>NZ_QYYG01000009.1 GCF_003591175.1 Serratia inhibens | reverse complement strand
AAAGGTTACTAAATGAATTTTACTTCAGTAGTCACTCTTCAAGACTTGATATTTTTTCGTACCCGAAGGTACTGGATATCGTCTTGTGGAGTGCCCACACAGATTGTCTGATAAATTGTTAAAGAGCAGTGAGTTAGCCGCCGTAGCTTGCTATCTCGAGGTGGCGTATATTACGCTTTCCTCTTTCAGAGTCAACCCTAATTTTCAGGATTTTTTCTCTTCGAACCCCGGAGACTCTGTGAAGTTGTTCACATGTTCCGTGTCGATGGAGGCGCATTATAGGGAGCCGGTTCAGAATGACAAGGATTAATATTCACTTTTTTTCCGACCGCTCACTATTCATGCATAACGCCTACTAAACCCGCTTTTTGATGGCTTCCGGCAGGTCTGCCAGGCTGTTTAACACCCAATCCGCCAGTTTTTCTCCCTGATCGGTGACCGGCTTGCCGGTACGCACCAGCACTTTGGTGCCAACGCCTGCCGCAATGGCCGCCTGCATATCTTCCGGTTTGTCGCCAACCATATAAGAAGAGGCCATATCGATGTTTAATTCCTGCTGCGCCTGCAACAACATGCCCGGCTGCGGTTTACGGCAATCACACGTCTGACGGTACTCTTCTATTACCGCTTCTGGATGATGCGGACAGAAATAGATGCCATCCAGGTCAACGTCGCGATCGGCCAGTGACCAGTCCATCCACTCGGTCAGGTACATAAACTGTTTTTCGTCGAACTTGCCGCGCGCGATACCGGACTGGTTGGTGACCAATACCAGGGCAAAGCCCATCTTTTTAAGCTCGCGACAGGCGTCAATCACGCCATCAATAAAGTGGAAGTCATCGATTTCATGGACGTAGCCATGATCGACATTAATCGTGCCGTCACGATCTAGGAAAATTGCTGGAACGCTTTGTGTCACCGGTTTACTCCTGAGGGCCTGAAAACGCGTACAGTATCGCATGTTTTACCCGGTGCTGAGAACGGCAGAGAACAGTGTTGGTCGTTGACTTGGACGTCTAGACGCCTTAACATCTGACCCATACCTTGGTCCACGCCGGGGTTTACTTTTATCTAGCCACGGGCAACCACGCTAAAATAAGAAGAATATGATTAAACTTTCTAACATCACCAAAGTGTTCCAGCAGGGTTCGCGCTCTATTAATGCGCTCTCTGACGTGACTCTTCACGTCCCTGCCGGGCAAATTTACGGCGTTATCGGTGCCTCCGGGGCCGGTAAAAGTACGCTGATCCGCTGCGCCAACATGCTTGAGCGACCAACCTCCGGCCAGGTGCTGGTTGACGGACAGGATCTGACCTCGCTGTCCGAAAGCGAACTGACACGCGCTCGCCGTCAGATCGGCATGATTTTCCAACATTTTAACCTGCTGTCTTCCCGCACGGTATTTGGCAACGTTTCGCTGCCATTGGAACTGGACAATACCCCGCGCGCTGAAATCAAAAAGCGCGTGACCGAATTGTTGGAGCTGGTCGGGCTGTCGGACAAACACGACGCCTACCCTGCCAATTTGTCCGGTGGCCAGAAGCAGCGTGTAGCGATTGCCCGAGCCTTGGCAAGCCAGCCTAAAGTGCTGCTGTGTGACGAGGCCACCAGCGCGCTGGATCCGGCAACCACCCGTTCAATTCTGGAACTGCTGAAAGACATCAATCGCCGCCTCGGCCTGACCATTTTGTTGATCACCCATGAAATGGACGTGGTAAAACGCATCTGCGATCAGGTTGCGGTTATCAGCCAGGGGCAGTTGATTGAAAAAGATAGCGTCAGCGAAGTGTTCTCACACCCGAAAACACCGCTGGCCCAACAATTTATTCAATCCACGCTGCATCTGGATATCCCGGACGATTATGCCAAGCGTTTGGCGCCGGAACGCAGTGGCGGCCGTCAACCGCTGCTGCGTCTCGAGTTCACCGGCCAGTCCGTCGATGCACCTTTGCTGTCAGAGGCCGCTCGCCGCTTCAACGTTAATAACAACATCATCAGCGCCCAGATGGATTATGCCGGCGGTGTGAAATTCGGCGTAATGCTGGCGGAGCTGCACGGCAGCGATGAAGACGCGCTGGCAACGATTAAGTTCCTGCAGGAAAATCAGGTAAAAGTAGAGGTTCTGGGTTATGTCTGAGGCAATGATGTGGTTAATGGCACGTGGCGTATGGGAAACCGTCATGATGACCTTTGTCTCCGGCTTCTTCGGTTTCGTGCTCGGCCTGCCGGTTGGCGTGCTGCTGTATGTGACCCGTCCGGGGCAGATTGTCGCCAACAATACGCTGTATAAAACCCTGTCCGGGCTGGTGAATGTGTTCCGTTCCATTCCGTTCATTATCTTGTTGGTGTGGATGATTCCGTTTACGCGTCTTATCGTCGGTACCTCGATTGGCCTTCAGGCAGCCATCGTACCCTTGACCGTAGGAGCCGCGCCGTTTATCGCCCGTATGGTGGAAAACGCCCTGCTGGAGATCCCATCCGGTTTGGTGGAAGCGGCCCGCGCGATGGGTGCAACCCCGATGCAAATCATCAAAAAGGTGCTGTTGCCGGAAGCCCTGCCCGGTCTGGTGAATGCTGCCACCATCACGCTGATTACCCTGGTTGGCTATTCCGCCATGGGTGGCGCGGTTGGCGCCGGCGGTCTGGGCCAAATCGGTTATCAGTACGGTTATATCGGTTATAACGCCACAGTGATGAATACCGTATTAGTATTACTGGTAGTGCTGGTCTATCTGATTCAGTTCTCTGGCGATCGGATTGTAAAGACCGTCACCCACAAATAGTTTTCACAGCAACTGCGCTCACACAGCGTATTTTTAATGCGAGTCTAATGAGGAAGGGATATGTCGTTAAAATTTAAATCCATCGCGGCAATCGGCGCACTGATCGGTACTCTGGCTCTGGCAGGCTGCGGTCAGGAAGAAAAAGATCCAAACCATATTAAAGTGGGCGTCATCGTCGGTGCTGAGCAGCAGGTTGCTGAAATAGCTCAGAAAGTGGCAAAAGAGAAATACGGTCTGGACGTTGAACTGGTGACGTTCAATGACTACGTGCTGCCAAACGAAGCACTGAGCAAAGGCGATATCGATCTGAACGCCTTCCAGCACAAACCCTATCTGGATCAGCAAATCAAGGATCGCGGCTATAAACTGGTATCGGTAGGCAACTCCTTCGTTTACCCGATTGCCGGTTACTCCAAGAAAATCAAATCACTGGATGAGTTGAAAGACGGCTCCCAGGTAGCCCTGCCTAACGACCCGACCAACCTGGGTCGTTCTTTGCTGCTGCTGCAGAAGGTTAACCTGATCAAACTGAAAGACGGCGTTGGCCTGCTGCCGACCGTGCTGGACGTAACGGAGAACCCGAAAAACCTGAAGCTGGTAGAGCTGGAAGCCCCACAGCTGCCGCGCTCCCTGGACGATCAGCAAATCGCACTGGCGGTGATCAACACGACCTACGCCAGCCAGATCGGCCTGACTCCGGCAAAAGACGGTCTGTTTGTTGAAGATAAAGACTCACCGTACGTTAACCTGCTGGTTGCCCGCGAAGACAACAAAGACGCGGAAAACGTGAAGAAGTTCGTGCAGGCATACCAGTCTGACGAAGTTAACGCAGCGGCTAACAAGATCTTTAACGGTGGTGCAGTAAAAGGCTGGTAATCATTAATTACCGATTTTATTCCTATAATTGCAAGACGGGCTCCGGCCCGTCTTGTTATTTCCGCCGTAGATTGCTTCAATAGCGCCACTTCTATAAAAGACAGAGGAATCTCAATGCGTGTTTTATCTCTCTGTTTGTTAGCGCTCGCGCTGGCAGGGTGTTCGTCGCAGCGTATCGCGCCCTCCTCAACAAACAACACCAGCAAACCGACTGTAACCACACCGACAAAGACCACATCAGCGGCACGTCCAGCGCCGGTAAAACTGTATAAAAGCGCAGAAGAATTAGTGGGCAAACCTTTCCGCGATCTGGGTGAGGTCTCTGGTGAGTCATGCCAGACCACCGTACAGGATTCACCGCCAAATCTGGCGACAGCCCGTAAACGCATGCAAATCCGCGCGTCTTACATGAAAGCAAACGCCGTGCTATTGCATGATTGCCAGATTGTCAGCGGCGTTGCCGGTTGCTACCAACAGGCTATTTGCCAGGGTTCAGCGCTTAACGTTTCGTCCAAATGACCGAGTTTGTCTTCAATCAGATCGGAACCATCCGTTCACCGTATAAAGAAAAGTTCGCCGTACCCCGCCAGCCGGGGTTAGTCGAAGACGGTGGCGGTGAACTGGTGCTGCTACCGCCCTACAATCAGGCGGAGGCAGTGCGCGGCCTCAGCGATTTCAGCCATCTGTGGGTGATGTTTATTTTCCATCAAACCCTGGAAGGTGGCTGGCGCCCCACCGTGCGGCCACCGCGTCTTGGCGGCAATACCCGGATGGGCGTGTTTGCCACCCGCTCCACCTTTCGCCCCAACCCGCTCGGCATGTCGTTAATAGAATTAAAAGGCGTGCGCATTAAGGGGAGCGAAGTGGTGCTGGAGTTGGGCAGCCTCGATCTGGTTGACGGCACACCGGTGGTGGATATCAAGCCCTACCTGCCATTTGCCGAAAGCCAACCGCAGGCCCGCGCCGGGTTTGCTCAGACGGCGCCCGCCGGCGATATGTCAGTACGCTTTGCTCCCAAGGCTGAACAACAGCTACAACAGCACCAACAACGCTATCCGCAGTTGCGGCGTTTTATCACCCAGGTGCTGGCCCAGGATCCCCGTCCGGCCTACCGCAAGGGACAAGAAGCGGAACGGGATTATGCTGTTTGGCTACTGGATTTCAACGTGCGCTGGCGGGTGGTGGATCAGCAAACCGAGGTGTTGTCACTCGACCTGCGTTAAAATTCCACCGTCTCTCTTTTGACAACCCGCTCGCACTGGTAAACTAAAGCACTTTTGTCACTTTTGGCCGCCACTGTGGCAGCCCGATGCAATTTGCAGTTCTAACGGAACCAAAACACCATGCGTACTAGCCAATATTTGCTCTCCACCCTGAAGGAGACACCTGCCGACGCCGAAGTGATCAGCCACCAGCTGATGCTGCGCGCCGGGATGATTCGCAAGCTGGCCTCAGGTCTTTACACCTGGTTGCCAACCGGCCTGCGCGTTCTGAAAAAGGTTGAGAACATCGTCCGCGAAGAAATGAACAATGCCAACGCGATCGAAGTTTGTATGCCGGTGGTACAGCCCGCCGATTTATGGCAGGAAAGCGGTCGTTGGGAACAGTATGGTCCTGAGCTGCTGCGCTTTGTCGATCGCGGCGAACGTCCGTTTGTGCTGGGCCCAACGCACGAAGAAGTGATTACGGATCTTATCCGTAACGAGATCAGCTCTTACAAACAGCTGCCACTGAACTTCTTCCAGATTCAGACCAAGTTCCGTGATGAAGTGCGCCCGCGTTTCGGCGTGATGCGTTCTCGCGAATTCCTGATGAAAGACGCCTACTCGTTCCATACTTCGCAGGAGTCTCTGCAGGCGACCT
This sequence comes from Serratia inhibens, assembly GCF_003591175.1. Lineage (GTDB taxonomy): Bacteria > Pseudomonadota > Gammaproteobacteria > Enterobacterales > Enterobacteriaceae > Serratia > Serratia inhibens. Next base: position 206,153 of record NZ_QYYG01000009.1, on the reverse strand, counting down.
ACGATGCAATGTACGAAGCCTACAGCAAAATCTTCAGCCGCATGGGCCTGGATTTCCGCCCTGTGCATGCAGACACCGGCTCGATTGGCGGTAGTGCATCACACGAGTTCCAGGTACTGGCCGACAGCGGTGAAGACGATATCGTGTTCTCTACCGGTTCTGACTTTGCCGCCAATATCGAATTGGCAGAAGCAGTGGCACCGGCTCAGCCGCGCGCGGCCGCCAGCGAAGAACTGCGTGTTGTGGATACGCCGAACGCCAAGACCATCGCCGAGTTGGTAGAGCAATTCCAACTACCGGTTGAGAAGACCGTCAAAACGCTGCTGGTGCACGCCGAAAAAGAAAGCGGCCACAAGCTGATTGCCCTTCTGGTACGCGGCGACCACGAGCTGAACGAAATCAAGGCCGAGAAGCTGCCACAGGTAGCCACTCCGTTGACCTTTGCTACCGAAGAAGAAATCCGCGCCATCGTCGGTGCCGGCCCAGGTTCCCTCGGCCCGGTCAATCTGCAGGTTCCGGTCGTGGCCGATCGCAGCGTAGCGGCGATGAGCGATTTTGGTGCCGGCGCTAATATCGACGGCAAACACTACTTCGGCATTAACTGGGAGCGCGATCTGCCGCTGCCGCAGGTTGCCGATATTCGTAACGTGGTAGAAGGCGACGCCAGCCCGGACGGTAAAGGCACGCTGTTGATCAAACGCGGTATCGAAGTGGGTCATATCTTCCAGCTCGGCACCAAATACTCTGAAGCGATGAAAGCCACCGTTCAGGGTGAAGATGGCCGCAACCAGGTGCTGACCATGGGTTGCTACGGGATCGGGGTGACTCGCGTGGTGGCTGCCGCCATCGAACAGAACCACGACGATCGCGGCATCATCTGGCCGGACGCCATCGCCCCGTTCCAGGTGGCTATTCTGCCAATGAACATGCACAAATCCTTCCGCGTACAGGCGCTGGCTGAAGAACTGTACAACACCCTGCGTTCGCACGGTATCGACGTTATTCTGGACGATCGTAAAGAGCGCCCGGGCGTGATGTTCGCGGATATGGAATTGATTGGCGTACCGCATTCAATCGTCATCGGCGACCGTAACCTCGACAGCGAAGAGATTGAATACAAAAACCGCCGCATCGGCGAGAAGCAAATGATTAAAACCGGCGAAATCGTTGATTTCCTGCTGGGGCAGATCAAGCGCTAACCTGCTGCATCAGAAAGTAAAAAACCCGCCGAGGCGGGTTTTTTTATGGCGATTATTTGCTGTCGCAGTTCTTGTTGTTGTCGAAGGCTATCTTGCCGTCCGGCACCAACGCCCTCTCGGTTTGCCCTTCTTCCATTGACGGCTGAACGCTGAAATGGCCATTCAAGGTCAGGAACACCGGCTCACCCGGGGTTTTGTACGCCTTGGCATATCCTTGTTCCAGCGCGATAGTATTGTCTACCGGGAAAGTCTTGCCGGTAGCGCAATCCTTGAACACCGCGGCATCCGCCATGTAGGTGTAGCTACCTTTGAGCGCCATCGGCGTTTTAGGCAATGCTTTTTCCACCGGTTCCAGGCGGTAGTTCAACCTGGACTCAATCACAGCGCCGCTTTGATCCAGCATTTCCAGGCTCTTGCCCACTGGGCGGAAATAGCGTTTTTCTCCATGGCTGTCGGTCAGTACCAGCTTATCTGCGGTTCGCGCCCATCTGCCATAATCGGCAAAAGTCTGGTTCCCGTCTTTGGTTTCGCGATAGGTTTCCTGCAAAACGAAAGTACCGTCTTCATCCAGGAACAGCGCAGTATCCAGGCCACCGCAATCAGCACAAGGCAGTACGCCCTGATAACTCTGCTGCATCGCCTGAAGAGGTTGTTCTTTCGGCTGATACTGATTATTACATCCCAATAATGAGAGCGCCCCTGCCGCTAAAAACAGGGCTATTGTTATTTTCTTCACAGCTATTCTCCTACTGTGCTTCATGTATCCTTAAGTGCGGATCTTGCCGCGCAGCGCTTTAGTCGCGCCTTTACGTACCTTGCCTTCCAGCCGACGTAATTTTGCCCCTTTCGTGGGCTTGGTCGCTCTGCGCGTTTTTTCCACCACCATCGCCTGCTGAATCAACGCCACCAGCCTGGCCAGCGCCGCCTCGCGGTTTAATTCCTGGCTACGATATTCCTGCGCTTTAATAATCACCACGCCGTCGGCGGTAATTAAATGATTATTCAGGGCCAGCAGCCTTTCCTTATAATACTCTGGCAGGCTGGACGCCCGGATGTCAAAGCGCAAATGGATAGCCGTTGAGGTTTTGTTCACGTGCTGGCCACCCGCGCCCTGTGCGCGGATCGCCGTCAGTTCCAGCTCGTTATCCGGTATGGCTACGTTTCTTGACAGTTCAAGCACCGGTCACACCTGCGCCTGTTGCCACTCGGCAAACTGGATTTCCAGACAATTCTGAGCATCGGAAAGCCAGATAGTTCCTTCTTGCAACGTGGCTTGCAGCGTCATATTGCGGCTGGCCATCGCTGCCAATTTGCCTAATTGTTCATCATCCAGAAAACGGATGCTTAGGTTTTTGTGGTTTGCCACTTTGCTCTGGATACCCTGCCACCAAACGTGCCCGGCGCGTTCGCCGTAGGCGTAAAGCACCACTCGCGGTGATTGGTTGCAGGCTTTCCTGATTCGCTTCTCATCAGGCAGGCCCATTTCTATCCACATTTCCAGCCCGTTGTGGTCATTACGCCGCCAGATCTCCGGTTCGTCTTCGGCGCTCAAGCCCTTGGTAAACACCAGACGTTCATCGGCGTGGCAGATCCAGGCCAGCAGGCGCAGCATCATACGCTGTTCGGTTTCGGAAGGATGTTGGGCCAGGGTGAGCGTGGCGTCGTGGTAGAAGTGACGATCCATATCAGCGATATTGACCGTGGCTTTATAAATAGTTGCTTTCAGCGCCATGGGTGACCTCATTATTATCAGGCGACAGTGTACTAGATTTGGCCCATCCGCAGCCAGCGCGGCTGGGCAAAGCGCAGTGCGAAAGCCACGCTGAGGTGCTAATAACTCCCCAACAGCTGTGCTATAGTCGACTAGGATTAAGTAAAGCTCCGAGAGCCTGCGCCTCATCGCCATACGAGACTTCGATGACGCAGAGGTTCTTAAGGGAGGAAACTGTGCAACAATACTGTGAGTTAGTACGCCGTTTTTACGCCGAGATCGGCAGTGGGGATCTCGGCTACGTGCCTGATGCGTTAGCATGTGTATTAAAGGCATTGGACGAAGTTGCTGCGGATAACGCGCTACCGTCCTCCGTTAGGGAACAGGCGGCCTTTGCCGCCGCTAACTTATTGGTGAGCGACTATGTTGATGAATGATGAGTACCAATCCATCAATTGCGATGACTATGAAAGCCTGGAACTCGCCTGTCAGCATAACTACATTCTGAAGCTGGAGTTACGCGACGGAGAAAAACTCGAAGGCAAAGCCACCGAGCTGAAATTTACCAAGGGCGTTGAGTACCTGATTATCGATCAGGCTGGCAATGCTCTCAGCTTGCGTCTGGATCACATCCTCAGTTTCAGTCATCCGGAAATCGGTACCGTAGTCGTCAGCCTGTCTGATTGATTTTTCGGTAACGCCATCCCAACAGGGCAGCCCAACGGCTGCCCTCGTCATTTATGGCTTCAGGCCGGCGATGGTTTAAGACTGGCTATGGTTTAAGACTGGCATAATACGCGGCCAGATCGGCAATATCATCATCAGACAACGCTGAGACATAGGCCTTCATCACTTCAGCCTGCCCGCCGTTGCGCTCCCCTTTTTTATACGCCTGCAGCGCATGCTCCAGATACATGGCGTTTTGCCCGGCCAGATTCGGATACATCGGCACCGACACCTTCCCCTCCGCGCCGTGGCACGCGACACAGCTGGCGGATTTTCCCTTCCCTGCGGCCACATCACCCGCCGCTATGGCCGACAGGCTGAAAAGACCGAACACCACAGCCATTGCACTAACAAATTTCATCATTGCTCCTCACATTATTATTATTTTTTATGCCAATGCAGCCGCCAGGATTGCTCCCCTTCTGGCGTCTGGCCGGCTTCGCTGACAAACACGCCCAGCGCAGCGATAAGCTGGTCATCATAATAAATCAACGGGGTACGTTCGCGCTGCCACGGCGGCACACTCAATTCCTGCCACAGTTTTTTAACTGACCGGGAATGAGTTCGGCCAAGGATGCGGATTTTTCCCTGAGCGGTAAAACGAACGCTCACCTTCTGTTGCCGCTGCGGTGCCCGCAGACAAATATCGCCCGCCCCGCTACTCAGCTTACCCAATCCATCCGGCAGCTCGAGTGGCTCCACCAACGACCAGTTCAGGCAGAGTTCGCGCAAATCCGCCATTATCGGCAGCAGATACAAACGCCGGCGAAAACGACGGATCTGATATTGCCCCGGCTGCAACTGCGGTTCGGCGTCATCCCGACAGAGCGCCACCTCGTCCCATAGCCGCTGCAACTGCTCGCGTGAAGGCATGGTAACGCCAAACAGTGCGATCCAACGGCGCAGCAAGGCAAAACGCCGCGCTGGGCTACAGCCCAACAGGCCGTCGATCGCCAGCGCATTATCTTCATCGAGCAACGAGTGCAGCTGTTCTGACAGCAGCTCATCCAGCAGTTGCTCTTGTTCCGCACACAGGCTGGCGCTGCGAGCCGTCGCAGCGGCAAAATACGGCCAGCGCTGGTTCAGCAGCGGTAACACCTGCAGGCGCAGGAAATTGCGGTCGAAACGCGGGTCCTGATTGCTGTCGTCATCAATCCAGGCAAGCTGATGCCGCTGTGCGTAATCCTCCAACTGCAGACGCGATATACCCAGCAACGGACGCAGCAAAGGGTTACTTCCCAATGAGGCCTGAGCAGCCATCGCCGACAGGCCAGCCGGGCCACTGCCGCGTTTCAACGCCAACAGGAAGGTCTCGCATTGGTCATCAAGATGTTGCGCGGTGAGCAAGGCCTCATCGGCAGCCAGCGTAGCGACGAAAGCCGAGTAACGCGCCGCGCGGGCCGCAGCTTCAATCCCGCCCTGCCTGCCATCCACCTGCACATGTTGGACCACCAGCGGCAACTGCCAGGCGGCGCATTGCCGTTGGCAGTGGGCCACCCATTCGTCGGCAAAAGCGTTCAGGCCATGGTGTACATGCACCGCGCGCAACTGCAAATCCGGTAATTGCCGTTGCAGATGCACCAGCAGGTGCAACAACACGCTGGAATCCAGCCCACCGCTGAATGCCACCAGCAAACGCCGGTGAGGACCCAATTGGCGGCTGACCTGTACGGAAAGTTGATCGGTATTCATTGGTTTATCGTTTATCGCCTGACAGGCGGCTGGAGACCGCCATAACACCCATAGGACAGCACGTTAACCACCCCGCCGCCTTCAGGCAAGCTTTCATCGTTCATACAGTTCCAGCGGCAATCCATCAGGATCGCTGAAAAAAGTAAAACGGGACTGGGTATAAGGATCGACGCGTACCGGCTCGCACACTACCCCAGCGTCCTGCAGATGCGCGATAGCCTGTTCGATATCGTCCACGCTGAAGGCAAGGTGGCGCAGGCCACATGCTTCCGGGCGGCTGACACGGGCCGGTGGTGACGGAAAGGAGAACAGTTCGATGCTGTATTGGCCATTGAGCGCCAGATCCGCCTTCCATGAGTCTCGTTCTTCACGATAAAACTCACCCAATAGGGTAAAACCGAGGATGTCGCAGTAGAAATGTTTACTGGCCGCATAGTCTGAACCAATGACTGCGATGTGGTGCACCTGACGTAATGCCAACATGGTAATGCCTCATTGTCTGCCTGATGAAGCACGGTATCCGGCAGGGGTTACAACGTCAACGGCAAAAACCCCGCAGGATAAAACGGGGTCGTCATTCAGGTCATGCCACTTAAGCGTTGAGATCGGCCGGCGCCTCCTAAGCCAATGGTGTTTTCAGCACCTTCACCAGATAACGCCCGTCCTCGGTCAGTTTCGCACCGTGGATATCGGTTTCAAAGCCGGGATAACGCTCACCGATGGAGCATAGCATCAGCAAGAAATCGAGTACCGCACGGCTCTCCTCGGTGATCATCTCCCCCGGCATCACCAGCGGCACCCCTGGCGGATAAGGCAGGATCATATTGGCTGCCACCTTGCCCACCAGTTGATCCAGCTCGCAGGTTTCCACATTCCCGCGTACCTGCTGCTGGAACATCTGGTGCGGCGTCAGCTTCATTTCCGGCAGCACGTCGAACGCCCGCAGCATCAGCTGCGGCAGATCGTGCCTGCAGATCAGACGGTGGATCCCGGCAGCCAGATCCTGGATGCGCATATTACGGTAGAAATCAGGATCCTCCGCATACAGATCCGGCAGCATGTTCTTCACCCGCAGATTAAGATCGTAAGCACGTTTGAAATCGGTCAGGCCGCGCAACAGGCTCATCGCCTTGGTTTTATCAATGCCGATACTGAACAGGAACAACAGATTATAAGGCCCGGTTTTTTCCACCACGATGCCGCGTTCGTCCAGGTATTTCGCCACCAGCGCCGCCGGGATCCCACTCTCTTCCAACGTACCCAGCTCGTTCATTCCCGGCGTCAGGATCGTCACCTTGATCGGATCGAGGTACATATGATCGCTGTCGGTATTGCCAAACCCATGCCAGTTATCATCCGGATTCAGCGGCCAGCATTGCGCCTCATCGATCTCTTCGGGCTGCCAGATATCGAAGAACCAGCTATCGCTCTCCTCTCGCAGTCGCTGTACCTCGCGACGAAAATGCAGTGCGCGCTCTACCGAACGGTTGATCAAGCGCCGCCCAGGGTTGCCGCGCAGCATCGCGGCGGCGGTTTCCATCGATGCCACAATGCCGTAGTTCGGTGAGGTGGTGGTATGCATCATATAGGCTTCGTTAAAGGTGCTTTCGTCGTAATCGCCTTTAATATGAATCATCGAGGCCTGCGAGAATGCCGCCAGCAGTTTGTGCGTGGACTGCGTTTCGTAGATCACCTTGCCGGGCATGCGCTCACCGCTCATGCCGCTCTTGCCTTCGTAGATCGGATGGAAGTTGGTATAGGGTACCCAGGCGGAGTCAAAATGGATGGATGGCACGTCCAGCGTCTGCTTGATGTAATCGGTGTTATACAGCAGGCCGTCATAGGTTGAGTTGGTGATCACCGCATGTACCGGCCAACTGGCATTCGCGGTGGCGGCGACCCGGCCGGCAATGCTCTCATGAGTAAATTCATGCTGCGGAATGCCGCCAAGAATGCCGTAGGCGTTACGCAACGGACGCAGGTAAATCGGCACGATATCGCTCATCATCAGCAGATGGCACAGCGATTTATGACAGTTGCGGTCGATCAATACCGTGCTGCCGACCGGTGCCGAATACATACCGACAATCTTGTTGGCGGTGGAAGTGCCATTGGTCACCAGATAGCTCTGCTCGGCGTTAAAGGTGCGCGCGATATACTCTTCGGCCTCCAGGTGCGGGCCGGTGTGGTCCAGCAGCGAACCCAGTTCGGTCACCGATATGGAGACATCGGCTTTTAAGGTGTTGGCACCGAAAAAATCGTAAAACAGGCAACCAACAGGGCTTTTCTGGAAAGCGGTACCGGCCATATGCCCTGGGGTGCAAAAGGTATATTTGCCCTCACGCACATAGTTGAACAGCGCCTTGGTTAAGGGCGGTGTAATGGTATCGATATATTCTGCGGTATATTGCCGGATGCGCTGTGCAATATCATCCGCCGCATTCAGGCCGTACTCAAAGAAATACAGCACCATGCGCATTTCATGCAGGCTGACGTCGAAGGTGGAATACTGGTTGATAAACGCATATAGCGGCAGATATTCATTCAGCTCGTTAATTTCGCTGCACAGCTCCAGGCTGTAATCGTCCCAGTCGAAAATCACCCCGCAAATACGCGCATTGGCTTCGATCAGCTTTAGCAGGTCACCGCCGTTTTTCGGATAAACCAACTGGAAACCCATCGTAGCCAATGCGGTGTGCAGCTCACGAATAGGCTCATCTTTGTAATAGACGCCCGTTGGGCTCATGATTGCGATGATATTCATCGGCTGCTCCTGTCAGTTAACCGCCAAACCTCTATAACAACATGAAAATACGGCGCTGTGTACCCCGTCATCGGCATGCTGCGCGCCGCAGCGCAAAAAGCTTGCGTACAACCGCGGCTTTTTCATCAGAAATAAAAAAACCGCCCGAAGGCGGTTTTTTGCAACACAGGACAAAACTCAGCAATAGCCGTAGTTCATCAGGCGCTGGTAGCGGCGATTGAGCAACTCTTCGTTGTTCAGGCCATCGAGATCTTTCAGGTCAGCCAGCAATTGCGCTTTCAGCGAGGCTGCCATTGCCGGTACGTCACGGTGGGCAGAACCCAAGGGTTCCGGGATCACCGAATCGATCAGCTTCAGCTCTTTCAGGCGAGGTGCGGTAATGCCCATCGCTTCTGCGGCCAATGGCGCTTTGTCGGCGCTCTTCCACAGAATTGAGGCGCAACCTTCCGGCGAGATCACCGAATAAGTGCTGTATTGCAGCATATTCACTTTATCGCCAACGCCGATCGCCAACGCGCCGCCAGAACCGCCTTCGCCGATCACGGTGCAGATCACCGGGATATTCAGGCGAGACATTTCACGCAGGTTGCGGGCGATGGCCTCCGACTGGCCGCGTTCTTCCGCGCCCACGCCCGGATAGGCCCCTGGCGTGTCGATGAAGGTGATCAACGGCAACTTGAAGCGGGAAGCCATTTCCATCAGACGCAGTGCCTTGCGGTAGCCTTCTGGTGCCGGCATACCGAAGTTACGGCGGATTTTCTCTTTGGTTTCGCGGCCTTTCTGATGACCAATGATCATCACCGGGCGGCCATCCAGGCGCGCAATACCACCAACGATCGCTTTATCATCGGCATAAGCGCGGTCGCCGGCCAACTCTTCGAAGTCGGTAAAGATGTGTTTGATATAATCCAGGGTATAAGGACGGCGCGGGTGGCGTGCCAATTGGGCAATTTGCCAAGCCCCAAGATCGGAAAAAATCTTGCGCGTCAGCTCAACGCTCTTTTCACGAAGGCGCTGAACCTCTTCGTCCAGATTAATATCTAATTTTTCGTCTTGACGACTGACTGCAGTCAGCGAGTCAATTTTCGCTTCCAGCTCTGCAATCGGCTGTTCAAAATCAAGAAAATTCAGACTCATAGCATTCCTATATTAGTCAAATTCCAGTTCCACCTGCTCATTACCTACCAAAGTCCGCAAATCTATCAACAAGCGGTCGGTGGGCGTCACGCGCCAGGTTGCGCCAAAACGCAGCTTGGCCCGCGCATCTTCCCGTTGATAGTAAAGATGCACTGGAATCGTCCCCGAGCGATGGGGTTCCAACGACTGACGGAGACGGTTCAAAAGCTGGTCATCAATTTGCCTGTCCGTCAGCGAGATAGCAAGCCCACGAGCGTATTTTTCACGGGCTTCACTGATGTCCATTAGTTCGCGGGCCGTCATTTTAAGCCCACCGCTAAAGTCATCAAAGCTGACCTGTCCACTGGCGATCAGGATACGGTCTTTTTCCAACAAATGCTGGTATTTTTCTAACGCATCGGTGAATAACATCACCTCCAGACGACCTGAACGGTCATCCAGCGTACAAATACCGATGCGGTTACCGCGCTTGGTGACCATAACCCGCGAGGCGATCACCAGCCCAACAGCGGTCGTCATTTTGCCCCGATCCGTCGGGTGCATATCTTTCAAACGCTGGCCACCGGCGTAACGTTCGATCTCCTTCAGGTACTGGGTGATCGGGTGGCCGGTCAGGTACAGCCCCAGCGTTTCCCGTTCACCATCCAGCACCACCTGCTCCTGCCAGCGTGGCACGTTGGCGTAGGATTGCTCCACCTGCTCCGGCGCTTCCGCCAGAACGCCAAACATGTCCACCTGGCCGATCGCTTCGGCTTTCGCATGCTGATCGGCCGCTTTCAACGCGTCGCCCAGTGAGCTCATCAATGCGGCACGGTGCGGCCCAAGGCGATCGAACGCCCCGGACATGATCAGTTTTTCCAGAATGCGGCGGTTCAGTTTTTTGATATCTGAGCGCGCGCACAGATCGAACAGGTCTTTAAAGTAGCCCTGCTCCCCGCTGTTACGCGCTTCGAGAATGGCTTCAATCGGCCCTTCGCCAACGCCTTTGATGGCGCCGATGCCATAAACGATCTCGCCTTCATCGTTAACGTGGAAGTGGTACTGGCCGCTGTTGATGTCCGGCGGCAGGATTTTCAGGCCCATGCGCCAGCATTCATCCACCAGCCCCACCACCTTGTCGGTGTTGTCCATATCGGCGGTCATTACCGCTGCCATAAACTCGGCCGGATAGTGAGCTTTGAGCCACAGCGTCTGATATGACACCAACGCATAGGCGGCGGAGTGCGATTTGTTAAAACCGTAACCGGCGAATTTCTCAACCAGATCGAAGATTTTTACCGACAGTTCACCGTCGATACCGCGCGATTTCGCCCCATCCTCGAAACCGCCGCGCTGCTTGGCCATCTCAACCGGGTTCTTTTTACCCATCGCACGACGCAGCATGTCCGCCCCGCCCAGCGTATAGCCGGCCAGCACCTGGGCAATCTGCATGACCTGTTCCTGGTACAGGATGATGCCATACGTCGGCTCCAGCACCGGTTTCAGCGACTCATGCTGCCATTGGATGTCCGGGTAAGAAATCTCTTCACGGCCGTGTTTGCGGTCGATGAAGTTATCTACCATGCCGGACTGCAACGGTCCCGGGCGGAACAGCGCCACCAGCGCGATCATATCTTCGAAACAGTCAGGCTTCAGACGCTTGATCAGATCCTTCATACCGCGTGATTCGAGCTGGAATACCGCAGTGGTTTCCGAGCGCTGCAGCATATCGAAGCTTTTTTTGTCTTCGAGCGGAATAGCCGCGATATCAATAGGTTCCAACCCGGTTTTCGCTCGCCGGGCATTGATCATCCCCAACGCCCAGTCGATGATGGTCAGGGTACGCAAACCAAGGAAGTCGAACTTCACCAGCCCGGCGTATTCCACATCATTCTTGTCAAACTGGGTGACCGGGTGATTTCCTTCCGCGTCGCAATACAACGGCGCGAAGTCAGTGATCTTGGTGGGTGCGATAACCACGCCACCGGCGTGCTTACCGGCGTTACGCGTCACCCCTTCCAGCTTGCGCGCCATGTCGATCAGCGCTTTGACTTCTTCGTCAGCCTCGTAAATTTCCGGCAGTTGCGGTTCGGCGGCAAAGGCCTTTTCCAGGGTCATGCCCGGATCGGGCGGCACCAGCTTGGAGATACGATCGACGAAACCATACGGGTGGCCCAGCACGCGGCCCACGTCACGGATAACCGCTTTCGCCGCCATGGTGCCGAAGGTGATGATCTGCGATACCGCCTCGCGGCCATACATCTCCGCCACGTGCTCAATCACCAGATCGCGTTTTTCCATGCAAAAGTCGACGTCGAAGTCGGGCATCGAAACACGTTCCGGGTTGAGGAAACGTTCGAACAGCAAGTCAAATTCCAGCGGATCGAGGTCGGTGATTTTCAGCGCATAAGCCACCAGCGAACCGGCACCGGAACCACGTCCCGGACCAACAGGTACGTCGTTATCCTTCGACCACTGGATGAACTCCATTACGATCAGGAAGTAGCCCGGGAAGCCCATCTGGTTGATCACTTTCAGCTCAATATCCAGACGTTCGTCATATTCAGGACGACGCTGTGCGCGAACCTCAGGATCCGGGAACAGGAATTCCAGGCGCTCTTCCAGCCCTTCCTTCGATTTGAGCACCAGGAAATCCTCGGTGGTCATATCACCGGTCGGGAATTGCGGCAGGAAGTATTCGCCGAGGCGGATGGTGACATTGCAGCGCTTGGCGATTTCGACGCTGTTGAGCAACGCTTCGGGGATGTCGGCAAACAGCTCGCACATCTCGTCTTCGTTGCGCATGTATTGTTGAGTGCTGTAGTTGCGCGGGCGTTTGGGATCGTCAAGCGTGAAACCGTCATGGATCGCGACGCGGATCTCATGGGCGTCAAAATCGTCCTCTACCAGAAAACGCACGTCGTTGGTGGCCACCACCGGCAACCCACGTTCAGTGGCCAGCGCTACGACTGCATGCAGGTAGTTTTCTTCGTCCGGCCGGCCTGTGCGGATCAGTTCGAGATAATAGCTGTCCGGGAAATATTGCTGATAGAAGTCCAGGCACTGATCTACCTGTTGCTGGTTGCCGCGCAGCAAAAACTTGCCGACATCCCCCTGACGGGCACCAGAAAGCAGGATTAACCCTTCACGGTGTTCGATCAGCCAGTCACGGTCAATAATGGGGCCGGCGGCGCCGTAACCTCGCTGGTAAGCGCGGGAAATCAGCAACGTCAGGTTTTGATAACCTTCATTGTTGGCGGCCAGTACGGTGAGCTGCGCCAGTTCATCGCCCAACACTTCGCTTTGCACATGAAAGTCCGCGCCGATGATCGGTTTGATCCCGGCGCCGTGCGCGCTGCCATAGAACTTCACCAAACCACACAGGTTGGTGAAATCGGTAATTGCCAAAGCAGGCATGGCTAACGCGGCGGCTCTTTTCACCAACGGTCCGATCTTGGCCAATCCATCAATCATGGAGTAGTCACTATGAACGCGCAGGTGAATAAAACGAGGTTCGGCCATATCCAGATACCTGAAACTAGGGGGCTCAGCAAGCTGAACCCGGGTTAACGCTATCGCGCGCCCAGCCCGGATGCCCAGGCCGGCAGATTACAGCTCCAGCGCCCTTCTTACCGGGGCAAAGCTGCGGCGATGATGTTCGGTCGCACCCAGCACGGCCAAGCGCTCCAGGTGGAAGGCGGTCGGATAGCCTTTATGCTGCGCAAAACCGTAATCCGGGAACTCGCGGTCCAATTCGGTCATTTCGCGATCGCGCGTCACCTTCGCCAGAATGGAGGCGGCGCTGATTTCAGCCACGCGGCTATCTCCCTTCACCATCGCCTGCGAGCGCATTGGCAATTTCGGGCAACGGTTACCGTCGATTAATACCATGTCCGGCGCGATATGCAATCCGGCAACCGCACGCTGCATCGCCAACATGGTGGCATGCAGGATGTTCAACCGATCGATCTCGTCCGGCTCTGCGCGCCCCAGGCTCCAGGACAAGGCCTTCTCCACGATTTCGTCATACAGTGCCAGACGGCGTTTTTCACTGAGTTTTTTCGAGTCCGCCAAGCCAATAATCGGCTGCGCGGGGTCGAGGATCACTGCGGCGGTCACTACTGCGCCCACCAAGGGGCCACGGCCTACCTCGTCCACACCGGCAATCAACGTGGCGGCGGGATAGATAAAGGGTTCAATCATGCTTTTGCCAGCTCCAACACAGCCTGAGCGGCCTGTTCATCAGCACCGCAACGGATGCTTTGGTGCAAGGTAAGGAAAGTCTGTTTCAGATCTTCGGTCTGCGGGCTGTCTTCCAGCAACGGCATCAGAGCGGCCGCCAATTTGTCCGGCACGCAGTCGTGCTGCAACAGTTCGGTGACGATTTCACGCCCGGCCAGCAGGTTAGGTAGCGAGACATACGGCGTCTTCACCAACCGCTGCGCCAACCAGAAGGTGAACGGCTTCATGCGATAACCCACCACCATCGGGCATTTGGCCAGCATACACTCCAGCGCTGCAGTGCCCGAGGCCAGCAATGCCGCATCGCTGGCGATCATTGCCTCACGTCCCTGGCCGTTCAGCAGATGAACGGTCAGCTCCGGTGCCACTTCAGCCTTGATACGTTCGAACTGTTCGCGCCGTTTGGCGTTGACCAGCGGCACCACCACTTCCAGCTCAGGATAACGGGTACGAAGCAGTTGGGCGGTCTTCAGGAAGTCGGCGCTCAGCATCTCGACCTCCGCACCACGGCTCCCCGGTAACAGGGCAAGGCAGCGTGCATCCGGGGCTATGCCCAGCGTAGCGCGCGCGGCCAGTTTGTCCGGCTGCAGCGGCATGGCGTCGGCCATGGTATGGCCGATAAACCGACAGGGAACGTTGAAACGATCGTAAAACGCTTTTTCGAAAGGGAGAAACGCCAGCACCAGATCGGTGGCTTTGCCAATTTTGAAAACGCGCTTCTGACGCCAGGCCCAGACCGACGGGCTGACATAGTGGATAGTGCGGATGCCGCGCTGCTTGAGACGGCCTTCCAGCGTGATATTGAAGTCGGGCGCATCGATGCCGACAAACACGTCCGGCTTCAACTCACTGAACCGGCGGGTAAGATCCTTGCGGATCTTCAACAGGCGTGGCAAGCGCTCAAGCACTTCCACCACGCCCATTACCGCCAGCTCTTCCATTTCGTACCAGGTTTCGCAGCCTTCAGCCTGCATCAGCGGGCCGGCGACGCCAACAAAACGCGCGTCGGGGATCTGCGCCTTGAGCGCGCGGATTAAACCGGCGCCAAGAATATCACCGGAAGTTTCTCCGGCGACCAATCCGATAGTCAATGGACGATTTTGCATAGGTCAGCGAATAATACCGCGGGTTGAACGGCCAAAGAAATCGAGGAACTGCTGCACGACCGGCTGCTCTTTGGCCAGGGCTTCGATTTCAGGCTTGGCTTCGTCCAGCGTCTTACCGCTGCGATAAAGCAGTTTGTAGGCATTGCGAATGGCATGCAGCGCCTCTTTATCAAAACCACGACGCTTCAACCCTTCGATGTTGATACCGAATGGCGTGGCGTGATTACCCTGCGCGATGACAAAAGGTGGCACATCCTGAGCAACGCCTGAACAGCCGCCAACCATAACGTGAGCACCAATCACACAGAACTGGTGCACTGCCGTCATGCCGCCAATGATCGCATAATCATCAACCTCAACGTGGCCGCCCAGCGTCGCGTTGTTGGCGAAAATACAGCGATTACCGACGATACAGTCATGGGCAATGTGCGCGTTCACCATGAACAGGTTGTCGTCGCCGATCTTGGTCAGACTGGTGCCTTGCACCGTGCCGCGATGAATGGTGACGCTTTCGCGGATGCGGTTGCGATCGCCAATCTCGACACGCGTCGGTTCACCCGCGTATTTCAGATCCTGATTCGCTTCGCCGATAGAGGCAAATTGATAGATCTGATTGTCGCGGCCGATTTTGGTCACACCATTCACCACAACGTGGGATTTCAGTACCGTGCCAGCGCCGATTTCCACCTGGGAGCCGACGTAACAGAAGGGACCGATGTGCGCGCCAGCGCCGATAATGGCGCCTTCTTCGATAATCGCGCTTGGATGGATAAAGGCGGTTTTGTCAATCACGGATTAAGACTCCCGGCTGCGCGCACACATCATGGTTGCTTCGCAAACAATTTTGCCGTCAACGGTTGCTACGCCTTTGAAGCGCGTCAGACCGCGACGAGTTTTCTCAAAGGTGACTTCCATGATCATCTGATCGCCTGGCACTACCGGTCGTTTGAAACGGGCTTCGTCGATACCGGCAAAGTAATACAATTCGCCCGGCTCCAGCTTGCCGACGCTTTTAAACGCCAGAATACCGGTGGCCTGCGCCATTGCTTCCAGAATCAATACGCCTGGAAAAATCGGCTTGCCAGGGAAATGCCCCTGGAAAAACGGCTCATTTACAGATACGTTCTTCACCGCACGCAGGAATTTGTGCTCCTCAAAATCAAGGACGCGATCGACCAGCAAGAACGGGTAACGGTGAGGAAGCAACTCCAAAATTTCTGCAATATCCAGAGTATGAGTGTCAGTAGTCAAAATACTCTTCCTGTCTCTAAAAACTGATGGCATCAACAACACGGCCTGCGCTGACCCCAAAAGGAGATCATCATGCAGGCCGCAAATTAACAACTCTTTGCGCTTTTGGTCTTATGACCAACGCGTTTCGTTTTGTACCCAGCGAGGCGGGCGGCAGTGATTAGTCTTTTTCGACTTTTCGTTCGACAGCTTTTAAGCGCTTGCTAATCTCATCGATATTCATCACCAACGCAGCGGTTTTACGCCAAACTTTGTTGGGTTGTAACGGAATGCCCGAAGAGTATACCCCAGGTTCGGTGATTGGTCGCATAACCATTCCCATTCCAGTGACAACAACCTTATCGGCGATCTCCATGTGACCGTTGATCACGCTGGCTCCGCCGATCTGGCAATAGCGGCCGATTTTCAGGCTGCCCGCCATAATCACACCGCCGGCGACGGCAGTATTGTCGCCAATCACAACGTTATGTGCAATCTGGCATTGGTTGTCGATGATAACACCATTCCCGATCTGGGTGTTATCCAACGCGCCGCGGTCAATGGTGGTGCAAGCGCCGATCTCGACGCGATCGCCGATAATCACCGTGCCCAACTGGGGGATTTTAATCCAGTCGCCGCGTTCGTTGGCATAGCCGAAACCATCAGCGCCAATCACAGTGCCTGATTGGATCAGGCATTGCTGGCCGATCTCGACTTCATGATAAATAGTTACATTCGCCCACAGACGCGTACCTGCGCCAATGCGTGCGCGTTTGCCGATAAAGCAACCCGGGCCGATAACCACGTTATCGCCGAGTACTGCACCTGACTCGATCACCGCATTCGCCCCGATGGCAACATTCTGCCCCAGAGTAGCTGCAGGTGAGATGACCGCGCTTGGGGCGATATCCTGAGCCGGAGCCGGCGTGGTGTCCATCAGTTGCGCCATGCGCGCGTAAGTCAGATAAGGGTTTTTAACCACCAGCGCCGCAGAACGGCAGTGTGGTAGATCTGCCTCGGTAAGCACTACTGCGCTTGCCAGGCAGGAGGCCAGCTGCTCTTGATAGCGGCTGTTTGACAAAAACGTGATTTGGCCAGCCTGTGCCGAATGCATAGAAGCAATGCCGGTGATGACGAGATCGCCATCACCGTGCAATTGTGCATCCAACTGCTGCGCTAAATCAGCCAGTCGAATTGAAAGCATTTGTTATTTAACCTGTTTCAGCACGTCGGCAGTGATGTCTTTAGAAGAACCTGCGTAAGCAACGGCGTTAGCATCGATAACTACGTCGTAGCCTTCTTTGCTGGCAACAGATTTCACAGCGTCCTGAATACGGCTCAGGATCTTGTTACGCTCTTCCATCTGACGGCGACGGTTGTCCTGCTCAAAAGCCTGAGCTTTCTGAGAGAACTGCTCGCGCTGAGCCATCACGTCTTTTTCCAATTTGCTGCGATCGCTGGCTTTCATGGTAGCGCCATCACGTTGCAAACGTTGCATTTTGGTCTGAAGGCTACGCTCCATGTTCTGAAGTTCGCCCGCACGGCCTTTGAACTCGTTTTCCAGCTGTTTAGCCACGGTTTCACGTGCTGGCAACTGTTGGAAAATGCTGGAGACGTTAACTACAGCGATATTATCTGCTGCCTGAACGCCAGCTGAAGCAGCCATTGCTAAACCGAGGCCTGCGGCACACAACCACTTTTTCACTATAAACTCCTTACCATCACCCATTTGTGTCATATGACACTTGAAGTACACAATCTGCCAGACTTATCCCGTGAAACAATGAGAATCATCTCTCTGTGTCCTTTCGGGCATCTGGCATTTGCGATTCTTAATAACTGCTATACCCAGAGGCGGGACCTGTTACCAGGTCTTGCCAATGTTAAACTGGAACTGTTCGGACTTGTCGCCTTCGTATTTCTTGAGCGGGTTGGCGTAAGAGAACACCAACGGCCCCAGCGGTGACATCCATTGCAGGGCAATACCGGCAGAAACGCGGATATTGCTCGCTTTACTGTAGTCCGGAATGTCGTAGCCTTGCGTCTTGCTGTTATCCCAGTTGGTATCCCACACGGTGCCTGCATCCATGAACAGTGAGGTACGCACTGAGTTGGCGTATTTTTCACTGATAAATGGCGTTGGCGTGATCAGCTCCATACTGGCAACTGCCATGGCGTTACCACCCACTGCATCATCCGAATTACAAATGCCCGGACGCGTAGTCGTGTTCCCGCCAGTATATGCGCAATTGTAAGAGTTGGAATTGTAGTACACCGCTTTCGGACCAATGGTATTCGACCCGAAACCACGAACCGTACTTGAGCCGCCGGCGTAGAAGTTCTCGTAGAACGGCATCTCTTTACCGCCCAGACCATCGGCATAACCCAGACGACCACGACCCAACAGCACCCAGGTGCGGTCGTCGTTGATCGGCACGTATTGCACGCTGTCCAGCGTCATCTTGTAGTATTCGTTATCCGACCCCGGAATGGTGACTTTACCATTCAGCGTGGTGCGGTTACCCGAGGTTGGGAAATAACCACGGTCAAGGTTGTTATAGGTCCAACCCAGATTCAGCGTGAAGTCATCGGCAGAATAGCTGGCGCGATCGGTGGTGTTCGGGTTCAGACCCATCGAGTCCAGATAACGCCACATGGCAATCTGTGGCTGCATGTTCGACAGGCCGTTATGCACATAACCCAAGCCGGTACGCAACGAGTTGTTTTCGTTGATCGGGAAGCCCAAAGTACCGTCTATACCGTAACTCTTGTTGGTATAGTCGGACAGGTCCGCATCATCCGCTTTAAAGTCGTTGTAGAAGATACGGCCACCCAGGCTAACACCGTCAACGGTGAAGTACGGGTTGGTTACCGACAGCTCGGTATACGTCTGGTAGTCGTTCTTGGTGCCGCTGATGCCGACGGAATAGCCGGTACCCAGCCAGTTGTCCTGCTGCACGCCAGCCTGGAAGCTGACGCCGCTCTCGGTGCCGTAACCGACGCCGAAGTTGAAGGTACCGGTGTTGCGCTCCTTCACCTTGTAGGTAACGTCAACCTGATCGGCAGTACCCGGCACGCGCTGGGTTTCCACATCGACCGTTTCAAAATAACCCAAACGGTTCAGACGTTCTTTACCCTGTTCGACCTGAGCGTTGCCCAGCCACGCACCTTCCATCTGACGCATTTCACGGCGCAGAACGGAGTCTTTACTGGTGTCGTTGCCTTCAAACTTGATACGGCGCACGTAGAAGCGGTTGCCCGCATCGATATTCACGTGCAACTTGACGGTTTTATCCGCGTCGTTGATCTCGGGCTGAGTGGCAACTCGCGGGTAAGCATAACCATAACGGCCCAACATCGTTTTGATGTTGTCTTCCATCTTGGTCACTTTACTGCCGTTATACAGTTCACCCGGTTCGATCTTGGTCAACTGTGCGACTTCCGCCGAGTGCCCGGCCAGATTGCCGTTCACCATCACGCCGCTGAGCTTGTACTGCTCACCTTCGGTGATATTGATGGTGATGTAGATGCCTTTTTTGTCCGGCGTCAGGCTGACCTGAGTCGAATCAATGTTGAAGCGTGCGTAACCGCGGTCCAGATAGAAACTGCGCAGGGTTTCAAGATCGCCCGCCAGCTTTTGTTTCTGGTATTTGCGATCGCCAACCACGTTCCACCACGGTACTTCATCACGCAGTTGGAAGCGTGAAATCAGCTCATCGTTAGTGAAGGCATGGTTGCCGACAATGTTGATTTGTTGAATCTTGGCGGAAACCCCTTCCGTGAACACCAATTTCAGGTCGACACGGTTACGCGGCAATGGCGTGACTACGGCTTTCACCGAGGCACTGTATTTGCCGACGCTGTAGTAGAAGTCTTCCAACCCTTTTTCAATGCTGGAAATCGTGGTGCGGTCGAGCGCCTCGCCAACCCGAACGCCAGAGGCCTCCAGGTTTTGCTTGAGCATGTCATCCTTCACCGACTTGTTGCCGGAGAAAGTGATGCTGGCAATGGTAGGGCGTTCCTTAACCTGAACAATCAGCGTATTACCATCGCGCAGCACGCGAACGTCCTCGAAGTTGCCAGTGGCAAACAAGGCACGGATGGTATTACTGATATCATCGTCAGTGACGGTATCGCCTACGCGAACCGGCATGTTGAGTAACGCCGCACCGACGGCGACTCGCTGCAGGCCTTCGAAATGAATATCTTTCACTACGAACCCGTCTGCACCGTATACGGTGGCGCTGCCAAACAGCAGCGACGCTATGAGCAACTTTTTCATCGCCATCGTTGTTATGCGTTCTTCCTAACCTATTCTCGCCCCTAAAGACGAGAAAAATCATTGAAAAGTGCAAGACCCATTAAAAGCACCAACACGATCGAACCAATGCGGTAACTGTAGTCCTGTACTCGCTCGGAAACCGGCCCACCCTTCAGCTTTTCTATCGCCAGGAAGAGGAGATGCCCACCATCTAACACCGGTAATGGGAACAGGTTGATGATACCCAGGTTGACACTGATCAACGCGAGAAACATCAGATAATACACAAACCCGACCCCAGCTGACGCCCCTGCTCCCTGTGCAATCGAAATCGGGCCACTCAGGTTGTTCAGCTTTACATCACCGGTTATTAATTTACCCAGCATGTTGACCGTAAGCCGCATAAGCTGCCAAGTCTTGTCCCCGGCCTGATACAGCGCCGGGAAAGGTCCATACTGACGAATCGTTCTATACTCGGCCGGCAGCGGCAACACTTTCGGAATGATGCCCGCAAACCCCACGCTTTTGTCTTTTCCCACCGGCTTTGTATCCGGTATCAGCGTCAAAGACAAGGGGGCGCCGTTTCTTTCAATCTCTAAAACCAGCGGTTGCCCAGGACCATCGTGGATCCGCTTGACCAACGTTTGCCAACGGCCCAACAACTGACCATCGACTTTAACGATCCTGTCCCCCGCTTGCAAACCCGCCTTTTGCGCCGCCGAATCCGGCTGCACTTCGGCAAGAACTGATTCTATCTGTGGGCCGCGCGGAATAATACCCAGTGCTACCACGGGATCTTGCTTGTCAGGCTCAAAATTCCACTGGCGTAAATCCAGGGTTTTAGTCACTACCTGCGAAGAGCCGAACGGAGCGATACCCACTTCGGTTTCCGCGTCGCCAATCTTCGCCACCAGAGCCAAACGAACTGACTCCCAATCAGGCGTTTCGATGCCATCAACGGACTTTAGTTCCATTCCGGGCGAAATTTCGGCTTGTGCGGCAATCGATTGTGGTGATATTTCACCAATCACCGGACGGAAACTGGGCACGCCGATAATGAACACCAGCCAATAAGCAAGGATAGCAAACAGGAAGTTGGCGATGGGGCCGGCGCTGATAATAGCTGCGCGTTGCCATACGGTTTTATTGTTAAATGCCTGATGACGGAGTTCCGGCGCAACCGAATCAACCCGCTCATCAAGCATCTTCACATAACCGCCCAGCGGGATCAGGGCAATCACATACTCGGTGCCCTGGCGGTCTGTGCGGCGCCATAATGCGCGCCCAAAACCAATGGAGAAGCGTTCTACACGGACGCCGCAGCGACGGGCGACCCAAAAGTGCCCGAACTCATGCACGGTGATTAAAACACCGAGCGCAACAAGAAATGCGACCAAGTTCCAGAGCACGCTAACCATAATCCCTTCACTCCCCGCCGTTGACGGATTAAAACACTAACAGCATCAGGCAGGCAAATACAGGCACTGCTGCGGTCAGGCTGTCGATACGATCCAGTATTCCGCCATGACCCGGGATCAGATGACCACTGTCTTTGATACCCGCTTCGCGTTTGAACATGCTCTCGGTAAGGTCGCCCAGCACCGAGGCCAGCGCGGCGATCACCGAACAAATCAGTAAGGTTGCCGGCACCACATTCAAGGGTGCATAACGACCAAACAGCCAGGATATCAATGCCGAGGTAACCAGACCGCCGATTAATCCTTCCCAGGTTTTCCCTGGAGAAACCTTCGGCGCCAGCTTGTGCTTGCCAAATAGCTTGCCGAACATATAAGCGCCGGAATCCGCGCCCCAGACCAGCAGCATCACATACAGCAACCACCAGGCACCGGTGAAATGATTTTGTTCGTAGCCGAATTGACGCAATGCCAGCATGCCCCAAAAGAACGGCACAATGGTCAACAGGCCAAAGAGCAGGCGAATCGGGCGTGAATTACGCCACAGCGCCGCGGAGCCGGGATAAAACAGCACCAGCAGCAGCGCCGCCAGCCACCAGGCCAGTGACAGCCACAGCGGCCCGCCTACCTGAGGCAAATGGACCGACTGGTGATAGGCTGGAATACTGAGCATCATCAGAACCAGCAGGAAACCACACAGTATCGCCAACCAGATGCGCTGCGAGCGGGAAGTAAAACCGGCCAGTTGGCCCCACTCCCAGGCAGCTAACATGCACACAACGAGCGTTACCAGGGCAAAGCCCACCGGCGGCAGCAAAAACAGCGCCGCGATAACAATCGGAATCAAGATCAGAGCGGTTATGAGGCGATACTTCAGCAAAAGTTCCCCCTAGGACGCATCGGCGCCGTTAGGTGTTGTTCCCCCGAAGCGACGCTCACGTTGTGCAAATGCATTCAGCGCACCTTCAAAGACAAGTTCATCAAAATCAGGCCAGAGTACATCAGTAAAGTAAAGCTCGGCATAAGCAATTTGCCACAGCAAGAAGTTACTGATGCGATGTTCGCCACCGGTGCGGATAACCAGATCCACCGGTGCCAAATCGTTCATGCAGACCCGTTCGCCCAATAACTCTTCGCTGATTTGATCCGGACGCAGCAAACCACCCTGCACCTGCTCAGCCAGCCCTCTTACTCCCTGAATGATATCCCAACGACCACCATAGTTGGCGGCGATGTTGAGCGTCAGGCCATCGTTATTTTCTGTCAGCTGCTCAGAGCGACGGATCCGCTCCTGCAAACGCGTGCTGAAACGGCTGATGTCGCCGATCACCCGCAGTCTGACGTTATGTTTATGCAGGCTTTTTACTTCACTATCCAAGGCACGGACAAAGAGCTCCATTAGCGCGGAGACTTCCTGTACCGGACGATTCCAGTTCTCACTGCTGAAGGCATAAAGCGTGAGTGCATCTAAATGGTTGTTGGCGGCAAAACTGACCGCGCGACGTACCGATTTCACCCCTGCTTTATGACCGAAGACACGTAACTTGCCCTGACGTTTAGCCCAGCGCCCGTTGCCGTCCATAATAATGGCGACATGTCGTGGCCCAAAGACGGACGGATTAGCCTCTTGTTGATTTGCGGACGACATAACTCGTACTTATTTCCTCAATAGAAATACAACTGCCCTTCCGGAACATCAGGCCCTTACGCGCAAAAAAAGCCGTGTGCCCGACACGGCTTTTCAGTCTGCCTGCGCACACCCGGTGATATCCGGGGCGCTATCGGCATCCAAGATGCCAATCAGGCCATAATTCAACGGTATAACCGCTGACAAGTGGCGCAGACTATACCACCTCAGCCGGGCATGAACAAACGGCCCCACTGCGGCACGCGTAATTTACGAACAAAATAGGATAATAGCCGGTATCAACCACGCAGTGACTTCACTACCCCAACGGCAACTTCACGGGCCCGACGATCTATGTCTAAGACCGCATCAATGCAGGACGGTTCCTGCAAAGACAACCGTTCGACTACTTTTTGGTTCACTGCCGCAATATCGGTAAAGCGAATCTGCTCTTGCAGGAAGGACGCAACGGCCACTTCGTTAGCCGCATTCAGCGCGGTAGTTGCCGCCTGACCGGCATCAAAGGCGTCAATCGCCAGATAAAGGCAGGGGTAACGCTCCCGCTCAGGTTCGGCAAAGGTCAACGAACCGATACGGCAGAAATCCAGCGCTTCCACGCCAGAGTTGACCCGCTGCGGGTAAGCCATCGCATGAGCGATTGGCGTACGCATATCCGGCGTGCCCAACTGGGCCAACACGCTGCCATCAGCATAGCGCACCATCGAGTGAATCACCGACTGCGGGTGCAGAATCACTTCCATTTGTTCAGCCGAAGCGTTGAACAGCCAACGGGCCTCAATATATTCCAGTCCTTTGTTCATCATGGTGGCGGAATCCACCGAGATCTTGCGCCCCATTGACCAATTAGGGTGGGCGCAAGCCTGGTCCGGCGTCATTGTGGCAAACTGGTCCAACGGCGTAGTACGGAACGGACCGCCGGAACCGGTAAGCACAATGCGCGAAACACCATGTTCGACCAATGAAGAGTATCCCAACTGACGCTGAATGCTTTCAGGCAAACTC
This sequence comes from Serratia inhibens, assembly GCF_003591175.1. Classification (GTDB taxonomy): domain Bacteria; phylum Pseudomonadota; class Gammaproteobacteria; order Enterobacterales; family Enterobacteriaceae; genus Serratia; species Serratia inhibens. The sequence continues at coordinate 182,041 of NZ_QYYG01000009.1, read as the reverse complement.
TGAAAAATCGCGTTATGCTCGCTGTCCAGCGGCAATAATTGTGCCTGGCTCTTTTGTACCGCGTCCATAAACAGTCGGCCACAGGTCACCAGCGACTCTTTGTTCGCCAGCAATACCTGCTTGCCGGCGCGGATCGCCGCCAGCGTCGGCAACAGTCCGGCAGCGCCAACAATAGCAGCGGTGACCTGATCGACATCATCCAGCGCCGCCAACTCACAGGCGGCCTGTTCACCCGCCAGCACCTCTGTGCCAACGCCGTTTTCCGCCAGTACGTCACGCAGTTCGCGCGCAGCGCCTTCGTCCGCCATCGCAGCATAAGCCGGGCGAAACTCCATACACTGTTGCGCCATCACCGCTACATTGCGGCCTGCTACCAGCGCTTTAATCGCAAAACGGTCGGGATTTTCCCTGACCACGGCCAGGGTGCTGGTTCCCACTGAGCCGGTGGAACCAAGAATAGTCAGTTGCTTCATGAGTTCACTCTGAATAACTGTCTGATGAGATCGGAGGTGTTCCAGTGTGTAACCTTGGCCACCGCTTGTCCATGATCAATCAGTACGATGAAACGGGATCTGCGCCACAAAAAACAAAGCGCCGCCCAGGCGACGCTTTTTTTCTGCGCGATGCTGATTAGAAATCCATCAGCTCTTTTTCTTTATCCGCCAGAGCGGCATCCAGAAGTTTGATGTAAGCATCGGTCAATTTTTGAACATCTTCCTGTGAACGACGATCTTCGTCTTCGCTGATTTCTTTGTCTTTCAGCAGCGCTTTAACTTTGTCGTTGGCGTCGCGGCGAACGTTACGCACGGCCACGCGGCCCTGCTCGGCTTCGTTGCGCACAACTTTGATCAGATCTTTACGGCGTTCTTCGGTCAGAGGAGGAAGCGGAACGCGGATCACGCTGCCTGCTGAACTTGGGTTCAGCCCGAGGTCTGAAGACATGATGGCTTTTTCTACCGCTGAACCCAGGGAACGATCAAACAAGTTGATGGCCAGAGTGCGGGAGTCTTCTACGGTCACGTTAGCCAGCTGACGCAGCGGCGTAGCAGAACCATAGTATTCCACCATGATGCCGTCCAGGATGCTTGGGGAAGCACGGCCGGTACGGATTTTGCTGATTTGGTTTTTGAATGCTTCTACGCTTTTTTCCATGCGTGAATCAGCATCTTTTCTGATTTCATTAATCACGTTGCGAACCTTTAGAAACGGGTTACTTGGCAGGCCATACATCAGTATAGCCCGTGAATTTTACTTGAGGAAAGCGCTCAACGCTCGGCGTTACCCGCTCCCGCTAAATTTGGCAGAACAGCTTTATTTGCTGATCAGCGTACCTTCGTTTTCACCCATCACCACGCGGCGCAACGCGCCCGGTTTGTTCATGTTGAATACGCGGATCGGCAGACCGTGATCGCGGGCCAGCGTAAACGCCGCCAGGTCCATCACTTTCAGCTCGCGCTCAAGCACGTCCTGATAGGTTATATGTTCGTACAGCGTCGCATCCGGGTTTTTGACCGGATCGGCGGAGTATACACCATCGACTTTGGTCGCTTTCAGTACCACGTCGGCTTCAATCTCAATCCCACGCAGGCAAGCTGCTGAATCGGTGGTGAAGAACGGGTTGCCGGTACCGGCAGAGAAGATAACCACGCGGTTATTACGCAGCAGGCTGATTGCCTCGGCCCAGCTGTAGTTGTCGCACACGCCGTTCAACGGGATGGCCGACATCAGGCGGGCGTTCACATAGGCACGGTGCAGTGCATCACGCATAGCCAGGCCGTTCATCACGGTAGCCAGCATTCCCATGTGGTCGCCCACTACGCGGTTCATTCCGGCCTGCGCCAGACCCGCGCCGCGGAACAGGTTACCGCCGCCAATCACTACACCGACCTGAATTCCCAGTTCGACCAGCTCTTTCACTTCCTGAGCCATGCGATCCAAAACGCTGGCGTCGATACCAAAACCTTCTGCGCCTTGCAGGGCTTCGCCACTCAGTTTGAGCAGAATACGCTGATATACGGGTTTTGCATTGGTTGCCATGGTGTTCTGTCCTAAGAAGCAGTATTAGTATTGGGGATTTCAGCCGATGAAGCGCGCCTGTGCTGAGTATAGTGCCACAGGGCCTGCCACCGGTGTAATTCTGGCTGGATAAAATGGAACCGCCAGATGGCGGCTCCATTAACAGTCATTAAGACTGTTTGCTCATTGCTGCAACTTCAGCAGCAAAGTCATTTTCAACTTTCTCGATGCCTTCGCCCACTTCGAAGCGGATGAAGTTAACAACGTCAGCGTTGTGCTCTTTCAGCACTTGGCCAACGGTTTTGCTTGGCTCGATAACGAAAGGTTGACCGGTCAGAGAAACTTCGCCGGTGAATTTCTTCATGCGGCCTTCAACCATTTTCTCTGCGATTTCTTTCGGCTTGCCAGACTGCATGGCGATGTCCAACTGAACCTGGTACTCTTTTTCTACCACTTCAGCAGACACGTCTTCAGGCTTCACGAATTCAGGTTTGCTAGCCGCAACGTGCATGGCAATTTGCTTAACCAGTTCTTCGTCAGCGCCTTTGGCGGCAATCAGAACGCCGATGCGTGCGCCGTGCAGGTAGCTGCCCAACACTTCGCCTTCCAGGGAAGCTACGCGACGGATGTTGATGTTCTCGCCGATTTTTGCAACCAGTGCTACACGTTCTTCTTCGAACTGTGCTTTCAAGACGTCAACATCAGTGATTTTGCCTGCAACAGCGGCTTCCAGCACTTTGTCCGCGAACGCCTGGAAACCGGCATCTTTAGCAACGAAGTCAGTCTGGCAGTTAACTTCTACGATCACGCCGTAGTTGCCTTCGATCTTGGTTTTGATCACGCCGTCAGCAGCTACGTTGCCTGCTTTTTTCGCTGCTTTGATCGCACCGGATTTACGCATGTTTTCGATTGCCAGCTCGATGTCGCCGTTAGATTCGACCAGAGCTTTTTTACAATCCATCATGCCAGCGCCAGTACGCTCGCGCAGTTCTTTTACCAGGGCAGCGGTAATATCAGCCATTTCTTTTTCCTCGGTTATCTCGCACGGAGATAGTTCTCATTCAGATAAGCAAAAGGGGCCTATTTAGGCCCCTCTAACCAACATATTCAATACCTGGTTAATAAGGGCTCTGTGACGAGCTTGCCTTATTATTCAGCTTCTACGAAGCTTTCTTCCGCCTGAACGGCCAGATCTTGAGAACGACCTTCACGGACGGCGGCAGCAACGGCAGTCAGGTACAATTTGATTGCACGGATTGCATCGTCGTTACCAGGGATGATGAAGTCAACGCCGTCTGGATCAGAGTTGGTATCAACGATAGAGAATACCGGGATACCCAGGTTGTTGGCTTCTTTGATCGCGATGTGTTCGTGATCTGCATCGATTACGAACAGAGCGTCAGGCAGACCACCCATGTCCTTGATACCACCCAGAGAGTTTTCCAGCTTGGCCAGTTCGCGAGTACGCATCAGCGCCTCTTTCTTGGTCAGCTTGTCAAAGGTGCCATCTTGAGACTGGATTTCCAGATCTTTCAAACGCTTGATTGACTGACGAACGGTTTTCCAGTTAGTCAGCATGCCGCCCAACCAGCGATGGTTCACGAAGAACTGATCGCAGTTGTTGGCATATTCTTTTACCGCTTCGCTTGCTGCGCGCTTGGTACCAACGAACAGGATCTTGCCTTTACGGGAAGAGATCTTGGTCAGTTCAGCCAGTGCTGCGTTGGCCATTGGTACGGTTTTTTCCAGGTTGATGATGTGAACCTTGTTACGTGCGCCGAAGATGAAAGGCTTCATTTTCGGGTTCCAGTAACGGGTCTGGTGACCAAAGTGTACACCGGCCTGGAGCATGTCGCGCATGGAAACAGTTGCCATGATTAAACCTCTATATAGATTAGTTGGGGTTATGCCTCCACGTATCCCATAACGCCGACCCCGGCGGTGATAAATCACCTCAGGGCACCCCGGCGAATGTGCCGATACGTGTGTGTTATTTACACAATGTGAGTGCAGTTAAAGTATTTTCGGCTTTTTCCGTTATGGTCACAAGGACCAACTTACGGATCGCCGGCGCGCTTTATACCATAAACCCGCCACCGACACCAACTTTAGTTGCGTTTCCCGGGCCACCGAGAAATCAAATTTGGCAGCCTCTGGCCGGGCTGATACCATAAGAGACTGCTTCCTATTTCTTTCTGTTGTCGGCGAGCACGACACCTGCGGACGAATTTCATGGCAATCTCAATTAAAACACCTGATGACATCCAAAAAATGCGCGTGGCAGGCCGTCTGGCCGCCGAAGTGCTGGAGATCATCGAGCCGCACGTCAAACCTGGCGTGACCACCGGCGAACTGGACCGTATCTGTCACGAGTACATTACCAACGAGCAACAGGCCATCTCCGCCTGCCTCGGCTATCACGGCTTCCCGAAATCCGTCTGCATCTCGGTGAACGAAGTGGTGTGCCACGGCATCCCGAGCGATGACAAAGCGCTGAAGGACGGCGATATCGTCAATATCGACGTGACCGTCATTAAAGATGGCTTCCACGGAGATACTTCCAAGATGTTCATCGTCGGCAAGCCGACTATTCTGGGCGAGCGGCTGTGTCGCGTCACCCAGGAAAGCCTGTATCTGGCGCTGAAAATGGTGAAGCCGGGCATCCGCCTTCGCACCCTGGGCAAAGAGATCCAGAAATTCGTCGAAGCCGAGAAGTTTTCCGTGGTGCGCGAATACTGCGGTCATGGCATCGGCGAAGTGTTCCACGAAGAACCTCAGGTGCTGCACTATGACGCCGATGACGGCGGTGTGGTGCTGCAGGCCGGCATGGCGTTCACCATCGAACCCATGGTCAATGCCGGTGACTACCGCATCCGCACCATGAAAGACGGCTGGACGGTAAAAACTAAAGATCGCAGCTTGTCGGCGCAGTATGAGCATACTATTGTGGTCACAGATAACGGCTGCGAGATAATGACGTTGCGCAAGGATGACACCATCCCCAACATCATTACGCACGAGATGTAAGCGCCGCGGCGTTCTGCCGCGACGCATGATGTCACAGGCCGGCTTTTGCCGGCCTTTTTTATGGGCTGCGTACTATGTCTGAAAATTTTCGCGAACAGAGCCACTCGGTCATTGAGCAACAGGCCGTGCCGAAGCAGCCTGAGTATCCCAATGCCTACGGTGATGAAGATATTAATTGCGGCGCGCTGAAACAACGTCTTGAACAATTTCAGCTGTGGCTGGCGGCCGCGTTCAACGCCGGCTCCAGCGCCGAAAGCCTGGTCGCGGCCCGCAGCGATTTTATCGATCGCCTGCTGCGTCGTCTGTGGATTTTTTATGGTTTCGAGGATATCCCGGAAACCGCTCTGGTGGCGGTCGGCGGCTATGGCCGCGGCGAGCTGCACCCGCTTTCTGACATCGACGTGCTGGTGCTCAGCCAGCGCCGCCTGAGTGAGCAACAGTCGCAGCGCGTAGGGGAATTTATCACCCTGCTGTGGGATCTGAAACTGGAAGTGGGCCACAGCGTACGCACGCTGGAAGAGTGCCTGCTTGAAGGGCTGGCGGATCTGACCGTGGCCACCAACCTGATTGAGTCGCGCATGATCTGCGGCGACGTCGCACTGTTCCTGCAGATGCAAAAACACATTTTCAGCGACGGTTTCTGGCCCTCCCCCCAATTTTTCCACGCCAAGGTGGCTGAGCAGCAGGAACGCCACCAGCGTTACCACGGCACCAGCTACAATCTGGAACCCGACATCAAAAGCAGCCCCGGCGGCCTGCGGGACATTCACACCTTGCTGTGGGTGGCGCGCCGTCACTTCGGCGCCACCTCACTGGACGAAATGGTCGGTTTCGGCTTCCTCACCCAGGCCGAACGCAACGAGCTCAATGAATGCCAGAGCTTCCTGTGGCGTATCCGCTTCGCCCTGCATCTGGTGCTGCCGCGTTACGACAACCGGCTGCTGTTCGATCGCCAACTCAATGTGGCGCAATTGCTGCGTTATGAGGGCGAAGGCAACGAACCGGTTGAGCGCATGATGAAGGATTTCTACCGCATGACGCGCCGCGTCGGCGAACTGAATCACATGCTGCTCCAGTTGTTCGACGAAGCGATACTGGCATTGGACGCCACGGAAAAGCCACGCCCGCTGAACGAGGATTTCCAGCTGCGCGGCGATCTGATCGATCTGCGTGACGAAACGCTGTTCATCCGCCAGCCGGAAGCTATCATGCGGATGTTTTACCTGATGGTGCGCAACCGCGAAATCAAGGGAATTTATTCCACCACCGTACGTCAGTTGCGCCATGCGCGCCGCCATCTGAAGCAGCCACTGTGCAACATTCCGGAGGCGCGCGATCTGTTTATGGCCATTCTGCGCCATCCGGGCGCAGTCGCGCGCGCGCTGGTGCCGATGCACCGCCACAGCGTGCTCTGGGCCTATATGCCGCAGTGGGGCAAGATCGTCGGGCAAATGCAGTTCGACCTGTTCCACGCCTATACCGTCGACGAACACACCATTCGCGTACTGCAAAAGCTGGAAAGCTTCGCCGATGCGGAAACGCGGCCACGCCATCCGCTGTGTGTGGAACTCTATCCGCGCCTGCCGAATCCGGAATTGCTGCTGCTGGCAGCGCTGTTCCACGATATCGCTAAAGGCCGCGGCGGTGACCACTCGCTTCTCGGCGCAGAGGATGCGCTGGAGTTCGCCGAACTGCACGGTCTGAATTCGCGTGAGGCTCAACTGGTAGCCTGGTTGGTGCGCTGCCATTTGCTGATGTCGGTGACCGCGCAGCGCCGCGATATTCAGGACCCCACGGTTATCCAGCAATTCAGCGCTGAAGTGCAGAGCGAAACCCGCCTGCGCTATCTGGTTTGCCTGACGGTGGCCGATATCTGCGCCACCAACGAAACCCTGTGGAACAGCTGGAAACAGAGCCTGTTGCGTGAGCTGTACTTCGCTACGGAAAAACAGCTGCGTCGCGGCATGCAAAACAGCCCCGACTTGCGCGAGCGGGTACGCCACCATCGCCTGCAGGCGTTGGCGTTGCTGCGCATGGATAATATCGATGAAGAGGCGCTGCACCGCATCTGGAGCCGCTGCCGGGCCGACTACTTCCTGCGCCACTCGCCCAATCAACTGGCCTGGCACGCCCGCCATCTGCTGGCCCATGACTCCACCAAACCGCTGGTACTGGTCAGCCGCCAGGCGACGCGCGGCGGCACCGAAATCTTCATCTGGAGCCCGGACCGCCCTTACCTTTTTGCCGCCGTGGCTGGCGAGATGGACCGCCGTAACCTGAGCGTGCATGACGCACAGATTTTCACTAACCGCGACGGCATGGCGATGGATACCTTCATCGTGCTCGAACCGGACGGCAGCCCGCTGGCTCAGGACCGCCACGCGGCGATCCGCCACGCGCTGGTTCAGACCATCACCCAGCGGGAATATCAGCCGCCGCGCGTGCGCCGGCCGTCCTCCAAATTGCGCCATTTCAGCGTGCCGACCGAAGTCAGCTTCCTGCCGACGCATACCGATCGTCGCAGCTATCTGGAACTGACCGCACTTGACCAGCCCGGCCTGCTGGCGCGGGTGGGCGAGGTATTCGCCGATCTCGGCCTGTCGCTGCACGGCGCGCGCATTTCCACCATTGGCGAGCGAGTTGAGGACTTATTTATTCTGGCCGACAGCGATCGACGCGCCCTTAATCCGGAAACGCGCAGAAAGTTGGAACAACGGTTGACAGAGGCCCTCAATCCAAACGATAAAATGTGATACAAGTAACCTTTTCGTAGACAACAACATCAGGACAGAGAACAGCATGCAGCAATTACAAAACGTTATTGAAAGCGCCTTCGAACGCCGCGCGGATATCACTCCGGCGAACGTGGACACCGTAACGCGCGAAGCGGTAAACCAGGTGATCGGCCTACTGGACAGCGGCGCCCTGCGCGTTGCCGAGAAGATTGACGGTCAGTGGGTAACGCATCAGTGGCTGAAAAAGGCCGTGCTGCTTTCTTTCCGTATCAACGACAACAAAGTGATGGACGGCGCCGAAACCCGCTATTACGACAAGGTGCCGATGAAGTTTGCTGATTACGACGAAGCGCGATTCCAGAAAGAAGGTTTCCGCGTGGTGCCGCCGGCGACCGTTCGCCAGGGCGCATTCATCGCACGCAACACCGTATTGATGCCGTCCTACGTGAATATCGGCGCTTACGTTGACGAAGGCAGCATGGTCGATACCTGGGCTACAGTGGGTTCCTGCGCGCAGATCGGCAAAAACGTTCACCTGTCCGGCGGCGTCGGCATCGGTGGCGTACTGGAGCCGCTGCAGGCCAACCCGACCATCATTGAAGACAACTGCTTCATCGGCGCGCGTTCAGAAGTGGTTGAAGGCGTGATCGTCGAAGAAGGCTCCGTGATCTCCATGGGCGTTTACCTCGGCCAAAGCACCCGCATTTATGACCGTGAAACCGGCGAAGTGCATTACGGCCGCGTCCCGGCCGGCTCGGTGGTGGTTTCAGGCAACCTGCCGTCCAAAGACGGTTCTTACAGCCTGTACTGCGCGGTCATCGTCAAGAAAGTCGACGCCAAGACCCGCAGTAAAGTCGGCATTAATGAGTTATTGCGCACCATCGACTAAATTAAAATAGCGGGTAATTAACCCGCTATTTTTTTGTCTTCAGTACGCGAGCAGTCACAGTCTCTGGCACGGTTTTTCGCCATAATCCCAGACCGTGGAATAAAGTCTATTTATAAGGTGGCGCTATTATGTATGACAACCTGAAAAGCTTGGGAATCAATCAACCGGAAGATGTCGATCGCTATAGCCTGCGTCAGGAGGCCAATAACGACATTCTTAAGATTTACTTCCGCAAGGATAAGGGCGAATTCTTTGCCAAGAGCGTGAAGTTCAAATACCCGCGTCAACGCAAAACCGTGGTGGCGGATAACGCCGGCCAGGGTTACAAAGAAATTCACGAGATCAACCCGAACCTGCGTTACGTCATTGATGAACTGGATCAGCTGTGCCAGCGCGATCAGGTTGAAGTGGATCTGAAACGCAAAATTCTTGATGACCTGCGTCATCTGGAAGGCGTGGTATCCCACAAAATTGCCGAGATCGAATCCGATCTGGAAAAACTGACTCGCGGAAAATAAACTCAGGGCCGGTTCACCCGGCCCACAAGCGTGACTATTTGTTTACTCTATGAATTTCAAGTTGCAGACAACAACGCTGCGGCTTGAAAGGCGATGGGGAAATTATTTCAGCAGCGTGCCCCATTGCTCAACCCATGGGCAGGAAACCACTTCCGGCTCGGGCTGTTCCATCGCATCTATCTCCAGCACCTCACCCACGCGGGTTGCCCCCTGCTCTTGCAACAGTGCGTCAAAAGCACGCCCGGCACCGCAGAAATTGTCGTAACTGCTATCACCGAGTGAAATCAACCCATAGCGCAGTTCCGGCTGATAGCCGATTTGATCGCGGATGGCATGAAACAGAGGCGCAATGCTGTCCGGCAAATCGCCCTGGCCGGTGGTGGAGGTGACCACCAGCACATGGTGCTGGCGGTAGAATTGCCAGGCCTCAAGCGTCCCCTCCTCAAACAGTTTGACCTCATGGCCCTGTTCGCTAAGGATATTTTCCGCTTCTTCCGCCACCAACAATGAATTGCCGTAGACTGTTCCCACGAAGATTCCAACCTGAGCCATTGCCCCTACTCCCTCAATTACCTTTAAAAATTACCCGTTATCCTGACCGTTAGCCGCACTAAACTCAACCCCGGCGAGCTCGGGGAAACACCCTGCCCAGCCAAACTGCGACATGACACCCTGCCAGGGTTCGTCCCAGCGTGCAGAAATAGATAATGGCTCACCGGTCACAGGATGATTCAACTGCAGATGGCTGGCGTGCAACATCAAGCGCGGGCAGCCGAAGTGCTGGGCCATGCCGCGGTTCTGGCGCAGGTCGCCGTGCTTGCTGTCACCAATGATCGGATGACGAAGATGCACCATATGGCGACGCAACTGATGCTTGCGGCCGTTTTCCGGCTTCAGTTCCAGCAGGCTGTAACGCGCGCTGTCATAACGGCCAATGGCGACCGGCATCTCCACCTGCGCCAGCGGCCGATAGTGGGTGACCGCCGGCTGCGGGCCTTTATCGGCCGCGGCATGCTTATCGGCGATTTTGTCCAGTTCTTCCGTCAACGGATAGTCGAGGGTCGCCCCTTCCTGTACGTAGCCACGTACCACCGCATGATAGGTTTTTTGCACCTGGTGTTGCTCGAACTGCTGCGACAGCAGGCGCGCAACCTCGCTGGACAGCGCCATCAGCAGCACGCCGGAGGTCGGGCGATCGAGGCGGTGCACGGTAAACACGTGCTGACCGATCTGGTCACGCACCGTCTGCATCATAAACCGGGTTTCATGGCGATCCAGCCAGCTGCGATGCACCAGCCAGCCCGATGGCTTGTTCACCGCCACCAAGTGCTCATCCTGGTAAAGGATCTCAATCATTATTGCGGTTCTTTATTCAACATAAGATCCAAACGTTCCAGCAGCACCAGCAGCGGCATGCAGTTCGGATCCTTATCTTTCATCGCCTCTTCAAAGTAAGGCGTAATGGCGAAACGCGTCGGCAATGGCGCATGCGCATCCAGTAGCGCGTACATCCGCGGCAGAAATACCCATTGCAGCCACTCTTCGGCCAGCATGCTGTCTACGCAGAAGGGTTCGGTGCTGGCGAAGGCTTCAGGCTCGGGCGGTGTGGTTTGCCACAGCGCCAGCTCTCGCATTGATTGTTCAATCGCCTGCAAACTAAGGCGAACCTGATTTTGTATACTCATCTGCATTCCCGATCTGTTTAAACCATGATATTCAGCGGCGCGGCTGAAAGGCGGCAAAGCATAGCATTTTACCCTTTATAGCCCAAATTCGGCTGAGTTGGTGATATCGACCGATTTGATCTGGTGACGCCCGCCGCCACACGGCACAATGAGCTCACCGAATAAACCGCAAAGATTAGACACATGCCTGCAATCACACCAATAAGAAATCATGCTACGCCCGGCAAAGCCATGCTGGCTTCGGTCACCGGCTACGCTATGGACGGCTTTGATCTGCTGATCCTCGGCTTTATGCTGCCGGCCATCAGCATCGAACTGGGTCTGAGCTCTTCCGCAGCCGGTTCGCTGGTCACCTGGACGCTGATCGGCGCCGTATTGGGCGGCGTGATTTTCGGCCACCTCAGCGATCGCTTTGGCCGCATCCGGGTACTGACCATCACCATCCTGATGTTCTCCCTGTTTACCGGCCTGTGCGCTCTGGCGCAGGGCTACTGGGATTTGCTCGCCTATCGCACGCTGGCGGGGATCGGGTTGGGGGGTGAGTTCGGTATCGGCATGGCGCTGATAGCCGAGGCCTGGCCGGCGGAAAAACGCAACCGCGCCTCTGCCTATGTTGGCATGGGTTGGCAGCTTGGCGTACTGGCGGCGGCTTTTCTCACTCCGCTGTTGTTGACGCATATCGGCTGGCGCGGCATGTTTCTGGTGGGCTTGCTGCCGGCAATGGCGTCATTCCTGATCCGCCGCACACTGGGCGAGCCGGAAGAGTTCGTGCGCCAGCAAAATAGTGGCCAGCAACTCTCCTTTACCCGGCGCGTAAAGCTGCTGTTTAAAGACCGGGCCACCAGCAAAGCCAGCATCGGCATTTTTATTCTGTGCTCAGTGCAGAACTTCGGCTATTACGGGCTGATGATTTGGATGCCGACCTACCTGGCAAAAAATTTCGGCTTTTCGCTGACCAAGTCTGGCTTGTGGACCGCGGTAACGGTGCTCGGCATGACACTGGGCATCTGGCTGTTTGGCGTATTGGCCGATCGCTTTGCCCGCTGGAAGATATTTATTGCCTATCAGATTGGCGCAGTGGTAATGGTCGTGGCTTATGCGCAACTTAGCGACCCTATGTGGATGCTGTTCGCCGGCGCGCTAATGGGGTTATTCGTCAATGGTATGATTGGCGGCTACGGCGCGTTGATCTCCGATACCTATCCGGTCCAGGCGCGCGCTACCGCACAAAATATTCTGTTTAATCTCGGGCGCGGCGTAGGCGGGCTGGGGCCATTGGTGATTGGGGCATTGGTTACGCAGGTTTCCTTCACTGCGGCAATCAGCCTGCTGGCGGCGATATATCTACTGGATATTTATGCCACGCTGTTCCTGCTGCCGAAAAAGCAGAGCAATGGCGATACGCTGGGAGCTATTGGTTAACAATACCGAAGAGTTCGAGATGGGTTAAGTATCCTTGATACTTAAGGTACAAACCGCCATAAAAAGTTGGGGGCACTGTGTTAACAGCGCCCCCGGTTCGTTTTATAGCTGTCCCGCTACACAGTGTGCTCCCTGCTCAATCCTTGAAAACTTTTCCTGCGGCCATCCTGACCCAACCATCCTTGCTCTGTCCTGCAGCATCATCCTGACGCGGTTCCTTAGTCTTCATGACCCGCCAACCATCCGGTGCCGGCTCTCAATCTCCATCCTGGAGGTGTCCCTGGTTTCAATCCTGAAACATCCTGGGCATCTCCTGACGCCATCCTTCGCTCTTCACTGAGCGCATCCACTTCTTCTTCCTGAAGCTGCATCGTCCTGACGCTTTCCTGCTCCACCGTATCCGTTCCGGTAACCATAAGATCGCTTAATTATCCCGGCTTCACAAGGGATCGGAGAAGGGATGACGGGAAATTAGCGCTAAGAGTTATCCTAAAGTAAATCTAACCAATTGATCTGGATAACAATAAACCCAACTGAAGTCATCAGCCAGGAAAAATTAAAAGCGATCTCTCACAGCCCGTGTGAGAGATCTCGCACACAGATAATGCTCAGTACGGCGTCAAACACTCAGTTGCGGGCGCAATGCATCAAGGAAATTCCCCAGCGAAGCCGCCAGCAAGGTGCGTTTATCGCTGCCGAATTGTTCCAGTACGACATTGCCGCTGACGTTGCACAGCGAGACCATAGTCATCTCTGATTCAGTGGTTGCCAGGAATAACGTCGGCGACAGCTTCAGGCGCTTTTGCGTCACCAGATGGCCGATCAAATTCTCCTGCAGGCGAATAAAATCGTCTTCGCTCCACACCTGCAACAGGGTTATATCATGCTCACCAAACTGCGCTCTCATATCCCCCGCATACTGCTGTGTATAAAACAGGCCAATGTCTGGCTGCAACCGTAACTCAAGCGCGGCCTCTACCTTTTCCAGCGTCGCCGCCGGGGTGAACGGCTGCGGCAACCACAGCACTTCATCATCGCGGTTTTCTATAATGCAAGGCGATGGCACGCCGTACAAATCCTGGCTCGCCGGCGCATGACCGCGCTCCAGTTGCCAAAGATCGACATAGCGCTGGGTGAATTCACGCAGAGCGTGCGATACATCATGGTCCATATTTCTTCTCGCATACGGTAAACTGGAGACCATTGTACCTATCTATCACCGAGGTGACAGCAGATGTCCTCCTATCAAGACCATCACGCCCTGTCGGAACTGACTCTGGGCAAACCTACCGCGTACCGCGATCGCTACGACGCTCAGCTGCTGCAGGCAGTGCCGCGCAGCATGAACCGTGAACCGCTGGGTTTGTATCCGGACAGCCTGCCGTTCCACGGTGCCGATATCTGGACGCTGTATGAGCTCTCCTGGCTGAACGACAACGGTTTGCCGCAGGTCGCGGTGGGCGAGATTAGCCTCAACGCCAACAGCCTCAACCTGATTGAATCCAAAAGCTTCAAGCTTTATCTCAACAGCTTTAACCAGACCCCATTTACCGACTGGGAGACCGTGCGCAGCACGCTGCAACGCGATCTGTCCGCCTGTGCGCAGGGTGATGTCAGCGTCGCCTTGTTCAGCCTCGCTCAGGTGGAAGGCAGCCCGATCGCCCGGTTGGACGGAGAATGCATCGATCATCAAGACATCCGTATCGATAACTACGAGTTCAACGCCGATTACCTGCTGAACGCCACCGGCACCCGTCAGGTTGAAGAGCAGCTTGTCAGCCACCTGCTGAAGTCAAACTGCCTGATCACCAACCAACCCGACTGGGGGTCGGTGCAAATCCAGTATCGTGGCGCGCAAATCGATCGTGAAGCGCTGCTGCGCTATCTGGTGTCCTTCCGTCACCACAACGAATTCCACGAACAGTGCGTTGAGCGCATCTTCAACGATCTGATGCGCTATTGCCGGCCAGAGAGCCTGTCGGTGTATGCCCGCTACACCCGTCGCGGCGGGCTGGACATCAATCCCTGGCGCAGTAACCTTGACTTTGTTCCGTCGCATGGCCGTCTGGCGCGCCAATAGTGCGAAGCATTGCTCAACAACTAAGCTAACGAGCGGTTTGTATTGGTAAAAATCCGGGGACGGCGGTAAGGTTAAGAAAGGCTGCGGCCAGTAATTGACCGCAGTGCGCTAACAATAACGAGATGCTGTTCTGCTGCGTATGGATTACTACTGCCCCGTTTCGGGTGCAAAGGAGTTACCTTGATTACACACATCAGCCCGCTTGGCTCTATGGATTTGCTGTCGCAGCTGGAAGTAGACATGCTGAAGCGCACCGCCAGCAGCGATCTGTACCGTTTGTTCCGCAACTGTTCGCTGGCCGTGTTGAATTCCGGCAGTCAAACCGACAACAGCAAACAGCTGCTTTCACGCTATGAAACCTTTGATATCAACGTCCTGCGCCGTGAGCGCGGGGTCAAACTCGAGCTGGTCAATCCGCCGGAAGACGCCTTCGTCGACGGCAGAATTATCCGTTCTCTGCAGGCCAACCTGTTCGCCGTGCTGCGCGATATCCTGTTCGTTCACGGCCAGATCGACAGCGCCGGCCGTTTCCAGCATCTGAACCTGGAAAATTCGGCCCACATCACCAACCTGGTATTCTCCATCCTGCGCAACGCCCGAGCGTTGCACCTCGATGAAGATCCTAATCTGGTGGTGTGCTGGGGCGGTCACTCCATCAATGAAAATGAATACCTGTACGCCCGCAAGGTCGGCAGCCAGCTTGGCCTGCGCGAACTGAATATCTGTACCGGCTGTGGGCCGGGAGCGATGGAAGCGCCGATGAAAGGCGCCGCCGTGGGACATGCGCAACAGCGCTACCGCAACAGCCGTTTTATCGGCATGACCGAGCCTTCGATCATCGCCGCCGAACCACCTAACCCGCTGGTCAATGAGCTGGTGATCATGCCGGACATCGAAAAGCGTCTGGAAGCCTTCGTGCGCATCGCCCACGGCATCATCATCTTCCCGGGTGGCGTCGGCACGGCGGAAGAGCTGCTGTACTTGCTGGGTATTTTGATGAATCCGGAAAACAGCGAACAGGTATTACCGCTAATCCTCACCGGGCCGAAAGAGAGCGCAGATTACTTCCGCGTTCTGGACGAGTTCATCATGAACACCCTGGGTGACGAAGCGCGCCGCCATTACACCATCATCATCGACGATCCGGCCGAAGTGGCACGGCAGATGAAAAAAGCCATGCCGCTGGTGAAAGAGAACCGTCGCAACACCGGTGATGCCTACAGTTTTAACTGGTCGATCCGCATCGCACCCGATCTGCAGTTGCCGTTTGAGCCAAGCCACGAAAACATGGCGAACCTCAATCTGTATCCGGACCAACCGGCCGAACAGTTGGCCGCTGCGCTGCGCCGCGCGTTTTCCGGCATTGTGGCCGGTAACGTGAAGGAAAATGGCATTCATGCCATCGAGCAATTCGGCCCGTACAAGCTGCATGGCGAGCCGCAGATGATGAAACAAATGGACAGCCTGTTGCAGGGTTTTGTCGCCCAGCACCGCATGAAGCTACCGGGCAGCGCCTATGTGCCCTGCTATGAAATCGTAGCCTGATACCTCCGGGCGGCGTAAAGCCGCCCTTCTTTTATCTGACTTTACTCCGCCTCTCCTCTATGGATTTCAAGTTGCAGCCAGGCGGCAAACATACTCAGGTATTGCAGGGGCACTGTATGCAGTGCCCTTATTGGTCGGGCGAATATATTCGCCCCCTGCAGAAACTGAGGTGGGTATGTGAAGTCAACAACGCTGCGGCTTGAAAGACGACGAGTAAATGCCTATACACCTACTGATTGTTGACGCCCTGAACTTAATTCGCCGCATCCACGCCGTGCAGGGGTCCCCCTGCGTGAATGCCTGCCAGCATGCATTGCAACAGTTGATCCAACATAGCCGGCCAACGCACGCGGTGGCGGTGTTCGACGAAGATGACCGCAGTGAAAGCTGGCGTCACCAAATTCTGCCCGACTACAAAGCCGGACGTTCGCCGATGCCGGAAAATTTACAGCTGGAAATGCCACAGCTGCGGCAGGCATTCGAAGCGCTCGGCGTCGCCTGTTGGCATTCGCCAGGCAATGAGGCGGACGATCTGGCGGCAACGCTGACGGCAAAGGTCGCCGGCGGCGGCCATCAGGTGACGATAGTGTCTACCGACAAAGGCTATTGCCAACTGTTGGCGCCCAGCGTGCAGATCCGCGATTATTTCCAGAAACGTTGGCTGGACATGCCCTTTGTGCAGCAGGAGTTCGGGGTAGCGCCACAGCAATTGGCGGATTACTGGGGGCTGGCGGGAATAAGCAGCAGCAAAATTCCTGGCGTGGCCGGTATCGGGCCGAAAACGGCGGTATTGTTGTTACAACAAGCGGGTACGTTGGATGGGTTGTATCAGGATCTGGAGCAGGTGGCGGAAAAATGGCGCGGCAAATTGCAACAACACCGCGACATGGCTTACGTCAGTAAAAAGGTCGCCACGCTGCGCACCGATTTGACGTTAACCGGCAACCTGCAGCAGTTGCGGTTACCGGTTAGCTAAAGGCGCTGCAAGCAGCGCCCGGTCAATTATTCGCGCTCGTCGCGGCGGCCCGGCACCGCCGACCACATGCGGCGCACATGTACCGTGACTTCTTCACGATCGTGATACAGCTGCTTGGCGTGAATTTCTGAACTGATGCCCACCGCGTCCAACGCTTCCTTGATGGTCTGCAGATTCTGCGAAACCTCTTCGTAACGCTTTTTCATCGGCAGCTTCAGGTTGAAAATTGCCTCACGGCACCAACCTTTGACCAACCACTGGATCATCAGGCTGGTCACCTTGGCCGGTTTCTCCACCATGTCGCACACCAGCCAGTAAATCTTGCTGCTGCTCGGTTCGTATTTGAAACCGTCGGCGCGGTGATGCGTAACCTGCCCGGTATCCATCAGGCTCTGTGCCATCAGCCCGTTATCCACCGCATGCACCATCATGCTGCGTTGCACCAGTTGATAGGTCCAGCCGCCCGGGCAAGCCCCCAGGTCGACCGCATGCATACCACTGCTCAAACGTTCGTCCCACTCATCGGCAGGAATGAACACGTGGAACGCCTCTTCAAGTTTCAGCGTAGAACGGCTCGGCGCGTCGGATGGAAACTTGAGGCGCGGAATACCCATATAGAACGGCGAATTGTTGTTGCTGAAGGAGTAGCCGACGTAACAGCAACCCGGTGCGATAAAGAACACATGAACCACCGGACGGGTCGCGTTCTCGCGCGCCATCAGCACCTTTTGCTCACGCATTGCGGCACGCAGCGGCACGGTCAGTTTACGACAGAACTTCATCAGCTCTTTGCTTTCGTTGGTATCCGGCACTTCCACTCGCAGCTCGCCGCCGCGATCGACCACGCCAATCAACATGCCGACAATCGGTGACACGCGATCTTCCGGCGGAAGGTCGCGCAGCAGCTCGCCAACCACCAGCATCTGACGGGCAAAAATCAGTTCACGGAACGGGATTTCCCGCGCCAGGCGGTCGGCGTCATCCGGTTGATAGCACTCGAACAGCACGTAGCCGCTGTTATCTTTTACCCTGGCAAAACCAAAGACTTCCAGCTCGGCTGCCTTGGCGGTGATTTCCGCCGCACACTCTTTTTCAAAACCAGGGCGGCAATACAACGCAATCTTATTCATGGCGCTCGGCCTTTTTCCTCAGACGCAAAGCGCCAATCAACATCAATGCCCAACCGATCAGGAAGCACACGCCGCCAACCGGCGTGATATAAACCCAGACCTTCAGGTGTGACAGCGCCAGACAGTACAGGCTGCCGCTGAACAGTACGGTGCCGAGCGCCAACAGCGCCCCGCTCCAATAAAACCACAGGCTGACGCGGCGTTGCATCGCCACCGCCAGCGCCAGGATCGCCAGAGTATGGAACCCTTGATAATCCAGCCCGGTACGGATCCAGGCCATCTCGTTAGCGCCCAGCGTGCCGCTTAATACATGTGCGCCAAACGCACCCAGGGCAACAAATACAAAGCCGCTGATAGCAGCAAAAATCAGCATTGAGCGACTGCTCATCGTTATTTACCTTATTGAAGAAAACCGGCGGCGGCAGAGCGGCGGCCAGCCTTATTGTTCATAGCGAAAGCGGAACTTCTCCTGCTCGCTGGCTGCCCGAGCCAGGATCCACTGACGAAAGGCGGCTATTTTACCCAGTTCTGCCTGACTGTCATGGCATACCAGATAAAAAGCGTTTTTACTGACCAGCACATCGTTAAACGGGCAAACCAGCCGCCCGGCTTCGATTTCGGTCTGCGCCATAACGTTGTTCACCAATGCGACTCCCTGACCATGAACCGCAGCCTGAACCACCATTGCGCTGTGGCTGAAAATCGGCCCCTGTTGCACATTAATGTGCTGCAATCCCAACTGACGCGTATAGGCCAGCCAATCGCGGCGTGAAGTATCATGCAGTAGCGTGTGATAAGCCAGATCGTCCGTCACTTTTAACGCATGTTCCCCGGTCAGCAGGCTGGGTGAACACACCGGCAACAGATATTCCGCATATAAACGCTCGGCGCGCACTCCTGGCCAGTTGCCGCGGCCATAGAAAATCGCCACATCGACATCATCCGCCAGCTTCTCTTCCTCACGGTCCACCGCCTGGATACGCACGTCGATCCCCGGATAAGCTGAGTTAAAGCCAGAGAGCCGTGGCACCAACCACTGTATGGCGAAACTCGGGGGCAAACTGACGGTTAACGCCCCCTTGGCACTCCGCGCCTGCAACTTGCGGGTAGCCTCGGTGATCGAAGAGAAGATTTCCTTGATATCCAGGTAATAACTTTGCCCTTCTTCCGTCAGCAACAGCGAACGATTGCGCCGGCGAAACAGCTTCAGGCCGAGGAAGTCCTCCAGCGACTTGATCTGATGGCTCACGGCGGCCTGGGTAACGAACAACTCTTCTGCCGCTTTGGTGAAACTCAGGTGGCGAGCAGCCGCGTCGAAGACCCGCAGCGCATTGAGAGGTGGTAAGCGTTTAGACATTTATTAGCTACTTTTGTGTAACAATATTCCGAATGATTCGGCATAAAAAATCAGGCGGCGTTGTGCACCAAGTTGCAGGTCCACGACAGCAAACCGCTATCATTAGTTTTTTTAATCCGAGCCATTATAAATTGTCCGTTGAGCATGCGCCAGCAAATACCTATAGTGGCGGCACTTCCCGGGCCGGAACGAAAAGGGAGTGGGTGTCGAGGACGCCGATGAACTTTTGGCTTGTGGTTGTGATGTTGTGTTTGCAAATTGTCTGGCAATCCAGACATGGTAGCTAAGCTACTGTTTTTTCACTTCCTGTACATTTACCCTGTCTGTCCATAGTGATTTTATGCAGCACCGCAATATTTGCGGTGCTTTTTTTTGCCCGTTTTTTGACGAGGTTACTGGTTGCTTTCAACCATCTCTTTCACGTCTGAACGGTTGATCTGCTGTTCAACGCCGTTAGCGTCTTTATAGCCGATCATGCCAGTGTCGTTATCCACCTTTGGTTTTCCGTCAGCGACAATGGTGCGTCCATCATTGGTATGCATTACGTAATTGCTGGAACATGCAGCCAGGGTAAACGTTAGCATCAGAGCAGAAATAACTGCGGCTGTTTTCTTCATTGCGGACTCCTTGTAGATAAAAATGCTGTAAAAACCTTTTATATTATTTAACGCCATTACCTGGCAGGCACTTAATAGCATAACAAACTTATCAGGGATTTCCAGGCGATAAGTCCTAATGGGCGGGAGAACTTGTCTCCGACGAAAAAATAGGACAGGATCACCCATTGACTCAAGCCAGTGACAATCAGGGTATGACACCTTTTAATCCCACCGATTTTCGTAATCAGTTTCCTGCCCTGCAACAGGCGGGAATTTATCTCGACAGCGCCGCCACCGCGTTGAAACCGCTGGCGGTTATTGCGGTAACGCAGCAGTTTTACCGTGACGACGCAGCCACTGTGCATCGCAGCCAGCACCGCGCGGCGCAAGATTTAACCGCCCGCTTCGAGCAGGCACGCCGGCAGGTCGCTATGCTGATCAATGCCCCCACGGCCGATGACATTATTTGGGCCCGCGGCACCACCGAGGCAATCAATCTGGTGGCGCAAAGCTATGCCCGCCCCCGACTGCAACCGGGTGATGAAATCCTGGTGAGCGAAGCCGAACACCACGCCAACCTGATCCCCTGGCTGATGGTGGCGGAGCAAACTGGCGCGCGGGTGGTAAAATTGCCGCTTGGCGCCGATCGCTTGCCGGACCTGGCACAGCTACCCAGGCTGCTCAACGGTAAAACCCGGCTGTTGGCGCTGGGGCAAATGTCCAACGTCACCGGCGGGTGCCCGGATCTGGCGCAAGCCATCACTCTGGCCCACGGCGTCGGCGCGCGCGTGGTGATCGACGGGGCGCAGGGCATAGTGCACTGCCCGGCCGACGTTCAGCGGCTTGATATTGATTTTTACGCCTTCTCCGGTCACAAACTCTATGGCCCGACCGGCATCGGCGCGCTATACGGGAAAAGCGAATTACTGACACAGATGGTGCCGTGGCAAGGCGGCGGCAAAATGCTGACCCAGGCGTCATTCGAGGGCTTTACACCGCAAAAACCGCCGCACTGCTTTGAGGCCGGCACGCCAAATATCGCCGGCGTGCTGGGGCTGGCTGCCGCGCTGGAATGGCTGAGCACGCAGGATATGGCAGGTGCCGAGCGCTACAGCCGTGGCCTGGCCGATCTGGCCGAGCAACGGCTGGCGCAGTTGCCGGGCTTTCGCAGCTTCCGCTGTTCAGGTTCCAGCCTGCTGGCGTTCGATATTGTCGGCATTCATCACAGTGATATCGTCACCCTATTGGCAGAGCAAGGTATCGCACTGCGCGCCGGCCAGCACTGCGCCCAGCCGCTGATCGCGGCGTTGGGAGTCAGCGGTACACTGCGCGCGTCATTCGCGCCTTACAACAGTACGGAAGATGTTGAAACCCTGGTGACAGCGCTGATCAACGCCATCGATCTGCTGGCCGACTAAATTAACTTCGGAGACGCTATGCTTGCCCCACATCCCTTTGGCAACGAAATTACCGCCGAGGCGCTGATCGTAAAATTTACCGCGCTGAAGCAGTGGGAAGATCGCTATCGCCAACTGATTATGCTGGCGAAACAACTACCGCCGCTGCCAGAGCCGTTACGCACGGCAGAAATGGAGCTCAGTGGCTGTGAAAATCGCGTCTGGCTGGGGCATCAATTATTGGCTGACGGCACTCTGCACTTTTATGGCGACAGCGAAGGCCGCATAGTACGCGGCCTGCTGGCGATAGTGCTGACGGCAGTGGAAGGTAAAACGCCGCAGCAAATAGCAGCAATGGATCCGCTGGCGCTGTTTGAACAACTGGCGCTGCGCACCCAGCTCAGCGCCACCCGCGCCAGCGGGTTAGAAGCGCTGGCCACCGGGGTGAAAACAATCGCCGCCCGTTACGCCTGACGCGCGGCTTTCGCTACCATTTTCTTTAAAGCGTGGGACACGGCGACAAAGCCGAAGGTAGCGGTAACCATGGTCGCCGCGCCAAATCCCGCGCTGCAGTCCATTCTTTTCGGTCCTTCTGCGGTGCTGCGCGATGCGCAAACCGTACCGTCCGGCTGCGGGTATACCAGTGGTTCGCTGGAAAACACGCAATCGATGCCGAGCTTGCCCTTGCTGTTTTTCACCACGTTGAAATCATTCTTCAACCGCTCGCGCAGCTTGGCGGCCAGCGGATCCTGAATGGTCTTCGCCAAATCGGCCACCGCAATCTGCGTCGGATCTATTTGCCCACCCGCGCCGCCGGTAGTGACCACCGGGATCTTGTAACGGCGGCAATAAGCCAGCAGCGCGGCCTTCGGCCGTACGCTGTCAATCGCGTCGATCACATAGCTGAAATTGTTGTTCAGCAGCTCAGCCGCATTGTCCGCAGTAATAAAGTCGTCGACGCAGGTCACCCGGCATTCAGGGTTGATCGCCAGAATGCGCTCCGCCATCACCTCTGTCTTTGACTGGCCAACATGCTGACGCAATGCATGGATCTGGCGGTTGGTATTGGTGACGCAGACATCATCCATATCGATCAGCGTAATGGCGCCGATACCGGTGCGGGCCAGAGCTTCGGCCGCCCAGGAACCCACGCCGCCGATGCCAATCACGCACACATGCGCCTGGGCAAACAGCGCCAGCGCCTGCTGACCGTACAAACGTGCCGTGCCGCCAAAACGCTGCAGATAGGCTTCAGAATAGGCTGTGCTCATAACGCTTTACTTACCTTAACAATGCAAATGATAAGGGCCGGAAGATCCGGCCCTTGCGGGTCAATATCGGTGTACCCATCGCCTTTCAAGCCACAGCTGGGCGACCAGCTGCAACTTGCAGTTCATAGGGTATGACTTATTGTCATCAGCGGGTAACCAACAACGAACCGCCGTTAGCGGAAGAGGTCTGGCTGGTGAACAATGGCGTGCCGGTGTTACCGCCTTTCAGCACCCATACTCGGCCGTAATGGTTGTAATACCCCGCCGAGTGGCCGGCGTCCGGCCCGATACCCTGGTACATATCGAAGTGCTGGCCTTTGATAGCGCCGCCCACGTCCAGAGCCACCATCAGGCGCATCTCATATTTTCCCGTGAATTTACCCTTGTTGTCCAGCAGAGGCACTTCTGCCAGCAGCGTGGTACCTGCCGGGATCAGTGAACGGTCGGAAGCTACCGAGGCTTTGGCAATCAAAGGTACCGCACTGGCGCCCCGCACCGGCGCAAAAGCCTCCGGACGGAAGAACACAAAGGAAGGATTCTGCTCCAGCAGCTCACGCACTTCTGCAGCGCTGTGGGTATCGGCCCATTGGCGAATCGCCTGCATAGACATATCCACCTTGGCCACTTCGCCGCGATCGATCAGCACTTTACCGATGCTGCGGTAAGCGTGGCCGTTCTTGCCGCCGTAGCCGAAGAACACCAGCGGCTGGCCATTGCCGTAATCCACATAGCCGCTGCCCTGGACTTCCATCATAAAGTTGTCCATCAGCGAGTTGGTGTAAGCGACGATATAACGGTCATCCAGCGCGCCCGAGTATATGCCCGCGCGATTCGGCAGGCGGCCTTTGCCTTTTGGCGGCATGCGGTACAGCGGGTAGCGGAACTCGCCCTGCTGGCTGTAGCGCGCCTGCACGACCGGTGTGTAGTAACCGGTAAACTGCACGTTGCCGTAATTGTCCACGCCTTCCATTTGATAGGCGCTGAGACCGTATTGGTTCAGTTGACGGGTATCGGCACCCGCGGCCATCCAGCTTTGCACTGCCTGAAAGGTGGTGTTATTGCGATTAAACAGTGAAGGAGAAGCGTTTTTAATCTCCATCAGCTGATTCGAGTAATCCCTGGCGTTAACCGGCATGCCTTTGGCGTTGGGTTGATTCACCAACTCCAGTGACTGCTCCAGACGGCCATCCTTATACTGCTGTCCCCGGTCGGTCGGCTTTGACGAACAGCCAGCCAGTACCGCTACCATCAACCCGCCCAGCAGGTATTTGCCCCAACGTCCTTTCATCGCACACACTCTCAAACAGATATGATCTACCGGCGAACGATAACAAACGCCCATAGATAAGGGAATCGCCGCAAATAAAAAAAACCGCACGGCGGATAACGATGAAAAAGAACGCAAATTGCGGACTAATTCAGCATAAAGATGGCTTTAACTCAATTAATTGCAAAAAGGGTTGCAACAAAATGCACGGAGAGTATAGTGCGCTTCCATCGGACGCGGGGTGGAGCAGCCTGGTAGCTCGTCGGGCTCATAACCCGAAGGTCGTCGGTTCAAATCCGGCCTCCGCAACCAACCGATACTGCATCAGCGGTATCACGTAAAGGTTGGGATTCGATGAAAAAAGTATTATACGGACGCGGGGTGGAGCAGCCTGGTAGCTCGTCGGGCTCATAACCCGAAGGTCGTCGGTTCAAATCCGGCCCCCGCAACCAACCGATACTGTACCAGCGGTATCACATGAATGTTGGGTTTCGATAATACAAGCATCAAGACGGACGCGGGGTGGAGCAGCCTGGTAGCTCGTCGGGCTCATAACCCGAAGGTCGTCGGTTCAAATCCGGCCTCCGCAACCAATCTTGATGACTACAAATAAGCACCTTAACGGGTGTTTTTTTGTATCTGAAATCTGCCAAAACCCGGCCGGGTGCCCGCCCAGCCGTATCTGCTTAAACCTTATCCGCGTGCCGCCGCGCCGCCGTTGGCGAAATACGCCTTGATACCCGCCAGAATGGATTCCGCCACCTGCTGCTGGAAATGGCTGGTACGCAGCTTGCGCTCTTCTTCTATATTGCTGATAAATGCCGTCTCAACCAGGATAGAAGGAATGTCCGGCGCTTTTAACACTGCAAAACCGGCCTGATCGACGCGATTCTTGTGCAAACGGTTAATTTTGCCCATCCGGTTCAGCACTTCCTTGCCGAATTTCAGGCTATCGTTGATGGTTGCGGTTTGTATCAGATCAAACATGGTGTGATCCAGATAACGATCGCCGCTTTTGCTTACACCGCCGATTTGGTCAGATTCGTTCTGAGTTTGCGCCAGGAATTTCGCCGCCGAACTGGTGGCCCCCTTGGTCGACAGTGCAAATACCGAAGATCCGCGCGCGGCCTGGCTGGTAAAGGCATCGGCATGGATAGAAACGAACAGATCGGCACGCTGCTTGCGCGCCTTCGCCACCCTCACCTTCAGCGGAATGAACACATCTTCATTGCGCGTCATAAACACTTTCATATTCGGCTCGCGCTTGATTAACGCACTCAGTTTGCGGGCAATCTGTAACACTATGTCCTTCTCGCGCGTTTTGAATTTGCCGATCGCCCCCGGATCCTCGCCGCCGTGGCCGGGATCCAGCATGATGACAATCGGACGATCGCGCCCCGCCTTGCCGGCCTGCGGCGCCTCCGCCGGCAAAGTGCGCTCGAGATCGCCCTTGTTGTAATCTTCCAGTAATGCCAATAGCGGATCATAGTCTTCGCCAGTGCCGCCCTTGCTGGGATACAGATCCATCACCAGACGGTTGCGATATTCAGGTACCGGCGCCAGAGTAAACATATGGGGGCTGACGCTCTGCTTGAGTTCCAGCACCAGCCGAACGGTGTTTTGATCAAACTGACCGACTCGCGCCTGTTTCAAATAGGGATCGTCAGCGCGAACCTGCCCGACAATGCCCTTCAAGACGCTATTGAGATGCACCCCTTCGATATCCACCACCACGCGATCGGGATTGGTCAGCGCAAACTGTTTGTATTTCAGTTCGGTGTTTGATTCGAGCGTCACGCGGGTATAGGTAGAAGAAGGCCAGACACGCACGGCAATCACATGCGATGATGCGGCGAAGCCTACGCGACTCACACTCAGCAACCAACTGGCGGCAACCCCCTGCAATATACGACGGCGGCCCAGATTGTGATTTGAGTTTGGCATGCGACTCCGGCAGTGATAACAGGTTAAAACAGATGAAAAAAACGCCGATAAAGCGGGAATGGGAAAAACTTTAACGAATCCTCCCGGCGCTGTCATCAGAAAATCTTTCCAAGGTTTTTCAATTTATTAACCAATTAGCCCCTTCCGCAAATAAATACAGACAATTTCCCGCTTGCCATCGGGGCAATAAAAGAATAAAAATACAAAAATATCGTATAAATATGCAAAAGAGGTTTTGCCGTGAAGGAACGTAGTACCGAGCTTGTTCAAGGATTCCGTCACTCAGTTCCCTATATCAACGCCCACCGCGGCAAGACGTTTGTCGTCATGCTGGGGGGAGAAGCCATAGAGCATGAGAATTTTTCCAACATCGTCAACGATATCGGGCTGCTGCATAGCCTGGGGATTCGTTTGGTGGTGGTCTATGGCGCACGGCCGCAGATCGACAGCAATCTGGCGCAGCATAACTACGAACCTATTTATCACAAGCATACCCGGGTCACCGACGCCCATACGCTTGAGCTGGTTAAGCAGGCGGCGGGCCTGCTGCAACTGGACATCACCGCACGGCTGTCGATGAGCCTCAACAATACGCCGCTGCAGGGCGCGCACATCAACGTGGTCAGCGGCAACTTTATCATTGCCCAGCCGTTAGGGATTGATGACGGCGTGGATTACTGCCACAGCGGCCGTATTCGCCGTATTGATGAAGAAGCGATCCACCGTCAACTCGACAGTAATGCCATAGTGCTGATCGGCCCGGTCGCCGTTTCCGTTACCGGCGAAAGCTTTAACCTGACCTCAGAAGAAGTGGCGACCCAATTGGCCATCAAGCTGAAGGCGGAAAAAATGATCGGGTTCTGCTCGTCGCAGGGCGTCACCGATCAGGAAGGCAATATCATTTCCGAGCTATTCCCCAATGACGCGCAGAAACGTATCGAAGAACGCGAAGCCAACGGCGATTACCATTCGGGCACCGTACGTTTCCTGCGCGGTGCGGTGAAGGCCTGCCGCAGCGGCGTGCGCCGCAGCCACCTGATCAGCTATCAGGAAGACGGCGCGCTGGTGCAAGAGTTGTTCTCACGCGACGGTATCGGTACCCAGATCGTCATGGAGAGCGCCGAACAGGTACGCCGGGCGACCATTAACGATATCGGTGGCATTCTGGAACTGATCCGCCCACTTGAGCAACAGGGTATTCTGGTGCGCCGCTCCCGTGAACAACTGGAGATGGAGATCGACAAATTCACTATTATTGAGCGCGATAATCTGACCATCGCCTGTGCGGCACTGTATCCATTCCTGGAAGAGAAAATCGGCGAAATGGCCTGCGTAGCGGTACACCCGGACTACCGCAGTTCATCACGCGGTGAAATGCTGCTGCAACGGGTGGAAAGCCAGGCGCGCCAGATGGGTTTGCAAAAGCTGTTCGTGCTGACCACTCGCAGCATCCACTGGTTCCAGGAACGTGGTTTCACTCCGGCGGAAGTGGACGTGCTGCCGATGCAAAAACAGGCGCTATACAACTACCAACGCCGCTCGAAGATTCTGCTGGCGGACTTGTAGTCCTCCGCGGGTGCAGCCGATACCCCTCGTCTTTCAAGCTGCAGCGCTGTTGGCTGCAATTTTAAAGCCCCAGGATAGGCTGTACCCGTTTCGCTTTTATGTCGTTATCTGCAAGCGCTCCGCCAACCCGCTGCGGCGTTGGGTTGGCGTACGGATCGCCCGCATCAGCACGGCATCGGTGGCATACAGCGAAAGCTGTCTGCGAGCCCGGGTGATAGCGGTATACACCAGTTCGCGGGTCAGTACCGGCAAGAAGTGATTGGGCAACACCAGCACCGTATGATCAAACTCCGACCCCTGAGACTTATGCACCGTCATCGCATAGGCAGTTTCATGCGCCGGTAAACGGCTTGGTTGCACCGACTTGATGCTGCCGTCCGGCAACTGGAAGTGCACGCGCAGCTCGCCGCTCTCATCACGCAGGGCGATGCCGATATCGCCGTTAAACAACCCCAGCGCACTGTCGTTGCGGCCAATCATCACCGGACGACCGGGATACCAACGCCCCAAAGCCCCTGGCGTACGCTGGCTCAGCCCGGCCCGTTGCAACCCCGCCTCGATACGCTCGTTCAGCCCGGCGATACCGAATGGTCCTTCCCGCAACGCACACAGCACCTGGAAACGGCCAAACTCCGCCAATACCTCTCCCGCATCCGCTCTGGCAGCAACCCGTTGCAAATAATCGCCATAGCCTGCCACACAGGCGTTCAGCAGTGCCTGATAGTCTTCCGTTTCTGCCAAAGGGTAACCCGCAACGTCACTGAAGCTGCCGCTGAGTGCCCAAGCCGCCCGCTTGCCGTCACCGGCATTCACCGCTAAGGCCAATTGACCAATGCCCGAATCGGCATCAAAACGATAGCTTTTGCGCAGCAGGCACAGGCTGTCTCGCACCGCAGCTTCCGTCTGCGCACTTTGCCCCTGCAACAGGCAGCCGGTCAGACGGGTGAGTTGTTCCGCGCGAGCAGCGCTGTACCCCTGCTCGGCAAAACGGCAGATATCCCCCAGCACAGCCCCGGCCTCTACTGATGCCAACTGATCTCGGTCACCAAGGAAAATCACCCGTGCCTGAGCGGGCAATGCGGCAATCAGACGGGCCATCATCGGCAGATCGACCATTGAAGCCTCGTCTACTACCAGCACATCCAGATGCAGCGGGTTGCCGCGGTGATAACGCATGCGCTGGCTATTGGGCTGAGCGCCCAACAGCCGGTGCAGCGTCGACGCATCGGTAGGGAACAGCGCACGTTGCTCCGGGGTTAACGCCAACTGCCTGCCGGCGCTGCCGAGCGACTCGGTCAGCCGCGCCGCCGCCTTGCCGGTTGGCGCCGCCAGTTGAATGCGCAAACGCCTGCCCTCGGCAAGCTGTACCAGCGCCGCCAGCAATTTGGCGACGGTGGTGGTTTTGCCGGTGCCCGGCCCACCTGAAATCACCGCAATACGCCGCGTCGCGGCCACTGCGGCAGCAATTTTCTGCCAGTCCGGCTCATTCGTCGCCTCGCCGAACAGACGATCGAGGATGGCGCGCAGTTCAGGCTCGTCAACCGCCTGATGGATACTGTCGCTGCTGATAAACTCCGCCACCGCGCCTTCGTTCTGCCACATGCGCTGCAGGTACAAACGCTGCCGCTGCAACACCATCGGCATGGCACTGCTGCCGTCCCCCACCGCCGCACTGGCCGCCAGACGCTGCTGCCAGCGGGCAATATCCGGTTGCCCGGCCGCCAGCCACACGGCCTGCGCCAGTTCCGGCTGACGCCCTTCAAACAAGTTTTCCGGCAGCAACTGCTCCAGCATCAGGCAAACATGGCCGGCACCGGCCTCCGCGCTGAGACAAGCTGCGGCCAGCAGAATATCCGGCTCTTCCTCCCTGGCCACTATGCGGGCGAACTGCAGGTCCAGCGGGCGCAGCACGCCAAGTGCCTGCGCCTGCTCCAGTAGAGCGATCATGGTTCATCCTCCGCCGTAATGGCTTCGCCGCTGAACAGGCGGTCCATGCCCTCCACCAACTGCGGAGCTGGGCAACAGGCGAAAATACCGTTGCCTGGGTGCTGTGCGTCTACTCCGCGCAGGAACAAGTAAATCACCCCGCCGAAGTCGCGCCGATAGTCATAATCCGGCAACCGATGGCGCAGATAACGATGCAGTGCCAGCGTGTACAGCTGATATTGCAGGTCATAGCGGTGTTCCGCCATCGCCTGCTCCATCGCCGCTCGGGTATAAGCGCTGCTGTCCTCGCCTAACCAGTTGGATTTGTAATCCAGCAGGTAGTATTTTCCCTGCCAGCAAAATACCAGGTCGATAAACCCCTTCAACATTCCCTGCACCTGCTGGAAAGCCAGCTCCGGGCAGCGGGCTGAAAGCGGATCGTGCTTTTTCACCAGTTTATCCAGTTCCCCCGCCTGCAACAGTTTTTCTATGGGTAAGTAAAACTGCAGCTCGGCCTGTTTATACTGCGGTGCCAGCGCCGACAACGAAACACCGGCATCATTGAGCGGGACATTCAGCAACACCTGCATCCATGCCTGCAGTATCGGTTGCCAGTGCTCGGCAAACCCTTGCTGTTGCAACTGTTCAAGCAGCCATTGCTCATCAAGGGGTTGGGTGAAATCCAGCGTTTCAAACAGGCTGTGCAGGAAGGTTCCCGGTGCTGCGCCGCGCGGGAAGGTATGCGGTGTGAGCGCTGGCTCACTGTCCAGCGCCTGTTCGCCTGCGGCATCGACATCCAGCCGTGGCAGCAGATCCTGCATCAGGCCAGAACCCTGTTGCTGCAGGCCGGTGTAACTGGTCACACGCCAGAAATCCTGCACCGGACGCGTGAAGCTTTTTGCCGCCAGTTCGGTTAACGCCGGCGTCTGCGGCAACCAGGCTTGTTCATCCAATTGTTCCACCAACGACAGCGCAACGCCCTCTCCAGCCAGTTGCTGTAGACGTTGTTGCAGCCAGGCCGCATCTCCGGCCTGGCCGGCCTGCACCAGGTAACCCAGCGCGCTGCGGTGCAAATCGGTATCACCCTGTTTCTTGCGCGTGCCCTGAATCAACGGCGCTATGCCGATGCTGCAGTGGTATACCGAGCGGGTCAAGGCTACGTACAGCAGGCGCAAATCCTCCGCCAACCGCTCTTCTTCCGCCCATTCGATACTTTCTTCATTGGCGTTGAGGTCAAGCAGGGCCTGGAAACTCTGCCGATCGTGGTACAGCACCTGCTGCTGCTGGCGAAAATTGCCGACAAACGGCAGCCAAACCAGATCGAACTCCAACCCTTTCGATTTATGGATGGTGATCACCTTCACCAGATGGCGATCGCTTTCCAGTCGCAGTTGCTGGTTGTCGGACTGACGATTTGGCTGGGCAATCTGCTGCGCCAGCCAGCGCACCAACGCATGTTCGCTGTCGAGCTGCGCAGAGGCCTCTTGCAACAGCTCCCCCAAGTGCATTATGTCGGTCAACCGACGCTCACCGCCGTGGCTGGCCAGCAGGTTTTCCGCCAGGTGGCGCTGATTCATCACCTCACGCAGCATGGGCAACACGCCGCGACGCAGCCAGAGCGTACGGTATTTATCGAACTCATTGACCAGCGAATCCCAGTCGCGTTCGTTGCGGTTCAAGCCGTCCAACGCTTGCGCATCCAACCCCATCAAACCGGTCGCCATGGCGCTGCGCAACGTGCGCTCCTGCTCCGGTGCCAACACCGCCTGCAACAGCCACAGCAAATCCTTGGCTTCCGGGGTATCAAACACGCTGTCGCGGTTGGACAAATAGACCGAAGGAATGGCCAGGGCGCTGAGTGCATCACGCACCAACGCCGCTTCATTACGGCTACGCACCAACACGGTAATATCGGAGGCCTGCACCGCCCGCCGTTTATCGCCGTCCACCAGCCAGGCCTGGTCACTTTGCCCGGCACTGAGCCAGTCACGGATTTGCGTGGCGCACAGGCGCGCCATCAATTGTTGGTACTCACTAACGCCAACACCTTCACCCTGCTGCAACCAAAACTGCATCGCCGGCTGCAACTGTTTATGCAGCTCAAAAGCCAACCCTCGATTTTTCTCGGCGGCCGCCACCTCAATAAAGGGAATTTGACCGAACAGGAAGGGCTTTTCCACCTGAGTAAACAGATGGTTAACGCTATCCACCATTGCCGGTGACGAGCGCCAGTTAGTCTCAAGCGTGTAGTGGGCGCTTACCTCAGAACGGGCGCGCATATAGGTAAAAATGTCGGCACCGCGGAAGGCGTAAATGGCCTGTTTTGGGTCGCCTATCAGCAACAGGCCGCATTCCGGCCGGCCAACGTAGAGCTTTTGGAAGATACGGTATTGCTGTGGGTCGGTATCCTGGAACTCATCGATCATCGCCACCGGATAACGCTGGCGAATCGCCTGCGCCAATCGATCGCCGCCTTCACTTTGCAGCGCACTGTCCAACCGGCTTAGCAGATCGTCAAAGCCCAGCTCGGCACGCTGGCGTTTCTCTTGTTGTATGGAGAGACGTATCTCACTCAGTGCCCGCGCCATAATCAAATCGCGCAGCGTCAGCGGTTCATCAAATAATTCATCTATCGCCACAAACAGTTCATGGCGGGGCGGTTCGCCCTTTTTGGTTTTATCCAGCAGCACCGACTGACGGAATTTATCCAGCTCTTTCGGCAGCAGGTAATCCTGGGTTTCCAGCACCACCCATTCGCCTACCTTATGCAACCAGTTAGGCAGGTGTTTGCTGCTGTAGCTGCGCTTATCAACGCCGGACTGGCTGATTAGCGCCTCCAGCTCCCCCGCCGCCGCCAGCCACCGAGCTTTAATGGCATCAATTCGCGCCACGATCTGCTCATGGCGTATCAATACCGTTTCTTCATCTTTCGGCGGCCGACGCAGCGTTGGCGCTTCACCGCTCAGATAGCCGGAAAGATCCGCCAGCAGTGCCTCCGGGCCGCTCCATTCCTGGCTCACGGCCCGTGCAACGCCCAATGGCAGCGGATAACAATGGCGACGCCAGAAGTCTGCACAGGCCTGGCGACGCAACGGCAGTTCATCCTGCACCAGCGTTTGCTCAAACAGAATGCCGGACTCGAAGGCGTTGTGGGTCAGCATGCGCTGGCAAAAGCCGTGAATGGTGTAGATCGCCGCCTCGTCCATCTGCCGCTCGGCCGCTAGCAGTTGCGCGGCGGCATCGGGAAGATCGTCAATCTCCGCCATCAGCGCAGACAATAACGGATCCTTGCTGAGACCGCGGACGCAAGCAATGCGTAACGCATGGATATTACTGCGAATACGCCCACGCAGCTCCTCGGTGGCGGCCTCGGTAAAGGTCACCACCAGAATCTCCTCCACCGTCAGCGGCCGGGGAAAGGCCGCCGCCTGGCCCAGGCCAAGCAACAGGCGCAGATACAGCGCACCGATGGTAAAGGTTTTGCCGGTCCCCGCCGACGCTTCTATCAGCCGTTCGCCAAACAGCGGCAGCGTCAGCGGATCAAGCCGCTGCGGGGCGGCCTCTGTCATGGTGTCGCCACCTTACGCGGCAGAGTTTGCTGCAGTGCGGAAGCGTTTGGATAGGTAGCCCAATCCTGCTGCACGGCATAATCCGCTTTCTCTTGCCCGCTGCCGCTAACCTGCGACAGCACCGCCAGCCCCTGTGGCTGAATGACCGCCTGGTGGAAATAATCCGCCAGCTTGGTCGGCGTCAGCTGCTTAACCTGCTCAATCAGCTTCTCGCGGGTATCAAAGGTAAAATTACCGCGATCGAAATCATTGGCAAAGCGGCTGGCTTCTTCGCTCAGGGTTTGCGGGCGCTGTTTCAGTTCGTTGATCATCGCCTGCTTGTACTGTGCAAAGTCCGCCTCACTCATTTCACGCAGGCGCTTTTCGGTTTTCGGGTAGAAATCCTGGTAGCGTTGGTACAGATACGCCGGCTGCTTGCTGTTGCTTTGCAGCAGGAAACCAATCCCCCACTGGCGGCCCACGGACATTGGGAAAGCAAACACCGCGTAACCCAATTGTTCCTGAGTACGCAGTTGGCTGTAGAACCAGGGCTGGATAATCTGCCCCAGCAGCGAGCTGTAAGCCATGCCGGTCACTTCGTCATACCCGGTCGGCACATAGACTGCCGCCAGCGCCGAGTCGGTGCTGCTGCCCGCACGCTGCAGGTTAGCCAACTGTTTTTTAGCCACTTCAACGTCTTCGCCGTGCCACCATTCAATGCCGGTACAACCCAGGCGGTGTTTCAGCGTTGAGGCCAGGGTATCCACCTGCTGCTTGCTCATATTACCCACCACCAGCAACTCCGGTGTGGCGTCGGCCAACAGGCTGTCGCGGTACGCCAGCACGTCTTTCAGCGTCAGGGTTTTCAGTACTTCGCGGCGCTCGCTACGTTCAGAGTAAGGCACACGGGAAACCATCTGCACCGGTTGGATCGCCAGCTCAAACGCTTTACCTTTCTCAGCCGAATCCAGCTGTTCCAGATACCAGGATTTGGCCTGCGCCAGTTGATCTTCCGTCGGCGTGAAGTTGGAATAACCCTCAATCAGCGAGGTCAGCAACTGCGGCAAGCGCTGGGTAAAGCCGTTGGCATTGAACATCAGGCCATTGTTCGGCGAAGTCGAGAAGCTCAGCCCGCCAATCGAAGCCTGATAACTCAGTTGATCCAGAGAAATACCCGCCAGATAGTCGGTCAGCG
The DNA here is from genome assembly GCF_003591175.1 of Serratia inhibens. Classification (GTDB taxonomy): domain Bacteria; phylum Pseudomonadota; class Gammaproteobacteria; order Enterobacterales; family Enterobacteriaceae; genus Serratia; species Serratia inhibens. The sequence goes on along the minus strand of NZ_QYYG01000009.1, from coordinate 147,948 downwards.
AGAACAGCACCTGATTGCGCGCAGAGTCCATGGTTTTTGCATTGCGGAACGCCACTGTGACATCGGCTTTAGGCTCGTCGGCAAAGTAGCGGCTCGGCATATACAACACCCGCAGACCCGGCTGATCGACCACCATTTCCGGTTTCTTGAACTCGTGGGACGGTTTGTTCAGGGTAAAATCATCGGGAATATACGGGTTCAGCGCAGGCAACGAGAGGCTGATCCCCTTGCCCAACTGCTGCCACTGTTCGAAACGCTGCGGCGCGATTTTATCAACCTGGTAAGGCGCGTTGACGAAATAGGCCATCTTGTTATGCGGTTCATTCGGGCTGACAAACCAGATGCGCGCATTTTGCGGGGTCATGGCGTCCAGACGCTCGGCAATCGCCTTGGCGTCATAGCGATCGGCCAGGTAAGGCGCATCCAGCGTGTGTTCTACCGGCACGCGCAGCATGGTGTCCACCAGCCATTCGATGTAGTCCATATCGCGGGTGATCGACGGGTAGCGGAAATCCAGGTTGAGAACGTGGGAGATCTCATCGAAATAGCTTTGTTTGATACCTTCGCTGCGCAGCATTTTCAGGTAGTTAAAGATGGCTGCTATCACCTCGTCACGCTTGACCAGGCCTTTATCGGTCAGGGAGACGCTTATTGAGAATACCCCGCCGTTGCGATCCACCATCGGATCTGCCCCGGCGTTGATTGCATCCGCCAACCCCTGCTTTTGCAACCAGTCTGACAGGGTATTTTGGCTACGGTTGCCAATCAGATAGCTGATATAGGTATCAGTCTTGCTGCGGAATTCTGCACTGTTGTTATCAATGCGGAACTCTACTTTCAGCTGTTTGCGCGGCTGGGCCGGCACATAGTGGATAATGATGCCCTGCTGTTCAGGGGTGACCGCCGGGACGGTAATTGGCGGCACGCTGGCTTCGCGATTGGGTACTTTGCCAAAAGTATTGGCCGCCAGTTTGGCCAATTCCGGCAATGGCTGGTTGCTGTACAACACGCCCATCATCAGGTTGGCAGAATAATAACGCTGGTAAAATGCCGTCAGCTCATCATGCAATTTGCTGCCCGGTTTGTCCTTCAGGGTATCGAGATTGCCGCCGGAGAAACGCGCGCTCGGGTGAGCCGGATTCAGCGTTTCCGCCCCGACCTGCGCCATGCGCATGCCGTCGCGTGAACGCGCCATCGTCAGTTCGGCGTTGACCGCATTACGTTCGCGATCGGCATTGCCGGGATCCAGCAGAGGCTCGGCAATGGCGTCCGCCATGCGGTCTACCGCCGGCGCTAACGCGTCGTTTTCCACCTCCAGGTAGAACGCAGTGCGATAAGACGCGGTGCTGGCGTTATGGCTACCCCCGTGCTTTTTCAGAAACTCCGCCAGGTTTTCCGGCTGCGGATAGCGCTTGGACCCCATCAGCACCATGTGCTCCAGGTAGTGCGCCAGCCCAAGCTGGCTGTTCGGATCCTCCAGCGAGCCCACAGGCAACGCCAGTGCCGCCAACGATTTTGGCGCCTGAGCATCGGATACCAACAATACGGTCATGCCGTTTGCCAGTTTGACCGCCTGATATTGACGTGGATCGTGATCGCTTTTATTGATCTTCTCCGCCAGCGGTTGCCATCCCTGTGCGGCCCAGCTCAACGGTGCCCAACACATGGCCAATAATACTAACCCGGTAATGCGGGCCAACTGTCTGCGCATATCCAAAATAAACCCCTATTCTGACACCGCTACGCCAAATCCCTGACGTTGACGATGTGCATCAAAACAACACAACAAAAGGCTATATACCTGTACGTTATGTAAGACCGGAGCTAACCCCGATAGTTGAATATAATCCTGCTTATTTTTACCACCTCCCGGCGAGCAGTACCACCGGGGATGTGACCCAAGGTCATGCCAAGAGATCAGCCTAAATTATGCTTCGCCACCGGCAACAGGTAACGCTCTGTTTCGGCCAGAATTTGCTCTAAACAGGCATTATCCAATTGGCGGAATACCCGTTGAACATAAGCGTCTTCGCCTTCTCCAGGAATGCGCTGATCGCCCTGCCAGGTTTGCAATAGTTTGGCCCGCGCCTTGATTTGTACCTCTTCATCCCAGTCAATGCTCCGGGTTTCCGGTTGATAGCACTGGCTCAGCCAAGCCCAACCGCTTTTATTCAGCAAGAACAACGGCTGGCATAAGCCGCGCTGATAACCCGCCACCAGCTCAGCCAACTGCTCACGGGCATCCTCTGCGGTTAACGCGGCAAAACGCCACGCGGCGCCTTTGCGCCCATAAATGCGGCTTTCCCCCGTGCCACCGGCGCAGCAGTACGCCAGATGTTCCAGCCACAACAGTATGCCATCAACCGCCGACAGGGTAGCCGGCCGCCAGCGCAGCAGCCCGTCCTCCTGTACCTGATGCAGCCAACCGCTGATATGCACCCCGGCGATGTCGATATCCAGCTCCAGACTGCGTCCCTCGCTGCGTTCGGCGCGCACCTGCTCGGCCAGCTCACTCATCTCCTCTTGCTGTTTCTGCCAGTAAATCTCACCGAAAGGGCCAAAAGGCAAACCGCCGGCGGCACGCACCCGCTGGAACAAACGGGTGGCATCCTCGCCGTCGATCAAGGTATTCAACAATTGGCTGTTGAACTGATAGCGGCTGAGATTATCCAGGATGAAGGGCTCTTCGTCCGGCAATTCGGTCTCTTCGAGGATAAAACTGACCCCCAGCCGCAGTTGGAAGAACGCGCGGATTGGGTGGCGATAGAACCGCAGCAAATCATCCAGCGAGATCTGGGTCTGCTCATCAGGCAATAGCGGTTGATTAAAGGGTGGATGCGCCACGCCGCGTCCAACGGCTGCAGGCAGCCATTCGGCGGCATAGCTTTGTGCTTCCGTGCCGGGCAAAAAATTCTCGGCGGCGAACGGCATGCGGGCGTGCCAGTTAAGCAAGTGTTTACCGACCTTCTGTGCGCTGGCATCGGCGTCAAGCGCCTCATCACCCGGCAGGCAATAACTTTGCTCCAGATACTCCAGCAGTTCGGTCACCAGCACCGAAGGGTAACGCAGGCCGTTATCCTGAATGGAACGACCAATAAAGCTGATATACAGCCGCTGCTGTGCCGACAGAATCGCCTCCAGGAACAGATAGCGATCGTCATCACGGCGGCTGCGATCGCCGCGCTTCACCTGCTGTGCCATCAGATCAAAGCCCAGCGGCGGCAAAGTGCGCGGATAAACCCCGTCGTTCATGCCCAGCAGACAAACCACTTTGAACGGAATGGAACGCATCGGCATCAGCGTGCAAAAATTGATTTGCCCGGCGAGGAAGCGTTGGCTGATACGCTCCTGATCGAGACGCGCAGCCAGTTCGTCGCGCAGAATGGTCAGCGGTACTTCATCGGGGTAACGCGCCGCCAGCCCGTACTCGAACACTTTGTTCCACTGCTGCTCAATCAGCGCCAGTGCCGCCTCGGTTTCACCGTCCGGCTCAAAGAAGGTATCAAGCAGTTGGCGGCAAAGCGGCAACCACTCCGGCAAAGAACGCGCCTCTGTCAATCGTTGCCGCCAACGGCTGAGGGAGGCCAACAGCTCGGCCAACTGCCCGGCCAACTCCGCGACTAGCCCGCTCGATTCATCATAAGGCAGCACGCCCTGCCAGTCTCCGGCATTGCTGTCCATGGCGTAGCCCAACAGCATTCGGGTAATGCCGAACTGCCAGGTATGCTGGCCGGTGGCCGGCAGATCCAGTTCGCGTACGTTGTCGTCATCCAGCCCCCAGCGGATGCCGGACTCCCCCACCCAGTGACGTAACAGGCGTAGCCCTTCCTCCTGGATCGAGAAACGCGCCGCCAGTGCCGGTACCTCCAGCAGCGCCAGCACCTGTTCCGAAGTAAAACGGCTCTGCGGCAGATCCAGCAGCGAGATAAACGCCTGCAACGCCGGGTGCGCCTGACTCGCCTTCCGGTCAGAAATCGCAAACGGCAGATAGCGTTCCGGGGAGGCGTTGCCGAACACCGCCTGAATATAAGGCGTGTAGCTGTCGATATCTGCCACCATCACGATGATATCGCGCGGCGTCAGGGCAGGATCTTCCGCCAGCATGGTCAACAACTGGTCGTGCAAAACCTCCACTTCGCGCTGCGGGCTGTGGCAAGCGTGCAGGCTGATAGAACGGTCTTCAAGATTAAGCCGGCGCTTGGTCTTACTGCTCTCCAGCGTTTCCGGCGTGGTGCCGATGACGGCGCTATTTGTCAACTCCAGCATATCGTGCTGAATGGCGTGCAATAAGTTGTCCGCAGGGATATCTACAAACGCAAAAACCTCCTGCGCGGATTCTATCTGCGAGAGTAAAAAGTGATGGTCACGCCCCAACTTGCCCCATGAGGCCAACAGCGGATTGGGCAGGTCTTGTTCGCCTTCCGCATTAAACAGCGCGGCGGCGTTATCGGGATCTCTGAATAACGCATATTCCGTTTTATCCTGATAATGGCGCCGCTTGCGGCTCTGTAATTTCGCCAGGAATGATTGGCTCTGAATATCCCCCCAATAGTAGCGGCACGGATTGGTGAACATCAGGTGAATATCAATATGGCGTCCCAGCGCCTGCAAAGCCTCCAGATACACCGGCGGCAGCGCCGAGATACCGCAGATAAACACCCGCGGCGGTAACCCCTCCGGGCAATGATCCGCTTTTTCCAACGCGCTGATAAAACGACGATACAGGTTTGCACGGTGCCATTCCGGCTGCCCCAACTCGTGGGTATATTCGACCAGTCGCGCCCACAGCGGAGCCTGCCATTGCTGGGCCTCCGCCAGCCCATCAATGCTTTCGCCCTTTTGCCAGCTTTCCAGCCAGTGTGGGCGATACACCAGGTATTGGTCAAACAGGTCTGCCACTCGGCCGGCAAGCTGATGAATTTTACGCTTGTCACCGTCGTCGGTGAGGTAATGTTGCAACGGGGCAAAGTCCGGCCGGGTGAGCAGATCCGGCAACAGCCACATCAGTTTCCAGGTCATGGCGTCTTTACTGAAGGCGCTCTCTTTCGGGATCCCTGGCAAAACCCGGGTGAACATCTCCCAGATGAAGGTTGCGGGCAATGGGAAGGCGATATTGGCTGCGATGCCAAACTGTTCCGCGAGCTGCATCTGCAACCACTGCGCCATACCGGGGCTTTGCACCAGCACCACTTCCTGTTGAAAAGGGTCGGCCAATGGCTCTCTGGCTATCAAGGTGCTGGTCAGCGTTTTCAGCAAATCCAGCTGATTGGAATGATAAACCCTAAACATGGGTGCTCCCTTAAAACATGATATCTGCCGGATTACCGGCGGTGCAGTACCAGCGGTTCAATTCAGCCCACTGCCGCTGAGGCGTTTGTATTCTTACCGTCAGCCTTTGGCAAGCGGCTTGCGGGGAGTTCAGCCGCATCACGCGCTGCCACCCCGGCGGCAACGGCAGCAGTTCGGCATCCGTACGACCTGTGGCGGCAAAGACTTCCAGTTGTTGGTGCGCCAACGACCAGGCTTGCCGATACTGCCACTGGCGCTGGAAAGAGTGCAACAGCACCTGATGATACTGTAACAATCCCAGCAACGACACAGAGAACAGCAATGCGGCAATCAGCACTTCCGGCAGGCTGAACCCTTGTTGGCGCAATCGCCCTGCTGCGGGAGCCAGCCGCACGTTAATCCGCACAGTCCGTTTCCCGTTTTTCGGGGCAAAAATCCAGCCAACCGCCGATTTCCACCCTTAGCTCAAAGGTACCGCCCGTGCCATCCGGTTTGGTCAATTGATATAGCCGCAACGGCTCCCCTTCACTCATTGCCCCATCACCCCGCACCACCACAATCCCCGCCTGAGCGGACAATTTGGCGCAGGCGCGCAGCTCTTCGGTTTGCTGGCACCACCAGCCGTTGGCACCTAACCGGTTGCGGGGCCAGGACTGCGCCACGCCCCAGCTGAGCGCCGAAGCAGCCTGGTTGTATGCCTTCAGATAGCGCTGTTGATCGGCGGCCAGCAGCAGAGCGCTATCCAGTTGACGGTGCTGGGCATTCAACAACATCAGCCCCATCACCAACAGCAGCATCACTGCCGCCAAGGTGCTGCCGCCACGCTGCCCCACCGCACTCATGGTAACGAGGCCATGTTAATCGCCCAGTGCAAGTTGCGGCGTATAGCGTCATCCGCCTTCGAACGCCCGGCCAGCGACAGCATAACCCATGTTTTGCCACCGCTGCCCGCGACCGATTTGGCGCTGAAAGTTTCAATGCGCACTTCGTCATTATCAAGTAACCGCTCCCAACCCGTGCCGTGACAATGTGTTACGCCGCGTTGCCCTTCCAGAGCCCCCTGCCGCAGCCGGTAACCAAAATATCCGGCGTCTGCACCGAGCGTTTCCCAGCGGCCATTACGGGTGATGTCGTAAGCGATGATCACACAGCTGCCCGCCGCCTCCCCGGGCGCATGGCCAATCAGCAATGCCCGCCCCCGGCATATGCCTGCGCAGAAGCCGGCGCGGCGCAGATCTTTCTCAATGCCGAACGCCAACTGCCGAAGTACCGATTCCAGCCGATAGTGCCGGCCGACATCGACACTGTGCTGCCGCAACACCGGGTAGGTTTTAGCCGCCGCCAGCATAATCAGGCTGCCGAACGTCAACGCCAGCATCACCTCCGGCAGCGTGAAACCGCGCTCTATGGCTGGCATGCCGTAATCCCCCGTATGCTTACATCCTCACTGCACAGGCGTAGCCGCCCTTTGGCGGACAGCACCAATCGAAGGCTGCCTGCGCCATTGGCGAGCACAATATGCCCAGCCTGCGCGTTATTGCGTAATCCATAAAACCCCATCTCCTTTTGGGTGTGCGCTGCCAGCCTGACATCCCGGTAATGCGGGCTGAACAGGTCATCGCTATGCCCCTCACACCCCGAAAGTGGCTGATTGCTCCCGATGCACCAGGGATCGCCGGTTTTAAACCACAGCAGCGCCGTGCGGTTGCGCCAGTTGGCGTCCACCTGTATCCGGGTGAGAAACGCCAGCAACTGCTGAGCGGTATGTTCCAGCCGCAGACTCTGCTGATAATAGCGCCACTGGCTGACGCCCCAACCAGTGAGCATGCCCGCCAGAGTGATCACCACCAGCAGTTCAATCAGCGTCATGCCGCGCTGGTCTTCGGTATTGAAAGTCAGGTTGTCGTTCATGGCGGTCAGTGTAGTCAAGGCGGCAAAACGGGAAAGCGCGGCTTATTCAGGCTGAAGCGCCCTGCGCAACCTTTCGATGCAACGGGCAGAAAATCAAAACGAAATGCGAAGCGGAGCGCAAACAGGGCCAGGGCGGGGGGAGAAAAAGTAAGGGCGCAACCAGTGCGCCCTTGGGGATAAATCATGCGGCCGATATCAGATGGCAACCGGTGCCTTGATGGCTGGATGCGGATCGTAACCTTCGATTTCAAAGTCTTCAAAGCGATAATCGAACAGCGAAGCCGGTTTGCGCTTGATCACCAACTTCGGCAACGCACGCGGTTCGCGGGTCAGCTGCAACCGGGTCTGCTCCATATGGTTGCTGTACAAATGGGTATCACCACCGGTCCAGACAAAATCGCCGACCTCGAGATCGCATTGCTGCGCCATCATATGCACCAGCAGTGCATAGCTGGCGATGTTGAACGGCAGGCCGAGGAACACGTCGCAGGAGCGCTGATACAGCTGGCAAGAGAGCTTGCCGTCCGCCACGTAGAACTGGAAGAACGCATGGCAGGGTGCCAGCGCCATTTGATCCAGCTCGCCCACGTTCCAGGCCGAAACTATGATGCGGCGTGAATCCGGATCCTGTTTCAGTTGTTTCAGTACGTTGCTCAACTGGTCTATCTGGCGGCCGTCCGCAGCCCCCCATGCGCGCCACTGCTTGCCGTACACCGGGCCAAGATCGCCATGCTCATCTGCCCATTCGTCCCAAATGCTGACGTTGTTTTCGCGCAGATAAGCCACGTTGGTGTCGCCGTTCAGGAACCACAACAGCTCATGGATGATGGAACGCAGGTGACACTTCTTGGTGGTCACCAACGGGAAGCCTTCCTGCAAATTGAAACGCATCTGGTGGCCGAAAATCGACAGCGTGCCAGTGCCGGTACGGTCGGCTTTAGGGGTGCCCTCGGCGAGCACTTTGTTCATCAAATCCAGATACTGTTTCATTTGTTCCTCACGATAGTTGCTGCTGCGGGCGACGACGATACGCCCAAATCATCATAATAATACCGGCCACCACCATCGGGACGGACAGAATCTGCCCCATGCTGACAACGCCGTCGAACAGGCCGAGCTGAGCATCCGGCTGGCGGAAAGCTTCGACGATAATGCGGAATATGCCGTAGCCAATCAGGAACAGGCCGGATACGGCCCCCATCGGCCGCGATTTGCGGATAAACAGGTTCAGAATGATAAACAGCACCACGCCTTCCAGCAGCAGTTCATACACTTGAGACGGATGGCGCGGCAGCACGCCATACTGATTCAGCAATGGCAACAGTTGCGGATCGGCAGCGGCAATGGCGACGTCTTCGCCACGCGAACCGGGGAACAACATCGCCCAAGGCGTATCGGTGGTCACGCGGCCCCACAGCTCGCCGTTGATAAAGTTGCCCAAGCGACCGGCCCCCAGGCCAAACGGGATCAGCGGAGCGATAAAATCGGAAACCTGGAAGAAGGTGCGTTTGGTGCGGCGGGCGAACCAGAACATCACCAGGATCACCCCCAACAGACCGCCGTGGAACGACATGCCGCCATCCCAGACTTTAAACAGGTAGAGCGGATTATCCAGGAACAGCGGCAGGTTGTAGAACAGCACATAGCCAACGCGGCCACCGACGAACACACCGAGGAAACCGGCATACAGCAGGTTCTCCACTTCATCCTTGGTCCAGCCGCTGCCCGGTTTGTTGGCACGGCGCACCGCCAGCCACATGGCAAAAACAAAGCCAACCAGGTACATCAGACCGTACCAGTGCAGAGAAACCGGGCCGATAGAGAAAATCACCGGATCAAATTTAGGAAACGCCAGATAGCTATTGGTCATCTATCACCACAACATGTCTATTATTCTTCCCCAACCGGGGGCGGCAGGTGCCAAACGCGCTAAAACACTCTTTTTCGTTGCTTTCAACGCAGTCGAGGAGGCGGATAATAGCATAAGCTTAACCGCCTCCGGACTGACCGTCAGGGAAAAGTTCTGTAAAAAAATCAGTCAACAGCAGCCTTTACTTGCCGCCACGGATCAAACCGCCCATACCGCGCCGTTCCATAAACGCCGCGACCTGGTGGCGCACTTCGGTGGTCATCTGGGCGTTCAGCACCCGCTGCGCCAGCACTTCGGCGTCGGATAGCTCAATATGCCGCAGCAAATACTTGATACGCGCCACGCTGCGCCCGTTCATGCTCAGGTTACGATAGCCCATGCCCACCAGCAGCAACGCACCCATCGGATCCCCGGCCAGCTCACCGCACAGGCTCACCTGCAATCCGGCCGAGTTGGCCTGAACGACGATCAGCTTCAACACCTGCAACATTGAAGGGTGCAGACTGTCGTACAACGCCGCCACGCGGGTATTGTTGCGGTCTACCGCCAGCAGATATTGGGTCAGGTCATTGGTACCGACCGAAATAAACTCAACCCGCCCGGCCAGATGGGGGATCAGGAAAATCATCGACGGCACTTCCAGCATTACGCCAAGTTTGGGTTTCGGGATTTCATAACCCAGCACCTCTTCCACTTCGCGCCCCGCGCGATCGATCAGACGTCGAGCCTCGTCGATCTCTTCCAGGCTGGTGATCATCGGCAGCAGGATACCCAGGTTACCGGTCCCGGCATTGGCGCGCAGCATCGCACGCACCTGAATCAGGAATATTTCCGGCTGATCAAGGGTGATGCGGATACCGCGCCAGCCCAGGCAGGGGTTTTCTTCGCTGATCGGCATATAAGGCAGCTGTTTATCGGCGCCAATATCCAGCGTCCGCAGCGTGACCGGCTTGTTCGGATAGAGCTGCAACATGCCCTGATATTGCGCAACCTGCTCTTCTTCCGAAGGAAAGCCGCTCTGCAGCATAAAAGGGATTTCGGTTCGGTACAGGCCGACGCCATCGACTCGTCCGCCCAACAGCTGTTCGTGTTCCGGGCTGAGGCCGGCGTTAAGCATCACCTGGACACGCTCGCCACTTTTGAGCTGGGCCGGCTGCTCGACGTCGTCCTCCGCCAGTTTGCTTAATTCAAGTTCTTCGCTGATCAGCCGCTGGTATTCCTGAACCAGCACAGGTTCAGGGTCCACCAACAGTTCGCCGCGATAGCCGTCGACAATCAGCAACCGCTGGCTGAGCAAGGCAGGCTGGATATCAGCGCCCATCACCGTCGGCACGCCCATCGCCCGCACCAGAATCGCCGCATGGGAGTTGGCGGCACCGTCGCGCACCACCACGCCGACCAGTCTATCCTGCGGCATTTCGGCCAGCAGGGTAGCGGTCAGTTCGTCCGCCACCAGCACAAAACGCGCCGGCCACTGAGTAGCCCCCTGGGTGGTGTCGTCGAGGTGGAATAGCAGGCGCTGGCCGAGCGCGCGCAAATCGCTGGCGCGCTCACGCATATAGGTGTCTTGCAGGCTGGCGAACTGGGCGGCAAAGACTTCGATCACCTGTTTAACCGCCCATTCAGCCACCGAGCCGGCGTCAATTTCGGCGAACAGTTCGCGCTTGAGGCGAGCGTCGTTCAACAGGTGAGAGTACAGATCGAAAATCGCCGCGCTCTCTTTTTGCGAGCTGGCGGCAAAGCGCTTGCTGAAGCGGCGGAATTCCGCGCCTGCTTCTTCCAGCGCCTGCGTCAGGCGTTCCCGCTCGCTCACGGTATCGAGCGTCGAAGCCTTGTAAACCTGATCGAGCGACGGCTGGCTGCTGTCTTGCCAACCTTCCGCCACCGCTACGCCGGGGGATGCCGCCAGCGCTCGGATACGCGTCTGGCGATATTGGCCAAAAATGGCGTTAAGCTGCGACTGCGAGAGGATCCCGGCCATTTGCGTAGCCAGAGTCACCATGAAGGATTCTTCGCTTTCGTCGAACTGGCGCAGTTCGCGCTGCTGCACCACCAACACCCCCAGCAGTTGGCGGCGATGAATAATCGGCACGCCAAGGAAGGATCGGAAACGATCCTCCTTTACCTGGGGTATGTATTTGAAGCTGGGGTGGCTCTGCGCGTCCGCCAGGTTTATCGGTTCCGCACGGCGCCCGACCAACCCGACGATACCTTCATCAAATGCCAACGCGATAGCGCGCCCGCGCGGTTTTTTCAACCCGCGCGTCGCCATCAGGTAATAGCAGCGGCGATCGTTGTCCGCCAGATAAATGGAACAGACTTCCGTATCCATCGCCAGACAGGTTTCATTGACCAAAAGATCCAGCGCATCTGTCAGACTGGCCGCCGCGGCCACCTTCTCAACAATTTCTCGCAAGCGCGTGAGCATAGTCGGCTTAACTTAACCTCTCTTCCGGCGATAAGCGGGGGGCTGCTGCCGCTGTGTTGCCTGCTCCTGCATCGGCATCACGGTGACGGCGAATTCTTTCATCACCCGGCGGTAAACGTCGCGTTTGAACGACACCACCTGGCGCACCGGATACCAAAAGCTCACCCAGCGCCAACCGTCGAACTCCGGCGTGCTGCTGCGTTGCATATTGATATCCGCGTCATTGCACATTAACTGCAACAAAAACCATTTCTGCTTTTGGCCGATACAAACCGGCTTTGTGTCCCAACGCACCAAACGTTTTGGCAATTTATAGCGCAACCAGTTGCGGGTAGAGGCCAGGATGCGCACATCCTTTTTGCTCAGCCCCACTTCTTCGAACAGCTCACGGTACATTGCCTGTTCTGCGGTTTCGCCAGGGTTAATCCCACCTTGGGGAAACTGCCAGGAGTGTTGACCGTAACGGCGGGCCCAAAGGACCTGCCCCTGACGATTACAGATTACGATACCAACATTCGGGCGGTAGCCATCATCATCGATCACCGGACTACCTCGATAAGCTTAAATTCGCATAGATGTCCTGATTGTTTCACACAAGCTACAGGCGGTAAACCACTGCTTTGCAGCACCCTAAACCGGATAACATTGGGATAACTCACAGATAATGGCAAAGTTATAAACAAGCGAGGCGATTTCACGGCGGTTTTATTCACTTTTTCTGTGGATAGGTGTGTGAAGAACTCAAGGGATAAGCCGGTAAAACTCTGGTGAACCCAAAAATGACGCTAAAAGTGATTTGATATTAATTAAATAAAAACAACAACATAAATTATTATCAACAGGCATTGGCAAGGTAAAAATGTGATCTATGCACGTTAAGGATCTTACCCTGGCGAAAGATCCACCAACGTCGTTTTTATCCACAGATTATCCGTATGAGTTACGCACAAAACGGACGATTTCGCAAAAAAGCGCCCGCGTCAAGGCTGTAAATCGAACCAGTGATCGGGAAAAATTTGGGTTATCCCACAAATCTGTGGATAAATAGGTGTAAGATCCTGTTTATTGTCGGTGGCTTCAGGTGCACAAGCACCGGACGAAATTTGTTTACTGTGCGGCGGAAGAAAAAAAGTCATGCAAAATCATGCTGCTATTTGTTTATTCCCGCATCTTTTCCCGCCGATGTTCGCTGTGCACAAATGCAGTACATTTTTCAACCAAACCTGACGGGCTTGTATTATGGCGTTTTTATCCCCTCTCCCCTCTCCGCCGGAAAACGAACAGCGGCTGTTTGAGCGAGCGCAGCAGCTTGCCGGCTTTACCCTGGGTGAACTGGCCGCACGCGCCCAGTTGCCGATCCCCAAGGATCTGAAACGCGATAAAGGTTGGGTGGGCATGCTGCTGGAGCTGTACCTTGGCGCCATGGCGGGCAGCAAGCCGGAGCAGGATTTCCCCGAACTGGGTATTGAGTTGAAAACCATCCCGATTGACGCCGCCGGCAAGCCGCTGGAGACCACCTTCGTCTGCGTGGCGCCGCTTACCGGCAACAGCGGCGTTACCTGGGCCAGTAGCCATGTGCGCCATAAGTTGGCGCGGGTACTGTGGATACCGGTAGAAGGCGAACGACAGATCCCGCTGGCGCAACGGCGCATAGGATCACCGCTGCTGTGGAGCCCGAATGCCGCTGAAGAAGAGATGCTGCGCCGTGACTGGGAGGAACTGATGGACCTGATCGTGCTCGGCCACGTGGAACGGATCACCGCACGCCACGGTGAGGTACTGCAACTGCGGCCCAAGGCGGCCAACAGCAAGGCGCTGACCGAGGCCATCGGCGAACAGGGCCAGCCGATCCTCACGTTGCCGCGCGGTTTTTATCTCAAAAAAAGCTTCACCGCCGCATTATTGGCAAGACATTTCTTAATATGATCCTCTTTGTTTAAGCCATGTTTAGCTAACAGTGTCGCCGCATCAATAAACGCGTATAATTCAGCCTTTGCATTTTATTAAGGTGTGCTGGGCAATGTTCGATTGGATTATGGATCCCAATGCTTGGTTAGCGTTAGGTACGCTGACCATTCTTGAGGTCATTCTGGGTATTGATAATATTATTTTCCTGTCTCTGGTGGTGGCCAAACTGCCGAAGGCGCAGCAGAACAAAGCACGCCGTATCGGTCTGGCCGGCGCAATGCTGATGCGTCTGGGGCTGCTGGCTTCTATCGCCTGGGTGATACGTCTGACCCACCCGCTGTTTACCGTTATGGACCACAGCATCTCGGCACGCGATCTGATCTTGCTGCTCGGTGGACTGTTCCTGATCTGGAAAGCCAGTAAAGAGATCCACGAAACCATCGAAGGGTCCGATGAAGAGCACCACACCAAAGTGAACGGCTTCTTCGGCGCCATCGTGCAGATTATGTTACTGGATATCATCTTCAGCCTGGACTCGGTGATTACGGCGGTAGGCCTGTCCGATCATCTGTTTATTATGATGGCAGCGGTGGTGATTGCGGTGGGGGTAATGATGTTTGCCGCCCGGCCGATCGGCGAGTTCGTTAACCGCCATCCTTCAGTGAAAATGCTGGCGCTGGCGTTCCTGATTCTGGTCGGCTTCACCCTGATGCTGGAAAGCTTCCAGGTGCATATCCCGAAAGGTTACATCTATTTTGCGATGTTCTTCTCAATGTCCGTCGAAGCGCTCAACCTGATGCGTGGCAAGAAAAGCCAGGCAGTAGAGTAATCCCCACGGGAGCGAGCGAAAACCGCTCCCGTTCGCATTTTTCTCCTTCTTTCACCTCTTCCGCATATTTTCTCTTCCCAAGATAAGGACTTATCCGAAACACGAGGTATCCAGAGTTTGCTAATCTTGGTAGAGGGCTCTTTTCAGCATACATAATTGAGGATCGGCAGGATGAAAAAGTGGGTAATGGCAGTTTCTGCGTTGGTGATCGCCGCCGGGCTGACGGGCTGCTCCAGCGACTACGTGATGGCGACCAAGGACGGCAATATGATCCTGACTCAGGGCAAACCCGAGATCGACCAGGATACCGGCCTGATCAGCTATAAAGATGAAAAAGGCAACAACCGCCAAATCAACGGCGATCAGGTTTCACAGGTCATCGAACGTTAATCCCCCTAACTATGCCCTATGGCTTTCAAGCTACAGCAGGGCACCTGGCTGTAGCTTGAAAGACGACGGCTATATTGCCCCCTCTCCTGCGCGATAGCCTTCTCCGCACGGAATCCACTTCCCCCATCTTCACGGCTTGGTTATAGTCGAGAAAGGCGATATCACCGCCTTGCAGGTTATTAGGCTCCTGTTTCACCGGGCGTAAAGGCCCGTAAGCGCTAACATGAAAGGAAGGCCGTTAATGCAATACCACCGTATTCCCCACAGTTCTTTAGAAGTGAGCATGCTGGGACTGGGCACCATGACCTTTGGCGAACAGAACAGTGAAGCCGATGCCCATGCGCAACTCGACTATGCATTAGCCGCTGGCGTCAATCTGATCGATACCGCAGAGATGTACCCGGTACCGCCCCGTCCTGAAACCCAGGGGCTGACCGAACAGTACATCGGTAGCTGGATCAAGGCGCGCGGCAACCGTGAGAAAATAGTGCTGGCCAGCAAGATCGCCGGGCCGGTACGCGGCACCGACAGCAGCATCCGCCCGCAACAGGCGCTGGACCGCAAAAATATCCGCGCCGCGCTGGACGCAAGCCTGAAACGGCTGAACACCGATTATCTCGATCTTTATCAGTTGCACTGGCCGCAGCGCCAAACCAACTACTTCGGCAAACTCAATTATCAATACACCGACGATAAAGCCACCGTTACCCTGTTGGAAACGCTGGAAGCGCTGACCGAGCAGGTACGCGCCGGTAAAATCCGTTATATCGGGGTATCCAATGAAACGCCGTGGGGGGTAATGCGTTATCTGCAATTGGCTGAAAAACACGAACTGCCGCGCATTGTATCGATTCAAAACCCCTACAGCCTGCTGAACCGCAGTTTTGAGATCGCTCTGGCGGAGATCAGCCAGCACGAGGGCGTTGAGCTGCTGGCCTATTCCAGCCTGGCGTTCGGCACCCTGAGCGGCAAGTATCTTAACGGCGCCAAACCGGCCGGAGCGCGCAATACGCTGTTCACCCGCTTTAACCGCTATTCTGCTCCGCAAACGCAACAGGCGATTGCCGAATATGTCGCGTTAGCCAAAAAGCACGGACTGGATCCTTCGCAGATGGCGCTGGCGTTCGTGCGGCAACAACCGTTCGTGGCCAGCACCCTGCTGGGCGCCACCACGCTGGAGCAGTTGAAAACCAACATCGACAGTTTTGACGTGGTGTTGGATGAAGAGGTGTTGCAGGGGTTGGAAGAGATCCACACCCGCTTTACCATTCCCGCGCCGTGAATACGTCGGGGCGCGCTGGCTGCGCCCCGACAGCGTTCACTACGGTTATTTCGCACCGCGCTGTGAAAACCACAGCGCGGTAATCGCCAGCGCAAACACCACGCCAAAACCAATCCCCACGCCGATCACCGGCACGCTCACTTTCACCGCCAGAGAGTACAGACCCAGCATAAGCAACATGGCGGTATTCTCCCCCAGGTTTTGTACCGCAATCGCATTGCCGGCGCCCACCGAACGCTTTCCACGCTCCTGCAACAGCGCGTTCAACGGCACCACAAAGAAGCCCCCCAGTACACCTATCGTCAGCAGCAACGCATAGGCATTAAACAGGGTGGTTTGCAGCGCAAAGATTGCCACCGCCACACCAATCAGGATCCCGGCCGGCATACAGCGTTTCACCGTTTCCAGCGTGACGAAACGCGCGGCCGCCCCGGCGCCAATCACAATCCCTACCGCCACCATGGCGTTCAGCAGCGTCGGTGTGGCGTTATCGGCGATGCCAAGCGCCACCGGCACCCACAGCACCAACAGAAAACGCAGCGTCACGCCGGCCCCCCAGAACAGGCTGGTGCCAATCAATGAGAAACGTGTCTGGCCGTCGCGCCACAGCACAACGCAAGCGTCGAAGAAGGCGCGGGTCATCGCGCGCGGCGTCCAGGAGGCCGCCGGGTGCGCCGCCGGCAGGCGTGGAATGTACAGGTTGGCGATCACCGCCGCCGCATACACCAGCGCGCAGATCGCCAACGCCGCCACAATGTGCCAGTCGGCCAGCACGCCACCGGCAACCGAGCCAATCAGGATCGCGGCAATGGTGGAGGCTTCCATCAGGCCGTTGGCCTTGACCAGCTTTTCACCGCGGGTTATTTCACCCAAAATGCCGTATTTGGCCGGGGAATAGGCCGCAGCACCCACGCCTACCAGGCTATAACCGAGGAACGGATTAAGCCCGAAACAGATGACCAACGCGCCGGCCAGCTTCAGACCATTCGCCACCATCATCACCCGCCCCTTGGCGAAGCTGTCGGCGATTTGGCCGACAAAAGGCGCCAGAATGATATAGGTGGCGACAAATGCCATCTGCAAAATCGGTTGGCTCCAGTCGGGGTACAGCTGCTGCTTGATCAGGGCCAGCGTGGCGAACAGCAGCGCATTGTCGCCGAAAGCGGACAAAAACTGCGCGCAAATCACGGCAATCATGCTGCGCGAAAGCAAAGGTGAGTCGGTATTCAACGACGGGTTCATCGGGCATTCTCCGGCTGTTCGGCCATTTTACGCAGGGTTACAAAGTCCGGTTTACCACTGCCGAGCACCGGCAAGGTTTTAAGGAAACGAATATCACGCGGCACCGCCAGTTCGGGGCTACCCAACTCACGCGCCGCACGCAGCAAGGCTTCGCGGGTGATGCTGGCGTCGGAGGTAAACAGCACCAGCGCTTCCCCCTTGCTGCTGTCGCTTTTCACCGTGGCGGCATGCTGCCCTTCCGGTGCCACGCGCTGTGCCAGCAGCTCCACGCTCTCCAGCGAAACCATTTCGCCGGCCAGTTTGGCAAAGCGCTTTACCCGGCCGCGAATGACGCAGTAACCCTGCTCGTCCAACGTGACGATATCGCCCGTGTCGTACCAGCCCGGTTGCAGATTGCCGTTTTCATCTTCCGCCGCCGGCGGTTCCAGTTCACCCGGACGCTCCACACGCAGATAGCCTTTCATGATATTCGGACCTTTCAACTGCAGACGGCCGCCGTTATCGATACCCGGCACCTTCATCAAACGCGCCTCCATCTTCGGCATAATGCGGCCCACGGTACCTACCTTCGCCGCCAGCGGAACGTTGATCGACACCACCGGCGCGCATTCGGTAACGCCATAACCTTCCAGGATACGGATACCGTATTTGTCCTGATAAATCTGTTTGGTGCTGTCAGCCAGCTTTTCCGCCCCGGCCACCACGTAACGCAAGCGGGCAAAATCATACGGATGGGCGAAACGCGCGTAATTATTGAGGAAGGTGGCGGTGCCAAACAGCACGGTGCAGTTGCGGTCATACACCAGCTCGGGCACCACGCGGTAATGCAATGGGCTGGGGTAAAGGAAAATGCGGCTGCCGGTCATCAGCGGGGTCAGCAACCCGACCGTCAGGCCGAACGAATGGAACAGCGGCAGCGATGACATAAAACGGTCACGCGGGGTGAAATCGGCGATGGTGCGGATCTGTTCAACGTTGGCCAACAGGCTGGCGTGGGAGTGCACCACGCCTTTTGGGTTACCTTCCGACCCCGAGGTGAACAAAATCAAGGCGGCATCATCCGGCTGTTGCGGCAGCATGGCATGCGTCGGCTGGAACAAGTGGCGCAGGATCCACAGTTTGTCCGCCAGGGTCAGAGTATCTTTAAGGTCCTCCAGGTACACCCAGTTGGCTTCCGGCACCTGTTCCGGCAGGTGAGTCAGCTTGCCCTTTTCCAGAAACTGGCGCGAGGTGACAATGGTTTTGATGGTCGCCGCGGTCATCGCGCTTTTCAAACCCTTGGAACCGGCGGTGTAGTTGAGCATTGCCGGAATACGGTTGCGCAGCGAGGCGCCGAAAATCGCCGCGGCGGTGATGGTGGCGTTCGGCAACAACATGCCGACATGTTCACCTTCGGCGGTAAAGCGCTGCAGGATGCGGCTGACGCCCAGCGATTTTTTGATCAGCTGCCGGTAACTGTCTTCCTTGAAGGCGATGTCTTCAATGCACGGCTTGTTGCTGCCATAGCGGTGCTGAGCCGCCAGCAGGGCGCGAAACAGCGTTTGCGGTTCGCGAGTGTCCATCCGCGCCTGCATCATAATTTGCATCAGCCGGTCACCGGCCAGCGCCCGGCGATCGCGGGCACGCGGCGCTTCCGGCATCGGCAGCGAAGTCGGCGGTAAAATACGGATGCTGATCTGCGGAAACCAGCGGATCTTGAACACGCCGGCCATACGGCCAAAGGGGCTGAACTCGGCGCCGTCCAACCGTACCGGTACCAGGGTCGCGCCCGATTTGGCGGCGATAAACGCGGCACCGTCATAAACCTTCATCAGCGAGCCGGTAACGGTGATGCGCCCTTCGGGAAATACCACTATCGGCCTGCCCTGCTCCACCATACGCACCAGTTGCTTGATGGCCATAGGTTTGGTCGGGTCGAGATAGACCAGATCGATATAGGGTTTAAGCCAGCGCATAAACCAGCGATCGCCGATGCTGGCGTAGACCGCAAACACCGGTTTGATAGGCAAAAACAGCGCCAGCAAAATACCGTCGATAAAAGAGATATGATTAGGCGTAATCAATAGCTTGGGCTGATCGAGGTGCCGGGCATCACCCTCAACGCGAATTCGATACAGCAGGCGAAACAGCGTGCGCAGCACGGAAAGGATCATGCCTTCTCCCTTAAGCCAAGATGAGCGTAAACAGTTGCAGGGAAAAGAATACTATACGGCAGGCAAAAAAAAACCTACGCATCCGCGTAGGTTGGTGCAATTGAAAATGGCTTCAACATACAGAGTATGCTGATTTCTCACCAATCAATACCTCTGGGACTACCTACTCTAGAGAGATGGCACGCAAGAAACTACCGACGAATCGCAAGAGTTCTGCTCTAAATGCAACCAGCTGTAAATTTCCCGCAATTTATGGAAATAACTCAATGAAACTTAAACAATCCTGGGGCAGGAAAGAGACAAAATCGGATCCTGCGCAAGCGGGCTGGAAGGATGCAAGGCAAAAAAAAACCTACGCATCTGCGTAGGTTGGTGCAATTAATATGGGCTCAACACACGAGTTGTTGAAACTCACCAATCAATACCTCTGGGACGTTCAATTTACCCCCTTGCGTCGAAAACCAGCCAGCGGGCAATCGCAACATTAGGGTGCAAAGTGTAACCAGCGGTGTATACCCGCCACCGTTGAAACTTCAGCATCCTTGGCTGCGCTCTGTTGCGATAGGAGGGCGAATATACGCTCCCCGATTAATGCGGGCGCAACATGCAGCGCCCCTACCCTGGCTGGAAAGGTGTAGATGTTTACCGCGTGCTTACCTCAACCAGGCAGCTCATGGCATTCGGCCCCTGCGTCAACGGCGAGGTGCCGATATCCAGCGTCAAAACGTTCGGGTTGCCGGACTGCTCCACCGCCAGGCGCTGCGCGCCAAAGCCTGGGTCGAACCAGGCTCCGGTGGCCATCAATACTACTCCGCGAGTGACACCATCGGTAATGGCAACGCCCGCCAGGCAACGGCCGCGCGCATTGCTGACCTGCACCTCGGCCCCTTCGGCAATACCGCGCGTTGCCGCATCTTCCGGGTGCATATACAGCGTCTCTCGGCCCGCCGTTTTATTGCCTTGCGCCAATGGCGCCGGATCCATCTGGCTGTGCAGCCGGTCGCCCGGCTGGATGGAAATCAGGTGCAGCGGCCACTCTTTGGCCTGCGGCGCGCCCAGCCACTCGACCGGCGGTTGCCACTGCGGATGCGGTGCAAAATCCGCATAGCGGTAGCCGGCGATTTTCTCGCTGAACAACTCGATTTTGCCGCTTGGGGTTTGCAACGGATTGGCCTGCGGATCGGCACGGAAGCCGTCGAAGAACACAAATTCCTTCGCCGGTGCCGGCAGTTCCACATAACCTTTACGCCAGAAATCCGCGAACTCCGGCCACTCGACGCCAGTACCCGCCTGCGCCTGCCCGCACTGCTGATAGATTGATTCGATCCAGGCCTGTTCGTCGCGGTTTTCGGTGAATTGTTCACGGTAACCGAGCCGCTCCGCCAGATCGGCGAAAATATCAAAGTCGTTGCGCGCCTGATGCTGCGGCGCTATCGCCTGATGCATCGCCAGCACATAACGATCGCGCGATGAGCCACCGATATCGTTGCGCTCCAGCGAGGTGGTGACCGGCAGCACGATGTCCGCCATCTTCGCCGCCGGCGTCCACCAAATATCCTGCACAATCACCGTATCCGGTTTTTGCCACCCTTCCACCAGACGGTTCAGCTGTTGATGGTGATGGAATGGGTTGCCGCCGGCCCAGTGAACCAGATGAATATCCGGATAGTGCAGCGTTTCCCCACGGAACGAGTAAGGTTCGCCGGGTTGCAACAGCATGTCGCAGATGCGCGCCACCGGGATCGCCAGCCCGCAAGGATTGTTGCCCACCGGCATCATAGGCCCCGGCGTATCCACCCGCGGGTTACCGACGCCGTTCATTGAACCGTGGCCAAACGAAAAACCGCCGCCCGGCAAGCCGACCTGGCCAAGCATCGCCGACAGGGCGATCATCATCCAATACGGCTGTTCACCGCGATGGGCGCGCTGAACCGAATAGGAACAGGTAATAAAGCTGCGTACGCCGATCAATTGCTGCGCCAGCAGGCTGATGCGCGCCGCCGGAATGCCGGTGATGGCACTGGCCCATTCCGGCGTTTTCGCCACGCCGTCGCCCGTACCGCGCAGATAATCCGCCAACTGGTCGTAGCCCACACAATGGCTATAGAGGAAAGCCTCATCCTGCGCGCCAAGGCGCTGAATTTCGTACGCCAGCGCCAGCATCAGCGCCACGTCGGTGTTCGGGCGGATCGGGATCCATTCGGCATTCACAAAGGCCGGGCAGTCATCGCGCATCGGGCTGATGTTGATCACCGGGGTGCCTTTCTGCGCCAGTTTCTGCAGCCAGGGTTTGAGCGTATGCTCTGCTGCGCCGCCGGAGGATACCTGGGCATTTTTCAACGCCAGCCCACCGAAGGCGACAAACAGCTCGCAGTGTTCGACCACGCTCGGCCAACTGGTCACGCGCCCGGTCAACGGGGTAAAGGTGCCGATAACGTACGGCAGGAAAAACTGCGCCGCCCCCCAGCTGTAATTGCCCAGTTGGTCAACGCCACCGCCGCCACTGAAATAAAAACGCCGCACCAGCGAGCGCGCGTGATGCAGACGCCCGGCGGATGACCAGCCATAGGAACCGGTAAACAGGCCGGAAGGGCCGTAGCGATCGCGCACGCGGCGGTTTTCTTCCGCCACCAGATCGAGGGCGAGATCCCAGTCCACTTCAACAAAATCTTCCCGGCCACGCAGCGTGCGGTCACTACCTTCGCGCTTCTGCAGCCAGGAACGGCGAACCGCCGGCTTGCGAATACGTTTGTCTGAGTAGACCATTGGCGCAATGGAACCGAGCAGCGGAGAAGGATCCGGATCGTCGGCGAACGGCTCGCAACGGATAAGCCTGCCGTCTTCAACCACGGCGGTATACGCCCCCCAGTGTGCAAGTTGCGGGTAACGTTTAATGGACATGAGGTTCTCGGGCAATCAATAGATGCACAAAAGTAACATCAGCCGGCGCAGGGTTTCAAAGCACAAATTGCTCTATCACTGTACCCTGCGGGCCTAAGCGCACATTAAATCGCACATATCTGCAACGGCCACCACAAGTTGCGATCACCACCGCTTGCAGCCCCGGGCTTTTTCCGCAAAACTGGGGAATGTAAGCGATTACCCAGGATGTATTACAGATATGGCTACGATAAAGGATGTTGCCAGGCTGGCGGGTGTTTCCGTGGCCACGGTGTCTCGCGTAATAAACAATTCCCCTAAAGCCAGCGAAAGTTCGCGCTCTGCGGTGCTGGCGGCGATGGAACAACTGCAGTACCACCCTAACGCCAACGCCCGCGCGCTGGCGCAGCAATCGACCGAAACGCTTGGGCTGATCGTGTCCGACGTTTCCGACCCCTTCTTTGGTGCCATGGTCAAGGCAGTGGAACAGGTGGCCTACGCCACCCACAACTTCCTGCTGATTGGCAACGGTTACCACGAGGCTGAAAAAGAGCGTCAGGCGATTGAGCAGTTGGTACGGCACCGCTGTGCCGCGCTGGTGGTTCACGCCAAAAAACTGACCGATAACGAACTGAGCGGCTGGATGCAGCAGATACCGGGCATGGTGCTGATAAACCGCACGCTGCCAGGTTTTGAGGCACGCTGCGTAGCGCTGGACGACCGTTATGGTGCCTGGCTGGCCACTCGTCATTTGATCCAGCAGGGGCATCAGCGCATTGCCATCGTCTGCTCCACCCACCAAATTTCCGACGCGGCGGACCGTCTGCAGGGTTATCTCGATGCGTTGCAGGAGCACGGCATTGCGGTGGATGAAAAACTGATTGCCTACGGTGAACCGGACGAAATTGGCGGTGAACAGGCGATGACCGAGTTGCTCGGGCGCGGCAAGCACTTCACCGCAGTGACCTGTTATAACGACTCAATGGCCGCCGGCGCGCTCTCGGTGTTGAGCGACAACAGCGTGGACGTGCCGGGCCAAATGTCATTGATCGGTTTTGATGACGTGCTGATTTCACGCTACCTGCGGCCACGCCTGACGACCATCCGCTATCCGGTGGTAGCGATGGCGACCCAGGCTGCCGAACTGGCGCTGGCGCTGGCCAACAACCAGCCGCTGCCGGAGATCACCAACATGTTCAGCCCGACGCTGGTACGGCGGCACTCCGTTGCCAGTATCAATAACGTTTACGAACAGAATTAAACCAGCGCCCGGTGGTACAACCGCACCGGGCGGTCCGGATAATCCAGCGCGTCGCCGATGTAACGCCAGCCGTGGCGTTCGTAATAACCGCTGAAGTCGCTGTACAGATACAGTTCACTGAAGCCGGCGCGCCGGCTGTAGTCCTCCACGAATTGTTGCAACCTCAGGCCAAGACCGCTGCCGCGCTGGCTTTCATCCACGTACAGCGCCGCCAGCCAGGGGGTCAGATCCTGGCGGCTAATCAGATCGCAGCGCCACAGACCGACGGTGCCCACCGGTTTATCTTCTTGCAAGGCAATAAAGGTGATCGGTAAATCCGCTCCCCGCAGCCCGCTTTCTACCACACTGGCGAAGAATGCCCGGCTGTTTTCGCTGCCGAACGCCCGCCACTGCCAGTCAACCACCTGTTGCAGGTACTGCGGGTAATCCGCCAGAGGCACAATGTTAATCATATTTCCGCTTCCTCTTGTTGCCCGATAGCAGTCTAGTGCCGTTACGTCACCGCGTAAACCAGATGGCAAAAAGCCCCGCAGCCAAGGGCTAACCCTATGCTAAACTGAGCGTTATTTACCACAGCGGATGTTGAAAAGGGGTTAGCCACTGATGATCACCATGTTGGATGTTTCCCTTCGCGCTGGGGTATCCAAAGCCACGGTTTCACGCGTGCTGAATGGCACCGGCCAGGTGAAAAAAAGCACCCGCGACGCGGTGTTCAAAGCGATGAACGAATTGGGTTACCGCCCGAACTTCCTCGCCCAGTCACTGGCGAATAAAAGCTCCAACAGCATCGGGTTGGTGGTATCCAACTTCGACGGCCCTTATTTCGGGCGTCTGCTGCGCCGGGCAGCCAAGCTTATCGAGGCCAGCGGCAAGCACCTGATAGTCACCGATGGCCACGATACGCCGGAAGATGAACTGCAGGCGGTGCAGTTATTGGCCGATCGCCGCTGCGACGCGATCATTCTGTATACCCGTTTCATGTCCGAATCGGCGTTAATGGCCCTGCTGGACAGCCTGCCGGTACCGATCATGGTGATCAACCGCGATCTGCCGCAGGCACGTGCGCGTTGTGTTTTCTTCGAACAGCAGCAGGCCGCCTTCCATGCGGTGGATTATCTGATTCAACAGGGGCACCGCGAGATCGCCTGCATTACCGGCCCTATCGCCACCCCCACTGCCCAGGCGCGGCTGGCGGGTTATCGACAAGCGCTTGAGTATCACAAAATTGCCTTCGACGATGCCCGCGTGGCCTATGGCGACAGCAGCGTACAAAGTGGCTATCAGGGCAGCCGCAGCCTGCTGGCCGGCGATACCGGTTTCAGTGCGCTGTTCGCCTGCAACGACGATATGGCCGTCGGTGCGATGAAGGCACTGCACGAAGCGGGCAAGCGCCTGCCGCAGGACGTCTCGTTATTCGGTTTTGACGACGAGCCGAGCGCCGCCTATTTGCAACCCGCGCTTTCCACCGTTTACCTGCCGATCGACGTGATGATTGAAGCGGCTATCAGCCAGGCTTTCCGCCTGATCAATGGCGAAAACCTTCCGCCGCTTTCCCCGTTCACCGGCGAACTTCGGCTGCGCGACTCCGTGGCCCCTGGCCCCTACGCCGGTTGATATTTTTGGGCGCAGTGCGCTGATTGCGTACTGCGCCGCATTTCTTTTTCTGCGATTTCCCATCCCCCACCAGTACGCATATTGTCACCATAATAACCTTTACACTATATAGCATAAAAGCTATATTCGGGCGTGATATGTGGCAGGTCATAACCGTCGAAAGATTCGACGACTGGTTTTTATCACTGAACGGCGATGAACAAAAAAGCCTGTTGGCAGGAATATTCAAATTGCAGGAATTCGGCCCGCTGTTGGCGCGTCCGCATGCCGACACTCTGCATTTTTCAGGCTCAATAAGGCATCTTAAAGAGCTGCGCATTCAGCACCGCGGCCGCCCGTTTCGGGTATTTTTCGCCTTTGATCCGCAACGGCAGGCGGTACTGCTATGCGGTGGCGATAAAACCGGCGATAAACGCTTTTACCAGCGCCTGTTGCCTATCGCCGCCATGGAATTTTCACATTATCTGGCAACCCAGAGGTAACGCAAATGGCCAAGCCTTTATCAAATCTGATCGATAAACTCGATCCCACCGTCGTTGCGGCAGCCCGGCAAAAGGCGGAGAAAGAAATTTTTGAACTGCGTCTGGCGATGCTGCGGGAAGAACTTGCGGTGTCTCAGGTCGAGCTGGCGAAACGGCTTGGCATCAGCCAGCCGTCGGTCGCTAATCTGGAAAAACGCGGTAGCGAAATCAAACTCTCTTCACTGAAACGCTACATTGAAGCCATGGGCGGCACGCTTTCGCTAGAGGTTGAGCTGCCCAACGGCCAGCATCGGCGGATGACACTCTGAATGGGCGCAGTGCGCTGCGCCCATCGGCATCAGATCAGTTCCAGCGCAATCAACTCTTCAATGGTCTGCCGGCGGCGGATCAGCCGTGGTTCACCCTTCTCGAACAACACTTCCGGCAGCAGCGGACGACTGTTGTAGTTTGAAGACATCGAAGCGCCATAGGCACCGGTATCATGGAAGACCAGATAGTCGCCTACCTGTACCGGCGGCAACTCGCGGGTTTCAATGCCGCCACCGGCCTGTTGGGTGAACACGTCGCCGGATTCGCACAGCGGCCCGGCGATCACGGTGTCGCGCAGCGGCTGATGCTCGGTATTGCGGCCATCGGCCGGCAGCAGGGAAATATGGTGATAGCTGCCGTACATCGCCGGACGCATTAAATCGTTAAAGCCGGCGTCCACCAGCACAAAGTGGCGGCTGCCCATGTCTTTCACCGCACGCACCTCGGCGACCAACACCCCGGCTTCCGCCATCAGGAAACGACCGGGCTCGATCTCCAGGCTCACCGGATGGCCCAGATGGGCGGCAATGCGCTCGCGCGCGCTGTTCCACAGGCCAAAATAGTGTTCGGTATCAATCGCCTCTTCGCCGCATTGATAGGGAATCGACAGCCCGCCGCCGGCAGAAATCGCGCTGATATCATGGCCCAATTCAATCACCTGCTGCACCATCGCATCGCACACGCGCTCCAGATGCTGGTAATCCACGCCCGAACCGATATGCATATGCACACCGATCAGCTTCAGGCCGTATTGCTGAATTTTTTCCACCGCCTGCGGCAAATCGGCATACCAAATCCCGTGCTTGCTGTTCTCGCCGCCGGTATTGGTTTTCTGGCTGTGGCCGTGACCAAAGCCCGGGTTGATACGCAACCACACCGGATGACCAACGGAAACCTGGCCCAGTTGATCCAGCATGTCGATCGAACCGACATTGACCGGGATTTTCAATTCGCTGACGCGCGCAAGCGTCGCATGGTCCAGTACGTCGGCGGTAAACACGATGTCGCTTGGCTCACCGCCCGGCTGAAAACCGGCCTGCAGCGCACGTTCAATCTCGCCCAGCGAAACAGAATCCACCTTGACGCCCTGTTCGCGCATCAGGCGCAGAATATGAATATTCGAGCAGGCCTTTTGGGCAAAACGGATCACGTCAAAGTGGCGCAACTGGCTGATGCGCTCGCTGATGATAGCCGCGTCATAGGCCCAGACCGGGCAACCAAACCCTTGAGGCAAAGCCAGCAGGTTAGCCGCGTTGAGGGCGGTAGAAGTGTCGTTCAAAGCGAATGGCATGGTGATGTTCCCGGATCAAATGTGGCTGAAGTCATGTCATCAATAGTGCCGCACTCTTTCTCGTGTGGAAAATATCTATTTAGCCGAAGTCTATTCATTTATGATATGGACTTACCCGTTCATGGAGCGCACCGATGCACGCAATTACCCTGCGCCAGATTGAAATTTTCCATGCGGTGATGACCACCGGCAATCTGACCGAGGCCGCGGCGCTGCTGCAAACCTCTCAGCCCACCGTCAGCCGTGAGCTTGCGCGTTTCGAGAAACTGCTCCAATTGCAGCTGTTCGATCGGCTGCGCGGGCGTTTATACCCGACGGTGCAAGGCCTGCGGCTGTTCGAAGAAGTACAGCGCTCCTATTACGGTCTGGAACGCATCGTCAACGCCGCGTCAGGCATCCGCCAGTTCCAGCAGGCGCAGCTTTCCATCGCCTGTCTGCCGGTATTCTCGCAGTCGCTGCTGCCGGCGGTGTGCAAACCCTTTATCGATCGCTACCCGGAAGTCAGCTTCAGCGTGATACCGCAGGAGTCGCCGCTGCTGGAAGAGTGGTTGTCGGCGCAGCGCCACGATTTGGGCCTGACGGAAAACACCCTGACCCCGGCGGGCACCGAGCGGATGACGTTGATGACGCTGAACGAGGTGTGCGTATTGCCGGCCGGGCATCCGCTGTTGGCGAAAACGGCGCTGACGCCGCAAGACTTCGATGGCCAAAACTTTATCAGCCTGTCGAGTACCGACAGCTACCGTCAGTTGCTCGACTCGCTGTTTAATGAGGAGGGCGTTAACCGCCGTCTGGTCATGGAAACCCACAGCGCGGCATCGGTATGCGCCATGGTGAAAGAAGGTGTGGGGTTGTCGATAGTGAATCCGCTGACGGCGCTCGATTACGCCAACGGCGGCGTGCACGTACGGCCGTTCAGCGTTGAAGTGCCTTTTACCGTCAGTCTGATCCGGCCGCTGCACCGCCCGTCATCGGCGCTGGTCACGGCCTTCATTCAGCATATGCAGCAGCAGGCGGAAGCGCTTCCCGCCCGCCTGGCCGCAGTGATTAAGCGCTAGCCGGCCGCTTGGCGCGGCTGAAAGTCACCAGACACAGCACCAACCCCAGCAGCGCAATCGCCGCGGCGGCCAGCGGCACGCTGGTCAGCCCCAGACCCTGGGCGATCACCACGCCGCCAACCCAGGCACCGATGGCATTGCCCACGTTAAACGCGGCGATGTTCAGCGTGGAAACCAGGTTCGGCGCCTTTTTACCGTAAGTCACGACGTTGATCTGCAGCGCCGGCACGGCGGCAAACGCCGCAGCCGCCCACAGGAACAAGGTCATTTCCGCCGGCACCATAGAATGGCTGGTCCAGCTGAACAGCGCGGCAAAGAAGGCAATCACCAGGAACGTGCAGGTCAACGTAACCGGCAAGCGCCAGTCTGCCAAACGGCCGCCGACGATATTGCCCAGCGTCAAACCTACGCCCATCAGCAATAGCGTCCAGCTCACACCCTGCGACGAAATGCCGGTCACTTCAGTCAGCAACGGCGCGATATAGGTAAACAGTGCAAACATCGACGCGGCAAAAGCCACCGTCATCAGCAACGAAAGCCAGATACCGCCGCCGCGCAGGGCCGCCAGCTCTTTTTTCAGATCGGTTGGCGCCTCATCCTCCACCGCCGGCAGTTTGCTGTACAACGCCAGCAAGGACAGTACGCCGATGACCGCCACCGCCCAGAAGGTGGAGCGCCAGCCCAACGCCTGCCCCAACGCGGTGCCGAGCGGCACCCCCAGCACGTTGGCCAGCGTCAGGCCGGTGAACATCAGCGCCACAGCGGAAGCACGGCGATTCGGCGGCACCAGATTGGCGGCCACCACCGCACCGATGCCGAAGAATGCACCATGACACAACGCGGTGACAATACGCGCCAGCATCAGGAAATCGTAGCTGTAACCCAGCGCGCACATGATATTGCCGAAGATAAAAATCACCATCAGCAACAACAGCGTATTCTTGCGCGGCAACTTCGCCGTCAGCAGCGCCATGATGGGTGCGCCGATCGCCACGCCAAGGGCATAGCCACTGATCAGCCAACCGGCGGAAGGGATGGAGACCTGAAGATCCCCCGCCACCTCAGGCAGCAGCCCCATAATCACGAACTCGGTGGTGCCAATGGCAAATGCACTTAACGCCAGTGCAAGCAGAGAAACAGGCATGTGTAACGCTCCCAGTCGACAAAGCCCCGGCATCAGGCGCACAGGGCCGGTAAAAACTCGCGGAATTGCCGGACAGCCTGACAGGCTGCCCGCGAAAAAGGGTCAGAAGATGTTGTTCAAAGCGCGGGGCTATTTTCTTAACCCTATAATTATTAAGTCTTATTCGCTCTTTTCACGCTACAGAAATAGCACGACAACCGGCCTTGAAACCAGTGACAAAGCCCCGCTGAGCACAAAAAGCCATCATCACCCCGCTAAACGCTTGAATGCGCTGGCGATGAAAAATGTGTGAAAATGTTACTATCATGTTAACGCTATCAGCGCAGTGTCGCCCGCCAGGCGGGATCGTTGGCAAACCACTCCACCAGAAAATCCAGCATGGTGCGCAAGGTCGCCGGCATTTGGCGACGCGAGGTATAAATGCCGTAAATCCCCATCGACTGCGGCCGATAATCCGGCATCAGTTCTATCAATTCACCGCTTGCCAGCAAGGGTGCCGCCGAATAATAAGGCTGCATGGAAATGCCGGCGCCCTGCACCGTCCCCGCCATCAACACTACCGACTCGTTGGCGCTGAGATTGCCGCTGACCGCCACCGCCGATTTCACGCCCTGAGCATCAAAATGCCACAGGCTTTTACCGAAGTAGGAATAAGTCAGGCAGTTGTGCAGCGCCAAATCCTGCGGATGGCGCGGCGTGCCGTGCGCTGCCAGATAGGCCGGAGAAGCGCATACCACCGAAGCGCACGAAGACAGCGGTCGGGCGATCAGATTGGGATCCAGCTCATTGGTGATGCGCAGCGCCAGATCGATGCGCTCCTCCACCAGATTTACCGCCCGATTATTCATTTGCAAATCCACCGCCACCTGCGGGTGGAGTTTGAGATATTGCGCCACCGCCCCCACCAGCGCGGTCTGGCCCAGCGACTGTGAGCAGGTGATGCGCAGCAGACCGCGCAATTCATCACTTTGCTCGCCTTCGACCAAATCGATCTCACCCGCCAGCGCCAGCATCTGCCGGCAACGTTCGAGAGTACGCTCTCCGGCGTCAGTCAGACTAAGCTTACGGGTAGTGCGGTGCAATAAACGCGCACCGGCCCATTGCTCCATCTGCGCCAGGTAGCGCGTCACCATCGCA
The DNA here is from genome assembly GCF_003591175.1 of Serratia inhibens. Taxonomy (GTDB): domain Bacteria; phylum Pseudomonadota; class Gammaproteobacteria; order Enterobacterales; family Enterobacteriaceae; genus Serratia; species Serratia inhibens. Next base: position 117,470 of record NZ_QYYG01000009.1, on the reverse strand, counting down.
CGCGACATTTCCAGCGTTTCCGCAGCGGCAATCATGCTACCGCGGTCAACGATGGTGATAAAAACCTCAGCTGCGGTAATGCGATCCATGATTCGTCCGATTTACGCAATGAATAATTGCTCATTATCCGGTTTTTCTAACGCTTTATGCAACCTAACATCTGTACAACAACAACTGATACCCAAAAGGACCTCTGCCCATGTTTAAGAAATCATTATTGACCCTGGCTTTCGCCGGCATCGCCACAGTAAGCACCTACGCCGCCGCGGCTGACACCCTGACCATGGAAGTGTACAACCCGGGTGAGAAAGGCGTGTTCCCGGTTTCTTCGGAAATCATCAGCGGTAAACACGAAGTGGCGCTGATCGATGCCCAGTTCCAACGCAACGATGCCGAAGAACTGGTGAAAAAGATCAAAGCGACCGGCAAGAAACTGACCACCGTTTACATCAGTCATTCCGATCCGGATTTCTATTTTGGTTTGGACGTGATTAAAGCCGCTTTCCCGCAGGCAAAAATCATCGCGTCACCGGACACGATCAAAGAAATCAACGCCACCAAAGACGGCAAAATGGCGTACTGGGGCCCGATCTTGAAAGAGAACGCGCCTAAAGCGGTAGTGGTTCCACAGGCATTGCAGGGTGATAGCTTCACCATCGACGGCCAGAAAGTGGAAGTGAAAGGCCTGACCGGCCCAACGCCGGAACGTACCTATGTATGGATCCCCGAGCTGAAGGCGGTAGTGGGCGGCGTCCCGGTAGCCGGCGACAATATCCACCCGTGGATCGCCGATAACCAGACCGTGGAATCCCGCGCTCACTGGCAGCAAACGCTGGAAAGCATCAAGGCACTGAAGCCGAAAGTCGTCGTCCCTGGCCACTTCCTGCCGGGCGCGCCGCAGACTCTGGAATCCGTGACCTTCACCCAGAACTACCTGACCACGCTGGAAGCCGAGTTGCCGAAAGCCAAAGATTCTGCGGCGCTGATTGCGGCAATGAAAAAGCATTACCCGAACCTGAAAGATGAATCGAGCTTGGAACTGAGCGCCAAAGTGCTGAAGGGCGAGATGAAGTGGCCGCAATAAGCGCGTCGCCAATCAGACTACACGGCCTTTGACAGGCCCAATGTTCTGCGGCGTTCGGCCGCAGAACATCACGAGGAATAAAGATGACCGGTACAACTCTGCATTACGTTTTCGATCCGCTGTGCGGCTGGTGCTATGGCGCAGCGCCGTTGGTGCAGGCGGCCAAGAGCATTCCAGGGCTGACTGTTGCCCTGCACGCCGGCGGCATGATGACCGGCAATAATCGCCGCCAGATCACGGATGAATGGCGTAACTATGTGATTCCGCATGACAAGCGTATTGCGGAGCTGACCGGCCAGACCTTCGGTGAAGCCTATTTCAATGGTCTGCTGCGAGATACCACGGCGGTCATGGACTCCGAGCCGCCGATTACTGCGATTCTGGCGGCTGAAGCCTTGGGGGGACGCGGGCTGGATATGCTGCACCGCATTCAGATAGCGCATTATCAGGAAGGCCGTCGCATCGCCGATACACCGGTGCTGGAGGCCCTGGCGAAAGAGCTGGGCCTGCCCTCTGCCCCGTTCATTGCCGAGATGCGCTTTAACGCCGGCGCGCCGACCGCACAACACATTGCGGAAAGCCGGGCGTTCCTTGCCAAAGTCCAGGGGCAGGGGTTCCCGACCTTTGCGTTGCAAGACAGCGGAGGCCAGCTGCGCCAGATCCCGGCAGGCAACTATTTGGGCAATGCCGAGGCCTGGAAAGAGTTGCTGAACGGCGCGGTAACCTGGGCATGATCCTGTTTCGGCTGCGCCTCCCGCAGCCGATTATTCAACCCGAATGAACGTCCCCTGCGCCTGCACGTTAAAACCAAATCCGCAGTCGCCCTTGGTACGCATGTCCACCGCATCCGCCGTAAATTGCATCACCACGTCACAGGCCATCCCGTCCTGCGGCTCCTGCTGGCGGTATACCGCCTTGCCCCGTTCAATCGGCAATACCTCGGCGAACTCGCCCATATTCGGCCCGTAATACAACCCCATTTGCGGCATATAATAGCCGGAATAATTAATCAGCCAGCGCCCGCTCTGAGGCTTGACTTCTACTTCGCTCCATACGCCGCGCCCGGCGTACTGCCAATAGACGCCACCCGGCCCGCTCACCGGCGGTTGCTTCGCCAGACGTTGCTGCAGCAGCTTCAGATTATGCTGGGATTTCGCATCCTTCGGCGCCAGCTCCAGATAAGCGCGTGCCTTGAGCAGTTCACCGGCATGCATCAGCGCCAGCGCCACGTTGTTATAGGCAGTGGCGATCGCCTGATCGTTCAGGCCGCAAAACTCGCTCCAGGCGGCCTGATCGCGGAAAACGTCGGCCGCCCGGCCATAATCGCCCCGCTGATAAGCGCTTTTCCCCAGTTCGGCATAGCCCGCCACTTTCTGGCAATCGGCATCAATATCCGGTTCATCAATATGTGCCATCGCCTGGCCGCCGGCGAGCGCGCCATAGGTCAACAGCAGGGGAACCAACGCCTTCATGCCTTATCCTTTCCAGAGTGAGTAACCGGTAATTCGGCGCCAGTATAACCCTCATGTCCCCCGGCTTCACCTCTAAGGATTCATCCACAATATTTCAAACGGTTAGCCGCGTTAAAACTGCTTACATGTCGCGGTTTGTTTGTTACCGGCCGGCGGCTCATGCTGATCGGAACGTAAAAACTCGAGAACCTTATGAATAGCCCCCCTACGCAAAAACGTGCCGTCTGGCAGTTGATTAAACCGTTTTGGGTTTCGGAAGAGAAATGGCGAGCCTGGTCGATGCTGATCACCATCGTCGCCCTGTCGCTCGGGTTGGTGTATATCAGCGTGCAGATCAATCAGTGGAACCAGGTGTTCTATGACGCGCTGCAAAACAAAAATTATCCGGTGTTCAAGGCGCAACTGTGGCGTTTCACCTATCTGGCGCTGATCTTCATCGTGCTGGCGGTGTATAAAATCTACCTGACCCAAGGCCTGCAAATGCATTGGCGGCGCTGGATGACGGAAAAATTCATGGATAAATGGCTGGCGCATCAGGCCTATTACCATACTGAGCAACAGCAGATCGTCGATAACCCGGACCAGCGTATCGCCGAGGATCTCAACGTCCTGACCCAATACTCGCTGTCACTGTCGCTCGGGCTGCTCTCCAGCCTGGTGACGCTGTTCTCCTTTGTCACCATTCTGTGGCACGTCAGCGGACCAATGACCTTTATGATTAGCGGACACACCATTACCGTGCCCGGTTATATGCTGTGGTTCGCGCTGTTGTACGCCGGACTGGGCTCCTTGCTGATTTGGTGGGTCGGCAAGCCGTTGGTCCGGCTCGGCTTTAACCAGGAGCGCTATGAAGCGAACTTCCGTTTTGGCCTGATCCGCATCCGCGAAAACAACGATGCCATCGCGCTGTACCACGGCGAACCCCGTGAAGCACAGCAGCTGAGCGGCCGTTTTGATACCCTTCGCGCCAACTGGTGGTCGATCATGCGTATCACCCGACGGCTCAACATTGCCTCCAACTTTTACAGCCAGTTCGCCATCGTTTTCCCGCTGCTGGTGGCGGCGCCGCGCTACTTTTCCGGTGCCATCCAGATGGGCGGCATGATGCAGATTGCCTCCGCTTTTGGCGAGGTACAGGGGGCGCTGTCATGGTTTATCGACGCTTTCAGCGATCTTGCCACCTGGAAAGCCTGCGTGAACCGTCTGGCCGGTTTTAACGCTGCGGTGGATCAGGTACACCATCAGCAACGCGGCATCCAGTTGCGGCCGGAAAGCGCCCAGCCGTTGATTCTTGATAACCTCAGCCTGCAACTGCCGGACGGCCAGAACTTGCTGGATGCAAGCTCCATGACGCTGAAACGCGGCGATCGCGTGCTGGTCGTCGGCCCGTCGGGTTGCGGCAAGTCGACGCTGTTGCGCGCTATCGCCGGCATCTGGCCGTACGGCTCAGGCACCATTGGGCTGGACACCGCCAGCCGCGCATTATTCCTGCCGCAACGCAGCTATATTCCGATAGGCACGTTGCGGGAGGCGCTCAGTTACCCTCACCTCGCCGCCGACTACAGCGATGAACAACTGCTGAAAGTGCTGGAAAATTGCCGCCTGAAGCATTTGCAGCGCTGGCTGGACACCGGTGCCAACTGGAGCCATCGCCTTTCACCGGGCGAACAGCAGCGGCTGGCCTTTGCCCGCGCCATTTTGACCCGCCCGGACATTCTGTTCCTCGACGAAGCCACCAGCGCGCTGGACGATGAAACCGAGCAACTGATGTATTGCCTGCTGGTTGATGAGCTGCCGCAGGTGACGCTGGTGAGCGTGGCGCACCGCAACAGCGTGGCTAAATATCACCAGAGTTGCTGGCGCTTTAGTCGCCCGGAAGAGAATGAACCGGCGCGCATGGCGCTTAGCCCGCTACCTGTCGCCGGTTAACGAAGCGATTGCGGCCCGATGAGCGGTCTTCCCGCTCATCGGGCATTCGGGATCGCTGAACGGCAGATCCCGTACGCGCCGGTTAAGCGCCCCTTGTCAGGCCGTCCGTTCTTCCCTACACTTGCGCGCAGATATCGGTACCCTGCCGGTACGTAAGCGTTAACGTCAATCAACGTATCATGTCTTGCAGCATTGATTGGCTGCATGCTGGTGCGAGGAATTCATGCCACACTCCGCGTTATCCCCAAAATCTGCCGCCACGAAGCGCAGCCGTTTACGCCACCCCTTATTGCTGATTACCGGCATCATGCTGATCGCCGCTAACCTGCGCGCCGCGCTGACCAGCGTGGGCCCGTTACTGGAACAGATCCAGCAACAGCTGATGCTGTCCGCCACTGCAGCCGGCTTGCTCAACTCGCTGCCGTTGATCCTGTTTGCCGTCTTATCGCCGCTAACGCCGGGCCTGGCCAAAAGAATCGGCATTGAACGCACGTTGGGCATGGCTCTGCTGCTGCTGGTGGCGGGCATCGTACTGCGCTCCCTGCCGCAAAACGGCATGCTGTGGTCAGGCAGTGTATTGATCGGCGCCGCCATCGCGTTTGCCAACGTGGTGTTGCCAACGCTGGTAAAGCGCGACTTCCCGAGCCGCGCCGCCGCCATGATTGCCGGCTATGCGGCGGTGATGTCGCTGGCTGCCGCTACCGCATCCGGCCTGGCGGTGCCGCTGGCGTCACTGAATAACCTCGGCTGGCGTTTCTCTCTGCTGTGCTGGAGCCTGCCCACCCTGTTGGCGCTGATTGTCTGGCTGCCGCAGTTGCGCCGCCCACCGGCTTCGACGGCCGGTGATACGCAACAGGTCTCTTTGACGCTGTCCCGCTCGCCATGGGGCAGCGCGCTCGGGTGGCAGGTGGCGCTGTTTATGGGCTTACAGTCCATCACCTTCTACACCATTATCGGTTGGTTCAGCGCCTTTGCCGCCAGCCACGGCACCTCGCCGCAACAGGCGGGTTTCGAACTGTTTATTTACCAGATGGTGGCGATCGCCGCCAACTTCGTCATGGTATTTATTCTGCCGCGCGCGCGCGATCAACGCGCCATCGCATTTTGCAGTTCGTCGCTGATTTTTATTGGCGTTACCGGCCTGCTGCTGCTGCCGGAAAACTCGCTGATATGGTTAATCTTTGCCGGATTGGGGGCGGGAAGTTCTTTGGTGCTGGCGCTGTCATTCTTTGGCTTGCGCAGCGGGCATCAACACCAGGCTACGCAGCTGTCAGGCATGGCGCAATCGGTAGGCTATTTACTGGCGGCGCTAGGCCCAACGCTGTTCGGCATGCTGCACGACCTGACCCAAGGCTGGCAATTGCCGCTGAGTATCCTGCTGGGCCTGACCCTGCTGCAAATGCTGTTTGGCGTTCTCGCCGGGCGTAATCGCATCATCCGCTAACGTCGTGGCGAATGGGTAGCGCCGGCACAGAATCCGGGCCGTCCGCTTGCCAAAGATCGTCAATAAAATCGCGCTGTGCGGCGCTCAACTGCCAGCGAGGCGGTATCTTGGCAAGACTGCGCTCTTTGGCGCTCTTTCCATTTTCAACACGTTTTTTGCCCATCGACATACTTCCTAAATCATCAGCAACCCATAAATCACGGCGGCTACACTCAGCCAAAACACCCCGCAGCCGATAAACACGCACAACCAGGCCTTACGTTTGATATCCCTCACATCCTTCCTTATCACGCCTCACCTCACCAATAGATTAAGTTGATTGAACAATAATCATTGATAAGTTTTAACAATCAATGGAACGCTTTATTCGCATGGCGATTTCAAGAAAGCACGCTGACACGCCGAATAGCGACCTTGCATTAAACGACAACGCCACACTTCACAAGGCACAGGCTAACAACAACCCACCTATCAGTATCCAGATAGTGTGACACGATAAAAACGATCAAAATCAAACCATCAGTAAATGAATTATTATTAAAACAAATGGCTGGATTTAACCTAAATTGGCGGGGGGTTTGGCGGTAAAGAGAAATGAAGAAGAGAACTTTCGCTGCGGCTCGAGCGACTGAACCCTTAATTCAGGCCGCGTAAACCGGCCTGAAAGGAGTGAGATAGATCAGCTAATCTGCATAACTGAGTCCTTACTGGCGTGATCACGCTCGCTGCCCGACAGTTCAATCAGATGCCCATCGCGCATTTGCAACAGCCGATCGGCCTGTTCGAAATAGTGGTCGTCATGGCTGATGGCAAATACCGTTTTGCCCAACTCACGCAGTTGCGGTAACAACTCGCGATAGAAGATACGACGAAATTGCGGATCCTGATCCGCTGCCCATTCGTCCAGTAGCAAGATATCCCGCTGTTCTGCCACCGCCAGCAGCAAAGCCAGGCGTTTACGCTGCCCTTGCGACAGCTGCGGATTGGTCACTCGCTGGCCGTCAAATTCCAGTTTGTTTTTCATGTTCAACCGGTTAAGCCAAAGTTCCACCAATTCGGCATCAGGCTGGCGGCCATCCGGCCCCTGCAAATGGTGGAACGGATGAAAATCGGTAAAAATGGCGGAAAACAAACGGCGGTAGTCGTGCATGTCCGATGCTTCCTGTACCACGCCATCCAGCAGGATCTGCCCGCTGACCGGCTGATACAGACCGGTCAGCAACATCGCAAGCGTTGATTTTCCGCTGCCATTGCCGCCAATCAGAAACACCAATTCTCCCCGGCGCAACGTCAGGGAGACAGGCCCAACGGCAAATCCGGCTTTCTGCTCCGTCGCACCGTGATGGAATACGATGTCGCGCAGTTCCAGCGTTTGCCAGGCTTTGGCGGCGACGGTTGGAAATGCCGGCTGATAATCGGCAAGCCGCAGGGATTTGATCTTGTTGAAAGCCACTTCTGCCCCCATCAGCATCGGGAAAGCCCCTACCGCTTGCAGCAATGGCGTGCGCAAAAATAACAGCGTCAGTGAATAGGTAGCGGCAACGGCGGTATCCGCCCAGCCCAGGCTGTTGGCCATGTAGAACACCAGGCCAATAGCGCCCAGCATCATGATATTCGACCAGTTTACCGCGCTGAGATGGAAGGTATCGGCACGAATAATATGGTAACGGTAGCCTTCAGCATCCGGCCGGTAAGCCTGTTGATAGAGCGCCTTCGCGCGGTCACGGTTTAGCGCCAGTTCTTTACGGCCGTCAATGGCAGACTGATAATGTTGGTAAAGGCACTCTTCCGCCTCACGCACGCTGCTCAGATGACGATACACTCGCGATACCAGATACCCGCTGCCAAAAACCGTCACCGCCACCCAGACAGCGGTCACTGCCAGCATCTGCAGTGAAAGCCAGCCCAGATAGGCCGCAGATCCCAGCGTCAGAATCACCCCTTGCACCAGTTCCGGCAGACGGACGAAAGCCAGAGTGATATTGCGTATGTCGCTGGCCAGGCTCGCCAATAGAGAAGCGCTGCCCAATTGCTCAATCCGTTCAATAGGGGTATCCAGGATCCGCTTCACCAGTTGGCCGCGCAGCCGGAATACGAAATGATGGCCAAGCGTGGTCAGCGCCAACTGCGATCCCAGCGTCACCGCCAGCAACAAAGCCAGTAGCCCAAGGAACTCCGGCAGCACAGTCAGTGGATTGCCCGCCGCTGCCATCAACCGCAGATTGATAAAGGCGATGATGCCGATGCCCAGCGCCGCGCTAGCCATAGTCAACGCCATTACCGCCAGAAACGGCCAACGATACTGGCGGTAAACCACCCGTAGCAACTCCATGAAAAACCCTTACCCTGCAAACCGAGATGGCAGGCATTGTAAGCGGCGAGAGAATGATATCAATAATAATTCTCATATCACTTGCGACACAGGGAGAAAACATCCCCATCCAGGCAGCATGGGTATCAGAAATATTCCATACGGATATCCTGCCGCAGAGTACTAAATTGAATTAATGGAAATATAAATGCGCGCTACCACTCAAAAAGCCCTCTCTATTTATCAATAAGAAATATAAAAAAACATTCACTGCAAAAATAGAAATAAAATAAATATATGAATTTACCATTAACACCTTGAAGTGATTTTATTTTCTTTGCCGTCACTCTGCGTTAAGTGCTTTAATAAAAACCGACCAATTAAAACCCCGTCAACGTTAATAGCCCAGGTAATTAAAATGAAGAAACGGAAATTTCTCAGCCAGGTTGAAATTGAGCAACTTATCTCCGCCGTTCCTGAGGGTAAAAACAGTATTCGGGACCGTTGTCTGCTACTGATGTGTTTTATTCATGGTTTACGGGTCAGCGAACTCCGTTCATTACGTTTACAGGATATTGATCTTACAACTAATCGGGTGCATATATTCCGGTTGAAAAATGGATTTTCCGTTCAGCACCCCATACAACCCCGAGAGCGCAATGCCTTGTTGAAGTGGCTTGGCCTAAGGTCAGGCTACCTTGAAGCCGATAGCCAGTGGTTGTTTTTGTCACGCCACGGCGGGCAAATATCGCGGCAACAGCTGTATCGGCTGATGCGAATGTACGGTGAAATGGCCGGCATTAGCGTTCAAGTGCATCCTCACATGCTTCGCCACTCCTGCGGCTATGCCTTGGCTGACCGAGGGATAGATACGCGCCTGATCCAGGATTATCTGGGGCATAAAAACATTCAGAACACCGTAATTTATACTGCCACTAACGTAGAACGATTCAGAATTATCAATATTTGATATAAAAACAATGAAAAATAGAGACTGAATGCCCCGAAGGAGAAACACCATGAAATACATCTCTTCAGGGGCATTTCATTTGAAAAATGCGGAGCGCAGCTTTTTCCCGCAGCTTATCATTGCCGCTGCGATTCTTTCACTGCTGCCAGAAACGCGTCGGCGCACCAACGCACGTCTTAACGCTGCGTACTTCTCCGCCACTCTCCGGCAGGCCGGCGGTAATTTTGCCGTGCAGTGAAAACAGTTCGCTGTCGTTCGACACTTTCAGCTTACGCATGGCACTGCACTTGTGTGCACTGATGGTTTTGATGCTGCGCCGCTGCAACTCGGCAATCTCCCGCAAACTCATGCCGTTAAACAAAAAGGCCAGAACATCGCTTTCACAACGGGTCAGCTCGCGCGTTACCGTCGTTTCTCGCACGGAGGTACGCGCCAGACAGGTACCAATCTGCGGGCTTAATACTCGCTCGCCGCTCAACACCCGGTTGAAAAAACCCGCAACCAACGGCAACGCATCATCCCTCGCTACAATGCTGATAGCCGGCTGGCGCAACAGCAAAGCAAGCTCTTCAACGCTTTGGCTACGGGTATAAGCCACCACCCGTAAGGCCGGTAACTGAGCGCACAGGTCAAGCAGCATCTCTCGCCCCTGCGCAGCCGTCTCGTCTGCACCCTGCAATTCAGCGATCAAGACATCGGCCTGTTGGTAGATAACGCCATCGACAGCCTCTCTCATACTGGTTTCCCGTACCACAATCTTTCCCTGAGTCGGGAGTGTCCCCATAAAGCTTGCCAATCCATCAAGCGTCAATGGGCAACCATCCATTAGCGCGATGCTGACTGGTTGATGACATGAAATATGCATATCCCGCTCCTGTCTTCCTTCAATCCTGCTACATTAAAACGCAGCCCAGTGGACACCCTTAACGAACAAAGGACGGGCCATTCATAGCCATCCATTTCCCCTGAAGATAAAGCTCGCCATCATTATGAAAACCCAGTTTTAACATGGCATTACGCTTGTGCGTACTGACGGTGCGGATATCGCGGCACAGCGTCAAGGCCACATTGGTTACGCTTTTGCCGGAAAATAGCTGGGTCAATACATCCAGTTCCCGCGCCGTCAGGGGCTTCTCCGCAGCCGCTTCATGCAACCCTCGCTGGCGGATGCGATGGCTGAAACCCTTTTCTCCGGCTAAAACCTGCTTTACGCAATGATCCAGCGCGACGGCAGGCTCCTGTTTCAACATCATGCCGCGGACGCCAGAGGCGATCACTTGCCGCAGTACTCTGGGCTCATCCAGCGCCGTGCATACCAGTAACGTGGTATGAGGTACCTGATCATGCATATCGGCGATCAGCCGCAAGCCATCCAATACGGACTCCGACTTGCCGCACAGCTCCATAATTAACAATCGTGGCTGATGTAGGGCTAACACGGGCTTTAACTCGGCAAGACTCCTCACTTGCAGAATGCTGTCCTTTTGATAATCACAGAACTCGGTCAATCGATTGCCAATCCCTAACGCAGTGATTGGGCATGGCTCCATAATGACTACGGTGCCATTTTTTTTATCGCGTAAACCCTCTGCACCCGACGTATGACCGTGTTGATAATTGATATTCATATCATCACCTTAACTTTGCTATAACGATCCCTCGTCAGCCATTCGTGCCTGGAAAACATCACCGGGCAACACCGGTCTTCCGCATCGGCAGCCGACAGTCAAGAACACTGGCACGATAAACTCGCCGATCGGATGCCTACTCATAGACAAAGGCAATCTGCAGTACGCCATCAATACTGCCGGGCGTGGCGCCACCATTAACGCTGTACGCTCGGGCCCGAAGATTGAATATGGCCTCGTGCGTCAGTGGGTTGACCAACTGCGCCATGCTTTTATTGTTACCCAGATTGGCACCGCTTTGGCTTTGCAACTCGATTTGTACCCTGCGCGATGTGCCGACGCTTTTATATAAATCGGCCCCCTCTTCCGCTTCCGAACCGCTGAAAGTCGCTGTCGCCGAGGTGGTGGTGGTCGGGCAGTTTTTCAGCGTTAGCGGAAACTCGATCCATTCGCTGCCGGAACCGGCTCTCCCCAGGATAGCGGCAGAAATATTGTCGCCGAGATTTACCTGAATGTTGCTGTTTGCACCATCGACAACGCAAGGCGCCGCTTTGATGGTGCCGGTTATCTGTAACTTTGCCGCCGCAACCGGAAACGCCACCTGAAAAATGCCGGCAATGACCAGCGCCCGGCTTATTCCACTCAAGCCATTAAACATCACGCTCTCCTTTTCTTTGAGGACACAATTCCCCCACGGTTAAAAATCCACTTATTGAATCTCTGCCTGAATGGTCGCCGTCGCATTGAATTTACCTACGGCAGGCATCTGCCCGGTGGTATTGACCGGATACGCACTGAACCTGGTGCTGCCACTCTGGCTGGGGTAGTTGAAATCAACGGCCAGACGCCCGTTTTGCGGCAAAACCGAATTACCGGACCGATCCTTAATCATTACCCCTATACTGCCGTTAGTGGTCTTCAGCGCATCGGGCATATTGCTGTCGGCTTCCCCTCTGAATGACAGACTGATCTTGACCCCTGCGGAAATATTGCGACAGGCCAGAGTCAGTTCCTTCTGATGCGGGGTAAAATTAGGCGGCATATTTCCTTTGGTCTGAAAATCAGTAGACAGAATGTCGCCAAAATCAATCATCACCGTCTGCGGGCTGATTTCGCAATTTTGCGGCACCGTCACCACACCGCTCATCGTGACCGTTGATACCGGGATAACGCTGCTCACCCCATTGACCACCGAGACATAGTTCTCGACCAGTCGGGTACTGGGGATGATGGTCTGGCCGACAAAAGGCCGGCGAAAATAGAGATGAACTCGTCCCCTGGCACCGCTGCTATAAGGCGCTCTCGCACAGCTTTCACCGGGCTCCAGCTCCGTTTTTCGATTGGAAATATTGTTGAAAGGCGTCGGGATATACTCTTGCAGATTGCCGCCAATATAAACCTCACTGGCCACTGCCAGATATTCATTCAGCACGTAATAGGTTAAAGGACCCTCTACATGGTTTTGCACCGGCAGACTCGACCGGGCGGTAACATAAGAAGCCGTGCGGTTAGTGCATTCGCACTGCACATCGTAGGCATCGCTCAGATTCCAGTTATTGCCGGACGCATTCTTAATCACCATGCCGGTGATGTTCTGTTCCGGCCTGCTCAGCGTAGGCGCAAACATAAATGAAAATTGATGAGTTCCTCCTATCGGCCTGCATTGGCCAAAGGCAGCTTGTACCTGCGGTGTGCTGAACATAGCGGCGCAAAGCAGGCCACAATAAATCACAACTCGTTGATTTAATTTTACCGTTTTCATCAAGCGCACCTTATAAACACTGCCCGTTGACCAGGCGAATCCCACCGCTCTCGGGTTGATTAGCCAATTGATAGCTGACCTGACACTGCTGGGTTGCGTCATGTCCCCACTTAACCTGCAACTGGCCGCTTTCGGGCATACCTGCCAGATAAACCTGTCCGCCGTCGCCGACGATACCCGCGTTGTTGGAAGCCCCGACCGTAGCGCCGAAAGGCACCGGGTTACCACTGCGCGTCAGCAGCGTCATCAGTACCCGCTGGCCGACGTCAGGGTTGAAGCTGGCGCGCACCACCGCGCCACGGGTCGGGATCACCGTCTGGCTGCTGAGCGTCATATCGACGTCATCGGCAAACGAGTCTCCGTCCAATCCAACGATATTGCGGCGATAAGGTGTCAGATAAGGCACTACCGCATAACCGCGCCAGTCGGTGCTCACCCCGGTCTGGTTCAGCACGTTGACGCCCGCTGCGCCTGGTGCCTGTACCAGCGCGACCGTATCGCCCAGCGGCTGGGACAGCGTGATGCCGTTTTGATGCACCAGCACGCCGCCCTGAATGCCATAGTTCACCTGCCGGCGGTGGCGGTCATAGCCATAGCCCAAATTCAGTTCCGCCAGAGAGCCCTTGTAATCGGCCTGAATATTGCCGTTGGCCCCCACACCTCGGCCGGTGTAACCCTGGCTCAGGCTGTAGTTCAGGTTATTGCCCGCCAGCGCGCTGCCGCTCAAGCCGAGATTGTTGCTGGTGGCACCATTGCGGCTGCTGTTCATGTTATAGGTTGCATAACTTCCCGGTAGCCACTTGCTCAATGGCACGCTGACGTTGAAGGCCACAATATGGTCACGGACATAGGTCCGATTACCGTTGCTGTCATACCCGTTCTGGCTGAAGGTATAATTCAAGCCGTAACTCACGCTTTCCCAATTGTTGTTGTAGCTGACGCTTGCCGACTGGGAGCGGCGATTGTCGTTCCAGTAGTCTTCGTTGAACACACTGAGCGATAACGATCCGCCCCTCTCCCACAGGCTTTGACTCAGCATCAGTTCGGCACGGCTTTTCTTGTGATCGTTATAGAGTGCCCTGCCGCCATAGCTCTCAAGCGCTTCTTGCAGGGTATAAAAACCGCGCGTGGAATAACGGTAGCTGGCCAGGCTGAAGTTAGTGCCGGACTCGATAAAGTTTTTACCGTAGCGCAGCCGCCATGATTGCCCCTGATCTTTGGGTTGAGCTTCCTGCTTGGTCCAGGCCTGCGTGATGTCGGTGGACATGGCCCCAAGCGCCCCCAGATTTTGCCCCCACCCCAGCGACAGCCCCTGATACTTGCTGGCGGCTTGCATCCCGCCATAGATCGTCGCGCCCCAAGGAAGACCATAAATACCCGTGGCCTGGCTAAAGGGATGTTCATCGACACCGCCGCTGTAGGAACGGTACTTTCCGCTGGTCAGGCTGTACTTAAAACGCCCCTCACGTTGCAATACCGGCACCACTGCGTAAGGCACTACAAAATTTTGTTCCTGGCCGTCGGCTTCGCGAACGCTCACATTCAGATCGCCGCTACCGCCGGTAGGATAAAGATCGGTAATTTCAAACGCCCCTGGCGGCACATAACTTTGGTAAATGACATACCCGTTCTGGCGGATCACGATTTGAGCGTTGCTGCGCGCTATCCCACGCACCACCGGTGAATAACCTTTCATGCTGTCCGGCAGAATTTCATCCTCCGAGGCCAATTGCCCACCGCGGAACTGCACGCTGTCGAACACGTCGCTGGCCGTGGTGCTGTCACCCAACGTCAAACGGCTCTGCAACGCAACGATGTCACGCTGCAGGTAGGTATTAATCGAACGCCATGAGGAAATTCCGCCGCTGTATTGGTTCCACACCGAATAGTTACGCAGGCGCCATGCGCCCCAGTTGATACCTGAGCGTAGGTTGAGGTAATAGTTGTTATTGTTTTGCCCCAGGCTTTCACGCTCCCGACTATTGGCGCCGGTGAAGTTGTAATTGACCAGCAGCGCCGGTATGCCGGCATCCCACAGTTCAGGTGGCACATAGTCGCGCGCGTTCATATTCAGCGCGGCTTGGGGAATGCTCAGATTAAGTCGCAATTGGTTGAACTGAAAAGTGGTGGAGGACTGAGGGATCGTCTGCGCCAGATTGACGCAACTTTCCGAGCTGTCGATAGCGGGAAATGAGCTTGCCTTTACGCCCAGTTCCGTCAGCTTCGCGGCGCTCAGACAAGGCTGTAGCCTTTGCTTGCCTGCCGCATCACGCAGGAGACGAAACTCGATATCCCGGGTATCTATCTGCTGACCGTTAAGATAAAGATCGACCCGATAGTTACCCGGTGCCTGGCTGCTGTTTTCTTCAAAGACAGAAAGATCCGCACCACGCAGCGCCGGGTTGTCTATTTCCAATAGTGCCGGGTTAAAATAACGGCTCGCATAAGCCACGCTGGAAGAATTCAGCAACAGCAGCATTTGGCAAGATATCAGGTACGCCAAGACCGGCTTCGGTTTTCGCGGACCAATACAACTCGGGTTATTCATCTTTTTAACTCCCTGTCCCGATCATTTCGCCCGTCCTGAACTCTGGCGAACTCTATCCCTGTGTCCCGTCGTCTGTACGGGGCTAAAAACTCGATAAAAGAAACGGCTATAACCTGTTGGTGAACGTAGTCCCGGTACCGCCGTAGTCATTGATGATTTGCCAGCTCAGGTTACCGCCGCTACCGCTGGTGGCCGGCAATGGAAAACTGGCGGTGGCCTGAGGGGCTACCATTGTGCTGCCGGGGATCTCATGACCATTGAGCTTCAAATTGAAAAAAGTGAGGTAATAAGGGGAAGGATTATTGACCTGCAAACGATTGTCGCTGCGCCCCCATGTCAGTTTCCCGGCAGCCTCTTCCAGATTGCCGGATAACCCCTGCGGACGATAAATCAGCTTGATACGGGTCTTGATCGCAATTTGCAGCGTGTTGTCTTTTTTCTCTACCGATGGGATGGCTTTCACATTCAGCCAATACAGAGACTCTTTGTCCGAGGGTAAATTACCCCCCGCCCGCACTACGCGCAGCAAGTTATTTTGCCCGCCATCCAGCCGGAACAAGGGCGGCGTAATGATAAAAGGGGCTTTGGTGCTATCGCCATCCTGCGCGTCGACCCAGGACTGGATCAGATAAGGTACCGCGTCCGGATTATTGATATTCAGAGCGGACTCTTTTTTGGCGCCGTCATAAATCAGGCGAGTCCCCCCCACGATCACTCCCGCTTGCGCGGGCGCCAAAAATATCGCCAACAAGGCTACAATCAGCGCGAAATAACCTGCTCTCATTCTCTTTTTTCTCCGCTCGTCCATGAATAAAGAGCCAGAGAACACTTCCTCCGGCCCATGTCTTTAGCCGCCAAATGTCGGCTGCGCTAGCTTATGGATAGACGATCGTAAAGTTGGTAGTGGCATCAGCTTTACCGACGGAGACGGTGCCGAAGGCATAGTAACGGGCAAAGAATTTCAGAGTGTTAGCGCCGGTTGAAACCAGAGCGTATTCACGGGAATCATTGCCCAGGTTAATCGCATTATTGCTGTCATCCAGCAATTGAACCCCTACGCCATTCGCCTTATCGGCGACATCGGTCAGCGCCAGCAGGCCAACCGGGCCAGGAACCCGGGTCCCGTCAAAACGCACCGTAGCCTTGGTCACGGTGTTCGGACAATCCTTCAATACCAGACTGAACTCCTTGCCGCCCGCAGAGCTGCCGGCACCTGTGGCAAACGCAGTTTTAGAGATCGCGCCCAGAATAACGTCCTGGTTTTGAGAAGCCGTATCGACGGTGCAAGATTTATCGGTAATCGAGCCTTTGAAATTCACGGTGCCATCGGCGGCGAATACAGATGCGGTAAATGCAGATGCGGTCAAAACGGCTACGGCCAGTAAATTCTTTTTCATCCTACTTTCCTTAAAAGGTATGCAAAATATGCATTGATTTATTTCCGACATAACCCTATGTCACTCCTTTTATTTAGCTCAGCAGTCAAGATGTACTCCTCGATAGAAACTATTAATTGTCGTGAGTCTATTCATCCAAACGATTCATTTTGAACTAAAGTGACTCCTTTGGTTTTTTAAACTTATTTTTTATTTATTTTTAGTATTTAATTCTTTGGAGGGTGAGCATTTAGATTTATTAAAGATTTAAAGACCAATCTTTCGGCAAGGGTTCTTTTGCGGGCTTAAAAATGGATGAGGTGACCCTTAGGAGGGCAGCGTGATAAATATGAGCGTATTCTTTCCATTACATTGATTTAAAAGAAAAATAAAAATATATTAAGAAAGCACCGATGCGAGTATTGACTTTGTATTTACTCATCTTTACAGTATGTTTCAGTTTAGTTCAAAGTGACTCCTTAGTCATATAAATCTAAGCGCTACTTACCAAATCTCCTTAAACCTCTGAGCGTTACTGGCCGTATATATAACGGTGTTCTGAATGTTTTTGTGCCCCAGATAATCCTGAATCAAGCGGGTATCGATTCCCCTGTCCGCCAGTGCAAAACCGCACCCGTGGCGCAGCATATGCGGATGAGCATTTACCTCCAGCCTGGCTGCCTTGCTGTAATTACGAATCAGCCAATAAATACGTTGCCGTGACAGGCGACCACCTCTATTTGAAAGAAATAACCATTCCCCCTCAGCCCCACGGTGTTCTTTGCGCTTTTCCAGCCAGCGCCGCAGGCATTGTCTTTCACGCAAATATAATGGGTGAACGGTGGAAAAACCGTTTTTCAAGCGGTGAACATAAATATTCCCCCCCTCCAGATCAATATCCGACAAACGCCAACCACCAATTTCGCTCGCGCGACAACCATGAATAAAACACATATAAATCAAACAATAATCTCGTTCTGGATTCTTCCCTTTCAGCGTAACCTCAAGCATTCTTTCCACTTCGGAAGGCGTCAGATGTTTACGATTGGACATGCTACCTCTATAACTTGAACAGAAAAATGTGGCTGTCATTTTCCTTTTACATCACCACAATGGACACCCGGAGCGCACTCCGGTTTACGGATAGGTTCCTGCATCCTGCGCGGAGTATAACGGATTTAATTGTTGTGAACAGCCCTGTTCCAGACTGACCGACGAAGCATTATCACAATGAAACCGAGACGATAACCAAAAGGATAAATAGCGGAAAAACAACGTTTTCAACGTATATAAATGACTAACCACATCGAAAAAAACATCAAAAATATATTTAATAATTTTCAATAGCATAGAATGATTATTATTTAAATAAAAAACAAAAATCATCACAAAATAACAAACCCATCAAAATAATATCACCACACAATTATTAAAACCCGGCTTCAATCAACCTTTATTTTTATATTCACCTCAATAAGACAGTAAAAAAAATTGAATCGAGTCGTCGCATAGGGTATTCAATCAGGCCCTGAGATAATGCACCAGAGCCTGATATCAATAGCCTATTGCATGGACATATAACGGCACAGCTCACCTAATGTCATATCCGGCTGCTCGAGAAACATTTCTGCGCTTAGTGAAATACCGAATTCTCGCTTCGCCAAGAGCATCAGTTCCACATAATCCAGACTGTCCAGGCCCAACTGCTGGAGCGGCACATCCGCTGACAGAGAGGTTAGCCTCAACTCCCTGGCCTCATACAGCATCGCGCAAATTCTTTCATACAGGATTTGATACTTTTCCATCATCACTCCTTGTCCTCAATATCGTGATCGTGCTTGCCGAATACCAGTACCGCATTCGCCCCGCCAAAACCGAAGCTGAGGTTCATGACATTCCTCAAACGCCCGTGGCGGTGTCCTTCACGGATATAGTCGAGATCGCAGGCCGGATCGGCCTCATTCAAATGGCAGGTAGCTGGCATTATCTGCTGCTGCAGTGCCAGCAGGCAGATAATGGACTCAAAGCTGCCGGAGGCGGCAATCAGATGGCCGGTATAAGATTTGGTGCTCGAAAGCGGGGTATGGTAGGCATCCTGCCCCAAAGCCAGTTTAATCGCTTCCGTTTCGTTCAGATCATTGAGCAGCGTTGAGGTGCCATGCGCGTTGATATAATCGACCTCGTGATTGCGCAGGCCCGCCTGATCCAGTGCCTGGCATATGCTTTTCACCCTCGCCTGTTTATCTTCCGCCGGTACGGTAAGATCGAAGGCATCCGAGCAATTACCGTAGCCTTTGATTTCTCCCAATATCGCCGCACCGCGCGCCAGAGCGGCATCACGCTCTTCCAGGCACAGCACCGCCGCCCCCTCCGCCAATACAAAGCCATTGCGATCACGGCTGAACGGACAGCTGGCTTTGGTGATGTCATGCTGTTCCTGGGCCAACACGCGCAACACATCGATATTCCAGAGGGTGCCATTACCGCTCAGCGATTCCGCTGCGCCGGCCAACATCACTGAGGCCCGGCCGCTGCGGATAACTTCAAACGCGTCTCCAATGGCGATACTGCCGGTAGCGCAGGCCGCTGCAGGTGAATTCTGGTATCCCCTCAAAAGCCAACGTTGGCTGCAAATCGCCGTCGCAATGTTGGGCATCGAGTGGAAAGCACCGAACAGTTGCCCCAATCCGGAACGCAAATAATCCGCATTATTAAGTAATATTTCATCCTGCCCACCCCATCCGCTGCCGATAATAACGCCGCAGTCCAGCGAAGGGTAAAAATGAGCCGGCCCAACCGAGGACGAGGAAAACGCCATTTCGACCGCCTCCGTCGCCGCAGCCAACGCCAACCGGGCAAATCGCGGCAACCGTCGGCGAGTGGACGGCGAGATCCCATCCAGAGGCGGTTCCTGGTCCATCAAGGCAAAAAAACGCGAGCGTATTCCCGCCGCCGATTTATCCTGATAGCGATACGCCAGACGATATTCCATGATGGCCTGCCAGTTTTGCTGCGCATTCATGCCCAGGGCAGTCACTGCACCATAACCGGTGACCACCACCCGTTTCGGGTATATTTCCTTATCCATGCTTCTCCCCTTTTTCTTTATCATCGCCGGATGCGACGCCGCCCAACGCCAGCCAAAGCTGCATGGTGGCGTTCAGATAACGGTACTGCAGCTCCGACAACGTATTTTCACCGGACAGCAGCGCGTCCTGAGCATCCAGCAGCGTCTGTAGTGACACGGCACCAGACCGATACTGATGCTGCGCTAAAAGCACCCCTTGCCGGCTCATCGCCAGCAGCTCTTGCTGATTGCCGATTTGCCGCTGTGCATCCAGACGCTGCTCCATGGCGTTATCCACATCCGCCAGGGCGCGATAGGCGGCATCACGAAACTGGATCTCCGCCTGCTGTGCCTGCAGCAACGCTTTTTCACTGGCCAGCCGCATCTTGCGCCACTCGATAAACGGCAGCGTCAACGTGCCGCCCACCGTCCCCGTCGGGTCGCTGAACCATTGCCTGAATACCTGACTACCGGCATCGAGAACGGCGGACAGACTCAGTGCCGGATAGAAACTCAACCTGGCCAGTTCCGCTCCCGCCAAGGCTGCCCGCAATCGACGCTCTGCCGCCTGCACGTCAGGCCGCTGCGCAATCACCGCCACCGGCTGACGTTGAACAATCGCCACGCTTTCGATTGCCAACGACTGGCGCTCCCAACGTCGCATCAACGGCGATTGGCCAAACAGCAGCGCCAGCGAATTGCGCGCCTCCTCCCGCTGCCGACGTAGATCGATCAGTTGATTTCCTCGCTCCAGTACCCTTTGCCCGGCCTGCAACAGCTCAAACTGCCCGATGTCACCCGCAGCATGGCGCGCCTTCACCAGCTGCAAGGTGCCTTGGGCGATCGTTAACGCAGCCTGTTGATTGCCGTTTTGCCGGTTTAGATTGGCGATCTGCCAATACAAACGGGCGCTGGTGCCAATCAGCACCAGCGCCGTGTTTTGCCGATCCAGCTCAGTGGCATTGGCCAACCATTCAGCCTGTTCGCGGGCCCGTGCCAGTTTGCCCCATAAATCCAGTTCATAACTCAGGGACAAGGTGCCCCGGTAACTCTCCTGCCGCACGGCGTTACGTAACGCCTTGCTGTTGCTGCCACTCAGACTCGCCGTAACGTCCGGTGTCAGGTTGCCGCTCGCCAGCCCGGCATCCAGCAGAGCCATGCGCAATTGCAGCCCGGCCAGCGCCAGATCCTGATTGCTTGCCAGCACGCTGCCGATCAGCGCCGACAGTTGGGGATCGTTAAAATTATCCCACCATGTCGCCTCTCCACGCACCGCGCCGGCACCCTCGTCGTCAACGCGCCATTGTTGCGGTAACGCAATCTGTTGTGGTGCTCCCATATCCGGCGATCGCTGGCCACAGCCGCCGATCAGCAGCATAACCAGTGCCAAAATTAACAATCTGTTCATTCGCGCGCCAGCGCCTCTACAGGCTGCAAGCGCGCTGCGGTACGCGCAGGGAAGAAGCCAAACCCAATGCCGATCAACGCGGAAAAACCGCAGGCGAGCAGCAATGGCGGCCAGGTGAATACCATCACCATCTGGGGTGCCAGCCAGGCGAGCGCCAGGCCGACCAATGCAGAACAGGCAATGCCCAGCGCGCCACCCAGGCTGCAAATCACTACGGCTTCGACCAGAAACTGGCGCTGGATGTCCTTTTCTCTGGCACCGACCGCCAGTCTGATGCCTATTTCATGGGTTCGTTCTGTCACCGATACCAGCATAATGTTCATCACGCCTACGCCCCCCACCAGCAGTGAAATGCCGGCAATAGCGGTAATCAACCAGGTCATGGAGTCAGAAGCACTCTGTATGGCCTTTGTCATCTGGTCGTCGGTAAGCGTGAAGAAATCCCGTCGGCCGTGTTCCAACATCAGACGCTGCGTCACGTCGCGCTGAGCATGGGTCAATGAAACCCCTTCACTCACCCGCAGCACGATCGACTCCAGCGGCGTATCGCCCGCAATACGCCCTTTCAGGGAGGTATAAGGCAGCCAGGCAAGCGGCTGGGCGCCGGCATAGTTGGTGCCCTTGCGCTCAGCCACGCCGATCACCCGATGGGGGATACCCGCTAGCTGAACGACCTCGCCTGTAGGATCTTGTCGGGAGGAAAACAGTGCCTGTCTGAGCTGCGTATCGATAACCGCCACCGGCTCGCGCTCGTCCAAATCCTGCTGAGTAAAGATACTGCCGGAAATCAGACGAATACCTTGCGTACGGAAATAACCGCTGCCCACGCCCATCACGGGAAGCTGCACCTGCTTCCCCTCCCGAACGGCCAACACCTGGGCGCTGGCAACCGGGGATACGCTGTCAACATAAGGCAATGCCGACAACAGCGTGACGTCCCGCAGGCTCAGTGAGCGCTCGAAATCCGGCCGGGGTTTATCCCATCCCAGGCCAGGCCGGATTTCCAGGGTACTGGTGCCAAGCTGGCTGATTTCATCAAGAATATTTCGCCTGGCCCCCTCACCGATGGCGATCGAGGAAACTACCGCAGCGATACCGATGATAATGCCCAGCATCGACAGTAGCGCCCGCACCCGATGCCCCAGCAAGGAACGCCACGCCATGCGGATCGCCCCGCTCAATGCCGGCCCCAAATGCGCCCTGCCAAGCGGTGCAGGCAGAATTTGTGGCGATTTACCGGCCAGGGCCGGCCACACGCCCTTTCGATGATCGTCGACGATCTCACCGTCGCCAATCTCAATGATCCGTTGCGCCTGTTCGGCAATCTGACGATCGTGCGTCACCATGACAATGGTATGGCCGGCGGCGTGCAACTCATGCAGGATACCCATCAATTCCTGGCCGCTGGCACTGTCCAAAGCGCCGGTGGGCTCATCCGCCAGAATGATCTCCGCGCCGTTCATCAGTGCGCGGGCAATGCTCACCCGCTGTTGCTGCCCGCCGGAAAGCTGGGCCGGACGATGATCGGTTCGCGCAGACAGCCCCAAACGGGCCAGCAGATGACGCGCCCGCCGCCGACGCTCAGCGGCCGGCATGGCGGTATACAGTGCCGGGATCGCCACGTTTTCGCCGGCCGTCAGATAGGGCACCAGATGGTAACGCTGGAAAATAAAGCCGACATGGCGGCTGCGTAACTGCGCCAACCGATCGCCGTCGGCCTGCTGAATCGCTACATCCTTGATACGCACCGAACCCTGAGTGGGCTTGTCCAGGCAGCCGATAATGTTCATCAGCGTCGATTTGCCGGAACCTGAGGCGCCGACGATCGCCACCATTTCACCGCGCTCGATGCGCAGCGAAACCTGATTCAATACCCTTATCCTTTGCTCGCCGGCAATAAAATCACGGGAAACATTCTCCAGAACAATGACTGCGGCCGCGTTAGTGCTCATGATTCTCCCCCGCATCTGCCTGCGGCGCCAACAGCACCCACTCCCCTTCGCTCAGGCCCTGCATAACTTCGGCGTAGCGGCGATCGTGAATACCGATGCGCACCCGGCGCGCCAGAACCTGTTTCCCCTGCCGTACCTGCACCAAATACCGATCGGTTCCCTGCGGTTCGCCAAGTGCCGCCATCGGCACACGCACGACGCCCGTTGCACGGTCGGTAATAATAAACACCTGCGCCGTCATGGCGGTGCGTAGCCGACGCTCAGCGTTGGCGATGGCAAAAACGCCGTTGTAATACACTGCCGACGCCTGTTGGTTCAGGTTTCTGCCCATAGGATCCGCCTCCAGCGCTTCGGCCGGCGCCTGTTGTATCATCCCCATGGCGCTGTCAAAGCGCCTTTTGGGATCGGCCGCAACGTAGAACCACAACGGCTGCCCGGTATGCACCTTAAGGATGTCGGTTTCAGATATCCGCGTATGCACCATCATGGTATCTACGTTAGCCAGTACCAAAATGGTCGGCGCACTCTGCGAGGACACGATGGTTTGCCCTTCCTGGGTAACGATGCCCAGCACTTCTCCGTCAATCGGCGCCAGGATGCGAGTGAAGGCCAGGTTGGCCCTGGCGGTTTCCAGCGCCATTTCCGCCTGGATGATTTGCGCCTCATTCACCTTGAGTTGAGCCAGTTGAGCATCCCGCTGCGCTCTGGCCTTTTCCAAATCGCTGGGCACCCCGGCGCGATCGCGCTGCAGCGCGGTCTGGCGTGTCAGTTCCAGCCGATACTGCGTCAGTTGCGCCTCGCTCGCCAGTTTCTGCGCCTGCGCGCTTTGCAGCTCAGCTTGTGATTTACGCAATTCGTTATGCTGCAAGGTCGGATCTATTTCAGCTAGCAGTTGCCCCTGAACAACGCGTTCGCCTTGTTTGACATACAGTTTTTTCAACTGCCCGTTAACCTGTGCGCCAACGTTGACCTGCTGAGCCGGTTTCAGAATGCCGGTGGCCAGTACGCTTTTCTCTATGTCGCCGCGATCGATGCGCACCGCAACCGGCGGCTCGACCACGGCCGGCCGGCTGAACAACGTCAAGCCTCCGGCAATCGGCACCAGAATGGCTAGCGCAAGAACCAGGCGCACAGCCGTTTTTTTCCGCGGCACCTTACTCAACCGCCGCATGGTGCTGCAACGCCGCCTCAGCAAAAGTAACGGTTTCCAACCGACCGTCCGCCATGTGTAAAACCCGATCAAACAAGGGGAGCAGCCGCCGATTATGGGTCACGGTGATCAGCGTCTTGCCATGCTCCCGACAATGCGCCAGCAGGGTAGCCACCACCAGGCCGGCAGTATCTTCATCCAGATTCGCCGTCGGTTCGTCCAGCATCAGTACCGGGTTATTGCTGTACATCGCCCGCGCCAGCAGCAGACGCTGCCGCTGCCCCAGCGACAGACCTGCATGGCTCTCGCGCACCAGCGCATTCACGCCTCCCGGCAGCTTCGCTACCGCCGCAGCCAAACCCAGCCCGCGCAGCACCTGCTCTACTCGCGCCAACTGGCCCGGCATCGACGGCGCAAACAACGTAACGTTCTGCAGCACCGAGGCGTTAAATAAAATATCCTCCTGGCTCTGCAGGAAAAACAGTCCCTGCGCCGCACTGCCCTCTACCGGCTGACCATCCAACTCCAGCCAACCCTGCTGAGGCGTCAGCAGGCAGGAGATGACTTTCAGCAAAGTGCTCTTGCCGGCACCGGAACCGCCGGTAATGGCGATACACTCCCCCCGCATCAACGCCAACGACATATCGCGCAGAACCGGCTGGCCGGCATCATAGGCGAAGGTCAGCGAGCTGTAGCGCAGCCGGGCGTTAAAATCCCGTACCTGGCAGGTACTGCGTCCTGCGCTGGCGGGGGGCGCGGGGAACAGATCGCGCGCACGCTCATCGATCACATGCAGTTGGTTTTTGTGCAGGACGGAAAAAAAGATCTTGCTGGTATAAGAAGTGAAAATCTCACGGATAAAGCTGTAGGCAAAAAACGCCCCCAGGCTAAGCGCACCGCTTTTCAGCAGCGGCAGTGCCAACAGCATGAAAAACACCATCTCCAGGCTGCCGATCAGTTGGTAAATACTGCCTTTCACCTGTTCATAGACCTTTTGCTGCTGCAGACAGGTAAACAGTGAAAGGGCGTGCGCGGCGAATCCTTCCTGCCGCTGGCCGGCAAGCCCGGCGGATTTGATGGTTGAAAACCCCTGAATGGTCTCCAGAATAAAGTCATTTTGTGCAGCGCCTTTCCCCTGTAACTGCTGGGTATAGTGACGATCGCGATAAATGGCCCAGACGCTGACCATACCCATCAGCAACATGCCGGCCACCGGCACCAGTGCCAACATCGGGCTCAGATAACACATCACCGCCAGCGCGATCGCGCCGATAATCCAGTCGGTGCGCAGGCTGTTATCCAACTCTATCTTTTGCCCGGCGGCCATTTGCCAACTTATAAAACGGCTGAAAATTTCACCTGGAGCGCGTTTATTAAAGAAATTCAATGAATTATCAAGTAAACGGGAGAAGCCGGCCGCACTGTGCAACAGCACGAAATTCTTGATGAAGCGCTCGATAACCATACGGGCCGCCAGCGCAAGAACGGTAGAAACCAGGAACGCCAACAGATAATAGAAATAGGGGAAATCCGTTTCTCCCGCGCTGGAAAATACCTGATTAATCGCGTTGCCCACCATCACCGGCATGATGAATAACGTCAGCGAGATAAAGAACGTCATTGCCGCCAGGCGATAAATGCCGGCAATAGCGGCGGTATCTTTCATGCTCAGACTGGAAAATGCGTGCCAACGCCCGCTGCGCTTGACGTTGGTAGCGGCAACCGGCGCGCCGTCGCGATCCAACACCAGCGCGTATCCGCTGATTTCCGCTTTCAAGGCATCGAACGGCAAAAGTTGCTGGCCCAGCGCCGGATTCATTACGCAAACATAGTCACCCTGCCGGTAAGCCAGCAGCACATAGTGACCGGCACCGTAATGCAGGATCGCCGGCAAAGGCAATGCCGCCAGATCCTGATGCTCAAACGCTACCGGATAGGTGGGCACGGCCAGCTCCGACAGAATTTCGCACAACGCCGCCAGCGAAGTACCGTGCTGAGAAGCCGGATAACGATCCCGCAGCTCCGTCAGTGGCGCGCTGATCCCTTGGGTTTCCGCCAACATAGCGATGCAAGCCAATCCGCACTCGTTGATTTCACTCTGAAAGACCGGCGTTGGAATAATATTTCCCATGTTTTTCTACATCCCTGACTTATTCATTAATAAAAAACAATGAATGTGAATGCCATAACAACCAGTCGTCCGCGTGGCGAACCATTGCGCGTTCAACTATCCCTGGCAAAACCTGACTGACATTTTCCGCAGCGACCGGTTCATCGATATGAATGTGGACCCCGTGGTCGTAATAAAGCGAATAAAACACCACCTGCGCCCGCAACGCACGCGACAGGCGGACAATGCCACTGTGCAACTGCGCAGGACGATTGAACAAACGGCACGCCTGTTTGGCCGACGGATCCTTATTGCTGTTCAGGGTGTAATCCGGTGTGATATCCGGGAACAGAATGATATTGCGCCCGTGATCCGCCGCCTCCAACATGGCCTGCGCCAGTTTGCCGGCGATCAACCGCCGATCGTCGTGAATCGAGCAATAGTCGAGATGCTGCTGCCATTGATGCGCCGGCGCCTGCCGCACATACTCTTGCGCATCCCCCGACACAATTACCGTGGCCCGCCCCGGATAGACGCCTGCGCCGACCAGCGTGGCAAGCACGTCGGAAACTGTATGCATAGGCGCCAACAGCACCGGTTCGCCGGCCCGATGCAGTGGCTCCACCACCCGATTGAGCTGTGCGGAGCACCGAGCGAGCTGGCTCAACAGTTGGGCGTTATGCGCATAAACCGCGGCCAGATCCAGTAACCGTCGTCGTTGCATCAACCAGGTAAAATCCTGTGGGTTGCAGCTTCCCAGTAAGCTGTAGCGATTCGCTGCGGCCACTGCACTCCGGTTGCGCAAACCGCGCGGCAATAGCCAACGGCAGTGCAGCCGACGCCGAACGCCTAACCAGAGGCGGTAGTCGGTATGTCGCAGCATGAAGCACGACAGTCTGTCGCCCAGCCCGGTAATGGCCAGGGTAAAGCGGGCCATGCCGTCGAGAGCGTTTTTCCACGCCAGATACACCCGGACCGAAAGCAGACGCATCAGGGCTCCAGGGGCTTGTCGTCCTGCAACAGGGACAGCAGTTGCTTGTTAAAAGCCGGGAACTCACGATCCTGCACCGCCAGCCACTTCCTGTTGACGATAAAGCTGGGGGTAGCGTTAACCCGGTAATAGCGACTGACCGAGGTCAGGTACGCCAACAGCGCCTTTACCTGTTCTGAATCATGGGCTTTATCATATTCGGCCTGATCGATGCCATTGGCCTTAAGCCAGAGGTTGAGGTGGTTTTTATCCGCCAGATTATTGTTTTCTTCGATGATTGCCCGATAGGCGGCGGAACGGTGCTGTGCCTCAATCCCCATGACCGTCAGAGTGGCAAACAAAGGGGCAAATGCCGCCAGACCGGCTTGTTCCTCATTATTGATATGCAGCTGTATCAGCCTGGCGCCGGCGGGCAGCATTTTTCCCAACCCGGCAATATTCGCCTCATTCATCTCGCAATAATGGCAACCATAAGAAAATACTTCCACAATGACATTGTCGTCCTTAAGCGGACTACCTGCTAACTTTTCAGGCGCGATAAAGCTCAGGCTTTTCTCTTCGGATACAGGAATGACGTAATGATAAAAATATACCGAGGTACAAAAACAAGCCGCAACGATAATAAAAAGGGTATAGCTGATAAATAATAATGGGCGTTTATACATGAGCGCATCCTGCGAACGGACCAACATTCTCACCTTTCAGGCGAACACGATTACCGGGGAGTTAATGTCGGGAGGAACGACAAGGGCGTAGGGACCGGTGAAGTTCCATTGGATTCAAGGCGGGGTGGCGACAAGCACCACCCCGCTTGATAACAGTTAACCTAAAAGAGATCGTTTAGCCCGTATCAGTTAGGCGTTACTGCTAACGCACTGCAGCTGCCGACAGGGGCTGAACGATAGGTTCTTTTCACATTACCGAATTTATCTGCGCAGACCGTTACCAGATTACAGGTTTTGCTGCTGCCAGAACCCACCCACTCGAAATTATTAGAGCAGGCAAAAGTGCCACCGATAATTTTTCCAGCTTCAGACAGATTGATCTTTTTCATTACAATATCCTTATATACATTAAAATTAAAATCGCAACACGCGCTCTGCATTAAAAACAGAGCAACTCTAAAAGCGGAAGTTATGACAGTAAACATTAATAACAATGATAATTCCTGAAAATAATAGCCATCTAGAAAAAATAGATCAATACAATTATTTACATTAAGCCATGGCGTTAGTTAATCCATTCAGTCCAGAAAGTAAGATTATTCCATTAAATCGCCCATTAAAATTAAGAATTAAAATATAACCCAATGAATGCTCGCCTTATGCAAAAGGAAATATCTCAGATATGTCGTTTTAAAAGTCAGAAACAATCAGATCTGACCAGTGTCCACCTTGGCGTCAACGGATGAAAAGATTGCTTCCTGGCCAACTGGATTTACACTGATGGGCTTAACCGGCTTTTGCAATACGGGACGCTGATGCTAGCCACACATGAATACGCCAATGACCTGCTGCTCTTTGCCCTGATTGTTGACTGCGGCTCATTCAGCAAAGCCGCCGAAACCGCCGGTGTGACCAGCTCAGTAGTCAGCAAACGCATCGGGCGTTTGGAAAAGTCCCTCGGTGCGCGCTTGCTGTACCGCACCACCCGAAGTCTGACACTCACGGAAAGCGGCCAGGCGCTCTACCTGCAGGCCAAGGACATCAGCGCCAAAGTGCAGGATGCGCTATACGCCGTCAGCGAAAAAAGCGAAGAGATCACCGGCACCATCCGCATGTCGGTGCCGACCATTTCGGGTGAACTGTTGCTGAGCGAGAGCGTGGCGGAGTTCTGTGCGCGGCATCCAGGCCTGAAGGTGGAAATGCGGCTGGAAAACCGCTTTGTCGATTTGGTCGAGGAAGGTGTGGATCTGGCAATCCGTACCGGCACTCTGCCGAACTCCAGCCTGATAGCCCGGCCGATCCTCGACTCTCACTGGGTGATCGTCTGCTCTCCAGGTTATCTTGAGCGACATTCGGAGCCAGATAGCGCCGCAGCGTTACTCAATCATAATTGCCTGACCTATACCTACCAGGAAAGCGGCACCGATAACTGGTTAATGAAACAGCCGGATAGCGGCGAGATCTATGAACTGCAGGTCAAGGGCAACCTGTCCGCCAATAACGCCCGTGCGATCCGCAAAGCGGTCATCGGCGGCCATGGCATTGCCATGGTGCCGCGCTGCATGGTGTACGAAGATTTGCAGGAGGGTAAGCTGACGGAAATTCTGGCCGGCCACTGCGGCAAGATATTGGGGGTTTACGCCGTCTACCCTTATACCCGCAATTTACCCTTGAAAACCCGACTGCTGATCGAACATATCATCAGCTCCTACCAAAATATCAGTCATTATTTTTGAACCCGGTCACATTATTTTGACAGGCCACGACAGCGATTAAGCCATATTCGGAAATAATCCATGGCCTGTTTTCACCTAATGGGTTTTCTCATCTTCCCTATCGACGATAAAAATCATAATCAATTGATTTAAAAATAAAATCTCTTATAGCAAGCAAGTATTAAACAACTATGTCGATAAAAACCATTAAAAAGCAGCGTGGTATAGCGTCGCCTATTATGCCTAGAATGCCTCACTCTGGTTATTCACCTTTTCGCTACATTTATAATCGGTATCGGCACCCATTGCGCCCGATCTCCGGCGACCATTATAGAGAGCAAAAAATGATTATTTCCGCTTCAACCGATTATCGGGCCGCAGCACAGGCCAAACTTCCGCCTTTTCTGTTCCACTATATTGACGGCGGGGCCTACGCGGAACATACGTTACGGCGCAATACCGCGGATCTGGCCGACATCGCCCTGCGCCAGCGCGTGTTGCGCAATATGTCGGATCTTAGTCTGGAAACCAGCCTGTTCGGCGAAAAGCTGACGATGCCGGTAATACTGGGGCCCGTCGGGTTAACCGGCATGTATGCCCGGCGCGGTGAGGTACAGGCCGCACGCGCAGCGGCGCAGAAGGGCATTCCTTTTACCCTTTCCACCGTCTCGGTTTGCCCGATCGAAGAAGTGGCGCCGGCGATCGATCGGCCGATGTGGTTCCAGCTATATGTGTTGAAAGACCGGGGTTTTATGCGCAACGCGCTGGAGCGCGCCAAAGCGGCCGGCGTGAAAACGCTGGTGTTCACCGTCGACATGCCGGTGCCGGGCGCGCGCTACCGTGACGCCCATTCCGGCATGAGCGGCCCTAACGCCGCCTTGCGCCGTATGCTGCAGGCATTTACTCATCCACAATGGGCCTGGGACGTCGGCCTGCGCGGCAAGCCACACGATCTGGGCAACGTATCGGCCTATCGTGGCCAGCCCACCAGCCTGGAGGATTATATCGGCTGGCTGGGGACGAACTTCGATCCCTCCATCTCCTGGAAGGATTTGGAATGGATCCGCGAATTCTGGGAAGGGCCGATGATCATCAAAGGCATTCTCGATCCAGAGGACGCCAAAGATGCGGTGCGTTTCGGCGCCGACGGCATTATCGTTTCCAACCACGGCGGCCGCCAGTTGGACGGCGTGCTGTCGACCGCCCGCGCCCTGCCGGCGATCGCCGATGCGGTGAAAGGAGAGATTACTCTGCTGGCCGACTCAGGGATCCGCAGCGGCCTGGACGTAGTGCGCATGATCGCGCTCGGTGCCGACAGCGTGCTGCTGGGCCGTGCCTTCGTCTATGCGCTGGCCGCCGCCGGCGGTGCCGGCGTCAGTAATCTTCTGGAGCTGATCGACAAGGAAATGCGCGTCGCCATGACGCTCACCGGCGCGAAAACCATTGCGGAGATCGGCGCCGGATCGCTGGTGGCCGGGCGCTGAATCACGGCGGTGCCTCCCTCAGGAGGGATCGGCACTAAAGCTCATCTTGTGGATGAAAGCTACGTATTATCAAGACGTCACCGGTTTCATGGCGTAGCGATGCAAATCCTTGTGCAGGCTGACCATATACAGCACGATCACCGCAGAGAACGGCAGGCCGCACAGCACTACGGCGGTCTGCATCGCGCTGAAACTGCCGGCATACAACAGACCGATGCATACCACTGTGGTCACCGCGGCCCAGAAAATACGCAGCCAGGCCGGTGCGTCATCCTGCGCCGAACCGCCCTGACAGGACAGGTTGGCGATCATCAACGTGCCGGAATCGACCGGCGTCAGGAACAACACAAAGCTGATCACTACGGTGAAACCGGCGGTGAGTTGGGTATAGGGCAGGTATTCGAACAGCTTGAACACCGCCATCGGCGGATCGCTCACCGCCACCTGGCCGAGGATCGCCTGCCCGCCCTCCAATACCAGACTGATGGCGGTGTTGCCGAAGATCGACAGCCACGCCAGGGTGAAGCCCAGCGGGATCAGCAGCACGCCGAAGATCAGTTCACGAATGGTGCGCCCTTTCGAGATGCGCGCGATAAACAGACCGACGAATGGTGCCCAAGCCACCCACCAGGCCCAATAGAACAACGTCCAGGCGCCCTGCCACTGGCGTGCCTTGCCGTACAGGTACATGTCGAAGCTTCTGCTGACTATCGAAGTCAGATAGTCCCCGACGTTCTGCAACAGGCCGTTGACCAGGTTTAGCGTCGGGCCGGCCAGAAACACGAACAGCAGCAGCAGGCACAAAAAGCCGACGTTGATATTGGACAGTATCGCTATGCCCTTCTCGACGCCGGTCACCGCCGCCAGCGTGGCCACCACCATCATCACCACGATCAAAACCAACAGCACGACGTTGCTTTGCGGGATATCGAACAGGTAAAACAACCCGGAGTTAACCAGCAAGGCGCCGATCCCCAGATTGGTCACCATCGAGATCACCGTGACCAAAATGCCGAAGCTGTCCACCAGATGCCCGATGCCGCCGTGAATGCGTTCGCCGAAGATCGGGTACAACGCCGAGCGCAATGCCAGCGGCTGGCCGCGACAGTAGGCAAAATACGCCAACGCGGTGGCGATCAGCGCATACAGCGCCCAGCCGTGCAGCCCCCAATGCAGGAAGGTAAGCGCCATCGCCTGACGCGCGGCCTGCACGCTGCCGCCGCTGCCTTCCGGCGGTGACAGGAAGTGATCCAACGGCTCGTAGGCGCCGTAATAAACCAGCGCAATGCCGATGCCCGACGAGAACAGCATCGCCACCCAGGAGGGATAACTGAACTGTGGCGGCTCTTCGTCCGGCCCAAGGCGGATATGGCCGAAGCGCGACAGCGCCAGCCAAAAAACAAACGCCATACAGGCAACCATCAATAACATGTAGTACCAGCCGAACACGTCGGCTACCCAGCTTTGGGCCTGGTTAAGCCACTGCTTGCTGCCGGCCGGAAACAGCACGATTAAAACGCCCAGCAGCAGGATCACCGCAGCCGAGCTGAAAAATACCGGTGCATTTAATCTAATCGGTTGTTCACCGTGCGATGGGAGACTTTTCACTGTCATTGGCAGGGTTCCATGATGCAAAAGACAGACGATTTAAATGCAACCCTTGGTTAACATTGCATCGCCATTTATTTGACATTTTTGCAGCATATAGAGTATTGATTGACCGTTCAATCAATCAAATTAAAACTGTGATTTACCTATCAGTCGGGGAAAAAATGGACCGCAAAGACATTCCGGAGCAACGTAAGGAGCAGCTGATTAACGCGGCCTTCGAGGCGATTAACGTCGTCGGCCTTGCCGGTATCACTCTGTCGCAGGTGGCAAAAGAAGCCGGGCTGTCGACCGGTATCGTCAGCCACTACTTTGGCGATAAAGAAGGGTTGCTGAGCGCCACCATGCGCAAGATCTTGCGCGATCTGCGCGACGCGGTCGCCGAATGCCGCAGCCAGGCGGCCGACGACAGCCAATCTCAGCTATTTGCCATTATTCAGGGCAACTTTCATCCCAGCCAGACCAATGCGATCTCGATGCGTGCCTGGCTCGATTTCTGGGCGGCCAGTATGCACCAGCCGGCGCTGCGCCGCTTGCAGCGAGCCAACGATCGCCGGCTCTATTCCAATATCTGCAGCCAGTTCCGCCGTGAATTACCGCAACAGCAGGCCCGCGATGCCGCACGCGGTCTGGCCGCAATGATCGATGGGTTGTGGCTGCGCGGCAGCCTGTCCGGCGGTGAGGCGGATCTCAGGCAGGACTGCCGTATCGCCTGTGACTATGTGCTGCGCATCCTGAGTGCCGGTCAACCGGCGGCAAACCCTTCGGCAAAAGCGCCGCGCAAATAGCTGCTGAACTCCGTTACCGCACGCGACACCTGCGGCGCATAGGGCCGCACTACGTGAAGGCTGTCGGCAAAAGCGCCAACCGGGCGCCAGGCCGGCAGCACCTCAATCAGCCGCCCGTCCGCCAGCGCCTGCTGCGCGCTGAAATCCGGCAACAGGGCAATGCCCAGCCCTTCCGCCGCCGCATCGCGTATCGATTCACTGTTGTTGGTGGCAAAGGGGCCGCTGACCGGCACGCGGATCTTGTCCGCCTTCCCCTCCGGCGAGTGCCTGGCGACAAAGCTCCAACCCGGCGCTTCACTCCCACGGGGATAGTAAAGGCACCTATGCCGTTGCAGATCGGCGGGGGATGCCGGCATGCCGTGCCGTTTAACATAGTCTGCCGACGCCACCGCCAAGGTTTCGGTCGGGCACAGCCGCCAGGCGACATGGGTATCCGGCAGGTTATCGCTATGGCGGATCGCCAGATCGAACCCCTCGGTGGTTAAGGATACCAACCGGTCCGACACCTCGAGCTGTACCCGCACCTCCGGGTTGGCGCGCAGAAAGCCGGTGATCCGTGGCACCAACTGCTGGCGGGCAAACGCCACCGGCGCCGTCACCCGCACCGAACCGCGCAACGGCCCGGTGGAATCGCAGATACCGGAGAAACTCTGTTTAATCTGCGCGAAAGGCTGACGCAATTCCTCCACCAACCTCAGCCCGGCATCGGTCAGCCGGACACTGCGGGTTGTACGTTGCACCAGCGGTACCCCGGCCAGCATTTCGATCTCTTTTATTTTCTGGCTCATGGCCGCTTTACTCACGTCCAGCCGCTCCGCCGCACGGGTAAAACTGCCCTGTTCGGCCAGCACGGTGAG
Source organism: Serratia inhibens (assembly GCF_003591175.1). Lineage (GTDB taxonomy): Bacteria > Pseudomonadota > Gammaproteobacteria > Enterobacterales > Enterobacteriaceae > Serratia > Serratia inhibens. Next base: position 83,151 of record NZ_QYYG01000009.1, on the reverse strand, counting down.
CCAGTGCAAATGGGTCCACAGGGTTTCAATTTTTGGGTTTTTCATCGTCAACTGTTCATTTATATAAACAATGAGTTCAAGTATAGCGCTTCTTCCCACGCCGTGGCTTGTCTAAGATGGTGTCTCAAAAGCGATAAAAAAACGCTGCCCTGTACACCTGAAAACTCCATTAACCCACTGACAGGATTATGCAAATGCCATTACTTATCTTCGAAGTTATCGAGGGCCGCAGCGAAACCGAACTGAAAACCCTGCTCGATGCCGCTCACCGTGCCGTGCTCAGTGCTTTTGAAGTGCCGCAACGCGATCGCTACCAGATTGTTCATGAAAACAAGGCTCATCATATGGTGATCGAAGACACCGGCCTTAACCTGACGCGCACCCGAGATCTGGTGGTGGTGCGGGTGATCACCAGCCCACGCGCCGAAGAACAGAAACAACGGTTTTACGCCGATCTCAGCCGCGAGCTGAAAGAAAGCTGTGGCATTGAAAGCAGTGATCTGATGGTGTCTATCACCACCAACAGCAAAGGTGACTGGAGTTTTGGCAACGGCGTGGCGCAGTATCTGACCGGTGAATTGTAAGGCTCGCGGCTAACGTCCAGTTCGCTGGTAACGGACGTTAGCCGGCAAGATTATGACTCCTCGCTGTACTGGTTTTGCCACATCGCAGCGTAACGGCCATTGCTTTGCAGCAGTTCCTCATGGTGCCCACGCTCGACGATTTCCCCCGCCTCCAGCACGATGATTTCGTCGGCATCCACCACCGTCGACAGACGATGGGCAATCACCAGAGTCGTATGATCACGGCTCACTTCACGCAGATGCGCCTGGATCTCGCGTTCGGTTTGGGTATCCAATGCGCTGGTGGCTTCGTCGAACACCAGGATCGCCGGGTTTTTCAGGATGGTACGGGCAATTGCCACCCGCTGCTTCTCGCCCCCGGACAGCTTGAGGCCACGCTCGCCAACCCGGGTTTCGTAGCCGTCAGGCAGGCCGACGATAAACTCGTGGATATGCGCCAGCTTCGCCGCCCGTTCGATCTCTTCATTGCTGGATCCGGTTTTGCCGTAGCCGATGTTGTAGCGCAGGGTATCGTTAAACAGCACCGTATCCTGCGGCACAATGCCGATCGCCTGCCGCAGGCTAGCCTGGGTCAGTTGGCGAATGTCCTGGCCGTCAATAGACACCGAGCCGCCATTCACCTCGTAGAAACGGAACAGCAGGCGGGACAGCGTGGATTTGCCGGCACCGGAAGCGCCGACCACCGCCACGGTGTTACCGGCCGGAATGGTGAAGCTGACGTTTTTCAAAATCGGCCGACGCGCATCATAGCCAAAGCTGACCGAGTCAAAACGCACTTCGCCCTGGGTCAGTGCCAAGACTGCCGCATCAGGGCTATCTACAATATCCTGCTTTTCCTGCAGCAAATCGAACAGGTTCTCCATGTCGATCAGCGCTTGTCTGACTTCGGCATAAATAAAACCGAAGAAATTCAGCGGTTGATACAGCTGAAGCAGATAAGCATTCACCAGCACAAAGTCACCGACCGTCATCCGCCCCTGCACAATGCCCTGCGCCGCCATCGCCATCATCACTATCAACCCGATGGAGATAATGGCGGTTTGCCCGAGGTTGATGGCGGTAAAACTGAACTGGTTTTTAATGGCGGCATATTCGTACAGCCGGCGCGACATATTGAAACGCTCGGCCTCGAACTCTTCATTGCCGAAGTACTTTACGGTTTCATAGTTCAGCAGGCTGTCGATGGACTTGCTGTTGGCATCGGCATTGGCCTTGTTGAGCTCACGCCGGAAACGGGTACGCCAACTGACCGCGATCACGGTAAACAGAATATAACTGCCGACGGTGGCCAGGATCGCCAGCGCAAACCAACCGTTCAGCATATGCCACATGATCACCGCGACCAGGGTGAGCTCGAACAAGATAGGCACAATCGAAAACAGCAGCCGCGACAACACGGTAGCCACCGCCTGAGTGCCGCGCTCAATCGACAGCGACAACCCGCCAGTCTGACGTTCCAGGTGAAAGCGCAGGCTCAGCGCGTGCAATTGCCTGAACACCCGCAACCCCAGCAGGCGGGTGGCATTCTGGCTGAGATGAATGAACATCACGTTGCGCAGTTCTTCAAACAGCGTGGCACCGACCCGCGCAACGCCGTAGGCGACGATCAGCCCCAGCGGAATGGCCAGCATTTTCGCAGTATCCGCGCTCAGTGCATCGACCATCGCCTTATACGCTAGCGGCACCAGCGAAGTACTCACCTTGGCGACCACCATGAAAATACAGGCGATAACCAGATACCACCGCAGTTTGGGGTTGTTTTTCGGCCAGAGGTAAGGCAGCAGGAAGGTTAATAAACGGGAGCGATCCATAAGGTAATATTTATCTTCTTAGTCAAAGTAGCGGTGTCGGCGAGTGATCTATTTTGGCACGTATGACGGCGAACCCCTTATGAAATCCGCTATCGCCGCCTTTTTTGATCTCTGGAGCAAGCATCCCTGGCTCAGCGGCTATGCCGCTTTCCTTCGCCCAATTTATTCTTAAAGTGCGATCCTTCAGGCTCGCCGTTAAAATTTGTTGTTGAGAAGTTACCAGCAAGTTAATATCCGAAAAAATTATTAAACAATGAATTATTGGCTATCAATCAATAATCAAAAGTATCTTTATTTCATCATCTTGTATTCAGTATCTGTCCTATCTTCGCCTACTCAGGCTTTAACACCAGTTGCGAGAAATTCACCATGAGCACTGCATTACCCAGCGAAAATTTGCGTTCGGATAACAATGGAACCGGTTTCAGAAGAAGAGATGTGTTGTTCGGCATGGCTTCCGTCCTTGTCGCCACCTCCCTGCTTGGCTATCCATTTCTGACCCAGGCTGAGCAGCGAACCGCAGCAGCCAACCCGCTTGTCTTTGCACGTTTCTTCACTCTGTCCCGAACTATTACCGAACATCAGGACATCGACCAGGGCATGTCGGCGCGAATATTCACCGCCTTGAGCGACAGCATCCCCAATTTCTCTGCTCAAATTGAGCAGCTAAGCGCCTTGCTGCAGCCGGGGCAAAGTGCCAAACAGCTGCAAACGCTGGCAATCCAGGCCGGCCTGCAGGATCTGCTCACCGCCATTATCAGCGCCTGGTATACCGGTACCGTCGGGCATGGCCAGCAGGCTGTGCTGATCGCCTACAAGGATGCGCTGATGTACCGCCCCGCCAGCGATGCGCTGATCGTACCGACCTATTGCGGCAACGGCCCGCTGTGGTGGACCGCCGCTCCGCCGATGACCATGACTCCCGTTCGCTGAGATTATCCTGATGAAAAAACCTGAATTTACCGCCAATGGCGACGCATCGGCCGATATCGTGATCGTCGGCTCCGGCATTGTCGGCGGCATCATGGCCGACCAACTGGTCAGCCTCGGCTATTCCGTCCTGGTGTTGGAGGCCGGCCTGCGCATCGATCGCGCCCAAGCGGTGGAAAACTGGCGTAACATGCCGTTCGATAACCGGGCGGGCTCAGATTTCCAGGGGCTGTATCCACAATCTGAATACGCCACCGCACCGCTCTACTTCCCGGAAAACAACTACGTAGCCCTTAGTGGCCCCAGCGCCGGCAGCTTCAAACAAGGCTATCTGCGCACCGTCGGCGGTACTACCTGGCACTGGGCAGCGTCTTGCTGGCGCCATTTGCCGAGCGATTTCCAGATGAAAACCCTGTACGGCGTCGGCCGCGACTGGCCAATTTCGTATAACGATCTCGAACCCTACTACTGCCGTGCAGAAGAGGAAATCGGTGTCGCAGGCCCCAACGATCCGGCGCAGCAATCGCCGGTGGAGCGTAGCAAACCTTATCCGATGGACATGGTGCCCTGGGCCTACGGCGACACCCGCTTCGCCGAAGTGGTCAACCCGCACGGCTACCGATCGGTGCCAATCCCGCAGGGACGCAGCATCCGCCCGTGGAAAGGCCGCCCGACCTGTTGCGGCAACAACAACTGTCAGCCGATTTGCCCAATTGGTGCCATGTATAACGGCATCCATCATGTCGAACGCGCGGAAATGAAAGGCGCAGTGGTGCTGGCGGAGTCGGTGGTCTACAAAATTGATACCGACGACCAGAATCGCGTTACCGCCGTGCACTGGTTGGATAATCAAAAACGCTCTCATAAAGCCAGCGCCAAAGCCTTCGCGCTGGCCTGCAACGGTATCGAAACGCCGCGCTTGCTGCTGCTTGCCGCCAATAAGCAGAACCCCAACGGCATCGCCAACTCTTCCGATCAGGTTGGCCGCAATATGATGGATCACTCCGGCTTTCACTGCACCTTCCTGGCTAAGGAGCCACTGTGGCTCGGCCGCGGCCCGGCGCAGAGCAGTTGCCTGGTGGGACCGCGCGACGGCGAGTTCCGTAAGGACTATTCTGCCAACAAGATGATACTTAATAATATCAATCAGATAGTTCCCGCAACGCAAAAGGCGCTGGCGCAGGGCCTGGTAGGTAAAGTGCTGGATGAAGAGATCCGCCGGCGCGCGGCCTATGGCGTTGATTTGTCGATTAGCCTGGAACCGTTACCAGATCCGAACAACCGCCTGACGCTGAGCGCCAACCGCAAGGACGCTCACGGCCTGCCGTGTCCGGATATTCATTACGATGTAGGCGATTACGTGCGCAAGGGCGCCGAGGCCGCACATAAACAGCTGGAGCATATTGGACGCCTGTTCGATGCCGATGAGTTCAAAATCACCACCAGCCTGAACGCCAATAATCACATCATGGGTGGCACCATTATGGGCAGCGATCCGCATGATTCGGTGGTGGATGGCAACTGTCGAACCCACGACCATACCAACCTCTGGCTGCCCGGTGGCGGCGCCATTCCTTCCGCCAGCGTAGTCAACAGCACGCTAACCATGGCAGCGTTGGGCATCAAGGCCGCCGACGACATCGCCCAATCGCTGACGGTAAAATCATGAAGAAACAACTTGGATTGGCCCTGTTGCTGGGGCTGAGCGGCACCGCCCTGGCGACCGACGATAGCGCTGCGTTACTTAAACAGGGTGAGCAGCTTGCCGTAGCTTCGGACTGCCAGGCCTGCCACACCCAACCTGGCGGCGGCAAGCCCTTTGCCGGCGGCTACGGCATCAACTCGCCGATGGGCGTAATTTACTCCACCAATATCACCCCTTCGGCGCATGACGGCATAGGTGGCTACACGGAACAACAGTTCGCTCGTGCACTGCGCGATGGGGTGCGCGCCGATGGCAGCTATCTCTACCCGGCAATGCCCTATACCTCCTACAGCAAATTGAGTGATGCGGACATCCACGCGCTCTATGCCTACTTTATGCAGGGAGTGAAGCCGGTAGAGCAGAAGAATACGCCGACCGCACTGCCCTTCCCGTTCAATATGCGCTTCAGTATGGCCGGCTGGAACTTGCTGTTTCTGGATAAGGATCGCTTTCAGCCCAATGCCGAGAAAAGCGAACAGTGGAACCGTGGTGCCTATCTGGTTAACGGCCCTGGGCATTGCGATACCTGCCATACACCACGCAACCTGCTGATGGCGGAAAGCGCCGATAAACCGCTGGCGGGGGGCATGGTGGGAAGTTGGTATGCACCGAACATTACGTCGGACGCCGTCAGCGGCATCGGCGGCTGGAGCAATGAAGAACTGGTGCAATACCTCAAAACCGGGCGGGTCGCCGGGAAAAATCAGGCCGCTGGCGGCATGGCAGAGGCGGTGGAAAACAGCCTGCAATACCTGCCTGAACAGGATCTGATGGCCATTGCCGTCTACCTGAAAAGTACCGTGCCGATCCGCGATGCTCAGGATAAACAGGCAGCGGACAGCTTTGGTCAACCGCTGAACGTCGAACCGACGCTCCGCGGTCTGCACCCGTCCAATGCCAATAATACCGTCAGCGATGGTGCAGCCTTATTCAGCGGCAACTGCGCCAGTTGCCACCAACCGGACGGCAGCGGCAGCAAAAACCAGGCCTATCCTTCGCTGTTCAACAATACCGCCACCGGTTCCGGCAACCCGGCCAACCTGATCTCCGCCATTTTGTTCGGCGTGCAGCGCAAAGCAGGCAACGAGGACGTGCTGATGCCGAACTTTGGCCCGCAATCCTACGTCAATCCATTAACCGATCGGCAAATCGCCGCCATCAGCAATTATGTGCTGAAAAACTACGGCAACCCGGAGGTGACGGTAAGCGAAGAGGACGTGGCGATGCTGCGCACCGGCGGCCCGGTACCGCTGCTGGCGAAGCTGCAACCTTATATGGCTCCGGCCATCGGAGTTGCGGTGGTGGTGCTGTTGGCGTTGATCTGGCTATGTGGAAGGAAACGGAAATAGCCCATGATAACGGCCCGTTCCCTGACGGAACGGGCCGTTATCTCCAGGCTTAACAAGATGGCGAAGCGCCTTGCGGCGGCAGATAACGCTGCGGATCGAGCGCGGTGGCGCGATAGCGGATCTGGAAATGCAGGAACACGGAGTCGGTGCCGGTACTGCCCATGGTACCAATCTTTTGCCCTGCCTTTACATCCTGGCCGTTGCGGACCAGCGTGGTGTCGTTATGCGCATAGGCGGTGATGAAGTCTTCGCCGTGCTTAATCATGATCAGGTTGCCGTAGCCGCGCAGCTGATTACCGACGTACACCACCTTGCCCTTGGCAGAAGCGAAGATCGGCTGGCCGCGAGTGCCGGCGATATCTATACCTTTGTTGCCGCCGTCTGCGGTGGAATATTTCTGCGCTATCTTGCCGCTGGCCGGCCAGCGCCAGCAGCGTGAAGCCCCCGGCGGCGGCGCCGATTTAGCCAACACCGCGCCGGAAGAGGTATTTTTGCGCCGGTTTGACGCCGTTTTGGTCGGAGCGCTGCCGCTCAGCCGCAGCTTTTGCCCGACTTCCAGCCCGTAGGGCGGGCGTATCTTGTTGATTCGGGCCAGTTCGCTGACTTCGCTGTCAGTGATCCAGGCGATGTAATACAGCGTATCGCCACGTTTGACGGTATAGGATTTTCCGCTGTAACTGCCCTTTGGCAGTTTATCGTAATCGCGGTTATAGCTATTTTTGCCCGAACAACCGGCCAACAGCAGGCTCAATGCCAGACACACTGCGGCGCGGCGCCACCACGCAAGTTTGCTTCCTGTGCTCAAATCCTGTCCTCAATCATATTTCCGGGGCGCTGATACGCGTCAGGCGTCAATAGTAACATTTGCACCGGGGCAGTCAAAAAGCGCCAAAAGGACTATGCTAAACAAGTAGGGATTACTGAGTACCGTACGACAAATGGAGAACTGTCATGTTAAATTTTGACCATAAAAATCTGCCCATCCTGAGTGAAGAACGCCTCAAAAAGCAACGCACTGTCCTGCTGATCATTGCCTTCCTGCTCTTGGCGGGCGGCATTCTGTGCCTGATTAACCCGCTGGCATCCGGCACAGTACTGAGCATTCTGGTCGGCGTATTACTGTTGCTGAGCGGCGCGGCGTTGGTGACAGGAATGATAGCCAATCGGGCGCAAAATACCTGGCCGATGATTGGCGGCATATTACTGGGCGTGGCTTATCTGATTATCGGCTACCTGTTCATCACCAGTCCATTAGCCGGCATTCTGACGCTGGCGATATACCTCGCCATATTGTTTGCACTCGGTGGTATTGTGCGGCTGGTTGCCGGTTATAAACTGCGTGAAGTCAGCGGCAGTTGGCTGCAGTTCGTCATTGGCTTTTTGGATCTGGCGATCGCCTGGATGCTGTTTAGCGCCGATCCTATGACATCGGTCATACTGGTGACCACCCTCATCGGTATTGAAATGTTGTTCAGCGCTTTCAGCCTGTTCAGGGTCGCCAGACAGCTAAAACGCGGTTAAGCGCATACATAAAGGGGGGGGGGTTACCGCCCCGCCTTTTTCGCTCATTAGCTGCCCGGCCGCACAATCATGTCGATGCCCCGGTGGCAAGTGCCCTACCCTGAGTAAGGTTTCATGCAATGCAGGCTCAGCCATTCCCTCAGATGAAAGATTGAAATGAGATGATTACGCTATGGAATTCAAGGATTATTATGCCATTTTAGGGGTTAAGCCATCGGACGATCTCAAGGCTATCAAAACGGCCTATCGTCGCCTGGCGCGAAAATATCACCCCGACGTCAGCACCGAATCGAATGCCGAAGCGCAGTTCAAGGAAGTCGCGGAAGCCTATGAGGTGTTAAAAGACGATGAACGCCGCGCCGAATACGATCAATTGGTGCAACACCGCAACGACCCCAATTATGGCCGCCAGGCGCAGCACGGCAACGCCAATAACGCCGAAGATTTTTCCGATATCTTTTCCTCAATGTTTGGCGAACGCGCGCGTTCGCAACACCGCCGCCAAAGCCGCGCCATGCGCGGGCAAGACATCGAGATGGAAGTGGCGATTTTCCTTGAGGAAACGCTGGCCGAGCAAACCCGGACCATCCGTTATAGCCTGCCGGTTTATAACGCTTTCGGCATGGTGGAGCAGGAAATACCCAAAACCCTTAATGTGAAGATCCCCGTCGGCGTGGGCGATGGTGAACGCATCCGCCTGAAAGGCCAGGGTGCGCCGGGCACTGACGGCGGCGCGAATGGCGACCTCTATCTGATCATCCGCATCGCGCCGCACCCGCTGTTCGACATCGTCGGCCATAATCTGGAGATCGTCCTGCCGGTAGCTCCATGGGAAGCGGCGCTCGGTGCCAAGGTACCGGTTCCGACCCTGAAAGACGCTATTTTGCTGACTATCCCAGCCGGTAGCCAGACCGGTCAGCGGCTGCGGATCAAGGGGAAAGGCCTGGTCGGCAAGAAAGAAACCGGGGATTTATATGCAGTGATCAAGGTCGTGATGCCACCAAAGCCGGACGAAAAAAATGCGGCGCTGTGGCAACAACTGGCGGAGGCTCAACCCGCTTTTGACCCACGCAAAGAGTGGAGTAAGCAAAATGGCTAACGTAAAAGTAACTTTAACCATTACCGAATTTTGCCTGCATACCGGTGTTTCAGAGGACGAATTAACGGAAATCGTCGGGCTTGGGGTGATTGAACCGCGTAACCCGGCGGCTGCGGACTGGATATTTGACGATCAGGCGCTGACCATTTTTCACCGCGCTCAACAATTGCATCGCGAATTGGCTCTGGACTGGCCCGGTATCGCGGTCACCTTGACGCTGCTGGAGGAGATTGAGCAACTGCGTAAAGAAAACAGTCAATTGCACCAGCAGCTTGCACGGTTCGTCAGCAGGCCCTGATATCCTGGGATCGGCCCGTTGCTTCGACAACGGGCTACGCCTGGCGCCGAATAGCGGTTTCTGCGGCAACATAAAATCGACAGCCAGGCCTTCAACAGCAACGGCTATAATTTTGGTTATTCTGAACCGGTGAAACAGGTAATATTGCCCTCCCCCCGCCCGGTCCCCATCCAGAGTGAAAATTCCGGTCCGGCAACGCCCCCACAACGAAGGTAACCCGATGAAAATAGCCCCTCAGTGAAATTTGATGGGTGGCGCTTATAAACACTGTAAATAAAAACATGTTATTAAAAACATGTCATTAAAAACAGTATTGACACCCTTTTAAAAACCCGTAAATTGGTTATCAGCAGCAGCGAAATGGTAGCTGACTGTTATTACCAAAAGTGTTAATCAAGTTGATTTAAATTTATTTTGCGATAAAGGCCACGAAGTGTTTTTTGTATGGGCATCAATGCCGAGGAAAAGTTACACCCTCGCTTGATGGCGCTTTAAGGCCATGTAGTCAGTATCTACAATCGCAGGGTGTGGACCAAAACGCGATGATGTAAGGTCATGATTCAATTTTTTTTTGTTTGCGATTGGTTTTCAAGATAGTGCAGAAAACAGTGCAACAAGATCGCAATGGAAGTGAGGCTACGCATCAAGAGTCTATATCGCGAGGGGAGATGTACTTGTTTAAAATGCCAGACCTTGGAATATTCATTCGGGTTGGCGGATAATGTGAACTGGTAAATATAGGGGAGGTTTTAGTTAGTATTAGTACCCAATATTATCTGTGATAAACGTGTACATTTAGAATTAGTACCTTAGCAGTAAGAAATATTAAGTTAATTAATGTTAAATCTGAAGTCGATAGTACCATAAAAGCCCTGGCTGCAACGGTCAGGGCTTTTATTTTTTATGCATCAACCACATCGCGATGAAAAACGCCTTCCCCAGCCAATCACGATAAAATCATCACACCACATCAGGATATATTGGCCTGCCAATGACATTAACAAAATTAATCCTTGCTTAATAAATCAAACCAAGCCTACTATGACGTCATCGGTTTGGAACACAGACCTTATGAAAGCAGTTTTAGTAAAGCAGTCCTCAGTTCAAGCGTTATCTCTAGATACCCCTTCTTCATGAGCCTCCTCCTAAGTGCCCCCATAAGTAAAATTCTGCAAAACAGGCCATGTTCGCCACGATGAGTGGCTCAAAAATGAAAAAGGATGTATCTATGTCTACTAAAATGACTGGTTTAGTAAAATGGTTCAACGCAGATAAAGGCTTCGGTTTTATCACTCCGCAAGATGGCAGCAAAGATGTATTCGTACATTTCTCCGCTATCCAGAGCAGCGATTTTAAAACCTTAGACGAAGGCCAAAAAGTGGAGTTCTCTGTTGAGAGCGGCGCTAAAGGCCCTTCTGCTGTAAACGTTATCGCGCTTTAATCGCCGATAATCTCGCTAAAACTTACAATCGCGATGAAGGCAACAGCCTGAGCAGTTAAGTATTAGTGATCAAAAACCCGCTTATGGCGGGTTTTTGCATTTCTTAATCAGCACCCATGCATCATCAGGGAAATCGTAACATACCCAATGTTTTCTGTGATAAATGTGTACATTTAAAAGCAGTACCTTAGCAGTAAGAAATTATTAAGTTCATTAATGTTGAATCTGAAGCCAGTAGTATCATAAAAGCCTTGGCTGCAGCAGCCAGGTATTTTATATTCAAGGTTAAATCAAAAAAAACCATTATAAATACGCATTTTTAAAAGGCAGCATCTAACCACCTTATCTTGGAATTAAAATTTCAATAGAGAATAAAATTATTCCATGACTTACATCATATAATAAACAAAATCAAACCCTATAATTATTACTCAGGTAGTCATTTCTTTTATAAACTATATTCTTCAAAATGAATGCACATAACAGAAGATATTTCCCGATAAAAATTAACAGCATTTATTAGAAATAAAACCATTAAAACCAACTGGATTCAGCAAAAACCGCTATATAAGTCGTTATTTTCTTAAATTACTTCGTTATAACTCAACCACCGCTCTTCCAATCTTTACCCTATGACTATTAACAGACATAATAATCCAGCTTCTTATCCCACCCTCTGGAATAATAAATTGTCGTGATTATTTTAGAGGGCATCTATATACCATTGATATTAATGGTCCGCTAGGGATTTTAGTTTTTTAAAATTAAAACCTGGAGAATAATGTAATGTCCCGTTATGGATTGAGCACAGCTATAGCCATTTTTCTTGCCACCTCTTTTTCAGCTAAATGTTATCAGGCCTACGGTGCCACACAAACCAAGGCTCCCGAGGCGATTGTTCAACAATCGGACACTCTCCCCACATGGTGGAAGCAGGCCGTCTTTTATCAGGTATATCCGCGCTCGTTCAAAGACACCAATGGAGATGGTATCGGCGATATTAACGGTATCATTGAGAAGTTAGACTATCTAAAAACATTGGGGATTGATGCCATCTGGATAAATCCGCATTATGACTCGCCGAATGTAGATAACGGTTACGATATTAGTGATTACCGCAACATCATGAAAGAATACGGCACAATGGAAGATTTCGATCGTCTGATTGCCGAAATGAAAAAACGCAACATGCGTTTGATGATTGACGTCGTTATCAACCATACCAGTGATCAACACCCTTGGTTTATTCAGAGTAAAAGCAGTAAGGACAGCCCTTACCGCAACTATTATTTCTGGCGTGATGACAAAGACGGCCAGGCTCCCAATAATTATCCCTCCTTCTTTGGCGGCTCAGCTTGGCAAAAAGATGACAAGACTGGCCAATACTACCTTCACTATTTCTCCAGGCAACAGCCAGATCTCAATTGGGATAACCCAAAAGTTCGCCAGGAACTGTATGACATGCTGCGCTTCTGGCTAGATAAAGGGGTTTCTGGTCTGCGTTTCGATACCGTTGCCACCTATTCAAAAATTCCGGGTTTCCCAGACCTCCCCCAGCAGCGGGTAGCGCACTTTGCAGAAGAATACACTAAGGGCCCAAACATTCATCGTTACGTCAATGAAATGAATAGAGAGGTTTTGTCTCATTACGACGTTGCTACCGCAGGGGAAATTTTTGGCGTCCCCCTGGAGCAATCGATTAATTTCGTCGATCGCCGCCGCAATGAACTCAATATTGCCTTTACGTTTGATCTGCTCAGGATCGATCGTTACGTTGATGAAAGATGGCGCCGGAAAGACTGGAACCTCGCGCAATTCCGCCAAACTATCGACAAAGTTGACCACACCGCAGGCGAATATGGATGGAATGCCTTCTTCCTGGATAACCACGACTATCCCCGAGCCTTATCTCACTTTGGTGATGATCGCCCGCAATGGCGTGAAGCCTCAGCTAAAGCGCTTGCAACCCTGATACTGACCCAACGGGCCACCCCTTTCATTTACCAAGGCTCAGAGCTGGGTATGACCAACTATCCATTTAAAAAAATGGATGATTTTGAGGATATTGAAGTTAAAGGTTTTTGGCACGATTACGTTGAGACAGGCAAGGTGACAGCCGATGAGTTCTTGCAAAACGTGCGCCAGACCAGTCGAGATAACAACCGGACGCCATTCCAATGGGATGCCGGCAAAAATGCAGGCTTCACGGTCGGAACGCCATGGTTCAAGATCAACCCTAACTACACGGCAATCAATGCAGCAAGCCAGGTCAACGACCCTAACTCGGTATTTAATTATTACCGTCAATTGATCAAGACTCGTCATGATATTCCAACCCTGACCTATGGAACCTACATGGATCTGGATCCTGAAAATGAATCTGTCTACGCTTACACCCGAACTCTTGGCACAGAAAAATATCTCGTAATCATTAATTTTAAAGAAAAAACAATTCGCTATTCGCTGCCTAAAAACCTTTCTATTGATAATGTCATTATAGAAAGCAATAACCAACATACAGCAAGAAAAAATGACACCATGATCGTTCTAAAACCATGGCATGCCGGGATTTATAAAGTTAACTGAGACAATAAAATAACAGGGTGACATTTATTTGTTACCCTGCCTTACTTTTATAATCAATGAGTATCACAATATAAATCCCACCGTATTTCTTACGCCATGCGTAAAGGTAGAATCGGAGATAGCCAGCCTGCGGCAGGATTCCGGTAGCGTCGTACCCAGCTCAACCTGCTTCAGGGCAGAGACAATCTGTTCTTCGGTGAGTCGCGATTTTTTCATCGGCACAACCTCAGTTCGGGAAGTGTCTATCATGCCGGGATCTTGTCTCTGAAGGGATCAGGATTTTGGGTCAGGGTCAGGTTTGGGTGGGTAATTCCTTGCGATACCTTTGTAGGTACCTGAACACTCAACCAATTATTAGTTTGCTGATTTATTAAGAGAAGATACTAACAGGAAGGCTTGGAGCGGGTGAAGGGAATCGAACCCTCGTATGCAGCTTGGGAAGCTGCCGTTCTACCATTGAACTACACCCGCATCGGTGTGCGACTGGCATTATAACCGGTTATCCACGCCGGGCAAGCGGAGATAGCGCGTAACTGCCGATGTTTTAAGCAGTTAGCCGCAGCGGCCCAAAATTTCCCTCCAACAAGCGAAAAAAAACCGGCGCAGTCGCCTGCACCGGTTGATGTTCATTCAGCAAAAGATTATTTCTGCGGGCGCATTGCCGGGAACAGAATCACATCGCGAATGGTGTGGCTGTTGGTGAACAGCATAACCATGCGATCGATACCGATACCCAAGCCTGCAGTCGGCGGCAGGCCGTGCTCCAGCGCAGTGACGTAGTCTTCGTCGTAGAACATCGCTTCGTCATCGCCTGCGTCTTTCGCATTAACCTGGTCAGCAAAGCGCTGCGCCTGGTCTTCCGCGTCATTCAGCTCAGAGAAGCCATTACCGATTTCACGGCCGCCAATGAAGAACTCGAAACGGTCGGTGATTTCCGGGTTATCATCATTACGACGCGCCAGCGGGGACACTTCCGCCGGGTATTCGGTGATGAAGGTCGGCTGAATCAGATGGCTTTCCGCCACTTCTTCGAAGATCTCGGTCACAACGCGACCCAGGCCCCAGCTCTTCTCAATCTTGATGCCGATAGATTCAGCGATAGCCACCGCCTTGCTCATATCGGCCAAATCGGCCAAATCGGTTTCAGGGCGGTATTTTTTGATCGCCTCGGTCATGGTCAGTTTTTCAAACGGCTTGCCGAAGTCGAACACTTCGTCACCGTACTGCACCTGAGTTTTGCCCAGCACGTTCTGAGTCAGGGTGCGGAACAGCGATTCGGTCAGCTCGATGAGATCTTTGTAATCCGCGTAGGCCATATAGAGTTCCATCATGGTGAACTCTGGGTTATGACGCGGAGAAACGCCTTCGTTACGGAAGTTACGGTTGATTTCGAATACCCGCTCGAAGCCCCCCACCACCAGACGCTTCAGGTACAGCTCCGGGGCGATACGCAGGTACATGTCGATGTCCAGCGCATTGTGATGCGTAACGAACGGACGCGCAGAAGCGCCGCCCGGGATCACCTGCATCATTGGGGTTTCGACTTCCATGAAGCCGCGTTCCACCATGAAGTTGCGGATCCCCGCCATCACCTGAGAGCGCACCTTGAAGGTGTTGCGCGATTCATCGTTGGCGATCAGGTCCAGATAACGCTGGCGATAACGGGTTTCCTGATCGGCCAGGCCGTGGAACTTGTCAGGCAACGGACGCAGGGCCTTGGTCAGCAGGCGCAGTTCGGTACAGTGAATGGACAACTCGCCGGTCTTGGTTTTGAACAGCTTGCCGCGTGCGCCAAGGATATCGCCCAAGTCCCACTTCTTGAACTGCTCGTTATAAATGCCTTCCGCCAGATCGTCGCGCGCAACGTACAGCTGGATACGGCCGCCGACGTCCTGCAGCGTCACGAATGACGCTTTGCCCATGATACGGCGAGTCATCATGCGGCCGGCAACGGTGACTTCTACACCCAGCGCTTCCAGCTCTTCGTTATCTTTATCGCCGTACGCAGCGTGCAGCTTGTCGGACGTGGTGTCGCGACGAAAATCATTCGGGAACGCAATGCCGTTCTCGCGCAGCCCGGCCAATTTCTCACGGCGTGACTGCAACTCATTATTGAGTTCCAACGCCTGATCGGCGCCCTGTGGTTGTTGCTCAGACATTTCTGTTCCTCATAACCCGGCTTTCAAACTTGCCTCAATGAATTTATCCAGGTCGCCATCTAATACGGCCTGCGTGTTACGCGTTTCAACGTTGGTGCGCAAATCCTTGATACGGGAATCATCCAGCACGTAAGAACGGATTTGGCTGCCCCAGCCGATGTCGGACTTGTTGTCTTCCATCTGCTGTTTATCAGCATTTTTCTTTTGCATCTCAAACTCGTACAGCTTGGCTCGCAGCTGTTTAAACGCTTGATCCTTGTTCTTATGCTGAGAACGGTCGTTCTGGCACTGCACCACAATGTTGGTCGGCAAGTGGGTAATACGTACCGCCGACTCGGTTTTGTTTACGTGCTGACCGCCCGCACCGGAGGCGCGGTAAACGTCAATACGCAGATCTGCCGGGTTGATGTCGATATCAATATCGTCATCCACTTCAGGGTAGATAAACACCGAGCTAAACGAGGTATGACGGCGGCCGCCGGAGTCGAACGGGCTCTTGCGCACCAGGCGATGTACGCCGGTTTCAGTGCGCAACCAGCCGAACGCGTAGTCGCCGATAATCTTGATGGTGGCGGATTTCAGCCCCGCGACGTCGCCGTCGGACTCTTCAATCACTTCCGTTTTGAAGCCCTTGGACTCAGCCCAGCGCAGGTACATGCGCAACAGCATGCTGGCCCAGTCCTGTGCTTCGGTGCCGCCGGAGCCGGCCTGGATGTCCAGGTAGCAATCCGCGCTGTCATATTCACCGGAGAACATACGGCGGAACTCTAATTGTTCCAGCTTGCCAGACAGTTGTTCGAGTTCGACTACGGCTTCGTTAAAGGTTTCTTCATCGTCGGCTTCAACCGCCAGTTCCAGCAAGCCGGTGACGTCTTCGCCGCCCTGTTCCAGCTGATCGATGGTTTCCACGATGGCTTCAAGCGCCGCGCGCTCTTTACCCAGCGCCTGTGCGCGCTCGGGTTCGTTCCAAACATCAGGCTGTTCCAGCTCGGCGTTGACTTCTTCTAGGCGTTCTTTCTTGGCATCATAGTCAAAGATACCCCCTAAGAACGGCAGTCCGCTCGGACAGGTCCTGAATTCGGTTTTTTACCGGATTAATTTCAAACATGGTTTTTAGCGTTCTTTTACGTTGATGTCGTCGATGGCGAAATGCCATTAGAACCGGTAATTCTATCGGATCCGGGCGTCAGTTTATAGCGAGTTGGTCAGTTTTTGTGGGGGGAGGGATGCGTATCTGAATCGGGCGCGGCATCACCGCACCCGTTCAGGAAAAATCAACGCGCCCAGAGGTGCTGGATCAATAACTGCACGTTGCGATTACCGCGGAACTCATTGACGTCGAGCTTATAGGCCAGTTCAACTTCACGCACACTGCTGTCGGGCCACAGGGTGGTGTCCACGTTGAAGGCGATACCGTCGAGCAGCGGGCCGCCAGCGAGCGGTTCCACCATCAGCTTCAGGTGTTTCTCGCCCACCAGCCGCTGTTGCAGGATACGGAACTTACCGTCGAAAGTCGGTTCCGGGAACGCCTGCCCCCACGGCCCGCCCTCGCGCAGCAGCTCCGCCGTTTCCAGCGAAAGCTCTTGCATCGCCAGTTCACCGTCGGACCAGATCACCCCTTCCAGCATCGCCGGATCGAGCCATTCCCCCACCAAATCGCCAAAACGCTGGCGGAACTCGTCGAATTTGGCCTCTTCCAGCGACAACCCGGCCGCCATCGCGTGGCCGCCGAACTTCATCATCAAGCCCGGATTAAGAGTGTCCAGCCGCTCCAGCGCGTCGCGCATGTGCAAACCGGCTACCGAACGACCGGAGCCTTTCAAAATACCCTCGCCCGCCGGCGCAAACGCAATCACCGGGCGGTGAAAACGTTCTTTGATGCGCGAGGCCAGAATGCCCACCACGCCCTGATGCCATTCAGGGTGATACATCGCCAGCCCATACGGCAAAGCGCTGCTGCTGCGCTCCAGTTCGTCGCACAGCTGCAAGGCCTCGACCTGCATGCCCTGCTCAATCTCACGCCGTGTCAGGTTAAGCGCATCGAGATCGTTAGCCAACATGCGCGCCTGCGCAATGTCATCGCTCAGCAACAGCGCCACGCCAATCGACATGTCGTCCAGACGCCCGGCGGCATTGAGCCGCGGCCCCAGCGCAAAGCCAAGATCGTTGGCCGCCAGCTGGCGTGCATCGCGATTGGCTACTTCCAGCAGCGCACGAATGCCCGGCCGACATTTGCCGGCGCGAATGCGGTTCAGGCCCTGATACACCATAATGCGGTTGTTGGCGTCGAGCGGCACCACATCGGCAACCGTACCCAGCGCCACCAGATCCAACAGTTCAGCCAGATTCGGCATTGCCAACGCACGTTGTTCAAACCAGCCGCTGTCACGCAGCCGGGCACGCAACGCCAGCATCAGATAGAAAGCCACGCCAACGCCGGCCAGGGATTTTGACGGGAACTCGCAGCCCCGCAGGTTCGGGTTGACGATCGCCTCCGCCGCCGGCAAGGTTTCCCCCGGCAGGTGGTGGTCGGTAACCAGAACCTGCATGCCCTTGGCGTGCGCCACGTCAACGCCCGCGTGGGAAGAGATGCCGTTATCCACGGTCAGAATCAACTCTGCGCCGCGCGCCGCCGCCTGCTCGACCACTTCCGGGCTCAGGCCGTAGCCGTCCTCGAAGCGGTTCGGCACCAGGTAGTCAACCGCACTGCCGCCCATGCTGCGCAACGCCAGCACCGTCAACGCGGTACTGGTGGCGCCATCGGCGTCAAAGTCCCCCACCACCATGATGCGGCGACTCGCGGCCAGCGCCTGTTGCAGAATACCCACCGCTGTATCGATGCCATCCAACTGCTGCCAGGGCAGTAAACCTTTGACGCTGCGCTCCAGTTCCTTCTCGGCCTTAACGCCGCGCAGCGCGTATAAACGGCGCAGCAGCGGATGCAGGCTGGCGGGCAGATGGCTGTCGTCCGTCGCCGCTCGGCGGCGTAGTTGCGTTTTGATGCTCACCGGCGATTAACCACCGGTTTTGGTTGTGGTCTGATGCGCATCCAGCATGGCGGCCATCTCTTTCGGCCCCTGATAACCCGGGATCATCATACCGTTTTGCAGAATGATGGCCGGAGTGCCCTGAATGCCGAACTGCACGCCGAGCGCATAGTGTTTGCTGATGTCGGTTTTACAGGTCGCCGGGGACACCGCATCGCCTTTCAAAGCGGAATCGAATGCCTTGGCTTTATCGGCGGTACACCAGATTGACTGCATGTCTTTCTCGGCCTGGGAATTCAACCCCTGGCGCGGGAACGCCAAATAACGGACGGTAATGCCCAGATCGTTATACTCTTTCATCTGCTGGTGCAGCTTGTGGCAATAGCCGCAGGTGATGTCGGTAAACACGGTAATCACGTGTTTTTCTTTTGGCGCCTTGTAGACGATCATCTGATCTTTCAGCGCTTCGAGTTTGGTGTTCAGCAGTTGGTTGGTGACGTTAACCGGTTCTTTGCCGCTGACGTCGTACAGCGGGCCTTGCAGAATGTGTTTGCCGTCTTCGGTCACATACAGCGCGCCGTTATCGGTCAGCACGGTTTTCAGGCCGCTAACCGGTGAGGGCTGTACTTCCGCCTGCTGAATGCCCAGGCTACCGAGCGCTTTTTTGATTGCCGCATCGTCGGCCTGGGCCGTACCGGTCACCGAAGCCACCAGCAGAGAGAGCAGCATTAAACCTTTCTTCATTCTTCCAATCCTTTTGAACCCGGCGTGTCAGGCACGCGGATGATGCTGTTGATGTAGCTGTTTAAGTCGTTCGGTCGCTACATGCGTGTAAATTTGTGTGGTAGAGAGGTCGCTGTGCCCCAATAACATCTGTACGACACGGAGATCGGCCCCATGGTTCAGCAAATGGGTGGCAAACGCGTGGCGCAACACGTGCGGTGACAGCCTCTCGCTATCAATACCCGCTAGGATCGCATAGTGTTTGATGCGATGCCAGAACGTCTGTCGGGTCATCTGCTGGCAGCGGTTGCTTGGAAACAGCACATCCAGCGCCTGCCCGTTGACCATCCACGGGCGGCCGTGCTCCAGATAATTTTCGATCCAGTACACCGCCTCTTCGCCCAGCGGCACCAGCCGTTCCTTGTTGCCTTTACCGATCACCCGCACCACGCCCTGGCGCAGGCTGACGTCGCTGATGGTCAACCCGACCAGTTCGGATACTCGCAGGCCGGTGGCGTACAGTACCTCCAGCATCGCCTTGTCTCGCAGCTCCAGCGGCTGATCGACGCACGGCGCCTGCAACAAGGCATCGACCTGCGCTTCGCTCAGATCTTTCGGCAGCCGCTGCGGCAACTTCGGCGAGGCGAGCAGCGCGGTCGGATCGTCTTCCCGCAGCTTTTCGCGGTACAGGTACTGGAACAGGCGGCGCATGGCGCTCAGCAAACGCGCGGAACTGGTCGCTTTGTAGCCCCCCTCCACCCGTTCGGCGAGAAACGCCTGCAGATCCAGCGCCTGTGCCTGTAACAGCGAGGTATTTTGATGGTTCAGCCAGGCGTTCAGCGCCTGCAGATCCAGCCGATAAGAGGCCAGCGTATTTTCTGCCAGATTGCGTTCGAGCCACAGCGCATCCAGGAATTGCTCAATCAGCGCACTCTCTTGCTGTTGCACGCGGTCCTCTCTTTGTTAGCTTTCCACCTGCGCCATTATGCCTTAAGCCGGCGCAAATCTGGTACACTCGATGCCATTCCACGAACGGTAACATAACGGTTTAAAAATGAAGATTGGTCTGTTTTACGGCTCCAGCACCTGCTACACCGAGATGGCGGCAGAAAAAATCCGTGAGATTCTGGGCGAAGACCTGGTCGACCTGCACAACCTGAAAGACGTGTCCCCGCAGTTGATGGAAGAGTATTCCATCCTGATCCTCGGCATTCCTACCTGGGATTTCGGTGAGTTGCAGGAAGATTGGGAAGCCGTCTGGCCGCAACTGGCGACGCTGGATCTGAAGGGGAAAATTGTCGCCATGTACGGCATGGGCGATCAGCTCGGCTACGGCGAATGGTTCCTCGATGCGCTCGGCATGCTGCACGATCACATCGCCCCGCTCGGCGTGCAGTTTATCGGCTTCTGGCCCATTGAAGGCTTTGAATTCACCAGCCCGAAACCGCTGAGTGCAGATGGCAAACACTTCGTCGGCCTGGCGCTGGATGAGGTGAACCAATACGATATGAGCGAAGACCGCCTGCAACAGTGGTGCGAACAGATCCTGCTGGAGATGGAACCGCTGCTGTAATGCCAATGGGCGCGATTGCCGCGCCCAACGCCTCTGCTTATTTCCACAACCTGAAGCGGTTTTCGCCGTCAGCGGTCGGTATTTCGCCGCTCAACCGCGCCGGGTCGGCCACCTGATACCAATCCAGCTTACGCGTCAGCAGCATTATCCCCGCCAGAATGGCGAACAACAGCCCTGCCCCCAGCACCAGCGCATTGTCTTCAGACTGCAACAACAGGTACAACACGCCATAAAGCATCAGCAGGCTGCCGGCGAACATCGCCCCGCGCCGCTTGCCGCGCAGCACCGCGCTGAGATAAAAGGCGATCAGGCCACTGCAGGCCACGCTGGCCAACAGGTAGGCGGTCGCGAAGCCGAAATGTTCGGAGAACGCCAGCAGTATCAGGTAGAACAACACCAGTGCGGCACCGACCAGCAGATACTGAATCGGGTGTACCCGCAAACCGGTCAGAGTTTCGAACAGGAAAAACGCCATAAACGTCAGCCCGATGAACAGCACCGCATATTTCACCGCACGCTCGGTCAGTTGATAGTGATCCACGGGTTCAATCAGGCTGGTGCTGAAGGTCGGCAGTTTGTCTTCGTCAATGATCCCATCGTCATAGTGAAATGCGCTGTTGATGTTATTGGCGAACCAGGTGCTGCGCCAGCGGGCGCTAAAGCCTTTTTCCGTCACCTTGCGCTCATCCGGCAGGAAGTTGCCGAGGAAATTAGGGTGCGGCCAGTTGCTTTGCAGCGTCAATTCGCTGCTGCGGCCAAGCGGCACCAGCGACAGGCTGCTGGTGCCCGCCAACGTCAGGGTAAAGTCGGCATCCAGCCCCTCTTTTTGCAACGCGGCAAGCTGTAGCGGCGCATGAATGCCTTGCGGCAGCGCATCCACTCGCGTACCCGGTTCAAAGGTGGTTGGCGGCTGGGCGCTGGCAAGCGGTGAAATGCTCTTGATGCCACGCGAGTCGCTGAGCGCAACCAACAAGTAGGGTTGCTCAAGGGTCACGTTGCTGCGCTGCAAATCAGCCAACTCCGGCTGACCGAACTTCACCTGAAACTTTAACGGCCCCTGATACACCTGAGTCTGATAGATGCCCAGCTTGCGTACCTCTACGTTCGGCTTGCCGCTGACCTGCAAATTCTCCGGCAGCAGATATCGATAATGCCGCACCCTCTGCACTGTCGGCTGCCCCTTGTCATCCTTCTTCTCTTCTCGTTCGATATAAGGGATGACAATCAACGGCCCCAAAATGCGCTGCGCCCGGCTGGTGCTTTCGCTTACCTGCCCAACCACGCTCTGGCGATAGCCACTGCGCTCCTCAATCACGTTCATCAACTGCGTCACCGGGATAATCATTAAAATCATCAATCCCAGCAGAGTGGTTATTTTCCAAAACAGTACCGATTTCATCATCGCTGCGCGCTCCTTGTAGGTAATGGCGCCACGATAAAACCGGCAGGTGAAAACAAGATGTGGTTATGTGAAGGGACGGTGAAGTCAGAGCGATAAAGTGAAAACGGCTATCACGCCGCACGGTTGGCGGTTGTGCAACTGAATGCCGCCCCGGTGCAAACGCGCCACTTCCTGCACAAAGTTCAGGCCCAGTCCGCTGCTTTTGGGTTTATCGGCCCGCGCCAGCGAATAGAAACGCTCAAACACTTTGCCCAGCGCGTAGTGCGGGATACCGCTGCCGTTGTCGCTGACGGTGATGAGGTAATGACTCTCCCGGCGTTCGCCACACAGGCTGACTACCCCGCCCGGCGGGGTGAAATCCAGCGCGTTGTCGAGCAGATTGGTCAGTGCCTGGCTAATCAACAGCCCATCGCCGGTCAGCGTGATCGCCTCCAGCTCATCCACCTGCAACACAACGCCGCGCTGCGCCGCCTGAGCCTCTTTGCCCGCCACCGCCTGGCGTACCAGCGCCGCCATAGCCAGCGGTGCCAATTCAAGGCCGGGACGGCTCTCGAGGCGAGCCTGCACCAGCAACTTGTCCACCAGTTGCTGAATACGGGCGCTTTGTTGTTCGATATTGGTCAAAAATCGCCGGGAAGTCGCCGGAGGCGGCAGTTCCTGCAGCAGCTCGGCCGCACCGCGGATCGCCGCCAGCGGGCTTTTCAGTTCGTGGGTCAGGGTATGCACGTACTGTTCGATATAAGCTTTACCTTCCAGCTTCATCCGCATGCTTTCCAGCGCTTGCGCCAATTGCGTCAGCTCGTGGCTGCCCATGGTTGGCAACGGCGCGCTTTCGCCCTGCGAGACGCCGTCGGCATAGCGCACCAGCCGGCCAATCGAGCGGTTGATCCACCAGACGAAGCCCAGCCCGATCAGCAATGCAATACCCAACAGCAACGCCCCCGCCCACAGGATCCGCCGCTCGCTGCGCTTGATCACCGGCGCCATGGTGCTGTTCGGTTTACCCACGCTGAGCACGCCGATAATATTGCCTTGCTCGCGCACTGGCGCGGCGACGTACATCACAGAGCTGTTTTCGTCCTGCGGATTGCTGCGCGTACTGCGTGCGCCATATTGGCCGCGCAGCGTCAGATAAACGTCATTCCAGCGTGAGTAGTTCTGGCCGACCGCCTGGCCGGCGGAGTCAAAAATAACCGTACCGCGCGCATCGGTGAGATACACGTGATATTCGCTGCGATCCTTGCGGATACCGGCAATGTTGGCGCCAATTGGCCGTTGATTAAGCTGGGTGAATGCCTGCGCGAGCTGCCCGTGCGCCACGTCGTCGCGCTGCATGTCCAGACGGGCTATTTGCGCCAGCAGATTGGCGGTGTCGACCAGCGTGCCTTCGGTCGCACGCCGCACGCCGGGTTTCACTTCCTGTACGAAAATGCTCAGCACGAAATAGCCCGCCACCGCCACAATCAGGAAATACCCCAGCAACAGGCGCAGGCCGATTCTCATGATTGGCGGCTCACGCTGTACCCCATGCCGCGATGGGTGTGAATGGGCGGTTCAGCGGGGTCGATAGCACGCAGCTTGGCGCGCAACGTTTTGATGTGGGTGTCGACGGTGCGATCCAGGCTCTCTTCCGCTTGCGCCCAAACGCTGTCCATCAGTTGCTGGCGTGAAAACACCCGGCCGGGCGCCAGCAGCAAGGTTTTCAACAGCAGAAATTCGTAGCGGGTCAGCGGCAGCGGCCGCTGATGGTAATAAATGGTCGCCGCAGGCTCATCCAGGCCAAAAGGACCAAAGGTATACAGTGCGGGCTGCTGCAGGCGCTGCTGTTTTTGCAGGCGACGCAAAATGGTACGCACGCGGGCGCTGACTTCGCGGGGAGAAAAAGGTTTGGCGACGTAATCGTCGGCGCCGATCTCCAGCCCTATCAGGCGATCGACTTCGTCGCTGCGGGCGGTGAGAAACAGAATGGGCAAATCCGCCGACTGCGACAACAAACGGCGGCACAGTTCAAAACCGTTGATGTCCGGCAAGCCGACATCGAGGATAACCAGCGCCGGCGCGCCTTGCGCCAACGCCTGCAATGCCGGCTCGCCGCGTTCGAACCAGCGTACCTGAAAGCCTTCGCTCTCCAGGGTATAAATCAGCGTATCGGCAATGCTGGGCTCATCTTCCACCAGCCAAAGCGTCGGCTTCATCAGGGTTCCTCGTCATCATCGGCCGACGGGTACTGCAACAGCTGGCGCAGATGCCGCCATTCGGCTTTGCCCATGCTGTCGGAGGCCAGCCACAGCCGGCGGCGCTTTTTGCCCTGCGTCGGCTGCAGCGTCAGCAGAATGCCGTAACGCGGCATCCAGGGTTGCTTTACCAGCAACCATTCCTGTCCGTGCCAGCTCACACGCTTATTCCCCAGCAGGCGCAATTCGCCCTGCCGTGACGCAATGCGCTTTTGGCTGCGGATACATTCAAACACCACCAGCGTCAGCAGCACCAGCCAGAGCGGGCCGTAGCCTTCCGGCCAGGGCGCAATCAGGATCAGCAGGATCAAAACGCCATGGGTCAGCAGCGAGAATAACTGGGTGCGCCAGGAAATGCGGACATTACATCGCCACTGGGCCACGGTCTTTATTTCGCGTCTGGATCAGTGTCACCATTCTCTGCAGTTCACTGTCTTGCGGAGCGCCATGATTCATCAGCCAGTTGAACAGATCGGGATCGTCGCTCTCAAGCAGGCGGATAAACAGGGCTTTGTCTGTGTCATTCAACTGGTCGTACTCATGCTCGAAGAACGGCATGATTGAGATGTCCAGTTCGCGCATACCACGGCGGCAGGCCCAGTGAATACGTGCTCTATTATTAATATCCATGTTGTTATGACTAACCTCTTTTCGGCGTGGCGAAAGCCATCGCAGGGTTCAACCGACACACTGTATGGCAACGCCTGCGCGATATAATTCCATCGGCCAAAGATCTGTCTGCAAGGGTTACCTTTGGCCGCAAGCCCATAGAGTAACAATTTGACATACTCGCCGGGAAGGACGTTCTCAGCGTAAAGTGGAATAAAGCGCTAAATGTCAAAAAAAGCGCTGCCGGGGATGCAAGCGCGAATAACAGTTTGCAAAGCCCGCCGCCTCTTTTACCATGGGGCCAACACACCTTCAGGTAAGCTAAACGTTAAGCAGGATCTTACTATGGCGTATAAAATTCCATTTCCACCCCGTCAGCCTTCCGCTTCCTCCCATCTGCCCCTGACCCTGATCTCTCTGGAAGATTGGGCGCTGGTGACGCTGAACGGCCCGGATACGGTGAAATACCTCCAGGGCCAGGTGACCGCCGACATCGAAGCGCTGGCGGACGATCGTCACGTGCTGTGCGGCCACTGCGACGCCAAGGGCAAAATGTGGAGCAACCTGCGTCTGTTCCACCGCGGTGAAGGCTTCGCCTATCTGGAACGCCGCAGCGTGCTGGACAGCCAACTGGCGGAAATCAAGAAATACGCGGTGTTTTCCAAACTCACCATTGCCGCCGATAGCGAAGCGGTGCTGCTGGGCATAGCCGGTTTTCAGGCGCGCGCAGCGTTGGCGGGCGTATTCAACAGCCTGCCGGACGCCGAGCATCAGGTGGTACAAGAGGGTGAAACCACCCTGCTGCATTTCTCCCTGCCGGCGGAACGTTTTCTGCTGGTGACCACTGCCGCCGTGGCCGAACAATTAGTCGGCAAGCTGAACGAGCAGGCAGAGCTGAACGACAGCCAACAATGGCTGACGCTGGATATCGAAGCCGGTTACCCGGTGATTGACGCCGCCAACAGCGGGCAGTTGATTCCGCAGGCCACCAACCTGCAGGCGCTGGAAGGCATCAGCTTCAGTAAGGGCTGCTATACCGGCCAGGAGATGGTGGCCCGAGCCAAGTTCCGCGGTGCCAACAAGCGTGCGCTGTACTGGCTGGAAGGCAAAGCCGGGCGGGTGCCGCTGGCCGCTGAGGATCTCGAACTGCAGTTGGGCGAGAACTGGCGCCGGACCGGCACGGTGCTGGCCGCCGGCAAACTGGCCGATGGCCGGCTTTGGGTGCAGGCGGTGTTGAATAACGATTTAGAGACCGACAGCAAGCTGCGGGTACGTGACGATGCCGCAAGTCAGTTGACGATCAAACCCTTGCCGTATTCGTTGCTAGAAGAAAAATAGGCGCTGTCAGAGCGCGTCTGAGTCTATCCGCAATAGATTTCACGTTGCAGCCAACAACGCTGCAACGTGAAAGGTTCAGTGGATATTAAACGTACAGATAAATCGCCATAAAGTGGCACAGGCTGCCGCCGAGCACGAAACCATGCCAGATAGCATGGCCGAAGCGGAACCGTTTGGAAGCGTAAAAAATCACCCCCAGGGTATAAACCACGCCACCTACCGCCAGCAAGGTTACGCCGCCGATCGCCAGGCGAGTCGCCAACTGATAAATCACGATCAATGACAGCCAGCCCATCGTCAGATAGGTCACCAACGACAACGCCTCAAAGCGATGGGCGAACGCCAGTTTGAACAAGACCCCCAGCAGCGCCAGCCCCCAGATAACCGCCATCAACCCTTTGGCCAGCGGCGAGTTCAGGCCAACCAGCAGAAACGGCGTATAGGTACCGGCAATCAAGAGGTAAATGGCGCAGTGGTCAAATTTTTTCAGCCAGTGCTTGGCTTTCTGATGCGGAATGGCATGGTACAGGGTGGAGGCAAGATACAGCAGGATCATGCTGCCGCCATAAAGCGTGTAACTGGCGATGGCCGTCATATCCGCACCGGTATCCACCGCCTGCACCAGCAGCAACACCAGCCCGACAATACCGAAAACCAGCCCGATACCGTGGCTGATGCTATTGGCTATTTCTTCCGCCCACGGATACGCCGTAGCGGTATTTTCGTCGTTCTCGGCTTTCATCACTACGCCCGTATTTCCCATAAATCACAAACCCTCAAACGCCCAATATTGTTCGAAATTACCGCAAATCAGCTTAACTGAGAATAATTCCAGTGTACACGTGTACGCTAAAATAAAACTGTGAACGCGTGTAACGCCACAAACATCGAAATCCCCTGCCCGCTGGTCTACAATCGACGGGCTTCACCCATCTACCTTGAGGTTTACACCATGTCATCCGCTGTACCCGCGTTAGATTTCGGCTCCATGACCCAGGTCGTCCAGTTCCTGATGGAAATCGACAAGTTGAAAAGCGTGCAACGCCGCACCAAGGTTCTCGGCACCCAGCGCCAGGAAAACTCCGCCGAGCACAGTTGGCACTTTGCCATTGCCGCTCTCAGCCTGGCTGAGTATGCCGGTGAAGGCGTGAATATCCAGCGGGTGATCCAGATGGCGCTGCTGCATGACATCGTGGAAATCGATGCCGGTGACGTGCTGGTTTACGATCTGGCGGCGCGGGCGGCAATCCACGATCAGGAAGTGGCGGCGGCACGGAGACTGTTTGGCATGCTGCCTGCGGCACAACGCGAGTATTTCACCGCTTTATGGCAGGAGTATGAAGATGGCGAAAGCGCCGACGCGCGCTTTGCGCTGGTGCTGGACCGCACCATGCCGATGCTGATGAATCTGCATAACGAAGGCCAAAGCTGGGTCGAGAACGGCATCAGCCTCGAACAGGTGCTGTCGCGCAACGCGATGATCGCCGAAGTCCACCCGGAGCTGTGGAAGCACCTGCTGCAACACCTGCAGGACGCACAGCGCAAAGGCTGGTTGAAATAATCCCGCCGTCGCAGCAAGCCGGGTGAACCTCTCACCCGGCCTTCCTTTCACAAGGGTTTATGCGCCGTCTCCTTCGCGGCAATCACCGCCCACAGCGTGATCAGTAACGCCGCCACCACATAGGCCGAGATCGCCAGCGTGCTGCCGTAGGACTTGAACAGCGTAGCGATAATCAGCGGCGCAAAGCCGCCACCGAGAATGCCCGCCAGCGTGTAGGCCAGCGACGATCCGGCATAACGTACCCGGGTCGGGAACTGTTCGGTGATGAATGCCGCCTGCGGACCGTACATCGCCGCATGGATCAGCAAGCCGATCACCACCGCCAGGCAAATCAGCACCGGCTGGCTGCTGTCCAGCAACACAAAGAACACGAACGCCCAAACCATCGCAGCCAGCGCCCCGCCGATATACACCGGCCGACGGCCAAAGCGATCGGACAGCGCGCCGAACATAGGTACGGTAATGGCATTGCCAATCGCCCCCAGCATGGTGGCGGTCAGCGCCAGCGGGCGCGGCAGATTCAGCACCGTAGTGACGTAGGTCAGGGTAAATACCACCACCAGCGCATACAGCACGTCGGAACCGATGCGCGAGCCGCCGGCGATCAGCAAGGGGCGCCTGTGCTGAGTAAATACTTCGCGGATCGGAGCCTGAGTCACATCCCTCGACGCCTCCAGTTTCAGGAATGCCGGCGTTTCCCCCACGCCACGGCGCAACCACAAGCCAAATACCACCAGCACCAGGCTGAGCAGGAAAGGAATGCGCCAGCCCCACTGCTGGAAATCATCCGCCGACATCGCCACCGTCACCAACGTGATCAAACCGGTGCCGATCAGCGTGCCGCAGGAAGGACCAACCTGAGCAAACGAAGCGTTGCGTCCCCGCTGATGCGGTTTTCCGTGCTCCATCGACAACAGTACCGCGCCCGCCCATTCGCCCCCCAGCGCGATGCCCTGAATAAAGCGCAACGTCACCAACAGCAGCGGGCTCCAGATGCCCCAGGTGGCGTAGCCAGGTAACAGCCCCATCAATGCGGTGGTGACGCCCATAATCACCAGCGTGGTGACCAGCACAAACCGCCGGCCCAATACATCGCCGAGATGGCCAAAAACGATGCCGCCGATCGGCCGCGAGATATAGCCGACCGCATAGGTGGAAAACGCCAGAATGGTGCCCACCAGCGGATCGAACGACGGGAAGAATACGTGGTTGAAAATCAGCGCCGCCATGATGTTATAAACGGTGAAGTCATACCATTCCAATGCGGTGCCAATCGAACTGGCGGCCGCCAATCTGCCGGTTTTTGGCGGATGGGCAGCAGAAGCGGCGGCAGTCGAATCCGCGATCGGCGTTTCAGTGGTTGATGTGCTCATGATGTCAGCTCCTGCTTGGTCAGTTGCCAGCCAAGGACATAGTGCTGGGTCGCCTCAGCGGGTGTTTTCAACTGGCGACAGGCCAGTTCATTTAGCCGCTGACCGGCGGCGGCGCTGCTGCTTTCAATCAGCAACATCGGCAGCAGGCGACGGTTTTCCCGCGATTCTTTTGGCAACGGCGAGCTGAGTTCAACGTCGGGCGCGAGCAGGCTGCTGCGGACAAAACCGGGTTGCTCCGCCAGCATGCTCCCCAGATGTCTAATGGCAAGTTTCAGCCCCTCAGGCTCTGCCGGCTCGAGGGGGATGATAGCCAAATGGCTGCCGCAGCCCTGCCCGGTTACCGCCTCCACCGTGCACACCCGACGCATCGGATCACGCATTTTATCGAGGCTTGCCACCGACCAGGGGGTTTGTTGGGTAAAAGCGGCGCGGTAGGCCGCAGAAGTAAAACTGGCCAGGGATTCGGTTTTGTACAACCCAAGGTATTTACGCCCGCCCTGCAACGCCTGGTAGCGCGTGCCCGACAAAAAACCGGGAACGCGTACCCGCTCTTCCACATGCTCACGGTCGTACCACTGATTGAAATCCGCCTCGTCCTGCGCGGCGACATCTGTTGCGACAAACAGCATTCCGTTCGGGGAACCGGTCATGGGTACTCTCCTGTTAACTCAAAGTATGGCGGGGCCACGCCCCACCGGAAAATCACGCACCAGCGAGACAGCGTTCAATCGCCAGCGCCCAGCCCAGCAACGCCTCGTCATGCATCGGCAACCCGGCCAGCATCAGGCCAACCGGCGCTCCGCCAGGCCGTTGACAAGGCAGCGACAGCGCACAGCCGTCGAGGAAATTGATCACCGAAGGATTGCGCAGCGCGGCGCCATTGATACTGAAATAGGCATCTTCATCCGCTTCAAGCCCTGCAATCGTCGGCGCGACCAGCGGGACGGTCGGCATCAGCAGCGCGTCAAACATTTGCACGGCGGCGGTAACCCGCCGTTGCCACTCGGCGCGTAGCTGCCGTAGCTGCTGCAAATCCCCCTCCCCCAACGGCTGGCCGCGGCGAATGCGCGACAGCACCCGTGGGTCATATTCCTCGGCATGTTCGGCGATCAGCGCATGGTGCCAGCGCCAGGACTCCAGCGCGGTAAAACCGCCGGCGGCGTTGATAGCCGCCAGTTCGGCGAATTCCGCGCAGGGAATGTGTTCAATCTGCGCGCCGGCCTCCACCAGCCGCTGCAGGCTGAGGTGAAACGCCGCAGCGACCTCCTCGTCCAGGTCGTCCAGCACCAGGGTTTGCGGCACCGCAAAGCGCGCCTGACTCAAGTTTTTTAACTGCGGCTGCAGCGGCCGTTCGGCTATCGCCGTATCCAACACAATGCAACCGGCAACGTCGTGAGCAATCACGCCAATCGAATCCAGCGACGGTGACAGCGGCAGCAGGCCACCATCGCTAATGCGCCGGGCGGTAGGCTTGAAACCGGTCAGGCCGCAGAAGGCCGCCGGGATCCGCACCGATCCGCCGGTGTCACTGCCAATCGAGCCAAAACACATCCCCTCGGCCACCGCGACCGCAGCCCCGGAGGACGAACCGCCGGGAATTCGACGCACGGCCCGATCCCAAGGGTTGGCGGGCGTGCCGTAGTGAGGGTTGATCCCAAGCCCGGAATAGGCGAACTCGGTCATGTTGGTTTTGCCGATAACCACCGCCCCCGCCTGCAACAAGCGTTCCACCACGGCGGCATGTTTTGCGGCGACCGGCGCGGCGGCCAATACCCGTGAGCCGGCGGCGGTGGCTTCACCGGCCACGTCGAACAAGTCTTTGACCGATACCGGCACACCGTCCAGCGCTGACAAAGGATTCCCCTCCGCGCGCCGCCGATCGGCAGCCAGTGCCTGCCGTTGCGCCCACGGCGCATAAACGCGGGTAAAAGCGCGCACTCCCTCGCCCTGCTCATCGGCAATATGCGCCAGCGCGGCGGCGGTCAGCTGCACGCTGCTCAATTCACCGCAGGCCAGCCCGGCGGCGGCCTGTCCTAACGTCAGTTTTTTCATCACGCCACCACCGGCAGTTCGATGCTGTGATAGCCATGCGTGATGGAGCGCCCCAGTACCTCGTCCGCCAGTTCCATGCGGAACTCGGTCGCCGGCCGGATGCCGCCAATCGCCGCCACCGTACCGCAGGTCATGGCCAGACCATCGTGCGGCTGCGGCAGCGTCAGCCCACCTTCCGGCAACTGCCGGCCGCCCAGATAGCGCTCCAGCAGGTCGCCCGGGGTGCGCAGGCTGGCAAGGCTTCCTTGCTGATAAAGCCGAAACTCCCCGTCCTCCTTGATCCACGAACGCAGGATCAGCGAATCCCAATGTGTAACCACCTCCCGCAGCGGCCAGGCAGCGCGCGCAACCGGCTTAACGCAGATCTGTTTGGATAGCGCTACACTGTGCACTTCCAGTTGACGATCGGTATGGTCGGACGCCAGCGAAACGAACAGCTCGCCGCGATGGGCAAAGATCAGCGGTTCCGCTTCCCCGGAAGTGGCGTTGCCGATCACTTCTATGCGTTCGCTCTGGCTTAGCTGGTTAACCGCCACCCGGTAAAACAGCGGGATTGCACTGGGTTGGGGCACACCCAGTTCGGCCAACTCCCGAATATGGTGCAAAATCGCCTCGCGATCGCGGCCGGTCCAGCCGGCGATCACCAGATGATCAATCTCGGCATCCAGCGTCCCCGCGCCGCAGGATTCGGGTAAAGTGAAGGTCAATCTCATGGCGTTGTGCCTCTTTGGTTAAAATACTGTGAAATTTCACTATATCTTTAGTAACCAAATAAGCGATTTCCGTGCCATGTTTTTGTGTACTATGTCTAAAAACTTTCTTTTGCAGGAGCAGAACGTGATGACCGTTGACGCAGAGAGCCAGTCACTCCCGACGGCAGAGGAAGCCGGGCTGTCACTGAATGAACTGGCCTATCGGCGCTTCAAGCAGGCGCTGGTGACGTTGAGCTATAAACCTGGCGAATATCTCAATACCGCACAGGTCATGAGCGAACTGGATATGGGCAGAACGCCGATCAATCAGGCGATCCACCGTTTGGCCAATGAAGGGTTGCTGCAGGTGATCCCGCGCAAAGGAGTGATGGTATCGCCGCTGTCGATGGATGACGCGCTGGAGCTGATCGAAGTGCGGCTCGCCAATGAAATGCTGTGTATGCGGCTGGCGAGCAAAAGGATTACCGAGCCACAGATCGCTGCGCTGACCGCGCTAAACCAGCAAATCGAAGCCGCCTGCCAGAGCCGCGACCGGGTACGGATGATGACGCTAGATCACGCGTTCCATCAGGAGCTGGCGCTGATCGCCGGCAATAACATGTTGGCGGACATATTGAGCGTACTGCACGCCAGAGCGCAGCGTTTCTGGGCCAGCACCTTGTCGCGGGAAGGGCATATGCGGGAGGTGATCGAGGAGCATCGGGCGATTATCGCCGCACTGGCTGCCCAGGACAGCGACGCGGCGGCCAATGCCGCAGAGGCGCATATTCTGTCGTTCCGCAGCGCGCTACTGCATGAGGGCTGAGCAAGTTCAGAGAACAAATCCGGTGATCTGGAATCACCGGATAATTAACCACACGTCAGCTCTATTTTACTCTTCATGTTCATGCTCTTTCAGCATCGCTTCACGCAGCACTGCGTTCAAACGTTTCTGATAGCCCTTACCGGGTCTTTGGAGCCACGCCAGAATATCGGCATCAATTCTTATCGTTTTTGACACTTTCATCGGCTTATAGAAACGCCCCTGAACTGCCTGCGCCCATGTTTCCTCACTGAGCGTTGGCGCATCGCCGTAGTCAATTTCAGCATCGCCTAAAGCTCTCAGAGAAGCTATCTGCGCTTTTTGCTCCTCCGTCAATGGAGGAAGCAGACTATGCCGCACGTCCCTAACCGAATTTTTGCGCTTCATATTCCCTCCTTTCTTTAGCATCCGCCCTACGAGCAGAAATGATGCGGATGATTTCAATACTATCACCGTCTGCATCGGTCTCATGCGTTGTATGCACCACGAGCAGTATCAGGCACCCATCAACCATGCCGATGGTTTGCCAGCGTTGTTCTCCGCCCTCAATGCGTTCAATCACCGCCAATTGGTTTGGGTCTGAAAACACATGCTGTGCCAGATCAAAGCTAATGTGATGTTTTACCAGATTACTTTGGCTTTTATTTTGATTCCATTCAAAAGAAACATACATTTTTGTAACTACAAAACGGTTGTTATTTGATCAGAAATTACACCCTATAATGCTCGCTGTCAAAATGAAATCCTTGTAATTTCAGCTAACAAAACTGTCACCGCCCGCCGGCAGCCTCGATAAAACTGCCGGTCACGTAAGACGCGGCATCGGACAGCAGAAAGGCGATAGCTTCCGCCACCTCTTCCGGATAGCCGCCACGCTGCATCGGCAACCCGCTTTTTACCCGGTCGACGCGCCCCGGCTCACCGCCGCTGGCATGCATTTCGGTGTAAATACACCCTGGCCGCACACAGTTGACCCGAATACCCTGCGCCGCCACCTCGAGCGAAAGCCCGGTAGTCAGCGTGTCGACCGCCCCCTTCGATGCGGCGTAGTCGATGTACTCCCACGGTGCCCCCAAACGGGCAGCGGCGGAAGACACATTGACGATCGCACCACCCTGCCCGCCATGGCGCTTGGCCATGCGCTTCACCGCCTCGCGGCAGCAGAGAAAATAACCGGTCACGTTGGTGGTTAACACCTTGTTGATGCGCTCGGCGGTCAGTTGCTCAATACCGGTCTGCTGAAACAGAATGCCGGCATTGTTGACCAGTGCGTCGAGCGAGCCAAGGGTTGCGTCCAGTTTGGCAAACATCGCCACCACTTGGTTTTCGTCAGCGATATCCGCCTGCAATGCCAGCGCCCGGCCCCCCAGTGACTCAATCTCAGTGACAACCTGCTGCGCCGCCGTCTCATCTTTCAGATAGTTAACGCCCACAGCGTACCCCTGACGAGCCAGCAGCAGCGCCGTGGCACGCCCAATACCCCGGCTGGCGCCGGTGACCAATGCAACTCTCGACATGCTGTTCCTTTTTTTGGGTTGGGTAATCAGAAACTGTAACTGGCGCTCAGGAAGGCAACCCCAGCCACTTTTTTCTCGACGATCGGGCTTTTGGCCGCATCGCCCAACAGAGTATAGATACCCACACCGGCCTGGAAGGCGATTTCTGGCGTCCATTGGTAATTCAGTGCGCTATTGAGTGCCACCTGGTTGAAGCCACTCCCCGGCCGATAGGCGGCGAAAGCGGTTTGCTGCGCCTGACGCTGCGTTACACCGAAATAACCGCGCTGATAGCCGCTGTTGGCCCAGGTGGTGCTCAGGTCGGTCGACAGGGTCAGCGTATCGCTCAGCGGATAAACCGCCGCCACGCCCAGATCGACGTAGGCGGTATTCCCCAGGTCTTCCCCCCCATAACGGCGCGTCTTGGTCGCCTGCATGCCCTTTACATAGGCATGGAAAGCATCAAATTTATAACTCAGCTCTATGCCCGCCTCAAAAGCGCCCTTGAGATCACCCATGCCTTTTAGCCGCTTATTGCGGCCGCTCAGCGTTTTCACCTCTTCATCTCGCCCGGCGTCATAACCGGCCAATAAGGCGATGCCAAACGGCCCTGACAAGGGTAACTGCCAGCGCGCCCCTTCACTCAGGCCCAGACTGAAATCACCCCAGGCCGATTTAGCGTAGCCAGCCTCAATATCGTACAACGGCTCGGCGCTATAGCTGGAAGCCCCCTGATAAATCGGCGCCACCGCCATGCCGCCGCTGAGTTTCAATGAAGCTTCCCCGCCGTCCTGCGTAAAGCCTTGCAAGGGAAATAGCATCAATAATGTCGCTGCGGAATAACCCAGAGTATTTTTCACCTTCTCTACCTTATTATTTAATGGGGATCTTATAGCGCCGCCAGGCGCCGTAATTGTTTTTTAATACGGGGTTTGAAGCTGTTAAAAATATCCGGCATCGCCGTATGCGAGCTACGCTGTATACCCGTCGGGTGTGGCGCTGGTTTGTTTTCACCCCAGACTCCGGCATTAAAAAGCATCAAGGCCAGAGCAACGAATAAAATCGTACGCGGGCGAGTAACTCCCCCGGTGATGGCTGAATTTGAAGCGTTTCCGGCATGCATTTTTTTACCCTGAGGTGATAGCTGTGCCGGAAATCCTACCCGAAACGCCGGGAGCCTCCCTTAACGTGAAATTAACGCCAGATTAAGGTTTGCTTAAGAAGGGGGGAGCGAACAGCCACACGGCGTTGTCTTCCTCCGAGGGTTGTAGTTATATAGCCGCCAGCGCAGTGACATAAACCGGGTATCAAGTGAACATATTGCTTGTGGAAGACGATCTGCAATTGGGTAAAGCCCTGTGCCGCGCATTGGAACTGGCAGGGTTCAACCTGTGCTGGGTGCGGCTGCTCCATGATGCACAAGATAAATTATCGCAACGCAGCTTCGACTTAATGCTGCTGGATCTGACGCTGCCCGACGGCGACGGCTTGACGAGACTGGTCGAATGGCGCGCCGCCGGACAAAATATTCCCATCATTATTCTGACCGCCCGCGATCGCATAGAAAGCCTGGTCAATAGTCTGGACTCCGGCGCAGACGACTTTCTGGCCAAACCTTTTGCGCTGCCGGAACTGATTTCACGCGTGAAGGCGGTGAACCGACGCATGGCCGGGTTTGCCTCCCAGACCTGGAGCCTCGGCAATCTGTATCTGGACCCGATGAACCATCAGGTAACATTGGAGGACGAACTGTTGCTGCTGTCGAAAAAAGAGTACCGATTGCTGCATGAACTGATGCGCTGCGCCGGCACGGTGGTGCGCAAAGCCGCACTGGAACAGCGGCTGTTCGGCAATGGCGACTGTGTGGAGAGTAATTCTCTGGAGGTGCATATGCATAACCTGCGACGCAAGATCGGCAAGGAAAGAATTATTACCGTGCGCGGCATCGGCTATTTATTAAAAAAAGAGACGCAGGGATGATTAGCTTCAAATCGTTTTTTATGCGCATCATTGTTTTTCAGGTTATGGCTATTTTATTGCTGTGGGGAATATTGCTCGGTTGGGTTAAATACCTTTATTACCCCGATACGGAAAAGTATTTGGACAACCAACAACGTATTGTCGCACAGGGTATTGCCAACATTCTCGATAAGACCGACATTACCGACAGCAATTATCTCGGGATCATCAAGGATATCGAGATGATGTATATTGATTCGATCAAAAACGGTATGCAGGACGAAATAGACTATCGCCCATTATTTGTGGTTTACGACCACAATAATCGGATGCTCTACGCCTCGCCGCCACAGGAAAAACCCTTGTTCCTGCCCCCATCGGTCCTGTCCGGCGCCATCAGCTATGCCAACGTGAAATGGCATATCGCCGGCAGTTGGAGCGATAAACGGCGGTTTCGGGTGATCGTCGGCGAATCCTTTGACAACCGCACCACCATTTTCGGCAATCCGGCGGAAAGCACCGCAATTCCCCTGTTGGTGGTCCTGGCTGCCATTATTGTTACGCTGCTGATCACCGCTTATTTCAGCCTGCGGCCGCTGCGGCAAATCGCCAGAATGATTTCCGATCGCAAGCCCGGCAATTTATCGCCGATCAACGTCCGTGAGCAATACCAGGAAATTCGGCCGGTAGTGTTGGAAATCAATAAGTTGATGACGCGTATCGATGCCGCCAATCAGCGTGAAAAACGCTTTATGGCCGATGCCGCGCACGAACTGCGCACCCCGATCGCCGCCGTGCTGGCGCAATTGCATTTGCTGACCCAGGTAGCGGACAAGACCGAGCGGCAGGAAATTATTGAAGACATGCAGCAGGGGCTGGATCGCGCTGCGTCGCTGTCACGCCAGCTGATTGACCTGGCCAAGCTGGAATCGGAAAACTTTCCGCTGAAGATTGAAGCGGTGGATATCTACGCAGAAATCAGCAAATGCATTGCGCAGCACGTGCCCTATGCGCTGGAGAAAAACGTCGAACTTTCGCTGGATGGCAGTGAAAGTGTGGTGATTGAGACTGACCGCCACTCGCTGATTGCCATATTCACCAACCTGCTGGATAACGCCATCAAATACGCGCCGGCTGGCGGTCGCATCGAAGCCAACATCCGTTCGCTGTCGCCGATGGGTTGCTACGTTAGCCTGCGCGACAATGGGCCGGGCGTGAATAAAGAACACTGCAAACGCCTGTTTGAACGCTTTTACCGCGTACCCGGCACGCAACAGATCGGCAGCGGTCTGGGGCTGGCGATCGCCAAAAACCTGGCCGATAAAATCGGTGCGCAGCTGCGGATCACCGAAGGGCTTGACGATCGCGGTATCGGATTCGTGATCGATCTGCCGGAAAATTACCCGGCCCCGCAGGGAAAGGAATAAAGGATCAGACTGCTGACAAAGCCCATTATTAGGGAGAGCGTGCCGAAGGGGTCGTAGCGGCTTGCCCGCCGGAGCGCCCCTCGGTGCGCTAGGCCCGAGTATCTCGGGTTCAAAGACAACTTTGTCATCAAACTCGGATCTGGCCCATTTTTAGGCGGGTGCGGTACTGTGCCTCGGGCTGGCCACCGGGGTGGCGGCGCTGGCCCGTTTTTTCCTGGCGACCAAACTGGCCGCCAGGGCTAACGCCTAACGCGAAATGCGGATCACCGAACGAACGTCGCTTTTCTTGTTCAAATCCCAGACGGCGGCAATCTCGGTTAAACCATGCTCCTGCGTTTCGACGGCGATCTTGCCTGCCGCCGCCAGGGCCAGGATCTCGTTGGCATATCTCTGCATTTCTGCCACCGGCGGGAAGTTACCGGTACCGCTGCCCATAATCTGCAGCTGATTACTGCGCAGCACCGCCGCCGGCAGCCGGATATCCGGCCCGGCCATTGAGCCGACGTTAACCAGCCGGATACCGCGCCCTCCGGCATAGGAAGAGAGATCGTGGTTGTTCAAGGTGGCGAGCAGCGCTTCGGTGGCCGCTCCCCAGATATAATCGATAATCACGTTATAGCCTGCCGGGCCGGCGGCGTCGGCAAAAGCCTGTACCAGTTCAGCGCCTTCCAGCCCGAGATCTACCGTGCCATCAACGCCCAGCGCATCCAACACGCTTTGCCGACGACCGGCCGCCACGATGCGCCCCGCTCCCGCCTGACGCGCGGCGGCCACCGCCAGTTTGCCTGACGTGCCCGTAGCGCCAATAATCAGCACAGTTTCACCCGGCTGTACCTCGGCGCGCCAATGAAGCGGCAGCCAGGCGGCGAAAGCCGGGTTTATCAGCGCCGCGGCGGTGGCGTCATCCACGCCTTCCGGCACCGGCACTGTCCATGACGCGACGGTTCTTTCCGCCAGTGCGCCATGCGGCTGGCGGAACGAGGCGAAATACACCCGTTGGCCGTCCGGTGCATAGCCCACGCCATCAGTGCCGGGCACAATCGGCAAGGTCCTGGGGCTGGAGTAGTGGGTTCCCGCTACCATCGCGCGGTCAAGCTGCTTGATGCCCGCCAACGTCACCTCAATCAACACCTCCCCCGCCTGAGCCTGCGGCTCTTCGACTGACCCGAAAACCGGTGGCTGCCCTAACGTTTTTACGATTGCCGCTTTCATAACGATTCCTTATGCCATTGAGTTTGCCCATTAAGCAGTGAAGCGCAATCACTGCGGCCCGGCAATAAAAAAGGGACACCGCATCATGCGGTGTCCCTTGCTAACAAACTTTACCGAATGTGTTATTCGTATTCGCTCATTGGCACGCAGGAGCAGAACAGGTTACGGTCGCCGTACACGTCATCCAGGCGCTTCACGCTCGGCCAGTATTTGTTCTCACGCACACCGGCGACAGGGAACACCGCCAGCTCGCGGCTGTAGGCATGCTGCCAATCGCTGACCAGCTCCGCCTGAATGTGCGGTGCGTTCACCAGCGGATTGTCTTCCAGCGGCCATTCGCCTTTCGCCACCCGGTCTATCTCGCTGCGAATGGCCAGCATCGCGTCGATAAAGCGATCCAGCTCCACCTTGCTTTCCGATTCGGTAGGTTCGACCATCAGCGTGCCCGCAACCGGGAACGACATGGTCGGCGCATGGAAACCGTAGTCAATCAGGCGTTTGGCGATGTCCATTTCGCTGATGCCGGTCTCTTCTTTCAGCGGACGAATATCGAGAATACATTCATGCGCCACGCGATGGTCGCGGCCGGTATACAGCACCGGATAGGCATCTTTCAGACGGGTCGCGATGTAGTTGGCGTTGAGGATCGCCACCTGGCTCGCCAGTTTTAACCCTTCCGCGCCCATCATGCGGATGTACATCCAACTGATTGGCAAAATTGAGGCGCTGCCGAACGGCGCGGCGGACACTGCGCCTTGCTGAGTGGTTACGCCGTCGATCTGCACCACGCTGTGGCCCGGCACAAAGGGTGCCAGATGCGCTTTCACGCCGATCGGGCCCATTCCCGGGCCGCCGCCGCCGTGCGGGATGCAGAAGGTTTTGTGCAGGTTAAGGTGCGAGACGTCCGCACCGATGTAACCTGGAGTAGTAATGCCGACCTGAGCATTCATGTTGGCGCCGTCGAGGTACACCTGGCCGCCGAACTGATGAACGATCTGGCACACTTCGCGGATGGTTTCTTCATACACGCCGTGGGTAGACGGGTAAGTCACCATGATGCAGGACAGCGCTTCGCCCGCCTGTTCTGCCTTGACGCGCAGATCGTGCAGATCGATGTTGCCGTTTTTGTCACAGGCCACTACCACGACGCTCATGCCCGCCATCTGGGCGGAAGCCGGGTTGGTGCCGTGCGCGGAACTTGGGATCAGGCAGATATGACGGCCCGCTTCGTTACGGCTTTCGTGGTAACGGCGGATCGCCAGCAGGCCGGCGTACTCGCCCTGCGCGCCGGAGTTCGGCTGCATGCAAACCGCATCGTAGCCGGTCAATTGCACCAGCCACTGCGACAACTGGCCGATCATCTGCTGATAGCCTGCCGCCTGCTCTGGCGGGCAGAATGGGTGCAGTTCGGAGAATTCAGGCCAGGTGATCGGGATCATTTCCGCCGCCGCATTCAGCTTCATGGTGCAGGAGCCGAGCGGGATCATCGCCTGGTTGAGCGCCAAATCTTTGCGCTCCAGACGGTGCATATAACGCATCATCTCGGTTTCGCTGTGGTAGCGATTGAATACCGGATGGGACAAGATCGGATCCTTGCGCAGCATCGCCGCCGGGATCGACAGGCCGTTTTTGCTCACCGCCGCGTCCAGCGCGTCGATGTCCAGCCCGTGATCGTCACCCACCAACAGGGCGAACAACGTCTGCACGTCTTCACGCGAGGTGGCTTCGTCCAGCGTGATACCCACCGCGCCGTGGATGTCGGTACGCAGGTTGATGCCAAAGCTCAGCGCGCGTTCCAGCACTGCGGCCTTGTCTTTGACTTCCACCGTCAGGGTATCGAACCAGGTTTTATGACGCAGCGCCAGACCAGCCTGCAGCAATCCGGCGGCCAGAATGTCGGTCAGGCGATGGATACGCCCGGCAATGCGCTGCAGGCCCTGCGGGCCGTGGTACACCGCGTACAGGCTGGCGATGTTGGCCAGCAGCACCTGCGAGGTACAAATATTCGAGTTGGCTTTTTCGCGGCGGATATGTTGCTCACGGGTTTGCATCGCCATACGCAGCGCGGTATTGCCGGCAGCATCGCGGGATACGCCGATAATGCGGCCCGGCATTGAGCGTTTGAATTCGTCGCGGCAAGCGAAGAAGGCGGCGTGCGGGCCGCCGTAACCCATTGGCACGCCAAAGCGCTGCGCGGAACCGAAGACCACGTCTGCGCCCTGTTTGCCCGGTGCGGTCAACAGCACCAGCGCCATGATGTCGGCCGCCACGCTGGTGACGATTTTGCGGGTTTTCAGCTCAGCCAGCAACGCACCGTAGTCGTGCAGTTCGCCGGTGGTGCCCACCTGTTGCAACAGCACACCGAACACGCCCTGCAGCTCCAGCACCTTCTCGGCTTGATCCACGATCACTTCAAAACCGAAGGTTTCGGCGCGAGTACGCACCACGTCCAACGTTTGCGGATGCACGTCGTCAGCCACGAAGAAGCGGTTGGCGTCTTTCAGCTTGCTGGCACGCTTGGCCAGCGCCATCGCTTCGGCGGCGGCGGTGGCTTCGTCCAGCAGCGAGGCGGACGCCAGATCCAGACCGGTCAGATCCAGAGTCAGGGTCTGGAAGTTCAGTAGCGCCTCAAGGCGGCCCTGCGACACTTCCGGCTGATAAGGGGTATAAGCGGTGTACCAGCCCGGATTTTCCAGCATGTTGCGCAGGATCACCGGCGGCGTCAGCACCGCGCTGTAGCCCATACCGATATAGGATTTGTAGCGCTGATTCTGCGAGGCAATCGCCTTCAGTTCGGCCAGCGCCTGATGTTCAGTCGCCGCATCGCCCACCGGCGGCGGCCCCGGCAACTGAATGTCTGCCGGCACAATCTGTT
This sequence comes from Serratia inhibens, assembly GCF_003591175.1. Taxonomy (GTDB): domain Bacteria; phylum Pseudomonadota; class Gammaproteobacteria; order Enterobacterales; family Enterobacteriaceae; genus Serratia; species Serratia inhibens. Next base: position 41,332 of record NZ_QYYG01000009.1, on the reverse strand, counting down.
GGATCAGCGCGCTGAGCGAGCGTGCGCCCACCGCTTCCAGCAACTGCTGCTGTTGTTGCGCAGAAGAGCCGATGTGGCGTTCGATGAACGCTTCGCTGTGTTCAAGTTGGCTGAGTGTCTGAGTCATTGCTACAAATTCCTGAATGCTGACGGGATACGGGATATAGCCTGTTCTATAACTGAAACGCCCTACCCTCAATGCCTGGGTAAAGGCGTTACATACTCAATGGATTTCAAGTTGCAGCCAGGCGGCCGGCTTGCTTATCCCCAGGCGCTGACTTAAGTAAGTCACCGGGGTAAGCCAGTGCAGATAACCAGGCTGCACTTGAAAGACGAAGAGTATGTTGATTACTCGTCGATAGAAGCCTGGTATGCACCGGCATCCAACAGCTTACCGAGTTCGGCAGCGTCGGAAGCCTTGATGCGGAACAGCCAGCCATCGCCATAAGGCTCGCTGTTCACCAGCTCAGGTGAAGCTTCCAGCGCGTCGTTGACCGCAACGATTTCGCCGCTGATTGGCGCATAGATATCGGAAGCGGCCTTCACCGATTCCGCCACGGCGCAGTCGTCGCCGGCGGTCACTGCCGCACCAACTTCTGGCAGATCGACAAACACCATGTCACCCAGCAGTTCCTGCGCGTGTTCGGTGATGCCTACCACGTATTCACCATTGCCTTCGTCACGCACCCATTCGTGGGATGCCGCATATTTCAATTCTGTTGGCACATTGCTCATCGCCAGCTACTCCTTCGAAGAAATAAAGAATCAATAAACAAAAATTTAATTAGTCAGTGGCTTACCGGCACGGACAAAGCCGGGTTTGGTGACCTTGACCGGCATTTCGCGGTTGCGGATTTGCACGATAGCCTGCTCGCCGATACCGGCGGGCACGCGCGCCAGGGCAATACTGAAGCCCAGGGTCGGCGAGAATGAGCCGCTGGTGATCACCCCTTCGCGCGACTGACCTGCCGCGTCGGTGAAACGCACCGGCAGCTCATTACGTAATACGCCTTTTTCCGTCATGATCAAGCCGACCAGTTGTTCGGTGCCTTGTTCCCGCAGCTGCTCCAGCGCGTCACGGCCGATGAACTGGCGATCTTCCGGCTGCCAGGCGATGGTCCAGCCCATGTTGGCAGCCAGCGGCGAAACGCCTTCGTCCATCTCTTGGCCATACAGATTCATGCCCGCTTCCAGGCGCAGAGTGTCGCGCGCGCCCAAACCGGCCGGTTTAACGCCCGCCGCCAGCAGTTGTTGCCAGAAATCCGCCGCCTGCTCTTTCGGCAGGGCGATTTCATAACCCGCTTCGCCGGTATAACCGGTGGTGGCAATGAACAGATCCCCGGCCTGCACGCCGAAGAAGGGTTTCATGCCTTCGACCGCGCTTTTTTGTTCCGGGGTAAACAGGGTGGCGGCACGTTCTTTGGCCTGTGGGCCCTGCACCGCAATCAGCGCCAGATCGTCGCGCACCCTCAGTTCAATGCCATAAGGTGCAGCGTGTTCTTCGATCCAGGCCAGGTCTTTGTCGCGCGTGGCGGAGTTCACCACCAGGCGGAAATAGTCTTCAGTAAGGAAGTAAACGATAAGATCGTCGATCACGCCACCGGACGCATTCAGCATGCCGGTATACAGCGCTTTGCCAGGTTGAGTGAGCTTGGCGACGTCATTCGCCAGCAGATAGCGCAGGAACTCGCGGGTGCGGGCACCGTGCAGATCCACGATGGTCATATGGGAGACGTCGAACATACCGGCATCCTGACGCACGGCGTGGTGCTCATCGATCTGGGAGCCGTAATGCAGCGGCATCATCCAGCCATGAAAATCTACCATGCGCGCACCGCACGCCACGTGCTGGTCGTACAGTGGGGTTTGCTTTGCCATCTTTTCCCTCATTCCACTCAGTAGCTGAAGTTAGGGTGCTGCCACGCAATACGTCAGATTATGGCTCGCGGGCCGGGTTGCGTGGCGCACTGACTGCCCAACGGAAACGCTGCGCCGAAACGTACGGAAACTGCGGCTGACCGTCGTGACGCAAACGATACCTTTGCTCTGACGTTATCACCGAACGTCCCCATTAACCATAAGTTAAAATAGGTTTGGCGGTGTCCGTCGTCATTAAAAAGCCGGGCTAGTGTGCAGAGTTTTTAACTGGAAAAATGCGCTTTAAGGCACAAAACCAACAATTGGAGCACCAAAAATCCGAAGTTATATAACAAACCAACGGCTTGTCGCGGAATTTCGACTTTTGATAACCGAACATTAAATTAGAAAAAGTAATGCGAAAAATCGGCTGAAATTAGATTATTTCAAATGAAGGGTTATATAAGGAAAAGCTATGGGTGATCCCATGTTTGAGCAGGCCGAAACTTGTCGTTCACTTGAGCGCAGTGAGTTTTCCTGATGACGATGAATGCGCTCCGACCCAAGCCTCTCTGTCGCATCGGGCAGAGTGGATTCTTTCAGTAAAAGGACTCGTTTACCCATCCCGGTAAAGGTAAATATTTTTCACGTTTTCTTTGTTTCTTTCAGAAGATTAATATTTCTATCCCTTACCCATATTCTGTTTTTTTGATTAACAAAACCATAACCATTGGATTTATAAACTACATATTGAATATTAATCGATTTTTTAAGCTAAAACCCATCAACTTGTTAGAAAAAAGGAACCGTGCTTCAATTAACACTCAGTTTGTAATGTTAATGTTATCTTAACAATTATGGAGTGGGCGTTAGATGGAACCCAGACGTACCAAGGTTTTAATCATTGATTCGACAACGGAAAAACATTTCCCCCAACCAGATATTGAGCGAGAAATACTGGCCGGGTATGATGTTCACTTGGCACATATCAGCAATATCAATGAAATACCCGCCGAAATCCTGCCTGAGATAGAGTTCATGATCATCTGGGCATGCATCCCGTCCATCCAGTTCAATCAGGCTTTTTTACGTAATTTAGGCCGCTGCCGCGCTATCGTTAAAGCCGCCGTCGGTTACGATAATGTGGATATCGACGCCGCCAGGCAGCTCGACATCGCCGTGTACAATATTCCCGACTACGGCACAGAAGAAGTGGCCGATCACACTTTGGCGCTGATGCTCGGCGTAGCCCGTAAACTCAACGACATCAATCTGCATGTCAGACAAGGGGGTTGGGACTGGGCCAGCGTCAAAAAGTTGTACCGCTTGCGTGACAAGACCCTGGGGATCATCGGTTTTGGCCGCATCGGCGGTGCCGTGGCAAAAAGAGCGGCGGCCTTTGGTTTGAAAATCCGGTTTTACGACCCCTATGTCGCCAGCGGGGTTGATAAAACGCATGGCGTAACACGCTGTGAATCCCTTGAGGAGTTGCTCGCTTCGTCGGATATCGTTTCTGTCAACGCTTCCCTAAACCGCACTTCCCACCATCTCCTTTCCGCACCGCAGTTTCAGCAAATGAAAGAAGGCGTCTTGCTGGTCAATACGGCACGCGGGGGCATTGTGGATTCACAGGCTTTGTTAGAAGCGCTTAAATCCGGCAAGGTTGCTGCGGCCGGGCTGGATGTCCTGGAGAATGAACCCGATATCCCCGCAGGTTTCAGAACTCTGGATAACGTTATTCTTACCGCACACTCGGCTTTTTACACTGAAGAATCATTCCTGGAAATGAGAACCAAATCGGCCGAGCTGCTTTTGGGCATCATGGCCGGGGTTAACGTACGCAACCGCGTGAATGGAAACGGTATTTTACAACCCTCGTGATCAATAAGAGCATGGAGAATAACAATGTCTGCCGAGCAAAATATTGTCGTTAAACAGGTTGAAGAAGAAACGCGTTTTTCAGAAAAATTGACACCTTATTTAAAAGAACTCAGCAAAACCAGCCAGGCAATAAAGGATATGTATGAATTCAATCCTGAATATGAAACATTGCCGGCCAATCTTGACGTTGACCTGCTGAACGAGAAAACATCCACGCCCGTTTTTGGTACGGTAAAAAAATATGATGGCCAATTACTGGTCTTGCTCTCTTATACCTGCGCCGCCAACTGTCGGTATTGTGAACGGCAGGATCGCGTGGGGGTCGGCCTGGATGTGGAAGGTCGGTTAAAAATGTCTCAGATCGATGATATCGTTGACTATATCGCCAACGATAAAAGCATCTACGAAGTCATCGCCAGCGGTGGCGATCCGCTGACCAACCCCAAAGGTCTGCAATATCTGTTTAATCGACTGAAAGCGATCGACCATGTAAAAGTGGTCAGGATCCATACCCGCTATCCGCTGCAAAACCCGGGTAAGGTGCGTATGGAATTGATGGAAGAGCTGGCGCAGGCTAAACCGACGGTGTATTTGAGTCTGCACATCGACCATCCGGATGAGCTGCAACCTGAAGTCATCGAGATGATCCGGGCTTTCAAAAAGATGGGCTATGTGTTGCTGACGCAAACCGTCTTCCTGAAAACAATCAATGACGACAAGGAGACGCTGAAAACCCTATTTTTGCGTTTATTCGAGTTGGGCGTTCGCCCTTATTACATTTATCACGGTCAGGAAGTCACCTCTACCCGGCGTTTTGTCATGCGCCTCGAAGATGAGATGGCGATCATGACGCAGTTGCGCAATGAACTGTCCGGCCTCGCCTTCCCTCAGCACGTTATCGATATCCCCAGCGCTTCCGGCAAAGTGGTGGTGCCGAGCGAACACTGGCAAACGGATACCGCTACCGTCACGGATTTTTACGGCAAAACGGTCAGAACGGCCGACTGGTCGCCCATTACCAACTAAAACAACAGGGAAAGAGGCTGTCGCATGAAAACATTTATCATATTACAGAACATTGTCACCTTCCGGGCTGACTGGAATAAGCTGATCGACAGGGAAAAATACGCAGTCTGTCTGCTAACGGGAAAACAGGGCTGGGGCAATTTGCCCGCGGATCAAAAACCTTGTTTCGACGATATTCAAATCTGCGATCCCTTCACGACAAAAGAGCTGGAGCAAGCCTGTCGCGATCTCTTTATCCGTCGCAATATCACCAATATGGCGGAGGTGAGAATTATCACCAACGACGAGTATTTTCTGGGGCACGCAGCACACCTGCGGGAAATATTCGGTATTCAGGGCGCAACGTTCGCGCAAACGGAACCCTTTATCAACAAGCTGCGCATGAAGGCTGTCATGGCTGCCGGCGATATAGAGATCCCTCGGGTAGCGCCTTTTTCTCCGCAGTCCTATCAGACCTCTCCTGAACGTTATCTTCAGCAGGTTGAACATGCCTTGTCTTACCCGATATTCGCCAAACAAATTGATTCGGCCGGCAGCGAACGAATCGCCAAAATTCATGACCGCCCGGCGCTGCGGCAATGGTGTGAAGCCAATAAAGACGTTGAAAACTATGAGTTGGACCAATTTATTGAAGGAACGCTGTTCCATATCGACAGCCTGGTTTATCAAGGAAAGATCGCCGATATTTATATCTGCCAATACAGCCACCCCAACGCCGAGTTTATTGACGGCAAACCCGTGGGCAGCTTACCGCTGGATAAGGAAAATCCGCTGTATTCACGCTTTGAAGCTTATAACTCCCGCGTATTCGATGCGCTGGGTTACGTGCCTGACGGCGCGACTCATCTGGAAGCCTTCCTGACCAAAGACGACCGTATCGTGTTTCTGGAAATCGCCGCCCGCGCGCCCGGCGGCTGGATCCCGCAAATGCATGCCCTGTGCTCTGGCCGCAATATCGAAGAGCAGCATTTTCTGGCGCAAATGGGTTTGCTGGAGCAGACGAGCGAGCGGCCTGTCGGTTACGCCGCCTGGGTGTGGTATCCGCATCGGGAAGGCGCGCGTGCCGATATAGAAAAAAACATCAGCGTCGGCAGCGCATATAAAACGGCATGGGAGGTTCCGCAAGGCACGCTGCTGACCCAACCGCAGAGCGTACGCGACCGTATTGGCGGGATCCTGCTGTGGAATGATTCGCTGGCGTCTTTAACGGCGGACTTCCAATGGCTGGTTAATGACTACCTGCCTTATCACGATGCCGTGGCGGCAGATATCGGGGAGAATAAATGAATACCGCCGGCATGTTGCGATTATGGTTTCCCAGTGCGATCAGCATCAGTCTGCTGAATCTGGAACTCCCCATTATCTCGCTTATTCTTTCGGCCTACAGTCTCAAGGCATCCGGCGATTACGCCATTGCCCTGAGTACTTTCATGTTTGCCAATGCGTTTGTTTTCCCTCTGTGCGCGGTGGTCATAAAAATGAAAAAGAGTGCGGAGACGCTGATGTTTTCCGCACTGCTCGCCGCCGCAGTCTTTTTGATATTCAATCTGGGCGTTTGGGGTTTTAGGCAACATATCAGCCCGCATATCGCCTTTATTACCCATGTGTTTTCTCTTTCTCTGCTGGCGGTAGGCGTCCGACGTTATCTGCAGGGATGTTGCATCCTGGAGGGGAAAACCGCCCTGATGAGCCGCGCCTCATTCGTTCGCGTGCTGGTTTCGGTGCTCGGTTGTTATGCACTGACCCGATTTCAGGTCCCTGTGGATATGGCGGCGATCCTCGCGCTGGTGGCCGGTGCCTATACGGAGGCCATTTTGCTGTTGCTGTTGGTTCTGCGTCAGGGTATTCGGCTACACGAAGGAGGCAGCAGGCACTATCGGCAAATCATCGCGCCTTACTTTTCGGCCTTTCTGATGACCGCCTCATCGCTCATGAGCAACATCATTGTCGTCATCTGTCTGAGCCGGGTTATCGGCGGGAGCGAAGTGCTGCAATACTGGCCGTTAACCTTTGGCCTGATCTGCATTTCCATCGGTGCGGTGTTGGATATAGAGAGCATCCTCTTAAAAATATTGGGGCATCGGCCGCAGAAAAAACAGCAGTTCGGCTTCCTGGCGTTGCTGTGTCTGGCGGCCCCCATCTTGTTCGTCGCGTTGTGCCTTATTCTTGATCGATTCGACCTGTTGCCGGCCGGGAGCAGAACGATTTACATGAATGCGGAGTTTTTCATCGCCATCGTCGGTGTATCGATGCTATGGATTTTACGGGGTTATATTCGCGCCAACCTGATGAACGACAATCGGCTGAGGATCATCAATGCCAGCATTCTGGTGGCGATGATGACCCCTTTAGCCGTATTTTACGCCGTCGAAATACCCAACTATGGCGTTATGCTGTCGCTGTCGATTTTTTCCGCGCTGATTATACTGGAGCTGTTGTGCTATGCGCTTTACGGCATGACGCAAGCCCTGCAACGGCGACAGATCGCCGCAGAGTAACGCCCCTTGGTTCATTCTATGATGACAAGGCTCCGAAAGGAGCCTTGATGATGACAAAGTGCGGTTTTGTTTCATGGTGGGCGCAGTATGCAGCGCCCCTGCGAAAGGTACAGGCGAAGGCTTTATCCTGGGTTTCCAGCCTTAAGCCAGCCATTCCGGCAAATCGTTCAGGCCCATCGCCTGGCGCACCAGTTTCGGCTTCACGCCCGGCAGGCTGTCGGCCAGACGCAGACCGACGTCGCGCAGCAATTTCTTCGCAGGGTGATTGCCGTCAAACAGCTCACGGAACCCTTGCATACTCGCCAGCATCACGGCCGCGCCCTGTTTGCGACGGCGCTCATAACGGCGCAGATACAAGTGTTGGCCAATGTCCTTGCCCTGGCGTTGCAGGCGGCGCAGCTCGGCGATCAACTCGGCGGCGTCCATAAAGCCCAGGTTCACCCCCTGACCGGCCAGCGGATGCACGGTATGCGCCGCATCCCCCACTAATGCCAAACGGTGCGCGGCAAAGCTGCGCGCGTAACGCCCGGTCAAGGGGAAGGTCTGGCGTTCGCTTTCGAGCCGACAGGCCCCGAGGCGCAGATCGAACGTCATCGCCAGCTCGCGGTTAAACTGCTCCGGCTCCAGCTGCTTCAGGCGCTCCGCTTCTTCCGGCGCGACCGACCAAACGATCGAGCACAGATGCGGATCGCTGAACGGCAGAAACGCCAGAATGCCATCGCCATAAAATACCTGCCGCGCCGTCGCCAGATGCGGTTCTTCGGTGCGGATGGTGGCCACCAGCGCATGATGGCGATAATCCCAAAAGGTCAGCGGGATATCGGCGTGCTGACGCAGCCAGGAATGCGCGCCGTCGGCGCCCACCACCAGCCGGGCGGTCAGCATGCGGCCGTCCTCCAGCGTGATAAAGGCATCGTTCTCGCCCCAGGCCACCTGTTTTAGCGCCGCCGGGGTAATCAGCGTGACATCGCTCAGGCTTTCCGCACGCTTCCACAGCGCCTGTTGGATCACCGAGTTTTCAATGATGTGGCCGAGGTGACTGAAGCCGCATTCATCGCCGCGAAAGGCGATTTTGCCGAAGCTGTCGCGATCCCACACTTCCATCGCGTTATAGGCGCTGGCACGCAGGGCGAGGATTTCGTCCCACACGCCAATATGCTGCAGCAGGCGCTCGCTGGCGGCATTGATGGCGGATACGCGCAGTGCCGGTTGTTCCTGCAGCGGCGCCATCTCCGGTTGCCGGTGCTCAAGCACCGCCACGCGCAGACCGCTGCCTTGCAGGCCACAGGCCAGTGCCAACCCCACCATACCGCCGCCGGCGATAACCACGTCAAATGATTGCATGCTGCTTAATTTCCTTAAATGACTCGCTGCGCAGCGATTGCGCGGCGTTCCGGGCGCAGCAAGCTGCGCCCCTGCTTATGTCCCAGCCTAGCGATCCACCCAGCCCAACGTGCGTTTGGCAAAGGCATCGCGCACCGCCGGCAGCTGTTCCATCGCCATCAGGCCCAAATTACGGCCGACCACTAAAGGACCATAACGGTTGGCGAACAACCGGATCAGACCGTCGGTCACGCCGACCGTCGCCTGCTGATCTTTCTGCCGCCGCTGCTGATAGCGGCTCAGCAGCGCATAGCCGCCGAGATCTTCGCCCACCTGCTCCGCCTCTGCCAGCGTTTCCGCCAGTGACATCACATCGCGCAGCCCCAGATTGAACCCCTGACCGGCTATCGGATGCAGCGTCTGCGCGGCATTGCCCACCAGCGCCAGCCGATGGCTGACATGCTGGCTGGCGGTCAGCAGACTGAGCGGATAGCTGTGCCGTTTGCCGGCCTTGACGATCCGGCCCAACCGCCAGCCAAACGCCTGTTGCAGCTCACGGATAAAGCGAGCGTCGTCCCAGCCATCGACCTCGGCGCGATCCTCACGCGCATGGCACCACACCAGCGAACTGCGGCCCTGAGACATCGGCAACAGCGCCAATGGCCCATAGCGGGTGAAACGTTCGAAGGCGCGCCCCTGCGGATCTTCTGAGGTGGTGACGTTGGCGATGGTGGCAAACTGCGGATATTCACTTTGTTGCCACTGCACATTGCAGGCCTGTGCCAACGCCGAACGCGAACCGTCCGCCGCCACCAATAGTTGCCCGTTGATGCGCCGTCCGTTATCCAACAGCACTTCGGCGCGATCCGCAGTACGCAGCACGTCGACCACCCGGGCCGGGCAGTGCAGCGTGACGCCCGGTGCTTTGGTCAGCAACGCAAACAGCCGTTGGCCGGCGTCATGCAGCTCAATAACCTGCCCGAGCGCGTCGACCTGATAATCTTGCGCATACAGGTTAACAAAGCCGGCGTGGCCGCGATCGCTGACGTGCACATGAGTAATGGCCGTCGCACAATCGCGTAGCACCGGCCAGACGCCGATACGCGTCAGTTGCTGGCAGGTGCCCTGCGCCAAGGCAATGGCGCGGGCGTCAAACCCCGGATGGCTGCGATCGTCCGGCCGTGTAGCTTCGATCAGATCAACCGCCATCCTTCCCTGGGTAAGCGACGAGATGGCCAACGCCAACGTCGCCCCAGCCATTCCGCCGCCAACGATAATTACGCTCATTCGTTTACCTTGCCGCCGCCATCAGCGCTTCAATGGCATCAGCGTCTTTCACCACCCCGGCGGTCAGGTTTTCATTGCCGCCGGCGGTGATCACAATGTCGTCTTCAATGCGAATGCCGATACCGCGATATTGTTCCGGCACGTCGGCGTCCGGTGCAATGTACAGGCCCGGTTCGACGGTCAACACCATGCCCGGTTCCAGTTCGCGATCGCGAGCCGGCGTGACGTAATTGCCGACGTCGTGCACGTCCAGCCCCAGCCAGTGGCCCAGCCCGTGCATGTAGAACTGACGGTGCGCCTGTTCTGCAATCAGTTGATCCACTTCGCCTTTCAGGATGCCCAGTTCCACCAGCCCGGTAATCATGATACGCACGACCTCGTCGTTCGCCTCACGGATGCTGGCACCCGGTTTTAACAGTTCCAGAGCCCGCATCAACGACGCCAGCACGATGTCGTACAGGGCACGTTGCGGTTTGCTGAATTTACCGTTCACCGGGAAGGTGCGGGTGATGTCGCCGGCATAGCCTCTATACTCGCAACCGGCGTCGATCAGCACCAGATCGCCATCGCGCAACTCGCTTTCGTTTTCTGTGTAGTGCAGGATGCAGGCGTTTTCGCCGCCACCGACGATGGTATTGTAAGACGGATAGCGGGCGCCAAGGCGGGTAAACTCATGCAGGATTTCCGCCTCAAGCTGATACTCGAACATCCCGGGGCGACATTTTTCCATCGCGCGGGTATGAGCCAGCGCGCTGATCTCACCGGCGCGACGCATCACTGCCAGCTCTTCAGCGGATTTGAACAGGCGCATCTCGTGCACCCAAGGGCGCCAGTCGATGAGCGTCGCCGGCGCTTGCAGGTTCTGACGGAAGCCTTTGCGCAGTTTGTCCAGCGCCGAGAACAGGAGCTGATCGGCATAGGCGTATTCGCCCTGCGCGTGATAAACCACATCCAGGCCATTGAGCAGCAGGTGCAATTGGTCGTTGATTTCATCGAACGGCAGCGCGCGATCCACCCCCAGCTTCGCCGGTGCGGCATCCTGGCCCAGGCGGCGACCAAACCAGATTTCCGCCGTCAGATCGCGCACCCGGTTGAACAACACGCTGTGGTTATGCGTTTCGTTGCTCTTCACCAGAATCAACACCGCTTCCGGCTCGTTGAAACCGGTCAAATACCAGAAATCGCTGTTCTGACGGTAGGGATATTCAGTATCTGCACTGCGCGTCGCTTCCGGCGCAGAGAAAATAATTGCCGCGCTGGCCGGAGCCATTTTCGCCAACAGCGCCTGACGGCGGTTGTTGAATTCCTGCTGAGTCATCACCTTCTCCTGAAATCAATCTGCCTGTGCTCACGGCCTCTACGGGCGTGGTATCGGGGTTTAGTGCAAGGTCGGTTTGGCATTCTCCGGCGCCGTCGGCTTGCGGCGGGTAAATTCGGTGTGGCACAAAATAGCCGCCACCCGCACATACTCCACCACTTCCTCCAGAGAGTGTTCCAGCTCTTCCTGGTCTTCATCTTCGTCGTAACCCAGTTGGGCGATATTGCGCAGATCGTCGATCGCCTCACCCACTTCGTCTTTCACCTGCGCCAGTTTCGGCTGCATCATCCCCAGCCCGAGCAGGAAATGGTTCACCCACCCGGCCAGCGCGTCGGCGCGTTCGAAGACGGTTACCGTTTCGCCTTCCGGCATCATCAGTTGAAACATGAAGTCGTCGTCTTCCAGCGTTTCACGCGTAATTTCATAAAGTTGCTGGAGCGGCAGGTTCAATGCCTGCGGAAAGGCCACGCCTTCGTTCGTCAGATCGTAGACCAGCGTTTGCCAGCCGGCGTCGCGGCTGCCACCGCACAACAGGCCACTGATCAGGCCGTGCATTTCTGCTGCGGTCAACGCCACCGCTTGCTGGTTGAGAGCAACGGTCAAAGATTGGTAACTTGGAAATGTATTCTGTATAGACATGCGCATTCGTCATCGTTGGCAGGATAAGTTCGTGTTATGCTACCACCAAGGTCCATCGCTGTACCAGATAAGCGCGACACCTCAGTGGCTAGTTATAATCGTGATGCGCCAGAAATCACACAGTGCCGGCAGGGAGCAAAATGACGCTAAATACGCATTTTGAAACCCTTTTTTGACTGGTAATGTCTGTCGCGGTAGATTACAACCAGGTACTGAAAAAGGGGTTGTATCTTGGTACCGAGGTATATATAGTGGCGCCCGCTTTGGTGGCCCGGTAAGGGTAACTGGGGCTGGCGCGAAATTTAGGCAGGAAGGTGGCATGTCTGCACAACCGGTAGATATTCAAATTTTTGGCCGCTCGTTAAGAGTCAATTGCCCGCCAGAACAACAAGATGCGTTGAACATGGCGGCGGACGATCTTAACCAACGGTTGCAAGATCTTAAAGTTCGCACTAGAGTCTCAAATACTGAGCAACTGGTTTTTATCGCGGCATTGAACGTATGTCACGAACTTGCTCAAGAACGGTTGAAAACCCGTGATTATGCGTCCAATATGGAACAACGCATTCGTATGCTGCAACAGACCATTGAACAGGCTTTGCTTGAACAGGGTCGCATCTCTGAACGTCAGGATGCACAATTCGAATAACTTAAATTGCTGAAATCCAAGGTTTCGGCAATGAGTAAAAAATTTCTCTGAGATGTTCGCCAGCGGGCCAGTCCCCTGAGCCGATATTTAGTACCAACAGAATGTGATGATCCGCGATCGGTGTGCATGCTCGGCCCGCCGAGAAGCCTTAAGATTGCGACAGCACGTTCACCTTGAACCATGGGTTCAAGGGTTACAGCCTGCGACGGCATCTCGGAGATTCCCCTTCCTCAGCGGTATGTGTGCTGACTATGTCTTTTCAATCCCAATATGCCCAACAGCGGCAAAATATCCGCAACCAAATTCGTCAGTGCCGTCGCGCCTTAACACCAGAACAACAACATGATTTTGCCTTGCAGGTGGCTGAGCGTCTCGCTGCACACCCGCGTATTCTGGCGGCGCAAAGCGTTGCGGTCTTCCTGTCGTTTGACGGCGAATTGGATACCGCTCCGCTGATCGAACGGCTATGGCGGCAAGGCTTGCGGGTTTACCTGCCGGTTCTGCACCCGTTCAGCGCCGGCAATCTGCTGTTCCTGCGCTATGCCCCGGATACGCTATTGGTGAGCAACCGCTTCAATATTCTTGAGCCACAGCTCGACGTGCGCAACGTATTACCCGTCGGTGAACTCGATGTGGTGCTGACGCCATTGGTCGCTTTTGACAGCGCAGGCCAGCGTTTGGGGATGGGCGGCGGCTTCTACGATCGCACTCTGCAGAACTGGCAACGGGCCGGCCCCTACCCTATAGGGTTGGCGCATGACTGTCAGCAGGTGGACAAGATCCCAACTGAGCATTGGGATATCCCATTACCGGAGATTGTCACCCCGTCGCAAAATTGGGCATGGCAAATACCGGAATAGCAAAAGGCCGGATAAATCCGGCCTTTTCGTTAACGCACGAACACTCAGAACAGCAAACGGGCACGAATGGTGCCGGCAATTGCCTTCATGCGCTGCAGTGCGGCATCGGCACGTTCGGTTTCCGCTTCGATATCGATAACCACGTAGCCGATTTCCGGACCGGTTTGCAGGTACTGCGCGGCGATGTTCACCCCTTCTTCAGCGAAGATCTGGTTAATCTGCGTCAGTATGCCAGGGCGATTCTCGTGAATATGCAACAGGCGGCTGGCATTAGGGCCATGCGCCGGCAGCGACACTTCCGGGAAGTTAACCGCCGACAGGGTCGAACCGTTGTCGGAGTATTTCGCCAGCTTGCCCGCCACTTCGTCACCGATGTTCTCCTGCGCTTCCTGAGTGGAGCCGCCGATGTGCGGAGTCAGGATCACGTTGTCGAACTCGCACAGCGGTGAGTTGAACGGCTCGCTGTTGGTCGCAGGCTCTTCCGGGAAGACGTCGATCGCCGCACCGGCCAAATGTTTGCTGGCCAGCACGTTGCACAGCGCAGGGATATCCACCACGGTGCCGCGAGAGGCGTTGATCAGAATCGAACCCGGCTTCATCAGCGCCAGCTGTTCTGCGCCCATCATGTTCTTGGTCGACAGGGTTTCCGGTACGTGCAGCGTCACCACGTCGCTCATATTGAGCAAATCGGACAGATGCCGAACCTGCTGGGCATTACCCAACGGCAGCTTGTTCTCGATATCGTAGAAAAACACTTTCATGCCCAGGCCTTCGGCCAGGATACCCAACTGGGTGCCGATATGGCCGTAGCCGATAATCCCCAGCTTCTTGCCGCGCGCTTCGAACGAGCCGACGGCCAGTTTCTGCCACTCGCCACGGTGCGCCTTGGCGTTGGCGGACGGAATGCCGCGCAGCATCAGCAACAGCTCGCCCAGAACCATTTCGGCCACGGATCGGGTATTGGAGAAAGGCGCGTTAAACACCGGAATGCCGCGTTTGGTCGCCGCTTTCAGATCAACCTGGTTAGTGCCGATACAGAAACAACCCACCGCCACCAGTTTTTCTGCGGCAGCGAAAACTTCTTCGGACAGATGCGTACGCGATCGAATGCCGACGAAGTGAGCATCGCGGATGGATGCCTTAAGCGCTTCGGTGTCTAACGCACCTTTATGATATTCAATGTTGGTATACCCGGCGGCAAGCAGATTATCTACCGTGCTCTGATGAACCCCTTCCACCAACAGGAATTTAATCCTGTCTTTCTCCAATGATACTTTTGCCATTTACCCGACCCTATATTCAGACTTCAGAAGCGGCTGTTATAAAACAGCACCTATCCAACATAACAAAAATAACGCGGGCGGCAATACAAACGATTGCCTGCCCGTCAGTACAAGGCTCAGCGTTGCTGGTGGTTTCTGGCAGAAAATGCCAAAGGGAAAGAAATAGACAGAAGCTTTGTGGAGCTAAGGCTCACAATGTGACATATGTCACCAAATTTGGCGCTTTTAATAAAAGATATTTTAGCCAGTGAATTATGCGGTCCGGTGGGATCCAAGACCGCATCCAAGATGAAGACGCACTACACGCGCCTCCGCAGACCGCGGATTTATTCAACCACCTTCACGCCGTCAGGCGTACCGACCAGCGCCACATCCGCGCCACGGTTGGCGAACAGACCTACGGTCACCACCCCGGCGATGCCATTGATTTTGTTTTCCAGCGCAATGGCGTCGACGATGCTCAGGTTATGCACATCCAGGATCACGTTGCCGTTGTCCGTCAGCACGTTCTGGCGGTATTCCGGCAGGCCGCCCAGCTTCACCAGCTCACGCGCCACGTAAGAACGCGCCATAGGGATTACCTCCACCGGCAACGGGAACTTGCCCAGCACTTCTACCTGCTTGGTAGAGTCGACGATGCAGATAAACTTGCGTGCGATGGCGGCAATGATTTTTTCACGCGTCAGCGCTGCGCCGCCGCCTTTGATCATCTGCATCTGGCGGTTGATCTCATCCGCGCCGTCGACGTAAATATCCAGCGAATCCACTTCGTTGCTGTCGAACACGTGAATGCCCAGACTTTTCAGCTTGGCGGTAGAGGCGTCGGAGCTGGACACTGCGCCTTCGATCTGGTGCTTGATAGAGCCGAGCGCGTCAATAAAGTGGGCGGCGGTAGAGCCGGTGCCTACCCCAACGATGGTGCCTGGGGTAACGTAATCCAGCGCGGCCCAGCCAACCGCTTTTTTCAGTTCATCCTGCGTCATGATATGTCCATTGTCTCTGTACGAAAACGTGTGCGTATTATAGGGTAAATCGCTATTTTTCACTCCGGCAGGATCACACTTCTTCACCCTAAGCCGCATTTTTAGGCGCGCCGCAGCAAGATAGCACCGTGATTTTTCCACCTGTAAAACACCAGAAATGTGGCATAGTGCCAGTATCAATCTAATTTAAGGGATATCTTTCCGATGAAACGCCCAGACTATCGAACGCTGCAAGCGCTGGACGCGGTGATCCGTGAGCGCGGCTTCGAGCGCGCCGCACAGAAACTTTGCATCACCCAATCGGCGGTATCCCAGCGCATTAAACAGTTGGAAAACCTGTTCGGCCAACCGCTGCTGGTGCGCACCGTGCCGCCGCGCCCGACCGAGCAGGGCCAGAAATTGCTGGCGCTGTTGCACCAGGTGGAACTGTTGGAAGAGGAGTGGTTGGGTAACGACGCCGGCGCCGATACGCCGCTGCTGCTGTCGCTGGCGGTCAACGCCGACAGTCTGGCGACCTGGCTGCTGCCGGCACTGAAACCGGTACTGACCGATTCCCCTATCCGCCTGAACCTGCAGGTGGAAGACGAAACACGCACCCAGGAAAGGCTGCGCCGTGGTGAAGTGGTGGGTGCGGTGAGTATCCAGCCGCAACCGCTGCCAAGCTGTCTGGTGGACCAACTGGGCGCGCTGGATTATCTGTTCGTCGCCTCGAAAGGCTTCGCCGAGCGCTATTTCCCGAATGGCGTCACACGCTCTGCGCTGCTGAAAGCGCCTGCGGTGGCGTTCGATCATCTCGACGATATGCACCAGGCTTTCCTGCAACAGAACTTTGACCTTTCGCCGGGCAGCGTGCCCTGCCACATCGTGAACTCGTCGGAAGCCTTCGTGCAACTGGCACGCCAGGGCACCACCTGCTGTATGATCCCGCACCTGCAAATCGAGAAAGAGCTGGAGTCGGGCGAGCTGATCGATCTGACGCCGGGCCTGTTCCAGCGCCGCATGCTGTTCTGGCACCGCTTCGCGCCGGAGAGCCGCATGATGCGCAAAGTGACCGACGCCCTGCTGGAGCATGGCCGCCAGGTTTTGCGTCAGGATTAAATGGAAAAGGTTCGCCGTAGCGAACCTTTGAGGTTGTTGACAAAGTTGTCTTTAGGTCCGAGATAACCCGACCTGGCGCATCGAAGGGCCATTATGGGTCATGTCCATGCGCCCCCCTACGGGCCGAGGCCGTTACTCCCCCTTCGGCACGCTCTCCCCAATAATCGGCTTTGTCAGTAGCCTGAAAAACCCGTGTTATACCCTAAATAATTGGAGTTGCATCACAACAAAGCCGAGGCTTTGTTGAACAGCGCTTGCGCTGGCCCCAACGGGGCGAGGCATTGCCGAGTAACGCGGCCAGGGCAGGAGTCCCCAGGAGCTTACTCAAGTAAGTGACTGGGGTGACTGCGTGCAGCCAACACAGATGCAGCTTCAAGTATGACGGGGATATTACTGAGCGGCGTTGCGCTGCAACTCGAACACCACATCCACCTGATCGTCAAAGTGAATGCTTTGCTGTTCGTAGGTTTGCGCCGCATCGGTTTCCGCCGCCGCACCCGCCGATTTATACATGCGCGCTACCGGCATCGGTTGGTAGTTGGCCACATGGTAACGGATGCTGAAGACCGGCCCCAGCTTGGCGTTAAAGCCTTTCGCCAATGAAGCGGCCTGCTGGGTGGCGTTCTCAATGGCTTTCTGGCGCGCCTGCTCACGGTAAACATCCGGCTTCGCCACACCGAGTTCAACGGCACGGATCTCGTTCAGGCCGGATTTCAATGCGCCGTCCAGCAGCTCGTTCAGTTTATCCAGTTGGCGCAAAGTCACCTGCACCTGACGTACCGCACGGTAGCCTTTCAATACCGACTCGCCGGTTTTCAGGTAATCATATTCCGGCTGGGTGCGCAGGTTGGCGGCGCTGATGTCTTTCTTCTCGATATTGTTTTTCTGCAGGAAATCGAAATATTGCGCCACGCGCTCATCGACCTGCTTCTTCGCCTGCCCGGCGTCTTTGGAAGAAACGCTGACTTCGATCGCCAGCGTGGCGATATCTGGGGTAGCGTCCACGCTCGAGGTGCCCGAAGTGACCACATGCGGCCCTTCCGGCAACTCCGCCGCCTGCAGCGCCAGAGGTAACGTCCCTAATCCAACCATTGCGGCCATAGCCAATGCTTTAAGCTTCACAGTGTCTCCTTGATGACAGGCTGTAACTGATTACCGGCCTGACAGCCGGTTCCTTGGCATAAAACGTAGCATATCGCGCGGGCTTTTAAATTCGGATTAGTGACAAATTCTTATAAATTTGCCCCCTGCCAGGCCAGTTGCCCTGCGATGCCCCACATCACCAGCCCCACCAGCGTATTGATAATGCGTTGCGCCAGTTGGGTTTTCAGCCACGGCGCCAGCCAGGAAGCCAACAACGCCAACCCGAAGAACCAGACGATAGAGGCGCTCACCGCACCCATCGCAAACCAGGAGCGCACATCTGGCGTCAGTTGGCCGCCCAGGCTGCCCAGAACCACAAAGGTATCCAGGTAGACATGCGGGTTCAGCCAGGTCACCGCCAGCATGGTGACTACCAGGCGCCAGCGGCTCTGTTTCAGCTCCTCCGCCGTCGCCAGGGCCAACTGCCGGGTGAAAGCGGTGCGAAATGCGCCCCAGCCGTACCACAACAGGAACGCCACGCCACCCCAGGTGACAATCGCCAGCAGCAGCGGCGAACGGCTCAGCAAGGCGCTGCCGCCGAAAACGCCGCCACAGATCAGTACGATATCGCTCAATGCGCACAACGACGCGATCATCAGATGATACTGACGGCGGATCCCCTGATTCATCACAAAAACGTTTTGCGGGCCGAGCGGCAGGATCATCGCGGCGCCCAGGGCGAAGCCCTGTATAAAGACAGCTAGCATAGTGTTCCTCACAGAGAAAAAAGCGCCGTTCGGGGGGCGCGTGTCAGTCAACACGCGCATCATACGAGGAAGGGATTATTAGATGAAATTGATATTTCTAATCAACCATCAGGGATACTAATACTCAGGCCGGGATCACAAACCCCAGTTCCTGAGAAATGCGCTGTGCGGTCGCCAACACCGGCTTAATCAAAGTCTTGACGCCAATCTGCTGCAGTTTGGCGGTCGGCAGCGACACCGACACCGCATAGGGAACCCGTTGCTGAATATCAAATACCGGTGCCGCCACGCAGGAAACGCCCAGCTCATTCTCTTCACGATCCATCGCCATGCCGCGCTGACGGATATCGGCCAGTTCCTCATACATCTTCGGCAACTCGGTAATGGTATTACGCGTCAACGTCTGGATCTCATGCTGATGGGTTTGCCAGTAGTGGTCAGGATAATCGCTGTTGCCATAGGCCATAAAAATCTTGCCCATCGCCGAGCAGTACAGCGGCATATGCTGGCCGATGTAGGCGCGGGTGCGCATCATCCCGGTGGTCGGCTCCAGCTTGTAGATCAGAATGACGTGGTCATCTTCCCGGCTGGAGAAATTCACCGTCTCCCCCACTTCCAGATTCAGCTGTTCCAGGTGCGGAGCGGCAACGTGGATGATATTCAGCGAAGAAAGCGCCTTCTGGCCGATGGAAATAAATTTGGTGGTCAGGCGATAGCTGCCAGGCGACGGCGCCTGGGTCACATAGCCGCTGGTATGCAATCCCTGCAGCAGGCGATGGACGGTGCTTTTATTCATGCCTGCCAACTCGGACAGGTGCGCCAGCGGGCAGCCATTAGGGAAGTTACTCAGGATCTCGATCAGTTGCAAACCGCGGAACAGGCTTTGGCTGCCCAAGGGTTTGTCTTTCTTGTCATCTTTATCGTCGACAGCTTTCAGGCTCATAGCGCAATTTCTCCAATGTCGAGCCGCCGGCCAACGCCACGGCGTGGCAAACGGGCCCTTTGCCGGGAATGTTACCCCAAGGCCCGCATCAGGTGAAGACGGAACGCCGTTTCATTGTCAGCAGCAGCTTAAAAATGCGCAACAACCCGCTAACCCGTGAAGTGAGTTGTTCGTCACAATTCCGCAAAGACAAAAATAACACATTGTTTTAAAACAACAATTAAAACGTCGCCGGCTTTGCTTTAGATCAGCGATCGGCATATTATTTTTGAAATTGAATTTCGCATAGTGAAATTTAAAGGCGATATAACAACCACAAGTTCACCAAATTTGCATTGCGCCGATCGCGCATGCCGAACACCAGGGGCGCATCACATGACACCAGACAATGCGGAACAACCCATTCTCACCCTCAGTCATATCGTCAAGCGTTTTGGCGGTAACGTGGCGGTCAATGACGTCAGCCTGCAAGTGATGCCGGGCGAAGTGCTGGCCCTGCTCGGCGAGAACGGCGCAGGCAAATCGACGCTGATCAAGGTGCTGGCGGGAGTTTACCCACGCGACGGCGGCGACATTAGGTTTCAGGGTGCCAGCATAGCCTCCGCTGCGGCGATAAAAAGTGACAACCGCCAACCTATTGCCTTTATTCATCAGGATCTCGGGCTGATCGAATGGATGACGGTAGCGGAAAATATGGCGTTGGTAATGGGCTTCCCACGCCGCTTTGGCTTGATCAACTGGCGCGCCATCCGCCACCGTGCCGTTCAGGCGTTGCAGGATGTAGGTATTGCGCTGGATCCCGACGCCAGAGTGTTCGAACTGTCGCGCACCGAAAAATCATTGCTGGCGATCGCCCGAGCGGTAGCGGTCAATGCCGAATTGCTGGTGCTGGATGAACCGACCGCCTCGCTGCCCGCCAACGACGTGCGCCATCTGTTCGCCGTAATCAACCGGCTGCGCGCCAAAAAAGTCGGCATGATTTATGTCACCCACCGGCTGGATGAAGTGATCGAGATTGCCGATCGGGTGTGTGTAATGCGCGACGGGCGCTATGTGGACGGTGGTAATACCGCAGACTACAAACTGCGCGATCTGGTGCAAATGATCGTTGGCGAAGCCATGGCCGACGATCAGCGCGAGCCGTTGCCGGAACACCGGCGGCCGGTGTTGCAACTAAATAACGTGGCGGTTGGCGATATCGGCCCGGTCAGTTTCAGCCTGCAACCCGGTGAAATGCTGGCGCTGGCCGGCCTGCGCGGTGCCGGGCAAGAGGAGATAGGCCGGCTGTTGTTCGGTCTGCGCCAGGCGGACGACGGCGAGATCCGTTTTCGTGACCAACCCTATACGGCCGGCAATCCGCAACAGGCAATGGCCTGCGGTGTCTCGATGGTGGCAGGCGATCGCACCGGCGAAAGCCTGGTGATGTCGATGAGCGTGCGCGAGAACCTGTTTATCAATCCGACGGCCAGCGGCCACAAGTTGCTTTCACGCTATAGCCGCCGTGCGGAGATCGGCGCCAGTTGGTGGAAGGTTCAACTGTTCGATGTCCGGCCCAAGGACGTCAATATCGACATCAGCGCCCTGTCCGGCGGCAACCAGCAGAAGGTGGTGATGGCGCGTTGGATGCACCTGGGCGCACCGCTGTTGATCCTGGAAGATCCCACCGCCGGCGTGGACGTCGGCGCACGGGCGGAAATCTATCATCTATTAAATAAATCCCTGGCAGAAGGCGTGGCGGTATTGGTTGTCTCCAACGATTTTGAGGAGATCGCCCATATCTGCAACCGCGCTCTGGTGTTTAACCGGGGAAAAGTAGTCGGCGAGCTGAAAAACCAACAGGTGTCATTCGCCAATTTATTGGAACTGGCCTCCGCCAGCGCCGGGGAAACCCTCGCAACAACGTTAGAATCTGAGGTGGGCAATGTCTAAAACATCTGTTAAATCAACGGCACTTGAGCAAAGAGTCAGCCTTTCGCAGGACGGCATCGGTCCGTGGCTGATGCAGGTTCTCACCCGCTATGGCCTGCTGCTGCTGTGCATTGCATTGGTTGTCCTGTTTTCACTGATCGCGCCGTCATTCGCCTCGATGTTGACGGTGCAAGCGATCCTCTCCAGCAAATCCAAGATCGCCCTTCTGGCACTGGCGGCAACCATTCCGATGATCGTCGGCAAAATTGACCTCAACGTCGGCTTCGGCATCGTACTGTGGCATATCCTGGCCATCACCCTGCAGGTGGAATACGGCTTCTCGTGGCAGATGGCGGTGCTGACTGTGTTGGCCGTCTCCGCGCTGTACGGCCTGCTGAACGGCATTCTGGTGGCACTGGCGGATATAGACAGCTTCGTTGCCACCCTGGGTTCCGGCACCGTGCTGTATGCGATAGCTCTATGGCACTCAGGCGGGCGCCAGATCGTCGGCGATCTGCCGGACGCCTTTACCGCCCTGCACCACACCGAGATCGGCGGGATCCCGATCGTCGCGTTCTACGTGTTGATCGTCGCCGTGGTGTTGTGGTTGATCACCGAACACACTCCGCTGGGTCGCTGCATGTACGCGGTGGGCGGCAATCCGGCGGCGGCGCGGTTGAACGGCATCTCGGTCACTCGCTTTACTATCGGTGCCTTTATCGCCTCCAGCGTGTTGACCGGCTTCAGCGGCGTGCTGATCGCCGCCGAGCAGGGCGTCGGCCAGGCCAGCGTCGGCATGGACTACCTGCTTCCGGCGCTGGTCGGCGCCTTCCTCGGCAGCACCACCATTCGCCCCGGCCGGGTTAACGTCTGGGGTACCGTGGTCGGTATCGCCATTCTGGCTATCGGCATCGCCGGCATTCAGCAGTTCGGCGGCGAATTCTGGGTCGAACCGCTGTTCAACGGCGCGACGCTACTACTGTCGATCACCCTGGCGGGCTACGCCCAGCGCCGCCGGTTACTCAATCAAAAAGCAGTACAACGCAGCCCGACCGTTACGGCGGATAAAAACAACCAAAAAGCGATCAATCCTTAACCAGGAGCTCACCCAATGAAACGTCTTTGGATCTTACCGACTACCCTGCTGCTGGCCGGCGCCACCTCACCCGCCTGGGCCGACGCCTATCTCGATCAGGCCACGGCGGCGGTCGCCAGGGCCACCGCCAGCGTCACCCAGTGGGACGGCCCGACCAGCGGCCCGCAGTTGCAGGCCAACAAGAAAATCATCTTTATCGCTTCGGACATGAAAAACGGCGGTGTGCAGGGCGTGCAAGAAGGGCTGAGCGAAGCGGCGAAAGCCGCCGGCTGGAAGCTGGAAACGTTGGACGGCGGCGGTTCGGTTAAAGACCAGCTTGCTTCGCTCAACCAGGCTATCGCACAGAAACCGGACGGCATCGTGATCGGCGGCTGGAACCCGAACGTAGCCAAGATCCCGCTGAAAAAGGCCATTCAGCAAGGCATAGTGCTGGCCGCCTGGCACGCGGTGCCGGAACCGGGACCGATCGCCAAATACAATGTGTTCTATAACGTCACCTCAGACTCCAACGAAGTGGCGCGCATCGCCGCCCAGTACGCGGTGGTACAATCCGGCGGCAAGGCCAGCGTGTTGATCTTTACCGATTCGCTGTATCAAATCGCACTGGATAAAGCCAATGTGATGAAAGAAGAAATCGGCAAGTGCAGTGGCTGCAAAGTGGTGGAATTTATCGACACCCCGCTGTCGGATACGTCCAATCGTATGCCGGCCATGACCTTCAGCCTGCTGCAGAAATACGGCGATAAATTCCAGTACGCGCTGGCGATCAACGACTTGTACTTTGATTTCATGGCCCCGGCGCTGAAAACCGCCGGCAAAGGCGGCAAGAACGCGCCTTATAACATCTCCGCCGGCGACGGCTCCATTTCCGCCTACCAGCGTATCCGTTCCGGCGACAGCCAGTCAGCCACCGTGCCCGAACCGCTGAAACTACACGGCTGGCAACTGCTGGATGAGTTCAACCGCGCCTTCGCCAAGCAACCGCCTTCCGGCTATGTCACCCCGGCGCACCTGGTGACGCGCGACAACATCGCCGCAGACGGTGGCAGCAACAACCTGTATGACCCGCAAAATGATTATCAGGGCCACTACAAAGCCATTTGGGGCGTGAAGTAAGCGGAGGTCGGTATGAATGGACTAATGGCGGACCATCAGCTTGAGTGCCTGTGTTCACCGGCTATCTGGGCCGAAGGGCCGGTGTGGCTGCCGCAACAGGATGCGGTGGTGTTCAGCGATGTGAAAGGCAATCGCATGTTCCGCTGGTCGCGGCAGGGGGAGCTTAGCCTCTGGCGCTCCCCTTCGCACTACGCCAACGGCAACGCCCGCGACGCCGAAGGACGAGTGATCAGCTGCGAGCACGGACGTCGCTGCATCAGCCGCACTGAAAGCAGCGGTGAAGTGCAAATGCTGATCGAACGCGTCGACGGCAAACGTTTCAACTCGCCCAATGACGTGGCGGTGCGCTCCGACGGCACGATTTGGTTTACCGATCCTCCCTACGGCATTACCGGCGACGAAGAAGGTTACAAGTCGGAAAGCCAGGTGATCGGCTGCTACCTCTACTGCTTCGATCCGCGCGACGGCTCGTTGAACATTGCCGCCTGCGACCTACAACGGCCGAACGGCCTGGCCTTTTCACCGGATGAATCGCAGCTGTACGTGGCGGATATGTCGATCGTCGATTTCCCGCTCCTTGGCCGCAGCGAATTGCGGATGTATCAGGTCGATGGGCGCGAGTTGAGCTGCGGCCGGCGTTTCGCCGCCGTAGCCCCGGGCTTTCCGGATGGTTTCTGCGTCGACAGGGCCGGCAATCTGTTTTGCAGTTGCGCCGATGGTGTGCTGATCTTCGACAGCCAGGGGAAACCGCGGGGTAAAATCGACGTGCCGGAACGCGTATCCAATTGTACCTTCGGCGGGCCGGACGGCAACGAGTTGTACATTACCGCCACTACCTCGTTATACCGCAGAGTATTGAATACCCAGGGATAACCACAGGGAAAGTGAACGCAGAGCGGGCCTGTTCCGCTCTGCTTTGTCACGCCTGAAGCACGTCAACAGCCCAAAACGTGCAGCCGATCACAAAATCACCATATTAATTTAACTACTTGTTTTATATGAATAACTTTCTCTGTGCTTACTTTGACTTCCCTCAGTCGCAGGTATAGCATTTATTTGAAATGCAATTTCGCATATTGAAATTAAAAGAACATAAAACAAACAAGAGCACCGTAACGGAGAGCCGGCATGAGAGTGAGTTACACCGATCTGAAACAGCAATTCAAACGCGTGCTGCTGTCGCGGGGCGTGGCAGAAGCCACCGCCGACGACTGCGCAGGCATGTTCGCCGACACCTCGGCCAGCGGCGTTTACTCCCACGGCGTTAATCGGTTTCCGCGCTTTATTCAGCAGCTCGATGCCGGCGATATCGTGCCGAACGCTGAACCCAGCAAACTGCTGTCTCTGGGCGCAATCGAGCAATGGGATGCACGCCAGGGCATCGGCAATCTCACCGCTCGCAGGATGATGGATCGTGCCATGCAACTGGCCGACAGCCACGGTATCGGCCTGGTGGCGCTGCGCAACGCCAACCACTGGATGCGCGGCGGCGGTTACGGCTGGCAGGCGGCGGAGAAAGGCTATATCGGCATCTGCTGGACCAACTCGATCGCCGTGATGCCGCCCTGGGGATCCAAAGAGTGCCGTATCGGCACCAATCCGTTGATCGTCGCAGTGCCGGGCAACCCAATCACCATGGTGGATATGTCGATGTCGATGTTCTCCTACGGCGCACTGGAGTTGAACCGGCTGGCCGGAAAAACGCTGCCGGTAGACGGCGGTTTCGACAACGACGGCCAGTTGACGCGCGATCCGGCCATCATTGAAGAGAACCGCCGAATTTTACCGATGGGCTATTGGAAAGGATCTGCGCTGTCGATCGTGCTGGATATGATCGCCACGCTGTTGTCCGGCGGATCTTCGGTGGCGGAAGTGACCGAAGACAACCGCGAGGAGTTCGGGATATCCCAGGTGTTTATCGCCATTGAGCTCGAGCGCCTGACCGACGGCAATACCCGCGACGAAAAACTGCGACGGATCATGGATTACATCACCAGCGCCGAACGCGATAACCCGGAAGTTGCCATTCGCCTGCCGGGCCATAAATTCCCTCGCATCGAGGCGGAAAACCTGCGCGACGGCATTCCGGTCGATGAGAGCGTCTGGGCGCGCATTCAGGCGCTGTAACAGGAGGATCACCATGATATTCGGCCATATCGCCCATACGGCACCCGAACAGTACCCTGCGCCGGTCGCCAACGCCGTCGCCTATTTGCAGAATACCGATTTCAGTGCCCTTCCCGCCGGGCGTTATGAAGATCCCGCCACGGGTTACGTGGTGCAGGTGTTGGATCTGCACACTCAATCGCCGGACGAACTACGGCCCGAAGTACACCGTAAGAATGTAGACGTGCAGTTTCTGGTCAGCGGCACCGAACTTATCGGCGTAGCGGCAGATCGTGGCGATAACCCAATCCACCAGGAATTACTGGCGCAGCGCGACATCATTTTTTATCAGGAGGTAGCAAATGAATCCTGGTTAACCATGCGCCCCGGCAATTTCGCGGTGTTTTTTCCACAGGACGTTCACCGCCCGGCCTGTATTAATCAACGGCCCGGTGCTATTCGCAAAGTGGTGGTAAAAATACCGCTGGCGTTATTTAACGCCCAATAAGCAACGCTGAGTTTATAACCATGAACAACACGGGTCTGCGGGCCCGTGTGGGCTCCCCTACGCCTTAACACCACTAAAACAATAGAATCTGACTCTACAGGTGTATATATGAATACAGCCTCTGTTTCTGTCACCCAAAGCCAGGCGATCCCCAAATTACGCTGGTTGAGAATAGTGCCGCCTATTCTTATTACCTGCATTATTTCCTATATGGATCGGGTAAACATCGCCTTCGCCATGCCCGGCGGCATGGACGATGAACTGGGCATCACCGCCTCGATGGCCGGGTTGGCCGGCGGCATCTTCTTTATCGGTTATCTGTTTCTGCAAGTGCCGGGCGGCAAGCTGGCGGTGTATGGCAACGGCAAGAAATTCATCGGCTGGTCGCTGTTGGCCTGGGCGGTGATTTCCGTGCTGACCGGGCTGGTCACTAACCAGTATCAATTGCTGTTCCTGCGCTTCGCCCTCGGCGTTTCCGAAGGCGGCATGCTGCCGGTGGTGCTGACCATGATCAGCAACTGGTTCCCGGACAAGGAACGCGGCCGCGCCAACGCCATCGTCATCATGTTCGTGCCGATCGCCGGCATCCTCACCGCGCCGCTTTCCGGCTGGATCATCACCGCCTGGGACTGGCGCATGCTGTTCCTGGTAGAAGGTGCATTGTCGCTGGTCGTGATGGTGCTGTGGTATCTCACCATCAGCAACCGCCCACAAGAGGCCAAATGGATTTCGCAGGCGGAAAAAGATTATCTGATCAAAACGCTGCACGACGAACAGTTGCTGATCAAAGGCAAAACGGTGCGCAACGCCTCGCTACGCCGGGTGCTGGGCGACAGAATCATGTGGCAGTTGATTCTGGTGAACTTCTTCTACCAGACCGGGATTTACGGTTATACCCTGTGGCTGCCGACCATCCTCAAGGGGTTGACCAACGGCAATATGGAGCAGGTCGGGATGCTTGCTATCCTGCCCTATATCGGCGCCATCTTCGGCATGCTGATCATTTCCACCCTCTCCGATCGCACCGGCAAGCGCAAAGTGTTCGTCGCGCTGCCGCTGGCCGGTTTCGCCATCTGCATGGCGCTGTCGGTGCTGTTGAAGGATCACATCTGGTGGTCGTACGCGGCGCTGGTGGGCTGCGGCGTCTTTATCCAGGCCGCCGCCGGGGTGTTCTGGACCATCCCACCCAAGCTATTTAACGCCGAGGTGGCCGGCGGCGCGCGCGGCGTGATCAACGCGCTCGGCAACCTCGGCGGTTTCTGCGGCCCCTATATGGTCGGCGTGTTGATCACCCTGTTCAGCAAAGACGTCGGCGTTTACAGCCTGGCAGTGTCGCTAGCCATCGCCTCGGTACTGGCGCTGATGCTGCCGAACAAATGCGACCAAAAAGCGGGGGCCGAATAATGGACTATTGGCTGGGGCTGGACTGCGGCGGCACCTTTATCAAAGCCGGTCTGTATGACCGGCATGGCACTGAACTGGGTATAGCCCGCCGTACGCTGGACATTATCGCGCCGCAACCCGGCTGGGCGGAGCGTGATATGCCCGCGCTGTGGCATACCGCCGCCGAGGTGATCCGCGAATTGCTGGCCCGCTACGACATTGCAGCCGCTGGTATTCAGGCCATCGGCATCTCGGCGCAGGGTAAAGGCGCGTTTCTGCTGGACCCGCAAGGGCAGCCGCTGGGCAACGCCATGCTGTCTTCCGACCAGCGCGCATTGGCGCAGGTGCAAGAGTGGCAAAAACAGGGGGTGCCACAGACGTTATACCCGCAGACCCGACAAACCCTGTGGACCGGACACCCGGTCTCGTTACTGCGCTGGGTCAGGCAGCACCAGCCGGAACGCTACCGCCGGATTGGCAGCGTGCTGATGGCGCACGATTATCTGCGCTACTGCCTGACTGGCGAACTGGCCTGTGAAGAAACCAATATCTCCGAATCCAACCTCTACCAGATGAACGACGAGCGCTATGACCCGGCGTTGGCGCAGCTGTTAGGCATCGGCGACATCATGCCCGTCCTGCCGCCGATCGTTGGCTCCGCCGAGATCGCCGGTCGGGTGAACGCAGCAGCAGCAGAGGCAACCGGGTTATTGTCGGGTACGCCGGTGGTCGGTGGCCTGTTTGACGTGGTCTCCACCGCGCTGTGTGCCGGGTTGCAGGATGAGACGCGGCTAAATGCGGTGATGGGCACCTGGTCGGTCACCAGCGGCATCACCGACAGTATCACCGAAGGTTTCGACCATCCTTTTGTCTATGGCCGCCACGCCGAGGCGGGGAAATACATCGTGCACGAAGCCAGCCCGACCTCAGCCGCCAACCTGGAGTGGTTCTGCCGCCAATGGGGGATAAGCGACTACGCGCAACTCAATGACTGGGTCGCTGCGTTGCCCAAGGCCGGCAGTAGCCTACTGTTTGCCCCTTTCCTGTATGGCTCCAACGCCGGTCTGGGGTTGAGCGCCAGCTTCCACGGCCTGCAGGCATTCCACCAGCGTGAACATCTGGTGCAGGCGATCTACGAAGGCGTGGTGTTCTGCCATATGACCCATCTAAACCGCATGCGACAACGCTTCCCGGCGGCAAAAGCGTTGCGCGTCACCGGCGGCCCGGCCAAATCGGCGCCCTGGATGCAGATGTTCGCCGACGTCAGCGGCCTGCCGGTGGAACTGCCGCAGGTGGAAGAAACCGGCTGTCTGGGCGCCGCGATGGCGGCCATGGTCGGCAGCGGCGCATTCCGTGACTTCACCGCCGCCCAGTTGGCGCTGGCGCCACACATTGAACGGGTGCTGCCGGACACCGCCGCCGGTGAAAACTACGGTAAAAAACATCAACGTTATCAGGCGCTGATTGCGGCGTTGCAAGGGCTGCAATCCGGCCACCAGGAGGTTCTATGAGCAATAAACCGCGCCTGCAACTGGCGCTCGACCATACCCGGCTGGAGGTAGCCCTGCAGACGGCAGAACACCTGCAATCGCACGTCGACATCATCGAGGCCGGAACCATTTTATGCATCAGCGCCGGTATCCAGGCCGTGAGCGCACTGCGTGAACGCTGCCCCCAGCATACGCTGGTAGCTGACCTGAAAGTAGCCGACGCCGGCAGCACTCTGGCGCAGCAGGCCTTCGGCCACGGTGCCGACTGGATGACGGTGATCTGCGCCGCACCGCTGGCCACCATGGCTGGTGCGCGAGAAGTGGCGCAGCAGCATCAGGGGGATATTCAGATTGAGCTGTTCGGCCGCTGGACGCTGGACGACGCCAGACAGTGGCGCGGGCTCGGCATCCGCCAGGCGATCTACCACCGTGGCCGCGACGCACAGGCCAGCGGGCAAAGTTGGGGACAGCAAGATCTGGATCTGATGAAAGCGCTGTCGGATCTGGGCATCGAGCTGTCGGTCACCGGCGGCATCACCCCGGCCGATCTGCCGCTGTTTAAAGACATCGCCGTCACCGCCTTTATCGTCGGCCGGGCACTGGCCGAGGCCGCCGATCCGCTGGCTGCCGCCGGTCGGTTCCGTTCCGCCATTGATGACATCTGGAGAAGTTGATATGCGCCAGCACCCGTTGGGAATTTATGAAAAAGCCTTGCCGAAACACCTGACCTGGCCCGAACGGCTGGCGCTGGCCAAGGCCTGCGGTTTCGATTTTGTCGAGATGTCGGTGGACGAAAGCGACGAGCGGCTGGCACGCCTGAGCTGGAGCAAGGAACAGCGGCTGTCGCTGGTCAGCGCCATGCTGGAAACCGGCATCAGTATCCCGTCCATGTGCCTGTCCGGCCATCGCCGCTTCCCGTTCGGCAGCCATGATGATGCACTGCGCCAACGCGCCTTCGAAGTGATGGAACAGGCCATTCAGTTGGCGAAGGACGTAGGTATCCGTACCATTCAGCTCGCCGGGTATGACGTCTATTACGAACGGCAGGACGACAGCACTCTGGCGCGCTTTACCGAGGGCATGCAGTGGGCGGTGGAGCGTGCCGCCGCCGCCCAGGTGATGCTGGCGGTGGAAATCATGGATACCGCCTTTATGAATTCCATCAGCAAATGGAAGGCCTGGGACGCTTGCCTGGCCTCGCCGTGGTTCACGGTCTATCCGGACGTCGGCAACCTCAGCGCCTGGGGCAACGATGTGGCGCAGGAGCTGGCGCTGGGCATCGACCGCATTGCCGCCATCCACCTGAAAGACACTTATCCGGTAACCGAAAGTTCGCCGGGGCAGTTCCGCGACGTGCCCTTTGGCGAAGGCTGCGTGGATTTTGTCGCCGTGTTCCGCACGCTGAAACAGCTTAACTACCGCGGCGCTTTCCTGATCGAAATGTGGACCGAAAAAGCCGAAGAGCCGGTGGCCGAGATTGTTCAGGCGCGCCGCTGGATCGAACAGAAAATGCAACAAGGGGGAATGACATGCTAACGCTGCCGCAGCTTAAACAACAGGTACTGGAGGCCAACCTCGACCTGCCCCGCCATAATCTGGTGACCTTCACCTGGGGCAACGTCAGCGCGGTGGACCGCGAACGTGGGCTGGTGGTGATCAAGCCATCCGGCGTGGAATACGAGCACATGGCGGCCGAAGATATGGTGGTGGTGGATCTCGCCAGCGGCCGGACCTTCGAGGGAACCAAGAAGCCGTCTTCAGATACCGCCACCCACCTGGCGCTGTACCGTGAATTCGCCGATATCGGCGGTATCGTACACACCCATTCGCGCCATGCCACCATCTGGGCGCAGGCCGGGCTGGACATTCCCGCCTGGGGCACCACCCACGCCGACTACTTCTACGGTGCCATCCCCTGCACCCGATTGATGACCGAGCAGGAGATTGAACATGACTATGAGCTGGAAACCGGCAAGGTGATTATCGACACCTTTCGCCGGCGCGGCATCAGCCCCAACGCCATTCCGGCGGTGCTGGTGAATGCACATGGCCCGTTCGCCTGGGGCAAGGACCCGCACAACGCGGTGCACAATGCGGTGGTGTTGGAAGAAATTGCCTATATGGGGATTTTTTCACGCCAGCTGACGCCGGGCATCGGCAGCATGCAGCAGGAGCTGCTGGATAAGCATTACCTGCGCAAACACGGCAAGAACGCCTATTACGGGCAATAAAAAAACGGGGCCAAAAGGCCCCGATTTGCTTATTCCGCTTTGGCGGCGGCTTGTTCGGTACGATAGAGATGAACGTCCATCTGCGGGAATGGAATACCGATGTTGTTGGCATCCAGCGCGCGCTTGAAGTTTTCCATCAGATCGAAGTACACATTCCAGTACTCCGCGTTAGTGGTCCAGGAACGGGTCACGAAGTTCAGCGAAGACGGCGCCATTTCGTTCAGACGCACGGTCACACCCTTGGCGTGCATGATGCGCTTATCAGCCGCGATCACATCGCCCAGCACCTTTTTCACCACGTCGATGTCGGCGTTATAGGCCACGCCCACCACGATATCCACGCGGCGATTCGGCTCGCGGGAGTAGTTGATGATGTTGCCGGCAATGATTTTGCCGTTCGGCACCACGATGGTTTTGTTGTCTGCGGTACGCAGAGTGGTAGAGAAAATTTGCACCTGATCGACAGTACCGGCCACACCGCCCAAATCGACATACTCGCCCACGCGCAGCGGACGGAAGATCACCAGCAGCACGCCGGCGGCAAAGTTGGACAGCGAGCCTTGCAGCGCCAAACCAACGGCCAAACCGGCGGCACCCAGTACGGCGATCACCGAAGTGGTCTGCACGCCAATGCGCCCCAGCACCGCAATAAAGGTAAACGCCAGCACGCCGTAACGCACGATCGCCGCCAGGAAATCCGCTACCGTGGCGTCAATGCCGCGCAGCTTCATCACGCGGTTTAATGCGTTGCCTATCAGGCGGGCAATGATCGAACCGATAATCAGGATAACGATAGCGGCAACGATGTTCACCGCGTACTGGATCAGCAGATCCTGGTTCTTCACCAGCCAGTTACCGGCGCCGTTGATACCGTCTACTACATTCAAATCTTTCATTCGTGTTGTCCTAACTCTGCCCCTAAAGGGATAAACTCGCAAAAATACACTGACATCAATCGTCAGTTGGAAACCACTGCCTTAGGTTAACCAACATTCGCCCGGCATCCAACCGCAGGCACTAAAAAAGCCGAAACAGCAACCTGTTTAAGGCTATTGCCTCTATGCTAAACAAAGCGCTACCCCATCATGCTACCAAGGAATCCAGCCCCTCATGTACATTCCGTCGTCGATTAAACACTACTGGCAAGTCCGGCCGAGACTGCTGCTTTCGGTGGGGGCCGGCATCCTGTGCTACCTGTTGCTGCCGGCTCAGCTCTCTGAACTGCAACGCCTGATGATTGGCTGGAACGTGCTGGCCTGGCTCTATCTGCTGTTTCTCTGGCGTTTGATGCTGGTGAGCACGCCGCAGCACATCCGCCAGATTGCCCGTTCGCAGGATGAAAGCGCCAGCATGGTGTTGGCGCTGGTCAGCATCGGCTGTCTGGTGAGCATTCTGTCGATTATGTTTGAGCTGGGCACCACCAGGCAGGTCAGTAACTCGCTGAAAACGCTGCATCTGACGCTGACCGGTACCACGCTGGTGGTGTCCTGGCTGCTGCTGCCAACCGCCTTCACCATGCACTACGCCCATCAGTTTTACCGCAAGGGCGCGCAGCAGGACCCGCTGCCGCTGGTGTTCCCCGGCAATCTTGCCGAACCGACCTATCTGGACTTCGCCTACTTCTCCTTCACCATCGCCGTGGCGTCGCAAACCGCCGATGTGGCGGTCGGCGCGGCGGAGGTGCGCAAAATCACCCTGCTGCAATCGATCATCTCTTTCGTGTTCAATATGGTGATCCTGGGGCTGTCGATTAACGTCGGTGCCGGTCTGTTGAGCTAAAACGAAAAAGGCTCCCCGAGGGGAGCCTTTATGGCAAAACAGCTAACCGAGATTACAGAACGTCTACTGCGTTCAGATCTTTGAAAGCCTGTTCCAGACGAGTAATCATGGATGTCTGGGCTGCGCGCAGCCATACGCGTGGATCGTAGTATTTCTTGTTCGGCTGGTCAGCGCCTTTCGGGTTGCCCAACTGGCCCTGCAGGTAACCTTCGTTCGCCTTGTAGTACTGCAGGATACCGTCCCAGGTTGCCCATTGGGTGTCGGTATCGATGTTCATTTTGATCACGCCGTAACCTACGGACTCTTTGATCTCTGCGTCGGTAGAACCGGAACCGCCGTGGAACACGAAGTTCAGGCTGTTGTGCGGCAGATCGAATTTCTTGGACACGTAGTCCTGAGAATCACGCAGGATGGTCGGAGTCAGTTTAACGTTGCCTGGCTTGTATACGCCGTGCACGTTACCGAAGGACGCCGCGATGGTGAAGCGTGGGCTGATGGCGTTCAGTTTTTCGTACGCGTAAGCCACGTCTTCCGGTTGGGTGTACAGAGCGGATGCGTCCATATGGCTGTTGTCCACGCCATCTTCTTCACCGCCGGTGCAGCCCAGTTCGATTTCCAGAGTCATACCCAGCTTCGCCATGCGAGTCAGGTATTTGCTGCAAATCTCGATATTTTCTTCCAGAGACTCTTCAGACAGGTCGATCATGTGGGAAGAGAACAGTGGTTTGCCGGTAGCGGCGAAGTGCTTCTCGCCCGCGTCCAACAGGCCGTCCAGCCATGGCAGCAGTTTCTTCGCACAGTGGTCGGTGTGCAGAATGACCGGCACGCCGTAATGCTCAGCCAACTGGTGAACATGATGTGCACCAGAAATCGCGCCCAGAATCGCTGCGCCCTGCGGAACGTCAGTCTTCACGCCTTTGCCGGCGATAAACGCGGCACCGCCGTTGGAGAACTGAACGATAACCGGAGCACGTACCTTCGCGGCTGTTTCCAGCACGGCGTTGATGGAGTCGGTACCCACGCAGTTCACTGCTGGCAGCGCAAAGTTGTTCTCTTTAGCTACTGCGAATACTTTCTGAACGTCATCACCAGTGATGACACCCGGTTTTACGAAATCAAAAATTTTAGACATGTTACTTTGTCCTGTTTCGTCGGCCGTAGATGGATGTAAATCGATTTTTTCATGCCGCGCCGCCTTGGCCGCGCGGTATAAAACAAACGGGCGACTTTCGCCTCCCGTTGTCTGAATTACTGCTTGGCGCGCTCTTCCAGCATCACTACTGCCGGTAACGCTTTACCTTCCACAAACTCCAGGAAGGCACCACCGCCGGTAGAGATATAAGAGATTTTATCTTCAATACCGAACAGATCGATAGCCGCCAGCGTATCACCGCCACCAGCGATAGAGAATGCCTCGCTGTCTGCGATAGCGCGCGCGACAATTTCGGTGCCCTTACGGAAGTTAGGGAACTCGAATACGCCAACCGGGCCATTCCACAGAATGGTTTTGGCTTCTTTGAGCAACTTGGCCATAGCCAGCGCGGTTTCGTCACCGAAGTCCATGATCTCTTCATCATCGTTGACTTCACTGACTTTTTTCAAGGTAGCAGGTGCAGTTTCAGAGAACTCCGTACCTACGCGAGAATCGGTAGGAACCGGAATTTTAAACTCGTCACGCAGTTTTTTCGCTGCCTCGACGAAGTCAGGTTCGTACAGAGATTTACCGACGTTATTATCGATAGCCACGAAGGTGTTGGCGATGCCGCCGCCCACGATCACCGTATCGGCGATTTTCACCAGCGAGTTCAGCACATCGAATTTAGTCGAAACTTTAGAGCCGCCAACCACGGCAACCATCGGACGAGCCGGGCTTTTCAGCGCCTTGCCCAGAGCTTCCAGTTCTGCTGACAACAGCGGGCCTGCACAGGCTACCGGGGCAAACTTGCCCACGCCGTGAGTCGAAGCCTGCGCGCGGTGCGCGGTGCCGAAAGCGTCCATCACGTATACGTCGCACAGCGCCGCGTACTTCCTGGACAGGCTTTCATCGTCTTTCTTCTCGCCCTTGTTGAAACGGACGTTTTCCAGCACTACCAGCTCACCTTCTGCAACGTCAACGCCTTCCAGGTAGTCTTTAGCCAGACGTACCGGGTTTTTCAGGTGTTCTTTCAGATAGTTTACAACGGGCAGCAGGGAGAATTCTTCGTTGTATTCGCCTTCGACAGGACGGCCCAGGTGGGACGTTACCATCACGCGAGCACCTTGTTTCAGCGCAGCTTCAATCGTCGGCAGGGAAGCACGGATACGTGCATCGGAAGTCACTTTACCGTCTTTCACTGGTACGTTCAGATCGGAGCGGATCAGAACGCGTTTACCTGCCAGATCCAGATCGGACATGTTAATTACAGACATGGTGAACCCTCTTGGTTAACTCTCTTTAAAGTTGCCTAAGCGACGCACCGGCAGGCTGCCGATGCCGCCGTACTAGAAACCGCTTGCGGCCATTGCCCGTGTTGTATCCAACATCCGATTGGCAAAGCCCCATTCATTATCGCACCAAACCAAGGTCTTGATCAGGTGCTGCCCGCTGACCCGGGTCTGCGTACCGTCGACGATAGCGCTATGCGGGTCATGGTTAAAATCAATCGAGACTAATGGTAGTTCCGTGTAATCGACTATACCACGAAAAGATCCCTGTGCGGCCTTTTGCAACAGCTGGTTGACCTCTGTCACTTTCACCGCCGAACTGACGCTGACGCTGAGATCGATAGCCGTCACGTTGATGGTCGGCACGCGCACGGAAATCGCTTCGAAACGATCGCAAAACTGCGGAAAAATGCGGGTAATGCCGGCGGCCAGCTTGGTGTCGACCGGAATAATCGACTGGCTCGCCGCGCGGGTACGCCGCAAATCCTGGTGATAGGCATCTATCACCGGCTGATCGTTCATCGACGAGTGAATGGTGGTCACGGTGCCGGATTCGATGCTGAAGGCATCGTCCAGCAGCTTGATCACCGGAATAATGCAGTTGGTGGTGCATGACGCGTTGGACACGATACGGTGTTCCGCCAGCAGCGTCTGATGATTGACGCCAAACACGATGGTGGCGTCCAGATCGTTGCCGCCCGGATGAGCGAACAGGACCTTCTTCGCCCCCGCCGCCAGATGGGCCTCGCCATCCGCCCGGCTGCCGAACACGCCGCTGCAATCCAGCACTACGTCGACGCCCAGCTCGCCCCAGGGAAGCCGTTCTACCGCCGGCTGATGCAGCAAACGGATAGTGTCATCCCCAACGGTCAGCATGTCGCATTCCTGGCGGACATCCCAGGCAAAGCGGCCATGGCTGGAGTCGTATTTCAGCAGGTGGGCCATACCTTCGGCGTTCGCCAGTTCGTTGATCGCCACCACGGAAATTTCCGCTCTACGTCCCGATTCATACAGTGCGCGTAAAACGCTGCGGCCGATGCGGCCAAAACCGTTTATCGCTATGCGGATGGTCATGCTGCTCCTGAAAAAGGGCCTTCTTCCGCCGGGCGCGTTCACCGGCATTGAGAGGGCACGGGCTGGTTATCTGACTAACCTGCATAGAGTAGTGTATCGCACCGCCTGCTGTGAATCGTCGCGTAACATTATTCCTGCCTGCCGGCGATAATTCACCGGCGTCACTCGGGCATTTCTGCGAGATACCGCCACAACTGAAACGCTTCAGCCGAGCATAAACCAAAGTTTTGCCAAAAGGAACAGGTGCAGCAAGCCGGTGGGCAACGCGAGAAGGTTTTGCGAGAATAAGATGATCTAGCGCACACTTTTGACTTAAGGCCGCGCCAAAGACACAGGGCGGGATGCTGAATTTATAGCCATGCGGCCGCCCCCGTAACAGGGTACGGCCTTGCCGATATTATTCTTTGGGGAAAATCCACAGATGCTCTGCCGGCAAGGATAGACGGCACAACGCCTGCCCGCGCACCTCGCTGCCATAGGCACGCACCACAAAATCCTCGGCCACCGTGCGGAACAGATATTCCCAGCGATCGCCAAGATACATACTGGTCAGCAGCGGCAGCTCAAGTTGATTCCCCTGAGGATCGTCCCCCAGGCGCACGCGCTCGACACGGATCACCGCCGTCCCCTCTTCGCCGGCTTTTACCCCCGCACCCGCCATGCCCCACAGCGCCCAGTCTTTACCTTCGATACGCGCTTTGCCGTCACTCACCTCCGTGACCTTGCCGTACAGGCGATTATTGCTGCCCATAAACTCGGCGGTAAACAACGTTGAAGGTGAACCGTACATTTCCTGCGGCGTGCCCTGCTGTTCGATTTTCCCGTTGTTGAGCAGCAAAATACGGTCGGAAATCGCCATCGCCTCATTCTGATCGTGGGTCACCATCAGCGCCGACAGGCCAAGCTTGATAATCAACTCGCGCAAAAACACCCGCGCTTCTTCGCGCAGCTTGGCATCCAGGTTAGACAAGGGTTCATCGAGCAGGATCACCGGCGGGTTGTACACCAGCGCCCGGCCAATCGCCACGCGCTGTTGCTGGCCACCGGAAAGCTGGTGCGGATGGCGTTTGCCCAACGCCCCCAGCCCAAGCTGATCGAGCACGCCCTGCACCCGCTGGGTGATTTCCGCCGAGGCGACTTTACGTAATTTCAACGGGTAGGCAACGTTCTCGAACACGGTTTTATGCGGCCATAAAGCGTAAGACTGGAACACCAGCCCGAGGTTGCGCTCTTCAGCCGGGATCTCACTGCGAGCAGCACCATCGTATACCCTGTTGCTGCCGATGATAATACGACCCTGCGTTGGCTTTTCCAGCCCGGCAACCGCACGCAGCAACGTGGTTTTCCCACTGCCCGACGGGCCCAGCAGCGAAACCACTTCGCCCCGCTTCAACTGCATCGAAACGCCTTTCAGCACCGGGTTATCGCCGTAGGTCAAATGCAGGTTCTCTACCGAAAGTTCAATCATGTAATTTCACTCCAAAGCGCAGGGCGATACCCAGACCTAACACCACCAGCAGGATGTTGATAAAGGAGAGCGCCGCAACGATATCAATGGCACCCGCCGCCCACAGCGAAACCAGCATCGATCCTATGGTTTCCGTGCCCGGAGAAAGCAGATACACCCCGGTGGAATACTCGCGTTCAAAAATCAGGAACATCAACAGCCACGAGCCAATCAGGCCGTAGCGCGACAGCGGAATGGTGACGTGTCGGGTGATCTGGCCACGGGTCGCACCGGCGCTGCGCGCGGCCTCCTCCAGTTCAGGACCGACCTGCAGCAGCGTAGAGGAAATCAGCCGCAGCCCATAAGCCATCCACACCACGGTATAGGCCAGCCAAACGCTGAAGATGGTGCTGCGCAAGGAGCGCAGCCAGACGATCAGGTTCTCCCGCAGCCACTCGGCCACCGGCAACGCCGACAACCAGCCCTCTTTCAGCGACTTATCCAGCCACATCGGCAGGAACAGGAACACCCACAGGAAAGCCAGACCGGCCAGCAGGCCCGGCACCGCTCGCGGCACCAGCACGCTGTAATCGAGGAAACGGGTCGCGCCGTCGGGCTTGCGGTGCATGGCGATACCGATAAACAGATAGCAAACTACCGCCAGCGCGCCGCCGAACACCCCAATCGCCATCGAGTTGACAATCGCCCGCAGCAGGTTGGGCTGCTGCCAGATGGTGCGGAAGGTATTGAGCGACAGCTCGTCCCAGATGGAAACGCCCACGCCCCAGTTGGAGATAAAGGCGCGCAATACCACGCCTACCAGCGGTACGCCGATGGTGACCGTCAGCCAGAACACCACCACGGCACCGGCGACCCAGCGCCATTTACCCAGCGGCAGCGCACGGGCCTGCGAAGCCTTGCCTTTGACGGTAACGAAACGGTTGGCGGTGCGCATCAGACGGCGCTGCAGCATCACCAACGGAATGGTGATGCAGATCAGCACCACCGCCACCGCCGCCATCAGATGGTAAGACGGCGTACCCAGCTTATTGGTCAGTTGATACAGGTAGGTTGCCAGCACCAGGTTGCCTTCCGGATCGCCCAGCACCAGCATCAGGCCGAACACCTCCAGCCCAAGGAAGAACAGCAGCACCCCGGCATAGAGAATGGATGGTCGCACCATCGGCAAACTGACTGCGGTCATCACCTGCAAAGGCGAGGCCCCCGCCGTGCGCGCCGCCTCTTCCACGTCGGAACCCACGCTGCGCAGCGCCGAAGAAATGTACAAATAGGCGTGAGGAACGTGCGTCAGCCCGGCGATGACCACGATGCTGGACATCGAGTAGATATTCCACGGCACGAAGCCCAGCAGCGCCTCCGCCCACAGAGAGAAAAACCCCACCGGTCCGGCGGCCACCACGTAGCCAAACCCCAGCACCATCGGGGAGACAAAGATCGGCACCAGGATCAGCGGCTCAATGAAGCGGCGGCCGGGCAAATCGGTTCTGACCATCAAAAAGGCCAGAATACCCCCCAACGGAATGGCGATCACCACCAACCCGAAAGCCAGAATAAAGCCGCTTTTCAGCGCCTTGTAAAAGTCGGGGTCGGTAAAAATGAACTGAAACGCCTCAAGGCTGAACACCTTGGACGGGGAGAAAAAGGGGGCGGAGAGGAAACTTTGAATCACGATAAACGACAGCGGTACATAAATAACCAATGCGGTTACCAACACCACCAGACCGCGCGGCAGGCTTTGCCACTTTCTGCGCCATGCTTCCATAAAAATATCCCAATGGTTGTAAACGACGACGACCAAAGGGCGCACGCCGCAGCAGCAGGCGCGCGTCCGGATCCGGTTATTATTTTGCGGCGGCGGTGCGCCACTGCTTAATGTAATCCAGGCGTTTGACCGGCTGCAGATACTCCAACAGGCTCTCATCCACCGGGATAGGTTTCAGCGCATTGCCGAGCATTTTGGTCATGCCTTCAATGTCGTTCTTGCCTTCAATGTCATTACGGATGGACGGAATGTCCGCCTGATTGGCAAGTATGCTCTGGCCTTTTTCCGACAGCACGTAGTTAAGCCACAGTTTCGCTGCGTTAGCGTTGGCAGCCTCTTTGCTGATAAAGGAGACGCGCGACAGCACCAGCGTGTAATCCTTCGGATAAGAAATACCGAGCGAAGGGTCGGTTTTGGCGCGGGCCTCGGCATAAGAACCCAGAATGTTGAAACCGATCAGGTTTTCACCGGATGACACCCTTTCCATCATGGTTCCGGTAGAAGATTGTACCGCCAGGCCACCTTTGGCGACGTCAGCCAGGGTAGCGAAATAGTGCGGATCGGCCTTGGAATCCTGTACCGACAACATGAAACCCAGCCCTGACTTTTCAATATCATAGGTGGTGACTTTCTTTTTGAACTTGTCGGTCTGGCCGGCGATCAGTTTTGCCAGCGCGGCGTGTGAGTCCGGTACGTCACCCTGCGGGATCAGCCGTTTGTTATAGATGAAGACCACCGGCTCGTAGGTAGTGCCGTAGGCCTTCTCTTTCCAGACC
The DNA here is from genome assembly GCF_003591175.1 of Serratia inhibens. GTDB lineage: Bacteria > Pseudomonadota > Gammaproteobacteria > Enterobacterales > Enterobacteriaceae > Serratia > Serratia inhibens. The sequence goes on along the minus strand of NZ_QYYG01000009.1, from coordinate 716 downwards.
GCCCATTTAGGCAGTTGGCCCTGTTCCGGCGAGGCGTACTCCTGCGCGTAGTCGGTCGCCAGTTTCAGCGCGGTGTCCATCGACGAGCTCCAAACCACGTCGCCGCTGGTGCCGCCCGCCGCCTGTTCACTGATATAACGGTTGTATAATTCGGTGCTGTTCATGTCGTTGTATTCGACTTTAACGCCCGGATACAGCGCTTCGAATCCCTGAATCAGCGGGCCGGCAGCTTTAATATCGGTGGTGGAATAGATGACTACCTTGCCTTCTTTCTTCGCGCCATCGACTATTTTCTGATAATCAGCCGGATAACCTGCCGGGAAGTCGGCATAAGCAGGCGCAGCCCCCAGTACCGCGATCACAACCACAGACGCACCAATTCTTGTCCACATGATCAACCCCTTGCTACATTTAAGAAACTAAAAATTAACATATAGTTAATCCTGGTTCTTAAGCAACGCCGTTGATTTTTTATCTTCGCGTTTTGTGAGGCTGGGCGATTTTTAGGCAATAAAAAGCCCGGCAAATTTGCCGGGCCTGGCGTCATCAGGTTCAGGGCGCAGCGTGCCGCGCCCCTGCCGTGACTTACTTCAGCAGCGCCTGCGCCCTGGCCACCACGTTGTCCACGGTGAAACCGAACTCTTTGAACAGCTGGTCTGCCGGGGCCGACTCGCCGAAGCTGGTCATGCCCACGATGGCGCCGTTCAGGCCCACAT
>NZ_QYYG01000008.1 GCF_003591175.1 Serratia inhibens | reverse complement strand
CGCGGTTTTGCCTGCATCGAAAGATGCAACGTAAAAGAATCGGTGGAGCGGTAGTTCAGTTGGTTAGAATACCTGCCTGTCACGCAGGGGGTCGCGGGTTCGAGCCCCGTCCGTTCCGCCACTTATTTAAATTATGCCTGCTAATTTTAGCAGGCATAATGTTAAGCGAGATTTAGGGGCGTAGCTCAGTTGGTAGAGCACCGGTCTCCAAAACCGGGTGTCGCGAGTTCGAGTCTCTCCGCCCCTGCCATATTAAAAACCCTTTGCGAAAGCGAAGGGTTTTTTTTGCTTTCTGCATTTCCATAATCCCCGCTACCCTTCTGAAAGATTGCCTAAAAATCCCTCTGAAATCGTTCCCAATTTAGACATTTTTAGCTGAATCCATGTACAAAATGGTTGTTCTGCCGCGATGTGATGCCGCGCATTATTCCTGCCTGATTTTCAGCTACACCTAATTAGCGCCCGACCCTTTAGGCGCCAACTTCACCAGAAAAATATGCAGCATATACAACAACGACTACCCCTGTCGGAGGGAGTCACATCCCTGTGCAAAGCGAGGAGAACAACATGGTTAAACGTCTGCTGTTAGCAGCCGCCATTACAGGCGCATTGATCGGTACGGCACAGGCAGCACCGCTGGTCGTCGGTTTTTCTCAGATTGGTTCTGAATCGGGCTGGCGCTCGGCGGAAACCAAGGTATCAAAACAAGAAGCGGAAAAGCGCGGAATTACGCTGAAAATCGCCGATGCGCAGCAAAAACAAGAGAATCAGATCAAAGCGGTAAGATCTTTTATTGCCCAGGGCGTTGACGCTATTTTCATTGCGCCGGTTGTTGCTACTGGCTGGACCCCGGTGCTGCAAGAGGCGAAAGAGGCCAAAATCCCGGTATTCCTGCTCGACAGGATGATTGAGGTGAACGATCCCTCGCTGTATACCGCTGCGGTGGCATCAGACAGTGTGCATGAAGGCAAAGTCGCGGGAGAGTGGCTGGTAAAAGAGGTGGCCGGCAAGCCTTGTAACGTGGTGGAACTGCAAGGGACTGTAGGCTCAAGCGTTGCAATCAACCGTAAGAAAGGCTTTGCCGACGGTATCGCCAGCGCCGCCAACGTAAAAATCATCCGTTCGCAATCCGGCGATTTTACCCGCAGCAAAGGTAAAGAGGTGATGGAAAGCTTTATCAAGGCTGAACAGAATGGCAAAAATATCTGCGCCGTTTATGCGCACAACGACGATATGGCGATAGGTGCCATTCAGGCGATTAAAGAAGCCGGCTTGAAACCGGGTTCACAAATCAAAATTGTCTCTATCGACGGTGTTCCCGATATTTTCAAAGCGATGATCAGCGGCGAGGCCAATGCGACAGTCGAGCTGACGCCGAATATGGCCGGCCCTGCGTTCGACGCGCTGTTGGCGATGAAGAAAGACGGCACGCAACCCGCGAAGTTTATTCAGACCGAATCGAAACTGCTGCAGCCTGATACCGCAAAACAGGAATTTGAGCTGAAGAAAAGCATGGGTTATTAATCCACTCACCGACGGGACAAAAGATGGCCGCATCTCAGACCACGTTATTGGCGATTAAGGGATTATCCGTCGAGTTTCCTGGCGTAAAGGCGCTGGAAGAGGTTGATTTCACTCTGCAGCGCGGAGAGATCATGGCGCTGCTGGGTGAAAATGGCGCGGGGAAATCCACGCTAATAAAAGCGCTAACCGGGGTTTATCAACGTTCCGCCGGTGAAATCCTGCTGGAGGGCAAAGCCATTGCGCCGCAAAGCACCGCGCAGGCGCAGGTGTTGGGGATTGGCACGGTTTATCAAGAAGTTAACTTGCTGGCGAATATCTCGGTAGCCGCCAATTTGTTTATCGGCCGCGAGCCGACCCGTTTCGGCCTGGTCGATCAAAAAAGCATGCAGCGAAGAGCCCGGCAACTTTTGCAGGGCTATGGGTTGCAGCTGGATGTCAGCCAGCCATTGGGCAATTATTCGATTGCGATCCAGCAGATTGTCGCCATCGCCCGGGCGGTCGATCTTTCAGCCAAAGTCCTGATCCTGGATGAACCCACTGCCAGCCTGGATGCTAAAGAAGTCACCATGCTGCTGGATATTCTCAGTCAGCTGCGATCGCAGGGGATAGGCATGATCTTTGTCACTCATTTCCTCGATCAGGTTTACCGCATCAGCGATCGCATTACCGTGCTGCGCAACGGTAAGTTGGTGGGCACCAAGCCTGCCAACGACTTGCCACGGCTGGAGCTGGTCCAGATGATGCTCGGTCACGCCTTTGACGAGTCGTTGCTCAAGCGGGGCGAGCATGCGCCGACGGATGCGTCTCCGCTGGTCGAATTTAACGGCTACGGGCGTCGTGGCATGGTTGAACCCTTCGATCTGAGAATAAAGCCGGGTGAGATTGTCGGATTGGCCGGTCTGCTCGGTTCGGGGCGCACCGAAACGGCCCAACTGATATTCGGCATCAAATCGCATGATAGCGGCAGTGCGAAAGTGGAGGGCCACGCGGTGAATATTCGCACACCGCGCAAAGCTGCCAGTCTCGGCTTCGGTTATTGCCCGGAGGATCGTAAAACCGACGGAATTATCGGTGCCGCGACGGTGCGAGAAAATATCATTCTGGCCCTTCAGGCTCAGCGTGGCTGGTTAAAGCCGCTTTCGCTACGAGAGCAAACCCGCATTGCCGAGAGTTTTATCCAATTGTTGGGTATTCGCACGCCGGGGCCGGAGCAACAGATCCAATACCTGTCCGGGGGGAATCAGCAGAAGGTGTTGCTGTCGCGTTGGCTGGCGACCAAACCCCGCTTTTTGATCCTGGATGAACCGACGCGCGGGATTGACGTTGGTGCGCATGCTGAAATTATTCGGCTGATTGAAAGGCTGTGCGATGAAGGGTTAGCGCTACTGGTGATTTCTTCTGAACTGGAAGAACTGGCGGGATATGCCGATCGCGTCGTGGTATTGCGCGACAGAAAACACGTTACGCAGCTTGAGCATGCGGCTATTACGGTGCCTGCAATTATGCAGGCGATTGCTGTGCAACAGGGGGCAGGATGAACCACAGGAGCTTCTCCATGACCGGTGGACCACGCAAAGTCAAATGGGTATTCCCTGCCGGGGCGACGCAGTTGGGAGCGCTGGCGGCGATTTTGCTGATCGACAGCCTGGTCGCACCGCATTTTTTTTCCATTCACATTCAGGATGGCCGTTTGTTTGGCAGCGTGATCGACATCGTTAACCGCGGTGCGCCGGTCGCGTTGCTTGCCTTGGGCATGACGCTGGTTATCGCCACCGGGGGGATAGATCTTTCCGTAGGGGCGGTGATGGCAATAGCCGGAGCTACGGCGGCAACGCTGACCAGCGCGGGTTATCCACTGGGTTACGTGCTGGCCGCCGCGCTGGCCGCGGGGGCGTTGTGTGGCCTGTGGAACGGATTTCTGGTGGCGGTGCTGCAGATACAACCGATCGTCGCCACGCTGATGTTGATGGTGGCCGGTCGCGGTATTGCACAGCTGATCACCGAAGGGCAAATCGTCACTTTCGAACGCGAGGGTCTGGCGCAGTTGGGCAGCGGCGCGCTGATGTATTTGCCGATGCCGGCGATCATTGCCGCCGTGATGCTGTTGTTGATCTGGCTGCTGACGCGCAAAACCGCGCTGGGACTGTTTATAGAGGCCGTGGGGATTAATCTGCGTTCGGCGCGCAATGCGGGGGTCAGTACACGCTGGGTGGTCATGGCAGTCTATGTGATCTGCGGGCTGTGCGCCGCCGTAGCCGGGATTATTGTGACTGCGGATATCCGTGGCGCAGATGCCAACAATGCCGGGCTGTGGCTGGAGCTGGATGCGATTTTAGCGGTGGTGATTGGCGGAGGATCCTTGCTGGGAGGGCGTTTTAACCTCTTTTTGTCAGTCATTGGGGCATTAATAATCCAGGGAATGAATACCGGTATTCTGCTGTCCGGCTATCGGCCGGAGTTCAATCTGGTGCTGAAGGCGATAGTGGTTCTGGCGGTGCTGATGGTTCAATCGCCGAGCGTGTCGTTGCACCGGCTGTTAAGGAGGCGGAAGCCATGATCAAACGTAATCTGTCATTGTTGATTACCCTCGTGGTCTTTCTTCTGGGCTACGGGTTTTGTCTCACTCAGTTCCCCAGCTTTGCGTCAACGCGGGTATGGTGCGATTTACTGACTGACAACGCGTTTCTCGGCATTGTGGCGGTGGGGATGACGTTTGTGATCCTTTCCGGTGGCATCGATCTGTCGGTTGGGTCGGTGATCGCCTTCACCGGTGTATTGTTGGCCAAGCTGACCGGTGTTTACGGTATTGCGCCGGGTTATGCGTTCGTCATTGCTCTGTTGATGGGGGCGTCGTTTGGCGCTCTGATGGGCTGGATCATTGATGCGCTCAAGCTACCGGCATTTATCATCACGCTGGCTGGGATGTTCTTCGTACGCGGCATGAGTTTTATTCTTTCTGAAGAGTCGATACCCATTGATCATCCGCTGTATGCGACGCTGGCTAACTACGCCTGGAAACTGCCGGGAGGCGGCCGATTCACGCTGTTAGCGCTGGTGATGCTGTTGGTGGTGGCGGTCGGCATAGTGCTGGCACACCGCACGCGCTTCGGCCATAACGTTTATGCCATCGGCGGTAACAGGGTGTCTGCGGCATTAATGGGGGTACCGGTGCAGCGCACCACTGTGCTGATTTATATGCTTTCAGGCACGCTGGCGGCGCTGTCAGGGATTATTTTCTCGTTATACACCTCTGCGGGCTATGCGCTGGCAGCCAGCGGTGTAGAGCTGGATGCCATTGCCGCCGTGGTGATTGGTGGCACGCTGCTGACCGGCGGTGTCGGTACCGTGCTGGGCACGCTGTTTGGCGTGTTGATCCAGGGGCTGATTCAGAGCTATATCACCTTCGACGGTACGCTTAGCTCCTGGTGGACCAAAATCGTCATCGGTATCCTGTTGTTCTGCTTTATCGGCCTCCAGAAGGCGATGAGCGCGTTTTGGCTCAACAGACGAACCAAACCACGCCATCCGCGGCTGAAGCCGTTATAGCGTCTTAGGCTGTGGTGTTTAAAGGTATTTTCAACAATTGCCGGATGAGTGGCTGCTGGTCGCTATTTTGCAGCCACACAGCATACAGCGGGCGGATAATCGCCGGGATCTCGGGGGCGGCGACCAATTGCGGGTAGTCCTTCTCCCACTGGCTGGGCAGGAAGGCGCAGCCGCCGGTGGTTTCCAGTAACTGGCGGGTCAGGTGCGCCGAGGTGGTGGTCAGCACCGGCAGGCTATCACCTTCCAGCATGCGGCTTTCTTGCTGATGAAAGTCTGCTCCCCATTCCAGCTTGATATACGGCATCGGCGCATGCTGATCACGCAGGGTGGAAGAGAATAGCCGCAGCGAGAAATTACCCAGCAGCTGGCTGGCCAGCTCATCCATCTTTGGCGGCTCGGTAGTGATGAGCAAATCGAGCTGTCTCTCATGCAGCTGTTTTACCAAAGAATGCCGTAATGCAACCCTGGCTTCCAGTTGTAGCGCCTCACGTTGTTGGTAGAGCGATTGCAACCACGGGGTTAGGTAGGCCTCCCACAAAGATGCGGTGGCGCCGATGGACAACTCGGTATGCTGCAGCGAACGCACCACCTCTTTTTTTGCCAACTGCCAGGTTGTCATCAGGCTCTCAGCATAGGGCAGGAGCCGCTCTCCGGCGGGCGTCAGGCGGATATTGTTACGGTGACGGGTGAATAAATTCGCGCCTAATTGGTTTTCTAACTGGCGGATGCGGAAACTGACCGCAGACTGCGTTAAGTACAAGGATTCCGCGGCTCGGCCAAAGTGACGCGTTCTACTGACCTCCAAAAAGGTTTTCAGTAATTCGGTATCCACACCTGTCTCCAGAAATTTTTATCGTTAAGATTTAAATGTTTTGTTTTACACAATGTCAAGCCTATCTAATACTCCGCGCCATAAACAGCACGGCCATGAGAGAATTAGGAGCGTGTCAGATGGCGGATAGCTTCACCACGACCAATCGTTTTTTTGATAATAAACATTATCCTCGCGGGTTCTCCCGTCACGGCGATTTCACCATTAAAGAAGCGCAATTGCTAGAGCGGTTCGGGTATGCGTTCAACGAGCTGGACGCAGGCAAACGCCAGCCGGCCACTGAAGAAGAACAGCTGTTCGTCGCAGTGTGTCACGGTGAGCGTGAGCCGGTAACCGACCAGGAAAAAGTATGGGCTAAATATCTGGCGCGCACACGTCGCCCGAAAAAATTCCATACCCTGTCCGGTGGCAAGCCGCAGGCTGATGCGGTGGAAGACTACACCGAAAGCGACGATTGATAACGATGGGGCCTTTAGGCCCCATTTCTATTCCAGGCTGCGGTGCAACTGCAACAGTAAGCGGTCCATACAGCGGTAGCCAAGCGCTTCGCTCAGGTGGCGCTTATCAATATCCCGATCCCCTGCCAAATCCGCCAGCGTACGTGCCACTTTTAAAATTCGTTGCCAGGCGCGAACCGATAATCCCAACTTGTTTAACGTAGTCTCAAGAAAATCGGCGTCTGCTGCGCTAAGCGTACAATCTCGCTCGACTTCGGGATTACTCAACAGGGCGTTGATTTTTCCTGCCCGACAAAGCTGCCTCTCACGTGCCTGCAATACCCGCTCCCGTACCTGAATGCTGCTTTCTCCACCGGCGCGCTTTTTACTGAGAACGCCTGGCGGCAGCAACGGCACCTCAATCGATAAATCGAAACGATCGAGAAACGGCCCTGAAAGCCGCCCGAGATAGCGCAGGACTTGCTGCGGCGACGCACGGTTATGCATGCCCTGGTAGTGTCCGGTCGGGCTGGGATTCATTGCTGCGATCAACTGCACCCTGGCCGGAAAGCAGACCTTGGCGCTGGCGCGTGAAATGACGATCTCGCCAGACTCCAGCGGTTCACGCAAGGCATCCAGCACGCGCCGTTCGAATTCCGGCAACTCGTCCAGAAACAGTACGCCGTTGTGTGCCATGGAGATTTCACCCGGCCGCGGCAGTGAGCCACCACCGACCAGCGCGACCATCGAGGCGCTGTGATGCGGTGCACGAAATGGCCGCTGGCGCCATGGCAGCGTTTCAGCAGGGTGATGCAGCAGGCTGGCTACGGCCACGCTTTCCAGGGCTTCCCGGTCGGTCAGCGGCGGCAGCAGGCCATTGAGACGGCTGGCCAACATGGTTTTCCCGGTACCCGGCGGGCCGACCAGCAGCAGGTTATGCCCCCCAGCGGCGGCGATCTCCAACGCACGCTTGGCCTGCTCCTGGCCCAGAATATCCTGCAGATCGGCAGGGTCCTGCCGGGTTTCGGCGGCGGCCGGGGCGCTGGCCGCCGGTAAAACACCTTTGCCCAACAGAAAGGCGCACACTTCCAGCAGGTGTTCCGCCACCCGGGTTTCACTCTGTGCAATCAGGCCGACTTCCTTACCATTGGCCGCCGCGAGAATCAGTTGCCTTCCGGCATCCATAGCCGCCAGCGCGGCGGGTATCGCGCCACTTACCCCTCGCAGAGTGCCGGAGAGCGCCAGCTCCCCGAGGAACTCGTAGCGCGCCAGCTGATCGGCCGGCAGTTGTTCGGAGGCGGCGAGGATCGCCAGGGCAATCGGCAGGTCGTAACGGCCGCCCTCTTTGGGAAGATCGGCCGGCGCCAAATTGACGGTGATGCGCCGGGCGGGAAAGGTGAAACCGTTGTTGATCAACGCGCTGCGTACCCTATCGCGGGCTTCTTTCACTGTCGTTTCCGGCAGACCGACCATGGTCAGGCCGGGCAACCCGTTGCTGATATGCACTTCTACCGTCACCGAAGGGGCCTGAACGCCCATCGTTGCCCGGGTATAGATAACCGCCAGTGACATATTGCTCTCCTTGCTGAAGGCAACATGATGCGGGATTAGGGCCGCCGGGGCGCGGCAGCGTTAAGGTATCTGCGCGCAAAGGCGCAATGTAGATATTTTATTTCAAAGGGATAGCAATATTTTGCGAAGTACACCGCAAGGAGGGAGGCAATACCTCTTAACAATTACGCGAACGCTGCAACACATTAGCAGGCTAACTTTGTTGCGGCCGGAGGGGCAACGGGTGTATTTAACAATTGATTAAAATAAAAATCACCTCGTTAACAAACCCCGACCGCCGACGCGTTCCGCCACGGCAGCCGCTAAATCTCATGACTTCGTACTCTAGGGTAGGGATAACATTATGTTTGGTTGGACCCCGCAACAACGCAATGCGGCTATCGCCAGCTTTTCAAGCTGGACGCTCGATGCGTTCGATTTCTTCGTGCTGGTGTTTTTGCTCAGCGATATCGCGCAATCCTTCCATGTCGGCATGGAGGAGGTGACGCTGGCGATCTTGCTGACGCTGGCAGTTCGCCCGATCGGTGCGCTGATCTTTGGCCGCGCGGCGGAAAAATACGGTCGCAAACCGATTTTGATGCTGAATATCGTCTTTTTCTCGGTGTTTGAGCTGCTGTCTGCTGCGGCGCCGTCGCTGACGGTATTTTTGCTGTTACGGGTATTGTACGGCGTGGCGATGGGCGGGATCTGGGGCGTGGCGTCATCGTTGGCGATGGAAACCATCCCGGACCGTTCACGCGGCCTGATGTCGGGGATCTTCCAGGCTGGTTATCCGTTCGGGTATCTGTTGGCGGCGGTGGTGTACGGCCTGCTGTTTGAGGTGGTGGGTTGGCGTGGCATGTTTGTGATCGGCGCAGCGCCGATTTTACTGCTGCCGTTTATTTATTATTGCGTACAGGAATCGCCGGTGTGGCTGGCGGCGCGTGAACGCAAGGAAAGCAGCGCGTTGCTGCCGGTGCTGAAGAGCCACTGGAAACTGTGCGGCTATCTGGTGTTGCTGATGGCGGCTTTCAATTTCTTCTCGCACGGCACCCAGGATATGTATCCGGTATTCCTGAAAGTTCAGCACGGTTTCGATGCTAAAACCGTCAGTATCATCGCTATTAGCTACAATATCGCATCAATTATCGGCGGGGTTTTCTTCGGCGCGCTATCGGAAAAAATTGGCCGCCGGAAAGCGATTATCATCGCTGCGCTGCTGGCTTTGCCCGTGATCCCGCTGTGGGCGTTTTCCAGCGGTTCGCTGATGCTGGGGATTGGCGCGTTCTTGATGCAATTCATGGTACAGGGTGCCTGGGGCGTGGTGCCTACTTATCTCACCGAACTGGTACCGGCCAACACCCGCGCGGTGCTGCCGGGATTCGTTTACCAGTTGGGTAATCTGATCGCATCGGTGAACGCAACGCTGCAAGCGACGATTGCTGCCCACCACGGCCATAACTATGGGCTGGCGATGGCGGTCATCGCCGGGACGGTGGCGATAGTGATCGCACTGCTGGTGTTCTTCGGCAAGGATACGCGCGGCAAGGCAATCTCTGGTGAGGTGAACACCCCAAGCCTGCACGCTAACGGTTGAAATCGCGATAGTTTGCGCGAGGTATGACCAGATTGCGTCGAATAATAACGCAAAAAAAGTGTTGTCATGCCGAGCGTGACTATGGTACCTCTGTAGGCATTAGTTCGAAACGAGCACAGTGAACAAACCTATTATGAAAGCCTTTGCCCAAGTGATTAGCCTAGTCGTGATTAGCGTGGTGGTGATTATTATCCCACCGTGCGGGGCTGCACTTGGACGAAGAAAGGCTTAGAAAACAAGCCGGAATCGCAAGAGAACCCCCGCACCGTAAGGTCCGGGGGTTTTTTATTGGCATAAGAAAAGTGGATTAAGGATAAGAGAATGAATAACAGAACAAAACCCTGCAATTGTCGAAGTAAGGCGAGGAAATAACCATGAATGGGGCTCAGTGGGTAGTACAAGCGTTGCGTGCGCAGGGAGTTGATACGGTATTCGGCTATCCGGGTGGCGCAATCATGCCGGTTTACGATGCATTGTATGACGGCGGGGTGGAACACCTGCTGTGCCGCCACGAGCAAGGCGCCGCAATGGCCGCTATCGGCTATGCCCGTTCAACCGGCAAAGTCGGCGTTTGTATCGCTACCTCCGGCCCTGGCGCCACCAATCTGATCACCGGCCTGGCTGATGCGCTGCTGGACTCTGTGCCGGTCGTGGCAATCACCGGCCAAGTGGGTTCTGCGTTGATCGGCACCGATGCCTTTCAGGAGATCGATGTTCTCGGCCTGTCTCTGGCCTGCACCAAACACAGCTTCCTGGTGGAATCACTGGACGCGCTGCCGGGCATCATGGCGGAAGCTTTCGCCATTGCCGGCAGCGGTCGCCCAGGCCCAGTGCTGATCGATATCCCGAAAGACATCCAGCTGGCGCAGGGTGACCTGCATCCGCACCTGATGCCGGTAGTGGAAGAACTGAACTATCCGGCGGCAGAGCTGGCGCAAGCCGCTGAGTTGCTGGCGCAGGCGCACAAACCGATGCTGTACGTTGGCGGCGGGGTTGGCATGGCGCAGGCAGTGCCGGCGCTGCGCGAGTTTATCGCCGTGACCGGGATGCCAAGCGTTGCCACGTTGAAAGGGCTGGGCGCGCCAGACGCGGAACACGCCTATTATCTCGGTATGCTGGGTATGCACGGTACCAAGGCCGCCAACCTGGCGGTGCAGGAATGCGATTTGCTGATCGCCGTCGGGGCGCGTTTTGACGATCGCGTGACCGGCAAGCTGAACGCGTTTGCGCCGCACGCCAAGGTGATCCATATGGATATCGACCCGGCGGAGATGAGCAAGCTGCGTCAGGCGCACGTGGCATTGCAGGGCGATTTGAAAGCGTTGCTGCCGGCTCTGCAACAGCCGTTGAATATCAGCGCCTGGCAGCGGCGGGTCGCTGAGCTGAAAGAAACCCATACCTGGCGTTACGATCACCCAGGCCAACCGATCTACGCGCCGCTGCTGCTGAAACAGTTGTCCGAGCGCAAACCGGCCAATACTGTGGTCACCACCGACGTGGGCCAGCACCAGATGTGGACCGCGCAGCACATGACCTTTGAACAGCCGGAAAACTTCATCACCTCCAGCGGTCTGGGCACCATGGGATTCGGCGTGCCGGCTGCGGTGGGCGCGCAAATGGCGCGACCGCAGGATACGGTGATCTGCGTATCGGGCGACGGTTCCTTCATGATGAACGTGCAGGAGCTGGGCACCATCAAACGCAAACAGTTGCCGGTGAAAATCGTTTTACTGGATAACCAGCGTTTAGGCATGGTTCGACAGTGGCAGCAGCTGTTTTTTGACGGTCGTTACAGCGAAACCAACCTGTCCGATAACCCCGATTTCCTGATGTTGGCCAATGCCTTCGGTATTCCCGGCCAGCGTATCACCTGTAAAGACCAGGTGGCAGGCGCCCTCGACGCCTTACTCAACAGCGAAGGGCCCTACCTGCTGCATGTGTCCATTGATGAACTCGAAAACGTCTGGCCGCTGGTACCGCCGGGCGCCGGCAACGAAACCATGTTGGAGAAAATGTCATGATGCAGCATCAACTCTCGATCCAGGCCCGTTTCCGTCCTGAAATGTTAGAGCGCGTATTGCGCGTCGTGCGTCATCGCGGCTTTCAGGTTTGTGCTATGAATATGGTTTCGGCGGTGAATGCCGACAATATTAATATTGAATTGACCGTTGCCAGCCAGCGCCCGGTGGATCTACTGTCATCACAGTTAAGCAAACTGATGGACGTCTCCTGCGTTGAGATCCAGCAACCAACATCACAACAAATACGCGCCTGAGGCGCGAGAAGGATAAAGAATAATGACGAAGAAAGCCGATTACATTTGGTTCAATGGTGAGATGGTTCCCTGGGCTGACGCCAAAGTGCACGTGATGTCGCATGCGTTGCACTACGGCACTTCGGTGTTTGAAGGAGTCCGTTGCTACGACTCCCATAAAGGCCCGGTGGTATTCCGCCACCGCGAACATATGCAGCGTCTGCACGACTCGGCAAAAATTTATCGCATGCCGGTATCGCAAAGCGTCGATGAGCTGATGGAGGCTTGCCGCGCCACTCTGCGTAAAAACAATTTGGTCAGTGCTTATATTCGTCCGCTGGTGTTTGTTGGCGATGTCGGCATGGGGGTTAACCCACCGGCCGGTTACAAAACCGACGTGATTATCGCGGCGTTTCCTTGGGGCGCGTATCTGGGTGAAGAAGCGCTGGATCAAGGTATCGATGCGATGGTTTCTTCCTGGCAGCGCGTGGCGCCAAATACCATTCCAACGGCGGCCAAAGCCGGCGGTAACTACCTTTCCTCTCTGCTGGTGGGCAGCGAAGCGCGCCGCCACGGTTATCAGGAAGGGATTGCGCTTGACGTGCACGGTTATATTTCCGAAGGCGCAGGCGAGAACCTGTTTGAAGTGAAAGACGGCGTGCTGTTTACCCCGCCGTTCACCTCTTCCGCGCTGCCGGGCATCACTCGTGACGCCATTATCAAATTGGCGAAAGACATGGGTTTCGAAGTGCGCGAGCAGGTGTTGTCGCGCGAGTCGCTGTACCTGGCCGACGAAGTGTTCATGTCCGGCACCGCAGCGGAAATCACCCCGGTGCGCAGCGTCGACGGTATCCAGGTCGGTATCGGCAAGTGCGGCCCGGTGACCAAACAAATTCAGCAGGCGTTCTTTGGCCTGTTTACCGGCAAGACCGAAGACAAGTACGGCTGGTTGGACCCGGTAAATCAATAACGACTCTGCCCGCCGCCTTTCAAACCGCAGCGTTGTTGGCTGCAGCTTGAAATCCATAGGGTAAAACGACAGACAGACAAGAATAAATACCCAGGCGGTTCGTTCGCCGCCTGTAATGAATACATTTGGAGTGAAGAGCATGCCTAAGTACCGTTCCGCCACCACCACCCACGGCCGCAATATGGCGGGTGCCCGCGCATTATGGCGCGCGACCGGAATGACCGACGACGATTTCGGCAAGCCGATTATTGCGGTGGTCAACTCATTTACCCAGTTCGTGCCGGGCCACGTGCACTTGCGCGATTTGGGCAAACTGGTTGCAGAGCAGATCGAAGCCTCCGGCGGCGTTGCCAAAGAATTCAACACCATTGCGGTGGATGACGGTATCGCCATGGGCCACGGCGGCATGCTCTATTCCCTGCCGTCGCGCGAACTGATCGCCGACTCGGTTGAATACATGGTGAATGCCCACTGCGCCGATGCGATGGTGTGTATCTCCAACTGCGACAAAATCACCCCGGGGATGCTGATGGCGTCACTGCGCCTCAATATTCCGGTGATTTTCGTTTCAGGCGGCCCAATGGAAGCCGGCAAGACCAAGCTGTCCGACAAGATAATCAAACTGGACCTGATCGATGCGATGATCCAGGGCGCCAACCCGAACGTCAGCGACGCCGACAGCGCGCAAATCGAACGCTCCGCCTGCCCGACCTGCGGCTCCTGTTCCGGCATGTTCACCGCCAACTCGATGAACTGCCTGACCGAAGCGCTGGGCCTGTCCCAACCGGGCAATGGCTCGCTGTTGGCGACCCATGCGGACCGTAAGGATCTGTTCCTCAACGCCGGCAAGCGCATCGTTGCCCTGACCAAACGTTACTACGAGCAGGACGACGAAAGCGCGCTGCCGCGCAGCATCGCCAACAAGGCGGCGTTCGAGAACGCCATGACGCTGGATATCGCCATGGGCGGCTCGACCAATACCGTACTTCACCTGTTGGCTGCGGCGCAGGAAGGCGAGATTGATTTCACCATGGCGGACATCGATCGTCTGTCGCGCAAGGTTCCGCACCTGTGCAAAGTGGCGCCAAGCACCCAGAAATACCATATGGAAGATGTGCATCGCGCCGGCGGCGTACTGGCGATCCTCGGCGAATTGGACCGCGCGGGGCTGATGAATCGCGAGGTCGATAACATCCTGGGCCTGAAGCTGCAGGAAACGCTGGAACAGTACGACATCATGCTGACCAAAGATGAAGCCGTGAAGAAAATGTTCCGCGCCGGCCCTGCGGGCATCCGCACCACTCAGGCATTCTCGCAGGATTGCCGTTGGGATACGCTGGACGACGACCGTGCAGAGGGCTGTATCCGCTCGCTGGAAAACGCGTTCAGCCTGGAAGGGGGTTTGGCCGTGCTGTACGGCAATATGGCGCTGGACGGCAGCATAGTTAAAACCGCCGGCGTCGACAAAGATAACCTGACCTTCCGTGGCCCGGCGAAAGTCTACGAAAGCCAGGATACGGCGGTGGAAGCGATCCTCGGCGGCAAAGTGGTTGCCGGCGACGTGGTGGTCATCCGCTACGAAGGGCCAAAAGGCGGGCCGGGCATGCAGGAAATGCTGTATCCGACGACCTACCTGAAATCCATGGGTCTGGGCAAAGCCTGTGCGCTGATCACCGATGGGCGCTTCTCCGGCGGCACCTCGGGCCTGTCTATCGGCCACGTTTCTCCGGAAGCGGGCAGCGGCGGTCTGATTGCCTTAATCGAAGATGGCGACATGATCGACATCGACATTCCAAAACGCAGCATGGTGCTGGACGTCTCAGACAGCGAACTGGCGGCACGCCGCGAGGTTGAGCTGGCGCGCGGCGATCGCGCCTGGACACCGAAGAATCGTGAGCGTCAGGTTTCCTACGCCTTGCGCGCCTACGCCACCCTGGCGACCAGCGCAGACAAAGGTGCGGTGCGCGACAAGAGCAAGCTGGGAGGCTAAGCATCATGGCGGTATCACAACCCCTATCCGACGCCCCCGGCGGCGCGGAGTATTTGCGAGCGGTGCTCCGCTCGCCGGTTTACGAGGTGGCTCAGGTCACCCCGTTGCAGGCCATGAGCAAAATCTCTTCGCGACTGGGTAATACCATCTTGGTGAAGCGTGAAGATCGTCAGCCGGTGCACAGCTTCAAGCTGCGCGGGGCCTATGCGATGATCGCCAGCCTGAACGAAGAACAAAAGGCGCGCGGCGTAGTGACGGCTTCCGCCGGTAACCATGCGCAGGGCGTAGCCTACTCCGGCAAACGGCTGGGGATAAAAACGCTGATCGTGATGCCGGTATCCACCGCAGACATCAAAGTGGATGCGGTGCGCGGTTTCGGTGGCGAAGTGCTGTTGCATGGCGCCAACTTTGATGAAGCCAAGGCGCGGGCGATTGAGCTGTCGCAGAAACAGGGTATGACCTTCGTACCGCCGTTCGATCATCCAACGGTGATTGCCGGACAGGGCACGTTGGCGATGGAATTGCTGCAGCAGGACGCGCATCTTGACCGGGTGTTCGTGCCGGTTGGCGGTGGCGGTCTGGCGGCCGGCGTGGCGGTGCTGATCAAGCAACTGATGCCGCAAATCAAAGTGATCGGCGTGGAGGCGGAGGACTCCGCCTGCCTGCGTGCGGCGCTGGATGCCGGACATCCGGTGGATCTGGCGCGCGTCGGGCTGTTTGCCGAAGGCGTGGCGGTGAAACGCATCGGTGACGAAACCTTCCGCCTGTGCCGGGAATACCTGGACGACGTGATCACCGTCGACAGCGACGCCATCTGTGCGGCGGTCAAAGACTTGTTCGAAGACGTGCGCGCCATTGCCGAGCCATCCGGCGCGCTGGCGCTGGCGGGGTTGAAAAAGTATGTGCAGCAGCACAATATTCAGGGCGAGCGCCTGGCGCACGTTCTGTCCGGCGCCAACCTGAACTTCCACGGATTGCGTTACGTGTCCGAACGTTGCGAATTGGGCGAACAGCGTGAAGCGCTGCTGGCGGTGACCATTCCAGAGCAGAAAGGCAGCTTCCTGAAGTTCTGCCAACTGCTGGGCGGGCGCTCGGTGACCGAGTTCAACTACCGCTATGCCGATGCGGATAATGCCTGCATTTTTGTCGGTGTTCGCCTGACGCGCGGTCATGCCGAACGGCTGGAAATCATCGACGAGCTTAACGCCGACGGTTATCAGGTGGTGGATCTGTCCGATGACGAAATGGCCAAGCTGCACGTGCGCTACATGGTGGGCGGGCGTCCTTCGAAGCCACTGCGCGAACGTCTGTACAGCTTTGAATTCCCGGAGTCGCCGGGCGCGCTGCTGAAGTTCCTGCAGACCTTGGGTACCCACTGGAATATCTCGCTGTTCCATTATCGCAGCCATGGCACCGATTTTGGCCGCGTATTGGCGGGCTTCGAGCTGTCGCAGACCGAACCCGAGTTTGAGCAACACTTGCAGGCGTTGGGCTACGACTGCCACGATGAAACCGATAACCCGGCGTTCCGCTTTTTCTTGCAGGGCTAAGGGAACCGACAAGGACGGCGTATGACAGACAGTTTCACCGGTTTCAGCCAGCAGGGCCTGAATTTTCTGCAACAGGTGCGTATCGAGAACGACAAAGACTGGTTTGAGGCCAATCGTGGCGTTTACGAGCGGGAGCTGCTGACGCCGTTTCGTTCGCTGGTGGCCGAGCTTAGCCCGGCCATGCTGGCTATCGATCCGCAGTTTGAAACCCGGCCGGCGATCGGTAAAACGTTGTCGCGTATCCATCGCGACACGCGTTTTTCTCATGACAAATCGCGTTATCGCAGCCGCATGTGGCTGACGTTCAAACGACCAAGCAAAGACTGGAAGGACGCGCCGGTGTATTTCTTCGAACTGGGTCCGGATATGCTGCGCTATGGGCTGGGTTATTACAGTGCCAACAAGCCGACGATGGATCTGTTCCGCCATACGCTGCAGCGCCGGCCGCAGCCGTTTTTAGAGGTAGCGGCCTGCTGCCGGCCACCGTTCGAACTGGTAGGGGAAAGCTACAAGCGCCCGCTGGTGAAAGAGCAGGCGGCGGAGATTGCCACCTGGTACAACCGCAAATCCTTCGCGGTGATGGCCAGCGACAGCCAGGTAGAAAAGCTGTTCAGCGCCGGCCTGGTGCAGACGCTGACACGGGGTTTCCAACAGCTTGAGCCGCTGTATCACTGGCTGATGCAGGTGGAAACGATGAAGCAAATCGATCCGGCTGATTTATGAATACCCGCCGTCTTTCAAGCCGCAGCGTTGTTGGCTGCAACTTGAAATCCATAGGGTATTTTTATCAACGCAATGGTTTCGTTTTAAAGATTTTCGACCGTTTATAGCAGGTGCCAAAAAGCTTCGATCAGCGGATCGCCGAGGCGTTTTTTCTGTACGCAAACGCCCAGTTCAAACGGCTCGACCATCGAAATATTTTCCAGCTGCGAGATGCGGTTACGCACCGGCTCAGGGCTGTTGTCTACCACTACGCCGGGGATCAGCGCAATGCCGCAGCCCAGCGCTACCATCGAGACAATGGCCTCGTGACCGCCGACGGTGGCGTAAATCAGCGGATTGGCGATGCGTTGGCGGCGGAACCACAGTTCGATGCGTTTTCGCGACGGGCCGTGCTCCGGCAGGATAAACGGAATGGTGGCCCAGTCGGGTTTCTCGGCAAACGCCTGGCTGCGGACCGCGCAGGGGAGCGCCGGCGCAATCAGTACCAGCGGGATTTCGCCGATTTTAGTGAACGCCACGCTGGTGGGCAGGGTTTCTGGCCGGCCGGCAATGCCGAGGTCGGCTTCGTTGGACTGCACCTTATCGACTGCGTCGGCGGCGTCGCCGGTGGTCAGTTTGATTTCCACCAAGGGATGCTGCGCCCGGAATCTGTCGAGGATCGGCGGCAGATGGCTGTAGGCGGCGGTAACCGAGCAAAACAGCCGCAATTCGCCGCTCAGCGAAGGGCCGTGCTGGCCCAGCGAATGTTTCAACTGCTGGTATTGCAACAATGTATGCTGGGCAAACTCTTTCAGCTGTTCACCGGCATCGGTGAGCTGCACGGTGCGGTTATCGCGCAAAAACAGCGGTTGCCCGAGGATCTCCTCCAGCCGTTGGATCTGGCGGGAAAGCGTCGACGGGCTGACGTGCATCGCCTTGGCGGTACGGCCAAAATGCTGGCTTTCCGCCAGATGGAGGAACAGTTTTAAATCACGTAAATCCATATCGGTACGCTCGCAGCAAGAGTGTTGCATAAATTGCAATATCACATTCGTAATATATCAATTTAAGCAACGCGTTTCCTGTTATACATTGAGTTTAACGAATCTCCGCACAGACAGGGCGGGGAATGAAAATAACATCGATAAGCTAAATCGACACAACATCTAACTGGAGCTCTACCATGGCTAACTATTTCAACACATTGAACCTGCGTCAGCAGTTGGCGCAATTGGGTAAGTGTCGTTTCATGGCACGCGACGAATTTGCGGATGAAGCCGGCTACCTGAAAGGCAAAAAAGTGGTGATCGTCGGCTGTGGCGCACAGGGCCTGAACCAGGGTCTGAACATGCGTGACTCGGGCCTGGACGTTGCCTATGCCCTGCGCAAAGAAGCCATCGACGAGAAGCGCCCTTCATGGCGTAAAGCGACCGAGAACGGCTTCAAAGTCGGTACCTACGAAGATCTGATCCCGCAGGCGGACCTGGTGGTTAACCTGACGCCGGACAAACAGCACACCGCAGTGGTTCGCGCAGTACAGCCGCTGATGAAAGACGGCGCAGCGCTGGGCTACTCTCACGGCTTCAACATCGTTGAAGTGGGCGAGCAGGTACGTAAAGACATCACCGTGGTGATGGTAGCGCCAAAATGCCCGGGTACCGAAGTGCGTGAAGAATACAAACGCGGTTTCGGCGTGCCGACCCTGATTGCGGTTCACCCGGAAAACGACCCGAAAGGCGAAGGCATGGCGATCGCCAAGGCCTGGGCAGCCGCGACCGGCGGCCACCGTGCCGGCGTGCTGGAGTCCTCCTTCGTTGCCGAAGTGAAATCCGACCTGATGGGTGAGCAAACCATTCTGTGCGGCATGTTGCAGGCGGGTTCGCTGCTGTGCTTCGACAAACTGGTTGCTGAAGGCACCGAGCCGGCTTACGCAGAAAAACTGATTCAGTTCGGCTGGGAAACCATCACCGAAGCGCTGAAGCAGGGCGGCATCACCCTGATGATGGATCGCCTGTCCAACCCGGCCAAGCTGCGCGCTTATGCGCTGTCCGAGCAACTGAAAGAGATCATGGCGCCGCTGTTCCAGAAACACATGGACGACATCATCTCCGGCGCTTTCTCCAGCGGCATGATGGCCGACTGGGCAGAAGACGACGTAAAACTGCTGAACTGGCGTGAAGAGACCGGCAAATCGGCATTCGAGAATGCGCCGCAGTTCGAAGGAAAAATCAGCGAGCAGGAATACTTCGATAACGGCGTGCTGATGGTCGCTATGGTGAAAGCAGGCGTTGAGCTGGCGTTCGAAACCATGGTTGACGCAGGCATCATCGAAGAATCCGCTTACTACGAGTCGTTGCACGAGCTGCCGCTGATCGCCAATACCATCGCGCGTAAGCGTCTGTATGAAATGAACGTGGTTATCTCTGATACCGCTGAATACGGCAACTACCTGTTCGCTAATGCCGCAGTGCCGTTGCTGAAAGAGTTTATGACAACTCTGCAGGCCGGTGATTTGGGTAAATCCGTAGCCGGTACTTCGGTAGACAACGCGCAACTGCGTGACGTGAACGAAGCGGTGCGCAATCACCCAATCGAATCCGTTGGCCGCAAACTGCGTGGTTATATGACTGATATGAAACGTATCGCGGTGGCAGGCTAAATACCCGTCGTCTTCCAAGCTGCAGCGTTGTTATTCCAGCGACTAAGGGCTTAGCATATTGAGCCCAATAAAAAGGCCAGCATTGTTGCTGGCCTTTCGCATTTCTACGGAGCCGGGATTATTGCGGCATGGCGGCGAGTGGAATAATCGCCCCGCGATACTGAATCACCGTGCCGGCAGTCAGATGGCCGCGCTGTGCCGCCTGTGCCGCATCGCCGCCGGTTAAACGTACCGCCAGGTAACCGGCACTGAAGGAATCCCCTGCGGCGGTGGTATCTACCACCTTCTCTTTCGGCAACCGTAGCGCCGGGATCTCAAGCTCGGTGCCTTCGGCGCTAAATACCAGGCAGGCCTCTGCACCGCGTTTGATCACAATCTCCGTCACACCCAATGCCTGTGTGCGACGGACTACCTGTTCCACCGGCTGGTTGCCCCACAGCAAGTCTTCATCGTCCAGCGTCAGGAAAGCGATGTCGGTACAGGCCAGCACATCGCGATAAACCTGTTGAGTTTCCTCGCGGTTCTGCCACAGGCGCGGCCGATAGTTATTATCGAAAATCACTTTCCCGCCGTTGGCGCGGCACTGACGCAGCAACGCCAGCAATCGGGTGCGACTGGCCGGATTGAGAATGGCCACGCTGATACCGCTGAGGTACAGGTAATCGAATTGGGCCAGATGCTCGCACAGGCTCTCCGCCTGCGGTCCTTCCAGCCAGTAGCGTGCGGCGGCGTCGTTGCGCCAGTAATAAAAGGTGCGTTCACCCGTGTCATCGGTTTCGATCACGTACAGCCCCGGCAGCTTGTTTTCCAGCCGTTGGATCAAATCGGTTTTAACCTTTTCCTGTTGCCAGGCCTGCAGCATTTCCTGGCTGAAGCTGTCGGTGCCGAGGGCAGTGACGTAATGCACCTGCAGCGCGGTTTCCGGTACCTGTCGGGCAATGTAGACGGCGGTATTTAAGGTATCGCCGCCAAAGCCGCGGCTGAGATCCGCGCCTTTCTGCGACAGCTCAATCATGCATTCGCCGATCACGGCAAGTTTCTGGGTGGTCATAGTCAACGGCCCTGGCTGAAAGGAAGAAGAAAACAAAGGGATGCGCAATGCCTCCAGTCTCAACGCAAGGGCGGGGGGAGTCAATGTAAATAAAACGACGTTTTAATTAATTTATGATCGCGATCGGGAAACTGAAAAGTTTCCCGATGCGAAGCGAGCCGACTGCCACTATTTAGCGGCTGCACGCAGGTCGGTGACGCTATGGCCACCGATACCCCAATTGTCGGTTTCTACTTCATCAATGACCACCACGGTGGTCGCCGGATTTTTCCCCAGCGTATCCACCAACAGTTGCGTCACGCCGGCGATCAGCTGTTTCTTTTGCTCCGGCGTCGCGCCTTCGCGAGTAATTTTGATATTTACGTAGGGCATATTTTTTCCTTGGTTATTGATACCGTTTTCAATGTAGAAGGCTTTTGCCGCCGCTTAAAGTTTTATCACCTCGCCGCGCCGGCAAGCTGAGGCTCTGCTCGCCTAAAGCGTGAACTCTTGCCTATCCTCGGCTAGGCTTGGTAAAGCCTGCTTATCAATTTTACTGGCAGATTAGCGTGTTCAGGGAGGCGTTATGACAAGAACAGGAAAAGTTTTCAGCTGGGTTGGCGGCATTGTGCTGCTGGTGATTGCCGTGCTGGTGGTCTTTGTGATGACCTTCGACTGGAATCGCCTTAAACCGACCATCAATGACAAGGTGTCTGCCGAATTGCAGCGGCCGTTCGCGATCCGCGGCGAGCTGGGTGTGGACTGGGCGCGTGAGAAAGATCAGGGCGGCTGGCGCGCCTGGGTGCCGTGGCCGCATATTCATGCCGAAGACATCGTGCTGGGCAATCCCAAAAATATTCCCGGCGACAGCATGGTCCAGCTGCAGCGCGCCGATGCCAGCATCGCACCGCTGGCGCTGCTCGGCAAAGAGGTATTGATTCCGCGCATTTGGCTGAAACAGCCGAATGCCACCTTGCAGCGGCTGGCGAACGGCGACAATAACTGGACCTTCAACCTGGCCGGTGACCCCAAACAACCGACGTCCGACTGGTCGGTGAATATTCATGACATCGTCTTCGATCGTGGTCAGATTGATTTTAAAGACGCCACGCTCAAGGCAGATTTCCGTGCGCTGATCGATCCGCTTGGCAAGCCGCTGCCGTTCAGCGAGATCACAGGAAAAAAAGACGCCGGCAAAGCGGTCACCCCCGACTATGTTTTTGGTTGGAAGGTGAAGGGCAAATACAACGGCGAGCCGCTGTCTGGCAGCGGCAAGATGGGCGGCATGCTGTCGTTGCAGAACGCGGAGGTGCCTTTCCCGCTGCAAGCCGACGTGCGCTCTGGCGCAACCCGGGTGGTGGTGGCCGGCACGCTGTCCGATCCGATGAACCTTGGCGGGTTGGATCTGCGGGTGAAATTCTCCGGCGATAGCCTGGGCAATCTGTACGCCCTGACCGGCGTGTTGCTGCCGAATACCCCGCCGTACTCTACCGATGGGCACCTGATCGCCCGGCTGCACGAGAAGGGTGGCGCGGTGTTCCAGTACCAGAAGTTCGACGGCAAAATCGGCGACAGCGATATCCGCGGCAATTTGAAGTATGTGGCCAGTGAACCGCGGCCTAAACTGAGCGGTGAAGTGCTGTCGAAACAGCTGCGCCTGGCCGATTTGGCGCCGTTGATTGGTGCGGATTCCAATACGGAAAAAGCCGGCCGTGGGGAGAAGAGCCGCCAGCCGGCCGACAAGGTGTTACCGATTGAGAAATTTGACACCAAAAGCTGGAACCTGATGGATGCGGACGTTAAATTTACCGCGCAACGCATTGAGCGCGGCAGTTCGCTGCCGCTGAGCGATCTCTCTACCCATTTACAGCTGGATAACGGCGTGATCCTGATGGACCCGTTGCGATTCGGCGTGGCCGGTGGCAACCTCAACGCCACCCTTCGTCTGGACGGCCGTAAAAACCCGATGCAAGGCCGGGTCGATATGCACGCGCGTAAATTCCAGCTTCAGCAACTGCTGCCGAACGTGGCGTCGATGAAGCGCAGCCTGGGGCAGATGAACGGGGATGCCAAACTGACCGGCAGCGGTAATTCGGTGGCCGATCTGTTGGCAACCAGCAGCGGCGAACTGCGCATGGTGGTTAACAATGGCGTGATCAGCCGTGGGCTGATGGAAATCCTCGGTCTGAATGTGGGCAACTATCTGGTGGCGAAGCTGTTTGGTGACGACGTCGTGGGCATCAACTGTGCGGCGGCGGATGTCGGTATTCGCAACGGCGTCGCCGCGCCGCGGCTGTTCGTTTTTGACACCGAGAACGCCATTATCAATATCAGCGGCAATACCAATTTGGCCACCGAACGGCTGGATCTGTCCATCGATCCGGAAAGCAAGGGGATGCGCGTGCTGACGCTGCGCTCACCCTTGTATGTGAAAGGCACCTTCAAGCACCCGGATGCCGGCGTTAAAACCGGCCCGCTGATTGCGCGCGGTGCGGCTGCGGTGGCGCTGGGTGTGGTGCTGACACCGGCAGCTGCCTTGCTGGCGTTGGTTTCCCCGAGCGAAGGCGGCGATGAAAACCAATGCGGGCAAATCCTGCAAAAAATGAAGCAAAAGAAATGATCTCAATGGCCCGCCAGGTGGGCCATTTTACTTCAACACCCGGCAGTCGTGATCCTGAATCTCTTCTGACGAGGCCAGCGTAAAGGGCAGCAGGCTGCGTTCGGTGGCCAGCAGCAGGAAGTCGCCGCCCGGGAGTGCGGTCATCGCCAGGCCAAAGCTGCCCATGCGGCCCTTGGCGCGCGGGACACCCTCGGCCAACAGGCGGAAAGCGCCCTGCCTGGCCAATTCGTTGGGAGTGACCCGGCGCACCAGATAGTCATGGCCCAACAGGCCGCCGGGCAGCGGTTGCCACTGTTCGCTATAATCCGCCGCAAACTGCGCCAGCTGCGTTTTTACCGCCGGCAGCAGGCAGGAAATATGAATGTGCAACTGATTCTGGCTGCGGCCATATTCTGAATTAATCGCCAGTGAAATATCTGCGTTATCAATCTCTTTGCCATATTTATCCGCCATGAAATGGCGCGCCGCCCAGGCTTGCGCAAAGAAGTTTGGGGTGGCGGCTTCCAGCACCGTCGGGCTTTCAATACCGCTAATTTTAGCGCTTGGCATCAGTAAATACTGCAGCGGCCCGTTGCGATCCTTAAACACGACAAAGCCGGCCTGCGTGTCAACCTGTGCGCAGGGCGCCGGGTTATTGTGCGCCTGCTGGTTGGGCAAGCACTGTTGGCTGACGATGCGCCAAAGCGCGTCCGGGTGGGACGGTTTCAGCCCGAACCAGGCAGCCAGCGACAGGGCGATAATCATCAGGGGAACAAGGTACCAATACAGCCTGCGACGCAGAGACATCATCGATTTCCGTTCAACGGGAGGAGGGCACAGCATAGTCTGACTTTATGACAGGAGACAAAGCGGGAAGTGCGGCCCCGAGGGGGGGCCGCAAAACAAGGATTACAGCGACAGATCCCGTGTCTCTTTCATCAGCAGCAAGGCGATCAGCGTGAGGCTGGCCATCGCTGCCAGATAGAGGCCGACGTAGAACAGACCGTAGTGGGTCGCCAGCCAGGTCGCAATATAAGGTGCGACCGAAGCCCCGAGGATCGACGCCACGTTGTAGGAGAACGATGCGCCGGTATAGCGCACTTCAGTCGGGAACAGTTCCGGCAGCAGCGCGCCCATCGGGCCGAAGGTCAGGCCCATGATGCTCAGACCGCACAGCAGGAAGCCCATCACCAGCGCCTGATTGCCGGAGCCCAACAGGCTTGGGAACAGGAAGGCGAAGGCGATCATCAGCAGAGTAATGGCGATCATGGTCTTGCGGCGGCCAAAGGCATCCGCCAACAGGCCGGCAATCGGCACCATCACGCCGAAACCGATCACCGCCACCATCAGCATCCACAGGAAAGTATTGCGTGAGTAGCCCAGCCCCAGCGGCTGCGCCGTGGTGCCGTAGGTCATCGAGTAAACCGTCATCAGGTAAAACAGGGTATAGGTCGCCAGCATGATGAAGGTGCCGAGAATGGTCGCCTTCAGATGCTTGCTCAGCAGGGTGCCGAGCGGGATTTTTACCTGCTTGCCGGCTTTCGCCACCTTGGCGAACACCGGGGTTTCATGCAGCGATACGCGGACATACAGCCCGATCAGCACCAGCACGGCAGACAGGATAAAGGGCACGCGCCAGCCCCATTCCATAAACTGCTGGTCGGTCAGCAGCCAGGAGAGCAGCAGGAAGGTGCCGTTGGCGAAGAAGAAGCCGATAGGCGCACCCAACTGCGGGAACGAGCCGTACAGCGCGCGCTTTTTAGCCGGCGCATTCTCGGTGGCCAGCAAGGCCGCGCCGCCCCATTCTCCGCCCAGACCAAGCCCCTGGCCAAAACGTGCCAGTGCCAGCAGGATAGGTGCAAAGATGCCAATGGTTTCGTAGCTCGGCAGCAGGCCGATCAGCACGGTAGAAATCCCCATGGTGAGCAGCGAGGCGACCAGCGTCACTTTGCGGCCCACGCGATCGCCGAAGTGGCCAAACAGCGCCGAGCCAATCGGGCGCGCAATAAAGGCGACGGCGAAGGTGGCCAGAGATTGCAGCGTGGCAGTGGTCGGGTCACCTTGTGGGAAGAAGATATGCGGGAATACGATCACCGCAGCGGTGGCGTAAATATAAAAATCGAAAAACTCGATGGCGGTACCGACCAGCGAGGCGACAATCACTTTTCCGCGTGAGTTTACCGGTGTTGACGCCTCGTCGGCGTCCAGAGTTGGTGCGATGGATGCTTGCATAGTGTTTCTTATTTTTTGAATTTGTAAAAATCCATCTTAGTCATAGCAAAATGCCTTTTCAATGATGAAACTTTGTACAATACCGCTATTAACCGGTTAAAAAGCTTAATGTTTCAACGCTGCGTTTCTCTGCAGGTTTTAACGTTGCAAAATGAATAATATACGGACTTAATCGCTGTAAAAATCGGAAAGAAAAGTTAGCCGGTAGTTTGTTATGCTGGTTTTGCCAGAGCGAAAGGTTTGATTTTGGTTGTATGTGCTGGTGTTTTGACTTTATTGCAAAACAAAACACCGGCCAACGAGTGATGGCCGGTATGATTGCATTGCTTCAGGGGGCTGGCTGCTCGGATGCCGGCAGGGTTTTATCCTCTTTATACTGCGCGGTGGCGATCCAGGCGGCGCAGAACAGCGTCAGGCGGGCGAAGAAATAGAAGAACGCCATCAGCCCAATCACTGAGCCAAAGGCGGCGCCGGAAGGGGATTTAGCCACCTGCGGCAGCGTCATGGTCATCACGAACTTAATCACCTCGAAACCGATGGCGGCGAGCAGCGTCCCGCGCAGCAGCGCTTTTTTCTTCGGCTTGTGGCGAGGCAGCATCCAGAAGATCCACAAGAACAGCAGGTAGTTGGCGAAAATGGATATCGACAGTGCAATCAGCGTCATCGCCGGCCGCAGCCATTCTATTCCTTCCAGGCCCAACGCGCTGACGATTGCCGCCTGCGCCGAACCGGCGATGGAGGTCAGCGTCAGGGTAATAATCAGCGCCACTACCAGGCCGGTTAGCGAGATAAAGTCGCGGGTATATTTGAAATAGAGTTTTTCCTGGTCCTGCGGATTACGTTCCCACACGTCACGCGACTGCGCCCGGATCGCCTCACGCAGGTTGCCCATCCAACTAATGCCCGAATACAGCGCCAGCACCAGGCCGGTCAACCCCACGGTGGTGCGCTGCTGAATGGCGGTATTAACGGTATTTTTCAGCGTGCTGGCCAGCGTAGGATCGCTGATGCTGCCGACAATTTTATTGATCAACCCGGCCAGCAGGTCAGGATTGGACGCCAGCACAAAGCCGACGGCGGCGAACGATACCATCAGAATCGGGATCAGCGAGAGAAACGAAAAGTAGGTGATGGCGGCGCCAAACTGGCTGCCCAGACGATCGTTAAAGCGTTCGGTGGCGCGCAGCAGATGAGCGATGCTTGGCCAGGCTTTGATGCGCTCAACCAGACGTGAAAAACCGGAAATGCGCCGGTCAATTTTCCCGTTGCCGGTTTTGATGGCGATCAGCGGCTTTTGCGGCGTTTCACTGCGGGGCTGACGGGGTTCTTTATCTGATCCTGTAGGCATTACGTCACGATGTCCTTAACGATAAATAGGCTGTCTCAGCCTTGATTATAGCCAAAATGCCCGCCGATTGGCCGCCGGGAGCGGCAACCGGGCAATTTATGAGCTTATCGGTGCTGGACCGGTGGCCAACGGCGTGCGGTATGGAGAACCCGGAGAACCTGCAGATGGCTGTAGGTAAGACGGTAAATCAGCAGGTAGCGGTGTCTGATAACGATTTCATGCGTTGACGCAATTCGGCCCCTTTTGTATAGCTTCGGATGTTGGCAGGCACGCTCCACCGCAGCCTCGAACTCATCATCCAGCGCTATTGCGGCGGTCGGATTATCCTTTGCAATGTATTCCATAATTGCCTCACGATCCTCCAGCGCCATTGGTTTCCATTCCAATTGCATGACATATCCTTATTTGCGTAATGCAGCCTTCTTTTGGGCGAATAACGCCTGAGCATCGTTGTGAGAGAGGGCCGGCCGTGAGTCGTCCATCGAAGCTTGAACCTGTTCGCGCAGCCACTCTTCATAAGCTGCAGCCTGATGCGCGCGCTTCAAAGCCAGAGAGCGGTCCGGGCGCAGGGTTGCATCTGTACTATGGGGATCGTAATTTTTGGCATTGACCTCGAAGCGGACAATCCCGATATCCTGCAGATAAGTGACCAATGTTTCCAACCGTTTGAATACCCTTATTTGCTTGCTGCGTTGTGCTGCCAGTGGGTACTCTGCATGACCAAAGGACACTTTTAACGCCCACCCACCCGGTTGCCCGATAACCTGAGCACCGTTGATTTCGCCTGCCGCTGCCAACCGACACAGCGTGGCATGTTCAATAGTATCAGCCATCATTCCGTTTCCTTTTTTCATCGACTCTTGAGTATTGCAATTAACTATTAATTGCACAACCGGTTCTCTCTGGATGCGGCTCTGTTATCGCTAACCCGATAGGTAAAATTCTTATATCAGCCGCCTGACTGCGCGGTTTTTTTCATTCGCCGCCCGCCAATTTTTATCTATTTCATCACCAAGAAAGCGTTTACTCATGGGGTGGCGCTGCGGTTTACCTATCGCGGCGTTGCTGCAGCCGTAGGGGCTGGAACGGTTTCAATTGTTATCAATAGAGAAAATGGAAGGTCATATGAAATTACTTAATCATCCCACCTGTCGTCCGTTTACCGAAGCGGGCACTTTGACACAGATTTCCGCCTATTATGAGGAAGAGCGGCACATCATGTGGATGCTGCTGCGCGCCGAGCCGCGTCCTTGCTTCAATCAGGCGCTGATCGAAGACATCATGACGCTGGCGCAGGCGGCAAAAGAGTCGTCGCTGCAGTTTGATTTTTGGGTGACCGGTTCGCTGGTGCCGAACATGTTCAACGTCGGCGGCGATCTGCAGTTCTTCGCCGAAGCGATTAAAAACCGCAAACGTGAGGCGATGATGGCTTACGCGCGCGCCTGCATTGATTGTGTGCACGCGGCGGCGCGCGGGTTCGATACCGGAGCGGTCAGCATAGCGATGGTGGAGGGCAGTGCGCTGGGCGGGGGGTTTGAGGCGGCGCTGGCGCATCATTTTGTTCTGGCGCAGAACAATGCACGCATGGGTTTCCCGGAAATTGCCTTCAATCTGTTCCCCGGTATGGGCGGCTATTCGCTGGTGGCGCGCAAGGCGGGCATGCGTTTGGCGGAGGAGCTTATCTGGAGCGGCGAGTCGCACACTGCCGAATGGTTTGAAAGCCGTGGTCTGGTCGATCAACTTTTCCAGCCCGGTGATGCCTATATAGCCACCCGCACCTTTATCGATACCATCCGGCCCAAGTTGAACGGCATGCGCGCCATGTTGCGCGCTCGCCAGCGGGTATTGCAGCTTACGCGTTCCGAGTTGATGGATATCACCGAAGATTGGGTGCATTCGGCTTTCACTATCGAGGAGAAGGACCGCGCCTATATCGAACGTCTGGTTATGCTGCAGGATCGTCATACGCTGAACCTGCGTCGTGCCGGCTGATGTAACCTGCCCGCATTACGCTGAGGGGGGTGACGGGCAATAAGACTGCAGCCAATGTTCCAGCTGTTCCGGGAGCATTGGCCGCGCAAACAGGAATCCCTGTTTTTCGTCCACGCCCACCTCATCCAGGAACCTGTTCTCGCTTTCAGTCTCAACGCCTTCGGCGATCACCCGGAATTTCAGCGCCTCGGCCGCCGCAACGATAGCGCGCACCAGCGACTGTGAAACCGGATTGAAATTCACGCCGCGCACAAAGCTCTTATCCAGCTTAATGGCATCCAGCGGGATACGCGCCAGCTGCGCCAGCGAGGAATAACCGGTGCCGAAGTCGTCAAGATGAACCTGTGCACCCAATTCGCGTAGCCGGGTGATGACCGCGCGCGCACGTTTCTCATCCTCAATCAGGCTGCTTTCCGTCAGTTCGAAGTCCAGCAGGCATGGCGTTAACTGGTTGTGCTGCAGCACGTTGATCAGATCCTCCACGATGGAGTCATCAACCAACTGACGTGCGGAAAGATTTACGGCGACCCGCAGTGCCAGCCCCTGCCGTTGCCATTGAGCGGCCTGTTTGGCCGCGGTTTGCAGCACCCACCGGCCGAGCGGGCCAATCAGCCCGGACTCTTCAGCGTAAGAGATGAATTGCAACGGCGGGATCAGGCCGCGTTCGGGCGAGTTCCAACGCACCAGGGCTTCCACGCTGCGCACCGTGCCGCTGAGCGCATCGATTTTCGGTTGGTAATAAACCACCAGTTGATTCTGCTCCAGACCTTTGCGCAGGTTGGTGTCCAGCCACATATATTCCGCGACTCGCTTGTTCATTTCCGGTGAGAACACGGTAAAGGTACGTTTGCCGTGCTCTTTGGCGACGTACATGGCGGTGTCGGCGCTACGGATCAAGCCGTCGAGATCGTTACCGTGTTCCGGACACAGCGCGATACCAATCGAACAGCCGGTATAGACTTCGATAAGGCCGATGCGGAAGGGCGTTTTCAACCGGTCGATAATACGCCGGGCCAACTGTTGCAACTGCTCGCGATTGGCCTGTTGGGCCAGCACCAGAAATTCGTCGCCCCCAAGGCGCGCCAGAACCTGATCGGGTTCAAGACAGCCGAGCACCGCCAGCGACACCTCCATCAACAAGCGATCGCCGAACATATGCCCGTAGGCGTCGTTCACTTTTTTGAAATTATCGAGATCGAGGTACACCAACCCAACGTTGTTGTCACCACGTGCCGCAATGGCCTGGATAATTTTGTCCTGAATGGCGTTGCGATTGGGCAAGCCGGTGATGATGTCGGTATTGGCCAGCACCCGCAGGCGCTCTTGGGCCCGGCGTTCTTCAGTGATGTCGGTGCCTGAGCAAATCAGGAAGACCTCGTTTTTTCCGCTACCGCTATGGACGAATTTGTTGCGGAACAAAAACAGCCGCTCGCCTTTTACCGTTTTGACCCAGCGTTCAACCTCGTAGGATGAACCATTGCGGAAAAAACCGGCGATATTTCGCCGCGATGCCGCCGCTTCTTCCGGGCTCATAAACAGCTGAAAGACGTTTTTGCCTATGACATCATGTTCATGCAGGCCGGTATATTCTTCGCTCAGGCGGTTGAAACGTTGGATGCGGCCATGCTGATCGACAATCACAATCACCGAATTGGCTTCTGATACCACCTGTTCGGCAAAGGAAAGCCCATGCACCAGATCGCGGGCAACCGACTTGGTGTCGCTGAAAGCGGAAGCGGTGCCGGCCCATTCCAGCTTGTTGATCCGGCGGCCTACCAGGTGCAAATGGATCGGTTCGCCGACCAGCGTAATTGAGATATCCAGGCTGGCGGTAATGCCGCTCAGGCGCCGGATTTTTGCCGCCTGCATGGCGCTGAGCGCTACGGCCATATGAGCTTTGCCTTTGACCGCGGACAGCTCCAGGGCATTGCTGTCGAACGCCAGCCGCCAGTAGGGGCTGTTGGTGCCAAAGTGGGCGTTAAGAAGCATAGGACCTTGGTCTGCGAACATGATGATTCCTCAAAAGGGCACGACAGCCAGGTCTCCGCAATGAGCGTAGCAGCAGTTTTCAGGCTCGGTAGCGGCCGCAGTGCACGTATCTCCATCATATAACACGTTTTTCACGGGCGGGCATGGGTGATGAAACTATTATATAAGCAATAATTAGTTTTGCTGTGTAAATGTCCCATTTGCCGCCGGTTGCTTTGAGTGTAAGAGAAAAACCCTCAGTCACGGGAAACGCGTACGGTTTCTGCCCATAGGGGCCGCCATATTGTTGAAGGGCGGTTGCAGCGGATGAGGGTAAATTATAATAAAGGGGAGGTACGGCAGGAATAACTCCATTGGGGGGAATTTTAATTTCCTCAGGCAATCAAAATTTCCGGACAATAGGCACTTTCTTCATAATTTACTCAAAGTTGTCGAATAAATCTGTTTTGGGTTTTAAAAAATTTACACAGAATCGCATTACTCTATGTTTAACGG
This sequence comes from Serratia inhibens, assembly GCF_003591175.1. Classification (GTDB taxonomy): domain Bacteria; phylum Pseudomonadota; class Gammaproteobacteria; order Enterobacterales; family Enterobacteriaceae; genus Serratia; species Serratia inhibens. The sequence continues at coordinate 215,706 of NZ_QYYG01000008.1, read as the reverse complement.
CCTACTATTATCCCCGACGAACGAAAGAAGAGCCTGTTCACGTACAGCGCTCCTGATGAAGAATAATTTTAAGGAAATGATTATGCGTAAACTGACCGCTTTATTTGTAGCTTCTACTCTGGCTCTGGGCTCTGCTTCCATGGCCTTCGCCGCCGACACCACTGCGGCACCGGCTACGGCTGACGCCGCACCGATGAAAATGATGCACCATAAAGGTGAAGGCAAAGGTGGGCCATTTGCCGGCCTGAACCTGACCGAACAACAACGCCAGCAAATGCGCGACATCATGAAAGAATCGCATCAGAATCGCGGTGCGGGCGTAAAAGAGGAACGTCAGGCGTTGCATAACCTGGTGGCCAGCGACAGCTTCGATGAAGCAAAAGTGAAATCCCAAATTGATACCATCAGCAAAGCGCAGTCCGAACATATGCTGGAACGCGCCAAAGCGGAAAATAAAATGTATAACCTGCTGACCCCTGAGCAGAAAAAACAATACAATGAGAATTATCAGAAACGCGAACAGAAAATGATGGACCACATGAATAAAATGAAATCGAAAATGGCGACCGAACAGTAATAACATCATGGGGTAAATAAAAAGGGCCAGATTATTCATCTGGCCCTTTTGCTTATGCTCAGCTATTGCTGGCCAAAAAGTCGTTCTCCAATCGGGCAATGAGAATAAAAATCATCCGGCGCATAAGTAATCTGCTGAAATTGTTCGGCAATGACCTGCGCAAAACGCGGATCGTTAATATGATAAGGCGTTTTTATCAGCCGACGTCTGTTTGTTTGCTGCAGCGTGTCTTCCAGCGCTTGCACAAAAGCAGCCAGTGCGAGCGGATCCCAAAACGGCTGGCCCGGTGCATCCAGGGCTGACACGCCTCCTTCCGGAATGACGAATCTCACTTCACCTGCGCAGGCATTCATTTTTTCCCCGATCCAGCGTCCGATAAGGGAATTCTCCTGTGCGGTGGTGCGCACCAGAGTGACCTGTGGGTTGTGGTGATGCAGCTGACGCCCGGCATAGCGATCCGGCACGGTTTTTGGCGAGCCGAAGTTGATCATATCCAATGCGCCACAGGAGAGTACGCAAGGGATACCGGTGCGCGCGATGGCGCTGAAGCGATCCTTATCGCAGGGCAAAACGCCGCCGAACAGATAATCTGCCACCTCGGTGGTTGTCAGATCCAGCGCGGCGTTCAGTAAACGGCTGTCGATCAGTTTTTCCAGCGCCCTGCCGCCGCTACCGGTAGCATGGAACACCAGGCAGTCCCAGTGAGGTTCAAGAGCGGCAACCACCGCTCGTATGCAGGGCGTGGTGACGCCAAACATCGTCAGACCTATCGCGGGTTTGTCATCGGCGTCATCGTGGGTGGCGAAGCGCACCGCCCCGACAATCTGATGTGCTGCATTGCTCAACACCCGGCGTGACAGGCGATTTAAGCCAGCGATATCGGTCACAGAGTACAACATACCAATATCGCTGGTACCGACATAAGCGGAGACGTCCCCCGCTGCCATGCTCGACACCATCAGTTTTGGCAGGCCGATAGGTAGTTGCTGCATCGCCGGAGTGATGATGGCGGTGCCGCCGGAGCCACCCAGGCCAAGCAGGGCGGCAATGTCATGACGCGTCAGGATAAAATGTTTAAACGCGACCGCCATGGCGTCGATAGCCTGACCGCGACAGGAGCAGAATACCGCTTCGGCTCCTTCGGGGTGATGGCTGGCGACTTCCGCGGCGCAAATATCGGCCAGCGAGCTTTCAGAGTCGCTACGGGTGGAGAGATCTACGGTAATAGTGGGCAAATCGTGCCCGGCGATAAGCTGGCGTACATACTCCAACTCTTGTCCTTTAGTATCTGCTGTGGTAGCAATGTAGACAGAATTTGAAGTATTACTCATTGTAATTTCCTGGATAATTCTATTTTTATAATTAAAATTATAACGTTATCTAATTATTTGGAACCCTGGCGTTGGATGATTAAGTTAAAATAACTAATGTATTTACATAATGAGACGACAGTATCATTTTTGCAAGACCATTTTTCAGTCTGAAGTGAGATTCCAGTCTCATTTTGGGTTTCTTAATGTTGCCGACAAAGCAGGATGCAGTCGGTTTGAAGGTGAACGCGTATTTCCCGGCTGGGAAAATGCGAAGAAGTATGAGGTTGACGTGCCGATAACTGCTTTTCCTGTACAGCAAGAGAGTTCCCTGACTTCTGCTCGGGCCAAAACCCACCGCTTACTGCTGGCCAGCGCCATGGCGCTGTATGACGCAGGCGCATTTCCTTCGATCACTGAGCTTGCGGCGCATGCTCAGGTATCACGCGCTACCGCCTATCGTTATTTTCCTACCCAAAGCGCATTGATCGCTGCGGTAGTGGCTGAAAGTCTGGGGCCAATCCTGGAATGGCGGCCGCAGGATAATGATGCGTTGAAACGTATTCAGCAACTGTTGGCCTTCGCTTATCCCCAGATGGAACAGCATGAAGGCGCTCTGCGAGCTGCCCTGCAACTGTCGTTGCAGCAGTGGGCGAACGCGACGCCGGGTGAAAAATTCGTTCGCGGCAACCGCAAACGCCTGCTGAAGCTGGCGGTAGAACCGCTACAGGATAAACTGCCGTCAGAGGCGCTTCAGAGGGTGATTCATTCTTTTTCGCTGATTTATGGTTCGGAAGTTTTTCTGGTACTGAAAGATATTTGGGGGTTGGATCTCGGCGGCATCCAGGATGTGACTCAGTGGATGGCGAAGGCCATTATTCGGCAGGCCGAAGAAGATGCGATGCACAGCAGAAAACCGTTAGCATGATAATCCAATTTTCAACGTTCTCTTCTGTCAAAACCAGCACATTTCACTGAGTAAATATTGGCAATTCTTATAATTTAAAGTGATAAGAAGAGGCAGGTAAGCTTTTTCAATTGGCCTGAGGGAAAATAGCCTTTGGCCTTTTTGTTTTTATATTATTCATATTTATCATTTAATTATATTTTCATTCGCTGCAATTAAAACGCTCTCTACGGCCATTCTGGGTCATTTGAAATCCTTATGCATCCCCTCTCCTTTACCGAACGGTTATCGGTCCCAATCAGGCGCTCTCGCTATTGACCCATTAGGCGTGCTTGAGATTGTTGTGCTTTATTTATTTGGTGTTACGAAACTGTTACACAAAAAAACCAATAAAACATTTGCAAACAACAATGGATGGTATCTGGGATGGAAAGTAAACGTAGAGGAGTCAAGCCTGTTCAGGCGGCCTTTGGCTGGCCTGAAATTGGTGTGAATCGTGCGCAATGGAGCGCAGTGCTTTTATGTCTGGCGGCGATCGGCGGAGCGCAGGCCGCACCCTATGTCGAGAGCGGCAGGCAGGGCGATCCGGCCAGTTGGCGCAGCAATGAATTCAACGCTGAATGGGGCCTGGGGGCGATCCATGCCGAGCAGGCCTACGCCGCCGGTTATACCGGAAAAGGCATTAAGCTCGGTATTTTCGATCAGCCGGTGTATGCCCAACATCCGGAGTTTGCCAGCCAGGACAAGGTGATCAACCTGGTCACGACCGGCATCCGTGAGTACACCGATCCTTATATCCCGGTGAAGAAAGGCGACGCATTCCGTTATGACGGCACGCCGAGCGTGGATTCCGACGGTACGCTCGGCTCACATGGCACCCATGTGGGCGGTATCGCAGCCGGCAACCGCGATGGCGGCGAGATGCACGGCGTGGCGTTCAATGCGCAAATCATCAGCGCGGAAAACGGTGATCCGGGGCCGGAAGACGGCATCATTCTCGGCAACGACGGCGCGGTGTATCAGGCAGGTTGGGATGCGCTGATCGCCAGCGGTGCACGCATCATCAATAACAGCTGGGGTATCGGCATCACCGAGAAGTTCGATAAGGGCGGCAAGGATCCGGCTTACCCCCACTTCACTCTCGCCGACGCGCAGAAACAGTTCGATCAAATCAAACAGATACTGGGCACCAAAGCCGGCGGTGCCTATCAGGGCGCTATCGATGCGGCGCGCAGCGGCATCGTCACCATTTTTGCCGCCGGTAATGACTACAACCTGAATAACCCGGATGCGATGGCCGGCCTGGCCTATTTCGTGCCGGAGATTGCCCCCAACTGGCTTTCCGTCGCCAGCCTGCAAGATCCGAACAATAGCGGCGATTACAGCATCAGCACCTTCTCTTCACGCTGCGGTTACACCGCCAGCTTCTGTGTCGCCGCGCCGGGCAGCAAAGTCTACAGCTCGATCATCGAAGGCAACAGTCTGGAGAATCTGACCACGGGTTACGCCAAATACAGCGGCACCTCGATGGCGGCGCCGCACGTGGCCGGCAGCATTGCGGTGCTGATGGAGCGCTTCCCGTACATGACCGGCGCGCAGGTCGCTTCGGTACTGAAGACCACCACCGTCGATATGGGCGCGCCGGGTATCGATGCGCTGTACGGCTGGGGGATGATCGATCTGGGCAAAGCGATTCGCGGTCCGGGCATGTTCGTCACTGAACAGGACATTCCGGAGGAGTTTCGCGTCAGTGGCGCCTATGGCCCCGAGCAGTTTGTGGTGAATTTGCCGGGTATCGGCGCGGTACTGGACAAGGGCAAACCGACCGAACGGGTGTGTGACGATATTCACTGCGGGTTGGACGTCTGGAGCAATGCTATCTCCGGCCACGGCGGCCTGACCAAAGAGGGTATTGGCTCCTTGGTGCTGACCGGCGCCAACACCTATGCCGGCCCGACGCTGGTTAACGAGGGTCTGCTGGCAATCAAGGGTTCGGTCACCTCGGCGGTGACGGTGCAGAACGCCGGTATTCTGGGTGGCGCCGGCAGCGTCGGTTCGCTGACCGCCCGCCGTGGCGGCACCGTGGCGCCGGGCAACTCGATCGGCACGCTCAACGTGGCCAACAACGTCAGTTTCGAACCGGGTTCGCGCTATGCGGTGGAAGTGGCGCCGAACGGCCAGAGCGATCGGATCCACAGCGGCGGATCGGCGACGATCGCTGGCGGCGAGGTGGCGGTTTCGCTGGAGAACAGCCCTAACCTGTTATCGCAAAGCGAAGTGCGCAGCCTGCTCGGCCAACAGTACAGCATTCTGACGGCGGATCAGGGCATCAGCGGGCAGTTTGATTCTGTGGCACCGAATTATCTGTTCCTGGGCACCGGGCTGAGCTATCAGCCTAATCAGGTGACGCTGAACGTCGGCCGCAACGACACCCGCTTCGCCAGCGTGGCGAAAACGCAGAACGAGCGTGCGGTGGCGGTGGCGGCGGATGCGCTGGCGGCGGGCAACCCGGTGTACGAGAGCATCCTCAACGCCGGTTCGGCGGGGGAAGCGCGGCAGGCGTTCCGTCAGCTGTCCGGGCAGATCCACGCGGACATCGCGTCGGCGCAGGTCAACGACAGCCGCTACCTGCGTGAGGCGCTCAACGGCCGCCTGCGGCAGGCGGAAGGGCTGGCGACCTCACCGGACATCAAGTCCGACGACGGCGGTGCCTGGGCGCAGCTGCTGGGCGCCTGGGACCATGCGTCGGGGGATACCAACGCCACCGGCTATCAGGCCTCGACCTACGGCGTGCTGCTGGGGCTGGACTCGGCGCTGGCTGAAGACTGGCGGTTAGGGGTCGCGACCGGTTACACCCGCACCTCACTCGACGGCGGTTATGGCTCGAATGCCGACAGCGACAACTACCACCTGGCGGTGTACGGCGGCAAACAGTTCGGTGAGCTGGCGCTGCGCGCCGGCGGCGCCTATACCTGGCACCGCATCGATACCTCGCGCTCGGTCAACTATGGCATGCAGTCGGATCGCGAAACCGCGAAGTACAGTGCGCGCACCGAGCAGGTATTCGCCGAAGCGGGTTACAGCGTGAAGGCCGGCTGGGTGAACCTGGAGCCGTTCGCCAACCTGGCGTACATCAACTTCCAGAACAACGGCATCGCTGAAGACGGCGGGGCGGCGGCGCTGCATGGCGACAAACAGCACACCGACGCCACCGTTTCGACGCTGGGGCTGCGTGCCGATACCGAGTGGCAGGCGAGCAAAACGACGTCGGTAGCGCTGCGCAGCGAACTGGGCTGGCAGCATCAGTATGGCGATCTGGATCGCGGTACCGGGCTGCGCTTCAACGGCGGCAGTTCGCCGTTCGTGGTGAACAGCGTATCGGCATCGCGTGACGGCGCGGTGCTGAAGGCCAGCGCGGAAGTGGCGGTGAACAAAAACGCCACGCTGTCGCTGGGTTACGGCGGCCTGCTGTCGCAAAACCATCAGGACAACAGCGTCAACGCCGGTTTTACCTGGCATTTCTGATCTTAAAAAAACAAACGGAACAGCCGCCCCACCTAGGGCGGTTTTACGCAAAACAAAAAGGATAAGGGAATGAAGCAATCTGCAGGAAATAATAAACCGGCACTGGCGCCAGCCTGGAAACTGAATGCCTTGCTGTGCGCAATGCTGGCGGCGGGAGGGGCGCAGGCGGCCCCGCATGACGTGGGCGGCAACCTCGGCGATCCGGCCAGCTGGCGCAGCGATGAATTCAATGCCAACTGGGGGCTGGGGGCGATCCATGCCGATGAGGCCTATGCGGCGGGCTATACCGGCAAAGGGCAAAAAGTGGGGATCCTCGATACTCCGGTGAACAAGCATCCTGAATTTGCCGGCGACGGCAAGCTGACCAACGTGGTGACCGAAGGTTATCGCGCCTATACCGATCCGCATCGACCGGGGATTAATGCCGGCGATCGTTTTTACTTCGACGGGACCTTCCATTTTTACAGCGGCTCGCAAGGCCTGTTGAGTAATCACGGGGTCCATGTGGCGGGTATCACTGCCGCCAACCGTGACGGCACCGGCATGCACGGCGTTGCCTTTGATTCTCAGGTCATCAGCGTGGACAACGACAATGACGGCCCGGCTTACGGCGAGTTCCTCGGGCTGGACGGCAGCGTGACCAACGCAGGTTGGCAGGCGATGATCAACAACGGCGTACGGGTGATCAACAACAGTTGGGGCGTCAGTATTCCCGATTTTCTCTCGGACAATGGCAAAAATCCCGACGCCCTGCATTTTGAGTTACAAGACGCGCAAGAACAGTTTGATCAGGTTAAACCGCTGCTCGGCAGCCTGGCCGGTGCCGGGTATCAGGGGGCGATCGACGCCGCCCGTAAAAACATTCTGGTGCTGTTTGCCGCCGGCAACGACGGTAACTACAACCAACCGGATGTGATCAGCGGTCTGGCCTATTTTGTGCCGGATATTGCGCCCAACTGGCTGTCGGTTGCCAGCGTCGCGCAAGATGCCGCTTCCACCAATAGCGTGCCTTACACTCTCAGCAGCTTCTCTTCGCGCTGCGGTTATACCGCCAGTTTCTGCGTCTCGTCGCCGGGAAGTAAAATTTACAGCACCGTGGCTAACGGTTCAGATCCGAATCAACTGGTCTCGGACTACGGCAATAAAAACGGCACCTCGATGGCGACGCCGCACGTGACCGGCGCGGTCGCCGTATTGCTGCAGCGCTTCCCGTACATGACGTCGGCGCAAATTGCCGACGTGCTGAAAACCACCGCCACCGACATGGGCGCGCCGGGTATCGATGCGCTGTACGGCTGGGGAATGATCAACCTGGGCAAAGCGATTAACGGGCCGGGGATGTTCTATACCCTTGAAGATATCCCGCAGGAGTTCCGTATTCCCGATCCGGCCGGCGTGGCTTACGGTTCATCGCAATTTGTCGCCAATATTCCAGGTCTGGGGGCAGAGGTCGAGCAAGGCACGTTGCATGCGCGCATTTGTGATGACTTCCACTGTGGGTGGGAAGTGTACTCAAATAACATTTCCGGCCACGGCGGCCTGACCAAAGAGGGGGCGGGCGCGCTGCTGCTGACCGGCGTCAACACCTATGCCGGCCCGACGCTGGTTAACGAGGGTCTGCTGGCGATCAACGGTTCGGTCACCTCGGCGGTGACGGTGCAGAACGCCGGTATTCTGGGTGGCGCCGGCAGCGTCGGTTCGCTGACCGCCCGCCGTGGCGGCACCGTGGCGCCGGGCAACTCGATCGGCACGCTCAGCGTGGCCAACAACGTCAGTTTCGAACCGGGTTCGCGCTATGCGGTGGAAGTGGCGGCAAACGGCCAGAGCGATCGGATCCACAGCGGTGGATCGGCGACGATCGCTGGCGGCGAGGTGGCGGTCTCGTTGGAGAACAGCCCTAACCTGTTATCGCAGAGCGAAGTGCGCAGCCTGCTCGGCCAGCAGTACAGCATTCTGACGGCGGATCAGGGCGTCAGCGGGCAGTTTGATTCTGTGGCACCGAATTATCTGTTCCTGGGCACCGGGCTGAGCTATCAGCCTAATCAGGTGACGCTGAACGTCGGCCGCAACGACACCCGCTTCGCCAGCGTGGCGAAAACGCAGAACGAGCGTGCGGTGGCGGTGGCGGCGGATGCGCTGGCGGCGGGCAACCCGGTGTACGAGAGCATCCTCAACGCCGGTTCGGCGGGGGAAGCGCGGCAGGCGTTCCGTCAGCTGTCCGGGCAGATCCACGCGGACATCGCGTCGGCGCAGGTCAACGACAGCCGCTACCTGCGTGAGGCGCTCAACGGCCGCCTGCGGCAGGCGGAAGGGCTGGCGACCTCACCGGACATCAAGTCCGACGACGGCGGTGCCTGGGCGCAGCTGCTGGGCGCCTGGGACCATGCGTCGGGGGATACCAACGCCACCGGCTATCAGGCCTCGACCTACGGCGTGCTGCTGGGGCTGGACTCGGCGCTGGCTGAAGACTGGCGGTTAGGGGTCGCGACCGGTTACACCCGCACCTCACTCGACGGCGGTTATGGCTCGAATGCCGACAGCGACAACTACCACCTGGCGGTGTACGGCGGCAAACAGTTCGGTGAGCTGGCGCTGCGCGCCGGCGGCGCCTATACCTGGCACCGCATCGATACCTCGCGCTCGGTCAACTATGGCATGCAGTCGGATCGCGAAACCGCGAAGTACAGTGCGCGCACCGAGCAGGTATTCGCCGAAGCGGGTTACAGCGTGAAGGCCGGCTGGGTGAACCTGGAGCCGTTCGCCAACCTGGCGTACATCAACTTCCAGAACAACGGCATCGCTGAAGACGGCGGGGCGGCGGCGCTGCATGGCGACAAACAGCACACCGACGCCACCGTTTCGACGCTGGGGCTGCGTGCCGATACCGAGTGGCAGGCGAGCAAAACGACGTCGGTAGCGCTGCGCAGTGAACTGGGCTGGCAGCATCAGTACGGCGATCTGGATCGCGGCACCGGGCTGCGCTTCAACGGCGGCAGTTCGCCGTTCGTGGTGAACAGCGTGTCGGCATCGCGTGACGGCGCGGTGCTGAAGGCCAGCGCGGAAGTGGCGGTGAACAAAAACGCCACGCTGTCGTTGGGTTACGGCGGCCTGCTGTCGCAAAACCATCAGGACAACAGCGTCAACGCCGGCTTTACCTGGCGTTTTTAACGATCTTCGCCTGAAAGATACGGGGTCAGCTTGCTGGCCCCGTTTTTATTGGGGCCGGGTAACAGTGACGGCAAGGGAAGCTGTCCGTATGATGCCTCGCGCAGTTTGGCGAAAAAACGGCAATAAAAAACCGGGACCCTTGCGGATCCCGGTTCAAAAGTGGGTAAAACAGATTAGCGCTACGGCTCAAATCCCGGCTTGCTTACCAACTGAGTGAATGCATGCATCCTTCAGCAGCGGCAATCGGAACTAATTTTCCCTGGTGTTATTATGGTTATTATTAAAAGTGGTTCTAGTATTATTTTTTATAGTGTATTGCTGTATGTGTCTTTTGATACCATGTTTGACCATAGAACATGGTATGTCAAGCAACGTTTTTAAATTAAGATTGCATGAGATGCAATGTTTTGTCGGTACTTCTTCATAATTAATAATTAAAATAATTGATAAATAAGCAGAAAAATCGAAGGGAAAAATGGATAACAATCACCACAAATTCGATTCGTTGTCGATTGCAAACCGGGTCAGGGAACTGTTTTTGCATTACGGCATTGGTAAGCGGCAGCATGCAAAAGAGCTTAGCCGCATTCTGGATCTGAGTTTTTCACATGCGCATCGAAAACTGAAAGGGCAAAGCCCCTGGACGCTGGAACAGATCAACAGCGTAGCTGCTGCGTTGGGCGAAACGCCGGCGGCTATCGCGGACATGGGCGTCGAACAGGAGGCAACGGCGCAAACTATGGCGCAGGATGCCATCTTTTTTGTGGCGGGTGCGGAAATTGCCTGTGTCGGTCATATCGGCGATGAACTGCCGGCTGGGCGACAGGCGGAGTTCGTGGCACTGAAGCCGGACCAACAATGGCATATTTATCGTGCGGACGATGCGCCGTTGGGGAAACGCTTTTGGGTTGAATTGATCGAGATCCGCCCAAGCCATACCGATGATGAACGTTTGAGCATTGCGGTGCTGGATGATTCGCACCAGGCGGCGGATGAGCTGGCAAAATACCTCGATGGCCGCGGTTTCACGGCGGTGGCATTCTATGACGTCGGCAGTTTTTGCCAGGCGCTGCAACAAAGCCTGTTCGACGGTTATGTGGTCGACTGGTTGATCGGCGAGGAAACGGCGGATAAATGCATTGAAGCCATCCGCAGCTCCGACAACCCGGATGCGCCGGTGCTGGTGCTGACCGGCCAGTTGGGCACCGATCAGCGCGAGTCGGAAATCGCCAAGGCGATGCGTGACTATGACGTGCTCGGCCCCTATGAAAAGCCGGTGCGGCTTCACGTCATCGAAGCCGCCTTGTTGCGGTGCTTTAATCTTTAGCGGTGAACAGCGAAGCCAACGCGGTGGACAGCGCGTCCAACCGCACCGGCTTCATTAAATAGTTATCGAACAGCGCCCGCTGTTCGGCAGACAGTTGTTCCGGGGGGTAGGCGCTGATGCCGATAATCGGCACCTGGCGGTTGGGGCCGCGGCGGCTGCGCAGCTGTTTGGCCAGCGCGGCGCCATCGATGCCGGGCATTTGCAGATCCAGCAACAGCGCGTCGTAAGGGCGCCGGAACAACTTTTGCAGCGCCCGTTCAGGCGAGTTGCACAGCTCGTGCCGGTAACCCAGCTTGTCCAACAGCGCCGCAAAGGCGTCGCTTACCGACTTATTGTCATCCACCACCAGAATATGCTGCTGCTTCTGCGCCAGGCCGTGGTGCTGCGGCGGCGTTGCGGCCGATTCCTCTTCATCGCCGATCTCGACAGGGATGCTGACGATAAAGGTGCTGCCTTTTTTGAGTTCGCTGTAAACGGTAATGGTGCCGTTGAGCAGCGTCACCAGCCCATGCACAATCGCCAACCCCATGCCGACGCCGCCATACTGCCGAGTGTGCGACTGATCAAGCTGGGTAAAAGGCCTGAATATCTGGTCGAGCATCTCTTTTTCGATACCGATGCCGGTGTCGGTGACCTCGATAATCAGCGAACTGCCGGTAGGTTGCCGCCGCAGGCAACTGTGCAGCGTGATGGTGCCGTTTTCGGTGTATTTATAGGCGTTGGTCAGCAGGTTGACGATAATCTGCCTGATCCGCAGCGGATCGGAATGTATTTGCTGGTGGCCGCACTCAACTTCGCACAGCAGCGTAACCCGATCTTTCTGGCTCAGCTTGGTGATTTCGTTCGCCGTTTCCTCGATCAACCGTTGGGCGTCGAACGGCACTATGCGCAGTTCCATCATGCCGCTGTCCAGATGGGCATAATCGGTCAGGTCCTTCATCTGGCTCTCAACCTGCTGCGCGGCGGTTTCCAGCCGCTGGAAGGTGTCCGCATGTTCGGCCGACACTTTAGTATTCACCAACACGTCAATGGCGGACATGATGCTTTGCAGCGAGGTACGCAACTCGTGGCCGATGGCCCCGAGAAAGGCATTTTTGCTGCGCGTGGCTTTCTCCGCCTCAATGGCTTTGGCCTGCTGCCGGATGGTCAGGCGCTGCTGGCGCAACACAATCAGGGTGATGGCAATCAGCGCGATCACCGAGAACATGACGATCACCAGGCCATAAAAAATGATGTGTCGCTTTTCGATATAGTCTTCATAGGCGACGGTACGTTGCTTCACTTCGGCGTGATCGGTCAGGTTGGCCATCTCAATCGAGTAGGGCTTGATTTGCTTCATGGCCCGAGAAATGAGGGGGAAGTCAATCGCCGGGCTATTCAGCAAAGTGTCGATCCGATCCATTTGCCGGCGCATTTGGGTGACCACTTCAGGGTAACCCGGCTCGGCATACAGCGGCTGCGTGGATTCGGATACCGTTTCCAGCACGTAAAAGCGTGAGTAAAGGATTTCAAATTTAAGCCTGAGATCTTCGCTATCCACCCGCGGCGCGTTTTTCTGTTGTTCGACCAGGGTTTCAAATTCGGCCAGCTTGATGGAGAATTTGGCGATCGACCAGGAGTAATTTTCCTGAGTACCGGCAATGGCATACAGCCCTTTCTTTGACAGGGTGGCGCTGTAGTAATACAGCGTTACCGTAGAGGCAACCAAAAAAAGCGCGGCAAAAATCGCTGGGATCGCCAACCTGCTGCCGCTTTTCAATCCTTTAAGCTTCATTTAATTACAATCCTGTCCACTTGCCAGATAAAGCGCGAGTTGTAGAGTGGGGAGTTTAACTCAGGCCCTGCGGCATCCCTTGGATAAACCAAAAACAGCGGTCCGAAGTTTCTGATCTTCAGCATTTCGCCGTCCATCTTGTAGGCCAAAATTATATTGTATTTCTCGACATCGGACAGCGGCACGTCGATGTAATAATCGTTCAGCGCATAAAATGTCAGCGTGTTGCCTTTGGCCCCCGCAAGTGCCAAAACATCCGCCACGGCCACCCCTTCGAACTTTCTTTGCGGCGTCCAGGAGGTTGAGGTGGTGATGCTGTGCACCGGCATCGCCAACAGTTGCTTATCGGTAAACAGATAGCTTTTCTTTGCCGGGTCGGTGGCATTTTCGATATTGCCCGTCACTTCCAGGGTGAAACTTAGCGCGCTGGATTGAACGATGACCAGCGCAAAAAATGCCCACGCGGCGTTTTTAAAAAAAGTGAACAGCATCGGTGCTCTCCAGAAGTAGCGGAAGTCCGCATAAGGCCTGCTAATTTAACAGGCAAAATCATGGCAGAAAATACGGGGTTGTGCCGGAGGGAAGTGTAAAGGAAGTGAGAATAGCATGACCCCGGTCTGAGAGGGGAACGGGCGCCGCAACTGTCTTCTCGCACCGTCAAGACGAGGTTCTCATACAACAGACTGCCAGTGCGAATGGCTTCATATGCGGTAAGGCAACTCGGTGTCAATATTACCTACGGCAAGAAGGTAACAGGTTTCCGTATTTCTATCCTCTTCAAGGTGCCAATAGGCGATATCCTGGGCCTTTTCTAAAACTAATGTATTCCCATTGATGTTGTCCGCTCGATGCGACAGTGACATGAGTCCATCCACATCGGCAGTATTAAGTAATCTAATCCCAATAGAATAATAAATTAATGACCTCATCATAGTTACCTCTAAAAATTGTGCAGAGGCTTTTAAAACGAAATGAGCTTGTCTGGTACGATACGATGGCCCTGCCCATCTCCAAAATAGTTTTTGCCATGGGTATCACCACTGGCGATGGTTTTTTTACCCTGACTTTACCCCGATGCGCCGTTTGATGCCGGCACGGCAGGCCCGCGATCATGCTGATACATGATCTGATGGACTCGCTTGGCGTTAATGTCAGCAACGCTTTCATCTGCCGACTGCCAAAATAAAAACCACCCCTCGAAGGGGTGATTTTTGCTTAATTTATACTCAGCAGCATGAGGGAAGAGATCAAGCTCCCCACTCGTTCTCATAGTGGTACTCGATGCGGCTAGCATCGCCACCCAGCAGCGAACCGACGCCTGCAACCGTTTTAAAAGCGGCATACCCTATTGAGTCGGCTGCATTGTGGATGCTGCCAAGCCCTACGGCATTAAATACCTGCCCAACCGAAGAGATCGTTCTGGTATTAAGGACATCATTGCTAAGTTTTACTGTATCGATAACAACATCCCCGACAAAACCTACAGCACCTGAAATAAGACCAGCCCCAGATACAATCTCAACTTCACCAGCGGTTAGCTCTTTCATAAAATTAAGTTCCTTTTGATTTGATTAAATTTGCGTAACTTCAATTACGCTTGTTTTCTCAGTGTTTCAGCACTGCCAGCATTTCCTTGATACTATAAGGTATAGATAATCTCCAATAGGAGTTGTCGCATATTTTTGGGAATCGCACTTAATGATTGGTTTTATGGTTCTTTAGGAAAGAATCTTATATTTTATGATATTTTTATTTAATTTCATTGGGTTGCGAATTTTTAAATCGAATAAATCATGAATTATGAAATTTTTTTTGACTCTATCTAAATAAAGATATTAAGGTGTTCTCACAGGATGTAAGTGAATAAGCAAGGTTGGCTATGGAGCAAGATGATCTATTCAGGAGAGAGGCTGTCTCACATAATCGCTCTAAGTGGGCAGGTAAGGCGCTGTTAATTGCAGGGTTGCCGGCTTGGGCTACTGCGGTTATTTCACTGTCATTTATCGCGGTGTTAGTCATTTTCGTCACATATGGAACTTATACCCGGCGCATTAGCGTTGGTGGTGAGGTTACTACTCTCCCAAGGACGGTAAGTATATTCGCTACCCAGCAAGGGTTCATAGCGCAACGCTTCGTCAACGTTGGAGAACAGGTAAAAAAAGGGCAACACCTTTATCAAATTGATGTCAGCAGAGCCACAGATTCTGGTACCGTTAGCGCGAATACTCGCCAAGCTATTGAAAACCAGTTAGCTCAGGTCGACAGCATCATCTCTAAACTAGAGCAAAATAAAAAGACCACCTCGGATAACCTAAGGGCACAGATAGAACAATATAAACTATCGCATGATCAGTCAAAAAAAATGGTTGAAAATTCACGTAATGGCGTTAATTTCATGCGCGAAACGATGAAAAACTATAACGAATACCGTAATAAGGGGTTGATTAACAAAGATCAACTTAACAACCAGGTTTATCTTTATTATCAGCAGCAAAACACATTCCAAAGCCTTTATAGCCAAAGTATTCAGGAAGCATTGCAAATCACAAACCTGAGTAGCGATCTCGTAACAAGAGCATCGGACTTTGATAATCAAATATCACAATATCAATTTCAAAAAAATGATCTCCTGCGCCAACTTTCCGAAGCTGATGCGAGCGGATCGCTGATTGTCAATGCACCCACTAACGGAAGGGTAGAATCGTTAAGCGTTACGCCGGGTCAAATGGTCAATGTCGGGGATAGCTTGACGCAATTAATCCCCAGCGACCATGCCATATACTATCTGGTTCTGTGGTTGCCAAATAGCAGTGTTCCCTATGTCAACAGCGGCGATAACATTAATATTCGTTATGATGCATTTCCGTTTGAAAAATTTGGTCAATTTCCAGGGGTGATAGATAACGTGGCATATGTTCCGGTATCTAACCAAGAAATGTCCAGCTACGGCAGCTCACCCATGCGCCAAAATGGTGAAGTTGTTGAGTCATATTATAAAGTGTTAGTTGCTATCGATAATACGCGATTTGGTTATCAAGGAAAGGAATTAAATCTTTCCAGTGGAATGAAAGCGCAAGCAACGCTTTTCCTGGAGAAAAGGCCAATATATCAATGGATGTTTGCACCTTTTTATGACATGAAAAATAGTGTGTCGGGGCCAATTCGTGAACAAAACTTATGAAAAAATTGTTAGCAAACTGAACCTAGCCATTAAACGCAATGTACCTCAGATATTACAAACCGAGGCTGCTGAGTGTGGCTTGGCCAGTTTGGCTATGGTATGCGGCTATTACGGTATGCATATCGACCTTTTTGCCTTGCGCCAAAAACATGATATTTCTTCCCGAGGGGCGACCCTGGGATCGCTGATCACTATCGCTGAAAACCTAAACTTAAAAACGCGAGCCCTCTCCTTGAGTTTGGATGAGATACGACAGGTGAAGACCCCCTGCATCTTGCATTGGGACATGAATCATTTTGTGGTGTTGGTTAACGTTCGGGGCGGGCGAATTACGCTACACGATCCGGCCTTTGGGCGACGCGTTATTGGTTTGCAGGAATTCTCGCTCCACTTTACCGGGATTGCCTTAGAAGTCTGGCCAAGCAGCGATTTTAGCCCCGTCGTTCAACAAAGTCGGCTGCATTTTCGTAAATTGCTAAAAAACGTGACAGGCCTTAAAAGTGCCTTAGGAAAAATATTTGCCCTGTCGTTAGTTATTGAGGCTATCAACCTGTTAATGCCGGTTGGCACGCAATTGGTTATGGATCACGTTATCCAGGCCGGTGACCATAATTTACTGGTACTCATTTGCGTTGGTCTGCTGTTTTTTATCATATTTCGCACTGTTGTATCCATGTTTCGTTCATGGATCTCGATCGTTATGGGAGCGCTCATCGACATACAGTGGAAGGCAGGGCTTTTTGATCATTTAATGAGATTACCCCTCGCTTATTTTGAAAAGCGCAAGCTTGGTGATATTCAATCCCGTTTTGGTTCATTAGATGCGCTCCGTACGACATTCACTACAAGTGTCGTTTCCAGTATTATTGATGGCATCATGTCTATTGGTGTTTTCATCATGATGTTTATGTACGGTGGCTGGCTTGTTTGGGTTGTCACTGGTTTTACCTTGCTCTATATACTACTGCGGCTTTCTACCTATCGATACTATCGTCAGGCTTCAGAAGAACAACTCGTCAAGGCAGCCAAAGCCAGTTCACATTTTATGGAAACTCTGTACAGCATTGCGACGCTGAAATCTTTGGGATTGGGGGGCACACGTTCGCAGTTCTGGCTGAATCTGAACATTGATACTACAAACGCCAATATCAGGGTGACCAAATTGGATATGATGTTTGGTGGAGTAAACGCATTTTTAACCGCATGCGACCAAATCATCATTTTATGGTTAGGTGCTTCATTGGTTATAGATAACCAGATGACGCTTGGGATGTTTGTTGCATTCAATGCTTATCGCGGCCAATTTTCAGACCGGGCGTCAAATCTTATCGATATGGTACTGCGGTTACGTATGTTAAACCTTCATAACGAAAGGCTGGCGGATATCGTTCTTTCTACACCGGAGGAAGATAAGCCCTATCGGAAAATCTGCGCGCCTAACGAAGCCGTGACTTTTGAAGTGCGGGATCTCTATTATCAATACGACAGTTTATCGCGCCCTGTAATCCCTGGGCTTAATCTCAATATTGCTGCCGGTGAAAGCGTAGCTATCGTAGGTCCTTCCGGCGTTGGAAAAACAACGTTGATGAAACTCATGTGTGGACTGTTAGAACCCACGGGAGGACGTTTGCTTATTAATGGCATTAATATCAGCGACATTGGCATAAATAATTACCGAGAATGCATAGCCTGCGTACTGCAGGAGGATAAACTGCTTGCTGGTTCAATTGCGGAAAACATATGTAGCTTTGATCCCAAACCGGATCAAGACTTAATCGTAGAATGCACCAAACATTGCAACATTCATAACGACATAATAAGAATGCCGATGGGGTATGAAACGCTGGTAGGAGAACTGGGTGGAAGCCTTTCTGGAGGCCAAAAACAGAGAATTCTCATTGCTCGTGCATTATATCGGAGGCCAAGCATTCTTTTTATGGATGAGGCAACGAGCCACCTGGATCTTGACAATGAAACCTATATTAACAATGCAATATCCGCACTAAATATAACCCGGGTCATAATTGCCCATAGACCGTCAACAATATCATCTGCAGACAGGGTTATAACGTTAAAATCATCGATACAGGAGGGGTAATAATGTAAGTGGGTCAAAATTTCACATTTATTTCATGTGAAATCAGTAATGCTGCCATTGAATAATTTAAATGCAGCATATATATCTAAGGCGTGGGTTTGAACCCACTAATATGATTGTTTTTATTATTTTATTTTTTATAACAGAAATGGAGATATACTATGAGAGAATTAAATTCAACAGAAGTTAATCAGGTGAATGGTGCGACTTTTGGTCTTATCGGTGCGGTTATTGGCGGTTTGGGCGAAGCCTGGGGTAACTTGTGGGGTGCCTCCTGTACTCCTAAACCTCCAGTATGTAAACCAGAGCCTCCGGTATGCGAAACGAAGCCACCCGTTTGCTAATTAAATAGATAAGTGAAACATTCAAAACTTCGCCTGAAACAAGGGCGAAGTTTTGAATACGAGTCGCCATTATTTATCTCTTAATGATACATTAAATGTTCATTTCATAATGTGGAGTTTGGATAGTTAATTGAGTGCTGCCTTTACATGCTATAGGGAATATTTTTCGACACAAGATAAGTATAAATTCTATCAAGGAAGAAAGAGTGGCTTTAAAATTTATACAAGGATATCTTATGGTTAGCTCGAAAAGTGTGGTCCTGCAACTAATTGATATTATTGAAAGGAATATTGAAAACGATCTCTCGATGGATAAGCTTTCAGAGTTATCTGGTTATTCTAAATGGCACTTTCAAAGGTTGTTTCAAAAATATGTTGAAATGAACGTCGGATCCTATATAAGGTATAGGAGACTGAGTAAAGCTGCAATTTTACTTAAGCAATACAAATACACTGTATCTGAACTCGCCGAAATGGTAGGGTTTAGCTCACATCAATCCTTCGCTCGTTCATTCCAACAGTTTTTCGGGGAAAGTCCACACAAGTTCAGAATGAACCCTATATGGGATTTTTCAAAGCTATTACCGCCATTTTTAGAAAACTACGCCTTAACATACGAATACATATCACTTCCGCATGACTCTGATGCTGTTAATGAGCATGTGTTCTGCTTATGCCAATCATTAGATAAAGAAAGACTAAGAAGGAAAAAATCAAGGAGGCGTGAACTCATACCCTTTGAACGGTTATATAGAAAGACAGGTCAACATAACCCACTTGCACAAAAATTAACGGAGACAGCTATTGAATGCTTTAGTAGGGTAGCTGATTTTTCTTTTCCGTATGGTGATTATCTGTTGATCTCTTTCTATGGAACTCTATGCGAGTTTTATGATTTTTCTAAGAATCTATATGAATTACACTTGCCAAGAATAGGAGCCAAGGTAAACAGCAGTTTCATCATCGAACTATATCGCGAAAGTTCGTCTTCTACTAATGAATTTGATATTGGAATTTTAATCTCTATCGAGAGTGATGCTGATAATCATGATTAAACACACTGTAACTTAATTTCTGATTATTATCTACGTGGTTATTTTTAGCATTATTCAAGACGATTGACAATTGTTTTTTAACCGCACTCCAGTTTCGGTGTTAATTAATTTACTCATGCGAGGTTTTATTATGGAAAATAGCAACTTAAAAGATTTCCCACTTGGTAGTTATTATAGTGACATCACAAACTGGTCGAAAGAAATATCAGGGAGTCATATCCTTACCTGCGCACCAAAGAATGAACAAGAGCTGCTGTCTGCTATCAATTGGGCATATGAAAATGATTACTGTGCCAGACCAGTAGGGATGAAACACAATTGGTCTCCACTGACCATTGCCAATGGAAACAATAATGGGAATGTGTTGCTTATTGATTTAACTAAGGAAATAAAGAAAGTCACAATAAAAAAAGAGGGCGAGAGCGGATATGTGACCGCCCAAACTGGGGTATCCATGCAGCAACTATTAACCTTGCTGGAAAAAAGTAAATTAGGACTTTACGCCACTCCGGCCCCAGGAGACCTGACTTTAGGGGGAGTGCTTGCCATTGGGGGCCACGGAACATGCATTCCTGCCGTTGGGGAAACGTTATCTGAATTTGGCAGTTACGGCTCTGTTAGCAATAGTATTAGTGCTCTCAAGGCCGTCGTGTGGAATTCGGAAACCGCTCAGTATGAACTTCGCGAATTTAAACGTGACGATCCAGAGATTTCTGCATTTCTGGTTCATGTGGGCCGCGCTTTTATCTATGAGGTTACATTGCAAGTCCCCCGTAACCGGCGCCTACGCTGCCAGAGTTTTGTGAATGTTCCAGCCACAGAACTCTTTTCTATAGAAGGCGACAGCCAACGGACCTTTAGCCACTTCCTGGATCAGTGCGGTCGTGCTGAAATTATCTGGTTCCCTTTCACTGAAAAACCCTGGCTAAAAATTTGGACATTAGAAGATAAGTATCCGAAAACCTCCAAACCCACCAATGGGCCTTTTAATTACCCGTTCTCAGACAATCTTCCTGTTAAGATTTCCGACCTTATAAAAAAAATCAACAATGGTTTTCCAGAACTCACGCCTGCATTAGGCCAGGCACAGATGGAAGTAGTGAGCATTGGTTTGGGCGCGACGATTTCAACGGACCTTTGGGGTTGGAGCAAAGATCTGCTGTTGTATGTAAAGCCGACAACCTTGCGGGTTACGGCAAATGGTTATGCCATCATTACCAAGAGAAGCAATATTCAACAGGTACTGCATGAATTTGCAGAAAAATATGAAAGCATGGTAGGTGAATACCAAAAGATAAACTCCTTCCCAATGAACGGGCCGATTGAAATTCGCGTAACAGGTTTAGACCGACCGCAGGAGAGTGTCGTCGCAAATGCGGTAGCAGCTGACCTTTCCGCCACTGCCCCCGTGGACGATAAACCTGATTGGGATACGGCGATTTGGCTAGATATTTTGACCATGCCGGATACACCAGACGCCAATAAATTTTATAGTGAGATGGAAAAATGGATTTACAGCCATTACAGCGGTGACTATGCCACTGTCCGCGTAGAATGGAGTAAAGGTTGGGGCTATACAGAAAGTTCGGCCTGGAGTGATAAACAAGTCATAAGTCAGGAAGTGCCCAAAAGCTTTGGTGCGGGCTCAGAAAAAAATGACCGCTGGCAGCATGCGCATGACACATTATTTAAATATGATCCGCACTATGTTTTCTCTTCACCGTTACTTGATATGCTGTTTGAAAAGTCAAACTGATATATTGACTGCGGTGTGAGAATTACCGGTCATTTTATGTAAAGCATTTCACATTGACATGTGTCATCAGCTGTAAAAAGCACTAACAATAAACCCCCGGCATGCGAGTTATGTCGGGGGTTTATCATGCATCACCTCATATTCGCCGCTAATTTAACAGACAAAATCATGGCGGAAATACAGGGTTGTGGCGGAGGGAAGGGTAAAGGGAGTGAAAACAGGCAGCCCGGGGCATGACCCCGGTCTGACAGGGGAACGGGGGCCGGGTTTAGTCGGCAGAGGCGGCCCGGAGAATATTCAAGGCGGCCGACAGGCTAACCGGCGCGCTGGACAGGGGAACCCGGTCGGTTGCCATCGTGGCTAACGCGCCCTCCATCCACGGATGCATCAGCACCACCTCGGTAGCCCCTTGTTGGCTGGCCTGTTCGGCAGCCAGTGCGGTAAGCCGCAGGGCCGCTTGAGTATTACCCTGTTGCAGCTGCAAGCCACAGTCCGGGACAACCCGGGCTTCAACCCTTTGGCCGGCGCGCTTGCCTGCTTCTTCAAACAACCGTTGCGTATACAGCGCCGAGGCTTCGGTGGCGCACAGGGCCACGATCGAATCACTTGCCTGCAATGCCCTTTGCGCCAGCACATAGTCCGCTCTGAGTATCGGGACTGGCGAGGTTGCGGCGAGCGCTCTGGCGGCGCCGGAGAGCGTTGAACAGGTCAGCACCACCACATCGGCAGTTTGGCTGAGTGTTTCAAGTGCGGCACAGACCCGTTGTTCCAGGTCTGGCGCTCCGGCTTCCGCAGCGGCGCGCAGATCGGCGCGAACGGCGTGCGCCAGTGCATCTGCGGGCAAGCCGAACCGGGCCGCGGCCTGAGTAAATAGCGCAATATTGCTTTCAAAGGTATGCAGTAACGCGATGCGCATGTGTGGGGCTCCATGAGGTTTTGACGGTTGCCTGCAAACTAGCGTACTTTCTGACGGACAATGTCCAAATTTCATGATGAATAGTACAAATATGCACAAGCATGATCGGCTGGCCGCCTTTCTCAGGGCGTTTGATCTGAAAGCCAGGGTGCTTTCCGGCCCGACAGACCATGCCAACCTCTACGTCGCTGCGCGTGCGGCGGGAGAAGGGGCATCACATATCCGTTTTAACGTCGCCGGCGGGCCGCCGCCGGAAGGTGAGTTTGCGGTCATCGTCAGCGCCGGCGTCGATTTTTCCGGCGAACTGAACCCGCTGGTCGGTACCTTGCCCGACAGAATGGATTTCTTGCTGGCGGATACGCCGGCGCTGCAGGGCGTGGCCGATTTGTTTATTGGCGAAGCGCAATCCCCCCGTTGTGGCACGGTGTCGGTGCAAGACCGTTTGTGTGAAGTCATCATTGTGCTGGTCATCCGGCGCGCTATTGCCGCTGGTGCGGTGAAAGCCGGCATGTTAGCCGGGCTGGCCCATCCCGCCCTTCACCGCAGCCTGGTCGCCATGCATGACGAGCCGGCCTGCAAATGGTCGGTTGAACGGCTGGCGCAGATCGCCGGCATGTCGCGCAGCCATTTTATCGAGCGATTCGGTTCGGTTGTGGGGGAAACGCCGGGCGCCTATCTCACGGCATGGCGTTTAACGCTGGGCAGAAAAGCGCTGATGTCGGGGCGAAGCGTCAAGCAGGTGGCCTATCAGGTTGGGTTTGGTAGCGTGGAGGCGTTTTCGAGGGCATTTTCCGCCAAATATGGCGTGCCCCCGAGCTCAGTGAAAAATGGCATGGGATTGCAGTGATGAAATAAAAAAACCAGGTGCAGATGCAACCTGGTTTTTTTGATGCACAATCAGGTGACTGGCGCAGGGTAATCGACGCTTTTTTAAAAAACGTTAAATGTTGAAATCAGGAGTTCACAGCATGTCAGTGGTTACGAATAACTCGCTTCTCAGTGAAACTGCCGTTCAGACTACGCCGATGGCCTCGGCCCTCAACACCTTGAAAATGCTGGTGCGTTACAAAGCCTGGGCGGATGCATTGACGTTCAGCAACGTCAGATCCTTGCCGGAGGGCGAAGCCCTGAAACCGCGCCAGACGCGGTTTGGCAATATGGTGCATACGTTGAACCATACCTACGTGGTAGACGATATTTTCAGGCATCATCTGCTGGGGAAAAAGCACGGCTATACCGCGCGCAATACCGAGCATACGCCGGCGTTTGAGGATTTGTGGCAGGCGGTGCAGGAAATGAACCGTTGGTATATAGATCTGGTGGATAGCTGGTCAAACGAGGATCTGGCGAAATCCGTTCATTTCGAATTTGTCGGTGGAGGCGAGGGTGTGATGACGCAGGAGCAAATCGTGCTGCACCTGGTGAATCACGCTACCTATCACCGGGGCTTTGTCGGCGACATGATGTATCAGGTGCCCTTTACGCCGCCGTCAAACGACCTGCCGGTGTTTATCAGGGACCATTTCAACCAGGCCCGTTAAGCTGGGCTCACGGGGGCGAGCTATCGGCCCCGGTTTTTTGAAACTGCCGAATACAGGTCAGGACGCTGAGGCTCCTGGCTTTTTTTTGAAAAATATTTCTGTGCGAATGCCCATGGACATTTTACGTGCTCTTATTGTAATATTGAATTTAAGAATATTCCTAGGTTATTTATTGGCGTAGCTGGATGGATATTTTTTCCAAGCTATATTAAATAAGAGTAGGTAAATGAAATTTATAATCAATAAGCGAATTATCTTTCATGAAGATAAATCCACGATAGAGTTACTGGATGACACTGTCGAACCCGTTATGCTCACCGCAACGCTGTGCAGGGTATTGTCTTTATTGGTTAAGAATAACAACCTGCTGCTTACCCGCGAATTTCTTTTATCCCATGCCTGGGATGAGTACGGGAAGTCATCGTCAAACAGTAACCTGAATAACTATATTTCGATGATCAGAAAAATATTCACCTCATTTGGCGAGAGTGAAATCATTGTCACTGTGCCAAGACAAGGGTTTATGTTTTCTGCGGACGAAGTTAACACTGTGGGGGGGGAGAGCACAGTGTCCCCGGAGAGCAGCGCTTTGCCTGCCGCCGTGGTAGAGAAAAAGTGGAAACCCATGGGGCTGATCGCGCTGTCGTTACTGGCTGTAGCGCTCATCATGGTAACGGCTTACCCTTTCTTTGATAAATATGATCCTGTTGTCTATCGCCCCATGGGTAAGGTCGGCAGCTGCACCATAAATGTTTTGACAGCATCACAGTATGTCAAGCATGCCGGCGACGAGTTGGATGCAATAAAACCCTTAATTGAGTCAGCAAAATTTAACTGCAATGTCCCTGCGACCATTTATTATTTTAACAGCCAGATGTTGGTCAGCAGAGCGGGCATGAAAAATGCAATATCTTTTCTGTCTTATTGCCCTTCTTCAAGGCCGAGGGGAGTAGAAACTCAGTGTGAGAATATTCATGAAATCATTAATAAAACGTAATTATAAAAGATACCTAAGTATTGTTATTTCGCTATTATCATTGTCCGTTATTATTGGCACTGCGTGGCTATTTTTCGATTTTCATAATGTCCCAGAATGTAAATCAGTGATAAAAGTGATCCGGCCGCTTGACGATGAGAAAAAAGATAGCCTTATACTGCTTAATGTGGTGCCCTCGGGATTTCGTGAGGCAACGTTTATCATCAACGGACATGCGACAGGTGAAAAAGGAAGCTATGCAGTATCACGAGTAATTGAAGCCGATTACAGTTATAAAAGTGGCTATTATTACTTTACCGTTAAAGACGTCAAAAAACAGCCTGCGGATAACATCGAGCAGGATGAAGTGAGCAAAACGATACCCATAATAAATAGCAAGTATTTTTTGTTGAAAATTGAACAACTGAGCAACAACAGTTTTGTTTTTACCGGTAACCGGGCCCCTGTGTTCATTTGTACCAAAACCACCAAGTGATTAACGGCCCCATAATAGCACTTCGGGAGGATAGGGTGCTATTACGGGATTGTTAGGGGTTAACCGACCTGGCGATGTAATCTATTAATCTGACTTCAGTAAATTTTTTTGCACGGGATTATCTTGCTACGACGATTTTTGTGTGCATTTTTATTTTTTCTCATTCACATACTTTGCTAACCTTCTTTTCCTCTAACTTTTTACATAGCTGAGCTCACAAGCGGCGGAAACATCCAATGGGCAGTAAGCAAAAATTGACGCGTAAGATGGCAGTCCCTTCTCCTTGATGTTGAAATAGTAATATATGTTAGCCTTATCCTCGCAGGTGTAGTGCTTGGCGATCACGCTTTCAATCTCTTTGGGCTGCATGCCGTTGTACTTGATTGAGTAGATGTCGCAGTTCTTGTATTTCCCCAGGTTGGTAATGTTACTGACTGGGATTTGCTTGTAGGCCATGCTCAATAAATACGGGAAAACCAGTATAACCGCGATGAAGGCCATTTTTTTCAACGGGGCCTTTTTCCACCAGGCAGGTGGCGACGTTAACTCTGCCGTTGGGAGTTCGGGTTTTTTTTCTTCCTTATCATTATCACTGACCTGGATAACGTTTTTTTCCAACAGAGCGGCGTTAAGATCCTGTCGGGTTATTTTTTTTGCGACGAATTTAAACCCCTGCCTTGGATAGGTGATGATCAGTTCTTCAGTATCAATCTTTGCCAGTGACCTTCTCAGACCTGAGATATAGTTGTTTAAATTACTGTCCGTCGCCTTGAGTCCATAATCCTCCCACACTTCATCAAGCAGCTGTTTACGCTTAATAAGCATGTCATTATTCCTCACAAAGATAGACAAGAGTCTACATGCGGGTTTTACCAATAAAGTCGCATTGCCTGGATCGTCGATGTCCTCCAGCGTGCCTTCATATTCATTGTATTTAATCTTCTTGTTTATAACGAAAATCATTTTCGCAAACCTTCCTTTTGGTTAGGGAAGCTGATTTTGCTATCACAATTTCCTTTTTTCAATAACCCGCCTGGTTTGGGTATAGGACTAATCCGGTTAGTTGTCACTAATTAATTAATATTGCGTCTATAAATATTTATGAACACATATATGTTTATGTAAAGTTTGTCATTTTTAGATTTTAAATATACATATTGGCATTTATTTTTTATTAAATCCCGTTTTTTTATCGATTTGCACTATATTGTTTCGGAGTGCGTGTGGTTGCGGTACATTGTAGTGGCTGGCGGTGAGCTGGTGGAAAATAAGGTTGGTAAGAAAGAGCTTAGGTTAAAACCAGTTTTCTCACCTCCTCTTCAATAAACTTTTTAATTAATTATCGATATCCTCTTCTTATAAAGGAATGTAAGGGCTTTTTATGAAACTGAACAAAATTATGATGGCAGCAGTACTGGCTTTCGGCGCAACTTCTATGATGGCGCAAGCGGCTGACCAGGGTCACGGCACTGTGACTTTTAAAGGCGCAATTATTGACGCACCTTGTTCTATTGCGCCTGAGTCTGTTGATCAAACTGTGGAAATGGGGCAAGTGTCAAACGTTGCACTGAAAAATGGCGGTAAATCCGTACCACGTCAGTTTGACATTAAATTAGAACAGTGTGACACCACTACAATGAAGTCCGTAACTACGACCTTTAGCGGCAAATCCTCAGCGGCGAGCGCAGATCGCTTGGGCATCATCGGTACCGCCAGCGGCGCCAGCATCGGTATCACCGATATGGCAAGCAACCCGATCAAACTGGGTACCGCGACGCCTTCTCAGACGCTGAATGACGGTAACAACACGCTGCGTTTCGCTGCATACCTGCAGGGTGATGGCGCTTCTGCTGCGGTGGTTCCAGGCGACTTCACTGCCGTGGCCGATTTCAAGTTGGCTTACCAGTAAGCATCAACCTTGATGTGATGACTTGTGCATGCGAGATATCTCGCATGCATTTTTCCTGAGATAGGAAGGTATTTGTCAAAGGTGTTCAATGAATCAGCTTATTCGCTTTGTAGTGGCTCCCTGCATATTGATCGGCACACTTATTCCCCAGCAAACGCCGGCTGCCACTCAGGCACAGGGCTGGGGACGCGTCAATATGCAAGGAGCCATTATCGATACTGCCTGCGCCATTTCCGCCGGCAGTAGGGAACAGGTTATTGATATGGAGATAGTTCCTGTCGCCGATATTATTCGCGACGGCCAGGGAATAACACATCCTTTCTCCATTGAGTTAATCAATTGCGTATTAACCCGGCCCAATAATAAGTTACCGGACTGGAAGCATTTTCAGGTGACTTTTGACGGTGAAACGGACGGTGCCTTATTTGGCGTGCGGGGGGAAGCAAAAGGCATTGCCCTGCAAATTGCCGACGGACAGGGAAATATCGCCACTCCCGGGAAGCCCTTGCCGCTCGCGGATATTTCATTAGGGACCATGCAGCTGAATTACGCCATGCGGTTGGTCAGCAATAATCAGTCATTACGGGCTGGTGCCTATTCTTCCGCCGTACGCTTCAAGCTGGATTATTACTGATACGGATAAAAATTATTAAATACAGGGTTGATGGCTATGGTGTTTTTTCCTGCAGGGACGCGGTTCCGCATTCAGTTATTAAGGGTCTGTATTTGTCTGGCGATAAGTTCTGCGATGCCGGCTTTTGCCGACGACGGCATACAGTTTAATACCGACGTGTTAGACGTGAATGACCGGAAAAATATCGACCTGAGCCAGTTCTCCCGCAGTGGTTACATGATGCCGGGCGCATATAGCCTGGCGGTGCACATCAATAAAAATGAGTTGCCGGAGCAGAACGTCCCTTTCTATCCGCCGGATGACGATCCGAAAGGCAGCATGGCCTGCCTGTCACCGGAATTGGTCGGGCAACTGGGATTAAAGGATGAGGCAACGAAAGGGCTGCGTTGGTGGCATCAGAACGAATGTCTGGATATCGCCAGCCTGAAAGGGATGGAAGCCCGCGGCGACCTGGCCACAGCGGCGCTGTACCTGAGCATTCCGCAGGCTTACCTGGAATATTCTTCGGCGGACTGGGACCCGCCGTCGCGCTGGGATGAGGGCATTCCGGGGCTGTTGTTTGATTACAACCTCAACGGCCAGACTCAGCGTCAGCAGCGTGATGGCGTTCAGAGTTATAGCCTGAGCGGTAACGGCACCGCCGGCGCCAACCTGGGGGCCTGGCGGCTGCGCGCCGACTGGCAGGGGCAGCTCAACCGGCAGACCGGCAATGGACAGGGTACCGACCAGCAACTGGACTGGAGCCGCTACTATCTTTACCGGGCGCTGCCGTCGCTGCGCTCAAAGTTGACGCTGGGGGAGGATTACCTGAATTCCGGCCTGTTCGACAGCTTCCGTTTTACCGGTGCCAGCCTGGTGTCGGACGACAACATGCTGCCGCCGAACCTGCGCGGCTATGCGCCGGAAGTGGTGGGCATGGCCAAGACCAATGCCAAGGTGACCATCAGCCAGCAGGGCCGGGTGATTTACGAGACCCAGGTGGCAGCGGGGCCGTTCCGCATCCAGGACATCAACGATGCGGTGTCCGGCGAGCTGGACGTGCGGGTAGAGGAACAGGACGGCAGCGTGCAGGCGTTCACCATGAACACCTCCAGTATCCCGTACCTGACGCGCCCGGGGTCGGTGCGTTTCAAGGCGGCGGTGGGGCGGCCGTCCGACTGGCAGCACCATACCAACGGCCCGCTGTTCGGCACCGGGGAGTTTTCCTGGGGGGTGAGCAACGGCTGGTCGCTGTACGGCGGTGCCTTGGGCGGCGGCGATTACAACGCGGCGTCACTGGGTATCGGCCGTGACCTGATGGCGCTGGGCGCGCTGTCGTTTGACGCCACTCAGTCGCGGGCGCGTTTACCGCAGCAGGCCGGCACGCTGAGCGGCGGCTCGTACCGGCTGAGCTACTCGAAGAGCTTTGACGAGCTGGACAGCCAGGTGACCTTCGCCGGCTACCGCTTCTCGGAACAAGACTTTATGAGCATGAGCGAGTACCTGGACGCGCGCCATGAGGGCCGCCGGGTGGGCAATAGCAAGGAGATGTACACCATCACCTTCAACCAGCAGTTCCGGGATGCGGGGGTTAGTTTGTACCTGAACTACGACCACCAGACCTACTGGGATCGGCCGGTGAATGACCGTTACAGCCTGACGCTGTCGCGTTATTTCGACATTGGCCGCTTCAAGAACCTGAGCCTGTCGTTGTCGGCCTACCGCAACAAGTACAACGAGACCAAAGACGACGGCATGTACCTGTCGCTGTCGATGCCGTGGGGCAATGGCGGCAACGTCAGTTACAACACCACGGTGAACCGGAACGACACCACCCACCGGGTGGGCTATTACGACCGGATTGACGAAAACAACAACTACCAACTGGCCATGGGCACCTCACGCAGCGGCGCCAACGCCAGCGGGTATTACAACCACAGCGGCGACATGGCCCGTCTGAGCGCCAACGCCAGCTATCAGGAAGGCCGTTACAGTGCGGTCGGTTTCTCCGCCCAGGGCGGGGCGACCCTGACGGCAGAAGGCGGTGCGCTGCACCGGGGCGGGGTGGCCGGCGGCACGCGCATGCTGCTCGATACCGAGGGCGTGGCCGGTGTGCCGGTGCGCGGCTACGGCGCCACCTCGAAAACCAACGCCTGGGGCAAGGCGGTGGTGGCGGACGTGAACAGCTATTACCGCAACAAGGCCAGCATTGATTTGAACAAGCTGGGCGATAACGCCGAGGCCACCAAGTCGGTGGTGCAGGCCACCCTGACCGAAGGGGCGATTGGTTACCGTAAGTTTGGGGTGATTGCCGGTGAAAAAGCCATGGCGGTCATCAAACTGGCGGACGGCAGCACCCCGCCGTTCGGCGCCACGGTGACGAACGGCCGCAAGCAGGAGACCGGCATTGTCAACGACGGCGGCAGCGTCTACCTGAGCGGCATTAACGCCGGTGACAGTATGACGGTGCACTGGAACGGGGCGGCGCAGTGTGAAGTGCGCCTGCCGACGCCGCTGCCGGCGGATATGATGAGCAGCCTGCTGCTGCCTTGCACCCCGCTTACGGGGGCTGATACCTCAACAGGACCCGAGGCGACGCGGTAAAAGGAACGACATGGCCCGCCGATGCGCCGCCCCGACACGAACCGAAGACGGATAACGTCATGATGAATTATGGAGTCAAGCAAATGAAACGTAATAACACCCTGAAGACGACGGCCATCGCCGTCGCCCTGCTGGGCGCCGCGGTGGCCCAGCAGGCTCAGGCCGCGATTGCCCTGGACCGTACCCGAGTGATTTTTGACGGCGATCAGAACTCGGTCAGCCTGAACATCAGTAACCAGAACAAACAGTTGCCGTACCTGGCGCAGGCCTGGCTGGAAGACGAACAGGGCAACAAAATGCAGAGCCCGCTGGTGGTCTTGCCGCCGGTGCAACGCGTGGAGCCGGGCAAGCCGAGCCAGGTGAAAATCCAGGCGCTGCCGGCGGCCAGGCAACTGCCGCAGGACCGCGAGACGCTGTACTACTTCAACCTGCGTGAAATCCCGCCGAAGAGCGACAAGCCGAACACGCTGCAGATTGCCTTACAGACCCGTATCAAGCTGTTCTACCGCCCGGCGGCGATAGCCGTGCAGAAGAATACCGACCCGGCGCAAGAGCAACTGACGCTGACCAAACAGGGCGACAAGTACGTGGTGAACAACCCGACGCCGTACTACGTGACCATCGTGGACGCGAGCAGCAAAAAAGACGGCGCCGGCGTGAAGGGCTTTGAGCCGTTCATGGTGCCGCCGAAGGGCAACGTGCCGCTGACGGTGAGTGCCGCCAGCGTGGGCAGCGCCCCGGTGCTGACCTACATCAACGATTACGGCGGCCGTCCGCAGTTGACCTTCAGCTGCAGCGGCAGCAACTGCAAGGTGGTGCCGGAGAAAAAGGCATCGTAAGCGACACCCTAAACGGATAACGGCCCGCTAGGCAGAACGTTGCAAGAGCAGAATGTCGGGAGAACAAAACATGGCAGGGAAAACACATAAACACAGGGAGTCGGCATTCTGGCTCAGTGAGTTGCGCTACTACGGTACCCTGAGTGCGCTGGCGATGATGGTGCCGGTGACGCTGGGCACGGTGCTGATGTTGCTGCCGCCGTCGCACGCCGCCGATAACTGGGAGATGGACGGGGCCAACGGCACGCTGTATGTGCATGGCGCGCTGACCGAAAGCGCCTGTCGGCTGGAGATGAGCAGCGCCCATCAGGACATCTGGCTGGGCGAGACCGGCACGGCACGCCTGGAAGCCCTGGGCGCCCAGGGTACGCCGGTGGCCTTTGAGCTGCGGCTGAAAGATTGCCTGCGTACCCCGGCCGGCCTGCGTGACAGCCGCACCGGCGCGCTGACCTGGGCCTCTAATCAGCCGGCGGTGAGCGTGAGCTTCCGCGCGCCGTCGGACATGGACAGCCCGCAGCTGGTGAAGGCGCAGGGCGTTTCCGGGCTGGGGCTGCGCCTGCTGGACAGCCGCGGCAAGGACGTGCGCCTGGGCAGCCGCGGCGAGCCGCTGTTCCTGACGCCGGGCCAGAGCAGCCTGACCTATACGGTGACCCCGGAGCGTACCAAAGCGCCGCTGGTCGCTGGTGCCTACCGCGCGGCGGTGGATTTTCAGCTGAGTTATGACTGAGGTGACGGCCGTGAGGGTTATGAAGCGTGTGGTGGTCGGGGGCATGTGTCTGTCGGCGGTAATGCTGCTCTCTGCGGTGAAGGCGGTTGCCGATACCGCCATAGTGACGATAAAGGTCACTGTGATCGTCCCTCCCCCCTGCATCATCAACGGTGACCGGGTGATAGACGTGGATTTTGGCAGTGACGTGGTGACCAGCAGGGTGGATGGCACCAACTACCTCAAGACGGTGGATTACACCCTGGTGTGCCAGGGCAATACCTCCAATGCCATGAAACTGCAGATACAGGGAATCCCGACGGCCTTCGACAGCAGCGCGCTGCAGACCAACATGGCGGATTTGGGCATTGCCCTGAAGGCCAACGGCAGTGCGCTGACGGTCAATGACTGGGTGAACTTTACCTACCCGAACAAACCGCTGCTGCAGGCGGTGCCGGTGAAGAAGGCGGGCGTGACGCTGACGGGTGGGGATTTTAGTGCGGGCGCCACGTTGCTGGTGCATTACCAATGAGGGAGGGCAATATGGCAAGGCAGACGGGCAGAATGTTGGTTCTGGCAGGGGGGATGCTGTTGTCCCCCTGGCTGGCTGCCGCGGAGAACATGACCTTTCATGGCACCCTGATTGAGAACCCACCCTGCACCATCAACGGCGGGGAGCCGGTGGAGATTGACTTTGGCGAGGTAGGGGTCAACAAGGTTGACGGCCAAAACTACGCCCAGACCTTCACGATAATCTACGACTGCGAGGGCACCAGCACTGACAAGGTGTTGCGTTACCTGGGGGCGGCCACCGCGTTCGACACGGCGGCGGTGCAAAGCAATATTGCGGACTTTGGCATTCAGTTGCGCAGCCAGTCGAATGACGGCGCTCTCACGGGGTTTGTTGTGGGCACCACGCTCCCTATCCCGTCTTATCTGGGGTCATCCACCTTTGTGGCTACGCCGGTGAAGAAGGCGGGCGCTGAGTTGTCGGAAGGGGCTTTTACCTCGGCGGCAACGCTGCAGCTGGAATATCCGTAGGAGAAAGGGATGAGCATGAACAACGCGATGCGCACCGTGCTAATCGGCCTCAGCGTGGGTAGTTTACTGAATGCGGCACTGGCCGCCACCAACCCGCAGGTCAACGTGTTGTACCGCGGCAGCCTGGTGGCAGAGCCCTGCACCCTGATGCCGGAGGATGAAAGCATCCTGCTGGACTTCGGCACGGTGATAGACAAATACCTGTACCTGAATACCCGAACCCACAGCAAGCCGTTCCAGCTGCACCTGATTGATTGTGACACCCGCCTGGGCAAGACGGTGAAAATGACCTTCAGCGGCACGGAAAGCGTCGCGCTGCCGGGGCTGCTGGCGCTGGACGGCAGCAGTGAGGCCAAAGGCGTCGCCATCGGCCTGGAAACTCAGGACGGCCAGGCGCTGGCGTTAAACCAGCAAAGCCGCGGGAATGAAATCGGCGACGGTAACAACACCCTCACGCTGCAGGCCTATGTCAAAGGAGAGCCGGAAGCCATAAAGAACAAGGCTATCGAACAGGGCATGTTCACCGCGGTGGCGACCTTTAGTCTGGAGTATGAGTGAGGCGATTGCATCGCTGCATGCGTTTTTTGACCTGGGTGGATTTGAAACACACCCGGATAAAACGTAACTCGGGAAGCGTGAAAAGGGCGTTGACTGGCTGGGTATCCGGTATTCCCCGCTGGGGCCCCAAATAGCCCCGAGAGTATGAGAGAACCATCGGGAACATTGCGCGCGGCTTTATGAGCAAGCTCTAAGTCGGAAGCTGTCGCAGACGGAGGCCGAACGCAGGGTGCGTGCCTATAAAGCCCGATGGATGAACTGGGCAAACCGAGTGTTTGTGCCAGAAATGGGAGTGTTGCCGGATTAATTGATGGTACAAATTATGCGCATTATACTATTAGCATTTATCACTTATTTACTACCTTACCCCCATACGGCGGAGGCTGTTCGCTTTCCAGTCATGACGAACGTTGAGATCACAGCCTGCCAGTCGTCATGGGTAGAATGTTCTTCCAAAGTGTATTACTCCGGGACTAGCGATATCTTCGACATTGGCGTTCCAACCGCCCGTCCGACAGTGGGCGTTACCAAAGTGGAAGCCGTCGGGGTGCACTGTTCATGGGGGGACGCGGCTTCGGGTGTGCCGTTTAGCAATTGCACTTGGGCGACTTCTGGGCACGCACCTAGCACCACCAATTGCAACATCGTTGCCGGTAGCAACTGGGTGCTCACTGCAGACTCCACGTGCAATATCTCGGCCGTCTGGGGTACTCACTCAGGGGCCGGGCCCGGTGGCGAATGCGTAGTGTTCGGGATCCGCCTTAGTACTACAGCGGTACTGACACCGCAGGGGATCTTGGATCCGCTCACCGCAGCGAACGCGGGCAATAGCATTTGCATCAAACCACTGCCTCCATCGACTGTTTGTGAAGTCTACCTACCTCTCGTTATAGACCACGGAACAATAGTGCCAGGGACTCGGGACACAACATATATCGACGGTCTGGTAAACTGTGGTGAATCACCTGCGGTAAGCGTGGTTGGCCTTACGGACCTAACCTTAGCACCTGGCATCTCGACCAAGATCTCTACGTCGATGAGTTCCAAAACCGACCTGCGCATTCAATCCGATATGAATGTAACGTCGAGTGCAGTGCCCGGAGACTATTCTGCGTCCATTATCGTGGCTGTGTCTCCGTACTAAGTCGCGAGTGTGTAATTGATATTGTTACTGTACTGAGGTGTGATGATAACTACGGTTTGGCCGGCTCATTGTTGAATTTGCAATGCGGTCCACATATCCGATCTGCATTTGTGTTAATTACAAAAAAATTTCGATGACAAAATAAATCCGTGGCAAGGATGCTGAAATGGGGTTGTGTGACACAAAGCGTGTGTGGGGACGCTCTATTATCTGCTGGTCGGTAGTGTGTGATTACTGCAGAGTGAATCATGGAGCATGAACTGTTATTTAAATATTTAGCTTAAATTCAGCTGGGGCCTTAAAGGATGGTCTTTCTGTCTTTGGATATCTATTTCGATTGTACAGATGTTTTCTGGTGTTTCGTTGCCATTGATTAATGTGGTTGGGTTAGTTCGGTGTTTTAAAAAAAGGTAGTGTCAATGTTGACAGATAAAATACTATTTTTTAGTCTGAATATACTTCTGCTTTCAGGTACGGGTTACTACATCATTAATCAGGGGGCGAGCGGATTGTCGCTCCCGGTTAATACGTTGCTGTGGGGCGTGATGGCGCTGCTGGTTTTATTCATCAGCTTTCGTGTTGCTCCAGGGAAATATTTCGTCACCACTGTAGCCTTGCTGTTATTTATTAGTGGCATTGCGGTACTGGCTATTCCGCTTATTTATGCCGAACCTGCCGGGCTGCCTCGCGCCGGCTGGCGGGTGGCGGCCCTGTTTGCCGGCGCTGTGTTTTATTTCGCCTGGCTACAGGTGCGTTTGTCGCACGCGCTGCGTCAGGGGCTGTGGCTGGTGTTGCTGTTGGCGGTGGCCGCGCAGGCGGCGCTGGCGCTGGTGCAGCTGTTCGCCCCTGACTGGGCTTGGGTGCCGTTACGCGGTCATCGGGTGTACGGCGTCTTCCAGCAACCCAACGTGCTGGCGAGCTTTATGGCCACCGGGCTGGCGCTGGCGCTGATGCTGTTTCTGCTGCCGGGTTTTACCCTGCGCCAGGCGCGGTATGAGCACTGTCGCCAGGCCTTTCTGGGCGCGCTGTTGCTGGTGCTGCCGGCGCTGCTGGTGTGGATACAGTCCCGCGTCGGCTGGCTGGGGGGCGCGCTGGTTGCCCTATTGTTTCTCTGGCGCTTTGGCGCGCTATTCCCTGCTCGCTGTAAACAGGCTGCCCTGCTGCTGGTTGCCGGGGGGCTGATAGGCGTGGTCGGCATGCTGTGGGCCGGGCCGGAAGGTGGATTGGGTTACCTCAGCCACGACGGCTCCAACCAGGCACGCTGGACCATGCTGCGCGACACTCTGCGCATGATTGCCGAGAAGCCGCTGTTGGGTTGGGGTTATGGCGGCTTTGAATACCAGTTCCTGCATTTTCGCATTAACCAGACGCCGCCGACGGTGGTGACCGAGATTGCCAACCATCCGCACAACGAGATGTTGCTGTGGTGGGTAGAGGGCGGCCTGGTGGCGTTGCTGGGGATGGGGTTGATCATCGTCGGCGGTCTCCGGCTGGTGTGCCGTGCCTGGCATCAGGACCGGCAGGCGTTTATCGACGGGCGGCGGTGTGCCGGCGAGCCGACGGCGCTGTGTTTTGTGCTGCTGCCGATGGCGCTGCACACCCAGCTGGAGTACCCGTTTTACCTGTCGGCACTGCATTTTATGGTGTTCCTGATGGTGCTGGCCACACTGGAACGTCAGGTCAGCGGTGTGATGGGGCGCCGGCCCCTGCCGGTATCAATGGGCGTAATGCTCCGCACTCTGCTGCCTGTGGCGTCCGCTGGGGTTGTGGTGTTGATGGTGTTCGCCCTGCTGGGTGGCCTGACGCTCACCCGCGCCGAGCGTGCCGGGCTGATGGATATCACGGCGGTCAGGGCCATGCCTGGCCTGTCGGCCTGGGTACATCAGGATCGCAAGGGGTTCGATGAGCAGGTCCATGCATTGCTGTTATTCAACCAAACCCAGGATCAGGCATTGCTATCCGGCTATGCCCAATGGGCCAACGGCTATTTGAAAAAACATATCGATAGAAATGTGTACGCCAGTTTGTATTTGATATTGAAGCATCAGGGGAAAAACACGCAGGCTGAAAGGCTACGCCGGGAAGCATTGGCATTTTTTCCTGATGATCCGCGCTTTATGTAAACAGGAGTAAGTATTTAACGGGAGAGATAATGGAAAGAAAAATAAGAATAGCAATCATGGATACCAATAGATTTTTCGTAGAGGGGCTAAAGTTTGCTTTGTTGGAGTATTTCTCTTTACGGGGGACGAATGTTGAATTTCAGGAGGGGGTAAATAACGGCAACTCAGTTGATCTGGTTTTAAATTCTCTGACTGAACCTGAGAATGTCGCCTATTGTGATACGG
Organism: Serratia inhibens; assembly: GCF_003591175.1. Lineage (GTDB taxonomy): Bacteria > Pseudomonadota > Gammaproteobacteria > Enterobacterales > Enterobacteriaceae > Serratia > Serratia inhibens. The sequence continues at coordinate 178,993 of NZ_QYYG01000008.1, read as the reverse complement.
CACAGCCTGAGGTGGGTTTCCGTCCGTTGTATATCTCAGTGCGGAAAAAAAAACACACTCAAGCGCGGCGCAAGAATGCTTGCGCCCGGGAAGTGGGTGTTTTAGACAGCCAGGCCAGCATTAAGACACTCTTTCACCTGCTCGATGAGAAACTGTGGAGAAAGACATACGTCAACATGATGCCTCAACCTTGTCAGTTTTGTCTGGGAAGACAACTCAGCAGCAGGGAGACCGAGGTCATCTCTTATCTTCGGTTGGGGCTTAACCAAACGCAAACCGCAAAATTTATGCATCTGAGTGTGAAAACCGTTCATTCGCACAAGCGGTCAGTAATGCAGAAGTTAAACTTTATGCGCAGGAGTGAACTGTACAGTTGGCTTCTGAGAATATGAAGTTCTTCAGTTAGATATACATTATATATAAATGGATTTTTATGTTTATTTTTTTGCTCATCTTTTTAACCGGGTTAAGTATTTTTTCATTTTGGAAACACTATAAAATTATGAAGGAAAGGAATTTTATGAGGGTTAATAAGAAGCGCTCGCTGGGCATATCCCCCAGGCGTGGGTTGCGATAACGCTTAGATTTTATAGATAGTGCAGTATGTTTTTTAGGGGGCTGCTATGCCCCTGGTATATTGAATGCCCATCATCTTATTTTGTTTTTTATTGTTAACTGCACATCAATCGCATTACGGTTAAGAGTGTCGATGTATTTATTCTCCCCCCTTTGTTCTTTTCTCCCTTTACCCCTCTCTTTTGAATCTGGCTATAAAGACTGTAATTAATGTTTTGTAGCAACCCATAGTGATTGCTTGATTGTCTATAGATGCCATTGCCGGCCGCTGGGGCATAGACAACGTATCGCTGATAGGTATTTTCGTCTGGTGCTGCTACAGAATGTTGTGGGTTAACACTGGGTATAGCGTCAGCGTTAGTCATCAATAACGGGGTATATCTCGTCTTTATTGGCAGCGAGAACACATACCTTGTGTTTTTGTAGAAGGGGGATGTTCGTACAGGCTGATTTTTATGGGTAACCCAAGGTAAAAAAACCGGCAGGCGTGTTGCCTGCCGGGTTGCTGTTACTCTTCTACTCCCGGTTTATGGTTAACACCTATCGATTGAATTTGCGCAGCAGCGCCGTACACCCAGTTATTTTGCAGATGGCCGTAGTTGTATCCCACGAAACCGCCGTAAACCTGGCCGGCATTGCTTGCGAGCCTGTCAATTCTGCCGCTGGCAGAGGACTGCAGGATTTTCCAGGTATTCAACCCCACCAAACCGCCGAGGAAGGCATTGGTACCGCCACTGACAGCGCCATAGGCAGAGGAAGAGGCGATGGTGCCATTATTTTGGCCTACCAGGCCACCGACACGGCTGCTATTGCCCCCTCTGACGTTGCCGTTTGCCCAGGATGACGTGATTTTGCCTTGTGGGGTGTTATCGCTGAGCCCAACCAGCCCGCCCACCAGGCTATTTGCGCCTGCGCTAACGTTCGCTCTGCTACTGGCGGAGACGATTTCTCCATTGTTAAACCCAACCAGGCCACCTGTGTAGCTGTTATCGCCCGCAGAAACGTAGCCATTGGCATAGGAATTGCGGATCACACCGCCATTATTGGCGCCTGCCAGCCCACCAACGCGGCCGTTTGCCCCGGCGGTCACGCTTCCGGTTGAATTGGAGTTTTCAATGGTGCCTTGGTCGTTATTGCCAACCAGCCCGCCGTTATGGGTGCCGTACAGATCGCTGACCATACCTGCCGCGGAAACATTGGTTAATCTCCCCGCGATGTTATGCCCCACCAAACCACCGCTGGTTGTGCTGCCGGTAGCCACGACTTTACCGGTTGCCCGCGAGTTCATAATCACGCCGGTATCATTAACGCCGACCAGTCCGCCAACATTGCCGGCTTTGCCTGCTGAAACCGCCCCATAGGCATAAGTATTGTTCAGCGTCCCATTGGCGTTATGGCCGACTAACCCGCCAACATTGCCGGTGGCACCTGCAGCAACATTCCCATAGGCATAAGCATTGGTGAGCGTCCCACTGGCGTTATGGCCCACCAGGCCACCAACGCTCGCTTTGTTTGCGCCGGTAACCTGAGCATAGGCGCTTGCATTCATAATGGTACCGCCGTCGTTGGTCCCCACAATGCCGCCAACCTGGCTATTATCCCCGCCGGTAGTGGTGCCTTTGGATTGGACGTTCGTCAGGGCGCCAAAACTGTTCTGCCCAACCAGCCCGCCAATAGCACGGCCGCCGATATCCGTTACCTTGCCGCCTGACCAGGCATTCAGCACCTTACCGCTTAAATTCCACCCGACCAATCCGCCGGCCGCGCTTGCCCCGGTGCTGTTGACATCTCCGCGGGCGTTGGAATTGATAATATCGCTCAGGTTAAGCCCCACCAATCCGCCGACATAGCTCCCTTTATTGCCTGTAACCTGGCTTTCAGAGACGGCGTTGACGATGCTGCCGTTGCTATAACCTACCAGGCCGCCCACGCTCAGGTTAGCCCCGGAGGTGGCGACGGTGCCTCGGCTGGTCGAGTTGGCAATCACGCCGCCGTCGTTAACGCCGGCTAAACCGCCCACGCCGCCCACATTGGCGCTGTCATGCATTGTCCCCTTAACAGTGGCATCAGCCAGACTATTAATGACTTTAGCTTCTAGCCCAAGGTTGCTGCCGACCAGGCCGCCGATGGCCAGAGTGTTGCCATTACCGGCGATGGTGCCTGAAACCTTTGCGCCAGATATTGTGCCGTTATCGTTAACGCCCACCAGGCCGCCCACCTGCGAACCATTATTTACCTTGATGTCGTTGGCTTGAATATTGGTAATGCTGCCCTGGTTCAGGCCGACCAGAGAACCCACTTTGGCACCGCTGCCGGTACTGTTAACCGTAAGGGAAGTCAGCTTCATATTGCTGATGCTGCCCGTTGAAACGCCAAATAACCCCACATTAGGCCCGGCGTGAGTGATGGTTAAACCACTGACGGTATTCCCAAGGCCATCTAAGGTGCCGCTGAATGCGCTGTCTTTACCGATCGGCGCAAAGTTGCCATTCCCGGCGATTTTATTCCCCAGTACATAGCGGCCTTTCAGATCGCGGTTAACGTTTTGCAGCAGCTCCGCGGTTTGGATCACCTGATAAGCATTGCCATTGGCGTTGAAGGCTGCATTTTTGCCCGAAAGGGTAACGGCTGCCTTGTCTGCGAGGGTATAACCTGTGCCAGAGTTCAAGGTTAAGCCACTCTTTGCGCCGCTCAGCGTGATGTTGTCGTTCAGGTTGATATTTTGCTTGGTGTCGATCACGACCCTGGCGTTGTCGCCGGTAGCGGTTAAGGCTTTATTGATATTGATCGATGAATTCTCAGCCTTCAGCGTTAATGCGTTACCGCTATTCCAGGTAACGGCATCAGACACGGAAAGCGATCCTTGGGTGCTTGCCAGCTCGATATTGGTGTTAGCCAGGTTATTGGCGAGGGTTGCACCTTCCACTGTCCCTGAAACGGAAGATGAGAAAGGCGAGTTGTTAATGACTATGCCGCCGTTAATGGTTCCACCGGATGCAACCGAAGAATTGATAATAACGTTGCCATTAATGGTACCGCCGGAATTGATGGATCCGCCCGGTCCCACTGAAGAGCCAATGACGGTGCCGCCATTGATTGAACCGCCCGCGCCTACCGAAGAGCCAATGACGATGCCGCCATTGATGGAGCCGCCGGAGTTGATGGAACCACCGGAACCCACTGAAGAGCCAATGACAACACCGCCGTTAATTGAACCGCCGGAGTTGATGGATCCGCCCGAGCTAATGCCGTTACCGTTATTGGAAGACGGCGTTGAGGTGACGTCAACATTGGCGGTACTGAGTTTCCAGTTTCCGGTAACGCCCTTAGCCGCACGCGTGGTAATTTGCGCCGCGTTTTGTACCTTCACCGTCGCGCCGCGGGTTTCGATCAGGCCACCGTTGCCCGCCGCCGCACTGGCGTCCATGCGCCCGTCAACATTCACTATGCCGTTATTGCCGCCATCCAACAGGATGCGCCCGGCCTGGTTGTTCAGCGTGGTGGCTTCAATGTTACCCTGGTTGTTCACCACGTTCTGCAGCACATTGCTGGCCGCTTTGGCGGTCATCAGCACCTGGCCGCCGTCGGCTTTCAGCAAGCCGCCGTTTTGCACCAGCGCATTCACCGCCGCGCCGTCTACCTGCAGGTTCAGCAGCTTGTCGCCGTCGAAGTTCAGCGTGATGTCATCGCCGGCACCCAGCGCGATGCTACCCATCTTCGCCTGAATAATGCCCTGGTTGTCGACGCGGGCGCCCAGCAGCGCCACGCTGCCTGACTGGGCGGCGGTCAGGGTACCCTCGTTACGCACTTCCGCCTGGGATTGGCCGACGAAGCGGTTTTTCCCCGCCAGGAAATCGTCGTTGCTGATGTCACGCGTCGAGGCCACCAACCCACCGACGTTCACCTGGGCGTTCTTGCCGAACACCACGCCGTTCGGGTTCACCAGGAACACTTTGCCGTTGGCGTCGATTTTCCCCTGGATATCGCTGCCATTAACACCCACGACACGGTTCAGCGCCACCGAGTTGCTGCCCGGCTGGTTGAACTTCACGCCTTCATTGGCGCCGACGCTGAAACCGTCCCACTGCGTGATCAGCTTGTCGCTTTGCTGATTGATGGTCATCTGCTGGCCGTTAGTAGAGACAGAGCCCTGGCCGGCAACGATATTCTGCCCGGTCGGCAGGGCATAGGCAGGCTCCAACGCCGCCAGGCCCAGCAGCGACAGCGCCACCGCCAGCCGGCGCTTGCTGCTGCGTTTGCCGCGGCGGCTGCTGTTTTCGCTGACCACGTTCCAGCACTCTTGTGCGGGGTTCCATACCAATGCGTAGATTTTATTCATTATTATTTCCTTGTTTAATAAAGCGCTGCTTCCCGAGCAGTGCGGGTTTCAGTCCAGACAATCAAAAATTCCAGGATGTCTGGAGCCAAACTCTGGGTGTATGCGTGGGGGGGGCGGCCGTGTTTTCTTGTGCGATTGGCCATGCCGTGGTGAGGTTGATTTGCTGTTGGCGGCCAAACCACGTGATACCGGCTCCGACGGATGTCAGGCGGGCGGTGTTATTCTCGGCTGACCAAGGGTGTTTATTGATCCGGACTGCACCCTGATCGAAAAAGGTGCTCAATTGCCAGCCGGGCATTACGGCGTAGCGAAGCTCTGTGCTGAGCTGGATGCCTTCATCGCCGTTGCCGCTGCCGGCGTCATAAGCCCGGACGCCATAAGGGCCGCCCAGGCTGAATTTTTCCGAGGAGTCCAAATTGCTTGATGCCCATTGCGCATTGATTTGCGTCATCCACTGGAAACGATCCCCGAGGTTTTGCAGACGCAGCGCATTAATATTGACTTTGCTAAAGCGCCCCAACGTCTTGGCGCTGTATTCATCCCAGAGGCGATCCTGCTCATCGCCGATATTTAATCTTCCTAACCCATAGCTGATAGACAGCGCGCTTTGCCCGCCACCGAACCAGCGATCCTGATTATTGAGGTTCAGGGCTAAGGTGGTTAAACCGACATTTTTCTTACTGCGCTTTTCAAACAGGTCGATATCGTCGCGCAGCGTCTTGTCTTCATACTGCAGTTGCACCGACAGGTTAAACAGGCGCGCGCGAATGACCGGGTAGGAAGCATATACACTGGTAATCTCTGCTCGCCCATGGGCGTCAAGCACGGCAAAATCTTCCCCCAGGCGATAGCTCATCCGCGAATAGGCGGCGCCAACGCGAACCGGGCCGGCATTCACCGGAAGGTCGTAGGCTGCACGGTAATATTGTTGATGCTTATTACTGCCCAACAGGCGCAAGCTTGCCTGGTCACCGAGGCCAAGCGGGTTATTCAGAGAGATATTGCCCCCGAGCCGATATTCCCCGGTATAACGATCGCCGAAGTTGTCGGCCGTTAGAGATCCATTGAATAAGGGGGCCGGAGCGGCGTCCACCAGCAAGTCAGCCGTTCCGGGTTGGCCGCCGGGGCGCAAGGTGTTGTTAACCTCAATGCCGGGAATGTCGCTTAACAGCAATAACCCGCGCTCAAGCGCGGCATCCGAGATCACCTCGCCGCTTTTTATCCCGGCGAAAGCGTTTTGCAGCAGGTTTGCGCTAACGCGCGTGCGGTTATTCAGGTGCAGTTTGCCAAAGTGCCCTTCGACAATGCGGATACGGATCCACCCCTCAGTGACATCTTGTTTGGGTAAATAAGCCTTGGCCAAGACGTAACCCTTCTCCTGGTAATAGCGCGTGATAACCTGAGCGGCATCCTGGAGATCTCGCAGCGAGAGCTTTCTGCCGTTAAAAATTTTCAGCTTATTAAGCAAGTCTGATGTTTTTAAAACGCTATTGCCTTCAATGTAAAATCCATGAACGAGTATTTTAGGTACGTTATTATCCCCGTGGTTTATATTTTCCCCATGAGTGCTTTTTAATTTAGGGGTTAACTCTGCCGGGGCCGGCAAGGTTGGGCGCTCATGTTCAATATCGCGCATAACCTGGCCGGCATTAGGGATGGCCGAGAGGGATTCGTGCGATAGTAAAATTATCGCCAAGGCTAAATAAGTTCTTTTCATAGGGCAGGGTGCTTATTTTTTAATTGTGATTGCTAAAAACGTAATCATTCCGCTGTGTTGAACTGGGGTGCAATAATGGCCTATACAAAATATCAGTAAGCCATTCGGTTAAAAATAGTAAGTTAAAAAGTTAGAAACAAAGGGGGTTATGGCCGGAAAAGAGATCGGGTGCAGATTTTTATGCTGTCAAACGGTCAGTGGGGCGGTTTTTATTTGATGGGATATATAAAGCATGTATTTATAATTTGATATTAATGACGTATATACAGTTGAAGTATGATTGTTTACAGGTTATTTAGTGATATTGCCATTTCAGACACTATTTTTAATTTCCCCAAGGTCATAAGCACGCTGTTAAGCGAGAGAGGATGTCTCTGCGTCCGCACCTGAGTCACCATTGGGAGTACCCGCAAATCAATACAGAGGGGGGATTTTGATAATCGCCAAATATAAAAAAGGTCAGGGCCCTGAGGCACCTGACCTTTTTGTTGCCCTTTGCCCAGCGACATTGCACGCCGGGCAGGCAAATCAACGCATGGTAACGAACTCTTCCGCTGCGGTCGGGTGGATCGCCACGGTATTGTCGAAGTCTTTCTTGGTAGCGCCCATCTTGATGGCGACGGCGAAGCCTTGCAGGATCTCGTCCATACCCAGGCCGATGCCGTGCAGGCCGACAATCTTCTCTTCTTTACCCACGCACACCAGCTTCATGCGGCACGGTTGGCGGTGCTGCGTCACGGCGCTGTACATGGCGGTGAAGGAAGACTTATACACTTTCACGCTGTCGGCGCCGAATTTCTCGATAGCTTCCGGCTCGGTCAGCCCGATAGTGCCGATCGGCGGGTGGCTGAACACCACGGTGGCGATGTTGCTGTAATCCAGGTGCTCTTCCGGCTTGTTGTTGAACAGGCGTTCGGACAGGCGGCGGCCGGCGGCGACCGCGACCGGGGTCAGTTCAACCGCGCCGGTGTTGTCGCCCACCGCGTAAATGCCTTTTACGCTGGTGTTCTGGTATTTATCGACGTCGATATAACCATTTTCGTTGGTTTTCACCCCGGTAACGCTCAGGTTCAGGTTATCGGTCGCCGGTTCGCGGCCAATCGCCCACACCAGGCTGTCGACGGTGAATTCCTTGCCGTTTTCCAGTTGCAGCGTCAGGCTGCCGTCGGCGTTCTTGACGATGGCTTTCGGCACGGATTCGGTGTGCAGGCTTGGCCCTTCGGTGTTCATCACTTCCACCAGGGTTTCGACAATCATCGGATCGAAGGTGCGCAGCGGTGCGTGTTTACGCACGAACAGGTGGGTTTCGGCCCCCAGTGCGTTCATCACGCCGGCGATCTCCACCGCGATATAGCCCGCGCCGACCACCGCAACGCGTTTTGGCATCGCATCCAGCTCGAAGAAGCCGTCTGAATCGATACCGTATTCGGCGCCTGGAATATCAGGGTGGCTCGGGCGGCCGCCGGTGGCGATCAGGATATGGTCGGCGGTGATCTTCTCGCCGTTCACTTCCACCGTGTGGGCGTCGATAAAGCGCGCGAAACCTTTAATCACGTCGACTTTGTTTTTGCCCAGCACGTTGTCGTAGGAATTATGGATACGGTCGATATAAGCGGTGCGGTTGGCGACCAGTTTCTTCCAGTCAAAGGCGTTGACGGTGGTATCGAAGCCGTAATCCGGGCCGTACAGGTGGATGGCCTCGGCGATCTGCGCCGCGTGCCACATGACTTTTTTCGGTACACAACCCACGTTTACGCAGGTGCCGCCCAGTTCCTTGGCTTCAATCAGTGCGCATTTCTGGCCATACATGGCTGCCCGGTTGATCGATGCGATGCCGCCGCTGCCGCCGCCAATTGCTAGATAATCGTAATGTTTGGTCATCTGGGATTTCCATGAATTGTGTGAATCGAAGAGGGTAAGAGTTTAACGCCTGATACGGGTTTGTCGCAAAGGTTGCGTCGATGGTTGCGATAGGTGGGGTATACCCGTCATCTTTCAAGTTGCAGCGTTGTTATCTGCACTCGCTCACCCCAGTTACTTACTTAAGTAAGCGCCTGGGGATGAGCGAGTTGGCCGCCTAGCTGCAACTTGAAAGCTATAGGGTATAAAGGCGCGGCGTACCGCGCCCGGGGGGCTTATTCCGGCACCACCCAGTTCACCAACTGGTGGCCATTGCCCGACGGCACCAGCGTTTTGTGCAGCCACGGCAACACGTTCTTCATCTGCTGTTCCAGCTTCCACGGCGGGTTAATCACGATCATACCGGAGGCGGTCATACCGCGCTGATCGCTGTCGGGCCTTACCGCCAGTTCGATCTGCAAAATATTGCGGATGCCGGTGGCTTCCAGCTCTTTGAGCATGCGTTTGATCTGCTGGCGCATCACCACCGGATACCACAGCGCGTAAGTGCCGGTGGCAAAGCGTTTATAGCCTTCCTGCAAGCCTTTGATCACGTCCTGATAATCGGTTTTCATCTCGTACGGTGGGTCCATCAGGATCAACCCGCGGCGCGACAGCGGCGGCAACTGGGATTTCAACTGCTGGTAACCGTCGGCACGTTGCACCTTGGCGCGTTCGTCTTTCTGGAACTCGCTGCGCAGCAGCGGGAAATCGCTCGGGTGCAGCTCGGTCAGGTGGATTTTATCCTGCGGGCGCAGCAACTGACGGGCAATCAGTGGGGAGCCAGGGTAGTAACGCAGCCTGTCGGTGCGGTTAAAGTTGCGTATCACGCTCATGTAAGCCGCCAGCTCTTCCGGCAGATCGTCACGTTGCCACAGCAGGCCGATGCCTTCCAGGTATTCCCCGGTGCGTTCGGCGTGCTCACCGCTCAGCTGATAGCGCCCTGCGCCGGAGTGGGTATCCAGGTACAGGAAAGGTTTGTCTTTTTCTTTCAGCGATTCAATGATCAGGCTCTGAACGGTGTGCTTGAGCACGTCGGCGTGGTTGCCGGCGTGGAAACTGTGGCGGTAACTTAACATGGCTGGTGGTAATTCCTTGTGCTCCTGCGGAGCATGCTGAACAGAATGAAGGCTTATAATCTGCACAGTATAAACTGTCTGGCAGGGAAAAGTTGAAAGCAATCTCAAGAACCAATAGCCCCGCGCCCGAAAATCGGAGATTTACTGTCAAAGCGGGGCACTAAGCGACCTACGAAGCGGGCAGGCGTGGCGGGGATAGCATTGCGCGTAAGGTTCACTTATTTTCGCACGTAGTCCACAGGAAACAACGATAAAAATGAGAGGTTGGTTAGATAAATTTAACTGTTAATATAAAAAACTGGCGAAGATGCTTTATGTTATTCATTTATTTGTCTTAAAAAACCTTAAGGGAAGTATTATGAAAGATGGCGCTAAAAGTCCAAAAGTATTTATATCATACTGCTGGGACGGTCAGTCCCGACAAGAAAAAATTGAAGGATTGGTTCAGCGTCTGGCTGCTGACGGTATCGATTCGATTGTAGACCTCTATGACTTGAAGGAAGGTGATGACAAGTATCATTTTATGGAAAAAATGGTTACTGATGAAACTGTAAGTCACGTATTAGTTATTTGCGACAAAAGTTATTCTGACAAAGCAAATGAGAGGAGGGCTGGTGTTGGTACTGAGTCTCAAATAATTTCGCAAGAAATATATTCTAAAGTTTCGCAATCTAAGTTTATTCCACTAATCTATGAGTTGGATGAAAATAACAATGCCTGCACTCCTGTTTTTTTAAAAAGCCGTATTTATTTGGATTTTTCAAGCCCAGAAAAAGAAAATTCCAATTGGGAACGTTTTGTCAGGTTACTCTATGGACAACCAGAATTGGTTAAGCCAGCATTGGGACAAAGGCCAGCTTATCTTAATGTAAAAGAGACAAAAAATACTTATGGAATGGATGCAAAATTAAGAACATTAAAAAGTGCTTTATTATCAGATAAAGTGGCTATTTCAATATACAGAGATGATTTTTTAGATTCATGTTTCCAGTTTGTAGATTCATTAAGAGTTAGGGTCGCTCCGACTAAAGAAGAAGATTTTGCTCAAAAGGTGATTGATGACTTCAAGCAACTAGTAATAGCAAGAAACTTACTTGTGGACTGGTGTCTGATGGAGGCAAAATATAATAAAGATGATTTTTCTGATAGTCTGCTTTACACGCTTGAAAAACTCATGGAACTAAGTTCTAGACCTGCTGAAATGAATTCATGGAATGATGTTTACTTTCATGCTCACAGGGCATTCACATATGAATGTTTCCTTTATATCGTGGCAGCCTTGATTAAATGTGAGAATTTTTCGACTGCCCATGATGTATTTACTTCTCATTATAAACTTCCAGACACATCTTCATATAATAACGTCGATTTTTGTGGTTTCGAAGAGCTATATTATCAATCTGATTTCCTTCAGGAAAAGCTAGCCCCGCCGGGACGGAGATTAAATTCCACTATGGCAGAGTTAATGAAAATCAATGCTAATAGAGATGACTTGAAATTCAGTGATATAATACAGGCTGATTTGATATCCACAATGTTTATGCTTATTAAACCAATGGCTCTTTGGTATCCTCAAACCCTGAATTATGCGTCATATCCAGCGAAATTTCCTTTCTTCATTAGAGCTGCGCAACACAAAAATTTCATGAAGCTATTAAAATTAACCGGTTTTGATAATAAAAAAGAATTAAAAGAAAGCATAATGAATGGTCTTACGTTACTAGATAATCGCGGTTTTGGCGGAGGATTTAGGAATATGTCTTATTCTAGTATGCTGAATATAGAGGGTTGGGATACTATAAAATAATTCGTATTTTCAATTAAGAACATTTCTTTCAGTGATACCGCGGCAGAGTGTAATTCTGCTGTGGGTATCATTCGCGGATATGTCAGGAGTTTTGTTTTCTTCATTACGTAGATCATGTGGTGGATCACTAAATTGACTATTTATAGTGAAATTACTGTAGTTATCAATAAAAATAAATTGGTTATGTTTTTATTGTGTTTGTGGCGGTAACTTAACATGGCTGGTGGTAATTCCTTGTGCTCCTGCGGAGCATGCTGAACAGAATGAAGGCTTATAATCTGCACAGTATAAACTGTCTGGCAGGGAAAAACTGAACTGCGTTGCCGCAGGTAATTAAAGGGAGCGATAAGACGATGAGCGAAAACGCGATTTTGGACCGCTACCCCGACGCTGCGCGTTGGGCATTCGGCGATGGGCCCGAGTTGGCCAATGAACTGCTGCAGCGGGTGCTGAGCGGGGATAAAACGGCGACCTGCGGTTCTTATGCCAGTTACCGGCAAGAGAAGTCGCCTATGCTGGGCGATTATAGCGTCATCCTTGATGGGCGTGGGGAACCCGCCTGCGTGATCAGAACGCTCTCCCTGCGGCTGATCCGCTACTGTGACGTCATCGCCGAGATGGCGGCCAAAGAGGGTGAAGGGGATAAAAGCCTGGCGTTCTGGCAGCAGGGGCACCGGGCTTTTTTCAGCCGTGAAGGCAGCTTCGCACCGGATATGTGGCTGGTGTTTGAAGAGTTTGAATTGGTAGAGGCGATTTGATCAGATAAGGAGCGACGATGAGCTGCATCTTTTGCGACATGGTGGCAGGCAAAGTGCCGTGCCATAAAATCTGGGAGGACGACGCGCATATGGCGTTTCTGTCCATTTACCCGAATACCGAAGGTTTCAGCGTGGTGATCCCCAAGGCGCATTTTGACAGCTACGCCTTTGCGCTGCCGGACGAGGCGCTCAGCGAACTGATGCTGGCGACCAAGCGGGTGGCGCAATTGCTCGACCGGGCATTCGACGACGTCGGCCGCTGCGGTATGGTGTTCGAAGGCTTTGGCGTCGATCACGTGCATGCCAAGCTGATCCCGATGCACGGCACCGCCGGGTTGGCTCAATGGCAGCCGATAGAATCCAAATCGACCAAGTTTTTCGATCGTTACGAGGGTTATCTTTCCTCGCACGATGCCGCGCGCGCCGACGATAAGCATCTGGCGGAATTGGCGGCGAAAATCCGCCAGAGCACAGTTTAAGGCACTATCTATCAACGCCCGGCCATTGATTTTCCCGCTGCTTGGCTCCATGTTAGATATTCATTCGCATTTTAAGGCCTGCCCGCTGCGGCGGGCCCCAACGCTAATCAGGACTGCCCTATGACAAATCCGTTGCTGACACCGTTTTCCCTGCCGCCGTTTTCCGCCATTCGCCCTGAAGATATCGTGCCTGCGGTGCAATCCGCGTTGGCCGATTGCCGCGCTGCGGTAGAGCGCGTGGTCGCGCAGCCGGGGCCGTTCACCTGGGATAATCTGTGTCAGCCGCTGGCGGAGTCGGACGATCGCCTGTCGCGCATCTGGTCGCCGGTCGGGCACCTGAATTCGGTCAAAAACAGCCCGGAGCTGCGTGCCGCCTACGAACAGGCGCTGCCGCTGCTGTCTGAATACGGCACCTGGGTGGGCCAGCATGAGGGGCTGTACCAGGCGTATCGCAGCCTGAAAGAGGGCGAAGCCTTCAACCAACTGACTGCACCACAGCGCAAGTCGGTGGAAAACGCGCTGCGTGATTTCGAACTGTCGGGCATTGGTCTGTCGCCGGAAAAACAGGCGCGCTACGGCGAGATCGTCGCGCGCCTGTCCGAGCTGGGTTCCACCTACAGCAACAATGTGCTCGACGCGACTATGGGCTGGAGCAAACTGATTACCGACGAAGCCGAGCTGAGCGGCCTGCCGGAAAGCGCGCTGGCACAGGCCCAGGCGATGGCGCAGGCCAAAGAGCAGGATGGCTGGCTGCTGACGCTGGATATGCCGAGCTACCTGCCGGTGCTGACCTACGGCGATAACCCTGCGCTGCGTGAAGAAATGTACCGCGCCTTCGCGACCCGCGCTTCCGATCAGGGGCCGAACGCCGGCAAATGGGACAACAGCGAAGTGATGGCGGAAACGCTGGCGCTGCGCCACGAACTGGCTGAACTGCTGGGCTTTGCCAGCTATGCCGACAAATCGCTGGCGACCAAAATGGCGGAAAACCCGGAGCAGGTGCTCGGTTTCCTGAGCGATCTGGCCAAGCGCGCCCGGCCGCAGGCCGAGAAGGAACTGGCGCAACTGCGCGCCTTCGCCAAACAGCATTACGGCGTGGATGAGCTGGAAGCCTGGGACATCACCTATTACGGCGAAAAACAAAAACAGCACCTGTTCTCCATCAGCGACGAACAGCTGCGCCCGTACTTCCCTGAACAGCGCGTGGCAGAAGGGCTGTTCGAAGTGGTGAAACGCATTTACGGCATTACCGCCAAAGAACGCAAGGATGTGGATACCTGGCATCCTGAAGTGCGTTTCTTTGACCTGTTCGATGCCGACGGCGAACTGCGCGGCAGCTTCTACCTTGATCTGTATGCGCGTGAAAACAAACGTGGCGGCGCCTGGATGGACGACTGCGTCGGCAGCCTGCGCAAGGCCGACGGTTCGCTGCAAAAACCGGTCGCTTACCTGACCTGCAACTTCAACCGCCCGCTGGGCGACAAACCGGCGCTGTTCACCCATAACGAAGTGACTACGCTGTTCCATGAGTTCGGCCACGGTCTGCACCATATGCTGACCCAAATCGATACCGCCGGCGTCTCCGGCATCAGCGGCGTGCCGTGGGATGCGGTCGAGCTGCCGAGCCAGTTTATGGAAAACTGGTGCTGGGAACCGGAAGCGCTGGCCTTTATCTCCGGCCATTATCAGAGCGGCGAGCCGCTGCCGAAAGAGATGCTCGACAAGCTGCTGGCGGCCAAAAACTACCAGGCGGCGCTGTTTATCCTGCGTCAGCTGGAGTTCGGCCTGTTCGATTTCCGCATGCACGCCGAATACAGCCCGGAAAAAGGCGCGCAAATCCTGCCGACGCTGGCGGAAGTGAAGAAAATGGTGGCGGTGGTGCCTTCACCGAGCTGGGGCCGCTTCCCGCACGCCTTCAGCCATATCTTTGCCGGCGGTTACGCGGCGGGTTACTACAGCTATCTGTGGGCGGAAGTGCTGTCTGCCGATGCCTACTCGCGCTTTGAGGAAGAGGGGATTTTCAACGCCGAAACCGGCAAATCCTTCCTCGACAACATCCTGTCGCGCGGCGGTTCGGAAGAGCCGATGGAACTGTTCAAACGCTTCCGTGGCCGTGAGCCGCAGCTGGATGCTATGCTGCGCCATTATGGCATTAAAGGATAACCCACCGGTGAGCGTGTGTTTATTGTGTGAAGAAGGCGCCGATCCCGGCGCCTTGTCTATTCTGGCGGAGCGCTGGCAGTTAACGTCGGATGACGACGCGCCGATGGCGCTGGTGTTGACGCCGCAGCGGCTGGAGCTGCGCAAACGCGACGAACCCAAACTGGGCGCGATTTACGTCGATTTCGTTTCCGGCACCCTGGCGCATCGGCGCCGTTTCGGCGGCGGGCGCGGTGAGGCGGTGGCGAAGGCGGTCGGCATCAAGGGCAATTATCTGCCGGAGGTAGTGGACGCGACGGCCGGGCTGGGGCGTGATGCCTTTGTGCTGGCTTCGCTGGGCTGCAAGGTGCGGATGCTGGAACGCAATCCGGTGGTGGCGGCGCTGTTGGATGACGGCCTGCAACGCGGCTATCAGGATGCGGAAATCGGCCCGTGGCTGCGTGAGCGTTTGACGCTGCTGCATGCCTCCAGCCTGACCGCGCTGACCGGCCTCGATCCGCGGCCCGAAGTGGTGTATCTCGATCCTATGTATCCGCACAAGCAAAAAAGCGCGCTGGTGAAGAAAGAGATGCGGGTATTTCAGTCGCTGGTGGGCAGCGATGACGACGCCGACGGCCTGCTGGAGCCTGCGCGTCGGCTGGCGACCAAGCGGGTGGTGGTGAAGCGGCCGGATTACGCCCCGCCGTTGGCCAACGTGCCTGCACACGCGGCCAGCCTGACCAAAAGCCACCGCTTCGATATTTATATGCCGTTGTAAGCTATTCCCATGGGGCGAAAGTCTTCGTCCCGCTGTTATTCCTGCTCGCGCAGGCTTTTCCCGACGTCACCTCCCGGATGTACCGCCAGCAGGGTTTCTTTGCTGTAACCGCTGCGCTCCATCAGGCAGGCGCAGGCGGCATCGAAAATCGCCAATACCAGCACGATAGACGTAGTTGCCAGCATATTTAGCGGATCTATCTCGTTTTCCACCCCGGTGCGGATCACCAGCTGCGCCGCATGGGCGATCGCCGAATGCGGGTTTTCCGTCACGCCAATCAAGGGCACGCCTTTGGCCTGCAGCGTCGGCAGCAGGCGAGTCAGCTCGTCGGAATTGCCGCCGCGCGAAATCAAAATCATCAGATCATCGCCGCGCAGAAAGCCCAAATCGCCGTGTGCCGCGTCGGTGGCGTTCAGGTAGATCGCCGGCCGTTCCACGCAGGCCAGCATATGGGCAATCTTGCGCGCCGCAATGCCGGAGGTGCCGACGCCGGTGACCACAATCTTGCCCTTGCACGCCGCCAGCAGCGTCAGCAGCCGTTGCCAGGTGGGCGCGTCGATGCGTTGGCCAAGTTGCGCCAGTTCGCGGCTGTAAATGGCCCAGGCTTCAGTCGCTCGCTGCCATTCCTGCTGCATCAGGCTTCCTCCTGCATCAGCCGGCGGTATTTCATATGGTCGTTATACAGCTCATGGAACACGCGGTATTTGCGGTCGTAATAGCTTTTTATTTTGTTGGTCTGTGGCGTGACGGTTTTACCTATGCGGCTCATGGCGCTCATCGCTTCCGGCAGTGTGTCGAACACGCCCGCCGCCACGGTACCCATCATCGCGCCGCCCAGCAGCATCGCTTCGCTCTCCTCCGGCAGCAGCATGGCGCAGCCGGTGGCGTTGGCATGCTCTTGCACGAAGATCGGGTTCTTGGTGCCGCCGCCGCTGGCCATAATGGTATCTATGCTGTAGCCGCTGTGGTTCATGGTTTCGATAATATGGCGGGTACCGAGCGCGATCGCCTGGATGGTCGCCAGATAGTGCAGCGCCATGTCCTCCGGGGTGCGCGACAGTTTCAGCCCGGTCAGAGTACCGGTCAGCGTCGGGTTGGCGCGTGGCGAACGGTTGCCGTGGAAATACGGCAGCATGTGAATATCCTGGGTCAGGAAAGCGATGTCTTCCGGTTCGCCGGCCATGCGGCGCAACAGGGCGTTCAGCACCTCATAAATGGTCTGCCCCTGGGTCTTCGCCTGCGCCAGCAGATCCTGATAGCACGGATGAGACTGGATTACGTGGTCAATCAGCGCGCCGGTAGCGGACTGGCCGCCTTCGTTCAGCCAGTATTCCGGCAGAATTGCCGAGTAATACGGCCCCCACACACCGCCGATAAAGCGCGCGGTGCGCGACATCGCCATATGGCCGGTAGAAGTGCCGCCGATCAGCGCGACGCGGCGGTTAAAGTCCGCCACTTCACCGGAAACCCCGGTGGCCCCCAGAGTACCGAGGGTACCGGCATGCGCGTCGATGATCGACACGCTGACCGCCGTGCCGGCAATCAGGCCCATCTCGCCGGCGGCGCGTTGCGTCAGGCCGTGGCCCAGCGGTTCGCCCATCATTTTTACGTCGCTGCCGATCTTGGCGGCGTCGTGTTCCAGCACGTCTTCCAGCCCAATCTGTTTGAAATAACTTTTGTCCCAGCGCTGCTCATGGCCGAGGTAAGTCCATTTGCACACCGTCGAACACAGCGAACGGGTGGCATCCTGGGTGGCGCGCCAGGTGAGGAAATCCGGCAGGTCAAACAGGTAACCGGCATTGGCCCAGGTGGTCGGCATATGCTGCTTCAGCCACAGCATTTTAGGGGTTTGCATCTCCGGCGAGATGATCCCGCCGACGAAGTCCAGCACCCGGTGTTTGGTGGCGTTGATGCGCTCGGCCTGAACGATCGCCCGGTGATCCATCCACACGATGATGTTCTGCTCGGTGCGGCCGGACGGGCTGACGGTCAGCGGCTGGCCTTCTTTATCCAGCACCACCAGCGAACAGGTGGCGTCGAACCCCAGCCCTTTGACCTGAATCGGGTTGATATCGGCCTGGTTGACCGCATCGCGCACTGCGCTGCACACCGCTTGCCAGATATTGTCCGAAGACTGTTCGACAAAGTCCGCCTTCGGGCGGTACAAATCGATGGGCCGGCTGGCCTGCCCGACCATGCGGCCGTTGAGATCGAATACCCCTGCGCGTGCGCTTCCGGTGCCTACATCTACGCCAATAAAATAACTCGCCATTATTCTTCTCCAGTCAGGCTTTTCGATTCTGTAATGCGATAAACAGGATCAGCACACCGCCCCACAGGGCCATGGTCAGATAGCTGCTGACGCCCAGCAGGTTGAGGCCGCTTTCCAGCATTTGCAGCACAATCAGCGCCAGCACCAGGCCAAGCACCCGGCCAAAACCGCCGTCCGGATTAATGCCGCCCAGCACCGAGGCCAGAATGGTCACCAGCAGGTAGGATTCGCCGTAACCCGCCTTGGCCGAGTTGAACTTGGCCATCATCAATAGCGCTGCGCCCCAGCCGAGCAAGGCCGACAGGATATACACCGCGATCTGCACCCGGGCGGTATTGACCCCGCTAAAACGGGTGGCCTGCTCGTTGGAGCCGATCAGGTACAAACTGCGGCCCAGCGTGGTGTGCTCCAGCAGCAGCCACAGGCCGACGGCCACCAGCAGGAACAGCAGCAGCGCCACCGGAATGCCGAGCAGGCTGCCGTTGCCGAGGTACTGAATCACTGCCGGAAAGCCGGAGATCACCGCGCCGTTGGACAGCAGGATATTCAGGCCGGTGATCAGCGTCATGGTGCCGAGCGAGGCGAGAATCGGCGAAACGCCGATCCAGGCGACCAGCACGCCGTTGAGCGCGCCGATGGCGACCGCGACCAGCAGCCCGGCCAGCAGCGCCAGCGCTAAAAACAGCGGTTGATCCGGATGGCTGACGATAATCGCCGCCATCACCAGTGAGCAGGCGTTGGCACCGGCGATAATCGACAGATTAATGCCGCCGGTCAGCATGGTAATGCCCATTCCGAGTGCCAGCATGCCGAGGATCGGCAACTGCGAGGCGATCGACTGGAAGTTGCCGACGCTGAAGAAACGCGATCCGAGCAGCCCGGCAAACAGCAGCGCCACGGCGATGATGATCGCGCTTTGCAGGCGGATGATCCGATCGTTCGGGATCAGGCGAGTTAACGAATTCATGTCATAGCTCCTTGGCCAGCTTGCGTTTTTCATTCCAGGCGGTGCTGCTGATGCTGATCAAAATGATCGCGCCGCTGAACACCTGGTGCCAGTAAGCCGACACGCTCAGCAGCGTCAGGCCGTTTTGCAGGAACGCCAGCAACACGACGCCAAGCAGCGTGCCGGTCAGCGAGCCGCGGCCGCCGGTCATGCTGGTGCCGCCGAGCACCACCGCCGCCAGCACCGTCAGCTCAAAGCCGAGCAGCGAGTTGGGCGCTACCGACTGGGTGATTTGCGCCTGAACCACCGCAGCGATACCGGCCAGAATACCCATGTAGCCATAAACGTAGAAGTGCAGCCGCAGCAGGTTCAACCCCAGGCGCGACGCCGCATCGCGGTTGCCGCCCATGGCGAAGATCTGGCGGCCGAGGCGGGTAAAGTTCATCAGCACGCCGGTGACGATCACCACCGCCAGCAGGCACAGCAGCGGCAGCGTCAGGCCGTAGTCGTAGCCATCGGCGCCCTGGAACGAGAACCAGTTGATGCCGTCCATAAACCAGTCCGGGAAACCGTACAACCAGGTGCCGTTGGTGGCGTACACCAGCAGGCCATAGAACAGGTTCAGGGTGGCGATGGTGATGATGATGGCCGGCACCTTCAGCCAGTACACCAGAAAACCGTTCACCAGCCCGAGCAACAGGCCGACGCCCATCGCCAGCACGAATGCCAAAGGGAAGCCGCCGCCGTGCTGGATAACCCAGGTAGCCATCACGTACTGGGCGATGGCGGTAATAGCCGGGAACGAAATGTCGATACCACCGGCAATCAGCACCACAAACAGGCCGCAGGCGAGAATGCCGAGAATGGCGTAGCTGGTGGCGACGTCGGTCAGGTTGCCGAGCGTCAGGAATTCGCTGGTGCCGGCGCTCAGGCCAATGGCCAGCAGCAACACCAGCAGGCCCAGGTAAAACTCGTGCCGGCCAGCCAGGCGGGCCAGTAATGACTTATCCATTCACCACCTCGGCGATCTGTTGTTCGGTGCTGTGGTGCGGCGAAAACTCGGCGATCAGTTCGCCTTTGCGCATCACCATTACCCGATGGCTGTTGTAATAGGCTTCCGGGATCTCGTCGCAGATCATCAACACCGCCATGCCGAGTTCGGCCAGATCTTTGGCGATCTGGTAGATCCCTTCTTTGTTGGCGATATCTACCCCGACGGTGGGCGAGTCGAGGATCAGGATCTTCGGCCGGGTCGCTACCCACTTGGCGATGGCGATACGCTGGGCGTTGCCCCCGGACAGGGTTTTGACCGGCAAAGCGCTGTCGGACACCTTGATGTTCAGGTCACGGATCAGCCGGTTGACCAGTTCGGTCGCCTTGGTGTGATCCAGCAACCCAAGCGGGGTATGCAGTTGATCAAACACCGTGACGATGGTGTTGTCGTAGATCGACTGTTCCATGATCAACCCCTGGGTCAGACGATCTTCCGACACGTAGCCGATGCCGTGGCGCACCGCGTCGCGGTTGTTGTGCAGCCGCACCGGTTGGCCGTCGATTTTGATTTCGCCGCTGTCCGGGCGCGTCATACCGAACAGGCTGAGGCACAGCTCGGTGCGGCCTGCGCCGAGCAGCCCGACGATCGAGACTATTTCGCCGCCGCGCAGTGAAAGGTTGATGTCCCGGTATTTGCCGCGGCGGTTGAGGTTGCGGACCTCGAGCAGCGGGGCGGTATCGGCTGGCGGGCGTGCCGGCAGCTGGCTGTAGTGGAAGCGTTGGCCCGTCATCAGGAACGCCAATTCGTGGCTGTCGAGCTGGCTTGCCGGGTAAGTGCCGACCAGCTTGCCGTCGCGCATTACGCTAATACGGTCGGCGACTTCCATCACTTCATCCAGGCGGTGGCTGACGAATACCACACAGATGCCCGCCGCTTTCAGCTCGTTGACCACCCGCAGCAGGCCGTTGACCTCCTGACGCGTCAGCGATGCGGTAGGCTCGTCCATAATCACCAGCCGCGCTTCGGCGGCAATGGCGCGGCAAATCGCCACCAGTTGGCGATCGGCAATCGACAGTTTTTCGACTTTTTTATCGGGATCGATATGCACCCCGACGCGCGCCATGGCGTCCAGCGCCATCTGGCGCATCACCTGCTTGCGTACCCAGAAATGGCCGCCGGGCAGATAGCGATGAATGGCGATATTTTCCGCCACCGTCAGATTGGGGAATAACGACAGATCCTGATAAATCACCTGAATACCGTAATGGCCGGAGAGCTGTGGCGTCAGGGAATGAAAGAGTTTGCCTTCCAGCAAAATATTGGCGCCTTTTTCCGGCTGATAAACCCCGGAAATAATTTTAATAATGGTGCTTTTGCCGCAGCCATTTTGCCCGGCCAGGCAATGCACTTCGCCGATATTCAGCGTCAGGTTGATCTGGTCCAGTGCCAGCACGCCTGGGAATTCTTTACTGATATTCTCCAGGGTGATAAATGCGGTGGATGTGGTGGAAGCGGTCATAGCGTTAACCTATGCAGGTTTTTATTATCCTAAGGTCGCAGCAGGCGCTGCGCCTTAGGTTATTGGATAACTTTCCCGGTGTGGCGTAATAGGTCATACCCGTGTGAAACGGGTAGGATTAAAATCCTAGCGATTTGGCATTATCTTTGGTCACTTCAAGAATTTTATTAAACCGAATCACTTTTTTATCCATATCGACGTCGGCTTTACCCAGCCCTTCGATCGACAAGTCTTTGGTCACTTCCTTGCCCTGCAACAGTTGGTCGGCCACCGTCACCAGCGCATAGCCGGCGTCTTTCGGATCCCACAACAGCGCTTTCTTGATATCGCCGCGCATCAGGTAAGGGGCGGCCTGCGCCGGCATGGCGATGCCCACTACGGCGATTTTGTCCTTGGCGCGCTTCTTGGCGACCGCCTGGCCGGCACCGATCGGGCCGAGGGAGCCAAAACCGATAATGCCTTTCATCTGCGGGTAGGTTTTCATCAAGTCCAGCGTGGTGGCGTAGGATTTATCGATGCTTTCCGCCACCGGCAGGCGCGAAGTGACTTCGAACATGTCCGGATATTTCGCCTTTTGGTACTTGATGGCGGAATCGGCCCAGGCGTTGTGCAGCGGCACGGTCAGCGAGCCGACGTAAATGGCGTAGCCGCCTTTGCCGCCCATGTCTTTCGCCAGCTCATCAACGTTGGCCTGCGCATACTTCTCGCTGTCGATGGTTTCGATGTCCCACTGGCCGATCTGCTGATCCGGGGATTCATGGGTCAGTACCACGATGCCTTTTTCGCGCGCTTTTTTCAGCACCGGTTCCAGCACCTTGGCGTCGTTTGGCACCACGATGATGGCGTTAACGTTTTTGGCGATCAGGTCTTCAATCACTTTGACCTGTGCGGCCGGGTCTGGGGTGGAAGGCCCGGTTTGGTAAGCGTTGACGTCGAGCTTTTTGGCCGCGTCGTTTACGCCCACTTCCATACGGTTGAACCAGGGAATGCCGGTCACTTTGGCAACCACGGCGATCTCGTACTTTTCAGCGGCAAAAGCAGGTGTTGTCGATAACATGCACGCAGAAACCACACATGCATTTAATAATGCGAGGTTAAATTTCATTTCGCTGTACCTTTTTTATCTGTAGGGGTGGCTGTTTTTCCACCAGTGCAGATTACAAAGGAATGGAAGAGGGGGCGTAACCGAAGTTGGGGAAATGTGATCCACGCACATTGAGGTAAAATTATGACGGTTTAAATGTTAATTAAATGTTTAATAATCTTGTGGTGGTAATATTACTACGATAAATCATCATTTATTTAACAAAATAAATCATAATTATTTACATTTGTGTAACTATCCAGGAGTGAGAATGGCGTTTTTGGGCGGTAAAAATGCCGGCAAGAGAGCCGGCATTGAAGCATTTAACGGATGTGTGAGCAAGATCACCTTAAGGGCGGGTTACAGCACACCCTGTGCCAGCATGGCGTCGGCAACCTTGACGAATCCGGCGATATTGGCGCCATGCACGTAGTGAGTTTGTTTCCCTTCACCGCCGTATTCGACGCAAGCGTGATGAATATCCGCCATGATATGTTGCAAACGTACATCCACTTTTTCTGCCCGCCAGCTGATGCGCGCGGCATTCTGCGCCATCTCCAGCCCGGAAGTGGCCACGCCACCGGCGTTGGCGGCCTTGCCTGGGGCAAACAGCACGCCGGCCTCCAGGAACGCATCGGTGGCCTGAATGGTGGTGGGCATATTGGCACCCTCGGCCACGGCTTTGACTCCGTTACGGATCAGCAACTGTGCGGCTTCCAGATCCAGTTCGTTTTGGGTCGCGCACGGCAGGGCGATATCCACCGGCACGCTCCACGGCTGCTGGCCGGCCAGGTAGGTCAGGCCGCGCTCACGGGCGTAATCTTCCACCCGGCCATAACGCTGATTCTTGATCTCCGCCAAATGGGCCAGCTTCTCTGTGGTGAAACCGGCCTCATCGACCACGGTGCCGCCCGAGTCAGAGGCGGTGATCACGCGTGCGTCCAGTTCCAGCGCCTTCTCGATGGCGTACTGCGCCACATTGCCTGAACCGGAAACGGCGACCCGCATCCCCTCAAAGCCGAGCCCGTGGCGTTGCAGCATGGCATCGGTGAAATAGACCAGCCCATAGCCGGTGGCCTCGGGCCGGATCAGACTGCCGCCGAACGACAACCCCTTGCCGGTAAACACGCAGGCGGTGTTGTTGGACAGTTTTTTCATCATGCCGGTCATAAAGCCGACTTCACGGCCGCCAACGCCGATATCCCCGGCGGGCACATCGGTATCCGGGCCAAGATGGCGGTACAGTTCCGTCATCAGCGACTGGCAGAACCTCATGATCTCCGCCTGGCTTTTGCCCTTCGGATCGAAATCCGACCCGCCTTTACCGCCGCCCATGGGCAAGGTGGTCAGCGCATTTTTGAAGGTCTGCTCGAAGCCGAGGAATTTCAGAATCGATAAATTTACCGACGGATGAAAACGCATGCCGCCTTTATACGGCCCGATGGCGGAATTGAACTGCACGCGCCAGGCGCGGTTAACCTGCACCTGGCCGCGATCGTCCACCCAACTGACGCGGAACTGGATGGCACGCTCCGGCTCCACCAACCGCTCCAGCAACGCATGTTCGCGATAGCGCGGGTTGCGTTCGATAAACGGCCACAGCGAGGTAAACACTTCTCTTACTGCCTGTAAATATTCAGGCTGGTGGGGATTGTGGCGTTGTAGCGAGGACAAAAACGACTCTACCGATAAAGCATTTTCCATGGATAGCTCCTTTATACCCATCGCCTTTCAAGCTGTAGCGTTGTTAGCTGAGCTCGCGGTTCCCCAGTTACTTACCTAGGTAAGCGCCTGGGGAGCCGCGAGCTGGCTGCCTGGCTACAGCCCGAAATTCATAGGGTAATACTATTAATTTCCCCCATTATTTTTATAAATATTGGTATGAATAAAGTGTGGGGGATGATGTTGTGTCTTTAGCGACTATATCACTGGAGGGCGGTTGATTAACAAGCGATTAATGATGGCGGCAGAACGAAAAACGCCCGCACGAGGCGAGCGTTGGCGAGCTAAGTTTGCGAGCGCTTACTTAATCTTCGGCGCTGTCTTCTTCGTCACGCAGCGGCACAATCAGCATATCGATATGCACGGTGTTGATCAGCTGGCGCGCAGAGGACATCAGCTTGCTCCAGAAATCCTGGTGGTGGCCGCACAGTACCAGGTCCATGTCGTATTTCTTGATGGCATCGACCAGCACCTGCGCCAAATCGCCGCTGCCGCTCAGGGTTTCGGTAATCGGGTAACCGGCATTTTGCGAAAGCTCGGTCAGTGCATGGTGGGTTTCCTCAGAGATACGCTTTTGCATATCGCCGAGGTTAACGTCGATCAGGCCGGTATACAGGTCGGAATAGTTAACATCTACGTGGATCAGGGAAACTTTGGCGTTGTATGGTCGCGCCATAGATACGGCTTTTTCCACCAGAATTTTGCTCTCCGGGGACAGGTCTACCGCAATCAGAATATGTTTGTAAGCCATGAGAATACTCCTTCCATAAAAGGGTGAGCAGGCATTCAGCGTACCAGCCTGGCGCTTTAGGTTTACCTGCATTTTATCATTCAGATAACACAATGATATGTTGGGGCGATCACAGTGTGCTGCATCGAAAAATCTCTTTATCTCTACCCCCGTCAGTTTTACACCCACCGGGTTGAAAATCCTATCGTTACTGGGGTTATCGGCCGTTTGACCGCTTGAAACATAAGCATTCTTAAACAGAGTATAGTCCCAAAAGCCCATCGGGCCGCGGAAAATACCGGGAGTGACGAGCAGGGCGGTTATCGCTTATAACCCATCGATAGATGACAAATAGGCAGATTGCGGTAAATTTTATCTACTGCTCAGGCCAGTTTGCGTTTCATTCACCTACAATAATGAATATGGGCCTTACCTTATTCCTCTGAGTCAGACCGCGCTGCAGGTACCTTGCCTGGCAACGGCTTGTTTCAGAGG
Source organism: Serratia inhibens (assembly GCF_003591175.1). Taxonomy (GTDB): domain Bacteria; phylum Pseudomonadota; class Gammaproteobacteria; order Enterobacterales; family Enterobacteriaceae; genus Serratia; species Serratia inhibens. The sequence goes on along the minus strand of NZ_QYYG01000008.1, from coordinate 153,660 downwards.
CTGTGGGGTATGCACGGCCCGAGCGGTAAAAAGGGGATCGGAGCGGTAGGCTCCCGCAGTAATGGGCATCGAGGTAGGGCAGTTGGACCCGGCGGAGCGCCGTGGATAACAACGCCTTGAGGGGGTAATCATGATCAGTACCGTCGCGCTGTTTTGGGCTTTGTGTGTGGTGTGTGTGATAAACATGGTGCGCTATTACTCTTCTCTGCGTGCGCTGCTGGTGGTGTTGCGCGGCTGCGATCCGCTGTTGTACCAATACGTCGACGGCGGCGGTTTCTTTACTGCCCACGGTCAGCCGAGCAAGCAGCTGCGGCTGGTGCGCTATATCTTCTCGCAGCGCTACGTCGAGCATCACGATCCGGAGTTTATCCGCCGTTGTGAGCGGGTGCGCGGGCAGTTTATGCTGACTTCCGCCCTGTGCGGGCTGGTGGTGGTCAGCCTGCTGGCACTGATGATCTGGTATTAAAACCGGGCGGTTTCCCTTGCTACGGGCAAAAAAAAGGCGGCCACACCGGCCGCCTTTCTCATGGAACAAGCTGCTTAGATAACCTTAAGCGCCAGCCAGTACAGTGAACCGGAAAGCAGAATCGAAATCGGCAGGGTCAGTAACCAGGCCAACAGGATATTCTTCACGGTTTTACTTTGTACGCCGCCGCCGTCCACGATCATCGTCCCGGCAACCGCCGAAGAGAGCACGTGGGTAGTGGAAACCGGCATACCGGTGTAGCTGGCCACACCGATCGACAAGGCTGCGGTCATCTGAGCCGACACGCCCTGAGCGTAGGTCATGCCCTTCTTACCGATTTTCTCGCCGATGGTGGTGGCAACGCGCCTCCAGCCAACCATGGTGCCGAGTGACAACGCCAGAGCAACCGCAACGATGATCCACAGCGGTGCATATTCAACGGTTTGCAGCAGATCCTGACGCAGGTTCTTCAGGAAACGCTGGTCCGCGGCGGAGGTTTCCGGCAGTTTGGCGACCTTGTCTGCGGTATCCGTTACGCACATCAGCAGGCGGCGCAGATGGCTGCGCTGTTCTACCGTCAGTTGATCGTAACTTTGCAGATTGTTCAGCAGGCCCTGCGTCAGCTCAATCGCCGGCATGGCGCGGGAACTGTCGCAGTGGAACTCGGTCGGCTTATTCGGCGAAACCTCGTCTTCCGGGCTTGGCACCAGCGGCGTCAGGGACACCACGTGTGACAGGGCATCGCCGTGCTGCTGGTAATATTGCTGCAGGTGGGTCACGGCATCACGCGTACGGGTGATGTCATAACCGGTTGCATTCATATTGACCACGAAGCCGGCCGGCGCAACGCCGATCAGCACCAGCATGATAAGGCCGATGCCTTTCTGGCCGTCGTTAGCGCCGTGCGAGAAGCTGACGCCGATAGCCGACAGGATCAGTGCGATACGGGTCCAGAACGGCGGCTTGCGTTTGCCGTCGACCTTTTCACGTTCCGCGGGGGTCATGTGGATACGCTGGCGTTTCTTGTTGCCGCTCCAATAGCGGCGCAAGGCAAACACCATCAGCCCGGCAACCATCATGCCGACCAGCGGCGAGATGAGTAATGACAGGAAAATACCGATCATTTTCGGGACGTTAAGCGCATCCACCACCGAGGTGTGGGTCATCAGTGCATTGGTTAAACCAACACCGATAATTGCGCCAATCAGCGTGTGGGAGCTGGAGGCCGGCAGACCGAAATACCAGGTGCCGAGATTCCAGATTATCGCCGCCAGCAGCATGGAGAAGACCATGGCTAATCCGTGCGCTGAACTGACGTTCAACAACAGATCGGTAGGCAACAGGTGAACAATGGCGTAAGCAACACTCAAACCACCGAGCATAACGCCAAGAAAGTTGAACAAGCCCGCCATCACGACCGCAAGTTGCGAGCGCATGGCACGGGTATAGATTACTGTAGCGACCGCATTGGCCGTATCATGAAAGCCGTTGATAGCTTCATAAAACAACACGAACAACAATGCGAGAATTAACATCAGGCCGGTATGGAAATCCAGGCCAGCGAACAAATGCAGCATAAGCGTTACGCCAGTTTGTGGACATGAACGCCGCGCATTATCAGTGACAACCGGGGCCGGGGAAAAGGAAAATATGACGTTTTTTTGATTTGAAGATGACGAAACGATGGCGGTGGCATGACAAAGATATGAAATATCAGAACCTTATGCTGATAAGTGCGCTGTAATATTTTCTTACTATGGCGCTGACGGCGGCATGGCTTTACAATCTGCCGCCGTAAAGTTGTCGGTTACCGGTAGCGATTCGGCGTAATATGGCGGCCTTTTGTCGCGATTGTGGTTTTTATTCAGAGAGGCGCAGGTGGAACAGTTTGATGTCGTGGTAATAGGTGCGGGCGCAGCGGGCATGTTTTGCGCCGCGCAGGCAGGGCAACTTGGTTGCCGGGTGCTGCTGCTCGATAACGGCAAAAAACCGGGACGCAAAATCCTGATGTCCGGCGGCGGACGCTGTAACTTTACTAATATGTACACCGAACCGGCCGCCTACCTGTCGAACAACCCGCATTTCTGTAAATCGGCGCTGGCGCGTTATACCCAATGGGATTTTATCGATCTGATTAACCGCTACGGCATCGCCTACCACGAGAAAACGCTGGGGCAGCTGTTTTGCGATGACTCGGCGCAACAGGTGGTCGAACTGCTGGTTAAAGAGTGCGAACTGGGCCAGGTGACGACGCGTCTGCGCAGTGAAGTGTTGGGTGTGGAAAAAACCGCAGCCGGTTTCGAACTGGCGCTGAATGGCGAGAAAGTGAGCGCTTGCTCACTTGTGGTGGCCAGCGGTGGGCTTTCCATGCCGGGGCTGGGCGCTTCGCCGTTCGGCTACAAGCTGGCGGAGCAGTTTGGCCTGAAGGTGCTGCCGACCCGCGCCGCGCTGGTGCCTTTTACCCTGCATAAACCGCTGCTGGAACACCTGCAAACGCTGTCCGGCGTCTCTGTGCCGGCGGTGATCACTGCCGAAAACGGCGTCAGCTTCCGCGAAAGCCTGCTTTTCACTCACCGTGGCCTTTCCGGCCCGGCGGTATTGCAGCTTTCCAGCTACTGGCAACCTGGTGAGTTTGTGAGCGTTAACTTACTTCCTGCGCTCGACCTGGCGGGCTTCCTTAATGAGCAACGCCAGGCACACCCCAACCAAAGCCTGAAAAATACCCTTGCGCTGCACCTGCCGAAACGCCTGGTGGAGTGCCTGCAAACGCTGGGGCAATTGCCGGAAGCCACGTTGAAGCAACTTAATCCCACGCAACAGGCCGCGCTGGTCGAAACCTTGCAGAATTGGCGTGTGCAGCCTAACGGCACCGAAGGCTACCGCACGGCGGAAGTGACGCTCGGCGGCGTGGACACCAAAGAGCTGTCTTCCAAAACGATGGAAGCCGGCAAGGTGCCCGGCCTGTATTTTATCGGCGAAGTGGTGGATGTGACAGGGTGGCTGGGCGGTTATAACTTCCAGTGGGCCTGGAGTTCGGCCTGGGCTTGCGCTCAGGCGCTGGCGGCGCGGGGATAATAAGGATGATTGTTACTCTGTAGCCGGGTGACAATCTATTCGCTCAGTCGCGATAGCATCACCGGGCGCGGCATGTTGCGGCAAGGCGAATGGGTCGGGACGATGCCGTGAGGCCCGGGGGATCAGAAAGTTTTAGTCAGCGAAGGATTTTAGGCCATCAATGTTCGGCCCAGAGTGACTATTTCACACCACTGCTTTTTATAGTTCCACCTTGGATTATCCATTCCCAAGGAGTACATCATCTTTACGTCTTTTTGATGGCATAATTCTTTTGCCAACTTGATGTTCATATACATAAGAACACTTCCTACGCTGAGGTTCGCATAGGTTTGGTCAACGCCGCCATTATGGCAATCAAAGAAAATCCACTCCCTGCATTCTGCTTTAAATACCAAATCGTAAGCACAAGGCTTGCCATTGATTAACAATACATAACCAAATAGCAGGTGGCGTAATTTACTAAAGACCTCTAACAGGACTTCCTCAGAATAACACTCTAATGTGTCCCCCCATCTTTTTTTGAAAAGCGAGATGTAAATATCCGATAGCTCCCTATCGGAAAAATTGTCAATCGATAAGCATTCCCCGCCGCTATTTATGAATTTATCAAATTCCGCTAGCCTTTTCTTATGCGTTTTTTTGGAAAAATCATCTTTGACCAGGCATGTCTTTCTTTTTAACCTTTCCCAATGAATGCAGTTGTAAAAATCCCCTTTATGATAAGAAGATAACTGTTTGGTTTTAAAAGGTATAACAATCTTACCGCTGCCTTTTTTAATCGGAATGATGATGTCATCAAAAAAGAAGGGATATCCACTCACCTTAAGTGAAAGGTTACCCTTTAGAGAAAAGGCCGCAGATATAACCGAACCTTTCCTTTTGTAACTATAGAACTCAGGAGAAACAAGCCGCTGACTTAAGAATTCAATCACGTCAGGGTGGGTACATACACTTCCGCCAAAGAGAAGATAGGCCTCCCTGTAGGCTTCTGGCGTTGTCGGCTCCCAACCAAAAATAGCTTTCTTCATATAATTTTTTACATTTATTGCCGAAAACAACAATGTAATGTTACGCAACCAAACGATAGCCAAACGAAAAGTGCATGGTTTATGCATGGCAGGGATAATTCCCGTGCAGCAAATTCCTGACGACTTATCACTCTTCAGTGATGCAGGGCGACTAATCCACAGGCGCTGGATCCGATGCGACAAGATCTATTACTGAAAATTTGCGAGGCGATCAGTGGCATAGGTTTTATCTTGAGGGAGGGCGCGGTTGCTGCAAAATCCGTTGTGCTGCGGCATGACGCTGTCGGTATTCGACCCCGAGCTCGATCCCGACGGGCGGTACGCGGCGCTGATAGTAGAAATGCTGGAGGCGATGTTCCGCTCACGCTGACGGCGTTATGCCTTGTGCGTCGACAGCGGGTTTCGGTGTTGGAAATGGCGACGGCGGCGTGATGCACGTAATGTCATTATTCAATTAATCATACATAAGTGACGTCATGTTGGACGCTTCCGTTAAATCACAAAATCATCTCTTTGATAAATAAGGGAATGATATTAAAAAACAAAAAACATTAATTTTATTGATGTTATATTGGTGTCGTGATTTTTATTATTTCATTTAAATCAAGTGAGTATATGTATTTTCCGGATTTCTATGGGTGAATATCTTAAGTTTTATTGACATGTTTTTAACCTATATCCTATACCTTTCTTACCGGTAAGTTCGGTGATCTTTCTGTATAGCGTTTAAACATAATCAATATTTCTGGAGAAATTATATGGCTATCAATTTAGGCGGACTAGATGGGTTATTAGGTGGCGTGACGAACCTCGTGAATGGCGTGATTAGCACTGCACTGGGGCTGGTTGGTACGGTAACCGGCATTGTGGCTGGCGTGGCCGACACGGTTTCGGGAGTGATCGGGGGAATTATTGACAAGATTGGTGATCTCGGCGGAACGGTGGGCGGTGTGACCGATACGTTGACCCATACGGCTGAAGGTGCAACATCAGGTAATCTTGATACCGATGGATTGATCTCTGCATTGCACACGGCTGCAGATGCCGTTCAAGCGCCTGCTGTCGAAGTTAATGGTGCCCATACGGCGGCAGTTGATGTTATTGCATAACGCATTCTCGTCTATAGCCACTGTATTTTACAGTGGCTATCTCCCGGATACCCAGATAGTGACCCCCGTATTTGATTCTGATCGACAACCCGCTGCGACCAATATGAGTATTACTCCTCCTGCGTCGACGGCTGGATGCTGATTTTGTTGTTGGAAATGCCGAGGGTGGCGCGCTGCGTGCCGGCGGAGATCTTCTGGCAAAAGAAAAACGTCCGGGCCTGATCGAGCGTGCCTTCTCAGTTCAACCCCATCTGATTGAGCAGCATTTTGTTTAGTTCGGTATTTTTGCGCACGTTCAATTTACGCATCGCCGAACGCTTGTGGGCGCTGATGGTTTTCTGGCTACGGTGCAGCATCCCGGCGATAGTGCAAGCGGACATGCCGGTGCTCATCAGTTTCAACACCTTCTTTTCGCAACTGCTCAGGGCGGCGATGCGGCACTGCCGGCATTTCCAGATGGCACTGGCGTGCAGCGCTACCCAAGGTTGCCGGCAAAAGCGTTCCAGCGCCATCTGCAGTGTGTTGCGGACGGTAGCGGCGTCGTCGCGTCGGTTAATGCTGAACAACGCCGGGTGGGCGTGCAGATAACGGGTGTCGCGATCGTCAAGGATCAGCACGATCATTTGCCGATGGCGTGGCGTCTGGTACGGGCTTTGGTAGCAACTGGCACAGCCGCATTGGTCTTCCAGCGTGTGGAACAGGATCTCGATCGGCTCCAGGTTGCGCAGCTCGTGCAGATGCCCGCGGCGGCCGTAATTCAGGTCATGCAGATACTCTTCCAGCAGCTGCCGTAACCCCTGTTGATAAAAGTTATCGCTGCCCAGCAGGGTGAACCGGATATTAAGCATAGTTACTCCTTAAAACGCGCATCGTGCGGGAACAGCCGGCGCGCCTGGCGTTGCAGATCCTCCGCCCGCTGCAGCTGTTGCAGCAACCGGCTGGTCACCATCAGGTTGACGTAGATATTGGCGTCCGGCCGCACGCGGATTTCATTTTCCGCCCAACGCTGGTAGCTCAGCAGCGCGGCCGGATCGCGGGTGCGCGGGTATTGCAGCAGCCGTTGTAACTGGATGTCGTAGTCGTAACGCACCTGCCAGGGCGTCGGCGTCATCACCCGGCTCATGGCGGCAAATTGCCGCAGACCGGTTTTTTCCACGGCGGTTACGATCAGGGCGCTGTGCAGGCCGTTGAGCAGATACGGCAACGCCAGCGCGGCCAAGCCGGCGGTGAGCAGCCGCAGGGTGAGCTGCGGGCGCGGTGACAGGCGCAGGCGGCTACGTACATCGCCGGCGCGCAGAATCGCCAGCAGCACTACAGCGTGTGCGGCGGAAAGATAAAGCGGGTATTCCACCATCATGTGTAGCAGGATCGGCAACGCCGCCAGCCAGGACGCGGGCCGCAGCGGCAGCGCGCAAGTGCGTCGCAGCAGGCGCCATAATCCCCAGCCGATCAAGGCAATGCCGCTCAGGCTCAGCAGGCCGCCTTCGATGCCCCACAGCAGGATCTCGTTGTGCGGATGGCTGATGCTGACGCTTTCCATGCCGCTGCGGTGGGTGGTGTAGAAATGATGCAGGAAATCGTGCTGAAAGTGGCCGTAACCCCAGCCAAGCCACGGGTGTTCGGCGATCATGCGCAGCGCTTCCTGCCAGTAGGCCAGGCGGTAGAAAATCGGCTCCGCCACGGTGAGCGCCCGCGTCGTGCCGTTGAGCATGACCAACAGCAGGCCGGCGGCTATTCCGGCAAGCAACAGCAGCAGGGCGGCGGCGGCGCGGCGGCGATTAAGCCGGTACAGCATAAACAGTTGCAGCGGCGACAGTACAGCGGCCGCCAGCAGGCCGACCCGTGAGGCGATCACGATCAGCAACAACGGCGCCAGCACCAGCATACCGCCCGTCAGCCATTGCACGCCCCGGTGCAGCGGGCACCGGTTACTCAACAGGTACAGTGCCAGCGCCAGCCCGGTAGCCATAAAGCTGGCCATCAGGTTCCACTGCTGGAAGATGCCGTAAGGGCGGTTTTTCACGGTGTTGTAGCCCATTGCGTTACCCGGCTCCAACAGCCCGTATTGCACCAGGCCCAGCAGCGCCTCGAGCACCGTCGCCGCCAGCAGTAAAATCAGCAGCCTGCGCCGCCGCAGGCGGTCGAACGGTATCTGCAACAGCGCGAAATAAGCGGCGACGCCCAGCGTTAGCCCCAACAGGCGCGGCAGCGCTTCACTCAGCCAGGGGTTTTTCGCCCACAGCAGCGGCAACAATAAAATCAGAGCGCCCGGTGCCAGCCGGTTAAAAAAACCGGACACGGCCAACGGCGGCCGACTCAACAGCATCGCGCCGAGAATAAACAGGGCGATAAATAGGCCGCCGACCAGATTCCACGGTAAATAAAAACCGCTGCCGCCGCGATTGGGCCAGTAAATATGCATGGCGATCAGGCAATAGCATGCCGCCAGCCCGAATAACCCGGCCGTTTTGTTGTTGGATATCATCACGCTTTCCTGAAACTCGGCCTTATTGGTAAGCCAGCACAAAATTGGCTACCGAGCTGAATTCACCCTCGGTAATGGTTTTATTCTGTATCGCGCTGGGGTGGCCCTGCACATAGGCGGTGAAATTCAACATAGTGGTGCCGTCCTGCAATGCCACCGCGCCGGTGGCCTGATTCAACTCAATATCGGCGCCCTTGCCGTCGAACAGCGCGATGGCGGCGCCGTTGGTGCCGTTATTGATCGCCAGTTTGCCAGGCAGTTCGCTGTCTTCGGTGCCGCTGAAGGTGACGTTGACGGATTTGAACACCGCCGTTTTGCAGTCGGTCAGCTTGATGTTGAAGGGCACCGGGTTGCTATGGCCGTAGCGGTACAGGGTTTTGACGATCACGGTGTCCATCTCCACCACCTGATCGGTCGATTGCGGCTCAATATTGCACGGCCGGCTCACCACGGTGCCGTGGAACTGCAGCGGTGAACCGACCAGCTCGGTATCCGCCTGGGTCGGCAATGCCGCAAACCATAAGGGCGTGCAAATGAGCATGGCTAAAGCGCGTAAACGCATCGTCTGTTTCTCCCTGAGTTACTCGAAGGCCGCCACAATGGTGGCTGAGGCGTTAAATTCCCCTTCCGCGATTTCCTTACCGCCGCTGGCCAAGGGGGCGGCAACCAGGTTCCAACTGCCGCCGTTACCGATATTCGGCACCGGGTAAAATTCATTCGGGACAATCAACTGGCCGTTATGTTTGATCTCGATACCGAGATCGGTTTTATCGGTTTTAAACGCGTTGTTGGAGAAGGGGGCTGGGGTGCCTGAGACCGCCAGTTTGATATTCAGCGTGCCGTCCTCGAAGCTGCCGCCTTCACATTGGAAGCGCACCGGGATGCTTTGCGGATAGCTTGCGCCGTTCAGGTTGCTGCCGCTGATTTCGCCGAACTCGACGTTGATCAGCTGGCCTTCATTCACCACGCATTTATCCGGTACGTACAGAATGGCGGATTGAATAAACACCTGCGCCATAGGGTTGGGGCCGAAACTGGCGTCGGTTGACCCCAAACGGCCATACATCTCGATGATTTGCCGGTCGTTAATCTGTACGCCGTTGATGATTTTTTTGCGCACCCGGAAAGTGACCTTGCCTTTGGATCCACTTTCGTAGTTATTGATTTGCACGTAGGGCGGGTTGCATGAATGTTGGCTCAACTCATTGGATACATTGTAAAAAGGCACGGTGACATAGGCCTTTTTATTGCCGGCGATCCAAACCTCGGCTTTTAAATCCAGGTAATCATTAAGTTTTAAATAACCGTTGCCGTACTCGGAGGGGGGCAGTGCCGAATCCGACTTATAAAAGTGCGGGCTGGTCGGAATACGAGTATCGCAATAGGCCTTGCCGGTATATCGGCCGCCTAATGAATAGGTAAATTCTTTGGTGAAGCCCACCTGATTGGTGATGTTGGTTTCATTCAGGTCGATATAAAACGGCTTTGCTCCGCCGTCCGGTGTGACGTAGCCGTTGGCCCAGACGGCCGGGGCCGCCAGTGCCAGCGGCAGGCAGTAGTTAAGGTAGGTTTTTTTCATCACGTTTGTGAACCTCACAGGTAAATCACCTGAATGTGCGCCACGCCGGAAAAGCCGGCCGCCATCACCGCTCGCTGCGTGGATTCCACGCTGGCGCTGAACCACAGCGTATTGCTGCCGGGCTGCAGAATGTAAGGCCGGCTCTGCTGGTTGAGCGACAGCGCGTGGCCCTGCTGATCTTTCAAGCGCAGGCCGATGCCCCGTACACCACCGTTAAGTTTCAGCAGGTCGGGGTTGTTGACATCGCTTTCGCCGAGAAACACCAGCGTGGCAGCCTGCTCACCCTGCAAATAGAGCTGCCTGGCATCGCCGTTGCGCTGTCCTGCCGGGTTATCCGCCAAGGCTTTGGCGCCCAGCAGGCAGTTGCGGAACGAGAGACGAAAACGCACCGGTGCACTCTGATCGCCGGCATTTTGGAAGTCGCGTGCGTTAACATCACCCAAATCAATCGCCTGATCCTGGCTGTCCGGCGTCAGGCTGCACGGGGAGCTGAGCAGACCGCCATGAAAGCTGACGGTGCCGGTGGTGCCCTGGATCACACCCAGTGGCGTTGCCGCCGTGGCGCTGCCGGTGAACAGCAATGCGCTGAGCAGCAGGGGCCGCAGGCGGCCGCCGGTGAATTCAGCCATGCGAAATCTCCTTATTTTTTGGTCTCGGGCACGGCGTTGCAGACGTTGCCGTTACAGGCGAAGCGCAGCTCCGGGTGGCCGCCGTAGTCATTGATATAGGTGACGACAAAGCTGTTGAGGCCGCTGTCGCGCAGCTTGAGGTTTTCGCTGGATTTGGGTTTCAGCATTACCGGCTGGAAGTCGCCCAGTGCGCCGCCGCCCTGTTTCTGCGTCTGGCGGGTCATGCCGGTCAGAGTGATGTAAAACGGCGTAGGGTTTTCAACGGTGAAACCGTCGGCGCTTTTGCGGAACACCAGCTTCTCCTGCCACACCTCGCCTTTCGGCGCGACTATGGCTTTCGGCCGATAAAACAGTTTGATCTGGGTTTGCAGCGCCAACTGCATCACGTTGGTTTTACTGCTTTTCGGCGGGATCTCTCGCAGGTTGAAATAGAACACCGACTCGCGATCTTGCGGCAGACGCTCGGCCTCCGGCGTTTTGGTGATGCGCACGACGCTGCGTTCGTTGGCCTCTACCCGTTGCAACGGCGGCAGCACCACCAGCGGCGAGGTGATTTTCTGGTGCTGCTCGTTTTCCAGCCAGGACTGCGCCAGGAAAGGCAGCTCCTTATTTTCGTTGACGATATTCAGGCTGATGGATTTCGCGTCGCTGAGGTAAACGGCGCGGGTACGATCCAGCGATATCGCTGCGTTGGCGGCCGGTACTGCAGCGGTCAGCGCCAGGCCCAGCGCGGCCATTTTTGCTAACGGAAAGTTGTTCATAATCATCAATTCTCTGCGTTACGGATTACAGTTTGGCGCACGGCAGCAGCAGCTGATCCAGCGGCTTGGCGGCGCCCGGTATAACAATGCGGCACTGGCGTTGGCCTTCCCAGGCGACGTCCAGTTGCTCTTGCGGCTGGACGCCGGTCAGGTAGACCGATCCACCGTCGTTCACCACCGCCACTTCACGCCCACGTTCGCTCAGTACCGTGGCACCGAACGGCGGTTCACTGCCGTCAGCCAGTTTGATGGTGGCCAGCAGCTTGCTGCCTTTCACCACCTCAAAGTGGCGATAGCCGATGGCGCCTTCGGTCAGCGTGCCCTGGACTACGGCCCGGGTGGCCTCCACATCGTCCGCCAACGTATTGACGTCGATGCGGGTATCGGTGTTGTAGTAACTGGTGATGTCGGAAATTACCGCCAGGCCGAAGCGGTTGCTGTAGGCGCGACCGTTGTTGATCGGCACCCCGGCGATGCCGTCGGTATCCAGCATCATTCGGCTACCGCCGTTACTGGAGTTCTGGTGTGCGGCGACGCCATGTCGGGTAGCAGTAATGCCGCTGCGGAAGGTACCGCCGAACGACGAATAGCTGTCCTGTTGGTAAGAGGCGCTGGCGTTGAGTGAACCAAACGAAGCGTTATGGCTGTAGTAGCCACGGGCCAGCGATTTGCCGGCCTGGTTAAAGCCGCCGCTGACCTGCCAGGTGTTGTTCGGGTCGGTGTAATCGTTGTAGGACGCCATCTGCGTCACGTCACTGTTGCTGGTTTGCAGCGAGTAACCTATCCGGCGGCGATCGCCAATCGGTACGCTGAAGTTCAGCATCACGCTGTCGTCGGTGCGGCCGTGGTAAGTCGTGCGATAGGCCGACAGCGATGCGGTGATGTTGCTGACGTTACCGACGCTGAACAATTTGCTGGCGGATAACCCGTAACGATCCTGCGCCCTGGCATCCCAATAGGTTTGGTGGGAATAGGTCAGGTAAGCGGTGATCGCTTTGGCGCTGTCTTCCGCCATAAAGGTTTTGCTGGCGGTAATGGTGTACAGCTCTTTTTGCCGCCCGTTGTAGCGCTCGTCGTAGTCGTTGTAACGCTCTTGCAGATACTGCGACATGTTCATGAACTTGCGCTGCGAGAAGCGGTAACCGGCGAAGGTGATTTGGCTGTTCAGCTCATCGAAGCGTTTGGCGTAGTTGACCTTGAACGACATGCCGCTGGCGGTCGGCTCGTTGGGCAGGCGAGCGATAGACTGCGTCACATCCACCGACATGGCGCCAAACACGTTCAGATCGCGGCCCAGGCCGAGCGCCCAGGCGTTGTAATCGCCGCCGAGCAATGCGCCGCCGTACAGCGACCAGGCGCTGGTTAATCCCCAGGAGAAATCACTGGCGGAGAACAGCGGCCCTTGCGTGCGGTGATCGTAAGCCGAGGGCTTACCTACGGCGACGTTGTAGCGCACATAGCCGGGGCGCGTCAGGTAAGGAATGGTGGCGGTGTCTACCTGGAAGGTCGAAACGCTGCCGTCCTGTTCTTCTACCTTCACATCCAGCCGACCGCGTACTGAACTGTTGAGATCCTGGATGGCGAATGGCCCGGCGGGCACGGTGGTTTCATACAGCGTACGGCCTTCTTGCGATACGGTGATTTTTGCGTTGCTTTTGGCAATGCCGCGCACTTCCGGCGCATAGCCCTGCAGGTTTGGCGGCAGCATGCGTTCGTCGCTGGCCAGGTTCAGGCCGGTGAAGCGGTAGGAATCGAACACGCCCGAATCGAGAAATATTTCGCCGAGGGTCAGCTTGGCGGCCTGCATTGGCAGCGCGCGGTAGGCGTAGATCTGGTTCCAGTCAAAATTACTGTCACGCTCGCCGGCCTGCTGATTGTAATTGGCCTGATAATCGGCGCGCAGGCGCCAGGCACCGAGGTTGGCGCCCAGGGTCCCGTAACTGCTGAGGTTTTGTGCGGTGTTGTTATTGTGGCTCTGCTTACCGACCTGACCGCTGATGCTGTAGTCCAACAGCAGCCCCGGAATACCCTCGTCCCATTGCTCCGGCGGGGTCCAGTCCGGATCGGAATATTTCATCCAGGCCTGCGGAATAGTAATCGCCAACACGCCGCCGCTGATGCGGTCGGATATCGTCGCCCCTTTAATGCCGCTGATATCGGCGCAGCTGTTGTCGTGCCACAGGGTGATTTTTTTAACGACTTCCTCTTTCAACGCCATTTTTTCTACCAGATCCGGCGGCAGACAGACGCGGGAGCGGTCCTTTTGGTCCGGTGACGGGTAATACTGGATGCTGCGCTGTGGCAGGGTTTTCTGGTTGATCTTGATATCCAGCAAATAGGCACCGGGCATGACGTAATCGGCATCGGAAAAACGCGATAAATCCACTTTGCTGCGATCGGCAATATCCAATACGTCGGTATTAAATTCCGTGGCGGAAAAAGCCGAATGTACCCAGAGGAAAGATAGAATGACGGTGAGGGGTATTTTTTTCCGTGTCAGTAATGACGTCATAGCATAATCACTCATGGCAAATCCGCGCCCAATAGCAGGTCATCCTGTACGACCTGAATACGTAATACGTGGTGTCATTCAGTGCCTTAGGGAGGCACCCGCCTAACGAGGCGTTACAGATAAGACAGGGTGAATTTCGCCAGAGAGCTGAATCCTCCGGCTCGGGCCCTGTCAGGGTGGATACGTAGCTGAGCGCCAAAGCGCAGCGTATTGTCGCCGGCGACGATTTGGTAATCCGCCGTGGTGCTGCCCAAGGGGATCGGGGTGCCGGCGGCGGTCAGCAGCTCAATGGCCACGCCTTGCGCTTCGCCATAAACGCCCAATAACTCGGGATCCCGGCTATCAGCCGTGCCGTCGAAGGTGACGGTAGCGGCGCGGTAGATAAAGTCGGGTTTTAGGGTGCTGGCCAATTCACAATTCACCAGCTTGATCTCAAAGTTGCGACGGCTGCCGATCAGTACCGGCTGTGCATCCAAGGCTGCATCGGTCATGGATATCAGCCCGAAGTCAACGGTTTGGTCCAGGCTTTCGCCGGCAATTCCGCAAGGGGTCTCGACGATCTCGCCCCCCAGACTGAGCGTGCCGTGGCCCTGATTTTTTGCAGCCGCCTCTGCGCTGTAAACGCTGAGTGCGATAAGCAATGCGCTCCAAATCCGGGTTGTCATGCTGGCGTCTCCCTGTTGCCGTTGGTCTCGTTACCCAATATCCGTGCAGGTAAAGCGGGGATACCGCACAGGTATCCCCAGCCAGGGATTACAGGTATGCCAGAGTGAAGTTTGCAACGCTGGTGAACTCGCCTGGAACCACGGCGCCAGAAGCGCTGCTGCCTTGCAGATAGGCGGCAAACTTCAGAGAGTTATTGCCTTCGGTCAGGCCCTGACCATCGGTCGCGGTACCCAGCTCAACATCTTTGGAGTGCAGGTTGTCATAGATCATGATGCCAGCGCCGGTTGCGGTGCCGCTCAGAGCCAGCAGTTTGCTGTTATCTGGGTCCGGGGTCCCGGTGAAGGTCACCTGGACGTTCTTCATGGTGGCGATGGAGCAGTCTTTCAGTTCAATGCTGAAGGGCTCGGAGCTGGATTTACCTTCTTTGGCCAACAGACGGCTGCTGATCTGGCCCATAGGTACAGTCTGGTCAACAGATTCCGGTGCTACGCTGCATGGCGCATCAATGATTTCACCGGTAAAAGTCACTTTACCGCTGCCCTGGTTAGATGCGGCGTGAGCAACAGATGCAGAAGCGAAAGCAATCACGGTTGCCAGCATTAATTTATTCAGTTTCATTTCTCAAGTTCCTGTAGAGAGTATTTAAATAAAAAGAACAGCACATCTAAATCCCCCACGACGACGGTAACGTCATGTCACCGGCATCGAAGTTGGAGCCAGATCCTTTTGCTCTGGGCAATACGCCATCCCCCGTTATTAGCTCAGCAATAACGAAAGTTTTTGGAAGGCGTAAAAACGCATTCCATTAAAATGAAAAATATGAATATCACCCTGGCGTCTTGGTGGGAATATTCTTGCAAATAATAGGTGTCGTTGGAAATAGCTTTTATTAATTTAGGTCAAATACAGAATATAAAACCAAAAGGAAAAAGAAATATATATAATTGAAAATCAATAGATCGTATACAAATATTATCCAGAATAAATAACTATATAAATGGCGATGTGCGAGATTTTAGATCGCCAGATATGCCGATGACACTACAATTCACAATATTGTTTTGATAATATCGCTCTCAGACAGCAGATGATGAATTGCGGCTGCTAATCGTCAGTGAAAATTTAACTCATTGTTTTAAAAGAAAGGTGTGGCGATATCGCCAGCTTGAAACGCGGCTTTTATACATGGCTCCGGCGTGGATTTCTTTCGTTGCGTTAACAAAAACACAACAATATCGATGTATGTCTGATTATTATCGGCAGCCGCCGATATTGCGCGTTTTTTGTTATTTAACTAGTTCGGATTAATCCAAAAAGGTGAGGTTTTGCCGGGCTTCGCGACATAATAATGACCTAAGTGATAATTAAGGGATGATAAACGGAATGATTACCATAGTTAATGATTCAACTCGCCGAACTGCCGTTACCTTTGCCGTGTTGATAATGGCCGGTTTAATGTTGTCGGGCTGCGCAGGGAAGAATGGCGCGGGCGTTGTTGCCGTGAAAAAAGTTTCACAGAATAATCCTAACGAAAAGACTGATGAGCAGCGAATCGTACTTTGTCAGCAGCGGGTGAATTCACTTAAGAATATTAATCCGCAAAGTTACCAGAAACGGATTGCTTATTTTAATGGGCTGCTTTCCAACGCCTCTGGATATGCCGGTATTCGCAGTCATGTCGATGGAAGCACCCGCAAGGCTATAGACGCGCTTTATAAATATAAAACTGAAAAATTCTGTGCCGATGTCGAGCATGAGCTGATGTCCGATCTGTCCAGCCGGGTGGAGAGCCTCTAGCCATGAAAAAGTGCGCGGAAGGAGCCGCAGCCTTTCTTCTGTTACTGGTGGCAGGCAGCGTGTCGGCGGCGGGCAAAACGCCGGCCGATGACGGTATTCCTGCACTGCTGAAATTTGCCGAGCAGCAGCAAGTGGCGGCTCCGGCACCCTCAGTAGCAGAAAAGGCGCCGCCTGTTACCGCCAGACCCAAGCCGGTTATCGTGCCGCGAGGGGATGCCGCCCGGCTGACGGCGCTGAATCAGACCCTGCGTCAACAGGCCGAGGTGATTCAGCAGCAGGCGGACACTGTCCGTCGGCTGGAGCGGCGGTTAGCGATTCAGGCCACCGTATCGCCCCCTACTGCGCCTGCGGTGGTGGATATCCGGCCGTTGGCGGCGGCGCTGAAGGGCATCCGACGGGCCATTGCGCCGCCGCCGGATCTGATCGCCATAGCGGCATCGTTGGCGCGTCAGCAACGGGTCGCGGGGGAACAACAACAACGGCTGCAGCAACTCAGCCGACAGTTGGCAAAGTTGCAACAGCCGCCGGCACTGGTCAGCGATGCGGATAAACAGGCGTATGCCGCCGGGGTCTCGCTTGGGCGTGACATTGTGCAACTGCAAGAACAGAACCGACAGCTGGGCATTGAAGCCGACCGGGCGCGGTTGCTGGCGGGCATCGCCGATACGCTGAACGGCAAACCCCGTCTGGATAACGCGGCCATTGACAGCGCGCTGTTGGCCGCTGACAGCGCTTTGCAGCAGGCGCATCGGCAACGGCAGCAAAGCCTGCGGCAGGACGGTAAAGCCTATCTCGCCGATTTCGCCACAAGGCCGGGGGTGCAAAAGGATGCGCTCGGGTTCTATTACCGCGTGGATTACGCCGGCAGCGGGCGGATAGAAAAGGGCGATAACGTCAGCATCGTGGTGCGTGAAAGTCTGCCCGACGGCACGGTGATTAAGGATATGGAGCTGGCCGGCACGACCATCTCGCTGCCGCTGGCGCAATACCCGCCGCTGTTTCGCGCAGCTATCGGCAAACTCAATAAACACGGGTCCATTACTCTGGTGGTGCCGCCAGAGTTGGCGTATGGCGAGAAGGGCAGCCCACCCGCCATCCCGCCAGGAGCCACCATGATTTACACCCTGCGCGTGGCCGACGTGCTACCGCCGGATAAGGACAGGCAAAAGTAACCCCAGGAGGACGCGATGGCCAAGGTGCCGATAACCTATGAAATCAGGAAATCGCAAATGCTAAACGTGTTACGAAAACTGTGTATGGAACGGGCGACGGGAGCCGGGGGGCATCACCCGCCACCGCCGGAACAGTGGCCTAAAACAAGGGAGCTGGCAGACAAATGCGGCGAAAATATTTACACCACGCGCACGCTGTTATTGGCGTTGGAAAAAGAGGGAAAAGTACGTTGTACCCACCGCAGCATCAATAATTCGTTACGCTGGTATATCTGCACGTCGACCCAAAAAGTGTAATTCCTTTTCTGTTTCAAATTTTGGACTACCTTTCACAGCGGACCATGATAAGGCTGGGGGTTGTAAGCCCCCAGCCCTGTTGTTTTGTTACCCGGCGACCGTTTGCCCAATGTGCCATAGCCCCAACTGGGGGATGTGCGGGCCGGCCGCTTGCTGCAACTTGAAATCCATAGGGTATACTTGCCGGCTGGTTGAAAGGCGTTTTATGGCGATGCGGGTATATTATGAAGGAAAGCAAAGAAATACTTTTATTGGATGATATTCATTATCAAATAGACGATCAGGTTATTTTGGATTCCGTCTCTTTCGGCCTAAAACAGGGCGAGTTCAAACTGATTACCGGGCCGTCCGGCTGCGGAAAAAGCACCCTGCTGAAAATTGTTTCCTCTCTGATCGATCCGACCCGCGGAAAAATTATCTTTGACGGTAAGCCCATCACCGATATGCCGCCGGAAGAATACCGCCAACAGGTCTCTTACTGTTTTCAGACCCCGGCGCTGTTTGGCGATACGGTGTATGACAATATTGCGCTGCCTTATCTGATCCGCAAGCAAAAGCCGGACGAGCAAAAAATGAAGGCCGACCTGGCGCGCTTTGGGTTGGCGGAAAATAAGTTGGGAAAAAGCGTTAACGAATTATCGGGTGGGGAGAAACAGCGTATTTCCTTGATCCGCAACCTGCAATTTATGCCCAAAGTACTGTTGTTGGATGAAATTACCAGCGCGCTGGATGAAGATAATAAGCGCAACGTCAACGAGATTATTCATCAGTTGGTGTCGCAACATGGCGTAGCGGCGCTATGGGTCACGCACGATAAAGACGAAATCAAACATGCGGACGATGTGATTACCCTGAGCGCGCACGGCGCACGGGCACAGGAGAAAACCGATGAACCAGCATAATATCACCAATGAATCCTTAGGGTTGTCGATGATACTGGTGGTCATCGCTATTTTGATCAGCCATAAAGAAAAGTTGGCGCTGGAAAAAGACATTATCTGGAGCATTTGCCGCGCGGTAGTGCAGCTGATTATTGTCGGCTATGTGCTGAAATACATTTTTGACGTGAACAATGCCATTCTGACGGTGTTGATGGTGCTGTTTATTTGTTTTAACGCCGCTTATAACGCGCAAAAGCGCAGTAAATATATTGAGCATGCGTTTGTGACCTCGTTTATCGCCATTACCACGGGCGCGGTATTGACGCTGGTGGTGCTGGTGCTGACCGGTTCGATAGAGTTTACGCCGATGCAGGTGATCCCGATTTCCGGCATGATCGCCGGCAATGCGATGGTGGCGGTTGGATTGTGTTACAACAATCTGGGGCAGCGTTTTAAAGGCGATCAGCAGAAGATCCAGGAGATGCTCAGTTTGGGCGCGTCGCCGAAGTTTGCCTCGACGGCGTTGATCCGCGACAGCATTCGCGCGTCGTTGATTCCGACGGTCGACTCGGCCAAAACCGTCGGGCTGGTCAGCCTGCCGGGCATGATGTCCGGTTTGATCTTCGCCGGCATTGATCCGGTCAAAGCGATCAAGTACCAGATCATGGTGACCTTTATGCTGCTTTCCACCGCCAGCCTGTCGACCATTATTGCCTGCTATCTGGCCTACCGTAAGTTCTATAACGCCCGCCATCAACTGGTGGTCAGTAAGCTGAAGTAGCGTTAAGAAAACGGCCTCCGAAGAGGCCGTTATGCTCTCTGCTATCCTTGCAGCAAGGCGATGCTCCGGCGGATTTCACGTTCTATATCCGCTTCTGACCAGCTATCCAGTTGCGAAGAGAACGGCTCGAAGGCGTAAATGCCGGTATAACCGAGGCGTTCCAGATTCTGTACCTGCTTTTTACTTTCCAGCCGATCTTTGTCACTCAGCATGATGCGTTCTTCATCGCTTAACGCGCTTTTGCTCAGCGGATCCTCCACGCCGGAAAGGTGCACCAGGCCAATGCCATCGATGTCAATCTGCGCATCAAACTCGGGTTGCGCCACCTCGCTTAAATAATGGTGGAAGGTATCGAGCACGATTTTGTAGGGCGCGCCGGAATCCCCAATCAGCGACTGGGTCAGCAGCGACGAGCGCAGTGAGCTGATGCCGAAGCCCAGCGGTTCGACATAGCCCTGCACGCCGTATTGTTTAAACAGTGGCGCCAGCAGCTTCAGGGCTGCCAATGTATCGTTCTTTTTCTGATCTTCGCTGCGGCGATCGTCCGCGCTGCAATGCGGGCACAGCACCAGCGCCTTGCTATGGATAGCCTTGGCCTGTGACAGCAGCGCCTCGGCGTTTTTCAGCAACATGGCCTCGTCGTCCAGCAGGTTAAACCTGCCAAGGGCGTTGATAGTGATGATCTCAATGCCGTATTTGGCCGCCAACACAGTGTGTTGCTCGTTGCTCAGGCTGTCGGTCACCTTGCCGCTCGGCATATCGTTGCGCAGTTCAACTTTGCTGAGCCCGCACTTTTTCACCAGACGGAAAAAGGATTCCAAATCGAGATTCGGCGCGATCTTGCGGTTGATGCAAAAACGCTCTGGCGCAATGGTCATGATGCATTACTCCTGAAGGGGTTGAGAAAGCTTAGGGCTTGCCGTCTTGCAACGGTACCGGCTGTGTTTCGGACAAGGGCAGGCGATAGCGTTTCGCCATCACCACGTCTTCCATTTTCTCGAGGGAGACTCCCCGGGTTTCCGGGATATAGCGGCTGACAAACCAGTAGCTGAACAAGCAGCACGCCGCGAAAATCCACATCGGGAAGGCGCCGTGGAACTGGGAGAACAGATACGGATTGTCATTGAGCATCGGGAAGGTTTGCGAAACCACAAAGTTGGCCAGCCACATGCAGCCGACGGCGATGCTCATGCCCTGCGAACGCATGCGGTTGGGGAAAATCTCCGACACCAGTACCCAGGCGCCGACGCCCCAGGACAGCGCGAAAAACACCATGAAGAACAGCATGCCGAACAGCGCGAAGTAACCCGTCGCCTCGGTATACAACGCATAAGAGGTGATCAGCAGCCCGACGATGACCCCCAGCGTGCCCCAGCGCATCAGCGGGATACGGCCCATGCGATCCATCAGCATGGCGCCAATCACCGAGCCGACCAGCTGCATCACGCCAATCCAGATGGTCTGGAACAGCGCTTCCTGCGCATTCTCGGTGACGGTTTTCAACACCACCGGTGCGTAATACATCATGACGTTAACGCCGGTGACCTGTTGCAGTATGGCGATCATGCAGCCGACAAACAGAATGAAACGCACGCGCTTATCGGCGTAGCTGAGTTTTTGCTTGCTGGATTGTTGATCCTGCCGTATCGAGTCCTTGATTTCCCGCAGTACGTTTTTGGCATGCTCGGCGTTAGAGACGCGGGTCAGCATCGCCAGCGCCTGATCGTCGCGGCCGACCATCACGCTCCAGCGCGGGGATTCCGGAATGATAAACACCAGAATGCAGAACAAGATGCAGGGAAGCACGCCGGAGGCGAACATCCAGCGCCAGCCCATCTCCACCAGCCAGGCTTCGCTGGCGATGCTGGCAATCTTGAAGTTAACGTAAAAGATCACGATCTGGCCGAACACGATGGCGAACTGCTGCATGCTGAGTGCGCGGCCGCGCATGTCTTTCGGTGACACTTCGGACATGTACATCGGTGAGACGGTGGCGGCGATGCCCACCGCCAGCCCGCCGATAATGCGGTAAATGACAAACCAGGTGAAGGTCGGTGCCAACGAGGAACCCACGGCCGAGACGGTGAACAGCAGCGCCGCCAGCATCAGGGCCTTCTTGCGGCCATAACGCCCCGCCAGCGGCCCGGCGGCAAAGGCGCCAACCACGCAGCCGATCACCACGTTGGATACCGCCCAGCCGGTTTCGGCCGGGCTGAGGTTGAAATAGGCTTTCAGGGATTCGATCGCGCCGGAGATCACGGCGGTATCATAGCCGAACAGCAGGCCGCCCAGAGCGGCGACCCCGCAAATCTTCATGATGTAGCCGGTATTGCGCTTACGCTGATATGACATTTATTGCTCCGATTTTTATCCTGGCTTCTGCCCGCATGTTGCGTTGTAGGGAAAAGGGAGCAGAAGAGTGAACCGTGCCTGTCATCAAGGCGGTGATATTTGTGCAGTTCTGCCTTAAACAAAAACATTTATTTCATAATTAGTGAATAATGAAATATTGATTTTTAGATCCAGTTCAAAAAAAAGCGCAAACGCGCTGCCAGCGTTACCGAAGGATTTACGTGCGTCCGGCACCGTCGCATTGAGCGGTCAGCGCTCTTTTTCTGTATAAAAGTCAGGGTAAACTGCCGCCCAGTACCGGGCCGGCGGAAAGCGTACATTTTTACCGCAATGCAATGAGCCTGCATGACGACACGGTAAAATTGCGACCTCTCGCACTAAAAACAAAATTTCTAAAATAATTTATTTGAAACTTTTTTTTCAATGAAATAGAGTTTGCTTTATCCGGTCAGGATTTAGCCTGCTTGCGGGCATTAGCTGGCAGTGTGACTCAAACGCCACGGCGTGCGGCAGCCCCGCATGCGGCCAGGCGACAGCGGACTTAAAAGAGGGTGAGACATGAAAACCGTGGGTAACTTTATTGGCGGGCAGGTGTGCCTGAGCAGCAGCAATCAAACCGTCGACGTGCATAACCCGGCTACCGGCCAGGTTGAACGTCGCGTCACGCAGAGCACCGCCGCCGAGGTGAAACAGGCCATCGATGTCGCCCATCAGGCGTTTACCGACTGGTCGCGCACCACACCGCTGCGCCGTGCGCGCATCATGTTCAATTTTAAGGCGTTGCTGGAACAGCATCGCGAAGAACTGGCGCAGCTCATCGTCAGTGAACACGGCAAAGTCTATTCCGATGCGCTGGGCGAATTGACCCGTGGCCTGGAAGTGGTCGAGTTTGCCTGCGGCATTCCGCATTTGATTAAAGGCGAGTATTCGGCGGACGTCGGCAGCGGCGTCGACAGCTTCTCGCTGATGCAGCCGCTGGGCGTGGTGGCGGGTATCACCCCGTTCAACTTCCCGGCGATGGTGCCGATGTGGATGTTCCCTATCGCGCTGGCCTGCGGCAATACCTTCGTCCTCAAACCGCCGGCGCTGGTGCCTTCGGCCTCGGTGCGGTTGGCCGAGCTGCTGAAAGAGGCCGGCCTGCCGGACGGCGTATTCAACGTGGTTCATTGTTCCAACGAAAACGCCGCCCAGCTGTGCACCGATCCGCATATTCAGGCGGTGAGCTTTGTCGGTTCGTCTGCGGTAGCGGAACATATCTATACCACTGCCAGCGCCCACGGCAAGCGGGTGCAAGCCTTTGGCGCAGCGAAAAATCAGGCCATCATCATGCCGGATGCCGATCTGGACGCGACCGTAAACGCCCTGATGGGCGGCGCTTTCGGTTCTGCCGGCGAGCGTTGCATGGCACTGCCGGTGGCGGTGGTGGTGGGTGACGACACGGCCGACAAGCTGATCGCCAAACTGAAACCGCTGATTGCCCAACTGCGCGTTGGCCCTGGCATTCAGCAGGGCGGCGAAGAAAACGAGATGGGGCCGCTGGTTTCCTCGGCGCACCAGAAGAAAGTTTTGGGTTATATCGATCTGGGTGTGGAAGAGGGCGCAACGCTGGTGGCCGATGGCCGCAACTATCAGGTGGCGGGTTACCCGGATGGCTACTACGTTGGCGGCACCCTGTTTGACCATGTGACCTCCGACATGCGCATCTACCGTGAAGAGATCTTCGGACCGGTGCTGGGCATTGTCCGCGTACCGGATTACCAAACCGCCATCGACACGGTGAACAGCCATGAGTTTGGCAATGGCAGCGCCATCTTCACCAGTAACGGCCACTATGCACGCCAGTTCGTGCAGGAAGTGCAGGCCGGTATGGTGGGGGTTAACGTGCCGGTACCGGTGCCGATGGCGTTTCACAGCTTCGGCGGCTGGAAGCGCTCGGTGTTCGGCGCCCTGAACGTGCACGGCACCGACGGCGTGCGTTTCTACACCCGCATGAAAACCGCCACAGCGCGCTGGCCGACCGGGCAGCAGACGGTGTCGGAATACAGTATGCCGACGCTGGGCTAACGTTTTACGCTTGAATTGATCTATACCAATACCCTATGGATTTCGAGTTGCAGCTAGGCGGCCAGCTCGTTCATCCCCAGGCGCTTACTTTAGTAAGTAACTGGGGTGAGCGACAAATCTGTCGGGAACAGATTTGAACGCTGCTTGCAGCGGCCCCGAAGGGGCAAGACCCACGGATGGGTCTTGTAAAGCAGGTAACAACGCTGCAGCTTGAAAGACGACGGGTATCCATTCGGGAGAATCATCATGTCTTCATTGCTTGCCAAATGTCAGCAACCGGATGGCCAGGGGCGCATCCAGCACGTCACCCCAGAGAATGCCGACTGGCGCTTTGTCGGGTTCGATGTCTATCGCCTCGAAGCCGGCCAGACGCTGCAATTGGAAAGCGGCGATAAAGAGCTGTGCCTGGTGCTGGTCGCCGGCATTGCCTCCGTCGCCACCCTGCGGGCGGAATATCCGCATATCGGCAAACGCATGAGCCCGTTTGAGCGCACGCCGCCTTATGCGGTCTACGTGCCGCATCACGACAAGATTAACGTGCGGGCGGAAAGCGATTTGGAGCTGGCGGTGTGCAGTGCACCGGGCAAAGGGCATCTGCCGTCGCGCCTGATTACGCCGGCGGATGTGGGCGTCGAGCGGCGCGGCAAGGGGCGCAATCAGCGTCTGGTGCACAACATTCTGCCGGACAGCGAACCCGCCGACAGCCTGCTGGTGGTGGAAGTGTACACCGATGAAGGCAATACCAGTTCATATCCCAGCCACAAGCACGACCAGGAAGACTCGCCGGATGAAACCTATCTGGAAGAAACCTACTATCACCGCATTCAGCCTGAACAGGGCTTTTGCCTGCAGCGAGTCTATACCGACGATCGCGAACTGGATGAGTGTATGCCGGTGTATAACCGCGACGTAGTCAAGGTACCGCGCGGTTACCACCCGGTGGCGACGCTGGCCGGTTACGACAGCTACTATCTCAACGTGATGGCCGGGCCGGTGCGGCTGTGGAAATTCACCTGGGAAAAAGACCACGCCTGGATTAACAGCGACGGTTATCCGGCACGCTAGGTCACGGCCTGTGTTATGACATAAAGCCCGTGAAACGGGCTTTCCTCATTATCGTTCACATAGCTGTCAATTGATGCGTATATAAATTTGGTATCAATTTGATCCCCGACTGTTCAAATGATAACCGTTTTGAACATGAGTCGCTGCGTGTGATGACAGGCTATGCGTGTGAAAGCGAAAGTAGCTGGTAGCCGCGGAGTGCAATTGCCGTAATGTGTTTGCAAGCCTAATGAGGCGCCCTTTGAGCAGAAGCTTTCGCCTGCGCAACAGGGATAAAAGAGAAATCCGTTATGACGACTACGATGTCCCAAAAAGCCGCTCGAGAAGGGTTGGGTTCACCCGACCTATTTGAAGGTGGTGTTTTCGTAACCAAAAATGGCGTCGCTGAGCTGTTTGTCCAAACTGCAGTTGATAGAGAAGCGGAGATTAGGGAGCGCAATCTCGAACGACAGGCGAATGCCCTGCTGAAACTGGTTATGCTGGCTAAAAAGGACATTAAAAATCAGCGTGGAATGTCACCTGAGGAAACGCTGAGAAGATTGCGGGAAGCACGCAAATAATAGAGAGGTGCCGAGTGCCGAAATATAGGGATATTATTGTTGTTTCACCGGCGGCAGAATGGAGTCTTAAAGATATCGAGTCGTTTAAAAGCGGGACCATTGGCCCGGCTAATGCCGGTGAATTTGTGGATAATCTGCTGTTATCGTCGCTATCGGCGATAGGCGATAGCTGAAGACCCAACTCGTTATCGTTTCAATGCGATGTTATCAGGCTACGGCATACAGCTCCGTGAGCGGCTGGATACCGACAGCGAGTATCGTGTTATCTATGACTGTAATGACCAGACCATCGAAATTCTGATTTTTGTCAGCATGAAACAGGATCTGGAAAGCGCATTGTACCGCTATCTGGTAGTGCAATAGCTTTCAGCACCCGGTTGCGCCGGGTACATTCTCATCGGTAAAACGGCCCGGTTTCCTGCGTGCCGTCTCTCTCATCACCGTAACTATTCGTCTTTGGCATTATTCAGCGCCAAGGATACCGCCAGGGTTTGCGCCAGACACATTGAGGCGACCTGCGAGCGGAAACCGTCCACCTGCGCTTCGCGCACCACAAAGCACACGTCGCTGAAGGCGGCCAGCGGGCTGACCTGGCTGTCGGTGATGGCGATCTGTTGCGCGCCGCGTTTGGCACCCAGTTCCACCAGCTCCAGCGCTTCTTGCGCATACGGCGAGTAGCTGATGGCAATCACCACGTCCTTGGGTTTCACCATGCTCAATTGCTCGGTAAACATGCCGCCCAAACCGTCGATCAGGAACGCCCGGCGTTCAAGGTGGCGCAACGCATAGGTGAGGTAGGAGGCGACGCTGAAGGAACGGCGCAGGCCAATCACGTAGATGTTCTCGGCGTTGTTCAGCAGTTCAACGGCACGGTCCAGCTGCTCTGAGCTGGTTTGCATCGCCAACTGTTGCAGCGCCTGAGCGTTGACCATGGTGAATACGTTAAGAATTTCCGCCGGTTTTTCCGGTGCGACGTTGTCGTCGGTCGAAGTTTGGCGAAACAGGCGCGCGCGTTCGGTGTAGTTGACCGTTTCTTCCATCAGGTGCTGGCGAAAAACCTGTTTCATTTCATTGAAACCGCTAAAGCCAAAAGCGTTGGCGAAGCGGATCAGTGTGGAAGGCGGGACGCTGGCCTGTGCGGCGATGGAGGCAACGGTATCGAAAGCAATGCTGTTACTGTTATCCAAAATGTAACGCGCCACCTGTTTCAAACGCTTGCTCAGCGTTTCGTAACGGTGGCGAATCTCGTCCTGTAACAGCGAAAGTTGAGTTGGGTTGTTCATCCATTCGGCTCGCAGTGGGGGCTAAGGCGTATCGGCCTGACGCCTGAGTTGTTGACAGGCCATTCTAACAGATGGAGCGGAAATTTCATTTCATCTAAAAGCGATTTATTCGATCGCAAGTTGCGTTACTTCACAGAAAATAGGCAAAAAAATCCCCTTAAAGCGGCGAAAATCGCTGTAAGGGGAGCCTTTGTCGATTAACTGGCGTCGTGGCCGGGACGGTATTGGCGCCAGAAACCGATCAGCGTCAGGTATTTTTGTTTCACCTGTTCGATCAAGCCGGCGTCATCCAGCTCGCCCTGCAACCAGCGGCGTGAAGGCTGGCCGAAAATGGTGCGGCCAACGGCAAAGCCTTTCACCCAGGGGGCATCCGCCGCGGCGGCGAAGCCGGCCTTCAGCGTTTCCTCCGGTGAATCCAGCCCCAGGATCAGTACGCCGCGGCAGAAGGGATCGTTAGCCTCGATCAACGCGCCGACCCGTCGCCAGTTCTCGGCGCTCAACGGCGGCAGTTTCCACCAATCCGGTTTTACGCCCAACTGGTAGAAATGTTGCAGCATGTCCAGGTAGTGGCGCTCGTCTTTATCGGGGTTGCTTTCCGGCAAAATCACCTCGAGCAGCAGCTCGTGGCCGGATTTGCAGCAGCCGCGATAGACGTCGCCGATCAGTTCATCCTGTTCGCGGCGCAGTTCGGCGGCGTCATGCGGATGGTAAAATACCAGGCATTTCACTACGTGTTCCTGCGGCCAGTCGATCAGTTGCGAGCCGATATTGCCATGCTCCAACCGCAGCGGGCGCGAGCTGGGCAGCTCGACCGGCCGGCCAATCCACCACCCCTGGCCGGTGATTTCGTTCAGCGCCGCCTGGCCGTAAGTGGTGTCGGCCAGAATGCCGCTGTTGCCCTGCAGCCCGGCATCTTCTGCGGCCTGTTGCGCCGCCGCCAACAGCAGGGTTTTCAATTGAGGGATGCGTTCTTCGCTGACGTTGGCTTCGCGCGCCATATCCGCCAGCTGCTTGCGGTGATCGAAGGCGAACACGCACAGTTCCGGCCACTGTTTTTTGCGGGTAGTCACCCGGTGCAGGTGGTTGAGCCGTGGGTCGCGGTCCGGGCGTTTCACTTCCCGTTCGCGTTGCAAATAGTCATCCAGCTCCAGTTTGGTGGGCATCGCCGGCGCACAGCCGTGGCGCGAAACCACCAGCGCACCGCAGGCGTTGGCGTAGCGGCAGGCCTGATCCCAACCTTCATCGTTCAGATAACCGCGCAGCAGGCCGGACATAAAGGCATCGCCGGCACCCAGCACGTTCAGTACCTCAACCCGCACGCCGGAATGCAGTTTTACCTGCTGCCAGTCGGCGGCGATCTCGCCTTCGAAGACCGAGCAACCCTGCGCGCCGCGTTTGCAGACCAGCGTGGCCCGGGTGGCTTTGCGTACGTTGTTCAGCGCGGTCAGCGTGTCGGTGCTGCCACCGGCAATGTGAAACTCTTCTTCGGTACCGACGATTAAATCAAAGTGGTGCAGCACCTCTTGCAGTTCGCGGGTCACCTTCTCGGATTCCACAAAGCGGGTTTCACCGTCGCCCAACGAGGTCAGGCCCCACAATACCGGGCGATAGTCGATATCCAGCGCGGTGCGCAGGCCGTGGCGGCGGGCGTATTCCAGCGCCTTCAGCACCGCAGCGCGGGTGTTAGGGTGCGACAAATGGGTGCCGGTAATGGCCAGCGCGCGTGACGACGCAATATAGGATTCGTCGATATCGTCCGGCGTCAGCGCCATGTCGGCACAGTTTTCACGGTAGAAAATCAGCGGGAAGGTTTCCTGATCCTTGATGCCGAGGATCACCAGGCCGGTCAGGCGTTCCGGGTCGACGATCAGGCTCCGGGTGTCGGCACCGACGCGCTGCAGCTCTTCGCGCAGGAAACGGCCCATATGTTCATCGCCGACGCGGGCAAGCATGCCGGACTTCAACCCCTGAATGGCGGTGCCGTAGGCTACGTTGCCGGAAGAGCCGCCGAGATACTTGGAGAATGTGCTGGCATCTTCCAGGCGTGCGCCGATCTGTTGTGCATAGAAATCGACGGCGATACGCCCGAGACAAATGACATCAAGCTGTTTTTCTTGTGTAGCCATACCCGTTTCCTTCTGTATTAAGCAAAACCCCGACTGCGAAGCATGTTTTGGAGTATGAGGAATAAAAATTTCAATTTCAAGATTGAATGAAATTTACACCCCAAAAATGTGATGCATTTAAAAGCGTGATGAAAGCGGGGATGCAGGGGGTAAAAACCGCGCCCCGCCTGAGCGAAAAACGTGTTGTAACCGAGGTTGACGTTTGCGGGGCACAGGCCGGCGGCATCGGGTGCGAAGGCGGATTTGACGCGTTCGGGATGGGGCTGCGCCGGCCGGAAAGACCGGCTAAGTCGGTGAATTCTAACGGCATGGATGAAATGGAGTTTTCATCATTATGCGATCTTTATCGCAAAATGAAATGTTTCTTCTGTAATGTCATTTTATGGAAAATATATTTGTTTATAATCGCTTCACGTTTCACGTTGTCGGTTTAGTGAGCGGCACCGCTGGAAAGCCATAGGGCATAATGTAGAGGGTGGAGAAATGGGCAAGATCAGATTAACCATGGCACAGGCACTCGTCAGGTTCCTCGACAACCAGTATCTGCTGGTCGACGGCGTGGAAACCAAATTCGTGAAGGGCATCTTTGCGATTTTCGGTCACGGCAACGTTCTCGGCCTGGGGCAGGCGCTGGAACAAGACAGCGGCGAGCTGGTGGTGCATCAGGGGCGTAACGAGCAGGGCATGGCCCACGCGGCGACCGGCTTTGCCAAGCAGAAGCTGCGCCGGCAGATCTATGCCTGTACCTCTTCCGTCGGCCCCGGTGCCGCCAATATGATCACCGCCGCCGCGACCGCCACCGCCAACCGCATTCCTTTATTGCTGCTGCCGGGCGACGTCTACGCGTCGCGCCAGCCGGACCCGGTGTTGCAGCAGATCGAACAGTCCTACGATCTCAGCATCAGCACCAATGACGCTTTCCGCGCGGTCAGCAAATACTGGGATCGCATCGTGCGGCCGGAACAGCTGATGAGCGCCTGCATCAACGCGATGCGCGTGCTGACCGATCCGGCGGAAACCGGCGCGGTCACGCTGTGCCTGCCGCAGGATGTGCAGGGCGAAGCCTATGACTATCCGGACTACTTTTTCCAAAAGCGCGTGCATCGGCTCGATCGCCGTCCGGCGACCGAAGGCATGCTGGCGGATGCGCTGGCGCTGCTGACCGCCAAACGCAAACCGCTGCTGGTGTGCGGCGGCGGGGTGAAGTATTCGCAGGCCGGGCAGGCGCTGCGCGAGTTTGCCGAACGTTTTCATATCCCGTTTGTGGAAACCCAGGCCGGCAAGGGCACGGTGCCTTCCAGCCATCCGTTTAACCTGGGCGGCATCGGCGAAACCGGTTGTCTGGCGGCCAATACGCTGGCTAAACAGGCCGACCTGGTGATTGGCGTAGGCACCCGTTACACCGACTTCACCACCTCGTCAAAATGGCTGTTCCAACAGCCGGATGTGGATTTCCTCAATATCAACGTCAGCGGCTTTGACGCCGGCAAACTCGACGGCGTGCAGGTACTGGCCGATGCCCGTGCGGCGCTGGTCGCCTTGAGCGCACTGCTGGCGCAATCCGATTACCGCGCCGGCTGGGGCGATGCCATTGCCGAGGCGCGCAGCGCGCAGCAGCAGGAAACCGCCCGCGTTTATGCGGTGGAATACACCGGCGAAGGCTTTGTGCCGGAAATTGACGATCATCTCGATCGCGGCCGCGTTTTCGCCGAATTTATCGAACAGACCGACTCGCTGCTGACCCAAAGCCGGGTGCTGGGCGTGTTGAATCAGCACTTGCCGCAGGACAGCGTGATAGTCGCCGCCGCCGGCAGCCTGCCGGGTGATTTGCAGCGCGTGTGGCACAACCACGGCGAGCACGGTTATCACGTGGAATATGGCTATTCGTGCATGGGCTACGAGGTTAACGCGGCGCTGGGGGTCAAGCTGGCCGAACCGCAACGCGAGGTGTATGCGATGGTCGGCGACGGTGCCTTTATGATGCTGCATTCCGAACTGGTCACCTCGATCCAGGAAGGCTGCAAAATCAACGTGGTGCTGTTCGACAATATGACCAACGGCTGCATCAACAACCTGCAGATGGAACACGGTATGGACAGCTACACCACCGAATTCCGTTTCCGTAACCCGCAGGGCGGCAAACTCGACGGCAATTTTGTGCCGGTCAATTTCGCCATGCTGGCGGCGGCCTACGGCTGTAAAACCTACAGCGTCACCACCGAACAGCAACTGATCGACGCGCTGGCCGATGCCCGCCTGCAGAAGGTCTCCACCCTGCTGGACATCAAAGTGCTGCCAAAAACCATGGTGCACAAGTATCTCAGCTGGTGGCGCGTGGGCGGTGCTCAGGTTGCCGACAGCGAAAAAATTGTCGCCGTGGCCCGCAAGCTGCAGGAAAACATCGATCAGGCCCGCGACTACTGATTACCCGATTAACCAGACCTTGCGTCTGCCGCAACTATTTGAAGAGGATAACGAAGATGACATTGAACATTGGGGTTATTGGCACCGGCGCAATCGGTCGGGATCATATTCGCCGCTGCAGCAAAGTGTTGCAGGGCAGCCGCATCGTCGCGGTCAACGACATCAATCGCGACAACGCCGCCAAGGTAGTGAGCGATCTGAAGCTGGATGCCAAGGTGTATGACAATGGCCAGGATCTGATCAAGGCGGCGGACGTGCAGGCGGTACTGGTCACTTCCTGGGGCCCGAGCCATGAAGAGTTTGTGCTGGCGGCCATCGCCGCCGGCAAGCCGGTGTTCTGCGAGAAGCCGCTGGCGGTCACCGCGCAGGGCTGTAAAAACATCGTCGAGGCTGAAGCCAAGCACGGCAAACGCCTGGTGCAGGTGGGCTTTATGCGCCCTTACGATCGCGGCTACCGCGCCTTAAAACAGGTGCTGACCAGCGGCCAGATCGGCGAACCGCTGATGCTGCACTGCGCACACCGCAACCCGACCGTCGGCGAGGCCTACACTACCGATATGGCGATCACCGACACCTTGATTCATGAGATCGACGTGCTGCGCTGGCTACTGGATGACGACTACGTCTCGGTACAGGTGGTGTTCCCGCGCAAGAGCCCCAAGGCGTTCCCGCACCTGAAAGATCCGCAGATTGTGCTGTTTGAAACCGCCAAGGGCACGCGCATTGACGTAGAAATCTTCGTTAACTGCCAGTATGGCTATGACATTCAGTGTGAAGTGGTAGGGGAAACCGGCATCGCCAAACTGCCGGAGCCTTCGTCGGTGCAGATGCGCAGCGGTGCCAGACTGTCCACCGAGATCCTGACTGACTGGAAAGACCGCTTTATCGACGCCTATGACGTTGAGCTGCAAGGTTTTATCAACGACGTGCTGGCCGGGAAACTGACCGGGCCTTCCGCCTGGGACGGTTACGCCGCCTCCGTTGCCGCCGACGCCTGCGTGGCCGCTCAGCTCAGCGGCGAGATTGTGCCGGTGACCCTGCCGCCGCGCCCGGCGTTCTACAACCACTAACGGGTTGACTGCCGTACCCACGTTTAAGAGGAATGACCATGAAGATCGCTTTTGATGTTGATGTCATCAGGGACCTGGGCATCACCAAAATGGTTCAGCAGGTAGCGGACTGGGGCTATCGGTATATCGAACAGTCTCCGCACCCGCAGATCAATCCATTCTATAAGCATCCGAAAGCCGGCCGTGAGGTGATGGCGGAATACAAGAACGCGCTGAAAGCGACCGGTGTGGAGATTTCCTCGTTTATCGTGGTGTACCGCTGGTCCGGCCCGGGCGAAGATCGCCGCCAGGCGGCAGTCAAAAACTGGCGCCGGATGATAGAGATTGCGGTGGAAATGGGTGTGCAGGTGATCAACACCGAGCTGGCCGGCAACCCTAATGAGCCGGAAATTTGCGAGGAACTGTGGTATCGCTCAATGGAGGAGCTGCTGCCGATCATTGAGCGCGAAGGCATCCGCATGGAGATCCAGTCACATCCGTGGGATTTCTGCGAACTGAGCAACGAAACCGCCGACATGGTGAAATCGCTGCGCAGCGACCACGTCAAGTATCTCTACAGCGTGCCGCACAGTTTCTATTACGACAAAGGCCAGGGCGACGTGGCCGGCATGCTGAAATATGCCGGGGACGATCTTTCCCACGTGCTGATCGCCGACACCATGAACCACACCAAGCACTGCCGCTATATCGTCAATCCGCCGGGGGTGGACGCAGCCGTGCACCAGCACGTGGGTATTGGCGAAGGTGAGGTGGATTTCGATGCCCTGTTCCAGACCCTGCGCGATATGGAGTTCGCCAACCGCAACTTCAAGGTCGGTGGTGAATCGATCATCTGCACTTCGCTGTTTGGCTACCCGGAAAAAATGAAAAGCCAGGCGGTAGCGACCAGAGAACGCATCGAGAAAGAGCTGCTGGGCAAATAACCTTTTCGGCGCGTCGGCGTTAACTCCGTTGGCGCGTCATCCGATTATTGAGGCTGAACATGAACAAAGACAACGTGAAACTGGCCATCGCGCCGATCGGCTGGACCAACGACGATATGCCCGAATTGGGCAAAGAAAACACTTTCCAGCAGTGCGTCAGTGAAATGGCGCTGGCCGGCTTCAGCGGCAGCGAAGTCGGGAGCAAGTACCCGCGCGATCCTGCGGTGTTGAAGCCGATGCTGGATATTCGCGGCATCCAGATCTGCAACGCCTGGTTCAGCACCTTTTTTGCCAACGGCCAGAAAGAAAAAACCATCGATGAATTTATCAACCACATGAATTTCCTGCATGCGATGGGCGCCAGGGTGATCGGCTGTTCCGAGCAGAGCAAGAGCATTCAGGGCACCACCAAAGGGGTGTTCGAAGAGAAGCCGTATTTCAGCGACGAAGAGTGGCAGCGGGTGGCCGATGGTTACAATGAGCTGGCGAAAATTGCCGCCGCCAAGGGGATGCAGGTTTGTCTGCACCACCATATGGGCACCGGCATCCAGACTACCGCAGAGATTGACCGCTACATGAGCATGGTGAACGACGACGTCTATCTGCTGTTTGATACCGGCCACGCTTACTACTCGGAAGGCAGCCAGCAGGCGATGATGGCGATACTGGAAAAGTATCTGCCGCGCATTAACCATGTGCATTTGAAAGACGTGCGTGACGAGGTGGTGGCGGAAGTTAAGGCCAATAAGCTGAGTTTCCTCGATGGCGTGAAGAAGGGCACTTTCACCGTGCCGGGTGATGGGGTGATCGACTTCCGGCCGGTATTTAAACTGCTGGATGAGCGGGGCTACAAGGGCTGGATGGTGGTGGAGGCCGAACAGGATCCGGCGCTGGCCAACCCGTTTGAATATGCGGTGAAGGCGCGCCGTTATATCAAGGAAACCGCCGGTATTTAACCGGGCCGGGAAAGATACCCGTCATACTTGAAGCTGCCTCTGTGTTGGCTGTGCGCACTTACCCGAATCACTTACTTGAGTAAGCTCATCGGGATAAGCCCTCTTGCCGCCTGGTTGCAACTCCAATTATTTTGGGTACAAAAAAGGTGCCCGAGTTATCAAGGCACCTTTTTTATTTGCCGGGATCAGGCAAGGGTTTTCCAGGTAGTGACCTGGCTGCCGGGCCATGGGCTGGCGGCGTAGACGCCACGGGCGATCGCCCGTGCCAGCGTGTCTGCCGCCAATGCGCCAATTTGCAGCACCGCCAGCTCGCGGCTGCCCTGAACCTCGCGCTTGCCGGTGGACAAGGCAAACACCACGTCGCCGTCGAACGGGCTGTGCAATGGGCGGATGGCACGCGCCATGCCGTCCTGCGCCATGATCGCCACGCGTTTCAACTCCACCCGGGTCAGCGCCAGATCGGTGGCGATGCAGGCCAGGGTGGTGTTTTTCCTGCCGCCTGTCGGCTCGGTGGGCATCCAGTCTTCGCCCTGGCCATGCAACTGCGCCAGCGCGGCCGCACCGCCGTTGCCAAATTCGCCGTTGATTTCATAAGGCGTGGCCCAGAAGGCACGGGTGCCTGGCGCGACCACCGAACCCAGGCTGTTGACTGCCACCAGCGCGCCGACGGTAGCGCCGTTAGCCGCCACGATGGAGGCCGAGCCGAGGCCGCCTTTCAGCTTGCCCATGCCGGTCATGGCGCCATAGCCTGCGCCCACGGTGCCGAGCGGGAAGTCGTGGCCCGCTTTGCCGGCCGCTTCTATCCCCAGTTGGCGGTAAGGCGGGTCAAGCTGCCAGTTCTTATCGCCCGCGTTGTTCAGATCATACAGGCAGGCGGTAGGTACGATGGGGGAAACCGGCACGCCCGGGGCCGGTCGCAGGGCGTAGCCGCGTCCTTGTTGCCCCAGCCAGGCCGCGACGCCGTCCGCGGCTGCCAGCCCGTATACCGAGCCGCCGCTCAGCACCAGCGCATCGACGGTTTGCACCAGGTTATCCTCCCCCAGTGCGTCGGTTTCACGGGTTGCCGGGCCGCCGCCGCGCACGTCGACGGCGCACGTCGCCGGGCTGTCCGGCAAGATAACCGTGGTGCCGGTGCGTACCTGGCTGCTCTGGGCGACGCCGACCTGCAGGCCGGGCACATCGGTAATCAGGTTGCGGGCGCCGGTCCGCACGGCGGGGAAGGTTGGCATGGCGGCCCCCAGGAAGGTGGTGGGAGAAAGGATGCCGATGGCACCCGTTACGCAGGCCAGCGTCTGCACAAAAGTGCGGCGGCTGACGGTTAAGGGCCGGTTAACCGGCCCTGATTCACTTTCGCTATCACTCATGATGCGTTTTTTCCCACTGCTTGCTGCGAAAGCGCGCCATATGATGAGAATCCACCAGATCGCCATCGCGCATGGCATAAGCGCGGCTGGTACCTTCAATTTCAAAGCCAAACTTGCGGTAGAGCGCAATGGCGGCCTGATTGTCGGTAAACACCGTCAGTTCGATGCGTTCGATGGCTGCCCAATTGTCGCAAAGGTCGATCATCGCCTTCATCAGGCTGCTGCCGACGCCTTTGCCGTGATAACGCGCATCGACGCCAATGCCGAAGGTCGCCACATGGCGGCGGCGAAGGCGCTGGTTCAGCATCACGGCAAGCTGGCCGACGATCTGCCCGTCGATACAGGCCACCAGGTTGTGGGTACCCGGCTCGAGGTTGGCCAAACGTTGATGCCACAGTTCTTTAGAGGCTAGCGGAAGATGTAGCGTGTCACGGTAAAGTTGTGGTTGAGAGTAAAGCTGATGTAAGGCCTGTGCATCTGCCGCTTCTACGTGACGAACCACTATTTCACTCATGACGCTGCTCCTGTTGCTTACCGATTGAATAACCTTTGAATTTATCCGTTTATCCTGACGAGTCAACATTATTTCGGCTGGGGAAAAATAACGCTTTACAGGTGCGAATGATAATGATTATTATTGCGATGCGTTCCGGGGAGAGCATCACCCTTTGATACTTTTCCTGCGAAGGCACGACATTGCTCACATTGCTTCCAGTGTTACTTAGCCAGCTCGGGTGCTGGCTTTTTTTTTGCCTGCTTTGTGCCTCTTGGCCTCTTCAACAACTCCGCTGAAAATGACCTCACGACTCCATCTAATTTTTTGAACAGAGGGATGAGTTTTTTACGCTTTCTTATTCTGCCGCCGGGACTAGACTGTAAAAAAACGTTGAGGAGAGTTGAATATGATTTATTTACGTAAAGCAGAAGATCGCGGTCATGCCAATCACGGTTGGCTGGATAGCTGGCACACTTTCTCATTTGCCAACTACTACGATGCCGATTTTATGGGGTTCTCGGCGCTGCGGGTGATCAACGAAGATATGATCGACGCGGGGCAGGGTTTTGGCACTCACCCGCATAAAGACATGGAAATCCTGACCTACGTGCTGAGCGGCACGGTGGAACATCAGGACAGCATGGGCAACAAAGAGCAGATCCAGGCCGGTGAGTTCCAGATCATGAGTGCGGGCACCGGGGTGCGCCACTCTGAATACAATGGGAATAAGGATCGCCCGCTGCATCTGTATCAGATTTGGATTATTCCTGATCAGGTCGGGCTGGAGCCGCGTTATGAGCAACGTATGTTCGATGCGCCGCAGGGCCGCCAGTTAGTGCTGTCGCCGGATGCGCGCGAGGGTTCGCTGAAGGTGTTCCAGGATATGACTTTGTCACGCTGGGCGCTGAACAAAGACGAGCAGTCGGCGTATCAGATTGAGGCCCAGCGCCGCGTTTGGATCCAGGTAGTCCGCGGCAAAGTGGTGATCAACGGTCAACAGGCCGGTACCAGCGATGCGTTCGCGGTGTGGGATGAAGCCGAGTTGTCGATTCAGGCGGATGAAGACAGTGAAATTCTGCTGTTCGATCTGCCGCCGGTGTGATTAAGCGGTAAATTGTGATTAAGCGGTAAATATCAAGGGCTCACGCGGTGAGCCCTTTTTGCATTCAGCCATCCGGCAACCAACAATATCGGCCCCGGTTTTTTTTTGCTAACATGAACGCCCTTTCACGGTTAGCCAGTTCATTGATAATGAAGAAAAAACGGCCGGTACTTCAAGATGTTGCAGACAAGGTTGGCGTGACCAAGATGACGGTGAGCCGTTATCTGCGCAATCCCGATCAGGTTTCTTTCGCCTTGCAGCAAAAAATTGCCGTCGCGCTTGATGAGCTGGGCTACATTCCCAACCGTGCGCCGGATATCCTTTCCAACTCGACCAGCCGCGCCATTGGCGTACTGCTGCCGTCGTTAACCAACCAGGTGTTTGCCGAAGTCTTGCGCGGTATCGAGAGCGTGACCGACGCGCACAACTACCAGACCATGCTGGCGCACTACGGCTATTTGCCGGAACGTGAGGAGCAGCGCCTGACTTCGCTGCTGTCTTACAATATCGACGGCTTGATCCTGTCCGAACGCCACCACACCCCGCGTACCCTGAAGATGATTGAGGTGGCGGGTATCCCGGTAGTGGAGTTGATGGACTGCGTGTCGCCGTGCATCGATCTGGCGGTGGGCTTCAATAACTTCGAAGCCGCGCGCCAGATGACCCAGCAAATCATCGCTCACGGCCACCGTCACGTGGTGTATTTCGGCGCACGTCAGGATGAGCGCACCATTATCAAACAGCAGGGCTATGAGCAGGCAATGCGCGAGTCCGGTCTGGAGCCGTACAGCGTCATGACCGCGCGTTCGTCGTCCTATTCCGCCGGCGGCGAACTGCTGCGCCAGGCGCAGCGCGACTATCCGCAGATTGACAGTATCTTCTGCACCAACGATGACCTGGCGATTGGCGCCACCTTTGAGTGTCAGCGTCAGGGGCTGTCGATCCCCGATCAGATGGCGATTGCCGGCTTCCACGGCCACGATATCGGTCAGGTGATGGTGCCGAAACTGGCGAGCGTGCTGACGCCGCGTGAAAGGATGGGGCAAATCGGCGCCGAGCGTCTGCTGGCGCGGTTGCGGGGTGAAACCGTCTGTCCGCGCATGGTAGACGTGGGTTTTACCGTAATTCCCGGCGGCAGTATTTGATCGTTTTCAACTAATCCCATTTTGAACCACGCGCCGTTCGGCGCGTTTCACTTCCTGCCTGTGCGCTTGCCGCTTATTGCTGCCGTAAGTTTGATCTCTATCCCAGAACGCGAATTTTAGTCGTTTACCCGATTCCGTCACTCGTGTTGTTACCGGTATCATGATACCGGTAACAACGAGGTCAATGATCGTGCAGGGGCGCAGCATGCCGCGGCCGCACGGAGCGGGGCGAGTAAATCGCCCCCTGCAAGCAGGGACAGAACCTTTGACTCAGTACCACCTACAGCTCGCCTTCTGACACCGGGGAAGAGCCTGAAAATACAACAAGCGCACGCTTTACGGTCTAGGGTAAAGAGAGTCGCGATAAAAGGGTTGGAGAAAAATTATGCCATTAGTGATTGTTGCAGGCGGCGTAGCGTTGCTGCTGCTGCTGATGATTCGCTTTAAGCTGAACGGCTTTATCTCTTTGGTTTTAGTAGCACTGGCGGTGGGTATCGCACAGGGCATGCCGGTGGATAAAGTGATCGGCTCCATCAAGGCCGGCGTTGGCGGCACGCTGGGCAGCCTGGCATTGATCATGGGCTTTGGCGCCATGCTCGGCAAGTTGCTGGCGGACTGCGGCGGCGCTCAGCGCATCGCCACTACGCTGATCGACAAGTTCGGTAAAAAACACATTCAATGGGCGGTGGTGCTGACCGGTTTTACCGTCGGTTTCGCCCTGTTCTATGAGGTCGGTTTCGTGCTGCTGTTGCCGTTGGTATTCAGCATCGCCGCCTCCGCGCGCGTTCCGCTGTTGTACGTTGGCGTGCCGATGGCGGCTGCGCTGTCGGTGACCCACGGTTTCCTGCCGCCGCACCCTGGCCCAACGGCGATCGCCACCATCTTCCATGCCGACATGGGGAAAACCCTGCTGTATGGCACGCTGCTGGCCATCCCGACGGTGATCCTGGCCGGCCCGGTCTACGCCCGCTTCCTGAAAGGCATCGACAAGCCGGTACCGGAAGGTCTGTATAACCCGAAAATCTTCACCGAAGAAGAAATGCCAAGTTTTGGCATCAGCGTTGCCACTTCTCTGGTACCGGTGATCCTGATGGCACTGCGCGCAGTGGCCGAAATGGTGCTGCCGAAGGGCCATACGCTGCTGCGCTTTGCCGAGTTCTTCGGCGATCCGGTGATGGCGACGCTGATTGCGGTGCTGATCGCTATCTTCACCTTTGGTCTTAACCGTGGCCGCACCATGGATGAAGTGATGGGCACCATCACCGATTCAATCAAAATTATCGCCATGATGCTGTTGATCATCGGCGGTGGCGGCGCGTTCAAGCAGGTGCTGGTCGACAGCGGCGTAGAAAAATACATCGCCGGTTTGATGGAAGGCAGCAACGTATCGCCAATTCTGATGGCGTGGTCCATCGCCGCGGCGCTGCGTCTGGCGCTGGGTTCCGCCACCGTGGCAGCGATCACTGCCGGCGGCATCGTCGCCCCGCTGATTGCCACCACTGGCGTCAGCCCGGAACTGATGGTGATCGCGGTCGGTTCGGGCAGCGTGATTTTCTCACACGTCAACGATCCGGGTTTCTGGCTGTTCAAGGAGTATTTCAACCTGAGCATCATGGAAACTATCAAATCCTGGTCGGTGCTGGAAACCATCATCTCGGTCTGCGGGTTGGTGGGCTGTCTGCTGTTGGCAACGGTCGTATAATTTACCCGTCGCCTTTCAAGCTGCGGCGTGGTTGGCTGCAGCTTGAAATTCACAGGATATTCTGAGGCTATCGGATGCCGTGCGGCACCGGGCACCATTTTGAGTTTGGGGCGCATTGGGCGGTGCAATCCACCGCACAAACCTGCGTGAGTCCCCATAAGGGCATGAAATCATGAGTAATCCGCAACACCACGTATTTATTTTGATGGGCGTTTCTGGCAGCGGGAAATCCGCCGTCGCCAGCGACGTTGCCTATCAGGCCCATGCAGCGATGCTGGACGGCGACTACCTGCACCCGCGCGCCAATATCAATAAAATGGCATCCGGGCATGCATTGGACGACAACGATCGCGCTCCGTGGCTGACGGCATTGAACGACGCCATTTTCGCTATGCAGCGCACCAATGACGTGTCGCTGCTGGTGTGTTCGGCGCTGAAAAAAAGCTACCGCGACCGGCTGCGCGAGGGTAACAGCAACCTGCATTTTATCTATCTGAAAGGGGATAAGGCGGTGATTGAAGAGCGCTTGAAACAGCGCAAGGGGCATTTCTTCAAGCCGCAGATGCTGGTTTCTCAGTTCGCGACGCTTGAAGAGCCGGGCGCGCAGGAGCAGGACGTGCGCGCGATTGATATCAACCAGCCGCTGGACGGCGTGATCGCCGATACTTTGGCTTACATTCGCAGCGTCGCAGCCCCGCAATAACCGGCTGCGTCATGATACCGGCGCCGCCAGGCGCCAGTATGTTCACTACAACTTCATGTAAGCCCGCACGCCGTCCAGGAACATCTGGGTCGACAGCATCACCAGAATCAACCCCATCAACCTTTCCAGCGCGCTGACTCCTTTACTGCCCAGCAGGCGCAGGAACAGGTTCGACATCAGCAATATCGCGGCGGAAATACCCCAGGCAATCAGCAGGGCTACCACCAGATGCGAAATCTGGTTTGGATATTGGTGCGAGAGCAGCATCAGTGCCGCCAAAATCGAAGGTCCTGCCACCAGCGGGATCGCCAGCGGTACCAGGAAAGGCTCTTCACCGGCGGAAAGCCCGCTGCTGTTGCCCTCCTGCGAGGGGAAAATCATCTTGATGGCGATCAGGAACAGGATAATCCCGCCAGAAATGGACACGGTCTCGGTACGCAGGTTGAGGAACGCCAGGATTTTTTCGCCGGCAAACAGGAAAATCAGCATCAGCAGCAGGGCGATCAGCAGCTCGCGAATCAATACCATCCGCCGGCGGCGCGGTTCCAGATGCTTGAGCACCGACATGAAAATCGGCAGGTTGCCCAGCGGATCCATGATTAAAAACAGCAATACCGTGACCGAAATCATCTCTGTCATCATTACCTCGAAATCTGAAAAACGCGCCGGCCAACCCGACCGCGTGATAACCCATACCCTATGGCTTTCAAGTTGCAACCAGGTGACTCAGCTTGCTTATACCCAGGTATTGCAGGGGTAGCTGCATGCTTCGCCCTTATTCATCGGGCGGTCACCCAATGCCGGTAACAACGCTGCGGTTTGAAAGACGACGGGTATATAAGAAGGATTGCTGAGAATCGCTCACCCATCGAATAAATTCACTTTGCGCCCGCGCTGACATTTTGTAAGGTGGGGAGATATTGCACACAACTCCAAGTAGTCATCCTCCAAAGCAGGGCAGTTATTATGAAAAACGTTGGTTTCATCGGTTGGCGCGGAATGGTCGGCTCCGTACTCATGCAACGCATGACGGAAGAACGCGACTTCGACGCCATTCGCCCGGTCTTTTTCTCCACTTCGCAGCACGGTTCTGCGGCGCCGGCATTCGGCGGCCAGCAGGGTACGCTGCAAGATGCTTACGATGTTGACGCGCTGAGCGCGCTCGACATTATTATTACCTGCCAGGGCGGCGATTATACCAATGAAATCTACCCTAAGCTGCGTGAAAGCGGCTGGCAGGGGTACTGGATTGACGCAGCATCTTCTCTGCGCATGGGGGATGACGCGATTATCATCCTGGATCCTGTCAACCACGCGGTGATTCAGCAGGGCCTGGATAAAGGCATCAAGACCTTTGTTGGCGGTAACTGCACCGTCAGCCTGATGCTGATGTCGCTCGGCGGCCTGTTCGCCAACGATCTGGTTGAGTGGGCTTCGGTATCCACCTATCAGGCGGCTTCCGGCGGCGGCGCGCGCCACATGCGCGAACTGCTGACCCAAATGGGCATGCTGCATGCCGACGTGGCGAAAGAGCTGCAGGACCCGGCTTCGGCTATTTTGGATATCGAACGTAAAGTTACTGCGGCCACCCGCAGCGGTAAACTGCCGACCGATAACTTCGGCGTGCCGTTGGCCGGCAGCCTGATCCCGTGGATCGACAAACAGCTCGATAACGGCCAGAGCCGCGAAGAGTGGAAAGGCCAGGCGGAAACCAACAAGATTCTGAACACCTCCAGCGTGATCCCGGTTGACGGTCTGTGCGTGCGCGTCGGTGCGCTGCGCTGCCATAGCCAGGCGTTCACCCTGAAGCTGAAAAAAGACGTTTCGCTGCCGGAAATCGAACAGATGCTGGCGACCCACAATGACTGGGTGCGGGTGATCCCGAACGACCGTGAGCTGACCATGCGTGAGTTGACGCCGGCTGCGGTAACCGGGACGCTGAACACGCCGGTAGGTCGCTTGCGCAAGCTGAATATGGGGCCGGAATACCTGTCTGCGTTCACCGTGGGTGACCAACTGCTGTGGGGCGCGGCAGAGCCGCTGCGCCGTATGCTGCGTATCCTGCTGTAAACCTGAACTGAACTTCCCGGGGGCTGGCCTCTTTCAGCCCCCCAAAGCCTTGTTTTCCGCTTTTACCCCGTTTTGGCGCGCTATGGACGAAGTCGCTGCCAGGGGAAAGGCGCGCACCGATAACCGGCCTTCCTCCCGGCAAGCAGTAGCGCAACCGCGCTGCGGGCTGGCAGTTTTCTTAATGAATGATTTTCCATGCCAATACGGCACTGCTTTGACAGACATTGGCTATGCTTAAAGCGTTGGCGAGTGAATTTTCACCAACGCTGATAAACGACTAAAAATAAGCATAAAGAGCGGAAATTCAGGTCGGCAAGCTGAAAATTGATCAATAACCGACCGCAATCACGCTTTAGATACCGAATGAATTGCATGATAACCAAAACGGCTATGGATTAATCATTTACCCAATGGATGTCAACTCGCGGCCTGCAAGGCAGCGGTCTGGACGGTGAAGGGTAGACGCAGCCTCTTATAAATCATGCTCTTAATCTAAGGAAGAAGTCTATGCCTGTACTTCCCGATCGTGACGTGATTGATCAGCTTTTCTCCGGCAATTTTGCCGATCCTTTCTCCCTGCTGGGTATGCATGCGGTCGATAATGGCCTGCAGGTGCGTGCGTTGTTGCCTGACGCCAGCGAAGTCTGGTTGCTGGAGCAGCAAACCGGCAAACGGCTGGTGCAGCTGGCCTGCGACGATGCCCGTGGCTTTTTCAGCGCTACCGTTCCGCGTCGGAAAACCCCCTTCCGGTATCAACTGGAGGTCCGCTGGCAAAATCACCAGCAGATCGTCGACGATCCCTACCGTTTTGGCACCTTGTTACAGGATATCGACGGCTGGCTGCTGGCGGAGGGCACCCATCTGCGGCCGTATGAGCGGCTGGGGGCGCATCCCGCTACGCTTGACGAGGTAGCAGGCGTCAGCTTTGCCGTCTGGGCGCCCAATGCCCAGCGCGTTTCGGTGGTGGGAGAGTTCAACTTCTGGGACGGTCGTCGCCATCCAATGCGCCTGCGCCGTGAAAACGGTATCTGGGAGCTGTTCCTGCCAGGGGTGAAAGCCGGGCAACTGTACAAATACGAAATCATCGACTGCTATGGCAATACCCAACTGAAGGCCGACCCTTACGCCTTTGAAGCGCAGATGCGGCCGGATACGGCATCTTTGGTGACGCCGTTGCCGGAGG
This sequence comes from Serratia inhibens, assembly GCF_003591175.1. Lineage (GTDB taxonomy): Bacteria > Pseudomonadota > Gammaproteobacteria > Enterobacterales > Enterobacteriaceae > Serratia > Serratia inhibens. Next base: position 109,834 of record NZ_QYYG01000008.1, on the reverse strand, counting down.
TGGTGGCAAATACCCCGGAACGCCAACGCGCCAACGATTTTGATCGGCCGATCTCCATCTACGAAGTGCATCTGGGGTCGTGGCGACGTCATACCGACAACAACTTCTGGCTCAGCTACGGCGAGCTGGCAGAGCAATTAATCAATTACGTCAAGGATATGGGGTTCACCCATATTGAACTGCTGCCGATTAACGAGCACCCCTTCGACGGCAGTTGGGGTTATCAGCCGTTGGGGCTCTATGCTCCGACCCGGCGTTTCGGCACCCCGGCCGATTTCAAAGCCTTTGTGGCGGCGGCGCACCGGGCCGGCATCAATGTGATCCTGGACTGGGTGCCGGGGCATTTCCCCAGCGATGCCTACGGTTTGGCGAATTTCGACGGTACTGCGCTGTACGAATACGCCGACCCGCGCGAGGGCTTCCACCAGGACTGGAATACCCTGATTTACAACTATGGCCGCAATGAGGTGCGCAACTATCTGGCGGGCAATGCCCTTTACTGGATGGAACGTTACGGCATCGACGCTCTGCGCGTCGATGCCGTGGCCTCGATGATCTACCGTGATTACAGCCGCGCCGAAGGCGAGTGGGTGCCGAATTATTACGGCGGCAACGAAAACCTGGAGGCCATCGCCTTCCTGCGCTACACCAACCAGACCGTCGGCAAGGAGCGGCCCGGCGCGGTGACGCTGGCGGAGGAATCCACCGATTACCCGGGGGTCACGCTACCGCCGGATGCCAATGGGTTGGGGTTCCACTACAAATGGAACCTGGGCTGGATGCACGACACGCTCAACTACATGCAGTGCGATCCGGTACACCGCAAATATCATCATAATCAGATGACCTTCGGCATGCTGTATGCCTACACCGAGAACTTCGTGCTGCCGATTTCTCATGACGAAGTGGTGCACGGCAAAAAATCGATTCTCGATCGCATGCCCGGCGACGCCTGGCAGAAGTTCGCCAACCTGCGGGCTTACTACGGCTTTATGTGGGCGCACCCCGGCAAAAAACTGCTGTTTATGGGTTGTGAGTTTGCCCAGGGGCGCGAATGGAATTTCGATACCAGCCTCGACTGGCATCTGCTGGAAGGCCTGGACGGTTGGCATCACGGCGTGCAGCGGCTGGTGCGCGATCTCAATCACTGCTATCAGCAGCAGGCGCCGTTGTATGAGCGTGACTACCGCCCGGACGGCTTCGAATGGCTGGTGGTGGATGACCACGACAACTCGGTGTTTGCCTTTGCCCGTTACGACTCACAGGGCAACGAGCTGATCGCCGTCAGCAACTTTACCCCGGTGCCGCGCCACCATTACCGCATCGGTATCTCCCGCCCCGGCGAGTATCGGGAAATCCTTAATACCGACTCGCACCATTATCACGGCAGTAATACCGGCAACCAGGGCCGCGTGGTGTCGGAACCGGTCGGCAACCACGGCCGCGAGCATTCGATTAGCGTGACCGTACCGCCGCTGGCGACGATCTACCTGCTGCGGGAGGCGCAATGACTGAGCTGACGCCCGGTATCGCCGCGCCTCTCGGGGCGCATTATGACGGTAACGGCATCAACTTTACCCTGTTTTCCGCCCATGCCACCGGCGTGGAGCTGTGCCTGTTTGACGGGCAACAGCGCGAGGTGCGTCTGCCGCTGCCGGCGCGCAGCGGTGATATCTGGCACGGCTATCTGCCGGGCGGCAAACCGGGCCAGCGCTACGGTTACCGGGTGTACGGCCCGTTTGAACCCGCGAAAGGGCTGCGATTTAACCCGAACAAGCTGCTGCTGGATCCCGCCGCCCGCGCGGTCGAGGGGCCGGTGGCGGACGATCTGGAGTTGCATGGCGGCTACGACCGACCGGACCCGGAGAATAGCGCAGAGGTGATGCCTAAGTGCGTGGTCATCGACGAAGCCTACGATTGGCAGGGGGATCGTCCGCCGGCCACGCCGTGGGGCAAAACGGTGATCTACGAAGCGCACGTGCGTGGCCTGACTCTACTGCACCCGGATATCCCGCCGGTGCTGCGCGGCAGCTTCGCTGCGCTCGGTCATCCGGTGATGATTGCCCATTTCAAGCGTCTCGGCATCACGGCGCTGGAACTGCTGCCGGTACAGCAACATAGCTCCGAGCCGCGTCTGCAGCGCCTCGGGCTGATTAACTACTGGGGATATAACGTGTTGGCGCCTTATGCGCCGGATAACCGTTATTGCAGCCTGCGCACCGACATGACGCCGCTGCGCGAATTCCGCGATGCGGTGAAGGCGCTGCATAAGGCCGGGATCGAGGTGATCCTCGATGTGGTGTTCAACCACAGCGCCGAGCTGGACATGGACGGGCCGACGCTGTCGCAGCGCGGCATCGATAACCCGGGGTATTACTGGCTTACCCCGGACGGGGGATATGTGAACGACACCGGCTGCGGCAATACGCTGCGGTTGGATCAACCGCAGGGCGTGGCCTGGGTGATGGAGTGCCTGCATTTTTGGGTGAGCGAATGCCATGTCGACGGTTTTCGCTTCGATCTGGGCAGTGTGCTGGGCCGTACCCCGGCGTTCGATCGCGATGCGCCGCTGTTCCAGGCGATGCTGGCGGACGATCAGCTGTCGCGCTGCAAGCTGATTGCCGAACCGTGGGACATTGGCCCCGGCGGTTATCAGGTGGGCGCTTTTCCGGGGCGCTTCGCCGAGTGGAATGATCATTACCGGGATGATATGCGCCGCTTTTGGCTGCAGGGCGATTTGCCGCTGGGCCAGTTTGCCCAACGCTTTGCCGGTTCCAGCGATTTGTTCAACCAACGTGGGCGTGCGCCGTACGCCAGCATCAACATGCTGACCGCTCATGACGGGTTTACCCTGCAGGATCTGGTCAGTTTTAACCGTAAGCACAACCAGCTTAACGGTGAAGGCAACCGTGACGGCAGCGACCATAATTTCAGCTACAACCACGGTGTTGAAGGCCCGATTGCCGACGACGCCATTGTGCAGCGCCGCAAGGCCAGCCGGCAGGCGCTGCTTGCCACGTTGTTGCTGTCCCAGGGGACGCCGATGCTGCTGGCCGGCGATGAGCATGGACACAGCCAGCAGGGGAACAACAATGCCTATTGCCAGGATAACGCCATCACCTGGCTCGACTGGGCCAAGGCGGATGACTCGCTCACCGCTTATACCGCAGCGCTGATTCACCTGCGTCGGCAAATCCCCGCCCTGCAGCAAGACCGCTGGTGGCAGGAGGGCGACGGCAGCGTGCAGTGGCTGAACGCGCAAGGGCAGCCGCCCGCGGCGCAGGAATGGGAGCAGGGAGACTTGCAATTGCAGATCCGCCTGTCGCAGTGCTGGCTGGTGGTGGTTAACGCCACGCCGCAGGCGGTGGAGATGAGGTTGCCTATGGGCGATTGGCAGGTTGTCGCCCCCTTTACTCAGGAAGGACCGCGGGCGGTTTTACCCGCCTGGAACCAGGCTGCGCACTCGATTTGCGTGCTGGTACAGAAATAATAAAAGGAGTCAGCTATGGTTAGGTTTGAAAATAAAGACCCCCTGATGTTGGCGCGCCAACTGCCGATTAAGTCCGTTGCTCTGATTCTGGCCGGCGGCCGCGGTTCGCGCTTGAAAGATTTAACCTCAACCCGCGCCAAGCCTGCCGTCCATTTTGGCGGTAAGTTCCGCATCATTGATTTTGCCCTGTCGAACTGCCTGAACTCGGGTATCCGCCGCATCGGCGTGATCACCCAGTATCAGTCCCATACCCTGGTGCAGCATATTCAGCGTGGCTGGTCGTTCCTCAATGAAGAGATGAACGAATTTGTCGATCTGCTGCCGGCCCAGCAACGCCTCAGTACCGAGCACTGGTACAAGGGCACGGCGGACGCGGTATACCAGAACCTGGATATTATCCGTCGCTACGATGCCGAGTATGTGGTGATCCTGGCGGGCGATCACATCTACAAGATGGATTACTCGCGCATGCTGATCGACCACGTCGAAAAGGGTGCGCAATGCACGGTGGCCTGCTTGCCGGTGCCGCGCGATGAGGCCAGCGAGTTCGGCGTGATGGAAGTGGATGAGAACGATTTGATCCTCGAGTTCCTGGAAAAACCGAGCAATCCGCCGCCAATGCCGGGTAACCCGGAAATGTCGCTGGCGAGCATGGGGATCTACATCTTTAACGCCGACTATCTGTTCCAACTGCTGGAAGAGGATATGTCGATCCCCGGCTCCACCCATGATTTCGGCAAGGATCTGATCCCGAAAATCACCGCTCAGAAAGCGGCGTGGGCGCACCCGTTCACGCTGTCCTGCGTCACCTCCAATACCGATCTGCCGCCATATTGGCGCGATGTGGGTACGCTGGAAGCCTACTGGCGCGCCAACCTCGATCTGGCCTCGGTGACGCCGGAGCTGGACATGTATGACCGTGCCTGGCCAATCCGTACCCATATGGAGCCGCTGCCGCCGGCCAAGTTCGTGCAGGACCGCTCCGGCAGCCACGGCATGACCATGAATTCGCTGGTGTCCGGCGGCTGCATCGTCTCAGGTTCGGTGGTGGTGCATTCGGTGCTGTTCCCGCGGGTGCGGGTGAACTCGTTTTGCACCATCGACTCCAGCGTATTGCTGCCGGACGTAAACGTCGGCCGCTCCTGCCGCCTGCGGCGCTGCATCATTGACCGCGCCTGCCATATTCCCGAGGGCATGGTGATTGGCGAAAACGCCGATGAGGACAGCAAACGCTTTTATCGCTCGGAAGGCGGCATTGTGCTGGTGACGCGCGAAATGCTGTCAAAGTTGTGAGTTAGGGTAGTCGGCGGAACGATGATACCGCCGCCTTGCGAATAGACAGAGGGCTTGCAAAACGCGGATTAACAACAGCGGCAGGCCTGCTTTTTTGCCGATTTCCAGGAGTGATAATGCAGGTTTTACACGTATGTTCTGAAATGTTCCCCCTGCTGAAAACCGGGGGGCTCGCAGACGTGGTTGGCGCATTACCGGCGGCTCAAATTGCCGAGGGCGGCGACGTTCGGGTGCTATTGCCCGCTTTTCCTGACGTGCGTAATGGTATACCGGACTCCGTGCTGGTGGCGGAAATCGATTCGTTCGCCGGCCGGGTCGGCCTGCGCTACGGTACCTATCATGGCGTGGGCATCTACCTGATTGACGCCCCCTGGCTGTATGACCGGCCGGGCAGCCCCTATCACGACCAGTCGATGAATGCCTATTCCGACAACCACCGGCGTTTTGCCCTGTTGGGCTGGATTGCCTGTGAGTTGGCCAAGGGGCTGGACCGCTACTGGCGGCCGCAGGTGGTGCACGCCCATGACTGGCACGCCGGCCTGGCCTGCGCCTATCTGGCGGCCAACGGCCACCCGGCGCGTTCGATTTTCACCGTGCACAATCTGGCCTATCAGGGGCTGTTCTCCGCCCATCACGTGGCTGAACTGTGGCTGCCGCCCTCGTTTTACAACCTTTACGGCCTGGAGTTTTACGGCCAGATGTCGTTCCTGAAAGCCGGGCTGTATTACGCCGACCATATCACCGCCGTCAGCCCGACCTACGCGCGGGAAATCACCCGGCCGGAGTTCGGTTGCGGCATGGAAGGGTTGCTGCAGGAACGCCAGCGGCAGGGGCGACTGAGCGGCATTCTCAACGGCGTGGATGAGAAGATTTGGGATCCGTCCCACGATCCGCGCTTGACCGCCCGTTACGATGCCGAGGATCTGAAGAACAAGACCAAGAACAAGCTGCATCTGCAAAAAGCGATGGGCCTGAAGGTGGACGAGTCGCTGCCGGTGTTTGCGGTGGTGAGCCGCCTGACCAGCCAGAAGGGTCTGGATTTGGTATTGGAAGCGCTGCCGGCGTTGCTCGAGCAGGGGGGCCAACTGGCGCTGTTAGGGGCCGGCGATGCGGTGTTGCAGCAGGCGTTTCTGGCCGCTGCCGCTGATTACCCGGAACAGGTTGGCGTGCAGATTGGCTACCACGAGGCATTCTCGCACCGGATTATCGGCGGGGCCGACGTGATCATGGTGCCGAGTCGTTTCGAACCTTGCGGACTGACCCAGCTCTACGGCCTGAAATACGGCACGTTGCCGTTGGTGCGTCGCACCGGCGGGCTGGCGGACACGGTGGTGGACTGCGCGCTGGAGAATCTGGCCGACGGCACCGCCAGCGGATTTGTCTTTGATGATTGTGATGCCGCCGCACTGGGCAACGCCATCCGGCGCGCCATGGTGCTGTGGAGCAGGCCAAAGCATTGGCGTCACGTACAGCGCCACGCCATGAGCGTGGATTTTGGCTGGCAGATAGCGGCAAAGGCTTATCTGTCACTTTATTCCCGTCTTACTTGACGCTGCCTCTGTGTTGGCTGGACTCACTTACCCGAATCACTTACTGAAGTAAGTGATTCGGGATAAGTTCCCTTGCCGCCTTGATGCAGCGCCAATTATTTTGGGTATATCAACGCTTGTTGTAACAACTCACTTGGGATCACTATGACTTCACCGATTAGTTACACCTCACCCACGGTCAGTGTTGAAGCGCTGAAACATTCCATCGCCTATAAGCTGATGTTTATTGTCGGCAAGGACCCGGCTATTGCCAACCAGCATGACTGGCTGAACGCCGTGCTGTTTGCGGTGCGTGACCGCATGGTGGAACGCTGGCTGCGCTCCAACCGCGCCCAGCTTTCCCAGGACGTGCGGCAGGTCTATTACCTGTCGATGGAGTTCCTGCTCGGGCGGACGCTCTCCAATGCGCTGTTGTCGATGGGGATTTACCAGGATATCGACGACGCGTTGAATGAAATGGGGCTGAGCCTCGGTGAATTGCTGGAGGAAGAGAACGATCCGGGGTTGGGCAACGGCGGCCTGGGGCGGCTTGCGGCCTGTTTCCTCGATTCGCTGGCGACGCTGGCGCTACCGGGGCGCGGCTACGGTATCCGCTACGAATACGGCATGTTCAAGCAGAACATCGTTAACGGCCAGCAAATGGAGTCCCCGGACTACTGGCTGGAATACGGCAACCCGTGGGAGTTCCCGCGCCACAACACCCGTTATAAGGTGCGCTTTGGCGGGCGAATTCAGCAGGAAGGCGCCAAGGCGCGCTGGCTGGAAACCGAAGAGGTGGTCGCCATCGCTTATGATCAGGTGATCCCCGGTTTTGATACCGACGCCACCAACACGCTGCGGCTGTGGAGCGCCCAGGCCAGTAACGAAATCAACCTTGGTAAATTCAATCAGGGCGATTATTTCGCGGCGGTTGAGGATAAAAACCACTCGGAGAACGTATCGCGCGTGCTGTACCCGGACGACTCCACCTATTCCGGGCGCGAACTTCGGCTGCGGCAGGAGTATTTCCTGGTGTCGGCCACGGTGCAGGATATCCTCAACCGCCACTGGACGATGCATAAAACCTTCGACAATCTGGCGGACAAGATTGCCATTCACCTCAATGACACTCACCCGGTGTTGTCTATCCCCGAACTGATGCATCGGTTGATCGACGATCACAAGTTCAATTGGCTCGACGCCTGGGCCGTGGTGGAGCGGGTATTCTCCTACACCAACCACACGCTGATGAGCGAAGCGCTGGAAACCTGGCCGCTGGACATGATCGGCCGGATCCTGCCGCGTCACTTGCAGTTGATCTTCGAGATCAACGATCACTTCCTCAAGCATGTGCAGGAAGTGGCGCCGGGCGACAACGAGCTGCTGGCGCGGGTGTCGATCATTGATGAGACCAACGGTCGTCGGGTGCGCATGGCGTGGCTGGCGGTGGTGGCCAGCCACAAGGTTAACGGGGTTTCCGCACTGCATTCCGAGCTGATGGTGCAGTCGCTGTTTGCCGACTTCGCGCATATTTTCCCCGATCGTTTCTGCAACAAAACCAACGGGGTCACACCGCGCCGCTGGTTGGGGCTGGCCAACCGGCCGCTTTCCGACGTGTTGGATGACAGCATCGGCCAGACCTGGCGCACCGATCTCAGCCAACTGAGCGAGATCAAAGCCAACATCGATTTCCCCAGCTTCCTGCAGGCGGTTCAGGCTGCCAAACGGCAAAACAAGGAGCGGTTGGCGAAGTACATCGCCAAAACCCTGAATGTGGTGGTCAACCCGGATGCGTTGTTCGATGTGCAGATCAAACGCATTCATGAATACAAACGACAACTGCTTAACGTCCTGCATGTGATCACGTTATATAACCGCCTGTTGCAGGATCCGGAAACCGAACGCGTGCCGAGGGTGGTGATCTTCGCCGGCAAGGCGGCCTCGGCCTACTACGCGGCGAAGCAGATCATCCGGCTGATTAACGACGTGGCGAAGGTGATCAACAACGATCCGCGTGTGCACACCCAGTTGAAAGTGGTGTTTATCCCGAACTATAGCGTCAGTCTGGCGCAGATGATCATTCCGGCGGCGGATCTCTCCGAGCAGATCTCGCTGGCGGGCACCGAGGCGTCGGGCACCAGCAATATGAAATTTGCGCTTAACGGCGCGCTGACCATCGGCACGCTGGACGGTGCCAACGTAGAGATGCTGGAGCACGTGGGTGAAGAGAACATCTTTATCTTCGGCAATACCGCCGAGCAGGTGGAGGAGTTGCGCCGCAACGGCTACAACCCGCATCTGTACTATGAGCAGGATCCCGAACTGCATCAGGCGTTGACCCAGATCGCCACCGGCGTATTCAGTCCGGAGGAGCCAAAGCGCTACAGCAACCTGTTTGATTCGCTGGTGAATTTGGGCGATCACTACCAGCTGCTGGCCGATTACCGCAGCTATGTGGATACGCAGGACAAGGTGGATGAGGTCTATCGCAATCAGGATGACTGGACGCGGCGTGCGGTGTTGAATATCGCCAATATGGGGTATTTCTCTTCCGACCGCACCATCCAGGAGTATGCGGACGAAATCTGGCACATCAAACCGATCAAGCTGTAATGCAAAAGAAAAGGGCCGGATATCCGGCCCTTTCCACATTCAATGGCTCAGGATGCCAGAGAGAGCGTTTTCGTTTTCGTGTGTTCCGCCAGCCAGGCTTTCACCCGCGCCTGCTGCGCATCATCCAGCCACATGCCCAGCTTGGTCCGGCGCCAGATGGCGTCTTCCAGCTCGACCACCCACTCTTTCTCTACCAGATAGCGCAGTTCGGCTTCATACAGGCCGTGGCCAAACTCTTCGCCCAGATCGTCAAGGCCGTTGGCATTCGCCAGGATCAGCTCGCTGTGGCTACCGTAGGTGCGGGCGTAGCGGCGCGCCAGGGATTCCGGTAACCAGCCGTGCTCGCGGCGCAGTTTGGCGGCGTAGCTGTCGCGATCGCCACCGATGTCGCCGCCGGGCAGCGAACCGTTTTTGGTCCACGCCGGGCCGCAGCCAGGGTAGTAGTGCGCCAGTTTTTCCATCGCATGCTCAGCCAGCTTGCGGTAGGTGGTCAGTTTACCGCCGAATACCGACAGCAGCGGCGCTTTGCCCTGATCGTCATGCACATCCAACGTGTAGTCGCGGGTCACCGCCTGTGGCGAATCAGATTCGTCATCGCACAGCGGACGCACACCGGAGTATGTCCAGACGATGTCGTCACGGCCCAACTGCTTCTTGAAGTGGTCGTTGTACACTTTCAGCAGGTAGTCGATCTCGTTGTCGTCGATTTTCACGTCTTTCGGATCGCCGTGGTATTCCACGTCGGTGGTGCCGATAATCGAGAACTCGTCATTCCACGGGATGACGAACACGATGCGATGGTCTTCGTTTTGCAGAATATAGGACTGCGGCTGGTTGTGAGCGCGCGGTACCACGATATGGCTGCCTTTGATCAGGCGGATGCCGTACGGTGATTTCAGCTTCAGGCCGTCGTCGAAGAAGTGTTTCACCCAAGGACCGGTGGCATTGACCAGGCCCTTGGCGCGCCAGGTAAAGGTTTTACCGCTGTCGACCTCAACCGCTTCCACCATCCACAGGCCATTTTCACGCCAAGCACGGGTCACTTTGGTACGGGTGCGCACTTCGCCGCCGCGTTTTTCGACTTCCTGCGCGTTCAGCACCACCAGGCGGGCATCGTCCACCCAGCAGTCGGAATATTCGAAACCGCGCTTTAACTCAGGCTTCAGTACCGATTCTGGTCCAAAGCGCAAACTCTTGCTGCCCGGCAGGCTGGTGCGTTTACCCAGGTGATCGTACAGGAACAGGCCGATGCGGATCATCCAGGCCGGGCGCAGATGCGGCTGGTGCGGCAGGCGAAAACGCATGGGAAACGCGATGTGCGGCGCCAGCTTCAGCAATACTTCACGCTCGGCCAGCGCTTCGCTCACCAGACGGAATTCGTAGTGTTCCAGGTAGCGCAGGCCGCCGTGGATCAATTTGGAACTGGCGGAAGACGTAGCGCAGGCCAAGTCTTGCGCTTCCAGTAGCAGTACGGACAGCCCGCGCCCGGCAGCATCCGCCGCGATGCCGGCACCGTTGATGCCGCCACCGATAACGATCAAGTCTTTGGTTTCCACGTCAACTTCCTCCAGATGTTCGAAATAGCTCTTTCATGTTCGTTTTCGCTCATGATTGTAATCAAAAACCAACAAACAAGCCAAGACTTAACCAAACAAAAACATTTAGGCGTGATAGAGGTAACAGTTTGGTGATGATAACCTAGAGAAATGCGCTCATCTCGCCAGCCTGCAAGAGATCTGCGATAACTACTACAACCTGAATACATTGCGCTATGTTGATATTTTTGAAGAGAAGAGAACGTGCTGCTGGTGATGCGTGTCGAGCCCCTGGAACTGAGGAAAGAGCTGGATGCACTTGAAGTGGAAATGGCGAGGTATTTGAAGGCGCTGATTCAGCAGTTATTAACCGACAAGCGGCGCGTCGCGCTGTAACTCAAGGATGGCTAAAATGTCTGATAACGATCTGATCCTCTACACCTCGGAAGACGGAAAGTCCCGGTTTATTCTGCGCGAGTTAGGAGGGCAGGTATGGCTCACTCAGCTCGAAATGGCAGAGCTTTACCAAACCAGCAAGCAGAATATTGGCAAGCACGTGAAAGGCGTGATCGCAGATGGAGAGCTGGCTGAGGGGGCAGTTGTAAACCGTAAGTTTACAACTGGATCGGACGGTAAAGAGTATCTAACGCTGCTGTACTCCCTACCGATGATTATCTCTGTGGGCTACCGGGTTCGCTCAACCCGCGGTACGCAATTCAGACAATGGGCAACTCAGACGCTGAGTGAATATATGCTCAAAGGCTTCGTTATGGACGACGAGCGCCTTAAAGATCCTAAATGGGATTACTTTGATGAACTGCTGGAGCGCATCCGTGATATACGCTCCTCCGAACTTCGCTTTTATCAAAAAATACGCGACCTTTTTACGTTGTCGGAAGATTATCGCGCCAGTGAAAAAGACACCGGGTTGCTGTTTGCCGAGGTGCAAAACAAACTGTTTTTTGCGGTGACGGGTTTTACCGCCGCAGAACTGATAGTGCAGCGTGCCGATGTGTCAAAAGCCAATATGAATCTGATGAGTTTTAAAGGGTTGCGAATACGTAAAGCGGATGTGGTCATCGCCAAAAACTATCTGAATGAAGACGAACTCGATAGCCTGAATCGCCTTGCCTCGATGTTTTTCGAATTTGCCGAGTTCAGAGCCAAGAACAAACAGCATCTAAAACTCGCGGACTGGCGGCAGTACATCGATAACTTTATGGCGTTCAACGAGCAGCCGTTACTAAATCATTGTGGCGGTATTAGCCGGGAGCAAATGAAATCCATAGTGCATGAGCGTTATGACTCATTTGATAAAAAAAGGAAAATCACTGATGCGGGTGAAGCCGATCGCATTGAGCTGGAACAGTTGGAACAGCTCGAAAAACGCCTCAACCGTAAAAAGGACCGCTAACCGCTAAATGAACCAACAGTCCTCTGAGTTCCAGGAAACCTACTGCGCCAAATTACCGGCACTCTGAGTAGCATCTTCTCCAACAGGAGAAGATGCCGGGTGGAAAATCAGCACAGCTCCAGCTGCACGTCGTACTGTTCGATGATTTTCATTACGCTCGGTGGCGGTAACTGGTCGGTAAACAGGTAGTCGATCAGGTTCATATTGCCGAGGTTGACCATCGCATTGCGGCCGAATTTGGAATGGTCGGTCACCAACATCACGCAGCGCGAGTTTTCGATAATTGCGCGTTTGGTACGCACTTCATGGTAGTCGAATTCGAGCAGCGAGCCGTCCATGTCGATGCCGCTGATGCCGAGAATGCCGTAATCGAGCCGGAACTGGGAGATAAAGTCCAGCGTGGCCTCGCCCATGATGCCGCCATCGCGGGTGCGTACTTCGCCGCCGGCCAGGATCAGGCGGAAATCTTCCTTGGAGGTCAGCAGGGTGGCTACGTTCAGGTTGTTGGTCACCACGCGCAGGTTTTTATGGTTCATCAGCGCGTGAGCGACCGCTTCCGGCGTGGTGCCGATGTCGATAAACAGCGTGGCGCCGTCGGGGATCTGGCTGGCGACGCGCTGGGCGATACGCGCTTTCTCTTCCGACCACATCACTTTGCGATCGTTATAGGCGGCGTTGACCGAGCTGGAAGGCAACGCGGCACCGCCGTGGTGGCGCTGAATCTTGTTCTGATCGGCAAGGTCATTCAAATCACGGCGAATCGTTTGCGGGCTGACGTCGAAATGTTCGACCAGTTCTTCCGTACTGACATAACCCTGCAGGCGCACCAGCTCGATAATTGCGTCATGACGCTGTGTTTGCTTCACGATAATCCCCTAAAACGCCCGGCTTGTACCTGGCTGTTATTGTTCGTTGTGCGCGCGATGACGCGTGTCCCAAAATGCCATCAATAACCCTAACACTAAACCGGCCACGTGTGCCGCGTTAGCGATCGACATTCCTAAAATATCGAAGTACCCGGCCACCAGCCAGAGCACTGAAAATACCATCAGGCCGCGCGGCAGCATCAGGCCGCGTTCCGGTGCCCGTTCGCCGCTGAGCCAGCTGTAGCCCATCAGCGCATAGACCACGCCGGACAGGCCGCCGAACAACGCGCCGCTGAACAGCGACTGCGCCCAACCGCTGAAGAAGGCCGATACTACTGCCAGTACGAACAGCTTGCCGGTGCCGAGGCGTTTTTCCAGCGGGCCGCCGAGATACCACCACCACAGCAGGTTAAAGGTGATGTGCAGCAGCGAAAAATGCAAAAACGCGTGGCTGACCCAGCGCCACAGCTGCGGGTATTGGCTGCTGTCTTGCGGCCAGGAGAGCCAGTACATCACGGTGTCATCGCCCATCGCCTGCATCAGGATATACACCGCAATGCACAGCACCATCACGCCCAGCGTCAGCGGCCCGGCCTTGCTGCGCAGGGTTTGCAGATAGGAGTAGCCTGGGTAGTGCAGATCGGCGCCGGTGTTGCCGGTTTCCCAACTGGCGGCCTGATAGCGGCGGTTGAGCGGATCGGCCTGGAACTGCTGCAATTCGTGCTGCACCTGCTCCAGATGGCTGTCGTCAGCCAGCCAGATTTCCGCCGCCTCGCCGGTATTGTGCACGCTAAGTTCAATGCCCTGTGTCGCCATGTAGTCGACAAAGGCCTGAGCCAGGCGGGGGTTGGATACGGCGATTACTCGAACCATAGATATTCCGTTTCATATACCCGCCGCCTTTCAAGCCACGGCGTTGTTGGCCGCAGCTTGAAATTCACAGGGTAAAGATAAGTTGGACCGTCGATTTACCGCCGACGGCGTTGACGGCTGATTATACCGTTGAAATCTTGAACGCAGGCAAGGGATCTGCGAAAAACCAGTAAAAACACCTACTAACGGCCCCGCAGTGGCCAATAAACCCCGCGGTTTTCCCGCCATGGGCCGGCGAATATTGCAGCGATTTTTGTTTACTTCCGTTTAGCCCCGCAACATATGATCACAGTCACTTTTTAACCACCGGGGGTCCCTTACTCTCAAAAACAGGTGCTGAGGTGACTATGTTTCTCGAAGAACGACGCAATAACATCCTGGATTATCTGGATAAATATGAACGCGTTAGCGTGGCGTACCTGGCCACGTCTTTTGCGGTGACCAAAGAAACCATCCGCAGTGATTTAAACGTGCTGGCGCAACTGGGGTTAGTGCAGCGTTGCCATGGCGGCGCGATCGTCATCCGCCGCAGCCTGCAGGCCAAATTAATTACCGAAACCGACGGCACGTTCGAAGTGCTGTTAAGGCGCCTGGAAAGCCAGAAAAGAAAGGTGCCGGAGAGAGGAAAAAACATGCGAGGCAAGGTCTGTATTCTGGGGTCATTCAATGTCGATATCGTCGCCAGGGTGGCGCGCTTTCCCAAAGGCGGCGAATCGCTGCTGGCGCTCGGCAGTACGCTTGGCCCCGGCGGCAAGGGGGCCAATCAGGCGATGGCCGCCAGCCGGGCCGGCGCTCAGGTGCATTTCGTGTCCAAAGTGGGCAAAGATCAGTTCAGTCAGTTCGCTTTCGACCATCTCTCTTCGTCGGAAATCCACTCATTCACCTTATACCAGTCGGAAACCGAGCCGACCGGCAACGCCATCATTTATGTTTCGCAGCAGGACGGCGAGAACATGATCGCCATTTATTCCGGCGCCAATAAAACCATCACCGACGAAGAAGTGACGGCGATCGCCCCGGAACTGGCCGGCGCAGACGTGCTGCTGCTGCAACTGGAGAATAACTTTAACGCCACCCTGAACGCCATGAAACTGGCCAATGCGTTGGGGATCCGGGTGATCCTCAATCCTGCGCCTTACTCCGCCGATGCGCTGCAATGCCTGGAATATGTCGATGTGATTACCCCGAATGAAACCGAGGCCTCGTTGCTGTCCGGCGTGGAGGTCACGGATTTGAACAGCGCCAGAGAGGCGGCGCAGCGTATCGCCGGGCTGGGTGCCCGACGGGTCATCATCACCATGGGCGCGCGCGGAGCGATGATCCTCGAAGGTTCGCAGTTCCAGCACATTCCCGCTTTCCCGGCACTTAGCGTCGATACCACCGGCGCGGGGGATGCGTTCAACGGCGCCTTCGCCGCGGCTATCGCCACCGGGCAAACGATTGCCCAGGCGGCAACCTATGCCGCCGCCTTTGCGTCACTGGCGGTGGAAAGAGAAGGGGCGTCCAACATGCCGCAACATCAACAGGTGGTGGCTCGTCTGAGCCAGCGCTGATCCCTAATCAAACAACACCATTGTCTGCCGCGTCAGCGCGGTGTGAGGAGCAAAAATGAAGAACATCGAGGGCATTGTGCCGGTAATGCTAACGCCGTTTACCACCCAGAACGAGATTGACTACCCTGGCCTGGCGCGCCTGATCGACTGGTATTTGCTGCGAGGCGTCGATGCGTTGTTCGCCGTCTGTCAGTCCAGCGAGATGCAATTCCTCAGCCTGGCTGAACGGGTTGAGTTGGCGCGTTTTGTGGTGCAGCGGGTAGATGGCCGGGTGCCGGTTATCGCTTCCGGCCATATCAGCGATGCGCTGGAGCAGCAAATTGAAGAGCTGCAGGCGATGGCGCAAACCGGCATCGACGCGCTGGTGCTGGTGACCAACCATCTTGACGCGCAGCGCCAGGGCAGTGCGGCGTTTTTCGCCACGCTGGACAGCCTGCTGGCGGCGTTGCCGGTTAGCATGCCGCTCGGCCTGTACGAATGTCCGGCGCCTTACCGCCGTTTGCTGAGCGATGAAGAGCTGAGCTATTGCGCCGACAGCGGCCGCTTTGTCGTGCTGAAGGACGTCAGTTGCGATCTGCCGACCGTGGCGCGTCGGGTGGCATTAACCGCAGGGACGCCGTTGAACATCATCAATGCCAACGCCGCTATCGCCTGGCCGGCGATGCAGGCCGGATCCAAAGGGTTCAGCGGGGTGTTCACCAATTTTCACCCGGAGCTGTACCACTGGTTGTATCACCACGGCGCGCAGCGGCCTGAGCTGGCGCAGGAACTGGCGACCTTCCTGTCGCTGGCGGCGGTCACGGAGACGCTGGGTTACCCGAAAAACGCCAAAATCTATCACCAACGTTTGGGCACTTTCGACAGCGATCTGTGCCGGGTAAATCAAGACGACGTGCTGGAGAAATTCTGGGGGCTGGGCGTGCTGTTGGATCAAATCCGCAGCGGCACCGGGTTCTACCGGCAAAAAATTGCCGGTTAAGGCCGGGCGGGAAGATGGCGACATCCTCCCGCGGTTCAACAACACCGCCGTACCTACTACACCCGCTAAAACTATCACTACAAGGGGAACACCATCATGATGATTTGCGATCTGCAGGACTGGGCGCGGGAAAAACACGCGTTTCATCCGATTATCCATCAGGCTATCGCGTTTATCGAACGCACCGACTTTGCCACGCTGCAACCCGGTAAAATCGACATTATTCCCGGCAAGATGTTTTGCCTGCTGCAGGAGATGAGCACCGTGCCGGCACTGCAAATGCGCCCTGAGTCGCACTTTGACTACGTTGACGTGCAGTACCTGCTCCAGGGGGAAGAAACCATCGGCGTGGCGCGCCGCCGGGGCGATGAACCCGTAGCGGAAGAGCGGCCCCATCACGACATCGTGTTTTACCAGCAGGTGCAAAATGAAATTGCGGTTCCGCTGCTGCCCGGCACCTTTGCGGTATTTTTCCCGCACGATCTGCATCGTCCTTGCTGCCAAACCCACGGTGAGTCCTTTATTCGCAAAGCCGTGATTAAAATTCACCTCAGCCTGTTTACGGAGCCGCAATCATGAAAGAGGCGACTTCTGCGTTGCATGCATCGGCTGCCGCACCGGCGGCGCCGATCTCCCGTTTGCGCTGGGGCATTATCCTGATCCTGTTGATTGCCGCGGTGGTGAATTATCTCGATCGCGCCAATCTGAGCATCGCCAATACCACTATCGCCCGGGAGTTTGGCTTTTCCTCTACCGAAATGGGCCTGCTGCTGTCGGCGTTTTTGTGGCCTTACGCGCTTGCCAACCTGCCCGCCGGCTGGCTGGTGGACAAGTTGGGGCCGAAGAAAATGTTTTCCTGGGCACTGGGGTTGTGGTCGGCATTTACCGTGATGGCGGCGTTCGTCAACAGCTACTCGATGTTCTATGGTCTGCGGATGCTGCTGGGCGTATCGGAATCCCCGTTTTTCACTTCGGGGATCAAGATCACCCATCGCTGGTTCTCGGAGAAAGAGCGTGGCCTGCCTACTTCGATCATCAACACCGGTTCGCAGATTGCCAACGCCATCGCTCCACCGATCCTCACCGTGTTGCTGCTGACGCTCGGCTGGCGCGGCATGTTTATCGCCATTGGTCTGGCGGGCATTCCGCTGATGCTGGCCTGGCTGAAGTTTTACCGTGACCCGACGGCGCGGGAAGAGGCGTTGATCCACGCCGAAAAACGCGCGGCTGCAAAAGCGGTCAGCCAGGAGCGGAGCGGGAGTTGGGGGTCTCTGTTCCGTCATAAAACCACCTGGTTCATGATTTTGGGCAACTTTTCCATCATGTTCACCATCTGGGTCTACCTCACCTGGCTGCCGAGCTACCTGGAGAATTCGCTGGGCTTTAGCCTGAAACAGACCGGCTGGATCGCGTCGATCCCGTTTTTTGCCGGCATTTTGGGGGTATTGTGCGGCGGGGCGATTTCCGATCGTTTGATCCGTCGTGGGGTGAAAGCGATCACCGCACGCAAGATCCCGATCGTCTGCGGCGCCGCGCTGGCGGCCTGCTGCGTAGCGCCGATCGCCTTTGTCGACAGTACGCCGCTGTGCATTTTATTGCTGTCGCTGGGGTATTTCTTCTCGCAACTGCCTTCCGGCGTGATCTGGACGCTGGCGACGGATATCGCACCGAAACAGCAGGTGGCTTCGTTGGGGGCGATCCAGAACTTTGGCGGTTTCCTCGGCGCGGCGATGGCACCGATTGTCACCGGAGTGATCCTCGATCTGACCGGGCAGTTCACCAATGTGTTCTTGCTGGGGGCGGGTTTGCTGATGTTGGGGGCGTTTAGCTACGGCCTGTTTGTCAAACGGCCGATGGCGGCGGCGGAGTAGCGAAGGAAGAGGGCGCATGATGCGCCCTGAGGTTGATGACAAAGTTGTCTTTGAGTCCGAGATACCCGGGCCTAGCGCACCGAGGGGCGCTCCGACGGCCAAGGCCGTTACGACCCCTTCGGCACGCTCTCCCTAATAACGGGTTTTGTCAGCAATCTGAGGGTGCATGATGCGCCCTGATTTTTTACGCTGAAGTTTCAACGTCCTGCGGGTACTGACGTGCCCAGGCCTCAAAGCCGCCATCAATGCTGTACACCGCATCAAACCCCTGATTCAGCAGGTATTGCGCCGCGCTGCGGCTGCTGTTGCCGTGGTAGCACATCACCATCACCGGCCGGTCAAAATCGTTGTGCTGCATAAATGCTTGCAGGCTGGCGTTGGTGAGGTGAAATGCGCCCGGCGTGTGCCCGGCTTCAAAACTCTGCGGATCGCGGATGTCGACCAGGGCGGCGCTGCCTTCTTTCCAGCGCGCATAGGCCTGTTCAACGTTGATCGCTTCAAACTGTTCCATGACTTCCGACTGCCTTGTAATGAGAATATGCCGCCATTGTAACCAACTCTGCGGCAATTAAGACCAGAGCAACGCTGTGGTTTTTAAGCACCGTAGCCCATCATCTTCAGCAGTTGCTGCGCCTGCTGCACCGCTTCCTGGCGGTGGGCCACGCCCAGCTTCTGATACAGGTTGCGGATATGGGTTTTGATGGTGGTGGCCGCCACGTCCAGTTCGCCGGCGATCTGGTCGTTGCTGTAACCGGAATAAATCAGCCCCAGTACCTGCCATTCGCGCTGCGTCAGCGGGCTGGTGCGGATCAGTTCCGGCACCTGCGGGTGGGTTAGCAGCTTATCGACGAAGTTTTCGTCAAAATGCGCGAATTTATGCCGATGATGCTGGTTGATGTCGCGCAGAATGCGCTGAGCGCGATGGTGTTCCAGCTCCGGCAGCGTATTGAGCTGAATCAGCTGACGCAGCTGCTGCGCCATCACTTCGCCCTCAATGACAAAGTGGCTGATAAATCCGGTGCGGCTGGCCAGTGACAGCGCCTCCATCAGTACCCTTTGCGCATCGCCTTTACGCTCCATCTGCCAGTAAAGCTGGTTGCTGAGCAGCAGGTTGCGGTTCAGATCGCTCACCAGCCGCAGGCGGCGGGCGTTTTCGTTCAGTTCATCCAGCACCACTTCGGCCTCTTCGTACTGGCCGAGCATGATTTGCACCCGGGCGATATTACGCCACTGGCCCTGCATAAAGTGGTTATCCGCCATGCCGGGTTTTTCGGTCTGGCGCAGCCATTGGGCCGCAGCGGCGGTGTCGCCGGTCATCTGCCAGTGGATCACCCGCGGCTTGTCGGCGTTGGTCAGCCAGTCGCGATGGTACTGAGTGCCGTGCAGCAGCGCTTCGCAACGCTGCAGGTGCGCATTGGCGTTATCCAGATCGCCGCGCGCCAGCGAGCATTTGGCCAGCATGGCGATGCACTGCAGTTGCTGCTGAGGCTGGTAGTTGGCCAGAATTTTCAGGCCCTGGCGCGCCGCGTCTTCCGCTTCGTCCAGCCGCGACCAGGACCACAGGATCTGCGAGCGGATACGCAGCAGGAACTCATGCATCGGCAACTGTTCCAGATGCTGTTCGCGCACCAGTTCAAAAGCCTTGTCCTGCGTCTCATAGGCGGCCTGCAGGAAACCCTGGGCAATCAGAATTTCGCTCTGCTGCAACAGCGCCCACAGCGCGTAGTGATAGGCCTGATGGCGTCGCGCCATCTGCTCGGTTTGCTGCATCATCGGCAACGCGCGGGCCAGCTCGCCCTTGCAGTGATGGACTTCGCCGGTCACCGAGGTGGCGACGATGCGGCTGTAATAACTGGACAGCGGCAGAAACTTCAGCGCTTCGGTGGCCAGGCGTTCGGCCTCTTCCGGCTTGCCGGCGTTGATCGCCACCTGTGCGCGCAGGGCATCGAATTCGGCATGCAGGGTCTGATCGACGTCGATTTTTTGATCGCGCATCGCCTGTTCGGCGCGTTCCAACAGGGTGTTCACTTCGATGTAGCGGTGTTGGCTCTGCGCCAGCCAGGCCTGCAACAACGCCAGCTTGGGACTTTGAATCAGCCGTTCATACGGCAATGCGTTCAGGCACTCTTCCAGCAGTGCCAGCTCGCTGTGATGGAACAGCGACCAGGCGTGTTGCAGCAGGATATCGCGCAGCATGCTGACGTCGCTGGCCGCCAGCGCATGGTGAATCGCCTCCGCCGGGTAACCCAATGCCAGCCAACCTTCGGCGGCGGCGCGGTGCAGCCCCGGCAGTTCCAGCGCCAGCTCCCATTGGCAGCGTTGGCGCAGGAAGGTGGCGAACAGCGGATGGAAGCAGAACCATTCGCCGGTGTCGTCCATGCGGTGGATAAACAGCCCCTGGCGCTCCAGCTCTTCCAGCCGCTGTTGGCCGTTATCTTCGCCGGTCAGGCGTACGATCAGCGCATCGTTCATGGAGCGCAGCACCGAGCAGCGCAGCAGGAAGGCACGCGCCCCGGCATCGACGTGATCCAGCACTTCATCCACCAGATAATCGGACAGGTGACTGGCGTTCAGACCGGCCAGGCGTTTGGCGGATTGCTGTGCAGAAGAGGTGGATTGCCGGGCAGACAGCGCAATCAGCTGCAACGCGGTGGCCCACCCTTCGACTTCGTCGCACAGGCGACTGCTGTCATGTTGCTCCATCGGTGCGGCCAGGCGGCAGTCGAAGAATTGTTTGGCTTCCTGATGGGTAAACGCCAGCTGCTGCGTGCCCATCTCCAACAGTTGATCGCGCACGCGCAGGTTGGCGATGCCCAGTGGCGGCAGGGTGCGGGACAGCAGGATCAGCGTCAGGTTTTCCGGTTGGTGGCGCAAGAAGAAGCGCATGGCCTCATGGATGACGTCATTGGTGATCAGGTGGTAGTCGTCAATCACCAGGTACAGCGGCTGATGCCAGTCGGAAAGTTCAATGAACAGCTGGGCGAACAGCGCCGACAGGCTGGCGTACTGATGTTTTTGGCTCAAGGCTTCGCTCTTCACGCAGTGACCGCCGCTGGCATGTTGCAAGGCGGCGATCAGGTAGCTGGCAAAGCGCTCGGGTTGGTTGTCGCTTTCATCCAGCGAGTACCAACCCAAATCTGATTTGCCGGCTGCCCATTGTGCGACCAGCGTAGTTTTTCCGTATCCCGCAGGGCAATTAACCAATGTCAGGCGATAGTTTGCCGTGCCGGCTAATTTGGCCAGCAGGCGATCGCGGATCACGGTATTTTGCAGCCGTACCGGACGGCTCAGTTTTGATGGGATCAGCATAGTATTCCAGAGTGAAAATCGCGGCTCCCGTAGCCGTTGGCCTGCCCGAAGGAGTTCATTTCATCGCGACTCCTGCCGGGATCGGAGTAAAACTAATTATTTTATGGCTCGTAATTAATCACCCTCCTAACTTCTGACAACGTTAAACGTATTGCAACAAGGTTCATCTTTGGCTTGGAGTTAAATTGCTATTGATCACACTTTTTTACGTTTGCAGGCAAATCATTGCGCAATTGCGGCGTTGTGGGGCGGTTTGGTAACGCGGTTGTGGGAAAGCCTTTCGATGCATGTACAAAACTTCATCAGCCGCATCAACTATGCTAATTTCATGGCGGGGATTTTCTGCTTATTCTCAGTGCTCGCCGCGCGGGTCGGCGGGCTTTTTTGCATTATGCAAGGGAGTCAAAAAGTGCCTGAGATCACAATTTTAGCTACGCCCCAATCCTCCTCCCCAGCTAATCCCCAGGCGGGATGATGCCTTCAACCTTTCTCCCCGGCACGATAACGGTAATTTGACCCACTTACTGGATAGAGAGTTTCCCTTATGTCACAGCCTATGCTTAAAAAGGATGCTTTTCTGGCGGCACTGAGCCGTCAGTGGCAACGGTTTGGCCTCAGTTCCGCACAACAGATGACCCAACACCAATGGTGGGAGGCGGTAAGCCGAGCGCTGGCCGAGCAACTGGCCGCGCAACCGGCACCGCGTAAAAGCACCAAGCCGCTGCGCCACGTGAACTACATTTCGATGGAGTTTCTGATTGGCCGCCTGACGGCGAACAACCTGATTAACCTGGGCTGGTACGACACCGTCGAACAGGCATTGGCGGAGCAGGATATCAAGCTGGCGGATCTGCTGGAGCAGGAAACCGATCCGGCGCTGGGCAACGGCGGGCTGGGGCGTCTGGCGGCCTGTTTCCTGGATTCGATGGCGACGGTGGAGCAACCGGCCACCGGCTATGGGCTCAATTACCAATACGGGCTGTTCCGCCAGTCGTTCAGCGGTGGCCAGCAGCAAGAGGCGCCGGATAACTGGCAGCGCGAAAGCTACCCCTGGTTCCAGCACAATGCCGCGCTGTCGGTGGATGTCGGTATCGGCGGGAAACTGGAGAAACTGGCCGATGGCCGCGAACTGTGGCACCCGGAATTTACCCTGCGCGGCGAAGCCTGGGATTTGCCGGTGCTGGGCTTCCGTAATGGCGTGACCCAACCGCTGCGCCTGTGGCAGGCGACCCATCAGCACCCGTTCGATCTGGGGGATTTCAACGACGGCAAATTCCTGCAGGCGGAGAAGCAGGGAGTAGAAGCCGCCAAGCTGACCAAGGTACTGTACCCGAACGACAACCATCAGGCGGGCAAGCGTCTGCGCCTGATGCAGCAATATTTCCAGTGCGCCTGTTCGGTGGCGGATATCCTGCGCAAACACCATCAGGCCGGCCGCAAGATTGAAGACCTGCCTAAGTATGAAGTGATTCAACTCAACGACACTCACCCCACCATCGCCATCCCGGAAATGCTGCGCATTCTGCTGGATGAGCATCAGTTGGAATGGGATGCTGCCTGGGCGATCACCAGCAACACCTTTGCCTACACCAACCACACCCTGATGCCCGAGGCGCTGGAGTGCTGGGATGAGAAGCTGGTGCGCAGCCTGCTGCCGCGTCATTTCTCCATCATCAAGCAGATCAATGCCAACTTCAAAAAGCTGGTGGATAAACACTGGTCGGGCGACAAGGCGGTTTGGGCCAAGCTGGCGGTACACCATGACAAACAGGTGCGCATGGCCAATTTGTGCGTGGTCAGCGGTTTTGCGGTCAACGGCGTAGCGCAGTTGCACTCCGATCTGGTGGTGAAAGACCTGTTCCCGGAATATCACCAGCTGTGGCCGAACAAATTCCACAACGTCACCAACGGCATCACGCCGCGTCGCTGGCTGAAACAGTGTAACCCGGCGTTGTCGGGGCTGATTGACGAGACGCTGAAGGTCGAGTGGGCAAACGATCTCGACGCGCTGAAAGGGCTGGAAAAATACGCCGATGACGCGGCATTCCGCCAGCGTTATCAGCAAATCAAGCGCGATAACAAAGTCGCATTGGCAAACTATGTGCACGGCGTAATGGGGCTGACGTTGAACCCGGACGCCATTTTCGACGTGCAGATCAAGCGCCTGCACGAATACAAACGCCAGCATTTGAACCTGTTGCACATTCTGTCGCTGTATCGCCAACTGCGCGACAACCCGAATCTGGACATCGTGCCTCGGGTGTTCCTGTTCGGGGCCAAAGCGGCACCGGGCTATTATCTGGCGAAGAACATCATTTATGCGATCAATCAGGCGGCTTCGGTGATCAATAACGATCCGCTGGTGAAGGATCGGCTGAAAGTGGCGTTTATTCCCGACTACCGCGTTTCCGTCGCTGAACTGATGATCCCGGCGGCGGATATCTCCGAGCAGATCTCCACCGCCGGCAAAGAGGCGTCCGGCACCGGCAATATGAAGCTGGCGCTCAACGGCGCGCTGACCGTCGGTACGCTGGACGGCGCCAATGTGGAGATTGCCGAGCAGGTGGGCGAAGACAATATCTTTATCTTCGGCAATACCGTCGATCAGGTGAAGGCGTTGCTGGCCAAAGGCTATGATCCGCTCAGCTACCGCAAGAAGGACAAACACCTGAAGGCGATCCTCGATGAGTTGGCGAGCGGTGCATTCAGCGATGGCGACAAGCATGCCTTCGACATGATGCTGCATAGCCTGCTGGAAGGCGGTGACCCTTATCTGGTGCTGGCCGACTTCGCTTCGTATTGCCAGGCTCAACGGCAGGTAGACGAGTTGTATCGTGACAAGGACGAGTGGACGCGCCGCACTATTCTTAACACCGCGCGGGTCGGTATGTTCAGTTCGGATCGTTCGATCCGCGACTACCAGCAGCGTATCTGGCAAGCCAAGCGTTAAGGAGAGCGAATGGATCGCAAGCGCATCGACCAAGCGGCCGCTCAGGCGGGTATTGCCGCTGATTATATTAACGCTCATGGGAAACAGCAGGCGATCGCGCAGGACACCAAGCGCAAGCTGCTGGATGCCATGGGGCGGACTGCCGCACCGCAGGAGGCTGCGGTGACGCCGCTGCCGGCGGTCAAGGTGTTTTATCAGGGCGCGCCGGTGGCGTTGCCGCTTGCGGGCAGCGGCGAGTACCTCTGGACGCTGCTGCGGGAAGACGGTAGCCGGCAACAGGGGCGCGCCAGCGCGCGCAAAACCTTTACCCTGCCGGGCGAGTTGCCGGCGGGTTATCACCAATTGACGCTGACCCAGGGCGAACAGCAGTGGCAGTGCCGGTTGATTGTTGCGCCGAAACGCTGCTTCGAGCCGGACGCGCTGCTGACCGGGCAAAAGCTGTGGGGCGCTTGCGTGCAGCTTTACACGCTGCGGTCCGATCGTAACTGGGGCATCGGCGATTTTGGCGATCTGCGGCAAATGGTGGAGCAGGTCGGTGAACGCGGCGGCGCTTTTGTCGGGCTGAACCCGATCCACGCGCTGTATCCGGCGAACCCGGAAAGCGCCAGCCCGTACAGCCCGTCGTCGCGACGTTGGCTGAACCTGGTGTATATCGATGTGAACGCGGTGGAAGAGTTCCAGCGCAGCGATGCGGCGCAGAAATGGTGGCTGAAGCCGGCAACGCAAAAACAGCTGGCCAAAGCGCGCAGCAGCGAACAGGTGGATTACAGCACGGTGACGCAGCTCAAGCTGGCGGCGCTGAAACTGGCGTTCCCGTTGTTTCAGGGGCGTAAAGCCGGTGACGAGCAGCGTCAGGCGTTCGAGCAGTTTGTTGCCGAGGGTGGCGACAGCCTGTATCAACAGGCGGCGTTTGACGCATTGCATGCTCATCTTGCCGCCGCTGACGGCAGCCTGTGGGGTTGGCCGGCCTGGCCGGAGCAATATCGGCAGGGCGACAGCGCCGCAGTGAAGCAGTTTTGCCGGCAGCAGCAGGATTCGGTGACTTTCTATCTGTGGTTGCAGTGGTTGGCCGCCAGCCAGTTCGCCGACTGTTTCCGCCAGAGCCAGCAACAGCAAATGCCGATTGGCCTGTATCGCGATTTGGCGGTGGGCGTGGCGGAGGGCGGTGCGGAAACCTGGTGCGATCGCGAGCTTTATTGCCTGAAAGCGTCGGTTGGCGCACCGCCGGACATCCTTGGCCCGCTGGGGCAAAACTGGGGGCTGCCGCCGATGGATCCGCACGTAATGGCGGCGCGGGGCTACCAGCCGTTTATCGACCTGTTGCGCGCCAATATGACCAGTTGCGGTGCGCTGCGCATTGACCACGTAATGGCATTGCTGCGCCTGTGGTGGATCCCCTACGGAGAAACCGCCGATCATGGCGCTTACGTGAAATACCCGGTGGATGACTTGCTGGCGGTGTTGGCGCTGGAGAGCCAGCGCCACCGCTGTATGGTGATCGGCGAGGACCTGGGCACCGTGCCGGTCGAGATTGTCGCCAAACTGCGCGACAGCGGTGTCTATTCTTATAAGGTGCTGTATTTCGAACGTGACGGCGAGAACCACTTCCGCGCGCCGCAGGCCTACCCGGTGCAGGCGATGGCGACCATCACCACGCATGACCTGCCGACGTTGCGCGGTTATTGGCAGAGCGGCGATCTGCAACTTGGCAACAAGCTGGGGCTGTATCCGGATGCGGAGATCCTGAAAGAACTGTTTGCCGATCGTGAGCGCGCCAAGCAGGGGTTGCTGGACGGATTGCATCATTATGGCTGTGTGCCGCAGAAGGTGGGCAAGAAGGCGGCGTTGCTGAACATGAGCCCGTTGTTGAACCGTGGTTTACAGCGCTATGTCGCCGACAGCGCCAGCGCACTGCTGGGCCTGCAGCCGGAAGACTGGCTGGACATGGCCGAACCGGTCAATATTCCCGGCACCAGCGATCAGTACCCAAACTGGCGGCGTAAACTGAACAAAACGCTGGAGGAGATGTTTGCCGATCAGCAGGTTAACCGGCTGCTGAAGGATTTGGACAAGCGTCGGCGAACGGTGTCGGTGGGGTAACTGTCATAAAAATGCCGGATTTGGCGAAGCCAATCCGGCATTTTTCTTTCCGTTTTCAGGCTGTCGCCTGGAGAGCGGGTATCAGTAGTAAGAGTGCTCGCCGCGCTGATGCTCGGTCAGATCGCGCACGCCTTTCAGCTCAGGGAACTTCTGCAGCAGCTCTTTCTCGATCCCTTCCTTCAGCGTTACGTCGACCATTGAACAGCCGTTACAGCCGCCGCCGAACTGCAGGATCGCCAAGCTGTCTTCGGTGATTTCCATCAGCGTTACGCGGCCGCCGTGGCCTGCCAGCTGCGGGTTGATCTGCGATTGCAGCACGTATTCAACGCGCTCCATCAGCGGGGCGTTGTCGTCGACCTTGCGCATTTTGGCATTTGGCGCTTTCAGCGTCAGCTGCGAACCCAACTGGTCGGTGACGAAGTCGATTTCGGCATCTTCCAGATAAGGTTTGCTCAGCTCGTCAATATAGGCGGACAGCTTTTCGAACTTCAGCTCGGTGTCTGTCGCTTCCACGGCGTCCGGCGGGCAATAAGAGACACCGCATTCGGCCGTAGGCGTACCCGGGTTGATCACGAATACGCGGATTTGGGTGCCTTCTTCTTGATTTGCCAGCAGTTTGGCAAAGTGTTCCTGTGCGGTATCTGTTATACGAATCATAGCATTAGCTCAGTAGTTGACTTCTATTGTCGGTTATAATACGCCCATTGCCGTGGCACTACAATGTGCGGCAAACGCACCAGATTTGTATCGATGCGGCACCCTGCCGCAGCAAGAGCCTGGCGATTTCCGCCACCGTACTGCCGGTCGTCACCACATCATCCAACAGGGCAACGTGTCGGCCTGCCAGCGGTTCATTACAGCGAAAGGCACCGCGCAGATTGCGCCTGCGCATACGGGCAGGCAGCCGTAGCTGCGGGGCTGTTTTTCGTACCCGTCTCAGGGCGGCGGGGCGGTAATCGCAACCCAGCCAGTGCGCCAGCGGCCGCGCCAGCAGATCGCTCTGATTATAGCCACGTCGCCAGCAGCGTTTAGCCTGCAAGGGTACCGCTAAAATCACATCGGGTCTGTTCAGATACTGCTCTCTATGCGCTCGTTGCCAGTTTAGCAATATCAGCCGCGCCAGCAGCGGCGCCAGTTCCGGTGCGTGCTGAAACTTGAATTTTTTGATCAGTTGGCGAAGCGGCGCGACGTAGTCGCCGACGAACACCAGCGCCTGCCAGGGTGGTGGCCGTTGCAGGCAGCGGCCGCAGGGGTGTACGGCGTCACCGGCGGGCAGACCGCAGCAGGGGCAACACAGTGGCTTGGCCGGCAGATGGCGCAGGCAGTAACTACAGATACCGTGGTGGCTAAGGCATAATGGTTGCCGGCATAGCCAACAACGGCTGTGGATTGATAGCATAGCCGTCCTCCCTGACGGTTGAGAATGAAAGGACAATAACTGATGACCGCGCTGTACTGGCAAACAATAGGTGAAGGCGAACGCGATCTTGTGCTGCTGCACGGATGGGGACTGAATGCGGAGGTGTGGGGTTGCACGCTTGAGCGGCTGACGCCGCATTTTCGCCTGCATCTGGTCGATC
Source organism: Serratia inhibens (assembly GCF_003591175.1). Taxonomy (GTDB): domain Bacteria; phylum Pseudomonadota; class Gammaproteobacteria; order Enterobacterales; family Enterobacteriaceae; genus Serratia; species Serratia inhibens. The sequence continues at coordinate 81,879 of NZ_QYYG01000008.1, read as the reverse complement.
TGCCGGGCTATGGCCGCAGTCAGGGGTTTGGCAGCATGTCGCTCGCGCAGATGGCGGAGATCGTGCTGGCCGCCGCACCGCCGCAGGCCTGGTGGCTGGGCTGGTCGCTCGGCGGGCTGGTGGCCGGCCAGATTGCGCTGACGCAACCTCAGCGGGTACGCGGGCTGATCACCGTGGCTTCCTCGCCGTGCTTTGCCGCGCAGGACGATTGGCCGGGGATCCGCCCAGAGGTGCTGAGCGGTTTTCAGCAACAGCTGAGCCAGGATTTCCAGCGCACGGTAGAACGCTTTCTGGCATTACAAACCTTGGGTACGGCAAGCGCACGGCAGGACGCACGCCTGCTGAAATCCGTGGTGTTGAATCAACCGATGCCGAGCGTCGAGGTGCTGAACGGCGGTCTGGAGATGCTGCGCACCGCTGATTTACGCCTGCCGATGGCGGAACTGGCCCTGCCGCTGCTGCGTATATACGGTTATCTGGACGGGGTGGTGCCGCGCAAGGTTGCCGCGCTGCTCGATGACAGTTGGTCGCACACCCCGTCGATCGTCATGGCTAAAGCGGCTCATGCACCTTTCATTTCCCACCCTGATGAATTTGCCGAGATTATCCGCACCTTTGTGACCGAAGGTGGCATTCCGAGTGAAAACGCACAATAAAGCGCTAAAGAAATAGCCGCTCGGTGGATAAAAAAGAAACCTGTTCGATACTTAGTGGGGTAGATGCGTTGGCTGAAAACTGAAAAACCGCTCGCGGATTTTTTCACTTTGACGTTTCGTCTCTGGGAAAAGGATTCTCGTCAGGGAAAGCAACGAGGTCTGAAGATGTCACGGCAGCCGGTGTTATTGCGCATGTACCCCTGGACGGCTTTCATAACAAATAAATGTTCCCTTGAGAGGTATGGTAATGAAATCTTTGAAAATGATTATTGCAGCCTTGGTCGTCGGTTCCGTGTCTTTCAGCTCCCTGGCGGCAACCTTGCTGACCAAAGAAGATCTGGACAAAAATCCGGGTAAATACGAGAAGATCGGTACGGTCACCACCACCGCGGAAACCACTTCGCCGATGGATGCGAAAGAAGAACTGTCGAAGAAGGCCGATGAAAAAGGCGGGCAGTATTACGTAGTCATTGCCGGCCGCGAACACGGTAAGTTCAGCGCAACAGCCGAAGTGTATAAAGACAAGTAATCATTCTTGATTAACAAGGGGGCGCATTTTGTACTGCGCCCCGATTCTTAGCGTTTTAACCGATACACCACCGTACTGCATCCCTTGCCCTCCGGGCAGCTTTTGCAACTGCCGCTCAGGCAGGCGCTGTTATCCTGTTCAATCCGCTCCACTTTACCCATCGCCGTTAAACGTTCCAGCATCGCCAGCACCAGTGGCAGTGGGGTCGTCAACTGGCGGCTGAGTTGCTGTGCCTGGGTGCTGCCTTGCAGCGCCAACGCATCGCGGATCTGCAGCAGGCCGGCCATCAGTGGCAGTTACCCTGAGCACCCTGGCAACAGGCGGCAGGCGTAGCTTTGCCCAGACGCACCGTTACCCGGCTACGCGCCCGGCGCAGGCCGAACAGGATCAGCAGATTGACCAGCACCACTATGGTGATGGCCGTTAGGCTGTACCCCGGATGCTGGCCGAAGGTGGCAATCTGATAAAACAGCGTAGCCAACGAGTAGGCGAGGTTCAGGCCCCAGAGAATGGAAAAGGTCATCCAGCCGCGGCTGGATTCACGGGCGATCGCACCCATCACCGACACACAGGGCACGTACAGCAGCACAAAGATCAGGTAGCTGTAGGCAGAGATGCCGGAGCCGAATTTGCTGCTCATCATGCCCATTGAGCTGACGCCCATTTCGCCGTCGCCCTTGCTGGCCTCGATGGGGTTGGACAGCACGCTCAGACTGAAGGTGTCTTTCAGCCCCTGCCAGGTGGTCCCCACCGCGCCGCGCAGTTCGTCCAAAAGGTTAAAGTTGGCGGCATCGAACTCGCTGTTATTGATGTGCTCGGCGGTGTAAAGGGTGTTCAGCGTGCCGACTACCACTTCCTTCGCCATGGCTCCGGTCACCAGCCCGACGGTGGCTTGCCAGTTGTCGCTGTGCACGCCCATCGGCTGCAGCAGCGGCGTCAGGACCTTGGACACCGACGCCAACGCGGAATCATTGATGTTATCGACCGGCTTGCCGCTGAACGTAAAGCTGTTCAGGCCGCCGATGAAGATGCTGGCGATCACGATCACTTTCCCGGCGCGCAGCACAAAGCCTTTCAGCCGCTGCCAGGTTTGCAGCAGCAGGCTTTTCAGGTGCGGCACATGATAAACCGGCAATTCCATGACGAACGGCGAAGCTTCGCCGCGCATGATGGTGTACTTCAGCACCAGCCCGGTGAGGATCGCCACCACGATGCCGAGCATATACAGCGAGAACACCACGCCCGCGCCGTCCTGGCCGAAGAAGGCGGCGGCAAACACCGCAAAGATCGCCAGCCGGGCGCCGCAGGACATGAACGGTGCCATCATGATGGTAATCAAGCGTTCGCGCGGGGCATCCAGCGTGCGTGCGCCCATGATGGACGGCACGTTGCAACCGAAGCCGACAATCAGCGGCACGAAGGATTTACCGGGTAGCCCAAGAGCTTGCATCAGGCGGTCCATGACAAAGGCTGCACGCGCCATGTAGCCGGAGTCTTCGAGAAAGGACAGAAACAGGTACATCATGCCGATTTGCGGCACCAGCGGCAGCACGGTGTTGATGCCGCCGCCGACGCCCTGTGCCAGGAAAATCGTCAGCCATTCGGGAAAGTGCAGGCTGTAGCCCAGCCATTGAATGCCCTGGATAAAGATTGCCGCCGAACCGATATCAAAGATCGGTTGCAGAGCGCCGCCGAGGTTGATCGCCAGCAAGAACATCAGGTACATCACCAGCAGGAAGATCGGCACCCCCAGCCAGCGGTTGAGGATCACTTTGTCGAGCGTGGCGGTCAGGCGATTCGGCATTGCCTGCTGCGAGTTGCTGACCACATCGCACAGGGTGGTTATCGACTGATAGCGGGCATCGGCAATCACCAGCGCCGGATCTTCCTGTTGCTGCTGTTGCAGCGCCAGCCTGGCCGCAGGCAGTAAGGCGGTGGCGTTGCCGGCCAATTGATGGCTGTAGATGTCGCCTTCCAGCATTTGCAACGCCAGCCAGCGGCGTTGCTCCGTTGGCAGAGTCTCCGGCATGGCGTCGCTCAGGGTAGCCATTTCCTTCAGCAGTGCCGGCGGATAGTTCACCAGCGTTTTCAGTTCGTTAAACCGGTGGTTGTCGATTATCTGCTTCAACGCGCCGATGCCGTCGGCCTTGGTGGAGACCAAAGGCACCACCGGGCAGCCGAGATGCGCCGACAGCGCAGCGATATCAATCTCGATTTGCTGGCTTCTGGCGATATCCAGCATGTTCAGCGCCACGATGCAGGGGATGCCCAGCTCCAGCAGTTGCAGCGTCAGGTACAGGTTGCGCTCAAGATTGGAGGCGTCGACGACGTTGATCAGCAAATCGGCATCGCCGCTCAGGATGTAATGGCAGGCGATCTGTTCGTCGAGCGAGGTTTGTTCCGAGATGGTGGTCAGCGAATAGGTGCCGGGCAGATCGACCAGGGTGACCTGCGATTGCGGCGTGGTGAACTGGCCTTCTTTACGCTCTACCGTCACGCCTGCCCAGTTGCCGACCCGCTGGCGTGCCCCGGTCAACTGGTTGAACAGCGTAGTTTTACCGGAATTGGGGTTGCCTATTAAGCCAATCGTGAGTTTTTTCATTATTTCGCGTGATATCAGTCAATGGACATTGAGCCGGGCGGTGGGCGCGGCCAGAGCGAGACGGTGCAGAATCAGGATTGACCGTCGAGCAGGATCAGCGCCAGGTCTTTCCTGCGCAGCACCAGGCTGACGCGGCGGGTTTTTATTTCTATCGGATCGCCCAGCGGCGCGACGCGCACCACTTCAAACGAAGAGCCGGGCAGCATGCCGAGCGATAACAGTTTCTGGCGATAGGCCGGGCCGATGTCACTGGAAAAACCGGCAATCTTATAAGAGCTTTTAGGTTGAAGATGCATATAACCTTCTCAGAGCCCCTGTTATTGGGCCGATGACGATAAAAGAACGTTCCAGACGAAGCGCTGCGATGAGGATCGCGGGCAGCCGACGTTTTCAATCCATGAGGTAATGCAGTGAACACGCAACGCAATAATAGTGAGAATAGTTATCGTATTCAATACAGAAAGTAGGGGCATTGGTAACCAAAGGTTATGGCATCGGTATTTAACGATCGGATTACCTGATGCCTCTATTTTTATCACCTGGCCTGTGGGGGAGCAAATGCGAATGGCGAGTTAAATCAGTTACGTAATTGCAGCGATTTTTTCCGATTTGCAAAAATTAGCGACAAATTGAGTGGCGTTTAGACGGGATGACAGCGAGTCGGCATTTATTCGATAACATCTCGCCGGCGGAATACGAGCGGTAACTATTTGTGTTTCACCGGGAAAGGGCGAAATGAAAACCTGATGTTAAAAACGGTGTTAACGAACAGGGATCCGGCGTTATTTTCAGGCTGAAAAACCGGGTGTTTGCCGCTCGGGAAAAATAAGCGGGTTTATTGAGGCGGGTCAAAAAATAGCGACGCTTTTTTGAGAAAGGGCGGAGCCGGCTCCGCCCTGTGTCCTTTTGGTCTTTCAGATAGACAGCACTGCCCCTACGATTTCTTACCGAATGCCGCAGCCAGCGCGTCACCCATGGCGCTGTTGCCTGCCGGTGAACTGTTGCGCTGTTTGGCCTTATTGGCCGGCGCGCGGGAAGGGCTGTCCTTCGCCGGTGCGCTGTTGCCGCCGCCGCGACGTGGCGAACCTTCACCCGGTTGCTCGTCCAGACGCATGCTCAGCGCGATGCGCTTGCGCTGCAGGTCCACTTCCATCACCTTCACTTTGACGATGTCGCCGGCTTTCACCACGGTGTGCGGATCTTCGACGAACTTGTCCGCCAGCGAGGAGATATGCACCAGGCCGTCCTGATGTACGCCGATATCCACAAAGGCGCCGAAGTTGGTGACGTTAGTGACCGAACCTTCCAAAATCATGCCCGGCTGCAGATCGTTGAGGGTTTCCACACCCTCGGCAAAGGTGGCGGTTTTGAATTCAGGACGCGGATCGCGGCCCGGTTTCTCCAGCTCTTTCAGGATGTCGGTGACCGTCGGTACACCGAACTTGTCGTCGGTGAAGTCGCTGGCCTTCAGGCTGCGCACCGCCGTCGGGTTGCCCATCAAATCCTGCAGCGCCTGCCGGGTGGCGGCCAGAATGCGTTCGACTACCGGGTAGGTTTCCGGGTGAACGGTTGAGGCATCCAGCGGGTTGTCACCGTGGTTGATGCGCAGGAAGCCGGCGCACTGTTCAAAGGCCTTTGGCCCCAGACGGCTGACTTTCAGCAGTTGCTCGCGGTTGCTGAAGCGGCCGTTCTCATCACGCCAGGTAACGATGTTCTGTGCCATCATGCGCGTCAGGCCGGCCACGCGGGTCAGCAACGGCACTGAGGCGGTGTTCAGATCGACACCGACGGCGTTTACGCAGTCTTCCACCACCGAGTCCAGCTTTTTCGCCAGTTGGCTTTGGCTTACGTCGTGCTGGTATTGACCGACGCCGATGGATTTCGGGTCTATTTTTACCAGCTCGGCCAGTGGATCCTGCAAACGGCGGGCGATGGAGACGGCGCCACGCAGCGAAACGTCGAGGTTCGGGAATTCCAGCGCCGCCAGTTCGGAGGCGGAATACACCGAGGCGCCGGCTTCGCTGACGATCACCTTCTGCGCTTTGACTTCGCTGAACTGCTGCTGCAATTCAAGGTAAAAACGCTCGGTTTCACGTGAAGCGGTGCCGTTGCCGATAGCGACCAGTTCCACTTTATGTTTGATGCACAGCGCGGCGACGATGGCGGCGGCTTTCGCGGCCTGGCCGGTGTGCGGGTAGACGGTATCGGTGGCAACCAGCTTGCCGGTAGAATCCACCACCGCCACTTTTACCCCGGTGCGCAGACCGGGATCCAGGCCCATGGTGGCGCGCATGCCGGCCGGTGCGGCCATCAGCAGATCCTGCATGTTACGGGCGAAAACGTTGATGGCTTCGTCTTCCGCGCGTTCGCGCACCGTGCCCATCAATTCGGTTTCCAGATGCAACAGTACCTTGATGCGCCAGGTCCAGTTGACCACCGCTTTGCGCCAGGCATCGGCCGGGGCGTTATTCAGGCGCAGGTCGAGGTGGCTGATGATGATTTGCTCCGCCTGGCTTTCGCGCGGGGCTTCTTCAAACTGCGGATCGGCGTTCAGCGCCAATTGCAGCACACCTTCGTTGCGGCCGCGGAACATCGCCAATGCACGGTGTGAAGGCACCTGGGCGATAGGTTCATGGTGATCAAAATAGTCGCGGAACTTGGCGCCGTCTTCTTCTTTGCCTTCCACCACTTTGGACACCAGGTGGGCATGCTTCCACAGGTAGTTACGTACCTTGGCCAGCAGCGCGGCGTCTTCGGCGAAGCGCTCCATCAGGATGTAACGCGCGCCGTCGAGGGCGGCTTTGACATCCGCTACGCCCCTGTCGGCGTCAACGTAGCGTTCGGCCAGTTGTTCCGGCTGTTGCTGCGGATCCTGCCACAAGGTGTCGGCCAGCGGCTCCAGACCGGCTTCGATAGCGATTTGGCCACGGGTACGACGTTTGGGTTTGTACGGCAGGTAGAGGTCTTCGAGTTCGGTTTTGCTTTGCGTGGCGTTGATCGCCCCCGCCAGCTGTTCGGTCAGTTTGCCCTGCTCGTCGATCGATTTGAGGATGGTCTGACGGCGGTCTTCCAGTTCACGCAGATAACCCAGGCGGGTTTCCAGCTGGCGCAGTTGGGTGTCGTCCAGGCCCCCGGTGACTTCCTTACGATAGCGTGCGATAAAAGGCACGGTATTACCTTCATCCAGCAGACGGATGGCGGAGTCAACTTGCTCCGGCCGGGCCTGCAGTTCTGTTGCAATAATGCGGCTCAGTGGGTCATTCATAGGTCTGGTATCTGTTGAGAACGGTTAGGAAACAGGGGGACAGTTATACGGATTGATCGGCAAAAATGCCAGTGGCGCTGCCCGTCTTTGCCCGATACGCCGAGGTTACGCGGGTGGCCGCTGCCGCAAGCTCCGCGGGACAGCGGCCACCTGTGCGGCCGCTCGGAAAAAACCGAATCTTACTTCACGTACTCGATCTCATTCACATACCACAGCGCATCGCCCACCGGGGTGTTGACGGTGGCGGCATCCCCCACCTCTTTTTTAAGCAGGGCGCGGGCCATCGGCGAATCGATGGAAATGTAGTCCCGGCGGCCAAAAATTTCGTCGTACCCCACAATGCGGAAGCGTTTACTTTCGCCATTCTCATTTTCCACTTCCACCCAGGCGCCAAAAAACACCTTGCCTTCCTGTTGCGGTGAATAGTCGACAATCTTCAACTGCTCGAGACATTTGGTCAGGTAGCGGACGCGGCGATCGATTTCCCGCAGCCGTTTTTTGTTGTACTGGTAATCGGCATTTTCACTTCTGTCGCCGAGGCTGGCGGCCCAGGTCACTTTTTTGGTGACTTCCGGTCGTTCTTCACGCCAGAGAAAGTCCAGCTCCTGTTTGAGTTTGTCGTAACCCTCACGGGTTATCAGCTGCGTTCTCATTGTTTTCTGCCTTTATGGGGATATCAAAGGTTGCATGACGGTGCTTTGGCTTGGCGTTGCTGAATGCAATAAGCGCTAAATAAAGCATCGGCTCGCAAAATTGCCGATCGCTGACGTTTTTTATCGCCTCGCCTGAGTTACACTGCCGAACCGGCCGCCCGGCCGCAACTCGAAATTCATGGGGCATCGCCCTTGGTCGAATAACGGCGTTATCCCAAATTTAATCTAAAAATATCGGGATTTTGACGAACCGTCGCCGGCATTTTGATGAAAATTGTTGATAAATGGGCAAAAGAATAAGCTTTGTAACAATTTCGTCTAGAATATATACCATTAAACGCTGTCCGAAATGACAGGGTTTTTTAACAATATTCACGTCAGGCAATAAAGCCTTTGGGAGTAATACAATGCAAGAGAATCATAAGATTCTGGTCGTCGATGATGACATGCGCCTGCGTGCGCTTTTAGAGCGTTATTTAACCGAACAGGGTTTTCAGGTTCGCAGCGTCGCCAACGCTGAGCAAATGGACCGCTTGCTGACTCGTGAATCTTTCCACCTGATGGTGCTGGACCTGATGTTGCCGGGTGAAGATGGGCTGTCCATCTGCCGCCGTCTGCGCAGCCAGAGTAACCCGATGCCGATCATCATGGTGACCGCCAAAGGCGAAGAAGTCGACCGTATCGTTGGGCTGGAGATCGGTGCCGATGATTACATCCCAAAACCTTTCAACCCGCGTGAACTGCTGGCCCGCATCCGTGCGGTATTGCGCCGTCAGGCCAACGAACTGCCAGGCGCGCCTTCGCAGGAAGAAGCGGTGATTGCCTTCGGCAAATTCAAACTGAATCTGGGCACCCGTGAAATGTTCCGCGAAGATGAGCCTATGCCATTGACCAGCGGTGAATTTGCGGTACTGAAGGCGTTGGTGAGCCATCCGCGTGAACCGCTTTCGCGCGACAAGCTGATGAACCTGGCGCGCGGCCGTGAATACAGCGCGATGGAACGCTCCATCGACGTGCAAATTTCCCGTCTTCGCCGCATGGTTGAAGAAGATCCGGCACATCCACGCTATATCCAGACCGTTTGGGGTCTTGGCTACGTCTTCGTCCCGGACGGCAGCAAGGCATGAGACGATTGCGCTTTTCACCGCGTAGCTCGTTTGCCCGAACCCTGCTGTTGATCGTCACCTTGCTGTTCGTCAGCCTGGTGACGACCTATCTGGTGGTGCTGAACTTCGCCATCCTGCCCAGTTTGCAGCAGTTCAACAAGGTATTGGCCTACGAAGTGCGTATGCTGATGACCGATCGGTTGCAGCTGGAAGATGGCACGTTGCTGGAAGTGCCACCGGCGTTTCGCCGTGAAATTTACCGTGAGTTGGGGATTTCCCTGTACACCAACTCGGCGGCGGAGGAGAGCGGGCTGCGCTGGGCGCAGCACTATCAATTCCTCAGCCAACAGATGGCGCAGCAGCTCGGCGGGCCGACCGACGTGCGGGTGGAAGTGAACAAGAACTCCCCGGTGGTGTGGCTGAAAACCTGGCTGCAACCTGATATCTGGGTGCGGGTTCCGCTGACTGAAATTCACCAGGGCGATTTCTCGCCGCTGTTCCGCTATACCCTGGCGATTATGCTGCTGGCTATCGGCGGCGCCTGGCTGTTTATCCGCATCCAGAACCGCCCGCTGGTGGAGCTGGAGCACGCGGCTTTGCAGGTGGGCAAAGGCATTATCCCGCCGCCGCTGCGTGAATACGGCGCTTCTGAAGTGCGTTCGGTGACGCGGGCCTTCAATCAGATGGCATCGGGCGTCAAGCAACTGGCGGACGACCGCACGCTGCTGATGGCCGGGGTTAGCCACGATCTGCGCACACCGCTGACGCGCATCCGTCTGGCGACCGAGATGATGAGCACCGAAGATGGCTATCTGGCGGAGTCGATCAATAAAGATATCGAAGAGTGCAACGCCATCATCGAGCAGTTTATTGACTATTTGCGCACCGGCCAGGAGATGCAAACCGAGCTCAGCGATCTGAACTCGATTCTGGGCGAAGTCGTGGCGGCCGAGAGCGGCTATGAGCGCGTTATCGAAACCGCCATGGCGCCGGGTGAGCTGATGATGAATGTGCATCCGCTATCGATTAAGCGTGCGGCGGTGAACATGGTGGTGAATGCGGCGCGTTACGGTAACGGCTGGATCAAGGTCAGCAGCGGGCGTGAACTGCAACGTGGCTGGTTCCAGGTGGAAGACGACGGCCCGGGCATCAAACCTGAAGAACTGAAACATCTGCTGCAGCCGTTTGTCCGCGGCGACAGCGCGCGCAGCACCAGCGGAACCGGGCTTGGCCTGGCGATCGTGCAGCGTATTATCGACGGCCATCACGGCGCGTTGGATATCGGCACCAGCGAACGCGGCGGGTTGTTGATCAGGGCTTATATTCCGTTGCCGATGGAGAAAAAAGAGCCGACCAATGGGCATCAGACGGCGAAAGAGAACCTATGATACCTGCTGACAGAGGGCCGCCTCGCTGCGGCCCCGTCAGGGTTTTCTGCTCATCACGTAGTATTCCGCCGCTTCTTCGTGCAGGCGACGGCCGGCGCTGGCCTGCCAAGGATCAATCAATTCAATTCCGCAATGGGTGAAGTCCTTGGTGTTACGCGTGGCCAAGGTCGCGCCGTAATGCAGACATGTTGCGGCTATTTGCATGTCGGGCGTGCTCATTGCTCTTCCCAGCCGTTGGTTTTTTCCCATCAAGTCTGCATATTGCATGGCGCAAAGCGCATCAAATGGCAGAATTTGCTCGTCAAATCTTATCTGCATCGCTTCGGTCAGTTTATGTGTTAACTCAAGCTGCCGTCTCCCTTCCGGCATACAGGCAACGCCGCTGAACAGCTCGGCAACGACAATTGCACTCAGATAAAGCTCGTCGTTGTCTTTTTCATTCAGCCATTTGATCACGTTGTAATGTGGACCGGGACGCAGTGTCTCCGAAATCACGTTAGTGTCGAGAATGATCATGGTTGGTCATCATCGTCGTCAAAGGTGACAACGCGCGCCGGTGTTTTATCGCGCGGTGGGATCTCCAGCTCAACGCCACCGAATTCGGCGAAATGTTGATGCATCCAGGTGCCGAGGCCATAGCGCGGCGGTTTTTTCACCAGAGCCTGTTTCAAAATCATGCGTGCTTCCTCCTCCATGGAGTGGCCGTTTTTCGCTGCCGAAATACGCAGCAATTCCTTTATGTCATCGTCCAGATTTCTGACGGTTATGGTAGCCATTGAAGTCTCCTTTGCTGTCAATGATTGCACTGCATTATCATCTCGCTTATCTGGCTAAAAAACAACCGTTAAAAATAAAAAAAGGCGTGGAATCCACGCCTTAGCTGAAGCTGTAAAAAGAGAAGGTTACAGTTTTGGACCGGCGCTGACCAGCGCTGCACCCGCAGGGGTATCGGTATATTTGTCGAAGTTGGTGATAAAACGCTCGGCCAGATCCTGCGCTTTTTCCTGCCACTGCTCAAGGTTGGCGTAGGTAGCGCGTGGATCCAGGATATCCGGGTTGACGCCTGGCAGTGAGGTCGGCATCGCCAGGTCGAAGATTGGCAGAGTGATGGTTTCCGCCTTATCGATTTCACCGTTGAGGATCGCGTCAATAATACCGCGGGTATCCTTGATGGAGATGCGTTTGCCGGTGCCGTTCCAGCCGGTGTTCACTAGGTAGGCTTGCGCGCCGGCGGCCAGCATGCGTTTTACCAGCACTTCAGCATACTGCGTTGGGTGCAGCGTCAGGAAAGCTGCGCCGAAGCAGGAGGAGAAGGTCGGGGTCGGCTCGGTCACGCCGCGTTCGGTACCGGCCAGCTTGGCGGTAAAACCGGACAGGAAGTGGTACTGAGTCTGGTTCGCGGTCAGGCGAGATACCGGCGGCAACACGCCGAAGGCGTCTGCGGTCAGGAAGATCACCTTGGTGGCATGACCTGCCTTGGAAACCGGCTTGACGATGTTTTGGATGTGGTAGATCGGATAGGAAACGCGGGTGTTCTCGGTTTTTGAACCGTCGTTGAAGTCGATGGTGCCGTCTGCCAGCACGGCAACGTTTTCCAGCAACGCATCGCGCTTGATGGCGTGATAGATTTCCGGCTCGGCTTCTTCGGACAGCTTGATGGTTTTGGCGTAGCAGCCACCTTCGAAGTTAAATACGCCGTCGTCATCCCAGCCGTGTTCGTCATCGCCAATCAACTGGCGTTTTGGATCGGTGGACAGGGTGGTTTTACCGGTGCCGGACAGGCCGAAGAACACGGCCACGTCGCCTTTCTCGCCCACGTTGGCCGAGCAGTGCATGGAGGCGATGCCTTTCAGCGGCAGCAGGTAGTTCATTATCGAGAACATACCCTTTTTCATTTCGCCGCCGTACCAGGTGCCGCCAATCAGCTGCATACGTTCAGTCAGGTTGAAAGCGACGAAGTTTTCCGAGTTCAGGCCCTGCTGCTGCCAGTTCGGGTTGGTGCATTTGGCACCGTTCATCACCACGAAGTCGGGCTCGAAATCCTGCAACTCTTCGTCAGACGGGCGAATGAACATGTTTTTCACGAAGTGTGCCTGCCAGGCTACTTCAGTGATAAAGCGCACTTTCAGGCGGGAGTCGGCGTTGGCGCCGCAGAAAGTATCTACTACAAACAGGCGTTTGCCGGAGAGCTGCGTGGTGACCAGTTGTTTCAGGTCTGCCCAGATTTCTGGGCTGAGGGGTTTGTTGTCGTTTTTGCCTTTACCCTGATCGGCCCACCAGACGGTGTCGCGGGTGATGTCGTCACGGACGATGTATTTATCTTTCGGGGAACGGCCGGTAAAAATACCGGTGTCGACGGATACGGCACCCAGCTTGGTCACTACCCCACGTTCAAAACCCTCCAGAGACGGGTCGGTTTCTTCCTTGAACAGCAGCTCATAACTTGGGTTGTGAACGATTTCGCCGACGTTATGAATGCCATAAGCGGCCAGCTCCTGAGGGGTTATACCTTTAACACGCATGTCACTACTCCTTGGTCACAGAATTTCTGGCGCCAATTGTAGGGATCCAGCAGCGCGTAACCGCGATAGGTATCAAATATTTAACGTTTTAAGCGGTTTTTCGTTACGATCTGAGAGATAGCCCACGGAAAAAAGCAAGCGTGCAAACGGGGAAAACCGGCAGGTGCAGGGTGCACCCGCCGATGCGGGGTGTTACTTAGTGCAACTGTTCGCTTTCGCCGGTGTTACCGGTGTACAGCGCCGCCACATCCACGGCGTCAAAGACATAGTGATTGCCGCAGTAGTCACAGTGCATGTCGATATTGCCGTCCTGTTCCAGCATTTGCGCCACTTCTTCGGCCGGCAGCGTGATCAGGGCATCGGCGCAACGCTGGCGCGAGCAGGTGCAACGGAAGATCACGTCCTGCGGTTCGTAGAGGGTGACTTCTTCCTGATGGTACAGGCGATACAGCACCTCATTGGCCGGCAAGCCGAACAGCTCTTCACTTTTCACCGTGTTGGTCAATTGCACCAGATGATCGAAATCATCGGCATTGCCGTCTTGCGCCGGCAGGACCTGCAACAGCATGCCGCCCGCAGCCGGTTTGCCTTCCGACTCGCCGGTGCGAATGAACAGGCGGGTTGGCAACTGTTCGGACTGACGGAAGTAGGCTTCAAGGCACTCGGCCAGGGTTTCGCCTTCCAGCGCGACCACGCCCTGATAGCGTTCGCCTTCGGTAGGCGCGATGGTGATCACCATGACGCCGTTGCCAATCATCTGATGCAGCGTGCTGTCGTCGGCAATGTCGCTCTGTACGCGCGCCACGCCCCGCATTTCCTGACGGTTGTTGCCGTTAATCACCGCCAGCTTCAGCGGACCGTCGCCCTGCAATTGCACGGTGATGTCGCCGTCGAACTTCAGGGTTGCCGTCAGCAGGCTGGTGGCAACCAGCAGTTCACCCAGCAGCTTTTGTACCGGTGCCGGATAGTCGTGATTGTTCAGAACCTGCTGATAGGTTTCGCTGACGGTAACCAGCTCACCGCGCACCGCGTAGTTTTCAAACAGGTAACGGTGCAATTGGTCATGGTTAGACATAGTTTTCTCTCATTGCGGTGAGGGCTTATTCCTGCTCACCAAATTTAAATTTAATCAGGTCGCGCCGCTCTTTCTTGTCCGGACGGCGGTCCGGGTGCGGCATGGTCAGCGCATTCATCTTGCGCGCGATCGCCATTTTCTCTCGGTTGAGGATACTGGCCTCGGTTTCCTGATACATTTGCTGCGCTTCGTCGGCGCCGCGCCGTTGGCCGGTGAGGGCCAGCACGATCACCGTGCGTTCTTCATTGCCCTGACGCAGTTTGATCTCGGCATTGATCTCGACAATTTTGCTCGGCTTGCCGCGCTGTCCGTTGTAGTGCACCTTGCCGCCGTCGATCATGTCCCGCGCCAGCGCGCGGGTCTTATAGAAACGAGCTGCCCACAGCCATTTGTCCAGCCGGATCGCGTCGTCTCGCGTTGTTTTTTCTTTCATCGTTCGCCCTTTTCCAGCGCCGGTATCAACAGGCGGTAGTCGCGCATCGACGGATAGTGCCGAAAGGTTTTCTCCGCCATGCTGGAGTCCGGGTTCTGCACGCCCAGACAGTAGCGAATGCCAAAACTGCGGGCGGCGTCCAAAATAGGTTCGCCGTCGTCGACAAACAGCGTGCGCTGCGGATCAAAACCGGTGTGCTGCTGAACGGCCTGCCACAAACGCTGATCTTCTTTCGGATAACCAAATGTGTGGGTGGAAAGCAATAAATCAAGGTGCCGATCCAAACCGGTATGCTCAATTTTCACCGCCAGGCTGTGCGGATGGGCATTGGTCAGCAAAATAGTCTGATGGCCGGCCGCGCGCAAGGCCTGTAAAAAGGGCTCGGTATCCTCGCGCAGACGGGCGCGGTTGCCTACTTCGCTGGTCATGCGATAAATGTCCAGATCGAGCCGCTCGCTCCAGTAATCGAAGCAGTACCAGTTCATGGTGTGCTGCACCGCCAAATATTCCTGATGAATAATCTGGCGCGCTTCATCGAGCGGGATCGCGCGCTGCTCGCTCACTGCCTGCGGCACCAGGCGCAGCCAAAAATGGCTGTCGAACTCCAGATCGAGCAAGGTGCCGTCCATATCCAGCAGCACGGTGTCGATCTCATGCCAGTCAAACTCGGGAACCATGAAAACTCCATAGGCGAACCGTCGGCGGTCCGCAGGATAAGGATAATAGCGTTAGCGTAGCATAAGCAGATGACAGGGCCGAAATCGGCGAATGACTCAGGCCATCGGCCGCAATGACATCGGGGTGAGCTGCGGGTTAAAGCAGCTTTCGTAGTAGCGTTGGATATCGGCGATGCGACGCCGGTTGAGGCGATGGCGCTGCACCAACCGCCAGGCGTTGTAACCCAGAATGACAGTGACCGCCAGCAACAGCAGGCTGGTGCCCAGATAACGCCACAAGGTGATCATATCCGGTTCGCTATGCAGTGCGATATGGCGGGTGCCGTTGGCGTCGACGTTGATACTGGTGATGACTCCTTGTGCTTCGAACGGCGTATGCAGCAACATGCCGGCAAGGCGCTGCAGTTCATTCCATTGTTCAAGCGCACTGTATTCGTTTAGCGGCACTGCCGGCTGCGGGTGATTCACCAGCTGTTTGCCTTCATCGCTGCTGATCAGAAAACCGCCCGGAGGCGGGCTGTTCAGCGCCGCTGCGGCCTGCCGGGTTTCGTTGTACACGAACGAGGAGGCCGCAACTTTGGTCAGGCTTTCCAGCGATTCGGCGCTCACCGGGCGCAGCAATACGTTTATCCCTTGCAGCGATCCTGATTTGGCGCGTTTCACCAGAGTGTTCCAGTTTTTGGCGTTACCCAGATTCACCAGTGCGTTCTTGAGCCGGACGCAGTCATTTCCCGCCTGGCACAAATCCCGCGTTTTCAGCACGATATCGGAAAAATCATCCAGCAGTATCATGCCGGATTTTTCAATCGCGCTGGCCAGTTGCGGGTTGAGCTTTTGTTCGGCGCCTTCAGGATGCAACTGGGTATTTACCGTCGCCAGCAGCGCCGAGGCCTTGTCGATGACTTCCGACTCCGGCTGCGGCAGCGGTGCGGCGGTGTTCCAGTAAATCCCCGAGCAGTCGAAAGGCATAAAATTGGAGGCGTTGGTAGCGTTGGTCTGCGGCGGGACATAACACATACCGTTACCCCGGGCTTTCAACTGGTCCCCAATGCGCAAGGTCACGCCTTCCAGCGCCTGCACATTGGTCACCTCGATTTTTTGCGCACCTTGCAGCCAGGCCATGCTTAGCTTCAGCGGCAGGCTCAGCGGGATATAGGTCAGCAATAGCACCAACACCAGCAACGAACTGGCCATCAGCACCGCGTTTTTGCCCCATTGCTGCAGCGGGAAGTTTTTCACCTCATCGTGCAACGAAAGGAACCGCCCCTGACGCACCACCTGACGATTAAGATAGATATCCACGTCGGTGGTTTTCCCCAGATCCTGGGTAATGTAAGGCTGCCAGTGCGGTGGGTAAATCAGATCGATGATGCCGAGCGAGATGTTGCTTATCTGCCCCTGATTGGATTCGCCAAACAGCCCCCAGCGTTTTGGAGTGCCCCGCAGGCAGTGCACTTCCTTCAGCTCACGCGCGGCCGGCCGGCGGAACAGGTTCCAGCAGCCCCAGGCGATGGTCAGCACGGCGACGAAAATCATCCAGGGGATGACCAGCACCGGGCTTATCAGGCTGAAAAACAGCAACAGCAGGGCGGCAGAGATGATGCCGGCGTCCTTGATGCCGTTCGGGCGGTTCAGCGCATGTTCTTCGGGGGTTTCCTTGCGGATGTTCACCAACTCGACGTGCTCGCTCTCTTCCTTGCGGATAGAGGCGTTTCTGGTTGGTGCGGCCGTCACGACCGGCGGTTGCGGCCGATCGTGGATATGATCTTTCAGCGAATGCCCATTGAGTGAAATGACCAGCGGCAGCGTCTGGGTTTTTATCACTTCAACATGGTTATCGGCGCTGATGTATTGTTCCCAAAACGGCGGCAGGTGCACTTCTTCGGCATCAAGATAGTAGCGCCATTTATTGGGTTCATCGCTGGCCAGCCCGTAGCGGGTAATGGCGTGGGTGACGGGATAAACGTTGTCGCTGTGCGGGGTCAGCGCCAGTTTGGCAGTGGGCAGCGACGTGCTGCTGCCAGGCAGCAATTTGTTGCTTAGCTTGTTTTGCAGGTTGAGGTAGTGTTCAACGGCCGCGCGTTCTTCGCCGGACAGTTTGCGATGCGTAGGTTTGATAAAGGGCAGGGCACGCGTCAGCATCGGCTGATTGCGGGCTTTAAACCAAAGATACAGGCCGGCGGCAATCAGGCAGGCAAGCACTAAGGCCAATATCAACGCTATTGTGCTCATGCTATCCCCATCTTGCACCCGTGAACCTCACCAACCTGATGAAACGTTGAATATTATACGGAGTAAACGGCTAACAGGCACTCAGAACAATGAGGGAGGGAACAGATTTTCCGTTGCGGCCTCATTGTTCTATGAAATATATCTGCTCAGTTACCGTGCCTTCTCTACGCGATGATAGCAACCGCCCAGGGGGGGCGATATCGGCATTATCCTATTTTAATGCTCTCTTTTTGCTGAATGGGTACAGAAAATCGGCGGGTGCTGGCTACGCTTGTTAAAAAAAAGTAAATTACTGCTTGTGCTCGTTGCGACAAAGGTTCTCATTAACGCACAATGTGATCAAGATCGAATTTGGTCAGCGTTTGAGCGCATACGCCACGCCAATCATTATTCTGGTTATCCGCGTCATCACCCTTGATGCTGTGGCGCACCGCCGGATAACTCATTTGAGGCAATCATGGATAAACACCTGCAAAAACCTAAAATTCTGAAAGTGGAAACGGTCGCTCGTTCGCGTTTATTCAACGTTGAGTCGGTCGATCTGGAGTTCAGTAACGGTGTACGGCGGGTGTATGAGCGGATGCGACCCTCAGACAGGGAAGCGGTGATGATTGTCCCGGTGATTGGCGACGACTTGTTGCTGATCCGCGAATATGCGGTGGGCACCGAATCTTACGAGTTGGGTTTCCCCAAAGGCTTGATCGATCCCGGTGAAGGCGTGCTGGAGGCGGCTAATCGCGAACTGATGGAAGAGGTGGGTTTTGGCGCCAAACGTTTCGATTTTCTCAGCAAACTGACCATGGCACCGTCCTATTTTTCCAGCAAAATGAATATTGTGCTGGCGCACGATCTTTATCCGCAGAGCCTGGAAGGCGACGAGCCTGAACCCTTGCCGCAGGTGCGTTGGCCGATAGCCGACATGATGGCATTGCTGGCGGAGCCGGATTTCCGCGAGGCGCGCAATGTCAGCGCACTGTTTCTTACCGAGGCATTTCTGCGCGGCTCGCGTTAGACATCGACCTCCTATTTCCGTAGATAAAAAAAGGGCCAGATTTCTCTGGCCCTTTTCTATCAGAACAGCTCGTGACTTTCGCCGCCGGGGTCCGTCAATGTCGTGCCGGTATCCCGTGTCGGGTAGCTTGTCGGCTGAGTACCTTCGATAAAGTATTCGGAACGGCTACCGCCGCCGCCGCCGGAAAGCTTGCCGCTGCTTTTGTCGATGGTGACGCTGATAATGCCCGGCGGTGGGGTGACTTTCTGCTCAGGAATACCTTCCAGTGCGACCTTCATAAAATCATCCCATGCCGGTTGCGCGCTCTTCGCACCGCCTTCGCCGCCGGAGATCTGATCTTCAATGGCGCCGGAAGCCGTTGCGCGGCCGAGGTCGCGGCGATGATCGTCGAAGCCAATCCATACCGAAGTGACGGTATCCGGGCCATAGCCGGAGAACCAGGCGTCTTTTGAACTGTTGGTGGTACCGGTTTTGCCGCCGATATCATGCCGCTTCAAATCGCGCCCGGCGCGCCATGCGGTACCCATCCAACCCGGTTCGCCAAAGATGTTGCTGTTCAACGCATCGTGCATCAGGAACGCCAACTGGGTACTGATCACATGCGGCGCATATTGCAGATCGCCATCCTGCAGTACCTGAGCCGGCGTAACCTGTTCCAGTTGCGGCATCGGCACGTTACCGTTACCGCCTTCCTGCGACGTCGCGACGTTTTCGACGTTGTCGTCGGAAAGCACGGCAGCACGGTGGGTATCGCCATAAATAACCGGCAAATTGCAGCTGTCGCAGACGACTTTGGGTTTGGTTTCAAACACGGTATTGCCGGTTTCATCTTCGATTTTGGTGATGAAATACGGGTCGACCAGATAACCGCCGTTTGCCAGTACCGCATAGCCGCGCACCAGTTGCATCGGGGTGAACGAAGCCGAACCCAGCGCCAGAGATTCGGTGTGTACGATGTTTTGCGCCGGGAAGCCGAAACGCTGCAGATATTCCGCCGCGTAGTCGACGCCCATTGCACGCATGGCGCGCACCATCACGACGTTCTTCGATTGTCCCAGCCCCTGACGCAGGCGAATAGGGCCGTCGTAGGTTGGCGGCGAGTTCTTCGGCCGCCAGTCAGTACCGGCACCGGCATCCCAGCGTGTGACCGGCAGATCGTTCAGGATAGTGGCCAGAGTCAGGCCTTTATCCATCGCTGCGGTGTACAGGAACGGTTTGATGTTGGAACCGACCTGGCGCAGCGCCTGGGTAACGCGGTTGAACTTGCTCTGGTTGAAGTCGAACCCGCCGACCAGCGCTTTAACGGCGCCATCGTTCGGGTTGATCGACACCAGGGCCGAGTTGACGTCCGGCACCTGCGACAGCCACCAGCTTTCATTCACCTTGCGTACCCACACCTGCTGGCCGGCCTGCACCACGTCGGTCACGCGTTTTGGCGTTGAGCCCTGTTGCGTGTCGGATTTATACGGCCGCGCCCAGCGCATGCTGGCCATTGGCAGGGCGACATTGCTGCCATCGGACAGCATGGCCGTTGCTTCCTCGGCACTCGCCCGGGTGATCACCGCAGGCGCCAGCGGGCCATAATTCGGCAAGTTTTTCAGTGAGTCGACGATCTGTTTTTGATCCCAGGCCGCCTCACCCACTTTCCACAGCACGTTGGACGGGCCGCGGTAGCCGTGACGCATGTCATACGCCAGCACGTTGTTGCGCACCGACTCCTGAGCCGCCAACTGCAACTTTTTGGTGACGGTGGTATAGACCTTGTAACCGTCGGTATAGGCATTTTCACCGTAACGCTTGATCATCTCCTGACGCACCATCTCGGAGAGATAAGGTGCAGAGAAGTTAATCTCCGGCGCATGGTAGTTAGCCACCAGATCTTCGCCACGGGCCTGATCGTACTGATCCTGAGTGATGTAATGCTCGTCCAGCATGCGCGACAGCACCACATTACGGCGAGCCACGGCGCGATCGTGCGAGTAAAGCGGGTTGAAGGTTGACGGCGCTTTAGGCAAGCCGGCGATGGTCGCCATTTCGCTCAAGGTCAGCTGGCTGACGTCTTTGCCGAAATACACCTGCGCTGCAGCACCCACGCCGTAGGCGCGGTAACCCAGGTAGATTTTGTTCAGGTACAGTTCGAGGATTTCATCTTTGGTCAGCATCTGTTCGATGCGTACCGCCAGGAAGGCTTCCTTGATCTTGCGCATCAGGGTGCGTTCCGGGCTTAAAAAGAAGTTTCTCGCCAGCTGTTGGGTAATGGTACTCGCCCCCTGTGACGCATGGCCGGAGACCAGTGCGATAGAGGCGGCACGGAAGATGCCGACCGGGTCGACGCCGTGATGTTCATAGAAACGGCTGTCTTCGGTGGCGATAAACGCATGCACCATCACCGGCGGAATTTGGTTCAGCTTCAGCGGAATACGACGTTTTTCACCGTATTGGGCGATCAGTTCGCCATCGGCGCTGTAAACCTGCATCGGTATCTGCAGCCGTACGTCTTTCAGCGTTGCAACGTCAGGCAGCTGTGGCTCGACATATTTGTACAAGCCAAAAATCGAGGCTGCCCCCAACACGATGCAACACACTGCAAGGATTAGTAAATACTTTACGAACTTCACCTGAGATTTCCCATTTTCATGTCATTTGGGCAGTTTATAAACAACCGCGCGGTAGTATAAAGGCAAGCCTGCAACATGGATATGTTCTTTTATCATCTGACGATATGGAGGTCGGGCGAAATATGTTCTCTCAAGCATGGCAGGTGGGGCTGGATATACAAAGTAACCGCATCTGCGCCCTGGCGGCACAGCGCCGGCGCAACGGTTGGCAACTGCGTCATTGGTGGCAACAAAGGCTGCCGCAAGCGGTGTTGCGCGAAGGGTGTATCGAGCAGCCCGAGGTACTGGTTCGCGCACTGCGACAATGGCGGGTCCTGTTGCCAAGACATATTTGCTTACGCATTGCTTTGCCCGCCCAGCGGGTTTTGCAGCATCAGATGCCGATGCCGGATGCCCGGCTGAAAGAGCCGGCGCGCGGCGATTATATCACCAGCCAGGGACTGAAGCAGTTCCCGCTGGACAGCCAGACACTGGCGCTGGACTACCGACCATCGCCACCTGACTCCGCCGCTCTGTTGCTCACCGCCGCGCGCCAGCAAGAGTTGCAGCAGTGGCTGCATTGTTTACGCCAGGCCGATTTGCGGCCGCAGGTGGTCGATATCACTCCCTGTGCCCTGCACATGATGGCGTTTGCCGCAGGCGTACCGGCCGAAGCAGGGTTGTTGCACCGTCTCGAACGGGAGTGGCTGTGGGCAGCCCCACGTCGCGCGGCCTTTGCCTATGGCATTTTACCGGAGGGCGAGGTGGGCGGGGCAAGCCAGGCGTTGGCGGCGATGCATGCAGCCTGCCCCTCAATCGGTGAACATCAGGTTTATTACAGCAGTGTGGCGGATGAGCTGCCTCCGCCGGGGTGTTTGCCATGGTCGCCGTTCAGCGCATTCAACCAACTGCGACCCCCGTTACCCCGGTTGCCGGGGGCATTTGTGCTGGCCGGTGGGCTGGCGCTGCGCAGCGGGGACAACTGATGTTTCAGGTTAACCTTCTGCCCTGGCGTAGGCTGGCCCAGCGCCGCCGCTGTGCTTTCTGGTTACGCCTTTTCGTGTTGCAACTGACGTTGATGTTGGCAGCGATGGCGGCTGTTTTTGGCCTGATGAGTCACCAACAGACGCAACGGCATGAGGCTCTGTTGACGCTGTCCCGTCAGCAGGTGGGGTTGGCAGAGCGCTACCAGCAAACCCGGCAGATGATGGCGCGTGTGGCGCGCTTGACCGAACTGGCGGACAGGCAGGAGAAGAACCAGGCGCATAACCGGCGTTACCTGCAGCTGTTACAACAGCTCTCAGCCGTTCTTCCCGCGCCGCTGTGGCTTACCGTGCTGGAAAGCGACGCACAAAAAATTACGCTGCGGGGCCTCAGCCGCCGTTATGGGGCGATCATCCGGTTTGAGCAGCAGTTGGCGGCCCTGCCGCTATTGCAGTACTGTCGGCTGGCTGAGGTGGTACAGCGCAAGGATGGTCTGTTTTCATTCACGCTGATGGCGCAATGGGGGCTGAATGGATAAGCCGTTGCCACTCTGGACAAGGCGCTGGCTGGATTTGCCGGGTTGGAAGGCGCTGGCCGCGCAGTGGTTGGTGTTGGGCTGCCTGGCTTTGCTGTTCGGCATGCCGCTGTTGCACGGTAAATGGCAGCAGCGGGAGCAGACGCTGGCGGAGCAACAGCGTCTGATTCAGCAGATTGAGCCGTTAAAACAGCAGCTGGCCCAGATGCCGACGTTGGACGAGATTAATCTTCGTCTGCGGCAGAACGCGTCCAGGCCCGCCGTTCATGATGATTTGACGCAAGTACTGCAACGGGCGGGCGCCGCATTGCAACGCTGGCAGCAGCAGGAGAAACCGCAGCGTCAAACCCTGAACCTGAATATCCATTACGACGGTTTATTGCGGCTGCTGGAGGCGTTGCCCTCCTCATCGCGCATCGATCAAATAACCCTTGAAGCACAGGCTGAAGATCTGATGGCGCACTTCGTTTTACACGACACGCCGGCAGACGCCGCGCTGGTAAATGCGGATGAATAAAGGTTACGGGGTTTGGTGGCTGTTGCTGCCGTGCGCATTGATGGCGCAACCGCGCAATCCCTTTATGCCGCCAACCGTGACTGATTGCCCACCGCAGAGGGAATCGCCGGCAAACTGGCTTTTGAAGGGTACCGTCGGGCAGGCGACGTCGCGCCATGCCTGGGTGGTCACGCCCGCAGGGCAGTGGTTGCGTTTAGAGTCTGGGCAAAGCCTGCTGGGGGGGCGCTGGCAGGTGGAACAGGTGCTTGGGGGGCGGTTGGTATTGAAAGCGGGCCCGGAAGATCCGGCTTGCCCGGAGGCTGACAATGCGGTGGTGCTGACATTGGGAAACCATAAGGAAGAAAAAACATGAAAGGATGCACTTGGCTGGGTGCGGTGTTATGGGGTATTGCCGCCACCGGTATTGCAGCGCCGGACAAGGAACCGATATCGCTGGCGTTTCAGGACGCCCCGGTAACCCTGGTATTACAGGCGCTGGCGGATTATCAACAGCTTAATGTGGTTACCGCTGCAGGTGTGGGCGGCAATCTGACATTGCGGTTGGATAACGTGCCCTGGCAGCAAGCGCTGGCGGTGATCTTGCGTATGGGGAAACTGTCGATGACGCTGGAAGGCAACGTCATGATGGTGTTCCCCGAGCCGGATGAACAGGAGAAACAACGGCAACAGTTGGCTTTGGCGCAAAAGCAACCTCTGAAAAGCGTAACTCTGACGTTAAACCATGCCGATGCGGTTGAGATTGCCGAAAATTTGAATGCCCAGGGCAGTATTTTGCTGAGCGAACGCGGCAGCGTGGTGGCGGATAAACGCACCAACGCGCTGCTGATCCGCGATACCGCCCCAATAGTGGCGTTATTGACCAAGCGCATCGCGGAAATGGATGCGCCGTTGGCGCAGGTTCAACTGGCGGCGCATATTGTCACCATTAACAGTGAAAGCTTGCGCGAACTCGGCGTGCGCTGGGGTTTGGCCCCGGATGAAGGCGCAGCAAAGTCATGGCGGATGGGCGGCTTTAACGTCGGGTTGCCGCTGGAGCGCAGTGCGATCAGTGCCGGTTTCCATCTGGCGCGCATCGGCGGACGGCTGCTGGATCTGGAATTAATGGCGTTGGAGCAGGAGAACCGGGTAGAAATCATCGCCAGCCCGCGCTTGCTGACCGCGCATCAGCAAACCGCCAGCATTAAACAGGGCACGGAAATTCCCTATGAGGTGAGTAGCGGCAATAGCGGGGCGACATCGATGGAGTTTAAGGAGGCGGTGCTGGGCATGGAGGTGACGCCGAAAATTTTGCCGAACGGCCGCATTACTCTGACGCTGCAAATCAGCCAGAACATGCCCGGGCGTTCCATCACCAGGTCGGCCGGCGAGGCACTGGCTATCGATAAGCAGGAGATCAAAACCCAGGTGACGGTGAAAGACGGTGAAACCATTGTATTGGGCGGCGTATTTCAGCGTCAGAGCGCCCAGGGAGCGGACAAGGTACCGGGCCTCGGTGATGTTCCACTGCTGGGTTCCTTGTTCAAACAGAGCACCAAACAGCATAAACGACGCGAGCTGGTGATATTCATTACTCCAACATTGATTAAGGCATGAGCAGCAGGCTGTCAGGTTCGGTGGAAATCGCCTAAAGTTGATGAGCAGATGCACTTTTTTCTCGCCTTGGGGGCATCTGCGTTTGACGCTGCGGCCGATTTAGCTTACAAGGGTTACCGAATTGAGCACCGAGGTTTTTTGTTAACGCCAAGACGCCGTTAAAAACGTATGGTTTCCCTCCTGCGGCGTGGATTGCGATTTATTCGGTTGCCAAACTACCAAGAGTGTTGAGATAATTTTCCGTCTGATCTCGCACTATCGCTCATGAGGTTTCAGTTTAGGTCCCGCCGCTGATTTGATTGGCGGGGCGGGTTAACATTAACGAATAGTCTTAGTAATACCAAAAACATGGCAGAGAAACGCAATATCTTTCTGGTTGGGCCTATGGGTGCCGGCAAAAGCACTATTGGCCGTCAGTTAGCTCAGCAACTCAATATGGAGTTCTTCGACTCCGATCAAGAAATTGAGCGACGTACCGGAGCTGACGTGGGCTGGGTATTCGACGTGGAAGGTGAAGAAGGTTTCCGCGATCGTGAAGAAAAAGTCATTAATGAACTGACGGAAAAGCAAGGGATTGTGCTGGCTACCGGCGGTGGTTCGGTTAAATCGCGTGAAACGCGTAACCGTCTGTCGGCGCGTGGTGTCGTGGTTTATTTGGAAACCACTATCGAGAAGCAGTTGGCCCGTACCCAACGTGACAAAAAGCGTCCGTTGCTGCAGGTTGATTCTCCTCCGCGTGAAGTGCTGGAAGCGCTGGCGAAAGAGCGCAATCCGTTATACGAAGAAATTGCAGATGTCACCATCCGCACCGACGATCAAAGCGCTAAAGTGGTTGCCAACCAGATTATCAATATGCTGGAAAGCAACTGATTGCGGTTTCCGTGTTCGCCACGGCAAATGCGGAAAGACTGATTGTGTTCCCCGCAGCAGCGGGGATAAACCACACATTGAGAACTGAGCGCGACAATGGAGAGAATTACCGTAACGCTTGGGGAGCGCAGCTACCCGATTACCATAGCCGCCGGATTGTTTAACGATCCGGCTTCTTTTATGCCGCTAAAGGCGGGTGAACAGGTCATGCTGGTCACCAACCAAACCCTGGCGCCGCTCTATTTGGACCGGGTCCGGAAGGTGCTTGAGCAGGCTGGCATAATGGTGGATCAGGTGATTCTGCCTGATGGCGAACAGTATAAATCCCTTGCCGTGCTTGAGCTGGTGTTCTCGGCGCTGCTGCAAAAGCCCCACGGTCGCGATACCACATTGATCGCGCTCGGCGGCGGCGTGGTGGGCGATCTTACCGGTTTTGCCGCGGCTTGCTATCAGCGCGGTGTCCGCTTTATTCAGGTTCCTACCACATTGCTTTCGCAGGTGGACTCTTCCGTTGGCGGTAAAACCGCCGTCAATCATCCGCTCGGTAAAAACATGATCGGCGCATTCTATCAGCCTGCTTCAGTGGTGGTTGATCTGGATTGCCTGAAAACCTTACCGGCGCGTGAGCTCTCCTCTGGTCTGGCTGAAGTGATCAAGTACGGGATTATTCTCGATCGTGATTTCTTCGTCTGGCTGGAAAACAATATCGATGCATTGGTTGCGCTGGATATGAATGCCCTGGGCTATTGTATCCGCCGTTGCTGCGAGCTGAAGGCCGAGGTGGTTGCCGCTGATGAACGCGAAAGCGGTCTGCGCGCGCTGCTGAATCTGGGCCATACTTACGGCCATGCGATCGAAGCGGAAATGGGCTATGGTGTATGGTTGCACGGCGAAGCGGTGGCAGCCGGCATGATGATGGCTGCGGAAACCGCGCATCGTCTCGGTCAGTTCTCCACCGACGATATTGAACGCATTAAAACACTGTTGTTACGCGCTGGTTTACCGGTGTGCGGGCCGCAGGAAATGACGCCGGAATCTTATTTGCCGCACATGATGCGCGACAAGAAAGTGTTGGCCGGCGAACTGCGTCTGGTACTGCCGACGGCTATCGGTCAGGCGGAAGTTCGTAGCGGAGTCGGGCATGATTTGGTGCTCGCTTCTATCGCAGCTTGCCTTCCTGAAGGGCATGCCTGAGTAAATCGGACGAAGTAACAGTGGCTTAGCCGCCGTTTACATCTATATTAATAGTGTGCAAAGCATGACTGATGTCGCTTTGCCATCATCGGGTTAATCTGCTCGTACCACGGTAGGTCTACGGTGGTGGGCTTTTGCCTCTAGTTGGAGGGTTTCAGATGGATGAGTTTAAACCGGAAGACGATCTCAGACCTGATAGCAGCGATCGTCGTCCTGCACGTTCGCGTAAACCGGCTCCGGGACCACGCTTTGCCGTTTCACGTCAGCACTTAATGATTGGTATCGGTATTCTGGTGCTACTGCTGCTGATTATCGGCATCGGCTCGGCACTGAAGGCGCCAACCAAGCACGAAGCGGCACAGGAAGGCGCGCAAAACGGCGCGGCCAAAGACATCAACCTGTCCGGTTCTTCGTCGCTGACCGCCGGTAACACCGGTGTTCCGGGCGGCACGACCGATACCAATGACAACAACGGCGTGAGCAGCACTTCTGCGCAACAGCCGCAAAACGTCAGCGTTCCGCCAATCTCCAGTACTCCGACGGAAGCGCAACCGCAGCCGGTGCAAGATGGCGCGCAGCAGCGTGTCGATCTGCCGGGCAATATGTCGGATGCGTTATCTGCCCAGCAGGGCCAGGTTGATGCGGCGACGCAGGGCATGAGTGGCCCGGCTTCAACGCTGCCTACGGCTCCGGCCACCCTGATGAACGGCGCCGCTGCGACCGCAGCGAAAGAAACAACGCGCCCGGTTCAGGGCACTGCGCCACAGCAACATAAGACACCGGCAAAAACCGCCGGCAAACCTGCGGCTACGCAGCATAAAGCGCCAACCACGGTGTATGCGCCGGCCCCTTCCGCCAAACCGGGAGCGACAAGCAGTAAAACGGGAACGACGAGTGCCAAGACGGGCGTTGTCAGCGGCAGCGGCAATTCGCTGCAGTCTGCTCCGGCCAGCCATTACACCCTGCAACTGAGCAGCGCTTCGCGTTCCGATACGCTGAACGCCTACGCCAAGCAGCAGAAACTGCAGAATTATCAGGTATACGCCACCCAGCGTGACGGCAAGGCATGGTATGTGCTGGTGAGCGGTAACTACGCCTCTGCGGCTGAAGCCAAGCGTGCAATCGCGTCGCTGCCGGCGGATGTTCAGGCGAAAAAGCCGTGGGCCAAGCCGGTACGTCAGGTGCAGCAGGACCTGAAAAAGTAACCCAATAGATTTCAAGCTGCAGCCAGGGCATGAATTGCATGCATGGTAGAGATGGACATGCTGCGGCCGTGTAAGCGGGGTGAAGTTTTTTGCCCCCTACCATGTTGGGGGGCAAGTTTGCCGTGAGCAGATTTGCACACCCCCTGCGCTGGTCCCGAGAGGGGTGAGGCCCACGGACAGGTCGAACAACTGCACGCAGCCAACATGGCTCCAGCTTGAAAGATGAAGGGTATTAATCATTTAAATTTGTGCGCTGATGTGCTGTCTGAAACAGAGTACAATCCGCCGCTCTGAATTGTATAAGTAGCTAACTGACGGCATGAAGAAAAACCGCGCTTTTTTAAAATGGGCTGGTGGAAAATACCCGCTGGTTGACGAGATCCGTCGTCATCTGCCGGCGGGCGACTGCTTAATCGAGCCCTTCGTGGGTGCGGGTTCAGTCTTCCTGAACACGGAGTACGACGCCTATATTCTCGCCGACATCAACAGCGATCTTATCAACCTGTATAACATCGTTAAGCTGCGTACGGATGATTTCGTGCGTGATGCCCGCCTTCTTTTCACCGATGAATTCAATAATTCGGATCAGTTTTACCTGCTGCGCGAAGAGTTTAATACGAGCGCCGATGCCTATCGCCGCGCGCTGCTGTTTCTCTATCTGAACCGCCACTGTTATAACGGCCTGTGCCGGTATAATCTGCGTGGTGAGTTCAACGTCCCGTTTGGGCGTTACAAGAAACCGTACTTCCCGGAAGAAGAGCTGTACTGGTTCGCTGAAAAATCCCGCAACGCCACGTTTGTCTGTGAGCATTACCGCGATACCATGGCAAAAGCCGAGCGCGGGACGGTGATATATTGCGATCCGCCGTATGCGCCATTATCGGCGACGGCTAATTTTACCGCTTACCACACCAACAGCTTCAGCATTGCCGATCAACAGAGCCTGGCGTTAATGGCGCGTCAGCTTTCTGTGGAAAGCCAGGTGCCGGTATTGATTTCCAACCATGACACCGAGCTGACGCGTGATTGGTACCAGCATGCTGCGCTGTATGTGGTGAAAGCGCGTCGCACGATCAGCCGCAATATTCTTGGTCGCAGTAAAGTGAACGAGCTTTTGGCGCTGTATCGTTAAACCGGGGTACGCCCCGGCGTATATACCCGGTGCATTTCGAGC
Source organism: Serratia inhibens (assembly GCF_003591175.1). Taxonomy (GTDB): domain Bacteria; phylum Pseudomonadota; class Gammaproteobacteria; order Enterobacterales; family Enterobacteriaceae; genus Serratia; species Serratia inhibens. Next base: position 53,060 of record NZ_QYYG01000008.1, on the reverse strand, counting down.
TCAGCCGGCAACGCTGCGGCTTGAAACGCGAAGGGGATAACAATTCGAACCCTACGTTTGGAGATTGCGGATGAAAAAGTTTTTGATTGCCCCGTCCATTCTGTCGGCAGATTTTGCCCGGTTAGGTGAAGATACCGCTAACGTGCTGGCCGCTGGCGGCGACGTGGTGCACTTCGACGTAATGGATAACCACTACGTACCCAATCTGACCATCGGGCCGATGGTTTGCCAGGCGCTGCGCGATTATGGCATCACCGCGCCGATTGACGTGCACCTGATGGTGAAACCGGTTGATCGCATTGTCCCGGATTTCGCCGCCGCGGGCGCCAACTACATCTCTTTCCATCCGGAAGCCTCTGAACACGTCGATCGCACCATTCAGCTGATTAAAGAGCACGGTTGCAAGGCCGGTCTGGTATTCAACCCGGCGACGCCGTTGAGCTACCTGGATTACGTCATGGACAAAGTCGACGTGATCCTGCTGATGTCGGTCAACCCCGGCTTTGGCGGCCAGTCGTTTATTCACGGCACCCTGGATAAGCTGCGTCAGGTGCGCAAGCTGATTGACGAAAGCGGTCGCGATATCCGTCTGGAAGTCGATGGTGGCGTGAAGGTAGACAATATCGCCGAGATTGCCGCAGCGGGCGCGGACATGTTTGTCGCCGGTTCAGCGATCTTCGGCAAGCCGGATTACCGCAAAGTGATCGACGAAATGCGCAGCGAACTGGCGAAAGTGACCCATGGCTGATTTCAGCGCGGTTCGCGCTCTGGCCTTCGATCTCGACGGCACGCTGGTAGACAGCGCGCCGGGGCTGGCGGCAGCCATCGATCTGGCGCTGGCCGAAATGGGCCTGCCGCAGGCCGGCGAAGCGCGAGTCGGTACCTGGATTGGCAATGGCGCCGACGTGCTGGTGCAGCGTGCGCTGCGTTGGGCCGAAGTGGAAGCCACGCCGGAACACAGTCGCCAGTTGCGTGAACGCTTCGATCACTTCTACGCGCAAACCGTCGACAGCGGCAGCCGCCTGTTCCCACAGGTGAAAGAAACGCTGGCCCGCCTGGCTGCACAGGGTTATCCGATGGCGCTGGTGACCAACAAACCGACGCCGTTCGTCGCGCCGTTACTGACTGCGTTGGGCATTATCGATTATTTCTCGCTGATCATCGGCGGTGACGACGTGGTGGAAAAAAAACCGCACCCGGCGCCGCTGTATCTGGTGCTCGGCAAGCTTGGCCTGCGCGCCAATGAGCTGCTGTTCGTGGGCGATTCGCGCAACGATATTCAGGCGGCACAGGGGGCGGGTTGCCCAAGCGCTGCGCTGACCTACGGTTATAACTACGGCGAGGCGATAGCCCTGAGCCATCCCGACCGCGTGTTGGAGCGCTTTGCCGATTTGTTGCCCTCTCTTGGGCTGTCATCTTTAGAGAATCAGGAAATTTAAACATGAGTAAGCCCATCGTATTTAGCGGCGCGCAGCCGTCCGGTGAACTGAGCATTGGCAACTACATGGGTGCGCTGCGTCAGTGGGTTAAGCTGCAGGACGATTACGACTGCATTTACTGCATCGTCGATTTGCACGCCATCACCGTACGCCAGGACGCGGAAAAACTGCGCAAGGCTACGCTGGATACGCTGGCGCTGTATCTGGCCTGCGGCATCGATCCGCAAAAGAGCACCATCTTTGTGCAGTCGCACGTGCCGGAACACACTCAACTGAGCTGGGTGCTGAACTGCTACACCTATTTCGGCGAGCTGAGCCGCATGACCCAGTTCAAAGACAAATCCGCGCGCTATGCGGAAAACATCAATGCCGGCCTGTTCAGTTACCCGGTGCTGATGGCGGCGGACATTCTGCTGTATCAGACCAACCAGGTGCCGGTCGGCGAAGACCAGAAACAGCATCTGGAATTGAGCCGTGACATCGGCCAGCGTTTCAACGCGCTGTACGGCGATGTGTTCAAGGTGCCTGAGCCGTTCATTCCCAAGTCCGGCGCGCGCGTGATGTCGTTGCAGGATCCGACCAAGAAGATGTCCAAGTCGGACGATAACCGCAATAACGTGATCGGCCTGCTGGAAGATCCGAAAGCGGTGGCCAAGAAAATCAAGCGTGCGATGACCGACTCCGAAGAGCCGCCGGTGATTCGTTACGATGTGGCGAACAAGCCGGGCGTATCCAATCTGCTGGATATTCTCTCGGGTGTGACCGGCAAGAACATCGCTCAGTTGGAAGCCGAATTTGAAGGCCAGATGTACGGCCACCTGAAAGGCGCGGTTGCCGACGCGGTATCCGGTATGCTGGGCGAGTTGCAGGAGCGTTATCACAACTTCCGCAATGACGAGGCCTTGTTGCAGCAGGTTATGCGTGACGGTGCGGCCAAGGCGCGTGCGCGCGCTCAGGAAACGCTGGCGAAGGTTTACCAGGCGGTAGGCTTCGTATCACAGCCGTAATGCTTTACGCAGATAGAAAAGCGGCCATGAGCCGCTTTTTTTACGTCGGTATCAGGCCATTTGAGCCAGCTTTTGCGGCGTTTCCCGGCTGGAGAACCAGTTCAGCTTGCTGCGCAGGCCCACCACGCTGCCGACGATAATCAGGCTCGGGCTGGCGGCCTGTTGGGCCAGTATCCCCAGTTGGTTCAGCTCGCCTTCGATCACCCGCTGACGGCATGAAGTGCCGTTTTCCACCAGCGCCACCGGCGTGGTAGCGGGCAGGCCATGAGCAATCAGCTGGCGCTGGATGTCCGCCGCCTGCGTCAGGCCCATGTAAAACACCAGCGTTTGTTGCCCGGCGGCCAGCGTCGCCCAGTCCAACCCGCCGTCGCTCTTGGCGTGGCCGGTCACCAGTCGCACGCTCTGCGCATGGTCGCGATGGGTGAGGGGAATGCCGCTGTAGGCCGAACAGCCGGAGGCGGCGGTAATACCCGGTACCACCGAGAACGGGATGTTGGCATCGGCCAGGGTTTCCAGCTCTTCGCCGCCACGACCGAAAATAAACGGGTCACCGCCTTTCAGCCGGACTACGCGTTTGCCCTGTTGCGCTTGCTCCAGCAGGATGCGGTTGATCTGCTCCTGCGGTACGCAATGATGGCCGGCGCGCTTGCCGACGAAGATACGTTCGGCATCACGGCGTACCAGCGTCATGACTTCATCGGACACCAGCCGATCGTAAACCACTACGTCGGCCTGCTGGATCTGTTGCAAACCCTTGAGAGTCAGCAAACCGGCGTCCCCCGGCCCGGCACCCACCAGCACCACTTCGCCGGACTCCTCCGCAGGGCAGTTGAACAGCTGTTCTATCTGTCGTTCCGCCAATATCGGGTCATCATTGGCCAGCGATTGCGCCAGTCGGTCATGGGCAAACAGCTTTTCCCAAAAACGACGGCGGGCGCCCGCGCCGGTAAAGTGCCGTTTCACCCGTTGGCGCAATGAACCGCCCAGTTGGGCCAGCTTGCCAAGATGCTGCGGCAACACGGCTTCCAGCTTTTCACGCAGCAGCCGCGCCAGCACCGGCGCTTTGCCGCCGGAGGACACCGCGACCATGATCGGCGAGCGATCGATAATCGACGGCATGATAAAACTGGCGCGTTTGGGGTCATCGACAACGTTGCAGAAGACCCGTTGCTGGTTGGCACACTGATAGACCAGCGCGTTGACCTCGACCCTATCGGTTGCGGCGATGACCAGCCATTTCTCCGCCAGCAATGCCGCACTGAATTCCCCTTCCACCAGCGTAACCCGGCCAAGGGCTGCCCACTCGTGGAACTGCGGGCTGAATGCGCAGGCGTTGACGGTCAGCAACGCGCCGGCATCCAGCAGCAGACGCGCCTTGCGTTCGGCGACCTCACCGCCGCCGACCAGCAGGCAGGCTTTGTGTTGCAGTTGGCAGAAAATCGGCAGGTAATCCATTGGCAATCCTCGGAGCAATCGGCAGCGGGGGCGCAGTGCGCCCCCGGAATATTATGCAGCCTGGCGCGCTGCGGTTTTCTCGGCCTGCGGACGTTCGGCGCGCGGGGTGGCGTACCAATAACCCAGGCCCATCAGGACCGAACCGGACAGGATATTGCCCAGCGTCACCCACAGCAGATTATGGCCGATCCCGCTCAGCGTGTAGGCTTCGCTGTGATGGCCGAACCAGGACAGGGCGAACAGCGTCATGTTGGCGACGGAGTGTTCATAGCCGGAAGCGATAAAGGCCAGCAGGCACCACCAGATGGCGATGAATTTGGCGGCGCCCTCGACGCGAATGGCCATCCAAATTGCCAGGCAAACCAGCCAGTTGCACAGCACGCCCTTGAAGAACAGCACTTCGGCCGGGGCGGTGGTTTTCGCCAGTGCCGCAGTATGTATCAGACTGGTGTCCACCGGCAGCAGACTACCGCCGCCGTAGTAATACATCAGCGCCACCAGCACCGATCCCAGCAGGTTACCCAACCAGGTTTGCGGCAGTACCGCCCACATCTGGCTGTGGCGAATGGTACCGGCTTTGACGCCCAGCGTCAGGAACATGGTGTGGCCGGTAAACAGCTCGGAACCGGCGATGATCACCAGCGTCAGCGCGATGCCGAAGGTGGCGCCCATCACTAATGGCCGAAGGGACGGATCGACCAGATTGCCAAGGGTGAAGATCAAAATGATGCCGAGGCCGACGTAAGCCCCGGCCATCGCCGAGCTGATCCAGAAGCCCAGTGGGCTGTCTTTCGACAGCCTGACGATGCGTGCCGCGTTAGCGGCGCATTTGTTGATGGTATCGGTGAACATGCTGCTTCCCCTGAGGTTAAAGTGAAAATGTCAGGCCGCGACCTGCACCATGCCGTCGACTACCCGGCTGGTGAAATACGCGACGGAGCGGCTGTCATCTTCCAGGCAGTAGCCGTCGTGCAGGCGGAAATGCTGTTTTTTCAGCGGGCTGGCGACCCACAGTTCCCCCTGATGTTCGGCGATCAGGCCACGTGACAGCACGCTGGCCTGGGCGAAAGGGTCGATATTGCTGATAGCAAACACCTGCTCATCGGCATGGGGGCGGAATATCGCCACCTGCTGTTCGCCGATCAGGGCGCACACGCCGGTGCCTGGCAAGATATCAGTGACGGGGCAAAGGGTGATCCACTGGCTCATAGGTTGTTCTCCTCAGCTTCCAGCAGGGTGACGGGAATGCGTTCATCCGGACGTGCCGGCCGATGCTGTTCGCGCTCGGCCACGACCTGTACGTTCGGATCGCGCAGGCTGCTGTTGATAAAGTGGGCGAAACGCACCTGGGCCTGCGGATCTTCGACGGCTTCTTTCCACTCGCAGATCACCGCCTCACGCAGGCGGGCGATTTCGGCTTCCAACTGATCGTTGATGCCCAGTTTGTCGTCAATGATCACCTTGCGCAGATAATCGATGCCGCCTTCCAGGCTTTCCAGCCACACCGAGGTGCGTTGCAGCTTATCGGCGGTGCGAATATAGAACATCATGAAACGGTCGAGATAACGCTCCAGCGTAGCGCTGTCGAGATCCGCCGCCAGCAGGTCTGCGTGGCGGGGTTTCATGCCGCCGTTACCGCACACGTACAGGTTCCAGCCGTTCTCGGTGGCGATGATGCCGACGTCCTTGCCCTGCGCTTCAGCGCATTCGCGGGTACAGCCGGAAACGCCGAACTTCATTTTGTGTGGTGTGCGGATGCCTTTGTAGCGGTGTTCCAGTTTGACGCCAAACCCGACGCTGTCACCCACGCCAAAGCGGCACCAGGTGCTGCCGACGCAGGTTTTCGACATGCGCAACGCCTTGGCGTAGGCGTGCCCGGTTTCAAAACCGGCGGCAATCAACTTGCTCCAGATGGCCGGCAGGTCGTCTTTCTGCGCGCCGAACATGCCGATGCGCTGAGAACCGGTCATCTTGGTATACAGGTTGTATTCCTTGGCAATCTGGCCGACCGCCATCAGCCCATCCGGCGTAATTTCACCGCCGGCGGAACGCGGGATCACCGAGTAGGTACCGTCTTTCTGGATATTGCCGAGGAAGTTGTCGTTGGTGTCCTGCAGCGGCGTGTGCTGCGGTTTGAGCACGAACTCATTCCAGCAGGAGGCCAGCAGCGAGCCGACGGTCGGTTTACAGACTTCGCAGCCGTAACCTTTGCCGTATTTGGCCAGCAGTTCGTCGAAGGACTTGATACTTTCAACGCGGATCAGGTGGTACAACTCCTGGCGTGAATAGGCGAAGTGTTCGCACAGGTGATGGTTAACTTCGATGCCCTGTTTGCTCAGCTCGGCGTTCAGCACCTGGGTGATCAGCGGAATACAGCCGCCGCAGCCGGTACCGGCTTTGGTTTCTGATTTTATCGCCGCGACGGTGTGGCAACCCATGCCGACCGCCTTGATGATGTCGCCTTTGGTGACGTCGAAGCAGGAACAGATTTGCGCGGTTTCCGGCAATGAATCTACGCCGATGGCCGGTTTGCTGCCCGCGTGCGCCGGCAGGATCAAGCCGTCCGGATTTTCCGGCAGTTCAATGGCGTTCAGCGTCAGTTGCAACAGGTTGCCGTAGTCGCTGGTGTCGCCGACCAGCACCGCGCCGAGCAGGGTTTTGTTGTCGGCGCTGACGATGATGCGCTTATAGACTTCTTTGCTTTCATCCAGATAAACGTAGCTGCGTGCGCCTTCAGTGCGGCCGTGGGCATCGCCAATGCCGCCAACGTCTACGCCCAGCAGCTTCAGCTTGGCGCTCATGTCGGCACCCTGGAAGGCATTTTCACGGCCCAGCAGATGATCGGCCGTGACCTGCGCCATTTTATAGCCCGGCGCCACCAGGCCGAAGGTGCGCTCATGCCAGGAGGCGCACTCACCGATGGCGTAAACGTCCGGATCGGAGGTTTGGCAACTGTCGTTAATCACGATGCCGCCACGGCGGGCGGTAGCCAGGCCACACTGGTGAGCCAGCTTGTCCTGAGCGCGGATGCCGGTGGAAAACACGATAAAGTCCACTTCCAGCTCGGTGCCGTCGGCGAACTGCATGGTTTTGCGCGCCTGTTCCCCGCCGTTGACGATCTCTTTCGTGTTTTTACCGGTGTGCACTTTGACGCCCATGCGTTCGATCTTGCGGCGCAACTGATCGCCGCCCATAGGATCGAGCTGTTCGGCCATCAGCATTGGCGCGAATTCAATGACGTGGGTTTCGACACCCAGGCTTTTCAGCGCACCGGCGGCTTCCAGCCCCAGCAGGCCGCCGCCAACTACGGCGCCGCGTTTGCTGCGGCGTGCGCAGGCTTCGATGGCGTTCAGATCTTCAATGGTGCGGTAGACGAAGCAATCCTGGCTTTCCGAGCCTTTAATCGGCGGGATCCACGGGTAAGAACCGGTGGCCATGATCAGCTTGTCGTAGTAAAGGGAGCGGCCGGTATTGGAGTGAATGACCTTCTCACTGCGGTTGATGGTAATGGCGCGTTCGCCGACCAACACTTTTACGCCCTGTTTTTCGTAAAAGCCTTCGCGCACCAGCGAAAGTTCTTCGGCGGTATGGTGGGCAAAATAAGAAGACAGGTGCACGCGGTCATAGGCGATGCGCGGTTCTTCACAAAATACGGTGATCTCAAACTGGTCCTTGTCTGCTTTTTCCAGCAGATCTTCGATAAACCGGTGGCCGACCATGCCGTTCCCGATGACAGCAAGTTTGACTCTGCTCATTATTGCCTCAAAATTCTGATTTCCTGAGCTTACCTTATGCCTCCCCACGGGCAATTTATTGATGCAAATCAATTACACCTTCATATACCTCTAATGTGGTATATGGGTGATTTTTCTCGATATTTGATAAGTTGCGGTTTTTATTCACCTTTAGCTGAAACGAGCCAGTTGACGCGAACCTTACCCCTGCAGGAGTAGCTGAGGGAGTAATAAACCTTCTGCGGCTTTGTCAGCCGGATCCGCTGCCAGTATGATGAGTAAAACGAGCCGCAACAGCAGAGGTGAAGGGTGGCCAAGAGTCCATTGAAGTTTATCGACAACCTGCGTTTGAGCGGGCATGAAGGGCTGTGGCAACTGGCCATTGAGCAGGGGCGCATTGCCCATCTGGTGCCGCAACCTGAGGGGCAGGAGTGGCGCAGCGACGTGCTTGATGCGCAGGGTGGGCTGGCGTTGCCGGCGTTTGTCGAGCCGCATATCCATTTGGACACCACCCAGACCGCCGGGCAGCCGGCCTGGAACCAGTCCGGTACTCTATTTGAAGGCATAGAACGCTGGGCCGAGCGCAAGGCAATGTTGACCCATGAGGACGTCAAACAACGCGCCTGGCAGACGCTGAAATGGCAGATCGCCAACGGCGTGCAGTACGTGCGTACCCATGTTGACGTCTCCGATCCGACCCTGACCGCGTTGCGCGCCATGCTGGAGGTGAAGCAGGAGGTCGCGCCCTGGGTAACGCTGCAAATCGTCGCTTTCCCGCAGGAGGGCATTATGTCCTATCCCAACGGCGAGGCATTGCTGGAAGAGGCGCTGCGGTTGGGGGCTGACGTGGTGGGGGCCATTCCGCACTTCGAGTTTACGCGCGAATACGGCGTAGAATCGCTGCACAAGGCCTTTGCGCTGGCGCAAAAGTACGATCGGCTGGTGGACGTGCACTGCGATGAGATTGACGATGAGCAGTCGCGTTTTGTCGAAACCGTGGCGGCGCTGGCGCTGAAGCTGGATATGGGCGACAAGGTCACCGCCAGCCATACCACGGCGATGCACTCTTACAACGGCGCTTACACCTCGCGGCTGTTCCGTTTGTTGAAAATGTCCGGCATTAACTTTGTCGCTAATCCGCTGGTCAATATTCACCTGCAGGGGCGTTTCGACAGTTACCCGAAACGGCGCGGCATCACGCGGGTGAAAGAAATGCTGGAGGCGGAGATTAACGTCTGCTTTGGCCACGACGACGTCTTCGATCCCTGGTATCCGCTGGGAACCGCCAATATGCTGCAAGTCCTGCACATGGGGCTGCACGTCTGCCAACTGATGGGATATGGCCAAATTGACGACGGGCTGAAACTGATCACCAGCCACAGCGCGCGCACCCTGCACCTGACCGATTACGGCCTGGCGGCGGGCAACAGCGCCAACCTGGTGATCCTGCCGGCGGAAAGCGGTTTCGATGCGGTACGCCGCCAGACCCCTGTACGCTATTCGATTCGTCAGGGGGCGGTGATTGCCGAGACCCGGCCGGCGGAAACCACGCTGTATCTGGCACAGGATGAGAAGGTAGATTTCCGGCGCTAAAGCTTGGGCATTACTCTTTATCTTTTGCTACAAAAGCCATATCACACTTTGTTTTTAATCATTGCGCAATATATCTACGTAGGTCTGGTAGACGTAGCTTTTGCCTCTCAGGCGGCCTGTCGTCTCCATCAGTACCCCTGCATTTTCCAGCGCTTTGATGGCGGCGTTGGCTGTAGGGAAGGAAACGGCTAACTCCGCCTGAGCGCGTTCCACGGTCAATTTTGGCATTGTTGGTAATAACTCAAAAAGGCGCAATGTTTGTAATGTACTTGATGCGGTTCCGAGAACTTTTTTCCTGTCGGTTGCGATCAGCGAAGCTATCTGAATGATGCTTCGTTGTGCTTCCTCCGCAGCTATTTCAACGCCTTCAAGAAAGAAAATCACCCACGATTCCCAGTCTCCATTGTTCCTGATTTCAGATAAACAACGATAGTACTCCGCCTGATGCGCCTTCAGATAACCCGACACATACAATAATGGCTCGGGCAAAAGCTTCCATGTTTCAAGTAACATGGCGATTAGCAGACGACCTATACGACCATTACCATCAAGAAAAGGGTGAATAGTTTCAAACTGGGCATGCGCCAAAGCTATCCTCACCAGTGGTGGTAAGGTTGGGTTTTCATCGTGTATAAAAATCTCCAGATCTGCCAGTAAATCGGAGACATGCTCTGGCGGCGGAGGAACATAGGCTGCATTGCCTGGGCGTGTGCCGCCAATCCAGTTTTGACTGGTTCGTATACTACCCGGCTGCTTATTTGCACCACGAACGCCATCCAGAAGCACTTTGTGGGCTTCAGTGAGCAAGCGGACCGAGACAGGTAATCCAGACGGGGAGAGTATCTGCTCACGGACAAACCTGAACGCCTGTAGATACCGGGTGACTTCCTCTACATCATTCGCATTTGTTACAGACAATCCGGCTTCTTCATCAAAAACATCTGTCAGCGTCGCCTGAGTCCCTTCAATCTGAGAAGTGAGTAAAGCTTCTCGCCGTATTGCACTGTAGATGAGCCACTCTCCGGATGTCACCAGGCCAGTCATACCCGATAGTTTGGCCAGAGCAAGCTCAGCTCGCTGATTGAGTTCTTGATAGGATTTGGAATTAAGGTCAGGGGCAGATGGTGGTAAAGGTGCGGGCACAAAGGCACTAACGGTTTCCTGATGACTTTGGGTTGTCACAAATCGGCCAGATATGCGCTTCATTAAACTCTCCTTTAATAAGAATGAATATTATTAAACAACTCTTTAATAACATGGATGCTCATTAAAAGTCGCTTTAATTAGTTGAGGTCTTGATAGCGAGTGGCAAAACGCTTATTGCTCCATGTTTACGAGCCCAGAGTTTTGCGGAACAGCAAGCGGAGGCGGTGATCGGAGGTGCTGAATTGGCAACTGTCGGTGGCATAACCTCATTGTGCCCGCCGGCATATGTAAAAAGTCCGGTGAGGGAGGCTCACCGGACTTTGATTTTTTGCAATGATGGTCAAGCATTTTTGCTTAACTGAACGCCATCACGCCGAAATGCTTTTTCACATCACTGACGGCAGATTAGTGCGTCACGTGACCGTGGCTGCGGTGCTTGGTCACGAAACCGAGCAGCAGACACATGACGAACACCGCCAGGTACAGGCCATTGGCGGTGGTCAGCGCAGCGTGTGCACCGCCTTTGGCCACGATCGGGCCGGTGACCACGAAGGTCAGCATGGTGCCGATGGTGCCGCAGGTCAGGATGAAGTTAACCAGCTTCGGTGAAGACACCTTGGTTTGCAGCGAGCCGAGGGTGATCAGCGTGGTGTAGATCGCGCTGGAAACGAAGCCCAGAGCCATAATGTAGTAACCCAGGTGTTGCGGATTGTCGGTGCTGACGAACAGGTACATCGCGCCGGTCGCCAGAGCGGCCAGAACAGTGACGATGCGCTGCAAGTCAAAGAAGCGCAGAATAAAGCTGAACACCCACATGCCAACCATGTACGAAGTCCAGAAATCGCTCACCAGCTTACCGGCCTGGCCAAGGTCCATACCGAAGGATTTGGTGGCGTATTCCGGCACCCATTGGATAAAGCCCAACTGGCCGAGGATATAGCACAGCGCGGCGATCGACAGGAACAGCACGCCGATGCCCCATTTCTCTTTTGCTACCGGCTGGCCGGCATTGGCGCCTTTGTTGCCCAGCACCGGGAACTCGGAGAACAGGGTCAGCACAAAGATACCTACGTACAGCAGGCCGATGCAGGCATACACCCAGTACCAGCCGATCTGACGCGCCAGCAGCATCGCGGCGACAATCGGGAAGATCATCCCGGCCATGCTGAAGAAGGAGTCAGTGAACAGCAGGCGGGAACCGCGCTGGCGGCCGGCGTACATATGGGTGATCAGGAAGGTGCCTATCGACATGGTGATACCGCTGACCACGCCAAGGATAAACATGCACAGGGAGAACATCGTCAGGCTCTTGGTCACCATCAGCCCGGCGACAGCCAGCACCATCAGGATAAAGCCAAACATCAGTTGACGCTTCAGCGGAATGATTTCCATCAACCAGGCGTTGAGGAAGATCGAAATCAAGATGCCGGCGTTAAGGAAAGTAAAGGTGTTGCTCATGCTGGAAACCGGCAGATTAAAGTACTCCGCAATGTTCCCCATCACCATCCCTGTGACGATAACTAAAGCGCCGGTCAGCGCGTAAGAAAAATAGCTGATCCAGGTAAGCCGTAGACGGTTGCTGTCATTCATTATATGGGCCTGATTATGTCTGTTAGGATTATTCCCGTCGCCTTTCAGACCGCAGTTGGGCGCCCAGCTGCAATTTGAAATTCATAGGGTATAACGCTGGGTTAAGGCCGCTGGCTTTTCCTGGTAAAAGCGGAAAAGTCCCGATCAGGCCACCAGGGAGCGGATCCTAGCACAGACAACGGGAGTTTTTGTGATGGTTGTCGACTTTTTGATGCAATCAATGAAAGGTCGTGAAATTTTTTTGTGATCTATTTGCTTATCGTCACAATCGAGTCGCGGCTGACGATCGTCGGCGCGAAGCTGATGTGCGGCGTGGCGGGATCAATCAGCAGCCGCGTGGCGTATTGCGCCATTTCGGTAATCGGAAAATGTACGCTGCTCAGCGCCGGCCGAACGAAGGGGGCGCGTTCGCCGCTGTCGTAACAGATCAGCGAGATATCTTGCGGCACTCGCAGGCGGTGCTCGTTGAGCGCCAACAATGCGCCGATGGCCATCTCTTCGTTACAGCAGTAAATGGCGGTAGGCAAGGTTTGCAGTTGCAGCAGCCGGTCGGTGCAGCGGTAGCCGCTCTCCAGGTCGTAAACGCCTTCCACGCAGGCCAGCGGCTTGATATGCGCGGCCTGCATCGCCTGTTCGAAACCCTGCAGCCGCAGCCGGCTGGAAGCCCGTTCGCTTGGGCCGCTGATGCAGGCAATGCGCCGGTGGCCGGCATCGATCAACTGCTGCGTCGCCATGCGGCTGGCGAGCGGGTGATCAAAGGTGACACAGCGGTCTTCCAGACCGGGCACCAGGCGATCGAGCAGCACAAAGCAGCGTTGCTCCGCCGCCAATTGGCGCAGTTGATCGTCGCTGAGGAAACGCACATGCAGGATCACTCCGTCACAGCGCAGGCTGAACAGCCGCTGGATCGCCCGCCATTCGTTTTCCGCACTGTTGCGGCCCTGGGTCACCAGCAGTTGTTTACCCTGGGATTCCGCCTCGGTTTGCACAAAGTCCATCAGCGCGCCGAAGAAACCGCCGCGATACGAGGTGGTGACCAGGCCCAGCGTATTGCTGTGGCTGGAAGCCAGCGCGCGGGCGGCGGGATTGGGGGTATAGCCGAGTTGAGCTACCGCCCGTTCAACCTTCTCGCGGGTCGGCGCTTTAACGTTGGTATCGCCATTCACTACGCGTGACACGGTGGCGCGGGACACGCCCGCCAAAGCTGCGACATCTTCCAGTGTCACCATCATCCGACTCCTGATTACGGCTTGAACCGGGTTCGGCGTACCGAACCCCTGCATATAGGTATAGCAATGTATCAGCAACCGCGTCCCGTCAGACGGTTATTTAAACTGCGGCAGATAAGGCGCATTCACCGCCAGCACGTCTTCCAGCAGCGGTTGCGCTACGTTGGCATTGGCCACCAGCGGGTTGGTGACCAGCGCCAGCAGCCCGCTGCGGCGATCGCCATGCACTGCGGCTTCGATGGTCAGGCGCTCATAGGCCTTCACCTGCTGGGTCAGTGCGTGCATGGCGTCCGGCAGCGTGCCGAAGGTCAGCGGGTGCGCACCTTGCGCATCGACGATACAGTTGATTTCTATCACGGCATCGTCCGGTAAGCCGCGAATGGCGCCCCGGTTTGCGGTATTGACGACTAATTGCGTACCGAGATTATTATGGATCGCACGAATCAGCTCCAGCGCCACTTCCGAATAGTATGATCCACCGCGAAAACTCAGCTGTTCAGGCTTGCTGTCGAGCTGAGGATCGGCATACAGCTCAAACAGCTCTTTCTCTACCTTCATCACCTGTTCGGCACGGGTGCCGCGCTCGGCCGCCGCGGTCACTTCTTCGGCCAGCATCTCTTTGGTCTGGTAGAAATAACGATGATACGGGCAGGGGATAGCACCTACGGCGCGCAGGAAGTCCGGTTGCCAAGGCTCTTCCTTGATGTTGTTCATGGTCAGCGCTGCACCGTCGCACAGCATGTCGATCACCCTGGCGGTCACGTCATGGCCGTTTTGCAGCACCTGATGTACCCACACCATGTGGTTCAGCCCGGCGAACTGCAGCTGCACGTCTTCATAGGGGCTTTTTAGCATAGTGGCGATCATGTGGTGCATGCTGATTGGCACGTTGCACAGGCCGATAATTTTCGCTTTGGTGTAGCGGGAGACCGCTTCGGTGACGATGCCTGCCGGGTTGGTGAAGTTAATGATCCAGGCGTCCGGCGCCAGTTTTTCCACTCTGCGCGCAATATCCAGCATGACCGGGATGGTGCGCAGCGCTTTGGCGAAGCCGCCCACGCCGGTAGTTTCCTGGCCGATCAAATCGTATTTCAGGCCGAGACGTTCGTCGGCGGCGCGCGCCGGCAACTGGCCGATGCGAAACTGGGTCAGGACGAAATGGGCGTTGCGAATGGCGTCATCCAGCTCAAAATGCACGCTGACCTTCACCTGTTCCAGCCCATTGCGCGCCAGCATGCGGCGGGTCAGCGCGGCGATGATCTCTACCTTCTCGCGGCCCGGTTCAACGTCTACCAGCGCCAATTCGGTCACCGGCAGTTCTTCGATGCGTTGGATCAACCCATCGACCAACTCTGGCGTATAGCTGCTGCCGCCGCCGATAACGGCGATTTTCAACGAATTCATGCGCGAGTCTCCAACAGTGCCTGACGGCGGTAAAGTTCAATCATGTCGTCCGCCAGATCCTGGATCACCATGGCGTTCATCAGGTGGTCTTGAGCATGTACGGTAATCAGGTTGATGGCCAGTTTGCCGCAGCCTTCATCCAGGCCGATCAACTGGGTCTGGATAAGATGCGCCTTTTTCACCGACTGTTTCGATTCGGCCATGTGTTTGGCTGAAGCGGTAAAGTCCCCGGCACGCGCTTGTTGCAACGCCATCAGGGCACTGCTGCGGGCACCACCGGAGAACACCAACAGTTCCATGATGGTGCTTTCAAAATCGGGGCTGATTTCAGTCATCAATTCACTCACGTTATTTCTCCTGTTATCGCGCGACAGCGGTGCCGGCGGACCTGCGTTAACTCGGTCTCTCTAAAATGAGAGCGCTCTCATTTGTCTAGAGTAACGGGAATCGAGAACTAAACCGGGAGTTGTGTCGCAAAAAACGACGAAGGTGTGAAAAGGGCAAAAAAGGCGTGATGCAGTTGGCAAAAAGGGTATCGGCGATCATACTTTTGGCAGTAAAAACTGCGGCTGGCCAAGATATGCCCCCTCAATTGCGTAAATATAGGTAAATGGCTGGCACTCGCAGGTACAGCTCTTTAGAATCAAAGCGCTTTTCCGTTGTTTGTCTCTCAGAGAAAGGACCCGTTAATGTTCAAACGTACTTTAGTGACCTTCGTTGCGCTGTGTTCCCTGACAGCAATGACACCCGCTGCGCTCGCCGCCGGTGAAACTCATGTCATGCTGACCACCTCGGCAGGGAATATCGAATTGGCGCTCGACAGTCAGAAGGCTCCGGTTTCCACCAAGAACTTCGTCGACTACGTGAACAGCGGCTATTACAACAACACCGTTTTCCACCGCGTGATCCCGGGCTTTATGGTTCAGGGCGGCGGTTTTACTGCGGATATGCAGCAAAAAACCACTAACGCGCCAATCAAGAACGAAGCCGATAACGGCCTGCGCAATCTGCGCGGCACCATCTCGATGGCGCGTACTGCCGATAAAGACAGCGCCACCAGCCAGTTCTTCCTGAACGTGGCGGATAACGCCTTCCTGGATCACGGCCAGCGCGACTTCGGTTATGCGGTATTCGGTAAAGTGGTTAAGGGTATGGACGTGGTGGACAAAATTTCCCAGGCGCCGACCGGCAATGTGGGCCCGTACCAGAATGTGCCGAGCAAGCCTATCGTCATCTTGTCAGCCAAAGTGCTGCCATAAATTTTTTGCGCCGATCCCGCCGGGGTCGGCCATTCCTTCCTTCCGAAGCTTTGCCTGCATCACTGTTTTCTTCCCCGCCGCATGTTTTAATAGCCCGCTTATAATCAGACCGGAAACCCGGCGTTTTGCCTTTGTTTTCTCTCGGAATGAGCGGCTGCCATGTTTGAATTTACCCAGGTTCTGCTGTTGTTGCAGCAGATGTGCGTTTATCTTGTCATTGCTTATTTGCTGAGCAAAACCCCGCTATTTATTCCTCTGACGCAGGTGACCATCCGGCTGCCGCATAAATTGTTGTGCTACCTCATCTTCTCGGTGTTCTGCATCATGGGCACCTATTTCGGCCTGCACGTCGAAGGCTCGATAGCCAATACCCGCGCCATCGGCGCCGTGCTGGGGGGCCTGCTGGGCGGGCCTTCGGTCGGTTTTCTGGTGGGGCTGACCGGAGGTCTGCACCGTTATACGCTGGGCGGCATGACCGACATTGCCTGCGCGGTATCCACGGTAGCGGAAGGGTTGGTCGGCGGGCTGGTACACAGCATCGCCATGCGTCACAGACGTATCGACCTGCTGTTTAATCCGTTGTTTGTCGCCGGCGTGGCGTTGGTCACCGAAGTGTTGCAGATGGCGATTATTCTGGCGATTGCGCGGCCTTTCGACGAGGCGCTGCGGCTGGTGGAGCACATTGCCTTGCCGATGTTGATCGCCAATACCCTGGGGGCGGCGATGTTCATGCAAATCCTGCTGGACCGGCGGGCGATGTTCGAGAAATACACCAGCGCGTTTTCCGCCAAGGCGCTGAAGATTGCCGAACGCACCGAAGGTATTCTGCGGCAGGGGTTCGATCAGGAAAACAGCATGAAGGTGGCGCGGGTGATCTATCAGGAACTGGGCATTGGCGCGGTGGCGATAACCGATCGCGAGAAGCTGCTGGCGTTTATCGGCATTGGCGATGACCACCATTTGCCGGGCACGCCGATCTCATCGGGGCATTCGCACCGCGCTATCGATAACAACGAAGTGGTGTACGCCGACGGTAACGAGCTTTCCTACTGCTGCTCGATCAACCCCAACTGCAAGCTGGGTTCGACCCTGGTGATCCCGCTGCGCGGCGAGAATCAGCGGGTGATCGGCACCATCAAGCTGTACGAGCCCAAAAGTCGGTTGTTCAGCACCATCAATCGTACGCTGGGCGAGGGTATCGCCAGCCTGTTGTCCGCGCAGATTATGGCCGGGCAGTATGAGCGCCATAAACAGCTGCTGGCGCAGTCCGAAATCAAGCTGCTGCATGCACAGGTTAACCCGCACTTCCTGTTTAACGCCCTGAATACGCTGGTGGCGGTGATCCGGCGTGATGGCGAACGGGCCTGTGAGCTGGTGCAGTATCTTTCCACCTTTTTCCGCAAAAACCTGAAACGTTCGGATGACGAGGTCAGCCTGGCGGACGAGCTTGAACACGTGAACGCCTACCTGCAAATTGAGCAGGCGCGTTTTGCCGATCGGCTGGAGATCGCGGTTTCGCTGCCGGCAGAACTGTTGGCGGTGCGGTTGCCGGCCTTTTCGCTGCAACCGATCGTCGAGAACGCCATCAAGCACGGCACGTCGCAACTGTTGGGCGTGGGACGGATTGATATCGGTGCGCGGCGCGAGGGGGCGTGCCTGCTGCTGCAAGTGACTGATAACGCTGGCTTGTTCCAGCCGCAGCCGAACAACAGCGGGCTGGGGATGAACCTGGTGGATAAGCGTATACGCGTACGCTACGGCGACGGTTATGGCGTTCAGGTAGCCTGCGAGCCGCAAACATTCACCCGCATTACGCTCAACGTACCGCTGGCGAGGGTTGCCTGATGTTAAACGTACTGATTGTCGATGACGAACCTTCCGCACGCGATAACCTGCGGCATTTACTGGAGGCGGAAGACGGCATCTGCATCGTCGGCGAATGCGCCAACGCGATAGAAGCCATCAGTGGGATCCACCGTCTGCAGCCGGACGTGGTGTTCCTGGATATTCAGATGCCGCGCATCACCGGGCTGGAGATGGTGGGGATGCTCGATCCCAACCGCATGCCGCATATCGTATTCCTGACCGCCTACGACGAGTACGCGGTGCAGGCTTTTGAAGAACATGCGTTTGATTATCTGCTGAAACCGGCGGAGCCGAAGCGGTTGAGCAAAACGCTGCAGCGCCTGCAGCAGCACCGTGGGCAGCAGAATGTCGCCGCACTGGATGAGAGTGCCGGCTATCTGAAATACATTCCCTGCACCGGCCACAGCCGCATCTACCTGCTGCGTTTTGACGAGGTGGTGGCTGTCCGTTCGCGGTTGAGCGGGGTATTTGTGGTGCGCAATGACGGCATGGAGTGTTTCACCGAGCTGACGCTGCGGACGCTGGAGCTCCGTACGCCGCTGGTGCGCTGCCACCGCCAGTATCTGGTCAATCTGGAGCAGGTGCGCGAAATTCGCTTCGAGGACAGCGGTGCGGCGGAGATGATCATGCCGGCCGGTGAACCGGTGCCGGTCAGCCGTCGCTACCTGAAAGCCCTGAAGGAAGAGCTGGGGCTGCGGGGATGATTAATTGGCGGGCCACTGACGGCGGGCATGAACTACGGCCAGCATAATGATTAATCCGTTGATTAATTCATAAACCAGAAAATAGGAATGATGAATAACCATTTCACGCGTACCGGGCACTCGGCCTGGTTTTCCACTGGATGGGTTTTGTGAGAGTCGTGTCGCATCTGCCGAAATCAAGCTATCAATTTCTATAGCTGTGGCCGGATTCTTTGTTTCCAGGTAATCATAAATTGCCATACGATCGGCAATCGCGGGTTCCGTCCACTTGAGTGTCACGATATTTCCTTATCGCATTACCTTATCAGTTTTGACCTGCGTTCAGCGAAGTAGGCCTCAACTGCTTCATTATCAGTGATTTTTCCTTCATTAAGCGCTTTACGGCTCAAATCCACTTTTTCCTGTAGCCACTGCTCATACTCTTTCTGATGAGTTTGCCGACTGACAAAATCACGCATGAAATCACGCAGCAACTGAGATGCGGTGCGATCAGCTGCTTTGGCAGCGCTGGCAAAGGCGATTTTTAATTCCTCATCCACTCGGATAACCACGGTAGATTCAGACATGATAATGACCTCGTATATACAACGTAAATCTTACTATATCACCGGTGGCTTATTGTTCAAGCAGGTAGAAACTGCCAGTACGAGGATCAGCAGATTCTGAAATTATTGGCTTTATGGGCGTCTTGATGACGCCCTTTTTGTTTGTCCTTGACGGGGTTACGCCGCGCTTATAGCTTTATTGACATCAACAGGCGCTTTTCGCGCCGGGTCAGCGTCAAAGGAAAAGAAAATGAGTGAAGCACGGATTATCGCCAAAGCGATGAAGGACGGGAAACCGGTACAGGATCTGGCGATCCTGCCCGCTTTGGCGAATCGCCATGGCCTGATTACCGGCGCGACCGGGACCGGTAAAACCGTGACGCTGCAAAGAATGGCCGAGCAGTTTTCGCGTATCGGCGTACCGGTGTTCTTGTCGGACGTGAAGGGCGATCTGTCGGGGATCGGCACCGAAGGCGTGCCCTCCGAAAAGCTGCAAGCGCGTCTGTCGGCGATTGGGGTTAGCGACTGGCAGCCACAGGCCTGCACCATCATTCCCTGGGATATCTATGGCGAGAAGGGCCACCCGATCCGTGCGACCGTTTCCGATCTGGGGCCGCTGCTGTTAGGGCGCTTGCTGGATCTGAACGATGTGCAAAGCGGCGTGCTGCAACTGGTATTCAAAATCGCCGACGACAATGGGCTGTTGTTGCTGGACATGAAAGACCTGCGTGCCATGGTGCAATACGTGGGCGACAACGCCAAACAGTTCCAGACCCAGTACGGCAATATCTCTTCCGCCTCGGTCGGCGCTATTCAGCGCGGCCTGCTCACGCTGGAGGAGCAGGGCGCCAATCAGTTCTTCGGCGAGCCGATGCTGGACATCAACGACCTGATGAAAACCGACGCCAACGGCCATGGCATCATTAACCTGCTGGCGGCGGACAAGCTGATCAATCAACCGAAGCTGTATTCGGTGTTCCTGCTGTGGCTGCTGGCCGAATTGTTCGAACACCTGCCGGAAGTGGGCGACCCGGAACAGCCGAAACTGGTGTTCTTCTTCGACGAAGCGCACCTGCTGTTCAACGATGCGCCGGCAGCGCTGCTGACCAAAATCGAGCAGGTGGTGCGCCTGATCCGCTCCAAAGGCGTCGGCATCTATTTTGTCACCCAAAACCCGTTGGATATCCCGGACAGCGTGCTTGGTCAGTTGGGCAACCGCGTGCAGCATGCCCTGCGCGCCTTTACCCCTCGCGATCAGAAAGCGGTGAAAGCCGCAGCGCAAACCCTGCGCGCCAACCCGGCTTTCGACGCGGAAACGGCGATCACCGAACTGGGCGTGGGCGAGGCGCTGGTGTCATTCCTCGACGAGAAAGGGCGGCCTAACGTGGTGGAGCGTGCGATGGTGATCGCGCCGGAGTCCAAAATGGGCATGCTGGGGGCTGAAGGGCTAAACAGCGCAATTAACAAGTCACCGCTGTATGGCCGCTACGAGGATATGGTCGATCGCGAATCGGCTTATGAGAAGCTGTCGTCGGAAGGGTTCGCCACCGTCGGCAGCCCGCAGCCGGGCCAATCGGCGCAACAACCGCAGGCGCAGCAGCAGGCGGGCGGTGGCCTGATGGGCGGCCTGAACGAAATTCTGTTCGGCTCCACCGGCCCGCGCGGCGGCAAGCGCGACGGTATTGTCCAGACCGCCGCCAAGAGCATGGCGCGCGATCTCGGCCGCCAGATCCTGCGCGGCGTGCTGGGTTCGATCATGGGCGGCCGTAAAAAGTAAGCGGAAATTATCGATAGCGGCAGTATTGCAGGGGCGTTGTATACTGCGCCCGTGTAAATCGGGGCGAGATACTTGCCCCCTACGATGATGTCCGTTGGAAACACTATGCTGCTGTTGATCGATAACTACGACTCTTTTACCTATAACCTTTACCAGTACTTCTGCGAATTAGGCGCCGAGGTGCTGGTGAAGCGTAACGATGAGCTGCAACTGGCCGATATCGAACGGCTGGCGCCGCAGCGTCTGGTGATCTCCCCTGGCCCTTGCACCCCGAACGAAGCCGGCATCTCGCTGGCCGCGATCCGTCATTTTGCCGGTAAGCTGCCGATCCTCGGCGTTTGCCTGGGGCATCAGGCGCTGGGCCAGGCGTTTGGTGCAAAGGTGGTGCGCGCCCGCGAGGTGATGCACGGTAAAACCTCAGCGATCCGCCATCTCGACAGCGGCGTATTTCGCGGGCTGAACAACCCGTTGACCGTTACCCGCTACCACTCGCTGGTGCTGGAAGCCGCCACGCTGCCTGCCTGCTTCGAAGTCACTGCCTGGAGCGAGCGCGACGGTATTCGCGATGAAATCATGGGCATCCGCCACCGTCAGCTGGCACTGGAAGGGGTGCAGTTCCATCCTGAGAGCATCTTGAGCGAGCAGGGTCACCAACTGCTGGATAATTTCCTTAAAAGTTAATCAGTTAGTTTTTTTTTGCCGACGAAGACGATTTGCGTTTGCCCTTTATTGGTTTTTTATGCATATTTTGTGATTATATTTTCACTTAATGGCAGTGAAAGTACCGAATCAATTTTAGGGTGGACCCCATAATGACCGAAAAATACCCAGTAAGCCGCAGCACTTTTGATCAGGTTATCTTGCCTGTTTATGCACCTGCCCAGTTTGTCCCGGTGAAGGGCAAAGGCAGCCGCGTGTGGGATCAGCAGGGGAAAGAGTACATCGATTTCTCCGGCGGCATTGCGGTCACGGCGTTAGGGCATTGCCATCCTGCCTTGGTTGAGGCGCTGAAGCAGCAGGGGGAAACCTTGTGGCATACCAGCAACGTCTTCACCAATGAGCCGGCGTTGCGGCTGGCCGGCAAACTGATTGATGCCACTTTTGCCGATCGGGTGTTTTTCGCCAACTCAGGCGCGGAAGCCAATGAAGCGGCCTTCAAGCTGGCGCGTCACTACGCCATTAGCCGCCACAGTCCGTATAAAACCAAAATCATCGCGTTTTATAACGCCTTTCACGGGCGCACGCTGTTCACCGTTTCGGTGGGCGGGCAGGCCAAGTATTCTGATGGTTTTGGCCCAAAACCGGCGGATATCGTGCACGTGCCGTTCAACGATCTGGCGGCGGTAAAAGCGGTGATGGACGACCATACCTGTGCGGTGGTGATGGAGCCGATCCAGGGCGAAGGCGGGATAACTCCGGTGGACGCCGAATTCCTCAAAGGTGTGCGCGAACTGTGCGATAAGCACCAAGCGCTGCTGGTGTTCGACGAAGTGCAAAGCGGCATGGGGCGCAGCGGCAAGCTGTTCGCCTATATGCATTATGGCGTGACGCCGGATATCCTCACCACCGCCAAAGCGCTGGGCGGCGGTTTCCCGGTCAGCGCCATGCTGACCACCGAAGAGATTGCTTCGGTGATGCAGGTGGGTACCCATGGCACCACTTACGGCGGTAATCCGCTGGCCTGTGCGGTGGCGGAAGCGGCGCTGGACGTGATCAATACCCCGGAAGTGCTGAGCGGCATCGAACAGCGTCATCATCTGTACGTGCAGGCATTGCGGGAAATTGGCGAGAAATACGGTATTTTCAGCGACATTCGCGGCATGGGGTTGCTGATTGGCGCTGAACTGACGCCACCGTATCACGGCAAGGCGCGCGATTTCCTCACCGCCGCGGCCGCGCGTGGGCTGATGATCCTCAACGCCGGCCCTAATGTGATCCGCTTTGCCCCTTCTCTGGTCGTGGAACTGAAAGACATCGAGGATGGCATGGCACTGTTTGAACTGGCGGTGCAGGACGTGATTAACGCTTAATTCCATCCAGGAATGACAAGGGGCGCCGCAGGGCGCCCTTATTGATCGCGCAGTTTGCGTTTCAGCCAGATGCCGTGATGCGGGCGCTGACGCCAGGCCAGCGACGAAATGGTGTGCATGACGCTCAGGTGGGACAGGATGCGGCGCAGGTGGCGCTCCATCTCGGTGACCGGCATTTCCGGGTGTAAATCCGGTGGCTGCATGATGCTGTTGCTGCCGCTCGGCCCGTCGTATTCCAGCCGCTGCTGGCAGCTTTGCAGCGCGATCTCACAGGTTTGCAGATACTCCTGCGCCAGCTTTGGCGTCAGCATATAGTGCTCGCGCGCCAGAATGGTCATGGCGTTCAGGTGTTCGACAATGAATTGACTGTGCGTCACCCACAGGCGCATATCTGCCAGATAGCTGGATTCAAACCCCGGCTCCTGCATCGCCTGGTTGAGCGAGGTGAACAGCGCGTTGTGCGCCTGATTCACCTGCATGCGCGCGTAAGCCAGCGCGCTGGGATCGGGTTCCTGCTCTTCCAGCAGCAGGCGAAGCGCCTGTTGATCTTTCTCCAGCGCCTGATGGGCGTTCTTGCGCAGCAGGCCGCTTTGCCACTGTGGCCACAGCCAGATGGTGCCGCTGAACACCAACACGCAGCCGATCAGAGTGTCGATCAGACGAGGTATCAGGAAATGCGTGCCGTTCAGCGCCAGCAGTTGCAGGGTATAGACCGCCGTCACCGTAAAGCCTATCACCGCCAGCCCGTAGTTTTTACGCGCAACCAGATAGGCCGCCAGCGTAATGACCAACATCACGCTCAGGGTAGCGCCCTCGGGCATTTGCAACTGCAGCAACCCGGCGGCGATCACCAGCCCGGCCAATGTGCCGAGCGCACGGTGCTGGATGCGTACCCGGGTGGCGTTGTAGCCGTTCTGGCTCACCAGCATGATGGTCAGCAGGATCCAGTAAGGTTTTGGCAGATTGAAAAACATGCCCAGGCTACTGCCTGCCGCCAACATCACTCCTAACCGGGCCGCATTGCGCAGGGCATTGGACTTGAGCGACAGGTAGCTGAACAGTGCCGGCCAGAACGGCAGGCGGTTTTGATTGGCCATCAGGTCGCGACGGTATAACGGATGCTGGGTGCGCAGCAGGCGCGCGATACGGCTGAAGTGGTAGTAACAGAACTGGCCCACCGGGTTGTCGGGGTGTTGTGCGGCCACTTTCTCCAGGGCCGCCAGCTCGTGGGTCATACTGAAGCGCTGGGAGTATTGATGGTAGAGAATATCGTGCGCCACCGTGCGCAGCCGGCCGGCAATCACCTGCGCATTGCGGCGGATAATCGCCTCGGCCTGGCTTTGCTCCACCAGCTTTTGCACTTCTTCCGGCAGGTGCAGGCTGACGGTAATGTGTTCCTGCAGATCCAACGCGACCTGAAAGGTCCGTTGCAGGCGCTTTTGCTCGAGATTATTGGCGTGCGGCAAAAAGTTGAGTTGCTGATACAGCAGGCTGATCAGGTCCATCACTTTTTGCTGGCGCACCAGCAATGGCGGTAACGCGTTTTGCGGATCGGTATGTTGGGTTAACAGGGAATACTTGGCTTCAAAGTAGTCGGCCAGTTCCAGATAAAGCTGGCTCAGCGATTCGCGCATCGGCTGTTCTTTCCACAGCTTGAACCAGAACCAGGTGAACAGGCCGTACCAGGCGGTACCCACCACATACAGTAAGGGGGCGTACCACAGCGGCACCGTGCCGGCCATGCTGAGAGAAAAGATGGCGGCGATCAACGCGGCGGGGAGCAGGCGGGCATGCAACGGGCTGATTTCGCCGCTGACGCCGAGCAGCAGCGCCAGGCCGAGCATCAACGCCGGCAGCGGCAGTTGCCACAGCAATGCCTGCTGCAGCAACAGGCTGCTGAGTGCGAACAGTGAGCCGCCGACGATCAGGCGTTTGAAAAAACGTTTGTGGGGCGTGTCCAGCCCGGCGATGTTGCAGCAGGCGGGAACCAGGGAAAACAGCAGGCCGAGTTGCAGGTGGCCGATCAGCAGGCCAAGGAGCACCGGCAGACACAGCACCAGCGTTTGCCGCAGTGCGTAATTGACTTCCGGGTGGTAAATCAGTCGACGCCACATGATCGGTCGGGGCATAAAAAAACGGCGCGAATCATCGCGCCGTTTTTTCAGTGATTAACGCGTGCCGTAAACGACAATGGTTTTGCCGTGGGCGGAGATCAGGTTTTGATCTTCCAGCATTTTCAGAATGCGGCCGACGGTTTCACGTGAACAACCGACGATCTGGCCAATTTCCTGGCGGGTGATTTTGATCTGCATGCCGTCTGGGTGAGTCATGGCATCGGGCTGCTTCGCCAGGTTCAGCAGCGTTTGCGCGATGCGGCCGGTAACGTCCAGGAAGGCGAGGTTACCCACTTTCTCTGAGGTTACTTGCAGGCGGCTTGCCATCTGCGCTGACAGGCGCATCAGGATGTCCGGGTTGACCTGAATCAGCTGGCGGAATTTCTTGTAAGAAATCTCAGCCACTTCACAGGCGGTCTTCGCCCTGACCCAGGCGCTACGCTCCT
Source organism: Serratia inhibens (assembly GCF_003591175.1). Classification (GTDB taxonomy): domain Bacteria; phylum Pseudomonadota; class Gammaproteobacteria; order Enterobacterales; family Enterobacteriaceae; genus Serratia; species Serratia inhibens. Next base: position 27,722 of record NZ_QYYG01000008.1, on the reverse strand, counting down.
GGCCTTCTTCAAATAATCCAAGCTCGCCGATGAAATCCCCCTGGTTAAGGTAGGACAGGATCATCTCTTTACCTTCTTCATCTTTAATCAGCACCGCGACGGAGCCTTTTACGATGTAGTAAAGCGTTTCGGCTTTTTCACCTTGGTGAATCAGCGTACTTTTGGATGGATATTTGTGGATATGGCAATGAGACAGGAACCATTCGAGTGTAGGGTCTGTTTGCGGTTTGCCGAGAACCATTCGCTGTTATCCTCTGTTGTTATCGCTGCCTTGTGTCACAGGGGTCAGAGTTCCCTGTAAAACGTGCTGTCGCCGTTGTTTTAAGGGTGGCTGGCAGCAGGTTTTGAGGCGTGTCATAAATATACGCTGTCGCTCTAGCATATTAACTTGCCGGGAGAGCTGCAAGCTACATTCTATTAACATACCGGTAAAGGAGCCTTTCTCTGGGAGTTTCCCTGAAATCAGTGTCCCGGAAAGATTTATTGCGGCTCTGTTTGTAGCACAGAGTGAGGCGAGTGTCTCGTGTTGTCTTGCTCGCACATGATTAGCATCAGGTTCCGTTGCCAGTTTCTATGCGAAAGCGTACCCTGATTTTAAGAAATTAACCGGAGTGACCAGCATGCGGGCAAGAGTTAAGTGGGTAGAAGGGTTGACGTTTCTGGGGGAGTCCTCGTCCGGCCATCAGGTATTGATGGATGGCAACGCCGGTGATAAAGCGCCCAGCCCAATGGAAATGGTGCTGATGTCGGTGGGCGGATGCAGCGCTATCGACGTGGTGTCGATCCTGAAAAAAGGGCGGAATGACGTGCGTGATTGCGAGGTGAAACTGACCTCCGAACGGCGTGAAGAAGCGCCGCGCGTATTTACCCATATCAACCTGCATTTTATCGTGACCGGTAAGGATCTGACGGACAAGATCGTTGAACGTGCGGTGAACCTCTCCGCCGAGAAATATTGCTCGGTATCGCTGATGCTGAACAAGGCCGCCAGCGTGACCCACAGCTTTGAAATCCGCGACGTGGCGTAAAGCGCAAGAATAAAGGGGCGCGGCCTGCCGCCGCACTCCGGCCCATTACCCGATTTTTTTGCCCTCCAGCAGTTGCTGCACCAGCGGCGCCATGATCAGCTCCATCGCCAGCCCCATCTTGCCGCCCGGCACTACCAGCGTATTGATGTGCGAGATAAAAGAGCCTTGCAGCATCGCCAGCAGATAAGGGAAATCGATCTGATCCAGCCCACGGAAATGAATCACCACGAAGCTTTCATCCAGTGAAGGAATGGCTTTGGCGGCGAACGGGTTGGAGGTATCGACCGTCGGCACGCGCTGGAAGTTGATGTGGGTGCGCGAGAACTGCGGCGTGATGTAGTTGATATAGTCTTCCATCGAACGCACCACAGAATCCATCACCGCTTCACGGGAATGGCCACGCTCGCCGGTATCGCGGATCAGCTTTTGGATCCATTCCAGGTTAACGATTGGCACCACGCCGACCAGCAGATCGACATGTTTGGCCACGTCGGTATGTTCGGTAACCACGCCGCCATGCAACCCTTCATAGAACAGCACGTCGGTCGGCGCCGGCAGCGCTTCCCACGGCGTAAAGGTGCCGGGTACCTGGTTATAGGGTACCGCTTCGTCGTAGGTATGAAGATACTTGCGCGACCGTCCGGTGCCGTTCTTGCCGTACTCGATAAAGCTCTGTTGCAGCAGGCCGAAGTCGTTGGCCTCAGGCCCGAAATAGCTGATATGACGACCCAGATCGCGCGCTTTGCGGATCGCCGCGTCCATTTCCGGCCGGGTATAGCGGTGGAAGCTGTCGCCTTCCAGCTCCGCCGCGCGGATGTTCAACTGCTGGAATATCTTGCGAAACGCTACGCTGGTGGTGGTGGTGCCGGCGCCGCTGGAGCCGGTCACTGCGATAACGGGATGTTTGGCGGACATGTGGTTGTCACTCCGTGTTAAATGCGCCGGCGTCAGAGTAGGGTTATTGGTCTGTTTGACGCCCTTTCGCCAAGGGCAAAATTCCGCGCGCGGGTTTGCAATGGTTCATTGTTACCTGATTTTTTCCGTCAGTCATAGAACCGGCAGGCACTAAATTTCTTCCTGCCCGGCGCGGAACTGTCCGCGCGGCATGATGTTGATGGTTTCATGCAGTTCTGACCATACCAGCAGTACCTCGCCGTTTTGCAACTGGCGGCGAACGTCTTCCACTTTCTGCTCCAGCGAACGTTCGTGTTCGCCGTAGTCGGTGCCCTCGCGCAGCACAAAGGATTCGATCAGGCTGTTCAGGGTCTCGGTTTCCAGTTCTTTCCAGGGGATAATCACGTTGCGGGTTCCAGATAAGGGGAAAGCCAGGATGGAATACGGTATTCCAGCCACATGTGGGGTTTGTTCAAACTGCCGCCGACGAAGCCGACGTGGCCGCCAAACTCGGTCAGTTGGTATTCAATGTTGCGCGGCAGGTTGGCGATGTCGGGGATCACTGCGTCGGTCATGAAGGGATCGTCTTTGGCATGGATGATCAGCAGCGGCGTCTGAATTGCCGGTAACAGCGGCAGCGCGCTGCAACGGCGGTAGTAATCGGTGGCGTTGCTGAAGCCGTGGACGCGTGAGGTTATGACATCGTCAAAATCTCGGATACGGCGCAGCGCCCGGAGTTGCGGCAGTTTGAGCGGCAGGGTGTCGGGATAGTGCAGCAGCTTGCGGGTGGCGTTTTGTTTCAATTGCCCGAGCAGATAGTGCTGATAAACGCGCGAGAACCCTTGATCCATTCGCAATGAACAGGGCTCCAGCATCAGCGGTGCGGACACGATCACCGCCGCCTGCAACAGGCTGTCTGCCCCTTGCTGCGCCAGGTAGCAGGCCAGCATGTTGCCGCCGAGCGAGACGCCAACCGCCGCCGTCGGCACTTCGCCGTGGGTGGCACGCAGCCACCGCAGAAAAAATCGTGCATCCTCCGTCTCCCCGGAGTGATAGATGCGTTGTTTGCGGTTCGGTACGCCGCTGCAACCGCGAAAATGCATAACGACCCCGAGCCAGCCTTTTTCACGCCAGGCGCTGAGCAAACCATGGGCATAGGGGCTGTAGAAGTTGCCTTCCAGCCCATGAAACAGCACCACGCGCGGCTTGCCGGCGGCCTGCGCCGGATCTTCGCTCCAGGCGAGATCGACAAAATCGCCGTCGGGCAATTCCAGCCGCTGCCAGTGCGGTTTCAACCGCACGCGGCGGCGCACCAGCCGTGGCAGCAGCGTTTGCAAATGTGGGTTACTGGCCCCGGTCAAAGGGCGAAAGGATTCATGCATAACCTGAGTAAAAATCTTATTGGCGGCTATTGTCTGATCAATAGCGCACTGTTAGCTTCAATACCATTAGTTAACAATAATACTGCAAAAAACACCCCGGGTGAGGAGCACCCGCTTCATGGAACCGAGTTTATTTCTTTCGATGTTAGGCTTCCTGTGGGTGGCCGCGATCACGCCTGGCCCCAACAATATGTTACTGACCACCTCCGGCGCCAACTTTGGCTTTATGCGCTCACTGCTGTTGATGATGGGCATTATGCTCGGCATGCAAAGCATTTTGCTGCTGGTGGCATTCGGCGTCGGTAGCCTGATTTTGGTTTACCCTGCGCTGCACCTGCTCCTGAAAGTCCTCGGCAGCCTGTATCTGTTATGGCTGGCGTGGAAAGTCGCTACCGCCGCCTATGAAAAGCTGGAAACCGACGTGGCGCCGCCGCAGCCTATAGGGTTGTATCAGGGCTGGCTGTTGCAGTTCCTCAACCCCAAGGCCTGGCTGATGGCATTGGGCGCGGTGGCGAGCTTCAGTCTGGCGGGCGATAAATATAACGCTTCTATTCTGGCGATTGCGCTGGGTATTTTCGTGGTGAATGTCGTAGCCGGGGTGATTTGGCTGGGGTTCGGCACGGTGATTGGCCGTTTGCTGCGCAGCAAAAAGGCCTGGATCATTTTTAACCTTTCCATGGGGCTGTTAACTGCGGCCTGCGTGTTACTTATCTGGCATTAAGGAATTGCGGATGGCGGAAAATTACTTCCACGTAGTGGCGTTTACCGGTGAAGGCTTGCGTGGCAATCCGGCGGGTGTATGCCTGCTGAAACAACCGTTGTCGACTGCCGAGATGCAGGCCATTGCCAATGAGCTGTGCCTGCCGGAAACCAGTTTTGTCTGGGACGATGGCGATATGTCGGCGATTCGCTGGTTCACCCCGCAGCGTGAGGTGGATCTCTGCGGCCACGGTACGCTGGCGGCGGCACATGTGATGTTCAGCGCGATGAATCCGGCGCTGCAGGATATCCGTTTCCGCTCGGTCGGCGGTGAGCTGTACGTCAAGCGTGATGCCGACGACGGCGAGCGGTTGATCCTGGATTTCCCTTCGCGATTACCGCAAAAGGTAGCAGAGCCGGCCGGGTTGACGGCGCTGCTCGGCGTGAAACCGCAGGACGTATGGCAGGCCACCGCGTTGTTGGTGTTGCTGGATAGCGAAGCTCAGGTGCGGGCGTTGCAGCCGGATATTCCGGCGTTAATCGCGCTGGCCGGCCGCGCGGTCATCGTCAGTGCCCCGGGTGAAAAGGTAGATTTTGTCTCGCGTTATTTTACCCTCGACGGCGGCGAAGACCCGGTGACCGGCTCTGCGCACTGCTCGCTGGCACCTTATTGGGCTGCACGCCTGGGGCGCCATAAACTGCATGCCCGGCAGATTTCCGCCCGCGGCGGTGAGCTGTTTTGCGAATGGAAAGGCGATCGCACGCTGATTGGCGGCTATGCACGGACGTTTTTACGTGGAGATATCACGCCTTAAGGATTCACGGCACCGCTGGTGCAAGGTGCGGGGAACGCGTGCCGCCGACGTCGGGCGTTCAGCCTGAACCTCGCTCTATCAGGCGCCATGTCAGCACTTCATTGCTCGGCGGTAACTGCGGGTTTTTAATTTTCTCCAGCAATAGCTGCACGCTGCGAATGCCAAACTGATGCATAGGTTGTTCGATGGTGGTCAACGGCGGGGTGGTGATAGCGCCGAACGGCACGCCGTCGAAACCCATCACCGCGACGTCTTCGGGAATGCGCAATCCTTGCTGGTGCAAGGTGCTCATCGCACCGCCGGCAATCACGTCCGAGATGGCGAAAACCGCGTCGGGCCGCTGTTCGGCGCTCAACAGGCGCGCCATCGCCTGTGCGCCGGCGGCATACTCCAGCCCCTCTACGTACTCCACCTGACAATATTCCAGTCCCAAATCGGTCAGCGCCTGACGGTAGCCCTGTTCCCGCTGTTGCGAATAGAGGTAGCGCATATCGCTGTTGATCAATGCGATACGTCGGCGGCCCCGATCTGCCAGATGACGTACGCCGGCAACGGCGGCTTGATGGTTATCGATGGTCACGGAGGACGCGCGGAAGTCAGGATCGCCTTCGCCGCATTGCACCCAGGGAAAGTCGCCGATCATGGCGGTCAGGCCCGGCAGGCAACTGACGGCATCCATGGTGATCACGCCGTCGACCACCTTGCCGCTTAGCAGGCTGAGGTAAGCGGATTCCCTTGTCGGATTGGATTCGGAGTTACACAACAGAATGTGGTAACCGTGACGTTCGGCCTCTTCCTCGATGCCGCGCACCACCAGCGAACAGAAGGGATTGGTGATGCTGGATACCAGCACCAGCAGCATACGGCTGCGGGAGGTGCGCAGCTGGCGTGCCAGCAGATTGGGCTGATAATCACATTCGCGGATTGCCGCCAGCACCTTTTCCCGGGTGACCGGTTTGACGATCTGCTGGCCGTTCAATACCCGCGATACCGTGGCTGCGGAAACTCCGGCCATTTTCGCCACTTTTTCGATCGACATGGTTTGCTGTTCCTTCTGCCCATTTGCCTCGCACAATATGCCGAAGCTCGGGATAAAGTATGACCCCGACCTCAGGTTTGTGACGTTGCTTACAAATTCAAATAATGAATGCCTCTCCCTACATTAATCAGGTTGCTGAAAAAAAGAAATCGATTACATTTTGCTCATGGTGAAAATGAAATCGATTACATTTTACGATTTCGCATCATTTCGCTCAGTTCAGAACCGAAAAGAGGTGGCGAATGCGAGTGCAACTGAAGCCGGCGGAAAGTGGCGATCGCAGTGAGATTGCTCGGCTGATTCATCTTTCGACCAATACCTGGTATCAGCGCCATGGCCGGGAGGCTATTTTCCCCGCCGGGCCGGACAGCTGCGAATTGTTTGTTGATATTTACCATCGACTGGACCGCGGGCATCACTGGATTGCCCGCGACGAGCGAGGCGTGCTTTGCGGTTCCTGTTTCTTCCACCCGCGTGACACTCATCTCGGGCTGGGCATCATGAATGTTCATCCGGATTACTTTGGTTGCGGCATCGCCGCGCAGTTGCTGGCCAAGGCCGACGAATTGGCGGGCGATCTGCCGGTGCGGCTGCTGTCCAGCGCGCTGAATCTGGATTCCTATGCGTTGTATCACCGCGCCGGTTTTGCACCCTATGCCGTTTATCAGGACATGGCGATAGCGGTACCGGCGCAGGGCTTTTCATTTCCCCGGCTGACGCGCGGTCGGGTGCGCGCCGCACGGCCGGAAGATTTGCCCGGCATCCTGCTGCTGGAGCGTGAACTGCTGGGTATCGAACGCCGAAACGATATCGACTATTTCCTTAATGACGCGAGCGGGCTATGGCGCGTCGCGGTGTGGGAGCTTGATGGCGGCATTGGCGGCTATCTGGCTTCGGTGGCGCATCCGGCCTCACGTTTGCTCGGGCCGGGTTGCTGCCACAGCGAAGAGATTGCCCTCGAACTGCTGGGCTGGATGCTGGATCGTCATCATCGCGGCAGCGTGCCGGTGGTGCTGGTGCCGGCGCGACGTTCCGCTCTCAGCCAGGTGCTGTTGCAGTGGGGCGGGCGGATTTGCGAATTACATTTGGCGCAGGTGAAAGGCCGAGCGCAGCAACCCGGCGGTGTGGTTATGCCGTCCTTCCTGCCGGAAAGCGGTTAGACAACATCACAACAATACCGATGGGGGAGTTATGCAAACTGACAGCGTGGTCCTGAGGGCCGGAAGTGTCGCATTCAAATGGGCGGTGCCGCGGTTGGCGCTGATGATGTTTCTGCAGTTTTTTGTCTGGGGCGCCTGGTACGTCACGCTTGGCGTGGTAATGGGCAAATACGGGCTGGCGGCCATCATAGGTGATGCCTATTCCACGGGGCCGATTGCCTCGATCCTGTCACCCTTCGTGCTTGGCATGGTGGTGGATCGCTTCTTCGCTTCGCAGAAGGTACTGGGCATCTTGCATTTGATCGGCGCGGGGTTGCTGTGGCTGATGCCCGGCTTCTTTTCCTCCGGTCAGAGTGGCCTGCTGTGGATTATCTTCGGCTATATGCTTTGCTATATGCCGACCATAGCCCTGAGCAACAACGTCGCGTTTTACAGCCTGAGCAACAGTGATAAAGCTTTCCCGGTGGTGCGAGCGTTCGGCACCCTGGGCTGGATTGTCGCCGGGTTGATTGTCGGCGCCAGCGGCCTGTCGGACAGTACCGGCATCTTCACGTTGGCGGCGGCGGCCTCGCTGGCGTTGGGCATTTACAGCTTTACCCTGCCGCACACCCCGGCGCCGGAACGCGGTAAACCGGTGAAAATGCGCGACCTGCTGTGCGCCGATGCTTTCGCCATGCTCAAACAGCGCCATTTCCTGGTGTTTATCATCTGCGCCACGCTGATTTCGATCCCGCTGGCGGCTTACTACGCTTATGCCGCGCCCTTCGTGGCGGCAACCGGATTCACCAATGTCGGTGGCGTGATGTCGCTCGGGCAAATGTCCGAACTGTTCTTTATGCTGTTGATCCCGTTCCTGTTTGTCCGTTTGGGCATCAAGGTGATGTTGCTGGTTGGCATGCTGTCGTGGTGCCTGCGTTACGTGATGTTCGCGCTGGGTATCACCGAAGAGCTGCGCTGGATGATCTACCTCGGCATCATCTTGCATGGCATGTGTTACGACTTCTTCTTTGTGATCGGATTTATCTACACCGACAAGGTGGCAGGCGACAAGGTGAAAGGTCAGGCTCAGAGCCTGCTGGTGCTGTTTACTTACGGCCTTGGCATGTTGATCGGTTCGCAGATCAGCGGTGCGCTGTTCAATCGCATGGTGACTGCGGAAGGGGCGGCGGCGTTGCCGCAGTGGCAAAACTTCTGGTGGTATCCGGCCATCGGCGCTCTGGTGATCGCGGCATTGTTCTTCTTCACTTTCAACTACCGGGAAACTCCGGAGGGGGAGAAACGTGACGGCTGATTTACGCGTGCTGGTGGTGGGCTGCGGCAATATGGGGGCGTCACACGCCGCAGCCTATCACTCTCTGGAGGGGGTCGAGATTTGCGGATTGGTGGCGCGCGGTGATTCGCGTCGTCGGCTCAATGCCCTGCTGGGCGGCGGTTACCCGGAGTACGGTGACTTCAGCGAGGCGCTGGCGGCATCGCGGCCGGATGCTGTCTGTCTGACCACCTGGCCCGATACCCATGAGGCTTATGCGCTGGCCGCTCTGGCTGCAGGCTGCCACCTGTTCATTGAAAAACCGCTCGCCACTACCGTGGCCGGCGCCGAGCGGGTGATCGCGGCGGCGCGTGCGGCCGGACGGCAGCTGGTGGTGGGCTATATCCTGCGTCATCACCCGTCATGGCAGCAATTCGTGGAACTGGCGCGCGGGCTGGGTAAGCCGCTGGTGATGCGCATGAACCTTAATCAGCAGAGCCACGGCCGGATGTGGGACGTGCATCGCAACCTGATGCAGTCGCTGTCACCGATTGTCGATTGCGGAGTGCATTACCTCGACGTGATGTGTCAGATGACGCAGGCGGAACCGATTAGCGTCAGTGCCATTGGTGCGCGGCTTAGCGAAGAGTTGCCAACGGGTATGTACAACTACGGCCAGTTGCAGGTGCGCTTCGCCGACGGTTCTGTGGGCTGGTATGAGGCTGGCTGGGGGCCAATGATCAGCGAAACGGCCTTCTTCGTGAAAGACGTGATTGGGCCGAAAGGCGCGATTTCGATCGTTGCACGCCACACGGCGGCGGGGGCGTCCGATAACGTCGACGCCCATACTCGTACGGAATCGCTGCGCATTCATCATGCGGCATTGGATGAAAACAATCAGTTTGTACGGCCGGATCGCTGGATTGATTGCCAGGATGAGCCGGACCATCTGGCATTGTGCCTGAGCGAGCAGCGCTATTTTCTTCAGGCAATACGGGGCGGGCTGGATCTCGGCCGACATTGGCAGGATGCGTTAAACAGCTTGCGTGTGGTGCTGGCGGCGGACGAAGCGGTACGCAGCCAAAGAACGGTAATGCTAGGGAGGTAATATGAAGACGATTCAGGGACCAGGGCTGTTTCTGGCGCAGTTTATCGGCGCGCAGGCACCTTTTGATTCACTGGATGGATTGGCCGGTTGGGCGGCGGGGCTGGGATTTAAAAGCCTGCAAATCCCCACCGGCCAGCCGCAGATCTTTAATCTTGAGCTGGCGGCACACAGCCAGGAGTATTGCGACGAGGTGCTCGGATGCCTGGCCCGGCACGGCCTGGCAATTAGCGAACTGTCCACCCATTTGCAGGGGCAATTGGTGGCGGTGCATCCCGCCTACGATCTGGCCTTCGACGGTTTTGCCCCACCGCAGGTGCGCGGCAAACCGCAGGCGCGGCAGGCGTGGGCGACGGAGCAGTTGCTGATGGCGGCACAGGCGTCGCAAAGACTCGGGCTGACGGCGCATGCAACCTTCTCCGGTGCGCTGGCCTGGCCCTATTTTTACCCTTGGCCGCCGCACAACGCTTTGCTGCTGGATGAGGCGTTCAGCCAGTTGGCGCAGCGCTGGCGGCCGATCCTGGATGCTTTCGATGATGCGGGTGTGGACCTTTGCTATGAGCTGCATCCGGGGGAGGATCTGCACGACGGCGTCACCTTCGAACGCTTTCTGCGACAGGTCGGCAATCATCCGCGCTGCCACATTCTGTATGACCCCAGCCATCTGCATTTGCAGCAAATGGACTACCTCGGTTTTATCGACGTTTATCACGCGCGTATTCGGGCGTTTCATGTCAAAGACGCCGAGTACCGGCCCAGCGCCCGCAGCGGGGTATACGGTGGTTATCAGCCGTGGCTGGAACGGCCGGGGCGTTTTCGCTCGCTCGGTGACGGGCAGATCGATTTCCCGGCAATATTCAGCAAGCTGACGCAGTACGGTTACGCCGGTTGGGCGACGCTGGAATGGGAGTGCTGTCTGAAATCGCCGGAGGCAGGAGCACGTGAGGGGGCGGCATTTATCGCCCGCCATATCATTCCGATCGCCGATCGGGCGTTTGATGATTTTGCCGCCGGCAGCGGCGATCGCCAACAGGTCCGGAAAATGCTGGGTATAGGGGAGAAATCATGAGGTTACGGCTGGGCATGGTCGGTGGTGGCGAAGGCGCGTTTATCGGTGCGGTGCACCGATTGGCGGCGAGGATGGACGATGAGTTTGAGCTGGTGGCCGGGGCGTTTTCATCCGACTGGGAAAACTGCCGCCGCACCGGCGCGTCACTGCACCTGGACGAGGCACGCTGCTATCGTGATTTTAACGCGATGGCGCTGGCCGAGGCGGCGCGGGCCGACGGCATCGACGCGGTGGCGATTGTTACCCCTAATTATTTGCATGCGCCGGTAGCGACTGCCTTTCTCAATGCCGGTATTGATGTGATTTGCGACAAACCGCTGTGCAACAGCTACGCCGAGGCGTTGCAACTGGCCGAAACGGTACGGCGCAGCGGCAGGCAGTTGATCTTGACTCACAACTACAGTGCTTATCCGCTGGTGCGCGAGGCGCGCAGCCGGGTGCTGGCCGGTGAACTGGGAGAAGTCCGGTTTATCGAGGTAGAGTATCTGCAGGAATGGCTGGCACAGCCGCTGGAACTGACCGACAACAAGCAGGCGGGTTGGCGTGCGCAGCCGGAGAAGGCCGGCGCGGGCTGCATTGGTGACGTGGGCACTCACGCCTGGCAATTGGCGCAGTTTGTCAGCGGGTTGCTGCCGCAGGCGATCAGCGCTGAACTGAGCTCGTTTATTCCGGGGCGCAGGCTGGACGACGACGTACGAGTGCAGATGCGCTACGCCAATGGCGCAAAAGGGCGACTGTGGGCCAGCCAGGTCGCTTGTGGCCATGAGAATGGCCTGCGGCTGCGGATATACGGCAGCGAGGGCAGTCTGTCGTTTTGTCAGGAACAGCCTAATCAGCTATGGATCCGCCCACGAGATGCCCCGGCGTATTGCATCACCCGCGCGGCGTCATTTCAGTATGTGGAGAACCGTTTGCTGGCACGGGTGCCGGCGGGCCACCCTGAAGGCTATCTGGAAGGGTTTGGCCAGATTTACCGCGAAGCTGCCCTTCGACTGCGGGAAGGGCCACAGGCTGCCCCCTTATTGCCTGGGATTGAAACAGGCGTGCAAGGGATGGCGTTTATCGATGCCGCCCAGCGCAGCAGTGCAGCCGGGGGAGAGTGGGTCGAATTGACGGGATTCATATTTCCATAGGTAATAAAGAATATTTTTTTATTCTTTTATCGCTCGTCACCGCTCGGATAAAACTGTCAGCAACTGAACAGACTTTTATCAACGGAGCGGATCATGGCGAGCAAACTCTTTTCATTACGCGGCGTAACGCTACTGGTGTTATCGCTCGGCGCGGCCAGTGCGCAGGCGGTCGACGTTACCGTGGCGTATCAAACTTCGGCGGAACCGGCCAAGGTAGCGCAGGCGGAAAACAGCTTTGCCAAACAGTCCGGTGCCAGCGTTGACTGGCGCAAATTCGACAGCGGTTCCAGCGTGTTGCGCGCGCTGGCTTCCGGCGATGTGCAGATCGGCAATATCGGTTCCAGCCCACTGGCGGTGGCCGCCAGCCAGAAACTCCCTATCGAAGTGTTCCTGATCGCCTCGCAGCTCGGCAGTTCCGAAGCGCTGGTGGTGAAGAAGGACATTAAAGGCCCGCAGGATCTGATCGGTAAACGCATTGCGGTGCCGTTTATCTCCACCACCCACTACAGCCTGCTGGCTTCTCTCAAGCATTGGGGCATCAAGCCTGAACAGGTCAAGATCCTCAATCTGCAGCCGCCGGCCATCGCCGCCGCCTGGCAGCGCGGTGATATCGACGGCGCCTACGTCTGGGCGCCGGTGGTCAACGAGCTGGCCAAACAGGGCAAGGTACTGACCGATTCCGCACAGGTTGGGGAGTGGGGGGCGCCGACGCTCGACGTCTGGGTGGTACGCAAGGACTTTGCCGAAAAACACCCGGAGGTGGTGACCGCCTTTGCCGCCAGCGCGTTGAACGCCCAGAAAGCCTATCTGGCACAACCGGAGCAATGGCTGAAGGACAAAAGCAATCTCGGTACGCTGTCCCGCCTGAGTGGCGTGCCGGAGGAGCAGGTGCCGGTGCTGGTGAAGGGCAACACCTATCTGCCGGTGGCCGAGCAGATTACCCAGCTTGGTCAGCCGGTGGACAAGGCGATTCGTGATACCGCCGAGTTCCTCAAACAGCAGGGCAAAATTCCGCAGGTCGACAGCGATTACAGTGCCTATGTGACCGACCGCTTTGTGAAACAGGTGCAGGCTGCGCCGCAGTCGTAGGGGAGCCGCATGCTAAACGTTAACCATCTTTCAGCAGACTATCAGGGGCGCCCCGCGCTGCGCGACGTCTCGTTCCAGATTGCCGCCGGGCAACTGGTGGTGGTGCTCGGCCCGTCGGGCTGCGGCAAAACCACGCTGCTGAATTTGATCGCCGGGTTTATTGAGCCTTCAGCTGGCAGCATCACGCTCGATGGAGCGTCCGTTAACGGCCCAGGAGCCGAGCGGGGCGTGGTGTTCCAGCATGAGGGTTTACTTCCGTGGCGCAACGTGGTGGATAACGTCGAGTTTGGCCTGCAGTTGGCCGGTATCGGCAAGCAGGAGCGCCGCGAGGTGGCGCAGCAGATGTTGCAACGCGTGGGGTTGGCGGGTTACGAGCAGCACTTTATCTGGCAACTTTCCGGCGGTATGCGCCAGCGGGTCGGCATTGCCCGCGCGCTGGCCGCCGATCCGCGCTTGCTGCTGCTGGACGAGCCGTTCGGCGCGCTGGATGCTTTCACCCGCGAGCAGATGCAGGAACTGTTGCTGACCATTTGGCGTGATACCGGCAAGCAGGTATTGCTGATCACCCACGATATTGAAGAGGCGGTTTTCCTCGCCAGCGAACTGTTGCTGCTGTCGCCGGGGCCGGGGCAGGTGGTGGAGCGTCTTTCGCTGAACTTCGGCCGGCGCTATGCCAACGGCGAGGCATGTCGGTCGATCAAATCCGATCCTGAATTTATCGCGCAGCGCGAATATGTGCTGGGCAAAGTGTTCCAACAGCGCGAGGCATTGCTATGAGCCTGCATTCCGCCCTCAAAGAGGTTGCCCAACCGCAGGTTGCGGCGCCGCGCCGTTTTCGCATACCCCGTAACCTCTTGCTGAGCGGTGCTACCTTGCTGGTGGTATTGGCTGCCTGGTGGGGCGTGACCGCACTGAATCTGATCAGCCCGTTATTTTTACCGGCGCCGCAGCAGGTCTTGCACCAATTGTTGGTCATCGCCAGCCCGCAGGGCTTTATGGACGCTACGCTGTGGCAACACCTGGCGGCCAGCCTGGGACGCATTTTGGTGGCGCTGCTGGCGGCGGTGATTATCGGCGTTCCGGTGGGCATCGCCATGGGGCTGAACGACAGGGTGCGCGGCATTCTCGACCCGCTGATTGAGATTTACCGCCCGGTGCCGCCGCTGGCCTACCTGCCGCTGATGGTGATTTGGTTCGGCATCGGCGAAACCTCGAAAATTCTGCTCATTTACCTGGCGATCTTCGCCCCGGTTGCGCTATCTGCCGTAGCCGGCGTGCGCAGCGTGGCACAGGTACGGGTGCGAGCCGCCCGCGCTTTAGGCGCCAACCGCTGGCAGGTGTTGCGTTTTGTGGTGCTGCCGAGCGCACTGCCGGAGATTTTGACCGGCATTCGCATTGGGCTGGGCGTCGGTTGGTCGACGCTGGTGGCAGCCGAACTGATCGCCGCTACGCGCGGTCTGGGATTTATGGTGCAATCCGCCGGTGAGTTTCTGGCCACCGACGTGGTGTTGGCCGGGATCGGCGTGATTGCGATTATTGCATTTGGGCTGGAGCTGGGGCTGCGTGCCTTGCAGCGCCGATTGACCCCGTGGCATGGAGTACAGCAATGAACGAACGTCTGAAGATTACCCCACTGGGGCCTTACATCGGCGCGCTGGTGGACAACGTTGCGCTGGCACGGCCGCTGGGCGACGGCCAGTTTGAGCAGCTTTATCATGCGTTGCTCAAACACCAGGTGCTGTTCTTCCGCAATCAGCCGATCACACCGTTGCAGCAGCGTGATTTAGCCGGCCGCTTCGGCGATCTGCACATCCATCCCGTTTACCCGCACGCCACCGACGTGGAAGAGATCATCGTGCTGGATACCCATGACGATAACCCGCCGGACAACGATAACTGGCATACCGACGTCACCTTTATCGAAAACCCGCCGCTGGGGGCGATACTGGCGGCGAAGACGCTGCCGTCTTTCGGCGGCGATACTCTGTGGGCCAGCGGCATCGCGGCCTATGAGGCGCTGTCTGAGCCCTTCAGGCAACTGCTGGCCAGGTTGAAGGCGGAACATGACTTCACCAAGTCATTCCCGGAGCATAAGCATTTGTCGAGCGACGAGGAGCATCAGCGCTGGCAGGTGGCGAAGCAGAAAAACCCGCCGTTGCTGCACCCGGTGGTGCGTACCCATCCGGTAAGCGGGCGGCAGGCGCTGTTCGTCAATGAAGGATTCACTACGCGGATTGCCGATCTGGCGCCGAAGGAGAGCGAGGCATTGCTGAGCTTCCTGTTTGCCCACATTACCAAGCCGGAGTTCCAGGTGCGCTGGCGCTGGCAGGAGAATGACATCGCGATCTGGGATAACCGCGTGACGCAGCATTACGCCAACGCGGATTATCTGCCGCAGCGGCGCATCATGCACCGTGCGACCATTTTAGGGGATAAGCCTTTTTACAAGGCGTGAAGCCGTGGGCGCAGCGTGCTGCGCTCCTACAATTCAAACTCGTTCGTCAGCTGTTCCAACTGCTCTTGCGCATCCAGCCAGGTCATTTCCGTCTCTTCCAGTGCGGATTTGGCCTGGCTTTGTTTTTGCAGACACTCCGTCAGATCGGCCTTGCGGCTGATGTCATACAGCGCAGAATCCGCCAGCTTCTCTTCTACCGCCGCCAGCTCGGCACCCAATTTTTCCATCTGCTGCTCCAGCTTGGCGATTTGCTTGCGCAGCGGTTGAGTCTGGGTGCGGAATTCGGCTTCGCGTCGCTTCTGATCTTTACGCGCCTGTGCGCTGTTGCCGTTGTTTTCTTTCTCTGGCGCATCCTGCTGGTTTTCCTGCCGTTGCAGGTCGCTAAGCCATTGCTGGTAGTCGTCCAGATCGCCTTCGAAAACTTCGACCTGGCCATCATGCACCAGATAGAGATCGTCGGTGGTGGAGCGCAGCAGGTGACGGTCGTGCGAGACCACCACCAGCGCGCCTTCGAAATCGATCAGCGCTTCGGTCAACGCCTGGCGCATGTCCAGATCCAGGTGGTTGGTCGGTTCGTCGAGCAGCAGCAAGTTAGGGCGCTGCCAGACGATCAGGGCCAGTACCAGCCGCGCCTTTTCGCCGCCGGAAAAACGCTCGGTGGCCTCGGTGACTTTGTCGCCCTGGAAGCCGAAACCGCCCAGGTAGTCGCGCAGTTGCTGTTCCAGTACCCGGGGAGCGATGCGGCTCAGGTGTTGCAACGGCGATTCGTCGGCGCGCAAGAACTCCAACTGATGCTGAGCGAAGTAGCCCAGTTTGATGCCCTTCGCCAGGCCAATCTCACCGCTCAGCGGCTCCAGCGAGCCGGCCAGCATTTTGATCAAGGTAGATTTACCGGCACCATTACGGCCCAGAAGGCCAATGCGCGAGCCGGGTACCAGGTTGAGCTTGATCGATTTCAGGATCACCTTGTCGCCGTAACCGGCGCTGACCTTCTCCATGCGCAGCAATGGGTTCGGCAAGCTTTCCGGCTGGCGGAAGCTGAAACTGAACGGGTTATCGACGTGAGCCGGCGCGATCAGCTCCATGCGCTCGAGCATTTTAATGCGGCTCTGCGCCTGTTTGGCTTTGGTGGCCTGCGCACGGAAGCGATCGATATAGCTTTGCAGGTGCGCCACTTTTTCCTGCTGATGCTGATACAGCGACTGCTGCTGCGCCAGTTTGGTCGAGCGCTGGCGTTCGAACGAGGAGTAGTTGCCGGTATATTCGTTGATGGTTTCTTGTTCGATATGCAGAATTTTATCGACGATCGGATCGAGGAAGTCGCGATCGTGGGAAATCAGCACCAGCGTGCCAGGATAACCCTTCAGCCAACGTTCCAGCCAAATGACCGCGTCCAGATCCAGGTGGTTGGTCGGTTCGTCGAGCAGCAGCAGGTCCGAACGGCAGACCAGCGCCTGCGCCAGGTTCAAACGCATGCGCCAGCCGCCCGAGAAAGCGCGCACCGGGCTTTGCAGCTGTTCGTTGGAGAAGCCCAGGCCGTGCAGCAGGCTGGCGGCGCGGGAGCGAATGGTCCAGGCGTCGATGGCGTCCAGTTTGCCGTGCAGCGTGGCGATGGCGTGGCCGTCGTTTTTCTCGTTGGCCAATTCCAATTCGGCTTCAAGCTGGCGGAATTCGCGATCGCCGTCGATAACATACTCAATGGCCGGCACGTCCAATGCCGGCGTTTCCTGGTTGACCCAGGCCAGCGCCCAGTTAGTGGGGAAGGTGTGACTGCCACCGTCCGCGGCGATTTCGCCTTTCAGCAACGCCAGCAGCGTGGATTTGCCGCAACCGTTTTTACCCACCAGGCCGACCTTCTGACCTGGATTAACCGTCGCCGTGGCGTTGTCCAACAGGACGCGGGTGCCGCGTCGGATTTGTAGCGAGGAGAATACAATCATAAAGCGCCGTATGTTCAGAGTATGTTAAATTGAGAGGATTCTAAGTTAACAGGACACAGGCTGTCCTATTATTAGTCTTTGCGGAGCATGGTAACGGAAAACCGTTACCCTGACGACGCTTTGGAGGGGAATGATGTCGCAGCCGCCCAAGGTCTTGCTGCTGTATGCCCATCCGGAATCCCATGACTCGGTCGCGAATCGGGTTTTGCTTCGACCGGCGCAGCAGTTGGAACATGTCACAGTGCACGATTTATACGCGCACTATCCTGACTTTTTTATCGATATTCACCACGAACAACAACTGCTGCGTGAACATCAGGTCATTGTTTTTCAACATCCCCTCTATACCTACAGCTGCCCGGCATTGCTGAAAGAATGGCTGGATCGCGTGCTGTCGCGCGGGTTTGCCAGCGGCATGGGCGGCAATGCGCTGGCGGGCAAATACTGGCGTTCGGTGATCACCACCGGGGAACCTGAAGGCGCCTACCGTACCGGCGGTTATAACCGTTACCCGATGGAAGATATCCTGCGCCCGTTCGAACTGACCGCCGCCATGTGCCATATGCACTGGCTGACGCCGATGCTGGTGTATTGGGCGCGCCGGCAGAAGCCTGAGGTGCTGGAAAGCCACGCCACGGCCTATGGCGACTGGCTGCGTAACCCGCTGCCGCATGGAGGACGATGATCATGGAAGGCTCGACGTTACTGACCGCAATTTTACTGTTCCTGTTCGCCGCCGTGGTCACGGTGCCCATCGCCCGCCGTCTGGGGATTGGCGCGGTACTGGGCTATTTGATCGCCGGTATCGCCATCGGCCCTTGGGGGCTGGGCTTTATCCGCGACGTGGATGAGATCCTGCACTTTTCCGAGCTGGGCGTGGTGTTCCTGATGTTTATCATCGGGTTGGAGCTGAATCCGACCAAGCTGTGGGAACTGCGGCGTTCGATATTCGGCGTTGGCGCCGGGCAGGTGTTGATCACCGCCGCGGTGTTGGGGGCGCTGCTTTATCTGAGCCATTTCGCCTGGCAGGCCGCCGTTATCGGTGGTATCGGGCTGGCGATGTCATCGACGGCGATGGCGTTGCAGCTGATGCGCGAGAAGGGCATGAACCGCAATGAAGGCGGCCAGTTAGGGTTCTCGGTGCTGCTGTTCCAGGATATGGCGGTGATCCCGGCGCTGGCGCTGATCCCTATCTTGGCCGGCGCCGGCGGCACCAGCGACGACTGGGCGGAAATTGCGATCAAGGTAGCCGCGTTCGGCGGTATGTTGATCGGCGGGCGTTTCCTGCTGCGGCCGTTGTTCCGCTATATCGCCTCTTCCGGGGTGCGCGAAATTTTCACCGCCGCCGCCTTGTTGGTGGTATTGGGGGCGGCGTTGTTTATGGATACGCTCGGCCTGTCGATGGCGCTTGGCACCTTTATCGCCGGTGTGCTGTTGGCGGAGAGCGAATATCGCCATGAGCTGGAGATCGCCATCGAGCCGTTCAAGGGGCTGCTGCTGGGCCTGTTTTTTATCTCGGTGGGGATGGCGCTGAATATCGGCGTGCTCTATACCCATCTGGCCGAAGTGTTGCTCGGCGTGGTGCTGTTGGTGGCGATCAAGTCGGGGGTGCTGTACTCGCTGTCGCGTATCTTTGGCTTGCGCAGTTCGGTGCGTTTGCAGTTCGCCGGCGTGCTCAGCCAGGGCGGGGAGTTCGCCTTTGTGTTGTTTTCCGCCGCGGGCGCGCAGAAGGTGTTGCAGTCTGACCAACTCGCCTTGCTGTTGGTGGTGGTGACCCTGTCGATGATGACTACACCTCTGCTGATGCAGATTATCGATCGCATCCTGGCGCGCCGGTATAACGCCAGGGATGAAGACGAAGAAACGCCGTATGTGGAGGACGATGATCCGCAGGTGATCATTGTCGGTTTCGGGCGGTTTGGTCAGGTGATCGGCCGCCTGTTGATGGCCAACAAGATGCGCATTACCGTGTTGGAGCGCGATGTCAGTGCGGTCGGCGTGTTGCGTCGCTACGGCTACAAGGTGTATTACGGCGACGCCACCGAACTCGAGCTGCTGCGTGCGGCCGGTGCGGCGAAGGCCAGGTCGATTGTCATCACCTGCAATGAGCCGGAAGACACCATGGAGATCGTGCGCTTGTGCCAGCAGCACTTTCCGGAGTTGAGCATTCTGGCGCGCGCGCGCGGACGCGTGGAGGCGCACGAACTGCTGCAGGCCGGGGTCAAACAGTTCAGCCGCGAAACCTTCTCCAGCGCACTGGAACTGGGGCGCAAGGCACTGATGGAGTTGGGTATGCATCCTCATCAGGCCTATCGCGCGCAGCAGCACTTCCGCCGGTTGGACATGCGAATGCTGCGTGAGCTGATGCCGCCGCATCATGGCGATGTGGCGCAGATTTCCCGCGTGAAAGAGGCGCGGCGCGAGCTGGAGGAACTTTTCCATCGCGAAATGCAAAAAGAGAGTCGCCAGTTCGACGGCTGGGATGAATACGAATAATTTGGAGCACAGAAGATGTCCGCAACACGTAAAAGATTTATCGCCGGGGCGGTCTGCCCGAGCTGTAAGGCTATGGATACGCTGGCAGTTTGGCGCGAAGACCAGGTCGAAGTGGTGGAGTGCGTCAAGTGCGGTCATCATCAGCGACAGACCGAACAACAGGTAGAAAAGCACGTCCGGCCGCAGGAGCAGGTGATAGGTATTTTCCATCCGGAATAGCGTTATCGGGTGCGTTTTTTTATGCTGAAGGGTACAGCGGGGCAGATTTCCGATACAATCTGTCCGGTAAAGGCGCAGCACCCGATGATGGGCTGCGTCCAAGTGTCCAACGGTAGGAGATATCATGAAAGTAGCAAAAGACTTGGTGGTCAGCCTGGCTTACCAAGTACGTACAGAAGACGGTGTTTTGGTTGATGAGTCTCCGGTGAGTGCGCCGCTGGACTATCTGCACGGGCATGGTTCTCTGATCGCAGGTCTGGAAAAAGCACTCGAAGGCCACGAAGCAGGCGATCGTTTTGACGTGAATGTTGGCGCTAACGATGCGTACGGCAACTACGACGAAAACCTGGTGCAGCGCGTGCCGAAAGACGTCTTTATGGGCGTTGACGAGTTGGAAGTTGGCATGCGTTTCCTGGCTGACACCGATCAGGGCCCGGTTCCGGTCGAAATCACCGAAGTGGACGGCGATCACGTAGTGGTTGACGGTAACCACATGCTGGCGGGTCAGAACCTGAACTTCAACGTGGAAGTTGTCGCGATCCGCGAAGCTACCGCTGAAGAACTGGCGCACGGTCACGTACACGGCGAGCACGATCACCACCACGAGCACGGTGACGGTTGCTGCGGCGGTCATGGCCACGATCACGATCATGACCATGCGCATGACCAGGATCAGGCTAAGAAAGGCGGTTGCGGTAACGGTGGTTGCGGCTGCCACTAATCGCGGCGCGGCAATTGCAAAAAAGGGCGGCCATCGGCTGCCCTTTTTTATTGTTTATCAATAATGTGGCGGTGGAGTCTCTTCCGACTGCGAGGCGATCATCGATGTTTGGGTCGAGCGCAGTTTATCGGTCAGCACGCGCAGGTGTTCCTGCAATTTCAGCATTTCAAGCTGGTGTTGCACCACGGTCTGGTTGAGTTCCTCAATGGTGACTTCCTGGAAAGCCTGGCGGCTCTCCAGTTCTTCCAGCCGCAGTAACAGGCTTTGGGTATCGGCGTTGTGCATGATGCTACCTCTGAAGCGGGTTAATCCTGAATCTGGCGCTATGTTAACAGCTGCCGCCGGCTTTGCGCTGCGCTATTTCACCCCTCCCGAAATGGGGGATAACCACAAGCGCCGGAACAGGGTGTAAAGTGCTGAAAAATAGAGCGCTTATCTTGGCTGATTTTGTTACCGTCGATGGCGTGAGTGCAAGAAAAATCTGATTTATCATACGGGTAGCACATTTAAGGAAACTTCTCCTTAAACCCGGAGTCACACTTTGACTCGATTGGTTACCTGTGTGACTGTTTTGTTTTCTTTCAGACAGCTATAGTAGCCCGGTTATCTTACTTAATGATTGTTTGGGGCACCGCTTCAGACACTGGAGAAATGGATGAAATCTTTGTTTAAAGTCACGCTTCTGGCAACCACCATGGCTTTTGCTCTGAATGCGACTCAGGTTATGGCTGCCGATGCGGCTAAACCGGCAGAAGCCGCTAAACCAGCGGACGCTGCAGCTGCAGCGCCAAGCACCGGCAAGTTCAAGAACGATGACGAGCAAGCGGCCTACGCACTGGGCGCATCCCTGGGTCGTTACATGGACAACTCTCTAAAAGAACAAGAAAAACTGGGTATCAAACTGGATAAAGACCAGTTGATCTCAGGCGTTCAGGACGCTTTCGCCAACAAGAGCAAGCTGAACGATGCGGACATCGAAAAAACGCTGCAGGGCTTCGAAGCGCGCGTGAAGGCTTCCGCTCAGGCGAAGATGGAACAAGACGCCAAAGATAACGAAGCGAAAGGCGCCAAGTACCGTGAGACCTTCGCCAAAGAAAAAGGCGTGAAGAAAACCGAATCCGGCCTGCTGTACAAGGTAGAAAAACCGGGTGCGGGTGAAGCGCCTAAAGACAGCGACACTGTGGTAGTGAACTACAAAGGTACCCTGACCGACGGCACCGAGTTTGACAACTCCTACACCCGTGGCGAACCGCTGTCATTCCGTCTGGACGGTGTGATCCCAGGCTGGACCGAAGGCCTGAAACACCTCAAGAAAGGCGGCAAAATCAAGCTGGTCATCCCACCGGCGCTGGCCTACGGTAAAACGGGCGTTCCGGGTATTCCGGCTAACTCTACCCTGGTATTCGACGTTGAGCTGCTGGATGTGAAAGCTGCACCGAAAGCAGACGCCAAGGCTGAAAAACCGGCTGACGCAGCGGCTGACGCCAAAGCGCAATAAGCCTGTCTGATTACCCTCACCGCCGCGAATTTTTTTCGCGGCGGTGTTCATTTCAGTCTCTCTGATGAATGCCCCATTACGCGTAACTTTTACTTCCCTCTCCCACTGTTTGCTTGACGCCTGCCGGGCATCGGGCTTAACGTCAATACCACGCGCAAACGCAAGGACTTTACTCTGGCAGTTTTGCTAGACTAATAATCCGGACTTATGAGTCATCCGTCTGCCCCTTAGGGCGTGTACCTAAAACTGTTCCCGGCCGTGTTTGGCCTGCGGACGCCCGTCGTGCTGTTTCATGCTGATACCAGCCTGCCTGCCCTGTAGATCCTCAAGGGTATGCCGCCTGTGAAAAGGGAGCCTGCACGAGCCGTTTTAGCTGCGCCCCCTGGCACAGGCGATCTTTGAGGGTGGTATTTTCGATGTCTAATTCGCTTTTATCCAGCGAAGCCAGCGAACTTGATTTGCTGAATGAACGTCCGTTTAGCCAGACGGATCATGAAATTCTGAAGTCTTATGAAGCCGTGGTCGATGGCCTGGCGATGTTGATCGGCGGTCACTGCGAGATAGTGCTGCACGCGCTGGAAGATTTGAAATGCTCGGCGGTGCGTATCGCCAACGGCGAACATACCGGGCGGCAGATCGGTTCGCCGATCACCGATCTGGCGCTGCGCATGCTGCATGATATGGCAGGGGATGACAGCAGCGTGTCGAAGGCCTACTTCACTCGCGCCAAAAGCGGCGTGCTGATGAAATCGGTCACTATCGCCATCCGCAATCGCGAGCAGCGGGTGATCGGCCTGTTGTGCATCAACATGAACCTCGACGTGCCGTTCTCCCAGGTGATGCAAACTTTCATGCCGCCGGAAACTCAGGAAGTGGCCCCCTCAGTCAATTTTGCCTCTTCCGTAGACGATCTGGTGGCACAGACGCTGGAGTTCACCATTGAGGAAGTTAATGCCGATCGTAATGTCGCCAACAACGCCAAAAATCGTCAGGTGGTGCTGAATCTCTATGAAAAAGGCATTTTTGATATCAAAGATGCGATTAATCAGGTGGCGGATCGCCTGAATATTTCCAAGCACACCGTGTATCTGTATATCCGCCAGTTCAAAAGCGGTGACCTGCTGGGAACCGAGCGCTGATGCTGGATTACTGCCTTTTGGTCACCGGCCCGGCGTACGGCACTCAACAGGCCAGCAGCGCCTATCAATTCGCACAAGCCCTGCTGGCGAAAGGGCATCGTATCTCCAGCGTGTTTTTCTACCGTGAAGGGGTACTGAACGCCAACCAACTGACATCGCCTGCCAGCGATGAGTTCGATCTGGTGCGCGGCTGGGTACAACTGGCGCAGCAGCACGGTATTGCACTCAATGTTTGTGTGGCCGCTGCGCTGCGTCGCGGCGTGACCGATGAACAGGAAGCTGCGCAGCAGGGGCTGGGAACCGCTAATCTGCACCCTGGTTTTACCCTTAGCGGGTTGGGTTCGTTGGCAGAGGCGGCGCTGAGTTGCGACCGTCTGGTGCAGTTCTGAGAGAATTTATGAAACGAGTCGCTTTTGTTTTTACTCAAGGCCCGCACGGTAGCGCCGGCGGCAGGGAAGGGTTGGATGCGTTGTTGGCGACTTCGGCGCTGAGCGAAGATCTGGGCGTGTTTTTTATCGGCGATGGCGTATTGCAGCTATTGCCGGGGCAGCAACCGGAAAAAATTTTGGCGCGCAATTATATCGCCACCTTTGGGGTACTGCCGCTGTATGACGTCGAGCAGTGTTATCTGTGCCAGGCATCTTTGCAGGAGCGCGGTCTGAGCCAGGTGACCGACTGGGTGCTGGAGGCCGAGGTGCTGGCCCCGGATGAGTTGCGCCAACAGCTGGCCGGTTATGACGCGGTAATGACTTTTTAGGATATTCGATGCTGTATACCCTTAGCCACTCTCCCACTCAATGCGATTTGCCTGCGCTGCTGCGCTTGACCACACAAGGCGACGATCTGCTGCTGCTGCAGGATGGCGTACTGGCCGGGTTGGCCGGTAGCGCACACCTTGAATTGCTGCTCAATGCCCCCATATCACTTTATGCGCTGAAGGACGACCTGGAAGCCAGAGGTCTTATTGGTCATTTTTCACACAAAATCACGGTCGTCGGCTATAATCACTTCGTTGAATTAACCGAAAAACACCACAGCCAAATGGCTTGGTGATGAGAGTGATGTTGTATATTTCTTGACACCTCTACCACTCAGCCATAAAATTCTGCGGCCTCGTACTTTGCCAGTAGTGCATACGAGGGGATTTATCACATGTTTACGAAGCAACAAACGAAGCAAAACCAGGAGCTTTTTTAATGGCAACAATTAATCAGCTGGTTCGCAAACCACGCTCTGTGAAGGCTGCTAAAAGCAACGTTCCAGCGCTGGAAGCCTGCCCGCAGAAACGTGGTGTATGTACCCGCGTATATACCACCACCCCGAAAAAACCAAACTCCGCGCTGCGTAAAGTATGCCGTGTGCGTTTGACTAACGGTTTCGAAGTGACTTCCTACATCGGTGGTGAAGGTCACAACCTGCAGGAACACTCCGTGATCCTGATCCGTGGCGGTCGTGTTAAAGACTTGCCAGGTGTGCGTTACCACACCGTCCGTGGTGCACTTGACTGCTCCGGTGTTAAAGACCGTAAGCAAGCTCGTTCCAAGTACGGCGTGAAGAAGCCAAAGGCTTAATGGTTCTCCGTTAAGTAAGGCCAAACATTTTCACTTTAATGTCAAAATAAACTCGTAGAGTTTTGGACAATCCTGAATTAACAACGGAGTATTTCCATGCCACGTCGTCGCGTAATAGGCCAACGTAAAATCCTGCCAGATCCTAAGTTCGGATCCGAGCTGTTGGCTAAATTTGTAAATATCCTGATGGTAGACGGTAAAAAATCTACTGCAGAAGCTATCGTGTATACCGCGCTGGAGACCCTGGCTCAGCGTTCTGGTAAAAATCACCTGGAAGCTTTCGAAGTAGCTCTCGACAACGTTCGCCCGACTGTAGAAGTTAAGTCGCGCCGCGTTGGTGGTTCTACTTATCAGGTACCAGTTGAAGTCCGCCCGGTCCGTCGTAATGCTTTGGCAATGCGCTGGATCGTTGATGCTGCTCGTAAACGCGGTGATAAATCCATGGCTCTGCGCTTGGCGAACGAACTTTCTGATGCAGTTGAGAACAAAGGTTCTGCTGTTAAGAAACGTGAAGACGTTCACCGTATGGCAGAAGCCAACAAGGCGTTCGCCCACTACCGCTGGTAATTGCCACGCAGTAGTTATGCTAACCAAGCGGGCGCTTCAAGAAGCCAACCCGCTTGGGTTAACCGAACTTGAACGCCTAAGGCAATAGAGGAATCAAATGGCTCGTACAACACCCATTGAGCGCTATCGTAACATCGGTATCAGCGCTCACATCGACGCCGGTAAGACGACCACTACCGAACGTATTCTGTTCTACACCGGTGTAAACCACAAAATCGGTGAAGTTCATGACGGCGCTGCCACCATGGACTGGATGGAGCAGGAGCAGGAGCGTGGTATTACCATCACTTCTGCAGCGACTACCGCTTTCTGGTCTGGTATGGCCAAGCAGTTTGAGCCGCACCGCGTAAACATCATCGACACCCCAGGGCACGTTGACTTCACCATCGAAGTAGAACGTTCCATGCGTGTTCTTGATGGCGCTGTAATGGTTTACTGTGCTGTTGGTGGCGTTCAGCCACAGTCTGAAACCGTATGGCGTCAGGCTAACAAATACAAAGTTCCACGCATCGCGTTCGTTAACAAAATGGACCGTATGGGTGCTAACTTCCTGAAAGTTGTTGGTCAGATCAAATCTCGTCTGGGCGCGAATCCAGTGCCATTGCAGCTGGCTATCGGCGCAGAAGAGAAATTCACCGGTATCGTTGACCTGGTGAAAATGAAAGCAGTCAACTGGAACGACGCTGACCAGGGCGTGACCTTCGAATACGAAGAGATCCCTGCGGACATGCAAGAACTGGCCGAAGAATGGCACCAGAACCTGGTTGAATCTGCCGCTGAAGCTTCAGACGAGCTGATGGAAAAATACTTGGGCGGCGAAGAGCTGACCGAGGAAGAAATCAAGACAGCTCTGCGTCAGCGCGTGCTGAACAACGAGATTATCCTGGTTACCTGTGGTTCTGCCTTTAAAAACAAAGGCGTGCAGGCAATGTTGGATGCGGTTATCGAATATCTGCCGGCACCAACTGACGTACCTGCAAT
Organism: Serratia inhibens; assembly: GCF_003591175.1. Lineage (GTDB taxonomy): Bacteria > Pseudomonadota > Gammaproteobacteria > Enterobacterales > Enterobacteriaceae > Serratia > Serratia inhibens. Next base: position 1,473 of record NZ_QYYG01000008.1, on the reverse strand, counting down.
CAACGGTATCCTGGACGACGGTAAAGATACGCCGGCTGAGCGTCATGCTAACGATGATGAGCCATTTGCTGCACTGGCGTTCAAAATTGCTACCGACCCATTCGTGGGTAACCTGACGTTCTTCCGCGTGTACTCCGGTATCGTTAACTCCGGTGACACCGTGTTGAACTCAGTGAAGGCTGCACGTGAGCGTCTGGGCCGTATCGTTCAGATGCACGCTAACAAGCGTGAAGAGATCAAAGAAGTTCGTGCGGGCGACATCGCTGCAGCGATCGGTCTGAAAGACGTGACTACCGGTGACACTCTGTGTGATCCAAACCACGTGATCATTCTGGAGCGTATGGAGTTCCCTGAGCCGGTAATCTCCGTTGCAGTTGAACCAAAAACCAAAGCTGACCAAGAAAAAATGGGTCTGGCTCTGGGTCGTCTGGCGAAGGAAGATCCATCATTCCGCGTATGGACTGACGAAGAATCTGGTCAGACTATCATCGCAGGTATGGGTGAGCTTCACTTGGATATCCTGGTTGACCGTATGCGTCGTGAATTTAACGTTGAAGCGAACGTGGGTAAACCACAGGTTGCTTACCGTGAAGCGATTCGCTCGAAAGTTACCGATATCGAAGGTAAACACGCCAAGCAGTCTGGTGGTCGTGGTCAGTATGGTCATGTTGTTATCGACATGTACCCGCTGGAGCCGGGCTCAAATCCGAAAGGCTACGAGTTCATCAATGACATTAAAGGTGGTGTGATCCCAACGGAATACATCCCTGCCATTGATAAAGGCCTCCAGGAGCAGCTTAAGTCTGGTCCACTGGCCGGTTATCCGGTTGTTGATCTCGGTGTGCGTCTGCATTTCGGTTCTTTCCACGATGTTGACTCCTCCGAATTGGCGTTTAAACTGGCTGCGTCTATCGCCTTTAAAGATGGCTTTAAGAAAGCGAAACCTGTTTTGCTTGAGCCGATTATGAAGGTTGAAGTTGAAACGCCGGAAGAGAACACTGGTGACGTCATCGGTGACCTTAGCCGTCGTCGTGGTCAACTGAAAGGTCAGGAATCCAACGCTACTGGCGTTCAGATTCACGCTGAAGTTCCGTTGTCCGAGATGTTCGGATACGCAACTCAACTGCGTTCTCTGACCAAAGGCCGTGCTTCTTACTCCATGGAGTTCTTGAAGTACGATGATGCGCCGAACAACGTCGCTCAGGCCGTTATCGAAGCCCGTGGTAAATAAGCTGTCGGGTTTAACACATTGATCAGTGCTCTCTCCATGAGGAGGGAGCATAAGAGTAAGGAATATAGCCGTGTCTAAAGAAAAATTTGAACGTTCCAAACCGCACGTTAACGTTGGTACTATCGGCCACGTTGACCACGGTAAAACTACCCTGACTGCAGCAATCACCACCGTTCTGGCTAAAACCTACGGCGGTTCTGCACGTGCTTTCGACCAGATCGATAACGCGCCAGAAGAAAAAG
>NZ_QYYG01000007.1 GCF_003591175.1 Serratia inhibens | reverse complement strand
TCAGCGGCGGCGGCATCGGCGTAACCTTCGGCAGTAAATCTTCGCGCCATCAATTGAACGAAGACGGCACCACCCAAAGCCAGAGCGTCAGCACCATTGGCTCGACCGGCGGCGACGTGAATATCATCGCGGGCGGCAAGGCGTATATCGGCGGCGCGGATGTGATTGCGGATAAAAACCTGAACGTGGTGGCGGGGGACATCAGAATCGATCCGGGCAATGACCTGCTGCGGCGCAAGGAGCGCTACGAGCAGAAGCAGAGTGGGTTGACGGTAGCGGTGTCCAGCCCCATCACCGATACCCTGCTGGCGATCAATGATTCGCTGAAGCGTGTGGAGGACACCGGCGACGGCAGGCTGAAAGCCCTCTACGCGGTACAGGCCGTGCGCGCAGGTTGGGTTAACTCGGAGGCTAGCGCCGATCAGGCGCAGGGGCTGGCCAACGGCGAGCTGTCCAATAGCGTGAAAGTGCAACTGAGCGTGGGTGCCAGCAAAAGCACCTCCGAGTCTGAACTGGCGCAAAACCAGGTACGCGGCAGCAACCTGACGGCGGGCGGCAATGTCGCGCTGGTCGCCACGGGGGCGAACGGAGCCGGCGGTGACGTGCATGTCAGCGGCAGTGGTATCACCGGCAACAAGGTGACGTTGGTGGCGCAAAACGACGTGTTGCTGGACGCGGCAAGCAACAACAGGGAGCAAACCAGCAAGAACAACAGCAGCGGCTGGAACGCCGGGGTGCATATCTCGCTGGGGCAGGAGACCGGCATTGGTGCCTCGGCCAGCGGTTATCAGTCGAAAGGCGCCAGCGACGGCAACAGCACCGAGTACATCAATACGCGCGTCAGTGCCAAAGATGAACTGAGCCTGAGCAGCGGGCGCGATACGGTGCTGTCCGGCGCGCAGGCGCTGGGTGAGAAGATTAAGGTGGATGCCGGTCGTGACCTGTCCATCAGCAGCCTGCAGGATACTGACGATTACCACAGCTGGCAGAAGGACAGCAGCGCGGGAGCCAGCTTTACCTTCGGTTCGATGACAGGGTCGGCATCGCTGAGCATGAGCCAGACCAAAATCGACAGCGAATACGCCAGCGTGGGTGAGCAAAGCGGGCTGTTTGCCGGTGATAAAGGGTTTGATATCAACGTCGGCAAACACACTCAGCTTAACGGCGGGGTGATTGCCTCAACGGCGGACAGCATCAAAAACCAGCTGTCGACCGGTACGCTGGGCTGGGACGCCATCGATAACAAGGCGGAATACAAGGCCAGCAGCAGCGGGTTCGGTCTGTCGACCGGCGGGCCCACCGGTGGCGGGTTGGCGAAGGAGAAGGGCAAGGCGAGCGGCACCACGCAGTCGGCCATCGCTGCGGGCCAGATTGATATCCGCGATACGGCGAATCAAACTCAGGATGTCGCAGAGTTAAGCCGGGATACCGACAACGCCAACGGACGCATCGATAAAATCTTCGATGAAGCGAAGGTGAAGGACAACCTGGCGTTTACCCAGGGAGTCACACAACTGGCGACGCAGCTGGTGAGCGACTACGGCAACAAGCAGATGTTGCAGGCGCGGCGTGCAGCGGCGGAGAAGCTGAGCAAGGACCCGGCTTACCTGAGTGCCTCGCCAGAGCAGCGGCAGCAGATGCTGGAGGCCTCGCCGGAGTATAAGGCGGCGCAAGAAGCGTATGGGGTCGGCAGCAACTTCTGGGCCGCGGGTACGGCCATCAGCGCGGCGCTGGCGGGGCTCAGCGGCGGTGATATCGGGGCGGCGGCGGGTGGTGCGCTGGCCCCCTATCTGGCGAAGGAAATCAAAAGCCGGACGGAGGGCAACACGGCGGCGAACGCGGCAGCGCATGCGGTAGCGGGTGCCCTGGTGGCGCTGGTGTCGGGCAATAACGTGGCGGCCGGTGCTGCGGGCGCGGCGAGTGGTGAACTGGCTGCTAAAATCATCAGCGAGCAGTATTATGGCAAGGCGCCGTCGGCGCTGACGGAGGCCGAGAAGCAAAACGTCAGCGCGCTGAGCCAACTGGCGTCAGGGCTGGCGGGTGGACTGATAGCGGACAGCACGGCGGGCGCCGTGGGCGGTAGCGTGGCCGGTAAGACGGCGGTGGAGCAAAACTACCTTGGTGTGTTGGCTGGTAGTGGTATGGCAGAAAGTGCTGCTGTTGCCGGAGTGGCAGGACATAGTAGTCAATCCACGAAGAATCCGGATGAAGCCTGGGATTCGGATGACAGCTCAGATCCAAATAAGTCGCGGGAAGAGAATGCGCGGCAGCCGAATGTGGCGAAGGATCTGACGAACGAGGATAAAGCTGAGCTGGGTGGTGCTGGATCGGGTACTCCGGGTGGTCATGGGCCGGAGGATGAAGAGAATGCGCGGAGTAGTGAGAGTAAACAAAATGATATAAATAAAAATGTTCAAATTGGAAAGTGGTCGATTGATGAATTATCTAATGGCGCTAAACATATAGATCCAGCCTCGAAAAAAGGTGATTTAACTCTGGCAGGACGCGCACTTCAAAAACATGGAAGCCGGGAGGGTAGTGCTTTTCCTACTGCTAAGGGCAATCCATCGGCTATAAATGAACAAGGCCAGAAAATAGTAGATAGTATTTTGAGCGATCCTAATAAGTCCGTCGTTCAAAGTAATACGGGGCGCTATGGGCAAGTAACAGATGTGATCTCTTCTAATGGTCGTGGGTTGCGTTATGATGCGCAGGGTAAATTAATTGGCTTCTTGGAACCACCTAAATGATAAATAGACTGACAGCACAAATAGCGAGCTTACCGGATAGAGAAAATGTTGTTTATGAGATCTACTTCGGTGCAAATCAAGTTGCAGAGATCTCAAATGAACCTGATTCTGGTATGCGAATAGAGATTTTTACTTGTCCTGATAGTGGGAGCTGGAATTTTAGCTTTAATGAGTTCCGTTCTCTGGTAGAACAAGCAGAGAGAAATCTTATCTAAGTCAAAAATCCCGGCCAACTGGCCGGGATTTTTGCTTTTACGCCCTAAAATTCCCCACTTCCTACCACCGCAACTGGATCACACCGGGGGCGGCGGTGATTTCCAGTTGTTCAGTGTCAGTGATGGCGGATTCACTCAGCCAATCCCCACCAATTGGCCATCAGCGCGGCGCTGGCGGGGCTCAGCGGCGGTGATATCGGGGCGGCGGCGGGTGGTGCGCTGGCCCCCTATCTGGCGAAGGAAATCAAAAGCCGGACACAGGGCAACACGGCGGCGAACGCGGCAGCGCATGCGGTGGCGGGTGCCCTGGTGTCGGGCAATAACGTGGCAGCGGGGGCCGCGGGTGCGGCGAGTGGTGAACTGGCTGCTAAAATCATCAGCGAGCAGTATTATGGCAAGGCACCGTCGGCGCTGACGGAGGCCGAGAAGCAAAACGTCAGCGCGCTGAGTCAACTGGCTTCCGGGCTGGCGGGTGGACTGATAGCGGACAGCACGGCGGGCGCCGTGGGCGGTAGCGTGGCCGGTAAGACGGCGGTTGAGAATAACTTCTTAAGCTCTAAAGATGTACTGAATCTGCACAAAGAGCTTGAAGAGGCGGATAAAACCGGTGCTGACAAACAGGATATTTACGAGAAGTATGCTGATGTTAGCAAGAAAAACCGTGAAGAGGCGGTAGCTGAAGGGTGTTCCGGTAATCCGTTCTGTGCCAATGGGGCATTGTCAGAAGCGAGTGCAGGTTCAGATATTGCGAATAGCCTGAAACGCCTGCCGCTGTTCTCCGACTTGAGCAGTGACGACCTGGCGCAGCTTGACCGGTTCGTACTGGCGGAAAATGAAGGCAGCGCCAGAGCGATTTACCAAGCGATGCCAGACTATGTGAAGGTGGCGCTGAATGGTAAGGAAGCCGTAGAGGCGATAGGGCTGGGAGCTGCGGTTGGTGGTAAGGCTTTGGCGGCGCTTGGGGTTATAGGTAAAGCTGGTAAACAGCCTTATGAACCTAATCAGGGTTCGGTTGGAAATATGAGTGAATTCCTTAAGCAACCGGGTTTTGGTAGTCAGATAAAAAATATTACCCAAAAATCAAGCCAGCAATATCAGGGGCAAAGCGTATATAAAGCAACGGGTGATATTGGTGAGTATATTAAGAAAGGCGATCAGTTCTATCTAGATGGACAGCATAAAAACCACTTGGAAGTTTTTGATAAAAGAGGTGGTTTTAGAGCTGTTTTAAATCTTGATGGGTCTATAAATCAGGCTGAAACTGAAGCGGCTAAGGGAAGGAAACTATAGATGACAATGCGCAGGTTAGCGTTAAGCAATAAAAAATTACGGGGGATTCCTCGTAGATTACGTTCATTGAAAAAGTGGTCGGAATCATATGAATCTCACTTCCCTGATATTCAGGGAAGTGATTACTCTTACGGTTACTGGAATGTGAAGATTCCTGTTCATCTGGCCTTGGTTCAAGGAAAACAAACGAATAGCAATATTCAATCCTTCTGTGCTCAAGCTTTGATAGATGCTGCTTATAATATTTATCGAGCCAGGGGGGATAATGGAAGTAATATAAGAGTAACTTGCTGCATTGTTCTACCTGATATGTTTTCAAGCGAATTATGCTTATTCACTTCTGAGGAGTACTTCAATGAGCATACGCAGGTGGGAAATGGTTTTTTTGGTCAGCTGAGTTTATTGAGTGATCGTAGCCTGATCAAAGAGTGGAATCTAAAGTTACCAAATGGTTTTTCAGAGTTAGGAGTCCTCAGAGTAAATGAGAATGATGAAGGTGAACTTTATCACTCTGAACATTGGTATATTGGTGAAGTGAATAAAAGCTGAAAATTTATTAAATTAGTATGAAATCCCCCGGATGCTGGTCGGGGGATTTGCTTTTAAGCCCTAAAAAAACCTCCATATTTCGCTGCTGCAACCGAATAACTCCCGCTTCAGCGGATAAAAACCGCCTTGACACTGGCACGCTCGGCTTCAGCGATATCCATAACCAGGCGGACTTTAAGGCCGAACATCAGGGCGGCAGTCTCAGCAGCGGTGGCCCGGTGGGGTCGGACTTGCTGACCAACCTTGCGGGCGCAGCGCTCTCCGGGGCGGGTAATAAGGGGCGCGCAGAAGGCACCACGCAGGCGGCGGTGTCGGGCGGTAGCCGATAATGCAAGCCCTGCACTCTAAACCCGCACTTCCCCAATCCTCTCCAGCGCCTCTACCACCAAATCCCAGAACCTGTCTTGATCCAGCGTTACCGCTACCTGCGTGTGGCAGTCCGGCGGCGGCGGGGCGCGAAAATCGGCCACGGTCATGCCCAGCGTCAGGGTACCGGTCAGTTCGATATCCACCGGTACCTTACGCACCGTCATCACTTCAGGGTCGATCACGTAGGCCACCGCGCAAGGGTCGTGTACCGGCGGCGCGCTAAAGCCCTGCGCCTGCCGGTACATCTTGCCGAAGAATTCGAGCAGTTCGCCGACGAAGTGCGCCGGCCCGGTGCCGATGGCGGCAATGCGTTCGCACACCTCCGGCGTGGCGAGCGCCTGATGGGTCAGGTCCAGCCCGACCATGGTCAGCGGCCACTTTTCATTAAATACGATATGCGCCGCTTCGGGGTCGATCTTGATATTGAATTCTGCCACCGCGCTCCAGTTGCCCACGTGATAGCCGCCGCCCATCAGCACCACTTCCTTTACCCGCTCGGCGATACGCGGTTCTTTGCGCACAGCCATGGCAATGTTGGTCAGGCCGCCGGTCGGCACCAGCGTCACGCTGCCCGGCGGATGCGTCATCAGTGTATCGATGATCAAGTCCACCGCATGGCGCGGTTCCAGCGTCAGGGTCGGCTCCGGCAGCGCCGGGCCGTCAAGGCCGGACTCACCGTGAATATCGGGCGCCACTTCAATCTGCCGCACCAGCGGGCGCGGGCAGCCGGCGGCAAAGGGGACGCCGGTGATATTGGCGATACGCGCGACGGCCAGCGCGTTGCGGGTGACCTTATCCAGCGTTTGGTTGCCGACTACGGTGGTGACCGCCAGCAGTTCGATCTGCGGGTTGCCCCAGGCCAGCAGCAAGGCAATGGCGTCGTCATGCCCAGGGTCGCAATCCAGTATGATTTTTTTCATTTTATTCCTGATGCAGAGGAGAGGTGCTCGCAGCATAGCTCAGCGGTGCAGAGCGGAGTAATGCCAATGGTGCTTTTGTTCATCGCCTCAAAGCATTGCCAATGTTGCGGTGTAATTAAACGTAAATCCCCTTACCGGCGCTTTACCCTGGAGTGGAGTCCATGGTTTACATTGCTGCTTAATGCAACACAGAAAGGAGGAGATCATGACAAAGAACGGATGGGTGCTGGCAGCCGTGCTGGCGGTAATGGGATTATGGACGCTGCTGGCCTGGGGAGTCTCCGGCGTGCTGGGCTGGTTACCGGCACTGGTGGGCTTGGCGGAAAACGGCTCGGCGCAGTTGGCGCCCCAGTTTACCGGCTTGCTCAGCCTGGTACCGCAGACCTTGCTGGAGGGCTGGTTGCCGATGCTGCAAGAACTGGGTCGCTGGCTGGCTGGCTCTTTCCCGCTGTTGCTCACCTGGGCGGGCTACGCCGTTTGGTTAATCTGGGGGCTGGGCATGCTGGCGCTGTTGCTGCTTGGTGCCCTGGCGCGCCGTTTTCTGCTCAGCGGTAGCCCTGATAGACTTCCGCCACGCGCTTGAAGTACTCGGTCAGGTAGTCGATGCACACCTGCACCTTAAGCGGCAGCTTGTCTTTCTCGGTGTACAGGGCGTACACCGGGCGAGGATCCGAGTGATAGTTTTTGAACAGGATCTCGATCTCGCCGCGTTTGATCTCTTCGATCACCCACATCAGCGGTGCATAGGCGATGCCGGCCCCGGCTTTCAGCCAGCGGATCATGGTTTGCGAATCGTTGGTGACAAAACGCCCTTGCGGCGAGATGCGCGTGGTGATGCCTTCGGGTGCTATCAGTTCGAATTCGCTGTCCGGCCGCACGCTGTATTCCAGCCAGGAAAAGTTGACCATGTCGCTGGGTTTCTGCGGCGTGCCGTGCTGGCTGAGGTAACTTTTAGCGGCGCATATCACCATCGGCATTGAACCGAGGCGTTTGGAGAACAGGCTGGAATCTTGCAACGCGCCGGTGCGGATCACCACATCCAGCCCGTCGGCAATCAGGTCCGGCGCCGGAATGCCGGTCACCAGGTTCACCGTCAGGCCGGGATATTCCTTCAACATATCGGCAGTCATGGTCGCCAGCACGTTTTGCGCCATGGTGGACGAACTGCCGATACGCAGCGTGCCGGTCGGCGTATTGTTAAACGCGTACAGCTGTTCGTGCACCTCGCTCACTTCCTGCAGCATGCGCCGGCAACCCTGATAGTAAATTTTCCCGGCTTCCGTCAGGCCAATGCGGCGCGTGCTGCGGTTGAGCAACTTGACCTGCAGTTCATTCTCCAGTTTGGAGACGGTCTGGCTGATAGATGAAACGCTCATATCAAGCTGGCGTGCAGCCGCCGTAAACGACCCGCATTCAACGACTTTTGCGAACACCGACATCCGTTTTAGTCTTTCCATTATTCACTCTGGCTTAAAAGTGATTTAGATCACAGATTGTTGATAGGTTGATAGTAAGCACGCTAATATAAACCGGTCGGGTGGAAAGACCTTCCCAACGCGTGAGTGCAATCGGCAATACAACCTTGGCCGATCCCTCCGGTATCCTCGCAATCCCTATCGCGGATGTATGCCCCTGAGTTTATCCTTTTTTCAGGTTCCTGACCTGTCTGGGCCTAAATTTGTGGTGCGCGTCAGCTAACATGTAAAGAGAATGTGAATGAGAAGAAAGGGTAACACCCGGTGCAGTGAACAATAAGGAAAAATGAATGAGTTTGCTTCCGGTTATGGTCATCTTTGGACTGTCGTTTCCCCCGGTATTTTTTGAGTTGCTGGTATCGCTGGCGTTGTTTTTTTTGCTGCGCCGCCTGCTGCAACCCACCGGGCTTTACGATTTTGTCTGGCATCCGGCGTTGTTTAATACCGCGCTGTATTGCTGTCTGTTCTATCTGATTTCACGTCTTTTCGTTTGAGGTCGCTGTGAAAAATTTCTCAATAAAAATAGTTCGAATCGCGATCACTTTGTTTCTGGTCCTGTTAGCGATCGTCGCCATATTCAAAGCCTGGGTGTTCTACACCGAATCCCCCTGGACGCGTGACGCCAAGTTTACCGCCGACGTAGTGGCGATAGCGCCGGACGTCACCGGCCTGCTGACCGACGTGCCGGTGGTGGATAACCAACTGGTGAAAAAAGGCCAGGTGTTATTTGTTATCGACCGGCCGCGTTATGAGCAGGCCCTGGCGGAAGCCAGCGCCGACGTCGCCTATTATCAGACGCTGGCGGCGGAGAAAAAACGTGAAGCCGGCCGCCGGGTGCGTTTGGGCGTGCAGGCGATGTCGCAAGAAGAGATCGACCAGGCCAACAACGTGCTGCAAACCGTGCAGCATCAGTTGGCGAAAGCCGTGGCGACCCGCGAGCTGGCGCAGCTGGATCTGGAACGCACCACGGTGCGCGCCCCGGCCGACGGCTGGATCACCAACCTGAACGTCCACAGCGGTGAATACATTACCCGTGGTTCGGTCGCCGTGGCGCTGGTGAAGAAAAACACCTTCTACATTCTGGCCTATCTGGAAGAAACCAAACTGAATGGCCTGAACAAGGGCGACCGTGTGGAAATCACCCCGCTGGGCAGCAACCGCATCATGCACGGCACTGTCGATAGCGTGGCCGCCGCCGTTAACAACAGTAGCAGCACCGTGAACAGCAAAGGGTTGGCGTCTATCGACAGCAACCTGGAGTGGGTGCGCCTGGCGCAGCGCGTACCGGTTAAAATTTTGCTGGACGACAAAGACCAGTTGCATCCGTACCCGGCCGGCACCACCGCGACCGTGGTGATCACCGGCAAGAACGATCGCAAGGCCGACAGCGGCTCGCCTTTTGTACGCCTGATGCATCGGCTGCGTGAGTTTGGCTAATGAATAGCCCAACGTTTATTCGGCTGAGATTTGCTTTCAAGCTCAGCTTCGCGATTGTGTTTGCCCTGTTTGTCGGTTTCCATCTCAATTTGGAGACCCCGCGCTGGTCGGCGATGACCGCCGCCATCGTAGCCGCCGGCCCGGCCTTTGCGGCGGGTGGCGAGCCGTTCTCCGGCGCTATTCGCCACCGCGGCTGGTTGCGCATTATCGGTACCTTTATCGGCTGTTTCGTCGGCCTGGTGATTATCGTCTCCACCGCACGCGCGCCGGTGGTGATGCTGTTGTTGTGCTGCATCTGGGCCGGATTTTGTACCTGGCTCTCTTCGCTGATCAAGGTTGAAAACTCCTATGCCTGGGGTCTGGCCGGGTATACCGCGCTGATCATCATCGTGACGACTTCCACCAGTGAAACCAACCTGCTGGAAGCGCCGCAGTTCGCCGTGGAGCGTTGCAGCGAGATTGTGCTGGGGATCGTCAGCGCGGTGCTGGCGGATCTGCTGTTTTCGCCGCGTTCGATCAAACTGGATATCGATCGGGCGGTGGACAAGCTGCTGGTGGATCAGTACCTGCTAATGCAGATGTGCGTCAGTAACGCCGAGAAAGAAGACATCGACCGCGCCTGGAGCAACCTGGTCAAAAGTACCACCGCGCTGAACGGCATGCGCAGCAACCTGATGATGGAGTCGTCGCGCTGGCAGAAGGTCAACCGGCGCGTTCGGGCGCTGCACACCCTGTCGCTGACGCTGATTACCCAGGCTTGCGAGACTTATCTGATCCTGCTGAATCACCCGGATGCGGTGAAGGAAAATATCCGCGAACTGCTGATGGTGCCGGCGGAAACGCCGCAGGAGATCCACAAGCGCATGAAGCTGCTGCGCCAGGTACTGACCACCAACCGTACCGACGAGACGCTGCTGACCATTACCAGTTGGGTGGGCGCGGCCACGCGTTACCTGCTGTTGGCCAAAGGCGTGCATACCAACAGCAGCATCAGCGCAGTGGAAGAAGATGTGCTGAGCAGTGAAGTGGTGGTCAAACCGACCTCGGCGGAAGGGCATCACGCCATGATTAACGGTCTGCGCACCTTTGTGGCGACGGCGTTTGGCAGCCTGCTGTGGCTGTGGACCGGCTGGACTTCCGGCAGCGGTTTTATGGTGATCATTGCGGTGATCACGTCGCTGGCGATGCGCACCCCGGCGCCGCGCATGGTGGCGATGGACTTTGTGCTGGGCATGTTGGCGGCGATCCCGGTCGGTTCGCTGTTCTTTATGGTGATCCTGCCGGCGACCCAGCAGAGCATTTTATTGCTGTGCCTCAGCCTTGGCCTGCTGGCGTTTTTCATCGGCATCGAGGTGCAAAAGCGGCGGCTGGGTTCGCTCGGCCTGTTGGCGGGGACCATCAATATTTTGGTGCTGAGCAACCCGATGGAGTTTAACGTCACCCAGTTTCTCGACGGCGCGCTCGGCCAGTTCCTTGGCAGTTGTGTGGGGCTGATGGTGCTGCTCTTGATCCGTGACAACTCGCGTGAGCGCACCGGCCGCACGCTGCTGAACCAGTTTGTCGGCAGCGCGGTTTCGGCGTTGACCACCAAGGCGTCGCGCCGTCGGCAGAACCATCTGCCGGCGCTTTATCAGCAGCTTAATCAGCTGTTGATGATGTTCCCGAACGATATCGCCAAGTACCGGCTGGCGCTGAACCTGATCATCGCTCACCAGCGCATGCAGCGGGCGGAAATCCCGGTCAGCGAGGAGCTTTCGGCCTTCCATAAGCAGATCCGCAATACTGCCGACCACGTGGTTTCGGCCAAGAATGACGTGAAACGCGCCTATTATTACGATCGGCTGCTGAGCGAGATGAACGACTATCAGCAAAAGTTGGTGGACTATCAGGCACCGCTCAGCGTCACCGGCCCGGTAAAACGCCTGGCCGACATGCTGCACCGTTATCGCCATGCGTTGATCGACTGATGCGCCGAGGCCCCTGATGCGCTCATCCGGGGCTATACTTGCCTGAGACAGCCTGGTTTCAGAGTTGCACTGAGTGTCAGGCGCACGGGAAAATGGCATGATAAGCATGAATGGGTGATGCAGATTGTTAAGGCATGGGTTCCCTGAAGTGAAAATGTTACCTGCCGGTCATCTCTGATTCATTCTTTTCATCTATAAATCCAACGGGCATGGGTGCTGATGCACCTCTGTCGGCACTCAGTCAGGGACAGTAATGAACAAGCGGATCCTCGTGGCGATCGTCATCGCCGTTGTGATAGCCGGTTTTAGCGCTTTGCGCAGTAACGATCGGGTGATTGCCAACGTACCTGCGGTGGCCGAAGGCCAGAGCATTGACCAACTGACGCAGCAAAAAAGGGTGGTGAGCTACCTGCAGCAGCATCAGCGGCTGCCGGACTATTACATCACCAAGAAGCAGGCGCGTGAGCAGGGGTGGGATGCGCGCAACGGCAACCTGTGTTCGGTTCTGCCGGGCAAAGCGATTGGCGGCGATCGTTTCTCGAACCGTGAAGGGCAACTGCCTACCGCACGCAGCAGGGTATGGCGCGAGGCGGACATTAATTATCAATGCGGCCGGCGCGGGGCCGATCGCCTGTTGTATTCCAGCGACGGCCTGATTTTTGTCACGCGTGACCATTATAAAAACTTCATTCGGGTGGAGTGAATTTGATGGCAAAAGTAGAGTTCGATTTTAATCAGATCAACGATTTGCCGGCGTTCTATCGCGATTTTGCGCATAAGTTTGCGCTCGGCGAAGCCTTTGGCGCCAATCTGGACGCGCTGTGGGATGTGGTGACCGTCGATATCGGGTTACCGGTCGAGATTGAGTTTACCCATCTCGACGCCCGTAGCAAACGCCGCTTCGGCGCGATTATCCTGCTGTTTGAAGAGGCGGAGGAAGAGCTGGAAGGCAGCCTGCGTTTCAATATTCGTGAAAGCAGCGGTGAACCTGCACATCACCGGGGATGAAACGGGTTCATCCCATGGTGACGGCGGCAATCATTCGGCGGTCTCGGCCAGATCGCGCAGGTACTGGAAGATTTGACGGTAGGCTTTCGGCGGCTTGTTAGCGGCCTTCTCTTTCTGCGCGTTACGCACCAGTGCGCGCAACTGCTGGCGATCGGCTTCCGGGTACAGGGCCAGGATAGACGGGATCGCGTCATCGCCTTCTTCCACCAAACGATCACGCAGCGCTTCCAGCTTGTGGAACAGCGAAACCTGCTGGTTGTGACGGTTCTTCAGTTTATCTAGCGCGGTTTGAATCGGCTCTACGTCGCGGGCGCGCAACATCTTGCCAATCAGTTGCAACTGACGGCGGCGGCCTTCTTTCTTGATCTTCTGCGCCAGCTCAATGGCAGCACGCAAATCTTCGTCCAGCGGGATGCGTTCCAGCGCGTTTTTACCCAGTTCGACCAGTTCGGTCCCCAGGTCTTTCAGCGCTTCGGCATCACGTTTAATTTCACTTTTACTGACCCAGATAATCTCGTCATCGTCCTCGTCTTTGTTCTCCGGGACATCGTCGAGCCAGTCTTCAGGCTGTTTGTTCATGGTAGGCTCCGTTAAAAAGAGGCTAATCCTAACAGGTTGCCGGCTTTATGCGAAATTCCACGCGGTTCCTGTTAGACTCAAAAGCATAAATCACATGATTTTTGCGCGTGACTCCGCGCGCAACCACGCCGCCACGGCACTTTTCTCAACGATTTTCTGATTAATTATGGCAGATTGATGAAAGTAGTCACTCAAGTTGCAGAACAGCGCAAGGCGCTGGAACAGGCCGTTTCACAGGCTCTGGAGCTGGCGCGCGCCGGTTCCGATGCGGCAGAAGTTGCCGTAACCAAATCTACCGGTATCAGCGTCAGCACCCGCTTTGGCGAGGTGGAAAACGTCGAGTTCAACAGCGATGGCGCGTTGGGCATTACCGTGTATCACCAGCAGCGCAAAGGCAGCGCATCTTCCACCGATCTCAGCCCGGACGCCATTGCCCGCACCGTGCAGGCGGCGCTGGATATCGCTCGTTACACTTCTGCGGATCCGAACGCCGGCCCGGCGGAAAAAGACCTGCTGGCGTTTGAAGCGCCGGATCTGGATCTGTTCCACCCGGCGGAACTGGATGCGGAGCGCGGCATCGAGCTGGCTGCCCGCGCCGAGCAGGCATCGTTGGCAGCGGACAAACGCATCACCAATACCGAAGGCGGCAGCTTCAACAGCCACTACGGCATCAAGGTATTCGGCAACAGCCACGGCATGTTGCAAAGCTACTGTTCAAGCCGCCATTCTCTGTCGAGCTGCGTGATCGCCGAACACAATGGCGATATGGAGCGTGATTACGCTTATACCATTGGCCGCGCCATGGGTGATTTGGCAAGCCCTGAATGGGTGGGCGAGGAGTGTGCCCGGCGCACGCTGTCGCGCCTGGGGCCACGCAAGCTGTCCACCATGACTGCCCCGGTGCTGTTTGCCTCTGAAGTGGCGACCGGTCTGTTCGGGCACCTGGTTGGCGCTATCAGCGGCAGCAGCGTCTACCGTAAATCCACCTTCCTGCTGGACTCGCTGGGCAAGCAAATCCTGCCGGACTGGCTGACCATCGAAGAGCACCCGCACCTGTTGAAAGGGCTGGCTTCCACGCCGTTCGACAGCGAAGGTGTACGTACCCAGCGGCGTGACATTGTTAAAGACGGCGTGCTGCAAACCTGGCTGCTGACCAGCTACTCGGCGCGCAAGCTCGGGATGCACAGCACCGGCCATGCGGGCGGCATCCACAACTGGCGCATCGCCGGGCAGGGCCATGACTTTACCGGCATGCTGAAGCAACTGGGTACCGGTCTGGTTGTGACCGAGTTGATGGGCCAGGGCGTTAGCGGCATTACCGGCGACTACTCGCGCGGCGCCGCCGGTTTCTGGGTAGAAAATGGCGAGATCCAGTATCCGGTCAGCGAGATCACCATCGCCGGCAACCTGAAAGACATGCTGCGCAACATTGTCAGCGTGGGCAGCGATATCGAAACCCGCAGCAATATCCAGTGCGGTTCCGTACTGCTGCCGGACATGAAAATCGCCGGCCAGTAATACCGGTCAAGGCTGGCCGCTCCGGTTGCCAGCCTCTCTCCTTTCCCCCGTTATAACCTTGCTTACAAATCTCTTGTTCCGGTTTTCAGCGCCCTTGCTTATGTTTAGGTTGAACAAAAGCCTATACCCTATGAATGTCGAGTGGCAGCCAACAATGCTGCAACTTGAAAGGCGACGGGTAGATAAAATAATAACTGGAAGGTGAGCAAGCATGTCGAACAAACTGAAAGCATTGATGGCGTTGGCGCTGCTGGGGGCCAGTTCATTGGCGGTCGCAGCCGATCTGGCCGATGATATGGACACCATCGCCGGCAATTACAAAACGGTGCTGAGTACTGACTCAACGGACACTCTGAAGCAGAGCCTGCAGAACATGCGCGCCGCCGCGCTGGATGCGAAGCAATCCACGCCACCGAAACTGGAGGATAAAGCGGCCGACAGCCCGGAGATTAAAGATTTTCAGCATGGGCTGGATACGCTTATTGGCCAGATAGACCAATCGCTGGCGCTGGCCAATCAGGGCAAGCTGGCCGAAGCCAAGCAGCTCGCACAGGGTTTCAAGCAAACCCGCGACGTTAACCACAAGAAGTTCCGCTAAGCCTTTTCGCGCCGTTCCGATCCCGGATAGCAGGACGGCGCCTGCCCCAACCCGTGGCGAAATAGGGCGGCAAAAGCCGCGAGGCCCACATCTGTGACGAAGCCTGTGTGTCAGGGGATAGCAGGGATAATGAGGAAGCACATCAGCCTTTAGGGCTCAGAAAGGGCGGCATGACACCGCCCTGAATTACCGCTTAGCGGTGGTATTCACCCGCCGCTTCCGGCTGGTACAGCAGTTCCAGCACTTCGATCCGCGCTTCTTCGCCGTTCGGCAACTGCCAGGTAATCTGGTTGCCTACATGCATGCCCAGCAGCGCTGCGCCCAGCGGCGCCATCACCGACAGCTGCTCGTGGCTGTCCTTCAGCGAGGCCGGGTACACCAGTGTGCGCACGTGCTCTTCTGCGGTATGCAGATCGCGGAAACGCACGCGGCTGTTCATGGTCACCACGTTGGCCGGGATTTGGGCCGGTGGCAGGATTTCGGCGCGATCCAGTTCGTCGTTCAGCGCGATGGCGACGTCGGTGTTGGCAAAGGCCGGTTTTTCCAATAGCGCATCCAGGCGTTCCGCATCCAGCTCATTAATAGTAATGGTTGGTTTGGTCATTCCACTCTCCAGTCAAATCAAAGGGCGCCCGTTTTCGCACCCATAAATTCGGAAAAACAGCACAAAAGCAACGCCCCCGCGCCAGAGGAACGGGGGCGTTGCTGATGTCGAATTGTCTTACCGATAGTAGGCGGTTAAGCGGTGAAAAGAAAGAGATCCCGATCACGAAGCTTTTCACCGCCGCAGAGAGAACGGGAAACCCGTTGTGGCATTATCTTTTTGTAATTTAATTAAATTATCTTAAAAGCGCTTATTGTGCGAAATGGATCCCTGCCAACCATTGAATTTCCACTTTAAACTGGAAAAAAAGCGGCTACACAGAAATTCTCCCCGGGGTTAGGGTAAGACATCAAAGAAAGCGGGTAATACCCATCGCCTTTCAATCAGCAGCGTTGTTGGCTGCTTTACAAGACTCACGAGCTGACCGCCTGGCTGAAACTTGAAATTCATAGGGTATATTCAAGTGATGCATTGTGCGACTTACGAATAATGTTGGAATCAGGGGTATTGAAAAGTGAATGAAGGATCTGTTGCGATAGAAAAAAATGAACGATCTGACATCAGCGAGGCTGGGGCGATCACCGATCAGGTGCTGGCCGATATTACCGCCATGCTGAATGCAGAAGGCATTTATACCAATGCGGTGCAGCAACAGATGCTGGAATCGCATATTCGCGCCATGGTACTGCGTTCAATCACCGGTGAGCCCTTGCCGGAAGTCGATAAATCGCTGTTTGACGAGATTTCAGAGGAATCGATGAAAATGGCGGAGCGGGTGGTCGATAATTTTGCGACGCTACCTATCGAAGAAGCTTATTTGCTTTCTGTGCATTTTGAAGTGGCAAAAGATAATAACCAATAGCATTTAACGCATTCATATCATCAGGAGAAAATAGCATGGGTCAAATTACCGTAGTGATTGGCGATCGTTTGGGAAAAGGCCAGAAAGTCGGCCAGGGCATTGAAACAGCAGGCGGGAAAGCCATCGTGATCCCTGGCGTAGCGGCGGATATGAAACTGGGTGACGTAATGAAAGCGGAAGGTGCGCAGTTGGGAATTTCCTTCTGCGGTAGCGGCGGCGCCGGGGCAATTACCGCGCAGACCAAATACGGCTACAAAGCAAAATACGGCATGCGCTCCATTGATGAAGGCGTGACGGCAATCAATGAAGGTTATACCGTGCTGGGTTTTGGTTTTATGGATAAAGAAGAATTGGGCCAAAGACTGGTGGAAGCCTACATCAAAAAACACGGCAACCCGTAATGAAAGAACAATATACCACATCGGTAAAGGTGGAGGGCAAAGGGGACAGCAAAGCGAAAGCTTTTGCTTCCGCTTTGGCTAATGTGCAGGGTACGGTATTGAAATCCACCAGCAATATCCTGCTGCGTATTGAACCGCAGGATGTCAGCGTATTAAAAGCGGAAGAGAAAATAACAAAAGAGAAATTTCTCTTTTTCTTTTTACCGCGAGAAAGAAAAGTCTATACCGTGACGCTGGAAATAACCGTGAACGTGACGATGATCAATACAGAAAAGGTTGTCTTCGTCACGAAATAAAAACGTTAGCATAAATCAAAGGGTATACTGATGTTTTTAATCATCTTATTTAAGTCGCTTATTATTGGCGGACTGGTGGGGGTTGGCGTAGGGGCCGGCGCCGCACGCATGTTCCATGCTCCGACGACGCAGGGCATGGGCGCCTTCCGCACCCTGGGCGAGCTGAATTCCTGCGAAGGCGATCCGGCTTCCCACTTCTCTTTCGGCCTGGGTTTCTTCTTCAACGCCTGGGCGTCTTCCGTGGCGGCGGGTGCCTTCACGCAGGACGTTGACCACCGCATTATCCCTCATTGGGGCGCAGCAGCCTTGATGGTCAAGAACCGCAATCTGGCGCAAACGCTGCATGATCCGAAAAAAATGGCTATCGCTTGCGGCGTTATCGGCATGCTGGTGGTGGCGTTCCTCAATACCACCGCTTCCGCAGTGCCCGCTGCGCTGCAGGTTACCGCAATCAAAGTGCTGGTGCCGGCGGCCAACCTGCTGGTGAACACCGTGATGCCGGTGATCTTCTGGCTGGCGGCGATCGACGCCGGGCGTCGCTCCGGTTTCTGGGGCACCATTTTCGGCGGCCTGGCGCAACTGATCATGGGTAACGCCGTACCGGGTTTGGTTCTGGGCATCCTGATCGGTAAAGGCGTGGAAGAGAGCGGCTGGAACAAAATCACCAAGATCATGATGGCGGTGATCGTGCTGCTGTTCGTGCTGAGCGGTTTCTTCCGCGGCTTCGACATGAAAGTCCTCGAGTCCTTCAGCCTCGGCGTGCCGGGCTGGCTGGACACCATTCACAACACCCTGAGCGGTAAGTAAGGAGCGGGATAATGGAAGAACAAACCCAAAAAGGCTTCTGGTACGCCGACTGGTCATTCCCGATTTTTGTCGGTCTGCTCTCGTCCGGCGTGTTCGCCGGGACGCACATGTATTACCTGTATGGCATAGGTGCGTTTAACGAAGTAGCCTTCGTTTCCATGCTCCGCGCCGGGATGGACACCGGCGTTTATGGTGCGGTGGCGGCATTCGGCGCCAGCTTTCTGTTTGCGCGCATCATTGAAGGTTCGCTGGTGGGCATTCTGGATATCGGCGGTGCGATCCAGACCGGTGTGGGGCTGGGCGTTCCGGCGCTGCTGCTGGGCGCGGGGATTATCTTCCCGGTCGCCAATTTCGCCGCCTCGCTGGTGACCGGCCTGGTGATTGGCCTGGCGATTGGCTACCTGATCATTCTGGCGCGTAAATTTACCATCAACCAGAGCAACTCCACCTACGGCGCAGACGTGATGATGGGGGCAGGTAACTCCTCCGGCCGTTTCCTGGGGCCGTTGATCATCCTGTCGGCGATGACCGCATCCATTCCGATTGGCGTAGGTTCGCTGCTTGGCGCGCTGTTGTTCTATATCTGGGGCAAGCCAATCACTGGCGGAGCGATCCTTGGCGCAATGCTGTTAGGGGCCATTTTCCCGGTAGCCATTGCTTAATCACCGTTCCAGAGCTGTACGATAGTGGGGGCGGTGCGCCGCCCCCTGCTGGAAAAGGAGTAGCGCAGTATGTATGACTTAGTAATCCGACGCGCCAGGTTGGCGGATGACCGGTTGGTCGATCTGGCGGTTCAGAACGGCAAGATTGTCGTCGTTGGGCAGTTGACCGATGACGTCAACGCCCGCAGGCAGCTGGATCTGGCGGGCAACTGCCGCCTGAGCGCCGGCTGGGTCGACTCCCACGTGCATTGTTATCCCTCTTCGCCGATTTACCATGACGAACCTGATTTAGTGGGCGTCGCCAGCGGCGTGACCTCGGTGGTTGACGCCGGCAGCACCGGCACCGACGATGTTGACGAGTTCTATGCCCTGACGCGCCATGCCAAAACCAACGTGTTCGCTTTCCTGAATATCTCGCGCATCGGGTTGTTACGCCAAAATGAGCTGGCCGACCTGGCGGACATCGACCCGCCGACGGTGAAAAAATCCATCGATGCGTACCCCGGTTTCATCATCGGCATCAAGGCGCGCATGAGCAGCAGCGTGGTGGGGCAAAACGGCATTGTGCCGCTGGTGCGTGCCAAGCAGATCCAGCAGGAAAACAACGGCTTGCCGCTGATGGTGCATATCGGCAATAACCCGCCGAATCTGGATGACATCGCCGATCTGCTGACCCGCGGCGATATCATTACCCACTGCTTTAACGGCAAGCCGAACCGCATTCTGACCCCGGCGGGTACGCTGCGTGAGTCGATCCAGCGGGCGCTGAAACGCGGCGTGTTGCTCGACGTGGGCCACGGTACCGCCAGTTTCAGCTTCGACGTGGCGCGCCAGGCGATCGGGCTGGGCATTCTCCCGCACACCATCAGTTCCGATATCTACTGCCGCAACCGCATGGCCGGGCCGGTACACAGCCTGGCGACGGTGATGTCCAAATTCTTCAGCATCGGCCTGTCGCTGCCGCAGGTGATTGCCTGCGTGACGGAAAATGCCGCTTCGGCGCTGCACCTGAGCAATAAAGGCCGGCTGGAGCCGGGTTATGACGCCGATTTCACCCTGTTCGATCTCCGCCTGGGGCCGCAGGTGTTTGCCGACTCGGAAGGGCAATCGGTCGGCGGCGAACAGTTGTTGGTTCCGTTGGCTGCAGTGGTAGCCGGGGAAATTCTATTAACCGACGAAGGGAAAGCCCATCATGTCTTCGATTTATGAAAAATATAATTTAAAGCAGGTGATTAATACTTCCGGTCGTATGACCATTCTCGGCGTATCTACCCCGCGTCAGGAGGTGATTGACGCCGTTGACTACGGCCTTAATCACTATTTTGAAATCAAGGATCTGGTTAACAAGACCGGCGCTTACATCGCCGATCTGCTGAATGTGGAAGATGCCGTGATCGTGTCCTGTGCCTCGGCGGGTATCGCCCAGTCGGTGGCGGCGGTGATCGTCAAAGACAACGCCAACCTGCTGGTGAACCTGCATTCGGCCCCGATCACCGTGCCGCGCGAGATTGTGTTGCCGCGCGGTCACAACGTGAACTTCGGCGCCCCGGTCGACACCATGGTTGCCCTCGGCGGCGGCAAGGTGGTTGAGGCGGGTTATGCCAACGAATGTTCTGCAGAGCAGTTGGAGGCCTGCATCACGCCGCAAACGGCGGCGATCCTCTACATCAAATCACACCACTGCGTACAGAAAAGCATTCTTTCCGTCGAGCAGGCGGTGGTGGTGGCGCGCAAGCATAATCTGCCGCTGATCGTCGACGCCGCCGCTGAAGAAGACCTGATGTGTTACTACCAGATGGGGGCCGACCTGGTTATCTACAGCGGTGCCAAGGCCATCGAAGGCCCAACCAGCGGCCTGGTGGTAGGAAAGCGGCAATACGTTGAGTGGGTGAAGCTGCAATCCGGCGGTATTGGCCGGGCGATGAAGGTCGGCAAAGAGGGTATCCTCGGCCTGACGCAGGCGATTGAAAGCTACCTGAAGCTGGAAAAAACCACCGGTGAGCAGATGGTGGCGCGCATGACGCCGTTTATCACCAACCTGAACTCGCTGACCGGCATCAGCGCTAAAACCGTTTGGGACAGCGCCGGCCGCGATATCGCCCGTGCTGAAATCACCTTTGACGAAGCGGTGCTGGGGCGCTCTACCACCGACATCGTCCAGGCGCTGAGAACCGGCGAGATCGCCATCTACTTCCGGGGTTATAAGGCCAATGAAGGCAAGATTGAAGTGGATGTGCGTAGCGTCGACGAGCAGCAACTGATGACCGTCTTTAACTGTATTAAAAATCTGTTCACGGAGAAACAAGCATGAAGCTGCAGCCAAATTATTATCGCGACCGTCTGTGCCTCAACGTGCTGGCCGGCTCAAAAGACAATGCGCAGGCGATTTATGCGGCGGCAGAAGGGCATGTGCTGGTCGGGGTTCTCTCCAGGAACTATCCGGATGTCGACAGCGCGGTGGCGGATATGCAGCACTATGCGCAGTTGATCGAGAATGCGCTGTCGGTGGGGCTGGGGGCGGGCGATCCCAAGCAATCCGCGATGGTCAGCCTGATCGCCCAGCGCGTTCAGCCGCAGCACGTCAATCAGGTGTTTACCGGCGTGGGTGCCAGCCGTGCGCTGTTGGGCCAGAGCGACAGCGTGGTGAACGGTCTGGTTTCTCCGACCGGTCGCGTCGGTTTTGTGAAGATCTCAACCGGCCCGCTGAGCGCTGCTGAGCCAGACGGCATCGTACCGGTCGAGACCGCCATCGCCATGTTGAAAGATATGGGCGGCAGCTCCATCAAGTATTTCCCGATGGGCGGGTTGGCGTGTAAAGAAGAATACCAATACGTGGCTAAAGCCTGCGCCGAGCATGATTTTATGCTGGAGCCGACTGGCGGCATCGATCTGGAAAACTTCGAGCCGATCGTTGAGATCGCGTTGGCCGCCGGCGTGAAACGGATTATTCCACATATCTACAGTTCCATTATTGATTCTGCCACCGGCGATACCCGTCCGCAGGATGTGAAAACCCTGCTGGCGATGAGTAAAAAGTTGGTGGGATAAGCGCAATACCCAACTTAATTGGAGCTGTAGCCAACCACGCTACAGCTTCAAGTAAGAAAGGGATATCGGATGACGTAAGGCAGGGAGGCTACAGGTTTTGTCTTTACGGGCGTGGCATGCCGCGCCGTTACTTCTCTAAGGATAACTATGCGAAACTGGCAAA
This sequence comes from Serratia inhibens, assembly GCF_003591175.1. Lineage (GTDB taxonomy): Bacteria > Pseudomonadota > Gammaproteobacteria > Enterobacterales > Enterobacteriaceae > Serratia > Serratia inhibens. Next base: position 231,119 of record NZ_QYYG01000007.1, on the reverse strand, counting down.
CTTCCCCCTTACGTACTGCGTTAACTCTGGCGTTGCTGGCGATCGCCAGCCCGGCGCTGCATGCTGAGGATGCAATGAACTCCACGTCATCTCATTTTGCTTATATCGGTACTTACAACCCCAACGGCGAAGGCGTTTACCGGGTGCGGGTTGATCCGGCCAGCGGCGCGCTGAGCGCTAAAACGCTGGTCAGCAACCAACCTAATCCGGCGCAGCTAACCCTGGATGCCCAAGGCCGGACGCTGTATGTCGCCAGCGAAGTGGCCGATTTTAACGGCAGCAAGCACGGCGGTATCATCGCTTATCGCATCAACCCGGTTGATGGCGGGCTGACGCAGCTGAATCAGGTTGATTCGCAGGGCGCAGGGCCGGTTTATCTTTCCCTGACGCCGGACGGCCGCCATCTGCTGGTGGCGAACTACGTCAGCGGCACCGTGGCGGCGTTCCCGATTGAGAGTGACGGTAAATTGGGTAACGCCAGTTCAGTGCAACAGGATCAGGGGCCGGCTGGCGCGGGTAAACCGGCGGGGGCGGTGGAGGGCAGTTTTGCCGCCAGCGATCACAATGGCCCGCACGCGCATATGATCGCCAGCGATCCGAGCGGCAAGTTTGTGTTTTCTACCGATCTGGGGCTGGATCGCCTCTACCAGTGGCGCTTCGACGGCGCAAGCGGCCAACTGTCGCCGAACGATCCGCCGTGGATCGCCGCCTCTTCCGCCGGTGCCGGCCCGCGTCACTTCGTGTTCCATCCGGACGGCAAGACGGTGCTGTTAGTGAACGAAGAGGCTTCGACGCTGACCAGCTACCGTTTCGACAGCCAAAAAGGTACTCTGAAACAATTACATGCCGTCTCTTCGCTGCCGGCCGATTATAAGGGCACCAGCTTTGCCTCGGGGTTGGTCCTGAGCGAGGACGGGAAGAATCTGTACGTCGCCAACCGGCTGCATAACAGCATCGCGCAGTTCAGCGTTGGCGCCGACGGCGAACTGAAGCCGGTGGCGGAGATCTGGACGCGCGGTGACTATCCGCGGTCGTTGACGTTGAGCCCGGACGGGCATTATCTCTATGCGATGAACCAGCGCAGCGATAACGTCACCCGTTTCAGCCTGGACAAGGTCAGCGGCAAACTCAGCTTTGTTGAGGGCTATACGCCGGTGGGCAGCCCCTCGCAAATGGTGTTTCTGCCGATAGCGAAGTAACCCGTTGCCCGCCTGATTTCCCTGGGCGGGCACCTTAATTGACGGAAAGAGAATGGTACGATTTCCCTACCCGCGTTTGGCCTATCTGTTCGACGCTTTGCAGTCCGAGACCTTGCCGCAGGATGAGTTGGCGAAACGCTTTGCGGTATCCACCCGTACCGTGCGTGCCGATATCACAGCGTTGAACGATATCCTGGAAAAATACGGCGCTCGCTTTGTGCATAGTCGTGGGGCGGGCTATCGCCTGCAGGTGGATGATGCCGCGCTGTTCAGCGCTCTGCAGCACCGGGAGCGCAAAAAGCACGCGACGCCGCGCAGTGCGCAAGAGCGGGTGCACTATCTGCTGATTCGTTTTTTGACCTCAGCCTTTTCCCTGAAGCTGGAAGATTTGGCCGATGAATGGTTTGTCAGCCGCGGAACGCTGCAAAACGACATGGCTGAGGTGAGAGAGCGCCTGACGAACTACCAGTTAACCATTGAAACCAAACCGCGCTACGGCATGAAACTGTTCGGATCGGAGATGGCGATCCGCGCTTGCCTGACCGATCTGTTATTCCAACTGCATCTGGCCGATGCCGAAAACCCGTTGCTCAGCAATGAAATCCTGCTGCAACCGCAGGTGGCGACCTTCGCCGGGCTGCTGCATCCGCTGCTGTCGCAATACGCCATCCGCCTGACGGACGAAGGTGAGCAGTATTTGATTTTCTACTGTGCGGTGGCGCTGCGGCGCATTAGCGATGGCTACCCGTTGTCGGACTTTGACGTTGAAGACGGCGATGACGCGGTGCGCAAGGTTTCCACCTGGCTGTCGGGGGAACTGCGCAAGGCCAGCGGCAAAGAAGTGTCGATGGCGGAAGAGGCTTATTTAAGGGTGAATATTGCCGCGCGCCGGGTACAGGACGTGCAGCCGACCAAGATCAACGCCGACGACGAAGAAGCGCTGGTGGACTACATTCTGTCGTACATCAACGCACACTATAACTACAACCTGCAGGGTGACCGCCAACTGCGGGCTGATTTGCTCACTCATATCAAGACCATGATTACGCGGGTGAAATACCAGATTAATATTCCCAACCCGCTGTTGGCCAATATCAAACAACACTATCCGATGGCCTATGACGTGACGCTGGCGGCGGTATCGAGCTGGGGAAAATACACGCCTTACACCCTGAGCGAAAACGAAATCGGCTATCTGGTGCTGCATATCGGCGTGGGGTTGGAACGGCACTACAACATCGGCTATGAGCGCCATCCGCAGGTGATGCTGGTGTGCGATACCGGTAATTCAACGGTACGCATGATCCAGGCGCAGATTGCACGCAAGTACCCACAGCTGGTGATGACGCGCATCGTTTCACTGCGCGATTATGAGGTACTTACTCATATCGACGAAGATTTTGTCATTTCCAACGCGCGGGTCAGCGAAAAGAACAAACCGGTGGTGGTGATGTCGCCGTTTCCTACCGAATACCAGCTGGAACAGCTGGGTAAACTGGTGCTGGTGGATCGCACCAAACCCTACATGCTGGAGAAGTTCTTCGACGCCGCGCATTTCAGGGTGGTGAACGAGCCACTGACGCAGGCGGAGCTGTTCCGGAAAGTGTGCGTTCAACTGGAGCAGGAAGGGTACGTCGGTGACGATTTTTACCCATCGGTAGTGGAGCGCGAAGCTATAGTATCGACCATGCTGGGCGAAGGTATTGCACTGCCGCACTCGTTGGGATTGCTGGCGAAAAAAACGGTGGTGATGACGTTGCTGGCACCGCAGGGCGTGGTGTGGGGCGACGGTGAGATCGCCCATGTGATTTTCCTGCTGGCGATCAGCAAAAGCGACTATGAAGAGGCGATGGCGATTTACGATCTGTTCGTCACTTTTGTACGCGAGCGTTCGATGAGCCGTCTGTTGGGCAGCGATAATTTCGATAGCTTCAAGGCGGTGGCGCTGGACTGTTTAAGCCGGATTTAAGTGATGAGCCAAAAATAGAAGTCGTCTTAAAGGGAATATTGTTAGGTACCTTTAAGAGTGCTAATGTTGGTGCCAATGTTGGTGCTAATAAGTGAGGTAAATACTATGACCTATCAAATATTGACCACAACGGCTGCAAGTATCACGGATTTAAAAAAGAATCCAATGGGCACTGTCGCCGATGGTGATGGTGGAGCAGTAGCCATATTAAACCGCAATGAGCCTGCTTTTTACTGCGTTCCTCCAGAGCTTTACGCTTACTATCGAGAGCTTGCTGAAGATGCCGAACTGAATCGGATCGCAGATGAACGCATGGAGGATGCTGAGTTTGTGAGCGTGAGTCTCGATGAGCTATAATCTTAAATTCGAGAAACGTGCCCTGAAAGAATGGCAAAAATTGGGGCATCCTATCCGGGAACAATTGAAAAAGAAGCTGGCGGAGCGGTTGGAGAATCCGCATGTGCCAGCTTCACGGCTCAGTGGCCGCAGTAATCGCTACAAGATTAAATTGCGTTCATCCGGCTACCGGCTGGTTTATGAAGTTAATGATACTGAAGTCATTTTGTTAGTTATTGCAGTAGGAAAACGGGCAGGGGATGAAGTCTACTCAATTGCCGATAAACGATAGATTTAATCTGAGTATACTGCTGAAGCTTCATAAATGTTAAACGCGCCATAAAGGGCGCGTTCCTGAGGTTTACTTCTTTGTTGCGGAGAAGTTAGTCTTCATCAAACCCTGAATTAATCAGTTCAATCACCGCATTCAGCGCTTTTACCTCATCCGGGCCGGTGGCTTCCACTTCGATGTGCCGCCCCTGTGCAGAGTCCAGCATCAGCAGCGCAATTACGCTGCTGGCTTCGGCCTCGGTGCCGCTGTCGTTACGCAGCATCACTTCGGCATCAAAACTCTGCACCAGCTCGAACAGCTTCATCGCCGGGCGAGCGTGCATACCGAGTTTGTTTTTGATTTCAACCGTTTGCTTGACCGTCATTGCTTACGTTTTTCCAGCGTCCGGTGGCGCGATTGCACGTTCTTGCCGCGTGAACGGAAGTAGTCGGCCAGTTGTTCGGCTACGTAGACGGAGCGGTGTTTGCCGCCGGTACAACCAATCGCCACCGTCAGGTAGCTGCGGTTGTTGGTTTCCAGCATTGGCAGCCACTGTTCCAGATAGCTGCGCGTCTGGTAGATAAAGTTGTGCACTTCAGTGTGACGATCGAGGAACGAGGCGACCGGTTTATCCAGGCCGGTCATCGGGCGCAGTTTCGGGTCCCAGTGCGGGTTCGGCAGGAAGCGTACGTCGAATACGTAATCGGCGTCGATCGGGATGCCGTGCTTAAAGCCGAAGGATTCGAACACCATGGTCAGTTCGCGCTCGCGTTTACCCAGCAGGCGGGTTCGCAGCATTTCGGCCAGCTCATGCACCGACATTTCCGACGTGTCGATGAGCAGGTCGGCCCTTGAGCGCAACGGCTCAAGTAGATCGCTCTCTTCATCGATCGCGCTTTCCAGCGACAGATTCTTGGTGGAGAGCGGATGCAGGCGGCGGGTATCACTGTAGCGGCGAATCAGGGTATTGCGGTCGGCGTCGAGGAACAGCAACTGCGGCGAAAAGCAGTCCGGCAATTGGGTCATCGCATATTCAAACACTTCCGGCGATTCCGGCATGTTACGCACGTCGATGCTTACCGCTGCGGAGATGTTGCGTTCCGCCAGCGTATTGGCAAGCTGCGGCAGCAGTACCACGGGCAGGTTATCAACGCAGTAAAAACCCATGTCTTCCAGCGCCCGCAAGGCGACGGATTTCCCTGAACCGGAACGGCCGCTGACAATCATCAGCACCATGTGGCAACTCCCCCTGGCATTTCAGTGGCGTTTATGCCCGTCATACTTGACGTTGCCTCTGTGTTGGCTGCATTCACTCACCCGAATCGCTTACTTGTGTAAGCTCATCGGGATGAGCGCCTTTGCCGCCTTGACGCAACGTCAATTATTTTGGGTATATCGCTATCGTTAGAAACTTTATTATTCCGGCCTGAGCCGGAACCCATCGTAGCTAAACAGTATCGTTATCCCGGCAGGAAGTCACGCCAGCCGGGCATTACTCGGTGATGATCTGGTAAAGCTCTTCGTCACTTTGCGCCGAGCGCAGGCGGCGGCATACGGTTTTGTCGGCCAAGCGCTTGGCGACCAGCGACAGGGTATGCAAATGGGTTTTACATTGGTCGGCCGGCACCAGCAAGGCGAACAGCAAATCGACAGGCTGGTTGTCAATGGCGTCAAAGGCAATAGGTTGGTCTAGACGGATAAACACGCCAACGGCCCGCAGTGTGTCCTCTTCCAGTTTGCCATGGGGAATGGCGATACCGTTGCCGATACCGGTACTGCCCATGCGCTCCCGGGTGAGAACCGCGTCAAACACCACCTGCGACGGCAGGTTTAGCTGTTTTGCAGCCAGTTCGCTGATAATCTCCAAAGCCCGTTTCTTGCTGGTGCAGTGTACCGAGCTTTTGGTGCACTCGATGTTTAACACCGAGCTTAATTGCATTGTTTCGTTGTTCATCTCATCTTCACTTAAAACCACACCAGCAAGTTGCCTTGTGAGGTGATTTTTCGCCTTGTTTAACCCTGATGGCTTATCGGCGCGGTACCCATACCCGTCATACTTGAAGCTGCTTCTGCGTTGGCTGAGTTTACTTACCCGAATCACTTACCTGTGTAAGCTCGCGGGATAAGCGCTCATGCCACCTCGATGCAACGCCAATTATCCAGGGTAATACAGTAACGCGCCGACGACCTGGGCTATGTTTGAGCCGTGCCCGCGGACGGAGACGGCCCAGAATGTCAGTGTTGTTTCAGTTTGTCTTTATGTTTGTTCAATTGACGCGCCAGTTTGTCGATCAGGGTGTCAATTGCGGCATACATGTTCTCGTCTTCCGAGGTGGCATGCAACTCGCCTCCATTCACGTGCACCGTCGCTTCCGCAATCTGCTGCACTTTTTCCACGCTAAGCACGACATACACCTGATTTATGCGGTCAAAATACTGTTCGAGTTTGGCGAACTTGGTGTTCACGAACTCGCGCAATGGTTCGGTGATTTCGATGTGGTGTCCGGTAATGTTGAGCTGCATAGTGTCTTCCTTCTCTATTGAGGTCAAACCAACTGTTTACGCTGGTTGGACGGCGGGATGGACAAAGACTCTCGGTACTTGGCGACGGTACGCCGCGCCACGATGATCCCCTGATCGGAGAGCAGGGTGGCCAGCTTGCTGTCGCTGAGCGGTTTGGCGGGGTTTTCCGCCGCAATCAATTTCTTCACCAATGCGCGGATTGCCGTAGAGGAGGCTTCGCCCCCGCTGTCGGTATTCACGTGGCTGGAGAAGAAATATTTCAACTCGAAAATGCCGCGCGGACTGTGCAGAAACTTCTGCGTGGTGACGCGTGAGATTGTCGATTCATGCATCTCCACGGCCTGGGCGATATCCGCCAGCACCATGGGCTTCATAAATTCGGCACCCTGTTCAAAAAACGCTTGTTGCTGCTCGACGATGCAGCGCGTGACTTTCAGCAAGGTATCGTTACGGCTTTCCAGGCTCTTGATCAGCCATTTCGCTTCCTGCAGATTACTGCGGATATACTGGCCGTCACTGTCGTTGCGCGCGCTGCTGCCCATGGCGGCGTACTGCTGGTTTATCTTCAGCCGCGGAATGCTGTCGGCGTTGAGCTCTACCGTCCAACAGTCCTGCACCTTGCGCACCAGCACGTCCGGGATCACATATTCTGACTCGCCGGTGTTGATCGACTGCCCCGGGCGCGGATCAAGCGACTGGATCAGCAGCATCGCTTCTTTCAGTGTATCTTCTTTTAGCCGCGTTGTTCGCATCAGGCTGCGAAAGTCGTGATTGGCCAACAAAGCCAGATGTTCACTGATGATCAGGCGCGCTTCAGCCAGGTAGGGCGTATCTTTTGCGTACTGGGAAAGCTGGATCAGCAAACAGTCGCGCAGATCGCGCGCGGCGACGCCAACCGGATCAAAACGCTGCACGCGCTTCAAAACCGCTTCGACTTCGTCCATTGTCACATTCTCGTCACCCATGCTCTCCAGAATATCTTCCAGCGGCACGGTGAGGTAGCCGGTGTCATCGACGGCGTCGACTATCGAGGTGGCAATGGCGACATCGGTATCAGAGAATGGCGTGAGATCCACCTGCCACATCAGGTAATCCTGCAGCGTCTGGGTGGTTTCGCCCTGATAGACCGGCAACTCATCATCGCTGTAATCGGTGCCGGTGCCGGACGGCGTGCCTGCGGTATAGATTTCGTCCCAGGTGGCGTCCAGCGGCAGTTCTTCGGGCATGTCCTTTTGTTCCAGCGCCTCGCGGGTATCCAGCCCTTCGGTCTCGGTGGTCTCTTTGGCGTCGATTTCTTCGTGCAAATCGGTCTGCTCAAGCAGGGGATTGCTCTCTAACGCCAGCTGTATCTCCTGCTGGAGCTCAAGCGTGGACAACTGCAGCAGGCGGATAGCCTGCTGGAGCTGGGGGGTCATGGCCAGTTGTTGGCTGAGCCTGAGTTGCAAACCTTGCTTCATAATCTTCAGTCTACTTCCGTTAACAGTCGTCCATCAGGACGCGCCGGCACTCAGAGGCGGAATTCTTCGCCCAGATAAACGCGTTTCACCTGCTCATCAGCCAAAATGGCATCCGGCGTGCCGTGGGCAATCAGCTTGCCCTGGCTGACGATATAGGCACGTTCACACACGTCCAGCGTTTCGCGCACGTTATGGTCGGTGATCAGCACGCCCAGGCCGCTGTCACGCAAGTGCTCGATAATTTTTTTAATGTCGATAACGGAAATGGGATCAACCCCGGCGAAAGGCTCATCCAGCAGGATGAATTTCGGGTTAGCCGCCAGCGCACGGGCGATCTCCACGCGGCGGCGTTCACCACCGGAAAGCGCCTGGCCAAGGTTGTCGCGCAGATGGGAGATATGGAACTCTTCCATCAGTTCAACCGCACGGTCTGCACGCTGCTCGCTGCTGAGATCCTCGCGGATCTCCAGGACGGCCATCAGGTTGTCATACACGCTCAGACGACGGAAGATCGACGCTTCCTGCGGCAAATAACCAATGCCGCGACGCGCACGGGCGTGCAGCGGCAGCAGGCTGATGTCTTCTTCGTCAATCACGATACGCCCGGCATCACGCTGGACGATACCGACCACCATGTAAAAGGTGGTGGTCTTGCCGGCGCCGTTTGGCCCCAGCAGGCCGACGATCTCGCCGGATTTCACTTTCAGGCTGACGTCTTCAACAACTTTACGGCCCTTGTAGGCTTTCGCCAGGTTTTCTGCGATGAGTGTAGCCATAAGTGATTAGTTACTCTTCTTTTGCCCGTTTTTGTCTTGCAACTGCGACGGTACCAGAACCGTAGTCACGCGTTTGCCTTTATCGCTGAACGCCTGCATTTGCTGCTGTTGCACCAGATAGGTGATGCGATCGCCCTTCACGTTGCTGTCGAGCTGCTCCAGATAGGCGTTCCCGGTCAGGGTCACCAACTGCGACGCCACATCGTAACGGACCTTCTGCGCATGGCCTTTTACCGGCTTGCCGCTGTCTTGCATCTGGTAAAAGGTAACCGGATTGCCAAAGGCTTCGATATAGGTTTTGTTCTGATCGCCGCCAGGGCGGGTAACGACCACTTTATCCGCTTTGATGTCGATGGTGCCTTGCTTGATCACCACGTTATCGGTAAAGGTGCTGACGTTGCTCTGCATATCCAGAGATTGTTTCAGCGAGTCGATACTTACCGGTTGGTTGGAGTCAGATTTCAGCGCCCATGCGGGTGCGCTGGCGGCCAAAATGAGGCTTCCGATCAATAGATTACGGCGTTGTTTTTTGGTTCTGAATTTCATAGTTGGTCTTAACCTTATCAATCAGCTCAGCGGTTTTGGCCCGCAGGTTCCCACGCATTTTCATGCCGTTAGAGGTAAAGTTTGTCCCATAGAGAGTCACTTCATCATCCGAAGCGACATCCTGGGTCACCAGATTCACCTGAGCATTGTCCGTTTTAATTTTTTCCAGCTGCGAGGTGGTGGTCAGGCTGTTCACCTCAACATGGCCGTAAAGATACAGCATTCGGTCTTTAGTCAGTTTGGCGCGATCGGCGCGAACTGACCAGGTGGCCACCGCGTTTTCATCAAACAGCGTCATCACCGGCTGGGTAAACCAGCTTAATTCATCGGCGGTATAATATTTCACGTCTTCCGCCACCAGCTTGTAACTCAGCTTCCCGGTCGGATTGTACACTATGGTGACCGTATGCTGGCTCTGATAAGTCGGGTCCTGATCATTGACGGGGCCTGGAACCGTATCATCACTGAAATCAGTCATGTTCCAGCCAATCAGCGCCAGGGCGATCACCGCCAGAAGGAGGGTGATCCAAAGTTTGGTTTTGCTCATATCGACAGCCCTTTGGCGTCCTCCAGCTTATTTTGTGCCAAAAGAATAATGTCGCACAGTTCGCGCACCGCGCCGCGGCCACCGGCAATACGGGTAACGTAGTGGGCTCTTGGCGTCAGTAACGGATGCGCATCCGCCACGGCGACCGCCAGACCAACCTGAGCCATCACCGGCCAGTCGATCAAGTCGTCACCGATATAGGCCACCTGATCCGCGTTCAATGACAGTGTATCCAACAGTTCGCGGAAGGCCAAAAGCTTATCGGACTGCCCTTGATACAGATGGGTGATGCCGAGGGTTTTCGCCCGATCTTCCAGCAGTTTGGCTGAACGTCCGGTGATAATCGCCACGTCGATATCCGAAGTTTTCAGGCAGCGAATGCCGTAACCGTCGCGCACGTTGAACGCTTTTAATTCTTCGCCGTTGTTGCCCATAAAAATCAGGCCGTCTGACAGCACGCCGTCGACATCGCAAATCAGCAGGCGGATTTTGCCGGCACGCGCCATGACGTCTTGTTCTACAGGCCCGTAGCAGGTTTCAACCAGACTCATTGAGTTCTATTCCTTAATTAAACGACGCCGGCGCGCAGCATGTCATGCATATGTACCACACCCAGCAATTGGTCGCCATCGGCAACCAGCAGCGCGGTGATATGGCGCTGCTGCATCAGGTTCAACGCATCGACCGCCAGCAGGTTCGGGCGTACCCGTACGCCGCCGAGCGTCATGACATCGATGATCCGGGCTTCGTTGAGGTTGATGCCCATATCAAATATCCGCCGCAGGTCACCATCGGTAAAGATGCCGGCGATTTTCATCAGATCGTCGCAGATGACCGTCATGCCCAGGTTTTTGCGCGTGATTTCCAGCAACGCGTCGCGCAGCGATGCATCGGCGCTGACGTGCGGGATTTCCTCGCCGCTGTGCATGATGTCGCAAACGCGCAGCAACAACCTGCGGCCCAGGGCGCCACCGGGGTGCGACAGCGCAAAATCTTCCGGCGTGAAACCGCGGGCTTTCAGCAACGCCACTGCCAGCGCATCGCCCATCACCAGGGTAGCGGTGGTGCTGGTGGTGGGTGCCAGGCCGAGCGGGCAGGCTTCCTGCGGCACCTTGATGCACAGGTGAATATCCGCCGCTTTGCCCATCGAGCTTTCCGGGTTGTTGGTCATGCAGATCAGCGGGATTTGCTGGCGCTTCAGGACCGGGATGAGCGCCTGGATCTCGTTGGACTCGCCTGAATTGGAAATGGCGAGCACGATATCCTGTGCCGTCACCATGCCAAGGTCGCCGTGGCTGGCCTCCGCCGGGTGAACAAAGAAGGATGGCGTGCCGGTGCTGGCAAAGGTGGCGGCAATCTTGCAGCCAATGTGCCCGGATTTACCCATGCCCATCACGACCACTTTACCGCAGCAGCCGGCGATCAATTCGCAGGCGCGGGTAAAGTCTGCATTGATGTACCGATCGAGCTGGGCCAGCCCGTCACGCTCAATCTGCAGCACTTCTTTGCCTGCCTGTTGAAAATCAAAACCCGGTTGCAACTGAATGTTCGACATGCTCATTCCCATCGATTTAGCCGAAAGTATTGAAAGGGTTAAAAAACAGCACCGCAAGATACGCAATAAAGCCACATAATAACAGAGCGCCCGCCAGATGACCGATGCGATGTTTTCGCCCGATGCACAGGGCGCTGAGCACAATGCTGACCGCCAACATGACCCAATAATCGCGGTGGAAGGCGGCAGGGTCGACGCTGCCCGGCGACAACAGAGCGGGAACGCCCAGCACGATCACCGTGTTGAAAATGTTGGAGCCGATGATATTGCCAATCGCCATATCATCCTCCCCCTTTAGTGCCCCGGCGATGGTTGTGGCCAACTCCGGCAGGCTGGTGCCGATGGCGATTAGGGTCAAACCGACCACCAGTTCACTCATGCCAAAATAGTGCGCAATCACCGTGGCGTTATCGACCACCATTTTGGACGATAACGGCAGAATAATGAACGCCAGCACCAGCCACAGCACCGCCACGGTGTTGCTGCTGTCTTGCGGCAGCTCGGCGATTTGCTCCACGGTCAGGCTGTCGCTGCCTTCGCGCTGCGCCAGCCGGGCGATTTTCAGCATCAATAAAATAAAGGCGGCAGCGGCGGCCAACAGCACTACGCCATCCAGGCGGCTCAGGGTGCCGTCCATCAACACAAAACCGCACAATACTGTGACCGCCAACATCAGCGGCAGTTCGCGGCGCAGTACCTCGGATCGCGCCGCCAGCGGGTGAATCAGCGCAGCCACGCCAAGGATCAATAATATATTTGCAATGTTGGAACCTAATACGTTCCCCACGGCCATATCTATCTGCCCATTCAGCGCAGCGGTGGTCGACACGAACAGCTCCGGCAGCGAAGTGCCGATACCGACGATGGTCATGCCGATGATTAACGGCGGCACGCCAAGCGAACGGGAAATCACCGCAGCACCGTAAACTAAGCGGTCTGCGCCATACACCAGTAAAAATAAACCAACGATGAGTAAAACTATCGCGAGAAACATGCAGGGTCCTATTGTTGGGTATCATCCCGGTTCGTTGGTTAAAAGCCGAAATTCGGCTATCTTGCTTTGCCCTCCGTTGTGCAGGCTAAAGCCACAGCAACGGGTTTTCCCGGCTAATATATGAACAGATTCGTTTTTTTCGTTATATACGCAATTTTGACCGTGTGGCGCGTAAAAGTAAAATCAGGTACAGCCTTAGCGCACCATTGGTAGCGAAATGCCGGTAAGTTTTTGTAAAGATGAGACGCGTTGCGCCCGTTGCTTTAACATCGCGGGTAGATTTGGCAAAAATGAGCCGTAAAGGATCCATTAACATGCACCAAAATGCAGAGAATCTGGTCGAAGTGCGCGACATGAGTTTCTCGCGCGGCGATCGACTGATATTCGAAGACATCAACCTGACGGTTCCCCGCGGCAAGGTCACGGCGATCATGGGGCCGTCCGGTATTGGTAAAACCACGCTGTTGCGCCTGATTGGCGGCCAACTGGCACCGGACCGCGGCGAGATCTGGTTCGATGGCGATAATATTCCCGCGTTATCCCGCCATCAGCTGTATGAGGCGCGCAAGAAAATGAGCATGTTGTTCCAGTCTGGCGCGCTGTTCACCGATCTTACGGTGTTTGAAAACGTGGCCTATCCGCTGCGTGAGCACAGCCGTTTGCCGGAACCGATTTTGCGCAGCACGGTGATGATGAAACTGGAAGCGGTCGGGTTGCGCGGCGCGGCGGAGCTGATGCCCAACGAACTGTCCGGTGGCATGGCGCGGCGAGCCGCGTTGGCACGGGCGATAGCGCTCGACCCGGAGCTTATCATGTTCGACGAACCTTTCGTCGGCCAGGATCCGATCACCATGGGCGTGTTGGTGAAGCTGATCGATGAGCTGAACCATGCGCTGGGTATCACCTGCATCGTGGTTTCGCACGACGTGCCGGAAGTGCTGAGCATCGCCGACTACGCGTATATCGTTGCCGATCATCGGGTGATTGCCGAAGGGACGACGCCGCAATTACAGAACAATCCTGATGCACGCGTGCGCCAGTTCCTGGATGGTATTGCCGATGGGCCGGTACCCTTCCGTTATCCGGCCGGGGATTACCAGGCCGAACTGTTAGGCTTAGGGAGTAAATAAGCTCATGTTATTACAGGCGTTAGCGTCGTTAGGGCGCCGTGGCATCAATACCAGCGCCAGCTTTGGGCGCGCGGGGTTGATGTTGTTCAACGCACTGGTCGGGCGGCCGGAGCCGCGCAAACAGTGGCCGCTGTTGCTAAAGCAAATGCACAGCGTGGGTGTGCAATCGCTGCTGATCATCATGGTTTCCGGGCTGTTTATCGGCATGGTGCTGGGGCTGCAAGGTTATCTGGTACTGACCACTTACAGCGCCGAAGCCAGTCTGGGTATGATGGTGGCGCTGTCGCTGCTGCGTGAGCTGGGGCCTGTGGTCACTGCGCTGCTGTTTGCCGGCCGCGCCGGGTCTGCGTTGACGGCAGAAATCGGCCTGATGAAGGCGACCGAACAAATTTCCAGCCTGGAAATGATGGCCGTCGATCCGCTGCGGCGGATTGTCGCGCCGCGCTTTTGGGCCGGTTTGATCAGCATGCCTCTGCTGACGATTATCTTCGTCGCTGTGGGCATCTGGGGCGGATCGATAGTCGGCGTGGATTGGAAGGGCATCGACAGCGGCTTCTTCTGGTCGGCGATGCAGGGTGCAGTGGAGTGGAGAAAAGACTTGCTCAACTGCCTGCTCAAGAGCGTGGTATTCGCCATCACCGTGACCTGGATTGCCATTTTCAACGGGTATGATGCGGTGCCGACCTCTGAAGGGATTAGCCGGGCAACGACGCGTACCGTGGTACATTCGTCACTGGCGGTGTTGGGATTGGATTTCGTGCTGACAGCACTGATGTTTGGGAATTGATTCGATGCAAACGAAGAAGAGTGAAATTTGGGTTGGGGCGTTTATGCTGATTGCGCTGTGCGCCATCGTCTTTCTCTGCCTGCAGGTAGCGAACATTAAGTCGATCGGTAACGAGCCGACGTACCGCATCTATGCGACCTTCGATAATATCGGCGGCCTTAAAGCGCGCTCGCCGGTGAAAATAGGTGGCGTGATGATTGGTCGTGTGGCCGACATCTCGCTCGATCCTAAAACTTATACGCCGCGCGTAGCCTTGGACATTCAGGACAAATATAACCAAATCCCGGACACCAGCTCACTGGCGATCCGCACTTCCGGCCTGTTGGGGGAGCAGTATCTGGCACTGAACGTCGGTTTTGAAGATCCTGATATGGGCACCACCATTCTGAAGGACGGCGGCACTATTCAGGACACCAAATCAGCCATGGTTCTGGAAGATCTGATCGGCCAGTTCCTGTATAAAAGCGGCGGCCAGGATAATGCAGCCAAACCGGGAGACGCGGCCGCCGAGCCGGCTGCCGGTACTGCGCCGCAATCTGTCGCCCCAAGTCATTAAGAGAGGAAACCTGCATGTTTAAACGTTTACTTATGGTTGCCCTGCTGGTGGTTGCTCCGCTGGCGAATGCGGTCGATCAAACCAACCCGTACAGCCTGATGCAAGACGCGGCTGAGAAAACCTTTACCCGGCTGAAAACCGAACAGCCAAAAATCAAGCAGGACCCTAACTACCTGCGTTCGGTGGTGCATCAGGAGCTGATGCCGTTCGTGCAGGTCAAATACGCCGGTGCGTTGGTGCTGGGCCGTTATTACAAAGAAGCGACGCCGGCGCAGCGTGATGCCTATTTCACCGCATTCCAGGCCTATCTGGAGCAGGCTTATGGCCAGGCGCTGGCGATGTACCACGGCCAGACCTACCAGATCGCCCCTGAGCAGCCGCTGGGTGACGCCGACATCGTCGCCATCCGCGTGACCATCATTGATAAAGACGGTCGCCCACCGGTACGCTTGGATTTCCAATGGCGTAAAAACAGTAAAACCGGCCACTGGCAGGCG
Source organism: Serratia inhibens (assembly GCF_003591175.1). Taxonomy (GTDB): domain Bacteria; phylum Pseudomonadota; class Gammaproteobacteria; order Enterobacterales; family Enterobacteriaceae; genus Serratia; species Serratia inhibens. Next base: position 215,976 of record NZ_QYYG01000007.1, on the reverse strand, counting down.
TATGACATGATCGCCGAAGGCGTCAGCATGATTACCACCAAACAGAACGAGTGGGCGTCGACCCTGCGTACTCAGGGCATTGACGGTCTGACCAAACAGCTGCAGGCAGCGGCGCAGCGGCCTATCACGCTGGAACAGAAAAACTGATGTCGGCCGCACTCAGCTTTGAATCGCAGCAGCAGACCTTGATCCTGCGCGGCGAGCTGGACCGGGAAACGCTGCTGCCGTTGTGGGAGCAGCGGGAAAGGTTGCTGGCGGATAAAACCGCTCTCGACGTCTCGCAACTGCAACGCGTGGACTCTTCCGGGTTGGCGCTGCTGGTGCATTTGCGTGAGCTGCAGCGCCAGCGAGGCGTTGAATTAAAAATTTCCGGCGCCACCGATCGCTTGAAAACGCTGATAGCGTTGTACAACCTGCAAGCAATAATGCCTGTCGATACCGCTGGTTAGCGATATTTTCAGCTGGCTGAAGATGGTCATATCCCCAAAAGCCCCTATGTAATAGGGGCTTTTTCTTTAGTTTAAGAAAACGTCGTATTCCACTAAGATGTCAGGCTGATTATGATCCTTTTGCTGCAGAACTGGATACTATGGAAAATAACGAGATTAAAGACGTGCTGATGCAAGCGTTGGCACTGGATGAAGCACATGTCACGGGCGACGGCAGCCACTTCCAGGCGATCGTGGTCGGCGAGCTGTTTGCCGGCATGAGCCGCGTCAAAAAACAACAGACGGTCTACGCACCGCTGATGGAATACATTGCGGACAACCGCATTCATGCCTTATCGATCAAGGCGTACACCCCTGAAGAGTGGCAGCGAGACCGCAAACTCAACGGATTTTAAGGCTGTTTGCCCTCCGGGCGGGCAGCTTCAGATTAGATAACAGAGAGTAGTCAGATGGATAAATTTCGTGTGCAGGGCCGGACCCGCCTCAGCGGTGAAGTTGCTATTTCCGGGGCGAAAAACGCCGCCCTGCCGATCCTGTTCGCCGCATTATTAGCGGAAGAGCCGGTCGAGCTGCAGAATGTCCCGAAGCTGAAGGACATCGACACCACCATTAAGCTACTCAGCCAGTTAGGCACCAAGATCGAGCGCAACGGTTCTGTGTATGTTGACGCCAGCGGCGTGAACGAGTTCTGTGCGCCGTACGACCTGGTGAAAACCATGCGTGCTTCTATCTGGGCGCTGGGGCCGCTGGTCGCGCGTTTTGGCCGCGGTCAGGTTTCCCTGCCGGGCGGCTGTGCGATCGGCGCGCGTCCGGTCGATCTGCACATCACCGGCCTGGAACAACTCGGCGCGGAGATCAAACTGGAAGAAGGTTACGTTAAAGCTTCCGTTGAAGGCCGCCTGAAAGGCGCGCACATCGTGATGGATAAGGTAAGCGTTGGCGCTACCGTGACTATCATGAGCGCAGCGACCCTGGCGACCGGCACCACAGTGATCGAAAATGCCGCGCGCGAGCCGGAAATTGTCGATACTGCCAACTTCCTTAATACGCTGGGCGCGAAAATCAGCGGCGCCGGCAGTGACCGCATCACCATCGAAGGCGTTGAGCGCCTGGGCGGCGGCGTTTATCGCGTTCTGCCTGACCGTATCGAGACCGGCACCTTCCTGATTGCCGCTGCGGTTTCCGGTGGCAAAGTGATGTGCCGCGACACCCGTCCGGATACGCTGGACGCCGTGTTGGCCAAGCTGCGTGAAGCCGGCGCGGATATCGAAGTGGGCGAAGACTGGATCAGCCTGGACATGCACGGCAATCGCCCTAAAGCGGTTACCATTCGTACCGCGCCACATCCTGGTTTCCCGACCGATATGCAGGCCCAGTTCAGCTTGCTGAACCTGGTGGCGGAAGGCACCGGCGTGATCACCGAGACCATTTTCGAAAACCGCTTCATGCACGTGCCTGAGTTGATCCGCATGGGTGCTCACGCCGAGATCGAGAGCAACACCGTGATTTGTCATGGCGTTGAGCAGCTTTCCGGCGCCCAGGTGATGGCGACCGATCTGCGCGCTTCTGCCAGCCTGGTGATCGCCGGCTGCATCGCCGACGGTGTGACCGTCGTCGATCGTATCTATCATATCGACCGTGGCTATGAACGTATTGAAGACAAGCTGCGTGCGCTGGGTGCGAATATCGAGCGTGTGAAAGGCGAGTAATCTGTCAGACGCCGGGGCGACGCCCCGGCGGAAATATCCTATTGAGGGTCCGGCTTACTTTGGCCGGACCCTTTTTAATTGCTGTCTTCCGGAAATTCACCTACCGCCATCTTCAGCGTAATGCGCTTGCCGTCACGCAGCACGACGACCGGTATTTCCGTACCCGGGCGTATCTCTGCCACCTGGTCCATGGTCTCCAGCACCGATATCGCCGGTTTGTTGTCTACGTTGATGATCACGTCGTTGATATGGAAGCCTGCGTTACCCGCCGGTCCGTTCGGCGTAATTTCGGTCACGATAATGCCTTGCAGGCGATCGATGCCGGAATTGGACGAACGCAAAGGAATAATCTCTTTGCCCTGAATGCCGAAGTAACCGCGGATAACGCGGCCATCACGGATCAGTTTGTCCATGATCTTGGTGGCAAGTTCAATGGGAATGGCGAAACCCAGGCCTTCCGGCGTTTCACCGTCGGTGATTTTGTCGTAGGTCAGGGTGTTGATGCCGATTAACTCACCCAACGAGTTGACCAAAGCGCCGCCGGAGTTGCCACGGTTAATCGAGGCATCGGTTTGCAGGAAGGTCTGACGGCCGGTGGTGCTCATACTGATGCGCCCCGTGGCGCTGAGGATCCCCTGAGTGACGGTCTGGCCGAGGTTATAGGGATTGCCTATCGCCAGGACCACATCGCCCACGTGCGCGGCACGGGCGTTATTGATAGGGATAACCGGCAGATTGCCCGGGTCTATCTTCAGTACGGCCAGATCGGTCAGGCTGTCGGAGCCGACCAGCAGCGCTTCGTAGCGACGGCCGTCCTGCAGCACGACGGTAATTTGTTGGGCATCCTTGATAACGTGGCGGTTGGTCAGAATATAACCGCGCTCGTTCATGATCACGCCGGAACCCAGCGACAGCACGTTGGCGGTCCCGCTCATATTGCGATTGTAGATATTTACTACGGCGGGTGCAGCGCGTCGCACGGCCTTGTTGTAGCTGACCGGCGTTTCGTCACTGGTATTCTCATGTTTTTCTGCGAACAGAGTATTGGAAGAGCGCAGCACAGGCAGCGCAACCAGCAGCAGGCCGGCAACGATTAAACCAATAACGACAGAACGCAAGAGCTTAGCAAACATGGAGTTTTAGTACGTGAGATGAAGGATGAACGGAGGATAACATGAGAATACCGGGCGCAGTATGTCACCGGGCCCGGTTTTTAAACAAATTAACGCAGCAGCAGATAAATGGTTTCGGTGCCGCGCACGATGTTCAGCGCCATGACCGGTGGTTTGGCTTCCAGGACTTTACGCAACGCCGTGATGTTCTCAACGCGCTGGCGGTTGACGCCAATAATCACATCGTCTTTCTGCAGCCCGATTTGCGCCGCCGTTGAGCCTTTATCTACCTTATCGATCTTCACGCCTTTGTCACCGCTGGCGAGGGCGCCATTACTGAGGGAAACCCCCTGCAGGGCCGGTGACAACGTTTCGGCATTGGTGGAGGCACCTTCGCTGTTATCCAGCGTAACGGCAACTTCCTGCGGTTTGCCATCGCGCAACAGCCCGACCTTGATGGTTTTACCCGGTGCGGTAGTGCCCACTTTGGCGCGCAGTTCGGCGAAGCTGCTGACCGGCTTGCCGTCGACGGAAACCAAAATGTCGCCGGCCTTGATACCTGCCTTGGCGGCGGCGGATTTCGGCAACACTTCGCTGACGAAGGCACCGCGTTGAGCGTCAGTATTAAACGCCTTGGCCATATCGGCGGTCATTTCACTGCCTTTAATGCCAAGCAGGCCGCGTTTCACCTCGCCAAATTCGATCAGCTGCCGGCTGAGGTTCTGCGCCATGTTGCTAGGAATGGCAAAGCCGATGCCAACGTTGCCGCCGCCCGGCGCCAGAATGGCCGTGTTGATGCCTATCAGCTCGCCGTTAAGATTAACCAGTGCGCCGCCGGAGTTACCGCGGTTGATGGAGGCGTCCGTCTGGATAAAGTTTTCCAGCCCTTCCAGGTTCAGGCCACTGCGGCCCAGTGCGGAGATAATGCCGGAGGTGGCGGTTTGGCCGAGACCAAACGGGTTACCGACGGCAACGGCGAAATCGCCTACCCGCAACGCATCGGAGTCCGCCATTTTTATCGCGGTCAGGTTTTTCACGTCACTGAGCTGCAGCAGGGCAATATCGGATTGCTCGTCGCGGCCAACCAGTTTGGCGTCCACTTCGCGGCCGTCATTCAGCTGCACGCTGATTTTGTCGGCGTTGTTGATGACGTGGTTGTTGGTCAGCACATAGCCTTTGGCGGCGTCGATGATGACGCCGGAGCCCAGCCCTTCAAACGGGCGTGAGCTTTGCTGCTGTCCAGGAGCGTCGGGGCCGAAGAAGCGTTTGAATTCCTCTGGAACTTGCTGGCGCTGCACCTGAGTCCCTTCAACATGCACGCTGACTACTGCGGGCAAGACTTTTTCCAGCATCGGCGCCAGGCTTGGCAGCGATTGCCCCTGAACGGCGACGGGCAATGCCGCGCTGACTGCCGGTACGGAGGTGAGCGTGAGGCCAATACTCATTGCCAATGCACTAAGAATTAACGACTTTTTCTTCATTGATAATAACTCTCTCAATACCTGCCGGTGAAATAGTGATGATAAAGCAGCAGCAATACCATAGTGAAGGGTAAGACCGTGAATTTGCGTGAAAAGTTCACTCAAGCGCCAGCGTTAAGGATAGCTCAGGCGGGGGGATAAAGCGGGGCAAGATGAAAACCCGTGGGACAGGCCCACGGGCAGGGCGAGGATCAGTCGCGGCGCGGACGTTCGCCACGCAACAGGCCGGAGGCACCTTCAGAGTAGTCGCGCGGCATTTCTACCGGCGCCTGATCGTTATCGGCTTCAGCTTCGGTCAGGCGATAGCGGAACGGATTTTCCTGCATCGGCAGATCCGGCAGCAGGTTGTTGGAGCTTTTCGCCATATGCTGATACAGCTGGCGATAGTCTCGTGCCATGTTATCCAACAGCTCGGCGCTGCGGGCAAAATGGCCGACCAGCTCCTGACGGTACTCTTCCAGCTCGGTTTTGCTCTTGTCCAACTCGTTTTGCAACACTTGTTGTTGACGTAATTTACGATTACCAAAACGCATCGCTACCGCACCAATGGCGATGCCGACGACTAAACCAATCAGCGCATACTCCCAGGTCATGATGACTCCTATTTTGACTTCGTTGTTCCGCAGGGATTTTTCACTTAATAATATCCACTATAACCGTTAACCTTGTCCGAGTGGAATCCTGATAAGCCATAACCTGGCGTTTACAGGGTTTTTCAAGACGCCGCGACGCGGGCATATGTGGCGATAACGGTGCGAAGCAGCATCAACATGCCGCGAAAATTTGCTAAATAATTTCTACGGGTTCTAAGGGAACATCGAACAGATGCAGGCATTATCACCGTTATCACGCTACCAGCAGGCGCTGGAGGCGGGGGAATATCAGGCCGATGAGGTTCAACGCCAGGCGGTTACCCGGCTTGAGGGCATTTATCTGGCATTGCAGCAAATACCCGCGGCAAGTGTGCCGGCCGGTGGATTGCGCGGCAAGTTCAGCCGCTGGCTTGGCAAGGGCGATGAAACGGCCAGCCGACGCCCGGTGCAGGGGCTGTATATGTGGGGTGGGGTCGGGCGCGGTAAAACCTGGCTGATGGACATGTTCTTCCACAGCCTGCCGGGAGAGCGCAAACTGCGTCTGCACTTCCACCGCTTTATGTTGCGGGTGCATGAAGAGTTGACCGAGTTGCAAGGGCAGGAGAACCCGCTGGACATCATCGCCGACGGTTTCAAGGCGCAGACCGACGTATTGTGTTTTGACGAATTCTTCGTTTCCGACATCACCGACGCGATGCTGTTGGCCACGTTGTTGCAGGCGCTGTTTGCGCGCGGCATCACGCTGGTGGCAACGTCGAATATTCCGCCGGACGATCTGTACCGCAACGGCTTGCAACGTGCGCGTTTCCTGCCGGCGATTGCCTTGATTAACGACTACTGCGATGTGATGAACGTCGATGCCGGCATCGATTACCGTTTGCGTACTCTGACTCAGGCGCATTTGTACCTGACGCCGCTCGACAGTCAAACCCGAGACACCATGGACCGGATGTTCATCAAGCTGGCGGGGAAGGAGGGGGAAGCCGCGCCGGTGCTGCAGGTCAATCACCGCCCGCTGCAGGCGATCCGCGCGGTGGACGGGGTGTTGGCGGTGGATTTCCATACTTTGTGCGAAGAGCCGCGCAGTCAACTGGACTATATTGCGCTGTCGCGGTTGTATCACAGCGTCATGCTGTACAATGTGCAGGTGATGGGGCCGTTGAAGGAAAATACCGCCCGCCGCTTCCTGGCGCTGGTGGACGAATTCTACGAACGGCACGTCAAGTTGGTGATTGCCGCCGAAGCGTCGATGTTCGACATCTACCAGGGCGAGCGGTTGAAGTTCGAGTATCAGCGTTGCCTGTCGCGCCTGCAGGAGATGCAAAGCGAAGAGTATCTGAAGCTGCCTCATCTGCCTTGATGGCCCGGGGATCTGGCCGCCAGGATCCCCCGTTTTCCTTTCGCCGGCGCTAAATTGCTTTTCCATTCAAAAAGCGTTCGATCTTTGTGAGCGACTTCTCTATAATCTTGCGACCCCACGTTACAACAAAGTTTTTTTCCCAAAAACTTTATAGTGCCGGCAATGGCTATTCGAAGGGGTAGGTTTGCTGGACTTGTATGGTCGTGTGAGCCTCAACTGTTTTCGAGCGTTTGGGTGTTCACCAACGTGTAACTAATTATTGGGTAAGCTTTCTAATGAAAACTTTTACAGCTAAACCAGAAACCGTAAAACGCGACTGGTTCGTTGTTGATGCAGATGGTAAAACTTTAGGCCGTCTCGCTACTGAACTCGCTCGTCGTTTGCGCGGCAAGCATAAAGCGGAATACACCCCGCACGTTGATACCGGTGACTACATCATCGTTCTGAACGCAGAAAAAGTTGCTGTAACCGGCAAGAAGCGTACAGACAAGGTGTATTACCGCCACACCGGCCACATCGGTGGTATCAAGCAAGCGACCTTTGAAGAGATGATTGCCCGCAATCCTGAGCGCGTGATTGAAATCGCGGTTAAAGGCATGCTGCCAAAGGGTCCGTTGGGTCGTGCAATGTTCCGTAAACTGAAAGTTTACGCGGGCAACGAGCACACTCACGCGGCACAGCAACCGCAAGTTCTTGACATCTAATCGGGATTATAGGCAATGGCTGAAAATCAATACTACGGCACTGGTCGCCGCAAAAGCTCCGCCGCTCGCGTCTTCATCAAGCCGGGCAACGGTAACATCGTAATTAACCAGCGCAGCCTGGAACAGTACTTCGGTCGCGAAACTGCCCGCATGGTAGTTCGTCAGCCGCTGGAACTGGTCGACATGGTTGGCAAATTTGACCTGTACATCACTGTTAAAGGTGGTGGTATCTCTGGTCAAGCTGGTGCTATCCGTCACGGTATCACCCGTGCACTGATGGAATATGACGAGACTCTGCGTGGTGAGCTGCGTAAAGCTGGCTTCGTTACTCGTGACGCTCGTCAGGTTGAACGTAAGAAAGTCGGCCTGCGTAAAGCACGTCGTCGTCCGCAGTTCTCCAAGCGTTAATTTTTACTGCTTCGGCAGTGGAGTTTACGCCAAAAACCCGGTGCTTCACCGGGTTTTTTTATGCCTGAAAATCACCTTCTCTCGACTAAAATCTGTGGTATATCAGACAATTCAACACGAAATCACCGCACAGTCCCCACAAAACAAGCAAAATCTGGTAAACTATCATCCACTTTTGTGCCTGTTCGCCATGCAGCTGTTGTCAGTCTACCTCCGCGTCCTGTTTTAGACCCAGGGTTTATCTGTGTGCTGCTGGCCAGCGGTCAAGATCATTCAGGATAGCAGCCTGTCAGTTGGCTATTCGCAGTATTTTCTAGATAAACTTGGAGGTTTTCATGGCTGTCGCTGCCAACAAACGTTCGGTAATGACGCTGTTTTCTGGCCCGACCGACATTTTTAGCCATCAAGTACGTATCGTACTGGCGGAGAAAGGTGTCAGCGTCGAGATTGAGCAGGTTGAATTGGATAACCTGCCGCAGGATCTGATTGACCTCAACCCGTACCAGACGGTGCCTACGCTGGTTGATCGCGAGCTGACCCTGTATGAATCCCGTATCATCATGGAATACCTGGATGAGCGCTTCCCGCACCCGCCGCTGATGCCGGTTTACCCGGTCGCTCGTGGTGAAAGCCGCCTGATGATGCTGCGTATCGAGAAGAACTGGTACTCGCTGATGTACAAAATCGAGAAGAGCAATGGCCAGGAAGCAGAATCGGCACGCCGTCAGCTGCGCGAAGAGCTGTTGGCGATTGCTCCGATCTTTGGTCAGACCCCTTACTTCATGAGCGAAGAGTTTAGCCTGGTGGATTGCTACCTGGCGCCGTTGCTGTGGCGTTTGCCGCAGTTGGGCATTGAACTGAGCGGTGCCGGTTCCAAAGAGCTGAAAGGCTACATGACCCGCGTGTTCGAGCGTGACGCCTTCCTGGCCTCCCTGACCGAAGCCGAGCGCGAAATGCGCCTGCAGACCCGGGGCTAAGCGTCATGGATATGTCTCAGATGACCCCGCGCCGTCCATACCTGCTGAGGGCGTTCTATGACTGGTTGCTTGATAATCAGTTGACTCCGCATCTGGTGGTGGATGTAACGCGCCCTGACGTGCAGGTGCCGATGGAGTTTGCCCGCGATGGTCAGATCGTACTGAACATTGCGCCACGTGCGGTAGGTAGCCTGGAATTAGGCAACGAAGAAGTGCATTTCAACGCGCGTTTCGGTGGCGTGCCACGTCAGGTTTCGGTGCCAATGGCAGCGGTACTGGCGATTTATGCGCGTGAAAATGGCGCAGGCACCATGTTTGAACCGGAAGCCGCCTATGAAGCGGAAGGCACCTTTGAAGGCATGGACAATGAGACGATCCCATCGGAAAGCTTGATGTCGGTGATTGATGGCGATCGCCCGGACATGAGTGATGACAACGAGCCGGACGATGAACCGCCACAGCCGCCGCGCGGTGGCCGTCCAGCGCTGCGCGTGGTGAAATAATCCCGCCGCAATGAACAGCAAAGGTCGCTCAGGCGACCTTTTTTATTGCCCTGATCCTGCCGAACAATCCGTTTTTTACGATGCACGCAATCGTTCTATCGGGCGCAGAAGACGGCGGTTGTTGCGTGTGCGGAAAAAAAAAGGGCCCGGTATTGAACCGGGCCCCTGAGGTGTGAAGCAGAAGGGATATTACACTTCCAGATAGCTCATGATGCCATCGGCGGCTTTACGGCCTTCGGCAATCGCCGTGACGACCAGATCTGAACCGCGCACCGCATCGCCACCGGCGAAGATTTTCGGGTTGCTGGTCTGGAAGGCGTTATCGATGCCTTCCGGTGCCACAATGCGGCCCTGCTTGTCGAGTTGAACGTCATGTGCCGCCAGCCAGTCCATCTTGTGCGGACGGAAACCAAACGCCAACACTACGGCATCGGCATCGATCACGTGCTCGGAACCCGGCACTTGCTCAGCGACCTGACGGCCATTGGCATCCGGCTCACCCAATTGAGTGCGAACCATTTTCACACCGGCGACGCGGCCGGCGCTGTTCAGTTCGATGCTCAGCGGCTGCAGATTGAACTTGAATTCAACCCCTTCCTCACGCGCATTTTTCACTTCGCGTTTGGAACCCGGCATATTGGCCTCATCACGACGGTAGGCGCAGATAACCTGAGTTGCGCCCTGGCGGATAGAAGTACGCACGCAGTCCATTGCGGTATCGCCACCGCCCAGAACCACAACGCGTTTGCCTTCCATGTTGACATACGGCTCGTGCTGCTCGGCTTCATAACCCATCAACTGCTTGGTATTGGCGATCAGGAATGGCAGTGCGTCATAGACGCCCGGCGCTTCTTCGTTCTCCAATCCGCCGCGCATCGACTGATAGGTGCCGACGCCAAGGAACACGGCGTCGAACTCGTTCAGCAGCGCATCCATGGTGATGTCCTTGCCCACTTCGGTATTCAGCTGGAACTCAATGCCCATCTCGCTGAAGATGCCACGGCGTTTCACCATCACTTCTTTTTCCAGCTTGAAGGCCGGAATACCGAAGGTCAGCAGGCCGCCGATCTCCGGATGACGATCGTAAACCACCGCTTTCACGCCGTTACGGGTCAACACATCGGCACAGGCCAGGCCGGCCGGACCGGCACCAATCACCGCCACCCGCTTGCCGGTAGGCTGCACGTGGGACATGTCCGGCTTCCAGCCCATTTCGATCGCTTTATCGCTGATATAGCGTTCGATGTTACCGATGGTCACAGCACCAAACTCGTCGTTCAGGGTACAGGAACCTTCACACAGGCGATCCTGCGGGCAGACGCGGCCGCACACTTCCGGCAGGCTGTTGGTCTGGTGCGCCAGATCCGCCGCCTCCATGATGCGGCCTTCGTTCGCCAGCTTCAGCCAGTTCGGGATGTAGTTGTGAACCGGGCATTTCCATTCGCAATAAGGGTTGCCGCAGGAAAGACAACGGTCCGCCTGCGCTTTCGCCTGAGTTTCCGAAAACGGCTCGTAAATCTCTACAAACTCAATTTTACGGATCTTCAGCGGTTTTTTTGGCGGATCAACGCGCTGCAGGTCGATAAATTGATAAACATTCTGACTCATTAATGACCTCTTACTGCGCCTGAACCCGCAGCTCGGCTGCGGAACGACTACGGTGACCCAACAATGCTTTGACATCACTGGACTTCGGCTTGACCAGAGCGAACTTCGGCGCCCATTCCGGCCAGTTAGCCAGAATCTCTTCCCCGCGCGCAGAACCGGTCGCTTGCACGTGTTCGGTAATCAAACCGCGCAGGTGCTCCTCATGAATGGCCAGTTGGTCGACATCCAATACCTCCACCAGCTCCGGGTTCACGCGTTTGCGGAATTCGCCATCTTCATCCAGCACGTAAGCGAAGCCACCGGTCATGCCCGCACCAAAGTTGATGCCGGTTTTACCCAGTACACAGACGATGCCGCCGGTCATGTATTCACAACCGTTATCACCAATGCCTTCAACTACGGTGATGGCGCCGGAGTTACGCACCGCGAAGCGCTCACCCGCACGGCCTGCAGCGAACAGCTTGCCGCCGGTGGCGCCGTACAGACAGGTGTTGCCGATAATGCTCGCTTCATGGCTGCGGAAGGCAGAACCAATCGGTGGGCGTACGGCGATACGGCCGCCGGCCATGCCTTTGCCAACATAGTCGTTGGCGTCGCCGGTCAGGGTCAGCTCAACGCCGCCCGCATTCCATACGCCGAAGCTCTGGCCTGCGGTGCCTGAGAAATAGGCCTTGATCGGGTCAGCTGCCATGCCCTGATCGCCATGCACGGTGGCAATAGCGCCGGACAGAGTGGCACCCACTGAACGGTCGGTGTTACGGATATCGAAGTAGAAGGTCTTGCTGTGCTTCGCTTCGATATGCGGCTCTGCCTGCGCCAGCAGATCTTTGTTCATCAACCCTTTGTCGAACGGCGGGTTGCTGCTTTCGGTGCAGTACAGCGCCTTGCCTGGATGCGGCGTTGCGGTTTTCAGCAGCGGCGACAGATCCAGCTTGTTCTGCTTGGCGGAGATGCCGTCCAGCTCGGTCAGGAACTCAGTGCGGCCAATCAGATCAACCAATTGGCTGACACCCAGCTGCGCCATGATCTCGCGGGTTTCACGCGCGATGAACTGGAAGTAGTTGGTTACGCGTTCCGGCAGGCCGTGATAGTGATCGCGGCGCAGTTTTTCATCCTGAGTCGCCACGCCGGTTGCGCAGTTGTTCAGATGACAGATACGCAGGTATTTACAACCCAGCGCCACCATCGGGCCGGTGCCGAAGCCGAAGCTTTCTGCACCGAGGATCGCCGCTTTGACGATATCCACGCCGGTTTTCAGGCCGCCATCCACCTGCAGGCGGATTTTGTGGCGCAGGCCGTTAGCCACCAGCGCCTGCTGAGTTTCCACCAGGCCCAGTTCCCACGGGCAACCGGCGTATTTCACTGAAGACAGTGGGCTGGCGCCGGTACCGCCGTCGTAACCGGCGATAGTGATCAGATCGGCATAGGCTTTCGCCACGCCGGTCGCGATGGTGCCGACACCCGGTTCGGAAACCAGCTTCACCGAGATCATCGCCTTCGGGTTGACCTGTTTCAGGTCGAAAATCAGCTGCGCCAGATCTTCGATCGAATAGATGTCATGGTGCGGCGGTGGAGAAATCAGGGTTACACCCGGCACCGAATAACGCAGCTTGGCGATATAAGGCGTCACTTTATCGCCAGGCAACTGGCCGCCTTCACCCGGTTTTGCCCCTTGCGCCACTTTAATCTGGATCACGTCGGCATTCACCAGGTAGGCTGGCGTCACGCCGAAACGGCCGGATGCCACCTGCTTGATGCGTGAAACCTTGTTGGTGCCGTAACGCGCAGGATCTTCGCCGCCTTCACCGGAGTTGGAGAAACCGCCGAGGCTGTTCATCGCGATGGCCAGCGATTCGTGGGCCTCCGGGCTCAGTGCGCCGATAGACATGGCTGCGGTATCGAAGCGTTTGAACAGCGATTCTGCCGGCTCTACCTGGTCGACCGGAATCGGCGTGCCCTGCGGCGTAATGGCCAGCAGGTCACGCAGCATGGCGACCGGGCGTTCATTCACCAGTTTGGCATAAGCCTGATAGTCGCTGTATTTGCCGCTGTGCACCGCAGTTTGCAAGGTGCTAACCACGTCAGGGTTGTACGCATGGTACTCGCCGCCGTGGACGAACTTCAGCAGGCCGCCCTGTTCCAACGGTTTGCGTTTCAGCCATGCGCGCTTGGACAGGTTCTGCAAATCCTGCTGGAAGTCGCTGAAGCTGGCGCCGCCGATGCGGCTGACTACGCCCTGGAAGCAGAGATCGGACAAATCACGATGCAGACCGACCGCTTCAAACAGTTTGGCGCAGCGGTAAGAGGCGATAGTCGAGATGCCCATTTTGGACATGATCTTGTACAGGCCTTTATTGATGCCGTTGCGGTAGTTCAGCATCACGTCGCGGTATTTCTTGTCGATCGCCTGGGTATCTACCAGTTTGGCCAGCGTTTCGTAGGCCAGGTACGGGTAAACCGCAGTCGCGCCGAAGCCCAACAGCACGGCGAAGTGGTGCGGATCGCGGGCGCTGGCGGTTTCGACGATAATGTTGGCATCGCAACGCAGGTTTTTCTCTACCAAACGGGTCTGGATCGCGCCTACTGCCATCGGTGCGGGCACCGGCAGACGGTTGGCTGCGATGGCGCGATCGGACAGCACCAGCAGCACGGCGCCGTCGCGGACTTTACGTTCCGCTTCGTCGCACAGGGCGCGGATGGTCTGCTCCAGATCCTGTACTGCGGGATCGAAGGTCAGATCGAGCGTGTCAGCGCGATAATATTCGCCTTCCAGCGTGGTGAGCTGCTTGAAGTCTGAGTAGAGCAGGATCGGCGATTTGAAGCTCAGGCGGTGTGCCTGGCCTTCGGCCTCGCAGAACACGTTCATTTCGCGGCCGATGCTGGTCGCCAGCGACATCACATGTGCTTCGCGCAGCGGGTCGATTGGCGGGTTGGTCACCTGCGCGAACTGCTGACGGAAATAATCGTAAACGATGCGCGGACGGCTGGAGAGCACCGCAAATGGGGTATCGTCACCCATCGAACCGGTGGCTTCCTGGCCGATCTCGCCCAGCACGCGGATCACCTGATCCAGTTCTTCGCTGCTGTAGCCGAACTGCTTCTGATAGGTCTCGAGCTGTGAGTCGTCGAGTTCACGGCTGCCGACCTGATCTTCAGGCAGATCCTCGAACGGCACCAGGCGCTTGACGTTCTTTTCCATCCACTCTTTATACGGGTGGCGGCTTTTCAGATCGTCGTCGGTTTCGGCAGAGTGCAGGATCTTGCCGCTGCGGGTATCGATCACCATCAGTTCGCCAGGGCCAACGCGGCCTTTTTCCACCACTTCATCCGGCTGGTAATCCCAGATGCCGACTTCGGAGGCGCAGGTGATCAGTTTGTCTTTGGTTATCACATAACGCGCCGGGCGCAGACCGTTACGGTCCAGGTTACAGGCGGCGTAGCGGCCATCGGACATCACGATGCCGGCCGGGCCGTCCCACGGCTCCATGTGCATCGAGTTGAAGTCGAAGAAGGCGCGCAGGTCGGTGTCCATGTCCGGGTTGTTCTGCCAGGCCGGCGGCACCAGCAAACGCATGGCGCGGATCAGGTCCATGCCCCCCGCCAGCAGCAGTTCCAGCATGTTGTCCAGCGAACTGGAGTCGGAACCGGTTTCGTTAACGAAGGGGGCGGCGGTTTGCAAATCCGGGATCAGCGGCGTCTGGAATTTATAAGTACGAGCGCGCGCCCATTGGCGGTTGCCGGTGATGGTGTTGATCTCACCGTTGTGCGCCAAATAACGGAACGGCTGCGCGAGCGGCCAGCGCGGTACGGTGTTGGTGGAGAAACGCTGGTGGAACAGGCAGATGGCCGATTCCAGGCGCAGGTCCGCCAGATCGAGATAGAAACGCGGCAGATCCGCAGGCATGCACAGGCCTTTATAGATCGTGACCAGATTCGAGAAGCTGCAGACATAGAAGCTGTCGTCCTGAACGCGTTTTTCGATACGGCGACGCGCCACAAACAGGCGGCGTTCCATATCGCGCGGACGCCAACCTGCCGGGGCGTTCACGAAGATCTGTTCAATGCGCGGCAGGGAAGAGAGGGCGATTTCACCCAAAACGTCCGGGTTGGTCGGCACTTCACGCCAGCCGACGACCGACAGCGTTTCATTTTGCAGCTCTTCTTCCACAATGCGGCGGCTGGCACGGGCTTCCTCTTCGTTCTGGCTGAGGAACATCATGCCAACGGCGTAGTTCTTGGCTAAACGCCAGCCGCGCTCTTCCCCAACCATGCGGAAAAAGCGATCGGGCTTTTGCAATAACAGGCCGCAACCGTCGCCAGTCTTGCCGTCAGCAAGAATTGCGCCACGGTGCTGCATACGGGCCAGCGCGTGAATAGCAGTTCGCACCACCTTGTGGCTAGGTTCGCCTTCTATGTGGGCGATTAGGCCGAAACCACAGTTGTCCCTCTCAAGGGATTTATCGTACAACATATCAGTGAACCTCCCCAGGCTCTGCGTGACTCTTACAACCAACTGCGAGGGGGCTTCCCAACGTCAGGCGGAAGTCCAATCAGCAAGGTTACTATCGCCGATCTGCTTTTCCGCCCTCCATCAATGGCCTCTCGTGACGGTTCTCACAAGTGGTGAATGACTTGTTTTAAGAGGGAGTCTTAAATAACTGCATAAATATGACGAGACGTTTGCCCGTCCAGAAAGCTTCCAGCGGACTTCCAACTTAGCGAGAAAGAATACGCAGGTCAAATATAGGCTTAAGAGGGTTTTTTATTGAATTAATGCGGGTTATCTTTTTGAATATTAATGATTTTTACATGAATTTACGGTGATGGCGAGGAGCGTCCGGCTCCGGGGAAATGTGAGCTGTCTCACTATAGTGCAACCTCTGAATCTCTGCACCATGCTAGTGCGGGTGGGAATCTCGGAATTTTATTCTATTAAGTTATGCTTTCTTGTTATTTGTAACTATTTTTCATCGCTTTGTCATACAGGCGTTAACGGTTACGTGAGAATAAGAAAAATTCATCGTGGCTCGTGTGATTTTATTTGCATTTATAATGAATAGTTATGCCTGCTGAAGCCTTGCGGGGAAAGCGTTGATCTCTGTCATCGCGGGAAAAGCCGTTTCTTATTAGCATCACGGGCTTTGAGCACAGAGAAAGACAAGATTATGCAGTTGCCGCAATTAGTCAATATGTTTGGCGCCGATCTCCAGCGCCGCTACGGCGAAAAGATCCACAAGCTCACGCTGCACGGCGGTTTCAGCTGCCCAAATCGTGACGGTACCCTGGGGCGCGGCGGCTGTACTTTCTGCAACGTGGCCTCCTTTGCGGACGAACAGATGCAGCGCCAGAGCATTGCCGAACAACTGACGCTGCAGGCCGGCAGGGTCAACCGCGCAAAACGTTACCTGGCCTACTTTCAGGCTTATACCAGTACTTATGCAGAAGTGAGCCTGCTGGCGGAGATGTATCGGCAAGCGCTGGCGCAGGCCGATATGGTCGGGATCTGCGTTGGTACGCGGCCGGACTGCGTACCCTCTGCCGCGCTGGATCTGCTGGCGGGCTACCTTGAACAAGGGTATGAGGTTTGGCTCGAGCTGGGTCTGCAGACTGCGCACGATAAAACGCTGAAACGCATTAATCGCGGCCACAATTTCTCCTGTTATCAGCACACCGCCCGACTGGCGCGCGAACGCGGGTTGAAGGTGTGCAGCCACCTGATCGTCGGCTTGCCGGGAGAAACTGCGGCCGATCATCTGGCTACGCTGCGGCAGGTGGTGGACAGCGGCGTGGATGGCATCAAGCTGCACCCGCTGCATATTGTTGCCGGCAGCACCCTGGCGAGAGTCTGGCGTGCCGGGCGGATGCCTGAACTGGCGCTGGAGGAATACGCTGCCAGCGCCGGGGAGATGATCCGCCATACGCCGAAAGAGATTGTCTATCACCGCATCTCCGCCAACGCCCGTCGACCGACGCTGTTGGCACCATTATGGTGCGAAAACCGCTGGAATGGCATGCAGGCGGTCGGTGGTTATCTGCAGCGATATGGCGGGCAGGGCAGCGGTTTGGACGAAAAGCGGCAATATCGCCCTTGATCGCTGTTTTGATTTGCAAACTTTCCCACACTTCGGCGTTTGCTTCCTTATCTCACCGAGGTTTTACGGTATGATTTAACCGATTCTGTCTGATGGGAGCCGCTATGAAGCAAATCCGGGTGTTAGCCCAGTACTACGTTGATTTAATGGTGAAACTGGGGCTGGTACGCTTTTCGCTGCTGCTGGCTTCGGCGCTGGTGGTACTGGCGATGGTGGTGCAGATGGCGGTGACCATGCTGCTGCGCGGCGAGGTAGAAAGCATCGACGTGGTGCGTTCGATCTTCTTCGGCCTGCTGATTACGCCGTGGGCGGTGTATTTTCTGTCGGTAGTGGTCGAACAACTGGAAGAATCTCGCCAGCGCCTGGCGCGGCTGGTCGATAAACTGGAAGAAATGCGCCACCGCGATCTGGAGCTGAACCAGCAGCTTAAAGACAATATCAGCCAGCTGAATCAGGAAATCGCCGACCGTATCAAGGCGGAGGAAGATCGCCAGCAGGTGATGAACAAGCTGACGGAAGAGATGGAACAGCGCGAACTGGCGCAGATTGAGCTGGGGCAACAATCGGCGCTGTTGCGTTCGTTCCTCGATGCTTCCCCTGACCTGGTGTATTACCGCAACGAAGACAAAGAATTCTCCGGCTGTAACCGGGCGATGGAGCTGCTGACCGGCAAAAGCGAAAAACAGCTGATCGGCCTGACGCCGTTTGACGTCTATAGCCGGGAAATCGCCGAAAAGGTGATAGAAACCGACGAGAAGGTCTTTCGGCATAACGTCTCCCTGACCTACGAACAGTGGCTGGTTTACCCGGATGGCCGCAAGGCCTGTTTCGAGCTGCGCAAGGTACCGTTTTACGATCGCGTGGGTAAACGTCATGGGTTGATGGGCTTTGGCCGCGATATAACCGAGCGTAAGCGCTACCAGGACGCGCTGGAGAACGCCAGCAGGGACAAGACCACCTTCATCTCAACGATCAGCCACGAGCTTCGTACGCCGCTTAACGGCATAGTCGGGCTGAGCCGCATTCTGCTCGATACCGATTTGAACGATGAACAGCTGAAATACCTGAAGACCATCCATGTCAGCGCCATCACGCTGGGCAATATCTTCAATGACATTATCGAGATGGACAAACTCGAGCGGCGGAAAGTGCAGCTCGACAACCAGCCGGTGGATTTTACCGGTTTCCTGGCGGATCTGGAAAACCTCTCCGGCCTGCTGGCGCAGCCAAAGGGCCTGCAATTCGTGATGGAGCCGCAATCGCCGCTGCCCCAACAAATCATTACGGACGGCACCCGCCTGCGGCAGATCCTGTGGAACCTGATCGGCAATGCCGTGAAGTTTACCCCTCAGGGGCAGATTGTGGTGCGCGTGCGGCGTGAAGAGCAGGATCGGCTGGTGTTTGAAGTGGAAGACTCCGGTATGGGCATTCCGCAGGACGAACAGGACAAAATCTTCGCCATGTATTATCAGGTGAAAGATCAGCACGGTGGCCGCCCGGCGACCGGCACCGGCATTGGGCTGGCCGTTTCCAAGCGGCTGGCGCAGAGCATGGGCGGCGATATCGCCGTCAGCAGCGTGCAGGGGCACGGTTCTTGCTTCACCTTGACCATCAATGCGCCGGCGGTGCTGGAAGCGGAAAGCGAGACGCGGGCCGAAGAGGACCTGCCGTTGCCGGCGCTGCATATCCTGCTGGTGGAAGATATCGAACTGAACGTGATTGTGGCGCGTTCGGTGCTGGAAAAGCTCGGCAACAGCGTGGACGTGGCGATGAACGGCGCCGACGCGCTGGCGATGTTCGATCCGGACGAGTTTGATCTGGTGCTGCTGGACATCCAACTGCCGGACATGACGGGGCTGGATATCGCCCGGGTGCTGCGCGAACGTTATGCCGGGCAAGCGCTGCCGCCGCTGGTTGCCTTGACCGCCAACGTACTGAAGGACAAAAAAGAGTATCTCGACGCGGGAATGGACGATGTACTGAGCAAACCGCTTTCGGTACCGGCGTTGACCAAAGTCATTAAACATTACTGGGATCATCAACCCTCTCACACCACAAAGAAAACGGAGCAAAAGGCGATGCAGATTAATGAGTCGTTACTGGATACCACAATGCTGGAACAGTACATGGACCTGGTGGGACCACAACTGATTCATCAGAGCCTGGAAATGTTTGAGCAGATGATGCCGGGCTATCTGGCGGTGCTGGACTCCAATATGACGGCGCGTGACCAGAAAGGCATCGCCGAAGAAGGGCATAAAATCAAGGGCGCTTGCGGTTCGGTTGGCCTGCGCCATCTGCAGCAGCTTGCACAGCAAATTCAGACCCCGACGCTGCCGGCGTGGTGGGATAACGTGCAGGATTGGGTTGATGAGCTGAAGCAGGAATGGCGCAACGACGTGCAGGTACTGCGTGAGTGGGTTGCGAACGCTGAAAAAAAATGACCCCGACCTAGGCCGGGGTGCGCGAATATTGCGCCAACACCAGGGAAATTGTGAACCTGCGTATTGGTATTCAGTGTTCTGGTCGAGCAGGTTGTAGAGAATTCCTAAACATCATACAGCCAACAACATAGCAAATGTAAGCGCTCTTGTTAGAAGATTCATTAAAATGTGTGATGTAGATTAGTGTTTGTTAACTCCGAGCACTAACCAGTTGACAGTCTTAAGAGGAGTACGGGTGATGAAAAGCGTTGGCGTTGTGCTGAGCGGCTGCGGAGTTTATGACGGTGCGGAGATCCATGAAGCCGTCCTGACGCTGCTTGCCTTGGACCGGGCGGGGGCACAGGCGGTGTGCTTTGCACCGGATAAATCTCAACTTCATGTTATTAATCACTTAACCGGCGATGAAGTGCCGGAAGAACGCAATGTTTTGGTCGAGTCGGCGCGTATTGCCAGAGGGAACATTCAGCCGCTTTCGCAGGCCGATGCCAGCCAGTTGGACGCGCTGATCGTACCCGGTGGATTTGGCGTGGCGAAGAACCTCAGCAGCTTCGCCAGTGAAGGGGCAGAATGCTGGATTGATAAAGATTTGGCTAAGTTAACGCAGCAAATGCATAAGGCAAATAAACCAATTGGTTTTATGTGTATTAGCCCCGCATTGCTGCCGAAGCTGTTGGATCAACAAGTGCGGCTGACCATTGGCAACGATCCTGACCTGGGTGAAGTGATTGATGCCATGGGTGGCGAGCCGGTTATTTGCCCGGTTGATGACATCGTGGTGGATATCGAGAACAAAGTGGTGACCACGCCGGCCTATATGTTGGCGAAATCTATCGGCGAGGCGGCCGACGGGATTGATAAGCTGGTTTCACGGGTACTGGATTTAGTTGAATGAGAAAGTCCGCGGGCAAATCGATTTTTTCCCGACCCTGGTTTTGGCTGAAGCGTGGAGTTATTGCTCTTGTTGGCCTGTGGCTGCTTGGGATCGCGGTTTTTGCTTTCTTGCCGGTGCCTTTTTCTGCGGTGATGGTTGAGCGGCAGGTCGGCGCCTGGCTGAGCGGCGATTTTGGCTATGTGGCGCACTCCGACTGGGTATCTATGGACGATATTTCCCCGCAGATGGCGCTGGCTGTCATGGCGGCGGAGGACCAGAAGTTCCCTGAACATTGGGGTTTCGACGTGGCGGCGATCGAAAAGGCGCTCAGCCACAACGAACGTCGCCCCACACGCATTCGCGGTGCCTCCACGCTGTCGCAGCAAACGGCGAAAAACCTGTTTCTGTGGGATGGCCGCAGTTGGCTGCGCAAGGGGTTGGAAGCCGGGCTGACGTCGGGGATTGAGCTGGTGTGGACCAAACGGCGCATCCTGACGGTTTACCTGAATATCGTTGAGTTTGGTGATGGGGTATTCGGTGTGGAAGAGGCGTCGCAACGCTTTTTCAATAAGCCGGCTAAACGCCTGACCGCTTCTGAAGCGGCGCTGCTGGCGGCGGTGTTGCCGAACCCGCATCGTTTCAAGGCCGGTGCGCCTTCCGGCTATGTGATTCAACGGCAGCAGTGGATTATGCGCCAGATGCGGCAACTGGGTGGGGAAGGTTTTTTGAAAGAAAATAACCTGGATTAGCGCGCCGGGATAAAGCTTTCAGGCCCATCCCGGCGCAGCAGGTTATTTCACAAAGGTAAAGGCGGTGGTGACGTGCTTCACGCCGCTCACCTGGCTGGCGATCTGCGCGGCCGATTGCGCTTCCTGTTGTGTGACCAGGCCCAGCAAGAACACCTCGCCGTTTTCGGTGGTGACTTTCACGTTAGAGGATTTCACCGTGTCGCTGGTCAGCAACTGTGAACGGACCTTGGTGGTGATCCAGGTATCCGAGGACGCAGTGCTCAGGCTGACCGGCGTTCCCTGACGGATCTCGTTATACACTTCGGCCGTGCCTTCAACGCCCATCGCTATTTGCTTGGCGCGGGCGGCAAGGTCGGTGCTCGGCGACTGGCCGGTCAGCAACACTTTCCCCTGATAGGCGGTAGCAACCACCCGAGCGTCTTTCTTCAGTTGTTGATCTTTACTCAGGGCGTTTTCGACCCGGGCTTCCAACGTGCCGTCGTCTACCTGAGTGCCTACGCTGCGCGGATCGGTGGCGCTCTTGGTGGCGACAGCTGCGCTGCCGACGACAACGCCGGCAATACAGCCTTGTAACAGCAGGGCGCTGGACAGCACTGCAAATGTGGCTTTCAGCTTCATCTCAGTTCCTTAATCGTCCTGGTGGGGAAACAACGTATTATCTATCAGGTCGCATAGGCAATTAACTGTGAGCATATGCATTTCCTGAATGCGAGCACTGCGATGCGATGGGATACGGATCTCGACATCCTGTTGGCCGAGCAAACCGGCCAGTTCCCCGCCGTCGTAACCGGTGAGCGCGACAATCGTCATATCACGCGTCACTGCGGCTTCGACCGCTTTCACAATATCACGGCTGTTGCCGCGGGTGGAAATTGCCAGCAAGACGTCGCCGGCATGGCCGAGGGCGCGCACCTGCTTGGCATAGACTTCATCGTGCAGACGATCGTTGGTGATCGCCGTCAGCACCACGTTATCGGCGTTCAGGGCAATAGCCGGCAGGCTTGGGCGCTCGGTTTCAAAGCGATTGATCATGCTGGCGGCGAAATGCTGCGCGTTGGCCGCCGAGGTACCGTTGCCGCAGCACAGAATTTTATTACCGTTAAGTAAGGATTGAACCAGCGTCATCGCGGCACGCGAGATGGCGTCGGGCAAGGCTTCCGCCGCCGCAATCTGGGTTTGGATGCTTTCGGTAAAACAGGCTTTAATTCTATCCAGCACGTTGTATTAATCCACTAAGTCAAAGGGCCGGTCTGCACCGGTAAACCATGATTAATCCGCATTGAAGGCATTGGGTATCCATTCTAACTGGCTACCGGTCATGGCCAAAACATCAAAACGGCAAGACGATGTGTCAAAACTGGCTCCGCGCCCCGCCAACCAAACGGCGGCGGCATGCAGCAATCGCTGCTGTTTACGGTAAGTCACACTGGCGGCCGCACCGCCAAAGGCGTCGCTGCGGCGGTAGCGGACTTCAACAAACACCCAGGTTTGGCCATCGCGCATGATGAGATCGAGCTCACCGCCGCGCAGCGTAACGTTGGCGGCGAAGAAGGTGAGCCCGGCGCGTTCCAGATAGCGGCGGGCCTGTAACTCATAGCCCGCCCCCTTGGCGCGTTGACTCAAGAGACCGGAACGACCATTCCCTGACGGTATTGCAGCCAAGGCAGTTTCCTGTTGATCACAC
Organism: Serratia inhibens; assembly: GCF_003591175.1. GTDB lineage: Bacteria > Pseudomonadota > Gammaproteobacteria > Enterobacterales > Enterobacteriaceae > Serratia > Serratia inhibens. The sequence continues at coordinate 193,232 of NZ_QYYG01000007.1, read as the reverse complement.
AGCTCGGTGAGGCGGTCAGCATGCCGGTGGAGCCGGACACCTGGAAACCGGGGAGCTGGCGCATTTCAGCAAAGTGATTGGCCAATGTCCAGGCATCCATCCCCATTGCGTACAGACGCACCAGCGAATAGTCGTTGCGGAACCGGCTGCTCGCCTGCTGCAACAGCTGCGGGTTGGCCCCGGCCAACAGCGGGATATCGCTGAACTGCAGGCCTTCCATCTCCAGGCGGAAGTCCGGGCCGGCACCGGCCTGATAACTGCGTGAGCTGGCGTACATTGCCGGTTTGCTGCGCGAGGTGGTGGCCATGTCGATCATCGGTTTGATCAGCGTCAGTTGGGACTGGGTCGCCACGATATAGACCGCATCCACGTTATCGCCGGACTCGGCAGGCACATCGCTTGGCGGCGCCGGAATGGTCAGCCCGGCAATGGTTACGGCCTGCGGAGCCGGTGCTGCGGAGATCGGCGTACCGGTCATGCGGATGCCACCGCTGTTCACCGACTGACGCAGTTCGCCGGCAGAGCCGATGCCTTGTTGCAGCACGGTCTGACCGCCCAGTTTTTGCCACTCCTGGTTAAAGGCTTTGGCAATGCGATCGCCGAACGAACCGCGCGGGATCAGCAGCAGCGGCTGGCGCTTTTGTTGTTCCCACATGTGACGGGCCGCGTCGCGCGCTTCGTCTTCCGGCGACAAGGCGAAGTAACAGATGTTCGGATTGTCTTTCGGCGTTCCCGGCTGATTGAGTGCCAGCACGTTCAGCGTGGTGGTGGTGCCGGACAACTGATCGACGTTCTCTTTCAGCAGCGGGCCCACCACCAGAGTGGCGCCGTCCTGCTGTGCCTGCGTCAGTATCGCGGCCAGCGGTTGGCTGGTGGTATCATACACTTTAATTTGCGCATTGGTGGCCTGCGGCGGCGTAATCGGCGCTTGGGACGGCGTAGAAGGCTGAGCCGCAGTCACGGAAGCGGTATCCGCAGATGGTGCCGAGGTGCTTACCGCACCGTTGGCATTGACGTCCGCAGAGGCTGAAGCCTGATCGGGATTGTTGGCAGGTTCAGATTGCTGTTGTGGTGCCTGTACAGGTGCGGCCATGCCGTTTTTCGCCGCTTCAAAACCTTGTTGGATCGCATCGGCGAACACTTTTGCCTGGCCGTTCATCGGCAGCAGCAGAGCAATTTTGGATGTGGAAGCTTGGGTAAAGTTCAGCACCTGATTCAGCTGCGCCGGCAATGTTTTCGCCGCCGGGTTCTGCGGGTAACGGTTTTGCCAGTCTTTGATGCCGGCTTTCAGCAGGTCGGGATCTTGCTTGTTATCTTGATAAACGCGCAGTAAATCCAGCCAGCCTTGCAACACATTTTCATTGGCATCGATCACCAGGCTGTTCATGTCCTGCGGCGTCAACTGCAGCAGCGCCAGCCAGGTTTGATCCAGATTGGTTTGATGAGCCTTGCCGGTCAGCAGCGGTTCCTGCGCAACGTAGGCGCGGATCAGCGGCAGAGAGGCTTTGCCCTGATTGGCGGCGATCTGCGCCTGGTAGAAGCGCACCAATTGGTTGGCTGACAGCGAACCGTTATCCAGATGGCCCAGCGTGCTGCGGGCGCTCACGTAACTTTTGTTCGCCACCTGCAATTCTGCGGTCAACAACTGGCGTTCAACTTGCTGAACGCTGCTGAGGTTTTTCGGCAGTTGCTTCAGTTGTTCACCGGCCTGCGGCAGTTTTCCTTCACGTAACAGTGCGCGAATAGCAAGTAATTGCCAGTCAGCCTTGTTATCATCGCTACTTTGTTGCAGCTGCTTCAGATAGTAATCGGAGCTGGCGCTCGCTTCGTCCTGTATATTGACGGACGGCGTCTGTGGGGCCTGACCAGGACAGCCTGCAAGGAACAGGGCTGCCGCGATAACTGCGGTAAGTCGGACAGGCATTGAACGCCCTGCTTTGGTACGAACGAATGTTGAGGAAAGCATACTGTATCCAGTGATGTTTTTTTCAAGATGCTCAATATTAAATCGGCAACCCGGATGAAACAATGAATCAACACCAACAATCAGTCATTTCTGCATCAACGCTGTATGTGGTGCCCACCCCCATCGGCAATTTGGGGGATATTACCCACCGTGCGTTAGAGGTACTGAAAAGCGTTGATCTGATTGCGGCCGAGGACACGCGCCACACCGGGCTGCTGTTGCAACACTTTGCGATTAGCGCGCGGCTGTTTGCGCTGCATGACCATAACGAACAACAAAAGGCGGACCAACTGCTGGCGAAACTGCAGGAAGGTCAGAGCATTGCGCTGGTTTCCGATGCCGGCACGCCGTTGATCAACGATCCCGGTTATCACCTGGTGCGCCGTTGCCGCGAAGCCGGCATTCGCGTGGTACCGCTGCCGGGCGCCTGTGCGGCAACCACCGCACTCTGTGCCGCCGGTGTTGCTTCAGACCGCTTCTGTTACGAAGGGTTCCTGCCGGCGAAAACCAAGGGGCGTAAGGATACGCTGATGGCGCTGGCAGAGGAACCGCGCACATTGATTTTCTACGAATCGACCCACCGGTTGCTGGAAAGTTTGCAGGACATGGTCACGGTGTGGGGGCCGCAGCGCTATGTGGTGCTGGCGCGTGAGCTGACCAAAACCTGGGAGTCCATCACGGGTGCGCCGGTGGGTGAACTGCTGGCCTGGGTGCAGGAAGACGAAGTGCGTCGCCGCGGCGAAATGGTGCTGATCGTCGAAGGCCATAAGGCGCAGGATGACGCATTGCCGCTGGAAGCGTTGCGCACGCTGGCGTTGCTGCAAAAAGAATTGCCGCTGAAAAAGGCGGCGGCGCTGGCGGCGGAAATCCACGGCGTGAAGAAAAATGCGTTATATAAATACGCGTTAGAGCAACAAGAACAGTAAAGCGGTTGACCTGCCGTGAGCGCAACGCTACTATCCGCGCCGGAGTTGACCAGACAGTCGCCGCTTCACTGCCGTCCCTTTCGGGGGAGACAGGTGGAGGGGAGGAAAGTCCGGGCTCCATAGGGCAGGGTGCCAGGTAACGCCTGGGAGGCGCAAGCCTACGACTAGTGCAACAGAGAGCAAACCGCCGATGGCCCGCGCAAGCGGGATCAGGTAAGGGTGAAAGGGTGCGGTAAGAGCGCACCGCGCGGCTGGCAACAGTTCGTGGCACGGTAAACTCCACCCGGAGCAAGGCCAAATAGGGGTTCACATGGTACGGCCCGTACTGAACCCGGGTAGGCTGCTTGAGCCAGTGAGCGATTGCTGGCCTAGAGGAATGACTGTCCACGACAGAACCCGGCTTACCGGTCAACTCCCTCTATAAAGGAAACCCCGCGTGACGCAAGTTACGCGGGGTTTTTTCTATTTGTACTCAATGGGTTCGGCATGCCGCGCCCGCTTGATTCACACCGGCAAATCAATCAGCAGCGCGCGCAGCGGCGTTTCGGCGCGGATCGTCAGGCGGTTCTCTTCATGGATAAACGCCCCGTCGCCGCAGGTCAACCGTTGGCCTTCGTTACGGTCGCCATTGGCTTCAATGGTGCCGTGGATCGACTGCAGGTAAGCCCGTTGTCCGTTCAGCGCAAACGTCTGCTGTTCGCCCGGCTGTAAATCCAAATGATGGATCCATACCTGCTGTCGCAGTTGCAGGCTGCCTTGCGCACCGTCCGGTGACGCCAGCAATGTCGAGCCGTTATCCGGCAACGTCAGGCGCTGTACTCGCTCGTTGTTGCGCTCCGGGCAGGCGTCCAACCACAGTTGCAGACGGGTCAGCGGCGTATCGCTGCTGACGTTTTGTTCGCTGTAGCTCAGCCCGGGTTGCGTGGCCAACAACAAGGCTTCTCCGGTCTTGGCGCGCACGGTATTGCCGTCGTTGTCGCGGTATTCGGCTTCCCCCTGCAAGATCAGATTCAGGATATCCACGCTGGGATAGGTGCGTGGCTGGAACGACGCACCTGGCGCCAGCACCTCCTGATTCAGCACCCGCAATGAGGCGTAGCCCATCAGCTTGGGATCGAAGTAATGTCCAAAAGAAAAGGTGTAGCGAGCCTGCAGCCAACCAAAGTCAGCTTGCCCGCATTGTTGTGCTGTTCTGCATGTAATCATGGCAATCGGCTCTCTAAATTCATTATCCAAATGGTAAGCATCTGGACGCCGGATTGTTAGCCAGTTAATCTGGTCGGCATATTCAAATTTCCTGACAGAGAGATTCGATGGCCAGAGATCGGGCGTTAACGCTTGAAGCGTTAAGGGTTATGGATGCGATCGACCGACGTGGCAGCTTTGCTGCGGCAGCCGATGAGCTGGGGCGGGTGCCCTCGGCGCTCAGCTACACCATGCAAAAATTGGAAGAAGAATTGGATGTGGTGCTGTTCGATCGCTCCGGCCACCGTACCAAGTTCACCAACGTCGGGCGCATGTTGCTGGAGCGCGGACGGGTGCTGCTGGAGGCGGCAGACAAGCTGACCACGGATGCCGAAGCGCTGGCGCGCGGTTGGGAAACCCATTTGACCATCGTCAGTGAAGCGCTGTCGCCGGCGAGCAAACTGTTTCCGCTGGTCGACAAGCTGGCGCTGAAGGCCAATACCCAGGTATCGATCTTCACCGAAGTGCTGGCCGGTGCCTGGGAGCGGCTGGAACAAGGGCGCGCCGATATCGTTATCGCGCCGGACATGCATTTCCGCGCCTCGTCAGAAATCAACACCCGTAAACTGTACAAAGTGATGAGCGTGTATGTCGCAGCACCGGATCACCCCATTCATCTGGAGCCGGAACCCTTGTCCGAACTGACGCGCGTAAAGTACCGCGGCATTGCGGTGGCGGATACTGCCCGCGAACGGCCGGTGTTGACCGTACAGCTGTTGGACAAGCAGCAACGCCTGACGGTCAGCACCATTGGCGACAAGCGCCTGGCGCTGCTGGCCGGCCTGGGCGTGGCAACCATGCCTTATCCGCTGGTGGAAAAAGACATTGAAGAAGGGCGCCTGAGGGTGGTGGGCCCGGAATACAGCCGTGAGGCCGATATCATCATGGCCTGGCGGCGCGACAGCATGGGGGAGGCGAAAGCCTGGTTCCTGCGCGAAATTCCACGGCTCTTCGCTCAGCAGGAACGGCAGTAACGGGCCGCGTTCGGCCATTGATCGCCAAGGGCCCGCACGTGCAAGCACGGCGGGCCCTTGACTGTTTCCTCCTCCACTAAGAAAGAGGAAAACGGGCTAACTGAAACGTGTGTCGCGGCCGTGTGGCTCGTCCAGATCCTGCGCCGGCCCGATGGAAATAATGCCGTGCGGATTGATAGTGGTGTGGCTACGGTAATAATGGTTGCGGATGTGCGGCAGGCTAACCGTTTCGGCGATGCCCGGCATCTGGTAGATATCGCGCAGGAAGCCGTACAGGTTGAGATAATCGCTGATGCGGTGTTTGTCGCATTTAAAATGGGTGACATACACCGGATCGAAGCGCACCAACGTGGTCCACAGGCGCAGGTCGGCCTCGGTCAGGCGATCGCCGGTCAGGTAACGGTGTTGGCCCAGGATCTGCTCCAGCCGCGCCAACGCGTCAAACAACGCATTCACCGCTTCGTCATAGGCTTCCTGGCTGGTGGCGAAACCGGCCTTGTACACACCGTTATTCACCTGGTCATAAATCCAACCGTTCAGCTCATCGATTTTGCCGCGCAGGTCGTGGGGATAATAATCCCCCGCGCGAGCGCCGGCACCGTCAAATGCACTGTTGAACATGCGGATGATGTCGGCGGATTCATTGCTGACGATGGTCTGCTGCTGTTTGTCCCACAGCACCGGTACCGTTACGCGGCCGGTATAGTGTTCATCGGCGCGCAGGTAAAGCTGATAGAGAAAGTCTGAGTGATAGAGGCTGTCGCCGGTCGTTTCAGGGAAGTCCTGGCCGAAGGTCCAGCCGTTTTCCAGCATCAGCGGGTGTACCACGGAAACCGGGATAATCTGCTCCAACCCTTTCAGCTTGCGCATCAGCAAAGTGCGGTGCGCCCAAGGACAGGCGAGTGAAACATACAGGTGATAACGATCTTTCTCCGCTTTAAAACCGCCGGTACCGTGTTCGCCCGGCTGGCCGTCTGCGGTCACCCAGTTGCGGAACTGGGAGGTTGAGCGTTTGAAACGGCCTCCGGTGGACGATGTGTCATACCAGATGTCTTGCCAAACGCCATCGACGAGTTGTCCCATGATGATCTCCTTAGTGTCCGAGTGAAAAGCAGAAGGGCCCGGCATGCCGGACCCCTGAGTCGGTATTAGAAGCTTACCACTTTTTGTTCAGAAGACGGTCGATACTGAAACCGCCCGGGCCGGCAATCGCCAGTACGATGAAGCCACCGGCGATAGTCAGGTTCTTCATGAACATCAGCTGGTTTACGCCGTCCGCAAAGTTGGTATGGAACAGTACCGCGGTCAGAAGGGTAAAACCGGCAGTGAACAGCGCCACGGTGCGGGTCAGGAAACCGAACAGAATTGCCAGGCCACCGCCAAACTCCAGCAAGATGGTCAGCGGCAGCAAGAAGCCAGGTACGCCCATCGCCTGCATGTATTGCTGGGTGCCGGCATAGGCATCACCCATTTTGCCGTAACCTGCCACGATAAACAGGATTGGCATCAGAATACGAGCAACCAGCAAACCTGTATCTTCTAATTTTTTCATCATCTACTCCAAAGTGATTTTAGTTCGCCAGTCTTGGCGTTGACCATGTTAGCGGGCGGTATGTCGGGTTTCTGACCCTGTCCTGCCCGTTATGCGTTTGATGGAGTGAATGTTAATCGGGAAGCGATTCAGTTGTTAGCAAGTAAAACTGTCGTATTTTTTCAAAAAAACTGAATCTATAGTCTGCTAACAAATAATGGGGAATCAGAAAGTTGCCCAGCCTTTATCGACAGAAAGAATGAATTTCTGTGAAAAAGCGGGCGTAACGACGAAAGCGTTGAATAAAAAAGGGGGATTTACTTGGAAGAAAAGGTTTTCTGGATCAATCGGATAGTACCGAAGATGCCAAAGGCGCGGCGTGACCAGCGAATCAGTTTGCTTGGGTGGCGGATGCCGTAAAGCGCCATCACGCTGGAGCCGACAACCAGGTATTTGCGCAGGCCGAAAAGGGTTTGCCAGCCGCGATCGATGCGTTCGGTTTTTTCCAGCCACAGAGTTTTGTTTTCGGCCAGATCCAGCCGTTGTTGCTGGATCTGCCGAATCAGTTTCTCTTTTCTCCACTCCAGGTAGCGACGGCGGTTCATTTTTCGCCCTCCAGCTCGGAACGGTCGATCTCCAACTGTTTGCGCGTAGCGCCCAACAGGGTGGAGCGGCGTGCTTTGACCAGCGTCCAGATGGCGCCGAAAATGGCCAGGAACAGCAGTACGCCCGTGGTGACACCTAACGCCATCAGGCGGTAGATAGGGTCAATGGCCCAGAAAATCAGGATCAGCAGGCTCATCAGGCCGAATGCGGTGAACAGCAGGGTCATGCCGGCCATGATCAGCAACTGAATGAGATTGGCTTTCTCCTCTTCCAGCTCGACAACCGCCAGGCGCACCCGGGTTTCAACCATACTCACCAGAATGGTGATGATGCGCTGGGCGACATCCAGGACCCCTTTGGCGGGGCCCTGTGCACGAACTTGTGGTTGTTCTGCCATAATTAGCGGCGCGCTAACAGAACGCCCAGCACCACGCCAACCGCAGCGCCGATACCGATACCTGTCCACGGATTATCACGTACGTAATCATCCGCCTGGCCGGCGATTTGCTTGGTCTGGGAAGCAATTTTGTCCCCGGCGTCGCTCAGGCGAACGCGGGTATCTTTCAAGGCGCTTTCGGCTTTGGAGCGCAGCTTTTCCAGCTCGGCTTTGGGTTTATCGGTGGAAGAGTTCAGCACTTCTTCCAGCGTATCGGCTAAGGATTTAAGTTCAGCGCGTAAGTTTTCTGCATTTGAATCATGTGCCATGTGATTATTCCTTAACGTTAACTTCGACAGACTTTCAACATAGCGGATTTTTTCGCCGGAGCAAAGGGTGAATGGGTAGCTGATATCACTAGGCATCCATTCTATATGCAATAAAAATCCCGTGTGACGCGGCTCTCGGCGATAAATACGCTGGTATAAAAAATTACTCCGCCTGGGCCTGCTCAAGTTCGGCCTGTGCTTCCGTCAGCTTTTTCTGCTTCTTGGCGACTTTATCCAGATTGCCGGTTTGCTGAGCTTTTTTCAGCTCTTGCTGACGTTCAGCGACCTTGCTTTGTTTCTCTTCGATTTTTTTCTGGCGATCGGCCTGCAGGCCCGCTTCCGTGCAGTTGGTCTGTACTTCGCTCAGCGCCTTTTTCAGCCCGGCTATGCGGTTATGATTGCCATGTTGGGTGGCGTAATCAATCTGTTGTTGGATGCTTTGTGCCTTGGCCGCACAACCACCTTCGGCGGCAAGCGACAGGGCCGGCAATGCACATAACGGGAGGGCCAGTAAGAGTGAGTGGCGTAATTTCATGCTATCGGTTCCTTGTTAACTGGGATGCATCGGTACGCATCCGCTTTTCCTGACTGCTTGCAAAAGCAGTGCGACAGGAGTCTACGCAGCTAGCTTTCAGCATAGTCTTGGATCGCGCAGACCCCCAAAGAATCAGCCGCAGTTCGATGGCGATTGATGATTAATTGAGCGGGGCGTAAAAACGAAAGGAAAACCCTTCATTCGAAGGGGTATTATCCCAGATTGAGTGGGGCGCGTGCAAATTCACGCACCCAATGAGTCGGAACAGGGGATTCGCTCAGAGCGATGATATAACCCGGCGGTAAAATCGTTTGCAGCGCTTCGCGCGCCAGCAATTGCTGCTCTGGTGAATCGAGGCGGATCACCAGGCCATCACCTTCGGGGGTAATGCTTTTGATACGAATACCGCGCTCATCCAGCCGCTGATAGACAAAAAAACCGTCAGGCAGCGAAAGGCCTTGCTGGCCGGCTCGGATGCGCAGCTCGCTTTCGGTGCGCACCATACAGGGGACCAGCAGCGTCGCCAGCGCCAACAGGGCGAGTGCAATCAGCAAAACATACTGCCAGCGCGGGCGTTTTGCCATCACGCCCCTTTCCCCTGATTCTGGTTGTCGGCGCGTTTCTTGCGCCACAGCACGATCAGCGATCCCACCAGCCCAACGACCAGCAGCACCAGCGGCAACAGCATCAGGCAGAACATCAGTTGGTCTTCATATTTGCGGAACACCGGGGTTTTGCCCAAAGCAAAGCCCAGTGACGTCAGGATCACCACCCAAAGCAGACCGCTCATCCAGTTAAAGAATTGGAAGCGGGCATTACTCAGGCCGGAAAGACCGGCAATGGTAGGCAACAGGGTGCGGACAAACGCCAGAAAACGGCCGACCAGCAGAGCGGAAAGCCCGTGGCGGTGGAACAATTGGTGTGCGCGCTGGTGATAGTGCGCCGGCAGATGCGACAGCCAGCCTTGCACCGTTCGCGTATTGCCCAGCCATTTGCCCTGTATGTAACTGACCCAGCACCCCAGGCTGGCGGCGACGGTCAGGATCAGGATGGTGAGCGGGAAATTCATGGTGCCTTTGGCGATCAATACCCCAACCAGGATCAGCAGGCTGTCGCCGGGTAAAAAGGCCGCCGGCAGCAGGCCGTTTTCCAGAAATAAAATCAGAAACAGCAGGACGTAGAGCGTCCAGACCAGCGACGGGTTCGCCAGCGTCTCAAAATCCTGCTGCCATAGGGCATGTAACAGTTCTTTAATGATGTCCATCCGGTGTTCCTAAAACGTCATTGTTTGTCTTTATCTCAGCGGCGGATCAGGAGTGGGCTGAAAGCGCGTGGGCGATCCTGGCTGCTGATAACGATGAAACGGCGTTGCTTTTTAGTGAGTTCTCGTCGGTGCGACACCGGTCATGAGTGGTAAGTCAGCGTGCCACGATAAAGCATATTACTTTCTTTCCAGCCGCCGAGCCTGTTTTGCTGCTGCGGGGTATGCAGCATCCAGTCGGCCTGGATCAGCCGGTTGGGCACAGATAGGTGCTGACGCGGAAATCTGGCGTTATGGCCCAGCTCAGCGGCCAACGCATAGACCGGCTGCAATTGGGTGGAGGCTGGCAGCGAACCGGGGTAAGAATGCACACGCGGCAACAGCAGCGGCAATTTGCCGGGCGCTTTGCGCCGTAACTCTGCCGGAGACCGATAAACCTGGTCATAAGGGGACAACGCCGGGTTATCGAGCGATGGCAGGCTGCTCAGTGCCGTGGGGGTTGCTTTGGAGGGCGCCGCACATAGTTTTTGGCCGGAGACCGAGCCGGTCCAGCAAAAAAGAGCAATAAGCATGGCAAACAACCAGCGCATGTATTCGCGTTCCGCCCCGCAGCAAAGGGTAAAAAAAGTGGCCTAACTTTACCAAAATAGCACGATTGGCAACAGGGAAATCTACGTTGCCACCGGTGAAATACTACACGGCAATCGGCGGTTCAGGCATCGATTCAGCGGATTTTACATTACCTGACATAACCCAAAGGTTTTTGACCGCGTGCGTTATTTGTTTTCGGCGGTCACGCCGTCCAGATGCACCACCGGGTTTTCGGCGAACAGATAGCGGTCGGCGTTATATTCGAAATCGTCGCTGGTGGCGTTGAACAGCATTTGCTTGGTGTTTTCCAGGTGCTGCCACATCGCCAGTTTGGCGGCGTAAGGATCTTTACGTATCAACGCCTTGAGGATCTGATCGTGGTCATCACACCAACTGGCGATAGAGCGCTCGTCGATATGCTCGTGCAGCTTGATCCAGTAAGGATTATTCACCCGCTGGCTCCACATTTTTTCCACGATGGTGGCCATCGCGGTATTTTGCGTAGCCAGCGCCACCTGCACGTGGAATTTCAGATCCCATTGCGAATCACGGAAGCGATCTTCCTTGCGCGCATGCTCCTGGATTTCCATCAGTTGGACGATATCTTGCTTGGTGACCTGGGTGGCGGCGAATTCGGCGATGTTGCTTTCGATCAACTGGCGTGCCTGCAGCAGTTCGAACGGCCCGGCGGTGGCGAATTCAATGCTGTCGCCCGGTACCACCAGATGTTTTTGCTGGTTGGACATCACGTGGATCCCGGACCCCTTGCGCACGTCAACGTAGCCTTCCACTTCCAGCATGATGATGGCTTCGCGCACCACGGTGCGGCTGACGTTCATCTCCTCAGCAATGTAGCGCTCGGCCGGCAGCTTATCGCCCACCGGATAGCGGCCACTTTCAATGCGCTGCTTAAGCTCGGCGGCCAGTTGCTGATACAGGCGTCTGGTTTCAGTGAATTCCATAGTGAATGCTCTTAGGGTAAGAAGGGGCGTGGCTGTCGGATTTGTTATACCACTTATTCGGCAGGGCTGCCAGTGGCCGCAGGGGCGCCCGGCGCGTGGCCGGGCGGTGGGTTAACTGCGCGCCGGGGCCGGCTGCAGAGAGTCTTGCGTGGGCGGCAAGGCCGGCCTGTTTTGCAGGACGGTCCAGATAACGATGGCGCCGAGAATATCGAATACCGACAGCGCGGCGAACAGCGGGCTGAAACCCAGGGTATCCGCCAACGCGCCGACCACCAGCGCAAACAGGGTACTGGCGGTCCAGGCCGCCATGCCGGTCAGGCCGTTGGCGGTCGCTACCTCGTTACGGCCAAATACGTCTGAAGACAGGGTGATCAGCGCGCCGGACAGCGCCTGGTGAGCAAAACCCCCGACGCACAGCAGCGCGATGGCGGCATAGGGGCTGGTGAACAGGCCAATCATACCGGGGCCAATCATCAGCACCGCGCCCATCGTGACCACCAGCTTGCGTGAAACGATCAGGTTCACCTTAAAGTGTTTCTGGAAAAACGGCGGCAGATACCCGCCAACGATGCAGCCGAGATCGGCGAACAACATCGGCATCCAGGCGAACATGGCGATCTCTTTCAGGTTAAAGCCATAGGCTTTGAACATGAATAACGGGATCCAGGCATTAAAGGTACCCCAGGCCGGCTCTGCCAGAAAACGCGGCAGCGCGATGCCCCAGAACTGGCGGTTGCGTACGATCTGCCAGGCGGACATTTTCTTGGCGTTGCCGGTCTGGTGTTGCGGTTCCTGGCCCTCGAGGATGTAATCCCGCTCTTGCTGGCTGAGTTTCTTCTGATCTTTCGGGTGCTTGTAGAAGATCAGCCAGCAGATGGCCCAGATCAGACTCAGTATGCCGGTAATGATAAACGCCATTTCCCAGCTGTGGGCGACGATGGCCCAGACCACCAGCGGCGGCGCGATCATCCCGCCGATCGACGAACCTACATTAAAGTACCCTACGGCGATGGAACGCTCTTTGGCCGGGAACCACTCGCTGCTGGCCTTCAGGCCGGCGGGGATCATTGCCGCTTCGGCCATGCCCACGGCGCCGCGCGCCAGCGCCAGCCCGCCCCAGCTGTTAGCCAGCGCGGTAGCCATGCAAAACAGCGCCCACAGGATGGCGAACATGGCGTAGCCCACCTTGGTGCCCAGGACGTCCAGCACGTATCCCGCCACCGGTTGCATCAGGGTGTAGCAAGCGGAATAAGCGGCGACGATGTAAGAATACTGTTGCGTGGTGATATGCAAGGTGCCTTCCAGCGTCGGCGCCGCCACGGCAATCGCGTTGCGGGTCAGGTAACCCAGCACGGTGCCGATGGTTACCAGCCCAATCATGTACCAGCGTAACCCTTTAATTTTACGCATCCGAAATATCTCCCAGTCTTTAAGAGGCCGCGGCGGTTAAGGTGGCGGCGTGTAGGGTGTGATTCCTTTTCGTTGCTCTGCACCGGCCCTTCCATCACCGTCGCATTCCCAACGCACCAGCGACGGGGTGGCGAGACAATAACTTGTCATACAGATTTAAAAGTTGAGTGATATCACAAAAGCCGAGATTCAATTTGGCCATAGGCTTTGGCCCATAATCACGTGATTCAGGCCGTGTTTCGCCGTGAGATTGTGTATTTAGCGCCATTTTTCGAGGGAAATAGCCCGCAGGCTGGGATAAGATTTTGCTGGACGCTCCGTGTAATTGGTGTGATAACTTTGTCGTGTCGAACACTGGGCCGAACGGCCAGCAAGGTGAGGAGCCTGATATGGCGACGTTTTTAAATGAAGATTTCTTGTTGGGCAGTGAATTTGCCCGGCGTTTGTATCATGACTATGCGGCGGATCAGCCGATCTTTGACTACCACTGTCATTTGCCGCCGGAACAGATCGCCGAGAATACCCGCTTCAAAAACTTATATGACATCTGGTTAAAGGGCGATCACTACAAGTGGCGGGCGATGCGCACCAACGGCGTGGCCGAACGTCTGTGCACCGGCGATGCCGGCGACCGCGAGAAGTTTGACGCCTGGGCTGCCACCGTGCCCCATACCATCGGCAATCCGCTGTATCACTGGACCCATCTCGAACTGCGCCGTCCGTTCGGCATCACCGGCACGCTGCTTTCACCGACCACGGCGGACGATATCTGGCATCGCGGTAACGCGCTGTTGGCGCAGGACGATTTCAGGGCGCGCGGCATCATGCAGCAGATGAAGGTCAAAATGGTCGGCACCACTGACGATCCGATCGACGATCTGCGCCACCATAAAGCGATTGCCGCCGACGACAGTTTCGATATCAAGGTGCTGCCAAGCTGGCGGCCGGATAAGGCGTTCAATATCGATGCGCCGGGCTTTAACGATTACCTGAAAAAGCTGGAGGCGGCAGCGGATATTAATATCAGCCGCTTCACCTCGCTGTGCGACGCGCTGAAAAAACGCATGGACCACTTCGCCGCCCACGGCTGCAAAGTGGCTGACCATGCACTGGACGTGGTGGTGTATGGCGAAGCGAACGAAGCCGAACTGGACGCCATTCTGGCCCAACGCCTGAGCGGCAAACTGCCTGGACCGGAGCAGAGCGCCCAGTTCAAAAGCGCAGTGCTGCTGTTCCTGGCCGCTGAATATCAACGCCGTGAATGGGTACAGCAGTATCACATCGGCGCATTGCGCAATAACAACAGCCGGATGCTGGCAAGCGTTGGCCCGGATATCGGCTTCGACTCCATTAACGACCGGCCGCTGGCAGAGCCGCTTTCCCGCTTGCTGGATGCCCAATCCCGGCAGGGAGGATTACCGAAAACCATCCTGTATTGCCTTAACCCGCGCGATAACGAAGTGATCGGCACCATGGTGGGTAATTTCCAGGGGGAAGGCACGCCAGGCAAAATGCAGTTTGGTTCAGGCTGGTGGTTCAACGATCAGAAAGACGGCATGCAACGCCAGATGACGCAGTTGGCACAGCTTGGCCTGCTGAGCCGTTTTGTCGGCATGTTGACCGACAGTCGCAGCTTCTTGTCGTATACCCGTCATGAATATTTCCGCCGCATTCTTTGCCAGATGATAGGACGCTGGGTGGAAGAGGGGGAAGCGCCGGCGGATATCGCGCTGCTCGGCGAGATGGTGAAAAACATCTGCTTCGACAATGCCAAAAATTATTTCGCCATTGAACTGGCGTAGCCGCTGCCCGAGGTTGGTTTATGCAAAGCATCGTAAAAATTCATTCGCAGGATAATGTGGCGGTGGCGCTGCGCGATCTGGCCGACGGAGAAACGCTGGCGCTGGAAGCGCTGACTATTCGGCTTTCGCAGCCGGTGGCGCGTGGGCACAAGTTTGCGCTGCAGCCGATCGCAGCCGGCGAGACGATCATCAAGTACGGGCTGCCGATCGGCCATGCGTTGGTCGCCATAGAGCCGGGCGTGCACATCCACTCGCAAAATGCCAAAACCAACCTGAGCGATCTGGACAGCTATCAGTACCAACCGGAATTTCCCGCGCTGCCGCCGCAGGCTGCGGATCGTGAAGTGCAACTCTATCGCCGCAGCAGCGGCGAGGTGGGGATCCGCAACGAACTGTGGATCGTGCCGACCGTCGGCTGCGTCAACGGCATTGCCCGGCAGATCCAGCAGCGTTTTCTGAAGGAAACTCAGGATGCGCAGGGGATCGATGGCGTACACCTGTTCAGCCATCCGTTCGGCTGTTCGCAATTGGGGCAGGATCATGAAAACACCCGTACCATGCTGCAAAATATGGTGCGCCATCCGAACGCCGGCGCGGTGCTGGTGATTGGCCTGGGGTGCGAGAACAATCAGGTCGATGTTTTCCGCAGCACGCTGGGGGCGACGGATGAGCAGCGGGTGCGCTTTATGGTGTGCCAGCAGCAGGACGATGAGGTGGAGGCCGGGCTGGAGCAACTGCATGAGTTGTACCGGGTCATGCGCGACGATCGTCGCCAGCCGGGTAAATTGAGCGAGTTGAAGTTCGGCCTGGAGTGCGGCGGATCGGACGGGCTATCCGGCATCACCGCCAACCCGCTGCTGGGGCGGTTTTCCGACTATGTGATCGCCAACGGCGGTACCACGGTGCTGACCGAGGTGCCGGAGATGTTTGGCGCAGAACGGATCCTGATGAGCCGCTGTCGCGATCGAGCGACCTTCGAGAAAACCGTCAGTATGGTCAACGATTTCAAACAGTACTTTATCGCCCATAACCAGCCGATTTATGAAAACCCTTCGCCGGGCAACAAGGCGGGCGGTATTACCACCCTGGAAGAAAAATCCCTCGGTTGCACGCAGAAAGCCGGGCAGAGCCGGGTGGTGGACGTGCTCAAATACGGCGAGCGGCTGCGGCAGCCTGGGCTAAACCTGCTCAGTGCGCCCGGCAATGATGCGGTGGCGACCAGCGCGCTGGCCGGCGCCGGCTGTCATATGGTGTTGTTCAGTACCGGGCGCGGCACGCCCTACGGCGGCTTCGTTCCCACGGTAAAACTGGCGACCAACAGCGAACTGGCGGCGAAAAAACCGCACTGGATCGACTTCGACGCCGGGCAATTGATCCACGGCACGCCGATGGATCGCCTGCTGGAACAGTTTGTCGATCTGATCGTGGCGATCGCCAATGGCCAAGCGGCGCGCAACGAAGCGAACGATTTCCGCGAGTTGGCGATTTTTAAAAGCGGGGTGACATTGTAAAGCACCGGCAGCGGGAGTAGCATAAAACAGCGTTTCACTTTTAACGTTCTTGTCTCCCGCTTCAGGATCCCCTAATGACGTTTTATTGGTTTGCCCAGGCTGTGGGCGTGTTGGCTTTTCTGGTAGGTATCACCAGTTTTTTCAATCGCGACGACCAGCGTTTCAAGCTGCAACTATCCGGATACAGCCTGATCATTGGTATCCACTTCTTCCTGATGGGGGCGAGCGCCGCCGGCAGCAGTGCGTTGCTCAGCGCCTGCCGCAACCTGGTTTCAATGCGCACTCGCAGCCTGTGGGTGATGTGGCTGTTTATCAGTTTGACGCTGACCATTGGCCTGACGCACTTCCAACATCCCATCGAACTGCTGCCGATCTTCGGTACGTCGATCAGCACCTGGGCGCTGTTTCGCACCCGTGGGCTGACGACCCGCTGCGTGATGTGGTGTTCCACCGCCTGCTGGGTCACGCATAACATCTGGCTCGGGTCGATAGGCGGTTCGCTGATAGAAGGCAGCTTCCTGCTGATGAACGGCTTCAACATTATCCGTTTCCGCCGCCTGCAACTGCGCGGCATCGATCCTTTCGCGGTAGAAAAAAAGGCGCCCATTGGGCGCCTCGCTGACGATCGTTAACCGCTTAACGCACCTTCAACGGGTCTTCATCCGCCAGGCGTTGATCTTCCGCCTGGCAGGCCGCCGCGGTGAACAGCACGTCGGTAGAAGAGTTCAGTGCGGTCTCTGCGGAGTCCTGCAACACGCCGATGATAAAGCCCACCGCCACGACCTGCATGGCGACATCGTTCGGGATGCCGAACATGTTGCATGCCAGTGGGATCAGCAACAGCGAACCGCCGGCCACGCCGGAAGCGCCGCAGGCGCAGATCGCCGCCACCACGCTCAGCAGCAGCGCGGTCGGGACGTCAACCGGAATGCCCAGAGTGTGCACCGCCGCCAGCGTCAGCACGGTAATGGTGATCGCCGCGCCGGCCATATTGATGGTTGCGCCCAACGGGATAGAAACCGAGTAGGTGTCTTCGTTCAGATTCAGCTTCTTGCACAACTCCATATTCACCGGAATGTTGGCGGCCGAGCTGCGGGTGAAGAACGCGGTCACGCCGCTTTCACGCAGGCAGGCGAACACCAGCGGATAAGGGTTGCGGCGGATTTTCCAGTAAACGATCAGCGGGTTCAGCACCAGCGCGACCAGCAGCATACAGCCGATCAACACCACCAGCAGTTGCGCGTAGCCCCACAGCGCGCCGAAGCCGGTTTCCGCCAGCGTCGAAGCCACCAGGCCGAAGATGCCGAGCGGTGCACAGCGGATCACCGCGCGCACCACCAAGGTGACTGCATGCGACATGTCGTTAATCAGCGACTTGGTGGTTTCCGAAGCGTGGCGCAGCGCCAGCCCCAGGCCAATCGCCCAGGCCAGGATGCCGATATAGTTGGCGTTAATCAGCGCGTGGAACGGGTTGGCGACCACGCTCATCAGCAGGCTTTTCAACACTTCAACAATACCGCCCGGCGGGTTGATGTCCGCATTGCCGGTAACCAGCGCCAGATTGGACGGGAACATAAAGCTGACTACCACCGCCACCAGCGCCGCAGCGAAAGTCCCCAGCAGATAGAGGAACAGGATCGGGCGAATATTGGTTTTCTGCCCGTGCTTGTGGTTGGCGATTGAGGCCATCACCAGTACCAATACCAATACTGGAGCCACCGCTTTCAACGCGCCGACGAACAGCGCGCCAAGCAGCCCGACGGCGGAGGCTGTCGCCGGTGAAACCAGCGCTACGATAATACCGGCCGCCAGACCGACCATGATTTGCTTAACCAGGCTGCCCTGTATGATCCGTTGTAAAAGTTTTTGCATAATGCTTTTCTTCCCGGTGATGTTGCGCACAGACTGACTGCCTCGACAGGAACGCTGCCGGGCAATTTTTATTTCTATCCGTAACTAAATATGTTTGCCAAACCAGTATTCAGTAAACGAATGGGGTTGGAAAGGGGAGGAAGTGAAATTCTGAGGACGGATCAACTCTTGATAACATACTGGCTACATTTGTGTGATCGCAATAACGTTTGGTGTTTTGGACGAATTGCCAAACAATCACGGGGCGGCTAGCGCCCCGGATAACAGATTATGGCGCTTTATTCGCCAGGCGATCGTTGCGGCGGTTAACCCAGGCATTGATCAGCAGCGTTAATGTCAGAATACCGGCTACCACGCCGAGCGAAACGCCGATCGGGATATGGAAGAAGTCGATAATCAGCATCTTGACGCCGATAAACATCAGAATGATCGACAGGCCGTATTTCAGCATCGAGAAGCGTTCCGCCACGTTGGCCAGCAGGAAATACATGGCGCGCAGGCCCATGATGGCAAACAGGTTAGAGGTCAGGACGATAAACGGATCGGTAGTCACGGCAAAGATGGCCGGAATGCTGTCGACCGCGAAAATCACGTCGCTCAGCTCCACCAGGATCAACACCAGCACCAGCGGCGTAGCGAACAGCAACCCGTTGCGACGCACGAAGAAACGTTCGCCTTCGAGGTTGTCGGTCATGCGCAGGTGGCTGCGCAGCCACCTTACCAGCGGCTTGTCGCCAATCGCCGAATCGTCTTCCTTCGCCAGCGCCATTTTGATACCGGTGAACAGCAGGAAGGCACCGAACAGATACAGCAGCCACTGGAACTGGGTCACCAGCCAGCTACCGGCGAAGATCATGATGGTACGCAGCACGATCGCGCCCAATACGCCAAAAATCAGCACGCGTCGTTGCAGGTTAGCCGGAACGGCAAAGTAACTGAACAGCATCAGCCAGACGAAGACGTTATCGACCGCCAGTGCTTTTTCGATCAGGTAACCGGTGAGGAAGGCGAGCGCCTGCGTATCGGCGACGGCGCGCCCGGCGGTTTGGTTCAGGTAGTACCAGAAACCCAGGTTGAACAGCAGGGAAAGGCTGACCCACACCAGCGACCAACTGGCGGCCTGCTTCAGCGTCATGGTGTGCGCGCCTTTGCGGCCCTGCAGCAGTAAGTCGATTGCGAGCATCACAACTATGATGGCGGCGAAACTGCCCCATAACCAAGGTGTGCCAACAGTATTCATCATCAGAGATATCCTTCAAAAACAAAAACGGCCAACGTCGGAAGACGCCAGCCGCTTTGTGAACGCTACAAGCAAACCTCGCCTTCCGGCAAGGTCTCACTTACAACGTTGATGAAGGTGCACCCGCAGTGCCCGCCACTCATGTTGCCCGGTAACCGGATGCTTGCGCACCGTAATGACGATTAACCGGCAATGAAGTTACTCCCCTTTGCATCGCAGAAAGTAATGCAAAATGTGTCAGCGGTCAACGTTTATCACGCTAGCCGGCCAGGGCCTTTTGCGCGCCGAGACTGACGACGAAACCTTGCAGCAGCAACCGGCTGAAGGGCGTATCGCTAACCTGCTGTTGCTTAAGCTGATACTCCGTCTGCTGCTCGGGGTACAGTTCGCCGAGCCAGCTCAGGTATTGATGCATCACCGCGCCGTTAAATTCCGGATGGAACTGGGTGGTCAGTGCGTGATCGCCATAACTGATGATCTGACAGGCGTCCTGTTGTGAGCGAGCCAGCACCTTCGCGCCGGCAGGCGGCGTCAGTACGCTTTGCGAGTGGATCAGATTGGCCTTGAAATGCGGCGGCAGCATCGCCAGGCGGCGATCGTTGGCGGCGTCTGGCAGCAGTTCGATATCCAGCGTACCGACTTCCATGCCTTGCGGGTGGTAACCCACTTCACCGCCGAGCGCATAGGCCAGCAATTGGTGGCCGTAACAGGCGCCGAAAATCGGTAGCTTGATCTGCATCGCCTGACGCAGCCACTCGGCGGCCTGCTCGCTCCACGGTAATTGTTCGGTGACCATCGCTGCGGATCCGGTAATTACCACGCCGGCGTAGTTTTGCGGCGCCGGCAGCGGTTCGCCTGACGGAAGATGCACGATTTGCACGCGATCGGCGGCGATGTTGCCCTGTTGCAGGAACATCCCGTCGAAATTGCCTTTATCACGACGTATTGCCTCCGGCGCATCGCCGGTTTGCATCAACAATAGCGGTTTCATGTCATTCTCCATCGGCAGGGAAGGTCACGCCGGTCTGGCGGCGGATTTCGGTCAGCAACTGGGCGACGATCAGCGAGTTTTCTAACCCCGGATGTTCCACCTGCCGTTTTTCAACCAGCTCGGCGAAGGCTTGTGCCTCATACAGCATGGTATTGATATGCTGCGGTTGGGTCAGATCCTGACGATTGCCACCGCGCGGCGTCAGCGCCACACCCTGACACTCCGAAATTTTATCAATGACCAGCGTCCCTTCTTCACCCTGGATCTCGCTCGGAATATCCGAGTTGCTGACCTTGGAATGAGAAATGGTTACGTCAAAATCCCCGTAATTGAGGCAGGCGGTTCCATGCGCATCAACGCCGGTGTCCAGCAGCGCGGCGCTGGCGATCACGGATTTTGGTGCGCCAAACAGCGCTACGGCACTGGCCAGGCAATAGTAGCCAATGTCCATGATAGAGCCATTGGAAAACTGCGGGTTAAAGGTGTTTGGGTTCTCGCCGGCCAGATAGCGCGGATAGCGCGAAGAGTATTGGCAGTAGTTGATAAAGGCTTTGCGCAACCTGCCGATTTTCGGCAGCGTCTGCTTCAGGGTCAGGAAATTCGGCAGATGGGCGCTTTTGAAGGCTTCGAACAGCACCACCTGGTTTTCGCGTGCGCAGGCGACCAGTTGTTCTGCTTCGCGCAGGTTGGAGGCCAGCGGCTTTTCGCAGATCACGTGCTTTTTATGGCTGAGGAACAGCAGCGATTGCTGGCAATGCAGGGAATTGGGGCTGGCGATGTATACCGCATCGATGGCGTCGGATTGGGCCAGCGCCTCCAGGGAATCGAAAAACAGACTGACGTGATAGTTGGCGCCAAATGCCTGCGCTTGCTCGAGCTTGCGCGAATAGATGGCGGTCAGCTTCAGTTTGCCGCTTTCATGTGCGGCATCGATAAAGCGTTCCGTAATCCAGTTGGTGCCAACAACGGCAAAGCGAATCATAGATATCTCCGGTTCCCAAGCCCTATACCCTGTGAATTTCAAGTGTGGCACAGGGTAGAAAGAACCAGATTATCACGGCAATTACCGAAGGCGAATCCCGCTATGCATACAGATCGCCAAAGACAGAGAGGTGGGTCAGGTACAGTCGGGTGTCGAATTCCAACTGATGGTAATTCGGCTCCATATGGCAGCACAGGCTGTAGAAGGCTTTGTTGTGATCCTTCTCTTTCAGATGCGCCAGTTCATGTACCACGATCATGCGCAGGAACGGCTCCGGCGCCAGCTTGAATACCGTCGCCACGCGGATTT
The DNA here is from genome assembly GCF_003591175.1 of Serratia inhibens. Lineage (GTDB taxonomy): Bacteria > Pseudomonadota > Gammaproteobacteria > Enterobacterales > Enterobacteriaceae > Serratia > Serratia inhibens. The sequence goes on along the minus strand of NZ_QYYG01000007.1, from coordinate 171,813 downwards.
CTGCCTTGGCCTTCAGCTTGCCACCCTGTACGCGTGAAATGGCGGTGTGCATGCCAAGCGCGTGTTTCATCACCTGGATTTTACCGTCGTAGGCCACTTTGCTCAGCGGCTGGGCGTTGCGCAGGTATTGGTTTTTCAGATCGACGGTATACTGATAAAGCGACTTGTCGGTGGTGCAATCATGCACCTGCGGATAGCGCTGCAACAGCACATCCCCCAGCCGCTGCTGGTCGATCAACTGCTGCACCTGGCTTTGCAGATGTTCAGGGTAACCCTGCAGGTAAGTCAGTTCTCTTTCATGCATGGGTAACATTACGCCCCAGTATTTCCATAATCGGACGCAGCCGTTCACGTTGCATATTTGCCTGTCTGGCTTCCCAACGGTCGTGGGCTGCTTGCAGGTTTAGCCAAAAATCAGCCGTGGTTTCGAACAAGTCTGCAAACAGATTGGCTTCCGCAACGCTGAGACGGCGATGACCGTTGCATAAGCGGTTTACCGTGGCGCGAGTGACCCCCAAAACCTTCGCCAGATCTTCCTGGCCGATACCCAGCGGAGTTAAATACTCTTCTTGCAGCACTTCCCCTACTGTCGTGGGTTTTCGGGTTGTGGTTTCTAACATACATTCTCCCTTGCTCAGGTATCTTGATGTGGGTCCAGATAAATCTGTTCTGCGGCATCATGGCGCCATTGGAACATTAAACGCCATTGCATATTAACCCGCATGCTGGACCAGCCTTGAAAGGGGCCGGACAGGCGTTTGTAATAATTACCGGTTGGATGATGTAAATCACATTCCTTTTGTGCGGCGGCCAGTATATCGAGTTTTCTGGCCAATTGGCGTTCAAGGGGGGAAGGAATCAAACGATTGCGCCGGCCTTCCCGATAGAATTTTTCCAGATATCTGTCCCGGAAAGATTTAATCATCTGAGTCCCCATTCCATTGGGTGAATGATTGTAACATTTAAAGTTACATTACGGCAGGTTAAAAATAACTCAACAGAGTGTGAGCGGAAGGAATGCTATAGCTATCAGGACAGAAACGCGGGATTGGGTTTCAGATACGCGAGTGAATGCGCAATTTATCCGAAAAAACATTTTACTGATGGACGTTTTTAGGGGATAAACAGCCCAAATTTTATCAGTCAGGAGGGGCAATGAGCCAACTCGATCTGGGAACACAGCAACTTGAGCTGGAGCGTTATCCCCAACAGGAAGAATCCACCCAATTGCAGGCGTGGGAAGCGGCAGACGAATATCTGCTGCAACAGCTTGAAAATGTAGACATTGGCGATCGTCCGGTGCTGATTTTCAACGACAACTTCGGTACGCTGGCCTGTGCGCTGCACGGCCATCAGCCCTACAGCATCAGCGATTCATACATGAGCCAGCTGGCTACGCGCCATAATCTGAAGCTCAATGAGCTGGATCCGGAGCAGGTTACGCTGCTGGACAGCCTCGCCGAACTGCCTGCATCACCGGCAGTGGTGTTGATCCGCATACCCAAGGCGCTGGCGCTGCTGGAACAGCAACTGCGCTCGCTGCGCAACGTGGTGGCGCCGGACACGGTGATCATCGCCGGAGCCAAGGCGCGCGATGTGCACACCTCAACCATGCAGCTGTTTGAAAAGGTGCTGGGGCCGACGCGCACCAGCCTGGCATGGAAGAAAGCGCGCCTGATCCACTGCGAAGTGGCGGACATAGTGCCACCGGCGGCACCGGAAACCACCAACTGGACGCTGGACGGCACCGATTGGCTGATCCACAACCATGCCAACGTGTTCTCACGCGGCAGCCTGGATATTGGCGCTCGTCTGTTCCTGGACAATCTGCCGCACGATCTGGACGGTCACATTGTCGATCTCGGCTGCGGTAACGGCGTTATTGGCCTGGCCGCGCTGGTGCAGAACCCGCAGGCGCAGATGAGCTTTGTCGATGAATCTTACATGGCGGTGGCGTCCAGTGAGTTGAACGTGGAGCGCAACCTGCCGCAGGAGCTGGATCGCTGTCAGTTTGAAGTGAATAACTCACTGGCAGGGATTGAGCGCGAAAGCGTGCAGGCAGTGCTGTGCAACCCGCCGTTCCACCAGCAGCATGCGATCACCGATCATACCGCCTGGCAGATGTTCTGTGACGCCAAGCGTTGCCTGCAGGTGGGCGGCGAGCTGCGCATCGTCGGCAATCGTCATCTGGATTACCACCAGAAGCTGAAGCGTCTGTTTGGTAACTGCACCCTTGTGGCATCCAACAAGAAGTTTGTGATCCTGAAAGCGGTGAAATCCGGCGCACGTTACTGAGTAACCGGGGGCGCAATGCATGCGCCCCTTAATGAATGGCTATTTATTACAGTGCCATCGCCAGCCGCGTACCCTGATCGATTGCGCGGCGGGCATCCAGCTCGGCGGCAACGTCCGCACCGCCAATCAAATGCACGGTTTTTCCCATCGCCAGCAGCGGCTGCTGTAGTTCGCGGCGTGGTTCCTGCCCGGCGCAGATAATCACCGTATCCACCGGCAGACAGCTTTCCTGCTCGGCGCGTGAAATGTGCAATCCTTCCTCATCAATACGTTGATAGTTCACGCTATTGAGCATCTTGACGCCACGCATTGTCAGGCTGGTGCGGTGGATCCAACCGGTAGTTTTCCCCAGGCCTTCACCCACTTTGCTGGTTTTGCGCTGCAGCAGATAGATTTGCCGCGGCCCGCGCTCCGCCACCGGCCCTTGCGCCGCCAGCCCGCCGCGTTGGCTGAGCTGGCCATCGATACCCCATTCACGGTTAAATTCTGCTTGATCCAGACTGCTCGACACACCGTGCTGGCTGAGGTACTCGGCGGTGTCGAAGCCGATGCCGCCGGCGCCGATAATCGCCACCCGCTGGCCGACCGGCTTTTTGTCGCGCAATACGTCCAGATAAGTCAGCACCTTGGCGTTATCAATCCCTGGGATCGCCGGCGTGCGCGGCACTATGCCGCAGGCGAGGATCACTTCGTCGAATTCCGCCAGATCGGCGGCTTCTACCTGCGTACCCAGTTTCACCGTCACCTCAAGCAGTGCCAGCTGGCGGCGGAAGTAGCGCAGGGTTTCGTGGAATTCTTCTTTACCGGGGATCTGCTTGGCGATATTGAACTGCCCGCCAATCTGATCGGCGGCATCGAACAACGTCACCCGGTGGCCGCGGCTGGCGGCGGTGGTGGCAAACGCCAGCCCGGCCGGCCCGGCGCCGATCACCGCCAGCTTTTTCGGCTTTTCGGCCATGGTCAGCGGCATTTCGGTTTCGCGGCAGGCGCGCGGGTTCACCAGGCAGGAGGTGAGCTTGCCTTCAAAAATCTGATCGAGACAGGCCTGATTGCAGCCAATGCAGGTGTTTATTTCGTCGGCGCGCCCTTCGGCAGCTTTTTGCACAAAAGCGGCGTCGGCCAGGAACGGGCGCGCCATCGACACCATGTCGGCGCAGCCGTCCGCCAGCACTTGTTCTGCAACCGCGGGGTCATTGATGCGGTTGGTGGTGATCAGCGGGATGCGCACTTTGCCCATCAGCTTGCGGGTCACCCAACTGAAACCGGCACGCGGCACCATGGTGGCGATAGTCGGGATCCGCGCCTCATGCCAGCCAATGCCGGTGTTGATCAGGGTTGCGCCCGCCTGTTCTATCGCCAGCGCCAGCTGTTCGATCTCCTGCCAGCTGGAGCCGTCTTCCACCAGATCGAGCATCGACAGGCGGTAAATCAAAATGAACTCGCGGCCAACCGCCTGACGCACCGCCCGGACGATCTCCACGGCAAAACGCATGCGGTTGCTGAAACTGCCTCCCCATGAGTCATCGCGCTGGTTGGTGCGCGACACCAGGAATTGGTTGATCAAATAGCCTTCGGAACCCATCACTTCTACGCCGTCGTAACCGGCCTGCTGCGCCAGCAGTGCACAGTGGGCGAAGTCGGCGATGGTCTGTTCGATCTCCGCCTCGCTCAGCGCGGTCGGGGCGAAAGGGTTGATCGGCGCTTGCAGCGCGGACGGCGCCACCGGCTGCGGTTGATAGCTGTAGCGGCCGGCATGCAGGATCTGCAAAGCAATTTTGCCCCCGGCCCGGTGGACGGCATCGGTGACGATCCGGTGATGATCGACCTGATCCCGGCGGCTGAGAGTGGAACCGCCGCGGTATACCACGCCTTTTTCATTGGGGGCGATACCGCCGGTCACGATCAGCGCTACGCCGGCCGCTGCGCGTTCGGCATAGAAAGCGGCCATGCGTTCCGGGCCATCGGGAAGTTCTTCCAGGCCGGTGTGCATCGATCCCATCAGCACCCGGTTTTTCAGGGTGGTGAAGCCGAGATCCAGCGGCGCCAGCAGGTGTGGGTAATTGCTCATTGCAGTCTCCATCGCGTCTTTCATCGTTATTATTATGTTCGACCCAAGTGGTCGGATGAGATAAATCTAGCCGTTGTCTGTGCCATTGGGAATCTGCGTTGCGCTGAATGTGATAGATGTCATGAATCTTTGTAGTTGTTTGCATAGTAGACAAGTTATCGGATAACCTTTGCCTGCGGCATATCCATGCCTTCTCTGCGGAGCCATAACCGAAAATGAACAAACACGCCTGTTGATATCTTGTCCCATGCTGAGCACGCCGGTGCCGGATGGGGATGCTTTGATTTCACTCAGGAGTGCTTATGGCTCATTTTGCGCAATCCCCTTATTTTGTTTTACACCAACTGACCTGCCAGCTTGCTAACGGCGAAATGCTGTTCGGCCCGCTGGATCTCACTTTCGATCAACAACACTGTGGCCTGGTTGGGCGCAACGGCGTCGGCAAAACCCGTCTGCTGCGCCTGATCGCCGGCCTGGATCAACCGGGTGGCGGGCATGTGGAAAAACATGCTTCGCTGGCCTATGTGGCGCAACAGCCGGAGATTGCAGCGCAGATCACGCTGGCGCAATTGCTGGGCTATGGCGAAGTGTTTGCCGCGCTGGCGCGCATTGAGCAGGGGCGTCCGTTGGCGGACGATATCGATCGCCTGGAAGGGCAGTGGGATCTGAAAGATCGTCTGCACGCCGCCTTTACCGCAGCCGGGCTGCCGGCGTTCGATCCGCTGCGGCCGGCCGGCTCCCTGAGCGGCGGGGAGCGAATGCGCGCGGCACTGTGCAGCGCGCTGCTGGGCGGTGCGGATTGCTTGCTGCTGGATGAACCGACCAATCATCTTGATACCGACGGGCGCGACTGGCTGTACCGGCAGTTGGCGCAGTGGCGCGGCGGGCTGCTGGTTGCCAGCCACGATCGGCAATTGCTGGCGCGTATGGCGCGCATCGTCGAGCTGACGCCCGACGGGCTGCACAGCTATGGCGGCAACTACGATGACTATCGCCGGCAGCGCGATTTGGAGCAGCAGGCGGCGCGAGCCGGCTGGGAACATGCCCGGCAGGAGCGCAAACGCGCTCGCGCCCGGCAGCAGAAAGAACACGACATCAGCCAGCGGCGCTCAGCCCAAACGTTGAGAACCGTCGACACGCTGAATATCGCCTCTTTCGAACGTGTGGCCTACAAGGCGGCGGCCAAAGAGAGCCTCGGCACGCTGCGCAAACAGCATCAGGACCAAAAAGGCAGCCTCGATGCCGCCGTGCGCGAGGCGTACCAGCGGGTGGAAGAAGACAGTCCGGTGATGTTGACCCTGCCAGGCAGCGCGGTGATGCCGGGCAAACAGGTACTGGTGCTCGAGCAGCTGCAACTGCCTTTTGTCAGTGCGCCGCCGCTGGATATGCGTATCGACGGGCCGATGCGCGTAGCGCTGACCGGCCCGAACGGCTGCGGAAAATCCACGTTACTGAAGGTGATTCTCGGCCAGTTGGCTGCGGTGTCCGGTCACGTTCACTGCCCGCTGCCAATGGCTTACCTCGACCAAACCCTGTCGCAGTTCGATTCGCGGCTATCGGTGATGGCGCTGCTGGGGTTGCAGGATTCTCCGCTGGCCGAGGGGGCATTGCGCACCCAACTGGCGCAGTTGCAACTTGGTGCGGAACGGATCAGGTTGCCGTTGGCGGCGCTGAGCGGTGGAGAAAGGCTGAAGGCGGCGCTGGCCTGTGCGCTGTGGCGTAAGGAGCCGGCGCAATTGCTGTTGCTGGACGAGCCGACCAACCATTTGGATCTTGCTTCGTCACTGGCCATTGAGGCCGCGCTGGCGGAGTTTCCCGGTGCGATGCTGGTGGTCTCGCACGACGAAGCCTTCCTGCGGGCGCTGAAACTGACTCATCGCCTGCACTGGCAGGACGAGGGCTGGCAGTTCAGGGCGCTGTAATGCATTGCAGCAACAGGGTAAAGGCGGCGGCCATCTGTTCCTCCGGCACGCAGGCGAAGCCCATCAGCAGCCCGCGGCGGTGGTTGGGCAGCATATAGTAACGCGACAGCGGCCGCACCAGCACGCCGCGTGCGGCGGCGGCGGCGGCGATCGCCACGTCGTCGGCTTCGTCCGGCAGGTTCAGGATCAGGTGCAACCCGGCGTTGTTGTTGAATTCGCTCAGCGCCTGCTTGCCCAGATGCTGCTCAATCAACGCGGTCAGAAATGCCCGCCGCCGGGCATACAGCAGCCGCATGCGGCGAATATGCGCGGTGTAGTGGCCTTCCTGAATAAACTGCGCCAGCGCGGTCTGGATCAGCAGGTGTCCGCCGCGATACAGTTCGGCGTGCGCGGTTTTCAGCGCCGTCATCAAGGGTTTTGGCAGCACCACGTAACCCAGCCGCAGCGCCGGGTACAGCGTCTTGCTGAAGGTGCCGATATAAATCACCGGCGCATCGGCTTCCAATCCTTGCAGCGCCGGGATGGGCTGGCCGGAAAAGCGGAATTCGCTGTCGTAGTCATCTTCGACAATCCAGCTGCCGCCGTTGCGCGCCAATGCCAGCAACCGCTGCCGCCGCGCCAGGCTCATCACCGATCCCAGCGGATACTGGTGCGATGGGGTGACGAAAATCAGTCGTGGCGAGCCGGTTGGCTGCTCCGGCGGCACCATGCCGGCCTCATCGACCCCCAGCGGGCAGATATTCACGTCGTTCATCCGCAGAATATTGCGGATCCCCCAATAACCCGGTTCTTCAATCCACGCGTCGTCACCCGGATTGCACAGCATGCGCGTCACCAGATCTATCGCCTGATGAATACCTTCGGTAATCAAAATTTGCTCTGGCGAGCAGCGCACCGAACGCGCCACGCGCAGATAGTCCACCAATGCATGCTGTAACTCCGGGCTGCCGCCCTGATTGCTGTAGGTCAGTCGCTGCGGGACCGGGCGGCGGCTGATGCGCGCCTGGATCTTGCTGAACAGCTGGTGAGGAAAGGCGTTGACGTCGGGTACGCCGGGGATAAACGCGCCCCACTGTTTGGGGCTGGCGCTGGCGTGATGCAGCAGGGTGGATCCTCGGGCCGACAGCTCAATGCGCCGTTGTTCTCCGTCACTGCCTGCGGGGGCGCTGACGGCAGATAAACAGCTGTCCGGCACGGTTTCGGCGACGAATGTGCCGCTGCCTGCGCGTGCCAAAACATAACCTTCTGCCAAAAGTTGTTCATAAACGGTTAATACGGTGTTGCGTGACAGCCTGAGTTCCTGCGCCAGATCGCGCGAGGCGGGCAGGCGGCTGGAGGGCGGCAAACTGCCGTCCAAAATGCTGGTGCGGATCGCGTTATACAGCCGCTTGTGCAGCTTATCATCGGGCTGTTCGCCGAGGCGCTGCAATAACAGATCACCACTCAGTGAGCGCAATTGGATCCCTCAATTAATCGTAACTGGCACTCGATTATAGAGCCACATCCTGTGTAAATAAACGTCATTGTTTCACGAATGTGAACGAAACGTACAACGGACACCGAGCGGAGAGAACAGCATGAAAAACGCAGAACTGAATCAACGTCGCCAGGATGCCACCCCACGCGGGATTGGCGTGATGTGCGGTTTTTACGCCGAGCGTGCGGAGAACGCCACGCTGTGGGACGTAGAAGGCAATGAGGTTATCGATTTCGCTTCCGGTATTGCTGTTCTGAATACAGGACACCGGCATCCGAAGGTGATCGCCGCCATTGAACGGCAACTGAAGGCCTTCACCCACACCGCTTATCAGATTGTTCCCTACGAAAGCTACGTCTCGTTGGCAGAGCGTATCAACCAGCGCGCACCGATCGAAGGCCCTTGCAAAACCGCCTTGTTCACCACCGGCGCCGAAGCGGTGGAAAACGCGGTCAAAATCGCCCGCGCCTATACCGGCCGGCCGGGCCTGATCACCTTTGGCGGCGGTTTCCATGGCCGCACTTACATGACCATGGCGCTGACCGGCAAAGTGGCGCCTTACAAGCTGGGCTTCGGGCCCTTCCCCGGTTCGGTGTTCCACGGCCAGTACCCTAATGCGCTGTATGGCGTGACCACCGAAGACGCGATGAACAGCCTGGAGCGCATCTTTAAGGCGGATATCGATCCCAAACAAGTGGCCGCCATCGTGCTGGAGCCGGTGCAGGGCGAGGGCGGTTTCAACATCGCGCCGGCCGATTTTATGCAGGCGCTGCGCGAACTGTGCGACCAGCACGGCATTTTGCTGATTGCCGACGAAGTGCAGACCGGTTTTGCCCGTACCGGCAAGCTGTTTGCCATGGAGCATTACGCGGTGAAACCGGATCTGATCACCATGGCGAAAAGCCTGGCGGGCGGTATGCCGCTGTCGGCGGTGGCCGGCCGTGCAGAGGTGATGGATGCCCCGGCGCCGGGCGGGCTGGGCGGCACCTATGCCGGTAACCCGCTGGCGGTGGCCGCGGCACTGGCGGTGCTGGACGTGATTGACGAAGAACAGCTGTGCCAGCGTTCCCAACGTTTGGGCCAGCATTTGGTAGAAGTGCTGCAACAGGCGCGTAAAACCAGCCCGGCGATCGCGGATATTCGCGCGCAGGGATCGATGGTGGCGGTGGAGTTCAAGGATCCGGCGACCGGCAAGCCTTCGGCGGAGATCACCCGTCAGGTACAGCAGAAGGCGCTGGAAGAGGGCCTGCTGCTGTTGAGCTGCGGTGTGAACGGCAACGTGATCCGCTTCCTGTATCCGCTGACCATCCCTGAGGAGCAGTTCACCCAGGCGCTGGGCATTCTTTCCCGCGCGTTGGCCCAATAAGGAGTGACCGGCAATGAAACTGAATAATCCCGAGCTGCTGCGCAGCCAGTGCCTGATTAACGGTGAGTGGTGCGACGCGTTGAGCGGCCAGCGTGAAGCGGTCATCAACCCGGCGACCGGCGCAGAGCTGGCAAGCATTCCGTTGGTCAGCGAAGAAGAAACGCAGCAGGCGATTAACGCAGCGCAGTTGGCGCAGCAGGGCTGGAAACAGCTGACGGCCAAACAGCGCTCCGTACTGCTGCTGGCCTGGGCCGACAAGGTACTGGCGGCCCAGGAGGATTTGGCGCAGTTGATGACTGCCGAGCAGGGTAAATCGCTGGCGGAAGCGCGTGGTGAAGTCGCCTATGCCGCTTCGTTTATTACCTGGTTCGCCGAAGAGGCCAAGCGCGTCGACGGCGCCGTGTTACAGGCGCCACTGGCTTCGCAGCGCCTGGTGGTAGTGAAACAGCCGATCGGCGTTTGCGCGGCGATCACGCCGTGGAACTTCCCGGCGGCGATGATCACCCGCAAGGTTGCGCCGGCGCTGGCGGCGGGCTGCGCAATTATTGTCAAACCGGCCGAGCAGACGCCGCTGACCGCGCTGGCGTTGGCGAAGCTGGCGCAGGATGCCGGTATTCCGCCGGGCGTGCTGCAGGTGGTGACCGGCGACGCAGCGCAGGTAGGCAAGGTGCTGTGCGACAGCCCGGTGGTGCGCAAACTGAGCTTTACCGGTTCGACCGAGGTCGGCCGCATTTTAATGGCGCAGTGCGCGCCAACGATTAAAAAATTGTCGCTGGAGCTGGGGGGCAACGCGCCGGTGATCGTTTTCGACGACGCCAATCTGGACGCGGCGGTGGCGGGCATCATGGCCTCAAAATTCCGTAACAGCGGCCAGACCTGCGTTTGCGCCAACCGCATCTACGTGCAGGACGGCATCTACGACAGTTTGGTGGACAAACTGGTGGCGGCGGTCGAGCAACTGAAGGTCGGTGACGGCAGTCATGAAGGCACCACCCAGGGGCCGCTGATCGATCAGGACGCGGTGGATAAAGTGCAGAGCCACATCGACGATGCCTTGATCAAAGGCGCGCAGATTGCTATTGGCGGGCAGCCGCACGAACTGGGCCGTACCTTCTTCCAGCCGACGGTGGTGACTGGTGTGACGCAAAAAATGCGCTTCGCCCGGGAAGAAACCTTTGGCCCGGTGGCGCCGTTGTTCCGTTTCCATGATGAAGCGGAAGCGATCGCCATGGCCAACGACACCGAATTCGGTCTGGCCGCTTATCTGTTCACGCAAAGCGCCTCGCGCCAGTGGCGAGTGCCGGAAGCGCTGGAATACGGCATGGTCGGCATCAACACCGGGCTGATCTCCAATGAAGTCGCGCCGTTTGGCGGTGTGAAGCAATCAGGACTCGGACGTGAAGGATCGCGTTACGGCATTGAAGAATATCTGGAGCTGAAATACCTGTGTATCGATGTGAGCTGTTAACCACCGGGAAATTAACCTGCCCCGGTGGCCGGAGCCGCCGGGCAACAAAGGATGCCGTATGTCTGCTGATAACACCACTGTTTCTCCGGCGCTTGCCGCCGGGGTGCGAACGCCTGCACCCGCCAAATCACTGAGTTTCCTCGAAGGGGTGGCGATGATTGTCGGCACCAATATTGGCGCCGGCGTGCTGTCCATCGCCTATGCCTCCAGCAAAGCCGGTTTTTTACCGCTGTTGTTCTGGCTGGTGCTGGTGGGGAGTCTGACCACCATCACCATGCTGTACGTCGCCGAATCCACCCTGCGCACCCGCGCGCACCTGCAATTAAGCGGGCTGGCTAAACGTTATGTCGGCGGTATCGGCGCCTGGCTGATGTTTGCTTCGGTTTGCGTCAACAGCGTCGGGGCGTTGACCGCATACATGACCGGCAGCGGCAAGCTGCTGCAATCTCTGTTCGGTATCTCGCCGGCCATCGGCAGCCTGCTGTTTTTCGTTCCCGCAGCGGGGGTGTTGTACCTGGGGCTGAAGGCGATTGGCCGCGGCGAGAAATTTATCAGCATCGGCATGGTGGTGATGCTGACCGCGCTGGTGGCGGCCACACTGCTGAAAGACACCACCCAGATGCGCAACCTGTTGGACGGCGACTGGCGCTTTATGGTGCCGGTATTCAACGTGGTGGTGTTCTGCTTCTCGGCGCAGTACATAGTGCCGGAAATGGCGCGTGGCTTCTCGGATAAGCCGGAGCAACTGCCGAAGGCGATTATCGTCGGCATGGCGGTAACCTTCGTGCTGCTGGCGGCGGTGCCGATGTCGGTGATCGCCCTCAGCGGGCTGAATAATATCTCCGACGTGGCGACCATTTCCTGGGGGCAGGCTCTTGGGCAGTGGGCGTTCTTCTCCGCCAATATCTTTGCGCTGTGCGCGATGCTGACCTCTTACTGGGGGCTGGGCGGCAGTTTCCTGACCAATATTTTCGACCAGTTCAGACTGGGCAATGACGAGCAACCGCTGCGCCGATTCGGCGTGCTGTTGCTGGTGGTGGTACCCCCGTTCGCGCTGGCATACAGCGGCCTGGTGTCGTTCGTTAACGCGCTGTATTTCGCCGGGGTGTTCAGCGGGGTGATCCTGTCGATTATGCCGATGTTGATCCTGCGAGGGGCGCGCAAGCACGGTGATCAAACGCCGCGCTGGCAGTGCAACTGGATCACCCACCCGTTGTTGCAGATCAGCATTGTGCTGCTGTATCTGGCCAGTGCGGTATACGCCATTGCCTCGTTGTTAGGTTATCTGCCCTCTGGATGGTGACTGCCTTCCCTCAAGAAGTGATGTTGTTTCTCAGTTGAGAACGGCGGCGTTGTGGCCGCCGATTTTTTTCAGCCGTGCGTTTTCTCCGGCAGCGCCAGCCAGGCCTGCACAGAGGGGCGTTGCCACTGTTTTTGCGCGTAGTGGCGAAGGTTTTCCGGCACTTCATCCCCGTGTATCACCAACCGGTTCAGCATCAACGCCAGATCGGTATCGGCAATGCACCACTCCCTGAACAAATTATCCTGGCCGTGGCTCAGTAATTTTTCGACTGCGGCGATCAGCTTGTTGGTTGCGGCCTCGGCGGCGGCGGACAGCGGCGGGAATTTTTGGTTGGCGAATACCGCCTCGGTTGGCCGTTCGACGCGAATTGGCAACAGATCGCTGCGCAGCCAGGCTTGAATTTCACGCGCTTTGGCCCGCAGCTTGACGTCGCGCGGGTAGACCGCATGAGCCGGATGAATATCCTCCAGATACTCGGTAATCGCCGAGGACTCGGACAGCTGGAACTCACCGATCACCAACGTAGGTACCCGACGGGTTAGCGACAGTGCCGCATAGGCAGCGCCTTTATTTTCTTCCTGCGCCAAATCGACCGGTTTCACGGTGAAGGGGATACTTTTCTCCGTCAGTGCAATAAATGCGGACATGGCATAAGGGCTGAAAAATTGGCTGTCGGTATAGAGCTCGGTAATCGGTTGAGACATCGGCTTTTCCTCAAGGCTAAGGGGAGAACATTGATCATTGCCGAGGGGTGGCGAAAAATCAATCTGTTAGCGGAAAGTTGTTGCCGGGGGCAGGCGGGGCAGCGATTATTCCGCCAGGGATGATGTGATATATTTGTTGCTATTACGTTGAATTTGGCAGTGCGAAGTAACATGAAGAACTCATTAGTAACAAGATTCAAGATTGGTTGCGCGCGCCTGTGGCCGCACCCGTTGGCCATGGGCAAAAAAGAGATTTTGCTTTCCAGCATCGGCGCCGGGCTGGGGTTGATGATTACCGGCTGGATCAGCCACTTTGTTTTGGGGGAGGTGAACCTGTGGTTTATCGCCCCGATGGGGGCCTCCGCCGTTTTGCTGTTTGGCGTACCGAACAGCCCGTTGGCGCAACCCTGGTCGATCGTGGGCGGCAATATGTCGGCTGCGCTGGTGGGGGTCAGCACCAGCCTGCTGATTGCCGATCCCGGGCTGGCTTGTGGAGTGGCGGCCGCAGTGGCCATTGGATTGATGTTCAAACTGCGTTGCCTGCATCCACCCGGCGGCGCGGTGGCGCTGACCGCGATCCTCGGCGGGCCGGGCATTCACCAACTGGGTTACAGCTTTGTGCTGTACCCGGTGCTGCTTAATTCGGTGTTGCTGGCGGTACTGGCGATTATCTTCAATAACCTGGCCGGACGCCGCTATCCGCACCAACTGGCACCGGCCGAAGCCAAGCCCACCGGCCTGCCGATTGATGCGGTATCTATTACCCGGGCGGATCTGCATGAAGTGCTGATGCAGGGCGAGCTGTTTGACATCGACGAGGACGATTTGCAGGAAATCCTGCAACGAGCGGAGCAGGTCGCTCATCGGCGGCAGAACGGCGCAGCCTGATTACGTCGGCGTGCAGCAAAACGGCAACCGGTACACAAACCCACTGTTTTAACCATACAGAATCACAGAACGTTGATCTGTGTGGTTTTGATTGTTAGTCGTTGAATCTGTCTTGTGTTTGTGACCTGAGTCACCCTATTACTTTGCGTGTAATTGAGGTGACGTGATGGAAAAGGCAATAGACTTGCCTGCTGACCGCGAACGCTTGTGGCGTAAATTATGCCGGTATTGCAGCCGTGGTTTTTTTTCGTATGGTCGCAGAAAGGCTTTACACTCGATGAGCCGGGAGCAACTGCGTGACATCGGGCTACGGCGTTGCGATGTGCATCAGGAAGGACGGGATTCGCTTTGGCAGCGTTGAGTGAGCGGAAACAAAAAACCACCTGCTGTGAGGTGGTTTGATGCGCTGTTATATCAGCGAGAATTTGGTGGCCCCTACTGGACTTGAACCAGTGACCAAGCGATTATGAGTCGCGTGCTCTAACCAACTGAGCTAAGGGGCCAAGCGGCGAGATTATACGGTAATCCTTCGGCGCAGGTCTATAGTTAAGCATCTGTATGTTGTTTTTATGCGCAGTTCTAGTCTGTTGTAATTGCTGGTGGATTTTGCGATAACCGGTGTAAATCCCTTTTATCGGACCTCATCGATCCATGAATCTTTTGGCGCCAAACTTGCGGGTGGTGTTTTGCGGCATCAATCCCGGCCTTTCATCGGCTCATCAGGGCTATCCCTTTGCCAATGGCAGTAACCGTTTCTGGAAGGTGTTGCATCAGGCCGGTTTCACCCAGCGCCAACTGGCACCGGAGCAGTGGCAGCAGTTGCAGGATACCGGCTGCGGCATCACCGCTTTGGTGGCGCGCCCGACGGTCGCGGCCAGCGAAGTGACGCGTGAAGAATTGCGCAGCGGCGGCGATGCGTTAAAAGACAAAATTCTGCAATTCCAGCCGCATGCATTGGCGGTTCTGGGTAAGCAGGCGTTCAGCAGCGCCTTCGGGGTGAAAAATGCGCCCTGGGGGCGGCAGGAGATGACGATCGGCAAAACCCAGGTGTGGGTATTGCCTAATCCCAGCGGGCTGAACCGCGCCACGCTGGAGCAGCTTACCGAGAGCTACCGCGAGCTGTTCCTGGCGCTGGAGTGACTCCCCCAGGATTTCAGGCAATAAAAAACCCCGGCAGGCCGGGGTTTTTTGTTTGCAGCCAATCGCTGGCCTTAGTCGTCCAGGAAGCTGCGCAACACTTCGGAACGGCTTGGGTGGCGCAGTTTACGCAGGGCTTTGGCTTCGATCTGACGAATACGCTCACGGGTAACGTCGAACTGTTTGCCCACTTCTTCCAGCGTGTGGTCAGTGTTCATATCGATGCCGAAACGCATGCGCAGCACTTTCGCTTCACGGGCGGTCAGGCCGGCCAATACGTCGTGCGTTGCAGAGCGCAGGCTTTCCGAGGTGGCAGAATCCAGTGGCAGCTCGAGGGTGGTATCCTCGATGAAATCGCCCAGATGCGAATCTTCATCATCACCGATCGGCGTTTCCATGGAGATCGGCTCTTTGGCGATCTTCAGCACTTTGCGGATTTTGTCTTCCGGCATCAGCATACGTTCAGCCAGCTCTTCCGGCGTCGGTTCGCGGCCCATCTCTTGCAGCATCTGGCGCGAAATACGATTGAGTTTGTTGATGGTCTCAATCATGTGCACCGGAATACGGATGGTACGCGCCTGGTCGGCGATAGAGCGGGTGATGGCCTGACGGATCCACCAGGTGGCGTAAGTTGAGAACTTATAACCACGACGGTATTCGAACTTGTCTACCGCTTTCATCAAACCGATGTTGCCTTCCTGAATCAGATCCAGGAACTGCAGACCGCGGTTGGTGTATTTCTTGGCGATAGAAATAACCAGACGCAAGTTGGCTTCAACCATCTCTTTCTTCGCACGGCGCGCTTTCGCTTCACCGATAGACATGCGACGGTTGATGTCCTTCACCTGCTCGATGGTCAGGCCGGTCTCTTCTTCGATCTGACGCAGTTTCTGCAGGCTGCGCTGTACGTCATCCGTTACGTCTTTCAGCTTTTCTGACCATGGCTTGGCCATCGCCAGCGCCGCTTCGAACCAGGAATCGCTGGTTTCGTTGCCGGCGAACAAAGTGACGAAGTTTTTCTTCGGCATTTTGCACTGTTCAACGCACAGCTTCATGATGATACGTTCCTGAGTACGAACGCGGTCCATCATGATGCGCATGCTGTTGACCAGGAAGTCGAACTGTTTTGGCACCAGGCGGAACTGCTTGAACACCTCAGACAGCTTCAGAATTTCTTCCGCTGCGCTGGCGTGGCTACGGCCGTTCTTTTTGATGACCAGACGGGTCGCTTCATACTGATCGCGCAGGTCGGTGAATTTCTGACGTGCCAGCTCCGGATCGATGCTGTTGTCGTCTTCAGCGTCGTCGTCGTCTTCTTCGTCTTCTTCGTCATCGTTCTGCTCTTCGGTCGACAGCTCAGAACCGACGTGCGTTGCGGTTGGGGCGATGTCCTCTTCCGCATTAGGATCGACGAAACCGGTGATCAGGTCGGACAGGCGAGCTTCGCCGGCTTCAACGCGATCGTACTGCTCCAGCAGGTAGGTAATGGCTTCCGGGTATTCGGCAACCGAGCACTGAACCTGGTTGATACCGTCTTCAATACGCTTGGCGATGTCGATTTCGCCTTCGCGCGTCAGCAGTTCAACGGTACCCATTTCACGCATGTACATGCGCACCGGGTCGGTGGTACGGCCAATTTCAGATTCAACGCTGGACAAGACTTGAGCGGCAGCTTCTTCCGCATCTTCGTCTGTGCTGTTTGAGTTTTCAGCCAGCAACAGGTCATCGGCGTCCGGGGCTTCTTCCATCACCTGGATGCCCATGTCGTTAATCATCTGGATGATGTCTTCGATCTGATCGGAGTCGACGATATCTTCCGGCAGATGGTCATTGACCTCAGCATAGGTCAGATAGCCTTGCTCCTTACCACGTTGGACAAGAAGTTTAAGCTGTGACTGCGGGTTTTGCTCCATAAGACGGTATCCACACTTCAGAGTATTTAGGTTGGTGTCGGTCGGCGAAACCGCCAACAATAGCATTTGGGGCGTTTTTGTTGTTGCCGCGGCCCACTGTGGCGGCATATTGCAGGGCTTCTGCCCTCGCATTTATCGGCACTTAAGCCGTTTGGTATTCAGTTTTTCTTCGCTAAAACCTGATTGAGAGAACGGACTTCTTCACGTTCTTCCGGGCTCAGGCCGTGCGTTCTGGCCTGTGCGATCAATGTCTCCAGCCGCTGCTCCAGTACGGAGTCGTACAGGCTGGCCAAGGTATCCAAAAATGTCTGCTCGACCCTGTCCTCAACGATCATATGGTTCCATGTCGCCAGGGTTTCAAGCTGCTGGCTCAATTTGTTGTCGCGATATTGCTCCAACAATTGGCCGGTTGTCAGCCCCGGCTGGGCCAGGCAGGTCTGCACCAGCTCGACAAACAGCGGTAAACCCGCCTGTTTGGTCTGCTCCAATCCCTCGAGTGAAGGGATAAGTGTAGCCAGTTGCGGATTTTGTACCAGTAACCCTATTAGTATACGCATGGTTGTGCGTTTTAGCTGGGGCGCCTGATAAGTATTCGCATTTTCGGCCTGTTTGGGCATCAGCTTGTCTAGCTGGCTGTCATCGAGCAGGCCAAGCTTGCTGCCGAGCTGTTGGCGCAGGTACAAGCGCAACGTTTCGCCCGGCACCTGGGTAATCAGTGGCAGTGCCAGCGTACTCAGTTTGGCGCGGCCGTCCGGGCTGCTCAAATCCACCTGTGGCATCAGCGTTTCGAACAGGAAAGTGGAAAGCGGCTGCGCCAGCTCCATTCGCTGTTCGAAGGCATCTTTGCCTTCTTTTCGGACCAATGTGTCCGGGTCTTCGCCGTCGGGCAAAAACATAAACCGCAGTTGGCGCCCGTCGTTCAGATAGGGCAGCGCGGTTTCCAGTGCGCGCCAGGCCGCTTCGCGACCGGCTCTGTCACCGTCATAGCAGCAGACAACGTTATCGGTAGCGCGGAACAGCAGCTGAATATGTTCAGCCGTCGTTGAGGTTCCGAGCGAGGCGACGGCATAATCGATGCCGTATTGCGCCAGCGCTACCACGTCCATATAGCCTTCCACTACCAGCAAACGCTGCGGGGTAGGGTGGTTCTGCTGCGCTTCATACAGGCCGTACAGCTGACGACCCTTGTGGAATACTTCGGTTTCCGGCGAGTTCAGGTATTTCGGCATGCCGTCACCCAATACGCGTCCGCCAAAGGCGATCACTCGCCCGCGTTTGTCGCGAATAGGGAACATCACGCGCTCACGGAAACGATCGTACGAGCGGCCTTGATCGTTAGTCACCAGCATGCCGGCATCGTTCAATGCGAGACGCGTGTCGGCGTCACGACCAAAACGTTTCAATGCGTTATCCCAACCGGCGGGTGCAAAGCCGATGGCAAAATGGCGGATAACGTCGTCACTGAGCCCGCGCTGTTGCAGATAATTACGCGCCGGCGTGCCGGAAGGCTGATGCAGTGACTGTTGATAGAACGTACTGAGCTGTTCCATCAGTTGATACAGGCTTTGACGCTGATGACGTTCGATCTGGGTCGGCCCGGTTCCTGCCTCGTAAGGCACTTCCAGCCCGTGCATGGTCGCCAGCTCTTCGATGGTTTCGACAAACTCGAGCCTGTCGTAATTCATCAGAAAGTCGACGGCGTTACCGTGCGCACCACAACCAAAACAGTGGTAAAACTGCTTTTCGCCATTAACAGTAAATGAAGGCGTTTTTTCGTGGTGGAACGGACAGCACGCGTGATAGTTCTTGCCTTGCTTCTTGAGCTTTACACGCGCGTCGATCAGATCGACGATGTCGGTGCGAGCCAGCAAGTCATTGATAAATACACGCGGAATTCGTCCAGCCATAAGCCCTTACTTTACTAGCCTATAAACGAGAACAAGCCGCGCATTCCTTTCGGAAAGCACGGCCTTCGTATGCAACTACACGGTCTGCGCGATTTTTAAAATCAGAAATTCACGCGGCGGGGTTACCCCCGAAGAATTAATACAGACGAGTGCGGCGTGCGTTTTCGCGAGCCAGTTTCTTCGCGTGACGTTTCACAGCAGAAGCTTTAGCGCGTTTACGTTCGGTAGTCGGTTTTTCATAGAACTCACGACGACGAACTTCAGCTAAAACGCCTGCTTTCTCGCAAGAGCGTTTGAAACGACGCAGAGCAACGTCAAATGGCTCGTTTTCACGTACTTTAATTACCGGCATGTGCCTCTCACCTCAATAAAATTCGGTTTGCTGCTGGCCAAGCGCCAGCCTTTTCAAAATGGTGCGGAATTTTACTTCAACGGATGCTGCTTTGTAAAGCACCACAGCAAATTGAAACCTGCGCCGCCCTGGTAAAACGTGCGCAATTTTGCATCGGGCGCTGATTATAGTCTAATCAGAAAAAAATGCTCGTTTTTAATCAAACCGGCATTTATGGCTGGAATCATCAACATAGCTTCCGGCCGGCGACAAGATGTACCCGGCTGGCGGTAAATAGGCATGATTGTGGTAAACTGCAGGCCGCACGTGAATGATGGGAAAGGGTAATGCGAGTACTGGGTATAGAAACCTCCTGCGATGAAACCGGAATTGCAGTGTATGACGATCAGACCGGTTTATTAGCGAATCAGTTGTACAGCCAGGTGAAGCTGCATGCCGATTACGGCGGTGTAGTGCCGGAGCTGGCCTCCCGCGATCACGTGCGTAAAACCGTGCCGCTGATTCAGGCGGCCTTGAAGGAAGCTAACCTGACCGCTGCCGATATCGACGGCGTCGCCTACACTGCCGGGCCTGGCCTGGTGGGCGCGTTGCTGGTCGGCGCCACCATTGGTCGCGCGCTGGCGTTTGCCTGGAACGTGCCGGCGGTGCCGGTGCACCACATGGAAGGCCACCTGCTGGCACCGATGCTGGAAGACAATCCGCCCGCATTCCCGTTTGTCGCGTTGCTGGTTTCCGGCGGCCACACGCAGTTGATCGGCGTGACCGGCATTGGGCAGTATGAGTTGCTGGGCGAGTCGATAGACGATGCGGCCGGTGAAGCTTTCGATAAAACCGCCAAGCTGCTTGGGCTGGATTACCCCGGCGGGCCGATGTTGTCGAAAATGGCGCAACAGGGCATTGCGGGCCGCTTCACCTTCCCGCGCCCGATGACCGATCGTCCGGGGCTGGATTTCAGCTTCTCAGGGCTGAAGACCTTTGCCGCCAACACCATTCGTTCCAACGGTAATGATGACCAGACACGCGCGGACATAGCTCGCGCGTTTGAGGATGCGGTGGTGGATACGTTGGCGATCAAATGCAAACGTGCGCTGGAGCAGACCGGTTTTAAACGCCTGGTGATGGCCGGCGGCGTCAGCGCCAACCGTACTCTGCGCACCAAAATGGCGGAAATGATGCGTAAACGCGGTGGTCAGGTGTTCTATGCCCGTCCGGAATTCTGTACCGATAACGGTGCGATGATCGCCTATGCGGGCTTGGTGCGATTGAAAAGCGGCGCCAACCCGGAACTGAGCGTTTCGGTGCGCCCGCGCTGGCCGTTGGCAGAATTGCCTGCGGTATGATAGATCAAAGGCCGGAGATTTCCGGCCTTTTTGATCACTCTTGTTTTTTCTCTTCCGGCTCCACCGCATCCGCTTTTTTCTTGCGGAACTTGTCCCAGATTTTCCCTTCCTGCCCACGCCACAGGCGTTGGATATTGTCATGGTGCCGCATCAAAATCAGGCAAGACAGCATCGCCACCGGGAAGGTGAACTGCGGTTTGAACCACCAAACGTAAAAAGGGGCAATCAAGGCGCTGACAATCGCGCCCAATGAGGAATAACCGCTGAGCAGCACGGTCAGCAACCAGGTGCCGGTCATCAGGCCGGTAAGATCCCAGCCTATCGGCGCTATGGCACCAAAGGCCGTAGCCACGCCTTTACCGCCGCGGAAATGGAAGAACACCGGGTAGATATGCCCCAGGCAGGCGGCGATCGCCGTCAGGCCCAGATACAGCGGCGGTATCTCCAGCTTGTACGCCAGCCAAACCGGCAGCATTCCCTTGAGAATATCGAACACCAGCACCGCCGCCGCCGCCAGGCGACCGCCGATGCGCAGGACGTTGGTGGCCCCTGGATTCCCTGAGCCATGTTCACGCGGATCGGGCAGCCTGGCGATCCGACAAACCAGGATCGCACTGGAAACTGAGCCACACAGATACGCGAAGATAATCATGCCAAGCGCGGTAGCACTCATAACGCGGTTCCGTTTAATAATGGTCGTTTTACTAGCAACATCTATGGATAATACGCATATTCCGCTGGAAGTGGTATCCGGCAAGGCCAAAAACAGAGAATGACGTGATGGATATCGTATTTATTGAAGAGCTTACCGTTATTACTACCATTGGCGTTTATGATTGGGAACAAAACATTCGCCAGAAGCTGGTGTTCGATATCGAAATGGGCTGGGACAACCGCCAGGCTGCTGCCAGCGACGACGTAAACGACTGTCTTAGCTATGCCGATATCAGCGAAGCTATCATCCAGCACGTGGAGCCGAATCGTTTTGCGTTGGTGGAGCGGGTAGCAGAGGAAATATCTGAAATTTTACTCCAGCGCTTCAATTCCCCGTGGGTCCGTATTAAGGTCAGCAAACCGGGCGCAGTTGCACACGCCAGCCGGGTTGGGGTCATTATTGAGCGTGGCACCCGGCCGGTGTGACTTCCTGTCATGCGCGTGCAACTAAAGACCGTTAACCTGGTCTGAACCTGAGAATTGTTTTAGCGGCAATGTATTGAACACTGCCGCTTTTTTATGTTGGTAGTCGCAAATTTATAGGGTGAGCGAAACACATGGCGGACATGCATTCACTGTTTATCGCGTTTGTTCTTGGGGTGGTCGAAGGGTTAACTGAATTCTTGCCGGTATCCTCTACCGGGCACATGATTATTGTGGGCGAGTGGCTGGGCTTTACCGGCGACAAGGCCAAAACCTTTGAAGTCATTATTCAGTTGGGATCGATTCTGGCGGTGGTGGTGATGTTCTGGCGCCGTCTGTTCGGCCTGATCGGCATTCACTTTGGCGGCAAGCCGGTGGAGCACGAAGGCAAGACCGCAGGGCGGTTAAAGCTGGGCCATATCCTGTTGGCGATGATCCCGGCGGTGGTGCTGGGTTTGGTGTTCCACGACGTCATTAAATCGCTGTTCGCGCCAAAAAACGTGATGTATGCATTGGTGGTCGGCGGTTTGCTGCTGCTGGCGGCGGAATGGCTGAAGCCGAAAAAACCGAGTGCGGAAGGGCTGGACGACATCACCTACCGTCAGGCGTTTATGATCGGTTGTTTCCAGTGTCTGGCGTTGTGGCCAGGCTTCTCCCGTTCAGGCTCCACCATTGCCGGCGGCATGTTGGTGGGCGTGAACCGTTATGCGGCTTCTGAGTTCTCCTTTATTCTGGCGGTGCCGATGATGATTGGCGCCAGCGGCCTGGATCTGTACAAGAGCCTGCACTTCCTGACGATGGGCGATCTGCCGATGTTTGCCGTCGGTTTTGCGACCGCTTTCGTGGTGGCACTGATCGCGATCAAAACCTTCCTGTCGCTGATTAAGCGCATCTCGTTTGTGCCGTTCGCTATTTACCGCTTTATCGTTGCCGCCGTGGTTTACATGGTCTTCATGTAAGCGGCAGCGTCAATGAAAAACCCCGCTTTGCGGGGTTTTTTTATGCCTGATCGAGAGGGAGGTCCTGGGTGAGTTTCCAGTCGGCCAGCATCTGCTGGCGGCGGCGTTTGAGCTCATCGCGGATCGCCAGCCCCTGCAGGCCGCTGGCCACGACCTCTTTTACCGAGACGGCATTCGCCACCTGGAAAGCCTGGCGCAAATAGTCGCCCTGCGGATAAGGATTGTTTTCAAACCCGGTACGGCCGCGTGCGTCCGCCTCGCTGGTCAGGATCATCTGTTCCAGCCTCTGCGGTTTACGCCAGACGTCTATCGCATCGAAAAGCTTCAGCAGGGTCTCCGGGCGCAGCTTGTTGACGGTATGAATCAGATCATGGTTTTCGGCCACCAGCTTGGCCAAGTCGCGTACCGGATTGGGTACCCGTAAACGTTGGCATAGTTCTTCGACCAGCTTAACGCCGCTCAGGCCGTGACCGTGATGATGTGGCCAGAGTTCTTGCGGCGTCAGCCCCTTACCGAGATCGTGGCACAGTGCCGCGAAGCGTACGTCGACTTCGGGGCTGAGTTGGGCGGCGATAGCCAGCGTCATCAGGGTGTGAATGCCGGTGTCGATCTCCGGGTGCCATTTGGCCGGGGCCGGCACGCCGAACAGGGCGTCAATCTCGGGGAACAACACTGTCAGCGCATCGCAGTCGCGCAGGACCTGGAAATACACTTGCGGGCTTTGGCTTTGCAGCGCTTTTTCGGTTTCTTTCCATACCCGTTCGGCGGTCAGCGCCGACAACTCACCGCTGTGGGCCATTTGGCGCATCAGCTCAGCGGTTTCCGGGGCAAGGGTAAAACCCAGATGAGCAAAGCGGGCGGCAAAACGGGCCACGCGCAGCACGCGCAGCGGATCTTCACCGAAGGCATCGGAAACGTGGCGCAGCACGTGGGCTTGCAAATCGGCCACGCCGTGGAAAGGATCGATCAACTCGCCGTCGCTGCCGCGAGCGATGGCGTTGATGGTCAAATCGCGGCGCTGCAAATCTTCTTCCAGCGTTACGTCCGGTGCGGCGTAGCAGGTAAAACCGGTATACCCCTGGCCGGATTTACGCTCGGTGCGCGCCAGCGCATATTCTTCATGGGTCTCAGGGTTGAGAAACACCGGGAAGTCTTTACCGACCTGTTGATACCCCTGCGCCAGCAGTTCTGCAGGCGCAGCGCCTACCACCACCCAGTCGCGGTCGAAAACCGGTATCTCAAGCAAACTGTCGCGGACGGCGCCGCCGACCAGGTAGATCTTCACTATTATGCTCCTGCATGATTCTGGGACTCTGTTGACCAGATTACCTCAATTAGCCGGGCCGTGCCGAAGCCAATAAAAAAGGCGCCCGCAGGCGCCAATCTCAAACTGAACGATACTGAGATCAGTTCATCCAGCGATTGCTGTTCTTGCGACGCGGGATCAGGTGTGGCAACAGCAGGCCGAGCAGCAGGCCAACGCCGGCGACGCCGCCGCCGTACATGAACCACTGCAGGATAATGGTGCGCTGTTTGTCGTCGAGCTGCAGGTTAACCGCGTTAACCTTCTTCTGGGCTACGACCAGCTGATTTTTCAGATCTTGATTTTCCTGCTGCAGGCCGCTGATGGTGCCGTCGCTTGCAGCCACTTTTTGCTGCATTTCCGCGGTGCGTTGGTTCCAGCTGTTGTCGATATTGGCCAGCTTGTCGGTCAGGGTTTTCACCTGCTGTTCCAGCGCAGGCACGCGGGTGCGCAGGCTTGGCGTTTCGCTGAGCTGATCGAGCGGGATCCAGATAGTGCGGCCTTTCGGATCGCGGATTTGGCCATAGTTGGTGCTGTCATTTACGCTCAACAGGGTGACTTCTTCACCGGCGTTCAGAGTACCGACGATACGGTACTGATTACCCGGGCCGCTGTGGACGTAAGTACTCAATTCATCGGAGATATAGCGCTTATCTTCGGCATGTGCGCCCCAAGTGATGCTGAAGCTCAGCACGGCAAGGCAAATTAGGCGTAATTTCTGCATTAGTTCATCGTTTCTGTGTGAATTTATGGAACGATAGTAGAGCGTTCAGTCTGACGACGCAACGCAAAAACCGGAATGAGAACTATCTTACTGTGGCAGATTCTGTGAGTTGCGCAGCGTTTTATAACGTAACAGGTTTTTTCTGCAGTTAGCAGGGTTAAGGCGCCGGGAATCGCGGTAAGATAACGGCAACTGTGCGTCATCGGGCAGAGCGTGGCAGGCAGAGCCCGCCGCCGTGAAGGCTGGCGCGAATGCGTAACTTATTGGTGTAAAAGACTTATGACCGTTGAAATAGAATTGAAATTTATTGCCACCCAGGATGCCGTCGCCGCTTTGCCGCTGCAACTGGCCGCCTGGCCGCATCAGCATTCGGCGCCGCAAAAGCTGACCAATATTTACTTCGAAACCGCCGACAATTTTTTGCGCAGCCATGATATGGGGCTGCGCATTCGCGGTTTTGACGACAGTTACGAAATGACCATCAAAACCGCCGGCAAGGTAGTGGCAGGTTTGCACCAACGTCCGGAATACAATGTGGCGATCGCCAGGCCGGAACTGGCGCTGGATTTGTTCCCGACGGATATCTGGCCACAGGGCTGCGACATCCAGGCGTTGCAGCAGCAACTGCAACCGCTGTTCCGCACCGATTTCGTGCGTGAGAAGTGGGTGGTCACTTACGGTAAGAGCGAGATTGAGGTTGGTCTGGACCAAGGTGAAGTGAGCGCGGATGAACTGAACGAAGCGCTGTGCGAGATCGAGCTGGAGCTTAAAGAAGGCAACACCGCCGATTTGCTGGCGTTGGCCAACGCGCTGGCAGAACACGGCGGCCTGCGTCAGAGTAGCCTGAGCAAGGCGGCGCGCGGTTATCATTTGGCGCAGGGCAACCTCCCGCGCGAGCGCCACCCTCTGGCGGTATTGAAACCACCAGCCAAATCCAGCGTTGAGCAAGGGATGGTTGCCGGCTTTGAACTGGGGCTGAGCCATTGGCAGTATCACGAAGAACTGTGGCTGCGCGGCGATGGCCTGGCCCGCCGTTCGGTAATGGAAGCGATTGCACTGATCCGCCAGGCGCTGGTGGTCTTCGGCGGCCTGGTGCCACGCAAGGCCAGCGCCGATCTGCGTACCCGGCTGACTGCGCTGGAGCCGCTGCTGGTTGATAAGACCACCAAACCGCAGGTGCTGTGCTACAGCGCAGAATACCTGCAATGTAAGTTGGCGCTCACATCGTGGCTGGTGACCGGCGCCTGGCGACCGTTTATCGATGCCAAAGCCCAGACCAAGCTGGACGGCTCTTTCAAACGTTTCAGCGACATTATGCTTGGGCGCAGCGCCGCCGAGTTGAAAGAAGCCTTCACCCGCACGCTCAATGACGACGAGTATGAAGAACAGCTGCCGCGTCTGACGCGCCAGGTCTCGGCATTTATTCTGCTGTCGGGCGCGTATCCGGATGACGAAACCGGCCCGTATATCGAAAGCTGGCGCGAGCTGCAGCTGGCGGTGGCTGAACGGCGTCAGGGTTGGTACGAGGCCACCCGCAAGCAGGCCTTATCGCATGCGCCATTCTGGTTAAACGGCGCGCTCCGCTAATCAAGCCGGCCTGCGAGGTGCAGGCCGCAGGACGGATCATTCACTATGTTGCCACTCTCGTGCGCGTTACAGGCTCAGGCACAGAACATCGTGCAGCGTTTTCAGGAAACTCAGGGTGCGGATTGCGCACTCAGCAGTCAGGAACAGTGGGTTTTAGCGTCAAGTGACTTTGTCAGCGACATGTTGCTCAACCAGCCTGCATGGCTGGAGACGCTGCGCAAGCAACCGCCGGTGGCGGATGAGTGGCAACACTATGCCGCCTGGTTGCAGGACTCTCTGGAAGAGGTGCGTGACGAAACGCAACTGATGCGCGTGTTGCGCCTGTTCCGCCGCGAGACGCTGGTGAGGATCGCCTGGGCGCAGGCGCTGAACCTGTGCAGCACGGAAGAAACGTTGCTGCAACTGAGCAGGCTGGCGGAAACGCTGATCGTCAGCGCCCGCGACTGGCTGTACCAAACCTGTTGCCGCGAGTGGGGCACGCCTTGCAACGCACAGGGCGTTCCGCAGCCGCTGCTGATCCTCGGGATGGGGAAATTGGGCGGCGGTGAACTGAACTTCTCGTCCGATATCGATCTGATCTTCGCCTACCCGGAAAACGGCCAGACCCAGGGCGGGCGGCGCGAGCTGGATAACGCCCAGTTCTTCACCCGTCTGGGGCAGCGGCTGATCAAAGCGCTGGACCAGCAAACCATTGACGGCTTTGTCTATCGCGTGGACATGCGGCTGCGGCCTTTCGGCGACAGCGGTCCTCTGGTGATGAGTTTTGCCGCGCTGGAAGATTATTATCAGGAGCAGGGCCGTGACTGGGAGCGTTACGCCATGGTAAAAGCGCGGCTGATGGGCGGATCTGAAGACGCTTACAGCCAGGAGTTGCGCAAAACCCTGCGGCCGTTCGTGTTCCGCCGTTACATCGATTTCAGCGTGATCCAGTCGCTGCGCAACATGAAAGGCATGATCGCGCGTGAAGTGCGGCGACGCGGTTTGAAAGACAACATCAAACTGGGTGCCGGCGGCATTCGCGAAATTGAATTTATCACCCAGGTGTTCCAGCTGATCCGCGGCGGGCGCGAGCCGATGCTGCAAGGGCGTTCGCTGCTGCCGACATTGCAAGCGGTGGGGGAGCTGGGGCTGCTGGAGCCGCAACAGGCGCAGGCGCTGAGCACCAGCTATCTGTTCCTGCGCCGGCTGGAAAACCTGCTGCAGGCGATTGCCGATCAACAGACCCAAACGCTGCCGCAGGATGAGCTCGATCAGGCGCGTCTGGCCTGGGGCATGGGGTTCAGCGACTGGCCGGCGCTGCTGGCGACGCTGGAAACCCACATGCAGGCAGTAAGGGCGGTATTTAACGACCTGATTGGCGATGACAGCCCCGATGTGGGCGAAGATCCCGATTATCAGCACTATCACAGTCTGTGGCAGGATGCGCTTGAAGAGAACGAACTGGCGCCGCTGACCCCGCATCTGGATGAAGACGCTCGCAGGCAGGTGCTGCGTATCATTGCCGAATTCCGCCATGACGTAGACAAACGCACCATTGGCCCGCGCGGCCGCGATGTGCTCGATCAACTGATGCCGCGCTTGTTGGCCGAGGTGTGCCCGCGTCGGGATGCGCCGACCGCGCTGCTGCGTTTGACGCAACTGCTGCTGAGCATTGTGACCCGCACTACCTATCTTGAGCTGCTGGTGGAGTATCACGCGGCGCTTAACCATTTGATTCGCCTGTGCGCCGCTTCGCCGATGGTCGCCAATCAGCTGTCGCGCTACCCGCTGCTGCTGGATGAACTGCTGGAACCGGCGACGTTGTATCAGCCGGTGGCGCCGGACGCCTACCGCAGCGAGCTGCGCCAGTACCTGCTGCGGGTGCCGGAAGACGATGAAGAGCAAAAGCTGGAAGCGTTGCGCCAGTTCAAACAGGCCCAGCAGTTGCGTATCGCCGCCGGGGATATCTCCGGCGCGCTGCCGGTGATGAAAGTCAGCGATCACCTCACCTATCTGGCAGAGGCGATCATCGACGTGGTGGTGCAGCAGGCATGGAGCGACATGGTGGCGCGCTATGGCCAGCCAACCCATTTGCAAGAGCGGGAAGGGCGTGGTTTTGCGGTGATTGGTTACGGTAAATTGGGCGGTTGGGAACTGGGCTACAGTTCCGATCTGGACCTGGTGTTTATCCTCGATTGCCCGCCGGACGTGATGACTGACGGCGAACGTTGCATTGATGGGCGCCAGTTCTATCTGCGCCTGGCGCAGCGGGTGATGCACCTGTTCGGCACTCGCACCTCGTCCGGTATTTTGTATGAGGTGGATGCTCGCCTGCGGCCTTCGGGCGCTGCCGGTATGCTGGTCAGCACCGTCGAGGCGTTTGCCGATTATCAACAGAACGAGGCCTGGACCTGGGAACATCAGGCGCTGGTGCGGGCACGCATCGTGCACGGCGATCCGGTTTTGCATCAACAGTTTGACGTCATCCGCCGCGAAATCCTGTGCAAACCGCGCGATCCTGAAACCTTGCGGAAGGAGGTGCGCGAGATGCGCGAGAAAATGCGCAATCACCTCGGCAGCAAGCAGCGCGAATTGTTTGATATCAAAGCCGACGAGGGCGGCATCACCGATATCGAATTTATTGCCCAGTATCTGGTCTTAGGCTATGCGAGCGCCGAGCCGCGCCTGACGCGCTGGTCGGATAACGTGCGCATTTTCGAGCTGATGGCCAATTACGACATCATGCCGGAAGAGGAAGCGCGCGCGCTGACCCAGGCTTACGTCACCATGCGCGATGAGATCCATCACCTGGCGTTGCAAGAGCATTCCGGCAAGGTCGGTAGTGAGCTGTTCGCCGCCGAACGTGAGCAGGTACGCGCCAGTTGGGCGAAATGGCTGGGTTGACAAGGCCGGTTGCGCAATACGTTTTGCAGGTATTACGGACGTCTGTGGTAATATCTGCGCCACTAAAATTTTGGACTTTTTTGGAGTTATCGGATGAAAGTTACGCTGCCTGATTTTCGCCGCGCCGGGGTATTGGTGGTGGGTGACGTCATGTTGGATCGCTATTGGTATGGCCCGACCAGCCGCATTTCACCGGAAGCGCCGGTGCCGGTGGTCAAGGTTGATACCATCGAAGAGCGTCCGGGCGGTGCGGCTAACGTGGCGATGAACATTGCTTCGCTGGGCGCCAACTCACGCCTGGTGGGCCTGACCGGCATTGATGACGCGGCGCGGGCGCTGAGCGCCAAGCTGAACGAAGTGAACGTGCGCTGCGATTTTGTCTCGGTGCCAACGCACCCGACCATCACCAAGCTGCGCGTGCTGTCGCGTAATCAGCAACTGATCCGTCTCGATTTCGAAGAAGGTTTTTCCAACGTCGATCCGCAGCCGATGCTGGAACGCATCCAGCAGGCGCTGCCGCACATTGGCGCGCTGGTGCTGTCTGACTACGCCAAAGGCGCATTGAGCCAGGTGCAGAGCATGATCCAACTGGCACGCGCCGCCAAGGTGCCGGTACTCATCGATCCAAAAGGCTCCGATTTTGAGCGCTATCGCGGCGCGACGCTGCTGACGCCAAACCTGTCCGAGTTTGAGGCGGTGGTAGGCCACTGCAAAGACGAAGCCGAACTGGTTGAACGCGGCATGAAGCTGGTGGCGGATTTTGATCTTTCCGCGCTGCTGGTTACCCGTTCCGAACATGGCATGACGCTGCTGCAACCGGGCATTGCGCCGCTGCATCTGCCAACGTTGGCGCAGGAAGTGTTTGACGTGACCGGTGCCGGCGATACCGTGATTGGCGTGCTGGCTGCCGCTCTGGCCGCCGGTAATACGCTGGAAGAATCCTGTTTCCTGGCCAATGCCGCCGCCGGCGTGGTGGTGGGCAAGTTGGGGACCTCGACCGTTTCGCCAATCGAACTGGAAAACGCAGTGCGCGGCCGTGCCGAAACCGGCTTTGGCGTGATGACCGAAGCCCAGTTGAAAACAGCCGTGGCGCAGGCCCGCCAGCGCGGTGAGAAAGTGGTGATGACCAACGGCATCTTCGACATTCTGCATGCCGGCCATGTTTCCTATCTGGCCAATGCCCGCAAAATGGGCGATCGTCTGATCGTGGCGGTGAACAGCGATGCTTCCACCAAACGTCTGAAAGGTGAAACCCGTCCGGTCAACGTGCTGGAAAACCGCATGATCGTGCTCGGTGCGCTGGAAGCGGTGGACTGGGTAGTGCCGTTTGAAGAAGACACGCCTCAGCGCTTGATCGCCGACATCCTGCCGGATCTGCTGGTGAAAGGCGGTGACTACAAACCTGAAGAGATCGCCGGCAGTGCCGAGGTGTGGGCCAACGGCGGCGACGTCAAGGTACTGAACTTTGAAGACGGCCTGTCGACCACCAACATCATCAAGGCAATCAAAGACGGGCGTGGTTAACATCTTCTTTTTTTAGCCTAAATAATTCGAGTTGCATAAAGGCGGCAATCGAGTGAGTCCCGATGAGCTTACACGAGTTAGTGATCCGGGTGAGTAAGAGCAGCCAACGTGGATGCAGCTTGAAGTATGACGGATAAAATGGCGGTGGTCAGTGAGTGGACTGAAGCAGGAGCTGGGGTTGGCGCAGGGCGTCGGGTTATTGTCCACTTCGTTGCTGGGTACCGGGGTGTTTGCCGTCCCGGCACTGGCGGCACAGGTGGCGCAGGGCGATAGCCTGTGGGCCTGGCCGGTGCTGATTGCGTTGGTATTCCCTATCGCCATCGCCTTTGCGGCTTTGGGGCGCCACTTCCCCAGCGCCGGCGGTGCTGCGCACTTTGTCGGTATGGCCTTTGGCCCGCGCATGGCGAAGGTCACCGGCTGGTTGTTTCTGTCGGTGATCCCGGTCGGTCTGCCGGCCGCCTTGCAAATTGCCGCCGGGTTCTGGCAGGCCACGCTCGGTTGGAGCGCCAACGGCCTGCTGCTGGTACAGATCGCCACGCTGGTGGCGATTTGGCTACTGGGGACGCGCAGCGCGGGCTCCAGCGCCAATATTCAAACGCTGATCGCCATTCTGGTGGTGGCGCTGGTGGCCGCTATCTGGTGGCGAGGCGATATCTCGCCCGCCCAAATTCCCTGGCCTGCGATAGACGAAATTTCACCCCCCAATCTGTTCCATGCGCTGGCGGTAATGTTCTGGTGTTTTGTCGGCCTGGAGGCGTTCGCGCATTTGGCGACGGAATTCCGTAACCCCGAGCGCGATTTTCCGCGTGCGTTGCTGCTTGGCATGTTGGTCGCCGGGGCTGTCTACTGGGGCTGCACCGTAGCGGTGCTGCATTTCCACGCTTACGGCGAGCATCAGGCTGCCGCCGCGTCGCTGCCCGGCATCGTGGTGCAATTGTTTGGCCAGCATGCGCTGTGGGTGGCCTGCATCATTGGTTATCTGGCCTGTTTCGCCAGCGTGAATATCTATACGCAGAGCTTCGCCAGGCTGGTGTGGTCGCAGGCACAGGAGCGGCCGTCCAGTGCGCTGGCAAAACTGTCTGCCGGGCAGGTGCCGGTCAACGCATTAAGCGCGGTAGTGGGCTGCTGCCTGCTGTTCACCTTGCTGATTTATACGCTGAAGCTGCCGCTGGATACGCTGTTGGTGTATGCCAATGGCATTTTTGTGCTGATTTATCTGCTGTGCATGCTGGCGGGGTGCCGAATTTTGCACGGGCGCTCACGGCTGATGGCGGCGACAGGTTTGGTGCTGTGTCTGTTGCTAATGGTGATTATCGGCTGGAAAAGTCTGTATGCGCTGGGGATGTTCGCGCTGATTTGGCTGGTGCTACCGCGCAGGCCGCGGGCGGCGATCGAACCCTGATAAGGGCGCGGTATCGCGCCCTTGGTGAAGCCTTATTCGGCGTCCGGCTGTTGCGCTGCCGGTGCTGCGTTCAGCTTGCTTTCCAGCTCGCTCATACGCTGTTCCAGTAACGCCAGTTTTTCTCGGGTGCGCAGCAGCACCTGGGTTTGCACGTCGAACTCTTCGCGGTTGACCAAATCCAGGCGAGTGAGCTGTGACTGCAGCACCTGACGGATTTTCTTCTCGACGTCTTCCCCGAATTCACGAACGCCTTTAGGCATGGACTCATGAACCTGGCGTGCGATCTGTTCAATTTTTTTCGGGTCAATCATGGCGTATCCCTTTCAGAGTTTAATAGCTGTTGCCTAGTGTAATGCGAGTTGCCCGCCGGATAAACCAATAACCGCATTCTCCGCAGGGGGCCGAATTGTGCTTTTGCCAATTGCCCTGATTAATCATTAGCGTTATAGTCAGAATGCTTATTCTCAGGGCGGGGTGCAAGTCCCCACCGGCGGTAAATCACCTTCTACGGTGAAAGCCCGCGAGCGCTCAACCAGTCTCTTGTAGTTTGGTTAGAGGTCAGCAGATCCGGTGTAATTCCGGGGCCGACGGTTATAGTCCGGATGGGAGAGAGTAACGGTATCTGCCGGGCTTGCGCCCGCTGCGTTATTTTTTTAGCTATTGCTGTAGCTACTCCTCAAGATCGCCCTGGTTCTGGTAATCCATAATTTTCTAATGAGGTTTTTTACCATGAATCAGACGCTACTTTCAGATTTCGGCACGCCGGTAGAACGCGTTGAACGCGCTCTTGAAGCATTGCGCAACGGGCGCGGTGTGATGGTGCTTGATGATGAAAATCGTGAAAACGAAGGTGATATGATCTTCGCCGCAGAAACCATGACCGTTGAGCAAATGGCGCTGACCATTCGTCACGGCAGCGGTATCGTGTGCCTGTGCATCACCGAAGACCGCCGTCAGCAGCTTGAGCTGCCGATGATGGTGACCAACAACTCAAGCCAGTTCCAGACCGCCTTCACCGTGACTATCGAAGCGGCGCAGGGTGTGACGACCGGCGTTTCCGCTTCCGACCGCCTGACCACCATTCGTGCGGCAGTTGCCGAGAACGCCAAGCCGAGCGATCTGAACCGCCCTGGCCACGTGTTCCCTCTGCGTGCGCAGCCGGGCGGGGTGCTAAGCCGCCGCGGTCACACCGAAGCGACCATAGATCTGGTGGCAATGGCCGGTTTCAAACCTGCCGGCGTGCTGTGTGAACTGACCAACGACGATGGCAGCATGGCGCATGCCCCGGAAGTGATCGCTTTCGCCAGGCAGCATGATATGACCGTGGTGACCATCGAGGATCTGGTGGCTTATCGCCAGGCCCACGAGCAGAAGGCCAGCTGATAGCTACGCCGATATGAAGAAAGCCGCGAATGCGGCTTTTTTTGTGGCTGAAAATACTTAGCCGATACCGCCGCTTTGCAACAGCGTCAGGCTGAACCCCATGACCGCCATCCCGCACAGCACGCCGTAGCTGGGGTTGTTGTGCGGGTCGATCTCTTTGGCCAGCGGCATCAGTTCATCCACCGACAGCGCCACCATGATACCGGCCACCGCTGCCATAATCGACGCCATCACTACCGGCGAGATCATCGGGCCGAGCAGCAGGAACGCCAGCACGCCGCCGAGAATTTCCGCCATGCCGGAAATGCCCGACCACAGCAGCGCTTTGGTTTTTGAGCCGGTTGCGGCATACACCGGCCCGGCAACCGCCAATCCTTCAGGAATATTGTGGATGGCGACGGCCAGCGCGACGCCCATCCCCAATTCCAGATCGGCGCTGGCGGTGACGAAGGTCGCGACGCCTTCCGGGAAATTGTGCAGGCTGATGCCGAGCGTCAGCAGCATTGCGGTGCGTTTCAGGTTATAGGGAGTGAGCGGCTTTTGCTGCAAATCCTGTGGGTGCTGATGTGGCAGCAGGCGGTCCAGCGCAAAATACCCCAAGAGGCCGAGCATGAACATGCCGTAGCCCAGCATCGGCGACATACCCTGGGTGTGCAACGCCGCAGGCAGCATTTCCATGAGTGAAATCAGCAGCATAATCCCGGCGGCAAAGCCGAGGGCAAAGGCCAGCATCCGGTTTGACGGTTTTTGGCCGATGATGCCGAACAGGGCGCCGACAAAGGTGGCTCCGCCGGCCAGCAGGGTCAGGATCAGGGGTACTGACAGAATAGCCTCCTTATATGCTGATAATTATTGTTTGTTTTCTGATACTAACAGAGTCACAGCTGAAATCGAGCGGGTTTGACGGATGACTTCGATTGTTTAAACCATTCAAATTTATTGAAGATGATCATCATGGTTATCCGGCTGTGTTGCCGTGGTAAACGGCGTAATCTGCTTAGCAGAACCTATGATGACTAACCAAGGATTATGTATGAACACCTCTCGTATGCCTGCTCTTTTCCTCGGCCACGGTAGCCCGATGAACGCGCTGGAAGAAAATCGCTACACTCAGGCATGGCGTACGTTGGGTGAAACGCTACCGCGTCCGAAAGCCATCGTCGCCGTTTCTGCTCACTGGTACACCCGTGGCACCGCGGTTACCGCGATGGAAAAGCCGAAAACCATCCATGATTTTGGCGGTTTCCCGCAGGCGCTATTTGATACTCAGTACCCGGCGCCGGGCTCTCCTGAACTGGCGGCGCAGTTGCAGCAGTTGCTTGCGCCGATTGAGGTCACGGCGGATATCAGCGAATGGGGGCTGGACCACGGCACCTGGGGAGTCTTGATCAAGATGTATCCTGATGCGGATATCCCGATCGTACAACTCAGTATCGACGGCACCAAACCGGCTGAATATCATTACCAGCTGGGCCGCAAACTGGCGGCGTTGCGTGAGCAGGGGGTGATGATTGTCGCCAGCGGCAACGTGGTACATAACCTGCGGATGGTGAAATGGCAGGGTGACGCCACCCCTTATCCGTGGGCGGAATCCTTTGACAAGTATGTGCGCGATAATCTGAATTATCAGGGAGATAACCATCCTCTGGTGAATTTCATGCAACATCAGGGGGCGGCGTTGTCGAACCCGACGCCGGAACACTATTTGCCGCTGCTGTATGTGCTGGGCAGTTGGGATGGTGAAGAAGCGATATCCGTGCCTGTGGACGGCATCGAGATGGGGGCTTTGAGCATGCTGTCGGTGCAGGTCGGTTAATTGACATCCTCCCCGCCCTGAAGGACGGGGTTTTACGGCGCACCCGATAAAAAACACCAGTCTCAGACTGGCGTTTGCATTTCAGGTATCTGGCGAGTCTTCGTCAGCCGAGGATGATATGCGGGTAGAAGCGCGACAGATCCTGAGTGATCAACTCGCGATCTTCACGCAGGCCGATACCGCAGGGCTGATCGTCCACCAACCAACTGCCGATCAGCGTATAGCTGCCCTCGAACTGCGGCAACGGGTGGAACTGTTGCACAATCATGCCTTCTTCACCGTACGGGCCGTCAACGCGTACCACTTCCTGACCGTTCTGCACGATCTGGATATTGGCGCCTTCGCGTGAGAACAGCGGCTTGGTGACGTAGTGATCGAGCTGCGGATGCTCGTCTTGCGCGAAGTAGGCTGCCAGCAGGTTCGGGTGATCCGGGAACATTTCCCACAGCATCGGCAGCAGCGCCTTGTTGGAGATAATGCTTTTCCACGCCGGCTCCAGCCAGCGCACGCCAGCATCTTCCAGCTTGGTGGAAAACATCTCGCGCAGCATAAACTCCCACGGATAAAGCTTGAACAGATTGCCGATAACCTGGTCTTGCAGATCGGTAAACTGGCCCTTCTCGCCGAGACCAATCTCTTCCATAAACAGGAACTCGGTCGGCACGCCGGCTTCCAGTGCGCAGTCTTGCAGGTATTGCACCGTACCGCGATCTTCTTCGCTGTCCTGGCAGCAGGCCAGATGCAGCAGACCGAAGCCGTGGTGCGCTTTCAGATCGGCAAAACGCTCGATCAGTTTTTCCTGCAGGCTGTTGTACTGATCGGACTCCGGGCTGAGATTGCCGGCGTTGATCTGGTCTTCCAGCCACAGCCATTGGAAGAAGGCCGCTTCATACAGCGAGGTTGGCGTATCGGCATTGTTCTCCAGCAATTTGGGCGGATTGACGCCGTCGTAGGCCAGATCGAGACGCGAATACAGCGAAGGTTGGCTGGTGCGCCATGAGCTGCGCACGAAATCCCAGGTGTGTTTCGGGATCTGGAATTTGGCCATCAGCGCATCGCTGCTGACCACTTTCTCCACCACCTGCAGGCACATCTGATGCAGTTCGGCAGTGGCGCTTTCAATCTCTTCAATTTGCGCCAGCGTAAACTGGTAATAGGCATCCTCACACCAGTACGGCTCGCCGTACATGGTGTGGAATTTGAAGCCGAACTCGGTCGCTTTTTCGCGCCAGTCCGGGCGCTCGGTAATCGCAACGCGTTTCATGTCTTAACCGCCCATGCTGCGTGAGCTGCCGGAGGTCGCGCTGCTGCGCTGCATGCTGGTCTGCTTGGCCACGGATTCGCCAAAGCCGCCGCGGGTAACGGTGTTGGTTACTGCCGGTTTTGGCGCCATCGCGGTTTTCGGCACCGTCATGGTGCGGCCGCCGGCGGTGGCTGGGCCATAGCTCTTGCCGGTGGCGTCAACGAACTTGCCGTTGGCCGGGCTGGCGGCGTTTTTGGAGGTGAACAGCGGCTGTTGGGCAAAGCCGGAGCCGCCCATCATGCGGCCCATCATGTAGCCTGCCATCAGCGGCATCCAGAAACTGCCGCTGCTTTGCGATTCTGCCGCCATGCCGGCCTGCGCCGGAGCGGGTGTCTGAGTACACTGCGCTTCACCGAATTCGGCGACGCAGTCTTCACGGCTGGCGTATTTAGGTGCGGTTTTTTCGGCTTCTTTCAGGGCGTTGTTATAGGCGGTGGTGCACTGCTCGCTCATGGAAGGGTTAGTGCGCGAACACTCGTCGGCATTTTGATACATCGAGACCGTTTCATCGGTTTTTTCACAGCCGGCCAGCATAAATACGCCGCTGATTGCCAAGGCTACGGGCGCAACGCGGTAGCTGCGCCAGGATTTGCGGAACGTCTCTTGGTTGATGTTTTTTGTCCGTTTCATCGTTATTAATCCCATCAGTCGGGCTGTTTTCGCCCTTTCCCAGTAGTGGCGGTAAGAATAGGGGAAAGATGGTCAAAATTAAAGCTGAAACGCCCGTGGAATCCACTCTTTACGCAGTTATACGTTAGGCTGTGCGCCAGCTCGCTTTACCGGCTAAAAAAGTAGCGACAGAGTTCCATTATGAAACGGCAGAAAGGTTATTGCGTTTCATAATGGAACAAAAACGCGGTCTGGCGCAAAGCTCTCCGTTCGCCCTATAGTCAGTGCATAACAACGCGACGGCACAAGACCGGACGCATCATCACCTGATATCTGAACGTTACCATCGCCAATTCCCCTACAAGGATCCGGTTATGTTGAGAATCATCCAGTCCCCAGGCAAGTACATTCAGGGCGCCAATGCACTGGCCGCCGTGGGTCAATACGCTAAAGCGCTTGCCGACCATTATTTCGTGATTGCCGACGACTTCGTCATGAAGCTGGCAGGCGATACCCTGATGGGCAGCCTGCAACAGCACGGGGTGAAACATCACGCCTGCCTGTTCAACGGCGAATGCTGCCATAAGGAAATCGACCGGTTGGGGCGTGAACTGAAGGCCCATGGCTGTCGCGGCGTGATTGGCGTCGGCGGCGGCAAAACCCTCGATACCGCTAAAGCCATCGCGCATTACCAGCAATTGCCGGTGGTGTTAATCCCCACCATTGCTTCCACCGATGCGCCGACCAGCGCGCTGTCGGTGATCTATACCGAACAGGGCGAGTTTGCCGAGTATCTGATCTACCCGCGCAACCCGGATATGGTGGTGATGGACAGCGCGATTATCGCCAAGGCACCGGTGCGCCTCTTGGTGGCGGGAATGGGCGATGCGCTTTCCACCTATTTTGAGGCGCAGGCTTGTTTCGATGCTCAGGCAACCAGCATGGCGGGCGGCAAATCGACGCTGGCGGCGCTTAGCCTGGCGCGGCTGTGCTATGAAACGCTGCTGGCAGAAGGCGTCAAAGCCAAACTGGCGGTCGAGGCCGGCGTGGTGACGGAAGCGGTCGAACGCATTATCGAGGCCAATACCTATTTGAGCGGCATTGGTTTTGAAAGCAGCGGGTTGGCGGCGGCACATGCTATTCACAACGGTTTTACCGTGCTGGAAGAGTGCCATCACCTGTACCACGGCGAGAAAGTGGCTTTCGGCACGCTATCGCAACTGGTGCTGCAAAACAGCAGCATGGCGCAGATCGAAACGGTGCTGGATTTCTGCCACCGCATCGGCCTGCCCATCACGCTGGCCGAGATGGGCGTTAGCGGCGATGCGGCAGAGAAAGTCATGGCGGTTGCCGAAGCCAGCTGCGCCACCGGCGAAACCATCCACAACATGCCGTTCAAGGTGACGCCGGCCGGCGTACAGGCCGCAATCTTGACGGCAGACCGGCTGGGCAGCGCCTGGCTGCAACAACACCAACGCTGATACCGCAGGGGCGCAGCAGGCTGCGTCCCATTGGCTAAACGAGGAAATGACCGTGAAAAAACTGATCAATGAGGTTGAGTCGGTACTGGAAGAGCAACTGCTGGGGCTGGCGGAAGCGCACCCTGAACTGTTGGTGCATCAGGAGCCGGTATTCGTTACCCGCGCCGACGCGCCGGTAGCGGGCAAGGTGGCTATCCTGTCCGGCGGCGGCAGCGGCCACGAACCGATGCACTGCGGCTTTGTCGGCGAAGGCATGCTCGACGGCGCCTGCCCGGGGGAGATTTTTACCTCGCCGACGCCGGATAAAATGTACGAGTGCGGCCAGGCTATCGACGGTGGTGCCGGGGTGTTGTTGCTGATCAAAAACTACACCGGCGACGTGCTGAATTTCGAAACCGCCACCGAACTGCTGCACGACAGCGGCACTCAGGTGGCGACGGTATTGGTGGACGATGACGTGGCGGTCAAGGACAGCCTGTTCACCGCCGGCCGACGTGGCGTGGCGAATACCGTACTGATGGAAAAATTGCTCGGTGCCGCGACGGCACGCGGCGACGATCTGGACACCGTGGTGACGCTGGGCCACAGGATCAACAATCAAGGGCATTCGATTGGCATCGCGCTGGGCGCCTGTACCGTGCCCGCAGCCGGCAAACCCTCGTTTGTGCTGGCGGAAAACGAGATGGAGTTCGGCGTCGGTATTCACGGCGAGCCGGGTATTGCACGGCGTTCGTTCACCGGCCTCAATGCGGCGGTGGATGACATGTTTCATACCCTGATCGAACATGGGCATTACCAGCGCACCATTCGTGCCTGGGATCGCCGGCAGGGCGAATGGCGCGATGAAGTGCAGACCAAGCAGCCGCTGACGCGCGGCGACCGGGTGATTGCGCTGGTGAATAATCTGGGGGCGACACCTCTGTCCGAACTCTACGGCGTTTATCACCGGTTGGCGGAGCGCTGCGCCGAGGCGGGAATGATCGTTGAACGCAGCCTGGTGGGAGCCTATTGCACCTCGCTGGACATGCAGGGAGTATCGATCACCCTGCTGAAGGTGGATGACGAGCTGTTGGCATTGTGGGATGCGCCGGTGAAAACGCCCGCGCTGCGTTGGGGTTGCTAGGAGGATCTATGGCATTAACGAAACAACAAGTAGTGGATTGGCTGATGCGCTGCGGCGAGGTGTTTACCCGG
The DNA here is from genome assembly GCF_003591175.1 of Serratia inhibens. Taxonomy (GTDB): domain Bacteria; phylum Pseudomonadota; class Gammaproteobacteria; order Enterobacterales; family Enterobacteriaceae; genus Serratia; species Serratia inhibens. The sequence goes on along the minus strand of NZ_QYYG01000007.1, from coordinate 132,368 downwards.
CAGCGTGATTTTCTGACCCGGCTGGATACCGAAATTGGCGATGCCGACCATGGCCTGAACATGAACCGCGGTTTCAACAAGGTGGTGGAAAAGCTGCCGTCGGTAGCGGATAAAGACATCGGTTTTATTCTCAAAAATACCGGCATGACGCTGTTGTCGAGCGTTGGCGGTGCCAGCGGCCCGCTGTTCGGCACTTTCTTTATCCGAGCGGCACAGGCGGCCAATGCCAAGCAAAGCCTGGATCTGGCGGAGCTCCATCAGATGATGCAAGAGGGTGTCGAGGGCGTGGTGATGCGCGGCAAGGCAGAGCCGGGCGATAAAACCATGTGCGACGTCTGGTGGCCGGTGGTGGAAAGCCTCGGCCAGTCGGCGCAGCAGCAGTTGAGCGTGGCAGAGGCCATGCAGCGCGCCAGTGAACGGGCGGAGCAGGCGGTAGAGAGCACTATCACCATGCAGGCGCGTAAAGGGCGGGCCAGCTACCTGGGTGAGCGCAGCATCGGCCATCAGGATCCGGGTGCCACCTCGGTGATGCTGATGATAAAAACGCTGGCCGAGGTCGCCGGCCACTAGCAGGAGGCGAGATGATCAATATCGTTGTAGTTTCCCACAGCGCGCAGCTGGCGCGCGGGGTCGAAGAGCTGGCGCTGCAGATGATGCGCGGCGACGGCTGCAAACTGGTGCTGGCGGCGGGCGTCGATGACACCGAGCATCCTATAGGCACAGATGCGATCAAAGTCATGGAAGCTATTGAGTCGGTGGCGGACGGCGCAGGCATTGTAGTGCTGATGGATTTGGGCAGTGCGTTGCTGAGCGCAGAAACCGCGATCGAGCTGCTGGAACCTCAGTTGGCCGCCAAAGTGCGGCTGTGTTCGGCACCGCTGGTTGAGGGGACGCTGGCCGCGGTGGTCGCCGCCAATTCCGGTGCCGGGCTGGAACAGGTGCTGGCAGAAGCTCAGGGCGCGCTGCTGGCCAAGCAGGCGCAACTGGGGGAAGCCGCACCGGCGGCAAAAAGCGTTGAATTGCCGTTGACGCAGGGAAAAAGCGTCAGTTGGACGGTGCAGAACCCGCATGGGTTGCATGCCCGACCGGCGGCGCGGCTGGCGGAAACGTTGGCGCCTTTTGAGGCCGAGCTGGTGTTGGAAAAACAGGGGCAATGCGCCAATCCGCGCAGCCTCAATCAACTGGCGTTGTTGCAGGTGCGGTACGGTGACACCGTTAGGTTGATTGCCGACGGTCCGCAGGCTGAGCAGGCGCTGACGGCGTTCAGGGCGCTGGCGGAACAGCACTTTGGCGAAACGGTTTCAGAGCAGCAACTGCCCTCGCTGCACGGCATCCCGGTGGCGGAAAGCGTGACCAGCGGCCCGGTGTTGCAGGCGCTCAGCTTCTGGCCGACGGTGACCGAGCGCCCGATTGGCGCGGACGACGTGCTGACCGAACAGCAGCGGCTGCGCGAGGCGCTGCAGCATACCCTGAGCGATCTCAACCGGCTGGCGGAGCGTACCGGCACATTGATTGGCAAACCGCAGGCGGCGATTTTCGGTGCGCACAGCATGCTGCTGGACGATCCGGATCTGCAACAGGCGGCCTATACGCGCATTGCTCAGCAACAATGCAGCGCCGAGCAGGCCTGGCGGCAGGAAATGGAGGCGATCATCGAGGATTATCGTGCGCTGGACGATGAGTACATGCGGGCGCGCGAACTGGACGTGCGGGACATGCTGCGCCGCACCCTGAGCCATCTGCAACAGCAGCCGCTACAGCCGATTACGCTGACTGTGCCCTCGATTCTGGTGATGGACGAACTGATGCCTTCCGACGTGGTGATGCTCGATCGTCGCCTGGTGCTCGGCATCTGCCTGAGCGGCGGCAATGCGCTGTCGCACAGCGCGATTCTGGCGAAGGCGATGGGCATCCCGATGGTGATCGGCATGAACGACTGCCTGAGCAAAACCCGTAGCGGCCAGAAAGCGATGCTGGACGCGGCGCGTGGGGTATTGCAGCTCAGTCATTGAGCTGAGCTATCAGGCGCGCAGCTTAAATTGGTGTATATCAATCTGATATTGTTTGATTTTCCGCCACAGCGTGGTGCGGCCGATGCCCAACAGCTGCGCCATTTCATTGAGCTGCCCGCGGCTGACGTTGGCAGTGCGAATGATCGCCTGGCGTTCCATTTCCGCCAACGTCAGCAGTGGCGTACCCGGCTGCGGTTCACTTTCCAGCAACGGCTGGTGGCTGAGCAAATGTGTGGGCAAGTCCGCTAACTGGAGATGGTGGCCGTGGCAAATCATCGCCGTACGCTCAACCACGCCTTTCAGCTCCAGATCGTTGCCGGGCCACAGATACAGGCCCAACTGGGCCATGACGTCGTCATCGACCCGGAATCGGCACTGGAAATGCTGTTCCAGCGTACGCAGGTGGTGCTTTACCAACAGCGGAATGTCGCTCAGCCGCTGGCGCAGCGCCGGGATCTGGATCTCGAACGCCTGCAGGCTGTAAAACAGCTGGCGGCGAAAGCGGTTCTGCTGCACCAACAACGGCAGATTGGCGGCGCTGCCGGCGATCACCCGCACATCGACCGGGATCACCCGGTTGGAATTCAGCCGCATTACCACGCCGGTTTTCAGCACCTGCAGCAGCGCAGACTGCATTTCCGCCGGCAGATACTCAATTTGCTCCAGGTACAGCGTGCCGCCGTTGGCCAGTTCAAACTTGCTGAGCTGGCCCGCTTCCTCCTCGCTGGCGTCGCTGCCCAACAGTTCACGCAGCCCCTGCGCTTCCGGCATCAACTGGCAGTTAAGCGCGATATACGGCCCGGCGGCGCGTTCACTGGCGTTGTGGATTGCCTGGCTGAGCCGCTCCTTGCCGACCCCTTCTTCGCCGCACAGCAGGATCGGGTGCTGGCCTTTTGCCGCCTGCTGGCCGTAGCGGATCAACCGGCGCATCTCCAGGGAGGCGGAAGGCATCTGTTCAAAGCTGTGGCTGACGCGGCCCAGTTGGCTGCTGACGTACTGGTGCAGCCGTTCAATCGGGTGCAGCAGGGCGATAAAGCTGCAGCGCTCGCCGTCGAAGATCGGTTTTAGGGTCAGCAGCGCGGCGATAAACTGCCGCTGGCTTTCGAAAGTGACTTCAACGTGTTGCAGCGGTTGGCGCTGAGCGATGGCCCGGTTGAGCAGGGCGGGTAGCGTCAGCAACTGCGTCAAGGGTTTGCCCTGGCTCTGCTGTTCGTCCAACTTCAGTAGGGTGGCGGCCCGCTGGTTGATGTATTGCAGGTAGCCGCGATGGTCCCAGGCCATCACCCCGTCATCCACCCCGTCAAGCAAACCGTAAAGCTGATTCAGGTGGCGGTTGGACTCCGCCAACAGGCCGTCGGCGTTCAGCGAATTGCCTATCTCGCGTGCGATCGCCAGCGTCAGTGACAGATCGCCGGCGGCGCAGTCCGCCAGCAGGCAGCCCAGCGCAATCGAGCCGCGCTGGCGGCCGCTGTTGTCATAAACCGGCGTGGCGCAGAATGACCAGTCGTGCAGCGCCTGCCGCACGTGCTCGTTGCCGCTCACCTGTATCGGGTGGCCTTCTGCCGCCGCCAGCGAAGGCGCGTTGGTGCCAATGTCGCCCTCGGCCCAATAGGCGCCGGGGGTAAACCCCAATTGCTGCAGGCGTTCGCGAGTCAGGGCGTCACCGCACAGCCACAGCATGCAGCCGCTTTCGTCGAGGATCATCAGCAGGCAGCGGCGTGGCTCCATATATTCGCAGGCATCTTCCAGCGACGCCTGGCCAAGCGTCAGCAGATCGTTTTTACGCTGGCAGATAGAGTTGAAGGTGGCGCCGAGCGCAAGGTGCGGTGCTTTCCACACTGCGGGCTGCATCAGGCTGCGGCAGCGCAACCAGGAAGCATAGATTGCCGGCGCAGGGCGCTGTGCGAGCGGCAATGCGCCATCGGCCATCAACTGTTGCCAGCTTGAGGTGTTCTCCATGGGATCCCATCCGGACTGAGATAAGGCAATGGCGCTGATGATACCACCGCAGGGCGGGGGGCTGGCTGTGAGGCGGCGGGCAGAACCGGCTTTGAGGCAAAAAAAACGGGGCGCGGCAGATGCCGGGCCCCGTGTATGGCAGTGCGCGAATCAGTTGCGGAATGGGTTACCGCTGTCGCTGCGCGCCGGCTGGGTGGTGGTGATCGCCGGCGCAGAAGCGCGGGTTGCGACCGGAGCCGGTGCAGCCGTTTGCGACGCAGGGGCATTGTCGTTATAACCGTCCGCGTAAGCGTCCTGCGCGCTGGTCGGCGGTGCTACCACATCCTGCGAGGTAGAAACCGGTTTGCCCAACGCACCGTTCAGTAACAGCAGGTCATTTTCATTCAACGTGCCGAGTGCGGACTTGATGTTCAACTGGTTGATCAGATAGGTATAACGCGCGCTGGAGAGCTGCTGCTTGGCGTTATACAGCGTGGTGGTGGCATCCAACACGTCAACGATAGTACGGGTACCTACCTGATAACCGGCTTCCATCGCATCCAATGAACTCTGGGCAGAGACCACGGCCTGCTTGTAGGCGTTGATGCTGCTGATCGAAGCGTTCACGTTGTTGAACGACGAACGCACGGTCTGCACTACGCTGCGGTGTGCGCTTTCCAACTGCTCACTGGCGCCGACGAAGTTGTACTGCGCCTGCTGCACCTGGGAATTGGTCTGGCCGCCGCTGTACAGCGGGAGATTGAAACTCAGCCCTACTTTGTTCTCGCCGGCATCGTTGTCTTGAGAAAGATTATTTGAACCGCTGTATCTGTTGTTGGACACGGCGGTTGAAGCGCTGAAATCAACGGTCGGCATATAGCCGGTTTGCGCTGATTTGATTTGCTCGCGCGCCAGATCCTGGCTCAGACGGGCGGAGAGCAGGCTCAGGTTGCGGGCTTCGGCTTCTTTCAGCAGGTTATTTACCGCTTCCGGGCGTTTGGTGTTGAAACTGTCGGTATTCAACGAGGCCAGTTCCGGGTAGAAGGTGCCGGTTACCTGGCGCAGTTTTTCCAGCGCGTTATCCAGAGTGTTGCGGGCGGTCACTTCGGACGCCAGCACGGTATCGTAGTTGGAACGGGCGTTTTGCACGTCGGTGATCGCCACCAGACCCACGTTAAAACGTTGGGTGGTTTGATCCAGGGTGCGGTAAACCGCCTGTTTTTGCGCCTGAGTATAGGACAGCGAGTCGATGGCGCTCAGCACGTTGAAATAGGCGGTGGCGGTGTCGAGGATCAGCTGTTGCGACGAGGTCTGGAAGGTCACGTCGGAAATACCGGCGGTTTTTTCCTGCAGCGTCAACGCGCGCCATTTCGACATGTCGAAAATGGTTTGGGTCAGCGCTAATGAGCCACTGGTGGTGTTGCTGTTCATGTCGCGGCTGTCACGATAACCATAACTGCGGTTATAACCTGCGCTCAAACCCAACTGCGGCAGCAGCGGGCTGCGCGCTTCGTTGATTTTTTCGAATGCGGCGTCACGGTCAGCGGCAGTCTTGCGCAGATCCGGGTTACTTTCCCTGGCCTGTTTGTAAACCTGCAGCAGGTTCTCTGCCTGGCTCATTGCACTGAAGCCGCTCAGGCTCAGTCCGATAAGAAGGGGGAGCAGTTTCTTCATTTGCATTCCTTGTTGTGCAGCAATATTGCTATGGTTAGCGCTGACGATAGACGAAATAGTTGCCGATTCTAGCAGAGTCTGTTGTTCGCATAAGGTGGCTGAATGTGCCATCTCGCGTATCTTTTGCCTTTCAGACCGTTGTGTTTACTTTGGTTCAACTGGTCGAGCAGGTTACAGCTGATATCATGGCTCACAATCTAGCATAAAGCTGCGGAAGATTACCCCGCCGTTTCTGTCATCAAAACTGTTTATTTTATCGGCATACTCACGCAGGAGAATTCGCTTATGAACCACTCGCAGCCGTCGCCCGTCACTCTCGATAAAAACGATGTAGAAATTATTGCACGTGAGACGCTTTATCGTGGTTTTTTTTCACTCAATCTTTATCGGTTCCGCCATCGCTTGTTCAACGGCGACATGAGCCCGGAGGTAAAACGCGAGATTTTCGAACGCGGCCACGCGGCGGTGCTGCTGCCCTATGACCCGGTGCGGGACGAGGTGGTGTTGATTGAACAACTGCGCATCGCCGCGGTCGATACCAGTAGTTCCCCCTGGCTACTGGAAATGGTGGCGGGTATGATCGAAACCGGCGAGAGCGTCGAAGACGTGTGCCGCCGTGAAGCGCAGGAAGAAGCCGGCGTCGAGGTCGGGCGCTGCAAACCGGTGTTGAGCTACCTGGCAAGCCCTGGCGGCACCAGCGAGCGGCTGTCAATCATGGTGGGCGAAGTGGACGCCACTACCGCCGAAGGCATCCATGGGTTGGAAGAAGAGCATGAAGATATCCGTGTCCACGTGGTTAGCCGCGAACAGGCTTACCGTTGGGTTGAAGAAGGCGCGATTGATAACGCCGCATCTGTGATTGCATTGCAGTGGCTGGCGTTGCACCATGAATCGTTAAGAAAAGAGTGGGCCAACCAATGAAACAGCGCTATACCCCTGATTTCCCGGAAATGATGAGATTGTGTGAAACCAACTTCGCGCAATTGCGCCGCTTGCTGCCGCGCAACGATGAAGTGGGCGAAACGGTGACTTATCAGGTGAACGGCGCCAGTTATCGTCTGACTATTGTTGAATCCACGCGCTACACCTCGCTGGTGCAGATCGAGCAGACCGCGCCGGCGGTCAGTTATTGGAGCCTGCCTGCCATGACGGTGCGGCTGTATCACGACGCGATGGTTGCGGAAGTGTGTTCCAGTCAGCAGATCTACCGCTTTAAAGCGCGTTATGATTATCCCAATAAAAAGTTGCATCAACGCGACGAAAAGCATCAAATTAACCAGTTTCTTGCTGATTGGTTGCGCTACTGTTTGGCGCATGGAGCGATGGCGGTTCCGGTTTGTTAAACAGACTGAAATAACAAAGGACACCATTTGGAAAGCCTGTTTAAACTGACCGTGGCAAGTGGGGCCAGGGTCAGGATTCTGCAAATAACAGATACCCACCTTTTTGCCGGCGAAAACGAGACCTTGCTCGGCATCAATACCTATCGCAGCTACCACGCGGTGCTGGACGCCATCATGGCGCAGCAGCGCGGTTTCGATCTGGTCGTCGCCACCGGCGACCTGGCGCAGGATCATTCTCTGGCTGCTTACCGGCACTTTGCCGAAGGTATTGCGCGGCTGCCTGCGCCTTGCGTCTGGCTGCCGGGCAACCATGATTTTCAGCCGGCGATGGTCGATGCGCTGGCCGCCGCAGGCATTGCCCCGTCAAAGCAGGTGCTGCTGGGCGATAACTGGCAGGTGTTGCTGCTGGACAGCCAGGTGTTTGGCGTGCCGCACGGCGAACTGAGCGACTATCAACTTGAGTGGATGGAGCGCTGCCTGCAGGCCCACCCCGAGCGTTATACGTTACTGCTGCTGCATCATCATCCGCTGCCTTCCGGTTGCACCTGGCTCGATCAGCACAGCTTGCGCAACCCGCACACGCTGGGCGCGGTGTTGCTGCGCTACCCGAACGTAAACACCGTGGTGTGCGGGCATATTCACCAGGATCTGGATCTGGAATGGCAGGGCCGCCGGTTGCTGGCATCGCCTTCCACCTGCGTGCAATTCAAGCCGCACTGCACCAATTTTACCATCGACGACGTTTCGCCCGGCTGGCGCTATCTCGATCTGCTGCCGGACGGCCGCGTCGAGACCCAGGTTTTCCGCTTGGAAAACGATGATTTTCGCCCCGACATGGATTCGGAAGGGTACTGATGTCGACGCTACTTTATTTGCACGGTTTTAACAGTTCGCCGCTCTCGGCCAAGGCAACCTCGTTCAAGGCGTGGCTGGCTGACAATCACCCGGACATCGAGATGCTGGTGCCGCAATTGCCGGTTTTTCCGGCCGATGCCGCCGAGATGCTTGAAAACATGGTGATGGAACGCGCCGGGCAGACCTTGGGCATCGTGGGTTCTTCGCTGGGCGGATACTACGCCACCTGGCTTTCACAGTGTTTTTCACTGCCGGCGGTAGTGGTTAACCCCGCTGTGAAGCCGTTTGAGCTGTTGATTGACTACCTTGGCAAAAACGAGAACCCCTACACCGGTCAACAATATGTGTTAGAGTCACGTCACGTTTACGATCTGAAAACGATGCAGGTCGATCCCTTGGAGTCACCGGATTTAATCTGGTTGCTGCAACAAACGGGCGATGAAATTCTCGATTATGGGCAGGCGGTGGCCTATTACACTGCGTGCCGGCAAACGGTGGAGTCGGGTGGAAACCACGCCTTCGTCGGTTTCGAGCACTACTTCCCCCAGATTGTGGATTTTTTAGGGCTAAACGCTGTGTGAATAAGCGAGTTATACCCTGCGGCTTGAAAGACGACGGGTATAGGCACCTTCCTTACTAACCACGAAAAAATTCAACGATGACTCAATCCAGCTATAACGCTGATGCCATTGAAGTACTCAGCGGTCTAGAACCAGTGCGCCGTCGTCCCGGCATGTATACCGACACGACGCGCCCAAATCACCTCGGCCAAGAGGTGATCGATAACAGCGTCGATGAAGCCCTGGCCGGCCACGCCAAGCGCATCGACGTGATTCTGCACGCCGATCAGTCACTGGAAGTGATCGACGACGGCCGCGGTATGCCGGTGGATATCCACCCTGAAGAAGGCGTCCCGGCGGTTGAATTGATCATGTGCCGCTTGCATGCGGGCGGTAAATTCTCCAATAAAAACTATCAGTTCTCCGGCGGCCTGCACGGCGTGGGGATTTCGGTGGTTAACGCCCTGTCTACGCGGGTGGAAGTCAACGTCAAGCGTGACGGCAACGTCTACAGCATCGCCTTCGAAAACGGCGACAAGGTGCAAGAACTGGCGATAACCGGCAGCTGCGGTAAACGCAATACCGGCACCAGCATCCACTTCTGGCCTGACGAGAAGTTCTTCGACAGCCCGCGCTTTTCGGTTTCGCGCCTGAGCCATTTGCTGAAAGCCAAAGCGGTGCTGTGCCCCGGCGTTGAAATTTACTTTATCGACAAGCTGAACAACACCGAGCAACGCTGGTGCTATCAGGACGGCCTGACCGATTACCTGATGGAAGCGGTCAACGGCCTGATCACCCTGCCGGAAGCGCCGTTTGTCGGCAACTTCGCCGGCGATACCGAAGCGGTGGATTGGGCGCTGTTGTGGCTGCCGGAAGGCGGCGAGTTGCTGACCGAAAGCTACGTTAACCTGATCCCGACCATGCAGGGCGGCACCCACGTTAATGGCCTGCGTCAGGGGCTGCTGGACGCGATGCGCGAGTTCTGCGAGTTCCGCAATATTCTGCCGCGCGGCGTAAAGCTGTCCGCCGAAGACATCTGGGACCGCTGCGCTTACGTGTTGTCGGTGAAGATGCAGGATCCGCAGTTTGCCGGGCAGACCAAAGAACGCCTGTCGTCGCGCCAATGCGCGGCGTTCGTTTCCGGCGTGGTGAAAGACGCCTTCAGCCTGTGGCTGAACCAGAACGTACAGGCGGCGGAACAGCTGGCCGAGCTGGCTATTTCCAGCGCCCAGCGCCGTCTGCGCGCCGCCAAGAAAGTGGTGCGCAAGAAGCTGACCAGCGGCCCGGCTCTGCCGGGTAAACTGGCGGACTGCACTTCGCAGGATCTGAACATGACCGAACTGTTCCTGGTGGAAGGGGACTCGGCGGGCGGTTCAGCCAAGCAGGCTCGCGATCGCGAGTATCAGGCCATCATGCCGCTGAAGGGCAAAATCCTGAATACCTGGGAAGTGTCTTCGGACGAAGTGTTGGCCTCGCAGGAGGTGCATGACATTTCCGTGGCGATCGGCATCGATCCGGACAGCGAAGATCTCAGCCAACTGCGTTACGGCAAAATCTGTATCCTGGCGGATGCGGACTCCGACGGCTTGCACATCGCCACGCTGCTGTGCGCGCTGTTCGTGCGCCACTTCAGTTCGCTGGTGAAGGGCGGCCACGTGTATGTGGCAATGCCGCCGCTGTATCGCATCGACCTCGGCAAAGAGGTGTTCTACGCGCTGGATGAAGAAGAGAAAGCCGGCGTGCTGGAACAGTTGAAGCGCAAAAAGGGCAAACCGAACGTTCAGCGCTTTAAAGGGCTGGGCGAGATGAACCCGCTGCAACTGCGTGAAACCACGCTCGACCCCAATACCCGTCGTCTGGTGCAACTGACGGTGAGCGATGACGATGTGGCTCAGACGCTGGCGATGATGGACATGCTGCTGGCCAAGAAACGTTCTGAAGACCGCCGTAACTGGCTGCAGGACAAAGGCGACATGGCCGAACTTTCCGTCTGATTCTGATCCATATGTCAGGCCCGGCTTCTGCGCCGGGCCTTCTTCCCGCAGGGGGGCGCAAGCCGCACCCGACCACTCTGGGCGGAATGCATGAAAATCACCCTCGAAGAATTGCTGGCGTTTATCTCTGTGGTCGACAGCGGCTCCATTACCTCCGCCGCTGAGCAGCTCGGCCAGACCACGTCCGGTATCAGCCGCGCGCTCAGTCGTCTGGAAAAGAAACTCGACACCACCCTGATGCGCCGCACCACGCGCCGGCTTGAGCTGACCGAAGAAGGTCAAAGCTTTCTTGGCCATGCACGCGACATTATCAGTTCGGTGGAGAACGCCGAAGAGCAGATGGCGCTGCGCAGGTTGATCCCGGCCGGCAAATTGCGGGTCAACGCCGCCGCCCCGTTTATGGAACACGTGATAGTGCCGCTGGTGGCGGGGTTTCGCCAAAGTTACCCGCAGATCGAGCTGGAGTTGAACACCGACAACCTGATCATCGATCTGCTGGAGAAGCGCACCGATATTGCCATTCGCATCGGCACACTGCGCGACTCGACCATTCATGCGCGTCTGCTGGGGGCCAGCCGTTTGCGCATTCTCGCCAGCCCGGATTATCTTGAGCGTTACGGCACCCCAAACAGCGTGGAAGCGCTGCGCGACCACTGTCTGCTCGGCTTTAGCCAACCGGAATCACTCAATCTGTGGCCGCTGCGCAACCCGCAGGCGCAGCATTTCGCCATTACGCCGACCCTCTCGGCATCCAGCGGTGAAACGCTGAGGCAACTGGCGTTACGTGGCGAAGGAATAGTGCAGTTGGCGGACTTCATGACGCGCGACGATCGGCAAAGCGGACGGTTGGTGCAACTGCTGGAACAGGATACGCTGGACGTGCGCCAGCCGATTAATGCGGTGTATTACCGCAATACCCAGTTGGCGGCGCGTATTACCTGTTTTCTGGACTACGTCAGCGCGCATATCGACGCGCAGACGCTGTAGGGGCCAGAGCAGCCCCAGGTATTACAGCGCGTTACCCAGCACGTGAATGGTCACGCCAACCACGCTGTCTTTGATGGTGTCGCGATGCTTGTGCATATGCGCGATATCCAGATGTTTTTCCAGGTGCGCCTGGCTTTCCCATTTTTCCAGCATAAACACCGAGTCCGGCGACAGTTTCTGCCACGGTGCCTGAGTATGGCTGTCGATCATCGGCGTATATTCGCCGCAACCCTCTTCCGCCAGTACCAACGGGATCAGTTTTTCGATCGCTTTCAGCACCGTTTCACGGTGGCCCGGCTTGGTCTTGATTTCTGCAATTACGGTGATCATCACAACCTCATTGATTTATGTGCTTAAGCGGTCTTAGTTAAGCAAAAATTTCTGCCAGGTGCGCGCGATAACGTGCGATATCGCTGTCGATATCAGGTTGTTTAATCACGTCATTACAGATAAAGGTCGGCAGCGCTTCCATGCCCAGGAACTGGTTGGCTTTGTGGAAGTGCAGATAAACGCCGTCAACGCCGACGCCATGGAAAAACTGCTGCGGATCGGTAAAGGCCTCCAGCGGCGCGTTCCAGGTCAGGCTCAGCAGGTATTTCTTGCCCTGAATCAGGCCGCCGGAGCCGTATTTCTTGCCGGCGTCCGCGCGGGTGCGACCGTCGCTGGCGTACAGGCTGCCGTGCCCGGCGGTGAACACTTCATCGATGTATTTTTTCAGGATCCAGGGTTCGCCCATCCACCAACCCGGCATCTGATAAATCACCACGTCGGCCCACAGGTATTTCTGCACTTCGGCCTCAATATCATAACCGTCGTCGACCACGGTCACCTGCACATCGTGTTTCACGTCGCGCAGGTAGCTTTCCGCCACGTCGCTCAGCGTTTGGTTGAGTTCGCCATTAGAATGACCGAATTGTTTTTTAGCATTAATAATCAGGATATTGCTCATTTTTCGCGGCTCCTGTCAGAGTTGAAATAGGGGGAGCTTTCCGCGTTTTGGCGCAGAAAACATTTCGCTGACAGGGAGTGTAATCGTTAGCAATGCCGGTAAAAATGGGATCCAGCGCACAACAGTGTTGACTCGGAGTCAACAAATCCACCGGCAGACAATGAATTTTTGCATAAAATCGGCAGTTGAATCGGCTTCACAAGGTGATTGCTGCGCCAACTGTGACAGCTACCCTGCTGATGGGTTACTATCGCCGACAGAATCGACAAGCTGTACCCTTTGCTTTGTCGTCCAGGGATTGCCAAGCCACGGTCTGAGGATAATTGAGTAATGAGTGATCTGACTCATGACGGTGTAGAGCGTTTACCGCTGCACACATTCACTGAAAACGCCTATCTGAACTATTCCATGTACGTCATCATGGATCGGGCGTTGCCGTACATTGGCGACGGTCTAAAGCCGGTACAACGCCGCATTATCTACGCCATGTCCGAACTGGGGCTGAACAACAGCGCCAAATTCAAAAAATCCGCCCGTACCGTGGGTGACGTGCTGGGTAAATACCATCCGCACGGCGACAGCGCCTGCTATGAAGCTATGGTGCTGATGGCGCAGCCGTTCTCTTATCGCTATCCGCTGGTAGACGGCCAGGGGAACTGGGGGGCGCCGGACGATCCGAAATCCTTCGCGGCGATGCGTTATACCGAATCTCGCCTGTCCAAATATGCGGAAGTGCTGCTGGCCGAATTGGGCCAGGGCACCGTTGACTGGGTGCCGAACTTTGACGGCACCATGCAAGAGCCGAAGATGTTGCCGGCGCGCCTGCCCAACATCCTGCTCAATGGCACCACCGGCATTGCCGTCGGCATGGCGACCGACATCCCGCCGCACAACGTGCGCGAAGTGGCTGCCGCCGTGGTGGCGCTGATCGACAAACCCGGCGCAGGGCTTGAGGAGTTGCTCGAGTTCGTGCAGGGCCCGGACTTCCCGACCGAAGCCGAAATCATTACGCCGCGCGATGAAATCCGTAAAATTTACCAAAACGGCCGCGGTTCGGTGCGCATGCGCGCCGTATGGAAAAAAGAAGACGGCAGCGCGGTGATCACCGCCTTGCCGCACCAGGTTTCCGGCGCCAAGGTGCTGGAGCAGATCGCCAGCCAGATGCGCGCCAAAAAGCTGCCGATGGTGGAAGATCTGCGTGACGAATCCGATCACGAGAACCCGACGCGGCTGGTGATTGTGCCGCGCTCCAACCGTATCGATCTGGATCAGGTGATGAACCATCTGTTCGCCACCACCGATCTGGAGCGCAGCTACCGCATCAATATGAACATGATCGGTCTGGACAACCGCCCGCAGGTCAAAGGGCTGGTTGAAATCCTCACCGAATGGCTGGCATTCCGCCGCGACACGGTGCGCCGCCGCCTGAATTACCGTCTGGAAAAAGTGCTGAAACGCCTGCACATTCTGGAAGGTTTGCTGGTGGCGTTCCTCAATATTGATGAAGTGATCCACATCATCCGCAGCGAGGACGAACCCAAGCCGGTGCTGATGCAGCGTTTCGGCATTTCCGACACCCAGGCGGAAGCGATCCTCGAGCTGAAACTGCGCCATTTGGCGAAGCTGGAAGAGTTCAAGATCCGCGGCGAGCAGGATGAGCTGGCCAAAGAACGCGATCACCTGCAGGCATTGCTGGCTTCCGAACGCAAGCTGAATACCCTGATCAAAAAAGAGATCCAGGCCGATGCGCAGGCCTATGGCGACGATCGCCGCTCGCCGATTACCGAGCGTGCGGAAGCCAAGGCAATGAGCGAGCACGATTTTGTGCCGTCCGAGCCGGTGACCATCGTACTGTCGGAAATGGGCTGGGTACGCAGCGCCAAGGGCCACGATATCGATCCAAGCGGCCTGAGCTACAAGGCCGGCGACAGCTATCGCAGCGCGGCGCGCGGCAAAACCAACCAGCCGGTGGTGTTTATCGACTCCACCGGGCGCAGCTACGCGCTTGATCCGCTGACGCTGCCTTCGGCACGCGGGCAGGGCGAGCCGTTAACCGGCAAGCTGACGCCACCGCCGGGCGCCACCATCGAACAAGTACTGATGGCGGCGGACGATCAGAAACTGCTGATGGCCTCTGACGCCGGTTACGGTTTCGTTTGTACTTTCAACGACTTGGTGGCGCGCAACCGTGCCGGTAAGGCGATGATCACCCTGCCGGATAACGCCAAGGCGCTGGCGCCGATGGAAATCCACGGCGACGACGACATGTTGCTGTCGATCACCGCCGCCGGGCGCATGTTGCTGTTCCCGGTTGCCGATTTGCCGCAGCTGTCGAAGGGCAAGGGCAACAAGATTGTTTCCATCCCGGCGGCGCAGGCCGCTTCCGGTGAAGACAAACTGGCGTGGCTGTTCGTGTTGCCGCCGCAAACCTCCGTGACCTTGCATGTGGGCAAACGCAAGCTGACGCTGCGCCCGGAAGATTTGCAGAAATTCCGTGCGGAGCGTGGCCGTAAAGGTACCTCACTGCCGCGTGGCCTGCAGCGAATCGATCGCGTAGAGGTCGATGCGCCGGCGCGTGCGCCTGCGGGCGACAGCGAAGAGTAAACCTGACGGCATAACAAACGGGCGCAGCATGCTGCGCCCGCTTTATTTCCAGCCACCGGCAATTATTTTCAAATAGTTAACATTTCCCTGCATAAAATTATTGTGCGTATCGTCGGCTGGCGGGAAAATAGAAAAAAATGCAGGACAGGTTTTCGGACTCTGCAATCAAAGAATGAGTAAAGGGATCTGCGCAGCGCTTCAGGCTGCGTCGGCAGTGTGCTAATGAGGTTGTTATGTTATTAATTTTGCGTGCCGTGCTCGCCACTCTGTATTGTCTTCTGGTGTGCATTTTCGGTTCTATTTACTGTTTATTATTCCGTCCCCGCGATCCCCGCCATGTGGCGACGTTCGGCCACCTGTTTGGCCGCCTGTCCGGGTTATTCGGGCTGAAAGTAGAAGTCCGCGTACCGGCCGATGCGGCCAAAAACGGCAACTGCATTTATATCGCCAATCACCAGAATAATTACGATATGGTGACGGCCGCCAAAGCCGTGCAGCCGCGAACCGTGACCGTAGGTAAAAAAAGCCTGTTGTGGGTTCCCTTTTTTGGTCCGCTGTATTGGCTGACCGGCAATCTGCTGATTGATCGGGATAACCGCGCCAAAGCGCACGGTACCATTGCTCAGGTAGCCGAACAGTTCAAAAAAAGAGACATTTCGATCTGGATGTTTCCTGAAGGCACCCGCAGCCGTGGGCGCGGGCTGATGCCGTTTAAAACCGGTGCATTCCACGCGGCCATTGCCGCAGGGGTGCCGATTGTGCCGATCTGCGTTTCTACCACCACCGGTAAAATTAATCTTAACCGTTGGAATAATGGCCATGCGATCGTAGAAATACTGGAGCCGATCGACATCAGCAATTACGGCAGAGAAAATGTGCGTGAGCTGGCGGCCCATTGCCATGAGCTGATGCTGGCGAAAATCGCCGAACTGGACGAGGAAGTCGCCCAGCGCAATGCGGCCGGAAAATAATATTCCAACCGGCTTCAAAGAATGAATTTTTAAACGGCGCCTGCTGCCGTTAACGCCTGGGCTCCTGCTAATCTGATTAACAGGGGCCCGGTCTTTGCCCAGAGTTTAGTCATTGCTTTTCATGGAGAAAATATGTCACTCAGTCGACGTCAGTTTATTCAGGCATCGGGCTTGGCGCTGTGCGCGGGAGCCGTGCCGCTGAGGGCTGAGGCGAGCGGAATGCAGACGCCATTACCCATTCCTCCGCTGCTGGAGTCCCGCCGAGGTCAGCCGCTGTTTTTAACCCTGCAGCGTGCCCACTGGGCGTTTATGGATAACCGCAAGGCATCGGTGTGGGGCATTAACGGCATGTATCTCGGGCCGACGGTGCGGGTTTATAACGGGGACGACGTCAAGCTGATCTACAGCAACCGTCTACCGGAGCCGGTGGCGATGACCATCAGCGGCCTGCAGGTGCCCGGTACCCTGATGGGCGGCGCGGCGCGCATGATGTCGCCTAACGTTGACTGGTCGCCGGTGTTGCCCATTCGCCAGAGCGCGGCTACCTGCTGGTATCACGCCAATACGCCGAACCGCATGGCACCGCACGTTTACAATGGCCTGACCGGGCTGTGGCTGGTTGAGGATGAGGTCAGCAAAGCGCTGCCGTTGCCGAACCACTACGGCGTTGACGACTTCCCGCTGATCATTCAGGACAAGCGGTTGGATAACTTCGGTACGCCGGAATACGATCCGCCGTCGCAGGGCGGTTTTGTCGGTGACACGCTGTTGGTCAACGGCGTGCAAAATCCTTACGTCGAGGTTTCACGCGGCTGGGTACGTCTGCGCCTGCTCAATGCTTCCAACTCGCGCCGCTACATGCTGCAACTGAGCGACGGCCGGCCGCTTAACGTTGTCGCCAGCGATCAGGGCTTCCTGCCTGCGCCGGTGGCGGTGCAGCAACTTTCGCTGGCGCCGGGCGAACGCCGCGAAGTGCTGATCGATATGTCAAAAGGCGATGAGGTAACCATCACCGCCGGTGAAGCGGCGGGCATGATGGATCGCCTGCGCGGTCTGTTTGAACCTTCGAGCATTCTGGTCTCCACACAGGTGCTGACGCTGCGGCCTACCGGCCTGTTGCCGTTGGTGACCGATAACTTGCCGATGCGCCTGTTGGCGGATCAACTATTGGACGGCAGCGCCAGTCGCACCCGCGAATTCCGTCTTGGCGACAGCCAGCCTGGGATCAACGGCGCCATCTGGGACATGAACCGTATCGATGTGCAAATGCAGCAGGGCACCTGGGAGCGCTGGAACATTCACGCGGATACGCCGCAGGCGTTCCACATTCAGGGCGTGCAATTCCTGGTGAAACGCGTCAATGGCGCGCAGCCCATGGCGGAAGATCGCGGCTGGAAGGACACCGTATGGGTCGACGGCGACGTCGAGCTGCTGGTTTACTTCAATCAGTCCACTTCGGAACACTTCCCGTTCCTGTTCTACAGCCAGACGCTGGAGATGGCGGACCGCGGTACCGCCGGCCAGTTTATGGTACAGCCGGCACCTTAAGCCGACTGCGTGCGGCGCCGTCAGGGTACCGCACGCAGCATTTCCAGAAACGCCTGTACTACCGGCGTGGCGCTCTCGGCATGATAAATGGCGTACAAATCCGCTGAGGGTGCTTGCTGCAGCGGGCAGAACCGCACACCGGGCCAGGGAATGCGCCCGTAGCTGTCCGGCAGCAGCGTGATGCCATAACCTTCGGCCACCAGCGCCATCAGCGTTTGCGGTTCATTGACCTGATAGGCGATGTCCGGTTTGAAACCCTGTTGCAGGCACAGATTGTGCAGATACAGCCCCAGGCTGGCCTCGTGCGGCGGCAGGACCATGAATTTGTCATGCTGCAGCGCCGCGAGCGGCAGGCTTTCCGCCTGTGCCAGCGGGTGATCGAGCGGCAGCACCACCGCAATGTTTTCCCGCGCCAACAGCTGGCAGGCCAACCCCGGCAATGCCTGTTCTCTGGCCTCTCGCCAGACGCCAATATCGATATGACGCTTTTGCAGCGCGGTGATCTGCTGGCTGGGCGTCAGCTCATTCAGTGCCCAGGTCACGTTGGCGGTTTGCCCGGCAAAGCGTTTCAATGCCGGGATCAACCCGCCCCATACCGAGGTGCCGACGATGCCGACCACCATATGACCCGCCTCGCCACGGCCCAATTGCTGCACCTGATTCAACGCATGGCCGGCCTGATCCAACAACATCTCGACGTTGCGAAACAGCGTGCGGCCGGCCAGCGTCAGCGCCATCGAACGGGTGGTGCGCCTGAATAGCGCCACGCCCAGTTGGCTTTCCAGTTCTTTAATGTGCTTGCTGAGCGGCGGCTGCGAAATATTCAGTCTCAGCGCGGCTTGGGTGAAGTTCATTTCTTCCGCCACAACGCGGAAATAGTGCAGCAGGCGGAAGTTAATCCGGCTGGGGTCCGGCAGTTGCCGGGGCGATTTTATGCTGATGATGGCCTCCTGGTGCTACCAATTTATAGGTAAACGGAATAAATCGGCTGCCAATAATGTATTGGTCGCCGCCGCGCATCGCTCTCTACTATGGGGATTATTTCACCCTCCCGCAGAAGAGAATACTATGTTTAATCAAGAAGATGCTTTTTCCTGTGCCGAAGCGATCCGCCGCCGCCTGCCAGGCTTCCAGCCGCGCGCCGCGCTGATATTGGGCTCAGGGTTGGGCGCGCTGGCGGAGGTGATGACCGACACCCTGACCATCGACTACGCGGAGTTGCCCGGTTTCCCGGTCAGCGGCGTTGCGGGCCACGCCGGGCAACTGGTCGCCGGCTGGCTGGAAGGCGTGCCGGTACTGTGCATGAAAGGCCGCGGACACTACTACGAAGGACGCGGCATGCAGGTGATGACTACCGCAGTGCGCACGTTCAAACTGCTGGGCTGCGAATTCTTGCTGGCGACCAACGCTGCGGGTTCGCTGCGCCAGTCGGTGCCGCCGGGCAGCCTGGTGGCGCTTACCGATCACATCAACTTTATGCCTGAATCGCCGCTGGTTGGCGACAACGACGAGCGTTTTGGTCCGCGCTTCTTCAGCCTGGCCAACGCCTATGACCGCGAACTGCGCGGCCAATTGGCGCAGGTAGCCGAGCGTGCGGGCATTCCGCTGGCCGAAGGGGTCTTTGCCGCTTACACCGGGCCTAACTTCGAAACCCCGGCGGAAATCCGCATGATGCAGACGCTGGGGTGCGACGTCGTCGGTATGTCGATAGTGCCGGAAGTGCTCTCTGCACGCCACTGCGGCCTGAAGGTGCTGGTGGTGTCGGCTATGACCAACTACGCGGAAGGGCTGTCCGATACGCCGCTTTCCCATGAACAAACCCTGAGTTGCGCCGCGCTGGCGGCCGACGATTTTATGCGCCTGATCCGTGAGTTCTTCAAAACGTTCTACCCAAAATAATTGGCGTTGCATCACGGCGGCAAGACCGTAACAAATCGGTCAGGAACCGATTTGAACAGCGCTTGCGCTGGCCCGTGGGTGAGCCTCAGGGATGAGGCTCATAAATCCCCGGGAGCTTAGTCAACTAAGTGACTGGGGTGCGCGGGTGCAGCCAACACAGATGCAGCTTCAAGTATGACGGGTATGTGATGCTGTAAACCCCGCGGCAGGGTGCAGGGACCCTGTCGTGTGAATCATCGTTTCAATCAAAATAATAAGGTGATGGTGATGGCAATAAAAACGCGACTGAAGATAATGGTTTTTCTGCAGTTCTTTATTTGGGGCGCCTGGCTGGTCACGCTGGGATCTTACATGATTAACACCTTGCATTTCAGCGGGATGCAGGTGGGTATGGTGTACAGCGCCAAGGGCATCGCGGCGCTGATCATGCCTGGGCTGGCGGGCATCGTTGCCGATCGCTGGGTCAAGGCCAACTATCTGTATGCGTTGTGCCATCTGTTCGGCGCCGTCGCGCTGTACTGTGCCGCCCAGGTTGAGCAGCCGACGGTGATGTTCTGGGTCATGTTGTTCAATGCCATGATGTATATGCCGACCATTTCGCTTTCCAACGCCATTGCCTATTTTTGTCTGGAGAAGCACGGTCACGACACGGTGAAGGATTTCCCGCCGGTGCGGGTGTACGGCACTCTGGGTTTTATTGTGGCGATGTGGCTGATCGGCTTTAGCAAAATCGAACTCAGCAATATGCAATTGTATTTGGCCTCCGGGGCGTCGCTGCTGTTGGCCGGCTATGCGCTGACGCTGCCGAACTGCCCGACCAGTCGGGCGGAAAAGTCGAAACACTGGTTCAGCGTTCTGGGGCTGGACGCGTTGGTCCTATTCCGCCAACGGCGCATGGCGCTGTTTTTCCTGTTTGCCATGCTGCTGGGCGCTGCGTTGCAAGTAACCAATACCTTCGGCAACCCGTTCCTGCACGATTTTGCGCAAAACCCGCTGTATCAGGACAGCTTCAGCGTCAGATACCCGGCGGTGTTGTTGTCGCTGTCGCAAATCTCCGAGGTGTTTTTCATCCTCACCATTCCGTTTTTCCTGCGCAGATACGGCATTAAGCAGGTGATGTTGATCAGCATGGCGGCCTGGACGCTACGCTTCCTGTTCCTGGCTTACGGTACCCCGGTAGGTTTTGGTTTCGTGCTGCTGCTGCTTTCGATGATCGTCTACGGCTGTGCCTTTGATTTCTTCAATATTTCCGGCGCGATCTTTGTTGAGAAAGAGGCCGACCACCGCATCCGCGCCAGCGCGCAGGGGCTGTTCATGACGATGGTGAATGGGTTGGGCGCTTATCTGGGGGCCATAGCCAGTGGCGAGGTGGTGGATTTCTTTACCCGCAACGGCGTAAAAGACTGGCAGAGCATCTGGCTGGTGTTCGCGCTGTATACGCTGGTGCTGGGCGTGATCTTCGCACTGACCTTCCATTATCAGCACCGGCCGGAGGAGCACGCCGGGCCCGTTGAGCGCGCTCATTAGCGCTGGGGAGATGGGCGCAAAAGCGCGCCCATTGGGCCTCAGTTGCCGGGAAAGCGTTGTTGCAGTTGTTGCCAGCCTGGTGCGCCTGCGGCACCCGGGCTGGCCACTACGCAGGCCGCCACGCGGTTGGCCAGGTTGACCGCCTGCGGCAGCGGCCAGCCGGCGGAGATACCGGCCAGCAGACCGGCGCAGTGGGCGTCGCCGGCACCGAGAGTATCCACCACCGGGACCCGATATTCGGCAAGGTTCAGCGGCGGGTTACGGCCATCGCAAAGCCATGCGCCTTCAGCCTCCAACCGGCAGATCAGCGTAATATTGTGTGCCGCGGCAAAACGCTGTGCGGCGGTGACCGCCTCGCCTTCACCGCACAGCGTTGCCGTTTCGCTGCGGTTGAGCGTCAGTACCGTGTCGCTGTCGCTGAGCATGGCGAAGAAATCCGCATCCAGCAGGCCAACGCGCGGGCCGGGATCGATCAGGCGCCATTGATCGAACGGCAACCGTGTCAGCCAGTCGCGCAGCGCTTCGCCGCTCTCGCCCGTCAGTTCGTCGCCATGGATGTAGATCAGCGTTTCAGGCGTCATCGGCAGCATGGCGAGCTGGGCCTTGTTCCACTGCGTTTCGCAGCCCGGTACTTTGACAAGCGTGCGTTTGCCGCTGGGTTCCAGTTGCGTCAGGCGGTGGCCGTTATCCTTCTGGCCGTGGCGCAGCAGCACCGGCAAGCCAAGCGCGTTCATGGCCGCTTCAATCATCATGCCCCATTCGCCGTTGCCCACCGGCATGCCATTAACCACCGGCACCTGCAGGCGGCTCAGCGCGCGTGCCACGTTAAATGCACTGCCGCCAATCTGCCGCTGTTGCCCCAGATCGACTTCACCGATCGCGCTGCCCAGCACCAAAACCGGTTTTATTGCTAAAAAATCACTCATTAATGTTCTCCGCCGCCGGCCGCCGGGCCGGACAGAATAGGCTATGATGACGTCGCAAACGCCCGGCGTCGAGGGGCAAGCGGGTTGGCGATGTGACTAATGTGTGAAATAACCATGCTCTTTTTGTCACTAGTGCGTATAATCGCCGCCCGGCGATTAATTAACCTGTGAAAGAGCACCAGAATGAGCACTACCAGCCTGATCCAACCCGACCGTGAATTGTTTTCCTATAAGCCTTATTGGGCCGAATGTTATGGCACCGCGCCGTTTTTACCGATGTCGCGCGAAGAGATGGATCAACTGGGCTGGGACAGCTGCGATGTGATCATTATCAGCGGTGACGCTTATGTCGATCACCCGAGTTTCGGCATGGCGATCATCGGCCGCATGCTGGAAGCGCAGGGCTTCCGCGTGGGTATTATTGCGCAGCCGGACTGGAGCAATAAAGACGACTTTATGCGCCTGGGCAAACCGAACCTGTTCTTCGGCATCACCGCCGGCAACATGGACTCGATGATCAACCGCTACACCGCCGATCGCAAACTGCGCCACGACGATGCCTATACCGCCGGCAACGTGGGCGGCAAACGCCCGGATCGCGCGACGCTGGTGTACAGCCAGCGCTGCAAAGAAGCCTATAAAGACGTGCCGATCGTGCTGGGTGGCATCGAAGCCAGCCTGCGTCGCATCGCTCACTACGATTACTGGTCGGATACCGTGCGCCGTTCGGTGCTGGTGGATTCCAAAGCCGATATGCTGATCTACGGCAACGGTGAGCGCCCGCTGGTGGAAGTGGCGCACCGCCTGGCCGCCGGTGAAAAAATCAGCGAGATCCACGATATCCGCAATACGGCTGTCATGCGCAAGGGCGCGTTGCCGGGCTGGACCGGCGTGGATTCTACCCGTCTGGACAAGCCGGGCCGCATTGAGCCTATCCCCAACCCTTACGGCGAGGATCTGCCGTGCGCCGACGGCGGTACGCCGGAGCCGGAAGCCAAGCCGGTCACCGTGCGCGCCGCCAAGCCAAAACCGTGGGAAAAAACCTACGTGCTGCTGCCGTCCTTCGAAAAAGTGAAGGCCGACAAAGTGCTGTATGCGCACACTTCGCGAATTCTGC
This sequence comes from Serratia inhibens, assembly GCF_003591175.1. Taxonomy (GTDB): domain Bacteria; phylum Pseudomonadota; class Gammaproteobacteria; order Enterobacterales; family Enterobacteriaceae; genus Serratia; species Serratia inhibens. The sequence goes on along the minus strand of NZ_QYYG01000007.1, from coordinate 109,464 downwards.
ACCATGAAACCAACCCAGGCTGCGCCCGTGCGCTGATGCAGTCGCACGGTGACCGTTACGTGTGGATCAACCCACCGGCAATCCCGCTGACCACGCCGGAAATGGACAGCGTGTTTGCCCTGCCGTACCAGCGTATTCCGCATCCGTCCTACGGCAAGGAAACCATCCCGGCCTACGACATGATTCGTTTCTCGGTGAATATCATGCGCGGTTGCTACGGCGGCTGTTCGTTCTGTTCGATCACCGAGCATGAAGGGCGCATCATCCAGAGCCGCTCGGAAGATTCGATCATTCGTGAAATCGAAGAGATCCGCGACAAGGTACCGGGCTTTACCGGCGTGATCTCCGATCTGGGTGGCCCGACCGCCAACATGTACATGCTGCGCTGCACCAACCCGCGCGCCGAGCAGACCTGCCGTCGCGCCTCGTGCGTCTATCCGGAAATCTGCACCTACATGGACACCAACCACGAGCCGACCATCAACCTGTATCGCCGCGCGCGTTCGCTGGAGGGGGTCAAGAAGATCCTGATCGCTTCCGGTGTTCGTTACGATCTGGCAGTGGAAGATCCGCGCTACATCAAAGAGCTGGCAACCCACCACGTCGGCGGGTATCTGAAGATCGCCCCGGAACACACCGAGGAAGGGCCGCTGTCGAAAATGATGAAGCCGGGCATGGGCAGCTACGATCGGTTCAAACAGCTGTTCGACCATTATTCGAAGTTGGCGGGCAAAGAGCAGTATCTGATCCCGTATTTTATCTCTTCGCATCCGGGCACCCGCGATGAGGACATGGTGAATCTGGCGCTGTGGCTGAAGAAAAACCGTTTCCGCCTCGATCAGGTGCAGAACTTCTATCCTTCACCGATGGCCAACTCCACCACCATGTATTACACCGGCAAGAACCCGTTGAGCAAGGTGGGGTATAAGTCGGAAGACGTGGTAGTGCCGCGTGGCGATCGTCAGCGTCGCTTGCACAAGGCGCTGTTGCGCTATCATGACCCGGCTAACTGGGCGATGATCCGCACCGCGCTGGAAGAAATGGGCATGAAGCACCTGATCGGCAGCCGTCGCGAGTGCCTGGTGCCGGCGCCAAGCATCGACGAGCAGCGCGAAGCTAAACGTCTGCAGCGTCATACTCGCCCGGCGCTGACCAAGCATACCGACATTACCCGGCAGCGCACGCCGTCGAACAAGCCGCCGCGCAAGCCTATCCGCAACGGCAAGCCGTAACGGCCGAGCCAGTTGCTTAAACGAAAGGAGAACCCCCGGGTTCTCCTTTTTTGTTTTTGAAAGTCACAATTGCTCGTAGGCCGCTTCTACTTTCATCAAATGGCGCGGTGCCTGCGGGGCAGGATGATATTTGCGCACATGCCAGTTAAAGGCTTCCGGCGACAGCGTGTTAATCATCGCGATGGCTTGCTCACGGTTGCTGGAAAAGGTCCGCAACAGCGCTCCGGTGCCGTTTACGTAGGCGATAATGGTGGCGTAACGCAGAGTCACCGGATCGTAGATCCCTCTAAGCTGCTGTTTTTGCAACACGGCCAGATAGGCGGCACCGAGATCGATGTTAGTCTCGGGATCCAGCAGATCGTCGTCGTCCGGGCAGCCGCGTTTCCCTTTGTAGCGATAGGCATCGCAGCCGGCGGTGTCGGCTTTCAACTGCATTAAACCGATGGCGTTGGACTTACTCACCGCCTCTGGGTTAAAGCCGGATTCGACCTTAATCATCGCGGCGATCAGTTTTTGGTCGACACCGTATTTATCGGCAGCATCTTCGATCGCGTCGTCGTAGGCGTGAGGATTGTAACTGACGCGGTGCTTTTTGCCGGCGCAGCCTGCCAATATCAGCATCGCGCAGACGATGCCCAAGCGTGACCACTGCCGTAGAGAAAATTTCATGGTGCTCCGTGCTTTAGTTGAGTGGGGGGTAACCTCAGGTGCGTCATGATAGCGTCAGCCGGGTAAAAGATCTTTAGCAAAAAAATGGCTGTTTTCTGGTGCTCCGCAATGATGAATTCATCGCCGGCGGCAATTCTGGATCTTCCTCACATAACCCGATTAAATGATGAAACCGGTTACTGAAACCGGTTGCTGTTTTTTCATATTTTCCACCATACTCATTTCTCAACTGAATAATTTGTACGCGATTAGCCTCAGGAGATCGGATGAAAAAGATATTTCTTTGCTGCGCCGCCGGCATGTCGACCAGCATGGTGGTGAATAAAATGAAAAAATCTGCCGAACAGCAGGGAATTGAGGTGGATATTATTGCCGTGGGCATAGAAGAATTCGAATCTACGCTGGCTAATTACCAATGCTGCCTGCTGGGGCCACAAATAAAATATAAGCTGGCCGATTTTAAAAAGATCGCCGATCGGGAAAATAAGCCGATTGCGGTTATTAACAGCATGGATTACGGCATGATGCGCGGCGATAAGATTCTGGCCGAAGCCTTGGCGATGATCGCATAACACCGAGAGAATCGGAGCCGTACAGCGCCCGTTTTGCCTGGCTATCCGGCCAGGATTGAGCCGCTTTTTACCCCATTACTCACCAAACGTCCCGAGGGTTGAACCATGAGTATCAGCCAGGCCGCATTCAATTTCATCGAAAACCGCATCAGCCCGATTGCCGGTAAATTATCGACCCAGCGTCATATTATGGCGATCCGCGACGGTTTTATTTCCGCCATGCCGTTCATGATCGTCGGCTCATTTTTACTGGTTTTCGCTTATCCGCCTTTTGCCGCCGACAGCAGTTGGGGAATAGCTCAATGGTGGCTGGGTGCGGCGGAAAAACATCAGGTCGCCATTCTTACCCCGTTTAATATGACGATGGGCATTATGTCGATCTATATTACCGCCGCCATCGCCTACAATCTGGCGCAGAGTTATAAGCTCGATCCCTTTATGGCGGCGATGCTGGCGCTGATGTCTTTTTTACTGGTCGCCGCGCCACAGACCGAGAAGGTGCTGCCGACCGCCGCGTTGGGCGGCGTGGGGATCTTCACCGCCATTTTGGTGGCGGTCTACACCACCGAGCTGATCCGTTTCCTTAAAGTGCGCAATATCGGCATTTCGTTGCCGGAGCAGGTGCCGGCCAAAATCAAGCAGTCGTTCGATCTGCTGATCCCGATCCTGGCGGTGGTGATCACGCTGTATCCGCTCAGCCTGCTGGTGCAACACCAGTTTGGCCTGCTGTTGCCGCAGGCGATCATGGCGCTGTTCCAGCCGCTGATTTCCGCCGCCGACTCGTTGCCGGCGATCCTGCTGGCGGTATTGATCGGCCATCTGCTGTGGTTTGCCGGCATTCACGGCGCGGTGATTGTCTCCGGCATGCTGCAGGCATTCTGGCTGACCAATCTGGGCATCAATCAGGATATGCTCGCGGCCGGCCAGCCGCTGCCGCACATCTTTATGGAAGCTTTCTGGACTTTCTTTATCGTGATTGGCGGCTCCGGCGCCACTTTTGGGCTGGTGCTGCTTTATCTGCGCAGCCGTTCGGCGCACCTGCGGTCGATCGGCAAGCTGAGCCTGGTGCCGAGCTGTTTCAATATCAACGAACCGGTGATCTTCGGCACGCCGATCGTGATGAATCCCACCTTCTTTATCCCGTTTATCACCGCGCCGATCGTCAATTCGATCATCGCCTATGCGGCGGTGAAACTGGATCTGATCGGCCGGGTGATCTCGGTGGTGCCCTGGACCGCACCGGCGCCGATTGGCGCAGCCTGGGCCACCGGCTGGGATTTCCGTGCAGCGCTGCTGGTGCTGCTGTTGGCGGCGGTATCGGCGCTGATTTATTACCCGTTCTTTAAAGTTTATGAACAGCAACTGCTGGATCAGGAAGTGAGTGAAGCGGATCCGATTGAACAAACGCAAGGAGTGATCGAATGATCGACATGGAAACGGCGGTAATGGAGCTGATTATCAATGCCGGCGAGGCGCGCAGTTGTGCCATGCAGGCGCTGTACGCGGCGCGTAAATACCAGTGGGAGCAGGTGGATATTCTGTTGGCGGAATCGCAATCGGCGGCGAAGCGCGCCCACGCGACCCAGACTGAGCTGATCGGTTTTGACGAGGGCGAAGGCAAGCTGCCGGTCAACCTGATCATGGTGCACGCACAAGACCACATCATGAACGCCATGCTGGCGCGCGATCTGGTGGAAGAGCTGGTCAGAATTTATCGATTACTGGAGCAGAACGGAGTGCAAAACGCATGAGCGTATTTCCCAAGGATTTCCTCTGGGGCGCGGCGACCGCGTCTTATCAGGTAGAAGGCGGCCATGATGCCGACGGCAAGGGCCTGTCCAACTGGGATCTGTTTTCCCATCTGCCCGGCACCACCTATCAGGGCACCAACGGCGACGTGGCGGTCGATCATTATCACCGCTTCCGGGAGGACGTGGCGCTGATGGCCGAGCTGGGCATGCAGACCTACCGATTTTCGATCTCCTGGCCGCGGCTGTTGCCGCAAGGACGCGGAGAGGTGAACGAAGCCGGGATCCGCTTCTACAGCGAACTGATCGACGAACTGCTGAAGCACAATATCAAACCTATGATCACCCTTTATCACTGGGATCTGCCGCAGGCATTGCAGGAACAGTTCGGCGGCTGGGAATCGCGTGAGATCGTCGACGCCTTCGATGAATACGCCCGCCTGTGCTATCAGCGCTTTGGCGATCGCGTTGAGCTGTGGTCAACCTTCAACGAAACCATCGTGTTTATCGGCATGGGCTACATTACGGGCGCGCATCCGCCCAGGCTGACCGATCCGAAAAAGGGCATTCAGGCCTGCCACCATGTATTTTTGGCCAATGCGCGGGCGGTGAAAAGCTTCCGAGAAATGCGGATCGACGGGCAGATCGGCTTCGTCAACGTACTGCAACCTAACGATCCGATCAGCGATTCGCCGCAGGATCGGCGCGCCTGCGAGATCGCCGAAGGGATCTTCACCCACTGGCTGTACGATCCGGTATTGAAGGGCGAATACCCGGCGGAGCTGTTGGCGATGGCGCAGCAGGCGTTTGGCGTGCCGTATTTCGCGCCGGGTGATGAAGAACTGCTCAAGCAGAACATCGTCGATTTTATCGGCCTGAATTACTACAAGCGCGAGATGGTGGCGCATAACGACGACGTGGACGGCTATGCCATCAATACCAGCGGCCAGAAGGGCAGCGGGCGCGAACTGGGCTTTAAGGGGTTGTTCAAACAGGTACGCAACCCGAACGGCGTTTACACCGATTGGGATTGGGAGGTTTATCCGCAGGGGCTGACCGACGCGATTGGCCGCATCGTCAAACGCTACGGCAATATTCCCATTTACATTACCGAGAACGGGCTGGGTGCCAAGGATCCGATTGTCGACGGCGAGGTGCGCGATCAACCGCGCATTGACTATCTGCGCGATCATATTCAGGCGATCGGCGCGGCGATCGAACAGGGTGCCGACGTGCGCGGCTATTACCCCTGGTCGTTTATCGATCTGCTTTCCTGGCTCAACGGCTATCAGAAGCAATACGGTTTCGTCTATGTCGATCATAACGACAATCTGGCGCGCAAGAAGAAGCAGAGCTTTGGCTGGTATCAGCGGGTGATCGCCACCAACGGCGAGCAGCTATAGCGGGGAAATAAAATGGCCCTCTCGTTGGGGAGAGGGCCGGGTAACATTACAGAGACTCGGGATCCGGCCCCAGGCGATTGCCGATATCCAACTGGGTAATCTGGCTCAGTTCGTCTTTATCCAGTTTGAAATCGAATACCTCGAAGTTTTCACGGATGCGCGATGGCGTGACCGATTTCGGGATCACGATCAGGCCGCTGTCCAGGTGCCAGCGCACCACGATTTGCGCCGGGGTCTTCTCGTATTTATCCGCCAGGTGTTTGATCAGCGGCTGGTCAAATACCCCTTCGCCGCCCTGTGCCAGCGGGCTCCAGGACTCGGTGGCGATATGATGGGTGGCGTTCCAGGCGCGTAGCTGGCGCTGTTGCAGCAGCGGGTGCAGCTCGATCTGATTGATCACCGGCGCTACGCCGGTTTCATCCAGCAGGCGCTGCAGGTGCGGAATGTGGAAATTGCACACGCCGATGCTCTTGCTCAGCCCCTGTTCGCGCAGCTTGATCAACCCGCGCCAGGCGTCGACGTACTGATCCTGTTGCGGTTTGGGCCAGTGGATCAGATACAGATCGACATAGTCCAGTTTGAGTTTTTCCAGGCTGGTTTCCAGCGCGGCCTGCGGATCGCCCTGATCGTCGTTCCACAGCTTGGTGGTAATGAACAGTTGGTCGCGCGGTACCGAGGCAGATTGCAGCGCGGCGCCGACCCCTTCCTCATTCTTGTAGATCGCAGCGGTATCAATCGAGCGATAACCAATTTCCAGCGCTTTGCTCACTGCATTGGTGGTCTCTGAAATACTCGCCTGCCAAACGCCGAGACCCAACTGCGGCATCAGATTACCATCGTGGAGTTTGATGATGGGTTGTTGCGTTGTCATGCGCATCTCCTTGTGAACTGATTGCCCGGCGCTGCATGCACCGGAAAACGGCTATAAATAAATTCTAGTTGGCAAACCGGGGTGTTGCTGAGTTTGCTAACCAAATTTCAGCGGTTGCGGCACGGTCTGGTACAGGTCATGTTTTTCTCCCATTGATTAACGAGACGATGTCATGCGATGCGATCGGCAGCGCAGATAAAGCGCTGAACTGCGCCCGGTGATCGGTCGGGCGCAGGGTGCAGAAATGGTAAATAGAAACTAAAGCCTAGCAGGAAATCGCCGGTTTGCGATTAACGCGCCGCTTCATAAATGCGTTGGCTGACTTCCAGCGTGATGTCCTGGTGTTCACCCAGTGCGGTCATGCCGTGTTGATGCAGCTTGTCGAGCAGCGCCGGGATCGAGCTGCCGTCGAGCTGGTAATCCGCCATGCGGGTCGGCACGCCCATTTGCTCGAAGAAGGCGCGGGTGGCGGCGATGGCACCGTCAATGCGGCTGTCTTCGCTACCGTCGCGCAGGCCCCAAACGCGTTCAGCGTATTGCAGCAGTTTTTCGCGTTTCTGCGCTTTTTTCTCGGTCAGCAGGGCCGGCAGAACGATCGCCAGCGTCTGTGCATGATCAAGATCGTGCATTGCGGTCAGCTCGTGGCCCAGCATGTGGGTCGCCCAGTCCTGCGGCACGCCGGCGCCGATCAGGCCGTTCAACGCCATGGTGGCGCTCCACATCACGTTAGCGCGCACTCCGTAGTTTTCCGGCTCGGCCAGCGCGCGCGGGCCGTCTTCCAGCAGCGTCAGCAGCAGACCTTCGGCAAAGCGATCCTGCACCTTGGCGTTGACCGGGTAAGTCAGGTACTGCTCAATAGTGTGGACAAAAGCGTCCACTACGCCGTTGGCGATCTGGCGCGGCGGCAGCGAGTAAGTGACTACCGGATCCAGTACCGCGAACAGCGGCTGCACATGCGACGAGAAGAAGGGGAGTTTGTCGCCGCTGCTTTTGCGGGTGATCACTGCGCCGATATTGGATTCAGAACCGGTGGCCGGCAGCGTCAGCACGCAGCCCATCGGTACTGCGCCGGTGATCTGGCTACCGGTGGTTTTCAGGATGTGCCACGGATCGCTGTCCGCCTGATAATGAGCCGCTGCGGCAATGAACTTGGTGCCGTCAACCACGGAACCGCCGCCGACCGCCAGCAGGAAATCGATGTTTTCCGCACGTACGACGTCGACCGCTTTCATCAACGTTTCGTAGGTTGGGTTGGGCTCGATGCCGGAGAACTCTTGCACGTTACGGCCGGCCAGCGCGGCATAAACCTGATCCAGCACGCCGTTTTTCTTCACGCTGCCGCCACCGTAGGTGATCAGGATGCGTGCGTCCGCAGGGATCTGCTGTGCCAGGCCGGCAATTTGGTCCTGGCCGAACAGGATTTTGGTTGGGGTATGGAGAATAAAGTTTTGCATGGATGATTTCTCTTCTGCATGGGGAAAGCGCCGGCGGCGCAAAAATATCTGATACGTATTGTCAGTAACTTAGCCCCGCAGCACAATGCACATTCCTGTGCATGTCTTGCCTATTCCTACAAAACGTTGTAGAAAAATAGAGTTTTAAACTATTATTTATGCCGAATTGTTCTGGGTGTAAGAGGGTGTTTCAGTGACGGAAATCGATGAACTGCGCTGCCGCATGGCGCGCCAGGCCACGCGCTTTGCCGAGGGCAACGGCTATACGCCGTCGCCGGTGCCGCGGGTCAAGATCCTGTACGTTGATCGCTACTGCCCGCGTCAACCGGTGATGTATGAACCAGGGGTGGTGATCGTTTTTCAGGGGCACAAGGTCGGTTATTGCGGCAACAAGGTGTTTCAGTACGATCCGCGCAACTATTTGCTGATGTCGGTGCCGCTGCCGTTCGAGTGCGAAACCTTCGCCAGCCCTGAACTGCCGTTGGTGGGGCTGGCGGTCAATATCGATACCCAGATGCTGCAGGATCTGTTGATCGACATCGGTGATGACGATTATCTGATGCAGCCGCGCAGGGAAAGCAACGGGGTCAATCTGGCCGCGCTGTCGGAAGAGATGCTGTGCGCCACCGAGCGCCTGCTGGACGTGATGGCCAAACCGCTGGATGCCCGGGTGCTGGGCCCGCAGATCGTGCGTGAAATCCTCTATCACGTGTTGCGCGGCTCTTGCGGGGCCTCGTTGCAGGAGTTGGTCAACCGCCATACGCACTTTAGTCAAATCGCCAAGGCGCTGCGGCGCATCGAGAACCAGTATGCGGAAGGCCTCAACGTGGAGCAGCTGGCGGGGGAGGTCAATATGAGCATCTCGGCGTTTCACCATAACTTCAAGGCGGTGACCAACACTTCGCCGCTGCAATATGTGAAATCGTATCGGCTGCACAAGGCGCGTTTATTGATGGTGCACGACGGCCTGAAGGCCAGCACCGCGGCGATCCGCGTCGGCTACGAGAGCGCCTCGCAGTTCAGCCGCGAATTCAAACGCTTCTTTGGCGTGACGCCGAGCGATGAAATTGCCCGGCTGCGCGACAGCCCACTCGGTTAACGTCGGCTGCCTGCCGCCGGGCAGTGCCTCAAGGGATCAGTACGATCTTGCCGAAGGCCCCGCGCTCGAGATGATCGAGCGCCTGCGGCAGTTGATCGAAACGGTAAACCTGGTCGATCACCGGCTGCAGCCCAATGAGATCCACGGCGCGCACCAGATCTTCCAGCGCGCGGCGATGGCCGACGCCAATTCCTTGAATTACCGGCGATTTCATCAGCAGCGGGCCGGCAGGGGCAGAGACTTCGAAACCTTCCAGGGCGCCGATCACCGAGATGCGCCCGTGAACCGCCACGGCGCGAACCGAATTGCCGAGGTTGGGGCCGCCAACGGTATCAACCACGTGGTCAATACCGCGATCTCGCGTCAGTTCATACACTGCGTCTACCCAGTCGCCGTTCAGGCGGTTAATGCCGTGATCGGCACCCAGCGCTTTAGCGCGCGCCAGTTTTTCGTCGCTGGCGGAGGTGACGTACACCTCAGCGCCGTGCGCCTTGGCGATCTGTAGCGCGAACAGCGCCACGCCGCCGGTGCCTTGCACCAACACCGATTCGCCGGCGTGCAGGTGGCCCTGTTCCACCAGCGCGAACCATGCGGTCAGGCCGGCGCAGGGCAGGGTGCTGGCCTGTACGTCGTCCAGCGAGGCGGGCGCTGCAGCCAGCCAGTCCTCGTGCACTACCACGTATTCCGCCAGCATACCCTGATAGAAACCGCCAAGAGAGCGATAAGGCAGCGTACGTGCGTCGCCGTGCGGTTTCCGGGGACCATCGATCCAGTCTGGGCTGAAGGTGGAGATCACTCGATCGCCGGGTTGGAAGCGGCTGACGCCGGCACCGATGGCATCCACCTCGCCGGCCATGTCGGAGGCGGGAGTAAAGGGCTGCGGCAGCGTCATCCCCATCCCGGTTTCAATCACCAGTTTGTCGCGGTAGTTGAGCGCCACCGCTTTCACTTTCACCCTGATCTCGTGCGGGCCAGGCTGCGGGATTGCGCTTTCGGTCAGTTGCAAATGTTCACGCCCCAGGGCGGCCATCGTCCAGCGTTGCATTGTGTCGGTCATGATTCACTCCAAAGTCGGAAATAAGTAGACCTGTCGATATTATCGTTGATTGATATTCGCCAGTGGCGATAAGATTTCTTTTAATTGTTTCCCTCAGAGATACAAACCATGACCGACCGGTTGAACGGCATTTCGGTATTCGTCACCGCAGTGGGGGCGGGGAGCTTTGCGCTGGCCGCCAGCCGGCTGCATCTTTCGCGCTCGGCGGTGGGCAAGACCATCGCCAGACTGGAGCAGCGGCTTGGCGTGCGCCTGTTCCACCGCACGACCCGCAGCCTGAGCCTGACCGACGACGGGGCGCTGTTCTACGAACGTTGCCTGCGGGCGCTGGAGGAGATCCGCGCGGCGGAAACGCTGCTGGAGTCGGGCAAGCGAGAGGTCAGCGGCAGGTTAAGGGTATCGATGCCGGTGCTGTTCGGCCGCATGTGCATCGCGCCACTGCTGACCGAACTGGCGCGCGAACACCCCGGGCTGGAGCTGGAGCTGTCGTTTAACGATCGCGTCGTGGATTTGATTGAGGACGGTTTTGACCTGGCGATCCGCAACGGCGAGTTGGCCAACAGCAGCGGGCTGGTGGCACGGCGGCTCGGTAACCATCGCATGGCGCTTTGCGCCGCGCCGGCTTACTTGCAGCGCCGCGGCGAACCGCAGAGCATCGAACAACTGGCGCAGCACGATGCGGTGGCTTATGTACGTGCCGGCGTGGTGCGTAACTGGTTGATCCCGGAAGCGGACGGCGTGACGCGGGAGATGATGCCGGGCACCCGTTTGCAGATGGATGATCTGCAGGCGATAGCGGATGCGGCCGTCGCCGGGTTCGGCATCGCCTGGCTGCCGTGTTGGCTGGTGCGCGGGCAACTGATTAAAGGTGAACTGGTGCGGATAATGCGAGATCGGCCGGGGCTGTTTTTCGACGCCCATGCGGTGTGGCCGCAGACGCCGCATCTGCCGTTGAAGGTGCGAATGGCGGTGGATCTATTGGCGAGCAAGTTGCCCGCCAATATGGAATTGATTGAGGCCAAGCCCGTCGGTTAGGCGGCGGCGCGTTTTTTGCGCCAGATGACCAGCATGGCACCCAGCAAGCCCACCAGCAACAGCAGCAGCGGCAGGATCATCAGCCCGGTCATCACCTGGCTTTCGTAACGTTTCACCAGCGGGATCTGGCTGAAAGCGTAGCCGAGGCTGACCAGGGCACCGACCCAAACTACCGCACTTAACCAGTTGAACAGATGAAAACGCGCGCTGTTCAGCCCAGAGATGCCGGCCATGGTCGGCAGCAGGGTACGAACGAAGCCGAGGAAGCGGCCGATCATCAGGGCCATCAGGCCGTGACGGTTAAACAGATTGTGCGCGCGCTGGTGATACTGGGCGGGCAGTTGCAGCAGCCAGCCTTTCACCAGGTTGGTATGGCCCAACCAGCGGCCCTGCAAATAGCTGAGCCAACAGCCGAGGCTGGCGGCGAGGGTCAGAATAATCAGCGTGGGGATAAAAGCCATCACGCCTTTGGCGATCAATGCGCCGGATAACAGCAGCAGGCTGTCGCCGGGCAGGAAGGAGGCCGGCAGTAATCCATTTTCAAGGAACAGAGTGGTGAAAAGCACGGCATAAACCACCCAAATTACGCTTGGGTCGGCAAGGGCAATGAAGTCCTGCTGCCAAAGCGCATGAACAATCTCTCGTAATACATCCATTTTATGTCCTGTTGCATGCCGGTTTCGCCCAGGGGTCACGTTCTCCAGGGGGCTGTGTTGACCTTATCTGACCATTACCCGCTTAGTGTACTGCTAATAGCTTAAGCACACATTAAACGAAGCAGATTAAAATTGGCAGTGCAACGGGCTGCGGATCAGCGTGCGTTGGCGATACGCTCGAACCCTTCGGCGAGGTCGGCGATCAGATCCTGCACGTTCTCCAGGCCGATATGCAGGCGCACCAGCGTGCCGGAGAAATCAACGCCGCCCGCCGGACGGATCGCCTCCAGCTCTTCCGGTTGGTTGGCCAGGATCAGCGACTCGTAACCCCCCCAGGAATAGGCCATGCTGAAATGGCTGAAGTTATCCAGATAGTCGGCCAGTTGATTGTCGCTGAGCCGTTGTTTCAACACGAAAGAGAACAGGCCGTTGCAGCCGCTGAAATCGCGGCGATAGAATTCATGGCCTTTACAGCCGGGCAGCGCAGGGTGATTGACCACCTCCACTTCCGGCCGTTCCGCCAGCCAGTTGGCGACTTCGATACTGCTCTGTTCGTGCTGCTTCAGGCGCACGCCCAGCGTGCGCAGACCGCGGCTTGCCATATAGGCGGTATCGGCGTCCACCATCTGGCCCATCAGGTAAGAATATTCGCGCAGTTGGTCCCAACAGCGTTCGTTGGCCACGGCGGTGCCGAGCATGTAATCGGAGTGGCCGATAATGTATTTGGTGCCGGCCTGAATCGAAATATCGATATCGAAATCCAGCGCCTTGAACAGCACGCCGGCCGCCCAGGTGTTATCGATCATGATCACTGTTTCTGGCGCTACGGCGCGGATGGCCTGCACCATCGCCGGAATATCCTGAATTTCCATGGTGATGGAACCGGGGGATTCGAGGAACACCACGCGGGTATTGGGCTGAATCAGCCCGGCGATGTCGGCGCCGATCAGCGGGTCGAAATAGGTGGTCGCCACGTTCATGCGGCTAAGAATGTGGCTGCAAAAATCTTGCGTTGGCTCATAGACCGAACCGGTCATCAGCACGTGGTCGCCGGCACCGACAAAAGACAAAATGGCGTTGGATACCGCCGCCGCGCCGCACGGATAAAGCACGCAGCCTGCACCGCCTTCCAGTTCGACCATCGCATCCTGAAACGCGAAGTGGGTCAGGGTGCCGCGCCGGCCGTAAAATAGCTCGCCGTGGGCGCGTTGGGCGGTGGCATGTTTCTTGGCCGCAACGGAGTCAAATACCAGTGAGGAAGCGCGCTGGGTGACGGGATTAACGGAGCCCTGGGTATAGCGCTTGCTGCGCCCGGCGGCGATCAGCGTGGTTTCGATATTTTTTGATGTCATGGGAATGGGCTCACTTTTACTGGCTATTCACTGGCATTTTGCGATAGCCCTTAGGTTAGCATGACATATAATAGCCATCCAGACGTTTTAACTTCCAGATATAGAAACGGCTATAATCCTCTGCCAGAGCGCGTTCTGGCACGCCATCATTCTGCCTGACGGCATTTAAGCCGCCCGCCTGTCGGCAAACGGGCAGCCTACAGGCATAAATGCTGTCGGGGCGGATTTGTTGCATCTCTGTGGGCGAAAAGTAACGAAAAGCCCGTTAAAAGGGGAGTAAAAGGCCTAACCGGCAGCGAATGGGCGCATGTAGCGGCTCCGGCGCCGTTAGATCTTAAATATTGCCGACTATTTGGTAAATAATAATGAGAACTACTATCAATCCCTGATTGGTTTGATATGATCGCACGCTGAATTATTCCTCAATTTTGATCGGTAACGGGTGGAGGCACAGCGTGAAAACGGCTGGCAAGCATTTAAATCAAGGATCGTTCGGCCTGGGCCGGGCGCAATGGGGCAAGGCGTTAGGCCGTGGTCTGTTCGCTTCGATGGTATTGGTGGTTGGGTTGGCCGGCAGCGCACAGGCTGCACCGGCGGCAAACCCCGCCGTGACCGAGAGCGTTGCACCGGCCGCCGCGCCTGCTGCTGCGCCTGAAACCCTCACTCCGGTGAATCCACAACCCACCATCCAACCGCCGGAAACCCGCGGCATGGATCTGTCCGTTTGGGGCATGTACCAGCACGCGGACATCGTCGTGAAAACGGTGATGATCGGCCTGGTGCTGGCGTCTATCGTTACCTGGACCATTCTGTTCTCCAAAGGCAGCGAACTGTTCCGCGCCAAGCGCCGTCTGCGCCGCGAACAACTGACGCTGGCCAATGTGCGTACGCTGGATGAAGCCAGCGAACTGGCGCAGGGTTTCTCCGAAGAAAGCATCAGCGCGGTGTTGTTGAACGACGCGCAAAACGAGCTGGAACTGTCGGCGGAATCCAACGACAACAACGGCATCAAAGAACGTACCGCTTTCCGTCTTGAGCGCCGCGTAGCGGGCTACAGCCGCAACATGGGCCGTGGCAACGGCTTCCTGGCGACCATTGGCGCTATCTCGCCGTTCGTCGGCCTGTTCGGCACCGTTTGGGGCATCATGAACAGCTTTATCGGCATCGCCCACTCGCAAACCACCAATCTGGCCGTCGTCGCGCCCGGCATTGCGGAAGCGCTGCTGGCGACCGCGTTGGGGCTGGTTGCCGCGATCCCGGCGGTGGTGATTTATAACATCTTCGCCCGCGTCATCGGCGGCCATCGCGCTCAGGTTGGCGACGTGGCGGCGCAGGTGCTGCTGCTGTCGAGCCGCGATCTGGATCTGGCCGCGACGGCGGAAGCCAAACGCTCACAGCATTCACACCAACTGCGGGTGGGGTGAGTTATGGCGATGCGCTTAAATGAAGATCTGGACGACAGCGGCGAACTGCATGAAATCAACGTGACGCCGTTTATCGACGTCATGCTGGTGCTGTTGATCATCTTTATGGTGGCCGCGCCGCTGGCAACGGTCGATATCCGCGTCGATCTCCCCGCTTCTTCAGCCAAACCGCAGCCGCGCCCGGAAAAACCGGTGTTCCTGTCGGTGAAAGCGGATAAGCAGCTGTATGTGGGTGAGCAAGCGGTCAACGCCGATCAACTGACGGCGGTGCTGGATCAGCGCACTCAGGCGAACAAAGAGACCACCATCTTCTTCCAGGCGGACAAGACCGTGGACTACGAAACGCTGATGAGCGTGATGGATACGTTGCGTAAAGCCGGCTACCTGAAAGTGGGGCTGGTAGGGATGGAAGGCGCCGCGAAGTAACGGGCCGGATATCGCTAACGATGAGAAGGGCGCCGAGGCGCCCTTTTTACTGCCTGAAATTTGAACATAGACTTGACCTGTAATGGGCAAAAGAAAATACTAATAGATAGTAACTAACACTACTTCCGGAGTCGGTTATGCCAACCAGCATTGCTTTAAGCCCTCATTTTGAAAAGTTCGTTCATGAGCAAATTGACAGCGGGCGTTACGGTAACGTCAGCGAAGTGATACGGGCGGGTCTGCGCCTCCTCGAAGAGCATGAACGGGCGCTGAAAATTGAAGAGCTGCGAGTGGCTATTGCACAGGGAATAGAAAGTGGTGAGGGAGTCCCTGCGGAGGAGGCATTTGCGCGCTTACGGACTAAATACCAACGGATGGTAAATAACGGAAGTGACTAATGGGGTTAACAATATCGCCGGCGGCGATTCGGGATATTGAAAACATTGGTGACTATATCGCCCAAGATAATCCGGCCCGTGCGCTGAGTTTTATTTCTGAGCTATACAACCAATGCCAGCGTATCGGCGAGTCACCGGAAGCCTATCAAAAGCGTCCTGAACTTGGTCGAGATGTCAGGATCAGCGCCTATGGTAAATATCTTATTGTTTTCACCGCGGTACAGTGCAATGTCAGGATCGAGCGAATATTCCACGGTGCGAGGAATATTTTGCGTTTGCTGGCTTATCGTTAGAACGTTAAGAGCTGGCTCACCTGCTCAGCCCCTAACGTTCATCACCCTTCAGCCGCGAGCATGCGCCGCAGCGCGGGCGATCTGCTCATCGGTAGGGCGCACGCCGGTATAGAGCACGAACTGCTCCAGCGCCTGCAATGCAATCACTTCCGCACCGGTGATCACCCGTTTGCCTTGCTCGCGTGCGTTGCGAATCAGCGGGGTTTCCGCCGGCAGCGCCACCACGTCGAAGACGATTTTCGCCGCTTCGATGGTTGCCGGGGCAAAGGCCAGCTGTTCCGCCTCTGCGCCACCGGCCATGCCGATGGGCGTTACGTTGATCAGCATATCCACGGTTAAATCACCGATTTCCGCCAGCCACTGATAACCGTAGGTACTAGCCAGCGCCTGGCCTGCCGCCGGGTTGCGGGCGATGATATGACCCCGTTTGAAACCGGCGTCGCGCAGGGCGGCGACCACCGCCTTTGCCATGCCGCCGCTGCCGCGCAGGGCGAAAGTGGTTTCCGCCGGGATCCGATGCTGCGCCAGCAGTTTGGCGATGGCGATATAGTCGGTGTTATAGGCCCGCAGGAACCCCTCGTCATTGACGATGGTATTGACCGATTCAATAGCCGTGGCGGAAGCATCCAACTCATCGAGAAAGGGAATGCAGCTCTCTTTGAACGGCATGGAAACCGCACAACCGCGAATACCCAGAGCGCGCACGCCGCCCACCGCCGCCTGAATATCCTGGGTGGTGAATGCCTTATAGATAAAGTTCAGATCCAGCTCCTGGTACAGATAGTTATGGAAGCGGGTACCGAAGTTGCCAGGGCGGCCGGCCAGCGACATGCACAGCTGGGTATCTTTGTTAATCTCACGACTCATGATGGGTTCCTTAATCGGGAAAACCTGAATTTATGGCTGGCCGAGCAGGGCCTTCGAACCGGGGTGACGCCAGTGGATGCTGCCCGGCAGATATAACGTATTCTGCGCCAGCGGCTGTTCGTCGATAAGCTGGCTGACCATGTCGAAACTGTGCTGGGCCAGGGCGCGGCAATCCTGGGCTACGGTGTCGATTTTCAGCGTCAGGCCATCGAACAGGTAGTGGTCGTCGAAGCTGCAAAGGTGCAGGTCGCTTTCCATCAACTGGTGCTGATTCAGGTAGCGCAGCACCCCTTCCAGCAGGCCGCAGGCGGCGGTAAACAGCGCTTTCGGCGGCCGGCCAAGCTGTGCGCAAAGCTGGGCGAACATCTCGTAGCCGGAGCTGGGGTGGTAGTTGCCGTTGATGATCCACTCCGGTTTACAGGTCACCCCGGCGCGTTCAAGGCCGAGCTGAAAACCGGCCAACCGATCGCGCGTTGGCGAGATGCGCGGCTGGCCGCCGAGGAAATAGAATTCGTCCGGATGCTGGCGCGCGACGTTCTCCACCAGCGTGGCGGTCGAGGTCAGTGAGTCGGTGATCACCAGCGGCAGCGCGGAGCCGGTGATCAGGCGGTCCATCTGCACCACCGGCAGGCCGGCGTTGATCTTTTGGTATTCCACATCGCTGAGCTGGCTGGAGGCAACAATCAGGCCGTCGACCTGGCGTTGCACCAGGCTGTTGACCGCCATCATTTCCTGCGCCGGGTTTTCATCGGAGCAGGCGATCAGCAACTGCAAACCCGCCTCGCGGCACAGGGTTTCCAGCTCGCGTGAAATCACGGCAAAACCGTAGTTGGTCATTTCCGGCACCACCAGCCCCAGGGTATGGCTGCGGGAAGATCGCAGCGAACGTGCATGGAAGCTGGGCTGATAGTGGTGCTCGCCGGCCAGCGCCAGAATACGGTCACGGGTGTCGTCGGACACCCGGTATTCTTTGCTGCGTCCGTTAAGCACCAGGCTGGCGGTCGATTTCGACACGCCGGCCAGTGCGGCAATATCACTGATGGTTATGCGTTTGTTTTTTTTCACTGACGGCATCTGAGTTCATCGGAAGATGCGTCATTCTAGCATGCATGGCGTCAGCGGCCAGTGCTCCAGCGCAAGCTGCGTCTCGCCGTTTAAACGCAGCAGCGGCTGCGGGCCAGGGAAGTAGCGTGAACTCATGACCCCTTCGCCGTGGTTGATAAAAATCTCCACGCTGGAGCTGTCGAACAGCATTTGCAGATGGGTGACCTCACCACGCCAGTAACGGTGTTCAGGCTGCCCAGTGCACAGGTTGTTGCGCGTCAGACGCAGCAAGGCGCCGTCCCAGCTCAGCGTCATCGCATCGCCAAAGTCGGCGCTGAAAGGGCCGTTGGGCGTCAACAGCACTTCGGCACTGTCGACCGGCCAGCCCGGCGCGTTATCCGCTATTCCCTGCCATTGGCTGCCCTCGCCGCGCAACCGTTGCAGTTCGCGCGCCGGTTGTTGGTAAAGCTTGCCGTTGTGCAACGACAGCTCGCGCGGGCAGGTCATGGTGTGGATCCAACCGTATTGCAACGTCGGGTGGCAGGTTTCGTCCTGTTCAGGTACGCCCATCCAGCCGACTAGCAGACGGCGGCCGTCTTCGGCCAGCGTGGTTTGCGGCGCATAGAATTCGAACCCCGCGTCCAGCTCGTGGAATTCGCCATGTTCAAAGCTCGCCTGCCGATAATCCAGCTTGCCGGTCAGATAGCCCGCCTGGTAAACGTTGAGATAACGCTCAGCCTGTGCCGCCAGCCCCTGCGGGCAACAAATCAACACCTCGGTACCTGCCAGCGTGAACAGATCCGGGCATTCCCACATATAGCCGAAATCGCCCATGCCGTTCAGCTGTGTGCCGGCAATTTCCCCCAACAGCTGCCAACTGCGCAGATCGGTGGAGCGCAGCAACAGCACCTTGCCGCGATCCTGCAGATCACGGGCACCGAGCACCATGTACCAGCTGTCTTGATGGCGCCAAACCTTGGGATCGCGCACGTGGCCGCTGTAGCCTTCCGGCAGCGGCAGCACCGGGCCGAGCTTGTCATACCCGCCCAGCTCATTTTCCAGCGCCAGGCACTGGTACGCGGTGCGAGAGCCGTCGGGGTATTTTACGTTGCCGGTATACGCCAGCATGATTTTGCCGTCTGCCACCACCGCCGAGCCTGAGTAACAGCCGTGGCTGTCGTAACAAGCACCGGGCACCAGCGCCACCGGCTGATGCTGCCAGTTCAACAGATCCGTCGATTGCCAATGGCCCCAGCATTTGTTGCGGTGGTCGCAACCCAGCGGGTTCCATTGATAGAACAGGTGATAAACCCCCTTATGCTGAATAAACCCGTTGGGGTCGTTCAGCAGGCCGACGCTGGGGGCCAGGTGCCATGCCGGCCGGTGAGGATCGCGCAGCGCCAGCGGCATGCCGTCCATCAACGCCTGAACGGCCTGTTTCATCAAATTCAGTTCTTCCATCATTCACTGTCCGTTTTGTATTTCAGCAGCAGCGAGAGCGTAAAGGCGCTGCCGAAGGCGATAACCAGACCAATGATATAGCTCAACAGCGAGTTGGCCTGCACGATCGCCAGCCCCGGGATCGCCGTCAGCCCGACGGCGTTCATGCCGACGTGATTGGCCACCACCCAGGCACCGCCGAGCGCACCGCCCGCCAGTGCCGCCAGGAAGGGCTTCACAAAGCGCAGGTTGATGCCGAACAGCGCCGCCTCGGTAATGCCGAGCATGGCGGAAAAGGCCGAAGGCACCGCAATGGCTTTAATCTTGGCGTCGCGGGTTTTGAAATACACCGCCAGGCAAGCGCCGCCCTGAGCGATATTGGCCATCGACCAGATTGGCAGCAGGAAGTTAACGCCGATTTTCGGGTTGCCGAGCAGCCCGGCTTCGACGGCGTGGAAGCTGTGGTGAATGCCGGTGATGACGATGGCGGAATACAGGCCGCCGAACAGGAATCCGGCGAACCAGCCTGCGTGGGCAATCAGCGTGCTGAGCACGAAGGAGATGCCGTCACCCAATGCGCGCCCGGCGGGGCCGATAAACAGCATGGCGACGAAGCCGGAGATGACCACCGTCAGGAATGGCGTCAGGATCAGGTCCAGCGCGTTGGGGATCACTCTGCGCAGCTGTTTTTCCAGCACGCTCATAAACCACACCGTCAGCAGCACCGGGAACACCGTACCCTGATAGCCGATCATGGCGATCTCGAGCCCGAAGAAATTCATGGTGTGGAAACCGCCGGCGACGCCCCAGGCGTTGGTCAGCGCGGGGTGGGTCAGAATGCCGCCCAGCGTGGCGCCCAGATAAGGGTTGCCGCCGAATTCGCGCGCGGCGGTGAAGCCGATCAGGATAGGCAAGATGATAAACGCCGCCGAGCTGAACATGTCCAGCATCACGAACAGCGCGCTGTTGGCGTCGGCCCAGCCGTAGGTTTTCACCATGCCGAGCAGGCCCATCAGCAGGCCGGAGGCGACGATAGCCGGAATGATCGGTACAAAGATGTTCGACAGCAAACGGGCGATGCGTTGCAGTGGGTTGAGTTTTTTCGCCGCGATGTCGGCGGCTTCAGACTTGCTGGATTCGCTGACGCCCGCCGCCTTGATAAATTCCGCATGCACCTTGTTGACCAGCCCGGTGCCGAAAATCACCTGGATCTGCCCGGCGTTGCTGAAGCAGCCCTTTACCCCGTCAAGCTTGCCAATCGCGGCCTTGTCCACCTTGCTGTCATCCACCAGTACCAGCCGCAGACGGGTGGCGCAGTGGGCGGCGCTGGCGATGTTCTCTTTGCCGCCGAGCAGCGGCAACAGCGCGTTGGCAGTTGCGGTAATGTCCATGTTCTCTCCCTTAATAAATCAAAACGCCGCCGCGGCTTTCCGCGGCGGAAATTAGTCACCAGCCTGCGTCAGAAGAAGTACTTGAATCTGGCGCGCACGCCGTAGCGCTGATCGTTATTGGCGTTGGCTATTTTGTTATCGGCATTGGCTTCCAGCATTGAGACGTAAGCCCCGAGGTACAAATTGAAGTTCTTCATATTCATGATGTTAGGAATCTGATACGAAGTATGGATAGTGTGAATGTCATACTTGCCCGGTTCACTGAGCGGGTTATTGATGTCGGCCGCCATTCCGGCAGTATTAAACTCTTTGATATTGTTGTGGGCGTAGATATACCCCACTTCGAAGCGACGCCACAGCACGTTGACGCCGGCGGTCAAATCCTGCTCGCCCGAAGCGTCCAGATAGGCGGTGCTCAGGTTGGCGACCACGCCGTTGTCCGGATTGGCGGCGGTGTTGTTCCAGCTCAGGGTCATGCCATAGCCGTTGCGTTTGGACTGGTCGACGAATTTCCCCTGATTGTCCTGATAACCATAGGCATTGTTGACCACGTTGCTTTCCATCGCCACTGCCGCGCTGAGCTGGTCTTTCTTCCAGGCGATAACCGGCCGCAGATAGGCCACGTTTTTCTTATTATCCAGGTTGTTACCGTGGTAGGCGTTGTCCTGGAACAGTGAGGTGCCATCCTCCACCAGCGTATTGAGCTCAAAGTAGAAGTCGCCGGCGTATTTGCTCAGCATCAGGTTACCGCCGCTGCTGCTGCGGCCACGGCCTTCTTTCATCATGTAGATATAGCCGAAGCCGTCGGCATACAGATCGTTGGCGGTATTGCCGGAATATTGGATGAAGGTGTCCTGATTGAGCGGGAACATGTCGTAGGCTTCAAAACGCCCGATTTTGGTCTGCCAGTTCTTTTCGTTGCCGAAGAAGAAGGCGGCATCATCGAGGTTCATTTTACCGGTCATATCCGCCAGCGGTTGTACGCTGAAACCGGAGAAGTTGCCGTCCTGGTTGCGACGGTAACCGTCCACGCCGACCAGAATACGACCGTTGATATCCCAGCGCTCTTTGTTGCCGGGCTTCCAGTCCTTGTTGTTGCTGGTTTTCAACGAGGTGAGCTGGCCGCTGCGGCTGGCGCCGTCGAGGTTGAATTCGACGTCGCCATACAGTTTCAGATCATTAAAACCGTTCAACTTCAGGCTGGCAGCCGGTGCGGTCTGGGTTTCCAGCGTCGCGGTACGCTGCGCAACCTGTACGGTTTGCCGCTCGGTGTTGGCGGTACGCTGTTCCAGCTGTTGCGCGTGACGCTCTGCTGCCGTAGCGCGCGTTTCGGCCTGGGTGGCGCGTTGTTCAGCCTGTTGCAGCCGTTGTTCCAGCGCATTCAGACGTGCTTCGATACTGCTGTCGGCGCCAGCCGCCGCAGCAGAGGTGGAGATGAGGAGCCCTGTAGTGACAGCCAAATAACTCAGTTTTTTCATGATTCTCTATCATCCGGGTAAGTTGTTATTGTTTTTTGCTAAATTGCTAAACCGGTTTTTCAGGAAGAAAGATAGAGAGTTGAACGGCGGCTGGCAATCAAGTTTGCTAACCCGATTCAGCTATTGTGATCGAGTACGCAAATTCGCCCCGCAGCAGAAAACGGTGAGCCTGGCCCACCGTTATAGGGCTTAGCGCTGAAGGAAATTTTTTAACTGTTCTGAGGTAGGCAGAGCGGTCATGGCGCCTTTGGCGGTGGTGGCCAAGGCACCGCAGGATTGGGCCTGAGCGATCACCGCCGGCCACTGTTCATCCTGTGGCAGAGCGCCGAGCTGCGCCAGCGCTGCCAGCAGACCGGCGACAAAAGCGTCGCCCGCGCCGGTGGTGTCGACCGGGACAATCGAGGGGGCGCGGAAATGGCGGATCTGTTTGCCGTCATGCACGCACACGCCATCGCCGCCCAGCGTCACCAGCAGCAAACGCAGCGGATAGCGTTGCATCATCCAGTCGATGGCGCTCTCCAGCTCACCGATATTGCTGATAAAGCTCAATTCTTCCTGCGAGATTTTGACCACATGCGCCAGCAGCAGTGCTTTTTGCAGACAGGGGCGCAGGGCTTCCAGCTGGCGCCAGACGTCTTCACGAATATTCGGATCAAAACTCACCCAGCCACCGGCCGCCCTGATGTTCTCCATCGCGGTAAAGGTGGTGCTGCGGCTGGGCTCTTGCGACAGGGCGATAGAGCAAACGTGCAGCCACTCATCCGCTTTGAAATCAGGCAGATCTTCAGGTTGCAGGAACAAATCGGCGCTGGGGGTAACCATGAAAGTGAAGGTGCGTTCGCCGAGCAGATCGAGATCCACCACCACGGTAGAGGTGTGATGAGTGTCGTCCTGAGTCATGTGGCGGATATCCACTTGCTCTTTACGCAGCACCTGCTGCAGAAAAGCGCCGAACCCGTCTTTGCCGACCCGGCCGATAAAGGCGCTGTCGCCACCCAGGCGGGCGATACCGACCGCGACATTGGCAGGTGCGCCGCCGGGGCATTTTAGGTAACTGTTTGAATTTTCAGGAACCAGGTCGACTACGGCGTCACCCAGCACCCATACGCGATTTCCCATGCTCAACCTCTGTTTTAACCTGTGTCAGATGGCGAGCTAAAATAGAAGAACCGGTTTAGCAATGCAACGAAAGAATCCGAAAAAGCGGCCTGGCCCTGTAGGCCCGGGCATCGGAAGAAGGGGTAAAGAGAATAAACTGACGCCCTCTGGAATAAGAAGGCAGGTTAATAAATCTGCCCTGAGAAGCTTAACTGGCGGCTGACCATAGGGCGGTTTGAAATACGCTGAATATAATTAAAAAAGGCGGAGAGAGAATTAATAATATTATTATCACGCAGGGTAATTAATTCCTGTAATGATAAATTGAAAATAGGAATCCTCTTAAACTTTTAGCATTATCAGGAATAAGTTATCCATGATGAATAATTGCATTGTTGCCATGCAATTATTCATAACTATTTTTGGTGAGCATATGTGAAAAATATTAATTTTTACTTTAAAAACAATTTGTTGAATGGTCTTTCTGCAAGGTGAAAATGCGGGGGAATTAGCCCGCAGGATTATTCACACTGCGTGTTTTGTTACCCGGCGCTCATTATTGGCCAAAAGGGAGTTGATCCTGAGTTATTCGTGCGCATAATGTTCGCGTTTATTTACAATTCTTATCATTTTTTTGTCCTTCGACAGGGAAAACGTCATGCGCCTCTCTGCTTACTCTTCGCTCAGCCTTGCTGTGCGCAAGGGATGTATTCCATTGGCTTCCGTTGTCTTGCCGCTGTTTATATTCAATCAACCGGTTCTGGCGGCAGCGCCAAATGGCGATCAACTGATCATACAGCAGCAGCGGCAAAAAGCGCTGGAACAACAGCTGACGCCCCCGACGCCGGATGTGCGGCTGTCGCCGCCTTCGTCCGGTTTTGGCCGCATTGCGTTCCCGCAGGAAAAACCCTGCTTCCCTATCGAACAGATCGTTCTGACCGGCCAGGACAAACTCCCGCACTGGCTGCCGTTGCAGCGCATTGCCAATCAGGCACAGGGCCAGTGCCTGGGCGGGCAGGGCATCAACCTGTTGATGAGCACCCTGCAAAACCGGCTGGTGGATAGCGGCTATATCACCACGCGCGTGCTGGCGCCGACGCAGGATCTGAAAAGCGGCAAATTGCGGTTGGTGGTGGTGCCCGGCTATGTGCGTCAGGTGAAACTGACGCCGGACAGCGGCCGCTACATTCAACCCTACAGCAGTTTCCCGGCCCATGCGGGCAACCTGCTGGACTTGCGCGATATCGAGCAAGGGCTGGAAAATCTGCAGCGCCTGCCGACGGTGCAGGCCAATATGGAAATCATCCCCGGCGAACAGCCCGGCGAAAGCGACATTGCGCTGAGCTGGAAGCAAGAACGCATGTGGCGCGTTGGCGCCTCGCTGGATGACTCCGGCACCAAGAGCACCGGTCGCTATCAGGGCGGCCTGACGCTGTCGCTGGATAACCCGTTCTCGCTCAGCGATCTGTTCTATATCTCCGGCACCACCGACCTGCAAAACCAGGGCGGCAGAGGCACCAAAAACATCACCGGCCATTATTCGGTGCCGTTCGGCTACTGGATGGCCGGGGTGACCGCCAACCGCTATGACTACCACCAGACCATCGCCGGGCAGAATCAGGATTACCGCTACAGCGGCAAGAGCAAAAACCTGGATTTCCAGCTCAGCCGGGTGCTGCACCGCAACGGCAGCCAGAAAACCACGCTGACTTATGACGTGTTGGCGCGCGAGTCGAGCAACTACATCAACGATACCGAAGTGGAAGTGCAGCGTCGCCGCACTTCCGGCTGGCGGCTGGGCTTGCAGCACCGTCATTACATCCAGCAGGCCACGCTGGACGCCGGCGTCAGCTATCAGCGCGGCACCCGCTGGTTCGGCGCATTGCCCGCGCCGGAAGAGACCTTTGGCGAAGCGACGGCGCTCAGCAAAATTATTCAGCTCAACGCCCAGCTTGACGTGCCGTTCAGCCTGTTCAGCCAGGACTTCCACTACAACGTGCAGTACCAGCGTCAGATCAGCGATACCCCGCTGACGCCGCAGGATCAGTTTGCTATCGGCAACCGCTGGACGGTACGCGGCTTTGACGGCGAACGCACCCTGAACGCCAACCGCGGCTGGTTCGTACGCAACGATCTGGCCTGGCGCACGCCGCTGCCGGGGCAAGAACTGTACCTCGGGGCCGACTATGGCGAAGTGGGCGGTTACGGCACCGAATACCTGGTCGGGCAACATCTGGCGGGCGGTGTGGTCGGTCTGCGCGGTTACGCCTTCAAGGTGGGTTACGACCTGTTCGCCGGCGTGCCGTTCTCCAAACCGGACGGCTTCAGCACCAGCCCGGTGACGCTGGGCTTTAACCTGAGCTGGAACTACTGAGGGCACGACGATGCGCATAGGTGACTACGATATTCGATCGCCGCTGATCCTCGGCGGTGATGACAGCGAGGCGGAAGCCTTTGGCGCGGCGGTATGGCTGTGGATGCATTCGCCGATGCACCGCGATGCGCCGTTGCACACCCTGCCGACGCTGCTGCTGCCGATCATCAAGCGTCAGCAGTATGTGCTGGCGTCGTACCAAAATCAGCCGGTGTTTTTCCTCAGTTGGGCCGGGATGAATCAAGAGGCCGAAGCACGCTATTTGACGCAACCGGCGATAAATATGCAGGAAAACGACTGGAACAGCGGCGATCGCCTGTGGTTCTGCGACTGGATTGCCCCGTTCGGCCACACGCGGGAAATGCGCAATCTGATCGCCCGGGATATTTTCCCGCAGTTCTGCGTACGGGCGCTGTACCACCGTGGGGCGCAGCGCGGCAAACGCGTCGTGAACTTTAAAGGCGCTCAGGTCAGCCACCAGCAAGCGCAGCAATGGTGGGCGAACCACCCGTTAGCCGTCGAGCCGTCGGACATTCAATAAGGACATTGCCATGAACAAGAACCTGTACCGTATCGTTTTCAACAAAGCGCGTGGCATGCTGATGGTGGTGGCGGATATCGCCCGCTCCGGCCGCGCCGGATCCGCACGGTCGCCTGGCCTGGGCCATACCCTGAGCCAGTGCATCGGCAAGATGAGCGCCGTCAGCTTCAGTCTGTTATTGGCGCTGGGCGCGATACAGCCGGTGCAGGCGGCCATTGTCGCCGACCACAATGCGCCGGGCGGCCAGCAGCCGACCATCGTCAACAGCGCCAACGGTACGCCGCAGGTCAATATCCAGACCCCAAGCGCCGGTGGGGTTTCCCGCAATACCTACAGCCAGTTCGACGTCGACAAACAGGGCGCGATCCTCAACAACTCGCACAAAATGACCCAGACCCAACAGGGCGGCTGGGTCGATGGCAACCCGTGGCTGGCAAAAGGCGAAGCCAAGGTGATCCTCAACGAAGTCAACTCCCGCGATCCCAGCCGTCTGAACGGGTATATCGAGGTCGCCGGCCAGCGCGCGCAGGTGGTGATCGCCAACCCTTCCGGCATTACCTGTAATGGCTGCGGCTTTATCAATGCCAACCGCGCCACGCTGACCACCGGCCAGGCGCAGATGAACAACGGCAATCTGACCGGTTTTAACGTCGAGCGCGGCGAAGTGGTGGTGGAAGGCGCCGGCATGGACAGTTCGCGTCAGGATTACACCGAGATCATTGCCCGTTCGACCAAGATCAACGCCGGACTGTGGGCCAACGATTTGCAAGTCACCACCGGGCGCAACAAGGTGGATGCGGCGCATCAGCAGATCGAAAAACAGGGCGACGATCCGGCCACCCGCCCGCAGCTGGCGGTGGACGTGGCCAAGCTGGGCGGCATGTACGCCGGCAAGATCCGCATGATCGGCACCGAAACCGGCGTCGGGGTGCGCAACGCCGGTAATATCGGCGCGCAGGCCGGCAGCGTGGTAGTGACCGCCGACGGCCGCATCGAAAACAGCGGTGCCATCAGCAGCGGCGGCGATATGGCGCTTGCCGCGAAAGGGGGCGTCGGCAACAGCGGTTCACTGTTCGCTGCGGGCAATGCAGGCGTCACCAGCGAGGGTGAAGTGCAAAACAGCGGTTCTATCGCTGCGCGCAACAATGTACAGGTTCAGGCTGCCAGCCTGAACAGCGGCAAAGGCAGCACCCTGGCGGCAGGCGTGCAGCAGGACGGCAAACTGGGCGGCAACGGCGAACTGGCGTTGAGCGCCAGCGGCAAACTGACCGCGCAGGGCCAGAACCTGGCGGCGGGCAACCTGCGTGCCAGCGGGCAAGGCATGGACATCAGCGGCAGCCGCACCGCCGGTACCAATGTAACGCTGAACGCCGGGCAGAGCGACCTGACGGCGGCCAACGCCCAGGTTGAGGCGGCGCAGCAACTGGCCGCCGATACCGGCAAAGGGTTGAACAACGACGGCGGCAAGCTGACGGCGAACAAACTGGCGCTGAACGCGCAGGATCTCTCTAACCGCAAGGGCGAGATCGCTCAGCTTGGCGAAGACGATCTGGCATTGAATCAGCAGGGCAAACTGGACAACGGCGGCGGCCGCATCGCCAGCAACGGCAACAACCTGACGCTGAACGCCGGGGCGATCGACAACCAGAGCGGGCAGATTATCCATGCCGGCAAGGGCAGGCTGGCGGTAAATACCGGCCGGCTGCAAGGGGATAACGGCAAGCTGTTGTCCAACGGGCAGCTCTCGATGCAGGGTGGCGATTACGTGCTGGATGGCGGCACTACGTCGGCGCAGCAGATCGTTATGGATGCCGGTAGCCTGTCCAACCGCAATGGCCAATTGGTGCAGAGCGGCAACGGCGACATGCGCCTCAGCACCCGTAAGGGTATCGACAATCAGGGCGGCCAACTGGCGGCCAACGGCAATGTGGCCTTGAACGCCGCACAGCTGAACAACCAAAACGGCAAAGTGATCGCCGCGCAGGACGGCAGCCTGAATGCGCAGATTGGCGGCACCCTCGACAACCAGCAGGGCCAACTGGCCGCGAGCGCCAATACGCGATTGCAGGCGGATAAACTGGATAACCGCAAGGGCCTGGTTTCCGCCGCTACCGGCAACAGCGAGGTGGTGACCGGTCAGGCGCTGGATAACCGCAGCGGCCGTATCGAGGCCAAACAGGGGCTGCAACTGAGCGGCACCGGGCTGGAAAACCAGGGTGGGCAAGTGGTTGGCGGTGCGGTTTCTCTGGCGCTGGGCAACGGCGCATTGAACAACCAACAGGGCGCTATCGCCGCTGCGGGCGATCTGCGCCTGAACGGCGGGGCGCTGACCAATGACGGCGGCCTGCTGCAATCCGCCGGCGACATGAGCCTCGACACCCAGGGGGCGGCGTTGAGCAACCGCCTGAGCGGTGAAACCGGCGGCATTCTCAGCCAGGGGGCGCTGTCGATCCACAGCGGTGCGCTGGACAATAGCCAGGGCATGCTGGTGGGCGGCGGTGCCACCGAAGTGTTCACCGGCCGGCTGGATAACAGCCAAGGCACGCTGGTTGGCAAGCAGCGGTTGAACATCGACAGCCTGGCATTGACCAACGACGGCGGCCTGTTGCAGGCCGGCGGCGACGCGACAATCGATACCCACGGCCAGGCATTGACCAACCGCGACAGCGGCAACAATGGCGGCATCAGCAGCCTGGGCAAACTGAACATCGCCGGCGGCGAGGTGGATAACCAAAGCGGCTTTATCGCCAGCTCGGGCGACCTGCAACTGCTTGGCAGCCAACTGGATAACCGCCACGGCACGCTGGCTTCCGAAAAACAGCTGTCGGCGACCGCCGGTGTGATCAATAACCAGGGCGGGGCGATAAAATCCGGCCAGGACATGGTGCTGAACGCCAAACAACGGCTGGATAACAGCAATCTCGGGGTGATAGGCGCAGGCAAAAAACTGCAGCTGGACAGCGGGTCTCTGCTGAATAATCAGGGGACGCTGGTCAGCGCCGATGCGGCGAAAATCAACTTTGCCATGCTGGAAAACCGGGGCGGCCAACTGGCGGCCCAAACGGCGCTGGAGCTGCACGGCAATAGCCTCAACAACAACGACGGTGGGTTGATCCAGAGCGGCGATCGCCTGGATCTGGCGGTCGATCGGCTGACCAACGCCAACAGCGGCGAGAAAGGCGGCATCACCAGCCAGGGCGCGATGAACCTGTCTACCGGCCTGTTCGACAACGGCCAGGGTGCGGTGATTGCCGGCAAAAATCTGCAACTTGACGCCGATACGGTGCTGAACGGTGGCGGCAAGCTGGTGGCGCAGCAGGCATTGACGCTCACCACCACCGGCGCGGGCGGCCTGAACAATCAGAGCGGGCTGGTGCAGGCCGGCGGCGACATGCTGCTGGATACCCGCGGCCAGCAGCTGGATAACCAAAACGGCACTCTCCACAGCCTGGGCCAGCTGCAACTCAACGGCGGCGACGTCAATAACCAGGGCGGTACGCTGGGGGCCAAGGGCGATTTCATGCTGGCGGCGCTCAAATTGGACAACAGCAACGGCGGGCGGATTATCGGCGAGCAGGCGGTAACGCTGAACAACACCGGGCTGGATAACCGCAACGGGCAGATTCAGGCGGTCGGCAATCTGTTGCTGGGCAGCGCGCAGGGGATTATCGATAACACCCTGGGGCTGATCCGCAGCGGCGCTACCGTGACGCTCAACGCCCTGCAATTCACCAACGACGCCACGCTGGCGGAAAATAAAGGGCTGGAAGGCCAGAGGGTAACGCTGAACACCGGCACGCTGAGCAACCGTGGCGGCAGCATTTTGGCTGACCGGCAGTTGGCCATCACCAACGATGGCACCCTGGATAACAGCGGCGGCCAGCTGGCGGCGGCCGACAACCTGCAATTGAAGGGCACGGCGCTCAACCTGCTGAACACCGGCGGCACGCTCAAAGCCGGCAAGCTGCTGGAGATTAACGCCAACGCGATCGGCGGTGACGGGCAGCTGTTGTCGCTGGGCGATATCAATCTGGTCAGCGCCCAGGGCATCAATAACAGCGGCGAGATGATCGCCAACGGCAATTTCAACTTCACCACGCCGGGCGATGTCACCAACAGCGGCAAGCTGCTGGCGGGTGCGAAGCTGGATCTGCATGCCAATAACCTGTTTAACGCCGCCAGCGGCGAGATCAACGCCGGGCAGGATTGGCTGACGGTGAACGGCACCCTGACCAACTACGGCCTGATCGACGGTAAGCACACCCTGCTGACGGCCAACACGCTGAACAACATCGGCACCGGCCGTATTTATGGCGACGCCATCGGCGTGCAGACCGCTACCTTCAACAACCTGGCGGAGAACGGCACCGCCGCCACGCTGGCCGGGCGCGAGCGAGTGGATATCGGCACCCAGACGCTGAACAACTATGATCACGGGCTGATTTACAGCGGTGGCGATATGGTGATTGGCGGCCAGCTTGACGCCAACCACCTGGCAAGCGGCCAGGCAGGCACCCTTAACAACCACAGTTCGACCATTGAGTCTGCGGGCAACATGGCGCTGTCCGCCGCGTTGATCAACAACATCAACGATCGTTTCAGTACCGAGTTGGTCACCGTTTCCAACGAAAAAGTCACCGAGTATCAGCAATCCGGCGATCCGGTGCGCTGGCAGGCGGGGGAGCAAGGCGTCTTCGTTGACCACAATTCGTCAGACTCATTGCTGAACCTGAACACCCCAGGCAAAACCGGGCACGGCCACGACAGATTCAATCAGTACGACTATAACCGGACGGTGCAGGAAACCCAGATTAAGGAAAGCGACCCGGCCAAGATCATCGCCGGTGGCGATATGGCGATCAATGCCGGTCATCTGCTCAATGACAAGAGCCAGGTGGTGGCCGGTGGCACGCTGGCGATTAACGCCGGCAGCGTGGATAACGTGGCGGTGGCGGGCCAGCGGCTGACCACCGACGTCGGTGAAGTGACCAGCTACTACCGCATCAAGAAAAAAGGGTCCGACTCACAAGGGCATAACACCACGGCCTACACGCCGCCGACCAGTATCCAGACCATCGCGCTGAAACCGAGCCAACTGATCGACCACGGGCAGGTGACGGGCAACCCGATAGCCATTGCACCGCTGACGCCGCAAGGCACAGACGCTACCATCGGCCAGGCCGGCGGGGTGAGCGCGGCAGTCACCGGCAGCGATGTTTCCGCCGGGATGCAGACCATCGGCGGTGGCGAACTGCCGGTGATTCAGGCGGCGGCCCTGCAACCGGGCCAGCAGTTTGAAGTGGCCAACAAAGTGAATGCCCAGCAGGGCGACGCGGCGAGCAGCGTGGTGCGCATCGTCGGGCCGGATACCCGCCTGCCGGACAACAGCCTGTTCAAGACCAATCCGGCGCCGGGCGGCCAGTATCTGGTGGAAACCGATCCGCGCTTCACCAACCAAAAATCCTGGCTGGGCTCGGATTACATGATCGCGAAAGCCACCAATAACCAGGACAACGTGCTGAAACGTCTGGGGGATGGCTACTACGAGCAGCGGCTGATCCGCGAACAGGTGATCAACCTGACCGGCCAGCGTTATCTGGACGGGTACAACAACGACGAAGAGCAGTTCAAGGCGTTGATGGATCAGGGGTTGGCCTTCAGCCAGCAATATAACCTGAAGGTCGGCGTGGCGCTGACGCCGGAACAAATGGGGCTGTTGACCAAAGATATCGTCTGGCTGGTGAATGCCAAAGTTACGTTGCCGGACGGCAGCCAGCAAAACGTACTGGTGCCGCAGGTGTATGCCCGCATGCAACCGGGCGATCTGGACGGCTCCGGCGCGCTGATCGCCGGGCGCAACGTTAACCTCAACCTGGGCGACGGCCTGTTCAACAGCGGCCATATCGCCGGGCGCGAAGTGGTGAAACTGAGCGCCGCCAACATCACCAATATGGCGGGCAGCATTCAGGGGGCCGACGTCGGCCTGACCGCCCGCACCGATATCAATAATATCGGCGGCGTGATCCAGGGCAACAACTCGCTGCTGGCCAGCGCCGGGCGCGACATTAATGCCATCAGCACTACCCGAGCGGCGCAAAGCGTGAACGGCGCCAACAGCTTCGAGCGCACCAATATCGACAGCGTGGCCGGCATGTACGTGCAGGGCGCTGACGGCAAACTGATGCTGCAGGCCGGGCGCGACATCAAACTGGATGCGGCGCAGGTGGTCAACAGCGGCGAGAACGGCCAAACGCTGCTGAGCGCCGGGCGCGATCTCAACCTGAACGCGGTGACCACAGCCAGCCGCGACAACCTGATCTGGAACGGCGACAACAGCCTGAAACAGGGCAATAGCCAGCAGGTGGGCAGCGAAGTGGTCGGCAAAGGTGCGGTGACCCTCAATGCGGGCAACGATATCACTGCTCATGCGGCGACGATTTCCGCCGGCGAGGCGCTGAACCTGAATGCCGGCCATGACGTCAACATCCTCAACGGCGAAAACACCCAGGATCTTGACGAGCGCCACAAGGTGACCGGCGGCAACGGCCTGATGTCGAAAACCACCACCACCACCCGCGACACCCTGGATCGCCAGACCCTGCAGAGCAGCACCCTGAGCGGCGACAGCATCAAGGTGCTGGCGGGCAACGATCTGCGCGTGCAGGGCAGCAGCGTGGCCGGCACCCAGGACGTGAAGCTGCTGGCGGGCCATGATTTGACCGTCACCGGCGCCACCGAGCGCAACAGCGAATTGCACCTCAAGCAGGAGAAAAAATCCGGCCTGATGAGCAGCGGCGGCATCGGCATCAGCTACGGCACCGAAAGCCTGAAAACCACCGACACCGCGCAGGGGGTGACCAACCAGGGCAGCACCGTCGGCAGCGTGAACGGCAACGTCACGCTGGGGGCGGGCAACAATCTGGCGGTAACCGGCTCCGAGCTGGTGGCCGGCAAGGACATGGCGCTGAGCGGCAAGAATGTGTCGGTGACGCAGGCGCAGGACGAAAACAGCCAGACCCACAAGGTCGAGCAGAAAAAATCCGGGCTGACGCTGGCGCTTTCCGGCACCGTCGGCAGCGCGCTGAACACCGCCGTGGAAACCTCGCAACAGGCAAAATCCACCGACGACAGCCGCCTGGCGGCCTTGCAGGGCACCAAAGCGGCGCTGAGCGGCGTGCAGGCGGTACAGGCGGCGCGCTTGGCGCAGGCGCAGGGCAGCGACCCGGCCAATGACAACATGGTGGGGATCAGCATTTCCTACGGCACCCAGTCTTCCACCTCTACCCAGAACAGCGGGCAGAGCACCGCCCAGGGCAGCAGCCTGACGGCGGGCAACAACCTGAGCATCACCGCCGGCGGCAACGGCGTGAAGGGCCAGGACGGCGACATTCTGGTGCAGGGCAGCCAGTTGCAGGCGGGCAAGGACGTCACCCTGAACGCCAACCGCGACGTGAACCTGCTTTCCGCCAAAAACACCCAGTATCTGGACGGCAAGAACGAGAGCCAGGGCGGCACCCTTGGGGTGGGCATCGGCGTTGGCTCCGGCGGCATCGGGCTGAGCATTTCGGCCAGCGTCAACAAAGGCAAGGGCAACGAGAAAGGCAACGGCACCAGCTACACCGAAACCACGGTCAATGCCGGTAATCAGGTCAACATCACCAGCGGGCGCGACACCAATCTGATCGGCGCGCAGGTCACCGGCGAATCGGTCAAAGCCGATGTGGGCCGCAACCTGTTGCTGGAGAGCCAGCAGGACAGCGACCGTTACGATTCCAAACAGCAGAACGCCAGCGCGGGCGGCAGCTTCACCTTTGGTTCGATGACCGGTTCGGGCAGCATCAGCCTGAGCAAAGACAAAATGCACAGCAATTACGACAGCGTGCAGGAGCAGACGGGCATCTTTGCCGGCAAGGGCGGTTTTGACGTGACGGTGGGCGAACACACCCAGCTTAACGGCGCGGTGATAGGCAGCACCGCCACGGCGGATAAAAACAAGCTCGACACCGGCACGCTGGGCTTTAAGGACATCCACAATCAGGCGGACTTCGAGGTAGAGCACCAGAGCGTGGGCATCAGCTCCGGCGGCAGCATCGGCAGCCAGTTCGCCGGCAATATGGCCAACGGCCTGCTGGTGGGGGCCAACAACAGCGGGCACGACAGCTCCACCACCCATGCGGCGGTGAGCGACGGCACCATTGTTATTCGCGATCAGGACAAGCAGACGCAGAACGTCAGCGATCTGAGCCGCGACGTCGAGCACGCCAACCAGACGTTAAGCCCGATCTTCGACAAGGAGAAAGAGCAGAAACGGCTGCAACAGGCGCAGCTGATCGGCGAGATCGGCAATCAGGCGATGGACATAGCGCGGACCGAGGGTTCGATCGCCGCGACCAAAGCCGCGAAAGAGAAGATGAATAACGTCACGGACGCCGATCGTCAGGCCGCGGCGGCTAAACTGGCGAAAGAGAAACCGGGCAAGGTCATCACCGAGGACGATATCAACGCGCAGATTTACCAGACGGCGTATAACCAGGCGTTTAGCGAATCGGGTTATGGTACGGGCGGTAAGGTGCAGCGCGCCATGCAGGCAGCCACGGCGGCAGTTCAGGGATTGTCTGGTGGCGATTTGACAGGGGCATTGGCTAATGGGGCCGCGCCTTATATCACCAAAGTGATAGCAGACAGTATCGACGATCCGGCAGCGAGAGTCCTGGCGCATGCGGCGGTCAATGGTGCGCTGGCAGCGGCTCAGGGCAATAACGCCTTGGTTGGTGCAGGTGGTGCAGCGACCGGTGAGCTTATCGGCATGATTGCTGTCAATGCTTACGGTAAACCGGTGAGTGAACTGAGCGAAACGGAGAAGCAGACGGTATCGGCATTGGCTACACTGGCGGCAGGGCTGGCCGGCGGGCTGATTGGCGACAGCACTGCCGATGCGGTCGCGGGAGCGCAGACTGGTAAGACGGTGGTTGAGAACAATGCGATTAGCGATATCGTAGAGAATAAATTCTCTGGGATAACGCAGGAAGAAAAATACCAAAGAGCGCAGGATGAGCTTAAAGCGGCAGTAGAGGCCTATCAGCAGAAAACCTGTGCCGGGTTGAGCCCAGATGCTTGTTCGGCCAAGTTGCAGGCTAACAGAGATGAAATGCTGAAAGGCGCTGCCGGTTTTGGTATAGACTTTGTACCTGTGGTGGGTGATATCAAGAGTTTTGCGGAAGCGCAGAGCGCACTGGATTACCTGGCCGCGACAGTAGGTCTGATTCCTGTGCTGGGAGATGGTGCCGGTAAGTTCATCAAGGCGGCAGAAAAAGCGCTGGAAAAAGGTGATGTTGCTGAAGCGTCGAAGTTACTTAATAAGGCCAGCGATGAAATTCAATCAGTAAAAGCCTTAGATGTCGGTGCTTATAAAGATCTCAAAGCGCGAGAAGTCGTTGGTGATGGGCTGGAGCATGATCATATTCCATCATTTGCTGCCCTTCGTAAGGCAAAGGAAACTGAGCTGGGTAGAAAATTGAGTCCAGCAGAAGAAAAAGCTTTATATCAGAATGCTACGGCAGTTGAGGTTCCTAAAGATGTACATACAGCAGGGCCGACATATGGTGGTAAGAATAACGCCACTCAGGTTCAAAAGGATGCAATGGATCTTTGCGGAGCTGTATGCCGTGATACTGATTCTTTAAGAAATAACATGTTAGAGCGAGGGTATGACCCTAAACTGGTCGATGATGCGATAAAACAGATTCAGGATAGGAACCAGCAAATGGGAGTGATTAAATAATGTTGCCATGGAATTACTTTATTGAGATTTTAGGGTGTTCAAAATTTGATGATAAATTTGTTAAATTGTCTGAAAAATTCAATGAGTTACCAAGTTTCGATACAGGTGTATTGGGTGACAGGAATTATTATTCCTTCTTCCAAACAGGTGTTTTGTTGTTGTTAGAAAATGAAACAGTAAATCAAATTAGTTTCTACATACAGCCGGATGAAGGGTTCTCAGCC
Source organism: Serratia inhibens (assembly GCF_003591175.1). Lineage (GTDB taxonomy): Bacteria > Pseudomonadota > Gammaproteobacteria > Enterobacterales > Enterobacteriaceae > Serratia > Serratia inhibens. Next base: position 73,537 of record NZ_QYYG01000007.1, on the reverse strand, counting down.
TATAAAGGGGCTTTACCATTCAAAGGGCTAGAGTCTGAAAATATCCAATTGCTAGGTGAACCCTCAGCCAGTGGCGGGGGAAAAATGGATATGCTTCTGGGCTACATAAATCGCTGGATCAAATATGAAAAAGAAGGTTATGCCTTACACCTGCAATTTGATCAAAACGGGAAGTTGTGTAGAGCCAGTCTGATGTGCTTATAGTGAGAGATCCCGGCTAAGTCGCCGGGATTTTTTATTTGTCACTCAGCCAGAGCGCGGATCACCAGTTGCCTGCGTTCAACGGCTAATCAAAAGGTTTTCTTAGACTTTGTAAAAAAACTACCTGAGTCTCAGCAATCAAAAATTATTATTATGAGGTAAGTATTATGGGGTCTACGGTTTTCTTCGGTTACACTACGGATAAAAGTTTACATGTGACATTGAATCGTGGAGCTTCGGATGCTTTGGAGTTACTTATTGATGATGTGTTGGAAAAAAAACATCCCAAACTCCACGAGAAAATAATGGAAATGCTTCCACTTGACCAAATCCATTTCGTCGAACTAGATAACCATTAATTCAATATGGTAATTAGGGCGGTTCGTCAGTGTATTTCCTCTTGGGATGCACCTACGGAATGGCAATTACAAGAGAAGAAAGTCTGGGAGGAAGAGGCTGAACCATTAGTTGTGTTGGATCCAAGATATAATCAGGAGATGGATTACGATTAATGAGCAAGAGAACTATCAGAAAATTGGTCAACTCCTGATAAATGCAGGGCCGGAAGATGCGAAGAAGATCATAGCTAGAACTGAGCTGTTCCCTGAAGGTGATGGTTGCAAATATGAGTTTTACTATGTTGATTTTTCAGGAAAGTTAGATTGGCCCGATCCTGATGGGAGAGCGATGAGAGATCTGACAAAACTGCTTACAGTCATTCATGCTCGTTATTTGGGGGGGAATTAAGTGGATATAGAAATTACAAGCCCTATCAATATCACATTGGACGTAATAGAACTTGATGAACATATTCCATCATTGAAGTTTAATTTGGCGATTCAAGTGAATAAATTTAATTATAGCTTGAGTGTAGCTTCTCAGCTATGGCTTGAATGTCAATGCTTTGATGAGTTTATCGATAATATACGGAATGAGGATATTGCTCATCTTAAAGATATGAATGGGGGCTTTGAATTGATTTTAAATCCAGTTTTAGGCTGGCTTGAATGGTCATGCGCTAAAGAAGATCTGGATGGGTATGTCACAGTATCAAAAGGCAGAGAAAAATTAACGGACGAGGCAAAATCTGCAATATATGCAGCGTTTAATAATTATCCTAAATGGTGGTGACTGTCAGATCTAAGCTACTAAAACTGAAAGTAACCCCAGCCTTGGCTGGGGTTGTTGCTTCTAAGCCCTAAATCCCCCCAACTTCTCACCGCCGCAACCGGATCAGACCGGGTGCGGCGGTGACTTCAAGCTGTTCAGCCTCAGTGATTCCAGCCTCGAACAGCCAGTCGCCACTAATAACCAGTTCGCCATTCTGCCGCACCCAGTCCGCCCCCAGATCCGTGCGGTGCTGGCTGGGTATACTCGGCTCATCCATGAGCCTCGCCCCTGTCGGGGCCGCTGCAAGCAGCGTTCAAATCTGCTCCAGGCAGATTTGTCACACAGTGCTTCCCAGATAGCATCGTCGGTAACGGTAGAGATCCACAACCCGTCCGGCCGCAGCGTGAGCTGCAACGGCTCACCGATACCAAAACCCAGCTCGGCCAGTTGGTTGCCTGCAATCGTCAGTTCGGGGATCGGTTCAGGGGTAAAGGTGATGTTCATGTGGCGGTTCCTTCCGTGGTGGGTGCGATGCGGATGATCAACTGACCCGGTTCAGTGATCACCTCGATCCTCTGGCCGGTGGTAAAGCCGAACTGCTCCAGCCATTTACCGGTAAGGGTCAGCTGTGGTGGCGGGTTGGGCTTGCCGCTGTTGGGGCGGTAGCCAACAATGCACTTGCGTGCTTGGGGTGTGGCGGGTTCTGACGTAGAATCTGCTCTAGCCATAGTAACTACTCCTATAGTTGCTTGTGGTGAGCAGTAACAGCAGGTTGCACCCTGCTGTTACTGCGTTATTTTCATGACCCTTCTTTTGTAACTTTTCTTGCTGAATCCCAACGTCGGGTTTGATAGCGGGTAATCAAACTTTCCAATACTTCGCGGATTACCGCCTGTTCGCCTTCATTCAACTGGCTGACAGCTTCGAACTGTAATGCCAGTGCATAAGTATGCCCACGTTCATATTCATCAAAAAGTAAGTAATCAGTACTGACCTGCAATGCTATCGCTATTTTTTTGAGAGCATCCAGAGAAGGAAATGCTTGCGCATTTTCATATTTCTTCCAACTGTTTACATGAATGCCAATGGTATCGGCCATATCTTGTTGGGAAAGCCCTAATCTTTGACGTAACTCATTTAATCGGGCAGCTAATGGCATAGAAAACAGAGTCCTGTTAAAGGGAGTTACCCAAATAGTATTTCATTGTTACCCCGTGGAATGGGTTTATGTTTAAAGGGTATCATTATGTTTAAAAAATACATCCTGATGTTTTTAAGTGTGCGAGATACTTCGCAAAACGCTAATGGCAGGGGAACTTCATATTGGTAGTATGGAAAGGTGCAGGCAAGGATGCCACGGTAGGGCGGTAGCTTGCTTTCTCCAATTAAATCTATTTTTTAGCCAGTGCAGACGGGCAAGGATGTCACCCTGAACGCCAACCGCGACGTGAACCTGCTTTCCGCCAAAAACACCCAGTATCTGGACGGCAAGAACGAGAGCCAGGGCGGCACCCTTGGGGTGGGCATCGGCGTCGGCTCCGGCGGCATCGGGCTGAGCGTTTCGGCCAGCGTCAACAAAGGCAAGGGCAACGAGAAAGGCAACGGCACCAGCTACACCGAAACCACGGTCAATGCCGGTAAGGTTCCAGGGTCTGTGTATGATTTCATAGGCGGTATGTCGTCCGAGTTTACTAGCGGCTTTATAAAGAATTTTTCAAAGCCTGTTGATGAAAAGGGGAATAAAAAATGATGGGTTCGCTTATTAAATACATCAAGCTATTCATCTATAGTTGGGTGTTTTGCATTTCCTTCTTGCTATTAATTGGTGCGGTTATTTCAACGCTGTCGTTTTTCAGTAGTGGGGAGTTTAAATTTCCTTTTGATCAGGTCTTAAGAGCTGTGTTTTTCGGCTTTGTCGGAGGAAGTGCAATATCGTTGGCGGCTATTTCATTTAAGCTTTTAGATTGGTATCGGTCGCGTAAAGACAAAAAGGTATAATGATTATGGTGTCGTGTTAATTTTATTTTTAGTTTAAAGATCGAGATTAATTATGCTTGTAAAGCGATTGATAAAAATACTGGCTGTTACCCTCTCTGTCGGCGCTGTCTCTGGTTGTTCAGTGAGCTTAACAAAATCTATGGAAGATTATGCGGGTACAGATTCCGCCAGGATCAGAGTGAAAAACTACCTGCCGCCGTTAACGCTGGAGGTTTATGAAAAATCAGGAGAGTGTTACAAACTTGCCGATGCCAGGACGTTAACCGCCGGGGTTAACGTTATCGGTATAAAGTCTACCTACAATAAAAAATTGCCGGGTATGTTGCCGCCGTCGCCTGAAATGCAGGGCATGGATGCGATAGAGTATAAAATCAAAGCGAATCAACATGTCAGTATCACCTATAAAGAAGAGACGTTTAGATCGCAATACAATCAAACTATCGCCACCCGCTCCTCCAGTTTCGTTCCTGAGGTCGGCCACGACTATGATATTTACCCAGCTAATGCGTATGTAAGCATTATTGATTTAACAGCGGGTAACCATGCGCCAAGATATTGGGGAAAAGAAGATAAAGAGTGCAGTTATAAAACAGGTTTGCTGGGTGGTAGAAATTATGAATGACGTGAAGTAGTTCTAAACTAACCTGTCTAACTCATTAATTATAATGTCGGGTTTGCTATGCTCTAATCTTACCTATCTTCGGTGCCCGCCTTAAGCGGGCCCCGGGACAACGACTAACCAGCAGGCAGGGCACGCTCATTGTGGAGCAGGGTGACAACCCCCACGCCGCCAAGGACAAGGCCGGCGGCGGCCAGCAGCAGTGCGGGTTCCTGGGAGGCAAACAGTGCAATGCTGAGTGACGAAATCAACGGGCCAATAAGCTGACCGGTGGCGTAGCCCGAGGTTAAAAGACCTACGGTTCTGGCCATCGAGCCGGAAGAAAGCTCCCGCGCCAGTCTCATGGTCAATTGCATGATGACGAGAAATCCCAAACCGGTCAGTATCGTTGAAATCAGCAAGCCGGCCACATTGTGAACCAGCACGGCGGCGGCCACACCTATCCCTTGTAAAATCATGGCGCCAGCGAGGCTGTTGCGGGTATTGAATTGCGCGGCAAAAAATATCACCAAAATGACCCCAATGGCGGCAGAAAGACCAAAAAGCGGCCAGAAAAAGGCGGAAATCTGCCCGACAGGAAAGGTGGTTCTCGCCATCTGAGAAAGGAAGGTTGCGGGCAATATATAACCAAATCCCGCAAGCGCATAAATAAATACCAGCCTTTTGAGGTTGCTGCTGACAGGCGTTTTATTAACGCGCGGTTGAGCGGAATCAACCTCTTTCGGTAAATGCCGAAAGATGATCAACGCGGCGAGTAGCGCCACTGCGCCATAGACATACCATGAAAGCGAGGCATGATAATGCGCCGAGGACATGAGCCAGGCCAGTAAACCCGAAAGTGTGATACCGAGTCCTGGGCCTGTAAATACGGCTGCAGATAGCCGGGGCGCGTGATTACCCAAAAGAATGAGCTGTGTCCAGGTGGTCACGATGATCAGGGCCCATGCTCCGCCAATACCCGCGGCCAGCCGAAAGAGACACTGTAGTGCAAAGTTTGGGGTCGAGCCGGACAGGAGGGTGGCCATGACGGTAATGAGGAGGCCGGCCTTTAGATAAAGAGCGTGTCTACTCTGCATGCGGCTGACGTGCAGCGCCCCAATGAGATAGCCGATGTAGTTCATCGATGCCATGATCCCGGCACCGGAAAGTGTCAGATAGCCGTCGTTAATCATCACTGGGATTTGCGGCGTTAACGAGAAACGGCCGATCCCCATCACGGCGATGAGCGTCATAATGCCGATAAACATGGTCGTTATATTGCTGGGTGCTTTTGCGTTCATCTACAGCCTTTCTATACGCTATTGCCGACGAGATGTCGTAATCTAGGCGGCTATGTTAGAAGGCCATTCCTCTGATGAAAATAGGGCAGATTATCCTATGACCAGGAGTCCTACCCAGGAGCAGTTATGTCGAGAAGTGAGGATATAAAAACCTTTTTACTCAAGCGCCGAGCAAGACTTAATCCGGAAGACTACGGGTTCAGTAAAAACAATCGGAGGGTGAGTGGATTACGCCGGGAGGAGGTCGCACAGTTGGCCGCCGTCAGCGCAAGCTGGTATACCTGGCTCGAACAGGGGCGTGATATCAGTATCTCACCTGCGGCGCTGACTCGTATTGCCCAGGTTTTGCGATTAACAGACATTGAACAGGATTATCTCAATGCGCTGGTTTTTGGCTCCGGCTCCTCAAGACGCACTCATGATGAAATTCCCCGAGAGGTGATGGCCATGGTAGATGCCCTGGATCCTCACCCCGCCTTTGTCAGACGCGAGAATATGGACATCGTTTACTGGAACAATGCGGCTAAAACCAAAATATTCGACTGGTCAAGCATTCCCGTCACCGACAGAAACTCACTCAAGCTCATGTTTATCCAGGATGACTACCGCCGGAGACTCAATGACTGGGAAAGCGCCGCGCGGCATACCATCGCCTCATTTCGCGCCTATTACGCGACCGGTAATCACCCTGCTGCCTTTAAATCTGTTGTTGACGATTTGATGGCAAGAAGTGCGGAGTTTCGTACCCTGTGGGATTATCATGATGTCAGCAAGGTGGGGGCAGGAAATAAAGATATCTTTGATGATAAAGGCCAGCTCAGGCATTACACCTACACCTCGCTTGAAGTAGAAAACAATCCGGGCATGTTCGTGATTTTTTATTGTCAACGTGTCCTGGAATAACAAGCTTTTACCCGCTATGGCCGGGACAGTAAAACCGATGCAGTGAGCTTACGGAGGGTAAAATTTTTCAAGGACCATCTCCTTTGGCCAGGGTAAAAGATGCGGTTCCGCTGTTGCTGGTCATTGACGCGCCCCATTACGGATATTTTAGCCTGAGTTGGGGCTTTTTTCTCGTCACGGCGTGGTAAGATCCTGGGGGAAATAGGATAAAGAGTGCAATTATAAGACCGGTTACTGGGCGGCAGAAATTACTATTAATGCGTGCTGGTTCGCAACTTACGAGTTTGACTGATTTATTTTTATCTCATGTCAGTTATTATTTATTCTTGTTTGTTAGCAGTTGGTTTTATAAATTCCAATAAAACATTCATGTCATCAATAACTCATGGGTTCACATGAGTTGACGCTGTATTTGTTCTACTTACTATTAAGGATGATTCGATGAAGAAGTTAGTTATCGCCAGCATGGTTATTTCCACTCTGGGCCTCAGCGCTGCGGCCCATGCCGGGCAAAGCACCCTTAGCGCCGGTTATGCGCAAAGCAAGGTGCAGGACTTCAAAAATATCAACGGCGTTAACCTCAAATACCGTTACGAGTGGGATTCACCGATCAGCGTGATCAGCTCCTTTACCTATATGAGCGGCGATCAGAGCGAGTCTTACTACCTAACTCGCGACAGGATAGATAACCATGCGGAAGTTAAATATTACTCCTTGTCGGTTGGTCCGGCGTACCGCATTAACCAATATATCAGCGTCTATGGTCTGTTGGGCCTGAATTATAATAAGGTCGACTACAAGTCATCCTGGCATAACTACGCCAACAACACTTACGAGTATATGGGCGAAGAGAGCGGCAACCAGAAGAAAACCTCCTTGATGTACGGCGTCGGTTTCCAGGTTAACCCAATGGAGAATCTGGCGATTGATGTCGGCTACGAAGGCTCCAGACTGGATGCTGACGGCAGGAACCTCTCGATCAACGGCTTCAATATAGGCGTTGGCTATCGTTTCTGATGAGTTGAACGCTGCCGGCCTCCCCATTGCGGGAGGCCGACAACCTTTACCCCCATTTTTCGATAAACCGCCCGTCACGAATATCTCAGGCTTTGCCCATCAGCGGATCGCTGACGCTATCCCGGCCGGTTTCCAGGCGTCCCGCCAGCCGCCGTTGCCAGCCGTGCGCACTCTCCAGCACCAGATCGTACCAGCCGCCGCTGGATAGAGTATCGAAGGCCTGTCGATGGCTTTCGCCCGGCGGCAGTTCAATGCGCCACGGGCCGCTTTGCGTATAAGGGCAGCGGGCGATAGTGACGGTTGCTGCCTGGACGCCGGGGTTGTTGAGCGCCAGTTCCAGGCTGCCGTCATGTGGAATCAAACGCACTTCCGGTTGCGGCTGTTGCAAGGTGCCGCGCAGCTCGCGATGGAAACCGTTAGGCCCCAGCAGCCAGAGGTGATACTCGTCCGTCGTTTGCCAGTCATCGCTGAGCGCCTTGCCGGCCTCGACGGTGTAACGACGCGGGATCTGGTCCAGATGCCGCTGGTCGTAAACGTGAAACACCGCGCCCTGCTCACCGGTATTCAACAGGTTGAGCGTCAGCCGTTTTTGTACGGGATCGGCGCTGGCTTCGACATGCAACTGGTAAGGCAGCGCCCGGGAAGGGCGCGCCAGCCGCTGCTGATGCGGTAACTGCTGGCTGCCAGGCGGCGGCAACGGCACCTGCGGCAGCTGTTCCTGGCGCATGCGCAGGCGGTCGGCGCTGTGGCGGGTGGTGGCCGGCAGCTTGGGCAAGGTTTCCCCGTTGGGATCGACAAAATTGAATGCCGAGGTGAGATCACCGCACACCGCGCGGCGCCAGGCGCTGATGTTAGGTTCATGCACCTGAAAACGTTTTTCCAGAAATTGCAGCACCGAGGTGTGGTCGAATACCTGCGAATTAACCCAACCGCCGCGGCTCCAGGGAGACAGGATCAGCATCGGCACGCGTGGCCCGGGGCCATAGATGCGGCCGTCCGGCGGCGGTTGCTCTTGCGAACCGGGCGGGGCGGCGTGCTGGAAGATCTCGGTTTCGAACGGCACCGTAGATTTGCCGGCGAAACTGCCGTCTTCCCGCAACGAAGGCGCCGAAGGGGAAGGCATGTGATCGAAGAAACCGTCGTTTTCGTCGTAATTTACCAGCAACACGGTTTTGCTCCACACCTCGGGGTTGTCGGTCAGCGCATTCAGGATCTCCTGGGTAAACCAGCCACCCTGCACCGGGCTGGAAGGCCCGGGGTGCTCCGAGTAGGCCGCCGGGGCGATTATCCAGCTCACCTGCGGCAGCTTGCCCTGCTGCACGTCGGCGCGAAAACCGGCCAGCATAGCGTCCAGATCGTTGCCGTCGGCGGCCGGCAGAGTATTGCCGTTGCCTTTGTACAACGGCACGCTGTCGTTCAGCTCGTCGCGATAGGGCACAAAGGCGGTGAAGTCTTTCGGCGGTTGCGCCGGGTTGCCCACTTTAACGCTGGCGGCGCGGTACTGGCGAAAACCCGCCAGCGGGTTATCGGTGAAGTTATCCGGCAGGAATTGGTAAACCTTCCAGCTGACGCCGCTCTCCTCCAGCCGTTCCGGATAGGTTTTCCAGTCGTAGCCGACGTCAACCGGGCCGGGGCTATCCCACTCGTTGACCACCACGGCGACGTTGGCCGCCGACGGGCCGTTGGTGCCGGTCCAGTGGAACAGACGGTTGGTGTTGGTGCCGGCGTGGATTGAGCAATGATAGGCGTCGCACAGGGTGAAGGTTTCCGCCAGGGCAAACTGGAACGGCAGCTCGTGACGACGGTAATAACCCATCGAGGTCGGCGTTTTATAAGTGGGCCAGGCATTCATCCGGCCATGGTCCCAGGCCGATTGCTCATCCACCCAGGAATGCGGTGTGCCGTCGACGCGCTGGGCATTGCCGCGCTTGCTGTCCAGATGGTAAGGCAACACCAGCCGCTCGGCACCCTGCTGTTGCCAGACATGACGGCCTTCCTGCAGGGGAATGGTGATGCGATCGCTAAAGCCGCGCACGCCGGGCAGGGTGCCGAAGTAGTGGTCGAAGGAGCGGTTTTCCTGCATCAGGATCACCACATGCTCGACATCCTTTATCGTGCCGGTGCGGTTATTGGCCGGTATGGCCAGCGCTTTGCGAATCGAGGCGGGTAACAGTGAAAATGCCGATCCGATGGCGGCAGCCTGCAGTAACTGTCTGCGTGAAAAATGGGGCATGCGTCGTTAACTCCCTTTGGCGGTGTGGTTTGAAGATAGCGGTTAACGACGGTAATGGCCAAAAATAACAAGGAGATGAATGGGGAAAATAATGCCCCCGAGCGAGGGCATTACAGGGCTGGCGTTTATTGTCTGATCAACCGGCCCAGGGTTGGCGCCTTTTCGAAATCACTGCGGAACGGGTTGATGTCCAGACCGCCACGACGGGTGTAGCGAGCGAATACGCTGAGTTTTTCCGGCCGGCAGTGTTGCTTGATGTCGTTGAAAATGCGCTCGACGCACTGCTCGTGGAACTCATTATGCTGGCGGAAGGAGATCAGGTAGCGCAGCAGGCACTCACGATCGATTTTCCGGCCCTGATAATGGATCACCACGCTACCCCAATCCGGCTGGTTGGTGACCAGACAGTTGGATTTCAGCAGATTGGAGGACAGCGTCTCCGTCACGCTTTCCGCCTGTTCGCTGGCGGCACCGTGCAGATATTCCGGTTTGAAGTCAAAGTCATCCACGGCAATATCCAGGTCGTCAATATTGATGCCCGGCAGGTGGTCGATTTGCGATGAATAACCCTCTAACCCAGGATACAGCTTCACCCCTACTTGACCGTTGGCGGCCTGCGACAGATCTTTTTGCATTGCGGCGCTGACCTGTTCCACGCTGTCGAAACGCGTCTGGTTAAAGCTGTTGAGATACAGTTTGAATGATTTGGACTCGATCAGGTGGGTTGAGGAATAGGGCAAGGCGAATTCGCCAATGCCGACTACCGGCTTGCCTTTGGCATTGAGCCAGGACAGTTCGAAGGCGGTCCACAGATCAAAGCCGTGGAATGGCAGGTTCTGTTCATCTACGCCGATCAGATCCCGACCTCGTGCGCGCGGCAGGGCTTCGAGCAACTCGGGAGCATACTGGTCCGGGTAATCGGAGTTGGCGCCAAGATGGGTGATTTTATCTTGTTTTTTGATATGCATATTGATTGCTCCTTGCAAGATCGGTATTGATATAGCGGTTAAACAGGCTGCGGGCGGCGTAAATCGGCCCAACACCGACCAGGGCGTAGACTACCTTGATCAGGAACTGTGACAGGATCATGGTTTTGATGATATCCCAGCTCAGGACGTTGTAGAACGCCAGGGTACAGAACACCACGCTGTCGATGGCCGAGGCGACCACGGTGCTGGTGATCACCCGTACAAACAGGTAACGGGAGTTGGTCAGTTCCTTGATTTTGCACAACAGATAGGAATTGACGTTCTCGGAGATTAAATAGGCCGCGGATGAGGCTACCAACACTGCCATGATGCTGTGGACGATGCCGTCATAAGTCTTGCTGAATTCCCACTGCGGAATGCTCGGCACCAGCGTGGTCGCCCAGACGCCCAGCACAAAAATCAGGTTGGCCATAAACGAGATGATAATGGTGCGTCTGGCCAGCCGCAGTCCGTAAAACTCGTTCAGAATATCCACCAGGATAAAGGTGAGGGGGTAAATAAATATTGCCGGGGGCGTGATCAGGTTCAATGCGGGGATTTGAATCGGTTTGACGCCGCACAGGGTTGAGAAGATATAAATCACGCTGAGCGCCACGGTAATGATCAGATAGGCATACCAGGATCGTTCATGACGATCGCTGAGCTCATAGGCGGTTTGCTGTTGGTTATTGCCGTAGATTTTGCGATAGAGCGCTTGTAACTCATGGCGGCTCAGATCTTCCGATATGTCGCTGTCGGCCAGTTCATTCAGCCCCATGGTAATGGTTTTACCTGTGGCTAATACCATGACATTGGCAGCCAGAGTGCCATGACGGGTAAACCCCAGCAGTTTAAATTTTTTATTAGATTCCATTTATAGCCTTTCTCCAACGATATAACCCAGAAATCGCACGGTATCTTCCATGCCGCTATCTTCTTTGCCGTTAACCACAAAGAAGCCGTTTTTTCCCGAGTGATACAATAAAGGCGAATCGCAAACCAGCACCGGCGGGCGTTTTATAATAATGACCTCGCCTGGGATAAATGAACCTTTTATTTCGGTTTCTATTTTCATTGCTACCATATTTGACTCATCGCCGAAGAAATAAGTCAAAGGGAACGCGGTGACCAACTGACCGACCTTCCATGCAGCGACCGAGAGATATCGGGACTGGGGAATGACGGGGATAGCGGAAGGGTTTTTATTCCCCTCGGTGGAAAGCGTTTCGTTGAGCAGCTCCAGCTTTTCCAGATCATAGTCTTCAATCTCTTCGCAGGAAACGCCGAAGAAGTCTGAAATCCGGTTAACGGTGGCCTGCTGCACATTGTTGACCCGGCCATCCAGAATTTTATAGAGGGTGGTGCGCGTCAGGCCGGTGCGGTTAGAAAAGGATGCCTTGGTTTCGCCCCGGGTACGCATCAGATATTCTATATTTTTAATGATGTTGATTTTGCGCTGAGCGTTGGTCGTCTTCATAAGCATTCCTTACAATATTGTTGCAGGCAGTACTATATCCTACGCACCGACATTGTCTACAACGGACGTATTCCTCACGATGATAAGCGCCTGATTACCCTTTAGAAACAGATGCTATAAAATTAACTTATTCACCTAATTGATTACTTAATCATGATTAGCATGCTGTGTAATCTGGGTAATTATATTTAAATCAATTTGTTATGTTAAGTTTTTGAAAAAGTGGACACAAAAGTGATTTTTATGTCCACTTTTATGTTGACCAGAGTGGTTTGGGTGGGCTACTGTTCATCCATACTGAAGTGTTTCTTGATGATCAAAACAGTTTAATACGGTCATTAACGGCTTCTATAATAAAAAACTCAGAGGGGAGGCGTTTCCATTCTCTGAGTATTAAAGGATGTTTTTAGCTACCGACACCAGGGAATTCCAATCACGTCTCCGGCCGTAAAGCCGCAGTTTTAAACCCACCGAAAGTCCAGATGCCAGTCGGCTGTTTAGCCGACCGATATCTATTTTATTGCCCCAGGCAATACAGCCCGAACCCCGCCTTATTTTTCTCTATGCTTAGTCCTGCCCAGAAAGAACCGGGCGCATAAAGCTCCGTTCATAACTGATGATGCTGCGATTGCGTTTTTCCAGCTCGTAAGCGGCGCAACATTCTGCGTCCGCAGCCATTTTTATGCGGTATTCCTCGTAGGCGGCCAGGCTGGGAAAACTGAATAACGCCAGCGCGATGTTATTGGCGCCTTCCGACGGCAAAAAATAACCGTGGTGCGTGCCGCCCATGCGATTGACCAGCGGGATCCATAAACGGGCGTATTGCTCAAATTCGGCGATTTTGTACGGATCTAAAACATATTTTAGGGTGCAGGTGATCATGGGTGGGTCTCCTGGCTCCCCAGCCTGTGGGGAGCCTTGCTATGAGTGGGACAGATCGGATTACGTCAGTTTTTGCGAGGGTACCGGCTTCTGATAGCGGCCCAGTGCCAATTTGCATGCCCAATATAAGAGACTGGCGGCCAGCAGTGAATTGATTGTTGGTACGCCCCACTCGGTAACCAACCCGACGATGCCACCCACGATACTGGCGATTATCGCCGTCCAGCCAATCGTCGGCGTCTGGTCCGGCAACTTGCCTGCCTTTCGGCTCTCATCCAGGATTTTACGGTGGGTGCGCAGCAGATAATAATCCACCAGCATGATGCCTATAATCGGCGGGAACACCACACCAAGCACCGTCAGGAAATCGACGAAGCGGTCCAGGATCCCCAGCACGGACAGTGTGGTGCCCAGCACGCCGATAACCAGCGTGGTGGCGGTGTATTTCAGTCTTTTGCCGGTCATGCCTTCGACCGCATTGACGATGCCGAGCGAGGAGGAATAGAGGTTGAGGTCATTGACCCTTAAGGTAGAGAACACCACCACCAGCAGGCCTGCACCGCCGGCGGCCTGAGACATGATGGTCACCACATCTGCCGTGCCGAGCGTCTTGGCGATCAGGATCGCCAGGCCATTGACCACGAACTCCCCGGCGATGATGGTGAAAATTGTCACGCCAAACACGTGTTTGCCGTTCCTGGAATAACGGGTCAGATCGGGGGTCATCAGGCTCGCCACGATGGCGCCGCCGACCACGATGGTGATGCCGGCGCTGATGGTCAGCGGCTCTCCCGGCGGCGCCAACTGGATAATTTCCTGCAGGTTATGGCCGGAGAGGGCGGTGATGGAAATATAGGCCACCAGCATGATGAACATCGGAACCGCAATGCGGGCGGCAATGCGCAATGCCTTGAAGCCAAACGCCACCAGAATCGTCAACAAGGTGCCGGACAGGCCGGCGGCCAGGCCAAAGCCCAGTTTATTGCCCAGGGCGAAATCCAGCGATTTGGCGAAGATGGCGTTTTGTATGCCAAACCAGCCCAGCAGGCTGATGGCCACCACCACCCCGATCAACACCGAACCCAGGCGGCCGAAACCGCACCAGCGGGCCAGCAGGCTGCCGGAGATCCCTTCGCGCATGCCCGCCAGCCCAAGGCCGTAAGTCACCACGCCAAATATCAGGCTGCCGATAAAAATGGCGCTGAACGCATCAAACAACGTCATGGAGTGGCCGAGCACCGCTCCAAGCATAAATTGGTCCAGGGCGGTCAGCATGCCCATATGCACGATGGCCACGCTTAAAAAGGAGACTCTTTTATCCTGCGGTACCCGCGTTAACGGATAGTCTTCAATCTTGATCACGATAAGGTGTTCCTTGCTGTTCAGATAAACTGGATGCCTTTTGCTATCAGGCGATCGGGAATATAGCTGTCCAGACGCGCATATTTGCAAAACTCCTCAAACTGTTGCAGCGTATGGACGTCAGATTTCTGATAGATGTTATATATTCTATTTTCTATCGTTTTGGTGCTGATGTTATATATTTTTGCTATTTCTTTCACCGACAGCCTTTGCAGCATTAAAAATATAACGTCAAGCTCGGATTGGGTGAAAATAGTACTGTTCACTTCGGTGGTCAGTACGCTGGGTTTTTGCTGGTTGATGTATTTTAGCGGCGTTAGCGTGTTAAGCGGTTTGGCATTCCACATCACCCCGAACACCTGCTTTTTATCATTGTAAATGGGCAGCTTTTCGCTGATAAAGGGGGTCAGGCTGTCTTTCCCGTACCAATAATGCGTTTCTATTACGGCAACCCGATCCCGCGACATTTCCGTCATTTTGTCGTGTTCTATAAAATCGTCTGCGCAGTCTGCCCAGTCGGCGGGAAACTCGTCGTCCCGTTTGCCGGCGATATCGAAACTCAACGGCGTATTGGTATAGAGATAGGCGGCCTTGTTCATATAGATATGACGGGATTCCAGATCCTTAATGCCCCAGGGATCACTTAAGTGCTCCATCATGGCAATAAGACCCTGCAAATAAAATTCATTATTTTTATCGGGCGAATCCATTCTGACCTCACCGATTAAAATTGCGTTAAATTTCTTTCGCCAGGTAATGACGCGTATGCTTTTTGGCATAGCCGCCTAAATTGCCATAGACCTGATAACCCAATTTTTCGTAAAAACCTCTGGCCTGGAAGTCGAACGTATCGACATAGGCCATGTGGCAACCCCGTTTACGGGCTTCTTCTTCCGCTTTTTCCATCAGTTGGCGGCCATAACCGCTTTTACGATGGTCATCGCCGACCCAGAGATATTGTACTTCAAGGCCGCCCCACCAGGTTCTGGCCACCAATCCGGCAACGATTTTACCGGCGTCATCGGTAACGGTCAGAAACAGCGGGTGGATATCTACGGGTTGATAATGCTCGTTGTGGGCCCAAAGGCTGTCGATAATGTACTCTTCGTCCTGTGGGTTAGGCTGGTCCGTCACATTGATATTCATGGCAGTAATATACTTTCCCTTGGTAATAATTTGTGTTGAAATTAAATGGAATTCACTCAACTCGTTTAACTATCACTTTTCATAATGTATTACAAGGGTGCTTTTCACCCGTTCCCGTCAGGCAGACCAGCGGTTATATTGAACGTGACGGGGCAAAACAATAGCGTAGTACACGCATAAATATCTTCAGGCCCTGCTCAGTAACCTAATTCCTATTGCGCCTCACCAGGGCCTCATCAGGAACGTAAATCTGCTATTCAAGGCTCCACCGGTAGAGCAAGTCAACTTGCCAAAGGGGAGCCGCTATCTTCAGCCGTTTAGATGACTCCGCCCAAAGCTAAATTACCCGGCATTATTGCCGTCAGTTAGCTGGCGTAAAGCAATGCTGCATATACTGACCCACCTTATTATTCTCCGGCGATGCAAGATTTACCGATTATTTACACTTTCCAGATACTTTTTGGCTTTTGTTTTTTTTTCGTTGGTATAAGTTCTGGCTACGCATCTTTAAAAAATACTTTTACTCTTTTAAAAGGTAAATTTATGCATGGCTGGAGCGCAATATTGCATTTTTATTATGTGTGGTTATTTATTAAGATACGCACCGCTTGTCATCGCAAGCTTCGTGATATTGGTTCTGCTCTGGAACACCTCCTTTGATGTGATAAAAAGGAGGTTTTTTCGTTTTGCCGGCACCCTTACAGGCAAATATGAGCAATTCGGTGGCCGCAGCGGGTGTTCCACTGCGGTGGGAATAATGAACCTCACTTTTCTCGCAAAAACAGACGTCTGGCGATCAGGATATCAACGATGATTAAACCGCCAGCGCGTCATAGTTTTTACGCCGGTAGTTGATCGCCGACAGCGCCCAGAACAAGACAAAAAGCGCAATAGCGGCGTAACCGACGCTGCCCATATTGTCATTGAGCAGCGTAATGCCATCCCAAACGGCGCCGTGCAGGTTCAATTTTTCGGCCAGCAACCCCAATCCTTCCAGGCCGCCAATCAGCACCGCAATCGCCACGCTGGTGGCGGTAATGGTCATGTTGTAATACAGCTTGCGCACCGGTTTGTTGAACGCCCAGCCGTAAGCGCCAATCATGACGAAATTATCCAGCGAATCCACCAACGCCATACCGGCGGCAAACAGCAGCGGGAAGATCATGATCGACCAGACTGACATGCCCGAACCGGCACCGGCGGCGGAAATGCCCAGCAGGCCGACTTCGGTGGCGGTATCAAACCCCAACCCAAACAAAAATCCCACCAGATACATATGCCGGCTTTTGTTCACGGTATTGAAGGTCATGCGGAACAGCCGCGTCATCAGGCCGCCGTGCCGGTGCGCCAGCGCTTCATCCGTCAGTTTTTCCCCTCTTTTCACCCGGCGGAAGGTGCGGTAAACATCGCGCAGAATCAGCCCGTTGAGCGCCGCCATCGCCAGCAGAAACAGCGAGGAAACCAGCGTGCCGAGGGTGGAGCCGTAGTCATGCAGCCAGCCGATGCGGTTGCCGAACGCCAGCGAGGTGGCGGCGATGGCCGCGCAGGCCAGGATCACGATACTCGAATGCCCGAGCGAGAAAAATGCGCCGACGGAAACCGGGCGTTGGCCCTGTTGCATCAATTTGCGCGTCACATTGTCGATAGCGGCGATGTGGTCGGCATCCACCGCGTGGCGCAAGCCGTAGCTGTAAGCCAGCAGCGCGGCGGCCATCAGCGCCGGGTGATGATGGAATGCGGCAAAGGCCGCAGCCCAGGCCAGCAGGTTAACGGCGATCAACGCCAACAGCAGCCAGAAGGCGCTGGTGTTTTTTTGGAAGAACTCAGGGTAATTCATGTTACGTCCTGTCAGAGAGAGAAGAAGAAAGCGGGGATTGTTGCGCGCAGGCGACCATCGCCTGGCCGAATGCCAGCCCGCCGTCGCCGGCGGGGATGCGCTGTGGCAGCAGGACCTGCAGCGGCGCCAGATGATGCACCAGCCGTTGGCGCAGCAGCCGGTTGTGCAGCACGCCGCCGCTCAGCGCCACCTGTTTGATGCCGTACTGGGCGGCAAAATGTTGGACCAGGGCGGCGAATCCCTGCGCCAACGCGTCGTGAAACGCCCAGGCGCGCTCCGCCGGCGATGTACGCCAGCCAAGCCACTGCGGCCAGAAGGCGGCGAGATCGAGCAAATTGTCTTTGAGCGGCAGATGCAGCGGATGGCGGCAATGGGTCGCCTGATGCGCCAGCGCTTCCAGCCGGCAGGCCGCTTCGCCTTCCCAACTGAGTTGCAAAGGCGCGCAGCCTAACGCGGCGGCGGCGGCGTCAAACAACCGGCCGCATGACGACGCCAAAGGGGCATTGATGCCGGCGTCGATCGCTTTCAGCAGCGGCTGCCACGGCTGTTGCAGCAAAAATTGCGTTTCCGGCAGCCGTTGCCAACCCTCGACAAAGCGCGCGCAGTGCGCCAGCAGGTTGCGCCACGGCTCTTGCGCCGCGCGATCGCCGCCCGGTAGCGCCACCGCCGGCAACCCGCCGAGCGAGCGGCACTGCCGGTAATCCACCCACAGGCATTCGCCACCCCAAAGCTGGCCGTTGTCGCCGTATCCCAGGCCATCCAGCGCTAGCCCGATAACCGCGCCGCCATCAAGCGGCCACTGGTGCTCCGCCAGGCAGGCCGCCAGATGCGCGTGATGATGCAGGACCTCGGTCAAGGGGAGCGCTTGACGCTGCGCCCAGCGGCGGCTGGCGTAATCCGGGTGCGCATCGGCGGCGATGCGCTGCGGCCGGCAGTGATACAGCGTCAGGAAATGGGCGATGGCGTGTTGCCACTGTTGTTGAACGTCTTCCTGCGCCAGATTGCCAACATGCTGGCTGAGGATCGCTTTGTCGCCGCGTACCAGGCAGAAAGTATTTTTATTGTCGCCCCCGATCGCTAGCAGCGGCGGTTGAACCGGGAAGCCGGGGGGCAGCGGCAGGGCGTCCGGCGCATAACCGCGCGAGCGGCGTAGCATCTCGGTGCCCTGCGGGTGCTGCCGCAGCAACGAGTCATCGGCGCGTTGCAGGATCTCGCGGTTATGCATCAGCCACAGATCGGCAATGCCGGTCAGATCGCGCAGCGCCTGCTCGTTGGTTAACGCCGGCGCACACCCGGCGGCGTTGCCGGAGGTCATCACCAGCGGGCGTCGCACCGCTTGCATCAGGAGATGATGCAGTGGGTTGGACGGCAGCATGACGCCGACTTCGTCCAGATGCGGCGCAACGGCGTCGCACAGCGCGGAGTGGGGGCGCTGTGGCACCAGGACGATCGGTGCGGCCGGGGAAAGCAGGGTTTCGCTCAGTTGCGCCAGCGAGTGGCTGCCGGTGCAGCGCGTCAGCCAGCCGATATCCGGCAACATTACCGCCAGCGGTTTGCCCGGCCGCCGTTTACGGTTGCGCAGGCGCATCACCGCGTGCTGATCGGTGGCGTCACAGGCCAAATGGAAACCGCCGACGCTCTTGATGGCGACGATTTCGCCGGCGCATAACAGTGCCGCCGCCTGTTGCAACGCCATATCCGCCAGGTTGATGGCTTTGCCGTCCGCGTGGCAACTGAAGAGCTGCGGTCCGCATTCGCGGCAGGCCACCGGCTGGGCGTGAAAGCGCCGATCCTGCGGCGTGTGGTATTCCCAGGCGCAGTGCGGGCACAGTGCGAACGGCGCCATGCTGGTCGCCGGGCGGTCGTAAGGCATATAGCGAATCAGGGTGAAGCGTGGGCCGCAATGCGTGCAGTTAATGAAGGGATAACGGTAGCGACGATCGTGCGGATCGTTCATTTCACGCAGACAATCGGGGCAGGTGGCGGCGTCGGGAACGACCTGCGTAGCCATTTGGCTTTGTCGGCTATGGCGAATGGCAAAGTCCTGCGGCGGCTGCAGCCAGTTGAAGGGGCGCAGGCCGATGTTATCAATCTGGGCCAACGCCGGTGCCTGGCGCTGCAGCATATGCAGGAACATATCGATATCCACCGGTTGCACCAGCCGAATTTCGACCCCGGCGCTGTCGTTCCAGACTTCGCCACGCAGGCCGAGGCGCTGCGCCAGTTGCCAGACAAAGGGGCGGAATCCGACGCCCTGCACTTTGCCGCTGACGCGAAGCAATAATCCTGACGGTGACTTGGACATCTTACCCACCCAATAAGTAGGGGACGAACAGGTTCGTCCCGGTTTGGTTAACGGTCACATCACGTCTTCCACCGCCCTGCGCAGGCGGGCTTTCATGTCGCTGTAGCTTTGGCTGGCGTAATTTTCCGCCCAGTTTTGATCGTCAATCGCTTCCAGCTTGACCGCGCAGTACTTGGTTTCCGGCGTTTTGGATATCGGATCGAGGTTCTCCTGCGTCAATTCATTGCAGGCACCAATCCACCACTGATAGGTCATGTACACCGCGCCCAGGTTAATGCGTTCGTTGTAGTTGGCGCGGGAGATCACCTTGCCGCGCCGCGAGGCGACCCACACCAGCTGCTGATCGCCAACGCCCAGGGCGGCGGCGTCTTGCGGGTTGATTTGCACGAAGCCCGGTTCATCCGCCAGCGTTTGCAAGGCGGCGCAGTTGCCGGTCATCGAACGGCAGGAGTAGTGGCCGACTTCACGCACCGTACACAACACCAGCGGATAAGCGGCGTCCGGCACTTCGGCCGGGGCGCGCCAGGTGGTGGCGAACAGCTGCCCCTTGCCGGACGGGGTGGTGAATTGATTGCCCTGATACAGATACGGCGTGCCTGGGCTCTCGAGCGTGGTGCAAGGCCATTGAATGTGGCCGAGTTCGCCCATTTTTTCGTAGGTCGCGCCGTAAAACAGCGGGCACAGCTCGCGCATTTCATCCCAGATTTGCTGGTTGTCTTCGTAATGCATCGGATAGCCCAGTTCGGTCGCCAGCAGGCTGATGATTTCCCAGTCGCGCTTGACGTTGTACTGCGGCTCGATGGCCTTTTCGAAACGCTGGAAACCGCGATCGGCGCACGAGAACACGCCACCGTGTTCGCCCCAGGAGGTGGATGGCAGGATCACGTCCGCCCGTTCGGCGGTTTTGGTCATGAAGATGTCTTGCACCACGATAAACTCGAGCGCATCGAACGCGCTGCGCACCAGGCTGAGATCGGCTTCGGTCTGTAACGGATCTTCCCCCATGATGTAATAGGCTTTCACTTTGCCTTCGTGCACCAGGTGCGGCACTTCTGTGATGCGATAACCCACGTCCGGATCCATACCGGCGGCGTCAATGCCCCAGGCGGCGGCGAATTTGGCGCGGACGGCGGGGTCAGTAACGGATTGATAACCGGGGAACTCGTTTGGCAACACGCCCATATCGCAGGCGCCTTGGACGTTGTTTTGGCCGCGCACCGGGCCGACGCCGACGTTGGCGCGCCCGAGGTTACCGGTCAACAGCGCCAGGCTGGCCAGCCCTTTGACCACATCCACCGCCTGGCCGAACTGGGTGACGCCCATGCCCCACATGATGGTGGCGGAAGGCGCGCTGGCGTAGGTGCGCATCGCCTGACGGATTTGCCGGGCGCTGACGCCGGTCAGTTGTTCCACCGTTTCCGGCGCGTAATCGGCCACTTGTCGGCGGTAGGCGTCGAAGCCTTCGGTGTATTTCGCCACATAATCGCGGTCATACAGGTTTTCTTCGATCAGTACGTGGCCGAAGGCGTTAACCAGCGCCATATTGCAGCCGTTGTTGATTTGCAGATGCTGATCGGCGATGCGGGCGGTTTCAATGCGGCGCGGATCGCAAACCACGATTTGCGCGCCTTTCTCTTTGGCCTTCAGGACCCGGCGGGCGACGATCGGGTGCGAATCGGCGCAGTTGTAGCCGATGATCAGTAAACATTTGGAGTTTTCGATATCACCGATCGAGTTGCTCATGGCGCCGTTGCCCAGCGTGGCTTGCAAACCGGCAACCGACGGGCCGTGACAGACGCGGGCGCAGCAGTCGACGTTATTGTTGCCGATCACCGCGCGGGCGAACTTCTGCATCACATAGTTGGTTTCGTTGCCGGTGCCGCGTGAGGACCCGGTGTGCATAATGGCGCGTGCGCCGTGCTGCTGTTTGATGGCTTTCAGCCGCTGCGCGGTATAGCGGATGGCTTCGTCCCAGCTGACCGCTTCAAACTTGCCGCCTTTTTCACGGCGGATCAGCGGCTGCGTCAGGCGTGGCGTCAGCAGTTTGGTGTCGTTGAGAAAGTCCCAGCCGTAGTAACCCTTCAGGCACAGCTCGCCCTGATTGGTTGCGCCGTCGGCGGCTTCTGCGCGAAGGATTTTGCCGTTATCCACCACCAGTTTCATTTTGCAGCCTGCGCCACAGTAAGGGCAGACGGTCGTGATTTTTTTCATTGGTTCAGCTCCTAAAACAGAGACGACAAGTTGTCGAGCGCGGCACGGCGGCGTTTCTCGGCGTTCATTTCCTGCAACAAATTGCGGTCGACGCAGTGCAGCGCTTTGGTGGGGCAGGTTTCCATACAGGCCGGGCCGGCGGCGCGACCGGTGCACAAATCGCATTTGTGGGCTTCGGCTTTGTCGCTGATGGCGCTCAGTTGAGCGCCGTTCTGGCGGATCACCGGGCGGGTGATCACCTCCATGGCGCCGTAGGGGCAGGCCACCACGCAGGTTTTGCAGCCGATACAGCGTTCCTGCATCACCAACACCATGCCGTTTTGGCGGCTGATGGCACCGTTGGGGCAGACGTTGGCGCAGGGTGCGTCTTCACACTGGCGGCATAACACGGCGGTACTGACGTTCACGCCTTTAATCACGTGCAACCTTGGGGCGAAGGTGGCGGCGGTCAACGCCGAAATGTCCTGGGTGGCGCTGTGTGCCATGACGCAGGCGATTTCGCAGGTACGGCAGCCGATGCATTTCTTCGGATCGGCGATGATGAACCGGTTCATCATGAACTCCTGGTTTACGGGGTTGGCGGTGGCGGTATGACAAGGTCTATTCATAAAGCGTGCCAATCCACTAATAACAATAAAAACAATCAGTTGGTTTTTTTGTGACGAGAGAGCCGACAAAAATGACGATGACGATGTCAGGCCGTCGTCACGGTCAATGTCGAATAGCCGCCGTGGGCCTGCCAGTGACCAAGGCGCTGATGCAGGGTTTTCACCGCCTGCTGCACCGCCGGGCCAATGGGGTAGTAAAACGCCACCACCTCCGGTTGAATGCCGATGAAGGTAATGTCCGGTATGTCGGCGCGCAGTTGGTCGATCAGGAAGCTGAGCGGCATATTGTGGGTGGTCATGATGAACATTTCGGCGATATCCGCCGGATCTATCACCCGGGTTTCGCCCGGCGCCAGCCCCATGTCGGTGGCGTCGACGATCACCAGCCGCTGCGGCCGCAGTTGGCGAATGGCGTAAATGTCATTCTCCGGCGCCGCGCCGCCGTCGATCACCGTCCAGCCGGCGGGGGGAGCGGCCTGGCACAGTTCCGCCAGCAGCGGACCGGCACCGTCGTCGCCCATCAGGCAATTGCCGACACATAACAAAACGCTATCCATGGTGCCTCCTGACCATCAGATAAATCGCCGGTTCGTTTTCGATGGACTGCAACAGGGCGATCAACCGTTGGCTCCAGTCTTGCTGCTGCTGCGTCATTCGTTCAGCGGCGCGGCTCAGCGCGCTGGCCAGCAAATGGGTGTGGCTGCTGTCGATGCAGATTTCGCCAAAGCGCTCGACACCGGCCAGTTTGCGCCTGGCGGCACCCTCGGCCGGCAACTGCGCAATCCAGTCGCGAAACGCCGCCAGCGGGCAATCGAGCCTGGCTTCCAGACAGTCGATCACCCCCAGATGATGGCCGATCGCCAGGCTGTAATAGATCACTTCCTGCGCCTTGGGCGGCGCTTTCTTTTCCTGCACGAACTTGCGGCTGAGGGAATAAAACGTCACGTGGCAGACCGCGCTCATAGCCGCAACTCCCCACGCTGCACGCGCTGATAAAGGGCCAACAGATGGCCGACGATCTCCGTCAGGCGCGGGTCGTCTTGCCGTTGCAAATAGGTCGCCACGCGTTGTTCCGCCGTTTGCGCGTCGCTGGCGGCCAGCAGTTGCAGAAAGCGATCGGCGATTTGCCGGCCGTAGCGATACCCGGCCAGGCGCCGCGCTTCGCGATCCACCGCCACGCGCAGCGGCTGCGGCAGTTGCGGGTGCAACAGCGCAGTAGCCTCGCCCTCGGTTTCATCGTGCTGTTGGCGATGGATTTTCTGCTCGAGCAAACCCAGCGCCATGGCGAAGCCGTAAATCGTGGCGGCGGGCGTCGGCGGGCAGCCGGGGATATACACGTCAACCGGCACGATGCGGTCGGTGCCGCCCCATACGCAGTACAAGTCGTGGAAAATGCCGCCGCTGTTGCCGCAGGCGCCATAGGAAATGCAGATTTTCGGATCCGGCGCGGCCTGCCAGGCGCGGATCGCCGGGATGCGCATCGCGCGGGTGACCGCGCCGGTGAACAGCAAAATATCGGCATGACGCGGCGAGGGCACCACTTTAATGCCGAAGCGTTCAGCGTCGAACAGCGGTGAAATAGCGGCGAAAATCTCGATCTCGCAGCCGTTGCAGCCGCCGCAGTCAACGCGATAGACGTAGGCGGAACGGCGGATATCTTTCAGCAAGGTGGTTTTTAGCTGGGCGATGCTGTCGTCGAGAGTTATCGGCACCGGTTGCCCGTCGGCATCACGCGGGCCAATCAGCGTCTGGTTCATTGGGCGACCTCCCGGGTCAAATGGCGGCCAACGTCGATACGGTCGGCCTGGGTCAGGCTTTGTTGCTGTTTGCAGGCCGGGCAGGTTTCGAACTGTTCGCGGCGCTGTTCGCCGAGTTCGAGCAGCGCCAGGGCGTAATCAATTTCCTTCTGCGGGGCATAGGCCTTGCCGCATTGGCGGCAGTGGCAGAGGGCGAAATCGGCGCTTTCGAGCAGATCTTCTTTGCGCCACACCGCCAGTTCGAACTGGTTCGACAGGCGAAGGGCGGTCGTCGGGCAGACTTCTTCGCAGCGGGCGCAGAAAATGCAGCGGCCCAGAAAGAACTGCCAGCGAATCACGCCGTTTTCGACATCGGTTTCCATGGTCAGCGCGTTGGATGGGCAGGCGTTGGCGCAGGCACCGCAGGCGATGCATTGCTGCGGGCTATACTCCGGTTTGCCGCGAAAGTTGGCGTCCACCGCCAGCGGCTGCGTCGGATAGGCCACCGTGGCGTTGCCGGTTTTAAGCACTTTTTTAATCAGTTTCAGCATGGTGTCGTCCCCTTAAAACGGTGCGTTTTTCCGCTCGATGCCGTAGCGCTCGATTTCCTTGTACGGCACCACGACAGACTTGCGTTTGCGGACGTCGACGATGGTCATGCGGTCGGTGCAGGAGTAGCAGGGATCGAGGCTGCCGATGATTAGCGGGGCGTCGGAAACGGTATTGCCGCGCAGCATAAAACGCAGCGTCGGCCAGTTGGCGTAGGTGGCGGCGCGGCAGCGCCAACGGAACAGTTTCTGATTGTCGCCGGTCATGCTCCAGTGAATGTCGTCGCCGCGCGGCGCTTCGGCAAAGCCCAGCGCGAACTTGTGCGGCATATAGGTAAAGCCTTCCACCGCCAGCGGCCCGGCGGGCAGGCATTGCAGGCCGAATTCGATGATGCCGAGCGAGTTGAACACTTCGTGAATGCGCACTTTCAGGCGCGAATACACGTCGCAGCCGGTTTCGACGCACAGTTCCACCGGCAGCTTGGCGTAACCGGCGAACGGATGATCGATACGGGTATCCCGGCGGTGGCCGCTACCGCGCAGCATCGGCCCGACGTTGCTGTAATCGCGCGCGATCTGCGGATCCAGCCGGCCGACGCCGATGCTGCGCTGCTCGGTATTCGGCGTGCTGAGCAGAATATCCACCAGGTCGTTGAGCTCGCTGCGCATCTCTGCCGCCAGCCGCAGGGTTTGCAGCATGTCGTCTTTCAAGATGTCGCGCCGAATGCCGCCAATCAGGTTCAGGCCGTAGGTTTTGCGCGCGCCGGTAAGGATTTCCGCCATCTTCATCGACTTTTCGCGCACGCGGAAAAACTGCATGAAGCCGCTGTCGAAACCGACGAAATGGCAAGCCAGGCCGAGATTGAGCAGGTGGCTGTGCAGCCGTTCCACCTCCAGCAGGATCGAGCGGATCATTTGCGCCCGTTCCGGCACCTGAATGCCCATGGCGTTCTCCACCGAACTGGTATACGCCACGCTGTGGGTAAAGCCGCAGATGCCGCAAACCCGGTCGGACAGGAAGGTCACTTCGTTATAACCCATGCGTGTTTCCGCCAGCTTTTCCATGCCGCGATGAACGTAGAACAGGCGGTAATCGGCGTCGATAATGTCTTCACCGTCGACGAACAGGCGAAAATGGCCCGGTTCGTCGGAAGTGATGTGCAGCGGGCCAATCGGCACCACGTTGGCCTTGGCGCCGGCTTCGCTGACAAACGGATAGGTTTCGACATCGGTGGTCGGTGCCGGCCGCTGGCGGTAATCCATTGCGTCTTTGCGCAGCGGATAAAGATCGTCCGGCCAGTCGTCCGGCAGCACCAGACGCCGCTCATCCGGCAACCCCACCGGGCGCAAGCCGTACATGTCCCGCACTTCGCGCTCGCCCCACACCGCCGCCGGCACCCGTGGCGTTACCGACGGGAACTCCAGCGTTTGGGCGTCGACTTCGGCGCGCACGGTGATCCAGCATTTCACCCCTTGCTCCATCGACAGCACGTAATACAGCGCGTAGCTGCCGCACAGCGTGCGTTCGTCGTTGCCGAACAGCACCGAAAGCCAGCCACCCTGCCGGTAGTACAGCCATTCCACCACCTCCGGCAGCGCATTCAGCTTCACCGTTACCGTGAGTTGATCGGCGGTTTGCCATTCCGCCGCCAACACGGCTGCCGGGAATTGCCGTTGCAGCGCCGTCAGATAATCTTGGCCCAGATGTTCAGTAATCATGATGTTCCTACTTGTGAATTAGCTGACGACCAGCCAGGAAACCAGCGCCAAAAATGCCAGGCCGAAGCCGGCCCAGGTGGTGCGAGCGGTTTTCAGAAAACGCAGCCGCGCGACGCTGTTTTCCACGACGGCGACGGCCATTACCGCCAGCAGCAGCTTGCACAGCGATAACGCCAGCGCCACCGCCAGCGCGGGCGGGGTTAACTCGGTGGCCTGGCCCCAGGGCACGAATACGCCGATAAACAGTTGCAGCACCACCAGTTGCTTCAGGCTGATGCCCCATTTGAGGATGCCGAGCGCTGCGCCGGCGTATTCGGTCAGCGGACCTTCCTGCAATTCCTGTTCGGCTTCCGCCATGTCGAACGGCAATTTGCCCATTTCGATAAAGGTGGCGAAACCGCAGGCCAGCAACGCCAACAGCAGCGGCGCGCTGGCGTACGGCGGCCAATCCGCGACGCACTGGCTGATGGCGCTGAGTTGGGTAGAGCCTGCGACCAGCGCCGCCACCCACAGGCCAAGCAGCAGGATCGGTTCCACCAGAATGCCCAGCACCGCTTCGCGGCTGGCGCCAATGGCGGTGAAGGGGCTGCCGGTATCCAGCCCGGCGAGGGCAAACACGAAGCGCACCACGGCGAACAGATAAATCAGCGTGATGACATCGCCGATCGCCGGCAGCGGAGAAGCCTGCAACAGCATCGGCAGCGCGCAGGCAATCGCCAGCAACGCCCCGGTCAGCAGATAAGGCATGGCGCGAAAGGCGATTCCCGCTGCCGCAGGGGCGAGGGATTGGCGTTTGAGCAACTTGGCGATGTCGCGGTATTCCTGCAACACGCCCGGCCCGCGGCGGCTGTGGAGGCGGGCGCGCAACTGGCGGCTGACGCCGGCGAAGAGCGGTGCTATGGCCAGCAGCAGTAACGCCTGCATGACGCCAATCAATAGAGTGGGATAAGTCATCAGGTTCTCCTTAGGCCAGCGCCACGATCAGCAGCACCGCCAGCTCGATGGCGGCGACGCCACGGCAAAACGCATTGAGAGGCGCGCGGTGCAGCCAGCGCTGTAATGCGACCGGTTTCAAGGTTTGGCGCAGGGCGTACAACGGCGCGAACATCACCCGCAGCGGCTGAGCGAAACCGGTGGCGGTGATCACCATCGAGGCTTCGTGGCCGTAGCCGCAGGCCCAGGCTTCGCCGCTCGTACGGCGTGCCTGGCGTTTCCCCCGATAAACCGCTGCGATCAGCAACGGCAGCAGCGGCATCGCCAACAGCAAGATGGCGATCAGCGGCGGGGAAACCAGCAGATGGGCGCCAAGCGGCGTTTGCTGAGTCAGGGTGGCGGCCAGCCGGGCAAACAGCGGTATCAGCCAGGGTGCGCCAAGGCCGCACAGCAGGCACAGCAAGGCCGGCAGCAGATGGCTGAGCATCATTGGCCACGCCGCCGGCCGGGCGTTGGCGGCGGCCTCGCAGCGCGGCGCACCGAGGCACGCCACGCCAAACACTTTGCTGACGCACATCACCGCCAACGCGCCGGTGATCGCCAATGCCACCGCCAGCAACGGGCCAAGCAGCCGGCCGATAAAGGCCGATGCGGCGCTGAACTGGAACAGGCCTTGATAAATCAACCACTCGCTGGCAAAACCGTTGAGCGGCGGCAGCGCCGCCATCGATACCAGCCCGACCAGCAACGCGATGCAGGTCCAGGGCATCAGCCGCGCCAGTCCGCCCATTTTTTCCATGTCTTTCAGCCCGGTTTGCTGTTCGACAGCGCCGGCGGCAAGCAGCAATGCCGATTTAAACAGGCTGTGATTGCACAGATGAAACAGGCCGCCCATCAGCGCCAGCGCGGTCAGTTCAGGCAATTGCAGCGCCAGGCCGACCATTGCGCCGCCGATGCCGAGCAGGATGATGCCGATATTTTCCAGCGTGTGGTAAGCCAGCAGTCGGCGCAGGTCATGCTCCATCAGCGCATACAGACCGCCGAAAAAGGCGGTGCCGGCCGCCAGCAACAACACCAGCAATCCCCACCACAGCGGCGGTGTCCCCAGCAGATCCATGCCGATTTTGATCACGCCGAGCAGCCCGACTTTCATCAGCGCGCAAGAAAAGAGCGAGGCCGCCGGGGCGGGCGCGCTACCGTGCGCTTGCGGCACCCAGCCGTGCAGCGGCATCACGCCGGCGTAAATGCCGAACCCCGCCAGCGCCAGCAAGAATGCCCCGCTGCGCAGCGTCGAAGGCAAGGCTATCTCGCGCATGGCGCTGAATTGCAGGCTGTGGGTTTGGCTGTAGATCAACGCAAAAGCGGCGACCAGCAGCAGGGTACCGAAGCGCATCAGCAGAAATTGGCTGTGGCCGGCCTGCTGGCTTTTGGCGTCTTGCCGCCGAACAATCAGGAAGTAACCGCACAGCGCCGCCAGCTCCAGCAGCAACACCAGTGCCAGCGCATTGTCCGCCATCACGGCAGCGCTCAGCGCCGCGGGCATCAACAGCATCAGGCTGCCCTGCCGGGTACGGCCGTGGTCATTGAGCGTCGTCAGCCAATGGCAAAGGTACAGCCCCACGAACAGGTTGCTCAGCGCGATCACCAACAGCAACAGCGCATTCAGGCCGCTGATCTCCACCGCATAGTGCAGCCACGGCAGGCGGGCTGGATGAGGCGTGGTGAACAGCCAGGGCAGGGCTGCCGCAGTGGCGGCCAGCGACACCAGCAGCGTGCCGATGCCGCAGACGCCGGCGCAAAAACGTGGCCAGATCGCCAGCAGCCAGCACAGTGCGGTCAGCAGCAGCGAACCGCTCAGTGACAGCGTCAGCAACAGCAGCGGATCGGGCAGAAAATCGGTGATCATCGGTTCGGCTCCTTGCGGGCGACGGGGGGGCTGACAAACGGCAACTCGGCGGCTAACGCCTGCATTGCATTACGGCGTTTTCGTTCGCTGGCTTGCCGCACATCCTGGTCGGCAACCAGCCGGATGGCGTTGGTCGGGCAGGTGCGAATGCATGCCGGGCCGTCTGGGCTGAAGGCGCACAAATCGCATTTCACCGCCACCGCACGTATCCCAGGTTGGCAATCGAGGAACGCGCCGATCGGGCGAGCGGGAGCGGGGGGCGGCGGTGCCAGCGCGGTCTGGCAATCGCCGGGAATGGCCAGCGGCACGCTGCCGCCAAAACCAATGGCGCCAAACGGGCAGGCGATGCCGCACAGTTTGCAACTGACGCACAGGCTTTCGTTCAACACGATGGCGTTATCCTGATGCGTGATCGCGTTCACCGGGCAAACCTGCGCACAGGGCGCGTCTTCGCACTGGCGGCACATCACCGGCGCGGAATCGCGCGCATTGCGCATCACCTGTAAACGCGGCAAGGCTTGCAAACCGGCCAGGCGATGTTCGGTCGCGCAACTGGCCATGCAGGTATTGCAACCCATGCATAATTTGGCATCCGCAATAAGAAAGCGGTTCATGCAGACTCCTTGCGATTTCGTCACTTTTGACGAAGTCGACAGTAAAAATGACGTTTCGACAGTCGCTGTCAGCAATAAAGCGGCGTTATTCAGGCCGGCAGAATAATTTTTTTCAATTCTTCATGAATGGCGCAGTTGCCATGCAAAGAATCAAATAAGCATTGGTAAATAACGGCGATCTTATTCAGGTAATGTTCCAGCACGGCCTGCCTGTCACGGTTATTGATTTGGCCGTCAATCAGGCCGCTTTCATCCAGCGTGGCGTGGGCGAAAGGGGCGAAGTTTTCGTCTTCGTTGGGGGCGGCCAAATTAATGCTGTAGCAGATGTCGCGGCTGTAAAAACCGTCGCTCAATTGAATACGCAAGGTGAAGTGATTGAACAGCGTGAAGCGGATGTCCTGACCCTGTCCGCAGATAAACTCATGATTGATATTCTGTTTTGCGGTGGTTACCGCTTTGACCAGCGTGTTGTGGTAATGCTGCCATTGCGCCATTAAACGGTTGTTTTTGCCGGCGATATAATCGGCCTGGCTGGTCAGTTCATTTATTGTGCTCATCAGTGTCACCCGGTGTGTCGACATTTCCTGTGGTGACGCTAATAGGGCATAAATCGTGCCAGCTTGGTTTGGCTTTAATTAATGACTTTAAATTCAATGATGCAGCGAATTATTTTGCGCATGGGTTAACGCTGCATGGCGGCTTTTACTGTCGATGACATCGACACTCGACAAATGTGTCGGGGCCTGACTGGCACCGTATTTGCACAGGTATTTTCAGTTGGCCGTTTTATTGCCGTTACCGGAGACAGCATGCACGAAATAACGCTTTGCCATTACGCGCTGGAGATTATGCAGCAGCATGCGCAGCAACAGCAGGCGCGGCGAATTACCGCCGTGTGGCTGGAAGTGGGCGCATATTCCTGCGTCGAGGCGCAGGCGCTGCATTTCTGTTTCGACATGGTGTGCCGCGGCACGCTGGCCGAAGGCTGCACGCTGCATTTGCAGCAACAGCAGGCGTTGAGCTGGTGCCACGACTGCCAATGCGAAGTGACGTTGCCGTTGCCGCAGGTGCGCATCTGCCCGCACTGCGAAGGCCATAACCTGCGCGTGCTGGCCGACGACGGCATACAAATAAAACGTCTGGAAATCGAATAACCACCGAGGGGAAAGCTTATGTGTAGCACATGCGGTTGCGCCGAGGGCGAATTGACCATTGAAGGCGACGCTCAGCCCACCAGGGTGCCGTTCCGCCCACGTCAGAACCCGAAAGGCGATTTGCATTATGGCTTTGGCGCGGCCGGCACCCATGCGCCGGGTATCAGCCAGCGACGCATGCTGGAAATAGAAACCAACGTGCTGGCGAAGAACGATCGCCTGGCGGCGCACAATCGCGAACATTTCGCCGCGCAACAGATCCTGGCGCTGAATCTGGTGTCCAGCCCCGGTTCCGGTAAAACCACCTTGCTGACGCAAACCCTGCTGCGGCTGCGCGACAGCGTGCCGTGCGCGGTGATAGAAGGCGATCAGCAAACCACCAATGACGCCGAACGTATTCGCGCCACCGGCGTGGCGGCGATCCAGGTCAATACCGGCAAGGGGTGCCATCTGGACGCGCAAATGGTGCATGACGCTGCCCACCGCCTGGCGTTGCAACCCCACAGCCTGCTGTTTATCGAAAACGTCGGCAACCTGGTGTGCCCGGCCGGGTTTGATCTCGGCGAACGGCACAAGGTGGCGGTGCTGTCGGTCACCGAAGGCGAGGACAAGCCGTTGAAATACCCGCATATGTTCGCGGCGGCGCGGCTGATGCTGCTGAACAAGATAGATTTGATGCCGTATCTGGAGTTTGATCTCGACGCCTGCATCGCCAATGCCCGGCGGGTCAATCCGCAGATTGAAATCATCACGCTGTCCGCCACCCGCGGCGACGGCATGGATCAGTGGCTGAACTGGCTGGCGGCGCAACGATGTGCATAGGCATTCCGGGACGAATTGTAGCGTTGGACCCACGGCATTCGCAGCATGTGTGGGCCGAAGTGTGCGGTGCGCAGCGTGAAATCAACATTGCGTTGGTGTGCCAGGCCGGCGAGCCGCGTGAGGCGCTGCTGGGCTGTTGGGTACTGATCCACGTCGGTTTCGCCCTGAGCCGGCTGGATGAACCGGAGGCGGCGGAGATGCTGGCGGCGTTACAGGCGATGGGTGAAGTGGAAAACGACGTGGCGCTGTTTATGACGGGGGAAGGCAACGATGAAATACGTTGATGAATTCCGCGATCCGCAGTTGGTGAAATCCCTGTTGCAGCGCATTGCGCAACGCGCGGCGAAACTGCCGTTCAGCGCCGAACGTCCATTGCAGTTGATGGAGGTATGCGGCGGCCATACGCACGCCATTTTCCGTTTTGGCCTGGATAAACTGCTGCCGCCGCAGGTGGAGTTTATTCATGGGCCGGGTTGCCCGGTGTGCGTGCTGCCGATGGGGCGCATCGACGCCTGCCATGAAATTGCCGCCAACCCCTCGGTGATTTTTTGTACCTTTGGCGACGCGCTGCGGGTGCCGGGCAAACAGGGTTCGCTGATGCAGGCGCGGGAGCGCGGTGCCGATGTACGGGTGGTGTATTCGCCGCTGGACGCATTGCAACTGGCACGCGCCAACCCGCAGCGGCAAGTGGTGTTCTTCGCGCTCGGTTTTGAAACCACCATGCCGGTGACTGCCGTCACGCTGCAACAGGCGCGCCAGGAGGGCATTGGGAATTTCAGCGTCTTCTGCCAACACATCAGCCTGATCCCGACGTTGCGCAGCCTGCTGCAACAGCCGGAGGTACGTATTGACGGCTTTCTGGCACCGGGCCACGTCAGCATGATCATCGGTACCCAACCCTACCGCTTTATCAGCGGCGAGCATCATAAACCCCTGGTGGTGACCGGCTTTGAGCCGCTGGATATTTTGCAAGGCGTGATGATGCTGATCGAACAGTTCTGCGACGGCCGCAGCCGCACCGAAAATCAATACCGCCGGGTGGTGCCGCAAAGCGGCAACTTATTGGCGCAGCAGGCGATGGCGGAGGTGTTTGTGATCGGCGGCAGCAGCGAATGGCGCGGATTGGGCACCATTGCCGATTCCGGCATCGGCCTGAGCGCCGCTTATGCCGATTTTGACGCCGAACGCCGTTTCCGGCCCCAGCCGCAGCAGGCGGCAGATGACCCGCGAGCCTGCTGCGGTGCGGTGCTGACCGGCCGCTGCAAACCGCGCGATTGCCCGCTGTTCGGCGGTGTCTGCACGCCGCAAAACGCTTTTGGCGCACTGATGGTGTCTTCCGAGGGAGCCTGTGCCGCCTGGTATCAATATCGTCGAGAAACAGAGGAAACTGCCGCATGAATTCGGTTATTACCCTGGCGCACGGCAGCGGCGGCAAAGCTATGCAGCAACTGCTGGAGTCGCTTTTTCTGCCCGCCTTCGCCAATCCGCAGTTGGAACAGCGTGAAGATCAGGCGCGCATCGCGCTGGCGTCGTTAATGCGGCAGGGCGATCGTCTGGCGTTCACCACCGACAGCTACGTCATAGATCCGTTGTTTTTCCCCGGCGGCGATATCGGCAAGCTGGCGGTATGCGGCACCGCCAACGATCTGGCGGTCAGCGGCGCGACGCCGCGTTATCTGTCCTGCGGATTTATTCTGGAGGAAGGGTTGCCGCTGGCGGAATTGGCGCGGGTGGTTGAGTCGATGGCGGTGACTGCCCGCCAGGCCGGCATTCAGATCGTGACCGGCGATACCAAAGTGGTGCAGCGCGGTGCGGCGGACAAGCTGTTTATCAACACCGCCGGCATTGGCGTGATCCCGCAGAACATCGAGTGGTCGGCACAGCACATTCAAGCCGATGACGCGATCATCGTCAGCGGTACCCTGGGTGACCACGGCGCCACCATTCTCAACCTGCGCGAACAGCTCGGCATGGCGCTGGCCATTACCAGCGATTGTGCGGTGCTAACGCCGTTGATTGCGCCGTTGCGGGCGATTGACGGCGTACACGCACTGCGCGACGCCACCCGTGGCGGCGTGAACGCCATACTGCACGAATACGCCGCTGCCTGCGGTTTCGGCATCGAAATCGACGAACAACGCCTGCCGGTGAAACCGGCGGTACGCGGCGTTTGCGAGCTCTTGGGGCTGGACGCGATTAACTTCGCCAATGAAGGCAAGCTGGTACTGGCGGTGGCGCAGGCGGCGGTTCCGGCGGTGTTGGCGGCGTTGCAGGGGCACCCGCTGGGCGCGGATGCGGCGGTGATCGGCCGGGTAACCGAAGGGGCCAAACAGGTGCGGCTGCGCGGAGCCTATGGCATCAGCCGGTTGCTCGATTTGCCGCATGCCGAGCCTTTACCTCGCATTTGTTGATCCGATCGGGGGAAGCGGCCGCCGGTCGGCAGTAAACTTTGCGCCGTAGCTCACATAAAAATAAAAAAATTCAATTACCGCAACCGGATGCCGTGATGGGCAGAGTGATGGTCAATGTCGAATGCAAGCATAGAAAAACAGGAACTGCTGGAAATTACCCGCTTGTTGTTCAGCCAGCGCGATTACGGCGAATTGCTGGCCCAACTGCAACAGATCGTTCGGCGCCGGCAGCTGGCGGACGATGTGGCGCTGGTGCTGCTGCACCCGAACGGCGCGCGAGTCAGTTTCCACGGCCAGGACGGGAATGGCCAGCCGCTGAACTATCAGGATGAAACGTTGCTGGCCAATGGGCCGATCGCGTTATTACGCGAAAATATGCAGCCGTTGCGCTTGTGTGGCACCGATCTGCACCGGCGCTACCCGCAGTTGGCCATGCTGGCATTGTACCCGCCGCTCAGCCATTACTGCCTGATGCCGCTGCGTGCCGGCGGGCAACTGCTTGGCGGTTGCGAACTGTCGCGTAACGACGGCAAAGCGTTCAGCGATGCGGCGCTTGGCTCGCTGGCCACCCTGATGGAGTTGACGGCGCTGGCGGTGGAGCAGGTACAGTTGCGTGAAACCGCCGAGCGGCAGCAGCGCCAGTTACGCCATGAGCGCGATGATTTTCGCGTGCTGGTGGATGTCACCAACGCCGTGCTCTCCAAGCTGGATCTGGACGATCTGATTGGCGAGATCTCCAGCGAGATCCACCGCTTCTTCAAAACCGATGCCATCAGCATTGTGCTGCCGGGCGATCGCGACGATCGCGTGACGATCTACGCCACCCATTATCTGCAAGATAATCTGGCCAAACGTCAGCAATACAGCGTACCGCTGGCCGGCACGCTGTCGGAAAAAGTGATGCAGAGCGGCGAAATGCTGCTGCTGAACCTGAAACACTCGGATCCGTTGGCCGAGTATGAACGGCAACTGTTTGATTTATGGCATGAGCAAATTCAGACGTTGTGCGTGCTGCCGCTGATTTTCGGCCAGAAAACCCTCGGCGTGCTGAAGCTGGCGCAATGCCAGCCGGATAATTTCAATGCCGCCAACCTGCGGGTGTTGCAGCAGATTGCCGAGCGTATCGCCATTGCGGTCGATAACGCCTTGGCCTACCAGGAAATCAGTCGGTTGAAAGAGAGTTTGGTGCATGAAAACCTGTATCTCACCGAACAGATTAATGACAACAACCCGGATTTCAGCGAGATCGTCGGCCGTAGCGCAGTGATGTCCAGGGTGCTGCAACAGGTAGAAATGGTGGCGAAAAGTGACTGTTCGGTATTGATCCTCGGTGAAACCGGCACCGGCAAAGAGTTGATTGCCCGCGCCATTCACAATTTGAGCGAGCGCCGCGATCAACGGATGGTGAAGATGAACTGTGCGGTGATGCCGGCCGGGCTGCTGGAAAGCGATCTGTTCGGCCATGAAAAAGGGGCATTTACCGGTGCCAGCTCCCAGCGTATGGGGCGTTTCGAGCTGGCGGACAAAGGCACGCTGTTTTTGGACGAGGTGGGCGAAATCCCGATCGAGTCGCAGCCTAAATTGCTGCGCGTGCTTCAGGAGCGCGAGTTTGAGCGGGTTGGCGGCAACAAGCTGCTTTCCGTCGATGTGCGCTTGATCGCCGCCACCAACCGCGACCTTCAGCAGATGGTCGCCGACCGCGAATTCCGCAGCGACCTCTATTACCGGCTCAATGTCTTCCCGATACTCATTCCGCCGTTGCGCGAACGGCCGGAGGACATTCCGCACCTGGTGAAATTTCTCACTTACAAGATTGCACGGCGCATGAAACGCACCATCGACAGCATTCCGGCCGAAACGCTGCGCCTGCTGAGCCAAATGCCCTGGCCGGGCAATGTGCGCGAACTGGAAAACGTCATTGAACGGGCAATACTGCTGACGCGCGGCACGGTGCTTAATCTGCAACTGCCGGAGCTGCAATATGCGCAGCCTTCAATGGCACCAGTCGCAGCGCCAGCGCAGGTGATAGCGGGCGAAGATGAATATCAAAGGATTGTGCGGATACTCAAAGAAACCAACGGCGTGGTCGGTGGGCCGCGTGGCGCTGCGCAGCGGCTGGGATTGAAACGTACGACCCTGCTTTCTCGGATGAAGAAAATGGGCATTTGAGGCAGAAAAGAATTTCCGAATGTTGTTGCGTATTCATATGAAGATGAGGGGGGTAATTATTTTCAGACTGAATGTTTGATTGTGAAAATTATAATTAATACGAAAATTATTTTATGGATATTTTTATACGTAAGCAACGATCGAATTGGCGTTGATTATTTTTGTTGGCTGGCAAGTTCATAATTCATCACCTATAACTATCCGGGTGTTTAACTTATAGGGTTGTGAGCATGCTATCAATTCCAGGTGTATTAATATCTAATAGACACAGTATTTCTTTAAAGGATGAGACCGAAGCGGCACTGGCAGTGATTAAAAACGTCGAACATGACTTTTTGGATAATATGGTACCGGCTTGCCGGCAGGCATTGACCTATTTAGAACATGACATGGCGCGTTCGGAGACGGTCAGTAACGAGGTGTTCAGGATTTTTGATGATTACTTCGGTATCATACGTTCGTCGGAAAAACCATTGGACGTATATATTTATTCCGGCATCCACTGTGCATTGATATTTAATGAAGAAATAAGTTCCTCTGCGACAGCATTGTGCATTGAGGAACAGGAAAGTCTATTGCGAGGGATACGCGAAGCGGTATTGATTGGTATTGATTACCTCTGTATTCCTGCACGGAACGACAGGGTGAATGCATGAACACTCCAGAGTTAACCCGTTGGAAAGTCGGGCATAAGCTTTTTACCCTGTTTATTCAGGCGGCATTATGCGCATTGCACAGCGTTGAAGAGTATTTTCTACAGAATAATAGATTTGACGGTGTGATCTCATTGAAAAATGCGGCCAGCATGATGAGAATGTCGGCTCTGGCAATGAAATATAGTGCTGACTTTCAGAAAGGAAAGTATGAAAGTATTATCAGACCATCGATGCCTGATAGATTCAGCGGATTGGGAAGTATGGATCATGCCTATTTGATTAAAGTCATGGCGCGGATAAAAAAGAATAAAGAACAAATGCGGGAATTTTTTGGCGAAGCATATGATGATTTTGTCGTGTCGGTACAGCAAGCCTATGATGCCCATATTTTTGTTTGCGAACGTTTTGTGGAAAATCAAAACAGCCTGAGAAGTACACAGCTACACCCGGCCTCTGAAGTGCTCACGGAATTCAAAATTAAACGTTTATCTTTCATTCAACCTAAAGAGTAATGGACGGGAACCATGTTTAATCAAGAGGAATTGGCCATATTGGCCAGGCAGCTTTCTGCCCTGGATGCGAGTTTCTCCCTGTTGCCTGAGTATGAGGAGAGTGAAGCGCTGGCACCGATGGAGTCGGTATTGAGTGAGCTGTCTTCAAGGATGGCTGATAATTATCCTTATTTTCATCCCTTTTATTTGGGGCAAATGCTGAAACCCCCTCATCCCATGGCGCGTCTTGCCTATTCCTTATGCCTGTATATCAACCCGAATAATCATGCGCTGGACGGTGGCAGGGCCACCTCGGCGATGGAAAAGGAGGCGGTTGCCGAAATTGCCAACATGTTTGGCTGGCGCGAGCATCTTGGCCATCTGACCAGCGGCGGGACTTTTGCCAATCTGGAAGCGCTGTGGATAGCCAAAATGATACGTCCGGGGACATCGGTTGTCGCCTCGGAACTGGCGCATTACACCCATGAGCGAATTAGCCGGGTGCTGGACATGGAGTTTGAAAAGATCCCCTGCGACGCCTCCGGGCGGATGGATATTCTTGAGCTGGAAGCGAGATTACGGCAAGGCAATATAGGGACTGTGGTTGTGACGTTAGGCACTACCGCCGCAGGAACGCTTGATCCATTGGACGCTATTCTCGCGCTGAAAAGAAAGTACCGCTTCAGAGTTCACGTCGATGCTGCCTATGGCGGCTATTTTTCCCTGTGCGAGGGGCTGTCTGCTGCAAGCCGGGGCGCGTTTGAGGCGATGGCGCAAGCGGACTCTATTGTTGTCGATCCGCATAAACATGGCATGCAACCGTACGGGTGTGGCTGTGTCTTGTTTAATGACCCAGGGGTAGGAATACATTACAAACATGATTCGCCGTACACCTATTTCAGTTCGGATGAACTGCATTTAGGGGAGATCAGTCTGGAATGCTCCCGGGCCGGCGCATCGGCCGGTGCGCTTTGGGCCACCCAAAAACTGCTGCCTTTAGTGGCGGGTGGGGCATTTGCCGCTGGGCTTCAGTGTTCCAGGGATGCCGCCATGTCACTGTTCCAGTGGTTAGAGGAAGAGACCGACTGCGTGACGGTTATGGAACCTGCACTGGATATTGTCCTGTGGTTTGTACCCGGCGCCACTGCCCAGGCCAGTTCAGCCTTATCGCAAAGGGTGTTTGAAAAGGCTGCTGAAATGAACCTCCATCTGGCATTGGCGCGAGTCCCTAAAAAATTGCTGCGGGATAAAATTGCGCCGAACAGCGCGTTTTGGGACGCCGACACGGTGTTGTGTTTGCGCGTTTGTTTGATGAAGCCGGCCCATAAAACCTGGTTGCCGCAGATTCAGACGCATCTTCGGGCTGCAATGCATGAAGCTGTCAAGGTGCGGGCGGAAACCACGTGTTAAAAACCTTATAGGGGCAGGGTGTGAAAACAGATCATCAGGAGCGTTTCGTTTATAGCCTGTTGGATGAGACTTATGCAGCACAAGCTATTGCGTGTCTGTGTAGGGTATTTAGCGCTCAAGAGCCGCTGGGGAAGGCGCTAGGTATATCCCCTGACGAGTTGGCACCTTTCGTCGCTGATTTGGTGCATCATGCGATAAAAATCAACTTGTCGTGGGTCGCAATAGAAAAAGCGTCGTCCCGTTTGGCAGGGGTAAGGATATTGACGGATTTTCATAACGACTTTATCCCCGGTGATTACACAAGCCAAAAACTAAATACCATTTTCACTTTTCTTGATTCGCTTTATCAGGCTCAGCCTCATGGCGAAGACAATGAATATAACCCGTTGCTGCATTGCTGGATGGTTGCGGTTTTGCCGGCATTCCAGCGACAGGGAGTATTGCGTAATCTTTATCGGTCAGGCAGTTTTTGGGCTTATAAAAAGGGATTCAGATGGGGTGTTGAGGAAGTGACAAGCCGGTATAACCTCGCTTTTTTGGAAAGCGAAGTGACGGTGACGAAATTAAACACCCTTAACTATGCGCAATATGAAAGCGGCGGTACCTTGCCTTTTTTATTGGTCGAAGACAGTAAGGCCTGCGTGCTATGCAGGTATCCCTTGGAAATAGAGTCGGGGTGTTATACGGCTTTATTACGATGGCGAGTGGGCAACCCGGTTTTCCCGGTACCTTTAACCGGTGGGGAACGTGCAAGATGAGGGCGCTGGAGCGATCGTCGCGACGAGAATCGCCTCCGAACGGATGAGCACCTCTCCAGCCCAGCCTGCGCTTGGCGCTACGGTGGCTCCAGGTGACAATATGCTTTACCCCAAGAGGCCAGGCCAGGAAGGTTTCTTGTTAAGTCACCGTGGTGCAAGTCGCCCGACAAAATGCGTCATCCACTTTTAGATATCTTCGACACACTGATTATGTCCACCGGGCATAGGCCGCATCTTTCTCTTGGTGAGAGAATATGATGATCGGCAGTGTGGGAAACACTCCATGTAAAGCAGTGGCGGTATTCAGATGGGATGCGCTGCTTTTTGAATTATTATCATTCTTTTAATCTCAATTATTTATTTCTGTTTTATGAAATAATAACGGATTGGAATTTCCTACATTATTAAAGAATTTTGAATGATTTAGGGTGAAAATAAATGTTATCCCATGACCTCTGTATGAGGTGAAGGGGGTTTGGCGCAATAATACCTAAAAGCACTCAATTTATCGGGTATTTCCTGTAAATGTAACAGAATGAATATTTCTGTGGGTGTTGCGCTGCTGCATGATATATCTCAGTTGAACTTTAAGGGTTTTTTATCTTTTAAAATGTATCTGATCAGTTACAGATTAATCATTTCTGGGTGGCCATGATGCGTTACTGTGGCTTGCTCAAGAAAAAAAGGATTTTTTAACCTTTTGTTTTTATATGGTTATTTATTTATCGGTGTAAAGTTGCAAAGATAATATCATTTATGCTTCCTGGTAGGATTATTGACATGGTTGGAGGGGTAGCCTAGATTTTATTCCGTTACACTAAAGTAACGCTAATGTAATTTCGTTGATTAACATTAAAGGAAAATACTATGCAAAACATTCAGAACGACCAGAAAGCCGAAGTGGTTTCTTCCAAGAAACAAAAGTCTACGTTCTCACTTAATGTTAAAAAGAAAGCTAACCAAGAAGAGCGCCGCGCTCTGGGTGCTCTGGTTAAGTAACCTTTAATAAGGTAAAGGCTGTTTGATATCGCAGCCTTTTTTATTTTCTTAGTAGATTTTTGGGGCTGTGTCTATGAGCTATCCCTATCTTAATTATTTCTCTGCACTTCATGAACAACCTGCGGCAGTTAAAATTGTAGCGACTGGCGCTGATATTACCATTGAAACCGAAAATCCACGGGCACTGAAAAATTTATTACTGGATATGGATGGTGAAAATGCCATAAGTCTGTTATCGGAAAAACATTGCTATGATGAGAACGATATTTGTGATTTGTCACTGCAATTATCCGACGCCGGCGTTGCAAAAATAGGAAAAGCACCTTTAGACAATACGCTTGATCCGCAGGATTTCGCTAAAGTATGCCGGGAAGTATTCCCGAAATGGAAAAAGGATGTGTTCACGCTTGATTTCTGGCATGACTTAACCTCAGGGAAATTATCGAAGTCTGCCTTTGCCGGCTGGTTGCTGGAAAACTTCTACTTTATTGAAGGGGCGACTAAGCGGCTCTCTTTAGTCACTGCAGCCGCTAACGAAAATAAAAAGATTCGCGCGCTTTTCTCTCAGCATTTTATCGAAGAGTACAATCATCACCTGTTTTTCATGAAAGCCTTGAAGCGGTTGGGCTTTACCAAGAAACAGGTTTTAAATCATCAACCCTTGCCGAGTACCATGGCGATTATCAATCACATGCGCGAATGTGGTCGTAGAGATGCGATTTCTTATGCCGCGTGCTCTGCATTTCTTGAGTCTACCGGTGGCGATCGCAAAGACGGCATGGTGTTTTATAACGCGCTTATCCAATATTACGATCCTGAAAATATCGGCATCGTTCAACCGCTCATTGAGCATGCCTATCTGGATGAAGAGTATGGTCACAATGATTGGTTGGAAAAAGTTTGCGCCTGCGTATCAACGTTAGAGAAAGAACGCGCCGATGAGGCGATTAACTCTGCGGCAACATTGGTCGAGACGCTAACGCTTTGGACGCACGATATGAAAAACCATTATAGCCATATCCCTTTCGAAGAGATCCTTAACCCTTCACGTTATCGCTGAGGCAGGAATTGCTATGAAATGTCATGTATCTTGTGAATTGACCGCCGATTCATTACCGAAATGCCTCCCTCATGCCACGCTGACGATAAATCGGCAAGATGCCACGCTTCATGTGCCGGGCAACGACTATGCCTTCAGCGGTGCAAGTGCCGAGCTGATTCTGGCTATTTTCAATGATATTAATGGAATGAATACGGTTGAAAGCCTGTCGCGTAAAAGCGGTTTCGAACTTGAAGACGTCATCAACTTGCTTTGCTATCTGCGCGATGAGTCCATACTGATTGATATGAACAGGGACAATACGGGCCCACTCAGTGGCGTTCAACTGGTCGAGCTAGTGAAAAGTGAAGTGGTTTTCTGGCGTAAGCATATTAATCATCAACCTTTTTGGCAAAGCGTTCATGACGGAAAGTGCAGCGAGCGGCAAATTCATGGATGGGGTATTGAATTCTATCACTATGTAGATGCTGCCAATGAATATATGGCCAACGGGGTTGCATATTGCCGCGAATCAATAGATATCCGGCAGAAAATTGCCGCGCATTATGCAGAGGAGGCCGATCACGGAGAGATATTTCTCCAGGGGTTGATGGCGGATGGGCTACCGGCAAAGCTGGTTGAAAATGCCAACCCATTACCCAGTACGCGAGCCTTAATTAATTATCTCAATGAAGTGGCAATGGAAAGCTCGCTAGTCTATACCGCGATATTTTCATTGATGCAGTCAGATGGTGATGGTTTCAATAAGGCGGGATTAACTGAGTATTATTCTCGGCTTATTTCACTGTATCCCTTTGCCAAAGGAATGTTTGGCGCTTTCCTGAAACATGCCTCTATTGATGCACAATTGGGTCACCAGTCGTCAATTTTCGAAAATCTTTATTCTAATGACGAAATGGTTTCATCGCATGAGGTGAAACGCACATTTGCGACCATTCGCCAATTGGTGAACTATTTTATTCTCTACTATGAATATATTTTCGAATATTACGGCGATGAAAGTTCGCAACTGCCAAGACGTGCACCACGGATCACCGACTTTATATCATCTGCGAACCAGAGGTAATGCCAATCATGGAAGCCTGGGAACAACGTGCGAAAAGATTTATTGCGGGGGGCGCTACTCATGACAGTTGGGCTACGGCGAATCCGCTGGTATTTGAACGTGCGGATGGCGCCTATAAGTGGGACGCCGAAGGCCGGAAATATACCGACTTTTGGATGGGGCACGGTGCACTAATTGTTGGCCATAACCATCCCGCCGTGACCCGGGCGGTGACGGCGCAGCTTCATAAAGGTACGCACCTGTCGGGCAATCATACCCTGTTGGTTCAGTGGGCTGAAAAGATCACCCAATTGATACTCAGCGCTGAGCAGGTTCGATTCTGCGCCTCGGGCACCGAAGCGACGCTGTTAGCGATGAGGTTGGCGCGCGCTTACACCCATCGCGCCAATATCGTGCGTGTAGACGGGCATTTTCATGGTTGGCATGACGAGGCGCTTTCCGGCGTTTTTGAAGGATGGCCCACAGGCGCTCATCCCGAAGCGGCCAGCCATTTACATGTGGTGCCGCCGTACGATCTTGAGGCGATGGAAACGGCATTGGCCTCGAGGGAGACGGCGGCGGTGATCGTGGAACCCGGGGGTGGGAGCAGCGGCACGTTGCCCTACGATCCCGGTTATCTGCGAAGGTTACGCGATATTACTCGGCAATACGGCACCTTGCTGATCTTTGACGAGGTGATGAGCGGATTCCGCTATGCGCCGGGCGGCGTGCAGCAATTATCCGGCGTCATCCCGGATATCACGACCTTGTCCAAAGTATTATGCGGCGGTTTATCGGGGGCTGCGGTTGCCGGCGGCCAGGCGATTATGGCCTGTTTTGAGGCCGGCCATACCGACAAGGTGCTGCACACCGGGACGTTTAACGGTAATCCGCTGTCCGCAGCTGCCGGACTGGCCACGTTAGCATTGGTCTCTGATGGGACAATTCAAAAAACGCTGGATCGCAATACTGCGCTCTTTGTTGATGCTGTTAACGACAAAGCCAATCAGGTGGGTATCGACGTGCATTTATTTCATCAGTCTTCGATCTTTCATATTTTGATTGGTGCGAAAAAGGCAGGTATTGATATCGCCCCCTCTG
The DNA here is from genome assembly GCF_003591175.1 of Serratia inhibens. Taxonomy (GTDB): domain Bacteria; phylum Pseudomonadota; class Gammaproteobacteria; order Enterobacterales; family Enterobacteriaceae; genus Serratia; species Serratia inhibens. The sequence goes on along the minus strand of NZ_QYYG01000007.1, from coordinate 29,848 downwards.
AGGACGCCGTCTGGATAGCGCAAAAAAACGGTGCCATATATAGCGAGCTAAAGGTATTCCTGGCTCAACAAGGCATTGATATGCACAAGTCCCATGGTTGGTTGAGCACCAGCCACACGCATGCGGTGCTGGAAGCCGCAGCGGAAAAATTCCAATGTGCGTTCAATCAGTTACTCAACCAAAACCGAGCGACAGGCCTGGCGAGTTGAGCGGGGGGAGACGTCATGATCGAGATCGTTAACTTTATCGACGGCAAACATGTCAGATCAACGGAGGACGGCAGCCTGTTTTCAGTCAATCCGGCCACGGAAAAACGTATTGCCCACATCAATATTTCCTCACCAATGGATGTGGATGCTGCCGTGCTGGCGGCTCGGACTGCCTACGAACAAGGCCCATGGCCGCATATGTCGGTAGAGGAACGCGCTTCTTATCTGCATATGATTGCCGATGCGCTGGAAGAAAACCTGGCCTTGTTTGCCCAATATGAGTGTGAAGATACCGGCTTCCTCTCGAAAATGTGCCTGTATGGCCATCTTCCACGCGCCGTTGAACATTTCCGTTTTTTTGCTGAAGAAGGAAAGCGCTTTTTTGGCAATGCCATTCCCGTCGGAGATGCCTATTTCAACATTACTCACCCGGTACCGCTTGGTGTTGTCGCAATTATGACACCGTGGAACGGCCCGCTCGCCGTTTCATCGATCAATTTGGCGGCGGCCTTGATCTCGGGGAATACCGTCGTTTTGAAGCCTTCGGAACTGGCGCCGATTACGGTTTCTCTGTTGGGGCAAATCTTTGAGGAAATTGACCTGCCGGCAGGCGTTGTCAATATCATCCAGGGCGCCGGATTGCCGACAGGGCAGGCATTGATACAGCATTCTGATATTGATCTGGTTTGTTTTATCGGTGGAACGCAGGTTGGCAAAGAGGTTTTAAGGCATTCGGCCAATACGGTACGGCGATCGATACTGGAGCTGGGAGGAAAATCGCCGACGATAGTATTGGCCGATGCCGATATCGACGCGGCACTGGACGGTGCCTTGGTTTCTGCATTCAGCAGCAACGGGCAAGTGTGTACCGCCGGTTCGCGCATTATCGTCGAGCGTCCCATCGCAGAGGCGTTTAGCCGTAAGTTTATTGAAAGAACCCGAAATATCCGCATCGGTAACCCTTTCGATGACGCAAGTGAAATCGGCCCGATGATCACTGCCGCTCACCGTGCACAAATGTTGGCCGCAATTGAACAAGCGCAGCGACAAGGTGCCAATTTGCGCGCCGGCGGCGCGATCCCTGCGCAACCTTCACGGGGATTTTACCTTGAGCCTGCCGTTTTCACGGAGGTTCATCCCCAGAGCGATCTGGCGAGAAATGAAATATTCGGTCCCGTCATCGGAATTTTTACGGCTGACGATGAAGCTTCTGCACTGGCATTGGCGAATGACACGCCGTTTGGTTTGGCAGGATCGGTGTGGAGCCGGGATCACTCTCGCGCATTGTCGTTTGCCAAAAAAATACAGGCGGGAAATGTCGGTATCAATACGCCTTTCATTCGGGATATTCGCTGCCCGTTTGGCGGTTTTAAACAAAGCGGGATCGGAGCCGTCGGGGGGCGATGGAGTCTGGAGCAATATACTCAAACGCAAACCCTGTGCGTGCCCCTTAACGGTTACGCGTTACCTAAATACGGCGTCCGGCAATAGTCGCCTGCCGTGCTTGACCCTCATTCGATTCAATGACTAGCGTGAGCGTGAATATGAACGAAACAATCAATAATAATTTCAAATTAACCGATTATGACGTGGCGCAGTTCAATAAGAATGGCTTCGTTGTTTTGCGGTCATTTCTGTCTACCGCACTGATTTCTCATATCAAGGACTCGATTACCGAGCATCTGCGGTTGTTGGATGAAAACCAGACAGGCTTCAAGCGCGTTGGTTACGATATTTTTGAGCAAGATCAGGCTATCAAATCGCTGCTCGCTGACGATCGTTTTTCGGGAACCTTAACCACGTTGGCCAACCGCAGTTTGTTCTACACTCAGGGGCTGGGTTTTCAGATCGAAAAAGAAAAGCACACCGGATTCCCTTGGCACATTGGCACGCAAAGCTTCGGCTATCAGCGTGGTGAAGATTTTGGTTGTTCAATGTGGGTGCCGCTGGCGAAAATCGACACCGAGCGTCAGGGCGGCGGTATGAGCTATGTGCCGGAACATATTATTTCAGGCAAGTTTATGTATACGGATATTGATCCGGCTATCGACCAAATGATGCGTGAACTTGCAGAAATGGACAGGGATTCGCTGGATTTAGAGGACTACATCGAATTGCGCCACAGCATCCTTAATTCACCGGCGCTGAGCGCGTTGCTCGAGTATTACAAGCATACCGACTCATTTAACCTGGGGGATGTTTTACTTTTCAATAAAAATGTCATCCATGTGAGTGAGCCGTTATTAGAAGGTGAGATTGCAACGCGTACTGCCTTCGTCATGCGTTTTGTCGACATTGATAGCCGCTATGATGAAACGCGAGCCCGCGGGTTGGATTTTCCAATGACCTACTTTGGTCACCCTCCTTCTTCCGATTTTCATGCCAAAGTCAGTGAAAAAGACGGCGAATTGATCCGCGAAAGCAAGCTATTCGGGGACAATGGCGGTCGTATCTTGACGAAGCCATAAATACAGATGCGCAAAGGAGGTTCATTTGGAAAAAGCGGCGGAGTATTCAATATGGAAAAACAGCCAATTTCGAATGCTGTTTTCCGGGGCACTGTTTTGCAATCTGGGCGGCAAGGTATATGAGTTGGCTTTGCCGCTATTAATCTACGATATTACGCGTTCATCCGAAATGATGGGTTGGGTGAGAGCCGTCGAGTTTTTGCCTTATATCGTGCTGGCGGCAGTTATCGGTGCCTGGATCGATCGGGTTGATCGAAGAGTGTGGTCGCAATGGATGATTATTGGGCAGGTGGCGTGTCTGTTATCAGGCTGGCTGGCCATCCAGTGGTTGCCTAACCCGCTGTGGGTGCTGTTTCCCTGCGCCTTTTTCATGATGGCGTTCAATTTCGGTTACCTGAATGCCAGAATGGGCATGTTGAAGCATATCCTCCCCACGCCATTGCAAAGCGCCGCTACGTCAAGCATGGGGTCCTTAAACAGTTTGTTCCAGGCTTTAGGGCCGTTACTGTCAGGCGTGATCATTCTGTTTTCTTCCGTGCATATTATTTTCCTGTGGATTGCCTTATTCCTTTTTATCGCCTGGTGTTACCTGATAAGGATGCCGTATGAAAAAGAGGTCTTCCGCGTTAACGGTTCAATAGGACAAGCGATAGTTGAAGGATACCGGATCCTGCGAGCTAATACCCCCCTTTATCACATGGCACTTGCTATTGCGATATTGAATACAAGCTCGGCCGTTTTCTCATTGCAGTCGATCTATTACGCCAAAAACGTGTTGACGATGAGCGCCGTTGATATTGGTTACATGGCTTCTGCGGGCGGAATTGGCGGGATACTGGGATCATTGCTGACGGTGCGTTTGCGTAATCGGTTTGGTTTAGGGAAAGTGATGATCGTCACGATGATTATCCAGGCATTAGGCTATCTGTTTATCTTGTTTTCTCATCAGGCATTGGCATTGGTTTTTGCCTTTTTCTGGGTCAGTTTTTTCGAGGTGATTACGGCAATTCTCGTTTATACCTATCGGCAGGAAAGTGTCAAAACGGAGAACCTGGGTAAAGTCATGGGGATCACGGGGACGCTGTTCAAAATTGGCCTGCCGTTTGGCCTCGCTGCATCAGGATATATTGTCTCCGGAGCAGGCATCGGCGCATTATTCATCGCTTGCGCCGTCATTCAAATCGCGATGGGGGCGTTATGCCTGTTGAGCCCTATGGCGAAGGTGGTTTAGCCGGCAACAAATCGCGGCGCTTACTCGCCGGTGCCGACACGGCGAGTTTTCATATAATCGGCCAGTTGCTGGTTGTCGGCACGCGGGCTGCTTTCCAGGGCGGCCAATACGCCACGCTGGTCATCCTCGCTTCGGTGCTGGCCGAGCTTCTCCTTGGCCTGAATGTCATCAAGTCGAATTTTAAAGGCGACAATCGCCTGGCGCTTTTTGCTGACAAATTCTGCAGGCATCAACTGCCGTTTCTCCATCAGACCCGGCTCGAAGGTATTTACCAATACCTGCATGGCGCGTTCAGTCTCTTCGGCATCCAACATTTCCACCGTACCATAACAATGCACAGCAGCGTAATTCCAGGTGGGAACGGCTTCCTGCGCCTGATACCACGTCGGGGATATATAGGCGTGCGGGCCAGTAAAGGCCACCAGGACCTGCTGACCTTCGAGTTCTTTCCAGTGAGGGTTGGCACGGGCAACGTGGCCATACAGCATGCCCTTCGTGCCCTCATCAGGATGAAACACAAAGGGCAGGTGGGTTGCCGTCAGCGAAGGGGAGACCATCAGGCCAAAGCTGTTGCCGGCGATAAATGTCGCGATGTTTTCGCTATCAGCCATGATCATCTTTTTAGGGGTATACATCGCGCGCGGGCTCCATTCTCGGTCGGTACGATCTTTCGCTTGGAATGTCTATCAACATAGCCGCCATCGGGTGTCCGTGCAACACGAAGGCGCCCATTGCGCGATGCTGCCATTCGTCAGGCTGTTTGCACGCTGGCAGACTGCCTCAAATAGTTTCAGGCAGTCCGTTTCACTTCAATACGAACTCAGTTCCGGTTTACCGCCATAACAAAATCCTAAATTTCACTCATATAGATTACAGATAGCGGCGCTGAACCTTGTGTGACATCGAGTCTCCCCTGACCGGTCAGCCAGGGGAGATGAGGTCACGTATTAATGCGCAGGTGTTGACGTATCAGTATCCTCCTTGTCTTCACCCACCGTGAACCGTCGGTTCGCCGACCAGGAGGATGTCTTACCATCGAAGGTCTGTCTTGACGAGATTGAATATGCCCCCACAGGCAATGTAATCAGCGTTGACGACCACAGGCCTCTGGCATCAGCAGTCGTATTCCCCAATATCGTTCCCGGGTTCCCGCTCTTCACAATAACGATCGAGGCCCCCGGCAACGCCGTGCCACGGATTTCCGGTGTTCTTCCTGTGGTTGCATTTGCCTCGGGCGAAACGATCTGAACCGGGTCAACAGGTAGTGACGCAACAGAGAATGGGGTGTTTTCTGACCATGATGACGTTTTACCATCAAAGGTTTGCCGCACCGCAACCGAGAAACTCCCCAGGGGCAACCGTGATGACTTCACCTGCCAAAAACCTTTCGCATCCGCCACCGTTCTGCCAACGATATCGTCTGGGCTGAGGCTATTGGCAATCACCACTTCCGCACCCGGGATGGCCTCCTTTCCTGCAAAAATGGGAAGCGGCGTCGTTTTGGTATTTTTTTCCGGAATATCTATCGTCGGCGCATGTAATTCCAAAGGTACGACAATGAAAGGCTGATTCGTTGACCACCCTGAATGACCGGCTCCCAGGGTTTGCCTTGCCGACACGGAGTAATTCCCCTCCGGCAGCGAGATATCGGATAACACGGCCCACGCCCCATTGCTGCCTGCCTTTGTTGTTGCCAGCACGGTGCTTGAAGAATGACTTTTGACAATGGTGATATCAGCGCCGGGGGCTGCTGTTCCAGAAAATAGCGGCTTATAGGCTACCGGGGCATTTTTTTCAGGGCTGACAATCTTCGGTGCTTCCAGGCCTGATGCACAGTCAGCCAATGCGTCACCCTTCATCGCCACGGAGATGACGGCACCCTGAGAATTGGCACTGCAAACGTATAGCCTGATACCGCTGCTATCCTGCAGTGTTTTCCCGGGGCGCAATTGGGGATGGTTTAATGAGGTATCCTCTGGTGTCGCATTGACCAGCGTGGATTTAACACTCCCACCAATATTTGAGTAACGCACCCAGATGCCACCAATTGTATTATCGTCCTCCTGTTCCCGGTATTCCAAAGTCATATATTGGTTTTGCTGCGGGAGTTTAATGAAATAGAGTTGCGGGCCATCTTTCCCAAGAGAACTCAATCCATAACGTCCTGATGTTGTGATTTCACCCTGGGTCGAATCTGTCAGCCATCCTGCAAACGCGCGCGTGACCGCAGGGTAGGGTAAACGTCCTCCCCCGACAGGATCGCCAGGATCTTTGGTTGCCCTGACGTCACATTTTTCGGGTGTTTCAACCCTGTCCCCTGTCGTCGGGCAATTGATATACATATTGGGATGGTCGATACCAAGGTTGTGACCAAATTCATGCAGCCAGACATGCGAACTGCTCCCTTGGCCAAACAGGACGATATTTTGTCCCGGCATATGCGCTATCGCGCCGCCCTGACATTTGACCGCCACAAACAGGTAGTCATACTCTGAGGGGGTGATACCTTCGGCGCTTGCGGCGCTCTTGGCTCTATTCAGCATGTCGCCCATGGTGCAGGACGACGGTTTTTCACCAAAATCAGGTACCAGCATCCCCCGTCCATTTGGCGTTTTTACCGGCTCCAGCAACAACTGCCCCCGAGAGCTGTCTTTGACGAACGACCGCAATGAACTCGGTGAATCCGAAAATACCTGTTGCCACTGCACATCCGGGTCTGTCGTCGAGCCATCGGCCCACTTCCCAATCACCAGCAAGACCCTTTTGGTCCCGATAACCGGGCGCACAGGCAACTCACCCCTCCCAGCGGTTATTCCGTTATCTGCATCAGCCTGAGCAATAACTTCATCATTCACCGGATTATCGACATTGAGTTCTGTTGCCAATAATTTCAGCGGGCACAGTGATGATGCTATAAAAAGTGCCATCAATTTTCTTTTCATTAGAAACCCTTTTTACGTTTAAGGGAAGCTAACAAAGCTGGGCTAAGTCTGTTAAACATATATTTACCAAAAGGATTATTTTTATCGGAAAAACGATCTTCAAACGTTGGGCGCAGAGTTCCAGGAATAACAGCATTTCTTCTTGTGTCTTCGAATAGCATCATGGAGCCAACATTTGCCTCATCTACACCACCCTTGTTAAATAGTTCGATATATCCGCCACCAATATCAGTTAAAACATAATCGCTATTCGCATCTGCACCGTTATTGTCGATATAGTTACTTATTTTAAATCTTGCTTTAGCTAGTTTCTGCCTCTCTCCAGAAAACATCGTCAAGACCTCCTGATCATTCTTACTTAATGGATGATTTATAATTTTTCCAACCCGTTTATTTAGCATGTCTACTGCAATCGGATTAATTCTCTTACTTGTTTGTGCTAAAGAGTTCAAACTACCAGCGGGTAAATATTCAGCAATTTTATAGAGCATTTCATTAGGTAATTGTTCAATAGGGGAATAGCTAAGGTCTGCTTTAGCTGCCCCCCTCCCGGACAGTCCTGTCGTCTGGATATTCCCCAGGCGCTGCCTCATGCCCTGAGTGCTCCGGAAAAACGCCTGAACTCCCCCAATGCCCATACCCACTACCCCGGTTGCCAGCGACACCCAACCCAGTACCGCCGAGGCCTCCGGGTTCGCAGTCGCCACCGCACCACCGATTATCGCGGTTAGGTCTGCCACCACACCCAGCGCTCCTACCGTCAGCGACAGCGCAGACGCCGACCCCAGCGCCGCCGCCACACCGCCGGCTGCCGCGATGGACGCACCCGCGGTGAAAAGACTCAATCCCAGACCGATGATCCCCAGCACAATCCCCCCAATCCCTTGCCCGCTCATGTGGCCGGTGGGGTCAGTGAAGTTGATCGGGTCGCCGCCGCAATACACGTAGGGGTTGATGCCGCCGGCACCGAACGGGCTCAGGCTGTCCGGGCAATTGAACCGCATCAGCGCCGGGTTGAACGCCCGGTATCCGTTGCCCAGGTGATACGTGCCGCTCACCGGATCGCACCGCTCGCCGTTGAACCCCGGTAATCCGCGCGCCACCTCGCCGCTGCCGTACGGCGACCATCCATGCAGCGTGCCCGTCTCCTGCCCGCTTTCCCGCGACCACAGCAGGCTGTCATGGCCGTCGCCGGCGGTTACCGTCAGGCGCGTCCCCGCGCTGACGCCCAGGCAGGCATGCCCGAGCTTTATCAGGCGGGTATCCTGTTGCGGGACGTCCAGCGCCTCATTGACCAGTTCATCCCCCCGGTAGTACAGCGCCAGACGCTCCCCGTCATTGACCGACTGGCTGGCCAGCCGGTTCAGTGCATCGTAACCGTATTCCCCGCCCGGCAGCCCGGTGCCGCTGACGCTGATCAGCCTTCCCAGGGGGTCGTAACCCAGGGTTCTGCCCGCCTCGTCCCGCGTCATGCGGCCTTCCGCATCGTATTCCAGCACAATCACCGGCGGGTAGCCGTTGTGGGTGTGCGTCACCCGGGTTAACTGGGTCGGGTCCGCCGGGTTCTCGTAATGGCAGGTTGCCCGGTCTTCACTGCCGTCAGCCAGCAGGGTGATGATCGTGGTCAGGTTATTCAGTGCGTCATGGCGGTACGTCTGCCCGGCCAGGGGATGGCCGTAAGCGTCCATCGGGGGGGTATTGCCGCTCACCCGGTAGTCGACCAGCCGATTGCGGGCGTCGTACGCGTACTGCTCGTTTTTCACCACTTCGTCATTCTGGCGGGTGATACGGCGGTCCAGCAGGCTGTTTTCCAGCCAGGTCTGCGCCAGCGTCACTCTGTCGCCCTGACCGTCGTCCAGTGTCCGGGCCACTTCCCGGCCGAAGTCGTCGTAGCCCAGGGTCATCACCAGGGTGGCGGCCGTTGCCGCGTCCGTTACCGTCCGGGTATGGAGACGCCCCAGCGCATCGTAGGTCAGGCTGACGGTCAGCGCGTCATCGGTCAGGGTGACCAGCCGCCCGTGTTCATCCCGTTCATAGACGGTGGTTTTGCCCGTGATATCGGTATACGCCGTCGGCGCACCGGACAAGGTACTGCCGTATCCGGTCTGCCGGGTTCCGTCCCCCCGGGTAAAGCGCTCGGCCTGCAGATGGCCGGCCGGCGTCCAGGTGTTGCCGTTGCGGCTATCGCCTTCATCCGCCTGCAGCAGGTCGCCGGTGGTGCTGTCGTAGGTAAAGGTCTGTGTCACCCCCTCCGCCGTCAGGCTGCTGATGGCATTGCCCAGCGCCGGAATATAGGTGTATTGCAGGACGTTGCCGGACGCTAACCTGACGGTAGCCGGGGATGGCGACGCGCCGTCATACGCATAGTGCGTGGTGCGCCCGCCACTGACCGAGGTCGTCAGCCGGCCGAGCGAGTCAAAGGTCTGGGTCCCCAGCAGCCAGGTCTGCACGTTGCCGTCCGCGTCCGGGCCGGTGACGCTGATGGCCGTAACCTGCGCCTGTGCCAGATGCGGCGCGTAACGGCGGTTGACGGTGCTGCCGTCCGGCAGGGTGCGGGACAGTTCCCGGCCCAGCGCGTCATAGGTAAAGGTGGTGATGTGCCCCCGTTCATCTTCCATGCGGCGCAACAATCCCCGGCCGTCGTGGGCATAGCGCACCGTCCCCTGGACCTGGCCGGCCGCGTCCCGTCGTTCGGTGCGGGTCAGTTGCAGGCTGACCGGGTCAAAGTGGCTCTGGGTCAGGCCGCTGTCGGCGGCCCCCTGAGCGCGGGTATTTCCCCGGCGCTGTTGTGTCTGCGTCAGCCCCACCGGATCCAGCGTCATCACCCTGGTCAGCCCGTCGGACAGGGTCTGTGAGCTGGCAGCCCCCCACACATCGTACCCGGTGTCGCAATCGAGCGTGATGGCGGTGGGGGTGCCGGTGCCGGTGGTCAGCCAGTCGCGGGTCGTTTCCGAGACGGTGTCGCCGATGGCGTTGTAACGGGCGGCATACACCTCATGCATCGCCTGCGTGGCGTCGATATCCCGCAGCCGGCGTCGGATCACCCGCCCGGTACTGTCAAAATGGGTCTCCTGCTGCGCTCCGGTCGGGCCGGTCTCGGTGGTGACCGGGACGTCACCTTCACTGTAGGACCAGAGGGTCGCCTGTTCATACGGTGTTCCCACGGCCTGGGTCCGGCGGCGCAGGCGGCCCAGGCCGTCGTACGCATAGGCCGTGCTCACGCCCAGGGCATCGGTTTCGTCAAACAGGAGACCGGATAACGCGGAAGACGTGCGTTGCGTGACGGCGGTCAGCCCGTCATGACCGGTGAAGGTGACGCTTTGTTGCAGGCGCGTTCCGCTGACCCGGGTGATGAATGCCTGGCGGGACGTGAAGCCGTCGCCCCCCTCTTGCGGGTAATAGGTGTCTTCAATGGCGCGGATGCGCCCCCGCTCCGGGCTGCCCGCCTCGTCATCATAGTCGGTGACCTGCTTGTGCAGCAGCGTGTCGCCGCTGAACGTGGACAGGGAGGTCTGCACCGCACAGTCGGTGTGCCCGAGCGGGGCATAGGTGTAGGTTTCCACCGTGTCCGGCACCGCCAGGCCTGCGTTTTCCGGGTAGCTGGCCGTCTTTTGTTTCAGAAAACGGGCAAAGCCGTTCGGCTCGGCCGGGCAACCGTCGTCACCTTCGGGGGAATACCAGCTCATCGTGGTGACCGTGCCGTCCGCGTCGGTCTGCTGCAACAGGTTCCCCTGTTCATCGAAGGTGGTCAGCGTCACGCGGGCGCGGGATTTCCCGGCGGTGTCGATCAGCGTTTCAGTGATTTCCCGGGGCAGCAGGAACTGGGGCGGTTGCCGGTCAAACGGCTGAAACTCATCGGCGTGATAGCGGGTGGTCCGGGTGGTCACGGCCCCGTCACGGCGGGTTGTTTCCCCGGTCAGGAGATGAAATTTATTGTACGTGCGGACGGTGGCCAGTGCGATATCCGCCCCGGCCAGGGTCTCGGTGGAGGAATAATGGTAATCGCCGGCCAGGCCGTAGTTGAAGTCATTGTCCGGGTCCCAGTCGGCGACGGCACCAAAGCCGAGGTAGTTGGTGTCAGACCAGGTATAGGCCATTTGCAGGGCGGGCTGGCCGCCGCCGGGGTGCCGTTGATAGCTGACGACGGCAGGGAGCGCCGGCAGGCCGGCCTTGTCGGGAAAGCGCATGACCTGGCTCTGATAACGTACCTGCTCCCGCAGCCCGGTCGGGTAGGTGAGCCCGCTGAGCAGGTTCAGCCCGTCCACCGCCTGATAACTGAATGCCCAGGTCAGGGGGCTGTCGTCATGGGCGTAATGGGTCAGGCCGGCGAGATGGAGGTTGGCGAACTGCAGGGACAGGCGCCCCCCCTCATCACTGTCGGGGAAGGTGGTGATGACGGTGGAAATCGTGTCGTAATACTGAAGGGTCAGCAAGGTATGGAACTCGTCTTGCACCTGGGTGAGCCGGGGGACGGGGCCGGTATAGTTCCAGGTGTAGCTGACCGTCCGCCCGGACGGGGAGACGATGCGGACGGGGAACTTATGTGCGACAGACGCATCAGGCCCCGGCAAGACCTCGACGGTGCCGTTTTTCCAGACGACTTCATACGCCGTCGCCGTTTTACGGAAGATGAAGTTGTTGAGTTTTTTTTGCAGGATGAACGGCTGTCCGGCGGTTTCGGTCACCTGGTAGCGCTCACCGGAGGAGAGCGTCAGGGTACCGGTCAGGGTATTGTAGTGGGTCAGGCCAAGGGAAACGCCGTTGCCAAATCCGAAGTTGTCGGTGCTCAGCGGGCTATAGACCAGGGCAATATCAACGGCCGGCCCTAACTGGCGGTTGGCGGCCAGGGACAGGAGGCTGAGGTTGAGGGTAAAGAGGCCGGTACGCGGGTCGACGGCCGCGCTGAGGCCGCCGCTGAAATTACCGGCCTGGGTACTGAAATTGGCAGACATGGTTGTCCTCATGAAACAGGTGAGTGAACGGGGGCTGAATGGCATGTTCAGCCCCGTCATGGCACTGAGAAGTCGCCGTGTTATTTAAGAGATTGAGGGTTTGTCGTAATTCTCATTCTCATCCCACATGATATTTAATCTTCCGGTGTTCCCGTAAATATCCGTCAGTGTCAGAACAACCTTTTCAGGAGCCGATTTCCATTGATAAGGCTTTATCGTCGCGCGTGTAGGTAATTCTGATTCCGGCGTTGATATTTTAATTAATGTAAAATGAGGGTTGGTTTTTTTTTCATCCCCATGATTGAATTCAGGGATATCAATGCGGTAGATATAATCTTCGCTATTTTCATCTCTGGTCTCCTCTGTTTTTGATGAGAAGTAAATCCCCCCTTTTTTTAGTCTAACCAGAGGGCCCGCAAACCAAATGTTTGCCGTTCCATCCAGGAAGTTTTCTTCAGAGTGACCCAGCACCGTACACTGCTGACCATGTATATTATCTAAACAGGAAAATACTTGTTCGACCTCTCCAGTCCAGTTTATATAATTAGTGGAGACATCACTGTTAGTGACGCTGTGCTTGTCATATTCAAACGAATGGAATCTATTGATAGCTGGGTCGGCAGGCAGAATGATAATATTGAGAACTGAAAGCTTACAGAAATCGTCTCGTTTTTCAGGAGATCTATAATTAACTCGGCGAGATTCCCAGGTTAATTCACTGAGTATAACCGTTGGTGAATCTTGCAACGTTTGTATATTGGTCACTAAAGAATAGTCAATGGCAGGCAACACGGCACTGTAGACATAGCTGTTAAACCCGGATGAACCATTTGATGCCGTACTGATGATACGCCCGTCAGCCAGGGTAACCTGAACCGCAACCCGCGTACCCGTTGATTTTGAGGCAGTATTACAGCTGATATAAAAGGTCAGGTTATCTGAATTTTCACTATCCCTGCCATTGAGGCCCACGCTATCGCCGGTAGGCAGTCGTTCAAACTCATTTTCTTTAATCGAGTAATACCAGTCATCGCCTGCGTCGCGGCCCAGGGCCTTGCCGGTGGTATGATCGACAAGTTGAAGATGAGGAAGAATATCATCCAGGGTAATGCTGACTCTCTCTGGGGCACCATTAATCATCCGGAAACCGGAAAACTGGACAACAATCACCGCCTGCTGGGCACCATTTTTATAAACCTGCGTATTACCGCCCCCGGATTCGGTAACCACTTTAAGAATGCTGACGCCTTCAATTAGCGACCATGGGGCCTGTTTCTTATGCGCCACATCAATAACGGCATATCCGGCACGGTGCGCTTTACCCTGCTGGATAGCGCGGACAATCACCAGTTCATCCCCGTTTACCGTTGCCGGTGCGGTGTACTTAACCCGGTAAGTGCTGCCTTCCTGCTCCGGCTGGCTCAGGGTGCCGAGCGCCGGGTAACACGCCCAGTCATTCGGGTCAAAGTCCAGCGTCGCGTCGGCTGACAGCGTCTGCACCGCACCGGGGGCCAGCTCCGTCACAAAAGGCGGGGTGAGCTTAAACTCGGGCAGGGTCTGAGCACTGATCAGTAAAATGTAGGCCTGGCTGGTCTGGCCCTCCGGGGAAGTGGCAGTCACGGTCACATAGGTGTAGCCGAGCGGGTAAGCCTCAAAAGGTGGCATATAAAGGCCGTCACTCGAGATACTGCCGGTCACCCCCGGCGTGCTGGACGTCAGGCTCCAGCTCAGGGTCGTATTCTCTTCGCCCAGCACCATGGCATTGAGTTGCACCGCGAGAGGATTGTCCTCATGCAGGGCAAAGAAGGCAGGTGAAAGCTGCACCGGGGACGATACGACGGTAATATGGGCAGCGACGGTGGCGGTGGCGGTCTTCGCGGTGACCGTGACGCCCAATACCCCGCCATTGATGGTCTCGGGCGCACGGTACAGGCCCGACGCCGAGATAGTCCCGCCATTGGCCGGCGACAGGCTGTAGGTCACACCGCTGCTGGCGTTGGTGGTGAACTGTTGGGACTTTCCGGCGGGCAGAACGGCCTGCAGGGGATCGAGTACCAGGCTGGTCAGGGAAGCGTCAATTTCACCGAAAATGGCCATATCGCCCGGCATATGGGCCGATTTCAGCCGGTTAATGTTGTGCTCCAGGAACAGCACATGGTTGAGCGCAAAGACTTGAATGTCTTTGAATTTCACGTCTTCCATGAGATTGCGAATGACGGGCACAATGGCTGACCGGAGATCTGAGTGAATCTCATTGGCCACTGCTTTCGATGCTGTGAGGTTTTTCCATTCGTCGATAAAATTACTGTCTATCGTCACCTTATTATCAGTGAGGGCGATGCCGACGGTTTCAGCTTTATGATCGAGGACAAATTGATAAACAGTGCCGCCTGCTAACCAAAAATTCAGCCTGGCGCTATGCCAAGCACGGATAATGGTGCCTGTTTGGCCACCTATATTCCAAAAACATGAACCCATTTTCTGCTGGAACGTATTGCCCCCATCAAAGTTAATCGCCAGCTTTTCATTATCGAGTGACAGGGTGGCCCCCCTGAGGGAATAAATAAAATCTTCCGGCACCGGTCTGTCCGGGCGTGTAGCATAATCACCCGACCAGGCGTAATCTGCATCATCGTCAAGAGGACGGCTGCGTACATGCCCGCCGTTGAGGGTTGCGTTATCGGAGGCGCGCAGCGAGAAGGCATCGTCGTCATTGGTGCCGCGGATCAGTTCCCACTGACCGCTGGTCAGCATTTTATCCAGTTCCGGCTTGAAGTAGCATTCGAGCACCAGACGGTTGTTCACCAGTACCGTCGAGGAAGACTCCTGGGGGATCAGCCACGGATATGCATCCGTCGGCAGCGAGCCGCCCGCCGGGTTAACGTTGGTGGCGACAAATAACAGCACCGCGCCATACCCGTCGTCTTCCGCCACCCGGCGGGCGGTTAGCGGGGCCTGCTGCGTGCGGATGATGAATTTTTTCGGGGTGAGGCCGCTCCCGAGGTCTTGTAACGACAGCTGGCCCAACTCGTAGGTCACCGCGTTATTGGCCAGCCACTGCTGGAAGAAGGCGAGCACCTCAGCCGGCGGGTTGTTGATAACATTGATGATGGCGACAGTGCCCTTGCTGAAGTCGATCTGCACCTTGCCCTGTTCATCCACCGAACCCTGTCCGGCGATTAAATCGACGTTCAACGTGAGGCCATACCCCATGCCGGGGCGAATGCGGATATAGCTGTTGACCTGGCCATTGGTGTTGCGTTCTATCACGTTACCGTCAAGGAATTCGAGGGTCGCGACGGCGCGGGAATTCTCTGTGGAGGCATTCACAAATGAAATGCGGGGTGCGGACAGGGTGATATTTTCAAACTGAATGGTATCGCGTTCATTGCTCCAGCTGATGGGAGAAAAATGGACACCTGCGGTGAGTTTACTGATGTATTGCTGTTGAAACAGATGGTTGATTTTGTCGCGGTCATAGGCGACAACCGCATCCCAGCCGAGCGTTTTGGTTTTTCCGCTCAGGGAGGTAATGATATCAGCGGTTGTGGGCATGGGGAGTCGTCCTTATTTTAAAGTAGGTAGACGTTTTTTTTAAAAAAAACGCGGATTGGGAATTTTCCGTCATGGAAAATCTTAAAGATTAAAATTATTTCATATGCATAGAATTGAAAAATGTTGAACGCTTGGCAATCAGTATGGGGGGCGTAGTTTTTCATAAGAATAATTATATTTATATGCCACTGGTTATAGTGATGCAAGGTATTATCTCTCTCGCTCATATCAAAAATTAAATCTTAGCGCACAAAATATGTTTATTCGTCTGATCGTCATCAGCAGAGAAAAAATCAATACTGCAAAAAATAATGATTGAATGTTAATTTATTAACAATGGGAGCTTGTGTTTTTTATTAAAAATAAATAAAAGTGGTGGGCCATCTCCTATTTAAAATATTGTTTGTATGCCGTGGTTTATTGTTTTTTAATTGGCGATAAAAGTAATGAATGGAAGGTTTTGGTATTGATGATACATCGTATCTTCTGCGGTTAACCTCAATTTAAGTCAGGCTGTTCGTGTGTTTAATAATAAGAAGTAACTATCAATGCCACGGGTTTTTATTTTAATGTTAGTTCTTTCTGATGCTTGATTGATATATTTCTGAGTCAGATTTTTCTGTGTTATTCAAGTTGATAATGGATGTTTCTTTCGTGGTGCATCATGTTTTTTAAGGGTTTTTTATTAAATGGATATGAAATTTGGCGATGCGAGCCATAAAGTGCAGGTTAATAACGTGAGGAGGTAAGCTATTGGGTTTTATTTAAGTGTATATAGGCAAGGTGGGTAATAAAATCAAGATATATAGGTAGCATTCATATTGTTTCTTATGAAATAATATCCATACGCATCAATAACTCAGCGGAATAATATGCAATTCAATGTGAGGAAGGATTAAGTCATGCCCCACGCAACTGGCGTAAGTAATACTCCCTGCCAGTAAAATAAAGTGAAATTGATATAATTAAAATGTTAATTATAAGCTTTATTTTTATTTTATTTAAAAGTAAATACTGGGCGGTATAGACTTAAAATAAGTTGGCGTATCCTTCCGTACCATGATTAATTTCATAAGATATTGAATATAAACAATAATTTAATTATGAACATATAGTAACAATAGAGGGTGGACGACCATGAAAATATAAGGCAGTATCGAGATGGTATAAGGTGTTTTGACATGTCTAGCATATCGGGAATAGGGGGGGTAATTTAATTTTAATTATTAAAATAAACAGAAAAAATAAAAACATTGTCATTAATGGTTTATAATAAACAATATTAAATGACAGTGATTTTCTTCAACATGGAGTGATTATGTTCACATCAAAAGCAATGAAGGTATTTATTACGCTGTATCAGGAACGAAGTCTAAAAGCGGCTGCTAATAAACTTTGCCTTACGGTCCCCCCAGTCTCAAGAATGTTAAAGATTGCCGAGGACACTATTGGTGAGCAACTATTTACTATTGAAAGAAATCGTATTACTCCAACTGAGGCAGGAGAGAACCTTTATAATAACTTACATCCAATTTACAATGCATTAACAACCATAACGAAGAAAACGAATGACACATTGTTTCGCTTCTCTTCCCCCCAAATGAATACGATTCTCGTAACTGATATCTTACAAAGATGTTTTGAACACGCGCCGGTGACTTATTCGACCAGGCAGGCTGAATATATCCGTGATGATGATGATGTATTCATTGATTTTCAATCGATCGCAGCCCCTCCAAATTTCTCAAGTGAAGAATATAACTTGACTTTACCTTTAAGCTTCACCTCATCTCTGGTAAAAGATTGGCATGAAAGTATGTTGTTAACCGAACAGCCATTGGCAGAGAATACCAGTTTTAAAGAATCCATGATAAAACTGCGTGAGCAAGGCTTTACCGGAACAATCAGGAAAATAGATAATGTCGCACTTTTGAATAGTGCCTATAGAAAAGGGGAGGGACTGTGTTTTAAATTTCCAAACTCTTTAGAAAGTAACGAGCAAATACTTCCTTTTTCATACAATCTGAAAATTTTTGTTTACATTAATAATGCAAAACTCTGTGATGTTAAAGAAACGGTAATCTCGTCTATTAGAGATGCCTTGTGTCAGCAATGTTGACGAAGAAAAAGTGTGGTAAATAAATTGATTTTAAAGGGCCGCGAATTTCGAGGCCCCAAAGTGATAAGTGATAAGTGATAAGTGATAAGTGATAAGTGATAAGTGATAAGTGATAAGTGATAAGTGATAAGTGATAAGTGATAATATTATTTTTAATTTATAGAATAGTATAGGTGAATATCATATTCCATGTGTATTCTCCTGGTGTATTACAAGAATATGAAAGGCTGATCCCCGGATCAACAGGGCCTTCCAGTAAGGGAACATTGACAGGAGATACGCTGGAGCCATTAATGCTTACCGTCGGTAAAGAGTCATCAGGATTAGTCGTTGCTGACGTAATCGCCCAGGCTACCGAACTTGTTTGATTCACACCATAACCTCGATACGAGATCGAGGAGACTACATCCTTTTTTAAGGTTTGTGTCGGCATGCACTGGCCAAGATCAATTTTGTTTTGCGGAAACTCAATCATGGGCATAGGCACGGTAGCCAGGTCTGCATTAATAATTAATCCTGTGGCCTTAATATTTTTATCTGAAACCGCAACTCCAGAGGGGTGAATCACACAATAAATAGTATGCTTTGCTAAATTTATGCCTTCTCCTCTCAAGACCCCTAACGACCGGGTAGTGGCCACCTGTATCGTTCCAGGAACAAGAGTTTTGTAGGCAAACCACGCATAGTCCCCTATTGTCGTATTAATAGTTCCCGTCGATGCATCTGACTCAGCTTCCGCTCGGTTCTTGGAACAAAAAGTCTGATATGCATTAATCGTTCCCTGGGCTTCTAAAGTCATAGACTCGCTAGATTCGAAGGGGACTCCACCCGGCGTGATAGCAGTTAAAGATACACTGCTCTGTATCCAGGTTACATCTGCAAGTACAGAGAATGGTAGCAGAGCCAAAAGCATCAATATTTTCATTTTACCCTTTTACTGAAAAATTATTTATAATCGATCGTCATAGTCACCGTGGATTGAAAATTACCCGCAGTTACTGTGTCGCCGAGACCTACATACGAAGCTCGCATTTTTAGCGTATTATCTTCGCTGGGGTTAATGGCGTAGGTTTTAGGTGTTGAACCATCGGGTTTAAATTTATCTGTTCCTGTTTGAGTCTGATAAAAATAAAGACCAACCCCTGATGAGGGATCATTCTGGCTGGTGTTTTTAAAAGCAAAGTCATCGCTACCGCCATCCTTTGTTCCCGTCACCGTGATGAGAACTTCTTTTACAGCAGCGCCACAATCTTTTAAAACGATATCAATATCTTTCTCGCCACCGACTGTACCTACCCCTTTAATATCTCTGTCGGATATATCAGGTAATATTGGGCTTAGTGTCGAGGCGGCCTTATCGAGAGTGCAAGTATTAGCCAATACTTTCCCCGTTACAGTAATGGATGCGGAATCCGTGGCGGCAACCCCGACACCAGGTAACAAGCCTAACGTCGCCAAAAAAAATGTATATTTAGCACGAAAAATTTTTCTATTTGACATAGTAACCTCTTAATATTTATTAAAAATACACATGCGAAACTTTACTGGCAGTCGCCATTGATTTTTACAACTGTTTGATTCTTCATCTGCGCTGTGAAACGATAATTAAGCGAACACTGTCTGCTTTTCCCGCCCCCCCATTCGGCCCGAATTATTCCCTCATCTTGCATACCGGATAAGTATACTTGCCCATTATCCCCCACAATTCCACCGCGCTCTCCGGCAGTAACTAATGTGCCAAAAGGTAGTGGGCTACCTTTATAATTCAGAGAAAAAATTACGCGATAACCGGAGTGTCCTTTGAAAGATGCGCGAACAATGGCACCGCGCGTTGGAACCACTCGGCTTACTGACGTTTCTATGTCGGTAAAGTCGTCCAAAGAGGTAGGATCCAGTGCTACCCGATTTTCATGATAGGCTGACGCATAAGGTTTGATAGCATAGCCTCGTGAATCCGTACTGACGCCTGCTTCATTCTCTACCGACACGGCGGCAAGACCGGGGGCAGCAACGAGCACACTGGTGTCCCCGAGTGGTTGACCCAGTGTCAGTCCATCACTGTGAAGAATGGCGCCACCGGCAAAACCGTAGTTTGTCTGCCGATAAGTGCTGCTGTAACTGTATCCCAAACTGGCGTTGCCATTGCCCCCCTTATAATTCAGTCCCAGGGCACCGTTATTGCCACCTTTCTTTGTATATCCCTGGGAAATATTCCAATCCATGTTGTTGGCTTCTAGTGCTGTGCCATTAAATCCTGTCTGATGCGATATCGTCCCATCACTGTCTTTACTTGCATTATAAGTGGCATATATGGTGCGGCGGTTCTTATCTGAGAACAATGAATCAAGTGGAACCGACATGGAAAGAAAAACTGAACGGTCAGCTACGGGTTGTTCACTTGTTTTATTATAACTGTAGGAAAGACTATAATTTACACGACCTACTGAGCCAGTTACCCCAGCCTGTAATGAATTATTGATGCCAGTAGTATTCCAGTATGTTTGACGAACACCAGAAAAGTAAACTGATCCCATATTCCCTATTTGCTGTGAAATGCTGGCTTGCAGCTTTGCACGTCGACTATTATTCAAATTGTAGTAATCAGAATTGGGTAATTTAATCGGCATACCTTCCGCGTCAACGGTATCCGCATCATAGCGCCAACCGTTCATTTTCTTAAGTGCGGTTTCGTCCAGGGAGTGAAAGCCTTGTGTGGAATATCGGTATCCAGAAACTTGAAATGTTGTACCTAACGAGTTCAATGTACGCGCATATAAAAAACGCAAGGATAGCCCTTGATGCTGGCTTCCGTCAGCAAGAGTACTGCTTGCCTTGGTCACATCTGCTGAAAGTGCTCCAAGAACCCCGAGATTAAAACCTCCCCCAAGCAGACCAGAGAGATAGTTCTCCGCGAGCTGCATGCCTCCATAAACTGTAATGTTATTAGGAAGGCCCAGCACCAGTGTCCCTTGCATAAATTTAGGATGATTGTACCGATCACTTCCAGCCTGATAGCGCCCAGCCGTGAGGGAATATTTAAGCTGCCCTTCGCGTTGAAGAACGGGCAGGGACGAAAAAGGTACTGTGTACGCCTGTGTACTGCCATCAGCCTCAACAACCAAGACTTCCAGATCGCCACTACTGCCGACTGGATAAAGATCATTGATAATGAATGCACCTGGAGACACGAAAGTTTGATAGACCGTATAGCCATTTTGTTTGATGGTTACACGGGCATTCGTGCGGGCTGTTCCACGGACTACGGGAGCAAATCCTCTCATGCTGTCAGGATACATATTCTCATCAGTTGCGATCTGTACGCCTCTGAATCCCAGAGAATCAAATACATCGCTATTAGTGCTGCCATCTCCAACCATAAGCTCACTACGCAATGGAGTGATAATGCGTTCGGCGTAAGATTGAGTATGTTGCCATTTGCGATAGCTATAGTATTTACTGTCATATTCATTGAAATTTCGAAAGTCGCGTATACGCCACGCCCCAATGTTCAATCCGCTATTTAAATTAATGTAATTACTACGGCTGTTGCCATAGATCCCATTACTTGAATTACCACTAAAGCTATAGTTCAATATTGCTGCATTAATGCCACTATCCCAACGCTCGGATGAAATTGAGCCACGGGCGCTGCTCAACATGGCTGCCTGAGGTATACTGATATTAAGGCGCATTCGCTCGAAATCAAAAAACGTAAATGCATCAGGAATATACTCTCCAGGGGAAATGCACTTTTCATTATTTTCGGTAGTTGGCAACAGAAATTTGTTGATATTGACCCCCAAACTTTCTAAATCACTGGGCATCAAACAGGCGATAAGGCCGGTGTCATCCCTAATATCATCAACATTTTTTGACACCTTATTCTCCGCAATAGAGAAATTTAGGCTGCGGCTGGTTATATATTCTTCGTTTACATAAATATCTACCTGATAGTTTCCAGGTAACTGGGTCCCTGACTTCTCGAAACGGGAGAGATCGGCAACCATTTGTGGATCAGCGGAAATCAAGGCTGGTGCGAAATACAATTCAGCATGTGCCTGCGTAAAAACCAAACATGTCAATGCTGCTGTAACAGAAAAAAACGACCCTGGAGAGATCTTTATTATTCTAAATTGATGATTTCCTTGTTTTTTTAATGTCCACATAATTTTGCTTATTTATTAAATAAATTCTCAATTCGGAGAGCAGGTTATTTCAGTTTTTTCATTTGTTCTGGTGTTACGGCGCCAAAATCATTAATGGTTCTAAAAGTAATCACATCGCCTACTGCCGCCAATTGAGATAATGAAACACTGCCCTTAGGTGAAACCATCGTATCAGGCAACTTATGACCACCAACTTTGATCTGGGCAAGGGTAATATAGTATGGAGTTGGATTGACAATTTTCACCTGGCCACTACCGTAATGGAAAGAAAGTTCAGCCGGTGCTTTCTCCACAGATGGAGTAAGTCCATCAGGACGGACAAACAGCTTGACTCGAGTTACCGCAGCAAGCATCAGTACATTCTTTCCTTCCGTTTCTTTTTTATCTAAAGAGGGAATAGCCTTACTGTTAAAATAATAGAGTGACTCTCGATCTTTCATGACCGGTTGTCCGACATACATCAAGCGCAGAGTGTTGTCATGACCAGGCCCGCTGACATATAGAGGAGGAGTAACTATAAAGTCTTCCGTTTTTTTTCCATCAACACTCTCAACCCAAGACTGAACCAAGAAGCTTGACTGGTCAGATGTGTTTCTTACGGCCATGTTAATCTGCTTAGCGTCAGCAGGATAAATAATGCGGGTGCCGCCAAGTGTTATCCCGCCAGCCATTGCTGTAGATGAGGCCAGGTATGTAGTCGATAAGAAAATGAAAAATATATATTTTAAAATCGCGTAATGTCGCAAGGGAAATCCTTAGAAGGTTATTTTAGTAATAAATGGTACGTACAGCAAAACCAATCCTGCACTGCACATACCATTTTTAATAAAAGTATTATTCGTAGGTTACACGGAAGCTAACTGTTGAATTTGCCGTACCGGCTACCGCACCATCTGCAGTTGCTACATAGGTAGCACCAAATGGAATTTCATTATTTCCTGAAATAAGGCTTGCCGCTCCAGTTGCAGTTGAACCATCTATTTTAATAGGTTTGCTATTCTGTAAAATTTGAATGCCGACATTTTTGGCCAAATTTTCACCTGAACCTGAAGTGTTCAACGCTAAGGTTGAATCATCCCCGATAGTTGAACCATTAAAAGTAATGGAAGCTTTCGTGTAATTTACTACTTCCTCTCCTTCAGCAACTTCTGCTGTCAGGTCACAACCAGTCAGCTTGATGGTAAAGGGAACAACTGAACTGGTATCGCCTTTGCTTACCAATTTATTAGTCGCTACCTGACCGAGCATTACGCTTTTCCCGTTATGATCGACGTCCACCGCACAAGGTGCATTTACGACAGACCCTGTAAAGTTAATATTCCCACCGTCGACGGTGATTGTCTCTGGCACTGCTGCAACAGATGAAAAAGCACTAACTGCAAGCACTGGAAGTAACAACAATGAGTATGTCTTAAATTTATTCAAAATAGCCTCTTAAATATAAATGCAAAAAAATAAAAATTTATTCGCTGTGGTTGAATTGCTGTCTGTGTTGAAAATGGTGTGGCCGGGAGTTCCCTTTGGTGAAAAAATAACTTAGATCAGACATTAAGTAGCTTCTACTTATGAATCAGTATGAGTCAGATTCAATAATCTCATCAGTAAGCAATAAACACACAAAAGGTATTACGCTAGCCACGAGACAAATGATACAGCCATTGAACCACATGATTAAATTGTGTTTATTTGTAACACTAAGATAGTTTTATAAACTTAATTTATCGATAAAAACAGGTTTATATTCTGACATTGGATAAATACAAAGATATTTACAGATTGTTATACTTAGCGAATAATAATTGATTCACAGTCACTAAAAAATACCAACCAAAGATTTAGGGTACATGGTTACAATATGTAGCTTAGAGCCGTGGTTAGCATAACCCCTTCTTTCTGCCAGAAGCAGTGCAGATCCAAGAGATTCAATATGAAGTATATTATTAACAATGTTATTATTTTCACGCTTGCGATACGAACGCTATCTCTTCTTAATGATGATCGAAAGTCAATAGTGATATCCAAGCCTGCAAGCCGATTATTGATGGAGTTAATTAAAAACAATACGACCGTGATAGCCAGACAAGACTTGCTGAAGAATGTATGGGAGGACTATGGGTTTAAGGGCTCTAACCACAATTTAAATGGTGCTGTCAGTGAGCTTAGAAAGTGTTTGGAAGCTCTGTCACTCGATCCCGGCATAATAAAGACAATACCTAAAGTAGGTTTTGTAATGACTGCTGAAATCATGCCGACTATTTCTGGTGATACGTCACAAAAGTTAGAGGCCGAGACCGAGACCGAGACCGAGACCGAGACCGAGACCGAGACCGAGGGGAATGAAGTAAATGCGGAGTTAAAATCGAAAAAAAATGACAAAAAAAAACACTATGCATTTATCATTTTAGTAATAGTGTTATTGCTTGGCGTTACGGCTTACCTGTCAGGAATGAATTCGAAAGCATCATCACTACAAAGTGTAATGCCACTTCATTTGTATACATTCGAGAATTGTAATGTTCTCTCGTTGGATGACAGGCGCATATATTCTAATAACGATTTAATTTCCCTGGCAAAGCATGATTTAGCTAATGCGAATATTGATTGTTCCATAACAAAAAAAGATATATTTTACATGAAGACGATAAGTCAAGATAAATTATATCCTTCAACATTTATTGCTGTGTGTAATGTTTCTTTTAGCGGTACACACAGTCATTGTCAAAATATAAAAAAAATCAACAGGAATTAATGATGAAAAAAATTTTGTTTTTCATGGTGTCCTTGGTATTTGTCATTTTGTTGGGGTTTAATAAAAAAAATCCATCCATTATAATTGGCTGCACCGCTGAATTTACAATGATGAAAAATATTGGTGTTAATGAGTTAAAAAATAAACTAAATTACAATATGAATGTTAACCTGTTTTTTTATGATAACAATAAGGGGTTTGCCTTATTTTCAGGAGTGGCTGATTTTTCAGGGCAGCGCTACCTTATAAATAGAGAGGTAAGGTTCTCTTATACTGATTTAGATAATGATGGCTTGCATACATTAAAATACACGAAGATAGTAAAAGGCCATAGCGATACAACTACCGAAGATTTGTGGGCTAATATATTAGATGTTAGCCGTAACTTATATATATCACTAAATCAATTGCCTGGGGATCTTTACCTAATAAAATCTCTGCAAACTCCTGAATTTGTTTGCAATAAAACTTAATTATATTTCCATCCGCAGTAACATATTGGCTATAAATTTCCAACCAGCGGAGCTGCTGTCGGTCGAGTATGGGAAGCAAGCTATTGGTGATATTCAAGGCTTTAATCATATTTTGTGCATTAAGATTTAATTTTTGATATGAGCGTGAGAGATAATACCTTGCATCGCCATGGTCAGTGGAATATAAATATGATTATTCTTATGAAAATCTACGGTGACAATTCACTGATTTAAAAGCGGTCAACCCATTTCAATTATATGCATGTGAAATGATTTTAATTGTGATTTTTAAGATTTACCTGGCAGGGAATTCACAATCCGCGTTTGTAAAAAACAGCTACCCACTTTAAAGTAAGGACGACTCCCCATGCTCACAGCCGCTGATATCATTACTTCCCTGAGCGGGAAAACCAAAACGCTCGGCTGGGATGCGGTTGTCGCCTATGACCGCGACAAAATCAACCATCTGTTTCAACAGCAATACATCAGTAAACTCGCTGCAGGTGTCCATTTTGCTCCCATCAGTTGGAGCAATGAACGCAACACCATTCAGTTTGAAAACATCACCCTGTCCGCACCCCGTATTTCATTTGTGAATGCCTCCACGGAAAGTTCCCGCGCCGTCGCGACCCTCGAATTCCTTGACGGTAACGTGATAGAACGCAATCCCGACGGCCAGGTCAACAGCTATATCCGCATTCGTCCCGGCATGGGGTACGGCCTCACGTTGAACGTCGATTTAATCGCCGGACAGGGTTCGGTGAATGAGCAGGGCAGGGTACAGATCGACTTCAGCGAGGGCACTGTCGCCATCATCAATGTTATCAACAACCCGCCGGCTGAGGTGCTCGCCTTCTTCCAGCAGTGGCTGGCCAATAACGCGGTAACCTACGAGCTGGGCCAACTGTCATTGCAAGAACTCGGGAGCGGCCTCACCCCGAAAAAATTCGTCATCCGCACGCAGCAGGCCCCGCTAACTGCCCGCCGGGTGGCGGAAGACGACGGGTACGGCGCGGTGCTGTTATTTGTCGCCACCAACGTTAACCCGGCGGGCGGCTCGCTGCCGACGGATGCATATCCGTGGCTGATCCCCCTGGAGTCTTCCTCGACGATACTGGTGAACAACCGTCTGGTGCTCGAACGCTACCTCAAGCTGGAACTGGATAAAATGCTGACCAGCGGTCAGTGGGAACTGATCCGCGGCACCAATGACGACGACGCCTTCTCGCTGCGCGCCTCCGCTAACGCAACCCTCAACGGTGGGTTTATCCAGTCCGTCCCTCTGGATAGTGGCGCAAATTACGCCTGGTCGGGTAATTATGCTACACGCCCGAACAGACCCGTGCCGGAGGATTTTATTTATTCCCTCAGGGGGGCCACCCTGTCACTCGATAATGAAAGGCTGGCGATTAACTTCGATGGAGGCAAGACGTTCCAGCAGAACATGGCTTCATGTTTTTGGACAATAGGTGGCCAAACAGGCACCTCGGTCCGTACCTGGCATCGGGCCAAGCTGACGTTTTGGTCAACAGGCAGCACTGTTTATCAACTTGTCCTCGATCATAAAGCTGAAACCGTCGGCATCGCCCTCACTGATAATAAGGTGACGATAGGCAGTAATTTTATCGAGGTATGGAAGAACTTCATAGAAACGAAAGCAGTGGCCAATGAGGTTCACTCAGAGCTCCGGTCAGCCATTGTCCTCATCGTTCGCAATCTGATGGAAAACGTGAAGTTCAAAGACATTGAAGTCTTTGCGCTCAACCATGTGCTGTTCCCGGAACACAACATTAACCGGCTGAAATCGGCCCATATGCCGGGCGATATGGTCATTTTCGGTGAAATTGACCCCTCCCTGATCAGTCTGGTGCTTGCTCCCCAGCAAACCGTCCTGCCCGTCGGAAAGTCCCAGCAGTTCACCACCAATGTCAGCAGCCGTGTGACCTACAGCCTGTCGCCGGCCAATGGCGGGACTATCTCGGCGTCGGGCCTGTACCGTGCGCCCGAGACCATCAACGGCGGAGTACTGAGCGTGACGATCAACGCGAGGACCGCAAACGCCACCGCCACTGCCCATATTACCGTCGTATCGTCCCCGGTGCAGCTTTCACCCGCCTTCTTTGCCCTGCATGAGGGCGATCCCCACGCGGTGCAGCTCAATACCATGGTGCTGGGCGACGAGAATACGACCCTAAACTGGAGCCTGACGTCCAGCACGCCGGGGGTGACCGGCATTATCTCGAGTGACGGCCTTTATATGCCACCTTTTGAGGCTTACCCGCTCGGCTACACCTATGTGACCGTGACTGCCACCTCCCCGGAGGGCCAGACCAGCCAGGCCTACATTTTACTGATCAGTGCTCAGACCCAGCCCGAGTTCAACATCGCCCCGCCTTTTGTGGCGGGCCTGGCCCCCGGCGCGGTGCAGACGCTGTCAGCCGACGCGACGCTGGACTTTGACCCGAATGACTGGGCGTGTTACCCGGCGCTCGGCACCCTGAGCCAGCCGGAGCAGGAAGGCAGCACCTACCGGGTTAAGTACACCGCACCGGCAACGGTCAAAGGGGATGAACTGGTGATTGTCCGCGCTATCCAGCAGGGTAAAGCGCACCGTGCCGGATATGCCGTTATCGATGTGGCGAACAAGCTTAAATAACGCGGTTACTTCACAGTGATATGACGGGTGCTGAACATGCCATTCAGCATCCCTTCACTTGCGTACTTATTGAGGACGATCATATCTGCCAATTTCAGTACTCAGCCCGCTAATTAAAAAACAGCTACCCACTTTAAAATAAGGACGACTCTATGCCCACAACCGCTGATATCATTGCTTCCCTGAGCGGAAAAACCAAAACGCTCGGCTGGGATGCGGTTGTCGCCTATGACCGCGACAAAATCAACCATCTGTTTCAACAGCAATACATCAGTAAACTCGCCGCAGGTGTCCATTTTTCTCCCATCAGCTGGAGCAATGAACGCAACACCATTCAGTTTGAAAACATCACCCTGTCCGCACCCCGTATTTCATTTGTGAATGCCTCCACGGAAAGTTCCCGCGCCGTCGCGATCCTCGAATTCCTTGACGGTAACGTGATAGAACGCAATCCCGACGGCCAGGTCAACAGCTATATCCGCATTCGCCCCGGCATGGGGTATGGCCTCACGTTGAACGTCGATTTAATCGCCGGACAGGGCTCGGTGGATGAACAGGGCAAGGTGCAGATCGACTTCAGCAAGGGCACTGTCGCCATCATCAATGTTATCAACAACCCGCCGGCTGAGGTGCTCGCCTTCTTCCAGCAGTGGCTGGCCAATAACGCGGTGACCTACGAGTTGGGCCAGCTGTCGTTACAAGACCTCGGGAGCGGCCTCACCCCGAAAAAATTCATCATCCGCACGCAGCAGGCCCCGCTAACCGCCCGCCGGGTGGCGGAAGACGACGGGTATGGCGCGGTGCTGTTATTTGTCGCCACCAACGTTAACCCGGCGGGCGGCTCGCTGCCGACGGATGCATATCCGTGGCTGATCCCCCAGGAGTCTTCCTCGACGGTACTGGTGAACAACCGTCTGGTGCTCGAATGCTACCTCAAGCCGGAACTGGATAAAATGCTGACCAGCGGTCAGTGGGAACTGATCCGCGGCACCAATGACGACGATGCCTTCTCGCTGCGCGCCTCCGCTAACGCGACCCTTAACGGTGGGTTTGTCCAGTCCGTTCCTCTGTTGGACGAGGTCAATTACGCCTGGTCGGGTGATTACGATGTGCCTCCGTACAGACCCGCGCCGGAAGATTTTATTTATTCCCTCAGGGGGGCCACCCTGTCACTCGATAATGAAAAGCTGGCGATTAACTTCGATGGGGGCAATACGTTCCAGCAGAAAATGGGGGCATGTTTTTGGAGTATAGGTAGCGAAGGCACTATTGCCCATATTTATCATCGGGCCAGGCTGAATTTTTGGTTAGCAGGCGGCACTGTTTATCAATTTGTCCTCGATCATAAAGCTGAAACCATCGGCATCGCCCTCACTGATAATAAGGTGACGATAGACAGTAATTTTATCGACGAATGGAAAAATCTCGCGGCATCGAGAGATATAGCCAGGGAGATTCACTCAGCTCTCCGGTCAGCCATTGTGCCCGTCATTCGCAATCTCATGGAAGACGTAAAATTCAAAGACATTGAAGTCTTTGCGCTCAACCATGTACTGTTCCCGGAGCACAACATTAACCGGCTGAAATCGGCCCATATGCCGGGCGATATGGCCATTTTCGGTGAAATTGACGCTTCCCTGACCAGCCTGGTACTCGATCCCCTGCAGGCCGTTCTGCCCGCCGGAAAGTCCCAACAGTTCACCACCAATGCCAGCAGCGGTGTGACCTACAGCCTGTCGCCGGCCAATGGCGGGACTATCTCGGCGTCGGGCCTGTACCGTGCGCCCGAGACCATCAATGGCGGGGTATTGGGCGTGACGATCACCGCGAAGACCGCCACCGCCACCGCCGCTGCCCATATTACCGTCGTATCGTCCCCGGTGCAGATCTCACCCGCCTTCTTTGCCCTGCATGAGGACAATCCTCTCGCGGTGCAACTCAATGCCATGGTGCTGGGCGAAGAGAATACGACCCTGAGCTGGAGCCTGACGTCCAGCACACCGGGGGTGACCGGCATTATCTCGAGTGACGGCCTTTATATGCCACCTTTTGAGGCTTACCCGCTCGGCTACACCTATGTGACCGTGACCGCCACTTCCCCGGAGGGCCAGACCAGCCAGGCCTACATTTTACTGATCAGTGCTCAGACCCAGCCCGAGTTTAAGCTCACCCCGCCTTTTGTGACGGAGCTGGCCCCCGGTGCGGTGCAGACGCTGTCAGCCGACGCGACGCTGGACTTTGACCCGAATGACTGGGCGTGTTACCCGGCGCTCGGCACCCTGAGCCAGCCGGAGCAGGAAGGCAGCACCTACCGGGTTAAGTACACCG
>NZ_QYYG01000006.1 GCF_003591175.1 Serratia inhibens | reverse complement strand
TGGCGGAAAGGGTGAACGGGATACTGAAGACGGAGTTTTTGCTATCACGCCCGGCAGATCTGGAGCAGGCAAGAAAGATGGTGAGGGAATCGATAGAAATTTACAACAGAGAGCGGCCTCACCAGTCGCTAAAATACAAAACGCCCGATGCAGTGCATCAGGCGTTTTACAGGCATAAAAGTGTCAACCTATGCCAGGACTAGTCAAGGTTGTGTAACACTACACGATAAAATCAACCTGCTGCAGCGGATGACCGACGATCTTCACCAGGAAGTCGGCGCTGGTGAAATCACCGCCCATATTGATCGCCAGGTCGCTGACGTTGGTCGCCTTATCATAAGTCAGGGTCGCCTCCCCTGCCTTGCCGCTGAACGCGCTAACAAAGGTAATCTGCTGCAAGCCTTCGCCGGTGTTGAACACCGAAAGGTCAATTTTGTCGGTGCCGCTGACAAAATCGGTGATCCAGTCCGGTGAAGAGGCTCGCGATTCATTGTAGCTGTTAAAGATAAAGGTATCGGCCCCTTCGCCGCCGGACAGCTGATCGACGCCAAGCCCGCCAATCAGAACGTCATTACCCTCACCGCCAAACAACATGTCATTGCCTGCGCCGCCGGACAGAATGTCGTTGCCGGCCTCGCCTCTCAACACGTTGCTGCCGTCGTTGCCGGCAATAAAGTTATTCAGCTCATTACCGGTGCCGACGATGTTGTCTTTACCGGTCAGCACCAGATATTCCACGTTCTTGGCCAACGTATAGCTGACCGAGGATTGCACGGTATCCAGGCCTTCACCGTAGTTTTCATGCACTTCGTCACGGATATTGTCGACGATATAGGTGTCGTTGTTGCCGCCGCCGTACATTTTGTCCGCCCCGGTACCGCCGTCGAGGATATCGTCGCCGTCTTTGCCATACAGCCAATCATTGCCCTTGCCGCCGGAGATATGATCGTTGCCGTAACCGCCATACAGGTGGTCAGACAAGATGCTGCCGTTGACCGTTCTGGCGTCGTGCACCGGATCGAGAATGCCGGTCAGCAACAGATCCAGCGTATTGGTCACCAGCCCGTTTTTGTTCAATACGATATCGACGGCCAGTCGGCCGACCCCACCCACCAGGTTGGCGGTCAGCGCCGCGGCCAACCCGCCAAGGAACGGCAGCAGGCCATCGGCCGGATCGGAAACCTGCACAAAGTTCTCGCCAAAGCCCAACGGCGGCGGGAAGACATCCCCCAGCACCCCGGCCCAACCCGCAGGCGGCAGCCCCAGGTTTTCCAGCGCCTGAGTCACATCGGTGTTCACCACGTCACCGGCTGACAACATGCCGCCATGGGCCAATGCGTCGTCAATCACGATCATCGCCAGCTTGTCGGAAGCCAACTGGAAGGTTGCTTCGGAAATCGGCTTGCCCTGCAACAGCGAAGCAACCTTGGTAGACCCACGCACAAACTCACTGTATGCCGAATTATCGCCGGAATTGATGCCTACCACGTAGCTAATCCAGGTTTCCAGCTTGATCAATTCTTTCGCATGTTCGTCACCGAACAAATACACCGTGGTCGGCGGCACATTGCCGGTATAGGCCACACGCGCTTCATGCACGATATCGCGGATGTAACGGTAGCCGTCGGCATATTGGCCCGTGTCGCGCAGCTCAGCCAGCTTTTTTGATTGTTCTTCGGTAAACGTCACCAAAACATCACTGTTTTGCGTAGCCATATATTTTTCCTTAAATATAATTCAACAAAAAGCCGGCCATTAAAAATGGCCGGCGTAGGCATCGGTAATTAGCCGCGGCCCCATTCAGAGGTTACATGGTAAGGCTGGGTCAGCTCGTAGGTACCCCCCAGCGCCTGGCCGATGCCGGCGCTGACTTTCAGGCATGCACCAATCAGCGTGTCGCCCAGTTCATGCACTGGCGCAACAAAAGGAATGGCATTCAGTGCCTGACCGATTGGTGCAACCGCATTAAAGAAGCCGTTAGTGAGATCCACTGCTTTCAAAATATTATTGCCCGCAATGCTGCTCAGTAAACCGGCACCCGTTACCTGCTCAATTTCCTTCTGAGAAAGTTCGATCATGTTAATTACTCCAATAAAATATAGGTAACAAAAGGGTATCTGACGGGAAAAACCAGGCGTAAAAATGCCACCCATATCGAAGACATATGAATTTCACATTCCTTATGAAATACGCACTCATCTTTCCTGATAAAAATCATACCCTGCTCTCCTTGATAGTGTCCAACCAGAGGAAACTCCTTTTCCGGCCAAACACCAGCTAATTGTAGAGTATTAAAAATCATACGACCAGTTTCCAAATAGGCGTTAAAAAAGCCGCCTTGAGATTTCCAAATAAATAGGATTACTGCCTAAGCGCCAATCAGTGGTGCAAAAAACGTTCATGGGAATAATTCAAGAAATTAAGAAAAAACAGGCGTGGAAAAATAAAAACCTTTATGAATGCGCAATCAATCCAGCATGAGAAATTAAGACAAAATTTCAATTGTTGGTTTTTTAAAATTTGGAAACAACGGGAAATATAGGATTTTCTTTATCTGCAAACGACAAAAAAACCGCATTTATTTACATTAATTTACAATTTTAAATGACCAATAAATGTCTGAAATAAAATATTCAACATAAAAAACAACAACATACAAAAAAACTTCGCTTAATTTAAGACTTACCCTAATAATATTTACTTGGCAATATCTTTACAAAACATTTATATCTTAGTGGCGGACGCGTTAGCAGAAAAGGAATAAGCGTATCACCGATACGTATTTCAAGCTTCATCATGGAAATGGAGATTAAGATGAAAGAACTTACTGTTAGTCAAACTGAAGAAGTTAACGGCGCAACCTTCGGTCTGGGCCTGGCAATCATTGGTGCAGGTGTTGGCTTCATCGGCGACACCCTGGGCCACCTGGCCGGCCTGTGGGGCAACGGCTGCAAACCGCAACCACCGGTTTGCCCACCGCCAAAACCACCTGTTTGCCCGCCAGAGCCACCAGTCTGCGAGTAAAAGGGAGTTAATTAACTTCGCCGGTGCGCGCGCCCGGCGGAGTTTTTAGCGCTATTTCAACCGCCCATAATTCGGTGGGTCTGCAGGTACTGCACCAACATGATGGTTTTGCCATCTTTAATTCGACCGTCGGCAATCATCGCCACCGCTTCGCTGAACGGCAGTTCGACCACTTCGATATCTTCGTCCTCTATACCACCGCCGGCCGCACGCCGCTCATTCTCATGATATTCGGCAATAAAGAAATGCACGATCTCGGTCACTCCACCCGGTGACATGTAAGCTTCAAAAATCTTTGTCACCTCACCGACCTGAAAACCGGTTTCTTCCACCGCTTCCCGGCGCGCGCACTGCTCGGGCGAATCGGCATCCAGCAGGCCGGCGCAAGCCTCCAACAGCATGCCGCTTTCATTACCATTCACATAGGTTGGCATGCGGAACTGGTTGGTCAACACCAGGGTTCCCTTGGCGCGGTTATACAGCAAAATGGTGGCGCCGTTGCCACGGTCGTAGACCTCACGCATCTGCTGAACCGAGCTGCCGTCCTTGCGCTGCAAATCGAAGGTGTACTTGTGCAGCACATACCAGTTATCCGACAGCAGCTCTTTCTTCACATTCTCAATTTTCGCCGACATGAACCCTTCTTCTTTTCCGTTAGCTGAATCGCAAAAATGATACCGCGATTGGGCCCCCAGGCGACAACGGATTTGCAACAAAAAACCCCGCGGCTCCGGGAGAGCTGCGGGGCTATGAGCATTGAAGGGTTTAAAATCCGTTGGGGACGTCGCGCATATCCGGCAGCTTGTGGGCGATGCCCTTATGGCAATCGATGCAGGTTTTGCCTTCGGTTATCGCCTTGTCATGCATCTTCGCCGCCACGGTTTTCTGCGCGGTGAAGTCCATATACTCGAAGTTATGGCAGTTACGGCACTCCTGCGAATCGTTGGCCTTCATGCGCGCCCACTCGTTGCCGGCCATCGCCAGCCGGTGTTGGTCAAACTTCTGCGGCGTATCGATCAGGCCGAACGCCTTGGCGTACAGTTCCTTGCTGGCCTTCAGTTTGCGCAGCATTTTCGGTGCCCACTCGTGCGGCACGTGGCAATCCGGGCAAGTGGCGCGCACGCCGCTGCGGTTGTTGTAATGCACCGTACCCATGTATTCCTCATACACGTTTTCGCGCATTTCGTGGCAGCCGATACAAAATTGCTCGGTATTCGCCGCTTCCATACCGGTATTAAAACCGCCCCAGAAGATAATCCCGGCGCCAAAGCCCAGTAACAACAACGTGCCCAAAGCCAGGCGGCTGGGCCTGCGCCACCAGCGCCACAGCCGCAGTAAGGGGCCGGTTTTTTTTTCAGTTGGGGTGTGATCAGGTTCTGCCATAACGCCTCCGTTTAGCGCCCAAAGCCCGGCATGGGCTGGAAATCATTGCCGACAATCGGCGCCGCATCGGTTTGCGGCACGTGGCACTGCAGGCAGAAATAGCGACGCGGCGCGACGTCGCTCAGCACCCGGCCGTCACGATCCATAAAGTGCGTCGGGCTGATACGCGGCGCGCCGGTGGTGCGGTAATGCTCCACCCCGTGGCACTGCAGGCAGCGGTGGGTGTTTTTGCTGACCTGATAACCGTCCACACTGTGCGGGATCATCGGCGGTTGATTGACATAGTTCAGCGCCATCCGCTCCTGCTGTTTAGGCGTGGAGATTGGCCCGACGGCGGTGGCGGAGACCTCCGGCGACTGGCTGAGATCGACACCGCCGGCGGCAAAGGCCAGGCCGGCAAACGCCAGCGACAACGCCGCCGCCCACAGGGCAAGCGTCTTTTTCACGACAGGGCTTTTCATTTTTATTTGGCTCCCGGGTAATAAAATGGGTGTTGAACGCACCGAGGCGCACTCACGCCTTCTCCAGCTTCACCGCGCATTTCTTGAAATCGACCTCTTTCGATAGCGGATCGGTGGCGTCCAGCGTCAGGGTGTTCACCAGTTGCGCAGCATCAAAGAACGGCATATACACCAGCCCGCGCGGCGGACGATTGCGGCCACGGGTTTCTACCGTGCTGATCACCTCGCCACGGCGCGACAACACTTTGACTTTATCGCCACGGCGCAGATTACGGCTCTTGGCATCCAGCGGATGGATAAACAGCACCGCCTCCGGGAAGGCGCGGTGCAACTCCGGCACCCGCCGGGTCATCGAACCGGTATGCCAGTGTTCCAGCACCCGGCCGGTAGACAGCCAAAGGTCGTATTCGGCGTCCGGGCTTTCCGCCGCCGGTTCAAACGGCAGCGCGAAGATCACCGCCTTGCCGTCCGGTTTACCGTAGAAACGCACCGCTTCCCCCGCTTTGACATAAGGATCGGTGCCTTCGCGGTAGCGCCACAGCGTCTCTTTGCCGTCGACTACCGGCCAGCGCAACCCGCGCGCCTGGTGGTACATATCGAACGCCGCCAGATCGTGGCCATGCCCGCGGCCAAAACCGGCATATTCTTCGAACAGCCCTTTTTGCAGATAGAAGCCAAAGGCGCGCGCCTCGTCGTTGAGCTGGTCCGCCGGGATTTCCGTCAGCGGGTATTTGTTCACCTCACCGTTGGCGAACAGGACGTCGTACAGCGTTTTGCCCCGGTATTGCGGGTTTTGTTCCAGCAGTTGCGCCGGCCACACCTCTTCCACCGTGAAACGCTTGGCGAACTCCACCAGTTGCCACAGATCGGATTTGGCCTCGCCCGGCGCTTTTACCTGCTGGCGCCAGAACTGGGTGCGGCGCTCCGCATTGCCGTAAGCGCCCTCTTTCTCCACCCACATGGCGGTCGGCAGGATCAGGTCGGCGGCCAGGGCGCTGACGGTCGGGTAAGGATCGGACACCACCACAAAGTTGCGCGGATCGCGCCAGCCCGGCATCCGTTCCTCATTGATATTCGGCCCGGCCTGCATGTTGTTGTTGCACATCACCCAGTAAGCGTTCAGCGTGCCGTCTTTCAGCGCGCGATCCTGCGCTACCGCATGCAGCCCGACTTTTGCCGGAAGGGTGCCGGCCGGCAGCTGCCATTTCTGCTCGGCTGTCTGGCGGTGTTTTTCGTTGGTGACTACCATGTCGGCCGGCAGACGGTGGGCAAAGGTGCCTACCTCGCGCGCGGTGCCGCAAGCGGAAGGCTGGCCGGTCAACGAGAACGGCCCGCAGCCCGGTTTGGCGATCTTGCCGGTCAACAGGTGCAGGTTGTAGCACAGGTTATTGGCCCAGACGCCGCGCGTATGCTGGTTGAAGCCCATGGTCCAATACGACACCACCTTGATGTTCGGATCGGCATACAGCTTCGCCAGCGCTTCCAGTTGGTCTTCCGGCACGCCGCTCATTTTGGCGATTTTTTCCAGCGTGTATTCCGCCACGAAAGCCTTGTACTCTTCGAAACTCATAGGTTCGGAAGCATCCGAACCTGGATTTTTCGCCTTTTTTTCCAGCGGGTGGGTCGGGCGCAGGCCGTAACCGATGTCCGTCGCCCCGCGGCGGAAATTGACGTGCCGATTGAGGAAGTCCTGATCTACGGCGTTGTGTTGAATGATGTAGTTGGCGATGTAGTTCATGATCGCCAGATCGGTCTGCGGCGTGAACACCATCCCGTTGTCCGCCAGTTCGAAGCTGCGGTGCTCATACGTCGACAGTACCGATACGTTGACCTTCTCGTTGCTCAGACGGCGATCGGTAATGCGCGACCACAGGATCGGGTGCATTTCCGCCATGTTGGAGCCCCACAGCACGAAGGCGTCAGCCTGCTCGATATCGTCATAGCAGCCCATCGGCTCGTCCATGCCGAAGGTGCGCATGAAACCCACCACCGCCGAAGCCATGCAATGGCGAGCGTTCGGATCCAGATTATTGGTGCGCAACCCGGCCTTGAACAATTTGGCGGCGGCGTAGCCTTCCCACACGGTCCACTGGCCGGAGCCGAACATACCCACAGCGTCGGGCCCCTTCTCCTTCAAAGCCTGTTTGAATTTTTCGGCCATGATGTCGAAAGCCTGTTCCCAACTGATGGGGGTGAACTCGCCTTCTTTATGGTACTGGCCGGCTCTCATCCGCAGCAGCGGCTGGGTCAGGCGATCTTTGCCGTACATGATTTTCGGCAGGAAATAGCCTTTGATGCAGCTCAACCCGCGGTTGACCGACGCATCCGGGTCCCCTTGCGAGGCGACGACACGGCCATTTTGGGTACCGACCAGCACGCCGCAGCCCGTACCGCAGAAGCGGCAGGGTGCCTTGTCCCATTTGATGGCATCCGCACTGCCTGCCACCGCCTGCGCTACCGTTGGAATCGTCAACCCGGCCGCCGCCGCAGCGGCCACCGCGGCGTTAGCCTTCATGAAGTCTCGGCGACTGAGTTTCATGGCGTTACCTCACCTTGCAAGTCCTGCTGGTGATAAACCAGCGATACCGCCAGCACGCCGTCCAGATTGCGCACTGACTCAATTTTTTCCAGCAACGCCTGAGAGCAAGACGCCTGCATCACTACCACCAGCTTTCCCTGCGGCCGATCCTGCACCGGGATTTCCGTGTCCGTTATCGCCAGCAGTGCCGTGACAAGCCGTGGAATTTTTTCCGGCCGGGCCTGCACCACCAGCCCGCTTACGTGCCATTCGTTATTCATTGTTTTCGCTCCGGATTAGGGTGACGGCATTCGCCGGGCAGCCGGCGACACAGGCGCCGCAGCCGTTGCAGGCTGCGGTATCCAGCATGGGCTGCGCCATCTCGCCCAGCCGTGGCCGAAAGCGGATCGCCTGCGGCTCGCAACTGTCCTGGCAACTGCGGCATTCAATACCTCTTTGCGCCAGGCAATCGGCGCCAAACGCCGCATATTGCCGCCAGGGGATTTCCGCCAGCGGGCGAAACAGCGGCGCTTCGCAGGCCTGTGCGCAACGCCCGCAAAACGTACATTCCGCCCGCTGGAAATCAATCTCGGGAAAGCCGCCGCTGCCGCCGATCAGCACGCCGGTTTCACAGACGCGAATGCAGGCCTGGCAACGGGTACAACCGGCAATAAAAAGGGATTCTTGATGCGACCACGGGGGGCGGTTCGCCGCCGAAGGGAGACGCCATTGTCCGCCGAGCAGCCTGCGCCGCGACAATACGGTCATGCTGTTTATCCTTGAGGTTGCAAACATACCCACACGCCAGTTTGCGGGCAGCGGCTATCGTCTATGGATTTAAAACCCTGAAAAATACGGGGGTAACATAAGAGGAGTCCGGGGGGTATATAATCACCCTAAAGGGGTAAATGCGGGGGTAGCTTGCGCCAGATCAATCTATTGCCGTGACTAAGGGGATTTTGCCGCGCCCTTTTCACTCAATCGCTATCTCTTTAATTATATAACGATCGTTTTTCCCGATGCTTACATCTTGAGATAAAACCCGGCGAATTTTAGTTGCAAAACTTATAATTTTGCTTTCGAATGAAACCCGACGATGCGCGTCGCCCGTGAGAAAAGGATCCGTGATTGCTTGTTAAACGTTCCGTGACCGGCAGCCTGGCCAAGGCGCTGTTTTGCATCGTGATTTTGTCCGTGCTTTCCACCGGGCTGGCGCTGACCACCGTTGCCGGCAGCCTGCGTGACGCCGAGGCGGTGAATATTGCCGGCTCGCTGCGCATGCAGAGTTATCGGCTGGCTTACGATCTCGCCCGGCAGGCCACGGGGACGGATCAGCATCTGCAGCAATATCAACAATCCCTGCAGGCCCCGGCGCTGCAAAACCTGGATCGCTTTTACGTGCCTGCCGACGTCCGGGAGAAATACCTGTCGCTGCAGCAAACCTGGCAGCGGCTGGCGCAGCAGATCCGGGCCGGACAGTCGGCAGATTATCAGGCCAACGTCGCCGGCTACGTTAACCAGATCGATCATTTTGTTTTGGCTCTGCAGCGCTATTCCGAACTCAAGCTGGCCATAGTGGCGACCATCAGCGTGGTGGGTTATATCGCCATTATCGGGCTGGTGCTGTTTTGCATTCGCTTTATGCGTCGCCAGGTGGTGGCGCCGCTGAAACACCTGGTGGACGCCAGCCAGCGCGTGCAACAGCGGGATTTTCACCACCCGCAACTGGATGTGGCGCTACCGAACGAGTTGGGCGTGCTGTCGCAGGCCTTTACCGCCATGTCGGACGATCTGGCCAAGCTATACCAGTCTCTGGAGTTAAAGGTTCAGGAGAAAACCCAGCGTTTGCAACAGGCGAACAAGACGCTCGAGGTGCTCTACAACTGCTCGCAGGCGCTGAGCATGCGGCAAATCAGCAGAGAGTCTTTTGAGCAGATCCTGCAGATCGTGCGCCAAAGCGAGCAGTTGCACTGCATCCGCCTGAACGTGGCGGACAGCCTCAGCGAATGGCAACTGACCAGCGGTGTGCCGTCGCCAACGCAGGCCTGGCAGCGGCTTACCATAGTTCAGGACGGCAAGCCGCAGGGGGAACTGAGCTGGCAGTATCAGGACCAACCGCCGC
Source organism: Serratia inhibens (assembly GCF_003591175.1). GTDB lineage: Bacteria > Pseudomonadota > Gammaproteobacteria > Enterobacterales > Enterobacteriaceae > Serratia > Serratia inhibens. The sequence continues at coordinate 287,870 of NZ_QYYG01000006.1, read as the reverse complement.
ACCCGCACCTGATGCAAAGCGTGGCTAACATGCTGAGCCGCGGCGTTTATTTTAATCGCGCACAGAAACAGCACATGCAGTTTTTGCTGATGGAGGAACGCGCCACCATCGCCCGCGAGCTGCACGACTCATTGGCCCAGGCGCTGTCGTTTTTGCGGATCCAGCTGACGTTGCTCAAACGTACGTTGGCAGGCGGCCCTCCCCAGGCGCAGGAGATTATTAACGATTTTGACCGTGCGCTGGCCGACGCCTACCGCCAGTTACGCGAACTGCTGACCACCTTCCGCCTGAACATTCAGGAGGCCGATTTGAACGCCGCGTTGCATCAGTTACTGGCACCATTAAAGGTTCTAACCGGCGCGCGGATTCAGTTACACTGTCGGCTTTCCTCCCAGGCGCTCGATGCCCAACAGCAGGTGCATGCATTGCAGATTGTGCGGGAAGCGGTGCTCAATGCCATCAAACATGCCGATGCGCAGGAAATAGTGATCCGTTGCGAGGTCACCGCGAGCGGCGATAATGCCATCAGCATTGTTGACGACGGCTGCGGCATCGCCAGCTTGAACGAGCCGGAAGGCCACTATGGGCTGACCATCATGAGTGAACGCGCAGCGCGACTGGGAGGCACGCTGCTCATCCAGCGAGGCGAACCCAAGGGTACGGAAGTCCGTTTGACATTTCCGCCATAAATCAGGGCCATTCCCCCCTCGTTGCCTTTGAGGAGGGAATGAAGACTATTTCAGGATGTCGTGGCGTTGATTGCCACTATTTTACAAGAGTCTGTCCCACTGTGAAGCGCGCTGCACTGCGCGTTTGAGTGGCTTTACTCGCTACAGGGAGCATATGTCATGGTGATGAAGAATTACCGAGTATTGATCGTCGACGACCATCCGCTGATGCGCCGTGGCATCAAACAGCTGCTGGGGCTGGACCCGTGGTTTACCGTGGTGGCCGAAGCCGGCGACGGCAACGAGGCGATTGCCCTCGCGCTGCAATACACGCCGGACGTGATCCTGCTCGATCTGAACATGAAAGGGCTGTCCGGCCTGGACACGTTGAAAGCGCTGCGCAATGAGGGCGTCGATGCGCGCATCATCGTGCTGACGGTTTCCGATGCGCGCAGCGACGTGTATGCGCTGATCGACGCCGGCGCCGACGGCTATCTGCTGAAAGACAGTGAACCGGAACAGCTGCTGGAACATATTCGCGCGGCGGCGGAAGGCCAGAACGTGATCAGCGATGCTGTGGCGGACTACCTGTCATCCCGCAGCGAACAGCACGATCCCTTCGCCGAACTGACCGAACGCGAGCTGGACGTGTTGCAGGAAGTGGCGCGCGGCATGTCCAACAAACAGGTGGCGGCACAGCTGCACATTTCCGAAGAGACGGTGAAAGTGCATATCCGCAATATGCTGCGCAAACTGGACGTCCGTTCACGCGTGGCGGCGACGGTGATGTACCTGGAACACAAGAGTCAATGATGCTTCCCCCGGCATGCCGGGGAAAGTTTATTCGATGGCGGCAAACAACGCCTGATGATGCTGGTGGATCCAACTCTTGTTGAGTGGCCCCCAGTTTTCCAACTGGTAAAAACCGTCGTTATTGCGCACCCCCTGCTGCACAAACTGCAACTCCACCCCCAGGCCAGGCAAGGCTTTCAGCACGTCTTGCAGCGTACGGCGCGGCCAGCCGGTCAATTCCATCAGACGCGGAACGTTTGGCCGCTCACTGTGGCTGATCAGCCAACACAGATAAAGGCGACGGGCAAATACCGGGTTAATTTCCATGCCAAGCTCCTGCTTTGCGGTGAGTCCTGATGATTTTCCGGGAACCTTGAACGGCCAGGCCCTTGATAGTCATAAAATTGTCTTAATGACATTTTTCACTGGCGTTGAGACGTCATTATCGGTTTCTACTACCGTTATTTACATTAACTCCTTTTTTTCTCCACGCTTTACTCCCCCTTCGCGAGTAAAGTGCAATAACGCCGGAATCCTTCCCAGCCGCTGGTAAACGCAATCCAGATGCGTCTTAAAGATAGAACAAGTCATAACGAGGTTCGCGCTGCATGGCCAATTTTTTTATTGATCGCCCGATTTTCGCCTGGGTTTTGGCAATTATTCTTTGCCTGACCGGCGCTTTGGCGATTTTTTCCCTACCCGTGGAACAGTATCCGAACCTCGCGCCACCGAACGTTCGCATTAGCGCCACCTACCCTGGCGCCTCAGCGCAAACGCTGGAAAACACCGTTACCCAGATTATCGAACAGAACATGACCGGCCTGGATAACATGATGTACATGTCGTCGCAGAGCACCAACACCGGGCGAGCCACGGTAACGCTGACCTTTGAGGCCGGCACCGATCCCAACGAGGCGATGCAGCAGGTGCAAAACCAGTTGCAGGCGGCGATTAAACGGCTGCCGCAGGCGGTGCAAACTCAGGGCGTGACGGTATCAAAATCCGGTGATACCACGCTGATGATGGTGGCGTTCGTCTCTACCGACGGCAGCATGGACAAGCAGGATATCGCCGATTATCTGGTGTCCAATTTGCAAGACCCGCTCAGCCGCATCAATGGCGTGGGCAGTATGGACGTTTACGGCTCGCAGTACGCCATGCGCATCTGGCTCGATCCCAACAAGCTGACCAGTTACCAGCTCACTACCCAGGACGTGGTTACCGCCATCGAGTCCCAGAATGCCCAGGTGGCGGTCGGCCAGCTCGGCGGCACGCCGTCCGTCGACAAACAGGCGCTTAACGCCACCGTTAACGCCCAGTCGCAATTGCAGACGCCGGAACAGTTCAGGCAAATAACCCTGCGGGTCAATCAGGACGGCTCACTGGTGACACTGGGCGATGTTTCCACCATCGAACTGGGTGGCGAAAACTATGACTACCTCAGCCGCTATAACGGCATGCAGGCCGCCGGCATGAACATCAAGCTGGCCTCCGGCGCCAACGAGCTGCAGACCGACCAGTTGGTGAAGGACAAAATCGCCGAGCTGTCGCAGTATTTCCCGCACGGGCTGGAGGCGAAGGTCGCCTATGAAACTACCCCGTTCGTTAAGGCCTCAATCAAAGACGTAGTAAAAACGCTGCTGGAAGCCATTGTGCTGGTGTTCCTGGTGATGTACCTGTTCTTGCAAAACTTCCGCGCTACGTTGATCCCCACCATCGCCGTGCCGGTAGTCTTGCTGGGCACCTTCGCCATTCTTTCCGCCTTCGGATTCAGCATCAATACCCTGACCATGTTCGCCATGGTGCTGGCGATCGGCCTGCTGGTGGATGACGCCATCGTGGTGGTGGAGAACGTCGAGCGAGTGATGAGCGAAGAGGGCCTGCCGCCGCGCGAGGCCACGCGCAAATCCATGGGGCAGATCCAGGGTGCGCTGGTCGGTATCGCCATGGTGCTCTCGGCGGTGTTTATTCCGATGGCGTTCTTCGGCGGGACCACCGGCGCGATTTATCGCCAGTTCTCGATCACCATAGTGTCCTCCATGGTGCTGTCAGTGCTGGTGGCGATGATCCTGACCCCTGCCCTGTGCGCCACGCTGCTCAAGCCGCTGGCCAAGGGCCATCACCACGGCAAGCGCGGCTTCTTCGGCTGGTTCAACCGCATGTTCAACCGCAATGCCGATCGCTACGAGCGCGGCGTGGCGCGTGTGCTGCATTTCAGTTTGCGCTACATGGCGATTTATCTGCTGCTGCTCGCCGGCATGGCGCTGCTGTTCATCAAGTTGCCGAGCTCGTTTCTGCCGCAGGAAGACCGTGGGGTATTCACCGTGCAGGTGCAGTTACCGCCGGGTTCGACCCTGCAACAGACCGCCAAGGTAGTGGAAAAAGTCGAGCACTACTTCCTGACCAAAGAAAAGCAGGACGTGTTGTCGGTGTTCTCTACCATCGGCGCCGGGCCGGGCGGCAACGGGCAGAACGTGGCGCGCATGTTTATCCGTTTGAAAGACTGGGATCTGCGCACCTCAGGCGCCAATACCTCTTTCGATATCATCGATCGCGCCACCCATGCGTTCAGCAAAATCAACGAGGCGCGGGTCATTGCCAGCAGCCCGCCGGCGATTACCGGCCTGGGTAACTCTTCCGGCTTCGATGCGGAGCTGGAAGACCACGCCGGGCTGGGCCACGCCAAACTGATGGCAGCGCGCGATCAATTACTGCAACTGGCGGGGGACAACCCGCTGCTGGCCCGCGTTCGCCATAATGGCCTGGACGACAGCCCGCAGTTGCAAATCAATATTGACCAGCGTAAGGCGCAAGCGCTCGGCGTGGCCGTCGATGACATCAACAACACGCTGTCTACCGCCTGGGGCTCGACTTACGTCAACGACTTTGTCGATCGCGGCCGGGTGAAAAAGGTGTACGTGCAGGCCGCCGCGCCGTTCCGCATGCTGCCTGGCGATATCGACAAATGGTATGTGCGCAACAGCGCGGGCGGTATGGTGCCTTTCTCGGCCTTCTCGACCTCACACTGGGAATATGGCTCCCCTCGCCTGGAGCGTTACAACGGCAGTTCGGCGGTGGAGATCGTCGGCGAGGCGGCGGAAGGCGTCAGCACCGGCACTGCGATGGCCGAGATGGAGAAAATCGTCAGCCAGCTGCCGACCGGCTTCGGCCTGGAATGGACGGCAATGTCCTATCAGGAACGGCTGTCAGGCTCGCAGGCACCTGCGCTGTACGCCATCTCGCTGCTGGTGGTGTTCCTGTGCCTCGCGGCGCTGTACGAGAGCTGGTCGATTCCGTTCTCGGTAATGCTGGTGGTGCCGCTCGGGGTAATCGGCGCCGTCGCCGCCACCTGGCTGCGCGGACTGGAGAATGACGTTTACTTCCAGGTTGGGCTGCTGACCATCATCGGCCTGTCGGCGAAGAACGCCATTCTGATCGTCGAATTCGCCAACGAGCTGAATCAGAAAGGACAGGATTTGATGTCCGCCACGCTGGAAGCCTCACGCATGCGGCTGCGGCCGATTTTGATGACCTCGTTGGCCTTTATCTTCGGCGTATTGCCGATGACAATCAGCAGCGGTGCCGGCTCCGGCAGCCAGCATGCGGTAGGCACCGGGGTGATGGGCGGCATGATATCCGCCACCCTGCTGGCTATCTTCTTCGTACCGCTGTTCTTTGTGCTGGTACGGCGGCGCTTCCCGGGTAAACCCTTGCCGGCAGCAAACGCGGAAAACGCCGAATAGCAGGCATAAAAAAGCAGCATCGGCAAACCGATGCTGCTTTATCTTGAACGAGAATGTCGTTCCCAAGGTGTTTCAAATACCGACAAATAAACCATACCCTTTACTCTATACCCTATGAATTTCAAGTTGCGGCTAGGCGGCCACCTTGCTCATCCCCAGGCGCTTACTCCGGTAAGTAACTGGGGTGAGCCAGTGCAGCCAACAACGCTGCAATTTGAAATACGACGGGTATTCAGTTTCAACGCAGTATCAGTTACCCAACATCTCATCGATGAAGTCTTTCCAATTTCCTAATTCACGATCAACCATAATACTTTACAACCTCAATTATTAGACGAAGCGAATTCTACGCCTGTTTTTTGAGCAAGTGAAGTATTTCGGGAACGATGCCGGCCGCGGAAACCGGGGTTGGCGCACATTTTCGTATTAATCCTACCCAAGGGTATTTCGCCATATTCCCCGTTGCGATAAACCCCATAATTGCCGTGCGCAGAAAGCATAAAGCCGATACCGAGCCGCAAAATACCGGCCGCAGTCGGGCAAGCGGCCGGGTAAATCGCTCTGGCGCGTTTAAAAATCAACGCGTAAACCCAGGTTATAGCGGCGCCCTTCAAGCTGCGGATATTCGCCCCAATTGGTGGTGCGTTTGGGTGCGGTATCGAAAATGTTATACACGCCGGCCATCACCTGGGTGTGCTTGTCCAGACGGTATATGACCCCGGCGTCCAACAAGGTATAAGCGCCATAGCGGGTATGATCGCCGCTATCGTCGTTGCGGCTGCGATAATTGACTTTGGACCACACATCCAGCGCCGAAGCCGCCGCCCACTTAACGGATAAGTTGGCCATGTGTTTGGGGAAGTCATTCAGCGCATAGCCCTTATTGATACCGTTTTTCTGCTCGCTCTTGTTGAAGGTGTAGTTGGCGCTGATATTCAGCCGGTCCGTGGCCTGCCAGTCCGCATTGAGCTCCACGCCGTAGACATTGGCCTTGCCGATATTGAAATATTTATCAATGGAATCGGCGCTGTAACCGTTGACCACGCAAGGGATATTCTCGCTCGCCTCGCAGATATTGACTTCAGCAATCTTGTTCTTGAAATCGGTATAAAATACCGTGCCGTCCAAAGACAGATCGCGGTTGTTATTCCAGTACAGCCCCAGTTCGGTATTCAGGCTGGTTTCCGGCTTCAGCTCGCTATTGCCTACCGACAGGTAAGGGTAAGGCGGGTTGCTGCCACGCGGGGTGATAAATTGATCCGAGTTTTCCCGCAGCGAGGGCTTTTTATACCCGGAGGAGATCCCCCCCTTCAGCGCCCAGGCTTCGTCCAGCATCCAGTTGCCGTAAAGTTTCGGGCTGATGTGGGTGCCGAAGTAGTTATCCCGGTCCATGCGCGCCGAAGTGGTCAGCGAGAAGTCATCGATGTTCCACTGCCCTTCGGCGAACAGCGCCCAGCCGTCACGCGAAATTTTCGTCACCGGCTCGATCCCCGGAGCCCGCTTGCTGTCGGCGTAGAAGTCGTCGTTCAGCGTTTCGCGGCTGTAGTTGCCGCCGAGAGTCAGGTTGTGCTCGCCGAGGCTCAGCTTGGCCTGGCTATTCAGAACGTAATTCTCGGTTTGAATATGCTGCGGCGCCAGTTGGGCGCTGTGGTAGGTGGATTCGCCTTTCTCATACTGGAAATAGCTGGTGGTGGCGACGCTATCTTCAGCATACCAGCCCGAGTGGGTCAGGCTGAGGGCGTCGCGATCGAAGTCCCATCCCCAGGGCGTGCCGCCGCCTTTGGCCGAACGGCTGCGCTTTTTCTCCCCTTTGGCGAGGTTCAGGTCGAACAGGTTGGTTTCGTTGGCGGCAAAGCCCAGCGTCATGTCGAGGGACTTTTTGTTGTTCTTGCTGAAAGCGTTGGGTTTTTCGTCTTCGCGGCGATCGAGGTAATCTGCCGAAAGATTGAGCCCCAGCACGTCAGGCACCAGCGGCCCCATCAGGAACAGGTTGGCCTGCTGGGTATTGCCGAAATCCTGATGCTGCTGCAGGAAACTGTTGCCGGCAATGGACCCTATCCATTCCCGCACGCCAAACGGCTTTTTGGTGATCACGTTGACCACGCCGCCAATGGAGTCGGAACCATACAACGATGACATCGGGCCGCGGATCACCTCAATGCGTTCAATGGCCGCCAGCGGCGGCAAAAAGCCGGCTTCGGTACCGATATTTTGGCCATACGGACGCGATTCGCCGGTATTTTGCTTGATGCTGTTCACCATGAACGAGGTGTAACTCGAGTCCATGCCGCGGATCATGATATCCCCTGAAACCTCGCTGCCGGCACCGCTGCTGACGAACAGCCCGGAGACATCCTGCACCGCTTCGGCGACATCGCGGCTGTTTTGCTTTTCGAAAGATTTTTTATCGATAACCGAGATACTGGCGGGCGCATACTTCTTGTTCTGCTTAAACCCGGAGGCCGTAACCACCAGCTGGTCTTCCTGCGAAGCGTTATTTTCCTTCTCGGCCCCCTCTTCCTGCGCGTAAACCTGAGGCGTGCCCATCAATGCCAAAGCAATGACCGTCGCGATGCCGGAGCGTTTTCCCATGGATTGTTGATCAATCATCACTGTTCCTAATCGAGCCTGTTTCTGGTTGGTGTTGTAGCTCACAGAGCGCCCAATACGGCAAACGTAGAGCGCGAGCGCGGCATCGACAGCCACTGCGCACGGCGCTGTACCCACTTCTGAACGTTGTATTTTTATTTACAGTTCTTAACAAAAGCCGGGCGAATATAGCGGATATCCACCAACAATAAAAACGAAATGAAAATCATTACAATGCATAAACAAGCAGAAAAAAGGCGTAACAAACGGAACAAAAAACCCAACAATTAAAATAAATACCTTTAATTTCAATAAGTAAAACACATCGATATCAATGATTAATTAAATGATATTGATATTAATTATCAATATCATTAGCATCGACAAATCGTAAATTGATGTAAAGGAATGTCTATGTCGATGCACCTGATCGCCCCAACCAAAGGTTTTTCTCTCAGCGCCCTGACGTCTGCCCTGCTGCTGTGGTCTTGTTCAACGCTGGCTGCCGAACTGCCCGAAAACCATTTTCAGACCAAACCGGTAGGCTATGGCCTGTACGAACTGGCTTTTGACGGCGAAAACAACACCCTGTTTGCCGCCTCTACGCCTTCATTCGCCAAAGGGAAAAACACCGGTATCGTCTACCGGGTCAACCCGACCACATTAGCCACCGACGCCAATATCCTGACCCAGCGCCGCGCCTTCGCTACCGCGTTGGATGAACAGCGGCATCTGCTGTATATCGGCAATACCGTGGACGGTTCGGTGACGGTGATCGACACCCAGACAGGCAAAGAACTCGCCACTATCCAGCTCGATGAAAGCGTGAAAGAAGACCAGTTCACGCCAACGCGCGAGATGGTGCTCGATAAGAAAAACCAGCGTCTGTATGTCACCGGTACCGCGAAAAAAGGCGTGTTGTGGGTTATCGATACTGCCAATCGGAAAAAAATCGCCACCCTGAGCAACATGGGTGAATACCCGACCGGCATTGCGCTGGACAGCGAACGTGGCCGTATCTACTGCGTCAATGGTGGTGGCGAACTGATCACCCTGGACACCGCCAGCCACAACATCCTGAAACGCGTGGTGGTTGAACCCGCCAAGAAACACTTCTTCCTCAACATCAGTCTGGACAGCAAAACCGGCCGCGCTTTCATCACCGATCCCGATCTGCCGAAGGTGCTGGTTGTTGATGTGAATAGCGGGAAAATCCTGCACCAGATTGACGTGATCAATTCCCTGGCGGTGTTGTTCAACCCGGGGCGCAATGAGATCTACATCAGCCACCGTGAAGCCAAGCGCATCAGCATCGTTGACAGCAACAGCTACCAGGTAAAAAACAGCATCACTACCACCGCCTTGCCGAATAGCCTCGCGCTGTCCGCAGACGGCAATACGCTGTTTGCCAGCATCAAACAGTCCAAGGAAGAGATGGAGAAGAAGCAGGACTACCTGATTAAAATCAACCTTGGCGGACTGTGAGACTTATCCATGGCTAGTTTTATGATTCGCCTTTCCGGGGGAGCGCTGCTGTGCCTCCCGGTCATGGTTGCACAAGCGGCGGGTACCGAGCAGGCCCCCCGCACTCAGAAAGAAGACACTCTTGAGGTGGTCGCTTCGCCCTTCAGCGATGACGGCAGTACCGAGAACACCGGCTCCTATACCACCAAACAGATGACCACGGCGACCGGGTTGCCGCTGAGCATCAAGGATACGCCGCAGTCGGTCTCGGTGATAACTCGCCAGCAAATGGACGATCTCAACGCGACTTCGCTGAAGGAAATCCTGCGCTGGTCCACCGGCGTCAGCGAAAGCAATTACGATAGCGAGCGTTCCTCGTTCAACTACCGTGGTTTCAGCGTTGATAGCTATCAATACGACGGTGTCCCCACCTTCTTTGACTCCGGCTACTCCGGCGGGGAATCGGAGATTGACGCGATCACGCTGGATCACGTGGAGATCGTCAGGGGTGCTGCGGGTTTGCTGAACGGTAACGGCAATCCGGGTGCCGTCATCAATCTGGTCAGAAAAAAAGCGTCCAGCCTTTCGCCTTTTGCCCGCGCCGAACTTTCTGCCGGTTCCTGGGATCACTACCGGACCACGGTCGATGTCGGTACGCCGCTCAATGACGAAGGGACCGTCAGGGTGCGTATCGCCGCCGCCGGCGAACGCAGCCGCTCCTTTATGGAACGCCACCAGGAGCGCAAAGGCACTCTCTACGGTACGCTGGAGGCCGATCTGAGCAGCAATACCCTGCTGCGCCTGGGAGCTGATTATCAGCAAAATCGGCCGAAAGCCTCCACCTGGGGCGGCGCATTGCCGACCGGCTGGTTCAGCGACGGCAGTGAGATTAACTGGGATCGGCACTATAACGGCGCCTCTGACTGGTCGAGCTGGGATACCACCCTGACCACCCAGTTTGCCACGCTGGAACATGAGTTCGATAACGACTGGAAAGGCGTGGCCAATTATACCCACAGCCGCCAGGCTTTCGATGCCAAAATGGCGATGAGCCTCGGCGGGCTGATCGATCCGGCAACCTGGGCGGTACAACCTGCAAACCCTTATTCTGCGCGCTATGAAGGCTACCGTGATCAACATGCGATAGACATGAAGTTGAACGGTGACTTCACCCTGCTGGGCCGCAACCACACATTTGTGGTAGGCAGCTCCTCTGCCTGGCAGCACAGCTACAGCACCTATCGCAGCGCCACCTACTCGCAGCAGCAGTTCAACGGTAGCCTGCGGGATTGGAACGGCGGCCAGGGCGAGCCTGAGTGGTCGGATAAAATGCCGCAAATGGATTACCGCACACGGCAGATCGGCATTTACAGCAGCGCCGACTTCTCGCTGACGGACCGGCTGGATCTGGTGCTCGGCGCCCGTTTCAACAGCTTCAAAAACACCACGACCACCACCGCCAACAAGGTCACTCCGTTCGTGGGAACCGTCTATAAGCTGACCGAACAGATCTCTGCCTATGCCAGCTACACCGACATATTCAAGGATCAAAACCTGCTCGACAGCAACGGCCGCAACCTGGCGCCGATTGAAGGGGTCAACAAAGAAGTGGGTATCAAGGCTGCGCTGCTGGATGACCGGCTCAACGTTTCGCTGTCGGCGTTCCGCATCACGCAGGACAATCTCGGGGTGCAGGACGAGAGCGCCAGTGATCCGGATTCGCTGCAACAGACCTATCATGAGAGCCAGGGCGCGACCAGCAAAGGGGTCGAGTTCGAACTGAGCGGTGAGCTGGCGCAGGGCTGGAACGCCCAGCTCGGCATCACCCATTTCTCACTGAAAGACAAGGACAAGGTTAATCTCAACACCGAACAGCCGCGCACCCGCATCAACCTGTTCACCACTTATCAGCTGACAGGTGCCCTGCGCGATCTGACGCTGGGCGGTGGCGCACGCTGGCAGAGCGGCGTTTACGCCAACGTCACCGGGGCCAACAACGGCGAGTTTGTGGAACGCAAGGCCGAGCAAGGATCTTATGTACTGTTCGACGCGATGGCGCGTTACAAACTGACGCCGCAGACCTCAGTGCAACTTAACCTGAACAACGTTTTTGACGAGAAATACTACTCGCAGGTGAATTTCTACAGCACCCGCAACTATGGCGAGCCACGTAACCTGATGCTGACGCTGAAGCACGAGTTCTGATCGCCCTGCCATAAAAACCGGCCCCGGACAACGGGGCCGAGTCTTTCCAGGACGTTTCCCCACTGTTGGCAGTTGGCGAAGTCTCTCGCAAACGTGAAACCTTTAAACATAAACCCATTTCATGAGTAACAATCGGATAGTATTTGGGTATCCCCCGCCCTAACGGGAGTCTGTTTTCTATGTCACTAGCTACCCGACTACATGAATAACGTAAAAAGTTAGGGCCTTACTACCGGCCAGAGGATCGAGATGATCACCGAGCCGGTGACAGTTGATTATCCGCATTGCGCCAGCCACGGAGGGCACAACATGAACATAACTTTTACCCCGGAACCCATCCCCGAGTTGACAATCACAGGCATTGAGCTGGCCGAGTTGGGTTTTGGTATCGGCGAGCCGTTGCAAATTACGCTGCGACCAGATGGGCTGTGGATCACCGTCGTCACCGATGACGCCATCTGGGAAGCACTCTGCGAAGCCAGCCAGCACAGCCCGGATCTTGGTGCAGATTGGGTACGGGAGAACGGCGAGCTGGTGATTGGTGGCGATTGGCTGATTGAGTCTGGGATCACTGAGGCCGGGCAATTGGAAGTCATCTCTGCTCCCGGAGTGATCCGGTTGCAGCGGCGGGAGATTGAGGGATTCGAGGCTTAGAAACACTAACCCCGGCCAAGGCCGGGGTTAGATAAGTGAAGGTTCCGCACCCAAAACCCCTTTTCATCCTTGTAGCGCGCCCTGCGGGAATAACCTGGCCGACCGCTTACTGACCTCTATATTTCTTGTAGGATCAATTCTTCCGTAGTAGCGTGCCAGGGGTAGAAAAAACCCCACTTTTCTGAGGCCATAACATGTCCCCGACGCTGACGATCGAACAATTGAAACAGCTGGGCCGCTATCAGGAAGCGACCGAACTGGCGCAGCAGCAATTGCTGCAAAAACCGGAAGATGCCGCGCTGCACTACCAATTGGCCTGCCTGTACGACGTGCAGGGATTTGAGCAGCAGGCGATCCCCTGCTACCTCGCGGCATTGGCGCACACTCTGCCGGCGGCGCAGCGGCAGGAAGCCTGGCTTGGTCTGGGCAGTACCTACCGCGCACTCGGGCTGTATCAACCATCGCTGGCCGCCTTCGACAATGGGCTGGCCGAGTTCCCGCAGGCCAGGGAACTCACCCTGTTCCGCGCCATGACGCTGTACAATCTGGGGGAAACCAAACAAGCGGTGGCCGATCTGCTGCTGCTGTTGGCGGAAACCTCCTCGCATCGCGACATCAGCAGCTACCAGCGCGCTATCCGTCAATATGCCGCCGATCTGGACCGCATCGGCTAGGAGAGAAGCATGGAGATTGTGACCGACCCAAACCGCTACCGCATCGACTGGCCGCAATTGGCCGCGTTGTTGGCCGCCGCCGGGCTGGGCCAGCGTGACCCGCATCAGCTACAGCGCGTTTATCAGCACAGCCAGTTTTGCTATTGGGGATACCTCGACGGCGAACTGGTGGCCACCGCCCACGCCATCAGCGACATGACTTCGGTGGCTTACCTGGCCGACGTGGCTATCCATCCCCACTATCAGGGCCGCGGTCTGGGCAGGCTGCTGATGGACCGGGTCATGCAGGATTTGGCGCCGCTCGGCAAGGTGTTTATCTACTCGGTACCCGACAAACTGGAATTCTACAAAAAATACCACTTCCACGAACTGACTACCGGCATGGTCTATGCCGAGGGGCCGGCCTTGGCCCGCCTGCAGCAAAGTGGCTACGTACGCTAAAAAAGGAAACCCGAAGTGATCATCGAGAACAAGCTTTCTCCGCAAGACTGTGCGGGCATGAGCGATATCCGCGCGGAAATCGACATGCTGGACGAACACATCATTAAACTGATCGCCCAGCGCTTTGCCTACGTGAAGGCCGCCGCAAAATTCAAAACCAGCCCCGATGCGGTGCGTGCCAAAGAGCGCTTCGAGGCCATGCTGCAACAACGAAGAGTCTGGGCCGACGAGCAGGGCTTAAGCCCGGAAGTGATAGAAAAAATGTATCGCGACCTGGTTAATTATTTTATTGGCGAAGAGATGAAACACTGGTCGCGTGAAAACGGCGAAAAGTGAATTCAAGGGGGAAATAGCGGCAAATGTCTGACTCATCCTGGCTTATCGAAACCGAGCTGAAAAGCAAAACCGTCAGCCTGATCCCTCTGCGCAAAGATCATGCGGCGGCGCTGGTGCAGGCGGCCGCTGATGGGCACCTCTGGGAACTTTGGTTTACTTCGGCGCCCAACGAAAACACCGTCGATGATTATGTCGGTTTCGCCCTGAGCGAACAGGCCGCCGGGCGGGCGTTGCCTTTTGTCGTAGTGCATAACGACACGCAAAAGATTGTCGGCACCACCCGCATTTGCAATGCCGATGGGCACAACCGCCGCGTTGAAATTGGCTATACCTGGTATGCCAAAAGCCATCAGAGAACCGCCGTCAACACCGAGTGCAAACGCCTGCTGCTCGGCTATGCGTTCGAAGCGCTGGCGGTGATTGCCGTTGAATTTCGCACCCACTGGCACAATCACGCATCGAGAACGGCTATCGCGCGTTTGGGCGCCAAGCAGGACGGCGTGCTGAGAAACCACCAGAAAAATGCCGATGGCAGCTATCGCGATACGGTGGTTTTCTCGATCATCGACCATGAATGGCCAATGGTTAAAAAAAGCCTGGAGTATAAATTACGCCAGACCAGAGAGTGATTGCCGCGGGTCAGGTTATAAGGTCTTCGACATAAAAATTCGGCTGGTACCTGCCGGTAGGCAAGGCACTTCACCAAAGCGCGTCCAGCCGTTCTGTTCGTAAAACCTCGGTGCCTGGAAGCTGATGGTGTACAGCACCGCGGAAACGCAACCCCTGCGGCGCCCTTCCAGCTCGAAGCGGCGCAGCAGTTCGCTGCCCAGCCCTGCACCCCGCATTGATTCAGGCAGGTAAAACAAATCCACAAACAGCAAACCCAGCGAAGAGCGCCCGGTAATGCCGCCAAGCACCTCACCGCTGCTCGGGTCTTTCACCGTCACCGCCAGCGGGCGACGATCGCTGCTGCCGGTCACCTCATCGTTATACTGATTCAGCCCTTCCGCGATCAGCGCTTCTATTTTATCTACAGCGTACTCGGTAGTTTCGATACGGTATTTTTCCACATTACTCTCTCCGATAGGATGGCAGGCTGCCGCATTCAGATTAGCAAATATTCGCCGCACTGAATGCAGCCCGAATTTTTTCGCCCTTTCCCTGGCTTTCGGACCATTGGACGGTGGAACTCCCCGCCATTTTTCGGCATGCTGGGCGCTGGTTTTCATTTTACCGCCACGGCGGTTTACCACTGGCGCCATGCCGGTGTTGGGTTGCAGAGAAGGTTCTTATTCCATGACGTTGACCATGTACGGCATCAAAAATTGTGACACCATCAAAAAGGCGCGCCGCTGGCTGGAAGAGCAAGGCGTGGCTTATCAATTTCATGACTACCGCGCCGACGGGCTGGATGAACAGCAGTTGCGCGGGTTCGTCGAACGTCTGGGCTGGGAACCGCTGCTGAATACCCGCGGCACCACCTGGCGCAAGCTGGATGAAGCGCAGCGCAACGCCTGCGACAACGCCGATGCGGCCATCGCGCTGATGCTGGCGCAGCCGGCGATCATCAAACGCCCGCTGCTGGACGACGGCAAGGGGCACGCCCTGCTCGGCTTCAGTGCCGAAGGCTACCAGCAATTTATTTCTGAGGTAACAGCATGATTTGCCCGGTTATCGAACTGGCTCAGCAGCTCATCAAACGCCCGTCCCTCAGCCCGCACGATGAAGGCTGCCAGGCGCTGATGATCGAACGTCTGGAGGCGATTGGTTTTACCGTTGAGCCGATGCCCTTCGGCGACACCCTGAACTTCTGGGCCTGGCGCGGCGAAGGGCAAACTTTGGCGTTTGCCGGCCACACCGACGTGGTGCCGACCGGCGATGAAAAACGCTGGGACAACCCGCCGTTTGAACCCGCCATTCGCGACGGCATGCTGTATGGCCGCGGCGCGGCGGACATGAAAGGTTCGCTGGCGGCGATGGTGGTGGCTGCGGAGCGCTTTGTGGCGGCTAACCCGCACCATCAGGGCCGTCTGGCGTTCCTGATCACCTCCGACGAAGAAGCCAGTGCCACTCACGGCACGGTGAAGGTGGTGGAAGCGCTGATGGCGCGCAACGAGCGCCTGGACTATTGCCTGGTCGGCGAGCCGTCCAGCACCGAACGCGTCGGCGACGTAGTGAAAAACGGCCGCCGCGGTTCGATCACCGCCAACCTGCACATTCACGGCATTCAGGGCCACGTAGCCTATCCGCACCTGGCGGATAACCCCGTACATCGCGCCATGCCTGCGCTCAATGAGCTGGTGGCGACCGAGTGGGATCGCGGCAATGAATTTTTCCCGCCGACCAGCATGCAGATCGCCAACGTGCAGGCCGGTACCGGCAGCAACAATGTGATCCCGGGCGAGATGTTCGTCCAGTTCAACTTCCGTTTCAGCACCGAGTCAACCGACGCGACGATAAAACAGCGCGTGGAAGAACTGCTGGAGCGGCATCAGCTGAACTACAGCATCGAATGGCGTTTGTCCGGCCAGCCGTTCCTGACCGCGCGCGGTGCGCTGGTGGACGCGGTGGTTAACGCCGTCGAACACTATTCTGAACTGACGCCGCAGTTGCTGACCACCGGCGGCACCTCGGACGGCCGCTTTATCGCCCAAATGGGGGCGCAGGTGGTTGAACTGGGGCCGGTCAATGCGACCATCCACAAGGTCAATGAATGCGTACACGCCGCCGATTTGCAACTGCTAAGCCGCATGTATCAGCGCATTATGGAGCAGTTGGTCGCATGATCACGCCGGCAATGCTGACCGGGCTCTCGACCGATCATCTGGCGCCGTTGAGCGGTAACCATCGCCTGCAGCCCGCGGCGGTGACCGCGTTCCGCGCCATGCAGCAGGCGGCGCTGGCGGCCGGGTTCGATCTGCAGCCCGCCAGCACATTTCGTGATTTCGATCGGCAACTGGCGATCTGGAATGGCAAATTCTGCGGCGAACGACCAGTATTAGATAAAGACAGCCTGCCGCTCGACATCAAGCCGCTGTCCGCCGCCGAGCGCTGCGAAGCGATCCTGCGCTGGTCCGCCCTGCCGGGTGCCAGCCGCCATCACTGGGGCAGCGATCTGGACGTGTACGACCCTTCTTTGTTGCCGGAAGGGCAAAAGCTGCAGTTGGAGCCGTGGGAATATGAGGAAGGCGGTTACTTTTATCCGCTCAATCAGTGGATGACGGAACATATGGCCGAATTTGGTTTTTATCGCCCGTTCACCGAAGACGGCGACGGCGTGGCGGTAGAACCCTGGCATCTGAGCTACCGGCCGCTGGCGCAGCAAGCCGAGCATCTGCTGACGCCTGCGCTGCTGCTGGCCGCCTGGCAAAATAAGGACGTTGCCGGTGCCGAATGGCTTGAACGCCATCTGCCCGCGATATTTTCACGTTTTATACGCAGTGAAGGAAAGGAGTAAACATGCAATGGTTAGCTGACTACTGGTGGATTATCCTGCTGATTTTAGCCGGGATGATCATCAGCGGGATCAAAGAGCTGCGTCGCGTCGACGTAAAACGTTACCTCGCCGATAAGCCGGAATTGCCGCCGCACCGCGATAATAATGCCCAGTGGGACGACGAAGACGACAACTGGCCGAAGAAAAAACCCTGACCGCCTGTACGCGCCGCCTCCCGAGGGCGGCGCTTCATTTCCCCCTCTTCCCGCAGAAAAAAGAATCGACTTCTCAAAAAATTGCCTCTAGATTTAACCCTAATTGGTTAACGTGATGATCATCACACTCCCAGCAGGTAAAACGGTCTGAATACAGACGGGGGTTAACCAAAGCACCACCCTCCACGGTAACGGCTACAGCATGGCATCAGCAGACTGATGTGACCCGATTTCAGATTCTCCTATTCTGAGGCTCGAGCTTATGGCTATTAATATTGCGCTAAACCACGTTACCGAATACCGCTACGACCGACGCATCAACCTGGGTCCCCAAGTCATACGCCTGCGCCCTGCCGCGCACAGCCGCACCTCTGTTCTGGCCTATTCACTGAAAGTGACCCCGGAAAACCACTTTATCAACTGGCAGCAGGATCCTAACGGCAATTACCTGGCCAGGCTGGTGTTCCCGGAAAAAACCGACCACTTCCGCGTGGAAGTGGATATGCGGGTTGAGATGTCGGTGATTAACCCCTTCGATTTCTTCCTGGAGCCACAGGCGGAACATATTCCCTTTTGCTATTCGGAAGAGCAAAAAATCGAGCTGGCGCCTTATCTGCACTGCCAACCGCTCACCCCGGAGCTGGAAAGCTACCTGAGCGGTATCCCCGATGAAGCCCGGCGCAGCGCGGAATTCCTGGTGGCGATCAACCAGCAGTTGCAGCAACACATCGGTTACACCATCCGCATGGAGCCGGGCGTGCAGACGCCGGAAGAGACGCTGACCCTGCGCAGCGGCTCCTGCCGCGATTCCGCCTGGCTGCTGGTGCAGATCCTGCGCAACCTCGGGCTGGCCGCGCGCTTCGTGTCCGGTTATCTGATTCAGCTGACGCCGGACGTCAAATCGCTGGATGGACCGTCGGGGCCGGAGGAAGACTTCACCGATCTGCACGCCTGGACCGAGGTTTACCTGCCCGGCGCCGGCTGGATTGGCCTGGATCCCACTTCCGGGTTGTTTGCCGGTGAAGGGCACATCCCGCTGGCCTGCACGCCGGAACCTTCCAGTGCCGCCCCAATCAGCGGCGCAGTTGATGAGTGCGAATGCGAATTTGAACACCTGATGGCGGTCGCCCGCGTGGACGAAGTGCCGCGCGTGACCAGGCCCTACAGCGAGGAACAATGGCAGGCGATCGATGCGCTCGGTTATCGGATTGACAGCGACTTGCAGGCCAACGGCGTTCATCTGACGATGGGCGGCGAGCCGACGTTCGTCGCCGTCGACGATCCTGACGGTGATGAATGGAATACCGACGCGCTGGGGCCAACCAAGCGCCTGCGCGCCGCCGACTTGTTCCTGCGCATGCGCGAGCGCTACGCCCCCGCCGGGCTGGTGCATTTTGGCCAGGGCAAATGGTATCCCGGCGAGCAACTGCCGCGCTGGTCGCTCAACTGTTTCTGGCGCAGGGACGGCGAGCCGCTGGCCGATCCGGCCATGTTTGCCGACGAACGCGAACCTTCCGCAGTCACCGCCGGGCAGGCGGCGGATTTCCTGCAACGCGTCGCGCAGTATCTGGAGGTTTCCGGCCAGCATATCTTCCCGGCTTATGAAGACCCGCTCTACTACCTGTGGCGCGAACGGCGCCTGCCGGACAACGTCGATCCGTCGGATTCCCGGCTGGAAGATCCGCTGGAGCGAGCGCGGTTGCACAAGGTGTTTGAACAAGGTTTGGGGGCCATCATCGGCCATGTTCTGCCGCTGGCCAGAGAAGAGAACCAGCCGTGGCAAAGCGGTTCCTGGTTCCTGCGCAGCGAGCACTGCTACCTGCTGCCGGGCGATTCACCGCTGGGTTACCGCCTGCCGCTGGATTCTCAACCCTGGGTGCATAAAAGCGACTATCCCTACATTCACAGCGCCGATCCGCATCAACCTTTCCCGACGCTGCCGGCCTACCGGCAACTGCTGCAACCGCATTCATCTGCAGCCGAAAATGCCCGGCCTCAGCCGATAACCCAGCGCCCGGAGCAAAAACAGTCCGCGGACTGGATTGCCCGTACCGCGCTGTGCGCCGAGCCGCGCAACGGCATTCTTTATCTGTTCATGCCACCGACGCGCACGCTGGAAGATTACCTGCAGGTAGTGGAGGCCATTGAGGCCACTTCACTGTCGCTGGGCATTCCGGTGGTGCTGGAAGGCTACGAGCCGCCTTCTGATCCGCGTTTGACCTGTTTTCGCATCACTCCCGATCCCGGCGTCATCGAAGTCAACATTCAGCCGGCGGCCAGTTGGGGCGAACTGGTGGAACAGACCACCTTCCTGTACGACGCCGCGCGCCAGTCGCGCCTGACCACCGAAAAGTTCATGATCGATGGCCGCCATACCGGCACCGGCGGCGGCAACCATATGGTGATGGGCGGCGCCACCCCGGCGGAAAGCCCGTTCCTGCGCCGCCCGGACGTGCTGCGCAGCCTGATCGGCTATTGGCATAACCACCCGTCGCTTTCCTATCTGTTCTCCGGCCTGTTTATCGGCCCGACCAGCCAGGCACCGCGCATTGACGAGGCGCGTAACGATTCGGTCTATGAAATGGAGATCGCCTTTAGCCGCTTCCCGGAGCCGGACGAGGAGGCGCAACCCTGGCTTATCGACCGCCTGCTGCGCAACCTGCTGATCGACTCCAGCGGCAATACCCACCGGGCGGAGTTCTGCATCGACAAACTCTATTCGCCGGATGGCCCAAGCGGCCGTCTGGGGCTGCTGGAACTGCGCGCTTTCGAAATGCCGCCGCATGCCCGGATGTCGCTCACCCAACAGCTATTGCTGCGGGCGTTGCTGGCCCGTTTTTGGCAGCAGCCCTATCAACCGGAGCGGCTGCGCCGTTGGGGTACCGAACTGCACGATCGCTTCATGCTGCCGCACTTTGTGCGCCAGGACTTTAACGATGTGCTCGCCGAACTGCGTGAATTTGGCTACCCGTTTGAAGCAACCTGGTTCGACGCACACTTCGCCTTCCGCTTCCCGCAGCATGGCGAATTTTCCGCCGACGGCGTCCAGGTGCAAATCGACCATGCACTGGAACCCTGGCATGTGATGGGCGAAGAAGGTGCAAGCGGCGGAACCGTGCGCTATGTTGACTCATCCGTCGAACGTCTGCAGATCAGGGTCACCGGGTTTAATGACGATCGCCATCAAGTGACCGTCAATGGCCGTCCGGTGCCGCTGCAACCCACCGGCAACGTCGGCGAGGCGGTCGGTGCCGTGCGCTACCGGGCATGGCAACCCGCAGCCAGCCTGCATCCCACCATTGGCGTGCACGCGCCGCTGACCGTGGAACTGGTGGATACCTGGATGCAACGTTCGCTGGGCGGCTGCCAGTACCACGTCGCCCATCCGGGTGGACGCAGCCACGATACCCACCCGATCAACGCCTATGAGGCCGAAGGCCGCAGGCTGGCGCGTTTCTTGCAGATGGGTCATACGCCTGGAAAATTAACCATCGAACCCCAGACGCGCAATCCGAACTTCCCGTTCACGCTCGATTTGCGCTGGAAATAAGGGGGTCGATACTGAGGAGGGCGCAAGTCGGTACCAGGAAGGTGCCGGCCTGCGCCGCAAGGGAGCTGCCGTCGCAGGACCTCATGGAAAACGGGAACGCAAAGCCTATGCCGCAATCACTTTTTGCCCGCTATCGCCACTCGCAAGCGCACTATGACGAGCTGTTCGCCGGCGAGGCTATTTTTCGCCCGCACTGGCAACGTTTTGCCGCCGAGCTGGCCGCCTATCCGGACGAACAGCTGCAAAGCCGCCTCAACCACGTGGCGCGTCAGATTTTTGAAAACGGCGTCACCTATAACGTCTACGCCGATCCGCAAGGGGTTAAACGCCCCTGGGAACTGGATCTGCTGCCGCAGATTATCCCCCACGACGAATGGCAGCAGATAGAATCCGGCATTGCCCAGCGTGCGGAACTGATGAACCGCATCCTGGCCGACGTGTACGGTGAGCAGACCCTGCTGCGCGACGGCCTGCTGCCGCCTGCACTGGTGCATGGGCATGCCGGTTTTCTGCGCCCGGCGCACGGAATCCGCTGCCCGGGCAACGTTTATCTGCATCTGTACGCCGTCGATCTGGCCCGTTCCGCCGATGGCCGCTGGTGGGCGCTGGCAGATCGTGCCCAGGCCCCTTCCGGCGCCGGCTACGCGCTGGAAAACCGCACGGTGATTTCCCGCGCCTTCCCGGAACAGTTCAGGGATCTGAAGGTGCAGCGGCTGAATACCTTTTTCCGCACGCTGCAACAGAGCCTGCGCCACTGGGCACCGTTCGCCGCCGGTGATGGCGAAGCCCCGCACATCGTGGTGTTGACCCCCGGCCCTTACAATGAAACCTATTTCGAGCATGCCTATCTGGCGCGGCATCTGGGGTTCCCGCTGGTGGAAGGCCAGGATCTGATGGTTTCCCAGGGGCGCGTCTGGCTGAAAACCCTGGACGGCCTGCAACGCGTGCATGTGATTTTACGGCGGCAGGATGATGATTTCTGCGATCCGCTGGAGGCGCGCCCCGACTCTTCGCTGGGCAT
Source organism: Serratia inhibens (assembly GCF_003591175.1). GTDB lineage: Bacteria > Pseudomonadota > Gammaproteobacteria > Enterobacterales > Enterobacteriaceae > Serratia > Serratia inhibens. The sequence goes on along the minus strand of NZ_QYYG01000006.1, from coordinate 266,082 downwards.
TCCGGGGTTGATCCAGGCGGCACGAGAAGGTCAGGTGCTGATCGCCAATGCGCTCGGTTCCAGCCTGATTGAAACCGGTGCGCTGTACGGCTTTCTGCCAAACCTCAGCCAGCAGATCCTCGGGCAGCCGCTGCTGTTGCCTTCCGTCGCTTCCTGGTGGTGCGGTGAAAACCCCGCGCGGGAAACGGTGCTGGAAAACCTGCCTAACCTGATTATCAAAGGCGCTTTCCCGCAGTTGCGCATCAGGACCTGCATCGCCGGCGATCTGAGTGCCACCGAGCTGGCTCAGCTAAAGGAACGCATCCGCGCGCGCCCTTACAACTATGTCGCCCAGGAGCTGATCGGCCTGTCGCAGGCGCCGGGCCTGTCCCCGCGCCCGCCCTACCAGTTACAAAACCATACCACCTGCCTGCGAGTCTTTGCCGTCGCCACCCCAGACGGCTACCGGGTGATGCCCGGCGGCTTGACCCGCATCTCCGGCCCCAACAGCCGCCAGATCGTGACCATGCAGCAGGGCGGCGGCAGCAAGGATACCTGGGTGCTGGCACCGCCCTCCGCACCACCGCCGCGGCCCGGCGTGCTGGCGCAAGAGTTGCCGCCGACCGGCCACACGCTGTCGACGCGGGTGATTGAAAACTTGTTCTGGCTGGGCCGCTATACCGAACGCTGCGACAACATCGCTCGCCTGCTGCGCACCACCCTCACCCTGCGGCTCGACGAAGATGAAGGCAGCGAACAGCAGCATAAAGCCGTGATGCAGCTTTGCCTCCACTACGGTCTGTTGCCGAACGACGAAGAGTCTCCGCTTGAAGAACTGCCGCCGCAACAGTTGAACACTTTGCTGTTGGAAGCGCTGTTCAATCCGGAAATTCCACAGGGGTTTGCCGGCACCTTGCAGCAACTGCTGCGTATCGGTTTTCAACTGCGTGAGCGGCTTTCGCTGGACAACTGGCATATCCTCAACCGACTGGCCAAGGATCTGGAACAGCGCCATCAGGCCCAGCGCTGGAACCTGGCGGAGGCGCTGGCGTTTCTCGATCAGGCGATCGGGCATATGATGGCGCTCTCCGGTTTTGCGCTGGACGGCATGACGCGTGACATGGGCTGGCGCTTCCTCAGTATTGGCCGGCGGCTGGAACGCCTGCAGCAAGTGACCTATATGCTGACGCTGGTGCTGGACGATGACCAAGTGCGCGACGCCGGGCTGGAGTGGTGGTTGGAGTTGTGCGACAGCACCATCACCTACCGCTCCAGTTATCCGCAGCGGCCGGATCTGGCCACGGCCCTGCCGCTGTTGTTGACCAGCCCGGAGAACCCGCGCTCGGTGATGTTCCTGCTGAAGGGGCTGGTGGAATACCTGAAAAAACTGACCGACCAGTTCGGGCCTTTTACCGAACAGGCCATTTTCGATCTGCCGGAGAAAATTGCCGACCTGGGTCATGCCGGGTTTGCCGGAGGCCCGCAACCCTTGTCAGAATCGGTGTCGCAGTTGCAACTGGCGCTGGACCGGCTGTCCGATCAGATTAGCCTGCGCTTCTTCAATCATGGCCCCCACTACAGTACGGGAAACGACGAATGAGCCAGAGCCAAACTCAAACTGCCGGCCAATCCCTTGTGCCCACCGGCGGATGCCGCTATAGCGTCAGCCACGTGACCGAATACCAATACAGCCTGCCGGTGCCGCATTCGCGCCAGTTGCTGCGGCTGTCGCCGCGCAATCTGGCCTGGCAACAGTGCCACGCTTCGCGGATCCAGGTGGATCCACAGCCCGAGGAGTGGTTCGAACTGGATGATTTTTATGGCAACCACCTGGTGCAATTCGCCCTGCGAACGCCGCATACCCGACTGAGCGTGCGGGTGGATTCGCAGGTGCTGGTCTTGCCGCACGCCGCACAGTGGGTGGCGGAAAACAGCCTGTCTTGGGAGCGGGTACGCCAACAGTTGGCCAACGGGGGAACCGAAGTGCTGGACCCCATTCAATACCTGTTTCCTTCCACTTTTATTCCCATCGATAACGCACTGAGCCACTACGCCCTGCCGAGCTTTACCCCTGAGCGGCCGCTGCTGTCGGCGTTGCTGGATTTTACCGGGCGCATTTTCAACGACTTTACCTTTGATCCGACGGCCACCACCATCGCCACGCCGGTAGAAACCCTGTTGCAGGAGAAGAAAGGGGTTTGTCAGGACTTTGCTCACCTGCAAATTGCCTGCCTGCGTTCGCTGGGGTTGGCGGCACGCTATGTCAGCGGCTATATCCTCACGCAGCCGCCGCCGGGGGAGGAGCGAATGATTGGCGCGGATGCTTCTCACGCCTGGGTGTCGGTGTATTGTCCGCCCTATGGCTGGGTAGATATCGATCCGACCAACAATGTGTTGGCCGATACCCAGCACATTACCGTGGCCTGGGGCCGCGATTTCGGTGATGTCAGCCCGATGCACGGCATTATTTTTGGCGGGGGCGCTCACCGGTTGGACGTTAAGGTTACGGTGATGCCGCAATGACAGCGGGCGCAGCATAGCCGCGCCCGTCAGGGGAATATTATCGAAAGGCGATCAAATCGCCGCGTTTGCCAAACAGCGCTTCATCCCAGTAGCGCTGAGGTACGTAGTAGTGCAACCGCTCAAGGGCATTATTCATCATGCCTTGATTGATGCCGTGCCCGACGCCCTGCTCCACGTCCAGCGTGAAATCCACGCCGACGGCCTGCAACCGTTCCGCCGCCGCTTTGGCGTGCTGCACCGTGATCACCGCATCTTCTTCGCCGTGGATCAAATGCACGACGCTTTCGCCGAAAGCTTGCTCCGGCAGGCTGGCAAAGCGCCCGCTGAAGGCCACCACGCGGCCGGCCAGTTTAGCTTCCGCTTTCAAGGCTTCCAGCGCCATGATCGATCCCTGAGAAAAACCGACCAATGCGGTACCGGCGTAACCGACGCCGCTCTGCTGTTGCCAGTAGCGCACGGTTTCGACGAACTGCGGCATCACCTGTGCAATGCGCTCGGCGCGGTTCTCTTCGGTCACGCCCTGCACCGAGAACCATTGACGACCGTTGCCGTTATCGAAAGCCGCCGGGCCGCCGATACTGACGACCTGCGCCTGCGGGAAATCTTTGGCGAAGTAGCTTCCGATCTCGCCCATTGCCACCGGGTTATCGCCGACACCGTGAAACAGCAAGATCAGCTGCACCGCCGGTGTTGCCGGGCTTTGGACAACGAAATGCTCATGTTTCATGGTGACTCCTCGTCTTCATCGGATATCGCCCGGGGGTGCCGGGCCGTTGGCGTCTACTATACGCCGCCGAGAAATCAGGAAAATCGGGTTTTATTGAACAACATTGTCGATTTATTGCAATGACTGCGCCCAGTTGCGCCAACGCAGGCAGTGCTGCGCATCCAACTGTTCGAGCGCCTGCGCCGCCTCCAGCCGCCAGTGCCGCAGCAAGGCTTTTTGGCCGCTAAGGCCAAACTGCGTCACGCAGTCTGCCGTCGTCCTTTGCTGTTGCAGATGCCCGCGCAGCGCGGGTAGCGGCAGACCGCTTGCCAACAACAAACGTTGCAGCGCACCCAGGCTGGCCTCCAGCGGCCGATGGGCGAAGGAAAACCCGGCCAGTTCACGCCAGTCGTCTTCACTAAGCTGCGTATCGCCGTCATCGCCGGTGATCTCCAGTTGCAGATCGACCCGTTGCTGCAACCAGCGCCAATCGCGCGCCAGGTGCTTATGCGCCGCATACCGCAGCGCTTCCCCCTGTTCGCTCAACGCCAGGATGGCCATTGCGGTATAGCAGCCGCTGCTGGCCTCCGTCTTGCTGCCGATACGCACCAGTTCAAAACCGCAGGATTGCCAAAAGCGCCACAGCGGTTCGGTGTAGCCAAAACTGACCGAAAGGAAATCCAGCCCCTGTGCCTGTTGGCGTTGTTGCGCGATCAGGCTGCGGGCAATGCCCTGTTGGCGCAAGGCGGGCAGTACCGCAATGCGGGTAATACGGCGCGAACGCAGCGTCGGTGCCCACCACTGGCCACCATGCGCCGCCAGCGACTGAGCCACCAGGTTGCCGCGCGGCCGCCGTCGCCCCGCCCAGACCTCATGCGCCAGTTCGGCGCTCAGCCCCCCTTCATCCACCAGCCACAGCGCGCCAACCACTTCTTCTTCCACCTGCGCCACGCCAAAGTGCATGCCGGGCGCATCCATCAGCCGCCGTAAATCGAGTGGCGAGGTGCGGTAATGGGCGCTGCTCAGCAGAGCGTAGAAACGCGCCAATCCTTGGGGATCGGCGCACAGCGCGCTCTGTTCGACCAGGCAGAAACGAGCGGCCTGATCGGTCGCCCGCCATTCCGGTTGTTCGTTGAACAACAGAGCATTATCTATCACCCGCTCCAGCGCATCGCCTTCAGCCCAGCGCATGGGTTGCCGCAATCCTAACGGCCGGAACGAAGGTAAACCGGCGCAGAACTTCAGCAAAAACCCCCGGCCGGTACCTTCATAACCCTGCACGGTGGTAGTCAGCAATACACGAGGGAAATAACTGACCAATTGTTGCAACAGTGGGCCAGGAATAGCCGCCGCTTCATCCACCAGCAACCAGCCCAGATTACTGACGTCATGTTCGCGGCAATGGGCAAGCAGCGCGTCCGGTGCCCAGAACTGCGCTCGCCCCTGCGCCCATTCGCCGGCGACTTCGGTGGCGGCACGGCTCGGTCCGGTAATCCAGCAGGTTAGCGACGTGTTCGCCACCAGCATACCTGCCAGCGTCGACTTGCCGCGGCCACGTGCCGCGGTCAGCACCCAGACACCCGCCGAGGCATTCAGCAGTTGTTCCAGCAGCCTTTGTTGTTCGGCAGTGGGGTGGCCATCGGGCGCCTGCCAAGGCGGGCGCTCCGGCAACGCCGCCAACTCAAGCGTCTCGCCCTGTCGCCAGAGCGTGACTTCGATGTCCGCCGCCAGGTGGCGTTGCAGATGATGGATAAAATGCGGGGTGGTGATCGGTTGAGGGCAATCGCTCCAGCGCAGGCTGTCGGCGTCCGGCTGCTGATGCCACTGGCGCCAGGATGGCGTCAGTAACAACAGCCAACTGCCGGCGCGCAGCGTACCCGCCAGCGCCGCCAGGGCTTCAACATCCAGGGCCGTTGTCGCGTCAAACACCGCATGCAGCCGCTCTTGCCCCAGCAGAGTTCGCACCGCACCGCTCGCCAAAGCTTGCAGGCCGGCCGGCGGGTTTTCCCCCACCCACGGCCAGTCGCCCGCCAGGCTTGCAGCCAGCTGCTGCGCCTGTTGGCGGCACCATTGCGGTTCGCCGCTGAGCACCATCAAGCGCCTGATGCCCTGCTGTTGCATAAGTTGTTGCATTGCCTGTAACAAGGCTGTGTTCCTGCCTAAAAAAATGCCGGAGTCAGGCTCCGGCACGGTATGTTAACGGGATGCGAAGGTGTTGCAGGTGTTAGGATCGCCGCTGTCGAAGCCCTGTTTAAACCAGGTGTAACGCTGTTGCGAGGTACCGTGGGTGAAGCTGTCCGGCACTACGCGCCCCTGGCCCTGCTGCTGCAAACGGTCGTCGCCGATCGCCTGCGCGGCGTTCAATGCCGCCTGCAAGTCACCCTCTTCCAGCATCTGCTGTTTCTCGGCATATTTGCCCCAAACGCCGGCAAAGCAGTCCGCCTGCAGTTCCATTTTAACCGACAGGCGGTTCACTTCAGCCTGGCTGGCGCCCTGTTGCATCTGACGCACTTTAGGTTCAATGCCCAGCAGATTCTGCACGTGGTGGCCGACTTCGTGCGCCACTACATAGGCCTGCGCAAAGTCACCACCGGCGCCCAGTTTGGTTTTCATATCCTGGTAGAACGACAGATCGATATACACCGTTTTGTCGCCCGGGCAATAGAACGGCCCCATCGCCGACTGACCGGTACCGCAGTTGGTGCGAGTCACGCCGCGATACATCACCAGCTTGGGCGGTTGATAGGTTTTGCCCATACGCTGGAAAACTTCTTTCCAGTTATCTTCGGTAGAAGCCAGCACCACCGAGGTAAATTTGGCCAACTCATCGTCTTTTGGACTGATGCTGGCACTCTGTTGTTGAGTTTGCGGACTCACGTCACCGCCGTTCAACAGCGGTGAGAGATCGATGCCGTAATAGCCGGCCACCAGCACCACCACCAGAATGACGATGCCGCCTTTGCCGCCGACTGGCGCGCGAAAACCCCCGCCGCCACCCAGACCTGAAGACTGCCCGCGACGATCCTCAACATTGTCACTTTCCCGACGCCCTTGCCAACGCATAAGTAAACTCCAGATTAGGTTTTTAATAATCGTAGGAAACTAGCCCACTGATTGCCATTATAAATGGTTAACGATGCGGGAAATGTAGAATTTTTCTGGAAATGCAGGCGAAAGAGAAAATGAATGACGGGGCGCTCCGGCTGGATGGCCCCGTTATTGCGGCAGAGCGTTTAGTCCAGCTTCACGCCGATGCGGCGCGCCACTTCTTCGTAGGCCTCGATCAGGCCACCCAGGCTTTGACGGAAACGGTCTTTGTCCATCTTGTCCAGGGTGTTTTTGTCCCACAGGCGGCTGCCGTCCGGCGAGAACTCATCGCCCAGCACCACTTCGCCGTTGAACAGACCGAATTCCAGCTTGAAGTCGACCAGGATCAGGCCCGCGTCGTCAAACAGCTTGCTCAGTACGTCGTTCGCCTTGTAGCTCAGCTCACGCATGCGCGCCAGATGCTCTTTGTTCACCCAGCCGAAGGTTTCGCAATAGGATTCGTTGACCATCGGATCGTGCATCGCATCGTTTTTCAGGAACAGGTCGAACAGCGGCGGGTTCAGCACCAGACCTTCTTCAATGCCCAAACGCTTCACCAGCGAACCGGCGGCGCGGTTGCGGATCACGCATTCGACCGGCACCATATCGAGCTTCTTCACCAGCACTTCGTTGTCTGACAGCAGGCGTTCCATTTGCGTCGGGATGCCGGCTTCTTCCAGTTTGCTCATGATGAAATGGTTGAACTTGTTGTTCACCATGCCTTTGCGATCAAACTGCTCAATGCGCTGACCATCCAGTGCTGACGTATCGTTGCGGAACTCTAACACCAGCAGATCGGGGTTTTCGGTGGTGTAGACGGTTTTTGCCTTTCCGCGATACAACTCAGCTATTTTTTGCATCTTATTACTCCAATAAAAGAATACCCTTCATCTTTCAAACGACAGCGTTGTTGGCTGCGTGCCCTCACTCCAGTCACTTACTCAAGTAAGCTCCTGAAGATTCACGCACTTGCCGCCTGGCTGTCGCTTGAAATCTATTGGGTATAAAATTTATACAACGAATTCTTTAACAACACACATGGGCATATTGTGCCAAACCTGGAACGCAAACGATACCGTGCAGACAAAACAAAAAGGGGCCGCAGCCCCTTTTTAGTTATTTAACGCTGGTTTTACTGAACGCAGCCTGGAATGCCGCAACCAACCCGTCGTTTTGCGACTGGGTCAACGGTTTCCCTTTCGGATCGATAAATTGCAGGCTGGTGCGGTTGTTCAAATCACCCACCTGCAGTTTGTAATCACCTTCGGTCAGTTCAGGATCCTTGGCGCCCAATGCATCCCAGTCGCTACCGCTCAGGGATTTGTAGGTCACGGCGACGGTGCCCTGCGGACGGCTGCGGTCACCCACTTTCATCCCCAGTTTTTCCAACGCCGCAGGCAGGCGATCCCACACTACGGTGTACGGACCACGCACGACCAACATCGGCAAGCCGGTGTCATCCGCGCCGCTCTGCACGTCCAGTGCGCCGAAGCGGTTGGCCGTTTGGCTGCTCGCCAGGTTGTCCTGCTTGTCCAGCCCCTCAACGATAGTGTTCATCATCATGCCGTTGTAACGCTGCACTTCAGAAGGGTCGGTAATCTGCTCGGTTTTGCCCTGCTGCTGCAAACCGACGGTTTTCACCACCAGCGCCTGCTGGTAGCCCTGCTGCTGCACGCTGATCTGGTAGCGGCCTTCGTACTGGTTGTCTTCATCCAGACGATTCCACTTAACCCAATCGGTAGTCAGGGTCTGGCCGGCATCCTGACGTGAGGCAATGGCGATATTTTTCGTCTGCAACATGCTGACGACGCGTGACCACAGGTTCTGGTTCTGCGGGCTGTTTTCCAGCAGCAGCGTACCGCTGTCACCGGCATATTGCGCACGTGAACCGCTCAGCAACGCCAACGGCTGCACCGGCGGACGAATATCCAGTTGCTTGCCAACGCCGCCTTTCAGCGTGGTTGCCGGAACATCATAATTCCCGCTCTGCACCGGCAGGATCATACCGGCCGGCGCGTTCAACGGTTTGAGCTCCGACGCGTTGAGATAAGACTCATCGCCGCTGACCTGGCGTTTGTAACGTTGATCGGTGGTACAGGCGGCCAACATCATAACCAGCGAAATACCCACGACTTTTGCTACCGTCGACTTTTGCAATGAATAAACCATCAAATTTCCCTTAGAGTTACAGCAAACCGGCGCTTTTCAACGCACGCTCAACGATCGGGCGAGCAGCGTCGGTCAACGGCGTCATAGGCAGACGCATCGTATCGGTTGCCATCAATCCCAATGCCTTACAGGCCCATTTCACCGGAATTGGGTTTGCTTCTACAAACAAATCCTGATGCAACGGCATCAAGCGCTGATTCAAGCGGCGTGCTTCAGCAAAGTTGCCCTGTGCCGCCAGCGTGCAAAGCTGCGCCATTTCACGCGCCGCCACGTTGGCCGTCACGGAAATCACCCCTTTGCCGCCCAGTTGCATGAAATCCAGACCGCTGGCGTCATCGCCGCTCAGCAAAATGAAATCTTCATCATCAACCAGCACTTGGATCTGACTTACACGACTTAAGTTCCCTGTTGCCTCTTTAACGGCAACAATATTCTTGATTTTTGCTAAACGCGCAATCACCGGCGGCAGCATGTCACAACCGGTGCGTGAAGGCACGTTATAGAGGATCTGCGGCAGCGCGGTGCTTTCGGCAATCGCCTTGAAGTGCTGGTACAGCCCTTCCTGGGTCGGCTTATTGTAGTAAGGCGTTACCGTCAGGCAACCCACTACGCCGGTATTTTCGAAGCTTTTGGTCAGCGAAATGGCTTCGGCGGTGGCGTTGGAGCCCGTGCCGGCGATCACCGGAATGCGGCCTGCGGCCAGCTCCAGCGTCTGCAATACCACTTCAACGTGCTCGTCATGGGCAAGCGTTGCGGACTCGCCGGTCGTCCCTACGGAAACAATGGCCGAGGTCCCACTGGCTACATGATAATCAATCAGTTTTTTTAGGCTCGCACGATCGACAGCACCTTTGTCGTCCATCGGCGTAACCAGTGCAACAATACTTCCCGTAAACATTGGCCGTCCCCTCCACAAACAAGTCACTCATGGTACTTTTGCTGCCTATCCAAAAGCAAGCGAACAACAGCGTTGTAAGCGCTTGGCAGGCGGTTTTTTTTATGTTTACCATGGTAACCCCATTGAGCACGACAGGAAGATCCATTTTGCCTAAGCCAGATGAACACTATCTCGTGATTACCGCGCTCGGCGCCGACCGCCCCGGAATCGTTAATGCCATCACCCGCCACGTCAGCAGTTGCGGATGCAATATCGAAGATAGCCGTCTGGCCATGCTGGGTGAGGAGTTCACTTTCATCATGCTGCTTTCCGGCAGTTGGAACGCGATTACCCTGATTGAATCCACTCTGCCGCAAAAAGGTGCGGAGCTGGAGTTGCTGATTGTGATGAAACGCACCAACTCGCATGAAAGGCCCCCGATGCCGGCCACGGTGTGGGTTCAGGTTGAGGTGAAAGACTCCCCGCACATCATTGAGCGCTTCACCGATCTGTTCGACTCCAGCCAGATGAACATTGCCGAGCTGGTGTCCAGAACCCAACCGGCGGAAGGTCACCTGCCGCCGCAGCTTTACATTCAGATCACCGCGCACAGCCCCGGCGACGCGGATGCATCAAATATCGAGCAAGCCTTTCATCGCCTATGTACAGAATTGAACGCACAAGGCAGTATTAGCGTTGTTAACTATCCACAGCATGATGAGAAAGATGGAGAGTAGTGATGAGCCCATTGAAAGCCGGTGACACAGCGCCGAAATTTAGTTTGCCTGACCAGGACGGTGAGGAAATTAATTTGGCCGACTTCCAGGGACAGCGAGTGCTTGTTTATTTTTATCCCAAAGCGATGACGCCGGGTTGTACCGTTCAGGCCTGTGGCCTGCGGGATAACATGGATGATTTGAAAAAAGCGGGTGTCGAAGTGCTGGGTATCAGCACGGATAAACCAGAGAAGCTGTCGCGTTTTGCCGAGAAAGAATTGTTAAACTTCACGCTGTTATCTGATGAGGATCATCAGGTGGCGCAGCAGTTCGGCGTTTGGGGTGAAAAAACCTTCATGGGGAAAACCTATGACGGTATTCACCGCATCAGCTTCCTGATTGATACCAAAGGTAAAGTCGAGAAAGTGTTCGATGATTTCAAAACCACCAATCATCACGACATCGTTCTGAGTTACCTGCAGCAATAATTCTCGCGAAGCGCAGCGGCACCGCCTGCTGCGCTTCGTCATTCCCGCTTAATCTTGTTCCGTTTCCACCCGCAGTTCGTCCGGCCAGGCGTGTATCACCGCCTTCACCAGCGTGGCTAATGGGATAGCAAAGAACACCCCCCAAAAACCCCACAGCCCGCCAAAGATGATCACCGACAAGATAATCACCAGCGGGTGCAAATTGACCGCCTCGGAGAACAGGATTGGCACCAACAGGTTGCCGTCCAGCGCCTGCACCACCAGATAGGCGACAATCAGCGTCCAGAAATCGGCCCCGACGCCCCACTGGAACATCGCCACCACCACCACCGGAATGGTCACCAACACCGCGCCTATATAGGGGATCAGTACCGAGAAACCGACCAGCACCGCCAGCAACAGCGAATAGCGCATATCCAAAATAACGAACACCAGATAGGTCGCCACGCCGACGATCACCATCTCCAGCACCTTGCCGCGGATATAATTGGTGATCTGCTGGTTCATCTCGATCCACACCTGCCCTGCCAACCCGCGATTGCGCGGCAACACGCGGCGCACCGCGTTGAGCATTTGCTCTTTGTCCTTCAACAGGAAGAACATCATCATCGGCACCAGAATCAGGTAAATCGCCAACGTCAGCAGCCCGACCAGTGAAGCCAGCGAGAATTTCACCACCGACTCCCCCATGCCCGACAGCCGACCGCGCAGGTTCTCCGCCATCATATCGATGATGCCGGCATCGACCAGCGCCGGATAACGCTTCGGCAGCGTCGCCGCGAAGTTATAGAACTGATTGAGCATCCCCGGCAGATCGGTCATCAGGTTGATACCCTGCTGCCAGGCGGTCGGCGCCACCACAAACACCAGCAGCATCGCGATGCCGGCGAACATGATCATCACCATGCTCGCCGCCCAATTGCGCGAACAACCGATACGCTGCAGCCGTGCGGTCGGCCACTCAAGCAGGTACGCCAGCACGATGGCCACCAGCAGTGGCGTCAGAATGCCGTGCAGAAAATAGAGAATAAGGAACCCGGCGACCAGAATCACCAGCAGCGCGATAGCCTGCGGATCGGTAAAGCGTCGGCGGTACCATTGTAATAACATCTCCAACATCAGAGAGTGCTCCCAGAGGTTTGACTTGCAGGCATTGCGGTTCCTGGAGTGGATCTTTTTATGAAATGAACGGGGTACAGGTTTGGGCACACCGACACTCAAAATCACTGAACGAGCCCGCTATGCTTCAACACCTGACTGATTGGATTTTCCGCCCAGGAAACATCCAACTCACAACATGCTCCATAAGAATACCAGAGCCCAGGGCAAGCGTATCCTTAAAAAACCAGGCCGAATCTCAATCCGCGCATCCCGGCAATGCGCATGGCATTCCGTTGGGAGCAAATAATATTTGCTCTCATTTGGCCTCCGCGTCTCGGCCATTAAACGAAAACCGGGCGTGCAAACGGTGGGTTGCTCAATAAGTCTTATTTATCTTCACATCACAAGCCTAATTATTTTTCTGACGTATTGATTATTGAATAAATAAATCAGATAATTTAATCACTGACTCATAAAGTCTGATTAGCATCGCCATATGTCATACATTAAAAATTCACCTGCCGACGATAAATCTCATACATTGTTACATATTATCGGCCATGATAACTAATCATCACTAAAAAGATCACAGCCAAAAGCAAACTACCAGGGAGTAGTAAACCCATGATTATTCGCCCAAACCAGCACTGGTTTCTTCGCCTGTTTGATTGGCACGGTTCGGTACTGTCAAAAATCACCTTTCGTCTGTTTTTAAATATCCTCATGTCTATTGTCGCCATCATTATTTATCAGTGGTATGAACAACTTGGCATACATCTCACCATTGCCCCCTTTAGTCTTCTGGGGATCGCCATCGCTATTTTTCTGGGTTTTCGCAACAGTGCCAGCTATAGCCGTTTTGTTGAAGCGAGAATGTTATGGGGAACCTTGCTGATAGCGGAACGCACATTATTAAGACAATTAAAAAACCGGCTCCCAGAAGATAAAAAATCTCATGATGAAATAGCAAAATATCTTATTGCGTTTAGCTGGAGCTTGAAGCATCAATTAAGAAACACCGATCCCACTGATGATTTATATCGCATTTTACCGAGAGAGGCATTCTCGGAGGTCATCGCCAGCCCAATGCCCACGAACAGAGTCTTGTTGTTATTGGGTAATGAAATCGGCAAGTTGCGCCTGGAGGGTAAATTAAGCGATGTCACCTATAGAATGCTCGATAATAAACTGGATGAACTGGCACATGTTCTCGGCGGTTGCGAAAGAATAGCCAATACGCCAGTGCCTTTCGCCTACACGCTGATCCTGCAACGCACCGTTTATTTATTCTGTAGCTTGCTGCCGTTTGCGCTGGTTTCTGATTTGCATTATATGACGCCGTTCGTTTCCGTCTTTATTTCCTATACCTTTTTATCCTGGGACTCACTGGCCGAAGAGTTGGAAGATCCTTTTGGTACCAGCGCCAATGATCTGCCATTGAATGCCATCTGCAATACCATCGAACGGAATCTGATGGAAATGAACAATCAAAAACCTCTGCCTGCCCCGCTCAAACCCGACCGTTATTTCAATCTGATCTGACGCTACTCTTCGGCACGGTGCCAACCGTGCCGAAACCTGATGGGAATAAAATATTCAGATAACTACCAGCGTTCAACTGCCGCACAATCTTTTTCCCTTGCGGCAACCCATCGTTCCCCCTGCGGCGTTGATTCCCTTTTCCAGAATGGCGCTTTGGTTTTCAAATAATCCATAATAAATTCGGCGGCAAGAAAGGCGTCGGTTCTATGAGCGCTGCTGACGCCGACCAAAACGATGCCATCTCCAGCCTGCATCTCGCCGATGCGGTGAAACACGACCACCCGCCCCAGCGGCCAACGGAGGCGGGCTTCATCAACAATCTGCGCCAACAACTTTTCGGTCATGCCGGGATAATGTTCCAACGTCAGGGAACTGACATCGCTGCCCAGGTTATTATTTCGTACTTTACCGACGAAAGTGACCACGGCACCCTCGGTCTCAGAGGCTGTTAACCATTGATGTTCCCGCGCGATATCAAAATTCCCGGTATCGACGACAATTTTGTTTTGCATCTCAGCCCCCGGTTACCGGCGGATAAAAGGCCACTTCATCACCGGCATTCAAGGGGTGATCGAAAGGCACCAGCGTTTGGTTTACCGCTGCCAAAAGTTTATCGCCCTCCAGCGCCAGCGCCCAACGGTGGCCTTTTAACAACAGTGCCTGGCGTAATTTCTCCACCGTGGCGTAGTCGGCAGGGAGTTGCAAATGGTGGCAACCGATCAGCTCACGCACCTGAGCAAAGAATAAAACCTCAATCATGATCCACCGCCGTGTAATCGGAGGATTTACCTCCTCGCTTTGCCAGTAAACGCACATTGCCGATGACGATGTCTTTTTGCACGGCTTTGCACATGTCATAAATGGTCAGCGCCGCAACCGACGCGGCGGTCAGGGCTTCCATCTCGACGCCGGTTTTACCGTTTAAACGGCACAGCGCCTGAATAACCACCCTATTGTTTTGCTCATCGGCGCGCAGCGTGACTTCAACTTTATTCAGCATTAACGGATGGCACAGCGGGATAAGTTCCCAGGTCCGCTTTGCCGCCTGAATACCGGCAATACGGGCGGTAGCGAAAACATCGCCTTTATGGTGTTTGCCTTCAACGATCATTTTTAACGTTGTCGGGTTCATCGACACCGCAGCTTCGGCAACGGCTTCACGCTGCGTCTCGGGTTTGGCGGAGACATCCACCATATGGGCCTCGCCCATCGTATTGATATGTGTGAAATACGCCATGATTACACTTTCTTTAAATAAGGAACGAATTGACAAGGAGCGGAGGGTGCACGCGGATGGCGGCAAGCCCCGGCTGCCGACACTGCCCGGTTTGAAAGGACCAATTCAGCCGAAGTTTTGGTCATGGTCTTTCTCCAGTAACATTTACCCCCCGATAAACGACAGGTTTTGCGTGATGCCGGTATTTCCCTGATGCAGGAAATGCGTTTGTTTTTTCTGCAATAAACTGTGTGCAATACGCTCCTGCAATTCTTGCTGGCTGCTGTCGGACTGCAACAGGTCGCGCAAGACAATGCCGCCGTCACCAAACAGGCACAGATGCAACTTCCCCGTTGCCGAGACTCGCAGCCGGTTACAACTAGCGCAGAAGTTCTTTTCGTACGGCATTATCAGGCCGATTTCCCCCAGGTAATCAGGGTGAAAAAACACCTGAGCCGGGCCTGCGCTACGCTCTTGATCCCGGCGCTGCCACCCCATGGCGACCAGGCGTTCACGGATCACCTCGCCCGAAACATGATGTTGGCGGAACAAATCTCGCCCTTCTCCCGTTTCCATCAGTTCGATAAAACGCAGCTGAATCGGGCGGTGCTTAATCCAGTCAAGGAACGTCTGCAGGCTATGATGATTGATCCCGCGCATCAAAACGGTATTGACCTTGACCTTGTCAAAACCCGCCGTAAAGGCAGCGTCAATTCCGTCCATAACCTGCCTGAACTTGTCCTGGCCGGTAATGGCGTGAAACTGGTTGGCATCCAGGCTGTCCACACTGACGTTAATGGACGTCAGCCCCGCAGCCCGCCAACGCGCCACATCACGCGCCATGCGGTAGCCATTGGTGGTCATGGCAATATTGCTGATTTCCGGATTTTGTCTGACGGTTTCAATGATCTCGACAAAATCTCTGCGCAGTGACGGTTCGCCGCCGGTCAGACGGATCTTTTCCGTGCCGCAGGCGGCAAAAGCCCGCGTAACCCGCCGAATTTCATCCAACGTCAGAAAGCTTTTGTTATTGCCCCCAGTGGGACGATACCCATCAGGCAAACAATAGCTGCAACGGAAGTTACACACATCCGTAATGGAGAGCCGCAAATAATAAAACTTACGTTCCCAGGGGTCGGTAAATGTCGACATCTGCAATACCTCCCAAATGAGCAGTAACCAGAAATCACCAGGCACTGATTACTGAAGTGTCAGAGCGGAAAATAATGGCGTTGCTGTTGATTGCCCCAAGGCCGACTGAAAAGCAAAGCCAGGCTATCTACTATTAAGCCATAACCTGGCTGCCTGATTTTTCAGTGAGACTTCATGCCGGCTGCGACCATCAGCAGTTTAAATACCGATGCAACTACGCCGAGGGCCAGCACGCTTGCGGCCCAAATAGCCATCATCCACATCAAGCGCCGCCACAAGGCTGGGTGGCTGTCTATCACAGGTTTCATGATGTTCGTCTCCTGGTTAGGTTATCGATCAATGGTAACCTTCATCCGGTTTGATTTTTCCGCGGAACACGTAATAGCTCCAGCAGGTGTAAGCCAGAATGACCGGAATAATCAGCAACCCGCCGACCAGCATAAAGCCCTGGCTCTGAGGCGGTGATGCCGCCTGCCAGATGGAGATCGACGGTGGGATGATATTCGGCCAAATGCTGATCCCCAGACCGCTGAAACCAAGGAACATCAAACCCAGGGTCATCAGGAACGGACCATAGCTGGCCCGGCGGTTATACGCCGCCCGCACAATGCCCCAGGCAAAGGCCAGAACCAACAGCGGTACCGGCAGGAACAAGAAGATATTCGGCGTAGTGAACCAGCGCGCGGCAATATCCTGGTGCGCTAACGGCGTCCAGATGCTGATGACGGCAATGGCTGCCAACAGCGCCAGCGTCAAGGGGATCGCCAACTCGGACATCTTGCGGTGCAGGGCCCCTTCCGTTTTCATGATCAGCCAGGTACAACCCAATAACGCATAGGCGACCACCAGGCCGAGGCCGCAGAACAGCGGGAACGGCGCCAGCCAGCTCAGTGCCGAACCGCTGTAGACGCGGCCTGTGACCTCGAAGCCATTCAATATTGCCCCGACGGCAACCCCCTGGCTGAAGGTCGCCAGGATCGAGCCAACAATAAACGCTTTGTCCCAAAATGGACGATGATCCGGCGTGGCCTTGAACCGGAATTCAAACGCCACGCCACGAAAGATCAGGCCAATCAGCATCGCAGTCAGCGGAATGGATAACGCATCGGTGATAACGGCATAAGCCAGCGGGAAAGCGCCATACAGCGCCGCACCGCCCAACACCAGCCAGGTTTCGTTGCCGTCCCAGACCGGTGCCACGGTATTGACCATCATGTCGCGTTCGGTGGCGTCCTTATTGAACGGAAACAGGATACCAATCCCGAGATCGAAGCCATCCATCACGATGTACATCAAGGTGGCGAATACGATGATGGTGAACCAAATAATTGAAAGATCGATGCCCATGTTAGTTTCTCCCTTCCGGCTTGTTCAAAGGATCCTGAACCGCAGACAGCGGACGAGCCGGCGTGCCGTCGACAACGGCGCCATGCGTATCGTCGCTCCCCGGGCCTTTCTTGATCAGACGCATCAAGTACATATAGCCAACGCCGAACACCGAGCAATACACCGCGATAAAGGCCAGCAGGCTGAAGGTCATATGCATATCACCGTGCGCGGAAACGGCGTCGCGGGTCCGTTGCACCCCATAGACCACCCAGGGTTGACGGCCAATTTCAGTGGTGAACCACCCGGCCAACAGCGCAATCAGGCCTGAAGGCCCCATTAGCAACGCGAACCACAAAAAAGGACGCGACTGATACAAACGGCCTCTCCAACGCAGCCATGCGCTGACAACGCCAAGCAGAATCATCAGCATGCCCAAACCGGCCATCACGCGGAACGACCAAAAGATGATGGTGGAATTCGGGCGATCTTCCTTAGGAAAGCTTTTCAACGCCGGTACCTGCTTGTCGAGACTGTGCGTCAGGATCAGGCTGCCCAGATAAGGGATTTCCAGCTTGTAGCGGGTTTTTTCCTGTTCCATATCCGGCACACCGATCAGCACCAGCGGCGTGGCTTCACCCGGCCTGTTTTCCCAATGGCCTTCAATGGCGGCAATTTTCGCCGGTTGATACTCCAGGGTATTCAAGCCATGAGCGTCACCGATAACCGCTTGAATCGGGGCGACAAACAGCGCCATCCAGAGCGCCATGGAGAACATTTTGCGCACCGCCGGCGAATCATTGCCCCGCAGCAGGTGCCACGCAGCCGATGCCCCGACAAAGAAGGCGCTGGCCAGGAAAGCGGCGGTAGACATGTGCAATAAACGGTAGGGGAATGACGGGTTAAAGACAATTTTCAGCCAGTCGACCGGGACCACAATGCCGTTTTCGATCGCATAGCCTTGCGGCGTGTGCATCCAGCTGTTCGAGGCCAGGATCCAAAAGGTCGAGATGAGCGTACCCAGCGCGACCATGCAGGTTGCGAAGAAATGCAGCCCACGCCCTACCCGGTTCCAGCCAAACAGCATAACCCCGAGGAAACCGGCTTCCAGGAAGAAAGCGGTAAGCACTTCATAGGTCAATAACGGCCCGGTAATGCTACCGGCGAACTGCGAAAAACCGCTCCAGTTGGTGCCAAACTGGTAAGCCATTACCAGACCTGACACTACCCCCATTCCAAAATTGACCGCAAATATCTTCGACCAAAAATGATAAAGCTCACGGTAGGTGTCATTACGTGTTTTCAGCCACAAACCTTCCAGCACAGCCAGAAAACTCGCGAGCCCGATGGTAATAGCCGGAAAAATAATATGGAAAGAGACAGTAAAGGCAAACTGTATCCTCGCTAAATGGAAGGCATCTAATCCCAACATTGTTCACCCCTGTGTATCACCATTTTGATAAGTTTATAAACCATGAGTTATATTGCTATTCCAGGTCACTGCCCGTCATCCATTAAAAAGCGGGCCAAACCCTTTACATGAGCCACGCAAAAAATGAGGAAAACCTCATACCGTACTTTGTTTTTTTATCCCGGTAATTTTTAGCTTTCTTTTCCTGGCCGTGTTTTTATCGAAACAGGCCTGCGGGTGCCCCAAGCATTGGTTTATGGGCACAAACATGGGCATAATCAGGAAAATTAATTATCCTCGATACGCTTTAACCGATACAGATGATTTTGTTTTAAGTTTTAACGGCATATCTTCTCAACTTACCGCCGCCCTTTTTCCAGCGAATAATCAGTTGGTTTTTCTCAGTCTCCTCCGCCTTGTGAAGTAATTTTACCTGCCAATAACATTTCGTCAAATTGGTTAATTTTATTGCGCAATAGATACAATCTATCACGCACCTTGTTAAGTTTTGATATGCTATTTAGAAAGGTTGTATCAACATTGACAACGCAAAGTAAAAAAGGTAGCTCTATATTTAATGCGTTTTACATCAGTTATTGTTGCTTTTTAAATATCATATTTAACCTTTACTGGATGGTAGACGACTTATGAGCACGTATTATGATGATTCACAGGCAGTTTTTAGCCCTGTTACGCGCAGTGCCATCTTCATTGTCGCGACAATAACAAATACGCCGGAACACCACGCCACCGTACGCAACTGGTGTGCCGACGTGGCGGCAGTAGTGCGTTCGGTAGCAAAAAGAGCGCCAGATGGGCGGCTGTCATGCGTCTGCGGATTCGGTTCCACTGCCTGGAATACGCTTTTCGGCCTTCCGCGCCCGGCGCAATTGCATCCTTTTCGTGAAATAGGATCCGGTGGCCGCGTGGCCATCGCTACGCCCGGTGACATCCTTTTACATATTCGTGCCGAAGAGATGGATCTGTGTTTTGAGCTGGCCACCCAGTTGCTGAACAAGCTCGGCGATGCCGTCACCGTCGTGGATGAAGTCCAGGGTTTCCGTTATTTCGATCAACGCGCCATGATCGGCTTTGTCGACGGCACCGAAAACCCTGAAGGCCGCGGAGCCATCGACTTCACCGTGGTGGGTGAGGAAGACCGTACCTTTGCCGGCGGCAGTTACGCATTGGTGCAGAAGTATCTGCATGATATGAAAGGCTGGAATGCGCTGACCGTTGAACAGCAAGAGGGAATTATCGGCCGCCATAAACAATCCAATATTGAGCTGGATGCCGACGTAAAACCTTCCTCATCCCACAGCTCACTCACCACACTGGAAGATGAGAACGGTAACGAAGTAAAGATCCTGCGCGATAACATGCCGTTTGGCAGACCCGGCATGGGCGAATTCGGTACCTACTTTATCGGCTATGCCCGGTCCCCGGCGCCGATAGAACAAATGCTTGAAAACATGATTATTGGCCTTCCACCGGGTAATTATGATCGTTTGCTCGACTTCAGCCATGCCGTTACCGGCGGTTTATTCTTTATTCCATCACTGACATTATTAGAAGAGTTGTCGACGCGCAGTGTGCCGCCCAATGGTCATTGACGTAACGACTGGCGAAAACATCATTCAAGGATAATTAAAGAGTAACGCATCCAGCATTTTACTGAAAAATGCTGAATGCACTTCATTTCGTCAACCGGCATTGCGACAACAATGCTTTAACTCACCACCACCAATAAGGAGCCGGCATTAAATTCGTTAACACCATTATTTAATCCGAAAACATTAAATAACAGACATTTCTAAAACGCCTGTTTTATTGAAGTTAAATCGCTTTAACTTGATAGGAGTTAATTCACCATGCCTATTTTATGTGATATTTGTCATGTCCGTCCGGCATCGGGCCGTGTGACAGTGATGCCAAATGATTCGTGTAATCGTGAATATCCGGTTTGAGCATTTAACGCGCTCGGCGGCGGCTCAGGATATCACCCTCGATATTGCAAATTATCTGGTGGAACACCTGGAATAGTTGTCGGTTATCCCACCTCCCGAGGGGAATACCGAATAGACCTGTCTCAACGAGATATCGCCCACTCAGGGGCGGTAGGAGTTCATATGATTAAGAAGAAACGCGCCGTTCCCGGAATTCGGCCCTATGATGGACCGGCAGGTGGCTGGGGCGCCTTGAAAGCGACGGCTATCGCCGTGAAAACACAAATGGAAACCTTCGAAGCGCCGGTCACGCTGATGCGGACCAACCAACCGGACGGCTTCGACTGCCCTGGGTGCGCCTGGCCTGACAAGGAACACCACTCGACCTTCCAGTTCTGCGAAAACGGCGCCAAGGCGGTCACCTGGGAAGCCACCAGCAAGCGGGTAACGCCGGAGTTTCTGGCGGCCAATACCGTGACCTCCCTGCTGGAAAAAACGGATTTTGAGCTGGAAGGCTACGGCCGTCTGACGCATCCGCTGGTTTACGACAGCGCCAGCGATACGCTGCGCCCGGTCGAATGGGAGGATGCCTTCAAGCGCATCGGCGAGCTATTGCGCGGCATGCAGTCGCCGGATCAGGTTGAATTCTATACCTCCGGCCGCGCTTCCAATGAAGCAGCCTACCTGTTCCAACTGTTTGCCCGTGAATTCGGTACCAACAACTTCCCGGATTGCTCCAACATGTGTCACGAACCGACCAGCGTTGGCTTGCCGCAATCCATAGGTATCGGTAAGGGCACGGTGTCATTGGACGACTTCGACAATACCGAACTGGTGATTTCCATTGGCCATAACCCGGGCACCAATCACCCGCGCATGATGGGGACCCTGCACGAACTGGCGCGACGCCAGATACCGATTATCGTCTTCAACCCGCTGCGTGAACGCGCGCTCGAGCGCTTTGCCGATCCGCAAAACGTTATCGAGATGGCGACCTACAGCTCCACCAATATCGCTTCAACCTACTATCAGGTTAAAGCCGGCGGCGATGCCGCCGCATTGAAAGGGATCGCCAAGGCGCTGTTGGAATATGACGCCGCACAGGGAGCTGGCAGCAACGTTATCGATCGTGATTTCATTGCCGAACACACCCAGGGTTTCGAACAATTCGCCACGGATTTGGCCACCACCCCGTGGAAAGACATTGAAGCGGAGAGCGGCCTGACTCAGGAAGATCTGGAGCAGGTTGCGCTGGCCTATGCGAAATCCAAAGCCACGATCATTACTTACGGCATGGGCATTACCCAGCACAATAAAGGGACGGCAAACGTACGTTTGATTGCCGATCTGCTGTTAATGCGCGGCAATATCGGCAAGCCCGGCGCCGGGATCTGCCCGCTGCGCGGCCATTCCAACGTTCAGGGCAACCGCACCGTCGGCATCACTGAAAAGCCTTCGCCAGAGTTCCTGGCCAATCTGGAAAACGTGTTCGGCTTTGTCGCCCCGAAAGAGCACGGGCATGATGCGGTAAAAGGCATGCAATCCATGGTGGAAGGCACCTCCAAAGCGCTGATCTGCCTTGGCGGTAACTTCGCCGTGGCCTTGCCGGACCCGGATCTGTGCTTCCCGGCGATGAAATCGCTGGATTTAAGCGTCCATCTCGGCACCAAGCTGAACCGCTCACACCTGCTGGTAGCCAGGGAAACCTACATCCTGCCTTGCCTGGGGCGTACCGAACTGGATATGCAGGACAGCGGTCGCCAGTCGATCACGGTGGAGGATTCCATGTCGATGGTGCACGCCTCTTCCGGCAAACTGAAACCGGCATCCCCGTTCCTGCTTTCAGAACCGGCGATCGTCGCCGGTATGGCCAAGGCAACCCTGCAAGACAGTAAGGTCCCCTGGATGGAACTGGTGGCCGATTACAGCATCATTCGCGATTTGATTGAAAAAACCATTCCCGGTTTCGATAAATACAATGAGCGTATCGCACAGCCCGGTGGGTTCCGCATGCCGCTGCCGCCAACCGAGCGCATCTGGCCGACGCCAACCGGCAAAGCCATGTTCTCGGTGTTCAGCGGCGTAGAAGAAGACGCCGAGGTTCAGGGCGACGACGTGCTGCGGCTAATCACCCTACGCAGCCATGACCAGTACAACACCACTATTTACGCAATGGACGACCGTTATAGAGGCGTATTTGGCCGTCGCGATGTTCTGTTCATGCACGACATCGATCTCGAGAAGCGGGGCCTGGAACATGGTGATCTGGTGGATATCGAAACCGTGGTGGCCGGGCGCAAACTGCGGCTGGAAAATATCACGGTGATCTCCTACAACATCGCCCCAGGTTCCGTCGGCGCCTACTATCCTGAGGCGAACGTTCTGGTTCCGCTGGATTATATCGACAAGGAAAGCGGTACCCCGTCTTATAAATCGGTGCCGGTTCGCGTAACTCACGCCACGGCCAGCTAACGGCTTATTAGACTCGTCGTTAATAAGTCTGCATTGAAGGGGGGAAGTCACATTCCCCCTTTTTTATTTGAATGCCTGCCCGGCGAGCAAACCGATGGCAATAAACAGCATGGCAGCGCCGGAAATGCGGCTGACGACACGGGCGGCCTGCGGACGCGTCTGCAAAATGGACTGCGATCCCCATCCCACCAGCAGGTAAATCAGCCCGCAACTCACCAGATGCAACAGACCCAACGCGAGGATCTGCATCGGGATCGACCAGGCGGCATTGGCATCGGTGAACTGCGGCAACAGCGCCAAAAACAACAGGAAAACCTTGGGGTTGAGGCCGCTGATGCAAATCCCTTTACCGGCCCAACGCAGCCAGGAGCCGGACGACTGCCCTTCACCCGCGCTCGGCGCGGGGGGATGAAGCAGCATGTTGAAACCGATCCATAACAGATAAGCCGCGCCAATCAGGGTCAACGCCGTGAGGGCCAGCGGATTGCCCGCTACCAGCGCGCCCACGCCGGCCGCCACGATCGCTATCGCCATCAGATGCCCCAACAGCAAGCCCGTCACCGCAGGCACTACCACTCGTCCGCGTATGCCTGCCGATATGATGTACGCCCAGTCCAGCCCCGGCGTAATGACAAACAGCATGGATACCGCCCAGAAGGCGGCAAAAATAGCCGGCGTCATGTCCGCAACGCCTTTTGCGGCCACCGTAGCGCGGTGGGTGGGCTTATCCGTTTGATCACTTCACTTTCCTCCGCAGGACACGCCTTTCAGGCTCCAAAAGCCAGGAATGTCCAAAATTGTTCAATTATTGAAAAGAATATCCCCAAGTTGTTAGAATGTGGTTTCAATTATTTGCGTATAAATTGCAGATTGAGGGAAATTATTCCAAATGGACAAGATCGACCGCAAAATCCTTGCTGAACTCCAGTTCGATGGGCGTCTTTCCGTTACCGAATTGGCTGACCGGATCGGGCTCAGCGTTTCCCCCTGCCATCGCCGGGTGCGCGCTCTGGAACAATCCGGGGTGATCAGGGGCTACCGCGCGCATCTCGATCCCGGCTGCCTTGGCTTTAACTTTTCTGCGTTGGTGTTTGTCACAATGCGGGAAGGCGATCGCCAGGCCGTTGAGGCCTTCGAGAATGCCATGCTGGACATTCCCCAGGTTATCCAGGCGCAGCGGCTGTTCGGCGACCCCGACTATCTGCTGCACGTTATTGCCCGCGATCTGCCGGCTTTTCAGCGGCTTTACGACGAACGGCTTTCCGCCCTGCCCGGCGTACAGCGCCTTACCTCCACTCTGGTCATGAAAAGCGTGGTGCAAGACCGGCCTTTTCTGCCGTTGTAGATTCAAATCAAACCCAAGAGGAAACAGTGATGAGCAGTGGTTTCGAGGATTCAAAAGCCTTATACATCGGCATCTGCACGGTGGTAGGCGATGCGTTCCTGGCATTGGCCAATGAAGAGCGTGAAACGCAAAAAACGGACGTGATTAATGAACTCAAAACGGCGATTACCCGCGAAGGCCGGGATGTCGGCCTGGATGAAGCGCGCGAGTTGGCGATCGAGTGGCTGGAGCGATAACAGTGCCGAGGATAAAAACCGGGATTTGGCTGCGTGCTTTTTTACCCTTGGGAAACCGGCAATAAAGCGGGAGCGTCTCCGCTCCCGCATGCGATTCAGGGCACAATCACAAAGTCCGGATTGGCAACGGCGAAAAGCGCATCGCGGTCCGGCGCCGGTGGATAGATCCACTGCGTATTGATCTCCTGCTTAATCTTTTTGCCCTCCTGCCGGGTAAAGCGTATCTGACGCTCCCATCCTTCGGTGTAGAGCGCCCCCCAAGGGCCGAGATCAAGACAAGTGACATATTTCGGCTGGCTGTAAGGGTGTAGCGGCAGCCCCGTCAGTTCCGCCGCCGCGTTATGGCCGGCAACGCGGCCGAGGCTCATGGCATGCTGGCAGGACATCAGGTTGTAGTTGCCGCAATCGTCGGTCGCTGCCTTCACCGTATCCCCGGTAACAAAGACGCCCGCCGCCGCCGGTGCTCGCAGGAACGCATCGCCGATCACCCTCCCGCTGCCGTCGCGTTCGCCGGGGATCTGCGCAGTGAGCGGGTGTGCACGCATGCCCGCAGCCAGTATCACCGTATTGGCCGCGATGCGTTCGCCGCTCGACAACGTCACGCCGTCCGCATCTATCGCAGTGACGCGCACCCCGGCCCGCGACTCGACGCCGCATTCGGCCAGCGCCTGCTGGATCACTGCGGCAGGCTCGGTGCCCATTCCGGCACCGACCTCTGGCGCGGTATCAACAATCACCACGCGAATATCCGCTTGGCTGCCCAAAATGGCACGTAGCCGCATTGGCATCTCGGTGGCACTTTCCAACCCGGTCAGCCCACCGCCGACCACCACCACACTATTGCGCGCAGGGGTTTCCGCTTTATTGGTCAGCGTTTTTAAATGGGTATCCAGGCGCTGCGCGCTTTCCAGCGTATCCACGTTGAAACCGTATTCTGCAAAACCCGGCACCGCAGGAACAAACAGCCGGCTGCCGGTCGCCAGTACAAAGCGGTCATAACCCAGGGTGATTTTTTGCCCGTCTGCCTGTTGAACCACCAGCGATTGACTCGCAGTATCAACCTGCTCAACCAGACCCGCCAGATGATGCACGCCGACGGCGGCAAGCTGGGAGGAAATGTCCGGGTTCATGTTTTCCAGCACCGCCTCATAGAGACGTGGCCGTATGGTGACATTTGGCGTCGGCGATACCATCGTCACCTCGATCGCCCCGGTTTTACCGGCAAGCGCGATGGCACGCATGGCGGAAACGGCAGCCCAAAACCCGGCAAAACCCGAACCGGCGATCACTATTTTCTGCGTCATTGGTTTACTCCTTCAAAGATAGATAACCGGGCCTTCAGGCTGCCCGTGACATTTTCCGGACGAACGGCGCCGCTCCGCCGCCCGTCAACAGGGCGCAGAAGGGCCCCCGCCTCTTCCGGAGAGGCGGGAAAAAAGAGTCTTTTCAGGGAAATACTACGGCGATGTCAGGGCTTGGTGCGCGCCGGTTTGCCGCTGCGGGTGGTGCGCCCGGTCATGCGTTCATCGATCCAGATATTCACCTCGCTGAAGAAGCCTTGCGGTGCCTTGCGGCCAAAACGAGTGGCGACGGCGCCCAGAGTTTGCGCCGCCAGAGCGTCGCGCATGGCTTTTTCCGCCTGCAGCATCACCGCATGGATCGCGCACTTGCCGGAAACCGCCCAATCGGGCGGCGAATTGTCGAATACGGCGCAGCGGCCACGCACTTCCTGGCAATCGAACAAGGGTTTGTGCCCTTCAATGGCGTCGATGATTTCCAGGAAACTGATTTCATCCGCCGGGCGCGCCAACCGGTAGCCGCCGCGCACCCCTTCGCTGGCCGCCACTATCCCCGCCTTTTCGAGTTTGGGAAAAATTTTGGCGAGGAAGCTGGGGGAAATCCCCTGCAATTCTGCCAGCTCACGGCTGCTGAGGGCGCGCTGGTTATCGCCGACCAGCCAGAGCAAACAGTGGATACCATATTCAACGCTGGTTGTGATGTACGCCATTTTTGAGTCTTCAGTATGATGTGGCCTTCAATAACACAGACTATATTAGTCTCCGTTTATCTTGTCAATAAAACACAGACAAACTTTGTCCTCGTTTTAGCCTGTAACCTGAATCAATCGAAAAGGGGATGACGGGCAGAGCGAGATAAAAGCGGGGTTCAGAAATGAAAAATAAAACTTTTTTGCCTGGTTATTCCCTGACGGAAGTTTCATTGTCGCCTGCGGCTGACTATGATGTGATCTGTTTAAACGGCACTGCAGCGTGCCGTTTTGTGAGCCACCGCACTTTCGCGCTGATTGTTTTGGCGAGCCCGGCACGGAAGAAGAACTCTTATGTGATGCTGACGTCTTAGAGATGACTATTTAAGGGAAAGGCCTGACTATGACCACCCGGTTGACCAAAACAGCGATTGCAGTACTGTTGCTCGGCGCGATCAACGCCACGGCGATGGCGCCGGCGAAGGCGGAAACCCAGGATCAACTGCCGGATATGGGCACCTCTGCGGGCGGCACCCTGAGCATCGGCCAGGAGCTGGCGATGGGGGATTTCTATGTGCGTCAGTTACGCGCCAGCGCGCCCCTGATCAACGATCCGCTGCTGACCCAATACATCAACCAGTTGGGCAACCGGCTGGTGGCGAGCGCCTATTCGGTGCGTACGCCGTTCCATTTCTATCTGGTGCGCAACGACGAAATCAACGCCTTCGCTTTCTTTGGCGGCAACGTGGTGCTGCACTCCGCCCTGTTCCGTGAAACCGACAACGAAAGCCAACTGGCCTCGGTGCTGGCGCATGAAATCTCGCACGTTACCCAACGCCATCTGGCGCGGGCAATGGAAGACCAGCAGCGCAATGCCCCGCTGACCTGGGTCGGCGCCCTGGGTTCGATCCTGCTGGCGATGGCCAACCCGACCATGGGCATGGCAGCATTGAGCGGCACGCTGGCGGGTACCCAACAGGGCATGATCAGCTTTACCCAATCGAATGAGCAGGAAGCAGACCGCATCGGCATTCAGGTGCTGCAACGCGCCGGATTCGATCCGGAAGCGATGCCCAATTTCTTGCAGAAACTGTCCGACCAATCGCGCTACGCCTCCAAGCCGCCGGAAATGCTGCTGACACACCCCTTGCCCGACAGCCGCCTGTCCGATGCGCGCAACCGCGCCAACCAAATGCCCAAGCACCTGGTGCAGTCCACACAGGATTACCTGATGGCCAAGGTGCGTTCGCTGGGCATGTACAGTTCGGAAGGTTACGGTCTGAATGAAGAGCTGCTCGATACTTACAGCAAAGGCAACGTACGCGAGCAGATGGCCGCCAAATACGGCCGCGCCATCCTGTTCTATGAGGCGAAAAAGTACGACGACGCCCGCAATCTCATTCAGCCGCTGCTGACGCAAGATCCGAAAAACGTCTGGCTGCTCGATCTGATGACCGACATCGATCTCGGTCAGAAACGTGCGCCGCAGGCCATCGCACGGCTACAGGCCGCCAACGCCGCGCAGAGCAACAACCCGGTGCTGCAGCTCAACCTGGCCAACGCCTATGTGGAAGGCAACCAGCCGGCGCAGGCCTCAAAAATACTTAACCGCTACACCTTCGCCCATCCGGACGATCCCAATGCCTGGGATCTGCTGGCGCAGGCCAGCGCCGCACAAGGGCTGCGCGATGAAGAGCTTTCCGCACGCGCCGAGAGCCTGGCGCTAACCGGCCGCCTCGATCAGGCGATCGGCCTGCTCAGCAACGCCAGTTCGCTGCAAAAACTCGGTAGCCTGAAACAGGCGCGCTACGATGCGCGCATCGACCAGTTGCGCCAGTTGCAAGAACGTTTCCGCCAGTACCAGCGCAGCTGATTTTCATAAGGATGAAGTCAATGAAAAACGTCACTATTTACCACAACCCACGCTGCTCCAAGAGCCGCGAAACCCTGGCGCTGCTGGAGCAGCATGGCGTAACGCCTGAAGTGGTGCTGTATCTGGAAACGCCGCCGTCGGCGGAAGAACTGAAGAAACTGCTGAAGGAACTGGGTTTCAGCTCCGCACGCGAGTTGATGCGTAAAAAAGAGGATCTGTACAAAGAACTGAAGCTGGCGGATGAAACGCTGAGCGAAGCGCAACTGCTGGCGGCAATGGTGGAGAATCCGAAGCTGATCGAACGCCCTATCGTGGTCAAAGGCAGTAAAGCACGTATCGGCCGGCCACCGGAGCAGGTGCTGGAGATTCTGTAAACGCTGCTCCGGCAGCCCCCCATTGACCAAGATTATGATCATAGCCCTTACCTGGGCTATTTTTAATTGATTGTTATATAAATACTTTTCATCATCCCTTCTGGTTCTTCCTGCTATTCTCCCGACGTGCAGTTTTAACTCACAAACGGCGTTGACAACCGTCAACGGTTAAAATATCCTCAACATAGCTTTAGGTGGCCGATGAAAAACCACCCTAATAAACATATTCAGGCCGCGTTATCCTATGCCATCTCGCAAGGTTGGTTTTTTCGCTCCAGCAATGGGCACGCGTTTGGCCGCCTACAATGTTCTCTTCCGGAGCATCGAGAACACATGATGAGCATCTGGTCCACGCCAAAAAACCCTGAACAGCACGCCATGCAAATACGACGCAAGGTAGATCAATGTCTTGCTCAATCAGGAAAAAAGTAACAGGGGGCCCCTATGGCGCTTTACCATTTCTCACTGACGCTGACCGGCGTCACCTCAGATACCGCCAATCTGGAGGATGCATTGTATGCCAGCGGGTGTGATGACGGCTTAATCTGTTTCTATGGCAAGAGCGTTTACCTGGAGTTCGATCGTGAAAGCGACAGCTTCGCCAAGGCTATTTTCAGCGCCATCGAAGATATCGAATCCGCCGGTATTGCCGCTCAAGTAGTGTCCGTCGATTCCTCTCTGGTGGGCTTAAGCGATATTGCCGAGCTCACCGACATGTCGCGGCAAGCCATCGCTATGCTGAAAGACGGCACACGCGGTTCCGGTGATTTCCCCTCCCCGATCCAAAGAATCAAAGGTTCGTCGCCCTTATGGCGTTGGGCTAGCGTAGCAACCTGGCTGGCGAGCAAAGGTAAAATTGGCCAGGAACTGGCAGATAATGCGCGCTGTCTGGAGAACATCAATCTGGCGTTGCAACTGAGGGCCAGCAAGGAACGCGGTCAGATTGATCGCTATTTTGCCTTACTGGAACACGCGGAAGAATAACGGCGGTAGGTCATTGCAGGGCTACGGCTACAGCCCCAGAATTTCTTTGACGAACGGAATGGTCAACTTGCGCTGAGCGGTGATCGAGGCGCGATCGAGCTGATCCAGCGTCATAAACAATGTGCGCATCTCGCGATCCAACCGTTTCAGCAGGAAACGGCCTACGTCTTCCGGCAGTTCAAAGCCACGCAGTTTGCCGCGCAGTTGCAAAGCCTGCAGTTTCTCTTCATCCGACAGCGGTTGCAGCTTGTAGATTTGCCCCCAGTCAAGACGCGAAGCCAGGTCCGGCAGATGGAGGTTCAATTGACGCGGCGGGCGATCGCCGGTAATAAACAGACGCGTACGGCCTGTTTCCAGAATGCGGTTGTAGAGATTAAAGATCGCCATTTCCCACTCTTCGTCGCCCGCGATGCATTCGATATTGTCGATACACACCAGAGCCAACTGCTCCATGCCGTCCAGCACTTCAGGCACGAAATAAGCACGCTTATCCAGCGGCACATAGCCCACCGCTTCTCCGCGCTGCGAAAGCTCCGCGCAGGCCGCATGCAACAGGTGACTGCGCCCACCGCCCTCGCGAGACCAGAAATAGATATAATTGCCATGTTCCTGACGAACGGCAGACTGGATCGCGGCTAATAGGGATGGGTTCTCGCCCGGATAAAAACTGGCAAAAGTTTCATCATCGGGAAGATAAAGTGGCAGTGAAAGCTGTGCCGGCGTATTCAGGGAAGCACCTCAACCAAAACTGGCAGGAAAACGCGGTAAGTCTATCACAAAAAGCGGGCGCTGTTGAACCGGCAGGATTTTATGCCGCAATAGTGAGCAACCGCCCTCTGTGACCGCAAAGTAACTCACTGCCATCGCTGGTGAAATTTGTATTTTAGCCAAGATTTATCCTAGTATAGAGAGGCGAAATGCAGTCACCATAAACTAGGTTTCTACAAGGACATAGACAATGAAAGTATGGAATAAAGTGCTTTTGGCCTCAATCATTGGGCTGTTGGTTGCCGGTTGTGATGATTCATCCAAAGTCGACGCCAATCTTGAGAAAGCCAAAGACAGCGCAGAGCAGATGAAAGACGCCGCACAGAAAAAAGCGGACAATCTGACCGATAAAGCGGAAGCCGCCGCCAAAGACATCAAAAAAGAAGCATCCACTCAGGCTGACCAGCTCAAAGACAAGGCTTCAGCCATTAAAGACGACGCCTCCAGGCAGGCGGAAGCGATCACCAATGATGCCAAGGCCAAAGCCGATGCCATCAAGGATGACGCCACCCAACAAAGCCAACAGCTGGTCGAGCAGGCTAAATCCATTAAAAACGATGCCATTGGTGGCGCCAAGGATCTGACCGAACAGGCCAAGGCGAAAACCGAAGCCATTAAAAACAGCGCTGAGAATAAAGCGGAAGAATTAAAAAATGACGCCAACGCGGTGGTGACGGAAAATACTCCGCCAGCCAAGCAGCAGTAATGAAAATCGAGTATCAAAAGCAAAGTAAGGAGCAGTAAATGGGTATTATTTCCTGGATTATCTTCGGTCTCATCGCCGGTATTTTAGCCAAGTGGATCATGCCAGGCAAAGACGGTGGCGGTTTTATTCTGACCATCGTGTTGGGTATTGTCGGCGCCGTGGTCGGTGGCTACATCAGCACCTTCTTTGGTTATGGCAGAGTTGACGGTTTCAACTTCGGCAGCTTCGTGGTGGCGGTGATCGGCGCTATCGTGGTGCTGTTCGTTTACCGTAAAATCCGCAGTTAACGGATTGCGCATCAACGAAACGGGCAGCCTTTTGGCTGCCCGTTTTTATTTACTTCGGTTCTGCCGGCGTTTCGATAACCTCTTCTTCTTTGCGATACAGGCTGATGACCTTGAACAGCAGGCTGAGGCCGATACCGACGATAGTCGCCAGCGCCATGCCCTTCAGCTCCGCCGCCCCGATATGCACCTTGGCGCCGCTAACGCCGATAATCAGGATCACCGAAGTCAGGATCAGGTTCTGCGCCTTGTTGTAATCCACTTTGGATTCAATCAGCACGCGAATGCCGGAAGCACCTATCACCCCGTACAGCAAAAGTGAAACGCCCCCCATCACCGGCACGGGCACTGCCTGGATGGCTGCCGCCAGCTTGCCGACACAGGAAAGCAGAATAGCCAGAATGGCCGCGCCGCCGATCACCCAGGTGCTGTAAACCTTGGTGATGGCCATTACGCCGATATTCTCGCCGTAGGTGGTGTTCGGCGTTGAACCGAAGAAGCCGGAAATCACCGTCGAGATGCCGTTGGCAAACATTGAGCGATGCAGGCCCGGATCGCGGATCAGGTCTTTTTTCACGATATTGGCGGTCACGACCAGGTGCCCAACGTGCTCGGCGATCACCACCAGCGCCGCCGGCAAGATGGTGAAGATGGCAAACCATTCAAAACGCGGGGTATAGAAGGTCGGCAGCGCAAACCAGTGCGCCTCGCGGATCGGGGTCAAATCCACCACGCCCATAAAGAACGACAGCGCATACCCCACCAGCACGCCAATCAGGATCGGGATAATCGCCAGAAAACCGCGGAACAGCACCGAGCCCAGGATGGTCACGCCCAATGTCACCAGTGAAATGGTTACGGTAGTGGGATCCGCATGGGTGCCGTCGGCCGGCAGCAGGCCCGCCATATTGGCCGCCACACCCGCCAGCTCCAGGCCGATAACCGCAACAATAGCCCCCATCGCCGCCGGCGGGAACATCACATCCAGCCAGCCGGTGCCGGCTTTTTTGACGATCAGCGCCACCAGGCAAAACAGCACGCCGCACATGATGAAACCGCCCAGCGCCACCTCATAACCCAGCGGCAACAGCAGCAGCACCGGTGAGATAAACGCAAAGCTGGAACCAAGATAGGCCGGGATCTTGCCCTTGCAGATAAACAGATACAGCAGCGTGCCGACGCCGTTGAACAGCAGCACCGTCGCCGGGTTGATCTTGAACAGGATGGGCACCAATACGGTAGCGCCAAACATGGCGAAAAGATGCTGGAAGCTGAGCGGAATGGTCTGCAGTAACGGCGGGCGTTCGCTGACGCCAATGACGCGACGGGTCATGGGTGTTTTCCTCTGCTATCCCCGTCATACTTGCCGCTGCCTCTGCGTTGGCTACGCTCACTCACCCGAATCACTTACCTAAGTAAGCTCATCGGGATTCTCTCGCTTGCCGCCTTGATGCAACATCAATTATTTAGGGGATAGATATGTTTTATACATAAAAAAGCCGACTCATTAAGTCGGCTAAATTTGTTACTTGGTACCAAATATCTTGTCGCCGGCATCACCCAGGCCCGGCACGATGTACCCTTTCTCGTTCAGACATTGGTCGATGGAGGCAGTGTACAGCTCGACGTCCGGATGCGCTTTCTCCAGCGCGGCGATCCCTTCCGGCGCCGCAACCAGCACCAGCACCTTGATGCTGTTACAGCCGGCTTTCTTCAGCAGATCGATAGTGGCGATCATCGAACCGCCGGTAGCCAGCATCGGGTCAACAACCAGCGCCAAACGTTCTTCGATATTGGAAACCAGCTTCTGGAAATAGGGTACCGGCTCCAGGGTTTCTTCGTCGCGGTAAACGCCAACCACGCTGATACGCGCGCTCGGGACGTGCTCCAGCACCCCTTCCATCATGCCCAAACCTGCACGCAGGATCGGTACAACGGTAATTTTTTTTCCTTTAATCTGGTCTATTTCAACCGGCCCACACCAACCTTCGATGGTGACTTTTTCCGTCTCCAGATCGGCGGTCGCTTCATAGGTCAGCAAACTACCCACTTCAGAGGCCAGCTCACGGAAGCGTTTGGTACTGATGTCATTTTCACGCATCAGACCAAGCTTGTGTTTCACCAGCGGGTGTTTCACCTCAACGATCTTCATCATTTTTCTCCTATTAAGGTGGTTGACGGCCAAAAAAATCGCGGGATTATAACTCCTTTTACCGGCCGCGCCACCCACAATAGCCCGATCGGGATCAACAAAAGTTTGAATAGCAGTATAGATGACGAAAAAGCGGAGCTGGTTCACAAGCCACTCGCAAACGTTTGCCTGCGCTGTTAGAATTGCCGCGCCTTATTCCGGTATCAACGCCGGATGCACAGTATTCAAACCGCAAACCGTCGTGGGGAACGCGCAGTGACCGACAAAACCTCTCTCAGCTATAAAGACGCAGGTGTCGATATCGATGCTGGCAATGCATTGGTAGACCGCATCAAAGGTGTAGTTAAACAGACCCGCCGCCCGGAAGTGATGGGTGGTCTGGGCGGTTTTGGCGCCCTGTGTGCGTTGCCGCAGAAATACCGCGAGCCGATCCTGGTTTCCGGTACCGACGGCGTAGGCACCAAGCTGCGTCTGGCGATGGACCTGAAACGCCACGACACCATCGGCATCGATCTGGTTGCAATGTGTGTGAACGACCTGGTGGTACAGGGCGCTGAGCCGCTGTTCTTCCTGGATTACTTTGCCACCGGCAAACTGGACGTGGACACTGCGGCCAGCGTCATCACCGGCATCGCCGAAGGCTGCAAGCAGTCCGGCTGTGCGTTGGTGGGCGGTGAAACCGCCGAAATGCCGGGTATGTACCACGGTGAAGATTACGACGTGGCCGGCTTTTGCGTCGGCGTGGTCGAGAAATCCGAAATCATCGACGGCAGCAAAGTTCAGTCCGGTGACGCACTGATCGCGCTGGGCGCTTCCGGCCCGCACTCCAACGGCTACTCGCTGGTGCGCAAAATCCTGGAAGTCAGCAACACCGATCCAACCACCACCGATCTGGAAGGCAAACCGCTGGCTGACCACCTGTTGGAACCGACCAAGATTTACGTGAAATCGGTACTGGAACTGATCGAGAAAATCGACGTTCACGCTATCGCTCACCTGACCGGCGGCGGCTTCTGGGAAAATATCCCGCGCGTACTGCCGGAAGGCATGCAGGCGGTGATCGACGAATCAAGCTGGCAGTGGCCGGCGGTATTCAGCTGGCTGCAGCAGGCCGGTAACGTCAGCCGCCACGAAATGTACCGCACCTTTAACTGTGGCGTGGGCATGGTGATCGCACTGCCGGAAGAATCCGTTGAACAAGCCATCGCATTGTTGACCGCAGCCGGTGAAAAAGCGTGGAAGATCGGTAAACTGACCGCATCTTCCGACGAACAACAAGTGGTCATCAACTGATGAAAAAGATCGTGGTGTTGGTCTCCGGCCAGGGGAGCAATCTCCAGGCACTGATTGACGCCTGCCAGCAGGGCCGGATTGCCGCCGAGATTGTGGCGGTGTTCAGCAACAAGGCGCAGGCTTACGGCCTGCAACGCGCAGAAGCGGCAGGCATTGCCGCCCATGCGCTGGATGCCAAGGCCTTTGCCGACCGCGTGGCGTTTGACGCTGCGCTGGCGGATGCCATCGACCGGTACCAGCCGGATCTGGTGGTGCTGGCCGGCTATATGCGCATTCTCAGCCCGCAGTTCGTGCAGCGCTATGCAGGCCGCATGCTGAATATCCACCCTTCTCTGCTGCCGAAATACCCTGGGCTGCATACTCACCGCCAGGCCATCGACAACGGTGACAGCGAACACGGCACCTCGGTGCACTTCGTGACCGAGCAGCTCGACGGCGGCCCGGTGATCCTGCAGGCCAAGGTACCGATTTTCCCCGGCGACGAGGAAGATGAGGTGGTTGAACGGGTGCAAACCCAGGAACACACCATTTACCCGCTGGTGGTGAACTGGTTTGCCGAAGGCCGGTTGGCGATGCGTGATAACGCCGCCTGGCTGGACGGCGAACGCCTGCCGGAACAGGGGCATGCAGCGGACTGATCGCCTATCTTGATTCACTTCTCAAACCCTGGCTTTTAGCCGGGGTTTGTTCTTCAGGGATATTCTCGTTTAGCGTGAATCACGCCAAGAACTTCTATTATGTCCGATGATTCTATAAACAATCAGGTAGTTGGGATGGACGACAATCTCACGAGTGTTATCTACTCTACCCAACCGGTACATAAAGGGATTCAGCGACAGCGAATGCACCGCCGTTTCGATCCCGCGCTGTAAAATGAGCGCAGCCTGCGGGTTTCTATCATCAATATAATCAATAATGTTCCATAGCTCTTCCTGAGCTTCACGACTCCATTCTATCCGCATCAATCATTCCATTTTGCGTATCTTTTTCTTTGCAGCTAAACGAATTTGCATCTCGTTCATGACCTGCTCGTGCGGAACTCTTGGCTTTTCGCTGTTAATGGCTGCTTCAATCTTGGCCCGGAACCAACGATCGTAACTTTCGCCTTGTTCGGCTACCTCAGCTATGGGCTGGGTGGAGAGGGAGGTTTTGATCACCATAAAGTTTGGCCTCTCTGAGGTGTTTATATTTCAGGCAGTATAGCGGCTTTGGTTACCAAAAAATACGCGACTCAAACCGGCATTCTTTCCATAATTTATTGTCCAGTATTATCATTGGTACTTACCCACGGCATAAGAGGAACACACATGTCCAGCACTACCAGCGTCAGGCTACGTCCATTGGAACGGGATGATCTGGCGTTCGTCCATCAGATGGACAACAACGCCAGCGTGATGCGCTATTGGTTTGAAGAACCTTACGAAGCCTTTGTCGAGCTTTCCGATCTCTACGACAAACACATCCACGATCAGAGCGAACGGCGTTTTATCATCGCCCACGAAGGTGCCAGGGTCGGGCTGGTGGAGTTGGTGGAGATCGACCACATCCACCGCCGCGCAGAATTCCAGATCATCATAGATCCGGCCCATCAGGGCAAAGGCTACGCCAGCACCGCCGCCAAGCTGGCGATGGATTACGGCTTCTCGGTGCTGAACCTGTACAAGCTGTACCTGATCGTCGACAAAGAAAACCCGAAGGCGATCCACATTTACAGCAAGCTGGGCTTCGAAGTGGAAGGCGAACTGATTGACGAGTTCTTCGTCAACGGCGAATACCGCACCGTGCTGCGCATGTGCATCTTCCAGCCGCAGTACCTGGCGAAGTTCAAAACGCCTGGCGATAAGCCGCTGGTGAAGTGAACAAAAAACCCGCTAACGCGGGTTTTTTAAGGCAATGCAGCACAAGGTTCAAAAATAAATCAACCGTAACGCCCGGTAATATAGTCTTCGGTGCGGCGTTGACGCGGTGACGTAAAGATATCGTCGGTCGCGTTGTATTCCACAAGTTGCCCCTGGTGAATAAACGCCGTGTAATCGGATACCCGCGCCGCCTGCTGCATGTTGTGGGTGACCAGCACCACGCTGTACTGCTGTTTCAGCGCGGAGATCAGCTCTTCGATGGTCAGGGTGGAGATGGGATCCAGCGCCGAAGTCGGTTCATCAAGCAACAGCACTTCCGGCTCAATGGCTATCGCCCGCGCAATCACCAGCCTTTGCTGCTGCCCGCTGGAAAGGCGGAATGCATTCTCGCGCAGCCGATCCTTGACCTCATGCCACAGCGCTGCGGCGCGCAGTGAACGCTCCACCGCCTCGTCCAGGATCCGGCGGTCACGCACGCCCTGTAGCCGCAGGCCATAGACCACGTTTTCATAAATCGACTTCGGGAACGGGTTTGGGCGCTGGAATACCATGCCGACCCGCCGCCGCAGCGCCGCTACGTCGATCTGCGTGCCGGAAATACCCTGCCCGTTGAGTTGCAGCTCACCTTCGATCCGGCAGTTATCCACCAAATCGTTCATGCGGTTAAAACAGCGCAGCAGCGTCGATTTACCGCAGCCGGAAGGGCCGATCAGCGCCGTAACGCGGTGCTTTGGAATACGCAGCGAAATATTGTGCAGCACCTGTTTCTCGCCATAAAACAGGTTGAGGCCATTCACCGCCAGCGCGGTATGTTCATCGTCAAGATGCTGGACATCCAGCCGGGGCAAACTGCCTGGCGTCATCAAACCCATTACGCACTCCCCAGAAATAACGTCATTGTTACTGCGACCATGCTCTATACCGCTCCCTCAGCGAATGGCGGATGCCCATCGCCGCCAGATTCAACCCTACCACAATCGTCACCAGCAGAAACGCCGTGGCGAACACCAGCGGCCGGGCGGCTTCCACGCTCGGGCTCTGGAAGGCCATATCGTAAATCTGGAAGCTCAGATGCATAAACTTCCGCTCCAGATGCAGATACGGGAAAATATCGTCCACCGGCAGCACCGGCACGGATTTCACCACACCCACCAGCATCAGCGGCGCCGTTTCCCCGGCGGCGCGCGCCACTGCCAGGATCAGGCCGGTCATCATCGCCGGTGCGGCCATCGGCAAAACGATACGCCACAGCGTTTCCGCACGGCTGGCGCCTAATGCCAACGACCCCTGGCGCAGCGTGGCGGGAATACGCGACAGCCCTTCTTCGGTAGCCACGATCACCACCGGCAGCGTCAATAGCGCCAGCGTCAACGCCGCCCACAGCACGCCGGGCGTACCGAAGGTCGGGTTGGGCAGCGATTCCGGATAAAACAGCTGATCGAGGGTGCCGCCAATCATATAAACGAAGAAACCCAGACCAAACACGCCGTAAACAATCGACGGCACGCCGGCCAGATTGACCACCGCAATGCGGATCAGCCGGGTCAGCAGATTATTGCCGGCGTATTCGTGCAGATAAACGGCGGCGATCACGCCAAACGGCATCACCACCATCGACATCAGGATCACCATCAGTACGGTGCCGAAAATCGCCGGGAACACGCCACCTTCGGTATTGGCCTCACGCGGGCTGTCGCTGAGGAACTTCTTCACCTGCTCGGCCCAATGCACCAGCTTTTGAGTGGTGTTCATCGCATTGGGATACCAGGCATCACGCACCTGACTGAGCGCAATGGTATGAATCTGCCCGTGCATATCGCGCAGCAACAGCGCATCGCGCTGACGATCGCGGTTCAAGCCTTCCAACCGGTCGGACAACTGCCGATACTGGCGTTGCAGCTCCAGCCTTTCAGCCCTGATGGAGGCCTGTGAACGAGCGTCCAGTTTGTCATCGCGCTGCAGGCTCTTTTCGCGCAGGCGCAGCGTATCGAACCTTTGGTTGATGCGCGCCATATCGCGAAATTGAATGTCATGCGCCTGCCGCGAAAGCGCGGCAATCTGCGGCAAACGCTGCTGTAGCGCCTGGTTGATATTGCGCCCGGTCAAGGGTTGGCCATCTTCCAGCATCCCCGCCAAATAGCCATAAGCGGTGCCATTGCTATTACGCTCCAGCACCAGCAGATCGCGCGGTGTGCTCTGCCGCAGAATATCGCTGGCCAGCAACGTGCGAAAATCCTGCCCTTCGCTCTCGCGGTTGCCGATTTTAATCAGATAACGTTCGAAGCTCTGCGCCTCCCCCGGCGGCAGCGCAACGCCGGACTCCAGCAACTGGCGACGCGGAATGTTTTGCTGTTGGTACAGCTCGCCGATCATCATCACCGGGCCGGCCGCGCTCTGATTCAGCTCAAACTGGTACACCGGGCTGGGCCAGAAATAGCGCATTCCCTGCCCGGCCAGCAGCAGCATGATGCCGATCAACGCCAGCAGGCTGACGGTCACCGAACCGGCGGTCAGCCAGATCCACGGCGAGCCGCTCCTCACCCAGTGTTTCATGGCGCCTCCTGATTCAGGGTATAGCGTTTACGCAGACGCAGACGAATCGCCTCCGCCAGCGTATTGAACACGAAGGTGAAAATAAACAGCACCAGCGCAGTAAGGAACAGCACCCGGTAATGGCTGCTGCCGGCTACCGCCTCGGGCATTTCTATCGCGATATTGGCCGCCAGAGCACGCAGGCCCTGGAACAGGCTGCCGTCGATAATCGGCGTATTGCCGGTAGCCATCAACACAATCATGGTCTCGCCCACCGCCCGACCAAAACCGATCATCAGCGCCGAGAAAATACCGGCGCTGGCCGAAGGTAGCACCACCCGCATCACGGTTTGCCACTGGGTCGCCCCCAACGCCAGCGATCCCTGGCTGAGGGTCGCCGGTACGCTGAACAAGGCGTCTTCCGCCAGTGAAAAGATAATAGGTACCAGCGCAAACCCCATCGCCACACCGACCACCAGCGCGTTGCGTTGGTCATAATCGTCACCCAACCAGAAATGCAGCGGTTCGCCGAACAGTCTGACTTCCAGCCACGGCCCAAGGCTGAACGCCAGCCAGATAACCAACAGTATCAGCGGCAGCAGGATCAGCAGATCGAAACCTGGCGGTAACCGCCGCGGCGCAAACCGGTTCACCAATGCGCCGCAGGCCAACACCGCTACCGCCAGCAGTACCGGCAACGACAGCACCGCCAGCAAATAATGTTCAATCACCGGTGCCAGCCAGATGCCGGCCACCAGCCCGATAACCACCGTCGGCAACGCGCCCATCACCTCGATAGCCGGCTTGATCACCCGCCGCAGCCCGGGCGACATGAAATAAGCGGTGTAAATCGCCCCCGCCAGCGCCAGCGGGATAGCGAACAGCATCGCGTAACTCGCCGCCTTGAAGGTGCCGAAAATCACCGGCATCAGGCTGAATTTGGCCTGATAGCTGTCTTCCCCGGAGGTCGATTGCCATACGTAGGTCGGCTCAGGGTAATTCTCATACCACACTTTGTGCCACAGCGAACGCCAGGTCACGTCAGGGTAAGGGTTATCAATCGCATAATGCTGCCAGCCCTGCGCCGTTTCCAGCAGCAGGCCGTCGCCACTTGGGGCGAACGCCAACTGTTGAACGCCACTGTTCAGCCTGCCGTTGAGCAACGGCTGCGGCTGAATGCTGGAAAACAGCGAGAAACCGCCATCGGGACGCAGGGTAGCGAATACCCGGCGATAAGGCTCGGCCACCAGCAAATCTTGCGGCTCGGCACTGTGTTCGAAATGCTGTACCGGCGTCAGTTGCCAGCGCCGGTCCTTCTCCACGTCGAACCACTCGCGCACGCTGCCGTCGGCCGCTTCGATCAACAGCGCACTGCCGCCGGGCAACGCCGTCAGTTGGTAAGGAGAATGCTCGCCGAGGGTGCGAGTTTCTTTCAGTTGCAGTTGGGTGTCGTTAATCTGGTAGCGTGCCAGGCGGTTACCCGCCAGCAGGTACAGCTGGCGGCCATCCGGAGTCAGTACGATCTGCTGCGGTGCACTCTCCAGCGCGCTTTCGCTCAACTGCGGCGAGTGGTCGTTACCGAAACGGCCAAACACCAAACGGTTATCGTCGGTGACGCCGGCCAGCAAGTACTGGCCCCGCCGCGCCTCGGCCAGCGTCAGCAGCGTCAGCGGGCGGCCCCGTTGATCCAGTGCCTGCGGCCGTTGCCCAAGTGGAAACGCCCACTGCGGCACTGCGGTTCCTGCCGCCGCAAAGTCCGCGCTGGCGACAATAAACCGGCCATCGGCCTGCGCCAAAGCAAACAGGTCGCGTTCGCCCGCAGCCTGGGTGAGCAACGCCGGCTTGGCCAGCAGCGGTTGTTGCGCCAGCGGTTCGCCGGCCCCAGCGCCCTGTTGCGGCGTCAGGCTGTAAAACTGGCCCACGCCCTGCGCGTCAATGCGGTAACCGATACGCTGCTGCACATCCATGCCCAACGCCAGCGCCGGTGCTGAAGCAGCGATCGCCAGCGGCTGCGCCTTGCTCATCGCTGCAGGTTTGAACAGCGGCAGCACCGCAAACAGCAGGTAAACGAAGATCAGCATGAGCGTCATCAGCACCAGCAACCCGCTGACGGTCACCGCCGCCTGCACGCTACGGTCGATGCGCGCGCGCAGGCGATCCCGGGGATGTTGGTTTACCGTAGTCTGTGCCATGTCTCTCGCTGTCGCTGGTGTGATCAGGCTTGCGCCATAGAATAACCGGGCATCTTATGTCAGTTTTGTGACGTTTGCATGACAAAGTTACCCAGTAATCAATTGGATTATTCCACCAATAATGGCCACTATATATTCCCTATATTGCTGAAAAATTATGGCAATATTGGTCATATAGCAAAGAATAACAACTCATGGTCGCTATTTTATAGCAGGCAATGTTGGCTCACGGCTTCACCGCCGAAAAAATATTTTTCATACCGCAAAATGCCCCGTGCCAACGCAATGGATATGTTGGACTTTCCTGTCAATCTCTCGCAATAATGATCAAGGACAATAGGTTGTGTCCCGAAACAGGTCATGGCAAGGCTGCAGACCCAAAAGCCCGTAATCGAGGCTGAGGGTACTGAGCATAACGGGCCTGAGTTCAAGCCCGGCAGCGCAGAGTACGGGCTTTTGGGGCGCGTCCCGGGTCCTTTTCTAAAATTGAACTGGAGTGGCAATGGGTCAGGAAAAGCTCTACATCGAAAAAGAATTAAGCTGGTTATCCTTTAATGAACGCGTGTTGCAGGAAGCCGCAGATAAGAGCAATCCCCTGATTGAGCGCATGCGTTTTCTGGGCATTTATTCCAATAACCTCGACGAGTTCTATAAGGTCCGCTTTGCCGATCTCAAACGACGCATCCTGATCAGCGAAGAGCAAGGGTCCGGCGGCGCTTCACGCCATTTACTGAAGAAGATCCAGGCCAAGGTATTAAAAACCGATCAGGAATTCGACAGCCTGTATAACGATCTGCTGCTGGAAATGGCGCGCAACCAGATCTTCTTGATCAACGAACGTCAGGTATCGGAGAACCAGCAGGTTTGGCTGCGCCAATACTTCAAGCAGCATCTGCGCCAACACATCACCCCGATCCTGATCAACCACGACACCAATCTGGTGCAGTTCCTGAAAGACGATTACACCTATCTGGCGGTAGAGATTATCCGCGGCACGCGCATCGAATATGCGTTGCTGGAGATCCCGTCCGATAAGGTACCGCGCTTCGTCAACCTGCCGCCGGAAGCGCCGCGCCGCCGCAAGCCAATGATCTTGCTGGACAACATTCTGCGTTACTGCCTGGACGATATCTTCAAGGGCTTCTTCGACTACGATGCGCTCAACGCCTATTCGATGAAAATGACGCGCGACGCCGAATATGACCTGGTGACAGAAATGGAATCCAGCCTGCTGGAACTGATGTCCTCCAGCCTGAAACAGCGCCTCACCGCCGAGCCGGTGCGCTTCGTTTATCAGCGCGACATGCCGAACGAAATGGTGGAACTGCTGCGCGGCAAGCTCGGCATCTCCAACTATGATTCGGTGATCGCCGGCGGCCGTTACCATAACTTTAAAGATTTCATCGGCTTCCCGAACGTCGGCAAGGCCAACCTGGTCAATAAGCCGCTGCCGCGCCTGCGCCATATCTGGTTCGATAAATTCCGCAACGGCTTTGACGCCATCCGCGAACAGGACGTGCTGCTTTACTACCCATACCATACCTTCGAGCACGTGCTGGAGCTGGTGCGCCAGGCGTCGTTCGACCCCAGCGTGCTGGCGATCAAAATCAATATTTACCGCGTAGCGAAAGACTCGCGCATTATCGAATCGATGATCCACGCCGCGCACAACGGCAAAAAGGTCACGGTGGTGGTGGAACTGCAGGCGCGCTTTGATGAAGAGGCCAATATTCACTGGGCCAAGCGTCTGACCGAAGCCGGCGTGCACGTTATTTTCTCTGCGCCAGGGCTGAAAATTCACGCCAAACTGTTCCTGATCTCGCGCCGTGAAGGCGACGATATTGTGCGCTATGCTCATATCGGCACCGGTAACTTTAACGAGAAAACCGCGCGCATTTACACCGACTATTCACTGCTGACCGCCGACTCGCGCATCACCAATGAAGTGCGCCGGGTGTTCAACTTTATCGAGAACCCGTACCGGCCGGTTACCTTCGACAATCTGATGGTGTCGCCGCAAAACTCGCGCCTGAAGCTGTACGAATTGATCGACCAGGAAATCGCCAACGCCCAGGCCGGGCATTCGGCCGGCATTATGCTGAAAATCAATAATCTGGTGGATAAAGGGCTGGTAGATCGGTTATATACCGCCTCCGGCGCCGGCGTAAAAATCCGCCTGTTGGTCCGGGGTATGTGTTCTTTGATTCCCAACCTGCCGGGGATCAGTGACAATATTCAGATAATCAGCATCGTCGACCGCTATCTGGAACACGATCGGGTTTACGTTTTCGACAACAAAGGTGACAAACTGGTCTATCTGTCCTCTGCCGACTGGATGACCCGTAACATAGATTACCGTATAGAAGTGGCGGTCTCGCTGTTGGATCCAACGCTGAAACAACGGGTTCTGGATATTCTGGAAATCCTGTTCAGCGACACGGTCAAGGCCCGTTACCTCGATAAAGAACTGAGCAACCAGTACGTACCGCGCGGCAACCGCCGTAAAGTGCGCGCTCAGGTTGCCATTTATGAGTATTTAAAAGCTCTGGAACAACCAGGACAGTAGGCCAGCCACTATGCCGCTAAAAAGCACTGCAACGAACAAACCGCAGGAAATCGCTGCCATCGACCTTGGGTCGAACAGCTTCCACATGGTGATCGCCCGCGTCGTCAACGGCGCCTTACAGGTGTTGGGCCGTTTAAAACAGCGGGTCCACCTCGCCGATGGATTGGACAGCAACAATGTGCTCAGTGAAGAGGCAATAGAACGCGGCCTTGCCTGCCTGGCGCTGTTCGCCGAACGGCTGCAAGGCTTCCCGGCGGATAACGTCACCATCGTCGGCACCCATACCTTACGCCAGGCGGTTAACGCGGAAGTGTTCCTCAAACGCGCAGCCAAGGTGATCCCCTATCCGATTGAAATCATCGCCGGGCAGGAAGAGGCGCGCCTGATCTTTATGGGGGTGGAGCA
Organism: Serratia inhibens; assembly: GCF_003591175.1. Classification (GTDB taxonomy): domain Bacteria; phylum Pseudomonadota; class Gammaproteobacteria; order Enterobacterales; family Enterobacteriaceae; genus Serratia; species Serratia inhibens. The sequence goes on along the minus strand of NZ_QYYG01000006.1, from coordinate 221,815 downwards.
CACGCAGCCGGAAAAAGGCCGCAAGCTGGTGATCGACATCGGCGGCGGCTCCACCGAGTTGGTGATCGGCGAAGACTTTGAGCCGCTGCTGGCGGAAAGCCGCCGTATGGGCTGCGTCAGCTTCGCTCAGCAGTTCTTCCCCGGCGGCGAAATCAGCAAAAACAACTTCAAGCGCGCACGCCTGGCGGCGGCGCAGAAGCTCGAGACCCTGGCCTGGCAATACCGCATTCAGGGCTGGCAGTATGCGCTCGGCGCGTCCGGCACCATCAAGGCCGCACATGAAGTGCTGGTGGAGATGGGCGAAAAAGACGGCCTGATTACCCTGGAGCGGCTGGAGATGCTGGCGGAACAGGTGCTGCAGTTTAAAAACTTCAGCGCGCTGAGCCTGCCGGGATTGTCCGAAGACCGTCAGTCGGTGTTTGTGCCGGGTCTGGCGATCTTGTGCGGCGTGTTCGATGCGCTGGCGATCCGCGATCTGCGCCTTTCCGACGGCGCGCTGCGCGAAGGCGTGCTGTACGAAATGGAAGGCCGTTTCCGCCATCAGGATATTCGCAGCCGCACCGCCAAAAGCCTGGCCGATCACTACAATATTGACCGTGAACAGGCCAAACGGGTGCTGGAAACCACCGAGCTGCTGTATGCACAGTGGATGGCGCAAAATACCAAGCTGGCGAATCCGCAGTTGGAAGCGCTGCTGAAGTGGGCCGCAATGTTGCATGAAGTGGGGTTGAGCATCAACCACAGCGGCATGCATCGTCACTCGGCCTATATTCTGCAGAACACCAACCTGCCGGGTTTCCATCAGGAACAGCAATTGCTGCTGGCGGCGCTGGTGCGTTTCCACCGCAAGGGCATCAAGCTCGAAGAGCTGCCGCGCCTGAACCTGTTCAAGAAAAAGTATTATTTGCCGCTGATCCAGTTGCTGCGCCTGGGCGCCCTGCTCAACAACCAGCGCCAGTCGACCACCACGCCAGCGACGTTGCGTCTTAGCACCGACGATAACCATTGGACGTTGCGCTTCCCGGCCGGCTATCTGGCACAGAATAACCTGGTGCAGCTGGATTTCGAACGTGAGCAAGCCTACTGGAACGACGTAGTGGGCTGGAAGCTGATGATTGAAGAAGAAGGCTCGCAGGACGAGAAACGCTCAGCCTGAGTCCGTCGCCCCCACCCTGCGGTGGGGGCGCGTTCAACGCCGAAGCGGCTGAATGCCTATCCTGAACGACGATGAAATGCCCGGCGGCTCATGCCGGAAATAACTGGACAACTTTTGTCATCCCTCCTGGAATTCCGGTTACAATCTCCAGCACCAGATAGCACAGGAAACCGGCATGCCGGGTGATATATGCGTAAAAAAACCACCGGACAAATGACAAAGATAGTGCTGTTGATCAGCTTTATCATTTTAGTCGGCCGTCTGCTGTATGCCGCCGTGGTTGCGGTGCCCCATCATCAGGAAAAAAAGCTCGCCCCCGCTCAGAGCACAACGGAAATCCGCGAAGAAAACCGGGACGGCTCCCCCTGAAACGGCAAGATGCCGTCAACACGCGGGGCAACCGAATAGTTAAGCAGCCTGCCGCCGACCAACGCCTGTTGGGTATGCCAGGCCCCTTACTTATTCCTCAGCGCCTGCTGCCATTTCATAAAAATGACGCCTGCATTCACTATGTTCTATCTTGGGTAGAGATTGTCTGTGAGGACTACTGAGTGCCAGTAAGGAATACCATGTCAGTCGCAACGCATAACGTTAAAAAAGTCGCTGAATATCGCCAGCGCATTCTTTCACTGCTGTTAAACAATAAAGACCTGGTCGATGGCATTCTTGGTCGGCCGGGGGATGAAAATGCGCTCAGCAAAACCGAATTGCTGAACCAGACCGCCGAAATCACCGGCCTGCTGGATGATATGCACGCCGCTGACCTGGCGGACCTGCTGGAAGCCCTGCCGCAGGACGAACGCCTGGCGCTGTGGCGGTTGGTAGGCAACGGCAAGCGCGGCCAGACGCTGGTGGAAGTGGCCGAACCGGTGTGGGACAGCCTGATCGAAGAGATGAGCGATAAAGACCTGCTCAAGGCGATCAAAACGCTGGACGTCGATGAGCAGGCCTATCTGGCGCAGTACCTGCCGCGTAACCTGATGGGCCGCCTGTTGACCTCGCTCGAGCCGGATCAGCGCGCGCAGGTCCGCGAGATGATCCACTACGGCAAAGACACCGTCGGCTGGATGATGGATTTTGAGCTGGTCACGGTGCGTCCGGACGTCACGCTCGGGGCAGTGCATCGTTTCCTGCGCCTGCGTAAAACCATCCCGGCGGCTACCGATAAACTCTTTGTCACCGATCGCAAGAATACCCTGCTGGGCGAATTGCCGCTGACCGCCGTGCTGCTGAACGACCCTGAAACCCCGGTGCAGGAAGTGATGGACAGCGATCCCACCCGTTTCCTGCCGGAAGACAGAGCCGAAGCGGCCGCCAGCGCGTTCGAACGTTATGACCTGATCAGCGCCCCGGTGGTCGACGCCAAGGGCAAGTTGATGGGCCGCCTGACCATTGAAGAGATCGTTGACGTGGTCAACGAGGAAAGCGACACCACCCTGCGCCGCATGGGGGGCTTGAGCCCGGACGAGGACGTGTTTGCCCCGGTCATGAAAGCGGTAAAAACTCGCTGGGCGTGGCTGGCTATCAATTTGTGCACCGCGTTTATCGCCTCACGCGTCATCGGCATGTTTGAACACACCATTTCGCAGTTGGTGGCGCTGGCGGCGTTGATGCCGATCGTCGCCGGTATCGGCGGCAACACCGGCAACCAGACCATCACCATGATCGTCCGCGCGCTGGCGCTGCACCAGATCGAAGTGGGCAATATCTCCCGCCTGATGTTGAGAGAGCTGGGGGTGGCGATTATCAACGGCGTCGTCTGGGGCGGTATTATGGGCGTGGTCACCTGGCTGCTGTACGGAGACTGGGCGATGGGCGGCGTGATGACGCTGGCGATGATCCTCAACCTGCTGGTGGCGGCGCTGATGGGGGTGGTGATCCCGATGACCATGATCAAACTGGGCCGCGATCCGGCAGTGGGTTCCAGCGTCTTGATCACCGCGCTGACCGACACCGGCGGCTTCTTTATCTTCCTTGGCCTGGCTACGCTGTTCCTGCTTTGACCCTTTATCGCCGGCGCCTGCGCCGGCTTTTGCGTTCGCTCACTAATGACCGTATGATTCGGTAGGTTTTATTGCCGGGCTGTACTACCCTTTCCCAACAAGTGGTCTCATTCTATCCGCGTCATGACCCGTTCAGTGACAGATGCCGCGATAAGGTTATCTATGGATATTAGCGCCCCCAATCACGTCGCCACGCATAAAGGCACTTTGCTGACACAGACGCTGCTGGCGACGCTGGTGGTGTTTGCCCTGGCGCTGCTGAGCCTCGCGCTCTCCAGCAAGTCCAGCCATTTTACGTCGCTGTGGTTCCCGACCGCCGCCATCATCGCGATACTCTACCGGCTACCGCCAAAGCTTTGGGGATTACCGCTGTTGGCATTCTGGCTGGCCATCGTCGCCGCCAGTGTCATACTGTTCGGCTATAGCTGGCTGCCGGTCAAGCTGGCGCTGATCAACCTGCTGGAAGCCGTGGTCAGCACGCTGCTGTTGCGCCGCCTGCTGTTGGCGGACGATCCGCTGAACGGCCTGGCCAGTTGGGGGAAATTCGTGGTCTGCGCGGTGATATTCACCCCTTTGTTCAGCGCCCTGCTGGCCGCCTGGTGGGCACCTGCACCCGGGCAAGCATTCTGGCGCCCGTTCAGCACCTGGTTTATTTCAGAGGCGATTGGCGTGTTGTCGCTAACGCCGATCGGGCTGGTGTATCGCCGCCGCATGCTGGCAACGCTTAACCTGTTCTCGCTGCTGCTGACGCTGATGGTGACGCTGGCCTTCAGCTATCTGGCGCTGAGCCATCTGCCCTTCCCATTCACCTTCGTCATTCTGCCGCTGTTGTGGGCGGCGATCGCGCTGCCGCGGCTGGAAGCCTTCATCATCTGTTTTTGCACCTCGCTGATGGTCACAGTGATGATCTCATACGGATTGCTGCAGACCCATCTGCCCGCAATCCCCCTCAGCGACATCGAGATTTACCTGCCGATTTTATTGATTTTAATCCCGGCGCATTCGATGGCGATGGTGATGCACGCCTTCCGCGAGGAAAAACAACACATCGTCGAAAGCGAAACCCGTTTTCGCAATGCGCTGGAGTATTCCGCCATCGGCATGGCGTTGGTTTCTCCGCAGGGGAAATGGTTGCAGGTCAACCAGGCGCTGTGCAAATTGCTGGGCTACACGCCAGAGGCGCTGCAACGGCTGACGTTCCAGGAAATCACTCACCCGGACGATCTGGACGCCGATCTGTCCCAAGTGCGTGACCTGCTAGACGGCCACATCAGCAGCTACACCCTGGAGAAACGCTATATTCGCAGCGACGGCGAACACGTCTGGGCGCTGCTGGCGGTATCGCTGGTACGCGATCCCGAAGGCCTGCCGCTGTATTTTATTTCTCAGGTGGAAGACATCAGTGAGCTGAAACGCACCGCAGCGGAAAACCACCGCTTGGTGGAGCGCATCACACTGGCCAATCAGGTGGGTGGCGTCGGTGTTTGGGAATGGATGATGCAGGGTGAAACCCTCACCTGGGACAAACGCATGTATGAGCTTTATGACCTCAGCCCGGACCAGACACCGACGCTGTCGCTGTGGCGCACCTTGCTGCTGCCGGAAGACCGCGAACGCACCGACCTTGAGATCGCCTCTTTGCTGGAACACCCGCGGCCGTTCATTCTGGAATTCCGGCTGCTCACCCGCCAGGGAAAAGTGCGCCACATTCGTGGCCAGGGCAACGTCATTCTGGACGAACAGGGCCGCCCCCTGCGCATGATCGGCACCAACATCGACATGACGGAAGTCAGAAATCTCACCGGAGCGCTGCACGAAGAAAAAGAGCGCCTGCACATTACGCTCGACGCGATTGGCGAAGGCGTGATCTCCACCGACGATGAAATGCATATCACTTTCATGAACCCTGTGGCCGAACAGATGTGTGGCTGGCCGCTGAGCCTGGCGATCGGCATGCCAATCGCCGGCGTAGTGCGCCTGACCAACGGCAAAGACGGCGAAGAAGTGGAAAACCCGATCCAATGCTGTCTACAGGAAAACCGACTGCTCTCGGCAGATTATGCCCTGGTGTTGCACAGCCGTGACGGGCGCTATTTCGACATTCAGCAGTCGGTATCGCCGCTGAAAACGGTGGACGGCGAAGTGATGGGTGCGGTGATGGTATTACAAGACGTCACCGCCTCCCGCGAACTGATGAGAAAACTGAGTTACAGCGCCTCGCACGATGCACTGACCGGCTTGCCAAACCGCACCAATTTTGAGAAGCGCCTGAAAAACACCCTCGCCGGAGCCAGTGAAAAGCAGCAGCATGCACTGGTATTTCTCGATCTCGACCGCTTCAAGGCAGTCAATGACAGTGCCGGCCATGCCGCCGGCGACGCACTGCTGAGAGATATCGCTCAGTTGATGCTGCACCATCTGCGCAACAGCGACTGCCTGGCCCGGCTCGGCGGCGATGAGTTTGGGCTGATTCTGTTCGACTGCTCACGGGAACAGGCAAAATCCCTGACTCAGCAACTGATTAACCACATCAGCCAATACCCGTTTTTTTGGGAGGGGAAGATTTATCACGTCGGCGCCAGTGCGGGCATCACCCGCATCGATGCCGCCAACGGCAAGAGCGGCGAACTGCTGGCGCAGGCGGATATCGCCTGTTATACCGCCAAACATCGCGGCCGCGGCCAGGTTTATCTCTACGAAGCGCGCCAGAAAATGATACTGGAACGCCAACATCAACTGTTGACGAGGCAGGAAGTGGCAGACATCATCGCCGACGGGCAACTGGTGTTGCACGTCAAAGCGGCGGCACCGCCCAAAACGCCGCAGGCAGTCTGTTTTTATCAATTGAAACTACAGGTTATGCCGTTGGACAACCGGTCGTTGACCCACGACGAGTTTATCGCCGCCGCACAGATTTATAACCTGCAGCCAGATCTGGATCGTTGGATCATCGGGCAAGTTTTGACGCAGAACGCCGTAGACATTAGCCGCAAGGGGCTGTCAGTGGCGCTGCCGCTGGCGACCGACAGCCTGCTCGATGCGCAATTCCAGCGCGATCTGCTGACAACTTTCAACGCTTCCCCGTTACAGCCGGAAGCCCTGCTGTTGATGGTCGATGACACGGCGCTACTCGAGCATGCGGCCATCTGCAGGCCATTTATCCACCAGTTGCAACAACGAGGCTGCAAGCTGGTCGTCAACGGTTTTGGCCACAACCTCAACGCCTTCGACGAGTTGCACGGCCAGAAGATTGACTATATCCGCATCGACGAGCGCTTTATTACCAACGTGCATTGCAATCAGATGGACGAGCTGATGGTGTCTATGCTCAACAGCGCGGCTCACCGGGTACACGCCCAGACGCTGGCCGGCCCGGCGCACCAGCAAATCACGCTCAATACGCTGCAGGCCATCGGCGTCGATCTGGCCGACGGCGATACCGTGGCGCTGGAACTGCCGCTGTCGGAGCTGCTCAGCAGCGGTTATTTCGGCATCCGCTAACCATAGCCTTTCCCCTGCCTTTCAGACTACGGCCCTATCATCGGCCGCACGCCCCCGTCGATCTTTTTTGCTTAGCCAAACTTGAGTTAATGGTATAACTAACGAGTAAAGATTAATCGTTTGAATAACATGACATCGCCGGACGGCGATCAAAAACGCCAGTCTGGCTGTTTTGCAAACCGTCTTTGTGCGCGATTGCCCAGGGATAATGGCTATGAAAAATGAGTGGTTCGCCGCCAGGGAGCTTACAGGCATTGCAGGGTTACCCACCTCACCACAGGGAATAAATTTGAAGGCCCGGCGCGAAGGCTGGATCAGCCGCCGTCGGGAAGGCGTACAAGGCAAGGCCGTGGAATACCATATCGACAGCCTGCCCATCGGCGCGCGCAGCTTGCTGACGCTGCAAGAGGAGCCCGCGGTTTACCAACTGGAATGCCAGCCACCGCTGACTGTGTGGATTGAGTATTACTACCACCTGACGGAAAGCGAACGCGAAAAGCTGCTGAGCTTTCTGATGCGCGAAGGCATCAGCAGCCTGCTGGCGCTGATCCCCTCTGAAGAGTAACCCCTTACCCGGCGGTATCCGTTAACGGCGCCCAGGCGTCGTTATGCCACAGATGCAGCGTGGCGTAGGAACGCCATGGCCGCCAGCGTTCGGCATAGCGTTCAATCTGGCGCGGCGTCATGTCGGGGAAGCGCTGTTTGATCAGATAATCCCCCGCCAAAAATACGTCCGGCCATGACCAGGCGCGCATGGCGATGTAGCTCGCCGTCCAGTTGCCGATACCCGGCAGCGCGGTCAGCGCCTTGATCCCCTGCTCAATATCCAGCACGTTATCTAACTGCAATCGCCCTTCGGTGACCGCCTGCGCAATGGCAATCAACGCCGCCGCGCGTTTGAGCTGTACCCCCAGCGGACGCAGATCTTCGGGCAGCAACCGCGCCACCCGTTCAGCCGTGGGAAACACATGGGTAATGCCGCCGTAAGGCTGTTCCAGCGGGGTTCCCCAACGTTCGGCCATGCGCCCGGCAAAGGTGGCCGCCATCTTCACGCTGACCAATTGCCCCAGCACCGCGCGGGTCGCCTGTTCGAAACTGTTGACGCAGCCAGGCAGCCGCAGGCCCGGCGCATCGGCGGCTAATGTCCCTAACGCATTGGCGATAAGATCCGGCGCCGCGTCCAAATCAAACAGCTGGCGAATGCGCCGCAGCACCTCGGTGGTCGCCCGGCTCAGCGCCGGCGCAATTTCCACCCGCACCCGGTTATGCGCCTCTTCCGGCTGCACGCTGACCCAGCCGCGATACTCCATCCCGCCCAGGGTGACGGCGATCGACCGCAAATACTGTTGACCCTGCACTTTCTCCACGCCGCTCACTGCGCGCGTCTGTAAAAAGCCCAGCATGCGCGGCCAGTCGTACGGCGGGCGATAAGCCAGATGAAACACCAGCCCGCTGGCGACGGTACGCTCATTGCGGCCACTGTTGCTGCGCAGCGCCGAGGGGATCAGGCGGTAGCGCGCCTTGAACAATTCGTTAAACCGCCGCAGGCTGCCGAAACCGGCGGTAAACGCCACTTCGCTCAACGGCAGGTCGGTATCCGCCAGCAGCCGCTTGGCCTGCAACAACCGGTGCGACTGAGCGTAATCAATCGGGGATGCGCCAAACTGATCGGCAAAGATACGCCGCAGATGGCGATCGGAAATCCCCAACCGCGTCGCCAGTTGCTCGCAGCTGTGTTCGGACAAATAGCCCTGTTCAATCAGTTGCACCGCCACCTGCGCATAGCGGTTACCGAGGTCGATCAACGCCAGTCCCGGCGCCAGTTCCGGCCGGCACTTCAGGCAGGGGCGAAACCCCGCCAGTTCCGCCGCCGCCGCGCTGGGATAAAAAGTGCAGTTTTCGATTTTCGGCGTGCGGGCGCTGCACACCGGCCGGCAATAAATGCCGGTCGACGACACGCCGACGAAAAAGCGGCCGTCAAATTTGCGATCGCGCGCACTCAGTGCGTCATACAGGGCCTGTTGCTGGTTTTTCATGGCAACGCTCGGGGTCAGTTTTTTGTTCATTATGCGACTCGGCTGGCGCATTGACGTGCGGGATTCGGACATCAAGACAGGAAGCCTAAGTTAAGCATAGCGGTGCCCGCTCCGCTAAATTTTTCGTCAGTTAAGCGCACGCACGTTGCCCGAGGGCCGGGACTCGGGTAAAGTCGCCCCCCTTCATTGGCATGGGGAGAGAGAAAAGACATGTTTATTGGATTCGATTACGGAACGGCCAACTGTTCCGTCGCAGTGATGCGTGACAACGGCCCCGAGCTGCTGACGCTGGAAAACAACGATCCTTACCTGCCGTCGATGCTGTGCGCACCGACGCGCGAAGCGGTGAGCGAATGCCTGCACCGCCACTGGCAGGTGCCGACCGGCAGTGAAGAGAACCAGCAACTGCTGCGCCGGGCGATCAACTACAACCGCGAAGAAGACATTCCGGTCGGCAACGACAGCGTGCAGTTTGGGTTGCAAGCACTGGCGCACTACGTTGAAGATCCGGAAGAAGTCTATTTTGTCCGCTCGCCGAAATCCTTCCTCGGCGCCAATGGCCTGAAGCCGCAACAGATCGCGTTGTTCGAAGATCTGGTGTGCGCCATGATGTTCCATATCAAACGCCAGGCGGAAAACGTGCTGCAGAGCAGCATCAACCAGGCGGTCATTGGCCGCCCGATCAACTTCCAGGGCATCGGTGGTGAAGATGCCAACCGACAGGCGCAAGGCATTTTACAACGCGCCGCCGAACGCGCCGGGTTTAAGGATATTGAATTCCAGTTCGAGCCGGTAGCGGCGGGTCTGGACTTCGAGGCCACGCTGGGCGAAGAGAAAACCGTGCTGGTGGTGGACATCGGCGGCGGCACCACCGACTGTTCGGTGTTGTTGATGGGGCCGCAATGGCGCGATCGCGCCGACCGTCAGCAGAGCCTGCTGGGGCACAGCGGTTGCCGCGTCGGCGGTAACGATCTGGACATCATGCTGGCATTCAAACAGCTGATGCCGCTGTTCGGCATGGGCGGCGAAACCGAAAAGGGCATCGCCCTGCCCGCGCTGCCTTACTGGAACGCGGTGGCCACCAACGACGTGCCGGCGCAAATCGATTTTTACAGCGCCGCCAACGGCCGCATGCTGCGGGATCTGATCCGCGACGCCGCCGAGCCGGAAAAGGTCAAGCGCCTGCTGAAAGTACACCAACAACGGTTAAGCTACCGTTTGGTGCGTGCGGCGGAGGAGAGTAAAATCGCCCTGTCCGCACAGCAAACCACCCACGCGCCGCTGGCGTTCGTCCAGCCGGAACTGGCGGAAACCATCAGCCAGGATCAGTTGGCCGAGGCTATCTCTCAACCGCTGTTGCGCATTCAGGAACAGGTCAGTGCCGCGCTGGCCAGCAGCCAGACCGCACCGGAGGTGATTTACCTCACCGGCGGCAGCGCGCGCTCACCGCTGCTGCGCGCCGCGCTGCAACAACAGCTGCCCGGCATTCCTATCGTCGGCGGCAACGACTTCGGCTCGGTTACCGCCGGGCTGGCGCGCTGGGCGCAAACGCTGTTCCGTTAATTGCCCGTGGGCGCGGCCTGCCGCGCCCCGGTCATTGGAGGCCAGTGATGTCTGAAATCCTCTCCCCTGAAAGCGATAGGTTGCTGTTGCGCACCTGGCGCGACGAAGACCTGCCGGCATTTGCCGCCCTCAACGCCAATCCGCAAGTCATGCGTTATTTTCCCTCGGTGATGACCGCCGCTCAAAGCCACGCGCAGGCCGACAACATCCGCCGGTTCATGCACCGGCACGGCTGGGGGTTTTGGGCGCTGGAAGTGAAAGGCGGCGCGCCTTTTATCGGCTTTGTCGGGCTGGCGATGCGGGCGGACGATCTGCCCTGCTCCCCCTGCGTGGAAATCGGCTGGCGGTTGGCGGCCCCCCATTGGGGCAACGGCTACGCCAGCGAAGCGGCCAGGGCGGTACTGGCTACCGCCTTTAACTCGCTGCAACTGGATGAAGTGGTGTCTTTTACCGCCGCCGTCAACCAACCTTCACGTCGGGTAATGGCGCGGATCGGCATGGCGTTCAACGGCGAAAGTTTCCTGCACCCGCGCTTGCCGCAGGGCCATCCGCTGCAAAACCATGTAGTGTATCGGCTGGGACGGCAACAATGGCGGGCACAGCAATGCTGATCGTTTTTTCCGGACTACCGGGTAGCGGTAAAACCACACTGGCGCGAGCGCTGGCAGCCACGCTGCCGGCCATCCATCTGCGCATAGACACTCTTGAACAGGCGATCCGCAACAGCGGCATGCTGGCGGGCGACATTGGCCCGGCCGGTTACTTTGCCGCTTATGGCGTGGCAGAGGATAACCTGCGTTTGGGCCACCGGGTGGTTGCCGACTCGGTCAATCCGCTGCCGGTGACGCGAGCCGCCTGGCATAGCGTGGCGCAACGAGCCGGCACCGCTTGCTTTGATATTGAAGTCTACTGTTCCGACAGCGCCGAACACCGCCGCCGGGTGGAAACCCGCGACGGGGATATCGCCGAGCTGAAACTCCCCGGTTGGCAGAGCGTTATCGGCCACGACTATACGCCCTGGGCCACGCCCGTGGCCCGCATCGATACCGCCGGCCAGCCGGTGGAAAGCTGCCTCGCCCGGCTACTGACATTGTTAAACGCCGCGCCGCGCTAATACAGCGTATCCCGCAGCCGCTGCGGCAGTGCGCTGTCGTACTCGTCGCCGTCAAACTGCGTTTTACTCACCTCGGCCAGAATGTTGCCGGTGCTGGGCAGCGCCGAACGTTCAAGGTGGCTGGCTTCGTTCCATAGCCCTGAGCGCAATATCGCCCGACTGCACTGGAAAAACACCGCCTCCACATGAATGCGCAACACCGAACGCGGCAGCATATTGCGGTGGGCGAAGCGCTGCAGCACCTCTTGCGCCACAACAATCTCCGCGCGGCCGTTAATCCGCAGCGTTTCGCCGATACCGGGGATCAGCAACAGCAACGCCACCCGGTTGTCGTGCAGGATATTGCGCAGGCTGTCGATGCGGTTGTTGCCGCGCCGGTCCGGCAGCAGCAGGGTTTTCTCGTCTTCGATATGAATAAAACCGGGCGGGTCGCCGCGTGGGGAGACGTCCATCCCGTCCGGGCCAACGGTGGACAGCGCGGCAAAGGGCGCAGCTTCGATAAAGGGGCGGTAGACCGGGTGAATGTAACTGACTTCTTTAAATACCGACGGCGCGGCAGGTTTGCCGTACAACTGCTCCAGCGTGGCAAGGTCGTTGATAATATCGCTTTGCATTGCTGCTCCCTGAATGGATCACATTGACCCATTCAGGATAGAGCAAAATTACCGCCCGGCAATCCGTATTACCAGGCGCTGGCCTCGTTCAGCACCTCGATATCATCGGCGTCCAGTTGCAGCCGGGTAGCGGCGATCAACTCATCCAACTGCTTTAACGAGGTGGCGCTGACTATCGGCGCAGTGATGCCCGGCCGGGCGATCAACCAGGCCAGCGAGACTTGCGTCGGTGAAGTGCGATGTTTTTCCGCCACCCGATCCAACGCGGCCAAAATGCGGAAACCGCGCGGGTTGAGATATTGCGCCACAATACGGTCCCCGCGCTGGCTTTTGCCCTCATCCTGCGCGCTGCGGTATTTGCCGGTCAGGAAGCCGCTGGCCAGCGAGAAGAAGTTGATCACCCCCAGGCCGTGGCGTTGCGTCACCGCCGCCAGCTCTTTTTCGAACCCTTCGCGCGCATACAGGTTGTATTCCGGTTGCAGGGTTTCGTAACGCGCCAGCCCTTCCCGCTCACTCACTTTCAGCGCCTCTTCCAGGCGATCGGCCTGATAATTGGAAGCGCCTATCGCCCGCACCTTACCGGCCTTGATCAGCGCATCGAACGCGGCCAGGGTTTCTGCCAGCGGCGTGTCCCGGTCATCGTCGTGCGATTGATAGAGATCGATATAGTCGGTCTGCAGGCGGCGCAACGAGTCTTCCACCGCCTGCTGGATGTAGCGCGGCGACAGCCCCTGTTTGCCTTCCCCCATCGGCTTGCCTACCTTGGTGGCGATAATCACCTGGTCGCGTTTACCGCTTTTTTTCAGCCACTCGCCGATCGTGGTTTCAGACTCCCCACCCTGATTACCCGGCGCCCAGCTCGAATAGACGTCGGCGGTATCAATGAAATTGAGCTGATTTTCCACCAGCGCGTCCAGCAGGCTGAATGAAGTCTCGCGATCCGCCGTCCAGCCAAACACATTGCCGCCGAAGGTTAATGCCGGCACCTGAATGCCCGAACGGCCCAATTCTCTTTTGCTCATTGCATGCTCCATGGGATAAATAATTCGCAAGGTAATTATTAGCGCAAAATCAAGAAATCGTTAAAACGCATTGGCTATAAGTCAAAGCCGGTCGCTTATAAACATAGTCAATTTATATCCTATAGCTTTTAAATTGCAGCTAGGCGGCAAGCGCAGGAGCCCCCATGAGCTTACTTAGGTAAGTGATTGGGGTGACAAATCTGCCGGGAGCAGATTTGAACGCTGCTTGCAGCGGCCCCGTAAGGGGGAGGCCCATGGATGGGCCGAATAACTGCGTGCAGCCAACAACGCTGCGGTTTGAAAGATGACGGATATATTCAGATAATGCTGACGCTTCCTCCATATTTCCTTCATTTTTATGCCGTCTTTACTGGCTAAACTAGTATTCTGTAAGGAGTGTAACTTTTGTGGCAATGAGTGCCCGCACCCCTGCCTTTTGGAGAGAATTTTCGCCACCATGAATGCAAAAACCCAACGTCGTTCACTGCTGCCGCGCCTGCTGGTTGTGGTGATAGTGGTCATTGCCGCCGTTCTGATTTGGCGTCACTTCAATGCTGCGGCTCCCGCAGCCGATACTGCCTCTGCCGCACGTCACGCCGAGGGGGGCAAAGCCCCTGCGGGCGGCCGACGCGGCCCGCCGATGTCGCCGGTACAGGCGGCAACCGCCACCGAACAGACGGTCCCGCGCTATCTCTCCGGGTTGGGCACCGCCACCGCCGCCAATACCGTCACCGTCACCAGCCGGGTCGACGGCCAACTGATGGCGATCCACTTTACCGAAGGCCAGCAGGTCAAAGCCGGCGATCTGCTGGTCGAAATCGACCCGCGCCCGTTTGAAGTGCAACTGACGCAGGCTCTGGGGCAATTGGCCAAAGACCAGGCGACGCTCGCCAATGCGCGGCGAGATCTGGCGCGCTACCAGCAACTGGCGAAAACCAGCCTGGTTTCACGTCAGGATCTGGATACCCAGCTCTCGCTGGTGCAACAAACCGAAGGCGCGATCAAAGCCGATCAGGGCTCGGTCGACAGCGCCAAACTACAAATCACCTACAGCCGCATCACCGCGCCGATTGACGGCCGCGTCGGCCTGAAGCTGGTCGACGTCGGCAACTACATCACCAGCGGCAGTGCCACCGGCATCGTGGTGATCACCCAGACCCACCCCATCGACGTGGTGTTCACCCTGCCGGAAGGCAATATCGGCGATTTGCTCAAGGCGCAAAAAGCCGGCCCGATCGGCGTAGAAGCCTGGGACCGCACCAACCAGACTCAACTGGCGACCGGTTCGCTGCTGAGCCTGGACAACCAGATTGACACCACGACCGGCACCATCAAGCTGAAGGCGCGTTTCACCAATGAAGACGACGCGCTGTTCCCGAACCAGTTCGTCAACGCCCGGTTGAAGGTGGATACCCTGCATAACGCGATTGTCATCCCGACCGCCGCGCTGCAGATGGGCAACGAAGGCAACTTCGTCTGGACCCTGAGCGAAGACAACAAGGTCAGCAAGCACCGCGTGACCACCGGCGTGCAGGACAGCCGCCAAGTGGTCATCAGCGCCGGCCTGAACGCCGGTGACCGGGTAGTGACCGACGGCATCGATCGTCTGACCGAAGGCATGCAGGTTGAAGTGGTGACACCGCAGGCCACCCCGCCGGCGACCACACCCAGCCGTCAGCCGCTCGCACAGGGGAAATCCTGATGCAGGCGATGCCACCTAACGCCGGCGGCGGCCCCTCCCGCCTGTTTATTCTGCGCCCGGTCGCCACCACGCTGCTGATGGTGGCTATTTTGCTGGCGGGGATTATCGGCTACCGCGCCCTGCCGGTTTCCGCCCTGCCGGAAGTGGATTACCCGACCATTCAGGTGGTCACGCTGTATCCCGGCGCCAGCCCGGACGTGGTCACTTCTGCAATCACCGCCCCGCTGGAGCGCCAGTTCGGCCAGATGTCCGGCCTGAAACAAATGGCGTCGCAAAGCTCCGGCGGCGCGTCGGTGGTAACGCTGCAATTCCAGCTTGAGCTGCCGCTCGACGTCGCCGAGCAGGAAGTGCAGGCGGCGATCAACTCCGCCACCAACCTGCTGCCGAGCGATCTGCCCTACCCGCCGATTTACAGCAAGGTCAACCCTGCCGATCCGCCGATCATGACGCTGGCCGTCACCTCGACCGCCATGCCGATGACCCAGGTGGAAGACATGGTGGAAACCCGTGTCGCGCAAAAAATTTCCCAGGTGACCGGCGTGGGTCTGGTTACCCTCTCCGGCGGCCAGCGGCCGGCGGTGCGCGTGAAGCTCAACGCCGCGGCGGTGGCGGCCTACGGCCTGGACAGCGAAACCATCCGCACCGCCATCGGCAACGCTAACGTCAACTCCGCCAAGGGCAGCCTGGACGGGCCGACGCGCTCGGTGACGCTTTCCGCCAACGACCAGATGAAATCCGCCGACGACTACCGCCAGCTGATTGTCGCCTACCAAAACGGCGCGGCCATTCGGTTGCAGGATATCGCCACCATCGAGCAGGGGGCGGAAAATACCCGCCTGGCCGCCTGGGCCAACAAACAGCCGGCAATCGTACTGAACATTCAGCGCCAGCCGGGCGTGAACGTGATCACCACCGCCGACAGCATTCGCGAAATGCTGCCGCAGCTGATAAAAAGCCTGCCGAAGTCGGTGGACGTCAAGGTGCTGACCGATCGCACTACCACCATTCGCGCTTCGGTCAACGACGTGCAGTTTGAATTGCTGCTGGCGGTCGCGCTGGTGGTAATGGTGATTTACGTGTTCCTGCGCAACGTGCCGGCCACCATTATCCCGAGCGTCGCGGTACCGCTGTCGCTGGTCGGCACCTTTGCCGCCATGTATTTTCTCGATTTCTCGATCAATAACCTGACGCTGATGGCGCTGACCATCGCCACCGGTTTTGTGGTCGATGACGCCATCGTGGTGATCGAAAACATCTCGCGCTATATCGAAAAGGGTGAAAAACCGCTCGACGCGGCGCTGAAAGGCGCCGGCGAAATCGGCTTCACCATTATCTCGCTGACCTTCTCGCTGGTGGCGGTATTAATTCCGCTGTTGTTTATGGGGGATATCGTTGGCCGGCTGTTCCGCGAGTTCGCCGTGACGCTGGCGGTGGCGATCCTGATTTCTGCCGTGGTGTCGCTGACGCTGACGCCGATGATGTGCGCGCGCATGCTGAGCCACGAATCGCTGCGCAAGCAGAACCGCTTTTCCGCCGCCTCCGAACGTTTCTTTGACCGGGTGATTGCGCAGTACGGCAAGTGGCTGAAAATCGTATTGAATCACCCGTGGCTGACGCTCGGCGTGGCGCTGAGCACCCTGGCGCTGACGGTGCTGCTGTACCTGCTGATCCCGAAAGGTTTCTTCCCGTTGCAGGACAACGGCATTATTCAGGGCACGGTGGAAGCGCCGCAGACGGTGTCGTTCAGCAATATGGCCGAACGCCAACAGCAGGTCGCGGCGGAAATCCTCAAAGACCCGGCGGTGGAAAGCCTGACGTCGTTCGTCGGCGTCGATGGCAACAACGCCACGCTCAACAATGGCCGTTTGCAGATCAACCTTAAACCGCTGAGCGAACGCAGTGAACGCATTCCGGCGATCATCGCCCGCCTGCAACAACAGAGCGCACAGTTCCCCGGCGTGAAGCTGTATCTGCAGCCGGTACAGGATCTGACCATCGACACCCAGGTCAGCCGTACGCAATACCAGTTCACCTTGCAGGCGATGTCGCTGGACGATCTCAGCCTATGGGTGCCCAAACTGATGGCCGAGTTGAAGCAGACGCCGCAGTTGGCGGACGTGACCAGCAACTGGCAGGATCAAGGGCTGGTGGCTTACGTGAATGTCGATCGCGATTCGGCATCGCGCCTTGGCATCAGCATGAGCGACGTGGATAACGCGCTGTACAACGCCTTCGGCCAGCGGCTGATCTCGACCATTTACACCCAGGCCAACCAGTACCGCGTGGTGCTGGAGCACGATGTCAGCACCACGCCGGGGCTGGCGGCGCTGAACGATATCCGCCTGACCAGCAGCAACGGCACCACGGTGCCGCTGAACACCATAGCCAAAATCGAGGAACGCTTTGGGCCGCTGTCGGTCAACCATCTCGATCAATTCCCGGCGGCGACCATCTCGTTTAACGTGGCGGGCAACCATTCGCTGGGCGAAGCGGTAGACGCCATCACCCTGGCGGAAAAAAACCTCAACATGCCGAAAGACATCACCACCCAGTTCCAGGGCGCAACGCTGGCGTTCCAGGCGGCGCTGGGCAGCACGCTGTGGCTGATCCTGGCGGCGGTAGTGGCGATGTATATCGTGCTGGGCGTGCTGTACGAGAGCTTTATTCACCCGGTGACCATTCTCTCCACCCTGCCGACCGCCGGGGTCGGCGCGCTGCTGGCGCTGATGATGGCCGGCAGCGAGCTGGACGTGATTGCCATTATCGGCATCATCTTGCTGATCGGTATCGTGAAGAAAAACGCCATCATGATGATCGACTTTGCGCTGGCTGCCGAACGTGAACAGGGCATGACGCCGTACGACGCGATTTATCAGGCCTGCCTGCTGCGTTTCCGGCCGATCCTGATGACCACGCTGGCCGCTTTGCTTGGCGCGCTGCCGCTGATGCTCAGCACTGGCGCCGGCGCCGAGCTGCGTCACCCGCTGGGGGTTTGTATGGTCGGCGGGCTGGTGATGAGCCAGATCCTGACGCTGTTCACCACGCCGGTGATCTACCTGCTGTTTGACAAACTGGCGCGCAATACCCGCCGCCAGCCTGATGCGCAGGAGCTGCCGTGAAATTCTTCGCCCTGTTCATCTACCGGCCGGTCGCCACCACGCTGCTGACGCTGGCGATAGCCATCAGCGGCGTGATTGGCTTTAGCCTGCTGCCGGTCTCGCCGCTGCCGCAGGTCGATTACCCGGTGATTTCGATCAGCGCCTCGTTGCCGGGCGCCGACCCGGAAACCATGGCCTCGTCGGTGGCAACACCGCTGGAACGTGCGCTGGGGAGGATTGCCGGGGTCAATGAGATGACCTCGATGAGCTCGCTGGGCAGCACGCGGGTGATCCTGCAATTCGATCTCAATCGCGATATCAACGGTGCCGCCCGTGACGTGCAGGCGGCAATCAACGCCGCGCAAAGCCTGCTGCCCACCGGCATGCCGAACCGCCCCAGCTACCGTAAGGTCAACCCGTCCGACGCGCCGATCATGATCCTGACGCTGACCTCGGAAACCTACAGCCAGGGCCAACTGTACGACTTTGCTTCCACCCAACTGGCGCAGAAAATCGCCCAGACCGAAGGCGTGGGCGACGTCTCGGTCGGCGGCAGCTCGCTGCCTGCGGTGCGGGTGGAGTTGAACCCGACCGCCCTGTTCAACCAGGGCGTATCGCTGGATGCCGTGCGCCAGGCCATCAGCGGCGCCAACGTGCGCAGGCCGCAGGGATCGGTGGAAAGCCCGCAGCAGCGCTGGCAAATACAGGCCAATGACGAGCTGAAAACCGCCGATGCCTATCGGCCGTTGATTATCCACTACAACAACGGCTCGGCGGTGCGGCTGGGGGATGTGGCCGAGGTCAAAGACTCGGTACAGGACGTGCGCAACGCCGGCATGACCAACGCCAGGCCGGCGATTATTCTGGCGATCAGCCGTGCGCCTGACGCCAACATCATTGAAACCGTCGATCGCATTCGCGCCGAGTTGCCGACGTTGCAGGACAGTATTCCGGCGTCAATCCAGCTGAATATCGCCCAGGACCGTTCGCCGACCATTCGCGCCTCGCTGGCGGAAGTGGAGCAATCGCTGGTGATCGCCATAGGTTTGGTGATCCTGGTGGTGTTCATCTTCCTGCGCTCCGGCCGCGCCACGCTGATCCCGGCGGTCGCGGTGCCGGTGTCGCTGATCGGCTCCTTCGCCGCCATGTACCTGTGCGGTTTCAGCCTGAATAACCTGTCGTTGATGGCGCTGACCATCGCCACCGGCTTTGTGGTCGATGACGCCATCGTGGTGCTGGAGAATATCTCGCGCCACGTCGAGGCCGGCATGAAGCCGCTCAACGCCGCGCTGCAAGGGGTGCGGGAAGTCGGCTTTACCGTGCTGTCGATGAGCGTGTCGCTGGTAGCGGTGTTTATCCCGTTGCTGCTGATGGACGGCCTGCCCGGGCGGCTGTTTCGCGAGTTCGCCGTCACCCTGTCGGTGTCGATAGGGCTGTCGCTGATCGTCTCGCTGACGCTGACGCCAATGATGTGCGCCTACCTGCTGCGCCACCAGCCGGCGCGCGCGCAGCGGCGCATTCGCGGCTTCGGCAAAATGTTGCTGGCCTTGCAACAGGGCTACGGCCGCTCGCTGAATTGGGTGCTCGGCCACTCGCGGTGGGTGCTGGCGATATTTTGCGCCACCATCGCGCTCAACGTCTGGCTGTATGTCAGCATCCCGAAAACCTTTTTCCCCGAACAGGATACCGGCCGCCTGCTGGGCTTTATCCAGGCTGACCAGAGCATTTCTTTTCAGGCGATGCGCGTCAAACTGGAAGACTTCATGAAGATCGTGCGTGAAGACAAGGACGTGGAAAACGTCACCGGTTTTACCGGCGGTTCGCGCACCAACAGCGGGTCGATGTTTATCTCGCTGAAGCCGCTTTCGGTACGCAGCGATGACGCGCAGAAGGTGATCGCCCGGCTGCGCGCCCGGCTGGCGAAGGAGCCGGGGGCCAGCCTGTTCCTGATGGCGGTGCAGGATATCCGCGTCGGCGGCCGGCAATCCAACGCCAGCTACCAGTACACGCTGCTGGCAGACGATCTCGCCGCGCTGCGCGAATGGGAGCCGAAAATCCGTACCGCGCTGGCCGCGCTGCCGGAGCTGGCGGACGTCAACTCCGATCAGCAGGACAAAGGCTCGGAAATGGATCTGATCTACGACCGTGAAACCATGTCACGGCTCGGTATTTCGGTCTCCGACGCCAACGCCCTGCTGAACAACGCCTTCGGCCAGCGGCAGATTTCCACCATCTATCAGCCGCTCAATCAGTACAAGGTGGTGATGGAAGTGGCGCCGCCCTATACCCAGGACGTCAGCTCGCTGGACAAGATGTTCGTGATAAACAAAGACGGCAAGGCGATCCCGCTGGCCTATTTCGCCCGCTGGCAGCCGGCCAATGCGCCGCTGTCGGTCAACCATCAGGGGCTGTCGGCGGCCTCGACCATCTCCTTTAACCTGCCGGACGGCGGCAGCTTGTCAGACGCCACCGCCGCGGTGGAACGCGCCATGACGACGCTCGGCGTACCCTCCACGGTGCGCGGTGCCTTTGCCGGTACCGCGCAGGTATTCCAGGATACGCTGAAATCCCAGCTGTTCCTGATCGCCGCCGCGATCGCCACGGTGTATATCGTGCTCGGCGTGCTCTACGAGAGCTATATTCACCCGCTGACGATTTTGTCGACCCTGCCTTCCGCCGGGGTCGGCGCGCTGCTGGCGCTGGAGCTGTTTGGCGCACCTTTCAGCCTGATCGCGTTGATCGGCATTATGCTGTTGATCGGCATCGTAAAGAAGAACGCCATCATGATGGTCGACTTCGCCCTCGATGCGCAGCGCAACGGCGGCATCAGCGCACGAGAAGCCATTTTCCAGGCCTGTTTGCTGCGTTTTAGGCCGATCATGATGACCACGCTGGCGGCGCTGTTCGGCGCACTGCCGTTGGTGCTGACCAGCGGTGACGGCGCGGAGCTGCGCCAGCCGCTCGGCATCACCATCGCCGGCGGTCTGATAATGAGCCAGTTGCTGACGCTGTACACCACGCCGGTGGTGTATCTGTATTTTGACCGGCTGCAGATGAAGTTCCGGCGCGGCAAGAAGTTGGATCCGCTACCTCACTAATGATTAACCCGGTTGACTGATGATCATAAAACGCACCGCCTCAGTACAATGGCAACTCTGGATCGTGGCGTTCGGCTTCTTTATGCAGGCGCTGGACACCACCATCGTCAATACCGCCCTGCCGTCGATGGCCGCCAGCTTGGGGGAGAACCCGCTGCGCATGCAGTCGGTGATCGTCTCCTACGTGCTGACGGTAGCCGTGATGCTGCCTGCCAGCGGCTGGCTGGCGGACCGGGTTGGGGTGCAACGGGTGTTCTTCAGCGCCATAGTGCTGTTCACCCTGGGTTCAATCCTGTGCGCCCGTTCGGAAACCCTGAATGAGTTGATCGCTTCGCGCGTGATCCAGGGCATCGGCGGCGCGATGATGGTGCCGGTCGGCCGCCTGACGGTAATGAAGATCGTGCCGCGCGAGCAATATATGGCGGCGATGACCTTCGTCACCCTGCCTGGCCAGATCGGCCCGCTGATGGGGCCGGCGCTGGGCGGTTTTTTGGTGCAGTACGCCAGTTGGCACTGGATTTTCCTGATCAATATCCCGGTCGGCATTGCCGGTGCCATCGCCACGCTGCTGCTGATGCCCAACTACCGCATGCAGACCCGGCGTTTCGACCTCGGCGGCTTTATCATGCTGGCGATCGGTATGGCGACGCTGACGCTGGCGCTTGACGGCCACAAGGGCATGGGGCTGTCCATCGCCACTATCGTCGGGCTGGTGGCGATGGGCATTGCGGCGCTGGCAGGTTACTGGTGGCATGCCCGCGGTAACGGCCGGGCGCTGTTCTCCCTGCGGCTGTTCAGGACCCAAACCTACAAGGTGGGGCTGACCGCCAGCCTGCTGGGCCGCATCGGCAGCGGTATGCTGCCGTTTATGACCCCGCTGTTCATGCAGGTGGGCATGGGTTTTTCCCCGTTCCACGCCGGGCTGATGATGATCCCGATGATTATCGGCAGCATGGGGATGAAGCGTATCGTGGTGCGGGTGGTTAACCGTTTCGGTTACCGCAACGTGCTGGTGGCCGCCACGCTGATGCTGGCGTTGATCAGCCTGAGCTTCCCGCTGGTAGCGATGATCGGCTGGATCTGGCTGCTGCCGGTGGTGCTGTTCTTCCAGGGCATGGTCAACTCGCTGCGCTTCTCGGCAATGAATACCCTGACGCTGAAGGATCTGCCGGACCGGCTGGCCAGCAGCGGCAACAGCCTGCTGTCGATGGTGATGCAGCTGTCCATGAGCCTCGGCGTCAGCATCGCCGGGATCCTGATTGGCAGCTTTGCCCATCACCAAGTGGTCACCGACAGCCCGGCGATACACAGCGCATTTATTTACAGCTACGGCTGTATGGCGCTAATCATCGCCCTGCCCGCGCTGGCCTTCGCCCGCGTACCGCCGGATAGCGCACCAAACCGTACGCTGACCAAAGAGCCGGGCACCGGCTCAACGAGGTTACAAAAATGAGAATAGGCATTACCGGGAAACTGTTCCTGGCCATCTTCGCCACCTGCATGCTGGTGCTGATCACCATGCATTGGGGTGTGCGCGTCAGTTTTGAACGCGGCTTCATCGACTACATCAAGCACAGCAACGAGCAGCGCACCAACATGCTGAGCGAAGCGCTGGAAGAGCAGTACAGCCAACACGGCAACTGGGCTTTCCTGCGCAATAACGATCAGGTGGTTTTCCAGATCATGCGCTCGTTCGAACAAAACAGCGACAGCAGCCACAATCTGCCGCCCAAAGGCTGGCGCACTCAGTTTTGGGTGGTGGACAACCAATTCAACCGACTGGTGGGGCATTCCGGCCCGGTGCCCAAAGAAGGCCCGCGCCACCCGATCCGCTACAACAACGAAATCGTCGGCTGGGTGATCACCACGCCGGTCGAGCGGCTGACCCGCAATACCGATATCAATTTCGATCAGCAGCAAAAACGCACCAGCTGGATGATAGTCGCCCTCTCCACGCTGCTGGCGGCGGCGGTAACCTGGCTGATGTCGCGCGGGCTGTTGGCACCGGTCAAACGGCTGGTCGCCGGCACCCACCGGCTGGCTGCCGGTGATTTCAGCACCCGCGTGACCGTCGACAGCCAGGATGAGCTCGGCCGCCTGGCGCAGGATTTCAATCAGCTCGCCACCTCGCTGGAAAAAAACGAGCAGATGCGGCGCGCTTTTATGGCCGACGTGTCGCACGAGTTGCGCACCCCGCTGGCGGTGCTGCGTGGCGAACTGGAGGCATTGCAGGACGGCGTGCGCCAGCCGACGCAGGCCTCACTCAGCTCGTTGCAGGCGGAAGTCACCACCCTGACCAAGCTGGTGGACGATCTGCATCAGCTTTCGCTGTCCGATCTCGGCGCGCTGGCCTACCGTAAATCGGCGGTGGACTGCGTGCATTTGCTGCAAATTGCGGTCGCCGCCTTTCGCGAGCGTTTTCGCGCCAAAGGGCTCGAGATCGTCACCTTGTTGCCGGAACAGGCGCCGCTGTTCGGCGATCCCGATCGTCTCAATCAGTTGTTCAACAACCTGCTGGAGAACAGCCTGCGTTACACCGACGCCGGCGGTAGGCTGGAGATTGGCGCAGAACAGTTGCCGGGCCAACTGCGGCTTTACTGGCGGGACAGCGGGCCGGGCGTCACCGACGAACAGCTGGCGCGCATTTTCGAACGCTTCTACCGCACCGAAGGTTCGCGCAACCGTGCCAGCGGCGGTTCCGGTCTGGGGTTGTCGATCTGTCAAAACATCGTGGAAGCCCACAACGGCCGGATCTTTGCTGCGCACTCGCCTTTGGGCGGCGTGCAGATTACAGTAGAATTTGCCACCCCGATAATGAATAAGGCGCCATGATGGAATCCCAGAATCAGCCGTTGCAAATCATGATTGTTGAAGATGAACCCAAGCTGGGCCAACTGCTGGTGGACTATCTGCAGGCCGCCGGATACGCCACCCGCTGGCTGACCAACGGCAGCGAGGTGGTGCCGGCGGTGCATGAACACTCCCCGGCGCTGATCCTGCTGGATTTAATGCTGCCGGGCAGCGACGGGTTGACGGTGTGCCGCGAGTTGCGCCGTTTTACCGATGTCCCGGTGGTGATGGTGACGGCGAAGATTGAGGAGATCGATCGCCTGCTGGGGCTGGAAATTGGCGCGGACGATTACATCTGCAAGCCTTACAGCCCGCGAGAAGTGGTGGCACGGGTGAAAACCATTTTGCGCCGCTGCTACCGGCCGCTGGAAAACCAGCAGGAAGAAACGCAGTTGCATATCGACGAACCGCGCTTTCAGGCCAGCTATCAGGGCCAGATGCTGGATCTCACCCCGGCGGAATTCCGTCTGTTGAAGACCCTGGCCAGCCAGCCGGGCAACGTCTTCTCGCGTGAGCAATTGCTGAATAATCTGTATGACGACTACCGGGTGGTGACCGACCGAACCATCGACAGCCATATCAAAAACCTGCGGCGCAAGCTGGAGCTGATCGACGGTGAAAAGTCGTTTATTCGCTCGGTATACGGCGTGGGCTATCGTTGGGAATCCGAACCTTGTCGACTGATAAACGGCCTATAGGGTCCAGTCTTCAACGTCCAGCCCGGACACCATGCCGAAGGCCCGATCGCTAGTGACCATTGTCGCGCCCCGGCTAAGCGCATGCGCGGCAATCAACTGGTCCAGCGCGCCCAGGACTTTGCCTTTTTTCTCCATGCTCGCCCGCATTACGCCATAACAGCGGGCAGCTTCGCTATCCCAGTCATAAACGGTCACCGCGGCTAAAAACGCCGTTACCATGGCTTTCAACGCTTTACTCTGCCGTTTGGCCACGCCAAAAAGCAGCTCCGCCTCCGTGATGCTGGAAATGCATACGGTGGAAGGCGGCACCTTTTCCATCGCACTCAGCAAACCTGGGTGCCTGCGAAACAGGTGGCTCACGGTATTGGTGTCAAACATATACATGCTTACTCTTCCTCTGCGAAAGGATCCCGGTCGGCAATGCCCTGTTGGCGTTCATCCGCGCCCAGAAAATCATGCGGTACCGGCGTTTTGGCGATGATGTTCAACAGCGGCTCCCAACTGTCCGGTTTTGCCGGGTATTTAGATAAAATCACATTCCCCTCCCGATCGCGGCGGATATACACGCGGTCTGTGTCAAATTCAAATTCCACGGGTAACCTCACCGCCTGATTTCTGCCATTTTTAAACAGCTTTGCGATTCTTTCCATCTGCACCCTCCTGACAGGCATAGGCCCAAGCATATGCCTGTACAGCGTCGATGCCAAGATGCTTCGCTTGTTTTTTAATCGCATTGCTTTGCGATGCGGCAAACCTTAGCGCGCCATGCCCTTCCGGGGAATACCGCGTTATTCAATATGCGGCCAGCTGCGCAATTTGGGGCATCGGGATCGCCATTAGCTTCCCGTGCTTTGGTGCCCTTCGCTGATGAAACTCAGCACCAACGCAAAAAAATTGCGTCTTTTTTAGGCTATGCTGCGCAAGGGATGTTTATTAGCCGCCCAATTTCAAGCTATTGGCTACACTTACATCACTTATCGGAACCCACAGGAGAGGAAACATGGCAATCGGTCACTATGAGCTGAAAAAAGCAAAGAATGGGCAATACCACTTCAACCTGAAAGCCAGCAATGGCGAAATCATTCTGGGCAGTGAGATGTATGCCAGCAAAGCCTCGGCGGAAAACGGTATTGCCTCGGTGCAAACCAACTCCCCCCAGGAAGCGCAGTATGAATTGAAACACAGCGCCAGCAATCAACCTTACTTTGTACTGAAAGCCAAGAACCATCAGGTGATCGGCGTCAGTGAAATGTACAGTTCTGAAACTGCCGCGAAAAACGGCATTCAGTCGGTGATCAAGAACGGCCCGAGCACTGACGTGCGCGATTTAAGCGCATAGCTACGTCACCCGGCGCGCGATGGTCATCATCGCGCGTTTTTCTTATGACCGGGATCAATCCCCCTGTAATAAATCCGGTTAACTGCTGATTTCTTGCCGCGCTGCCGCTACAATCCCCCGCTTTTACTGCGCCATTTGGTGGTGCGTTATACCCACTGGCTTTCATGTTGCGGCCAACAACGCTGCGGCTTGCAAGACACAGGTATACTGACCTGAAATCAGACCGAGACTCATTATGTTTACACCGGAACTTCTCTCCCCGGCCGGAACGCTGAAAAACATGCGTTACGCCTTTGCCTATGGCGCCGATGCGGTTTATGCCGGCCAGCCGCGTTACAGCCTGCGGGTGCGCAACAACGAATTCAATCACGAGAATCTGGCGCAGGGGATCAACGAAGCCCACGCGCTGGGCAAGAAGTTCTACGTGGTGGTGAACATAGCTCCGCACAACGCCAAGCTGAAAACCTTTCTACGCGACCTGAAGCCGGTGATCGACATGGGCCCGGATGCGCTGATCATGTCCGATCCCGGCCTGATCATGATGGTGCGCGAAGCCTTCCCGCAGATGGACATTCATCTGTCGGTGCAGGCCAATGCGGTCAACTGGGCGACGGTGAAGTTCTGGCAGCAGATGGGGCTGACGCGCGCGATCCTGTCGCGTGAGCTGTCGCTGGAGGAGATCGCCGAGATCCGCGCCCAGGTCCCCGAGATGGAGCTGGAAATCTTCGTCCACGGCGCGCTGTGCATGGCCTACTCCGGCCGCTGCCTGCTGTCCGGCTATATCAACAAGCGCGATCCCAACCAAGGCACCTGCACCAACGCCTGCCGCTGGCAGTACAAGGCGGAAGAAGGCAAAGAGGATGACACCGGCAACATCGTGCATCTGCATGAGCCGATCCCGGTGCAGACCGTCGAGCCGACGCTGGGTATCGGCGCACCGACCGACAAGGTATTCATGCTCTCCGAAGCGCAAAAGCCGGATGAATACATGAGCGCCTTCGAAGATGAACACGGCACCTACATCATGAACTCGAAGGACCTGCGCGCCATCCAGCACGTAGAGCGCCTGACTCAACTCGGCGTGCATTCGCTGAAAATTGAAGGCCGCACCAAGTCCTTTTACTACTGCGCACGCACTGCACAGGTTTACCGCCGCGCCATTGACGATGCGGTCGCAGGCAAGCCGTTCGACCCCACGCTGCTTACCACGCTGGAAGGCTTGGCGCACCGCGGCTACACCGAAGGATTCTTGCGCCGTCACGTGCATGAAGCCCAGCAAAATTACGATTACGGCTCCTCGCTGTCCGAACGCCAGCAGTTCGTCGGCGAATTCACCGGCGTAAGGCGCGACGGCTGGGCGGAAGTGGACGTGAAAAACAAGTTTATGATCGGCGACAGTGTGGAGATGATGACCCCCGGCGGTAACGTGTTGTTTACTCTGGAGAGCATGCAAAATAAAAAAGGCGAAGCGATCGCCGTGGCACCCGGCAACGGTCATATCGTTTATTTGCCGATCCCACAGGATATCGATCTCAATTACGCATTGCTGATCCGCAATTTGTCGGACGCCCCGAGCACTGCCGCGTAAAAAACACCAATCGCCACCCTTAGGTGGCGATTTTTAGCAAATATTAGAATTGGATCACATCAATGACTTCGCAGCTTGGTTATTATCGTGCTGCTTAAAACCAAGAATGAAAAATATTTGCATAGCAATACTAGGAACCACCTCCTTAGCCGGTCCAATCTCCCTTGGGCCGGCTTTTTCTTTGGTATCTCCACAATACCCGCCAATATAGCCTTCCTATTTTATCGACATTTAAGACTATCGAGTTATCTATTTTAATAACAGGTCGTTCCGCACTTCCATATAAAAAATCCAACGACAGAGATTAATTAATCCATTAACAAAAAACTCGTCACTGACACAGTGTCTATATCTTAAATTAAGTCAAACATGCAGAAATAATCGCTGGGCTATCGCCGATAATCAGAATTAACTGAATATTCTGATGGTCTGCTCTCCACTTGTGGTTTATCGTTTCTGTCCAAAGCATTTGTCAGCCGGGAGAGAGGGAATGAGTCAACACACGTCAGCGCTTCTTATCATTAATGGCAAAGGCGCCGGCAACGAAGAAGTTCGCCTTGCGGTGCAAAAGCTGCGGGATGAGGGCCAAACCCTGCACGTTCGCGTGACCTGGGAACAGGGTGACGCAGCGCGTTATGTGAAGGAAGCTTGCCAACTGGGGGTCGCCACCCTGATTGCCGGCGGCGGCGACGGGACCATCAACGAAGTGGCCGCCGCGCTGACGGCACTGCCTGCGGGAAGCCGCCCGGTGCTGGGCGTACTGCCGTTGGGCACCGCCAATGATTTCGCCGTGGCCTGCAATATCCCGCTGATGCCGGAACAGGCGCTGCAGTTGGCGATGAAAGGCCGCGCGGTGCCGATCGACCTGGCGAAGGTCAATGACGAGCGCTACTTTATCAACATGGCGACCGGCGGTTTCGGCACCCGCATCACCACCGAGACGCCGGAAAAACTAAAGGCCGCGCTGGGCGGCGTTTCTTACTTTATTCATGGCCTGCTGCGCATGGATACGCTGAAAGCCGACCGCTGCGAGATCCGCGGGCCGGATTTCCAGTGGTCCGGAGACGCACTGGTGATTGGCATCGGCAACGGCAAGCAGGCCGGAGGCGGCCAGCAACTGTGCCCGGACGCGTTAATCAACGACGGGTTGCTGCAACTGCGGCTGCTGATCGCGGACGAACTGCTGCCGGCGTTGGTGGCCAGCCTGGTTAACGGTGAGGAAAACAAAAACGTGGTTAGCGCTGCGCTGCCGTGGCTGGAAATCAATGCGCCGCACGAGATCACCTTTAACCTCGACGGCGAACCGCTGAAGGGCACGCATTTCCGCATCGAAGTGCTGCCGAACGCCATCGAATGCCGCCTGCCGCCAAACTGCGAGCTGCTGGGCTAAGGTGGCCCCGGCTCTGCCGGGAAGCAACCTGATTCCGGGGCGCGGCCAACCTGCTGCGCCCCCTCTCGGTCCCCCCTCCTTTCTTCCCTCTGTTACGCGATGAAATGTGATCTTCCCCGGCAAATCCTTTAAATCATACTTGTATGGTAGTTAGTTCATGGCGTATTTTCCCCCCTATTAATGACCCGTGGGAACAGGATGTAAACGTTATGAAAATTGTTAACGCAGAGGTGTTTGTCACTTGCCCAGGCAGGAATTTTGTCACGCTGAAGATCACCACCGACGACGGCATTACCGGCATCGGTGACGCCACCCTCAACGGCCGCGAACTGCCGGTGGCGTCCTACCTGAAAGATCATGTCTGCCCGCAGTTGATCGGCCGCGATGCCCACCAGATCGAAGACATCTGGCAATTCTTCTATAAGGGCGCCTACTGGCGGCGCGGCCCGGTCACCATGTCCGCCATCTCCGCCGTCGATATGGCGCTGTGGGACATCAAGGGCAAGGCTGCCAATATGCCGCTGTATCAGTTGCTGGGTGGCGCATCGCGCACCGGCGTAATGGTTTACTGCCACACCACCGGCCATTCCATCGACGAAGTGCTCGACGACTACGCCAAACATAAAGAGCTGGGCTTTAAGGCCATCCGCGCCCAGTGCGGCGTACCGGGCATGAAAACCACCTACGGCATGGCCAAAGGCAAAGGGCTGGCCTATGAGCCGGCCACCAAAGGCAACTGGCCGGAAGAGCAACTGTGGTCCACGGAGAAATACCTCGATTTCACCCCCAAACTGTTCGAGGCAGTGCGCAACAGGTTCGGTTTTGACGAGCATCTGCTGCACGACATGCACCACCGGTTGACGCCGATCGAGGCCGCGCGTTTTGGCAAAAGCATTGAACAGTACCGACTGTTCTGGATGGAAGATCCGACCCCGGCGGAGAACCAGGAATGCTTCCGGCTGATCCGCCAGCATACCGTTACGCCTATCGCCGTCGGCGAAGTCTTCAACAGCATCTGGGACTGCAAACAGCTGATTGAAGAACAGCTGATCGACTATATCCGCACCACCCTCACCCACGCCGGCGGTATCACCGGTATGCGCCGCATCGCCGATTTCGCCTCGCTGTATCAGGTGCGAACCGGTTCGCATGGCCCTTCCGATCTGTCGCCTATCTGCATGGCGGCGGCGCTGCACTTTGATCTGTGGGTGCCGAACTTTGGCGTACAGGAATATATGGGTTACTCCGAACAAATGCTCGAGGTGTTCCCGCACAGCTGGACCTTCAACGACGGCTACATGCACCCGGGCAACAAACCGGGACTGGGCATTGAGTTCGACGAAAAACTGGCCGCACGCTATCCGTACGAACCGGCCTATCTGCCGGTCGCGCGCCTGGAGGACGGCACCTTATGGAACTGGTAACGGGAGAACGCACTATGCAAAGCGTGGTGATTGAACAACCTGGCCGGCTGGTTATCCAGCAGCGCCCGCTGCCGCAACCGGCGGCCGGCGAAGTGCGGGTAAAGGTGAAGTTTGCCGGCATCTGCGGCTCCGATGTGCACATTTATCATGGGCATAACCCGTTCGCCCGCTACCCGCGCGTGATCGGCCATGAATTTTTCGGCGTGATTGACCAGGTGGGCAGCGATGTCGACCCGCAACGTATCGGCGAACGCGTTTCGGTGGATCCGGTAGTGAGCTGCGGCCATTGTTATCCTTGTTCCATCGGGCGCCCCAACGTCTGTACCGAGCTGCAGGTGATCGGCGTGCACCGCGACGGTGGCTTCAGCGACTATGCCTGCGCCCCGGCGCGCAACGCTTACCGCATTCCGGAAAGCATCAGCGATCGCCACGCCGCGATGGTCGAGCCTTTCACCATTGCCGCCAATATCACCGCCCATCTGCAGCCCGGGGCCGATGATATCGCGCTGATCTACGGCGCCGGGCCGATGGGGCTGACGGTGATCCAAACGCTGAAAGGGGTCTACGGCGTGAAGCAGGTGATCGTCACCGACCGCATTGCTGAACGGCTGGTTATGGCGCAAGAAAACGGTGCCGACTGGACGTTCAATAACGCCGAGGCTTCGCTGCCGGCCGAACTGGAACAGCGCGGCATCCGCCCGACGTTGATCGTCGACGCCGCCTGCCACCCGGCCATTTTGCAGGAAGCCATTCATCTGGCCTCACCGGCGGCGCGCATTGGCATCATGGGTTTCTCCGGCGATGCCTGCACCGTCACCCAGCAAAGCATCACCAGCAAGGAGCTGTCGATTTTCTCCTCGCGCCTCAACAGCGCCCGCTTCCCGCAGGTTATCGACTGGATGGCCGACGGAAAAATCGACCCGCAACGGTTAATCACCCATTGCGTAGCCGCCGGTGAAGTGGAGCAGGCGATGCTGATGTTCGAAAAAGACCAGCGCACCTGCTGCAAAGTGTTACTGCAATTCAGTTAGTTTTTTTTAACACCGGGGCATAGGGCGGCCCAGTCGCCCTTGCAGACAACAAAGCATCAAAACTAGAAATATATGGAGTGCTTTCATGTTTAAAAACCTGCGTTGGACCATAGTATTCCTGCTGTTCATGGTCTTTATGATCAACTACCTCGACCGCGTCGCGCTGTCGATTACCGTACCGATGATCGAAAAAGATCTGACGCTGAATGCCGAGCAGTTCGGCCTCATCTTCGGCAGCTTCTTCTTCGGCTACGCCATCTTCAACTTTATCGGCGGGCTGGCGGTCGACAAGTACGGCCCGACGCTGGTACTCGGCATCGCCGTGGCCTTATGGTCAATCTTCTGCGGCATGACGGCGTTCGCCACCGGCTTCTATTCGATGCTGATCCTGCGCATCCTGTTCGGCATGGCCGAAGGGCCGATCAGCTCTTCCGCCAACAAAATGATCAACGGCTGGTTCCCGAAGAAACAGGCGGCCACCGCCATGGGCCTGCTCAGCGCCGGCTCACCTTTGGGCGGCGCGGTAGCCGGGCCGATCGTCGGCTATCTGGCGCTGGCGTTCGGCTGGCGGATGGCGTTCATGATCATCGGCGCGATCGGCATCGTCTGGATGCTGGTGTGGTTCTTCGTGGTGGCGGATAACCCGGCCAAGAGCAAGCACGTCAGCGAAAACGAACGGGCGTTGATCAACAAACTGAAAGAGGAAAAAATCAGCGAAGAAGAAGAGCTGAGCGACGCCGCGCATGGATTGGGCTACTACCTGAAGCAACCGATCATCCTGGTCACCGCATTCGCCTTCTTCTGCTACAACTACATCCTGTTCTTCTTCCTGAGCTGGTTCCCGGCGTATCTGGTGCAGGCGCACAACCTGAACATCAAGGAAATGAGCCTCACCACCATGATCCCGTGGATTGTCGGCTTCGTTGGACTGGCGCTCGGCGGCTATATCTCCGACAAGATTTTCAATATCACCGGCAAGCTGCTGCTGTCACGCAAGATCGTCTTGGTGACCAGTCTGTTGGCGGCGGCCATTTGCGTAGCATTCGCGGGCACCGTCAGCAGCGTGGTGCCGGCGGTGATGCTGATGTCGGTCTCCATTTTCTTCCTGTATATCACCGGGGCCATTTATTGGGCGATCATTCAGGACGTGGTGCATAAATCCCGGGTCGGCGGCGCCAGCGGCTTTGTTCATATGATCGGCAGCGTGTCGGGGATCATTGGCCCGGTAGTGACCGGTTATATCGTGCAGAACACCGGCAAGTTCGACAGCGCCTTTATCCTGGCCGGCGGCGTGGCCGCACTCGGCGCCGTGCTGGTGTTGCTGGTGATCAAGGCACCGCGCAATGCCGCGCAACCGCAGATCTCGAAACACTAACCGCTTCGGGGCAGCCAGCGCCGCCCCGCTCTTTCAGGGATTTCAGCATGACACTTTCCAGCAACAGCGCGCTGCCGGCGGCAATTGCCCAGCCAGGTTACGCCCGAGAACGAATAAAACCCCGCATTGTCCACCTTGGCTTTGGCGCCTTTTTCCGCGCACATCAGGCGGTGTATGCCGAGCAGTTGGCCAACGATCGCGCCGGCGATTGGGGTTACTGCGTGATCAGCATGCATAACGGCCAGCAAAAAATCGCCGATCTGCAGCAGCAGGATTTGCTGTATACGGTGGCCGAAATGGACGGTGACGGCTGGCGCGGCAGGACGATCGGCGTGATCAGGCAAGCGCTGCACCTGCAGGTCGACGGGTTGGCAGCGGTACTCGACGCCATGGCGCAACCAGAGATTGCCATAGTTTCATTGACCGTCAGCGAGAAAGGCTACTGCTATCAACCCGCCAGCGGCCAGTTGATGCTCGATCACCCGGATATTCAGCACGACATCGCCAACCCGCTGCGGCCGCAGTCCGCGCCGGGGCTGATCCTGGCCGCGCTACGCCTGCGTCGGGAACGCGGCCTGCCGGCGTTTAGCGTGATGTCCTGCGACAACATGCCGGCCAACGGCCAGGTCACCCGCAACGTCGTCACTCAGTTGGCGCAACGCCAGGATGCCGGGTTGGCCGACTGGGTGCGGCAAAACGTCCGCTTTCCTTCCACCATGGTAGACCGCATCGTCCCGGCGGTAACGCCGGAAACCCAACGCCAGTTGCAGGCATTGCTGGGCGGCGTGAGCGATGCGGTCGGCGTGGCCTGCGAGCCCTTTCGCCAATGGGTGATCGAAGACGACTTCCCGCAGGGGCGGCCTGAGTGGGAGTTAGCGGGTGCCGAGCTGGTCAGCGACGTGCTGCCGTATGAGGAAATGAAGCTGCGGATGCTGAACGGCAGCCACTCGTTCCTTGCCTATCTCGGCTATCTGGCCGGTTATCCGCACGTCAGCGACTGCATGCAGGATGAGGATTTTGTCCGCGGCGCTCGCCATTTGATGTTGGCGGAACAGGCGCCGACCTTACAAATAAGCGGTGTCGATTTGGCGCATTACGCCGACTCGCTGTTGCAGCGCTACCGTAACGGCGCGTTGAAACACCGCACCGGGCAGATCGCCATGGACGGCACGCAAAAATTGCCGCAGCGCCTGCTGGATCCCATTCGCCACCATCTGGCGCACGGCAGCCGTTTCGACGCCCTGGCATTGGGCGTGGCCGGTTGGATGCGCTACGTCGGCGGCCTGGATGAGCAGGGCCGGCCGATAGAAATCAGCGATCCATTGCGCGAACCTATTGCCGATTTGGTCAGCAACAGCCGCGAAGGCCCCGAACGTGTGCGGGCTCTGCTGCAGCTCGATACGGTATTTGGCCGCGATCTCCCAGACAGCTCGCCGTTCGTCAGCGCCGTGACCGATGCCTATATGGCTCTGTTGCAACATGGCGCCAGGGCCAGCGTTGCCGGGTTGTCCAAACACACAGGAGGCTTCTGATGTCCGCAACCACGCATGATACCGTCGACAAGACCAACCAACCGCTATTGCGGCGTGTCGCCAGCGCGTCCGCGATAGGAACGGCGGCCGAGTACTATGACTTTTTCGCTTACGGCACCGCTGCAGTGCTGTTCTTTGGCCAACTTTTCTTCCCCAGTGCCGATCCGCTGATCAGCACGCTGGCGGCCTTCGCCACCTATGCGGTCGGTTTCCTCGCTCGCCCGCTGGGCGGCATCGTGTTCGGTCACATCGGCGACAAAGTCGGTCGTAAAAAAGCGCTGGTGATCACCATCCTGATCGTCGGCCTCGGCACCTTCTGCATCGGCCTGCTGCCCACCTATGAGAAAATCGGTATCTGGGCACCCATAGCTCTGATCCTGATCCGCGTGCTGCAAGGTTTCGGCGTCGGTGGGGAGCAAGCGGGCGCGGTGCTGATGACGGCAGAATACTCACCGCCGCAACGCCGCGGCTTCTACGCCAGTTGGGTGCAGATTGGCGCGCCGGCCGGCTTCCTGCTGCCCTCGGGGCTGTTCGCTTTGCTGACTGCCCTGTTGTCGCCGGCGCAGATGCTGGATTGGGGCTGGCGCATCCCGTTTCTGCTCAGCCTGCTGTTGGTGATCGTCGGGCTGTTTATCCGCCTGAAGATCGACGAATCGCCGGTATTTAACCAAATTCGCGCTACCAAGGCGGTTGAGAGCCGGCCGGTGGTCGAAGTGGTCCGCACCTACCCTGGCCTGATCGGTAAAGGGGTATGCGCCAAACTGATTGAAGCCTGCGCCTTTGCCATGTTCACGGTGATCGTGCTGGCCTATGGCAAAGCCAACCATCTGAATGAAACCATTCTGCTAGAGGCGATGATCGTGGCGGTGCTGCTGGAAATTTTCGCCATTCCGCTGATGGGCCATCTTTCCGATCGATTAGGGAGAAAGCCGGTGTACATCGCCGGTGCGTTGCTGCAGGTGATCTGCATAGTGCCGTTCTTTATGGCGATCAACCTCGACAGCTACTGGGTCACTCAAATCGCCATGATTCTGGTGCTCACGCTCGGCCACAGCATGTGCTATGCCCCGCAGGCTTCCTTCTTCCCAGAGCTGTTCCCGGCCCGCATTCGCTGCAGTGGCATTGCACTGATCTGGCAAATCGGCTCGTTGATCGGCAGCGGCATCCTTGGGTTGCTGGCGGTGAAGATCCTGCAGATGACCGGCGGCCATTACTATGGCCTGGCAGGATACATGATGGTCCTGGGCCTGGTGTCGGCCATCGGCTTGTGCCTGATGCCTGAAACCGCACCACTGAGGCGGCGGCAGGAATATCAGGACTGGCATCATTGAATAGTCCTGTTTGGCGGGTGGATTTATCCACCCGCCGTCAAACGATAATCTGCTAGTATGGTGGCATCCGAATCCCAGCCAGATTACCGATCGTCGCCATGTCTGAATCCTATAGCCTCACCAATACCCTTCCGGTCAACCAGCAAATTTACCGTTTCCTGCGTAAAGACATTGTCGACTGCACCATTCCGCCCGGCACGTTGCTTTCCGAGAAAGAAATTTCCACCCGCTTTAGCGTTTCGCGCCAACCGGTGCGCGAGGCCTTTATCAAGCTGGCGGAGGCCGGTTTGGTGCAGATACTGCCGCAGCGCGGCACTTTCGTGATGAAGATCTCCGCCAAACGGGTGGCCGACGGGCGCTTTATCCGTCAGGCGGTGGAATGCGCGATCGTCCGCCGCGTGGCGCAGCGGATCACGCCGGAACAGCTGATGACGCTGGAGCACAATTTGCATCGCCAGGAACTGGCAGCGCAAAACCAACAAACGCGTGAGTTTTTGACGCTGGATGACGAGTTCCACCAGTTGCTGACCCAGTTCGCCGACTGCCCGCTGGCCTGGGAAACCATCGAAACCATCAAGGCCACCATGGACCGGGTGCGTTTTCTCAGCCTGAGCGAGGTGTCGCCGCCGGAAAGCCTGATCCAGCAGCATTATCGGATCTTTGCCGCACTCAAGGCGCAGGATGCGGACGCCGCCGAACGCGCCATCCATGAGCACCTGCAGGAGATGATTTACTCTATTACGCCGATCGCCCTGCAAAACACCGAATGGTTCGATATCGAGTAATCAGCCAGTTACCGCGCCGGGGGCGATCGCCCTCGCGTATTTGCCCCTGCAAATGGAATTTCCTCTCAATCGCATCTATTGTTTCTCCTTGCCAAAGGAAATTCAGTAGTCTCGTTTTTTCAGCTTTAATCACCGCTTTCTGCTATGCCGGTGACCCAATATCCCCTATGGCTTTCAAGTTGCAGCCAGGGCTTGAAAGACGACGGGGATGGCATTGCCGGTGTATGAGGGAGCTAAATCGGGAGTCAATCATGACTGATATCGCGCAGTTGTTAGGAAAGGAAGCGGAAGACCTGTTGCAACACCGCTGTACCACCATCCCTGCTGAGAATCTGTACCTGCCGGGCGCCGACTTTGTCGACCGGATAATGATCGATAACAACCGTCCCAACACCGTCCTTCGCTCCATGCAAACCCTGCTCAATCACGGCCGCCTGGCCGGTACCGGTTACCTGTCGATTCTGCCGGTCGATCAGGGCATCGAACACTCGGCCGGTGCTTCTTTCGCCGCCAACCCCTTGTATTTTGATCCGAAAAACATCGTCGAGCTGGCTATCGAGGCAGGCTGTAACTGCGTCGCCTCCACCTACGGGGTGCTGGCGTCGGTATCACGCCGCTACGCCCACAAAATTCCGTTCCTGGTCAAACTGAACCATAACGAGACCCTGAGCTATCCGACCCAATACGACCAGACGCTGTATGCCAGCGTCGAGCAGGCTTTCAATATGGGGGCGGTCGCGGTCGGCGCAACCATTTACTTCGGATCCGAGCAATCTCGCCGCCAGATCGAGGAGATCTCTGCCGCCTTCGAACGCGCGCACGAGTTGGGCATGGTCACCGTACTCTGGGCCTATCTGCGTAACCCGGCATTCACCAAAGACGGCGTAGATTACCATTCCAGCGCCGATCTCACCGGCCAGGCCAACCATATTGCCGCCACCATCGGCGCCGATATCGTTAAGCAAAAAATGGCGGAAAACAACGGCGGCTACCGCGCAGTAAAATTCGGCTATACCGATGACCGCGTCTACAACAAGCTGACCACCGACCACCCGATAGATCTGGTGCGTTACCAGTTGGCCAACTGCTATATGGGCCGCGCGGGCTTGATCAACTCCGGTGGCGCCGCCGGTGAAAACGACCTGCAGGAATCGGTGCGCACCGCCGTCATCAACAAGCGTGCGGGCGGCATGGGTCTGATCCTGGGGCGCAAGGCGTTCAAGAAATCGATGAAAGAAGGCGTGGCGCTGATCAACGCCGTGCAGGACACCTATCTGGACAAGAACGTCACCATCGCCTGATACGCGGCTCTTCATACTGCAAGCCCAATTCATCGGGCTTGCTATTATTCTGCCTCTGCGATCCCGATCCGGAATTGACCACATAGAAAGACGCTGTACTTAGTGATTTCCCCTGAGTCGTGATATTTTCACCTTCCTTTCCTTCTGATGTGGTTACCGGAGATTCCGATGAGTAACGCTACTGCCCTGCTGGCCTTTGCCCGCGAAACGCTGGAAATTGAGCTGACCGAAGCGCAGCGCCTGCTGGCAAGGTTGGACGACAACTTCGTCTGCGCCTGCGAGCTGCTGCTCAACTGCCGGGGCAAGGCGGTGATTTCCGGTATCGGCAAATCCGGCCACATCGGCAAAAAAATTGCCGCCTCGCTGGCCAGCACCGGCACGCCGTCGTTCTTCGTCCACCCTGCGGAGGCGCTGCACGGCGATCTCGGCATGATCGGCGCCGACGACGTGGTGGTGTTTATCTCCTATTCCGGCCGCGCCAAGGAGCTGGATTTGATCCTGCCGCTGCTGGCGGAAAATAACATCCCGGTGATCGCCATTACCGGCGGTAAAGAGTCGCCGCTGGCGCTGGCCGCCGCCTGCGTGCTGGACATCAGCGTCGAACGTGAGGCCTGCCCGATGGGGCTGGCACCCACCTCCAGCGCGGTCAATACGCTGATGATGGGCGACGCGCTGGCGATGGCATTGATGCGCCAGCGCGGGTTCAACGCCGAAGACTTTGCCCGCTCCCATCCGGGCGGCAGCCTGGGCGCGCGCCTGTTGAACCGGGTACACCACCTGATGCGCACCGGCGATCGTCTGCCGCAGGTCAGTGAAAACGCCAACGTGATGGAAGCGATGCTCGAACTGAGCCGCACCGGGCTGGGGTTGGTACCGGTGTGCGATGCGCAGCAAAAAGTGGTGGGGGTGTTTACCGACGGCGACCTGCGCCGCTGGTTGGTGAAAGGCCATAGCCTGCAGGATGCGTTAGGCCCGGCGATTACCCGCCCCGGCTACCGCTTGCCGGAACAGTGGCGTGCCGGAGAAGCGCTGGAGGCATTGCACGAACAGCACATCAGCGCCGCGCCGGTGGTCAATCTGGATGGCGTTCTGGTGGGCGCCATCAACCTGCACGATCTGCATCAGGCCGGCATTGGCTGAGTGCTTTACTTGAGGCGCAGGCAACTGCGCCCCAGGTCGTTTTATTTCCAGTCGGGATTGCTCTCGAACTGTTTTTTCAGCAGCGCCTTCATGTCTTCGTCCGGCTTGCCCAGCCATTGGTATTTGGCGTACTGCTTCGGATGATCGATCGCTTCCGGCTTGTTGGCAACCTCGACGCGTACGCCCCAGACCTGGGATTTGTCTTCTTTAAACGCCACGATCAAAAAGTTGTTGGCGCAGTCGTGCGGCTTGCACAGATTGCCCACCAGGTAGTTCTGCCCCTTCCAGCTCAGGCTTTGCGCCGGAGTCGAGGTCCCGACGCCCTTGCGCGCCCAACCCGGCAGACGAGCCTGCCCCTTCACCATGTTCTGCCAGCTGGTTTGATAACCCGGCTGCTGGATCACGTCCGAGGTGGTAACAATCTGCTGAGCAACGCTG
The DNA here is from genome assembly GCF_003591175.1 of Serratia inhibens. Taxonomy (GTDB): domain Bacteria; phylum Pseudomonadota; class Gammaproteobacteria; order Enterobacterales; family Enterobacteriaceae; genus Serratia; species Serratia inhibens. Next base: position 182,686 of record NZ_QYYG01000006.1, on the reverse strand, counting down.
CCCGCACTGAGGCTGAGTAACGCGCCGAAGATAACGCCGCGAAGTGCGTTTTGTCCTGTCATGGCCTTCTCCCTTGGTTAAATCCGAACGTGCCCGGCGAACACCGGGCATGGATCCAGTCTGACCACAACAACGGCAAAAAGTTGAATCACCACCACGCGTGAAAATGATGCACCGGCCCAATGCCGTGCCCCACTTCCAGGGTATCCGCCTGCTGTAACGCCTTTTGCAGATAGTCCTTGGCAGCGGCTACCGTGCCGGCCCAGTCTTCATGACGCGGGCGCAGTGCAGCCAACGCGGCGGAGAGCGTGCAGCCGGTGCCGTGCGTATGACGAGTCGCCACGCGCGGTGCAGTGAAGCGCAGTTCCTGCTCCGCGCTGAACAACCAGTCCGGGCTTTCGTTTTCGCTGAGGTGGCCGCCCTTCATCAGCACTGCCTGGCAGCCCATGGCCAGCAACGCCCGGCCCTGCTCGCGCATCTGGTGCTCATTTTCCGCCGGGGCGCACGCCAGCAGGGCCGCCGCCTCCGGCAGGTTCGGCGTGATGATCGACACCAGCGGCAGCAGTTCGCGGCGGATGGACTCTACCGCCTCCGGCGCCAACAAGGGATCGCCGCTTTTCGCCAGCATCACCGTGTCCAGCACCACGAACGGCGGGCGGTAATGCCGCAGGCGTTCGGCCACCGCCTGCACGATATCGGCGTTGGCCAGCATGCCGATCTTGGCGCTGTCGATGCGTACATCGCTGAATACCGAATCCAGTTGGGCGGCGACAAACGCCGGATCGATGTTATATACCGACTGCACACCGCGGGTATTTTGCGCCACCAGCGCGGTGATTACGGAAGTGCCGTAAGCCCCCAGTGCAGAAAAGGCTTTCAGATCGGCCTGGATGCCGGCACCGCCGCTCGGATCGGTGCCGGCGATGGTCAATGCGTTAATCCGTTTCATTGCAGCTCCTCCGCTCGCAGTTGATACAGAGCGTCGAGGAATGCCGGGGTAAAGCTGCCCGGCCCCGCAGCCCGATGCGTAGCCCGCTCGCCACAAAGCGACATTACCCGGCAAGCGGTTGCGACGTTGTCCAGCCGATCGCCCGGCAGGCTGCAAAATGCCGCCACCACCGCCGACAGGGCGCAGCCGGTGCCCACCACCCGCGTCATCAGCGCATCGCCACCGGCGACCGCCCAGTCGCGCCGGCCATCGGTGATGTAATCCACCACGCCGGTTACCGCCACCACCGCGCCGCTGAGCTGCGCCAGTTCCCGTGCCGCCGGCAAGGCCGCCAGCGAGTCGTCGGTGCTGTCTACGCCACGCCCGGCGGCCTGCCGGCCGCTCAGCGCCATAATTTCAGACGCGTTGCCCCGGATCGCCGCCGGCTTCTCGCCCAGCAAACGACGGGCAAAGGCGGTGCGATACGCCAACCCGCCTACCGCCACCGGATCCAGCGTCCAGGGCGTTCCCGCCAAATTGGCGGCCTCTATCGCCGCCAGCATGGATTCGGCGCGCGAGGCATTGAGAGTACCGATATTGATTAACAAGGCACCCGCCAGTTGGCTGAACTGCGCCGCTTCTGTCGGTTCCACCACCATCGCCGGGGAAGCGCCAAGCGCCAGCAATACGTTAGCCGTCAGTTCCTGCACCACTTCGTTGGTCAGGCAGTGGATCAGCGGGGGCCATTGTTTGAATTGGGTCAGACAGGCCGCGGCGCGGGCGCCGGGTAAAGCATCAGGTCGAGCGAACATATTCCTCCCAACCGGCGTTCAAGAAGGCGGGTACCGGTTGGGGCACCGAGACTTCCCTACGCTGGCATAATCCAGATCAGGTAATACGGGTAAAATCTCAGCCCCTTGGGGCACCCCGAGTCAAGGAGGCCATTATTGGGGTTGCCGCCGGTGAGGTCAATCGCGCTATAGTGTCAAAAAACAAAAAGGAGCTGCCATGCAAACCAGACCCTACCGAGAAGCCGATCGTCCGTTCCTGCGCACCCTTTATCTGGCTGCGCGCAAGGCGGCGTTCACGTGGCGCGATACCGAAGATTACCGGCTGGAGGATTTCGATCGCTCGACGCTGGGCGAGGATATCTGGGTGGCGGAAGATCAGGGAAAACTGCTGGGGTTCGTGTCGATTTATCGCCAGGATAACTTTATTCACAACCTGTATGTCGATCCTCGCTTGCCGCCACGCGGCGTCGGCACGGCCCTGCTGCAAGCGGCGGAGCGAACCTTTACCGCGACCGGTTCGCTGAAATGCCTGGTGAAAAACGAGAAGGCGCTGGCGTTTTACCATAAGCATGGCTGGCAAAAGATCACCACCGGCAACGACGGCGGCGAAGAATACTACCTGCTGCACTCGCCTAAAAAATAGCCTTGTCCGCTGTGAGCCAAACCTGAAAAGGCCTGACATCGTCAGGCCTCTGGAGCGGCTCAGGCTACAGGCCGCAGGTTACTCTTGCAAAACGATATCCTGCATCGCAGGGATGTTATCTGCTCTGTGCCGAGAGCCTTTCAGCGCTGCCCAACGCCAATGCAAAAATGAGAATGGATTTCATTTGCGTTAAAGATTATCCTCCGATTTATCTCTTACAGGCTATTCAAGGAATGGACATGCAACATCAAACGGATACCCGTTTCCCGGACGCCGCTGCGGCGGACTACGATCGCCGTATTCTGACGCTGGTACCCGGCTATCAGTTCGCCCAGTCGCTGCTGACCGCCACCCTGGCACAGGCGTTACCGCCGCAGGCGCGGTTGTTGCTGGCCGGTTGCGGCACCGGCAACGAACTGATTGCGCTGGCGGGTATCGGCCCGCAATGGCTTTTCAGCGCCGTGGAACCCTCCGCCGGCATGCTGGCGGCTGCACGTACCAAGGTGGAAATGACAGGCTGTGAACCGCGGGTCACCTTCCACCAGCAACTGCTGGACCAGGTGCCGCAAGGGCTGCACGACGCCGCCGTTTGTTCGCTGGTGCTGCACTTTATTGCCGATGACGGTGCCAAGCAGGCCTTCCTGCAACAGTTGGCCGCGCGGTTGTCGGCAGGCGCGCCGCTGCTGCTGTTCGATTATCAGCCGGATGGCCTGCCGGTCAGCCACTATCAGCATTGGCTGCAAAGCGCCGGACACACCCTCGACGGCGCACGTGAGGTGATTGAACGCACCCGCAGCAACTGGCATCCGCTAGCGGCGCAGCGCGCCCGATTGCTGCTGACGGAAAGCGGTTTTACCTCACCGCAATTGCTGTGCGACGCGCTGGGTTTCCGGCTGTCATTGCTCTACCGCCGCGCCTGAGGCCGGCATGCCACGCAGCGTCAGCCACCAGAACAGCAAGGCGACCAGGCTGACGCCCGCCCCCAACCCACACACGCCGGGCCAACCCGCCACGGCGTAAACATGGGTGCCGGCAAAGGCTCCCATCCCGCTGCCCACCGCGTAAAACAGCATATAACAGCCCACCAACCGGCTGTGGGCCTGCGGGTGTGCGCTAAAAATCATACTCTGGTTCAGCACATGAATCGCCTGCCCGGCCAGATCGAGCAGCACAATGCCAACCACCAGCCACGCCAGACCGTAGCCCAGCATGCCGAGCGGCAACCAGGCCAGCACCAGCAACAGCAGGCAGACACCGCTCGCCACTTGCCCTAACCCGCGATCCGCCAGATACCCGGCACGCACCGCCGCCAACGCACCCACCGCCCCGACCAAACCGAAGGCGCCAATCACCGAATGTGAGAAATTGAACGGTGCCTGGCTGAGCGGCAGCACCAGCGCGCTCCAGAAGATGCTGAACGCGCCAAACATCAGCAGCGCCAGCATGCCGCGAATTTGCAACGTGCGATCGCGCAACAATAAAGCCAGCATTGAGCGCAGCAAGGCCGGATAACTGAGCGTCGACGGCGGCGTGCGCGGCGTTGGCAACAGGCGCGACAACACCGGTAGCAGGATCAACGTCACCGCAGCCGAGAAAAAATAGACCGCCCGCCAGCCGCCGATATCCGCCAGTGCGCCGGACAGCGTACGCGCCAGCAACAGGCCCAGCACCACCCCGCCTTGCGCTGCGCCCACCACCCGCCCGCGTTCATGCGGTGCCGCCAGCGTGGCGGCAAAGGCGACCAATCCCTGAGTCATGGCGGTGCCGAGCAGCCCCACCAGCAGCATGCCCGCCAGCAATAGCGCGCTGCTGTTCGCCCAACCCACCACGCACAGCGCGGCCATCAACAACAGTTGCTGTACCGCCAGCAGCCGGTGGCGATTAATCAAATCCCCCAGCGGCACCACCAGCAACAGAGCCAGCGCACAGCCAAGCTGAGTGGCGGTGATCACTATCCCCACCGACGCCAGGCTGATGTTGAAATCATGAGCAATCGCATCCAGCAGCGGCTGGGCGTAATACACGTTAGCCACGCTGAAAGCGCTGGCTCCGGCCAGCAGCAGCACCAGCGAAACGGGCAGCCGGCTGAGCGCAAGGTTTTGCGGCGTACAGATCGGATCCAGCGTTTTGTCACTCATCGTTCACCCTTAAAGTGGTTTCATTATTAAACTCAATGAACTTTACGCGCGGAGGTTTTATAATGCAACCAGATATCATGAATGGAACTGAGCCATGAAACGCAAAAGCCTGGAAGATGCACAGTGTCCGGTGGCACGTACGCTGGACGTGATCGGCGATTGGTGGTCGCTGCTGATCGTGCGCGACGCCTTTGACGGCGTAAGCCGCTTCAGCGAGTTTCAAAAAGGGTTGGGGATGGCGAAGAACATTCTCTCCACCCGCCTGCGCACGCTGGTGGCGCACGGCATTTTGGAAATAGCGCCCGCTTCGGACGGCAGCGCCTATCAGGAATATATTCTCACCGACAAGGGCCGCGCCCTGTTCCCGGTGATCGTCGGCCTGCGCCAGTGGGGGGAAGATCATCTGTTTGCACCGGACGAGGCGCACTCGCATCTGGTGGAAAACGACGGAGGTCAACCTATCCCGCGCATGACGCCAACCGGCCGCGGCGGGCAGACTCTTACGCCGTTGAATACCAGAGTGGTGAAGGTGGAATGAGCATCAGCGTCGCAATGGCTGCCGCTGTCGGGCAAGCCTACCGAGGAAGGTCATAGTTGAACCTTGTACGCCTGAAATCAGACTATCGGCATGCATAAAAAGCCATAAAGGGTCAGATATGACACTTTACGGTTAATAGAGATAACCTTTGGATTGGCAGAGACGCTAAAGAAACAAAACAGTTCAAATATGACACTTTATGGTTTAATGTTGGATAATAAGTCTACGTTTTCGGCATACAAATAGGGTAGGTGTCAAAAATGACCCTTAATGAAATAAAAGATGCGTTCAGTACTTTGTCTGCAAAAGATCAAAAAAAACTGTTCGAGCATTTCAGCAGCAGTCTACCGGCCCCTATCAGCATCGATAATAATTTTAAATCAATGGATTACCCTGAAAAACTGAGCGTTTTCGAGTTCTCAGAGCTCCCGCAGTTCCTGACTTTCCAGTTGAAGCGACAGAACATCACCTATGAAGAGATGGCCATGCAAATCGGCGTTTCACTTTCGACATTTAAAAGAATGATTGCCGATCCTGCCATGGCTAAGGCAATCAATCTGCACTCACTGCTTAAAGAGCTGGGCATAAAGACATGGCTAGAAAGATAGAGGTCTGGCTTTACGGCAAAGCCGTGGGGAGCTTAACTGAAGAAAAAGAAGGGTATACCTTCGGCTATTACTCGGGCTATAGCGGCCCGGCAGTGTCGCTTAGCATGCGCGTTCGGCCTGAACCCTATTTTAGCGAAGAGTTACACCCATTTTTCAAAGGGTTGGCACCAGAAGGATGGTTACGCAAACGGTATGCCGAAATCCAAAAAATTGACGACCGAGATCTGTTCGGCTTACTGATGCAAAACGGTAATGACCTTCTCGGTGCCGTAGTTTTCAAAGAGATGAGCCCATGAATCCAGACCGCTGCCTGATCAACTTAACCCCGCTGAAAGCGCCGGAGCTGATAACAGGATATTCCAAACAAGGTATCAAGCAGCTGTTTGGCAGCGCCAAAATCGCGCTTACCTTGCCATTCACCCGCAGAGAGTTTATCCAGGAACTGCCTGAGCGTCAGAAAGGCATGAGTATTTCCGGTTATCAACCTAAATTGTCACTTAGCCTCGAAAAAGGCGAGTTGCACGTCGTAAACAATGACGGCACTTATATCCTCAAACCCTCACCGGAAGAGTACCCTCACCTGGCTGAAAATGAACACGCCACCATGACCGTCATGGCACGGTTGAAGTTCGTTGTTCCCCCTTTTGGCCTTATACGCTTTAAAGCAGATGAGGATCGCCCCGATGAGCTGGCCTTTGTTATTAAAAGATATGACCGTATCGGCCCGGATCGGGTTCGTTTACATCAAGAGCAGCTTGATGGCGCCATGGGCATTAATGATAAATATGGCTACGTTGATGGCAAGAAAGACATAAGTTACGAAAAAGCGGCAAAGTTTTTGAATCATACGGTCAGCAACGGCCTGCACAGTAAACGTGACGTTTTTTTACGTATCCTTTATGCCTATGTACTGGGTAATAATGACTTTCATCTTCGCAACCTGGGCATAATACACCCTGAAAATGCATCGCCTTACGTCGCACCGGTCTATGACTTTATCAGCGTTGCCCCTTACCCTGCAGCATTCGGGGAATATCTGGCATTGCCCCTGCTGGAATGCGAGGAAAACGATGCGGGCATTGCCCCCGGTATTAATTCCCCCTATGGCGAATACATTGGCGTCGACTTCATTCTTCTGGCAGAAGGCATGGACGTTAATCCAAAGCTGGCTAAAAAGTGGCTGGCGGAAGTGGTGAAAAGCCATCAGCTGATTATTGACACTTATACCGAAAGCCATATGCCGGCAGAACAACGTGAAGCCGTACTCAGTTATGTGGCAAGGAGAATAACCTTGCTTGGCGTGACCGAGCTTAAAACGGCGTGAACGTGCCCCGGCCTTGCAACGCCCCCTGCGTAAGGTATAGTCCGCGTTTTACGGGGAAACCATGCTGACTCAATCATCCATTCGCCTTAACAAATACATTAGCGACAGCGGCATCTGTTCCCGTCGCCATGCCGATCGTCACATCAAGCTGGGCAACGTTTTCATCAACGACAGGCTGGCCGCCGTGGGCGCGCAGGTATTTTCAGGGGACAGGGTGAAGGTTAACGGTCAGCCGATCGCACCGCGTGACGCGGAGGATCTGGTGCTTATCGCGCTCAATAAACCGGTTGGTATCCTCACCAGCATGGGCAAGCACGAGCGGGATAATATCGGCGATTTCGTTAACCACGGCAAACGCACCTTCCCTATCGGCCGTCTGGATAAGGACTCTCAGGGGCTGATTTTTCTGACCAATCAGGGTGAACTGGTCAACAAGATCCTCCGCGCCGGCAATAATCACGAAAAAGAGTATCTGGTCACCGTCGACAAACCGCTGACCGATAAGTTTATTCAGGGGATGGGAGCGGGTGTACCGATATTGAGTAAAGTGACCCATCCATGCCAGGTGGCGAAAGAAACCTCGCAGATGTTTCGCATCACGCTGGTTCAGGGGCTTAACCGCCAGATTCGCCGCATGTGCAAATATTTCGGTTATGAAGTCACCAAACTCGAGCGCGTACGCATCATGAACGTCGATCTCACCGGGCTGGCGCTGGGCGAGTGGCGGGATTTTACCGCTGATGAACGGATCGAATTGTTTAAGCTGATAGAACACTCTTCGTCTGAAGAGACTAGCCTTGCGGCACAGTAGCGCCGAAGCTGAGATATCGCCAGGCAGCCCCCCGTTGCCCAGCGACATCTCGATACCACAGAAACCTAACTCCTCAACAAATCAGAATGACCATTTGATGTTGGCATTGACCGCATTAACCTGAGTATCAGACCCGTATTGCCCCTGATAACCGACGGCCAGCGTGGTGGATCGCGACAGCTTCACGCTCACCCCGACATCCGCCACCATCAGATTGTCATCAACCGCCTGCCCCTGGGTGACAAAAGCGTCACTGCCGGCAAATGCCATGCGCGATGAGGTGTTTTTATCGCCGTAGGCATGCTGCCAACCCAGTGAGCCGTAAAGACTGACGTTTTTCGGCAACTCTTTGGTACCGCGTACGCCCAATGTTGAATAGAACGTATTCATCGTTTCATTGCGGACGCTCAGCGCGGCGGCGCCGCCCTTTTCCTGGAAGTTATCGGTATGCAGACGGATGTAGCTCAGATTGATAAATGGCTCGACGTTCGCGTCCGGCTGACCAAAACGGTAGCTCGCTTCGGTGAATGCCAGCAGCGAGTCAGCGTCATAGTCCGCCTTGAGCCGATCGGAGAAATTGCCGAAATTGACGTTGCGCTCATTCTCAAGCCGATGCCAGGTGTAACCCAGCGCACCGCGCAAGGAGAAAGCATCCTGCTGCCCTGCGGCATACAGACCCAGGTGGTAATTGTCGCTGTCGGATTTGGAGCGGCGGCTATCAATATCGTAATCGCCGCGGCTATACCCAAAATATCCCCCGACGCGGACACTGTGGTCAGTGAGCTTGCGATCGGCACCGATCAGGAAACCGCTGGTGTTGCCATCCAGTTTCCCCACGTTGTCGTTACCGCTGTTTCTTGTCCAGGAGCCGAAGGTCTGCCCCCATACGCCGTTATTTTCGGCATTAGCGGGCTGAACCAGCGTCATCGCCAGCGGTGGAACCGGCAACGCATCATTATCAAACGCGCGCAGCATGCGCTGATTCAGGACATTGAACACTTGGGTGCTGCCGGCGATCAGGTTTGACTGAATGGAGGGATAGACTTCACCGGACAGTTGATTGAATGCGTCGCGGGCTTCCGGCGCGTTCAACAACAGCAAGGAGTTGTATAAGGCCAGTGAAGGGCCGCTCTGCGCCAAAGTCGACAGGGCGCCGGCGGTATTCCACTGGTTGCCGGTTTGCGCCACCGTTTGGAAAATACCGGGCTTGCTGCCGCCTTCGCCTGGATTGCCGCCCTCGCCTGGATTACCTCCTTCGCCTGGGTTGCCGCCTTCGCCTGGGTTACCGCCCTCGCCTGGGTTGCCGCCCTCGCCTGGGTTGCCGCCCTCGCCTGGATTACCGCCCTCGCCTGGATTACCGCCCTCGCCTGGGTTGCCGCCCTCGCCTGGGTTGCCGCCCTCACCTGGGTTGCCGCCCTCGCCTGGGTTGCCGCCCTCACCGCCTTTTTGCGCAATCGTCAGATCCACGGCATTCGTACTCTGGTTGAGCGCCACGTCCAAAAATGCAGATTTTGAGATAGCCTCGGCGAACCGGCCGTCAATCCCGCCCTCCGAGGTTAAAATGCGGTAGCTTTGTCCTGTCTGATAACTGGTTTGCGGATCCAGCGCGGTAACCTGCACTTTGGCCTGCTCGCTGATGGTGGTTTTACCCGCTACGACCAGTTTGTCGCTGCTGCCGTCGCCGGCGATATCGACGTCGTAGAAAGATTCACCGAGGAAATTCAGATAGCGTTTCAGCGTGAGCGTGCCGATATTGCCGTCGCCGGGGGAAATATGGCCGCCGGACTGGATCTCGGTCTGGCCCAAGGTGCCGTTGCCGCCCAAGGTACCGCCGGATTTGATCGACGCGGCGCTGCTGTAACCCAGGCCATTGCTGACGTCAGAACCGGCCGTGGCGTTGAGGATCAAGGTACCGCCGTTCTCGGCGCTCAGCGTCTGCACGTCGAAAGGGCTGTCTTCTGGCTGCGTATTGATATCGCCTGCGATGATGATTTTGCCGCCCCGCGCGGTCACATTTGCCTTGAGCTGGGTCAGGTCGCCGCTCAGGGTCGTGCGCCCGGCGGTATTGATAACCTCGCCTTCCCCCATCATCTTGTTGCGGAAATCGTAGTTATCGGAAGTATGGTTAAAGTAGACATAGCTGCCGAACAAACCGCCCCGCAGGTTGACCGCCGTCTGAGCATCGATCGTGCCCGCGCCACCCGCCGCGCCTAGCGTGGGTTCGGTCAAGCCGGTGCCGGTATCCATATTGCCGCGGCTGCCGATGACCAGCGCACCTCTGTTCGAACCGGAGCCGGTATCGCCCAACCGCAGTTCGTTTGCGCCAGCGGAAAATTCGCCGCCGTCAACGACCGACAGCACGCCATTGCCGTAATCCCCCACGTTGACATGGCTCCCGCTGGTAAAGCGCGAACCATTGCCGGCAATATACAGCTCGGCAGTTTTGCGCGAGCCCGAAACGCCGGCAATCTGTGCACTGCCGACATTGACCGCACCACCGTTCAGCACGTCCAGATCGCCGTTGGCGGTGAGCGATTGAGTGATATTCCACAGCGAGTTATTGCCGGTCACCGTGGCTTTGGGGTTAAGCTTGTCGGCCTCATCGGGGATGAAACCGCTGTCGATTCTGGCCGCCGCCGTGGTAGTCACCACACCGCCGTCTTCAATCAGCAAGGTGGAACGTGCCCCCTGCCCAAAGCCGATGCCGAGCCTTTCACTGATGACCCTGGAGCCGGCGCCTTTAACATTGAGATGGCTGTCGTAGCCCCCGGTGGTGCCGACAACGATCTCTTCCGCACTGGCCAGCGCCCCATCCTCAACCCGCAATGTGCCCAGCCCCAGATTAATATTGCCGTTCATGACAGATTGGTCATTGATGGCGTTCAATACCGCGTTCGGCCCTTTGACAGTAACCGAACTTTCATAAATTTGACCATTGGCGCGGGTGCCGATATTGATGTTATAGGCGTTGACTTCACCATTATCGATCAACAGATTCCCGCCTTGATTACGGCCGACGTAAACATTGCCCGCGTAACTCAAAGGTTCCGTAATACGGGAGTCGCCATCAAAAATAGCATCATCGGCACGCGCCATATCGGCGGGCCCAATCAATATCAATGGCGCGGAAAAAAGTGCGAGGTAAACTTTGGAAAGCGGTTTTCTTACCGCTAAGTGATGCGATGTTTGATCTTTCATGTTTTATCTCCGGCCCAATTATCTTGATGCCATCAAAGTTATTATTTATATGAAAAACTCAATGCATTAGAGAATGCGTGGTGCGTTATTTGCGAGTACAGATGGCGAGTACAGAGGGATTGTCATCGAGACGCCAGCTTATTGCCCCCCAGCGCCAATGCCCCGATGCCAAAATTATTGGGACTGCGGATCAGTCCTGATTGCCAACTCCGGCTCGCGCCTGAGGCGAATTATTTATGCGTGACGACAGGAGTACAGCTCGGTGCGCTCAGCGAGGGTGCCGAACCTAAAATACCCGGCATCATCAGCGAAGAGCAGTCGAAGATACGGCCTTTTTCGGTGGTGGCGCGGTAAGAAAGTTTTTGCCCGCCCAGGGCATCGGGCTGAGCGCCATTGACATTGGTCACAGTTATTTCATCCGATGATCCCAGGCCCAGCATTTTAGCCGTTTCCGCCTGCAACAAGGGTATTGCCTGATCGGTTTTCAATGTTGAACAGCCGGCCACCAGTAAAGTAACGGCTACAGCGATAAGTGGTTTTTTCATAAATTATCCTTTATAACCAAACAGATCCAATCTCCGAATGGTTTTATGTTTTACCTTATCCAAATCCCCGAATAATATATTTCCCTTTCTTAAGTTAAAAAACCCTCCTAAAGTAGGGAGGGTTGATAATAACGAGTCATCGGAGCCAATCTGGTACGTTTACACGAAAGGAGATATCTTTGGAGCAGGATTATGCACTGGTTGTCGATGACCATCCGTTGGTGGCAAGCGGCATCGCCAATTACCTGAATACGCATTGTCGTTTTAAACATGCCTATGTGGTAACCAACGAAGCTAATTGTTATCGCCACATTCTGGAAAATGGCGCTCCGCGCTTAATGGTCATCGACTTTTGGTTGTCCGAGGGTACGGCGTTGAAGTTACTCAAAGAACTAAAAGACCAGTATTCGAAGATTCGTTTTCTGGTGGTCAGCGGCGATGAGAACAATGAAATATGGCAAAAGGTGCGTGATGCCGGCGGGCACGGTTTTGTGCTTAAAAACGAACCACCTGAATTATTCGCCGAAGCCGTTTCCGCTCTGATTGAAAATAAAAATTGGTTCCCTCTGGAACACGGGGAATGTGTAACCAACGCTCACAGCTACCTGCAAAAATTCAATTTAACCCCGCGACAAATAGAAGTATTAATCATGATGATGCGCGGTTTCCCCAATAAGCGAATAGCTGCGCAGCTGTCTATTTCCGAACCCACGGTTAAAGAGCACATTAGCAACATTCTAAAAAAAATAGGCGTAAACAGCCGGGTGGAAGCCATCACCCTGCTGCATGGCAGGCAGGACCATTCGCAATGAAATTACTTCAATCATTACAAAATGATGAGATCTCCCCACGCGCGCAGATCCGCCTGCTGGACAATACCTTCATGCGGTTGGTCTTCAGCTTTACCGCAGTGCCTTTTGTGGGTATTCCTTTCGCCATTTGGCTCTATTTATTGGGGAAAGAACTCACGCCGATTATTGTCTGGATACTGATATATTTTCTCTGCGCATTAGCCATCAGACTATGGCATCGCCGCTATCGTCATGATACCCAGCAAAATAACGCCAGCACAGTGATCAGCCGTTGGTTGCCGCGCATCAATAACGTCGCCTTCGTGCATGGTTTGGGTATTTCATCCTTATATTTAATCACCCCAGAAAAAAACAGCTTCGATTTTTTCCTGTTATTAAACATCAGCATCGCGGCCATAGTCGCAGCCAATGCAACCCATCTGACGCCGGTCATCAGCACCTTTACACGCTTTTTCTTCGCCTCCTGGGGCGTGCTTAATCTTGGCATTATCTGGCGACTGGATGATGTCATGCTGATCGTGCTGATGCTCAATTTGCTTTATGGGTTCGCCATTTACCGGCACGCATTAACCTCGCATGCCTTTTTTATTCAGCAAGCCCTGCTTGAAGAGAAAAGCTCGCGCCTTGCGGAACAATTTCGGCAGGCCAAAGAAGAGGCGGAACAAGCCTTACTGGATAAAAACCAATTCCTGACCACCGCCAGCCATGATTTGCGCCAGCCGGTACACGCGATGGGTTTTCTGATCGAGGCCATCATCCATAAGAATCGCGACGCCACGCTGATCCCTCAGTTGTTGGATCTGCAACAAAGCGTGCGATCGGTGCACCTGATGTTCAATTCGCTGCTCGATCTCAGCAAGATTGAATCCGGCAACGTCAGCACGGCGACCACCCATGTGGACATTGGAACGCTACTGGATTCGGTGATTACGCTGTTCCGCGAAGAGGCCAACAGCCGGGCATTATCATTGCGCACATGGCGGCCCAAACGGCGGGTTTGCGTGATGGGCGATCAATTACTCATCCGGCAATCGCTGATCAACCTGATACAAAATGCGCTGCGCTATACGCAAGCAGGCGGCGTATTGATCGCGATCCGCCCACGGGGCGAGGAATGCTTGATCGAAGTGTGGGACACCGGCGTCGGTATCGCCGACGAAGAGAAAGGTAAAATCTTTTCCCCTTATTATCGCCCCGAGCTGGCGTGGAAAATCGACAGCGCCGGCCATGGATTGGGGCTGGCGGTGGTGGCGCGCTGCGCCAAATTGATGAAGGTGAAATACGGCATGCGCTCTATTGAAGGCAAAGGATCGCGTTTCTGGATGCGCTTTGCCCTGTATACCGGCGAAGAGCACCCGCCGGAAAGCGTTAATACCTACGCCAACACCGGTGCCCCAACCCGCTATGAGTCATTGCGCGGCGCCTGCCTGGTGGTGGACGATGACCCGCTGGTGACCTCCGCCTGGGAGAGTTTGATGAGCACCTGGGGGATCACCGTGCGCTGTGCGGCTTCCGCAGAGGAGGCTTTTGCGATTATCGACGAAGGCTTCACGCCTTTCGCAGTGCTGTGCGATCAACGGCTCCGCTCCGGCGAGAGCGGCTTCGATATCTTGAAAGCGCTGTTTGAGCGCCTGCCGGATACCAGCGGCGCCATGGTCAGCGGGGAATTCAACTCGCCGGTTCTGCAAGAGGCCGAGCAGGAAGGTTACCTGGTATTGAGAAAGCCGCTGGAGCCGGCGAAATTGCATGCGTTGTTGAGCCAGTGGGCGAGTAGTTAGCGAACACAAACTGGCCCCCGGCCCCGTCGCCAAAACGCCTTAAACGCCAAGCCCGCGCAGCAGGCCCTCGAGGTTGCGCTCACCCTCTTTAGTCTGGGCACCGGCCTTAAGCCCACCGCGAATCAGCTGCTCCGCTGCCGGGCGGGCAAACAAACCCGCCCAGGCTGCGTGCTCGCGCTGAAAGCCCGCCCGCAGGTCCGGCGCGGGCATCGCCTGCTTGGCCGCCGCGATAACCCCGCAGGCAATGCCGCGATGTTGCGCGCTAGCCGATCGACAAACTCATCAAGCTCGGCGGCGGGCAATGCGCGATTAATCCAACCGTAGCGCTCTGCGGTTGCCGCGTCGATAAGATCGGCACCCAGGATCACTTCAAGCGCGCGGCCGCGCGTCATGCGGCTCGTCAGATATTGGGTCGCGCCGCCGCCGGGCGTAATGCCCATCAGGGCTTCGCACTGGGCAAGCCCCGCCCGCCCTTCTGCGGCGAAGGCCATGTCGGCCGCCGCAACAAATTCTGCGCCGCCGCCGCGTGCCAGCCCGGCCAGCTTAACGATGGTGACCTGCGGTTGACTGCGCATCAGTTCGCCAAAGGCCTGGAACGGATTAAGCCCCTCCGGCACGTTGCGCGCCAGTTCATCGAAGGCGTGCGGTTCATCGATTAAGGCCATGTCGACATGCGCAATGAAGAACTCGGGATCCGCACTCTGGAAAACCAGCACGCGCGTGTTCGGATCCTCGCACACGGCATGCAGTAAACGGCTAACTTCCGACATCAGAGCCACATCAAGCACGTTTACCGGCGGATTATCGATAGCGATCGTCAATACGCCATTTGCGTGAGACAGCCTGAGCTTGCTGAAACCTGTATCTGTCATATCAATGTCCTTTCTGCCTGGGGATAGCGGTGCTGGATTTTCGCGCCGTTCGTCGAATGGTATACTTTGCATACCTGGCGTCAATTACGCACCTTAAGCATCCCAGGGATGCTGGAGAATACCTATGGACAAGACTGACCCGATCTACCGCGCAGACTGCCCGAGCCGCATCGTTCTCGACCAGATCGCCGACAAATGGTCAATGATGGTGCTGGAGGTGCTGCGTGAGCCGCAGCGTTTTAACGCCATCAAGCGCCGCCTGGATGGCGTCACTCAACGCGTACTGACCCAGACGCTGCGCAAGCTGGAACGCAACGGCATGGTGAAACGCAAGGTGTTGGATGGGCGGGTGCTTGGCGTCGAGTATTCACTGACACCGCTTGGCGAATCCTTGCAGGAGCCGTTCTCGATACTGTTCAACTGGACGCTGGGAAATATGGAGGCGATTCAGGACTGCCAGCGGAGGTATGATGAGCAAAACGAGTGATGCTATTGCCATAAAAATAGAAAAGATAATTAAGGAATGATTTAAATAAAAATATTATTTAGCATATCAATTAGATGACCGTCTAAACGGCCATCATAAAAAATTCTTATAGAACAGAAAGCATCACCGCACATACTTGGAATTAACAAATTTTTTTATGAAAGCATTAAGCCCATCACCATTTTCGGCAAGCCTCTTCATCGCCTCTACATTTTCAGCACCAGCACTTGCGTAACTATCAATTCAATTACCAAGATAATTAATTAAATTTAAACTTATAACCTATCAAAACGCATTCACACGATTGATTAAAAATATGAGAATAAAGAAATATGACACTAGTCAATTCCTGACTGGATTTTTATCCCTCATAAACCCAGTCAGGAACACTGATACATGTTAATAACGAGATGGCCAGATTTCATCAGGGCGTTTATCTAACGCCGCGGCTATGAGCCGCTCCCCCTTAGGCCAGTGCCTAACTAATGCATTTGCTAGTGTCGAGGAAGCGAGCCCTGCCTCTCTGGATACAGCTGCCAATGAAGTCCCTTTCTTCCTCAAACTTGCAATAATATCAGCCGGATGCCAGTCATTTGTTTCCATACAAACCTCACCTTTAGTTGACTATGAGTCACAGTTATAGCACAAAAACTAACGATTGTGACTAATAGTCCGTGGACCTATAGTCATCAAAGAAGAATCATTGCTGGATGAAAGCATCCGATTCCATCAAAGTCCACTTAGGACAGCGTGTTAAGTTACTCAGATTGCAGGTAGGCCTGTCCCAGGAAGCTTTTGCCGATAGGTGTGGGTTAGATCGAACCTATATCAGTGGTATCGAACGCGGGGTCAGAAACCCTACGCTGGAAGTGCTCTATATCATTGCCACTGGTTTAAGTATTGATCTGCCTACACTGTTTGCATTTGATCATTCCGTCTAATTTTTAGACTTTTAACCCCATCAACAAAAAAACATCATTTGTGACTCATCGTCCGTGGTCTGATAGGCAACAAAGAACAATGCTTATCGACATGAAAAAATCAAAAGAAATTACAGTTCTCTTTGGACAGCGAGTAAAAGCATTACGCTTACAGGCAGGGTTATCACAAGAAGCCTTTGCCGATAAGTGTGGGTTAGATCGCACTTATATTAGTGGCATTGAACGAGGGGTTAGAAATCCTACTTTAGAAGTGATTGGGGTTATTGCTGATGGGTTGGAAATAGATTTTAAAACTCTGTTTAATTTTTAAAGTTATACATGACACCCCCCAGAAAAATGGTGCGCTTATTATTATTTGGTTGTAAAATAAAAATATGAAATTTGAATTATCAGATTTTCTATCTTTAGCAGCCTTAGCAGTATCCACATTAAGTATGCTTTATACTAGAAGGCAATGTGACCTAGTGAATAAATCATTACACAATGATTATCGCTCACACCTATCAGAACATCATCCTTCATATATGAAATCGTTTAAAGATGGCATCCAAGGCTTTAATCAAAACTTTGACCATTAAGAGGTAGATTTTGGTAGCCTAAAGATAAACGTATAGCGTGGAGAAAAGGATATGCGATTTTTAGCCGACGGACCATCAATCCCTGATGACCTCCTGCTTGCACGAGATCAGGGCCGAGTAATTTTTTTTTGCGGGGCGGGTGTATCCAGAGCTCGCGCTCAATTACCTGATTTCTTTGGCTTAGCGAGTAAAGTAGTTACTAAACTTGGTGTCGTTCAAAACAGCCCTGCCTATAGACTTATCCAAGAAGCTAGAGAAATTGACCAACGTGTTGGTATCCCCGGTGTTATATCTGCTGACCGTGTTTTCGGACTTCTGGAAAGAGACTTTGCCTCACGCGACATCGAGGAGGCGGTGGCATCTGCCTTAAAGCCACCTGCGGATTGCGATCTGACCGCACACAGGATTTTACTGGACTTGGCGACAACGCCAGAAGGCACTGTTCAATTAGTCACGACGAACTTCGATAGATTGTTTGACGATTGCGGACGCAAACTTCAAGTATGGCAACCGCCAAGACTACCGGACCCTTTACGTCCAAATGAGATCAATGGAGTAGTATACCTGCATGGCCGATCTACGCCGGCTTATACCGGCGCTGAGGGTGATGGCTTTGTTCTCTCAAGTTCCGAATTTGGTCGCGCATATCTGTCTGACGGATGGGCAACTACATTCATTCGTGAAATACTTGGCAAGTACGTCGTTGTATTCGTTGGGTATACAGCTGACGACCCACCGGTTCAATATCTTCTTGAAGCTTTGCGTAGAACGTCGGGGAACCGCGAAAACGCTTACGCTTTTCAATCTGGTGACCACGACGACGCTGCTGCACGATGGCGGCATAAAGGTGTTGAGGCCATCCCATACAGTCCAGACAATGCACACGCTGCTTTATGGCAATCTCTTGAGGCTTGGGCAGCGCGAGCACGTGATCCTGATGCCTGGTACACAAAAGTTATTGAAGCATCCCAAAAAGGACCGGCAACACTTCAGCCCCATGAGCGGGGTCAGGTGACACATGTTATTTCAACCTACGAAGGCGTAAAGAAGTTCTGCGAGGGGGAGGTTCTCCCCCCTGCTGAATGGCTTTGTGTGTTCGACAAATACCGACGATTCGCGAGGCCGGGTAATTCAGTCTCACTTAGTAGCAAAGGGCCCTATGTTGATCCATTCGATCTATACGGCCTTGATTCAGACCCCTTGCCAACTAAACCTGACCCTGAAGGTAATTATGCCAAACGAGAAACACCTTCCAATGCGTGGGATGCCTTTGAACTTAATCATCTTGATAGATCAGCGATCCGTGATGAAAACCTTACTGCGTTTCGCGGATATTGGGCTAACCATTCCCCACGTATTGTCCCGCGGATAGATCAACTGGGAATATGGCTCGCAAAGGTCTGCGACCAGCCTGCCGCTGTATGGTGGGCAGCCCACCAGTCGTCACTTAATCAGAACATTCAACGGCACATCTCTTGGGGGCTAGAGCGAAGCAATCGCCCAATACGTCAGAACATTCGCAACTCTTGGCGGTTACTTTTTGAAACCTGGAACCACGTCGAAGACTTTCATCAAGAGTGGTATACCCTGCAAGGTGTCATTAAAGTTGAGGGATGGAGTAGCGCTATCGTTCGGCGGTTTGGAGAGGTGCTCCGGCCTCACCTTTTTGCGAGGCCCGCTTCTAGGAATACACCAAAGCAGCCCGAAGCAGAGACCGATCAAGAAGATGAAGATCACTTTCTGTGGATGGACGTGAAATATCCTGAAACGCACGAAACAATTGCTGTTCCTGACGAATGGTGTTCGGCAGTTGTTAAAACCCTACGACAAAATCTCCAACTGGCTCTTGCACTTGAACAAGAAATTGGTGGCTATGGACTTAGCAATATAAGCCCCTTAGTCCATGATAATATTGAAGATACCGACGACTATCATCGAACCCATGGGCTTTCAGCTTTAGTGATCCAATTTGCAGAGCTGTTCACACAGCTAGTTCAAATTAATAAATCAGCTGCTAAACGCGAATTTTTATCATGGCCTACGGAAGATGACACCATTTTTTCTCGGCTACGAATATGGGCATCAGGAAAACGAAGTACTGTCTCAGATAGTGAATTTGGACAATTCATATCGTCTTTAAGCAATACCGCATTCTGGGATAGTTATCATCAACGAGACCTATTACTGATCATTGCAGAGCGGTGGAAAAAACTCAGTGGTATATCACGAAAGTTAATCGAAAAAAAACTGTTGAGCGGGCCAAAGCGATGGCCACGGGAAAAAATTACAGCCTTCAAAAGAAGACATGCCTGGTCGATTCTGATTCGTATTCAGTGGCTTCAAAAATCAGGATGCAAACTTTCTTCCTCCACTCGTGGGTACATGAAATTATTCCGTACTACCGTACCTGACTGGAAAGAAGATTATGCCGAGAAGGCTGCTGATTCACTGGAAGGTCGCACAGGATTTGTAAGGACTAACACCAGCCATGAAGTACTGACGAACATACCCATTTCACGCGTGTTATTACAAGCCAAGGAACAAAGCGGTCGATCTGACGATTTTCTTGTCGAAAATGATCCTTTTGCCGGTTTTGTCACGCAACGCCCTATACGTGCACTTGCGGCATTGACTTATGCGGCTAAACAAGGGAATTTCCCAGAATGGGCATGGCAACGTTTCCTCAGTTCAGAAGCACGGAAGAACGATAAAGTTCGATTGGTCAGGTTAATCGCCGAGCGACTATCTCGTTATCCAAATGAGCAACTTGCAACGATCCTCCACCCTGTGACCGATTGGTGTCGTGATGCCAGTACGAAATTGAACATAGATTGCCTTCCTGTTTTTGATCGCATTTTGAGGAAACTGGTCTGTATCCTACGTGAATCGCCTAGCGAGAGAAATTCGAGTATCGTGCATAGTTCCAAAAAACCAGATTGGGCTATGGAAGCGATCAATTCACCTACGGGTAAAATCTCACAGGCACTTTTTAATGATCCCCGCAAGAATAACCTAATTCCAAACCAAGGATTTCCTTCTGAATGGCTTGCTAATGTTGAAGCTCTGTTGGCACTTTCAGACGACCTGCGAAGACACGCGCTTGTGATCTTGTTTCACAATCTCAACTGGTTCTTTGCTATTGATCCAAACTGGACAACTCAACATTTGTTGCCGGTTCTTCAGGGCAATGATGTAGATGATCACGACTCCGCATGGTCTGGATTCTTGTGGAAGGCTAAAATACCAAATAAAAAACTCTATATGCGTCTCAAGAACGATATGCTGGAATTCGCCACAAATCCTCTCCCGTCGCATCGCTCATATAGTGAAATTATTGCAGGCATGATCCTTGCCGGATGGGGAACTATAGACGAGGCAACAGGTGAACGTTGCATTTCCAATGACGAGATGCGCAGCTTGCTTTTAACGGTCAATGATGAATTTCGATCACGGGTCCTATGGCAAACTCAACAATGGTCTGAAAATAAAGACGAGGACTCACATGGCCGATGGAACAAACAGCTTTCCGAGCTGCTTCAAATTTGGCCTCGCCAACTATCAGCCAGATCGCCCAACACATCAGCTCGTCTTTGCGAGTTGGCTTTCTCCAGCGGAGAGCAATTTCCCACCATTGCAGCATTAGTTTTACCACTCCTAAGCAGAATCGAGCGAGACCATCTCATGTTACCATCACTCCGTAAGTCCGGAGACAACATCATAGACCGGTATCCTGGACAGGCACTGACGCTTCTCTATACGGTTTTGCCGGATAACACATCATCATGGCCGTACGGGATAGAAAAGATATTGAAACGTATTGAGGACGTTGATAGCGCGCTTAAAAGCGATAACAAACTAATCTCACTGAAACGCCAATGGGACGCAAGGTGATGGCTTACCAACGCGCGGTTAACCCACTTATAAGCACATACTGCCGTATAGAGTGTAGCGGAGTCCCTTATGTCATCAATGCTAAACAGATTCTATGAGCGATCTGCTCTTCTCAATACCTTGCTGAACAGTAATCCTGCCGAGGCAGTGAAACAGGCCAGACAGATCAATTTTGATCTTGATACAGGTGAACGATTCAATCTCATGGGACTGCGCGCAGCGATCTTGGTTGATGGCGGAGCGTTGACTGGACAGCAAGATGCGATTGAAGAAGGACTAATGCTATTTCGTGACCTCCACAGCTCATTTCCAACTGCCGAAGTCACCTATAACTTGGCCAATGGGCTAATCGCAGCGACAGGTTTCCCGCCGCGTAATGAAAATTGGTTGAGTCATCAAGAGTTATCCAGGGAACGCCGCGCAGAGGCACGAAGATGCTTCTGGAAAGTCGCTCAGGATGTAAATGCCGATTCAGCACTGAGAACCCAAGCCTGGACGAACCTCGCCAACCAGTTCAGCAACAGCTATCGACTTGGAGAAGCTCAAGATGGATGGCTTGCTGCTTTAAAAATCGATCCGGAGAACGGAGTTGCGGCAAGTTCCGCAGCCCGTAATCTGCTTTGGCTTTATGAGCGCGGTGGTTGCTCAGAATCGACGCGTATCGAGGCGCTCATGCTAGCCAGGATTGCGGATCGGTATAGGGATCGAGTCATCCAATACGCCGGCGTACAGGCTGCAGCACAGATCACGGCGTTTGCATGCGAATTAGAAGATCCGCCACCTCGTGATCCACATAAAAATTCGTTTATCGATTGGCTCGAACGTGAACGCCTGACGCTTGCGCCAGCTGTGGAACTCATCAACCCAGCCATGGACAAGCTAGACTGGCTCATGCTTCCCGGAATTCTAGAACGAGAATCCGGTGCTGCAGGTATACCCCCGCCTGTGTTTGCCATGTTCAACATGTTGAAGAGCGACTTCATTTTAGCTCGTGATTTGTTATGGCGGGTTATCGATGAAAACGACTGGCCTGCAACGGGCCGATTTGGCGATACTCTTGACTATGCTACCTATGGCCCAGATGCATCAGCGCTCATCTTGGCGCACCGGACAGCTCTCGATCTGCTCGACAAGATAGCTGTAACGGCAAATCACTACTTCGAGTTAGGATTGCCGCCAGATAAAGTTTATTTCGGCAAACTATGGCGAGGAATCCCTGACAAGGTGACAGGCACACGACCGCTCAACGCTAAGGTGGAGCAGACAATTCGTGGTGGGGTCAATGCCCTATATGGCCTTGTTGAGCTTGCTGAGGATTATGACAGTATCGCCGGAATCTTGCGTACCCAAAAGGACCTCCGTAACGCGGGCACACATCGATTCGTAGTCCTGCATGACCTTGGTGACCCAGCACAAAGCAGACAAGCACCAGAAATAGAACATCATCAAAGGGAGCCGTTTACTCAAGAGGTATTGCGCGCTTTACGTGTTACCAGGTCGGCAATCCAAATGCTTGCGCTTTCGATTTCACAGCATGAACAAGGTTTAGCACAGCGGACAGCCGGACTTGTTGGATCACTGCTCGTCCCCGACCACGACTTGATTCGCGGGCACGGCGAGGATACTTAAATTGTAGTAGTTTACTGAATTTGGCCACCTGAATAGAGTTGATATGCTCACCTCTATTCAGGTGCCCCAAATGATATAAATTGTATTAGCTCATGCGTGAACTGACAGTTTTCGCGGACAGAGCACAATCTAATCCGACAGTCGGCTTTGAGCGAGGAGCGGAAGTTCGCAATTGAGTCGCCATATATGTTGCTATCAATGCCGTGAATCAATTGGACTGACCCCACCACGGTATAGAATCCTGCTCTATAGTTTGGAGTGCCCCATGACAGTAAGCCTCCTTCGGGTGTTTTTTATTTGCCGCAGGTCTATTTGCGTGACCCAATGAATGGATCAGGTGTTTTATGTGCCTTCAGGGCTTCTTCTACATCGTTGAAGTAGTTTTTTAATATGTCCGTCATCGCCTGGAGAGAGCCAGATTTAAAGTTAACCTGCTCACCATCTTGTACTAATTCCTTAGAATAAGTATGCATCAGGTATTCCAACTCAGGGATGGGCCTACCATCATTTGAGACGAAACGCGCATCGTTGTGCGCACAAGCGTTACGTAACTTAGTTACTTTCTTCACCAAAGAGTAATATCTCGAAGCCTTCATGCCTATGATCTTTCTGGCATACAAGTCACAACGTTCAAAACCATTACCTTTAAGGTCTGACAACTTAACAGGCGCGTTGTGAACCCTTGCAAAGCCATTACATAGCTTCTCGAAATCGTGCTCAAGCATGCCGTATAACGTCAAAAAGACAGAGCGGCGTGTAACGCTGGGATAGTAGGATGTAAACATATCATCTAAATCAACAGATCCGCTATCCAGTCCCATATAGTACTCAACTAAATGATAAGCGTTATCTTCAGCAGAGATTTCATACTCTTCAGTTTCTGGCCCTTCGGTATGGTACTGGCTTACATTAGCTGCGATAGAGGCATCAGTTTGCGCATTTAGAGAGGAAATGATCTCAAACGTTAGGCTTACGTCATAGTGTGAAAATTGCATTGGAAGGTCCAGTAAAGCCTCGAATTTGAACATTTCATATTTCCTGTATAGTTTGTTCTGTTCATAAAACCCGAATGATATGCCCTACCAGTGTTGCTGTAATCATGGCAAACCAAATGTTTCGACCTAGTCCCAATTCATTATTATACCGTGATTTAGCAACGTCCGCTCCTGGCACATAGCTAACTTCCAAACCCAACTTTTCACAGGCCAACGAGAATGTCAGTTCAAATATGAGGCAACACAATCAAAGGCAAATACTCACAGAAATTTTAGCCGCTAAAATTTTCTTCTATCGCAATAAACGATGCCAAAACTTACCAATCACAAAAACAAAAAAACCCGCAATTACGCGGGTTTAGCTATTTTCAGTACCTGTCAGCGCCAGCTTAAGCCGGCAACCGGATCATTCCCACTCAATGGTAGCCGGTGGCTTGCCGCTGATGTCATAAACTACACGGGAAATGCCGTCCACTTCGTTGATGATGCGGTTGGAGACGCGGCCGAGGAAATCGTACGGCAGGTGCGCCCAATGCGCGGTCATAAAGTCGATGGTTTCCACTGCGCGCAGTGAAACAACCCAGTCGTATTTACGGCCGTCGCCCATCACGCCGACCGAACGCACCGGCAGGAATACGGTGAACGCCTGGCTGACCTTGTTGTACAGGTCGGCTTTATGCAGCTCTTCGATGAAGATGGCGTCGGCACGGCGCAGCAGGTCGCAGTACTCTTTCTTCACTTCGCCCAGCACGCGCACGCCCAGACCTGGCCCCGGGAACGGGTGGCGGTACAGCATGTCGTACGGCAGTCCCAGCTCCAGACCGATTTTGCGCACTTCGTCTTTGAACAGCTCTTTCAGCGGCTCGACCAGGCCCAGCTTCATCTCTTTCGGCAGGCCGCCCACGTTGTGGTGCGACTTGATCACGTGCGCTTTGCCGGTGGCGGAAGCGGCGGATTCGATCACGTCCGGATAGATGGTGCCTTGCGCCAGCCATTTCACTTCGTCTTGCTTGCAGGCTTCTTCGTCGAACACTTCAACGAATACGCGGCCGATGATCTTGCGCTTGGCTTCCGGCTCGTCAACGCCGGCCAGCGCGCTCAGGAAGCGGTTTTCCGCCGCGACGTGCACGATGTTCAGGCCGAAGTGGTCGCCGAACATATCCAGCACCTGGTCGGCTTCGTTCAGGCGCAGCAGGCCGTTGTCGACAAACACGCAGGTCAGGCGTTTACCGATGGCGCGGTGCAGCAGCATGGCGGTAACGGAAGAATCCACGCCGCCGGACAGGCCGAGGATCACGTGATCTTCGCCCACTTGCTCGCGGATACGCTCAACCGCATCTTCGATGATGGTCGCAGGCGTCCACAGGGCTTCACACTGGCAGATATCCAGCACGAAACGCTCCAGCATGCGCTGGCCCTGACGGGTGTGGGTCACTTCCGGGTGGAACTGCACGCCGTAGAAGCGTTTTTCTTCGTTGGCCATAATGGCGAACGGGCAGGTATCGGTGCTGGCGACGGTCACGAAGTCGGAAGGGATGGCGGTCACTTTGTCGCCGTGGCTCATCCACACGTCCAGCAGCGGTTTGCCGGCAGCGCTGAGCGCGTCTTCGATGCCGCGAACCAGCGCGCTGTCGGTGGTCACTTCCACCTGCGCATAGCCGAACTCACGCTCGTTGGAACCCTGCACATGGCCGCCCAGCTGCATCGCCATGGTCTGCATGCCGTAGCATACGCCCAGTACCGGCACACCGGCGGTGAACACGTATTCTGGCGCACGCGGGCTGTTATGTTCGGTGGTGCTCTCCGGGCCGCCGGAAAGGATGATGCCGCTTGGATTGAATTCGCGGATTTGCTCTTCGCTAACGTCCCAGGCCCACAGCTCGCAGTAAACGCCGATTTCGCGCACGCGGCGTGCTACCAGTTGAGTGTATTGCGAACCAAAATCCAGAATAAGAATGCGATGCTTATGGATATTATTTGTCATGTGAGGCGAATTCCAGCAACAGAGAAAAAGAGCGAAAAATAAGGTTTCGGGGCGAGGAGCCAAGCCCCCCACCCCGGCCTCTCCCGCAGGAGAGGGTCAAGCATTAACCCATGCGGTAGTTCGGTGACTCTTTGGTGATGGTCACGTCATGCACGTGGCTTTCCTGAATGCCGGCGCCGCTGATACGCACAAATTCAGCCTTGGTGCGCAGATCGTCGATGGTGGCGCAACCGGTCAGGCCCATGCAAGAGCGCAGACCGCCCATTTGCTGGTGCACGATCGCTTTCAGCATGCCTTTGTAAGCCACGCGGCCTTCGATACCTTCCGGCACCAGTTTGTCGGCGGCGTTATCGGTTTGGAAGTAACGGTCGGAAGAGCCTTTGGACATGGCGCCCAGCGAGCCCATACCGCGGTAGGATTTGAACGAACGGCCCTGATACAGCTCGATTTCGCCCGGCGATTCTTCGGTGCCCGCCAGCATGGAGCCGACCATCACGCAGGATGCGCCGGCCGCGATGGCTTTGGCGATGTCGCCGGAGAAGCGGATGCCGCCGTCGGCGATAACCGGGATGCCGGTGCCTTCCAGCGCTTCAACCGCGTCGGCGATAGCGGTGATCTGCGGTACGCCCACGCCGGTCACGATGCGGGTGGTACAGATGGAGCCAGGGCCGATACCCACTTTCACCGCGCTCACGCCGGCTTCGGCCAGCGCTTTGGCGCCGGAGGCCGTAGCGACGTTGCCGCCAACGATCTGCAGATCCGGGTATTTGGCGCGGGTTTCGCGAATGCGCTGCAATACGCCTTCGGAATGGCCGTGGGAGGAGTCGATCAGGAGTACGTCAACGCCTGCAGCGACCAGCGCGTCAACGCGCTCTTCGTTGCCGGCACCGGCGCCAACCGCAGCGCCAACGCGCAGGCGGCCATGTTCGTCCTTACAGGCGTTTGGCTTGCGCTCCGCCTTCTGGAAGTCTTTTACGGTGATCATGCCCAGCAGATGGAAGTTGTCGTCCACCACCAGCGCTTTCTCAACGCGTTTTTCGTGCATTCTTTGCAGCACGACTTCACGCGCTTCACCCTCTTTCACCGTGACCAGGCGCTCTTTCGGCGTCATCACGGCGGTAACAGGCTGGTTCAGATCGGTCACGAAGCGCACGTCACGGCCGGTGATGATACCGACCAGTTCGTTCTCTTCGGTCACTACCGGGTAGCCGGCAAAGCCGTTACGCGCGGTCAGTTCTTTCACTTCTTTCAGCGTGGTGGAGGGGGTCACGGCTTGCGGGTCGGTAACTACGCCGCTTTCATGTTTTTTCACGCGGCGGACTTCTTCAGCCTGACGCTCGATGGACATGTTTTTGTGAATGAAGCCCAGGCCGCCTTCTTGCGCCAGCGCAATGGCCAGGCCAGCTTCGGTTACGGTATCCATGGCTGCGGACAGCATAGGGATATTCAGGCGGATGGTTTTGGTCAGTTGGGTGCCGAGCTCAGCGGTATTAGGCAGAACCGTAGAGTGAGCTGGAACCAGGAGAACGTCGTCAAATGTTAGTGCTTCTTTCGCGATACGTAGCATGGGCAATATCTCACCAGAGTGGGCTGTGAAAAAGATAAAATATTGCCGCGGCATTATACAGAGCGTAATCGGTTGCCTCCAGCACTTTCTCACAAAAACTCTTGATTACCTTTTTCAGCCCTGTAGTATCGACCAATTAAGTGGTTGTTTTGGAATTTGATCTGGGTCACATGTCGCTACCTGTTTCGCCGTCTATTTTTACCGTAAGCCGCCTGAATCAGACGGTTCGACAGCTGCTGGAAATGGAAATGGGCCAGATTTGGCTCTCCGCCGAGATCTCCAACTTCTCCCAACCGGCTTCCGGCCACTGGTATTTCACGCTGAAAGACGACCGCGCGCAGGTGCGCTGTGCGATGTTCCGCAACAGCAACCGCCGCACCACCTTCCGCCCGCAAAACGGCCAGCAAGTGTTGGTTCGCGCCAGCATCACGCTGTATGAGCCGCGCGGCGACTATCAGCTGATTGCCGAAAGCATGCAACCCGCCGGCGACGGCCTGCTGCAACAGCAATTCGATCAACTGAAACAGCGTCTGAGCGCCGAAGGCCTGTTCGACCAACAGTTCAAGCAACCGCTGCCCAGCCCGGCCAAACGCGTCGGGGTGATCACCTCCGCCAGCGGCGCGGCGCTGCACGATGTGCTGCAAGTGCTGCAACGGCGCGATCCTTCGCTGCCCATCGTTATCTACCCGACCTCGGTGCAAGGCGCAGAAGCGCCATTGCAGATCGTGCGCGCCATCGAAACGGCCAACCGCCGCGACGAATGCGACGTGCTGATCGTCGGCCGTGGCGGCGGCTCGCTGGAAGACCTGTGGAGTTTTAACGACGAACGCGTAGCGCGGGCGATATTCGCCAGTCGCATTCCGATCGTCAGCGCCGTCGGCCATGAAACCGACGTCACCATTGCCGACTTTGTCGCCGATCTGCGTGCGCCAACCCCTTCCGCCGCCGCCGAACTGGTCAGCCGCAATCAGTTGGAACTGCTTCGCCAGTTGCAATCCCAGCAGCAGCGGATGGAAATGGCGATGGATTACTATCTGGCCCAGCGTCAGCAGCAGTTCACCCGCATCAACCACCGTTTGCAGCAACAGCATCCGCACCTGCGCCTGGCGCGCCAGCAGACGCTGTTGTTCAAGCTGCAACGCCGGTTGGAAGACGGCATGCAAAACCAGCTGCGCCTGTCTTCACGCCGCAGCGATCGGGTGCAACAGCGTTTGGCGCAGGTGCAGCCGCAGGCGCGCATTCACCGTTATCAGCAACGCGTGCAGCAACAGGAATACCGTTTGCAGCAGGCGCTGGAGCGCCGGCTCAATGCGTACCGCCAGCGTTTCGGCGTGGCCTGTAGCCAGCTCGAAGCGGTCAGCCCGCTGGCGACGCTGGCGCGCGGCTACAGCGTGACGCAAACCCCGCGCGGCGAATTGCTGAAAACCACCAAACAGGCACAAATTGGCGAACTGCTGAAAACCCGTCTGCAGGATGGCTGGGTGGAAAGTGAAGTGAAAACCGTCACTGTCGCCAAGAAGCCGCGCAAAAAGCGCGCGGCCGAATCTACCCGTCATACTTGAAGTTGCATCTGTGTTGGCTGCACCCGCTCACCCGAATCACTTACCTGAGTAAGCTCATCGGGATGAACGTTCTGGCCGCCTTGATGCAACTCCAATTATTTAGGGTATATAACGTTACCTCAGCGTAAAACTCTCGCCCGGCTCACCGTTGATCCACAGTTCCCGCGTTTCTCCGGCAGGCAGGCTGACCGTCAGCGTCCGCCATGCCGGTTTGAACTGCCCTTCGGTGGTGATGTTCAGCATGACGCGCCGATTATCGCTGTGCATCTCCCAGCGCAGCCACAGCGCGTTGCCCTGCTGCCAGCCATAACTTTCCCCGTCGTCTTCGAACAACAGCCCAGAAGCGCTGCCACAGCCTTTAAACGGGTACAGCTGCAACTCGCGCCGATCGTCGGCGGCAACGTCGACGTGCGCCAAGCGTGATGACAGCGGCAACGCCGCCCCGGCACGCACCAACAGCGGCAAACGCTCCAGCGGCGCATCCAGCACCACCGTCTGGCCACCGCTGAACCACTGGCCGCTGTGGAAGCAGTACCAGCCTTCGCCGTTATCCGGCAGATAGACCGAACGCGCACGCTGCCCCTGCTCCACCACGCTGGCCACCAGCAAATCGCGGCCAATCATAAAGTCATCGGTTTCGTTCAGCGTGCGTTCATCATGCTCGTGATCGAGGAAGGTCGGGCGCAACATCGGCTCATCGTCGGCGCTGGCCTGCCACAGCAGGGTGTAGAAATAGGGCATCAGGCGATAGCGCAGGTTGATCGCCTCGCGCACGGCCGGCGTGGCGGCCGGATACATCCACGGCTCGTTAACCGTCGCGTCGTCGTTCCAGGAGTGAATGGTGAAACGCGGGTGCATCACGCCGTTTTGCACCCAGCGCACCAACAGTTCGGCGTCCGGTTTGTCGCCGGAAAAACCGCCGACGTCGTGCCCCAGGTTATACAACCCGGACAGGCTCATGCCCAACCCCATACGGATGTTGTAGCGCAGGGTTTGCCAGTTGGTGCGGTTGTCGCCGCTCCAGGTCTGCACATAGCGCTGCATGCCGGCACAGCCGGAACGGGAGATCAGATACGGCCGCAGGTCGGGCGCGAAGCGCTGCTGGGCTTCCATCGAAGCGCGCATCATCAGCAACGGCATCACCGGGCGGATATGCTTGATGGCGATCGGCCGGCCAAAACCCTGGCAGCGCGCTTCCGCGTCCCACACTTCGTATTCGTTGTTGTCGTTCCAGGTTGAATCTATGCCCATCTCGAGCAGTTGTTGAGTGACACCCTGCTGCCACCAACGCACCGTAGCCGGATTGGTGAAATCGAGGTGCGAGCCTTCGTCGTCCCAAAAGCTGGAACGCTCCGGCTGGTCGCTTTCCGAATCGCGGATAAACAGCCCCTGCTCCGCTGCTTGCCGGTACTGAGGATGATCCTGCAACAGACAGGGTTTGATGTTGGCCGCCAGCTTCAGCCCGGCGGCATGGAATGCCTGGCTCAGTAGCTTCGGTTGCGGCACCTTGTCGTAATTCCAGTTGAACACATAACGCTTGTTGCCGATCGAGGTGTAACCCGAAGACAACTGGAACGAATCGCAGGGAATATCGTGCTGCTTGCACAAGGCGATGAACTGCTGCAGCTGTTGCTGGGCGTCCGGCGCGTCGGTGTAATGCATGGTCGATCCGCTGTACCCCAGGCTCCATTTCGGCCCGAAGTGGGTCTTGCCGGTAAGGCGCACAAAGGCTTTGGTCACGTCCAGCACCTGCGGCCCCAGGAACAGGTAATAATCGAGATCCCCCGCCTCGGCCTGATAACGGCGGTAGGCCAGATGGTAGTTATCGATCTCGTTGCCCAAATCCAGCCAACAGCTGCTCAGATTGTCGTAAAACAGCCCGAAACTGGCCTCTGCACCGCGGGTGATGGTAAAGGGCACATGTTTGTACAACGGATCGGTGCTGGCGGCGTTGTAGCCCATCGCATCCAGATTGCGCATTTCAAAGCGGCGGCCGCTACGCTCCAGATCGCCGGCCTTCTCGCCCAGGCCATAATAGCGCTCGCCGGCAAAGCGGCGCTGGTAGTGCGCCACGCCGTCCCCCTGCGGGTTGAGCAGGTAGGCGCTGGTTGGCCGATCGGCCGCCAGCGGCCGCCATTCACCGGCAGCGTTACAGTGCTCCCACTCCAGCCACAGCGGCTGATGCACGGTAACGCGCAGTGCGGCGCTGGTCACCACCAGCCGATCCTCATGCTGTTGCAGTTGATAACCCGGCAAGCTAAAACCGGCGACGCTCAGGCGATCGCGCCCTTCCCAGGGCACGTCAGCCTGCGGCGCAATGCTCCAGGTGCGATCCAGCGCCAGCTCGCCGTTGCGCTTGATCAGCACGCGGAACAGGTTGTCTTCCAGCACGTACAGGCAAAACAGGTGACGCTCGTCGACCAACAGCTCAATGCGATCGGCATACTCGCCAGCCAGAGTCCATTTTTTTAACGTTTTCATAGGTATCCAACTTAACTATTCAGTGTTTTTTTACCGCCGCGCTCGGCGATCAAGGCAATCAGGAACACGGCGCCGATCAGATCGAAGAAGCCCATGGCGATAAACAGCGGGTTGAAGCCGACGGTGTCGGAAACCGCACCGATCAGCAGCGTAAACAGGAAGCTGGCGATCCAGGCACTGGAGCCGCGCATGCCGTTGACCGTCGCCATCTGGTTTTTATCGAACGACTCCACCACCAGCGCGCTGAGCATGCAGGAGATCACCTGATGGCCGAAACCGCCGATCGAGATCAACGCGATCGCCACATAGGGATCTTTGGTCACCGCGACAAACGCCAGCGAAACCATCATGAAGGCACCGGTGACCGAGCTGGCGACCACCGAGTTGACGCGGCTGCAGCCGAACCATTTGCGGTACAGGGTGGTGAGATAACCGCTGGCGACGCTGCCGATATCCGCCGCCAAAAACGGCAACCAGGCAAACATGGCGATATGCTTTAAATCCATGCCGCGTTCGGTGGCCAGGTACAGCGGCACCCAGAAACTGAACACCGCCCAGGCCGGTTCGGCGAGAAAGGCCGGGATGGCGATGCCGTAGAACTTTTTGTTTTTACACAAGATTGCCAATGATTTTAAAAACGGCAGCCTCGGCAATACCGGCTCGTTATCTTCGCGGATCAGATCCAGCTCTTGTTGGCTCAGATTAGGGTGCTTTAACGGCTCGTGGTAGAACAGCCACCACAGCACCACCCAGACCAACGCCAACGCGCCGGAGAACAAGAAGGCACCCTGCCAGCCAAAAGAGACGTGGGCGATGACGATGATTGGCGGGGCCAGCATCGCGCCGATAGAAAAACCTACGCCCGCCCAACCGGCGGCAATCGGCCGTTCCTTTTTCGGGAACCAGTCGGAAATCGCCTTGGCGTTGCCCGGCGTGGCCGCCGCTTCCGCCCCGCCCATGAAGAAGCGCAGGATCGCCAACTGCAGCCAGCTCCCTGCCCCGGCATGCAGCATGCACACCACCGCCCAGATGCTGGCGCAGATCAAAAAGCCCATCTTCAGGCCGATAACATCGATCAGCCAGCCGCAGATCGGCTGAAATACCGTATAGGCCAGCTGGAATGACGCCACCACCCAGGAATATTGCTCGGTGGTCATGTTCAGGCTGGTTTTCAGCTCCGGCGCCAGGATACCCAGCGAATTGCGGGTAATGTAGTTGACCGTAACGCCGAGCAGAAACAGCGCCAGCATCCACCAACGCAGCGATTTAAACTTGCGCCGACTGCTGTGCGCGACCGTCTGATTAATTTCAACACTCATCTGTCTTCTCTCCACGGCGGCTGCCCGGTGAAACAGCTCGCTTTTTGGTAGGGCACGTTTTGGTATCGAAGGTATGGGTTGCGAAAATTTGGGATAGCGATCACGAAAAACCACTTATCACTCTCACAACCGCATGATTTATTTTCATTTTATTTATAATTCAGCCGGTAAATTGGACTGATAAGTCTATAAAATTGGTGTACCAATGCAGACTAGCCAGCCGGGAGCGTGAGCGAAACGTGGTTTTTTGCAAGAATTTTCATATGCAGCCTAAAAGCTCGCCATAATGGCGGCTCAAGCCAGACACTACGCTGAAAAAACGCGGTGAAAATATTTTCACCGGCAAATTTGAAGGAGATCACAGAATGAACGGAAAGCTGAAAATACAGGAAATCGCCCGCCAAACAGGGTTGTCGATCAGCACCGTTTCACGCGTACTCGCGGGCAAGTCCAATACCAGCGCCGAGGCACGCCACAGAGTATTGGCCTGCGCCCAGCAGAACGGTATCTTGCAAGGCCTGTCCAACGGCCGGCTGATGCTGAACAACGTCATGGTGTTTGCCCCGCAACGCGCCTTCGACGTGCGCACCGACATCTTTTATCACAAGGTGATCCAGGGGATCACCGCCGCGCTGGCGGAACATGAGGTGCGCATCCGCTATTGCGGGCTTGAAGAACAGCACAGCGACGGTGCGCTGTTCCTGGAAAAAATGAGCGATCCGCAGACCGAGGCGGCGCTGATTATCGGCATCGACGACGAACACATTCACCAGTTGGCCGCCGATCTGCACAAGCCCTGCGTGCTGATCAACTGTACCGATCGCCAGATGCGGCTGGACAGCGTCTCCCCCGACCATCAGCTGATCGGCGAGTTCTCCGCCAATTATCTGATCCAACAGGGCCACAGCCATATTCTGAACCTGCAATGCCTGCGCCGACACACCATGGAGCTGCGGCTGGCGGGCATCAGGCAGGCCTATGCGCAGCACAACATCGCCTTTGACGAAGGCCGCCATCTGGTCACCACCTCCGGCTTTGGCAGCGAAGAAGCCGAGCAGGCGCTGACCACCTTTATCAATCAGGTCAGCCAGCGCTCGCAGCTGCCGACGGCTATTCTCGCCGGGGGCGACTATATGGCGGTCGGTGCGGTCAAGGCACTGAACAAGCTGGGGCTGAACGTACCGGCAGATATCTCGGTCATGAGCACCGACGGTTTTAACCTGGCGGAAATTCATGATGTGCCGCTCACCTCGGTACATGTGCCGCGAGACGAGCTGGGCCATGAGGCGATCCAACTGTTGCAGCGCCGGATGCTGCGCGCCGATGCGCCGCCGTGCAACCTGCTGCTGCACGGGAAACTGGCGGTACGCGCCTCGGTCAAGCGCATCAGCCCGCACAAGACCAGCCCGGCGGTCAGCACCCACGATCATCGTCTTTACGATGTCTGAACTACACTTAGTGGTGGAATATTGACTTATTGAGGGTAATTTTTTGCCTAAGGAGAGCGACTATGCCGACCCTGACCGCACGTTCAGTCATCCCCCCGTATATGCTGCGCAGGATTATTGAACACGGCAGCGTACCGCAGCGCGACTGCGCATTGCACACCCTGAACCACGTCCAAAGCCTGCTCGGCAACAAACCGCTGCGTGCGCCCGGCGCGCAAACCGCCAGCGGCGGCGAAGTCATCCGCGATATCTACGACGCTCAAAACGGCACTCAGCTTCCCGGCAAGCAAGTGCGCAACGAGGGCCAGGCCAGCAACCATGACGTGGCGGTGGACGAAGCCTATGACTATCTTGGCGTAACCTACGATTTCTTCTGGCAGGCGTTTGAGCGCAATTCGCTGGACAACAAAGGCCTGCCGTTGACCGGCAGCGTCCACTACGGCCATGAATATCAGAATGCCTTCTGGAATGGCCAGCAGATGGTATTTGGCGACGGTGACGGCGAGATCTTCAACCGTTTTACCATCGCTATCGATGTCGTCGGCCACGAACTGGCGCACGGCGTAACCGAAAGCGAAGCCGGGCTGATTTACTTCCAACAGGCCGGCGCGCTGAATGAGTCTATGTCTGACGTCTTCGGTTCGTTGGTCAAGCAGTTCCACCTTCGGCAAACCGCCGACAAGGCCGACTGGCTGATTGGCGCGGGTCTGCTGGCCAAGGGCATCAACGGCAAGGGCCTGCGCTCGATGTCTGCGCCCGGCACCGCCTACGACGATCCGCTGCTGGGTAAAGATCCGCAGCCGGCCGACATGAAGGATTACATTCAGACCAAAGAGGACAACGGCGGCGTGCACCTCAACTCCGGCATCCCCAACCGTGCCTTCTATCTGGCGGCCACTTCACTCGGCGGCTTCGCCTGGGAGAAAGCCGGCTACGTCTGGTATGACACATTGTGCGACAAAGCGCTGCCGCAGGATGCCGACTTCGCCACCTTCGCCCGTACCACGGTGAAACATGCGCAGCAGCGTTTTGACCGCACCGTGGCGGACAAAGTGCAGCAAGCCTGGCATCAGGTGGGGGTGGAATAATGAAACCCTTGCCGTCGCTCAATCAGGACACGGTCATTGAGCTGGCGCGTGAAGGCGGTTTCGCCTTTATTCCCAAACTGGCGGGCCAGCGGCGCATTGCGCTGGCCGATATTACGCCGGAGCAGCGCCAACGCCTGAGTCAGTTATTGAATCAAACGCTACCCTACGCGCAGGAAGAGGGAAAACCGGGTTCCCCCGGCTGCGGCGACCAACGCTACTTCCGCGTTCAAATCAGCTATTACAGCCAGAATCTGTGCAGTGAAATCGTCTTGCTGATCCCGGAGACCAGCGCACCCCAGGCCTTGATCGATTTATGGAAAACCGGTCAGGTGGATGAGTGAAGGCTTACAACGGCTGATAATCAAATAGCACGCGCTTTTTGGATATCAGCCCGTGGCCGTTCTGACACAGGTAATCCACTGCGCCGCACGCCTTCAGCTCCTGCAACGGCTGCCCGCAATCCGGGCAATGGGCCAACTGCCGATAATCGCGTGCACAGGCTGTGCAATGGTAGTGACCATTCACCCACTCCATCGTTTGATCGCATTGCGGACAGTGCGCTTCCATACTGACTCCTGAATTAAATGACGCCCCACGAGCGCAAGAAGTAGATCCCCAGCGCGGTGGTAAAAAACGAACCGACGGTGGTGATGGCAATAATATTCGCTGCCAACGTGGCGTTGCCGCCCATCGCGCGCGTCATGACATAGCTGCCCGAGGCGGTCGGCGTGGCGGAAAACAGGAAGATAATCCCCAGCGCCGCGCCGTGAAAGCCCCACAGCCAGCCACCCAGCGTCATCAATACGGGTACCAGGAACAGTTTGGCCGAAGAAGACAGCGCAGCAACGTTGGATGAACGGAACATGGCACGCAGATCCAGGCTTGCGCCGGTGCACAACAACGCCAGCGGCAGCGACAGCCCGGAGATATAGCTGCCGGTCTGCCGGATCACCTGCGGGATTGCCAGGCCGGTTTGCGCGAACAGCAACCCGCACACCAGGCCGATAATCAGCGGATTGGTGACGATGCTGCGCAGCAGCGACAAACGGCCGATCTTCTTGCCGTGCCCGCCCTGCAGACTGCGCGTCAGGGTGATCACCGACAGCACGTTAAACAGGATCACCGTGACCGTCAGGTACAGCGAACCCAACGCCACCCCTTCGTCGCCATAGGCCGTCATGGCGTACGCGAGGCCGACAATCGCGGTATTGGCGCGGAACCCGCCCTGCACGAATACGCCCCGTTCACGCGGTTCCTTAACCAACCAGACCGCCGCCACCTCCAGCAGCAGGAAGGTGGCGATGGTGCCGATCGCGCCATAGAGAACCAGCGGCAGGTTGCCCAGCAGTTGCGGATGATTGGTGGCGATACTGAAGAACAGCAGGCAAGGCAGCGCCAGATTGAACACCAAGCGTGTGGCGCCATCAATAAAACGATCGTCCATCAGCCGCCAGTGGCGCAGCAGTATGCCCAGCAGCATCATTAAAAGATTAGGTACGGTGACGCTGAACGCAAAACTCCAGGTTTCCCAGGACATGGTGTTCCTTCAACTGGCGGTGACAATATGCAGATAATAGAACGACTTCGGGTCAATAAAAAAGAGCGCGGTATTGCTACCGCGCTCTTTTTGAAGATTATTTGCTTTTCTTCAGGTGGCTCATCAGGCGTTTACGCTTGCGCATCTGGTTTGGCGTCAACAGGTTGCGCTTGCCGGCGAACGGGTTGTCACCCTCTTTGAACTGGATGCGGATTGGCGTACCCATTACCTTCAGTGAACGACGGAAGTAGTTCATCAGATAACGTTTGTACGAGTCGGCCAGATCGCTCACCTGGTTGCCGTGGATCACCACAATCGGTGGGTTATAACCCCCGGCGTGCGCGTATTTCAGCTTCACGCGGCGGCCACGCACCAACGGCGGCTGGTGGTCTTCGGCAGCCATCTGCATGATTTTGGTCAGCATGGAGGTGTTCACGCGACGGGTCGCGCACTCGTAGGCTTCCTGCACGGATTCGAACAGGTTGCCGACGCCGCTGCCGTGCAGCGCAGAGATGAAGTGCACGCGGGCGAAATCGACAAAGCCCAGGCGCAGATCCAGCATCTCTTTCACATGCTCGCGATCTTCCTCGCTCATGCCGTCCCACTTGTTGACCGCAATCACCAGTGAGCGCCCACTATTGA
This sequence comes from Serratia inhibens, assembly GCF_003591175.1. Lineage (GTDB taxonomy): Bacteria > Pseudomonadota > Gammaproteobacteria > Enterobacterales > Enterobacteriaceae > Serratia > Serratia inhibens. The sequence goes on along the minus strand of NZ_QYYG01000006.1, from coordinate 145,551 downwards.
GGATAAAGCCGAGCAGCGACAGATCCTGATCGGAAATGCCTTCGCGCGCGTCAACCACCAACAGCACTACGTTGGCGTCTTCGATCGCTTGCAGGGTTTTGATTACCGAGAATTTCTCTACGGTTTCCGTTACCTTGCCGCGTTTGCGCACCCCGGCGGTATCAATCAGCACGTATTCGCGCTCGTCGCGTACCATCGGGATATAGATGCTGTCGCGGGTAGTGCCCGGCATGTCGTACACCACCACACGCTCCTCGCCGAGGATGCGGTTAGTCAGTGTGGACTTACCCACGTTAGGACGGCCAACGATCGCCAGCTTGATCGGCAAATCTTGCGGGTTGAAGTCGTCTTCCGGCTCTTCGTCCTCCGGGATTTCGTCTTCCTGCTCAGCCCAGTAAGCGGCGTTGGCCTCTTCTTCGGTCAGCTCGACTTCTTCGGGTTTTTCACCGACAAACGGCACCAGCACGTGTTCGATCAGCTGTGCTACGCCACGGCCGTGCGAAGCGGCGATCGCATACACGTCGCCCAGGCCCAGCGAGTAGAAATCGGCGGTGGCCATGTCCGGATCCATGCCGTCGGTTTTGTTGGCGACCAGGAAGGTAGCCTTCTGACGGTTGCGCAGATGCTGGGCAATGCCCTGATCGGCCGGCATCAGGCCGGCACGAGCGTCGACCATGAACAGCACGATGTCCGCTTCTTCAATCGCCAACAGCGATTGGCCGGCCATGCGCGTTTCAACGCCGTCTTCGGTACCGTCAATGCCCCCGGTATCGACGATAATAAATTCATTACCCTCAACTTCGGCACGACCATACTTGCGGTCTCGCGTTAGCCCGGGGAAATCCGCCACCAGCGCATCGCGCGTATGTGTTAAACGGTTAAATAAGGTGGATTTACCCACATTCGGGCGCCCAACCAGCGCGACGACAGGTATCATTGTGAAGCCTCATTACTTAATAATCAATGCGTTACTACACCATGGATAGACACCAGAAGTGCAGCTTATAAAAATACGAAACGGCCCCTGAACACTCAGGAGCCGTTTGCAAACCGTGCGATGACCGGCAGCGTTAGCGGGTGAAAGCGTAAACTTTTCCGCCTTTAGCCTGGATAACCAGCTTATCGCCGGCCACCATCGGTGCAGACAGGAAGCCGGAGCTATCCACTTCCTGCTGGGCAACAAAACGGCCGTCCGTGGTGTTAATCCAGTGCAGGTAACCTTCGGAATCGCCGGTCACCAGATAACCATTATACATCACCGGCGGGGTCAGGTTGCGGTGCAGCAGATCGCTCTGCGTCCACACTGTTACGCCGCCTTCGGTGCTCAGCGCTACAACGCGATCGTTCTGATCCACCAGATAGATGCGGCCCGCGTCCACGATGAAGTCGTTCACGGAACCCAGTTCACGCTTCCACATGATCTGGCCGGAACGCAGATCCAGCGCCGTCAGGTTGCCATTGTAACCTAATGCGTAGACAACGCCTTCAACAATCACCGGCGTCGTGTCCACATCGTTCAGGCGATCGATCTCGGTCGCGCCGCTCGGCTGGGAAATACGCTGTTGCCAGATCAACTGGCCCTGCTGCATCAGCACTGCGCTGACGCGGCCGTTATCACCGCCGACAATCGCCGCGCCAAAGGCAACGGCCGGTGCGGACTCACCGCGCAGTGACAGCGATGGCATGTCCAGGTTAACCGTCCACTTCACCGCGCCATCAGATTCGTTCAGCGCCTGCAGCAGGCCATTGGAGGTATGGATCAGCACCATGCCGTCGCTGATTACCGGGCGAGAAATCGCTTCGCCGGCGACCTTGGTCTGCCACGCCACTTTACCGTCTGCGGTATTCAACGCGTAAACCACTGCTTTTTCACTGCCGACGTAAACCTTGTCGCCTGCAACCGCCAGGCCGCCTGACAGCAGTGCCGGCCGGTTGCTGGAGAGGAAGCCGGTTTTCTCGGAGAGATCGACCTTCCACTTTTCGTCACCGCTGTCGGCATCCATCGCTTTCACGACGCCGTGGCGGTCAGCAGCATAAATGGTGCTGTCCTGGAAAGCGGGACGCAGATGAGAATAAAACTCACCGACACCGTCGCCTACCGATGTGCTCCACGCCTTGTTCGGCGTGAACTGATTTTCAACTTTTGGCAGCGGCGACATGGTAACCACGTCTTCTTCACTGTTAAACAGCGAGCAACCACTCAGCAAGGCGACGGAAACCAGTCCGACCAAGAGTGTTTTACGCAATTGCATGGGAATTCCCCTTAGCTGGACAAGTTATTCAATTTCATGCGCAGCAGAACCTGCAGCGCCTGAGAAGCGTTGGACTCAATGCCTTTGCTGTAAGCCTCACGCGCACCTTTGGTGTCGCCTTTGGCCAGCAACGCGTCGCCGCGTGCATCTTGCGCCATCGCCGCCCAACCTTCGCCTTTCACGCCATCCAGCGTTTTCAGCGCTTCATCCAGCTTTTTTTCCTGCAACTGGACACGCGCCAGACGCAGGTTAATCATCGCCAGCATATTATCGTCTTTGGTCTGGCCCTGAGCCAGTACCAACTGCTGCTCTGCCTTGGCAAAATCATTTTGCTCAACGAAGTGCTTCGCCAGCTCCAGCGAGGCCAATACGCCGTAGCTATTGCTGTTGGCCTTGGCAAACGCCTCCGCAGCGGACACGTCGTCCGGCTTACCGGCCGCCAGACGATCGCTGGCTTCCTGATAAGATTGGGACGCAGCCATCATGTTGGAGTTTTGGTGGCTCTGCCAGAAACGCCAGCCGACCAGGGCACCAATTCCGAGCACCACACCCACCGCCAGCGCTTTGCCGTTCTCGGCAAAGAACCGACGCACGGCGTCGACTTGTTCGTTTTCAGTGGTATAGACTTCCACGGTGTCCTTCTCCTTAACCTAACATCGTTGCCAGACGCACTGCGACTTCGCTTTGCGCCAGCGTTTCTTGTTCACCACTGCGCAGGTCCTTAACCACCACCTGCTGTGCCGCGACTTCGTTCTCACCGAGGATCAAAGCGACGCGCGCGCCCCATTTGTCCGCACGGGTGATCTGTTTCTTAAAGTTGCCGCCGCCGTAGTTGGTCATTAATTTCAACTGGGGTGCCGCATCGCGCACGTTTTCTGCCAACTGCATCGCCGCGCTTTGGGCGCCCGCGCCGGAGGAGATAACATACACGTCAATGGTCGCAGGGGCTTTGAAATCCGGATTAACTGCCTGAACCAGCAATACCAGACGTTCCAGACCCATCGCGAAACCGACCGCCGGCGTCGCACGCCCGCCCAGTTGCTCGACCAGGCCGTCGTAACGGCCGCCGGCACACACTGTGCCCTGAGCGCCCAGACTGGTGGTCACCCATTCGAATACCGTACGGTTGTAGTAGTCCAGACCGCGCACCAGGCGTTCATTGATGGTATATGGGATACCTGCCTGAGCCAAAAGTTCACACAGGCCGTCGAAGTGGGCTTTGGACTCGTCATCCAGATACTCGGACAGGCGCGGTGCGTCATTCAGCAAGGCCTGAACTTCCGGATTTTTGGAGTCCAGTACGCGCAGCGGGTTGCTGTACATGCGGCGCTTGCAATCTTCGTCCAGCTTTTCTTTATGCTGTTCCAGGAACGCTACCAGGGCATCGCGGTAATTGGCGCGCGCTTCCAGCGAGCCGATTGAATTCAGCTCCAGATTAACGTGCTCGGAAATACCCAGCGCTTTCCACCAGCGGGCGGTCAGCAGGATCAGTTCGGCGTCGATGTCCGGGCCTTGCAGGCCGAACACCTCCACACCCAGCTGATTGAATTGGCGATAGCGGCCTTTCTGCGGGCGCTCATAGCGGAACATCGGGCCGATGTACCACAGACGCTGTTCCTGATTGTACAGCAGACCATGTTCGATGCCGGCGCGAACGCAGCCGGCCGTCCCTTCCGGACGCAGCGTCAGGCTTTCGCCGTTGCGATCCTCGAAGGTGTACATCTCTTTTTCCACGACGTCGGTCACTTCGCCGATCGCGCGTTTGAATAACGGGGTCTGCTCTACAATCGGCAACCGGATTTCGCTGTAACCGTAGCTGCCCAGCACCTGTTTCAGTGTGCCTTCAATACGCTGCCATAATGCCGTATCTTCCGGCAGGTAGTCGTTCATGCCGCGAATGGCTTGAATGTTCTTTGCCACGTGATTTCTCTGTCCGTTGTCTATAAAAATGAACCCGATTATAGGGACTTTGCCGCCCCGTATTCAACGCGGGTGCCGCTTTCTGCCTCCCGGGTTCATAAACAAGCGGGCTAATCAGCCCGCCATGTAGCGATAACGCTTATTTTTCCAGCAGATTGACCGAGATGCGATTGCTTTCATCCATCATCGACGCCTTGGCGCGAATCTTCGCCTCCAACTGGTCAATCATCTGTTCGTTGTCAAAACGCTCTTTCTGACGCACGCCGTCTTCGTAAAAACCGCTCTTGTTATGGCCACCGGTCACACCCAGCGTGGAAACCAGCGCTTCGCCCGGCCCGTTGACCACACAACCGATAATCGAGATGTCCATCGGCGTGATGATATCTTCCAGGCGTTGTTCAAGCGCGTTCACCGTGCCGATAACGTCAAACTCCTGACGCGAGCAGGTTGGGCAGGCGATGAAGTTAATGCCGCGCGCACGAATGCGCAGCGATTTCAGGATATCGAAACCGACTTTCACTTCTTCCACCGGATCGGCCGCCAGCGAAATACGCAGGGTATCGCCGATGCCTTCCGACAGCAGCAGACCCAGGCCAATCGCCGACTTCACCGAACCGCTGCGCATGCCGCCGGCTTCGGTGATGCCCAAATGCAGCGGTTGATCGATACGCGCGGCCAGCAGGCGATAAGATTGCACCGCCAGGAATACGTCGGAGGCTTTGACGCTGACCTTGAACTGATCGAAGTTGAGACGATCGAGGATATCCACATGACGCATCGCCGATTCGAGCAGCGCTTCCGGCGTAGGTTCGCCGTATTTTTCCTGAATGTCTTTTTCCAGCGAGCCGCCGTTCACCCCAATACGAATCGGGATGTTTTTATCGCGCGCGCAGTCCACGACTGAGCGGATGCGCGACTCGTTGCCGATATTGCCCGGGTTGATACGCAGGCAGTCCACGCCGTATTCGGCAACCTGCAACGCAATGCGGTAATCGAAGTGGATATCGGCGACCAGCGGCACGTTAACCTGCTGCTTGATCAGCTTGAACGCCTCGGCGGCGTCCATGGTGGGAACTGAAACGCGGACGATATCTACGCCCACGCGCTCCAGCGCTTTGATCTGATTAACCGTTGCTTCAACATCGGTGGTACGGGTGTTGGTCATCGACTGCACGGCAATCGGCGCGCCATCACCAATAGGCACCTTGCCGACGTAAATTCGCGTTGATTTTCGACGGTTGATGGGCGCTTGGTTATGCATTACTTACTCTCCATTGTTGCTCTGGCTTCACGACAATGGCCGCGCAATCACTGCGCGGCAATGGTCAGACGAGCAACACGGTTTGATTTAACAAACCGGCTTAAATCCACCGGCTTACCTTGATATTGAATCTGTACTGCGGCCGGTGCGCCAATAGTCAGTTTATACGGCGCGGTACCTGCCAGGTTCAGCTTGCCACCGCTCTTTTGGGTGCCGCTGAACAACGTCTTGCCGCTGGCGTCGCTAACCTGCAACCAACAGTCAGAGGAGAAGTTCATCACCAACGCATTGGGATCTTCAGCCGGTGCTGCCATGCCCGCTTCGCCGGTCGGCAGCGGCGCTTGCGCCGTCGGAGCCGCAGGCGTGGTCTCTGGCAGCGGAGCTTGGCTTGGCGAAACCACAGCAGGTTGCTGTGCGGTTTCACTGCCGGTTGCGGCCGGAGCCGGTGCTGCCTGTTGCGCAGGTGCAGCGCCGGTATCTACCGGCGTTGAACCATTGTCAACCAAAGGTGCGCTGTTGTCGGCATTGCTGTCGGTCAACGGCACTGATTGGCCTTCATTGTTTTGTGAAAGCTGAGCGGAAGATTGATCGGCCATGGTGGCAATCTCTTCCTGCTGTGCCTTGTGGTTTTGCCACCACCAGGCGCCGGTCAGACCGACTACCACGAAAACAATCAGCCAGGTGAAGCTCATCAGCCAGCCGTCGCGTTTTTTGCGGCGTTTGCCTAACGAGAAACTCTGCATTGGCGCAACTTTTGCCACCTTCAGCGGAGCCTGCTTGGCCAGCATCGGCAGCAGTTCATCTTCCGGCAAATGCACCAGCTTGGCGTAGGAACGGATATAACCACGCACGAAAGTCGAAGCAAGGTCTGCGGAGAGATTGTCTTCTTCTATGTCGCGCACGGTAGACATTTTGAGGCACAGGCGTTCTGCAACGGCCTGTTGACTCAGCCCGAGCTGTTCACGGGCTTGACGCAGGCGTTGGCCTGTCGTCACGGGTACGGTTTTATCTTGGGAGGCTTCAGTATTCATTAGCTAAGAACTGCTGGTACTGTTTGGATTGTGGAAAACTTCGCGCCAGCTGCTTGCCATAGCGTTGAACGCTATCCGGGCGGCCTGCTAACGCGGCGAAACGAATCTGTAACCATAAGCTGTCGGCGCTAGCCGGCAGAACATGTTGATAACTATCCAATAAAAGTTGCGACTGAGCGCGCTTCCCTTCTCCAAATTGCTTTTCTGCCTCCACCAACAGTGGAGTGCCTTTGTCCGGATCGACCTTCAGGGCGCGCGTTAACAAGGTGCGTGCTTCATCGTTCTGTCCGGCCTTGAGAAAACAGTAACCTGCGTTTTCCAGGCTGTCGGCAACCTGACCATAATCCGGTGCCAGGGCCGCGGCGCTAAACTGCTGTTGTGCCGGTACATACTGCCCTAAACCGCAAAGAAACGCACCGTAATTATTCAGTACGGTGCCATTGTTTGGCGCAAGTTTGAGCGCCTGCTGATAACGCTGTTCAGCCGCGCCATTCTCGCCAATCCGCTGCTCGTAAAGCGCCATGCCCAATTGGGTACGGTAATCCTGCGGGGCGGCGTCCGCCGCTTTTTCCAGATTCTGCCGCGCGGCGTTCAAATCGCCCTGCTTCAGATATTCCAGCCCCAGTTGCAAACGCGTCTGGCCCGCTTCAGGTTGCGCGTCTTTTTCCGGTGACGACCCGGAACAGCCTGCCAGTAAACCGGCCGCCAGCAACATGCCCCACAGATTCAGCTTCATGCCCGCATTCATTTCCTTATCTGATGTCATCTTGACGTCTATTCACATAACAGACTGTTAGATAACAAAAAAATCATGCTATAGGATTCAGACCGCACGCACGTTGATAGGTTCCCCGGCCATTTTCTTTTTCAGGGTACGCTTGGTACGGTCGATCACTTCACCTGCCAGTTGCCCGCAAGCGGCATCGATATCATCACCACGGGTTTTACGAACAATAGTCGTAAAGCCGTATTCCATCAACACTTTGGAAAAACGATCCACGCGGCTGTTGGAACTGCGGCCGTAAGGCGCGCCGGGGAACGGGTTCCATGGGATCAGGTTGATCTTGCATGGCGTGTCCTTCAGAACCTCCGCCAATTGGTGCGCATCGTCGGTGCTGTCGTTGATATGATCCAGCATCACGTACTCGACCGTAACCCGGCCCTGATTGGCGTTGGATTTCTCCAGGTAGCGGCGTACCGCAGCCAGGAAGGTTTCGATATTGTATTTGCGGTTGATGGGGACGATTTCATCGCGGATCTTGTCGTTTGGCGCATGCAGCGAGATCGCCAGCGCAACGTCAATCATGTCGCCCAATTTGTCCAGCGCCGGCACGACACCGGAAGTGGACAGGGTAACGCGGCGTTTGGACAAGCCAAAGCCGAAATCGTCCAGCATGATTTCCATCGCCGGCACCACGTTGTTCAGGTTGAGCAGCGGCTCACCCATGCCCATCATCACCACGTTGGTGATCGGGCGTTCGCCGGTGACTTTCAGTGCGCCGATGATTTTCGCCGCACGCCACACCTGGCCAATGATTTCCGACACGCGCAGGTTACGGTTAAAGCCCTGCTGAGCGGTCGAACAGAATTTGCACTCCAGCGCACACCCCACCTGGGATGACACGCACAGGGTCGCGCGATCGCCGTCCGGAATAAACACGGTTTCGACCTGCTGATCACCTACCGTGATCGCCCATTTGATGGTGCCATCGGCTGAACGCTGTTCTTCTGCCACTTCCGGCGCGCGAATTTCGGCGACGCTCTGCAGTTTGTTGCGCAGCACCTTGTTGATATCGGTCATCTGCTCAAAATCATCGCAGCAATAGTGGTATATCCACTTCATGACCTGATCGGCGCGGAAAGGTTTTTCGCCCATTTTGGCGAAGAATTCACGCATTTGCTGACGGTTCAAATCCAGCAGGTTAATTTTGGCCGCAGCCGGGGTTTCCGCATTAACGGATTGAGTAGTCAGCGAATTATTTTCAGACACGATGTGCTCGGACGTGATGGGTTCTAACATGATGATCTCTGGCCTCGTTGTTACACGTTATGGCGCTAAAGAATGGAAAGTAAGTGTGCGTTTAAATCGCACTGAAAAACGCGCCCCTGACAAGACGACTCATCAGGGGCGCGGCATTGTACAAATTTTAGTAGCAGGTTGCCATGACTGAAAGGCATTCAGGGCATTTTTATTGTTTCAGCCGGTGAATGCCATGCCATGCAAACCACGACACGGAATACCCTATGGGTTTCAAGTTGCAGCCAACCACGCGGCAACTTGAAAGACGGCGGGTATTAACGTGGGCAGATTTCGCTTTCGTTGAAGAAATAAGCGATTTCGCGCTGGGCAGATTCTACTGCGTCGGAGCCGTGTACGGCGTTGGCAGTGAAGCTGTCCGCGTAGTCGGCACGCAGGGTGCCGGCCAGTGCGTTGTCCGGGTTGGTTGCGCCCATGATGTCACGGTTGCGCTGTACTGCGTTTTCGGCTTCCAGAACCTGAACCACGATTGGGCCGGAGGTCATGAACTCAACCAGACCGTCAAAGAATGGGCGGCCTTTGTGCTCAGCGTAGAAGCCTTCGGCTTGTTCGCGAGTCAGGCGCAGCATTTTGGATGCGATGATTTTGAAACCGGCACGCTCGAAACGAGCATAGATTGCGCCGATGTCGTTATTGGCTACAGCATTTGGTTTGATGATGGAAAAGGTACGTTCTACGGTCATGATGGCCTCTGTATGGCTTCCAAAACTGGCCGGTCTGCAGTTAAACGCGTGCCGGCCTTCTTAAGTGGCGCAGATTATATGTGCGCCGTTAACGCTTGCCTACGGGAAAATCAACATTTCATTAAAAATTATTATCTTCATTCTTCACTTTGCGCCCTGTGGGCCGAAGGTGAAAAACCGGCTTAGTCGAGGCTAAATCCGCGTAGCGCCACCTGGCCGCTTTCATCCAGCAGGCTGAGCTGATAGCGGCCCGGCTGCGTCAGCGTCTGCAACAGCGACTCCCCTTCCCCCACCAACCGGCCGTTCAGGAACCACCAACGCTGCCCGCTCCCGCCCTGGGCGCTGACCCGCAAATCAAGCGCATTTTTACCCGGCAGGCGCCGCAGTATCGCGCCGTCGCTTACGCCCAGCATCAGCAGAGGCGGTGCCTCTTGTTGTTGCAAGGGCGGGCACTGCGGATCGACGGCCGGCAAACGCTGGGCGCGACGTTCCGCCGGCGGCAACCATGGTTCCAGCGGCGTTGGCCACAACGCCAAACGATGCGCCACCGCCCCCGGGCAATCCGCCGCCACGCGCAGCCCGCGAGTATTCAGCCACACCAGGGGTTGGCTGCCCAACGCGCTTTCCTGGCCCGGTGCAGACAGCGTCGGCGGCAGGGTTCCGTCGAGGATCCAGCTCAGGCGCCGCTGGCGGCAGTTACTGTCACCGGCGGCAAGCGGCTGCCCGCCTGGCCAGCAGATCTCTGCCCGGCTGACGCTCGCGGGCCGCGGATCGGCCGGGATCCCCTGCCCGCGTTGGCGCAAAGAGGCCAGCAGCAAATTATTGACCTGGTTCAGCAGCGGTACCGCCGTGGCGAAGCCGAACTGCCCGGCCACCGGCGTACCGTCCGGTCGCCCAACCCAGATGCCCAGCGTATAACGGGCATTAACGCCAACCGCCCAGGCGTCGCGGTAGCCGTAACTGGTACCGGTTTTCCACGCCAGCGGCACGCTGGCAGGCAGCATGTCATCCGGCAACGGCCGCGCTTCTCCCGCCAAGATGCGCCGCACAATCCAGGCGGCACCCGGCGACAGCAACTGGCGATCGTAAAGCCCTTGCCGAGGCGTAAAACGCAGCGGTGCCACTTTGCCTTGCCGGGCCAATGCGCTGAACCCGGCGACCAACTGATCCAACCGCGCACCGGCTCCGCCCAAAATCAACGCCAGGCTCGGTTCGGCATGGGCCGGCAGCCGCAGTTCCACGCCCACGTTGCGTAAATTGGCGGTGAAGCGTTTTGGGCCGTAAGCCTCCAGCAGTTGCACCGCCGGCAGATTAAGCGAGCGTGCCAGCGCCTCGCTGGCGCTGACAGGGCCGTGAAAACCGGTATCAAAATTGCCGGGCCGGTAATCGCCGAAGCGACGCGGCACATCCTGCAACAGCGATTCAGCGTGGATTAGCCCATCGTCCAGCGCCAGTCCATACAAAAAGGGTTTGAGCGTCGAACCCGGCGAGCGCCAGGCGGCCACCATATCAACATGACCGAAACGGCCGTTGTCATTGAAATCCAACGAACCCAGGTAGGCGCGCACCTTCATATTGGTGTGATCGACCACCAGCACGCCGACCGAGGTTTTTTCGGGCAATTGGCTCTTCCAGCCGCGCGCCAGTTCTTCAAGCCGCCGCTGTAACGTGGCGTCCAGCGTGGTCGTTACGACCTGGCTGCGGTTACCCTGCGTCATGCGCCGCGCCAGCAACGGCGCTAACTGCGGCACCTGACGCGGTGCCAGCCACAGCGCTTCCTGGCGAATTTCATTCACCTGCTGTGCCGGCCAAACGCGGTAATGCGCCAACCGCTCCAGCACTTTGTCCCGTGCGGCCTGTGCCCGTTCCGGATAGCGATCCGGCCGCAAACGGCTGGGCGCTTGCGGCAATACCGCCAGCAACGCCGCTTCTCCACGCGTGAGCGCCGCAGGCGGTTTGCCCAGATAGGTCCAGCTTGCCGCGCCAATCCCCTGCAACGTGCCGCCATAGGGCGCCCGGTTAAGGTAGATTTCGAGGATTTGATCCTTCGATAAATGCCATTCCAACTGCGCGGTACGCCACACCTGCCGTAATTTGCCAGCCAGCGTGCGCGGATGGGGATCGATAAGGCGCGCCACCTGCATCGACAACGTACTGCCGCCGGAAACAATCTGCCCATTGCGCAGGTCTTGCCAGGCGGCGCGGGCCAGCGCCAGCGGGTTGATGCCGGGATGCTGATAAAACCAGCGGTCCTCATAGGTCAGCAACGCTTGCAGATAATAGGGCGACACCTGCTGCAAAGTCACCGGATAGCGCCACACGCCGTCATGGTCGGCATAGCGCCACAGCGGCGTGCCGTCTTCCGCCACCACCACTCGGGCCATCTCGACATCTTTCAGCGGCAGCGGCCACAGCCGGTCCGCCAGCCACAGCAAAGCGGGCGGCAGGAAAATCACCAACAGCCAGATTAACCAGCGGCGGCGCAAATGGGCGAGGAAGAGAGTCATAAGAAAAGCATCGCTCCCTTGCCCCGCCACCGGTTAAACCACCGGGGCGGGACAGGGTAGGTCATCGGGCAATCTCAAGTCGCGGCGGCGTAGTGCCCAACGCGCGCCAGGCGGGCACATACATCGACTCAACCTGCGGAGCCGGCACCAGATAGGCACCCGGCGTCACCGCACGCGCCAGATACAGCAGCGTGGTATGACGGTAGCCGTCGATATTCACCGCCGCCAGGTAGCGATCGTCGCGGAACTCCTGGTGTTTGATATCTGCCTGCTGCATATCCTGCAACAGTTCGGTCACGCTGCTGGCGCTTTCGCCCAGGCTGGCGCTGCTGTCCCCCAGATTCTGATTTTCCAGCTCCAGACCGGCCGGCAGCAAATCCACCACCAGCGCGTCCGGTACCGCGTTATCGCCCCAGACATCCAGATGCACCAGAATCAGCTGTCCGCTTTTCAACTGGGTCAGATCCACAGGTTTGCCGTCCAATCCCAGGAATTCGCGGCGAATGTTCAACACGTTGCTCTGCGGCTGCGGCGCCTGCTCCGGGTAACCCACCAGATCGGCGCGGCTGTACAGCGTGCCGCTGCCGGTATTGGTGAGTTGCAGCCCCGCGGCCGCCTGCTCGGCGGACAGGTTTTGCGTCAGTGCCTGGCTGCCGGACAGCGCCTTGCCCTGTGCCGTTTGCGCCTGCCACGGCGTTTCAGCACTGCCGATCAGGTTACGGGCAGCCAGGAACAGCGCGTTGCTCTCCTGCGTGGACAGATAACGCTCACCGTTAAGCCGTTCAGACAGCGACAGCAAGCGCTGGTCGCGTACCGCCGGCAGCAGATTATTTTCGGTCAGCAGCGCCAGAATCATCGCATCGTCGCGCAGCGGGCTGCCGTAATCTTCCAGCCAATAATCTTTGGCGTTGCGCTGTGTCGCCAGCCCTTGCTCGATCGCCTGGTTGGCGCGCGGCATATCCCCCATCAGTTTCAGCGCGACGCCAAGCTGCACCAGCGGCAAGCCTGAGCGAGCGTCGGCACGGCGTTCATACAGCTGCCGCAACGCGCCAAGCGGTGCCTGTTGTTGACGCGCCAACACCAACCCGGCATAGGCTTGCACCGCAAAACGGGTGTGATCAGGGAACGGGGTATAGGCAACGTCGATCTGGTTGCGGTCCTGTAAATAGCGCTGCAGGCGGTTATTGGCCGCGGTCAATGCCTCGGCCGGTACGCTGTAATTCTGCTCGCTGGCGCGGAACAGGAAGTCTGTGGCATAGGCGGTCAGCCAGAACTCTTCCTGACTGTCGCGGTTCCACAGGCCAAAACCGCCGTTAAAACGCTGCATGCTGAGCAAATGCTCAATGCCGGTATCGATGCTGCTGCGGCGGCTTTCATCACTGCCGGTTTTGATGCCCAATGCGCTCAGTTGCGCCCGATTGGTATACAGCGACGGATAAAGCCCGCTGGTCGTTTGTTCCAGGCAACCATACGGATAGGCGTAAAGTTCGCTGATATAACGCGCCAGATTAATCGGCGGCCGGCTGGTTAACAGCCATTGCCCCTCCAGGGTTGCCGGCACCAGGCCGGCGGCGGCATCTGCCGGCAGGCTCCAGCTTTCACCGGCGCGGATCACACTGGCGAACTGGCGGGTTTGCGCCGGGTAAGCCGGGCGCACGCCAATCTTCCAGGTATGTTGATAATCTTTCAGCGTTTCACCCGGCAGCGTCAGACCACTGACCCTCAGCGCCACCTCACCCTGGCCAAAGCCCACCAGCGCCTGCACCGGTATTTGCAGCGTGGTGCGTTCGCCGTTTGCCAGGCTGACCTGTTGTTCACCCGCACCTTGCAGCGCCACCAATCCGCCGGCGGCCAATTTCACCGTCAGCGTTTGCGGCTGGCCGGACAGATTGCTGACGTCCAGCGCCAACTGGGTGCTGTCGCCCCCGGCCAGGAAACGCGGCGTCGCCAGCTCTGCGACCACCGGTGCGGCGACCTGGGTTTTGGCCTCCGCCTTGCCGAAATCTTCGTCGCTCCACGCTTGCGCCATCAGCCGCAGTTCGCCGTTAAAATCCGGAATGGCGATCTGGATCTCGCCCTCGCCATTGGCGTCCAGTTTAACCGGCTGCGCCTGTTGGGCCACGATGGTCACCGTGGTAATAGGTTTTTTACCGCCGCGCGACAGCGCATCTTCGTCGTCGCCGTCACCGCCGTAACGCAGATTGGCCAGGCGCCCTTTGCCCTCGATCAACTGCCCGTAGACATCGTACTGGTCGGCACTGTAGCGCTTGCGGCCAAAGAATGCCTGATACGGGTCCGGCGTCGCGTAGTCGGTGATATTGAGAATGCCGCTGTCCACGGCGGAGAGCAGTACGTTGATTTGCTGCGGCGGTTTGCCTTCGCTATGGGCCGCCTTGACCTTCACCGTCAGCGTCTGATTCGGCCGCATGCGCTGCGGCGCATCCAGCGTTAACGCCAGTTTGCGCCCTTCATCCACCAGCGGCAGATGCAACAAACCCACTGCCCGCTTCGGCGTCGACTGCTGCTGTTTGTCGCCTGGGCGGATCACCAGCGCGCTGAGATACAGATCGTGGCGCTTCCAGTCCTGGTTAATCGGCACCTCGACATCGGCACCGCCGGCCGGCACCTCCAGCTCCTGCCACCACAAAGGTCCATCGCTGGATTCCACCAGCAGATACCCCTTGCCGGCGGCCGGCGTTTCAATATGCAATTTTACTTTTTCGCCCGGCTTATAGGCCGGCTTGTCCAGCTTCAGTTTCACCTGGTCCGGCCGCACCGCACCGCTGCCGTTGGTGTTGTCTTGCCAGCTGTAACCTGCCCAGAATCGCAGGCTGGTGATCAGGTTGCTCTGCGGATCCACCACTTCAATGCGATACGCGCCCCATTCCACCGGGAAACTCACCTTGGCGCTGCCGTTGGCGGCAATATCCAGGGTCTGTTCCGCCAGCGGCAGATCTTTCTTGTCATACAGCGACTGCCAGCCTTCCCCTTCCGACCATTGCCAGTAATAGTCACGGCGCTCGCGCACCAGCCGGGCCTTTAGCCCGCTGGCCGCCAGCTTCTCGCCGGCGGCATTGGCGTAAACGATATCAAAGCCGGCCTGGGTGTTTTCATCCACGACCGGTTGGGCCTGATAGCTGTCGCTGCGGTAGTCGTAAATCTGTTGTTTGTTGAACAACGGCCGAATGCCGGGCAGCGCATCGGCAGGCCAGATCGCCTGTTCGGCGCGACGCGTTACCGGACGGCCGCCGGATTCCAGCAGGCTGGCCTGCAGGATCGCTTTCAGCGGGGATTTCACCTCGGCCCAGCTGCTGTCTACCGCCACCTGCGCCTTGCCCGCATTGTCCAGCGCCTGATCGAACTCGTCCATGTTGCGCGACAGGCTTTCTTCCGTCACCGAACCAAATTCATAGCCCGGCAGGCTGCCGACCGCCTCACGCTGGGGCCGCAGGAACACCTGCCCTTGCAGGCGATTGCCGGAAGCCGGCGCACCGTACAGATAGCGGCCAGTGACGTCAAACACCAGTTGCGCGTCGGGTTGCAGCGGGGTTTTCTGTGCGGTGATGTCGAGCGCCATGCGCTCCGGCAGGAAATCCTCGACCTTGAAGCCGTAAAGCCGCGGCTGGTTATCCCCCAGGTTAAAGCGCAGCGACCAGTTGCCGGTCGGCCCGCCCTCGGGGATTTGATAGCGGTATTGATACAGACCATCCTGCGGCTGCCAGACAAAGCTACGAGCCACCTGATCGTCCGGCTTGACGATATCCACCTTCACCGGTTGGGCCGGCAGCGGCTTGCCGTCGGCATCGCGCAGCAAACCGTTGACGATCAGCGTTTCGCCCGGCCGATACAGATCGCGCGGGCCAAAAGCGAAGAACTGCTTGCTGTAGCCTTCCGGCCCGGCGATATCAAACTCGGCCAGATCCAGTGCCGGCGTCGAGAGATCTATCATGCTGGTCTGGCCCTGTTGGGTGGCCAGCAACAAACGCGCCTTGCTGCTTTTCGTCAGTTGAGCATGTCCTTGTTTATCGGTCGTGCCCTGCGCCAGGGTTTGGCCTTTTTCATCCAGCAGGCGCAGCTCAACCGCGCTTAGCGCCGCGCCGCCTTCCAGCCCCTGGGTAAAGATGTCCAGACGATCGTGGTAGCTGTGCAGCGAAACGCCGATATCGCTGAGAGTGAACAAGGTCGCCGGATTGGTGTATCCGTAATGACCGGCTTGCTGCATCACCGCCAAATAAACGCCGGGCTGCTGCAACGCCTCGATGCCGTTCAACGGCAGCAGCAGGCGTTCACGGGTGTTGCGTTGCGGGTTGAGATCGAAACGGCCGCTGTAGACCAGGTCGGCCATTTTCAACAGCTCTTCCGACTCCCAGCTGGAAAGCGCGTTGCGATATTCCCAGTTGGCCAGGAACGCCGGTAAGGCATCGGCCTTCACCCGGAAGAAGTTAACGTCCACGTTGTCGACGTTCAGCGCCATCACCGGTAACCCCTGCGCCAGCTTGGTCGGCAGCAGCGAGCCTTTGCCGGCAAAACCGACGCTGGGTTTGATATCGCGGGTGGCGAGGGTTTGTTGCTGTTGTTGGCCCAATTCGGCGCCGTTGACCGCTTTCAGGCCGCCTTCAACGGTCAGCACCAGCTTGCGGTTGGGTTGCAGATGACGCAACCGCAGCTCCATCAGGTTATCCGACAGCTCCCAGGCACCGTCGATTTTACCGCTGACGCTGTCGACCAGGTGCACCCGCGCGGCGAAATCCTGGTTCGGATCCAGCGGCAGAGAAAACGTCAGCACCATAGCGCTGGCGCCATCGAGTTGCAGTTCGGAAGCATCCAGCAACGTCAGCGGCTTGCCTGCGTCGCGTTTCGCCAGCACCGCCAGTGCGGCAGCATCCGGCCGTTTCGCCTGAGTAACGCTGTTCGTCGGCCCATCGGCTGGCACCGCGGTTGTTTTTTGACCGCCATCATCACAGGCGGCCAGCAGCAGCAAGCCCCCCGCCAATGCGATCCCCTGACAAAGTTTCTTGCCTGATGCGAATGCCCCTGAACGGCATGGTTTCATCGTTTAACTCCCTGGCAGCGTTTGCGCGGCTCGTCGGCGCACTATCCGGATATGGATGAATAATAGCAGCGCTGCTCCCCGGGCCGTGAAACATTTCAATCTGTGTCGGGCCTAATGACGAATCGCTATGCAAGGAACTGTTACGCCGATCACACTGCGTAACGTTACTTGTTACCATTAGAGTTATTTGTTTTTAAAACAATAAGATAGATAGATAAGCAACCGCAGCGCTGCTAGCATCAGATTCAACCCGATTGACCCCCGATACGAATAGCAATAATGAGGGCATGCAATGAACAGAGCAGTTAACGTGCTGCAGGATTTTGGCAAGTCGCTGTACGGACCGGTATTGATTCTGCCGATCGTCGGGCTGTTTATCGCCCTCGGCAACCTGTTTGGCAACGGCAATCTGGCGGGCTATATCCCCCTGCTGAATCACCCGCTGGTGCAAGACTTTGGTCAGTTGGTTTCCCGTTCCGCCGTCGCCATTCTGGCCAACCTGGCGCTGGTGTTTGCCGTCGGCATTCCCATTGGGCTGGCGCAGCGCGACAAAGGCTACGCGGCGCTGATCGGCCTGGTGACCTTTATCATTTTTATCAATGCCATGAACATCACCCTGCAGCTGCACGGCAAACTGGTGCCGGCAGAGCAGATGCGCGCGGCCGGCCAGGGCATGGTGCTGGGCGTGCAGGTGCTGGAGATGGGCGTGTTCGCCGGCATTCTGATCGGCGGCGTAGCGGGCTATCTCTATAACCGCTATTCCGGTGTGCAGTTTAACGGGGTGATGGCGATCTATTCCGGCCACTGCTTCGTCACCATTCTGGCGATCCCACTGGCTATTGCGCTGGGTTTTGCCCTCAGTTACCTGTGGCCGTACGCCCAACAGGGCATTACCCATCTGGCCTACGCGATTCACGGTGCCGGTGCGTTTGGCGTGCTGGTTTACGGCTTTCTGGAGCGCATTTTAATCCCGACCGGCCTGCATCACCTGGTCTATACGCCTTTCCTGTACACCGAACTGGGCGGCACGCAGGAGGTTTGCGGCACCGCTTACCAGGGTGCGCGCAATATCTACTTCGCTGAAATGGCCTGCCACAGCGTGAAGCAACTCAGCCCAACTGTGGTGTGGGACGCACGCGGCATCAGCAAAATGTTTGGCCTGACCGCCGCGGCGCTGGCGATGTATGTCACTGCCAAACCGGAACGCAAAAACGCCGCCAAGGCGATCCTGATCCCGGCGGCTTTCACTTCGTTCCTGCTCGGCGTTACCGAACCGCTGGAGTTTTCGTTCCTGTTCGTCGCCCCGCTGCTGTTCGGCGTGCATGCGGTGCTGGCCGGGGTCGGCATGATGCTGTTTTACCTGTTCGGCGTGCATGCCATCGGTGCCAACGGGGTGATCGACTTCGTGTTGTATAACCTGCCGCTCGGCATCGAAAAATCCAACTGGCCGATGTACATCCTGGTCGGGCTGATTATGGCGGCGCTGTATTTCCTGCTGTTCCGTTTCCTGATCCTGAAGTTCGATCTCAAAACCCCCGGTCGCGAGAGCGATGAAACCGAAACCCGGCTGTATTCCAAAGCCGACTACCAAGGCAAAGCCCCCACCGCCACACCGCCAGTTGCGGGTGACAGCATCGGCCAGATTATCATCGCCGGGCTGGGGGGCAAACAAAATATCGAAGTGGTGGACAACTGCTATACCCGCCTGCGGGTCAGGGTTCGCGATATCTCAACCATCAATGAGCAGCAGCTAAAAACCACCGGTGCCAAGGGCGTCATTCGCTCCGGCAACAATGTGCAGGTGGTGTATGGGCTGCACGTCAAGAAAATGCGTGAAGCGGTCGAAACCGCGCTTTAACAGGAGAATTACCATGACCAAACCCCCGTTCATTCTCGCCATTGCCGGTGGCGGCAGCACTTACACGCCGGGCATCGTCAAAAGCCTGATGGTACGTCTCGCTGATTTTCCGCTGGCGGAGATCCGCCTGTACGACATTGACGGCGAGCGGCAGGACATCATCGCCCCGGTGGTAGAGAAGGTGATCCGCGATCACAGCCAGAGCATCAAACTGACGGTCACCACCGACCCGGAAGTGGCATTCAGCCACGCCCACTTCGTGTTCGCGCAAATGCGCGTCGGTCAGTACAAAATGCGCGAACAGGATGAGAAAATTCCGCTGCGCCACGGCGTGGTGGGCCAGGAAACCTGCGGGCCCGGCGGGCTGGCGTACGGGCTTCGCACCATTCTGCCGATGGTCGAACTGATCGATCTGGTCGAGCGCTATGCAGACAACGCCTGGATCGTCAACTACTCCAATCCGGCGGCGATCGTGGCCGAAGGGGTGCGTCGTCTGCGTCCGCAGGCGCGGGTGCTGAACATCTGCGACATGCCGGTGGCGGCGATGCGCAACATAGCGGCGGTACTGGGGGTCGATCGCGAAGCGGTGACCGTAAATTACTTTGGTTTGAACCACTTTGGCTGGTTCACTCAGGTGCTGGTCGACGGCGTCGATCGCCTGCCGCAGTTGCGCGAACACATCGCCAGGTTTGGCCTGCTGACCGAAGATGCGGCAGCCACCGATCCGCAGCATTCGGATCCTTCCTGGGTCAAAACCTGGCGCAACATCAAGCCGCTGATGGATCACTTCCCGGAATACCTGCCGAACCCTTATATGCAGTATTACCTGATGCCAAATCAGATCGTGGAACATCAAAACCCGGACTATACCCGCGCCAACGAAGTGATGGACGGGCGCGAGAAAAAGCTGTTTGCCGCAGCGGCCGAGTACAAACGAACCGGCATTTTGCCCGATGCTTTCCACGTTGGCGTGCACGGCTCGTTTATTGTCGACGTGGCGCGCTCTCTGGCCTTTGATCTGCGTCAGCGTCATTTGGTGATCGTTGAAAATCGCGGTGCCATCGCCAACCTGCCTTACGATGCCATGGTGGAAGTGCCGGCCTACATCACGGCTAACGGCCCGGAAGCGGTGACGGTCGGTAAAATCCCGCTGTTCTACAAGGGGCTGATTGAACAACAACTGGCCTGCGAACAACTGCTGGTGGAAGCTACGCTGGAAGGCAGCTACGAGAAGGCGCTGCAAGCGTTCACTCTCAACCGCACCGTGCCTACCATGCAGCATGCCAAAGCGATTTTGGACGATATGATAGCCGCCAATCAGGATTATTGGCCGCAGTTGGAGCAAGCCTATAAAGAAGGCATCGCGCAATAATTTGTGCCTGGTTGCCGTCATCTTCTGCAGTACCCGGCCGGCCTTTCGGGGCTGGCCGCTCTCTTTTGCATTGAATCGCCGCCCTGCGCCCCCTAGGATAAGGCAACGCTTGCCACCGGAGGCACATTTCTTGGATAACCGTCTGGCTTCTTTGCTGCAACGCGGCGAGGATCTCACCCGCGCCGAATACCGGGTGCTGGCCTTTATCGCCGACCATGCCCTGCAAGTGGGTAAACTCACCGTGCGCGAGCTGGCGCGTGAAACCTTTGTCTCCACCGCTACCGTGATGCGCTTATGTCATAAACTGGGGTTCAGCGGCTACAGCGAGCTGCTGTTCACCATCAAACAGCTGCTGAGCGATAATCCGACGCTGGCGCTCGCCTCCCCTTCGCCCGGCAATCTGCCGGCGGCGTTTCAACAGTTTATCGCCAACTATCAGCGAACCTTTGCTTATGTCAGCGCGGAGAAAATCGCCGCATTCAGCGACCTGTTGCAGCAGGAAGAAAGTTTTTACCTGTACGGCACCGGCTTTTCGCACCTGTTTGCCGAATATCTGGAAAAGAAGCTGCAGATCCTCGGTAAAAGCGCCTTTGTCTCCGGCGGCGGCGACAGCCGCGGTATTTTCCTCAACAACGCGCCTAAATACCGGGTGCTGATCGTGATTTCACGCAGCGGGAAGACCGAGCAAGTGCTGGACAAGACGCGCATCGCGCGCAACATCGGCATGCAAGTGGTGGCTTTTACCCGTGCCTCCATCAACCCGTTAGCGCCGCTGGCGGATATCCACTTTCCGTTGTACGACGACGCCAGTGACGCGGCGGTCGATGCCGGTGAGATAACCTCGTTCGAATCGAATCTGGTGATGCTGATGGATTTATTGTTGTTGAGCGCTACCGGCGGGCTGCACGCCGCACGGTAGCAACAGAAGGGTTACTGCGTTTTGTCTGTGGAGGGAATGATGTTACGCAACCAACTGCCCCAACGGCGCTGATAGAAAGGTTGAGTATGGGTGATCAGATAATGGCTGACCCCACGCTCTTTTTCCGACACCAGACAAAAATCCACCGGTTCGTCGTTGGGCGCCGTTTCGCTGGCCACGCTGCCGGCTTCGTTGATCAAGGCTTCGATATCCCCTTGATCGCCATCCACCTCCAGCCCCACCAGCAGGTTAGGCTTTTCATCCACCGCCTGATCATGCATCAGCGCCAAAAACGCGCGGCGTACCGGTTTGCGCTGGCTGAACAGCGTGGTCAACGCATCCACCATCGCGGACGGATATTCTTCCGGCTGGCCCAGCAGGATCTGGGTATCTTTGTCGATGTAGCGTTCCGCAGGCTTGGCTACGCCGCCGGTAGCCAGCAGCATCGCGACTTCCTCGGGGTAGAACTCTTTGCCGTACTCGGCTTTCGGGTTAAGGAACAGATCCGCACCTTCGGTAATCTCAAACAATACCCGCGCCGGCATGGCGATAAACGGCTGTTCATCTTCGACGGCTTTCTGCAACGCTTCCAGCGAGGAGAAGAACGGAATGATGCTGCCGCCGTCCTGTTTTTCCCAGTGCTGGATATTCACCGGAGTATCGGCATTCAGCGTAATGTCGCCGTCTGGCTGAACCTGATCGCTGTCGCCGAGAATCAATACCGTAGCATCGAGCAATTCGCGGAAAAACGCCGGGCGATGGGCCGGCTCCGTCACCGCCAGCTTCAGCAGACGTTCAAGTTCGTTCTCGCCCGGGGCGGCATCGTGATGATGGGAACTCATGGCAAACTCCAGCAATTAAATAACGGGGCCCAGCATGCTGGGCCCCGACGATAAAACATATTCTACCGCCCGCTGCTGCGGGCTTTCAATTATTTGGCTTTGCTCAGCAGCAGATTAGCCAGAGTTCGCACACCCAGACCGGTCGCGCCGGCAGACCACTGATCCACCGCGCCTTTACGGTAGGTAGCGGAACAGTCGATGTGCAACCAGCCTTGCCGATAGTTTTTCACAAAATGCGACAGGAAGGCGGCCGCGGTGCTGGCACCGGCGGTGTAAGCCGGGCCGGCCACGTTGTTCAGCTCGGCAAAGTTGGACGGCAATTGGCTGCGGTGGAACTCGGCCAGCGGCAGGCGCCAGAAAGGTTCTTGCTCCGCCGTCGCGCTGGTCAGCAGTTCCTGTGCCAGTGCATCGTCAAAGCTGAACAGCGCATGGTAATCGTTACCTACCGCCGTTTTCGCCGCGCCGGTCAGGGTGGCGCAGTCGATAATCAGCTCGGGGTTTTGCTCGGATGCGTCAATCAGACCATCGGCCAGCACCAGACGCCCTTCCGCATCGGTATTCATCACCTCAACGGTTTTGCCGTTGCGGTAGCGGATGATGTCGCCCAGTTTGAAGGCATTGCCGCTGACCATGTTGTCTGCACAACACAGGAACAGCTTCACGCGCTGCTTCAGGCCGCGAGCGGCAGCCAGCGCCAGTGCGCCGGTAATGGTGGCCGCCCCGCCCATGTCGGACTTCATCGAGTCCATAAAAGCGCTTTGTTTCAGGCTGTAGCCGCCGGTGTCGAAAGTGATGCCTTTCCCCACCAGGCAAGCGAACACCGGCGCATCCGGGTTGCCGGTCGGGTTGAAATCCAGTGCCAGCAGCACGGGGGAACGGTCGGAACCGCGACCCACGGTGTGAAGGCCAGCGTAGTTTTGCTCGCGCAGATCTTCACCCTTGGTGATGCGGTAACTGACGGCATCGCAGCCGACATCACACAGCAGATCGACGGCGCGGGTGGCCAGTTGCTCCGGCCCCAGATCTTCAGCCGGCATATTGATGGTGTCGCGTACCCAGTCAACAATCTTCAGGCGCTGTTCCAGTTCTTTACGGTCGGCTTCCGGCAGTTCTGCCCACTCGACGCTGCGTTTGCCTTTCGGCCCACGGAACCCCTGCCAGAATGCCCAGCTGTTTTCCAGATCCCAGCCCTCACCGGCCAGTTTGACGTTTTTGATCCCCTGGCCGTCGATTTTACGCGCGGCGCGCTGAACGCTGCCCAGTTTGTCGTTGCCGGTCAGGTGAATCGTCATCCCTTCCGCATTGGTGCTCAGCAACGCTTTCTCGCCCCAGCGAGCGTCGGCAGGTTGGTGCGACAGCGTTACCAGCATAATTTCAGTTGTCATAGCCTTCTCACTCCGGATGTTCCCTTTATTATTTCATTAGGGCTTTATTGCATACCCTATGGATTTCAAATTGCAGCCAGGCGGCCAGCGATCTCATCCCCAGGAGCTTACTCAGGTAAGTGACCGGGGTGTGATCGTGCAGGTAACAACGCTGCAGTTTGAAAGACGACGGGTATGTCGGATACAAAATAAACGGGCCGCCAAAGGCAGCCCATTACGCTATTTACTCCGCTTCATCTAACCAGACCAGCAGAATCGCTTCCAGTATTTTTTCGTTGGAAGCCTTTGGATCGTCGTCGAACTCTTCCAGATCGCAAATCCACTGATGCATGTCGGTAAAACGTACGGTTTTCGGATCGGTGTCCGGGTATAGGTCGTACAGGGCTTCGCCGATTTCACGGCTGTCTGTCCACTTCAGTCCCATTCCTATAATCCTCTTACCCTTCACGCGCGTGGTTGACGGTATAACGCGGCATTTCTACCACCAGGTCTTCATCGGCGACCAGTGCCTGACAGCTCAGACGGCTTTCCGGCTCCAGACCCCAGGCCTTGTCCAGCATGTCGTCTTCCAGCTCGCTGCTCTCTTCAAGCGAATCAAAGCCTTCGCGCACGATGCAGTGGCAAGTGGTACAGGCGCAGGATTTCTCGCAAGCGTGCTCGATTTCAATCCCGTTGCGCAGGGCAACGTTAAGGATTGATTCCCCTTGTTCGGCTTCCAGTACTGCCCCCTCCGGGCATAAATCTTGATGGGGCAGGAAAACAATTTTAGGCATGATTAAACCTCATCCACAGAATGGCCAGCCAGCGCGCGGCGAATGGAAGCATCCATACGGCGTGCGGCAAAATCTTGCGTTTGTGCATCTAATGTTTTTATTGCGGCTTCAATGGCGGCGGGATCGGTGCCCTGCATCGCCTGTTGCAGGCCTTCCACCGCAGCGCTAATCGCCGTGCTTTCCGCTTCGCTCAACAAGGCGGCATCGCTGGCCAGGGCGCCCTGCAGGCTTTCCAGCACCCGCGATGCTTCTACCCGTTGTTCAGCCAGCATGCGCGCGCCAACGTCGCTTTGCGCATTGGCCATCGAGTCTTTGATCATGTCGGCGATTTCACCGTCGGACAGGCCATACGAAGGTTTCACCTGGATCGAAGCCTCAACGCCGGTGGATTTCTCCATCGCCGTGACGCTAAGCAGGCCGTCCGCATCCACCTGGAAGGTGACGCGGATATGCGCGCCGCCGGCAGGCATTGGCGGTAAGCCGCGCAGCGAGAAGCGCGCCAGCGAACGGCAATCCTGCACCAGCTCACGCTCACCCTGCAACACGTGGATCATCATCGCGCTCTGGCCGTCTTTAAAGGTGGTGAATTCCTGCGCGCGTGCCACCGGAATGGTGGTGTTGCGCGGGATCACTTTCTCTACCAGACCGCCCATGGTTTCCAGACCGAGCGACAGCGGGATCACGTCCAGCAACAGCATGTCGCTGTCCGGCTTGTTACCCACCAGGATATCGGCCTGGATCGCCGCGCCGATGGCGACCACTTTGTCCGGATCGATAGACGTCAACGGCGTGCGGCCAAAGAAGGTTCCCACCTGCTCACGCACCAGCGGCACGCGAGTGGAGCCGCCCACCATCACCACTTCCAGCACCTCTTCCGCACTGACACCGGCGTCTTTCAACGCCCGGCGGCAGGCCATCAGTGTGCGTTTAACCAACGGGGCTATCAGTGAATCGAACTGCGCGCGGGTCACTTCGCCTTGCCAGTTGGCCACGTCGACGCTGACGCTGTCGGCATCGCTCAGCGCAATTTTGGCAGCGATGGCCGCATCCAATAACTGGCGCTGGACGCCGTGATCGCTGCGATCCGCCACGCCGGCCTGCTCGCGCAACCAGTCGGCCAGCAGGTGGTCAAAGTCATCACCGCCCAGCGCAGAATCCCCGCCGGTGGCCAGCACTTCAAACACCCCACGGCTCAGGCGCAGAATGGAAATATCGAAGGTCCCGCCACCCAGATCATAAACCGCAATGGTGCCTTCCTGACCGGAGTCCAGGCCATAGGCAATCGCCGCAGCGGTCGGTTCGTTCAGCAGGCGCAGCACATGCAGGCCGGCCAGACGCGCAGCGTCTTTGGTGCCCTGGCGCTGTGCATCGTCAAAATAAGCGGGAACGGTGATCACTACGCCGTCGAGGTCCCCTTCCAGCGCCGTTTGCGCGCGAGCGGAAAGTGCCCTGAGAATGTCGGCGGAAACGCCTACCGGATTAACCAGGCCGGCGGCGGTGACGATCATTGGCAGACCGTTATCGCTGGACTGGAATTGGTACGGCAGGTTCGGGTAACGCTGCTGAACGTCGGCCAGCGAACGGCCCATCATGCGTTTGATCGAGCTGATGGTATTGGCCGGGTCCTGCGCCGCCTGCCGGCGTGCTTCCCAACCTACGCGTAACCCGTCAGCCTGATAGTGCACCACTGAGGGCAGTAAATCGCGCCCCTGTGCGTCGGCCAGCGTTTCCGCCTGCCCACTGCGTACCGTGGCGACCAGGGAATTGGTGGTGCCTAAATCAATACCGGCAGCCAGACGGCGCTGGTGCGGCGCGGCGCTGAGGCCAGGCTCGCTAATTTGTAATAAGGCCATATTGAAGCTTCCACAATCAGAATGTATTACTCAAAACCCAGCAGTTTTTCTTCGAGTTGTTCAACCTGTTGCTGGAGTTTGTCCAAAAAGCGCAGCTTACGCACGGTGTCGGCGGCATCAGGCCACTGCTGGCTATCCAGCTGCTGCACCATCAGCGCGCTGCGCTGTTTGACCGTCTCGTTCACCCGTGCGCCAAAATCGGCCAGCAGGCTTTCCGCATCCGCTTTGCGTTCAATGGCGTCGAGCTCTTCACGCAGTTCCAGCTGTTCCATCAGGAACGCGGTATCGCGCACAGTGTGCTGCTCGTTGCCCAAATCAAAACCGTGCAAAGATAGCATATACTCCGCACGTTTTAATGGGTGCTTCAGCGTCTGGTAGGCTTCATTGATGGTCGCCGCCTGCTGCAACGCCATCAGGCGTTCGCGCTCTGGCTGGAGGGCGTTGCGATCGGGATGGAATTGGCGCTGCAGATCCTGATAGCGAGATGCAAGCAGGCCGCCGTCCACGGAATAGCGAACTGGCAGCCCGAATAAAGTAAAATAATCCATAGCGTGCTCTGGGCGTTATCGGATGGAGTTCCCCCGCACGCTGCGGGGGAGCACGATGGGCTGTCAGACGTTGAAACTTTCGCCGCAGCCACACTCGCTCGAGACATTGGGGTTGTTGAACTTGAAGCCTTCGTTCAAGCCTTCCTTGACGAAATCAAGCTCGGTGCCGTCAAGGTAGACCAGGCTCTTGCCGTCGATGATCACCTTGACGCCTTTGTTTTCGAAAACGATGTCGTCATCGTTCATTTCGTCAACAAATTCCAGCACGTACGCCATCCCGGAGCAGCCGGAGGTTCTTACCCCCAGACGCAGGCCTAAACCTTTGCCACGGTTATTCATAAAAGCCTGAACACGCTGCGCAGCGCTGTCGCTCATGGTAATTGACATCACAACCTCACACTCAAAATCCCCAACCTCTTGCAAAACCGGTGTTGGGGAGCAAACCGGTGTAGGGGGCGAATAAATTCGCCCCGATCAACGCGGGCGCGGCATGGCGCCCCTACACAAAAACTACTTGGCGCTGTGCTTGCTCTTGTAGTCGGCGATCGCTGCTTTAATGGCGTCTTCAGCCAGAATAGAGCAGTGAATTTTAACCGGCGGCAATTCCAGCTCTTCGGCAATCTGAGTGTTTTTGATCGCTTCGGCCTGATCGAGAGACTTGCCTTTCATCCATTCGGTCACCAGCGAACTGGAGGCGATGGCGGAACCGCAGCCGTAAGTCTTGAAGCGAGCGTCTTCAATGATGCCCTCATTGTTGACTTTGATCTGCAGCTTCATCACGTCGCCACAGGCTGGTGCACCCACCATGCCGCTACCGACGGTAGGATCTTCGTTGTCAAACGAGCCCACATTACGTGGGTTTTCATAGTGATCGATTACTTTTTCGCTGTAAGCCATGACCTTGCTCCTGAATCCTGAGAATTAATGATGTGCCCATTCGATGCTGTTGATATCCACGCCCTGCTTGAACATGTCCCACAGCGGAGACAGGTCGCGCAGGCGGCCGATGGATTTACGCACCAGTTGAATGGTGTAATCGATCTCTTCTTCCGTGGTGAAACGCCCCAGAGAGAAACGGATCGAGCTATGCGCCAACTCGTCGGTCATTCCCAACGCGCGCAGCACGTAAGATGGCTCAAGGCTAGCGGAGGTACAGGCGGAACCTGAAGAAACGGCCAGGTCTTTCAGCGCCATGATCAGCGATTCGCCCTCAACATAGTTGAAGCTGACGTTGAGGATGTTCGGAACGCCGTGTTCCAGATCGCCGTTCAGATACACTTCTTCCATATCTTTCACGCCGTTCCACAAACGATCGCGCAGCGTACGCAGGCGCGCCATTTCCGTCGGCATTTCTTCTTTGGCGATGCGGTAGGCTTCACCCATACCGGCGATCTGGTGCACAGGCAGGGTGCCGGAACGCATACCGCGCTCGTGACCGCCGCCGTGAACCTGAGCTTCGATGCGAATACGCGGTTTACGACGCACGTACAGCGCGCCAATGCCTTTCGGACCATAGATTTTGTGGCCGGAGAAGGACATCAGATCGACTTTCAGCTTGCTCAGATCGATAGGCAATTTGCCCACGCTCTGGGTAGCGTCAACATGGTAAATGATACCGCGCGCACGGCACATTTCGCCGATAGCTTCGATATCCTGCACCACGCCGATTTCATTGTTCACGTGCATGATCGATACCAGAATGGTGTCTTCACGCATGGCGGCTTCGAGAGCCTGCAGACTGATAATTCCGTTGCTCTGCGGCGCCAGGTAGGTCACTTCAAACCCTTCACGCTCGAGCTGACGACAGGTGTCCAGCACGGCTTTGTGTTCGGTTTTGCTGGTGATGATGTGCTTGCCTTTCTTTTGATAGAAATTGGCCGCGCCTTTAATCGCCAGGTTGTCGGATTCGGTCGCTCCGGAAGTGAACACGATTTCACGCGGGTCAGCGCCAACCAGTTCAGCAATTTGGTTACGGGCGATATCTACCGCTTCTTCCGCTTGCCACCCGAAACGGTGGGAACGGGAAGCCGGGTTACCGAAAGTCCCGTCCAGGGTCAAAAACTGCATCATTTTCTCGGCAACGCGCGGATCAACCGGCGTCGTTGCTGAGTAATCGAGATAAATCGGTAATTTCATTGCTCTTGTGCTCCGTACATCACTTCCAAAAACTAAAAAAGTATCGCCAGCTGCTTATGCGCGCAGATTAACGTTGATAGTTTCTTGCGGACGACCGTTGGCCGTGCGACGGGTATCGTTGTTCTGACGGTCCGCCACCACCAGCACTTCCTGGTTGTTCACCAGTTCTGCCAGCGTAATGTTGTTCAGGAACCCGCTGATGCGCTCGCTCAGATCGCGCCACAAGGTATGAGTCAGGCAGCGATCGCCACCCTGACAGCCTTCTTTACCCTGGCAACGGGTTGCATCTACCGATTCATCGACGGCAGTGATGACAGCGCCAACGGCGATCTCACTTGCGTCTTTTCCCAGCAGATAACCACCGCCCGGCCCACGCACGCTGGCAACCAGGCCATTTTTACGCAGACGGGAGAATAATTGTTCCAGATAAGAGAGCGAAATCCCTTGGCGCTCAGAAATATCCGCCAGAGGAACGGGCCCTTCCTGGGAGTGCAATGCCACGTCAAGCATAGCGGTTACGGCATAACGGCCTTTGGATGTCAGTCTCATAGCTAAATGGTTACCTGTTGGTGAAACATGGCCGAAATTCTGACATTCCCGAGTAAATCAGTCAACTATTTAACCTAGTAATTTACTCAAGTATTAGCACGTTTTGGTCTTGGCCAGATCAAAAGCATATAAAATGCATGTTATAACCATTGGATAACTAATACTATTATTACCGGCCGTTACGCCACATCAAATTAATTACCTTGATGTTTATCCTGTTTCTCTATCGACGTCAGCATGCCGCGCAGGATACTCAGCTCTTGAGCTTCCGGGCGCGCACGGGTGAATAAACGGCGCAATCTGCTCATCACCTGCCCCGGATGTGCCGGGCGGATAAAGCCGCTGTGCTGCAGCGTTTGTTCCAGATGTTGATAGAAACGTTCGAGATCGTCCACCAGTGGATACGGCGTCTCTTCCAACGGCGGCACGCCCGCTTGTTGGCGATCGAGATAGGCCACGCGCACTTCATAAGCCAGGATCTGCACCGCCATCGCCAGGTTCAACGAACTGTAATCCGGGTTGGCGGGAATGGCGACGTGATAATGGCACTTTTGCAGCTCATCGTTGGTCAGGCCAACGCGTTCGCGACCGAACACCAGCGCAACCGGCGCATGCTCGCCTTCGTGCACGGCGCGTACGCCGCATTCGCGCGGTTCCAGCATTGGCCACGGCAAAGTGCGTGAACGCGCGCTGGTGCCAACCACCAGGCTACAGCCGGCGATAGCATCATCAAGGGTGTCAACTATAGTGGCGTTGCCGATTACGTCGCTGGCGCCTGCGGCCAGGGCAATCGCCTGCGAATCAGGTTTTATCAGCGGATTAACCAGATAAAGGTTGGTTAACCCCATGGTTTTCATGGCTCTTGCGGTCGAGCCCATGTTACCGGTATGGGAGGTTTCTACCAGAACAATGCGAATGTTGTGCAGCATACAAACTCTGAGCGTAGCGGAAAATCACAGCATCTTAACACAGTCGTAGGCATTTTGCCGAACAGCTGCTATACTTCGCGCCGTTTCCTGTTCTTTAACATCCTAGTTGGAAGATACCCATGCATCCGATGCTGACTATCGCCGTGCGCGCTGCGCGCAAGGCCGGTAACCTGATTGCCAAAAACTACGAAACCCCGGACGCTGTAGAAGCGAGCCAGAAAGGGACCAATGACTTTGTCACTAACGTCGATCGCGATGCAGAGCATCTGATCATCGACGTGATCCGCAAGTCTTATCCGCAACATACTATTGTTACCGAAGAACGCGGTGAGCTGGTCGGCGAAGATCAGGATGTGCAATGGGTGATCGATCCACTGGATGGCACCTCAAACTTCATCAAACGTTTCCCACACTTCTCCGTTTCCATCGCCGTACGCATCAAAGGCCGTACTGAAGTGGCTGTGGTTTACGATCCAATGCGCAACGAACTCTTTACCGCTACCCGCGGCCAGGGCGCACAGCTCAATGGCTACCGTCTGCGCGGCACCAATGCCAAAGATCTGGATGGCACCATCCTGGCCACCGGCTTCCCGTTCAAGGTTAAACAGCACGCGACCCCTTACATCAACGTGGTCGGCAAACTGTTTACCCAGTGTGCAGACTTCCGTCGCACCGGTTCCGCAGCGCTGGACCTGGCCTATGTGGCCGCCGGCCGCGTCGACGGTTTCTTCGAAATTGGCTTGAAGCCGTGGGACTTTGCTGCCGGCGAACTGCTGGTGCGCGAATCTGGCGGCCTGGTGACCGACTTTGTTGGCGGTCATAACCACTTCAGCTCCGGCAATGTGGTTGCAGGCAACCCGCGCGTAGTGAAAGCCATGCTTTCTACCATGCGTGAAGAGCTGAGCGAAGCGCTGAAGCGTTAATAGCGCCAAGTGAATTGAATACGAAAAAGCGCTGCATTTTTGCAGCGCTTTTTTTATGCCTGTCAGCGGGAGAAAGGCCGAATACCGCCACCGAATTCCGGCTGGGCGCTGGCATACAGCAGCAATCCGGCGAACAGCAGAATCAGGCCACCGGCCAATGCCAGTGCTCCCCAGGCAACGGCGCCCCAGGCGGCAGGCGTGCGCGAACGGCTGAGCCTCACTGCCAACCGGCGGCTGTAATGCACCAGCAAGGCCAACAATGAAATGGTCAGCGACGTGCCAAACGCCATCGCCAACGCCGAAATAACGCCCCAGGTGAATACACCAATCACCTTGGAAAACAGCAGCACCAGTATCGCCCCGGAGCAGGGGCGCATACCCATCGCCAGCACGATAGCGGTTTGCGTACGCCAGTCGCTGCCCGCCTGCAGTTCACTGTCGCTCGGTAAATGACGGTGCCCGCAGCCACAGTTTTCGCTGTGGACATGATTTAGCGGCAGCGGTTGCAGGCTGTTGATACGCAACGCCGGTGACGGGCGTAGCACTTTCACCGCGTAATACAGGCGTTTCAGCGCCCGCCAGCCCAGCAGCACGCCGAGCAACATGACCAGAATAAAACTGCCCTTCTCCAACCAGAAACTGCTTTGGTGCAACTGGCGAGAGGATAACTGCAACACCACCAGCATCAGGGTCACCAAGGCGATAGCCACCAGCCCCTGAACCAGAGAGGCGGCGAAGGTCAGTTTCAGGCTGCTTTTCAGCCGCGCCGGGTGAGTGGCCAAATAGGTGGCGATCACCACCTTGCCGTGTCCGGGGCCAAGCGCATGCAGCACGCCATAACTCAGACTAAACAGCATCAACGCCAGCCCGGCCTGCCGGGGGGCGGCTTTTACCTGCTGCAGCAGGCCGGCCAGTTGCTGGTGCAACCCTTTCTGCCACACCACGCTTTGCATCAGCAGTTGCGGCCAATAGTGCCACGCCAGCTGCGCGGCCAACGCCAGCAACAGCGCAAACAGCAGCAGCGGCCACAGGCCGAAGGCCCAATGCCGCTTGCGCGCGGTGTTCTGACTGAGGTTTATTGACATTGCAAAGTCACCCGCTGCGCGAACTGTTGCCCCAGTGCCATATCTTCGCTGGGCGCATCGTTCTTATCGAGGGACAATGCGTAAGCCTGCAAAGAGGAATCCGGCTTCGGCGTCATCAGGCTGAACTTGCACTGCGGGGCCATTTCCGGCGGCAAATGCAGCGCCGTTTTATCCTTGTAGGTCATATCGACAAAATAGCTGGGATCGTAGGTGGAGATTTCAAACGGCTTGCCTGCCAACGGCTGCGGTTCGGCCAGCGGCAGCACAAACTCCAGCACCGCCTGGTGCCCCTGGCGCGACAAATGGTATTCGGTCGGCAGATTCAGGTATTTCACCGGCTTGCCGTCGCGATACACATCGGTGAAATAGTGCTGGCCGAGCACGTTGGCCATGACTTCCGCCGCCAGTTTTTTCCACACTTCCGAGTCGCTTTTCGCGTTCTGCGCATCGTACAGCAGATCCGCCGAGGTGATTTCATCCATTACCCAAACCATTTTCAAACCGACCAACTTTTGATCTTTCGCCACGAAAGTGGTGTTCATATCAATAAAGCTGTGCGGGTGAGCGACAGCGCCGGCGCTGAATAACGCTAAAAAACCGGCCACAATAAAACCTAAGATCATCATCAAATCATACTCATTATTGTTATAAAGTAACATTAACCAATCTTCAACCGCCGTTAATCGGCACAATAATTGTGACGAAAGTTGTAAGCCGAAATAAAACCGGGTGCCGCAGCCACGCCGCTGCACAGCCTTTTGCTATGCTTACTCATAATTTAAACGTTACCTGCCAGAAGGTGATATGAGCCTGGACACTGCTCCTGTGCCTGAGCTCTCCGGTCAACAACGGCGCTGTCATCTGTTACTGATGCTGTATGCGCCGGTGCCCGCAGTACAACTGGAGACTATCAGCCAAGTCAACGGCGTCGCCCCCCCCACTGCCCGGCAAGATATAGCCGAGGTTGCCAGTGAAATCCAGCGTTTCCACCATCTGGAGATCGTCGGCAATTCCGACGAAGGTTACCGGCTCAAGGGAAGCGCGCTCAACCAACGCCTCTGCCTGCTCCATTGGTTGCGCAGAGCCCTGCGCTGCAGCCCGGAGTTTATCGACCAACATTTTGCCCCCTGGCTGCATCAGGCGCTGGCGGTAAACACCGATCCGTCGCCACAGTTGGAAAGTTACATCGGCAGCTGTGAACCGCTGCTCAACCGCCCTCTGGATCAACGCGATCGCCAGTTTCTGCAGCATTACCTGTGTTACTGCGCCTGGGAAAGCCAGCGCCAACGACACCCGCTATTCACCGCCACCCAGCGCGCCTGGCTGCATCAGAAACCTGAGCATCAGGCGGCCAGCTTGCTGCATCAATCGCTGAATCAGCTTTTCGCCCTGCAGCCCGAGACCAGCGAAAGCGATTTTCTGGTGCTGATGTTCACCATGCTGAAAAACCACAGCTACCACAGCAACGACTCGGAGGAAGATCTGCGGTTAATGAGAGCGATTGAAAACATGGTCGAGCGCTTCCAGCAGATTTCCGGCATGACCTTCAGCAGTAAAGAAGATTTGATCAGCCAGCTGTTCGCCCATCTGGCACCTGCGGTCGAGCGCTGTCGTTTTGACATCGGCATTGACAACATGTTGCTCGAGGAAGTGTTACGCATGTACCCGCGCCTGATGCGCACCACTCAGGAAGCGCTGGCACCGCTCGAACAGGAATATGAAATTCGTTTTTCCAATGAGGAAGCGGGGTTGGTTGCCATCAGTTTCGGCGCCTGGCTGATGCAGGGTAACGCGCTGCAGGAAAAACAGGTGCTGTTACTGACGCTGGACAATCCGCAATTGGAAGAGGAAGTGGAATATCAGATCCGCGAATTAACGCTGCTGCCGTTGAACATCAAGTATCTGCCACTGCGCGATTACCTGCGCTCCGGCGCGCCGCAAGGTGTCACGCTGGTGATCAGCCCTTATGCGGCGGTGCACAGTGAACCGCAGCCGCCGCTGATATATACCGAATTGCCGTTGGAACGCCAGCAGCGCAAAGCCATCCGCGCGCTGCTGGAAGCCTCTTAACGGCTGCCGCTAACCGCAACGGCCGGCGGGCGGATAAACAACGCCGGCAACGCCACTGCCGCCATCACCCAGAATACCCCGCCCTGCAGATGTTCAAACAGGAAGCCGGCAATCACCGTCATAATCGCAATGCCGCCGCCCATCGCCAGCGCCGAGTAAATCGCCTGCAGCCGGATCACCTCCGGCCCTTTGCGCGCAGCGATAAAACGCATCGCCGCCAGATGGCAGACGGTAAAGGTGCCGCAATGCAGGATCTGGATCACCAGCAGCCAGCCCAGTTCGGTGCTGTAAGCCATCAGGCTCCAGCGCAGCACCCCGCAGCAGGCGGAAAGCAGCAGCAGATTGCGTGCATTCCAGCGGCGGAACAGGAAATTGCTGCTGGCGAAAATGATGACTTCTGCCACCACACCCAGTGACCACAGATAACCGATCGTCGAAGCCGAGTAACCGGCCTCCTGCCAGTAGATAGAACCAAAGCTGTAATAGCCGGCGTGCGCGCCCTGCAGCAAAGTGACGCACAGCAGGAAACGCCAGACCGGCCCTTCCTTGAGCATTTCACGCAGTGAGCGGTCTGGCCCGCTTTGGGTACGCGTCTCCCCTTGCGGCATCACGCTCGGTTTCAGCATCATGCCCAGCAGCATCGCCAGCACGCTGAGGATCAAGCTGTAAAGAATGGCGTTATGACCCCAAACCGACACCATTTGTCCGGTCAGCGCCGAGCCGATCACGAAGGCCAGCGAGCCCCACAGCCTGACACGCCCGTAATCCATGGTGATTTGTTTTTGCCAGGTGGCGGCCAGCGCGTCGGTCAACGGCACCAACGGCGAGAAGAACAGGTTGAAGCCGGCAATCACCAGCATCAGCCAACCCCAGCCGTTACCGAAGCAGAACCCAACGGCAAAGGCCAGCGTCAGCAACGCCAGCAGGCGTAATGCCGTTACCAGATGGGAAGGATCTTTAACCCGGGGAGCAATCAGCAAACTGCCGAGGAAACGCGCGACCAGACCGGCGCCGAGCAGAATGCCTATGGTTTCAGGCGCGATGCCCTCGCCTTTCAGCCAAACGCCCCAAAACGGTAAGAAGATGCCATAAGAAAAGAAGTAGGTGAAATAACTGAGAGCGAGCCAACGCGTTGATTGCAGAACCATGATCCCTCCGGTGTGTAGGCGATACTTTGACAGAGCTCACACCCACGAGCAACGCTCATTCACGATCAAGGGGATAGAGTGCTAAGCAGTTCACAGTTTGCCGGCAACAGGCATAAAAAAACCCGCCGAAGCGGGTTTTTAAATAGAAAGCAGAATTATGCGTAGACCGGCAGGCGGGCGCAGATATCCAGCACTTTCTTCTTGGTGCGTTCGATGGTGGCTTCATCGTTGATGTTGTCCAGCACGTCGCAGATCCAACCGGCCAACTCAGTCACTTCAGCAGTTTTGAAGCCGCGACGGGTCACAGCCGGCGTACCGATACGAATACCAGAGGTAACGAACGGGCTTTTCGGATCGTTTGGCACGCTGTTTTTGTTCACGGTGATGTTGGCGCGGCCCAGGGCTGCGTCAGCTTCTTTACCGGTCAGATTCTTGTCAACCAGGTCCAGCAGGAACAGGTGGTTATGAGTACCGCCGGAAACCACTTTGTAGCCGCGCTCCAGGAACACCTTCACCATCGCTTTGGCGTTATCGGCTACTTGCTGCTGGTAAACCTTGAACTCAGGCTCCATCGCTTCTTTCAGCGCTACCGCTTTACCGGCAATCACATGCATCAGCGGGCCGCCCTGGCCGCCAGGGAATACGGCGGAGTTCAGCTTCTTGTACAGATCTTCATCACCGCCTTTCGCCAGGATCAGGCCGCCGCGCGGACCCGCCAGGGTTTTGTGAGTGGTGGTGGTGACGATGTGCGCGTGCGGAACCGGGTTCGGATAAACGCCGGCGGCGATCAGGCCCGCAACGTGCGCCATGTCAACGAACAGGTAAGCGCCGATGCTGTCGGCGATTTCACGCATTTTTTTCCAGTCAACCAGACCGGAGAAGGCCGAGAAGCCACCGATGATCATTTTTGGTTTGTGGGTCTGCGCTTGCTTGGCCAGATCGTCGTAATCGATTTCGCCTTTGTCGTTGATGCCGTAAGGCACCACGTTGTACAGCTTGCCGGACAGGTTGACCGGTGAACCGTGGGTCAGGTGGCCGCCGTGCGCCAGGTTCATGCCCAGAATGGTGTCGCCCGGCTGCAGCAGCGCGGTGTAGACGGCGAAGTTAGCCTGGGAGCCGGAGTGCGGCTGCACGTTGGCGTAATCTGCACCAAACAGCTCTTTGGCACGGTCGATGGCCAGTTGCTCAACGATATCCACGTATTCGCAGCCGCCGTAATAACGCTTGCCCGGATAGCCTTCAGCGTATTTGTTGGTCAACTGGGAACCCTGAGCCTGCATTACGCGCGGGCTGGTGTAGTTCTCAGACGCAATCAGCTCAATGTGCTCTTCCTGACGCACGACTTCTTGCTCCATTGCACGCCACAGTTCGGCATCATAATCGGCAATGTTCATTTCACGCTTTAACATCCGGCATCTCCTGACTTAAATCGGCTAACTAAAAAATCACCAAATAACTACCCGGTTGGGTTCTGGGCAACAGTGTAAACTGTTTTCCCCTACCGAGGATAGGTCTTGACAGAGGTTTTTACGCAAACGATTGGCATGACGCGCGGCAAGGCTTTGATCCGATAAATCACGCCATCCGGCAACGGACTTTTACTCATGCTGAGGATGCGTTTTTTTCATGTTCTGTGAGCGGGATCGTCGCTTAACAACTCCGCAACAAAAGCAAGGGTATTTACAGCCCTGGCGGAAATCGCTAATATTTGTGCAAACTTAAAGATGCATTTAATATGCAACATTTAAATATTCCAATAATTGACGTTAAAGGAGCACTACCATGCTGGATAGCCAAACCATCGCCACCGTAAAATCCACGATTCCCCTGCTGGCTGCTACCGGGCCTAAACTGACCGCTCATTTCTACGATCGCATGTTCGAACACAATCCTGAGTTGAAAGATGTTTTCAACATGAATAACCAGCGCAACGGCGATCAACGCCAGGCGTTGTTCGATGCGATCTGTGCTTATGCCGCCAATCTCGAAAACCTGGCGGCGCTGCTGCCGGCGGTAGAGCGTATTGCCCAAAAGCACACCAGTCTGAATATCCAGCCGGAGCAGTATCAAATTGTCGGCGGCCACCTGCTGGCAACGCTGGACGAAATGTTCAGCCCGGGCCAGGAAGTGCTGGATGCCTGGGGCAAGGCCTACGGCGTATTGGCTAACGTGTTTATCCAGCGTGAAAGCCAGATTTATCAGGAAAGTGAAAATGCGAACGGTGGCTGGCGCGAACGGCGCGCTTTCCGCATTGTCAAAAAGCAGCCGCAAAGCGACGTGATTTGCAGCTTCGTGCTGGCGCCGGTTGACGGCGGCCGCGTGATTGACTTCAAGCCGGGGCAATATCTGGCGGTCTATATCAATGACGACAGCATGGAAAATCAGGAAATCCGCCAATACTCACTGACCACCGCGCCTAACGGCGAATACTACCGCATCGCGGTGAAGCGTGAAGATCAAGGTAAGGTCTCGAATTTCCTGCATCAACAGGCCAAAGAGGGCGATGTGCTTTATCTGGCACCGCCGCACGGGGATTTCTTCCTTGACGTGCAGCCAACCACCCCGGTAACGCTGATTTCCGCCGGCGTGGGCCAAACGCCCATGCTCGGTATGCTCAATACCCTGCACGGCAGTCAACATCAGGCGAACGTGCACTGGTTGCACGCGGCGGAAAACGGCGGCGTTCACGCCTTTGCAGATGAAGTGGCGGATATCGCCGGCCGCATGCCAAACCTGAGCCGTCACGTCTGGTACCGCGAGCCGGGCACCGACGACGTGGAAGGCCGCGATTATCAGAGCCGCGGGTTGATGGACCTCAGCGCACTGCGCGAAACGCTCGACGATCCGCAGATGCATTACTACTTCTGCGGCCCGGTACCCTTTATGCAGCATGTTGGCAAACAGCTGCTGGAAATGGGCGTGAACGCCGATCGCATCCACTACGAATGCTTCGGCCCGCATAAGGTACTCTAATCAAACGGGGCGCGGTCTGTGAACGGCACCGCGCCCCGCCGTTATTTCTCCGCCAGCTTACGCGCCTCCTGCACCTGCTGCGCCGTTACCGCCCCAGCCTGATTGCCCCAATTCCCGCGTAAATAACTCATCAGATCGGCCGCCTGCCGGTCGTTCAATACCCAGCCGTAACCTGGCATGGCGATCGCGGTGGCCTGTCGGGTGATCGGCGTTTGCGCCCCTTCCAGCAACACACGCAGCGCGGTCAGCGGATTGTCCGCCGTCACCGTCGCGTTGCCTGCCAATGCCGGAATGGTGTTGTCGCTGCCCTCGCCTTTATTGCCGTGGCAGGTTGAACAGTACATCGCATAGGTGCGCTGCCCGGCCTGTTGATTGCCGGCCACCGGGGCAACGGCTTTCCCTGCCTGAGGTTTTTCCGCCGCCAGGCTGTGCAGATAAGCGGCGATGGCGCTCAGATCGCTATCGGTAAGATACTGCGTACTGTGGGCGACTACCTCGCTCATCGGCCCGGCGACGGCAGCATGCCGACTGCGGCCGGCTTTCAACAGCGCAGCCACCTCTTCCTGCGGCATGCCGCGCAGGTTAGACGCGTACCAACCGTCCAGCTCGGCCCCGCTCAGGAAGACCGGATCCTTGCTGTCCAACCCCTTTTCCTGCATTGCCCAGCCGCGCGGCGTATGGCAACTGCCGCAGTGGCCCGCTCCCTGCACCAGATAAGCGCCGCGGTTCCACTCGGCGCTCTGGCCGTTGTCCGGCTGATATTGAGCATCGTCATGGAACAGCTGATTCCAAACCGCCAACGGCCAGCGCATCGACAACGGCCAACTGATATCGCCGGCGCGGTTGGCGGCGTTCTGCGCCGGCACTTCCTGCATCAGATAATCGTACAGCGCGCGCATATCCGCCGCGTTCATCTTGGCGTAAGAGGTATAGGGCATCGCCGGGTACAGGCGATGGCCATCTTTGGCGATGCCCTGGCGCATGGCGCGGTCAAACTCATCGAAAGAGTAGGAACCGATGCCGTGTTGCTTATCCGGCGTGATATTGGTGGCGTAAATAGCGCCCAGCGGCGTAGGGAACTTCATGCCCCCGGCCAGCAAAGCGCCACCCGGCGCGGTATGGCAGGCGGTGCAGTCACCGGCCCTGGCCACATATTCCCCGGCCGACATCGCCTGGGCCGAACCGCCCGCCACCAGCAAGCTCAGCAGATACCATGTACCCAGACTCATATTCCCTCCCTGGCGGCCGCCTGACCGAAGGCCAGTTCATTGACCGCGCGCCATGCCTGATCGATTGCCGAGTTGGCGTACGGGCTCCAGTCCGAATCCGAGTTGGCGATGACAATCTTGCCTATCGGCTTACGTGCCGTCTCAATGATTTTTTTCGCCTCGTCTTCATCATCAAACAGCCCATTGAGGAAGTAGGAATAGCCGTGCGACCAGCGGTTAACGGTGATCGCCTGAATATCGCGCTGATGGTCGAAACCGGCGGAACCCAACATGCCCTGCAACTGTTCGCGGATCATCTGCTCATGCACCTCAAACGGCGTGCCCAGCAGCAAGGCACGGCCTTTGCGCGACTGTTCGCGCGGGCTCAGCCCGCTGCCCGCCAGCGTCGGCACATACACCATGTGCAGGCCGATCGGTTGATTCGGGTCGCGAGGATGCTCATAACCGCCCATGCTCACCGGATAATCCAGCTTCACGCGGCAATAAGGCGCGGTCGGCGAATACACCTCATGCACGCCCAGCTTGATAAACGGCTGCCAGTTGCGGATCACCACTTTGCTGTACACCAGCGGTGATTTCACGTTCTGCTTCAGCGCCTCTTGCTGCTCATGCGACATTTCCGGCACCAGATACGGGATCATCATGTTGTAACCGGCCATCACCACCTGCCCGGCGCGCACCTTGGTCATTTTATCGCCGCTCATATAGGTCACTTCAACCTTGTCGCCAACGTTAGCCGCATGCAGGCCGGTGCTGTTCAGGCGCAGTTTGACCGGCGATTCCGGCCGATCGAGCCGGCTGTAGTCGAACTTCGCCAGCACGATGTCGTTCATATCCTTGCCGCCCGACGCCACGTCCGGGATCAGATGACGCACCATCAGGCGCGCCAGCGTGGCGTTGCCATCCGGGAAGTGGAACACGTAAGGATCCTCGAGATCCGCCTGCGACTCCTCATCCAGCGGCGGCAGGTTCATGCCGTTCAGGCCGGGCAGATCGCAGATGCGCGCATCGCTGCACGAGGTGGCGTCAATGCCCACCGCCTGGAAATCGCTGGTGGTCTGCTGGAAATAACGGATAGCCATTTCGCTCAGGCCGACCTTTTCACGCAGGAACTGGGTATAACTGTGCTTGTCGAGCCATGCGCCCTTTTGTTCCTGAGTCAGCTCCGGCAGATAATCCTTGTCTAGCGTATGCAGCGCAATCAGCGCCTGTCGGTCACTTTCCGGCAGCGGGAAATCGCCGATAAAAGCTTCGTAGGTGCGGCCATTAAGCCGATCATGCGGAATATCATCCGCCACCATGCGCCCGGGATCGCCATTCACCACTTTGTCGACGCCGAAGTTTTTACGATCGAAATAGACGCCGCGGCTCAGGTTCAGATCCGGGTAGAAGGTTTTATCGAACGCCTTTTCCAGGTTGTCGATGCTGACGCCGAGCTTTTGCAGCAGCCCCATCGCCACCGGGCTGAAGTTCGAACGTGGCGACTGCAGCGATTCGCTGCCGCCATAGCCGAGAATAGTGCCGCTTTCGCTGCTGAATTCATTGCGCTTGGCGTGGCCGCCAAAGTCATCGTGGTTGTCGATCAGTAAAATACGCTGCTGAGCGCCCTTCATCTGCTGCCAGAAGCAGGCGGCGGCCAACCCGCTGATGCCCGCCCCGACCACGATCAGGTCAAACTCTTCCGTGGCGGGTACGCTGCCGAAATCGAATGCCTTGCCGTCGCGCCCCAACTGGTGCGCATGCTCGAAGGATCCCGGATGGTTACCGCGCAGCCCGGTCAGCGCCGGCGGGTAGTACAGGGTTTGATTGGCGGTTTGCGGTGACGCGCGCAGAATTTGCAACGGCGTCAGCCCGGCGGCGATGGTGAGCGCCACCCCGTTGAGAAAATCGCGTCTGGTGATACCCATATTGGCTTCCTTTCAATTCTTATTATCAATCAGACCGGTCGAAACCGGTCTGAAGGTGCGCTATTGTGAAGACAAATACAGTAAAATCAATGTGTAAACATCAGATACCGGATCGCGGTGTAGTCCTCCAGCCCGTACATAGACATACCTTTGCCGTAGCCCGACAGCTTCTGGCCGCCGTGCGGCATTTCGCTCACCAGCATCAACTCCACCATAAAGTATGTAGAGCGCTGCCGGAAAAAGATCGATAAATGAGTTAACAACGCGATAGCCTTCGCTTTTTTAGAACGCCGGCATTAGAAAATCGGAGGGGGTGGCTGAACGCCGGATACAACAAGGGCGCAGCATGCTGCGCCCATACGTCATCAGATAGCTTCTTCGTCCTGTTCGCCGGTACGAATACGCACCACGCGCGCCACGTCGAAGACGAAGATTTTACCGTCGCCGATTTTACCGGTTTGCGCAGTCTGCATGATGGTTTCCACGCAGGTGTCGACGATATCGTCGGCCACGACAATCTCAATTTTCACCTTCGGCAGAAAATCGACCATGTATTCCGCGCCACGGTACAGCTCGGTGTGGCCCTTCTGGCGGCCAAAGCCTTTCACTTCGGTCACGGTCATACCGGTAATGCCGACTTCAGCCAGGGCCTCGCGGACGTCATCCAGTTTGAACGGCTTGATAATCGCGTCAATTTTTTTCATCGTCTTTCCTTAATTACCAATTTTTGCGGCCAAAGCCGGATGTGATTGGGTAGCGGCGGTCTTTGCCGAAATTGCGGGCGGTGATGCGCGGCCCGACGGCGGCCTGACGCCGCTTGTATTCGTTGATGTCCACCAGGCGGATAACCTTGCGCACGATCGCCTCGTCAAAACCTTCTGTCACCAGATCGGCAACCGACTTATCGTGTTCGACATAACCTTCCAGAATCGCATCCAGAATGTCGTACGGCGGCAGGCTGTCCTGATCGACCTGATCCGGTGCCAGCTCGGCGGACGGCGGACGATCGATCACGCGCTGCGGGATCACGTAGGAGACGGTATTGCGGTATTCGGACAGTTTGAACACCAGCGTTTTCGGCACGTCTTTCAGTACGTCAAAACCACCGGCCATATCACCATACAGCGTGGCGTAGCCTACGGCCATCTCGCTTTTGTTACCGGTGGTCAGCACGATGCTGCGACGCTTGTTGGACAGCGCCATCAGTACCACGCCGCGGCAGCGCGCCTGCAGGTTTTCTTCGGTGGTGTCGCGTTCGGTACCGGCGAACATCGGCGTCAGCTGGCCCATAAAGGCGTCGAACATAGGTTCGATGGAGACGATATCGAACTCGACGCCGAGAATTTCGGCCTCTTCTTTGGCGTCGGCGATGCTGATATCCGCGGTGTAGCGGAACGGCATCATCAGCGCCTGCACCTTGTCTTTGCCCAGAGCATCGACGGCAATCGCCAGCGTCAGCGCCGAGTCGATACCGCCGGACAGCCCCAACACCGCGCCCTTGAAACCGTTTTTGGTCACGTAATCGCGCACCGCCAGCACCAGCGCTTCATAGACCTGCGCCAACTGCGGCAACTCTGCGGCCGGGTCAGTCATCGGCACCACGTCCAGATCATCGAACTCCAGCAGGGTAACCTGCTCGGCGAACGCCGCCAGGCGGTGGGTCATGTTGCCGGCCGCGTCGAACACCTTCGAGCAACCGTCAAAAATCAATTCATCCTGCCCGCCGATCTGGTTCAGATACACCAGCGGCAGGTGGGTGCGCTGGCAATGGCCGGCCATCAGCGTCTTGCGGATATACGGCTTCTCGCGATTGTACGGCGAGGCGTTGATCGACAAAATCATTTCGGCGCCGGCGGCTCTGGCAGCATCGACCGGCTCCGGGAACCACAGATCTTCGCAAATCAGCAAGCCCAGACGATAGCCTTTCAGATCTACCACGCAGGTATCGTTGCCGGCGTGGAAGTAGCGTTTCTCATCGAAGACGCCGTAGTTCGGCAGCTGTTGCTTGAAATAGCGCGCCGACAGTTGTCCTTCAGAGAACAGCGACAACGCGTTATACAGCTTGTCGCCTTCGCGCCACGGGTGGCCGACCAGGATCGCCACATCGGTGGACGCCTGTTGCAGACGCTGGAGCTGCGCGTCACAACGCTGGTAGAAGTCGTCGCGATACAGCAGGTCTTCCGGCGGATAACCGGACAGCGCCAGCTCGGTGAACATGACCAGATCGGCTCCCGCCTTCTGCTGCTCTTGCACGGTTTGCAACATGCGTTCCGTGTTGCCTTCAATGTCGCCGACCAGCAAATTCAGCTGGGCCAATGCGATGGAAAGTGATCTGCTCATTGTTTAGGATCCTGCTCAATACGTTCCATGGTTCTCTACGCCCGGTCATGCCACGACAAAGAGAACGGAGTGTAAATCATTCCGCCGCGTTTGTTGAGAACCTGCATTCGCAGGCCCTGACGGAAAACATCATTCTTTAAAATCGTTGGCGTCCAATTCATGGCGCGACAGCAATTTATAAAACTCGGTACGGTTGCGTCCCGCCATGCGCGCGGCCTGGGTTACGTTACCCTTGGTGATCTGCAGCAGCTTGCGCAGAT
Source organism: Serratia inhibens (assembly GCF_003591175.1). Classification (GTDB taxonomy): domain Bacteria; phylum Pseudomonadota; class Gammaproteobacteria; order Enterobacterales; family Enterobacteriaceae; genus Serratia; species Serratia inhibens. The sequence continues at coordinate 101,707 of NZ_QYYG01000006.1, read as the reverse complement.
AGTGCAATTCAAACTGATTACGCGCCTCGACGAAGGTCGGCAACGCGGTATTTTCCCCTTCCAGCGCCTGCTCCACCAGCGCTTCGCTGATCACCGGCGCGGACGTCAACGCCACGCACTGTTCGATCACGTTCACCAGTTGACGCACGTTGCCCGGCCAGGTGGCGGTCATCAGGCGTTTCATGGCGTCGGAAGAAAAGCTGCGGACAAACGGCTTGTGGCGCTTGGCGGATTCACGCAGCAGATGATTGGCCAGCAACGGGATGTCTTCAGCCCGTTCATTCAGCGCAGGGATCTTCAGGTTCACCACGTTCAGGCGGTAATAGAGATCTTCGCGGAACTCGTTTTTCGCCATTGCCTTTTGCAGGTCACGGTGGGTGGCGGAAATAATCCGTACGTCGATGTCCAGATCGCGGTTGCTGCCCAACGGACGCACCTTGCGCTCCTGCAACACGCGCAGCAGCTTGACCTGTAACGACAGCGGCATATCGCCGATCTCATCGAGAAACAGCGTGCCGCCCGCCGCCGCCTGGAACAGCCCTTCACGGCTGCTGACCGCGCCGGTAAACGCCCCTTTGGCGTGACCGAACAGCTCAGACTCCAGCAGTTGTTCCGGCAAGGCACCGCAGTTAATGGCGATAAAGGCTTTCTTGCCGCGTGGACTGGCGCCGTGGATAGCCTGAGCCAACACTTCTTTACCGGTGCCGCTGTGGCCGTTGATCAGCACGCTGACGTCGGACTGCGCCACCATTTTCGCCTGCTCCAGCAGGCGCAGCATAATCGGGCTGCGAGTAACGATATCTTCGCGCCAGCTGTCATCACCGGCCGGCAGCGAAAGCGACAGCGCTTCATCAATGGCCTTGTACAGCGCATCGCGATCCACAGGTTTGGTGAGGAAGCTGAACACGCCCTGCTGGGTGGCGGCTACCGCATCCGGGATCGAACCATGGGCGGTAAGAATGATCACCGGCATGCCAGGCTGATGCTTTTGAATTTCGGCAAACAGTGCCATGCCGTCCATTTCGTCCATCCGCAGATCGCTGATCACCAGATCAATCTGCTCGCGCCCCAACAGGCGCAGCGCTTCCTGGCCGCTTTCGGCGGTGGTGACATGAAAACCTTCGCTGGTCAGGCGCATACCCAACAGCTTGAGCAGGCTGGGATCGTCGTCAACCAATAACAAATTGGCCGGTTTGCGTGCTGTCATCGCGCGTGAGACTCCTTGTTGGCGGGGGGCGGCGCGTAGGTATCTTCCGGATCCACCGGCAGGGCGGTGCCCTTTTCCGGTTCGGCTTCCGGTTCTGCGGCCTTGCCCGACGCGGCATTTTTATCTGCGGCGTCGGTTTTTTGCTGTGTCGCGCCGTTATCCGGGATTTCGCCCTGTAGCTGCTTGCGCGAAGAGAGCTGACGTTCGATATCGGTCAGATTCTCCAGCTTGCGCGAGGTATCCTGTAACTGGGCCTGCAAACGGATCTGGCTCTGACGCAGCGTATCTATCTGGCTGTCCGAGCTTTCCTGCAGGTGCTGATAGCGTGCCTTTTCATCGAACAAGGCGATCTGCAGAACCTGCTGCTGGCGCCATAATTGCAGCAACGGACGCAAGGAGCTTGGGAACGCCAGGCGGTAACTGTTCAGACGGTCGATCATCTGGCGACGTTCGCCCGACGTCGGCTCGGCGCTACCCAGCAGAATGCTTTGCTTGAAAATGCCGTCCCAGCTGTCGCCAGGCAGGGTTTTCGCCAGCGAGCGCGCCTGGGTCGATCCAACGCGATCGGCACAATCCATCGCGCGCAGCCAGTAAAGTGAATTATTCAGCGCGTCTTTGTCGTCGAGCTGCCACAGGGTATCGCAGGCCGCGATGCGGTAATCCACCACTTTGGTGTCCGGGATCGCTTCCTGCTGCTGCTGACTCAGGCCGCTGCTGACCGCGCGATCGACGCAGCCTGCCAGCAAAAACGGCACGCAAAGGACGCTGCCTAAAAAGGAAAAACGACGCTTGCCGAGTGGCGCGCTCTGCGTGGCACGCGGTGAACGTTCGGTCTGCGATAGACGAAGGCGTTTAGACCATGTGTACATTATTTATTCATTCTCGGCGGTTAATGGCAATTCAATGCGGAAGCAGACGTCTGCGCCGGCGACTTCGACCAGCTGCAACTCACCGCGCATCCGGCGAATACAATCCTGAGCGATGCTCAACCCCAGACCGCTTCCTTTTACTGCCCCTTTTCGCTGGTGGCTACCCTGGAAAAAAGGCTCGAAAATCATGGTTTGTTCAGCCTCGGGGATTGGCGTGCCGCTGTTGGCGACATCAATCTGCACCCGTTGCCCAACCTGACGGCTGCGGATCCAAATGTTACCGGATTCCTTGCCGTAGTGCACCGCATTGGAGTAGAGATTATCCAGCACGCGCATTAAAAGCGTAGGCTCTGCCCAACAGATTTCCGCATCCAATTTGATCTCGGTGCGGATCATTTTGGCCCTGGCCGGCAAACTGTGCGCGGCGACCACCAACTCAACCATATCGCGCAGCTCGACATTCTCATGCTCCGCCGGGCCATCGGCCAGTTTACGGTTATAATCCAGCAGTTGCTCGATCAGTTGCTGCAGGTGGCGGCTGCTGCCGTCGAGAATGGCCACGACCTCTTTCTGATCGGAGGTCAGCGGGCCGGCCACTTCGTCGGCCAACAGCTCAGTCCCCTCGCGCATGCTGGCCAACGGCGTCTTCAATTCATGCGAGATATGGCGCAGAAACTCATGCCGCTGCGACTCCAGCCACGCCAGGCGCTCGCTCAGCCAGATAATGCGTTGCGCCAACGAACGCAACTCACGCGGGCCTTTAAACGACTCGGCGCTGCCCAGCGCCCGCCCTTCCCCCAGACGGTTGATCATGCGCTCCACCGCTTTCACCGGGCCGATAATCATGCGGGTGAAGAGCACCACCAGCAGCACGCTGACCAGAAACAGCATCAGCGCCTGCCAGCCGAAGAACTGGCCGCGTTCGGCAATCGCCTGCTGCAACTGCTGCCCGCGCGAGAACACCACCGCGCGGGTGGCCTGCACCATCTCGGCGTTGGAACGCGAGAAAGACTCCAGCAGCGTCGATGCCTGTTTGTCCGGCCCGCTGCTCTGGCATTTAATCGCGGCCAGTTGGGTCAGCAGGCTGCGCAACGTTTGATAATAGCGTTCATCCGGCAGGATCGGCGCATGGGCGTCCAACATCTGCGAATACTGTTTACGTTGATTTTGGTACAGCCGCTCCAGGGTGGGATCCACCAGCACGCAATACTGACGATAGCTGCGCTCCATCTCCAGCGCCACGCTGGTCATCGCCTCGCTGCGCCGTGCATCCACCAGCGTGGTGCGGTTGATGTCCGCGGCCTGCGCGCTGAGATGATCCAGGCTTTGATAAGCCTGATAAGCCAGCACCAACAGCGGCAGCAGCACCAGCAGAAACGCCATCAGGACCAACTGACGCAGCGAGCGGGGGAATAAACGCCATCTTTTCAACGAAATCATCTCATTGTCTCTCATCTGCTTCGATGCTAACCGAGTCACCGGTGAGAGGAAAGCCCGGCGTTCGGCGAAGCGTCAGGAAAATATAGGGAAGCGTGCCGTAGGTAGGGAGTTTGCGTTTGGACATATCGTATATACCCAAAATAATTGGAGTTGCATCAAGGCGACAAGCTTGTAAGTCCCCTGGAGCTTACTCAAGTAAGTGACTGGGGCGCACAAGTGCAGTCAACACAGATGCAGCTTCAAGTATGAGGGGGATTTGACGCTGGGGCAGGACTGCCCCATCGCAAGAAAGTGTGGATGCCCTTGAATCTCGTCCCCAGGGTGATGTAGCACAAGGCTGGCATCGAACAGGACGAATAGCATCCATAAGTATCCGGGATTGATGAACATTCATCACAGTTGGATACAGGCGGTGCCTCACTCCACGTGTCGCCCGATGCTTGATAAAGCCGCTTGCGCGTCTGTTATCGGTTTGGTTGGACGATAGGCACCATTTCTTTGGCATCATTCGGAGGCTTATGAGGCAAGTTTTCCGTCTAAATACGGAGCCATCATAAAAAGTTGAATGAGCAACTGGGGAGAATAATGCACTTGGCGTGCCAACTTTTCAACATATTTATTAACACACTGAATATATTGGTAAATAAATAAAAATATGGCCCATAAACGCAAATTACCTCGTCGGGAGACGTTGAAAAAACAACCACCCTGTCGCCAAAAACCGACAACTTAAGCCAATTAATTTTTCACCATTACAAATCAATAAGTTACGTGTCTCTTTTTAGAGACATGAAAAAGGTGCCCTGTCGCAAAATGCCGACAGCGGCAAACCGGTACCCGCGCAATAAGTAAAAAGGGGGCGCAATCTCTTGCGCCCCCTTTCGTTACCGCGTGATGACCGCTTAGCCCAGTTGCTTGCGGGCGTTGCGGAACATGCGCATCCACGGGCTGTCTTCGCCCCACTCTTCCGGGTGCCACGAGTTGCTCACGGTACGGAACACACGTTCCGGATGCGGCATCATCACCGTCGCGCGGCCGTTGCTGCTGGTCACTGCGGTGATGCCGTTTGGCGAACCGTTAGGGTTGGCTGGATAGGTTTCCGTTACCTGGCCGGCATTGTCCACAAAGCGCAACGCCACCAGGCCGTTGCTTTCCAGCGCCGCCAGGTGCGCAGCATCGCGTACTTCAACGTGCCCTTCACCGTGGGATACGGCAATTGGCATGCGTGAACCGGTCATGCCCTGCATGAACAACGACGGGCTGGCCGCCACTTCCACCAGGCTGAAACGCGCTTCAAAACGATCCGACAGGTTGCGTACGAAACGCGGCCAGTGTTCGGCACCGGGGATCAGATCGCGCAGGTTCGACATCATCTGGCAACCGTTGCACACACCCAATGCCAGGGTCTGCGGACGGTGGAAGAAGGATTCGAATTCGTCACGAACGCGGTCGTTGAACAGAATCGACTTCGCCCAACCTTCGCCGGCACCCAGTACGTCGCCGTAAGAGAAACCGCCACAGGCAACCAGCGTATGGAAGTCTTGCAGGTCGCGACGCCCTTCCAGCAGATCGCTCATGTGAACGTCTACCGCATCGAAACCGGCGCGGTGGAACGCGGCAGCCATCTCAACGTGGGAGTTAACGCCCTGCTCGCGCAACACCGCCACTTTAGGGCGTGCGCCCTTGGCGATGTAAGGCGCGGCAATGTCTTCTTCCGGCGCAAAGGTCAGCTTGACGTTCAGCCCTGGGTCGCGCTCGTCCTGCTTGGCCTGGTGCTCCTGATCGGCGCATTCCGGGTTATCGCGCAGGCGTTGCATCTGCCAGGTCGTTTCCGCCCACCAGGTGCGCAGGGTCGCGCGGCTTTGGCTGTAAAGCGCTTTGTCGCCTTGCGTAATGACGAAGCGATCGCCGGCCTGCACGCTGCCGATGTGGTGCACATTGTCCGTCAGGCCGTGTTGAGCAAATACCTGCTGTACCGCTTCAAGCTGCCCGGCCGTGACCTGAATCACCGCCCCCAGCTCTTCGTTGAACAGCGCTGCCAGCGCATCGTCGCCCAGCCCTTTGATATCCACGTTCACGCCGCAGTGACCGGCAAACGCCATTTCCGCCAGCGTAACCAGCAGGCCACCGTCGGAACGGTCGTGATAAGCCAGCAACGCGCGATCGGCCACCAGTTGCTGCATCGCATTGAAGAAGCCCGCCAGCTGTTCTACGTTGCGCACGTCGGCCGGCTTGTCGCCCAGTTGGCGGTAAACCTGCGCCAGTGCGGTAGCGCCCAGCGCGTTATGACCGTTGCCCAGGTCAATCAGCAACAGCGCACTGTCGCCCTTATCGGTACGCAGTTGCGGCGTCACCGTGTGGCGAACGTCTTCCACGCGGGCAAAACCGGTGATCACCAGCGACAGCGGCGACGTCATTTCGCGCTGCTCTTCGCCTTCCTGCCAGCGGGTTTTCATCGACATTGAGTCTTTGCCCACCGGAATGGTGATGCCCAGCGCCGGACAAAGCTCTTCGCCCACCGCTTTCACCGCTGCATACAGGCCGGCGTCTTCACCCGGGTGACCCGCTGCCGCCATCCAGTTAGCGGAAAGCTTCACACGCTTGAGCGAACCGATTTCGGTCGCTGCCAGGTTGGTCAGCGCTTCCCCTACCGCCAGGCGGCCGGAAGCCGCGAAGTCCAGCAAGGCTACCGGCGCACGTTCGCCGATCGACATCGCTTCACCATAGTAACTGTCCAGGCTGGCGGTGGTCACCGCGCAGTCGGCTACCGGGATCTGCCACGGGCCAACCATCTGGTCACGCGCCACCATGCCGGTTACGGTGCGATCGCCGATAGTGATCAGGAAGGTTTTCTCTGCCACCGCCGGCAAATGCAGAACGCGTTTTACCGCATCCTCCAGAGTGATGTTCGCACGTTGAATCGGCTCGCCCTTGACCTGCAGACTGGTCACGTCACGCGTCATTTTCGGCGTTTTGCCCAGCAGTACGTCCAGCGGCATGTCGATCGGTTGATTGTCGAAATGGCTGTCGTTCAGCGTCAAATGCAGCTCTTCGGTGGCTTCGCCGATCACCGCATAAGGTGCGCGCTCACGACGGCAAATTTCGTCAAACTGCGCCATCTGCGCCGGCGCAATCGCCATCACATAGCGTTCCTGCGATTCGTTGCACCACACTTCCAGCGGGCTCATGCCCGGCTCGTCGTTAAGGATATCGCGCAGTTCGAAACGGCCGCCGCGGCCGCCGTCGCTGACCAGTTCCGGCATGGCGTTAGACAGGCCGCCGGCACCCACGTCGTGAATAAACAGAATCGGGTTTTGTTCGCCCAGTTGCCAGCAGCGGTCGATCACTTCCTGACAACGACGTTCCATTTCCGGGTTGTCGCGCTGTACCGAGGCGAAATCCAGATCGGCATCGGACTGACCGGACGCCATGGAAGAAGCCGCACCGCCGCCCAGACCGATATTCATCGCCGGGCCGCCCAGCACCACCAGCTTGGCGCCCACGGTGATTTCACCCTTCTGCACGTGATCGGCGCGGATATTGCCGATACCGCCTGCCAGCATGATCGGCTTGTGGTAACCGCGCAGTTCGACGCCGTTGTGGCTGTTGACCTGCTCTTCATAGGTACGGAAGTAACCTACCAGCGCAGGACGACCGAATTCGTTGTTGAACGCCGCGCCGCCCAATGGGCCGTCGGTCATGATATCCAGTGCGGTAACGATGCGATCAGGTTTGCCGAAGTCTTGCTCCCACGGCTGTTCGAAGCCGGGAATACGCAGGTTGGAAACCGAGAAGCCCACCAGACCGGCCTTGGGCTTGGCCCCGCGGCCGGTGGCGCCTTCGTCGCGGATCTCGCCGCCGGAACCGGTAGCGGCACCCGGCCATGGGGAGATCGCCGTCGGGTGGTTATGGGTTTCCACCTTCATCAGGATATGCGCGTCTTCCTGATGGTAGTCATACTGACCGTTTTCCGGCGCGGCGAAGAAACGGCCGACCTGAGAACCTTCCATAACCGCCGCGTTGTCTTTATAAGCAGACAGAACGTAATCCGGCGTCTGCTCGAAGGTGTTTTTGATCATTTTGAACAGCGACTTCGGTTGCTGTTCGCCGTCGATGATCCAGTCGGCGTTGAAAATCTTGTGGCGGCAGTGCTCGGAGTTGGCCTGCGCGAACATATAGAGTTCGATATCCGTCGGGTTGCGCCCCAGACCGGTAAAGGCATTCAGCAGATAGTCGATTTCATCCTGCGCCAGCGCCAGCCCCAGCTTGAGGTTGGCTTGCTCCAGCGCGCTGCGCCCTTCGCCCAGCACGTCGACCGCCAGGTACGGTGCCGGCTGATGCTGAGCAAACAGTTGTTCTGCCTGCTGCAGTTCGCTGAATACCGTTTCCATCATGCGATCGTGCAGCAACGCGGCAAGCTGTTGCCACTGAGCTTCGGTCAGCGTCGGCGCCTTGACGTAAAACGCCAGGCCGCGCTCCAACCGCACCACTTGTTTCAAACCGCAGTTGTGGGCGATATCGCTGGCTTTGGAAGACCAGGGTGAAATGGTACCCGGACGCGGCGTCACCAACAGCAGGCGGCCTTCAGGGGCATGTTCGGCGAGAGAGGGGCCGTACTTGAGCAGGCGCGTGAGCTTGCCATGTTCTTCGGCACTTAGCGGTGCGCTAACATCGGCAAAGTGGACGTACTCGGCGTAGATATCACTGACCGGAAGTTGAGCGTCCTGACAGCGGGACAGCAGTTTGGTAATACGAAAAGCCGACAAAGCGGGCGAACCACGCAGTATTTCCATAATCAAAGTTCTCTCGTCTTCGAAGCAACTGACTTCAGCACTTCTTTGGGCGCAACAGGGGAAAACGCGCGCCATTATAGAGAATCTGCGCCGCCGACGAAACCGTTTGCGCAGCTATTATTGATAAAAGCTGTCGCCACCCTCGAATTGTCATAACGTGTCAATAAAGTTGCACGCTGGCGTTTTGTTGCGCAAAATGCTCCCGCACTGGTGATTTAACCATAAGAAAAGACTGACTTCCGGTCACCGGAGCACCCGTACCACCACTGGATAACTATTTGAAACGCCTAAAAATAAACTACATTCTCATCGGTGTTGTTACCTTGCTTCTGGCGCTCGCCCTGTGGCCCAATATTGCCTGGCGCGGTGGTCAGGGAGGGCAGCTCGAAGAGATCAAATCCCGTGGCGAGCTACGTATCAGTACGCTGAACACGCCGCTAACCTATTTCACCACCAAACAGGGGCCGGGTGGGCTCGATTACGAGCTGGCGAAACGCTTCGCCAATTACCTGGGCGTGAAGCTGGTGGTGATCCCGCACAACAATATCAATGACCTGTTTGACGATCTGGACGATGACGACGCCGATCTGCTGGCCGCCGGTCTGATCTACAACCGGGATCGCCTCAGCCGCGCACGCACCGGCCCGGCCTATTATTCCGTATCCCAGCAGTTGGTCTATCGCCTGGGCACCCCACGGCCAAAAACCTTTGCCGATATTAAAGGCAAACTGGCGGTCGCCTCCGGCTCCGCGCACGTCAGCACGCTGAAACAGCTTAAGCAAAGTAAATTCCCGGACCTCAGTTGGGAAGCCTCCAGCGATCTGACCTCAAAAGAGCTGCTGGAACAGGTGGCCGACGGCAAACTGGACTATACCCTCGGCGACTCTGTGACCATCGCCCTGCTGCAGCGCATCCATCCGCAGCTGGCGGTCGCGTTCGACGTCACCGATGAAGAGCCGGTCACCTGGTATCTGAAGCGCGGCAACGACGATAGCCTGTATGCGGCAATGCTGGATTTCTATAGCCAGATGGTAGACGACGGCACGCTGGCGCGGCTGGAAGAGAAGTACCTCGGGCACGTCGGCAGTTTCGATTACGTCGATACCAGAACCTTCCTGTCGGCCATCGACTCGGTGCTGCCGACCTTCCGCTCGTTGTTTGAAAAGTACGCCAATGAGATCGACTGGAAATTGCTGGCGGCCATCGCCTATCAGGAATCGCACTGGAACCCGCAGGCAACCTCTCCCACCGGCGTACGCGGCCTGATGATGCTGACGCGGGCCACCGCCGACGGCCTGGGAGTCAACGATCGTCTGGATCCTGAGGAAAGCATTCAGGGCGGCGCACTTTACCTGCAAAGGCTGATGGCCAAGGTGCCCGACAGCGTGCCGGAAGACGAACGCATCTGGTTCTCGCTGGCGGCATACAACATGGGCTGGGGCCACATGCTCGACGCCCGCAAACTGACCAAAATGCAAAAAGGCAATCCGGACAGCTGGGTGGACGTCAAACAGCGCCTGCCGATGCTCAGCCAAAAACGTTATTACCCGCAGTTGACCTACGGCTATGCGCGCGGGCGCGAAGCCTATAACTACGTGGAAAACATTCGCCGCTATCAGGTCAGCCTGGTCGGTTATCTGCAAGAAAAAGAGAGGAAGGCGGCGCAGGAAGCGGCCGAACGGGAAGCGCTAGGGAAAGGCTATCCGGCCGTTATGCCGGAACTGGCGCTTAACCACTAATTACTCCGGCTTATCCGCCGCACGTTGCGCCAGCTTCAGCGCTTTTTTCTGCTCGCGGCGCAGGCGGAAAAAGTTGCTCAGCGTCGCGGCGCATTCGTCCGCCAGCACACCTGAAGCGATCTCCACCTGATGGTTCATGCCGGGGTGGCGCAAAATATCCACCAGCGACCCTGCCGCACCGGTTTTCACATCGGCCGCGCCGTACACCAGCCGACGAATGCGGCTGTGTACCATTGCGCCGGCGCACATCACGCACGGCTCCAGGGTGACATACAACGTGGCATTCAACAGGCGATAGTTCTGTAACACCGCTCCGCCCTGCCGCAACGCCATGATCTCCGCATGCGCGGTAGGATCGTGGCGGCCAATCGGCCGGTTCCAGCCTTCGCCAATCACCTGATTGTCCAGCACCAGCAGCGCACCCACCGGCACCTCACCTTCTTCCTGAGCACGCTGGGCAAGCAGCAACGCCTGGCGCATCCAGTATTCATCGTTATATTCAGTCATCGCATAATTCCTCGTGCGCTTTTGCGGCGGGCATTATACACAGTAGGTGCGCTGCATGCTGCGCCCGTGTTAACCGGGGTGAATATATTCGCCCCCCGCAGGCCGGGGACGGCGTCGAACGCTGCGGCTTGAAATGCGACGGGTATATACTGAACGAATAGCGATGTTATCAGGGATAAGAAACATGAAATTCAGCAAGAAGAACGCCGCCGTGGTACGCAAAGCCCTGAACGGCTGGGTCGGCGAAGGTGCGCTGACGGCGCAGCAGCAAGAGCAGTTGTTGCAGCATGTGGAAATACAGCCTTTCGACTGGCGGCGGCTGGCGCGTTATGCGTTTCTCGCCGCGCTGGCCTCGCTGGTCATTGCCATCACCAGCCTGTTCGCCGACAGCGATCTGTTGGACTGGCTGAGCGGATTGTTCCGTTTCGATGCCCCGGTTCGCATGGCGATGGCCGGCGTATTGGCTGCGCTGGCCTATGTCTGGGCCTTGCGCCGTCGCCGCCGCCATCCGGAAAAACGCTACGGCAATGAGGCCGCTCTGTTCATTGCCGTGCTCTTCACCGCCTGCGCTCTGTGGCAAATGGGCGTCTGGCTGGACAACGGCAGTGGCCGGGTTTCACTGCTGCTGATGTTCGCCGCGCTGCTTTACGGCGTGATTGGCTGGTTCAGCCGCTCCGGGCTGGTGTGGTGGTTTGCCCTGCTGTCGCTCGGCAACGCCTTCGGCGCCGAAACCGGTTACCTTTCCGGCTGGGGCGCTTACTGGCTGGGCATGAGCTTCCCGATCCGCTTTATCGCCTTCGGCGCAGTCCTGATCGCCGCAGCATTGCTGCTGCAACCACTGCTTGCCCGGCGTGGGCTGGAGCGTGTTTCGCTGGCGATGGGGCTGCTGTATTTGTTTATCGCCCTGTGGCTGCTGTCGATCTTCGGCAATTACGGCGATCTGGACAGCTGGTACAGCGTACGTCAGATCGAACTGTTCCACTGGAGCCTGCTGTTCGGCATCGCCGCCGCAGTGGTCATCTGGCTGGGGCTGAAACGTGATGACGCCATGCTGCGCGGATTCGGTCTGACCTTCCTGTGCATCAACCTTTATACCCGCTTCTTCGAATTTTTCTGGGACAGCATGCCCAAGGCGATTTTCTTTGTGGTGCTCGGTCTGAGCCTGTGGGCGTTGGGACACTATGCAGAGAAGATATGGCAACTGGGACGCAAGCCGCACGATCTGACCGATGATTAAGGCGTTATGGCTGCCGTCTTTCACGCTGCAATTCGAACACCCGAGGGGATATAAACGGCAAAGGGCGGAAATCCGCCCCTTTGCTTACTCCAACTGCTGCAACTCACCCAGCTTGCTGACCCGCCAGCGGTGCTCGCAGAAGTACAGCAGCGGGTTGTCTTGTTTGCTGTCACTGTAACCGCTGTACAGCCTGAGCGGCGCGCCGAGACGCTGTTCCAGTTGCATCACTTTCTGGACGCCGAGACACCGCATAGCCAGTACCCAACCGCCGTGACGGCGCACAATGCGGCTGCCGACCAGACGTACCCGCGCCAGAAAAGCGGAGTCCCGATAAACCTGCTCAACCAACCGCTCCGGTGAACCGGTAATCAGCCACACCTGCGCATCGTGCACATCGAGATACTGACGCAGGCGCATTTGCACCACCGGAAACGCGGTCACCTTGTCGCGGAAATAACTGACGAACTGCAGTTCCAGCGCCTTTAACCTGGCCTCCGAACGGCCAAAGGTGATCGACCACAGCAGGACGCTCATCGGCCAGCGCGCAGCGCGCCCCATCAGCAGCATCGCCAGCCCGACCACCGGCAGCAGCGGCACCACCAACAGCAGATTCAGCGGCAGGTGGCGCAGCAAGAAACGCAAGAAACTGCCAAACATGTCTTCCTGATGCAACGTACCGTCCAGATCAAAGAACACCACGCGGCGGCCCTCCACGGCCTCCTGGCTCTGTTTCTCGCTCAAACGTTACTCCTCAGGATCGTTGAATCCCATTATCCAGGTGAACATAAATCCAGCCACAATCGTAATCACCATACCGGCCAGATACAACATCACCTTACCCGAGACAATGGTCAGCGCCAAAGGTAAACCCGAGATACCGAAGGTAATCACCGTCGCCACTTTCCAGTAACTGATCAATGCGCCCCCCACAGCGCCGCCGAGGCAGGCAGCAATAAAAGGCTTACCCAGCGGCAGGGTCACGCCGAAAATCAGCGGCTCGCCAATGCCGAGAATACCGACCGGCAGCGCCCCTTTGATCACCTTTTTCAGGCGCGCATTGCGAGTTTTCATTAATACTGCCAGTGCAGCCCCCACTTGCCCCACTCCCGCCATCGCCAGGATCGGCAGCAGCGGGTTGGAGCCGTGCGCCTGCACCAGCTCGACATGTATCGGCACCAATCCCTGATGCAGACCGGACAGCACCAGCGGCAGGAACAGCCCGGACAGCACCGCGCCCACCAGCAACCCGCCTTTGTCGATCGCCAAATTGGCGCCGTGGGCGATGGCGTCCGAGATGTAGCCGCCGAGCGGTTGCAAAATCACAATCGCCAGCGACGCGGTCACCAGCGTGGTCAATAGCGGATTGAGGATAAGCTCGATCGACTCCGGCAGCAGATTGCGCAGGCGTTTTTCCACCCAACACATCAGCGCCACCACCAGCAGTACGGCAATCACCCCGCCCCGCCCCGGCTGCAACGCCTCGCCGAACAACGTAATCTGCGCCAGCGCCGGGCTGGAGAGAATACCGGCCATCACGCCGCCCATCGCCTGCGAACCACCAAACACCCGGGCAGCGTTAACCCCCACCAGAATGTTCATGATGGCGAATACCGCGCTGCCGAAAATCGCCAGCAACCCAAGCACATTCGGGTAGTTTACCGCCAACTCGCCGGCGATGTCGGGCCGCTTCAGCAGGTTGATGATGCCGGTAATCAGGCCAGAAGCAATGAACGCCGGTATCAAGGGGATAAAGATATCGGCCAGTTTTTTCAACGCCCCGCTCATCGGCGCTGCGTATTTTTGCTTGGCCTGCGCTTTGGTACGGGCGATATCATCACCGCCCGCCAACACGGCGGGAGCACCATTGAGCAGCGAACGCATGGCGTCAACCACCTTGGCGGCGGCGCCCGGTCCAACAATAAACTGATGCTGATCGCCCTGCTTGATATAGCCCTTAATACCCGTTAACTGCTTGAGCGCCGGTAAATCAAGGCGCTGTTCGTCACGGACCTCGACGCGAACCCGCGTCATGCAGTTCTCCAGCCTGAGGATATTCCCCTCGCCGCCAATCCCCGTCAGAATCTGTGTTGCCAGTGCCGTTGTCTTGTCCATCGCCCGCCTCAGGTATGGTTTAACGCGTTAACGCCGCGCGCAAATAGCCGTCGTGCCGCTGCAAGCGACATTGCGCTTCTTCGGCGTCAATACCGGCCAAAATCATCAGAATCGCCGGTTTGACTTCAAAACCGGTCTGCGTCAGCGCCGCCTCCGCCTGGCTGCGTTCTGCGCCGGTGGCTTCCACGACGATGCGGCAGGCGCGATCCACCAGTTTTACGTTGGTAGCCTTCACGTCCACCATCAGGTTTTGATAAACCTTGCCCAGTTTGACCATCGCGCCGGTCGACAGCATGTTCAGCACCAATTTTTGCGCGGTGCCTGATTTCATGCGCGTCGAGCCGGTCAGCGCCTCTGGCCCCACCACCGGTGAAATCGCCACCTGCGCTTCGTGGGCGATGGGTGAATCCGGATTACAGGAAATCGCCGCCGTCGGGCAACCCAACTGACGCGCATAGCGCAGGGCACCTATCACATAAGGGGTCCGCCCGGATGCCGCCAGCCCCACAACCATGTCGGTGGCCGTCAGCGACAGCGCTTTCAAATCGGCCTCTCCCAAGGCTGCGTCATCTTCTGCACCCTCCACAGCCTTCAGCAACGCGCCTGGGCCACCGGCAATCAGCCCAACGACCCTACCATGCGGCACACCGAAGGTGGGCGGGCATTCGGAGGCGTCAAGCACGCCAAGACGGCCGCTGGTACCCGCCCCCAGATAAATCAACCGACCACCGGCCTTCAACGCCGTCGCCGCCAGATCTACCGCCTGCGCAATGGCCGGCAGCACCTTTTCAATCGCCTCCGGCACCTTTCGGTCTTCCCGGTTAAAGCAGCTCACCATTTCCAGCGTCGACATTTCATCCAGACCCATGGTGGCCGGGTTTCGTGTTTCAGAGACCAATGCGCCCAAGTTCATTTTTCACCTTTGAATTTTTAATTCCAATCACAAAAACATTATTTGAATATTTTATTCAACAAAGCGAGTACTATTTGCTATTTTAAAGACCAGCTCACAAAAAATTTTCACTGCGCGTTTTCGCCGCCGGCGTGGCAGAATACCCGCTGGTTTCCAGGGAATATAGGTTGCACGTGAGCACCGCTGGCGGTCATTTGAGCGCGCAACAAGGCACGAGTCGTGAGGTTTGGTGAGCCAAATAAGTGGCGCGTAACACAGGTGCGCGTTCTAATGGCCCCAGCCCTTCGGGTCGCGCCCCAAAAGCCCGTACTCTGCGTTGTCGGGCTTAAACCCAGGTCCGCTATGCTTTGCACCCTCCGCCTTGATGACGGACTTTTGGGTCTGCGACGGTGCCACGATCAATTATGGGACACAACCTTATGAGTACCCTTCTTCGCATTCGTCAGATATATCCGACGCTGGCTCAAAACGACCGTAAATTAGCGGATTTCCTGCTGCATAACGCCGAGCAGGCACGCCATCTCAGCTCGCAAAAGCTGGCTCAGTTGGCCGGGATCAGCCAGTCTAGCGTGGTGAAATTTGCTCAGAAGTTGGGCTACAAAGGCTTCCCTGCATTGAAGCTGGCGCTGAGCGAAACTCTGGCCCAGCCGCAGGCTGAGCCGGCGGTCACCGTGCATAACCGGATCCTCAGCAGCGATGCGCTGAAAACGGTCGGTGAAAAGCTGTTGGTGGAAAAGCAGGCCGCACTGCGTGCTACGCTGGATATCAATAGCGAAGAGCGTCTGCATCAGGCGCTGGACATGCTGCGCCAGGCGCGAAGGATCATTTTGGTGGGGATTGGCGCTTCCGGGTTGGTCGCCAAGGATTTCTCCTACAAGCTGCTGAAAATTGGCGTGATGGCGATAGCAGAGCCGGATATGCACGTCCAACTGGCGGCGGTACAGGCGTTGGATAAGCGGGATTTGCTGCTGGCAATCTCATTCAGCGGAGAACGGCGGGAAATCAACCTGGCGGCGGAAGAAGCTCGCCTGGCCGGCGCCAAGGTGCTGGCACTGACCAGTTTCTCGCCGAACGGGCTGCAGCAACGCGCCGACCACTGTCTGTATACCATCGCTGAGGAACCCGACACCCGCAGCGCCGCCATTTCCTCCAGCACCGCCCAGTTCGCCCTCACCGACCTGCTGTTTATGGCCTTGATTCAGCATGATCTCGATCATGCCCGCGACCGCATCAAACACAGCGAACAGTTGATGAAAAAACTGGTTTAAAGCGTATAATGCGCAACCTCTAAAAACTGCCTGTTCCATTATTTCTAATAAATGCATCAGAAAATGATGCATGAGCAGTTATTTGTTCAATTGTCATTCAGAACATTGAACATGCATGGACAGCATTTTATTAACGGCCTCTTTTATGAACACTCCCTCATTAATTTTAGATAAGTTCCGCTTTTGCACCACACAGCCACTGATTAAAACACTCTTATTCTATGCTCTCACCGCACTAATATTGTGTAAGGCTATGGGATATGGCAGCGCCAAAGGTATCGATATCCTGTTTATTGCGCTTACGCTGTTATTACTATCGGTAATGTCGCTCAGTCGTTACTTGTTGGTTATTCCTTATATTCTGCTGTGCGCGCTTTATGCGCCGGTTGGGGGCATTTATGGCCCACCTTCAGTTGCCGTAGTATCGGCCCTACTGCAAACCAGTAGCGCTGAAGCCTATGAGTTTCTGCACACGATTCCTGCGAGCTGCTACCTGCTGCCCGCCGCAACCCTGCTGATGCTGTTCGTTCTGGCCCAGTTTGTTTGGCGACATACTATTTCTCATAAAAGTATTCTGTCGCTATCAATCATCTTTACTGTATTGTTGGTGGTTAGAATTGCCGGTAGTGGTTTGGAAAATATCAAGCTGCCTAATTTCTTTTTGTCTATTTATTCTTCGATCAATCAATATCGTCAGCAAATAGCCGTTCTTGAGAACAGCTCAATGGTTATGCCAGATTGGGTAGTCACCCCTGTCGCGCACAATAAGGGTAACTACGTTATTATTATTGGTGAAAGTATGCGTAGGGACCATATGTCACTCTTTGGGTATCCGTTGCAAACAACGCCATTTTTAGATAACGCAAAGGGTCAGTTCTACAACAATTATATTTCCGCCGCCCCCAACACCTTTGAATCCCTCCCCAGAACTTTGGCGCTGAGCGACGGTAAAAAAGTCTCTATTGCGGATAATGTCATTACGTTGGCAAAAGCGGCGGGCATGAAAACTCATTGGTTGTCCAATCAGGGGATGATCGGGGAGTTTGATACCCCGGTATCCAAAGTGGCCATGTTCAGCGACAGCCGTCATTTCTTGAAAAAAGGGGATTATGAGTCTCGCAATACCGATGACGACGAATTGTTACCTTTGCTCGGAAAAGCATTACAGGAAGCAACCCAAGGTAATCTCTATGTTCTGCATCTGATGGGGTCGCATACGGATTTCTGCGAACGCCTCAACGGCGAAGTCCCCTTTTTTAACATGCCGGATCGCGAGCTTAACTGTTACCTGTCCAGCTATCGCAAAACCGATCGTTTCATAGCGCGAACCTATAGTATGCTGAAACAGAGCGGCTCGCCTTTTAAGCTGTTCTATTTTTCCGATCACGGTTTGTCGCACAAAACAATTGGCGGCGCCCGCTACCTGCGACATGGGGGAAATACCCGACAGAACTACGAAGTACCTCTGCTGGTGTTGTCGGACAACGACCAACGACATCAGTTGATTGACTCCCCGTATAGCGCCTTCGGCTTCATCGACCTGTTTGCCCGCGAAGCGGGGATCAACATTAGCTACCCGGCCGCCACTTCCGCTACTGCGTCGCCGGAACGAACGGGCCGACAAGTATACAACGGATATGAAATGGTTGATTTCGATCAGTTGGCCGATGATCCACCGGCGTTACTATAGACCGCGATTCGTACGGCTGCGCAGACACCGCGATGGTGAAAAACGTCCCAAAGCAAGGGGTTTTTATGGTAGATTGCGCGCCTGCCCGAGCGCCCCGATGGAAAGAAAACTGAAATGGCATTGCTGATAACCAAGAAATGCATCAACTGCGATATGTGCCAACCGGAATGCCCTAATCAGGCCATTTCGATGGGGGAGGATATCTACCGGATCGATAGCGATCGCTGCACCGAATGCGTTGGTCATTACGATATTCCAACCTGTCAGCAGGTATGCCCGATCGATAACACCATTGTGGTTAATCCGCAGCACCGCGAAAGCAACGAACAGCTGTGGGACAAGTTTGTGGTGCTGCATCACGCCGAACGGCTGTAACCGTCACCTTCTTGATCGACAAGGGCGCCAACAGGCGCCCTTTTGTTTTACGGCCAATACCGCGTTACCCTTCGATAATTACCGTTGCACAGGCATAACGGCGTTCATCCGCCAGCGAGACGTGGATGGCGGTAACGCCCATCTCCTGCGCCAACTCGGCGGCGCGAGCGTGCAGACGAATGTTCGGCTTGCCGAGACCGTCATTGAACACTTCAAACTGATTAAATGCCAGCCCGTTGCGGATACCGGTACCGAAAGCCTTGGCGGCCGCTTCTTTCACCGCAAAGCGCTTGGCGAGAAAGCGTACCGGCTGCTGATGCTGCTGATACACCTCCCACTCGGCCGCGCTCAGCACGCGGCGTGCCAGGCGATCGCCACTGCGCTCCACCACGGCTTCGATGCGCGCCATCTCAACGATGTCGGTACCCAGCCCCAGTACGGCCATTAGCGACGCGCTTCCCGCATCAGCAATTTCATGTCGGTAACCGCTGCCGGCAATCCACTCATGACCGCCTGGCCAATAATTGCATGCCCGATATTCAGCTCATACATCTCTGGCAGCGCAGCTATCGGCTGAACGTTATGGTAAGTCAGGCCATGACCGGCGTTGACCTTCAGCCCCTTGCCGGCGGCATAGCTAGCCGCGACCGCAATACGATGCAGCTCGGCCTTCACCGCCAGTTCGCCTTCGGCTTCGGCATAGGCACCTGTATGGATTTCAATATAAGGGGCACCAACCGCCACCGCTGCATCAATCTGGCGATGATCCGGGTCGATAAACAGCGAAACCAAAATGCCGGCCTGTGTCAAACGCTCAACCGCCACGGCCATTTTGTCCTGTTGCCCGGCAACGTCCAGCCCACCCTCGGTGGTGACTTCTTCGCGTTTTTCCGGTACCAGGCAGCAAAACTGCGGCTTCACTTCAATGGCGATATCCAACATTTCGTCGGTCACGGCCATTTCAAGATTCATGCGCGTCTGGATAGTTTGACGCAGAATACGCACATCACGATCGGTGATGTGGCGGCGATCTTCGCGCAGGTGCACGGTGATGCCGTCAGCGCCTGCCTGTTCGGCGATAAATGCCGCCTGAACCGGATCCGGATATTGGGTTCCGCGCGCGTTACGTAACGTGGCGATGTGATCGATATTAACGCCCAGCAGCAAATCAGCCATGACAACCTCTAAAAAACAATTTTCAGTGTCAGCAGTTTACACGCGGGCGCAGGGCCGCAAAAGGGGAAAAGGTCAGGCGTCGTCGACCGGCGTATCCGGTTGCTTGCGGACAAACTGGCGAAACAGTTCGCGGCTCTTCAGCGGCTTGCCGCCAAGATAGGGTTTTAGCGCCATGCGGGTAAAGCGTTTGGCGGCGCGCAAGGTTTGCGCATCGGGGAATTGACGCTCCGCCAGCGCGCGCAGTTCGCGGCCGGTAAAGCTGTAATGATCGACCACCAAGCTGGCGATAAAGCCCTTTTCCTCGCGGTAACGGTAGGTCATGCCATCGTCTACCGGCTGGCCGCTGCCGGCGCAGTGCAGGAAATCGAGGCCGTATCCCAGGTGATTCAGCAATGCGAGTTCAAACTGACGCAGCGCCTGCTCCGGTGAAATGTCTTCCGCCGCCAGCGCCTGCAAACATTGCAGATAATCGAAGAATAATACCGAGTAGTTGGCTTCCTGCTCCAGCACCCGCGACAGCAGTTCGTTCACGTACAGGCCGCTGTACAGCATCATGCCACTGAGGGGTAAACCGAGAGAGACCGCTTCGGCGTTACGCAGCGTTTTCACTTCGCCACGGCCGCCCCAGCGCACCAGCAGGGGAGTAAAGGGTTGCAGGCAACCCTTCAGATTGGAGCGGCGGCTGCGCGCGCCTTTTGCCAGCAAGCGCACCCGCCCATGACCTTCCGTGAACATGTCCAGCATCAGGCTGGTTTCACTGTACGGTCGCCCATGCAGGACGAAAGCGCGCTCCCAGCCGTCCATTGGAGAGGTTATTTCAGGTCGTCGGTATAGCCCAGACTGCGCAGCGCACGTTCGTCGTCCGCCCAGCCGGATTTCACTTTCACCCACAGTTCCAGATGCACTTTGGTTTCAAACATCTGTTCCATGTCGTGGCGAGCTTCGATACCGATAGTTTTGATCTTCGCGCCTTTGTTGCCGATGACCATTTTCTTCTGGCCTTCGCGCTCAACCAGGATCAGCCCATGCACGTTGTAGCCGCCGCGTTCGTTCGGCACAAACTGTTCGATCTCAACCGTGACCGAGTAAGGCAGTTCTTCACCCAGGAAACGCATCAGCTTTTCACGGATGATTTCCGACGCCATAAAGCGCTGGGAACGGTCGGTAATGTAATCGTCCGGGAAGTGGTGTTCCGCTTCCGGCAGCAGCTTGCGCGCGATAGCGGCGATAGTGTCCACATTCATGCCTTTTTCGGCAGAAATTGGCACCACGTCGAGGAAGTTCATCTGCTGGCTAAGGAATGCAATGTGCGGCAACAGCTTGGATTTGTCGGTAACGTTGTCGACCTTGTTGATCGCCAGCAGGACCGGGCATTTCAGGCTGCGCAGCTTGTTGACCACCATTTCATCGTCGGCAGTCCAGTTAGTGCCTTCTACTACGAAGATCACCAGCTCGACGTCGCCGATTGAGCTGCTGGCCGCGCGGTTCATCAAACGGTTGATGGCGCGTTTTTCTTCGATATGCAGACCCGGGGTGTCGACGTAGATAGCCTGATAGGCGCCATCGGTGTCGATACCCATAATACGGTGACGGGTCGTCTGCGGTTTACGCGAAGTGATGGAGACTTTTTGCCCCAGCAATTGGTTGAGCAACGTGGATTTGCCCACGTTGGGACGACCGACTATCGCAATAAAACCACAGTATTGTTTTTCTTCGCTCATTCAAGCTCCAGCTTTTTCAACGCTTGTTCCGCTGCTGCCTGTTCGGCTTTACGGCGGCTTGAGCCGGTACCTACTACAGGTTCGCTCAAACCACTCACCTGGCAGTGGATAGTAAACTCCTGATCGTGCGCCTCACCGCGAACCTGCACCACCAGATAAGAAGGCAACGGCAGATGACGACCTTGTAAAAACTCCTGCAAGCGGGTTTTCGGGTCTTTCTGCTTATCACCGGGGCTGATTTCGTCCAACCGGCTGCGATACCAGTCCAAAATCAGTCGTTCGACGTTTTGAATATCGCTATCCAGGAACACGCCGCCAATCAATGCCTCCACCGTATCCGCCAGGATTGATTCGCGGCGGAATCCACCACTTTTCAACTCACCCGGTCCAAGACGCAGACATTCGCCCAGGTCAAACTCGCGCGCCATCTCTGCCAGCGTATTGCCGCGTACCAACGTGGCACGCATGCGGCTCATATCGCCCTCGTCTACACGAGGAAAACGATGGTAGAGCGCATTGGCGATGACAAAACTAAGAATAGAGTCACCCAGAAACTCAAGACGTTCATTGTGTTTACTGCTGGCGCTACGGTGAGTCAACGCTTGCAGTAAGAGCTCCTGCTGTTGAAAAGTGTAGCCCAGCTTCCGCTGCAGCCTGTTTATTACGATGGGGTTCATGAGTTACCAATAGATCAAGAATGCGTCAAAAACTTGCAGCATACGGAACAGGCCTGCTTCGCCGAAAGCCAATCCAAAGCTGTTTCGTTTGCAGTGGCTCCCAACAGGGAGCCAACTTTTTATCGCTCGAGGGGGTATTCTACAACGAGTGGAAATATAATGCTGCGTTTATAAACGCGCGATTAATGAATTCCACCGATGCGGCTAAACCTTACGCCGGTTGGCCATTCACCTTCCTGCTTTTCAAAACTCATCCAGATAGCCGTAGCTTTACCCACCAGATTTTTCTCCGGCACGAAGCCCCAATAACGGCTGTCGGCGCTGTTGTCGCGGTTATCACCCATCATGAAGTAATGCCCCGCCGGTACAACCCATTCCGCCAGTGGATTACCCGGCTGCTGGTTGTAAGCGCCCACCTGATCCTGCGTGCCCGGCACGGTCAGAATATGGTGAGAGACGGTACCCAGCGTTTCCTGGCGCTCACGCAGGCGAATCCCGCCCTGTGGCACGTTATCGCTCTGCGGGATCTGGTAGAAACCGTTGCTGGCTTCGCCCATGCCGCTGCGGCTGAACATCTGTACAAAATCGCTGGGTTGCGCATCGGTGTATGTCACCGCCAGTGCGGTATCGCAAGGCTGGCCGTTATTACAGGATGGCTGAACGGTCACGCGTTTATTAACCGGATCGTAAGACACCCGGTCACCCGGTAGCCCCACGACACGTTTGATATAATCCAGCTTCGGATCCAGCGGATATTTAAATACCGCAATATCGCCACGCTTCGGATGACCGGTTTCAATTAGCGTGGTCTGGGTAATAGGATCTTTAATGCCGTAGGCATATTTCTCCACCAGAATAAAATCGCCAATCAACAACGTCGGCATCATTGAACCTGATGGGATCTGGAAAGGTTCGTAAATAAACGAACGCACCACAAACACCAGCAGCAATACCGGGAAAACCGACGCGCCGGTTTCGATCCAACCTGGCTGCTTCGCCACTTTCGCCAACGTTTTATCGTCTACAGCGCCCGCAGTCTGTGCATTCACCGCCGCAATTTTCTCCCGGCGGGCCGGCGCCCATTTGAAGCGCTCAAAAGCCCATATGATCCCGGTAACCAATGTGGCTATAGCCAGGATCAAGGCAAACATATTCGCCATGCAAACTCCCTAATTACGCGACCTTATCGCGGTTACTTGCTGTCTTTGCCCACGTGCAGAATGGCCAGGAACGCTTCTTGCGGCAACTCAACGTTACCGACCTGCTTCATGCGTTTCTTGCCGTCCTTCTGTTTCTGCAACAGCTTCTTCTTACGGCTGACGTCACCGCCATAGCATTTTGCCAGAACGTTTTTACGCAGCTGTTTCACCGTGGCACGCGCGATGATATGGGTACCGATCGCTGCCTGAATGGCGATGTCGAACTGCTGACGCGGAATAAGCTCTTTCATCTTCTCCACCAGCTCACGACCACGGTACTGCGAGTTGTCGCGGTGGGTGATCAACGCCAGCGCATCCACGCGCTCGTTGTTGATCAGTACGTCGACACGCACCATGTCAGAGGTCTGGAAGCGTTTGAAGTTGTAATCCAGCGACGCGTAACCGCGGGAGGTGGACTTCAGACGGTCGAAGAAATCGAGCACCACTTCCGCCATCGGGATTTCGTAGGTCAGCGCGACCTGGTTGCCGTGGTAGACCATGTTGGTCTGTACACCGCGTTTTTCGATACACAGCGTGATGACGTTACCCAGGAATTCCTGCGGCATCAGCATGTGACACTCGGCGATCGGCTCGCGCAGCTCCATGATGTTGTTCAGCGGCGGCAGCTTGGACGGGCTGTCGACGTAAATGGTCTCTTTGCCGGTGGTTTCGACTTCATAAACTACCGTTGGCGCAGTGGTGATCAGCTCCAGATCGTATTCACGCTCCAGACGCTCCTGGATGATCTCCATGTGCAGCAGGCCGAGGAAGCCACAGCGGAAGCCGAAGCCCAGCGCAGTGGAGCTCTCTGGCTCATAGAACAGGGAGGCGTCGTTCAGGCTCAGTTTGCCCAGCGCGTCGCGGAAGGCTTCATAGTCGTCCGAGCTGATCGGGAACAGGCCAGCATAAACCTGCGGCTTCACTTTTTTGAAGCCTGGCAGCGCTTTGTCTGCCGGTTGACGTGCCAGCGTCAGGGTATCGCCCACCGGCGCGCCCAAGATGTCTTTAATGGCACAAACCAGCCAGCCTACTTCGCCGCAGTTCAGCACGTCGCGATCGACGCGTTTCGGGGTAAAGATCCCGAGACGATCGGCGTTATAAGTTTGACCGGTGCTCATCACCTTGATCTTGTCGCCCTTGCGCATCGTGCCGTTCTTGACACGCACCAGGGAAACAACGCCCAGATAGTTGTCGAACCAGGAGTCGATGATCAATGCCTGCAGCGGCGCCTCGGGATCGCCTTCCGGCGGTGGGATGTCACGCACCAGGCGTTCGAGAACCTCTGGTACGCCAACGCCGGTTTTGGCCGAGCAGCGCACCGCATCGGTAGCATCGATACCGACGATGTCTTCAATCTCCTGCGCGGCGCGATCGGGATCGGCGGCCGGCAAGTCAATTTTGTTCAGTACCGGCACCACTTCCAGATCCATATCCAGCGCGGTGTAACAGTTGGCCAGCGTCTGGGCTTCTACGCCCTGCCCGGCATCCACCACCAACAGCGCGCCTTCGCAAGCGGCCAGCGAACGAGAAACCTCGTAGGAGAAGTCAACGTGCCCGGGGGTGTCGATAAAGTTGAGCTGGTAGGTTTGACCGTCTGTCGCCTTGTAGTCCAGCGTGACGCTCTGCGCTTTGATGGTAATGCCACGCTCGCGCTCAAGATCCATAGAATCAAGCACCTGCGCAGCCATTTCGCGCTCGCTCAAGCCACCGCAAATTTGGATAATACGGTCGGACAGCGTCGACTTACCGTGGTCAATATGGGCAATAATGGAGAAATTTCGTATATGCTTCATTATAAAAGTTTTTCTGCCTTGGTATTTCTGATTACTCGCCTATAGAAACCCGTACGGACCTAAAGCGACAGTGAATGGGTTCGGCCGTCTTCCGCCTGAATCGCTGCATTCTACATGCCACAACACTGAAAACCTAGCGATCGGTTCAGTGAAGGCATTCTATTATGCGCACTTTAGTGTTACACGGCGCTCCAGGTTGTGAAAGCAGATGTTAACAAAAGCCGAACAATGAAAAACCCCTGCTTGCACCGCCGAATCCACGGAAATCGTGTGCTGCGCATACATTCACTTTCGGCGCTAATACATAACCGCCGATAACGCAATAAACCCCGTCCTAAATCAGAAAAAAATAATATTGGGATCAACATCTTAGAATTGCACTTCCCCTTTCCGGCTTTAGGAAAAAACCCATATACGCTCTCCGGAGCCTCCTATAGAAAGGGTGAAGAACTCCGCGACAAAATATTATTCAGGGCTCTACATCGGCATGCCCACCGGAGTTCACCGGCATATCTCTGTACGTTGATTGGAAGGTGCGTAATGATCGATAAAGGGCAAATGCTGAGCCGGCACGATTTTTCCAAGGTCAATTGGGGCATTCTGGCAGCGGCATCGCTGCTGTTAACCGTCGGTGCGGCGCTGCTGTTGCTGCCGCTGCTGAGCAACATGGATGAAAATGCGGTACTGATCTTGCTGCAAACCGGCGCAGCTACTATTTTACTCGGCGGTATACTGCTGGCGCTGCGCCATTGCCTGCGGCCCACGCTGACTTATCGCCTGTACGAACACGGCGTTCGGGTGATTAATGACCATAGCCATAAAGAACGGTTTATCCCCTTTGAAAAAATTGGTGATATTTATCGTTTTCGCGGCGGGCGTTTTTTGGGCGGTCTGTGCAACGTGATGGCATTTCGTACCACTGCCGAACAACCCTGGTGCACGGTATTCAGCAATCTGTCCCATTCCTGGCGGTTGGTCGATGTCATTATCAATCAGCAGATCCAGCAGCGTGGGCCACTGGCGCTGAATGCGCTATATCAGGGTGAGGTGTTGTCATTTAGCTATCTGAGCTGCAGTGCCCTCTGGTTGAATCATTTGCTGCCGGGCAACCGCAAGAAGCAAACGCCCCAAACGTTGCAGTTGAGCGCTACGGCGCTGATCACGCCACAGGAGAGTATCCCGATTGAGCAGATCCGCACGCTGGAGAATAACACGCAGCGCGGCATCATCCGGCTGCTGGATAATCAGGGTAATGCGCTGTTTACGATAGGATATTTTTCGCTGCTCAGCGCCGATCTGTTTATGGCGCTGCTGGAGCATATGATCTACAACCGCATCCCCGCCTATCATAATCCGGCGATGACGCGGCAGCAGTTTTAACGCAGGGGTTCAGTGTCCGTCTGCAGGCGCATAGCCCCAGGCGGCAAACCTATTTGCAGAACTATGGGTTGATAATTCGCCTGCTCGCCGAGGCGGTGCGCCAGGCTACGCGCCAACAGAAAGGCTGCACCGCCGCCAAGCAGCGCGCCGAGCGCCGCAGAAGCATCGGTACCCAGCCAATATTGCAGCAGGCTCCCCCCTAACATCATGCCCAACAAAGGCGTCAGATAAACCAGCATAGCCGAACGCAGCAAGCTGCCCTCGGCGATACCCACCTCGACCCGCTGGCCCGGCTCAAGTGGTTGTTCGATACGCACCTGCAGCTGATGTTCCGTTTCCGGCACCAGTTCGTTCAATGCGCGCGCGCCACAGCCCGACCGGGCAGTGCAACTGCCGCAACCGGCTTTGGGTTCGCAGCGCAGCAACGCTACGCCTTGTTGCCACGAAACCACCGTGGCCCACTCTTTCATCATTGCGGTGACACCTTGAAGGAAATACTGTCAGCGATACGTTTGGCTGTCGCCGGCGGCAATTCGCCAACGATAGTGATTTCATTGCCGTTACGCACTTCAGTCTGAATAGTACGCCGCCCCTGGCGATAATACTGCTGGCCGGCACCACTTCCCGCCGGGCTGACATTGACCGAGAAACTGAACAGGCCATCGCTGTATAACCGCGTCTCGACGGGTTCGGTCACATTCGGCAATTTGCGGCGGTTACGCGCCACCTCATCCACACCTGCCGGCAACCAGCCGGTGCTCCAGCCCAGTTTGACGTTTTCGACCGCAGGAAGCGACAGCAACGGCGGCAGATTGGCCTTGATCAGCCCCTGCATCACGCCCTGCACTTCCGGCCCCACCACAAACGAAATAACCCGATATTGCTCCAGCGTTTCGCCATCACGATCGAGTAAATCCACACGCAGCGGCAGCTTGGTATCCACATCCAT
This sequence comes from Serratia inhibens, assembly GCF_003591175.1. Taxonomy (GTDB): domain Bacteria; phylum Pseudomonadota; class Gammaproteobacteria; order Enterobacterales; family Enterobacteriaceae; genus Serratia; species Serratia inhibens. Next base: position 74,662 of record NZ_QYYG01000006.1, on the reverse strand, counting down.
CCAGACAATATAGCTATAGCGCGAACCATCACGCGCAACCACACGAATCACCTCGCAGGGGCGATCAGAGATTCGGGTGCTGCCAACAGAGATGAAATCGTAATATTTCGCCAGGCGGTCAAAATCGGCGTAAACGATAGCCGGTAACGCATCGACGATATGATCGCCGGACAGCGTAAAGGGTTCCAGGCCCGGTTCAAAATAGCTGATACCCTCACCACGCTGCAATACTTCACGGCGCGGGCCGTCCATATGCAAAAGTTGACCCAGTGGCTGCTTGTCGATTACCGCATGGCGATAACGCAGCGACTCAATCCCCTGCTTGCTGATGCTGATATAGGCGAGTTCGTAATTGAGTGAACGGCTGGCACTGCTCATCTGTTGCAACAACGCCCCGGACGCAGTGGGCTGCGCCGGGGCGATGTTTGAGTAGAGCAGGCTGCCCGTCAATAGACAGACGGAGAACCAAAGTTGCTTCATTACTGCTGTTGCATTCCTAAAGACTGGGTTCCGGGAACCTGAACGGCAGCCTGTTGTGGGTTGCTTTGCTCAAGCTGCAACTGATCGGAATGCAAACGGCGTTGCAATTCATAATCCTGCAGCATAGCGTTAATACGTTTGCGCTGTTCCTGCACCTGCTGCTGTTGCCCGCTGCCGGTGGAGAAACTGTCTGCCGGCACGCCGAGGCTAACCGGGGACGCCTGCCCCATGATCGGCAGGGTGTTAAACGCCGGTGATTCAGCTGCGCCAGACTGTGCGGCCGGTTGATTGTATTGCTGTACGCCTACAATCACCGCCAGCGAAACGCAGGCGGCCATGCCAATCTGAGTGATCTGGCTGGCCCAGGGACGCACTTTGTCCCAGAACGGCATTTTCTGCCAGGTGTGCGGTTGCGGCTGAGACTCCGGTACTGCAGAAGGAACCAGACGTGCAGGTTCTTTCTCAAGTGCAGCAGCAACACGATCTGCGATATCGAGATGCATTACTTGTCCGATATCACCCCGTAGTGTGTCACGTATCAGGTGATAGCTCTGCCAGGTTTGTTGAAGCGCCCTGTCATTAGACAATGAACTCAGCAGCTCAGTGTCGAGCGATTCCCCATCCATCAGAGCGGAAAGCTTTTCTTTCTGCATGCCTAAGTACCCTTCCTGTGTCCGCCATTGCTAACGTTGAATCAGCGGTTGAACTTTATTATCGATAGCCTCCCTGGCGCGGAAAATACGCGAACGTACGGTTCCTACCGGGCAATCCATGATGGCAGCTATCTCTTCGTAGCTTAGACCATCCAGCTCCCGCAGGGTAATCGCCATGCGAAGATCCTCGGGGAGAGACTCAATGGTACGGAAAACTATCTGTCTCAGCTCTTCTGACAACATTAAGTTCTCAGGGTTCGAAATTTCTTTCAGTGCGCCCGCACTTTCGTAATTTTCAGCATCGTTGGCATCCACATCGCTGGATGGCGGACGACGCCCCTGAGCAACCAGATAATTCTTTGCCGTGTTCACGGCAATTCGATACAACCAGGTATAGAAAGCGCTATCCCCACGGAATGATTCCAGTGCGCGATAGGCTTTAATGAACGACTCCTGCACCACATCGGGCACATCGCCCTGCGGCACATATCGGGAAACCAGGCTCGCAACCTTATGCTGGTAACGCACTACCAGTAAGTTAAACGATTTCTGATCGCCTTTTTGGACCCGCTCAACCAGAACTTGATCCGTTAACTGCTCGCTCATCCGAGGTAAATTCTCCCCAAATCCGTCTCCACGCGTAAAATTGTACTGCCAGCCATACATTATTTTCCTGAGCAAGCACTCGCTTGGAGTTCATACAGAACACGAAGTTCCGTATCGCCATTGTTTTTTCTGTTGATGTCATTCAATCCGTGGCTTTTGCCCGGACAATTAGGCTAACATGAATTTCACTCTTCTTCTGCACACATCATACGTTATGCAACCATCATCTGAACATGTTAGCGATGTCTTGATCGTCGGCAGCGGCGCCGCGGGCTTGTCACTGGCTCTTCGCCTGGCGCAGCATTGCAAGGTTACTGTACTCAGCAAGGGGCCGCTCAACGAAGGCGCCACATTTTATGCCCAAGGCGGGATCGCCGCGGTTTTCGATGAGACGGACAGCATTGCCTCACACGTTGATGACACTTTGATTGCCGGAGCCGGCCTGTGTGACAAGGACGCCGTTGAGTTTATCGCCGGCAATGCGCGCCACTGCGTGCAATGGCTGATCGATCAGGGCGTACTGTTCGACACCGAAGTCAATGCTCAGGGTGAGGAACATTACCACCTGACGCGTGAGGGAGGACACAGCCACCGCCGTATTCTGCATGCCGCCGATGCTACAGGTAAAGAAGTAGAGACCACCCTGGTAGGGAAAGCAAGCACCCACCCGAATATTTGCGTGATGGAGCGCCGTAACGCAGTCGATCTGATCACCTCGAACAAAATCGGCCTGCCGGGTACCCGCCGCGTGGTCGGCGCCTATGTCTGGAACCGCGAGCTGGAGCAGGTGGAAACCTACCGCGCCAAAACGGTGGTGCTGGCCACCGGCGGAGCAGCCAAGGTGTATCAGTACACCACCAATCCGGACATCTCGTCCGGGGATGGTATCGCCATGGCCTGGCGCGCCGGCTGTCGGGTCGCCAACCTTGAATTTAACCAGTTCCACCCGACCTGCCTGTTCCACCCGCAGGCACGCAATTTCCTGCTGACCGAAGCGCTGCGCGGCGAAGGCGCCTGGCTGAAACGGCCGGACGGCAGCCGCTTTATGCCCGATTTTGACCCACGGGGCGAACTGGCGCCGCGCGATATTGTAGCGCGCGCCATCGACCACGAAATGAAACGCCTGGGTGCGGACTGCATGTATCTGGATATCAGCCATAAACCGGCTGAATTCATTACCCAGCACTTCCCGATGATCCATGAAAAATTGCTGACGCTGGGGTTCGATCTGACAAAACAACCGATCCCTATCGTGCCCGCCGCGCATTACACCTGCGGCGGCGTCATGGTCGATCAGCACGGCCGTACCGATCTGGACGGGCTTTACGCCATTGGCGAAGTCAGTTACACCGGTCTGCACGGCGCCAATCGCATGGCGTCCAACTCGCTGCTGGAATGCCTGGTCTACGGCTGGTCGGCAGCGGAGGACATCAAGCTGCGCCTGCCGTTTATCCAGTTGGCGAAACAGTTGCCGCAGTGGGATGAAAGCCGTGTAGACGATGCGGATGAGCGGGTGGTGATTCAGCACAACTGGCATGAGCTGCGGCTATTTATGTGGGACTACGTCGGCATCGTGCGCACCACCAAACGGCTGGAGCGCGCGCTGCGCCGCATCAATACGCTGCAGGCCGAAATCGATGAGTACTACGCCAACTTCCGTATTTCCAACAATCTGCTGGAGCTGCGTAACCTGGTGCAGGTCGCGGAACTGATCGTCCGCAGCGCCATGGAGCGCAAAGAAAGCCGCGGGCTGCACTATACGCTGGACTATCCGGATATGTTGCCGGAAGCGCTGCCGACCATACTGCAGCCATGATTGGCGCTGCCAGGGCACCCTGGCGGCTTCAATAAAAAAGATAAAAATCGGTAATCAGGCGACGGAAATCATCGGTGTAACTGCCGTCGGTCTGTTTAATCGCCAGGCTTTGTTCTGCCTTTTCTTCGACCGGCTGACGCGTCAGCACCAACAACACCCGGTGCAGCGGCGTATCGGCACGGTCGCTGACGTTCAATCGCTGTGCAGTATGCCAGCCACGCCGTTGCGCATTGCTTTCAAACTCCTCACCAATATCATGCGGCAGCACCACGCAAAAAGCGCCCCGCTCAGCGATCAGTTGCTCAGCGCTTACCAGCAAGGCATCGTGGGTCAGGGTTTCGGTATAACGTGCATTGTGGCGCGCCTGATCGCGGCAGGCGACCGCCGGCTCGAAATACGGCGGGTTGCTGACGATCAGATCATACTCACCCGCATGATGCCGGGCAAAATGGTGAATATCCTGCGCATGTACCCGAATGCGCTGCGGCCAGGGGGATTCCAGCACGTTGTCACGCGCTTGTTCGGCGGCGGCCTCGTCCAACTCCACCGCATCGATCAACACATTATCGGCCGATCTTTGCGCCAGCATCAGCGCAATCAGCCCGCTGCCGCTGCCGATATCCAGCACCCGCCGCGCTTGCGCCAGCGGCGCCCAGGCGCCGAGCAGCACGCCGTCGGTGCCCACTTTCATTGCGCAACGATCGTGAGCAACAAAAAATTGTTTGAAGGTAAAACCACCGCGACGCGGGGTAAAATTTGCTTTCGATTGATTGCTCACAATAACCACCTGGATACAAAACTGGCGTAGCATAAGGCAATCTGATTTGTGGGAAAAGAGATGCTTTCCGCTTAAATAGGTGAAGAACGCGGCCAACCCGTCTATAATCGGCGCCCCAAGTAGAGGTAGACCATGACAGCAACCAATTTTTCCGAACTCGATCTCGATGAACGCCTGATAAAAGCCCTGCGCGATAAAGGCTACGAACGCCCGACCGCCATTCAAGCCGAGGCTATCCCACCTGCGATGGATGGGCGCGACGTATTGGGTTCGGCGCCAACCGGCACCGGCAAGACCGCCGCATTTTTGCTGCCGGTATTGCAGCATCTGCTGGACTTTCCACGCAAGAAGTCCGGCCCACCGCGCGTACTGATCCTCACCCCGACGCGCGAACTGGCGATGCAGGTAGCCGACCAGGCACGTGAACTGGCTGCCCATACTTCGCTGGATATCGCCACCATTACCGGCGGCGTCGCCTATATGAACCACGCGGAAGTCTTCAGCGAAAACCAGGACGTGGTGGTCGCCACCACCGGTCGTCTGCTGCAGTACATCAAAGAAGAAAACTTCGACTGCCGCGCGGTAGAAACGCTGATCCTCGATGAAGCCGACCGCATGCTGGACATGGGCTTCGCGCAGGATATCGAAACCATCTCCGCAGAAACCCGCTGGCGCAACCAGACTTTGCTGTTCTCCGCGACGCTGGAAGGCGACGCTATCCGCGAATTCGCCGAACGTATTCTGAAAGAACCGGTGGAAGTTGAAGCTGACCCTTCACGCCGCGAGCGCAAAAAGATCCTGCAGTGGTACTACCGTGCCGACGACGTGCAACATAAAACCGCCTTGCTGGTGCATTTGCTGCAACAGCCGGACGTGCTGAAATCCGTGATCTTCGTCCGTAAACGCGAGCGCGTGCACGAGTTGGCGGCCTGGCTGCGCGAGGCAGGCATCAACACTTGCTACCTCGAAGGCGAAATGGTGCAGGCCAAGCGCAACGAGGCGGTAAAACGCATGATGGACGGCCGCGTCAACGTGCTGGTCGCCACCGACGTCGCTGCCCGTGGTCTGGATATCCTGGATATCACCCACGTGTTCAACTTCGACATGCCGCGTACCGCGGACACCTATCTGCACCGCATCGGCCGCACCGGCCGCGCTGGCCGCAAAGGTACCGCGATTTCGCTGGTTGAGGCGCACGACCACCTGCTGTTGGGCAAAGTGGGTCGTTATCTGAACGAACCGCTGAAAGCGCGGGTGATCGATGAGCTGCGTCCGTCAACCAAAGTGCCGAGCGAAAAGAGCAACGGCAAACCTTCGAAGAAGGTGCTGGCCAAGCGCGCAGAAGACAAAGAAAAGAACAAAGAAAAAGCCAAGGTGAAAGTCCGTCATCGCGATGCGAAAAACGTTGGCAAACGCCGCCAACCAAAGGCCAAACCTGAGAGCAGCGGCGCGAAGTAATGCTGCAGCCGTGAATAAAAAACGCCTTCACTCACCCGAAGGCGTTTTTTTATGCCCCAATTACGGCTGTGCGTAATGCGTCGCCTGGTGATGGTTTTTCAGCCAGGCATCCAGTTGCCGATAACCATCGCGCATCTCTTCACTCTGCAGGTGTGCAGGCGTCAGTGAGAAATAGAACTGGAAGGTCACGCCTTGCCGGTTACGGGCTTTGCCGTCCGCGCCCGCCTGCAGCAACATCAACACCAACTGCGGCGCATTGATTTTCGCCGCCACGTGCAAAGGCGAGTCCCCCAACCTATCGCTTAATGTGGTATCCGCACCGGCAGCCAGCAGCAGCCGCAATTGCTCCTCGCGCCCCGCCAGTACCGCAGCGGACAGCGGCGTCGCGTCGGTCACCGCATTGCGCAGGTTAACCGGCACGCCATGCGCCAGCAGCAGCCGCAAATACTGCGGATCCTGCACCGTTGCGGCGGTATGCAGCACGCTGTTGCCCTCCAGCCCCGACACTGTGGCATCGGCCCCCAGCGCCAGCAGCGAGCTCAGGCTTTGCGGTTGCTGCGACAAAATCGCCCATTGAGGCAGCGTAACCTTGAGGTCGCCCTGCTCGCTCAAGCGCTGCTGCGTTGCCTGTTCGGCAATGCTCTGCGTATCACCGCGCATCACCGCCAGCGCCAACGCCTGATTACCGCGCCCGCTGAACGGGGAGATAGACTGATTCATCTGTTGTTCCTTAGCCATAATCAGCAAACCGGCAAGCGCTATCAGCGCCAGCACGGCGATAATCAACGTCTGCCGAACCCGACGCCTTTCAGGCATTGGCCTTCATCTCCCACGGTTTTTGCTCCGCCATCGAACTGATGACCTTATCAATGCCGTGCGCGGTCAAGCTGCGATCCGCATGCTTGCTCGGCCGCCAGTCGTCAATGCCACTCAGAGTATCGTTATTGGCCAGGGTAATTTTATGCCCGATGGCATCCGGGATCAGCGAAGTAGACTCCTGTGTCCCGGTCAGCATATCGTATTGTTCGCTGTAGCGGCGAATACCACCGGCTTGCGCATCCTGCTTAGCCGCCGCCGGATCGATGCCTATACGGTTCAACGTATAGTCGGAAACGCCTGCCGCGTTGAAAGTAACCGCCACCGTCCCGGTCGCCAGTGCCGCCGTTGCCGCCAGCCCACCGCCGAGCGAATGGCCGGCAATCACCAGCGCAGCGCCAAACGCCGCCTTGGCGCCTTTAGCCACCGCGACTGCCTGATTGTACTGCACGTCATCATAACCGGTCGCCTGCCGCACATTGCTCAGCCAATCGCGCATATCATTGGTGCCGGCAAAGGCCAAAACATACTGTTGATTGTCGCTATAGATACCGGCCTGAAAACCCGATGCCGCATCATGCAGGCTGGCGGGGTCAATACCCGCACCGAGCAAAGCGCTGTCGCTCAGGCGGCTGAACCCTTCCACACCCTGGCCATTCAGGCTGTAAACGTCTTTCGCCAGCAATGCGAGCGTATAATCTCCCTGTTGAGATTGCTGACCGCGGGTTATCCCCTGCTGCGTGGCGGCCGGCGCGGCAGCCGACATATCGCTCACCAATGTGTTCAGCAGGTTGCGGGCATTCAGGCTGTTCGATGAAAGCGTTGCCGCAGGTGATTCAGCGGGTTGCGGTGAACTCGCCGGTTGCAGTGCCGCTCGCGCTACAGGGGGTTGAATGGCCGCAGGGTTAACCGCAGAGGTAAAACTCAAAGACATACTCATGCCGACTCCTTGTCGATAGACTTATCAATGCCGCACCCAATGCGGGTGCCAGAGTAGCTATCGGCAGGTCGGAGCAGTTCTGTAATGCAGACGATTATCTTTGCGAGGAATGTGATCCGGATTCACTTTACTGGCCGGCGAGCAATAAAAAAGGGAGCCGAAGCTCCCTCAGTGACTGCGCCGGTAATTACAGGCTTGCAGTAAAGGTACGTGCGATTACGTCACGTTGCTGTTCTGGCGTCAGCGAGTTGAAGCGCACGGCATAACCGGATACGCGAATGGTCAGCTGCGGGTATTTTTCCGGATGCTTGACCGCATCTTCCAGCGTCTCGCGGCGCAGTACGTTCACGTTCAGGTGTTGGCCACCCTCTACACGCACGGTTGGCTGCATTTCCAACGGCACTTCACGGTACTCGATCTGGCCCAGGTCGTTGACCGGCACAACCTGATCTTCGACATAGTTGGCTTTAGCGCAAACGCAGCGGGCTTCTGAAGTTTCGTCATTCAGTAGCCAGAAAGAGTTCACCAGCGCCTGGTCGTTCGCTTTAGTGATTTGAATACCAGTAATCATTTTGTTGCCTCCGTACAAGGACGAAAAATTCTCTTTCGTGAGAAAATTCAATGTTGGTTTCGGCCATTTGGTAAAACCATTGTTGTCTTATTGTTCTGTATACCAGTCCGTCAGGGGCAATTCTTTGATTAAAATCAATCCTTATCGATAACCCATACATAGTGAAGGGACAAGTTTATGTTTTAGGTCAATTTTCTCTTTTCCGTCGTGAGCAATTATTTGTGTGAATTTTAAAGAAACCTTGCACCAGGACAGGTCGCTCGATGACAAAAGCGGGTTTCACTGGATGACGCTAAACGGTAAGCTATGGTCAGTGAATTGTTAACGAAAACAAAGGAGAGCGTTTATGTCCACCCCTCTCACCTGGCATGACGTCATCGGCAAGGAAAAAGAGCAACCCTATTTCCATGAAACGCTTGCCTTTGTTGCCGCTGAACGCCAGGCCGGTAAGACCATTTATCCACCACAAAAAGACGTGTTCAATGCCTTCCGCTATACCGAACTGGCGGACGTAAAAGTGGTAATACTTGGCCAGGATCCCTATCACGGCCCGAATCAGGCTCACGGCCTGTCTTTCTCGGTGCTGCCCGGCGTGCCGGCTCCCCCTTCGCTGGTGAACATGTATAAAGAATTGGCGACGGATATTCCGGGCTTTGAGCGGCCAAGCCACGGCTGCCTGCAAAGCTGGGCAGAACAGGGGGTACTGCTGCTGAACACGGTATTGACCGTTGAACGCGGCCAGGCACATTCTCACGCCAAACTGGGTTGGGAAACCTTTACGGATAGAGTGATCGCCGCACTGAACGACAACCGCGAAGGCGTGGTGTTTCTGCTGTGGGGCTCGCATGCCCAGAAGAAAGGCAACATTATCGACAGCAAGCGCCACCACGTGCTGAAAGCGCCACATCCTTCGCCGCTCTCGGCCCACCGCGGCTTCCTCGGCTGTCGCCATTTCTCGCAGGCCAATCAACTGCTGGAACAACAGGGGCTGAAACCTATCGACTGGCTGCCGCAACTGCCGCAGGCATAACTCAGACGCAAAAAAGGCACCCTCAGGTGCCTTTTCTTTACTTAATTCCGCTTAAGCCTTGGCTTTGGAAACCGCAACCATCGCCGGGCGCAGCAGGCGGCCATTCAGCGTATAGCCTTTCTGCATCACCATCATTACGTGGTTCGGCTGGTGATCGGTAGACTCCATCAGGCTCATCGCCTGGTGCACGTCCGGGTTGAACGGCACGTTAATGTCGCCAACGATTTCGATACCGTACTTGCTCACTGCGTCTTGCAAGGATTTCAGCGTCAGTTCGATGCCTTCGATCATTGCCGTCAGTTCCGGATTGTTTTTATCCGCCAGATCCAGCGCACGCTCCAGGTTATCAATCACCGGCAGCAGGTCGCCTGCGAATTTCTCCAGCGCAAATTTGTGCGCTTTCTCGATATCCAGCTCAGTACGGCGGCGAACGTTTTCCATTTCCGCTTTGGCGCGTAGCAGGCTGTCGCGTTCATGCTGCTGGGATTCAGCCAGTTGAGCTTCCAGCTCGGCAATGCGCGCATCCCGCAGATCGACGCCCTCAGCCACTTCCGGCAAGACTTCCTGCTGGTCCATTTCTTCCGAGACTTGCTCGTTTGGCGTCTTCTGTTCTTTACTACTCATGAATATCTCCGCGTTTTAGCATTAATCTCGCAACTTGGCTTATTATGGGGATCAAAACCGGGGTTTCAAGTCAACCGGTCACAATGTGGGGCATAAACTCGTCCCGGTGAGGAAAATCACAGCAATGAATAAGAAATTCGCCTGTATTGGCATTGTGGGTCACCCGCGCCACCCTTCAGCGCTGGCAACGCATGAGATGTTGTTTCACTGGTTGGTCGCCCGAGGCTACTCGGTGATGCTCGAACGGCAGATAGCCCAGGATTTGGGCTTGAAAGACGTCGTGACCGGCAGCCTGGCAGACATTGGCCAGAAAGCCGATCTGGCCGTGGTGGTCGGCGGTGACGGCAATATGCTCGGCGCGGCGCGCGTGCTGGCGCGTTACGATATTAAAGTGATCGGCGTAAACCGCGGTAATCTCGGATTTTTGACCGATCTCGACCCTGACAACGCGCTGCAGCAATTGGCCGACGTGCTGGAAGGCGAATACATCGATGAACAGCGCTTCCTGCTGGAAACCATCGTGCACAAAGAGAACCAGCAGTGCCGCATCAGTACCGCCATCAACGAAGTGGTGCTGCACCCCGGCAAAGTGGCGCACATGATCGAATTCGAAGTGTACATCGACGATCGTTTCGCCTTCTCGCAGCGTTCCGACGGGCTGATTATCGCCACGCCGACCGGTTCGACCGCCTACTCGCTCTCCGCCGGCGGGCCGATCCTGACGCCTTCGCTGGAGGCCATTGCGCTGGTGCCGATGTTCCCGCACACCCTTTCCGCCCGCCCGCTGGTGATCAACGGCAACAGCACCATTCGGCTGAAGTTTTCGCAGATCGGCAGCGATCTGGAAATCAGCTGCGACAGCCAGATCGCGCTGCCTATCCAGGAAGGCGAAGAGGTATTGATACGCCGCAGTGATTTCCATTTGAATCTTATTCATCCAAAGGACTACAGCTATTTCAATACGTTAAGCACAAAGCTCGGCTGGTCAAAAAAATTGTTCTAAAAACGTCGCCAGCCACTTTACTGTATATAAAACCAGTCTATACTGTATGAAACTACAGTTATGTGTTTATACACAGGAAGGTTCCCATGCTGGCGCAATTGACCATCAGCAATTTTGCTATCGTTCGTGAGTTGGAGATTGATTTTCAACCGGGTATGACGGCGATTACCGGTGAAACCGGCGCCGGCAAATCCATCGCCATCGACGCGCTGGGCCTGTGCCTCGGCAATCGCGCCGACGGTAATGTGGTGCGTCTGGGGGCCGCCCGTGCCGATATCTGCGCGCGCTTCTCGCTGGCGGATACTCCCTCAGCCCGCCAATGGCTTGAGCAGAATCAACTGGACGACAGCAATGAGTGCTTGCTGCGCCGGGTGATCAACGCAGACGGCCGCTCGCGTGGCTTTATCAATGGCACCGCCGTGCCGCTTTCGCAACTGCGCGAACTTGGCCAACGCCTGATTCAAATCCACGGCCAGCATGCCCATCAGTTGCTGCTCAAACCCGACCATCAAAAACAGCTGCTGGACGCCTATGCAGATGAACCCGCCCTGCTGGCGCAAATGCAACAAGCTTACCAGCGCTGGCACCAAAGCTGCCGCGAACTGGCGCACCACCAACAACAGTCCCTCGAGCGTGACGCGCGCAAACAGCTGCTGCAATACCAGTTGAAAGAGCTGAATGAGTTCGCTCCGCAGGCCGGTGAATTTGAACAAACAGACTCGGAATACAAGCGCCTGGCCAACAGCGGCCAGTTGCTGACCCTTAGCCAGCAAACGCTGCAATTGCTGGCCGATGACGAAGAACACAACATGCTCAGCCAGCTCTACACCGCCAAACACTTGCTGGTCGAACTGGTCGGCATGGATGAAAAACTCGGCGAACTGTTGAACATGCTGGAAGAAGCCTCAATCCAGATCAGCGAGGCCAGCGATGAACTGCGCCACTATGCCGATCGCATGGATCTCGATCCCAACCGCCTGCATGAACTGGAACAGCGCCTGTCGCGGCAAATCAACCTGGCGCGTAAACATCACGTGGCGCCAGAGGAACTGCCGCAGCTACACCAGCAGTTGCTGGATGAGCAACAACTGCTGTCGCAACAGGAAAGCGACCACGAGCACCTTAACGAAGCGGTCGCCCTGCACCATCAGCAGGCGCTGGTTCTGGCGGATCAACTGCACCAGAAACGCCGGCATTACGCCGCCGAACTGACCACGCTGATTACCGACAGCATGCAGGCGCTCTCGATGCCACACGGCAAATTCAACATCGATGTGCGCTTCGAGCCCCAATATTTGAGCGCCGAAGGGGCAAGCCGCACCGAGTTCTGCGTATCCACCAACCCGGGCCAACCGCTACAGGCGCTGGCCAAAGTGGCGTCCGGCGGCGAATTGTCACGCATCGCGCTGGCCATTCAGGTCATCACTGCCCGCAAGATGGAAACCCCGGCGCTGATTTTCGACGAAGTGGACGTCGGTATCAGCGGCCCGACCGCCGCCATCGTGGGCCGCCTGCTTCGCCAGCTCGGGGAGTCAACGCAGGTGATGTGCGTCACCCACCTGCCGCAGGTCGCGGGATGCGGTCATCAGCATCTGTTTGTCAGCAAACAGACCGACGGCACGGAAACCGAAACGCAGATGTCGCCGCTGGATAAACGCGCCCGCCTGCAAGAGCTGGCGCGCCTTCTTGGCGGCAGCGAAGTCACCCGCAACACATTGGCAAACGCAAAAGAACTGCTGGCCGCATAAAAAAGCTCAACTTTTTCACTTTTCTGAGGTCTGACTCTGGCGCTGTTTACCTGGCAGATTTCAAGGTGCGGCAAGGCGACAACCGCCCCATCCCCCAGGCGCTTAGTCAGCTAAGCGCCTGGGGGACGAGAGCGAAGCAATCGCAGCAGCAACTTGAAAGATGAAGGGTATAAAGGTTTCCAACTGCTGCAAGGTCTATTATCATCGGCATCCTATGCCCTAAAGGAATGTGATTACTATGCGCTGTAAAACGCTGGCTGCTGCCGCTGTGGTTCTTGTGATGCTGACTGCAGGCTGTTCTACTTTTGAGAAGGTGGTTTATCGGCCTGACATCAACCAAGGGAACTACCTGACGTCGACCGACGTGGCTAAAATCCAAAAAGGTATGACCCAGCAACAGGTCGCTTATACATTGGGTACCCCAATGTTACAGGATCCGTTCGGTACTCAGACGTGGTTCTATGTATTCCGCCAGCAACCTGGCCATGAAGATATCACCCAGCAAACCCTGACGCTGACCTTTGATAGCGCGGGCGTGTTGACCGATATTCAGAACAAACCGGCGCTGACCAAGTAATCAGCGCAGGAGCTATCGTCCGGCCCGTGAGGGGCGATTCAGGTTCTTCATGACAGTAACAGGCTGCAACTCGGAAGATAAAATTCTGATAAAAAAATAAGGCGCATTCAGCGCCTTATTTTTTTGCTTTCTCTGCCCGTTGCCGACGCAGTTCTTTAGGGTCGGCAATCAGGGGGCGATAAATTTCTACCCGGTCGCCATCGTTTAGCACATCACCCAGCTTGGCCGGGCGGCTGTAGATGCCCAGCTTATTGCTCTGCAAGTCAATGTCACTACGCAGCTCCAGCAACCCGGAGGCCGTAATGGCCTGCTCAACGCTGCTGCCTTCCGCCAGCGTAACTTTGCGCAGATACTGACGCTCCGGCAAGGCGTAAACCACCTCCACCTGAATATCAGACACTGTAAACCTCTTTCGCCCGCTGGGTGAAAGCCTGCACCATGTTACCGGCCAGCTCTTTGAACACCTTGCCGAACGCCAGTTCGATCAGTTTATTGGTAAATTCAAAATCCAGGTGCAGCTCAACCTTACAGGCTTCCGGGCTCAGCGGCGTAAACTGCCAGCCCCCCATCAGCTTGCGGAACGGACCATCAACCAGTTGCATATTGATGCTCTGGTTATCCTGCAGCGTGTTGCGCGTAGTGAAGGTTTTGCTGATACCGGCTTTGGCAACGTCAACCGCGGCGGTCATTTGATTGTTGGACGCGTCAATCACCCGGCTGCCGGTGCAACCTGGCAGAAAATCGGGGTAAGAGTGAACATCGTTAACCAACTGATACATCTGCTCGGCGCTGAACGGCACTAACGCAGACCGACTGATCTGGGGCATATCATTTCCTGTGAGACACAAAACATACAGATAATACCATTTATCTATCGGCAAACAAAAAATCTGCTATGCAACGCGAGGGCCAAAAATGCGAAAAATTGCGCAGGTGCTGAGCGGTAAAGGATTTCTTTCGTCGAATCATCCAGTATAATGAACAAACTATGACAAAGAAAAAAGCACACAAACCCGGTTCCGCCACCATTGCGCAGAACAAGCGAGCGCGTTTCGAATACTTCATTGAAGAAGAGTTCGAGGCGGGCCTGTCGCTGCAAGGGTGGGAAGTAAAATCGCTGCGTGCCGGCAAAGCCAACATTAGCGACAGCTACGTGACCTTCCGCGATGGTGAAGCCTATCTGTTTGGGGCCACCGTCTCACCGCTTAACGTAGCTTCGTCGCATGTGGTATGCGATCCGACACGTACCCGTAAATTGCTGCTGAAAAAACGTGAGCTGGACTCACTGCTCGGCCGCGTAAACCGCGACGGCTACACCGTGGTTGCCTTGTCCATGTATTGGAAAAATGCCTGGGCCAAGATCAAGATCGGCGTAGCCAAAGGCAAGAAAGAACACGATAAACGCGATGACATCAAAGATCGTGAATGGCAGACGGCGAAATCCCGTATCATGAAGCATGCCAACCGATAAGCCTCTGGCTTAACGGCTTAAACTTCTGGTATACTGAACAAAGTTACTTGGGGCTGATTCTGGATTCGACGGGATTGTGAGGCCTTAGGAGCATGCCGAGGGGCGGTTGGCCTCGTAAAAAGCCGCAAAAAAAATAATTGCAAACGACTCGCAATTCGAATCTGCTGCTTTAGCAGCTTAATCAGCCTAAGAAACTGAAGATTCCCTCTCTCCCTAGCCTCCGCTCTTAGGACGGGGATCAAGAGAGGTCAAACCCAAAAGAGATCGCGTGGATGTCCTGCCTGGGGCTGAAGCGTTAAACCCAATCAGGCTAGTTTGTTAGTGGCGTGTCCATCCGCAGCTGACCGGCGAATGTAATGATTGGACTAAGCATGTAGTGCCGACGGTGTAGTAATTCCGGACGGGGGTTCAAATCCCCCCAGCTCCACCAAATAGGTCGCCGGTGATACCAGATAGATCCGGTGATAATAGCGAGAAAGCCCGCAACTGAGTTGCGGGCTTTTTTGTGTCTGTCGTACTCCAGGGATATCCCCTTCAGCCTGGGATTTATTGGTCTACGTTGCGAAACCGGGTGCACCTCGTGGCCTTTCACTCCAGTGTCTTTCTTCGCGAGGGGCCTAATCCCTGTACAAACAGTCAATTCGATAAAAACCCAGGCATAAAGAGTGTCGCTCATGTACGAGGTTTAGATGAGCAATATTCATTAAACGGCTTTTCTTTCAATTAAAAAATCAATCAATGTCTTCACTCTTTTGGTCTTGCCCGCATTTTTCGGGTAATAGAGATAAACGGCTGGGTATGTTTTCCAGTAATTCTCCATCACGGGAATAAATGTCTCTTTGTCGGGCTGTAGCCTGTGAATGGGTTCGAACAACCTTCCGATCCCCAGTCCGTTACGTATTCCATCGGCCATAACGTCAATATCGTTGCTGATTAACTGGCCAGGCATCTCAACGGTTAGCTGTTCCCCTTTGTGATCCAGAATCAGCGGAAGGATGCGGTTATTGGTAATGAATCTATAGCCGATAAGATTGTGCTGATGGAGATCTGCCGGCGTAGTGGGCGTACCGAACGCCTCCAGATAGGCCGATGACGCATACAGCCCTTCCCTAAACGGCTTCATCAACTGGCGAGCCACCACTCCGCCTTCAAGAATATCGCCGAAGCGTATCCCCAGATCAAAGCGGTCATCGATAATATTGACGGTACCGTCGTAAACCGAAACTTCAAGTTTGATGCCGGGATATTGCCGGCAAAAGGCCGCCATAGCCGGTTTGAGTATGAGCAGATAAGCGAAGCGGGAGAGCGTAATCCGGACCAGGCCGGAAGGTTCCTGGTTCTGGTCACGGATGTTTTCCAGCGACTTTTCAAGCGAGTCCACTGCCGCTGCAGTTTGCTCCAACAGCTGTTGCCCAGCTTCCGTCAGTTCAATCCGCCTTGTCGTACGGACAAAAAGAGGGTGACCGATGTGTTGTTCAAGCAGCTTAAGTGCCTTACTGACGGAGGGAGGTGTAATCTCGAGCTTCCTGGCCGCAGCCGAAATATTGCCTTCCCGGGCAATGCTCTGAAAGATGCGTATCTGGTTGTAAATCACGTTATTCATCACGTCTTCCTGAAGCAAATGGCCCACTGATTATTAACTACAGGCTAAATATCCTTAAGTCAATAAGGGCCTAATCTTATCAAAATCGCGAGCTTATACTTTTTCCAGTGCCCCCTTAGTAGCTAAGCTCAGGAGACTGAAATGCGAATTTTGTGTTTGGATATTCCCGCTTCCGGCGCCACGCTGGAAAAATACGCTCCGCATCTGACTTCAGAAGCGTTACATACCTGGGGTTTATATAAATCCGGCAGCATCCGGGATATTTATTTTCGACAGGATCGGCCCGGTGTAGCGATTTTTCTTGAATGTGACTCGGTGGAAAAAGCCCGGGTGGTGATGGCCGATTTTCCGTTGGCAAAAGCCGGTCTGCTCACCTTCGAATGTATCCCTTTGGGGTCATTTACCAATTGGGAACACTTGTTTGCCGGGGAGTTCAAAAATCAGCCAGAGGGAACGATGAAATGAAATCAGACCGCAAACCCGTGCTGTGCGTCGTCACCAGCCATCCGATAAAAGGCGTTTCCGGCGTGCCTACCGGTTTTTTCATGGCAGAGCTCACTCATCCCCTGAAAGTGCTGGAAGATGCGGGGATCCCAACAGTGATTGCCAGCATTCGTGGAGGCCAGCCGCCGGTTGACGGTTTCGACCTCAGCGATCCCGTTAACGCCTGGTTCTGGAACGAGACCGATTTCCAGCATCGCCTCGCCACCACGCCGCCTTTATCTGCGCTGAACGGGGCCGATTATTCCGCGGTCTTTTTTGCCGGCGGGCACGGCACCATGTGGGACTACCGCGACAGCCCGGATGCGCAGCGCATTATCAGAGAGGTATACGAAAGCGGCGGGATAGTGTCGGCAGTCTGCCATGGCCCGGCCGCGCTGGTTGACGCGAAACTCAGCAATGGTGAATACCTGGTGAAAGGGAAGAACCTGGCAGCCTTCACCAATAAAGAAGAAGACGAAGTTCAGGCAACGGCTGTGGTCCCCTATTTGTTGGAAACCGCCCTGCGGGAGCACGGCGCACTTCATCATGAAGCACCCAACTGGTCTGAGAATGTGGTGACGGATGGTCGCCTGATCACCGGTCAGAACCCTGCCTCAGCGCACGGCGTTGGCGTGGCGTTGGTGGACGCGCTGCACCAGAAAATCTAACGGCGGGCACAGCGCGCCGGCACCGTTATTCTGTTCAACGTGTTAAACCTTCATTTGGGCCAGGCGGAAGTCATTTCTCCGGCCCTTTCCAGGAGGACGTAATGAAAAAACTGCCAAAAATAGCGTTGGGAACCTGGTCCTGGGGTGCAGGATTTGCAGGTGGAGATACCGTATTCGGCAATCACCTTTCCGACCGGCAGATGGCAGAGGTATTCAGCAAAGCCATGGATAAAGGGCTTAATCTGTGGGATACCGCCGCCGTCTACGGAATGGGGAGCTCCGAAACAGCGCTGGGTAAGTTAGTCCGTCAGTACCCGCGTGAAGAGATAATTCTATCGACCAAGTTTACCCCGCAGATTGCCGACAAGGCGTCGGCTGAGCCCGTGAGCGCCATGCTTGAAGCGAGTCTCGAGCGCCTGGGCGTGAAGGAGATTGATATCTACTGGATCCATAATCCTTCAGACGTGGAGAAATGGACACCGGGCCTTATTCCGCTTTTACAGAGCGGCCGGGTTAAACAGGTTGGCGTATCCAATCACAGCCTGGAACAAATAAAGCGTGCAAATGAAATCCTGAAACAGGCCGGTTTCTCTGTGAGCGCAGTTCAAAATCACTACAGCTTGCTCTACCGTTCATCGGAAGACGCCGGGATCCTCGACTATTGCCATAAAAACGACATCACCTTTTTTGCCTATATGGTGCTGGAGCAGGGAGCCTTGAGCGGCCGTTACAACTCGCAAAATCCCATGCCCGCCGGCAGTGGGCGTGCTGAAACCTATAACCGGGTTCTGCCGCAGCTAGAAAACTTAACCGCGGCGATGAAGGTGATGGGAGATGCCAGAAACGCCAGCGTTGCGCAGGTTGCCATCGCGTGGGCCATTGCGAAAGGCACCCTGCCGATCATTGGTGCGACCAAGGTTCACCATGTTCAGGACGCCGCCGGGGCCGCAGACATTCAGCTTGGCGCGGAGGAAATGGCAACGCTGGAACGCCTTGCTAAAGAAGCGGGAGTTGATACGCGGGGGGCATGGGAGAAATCCATGATCTAGCGAGGGACTCGAAGCATGTCGCCGGGTCCCCCTTTTCTGGCGGCTTCAAGCAGTCTGGATAGGTAATGAAAGGGAGTGCAGTGTTGAAATCAGTATGTTCGACCGGGCGTCGCAATGTCCTCAAGATGGGACTCCGCGTTCTGGCAGGCATCGCCATTTCAAGCATTCTCCCTTGTTCTACGGCTGTTCCCCCATGTCAAAACACTGAGCGGAAATCAAAAGCGATGAAAATCATTTGCCTTGAAGAACATACTCTGGATAAAGCGCTGGTTATGGCATCCATGCCGGCTGCACTTGCGCAGGCGCCGTTTCTGAGCGACTGGGGCAAAACGATTACTGACGGCAATCTTCCCGACCGAAGTCGCCCCCAAATTGAAAAAAACGACCTGATTAACGTTAAGGGTGCAGACATTGGTCGCGGGCGTCTGGGCGATATGGACGAGGCCGGTATCACCATGCAGGTTCTTTCGGTTGGAGGATTTCCACACCTGGCATCGGCTGCTGATGTGGTGGATTTGAACCGCGCGGCTAACGACCGCCTCGCTAGCGCGGTTAACGCTCATCCAGACCGCTTTGCCGCATTCGCCACGCTTCCATGGGCTCAGCCCGATTCGGCAGAAAAAGAACTTGAGCGAGCGGTTAAAGAGTTGGGTTTTAAAGGCGCTCTGCTAAACGGCAGGCCATCAACCCATTTTCTCGACCATCCGGATTACGACGGGTTGCTGGCCCGCTTTAACGCTCTTGGCGTCCCGCTCTATCTCCATCCGGGGCTTCCCGTTCGCAGCGTACAACAGGCTTATTACAGCGGCTTCAGTGATGAAGTTACCGCCAGGCTATCGATGTTTGCCTGGGGCTGGCATCACGAAGCGGGCATTCATCTGCTGCGGTTAATCCTGTCCGGGGCCTTTGATAAATATCCGAACCTGCAGGTCATAAGCGGTCACTGGGGAGAGATGCTGCCATTCTGGTTACAGCGTCTGGACGATAGTCTCCCCCAGGCCGCTACGGGGTTACGACACACCATTACGCAGACCTTTCGGGAGCAGGTGTATGTGACGCCATCAGGAATGCTGACGCTGCCGCATTTTCAGTTTATCTATGCGCTGTTGGGGGCCGAGCGGATCCTTTTTTCTGTTGATTATCCCTACCAGACGCTGGATGGCGTGAAGGCATTTATCCAAAGTTTGCCTGTTCCCGAAGAGGCGAAAGAAGCGATAGCCTTCCGCAATGCTGAGCGGTTACTGGGATTAACGTCTTGATAAAAAAGGCTTTGCGGAAGCCTTGATTCAATCAGGATTATTATTAGCTTTTGGCTAAAAGTTATTGAGCTATTAATACCCTAAAAAACAGAATACGGTCAATCTATACTGGAGACCTATTAAACAATTAACTTTTAATCTATTGAAAATGAAAAATATCCTGATTATTTCCGGACACCCGAATCTTAACGAGTCAATTGGTAACGCGACTATCCTGGATGAGATAGCCCTGGCATTGCCAGAGGCTGAAATTCGCCGCCTGGACTGGCTCTATCCGGACAACAGAATCAATGTAAAAGCCGAGCAGGAAAGCCTGCTGAAAGCTGATGTGATCGTCTGGCAATTTCCATTCTCCTGGTATTCACTCCCGGGCGTGATGAAATTATGGCTGGATGAGGTTTTTGTCCACGGGTTCGCCCATGGTTCAACGGCAAAACTTGGCGGTAAAAAACTTATTCTTTCGTTTACCACCGGCGCACCGCAAGCGCTCTATTCATCGGAAGGATTTTTTGGCCATAGCCTTGAAAATTACCTTGCCCAGTTTGAAACCACCGCCAGACTTTGCAATCTGGATTTGCAAATGCCGGTGTATACCTGTGGTATCAGTTATGCCGACAGGGATGAAAATAAAATAGCGCAACAGAAAACAATGGCTAAAGAGCATGCCTCACGACTGATCGCGCTGTTGGAATCCTTATCCCCAGAATTGAAACTGGCTGTATAAAAGAGAGGCATTAATTGTTCATCATCAATATTACGGTAAAAGATGTGATTTCTCCTGAGCAGCATGAATCCCTCTTTGCTCGTCATGCGCAATGGTTTAAACACCATTTTTCCACGGGGGCATTTGTGGTCGTAGGGCCTTATTCCGACAGAGCACGATCTGGAGTCATTATTGCCAATGTAGAAAATCGCGATGAGCTTCTGGCCATTCTTGGCGAGGACGTTTATTACCCTAATCTGGCTACCTATGAGGTAAGTGAATTTTCACCAAAAATGATTGCGGAAAACTTACACCAGTTTCAGAAATCATAAATAATTTTGAGGGGTGAATATACGATGCAGTACACGCCATTGGGTAAAAGCGACTTATGGGTATCCCGTATTTGCATAAAGTGCATGAGTTCTGGCGGCCCGACGACGTCTCCGCATAGCTCTATGATACGAAAAATCATACTGGCTTTCCTGATCGCATTTACCGGCGTTTCATCCGCACTGGCGGTGACACCGGCCTATTATGTTGCAGAATTTCAGCCTACTGACCGAGAAGCGATAAAACCTTACAGTGCTCAGGTCGAGTCTACCTTCAGGCCCTACGGTGGACGCTTTATCGTTCGCGGGGGGCAGCCCAATATTAAGGAGGGATTTGGTGCCCAGGGCAGACTGGTCATTATTAAGTTTGACAGTCTGAAACAGGCTCAGGACTGGTACAACTCCCCTGAGTATCAAAATATCATACCGATACGTCATCGCTCAGGGAATTCCCGCACTTATATTGTTGAAGGTTTGCCTGTCCAGGAACCTGATAAACCTTAGTCGCCTCAATAGTTCGTGTTAGTCAATTCGACCGTTCGGCTAAAGGAGAAGTGAATGAAGTGGATTAACGTACGTAAATCATCATGCTTACTTTTCTGATGCCAGTCAGCGCCCTTCATGCCGGTATGACTTACCTCCTGCCGCTGGCATTCAATAACGCCAGCAGCGGTAAGTTGCCGGAATATCAGCACCAGTTTATTGAACGGTGAAAGTGAAAATAACCACCACTCACCCCATAACCAACTATAAAATAAAGGAATTTTGTGAAAAACATCATCACCATGACACTCTGCCTGCTGTTTGGTAGCCCCGCATTTGCCACCAGCGCAACTCCGCTGGATAAAACCGTTATGAACATTTTCGAACTTGGCATCAAGGCGGGGAAAAGCCGGCAGTATGATGAAGTCGCCAGAAGCAATATTTCCTCTTCCGTTGAGACTGAAAGTGGCACCTTGGCAATGTACTCGCTCAAACGCAAGGATGATCTAAACCAGGCGTACATGATTGAAATCTACGCCGGAAAAGAGGCCTATAAAAAACATTTAGATTCAGAGCAGTACCAGGCGTTTATTGAGCGTGCTCCTGAAATCACAGATAAAAAAAGCAAAACAGATGTCACACCGCAATTCCTTGGCGATAAGCGAATAGTACAAAACGAGAGAACGATAAATAACCTGGTAATTGTCGATGTAAAACCCGAGCACCAACAGGCCTTCAAAAATATCGTCCTCGCGGAAATGTCTGACTCCCTGAAGCTTGAAGATGGCGTGCTGGCTATGTATGCCGCAACCGATGCGAAAAATGAGAATCGCTGGTACTTCTATGAAATTTACGCCAGCGAAGCTGATTATCAACGGCACAGGCAGACACCGCACTTCCGGGGGTATATAGAGCAAACCTCAGAAATGACAACCGCGAAGGAATCAATCCCTGTCGTGCCCGTTTTTCTCAGAAATAAAGGCGCCATGCAGTTTGATGATTAACGCCTGAGATCCCGTCGATGAGATGATCAATGAGGTTTGCGATGAAAGAGATTGTTGCCGCTGTAGTGATGTCGCTGGTACTTGCAGATTTCGCGGATGCAGAAGAAAAAAGAGGTGAAGCCATGTTGAAAATTAACCCATCGGGCCTTTCAGTTGCCGATATCCAATCCGTTTCTCCGGCGCTGGCCCGCTTCGGTAGCGAAGCCATTACGGACGACCTTTGGAAACGTGACGAACTTTCGCAACGTGACCGCAGCATCGTTACCCTGGCCATTCTGATTGCCAGGAACCAGCCCACCGAGCTGAAGCACTATGTCGGGGTTGCTCTCGACAGTGGCGTCACGCCGGCCGAAGTATCGGAAATTATCACGCACCTTGCGTTCTATTCCGGATGGCCAAACGCGATGTCGGCTATCGCAGTCACTAAAGGTGTTTTTCAGGAGCGTGGCGTCACTGCAGAACAGTTAGCCGAAGCCTCTCCTGCGCTTCTGCCGCTTAATCAGGATGCCGAACGGCAGCGTTCAGCAACGGTGGAAAAAAATGTCGCGCCAATTTCCCCCGGGCTGGTCAAATTCACCACCGCCCCTCTCTTTCTCGATCTTTGGCAGAGACCGGCACTTAAGCCCCGGGACAGGAGTCTGGTGACGGTAAGCGCGCTGATAGCATCGGGGCAGAGCGCGCAAATCGGTTACCACCTTAACCGGGCGATGGATAACGGATTGACCGCCGAAGAAGCGGGGGAAATTGTGACCCATTGCGCTTTCTATGCCGGCTGGCCAAATGCCTTTTCAGCAGCACCGGTAGTCGGCGAAGTGCTACGCACCCGATAAAGGGTAGAGCGCCCTGGATTGGCGGTGCAAAAAGAGCCCGACGAATGGTGCCAGAAACTGTCATCACGGCGTTATAGGATGGCTTCGCAAGCAAGAGAGGCATCCAAATCGCTCTCATCTCCCTCTGTCTTTTAGAAGGACTTGCAACGTACCTCGACCAGAACCGCTCAAACCTTGGTGAAGCACATGAAACGTATTCAGTACGACAGTTATGGTGGCCCGGAGTTGATGCGGGTCGATGAGTTTGAATTACCCGCACCCGGTAACGATGAAGTGGTCGTGCGAGTCAGGTTCGCGGCAATCAACCCAATCGACTGGAAGCTGCGCAGCGGACTGATGAAGATCGTCACCGGCAGACGTTTTCCCCGCGCCATGGGAATGGATTTTTCCGGTATCGTCACCTCCATTGGCCCAGGTGTCTCGCGCTTCCGGGTAGGCGACGCCGTCTTCGGCCTCGCTCGCTTCAAGGAAAGCGGTGCGCTTGGCCAGTCGGTGATCACGAAAGAAAATTTTCTGACCAGGAAGCCCGAGAGTATCTCCTTCGAGGATGCCGCCTGTCTGGGTACGTCGGGCGTGACCGCATGGAACGGACTGATCGACAAGGCCAGGCTGCAAGCGGGTCAGCACGTATTCATTAATGGCTGTGCCGGAGCGGTTGGCGAAGCATCCGTGCAGATCGCCCGGCTTTTCGGTGCGGTCGTTTCCGGAAGTTGCAGCTCCCGAGACATGGAGCGCGCTAAATCACTTGGCGTACAAAGGGTCTACGACTATCGCGCAACGGATTTGTCGTCAATAACCACGCGCTTCGATGTGGTATACGACACTGCTGCGACAATGTCCGTATCCACCGGCGTGGCTATGCTACACCGCGGGGGCATGTTCCTTGATCTCAACCCCGACCTGGGCAAGTTCATTCGGGCTGTCTTCGATCGACGGTTGAAGCCAGTCATTGGTTCGCCGCGAGCCGACATCCTGGAAAAGATTGCCAGTGCCGCTGAAGAGGGCAAGTTCCAAATCGCGATTGGCGAAACCGTTGCTCTGGAGGGAGCGATTAAACTGATCACCGAGCTTGAAAAGGGCCGCAAGCTCGGCGGTAAAGGCATTGTGGCGATGGAGTAAGCATGGCCAGAAGTCATCGATTGTTCGACCTGATGCAAGTGCTCCGCCGACACCGAAGAACGGTCTCGGGCCAGGCACTTGCGCACGAGTTGGGCGTGTCCCTGCGAACCATCCGCCGCGACGTTGCCACACTGCAAGACATGGGAGCCGACATCGACGGAGAGCCAGGCGTCGGCTACATCCTGCGGCCAGGATTTCTCCTGCCCCCCATGTCTTTTACCGAAGAAGAGATCCTGGCGCTCGTGACCGGCGCCAAGTGGGTCAGCCGTCAGACCGACGATAGGTTAGCCCTTGCGGTAACAAACGCGCTGGCCAAAATCAACGCCGTTCTTCCGCCCGACATGCGAGCGGCCTTCGACGATGACACTATCTATGTAGGCCATTCGCTGAAAGACTCGACCCATCTCGATCTGAGCGAAATCCGCCGGGCGCTGCGCGAGCAGCGTAAGCTGCGCATCAAGCTGTCTCTCGAACACGCACCGGAAGATGAGCAGGTAATATGGCCGATCATGCTGGGCTTCATCGAAGCCAGGCGGTTTGTCGCAGCCTGGTGCGAGCTGGATGAACAGTTCCGTGTGATCGGCATGGACGATATCACAAGCGCTGAAGTTCTTGCCGAACGCTACCTTCGGAGTCGCCGGCTGCTCGTTAAGGAGTGGCGCGCTCTCGAGATGCGGCCGTGCAACGGCCAGGGCGACATTTGCTGATTAACGTGGTGGGATCCGAGGGATTTGGCACCGATCTGTCGGCAAAGCTTACCGCTCTCAACCCGCCACTGTCCCACTACTTATCACGGGGATGAGCAGCGCCTATTATAAATAAATGCGGCTACCCCGCTGACTATCCCAACAGGAGACAAGTTATGTCCAATAACGACAAGCAGCACACATTTCCCCTTGGCGATCGAAACGTCAAGCGGCTCGGCTACGGCGCCATGCAGTTGGCCGGCCCCGGCGTGTTCGGGCCACCGAAGGATCCTGATGCCGCCCTGGCGGTACTGCGGGAAGCCGTTGCGCTGGGGGTAAATCATATCGACACCAGCGACTTTTACGGCCCGCATATCACTAACCAATTGATTCGCGAAGCGCTGGCCCCCTATCCGGACGATCTGACCCTTGTCACCAAGATCGGCGCGCGCCGGGGTGCGGACGCCTCATGGCTGCCGGCCTTTTCCGCCGCAGAACTGACCAGCGCGGTACATGACAATCTGCGTAATCTGGGGCTTGAAACGCTGGACGTGGTCAATCTCAGGATCATGCTTGATAGCCATGGTCCGGCGGAAGGCTCGATAGAGGAACCCCTGACGTTCCTCGCGGAGCTTCAACGCCTGGGGCTGGTGAAACACATAGGCCTGAGTAATGTGACACCGACCCAGGTGGCGCAGGCGCGCAAGATTTGCAACATTGTTTGCGTGCAAAACCACTACAACCTGATAAACCGTGGCGATGATGCGCTGATTGACCATCTGGCTCGGGAAGGCATCGCTTATGTGCCGTTTTTCCCGCTCGGCGGTTTTACGCCGCTCCAATCCTCGGCGTTATCAGATATCGCTGTGCGTCTCGGGGCCACTCCTCTGCAAACCGCGCTGGCGTGGCTGTATCATCGTTCGCCCAATATTCTGCTGATACCGGGCACCTCCTCCATCGGTCATTTGCGCGAAAACCTCGCGGTGCCTGATTGGCCGTGGACGGAGGATATCGCCAAAGCGCTGGATGCTCTCGCCTGACAATGCACCCCACACCGCAGCCAGGTTCGCCTTATTGATACGGCGGGCCTGGCTGCGGCGGTCTTTACAGCGCCCGCGTATACACCCTTGAAGCCTCTCCCCAGGGGTGATAGCCCAATCCGTTAAAGGCAAAACCCTGCTTTTCGTAGTAGCCCTCAAGATCGGTGCACAGATGCAGGTGCGGGAAGCCAAATTTGCGAGCCTCTTCCGCCACATGATTAATCAGCAACGAACCGTAACCGCGCCCACGGTGCGCTTCTTCCACATACAGCGCACACAGCCAGGGGTACAACTCGCCACGGCTGATAAAGTCATTGGTGATCAACCCCGCACAACCCAGGATGTCGTGGCCGTCCATCAGCAAATACCACTGCGGCAGTGGATTGGCTGCGCCAATGCTGCGGGTGATGGCATCTTCATACATCATCAGGGTGTCTGGCGAAGCCCATTGCTGCTGGAAATAGCGAATCGCCTGTTGCCTAAACTCAGGTGATTGACGCACCGAAATCATGTTCATATCCGTTCCTGTGGTTATTTCCCCTGCTTAAACCGGCTTAAAATTATGCGATACGCGAGAGGGTTTAGCACGGCGTTTATTATAGAAATCAGCCGGATGTGCGGATAACATGGCGGTACTGTCCAAAGATTCGGCAGTATTTTTCCCAAACAGGGGTCGTTATGACGCAAAATATTTATGACAATCAGGCCTTCTTCGACGGTTATGCCCAACTCAGCCGCTCGGTAAACGGGCTGGACGGCGCGCCGGAATGGCCGACTATCCGCAGCATATTGCCGGATTTGCACGGCAAGAAGGTGGTCGATCTCGGCTGCGGTTACGGTTGGTTCTGCCGCAGCGCACGCGAACAGGGCGCCGCGAGCGTGCTTGGCATGGACCTTTCCGAGAAAATGCTGAACAAAGCGCGGGAGATGACGCAGGACATCGGCATTGAATACCGCCGGCAGGATCTGGAACAGCTTCAACTGCCGCCGGCATCTTGCGATCTGGCCTACAGTTCGCTGACGCTGCACTATATCGAAGATCTGGCCCGGCTGTTTGCCACGGTTTATCAGGCGCTGGCGGCAGGTGGGCAGTTTATCTTCACCGCCGAGCACCCGATTTATACCGCGCCGCAGCATCAGGGCTGGCTGGTCGATCAACACGGGCAAAAATCCTGGCCGGTCAACGGCTATCAGCAGGAAGGGCCCCGGATCTCCAACTGGCTGGCGGAAGGCGTCATCAAGCAACACCGTATGCTCGGCAGCTATATCAATCTGCTGGTACAACAGGGATTCATTATCACCTATTTGAATGAATGGGGCCCTTCGACGCAGCAAATAGCGGAAAACCCGGCGCTCGATGAAGAAAAAGAACGCCCGATGATCTTTATCCTGGCCGCCCATAAACCCGCCTGATTATTCCCTCCGGCAGTAAACCCTTCACACATCCGTTCTTGGGGAGGTCACCTCCCCCCAACGTTTTATTCCGCCCATGGCGGCTGCACCTTCTTGCGCAAAGCCTGCCCACAGCCGACTATACTTAAGCTTTTACCCCTTGAACCGGAGAGAAAACAATGGCATTTGCTATCGGCGATTTTGTACAGCGCACCACCGGCGGCCCAAAAATGATCGTGGTAGCCATTGATGGTGACACACTGGTCTGCAGTTGGAACGAACTGGGCACCGAGCAACGTGCGGAAGTCCAGGCCAGCGACGTGGCGCTCTATCATGAAGACGGTGATTTTGGCGTATGCTGAACGGTCGGGGCGCAGCAGCGCCCCGCTAAACCTTCAGGCACGAATGTCCTGATATTCCGGCGTGGTGTCGAATTCGTGTTTGGCGAACGGGCACAGCGGAATGATTTTACGGTTTTCCGCCCGCATTCTCGCCACCACCCGCGCCACCAGTTTTTTACCCACTCCCTGGCCTTTCAACACCTCATCTACCCAGGTGTGATCGATAATGGTTAATTTATCCCCGCTCGGCACAAAAGATATCTCGGCGATCGTTTTACCCTGCCGATCGTTTATATAGAAACGTTTCTCATCTTCCAGAATGTTAAGCTCCACAGCCTTTCTCCTGATATTTAAATGCGTAATGGCCTGCTGTCACTAGAAATAACCTAGGGTTAGTCTAGTCTTTAATCAGTAACACAACATAATTCCGCAGTGGCTGAGGAGTTCAAAATGGGTGACGGCTCAAGAGACGGCGTTATTCTGCTATCCCGAATATTGTTGATGGTCCTGTTTATCATTTTTGGCTGGATGAAACTGACCAGCTTTGGCGCAACGGTTAGCGCAATGGAGGGTTACGGCACGCCAATGCCGTATTTGGCGGCGATTATCGCCGTGGTGGTTGAGTTTGTTTTCGGCATCGCACTTATTCTCGGCATATTTACCCGCCCTATCGCGGTTATTTTCGCCGTCTATGTGCTCGGTACCGCTTTTATCGGCCATCCGTTCTGGAAAATGACCGGGATGGAAATGATGGGCAATGAAATAAACTTCTTCAAAAACATCAGTATTATCGGCGGGCTGCTGCTGTTGGCGGTCACCGGTGCCGGACGTTATTCGCTGGACTATAAATTCTTTAATAAATAGCCCCATTCAGCCGGCAGTCATGCTGCCGGCTGCTCTTCCCTTGTTTACACCCTAGCGGCTACGCTTGGCATGACGCTCGAAGTTGTCGGCCCTGGCCTGCGCCGATTTGCGCAGCGTGACGTAGCAAGCTCCTTCTCCCCCATCGCGCGGCAGCGCCCGACAAAATGCCTGCACCTGCTCAAACTGTGCCAGCCATTTGGCAAGGTAGCTGCGCACAATATTTGGGTGGCTCTCGTCCTCACGGCCCCGGCCATGGACAATCAACAACGAACGCAGATTGTGCTTTTCCGCCAGCAGAATAAAGCGGAACAGCTCTTGCCGGCAGGTCTCGACCGGCTGTCTAAGCAGGTTGAGGTTAGCCTGCGGCGGGTAGCGGCCATTGCGCAACTTATCCAGCACGCCCTGTTGAATGCCCTCACCTTTGTATTCCAGCGGCAGCCCGCAGGGGATCACCTCAAGAAACCCGGTGCTGAGGAAATTCTCCTGCCGCAGCGCCTGCGCTTCGCGGCGCGCGCTTTTATCCCCCCTCTCCTGCGGTTTGAGGTACAGCGTCTGGCACCCGCGGGATAACGGGATGACATCGGCCATCGCCTGCGCAAAAACATCTTTTTCCTGGTTGCTCATCTCACTGCCACTCCTGGACGGGAAGCCTTTTTGGCGCGGATGAAGCTGATTGTAAGACGCCGCGTCCCGGTTGCAAGCCGGAATTGTCAGCGGAGTTTGTCCGCAATCGTCGTCAACGGGTGAGGTTCTGTGCAGTTTTCGTTATACTGCAAACCATTATTGAGTGCCGCAAAGGGAAGAGACCATGAGAATGCGCGAGCTGGAAATCCAGTTTCAAAATGCAATGAGTGAGTTGCAGGCCAGCTTCGAAAAGCAGCACCGCGAATGGCAGCAAAGCTATCAGGCTCTGCAGCAGTTATTGGCAGAGTCCAAACAACGCGAAGCCGCGTTGCTGGAAGAAGCCAAACAGCGCGAAGCGGCGCTGCGTGTGCAGAATGAGCAGTTGGTGCGCAAGCTGAGCACGGCCAGTTCGGTACCGGAACAGCACGCGCTGGTGAAGCAAATCAAAATGCTGGGCGCGCACCTGGATGCATTGGCTAAAGACGCCGCCACTTTCAACCATCACCTGCGCAATCAACAGCGGGCAGCCGACAACTTTAGCGGCGATCAGCGTTGACCCCGGGCGCTGTAGCACAGCGCCTCCTGCCAAATACTGGCGCTCTGAGAGTGTAATAAATCATAAATGACCTGGATCATCATCGCTGCCCTGATCGTTGTATTTATTATTGGTTACCGCATTCTGACTTCAGACACCCGCAAAGCCATCGACTCACTGGCCCACCTGCTGAAAGTAAAACCGATGCTGATTGAATCTATGATTCAGGAAATGGGCAGCCGCAACAGCCAGACCTTTATCCGCACGCTGAATAACGGTTACACCGAAGAGATGCACCAGGCGGCTTATCTGCTGTTTATCTATCTGACCTTTATCAAGCAGGCGAGCGATGAGCAAATCGCCCTGTGGCGTGAAACGCTGCTGCGCGCCGGGCTGTCGCCGGAGCTGCATGCCGAGCATACCGAGGCCGCGCTGTTTTACTTTGCCGATCTGGATATTGACGCGTTCGAACTGGCGCAGTTTCGCCGCGCCTACAATGAGCGCTTTAACCGCGAGGCGATCGCCAACGGCTGAGGTACTCCCCCGCGGGCGGGGGATAGATTACAGGAACATGCTGTAGAGATAGCGCGAAAGCGCATCACGCGAGCTGAAGCCGTGCGGAATGCCATAACGCGCACTCGGGGCATCGCTGCTTAAATCCAGGGGAAACTCAAGGTACTGCTCGCTGGCGCGAACCGGCGAGGTCGGCGTGGCGAAATGCACGCTTTTCTCTTTCAGCGCAGGATGGATCACCAGCGCAGTTCTGCCCATGCGCGCTTCGCGATTCACATACACGTAGTGCTCACCCTTGCGGTAACCATAGGCTTGATCGGTGATAGAATCACGTTCAAAGCCGGTATTCTCCAACACTCTAGCCACTTCATCCGGCCGTAAATACATCGATTTCTCCTCTCGTTCTGGACCGCTGAGCGACCTTACCGTAATCATGAGATGAAACAATAAATTTCTCGGTATGGATGTGGGTTTAGGAATAATCCTTAACTAGGTATTTGCTCGGTTCTGCAACAGCAACCGCAACGTCAGCAATGCCCCCAGAAATACCAGCAACGCTGCCGCCAGATAGATCGATGGCACCCCCATCCGGCTCATCAACAAACCGGCCAACGGTCCGGTTATCCCCAGCGCCAGATCGAGAAACGCCGAGTAGGTGCCAAGCGCGGTGCCCTGATTCTGCTGCGGCACCTGCTTCACCGCCTCCACGCCAAGTGCCGGAAACACCAGCGAAAAACCGGCACCGGCCAGCAACGCCCCGGCCTGCACCATCAGCGGATCCTTGGCCAGCCAAATCAGCAACAGCCCCGCAATTTCAATCAGGAATGACACCAGCGTGACCTTCAAGCCACCATGACGATTAATGGTGTGGCTGAAGATCAGGCGGATACCGACAAAGGCGCAGCTGAACAGCGTCAGCGAGAACGCCGCCCCGCTCCAGCCCTTATCAGCATAGTAGAGGGTAATAAAAGTGGCGATCACGCCAAACCCCACGGTGCCCAGCGCCAACCCCAGGCCATAGGTCCAGATACGGCCAAACACCGCGCTGAAGGCAAGACGCTGACCGGCGGAGATCGACACGTTCGGTTTACCGCCCGCCAGCCACAGCGAAACCGCCACCGACAACACGATCAACGCCGCCACCCCGGCCAGCCCCCAAAGCTGATTGAGATAAACACCGAGCGGCGCGCCGGCCGCCATCGCACCGTAGGTAGCCACACCATTCCACGAAATCACCCGTGCAGTGTGCATCGGCCCCACCCGACCAATGCCCCACAGCGTGGAACCGGTGCTGGCGAAGCTTTCGCCGACGCCGAGAAACACCCGGCCGACGCACAGCAGCATCAGGCTCAGCAGCGGCAGGCCGTCGCACCAAAAAGCGACGGCATAAAACACCCCACTCACGCCGCAACAGGCCAGCCCGAACAACACCACCTTTTTCGGCCCGAGTTGATCGGCATAGCGCCCGGCATGCGGCCGGCTGAACAGCGTTGCGAAGTACTGCGCGCTGATGATTAACCCGGCCAGCACCGAGTTGTACCCGAGGTGGTTATGCACGAACCCCGGCAACACCGCCAGCGGCAAACCTATGGTCAGATAACAGACAAAGGTAAACATCACCACGGACAAGATACGCCGGTTAAGCTGGAAGGTGTTTTCTTTGGCACTGGCTGGGGTCATCGAGGGTGGCTCGCATCAAACGGGGTAAGCAACAGCGCTCAGCATACCCCGGCGCGATCCGATCATAAATATGAGAGTTATAACGAATTATTATTTAACTAACCTGTTGCTCCCTGCGCCATTCGCTCGGGCTGACGCCCTGGATACGCAGGAACTCACGGTTAAAATTTGATTTGGTGGTAAACCCGGCCCTTTGCATGATATCCGTCACCGGCTCGTCGCCGGCCAGTAACCACTGCGCTGCCTGGTGAATACGCAGTTGGTTCACATACTGCGACACATTCATTCCCGTATGCCGGTTAATGGCCTGTGAAACGCGCCGCGCCGGTAAGCCGGCCTTGCGCGCCAGCCGGGCAAGATTCAGCTCAGGCTCCAGATAGAGGTCATCCTGCCGCAGCCGCCGTTGCACCAGATCGAACCACTCCGCCAGCCGCTCTTCGTCTTCCGCGACGCTGTCAGGTAGCTCCGACACTCTCTCTGCCGGGGTTTCCGAAGGCCGGCTGCGGGACAGCACCAGACAAATGCTCAACGCCACCAGCAGGTTGTCGAAGGTCGCCAGCATGGCAGCGTGTCGCCCCGCGAAATAGGCGAAATCGAGCACAATCACCCCTTCGGCAACGGCTACCGCCACCAGCAACATCCCCAACCCACGCCACAGCCGGTAGCTGAGCCAGCTTTCCGCCAGCGGTACCTGCTGCAAAGCATTTTCGCCGCGCCGCAGCGCGTACAACAGGGCGGCGCCGTAGCCGAGATCGGTGACGACGATCAGCGCATCCAGCCAGAAAGGTGCTCTGAGGCTTGCCAGTAACGTCAGGCATAACGGCGTCAGGTGCCACAGCTCACGCCACCTCAACCTTCCCTGGGTACTGGCAAGAAATGCCAGATAGGTCAGCGGCGGTATCGCCACCGCACCGAAGGGTTGCAGCCCATTGAACTGCGTCAGTCCATAGCCGTAACGCAGGCCCACCAGCAGGCTCTGCCAGGCGCATAACAGCAACAACAGCTGAAACACCCAGCGCCGCGCCTGCGGCCGGCCGAGACGGTACAGCAGCCCCAAACACAGCAGGCCAAACAGAAAAGTGACAGGAATAAGCGGCATCGGCGACATCTTGTTGTCTTTGTTCGTGCTCTGCAGTGTAGGACCTTAAACCTGTTAAAACAATTATTTAACGACCTCGATCGCGATCGAGGTCGCCGGATGAAGCGGCAAATGCCAGCCTCTGCGCATTGGCATACACCTTGAGGAGTAAAAATGAAAAGAGCGCTGTTTCTGTGGTTGCTGCTGTGTGGGACGGCTAATGCCGCCACTTACCGGGTCGCCACCCACGATGAGGTATTTCATACCGGTGCGCGCCAGTTGGCGAGCCGCATTTATTACCCGACCTTGGCCGCGGGTGCGCCTCAGAGGATCGGGGAAAACCCGGTGTTTACCGGTATCGAAAGCCAGCCGGAAGCGCCGGTGGCCAAGGGGCGTTTCCCGTTGATCGTGCTCAGCCACGGCAGCGGCGGCAACAACGCCAGCCAGGCTTGGCTGGCGGCAGCGCTGGTTCAGCAGGGTGCCGTGGTGATAGCGGCCAATCATCCGGGCAGCACCACCGGCAACTCAATTCCTGCGCTTTCCGCCCAACTGTGGCTACAGACCGGCGATATTTCCGCATTAATTGACGCCATAACCGACGATCCCCGCTGGAGCCAAGCAATCAATCGTCAGGCCATCGGCGTTATCGGCCACTCCAAGGGCGGCTACAGCGCCATTGCCGCCCTCGGCGGCAGGGTCAGGCTGAGCGATTTTATCGCCGGTTGTCGGCAGCGTCCTCAGTCGCCTGACTGCCAGTTTTATACTCAGGCAAAGGTCGAACTGGCCCAACTCCCTGCCCGGCAGTTTGACGCCGACTACAGGGACCCGCGCATCCGCTTTGCCGTTGCGCTCGATCCCGGAATGGCGCCCTATCTGTTGCCGACCAGCCTGCATCGGCTCGGCGCACCGCTGCTGATCGTCGAGCCACAACGCTATTTGCCAGGCAACCGGCAACAAAGCCTTGGCGGTGTGGCACTGGCCGCGTACGCCGGGCGGCAGCCGATCCGCGCACTCAAGCTAACCGGCGGCAATCATTTTGATTTTCTGCCGCTTTGCCGGCCCAACGGGCGACAAATACTGGCGGAAGAAGGCGACGGTGAAATGCTGTGCGCCGCTTCCGGTGAACAGCGCGAAACGGTACACCGGCAAACGTT
This sequence comes from Serratia inhibens, assembly GCF_003591175.1. Classification (GTDB taxonomy): domain Bacteria; phylum Pseudomonadota; class Gammaproteobacteria; order Enterobacterales; family Enterobacteriaceae; genus Serratia; species Serratia inhibens. The sequence continues at coordinate 40,654 of NZ_QYYG01000006.1, read as the reverse complement.
GGCGGCTATCCTGGCGTTTATCCGCCCGTGGCTACCCGCTCACGCAGGAAATCAATAAACGCCCGCACCTTTTCCGGTACGTGGCGAGTATTGGGGTACAACGCATAGATGCTCTGCGCGGGAAACTGATGGTCCGCCAGCAACGCACACAGTTTGCCTTCGGCGATGGCCGGGCGTACCAGCCATTCGGGCAGCAGCGCCACCCCGGCGCCATGCAGGGCAAACGCCAGCAGCGCGGCGGCGCTGTCGCCCATCAGCGTGGCGGCGTCTTCCACCTTGAACAACACCGCCTGCCGCTGCGGAGTGATCACCTGCCAGCTCAGCGGCGAACTGAGGCGGCTGTGGGCGATCCACTGCGCCTGCGCCAGTTGCGTCAACGAGCCGACCGAGTGGCGGGCCAGATAATCCGGCGCCGCGACCGGCAGAATGGCAAAGCTGTCGATCAGCGCGGCACGGTGGCTGGAGTCCGCCAGTTGCCCCAGCCGAATAGCCACGTCGAACCGTTCCGAAATCAAATCGGCATGGTAAGAGGAAGAAACGTGCTGAATGCGCAAACGCGGATGCAACCGCGAAAATGCCGCCAGCGCCGGCACCACTACCTGAGCGCCGTATTCCGGTGTGGTGGTGATGCGCAATACGCCGCTCAATCCGTGGTGATCGCGGCGCACATCGTCCAGCACGTTTTCCGCATCCTGCAACAGCCGCAAACAGCGCTGATAAAATCGCTCGCCGGCATCGGTCAGCGCCAGCCGCCGGGTGCTGCGCACCAGCAGCGACACGCCCAGTTCGCTCTCCAACTGTTTGATATTGAAACTCACCACCGCCTTGGTTTGCCCGAGCGTCACCGCCGCAGCGGTGAAACTCCCGGCGTCCACCACCGCCACGAAAATAGCCAAACGCTGCAGGTTAAGCATGCTGCCGCCCTTTATTGTCAAAATAATTTTGACAGTGTAATCGCCTGTGGCCGATTTATCCTCACTTTCGTCACCGCTACACTGCCAGCCTTCAACCGGAGGCACCATGCCCTATCGCATCAAAGTCGCAATCGTCTATCTGCTCGGATTTTTCGTCGATCTGATCAACATGTTTATCGCCAATGTCGCCTATCCGTCCATCGGCCATGCGCTGCATGCCTCGGTCAGCGAACTGGCCTGGGTCAGCAATGGCTATATCCTTGGTCTGACGTTGGTCATCCCGCTCAGCACCTGGCTGGCGCAGCGCATTGGCGGGCGGCGGGTCTTTTTGCTGTCGCTGACGCTGTTTATGCTGGCGACCGCGGCGGCGGGCTATGCCGGCTCCATCGGCGAGCTGATTGGCTGGCGGGTGGTACAAGGCATAGGCGGTGGGCTGCTGATCCCTATCGGTCAGACGCTGACCTATCAGCTCTACCGCAGTCATGAACGCGCCGGGCTATCCGCCGCCATTATGCTGGTCGGGCTGCTGGCACCTGCATTGTCACCGGCGCTGGGCGGGCTGATTGTCGACAGGCTTGACTGGCGCTGGGTATTTTTCGCCAACCTGCCGTTGGCTGCCCTGGCGTTGCTGCTGGCCGCACTTTGGCTGCGCACCCAGGCACCGGACCCACAGCGCAAACCGCTCGACGTTCAGGGGCTGGTCAGCGCCTGCGCCGCCCTGACGCTGATCCTGCTTGGCCTGACCCGGCTGGGTGAGGCCGATAACCTGTTGCAGGGCACGCTGTTGCTGGCCGGCGGCGCGCTGGTGCTGGCCCATTACCTGCGGCGCAGCCTGCGTGTCGCCCAGCCGCTGTTGAACCTGCGGCTGGTGCGCGATCCCCTGCTGCGCACCTCGATGATGATTTATCAGTGCATTCCCGGCCTGTTTATCGGCGTTAGCCTGGTCGCCATGCTGTATTTGCAAAATCAGCTGGGCATGCGCGCCGCGCAGGTTGGCAGCCTGATGCTGCCCTGGTCGCTGGCCTCATTCCTGGCCATCACCCTGACCGGCAAGAAATTCAACCGACTTGGGCCGCGACCGCTATTTATTACCGGCTGCCTGTTGCAGGGGCTGGGTATTTTGGCGCTGTCGCAGATTGCTCACGCCGGAGATCATGGATGGCAAATTGGCGCCTTTGCCCTGATGGGCTTTGGCGGCAGCCTGTGCAGCAGCACCGCGCAGAGCAGCGCGTTCCTGCACATCGCCGATGAGCAGTTGGCGGACGCCAGCGCACTGTGGAATATCAATCGCCAGCTCAGTTTTTGCCTGGGCGTCGCGCTGCTCAGCCTGTTGCTCAATCTGTTGCTTGAGCATTTTCCGCCGATTGTCGCTTATCAAAGCTGTTTTTATCTTGCCGCCGCCAGCACGCTGATCCCGCTGCTGCTGTGCCTGCGCATCGCTAATCGCGCCATCGTGCGCCGTCTCAACGCTCAACAGGAAGCCTTATGAACCGATATTTTACCGAAGTGATCGACGCTCACGTCGCTATTGAAAACTGGCTGGAAAAAGGAGCGGGTGATGAGCAGGCGCTGCTGGCGCGCTTTGATCCCGCCTTCAGCATGATCGCGCTGAACGGCGGCAGGTTGGATTTCGCCGCACTGTACGCGTTTTTCCGCGCGCATCGCGCTGCCAAACCGGGTCTGGAAATCGCAATAGAAGAGATGACGTTAGTGGCCGAATGGCCGACGGGTGCGGTGGTTAGCTATCGCGAAAGGCAAACGCTGCCCGGGCAGGCGGCCACATTGCGCAACTCCACGGTGGTATTTGAACAGACCCAAACCGGCCTGGGCTGGCGGCATCTGCATGAGACCCCTCTGCTACGCTAAAGAAAACCGTCGGCCAGGAACAGTTCCCAGGCGACGATCAGCCCGCACAGGGTGACGGCGCTGAAAATCACTTCGAACAGATAGCGATTGAACATCATCAGATAGCCCTCAAAGAAAACACCCGGCGAACCGGGTGTCTGAATACTGGCTGGATCATGCGGCGCCTTCGGGCCCCGCATTTTTCACTCAATTAAGCGGCTGGAGTAGCGGCTTTTTTGGCAACTTTGTGGTGTTTTTTAGCGGCCTGAGCTTTCTGCACTGGCGCTTTGTGGTGTTTTTTAGCAGCCTGGGCTTTCTGAGCTGGCGCTTGTTTGTTGGCTTTGTGGTGCTTTTTAGCAGCCTGGGCTTTCTGAACAGCGGCTTTTTTGTGGTGCTTTTTAGCGGCCTGAGCTTTCTGAACAGCGGCTTTTTTGTGGTGTTTCGCTTGCTTGTGATGCGTTGCTTTAGCTGGCGCTTTCTCAGCAGCAGCGGCCGGCGCAGCGGTAGTCGTGGTGGTTGCAGCCGGGGTAGTGGTTGCTGGAGCAGCAGTTGCGGTATCAGCAGCGAAAGCAACAGAAGACAGACCCATGGTAGCAGCAACGATCAGGGCTAATACTTTTTTCATCTTTAAATCCTCAGAGTGTTTTTTCGGTAAGCCCTGTTGGGCCGTTGAAACAGATACTAGAGGAATCGATGAGCCGCTTCCGTGAGTGATTGGTTTCGCCGCGTAACCAAATGTACAAGTGAGAATGAGGCAATGAGCGCCAACCCAGGTGCGGTTTTTTCCGTGACCGCCAACACAGTTTGAAAAAGGGTCTACACTTAATAGACATGTGTCGAAACGGAGAGCCGAATGTTTAGGAAATCAGAAAAAACAGAACGCGACATCGATCAGGACGTCACTCTTTTGGCGGATACGCTGGATGAAGTGCTACGCGAATCCGGTGACAAGACCAAAGAGGAACTGAAAGAGCTGCACAGCAAGGCAAAAGGCGTATTACGCGATGCCCGCGCACGCTTCAACGGCTCCAGCAGTCTGACACAACACGCACGCGACGCCGTCGATCAAGCCGACAGCTATGTGCACGACAAACCTTGGCAGGGCGTAGGGATCGGGGCCGCTGTTGGCATCGTCCTCGGCGTTCTGCTGGCCCGGCGTTAACACCCCTTGCAGTCATAAAGATAAAACAGATGTGCGTCTGGCCCGCGGGAAACCGCGGGCCGTTTAATTTCCGCCGTTGAATAACCTGGCCAGTCTGGCCACCGCCCGTTCCGCATCCGTCCGCTGTGTGAAGTTGGCAAAGCCCATTAACAGGCCCTCTGCTGAAGGGTGAGCTATCTGCCAATCCGACAACGCCTGCAGCGACAGCCCTTCCTCCCAGCCGCGCTGCGCCAGACGCTTGTCCTGCCCCGACGACGCCGTCAGGCGAGCCAATAACTGAATGCCGCCCGCCTGCGACGTCACGGCAAGATGCTCGCTCAACTGTTGCTCGATCGCCTGCGCCAGCCATTCACGCCGTTGACGGTAGATCGGCCGCATTCGCTTCAAATGGCGGTAAAAATGCCCCTGATTGATAAAGTCCGCCACGCTGGCCTGCATCAACGGCGGGCAACCGCAGCCCCGCAGCCGGCTGCTGTGGCCAAAGGCCTCCACCAGCCCGACAGGCACCACCAAATAAGCCATCCGCAAAGCCGGGAACAGGGTTTTGCTGAAGGTGCCGGCGTACAGCACCCGTCCCTGGCGATCGAGGCTCTTCAGCGGCGGCAGCGGCCGGCCGTGATAGCGGACCTCACTGTCATAGTCATCTTCAAGGATCCACGCCGCGCGCTGCTGCGCCCATTCCAACAACGCCATACGCCTTGCCAGGCTGAGCGACACGCCCAGCGGGCTTTGATGCGTCGGCGTCAACACCGCCATGCGTGCGCCTGGCGCAGCGCTAATACCGGCGGCGATATCCATCCCCTGCTCGTCAACCGGCACCGCCACTGGCCGCATGCCGGCAGCGCGAAACAGCGGCAGCGTCACCGGATACCCCGGATCCTCCAGCCACACGTCATCACCCGGTGTCAACAAGGTGCCGATAACCCGATCGAGCAACGCCTGATAACCGGCGCAAACGAAGACCTGCTCCGGCCGGCAGCTGATGCCCCGAGAAAGATGCAAATAATTGACGATGGCCGCACGCAGTTCCGGCAGGCCATTGGTGGGCGGATGCGCCAGCGATGCCGTGGTGCCGGTGCGCAGCTGACGGGCGACAATCCGCTGCCACAACGCGCGTGGAAAGGCGTCCAGCGCCGGTAGCCCCAGTTGAAACGGCGGCATCATTCCGTTCGGATGCAGCGAGTTCGGTGCCACCGCCGGCAAGGGTTCCGCCACCGGCGCGGCGCGTACCGGCAGGTCAGGTAACTGCGGTGAAACATAGGTGCCCGCCTGCCCCCGGCTTTGCAAAAAACCTTCGGCAATCAGCTGAGCATAAGCGCTTTCTACCGTGGCACGCGCGACGCCCAAATCGCTCGCCAGCCCCCGTACCGAAGGCAACCTGCTGCCTGCCAGCAACGCTCCCTGCGCAATGGCGTCTTTAACCCGCAGATAAATCTGCCGGTAGAGCGGTTCGCCAAGCTGGTTATCCAGCCGCAGGGTGGAAAGAAACTGGTGCATCATGGCCCGGTTAAATAATCATTTTATGGCCCTATAGCATAGTCCATATCGCCGCTAAAGTAGCCCCCATGATTTTGCTATCCGCTAACCGAGGTTGACCATGATTAAGCAACGATTGAAATACGCCGAACTCTCTGCCGCCCCCTATAAAGGCCTGGTAAGCGCGCTGATGGCGCTGGAGAAAGGCGCCCTGGACAAGGCGACCATTGAGCTGATGTTTATGCGCGTCTCCCAAATCAACGGCTGCGCGTTCTGCCTGGAGATGCACGGCAAGGCGCTGCGCGAAAGCGGCATCAGTAACGACAAACTGGACCAACTGGCGGGCTGGCGCGTCAGCAATGCATTCAGCGAACGCGAACGCGCGGCGCTGGAGTGGGCGGAATCCGTGACGCTGATCGCCGCTACCGGCGCACCGGATAGCGCATTTGAGGCGCTGCGTGCGCACTTCAGCGACACAGAAATTGCCGATCTGACCTTCGCCATCAGCATCATGAACGCCTTTAACCGCCTGGCCGTCAGCATGCGCCAGTAATCAGGCTGCATTTCCCCTCTCCTTGCGAGAGGGGTTCCACCAACCGGCAGGCCCTCGAAATAAATTTCCCGCCCCCAGATCCAGCCCCACTGCGGCCTTAGCGAAAAAACCATCAAAACACTATATATAGCGTGGTTGATAAATAAAATATCCACATATAGTATTCAGGTTATCCAGTGTCGGTATGATTTGTCGCTGGTTAACGCCGTCAGAAACGCCGTTCAATGCTCCGTTATCTGACCTGTCCGCCTTTCCTTCACCCTAAAAGGCAAATGCGAATCATGAGCATTATTATTTACAGTAAACCGGACTGTGTCCAGTGCAACGCCACCTATCGCGCCTTTGATCAACAAGGCATCGGCTATCAGGTGATCGACCTCACTCAGGATCAACAGGCGCTAAACCATGTTAAATCGCTGGGTTATCAGCAGGTTCCGGTGATTATCACCGGCGACGATCACTGGTCGGGTTTCCGTCCCGATAAAATTGGCGCCCTGGCCCACGCCCTCGCGTCCTGAGGCCCGCTATGCACCCGTTGGTTTATTTCTCCAGCAGTTCGGAGAACACCCACAGGTTCGTTGAAAAACTGGGCTTGCCGGCGAGGCGCATTCCGATCGCCGGCGCACGCAGCAAATTGCTGATGGAAGAACCCTATATCCTGATTGTGCCCAGCTATGGCGGCGGCAGCGCCGTGGGGGCCGTACCAATCCAGGTGATCCGCTTTCTCAACGATCCGCAGAACCGTTCATACCTGCGCGGCGTTATCGCCGCCGGGAATACCAACTTCGGCGCAGCGTACGGCATTGCCGGCGACATCATCGCCAAAAAATGTCAGGTGCCTTTTCTTTATCGCTTTGAGCTGCTCGGCACCACGCAAGACGTTGCAAACGTTCGACAGGGAGTAACCGCATTTTGGCAACGACAGAACTGACCAGGCCCGCCTCCGGCGCGCTGGATTACCATTCGCTCAACGCGATGCTCAATCTTTATGATGCCGAAGGCCGTATCCAGTTCGATAAAGATCGGCTGGCGGCGCGTCACTATTTCCTGCAGCACGTGAATCAGAACACCGTGTTCTTTCACAACCTGGAAGAGAAGCTGCGCTATCTGGTAGAGGAAGGCTATTACGAGCAGGCGGTACTGGCGCAGTACGACTTCAGCTTTATCAAACGGCTGTTCCAGCAGGCCTATGCCAAAAAATTCCGCTTCGAGACCTTCCTCGGCGCCTTCAAATACTACACCAGCTATACGCTGAAAACCTTTGACGGCAAACGCTATCTGGAACGTTACGAAGACCGCGTCTGTATGGTGGCATTGACGTTGGCGGCGGGCGATACCCGGCTTGCGCAGGATCTGGTGGAAGAGATGATTTCCGGCCGTTTCCAGCCGGCGACGCCAACCTTCCTCAACTGCGGCAAACAGCAGCGTGGCGAACTGGTTTCCTGCTTCCTGTTGCGCATCGAAGATAATATGGAGTCGATCGGCCGGGCTGTGAATTCCGCGCTGCAATTGTCGAAACGCGGCGGCGGCGTGGCGTTTCTGCTGACCAACATTCGTGAAGTGGGCGCCCCCATCAAGCGTATTGAAAACCAGTCCTCCGGCGTCATCCCGATCATGAAAATGCTCGAGGATGCCTTTTCCTACGCCAACCAGCTGGGTGCGCGTCAGGGGGCCGGCGCGGTGTATCTCAATGCGCACCATCCGGACATCCTGCGTTTTCTCGATACCAAGCGCGAAAACGCCGACGAGAAAATCCGCATCAAGACGCTGTCGCTGGGGGTGGTGATCCCGGATATCACTTTCGAGCTGGCCAAAAACAACGAAGAGATGTACCTGTTCTCGCCTTACGACGTTGAGCAGGTGTACGGCGTGCCGTTTTCGGACATCAGCATCAGCGAAAAATATCGCGACATGGTGGATGACAAGCGCATCCGCAAATCGCGCATCAATGCACGCGAGTTTTTCCAGGTGCTGGCGGAGATCCAGTTTGAATCCGGCTACCCGTACATGATGTTCGAAGATACGGTCAACCGCGGGAACCCGATCGCCGGGCGCATCAATATGAGCAACCTGTGTTCCGAGATTTTACAGGTCAACCGCGCCAGCACTTATCACGATGACCTGAGCTATGATCGGGTGGGCAAGGACATTTCCTGCAACCTCGGTTCGCTGAACATCGCCAAGACCATGGATGCGCCGGACTTCGGCAAAGCGGTCGACACCGCAATTCGCGCGCTGACCGCCGTGGCCGACATGAGCGATATTCGCTCGGTGCCGTCGATCGCCGAAGGTAATCGCAGCTCGCACGCCATTGGCCTGGGCCAGATGAACCTGCACGGCTATCTGGCGCGTGAACGCATCTTCTACGGCTCGGAAGAAGGCATCGACTTCACCAATATCTATTTCTATACCGTGGCATACCACGCCATCCGCGCCTCCAACCGGTTGGCGATCGAACGCGGCAGCGCGTTCGAAGGCTTTGAGCATTCCACCTACGCTTCCGGCGACTACTTCACCAAATATACCGAACGGGAATGGCTGCCGCGGACCGAACGGGTGCACGCGCTGTTCGCCGATGCCAATATCGCCATTCCAGGCCGCGATGAATGGCTGGCGCTGCGTCAGTCGGTGATGATGCACGGACTGTATAACCAAAATCTGCAGGCGGTGCCGCCAACCGGCTCCATTTCCTACATCAACAATTCGACCTCCAGCATTCATCCGATCGTGTCGCGCATCGAGATCCGCAAAGAGGGAAAAATTGGCCGCGTGTACTATCCGGCACCCTATATGACCAACGACAACCTGGAGTATTACCAGGATGCCTATGACATTGGCCCGGAAAAAATTATCGATACCTACGCCGCCGCCGGCCAGCACGTCGATCAGGGGCTGTCGCTGACGCTGTTCTTCCGCGATACCGCCACCACCCGCGATATCAACCGGGCGCAGATTTACGCCTGGCGTCAGGGCATCAAAACCATTTACTACATCCGCCTGCGCCAGATGGCGTTGGAAGGCACCGAGGTACAGGGCTGCGTGTCCTGCGCGCTGTGAGGCAACTTATGACTATCGTGAAACCGGCGCCGCTGGTGCGCGCCATCAACTGGAATAGCATCGAAGACGACAAGGATCTGGAGGTCTGGAACCGTCTGACCTCCAACTTCTGGCTGCCGGAGAAGGTGCCGCTGTCGAACGACATCCCTTCCTGGGCCACACTGACGCAGAAAGAACAGCAACTGACCATCCGCGTGTTCACCGGGCTGACGCTGCTGGATACTATTCAGAACACCGTCGGCGCACCGGCGCTGATCGCCGATGCAGTGACGCCGCACGAAGAGGCGGTCTATTCGAACATCGGCTTTATGGAGGCGGTACACGCCCGTTCTTACAGCTCGATTTTCTCCACCCTGTGCCAGACGCCGGACGTGGACGATGCCTATCGCTGGAGCGAGGAGAACCGCGCGCTGCAAAAAAAAGCCAACATCATTCTGGCCCACTACCGCAGCGACGATCCGCTGCTGAAGAAGGTCGCCAGCGTGTTCCTGGAATCCTTCCTGTTCTATTCGGGCTTTTATCTGCCGATGTACTGGTCGAGCCGCGCCAAGCTGACCAACACCGCCGATTTGATCCGCCTGATCATTCGCGACGAAGCGGTGCACGGTTATTACATCGGCTATAAATTCCAGAAAGGGCTGGAGAAGGTTGACGCCACGCGCCGCCAGCAGGTGAAAAATTTCGCCTTCGATTTGCTGCAGGATCTGTACGACAACGAGGTGCGCTATACCGAGGAGCTGTATGACGGCGTAGGCTGGACGGAAGACGTGAAAACCTTCCTGCACTACAACGCCAACAAGGCGCTGATGAACCTGGGTTATGAAGCGCTGTTTCCACCGGCGATGGCGGAGGTCAATCCGGCCATTCTGTCAGCGCTGTCGCCGAACGCCGACGAGAACCACGATTTCTTCTCCGGCTCCGGCTCGTCTTACGTGATTGGCAAAGCGGTCAATACCGAGGATGAAGACTGGGATTTCTGAGGGGATTATCGCGATATCGGCCTGCAAGGTCCGGTATCGCGCTATTCATAGCCCAGTTCTTTCTGGCTGCGGATCGCCAGAACAAATGCAGTATCAATATCAGGAATATATTTGTAGAGGGCCAAATATCCTTTGCTTTGCTGACCTATGATCAACTCGCGCTTTCCTGCACTCAGCGGCCTGCCAATTAACGGATTATGTTCCAGCACCGCAATCGCCTGGATAATTTCCTGAATTCGCAGTCCGGCATCTGCGACCTCGTGATCTGCCAAATGGACGAGAATACGCTCAATATCATCCCTGACCTCTGGCGCCAGCTCGACCTTTGTCATCCGCGTCCCAACTTTTTAACCGAAGGTTTGGTGGCCGCAATGTCCCCCGCCGCATAATTTTCCAGATAACCACGCATCTCCTTCCAAGAGAGGGTCTCACCGGTAGCGATAATCCTGGCGTAACGTTTTTCCGCTTCATCTTCAAAATCGCTACGCAATTCTTCGCGCTGAGTTTTCTCTGCAATCGCCTGCAGAATAAAGTTATGCGAGGTCACACCGGCTTGCTCAGCCACGGCCGCGACTCGAGCTTTAAGTTCTTCAGGTAGACGAATGGTGGTGGTCGGCATAGTCATAAACCTCAGCGCTGAAAGAGCGAATGTAGCTCAATTGTGCTACATCAATAGGGGTTACTCAATAGCCTTGTCTATTTATTCATCTCCGCACGCAGCCGGAGACGTTGCCAGATGGCGCGCTTCTCCTCGTCGTTGGCGGTTGGCCAGGCGGCGATTTCGTCCAGCGTGCGCCAACAGCCCCGACACCACTGCTTATCGGCATCAATCCGACAAAGGGCGACGCAGGGCGACCGAACGCCGTCGTCCCCTGAGTTATTGTTACCTGCCATAAACGCTCCCGCCCTGAATTTGCCCGCCACAGGATACCCGATCCGGCAACGGGAAACCGCGAACTTTGCGCAGGATCAGATGATGCCACCGTTGGCGCGCAGGGTTTGGCCGTTGACCCAGCTGCCGTCGGCACCGGCCAGGAAGGATACCGCTGCGGCGATATCCTGCGGTTGGCCCAGGCGTTCCAGCGGCGCCATCTTCGCCAGACGCTCGATCAGATCCGGGGTTTTGCCGTCCAGGAACAAGCTGGTGGCAGTCGGCCCAGGCGCAATCGCATTGACGGTAATGTTGCGGCCGCGCAGCTCTTTCGCCAATACGCTGGTCAGCGCTTCAACCGCAGCCTTGCTGGCGGCGTACATGCCATACCCCGGTTGCAGCAACCCCACCACGCTGGAAGAAAAGTTAATGATGCGACCATTGTCGCGCAGGCGCTTTGCCGCTTCACGCAGCGTGTTGAAGGTGCCTTTCAGATTAATGTCGATCAGACGATCGACGTCGGAGTCGCTCATTTCCGCTACCGGTGCCAGGGCGATGACCCCGGCGTTATTCACCAGGATATCGACGCCGCCGAAGGCTTGTTCGGCGCGGTCAAACAGTTGGGCGACTGCGGCCGCATCGCTGACGTCTGCCTTGGCGCTCAGCGCGCGACCGCCGTTTTGTTCAATTTTTCGCACCAGCTCATCGGCCAATGCCTGGTTGCCCGAATAGTTGACGATCACGGTAAAACCGTCCGCTGCCAGTCGCTCGGCAATGGCGGCGCCAATGCCGCGAGAGGCTCCGGTCACAATGGCGATTTGCGGGTTACTGTTGCTCATCTTCTCAATCCTCGTCAGGTCAGCGTCGGCAGGCTTGCCGATGTGGAGTGATCATGCACCTTTCGCATCGGCGAATAATCCCCTAAAATTCGTTATCACTATCCGAAAAAAACGAATAATGACGATGGACAGAATCGATGCGATGCGCCTGTTCACCCGCGTGGTGGAACAGCGCAGTTTTACCCGGGCCGCACAGGATATGAACCTGCCGCGTTCGACGGTGACCGATGCCATCAAACAGCTGGAGGCGCGGTTACAGGTGCGGCTGCTGCAGCGTACCACGCGCCATGTCAGCCCGACGCTGGATGGCGAAGCCTACTATCAGCGTTGCCTGATCATTCTGGCCGATATCGAAGATGCCGAAATGGCGTTTGCCGGCGCCAAGCCGCGCGGGCTGTTGCGCATCGACGTGCATGGCACGCTGGCACGACATTTTCTGCTGCCGGTCTTACCCGACTTTTTAGCTCAGTATCCGGATATCGAATTTTACATGAGCGAAGGTGACAGGCTGGTGGATCCGGTACGGGAAGGCATCGACTGCGTGGTACGCGTCGGCAAGCTGAAAGACAGCGATATGGCAGCGCGTCGATTGGGGGGGCTGGAAGAAGTCACCTGCGCCGCGCCGGAATACCTGCGGCGCTTCGGTACACCGCTCAGCATTGATCAACTTCAGGGGCACCATATGGTCGGGTTTCGCTCCTCGGCTACCGGCGCGGTGATGCCGCTGGAGTTTAGCGTCAACGGCCAGCCACAACAGGTGACATTGCCCAGTACGGTGTCGGTCAGCGCAGCGGAAAGCCTGGTCGCGGCGGCGCGCATGGGGCTGGGGATTATCCAGGTACCGCGCTATCACCTGCTTGACGATTTGGTCAGCGGCAAACTGGTGCCGCTGCTACCGCAATGCCCGTCCACACCGATGCCGGTTTCGCTGCTCTACCCGCGTAACCGCCAACTGTCGCCACGGGTGCGGGTCTTTATCGACTGGTTCAGCAAGGCTTTCGCCGCTCGCAATCAATAATAAGCCGCCTGTTCGGCGGCCTGCGGTCTATAAAGCTCCGTAATCCAGCGGCACCCAGTTGTAGCCTTCCCCCTGCTTGTTCAGGTAACCCAGCCCAGGGAACGACAGATGCGCGGCTCCGACCAGTTCACTCTGTCGGGCGCTGTCGCCAAATACCCGCAGCCGTTGCACGACCGCCGCCTTGGGGTCACTATCGAAACTGATCGCCACCTGCGGATGGGCAAACTGTACTGCGGCCACGTGGATCAAATCGCCCATCAACAACAGCTTTTTACCCTGGCTGGTCACCTGATAAACGCTATGGCCCGGCGTATGGCCGTGGGCAGCAAATGCGGCAATGCCCGGCGACAGCTCGCCGTCGTTGCTGAAGGGTTTGAAATGCCCGGCTGCCTGATAGGGCTTGATCGCCGCTATGGCGTTTTCAAAATTGGTCTTATCTTCCGCCTTCGCTTGTTTCAGCCGTTTTTCGCTCAGCCAAAAATCGGCATCCTGCTGTGAAACGCGCACCAGGGCATTCGGGAAGCGCGCCTGACCGTTTTCCGTCAGCCCGCCCAAATGATCCAGGTGCATATGGGTCAGATAAATTTCATCCACCTGTTCCGGCTGATAGCCGGCCGCCCGAAGGTGAGTCACCAATTGACCCAGGCCGTTACCCAGCAGCTTGCCGGCACCGGCGTCAATCATGACCAACTTGCTGCCGGTATTGATCAAATAGGCGTTGATCGAGGTGGCCACCGGCTGGCTCTGATGATGTTCAGCCAGACCCTCGGCAATCTGTTGCGGCGTGCTGTTGAGCAGCAGTTTATCCATCGGCAGACGGATAACGCCGTCGGACAGGGCCGTGACTTCATAACTGCCCAACATGATGCGATAAAAACCCGGTGAAGGCGTTTTTACCTGCGGTGCAGCGGCCGTGGCCTGCAACGCCATAATCGTCAATGCCGCACCTAACAGGTAGCGTTTCCAGAACATGGTGACTCCTTATTGTGATTAGACAGCGGTAAGTATTAACCCAAAACCGCCGACGCGCCTGCACAAAAAATAGATTTAAATTATATCATTTAAAAAAACATATTTAATTTGAATGCTTTTGTCTGGAAAATCACACAGCCTCAATCAATTTTTAATAAAAAGCGAATCCGTTATTTCCCTTACTCCCCTAAACAACGAGTAAGGAATTATTATGAAATATCAATTTGAAAATCTGGTGTTTGAAGGCGGTGGCGTAAAAGGTATCGCCTATGGCGGCGTTTTGGAACTGTTGGAAGCCAAAGGCATTATGCCGCAGATCAAAAAAACTTCCGGGGCCTCTGCCGGTGCCATCGCCGCACTGCTGGTGGGACTGGGCTGCAGTGCTACAGACATCACGAAAATTCTGTCCGAAATGGACTTCAAGAAATTCCTCGATTATAACGGCGGCTTTTTTGGTTCTATCTACGATGCCCATCGCCTGTTTAATCAATATGGCATTGCTCCCGGCGATTATTTTTCCTCTTGGGAGCGCAATATTATCAAGAAATATACCGGAGATGCAGATATTACCTTTGAAAAATTTGAAGCATTGAAAGAGACAAAAGGTTTCAAATCCATCTACTTTATTGGCGCCAATCTGAACAGTGGGCTGCGCGAGGTGTATTCCCATCAGACAACGCCGCGCATGAAGGTCGCGGATGGATTGCGGATCTCCATGTCATTCCCCTTCGCCTTTGTCGCTAAAAACAATCAGCTGGGCGATCTGTGTATCGATGGAGGCACCATCGATAACTATCCGGTACGCATGTTCGATTACGATTTCACCACATCGCCGCCTTATATCGATGGAACCACGCAACGAATCAATACCCGAACCCTGGGTATTCGTCTGGATTCCGCCGGCGAAATTGCACAGGCGGCGGGCCAATCGGTCAATAAAGCCGCCATCAATAACCTGTGCGATTTCACCCTGACGGTGATTAACACCATGCTGGATATTCAGACCAAGGTACATCTGGACAGCGATGACTGGAAGCGGACCCTTTATGTCGATACCCTTGATGTCGGTACACTGGATTTCGCCATCAGCGAGGCCAAAAAACGCGCGCTGATTGAATCCGGCCGCCAGGGTGTGGAACGTTATTTCGCCTGGTATGACGCGTCCGTCAAACAGGCGGCGTAAGCCACACTACCTCGCCCGTTCGGCCTGAGCGCCGAACGGGCAAAAAAATCCCCGCGGGGGCGGGGAAAGGCAAAGAAATGCTTGGGTCTTATTGGTTATTATGCGAAAAATTTGGCCAGTACCAGCAGAGAGAGCGAGACGTTAATCGCACCGCCGATACGGGTAGCAATTTGGGCGAACGGCATCAGCGACATGCGGTTGCCGGCGGTAAGAATAGCGACGTCACCGGTGCCGCCCTGCCCGCTCTGGCAGCAGGAGACAATCGCCACATCAATGGGATGCATGCCAATTTTCTTGCCGACGAAGAAGCCGGTCGCCACCAGCGCGCAGACGGTGCTGACAATCACCACCAGGTTCTGCAGGGTGAAGGCGTTCACCAGTTCCTGCCACGGGGTGATCGCCACGCCGACGGCAAACAGAATCGGATAGGTCACCGCGGTGCGGAAAAATTTATACACCACCTGCGAACCTTCCTGAATGCGCGGCGACACGCCGTGCGCCAGCTTCACCGCCACGGCGGCAAACAACATGCCGACAGGTTCAGGCAAGCCAATCATGCGGTGCAGCAACATCCCCACCATGTACAGCAAAATAGCCAGCAAAGCGCCGCAGGCAATGGTGCTGACATCCACCTTGCCGCTGATTTTATCCACGGCGGCCATATCGCTGTCACCCTGCTTGCTTGGCATCAGGCTGCCTTCGCCGGTCAGGTGCGGATAGCGTTTGCCGAGCTGGTTGAGCAGGCCGGCAAGGATAATGGCGGTCAGGCTGCCGAGCATGACAATCGGCAAAATACGGCCCAGCGCCACGCCCTGTTCCATATGCAAGATCGCCGCGTACCCCATCGACAGCGGTATAGCCCCTTCGCCGACGCCACCGGCCATGATCGGCAGGATCAGGAAGAAGAAGATCTGGAACGGCTCCAGCCCAAGCGCCATGCCGACCGCCATCCCCACCAGCATGCCGACAATCTCACCGCACAGCATGGGCGCGAAGATCCGCAGGAACCCCTGAATCAGAACCTGACGGTTCATGCTCATAATGCTGCCGACGATAATGCAGCAGATATAGAGATAAAGAATATTGGTCGATTTATAGAATTTGGTGGTCGATTCCACCACAACGTCCGGCAGCAGACCGTAATGCACCAATGCGGAAGGAATAAAGGTGGCGCAAATCGCCGCCGCCCCCATTTTGCCGATCAGCGGCAGGCGTTTGCCAAACTCACCGCAGGCAAAGCCAAAGAAAGCCAGCGTGGCGACCATCACCACGATATCGCTCGGTAATTTTCCTTCCAGGCAATCCAGTAAAATAAGTACGCCGGCCAGAATAAAGAACGGTAACGGAATAATCCCTACTTTGTAATTGTCCAGTATGTGCCACCATTTTTCTCTCAGCGGTATTTCAGCCGTTTTGTCTTTGGCGACGAGGTAAGAATCATCTGTTGTGCTCATAATCTGGCCTCTTATTAGTTTGTTCGGCCATCATAGAGAAACGCACGGATTATCTGTTGTGATTTTGTTCAAAATTAAAAAGGGTTTTTAATGGTGGTTATGGTTTCTATGGTGTTAATTGGGATTATGTAAAATACAGCGTGGTTTTAATGGTGTTAATGTTATTTTTATTTAAAGTTTATCCGTTTTATCGCAGCCGTTGAATAGCAATACCCGGCAAGTATAATCCCGTGTCTGCGATCACAACTTGATCGGGCGCAATATTACATTAATCATGACTCATGATAGGGTAAGCGCTCAGGATCTCTCACGGTGAACCCCGGCCATGCGCGTAAAACTCTCATTTCAAATCAAACTGTTCCTGTGCCTGGTCGCCTTCTCCTGTCTGCTGCTGACGCTGATCGGCGCCTATACCTACCATCAGTTGGATGCCCAGTTGCACCGCGACCTTGGGGCGAGGGCGCAGGTACAGGCGCGGGAGATTGCGTTGATCCCCTCCCTGGTCAGCGCCGTGGAAAAAAACGACCCCGGGCAAATCGCTGCGCTGATGAAGAAAATACGCGCCAGCAGCGATGCCAGTTATATTGTCATCGGCGATAATCGCGCCAGGCATCTTTACCATTCTGAATACGCCAATCGCTTCGGCACGCCGATGGTCGGCGGCGATAATAAGGAAGTCCTGGAAGGGAAAAGCATTATTTCGATCCGCAAAGGCGGTATCGGCATTTCATTGCGCAGCAAAGCACCGATACTGGATGAAAATAATCATGTCATCGGCATTGTTTCGGTTGGCTATCTGAAGTCACATATCGACAATTTGAATGCGCGAACCCTGACGCAGATCGTCGGTTCCATTGTACTGTTGTTAATCGCCCTGTTTATTTTTTCCTGGCTGCTATCGAAAAATTTAAAACGCCAAATGTTCTGGCTAGAGCCCAAAGAAATTGCGTTGCTGGTACGCCAGCAAAAAGCCCTGCTGGAAGCGATCTACGAAGGCGTTATTGCCGTCGATCCCCAGTTGCGGATCATCACCATCAACCACGCGGCGCGCGAACTGCTGGATCTGCGGCAACCCGCCAGCACCCTGATGGGCCGTGAAATCGGCGAAGTGATCCAGTCGCAGCCTGACTTCTTCGGTGCGTCGCAACTGCGGCACGACACTCACGATGAAGTGTGCCGCTTCAACCACGTGCGGGTAATCGCCAGCCGGGTACGCATCATGCAAGAAGATGTGCTGCAAGGCTGGGTGATCAGCTTCCGCGACAAAAATGACATCAATACCCTGAGCAGCCAGCTAAGCCAGGTCAAGCGCTATGCCGACAACCTGCGCATTATGCGCCATGAACAACTGAACTGGACCGCCACCCTCGCCGGGCTGCTGCATATGCAGCGTTACGACGAGGCAATCCGTTATGTAGAAGCTCAATCGGAAGGCGCACAGGAGATCCTCGATTTCATCTCTCAGCGTTTCAGTTCGGCCGCGTTGTGCGGCTTGCTGTTGGGCAAATACTCCAGCGCGAAGGAAAAAGGCGTCGAATTGCGCTTTGATCCCGCCTGCCAGCTGCGGCAGATCCCGGCGGCGCTGAACGAAACCGAACTGATGTCGATCATCGGTAATTTGCTGGATAATGCGGTAGAGGCTACGCTGCATTGCGATGCGCCGCACGAAGCGGTAGAACTCTATATCAGCGACAGCAGCGATGAGCTGGTGATTGAAGTGGCCGATCGCGGCACCGGCATTGCGGCGGAGGTGCGCGATACGCTGTTTGAACAGGGCGTCACCACCAAAGATGACAAAGGCGACCACGGTATCGGCCTGCATCTGGTCGCCAGCCATGTGGCGCAGGCGCACGGCAGCATAGAAGTGTCGGACAACGATCCGCACGGTGCCATATTTTCCTTATTTATCCCCTATGAATTTCGAGCCGCAAGCAACAATGCTGAAGTTTGAAAGACGACGGATAGAGACCTAAAAACCTTATAACAGTCTTGAGCACCCGATTATGCAACACGAAGCACTGGACGTTTTGATCGTGGAAGATGAGCCGCAGCTGGCGACGCTGCACGCAGAGTTCATAGAGCAGAACTTTGCTCTGCGGGTGGTGGCTCATGCCGCCACGCTGGCCGAAGCCAGGGCCAAAGTCAAGGCGCACCAGCCACGGTTGATCCTGCTGGATAACTTTCTGCCGGACGGCCAGGGCATTGAACTGATGGAAGAGCCGGCGGTGAAAAACCCCGGGTGTTCGGTGATCTTTATTACCGCCGCCAGCGATATGAATACCTGCAGCCAGGCGATCCGCAACGGTGCTTTCGATTACATCATCAAACCGGTGTCCTACAAGCGGCTGCGTAACTCGCTGGAGCGTTTTATGCAGTTTGTGCAAACCCAGCGCAGCTTCAAAGTGATAGACCAGAGCAGCGTCGACGCGCTGTATAACCTGCAATCCAAACAGTTTTCCAGCGAACCGAGCGCCAAAGGCATCGAAGCCAATACGCTGGAGCTGGTACAGGCGCTGTTTATCAACCGACCGGAGGTCGCGCACGCGGTGGAAGACGTCGTCGAGCAGGTCGGCATCAGCAAAACCACCGCCCGACGTTACCTGGAATACTGCGTCGCCAGCCAATTCGTGCGCGTGGAGATGATGTACGGCAATATCGGCCATCCGCGCCGCCTGTATCGCAAAGCTTAAGCTGCAATATGGCTGTCATATAAAGGGCGTACACTGCTTGCGACGATATCCCCCTCGATATCGGCACCTGTCGTTGAATACTGATGAAATACTGATGACTTTTACCCGGCCTATGGTCGGGTTTTTTATTGTCTGAACGGCAGTCTGAAGGGGAAATAAAACGGGATTTTTTTGCCATTATTCCTGTGAAATATCAAATTTCAACGAGAAATATAATTCATAAATACCCTGACCATAATTGAACGTGGGCCAAGCTACCATAACTAATCGACAGGCCTATGTAAACCGCCAATATTCTCATTCCGGGACATTGAGGGTTGTCTCAGATCTTCACTGTGTTAGGGTATAGGCGACTATTATTTTCTATTAGGACGTTTTTATCGTTTGATAATTCATCAGAGGAAACAGCAAATTGCATGGCAATTAAACTCGAAGTAAAGAACCTGTATAAGATATTTGGCGAACATCCGGAACGAGCGTTCAAACTGATTGAGAAAGGTCTGACAAAAGACCAACTGCTTGAAAAAACCGGATTATCGCTTGGCGTGAAAGACGCCTCTCTGGCCATTGAAGAAGGCGAGATATTTGTCATCATGGGGCTTTCCGGTTCAGGAAAATCCACCCTGGTACGCCTTCTCAATCGTCTGATAGAACCCACTCGCGGGCAGGTGCTGATTGACGGTGAGGATATTTCGAAAATATCCGACAGTGCGCTGCGCACCGTACGCAGAAATAAGATCAGCATGGTGTTCCAGTCATTCGCCTTAATGCCGCACATGAACGTATTGAATAATACCGCCTTCGGCATGGAATTAGCCGGAATACCGCCACAGGAGCGTCAGGAAAAAGCCCTGGAAGCCCTGCGACAGGTCGGCCTGGAGAATTATGCGCACTCTTATCCCGATGAACTTTCCGGCGGGATGCGCCAGCGTGTGGGATTGGCCCGCGCCATGGCGAATAATCCGGACATATTATTGATGGATGAAGCCTTCTCGGCGCTGGACCCCTTAATCCGCACCGAAATGCAAGATGAGCTGGTCAAATTGCAGGCCCGGCATCAACGCACTATCGTGTTTATTTCCCACGATTTGGATGAGGCGATGCGGATTGGCGATCGCATTGCGATTATGCAAGGCGGTGAGGTAATTCAGGTCGGTACGCCGGAGGAAATATTAAATAATCCGGCCAACGATTATGTCCGCACCTTCTTCCGCGGCGTGGATATCAGCCACGTGTTCAGCGCAAAGGATATCGCCAAACGCCGCCCGGTTGCCCTGATTCGTAAAACCCCCGGTTTTGGTCCGCGCTCGGCGTTGCAGCTGCTGCGCGATGAAGACCGCGATTATGGTTATGTTGTTGAACGCGGAAAGAAATTTATCGGCGTGGTGTCGGTAGATTCGCTCAAACAGGCGCTGGCCGCCAACCTGACGCTGGATGACGCCCTGCTGGACGCCCCAGCCCCGGTACCGGCGGATATGCCGCTGAGCGAACTGATTTCCCTGGTTGCCCAGGCCCCCTGCGCGGTGCCGGTAGTCTGCGAAGAAAATAACTATATCGGAATTATTTCCAAGGCCATGCTGCTGCAGGCCCTGGATAAAGAGGGCCCAGCAAATGAGTGATACAACACAGGATCCATGGGCCACCGCGCCTGCCGCTCCCAGCGCCGCGCCGGCGACTGATGCCGCCGCCTCCGCAGCTCCTGCCGATGGCGCTGGCGCCAGCGATGCCTGGTCCAGCGCACCGCCACCGGCAGCACACGACGCGGCCAATCAGGCCGCTCAGGGTGCTGACTGGCTTAACAGCGCACCGGCCCAGCCGGAACATTTCAACCTGCTCGATCCGTTCCACAAGGCCTGGGTGCCGTTCGATTCCTGGGTGACTCAAGGCATCGACTGGCTGGTGCTGCACTTTCGCCCGCTGTTCCAGGGGATACGCGTGCCGGTCGACTTTATCCTCAGCGGCTTTCAGCAGTTACTGCTCGGCATGCCGGCTCCGATCGCCATTCTGGTGTTTTCACTGATCGCCTGGCAGATCTCCAGCCTCGGCATGGGTGCCGCTACCTTGGTGTCCCTGATTGCGATTGGGGCGATTGGCGCCTGGTCGCAGGCCATGGTAACGCTGGCGCTGGTGCTGACCGCCCTGTTCTTTTGCATTGTCATCGGATTGCCTCTGGGCATTTGGCTGGCGCGCAGCAAACATGCCGCCAAGATCATACGGCCGCTGCTCGACGCCATGCAGACCACGCCGGCGTTCGTCTATCTGGTGCCGATCGTCATGCTGTTCGGTATCGGCAACGTGCCGGGGGTGGTGGTCACCATTATCTTCGCGCTGCCGCCGATCGTACGTCTGACCATTCTGGGCATCAAGCAGGTGCCGGAAGATCTGATAGAGGCTGCCGAATCCTTTGGCTCCAGCCCGCGTCAGTTGCTGTTCAAGGTGCAATTGCCGCTGGCGATGCCGACCATCATGGCCGGCGTTAACCAGACCCTGATGCTGGCACTGTCGATGGTGGTTATCGCCTCGATGATCGCCGTCGGCGGTCTGGGGCAGATGGTGCTGCGCGGCATCGGCCGGCTGGATATGGGGCTGGCCGCCGTGGGCGGTGTCGGCATCGTGATCCTGGCGATTATTCTCGATCGTCTCACCCAGTCGCTGGGGCGCGATCGCCGCAGCAAAGGCATGGGCCGCTGGTACGCTCACGGCCCGATCGGGCTGCTTACCCGCCCCTTCATCAAAAAGCCTTAATAGCCCTGCCCCCGGCGAACCGTCGGGGGCGCCGGCCGCTCCATAAAACCGAAGGAAACACTATGCGCTCGACAAGAATTTGGGCTGTTGCCCTGACTTCATTGCTAAGCACACAGGCGTTCGCCGCCGAACTTCCCGGCAAAGGCGTCACGGTTAAACCGCTGCAAAGCACACTCGCGGAAGAAAGTTTTCAGACCGAGCTGGTCAACCGCGCGTTGGTAAAACTGGGCTACGACGTCCAGCCCACCGGCGAGGTGGATTACAACGTCGCCTATACCTCCATCGCCTCCGGCGACGCCACCTACATGGCGGTGAACTGGGATCCGCTGCAAACCGATATGTACAACAGCGCCGGCGGCGACAAGAAGTTTTATCGCCAGGGCGCTTATATCACCAATGCGGCGCAGGGGTATTTGATCGATAAAAAAACCGCCGATAAATACCACATCAGCGATATTTCCCAGTTGAAAGATCCCAAGCTGGCAAAGCTGTTTGACGCCGATGGCGACGGCAAGGCCGATCTGGCCGGCTGTGAACCGGGCTGGGTGTGCGACAGCGTGATTGACACCCATATCAAGGCCTACGGGCTCAGCGGTACCGTAACCCAAAATCAGGGCAACTACTCCGCCATCATCGCCGACACCCTGACCCGCTATAAGCAGGGTAAACCGGTGCTGTACTTTACCTGGACACCTTACTGGGTCAGCGACGAACTGGTGCCCGGCCGTGACGTTGTCTGGCTGACTGTTCCGTTCTCCGCCAGCCCGGGATCACTGAAAGACAGCAACACCGCGTTGCCAAACGGCAAGAACTACGGTTTCGCCGTCAATAACGAACACATCGTCGCCAACAAGCAGTGGGCACAGGCCAATCCGGCCGCCGCCAAATTGTTCGCCATCATGAAATTGCCGCTGGCGGACGTGAACGCGCAAAACCTGCGCATGCACAACGGCGAGAATGGAGCGGACGATATACAGCGCCACGTAGACGGCTGGATTAAAGCCCATCAGGCCACTTTTGACGGCTGGGTAAACACCGCTGCCGCGGCGGCGAAATAACCCCGACTTCACAACATAAAAAAGGTATTTCACTATGCGCACTACAGGAATCTGGGCGGTTGCCCTTACGACACTGATTGGCTCGCAGGCGGTTTTCGCCGCTGACTTACCGGGAAAAGGCGTAACGGTACAGCCGCTACAGAGCACCATTTCCGAAGAAACCTTCCAGACGCAGTTAGTCAGCAAGGCGCTGGAAAAGCTCGGTTATGACGTCAAAGACACCCGCGAAGTGGATTATAACGTCGCCTACACCTCTATTGCCTCCGGCGACGCCACCTTCCTCGCGGTGAACTGGGATCCGCTGCACGCCGATCAGTACAAGGCCGCCGGTGGTGACGCCAAGTTCTATCGTGAAGGGGTGTACGTCAACGGCGCGGCGCAGGGTTACCTGATCGACAAGAAAACCGCCGATAAATACCACATCACCAACGTCGAACAGCTGAAAGATCCGAAGATCGCCAAGTTGTTTGACACCAACGGCGACGGCAAGGCGGATCTGACCGGTTGCACACCGGGCTGGGGTTGCGAAGCGGTGATTAACCACCATATCGAGGCTTATGGCCTGAGCAAAACCGTCGAGCACAATCAGGGCAACTACGCGGCGATGATCGCCGATACCATTACCCGCTACAAAGAAGGCAAACCGATACTCTACTACACCTGGACACCGTACTGGGTAAGCGACGTGTTGGTGCCGGGGCGTGACGTGGTTTGGCTGCAAGTGCCGTTCTCTTCCCTGCCGGGCGAGCAGAAAAATGTGGATACCAAGCTGCCGAACGGCGCCAACTATGGTTTCCCGGTGAACACCATGCGCATCGCCGCCAACAAAAAATGGGCAGAAGCCAACCCGGCGGCCGCCAAGCTGTTCGCCATTATGAAGCTGCCGATTGCCGACGTGAATGCGCAGAATCTGCGGATGCATGAAGGCCAGGCGTCCGACGCCGATATCCAAAGCCATGTTAACGGCTGGATCAAGGCGCACCAGGCGACCTTCGACGGTTGGGTGAAAACCGCTGCGGAAGCCGCGAAGAAATAACGTCCTGCGGGGCGCAGGTTGCTGCGCCCCCTATTACGTCAGTTCAATCCCGCTGAACTGCAAAAAACGCTCGGCGGTTCTCGATAGCTGCTGCGGCCATACGCAATACACCTGCCGCCGCGGGCCATCCTCAATCGGGATCGACACCAGCGCGCTCAGACGCTGCGCCGTCGAGATCGGCACAATGCCCGCCGCCAATCCGCGCTGTACCAGATTCTCCAGCCATTCAATATGATCGATTTCAAAACTGATATGCCGCTTGATACCCGCAGCCTGAAACGCGCGATCGGTCTGACGCCGGGCGCCGGTACCGCTGTAAAAATCCACCAGCGGCACTTCCGACAGGGTTTGCAGATTGACCCGCTGGCGGCTGGCCAAAGGATGTTGCGCTGCCACCAGCGCCACCAGAGGCTCATCGGTCAACTGACGATGGGATACCGGCAGCATATCGATATCCCCCGGCCAGATCCCGACAAACGCCACATCGGTTTTCTGTTGGCGAACATCCTCGAGCAGTTCCTCACTCATGCCCACATACAATCTGATGTTAACCGCCGGATAGTGGCGATGAAACTTGCTCAGTTTTTCGGTCAGATCAATCGCGTTTATGGTGGAGATGGTCCCGATGGTCAAGGTACCGGAAATCGTGCCGTTGGCCGCCACCACTTCTTCCACCAGCGATTGTTTGGCCGCCAGCAGCCGCTGCGCAGGCAGAATAAACGCCTGTCCGGCGCTGGTCAGCCTGACCCGACGCGAGGTGCGTTCAAACAATGCGCAGCCCAGTTCTTCCTCCAGTTTGGCAATTTGATGGCTGAGAGCCGACTGCACCGTGTGGCAGCGTTGCGCCGCACGGGTAAAGCTCTGCTCTTCGGCTACCGCCAGTGCAAAGCGGATCTGTTTCAGGTTCATGGCATCTATCGCAAAAGGAGATTAATCAAATGAAAATTATACATTGGTTTCATGTGCTGTCCTGCCCGATACTTCGCATCACTTCTTCTTGTGACTAAGCCCTCATGAACCAACAAAATCCACATCCGGGCCTCAGCCCGGCGCTGATTGTCCTGATCGCTATCGCCACCGGCCTGGCCGTCGCCAGTAATTATTATGCGCAGCCGTTGCTGGAAACCATTGCCAAGAACTTTGAGCTGTCGGTCAATCAGGCCGGTTTTATCGTCACAGCCGCTCAATCGGGTTACGCCGTTGGCTTGCTGCTGCTGGTCCCGCTCGGCGATATGTTTGAACGGCGCGGGTTAATCGTCTTCATGACGCTGCTGGCAGCCGGCGGCATGTTGATCACCGCCAGTTCAACCACCTTACCGATGATGATCCTCGGTACCGCGCTTACCGGATTGTTCTCGGTGGTAGCGCAAATCCTGGTCCCGCTGGCCGCAACCCTGTCTCATCCGGAAAAGCGCGGCAAAACCGTCGGCATCATCATGAGCGGCCTGCTGCTCGGCATCCTGCTGGCACGTACCGTGGCTGGGGCGCTGGCGTCGATCGGCGGCTGGCGCACCATTTACTGGGTGGCCAGCGGGCTGATGATCCTGATGGCTCTGATCCTGTGGCGTGCGTTGCCGCGTTACAAACTGCATTCGGGTCTGAATTATCCCCAGTTACTGAAATCGATCTTTACCCTGTTTTACGGTACGCCGCTGCTGCGCACCCGCGCCGCGATTGGCGCGCTGTCGTTCGCCAACTTCAGCGTGCTGTGGACCTCAATGGCCTTCCTGCTGGCTGCGCCGCCGTTTGGTTATTCCGAAGGAGTGATCGGTCTGTTCGGCCTGGTGGGTGCCGCCGGTGCGCTGGCCGCCTCCCGTGCCGGGCATCTGGCCGACAAGGGCAAGGCCGGGTTGACCACTACCCTGGGCCTGGTGCTGCTGCTGCTGTCGTGGATCCCCATCGCTTTCGCTGCACAATCGCTGTGGGCACTGATCGCCGGTATTCTGATCCTCGATCTGGCGGTGCAAGCCGTCCACGTCACCAACCAGAGCGTGATGTACCGCATTATGCCGGAAGCGCGTAACCGTCTGACTGCCGGCTACATGACCAGCTATTTTATCGGCGGCGCACTCGGCTCGCTGTTGTCCGCTTCGGCCTATCAGCACGCAGGGTGGTTGGGCGTCGCCGCCACGGGAGGCGTTTTGTGCGTGCTGAATCTGCTGGTCTGGTGGCGCGGCAAACATCACGACCCGCAGGGACCGGCAGCGATCTGATTAGCACGCGAATAATAATATTGGAAATTTATTAGCGCCGCAGGGTATAAACGTTACTCACTCTCTGGTAATGTTCTGGGCATAAACTATTGATGTCCTATATACCCTGCGATCAGAACAACACATGCATAACCAAACTGCAGAAAACGTCAATTCCCCTGCCGCCAGTTCCAGCTTCTTCAACGGCATCGCCGACGGTTTAGCCGCCATCATCGGCTCTATGTCGGTGGCCTTTGCCTTCGGCATGTCGCTGCGAGTTTACGTCTTGCAGGTATCCTTCGCCCCGCTAGTCATGCCCCTACCGGCCGGTTTTATCACGCAGGGTCTACGCTTTTATCGCAGCAAAACATCATTTTCTCTAGGCCGATCGG
Organism: Serratia inhibens; assembly: GCF_003591175.1. GTDB lineage: Bacteria > Pseudomonadota > Gammaproteobacteria > Enterobacterales > Enterobacteriaceae > Serratia > Serratia inhibens. The sequence goes on along the minus strand of NZ_QYYG01000006.1, from coordinate 14,217 downwards.
CGCAGAGACCTTTGGTATACCATTAAAATTATTTATGGTTTTCAGACGGAATAACCGGTTATTTTGTGCGTCATATCACGCTTAAGCTTTTTTCGGGCGTGAGTCATTTACAAAAAACTGACAAATGACACGAATAGCTAAATTATTCACTCTGCTGAACATTTACATTATTAATCACTATCGTTACTATCTCGAACGAAATTAATGAGGCCCTAAATTATGGAAAGCTCGTTTACTCCCATTGAACAAATGCTTAATTTTCGCGCAAAACGTCAGAAGGATTTCCCTTATCAGGAAATTCTGCTGACCCGGCTGTGCATGCACATGCAAGGTAAGTTGCTGGAAAATCGCAATAAAATGCTCAAGGCACAAGGGATTAACGAAACATTGTTTATGGCGCTGATTACCCTGGATGCGCAGGAAAATCACAGCATTCAGCCTTCTGAGCTAAGCTCTGCTCTGGGTTCTTCGCGCACCAATGCTACGCGTATTGCCGATGAGCTGGAAAAGCGCGGCTGGATTGAGCGCCGGGAAAGCGACCATGACCGCCGCTGCCTGCATCTGCATATGACGCCCCAGGGCGAAGAGTTTCTCAGTCAACTGCTGCCACCGCAGCACAAATGTCTGCATTTCCTGTGGTCCACGCTGAACAATGATGAACAGCAACAGCTTGAAAAGCTGACGCGCAAACTATTGGCACGTCTGGATCAAATGGAAATCACAGAACAGTTATCCTAATTCACAATTTCTGTTCAGGTACTTACTTATGCGATCCCCATTTAACTGGAGGTTCACCCCGCTGTTCGCGGTATTGCTGCTGGCCGGGTGTGCGTCTACCGATAATATTGCCCCGCAATCCACACTGATGGACTCGCAGAGCCTGCAGCTGTCGCAGCCGAAAGTCAGCTCGTTGAACGTCAGTCCGCAGTGGTGGCGTGCACTTAACGATCCGCAGCTCGATGCCCTGATGACCCGAACGCTGCAAAGCTCGCCGACGCTGCGCCAGGCCGCTGCCCGCGTGCGTGAAGCGCAGAGCGTCATGGGCCAGGCTAATGCGGCCAACGGTCCGAATCTGGATCTGAACGCCAGCACTGAACGTCAACGCGTGCCGCAAAACGTCAATATGGGGTTGGGGTATCCGCATAAGCCAATCTATGAAAGTTCCAACTCGCTGGGGCTGAACCTGGCCTACGAATTTGACTGGTGGGGCAAGTACCGCAACCAGGTCAACGCCGCCAAGGCCCAGGTCGATGCGGCCCGCGCCGAGCAGGAACAGGCGGCACTGACGCTGACCAGTTCGGTGGCTTCCTCTTATTACCTGTTACAGAGCAACTTCGCGCTGGAAAAACTGCTGCAACAGGAAGTGGACAACAACCAACGCCTGACAGAACTACGCCAGCGGCAATATAAAGCCGGCATCACCGGTATTGATATTCCGCAACAAACCCAGGCGCAGGCCGACAGCGCCAAACAACAGATCCTGCAGTTGCAGTCGCAGATTGAACAGCTGAAACACCAGTTGGCGGCCCTCGCCGGCCAAGGCCCGAGCGCCATGCAAAACCTGCGCCCGGTGGCGCTGCCCGCCAATACGCTGATGGCGCCAAAAGGCGAACTGACCGCCGATCTGCTGGGTAAACGCCCGGATATCGCCGCCCAGCGTCAATTGGTGGAATCCTACAACCAGCGCGTCAACGCCGCGCGTAAAGAATTTTACCCCAGCCTGACCATTTCAGCCTTTGCCGGTCTGACCACCACCAATACCAGTGGCACCAGCCCGAATCTGTTTGAAGCGGCCAGCCAGGCCTGGAACGTGATGCCGGCGATTTCGCTGCCGATCTTCCACGCCGGCGCACTGCGCAGCAAGCTGGGCGAGGAGTCCGCGCTGTATGACGAAGCGGTCGAATCCTATAACCAAACCATCCTGAATGCCGTGCAGGAAACCGCCGATGCCATCACCGTCCAGCAAAGTACTGCGCAACAGCAGCTGCAGGCGGCATCCGCGTCCCAATCGATGCAGCAGGTGTACCGAGTCGCAAACGCACGATACCAGGCAGGGATTATCGGGCGCGACGAACTGTTGACCAGCCAGACGCAGCTCTTGCAGCAGCAACAGGCGGAACTGACGGCCAGCAGCAATTTGTTGCAGGCGAAGATAGGACTGATCCGCGCGCTGGGCGGTGGCTATCAAGCCCCGGCCATAGCGGATTCAAAAGCATAATAAAATAGAGAGCTTGGAGAACACCATGAGCGCAAGCGCGGAGACTCAAAACCCGCAGCAGCCGAGCGGCAAAAAGAAGCAGCGCAAGTTTTGGCTGCTGTTGCTGACGGTTATTTTCATTGTTATTGGGGTGGCTTATTTAGTGTATTGGTTCCTGGTACTGCGTCATCACCAGGAAACCGATGATGCCTACGTATCCGGCAACCAGGTGCAGATCATGGCGCAGGTGAACGGCAGCGTAAACAGCGTCAATTTCGATAACACCGACTACGTGAGACAAGGCGATGTCCTGTTGACGCTCGATCCGACCGATGCCGAACAGGCGTTGGAGCGCGCCAGGACCAGCCTGGCCAACAGCGTGCGCCAGACCCACCAGTTGATCATCAACAGCAAGCAGTATCAGGCCAATATTGCCCTGCGCAAATCTGACCTGAGCAAGGCGGAGAACGACCTCAAACGCCGCGTGGTGTTGGGCAGCGTTGACGCCATCGGGCGCGAAGAGCTGCAACACGCGCGTGATGCGGTCGACAGCGCCAAAGCGGCGCTGGAAGTGGCGGTACAGCAATATAACGCCAATCAGGCGATGGTGCTGGATACCCCGCTGGAGAAACAACCGGCAATTCAGCAGTCCGCCGCGCAGATGCGCGATGCCTGGCTGGCATTGCAACGGACTAAAATCATCAGCCCGATCACCGGTTATGTTTCTCGCCGCAGCGTACAGGTGGGCGCGCAAATCGCCGCCGGTTCCCCGCTGATGGCGGTGGTCCCTGCCGAGCACATCTGGGTTGACGCCAACTTCAAAGAAACCCAGATCGCCAATATGCGCATCGGCCAGTCGGCAAGCGTAGTCAGCGACGTTTACGGTGATGACGTGGTGTACACCGGCAAAGTCGTCGGCATCGATATGGGCACCGGCAGCGCCTTCTCGCTGCTGCCTGCACAGAACGCCACCGGTAACTGGATCAAAGTGGTTCAGCGCATACCGGTACGTATCGAGCTGGATGCCAAACAAATTGCCGACCATCCGCTGCGCATTGGCCTGTCGACGCTGGTTAAAGTGGACACCACCAATCTGGATGGCCGCATGCTGTCTGACGTGGTACGCGACAAGCCGCTGTACCAGACCAACGCACTGGCGTTGAATCTGGCGCCGGTTGATCAAATGATCGCCGACGTGATCCATGCGAATGCCGGCTAAGCGCGCGGGAGGCTACCTTGGCACAGAAACCGCTTGAAGGCGCACAGTTAGCCTGGATGACGGTCGCGCTCGCCATGGCGACCTTCATGCAGGTACTGGACTCGACCATCGCCAACGTGGCGATCCCGACCATCGCCGGTAACCTCGGGTCCTCCAACTCGCAGGGGACCTGGGTGATCACCTCGTTTGGGGTGGCGAATGCCATCTCCATTCCGATCACCGGCTGGTTGGCCAAGCGCATCGGTGAGGTGCGCCTGTTCCTTTGGTCCACGGCGCTGTTCGCCCTCGCCTCCTGGCTGTGCGGCATTTCCAACAGCCTGGGCATGCTGATCTTCTTCCGCGTGATCCAGGGGTTGGTGGCGGGGCCGTTGATCCCGCTGTCGCAAAGCCTGTTGCTGAACAACTATCCGCCCGCCAAACGAGCGATGGCTCTGGCGCTCTGGTCGATGACGGTGATCGTGGCGCCGATATTCGGACCGATCCTCGGCGGGTATATCAGCGATAACTATCACTGGGGCTGGATCTTCTTCATCAATATCCCGATTGGCCTGTTCGTGATCCTGGTGGCGATGGCGACGCTGAAAGGCAGAGAAACCAAAACCGAGATCAAACCGATCGACACCGTCGGTCTGGTGTTACTGATTGTCGGGATCGGTTCGCTGCAGGTAATGCTCGATCAGGGTAAAGAGTTGGATTGGTTCAACTCGACGGAGATTATCGTCCTGACGGTCGTGGCCGTAGTGGCGCTGGTGTTCCTGGTGGTGTGGGAACTAACGGATGACCACCCGGTGGTGGATTTGTCGCTGTTCAAATCGCGCAACTTTACCATTGGCTGTCTGTGCATCAGCCTGGCCTACATGCTGTACTTCGGCTCTATCGTACTGTTGCCGCAGTTGTTGCAGGAGGTCTATGGCTATACCGCCACCTGGGCTGGCCTGGCTTCGGCCCCTATCGGGTTGTTACCCGTGTTGCTGTCACCTATTATCGGTAAATTCGGCAACCGGCTCGACATGCGGCGACTGGTGACCTTCAGCTTCGTTATGTATGCCGTGTGTTTCTATTGGCGCGCCTATACGTTTGAACCGGGAATGGATTTTGGCGCTTCTGCCTGGCCGCAGTTTATCCAGGGTTTCGCCATTGCCTGCTTCTTTATGCCACTGATCACCATTACGCTGTCCGGCCTGCCGCCGGAGCGCATGGCGGCGGCATCGAGCCTGTCGAACTTTACCCGTACGCTGGCAGGTTCAATCGGCACCTCGATTACCACCACGCTGTGGACCCAGCGCGAGTCGCAGCACCACTCGCAACTGGCGGAGTTTGTAAACCCTTACAACCCGCAGTCGCAGGAGATGTACCGACAGCTGGAACAGGTCGGCATGAGCAAACAGCAGGCCTCGGCTTATATTGCCAACGAGATCACCGCGCAGGGGCTGATTATCTCTGCCAACGAGATCTTCTGGCTGGCGGCGGGGGTGTTCCTGATCCTGCTGGCGTTGGTCTGGGTGGCGAAACCGCCATTCAGCTCCGGCGGTGGCGGCGGCGGCGCTCACTGAATCTCACCAAACAAAACGGGCGCCCTTCTGAGGCGCCCGTTCTTTATATTCCCGATGATACCCTGCGAATTACGAGTTGCCTCCCATGACACAGCGGCTTCAAAGGTTCCGGTTTTCTAACCGTTACGCTTGATTCTGACGCCACCAGTCAGCCAGCAAAATGCCGGTCGCGACCGATACGTTCAGGCTTTCCACCTTACCGGTACCGCCGATGGACACGCTCATATCCCCCTGCTGCCACGCACTGTCGCTCAGGCCGTCACGTTCCTGGCCCAGCACCAGCACCATTTTGGCCGGCAGCTTGGCTTGCGCCAACGGAGTGCCTTTGTGGCTTGAGGTGGTGACGATGGTGTAACCCGCTTTGCGGAAGGTATCCAGCACCGACAGGAAGTCATCGGCGTTAATCGCCTTGATGTGCTCCGCGCCGCCTTCGGCAGTACGCACCGCCGCACCGGATTCCAGCACCGCCGGATCTTGCAACAGCACGCCGTTCACGCCAAAGTGGGCGCAAGAACGGACGATAGCGCCCAGATTGTGCGGGTTGCCCACTTCTTCCAACGCCAGCACGCAATCTTTCGCCGGGGCTTCTTTCAGATAGGTTTGCGCATCCAGACCCTGACGCTTCTTGATCAGGAAACACACGCCGCCGTGGTGTTCGGTGCCGGACGCTTTCGCCAGCTCTTCTTCATCCACCACGTGGTAAGCTTTGCGGTTAGCCGCCATCCAGCGCAGCGCTTCGCGGAAACGCGGCGTAACGGACTGCACGAACCAGGCGCGAACAATGGCGTCCGGGCGGCTGGCGAACAGAGCCTGACAGGCATTCTCACCGTAGACGCGGGTTTCTTCCGCACGTTGGCGGCGCAACTGCTCCGGATCGATAAAGCTTTTGCCACTGATGCCACCGTGATCGAACGCCGGCTCTTCTTCCGGGGCGCGTGACACGGTTTTCCACGGCGAATCATAACCGCCACGGTCTTCAGTATGCGCCGGACGGCGAGGACGATCGCTTTCACTGCGGCGAGAATCGGAGCCACGGCGATCATTATTGCCACGCGGCTTGTCCTGACCGGTACGGCCCGAGCGCGCACCGTCAGCCGGACGGCCTTTGCCGGCCGGACGTTTATTCTTGTTACGGTCGTCGCTGCTGTCGTCGTCACTGCGGACGTACATCACTTTAACTTTACCGTTTTTGCCACTAAATGAATCGTTCATTGTCTTCTCCACCAACGCGCAGGGCGCGAAGATTACCTGATGTTGGGGTGCTAAGCCACCTACTTGCGCTAAAAGCTAGCAACTATCGTATCCATTGAACAAACCTCTTTGTTCAATGCCCCGTTTTTACCGATAATAACCAGCATTAAAGAAACAACTCCGCAACCTGACTGCGGCGTGGAATGCTTTCTCAGTCTCCGAGGTAAACATGAATACAGTCTGTGCAGCTTGCAATGCCACCAACCGCGTACCTGAAGAACGAGTGTCGGACGGCGCGAAATGCGGCCGCTGCGGCCACCCGTTATTTGACGGCGAAGTGATCAACGCTACCGCAGCCACGCTGGACCAACTGCTGCAGGATGACTTGCCGGTAGTCGTCGATTTCTGGGCGCCGTGGTGCGGCCCCTGCGTCAACTTTGCGCCCGTCTTCGAAGACGTTGCCGAAGAGCGCGCCGGCAAAGTACGCTTCGTGAAGGTGAACACCGAAGCCGAACCGGAACTGAGCGCCCGCTTCCGTATCCGCAGCATTCCGACCATCATGCTGTTCCGTGAAGGCAAAATGGTCGATATGCTCAACGGTGCGATGCCGAAAACGCCGTTCGATAACTGGCTCAATGAACTAGTTTAACGCAGAAAGTATATACCCGTCGCCTTTCAAGCTGCAGCGTTGTTACCTGCACTCACTCACCCCAGTCACTTACCTAAGTAAGCTCCTGGGTGAGTGAGCTGGGCGCCTAGCTGCAACTTGAAATCCATAGGGTATAGGCGGTGTTGCCCATTGCGGGCGATACTGGCGCAATTCGAACTGGCCCGCGCGCTCCCGCCGGGCTTTTTTCTGCGCTACAATAGCGGTTTTCCCCAGGATATTTATGACTGACAACGCCGTACTCCGCCTGCGCCAATTTCGTCTGGAACGCTCTACCCGCCCTTTTCTGGCGCGCGGTAATCGCATACCGCGTTGTCAGGGCTGCCTGCTGCCCCATAAAAACTGCCTGTGCGACACCATCCAGCCACAGCCGGCGGCCAGCCGTTTCTGTTTGATCATGTTTGGTGCGGAACCATTGAAGCCAAGCAATACCGGCCGCCTGATAGCCGATATCCTGCCGGATACCCAAGCGTTCCTCTGGTCGCGCACCGAGGTCGACCCCGAGTTGCTGAAGGCGATTAACGATCCGCAACGCCAACCTTACGTAGTCTTCCCCGCCTCCTACGCCGCTCCTGAGCGGCCGGTGTTCAGCGAACTGCCTGCCGGTGGCAAACCGCCGCTGTTTATCATGCTCGACGGCACCTGGACCGAGGCGAGCAAGATGTTCCGCAAGAGCCCGTATCTGAACGCATTCCCGGTGTTCTCGCTCAATGTCACCGCCGCTTCGAATTACCAGTTGCGTGAAGCCAGCCGCACCGAGCAACACTGCACGGCAGAAGTGGCTGCGGCGTTGTTGCAACAGGCCGGCGATGCCGCCGCATCTGAGGGGTTGAACCAGCATTTTCGTTATTTCCGTCAACAATATCTGGCCGGGAAACCTACGCGCCCGGAGGCACCGGTCACAGCAAAGCTGCCGCAAAACGCCTAGAATCAGGGGTAACGTTGCCAAAAGGAGCCGTGCATGAGCCAGCGAGGGTTAGAAGCGCTTTTACGTCCTAAATCGATTGCCGTTCTCGGCGCTTCACAACAGCCCGGCCGCGCCGGTAATCTGATGATGAGCAACTTGCTGGCCGGTGGCTTCAGCGGGCCGGTAATGCCGGTCACGCCGCGTTATAAGGCCGTGTGCGGCGTGATGGCCTACCCGGACGTCGCCAGCCTGCCGCTGACGCCGGATCTGGCAATACTCTGCACCCACGCACAACGCAACCTGGCATTGATTGAGGCCCTGGGCAAACGCGGCTGTAAAACCGCCATTGTGCTCTCCTCCCCACCGGAACAGTTCGCCGAGTTGAAAGCCTGCGCGCAACGTTACTCGATGCGCCTGCTTGGGCCGAATAGCCTGGGCCTGCTGGCCCCCTGGCAAGGCCTCAACGCCAGTTTCTCACCGGTACCGATCCTCAAGGGTAAACTGGCGTTTATTTCACAGTCGGCCGCCGTCGCCAATACCATTCTCGACTGGGCCCAGCAACGCGAGGTCGGGTTTTCCTATTTTATCGCGCTGGGTGACAGCCTGGATATTGACGTCGACGACCTGCTGGATTTTCTGGCTCGCGACAGTAAAACCAGCGCCATCTTGCTGTACCTGGAAAACATCAGCGACGCACGCCGCTTTTTGTCTGCCTCGCGCAGCGCTTCGCGCAATAAACCGATACTGGTGATCAAAAGCGGCCGCAGCCAACAAGCCCAACTGCTGCTCAACAGCCAGCAAGGCCTGGACGCGGCCTATGATGCCGCCATCCAGCGTGCGGGGTTATTGCGCGTTCAGGACACCCACGAACTGTTCTCAGCGGTGGAAACCCTGAGCCATATGCATCCGCTGCGCGGTGAGCGGCTGATGATCGTCAGCAACGGCGCTGCACCGGCAGCGATGGCGTTAGACGAACTGCTAGGCCGCAACGGCAAGCTGGCGCAGTTGGGGGAAGAGAGCCTGACGCAGCTCGGCGAGGTTTTGCCGGAGTCTATTCGCGCCGGTAACCCCATAGATCTACGTGATGATGCCACGCCGCAACGTTATCTGGCGGCGGTCAAGACGCTGCTCGACAGCCACGACTACGATGCTCTGCTGCTGATCCACGCCCCAAGCGCGGCAGCCCCGGGCACCGCCACCGCTGAACGCATTATCGATACGGTGCGCCAGCACCCGCGCGGTAAACGCATCACGCTGCTCACCAACTGGTGCGGCGAATACTCTTCGCAAGAAGCCCGGCGATTGTTTACCGAGGCGGGTATCCCGACCTACCGCACCCCGGAAGGCGCGGTGACCGCCTTTATGCATATGGTGGAATATCGCCGTAACCAGAAGCAGCTGAAAGAGACCCCGGCGCTCCCGATCGGCCTTACGGCCAACACCGCCGATGCGCATAGGCTCATCCATCAGGCGCTGGCCGAAGGCGCTACGCAGCTCGATACCCACGAAGTGCAATCCATTCTGCAGGCCTACGATCTGACCACCCTGCCCACCTGGATTGCCGAAGACAGTACCGAAGCGGTGCACATCGCCGAACAAATCGGTTATCCGGTGGCGCTGAAGCTGCGCTCGCCGGATATTCCTCATAAATCAGAGGTTCAGGGCGTTATGCTCTACCTGCGTACCGCCACCGAGGTTCAGCGTGCGGCGGACGCTATTCTCGATCGCGTAAAACGCACCTATCCGCAGGCCCGCATTCACGGCCTGCTGGTGCAAAGCATGGCCAACCGTGCCGGAGCGCAGGAACTGCGTATTGCAGTAGAGCAGGACGCTATTTTTGGTCCGCTGATCATGCTGGGCGAAGGGGGGATCGAATGGCGGCAGGAAAACCAGGTCGCCGTAGCCTTGCCGCCGCTGAATATGGCGCTGGCACGCTATTTGGTGCTGCAGGCGGTTAAGGGTGGAAAGATCCGTGGGCGCAGCGCACTGCGGCCGCTGGATATTCCCGGGCTGAGCCGTCTGTTGGTGCAGGTATCTAACCTGATCCTCGACTGCCCTGAAATCACCCGGCTGGACATCCACCCGGTGTTGGCCTCTGGCAGCGAATTCACGCTGCTGGACGTTTCCATGCAAATTGCGCCTTTCGAGGGCGATCCGCAGGCACGGCTGGCGATCCGCCCTTATCCCCATGAACTGGAAGAAGCTATCCGCTTGAAAGATGGTTCGCAGTGCTTGTTCCGGCCAATTCTGCCGGAGGACGAGCCGGCGCTGAAGCACTTTATCGATCGCGTGACCAAGGAAGATCTCTACTACCGCTATTTCAGTGAGATCAACGAGTTTACCCATGACGATTTGGCTAACATGACGCAAATCGACTACGATCGGGAGATGGCTTTTGTCGCCGTACGCGATGAGCAAATCATCGGCGTAACGCGTGCGCTTTCCGATCCGGACAATACCGACGCGGAATTCGCCGTGCTGGTGCGCTCTGATCTGAAAGGGCTGGGCCTCGGCCGCCAACTGCTGGAAAAGATGATCGCCTATGCCCGCGCTCACGGACTGACCCGTCTGACCGGCATCACCATGCCGAATAACCGCGGCATGATTGCCTTGGCACAACGGCTGGGCTTTGGCATTGATGTGCAACTTGAGGACGGGATCGTCAATTTGACCCTGCCGCTGCAGGCTGGCGACGCGCAGTGACCTGTGTCGCAATGCGCTACGAATCCACCACTTAACGCCAAAACATACGCACAATCGGGACAACTAGTGGTATTATCGCCTGATTATTCGTTTTATTGTTTTTCCGTATTTGGCGTTCCGGCCATCTAATCATGAGAGAAGAAGCGCACTGTGATGTTGTCAAAATTTAAACGTAGCAAACATCAACAACACCTTGCACAACTGCCAAAACTCCCCCAAACGGTAGCTGATGTCCGTACCTTGTACACACCGTCCGATTACCGCACTACGCTGCTGGAATTGATCGCTAACGCCACCCATCGCATCTATCTGGTCGCTCTGTATCTGGAGCATGACGACGCCGGGCGCGACATTCTCAATGCGCTTTATCAGGCAAAGCAACAGCGTCCGGAACTGGAGATTTGCATTTTGGTCGACTGGCATCGCGCCCAGCGTGGGCGCATTGGCGCCGCGGCCGCCAATACCAATGCCGATTGGTACTGTTCGATGGCAGACCAGCACCCGGGGCTGCAAATTCCGGTCTACGGCGTGCCGGTAAATACCCGAGAAGCCTTGGGGGTGCTGCACCTGAAAGGGTTTGTTATCGATAATACCGTTATTTACAGCGGTGCCAGTATCAATGACGTTTACCTGCATCAGCACGAGAAATACCGTTACGATCGTTACCAGTTGATCACTAACGGCGCTCTGGCCGATACCTTGATCGATTACATCAAACAGCACCTGTTGGCCGCTGGTGCGGTACAGCGCCTGGATCGCGACGATCGTCCGAAAAGCCCTGAGATCAAAAACGAGACTCGCCTGTTTCGCTTCGCTCTGCGCCGTGCCGGTTATCACTTCCGTAACAACGCGGGCAACGATGAGCTGGCGGTAACACCGCTGGTTGGGCTGGGTAAACAAAGCGTGCTGAATAAAACCATTCATCATCTGATGTCCTGCGCCGATCAGAAACTGACGCTGTGTACCCCCTATTTCAACCTGCCGGCGCTGCTGGTACGCAATATCATTTATCTGCTGCGCCAGGGTAAACAGGTGGAAATCATCGTCGGCGATAAGACCGCCAACGACTTCTATATTCCTGAAGATCAGCCGTTCAAAATTATCGGTGCGCTGCCTTATCTGTACGAAATTAACCTGCGCCGCTTTCTCAGCCGGTTGCAGCGTTATATCGATACCGGCCAGCTGATTGTGCGCCTGTGGAAAGACGGCGATAACAGCTATCACCTGAAAGGTATGTGGGTAGATGACGAATGGCAGCTGATCACCGGTAACAACCTCAACCCGCGCGCCTGGCGGCTGGATCTGGAGAATGCCATTCTGATCCACGATCCGAAACAGGAGATGCGCGAACAACGCCACAAAGAACTGGAGTGTATCCGCACCCATACCACCGTGGTAGGCAACTATCTTGAACTGCAAACTATTCAGCAGTATCCGGTCAAAGTGCGCAAGCTGATCCGTCGCCTGCGCCGTATCCGTATTGACCGGTTGATTAGCCGTATACTGTAATCCCGCTATAATTCAGTTATCACGGACCCCGGCCAAGGCTGGGGTTTTTTGTACGCCATGACAACAGGATGTTTTCATTATGTGCCCATTCCGCCTCTTGCTTGTCCCACCCTTTTTGCTTCTCACTGGCGGCTGCACTCATGTGGCAAACGACAACTGGGCAGGTAAAGATAAGGCGCAGCATTTCGTCGCCTCAGCGGCCTTCGCTGCCGCCGGTACCGCTTATGGCGATCACCAAAACTGGAGCGAGGCCAGAAGCCGCAGTTTCGGCCTGATGTTCTCCATTGGGCTCGGTGCCGCCAAAGAACTGTATGACAGTCGCGAAGGCGGCACCGGCTGGAGCTGGAAAGATTTTGCCTGGGACGTGGCAGGAGCAGCGACCGGCTATAGTCTGTATCACGCTGCTCGCTGATTTACAGCTGCACCTCTTTCCCCTTGCGATGCAACTTGAGCGAAACGATCAGGGCCAGCAGACACATACCGGAAACATACCAGAAGAAAGCGTTCTCCACGCCGAACGACTTCAGCGACAGGGCAACATACTCGGCAGAACCGCCAAACATCGCATTAGCCACCGCATAAGACAGCCCGACGCCCAGTGCACGAACTTCCGGCGGAAACATTTCAGCCTTCAACAACCCACTGATCGACGTGTAAAAACTGATGATAAACAGCGCCAGAACTATCAATCCAAATGCTGCATAAGGGTTGGACACGTTTTTCAGCGTCATCAGAATAGGCACCGTCATCAGTGTGGCAAACGAAGCGAAGACCAACATTGAACTACGACGGCCAATTTTGTCCGAGAACGCACCTACCAATGGTTGCAACAGCATGTAAATAAACAATGCGGCAGTCATGATACCGCTGGCCAGCTTGGCGTCCATGCCAGAGGTATTCACCAGGTATTTTTGCATATAGGTGGTGAAGGTATAGAAACTCAATGAACCGCCGGCGGTAAAACCCAGCACCATCAGAAACGCCTTACGGTTTTTCCACAAACCTTTCAGCGAACCGGCATCTTTATGATTGCGGGTTTTCGCATCGGAGGTTTCATTCAGCGAACGTCGCAGGTACAGCGCAACTACCGCCAATACTGCGCCCAGCGCAAACGGAATGCGCCAGCCCCAAGCTTTTAGCTCTTCTGTAGAAAGGATTTGCTGCAACGCGACCAGAACCAATAGCGCCAGCAATTGGCCACCAATCAGCGTCACATATTGGAAAGAAGCATAGAACCCACGCTTTCCCTTGATTGCCACTTCACTCATGTAGGTAGCGCTGGTGCCGTATTCACCACCAACGGACAGGCCCTGGAACAACCGAGCAACCAATAATAACACCGGCGCCCAACTGCCGATCGAGTCATAGGTTGGCAAACAGGCGATCACCAGCGATCCGGCGCACATCATGCAGACCGAAATCAACATCGAATTTTTGCGGCCATGTTTATCAGCAATATAACCGAACAGCCAACCGCCAATCGGGCGCATAAAAAAGCCTGCGGCAAAGACGCCTGCGGTCTGCAGCAGTTGGGTTGTGCTGTTGCCGGCGGGAAAGAACGAAGCGGCGAAATAGATCGAGCAGAAAGAGTAAACGTAAAAATCGAACCACTCCACCAGGTTTCCCGATGAAGCGCCAACGATAGCGAAAATACGCTGCTTTTTATCCTGAACCGCCAGGTCGGCGGCATCCCCATCCCCAATGACCGAGGTTGTTTCTGTCATATTGTCTTCTCCGAGCCAGATAAGTAGTGAAGTCGGCGTCCTGCCGTTTAATTATTACTTTGTTGTTATGTTTAAGTTAACAATTAAACCTGATAGCAGGCGAAGGATATCTGGCAAAACAGGATGCAAAGCGCAGTTTTTGTGATGAATATTAAATAGTGAAATGAAATAAGAGAAGATTACAGTCTGTTTTTTGCAAAACAAAAAGCCCTACGCTTTCACGTAGGGCTTGTTGCTTTATTTGATGCCTGGCAGTGTCCTACAATACTCGTCTCATCCTGAGACTCACCCCTTCGGGGCCGCCGCAAGCGGCGTTGAAGCCCGTTCCCGACGGGCTTTTCGCATGCCCATGCTCGAGTAGAACACCAAAAAATAAATAAAACAAAAAGCCCTACGCTTTCACGTAGGGCTTGTTGCTTTATTTGATGCCTGGCAGTGTCCTACTCTCGCATGGGGAGACCCCACACTACCATCGGCGCTACGGCGTTTCACTTCTGAGTTCGGCATGGGGTCAGGTGGGACCACCGCGCTATTGCCGCCAGGCAAA
>NZ_QYYG01000005.1 GCF_003591175.1 Serratia inhibens | reverse complement strand
TGGCGGAAAGGGTGAACGGGATACTGAAGACGGAGTTTTTGCTATCACGCCCGGCAGATCTGGAGCAGGCAAGAAAGATGGTGAGGGAATCGATAGAAATTTACAACAGAGAGCGGCCTCACCAGTCACTAAAATACAAAACGCCCGATGCAGTGCATCAGGCGTTTTACAGGCATAAAAGTGTCAACCTATGCCAGGACTAGTCACGGCCTGCGTCTGTTACTTACGGCGCCAGGTGGTCCCCTGCGGGCCGTCTTCCAGCACGATATTCATCTCGTTCAACCGATCGCGAGCGGCATCCGCCAACGCCCAGTCTTTGGCTTTACGCGCGTCGTTACGCTGTTTGATTAACGCCTCGATCTCCGCCACTTCACCGTCGTCAGCCTGTGCGCCGCTTTGCAGGAACTGTTCCGGCTCCTGTTGCAGCAGGCCCAGCACCTTCGCCAGCTTGCGCAGTTCCGCCGCCAGCCCGTTGGCCGCCGCCATGTCTTCGCCTTTCAGGCGGTTAACATCACGCGCCAGATCGAACAGCGCCGAGTAGGCTTCCGGGGTGTTGAAATCGTCGTCCATCGCTTCACGGAAGCGGGCTTCGAAGGCTTCGCCGCCGGCCGGTTGCGCGTTGGCGTCGGTGCCGCGCAGTGCGGTGTACAAACGCTCCAGCGCGGTGCGCGCCTGCTTGAGGTTCTCTTCGCTGTAGTTCAGCTGGCTGCGATAGTGGCCGGACATCAGGAAGTAACGCACCGTCTCGGCATCGTAATGGCCGAGCACGTCGCGGATAGTGAAGAAGTTATCCAGCGATTTCGACATCTTCTCGCGGTCGATCATCACCATGCCGGAGTGCATCCAGTAGTTGACGTACGGGCCGTCGTGGGCGCAGCTGGACTGGGCAATCTCGTTTTCGTGATGCGGGAACATCAGATCCGAACCGCCGCCGTGGATGTCGAAATGGGTGCCGAGCTGCTTGCAGTTCATGGCGGAACATTCAATGTGCCAGCCCGGACGGCCCGCGCCCCACGGCGATTCCCAGCTAGGTTCGCCCGGTTTGGACATCTTCCACAGCACGAAGTCCATCGGGTTGCGCTTCACGTCGTCAATCTCAACGCGCGCGCCGGCCTGCAACTGATCCAGATCCTGGCGCGACAGCAGGCCGTATTGCGGATCGCTGTCAATCGAGAACATCACGTCGCCATTGCTGGCTACATAGGCGTGATCGCGATCGATCAGGCGTTGGGTGATCTCGATGATCTCGGCGATATGCTGGGTGGCTCGCGGCTCTTGATCCGGGCGTTCGATCAGCAGCGAATCGAAGTCCGCGTGCATCTCCGCCAGCATGCGTGCGGTCAGTTGATCGCAGCTTTCGCCGTTTTCTGTCGCGCGGCGGATAATTTTGTCGTCAACGTCGGTCACATTGCGCACATAGTTCAGCGAATAGCCGAGATAACGCAGGTAACGCGCCACCACGTCGAAAGCGACAAAGGTACGCCCGTGGCCGATATGACACAGGTCATAGATGGTTACCCCGCACACGTACATGCCCACTTTACCGGCATGAATGGGTTTGAATTCCTCTTTTTGACGACTCAGGGTATTAAAAATCTTTAGCATCGGGACATTCCGTGGTGTGCGTGATAACAAAAATGATAATTGGGCTGTTCATCCAGCAACGTATTGAAACCCGAAGCCTGATCTAATGCAAGGTTAAGCCCGCGCTTTGCTGCGCCGGGTGGCGCAAATCGGTGATATCCCCGCCATCTTGCAAGCTAGAGGTATAAATTAATGCCCGTCGCCTTTGTTATAATATAACAACACCCGTTTTACCACTGAGCCTGCGCGGTTTAGCCGCTGCTGACTCGTTAAAGGAGATATGTTATAAGGTCGGTCTGAATGTTCACTCGCTCTACGTGACGTCTCACTTCATCTTGTTAGGACTAAAACTATGGTTACTTTCCACACTAATCACGGCGACATCGTTATCAACACCTTTGCTGACAAAGCGCCGGTTACCGTTGAAAACTTCCTGAATTACTGCCGTGCAGGTTTCTACGACAACACTATCTTCCACCGTGTTATCAATGGTTTCATGATTCAGGGCGGCGGTTTTGAGCCAGGCATGAACCAGAAAGACACCAAAGCGACCATCAAGAACGAAGCCAACAACGGTCTGAAAAACACCGTAGGCACCCTGGCGATGGCGCGTACCAACGATCCGCACTCCGCTACCGCTCAGTTCTTCATCAACGTGGCTGACAACGACTTCCTGAACTTCCGCGCCGAGAACGCGCAAGGCTGGGGTTACTGCGTATTTGCCGAAGTGGTTGAAGGCATGGACGTGGTCAACAAGATCAAAGCCGTGAAAACTGGCCGCAGCGGCATGCACCAGGACGTTCCGGTAGAAGACGTGATCGTCACCAGCGTTACCGTCGGCGAGTAATCGCGGCTGCATGAACACGCTGTTCATCGCGGATCTGCACTTATGCGCACAGGAACCGGCAATCACTGCCGGTTTTCTGCGTTTTTTGCGGCACGATGCGATCCACGCCGAAGCGCTGTACATTCTTGGCGATCTGTTCGAAGCCTGGATCGGCGATGACGATCCCGAGCCGCTGCACGCGGAGATTGCCGCCGCGCTGAAGACACTGCAACAAGCCGGCGTGCCCTGCTACTTTGTCCACGGCAACCGCGATTTCCTGCTTGGCAAGCGCTTTGCCCGCGCCAGCGGCATGCAGCTGCTGCCGGAAGAGAAAGTGCTGGAGCTGTACGGCCGCAAAATCCTGATCCTGCATGGCGACACGCTGTGTACCGACGATCAGGCCTACCAGCGGTTCCGCCGCAAGGTGCACAATCCGTTAATCCAGAAGCTGTTTTTGGCCATGCCACTGCGCTGGCGCCTGAAGATCGCCGCCAGGATGCGCACGCGCAGCCGGCAGAGCAATCAGGGCAAATCGCAAGCCATTATGGACGTCAACCCGCAGGCGGTTGAGCAGACGATGCTGAGCCATAACCTGCACTGGATGATCCACGGCCATACCCACCGCCCGGCGGTGCATGAGCTGGAACTGAGCAACGGCAAGGCCCACCGCGTGGTGCTGGGCGCCTGGCACACTGAAGGTTCGATGATCAAAGTCAGCGCCGACGCCGTCGAACTGATCCAATTCCCTTTCTAACCCCCTGACTTGCCACGCGAGTAATAAAATTCGCGTTTTCGACGGTGAAAACCGGCGACGCAACCGTTTTCCTCGCCGTGCGCTCATGGTATGATCTGCGCCCTCATTCGGCCTCCCGCCGCAGGCAACCGGCCGTCGTTTGTACACTTACAGGAGCCTTACACCCATGGGAGCCAACGCCGCTTCAGCCACCAACGCTGGGGTTAAAATCGCAATTGTAATGGGATCGAAAAGTGACTGGGCCACCATGCAGTTCGCGGCCGAAATCCTGACCCAACTCGATGTCCCGTTCCATGTCGAAGTCGTTTCCGCTCATCGCACGCCAGACAAGCTGTTCAGCTTCGCCGAACAGGCCGGCGCCAATGGCTTTGACGTGATCATTGCCGGTGCGGGCGGTGCTGCGCACCTGCCGGGCATGCTGGCGGCGAAAACGCTGGTTCCGGTGCTGGGTGTTCCGGTACAAAGCGCCGCGCTGAGCGGTGTAGACAGCCTGTATTCCATCGTGCAAATGCCGCGCGGCATTCCGGTCGGCACCCTGGCGATCGGCAAAGCCGGTGCGGCCAACGCCGCGCTGCTGGCGGCGCAAATTCTGGCGCTGCACGACATCGCGCTGGCACAACGTCTGGCCGACTGGCGCCAGGCGCAGACCGAAGAGGTGCTGAACAACCCGGATCCGCGGGAGGAAGCATGAAGCCGGTTTGCGTACTGGGCAACGGCCAACTGGGCCGCATGCTGCGCCAGGCCGGTGAACCGCTGGGCATCGCCGTTTACCCGGTCGGCATCGACGCCGAGCCGGAAGCAGTGCCCTATCAAAACAGCGTGATCACCGCCGAAATCGAACGCTGGCCGGAAACCGCGCTGACGCGTGAACTGGCGACCCACAACAGCTTCGTCAATCGCGATATTTTCCCCCGTCTGGCGGACCGCCTGACGCAAAAACAGCTGCTCGATCAGCTCGGGCTGGCCACCGCGCCGTGGCAATTGCTGGCCGATGCCGCCGAGTGGCCGCAGGTGTTCGCCACCCTCGGCGAACTGGCGATCGTCAAACGTCGCGTTGGCGGTTACGACGGCCGCGGCCAATGGCGCTTGCGCCCGGGCCAGGAAGCGGAACTGCCGGCTGATGCCTACGGCGAGTGCATCGTCGAGCAGGGGATTAACTTCTCCGGCGAGGTTTCGCTGGTGGGCGCACGCGGGCACGACGGCAAGTCGGTGTTCTATCCGCTGACCCATAACCTGCATGAAGAAGGCATTCTGCGCACCAGCGTGGCGCTGCCGCAGCCTGACCCCGCCCTGCAACGGCAAGCTGAGCAGATGCTGGCGGCGATCCTCGACGAGCTGAACTACGTCGGCGTGATGGCGATGGAATGCTTTATCGTTGGCGACAGCCTGCTGATTAACGAGCTGGCACCACGGGTGCACAACAGCGGCCACTGGACGCAAAACGGCGCTTCCATCAGCCAGTTCGAACTGCACCTGCGCGCCATTCTCGCCCTGCCGCTGCCAAAACCTGTGGTAAGCACGCCGTCGGTGATGGTCAATCTGATCGGCACCGCCGTGAATCAACAGTGGCTGGCGCTGCCGTTGGTGCATTTGCACTGGTATGAGAAAGAAGTGCGCGAAGGCCGCAAGGTCGGCCATCTCAACCTGAACGACCCGAGCGCCGCCGTGCTGCAACAGGCGTTGCAGGCACTGGCGCCGCTGTTGCCGGCCGAATACCAGAGCGGCCTGGCCTGGGCAGGGCAAAAGCTGGCTTAAGGTTTTACGCCGCGCAAAATAAAGGGTTCAGTTCACACCGATAACTGAACCCTTTTTCTGTGGTGCCATCCCTGTTGCTCTTATATTCAGACAGTTCACAAATCACGTGATAAAAACTCGTCTGAATACAGTTAATTCCCTCTATGAAAATACAATCACATTAATCACCACAGGTAATAATAACGGAGGAGACAAATTACCGTTGGCCCCAAGCCGAAATATTGGCATAACCAAAATCATAAAACCCTGCCGACTCGACACGTTTGGCGATTTCTTCTATTTCATTGAGGCTGTTATTTTTAATTGCAGAGATATCTTTAGCAAAAAGGCGAATGGTCGCGGCCATAAATCTTCCCATCGCCGTATCGCCAACCGTGGGTGTGCAAAGATCGATACGGACATTCCGCATCCCCAGAGCCGTCAACGGCGCGGGAAGAGAACGCCCCCAGTCGGCACTGGTCCCGATGGCGTTGGCGACAACCTCCCAAACCCCCATAGCAACCTGCCGATACTGATGATTTTGAGAAGACTCAATGGGAAAGGGATGGGCTTCTTCAATAAATATCCATCCATTGGGTTTTAGCCAAGAGACTATCTTGGGCAAGACTTGTTCGCGCTCATTGAGATGACACAATAACCATCGGGCATGAATTAAGTCGAAACTTTCCGGTTCAAAGGTATCCGTAATGACGTTATGTTCTATCGCGCGAAATGAATATCCCTCCGGCAAATTTGTTAGATCCAGGTCCGTTCCTATAACCTCCCCCTCAGGACAACACCTGGATAACTTCTCAGCAAAACTCCCTGAACCTGTACCAATATCCAGACAACGCCAATTTTTATCAACGGGTATTTTTTCAAGGATTTTATAGCTGTATGGGTCTATTGATTGCGCAAGAAACTTTAGACGTTCGGGTTCTGATGGATGAAAATCAATTGCACGAGCATAGCTAGACTGAGTGTTATTCATAATAACTTACCCATTGCGTTAATTATTATTTAATAAAGGTAGCAGGTATTATGAAAAAGTTGCAAACCATCAAAAACCAATAATAAAAATACATTAATAAAAAGTAATAATTCATGGAAATGGAAGTGGGAAAAAAATCCCATTACGTCAACTGCATGTCTGTCCGTATTTCAAACATCTCCGCGATCAATTAATTCCCGTCAGGGAAGAACACTGTCTGAAGCCCGAATACCAAAGCGACCGGATAGGGGCGTAAAAAAGCGGCTCCAGGGGTTTACGCCGCACTAAAACAGAGGGTTCAGTTCACCGATAACTGAACCCTTTTTCTGTTGCTTAGGGAGCCTTAGCGCCGATAGCCTTGCGGATTTTTGCTTTGCCAGTTCCAGGTATCGCGCATCATCGCATCGATCCCACGCTGCACTTCCCAGCCCAGCTCCTGTTTAGCCAAACTGACATCGGCCCAGAAAGCGGGCAAATCCCCGGCACGGCGCGGTAAGATCTGATACGGCACGGCAACGCCGGCGGCTTTTTCAAACGCATGCACCATCTCCAGCACCGAATGCCCTACCCCGGATCCCAGGTTATAAGCTTTAAAACCGGCGATCTGCTTTAGGTGATCCATCGCTGCCAGGTGGCCCTGCGCCAGATCCATCACGTGAATATAATCGCGCACGCCGGTTCCGTCTTTGGTGGGATAATCACCGCCGAATATACTCAGGTGCTCCCGCTTACCGACGGCCACCTGAGCAATATAAGGCAACAGGTTATTCGGGATCCCGCTGGGGTCTTCCCCCATCAATCCTGACTCATGGGCGCCTACCGGGTTGAAGTAGCGCAGAGAAACAATGGAAAAGGCCGGCTCGGCCTTGGCGAAATCCTGCAGGATCTGCTCCACCATCCACTTGGAGGTGCCGTAAGGGCTGGTCGTGCCGCCGATTGGCATATCTTCCCGGTAAGGCACCGGCGCATCTTCACCATACACTGTCGCCGAAGAGCTGAAGATAAACTGATGAACCCCGGCGTCGCGCATGGCTTCCAGCAATACCAACGTGCCCGCTACGTTGTTCTGGTAGTACTCCAGCGGTTTGCGGGTGGATTCTCCCACCGCTTTCAGGCCGGCGAAATGGATCACCGAAGCGATCTTGTGCTCGCCGAAGATCCGGCTCAGACACGCCGCGTCCCGCACATCCCCTTGGTAGAACACCGCCGCTTTACCGGTCAGTTGCTCTGCACGGCGCAAGGACTCTTCGGAGGCGTTGATCAAATTATCCAACACCACCACCTCTTCACCGCGCTCCAGCAGCGCCAGTACCGTATGTGAACCTATGTATCCGGCACCGCCGGTCACTAAAATCGCCATCATGCTCCCCTTTCATCAGCATCGGGCGCTAGCACCCGACGCATAAGCCTGTTTCATGCGCGCAGCCAGCAGACTAGCGCGTACCGATTTTGCGTAATGGCTTGCCGGCCATCAGATTGCGTTCGATATGTTCCAGAGAGATATTTTTGGTTTCCGGGATCAACGCCAGCGTAATAAAGATAAACGCCACGTTGAGCGCCGCGTAGACCCAAAAGGTATAGGCGCTGCCCAGCGAATTGAGCATGGTCAGGAAGGTCGCGCCGACGATCATGTTGGCGATCCAGTTGGTGGCGGTGGAACAGGTGATGCCAAAATCACGGCCTTTCAGCGGCTGGATCTCTGAACACAGTACCCAAATCAACGGGCCGGCGCTCATGGCGAAACCGACAATAAACATCAACAACATGATAACGGCGAAATATTGCGTCGCCGGCGAGCTCATGCCGATGCTCATCATGGTTCCCAACGCCCCCATGCCCACCGCCATCACGATAAAACCGAGGATCAGCGTCGGTTTGCGGCCCCAGCGATCCACCAACCCAATGGCGATAAAGGTCGCCAGCACGTTAACCAGCCCGACGATCACCGTTCCCCACATCTGCTGTTCGGTACTGGCAAAACCCGCCAGGCCAAAAATCTTCGGCGCGTAATACATGGTGACGTTCATGCCGGTAAACTGCTGCATTACCTGCAACAAGATGCCGAGGAAAACGGCGCGGCGGAAGTTTTTATTGTCCTTGAACAGCGCCCAGCCGCTCTGCTTCAGCTTGAGGCTTTCACGGATTTCGTTTAGTTCATGCTGTGCCTGGGCGCTGCTGTCGCGCAGCTTTTCCAGCACCTGACGCGCCTGTTCATGGCGATTGCGCGAGGCCAGCCAGCGCGGGCTGTCCGGCAGGAAGAACACGCCAATCAGCAGCAAGCCGGCCGGAATGGTGATAACCCCCAGCATCCAGCGCCAGGCGCCGGTGTAACTGAACGCGGTATCAGACAGGTAGGCGGCCAAAATCCCGATGGTGATCATCAATTGATACATCGAAATCATGCTGCCGCGAATTTTCTCCGGCGCGATTTCAGACAGGTAAATCGGCGCGGTATAGGAAGCGATGCCCACCGCCAGCCCCAGCAGAATGCGCGAGAGTATCAATATGTCCACATTGGGTGCCGCTGCGGAACACAACGACCCTGCCACGAACAGGATCGCGCCGATCATCAGGCTGTATTTGCGCCCGATGCGGAAATTCATCCAACCGCTGCCCACGGCGCCGACCGCCGCGCCGAACATCATCGAGCTGACCACCCACTCCTGTTGGGAACTGGTGATGTGAAAAGAGCCGGCAATAAACGGCAAAGCGCCCGCAATCACGCCGATATCCAGGCCAAACAACAGCCCGGCTAGCGCGGCCAGAAAACAGACGAAAAAAGTCATACCGGCATTCGTCTGGCTTTTCTCAGCCGACGCAATTTTGGCGGTAACACTCATACAGCCTCCAATAGATAGCGTTGAATCAGTTAACCGTCATGATAGGAGGCAATCCGCGGGAGGTAAGTGAGTGAGATCACATTAGTGGAAACGGTTACATTATTTTTATTTTTACAAACCCATAAATCAACACACTAAATCAAACATATATTATTGATTAAATTTACAAAAAAATTCACATCACTTACTGATACTCTCAAGATAAAAAACCTCCCTTATCAGACTTCGTTATTAATCTTGAAGGAGAGTCATTTATTTGTAAGCGATTTCACTTGAGTCAAATACTCAACGACGGATCGATGCAGAAGAGGAAAAGGCGCTTTCAGGCAGATAGTCTGGAAAGGAAATCTGTGGGTTTTCAATAGCAAAGGTATCGGCCCGGCCCCCAATAACAGAGGGCCGGGCCGACTATGCAGCGGTTTAACCGTCGTAACTGCGGAACAATGCCTGGCCGCGCAGCAACCGTACGCCCAGCCAACCGCCACACAGCGACAACAGCAGCGCACTGAGCAACGGCAACGCCCACCACAGCACCGGCGTTGGTGCCCACGGGAAGTCGAATACCTGGCTTTGCAATAGCCACAGTGCCGCTTCCGCCCCCACCGCAGCGGCTATCCCTGCCACCAGCCCCAGCAGCGCAAACTCGCACCACAGCGTGCTGCGCAACAGGCGCTTGCCGGCCCCCAGGGTACGGTACACCACCAGTTCCTGGCGCCGTTGCCGCATACCCACCTGCACCTGCGCCATCAGCAACAAGCCACCGCAAAGCACCACCAGCACTACCATCACCTCCAGTGCGCGGCTGACCTGTTGCAGCACCCCACCGACCTGTTTCAGGATTGATCCGATGTCCAGCAGGCTGAGCGTCGGGAATTGCCGGTTGAGCTGGGTCAGCATCTGGCCGTCCCCGTCATAGCGGAAACTGGTAAGCCAGGTCTGCGGTTGACCGTCCAGCGCACCCGGCGGGAAGATGAAGTAAAAGTTCGGCTTCAGGCTTTCCCAATCCACCTGCCGCAGGCTGGTGACCCTGGCGCTGAACGACTGGGTATCGCCGCTGAAGGTCAGCGTGTCGCCCAGTTTAATCTTGAGCCGCCCGGCAATGCCCTGATCCATCGACACCTCACCGGCCTTCGGTGGCCAACTGCCCGCCAGTAGCGGATTGTGCGCCGGCAAGTTCTCCAGCCAGGTCAGGTTCAGCTCACGGTTAACTGCCTCGCCGCCCGGGTCGTCCTCATGCACCCGCTCGGTCGCCACCTGCTGATTAATCTCGGTCAGGCGCACGCGCACAATCGGATAATAGGTTTCCGGCTTGACCTGATGCTGCTGCAGGAAGGTTTTCACCTGCGGTACCTGCGCTTCGGTCAGGTTCAGCAGGAAGTAGTTCGGGCTGTCCGGCGGCAGTTGCTGCTGCCAGCGCTCGAGCAGATCGCCACGCAGCACCAGCAACAACGCCAGCAGCATAAACGACAGCGAAAACGCCGCCAGTTGGCTGACCGTTACCCAGGGTTGATGCAGCAGGCGATTGACCGCCAATCGCAGCGCCAGGTTCTTCAGTGTAATGCGGCGCAGCAGCAACAAGCTGCCCCAGCCGATAGCGCCCAGCAGCAGCGCCAGCACCAGAATACCGGCGAGGATCGACCACAGCAGCGTGCTGGCCCCCATTAATGCGGTCAGCAGCGCCACCACAATCACCGCCGTCACCGGCAGGAAATAGCGCAGCGGCCAGACGTTAGCCACCACATCGCGGCGCAGCACCCGCAGCGGCTGGGTCGCCAGCAATTGTCGGTACGGCCGCAGCCCCACCAGCAGCGAAATCATCAGCAACGCGCCGATCGCCCACAACCACGGCCAGGCTCCGGCGGCAGGCAATTCCGCCGGTAACACCGGCGCCAGCAGCCGGATCAGCACCGCTTCAAACCCCAGCCCGATAATGCCGCCGCACGCCGCCGCCAACAAAATGACCGCCAGCCATTGGCCGACAATCAGCTTGCGCAAGGCGCTGCGGCCGGCACCCAGCGTTTTCAGCACTGCGATCAGATCGTAACGGCTACGGCAATAGTGACTCATGGCCACCGCCACGGCGGCAATCGACAGCAGCAGAGTCAGCAGCGCCGACAGCAACAGGAATTGCTGCGATCGTTGCAGCGATTTGCCCAGCGCGCTGCCGGACTCCTGCAATCCAAACCAACGCTGGTCGGGTTGCAGCTGCGGTGTCAGACGCGTTTCGTAACGCTGAACGTTCTCCGGGGCGCCGGCGAACATATAGCGGTAAGTCAGGCGGCTGCCCGGCTGCACCGCCCCGGTTTTATCCACATCCGCCAGGTTGATCATGATGCGCGGCGCAGTCTGGAACGGATTGAAGCCGGAGTCCGGCTCCTGAAGGATTTCGCCGGCAATGCGCAAGCGCGTGTCGCCCACGTCCAGCGAGTCCCCCACTTTCACATTCAGCAACGCCAGCAAACGCGGCGCCACCAGCACCGACCCCGGCGCAAGCTTGACGTTGGCCGGGCGCGTTTCCAGCTTGCCGTACAGCGGATAGGCCAAATCGGTGGCTTTCACGTCCGCCAATTGCGGTCTGTCGCCGGCGTAAGTCATGGTAGTAAACGACAGCTGGCGGCTCACTTTCAGCCCTTCCTGCCGCGCATCCAGCAGCCAGCCTTCCGGCACCGGCCGGGCGCTGCGCAGCACCCGGTCACCGGCGATGAAATCGCGGCTCTGCTGGCTCAGCCCCTTGTCCATGCGATCGCTGATGCTGCCCAGCGCCAGCACGCAGGCCATCGACAGCGTCAGCGCCAGCCAGACGATCAGCAGTGACGGCGATCGCCACTCCCGCCAAAACCAGCGCCAGATCATGCTTCCTCCCACAGCTTGCCTTCACGCAGGCGCAACCGCCGCTGGCAGCGCGCCGCCAGGGTTTCGTCATGGGTGACCAGGATCAGGGTGGTGGAGAAATCGCGGTTAAGGGAAAACAGCAAATCGGCGATGCGTTCGCCGGTCTGGCGATCGAGGTTGCCGGTCGGCTCATCGGCAAACAGCACCCGCGGCCGGCCGCTGAACGCACGCGCCAACGCGACCCGCTGCTGCTCGCCGCCGGAAAGTTGCGCCGGCAGGTGATCTAGCCTTTTGCCCAGCCCCAACTGCTCCAGCAACTGAACCGCCTGCTCGCGGCTCTGCCTGTCGCTCTCACCGCGCAGCAGCGCCGGCAATTGCACGTTCTCCAGCGCGTTGAGCGTCGGCACCAGCATGAATGACTGAAATACAAAGCCGACGTTTTTGGCGCGCAGGGCCGCGCGTCCTTCTTCGTCCAGTGCTGTCAGTGATTCCCCCAACAAATGCACGTCCCCTTCGCTGCCGTCGTCCAACCCGGCGAGGATCCCCAGCAGTGTCGATTTGCCCGAGCCGGATTCGCCAATCAGGGCAATTGTCTGTGCGGGTTTGACAACCAGCTCGACTCCGGTAAGGATGGAGAGCTGATGCTCACCCTGACCAACGTGTTTACTAAGATGATGAACTTCAAGAACGTTTTCCGCTGGCATCTTCCCTTCCTTTTGCTGTTGGGATTATTCAGTTTACGCGCTGTCGCCGCCGATACCTTATTGATTTTAGGCGACAGTTTAAGTGCCGGTTACCGCTTGCCGGTGGCGCAGGCCTGGCCGACACTGCTGGCCGACCAATGGCAGAAAAAACCGGGTGATCCGCAGTTGGTGAACGCCAGTATCAGCGGCGACACCGCCGCACAAGGGCTGGCGCGCCTGCCTGCACTGCTGAAACAACACCAACCGCGCTGGGTGCTGATCGAACTGGGCGCCAACGACGGTCTGCGCGGTTTCCCGGCGCAGGACGTGCAACGCGATCTCAGCCAAATCATTACTCTGGTGCAGCAGGCCGGTGCGCAGCCGCTGCTGATGCAAATCCACATTCCGCCCAACTATGGCCGCCGCTATACCGAGGCTTTCAGCGCGATTTACCCGCAGCTGGCCAGGCAGTTCGACATTCCACTGCTGCCGTTCTACATGGAACAGGTGGTGATCAAAGCGGAATGGATGCAGGATGACGGATTGCACCCCAATAAGGACGCCCAACCGTTTATCGCCACCTGGATGGCGGAACGCCTGGAACCTCTAGTAAAACATGAGTCTAACTAAATAGGGTTGTACACTAGGTAAAGTTATGCAAAAAGCGGTATTGATAACCGGCTGTTCCAGCGGGATAGGACTGATTGCAGCGCAGGATCTGCGTAATCGCGGCTACCGGGTGCTGGCCGCCTGCCGCAAGCCGCAGGACGTGGAAAATATGCGTCAACTGGGGCTGGAAGGCATTGAGCTGGATCTGGACGACAGCGACAGCGTCGAACGCGCGGCGGCACAGGTGATAGCGCTGACCGGCGGCCGGCTGTATGGCCTGTTCAACAATGGCGGCTTCGGCGTTTACGGCCCGCTGAGCAACATTTCCCGTCAACAGCTGGAGCGGCAATTCTCCACCAACCTGTTTGGCACCCATCAGTTGACCCAGTTGCTGTTGCCGGCGATGCTGCCGCACGGCGAAGGGCGCATTATTCAAACCAGTTCGGTGATGGGGCTGGTCTCCAGCGCCGGACGCGGCGCCTATGCCGCCAGCAAGTTTGCGCTGGAAGCCTGGTCCGACGCGTTGCGCATGGAGCTGCACGGCACCGGCATTCAGGTAAGCCTGATTGAACCCGGTCCGATTTCGACCCACTTTACCCAGAACGTGAACCAGGCGCAGAGCGATAATCCGGTGCATAACCCCGGTATCGCCAAACGTTTTACGCTGCCGCCGGAGGCCATTTTGCCGAAGCTGCGCCACGCGTTGGAAAACCCGCGCGCCAGGCTGCGTTATCCGGTGACCTTGCTGGCGCACGCGCTGAGCGTATTGCGCCGCATACTGCCCGGCCGCTGCCTGGACTGGCTGCTGCGCAGCAACGGTTAATTGGGCCGCAGGGGTTGAAGAATGCCGCCCCGCCCCCATCTAAAAGCCAATGGCTCCGCAAGATCAGAGAGAAAATTACATGCTAGCTCAAGCTGTTGTTGATATTAACGAAACAAATCTGCACCAAACGCTGGAACAATCGATGTCCCTGCCGGTGCTGTTCTACTTCTGGTCAGAGCGCAGCCAACACTGCCTGCAGCTCACTCCGGTACTGGATAAGCTGGCGGCGGAATATGCCGGTCAGTTCTTGTTGGCCAAAGTGGACTGCGACGTAGAACAAGCGATCGCCGCCCAGTTCGGGCTGCGCTCCCTCCCTACGGTTTATCTGTTCAAAGACGGCCAACCGGTCGACGGCTTCCAGGGCCCTCAGCCGGAAGAGGTCATTCGCGAATTCCTGCAACGCTTCCTGCCGAAGGAAGAAGATCTGAAACTGGCACAGGCAACCGATCTGCTGGCTGAAGGCAATGCGGCTGAAGCGCTACCGCTGTTGAAAGACGCCTGGCAAGCCAGCCAGCAACGCAGTGATATCGGCCTGACATTGGCGGAAACCCAGATCGCGCTGAACCGCACTGAAGAGGCCGAAACGGTGCTGGCGACCATCCCGCTACAGGATCGCGATACCCGTTATCAGGGCCTGGTGGCGCAGATTGAATTGCTGAAGCAGGCCGCCGACACGCCGGAAATCCAGCTATTGCAACAACAGGTGCAACAACAGCCGGAGAATGTCGATTTGGCCGTGCAACTGGCGCTGCAACTGCATCAGGTGGGTCGCAACGAAGAAGCGCTGGAGCTGCTGATGGGGCACTTGAAGAAAGATCTGGCCGCCGCCAACGGCAGCGCGCGCAAGACGCTGATGGATATTCTGGCCGCACTGGGCACCGGCGACGCATTAGCGGCTAAGTATCGTCGTCAGTTGTATTCTCTGCTCTACTAAATACCCGTCATACTTGAAGCTGCATCTGTGTTGGCTGCGTTTACACACCCCAGTCACTTACTTGAGTAAGCTCCTGGGGACTCACAAACTTGCCGCCTTGACGCAACTCCAATTATTTAGGGTATACCCTTCGTTATTTGGGGAAAATCCCCTATGGATTTCCCGTCACATCTAGGCGGCAAACGCGAGAATCCCTGGGAGCTTAGATAACTAAGTGACCAGGGTTCGAACGTGCAGCCAACAACGATGTGGCTGGAAAGACTAAGGGGATTTAGCGGTAGACCCGAACCCCGCCTTCAACGCCTTTCGGGCTGAACAGCACTTGCCATAGCTGGATGTCGCGCGCACGGAACGCACCGGCGCAGGCATTCAGGTAATAAGTGAACATCCGCTCGAAACGCTCAGAGTAATTTTCTGACAGCGCCGGCCACGCCCGTTTGAAATTCTCATACCAGGCCATTAGCGTGCGATCGTAATCGGCACCGATATTATGCCAATCCTCCATCACAAAACGCTTTTCGCTGGCTTCGGCGATTTGACGTACCGAGGGCAGACAACCGTTGGGAAAAATATATTTATCAATCCAGGCGTCGACGTGGAGATTGGTTTGGTTGGCACCAATGGTGTGCAACAGGAACAGGCCATCGGGCTTCAGATTGCGCTCCGCGACGCTGAAATAGGTGTCGTAGTTTTTCGGCCCGACGTGTTCAAACATGCCGACGGAAACGATGCGGTCAAACTGGCGGTTCAAATCGCGGTAATCCTGCAACAGGATCTCCACATCCAGCCCCTGGCAGCGCTCCTGAGCCAGCTTTTGCTGTTCGGCGGAAATGGTCACGCCGTACACCGATACGCCGTAATTTTCCGCCGCATACTGTGCCAGCCCACCCCAGCCGCAGCCGATATCCAGCAGCGACATGCCCGGTTTCAGTTGCAACTTCTCGCAGATCATTTTCAGCTTGGCCAACTGCGCCTGCTCCAGCGTTTCGGCCTCCTTCCAGTAACCGCAGGAATATTGCATATGAGGATCAAGCATCGCACGAAACAGATCGTTGCCGATGTCGTAATGCTCCTTCCCCACCTGCCAGGCGCGCTTGCGCGATTGCCGGTTAAACAGCCGCGCATAGGCGATCCGCGTAATGTCCGTCAGGCTTTTCGGCAGGCGTTCATCAACGCCGAAATGCAGGATGCGGGTAAATAGCGCGTCCAGCCTGTCGCAATCCCACCAACCATCCATATAGCTTTCGCCAAACCCGAGCGAGCCTTCCTGCAAAATGCGTTTAAATAAGCCCGGATTGTGCACCTGAAGATCAAATGCATTATTCCCGTTGATGGTAATACCGGCCGCAGCCAGCATTTCCTCCACAATGAGATACCAGCGATCTTTTTTCTGGGCGAGTTCATCGACACTGATTGAGTCCATAACGATCCTTGGCGCAAGATGTCACTTCAAAAAGCATAGTCGCAATTAGAAATGACAAAAGTTTGAAATAAGCGCAGCGGCCGATCCCACTCTAGCCAAGACAGACAACGTCATGAAATGAATTAAAATTATTGGAAACATGCCAATTTGGAATGTTATCGCTTCCTATACTGATTTATCTCCTGAAACGACGGGGATATTAGGCTTTCCCTCCGCTGTGGCGTAAAATCTTCTTACATATGTCTGACAGGAGGTTTGCCATGTTTACCCTTATCCCCATTGTAATTGTCGTCGCGTTGATCATCGTCTTCGCCGGCGTCAAAATTGTTCCGCAAGGGTTCCAATGGACGGTGGAACGCTTCGGCCGCTACACCAAAACGCTGATGCCCGGTTTGAATCTGGTCGTGCCCTTTATGGATCGCATCGGCAGAAAAATCAATATGATGGAACAGGTGCTGGATATTCCTTCGCAGGAAATCATCTCGCGCGATAATGCCAACGTGGCCATCGATGCGGTGTGCTTTATCCAGGTGGTGGATCCGGCGCGCGCCGCTTACGAGGTCAGCAACCTTGAGCGGGCGATCGTCAACCTGACCATGACCAACTTCCGTACCGTGCTCGGCTCAATGGAGCTGGACGAAATCCTGTCGCAACGTGACAGCATCAACAGCCGCCTGCTGCATATCGTGGACGAAGCCACCAACCCGTGGGGCGTCAAGATCACCCGTATCGAGATCCGCGACGTGCGCCCGCCTGCCGAACTGATCGCTTCAATGAACGCCCAGATGAAGGCCGAACGTACCAAGCGTGCGGATATTCTTGAGGCCGAAGGCGTGCGCCAGGCAGCCATTCTGCGCGCCGAAGGGGATAAGCAATCGCAGATCCTGAAAGCCGAGGGCGAACGCCAATCGGCATTCCTTCAAGCCGAAGCGCGCGAACGTGCCGCAGAAGCGGAAGCGCGGGCCACTCAGTTGGTTTCCGACGCTATCGCCAGCGGCAATATCCAGGCGGTGAACTATTTTGTGGCGCAGAAATACACCGATGCACTGCAGAAGATCGGCTCCGCCAACAACAGTAAAGTCATTATGATGCCGCTGGACGCCAGCAGCCTGCTCGGTTCAATCGGTGGCATTGCCGAGCTGTTGAAAGACACCAAAGGCAAGTAATCATGCTCGAACAAATTGCAGCAAACCCGCACTGGTTCTGGCTTTCGCTCGGCGGGCTGCTGCTGGCGGCCGAGATGCTCGGTGCCAGCGGCTACCTGTTATGGAGCGGCGTGTCGGCGGTGGTGGTCGGCGCGATGGTCTGGCTGCTGCCGCAGCTGGCCTGGGAGTGGCAGGGGGTGATTTTTGCCGTACTGACCATTGTCGTGGCCTATCTGTGGTGGTACTGGCTGCGCCAGCGACCGGCGGCGGCATCCAGCGGATCCCAGGTGCTGAACCAGCGCAACCGCCAGTTGATCGGCACCCGCGCTACCTTGACCGAAGCCATGCATAACGGCATGGGCCGCATTAACATCGGCGACAGCAGCTGGCGCGCGCAGGCCAGTGAAGATCTGGCGATAGGGACCGAAGTGGAAGTGATCGCCGTCGAGGGCGTAACCCTGGTGATCCGTGCCCTGTCGCAGCAAGCGCATTAACGAATCAAGCCGGGTTCCCCCGGCTTGTCTTATTATGAGATCAATGTTGAGTCGAGAATAATGACTTTCGACTTATCCGGATACTTCACGTTCCACGGCAGGCTGTCCGCAGGGTAGTGATCGAGGGTTAATTGTGCGTCCGTTCCTCGAATACTCGGCAGAACCGTTGCATTTCCTTTAATACGCCAGGTTTTAACGTGAGATTTTCCCTCACCAAATAATTTAACTGCAGAATCGATGGCATCCGAGGTTTGTTGAATAGTCAGATTCTGCGGCAGCAGGGTAACGGCAGCTGTAGTTTGCAAACAAACGGCCTTGCTGTTATTCACCTCCAAATTTTCAATCGAGGCGTTAGCACTCATCAGCACTACCGGCAGAATATTGTTTGCCGACGGACTGTTAAACACCAAGCTGCCGATTGTCGCTGGTTTTGCAATGGAGCAGAGGCTTCCACCGTTACCAAAGGCACTGGCATATTCATTAACCGTAATTTTATCGATAACCAGCCCGCTCATATCAATATCTAGAGCCTTATTACCGATCAGACGCCCAAAGGTTACTTTTCCGACGCGGCTATCCGACTGTACGCCTGATGCACTTAACCCCGGATGAACACGACATGACGCAATGGAAATGTTATCAATGAAGGTGCCTTCTGAACCGGAATGTACCTCAATCCCTCGAATACAGTGGCCCACAGTAACATTATTGACCCGATGTTTTTTTCCACCAGTATAAACTGCCGGTGCACCATTCAAAACTGCGGAAGCATTGGTCTGTTCAAGGTAATAACAGTCGCCGGCTTCGATGTTTTCACAAAAATTATTTTCACCGGCAACAATGACACCGCCGCCGCCCCATGTTCCACATTTGACATCAATGACATAACAATCACTGGTTGACCCATCTAATTCTTTATCCTGACCTAAGGCGATAATAGAACCGGAAACATAACCGGGTTCAAAAGTACTTGCAGGGATCCCGGCACCGGCAATAGTGACTTTAGTGACAATATTTTTACTGCCCTTAACCAAAATACCATCACCAAGACAATAGCCGCCGGTAATGTTACTGACCACATTGTCATTATTTTTAACAACGAGTAAATTATCACGGCACTCATCAATATTCACATCGAAGGCAACAGATTCGCCCATCAACACCATACCATCACAGAAACCGCGTACGGTCATATGATAGAAATAGCTTTTATTTCCGGCGACGAACCCATTATGTGAGGAAACCTGGTTATAAACGCTTTCCCGCTTAACCCAGCCATAAAGCCTGCCACCAAACATTTCTACGCCATGCAAGTAATCATATATTCCTGCTGTCGGGCTTTTATTGGCGAAGAAGGGTTTCAGATGACCAGCCTTGGCTTTGATTGTCGCGCCATTCAGGTTAATCACCTTCCTGGCATCTGTACCGTCTTTGATCCACACGGTATCAGACGTCATATAGGTCGCGCCCTGCTGGCAGACCGTGTTGTAAGGTGTCGAAAAGGCCGCCGTCAGCGCGACCGTATCGTCTGTTGCGCCATCGCCACGTGCGCCAAACATATTCGGCGAGACGAATGAATTCATGTCGAGGACGCGTACCCATGTCCATTGCGTGTCAGGTTTTATATAAATACCGCCGTCATCAATAAGGCCGGAATCGCTTGAAGCCTTAAAAGTGCCGCCGCCAGATTGCAGCCTGTCATTTCCGCTCCATCCGGAATAATAGGCCGTAACCTCAATCAGAACGCCTGCAAAAGCCGGGATGATGGTGCGTAATGTTGCGATATCTGGACAAGTATTCATAATAAACGCCTCTTGGTTGTGATCTCTCAATGGAGAGAGCCACTTTAAAAGACGATTCGTTCAGCAAGAAAAGGTCACGGTTGTGTCAGGCATCAATGGGCATAACCCTTATCAATCGGGGTTCGGCCTCTTCTACGATGCTTCGGTATAATGGCAGCAACCGGCCAGGTTATTAATGATCGGGCATTCTGCCCCGTCATCGCCCGGGCATTCGTTCGCCAGCGCCAGCAGACGCTGGCGCATCTCGCCCAACTCACCGATGTGTTTTTCAATATCCGCCACTTTTTGCAGCGTGCGCGCTTTCACATCGGCGCTATGCCGGGCCGGATCGTTAAACAACGCCACCAGCTCGCGACACTCATCCAGGTTAAAACCCACCTGTCGCGCCTGGCGCAGCAGCGTCAGCTCTTCGATATGCTTCGGGTTATAGCTGCGATAACCGTTATCGGTACGGATCGGTGCAGTAACCAGCCCTTTCTCTTCATAAAAGCGGATCGCCTTGCTGGTTAAACCGGTTTTTTTCGCCACGTCGCTGATATTCATTTTCACTCCTTGACCTTCCCCTTGCTGGAAGGTTTAACCTCATTCTTAGTGAAAATAGGCTAAGCGGTCAACCTTTAAACACCGCACTTGAGCGAGGAACCGAATCATGTCACAAACCACCGTGCTGGCGTTGCAGGGGCTAACCTGCATGAACTGCGCGCAACGGGTGAAAAAAGCCCTGGAAAGCCGCAACGATGTCGAACAGGCAGAGGTCAATGTCCATTACGCCAGGATCACCGGCGATGCGCCGAGCCAGGCGCTGATCGACAGCGTGATCGCCGCCGGTTACCAGGCTACCGTAGCCCAACGGCCGGATACCGAACTGCAACTGAGCGGCCTGAGCTGCATGCACTGCGCCGCCAGCACCCGCAAAGCGCTGGAAGCGGTACCGGGCGTGATCGCGGCGGATGTCGGCATCGAGTCGGCCAAAGTCTATGGCGATGCCGCGCCCGAGGCGTTGATCGCCGCAGTCGAGAAAGCCGGTTATCACGCCAGCGTCAATGGAGCCGCCGTTCTCCCAAAAACTGAGCCGTTGACTGAATCAGCCCCTGAATTGCCGGAACCCCAGGCAGCGGCCCCCTCTTCCCTTCCGGTAACTCGCCACAGCGACGATGATGACAGCGTTCAACTGCTGCTCAGCGGCATGAGCTGCGCCAGCTGTGTCAGTAAAGTCCAAAGTGCACTGCAAAGCGTGCCTGGCGTCGAACAGGCGCGGGTCAATCTGGCGGAACGCAGCGCGTTGATTACCGGCGGTGCCGATCCGCAGGCGCTGGTGGCGGCGGTGGAGAAAGCCGGCTACGGCGCGGAAATGATCCAGGACGAAACCGAACGCCGCGAGCGCCAACAGCAGACCGCGCAGGACAACATGAAGCGCTTCCGCTGGCAGGCGGCGCTCGGCCTGGCGCTGGGTATTCCGCTGATGGCCTGGGGCCTGTTTGGCGGCAGCATGTCGCTGATGCCGGAAACCCAGCGACCGTGGCTGCTGGTTGGCCTTATCACGCTGGCGGTGATGGTGTTCGCCGGCGGGCATTTTTACCGCAACGCCTGGCGCGCGCTGCGCAACGGCAGCGCCACCATGGATACGCTGGTCGCACTCGGCACCGGCGCCGCCTGGCTGTATTCGATCAGCGTCAACCTGTGGCCCGATTTCTTCCCGATGGAGGCGCGGCACCTGTATTACGAGGCCAGCGCCATGATCATCGGCCTGATCAACCTCGGCCACGCACTGGAGCAGCGGGCGCGCCAGCGTTCGTCACAGGCGCTGGAACGGCTGCTTGACCTGACGCCACCGACGGCGCGGCTGGTCACCGACGACGGCGAGAAAACCATTGCGCTGGCGCAGGTGCAGCTCGGCATGACGCTGCGCCTGACCACCGGCGATCGTATCCCGGTGGACGGCGAAATCGTACAGGGTGAAGTGTGGCTGGACGAAGCGATGCTGACCGGCGAAGCTGTGCCGCAGCAAAAAGGCATTGGCGATACGGTGCATGCCGGTACGGTGGTGGATGACGGCAGCGTGCTGTTTCGCGCCGGCGCTATCGGCAGCAAAACCACGCTGGCGCGCATCATCAAACTGGTGCGCCAGGCGCAGAGCAGCAAGCCGGAGATTGGCAAACTGGCGGACCGCATTTCTGCGGTGTTCGTGCCGGTGGTGGTGGCCATCGCCCTGTTCAGCGCGGCGATCTGGTACTTCTTCGGCCCGCAGCCGCAGTTGGTTTACACGCTGGTGATCGCCACTACGGTGTTGATCATCGCCTGCCCTTGCGCGCTGGGCCTGGCGACGCCGATGTCGATCATTTCCGGCGTTGGCCGCGCGGCCGAGTTCGGCGTACTGGTGCGCGATGCCGATGCGTTGCAGCAGGCCAGCACCCTGGATACGCTGGTGTTTGATAAAACCGGAACCCTGACCGAAGGCCAGCCGCGCGTGGTGGAGATCGTCACCTTCAATCAGATCGGCGAGCAGCAGGCGCTGCGTTGGGCCGCCGCGCTGGAACAAGGTGCCAGCCACCCATTGGCGCGTGCCATCGTTGAGCACGCCGCCGGGCAACCGCTGCCGTCGGTTGAGCAGTTCCGAACCCTGCGCGGTGCCGGCGTCAGCGGTGAAGTGGACGGCGTGAAGCTGCTGCTGGGTAACGCCGCGCTGTTGCAACAACACCAGGTGGCAACCGCAGCGCTGGAAGCGCAGATGCAGCAACAAGCCGAGCGCGGTATTACGCCGGTGCTGCTGGCAGCCGACGGGCAGCCGGCTGCGCTGATCGCCATCCGCGATCCGCTGCGCAGCGACAGCATTGAAGCATTGCAGCGTTTGCATCGTCAGGGCTATCAACTGGTGATGCTGACCGGCGACAATCCGGTGACCGCCAACGCCATTGCCAAAGAGGCCGGTATCGACAAGGTCATCGCCGGCGTGCTGCCGGACGGCAAGGCCGAGGCGATCAAACAGTTGCAGGCGCAGGGCCACCGCGTGGCAATGATTGGCGATGGCATCAACGACGCCCCGGCACTGGCGCAAGCCGACGTGGGTATCGCAATGGGCAGCGGCAGCGACATCGCTATCGAAACCGCCGCCATCACCCTGATGCGCCACAGCCTGAATGGCGTCGCCGACGCGCTGGAACTGTCGAAGGCCACGCTGCGCAATATGAAGCAGAACCTGCTCGGGGCATTCATTTACAACACGCTCGGCATTCCCATCGCCGCCGGGGTGTTGTATCCGCTGACCGGCACTCTGCTCAGCCCGGTAGTGGCGGGCGCAGCGATGGCACTGTCTTCCATTACCGTGGTCAGTAACGCTAACCGGCTGCTGCGTTTTAAACCGAAACGCTGAATGCCACAGGGGGCGCAAATCCTTGCGCCCCACTTCCTTTGGGATAATTCCCCCACTCTTCAGGCTTTCTTGTGCGGCGGATAGCGTTTAGCATGGCACAACCGCGTTACCCGCCAGAGGGCCAGGCCGTCGCTTGCAAACTCGCGGGGAAAATAAGGAGCCACGCTGTATGGGTAAGCTATTACGCCGCATCGCCGCCTTTCTCGGCATTATTTCTCCGATGACCTACGCCTACCCGGCGCTGGATATCCGGCTGCCCGGCGATCGTCAATTCCATCTGGTGGGCAGCATTCATATGGGCACGGTGGATATGTCGCCGCTGCCGGCCACGCTGGCGACCCGCCTGAAACAGGCTGACGCCCTGATTGTCGAGGCCGATATCACCGGTTCCGCTTCGCCGTTTGACCGCACCGACGCTCAACCCGAGCTGGTGGATCGCCTTTCCGATAGCGAGTTTCAGCAGTTGTTGACCCTGTGCCAGGAACTGGGCACCGACGCCGAAGCGTTCTCTACCCTCCCCGGCTGGCAGGTGGCGCTGACGATGCAGGCGCGCCAGGCTCAGCGACTGGGGCTGCGCGCCGAATATGGCGTGGACTACCAGCTGTTGCAGGCCGCCCGGCAACAACACAAAAAGGTGATTGAGCTGGAAGGCGCGGAACAGCAGATGGCGATGCTGGAACAATTGCCGGAAGGCGGCATGGCGCTGTTGCGCGATACGCTGGAGCACTGGCACACCAACGCGCGGCTGCTGCAAACCATGGTGAGCTGGTGGCTTGACGCGAAGCCCAACGGCGCGCTGGAAACCCTGCCCGCCACCTTCAGCGCCGATCTGTACGACGTGCTGATGCATCGGCGCAACCGGGACTGGCGGCAGAAACTGGAGGCATTGCCGGCCGGCAACTACGTAGTGGCGGTGGGTGCGCTGCATCTGTACGGCGAGGACAATCTGCCGGCAATGCTTCAGGCGCAGTAAAAAAGTGGCCAATATCGCTACTGGCCAGTCAAAGAGGAATTTCTTGTATTTTAGTTATACGCATAGCAACCGTGTTAACGGTTACAATAGACAGGGTAGCAACCCAGTGAACACCTTGGCAACCCGCTTTATGTAACAGCTGCTCAGGTTGCTGCCGCCGTTGTATTTTTGTAATTTTGTTGCTTCGCGTTGCAACCTCCCCGGCAGGGGGAAAATAGGAAAACAGTATGACGCCCGCAGTGATCCTGCTTGAGAAACAAAAAATCGCGTTTACCCTTCATCCCTACCATCACGACAGTGCAGAAACCCACTTCGGTGATGAAGCGGTACAGAAACTTGGGCTCGATGCCGATCGCGTCTATAAAACGCTGCTGGTGGCGCTGAACGGCGATGCCAAACAGCTGGCGGTGGCGGTAACGCCGGTCGCGACCCAGTTGGATCTGAAAAAGGTCGCCCGCGCCCTGGGCGCAAAGAAAGCGGAAATGGCCGATCCGCAACTGGCGCAGCGCGTGACGGGTTATCTGGTCGGCGGCATTAGCCCGCTGGGGCAGAAAAAGCGCTTGCCGACGGTGATCGACAGCCCGGCGCAGCAGTTCGCCACCATCTACGTCTCCGGCGGCAAACGCGGGCTGGACATCGAACTGGCCGCCGGCGATTTATGCCGCCTGCTGGGCGGCAGCTTCGCCGATATCGCCAAGCGCGATTAAGCCGATGGGGAGCCTTGCGGCTCCCCGATTAACCTTTACTGATAAACAATCTCGCCCTTCGGCTCATAGGCCGCCGCATCCAGCGGAGAGTGCTTCTCGATATACTGTTTCAGCACTTCGGCATCGATAAAGCCGGTGTTGACGTAGCCTGGCAGGGTATCCAGCTTCGGATAACCGTCGCCGCCCAACGCATTGAAGTTCAGCGTCGCCATACGGTAGGTTTTGTCCGCCTGCAATGGCTCGCCCTTGATCTTCACGTTGCTGACGCCCTTGCCGTCCGCCGTCAGGCTGACGTTGGCAAACTGCGCGTAAGCACCGGAATCCACCTTCATGTTAGCCACCACCGCCAGGTATTTTTCTACCTCGCTGCCTTTCATCTCGGCATACACCAGCGTGTTGCCAAACGGCTGCACCTTGAGCACGTTTTTATAGGTAATGTCGCCGGATTCGATCGAATCACGCACCCCGCCGCCGCTCATCACCGCAAAATCGGCTTCGGCACGCTCCATTTGCGCCGCCAGCAGCACACGCGACAGGTTGGTCTGAACGAAGCGCACCTTGCTGCGATCGCCCTCCAGCTTGCCGTTCACGCTGCCGATTTTAACCTCAAGCTGCGCCTTGCCCTTGTCCTGGAACGGTGTCAGCAGTTTCATCATGGAAGGATCTTCCTGAATTTGCCGGGTGTAATACACTCGCTCGCTGGTGCCGTCGGCTTTTTCCACCTTCTTCTTCAGGTTGACCGGGATCAGTTGATAATGCACCAGCTTCAGCTCGCCGTTGCGGAACTGGAAGTCGGCGCGGCCGACGTATTTGCCCCACTCGTGCGCCTGGACGATCCAGGTGCCGTTTTGGCGGTCCGGCGAGCACGGAGTGCCCGGCACGTAATTCACCTGTTTGTGGTTTTCGCCGGCCATACAGACCGGATCCTGCGAATGGCCACCGACGATCATATCCAGATAACCCGCCGGCAGGCTGCGCGCCATCTCGACATCGCCCGGCGCGTTGGAGCCGTGGTTGCCGTCATCGTAATGGCCCATGTGGGTGGCGGCGATGATCACGTCCGGTTTTTCATCCTTGCGCAGTTGCTCAACCACTTGTTTCGCCTCCTGCGCCGGCACGCGGAACTCGATATCGGTGAAATATTCCGGGTTGCCGATCTTGGCGGTGTCGTCGGTAGTCAGGCCGATAACCGCGATCTTGATGCCCTGCTTGTCGAATAAGGCGTAGGGTTTAAACAGGCGCTGCTGGGTGCTTTTCTGATAGATATTGGCCGACAGCAGCGGGAAGGTCGCCCATTTCTCCTGCTGACGCAGCACGCTGAGCGGATTGTCGAACTCATGGTTGCCAATCGCCATCGCATCGTAACCCACCAGGTTCATGCCGCGGAAATCCGGCTCGGCATCCTGCAGATCTGACTCCGGCACGCCGGTATTGATATCACCGCCGGACAGCAGCAGCAGGCTGCCGCCCTTGGCCGCCACTTCCTGGCGAATGCCGTCCACCAGGGTTTTCTGCGCGCCCAGACCGTACTCACCGTGATCGTTCTGCCAAAAATGGCCGTGGTGATCGTTGGTATGCAGGATGGTGATGTCGTAGGTTTTATCCTTTTCCCAGGCGCTGGCGGCTCCCGACAGGAAAGTCAGGGACACGGCCAAGGCGCATGCGGTGGTTTTTAACGAAAAACGCATGACGGCTCTCCATGATGAAAATGCACTGTTTTTTTGAGGTGGCCGAAATTGTAGCGCGAAACAAAGACGAGTGATTTCAAATTTTTGCGATATGCATCAAATTATGTCGGATATGGTAAAAATTGAACAACTTACCTAAGATAATCTGCTCTGAACCCTAAAACTTATCAGGCTAACAATAAAATGACCGACCGTAGCGAAACCGCCATGCCGCCGGCCAAGGGCCGCGCGGTTAAAGGCACCGCTTTCTCGATCCTCGGCGCCATCAGCGTATCCCACTTGCTTAACGACATGATTCAGTCGCTGATCCTGGCGATTTACCCGATCCTGCAGGCCGATTTCAACCTCAGCTTTGTGCAGATCGGCATGATTACCCTGACCTACCAATTAACCGCGTCATTGCTGCAACCGCTGATCGGTCACTTCACCGATAAACACCCCCAGCCTTATTCGCTGCCGATCGGCATGGGCTTTACCCTGTGCGGCCTGCTGCTGCTGTCGGTAGCCAATACCTTCCCGCTGGTGTTGCTGGCCGCGGCGCTGGTCGGTACCGGCTCTTCGGTCTTCCACCCGGAATCGTCCCGCGTGGCGCGCATGGCTTCCGGCGGCCGACATGGTCTGGCGCAGTCGCTGTTCCAGGTCGGCGGCAACTTTGGCAGTTCGCTCGGCCCCCTGTTGGCGGCATTGATTATCGCGCCTTACGGCAAGGGCAACGTCGCCTGGTTCTCACTGGCGGCACTGCTGGCTATTGTGGTGCTGTTGCAGGTCAGCAAATGGTATCAGCAACAGCATCGGGCAACAAAAGGTCTGCCCAAAACCGCCGCGGCGCGACAACCGCTGCCAAAACGTACCGTCACCTACGCACTCGGCATCCTGCTGGTGCTGATATTCTCCAAATATTTCTATTTGGCCAGCATCAGCAGCTATTACACCTTTTATCTGATACATAAGTTCGGCGTTTCGGTTCAGAACGCTCAGATACACCTGTTTGCTTTCCTGTTCGCCGTAGCCGCCGGTACCATTATCGGCGGGCCATTGGGTGACAAGATAGGCAGGAAATACGTCATTTGGGGCTCCATACTCGGTGCAGCACCTTTCACGCTTGTTTTACCCTATGCATCTTTATACTGGACCGGCATTTTGACGGTGATCATAGGGGTAATTCTCG
Source organism: Serratia inhibens (assembly GCF_003591175.1). Classification (GTDB taxonomy): domain Bacteria; phylum Pseudomonadota; class Gammaproteobacteria; order Enterobacterales; family Enterobacteriaceae; genus Serratia; species Serratia inhibens. Next base: position 277,297 of record NZ_QYYG01000005.1, on the reverse strand, counting down.
CCTCGGCGTTTTCGGCCATTCTGGTCTACGCTCAGGAGCTGATCCCGGGTAAAGTTGGCATGGTTTCCGGTTTATTCTTCGGTTTTGCTTTTGGTATGGGTGGGTTAGGTGCGGCAGTTCTTGGTTATGTCGCAGATTTGACCAGCATCGAATTGGTCTACCAAATCTGTGCTTTCTTACCCTTAATCGGCATTATTACCGCATTACTGCCTAATATGGATCATAACTCGCAATAACCCTGCTACAGCCCGGTTGATAAATATCATTCAGCCGGGTTATCTCCCACATAAATCAATGTTATTTGAATTATTAATTGATAAATCCCCTCACTGGCTCGTTCAAGATGGAATCCTCTGCTTTTTCGCAAAAAAGACAAATTTAGCCAAGCAAGGTACGCACAAATGCAATAAACTAAATGTATCTTTTCGTAACCTCGTTGCGCTTTCCCTCTGCCGCCATGCATAGCTAGAAGGAGTCTGGATGCATAATTCAACACCGTTAATCACCACTATTGTCGGAGGGTTAGTACTCGCCTTCCTCCTCGGTATGCTGGCGAATCGCCTGCGCATCTCCCCACTGGTAGGATACCTTGCAGCAGGCGTACTCGCCGGCCCCTTTACCCCCGGATTTGTTGCCGACACCTCGCTGGCACCGGAACTGGCGGAAATCGGCGTGATTTTGTTGATGTTCGGTGTTGGCCTCCATTTCTCTCTTAAAGACCTCCTCGCTGTAAAACATATCGCCATTCCCGGCGCCGTGGCACAGATTGCCGTCGCCACCTTGCTGGGTATGGGGCTGTCGAAGCTGCTCGGCTGGGATTTGATTTCCGGGTTGGTGTTCGGGCTGTGTCTGTCTACCGCCAGTACCGTGGTACTGCTGCGCGCACTCGAAGAACGCCAACTGATTGACAGCCAGCGCGGGCAAATCGCCATCGGCTGGCTGATCGTGGAAGATCTGGCGATGGTGCTGACGTTGGTGCTGCTGCCGGCCTTCGGCAACATGATGAGCAATGACAACGCCAGCAGCAGCCAGTTGCTGATTGATCTGGCGATCACCATCGGCAAGGTCATCGCCTTTATCGCGCTGATGATTGTGGTTGGCCGCCGCCTGGTGCCGTGGATCCTGGCAAAAACCGCCAGCACCGGTTCCCGCGAGCTGTTTACCCTGGCGGTGCTGGCGCTGGCGCTCGGCATTGCCTATGGCGCCGTAAAGCTGTTCGACGTTTCCTTCGCTCTGGGGGCATTCTTCGCCGGCATGGTGTTGAACGAGTCGGAGCTGAGCCACCGCGCAGCCCACGACACGCTGCCGCTGCGCGATGCTTTTGCGGTGCTGTTCTTTGTCTCGGTCGGCATGCTGTTTGATCCGATGATCCTGATCAACGAGCCGCTGGCGGTGCTGGCGACGCTGGCGATTATCGTGTTCGGCAAATCGGCGGCGGCGTTCCTGCTGGTGAAAATGTTCGGCCACTCCAGGCGCACCGCGCTGACCATCTCCGCCAGCCTGGCGCAGATCGGCGAGTTCGCCTTCATTTTGGCCGGCCTTGGCATTTCGCTCGGCATGATGTCGGAACACGGCCGCAATCTGGTGCTGGCCGGTGCCATTTTGTCGATCATGCTTAACCCGCTGCTGTTCACCCTGCTTGAACGTTATCTGGCCAAGACCGAAACCATGGAAGACCAAATCCTGGAAGAAGCGGTGGAAGAAGAGAAGCAGATCCCGTTCGATATGTGCAATCACGCCCTGCTGGTCGGTTATGGCCGCGTCGGTAGCCTGCTGGGCGCCAAACTGGCCGAGGCCGGCATACCGCTGGTGGTGATCGAGAACTCTCGCCCTCGGGTCGAAGCGCTGCGTGAACAAGGCATCAAAACGGTGCTGGGCAACGCCGCCAATCCAGAGGTGATGGATCTGGCGCGGCTCGACTGCGCGCGCTGGCTGCTGCTGACCATTCCAAATGGCTACGAAGCCGGGGAGATCGTCGCCTCTGCGCGCAACAAACGGCCAAACATCGAGATCATCGCCCGCGCACATTACGATGACGAGGTGTCATATATCTCCGATCGCGGTGCCGATCAGGTCGTGATGGGCGAGCGGGAAATCGCCAACAGCATGTTGAATATCCTTAAGTTGGATACGCTGAGCGAAGAAGAGAAAATGGGCGGCTGCCCGATTTGACGTGAAAAGCGATGATCAAAAAAGGTCCGGCAAGCCGGACCTTTTGCTTTTTTATCGTTCCCAGTAAGACTCTTCCAGGCTGTCTTCCCGTTCCGGCAGGCCACGCGTCAGGCGCGGTGAATGCTGGTTCAGCACCTGATAGCTGACGCGGTTGGCATATTTGCACACCTGCGCCAACGAGGAGTAAGTCAGGTAGCTGCGCACATGCTTGCTGGAGTTCGGCACATTATTGCGGTGAAAGCCGTTGGCGGCGATATCATGCAACAACGCCGACAGCGCGCCGTCGCCGGCGCCGTTGGTGTTCATGATTTTCTCCGGCCCGCCCATGTACGGCGCGATATGCGAATAGATGCGGAACGGGTTCTCACAGCTTTCACGACGCATGGCACGGCTGAACTCATAACGGTTGAATTCGGCGATATGCCCCGGCAACAACGGATGCTGGGTTTCCCGCTTGTTGGTCTCCTCGGTGTAGCCCGCCATATACAGGCCGTTTGGCCCGGCGGTGCACAGCACCAGATCCACCCATTCGAGCGCCATGTCCGAGGCGGTGAGCGGATCGCTCAGCCCGGTCAGCTCCAGCGCTTCATCTTCGTTCATCGCCAGAATCGACACGTGCTGCTTCAGGAAATCGCGCCACCACTGCGGGTTATCGGCAATCACATACTTGGTACCCAGCGTCAGCACCACCGGCACATCGTGTTTCTTGGCGAATTCGATCGCCTGCATGGTAGCGGCCGGCATCGGCTCCCCCTCCTTGCAACGCACCAGATACGATGTCAGTACCAGCGCCGAAGCACCTGCGATCACCTCTTCCGGCACGCTCTCCGGCCGCAGTTGGTTCATCTGCCCGGGGCTGATGGCGAAAGTGCGTTCGCCGCTTTCAGTGATCAAGGTGAAGCAGCGGCCAATGGCGCCGTCAACCGCCTGCAGATGGTTAAGATCGGTGCGGCTGGAGGTATTGCACAGATAACGGTAGGCGTAGCTGCCGATTTTGATGTTGCTGCACATGACGCCGAGCAGGACCGAACGGTCATCCGCCAGCACCGAATAGTTGTGCAGGGTATTGCCGATGGTGCCGCCGGCGAACTGATGGTCGATCTGGTTGTTTTCGCTCAGCTCCTGATACAGCGCCTCGGCGACGTCATCCTCAATCACCAGGGAGTGCCCCAGGCTCAGGCCATAGCGCTGGACAAACGCGTCATCCACTTTGGCTTCGATATCCACCAGCGTCTGGTCAATGCCGACGATATAAGAGGTGCTGACTTCATTTTCAGGCTGAACCTGCTGCAAGAGCGGATCGCGGGCGTTCACCGGAAAATAGTGCTTGGACTTACGTTTACCAGGAAATTTCATGTGATTGGCGGCAGTGGCAGTTAACAGGCAGAGAATGTTAGCACATTCCTGCCCGGTTGATGATGGCTGTATCAGGAATCAGAAACGTTGAGCCACCAGCTGCTGCATCATATCGATATGCGCCGGCTCGTCGTTCAGCGCGGAAATATACTCGAACTTCTCACCGCCGGCTTTGAGGAAGATCTCGCGGTTCTGCTCTTTGATTTCTTCCAGCGTTTCCAGGCAGTCCGCCGAGAAGCCGGGGCAAATCAGCTGAATATGCTTGATGCCCTGCGCCGGCAGGCTTTTCAGGGTTTCATCGGTATAAGGCGTCAGCCAGGGTTCGCGGCCAAAGCGCGACTGGTAGGTCATCATGACCCTGTCCGGTGCCAGCGGCAACGTGGCGACCAGAGCGCGCAGCGTATCTTCACAGCGCTGCGGGTAATCGTCGCCGAGGCGAGCATAGCGCTTGGGAATGCCATGGAAAGACAACACCAGACGATCCGGCTGGCCATGCTCGGCGAACGAACGCTCAACGCTCTGCCGCAGCGCGGCAATGTAGGCCGGGTGCTCGGCGTAGTCACGGATAAAACCTATCGACGGCAGACGGCGGTAGCCTTTTAGTACGCGCGCCACGCCGTCCCATACCGCCGCACTGGTCGAACAGGAGTATTGCGGATACAGCGGCAGCACCACCAGATTGGTTACGCCTTGCGCCAACAGCTTGTCTATCGCCTCCGCCAGGCTCGGCGAGCCGTAGCTCATCCCCAGCTCCACCGGGGTGTTCGGCATGCGTGCAGCCAGCGCACGCTGCTGACGGCGGCTGTAGACCAGCAGCGGAGAGCCTTCGTCCATCCATACCGACTGATACAATTTGGCAACGCGCGGCGATCGGATCGGCAGGATCACGCCATTAAGGATTGGCCACCAGATCAGCGGTGAAGTATCGACGACGCGGTCGTCACTGAGGAATTCCTTCAGATAGCGTTTTACCGCCGACGAGGTCGGAGCATCCGGCGTGCCCAGGTTCACCAGCAATACTCCGTGTTTCTCTTGCTTCATCTCAGATCCCCTTGATGCCTTGCAGGCTAACACCCCGTTCCGGGTCAGGGCGTTAACGTCAATTAATGGCGTCTATTGTAGCGGAAAAGCGTTTCACCGGAACCGATATCAGCAACAGGCGATGCCTCAGTCGCCAGATAAAAAAAACGCCAGACCTAAGGCCTGGCGCTATGCACAGCAATAAAAATCGATCAGCCGAGGATACTCGCCAGTTCGGCGCTCACTTCGGTCACTTTGCGGGTGCCGTCGATTTTACGGTATTGGGTGTTGCCTGCTGCAGCTTCTTTGCTGTAGTAGGAAATCAGCGGTGCGGTCATCTGATGGTATTCCACCAGGCGCTTGCGCACGGTTTCTTCCTGATCGTCTTTACGGGTGGTCAGCTCTTCGCCGGTCACGTCGTCTTTGCCTTCCACCTGCGGCGGATTGAATTTAACGTGATACACGCGGCCAGACGGCGCATGTACGCGACGGCCCACGATGCGATCGACGATCAGTTCGTCCGGCACGGCGAATTCCAACACGTAATCCACGTTGATGCCGGCTTCTTTCATTGCGTCGGCCTGTGGAATAGTGCGCGGGAAACCGTCCAGCAGGAAGCCGTTACGGCAATCTTCCTGAGTGATGCGTTCTTTGACCAGTGCAATTACCAGCTCATCGGTCACCAGCTTGCCGGCGTCCATGATTTCCTTCGCCTGCTTGCCCAGTTCACTGCCGGCCTTTACGGCTGCGCGCAACATATCACCGGTGGAGATTTGCGGAATACCGTATTTCTCCATGATGAATTGAGCCTGAGTACCTTTACCAGCGCCCGGAGCGCCCAGCAGAATGATACGCATTGCGTAAATCCCCTTGCTATGTAGTTTTTATAAAATTGCGAAAACGCTCAACCATACCATTTCCGGGGGGGCTGGCTCAAGGTACGCAAGGAAATCGATTGCGGAACGGCAGGGGCAAAAAGGCGGGTAAAACGGGAAAATCAGGGAGAAAAGCGAAGAATGCGCCCTTAACCCTGCGGTTAAGGGCGCATAAGCCGGAAATTATGCCGACAACAACTTATTCATGCGACGGATAAACTGGTTTGGATCTTCCAGCGTACCGCGTTCAGCCAGCAGCGCCTGATCCATCAGCAAGTCGATCCATTCGGCGAATTGTTCGTTATCACCCACATCGGATGCGCGTTTGACCAACGCATGCTCCGGATTTAACTCGAAAATGTATTTCACTTCCGGCGCTTCCTGGCCCGCAGCGGCAAACAGTTTTGCCATCTGGGTGCTCATTTCGTCGGCACCGGTGGTGACAATGGCCGGCGTATCGGTCAGGCGGTGCGTCAGGCGCACGTCCTTCACGCGCTCGCCCAGCAGCGTCTTCACGCGGTCGATAAACGGCTCCAGCTGCTTCTCGGCGGCCTTCTGCTCTTCGGTTTCATCCGCCAATTTGTCCAGCGCGTCGTCCGCCTTGCTGACCGACTGGAATGGCTTGCCGTCGAACTCGGTCAGGTAGCTCATCATCCATTCGTCGATGCGATCGGAAAGCAGCAGCACCTCGATGCCTTTCTTGCGGAACAGCTCCAGGTGCGGGCTGCTCTTGGCGGCGGCATAGCTGTCGGCAGTGATGTAATAAATTTTATCCTGCCCTTCCGCCATGCGCCCGACGTACTCTTCCAGCGAGACGGTTTGCGCAGAGCTGTCGCCCAGGGTCGAAGCGAAGCGCAACAGTTTGGCGATGGCCTCTTTGTTGCCACCGTCTTCTGCCGGGCCTTCTTTCAGCACCAGGCCGAACTGCTGCCAGAACTTCTGATAGCCTTCGGCATCGTCTTTAGCCAGTTTTTCCAGCATCTGCAGTACGCGTTTGGTCAGCGCGCCGCGCAGGTTTTGCGTCACGCGGCTGTCTTGCAGGATTTCACGCGAGACGTTCAGCGGCAGGTCGTTGGAATCTATCAGGCCACGCACGAAACGCAGGTAGTTCGGCATGAACTGCTCGGCGTCGTCCATGATAAACACGCGCTGCACGTACAGCTTCAGGCCGTGTTTATGATCGCGGTTCCACATGTCCCACGGAGCCTGCGCCGGGATATACAGCAAGCTGGTGTATTCCTGCTTGCCTTCCACCCGGTTATGGCTCCAGCTCAGCGGATCGGTAAAGTCGTGAGCAATGTGCTTGTAGAACTCTTTGTACTCTTCGTCGGTGACGTCAGCCTTGCTGCGGGTCCACAGGGCTTGCGCCTTGTTGATTTTTTCCCAGGTGACGGTGCCGTCTTCTTCGTTTTTGCTTTCAATTTCAACCGGCAGTGCGATGTGATCGGAGTATTTGCCAATCACCGAGCGCAGACGCCATGCATCGAGGTATTCATCTTCGCCTTCGCGCAGATGCAATGTGATCTCGGTGCCGCGATCTTCTTTGGTGTCGTCGGCAATGGTGTAATCGCCTTCACCGACGGACTCCCAGAACACGCCCTGATCGGCCGCCGCGCCGGCGGCACGGGTGCGCACGGTGACTTTATCCGCCACGATGAACGCCGAATAGAAACCGACGCCGAACTGGCCGATCAGTTGGCTGTCTTTGGCCTGGTCGGAACCGATAGATTCCAGGAATGATTTAGTGCCTGATTTAGCGATGGTGCCGAGGTTTTCGATCACTTCGTCGCGGCTCATGCCGATGCCGTTATCGGCAATGGTCAGCGTACGCTGGTCTTTATCGAACGAAAGACGTACGCGCAGCTCGCCGTCGCCTTCATACAACTCAGGCGCAGACAACGCGCGGAAACGCAGTTTGTCGGCGGCATCCGAGGCATTGGAGATCAGCTCGCGCAGGAAGATTTCTTTATTGGAGTACAGCGAATGAATCATCAAATGAAGCAGTTGTTTTACTTCAGACTGGAAACCGCGGGTTTCTTGACCTTTCATACTCATTGATTACCTCAAAGACAGTTGCTACCAAAACCGGACAATGAGGAATAAGTGGGGACAAGCACGTTGTATTTCAAGCGGCTGGCGGGAATTTTTTGCGGGAATTTTTTGCGGAAAAACAACGGGGCCACACCGGCCCCGTCGGGAAAAACATTAAAACTTGATGACGTTGCGACCGGCCAGCGAATGCGACAGCGTGGTGCCGTCGACCATCTCCAGCTCGCCGCCCACCGGCACGCCGTGGGCAATTCGGCTGGCAACCACGCCATACTGGCCGCACATCTCGGCGATGTAGTTCGCGGTTGCGTCACCTTCCACCGTCGGATTAGTGGCCAGGATCACTTCGGTAATGCTTTCCTTTTCCAGCCGTTGCTCCAGCCGATCCAGACCGATATCGCCAGGCCCAATGCCGTCCATCGGCGACAGGTGGCCCATCAGCACAAAGTAGCGCCCGGCGAACTGGCCGGTCTGCTCGATGGCGTGAATATCAGCCGGGCTTTCCACCACGCAAATCTGGCCGTTTTGCAGACGGCGCGGATTGGCGCAAATGGTGCAGATATCCTGCTCGGTGAAAGTGCGGCAATCGGCACAGTGGCCAATTTCCGACATGGCGCGGGTCAGCGCCTGCGCCAAGCGCATTCCGCCGCTGCGATCGCGCTGCAGCAGCTGAAACGCCATACGCTGAGCTGACTTCGGGCCAACGCCCGGCAGGCAACGCAACGCCTCCATTAATGTTTCAAGGAGCGGGCTGGTTTGCATCAGAACGGCATCTTAAAGCCAGGTGGCAATTGCATGCCGCTGGAAACAGACGCCATCTTCTCTTTCTGGGTTTCGTCGATGCGGCGCGCGGCGTCGTTAAACGCAGCGGCGATCAGGTCTTCCAGCATTTCTTTGTCGTCTTCCATCAGGCTTTGATCGATCTCCACGCGACGGCAGTTGTGCGCGCCGTTGATGGTGACTTTCACCAGACCGGCACCGGATTCGCCCGTCACTTCCAATTTGGCGACTTCTTCCTGCATCTGTTGCATCTTTTCTTGCATTTGCTGGGCTTGCTTCATCAGGTTGCCCAGACCGCCTTTACCAAACATAGTCGTCTCTCGTCGCTAGGGCCGCGCACTTTGCGCAGCGTTTAAAGGGGGCGAATACTCTCTTCATCCAGATCCGCGTCGAAGAACCGGCGCAGCGTCTGGATATTGGTATCCGCAACGATGGACTGACGCGCCTGCGCCAGTTTTTCTTCATAAATGGCTTGCCGCCACTCCAGCGGAGTCCGCTCCGCCGGATTATCGTCTTCCACCACGGTCAACTCAACCGGGCTGCCGTACAGCTCGCCGAGTGCGTCAGTCAGCACCTTCTGCGCCGAAGGCGAGTTCAGATGGCGCTGCGAAGACCGCAGGCGGAGACAAATTTTGCCTGGTTCCAGCTGTTGTTTCACGGCGTTCAACGCCAGTTGCTGCACCAGTTTCGGGATTTTCAGCTTATCGATCTCTGCCGCCCAGGGATCACGCTCAAGCGACTCGACCACCAGTTTGGCCGACAGTTCGGGCGTTTTCTCATGCTCAAGTGCGGTGCGCAACGCTTTCGGCGTCGCCAGCGGTTCCGGCTCCGGTTCCGGCTCGGTCAGCGCCCGCCAACGGTAGGCTTCCGGCTTGGCCGGTTTTTCCTGCACCTGTTTTTCCGCCAGGCGCTGCTGGCTACGCTCAGTCACTGAAGCCAAACGCTCCAGCGCCGAGTTTGCCGGCCGCGCTTTTCCAGGCGCCGCCGGCTCATTCTTTTTTGGTGTGGATGCTCCCTGCCGCAGCAGTTGGGTGCGCGCCTTTAATAGTTGCGCGGTAGCATCCGGCAAATTCGCTGGTTGATTATTTTGCGGCGCCGCTTGCCCTAATGGCGGCGGCGCGTCCTGAAACTGCGGCGGTTGGGCAGAGGGGGCCTGCGGCTGCGCTATCTGCGCAGGGGCAACTTGCACCGGTGCCACCGGCTCCGGGATCACCGCTTTCGGGTGAAACGCCAACGCACGCAGCAGGGTCATCTCAACCCCCATGCGGCGATCCGGCGCAAACGCCAGCTCTTTGCGTCCCACCAGCAGCGTTTGGTAATAAAGCTGCACGTCCGTCGGCGGCAAGGTGCGCGCCAGTTCACGCAGCCGCTGTTCAATGGCGGCGTAATGATTGTCCAGTACCGACGGCAACAATTGCACCATCGCAATGCGGTGCAACAACGCCAGCGTCTCGACCAGCAAATTTTCCCAATCTACGCCGCGAGAAGCCGCCTGCGCGACCTGCGCCATGACCTTTTCGCCGTCGGCGCTCACCAGCGCTTCAAGGATGGCCAGCGGCTGTTCGTCGTCCAGCGTGCCCAGCATTTGGCTTACGGTGGCGGTCGTCACCTGACCTTGCCCCATGGCAATCGCCTGGTCGGTCAGACTGAGCGCGTCACGCATGCTGCCGTCGGCGGCGCGCGCCAACAGTTGCAATGCGCGCTGATCGCTGGTGATTTGCTCCGCCTGCAGCACCGTTTCCAGCTGGTTGCGGATCTGATCGACATCCAGCGCTTTGAGATGGAATTGCAGGCAGCGTGACAGAATGGTCACCGGCAGCTTTTGCGGATCGGTGGTCGCCAGCAGGAACTTCACGTGCGAAGGCGGCTCTTCCAGCGTTTTCAACAGCGCATTGAAGCTGTGACGCGAGAGCATGTGCACTTCGTCAATCAGGTAAACTTTGAAACGACCGCGGGCGGGCGCGTACTGGACGTTATCCAGCAGATCGCGGGTATCTTCCACCTTGGTTCTGGACGCGGCGTCGATCTCGATCAGATCGACAAAACGCCCTTGCTCAATCTCGCGGCAGTTATCGCATTGGCCGCACGGAGTGGCGGTGATGCCGGTTTCACAGTTCAGGCCTTTGGCCAGCAGGCGCGCAATGGTGGTTTTACCCACGCCGCGCGTGCCCGAAAACAGATAGGCGTGATGAATCCGCCCCAGCGAGAGGCCGTTGGCCAGTGCCGTCAGGACGTGTTCTTGTCCGACAACATCTGCAAACGTTTGAGGGCGCCACTTACGGGCAAGAACCTGATAGCTCATTAATACCGGAGAAGTCGAGGAATCTAGAGGGTCATGCTAACACAGCCCCGCGGCGATCCGCGAGGCCGTTGTGGCATTGGGACAATGCAGGATCAGTGACCGGCGAAGTTGACCAGGCTGTAGCATTCGATGCCCAGTTTGTTCAGACGCGTTTCACCGCCCAACTCCGGCAGATTGATGATGAAAGCGGCATGGTTGACTTCCCCGCCCAGGCGGCGGATCAGTTTCGCGGTGGCCTCAATGGTGCCCCCGGTCGCCAGCAGATCGTCAACCACCAGCACTGTATCGCCGGTAACGATGGCATCGGTGTGGATTTCCAGCTGATCGGTGCCGTATTCCAGCTCATAGCTCTCGCTGAGGGTCGCGCGCGGCAGTTTGCCCGGCTTGCGTACCGGCACAAAACCCACGCCCAACGCCAACGCTACCGGGGCACCAAACAGAAAACCACGCGCTTCGGTGCCAACCACTTTGGTCACGCCCGCATCGCGGTAGCGCTCAACCAGCAATTCAATGCTGGCCGCGTAAGCCAGCGGGTTTTCCAGCAGGCTGGTGACGTCACGGAACAGTATGCCCGGCTTTGGATAATCCGGAATGGTTTTGATACTGTCTTTAATAAACTGAAGCTGCTGCGCAGTAGCGGTCATAATTATTGCCTGATAAAACTACCTGATGACTTGCGCGCAAACCTCTTCTTCCAGCCCATTATAAAGAGGGAATGGAAAGCAGGCCGCGCACGAAAACGCCCAAATCTATGCAAACTGGCGGACAAATGCAACCATCCCCGCCATCTTTCAAGTTACGGTGTTGTTGGCGGCACTCGGTGGCTCGCCGCAATGTCAAAGCCATTGGGTATAATAAGACAGGATCAGCGCTGTTTTTGTTGCGACAGATCAACAACCGGCAGACGCAGCATAAAGGTCAACAGGATGGCCAGCATCAGCAACAGCAATCCGCGTACCCACCAGAGTTTAACCAGCCACAGCGAAACCGCAAACGTCAGCACAATCACCGCTACCGCCTTCCATTTGGCCCCTGGCGGCAACGCACGATGCTGTTGCCAATGGCGCAGATAAGGGCCGAACCAGGAGCGATACAGCAGCCAATGGTGAAAGCGCGGCGACGAGCGGGCAAAACACCAGGCGGCCAGCAGCAGAAACGGCGTGGTCGGCAACAGCGGCAACACCACACCGAGCGTAGCCAGCACCACCGCCAGCCAACCGAGGATAATCAATAACCAACGCGTCATGCGAGCCCTTGTCCGCTAATCTGTCTGGCGTTACTTTATCACCCTCCTCCCTTGCGCCACCAGCCGCAACGACCGGAATATGCGCGCCGCGCTTGTTTAACGGCGGGATCGCGGGCAAGCTGAGCCCTGTGAAATTTTAATGGAGCCAACGTGAGCACTCACCGTCTATTACAGGTGTTAGAACAGCAGATCGCGGCATTGGCCGCCGAGGTGACGCCGCGTGGCGACGCGCCTATCCCTCAGGCGCGCTTTGACACCGCGCTGTTTTCCAATCGCGGCACCCGGTTGCGTGATTATCTGGCAGAAGTGCAACGGAACTTCGCCCAGTTGCAGACGGCGGCCAACGACAACCGCACCAGCCAGGTCGCCTTTCTGGCAGAGAAGTTGGTGGCCCAGATCACCGCTCTGCAGCGCGAGCTGGCGACACAGGCGTTGCGCCGTAAAAATCAGCCGAAAGAAGTGGCGGCGGTCGATCTGTACCACAAGCTGGCCGAGCATCAGGATTATGAACGCCGGTTAATGTCGATGATTCAGGATAGGGAAAGCCTGCTGGGAAGACAAACCACCTTTGCCGCACAGCAAAAGCTGCAGCACGAACTGGCGGCGCTGGAGGGCAGATTGGTACGTTGCCGTCAGGCACTGGCACGCATTGAGCGCAGCATCGAGCGTAAAGAAAACGGTTTTTGAAGATTTATCACAATACTTTAATGATTATTCCCCGCCGTGCGCCTTGTTCACTATACTCAGCCGAAGCGACACCTTATTCATTCACCTACTAAACAAAAACGTTGGTTTTATGTCTCTAGATAATGCCTCACCAGAATTGCAGCTGGCGGTAGACCTGATCTACCTGCTGGAATGTAACGAGATCGATCCAGCCACCGCGCTGGCGGCGCTGGATATTGTCAAACGGGACTATCAGGAAAAGCTGCAACGCAACGGCATCACCACACCCTACCTGCCCGTCGGGCAGTAAAAAGGGTTCAGCCTTGTGAACTGAACCCCATTTTCGTCCCATTATCCTGCCGACGGGCTGCCCTCATCCTGCGACAGCGTCCGTTTCACTTCCTGTACCTCGTTACCCTGCTGGTTGTGCAAATACACTTCAAGCTGGTTAAAGGCGATATCAATGCCGTTCTCCCGGCACAGGCGATCGATCGCACGGTTCAGCTCATCGACGGTATAGCTGCGGTCACGCAATTCACGGACATAAAGACGCAATTCGTGATCCAGCGTGCTGGCGCCAAAGTTAAGGAAGAAAACCTGCGGTTCCGGATCGGTCATCACCCTCGGGTTATCCTGCGCCGCCTGCAACAGCACCGCTTTCACCTTGTCCAGATCGGAACCGTATGCCACCCCAACCTTGATCAACACCCGGGTAATGGTGTCTGACAGCGACCAGTTGATCAGCCGCTCGGTAACAAACGCCTTGTTCGGGATGATCACCTCTTTACGGTCGAAATCGGTAATGGTGGTGGCGCGAATGCGGATTTTGCTGACCGAGCCGGAGAAAGTGCCGATAGTAATGGTGTCGCCGATGCGGATCGGCCGCTCGAACAGGATGATCAGGCCAGAAACAAAGTTGGCGAAAATCTCCTGCAGGCCGAAGCCCAGCCCGACGGTCAACCCGGCGGCCAACCATTGCAGCTTATCCCAGGATACCCCCAGCGATCCCAGCGCAGTAACGGCCCCCACGGTGGTGATCAGATAGGTCAGTATGGTGGTGATGGCGTAAGACGCACCTTGTCGCAGTTGCAACCGCGACAGCACCACGACTTCCAGCAGGCCCGGCAAGTTGCGCGTCATGACATAAGCGACGATCACCGCCGCGATAGCCACCATCATGTTGCCCAACGTCACAGCCTGCGGCAGGCTGCCGCCGGCAACGGTGGTGGTGTAATGCCACAGCGTGATGCTGTCCAGATACGAAATCACCGTCACCAGATCTGACCAAATGCCGTAGAAGGCGCTGGCAAAGATGATGAACAGCGCCATGGTAGTCAGACGCAGCGATTGCTGGTTGATCTGATCCAGCGCCAAAGGCGCCTCCTCGACCGGCTCCCCGCCTTCCGCTCCCTCTTTCGCCAGGCTCTGGCGACGCGCCAGCGCGCGGCGGTAAGCCAAGCGACGTGCCGCAACGCTCAGGCCGCGAATGGCGGTCAGATAAACGATGTTCCACAGGAAGAACAGATACAGGCTGTCGATCCAGCGGCCGGCCAGACGCAACGTGGTGTAGAAATAACCGGCGAACATCAGGCCGAGCAGGATTAGCGGCGTGGCGGCAATGGCGGTGATGATCACCAGTTGCACCGCGTGCGAACCTTTCTCACGCCAACTGTCGCGGCACAGCGGAAACACCAGCACGGCAAGCAGCGCCAACGTCAGCATCACCACCACCTGGCCGATAACATCTTCCACCAGCCGCAGCGGCGCTTTCTCGCCCAGCACCGACCAGAAGATCAGCGGCAACAGCGCCAACCCCAGACGCAGGGTCTGCCGACGGTAGTGCGCGCACAGTCCGGTGGAAAAGTTGAAGTGGCGCTCGGTAACGCCGCCCGGTGCCAGCGTACGGTAGGTAAAGCCGAAAATCAGCCAGAACAGCGCCAGCTGTTGCGACAATGCCCACAAAAAATCGCTGAGGCCGATTTCCGCGCGGTAACACCAGAAACCGACACCAAGCAGCAGTGCCGAGCCGGGCAGCACTTTCAACAAGGTCAGCATAATGGCCTTCGGCGTGTGCAGTTGGCTGTCGCGTTTTAACTGCCCGACATCATTAGCCAGCTTTTGCAGGTGCGTATCGATCAATTTGTAGCGCCAGCGCAACAGGGCTATCAGAATCAGCATCGGGATGAGGAACACCAGCGCATTCAATCCGCCCTGCAGTATTTTGCCGGTGTCCAGTTTGAAATCGAGTGCGGCAATCTGATCCTTGACCGCTCCCGGTAAGGCTTTCAACCACGCCAGATCGATCGGTTTGTTACTGTTAACCCAGAATATTTGCTGGGTCAGCGTGTCTTGCAGCGAGCTGTAAACGCTGGTCAGTTGCTGCTGGTTAATCTGCAAGCTAATAGACTGAGCAAGCTGGTTGCTGAGTTGCTTATTCAACTGATCCAACAGCTCACGGCGCATATCGACGATTTCGTTAAGCGCATCAAGCACATCCGCGCTGGCTTTTTCTTTGCTGTCGACAAGCAGCTTATTAATGTAGTCATCGCCCTTGAACAGATCGTCGCGCTGCTGGTTGATATCAAACTGCTCCAGACGTAAATCGGCGATTCGCGTGCCCATATCCGCCACCAGCGTGCCCTGCGGCAAGTTTTGCTGCTGCTGGTAAAGAATGCGCGACAGCACCAGACTGCCCTTCAGTACCTGGATCTGCTCCTTCAGATTACGCTCCGACTGCAGGCCGCGATCGAGCCAGTTCTTTACCCGGATATTCTGTTGAAACAGGATGTTGCTCTCTTCCGTGGCGGCAATCAGCCGCTGGCTGAGTTGGCGATTGACGTTCAGCTCTTTGCTGACCAGCTTATCCTGTTGGATATCCGTGGCATCTTCCGGATTCTGCGCCTCTTTGGCGGTTTTTTCAGACAGCGTCAGGCGTTTGCTGTTAACCACTTCTTGCAGCAACTGCACCGTTCGGTCCAGCGCGTCGATGTGCCCGGTGGTGTAATCGCGCTGTTTCTGCAGCAGATCCTGCAGGGTGGTGTTGGCCTCCAGGCTCCTGCGTTGCAGATCAATCTGCGCATTGAGCAACACCTGTTCCGTTGCCAGCATCACCTGCTGGCTGTCGCGCAGCGAGTTTTGGCCCGGCGTCTGGTCGTTGAGCTGGTTGCGGATCTCCTGCAGACGCTGCGACGCGGTATACATGCTGCTTTGCACCCGTTCCGGCTGGGTCTGCAGCGAAACCAGTTGGCTGTTATAGGCAGAGAGGTTTTCCTGCGCGGTTTGCAGTTCATCCAGCGTCTGATAAAGACGGGTTTCCAGTTGGCGCAGGGAGAGCGGCAGCAGATCGGCCCTGGCGGCCGCGCTATCCACGGGGATCTTCAACGCCTCCAGATCTGCAGTCACCTGGCGCAACTTGCCCGGCGCCAACTGCAACTGCTGTTTAAGCTCGGCGCCATCCTGTTTGACGCGTTCAATGGCGTCCAGCAGTTCGAGCGTGCGCGTCAGATCCTGCTGGGCGAGCTTATTGACCGGCGTCAGCGTTTTTTGCTTATTCAGCGCATCAAGCTGATTTTGAATTTCACTGCGCGACGGTACATCGCCGTTCAACGCCGCATGGGCAACAGGCTGGCAGACCGCACAAACGGCGATCAATAAAAACAGAGCGAGGGCGCGGGAAATATCCACACCGAAGAACGAGGGTAACGTCAGAAAAGGACGCTTAGCTAACCTGCGATGCATGATTTGACTTCGAATCAATAAAGAAGCCAAAAGATTATCACGATCGCAGATAGCCAACGAATAAGAAAACGTTGCTGGTGATGTACAGATGTAGCGGGATCAGAATGTCAGCACTTTCCCGGCGGCCAGCGTCCATTGCGCGAGTTCCACCAGCGTACCGATTTCCACCCCGTCTGCCAGCGGTAACCGGCTGACGCCGCGCGCATCTGCGCAGGTTTTGCACAGTTTTACCGGCACTTGCTGCGCAGTGAGGATCTCCAGCATCTGCTGCAGATGGTAGCCTTCGTGCGGTTGCTGCCCGGCAAGGCCGGCTACCACGGCGTCTGACATCAAAAACAGTTTCAGGTTGAGATCGGCCTGCTGCTCTTTCAGCGCAATGCCCAGACGCAAGGCGTTAAACAGTGATTCCTGGCCATAGGCCGCGCCACTGGCGATCAACACAACGGATGACATGGTGCATCTCCTGGTTAAGGATGACAGTCGGCACTGTGCGGCTCGGCCGCCTGCTCTGCCGGTTTCGCCCGTAAGGTCGGGCAGAATTGGGCCATTTCGAGGAATGAATCGACCAAGGCTGCCGCTTCGGCTTTCAGATCAAAACTTTCCGGCATAAACAGCCAGTTTTCCATCAGTCCGGTAATATAAGCGCGCAGGATGATCGCCGCACGGCGCGTGTTGAGATCGGCGGGAAGTTGGCCGTGACTCATGCTGTTGCGCAGCACCGACTCTATGCGTTCGTAGCCTTCCAGACTAAGCACTTTGCGCGCTTCCTGCAGCGGCACCATTTCACCGACAAATTCGCACTTGTGGAATACGATCTCCATCAGCGCTCGCCGGCGGCTATCATCGACCGTCGCCGTCAGTATATAAATTAGTATTTCACGTAAAATACGCAGTGGATTCTCAGGGTACTTTGCCTGATACTCTAATTCGAGATCGCCTATTTTCGACTCTGACAATTCCCAAACTTCGTTAAACAGGTCTACCTTATTCTTGAAGTGCCAATAAATAGCACCACGAGTAACACCGGCAGCGGTGGCAATATCTGTCAGTGACGTTGCAGAAACGCCACGCTCAGAAAATTCCTGCACCGCAGCATCGAGAATGTGCTGTCGAGTTTCTAGCGCCTGCTGTTTGGTTTTTCGTGCCATGGCGTTGTTTTTTCGGGGGAGTGTGATTTACATACATTCGCGTATGTATGTACCATAGCACGCACATATAATTAACGCAGCAATGGGTTTTAAAGCTTGTGATCCATTGATCATTTTGAAATCGGACACTTGAGGTTTTTCTATGAACAAAAACAGAGGGTTAACGCCTCTGGCGGCAGTTCTGATGCTTTCAGGCAGCTTAGTACTTACAGGATGTAACGATAAAGAAACCCAACAACAAGGCGCCCAACCACCGGCACCCGAAGTGGGCGTAGTGACATTGAAGGCCGAGCCTCTCAACATTACTACCGATCTTCCTGGCCGTACTGCTGCGTATCGTATCGCCGAAGTTCGCCCTCAGGTCAGCGGCATCATCCTGAAGCGCAATTTTGTTGAAGGCAGTGACATCAAGGCAGGGTCTTCCCTGTATCAGATCGATCCCGCCACCTATCAAGCTACCTATGACAGCGCTAAAGGCGATTTGGCCAGATCCCAGGCCAGCGCTTCGATCGCGCGCGTAACGGTGAACCGCTACAAACCTTTGCTGGGCACCAACTACATCAGTAAACAGGATTACGATACCGCAGTTTCCACGCTGCAGCAGGCGGAAGCCGCCGTGGTGGCCTCGAAAGCCGCAGTGGAAACCGCACGCATCAACCTGGCTTACACCAAAGTGACCTCTCCGATCTCCGGCCGCATCGGCAAATCCGCCGTGACCGAAGGCGCGCTGGTTACCAACGGCCAGACCACGGCGCTGTCTACCGTGCAACAGCTGGATCCGATGTACGTGGACGTCACCCAATCGAGCAACGATTTCCTGCGCCTGAAGCAAGAACTGGCCAGCGGTGCGCTGAAACAGGAAAACGGCAAGGCCAAGGTGACTCTGCTGCTGGAAAACGGCGCGGAATACGCCCAGGCAGGCACGCTGGAGTTCTCTGACGTCACCGTTGACGAAACCACCGGTTCCATCACCATTCGCGCAGTGTTCCCGAACCCGAACGATACGCTGTTGCCGGGGATGTTCGTTCGCGCCCGCCTGGACGAAGGCGTGCGCAGCGATGCATTGCTGGTACCGCAACAAGGTGTGACGCGTAACCCACGCGGCGAAGCTACCGCGTTGGTGGTTGGCGCCGACGATAAAGTCGAGTTGCGTACAGTGAAAGCGGATCAGGCTATCGGCGACAAATGGCTGGTTACCGACGGTTTGAAAGCCGGCGATCGCGTGATTGTCACCGGCCTGATGAAAGTCCGTCCTGGCGCTCAGGTGAAAGTGCAGGAAGTTGACACTCAGGCGCAGAAACAGCCGCAGTCTGAAGCGCAGAAGTCATAAAAAGGAGCCGGTAAGACATGGCTAAGTTCTTTATAGATCGCCCGATTTTCGCCTGGGTAATCGCCATCATCGTCATGTTGGCGGGGGTGCTTGCAATAATGAAACTGCCGATCGCGCAGTATCCCACTATTGCACCACCGGCGGTGAGTGTTTCCGCCAACTATCCAGGCGCGGATGCAAAAACGGTGCAGGACACCGTGACCCAGATTATCGAACAGAACATGAACGGTATCGATAATCTGATGTACATGTCCTCCACCAGTGACTCCTCTGGTAGCGTCACCATTACGCTGACGTTTAACTCCGGCACTGACCCTGACATCGCGCAGGTTCAGGTCCAGAACAAACTGTCGCTGGCCACGCCGCTGTTACCGCAAGAAGTGCAGCAGCAAGGCCTGAAAGTAGAAAAATCCAGCAGCAGCTTCCTGATGGTAGCCGGCTTCATTTCCGACGATCCAAGCATGACTCAGGACGACATCGCGGACTATGTAGCTTCAAACATCAAGGATCCTATCAGCCGTTCGCAAGGCGTGGGTGAAGTGCAGCTGTTTGGTGCTCAGTACGCCATGCGCATCTGGCTGGATCCGGGCAAGCTGAACAATTTCCAGCTGACCACGACGGACGTAACCTCCGCCATCACCGAGCAGAACAACCAGATCGCCGCAGGGCAATTGGGTGGGATGCCACCGGTACCGGGCCAGCAGCTTAACGCCTCCATCATCGCGCAGACCCGTCTGACCTCTCCTGAAGAGTTCGGCAAAATTCTGCTCAAGGTGAATGCGGACGGTTCTCAGGTTCGCCTGAAAGACGTGGCTCGCATCGAGCGCGGCGGCGAAAGCTATGCCGTAACTGCGCGGTATAACGGCAAACCGGCGGCAGGCCTGGGTATCAAACTAGCTACCGGCGCCAACGCCCTGAACACCGCCAAAGCGGTAAAAGACTCGTTAACCAAGATGCAGCCGTTCTTCCCTCAGGGGATGAAAGTGGTTTATCCGTACGACACCACCCCGTTCGTCAAGATTTCGATCAACGAAGTGGTGAAAACGCTGTTCGAAGCGATCGTGCTGGTATTCCTGGTCATGTATCTGTTCCTGCAGAACTTCCGCGCGACGCTGATCCCAACCATCGCGGTACCGGTCGTCTTGCTGGGCACCTTTGCGATATTGGCGGCCTTTGGCTTCTCGATAAACACCCTGACGATGTTCGGCATGGTGCTGGCGATAGGCTTGCTGGTGGATGACGCCATCGTGGTGGTGGAAAACGTCGAGCGCGTAATGTCCGAAGAGGGACTGCCGCCGAAAGAAGCGACCAAGAAATCGATGGAGCAGATCCAGGGTGCGTTGGTCGGTATCGCCATGGTGCTGTCAGCGGTATTCGTACCTATGGCATTCTTCGGCGGTTCAACCGGCGCGATCTACCGTCAGTTCTCCATCACCATCGTTTCCGCGATGGCGCTGTCGGTGCTGGTGGCGTTGATTCTGACGCCGGCGCTGTGCGCCACCCTGCTGAAACCGGTGCAGAAAGGCGACCACGGGGCTAAAACCGGCTTCTTCGGCTGGTTTAACCGCATGTTCGAAAAGAGCACCCACCACTACACCGACAGCGTTGCCAGCATCCTGCGCAGCACCGGTCGCTATCTGGTGATCTACCTGTTGATCGTCGTCGGCATGGGCCTGCTGTTCCTGCGCCTGCCGTCCTCGTTCCTGCCGGAAGAAGACCAGGGTATCCTGCTGACCATGGTGCAGTTGCCTGCGGGCGCCACCGAGGCTCGTACCTCGAAGGTGCTGCAAGAAGTCACCGACTACTTCATGACCAAAGAAAAAGACAACGTGGTTTCGGTGTTTACCGTTGCGGGCTTCGGCTTTAACGGTAACGGCCAGAACAACGGTCTGTCGTTCGTCAGCCTGAAAGACTGGTCCGAACGTAGCGGTGAACAAAATAAAGTGCCGGCAATTGCAGGCCGCGCCATGGGCGCGTTCTCGCAAATCAAAGACGGCCTGGTATTCCCGTTCAACCTGCCTGCGATTATCGAACTGGGTACCGCTACCGGTTTTGACTTCCAGCTGATTGACCAGGGTGGCCTGGGGCATGAAAAACTGACCGAAGCGCGTAACCAGTTGTTGGGCATGGCGGCCAAGCATCCGGACCTGCTGGTCGGTATGCGTCCTAACGGCCTGGAAGATACGCCTCAGTTCAAACTGATTATCGATCAGGAAAAAGCCAAGGCGCTGGGCGTCAGCATCACCACCATCAACAGCACGCTGACCACCGCGTTGGGTGGCTCGTACGTGAACGACTTCATCGACCGCGGTCGTGTGAAGAAGGTTTACGTGCAGGCTGAAGCACCGTTCCGTATGTTGCCAGAGGACATCAACAAGTGGTTTGTCCGCGGCACCAGTGGCCAGATGGTTCCGTTCTCCGCTTTCTCTACGGCGAAATGGGAGTACGGCTCACCGCGTCTGGAACGCTATAACGGCCTGCCTTCCATGGAAATTCTGGGTCAGGCGGCACCGGGTAAAAGTACCGGTGAAGCAATGAACATGATGGAAGA
Source organism: Serratia inhibens (assembly GCF_003591175.1). GTDB lineage: Bacteria > Pseudomonadota > Gammaproteobacteria > Enterobacterales > Enterobacteriaceae > Serratia > Serratia inhibens. The sequence continues at coordinate 256,064 of NZ_QYYG01000005.1, read as the reverse complement.
GCTGTCCTCCAAGCTGCCGAGCGGCATCGGTTACGACTGGACCGGTATGTCCTACCAGGAACGTCTGTCCGGTAACCAGGCCCCTGCCCTGTACGCCATCTCGATTCTGGTGGTGTTCTTGTGCCTGGCAGCGCTGTATGAAAGCTGGTCGATTCCGTTCTCGGTCATGCTGGTTCTGCCGCTGGGGGTTATCGGCGCATTGCTGGCGGCCACCATGCGCGGCCTGAACAATGACGTTTACTTCCAGGTGGGGCTGTTGACCACCATCGGTCTGTCCGCGAAAAACGCCATATTGATCGTCGAATTCGCCAAGGATCTGATGGATAAAGAAGGCAAGGGTCTGGTAGAAGCCACGCTGGAAGCGGTGCGCATGCGTTTGCGCCCGATTCTGATGACTTCACTGGCATTCATCCTCGGGGTACTGCCGCTGGTTATCAGCAGCGGTGCAGGCTCCGGCGCTCAGAACGCGGTAGGTACCGGCGTTATGGGCGGGATGATTACCGCTACCGTGCTGGCCATCTTCTTCGTTCCGGTCTTCTTCGTGGTGGTTCGCCGCCGCTTCAGCAAGAAGTCTGACGATGTGGAACACAGCCATCCGGTTGAGCATCACTGATAACCCAGTGAACGCTTACTCCTGAACACAAAGGCCGCTTATGCGGCCTTTTTCTTTAGCTTCATTCGCTTAATGCAAACCACTCTCATTAATTCGCCAGCCGTGACATTTTGTACTTGATCCGCCCTGCCGCGAGGTGCATAATTATTGTTATAGTATAACGTTACATTGGAGTGCATCATGAAAGCAGGCATCCATCCAAACTACCGTACCGTGGTGTTCCACGATCTGAGCGCCAATACCTACTTTAAAGTGGGCTCGACCATTAACACCGATCGCACCATTGAACTTGATGGCGAAAACTGGCCATACGTCACTATCGACGTCTCTTCCGCTTCGCATCCGTATTACACCGGCAAGCAGAAAGAGTTCTCCAAAGAAGGCAGCACGGCGCGCTTCCAGCAACGTTTTGGCCGCTTTCTTGGCAGCAAGTAAAAGGGAATCAACATGCAGGTTTTAAGTTCATTGCGTTCGGCGAAGAATCGCCATCCTGATTGCAAAGTCGTACGCCGTAATGGTCGTATCTATGTGATTTGTAAAACCAACCCGCGATTCAAAGCGGTACAGGGACGCAAGAAAAAGCGTTAATGTCTGAAGTGTCATCTGTCGCAAAGCCCCGTTGCTGCTCAACGGGGCTTTTTTTATGGAGAAAGAAAACTGAAGCGCAACCAGTGGCCCCGCCTCACCGGCAGGGCCGCTGCAGTTTATTTCATACTGCCTAACAGCGTATCGACGTTGTGCTGGAATGCCTGTACATAGCTCGCCGCCGGCCCTTGCGGTTTGGACAGGGCCTCTGGATACAGCTCACCGCCGGCTTTCGCTCCGGTGGCGGCGGCAATTTGTTTCACCAGCCGCGGATCGGTCTGGTTTTCAATAAAGTAGGCATTAACCTTCTCCTGTTTGATCTGTTTTATCAAACCGGCTACGTCGCTGGCGCTGGCTTCGGCCTCGGTGGAGAAACCGACCGGGGCAAGGAAGGTGACGCCATATTCTTGCCCAAAGTAACCAAAAGCATCATGGCTGGTCAGCACCTTGCGTTTTTGTTGCGGTACCGCGGCAAATTGGGTCTTGGCCCAGAGATCCAGCTTCTGCAACTGCTGGATATATTCCGAACCGCGCTGGCGAAAATAATTGGCGTCTTGCGGATCGGCGGCAATCAGCGCATTCATCACGTTGGTTGCGTACTGCACCCCGTTCTTCATGCTGTTCCAGGCATGGGGATCGGTGACTTCCTTGCCGTCCTCGCTCATCTGGCGGGTGTCGATCCCCTGCGATGCGGTAACCACCCGCCCTTTATACCCCGAGGCACCGACCAGGCGATCGATCCAGCCCTCCAGCCCCAGGCCGCTGACGAACACCACATCGGCCTGCGACAACACCTTGCTGTCTTTCGGCGAAGGTTCAAAGCTGTGCGGATCACCGTCTGGCCCCACCAGCGTGGTGACCCTGACATGTTCTCCCCCCACCTGTTTCACAATATCGCCGAGGATCGAAAAGCTGGCAACGGCATCGACGGTTTTCGCCATCGCCAATGGGCTGGACAGCAGAGCAGCGACTGCCAGCGAAATAGGTAAACCTTTCATACTTTCTCCTTGAACTTGGTACTTATCAACGGCGCGCGAGAGAATAGATCCCCCCACGCGTCCCAAACAGAATCGATCCAAAAAAGATCACGCTGGCGCTGAGCACAATCGCCGGGCCGGCGGGCAAGGACGCGTAATAAGACCATTCGAGACCTATCAGGCTCGAGAGCATGCCAATCCCCATCGCGACCGCCAACGTATGCGGCAAGTTACGTGCCCAAAAACGCGCGCTGGCGGCGGGCAGCATCATCAACCCCACCGACATTAGCGTGCCGAGGATCTGGAACCCCGCCACCAGGTTTATCACCACCAGCGCCAGAAACAGCCCGTGTATCATCGCCAGCCAGCGCGGTGCGCTGACTCGCAAAAAGGTGGAGTCGAAAGACTCAATCACCAGAGCGCGATATAGCGCCGCCAGTGCCAACAGCGAAAAACTGGCTATTACGCCCACCATCAAAATGGCATTCGTATCTACCGCCAGAATCGAGCCGAACAGCACATGCAGCAGATCGACACTGGAGCCGCGCAGTGAAACCAGCGTCACCCCCAAAGCCAGCGAACCCAGGTAAAAACCGGCGAAACTGGCGTCTTCTTTCAGCGGCGTCCGGCGGCTGACCAGCCCCGATAGCATTGCCACCGCCAGCCCGGCGATAAATCCGCCAACGCCCATCGCCACCAGCGACATGCCTGAAATCAGGTAGCCTATCGCTGCCCCGGGCAACACTGCATGAGACAATGCATCGCCGACCAGGCTCATACGCCGCAGTAGCAGAAAAACCCCCAGTGGCGCGGCGCTGAGCGACAGCGCAAAACAGGCCATCAGCGCACGACGCATAAAGCCGAACGAGGCGAAGGGATCGATGAGAAGATCAAGCAGCATCATGGCGCTACCGCCATGCGACACAGCGGCGGGCTGGCGAGATTCAACGCGGGAATGTGCTCCAGCACCCGCTCGGCGGAACCCCAGTGGCAACACTGTGGCGTCAGCAACAACGCTTGGGGGAAGTGGTTCGCCACCATCGACATATCATGCAGCACGGCAATCACCGTTCGCCTCTGTCGGTGCAGCTGTGCGATAACCTGCAGCAATAACTGGGTGGTGGCGCTGTCGATGCCGGTAAAAGGTTCATCCAATAAAATCAGCGGTGCCTGCTGGACCAGCAGGCGAGCAAACAGCACGCGTTGCAGTTGGCCGCCTGAAAGTTCGCCTACCGGGCTTCTCACCATCGACGCCATGCCTACGGCATCCAGCGCCTCGACAATCTGCAACCCGGCGCGCTTGCCTATCCCACCGAACATACCGCACTGCGGCCAGCTTCCCATTGCCACCAGGTCACTCACGACTATCGGAAACTGACGATCCAGCTCAGCCTGCTGCGGCAGATACGCCATGCGCGGTAACTTGTTGCCGCGGAAAAGCAGGCTGCCGCTCTGCAAGGGTAAAAGCCCGGCCAATGTTTTCAGTAACGTAGATTTCCCCGCGCCGTTAATTCCCACCACCGCCGTCAGAGAGCCGGCAGCGAAATGTCCGCTAAGCGGGGGAAACAGCGGTGTGCCGCCATAGCCAATCACGGCCTGTTGCAGCGTAATCATGGCAGCAATACCGCCCAGCTGATGCCCAGCCATAGCAGAGCCAACAGCGCCGCCGCAATACCGCAGCGTAATCCCGCCGATGCGGTGAACAAGGAATGCAGCGACGATACAGCGTCATTTTGATGTGGTGCGGATGTCGGTTTCATAGCCTGAGAGAAAAAATTAAATTGTTATAGTATAACATCACAAACACATACGCGACTCAAGCGCTCACCCGGTGATTTATGTAACGGAACTTAACAACGAAAGTTATGCTTGTATCGATAATTAGCAGATTAACAAATAACAGAAAGTACTCCCTTTGGGATATACCGAATAACATCAGGGTTATTAAGCAGTAAACAACGTTGGAAAACCGTAAAAAAGTCCAGGGTTAACGAAAAGTTTACCGACGAGGTGGTGAAAAAGGAGTAAGATAAATAGATTGGATAGCTGCACGGCCAGACATTAAATGCAAGTAACTCTTCGTTGCGACACAATGACGGAAGCACTTTCCGTTAAAAAACTAAAGAAAATGATTAACGATAAAATTTCAGAGTTGGTGCCGGCATTGACCAGCGGCCTGAGTTTTTATTCGGAAAGCGCTCGTTACGCCGAGGGTTCATTAGAAATACTTGATATTCAAAATGTGAGTGGCAGCCAGTATTCAATGAGTTATCGCTATAAATGGACAATTTTCAACGCCTGTCTGGATATCAGCGCCGAGGAATACATCAGCGACAGCGTAGCCTTTAGCGTTGTTGAAACGGGATTAACCTTTGACGTCATTGATTACTCCCGCCCCTCTACCGCAGATGAATTGTAAGTTTACGTAATAACAGCAGGCCAAATGCGAAAAAATGATTTATATTCATTATACGGAAAGTTTATTTTTTCACCGTTAAGCTACCTCCGTCCATGATGTAAATCAGCTTACTCACAGAGTGTTATCAACACCGAAATTAAGACTTACGGAGGGGATGATATGGATGAGTATTCGCCTAAAAGGCACGATATAGCTCAGCTCAAATTCTTGTGCGAAAATTTGTATGATGAAGGTATCGCAACGCTGGGCGACAGCCACCACGGCTGGGTGAACGATCCAACGTCTTCCGTCAACCTCCAGCTTAACGAGTTGATTGAACATATTGCTTCGTTTGTGATGAGTTATAAAATTAAATACATGGACGAAAGTGATTTATCGGAGTTAGTCGAAGAGTATCTCGACGATACCTACACGCTGTTTAGCAGCTATGGTATTAACGATTCCGATTTGCGCCGCTGGCAAAAAACCAAAGCGCGATTATTCAGAATGTTCTCAGGAGAGGGCATCTGTACGACAATGAGAACTTAGGGGATAATTATCCCCAAACTACTCTACGGTTTATAAAACTAAAGGTTATCATGACTAAAATTGACTATCTGATGCGTTTACGTAAATGCACCACGATTGACACCCTGGAACGTGTTATTGAAAAAAATAAGTATGAGCTTTCAGACGACGAGCTAGAGCTGTTTTACTCCGCAGCAGACCACCGTCTTGCCGAGCTCACCATGAATAAGCTGTACGATAAAATCCCTGTTGCCGTTTGGAAATTCGTCAGGTAATCCGGGTGGTAAATGCGTTGAGCCGATCCCTCGTCGGCCTCAATGAATCCCCAATTAACGGTGGATGGCTTTGACATGCCCCGGCCATTAGCGCAAGGCTGCGTCAGTTGAAATAGGGTCAGTTCATTATCATTCAAATACGCAGTATGTAGTATACAGCTGCAGTAAAATAGCCACCGTCATCCCCATTTTATGCCGCCAGAAAATTCACCTGATAACGGCGGCGCACCAGCGGAAAAACTGGCGCGCCAGGCAGCATGCTGGCTACAGCATACGCCGCAAAATCGCATTCTTTTCAAGGTAGTGATGCTTGATCACCGCAGTCAGGTGGAGCATTATCATTCCCGCCAGCGCCACACATGAGCAGCGATGTACGACAAAAAAGAATCTGTTCACTTCCAGGTTAGCCACCGGCCGGGGAAAATCTATCACGCCAAAGATCTGAAATCCCTTTTCCAACATTAAAAAACCGCTGATCAACACCACGAAAATGAGCAAATAGAAAACCTCGTGCAGCAAATGCACCAGCCCCTTTCCATGCCCTTTCAGCATTTCGCCATAAGGAACCGACGGCCTGAAAAAGCGCCACAGAAAGCGTATCGCCATCAGCGGTGTCATTACCAGGGCCAGCGACATATTGGTCTCTGAGAAAAAGGTAAATATCCTCTCATCCGGCATAAAGTGCAGTGAATATCCGACAATCATGATGTAAAACATCGCGGCGGCAATGACCCAATGCAATAGGCGGCTGAAGAGATCATAACGAGTGCGGATGCCAATCCTCTCGGTTTGATGTTGCATAAAACCCTCTTAAAAGCGGCCATTGCTGGCCGCTGAATATCCTGTCTATCACCAAATAATTACTGTTTCACTACCCAGGCGTCTTTCCAGTTTGCCCCTACACCAGGCTCATAATGGTTTGCTGCGCTGTTCCATTGCATGCAATAACCGCTGTATGGGAATGGCTTGCATTCGTATACCTTGCCATCTTTCGGCTGTAACACGGTGGTGCCGGCTGCGTATTTGCTCAGGTCGTTCGGGAAGACGAAGTTATACTCGCCGGTGCCGCCAGTAGACTCAGCTTCGAGGTTGAAATCTTCAACGTCAGGCTGAATGCTGTGACCTTGCTCGTTAGTCGCAATCACTTTCAGCATGTGGTGACCTTCGCTGACGTTGTTCAGATCCATGCTCAATGGCTGGCTGGCATCTTCCAACGTGGTTTTCAGATACCCCTTCTCGATCTGGTGGTGATCGAACACGCGTGCTTCAACGGTCAGTTTGCCTTTCACCTCAGCGTTAAAGGTCAACCGGGATTTACCGTCTTTGATCTTGCTGCTCGACAGCCCACCAATGCGGATTTCCTCGGTAACGGCAGGCGCCTCTTCCTCATAGGAAATCACCACACCCTTCAGCGCGCTACCTTTCTTCGCGAAGACATAGTTGTTGCCGGCGATTGGATTAACGTTGCCGTCCTTGTCTTTAACACCGGCACGTACGTCAGCGTGGGTAGCATTAATTTTTTGCGCCAGGGCCTGGCTCCAGAGATTTTTATCGGTCAGCGCTTCGCTGTCGATATCGATCTCGATTTGCATGGCGGTAACTTCACCGGCATCGCTGAAGAAGCGGGCGATCGCCTTATCCCCAACCTGCAGGTTCTTACCGTTGATGTGCCCTTGCAGCTGTTTGCTCCACTCGGAAATAATACCGCCATCTTCAAAGTTAACGTCGACGGCCTGATAGAAGCTATTTACCGTATCGGCAATTTCCCACACGCCATAAATCACCTGATAACCGGTTCTTTCCGGAACTACACACTGGTGAACCACACGTTCATCAGGCAGAAGACCGTGGCCGTCAATCACGCAGAACGGTTCTTTTTCTAAGGATTCGCGCGACAACGGCTTGTTGACGTCCCAGCCCTGTTTGGTGATGTAATAGCGCCAGTTAGTGGTTTTATGGCGGGCTTTATTGAACCAGGTAAAGCTTTGCGGACCTGCCTGGATGGTATTCAGCGCCCACTGGTTGGTGCCTTGGCGATCCAGAGGTTCAAATCCCCCTACGCTGCCGCTAGCCAGTTCACCGTCCAGTGGCGTATCGTTACCCGGGAAGCCGGAAATTTGCTCAACACTTTGTGGTTCCCACTGAGCACGGCCGCAATCGGTGTTTGAACCCAGCTTGCATTTATAGGCACGGCTCTCGGGTACTTCAATATAACCATGAGCCCAGGCTGCGGAAGAGACGGTAAGCGTTGCCATCATCAAGGCAATTTTTGATAATTTCATTACTACTCCAGTTAAATTGTTCGGCTTTCAACTGAGAAAATTCAAATAATCTCCAGTCGAATCATTTACTGTTCTAATAAACGCGGTAACTTCCCGCCCCAACAGAATAAAACGAACAAATAAGCCTGAGATACTTAGATTGCCTTAATTTAATGTGCATTAATGGATAAAAGTCATTAGTAAACATGAATAATACTTAAAAAAAACCTGGAGCATTGAAACTATAATTAGCCGAAGATAAAATAATCACCCCTTACCCAAGCCTACGATGAGAATAATATGTTTATCAGAAATATTGCCGCGTTAACGATATCCGTTGCGCTGCTGTCCGGCTGTCAGCATTCTGCAGAACATAAAACCACGCTGCCAACGGCCGAGAGTCGGCTGGAACAACTGTCCTCGCTGGTCGGGGCCAGCCAGTTTCTTCGGGAAAAATGCAGCCGTGCCGACATCCCGGACAATGATAAATTGGCCGCCGCAGCAATGAACGAAGCAAATAAAAAAGGTTGGCCAAGCCAAGACGTAAATCAAACCCAATTACTCGATGCGGCCAAAGGAGTATTTGATCGGCTGAATGCCGACGCTACGCCTCTGGCGCAGAAATGCAGCAGCTTCAACCGGACGCTGGTGCGTTTTCTCGAGCATGCACGCTAGCCAACAAACGGTTGGATAATCTCGCGGTAAACCACCCACGACCATCCGGCTATCGCCAGCCCAGGCCCGAACGGCAAGGGCTGCGACCAGCTGCGAGAACGCATCACACGCAGCAGCAGTAGCCAGAGCAGGCTGCAGGACGACCCAAACAACAAGATCTGCGGCAGAGATTCATATCCCCCCCAGGCCCCCAGCGCCGCCAGTAATTTAAAGTCGCCATACCCCAAACCTTCGCGGCCGGTCGATAACCGGAACCCCCAGTAAAGCAGCCAAAGGATGAGATAACCCGCGACAGCGCCCATTACTGCGGCGGGTAAAAATTGCGGCTGCGCAATGCTATGCCACAACAACCCGGTCCACAACAATGACAGAGTCAAACAATCGGGCAACAACTGCCGGTCCATATCGATAACCGACAGTGCTAACAATAACGAAAATAACGCCAGCATAAAAAACCAGTCGATACCGATACCGGTAAAACAGGCTATCGATATTCCGGCCAACATGGTAACCCATTCAACCAGAGGATAACGCGAGGAAATAGCCACCCGACAGTGGCGGCAACGCCCGCGTAATATCAACCAGCTCAGTAGCGGAATATTATCATAGGGCCTTATTTTCTCTAAACAGTGCGGACACGTCGAACCGGGAAGAAAAAAATTAAATACCTCAGGATTATTTCCATTACTCACCCAGAACTCTTCGCGTTCAAGCATCTTGGGCAATCGGTAAATAACCACATTAATAAAACTGCCCAAGCAAAGACTCAGCACTGCGCTGAATAATAACCAGTAGTCGCTGGCCATATTTTTAATGGCGAATAACATATTTCCCTCTGAATGAATAAAATCGAGATCGTTTATAAAATGCTTTGCTGCGCCGCCACCAACAGTTGGCTGACCTTCACTACTCCCTGATCCTGTTCGCTACGTTCGACGGCAAGTTGTACCACCCGAATCCCTTGTTCGCGCTGTAATTCGGCCAGCCAGAGCATTAAATGCGCGAATGGGATAGAAGCTAGCGTCATCCGAACGCCGTCTTCCCGCTCGTCCCAAACCGTGACGGGAATTTGCTGTTCCTGGGCGCTCTGTCGCAGGCGTTGCTGCAATAGAGCGCGTGGCGCAGCGCCAGGCGGCAATCGAGATTGCAGCAAGACGACATTGTTGATCTGTCCGTTAAACGCCTCTAACCGCTGCAAACTTTCTTTCATCTGATAAAACTGATACAGGCAATAACTGAACGCCGCCAGCAACAGCAGGCTCAATGCCACCGCTGCCTGCAGGCTTTTATCGGCTTTAAAACCGGCGATACGCATTTTCATCATTGAACCTCTCCGACTCTGAGGGTCGCCAGATTAACCGCAGGCCCTTCCGTTATGGCGACGTTGATGCCATTGTCTTCAGTTGGCAACGGCAGTTGCGTATCTTCTTTTAACAGAGTGATAACCAGTTCATTTTTAGCGCCATCGAAAATTAACGACTGCAGTTGCGGCTGCTTCCACAAAGACAACGCTTCAGTGGCATAAGGCAACAGCTTAAACAACTGAGGCTCCTTCAATATATTTTGCATCTGTCTGACTTTTTTTCTGGCCTCCTCAACGGGTGAAGCCGTCAGCGGCTGCCCCGGCGACAGTTGCTGATATAAAGCGGCCATCTGCCTTTCGGCTTGTCCGGCCTTCAGTTGATGGTACAGACCGCAAACCAGCAACGAGCAACTGACCAATATCAACGCGCAAGCGGTCTTTCCCGGCATAAAGCGCGGCCATCCGAGGGCGGGTTTAAATTTCCCCTGCAACAGGTTGCTCTTGCTGCGCCCGGCTTCATTCGCCAATTGCCATAACGGATCCCCTGCGGAAGATACGCCCTCCCAGGCAGACGGCACGCTGACGCCGGCATGAATGCAAAGATCCGGCGTTACCGGAAGTTCAGTATCTTTCCATGCACCGGGCAACTGCATACCCTGCCATTTTCCCGTTCTTATCAACCACCGTTCAGGCAAAAGCGCCGCGCTGCACTGCCCGGGTAAAGGTACTGTCAACACATCCGGGATCATTTTATCGACATGAAGACCGCAAGCATTCAAGCGTTCGCACCAGGCCTGCATTTGCGCCAACGCTATCCCGGCAATGCCGAAATTCATCTGCTCTTTGCCCAATATCACCCAATGCATCTGCTCCACGTCGGTCAACAGTTCGCTTTCATGCTGGAACGCCAACGCCATCGGCGTCGCCAGTCTGGATTTTCCCTGAAACTCCACATACCGCAGCACCACATGACGTGCCGGAACCAGCACCACCACCATGCTGTTTCGTGCCATCACCGCCAGTTCGGTACCGGCGTTAGTCAGATCAAGGCTGGCGGCAAAGGTGCTTTGCACTTCCCCAATCTTGCCCCAGCGCACGTCGGCCACCGCGTCGTGCCCCAGGGCGATAAGCAGTATATTGTCCGCCATACTCTATTCTCCCCACCCAAACTGGCGGCTCATCACCTTCACACCGGCTTTGTTACGTTGCAAAGCACTGACTAGCCGATACTGGCCGTCCTCCAGCTTCAGCCGCAATTCCGCAGTAAATCGGCTGCCGGTAGTGACCAGTCTGTCGGCCAGATCCTCATCTTTCAGCTTGTGCAGTTCGGGGTAGTTTTCCGCAGTTAAAAAGTCCAGTGAACGCCAGCCGTGTTGCGGCCGTGCAGCGATGAGCGCCAGGACTTGATCGCCGCCCAACGCATTCAGCAACATCGCCCTGATCAGCGGCAATTGCTGCGCCGTGGCGGTATTAAGGTTAATGCGCAACCTATTATCCGGTAAGGCGCAGACCAGTGGTGCCATGCGCAGATACAGTTCGCGGCTTATGACACTCAGTTCCCGCAGTTCACTGACATCCTCAATCAGATAACTAGTTTCAGCCTGATCGCGTCGCCGGTTTACTTTCATGATAACGGCATCGGCGATAGCGCCGGCCTGCGGCTCGCCAACACCCAGATTGGTGAGTAACAGCATGAACATCTGCTTCTCTCTCGCTACTTTCGGGTTTTCGGCCCCGGCATCATCCACCGGGGGTGACGTTGCAAGCGCATTCAAATTAAAACAGACATCGGCGCTGACAATACGCACGGAAACCTCCCTCTCTTCCGTGCGCATGACTATATCTTCACGCGCCCATGCCTGCCCCAAGCTCACCGATACCTGCTTATCCAACGCCTGTTGCAACTGCCTTTTGGCATAGATTTCTCCGCCCAACAGCAACCACTTGGCCGTTAATTGATCCTGCTGAGTCTGTGTACGCGTTAACGAGCGTTGCCAGTAGTTATTGATATTCACCGCAATAATCGTCATCACCGACATCATTAACAAAACCATCAACAACGCCATTCCCCGCTGTTTATTCATGATTTTTCCTCGGGCGACAGTTGAACAATGCGTCGTACCACGCCGAAAGAGCGTGTTTCAACGGTGATCTCGATCGTCTGAGGCAGCCAGGTGCTGGCATGCCACGCCGTTAACCATTCACCTTGATAATAAAAACGCAATTGGAACTGCAATACGTCCGACAACAACGTCACACTGCGCACGGCAGACGCCGGGCTGTTCAGGGTGGGGAAACTCAGGCGCTCCAACACCCCCTTCTGAAACCGGTATTCCACCCGCTCCAGCGTCGAACGCGGCAACCTGGCTCCGGGGTTATGCCAGTAATTTCTGATCATCATGACCCGATAGTCGCCAACGCCCTCTGCCGCACCGCGCGCCACAAACTCCGGTATTCCGGGCTGACCGGCCAAGCCGGCCGGCGTGCGGGTGAGTGCATGGGTAAAGTCCCGTTCAATGACGCTCAGCGTCCGCTGCAGTTGAACCATTTGCGTCGATTTTCGTTGGGTGATCTCACTGTTTCTCAAGACGCCTTTGAAAATCATCAGCGCCGAGATCAACAGCAATGAAAAAATAACGATGGCCAGCATCATTTCCACCAGCGTAAAGCCGCGAGCCCACTCCCGTTTCATGGCGATTCTCTATAGGCCAGCAACCTGACCAATGCATTTTGCGCCTGCGGGTTACGCCGCACTTCCATTTCTATCGCCCGCATCCCGACATCCGTGGTGTCTCTGCCGCGGTAACGCCAATACCAGGTTTCATCCGCCATTTCCGTCGTCCCCTGACGCCATGTCTGCGCGAGCGGGGATACATCAAGCTGCAATAAGGTCAATTGGTTATCCGCCACCCACAGCGCGACATTCTTCGCTTCGATCACGCCCAGGCTTTGTACCTGCCGCCCGGTGGTTTTGATTAGCGCCATGCAACCAATGGCGAAAATCATCAGCGCAACCATCACCTCCAGCAGGGTCATCCCGCTCTGCCGTTTATGTTTATCTTTCATCACAGTGGGCTTCTGTCGTCTCAAACCTGAAAAATCCGGTCGCATTAAGCTGCCATCGGCATTTCCCTTGCTGTAATGTGACGGAAAACACGGTGGTTTCACCGCCCGGATACAACCAAACCTGCGGTTCCTCCCCCGGCGGCCATGCATCATCCAACGCGATCGCCTGCCGCTCCAGGGCCAACAGCAGTTCAACCCCGGCCGGCAAAGGCGTGTCTGTCGTCACTGCACCTTTATCCCGATACTGGCCAGCGGCGACAATGCGCCAACCGCTACGGCTGAACGCCACACCATAGGTTGTGCCTTCACGCTCAGCCCGTTCCGCAACCTCATTCAACTGCCAGGCCAGTTGCTCACCCTGTCGCGCCAGTTGGCTTTCAGCGGCGGGAGAACGCAACATCACCAGGCTGCTGGTAATGCCTAACAACAGCAGCACCAGCATGATTTCCAGCAGAGTGAACCCGCATTCGCGGCCCATTGCTACTCCGCTTTATCCGCAGTGCTCGCGACCCAGTTGCCGATGTCGTCATCACTGTCGGCAAGGCCGTCCGGGCCGATTGAAAACACATCCAGCCTGCCGTGCTTGCCGGGGTTGCGAAGTTGATACTCATTGCCCCAGGGATCCTGCGGCAGCCGGCGGATATAACCGTCTTCAGGATAATTGCGCGGAATCGGCGCCACTTCAGGCTTGGCCGACAGCGCCGCCAACCCTTGCTCCGAATTTGGATAACGCCCGTTGTCCAACTTGTACATATCCAGTGCATTCTCCAGGGCGACAATATCGCTGGTCGCCTTTTGCTTATCGGCTTTTTCCTTATTTCCCATCAGGCTGGGAATAGTCAAACTGGCCAATAACCCCAGAATTACAATCACCACCATAATTTCCAAAAGTGTAAAACCTTTTTGTTTAAAACTGCGTACCTCACTAATATTTCTCACTTTACTTTCCGTTAGCATCTTCATCATCCAATCATATTATTGAGCTGCAATATTGGCTGCAGGATAGCCAAAATAATAAACAGCACCGAGCTGGCCATCACTATCACCAATAAAGGTTCAAACAACCCCAGAGCCAAGGTTATTTGCCGATTAAAGGCATCCTGTTGCATATTCGCCGCCCGCTCGAGCATCATTTCCAATTCACCGCTGCGCTCACCGGACATGATCATGTGCCGCATCATCGGCGAAAAAAGCGCAGTCCCCTCCAAAGACGGCGACAACCCTTCGCCTTCACGCACCCGTTCCATCGCCGCCTGCAACCGCTGCCGGGCATGATCATTGCCCAGCACACTGGCGCTGATGCGCATCGCCTCCAGCAACGGCACCGCGCTGGCGTTCAAAATGCTCAACGTTTTGGCGTAGCGCGCCGTATTCACACCCAGGGTCAACTTGCCGATAACCGGCATCCGCAGGATAAAAGCATGCCACCGGGTACGCCTGGCCTGCTCTTTCAGGCGATAGCGAAACCAACCGACGCCCGCCAGCATCAGCATCAGCGCTGCCAACCCCCATTGCCGGATGGCATCACTGGCACCGATCAGCAGCCGGGTAGACAACGGCAAGGCCTGTTTCATATGAATAAATTGCTCTATGACTTTGGGCACCACCGCAGTAAGCAAGATGGCCACTACCCCGATCGCCACCACCGTCAGTACCATCGGGTACACCAATGCCTGAGTGATCTTGTTTTTCATTTGCTGGCGCTGTTCGACATAGTCGGCCAGACGCTCCAGCACCGGTGCCAGATGGCCGGAGATTTCGCCGGCGGTCACCATGGCGCAGTACAGACGATCAAAAACAGGCGGGTATTGCCCCAACGCATGCGCCAGGGAAAAACCTTCCAGGATCCGCAGACGTACCTGCGTCAGCACCGTCTGCAAACCTTTCTTTTCCGTTTGCCGCGCCACCGCCATCAGCGCTTCTTCTAGCGGCAATGCTGCGGACATCAAGGTCGCCAACTGACGGGTCAACAACGCCAGGTCGCTGCTCGTAACGCCGGAGGTAAGCCGCAAGCCAGTCAGACTATTGAAACCCCGCGTTTTTTTGGCCTTAACCGCCAACACCTGCCACCCTTTTTCACGCAACAGATCACGGGCATGCCGCAAGGAATCCGCCTCGAGCCCCCCGCGTCGGGTACGCCCTTGCCTGTCGCAGGCATGATAATCAAATCTCATCGCCATCCCCTTCGCGGGTCACTCTCAGAACCTCTTCCAGGCTGGTCTCGCCGGCGTTCATTTTTGCGATCCCATCCTGGCGTAAAGACTGATAACCTGAGGCAGCCAGACGCATGATGTCGATCTCGCTGTCTCCACGGTGGATAGCCAGGCGCATGGGTTCATCCAGCACCAGCAACTCATGCAAACCGATGCGCCCAAGGTAGCCTTGCCCATTGCAGGCGTTGCAGCCCATCGGTCGCCAGCAAGTGACGCCCCGATCCGCAGGCAGATCAAACACCCGCCGTTGCCTATCAGACAGAGTGTAAGGTTCGCGGCATTGCGGACAGAGCCGCCGCACCAGGCGCTGCGCCAACACGCCGCTGAGCGAGCTGGACAGCAAGAATGGCTCAACGCCCATATCTCGTAACCGGGCAATCGCGCCGATAGCCGTATTGGTATGCAGCGTGGACAGCACCAGATGCCCGGTCAGCGAAGCCTGAACCGCAATCTGCGCCGTTTCGCCGTCGCGGATCTCACCAATCAGCACCACATCGGGATCCTGGCGCAGCAGCGCACGCAGCCCGCGGGCGAAGGTCATGTCCACCTTCGGATTCACCTGAGTCTGCGCAATGCCGCTCAACTCGTATTCGACGGGATCTTCAATGGTCATGATGTTGCGGTTTTCGTCATTAATCTGGTTCAGCAAGGTATAGAGCGTGGTGCTCTTGCCGGAGCCGGTCGGCCCGGTAACCAGGATGATGCCGTGCGGCTGCTTAATCAGACGCAGGAGCGCCTGTTGACGTTCCTGCGTCATACCCAAACTGGGCAGATCCAGCCTGACGCTATTTTTGTCCAACAGACGCATAACCACCCGTTCACCGTGGCTGGCCGGCATCACCGATACGCGCACATCAATCGCCCGTCCACCGACCTTCAACGTCATGCGTCCATCCTGCGGCACCCGTTTTTCAGCGATGTCCAATTTCGACATCACCTTGATGCGCGACACCAACAGCGCGGCCAATTTGCGCTGTGGCGCCAAAATGCGTTGCAGCGCACCGTCAATGCGAAAACGGATCACCAATTCGCTTTCGTAGGTTTCGATATGGATATCGGAAGCACGGGCTTTGATTGCCTCACTCAGCATGGCGTTGATCAGGCGGATGATTGGCGCATCGTTCTGCTCATCCAGCAGGTCCTGTTGCTCCGGCAGCTCTTCCGCCAGCGTATAAAAGTCCAGTTCGCCACCCAGATCGTCGATCATCTTCTGCGCATGACCGGCCTCCTGCTGGTAATACACCACCAGCTTCTGCTCAAAGATTTCAGGTTCCAACCGCACCAACATCGGCTCGCCCGGCAAACAGCGGTATGCTTCTATCAGCGCGGCATAAGTCGTTTGCTGATGGCAATATAACTGTGTGCCGCTCGGCTCAGCGACGGCGAGCACGCCGTGCTGGCGTGCCCAGGCAAAAGGCAACAGATGGCCGGAGGGGCTCAGCGTCATGATTTTCCCTCTTGGTCATAAAACGCATTTACCTGCGAAATGACGCTGAGAAACGCTTGATTGTCACCCGCAGTTGGTCCAGAAGAGATTTCCTCGCGCAACGCCGTTTTCAGCTCGATATCTTCCCGCTGCTCGGCATCGAATTTGCCGACTTTACGTTGGCTTTGCCGAGAGAATCCTTCAGTCGTGCGGATGATGGTCGGGCGGATGAACAGCATTAAATTGCGCTTGCTCTCTTTCACCGACGTAGAACGGAACAGCGCGCCCAACACCGGGATTTTCCCCAACAGCGGAACGCTGCTTTCCACCTCTGAATTGGTTTTATCCAGCAGACCGCCAACCACCACCGTTTCGCCGCTGTCGACCAGCACGGTGTTATTTACCGTACGGATATTAAAAGTGGCGCCGAGGGAATCGGAGGAGACCTGCGTATTGTCGGCCACGCTGGAGACTTCCTGCTCAATCTGCATCAGGACCGATTGCCCTTTGTTAATCTGCGGTTTGACCTTGAGTTTTATTCCCACCGTTTTACGCGAGACGGTATTGAAAACGTTATCGCTGTTGGTGGTTTGCGAGCCGGTCAGAATAGGCACATCCTGACCTACGCTGAATTCCGCTTCGGCGTTATCCAGAGTGACAATACTCGGCGTAGCCAGGATATTATTTTGATTGTTGCTGGCGATAGCGGATAACAATACCCCCCAGTTTCCGCTGTAAAAGCCAGTCATCAAGCCGCTGGCCTTGTTGAAGGCTTCAAGCATTCCGCCGTCAAAACCCGATGAAACACCGGGTACATTGCCGGCAAACTGCGTGCCGCCGCCGTACTTATTGGCCCACTGAACGCCGATATTCAGGCCCTGACCGTCCTGTACCTCGACAATCACCGCCTCAACCAGCACCTGAGCGCGGCGGACATCCAACCTGGTAACCACCTCTTCCAGATCGCGCATCACATCCGGCGCAGCGGTGATGATCAGCGCATTGGTTTGTTCATCGGCTTTGATCACCACATTTTTCAACAGCGCTACATTGGCCGCTGCGCCTTCTTTTTCATTCTGCAAGCCCGAGCTAATCCCGGTCAGTACCTCGACCAGGCTCTGCGCCTTGGCATATTTCAGTTGAATGACTTTGGTATTGCCCTGATTGACGCTCTTGTTATCCAACTGATAAATCATGTCCTTAACAAATTGGCGGATCCGATCGTCGCCGGTCAGCATCACAGTATTGGTTCTGTCATCCGCGACCAGTCGCAGCGTCGCGGCACCCGCCATCCGCTGCTTGCCCTCTTCGCGGAACAGCGCATTGACCATCCGCACAATCTCTGCCGCCGCAGCATGCTTCAGCGCAAGCGTTTCTATCTGATTGCTGTCGTCTTGATCCATCTCCCGAACAATATCGATCAACCCATTCACTACAGCGGCTCTGCCGGTGATCAACAGCGCGTTACCCTGTTCATAATGTGCCACGCTGCCAATGCCCACGCTGTCATTCAACTGACGCAACAATGGGGAGATATCCTTGGCCGCCATATTGCGCAGAGGGACAATGCGCATTACAACCTCATCGCCTTCCGCAATCAGCTCACTGCCGGCCTGCGACAAAGCGGCTCTTTTCCCGTCTTTCGCCACAATGACTTTAAGTACGTTATTTGGCATACCAATGACGGTATATCCGTACACGTCCAGCACATTCAGGAAGAATTGATAATATTGTTTATCGCTAAGCTGCTCATAGCTACGTACGGTGACCTTTCCTTTCACCGCCGGATCAATAATGATCGTTTTGCCCAGATTTTTACTGACCGTGTTGATAAATTCCTGAATATCCGTACCTTTGAAATTGGCAGAGAATGACGTTGCATACGTTATCCCGGGAGTAACAGCCAACATGAATACCACCACCAATTCCCGCCAGGGAAGGCGAATCCGTTGATGGTTAAAAGGGTAAAAAAGATGCGTAATCACGATGTAGCCTTATGACCTTAATAATTTTTCATCCTAAAAATAAAATATACCTAGTCTTTTAAAATCATCGAGACGTAGTAACCATTCTCATCAAGCAATATTTTATCTTGCAGTATTCTTAATATAACAACGTTGCTGTCAGCGATGCGATCGCCCATACCATAGCTGGCCTGCTTACCGGCGCGCTCTATTACTACCAGGCTGTATTTATGGTTATCGCTCAATAGCAAGCCGGTAATTTTTCCTGCCAGACGCGTTTCAGGGGCATTATTGATAACATCGTCATTTACCCCCTGTGAGTTAACTTTATAGCTCATGCCGTTATTTCCACCTCCTCGTATTTCCTCATGGTGGCCAAAAAAACCAACAGCATTGATTTTTTCTATATCATCTTTCGCAGGAAAACCGACATAACGCCCATTTTCAGGCACAATATTATGCCGCAACGAAGCATCGACCTGAACGACACGGTAAATATTAAAAAGTTGAGATATAATAAAAACCACATTCACCAGAAAGAAAAATGAAATAAAAAAAACAAACTGCTTACTCATTTAAGCCTCCAGGTAATCATATAAATTGGTGGTATTCCCCAATGAAATGCCAGACCGATGCCCCCATAAGCACAACCGCCGAAAAAAGCAGAGTGATTGTCAGTACAACTCTATAATTAACGTTCTCTGAAAACTTATTTCCCTGACCAGTTCTCGATGAAGTATCATTTTCAGGCTCTATACTGGCGGTAGTTTTCTGCGTACGGGTCTGAAAACTCAACATAACGCCAAATCGAGGGATGGTCTTAATCACCTGAGCAGGGATGCCATGTCGTGACAACAGTGAACGGCATTGAAATATCATTTGGTGATAGTTGTTATCGCTGATAGTTTCATGATTGTAAAACCACACCACTCGAATGATATCATTTTTTTTATTTATACCGCTAAGCAGACAAAGCATAAACCGGCGTTGCAACTCGGTCATTTCAATGATGACATTCTCTTTTTTAAACAACAATGTTTTATCGTTGTTATTTAAAACAACCTCTTCATTTTCCATTTGAGTGTTGTTCAGAGCAATGCTATGTGCGTCCATCTATCACCTATTGATAAAAATAAACCAAAAGCTTGGTGTCACTTCTATTCCAACACCACAAAACCTGCCATAACTGAAACTGGGACAGAGTAAAACCGGATGAGCCATCTAATAAAACATGACAAAAACCCAATGGCAACAGATTAAAAACCAAACATAAAACATAAAATTTATAACATTTTAAAATCAAAATTAATTAAATATAATACATAAAAAACAATGAGTTACGTTAAAATATAAAATAACAAAAATACGAAACAATAAGGGTAACTTACCTTATATATTAATTATAAGAGTATAACGTAGATGGTAAGGCAAACCACAGCCCCAGAATAAAGAAGGTTATTGATGAGAAAAAAACAACCTATGGACAATACTTCTGGCTACTTTTTATTAGGTGGCGTTATATGTTGATATTACAAAGGAACATCGGAGAGTAAACATTACTAAACATCAGGGTGACTTTATCAAGATAATCAATGTGATAAAAACTAGTTTCACTATTGAAAAAATAAGAGTAAACATCGGCAGGTAAAGTATCTCTGGCAGATCGCCGCTCACCGGCATACTGGAACCGATAAAAATTATCCTGAGCTACATAGGAGAAACTCATATCACGGTTAACAAAGTATCGCTTATCACCATTGCTTGCTACTCCGGTAAGAGTCAGAACACCTTTACTTTTTGGAAGAAAAACATAGTTCATTTTTAGAACAAGCCGAATATCCTTCGGTGTACTGCTATTTTCCAGATTATTGATATAAGTAAATTTAGCATTTGCCTCACAGTTGATGCCTTTCAGGTCATTGCGAGAATGGGTAAAGTAATACACACTCCCTCCCATAATGATACAAAGGGAAATCAATACTGCCGACAATAAAGTTAATTTTTTTTCCATGCGCGGATATACTCACTCTCACAAATGTGATACAAGGAATTGCTGTCCATTACACACTTTGCGATGAACTGCCTGCCACTATCTTCCGTGGCATTAATAGAATGATTAACTCGTGAAATAATGAATTCATCCTTGCCACACCGATTTCCATAAAGATTATTTTTAGTCAAAAACTGCAAATAACTGCCAACTTTTTTATCGAGGTATTTCCCAGAGTAATAAACCGGGCAACCATTTACCATACCAAGATAAGAAAGGAAATTCCGTTTTTCATTCTCGCGGTGATGCTGATAGTAAAAAAACAAAAAAAACAGGAGGGCAAGAGGCAAGACAATAGATAAAGTGCGAAGAAAAATCGCCAGATGATAACGGGTTTGTCCCGTTTTGACTCTGCTGTCAGAAAGCATCACTGCGGTCGCTTCGCCAACTGGCGATTTGGGATTTTCAGCGTCCAACTCGCTTATTGATATTGCTTTGTTAATTTTATAACCGGTTTTCGCCACCGTGATTATCAGGCGATCGTTAAATCCTACAGAAAGCAATGCCCGGCGTGTCAGGCTAATATATTGGTTTAGCGTCGCGGAGGATACGTTCAGACTTTGTTCACCCCAAACCTGCTTAAAAATATCTTCTCGGCTGACAGGCTTCACGCCATACTCAAGCAAGCATTTGAACACTCTGATATTCAGGCTTGATAAAAATACTTCCTTACCATTTTTCATGCTCTTTAACGAGCCATTTCCGGTATTAAAGGTAACGTTATTATTAATGATATAAATCATGTTACAGCCTAATTTGATGCCTGATTATTGTCCAAAAGCCCGTACCAACCTATATATAGTCAATATCAAAGTTATCGTCAGACAACTTCAGGCATCAATGACATTATTGAAACAATACCTTAACTATTGCACCAACACTCCGTAACATTAAGATGGTTATTATACTATTCCGGTGTCTCGCAATAAGAAAAAACATTGATACCAACATTACTGATACATCATATTATTATTTCGGTAAAAATCTGCTCGGATGACTTATTAAAACATACAGTTATCGAATGAACAGACTGAGTTACAGGCTGAAAAAGTGCATAAGAGCGGCGACGAGAAAACGGCCAAGGCAGAAATTGGTGGCGGCCCTGCCAGCTCACGCTGAAAGATAAAAAACCTTTTTATTCAATGCACTACAAGTAGATGATGCACCATTATTGTGACACCTGCGGGGAGGGAAATCAACGTTGGCAACACTGCGACAAATCTGTGAAATCACGTGGCCAACGGAGAAGGGGAAAAATTTCACAGCGCTTTACCCATAAAAATCTGGCAGATACCAATACACCCGATATCCAAAAAAGATTAGTAGGCCCTGCGCTATCTCAAAGAAGTATGACTCATCATAACAGGAGGTGAGATGGAAGATACTGCTTCTGGGGTTCTCAGAAGTTCTAAATACAGTGAAGAAACTAAGGAGCTCGCGGCCTTCTGTTTTCACTCAATCAGTCAAAGAACACTAAGACGATCCAGGAAAGGGAGCTTAACCCCATTTACACATGCTTTATCATCCCCTAAGCATTCCCGGGGCGTGGCGTTTTTATCCTCTTGATGAGGCGTCCCGGAATGCTCTTTCCTAATACTCAATAAAAATGACACTATTAACCTGAGAGTGATTGTTCTTACAGTTATGCGATAATTACAAAGACAGCCCCCATCACCCACGGCAGGTAAAAATTGCAGCTGCGCGATGCTATGCCACAACAATCTGCTCTACAGCAATGACGGCGTCGAACAATAAGGCAACGGTTACCGTTCCGTATCGATAACCGACATTGCTGACAATGGCGAAAATAACGCCAACATAAAAACCCGTCGATACCGGCATCGATAAAACAGGCCATCTATATTACGGCCAGCATGATAACTTATATTTTCAAAATTTCACGGATCTCAAAAAAATCCCCGGAGGACACACCCAACTCAACGAGATGATCCAAAACAAAAATCAAATCCATAGAACGTTCCTTTGCACTTACCATGTACTTCGGGGTATTCAATCGATTTGCCAGATTTTGTAGTTCCTTAAAACGTTTTAAGTTAGTATTTCCCGGCGTGACAACTTGCGATACCGCCGAATCAAAAATACATAACCCTGCCACAACGATAAAAATCGAAGGGTTTTCTAATGCATATATTTTCATTAACATATTTAATGCAGCTTTGGAAACTGCATAAGCTGACATGCCAGCCCGTGCCCTCACCCCAGCAATCGAACTGGACACGACAACTTCGCTGATATCAATCACTTTATGATTAATGAAAAAATCCAAAACCTGTTTATAGGCTGCTAGATTCACAGACAGTATATAGTTAAACTTCTCGATATTTAATTCATTTAAAAAATAGATATCATCTATAAGGCCCGCATTCAAATATACACGAGAGAATTCAGTGCATGGGTTGCTCTCGAAGAAATTATTTAAATATTTTGGTATTAAATCAGTTTCAGAGAGATCTAATCCAAGATGATGGAAATTGGTATAGGTGGAGAAGTCATCACCTAAAAAGCGTGACACACCATAAACGTGGTCGCCGTTCTCGAGGTGGTAAAGAGCGAGTTCTTTACCAATCCCTCGACTGACACCCGTTATAAAAATTCGTCTTCCAGTCGCAGTCATCTCAGTTAAATTTCCCAGAACTAAACCCGCCGTCTACCGGTAATACTATGCCCGTAATATAAGATGATTGATGACCTAGCAACCAGAGGATACTATTGACAACTTCTGTCGCAGTTCCAAACCTTTTCATGGCCGTCACAGAGACTTTTCTTTTAGTTCGCTCTGGATTTTGTAACAGATTTTCTTCGGTATTCATCCCTCCTAGTATTGGGCCCGGTGCAACAGCATTAATACGCACGGCATAAGAATCCACGCCATCTTCAGCGCATTCGATGGATGCAACCTGAGTCAGCATGTTGACCGCGGCCTTGCTCACGGAATAAGCAGCTTGTAATTTTAAGGCTTGCAGTCCAGCACACGAAGATACGTTAACAATAGCACCATTTTTATTTTTTGAAATAAGCTTGATTTGTCTTTGCAAACAATGAGCTGTCCCAGTCAAATTAGTATCAATGATGGATTTCCATTTTCCCATATCCAGATTCGCGACTTCTGTGTAAGGAGCAGTGACACCCGCATTATTTACGGCATAATGGATAACGTCGTAATTACTGGCAATGGAATCAAAGGCTTTTTCGACATCATCCTGATTTGAGATATCACACTTGATAAATTCACATCTTGGCTTGAATTCTTCCAACTCTGGCTTGTCAATATTCCTGCCAAGGACAATTACGTTCGCATTGAGCGAAATCAATCTGGATACCAAATCCAGGCCCATTCCATTAGTACCGCCGACGACAACCACATTCTTATTAGAAAATTCAGTGTACATAATGTTTACTCGTATTTAATAAGTGGATTTCTCAAATAATCAGGGTTTACACAGCAATAGACTCTGTCTAACTCTGGATTGCTTTTATCACGAAAACAATAACCATCAAAGCGGCATACATTACCCGGTACGTTAGCATTGTATTTAAGGAACAGTTTAGGGTCCGCCAGTAACCCTCTTGCCATACCAATGTAATCTAATTTATATTGCTGTAATAATGACTCCGCATCATCAATTGATCTTACTAATCCGGTACAACCTACAGGTATTGTAGACGTAAAAGATTTTATTAACATAGCCCCTTCAAAGAGCCTGTTCTTTATGGATTGATCGTAGCCGTTCAGGAAGCGACCAAATGTTTCACCTATACAGATTGAACATTCAATACCCGCAACGCCCAATTTTTCCATCTCTTCGACAATACACCTCATAAACTCAGGTTTTTGTCCGATATCTTCATCAAAACAATCATCGATGCCTAGCCTGACAAAAATAGCTAATTCGTTATTTGTGCGTAATTGAATCTCTTGAATTATCTCTATTAATATTCTCCCCCTATTTCTATCGTTACCTCCATAATCGTCGCACCTGTGGTTGGTATAAGGGGACAAGAAACTGCTAATTAAATAACCATTGCCAGCCTGAATTTGAATCGCCTTGCCACCTGCCTGTTTGACTAACGAGGCCGCAATGGCGAATTCATTTATTACTTGTCTTACACTTTCCAGTGACATCGCCATAATTGTGTCATCAGGAAATTTACGGGTCATTTTTTTACAATACTGACCACTAGGCGATAAAAGTGGTACACCAGTATGTTTGGTCGAACCTTGGGAACCATAATGTTGTAACTGAATGACCAGTAGAACATCTTTTTCCGCTGCATAGTTAATAATGGGTTCAAGTGCTTTAGCATGCTTGCTGTTGTATAGCGCAAGGCCTGTAGCATGAAGTCTGGAGGTCGGTGAGACAGTCGAATTTCCTATTTTCACCATCCCCATTTCCCCATCAATCATATCCTTGTAAAAAGAATAAAGGGCATCAGAGAAGAGTCCGTCTTCGGTTGCCAGATCAAGCCCTACAGAAGAAAAAAAAAGCCTGTTTTTCAATGTGATGTTTTTATTAATATGCAACCCATCAAATAACTTCATGTCATTATGCTTCATTCCTCTCCCTCTTTTAGTTAGGTAAAGGTAAACCCACTAGTTCGAAGGTGTCTTTGTGGTAATAATGGGTATTGATGATATTATTTAAAAGTAGCTTTTGCGATTTTGAGAGCCCCCCAAGTGCAATGTTAAGTTCATTTCTATTGTTAGGGTTTAACGAATAACCCTCCATTGGAAATGTAACGCCACCAATCCTTAAATCGGTAATGTTCATAGTCTGACTGTTATAGTCATTCTCTACCGTAATACTGCATAGTGATAATGAAATCACTTTCATTGTCAGTGCATCAAGATTGCTGTCAAGGATCTCTACATACCTATTGTCTTTGAAAGGAAAAAACAAATGCTCTTTAGGGTATTTTTCATTTCTCATTTGAGGAAAAATAGTCATTGGAATAATGCCACCCTCTAAATAAAACGTCCCTGTAAGTCTACCCCTTTGATAAAACCAAGCTTGTTTTTCGATCTTTTTGGGTTTGTGACGACGTACCTTATCCCTGTGAGAGAATAAGATCTCGACAGGATAGGAAGATATTGAATAATCAAAAAAATCAACGTCTATTTTTGACATTGAAATTGACACGCTTTTGAATGCATAACCGGTGTATTTATAAACATAATCGTAAGCCGCCTGCCTTGCAGCCTCAATTAACATCATGCCAGGAATATGCTCATGATTTTTTTTATAAAAATATAAATCTCTGGTATTATTCAAAAGCATATAGGAATTAACAACAGCATCATTACTTAGAGATGCGATGATTTCCTTCTCGGCCTGTTGAATTGGAAGCGTATGGGGGGACAGCTTACGTCTTATTGCTTCCTCTACATGAAGCGGGACATACTGTGGAACTATTTTCAGCATTCCATTTCCGTCACTAACGTAAAATCCTTCTAAATTAATTTCTGAAAGCATACTCGCACCAACCGACTGGGGGATGCAGTGAGGCAATGTCCTTAATATATAGATATCTTCGCTTGCATAGTACACTGAATCGATTTTTTGTTGCTCACCCGGTAAAAGGTGAACTAAATCTTTATATTCAGATTGAGTTATTACGCTCTTTAAAACTATTTCAGGCTTGTAAACCAAAACATCGTTAGCATCTGTTTTATGCACCAAACTGCATTCAACAAGATCTTTATTGGAATTCATAATTCATCTCTCACTATGCATTGATATTAAAAATAAGTTTTTTTGCAATAAACGGGTGCATAAAAGAAACCGGCACCATATAAAGCTTGCCAAAGAAGTTTTTGTTTTTTACAGATGTCGCCAAATATAATTCGTTTGTATGCGAGTTTAACTTGCTGTTGACTATAACCAAGCAAAGGCACACATCAAGATGAGAGTCTCTTAGCATCAAGGTTAATTTATCATCAGATTTTTCAACAATATTAAAAAAATGAATTTTATCGTATATTTCAAAATCTTTTTTTTCTAACTTATTGAAACCTTTTACCGCCTTAACACCACCAACCTTGCCAAGAATATCTCTTATTGAGAATAACATGCTTAACCATTTTGGCTGAGAGGACGTCATGGTTATGTAGGCTTCTTGAGCCGTAATACCTTTCGGTATTTCGTGACATTGGCAGCTTAGATAGTCAACGTGCTTGTCTACTAGCGTAATATTATCTGGTAACTCGACAACCTTATCAGTAATAACCTTTCGCTTGATATTCATAGGCTAGCTTGGCCAATTTTTCATACTGTTTATCTTTCGGGTAATATTCACTTGAAATATACTCAAGATATGACTCGACGCCCTGATTTAAATGCTCTTCATTTTTTACAAAAGCCGATCCATATACAAAATGAGGATAAGTATAAACACCCCCAACATACTCTATTGTGGCCTGTAAGTGCCTGAGCAACTCGTTGACTGACGATCCAACAATGCCTCCAGGCGTATACATTTGTTCGACGCCGCCGATGGTAGAGACGATGCTGAATTGTTTACCTACCAAATGGGTTCCCAATAATTCTCCTTTTCTTCCGTATGCGAATCCTGGAGTAAAAACATCGTCCATCCATTTTTTTAAGATGGCAGGATATGAATACCAATAGAGTGGGAATTGAAAAATAATGCGCTCATGCTGGATCAATAACCTCTGCTCATCTTCGATATCGAATTTTTCGTCTTTATATCTCTCGGATAGATTATTGATATAAACATCATTATTTGACATTACTTTTTCGATAAGAATCTTATTGACCACTGACTCATCAAATTTTGGATGTGCCAGTATTAACATCGTTTTTTTCATAACCACTACCCTGTGTAAATCAAGTGTTAAAAAGCATAGGGTAAATCTGACACCATTACAACAATAAATAAGCAGTGCTAATATTTAAGAAACATATTCTGCTAAAAAGCCATAATTTACGCATTAATCGAAAAACAATGCATTAAAATGGTTAAACAATCTATTGAAATGTTAAATATCAGAGGAATATAACGCTTGATTAATTTATACCATTTGGTATATATTTTTTTAACTTTAAATATGTCAACAAATAAAGCTTTTCATAATGTAACTTTATATCTGCATAAATAATGACTTTATCCAGAAATAGCAAACTCGCAGCTAAATGAGTAAACACTCAACCGGAGATGATTCAGATGATAAAACCAACATCAAACAGTAAGAAAACGCGGAAATAATATACGCAGGAATTTCGTCTCCGAGCATATCAGTGTTGCGGCAGCCGCACGCCAACTCAACCTGCATGTATAAATCGCAACGCTATACCCGGCACAGCAAACAACAGCAGCAACTGACATCATCAGAGCGTGAAAGCGAACTTGCCGTAAAAATGCCCGACCCAAACGGCAATTGCCTGAGCGGAATAAAGGGTGACCGTGACATAGTTCTGCCTGGCAGCATGAACGCGAAAGGTAACTGTTACAATAATACCTGCGTAGAAAGCTTTTTCCTCGCACTGAAGGTGGAATGCATCCACGTGAGCATTTTGCCAACCTGGAAATAATGCGAGCTGCGGTGTTTAATTATATCGAGTGTGATTACAATCGTTGGCGTCGTCACAGTGGCGGCCGCAGTTTTAGCCTGGAACAATTTGAAAATCAGAATATCGCTTAGGCCGGTATTGTTCGGGGCAGGATCAATGAAGACATTACTGACGTCGTGGTGTGTTAATCAATGGGGAGCAGGTCAATACGTGGATTTCCCGACGTTTTGGAGCTGTGAGGTTGACTCTTCGGTAATTCCAAACGCCGTGACGGGTGAGACGGGTGAGACGGGTGAGACGGGGATGAGACGGAGTTAGCATCCTGAGTGATACACAAAAAGTGTGACACCTACGAATTCAATGCGCTAAATTTCAATTAATAACCGATAAATCAATCAGTCACTGAAATTGGTGGAGGCCCTGCCAGCTACATCCCGGCACACACGTCACCTGCTGCGGCTGCTTCCTTCCGGATCTGACCGAGTTCACAAGTTAGTGTTGCGGGAGAACCAACAGGGCCCCCATTGACGGCTTCCAAGACTGCGAAGCGGTGGGCATTATCGGTGATGGCCAGCCAAATAGCAAGCCAACCGGGACCAACCGCTGTTTTCTTACCCACCTCGGCTGTGGCACACTTCCATCCTTGGTTTTTTGCCGCAGCAGGAAAACATAAATGGAACCAGAAGACGCCACATTCAGCCAGCGCGTGTTCCACGTGGTAGCCGCCATTCCCTATGGCAAGGTCACGACCTATGGCGAGGTAGCTCGGCTGGCCGGCTCACCGCGCGCCGCACGTCAGGTCGGTGGCGTATTGAGGCGCTTGCCGGAAGGCAGCAGCCTGCCCTGGCACCGGGTGATTAACCGCCATGGCCAGATTTCGCAGCAGGGGGAGGACTTTCAACGTCAGCGCCAGGCACTGCTGGGTGAGGGGATCATCTTTGGCGCGCACAGTACGGTCGATCTGCTGATTTACGGCTGGCGCTGGTAGCAACAAAACAGCCTTTGGCCGGAGCGCAAAGGCTGTTGATCTCTTACTGCTTCAGGATTGCCGGTTTACGGCATGGCCGTTGGCGTCGCCTGAACCGCAATGCCCTGCACCGGAACCAACTGCAGGTCGGCTCGGGTGCCGTTGCGGTTCACTACTTCCTGGATAGTGTCGGTAATAAAGGTCATCCGACCGTTTACCGTAATGGCCGCGCTCAGAATGATACGCGCGTTGGGCTGAATATCTGCCGGGTTGTAAGGCAGTACAAAATTAAACGGCGCCTGCTTGCCTTCAGTGCGCACCGCGCGCTGGGCAATCACTTTCGACGGCGCATCCGCCAATGAGGCATCAGAGAGCGTAACCGTCAGTACGGCATCCGGTGGCAGCGCAATACGCTGGCGAATGTTAACCGAACCAGTTACCGCCGGGCCCTGAATCTGCGTTTGCGCAATCGCTGGGTTTTCCGCTGCCGGCACAGGCACATTGGCGCTCTTTTGAGCACAACCCGCCAGGGTGATCGTCAATGCTGCTGCTCCACCTACGATTTGCCAGAGTTTCATGGATCGGTCTCCTTTTTTATTATCAATACCTTGGTGGCTTTCACCACCCCACTCATTAAACTTAGCACAAAATACTGAAAAATCCATTTAGCACTGCCTATTAATCACTTAGGCTTCTAATAACGCTCAATATTCAGGCAATTTTCCCTGTGCTTTAACGCAACATATTGACGTCTTGCCGTGATATTCCGCACACTGCGCAAAATGATTATTAAAAGGGTAGTAACTTTATGAGCCAGGCACTGCAAAACCTCCTCGATCTGCTGGATCTGGAGAAAATCGAAGAAGGGTTATTCCGCGGGCAAAGTGAAGATCTGGGTCTGCGTCAGGTATTCGGCGGTCAGGTGGTCGGCCAGGCGCTGTATGCCGCCAAACAAACGGTGCCGGCAGAACGCAGTGTGCACTCGTTCCACAGCTACTTCTTGCGGCCTGGCGACAGCAGCAAGCCGATTATTTATGACGTAGAAATCCTGCGAGATGGCAATAGCTTCAGTGCCCGTCGCGTCAGCGCCATTCAGCACGGTAAACCGATCTTCTACATGACCGCCTCTTTCCAAACCCCGGAAGCGGGGTTTGAACACCAAAACACCATGCCGGACGTGCCGCCGCCAGAGGGGTTGATGTCCGAATCCGACATTGCCCAGAAACTGGCGCATATGTTGCCGGATAAGGTTCGTGAAAAGTTTATCGGCCAGAAGCCGATCGAAATGCGCCCGGTCAAATTCCATAACCCGCTGAAAGGCACGGTGGAAGAACCGCATCGCTACGTGTGGTTCCGCGCCAACGGCACCATGCCGGACGATCAGCGTATCCATCAATATCTGTTGGGCTATGCGTCAGATTTCAACTTCCTGCCGACGGCACTGCAACCGCACGGCGTCGGCTTCCTTGAGCCGGGCATGCAGGTGGCGACCATCGATCATTCGATGTGGTTCCACCGGCCGTTCCGCATGGATGACTGGTTGCTGTACGCAGTGGAAAGCTCCTCCGCCTCTGGGGCACGCGGCTTTGTGCGCGGCCAGTTCTACACCCGAGACGGCGTGCTGGTCGCCACTACGGTGCAAGAAGGCGTAATTCGCCAACGCGAAGCCTAAAGCAAAAAAAAAGGGCGATGTCGCCATCGCCCTTTTCGCATCATCATTATTTTTCGAGTTATTTAGCGCACTGCCCTTCTTCAAGGCTTATTGGTTATAGGCACTCTCGCCATGGCTGTTGACGTCCAGACCTTCGCGTTCCTGCTCTTCCGGTACGCGCAGACCGACGATGGCACCCGCCACTTTAAAGGCGATAAAGGCCGCCACACCGGACCAGACCAGGGTGATCACCACGCTCAGCAACTGGACCCACACTTGATGGCCCATGGTGACGCCTTCTGCGTAACCGGTACCGCCCAGTGAGGAAGAGGTGAACACGCCGGTCAACAGACAGCCGACAATACCGCACACGCCATGGACGCCGAACACGTCACAGGTATCGTCCACTTTCAGCCATTTCTTCAGCGTGACCACACCCCACAGGCCGGCAATACCGCCAATCAGGCCGATAATCAACGCCCCGCCGACACCCACGGTGCCCGCCGCCGGCGTGATGGCGACCAACCCGGCGATACACCCGGAGCAAGCGCCCAGCAGCGAAGGCTTACCGCGCACAATCCACTCGGCAAAGGTCCAGGAGAGGATCGCGCCGGCAGTAGCAATCACGGTGTTCAGGAATGCCAGTGCCGCAATGCCGTTAGCCGCGCTGGCAGAACCGGCGTTGAAGCCAAACCAGCCGACATACAGGATAGCCGCGCCGGTAAACACCATTGGCAGGTTATGCGGTTTGAACGCTT
This sequence comes from Serratia inhibens, assembly GCF_003591175.1. Classification (GTDB taxonomy): domain Bacteria; phylum Pseudomonadota; class Gammaproteobacteria; order Enterobacterales; family Enterobacteriaceae; genus Serratia; species Serratia inhibens. Next base: position 224,804 of record NZ_QYYG01000005.1, on the reverse strand, counting down.
CTTTGCCGAAACCGGCTCGTTTGCCCAACAGGTAAGCACCAATCAGCCCGGCGCTTGCCGCGTTGATGTGCACCACGGTACCGCCGGCAAAGTCCAGCGCGCCGTCAGCAGCCAGGAAACCGCCGCCCCATACCATATGTGCAATCGGCAGATAGGAAATGGTGAACCAGATAGCCGCAAAGATCACGACGGCAGAGAAGCGGATACGCTCGGCAAAACCGCCTACTACCAGCGCCACGGTGATGCACGCGAAGGAGCACTGGAACGCCACGTGGATCATCTGATTAAAGGTGCCGGTGACGCTATCAATGCCAATGCCTTTCAGCATCGCCGTCTGGAACCCGCCGAAGAACGCATTGCCCTCGCTGAAAGCCAGGCTGTAGCCATAAAGTACCCACAGCACGCATACCATTGCGAAGGTGACAGTGACCTGAGTCAACATGGAGAGCACGTTTTTGGAACGCAACAAACCACCGTAAAACAGAGCTACGCCCGGCAAGGTCATGAACAGCACCAAAGCGGTGCAAATCATCATGAACGCGTTGTCAGCCTTGTCTGCGACCGCCGGAGCGGCCAGGGCCAAAGAAGGAACCATGGTTACCGTACTCAGGCCCAACATGGATAAAAGTTTTTTCATTATCAATCCATCCCCATTACTTTACTGAGCCTGTGATTACAGTGCTGCTTCGTCTGTTTCGCCGGTGCGAATGCGAATGACACGTTGCAATTCGGCAACGAAAATTTTGCCGTCACCGATTTTGCCGGTGTAGGCCGCTTTACTAATGACATCAACCACTTCGTCTAACTGATCGTCGGCGATAGCAATGTCAATTTTGACTTTAGGTAAGAAGTTGACGCTGTATTCCGCTCCGCGATAGAGCTCAGCATGTCCCTTCTGGCGACCAAACCCTTTCACTTCGGTCACGGTCAGCCCCTGAATACCTACAGAGGATAGGGCTTCACGCACGTCCTCCAGCTTGAATGGTTTAATCACCACGGTAACCAGCTTCATATTGCCCCTCCACGAATTAAGCCCAAACTCCCCCTTGGTACGAGTCTTATAAAGCAAAGGCTATGCCACAAATGGTTTTGTACGCGAATTCAGCAAATTAACCGGCGGGGCGGCGATGCGATGTGTAGCGCTAACCCGGTAACCTGCTCTCACGCATAGCGCTGATTAAATATTGCGCACTATTTTGGTGCGTTACGCGTCGAGAAAGTGCAGGGAAAGGGATTTGAAAAGGATGGATGCCTGTTTGTGGTGCGTGGCAGGAATAAAGAAAGGGCCGGTTTTGATGACCGGCCCCTGGGATTATGCGGTTTGCGTTTCTTCGCGGGTGGCGGCGGCCAGTTCCTCGCCTACCAGTTGCAGTTGATACATCTGGTAGTAACGCCCCTGCTGCGCCAACAGTTGCTGATGATTGCCCTGTTCCACTGCCTGACCGCGGTGCAACACCAGAATCGAGTCGGCATCGACAATGGTCGACAAGCGGTGAGCGATCACCACCAACGTGGTGTGCTCACGGATCAAACGCAAAGCGCGCTGGATCGCCTGCTCGGTTCCGGAATCAATGTTGGCGGTCGCCTCGTCGAGGATCAGGATCTGCGGCGCCTGCACCAATACCCTGGCCATTGCCAGCAGCTGTTTCTGGCCCACCGACAGGTTGTTGCCCTGCTCGCCCAGGCGGGTGTGGATGCCCTGCGGGAAGGCACGTACCAGCTCAGCCAACTGCACCGTTTCCAGCGCCTGCCAGACCGCCTCTTCGCTGATGTTACGCCCCAAAGTGACGTTGGCCAGCACCGACTCGGCGATCACCACCGGATCCTGCTGCACCATCGCCACGCCCTGGCGCAGCGTACGGTGTGACAGACTGGACAAGGGGCGCCCATCAAGACGCACTTCGCCTTCGTTGACCGGGTAATAGCCCATCAGCAGGTTAGCCAGCGTGCTCTTGCCGCTGCCGGTATGGCCGACCAGTGCCACGAAACCGCGCGAAGGCACCGACAGCGAAATATGTTGCAGCACCTTTTTATCTTCACGGTAGGCGAAGCTCAGGTTGTCGATCTCGATACGCCCGCTTTCCAATGGGCGATCGTCTGCACCGTAGCTCTGCTGGCTGCGGTCCATCAGCTCGAAAATACGCTCACCGGCCACCACCGCCTGTTGCAGAATCGACTGCTGCGACGTCAGTTCAATCAAGGGTTCATTCAGACGCCCCAGGTAATTAATAAAGGCATACAGCACGCCGACGCCTATCGACCCTTCGCCGCTGAAACCGAACAGCATCAGCAGGCCGCACAGCACCAGCGCCGAAAACAGACTGAGCAGCGGCCGCAGCAGAAAACCGTCCAGGCGCAGCGTCTGCATACGTGCGGAATAGTGTGAACGGCTGGCAGCGCTCATGCGCTCGCCAAAGCGGATCTGCTGACGGAACTGCTGGATCACGCCCATGCCGTTGATCACTTCGTTAAAACCGTCGTTGATATCCGCCAGATAGCCGCGCATTCGGCGTACGACCGGCGTGCTGTAGTACTGATAAATGCCCATCACCACAATGACCGCCGGGAAGATGCAGATCGCCACCAGCGCCATGCGCCAGTCGAGGCTAAACATCGCCACCAGCATGGCGCCAATCAACGCGGCGCTTTTCAGCACGGTGGAAACCACCATCACGTACAGATCTTTAATCACTTCGGTGTCATTGGTCACCCGGGAGATTAACTGCCCGACCGGTTGCGTATCGAAGGCGCTTAGCGGCTGGCGCAGTGCAGCGTCCATCACGTCAGTGCGCAGACGCTGAACCACCCCCACCGCCGCCTGATTGAACAACAACGCCTGAAAATAGTGCAGCGCCGCCGCCAACAGCTCCAGCAAAATGTAGGCCGCCGCCAGCCCGCAGACGATCATTAACGGCAATTGGCCCCTGGCGACATAATTATCGATAAAGTAACTGACCAGTATCGGCCCGGCGACTTCCGCCGCCGCGGCTACCCACAGCATCAACACCGCCAGCCCCAGCGGTTTGCGGTAAGGCGAACCATAAGCCAGCAGCCGTTTCAACGTCGGCCACAGCTTTTGCATTTTATTCATTGGCTACTATCTCCTCGCCGGCTTGCGGTGCTTCATCCAGCGCCGCCTCCAGTTGCTGATAGCGATACATATCGCGATACCAGCCGGGCTGATCCGCCAGTGCGGTATGCTGGCCGCGTTGCGCTACGCTGCCGTGTTGTATCACCAGGATCTCGCTGGCTTCAGTCAATGCCGAAAGCCGGTGCGCGCTGATAATCACCGTCCGGTTCTGCCCCCAACTGCGTAAATTGTGCAGGATCTGGTGTTCAGTGCGGCCATCCACTGCAGAGAGCGCGTCGTCGAGGATCAGGATTTCCGCATCCAGCAACAGGGCGCGCGCAATGGAAATACGTTGCTTCTGTCCGCCGGAGAGCATTACGCCGCGCTCGCCCACTTCGGTTTCATAGCCCTGCGGCAGCCGCAAGATATCTTCGTGCACGCTGGCCAGGCGAGCCGCGCGCTCAATCTGCTCCTGCGTCGCTCCCGGCTTGCCCAGCGCGATATTGTTGGCAACGCTATCCGAGAACAGGAACGGCGTCTGGCTGACCACGGACAGCCTGGAGCGCCAATCGTCAAGCTTCACCTGGGTCAGAGGCATCCCCTGATAACTAATCTGGCCATCATCAATATCAAACTGACGCTGGATCAACGACAGCAGCGTCGACTTCCCGGCACCGGTTGGCCCACACAGGCCGAGCATCTGCCCCGGATCCAGTTTCAGCGCCACGTTGTGCAGTGCCGCGTGTGAATTTCCCGGATAATGGAATGCCTGGATGTCGACCTCCAGGCTACCGCGCCCGGCCGGCAACATGTTCTCACCGTCCGTCACCGCCGGCGCTTCCTCCAGCAGGCTGCGAATACGACCATAGGCTGCACTGCCGCGTTCCACGATGTTGAACATCCAGGCCAGCGCCAGCATCGGCCAAATCATCAGGCCGAGGTACATCACGAAGCTGGTCAATTGGCCGAGCGTCAGCGAACCGTTTACCACCATCCAGCTGCCGCCGCCGATCGCCAGCAGATTGGAAGCGCCGATGGCGATATAAATCGTCGGATCAAAACGGGCGTCTATCCGCGCCACATGCATGTTTTTGGCACCGGTTTGGGCGGCGACTTCCGCAAACTGGTTGGACTGATGATCTTCCAGGCCGAATGCCTTGATCATGCGGATGCTGGTCATGCTTTCCTGAGCCTGATCGTTCAGGCTGGAGAACGCCGCCTGCGCCGATTTAAAGCGCTGATGCAACTGATCGCCGTAGTACTTAATCACGATCGCCATGATCGGCATCGGGATCAGCGACAGCAGGGTCAGTTGCCAGCTGATTTGGGTGCTCATCACCACCAGCACCGCCAACCCCATCACCAGTGAATCCACCAGCGTCAGCACCCCTTCACCGGCGGCGAAAACCACCCGATCCACATCATTGGTGGCGCGTGCCATCAGATCACCGGTGCGGTGACGCAGATAAAAGGCCGGGTTCTGCCGGCTGAGCTGGCGATAGAAGTTCTCGCGCAGTTCGACGGCAAGTTGATAAGAGGCACCAAACAGCAGCACCCGCCACACGTAGCGCAGCAGGTAGACAATCGCGGCAGTGCCGAGCATCAGCCCCAGCCAGGCCATCAACACGCCGGCGGACATCTGTTTTTCGGTGACGCCGTCGACAATGATGCCCACCAGCTTGGGCGGCAACAGTTGCAGTATGGCGATGACGATCAGCAGCACCACCGCCCCCAGGTAGCGGCGCCACTCGCGGCGGAAATACCAGCCGATTTGAGCAAATAATCTCACGCAGTTTTATTCCAGAATAATGTAGTCGATTTTACTCTCGCTCTGACTCAGCAGAGTAGAATACCACCGTTACTTTGCCAGTTTGGTGAACATTTCACTCGGGAACCGGCAGCGCAGTGGTGTATTTGATTTTTTCCATCGCGAAGCTGGAGGTGACGTCGATCAGCCCCGGCACGCCGTTCACCAGGCGCTTGTAAAAGCTGTCGTAACTCTTCATGTCCGCCACTTCCACCTGCATCAGGTAATCGTACTCTCCCGCCATGCGATAGAACGCCAGCACCTCTGGCATCTGTTGGGTCAGTTGCACGAACTTCTGATACCACTCGCTGCTGTGCTGCTGGGTTTTGATCAGCACAAACGCCGTTAGCCCCAGGCCCAGTTTTTCGTTATCCAGCAGCGCGACACGCCCACGGATGTAGCCTTCATCTTCCAGCCGCTTCAGCCTTTTCCAGCAGGGTGTCGACGTCAGATTGACCGCGTCGGCCAGCGCCTGCAGCGACTGCGTGCAGTCCTGTTGCAGCATGCACAGTAATTTACGGTCTGTTTTATCTAACATATCGCCAACCAGGAGAAAAATTTTCTCCTATTAGGCGATTAAACAGGGAAAATGGCAATCCTTTTTTCCCGGCGACAGGCTATGCTACGCGGTAAACAAGCCCCCTATTCTGAGGCCAGACGATGACAAATTCTTGGGTAAAATATGCGATCGGTGAAATAGAAGCGGATTTCCAACGCTCCGCCGACACGCACCTGATCCGCCTGAACCTGCCTGAATTTCCCGGTATCTGCCTGTACCTGAAAGATGAAAGCACTCACCCGACCGGCAGCCTGAAACACCGGTTGGCCCGTTCGCTGTTCCTGTACGGTTTGTGCAACGGCTGGATCACCGAAAACACCCCGATTATCGAAGCCTCTTCCGGCAGTACGGCGGTATCCGAAGCCTACTTCGCGCGGTTGATCGGTCTGCCGTTTATCGCCGTGATGCCGTCCTGCACCGCACGCCGCAAGGTTGAGCAAATCGCCTTCTACGGCGGCCGCTGCCACTTTGTCGACCATGCCGCGCAAATTTACGCCGTCTCCGAACAGTTGGCGAAAGAGCTAAACGGCCACTATATGGATCAGTTCACCTACGCAGAGCGTGCAACCGACTGGCGCGGGAACAACAACATCGCCGACAGTATCTTCCGCCAGATGGCGCGCGAGCCCTTCCCGATCCCCAAACATATTGTGATGAGTGCCGGTACCGGCGGCACCTCTGCAACCCTGGGACGCTATATTCGCTATCAAGGGCACGACACGCGCCTGACGGTGGTCGATCCGGAAAACTCGGTGTTTTACGATTGTTTCCACCAGCGTGACCGCACCATTATCGGCAGTTGCGGCAGCAGGATCGAAGGCATTGGCCGCCCACGCGCCGAGCCTTCGTTTATTCCGTCGGTGGTCGACGCTATGCTGCGCGTACCGGATGCCGCCAGCGTAGCCACCATCCACTGGTTGGAAAAAGTGTTGGGCCGCAAAGTAGGCGCATCCACCGGCACCAACGTGTGGGGCGCGCTGCAATTGGCGAAACAAATGCGTGAAAATGGCGAGCAGGGGTCGATCGTCACCCTGCTGTGCGACAGTGGCGAACGCTATCTGGATACCTATTACAACCCCGAGTGGGTAAGCAACAATATCGGTGACCTGACGCCCTGGCTGGCGCAACTGGAAGATTTATAATCAGCAACAATCCCCAATGGATTTCGAGTTGCAGCCAGGCGGCAAGAGCGAGAATACCCAGGAGCTTACTCAAGTAAGTGACTGGGTTGAACGCATACAGCCAACAACGCTGCGGCTTGAAAGATGCAGGGGATAAAAAAAGCCGGGTAAGTCATACCCGGCCGGCTGTAAAAGTAAAACCTCATAATTCGGGGGAATAGGTGAGGTAAGGTGAACGCAGCCAATGTTGCAAATAGTGAGCCACCGCCTGCTGTTCGCAGTGGCCGATCACCGGTAGCTGGGGCAACAGCGACTTCAACTGCGGCAAGGCATTGCCCATCACCACGCCGTGCCCCACCGTCGCCAGCATCTCCTTGTCGTTCATCGCATCGCCAAACGCCATGCAGTCCGCCATCGTTATACCCAGGTGCCGGCTCAGCGTATCTAACGCCGTGCCCTTGTTGCAGCCTGGCGGCAGCACTTCCAGGCACTCAAAGGCGGAAAAACAGAGATCTGCCGCTCCGCCCAGATGCGTCTGAAGTTGCAGTTGCAGCTCCAGTAACGCCTCATGCGGTGCGATAAAACACACTTTGCTGTTGCCGAATGCCGGTAACCTGCGCAGTTCCGCCAGTTGGAAACGGAAACCGCTCAGGTGATGCGCCCGCAGCATCTCGTCCGACACCGCAAATTCCGTCATCCAGCCTTCATCACGAAAAACGTGCATGCTGGCCTCGGTGCGCCAGTGGGTATGCAGCACCTCTTCGGCAATATCGGCAGGCAAATCGGTAGCGTGCAATTGCCGCCCCTGATTGTCATAAACCCGGGTGCCGTTGCCGGTAATCAGATAGCCCTGCAGGCCGAGTTGCGCCATGATCGGCTGCGCATCAAGGTAGTGTCGTCCGGTGGCGAAGGTCACGATCATGTCTCGTTCAACCAGTTGCTTCAGTACCTGCAGGGTTTCCGGTCCGACCCGGTGATCCGGCGTCAGCAAAGTGCCATCCATATCAAAAGCCGCCAGACGATACATAAAGACCTCGTGAATGTGAACGCGATTACAATCACTGCAGTATGGGATGGTATTTGCGGAAGTAATAGTGAACAATTCCGCAAAACTGTTCCGGATTTCTATCATGCGCCTGACCCATCGCCTCAGCCAATATCAACGTCTGTACCAGCAACTCGGCGGTGCACCGGTGGCGATCACCATCGGCGAACTGGCGGCGCTGTTCTATTGCAGTGAACGCCATGCCCGCACGCTGGTGCAGCAGTTGCAGGATCAGGGCTGGCTGAGCTGGCATTCGCAGGCCGGACGCGGCAAACGTGCCCGCCTGCACTGCCTGAAAACCCCGGATGAACTGCGTGCCGCTCATCTGCAACGGCTGTTGCATAATGGCGATCATCGGGGGGCGCTGGAAATGGCGCAGTTGGACCCACAGCATCTGCAAGAGTTGCTCAGCCCGCACCTCGGCGGCCAATGGCAGGCGGGCAGCCCGACGCTGCGTATCCCCTACTACCGCACGCTGGAAGCCCTGGATCCGCTGACCCTCACCGGCCGCGCCGAGCAGCATCTGGTCGCCACTCTGCACGCCGGATTGACCCGCTTTATGACCGGCAACCCTGAGCCTCAACCGGATCTGGCTCATCACTGGCAAATCAGCGAGGACGGCCTGCGCTGGCAGTTTTTCCTGCGCAGCCAGTTGCGTTGGCATAACGGCGAACCGCTGACCGGGCAGCAACTGCTGCAAACGCTGGGGAAATTGCTCCAGCATCCCCGCAGCCAGCCAAGCCTGGCCAGCGTTGCCGCCATCAGCCTGCCGCATGCGCTGTGCATCCAGTTTGATCTGCAGCGCCCGGACTACTGGCTGGCACACCGGCTGGCAGAGTTGCCTTGTCTGCTGACCCACCCAGACTCGCCAGGCATTGGCGCCGGCCCTTTTAAACTGACGTTAAATGAGCCTCATCTGGTGCGCCTGGAACAGCATTCTTTTTACCATTTGCAGCATCCTTATCTGGAAAGTATTGAGTATTGGATCACCCCGGAGCTGCATGCCGGCAGTGCTTACACCAGTTGCCAACACCCGGTGCGTATTACCATCGGCCCGCAGGAAGAGCTGGCGCTGGCCCGGCCGGTACAACGCAGCATGAGCCTGGGCTGGTGCTATCTGGCGGTTAATCTGAGGCATGGCGTGCTCAGTGAAGCGCAGGGGCAAAAACTGCTGATGCTAATCCAGCAATCTGGCCTGCTGGCCAATCTGCCGGTACCCAACAGCGTCATCACTCCCAGCCACGAGATGCTGCCTGGCTGGGCGATCCCGCTGCATCAGGCCAACGAGGATATTGCCCTGCCCGCCAGGCTGACCCTGCTGTACCGGCCGCCGGTAGAACTGGAGACAGTCACAGTGGCGCTGCAGCAGTTGCTGGCGCACCATGGCTGTGAACTGGAAGTGCGTTACTACGCGGGAAAACGCTGGCAAAGCGCAGAGCAAATCGAGCAAGCCGATCTCCTGCTGGCGGATAACCTGATTGGCGAGTCGCCAGAGGCCACGCTGGAAAGCTGGTTGCGGCAAGATACGCTGTGGCGTGGCATTTTGCCTGACTCACGCTGGCGAGATCAGCAACAAAGGTTACAACGGATCCAGCAACTTCCCGCGCAGCAACCGCGTTTTGAGCAATTGAAAACTTACTATCAGCAGTTGATGGCCGCGGCGATCATCACCCCGCTGTTTCACTACCAATATCAAATCAGCGCACCACCGCGCATTCATGGCGTCACCCTGACCGCCTACGGCTGGTTTGATTTCTGCCAGGCCTGGCTACCGCCGCCGGTGGAGAATCAACCACAACCTCCTCAGTGATAAATAGAAGCGGCGGCTACGACATGCAGCCATTTCTGCTACCCTAGTTGCCGCACACATTTTTTATTCGGCCGCCCGGGCATGTATCGGGTCTGGCTTCAGCCATAAAACAAGGTGATTTTATGAAACGCGCGGTTGTCGTTTTCAGCGGTGGACAAGACTCCACGACCTGCTTGATTCAGGCATTGCAGCAGTACGATGAAGTGCATTGCATCACGTTCGATTACGGTCAGCGTCACCGCGCCGAAATCGAAGTCGCTCAGGCGCTGTCGGTGGCGCTTGGCGCCAAAGCGCATAAGGTACTGGACGTGGGCTTGCTCAACGAGCTGGCTATCAGCAGCCTGACCCGTGACAACATTCCGGTACCTGTTTATGACAGCGAGCAGGAAGGCGGGCTGCCAAGCACTTTTGTACCGGGCCGCAATATCCTGTTCCTGACGCTGGCCGCTATCTATGCCTACCAGGTGGAAGCCGAAGCGGTGATCACCGGCGTTTGTGAAACCGACTTTTCCGGTTACCCGGATTGCCGCGACGAATTTGTCAAAGCGCTGAATCACGCCGTGGTACTCGGCATCGCCCGCGATATTCGCTTCGAAACGCCGCTGATGTGGCTGAACAAGGCAGAGACCTGGGCGCTGGCGGATTACTATCGGCAGTTGGAGCTAGTGCGCCAGGATACCCTGACCTGCTACAACGGTATCCAGGGCGATGGCTGCGGCGAATGCGCTGCCTGCCATCTGCGCGCCAACGGCCTGCAGCAATATCAAATCAACAAAGCCGAAGTGATGGCAAGCCTGAAACAGAAAACCGGCCTGGCCTGAGTGTACATCCCCTAAATAATTCGAGTGGCATCGCGGCGGCAAACAAACGCATCCCGATGAACTTACTCGAGTAAGTGGTTCGGGTAAGCGCGGCAGCCAACAAAGATGCCGCTTGAAATATGGCAGGTATAACGGCGGCAACGATTGCCGCTCGTCGCTTTACTGATTTTCTGGCGGCGTGAGCACCTGCAGGTGTTCGCGCAGCTGCCCCTCAATCGGCAACGCCCGTTGGGTTTTCAGATCGACACAGACAAAGGTCAGTAGCGCATCCGCAACCTGCGTACCCGTTGCATCCTGCGTCACCTTCTGGCTTAGCACACCGCTTTTGCCGTTAAGCTGCACCATCTGGCTGTCGATGCGCAGCTTGTCCCCCAGCACCGCCGGAGTGCGGTAGTTGATATTGATGTTCACCACGATAAAGGCGATGTTGTTTTTCGTCATCCAACGGAAGCCTTCATGATTCTCCAGCCAATCCCAGCGCGCCTCCTCCAGAAACTCCAGATAGCGGGCATTATTAACATGTTGATAAACATCAAGATGATAACCACGGACTTTGATAAAGGTATGATGCATAGGTGAACGGCCGCTCCAGCCTGGTGATTACAGAATAAAGCGGGGACGATATTCTGCCCCCGCACCCGTTTGGTCAATGCGCCAAACTGGTAAGACCTGTAAAATGTAGCAGAGGGAGAAGGCTGCCATGGCACTTTGCCACGCAGCCGTGAACAGCATCACATTTTGAGTCGTGCGCGATTCCTTTCAAACAGCGCAGACCCAATGCCCGGCACTTCCTGAAGTTGTTCTATCTGTGTAAACGGACCATTCTGCTCGCGATAGCGCACAATGCTCTCCGCTTTCTTCAACCCTACCCCCTTCAACACACTGGCCAGTTGCTCGGCGTCGGCCTGATTGATGCTGACTGACGCTTCATCATCGACGGCAACCTCACTGCCTTGCCCTGTGTTAACCGCCGGCGCAGATAATACCGGCGGCGCAGCCCCCGCTTTTTCCACGGCGGCCATAGACGGCCCCGTCAGGCAAATCAGGGCAGCCGTCAACAGCGCTTTGACGCTGAAACCATAACCATTAACCGCTTTTATTTCTGTAAGTTGCATGCTGTATCCTCCTTGTGTTTAACAGCATGGCTACCTTGCCGCAGCCGGTGACGATCGACAATTGGCGGATTTCAGATATGGAAAAGGCCGCGAAAGCGGCCTTTGGTTATTACATTGCGTTGCACAAAAATGCGGGGCTTACTGAGGCTGTTGCTGCTCAGCGGCGCCCATCTTGATCTTGGCTTCTTTACGCAGGCTGGCCAGCAGAGAGTCGAAGGACACACCGGTCGCCCCTTCTTCCATCTTGCCGACGAAGGTTTTCATTTCTTCCGCCGGCAAGGTGCCTGGGTTAACGGCATCAAGCGCAATCAACACCACGTTGTCCTGGCGATCTTGCGACATGCCGTAAACCGGTTTGCCTTCCTGCGGATGCGGCAGCGCAAACACGCTCTGCACCAGCTGGCTGTCTTCCGGCGCACGCGCCATCTTCTGCACGCCGCCAAAGCTCAGGCCGGCCGCTTTCATCGCTTCATCGCCCTTGCCTTGTTTCAGCTCAACCAGCAGCTTCTCGCCCTGCAGTTTCGCTTCCTGTTCAGCCTTGTTGCGCTTAACCAGCTCGGCGACGCGATCTTTGACCTGGTCGAACGGCTCAATACCTTCCGGCTTGTGGCCAGAGACGCGGATCACGAAGGCGCGATCGCCATCAACGGTGATCACGTCGGAGTTGCTGCCCGGTGACCCACCCTCGCCAATCAGTGAACCGTCGAAAATCGACTGGATGACAGGTTTAAAGTTCAGCGCTGCCGGAACGTTGTCGCGGGTGAACCATTCGGTTTGTGCCGCTTTCACGCCGGCGGCCTCTTCAGCTGACGCCAGAGACTCGTTATCGCTGGTAGCGGCTTCGCTCACCTTCTGCTGCAGCGCGTAATAAGCGTCTACCGCTTTCTCTTGCTTAACCTGCTTGGCGATGGCGTCGCGCACTTCGCTCAACGGCTTCACTTTCTCCGGTGCGATGTCGTTCAGACGCACTACCAGATAACCTACGGAGGATTTCACTACGCCGGAAAGCTGGCCTTTCTCGGTCAGGTTAGCCTGCTTTAGCTCATCTGCGGTAGTTTCCGGCTCCAGCCAACCCAGCTCACCGCCGGTACGGCGTGAGATGATGTCAGTGGATTTTTCTTTCGCCAGGGTGGCGAAATCACCACCTTTTTTCAACTCATCCAACACCGCATTGGCTTCCGCCTCGGTTTTCAGCTGGATCACGCTGTAATTTTTGCGTTCAGGCTGGCCGTAGCTGCTTTTGTGCTGGTCGTAGTAGGCGCTGATATCCGCATCTGCCACCGTCACCTTGTCTTGCATCGAGGCGGCGTCCATCGGGATGTAGCTCACTTTGACCTGTTCCGGCGCAATAAAGCTGTTCTTGTTTTGGCTGTAATAGTCTTTCAGTTCGTCGTCGGTCACGGTCTGTTTAGCCTGCAGCGCTTTCAGATCCAGGGTCGCCAGACGGACATTGCGCTCCTGCAGCACCAAAGCAGCCATGCCCTGGGATTCGGAAGGCAACACGAAGCCTGATTGGCCGAAGGCCTGGATCACCTGCTGGTTAACCAACTGTTGGCGCATTGACTGCGCGAAGTTGTCGGCGGTGTATCCCATGCGGCTAATCAAATCGAGATACTTGGCGTTATCGAACTGGCCGTTAGTCTGGAAATAAGGTGCCTTGCGGATGGCTTCTTTCACCTGATCGTCGCTGACGCTCAGGCCTAATTTTTTGGCGTATTGGTCCAGCAGCATGTTGTCGATCAACTGTGACAGTGCCTGATGGCGCATCTGCTGCATATAGCCTTCGTTGCCCGCCAGTGCGGAGAACTGGTCACCCAACTGTTGCTGCATGCGGCTGCGTTCGCTTTGGAAAGCCTGCTCCAGCTGAGCGCGCTCGATCACCTGGCCATTGACCTTCGCTGCATAATCACCGGCACTCCCCTGATAGCTGACCACCCCAGTCAAAAGAAATGACAAAATGATCAGGCCCAGGATGATTTTGAGCACGACGTGATTAGCTGCCGCGCGTAAATTGTCCATCATAGTGTGACAACACTCCGCTGTGATGTGGATTAAAAACACCCTTGTGCAGGCGCGTTCCCTGCGACAAAAATAAAAAAAGCGCATCATTCTGATGCGCCTTATATCTTACCTTACCAGCACCGTTGCGTCAGGTGATTGTTTATTACAAAACCCTGTAACGCTAATCGGTTAGACGCAAACAATCAATTTACTGCGTCTTTCAGCGCTTTCCCTGCACGGAAGGCCGGAACTTTGGCTGCCGCGATTTTGATCTCTTTACCTGTTTGCGGGTTACGGCCAGTACGGGCCGAACGCTCACGCACTGTAAAAGAACCGAAACCAACCAGGGCCACGTCATCCCCTTCCTTCAAGGACTCGGTAACAGAAGCAATTACTGCATCTAAAGCACGTCCAGCTGCCGCTTTGGAAATATCAGCACCTGCGGCAATTTTGTCGATCAGTTGTGACTTATTCACTCTATCATCCCCTCTAGAATTCAATCGTCGCACCGAAAAATCCCTACGGTGGCGACAGCGCAGCTGTTATATCAATCCCATCGAGCCTTGGCAAGCCACCGAAAGCGTGGCAAAACGCGGGCCGACAGCTTTCTAACTTAGCGGTACAAAAAAAGACTGGCAAGTCCGAAATGACTTGCCAGCATAAGTTTTATCAATGGATTTTGCTATTCGTCACTATTTTGCCGCTACCGGCAGTGCGCCGAAGGCCGGGTTTTGCAACGCAAGGTTCAAAACTTCATCAATTCGCTGCACCGGATGAATCTCCAGATCGGCGATGACATTATCCGGGATCTCTTCCAGATCGCGCTTGTTCTCATACGGGATCAGCACGGTTTTGATGCCGCCGCGATGCGCCGCCAACAGTTTTTCTTTCAGACCACCAATAGGTAGCACCTGACCGCGCAGCGTGATCTCACCGGTCATCGCCACATCGGCGCGAACCGGGTTGCCCGTCAGGCAGGAAACCAACGCCGTGCACATTGCAATACCGGCGCTTGGGCCATCTTTCGGCGTCGCACCTTCCGGCACGTGCACGTGGATGTCACGCTTCTCGTAAAAATCAGCGTTGATGCCCAGTTTGTCTGCGCGCGCGCGCACCACAGTCAGCGCCGCCTGAATCGATTCCTGCATCACTTCGCCCAGAGAACCGGTGTAGGTCAGCTTGCCTTTGCCCGGCACGCAGGCGGTTTCGATGGTCAGCAGGTCACCGCCCACTTCCGTCCACGCCAGACCGGTAACCTGGCCCACGCGGTTTTCGGTGTCCGCACGACCGTAGTCAACGCGCTGCACGCCCAAGTAGTCTTTCAGGTTGTCGCCGTTGATCTCGATATGCTTGATCTTCTTGTCCATCAGCAGCGCTTTCACCGCTTTACGGCACAGCTTGGAGATTTCACGCTCCAGGCTACGCACCCCGGCTTCACGGGTGTAGTAGCGGATAATGCCGGTGATGGCGCTGTCGTCGACCGTCAGCTCACCTTTCTTCAGGGCGTTACGCTCAAGTTGCTTCGGCAACAGGTGCTGCTTGGCGATGTTGAGCTTCTCGTCCTCGGTATAACCGGACAAACGAATCACTTCCATACGGTCCAGCAACGGCGCAGGAATGTTCATCGAGTTGGAGGTGGCGACGAACATCACGTCGGACAGATCGTAATCCACTTCCAGGTAATGATCGTTAAACGCCACGTTCTGTTCCGGATCCAGCACTTCAAGCAGTGCAGAGGCCGGATCGCCGCGCATGTCGGAAGACATCTTGTCGATCTCGTCCAGCAGGAACAGCGGGTTTTTCACCCCGACCTTGGCCATTTTCTGGATCAGCTTGCCCGGCATCGAACCGATATAGGTACGACGGTGACCGCGAATTTCCGCTTCATCACGCACGCCGCCCAGCGCCATACGCACATACTGGCGACCGGTCGCTTTGGCGATCGACTGCCCAAGCGAGGTTTTACCCACGCCAGGAGGCCCTACCAGACACAGGATAGGCCCTTTGATTTTGCTCACGCGGCTCTGTACTGCGAGATACTCAAGGATGCGATCTTTGACGCGCTCCAGGCCGTAGTGATCGATATCGAGCACTTCCTGCGCCTTGACCAAGTCTTTTTTCACCTTGCTGCGCGCATTCCACGGCACCTGTAGCATCCAGTCGATGTAACCGCGCACCACCGTCGCTTCCGCAGACATCGGTGACATCATTTTCAGCTTTTGCAGTTCCGCTTCGGTTTTTTCACGCGCGTCTTTCGGCATTTTCGCCGCTTCGATCTTGCGTTTCAGCGCTTCATGCTCGTCCGGCGCGTCATCCATCTCGCCCAGTTCTTTCTGAATCGCTTTCATTTGCTCATTCAGATAGTACTCGCGCTGGCTTTTTTCCATCTGTTTCTTGACGCGGTTACGGATACGCTTCTCGACCTGCAGCAGGTCGATTTCCGATTCCATCATCGCCATCAGGTATTCCAGACGCTCGGTGATGTCGAACATCTCGAGTACCGACTGCTTGTCGCTGAGTTTCAGCGGCATGTGCGCAGCGATGGTATCCGCCAGGCGTGCAGCATCGTCGATGCTGTTCAATGACGTCAGCACCTCCGGTGGAATTTTCTTGTTCAGTTTGATGTAGCCTTCAAACTGATTGATTGCCGTGCGCACCAGGACTTCTTGTTCACGCTCGTCGATCGCCGGTGACTCAAGGTATTCTGCCTGGGCGGCAAAATGCTCTCCGCTATCGGAAAGCGTAGTAATACGTGCCCGCTGCAGGCCTTCCACCAGCACTTTTACCGTGCCGTCTGGCAGTTTCAACATCTGCAAGATAGACGCGACTGTGCCGACAGAGAACAAATCGTTAATGCCAGGTTCATCCGTTGAGGCCTCTTTCTGTGCCACCAGCATGATCTTTTTATCATGATCCATTGCTGCTTCGAGGCACCGAATTGATTTTTCCCGGCCAACAAATAACGGGATCACCATGTGCGGATAAACCACCACGTCGCGCAAAGGCAAGACGGGGATTTCAATGCGTTCGGAACGCTCAGGGTTCATAGAGCTCTCTCTTAGTTTAGTTTCCGCCAGGTTGAGGGGAATCTCATGAGACGCAAGCATCAAACGTTTCATAAAATCTGGTTAATGAGTATATGGGGATGAATCTCTGACATTCAACGGCCAGAACGCAGGAAAAAGAAATGGGGGATAAAATCCCCCATTTTGATATTAACTTTCTGGTTTGATTGGCTAATTATTCGCCTGAAGCTTGCGCTTCCGGTTTGCCGTAAATCAACAGAGGCTTGGACTGACCGGCGATGACCGATTCGTCGATCACCACTTTATCTACGCTGTCCATTGACGGCAGATCATACATGGTGTCCAGCAACGCGCCTTCAACGATAGAACGCAGGCCGCGTGCGCCGGTTTTACGCGCCATGGCCTTCTTGGCGATAGCGTTCAGCGCTTCATCACGGAACTCCAGCTCCACGCCTTCCAGATTGAACAATGCCTGATACTGCTTGGTCAGGGCATTTTTCGGCTCTTTCAGGATCTGAATCAATGCATCTTCGCTCAGTTCGCTCAGCGTCGCGACCACAGGCAGACGACCGATGAACTCAGGGATCAGGCCAAACTTGATCAGATCTTCCGGTTCGGCCTGCAGCAGCAGCTCACCTTCGGTCGCTTTCTCGGACTCGCCCTTCACGGTCGCACCGAAGCCGATACCGGAACCGGTATTGACGCGCTGACCGATCACTTTATCCAGACCGGCAAAGGCGCCGCCACAGATAAACAGGATTTTCGAGGTATCGACCTGCAAGAATTCCTGCTGCGGATGCTTACGGCCACCCTGCGGCGGAACGGCGGCAATGGTGCCTTCGATCAGTTTCAACAGCGCCTGCTGCACGCCCTCGCCCGACACGTCACGAGTAATCGACGGGTTGTCTGACTTACGGGAAATCTTATCGATTTCATCGATGTAGACGATGCCGCGCTGCGCTTTTTGCACGTCGTAGTCACACTTCTGCAACAGCTTCTGGATAATATTCTCCACGTCCTCACCCACATAACCGGCTTCGGTCAGCGTGGTGGCATCGGCCATGGTGAAAGGCACATCCAGGAAACGCGCCAACGTTTCCGCCAGCAAGGTTTTACCGCTACCGGTCGGGCCAATCAGCAGAATGTTGCTTTTCCCCAACTCGATGCCGTTGCTGCTGTCGCCATTGCGCAGGCGTTTGTAGTGGTTGTATACCGCTACCGCCAGCACTTTCTTCGCCTGCTCCTGACCGATGACATAGTCATCCAGGTGGTGACGGATCTCATGCGGCGTCGGCAGCGCGCTACGCTCACGATGCGGGGAAACTTCTTTAATCTCTTCGCGAATAATGTCGTTACACAGGTCAACACATTCATCGCAGATATACACTGACGGACCGGCAATCAGCTTACGCACTTCATGCTGGCTTTTGCCGCAGAAAGAGCAATACAGCAGCTTTCCTGAACCGTCTTTGCGCTTATCTGTCATCAGTAAACCTCTTCTTTAGTCTTTGTCCCGCAGGAAAATCACGGCGGCAGTGCGCCCAAAACTCATACCGGGAACGCCGATAATGCTCACCAGAGCGAGCCGCGCCCACTCTGATTACTATAGTCTATCGGCTCGCACATATACCTCGCCAGCCGCGTGGTTCTAGCTGCGGTGCGTCAGAATGCCGTCAACCAGACCGTATTCTACTGCTTCTTCCGCGGTCATAAAGCGATCGCGCTCGGTATCGCGTTCGATCTGCTCCAGCGTCTGGCCGGTATGTTCCGCCATCAACTCGTTCATGCGCGCCTTCACCTTCAGGATTTCACGCGCATGGATTTCGATGTCCGTCGCCTGGCCCTGATAACCGCCCAGCGGCTGGTGAATCATCACGCGCGAGTTTGGCAGGCAGAAACGTTTGCCCTTGGCACCGGCGGTCAGCAGGAAAGAGCCCATCGAGCACGCCTGGCCCATACAAATGGTGCTGACGTCCGGCTTGATGAACTTCATGGTGTCATAGATTGACATGCCTGCGGTGATCACGCCACCCGGAGAGTTGATGTAGAGGAAAATGTCTTTTTCCGGGCTTTCCGCTTCCAGGAACAGCATCTGCGCCACGATCAGATTGGCCATGTGGTCTTCTACCTGGCCGGTCAGGAAAATAATGCGCTCTTTCAGCAGGCGGGAGTAGATGTCGTAAGAACGCTCCCCGCGTGAAGTCTGCTCTACCACCATAGGCACCAGGGCCATGTTAGGTGCAAATTGATCTCGTTCGCCACTGTATGACATTACCGTCTCCTAATAGAAATTGCCTTGGCGGCCAGGGTTACACCCTATTACACCGATTCTACTTGAGAACGGTCATGATGACTATGCTCAAGCATTCGACCGCGCCACACGTACCCGACGGTTATAATCATCCCGCGCACTCTGGCAAACAGCACATATATATACATTTTACAGATTGGGGCCACTGACGGAATTTCAAGCCCGGCACAGTATTTTTACCGGCCTGGCTGGTGCGCCAAAGCAACAGTGATGACCATCATGCCAGACTGCCCCAAGCGCAACAGGGTAAATATAGTGCATATTGGCACGCTTAACCTGAGATTAATCAGCAACGTGGCAAAAAGAAAAGCCCGCAACCGAAGGTTACGGGCTTTTTATTACGCAAGGGCCGGCATGCCGGCCCCGAAGGCGCAACGGGTTGCGCCTCTGCGTACAGACATTACGCCTGTTGAGTCTGGTTCATCAGCTCGCTGAAGGTAGTGGCTTTCTCAGTCACTTTCGCTTTCGCCAGCAGGGCTTCAACCGCTTGTTCTTCCAGAGCAACGTTGCGCATATTGTTCATCAGCTCTTTGTTTTTGCTGTAGAACTCAACAACTTCACTTGGATCTTCGTAAGCGGAGGCCATTTCTTCGATCAGAGTCTTAACGCGATCTTCGTCAGCTTTCAGATCGTGAGTGCTGATCACTTCGCCCAGCAGCAGGCCAACAACAACGCGACGTTTTGCCTGCTCTTCGAACAGTTCACGTGGCAGTTCCAGCGCTTGCTTCTCGTTGCCGCCGAAACGTTGTGCAGCCTGACGGCGCAGAACGTCAACTTCGCCGTCGATCAGCGCAGCAGGAACGTCGATGTCGTTAGCGCTGACCAGGCCGTCGATTGCCTGGGTCTTGATACGGTTACGCACTGCGCCTTTCAGCTCGCGCTCCATGTTTTTACGCACTTCGGCACGCAGACCTTCGATAGAACCATCAGCCACGCCGAAACGCTTGATGAATTCTTCAGTCAGCTCTGGCAGCTCACGCTCTTCCACTTTCTTCAGAACGATAGCGAATTTAGCCGCTTTGCCCTTCAGGTTTTCAGCGTGGTAATCGTCCGGGAAGTTCACGTCGATGACGAATTCTTCACCGGCTTTATGACCAACCAGACCTTCTTCGAAGCCTGGGATCATGCGGCCCTGGCCCATGGCCAGTACGAAGTCAGAGGCTTTGCCGCCTTCGAACACTTCACCGTCGATAGAACCAGTGAAGTCAAGGGTCACGCGGTCTTCAGCCTGCGCTGCACGATCGCTGTCTTTCCAGGTCGCCTGCTGCTTACGCAGAGTGTCCAGCATGGTGTCAACGTCAGCGTCGTTAACTTCAACCACTGGCTTCTCAACTTCGATGGCATCCAGGCCTTTCAGCTCAACTTCCGGATACACTTCGAATTCAACCGCGAAAGTGAAGTCTTCACCTTCTTTATACTCGCCCGGCACGTAGTTTGGTGCGCCAGCCGGGTTAATCTTTTCTTTGATGATCGCGTCAACAAAGCTGCGCTGCATCGCGTCGCCCAGCACGTCCTGACGAACGGAGGCGCCATAACGCTGCTCAACGATGTTCATCGGCACTTTGCCTTTACGGAAGCCATCGATACGCACGCTTTTTGCTGCGTTGATCAGCTCTTTTTTAACAGCCTGATTAATAGTATCAGCGGGTACAGTAATAGAGAGACGGCGCCCAAGGCCTTGAGTGGTTTCTACAGAAACTTGCATCTTGTTACCTCAAAAAAATCACAGTGCTCGGTCAACTCCGTTCCAAGAACCAGGACGGCTACATTACAGAACCGAATTCCCTGATGACTGAAGCGTCCCGAAACCATTCCGGAAAAATAAGACGCGACATTATAGCGGCGCAAGCGGAGCGAGTCGAGGAAAGCAAGGCGGCAGCGGCGCGCTAAAACTCACACTTTTGCCGATTTGATCGCCAAAAGACCGCCGAAGCCGACCTGGCCTTAGCTGCATTGCGCATCGGCTATGTCGTCGTCAAAAACAGAAACGGCCCGCAGGCCGTTCCAAAATTCGTCAGTAGTAATACCCTAAATCGTGGTTAAAGTTCCACTGATACCGCAAATTTAGCCGTCAGGCCAACGTGCCGGCCCCGCGACAGGGTGGAGAAGCAGGCACGGTATCCTGCAGCCCTTCCCACTCTTTCAGGGTATAAGTATGTAACGCCAGAGCGTGTACGCCATCGGCCAACTCATCCGACAACACGCCGTAGATCGAGCGATGACGCGTCAGGAAACGTTCTCCGACAAAGCGATCGCTGACCAACACCACCTTGAAATGGCTTTCTGAACCCGCCGGAACGTTATGACGATAGCTTTCATCAACGACTTCCAGATACGCGGGCTCAAATGCCGCCCTCAACTTTGCTTCTATTTGCTCGCGAATCATAGGATCTCCTTACTACACCGGCAGAGGACCGTGCCCATCTATTTCAATATTAGCCGGTTTCGCCCCTTTTAGACTATTCATCACGTAAATTTCTCTTCGTCACGCGCAAAAAATGGCCGACATCCGCTATCGCTTGAGCTTTATCTGATTGAGACGGCCAAAAAAGCATGTTTTTATCAACGGCAGGTAAAAATTTGTCACTCCGGTGCGTTCTGCGCTTCCCCCGGCCGGCGGCGATGCTATGATGTCGACAATTCGTTGTTGGCTATCCCGCTCTGATTATTACAGAAAGTTTACTCAAATCGGCCTCTCTATCATCAGCAGTTTGAGTCGGCTTAAAATCCATCGAGAATGAGACAGTAACTATGTTAAAAAAACTTTGCCTTCCACTGTTGGCCGCTCTGATGCTGGCCGGCTGTGCTACCAGCAGCAACACCCTGAACGTAACGCCAAAGATCGTACTGCCGCAGCAGGATCCGACCCTGCAGGGCGTAACTATCAGCATTAACGGTGCAGATCAGCGCCAGGATCAGGCGTTGGCGAAAGTAAATCGCGACGGCCAGCTGGTTACGCTTACGCCATCACGCGACCTGCGCTTCCTGCTGCAAGAAGTGCTGGAGAAACAAATGGGCGCGCGCGGTTACATGATCGGCGCCGATGGCGCGGTTGATCTGCAAATCGTGGTGAACAACCTGTATGCGGACGTCTCCGAAGGCAACCTGCGCTATAACATCACCACCAAGGCCGATATTTCGATCACCGCTCAGGCGAAGAACGGCAACAAGCAGGTGAAAAACTACCGCTCCACCTATAACGTGCAAGGCGCATTCACTGCGACCAACGAGAAAATCACCAACGCGGTTAACACCGTATTGGGCGACGTTATTGCCGATATGGCGCAAGACACCAGCGTCAACGACTTTATCAAGCAGAACGCGCGTTAATCCGCGAATACTTTGTGCCGCCAGAGCAATCGGGCGGCACAGACAGGGAACTCATGTCGAAACAGTATCTGAATATTTTCACCCAGCGTAACTCCGCCATTCTCCTGCTGCTGGGCTTTGCCTCGGGCTTGCCGCTGGCGCTGACCTCCGGCACGCTGCAAGCCTGGATGACCGTCGAAAACATCGATCTGAAAACCATCGGTATTTTCTCACTGGTCGGTCAGGCCTATGTGTTCAAATTCCTGTGGTCTCCCTTTATGGACCGCTACACCCCGCCATTCCTGGGGCGACGTCGTGGCTGGTTATTGATCAGTCAGTTGCTGCTGGTCGTGTCGATTGTGGCCATGGGCTTTATGCAGCCGGCAGAGCATCTGTGGTGGCTGGCGGCGCTGGCGGTGCTGGTAGCATTCTGTTCTGCCTCGCAGGATATTGTTTTTGATGCGTATAAAACCGACCTGCTGAGCGCCGAAGAACGCGGTACCGGGGCGGCGATCTCCGTTCTCGGCTACCGCCTGGCGATGCTGGTCTCCGGCGGCTTGGCGCTGTGGCTGGCGGATCGTTACTTCGGTTGGCAATCAACCTATTGGCTGATGGCAGGGCTGATGCTGATTGGTATCGTCGCCACCCTGCTGGCGCCGGAGCCGGACGACGGCATTCCGGCACCGCGCTCGATGGAACAGGCGGTAGTCGCTCCGCTGCGTGATTTCTTTGCGCGTAACAATGCCTGGCTGATTTTGCTGCTGATAGTCATGTACAAGATGGGCGACGCCTTTGCCGGCAGCCTGAGCACCACGTTCCTGATCCGCGGCGTGGGCTTCGACGCCGGAGAAGTCGGGCTGGTCAACAAGACTCTCGGCCTGTTCGCCACCATCGTCGGTGCCCTGTTTGGCGGCGTGCTGATGCAGCGCCTTAGCCTGTTCCGCGCCCTGATGCTGTTCGGCATCCTCCAGGCGGTGTCCAATCTCGGTTACTGGATCCTGGCGATCACCGACAAGAGTATCATGACCATGGGCAGCGCCATTTTTCTGGAAAATCTGTGCGGCGGTATGGGCACCGCGGCTTTCGTCGCGTTGCTGATGACGTTGTGCAACAAGTCGTTTTCCGCCACCCAGTTCGCCCTGCTGTCGGCGCTGTCCGCCGTCGGCCGCGTCTACGTTGGCCCGATTGCCGGTTGGTTCGTTGAAGCCCACGGCTGGCCGCTGTTCTATTTATTCTCGATAGCAGCCGCCCTGCCAGGCCTGCTGCTGTTGCGCGTGTGTCGTCAAACGCTGGAATATACTCAGCGCACAGACAATTTCATGCCGCGTACCGAGTTCCGCCAACTTTACCGCTGGGCGCTGCGTCTGCTGACCCTCGGCTGCTCACTGTTGGCGGTCTGGCTGATTTTGCTGATTACCAACGCGCTCGGCTGGAGTGCCTTGCCGAACCTGGCCAATCTCTTGCTGCAGGCAGGCGCCGCACTGAGCCTGGTGGGTATCGCGATGGGCAGCCTGCTTGACTATCTCGCGCTGCGCCGCACCCGTCTGGCCTGATATCGCCGGCCGGTCATAGCACCGGTCGGCAAAAAAGCATCAACGTGATGCGTTTATTTTTCTAAAAAAACATAATTGCCGTTAAAATTATTTTTTTATCCGAGCAAGACACGCGGAAATAAAATTACCGTCACTTTAAATACACAATTATTTTACATTATATAAACCTTTCCTTCGTATTTAAAATACGGCAGGTTAATCGGCCAAAATCAGCATACCGTTAGTTTTCCTTAACATAGAGCCTGCCCGGCACGATTCAGCTCGCCAACGCGTTGTTGCCATTGGTAAATTGTCACGCAAGGTTACATCTGTGACCCCCTTAACAGAAAGTGTCAACAAGGCGCTGACACTCCCTTAAGCATGTTTACAGTACTGCAACCTTCCCGTAAAATGCCCGCACACATGAAACGACAATAGAGCCTTTGTAATTGAGGTCGTTAGATGAGACTTAAGAAATACAATAAAAGTATTGGGATGTTGTCATTAATTGCGTCCACTGTAATGCTCAGTGGTTGCAATATGGTATTGATGAACCCCAAAGGAGCAATTGGTGTTGAGCAACGGACACTGATTATCACTGCAATCGCGCTGATGTTGATCGTGGTGATACCGGTTATCTTTATGGCGTTCGCCTTTGCCTGGAAGTACCGTGCTTCCAACAAAGACGCCAAATACAGTCCGAACTGGTCACATTCCAACAAGATCGAAGCGGTCGTCTGGACCATTCCTATCATCATCATCGCCATCCTTGGCACCATTACCTGGAAGACTACCCACGAACTTGATCCGTTCAAGCCGATTGTCACCGACAAGAAGCCGATGACGATCGAAGTGGTGTCGCTCGACTGGAAATGGCTGTTTATCTACCCGGAACAAGGTATCGCGACGGTTAATGAGCTGGCTTTCCCGAAAGATGTTCCAGTCGAATTCAAGATCACCTCTAACTCGGTAATGAACTCGTTCTTTATTCCTCAGTTAGGTGGGCAGATTTATGCGATGGCCGGGATGCAGACCAAACTGCACCTGATCGGCAATGAAGCGGGCAAATACGACGGTATTTCCAGTAGCTTCAGCGGTCGCGGGTTCTCCGGCATGAAATTCACCGCTATTGTCACCCCAACCGAAGGCGACTTCGATCAGTGGGTTGCCAAGGTGAAAGAATCGTCTAATAACCTTAACGCCACCAGCGACTTTAACAAACTGGCAGAGCCGAGTGAAAACAACCCGGTCGAGTACTTCTCCAGTGTCAAACCGAATTTGTTCAAAGAAACTATTGGCAAATTCATGGGCGACATGAACATGCACAAAGGCGCAACTGCGCATGAAGGCATGGACATGAGCCAGGGTATGGACATGAGTGAGCATGCTCACGCCGGAGCCGAGGAATAATCTGATGTTGGGAAAATTAACACTTGATGCGGTTCCGTACCACGAACCGATCATCATGATCACCGTTGCTGCGATTGTTATTGGGGGCCTGGCTCTGCTGGCTCTGATAACTTATTTCGGCAAATGGAAATGGCTGTGGAGCGATTGGCTGACTTCGGTCGATCATAAAAAAATTGGTATCATGTACATCATCGTGGCAATGGTTATGCTGCTGCGTGGTTTCGCCGATGCCATCATGATGCGTAGCCAGCAGGCGCTTGCGTCCGCCGGCGAGGCCGGATTCCTGCCACCGCACCACTACGACCAAATCTTTACCGCTCACGGCGTAATCATGATCTTCTTCATGGCGATGCCTTTCGTGGTAGGTCTGATGAACGTCGTGGTTCCGTTGCAAATCGGCGCGCGTGACGTTGCCTTCCCGTTCCTGAACTCCCTGAGCTTCTGGTTCTTCGTGGTGGGCGTAGTGCTGATCAACATCTCTCTGGGGGTTGGTGAGTTCGCGCAGACCGGTTGGCTGGCTTATCCGCCGCTGTCGGGCAAGGAATACAGTCCTGGCGTAGGGGTCGATTACTGGATCTGGAGTCTGCAGATTTCCGGTCTGGGTACCCTGTTGACCGGTGTGAACTTCTTCGCCACCATCATGAAGATGCGTGCCCCTGGCATGCCTCTGATGAAGATGCCGGTGTTCACCTGGGCGGCGCTGTGTACTAACGTCCTGATCATCGTTTCTTTCCCAATTCTGACCGTCACCATCGCGTTGCTGACCCTGGATCGCTATCTGGGCACCCATTTCTTTACCAATGATATGGGCGGCAACATGATGATGTACATCAACCTGATTTGGGCCTGGGGTCACCCAGAGGTGTATATTCTGGTTCTGCCGGTGTTCGGTGTGTTCTCCGAAGTTACCGCGACCTTCTCCAGAAAACGCCTGTTCGGCTATACCTCTCTGGTATGGGCAACCATCGCGATTACCGTTCTGTCGTTCGTCGTATGGCTGCACCACTTCTTTACCATGGGGTCCGGCGCGAACGTTAACGCCTTCTTCGGTATCGCCACCATGATCATTTCCATCCCTACCGGGGTGAAAATCTTCAACTGGCTGTTCACCATGTACCAGGGCCGCATTCAGCTCAACTCGGCAATGCTGTGGACCATCGGCTTCATCATCACCTTCTCTGTGGGTGGGATGACCGGCGTACTGCTGGCCGTTCCGGGCGCGAACTTCGTGCTGCACAACAGCCTGTTCCTGATCGCTCACTTCCATAACGTTATCATCGGTGGTGTGGTGTTCGGTTGCTTCGCCGGCCTGACTTACTGGTTCCCTAAATCCTTCGGCTTCACGCTGAACGAGAAATGGGGCATCCGTGCGTTCTGGTTCTGGATCATCGGTTTCTTCGTTGCCTTTATGCCGCTGTATGCTCTGGGCTTTATGGGTATGACTCGTCGTATCAGCCAGAACATCAACCCTGAGTTCCACCCACTGCTGCTGGTAGCGGCTAGCGGTGCAGCTCTGATTGCCTGCGGTATTTTGTGCCAACTGATCCAGATCTTCGTCAGCGTGCGTGACCGCGAGCAGAACCGCGATCTGACCGGTGACCCATGGGGCGCTCGTACGCTGGAGTGGTCTACTTCGTCTCCACCGCCGTTCTATAACTTTGCCGTAGTGCCACAGATTCATGACCGTGATGAATTCTGGGACATGAAAGAAAAAGGCGAAGCTTATAAGAAACCGGCTAAGTACGAGCCGATTCATATGCCGAAAAATACCGGCGCCGGTGTGATTATTGCTGGCTTCAGCCTGGTATTTGGTTTCGCGATGATCTGGGACATCTGGTGGATGGCGATCGCTGCCTTCGTAGGTATGATCGTGACCTGGATTGCCAAGAGCTTCGATGAAGATGTTGATTACTATGTGCAGGTTGATGAAATCGAGCGCATTGAGAACCAACACTATGAACAAATCAGCAAAGCAGGCGTGAAACATGTCAACTGATACTCTGACTAACCATAACGCAGCCCATGCAGAGCATGGGCACCATGACGCAGGAGAGACCAAAGTCTTCGGATTCTGGATCTACCTGATGAGCGACTGTATTTTGTTTGCGAGCTTGTTCGCGACTTATGCAGTACTGGTGAACGGGACCGCTGGCGGTCCCTCCGGCAAACACATCTTCGATCTGAAGTTTGTCCTGGTTGAAACCTTCCTGCTGTTGTTCAGCTCCATCACCTACGGTATGGCGATGATCGGCATGAACAAGGGCAAGGTTGGCAGCGTTAATACCTGGCTGTTCCTGACCTTCCTGTTCGGTCTGGGCTTCGTAGCGATGGAAATCTATGAATTCCATCATTTGATCGCCGAAGGTTTCGGTCCGGATCGCAGCGCGTTCCTGTCTGGCTTCTTCGCACTGGTTGCTACTCACGGTCTGCACGTGTCTACCGGTCTGGTTTGGATCATCATCATGATGATTCAGGTGAGCAAGCGCGGCCTGACTTCAACCAACAAAACCCGTCTGATGTGCCTGAGCCTGTTCTGGCACTTCCTGGACGTGGTCTGGATCTGCGTATTTACCGTTGTCTACCTGTTGGGGGTTATGTCATGAGCCATTCATCCCATGAAACTTCTCACGGCGGCGCAAGCCACGGTAGCGTTAAGTCATATCTGATCGGCTTTATCCTGTCGATCATCCTGACGGTGATTCCATTTGCGATGGTGATGAGCGGCACAGCCTCTCACTCAACCATCCTGGCGGTTGTAGTCGGCATGGCGGTAATTCAGGTAATTGTTCACCTGATTTACTTCCTGCACATGAATACCTCATCGGAAGAGCGCTGGAACCTGGTGGCATTGCTGTTCACCGCTATGATCATCGGTATCGTTGTTGTGGGTTCACTCTGGATTATGTACAACCTCAACATCAATATGATGGTCAGTTAAGAGTCGAGCTGCACGTGATGATTAAGCAATACCTGCAAGTAACTAAACCAGGAATTATTTTCGGCAATTTAATTTCTGTCGTAGGGGGATTCCTGCTCGCTTCCAAAGGAAGCATCGACTATCCCCTGTTTCTCGCCACCCTGCTGGGTGTCTCGTTGGTTGTCGCTTCGGGCTGTGTGTTTAACAACTACATTGACCGCGACATCGACAAGAAAATGGAGAGAACGAAGAACCGGGTGCTGGTGAAAGGCCTGATCGCGCCGAGTGTGACCCTGGTTTATGCTACCGTTCTGGGTATTGCGGGCTTTGTGTTGCTGTATATCGGCGCCAACCCGCTGGCCATGTGGCTGGCGGTGATGGGCTTCGTGGTTTATGTCGGCGTTTATAGCCTGTACATGAAACGCCACTCGGTATACGGCACGCTGATCGGCAGCCTGTCGGGCGCTGCGCCACCGGTTATCGGTTACTGCGCGGTGACCAACGAGTTTGATGCCGGTGCGTTGATCCTGCTGGCTATCTTTAGCCTGTGGCAGATGCCGCATTCCTATGCGATTGCCATCTTCCGTTTTAAAGATTACCAGGCGGCCAACATTCCGGTTCTGCCGGTGGTCAAAGGCATTTCCGTGGCGAAGAACCACATCACGGTCTACATTCTGGCGTTTATGATTGCTACGCTGATGCTGACCCTGGGCGGCTATGCCGGCTACAAATACCTGATCGTCGCTGCGGCGGTAAGCGTATGGTGGCTGGGTATGGCGTTGCGTGGTTACAAAACCGAAAATGACAGCATCTGGGCGCGCAAGCTGTTCGTGTTCTCCATTGTTGCCATCACTTCGCTGAGCGTGATGATGTCCATCGACTTCAGCGCCTCGGCATCGCCAGAAACGCTGATGACCTACGTCTGGTAAGCCAAATCGTCTGTAAATGGGCCGCTAAGCGGCCCATTTTATTTGTCTCGCCGAAAAGCCGCCTAACTGTAATATCTGTTAAACAACATTCGATTTACCCCCCCTGCCCTTCACACTAAAATGACGCAGCTTTTCAGAAGCTATCCCACCAGGCGTTATCGCCGATAACCTGCTGGAATGGCTTTTAATGAGGTTTTAATGAACGACAATGCAATGACCCCGCAGGAACGACGGGCGACCTGGGGATTAGGGACGGTATTTTCACTGCGCATGCTTGGCATGTTTATGGTGCTGCCGGTTCTGACCACCTACGGTATGGCGCTAAACGGCGCCAGCGAAACGCTGATCGGTATCGCCATCGGCATTTACGGCCTGGCACAGGCGGTGTTTCAGATCCCCTTCGGCCTGATTTCCGACCGCATCGGCCGCAAGCCGCTGATCGTCGGCGGGCTATTGATCTTTGCGCTGGGCAGCGTTATCGCCGCTGTCACCGATTCCATTTGGGGCGTTATCCTCGGCCGGGCATTGCAGGGCTCCGGGGCTATCGCTGCGGCGGTGATGGCATTGCTGTCGGACCTGACCCGCGAGCAGAACCGCACCAAAGCGATGGCGTTTATCGGCGTCAGCTTCGGCATCACCTTTGCCATTGCCATGGTCGTCGGCCCGATCGTCACCCACGCTTTCGGCCTGCATGCGCTATTTTGGATGATTGCCGTGCTGGCCCTGGCCGGTATCGTGATTACTCTTGCAGTCGTGCCTTCCGCCGACAGCCACGTTCTGAACCGTGAATCGAGCATCGTGCGCGGCAGCTTCAGCAAGGTACTGAGCAACTCCCGTCTGCTGAAGCTGAATTTCGGCATCATGTGTCTGCATATCCTGCTGATGTCCAGCTTCGTGGCGCTGCCGTTGGCGATGGAAAAAGCCGGCCTGGCGCCGAGCCAGCATTGGATCGTCTATTTGGTCACCATGCTGGTCTCTTTCGCCGCCGTGGTGCCTTTTATCATTTATGCCGAAATGAAACGCCGCATGAAGCAGGTGTTTATGGGCTGTGTGGCGGTTCTGTTCTGCGCCGAAGTGCTGTTGTGGCTATCCGGCGCCCACCTGTGGGGCATCATTGCCGGCGTGCAGCTGTTCTTCATGGCCTTTAACGTGATGGAAGCGATTCTGCCTTCGTTGATCAGTAAAGAATCCCCGGCCGGCTACAAAGGTACCGCCATGGGGGTTTACTCCACCAGCCAGTTTATCGGCGTGGCGATTGGCGGCAGTTTGGGTGGCTTGTTGTACGGCCTGCAAGGCGCCGGGTTAGTGTTTATCGCCGGAGCGGTTATCGCAGCAGTGTGGTTCCTGGTCAGCAGCACCATGCAAGAACCCCCGTACGTCAGCAGCCTGCGCATTACGTTGTCGGAACTGGCGGTGAAGGATTCTGCGCTGGAAAGTCGTCTGAAGGCCCAGCCTGGCGTGGCGGAAGCGATTGTAGTGCCCGAAGAGCGCAGTGCCTACGTGAAGGTCGATACCAAACAGACCAATCGCGGCCAGTTGGAAGCGCTGGTAAATTCGCTGTAATAGAAAGGGCCAGCTTGCTGGCCCTCGGTAATATCGTCGCGGAAAAGTTAATCGCGGAAGTTCTTGAACTGGAACGGTTGCCCCAGATCGGCGCCGCGCACCAGCGCCATCACCCCTTGCAAATCGTCGCGTGACTTGCCGGTAACGCGGACTTCATCGCCCTGAATTTGTGCCTGCACCTTCAGCTTGCTGTCTTTGATCAGCTTGACGATTTTCTTCGCCTGGGTGGTTTCAATACCCTGCTTCAGCTTGGCTTCCACGCTGTAGGTTTTGCCACTGTGGGTCATTTCTTCCGGGATCTCCAGCGCGCCGCCATCGATACTGCGCTTGCTCAGTTTCTCACGCAGAATATCGAGCAGTTGCTGCACCTGGAAATCTGATTCGCTGGCGACTTTGATGCTTTCATCTTTTTCGTTCAGCTCAAAACTGGCCGGTACGTTGCGAAAATCCCAACGGGTGCCGAGATCGCGCGTGGCGTTCTCAACGGCGTTACGCACTTCCTGCATATCAATTTCGGAAACAATGTCGAAAGATGGCATACTTCTTCCTCCTGAATTAGAGCCTAATGCGATAGGCGATTTCGATGCCGAGCATGATAACCGCTTTAGCGCTCCAGACAAAATCTGCTGAACCTGCCGGCAGATAACTCGCCGGGTAGCAGAAAAGTCTATAATTATACGACAGTAAGTGAGCGGTATTCCCGTTACCCCAAGGAGACTGGATGAAAATAACTGTTCTTGGTTGCGGCGCGCTCGGACAACTGTGGCTTTCCAGGCTTTATCAGCAGGGCCACGACGTACAGGGATGGCTGCGGGTGCCGCAACCCTTCTGCGCAGTGAACGTGATTGAGCCTGAGGGCGTCTCGTTCAACCGTAATTTGCCCACCAACGATCCCGAACATCTGGCCCAAAGCGAACTGTTGCTGGTCACGCTGAAAGCCTGGCAGGTTTCCGGCGCCGTCAGCGCGCTGCTGCCCAGGTTGAACCCGCGTTGCGCCATTTTGCTGCTGCATAACGGCATGGGTACCCAGGATGAGCTGCCGCCGAACCATCAACCGATCCTGCAGGGCACCACAACCCACGCGGCACGACGCGAAGGCAGCACTATTATCCATGTTGCCGGCGGCACCACGCATATCGGCCCGACATCGGCGGCGGCGATACACCTTAGCCATCTGGCGGAAGTGTTGCATCAGGCGCTGCCCGATGTGGCCTGGCACGACAACATTGCTTCAGCGAACTGGCGCAAGCTGGCCGTCAATTGCGTGATTAACCCACTGACGGCGCTGTATAACTGCCGTAATGGCGAGCTCCAACGCTACCCGGAGCAAATCGAAATCCTGTGCCGCGAAGTCTCCAGCGTGATGGAAATGGAAGGCTACCACACCTCATGCGAAGGGCTGTGGCAGTACGTGATGGAGGTGATTCAAAGCACGGCGGATAACATCTCTTCGATGCTGCAGGATGTCCGCACCCAGCGGCATACCGAGATCGACTACATTACCGGCTACCTGCTGCGCCGCGCGCGCAGCCACGGCATGATTCTGCCGGAAAACGCGCGGTTGTTTGAATTGATTAAGCGAAAGGAAAATGAATATGAGCGTATCGGCGCTGGTCTGCCTGGCACCTGGTAGCGAAGAAACCGAAGCCGTCACCACCATCGATCTTCTGGTGCGAGCGGGTGTCAATGTCACTACCGCCAGCGTGGCCGGTGACGGCGACCTGACTATCGTCTGTTCACGCGGCGTAAGGCTGCTGGCGGATGCGCCGCTGGTATCGATTGTGGACGATCCCTTCGATGCCATCGTGCTGCCCGGTGGCCTGAAGGGTGCCGAGTGTTTCCGCGACAGCCCGCTATTGGTAGAGAAAGTGCGTCAGATGCATCTGCAGGGCAACATCGTCGCCGCCATCTGTGCGGCGCCGGCCCTGGTATTGCAACACCACGATCTGTTCCCCATCGGCAATATGACCGGTTTCCCCGGCTTGAAAGATCAGATCCCGGCAGATAAATGGATGGAGCGGCGCGTAGTATACGACGCACGCGTCAACCTGCTCACCAGCCAGGGGCCGGGAACGTCGATGGAGTTTGCGCTGAAGCTGATTGATTTGTTGCTGGGTAAAGCGAAAGCGGCGGAAATCGCGGCGCAGTTGGTGCTGATACCGGGGATGTACGACTTCCGCGACTAAATCCCTTTATCTTTCGAACTGTAGCCTTGTTGGCTACAGCTCGAAATCTATTGGGATCCCCATGCAGAAAGGGGATTTAAGGGCGATAGACTTTGACGTTGGTAAACCCCTGCTCCAGCAGGTACAGCGCCTGCAGACGGCTCATCACGCCACGATCGCAGTACAGCAGGTAGGTTTTGCTCTGATCCAGGGAGCCAAACTGCGTGCTGAGTTTGTAGAACGGCAGCGGTTTCACCTCAACCTGCTCCAGTTTCAGCGGCTTCTCTTCCTGCTCGTCGTTGGAACGGATATCCAGGATCACTTCGTCAGCGCCAAAGGCCGCCACGGTTTCTACTTCGGCAACCTGTTCCTGCGCCTGTTCGGCGATGGTACGGATATCGACATTCTTCGCTTCACTCACCACGCGATCGAGAATGGAAAAATCGAAGTGACTTTCCTCTTCTTCAATTTTTGCCTTGATCGCTTTTACCGTCGGGCTTTTCGAGATAACACCGCAGTATTCCGGCATGGTCTTGGCAAAGTCTTCGGTGCCAATCTCGCGCGCCACTTTGATGATGTGCTCTTTGTCGTGCGAAATCAGCGGACGCAGGATCAGAGTATCGGACGCATTGTCGATCAAACGCAGGTTAGTCAGCGTCTGGCTGGACACCTGGCCCAGCGCCTCGCCGGTCACCAACGCCTGTACGCCATAACGTTCTGCAACTTGCGAGGCGGCGCGCACCATCATGCGTTTGAGCACCACGCCCATCTGGCCATCGTCGACCTTTTCCAGGATCTCGCCGACCACGGGTTCGAAATCGATGGCGACAAAGCGCACCTTGTGCGAGCTGGCAAAGCGGTTCCACAGATAATATGCCACCTGCTTGACGCCAATTTCATGCGCCGCACCACCCAGATTGAAGAAACAGTAATGTACGCGGCAACCGCGACGCATCAGCATATAGCTGGAAACGCCGGAGTCGAAACCGCCGGAAATCAGCGACAACACGTCTTCCTGGGTGCCAACCGGGTAGCCGCCGATGCCTTCGCGGCGCGCTTTTACCAGCATCAGCTTGTCGTCTTCGATTTCCAGATTGACCGTCACCTGCGGGTGCGACAGCTTGACGCGCGCACTTTCGATGTGCTGGTTCAAACCGCCGCCAACGTAACGTTCCACGTCCTGCGAGTTGAAGTCCTGCTTGCCGCGGCGTTTGACGCGCACGCAGAAGGTTTTCCCCTCAAGTTGCTCGCGGTAAGCTTCAAGCGTCTGCTCGAAAATGTGGTGGATATCGGTGTAGCCGCGGTCTTCCACTTCCAGAATATGGTGGATGCCGGGAATGCGCGTCAGCGCATCGGCTATCACCGGCCGCTGGTTTTCATCTTTGGCGCGAACTTCGATATGATCCCAATGACGGACAACCGCCAGCGTTTCATCATACTGCTTCAGGACGTTGCGGATATTGGTCGAGAGAATCTTGATGAAGCGCAAACGCACAGATTGACTCTTGATGGTGATTTCCGGGAACAATTTAATGATAAACTTCATGGCGGTCTTTATTGTCAGAATTACGAGGGAAAAGGATTTACAATGTATATGCGATTGATAAAACCAACGGCACTGCCGAATGTTTTATCAATCGCATTTGCGGCGCGGAGTATATCACTATCTGGTGGGACTCGGTGCACAAAACCACACATGCGCGCCATGATTTGCTAATCGAGATCCGCTAGGATAGGCTCTGGCGCCACTGTTCACATGATGATGTAAAAAGAAAATTATGCCGAAAAAACCTGCACAATCAGACAGTACAGAGCAAAGCATCAGCTTTGAAAGTTCCCTCAGCGAACTGGAAAACATCGTGACGCGTCTGGAATCGGGTGAGCTACCGTTGGAAGATGCGCTGAATGAATTCGAACGCGGCGTACAGCTGGCGCGTCAGGGCCAACAGAAACTGCAACAGGCCGAGCAGCGCGTGCAAATTTTACTTAACGACAGCGCCGATGACGCCGCGCTGGCGCCTTTCACCCCGGATGCAGAGTAATCGTCATGTCTGAGATCGCCCAACAGGCCTCTTTTTCTGAGCAGTTACAGGTTTTTCGCCAACGGGCCGACCGCACGCTGCTGGATTTTATCGCACCGCTGCCGTTCAACGACGGCAACATGGTGGCCGCAATGCGCCATGGCGCGCTGCTGGGCGGTAAACGCCTGCGCCCGTTCCTGGTGTATACCACCGGGCAGATGTTTGGCGTTTCACTGAATAATTTGGATGTGCCGGCCGCTGCGGTAGAATGCATTCATGCCTATTCGTTGATCCATGACGATCTACCGGCAATGGACGATGACGACCTGCGCCGCGGCCAGCCGACCTGCCATATCAAATTTGGTGAAGCCAGTGCGATCCTGGCGGGTGATGCGCTGCAGACGCTGGCATTTTCCATTCTGGCCGATGCCGACATGCCCGATGTGGCGCTGCGCGATCGGCTGGCGATGGTGTCCGAACTGGCGACCGCCAGCGGCGTTGCCGGCATGTGTGGCGGCCAGTCGTTGGATCTCGAAGCTGAAGGGCAGCAAATCGATCTGCCTGCGCTGGAGCAAATCCACCGCCACAAAACCGGCGCGTTAATCCGCGCGGCGGTTCGCCTTGGGGCTCTGGCCGCCGGTGAACCTGGCCGTGCAGCGCTGCCTCAGCTTGACCGTTACGCCGCAGCGATCGGCCTGGCGTTTCAGGTGCAGGATGACATTTTGGACGTCGTCGGCGAAACCGAGAAAATCGGTAAACGCCAGGGGGCGGACCAGCAACACGGAAAGAGCACCTATCCAGCTTTGCTCGGGCTTGACAGCGCGAAAGCAAAAGCGTGGGATCTCTATCAGGAAGCTTTAGCTGCATTAGACACTTTGGCAGCGCAATCTTATAACACAGCGCCATTGCGAGCGTTAGCCAGCTTCATTATTGAACGCGACAATTAACGTATGACGTTAACTCCTCTGATATGAGTATCGAATGAGTCTTGATATAGCCAAATACCCGACCTTGGCGCTAGTGGAAGATCCCGATGAACTCCGCTCGCTGCCAAAAGAGAGCCTGCCGAAGCTGTGTGACGAACTGCGGCAATACCTGCTGGACAGCGTCAGCCGCTCCAGCGGCCACTTTGCGTCCGGGCTGGGTACCGTCGAACTGACGGTGGCATTGCACTATGTTTACAACACACCCTTCGATCATCTGGTATGGGACGTTGGTCATCAGGCCTATCCGCATAAAATTCTGACCGGCCGTCGCGACAAGATTTCCACCATTCGTCAAAAAAATGGTCTTCACCCGTTTCCCTGGCGCGCCGAGAGTGAATATGACGTGCTGTCGGTTGGCCACTCGTCTACCTCGATCAGCGCCGGCCTCGGCATGGCGGTCGCGGCGGAGCGTGAAGGAAAAAATCGCCGCACGGTCTGCGTGATTGGCGATGGCGCGATCACCGCCGGCATGGCGTTTGAAGCCATGAACCACGCTGGGGACATCAACCCGGATATGCTGGTGGTATTGAACGATAACGAAATGTCGATCTCCGAAAACGTCGGCGCCCTGAACAATCATCTGGCGCAGCTGCTTTCCGGCAAACTCTATTCCACCCTGCGCGAAGGCAGCAAAAAAGTGCTGTCCGGCCTGCCGCCTATCAAAGAGCTGGTCAAGCGCACCGAAGAACACCTGAAAGGCATGGTGGTCCCGGGCACGCTGTTCGAAGAGCTGGGCTTTAACTACATCGGCCCGGTTGATGGCCACGATGTCCAGGGCCTGGTCGCCACGCTGAAAAACATGCGTGATCTGAAAGGCCCGCAGCTGCTGCACATCATGACCAAAAAAGGCCGTGGTTACGCGCCGGCGGAAAAAGATCCGATCAGCTTCCACGCGGTGCCGAAGTTCGATCCCGCCAGCGGCACGCTGCCGAAGAGCGCCGGCGGTCTGCCGACCTATTCGAAAATCTTCGGCGACTGGCTGTGTGAAACCGCCGCCAAAGACAGCTCGCTGATGGCCATTACCCCGGCGATGCGCGAAGGCTCCGGCATGGTGCAGTTCTCCCGCGACTATCCGCAGCAATATTTTGACGTTGCCATTGCCGAACAGCATGCGGTCACCTTTGCCGCCGGTCTGGCGATTGGCGGCTACAAGCCGGTGGTGGCGATTTACTCCACCTTCCTGCAGCGTGCTTACGATCAGCTGATCCACGACGTGGCGATCCAAAAACTGCCGGTGATGTTTGCCATCGATCGCGGCGGCATAGTCGGTGCCGACGGCCAGACTCACCAGGGGGCGTTCGATCTGTCGTTCATGCGCTGTATCCCGACCATGGTGATCATGACGCCAAGCGACGAAAACGAGTGCCGCCAGATGCTGTACACCGGCTATCACTATAACGAAGGCCCGAGCGCCGTCCGCTATCCGCGTGGTAACGGCACCGGTGCGCCGCTGGAACCGCTCGGCGCGTTGCCGATCGGCAAGGGTGTAGTGCGCCGGAAAGGTGAAAAGATCGCGATTCTGAACTTCGGTACCCTGCTGCCGGAAGCGGCTCAGGTGGCTGAAGCCCTCAATGCCACGCTGGTGGATATGCGTTTCGTGAAACCGCTGGACGAACAGCTGGTGCTGGAGCTGGCTGCCGGCCACGAGGTGCTGGTCACGCTGGAAGAGAATGCCATTATGGGCGGCGCCGGCAGCGGCGTTAACGAACTGCTGATGGCCAAACGCCGGGCAGTGCCGGTACTGAATATCGGCCTGCCGGACAGCTTTGTGTCGCAAGGCAGCCAGGAAGAGGTCCGCATCGATCTGGGCCTGGACG
This sequence comes from Serratia inhibens, assembly GCF_003591175.1. Lineage (GTDB taxonomy): Bacteria > Pseudomonadota > Gammaproteobacteria > Enterobacterales > Enterobacteriaceae > Serratia > Serratia inhibens. Next base: position 187,469 of record NZ_QYYG01000005.1, on the reverse strand, counting down.
CCGCCGGCATACGGCGACAAATCGAAGCCTGGCTGGCGCAATAATCCCCGCGCCTGATTGACCGACGCCTCCGCTTTGCGGGGGCGTTTTCGTCTCGGCCATCCCGATAATCCACTACAGTTATAGATCTGTGCTGACACCTGGAGGCAAGCATGAAGTATCTGAAACTGGGTAACACCGATCTGAACGTCTCGCGCATCTGCCTGGGTTGTATGACCTACGGTGAACCCAACCGCGGCAACCACGCCTGGACGCTGCCGGAAGAAAGCAGCCGCCCACTGTTGAAACAGGCACTGGACGCCGGCATCAATTTCTTTGACACCGCCAACAGCTACTCAGACGGCAGCAGCGAGGAGATCGTCGGCCGGGCGCTGCGAGATTACGCGCGCCGTGATGACGTGGTGATCGCCACCAAAGTCTATTTCCCCCTGAGTAATCTGGAATGCGGGTTGTCGCGCGCCAAAATCATGCAGTCTATCGACGACAGCCTGAAACGATTGGGCACCGACTATGTCGATCTGCTGCAAATCCACCGTTGGGATTATGAAACGCCCATTGAAGAAACGCTGGAAGCGCTGCATGACGTGGTCAGGGCCGGTAAAGCGCGCTATATAGGCGCGTCGTCGATGTATGCCTGGCAGTTCGCCAAAGCGCTGTACACCGCAGATCTGCATGGCTGGCCGCGGTTTGTCAGCATGCAGGACCAGTACAACCTGATTCAGCGTGAGGAAGAGCGCGAAATGCATCCGCTGTGCGCCGCCGAAGGCATCGCGGTGCTACCGTGGAGCCCGCTGGCACGCGGCCGTCTGACTCGCCCCTGGGGGGAAACCACCGCACGGCTGGTGTCCGATCAGGTCGGCAAAAATCTGTATGACGAAACCGAAGGTATCGATGGCATTATCGCCGAACGCGTCGCCACCCTTGCACAAGAACGCGGTGTACCACGTGCACAGATTGCGCTGGCCTGGCTGTTGAGCAAACCGGTAGTCAGTGCTCCCATTATCGGCGCGTCGCGCCATGAACATCTGGAAGATGCCGTGGCCGCCGTCGATCTGGCATTAACGCCGGGAGAAATTGCCGAGCTGGAAACGGCCTATGTGCCGCATCAGGTGACAGGGTTTGAATAACGTGGAGGGTTCAAGGGCGCAGCAGTGTTGAACTGCGCCCCTGCAATCAAAACAGCCCAAGCGGCCAGTGGTGACCAATCAGATAGATGATGCCGGCCGAAAGCACCCCGGCGACGATATCGTCGACCATGATGCCCATACCGCCATGCACGTTACGATCGAACCAGCGGATCGGCCAGGGTTTCCACATGTCGAGAACACGGAAAATCACAAAGCCTGCGGCCACCCACTGCCAGTCGTTGACCGGCAGCGCCATCAGCGTGATCCACATGCCGACAAACTCGTCCCAGACGATGCTGCCGTGATCGTGTACCCGCATGTCTTTGGCTGTCTGGTGGCACAAATAGACGCCGATACAGATGCTGAACATCACCAGCAGCGAATAGAGTTGCCACGGCAGTTGGATCAGCAACAGCCAGAACGGAATCGCCGCCAGTGACCCCATGGTGCCCGGCACCACCGGTGACAGGCCGCTGCCGAAACCGGTAGCCAGCAAGTGCCACGGATTGCTCATCCGCAGACGGCGTTTAGCTTCATCCATGTTACGCCTGCTCCGTGCTGAAATGATCGAAGCCCTTCCACGGAAGCTCCACCGCTTCATCGTTGCGGTAGAATTTAATGCCTTCGGAAAGCGGACCAATCTGGCCAATACAGGTGTAATCCGCGCCCAGGTGGCTCAGCGCCACTTCCAGCGCGCCGCGGTTGATTTCCGGCACCGTAAAGCACAGTTCGTAATCTTCACCGCCGGTCAGCGCCCAGCGCAGCGCCTGTTCAATGTCCGCGTGGCTGCTCAATACCTGCGAAAGCGGCAGCTCATCCAGATCGATGCGCGCCCCGCACTCGGAGGCTTTCAGCACGTGCTTCAGATCGGAGATCAACCCGTCGGAAATATCAATCGCCGAGCTGGCTAAATCACGCAGCGCCTGCCCCTGCAGCACCCGCGGCTGCGGCCGCAGATGGCGGCCAATCAGGTAATCGCGTGCGTCGGCATCCGCTACCTGCAGGCGATCTTGCAAAATCGCCAGGCCGGCGGCGCTGTCGCCCAACGTACCGGTAACGTAAATCCAATCGCCGATGCGCGCACCGCTGCGGGTCAACGCCCGGCCGGCCGGGATCAGGCCATGAATGGTTAACGTCATGCTCAACGGGCCGCGCGTGGTGTCGCCGCCAATCAATTGCATACCGTAATAATTGAGCTGTTCGAACAGGCTGTCGCTGAACGCCTTCAGCCAGGGCTCATTCACATCAGGCAAGGTTAACGCCAGTGAAAGCCAGGCCGGATCGGCGCCCATTGCCGCCAGATCGCTCAAGTTGACCGCCAGTGCTTTGTAGCCGAGATCGGCCGGATCGATATCCGGCAGGAAGTGAACGCCCGAAACCAGGGTGTCGGTACTGACGGCCAAAAGCTGTTTTTCTGCCACTGTCAGGAGTGCGCAGTCATCTCCAATGCCCAACTGTACGTCCCGGCGCAGACTCTTAAACCGGTCAAAATAGCGGGCAATGAGGTCAAATTCGCCGCATGCCATGGTTGATATTCCAATAGAAGAAATTAAGGCCGGAGATACCGGCCTTAATTTTTTATTTTTTCTTGCGGATGCTCGGTGCTGCTTTATCCAGCACGCCATTCACAAACTTGTGGCTGTCTTCGGCGCCGAAGGTTTTCGCCAGTTCGATCGCTTCGTTGATAGCCACTTTGTAAGGCACATCCTCACGCATTTTCAGCTCAAACAGCGCAATACGCAGGACGGCTCTTTCTACCTGGCCCAGCTCTTCGAGCTGACGCGACAGGAAAGGTGCCATCAGGCCATCCAGCAGACCCGCATTCACCGCCACGCCGGACAGCAGCTCCCGAAAATAGGCGATGTCCACATCTTTGACATCTTGCTCCGTCAGGAACTGGTGTTCAACATCGGCAATGTCATTTTTAGACAACTGCCAAGAGTAAAGCGCTTGAACAGCGCACTCACGAGCGCGGCGACGAGCAGCAGGTTTCACGGAATTCCCCTTAACTAAATTCAGGCTTTAATAGCTTTGATAACATTAATCATTTCAAGTGCGGTCAGAGCAGCTTCAGCACCCTTGTTGCCCGCTTTGGTACCGGCACGCTCGATAGCCTGTTCAATGCTCTCGGTGGTCAGCACGCCAAAGGCAACCGGGATTTCAGCGTTCAGCGAAACATTGCCGATGCCGGAGCTGGCTTCGCCCGCTACATATTCGAAGTGCGCGGTGCCCCCACGGATAACGGTGCCCAACGCGATAATCGCATCGTATTTGCCGGTGTTGGCCAGCACGCGAGCAGTCAGTGGCAGCTCGTAAGCGCCCGGGACCCAGACAACTGTGATGTTGTCGTCAGCAACCTGACCAATGCGCTTCAGTGCGTCGATGGCACCTTGCAGCAGGCTGTCGTTGATGAAATTGTTAAAACGTGCAATTGCGATCGCCACACGGGCATTTGGAGTAGCAACAACACCTTCGATAACTTTCATGGGCTTTCCTTAAAAATGGGTTCAATACCCCGCAGGGGGGCGGATTCTATCACATTCTTTGTCTGCCTGCGCGGCGGTTTTGCAAAACGCCAATCGGACCGGCAAGCGGACGTTATGTTCAGTATTTCGGCTTCAGCCGCAAGCGCAGGTCGGGGCCGATTTGCCGCACTTCGCTGAAGACGAATTCCGGCGCATCGGCCAGGCGTTCAAGGCCCGGCAACTGGCACAAGCCGCGCCCATTATCACCCATCAGTTTTGGCGCGATGTACAAAATGAGCTCATCAACCAGCCCTGCCTGCAACAACGCGCCGGAAAGCGCAGCGCCGGCTTCTACCCAGATGGAATTCACCTGGCGTTTCGCCAGTTGCATCATCATCACGACCAGATCGACCCCGCCGCCGTGCGCCGGAAATGTCAGTTGTTCAACATCCTGCGGCCAACTCTGCTCGTCCGGTTGCAACCGAGCCAGCCAGGTCGCCCCTGGCGCACGCACCACCCGGTGCTGCGGCGTCACGCGGTTCCGGCTGTCGAGGATGATGCGCAACGGCTGGCGCAGATTTTCACGCGGATAGAGGCTCTGAGTGGCGGCATCCAGTTCATCCCAACGCACCGTCAGTGACGGATCGTCGGCCAATACTGTGGCGCTGGTGCTCAGGATGGCGGCGCTTTGCGCTCGCAGACGTTGAACGTCCTGCCGCGCTTGCGGTGAGGTGATCCACTGGCTCTCGCCGGAGGCCATTGCCGTACGGCCATCGAGCGAGGCACCCAGCTTCAGTTGCACATAAGGAAAACCGGTGCGCATGCGTTTGAGGAACCCCGGATTCACCGCTTCGGCATCGCTCAGCATCAGGCCGTGACGTACGTCTATACCCGCCTGTTGCAGCTTGTACAGGCCACGACCGGCAACCTCCGGGTTGGGATCCTGCATCGCAGCAACCACGCGGACAACGCCGGCGGCGACCAGCGCATCTGCGCAGGGGGGCGTGCGCCCGTGATGGCTGCAGGGCTCCAGCGTGACATAAGCGGTGGCGCCACGCGCCCGCTCGCCCGCCATGCGCAACGCATGCACTTCCGCATGAGGCTCGCCGGCTCGCAGGTGATAACCCTCGCCGACGATTTCGCCGTCACGCACGATAACGCAGCCGACGTTCGGGTTGGGTGCGGTAGTGAAACGCCCCAGACGCGCCAACTCAAAGGCGCGCGCCATATAAAATTCGTCGTTATGCATGTAACTCCTTAGTCCTGCAGCCGGGCGATTTCTTCGCCGAACTCGCGAATATCTTCAAAGCTGCGGTAAACCGAGGCAAAACGAATATAGGCCACTTTATCCAGCTTCTTCAGCGCGTCCATCACCAGGTTGCCGACCAGCTTGGTCGGCACTTCGCGTTCGCCGGTGGCGCGCAGCTGGGATTTGATGTGGTTAATCGCATTTTCCACGTCGTCGGAGCTGACCGGGCGTTTTTCCAACGCTTTCAACATGCCGCGGCGCAGTTTGTCTTCGTTGAACGGCTCACGCACTTCGTCGCTTTTTATTACCCGTGGCATCACCAGCTCAGCCACTTCAAAGGTGGTGAAACGTTCATTACAAACCAAACACTGACGGCGACGGCGCACCTGCGAACCATCACCCACCAGGCGGGAATCAATGACTTTGGTATCAACGGCGGCGCAGAAAGGGCAATGCATAACACGTCCTGATAAACGTTTTCATAGTTAAGAGCAGTTTAACCCGAAGTGCGGTCACAACAAAGGCCGCCGACCATTTGTTGCGAGCGGCGATACCGAACGACGCTAAAACAGCGGTGCGCATGACTTTCCTCGCCGGGCGGGCTAAGCTGATAACAGGAGATATTGAATAGGAAATCGCCGCCATGACAATCCCTTATCCGAAAGTTTTCCTGCTCAGCGCGCTTGTTCTGCTGGCGGGCTGCGCGCAAACTCACGAGGTGCCGAAGCTCCGCCATCAGGTGGTTGAACTGAATCAGAAATTAAGCACCCTGACCAACCAGGCCACCGCGCTGGAACAGCAGAACCAGCTGAATCAAAACTCCACCAGCGGCGTCTACCTGCTACCGACGGCCAATAACGCCGCGCGCCTGCAAAGCAGCATCGGCGAACTGAGCGTGTCGCTCAGCCACGTAAAAACCGAAGCCAATGGCACCCAGGCATTGCTGCACGTTCGTACCGTCTCACAGGCATCGCTGCCGGCATTTAAAGCGGTGGTGGAATGGGGGCAACTGGATGCCGCCACCGGCAAACCGCTAACCGCCGACTCGCTGTCACAACCGGTCGCCAGTGCAGACTCGCTGCTGCCGAAGCCTGAGCAGAACTTTGAGCTGCGCTTTAGCGGCCTGACGCCGGAGCAACTGGGCTTTGTGCGGCTGCACAGCATCGTTCCGACCGCCCAACCGGCGGTGGTTCGGCAGCACTGATCCGCGCTCCCTCGCCGCAGGCAAAAAAAAGGAGCGCCAAACGGCACTCCTTTTTTACTTCACTGAAAACGCAGCGTATTAAGGCAGAATCGAAGGCTGGTCTGCGCCCTCTTTTTCCACTTTCTGTTGCAGCATGTGCTCGCGTTTCATACCCAGTTTCAACGCCAGCGCGGACGCTACGTAGATCGAGGATACGGTACCGATAGACACGCCGATCAGCATCGCCAACGAGAAGCCATGCAGCATGGCGCCACCGAAGATGTACAGCATCAGCACCACCATCAAGGTAGTACCGGAGGTCATCAATGTGCGGCTCAGCGTTTGGGTCAACGACACGTTCATGATTTCGTAAGGCGTTCCGCGGCGGATCTTGCGGAAGTTCTCACGAATACGGTCGGAAACCACGATGCTGTCGTTCAGCGAGTAACCGATAACCGACATCAATGATGCGACAATGGTCAGGTCAATCTCGATATTGAATAACGACAGCACGCCCATAGTGATGACCACGTCATGCGCCAGCGCAATAACCGCCCCCAGCGCCAGGCGCCATTCGAAGCGGAAACCGACGTAGATCAGGATACAGATCAACGCCACCAGCAGCGCCATGCCACCGGTTTGCGCCAGTTCGCTGCCCACACTCGGGCCGACGAACTCGATACGCTTCACGGTGGCGTTTTTATCCACAGTGTCGTTGATTACGCCGATCACTTTATTACCCAGTTCCTGGCCTGCAGTGCCGGTCGCCGGTGGCATACGCACCATCACGTCACGGCTGCTGCCGAAGTTCTGAATAATCGGGTCCTGGAACCCGGCCTTTTCCAGCGTATCGCGCATCAGATCGAGATTAGCCGGCTTTTCCAGGCTGATTTCGATTACCGTACCGCCGGTAAAATCCAGACCCCAGTTAAACCCGCGTACCGACATGGTGGCGATTGACGCGACCAACAGCAGCAATGAGATGCCGAAGGCCACGTAATCCCAGCGCATAAAGTCATAGACTTTACGGCCGTAGTTGAGTTGTTCAACAGTATAATCCTGTGCCACAACGCACTCCTCAGATAGACAGCTTGTTAATGCGTTTGCCGCCGTAAAGCAGGTTGACGATGGCACGGGTACCGACAATCGCGGTGAACATGGACGTCGCCACACCGATTGCGGTGGTAATCGCAAAGCCCTTGATCGAACCGGTGCCCACTGCGTACAGAATGATCGCGGTGATCAGGGTCGTGATGTTGGCGTCAACGATACTGGAGAACGCGCCTTTATAGCCTTCATGGATCGCCTGTTGAACGGAACGCCCGTTCTTCAGCTCTTCCTTGATACGTTCGTTTATCAGTACGTTGGCGTCGACCGCCACCGCCAGCGTCAGCACGATACCGGCAATGCCCGGCATGGTCAGCGTCGCCCCCGGCAGCAGGGACATCACGCCGACAATCAGTACCAGGTTGGCAACCAGCGCCGTCGTGGCGATCATGCCGAACTTACGGTACCAGACCACCATGAACACGATAGAAGCCACCAGGCCCCACAGACAGGCTTCCAGACCTTGGGTAATGTTCTGTTGCCCCAGGGTTGGGCCGATAGTGCGCTCTTCCACGATCTGGATAGGCGCGATCAGCGCACCGGCGCGCAGCAGCAGCGAGAGCTGGCGTGCTTCGTTCGGGTTGCCGATACCGGTGATACGGAAGCTGTTGCCCAAACGTGACTGAATGTTCGCCACGTTGATCACTTCTTCCTGTTTCACCAGAACCGCACGGCCGTTGGCGTCTTTCTTGCCGCTGTCCTTATACTCCACAAACAGGGTCGCCATCGGCTTGCCGATGTTGTCCTTGGTGAAGTTGGACATTGACGTGCCACCGGCGCTGTCGAGCGAGATATTAACCTGCGGCTGGTTGTATTCGTCGGTGCTGGAGGTGGAGTCGGTGATGTGGTCACCGGTCAGGATCACACGCTTGTACAGCACTACCGGCTGGCCTTCGCGAGTGTTTTTCACCTCGGAATCACCCGGTACACGGCCGTTGGCCGCGGCTGTCGCATCCGCGTTGGTGTTGACCAGGCGGAATTCCAGCGTAGCGGTAGCGCCCAGGATCTCTTTGGCGCGTGCGGTGTCCTGAATACCCGGCAATTCAACCACGATACGATCAGAGCCCTGACGCTGCACCAGCGGTTCGGCAACGCCGAGCTGGTTAACGCGGTTACGCAGGATAGTGATGTTCTGCTGCACCGCATATTCGCGCGCTTCGCTCAGACGAGCATCCGTCAGGCTGGCTTTCAGGGTGTTGGTGCCATTGGCTGAAAGCACCAGATCGCGCTGACGCGGGGTAATGTAGCTGATGGCCTGATCGCGGGCGGCATCGTCACGGAAGCGAACTTCCACGCCGTTGTTGTCCAGCTTGCGGATAGACGCATAAGGAATGCCCTTTTCACGCAGTTCGCTGCGCAGGGTATCCATGGTTTGTTCCTGCAGCTTGCCCAGCGCAGTGTCCATGTCCACTTCCATCAGGAAGTGCACGCCACCACGCAGGTCCAGGCCCAGTTTCATCGGTTCGGCGCCCAGCATGGCCAACCAGGCCGGCGTGGCCGGGGCCAGGTTCAGCGCAACGACGAATTTGTCGCCCAGTTCCGCCATCAAGGCTTCACGGGCACGCAACTGAACGTCAGGATCCTTAAAGCGAGCCAGGATGGCGCCATTTTCCAGCGCAATCGACTTGCTCGCGATATTGTCTTTTTCTAATACGGTACGGACTTGGTCCAGCGTAGTTTCACTGGCGGCGACACCGCGCGCGCCAGTGATTTGTACAGCCGGATCCTCACCATAGAGGTTGGGAAGCGCATAAAGCAGACCGACGATGATCACTACGATCAGCATCAGATACTTCCACAAAGGATAACGGTTTAGCACGGCAATTCCCTTCGGGAAAACAAAATTACAGGGCCTTCATGGTACCTTTCGGCAGAACGGCCGCCACGAAGTCACGCTTGATCATCACTTCCGTGGTGTCGTTCAGCGCAATGGCGATGATGCCGGTGTCAGCCACTTTGGTCACACGGCCAATCAGGCCACCGGTGGTCAGCACTTCATCACCCTTGCCAATCGAGTCCATCAGCTTCTTGTGCTCTTTAGCGCGTTTTTGCTGCGGGCGCAGGATCATGAAATAGAAAATCAGACCAAACACGACCAGCATAATGATCAGAGAGTACGGGCTTCCCTGAGCCGGGGCCCCTGCGGATGCGACGGCGTCAGAAATGAAAAAGCTCATTGAAATTCCCTCATTAAGTTATCAATTATTAATTCAAGCGTTTAAAGGTGGAATCGGTTTGCCGATCCGACCGTAGAAATCCGTAACAAACAGCTCTAATTTACCCTGTTCAATAGCCTGGCGTAAACCCGCCATCAGGCGTTGGTAGTGGCGCAGGTTATGAATGGTATTCAATCGGGCACCCAGTATTTCGTTGCAACGATCGAGATGATGCAAGTAGGCACGGCTGTAATTGCGACACGTGTAGCAATCACAGTCTTTATCCAGCGGAGAAGTATCATCCTTGTGCTTGGCATTACGGATTTTTACCACACCGTCAGTCACGAACAAGTGGCCGTTGCGGGCATTACGCGTTGGCATCACGCAGTCGAACATATCGATGCCGCGACGCACGCCTTCAACCAGATCTTCCGGCTTGCCTACGCCCATCAGGTAACGTGGCTTATCTTCCGGAATTTGCGGGCAAACATGTTCGAGAATGCGATGCATATCCTCTTTTGGCTCGCCTACCGCCAAGCCGCCAACAGCGTAACCATCAAAGCCGATATCCACCAGCCCTTTTACTGAAACATCTCGTAAATCTTCGTAAACACCGCCCTGAATAATACCGAATAAGGCATTTTTATTATTCAGTTCGTCAAAACGTTGACGGCTGCGCTGCGCCCAGCGCAGCGACATTTCCATCGAACTTTTGGCGTAGTCCCAGTCGGCCGGATACGGCGTACATTCATCGAAGATCATTACGATGTCGGAACCCAGATCATTCTGGATTTCCATCGATTTTTCCGGGCTGAGGAACACTTTATCGCCGTTAATCGGATTACGGAAATAAACGCCTTCCTCTTTAATTTTGCGCATCGCCCCCAGGCTGAACACCTGGAAACCGCCGGAGTCGGTCAGGATCGGGCCGTGCCACTGCATGAAATCGTGCAGATCGCCATGCAGTTTCATGATCTCCTGCCCTGGGCGCAGCCACAGGTGGAAAGTGTTGCCCAGCAGGATCTGCGCGCCGGTCTCTTTCACTTCTTCCGGCGTCATGCCCTTTACCGTACCGTAGGTACCGACAGGCATAAAGGCCGGGGTTTCCACCACGCCGCGCTCAAAAATAAGGCGGCCGCGGCGGGCGCGGCCATCGGTTGCTTGTAATTCGTACTTCACAAAACCTCCAGCGCCAGAGAAACAGTCTGGCGTCGTTAAAACAGGGCCACGCCAAATGCGCGACCCGGGGAATCAGGCGCCGACGGATTCGTGCTCCGCCTGCGGGTTACGGCTGATGAACATCGCATCGCCATAGCTGAAGAAACGGTACTGCTCGGCCACCGCCTGCTGATAAGCATGCATGGTGTTTTTATAACCGGCGAAGGCGGATACCAACATGATCAGCGTCGACTCCGGCAGGTGGAAATTGGTCACCAGCGCGTCGATCACCTGATAGTGGTAACCCGGGAAAATAAAGATGCTGGTATCGCCGAAGAACGGCGCAATCAGCGCGTCCTTGCTGGCGTTGGCGGCGCTTTCCAGCGAACGCACGGAGGTGGTTCCCACCGCCACTACGCGCTTGCCGCGTGCTTTGCAGGCCAACACCGCGTCAACCACTTCCTGCGGAACCTCGGCGTATTCCGCGTGCATCACGTGCTCTTCGATGGTTTCCACCCGCACCGGCTGGAAAGTGCCCGCACCCACATGCAGGGTGACAAAAGCCATCTCAATGCCCTTCGCGCGCAACGCAGCCAGCAGCGGCTCATCGAAGTGCAGCCCGGCGGTCGGCGCCGCAACGGCGCCCGGTTTCTCGCTGTAAACCGTCTGATAAAGCTCACGGTCGGCGTCTTCATCCGGCCGATCGATATACGGCGGCAGCGGCATATGGCCAACGGCATTGAGGATAGTGAACACATCGCGTTCATCGTTGAAGCGCAATTCGAACAGCGTATCGTGGCGTGCCACCATGGTAGCGGCAACACTTTCGTCATCGCCCAACAGCAGTTCAGCGCCCGGCTTGGGCGCTTTTGAAGCACGCACATGCGCCAACACCCGATGGTCGTCCAGCACGCGCTCGACCAGCACTTCAATCTTGCCGCCACTGACCTTGCGGCCAAACATACGCGCCGGGATCACCCGGGTATTGTTGAATACCAGCAGATCGCCGGCTTCCAGATTGTCCAGCAGATCGGTGAAAACACCGTGCGTCAGCGCCCCGCTCGGCCCGTCCAGCTGCAGCAAACGGCAACCGCTGCGCTCAGGCTGAGGATAATGGGCAATCAGGGACTCGGGAAGTTCAAAGGAAAAATCGGCGACGCGCATCGGTATTCACTTCTTCAATATAAGACTGGTTGGTAAAAAACAAGCGGCCTAGTCTAAAGCCGCGGGCGGTCAGCAGCAAGAAATAAGGAGGATTTGCGCGACTTCGGATACAATGCCCGGATGAACTTCCTTGCACATCTCCATTTGGCTCAGTTGGCAGAAAGCTCGCTGCTGGGCAACCTGTTGGCCGACTTCGTGCGCGGCAACCCCGCAGGCGAGTACAATCCCGAGGTAGTGGCCGGCATAATGATGCACCGCCGCGTCGACGTACTGACCGACAGCCTGCCGCAGGTGAAGGCCTGTCGTGACTTCTTCAGCGACGAACACCGCCGCGTGGCACCTATCACGCTCGACGTGGTGTGGGATCATTTCCTGGCGCGCCACTGGCAACAGTTGGAGCCGTCCCTCAGCCTGCACAGCTTTACCCAAGAGGCCCGCAGCCAGATCGTTCCGCATTTGCCGCTGACGCCACCGCGCTTTCAGAACCTGAACGGGTATTTATGGCAGGAACGTTGGCTGGAACGCTACGCAGAACTGCCGTTTATCGGCACCGTGCTGGCCGGCATGGCCAGCCGTCGTCCGCGCCTGGCGGCTCTGGCCGGCTCTTTCGCCGACGTGGAGCGCCACTATCATCAGCTTGAAACACAATTCTGGCACTTTTATCCGCAGATGATGCAGCAGGCAAAAGATAAAAAGCTTTAAGCGCAAACTGAACCCATTGAAAATGCGACGCTTTACAAGAAAACGGGTTTTAAGCCTTGCCCTTTTGCGGGAAAAGGTTATTTTAAAGCCAGCTAAATTTAATTAACGAATTTGATAGGTAAAAGCTATCTCATCGATTGGTCTTTTACCCTTTATTCGCCAAGTCTTGGTCCCTATACTGGCCCTTGCTTTTACATCAACCCCTTAACACCTATTACAGGAGTAATTATGGTCCTGGTAACTCGTCAAGCCCCTGACTTCACTGCAGCTGCCGTACTGGGCAGCGGCGAAATCGTTGAAAACTTCAACTTCAAGAAGCACCTGAACGGCAAACCAGCCGTGCTGTTCTTCTGGCCGATGGACTTCACCTTCGTATGTCCTTCTGAGCTGATCGCTTTCGATCACCGCTATGAAGAGTTCCAGAAGCGTGGCGTTGAAGTGGTTGGCGTTTCATTCGACTCAGAATTCGTTCACAACGCATGGCGTAAAACCCCTGTCGAAAATGGCGGCATCGGTGAAGTGAAATACGCTATGGTTGCTGACATCAAGCGTGAAATTCAGAAAGCTTACGGTATCGAGCACCCAGAAGCCGGCGTTGCACTGCGCGGTTCTTTCCTGATCGACAAAGACGGTGTGGTTCGCGCCCAGGTTGTTAACGACCTGCCAATCGGCCGTAACATCGACGAAATGATCCGCACCGTTGACGCGCTGCAATTCCACGAAGAGCACGGCGAAGTGTGCCCGGCTCAGTGGGAAAAAGGCAAAGCAGGTATGGGCGCATCTCCAGACGGCGTAGCTAAATACCTGTCCGAGAACGCTTCCAAGCTGTAATTTCAGCCTGCAAGTGAATCAACCGGCCCTCGCGGCCGGTTTTTTTTGCTCTTTTTTAGGGCAACCTGCCCGTAATTCGGGCTTTATTTCCCTGTTTCCGCTCACATTTCCCGCCCTGAACACCGCGTATTACCTCACCTGTAGCTACTATAAATAACGCTGGCTCGCTCTTTGCAGGGCAAAACGGCAAGCCAATCACAATAAGAACACTGACAGGGTAGGAATAACTATGTTTTTACAGAAATGGAGCAAGCCGCTGACCATGGCGGCGCTGTTGGTCAGCAGCAGCCTGTACGCCGCCTCCAACCCGGCGGTCGAAGCCAAAAATGGCATGGTAGTGACATCGCAACATCTCGCCTCGCAGGTAGGCGTCGATATCCTCAAGCTCGGCGGTAACGCCATCGATGCCGCAGTGGCGGTCGGCTATGCTCAGGCGGTGGTTAACCCCTGCTGCGGCAACATCGGCGGCGGCGGTTTTATGACGGTACACCTGGCCGACGGCACCGACACCTTTATCAACTTCCGTGAAACCGCTCCGGCGGCGGCCAGCGCCAATATGTATCTGGACGCCGAAGGCAACGTGAAAAAAGGCGCCAGCCTGTATGGCTATCTGGCGGCGGGCGTGCCGGGCACCGTGCTGGGCATGGAAACCGCGCGCCAGAAATACGGCAAGCTGAGCCGTGAGCAGGTGATGGGGCCGGCGATCAAACTGGCGCGCGAAGGTTTTGTGCTGACCCGTGCCGATACCGATATCCTCGATACCACCGTCGCCCGTTTCAAACAGGACCCGGAATCCGCCAAAATCTTCCTGCGCCCGGACGGCACCGCACTGCAACCGGGTGACCGTCTGGTGCAAAGCGATCTGGCCAACACCCTGGAAGCCATCGCCAAAGACGGCCCGGACGCCTTCTATAAGGGCAAAGTCCCGCTGGCCGTGGAGGCAGCAGCCAAGCAAGGCGGCGGCATCCTGACGGCCGCCGATTTCGCCAACTATAAAGTCACCGAAACGCCCCCCATTACCTGCAGCTACCGTGGTTATAAATTCGTTTCTGCACCGCCACCCAGCTCCGGCGGCGTAACGCTGTGCGAAATCCTCAACGTGGTCGAAGGTTATGATTTGAAAAGTATGGGCTTCAACTCGGCGGCGGCCATTCACACCCTGACCGAAGCGATGCGCCACGCCTATATGGACCGTAATACCTACCTCGGCGACCCGGAGTTCATCAAGAACCCGATCGATCGCTTGGTCAGCAAGAGCTACGCCGAAGAGATCCGCAAAAAAATTGTTGCAGACAAGGCCACGCCGTCAGAAAACGTGCAGCCGGGCATGGAGCCCCACGAGAAACCGGAAACCACCCATTATTCGATTGTCGATCATGACGGCAACGCCGTCTCCACCACCTATACCGTCAACGGCCGCTTTGGCGCGGTCGTGATAGCACCGGGCACAGGTTTCTTCCTCAACGATGAAATGGACGATTTCACCGTTAAAGTCGGCGAGAAAAACCTGTACGGACTGGTGCAGGGCACCGCCAACAGCATTGCCCCCGGTAAGCGCCCACTATCGTCGATGAGCCCGACGCTGGTGACCAAAGACAACAAAATCTTTATGGTGCTCGGCTCGCCGGGCGGATCGCGCATCATCACCATCACCCTGCAAACCGCACTGAATGTGATCGACCATGGTATGGCGCCGCAGGAAGCGGTGGATGCACCGCGTATCCACCATCAGTGGCTTCCGGATGAGGTTTATTACGAACAACGCGGCGTTTCCGCCGATACGCTGAAACTCCTCAGCGGCATGGGTTACAAGATGGTTGAGCAAACGCCGTGGGGCGCCGCCGAGCTGATTCTGGTGGGTCTGCCGGGTGCCGCAGGCGTCAGCCCGGCCAACTCAGGCAACGACTCGGCGGTTTCCGGCAGGGTACGCGAAGGTTATCTGTACGGCGCCAATGACGTACGCCGCCCGGCGGGTTCTGCGGTAGGCTATTGATCTTATAGAAAGTGTGAACGCACACTAACTTAGTCAGGGGCCGGCTTATCGGCCCCTTCGCTGCCTTAGCCCACCCGTCGCCACAAGGTGACCGACTCTTCGCCCAGTTGCAGCGTCATGCCGTTGTGCGCTTCTCTCAGCTCACCGTGTCCTTCCAGCCGCTGCCATTGGCCTGCAGCCAGCAGCGGGCTGTACGGCAATGCCACTTCACCGCCGCCGCCACGCTGTAACGCCACCAATACCTGTTCCCGTTGATAAAGGCGCACGAACGCCAGAGTTTCACCGACGGCATGCAGCACCTGGCAACCACCGCGACGCAGCGCCAGGCTCTGTTTGCGCAGCGCCGCCATCCGTTGGCACAGCGCCAGCAGGCTCTGATCCCACTGATTCTCATCCCACGGGAACGGCTTGCGACAGAATGGGTCGTTGGCGCCATCCAAGCCAATCTCGTCGCCATAATATAAGCAGGGAACGCCAATCCAGCTCATCAGCCACACCGCCGCCATCTGCATGCGCGCCTGATTGCCCCGCAACAGCGTCAGGAAACGCGCAGTATCATGGCTGTCGAGCTGGTTAAACTGAATCAGTTGACTGCCATGCGGCAACCCGGCACGGTAGCCGTCCATCCACTGCGCACAGTCCGCAGCGTCGATCTGCACCGGATGATGCGCCACGTCCAGCCCGGCCAGAAATCCCCGCACCGGCAGGGCAAAGCCCATATAGTTCATCGCCGCGTCTTCCACGCCGGCATGCAGCCAGCGGCGCGCATCGCCAAAGTGTTCGCCCAGCACGTAGGCCTGCGGGTTTTCCTGTTTGACCGCCTGATAAATGCCGGCCAGATGCCGCAGGTTACCGGTGGCACCACCGTTTTCCCCCAGCATATGCACCACGTCCAGCCGCCAACCGTCGATGCTGTACGGTGGGCGCAACCAATGGCGCACCACGCTACCGTCGCCACCATAAATCGCCTCGGCCACCTGAGGTTCGGCAAAATTGAGTTTCGGCAGGCTGGCGTTGCCTTTCCAGTCCAGTGCCCGGCCGTCAGGGTAGAAATTGAACCAACCGCGGTACGGTGAATCAGGGTGGTGACAGGCGCCGTTGTCGCCCTGCTGATGACGATCAAACCAGGGATGGGAATCGCCGGTATGGTTAAACACCCCGTCCAGCACCAGTTTCATCCCCACCTTGTGAGTACTCACTCGCAAACGCTGCAAGGCGGCGTTGCCACCGAAATAGGGATCAACCTGGTAATAGTCTTCGGTATCGTATTTATGCACGCTCGGTGCGGTGAAAATCGGGTTCAGGTACAGCGCCGTGACGCCCAGTTTCTGCAGATAAGGCAGCTTTTGACTGATGCCATCCAAATCGCCGCCATAGAAAGTGGAAGCGGCATGCCGGTCTTCCAGCGGATGCTGCCAGTCGCGACGCACCACGTCGCAACCGGCCGCGTGATGGCGATAGCTGCCGTTCTGAATGCCGTGCTCGCCGCCGCTGCCGGCGAAACGATCGGGGAAAATTTGATAAAATATCTGATCCGCCACCCAGGCCGGGCTGCGGTCAGGTTCGTCGAGCGCAAACTGCGCCAGTTGGCCCGGCGGGTTCAGTGCCCAGCCCTGCGGCCCGAACCATTGCTGACGATCGGCCCACACCAGCTTGAAGCAGTAGCGCCGCGTGGCCTCTCCTTCGTTCAGCGTCAGGCTGGCCTGATAGCGCCACCGGCCCTCAACGCCCTGCGCTTTCATGATCAGCAGCCATTCTTCGTTATCCGGCTCGGCGCGTAAAAACACCCTTTCAGGCAAATCATCACCCTGTAACCACAGCGTGATATCCAGGCGTTGTCCCTTCTTCACCACAAAGGGCGGGACCGGTTGATGCCAGGCGTTAAGCATACTGTTCTCCTGCTGTACAAAACGAAATCGACGACGTTATTCAATGCCACGAACAATGCCACGTTGAGTGCAAGTCCCCCTCCTCTTTGGCCGCTAAACTCGGGGAGGAGCCGGGGGGTGGAGATAGGCAGCCGGCGGCAACCCTATGTAAAAAAGGGTAAACAGCCGCACATTATGGCCCGCAGCCATTAGGCTAACGTCTTTTGAGTGTATTGGATATTTTTTGCGCATTTTTTAAAGGAGCGATAATGCAACAACAGATAACACTGTGGCTGGAGAAATTCGGGCTGGAATTCAGCGGGGTAATGTCTCTGCTGATGGTGCTGGGGCTAATCGTCCTGATTTCGGTGGTTATCCATCTGGTGCTGCACCGCGTGGTACTGGCGGCAATCCAGCGCCGTGGCCAGCAGTCGCAGCGTGTATGGCAACAGGCGCTCACCCAGTACAAGCTGTTTCAGCGCATGGCGCTGTTGCTGCAAGGGGTCATCATCAATCTGCAGGCAGTGCTGTGGTTGCACGGCGGCGAGACGCAGGCATTCATCGTCACCGCCGCCCAGGTCTGGATCATGGCCTTTGCCCTGCTGTCGCTGTTTTCGCTGCTGGATACGCTGCTGGCGGTGCTGCGCCAAAGCCCGCTGTCGAATCAACTGCCGTTGCGCGGTATTTTCCAGGGGCTGAAACTGGTAGCGGCCATTTTAATCGGCATCATGATCGTTTCATTGCTGATGGGCAAATCGCCGTTGCTGCTGCTCAGCGGCCTGGGTGCGATGACCGCGGTGCTGATGCTGGTGTTCAAGGACCCCATTCTCGGGCTGGTGGCCGGCATACAGCTTTCCGCCAACGATATGCTGAAAATCGGCGACTGGCTGGAGATGCCGAAATACGGCGCAGACGGCGCGGTCACCGACATCGGCCTGACCACGGTAAAAGTACGCAACTGGGACAACACCGTCACCACCATTCCCACCTATGCGCTGATCTCCGATTCCTTCAAGAATTGGCGTTCAATGTCGGAATCCGGCGGGCGGCGCATCAAGCGCAGCATCAATATCGACACCACCAGCGTGCATTTTCTGTCCCCGGAAGAGCAACAGCGCCTGAATCGCAATCCGCTGTTGCAGCGTTATCTGAACGATAAAACGCAAGAACTGAGCCAGTATAATCAGCAGAGTGCCGTGGATCTCAGCTCGCCGCTCAACGGCCGCCGCCTGACCAACCTCGGCACGCTGCGCGCCTACCTGGTGGCTTACCTGCGCGCTCATCCCCATATTCATCAGAGCATGACGCTGATGGTGCGCCAAATGGCACCGACGCCGGAGGGGTTGCCGCTGGAAATTTACGCCTTCACCAACACCACGATATGGGCGGAATACGAGAGCATTCAGGCCGATATCTTTGACCATATTCTGGCGGTGATTAACGAGTTCGATCTGCGCGTGCATCAAACGCCCACCGGCAACGACATGCGTAGCATGCTGAGCCAAATGCGAGCGGCGACGGACGTTTCCTGACGCAGGCTGACGTAATCATGTCTGCTGGTAATACTTCTCTGCCGATTGCCAGCAGATGTCTCCAGGCGCTTTTCTTCTGCGATTAAAACGGCATTAATGTGCCTTTCCTCCGGCCGCACAGAAGAAGAGACACCTTTGCTGAAATCGTTAAAACACCGGTTGTTTACCCTGCTGGCCACCCTGATGTTTATCGGTTGCCTGCATAGCGCCTCGCAGGATGAAAGCCGCATGAGCCGCACGCTGCAACCCTCGCTAAGCGCCCTCAGCAGCAGCATGCAGGATATCCGTGAAGTGCTGGCGCGCTGCGCCGGCGAGGGCAAGGAAGAACGGCTGTGCGACAGTAGTTTGCGCGTTGAAGCACGCGGCTCGGGTGACGATGAACCCGAGGATAGACGATAGTCTGCAAGGGTCAACATAAACCGTTGCGCTGTGCGCAACACCTGACTATGATTCGTGTAACGCAACACCCATGGAGCCATCAGGATGATAAAAAGCTTCAGGCATAAAGGACTCAAGAAATTCTTTGAAACTGGTTCAACGGCTGGCATCGATGCCAAACAGGCGAAAAAATCAGCCTCCGTCTGAGCGTGTTGGATCTGGCTAAGGAAATCAATGATGTAGATCTCCCCGGGTTCTTTCTTCATTCGCTGACGGGCGATCGAACAGGACTGTGGTCAATCACCGTCACTGGCAACTGGCGAATTACGTTTGAATTGTCCGAGGGGGATATCTATATCGTCAATTATGAGGATTATCACTGATGAGCCACATGCATAACCCGCCACATCCCGGAGAACTGCTCAAGGAAACGATGGAGACATTGCAGCTTAGCGCGCGCGGCCTGGCCAGAGCGCTTGATGTAGCGCCATCAACGGTTCAACGTCTGATTACCGGCAAGTCCGATATCTCACCGGAAATGGCTATACGTTTATCGATTGTTATCGGCAGTTCCGAACATGTCTGGATGGGAATGCAGGATGCCTACGATCTCTGGCACGCCAGACAATCCATTGACCTATCGAAACTGCGCAAACTGGATTTTGCCTGACAGACCAGAACAATGAGCTTAAAAAAACACCGGCGCCGGCCGGTGTTTTCATTTTCAATCCTGCTGCTGCGCCAGCACCGCCCGCTTCTTCTGGCGGTTGACCTTGAAGTAATAACCCGCCAGCAACACCGCCACCCACACCAGACCGGCGTAAAGCGATACGCGGGTGGTTGGGAAGTAGCCAATCAGGCCAATGATGAACGCCAGGAAGATAATCGCGACCACGGAGGTGAACACGCCGCCGCGCAGCGGGAACGCCAGTTTTTTCACCTGATCTTTGCTCAGGCTGCGGCGGAAGGCAATTTGCGAGCACAGGATCATGATCCACACCCACACGGTGGCAAAGGTAGCCAACGAGGCAATCACCAGGAACACGTTTTCCGGCATGATGTAGTTGAGATACACCGCCAGCAACAGCGCCAGCATCATCACCAACACCGTGACCCACGGAATGCCGCGTTTCGACACCTTGCCGAACATTTTCGGCGCATGGCCCTGCTCGGCCATCCCGTGCAGCATGCGGCCCACGCCGAACACATCGCTGTTAATCGCCGACAGCGACGCGGTGATCACCACAAAGTTGAGGATGCCGGCGGCTACGGTAATGCCCATGTGCTGGAAGGTCAGCACAAAGGGGCTGCCGTTGGTGCCCACCTGATTCCACGGATAAATCGACATGATGACGAACAGCGTACCGACGTAGAACACCAGGATACGCCACGGTACCGAGTTGATGGCCTTGGGAATCGACGTTTTCGGGTCCTTGGCTTCACCGGCGGTGATACCGATGATCTCGATGCCGCCGTAGGCAAACATCACCAGTTGCAGCGACAGGATCATGCCGATAAAGCCGTTGCTGAAGAAGCCGCCGTTGGACCACAGGTTATGAATGCCGGTCGGTTGCCCGCCGTTGCCAATCCCCCAAATGATGATGCCGATACCGGCGGCGATCATGATGATGATAGTGGCGACCTTGAAGAACGAGAACCAGAACTCCAGCTCACCGAACACCTTCACGCTCATCAGGTTGATGGCCCCGATCACCAGCACCACGCTCAGCACCCAAATCCAGTGCGGCACCTCGGGGAACCAGACGCCCATATAAATACCGAACGCGGTCACGTCGGCGATGGCGACGATCAGGATTTCAAAACAGTAGGTCCAACCGGTGATATACCCGGCCATCGGGCCAAGATAGTCCTGCGCATAGCGGGAAAACGAGCTGGCCTGCGGGTTGTTGACCGACATCTCGCCCAGGGCGCGCATGATGATAAAGGCGACGATACCGCCAATCAGATACGCCAGTAAAACGCTCGGGCCGGCCATTTTAATGGCATCCGCCGAACCGTAGAACAGGCCGGTGCCGATGGCCGAGCCGAGAGCCATAAAGCGGATATGACGCGTGCTGAGACCGCGCTTCAGCTTATTGGCCGCGGGGGCGGAGGGTGACTGTTGTTGCATGAAAATAACCCGTGTTTTTAAACGTAAAAAAGCCACGGACAAGTCCGTGGCCCTAGACCAAGCCGGGGGATTATTGGTGCGCGGTCACTTCAGAACGCGTACAAACCCGGTCATAAATCGCGACCAACACCAGCATCAGCAGAGAAGGCGACAACCATGCCAGCCCCTGCGCAGCCAATGGCAAGTGATTGGTCCACTCCGGCAACAGATGCTGGAAGGTGGACGCCTTCACCGCGTCAAGGATACCAAACAACAGGCTGACCAGCATCACCGGCGCCACGATGCGCGTCGCGCTGTTCCACCAACGCAGGGTGAAGCTCAATACCACCAGCACGATACACGGCGGGTAAATCGCGGTCAGTACCGGGATAGAGATCTGGATCAGATGGCTCAGGCCCAGGTTGGAAACCACCATCGAGAACAGGCCCAGAATAAACACCAGCGTCTTGTAAGAGAACGGCAGGTACTGAGCAAAGAACTCGGCGCAGGCACAGGTCAGGCCTACCGCAGTCACCATACAGGCGATGAAGATCAGCGCCGCCAGGAAGAAGCTGCCCAATCCACCGAAGGTGTTTTGCACATAGGCGTGCAGGATCACCGCACCGTTGGTCGCATCCGGCACCAGCACGCCGCTGCCGGAACCCAGCTTGAACAGGCTCAGATAAACCAGCGTCAGACCCACGCCGGCGATCAGGCCGGCCAAAATGGTGTAACGCGTCAGCAGGCCGGCATCTTTCACGCCGCGGGAACGCGCAGCGTTAACGATGACGATGCCGAACACCAGCGCGCCCAGCGTATCCATGGTCAAATAGCCGTTAACGAAGCCGGAAGAGAAAGGAACGTGCTGATAAATGTCGGTTGCCGGGATGGGCGTGCCCGCCGGCCAAACCAGCGCGGCGATGCCGAGTGCGCCGAGCGCAACGATTTTCAGCGGAGCCAACACGTGGCCCACGGTATCGAGCAGGCGGCCCGGATAGAGAGAAATGCCGATGACCAGCGCGAAATACACCAGGCTGTAGATAAACAGCGGCATGGCGCCGTCGCCGGTCAGGGGGGCAATGCCCACTTCAAAGGATACGGTCGCGGTACGCGGGGTGGCGAACAGTGGGCCAACCGCCAGATAGCAGACCGTCGCCAGCAGCAAACCTGCGCTGCGGCCAATCGGTGAGCTAAGGGCGTCTATACCGCCGCCGACGCGCGCCAGAGCGATCACGGTTATCACCGGCAAACCGACTGCGGTAATCAGGAAGCCGATTGCTGCGGTCCAGACGTGCTCACCGGACTGTAAACCGACCATCGGCGGGAAAATGATGTTCCCTGCGCCGACAAATAAGGCAAAGGTCATAAAACCCAGTGCCATAATATCTTTTGACGTTAAACGATGACTCATAAGATGTCGTGTTGCCTGTTCAAATGAAAAAAATACCCGATATCGTGGTGACGTGACGCCCCCACCCGGTTGCCGGCTTGTCCTTTCATCGCGAGGTCAATAAGAGCAGAAAACGCATAACGTCCGGCGCTTTGTCCTTATCCGAAATAGACCGCTCATGATGATGGGCAGAGTTTTATAAGTTATATACCCAAGATAATTGGAGTTGCATCAGGCGGCAAAGGAGCTTATCCGATGGGCTTACTGAGGTAAGCGATGCGGGTAAGTGAGCGCAGCCAACACGGAGGCAGCTTCAAGCATGACGGGTAAAAATGGAGGTTTAGTCCGACAACGGGGGCTAAGTTAAACGTTTATAGCGTTGAAAGGCAAGTCGTGCGATAAAAACCAGAGCTATCGACCAGATAATCTTTTGTCACCAGTCGATCATAGTGGCTATCAATAAATATGCACTACATGATTTGTATCATTTATGAACGACGCATTCACAAACCGTGAAACATCCGGCTTAAGACCGCGCGAAAACGCCAATAAAAGGTCGATTTCCGCGTGGCCTGAACGGGTTCCCGGGGCTTACCAAACCTCTCGGGCAATATTCACCACGCTTTGCAGTTTATTCCACTGCTGCTGTTCGCTCAGACTATTGCCCTCTTCGGTCGAGGCAAACCCGCACTGGGTGCTGAGGCAAAGTTGGCGGCGATCGACAAACTGCGCAGCCTCCTCCAGGCGCTGTTTCACCTGTTCCGGCTCCTCCAGCTCGCCGTTTTTGGTGGTGATCAGGCCCAGCACCACCTGCTGTTTACCGGGTTTGATAAAGCGCAGCGGCTCGAAACCACCGGAGCGCTCGTTATCGTACTCCAGGAAGAAAGCGTCGATATTCACCTGGCCGAACAGGATTTCCGCCACTGGCTCGTAGCCGCCTTCGGAGATCCAGGTAGAGCGGAAATTACCGCGACACACGTGCAAGCCGATAGTCAGATCGTTCGGCTTGCCGGCGATCGCCGCGTTCAACACGTCGGCATAGATCTTCGCCAGACGATCCGGATCCTCACCGCGCTCGCGGATCTGCCGCCGTTGATCGTCCGAGCACAGATAAGCCCAGACGGTGTCATCCAGTTGCAGATAGCGGCAGCCGGCATCATAAAACGCCTTGATCGCATCACGGTAGGTCTGCGCCAAATCGTCAAAATAGGCGTTCAGATCCGGGTACACCTGGCTGTCGATCGCCTTGCGCCCGCCGCGGAAGTGCAGCACGCTCGGGCTGGGAATGGTCATTTTCGGCACTGCATCGCCGGCCGTCGCCTTCAGGAAGCGAAAATCCGCCAGCATCGGGTGCTGGGGGTTAAAACCCAATTTGCCGACCACCTTGATGCTGCGCGCCCGGGTTTGCACGCCGTTGAACTGGATCCCCTGCTCCGCATCATAACCTTCCACGCCGTCCAGCCCTTCCAGGAAGTCGAAGTGCCACCACGCACGGCGAAATTCGCCGTCCGTCACCACCGCCAAACCGAGGTCTTTCTGTTTTGCCACCGCCAGGCGAATCTGCTCGTCCTCAACCGCCCGCAACCGGGCGGCATCGATTTCGCCTTGCTGGAATTGCTGGCGAGCGGTTTTCAGTGCCGCAGGTCGCAACAGGCTACCGACAACGTCAGCGTGAAAGGCATGGTTGCAATCGCACATATTATTAACTCCCGGTGACAGGCAAAGGATCGGGCCTCTTTGCTTCAATGATTGACAGTGTGAACTATTACGCCGGGTTACAATGGACATCCAGACGTCTAAATCCTTATTGAGAAGCATCCTGTCACGCCGATTGCCGGGCGGCAATGGAAGAATTTTCATTGGTATTGAGAGAAATTCATGTTGGACGCCGCGCAACGTCCGATGGAAGGCTATTTCAGGCCCAGCGCCAGGCGGGTTTTATGCAGCGTGTCGGGTGGCAGCGGCAAGTAACCGTCATGATTGACCAGATTTTGTCCGGTATCGGACAGCACGCGATCGAGAAATGCCGCAGTCAGCGGCTCCAGCGGTTGGTTGGGGGCCTTGTTGATGTAAATGTACAGATAGCGCGACAGTGGATAGCTGCCGTTGCGCACGTTGGCGTCATTGGGGGTGATGTAGTTTTCACCCGACTCCGCCAGCGCCAACAACCGTACGCCGCTGGCGCGAAAGCCGATGCTGGCATAGCCAATGCTGTTCAGCGAGCCGGCCACCGCCTGCACCACCGAAGCCGAACCGGGCAGCTCATTGACCCGCGGCATAAAGTCGCCGCCGCACAGCGCGCGCAGTTTGAAGTAGCCGTAGGTGCCGGAGGCGGAGTTTCGCCCGAAACGCTGCAGATCGCGCTGTTGCCAACTGCCGGTCAACCCCAGTTCCCCCCAACGCATCAGCGGCCGGCTTTCGCCGCAGCGCCGGGTGGAGGAGAAAATGCGATCGAGCTGCTGCAGGTTCAGGCCACGCAACGGATTGTCCTGATGCACCAGCACCACCAGCGCATCTACCGCGACCGGCACGGCCAGCGGCGCATAGCCATAACGGTGTTCGAACGCCGACACTTCCGCCGCCTTCATCGGCCTGCTCATGGGCCCAAGCTGCGCCGCGCCCGCCGCCAACGCGGTAGGTGCGGTTGAAGAGCCGGCGGCCTGGATCTGCAGATTGACGTTAGGGTAGTGCTGACTGAAGTCCTGCGCCCACAGCGCCATCAGGTTCGCCAGCGTATCGGAGCCGACGCTCGACAGGTTGCCGGACAACATCCCGTCCGGCTGCGCCAACGCGCCGCGGCTCGCCAGCAGCGCCAGGCACAGCAACAGCCATCGGGTAATTCGGATCATGCCAGCCTCTCGCGCGTTAATTTTTCACCGCATTCTCTGATAAAGCTGCGGGAACAATCAACCGGTTAGGCAAGGTAAAAATGAAACGGGTGCCGCTCCCCTGTTCGCTGAGGATCTCCAGCCGCGCATCGTGGTGGCTGAGCGCATGCTTGACGATCGCCAGCCCAAGCCCACTGCCGCCGGTCTGGCGTGAACGGGCTTTATCGACGCGGTAGAAACGCTCGGTCAGGCGAGGAATATGTTCGGCGGCGATGCCCGGCCCGTTGTCGCTGACCTGGAACTGCGCGCCGTTTGGCGTCTGTTGCCAGCTCACCTCAATATTGGTGCCCTTCGGCGTGTGATTGACGGCGTTATACACCAGATTCGACACCGCGCTGCGCAGTTGGTCATCGTTGCCGAACACCTTGAGCTGCTCGTTCACCCGGAAGGTAATCTCATGGTTGCCGCCGCTCAGCGACTGCGCCTCACGCTGCAACACCCGTAACATCAGCGGAATATCGACCCGCTCGTTCATCTCGACGTTAGGTGCCGCCTCAATGCGCGACAGCGTCAGCAGCTGTTTGACCAGCCCGTCCATGCGCCGGGTCTGCTCCTGCATGGTGCCCAGCGCCTTGCCGCGTAGCGAACCGTCCAGCTCCTCGTCGCTCATCATCTCCAGGTAGCCCTGCAATACCGTCAGCGGGGTACGCAACTCATGGCTGACGTTGGCGAAGAAGTTGCGGCGAGCGCCTTCCAGCTGGCGCATTTGGGTGACGTCGCGCGCCACCATCAACAGTTGCCCTTCCGAATAGGGCATCACGCGGAACTCGACGTAGTGCTCGTTGTTGAGTTGCAGCGTCAGCGGCCGGGTGAACTCCTGCTGTTGCAGATAGTGGCTGAACTCCGGGTAACGCAGCAGGTTAAGGATGTGTTGACCGTTGTCTTCCGGCCAGCGGAATCCCAGCAGATGTTGAGCCAGCCCGTTGCACCAGAAGATATTGCCTTCAACGGTGGTCATCACCACCGCATCGGGCAGCGATTCCGCGCCGCTGCGAAAGCGTTTGATCAACAACGCCAGTTCACGGCGACGACGACGGTTGCGCTGCTGCATCTGGTACAGGCCGTAAAACAGCGGCTCCCAGCTCCAGCGCCCGGGTGGCGGCGTCATGCTGCGATCGACCCACAGCCAGTGGGAAAGTTTGAGTTGGTTATAGAAATTCCAGACCAGTGCCGCCAGCACGGCGGCCAGCAGCAGCCAGGGCAGATAGCCGAAAATCAGCCCCAGCAACAAGGCAGGTAAACAGAAAAGAGCCAGCTCCAGGGCCAGCCTCTTCCAGGAAAGGCGTTCTAGCACAGCATATTCTCCAGCGCGACGCGATCAGTAACGCGTTGAGAATCGGTAGCCGGTGCCCCGAACGGTTTGAACCATTTTGTCATGACCAGTGGTCTCTAACGCCTTACGGAGCCGGCGGATATGCACGTCAACGGTGCGGTCTTCCACATAAACGTTAGTGCCCCAGACGTGATTAAGCAACTGTTCACGGCTATAAACACGTTCCGGATGGGTCATAAAGAAATGCAGCAGTTTGAACTCGGTCGGCCCCATATCCAGCGCCTGCTCATTAGCCATTACGCGGTGCGAGGAAGGGTCCAGGCTCAGCCCCTGCATTTCAATCACTTCTTCCACCGCCATCGGTGAAATGCGGCGCATTACCGCCTTGATGCGCGCCACCAGCTCCTTCGGCGAGAACGGCTTGGTAATGTAATCGTCCGCTCCCACTTCCAGGCCGCGCACCCGGTCTTCTTCTTCACCGCGTGCGGTCAGCATCATCACCGGAATATCGCGGGTCAGCGCTTCGCGCTTCATGTGTTTGATAAACTGGATACCGGAACCGCCGGGTAACATCCAGTCGAGCAACACCAAATCAGGGAACGGCTCAGACAGGCGCGTCACGGCGCTGTCATAATCCTCGGCTTCCAACGGTTGGTAACCATTCTGTTCCAACACAAAGCACACCATCTCACGGATCGGCGCTTCGTCTTCCACCACCAGTATGCGTCTTGCCATCGTCAATCCTGCCAATGTGTTAGCGATCACAGTTGATTGCGGGCGCCATTATGCGTCAGTTTTGTGACAGATTTATGAAATAAATAGCCATGAAAAAACCTGCCTGTTGTAGGCAGTAAGCATAGCGATTATTTCTAGTCACGCAGAAACATCATATTCCCTTTATAATCCCTGCCATTACTCTATCGCCCCGGGAGTGTCATGCGCCTGATCCACACCTCTGACTGGCATCTTGGCCAGTACTTTTTCACCAAAAGCCGCGCCGCCGAGCACCAGGCTTTTTTACGCTGGCTGATCGAGCAAATAGACCAGCAACGGGTGGATGCGCTGATCGTCGCCGGGGATCTGTTCGACACCGGCTCGCCGCCGAGCTACGCCCGCGAGCTGTATAACCGCTTTGTGGTCGAATTGCAGCGCACCGGCTGCCAGTTGGTGGTGCTGGGCGGTAATCACGACTCCGTGGCAACCCTGAATGAATCGCGTGAATTGCTTTCTTGCCTGAATACAACAGTGATCGCCAACGCCCAAAACGACATCGGGCAGCAAATCCTGGTGCTTAACCGGCGCGACGGCCAACCGGGTGCGGTGCTGTGCGCCATCCCGTTCCTGCGCCCGCGCGATCTGACAACCAGCCGCGCCGGCGAATCGGGCGGGCAAAAGCAGCAGGCGTTGCAAGAGGCGATCGCGCAACACTATCAGCAGCTTTACCAGGCAGCCTGCGCACGCCGCGATGAACTGGGGCTGGCCTTGCCGATTGTCGCCACCGGCCACCTGACCACTGTGGGGGTTACCACCTCCGATTCGGTGCGCGATATTTATATCGGCACGCTGGACGCCTTTCCGGCGCAGGCGTTTCCGCCGGCCGATTACATTGCGTTGGGGCATATTCACCGGGCGCAAAACGTCGCCAAATCCGAGCATATCCGCTACAGCGGTTCACCTATCCCGCTCAGTTTTGATGAGTTGGGCAAAGCCAAAAGCGTGTTTATGGTGGATTTCGCCGAAGGCGCCCTGCAACAGGTCACGGCACTGGAGATCCCCAGCTTCCAACCGATGCAACTGATCAAGGGCGATTTGACGCAGATCGAACAACAATTGCGGCAGTTCGCCGATTATCAGGGAGAACTGCCGGTGTGGCTGGATATCGAAGTGGCGACGCAGGATTACCTCAGCGACATTCAACGCCGTATCCAGCTGCTGGCGGATCAACTGCCGGTGGAGGTGGTATTGCTGCGCCGCAGTAAAGAGCAGCGCCGCCAGGCCCTTGAACGGCAAGACAAGGAAACGCTCAACGAACTGAGCGTCGATGAGGTCTTCGAGCGGCGGTTGGCGCAGGAGACGGAAATCACAGAGCCCCGCCAACAGCGGATGCGCCAAATGTTCCATCAGGTGGTCGAGGCCGTGCGGCACAACGACGAGGAGCCGACCCAATGAAAATTCTGAGCCTGCGGCTGAAGAACCTCAATTCATTGCAGGGCGAGTGGAAGATCGATTTCACCGCAGAGCCTTTTGCCAGCAATGGGCTGTTCGCCATCACCGGGCCGACCGGCGCGGGCAAAACCACGCTGCTGGATGCCATTTGTCTGGCGCTCTACCACCAAACGCCGCGCCTCAACGTGACGCCGAGCCAGAACGAACTGATGACGCGCCACACCGCCGAATCGCTGGCGGAAGTCGAATTTGAGGTCAAGGGCGTCGGTTACCGCGCCTTCTGGAGCCAACGCCGTGCCAAAAACGCGCCGGACGGCAACCTGCAAGCGCCAAAGGTGGAACTGGCACTGCGTGAAGACGGTAAAATCCTGGCGGATAAAGTCCGCGACAAGCTGGATCTGACCGCCGCGATCACCGGGCTGGATTTCGGCCGCTTCACCAAATCGATGATGCTGTCCCAGGGGCAGTTCGCCGCCTTCCTCAATGCCGATGCCAATGACCGGGCCGAACTGCTGGAAGAGCTGACCGGCACCGAGATCTACGGCCAGCTTTCCGAACGGGTTTTCGAGCAGCACAAACAGGCCAAAGCCGATCTGGACGCCTTGCATCAACGCGCCAGCGGCATTGAGCTGCTGAATGACGAACAGCGTCAGCAGTTGGAGAGCCAGTTAGCTGAGCTGAGCGCGCAGGAAGCCGCCCTCAGCGGGCAGGCCCGGCAACAGCAACAGGCGCTGAACTGGCTGCAACAGTGGCAGCAAACGCAGCACCAGCAGCAGGAATACCAACGCCAGTTGAGCGTCGTGCAACAAGAACAGGCTGCGGCCGAACCGCAGTTGCAGCAGTTGGCGCGCAGCGAACCGGCGGAGAAACTGCGACCGCTGCATAGCGATCGTCACCGCTGCCGCAGCGACCAACAAGCGCTGCAACAGCAGATCGCCCAACTGGCGCAGCAACAGGAACATCAGCTTGCGCAGATGGCGCCATTGCAGCAGGCAATGGAAAAAGCGCGCGCCGAGCAACAGGCGCAGGCCGAACGCCAGCAGACCCAGCAGCGGCTGATCGACGAGCAAATCGTCCCGCTCGACCACCAGATTGCGCAGTGGCAAAAAACGCAGGCGGAATTGCAGCAGGCGTGCGACAGCGCCGCCCGACAGTGCCATCAGCAGAAAGCGGATCTGGAGCAACTCAAGGTTCAACGCAGCCAACTGACCGCGCAAGCCGGGCAGCATCAGGAGAAGCTTAACGGCCTTAGCGCAGCGCTGATGACGCAGCAACAACAGCAAAATGCGCTGGAAGCGCAGTCGCCGCTGGCGGCGCTGCGTCAGCGTCAGACCGCGTTGGCCGAGCTGCGCCCGGTGCGCCAGCAGTTGTTCACCCTCTCCTCGCTGTTCCGCCAGACCAACGAACGGCTCGAGCAACAGCGTAAAGAGTTTAGCGCCCGTCAGGCACAACTTGGCGAACATGAGCAACAGCTGGAAGAAACGCGGCGGCACTACAAGCAGCAAAAAGCGCATCAGTTGGACGTGGAAAAAGCCCTTGAGTTGGAAAAACGCATCGTCAGCCTGGAAGCCGAGCGCGCGCTGCTGCAAAGCGGCGAGCCCTGCCCGCTGTGCGGCTCCGCCAGCCATCCGGCCATTGAGCAATATCAGGCGGTAAAACCCTCCGAGACGGCATTGCGCCTGGCGGAAATGCGCGTCAAAACCGAGGCGCTGTACACCTTGGGCACCGAACTGCGCACCCGTTGCGAAAGCCTGAAGGAACAACAACAGCGCCAACAGCAGCAGATAACGCAGGACGAACAACAACTTGCCGCCCAGCGCCAACAGTGGCAAACCCTCAGCGCACCGCTGGCGTTTGATTTCGAACTGGAAGATGCCGAGCGCCTGGGCCAGTGGCTGAACGCCTGCGACAGCGAAGAACGCCAGGGCCAGCAATGGCTGACGCAGCACGAACAGGCGGCACAGGCGGTGCAGCAGGCGAAAGATGCCCTGGCTGAACTGCAGGCACAGCAACAACAGGCGCAACAGCAACAAGCGTTGCTGGACGAACGCTTCACCCTGCTGGAAAAAAACCACGCCGATGCACAGTTGCAACAGCAACGCCTGCAGCAACAGTGGCAAGAGGGCGAGCAAACCCTGGGCGAACACCGCACGCAGCGGCTGGCGCTGTTTGGCGAACAACAGATTCCGCAGGTGCGTGAACAGTTGCGTGCCCAACAGGCCGTCTGCGAGCAGGCCAGCCTTCAGGCGGCGGAACAATGGCAGAAAGCTCAGGAGCAGCGCGATCGCCTGGCCGGCCAGCTTGCCGGCTTGCAACAGCAGCAACAACGGCAGAGCGAGAGGTTGCAACAGGCGGAACAAACCTGGCTGGAAGCACTGGCCGCCAGCGAATTCAGCGACGAAGCCACTTTCAGCGCCGCGCTGTTGGACGACGCACAGCGCCGGCAATTGCAGCAGCATAAAGAACAGCTGCACCAGCGGCAGGTGGAGGCCAGCGCCCTGCTGGCACAGGCAGCCCAGACGCTGGAGCGGCAGCGACAGCAGCGCCCGGAGGGGCTGGATGAAATCCAGGCCGACGCGCAAGCCCTGAGCCAGAGCCTGGAGGCGCTTGCGCAGCAGTTGAAAACCGTGCAACTGCGCCAGGGTGAAGTGCGCAACCAATTGGAAAGCGACGCCGCGCGCCGTCTCAATCAGCAATCGCTGTTTGAACAAATCGGCCAAAGCCAGCAGCAGTACGACGACTGGAGCTACCTCAATCAACTGATCGGCTCCAAAGAGGGCGATAAATTCCGTAAGTTTGCCCAGGGGCTGACGCTGGATCATCTGGTGTATCTGGCCAATAACCAGCTTGGGCGGCTGCATGGGCGTTACCTGTTGCAACGCAAAACCAGCGACGCGCTGGAACTGCAGGTGGTGGATACCTGGCAGGCGGACGCGCTGCGTGATACCCGCACCCTGTCCGGCGGCGAAAGTTTCCTGGTCAGCCTGGCATTGGCGCTGGCGCTGTCTGATCTGGTCAGCCATAAAACCAGCATCGACTCGCTGTTCCTCGACGAAGGCTTCGGCACGCTGGATGCGGAAACCCTGGATACCGCGCTGGACGCGCTCGACAGCCTGAATGCTTCCGGTAAAACCATCGGCGTGATCAGCCATGTCGAAGCGATGAAAGAACGCATTCCGGTGCAGATTAAGGTGAAAAAGGTCAACGGACTGGGTATCAGCCGGCTGGAGCCGCAGTTTCGGCTGGAAAGTTAGGCCGCCCTTTACGGTCAATAAATCACCAGAAAAGCGCATTCTCGCCGCCTTGCTGCTCACTTTTGGTGCGCGGTCAGGCGGTGAACCTCTCGGTTTGATAAGCAGCCGTTAGCGGCTCACCCACGCCGGCGGACAGGCATCGTCATGGCATAAAACCTGCAACGTTGCGGCTGGATACCTTTTATCAGCGCAGACGGTTTTTTCGATCGGGAGAGCGACATGACAATGCAACTTAAACCTACCCTGGGTACCCTGCATCTTTGGGGCATTGCCGTCGGGCTGGTGATTTCCGGGGAATATTTTGGCTGGAGCTATGGCTGGGGTGTGGCGGGGACGCTCGGTTTCCTGATCACCACCCTGATGGTGGCGACCATGTACGGCTGTTTTATCTTCAGCTTTACCGAGCTGACCACCGCAATCCCTCACGCAGGCGGGCCTTTCGCCTATAGCCGCCGCGCCTTTGGCGAAACCGGCGGCCTGATCGCCGGGCTGGCGACGCTGGTGGAATTCGTGTTCGCCCCCCCGGCGATTGCCATGGCGATCGGCGCTTACCTCAACGTGCAATACCCGGCGCTCAACCCCAAGTGGGCGGCGGTGGGCGCCTACGCCATCTTTATGACGCTGAATATCCTCGGTGTGAAGCTGGCGGCGCTGTTCGAACTTTGCGTCACCGTGCTGGCGGTCTTTGAGCTGCTGGTGTTTATGGGCGTGGTGGCGCCCGGCTTTAGCTTCAGCAACTTCGTGCTCAACGGCTGGGCGGGCAGCGATCATTTCGGCAGCGCGGCGCTGTCCGGTATCTTCGCCGCCATTCCGTTCGCCATCTGGTTTTTCCTGGCCATCGAGGGCGCGGCAATGGCGGCGGAAGAAGCCAGGGATCCGAAACGCACCATTCCTCGCGCCTACATTTCCGGCATTCTGACGCTGGTGGTATTGGCGCTGGGTGTGATGTTATTGGCCGGCGGCGCAGGCGACTGGAGCAAACTGTCGAACATCAACGATCCGTTGCCGCAGGCGATGAAAATGGTGGTCGGCGAAAACTCCGGCTGGATGCACATGCTGGTGTGGATTGGCCTGTTTGGATTGGTGGCCAGCTTCCACGGCATTATTCTCGGCTATTCGCGCCAGTTCTTCGCGCTGGCACGCGCCGGTTACCTGCCGACCTCGCTGGCGAAACTGTCGCGCTTCCAGACGCCGCACCGGGCGATCCTGGCTGGCGGCGTGATCGGCATCGCCGCGATCTTCAGCGACAGCTGGATCAACCTGCAGGGCATGAGCCTTACCGCCGCCATGATCACCATGGCCGTCTTCGGCGCCATCGTGATGTACCTGATGAGCATGCTCAGCCTGTTCAAGCTGCGCCGCATTGCGCCGGAGCTGGAGCGCAGCTTCATGGCGCCCGGCTATCCGCTGGTGCCGGCCATCGCGCTGGTGCTGGCGTTGGTGTGCCTGATTGCCATGCTGTGGTTTAACCCGGTGATCGGTGGGGTGTTTATCGCCCTGATGGCCTGCGGTTATCTCTATTTCCTGCTGACCAAAACCCAGCGCCGCAACGCACCGCAGGACCTGATGCTGTCCGGTAGCGACTGAGAAGTGTGACCGCGGCGGCACTCCCCGGCGAAAGGAGTTGAGACGCCGCTGACAAGGGTTATGATGCTGCTGATAACAGGATTGTTACTGTATACCTAAGAATTTCAAGCTGCAGCCTTGCCCGATGACTCAGACTCATGCAGGCACTGCATGCAGCCCCCGGCCGGTTCAGGGGGAGAAAAATATTCGCATACAGGCAAAACCTGACGCAGGGGATCGCTCCCGTGCGTCAGGTTTTTTCGTTTTCAGCACGCTGAAGCATCCGGGAATAACCATGAAAATCGCAAAAATACTTAATAATAACGCGGTGATTACCTTGGACGACCGTCAGGAAGAAACGGTGATGATGGGTCGCGGCATCGGTTTTAAAAAGAAGGCCGGCGATCTGCTGGATGAAAATTTGATCGAGAAGATCTTCACGCCGAACGGCGGTGAGATGGGCGAACGCTACAAAGAGCTGCTGGCGGAGATCCCACTGGCCTGCGTGACCACCGCCGACAAAATCATCACCCTTGCCCGCCAGCGCCTGCCGGGCCAGTTGCACAACATCGTCTATATCACGCTGACCGACCATATCCACTTTGCGCTGCAACGCCACACCCAGGGGCTGGACATCAAAAACGTGCTGCTGTGGGAAATCAAAAAGCTCTATCCGGCCGAGTTTGCCGTCGGGCTGGACGCGCTGGATCTTATCGCCCAGCGGCTGGGCAGCGCCCTGCCGGAGGACGAAGCCGGTTTCATCGCCCTGCATCTGGTCAACGCCCAGTTGAACGACGAGATGCACAACACCCTGCACATCACCCGCGTGATGCAGGAGATCCTTAACATCGTCAAATACCATTTCCGCTTTGATTACAACGAAGAAGCGCTGAGTTACCACCGCTTTGTCACTCACCTGAAATTCTTCGCCCAGCGCCTGCTGGGGAAAAACTACGTCGACAGCGACGATGATTCGCTCTACCAGGTAGTGAAAGAGAAATACCGCGAGTCGTTCGCCTGCGCCGGCAAAATCAATCAGCACATCGAAAAACATTACCAACACCAGCTAACCAGCGAAGAGATGATGTTTTTGACCATTCATATCGAGCGGGTGCGCAGCGAAAGCGAGGGGAGATAGGATCGGCGCCGGGGGTCGAACCCCCGAATGCCATACAGGTTCGATTGAGCTGCATGAAAAAGTCATCGGTGCCTTCATCGCAAATACATGTTCTACTAATTGGAGTCATCATCCAGTAGATGACTCCAATTAATTTAATAGCTACCAATGCAAGCCTAAAGAAGCACAATTAAATTAACGCATAATATAAAACATTAAAAAAACCATTAACGCTTCACG
The DNA here is from genome assembly GCF_003591175.1 of Serratia inhibens. Classification (GTDB taxonomy): domain Bacteria; phylum Pseudomonadota; class Gammaproteobacteria; order Enterobacterales; family Enterobacteriaceae; genus Serratia; species Serratia inhibens. The sequence continues at coordinate 152,552 of NZ_QYYG01000005.1, read as the reverse complement.
TCTGAAAAACAGAAACAAAACGCCCCCTACAGGCCCATTGCTAATTACTTTAAATTTCAGCCACTTAAGCAAAAAAAATCACTACAATCGAGTCATCTCATCTAGTCCGTCGTCCCAGTCGTCCCAATTAAATATAACCTGATCATTCTTGATGCGACTATAGTGGGGAGGGTAATAAAAAGCCACCGTCCCCTTATCATAGGCCGGTGGAGGCATCAATCTTCCACTGAATTCTTCAGGTTGAAATACTGGTGGTTCAACAGATTGTCGTTGCGCTCTAACTGGCACAGGACTTGATTGTGGTGATTGGTAGGGATAACGTCGATTAAGACGTCTGAATATGGCATTTTGGGCTTCTGAGTCAGAAGGAAATTCTATTATCTCATGCGCTTCATACCGTATATTATCATCATCCAGTCTTTTCCTCGAGTACATCATGCTGTAACGACGAGATTTACGGTCACGAACGGCAACTGCGATCCCCGGAATATCAGGATGTTGAGAATATCCCCTTTGTCTGGCAGCGCGTACCGCTCCTCGCCCTGATAACCCCGTACTTCGAATGTTGCCCAGTCTTTGGCGTGTTGCTTGAGTCGCTTTTCTGACTGCCTGCAAGCCACCCACGCCAAGCCCCACTAACCCAGACGCCATCGACACCCACCCCAGCACCGCCGAGGCTTGCGGATCCACATTCGCCACAATACCGCTGGCTATCGCCGTCATGTCCGCCACCACACCCAGCGCGCCAACCGCCAGCGACACCGCCGACGCAGACTCCAGCGCCGCCGCTATACCGCCCGCCGCCGCAATGGATGCTCCCGCAGTGAACACGGCACCGACCAGCCCCAGAATACCCAGACCTATTCCCAGGATCCCCTGCCAGCTCATGTGCCCGGACGGGTCGGTGAAGTTGATTGGGTCCCCCCCGCAGTATGCGTACGGGTTTATCCCCCCCGCGCCGAACGGGCTCAGGCTGTCCGGGCAGTTAAAGCGCATCAGTACCGGGTTGTACGCCCGGTATCCGTTACCCAGGTGATACGCGCCGCTTACCGGATCGCACCGTTCACCGTTGAACCCCGGCAGCAGCGCTGCCGCCTTACCGCTACCGTACGGTGACCAACCGTGCAGGCTACCTTCGGTCTGCCCACTCTCCCAGGACCACAGCAGACTGTCATTGCCGTCGCCCGCCGTCAGCGTCAGGCGCTGACCCTCGCTGACCCCCAAACAGGTGTGTCCGCCTTTAATCAGCCGGATTTCACGCTGCTGCGTGACCAGGATCTCATTGACCAGTTCATCGCCCCGGTAATACAGCGCATGGATATCCCCGTCATTCACCTTCTGGCTGACCAGCCGGTTCAGCGCATCATAGCCATAATGTCCGCCGGGAACATCCGTCCCACTGACGCTGGTCAGCCGCCCCAGTACGTCATAGCTTAACGTTCTGCCGGCTTCATCGCGGATCATGCGGCCTTCTGCATCATATTCCAGCGAAATAACCTGCGGATAACTGCCGTGCGTGTGGGTTACCCGGCTCAGTTGGGTCGGATCATCCGCATTGTCATAGTAGAACATCGCCGTGTCATGGCTGCCGTCGGTCAGTTGGCTGGTCACACGGCTCAGGTTGTTCAGTGCATCATAGCTGTACTGCTGGCCGGCCAACAGGTGGCCATATGCGTCCGCCGATGGCGCACTGCCACTGACGCGGTAGCTGACCAGGCGGTTACGGCTGTCGTACTCGTACTGCTCATCCTTCAGCAGCGCATTGTTTTGCTGTGTAATACGTCTGTCCAACAGGCTGTTTGCCAGCCAGCTCTGCTCCAGAGTCAGCATGGTACCCTGGCCACCATCAAGGGTTCGGGTGACTTCCCGGCCAAAGTCGTCGTACTCCAGGGTCATCACCAGGGTGGCGGCAGTCGTGATATCCGTCACCGTTCGTGTGTGGGGCCGCCCCAGGGCATCGTAGGTCAGACTGACGGTCAGCGCTTCATCGGAAAGCATGATAAGCCGTCCGAATTCATCCCGTTCATAGGTGGTCGTTTTACCGGTAATGTCGGTATACGCCGCCGGTGCGCCGGACAAGGTGCTGCGGTGCAGGGCCTGGCGGCGGTTGTCACCCTCATTGAAGATCTCCGTCTTCAGATGACCTGCCGGTGTCCAGACATTGCTCTTCCCTGTGTTGCCCTCATCTGCCTGCAACAGGGCGCCGGTGGTGCCGTCATAGCGGAAGTTCTGCATCACCCCGTCGGCCATCAGGCTACTGACAGCATTGCCCAGTTCGGGAATATAGGTGTATTGCAGAACACTGCCGGACGGCAGGGTGACGGTCGCTGGTGCCGGCGAAGCGCCATCATACGCATAGGACGTAATGCGGCCGCCGCTGGCGGATTCCGTCAACCGGCCCAGCGAGTCAAACGCCTGCGTCCCCAGTTGCCAGCTCTGCATGTTGCCGTCCACATCCGGACCGGTGACGCTGATCGCGCTCACCAGTGCCTCCGCCAGATGCGGCGCGTAACGGCGGGTCACCGTGCTGCCATCCGGCAGGGTACGGCTCCGCTCCCGCCCAAAGGTGTCATAGGTGAAGGTCGTAATATGCCCTCGTTCATCCTCTATCCGGCGCAGCAGGCCCCGCCCGTCACGAGCGTAGCGGGTTGTTCCCTGCACCTCACCGGCGGCGTCCCGCTGTTCACTGTGGGTCAGTTGCAGGCTGACCGGATCAAAGTGGCGTTTGGTCATGCCGCTGTTGACGGCACGGGCGCCATCCTGCTCGCGACCCAGGCCCTGCATCTGTTGCGTCTGCGTCAGCCCCACCGGATCCAGCGACCGGACAGACGTCAGGCCATCTGTGGTCGTGATAGTCCGCGCCTCTCCCCAAGCGCCATAGCGCCTATTGCCGGTCAGGCTGCTGAAGGTGGGTTCCCCCTCATCGCCAATCTGCCAATCCTGAGATGTCTCTGATGCCACATCCCCCGTTGTGTTGTAGCGGGCGGCATACACGTCATACAGCGCCTGAGTGGTGTCAACATCCCGTACCCGGCGTCTGACTACCCGCCCTGTGCCGTCAAAATGGGTCTCCTGCTGCATGCCGGTCGGCCCGGTCTCCGTGGTAACCGGTGTGCCGTCCATCCGATAAGACCAGTGAGTTGCGTGCTCATACAGCGTTCCGGCGGCCTGTGTGCGATGCAGCAGACGGCCCAGATCGTCGTAGGTATACGCCGTGGTCACGCCCAGCGCATCCGTTTCCTCAAACAGAGCGCCGGACAGGGCGGAAGAGGTTCTGTGGGTGATGGCAGTCAGCCCGTCATGGCCGCTGAAGGTCGCTCGCTGCTGCAAACGTGTCCCGCTGACCGTGGTGCTGAACACCTGACGGGAAGTAAAACTGTCCCCCCCGTTTTCCGGGTACAGCGTTTCGTCAATGGCGCTGATGCGGCCAAACTCAGGGCTGCCCGGCACAGTGTGATAGGTTGTGGTCTTGTGCTGCAATAGCACTGATCCACTGAACAGGGACTGCGTATCCTGAACGGCGCAGGTCGTATTACCGAGGGTGGTGTAGGTGTAGGTTTCGGTGCTGTCCACCACATCCGGGTACGCGTCGTTCGGGTAACTGACGGTTTTTTGCTTCAGAAAACGGGTAAACCCATTAGGCTCTGCCGGGCAACCCTCGCTGCCCTCCGGTGGATACCAGCTCAGCGTGGTGACCGTGCCGTCCGCCTCGGTCTGCTGCAACAGGTTCCCCTGCTCATCAAAACGGGTCTGCGTGGTCCGGGCGCGTGTTTCCCCCAGCGTGTCCGTCAGTGTTTCTGTCGTTTCTCGCGGCAACAAAAACTGGAGAGGCTGCTGATCAAACGGCTTCAACTCATCGGCATAATAACGGACGGTTTGGGTCGTGACGGTGCCGTCACGATGCGTTTTTTCTTCGCCCAGAAGATGGAATTTATTGTACGTCCGGGTGGTGATAAGGGTGGTTTCGGCCGCCGTCAGGGTTTCCGTTGAGAAATAGCTGTAAATGCCGGCAATGCCATAGGTGAAGTCATTGTCCGGGCTCCAGTCTGCGATACCGCCAAAGCCAAGGTAGTTGGCATCAGACCAGGTCCAGGTAGTTTCCTGGGCCGGCTGAGCGGCCCCGGGATCTCGCCGGAGACTGACAACGGCAGGCAGGGCCGGCAAGCCGGATTTTTCAGGGAAACGCATGACCTGTCCCTGATACCGCACCTGCTCCTCCAAACCTGTCGGGTAAGTCAGACCACTTAAGAGATAAAAGCTGTCCACGGGTTGGTAGCTGAGTGTCCATTTCAGCTCCGTGTTGTCAGCCGCGTAATGAGTCAGGCTGGTCAGGTTATTATTGGCAAACAGCAAGGACAGGCGTCCGCCCTCATCGCTGGCGGGAAAAGTGTGAATGACCGTTGAGATATTGCCGTAATAGTCAACCGTTAACAGCGTGCGGAACTCATCGTTCAGGCGGGTGAGACGCGGCGTTTTACCGGTATGATCCCATGCCAGGCTGACATAGCGGCCGGCCGGTGACACAATGCGGACGGGGTATTTCAGTGCTCCGGCAGAGCCGGGGCCGTGCAGCACCTCGGTCACGCCGTTTTTCCAAATGACTTCATAGGCTTCTGCGGTTTTGCGGAAGATAAAGGTATTGAGTTTTCTCTGGAAGATCACCGGCTGACCGCCGGTCTCAGAGACACGATACTGCTCTCCGGAGGAGAGTTTTAGCGTGCCGGTGGAAACATTGTAACTGGTGAGCCCCAGGGAGAAGCCGGTGCCGAACCCGATGTCGTCCGAGCCAAGCGGATTATAAGTGAGAGCCAGATCAACCGAGGGCCCCAACTGATTGTTTGCGGCCAGAGAAAGCAAGCCGAGGTTAATAGCATATAAACCGGTACGCGGATCTACGGTGGAGTTCAACCCGGTTGAGAAATTACCGGCTTGGGTATTGAAATTATCAGACATGATTTACCTCGTAAGTACGACTGGCTCCGGTAATAATTAATTTCCTCTGTCGTTCGATGCTCCGAAGACCTTCGATAATGACAAAATTAATACTACTGATTGATAATGCCAATCTGATTGTATTTACCAGAACAGGGCGAAAATCAACCGAAACCAAACCTCTGCGCTTACTTAATGACCAGGGCATTATTGCCTCCTTTGCAATAAGGAAAAATCATTAAAAATACATTTTCATTAACATCGCATTATATTAATTTAATCATAAACCGTTAGGCCAAAGTCTGCTTTACAAAAATTATTGCGTACCCGATAAAATTTAATCACAAGGATAAATTGAACAGCGTGGCTGTGTACTCATAGTCATTAGAATTAATTTTTTCATGGGGTAATTACCTCTCGTATTGCGGCATTGCCAATCAACAAAAAAAACATTACTTTTAGGGTTAGGATGTTTAATCCAAGAATATACTCCGCAGGGAATATTAATTTAAAAGGGTATCCAGGCTTTGACTTCAATAATTTTTTATCTTCTTTTTAATTAAACGATAATTATTGTTTTCGGGCCGCACATGTAATTGCCAATATGTCTTTCACGTTTATGTTGAAAGTACGCAAACTCTTCAGATGTAAATTTAAGAACGGCATCAAGCGCCTGACTCCCTAACATAAAAAATCCGTAATCTCAGAGAGATTACGGATTTCACACCGTGGCAGGATCGTTCAGGTGATCCTTAACCGATCGGCATTACGAACAGATTTGCCTTTTTTGCAACTGTTACCTCTGCGGCCACAGCCAGGCTGCGCCGCGCACGCCGCTGGAATCGCCGTGGATCGCTTTACGTATTGGCGTTTCGCATTCGCCGCCGAATACCCAGGATTTCACCAGCTGCGGCACGTGCTGATACAAGCGGTCCACATTGCTCATGCCGCCGCCCAGCACCACCACGTCCGGATCGAGTATATTGATCACATGCGCCAGCGATTTCGCCAGCCGCAGTTCATAGCGGCCGATGGCCCGCTCCGCCAGGGCATCGCCTTGCGCCGCCAGCGTCATGATCTCATGGCCTTTCAGCGGGTTGCCGCTCAAACGCGCATAGTCGGTTGCAAAACCGGTGCCGGAGATAAAGGTCTCGATGCAGCCTTGCTTGCCGCAGTAACAAGGCACCTCGGTGCGAAAACGCAGCTCGTCGTCGTCCATCCAGGGCAAGGGATTATGCCCCCATTCGCCGGCAATGCCGTTGCCGCCGGAGTGCGCCTGCCCGTTAATCGCCACGCCGGCACCGCAGCCGGTGCCGATAATCACCGCAAACACGGTTTTCTGACCGGCCGCCGCGCCATCGGTGGCTTCCGACACCGCCAAACAGTTGGCGTCGTTGGCGATACGCACTTCACGCGCCAACATCGCCGACAGATCTTTATCCATGGGTTGGCCGTTGAGCCAGACCGAATTGGCGTTTTTCACCAGCCCGGTATAGGGCGACAGCGTGCCGGGAATGCCGACGCCGACAGAACCCTGCTGCCCGGTATTTTCTTCCGCCAGCTTCACCAGGCCGGTGATTGCATCCAGCGTTTGCTGGTAGTCATGACGCGGCGTCGCGATACGATGGCGGAACAGCTCATGCCCATCGTTGGCCAGCGCGATCACTTCAATTTTGGTGCCACCCAGATCGATACCAATGCGCACGATTTTTTCTCCTCAATGCACAACAACATTGCTACAGACTACTGTAACCGGTATGCAGGATCATCCCCTTGCCGCCGAATGTGACGGCGACGGCAATTTCCGCATCAGACCCCCTACCGGCTACCGCTTATTAATTAGCCATCAGGTACACTGTTTTTAAAGGGTTCCACATAATAAATCCGGAGAGCAGCGATGAAACCTGCCGTACTGATCGTCGATGACGACCCCGCTATCTGTGACGTGCTCTGCGACGTGCTCAATGAGCACGTATTTACCGTTCATGCCTGCCACCGGGGCAGCGAAGCGCTGGCCTTACTCAACCAGCAGCCGGACATTGCGCTGGTGCTGCTCGATCTGATCCTGCCGGATACCAACGGCCTGCTGGTGCTGCAACAGATCCACCGCCTGCGCCCGGATTTGCCGGTGGTGATGCTGACCGGCCTCGGCTCCGAGTCTGACGTGGTGGTCGGCCTGGAAATGGGCGCCGACGATTACATCGCCAAACCCTTTAACCCGCGCGTGGTAGTGGCACGCGCCAAAGCGGTGCTGCGGCGTACCGGCGCACTGGCGCTGGAGCCGGTTGCCGCCGGCCAGAGCAAGCCCGAAGGCTGGCAATTCAACGGCTGGTGCCTGGACGCCGCCCGCTGCACCTTGCACAACCCACAACGGCAAGCTGTCGATCTGACCCAGGGCGAATATGGCCTGCTGCTGGCGCTGGTACAGCACGCACGCAAAGTGCTGACCCGCGATCGCCTGCTGGAGTTGACCCACAGCGAAACGTTGGAAGTGTTCGATCGCACCATCGACGTGCTGATCATGCGGTTACGGCGCAAGATCGAGATCAATCCGCATCAACCCGAACTGATCCGCACCATTCGCGGGCTGGGCTATGTATTCGCCGCCGACGTCAGCCAGCCGGTGGCTGCCGCCTGATATACGCCTGCAGTTCCGATAACGGCCGCGCGCCGTCGATAGCATTGGCGCACAGCAGATTGAAACGTGCGCAGGCGTGCGCCAGTTGCAAGGTCTCCACCAAAGGCCAGTCTTCATGGCTGGCGTACAACACCCCGGCGCAAAACGCATCCCCGGCGCCGACGCTGCCGACAATCTCGCCTTCGCTCAGGCTCCATGAGGGCTGCCAGAGCGCGTCACCGCCGTTTTCCAACCCGTACGCCCCTTCTGGGCAGTGGATCACCACCCGTCGCCGCACACCAGCCTGCAACAGTTGCTGCGCGGCCTGCGCCATCAAATGCTGCTGTAAAGCGCCGTTGGCAGATCGCAGCGCCAACCCGGTAAACTCTCCGGCCTCCAGCTCGTTGATCACCAGGTAATCCAGCCAGCGCAGCGCCGGCAAGACCAGCGGCCGGTAGCGCGGATCGCCTTGCCGCGATACCAGATCCAGCGACGTCCGGTAACCACGCTGCTGCATCTGCGCCAGCAGCCGAGCGCTGCGGGTGCCGTATGCTTCATCCGGGCGATCCAGGCTGTCTAGCAGCAGCAGGTAACCGAGATGGAAAATTTTGTGTTCGCTGTGCAACCCGTCGAAGGCGTCCAGATCCAGCAGCCGGTTGGCGCCCGGCGCATGGAAGAAGGTTCGCTGCCCACCCGGTTCGGTCATCACCTGCGACATGGAGGTCATCGCCCCTTCGCTGCGCTGCACCCAGCGGCCGTCGACCCGGTGCTGCGCCAGCATCTGCATGATGTAGTCGCCGTCCGCATCGCAACCGATCAGCCCGATCGCCGCCAGCGGCAGCCCGGTTTCCATCCGCGCCAGCGTCAGCAGTACGTTGAGCGGCGCGCCGCCGGTACCGCGCTGGCTATGTTCAATCTCCACCAACCAACCCGGCTGCGGCCAGTGAGCGATGTGATGTACGTGATCCACCAGCATATTGCCGGCCGAGACAATGCCACGCCGGGTCATTACAACCGCCCGGCGCTGCCGAAAATATGCATCTGTTGCTGCACCACTTCGCTAATCGACTGTTCCACCGCCAACAGCACCTCGGCGAACTCATCGTAAATTGCGTGGCGCTGCGTCATCCGCTGCTCAATCGCGCCCAGCGCCGCCTGAGACATACCGGTGTAGAAATTGATCTTGTGAATACCCAGGCCAATCGCCCGCTTGAAGTCGGCATCGCTGATACCGGAACCGCCGTGCAATACCAACGGAATGCCGGCCTGCTGCTGGATCGCCGCCAGCCGGTCGAAATCGAGCTTCGGCTCGCCCTTGTATTTACCGTGCGCATTGCCAATCGCCACCGCCAGCGCATCGATGCCGGTCAACCCGACAAACTCGCGCGCCCGCTGCGGATCGGTGAATTTATTGCTGTCGGCCTCGCCGTACAGCGCACCGCCTTCGTCGCCGCCGACCGCACCCAGCTCAGCCTCGACCGAAACGCCGGCCGCGTGGCACATGCGCACCACTTCCTGCGTCTGGTGTACGTTCTCTTCATAACTCAGGCCGGAGCCATCGAACATCACCGAACTGAACCCCAGGCGCAGCGCCTGCACCACCGCCTCGAAATGCAAACCGTGATCCAGATTCAGCACCACCGGAATAGCATGCTGCGCCGCTTCGCTTTTAATCGCCGCCACCAGCGACTCCAGCGAGACGTACTTAAAGTGCACTTCGGCAATATTGATAATAAACGGCGATCGCGCCGCCTCCGCTGCCGCAAACAACGCTCGCAGGAAGTGGCTGTCGAGCACGTTGAACGCGCCAAGCGCATAGCCGTGCCGACGAGCGTGCGCCAACCCCTGCGCCAGTGAAATCAGTGCCATAACTGTTCTCCTTTAATCGATAAAGCGCGAATATTCGTTGCACAGCAACCACTGCGGCGGCTGGTCTTCCGTGATGTGGCCAAAGCGGCTGAGCGGCGTCAGAAAGCGGTTGTCGTTGTCGTCATCGTTGACCGTCGAGACTTCGCCCACCAACACGTCACCAAAGCCCTCTTCTCCCCAAAAGCTGTGATAAATGCCCGGCGTCAGGCAGATGCTTTCTCCCGGCGCCAGCCGCAGACGCGAGCCGGCGGCATGGGTCTGCTGGCAACCGTCCAGAGTAACGGTCACCGCCCCGTCTGCCAGCCGTTCATCGGTATCGGCGTTGTGCAGCTCGACGATCAAATTGCCGCCGCCGCGGTTGATGATGTCTTCGCGTTTGCGCCAGTGGAAATGCATTGGCGTCACCTGCGCTTCGCGGCAGTGCATGATCTTCTCCGCATAACATTTGGCGTAGGGCTGGCCGCCGGGCGAACCGTTGCGCAGCGTGAACAACGTCAGGCCAGTGTGCGCAAAGTCATCGCCGCCGAACGCGGTGACATCCCAACCGAGTTTCAGATCGAAGACCTCCTGCCACGACTGACGATCGCGCTGCCGCCAGGCCGACGGGCTAAAATGGGCGAACGGTGGCAGGTGGACGTCGAAGCGGGCAAAAAAGTGCTGGGTTTGCTGCAGGATCCGGTTCACGGCGGAACGGTTCATGGCACCTCCGAGCGTGGTGATGAATAAGGGGCCAGACCGAGCCGGCCCCGTCGACAGAAGGTTATTTCACCGTCCAGCCTTTGTAACCGCCGATATTGTTTTTATCGATCATGGTTACCGGGATCAGCACCGGGCCGGTTGGCGCGGGTTTGCCCTGCAGAATGTCGTAACCGATCTCGACCGCCTTGGCCGCCATCACCTGCGGATCCTGCGCCGGCGTCGCCACAAACAGCGAGTTGTTGCGCTTGAGCGCCTCTTCACCGTCCGGCGAACCGTCTACGCCGACGATAAAGAACTCGCTGCGCTGCGCCTGCTTGGCCGCCAGATCGGCACCGATCGCCGTCGGATCGTTAATCGCGAATACGCCGTCGATCTTCGGATTGGCCGCCAGTAATGAGGTCATGATCTCCAGACCGCCTTCGCGGCTGCCCTTGGCATTCTGGTTATAGGACAGCAGCTTGATATCCGGGTGTTTCTTCAGCTCGGTCATGCAGCCTTCCACCCGGTTTTGCACCGCAGAAACCGGTGGCCCGTTGATGATCACCACGTTGCCTTTCTCTTTCAGGCGATCGCTGATGTATTTACAGGCCATCGCACCCGCCTGGGTGTTATCCGAAGTGATGGTGGCGTCGGCACCTTCGGCCGCCACGTCTACCGCCACCACCACGATGCCGGCGTCCTTGGCGCGTTTGACCGCCGGGCCGATGCCTTTGGAATCGGCGGCGTTGAGGATGATCATATCGACCTTGGCGGCGATGAAGTTGTCGATCTGCGCCACCTGCTGGCCAAGATCGTAACCGCTCGACACCAGCGTCACATTCACCTTGTCACCGGCCAGCTCACGCGCTTTCAACTCCGCGCCCTTGGTGATCTGCACAAAGAACGGGTTGGCCAAATCGCCTACCGTCACCCCGATCGATTTCAATTCTTTCGCCTGGACCACAGAGGCGCTGCCGAGCGCGGCGGTAACCAACAAAGCGGTAATCAATGGCTTGAAACGCATAGTGTTTTCCTCATTATTATCCAGATGTTATGAAGCACTGCGATTAGTGTTGATAGTTTCGGGTACGGTATTTATCAATCAGCACAGCTATGATGATCACCGCCCCTTTGATCACCAATTGCCAGAAATAAGAAACCCCCATCAGCGTCATGCCGTTGTTCAGGGTCGCGATAATCAGCGCCCCCACCAGCGTGCCGGTAATGGTGCCGATACCGCCGACAAAGCTGGTCCCGCCGAGGATCACCGCGGCGATGGCATCCAGTTCATAGCCCATGCCCAGGTTGCCGTTGGCGCTGTAGAGCCGAGAAGCGCTCATCACCCCGCCCAGCCCGGACAGCAGGCCGCTCATGCCGTAGACGAACAGCAGCACCGCGCCCACCTTGATGCCGGTCAGACGTGCGGCCTGTATATTGCCGCCCACCGCGTAAATATGAACCCCGAGCGTAGTGCGGCGCAGGATGAACCAGCACAGCGCGATCACCGCAAAGGCGATAATCACCAGCCAGGGAATCGGCCCCAGATAAGAATTGCCGATCCATTCAAAACTGATATTCGAGTTGATGATGGTGGTACCGTCCGCCAGCAGATAAGCCGCGCCGCGCAGTGCGGTATAGGTACCCAGCGTAACGATAAACGGCGGCAAACCGGCGTAGGCCACCAGAAATCCATTGAACAGCCCCATACCCAGCCCGGCCAGCAGAGCCAGCGGGATCGACAGCCCGGCCATACCCGGCATCAGGGAAACCGCCATCGCCACCACCGCCGTGGTACCCAGCATCGAACCGACCGAGAGATCGATGCCGCCGGTAAGAATGATAAAAGTCATGCCCGCCGCCAGTACGATGTTAATCGACGCCTGACGGGCGATATTCAGCAGATTGGCATCGGTAAAGAAATTCGGCGCGACAAAGCCGAAAACCGCGACGATCAGGATCAGGATCGGCAGAATGCCGACGGTTTGCATCATATCGCCCATAAACGCCCGTTTCAGCGTGGGATTTTTTGCGCCAGGCGGCAGCGGATTCGAAGTCATGGCAGGCTCCTTGAGCGTACGGATTGAATTATTCATGGCCGGCGATTTCCACGGCGGTTTCGACGCCGGTAGCCAGCGTCATGATGTTTTCCTGAGTAATGTCGCTGCCGCTCAGTTCACCGGCGATACTGCCTTCGTGCATGACGTAAACCCGATCGCTCATCCCGACTACCTCAGGCAGTTCGCTGGAGATCATCAGGATCGCCACCCCCTGCTGCGCCATCTGGCTCATGATGCGGTAAATTTCGCTCTTGGCGCCGACGTCAACGCCGCGCGTGGGTTCATCGAGGATCAGAATGCGCGGGCCGATCGCCACCCAGCGTGAAATCAGCAGCTTTTGCTGGTTGCCCCCGGACAGGCCACCGGCGCGCACCTGAGCATGCGGCACGCGGATATTCAACAGGCCAATAGCGTCTCTGGAAATGCTCTGCGCCTTGCGGCGATTCAACAGGCCGTAGCGGCCATCGCGCTCCAGCGTTGCCATAACGATATTTTCATGGGCCGCCAGATCGAGAAACAGCCCCTGCTCCTTGCGGTTTTCGGTGAGAAAACCGATACCCAAAGCGATGGCGTCGCGCGGCGAATGGATATTGGCCGTTTTGCCGTCGATCTCCACCGTGCCGCCGCTCGCCTTGCGCACGCCGAAAATCAGCTGCGCCAGTTCAGAGCGCCCGGCGCCCACCAGCCCGGAAAGGCCGACAATCTCGCCGGCGCACACCTGCAGGCTGACCGGTTTGACTTTCTTGCCGTCGGTCAGCCCGTGCAACGTCAGGCGCGGTTGGCCCACCGCAATCCCCTGCTCCTTATTGAACAGATCGCTCAGCGGACGGCCCACCATCATGCGCACCAGCTCACTGGCGGACAATTTTTCTCGCGTCAGGCTACCGACGTACTGGCCGTCACGCAGCACGCTGACGCGATCCGACAGTTCGTACACTTCCGCCATGCGGTGGCTGATATAAATGATCGCCATGCCCTCATCGCGCAGGCGCTTGATCAGCTCGAACAGCCGATGCGTTTCACGCGAAGAGAGCGCCGCCGTAGGTTCGTCCATCACCAGAATGCGGCTGTTGCGATGCAACGCGCGGGCGATTTCCACCTGCTGCTGCTCGGCGATGGTTAATTTCATGACCCGATCGCCGGCGCTGAACTGCGCGCCCAGCCTGTCGATCACCTTCTGCGCTTCCAGCAACATCTGCCGGCGTTTCACCAGGCCACCGCGCTGGATCTCGCTGCCCAGAAAAATGTTCTCCGCCACCGTCAGATTCGGTGCCAGATTCATTTCCTGGTAAATCAGCGTGATACCTGCCGCCAGGGCGTCTTTCGGCCCTTTAATGGCGAACGGCTGCCCATCGATAAAAATTTCCCCGCTGCTGGCGATATAAGCGCCGGCCAATATTTTCATTAACGTGCTTTTACCCGCGCCGTTTTCACCCATCAGCGCGTGGATCTCACCGCGATATACCGTCAGGTCGACGCCCTTCAGCGCATAAAACTGACCAAAACTCTTGGCGATGTTGTGCATTTCCAAAATCGGGGTCACGCTCATCGTCATACCTCAGGCTGCGGTTCGAATTACATGCAGTTAACCACGCATAAATAAATGCAAAATGTCAGCGCCCGTTCATGTTTGTCATATTGTTAATGGAACGGGGATTTATACTGCGAACAGTCAGTTACGGGAGATACGATGCGCAGACTGCCTTTCCTTGCCGGTGCGCGTGGGCGCCTGCTGATGTTCAACCTGCTGGTGGTGGCGGTGACGCTGATGGTCAGCGGCGTGGCGATCGTCGGCTTTAAGCATGCGGGCAAGTTGCAGGAACAAGTGCAGGCGCAAACGCTGAAAGAGATGAACGGCAGCATGGCGCTGAGCCGGGATACGTCGAACGTCGCCACCGCCGCCATCCGGCTTTCGCAGGTGGTTGGCGCGCTGGAGTACCAGAGCGAATCCGCCCGGTTGAAACAGACCCAGTTGGCGCTGCAGGCGTCTCTCAACCGGCTGGCGGACGCCCCGCTGGCCCACAGCGAGCCGGCGCTGGTCAAGCGCATCATCAGCCGCAGCAACGCACTGGAAACCAGCGTCACCCGCATGCTGGAACTCGGTCACGCGCGGCACCTGCAACGCAACATCCTGCTCAGCGGGCTGTACCAGACGCAGAGCACGCTGCGGCATATCACCAGCCTGAGCCAACGCGACAATCTGGACCAGCCTGCACAGCCGCTGCTCGGCCAGATTGACCGCCTGCTGGCGATCGCCATTCAGACCCCGACCCCCAAGGCTGCCGCCCAGCAACTCGACAGCGTAATGGCCTACTGGCCGCAGCACAGCTCGAATGCGCTGGTGGATGAGAAAATGCGACAGTTTCGCACCAGCGAACAACGTCTGTTGCCCGAAACGCTGGAACTGGAGCAAAGCGACCTGGCACTGGCCTATTATACCTACCATATCAAAGCGTTAGTCGCGATGCTCAACGACGACATCAACCTGTACGTGCAAAAGGTGGCGAACGAGTCGGAGCTGCGCACCCACCAGACGCACCGTGAGCTCAGCTCCATCAGCGTATTTATCGGCCTGTTCGCGCTGCTGGCGTTGGTGATTACCGGTTTCGCCGGGCTGTATATCTACCGCAACCTCGGTTCGAACCTGACGGCGATCGCCAATGCCATGACGCGACTGGCGCGTGGTGAGCGTGACGTCAGCGTGCCGGCGCTGCAACGCAGCGATGAACTGGGCGAACTGGCGCGGGCTTTCAACGTGTTTGCCCGCAATACCGCCTCGCTGGAACAAACTTCTCGCCTGTTGAAAGAAAAAAGCACCCAGCTGGAAACCACTTTCCTGGCGATGCGCGACGGTTTTGCCCTGTTTGATAACGATGGGCAACTGGTGGTGTGGAACCCCCAATACCCGCTGCTGCTGGGGCTGAACGAACACCAGTTGCACCGCGGCCAACACTACCGCGAATTGCTGCAGCACGTCACGCCGCCACAAGGCCAACGCTGGGAGGCGGTGCTGGCCAATCTGTCCAGCGAACTGCCGCAGCCGCAGGAACTGCGTCTGGATGACGGCCGCACCGTCGAGCTGCGTTTCAGCCCGGTGCCCAACCGCGGGGTGGTAAATGTGGTGCTGGAACGCACCGAGCGCAAAGCGCTGGAAGAGGCGCTGCTGCACAGCCAGAAAATGAAGGCGGTCGGTCAACTTACCGGCGGCCTGGCACACGATTTTAACAACCTGCTGGCGGTGATTATCGGCAGCCTGGAACTGACTACCGGGCAAACGCAGGACGCGCAAACCGCACAACGCATCGCCCGCGCGCTGAAAGCCGCCGAACGCGGCGCACAACTCACCCAACGGCTGCTGGCGTTCTCACGCAAACAGGCGCTGCACCCTCAAGCCATCGCGCTGCGCACGCTGGTGGAAAACCTGCAGGAACTGCTGCGCCATTCGCTGCCCACCACGCTGTCGCTGACCATTGAGGCGCAACAACCCGGCTGGCCCGCGTGGATCGATGCCAATCAGTTGGAAAATGCGTTGATCAACCTGGTGGTGAATGCGCGGGATGCGATGGAGGGCCGCAGCGGGGTGGTGAAGATCCGTATTTATAACCAGCGAGTGGTACGCAGCAGCGGCAAAAAACAGGACATGGTGGCGCTGGAAGTGATAGACGCCGGTTGCGGGATGTCGGAAGAGGTCAAGGCGCAGGTGTTCGAACCCTTCTTCACCACCAAGGCGGTCGGTAGCGGCAGCGGGCTTGGCCTGTCGATGGTTTACGGATTTGTCCGCCAGTCCGGCGGGCGGGTGCAGATTGAAACCGCACCGGGCAAGGGCACGCTGGTGCGCTTGCAGTTGCCCCGGGCCCCCATGCAGGCGGTAACGGAAGCGCCGCTGCAGCCGCTCGACGACAGTGACGGTACCGATAATCTGGTGCTGGTACTGGAAGATGAAAACGACGTGCGCCACACGCTGTGCGAACACCTGCACCAGCTCGGCTACCTGACGCTGGACAGCGCAGACAGCCAGGAAGCGCTGGCGCTGCTGCGCCAGACGCCGGACATCGCGCTGCTGATAAGTGACCTGATGCTGCCGGGGGAACTGAGCGGCGCCCAGGTGATTGAGCAGGCGCGGGAGATCAATCCGCACCTCTGCGCCTTGCTGATCAGCGGCCAGGATATGCGCCGCCACTCTCAGGGAGATCTGACCGAGGTTGAGCTGCTGCGCAAGCCTTTCAGCCAGCGGCAACTGGCGCTGGCGCTGCAACGGGCGCGCAGAAGAAACGCGGCCGGCGACGCAATTCAGAGGGAATGAGGCGATTTTTCGCCTCTGATTCGTTATCATGCCGCCCTGCTTTTGATGAACAAGCGTGCCGACTGCACGCCCAGCCAGGGACAACATTATGCTGTGGTTTAAGAATTTGATGGTTTACCGTTTGAGCCGCGAAGTTGCGCTAAACGCGGATGAAATGGAAAAACAGCTCAGCGCTTTTGCTTTCACTCCTTGCGGCAGCCAGGACATGGCGAAAACCGGCTGGGTCTCCCCAATGGGTTCCCACAGCGACGCCTTGACGCACGCGGTTAACGGCCAGATCGTCATCTGCGCACGCAAGGAAGAAAAGATCCTGCCTTCGCCGGTCATCAAGCAAGAGTTGCAGGCCAAGATTGAGCGGCTGGAAGGCGAACAGCACCGCAAACTGAAAAAAACCGAGAAAGACGCGCTGAAAGATGAGGTGCTGCACAGCCTGCTGCCGCGCGCCTTCAGCCGTTTCAATCAGACCTTTATGTGGATCGACACCGTCAATGACCTGATCATGGTTGACGCCGCCAGCGCCAAACGCGCGGAAGATACCCTGGCGCTGCTGCGTAAAAGCCTGGGTTCGCTGCCGGTGGTGCCGCTGACCATGGAAAGCCCGATCGAGCTGACGCTGACCGAGTGGGTACGCTCCGGCGAGCTGCCGGCCGGTTTTATCATTCAGGATGAAGCGGAACTGAAGGCGATTCTGGAAGACGGTGGCGTGATCCGCTGCAAGAAACAGAACCTGATCAGCGACGAAATTGCGGTGCATATCGAAGCCGGCAAACTGGTAACCAAACTGGCGGTGGACTGGCAGGAACGCATCCAACTGGTGTTGGCAGACGACGGTTCGCTCAAGCGCCTGAAGTTTGCCGACGCGCTGCGCGAGCAGAATGACGATATCGATCGTGACGACTTCGCCCAACGTTTTGACGCCGATTTTATCCTGATGACCAGCGAACTGGCGGCGTTAATCAAGAACACCATCGAAGCCCTGGGCGGCGAAGCCCAACGTTAAACACACAAAGGCGCAAATCACTGCGCCTTGCTCTAGATACGCCGCTTTTACAAAACAAACAGCATACCCAAATTAATTGGAGTTGCAGCTAGGCGGCAAGTGCGGGAGTCCCCAGGAGCTTACTCAAGTAAGTGACTGGGGTGACAAATCTGTCGGGAACAGATTTGAACGCTGCTTGCAGCGGCCCCAAAGGGGTGAGGCCCACGGATGGGCCGAATATATGCACGCAGCCAACAACGCTGCAGCTTCAAGTAAGAAGGGTATGGACTACTAGCTTAAATAACGGCACAGATAGGCGGTTGCATCAGCAACCTGCAGGTTGAACTCACTGTGAGCCGGTACGAAGAACTTCTCACCCGGCATAAACACCTGCCAATCCGGCGAGCCCGGCAGCAACACTTTCAACGCGCCGGTAATCACGGTCATCTCTTCCGGCTGGGCGGTGCTGAAGGTGTACTCACCCTCTTCCATCACACCGACGCTGGCAAGGCCGATGCTGCTACTATCGAAACCGATAGACTTCACTTTTCCGGCAAAATACTCGTTCACTTTCAGCATAGACTGGCACCCGCATAATCAACTTTATGAGAAATCCATATTGGGGGATTGCGCTTGATCTGTCACTGGTTTTTCACGCGAAATGCGATCGTGGCGCAGAGTAAAATTCTACCCGGCGATCGGTCGTCAGCCAGCCGTTCTGAATCCGCAACCAAAACGACGCCGAACCACCGCCTGACGGAGGCCGCCATAATATTTTATTAGCATTTGAATCAGATAATTAACTCAACGGCCGCTACCTGTACCCCGGTTTTATTTACGCGTTCGGCAAGGCCAATGCGCCCTCGATTGCCGTAAGCAAAACGAAGAAAAAGAAACCGGCGTGGTGCCGGCTTCCGTGAGGTGCGGGCTAATCTTCCAGCGCCGGATCCTCGTAGCGATGCTTGGCGTCGAGCGCTTCCTGCTCGGTCGAATGCTCACTGAGCAGCGTATTCGGCTCAATGTCGTCGGTGCGCACTTCAAAGCGATGCATATGCAAGCTGGGGTCGCCCCGGTCAACTTCGACTATCCGAGCGGTTCTCGGGTAGCCTGGTCGGTTATTTTCGCGCATGCTGTTCTCCCGTGTGAATCACACAGGGTTAAGTATAGCAGCCATGTTTACGCCGACACGCGCGATCCCAGATCGCGATCGCCATGTTCACCTTCCAGCAGTTGCGTCAACTCATCACAGGCACAGATCTTGCCGTCACGTACGGTGAAATGCGCCAGCACTTTGACCAGGCTGCGACCACCGTCGCGCTTTTCCACCCGTACCTGGTGGTGCGTCAGCACCGCCTCCCCCTGTCCGGCGACGGCGATAATGTCCAGCGCCATGCTGCGGGTGAGTTGCTTCAACAGGGCCATATGCTGCATAAATTGCGCATAATCGAGTGCCTTGCCGTCCACCTGCTGGCGGTAATCTTCGCTGAACAGTTCAGCTATCAGCCCCGGCTGGTGTTGCGAGCAGGCAACCACCCGCTGCAAGGCGTCGAGCACCACGGCTATTGAGGAATTTTCTTTCATGGCGGATCTCCAAAAATGGAATGACGCGGGGATCCTAGCGGAAGCAAGCACTGGCATAATAACCGTACCTGGACTTTTTATACCGGTAATCGGCCAACATGATGATCTTGCGCAGCGAACGGCTTTTGCATGAGAAAAAACACCTCACGCCCTGGCACCACCATGCCGAAGGGCAGATCTATCTGTTAACCCACGGCATGATGGCGCTGGAAACCGCAGGGAGGCAATGGGCAATGACCGCAGGCAGTGTCGGCTGGTTGCCGCCACACTGCGCACACCAGGCGTTGGCCTGCGGTAACGTGGCGGGCTGGATCCTGTATCTGGGGGAACAACGCGGTGCGGCGCTGCCGGAATCTCCCCGGCTGAGCGCCGCCACAACGCTGATTCAGGCGCTGGTCGAGCGTATCGCGCAGTTTGCCGGGCAGCCGTTGAGCGCATCGCAACAGCGGATGTTGCAGGTATTGCTGGATGAAATGCACGCTCAGGAAAGCCCCCCGCTGCAACTGCCGCTGCCGCAAGATATGCGGCTGCTGAAAATCGCCCGCGCGCTGCTGAACGAGCCTGCCGGGGATCGCACTCAGCGTGAATGGGCCGACTGGGCCGGGCTGAGCGTCCGCACCCTGAGCCGCCGTTTTATCGGCGAAACCGGCATGACTTTTTCACGCTGGCGCCAGCAAGCCAGAGTGCTCCGCTCGCTGGAACCGCTGTCGCGGGGGGAACCCGTCGGCCAGATTGCCGGTGACTGCGGTTACGACAATGTCAGTGCCTATATCGCCGCCTTCCGCGAGCGTTTCGGCACCACGCCGGGGAGATATTTTACTCAGCGCCCTTTGGCAACAGCGCCTGACGCGCCGCGTCGAGAAACTGCTCCGACAGCTCATCGCCGCGAGTAGCCCGCGCCAACGTCACCGCCCCCACCAGCATCGCCATCTGCACCAGAGCCTGCTGATGCCGCTGCTGTTCATCTTCCGATGGCGACAGCGATTCCAGCCGCGCCAGCATCGATTTTGCGCCGCTCAGGTAGGCCTGGTGTACGGGTTTATCGGCCCCCTCCCGCGCCACGTCGCCGGCTAACGCGGTGACCATGCAGCCTTCGGCGGGACAGTCCCGGTGTTTCACGTCCAGATAGTTATCGACCAGAGTTTGCAAAGTGTGTTTGCCGGGCTGGCTACTCAGCGCCTCCCAACGTTGGCCCGACTCCTCCGCCGCTCTGCGGCTGGCTACCGCCGCCAACTCATCCTTGGAGGCAAAATGACCATAGAAACCACCGTGGGTCAGCCCCACCGCCGCCATCAGGTCATTGACGCTGACGCCGTTCAGGCCACGTTCACGAAACAGTTGTGAAGACACCCGTTCAATCGCCTCGCGATTGCGTTCCATTTGTTGCTTTGATACCCGCGCCATGGTGTTTTCTCCTTATCAATCGGGCATCATCTTAGGCCATCCGCTGGCCGCGCTCAATGATGATGCCCTTCATCAAAAGATTCAGGCGCGCGGAATGCGCAGCGCGGAAAAACTGCCGCTGTCACCGCCCTGTGCCCGTGCCAGCGTATCGGCAATCTGCCGGTGAGGCGTGCCGGGATCGATAGCGCTTACCCGATCCAAACGCGCCACTTGCTCTTCGCTCAGCGTCAGGTCGAGCGCCGCCAACGTATCGTCCAGTTGCGCTAAGGTGCGCGGCCCCAAAATGGGGATCAGGCTGGTGCTGGAGTGCGCGGCCCGGTTTCGCAGCCAGGCAATAGAAACATGGGACGCTTGGGCACCGTGTTCCTGCGCTATTGCCAGCACTTCATCCAGCAACGCGGTATCTTTCTCGCTATGCACCAGGCGCCCCAGTTCGGTCAGCCGCCCGGCGTTGCTGTGGCGATATTTGCCGGTCAACAGGCCGCCGCCCAGCGGTGACCACAGCGTCGCGGCCATCCCCAGCGCTTCGGCCATCGGCAGCAGTTCGCGCTCGGCGGTGCGTTCCACCAGGCTGTATTCCACCTGAATGCCGGCGATGCGCGCCCAGCCGCGCAGCTCGGCCAGGGTATCCGCCCGGGCGATGCGCCAGGCCGGGAAGTTGGACAGCCCGGCATACTGAATCTTGCCGGCGCGAGTCAGATCGTCAAAGGCGCGCACAACCTCCTCCAGCGGGGTCAGGTTGTCGGAGAAATGCGCCCACAGCAGATCGATACGATCGGTTTTCAGGCGTTTCAGGCTGGCCTCCACCGACGAAATCATGTTTTTACGGCTGTTGCCGGTATCCGCAATGCTTGCTTGCGGCGCTGCACCCAGCGTGTATTTGGTGGCGACGACGAAGCGATCGCGATCGGCGGCGATAAATTCCCCCACCAGTTGCTCCGACTGACCAAACTGATAGGCATCAGCCGTGTCAATGAAATTGCCGCCGGCGTCGACGTAACGATCGAATACCTGCCTGGCCTCTTCTTTTTCCGAGCCGTAACCCCAGCCGGTGCCAAAGGTGCCGGTGCCCAGAGCCAGTTCGGCAACGCGCAGGCCGGTGTTGCGACCAAAGGTGGTGTATTTCATGCAGAGCCTCGTAATCAGTTTGAGTTGAACATTATAAATGATGGATGACATTCATTTATATATGTCATTCATCATTTATAAAAGCAAGCGTGATTCGTCATCAAAGCGGAAAAACCAGAGGAGAAAATAGAATATTGGGCACAACCGACTGTGCCCAAAGGAGAAACTGCGGTGGATTATTTTACCGTTTCGCGCTGCAGCGCCGAGAGGATTTGTTCGACCACCTGCTGTGGGCTGCCGGTGCCATCCATGACGAAGTGCGCTGCCTCCTGATACAGCGCTTCACGCGCCGCCAGCACTTCCAGCATTTCTTCGGCAATAGGACGGCCGGTGAGCGTTGGGCGCTGCGCGTCCTGCGGATACTCTTCCAACCGCTGCGCCAACACGCCCGCAGGCGAACGCAGATAAATCACGGTGCCGTGCTGGCGCATGAAGCGACGATTCTCTTCCGCCAGGATCACGCCGCCGCCGGTGGCAACTACAGTTGACGGTTGAGTCACCGTTTGCAAGGCAATGCTTTCACGGTGGCGAAAACCCAGCCAGCCTTCATGTGCGACCATTTCCGCCACGCTCATTTGCGCGGTCTGCTGCATAAACAGATCGGTATCGGTGAATTGATAGCCCAGTGCCTGCGCCAACGCGCTGCCCACCGTGGTTTTACCGGCTCCGCGAGCGCCTACCATGAAAATGGTTTGTGTCATTACGGGTTGTCCCTTATACGGTGACTTGAGTGCATTTGTACGCCTGAAAACCGGCGCGCAGATCGTGCGATGGCGTGGTTGCTTGCATCATACCGCCATCAGTCTGTATTTCAATATTTACGATAGTGTAAATTCCATTGCACAGCGGCTACCGGCAACAAATCCCTGCGCCGCCTCTTCGGCAAGCCGTTGCCGCAGCGGCAAGCTGAGCCGTTCGGCGGTGATTTGCCGGAATCCTAACCGCTGGTAGTAAGGCGCATTCCAGGGCACGTCGATAAAGGTCGTCAGCGTCAGGCGCTCCGCGCCCTGCAATTTGGCCTGTGCGGCAACCTCGGCGATCAAACGCCGGCCAATACCCCGCCGTTGCCAGTTGGCGGCCACCGACAGTTCGGCGATGTGCCAATCCTGCTGCTGCGGCAATATGGCGATAAACCCGGCCGCCTCACCCGACGCGCTTTCAGCCAACCATTCCCGCTGATGCTGAATAAAATCAGCATGCTGTTGCCGGCTCATGACCGGGCCATCGGCAAGAAAACGCCACGCCGGTTGCTGCAGAAACAGCTGCGCCGCCGAGCGCTCAATGGCGATCAGTTGGGTGATATCCTGCGGTTGCGCTAAACGAACAGGCAGACTCATCGGGTTCTCCTTAACGGCCGGGCGGCGATATAACCCAACGTAGGTATCGATGCGCAGGCCGCCAGAGGCCGTGCGCACCGGTAACCACGTTTGGCGTTATTCGTTATTCAACCGGCTCCAGTAGGTGCCTGAGAAAGGTAACGGCAAAAATTGCTGGTATAGCTGCTTAAAGGTCTGCTGCGGATTGATGTCTGCAAACAGATCCGGATAGAAGGCTTTGGCGAACATTTCGACCGCCACGACGTGATACGGGCTGAGATAGAAGTTGTGCCAAATACTCCAGGCCTGGTGATTCTTTATCGCTTTCAGGTTGGTGAGCATCGGCTGTTTTTGCATGATCATGCGGAAGCTTTCATCAGCCTCCTGCTGGGTAACCAGCGGCCCAAGGCGCAGATCGGAAAAACGCTTGCCCTGTGGCCCGGCCATGCCGGTGGCGATGTAGATGTCGGGATTGGCAGTCAGGATGGTTTCCGGATTCAGCTCGCCGTACACGCCCTTGATGCTGGCGTTGGCGATATTGTCGCCGCCGGCAAAGGCCAGCAGATCGCCAAGATTGCCATGCGCCGCAGTGGTGCAGCAGGTCTCGCGCCGCCCGAGGTGCAGATGCAGCATCACCTTGGGTTTGGGCCCCTGGTAGCCGGCCAACCGCTGCCGGATCACCGCCATATGCTGCTGATAGAAACTGATGAACTGCGCCGCGCGTTGCTGGCGGTTGAGTACTTCGCCCAGCAGACGCACGCTCGGCACGGTATTGTTCAGCAGATCAACCCGCAAATCGACGTAGATTACCGCAATACCGGCCTTGTTCAGTGCCGTTAGCAGAAAATCACTGTCGCCCTCTTCGCGCGCGTAACGCGGGAGGATCACCAGATCCGGCTTCAGTTGGATCAGGTTTTCGACGTTAACCTGGCGGAAATTGCCCTTGCTGATGGAAGGGATCGCCTTGATCTGCGGGAATTTTTGCGCGTAGAGCTGCCAACTTTGCGCATCATAACGCGCCATGTCTTCCGGCCAGCCGACGACGCGCTGGGCAGGGTTGCCCGGCTCCAGCAACGCCAGGGTATAAAGCATGCGGCTTTCGCCCAACACGATGCGCTGCGGGTTATCCGGCACGTCGACCTGTCGGCCGGTAATGTCGGTGACCATTTTCGCCTGGGCGCTAAAAACGCCGAGCAACAGGGAAAGCAGCAGTAAAACGAAAGGATTGCGCATGAGTGGGCCGGGGGCAGCTAAAAGATGGGTGCATGATAATTACTCTCATTAACAGTTTCAATTGATAACGCGCGCAGGGCAGGACAAATCCACCGAATCACCGTGTTTCGGCGCCGATAAATGCAAAACCGCCGTAAATGTGGTTTTCTACAGTAAAAATCGGCCGCTAAATCGATAAAAATGACGAAATGGGGAAAACCAGAGGAGCACAGATGAGCCAACGTATTGTTTCGCTGACGGAATGCCCGCAGTACAGCGATGTTTGCGCCGCATGGGCCTTTGGCCAGTGGGGGTCACAGCGCGGCGGCTCGCTGGAGCGCACACGCCAGCGTTTTGCCCTGTGCACCCAACCGAGCGAAGACTATGTCACCCTGTTAATACTCGATGGCGAATGCCCGCTGGGCATGGCCAGCCTGTGGCCAAGCGACGATCATCAACGACGGGATCTGTCCCCCTGGCTGGCGGGGGTTTTTGTTCATCCTGACCACCGGCGTCAGGGCATTGCGCAGCGTCTGGAAGAGGCTATCGTGCAATTGGCCCGCCAACGCAACCATCCCGTCTTGCACCTGATCACCGACAAATCAGAGGTACTGTATGCAGGCTGGGGTTGGCAAACTATCGAACGCCGCCGGCAATATGATGGCGAAGTGGTGGTAATGGAGAAAAAACTGTAGCTAACGCGGCGTGCAGATGTACACCAATGCCGGCGGGAAGTTACGCACCACTCGCACCCGCTTCCAGTGAAAATAGCGCGACAGCAGTTTTTCCGACAGGTGGCTGTACTGGAACAACACCAGAGTGCCGCCACGTGCCCGCAAGCGCTGCCGGGCTTGCTGCAGAATACGGACGCTGATTTTAACCGGGATCGACAGCAGCGGCAGGCAGGAGAACACCACATCATAGTCGCGGGCCATCTGTTCTGCGGAACGGTCCATAACCTGCAGACGGCGATCGTCAATCTTGCGCAACTGATGCACAAAATGAGGCTGGATCTCAAACGCCTCGAGCGAGGCATCGGCACGCATGCGCCCAAGAATGCGTTTGGTGAGCACCCCATCCGCGGCGCCCAGCTCGGCAATCGACAAGGCGCCAGTCCATTCGATCTGATTCAACATCGCCTGGCACAGCCAGGGGGAAGAAGGCGCCAGGGTGCCAATGGTACGCGGTGAAGCCATAAACTGCTGGAGATAAGAGAAGTGGTTCTTCAGTTGCAGCCGTGTCGCATTTAACATTGGGGCCTCCGTTAGGTTGAGTAGCCACCAATCTGCCCTCAATTTCTTAAGTATTCATTAACATGAATCCGAAAGCCATCGAAACAGTTGTAATAAAATGCGACCAGCAGGCGCCAAAAACGCGAAACGGTTGCAACAATAATCTTAGGGTAATCAAACGATAGCATTACCGGTCAGATTATCTTCCGCAACCGTTTATTTTATCGGCCACCCGGCGGCGGCCAAATATTTATTTTCAACCCACTTTTTAACGATAAATTTCTGCATTACCACGCCAGTTGCTGGAATCTCCCGGGTTGTCCAGGGCGATAATACGGTAATGGCTTGCGCCATCCGCCGCGGCTTTTTCTTTCAGTGCATGAACCGCGTCGCCCGGTGAACCGCTGATGCCGGAAACCGACACCACACCGATGCTCTGCAGGTTGCTTGCCTGCTCGCTGTCAATCTGTTTTACCGCTGACAGTGGCGCGGCGAAAGAGGAAAATGAAGCGGCTGCGATCAGGACTGCTGCGATACCAGGTAATAGTTTCATGATTAACTCCAGATGTTTTTTGTTTATTTTCTCTATCAGTGGAGTTAATTATCCGCCAGGCTGTGCAAAGCGACGTAATTCAATGTAAAGAACATCAATCATTGTGAGGTAAATAAGGAGGAATTGCGTACACCGATGTCCTGAAAGAATAACTCTGCGCTTGCTGAGAAAAGGTTACTGCTACCCGGCTGAAATTAAAAGCCCGTTGTTCACCCTAATATAAAAACCTTAATTTTTAAGAATTTTCTTCCCTCAGCGTCCCCCTGAACTACGCTGTTTTCTGAAGGTTATCACTTTAGAAGGACTCTCTATGTCGCAAACCTTACTGCGTGTGCGTGATGGTCGAGGCGCTTCGGTTTCGTTCTCGGAACTGTTATTCGATCTGATCTACGTTTTTGCCGTTACTCAACTTTCCCACTATCTGCTGCACCACCTGACGCTGACCGGTGCGCTGGAAACCTTGTTGCTGTGGTTTGCCGTTTGGCTGGCGTGGCAATACACCGCCTGGGTGACCAACTGGTTTAATCCGGATACCCGCCCCATTCGCATCCTGCTGTTCGCCATCATGCTGCTGGGGTTGTTCGCCGCATCCGCGCTGCCGCAGGCGTTTGGCGAACGCGGGCTGATGTTCGCACTGTTCTACGTGGCGATTCAGGTGGGCCGCTCCTGGGTGGTCCTGAACCTGCTCGAGGCCGATCACCCGCTGAAGCAAAACTTCCGCCGTATTTTGGGCTGGATGTGCATTTCGGCGGTATTTTGGATCCTGGGCGGACTGGCGGAAGGCAATGGCCGTCTGCTGCTGTGGGCGCTGGCGGTGCTGTGCGAATACGTTTCACCGATGTTCGGTTTCCGCCTGCCGCTGCTGGGCCGCTCCGACAGCAGCAGTGAATGGACCATAGAAGGTCATCATCTGGCGGAGCGCTGCCAGCTGTTCGTGATCGTGGCGCTGGGGGAAACCATTCTGATTACCGGTTCTTCCCTCAGCGAAATGGAAACCTGGACAGCGCCGGTGCTGATCGCCTCGCTGGTGGCCTTTATCGGTAGCCTGGCAATGTGGTGGGTCTATTTCGATACCAGCAGCAAAGCCGGCAGCCACGCCATCAGCCAGGCGGAAAATCCCGGCCGGTTGGGTGCCAACTTCCACTATGTACACGTGGTGCTGGTCGGGGCCATTATCGTCTGCGCCGTCGCCAACGAACTGGTGATTGCCCATCCCGACGGCCATATCAGCAATGTGACGGCAGCGGTGTTGCTCCTCGGTCCGGCCATTTACCTGCTCGCCAACGCCTTGTACAAACGGCTGGTGTATCGCCGCTTCCCGCTGTCGCATCTGCTGGGCCTGATCGCGCTGGCCGTGTTGACGCCGATAGCTTACCTGACCGATTTGCTGATGGTGAACGGCCTGACCACGCTGATTATGGTGGTGGTCGCGGTGTGGGAGAGCATCTCGCGGGGCAGAACGCCACAGCAACAAAACGGCGCGTCCGTATAACAAACGCGGACAGGGGGAGCCATTCCCCCTGTCACGGCGGTTACTTCAGCGGTTGCGGCAGTTTCAGCACCCACAGTTCGCTCAGTGATTCCGGCTTATCCAGCGGCCGCAGTTCGATGCTCGTCGACACGGCTTTACCGTCAAGGGACAAACCTCCCTGCTTATCCAACTGGTAATCGCCGATTTTCTTGCCCTTGGGCTCAGCGTTCACCAATTTGGCCTGCAGACCAAAATCGTTATCGTTAATCACCGCCAGCGTGCGATCGTCGATCAGCGTCAGCCCTTCCACTTTTTCCTGCTGCCAACCCAACTTGCGCAGATCCGCCACTTCGCGCTTTTGCGCCAGCTTCACGCCGCGCTTGGCGAGATCCTTCGCATCATCAAACTCCAGCGCTTTGTCCTTGCCGTCGAAGGCCGTCAGATCGGTCGCCTGGCTGAGATCGACCAGGTAGATTTTGTTCATCATCTGCTTGTCTTTATCGCTGCCCTGTTCAATCAACAAGATATGCTGGTTGTCCACCGCCACGATGTCGCCGACTTTGGCATCCTTGGCCTTGTTATAGCTGTCGATATCAATCGGGTAGCCATACATCGCCGTTTTGCCGCTGGCCGGATCAAAACTGACCAGGCGAGTAAATTGCGCTTTGTTCTTGCTCTTGCCGTCGACGTCCAGCGTGCTCTGCACCGCCGCCAAAATGCGGCCATCCGGCAGGCGGGTGATGCCCTCGAAACCCCGGTTCGGCTGGCGCCACTTGATAATATTCGGCAAGCCACCGGCCACCGCCTGCTCCCCTTTCTGCGGTGCAGGGCCGTATTTGGCGAGGATCTTGCCTTTATTGTCGATATGGATCAGGAACGGGCCATATTCGTCGCATAACCAATAGCCACCGTTACCGTCGGCCGTGATGCCTTCGGTATCCAGCCCGCGCCGATCGCTCGGCAAGGTTTTGAGCGTATCGCTCAGCGCCACTTCGTTGGTGGACCCAATCAGCCCGCCCGGCAGCGGCAGCCCGCTGACAGGCCCCTGTTCATCATGCAATGGGCGCTGATTGCCGGCCACGGCTTTCCCGCCGCCGACGCGAATATCCATCAGCAAGGGAACGAACTTCGGGTTGGCAAAGATTTTGGCTTCCTGTTCACCGACCGCAGGTGCATCGGCGTTAGGGCCGCGATCGGTAACGGTAGTCAGCAACAGTTCATTGCCCTCACGCCCATTGAACACCAGGCCGGAGCCGATACCCACCGGTAATCCCTGCGGAAACTGCTTGGCGAAAGCGCCCTGATAGCTTACGTGCTCACCGCCGGGAAAGCCGACGACATAGCGCTCCACCTCAACGTCGGCGGCATAAGAGATCAGAGGAAACAACGAGGTGATTAACAACGAAACCGGTTTTATTTTCATGGTTATGGCTCAGAGTCAAGGGAGTGAAGTTCGCAGCTTGCTAAGGTATTAACCTGGTGTGACATTCTGATGACAGCCCCGCTAATGTCATGAATCCTGGTGCTAATTCAACATGGCAAATAGGAATCAACAATTAACCCCGGCGAATTGAATGGAAAAATCAGGTGGAAAATTAAATTCTGCAAGGGTCGATTTCCGCTAAAAGCAGACCTGACACTTAAGCTTAGGGTAAATTCTCATAAGAAAGATAAAAAATAAGCAAACGCGCGCAAAAACGGATAAATATAGCTAAAGTCGCATAGACAAAACTAATTCACGGGGATTTAATACCCGCCGTTATTTAAGGTGCATTAAGAAAATCCTGATAGAAACCTGCATTAATCGAGAAAGGTGTTCTATAGTTTTTAGTGCTAACGATCGTTAGTATTTTCCGTAGGATGGAGTTTATGTCAAAGCGACTATTTGCTGAATTTTTTGGCACATTTTGGTTGGTGTTTGGTGGTTGTGGCAGTGCAGTATTAGCAGCAGCATTTCCACAACTGGGTATTGGTTTTGCCGGTGTGGCACTCGCTTTTGGTCTTACCGTAGTCACAATGGCGTATGCCGTTGGCCATATTTCTGGCGGGCACTTTAACCCGGCCGTTACCGTGGGATTATTTGCCGGCGGCCGTTTCCCGGCCAAAGACGTGATCCCTTATGTGATCGCTCAGGTGATCGGCGGCATCGCTGCAGCGGCCGTGCTGTATTTGGTTGCCAGCGGTAAAGCGGGCTTTGATCCAACCGGCGGCGGCTTTGCCTCCAACGGCTACGGCGAACATTCGCCGGGCGGCTATTCTCTGCAATCCGCCATTGTTATCGAATTGGTCCTGACCGCATTCTTCCTGATTGTTATTCACGGCGTGACAGATAAACGTGCGCCGGCAGGGTTTGCCCCTTTGGCTATCGGTCTGGCATTAACGCTGATTCACTTAATCAGCATTCCGGTAACCAATACTTCCGTTAACCCGGCGCGCAGTACCGGTGTGGCAATATTCCAGGGCACCTGGGCATTGCAACAGCTTTGGGTATTCTGGCTGGTGCCGTTAATCGGCGGTGTCGTCGGCGGCCTGATTTATCGCTGCCTGCTGGAAGACAAGAAGTAATTGATACCCTGTCAGGGCAGCCATTATATCCAATGAATTTCAGATTGAAGTCTGAAAAACGAAGGGGATATTGGCTGCCCTGGCGTTATTTATCCTCTGACTACTTCAAACATCATAATGTCGCTGGTGAAGGACCCGTCAGGTTGAATGGCGAAGTGCTGAAGCACGTCTTCAGAAACCCCCTGCTGCAAAGCGCGAATGGCGGTAACGAAATGCTCCGGCGTACGCATGCGCGCCACCCAACTGCCGAACTCAAGATACAACCGATCCGAAGTCACTTCCCGCACCACCAGCCCAGCCTCAGTCAGCAGACTCAGCCATTCACCCGGCGCATAATTGCGCACATGCGAAGTGTCGCGCAGCACCTCAACGGTTTGCAGATAAATATCCAACAGCGGGTGCCCCGGTGACACCACATCCATAAAGATCGCTACGCCGCCCGGTTTCAGCACGCGTTTAACTTCGCGCAGCGCCTGGCCCACGTCATGCCAGTGGTGTGCCGAATAACGGCTGATCACCAGGTCAAAGCCGGCATCGTCAAACGGCAGCGATTCCGCCACGCCCTGCTGTACCTGAATATTGTTCAGCCCTTTATCCACGGCCGCCTGGCTCACTACCTCCAGCATCTGCGCGGACAAATCATAAGCCACCACCTGAGCCACTTTCGCCGCCGCCGTAAAGCTGGCGTGCCCGGCCCCGCACCCCAGATCGAGCAGCCTGGCACCGGCGTGGGGCTCCAACAATGTTGCCAGACGCTGTAAATCTTTACCCTGCGCATGCACCGCGCTGGTCAGGTAGGCGCTGGCCTGCTCACCGAACTGACGATCGACCGCATTTTTATGGCTGTTGCTGATGCTCATATTTGCTCCTGTTATTGTCGGGCTTGCGCCCGTGCCGGGTGGCTTTCTATTAGGTGTCTCTCGTCATTGCACCTGAGCGCCGCTGGCGGTCATAAACAATTACGGGATACAACCCACTATAATCAGGCTGATATACGGGTACAATATAAGCAGTTATCCTAGTATGAACAGGTACCCCCTATGCAATCCGAAGCCTTATCAGGCCCCAAAGCCCTCGGTGCCTTTCTGCGGGCGCACCGCGAGCGCATCACGCCAGACATGCTGGGGCTGCCCAGCGCCCCGCGCCGCCGCACCAGCGGCCTGCGTCGTGAGGAACTGGCACAAATCAGCGGTATCAGCGCCACCTGGTATACCTGGATAGAGCAGGGGCGCGAGGTGTCCATCTCTCCACATACGCTGGCGCGCATCGCCAAAGCGTTACGCCTGGGGCATGCCGAACGTCACTACCTGTTTACCCTGGCGCGGGTGGCCGATCCCGAGCAGGAACAGCATCAGGACCTCGCCAACAGCGCCGTTTTGCAAAGCGTTTACCAGGTGGCTGCGCCCTGCTACCTGCTGGATCTCACCTGGAACATCGTTGCCTGGAACCCGCAAGCGGAAACCCTGTTCAGCGGCTGGCTGGGCCAGGCCAAGACGCCCAATCTGCTGCACTTCATGTTTTTCCACCCGCTGGCGAAGAACCTGGTCAGCGATTGGGACGATCGTGCACGGCGCGTAGTGGCCGAGTTTCGCGCAGAAACCAGCCACCACCAAAATACCGAAGCGATGCGCGCCTTCGTGCGCAACATGACGCACAACAGCGAAGCCTTTAATCACTGGTGGAAGCAGCATGACGTGATGGCACGCGAAGGCGGCGAACGGGCGTTTACTCATCCTCTGCAGGGGGCGCTGCGCTATCGGCAACTGACGTTTCATCCGGCGGAAAACAACACACTGAAGCTGGTCATGCTGATCCCTTTGCCGTAACTGGTAACAAATTCATAAACAGGTTTACTCACCATTTATTTATTGGTTCACACAAACGCGCTAGGGTGATAGCTACCGATGATAATCATCATCCAGCTTTGTTATTTATCTCCTGAGGTAACCCTATGCAATCTGAAGAACAACGCCTTATCGATGGTTTGTTTGGCCGCTTGAAAGAAGCCGAGACCAAGACGGGCCAGAGGGATCTCCAGGCAGAGCAGCTCATCAACCAGCATATCCGTGAACAACCTTCTGCACCTTATTACATGGCGCAGGCGATGATCATTCAGGAAGCGGCGCTGAAGCAACTGGACCAGCGGGTAAAAGATCTGGAGAACCAGATTGCCCAGCAGCAGCAAAATACCGCCAGCCAACAGAGCAGTGGCGGTTTCCTGGCCGGGTTGTTCGGCGGCGGCAATCGCAATACGCCAAGCCCGCGCGACCAGTACCAGGCGCAACAGCAAAATAATGCGGCCTGGAACAATCAGCCGCAGGCGGGTTATGCCCCGCAGCAGCCACAACAAGCGCCACAGCAGGCGGCTGCACCTTCTCGGGCCGGCGGGTTCCTCGGCGGCGCATTGCAAACTGCGGCTGGCGTGGCCGGCGGCGTGGTATTGGCCGACATGCTGACCGGCATGTTCCGCCATTCGCAGCCGCAAGAGATTGTGAACATTATCGACGAAACCCCGGCACAGCCTGTAGATGACAGCGCAATGAAAGATTTTGACGCGTCCAACAACCTCGACACTTTTAACAACGGCGATAATCGCTTCCTGAATCAGGACAACGGCTTCCAGAACGCGGGTTATCAAACCGACGACAGCGCCGATTTTTCGGATGACGACTACAGCGACGACGATTCGTTTATCTGATCCTGCCCCCTCTCCGCCCGGAGAGGGGTTTATGTTTCCTCCCCCGCGCAGTTGGTCTACAGTTAAACCTGCCCAATCACAGCAGGTTACGAGAAACCATGCCCAAGATGACCCCTACCGATCCCTATGTCAGCGCCCGCCTGTTGATGCGCCCGCCAGTGGCCGACGATCTGGCCAGGTTTTACGCCATTTTCGGCGATCCGGAAACCCAACGCTTCAACCCCGCCGGCCCCGTTGCCAGCGAAGAACAGGCGCGGCAGATCCTGACCGAACGGATCGAGAAATGGCGGCAGCACGGCTATGGCTCCTGGGCGATCGCGCTGCGTGAACGGCCGGAGTGGATTATCGGCTTCGGTGGGCTGTCGTGGCATCCGCTCGGCGCACAGCGCACGGTGAATCTGGGTTACCGCTTTGATACGCAGGTATGGGGGATGGGATTGGCCACGGAAATGGCATTGGCTGCGCTCGAATATGGTTTCGAACACCTGGGGCTGGATGAGATTTCCGCCACCGTGCGTGCAAACCATCAGGCCTCACGTCACGTGTTGGAAAAAGCGGGGTTGCGTTTGGTAGATACGTTAAACGATGTGCCTGACGCCGAGCCAAGCCTGATTTATACCCTGATGCGCAGCGACTATCAGGGCGGTTAAACGGAAGGATCGTCGTTGATTTCCGCCAGTACCCGGCGATAGGATTTCACTTTCTTGCGCTTCTTTAACCAGATGCCGGTGGAAACCATAAAGATCACCCCAGACATGGCCAGCACGCCAACCGGATGGCCATAAAACACCATCAGGGTAAAGTAAACGGCAGAAACGATCGCCACCCATTTCGCCGAATTCCCCACGGCGTTCTTTTCGCGGGTTAAACGGCGGAGATGCTCTTCTTCACTGATTCCCATATGCGCTCCTTTTTGGGTTTAATGCTCAATTATATGGGGCCAGACTGCTGATATTTCAATCGATTAAAGAGTAAAGAAGCGTAAAGCTCAGCGGGAGCGGCGGGAACCGGAATGCAGATAGCGCCCCGGCAGATCGGCGCCGGGCAAGACGGTGCCGTCATTGCGGCCAAATAGCCGGTAGCGATTGCTCGCCACCGCATTGTAAACCCCGTCGGCCAGCCGTTGCGGCAGAAAACGCGCCAACGCCAACAGGCGAAATGGCCAACCAAGCTGGCGCAACGCCTGAAAAAACGCCGCCGAGCGCAGCCAATGGCACCCCTGCTCAAAATAAACGATGGAGTCGACACGATCAGTAGGCAACCCCAGCCAGCTCAGGATCGCCTGCCCTTCCGCCGATTGCACCGTCGCCAACAGGATTTTGGTTTGTCGATCGGCGCGGATCAGAAATCTCACCAACCCGTGGCAAAGGTTGCATTCGCCATCGAATAACAGCACCCGATCGCCAGGCCGTAGATAAGAAGAGAGATTAGGGGGGAGCTTTGGCGAATTCATCCTGCCTCCTGAAGTGATCACCCCAGACTAACGCGCATTCCCCCCCAGAACCAGCAGACTGATGCAGCGCTTAAGGGGCCGACGGTGCTGGCGGTGTATCCGGCAATGCCACGACCGAGATTCGTACCTCATAATGTCTGGCGCTGCCGGCCGGGATCACCGAGGTCAGCTTATTGATGGTTTCGGTCGGGTTATCGCTGGCAGAGGTGGCGCAGAACAACTCCCCACCGTGACAGAAGCCTGGCTTCGGCATATGTCCGCCCGGGAAAGGCGGCAGACGGAAGTCTTGCCCTGCCGGCGGCGCATTTTTATCTGTCGGAGCCGGAGCGGAAAGCGCGCTGACGCTAAACAGCGTCGCAGCTGCCAGGAAAGGCAGCGCCAGTACTTTGCATGCATTTTTCATGATATTGACCTCATTTGCCGGGATTGGGTTTAACCTACCCCGCCCCCGGCAGATGAGAAAGCCGCTTTTCACGACCTTTTCACACCAATGATCTTTGCTTACATCCTGGCGCCAACGTGATCAAAGCTTAAGGATCTTGTAAAGACACATCGGTATTTGCATCCCGCTCGTAGTCTTATTTACCGCGAGTCAGCGTGCTGTAGCTGGTCATCAGGTTACGGTAGTCCGGGATATGGTTGGAGAACAGCGCGCCCAAGCCTTCCACATCGTTACGCCAGTCGCGGTGCAGCTCGCAGGCCACGCCGAACCAGGTCATCAGCTGCGCACCTTCGGCTTCCATGCGGCTCCAGGCCGACTGACGCGTCAGCTCGTTGAAGGTGCCGGAAGCGTCGGTGACCACAAACACCTCAAAACCTTCGCTGAGAGCGGACAGCGCCGGGAACGCCACGCACACCTCGGTGACCACGCCGGCGATAATCAGCTGTTTGCGGCCGGTGGCTTTCACCGCTTTCACGAAGTCGTCGTTATCCCAGGCGTTAATCTGCCCCGGGCGTGGAATAAAAGGCGCATCAGGAAATTGGGCCTTCAGTTCCGGCACCAGCGGGCCGTTCGGGCCATCTTCGAAACTGGTGGTCAGGATGGTTGGCAGGTTGAAATACTTCGCTAAATCCCCCAGTGCCAGTACGTTGTTTTTAAAACGATCGGGATCGATATCACGTACCAGTGAAAGCAGCCCTGCCTGATGATCCACCAGCAATACGGCGGCCTGATCCTTGTCGAGGCGTTTGTAATTTGCAGTCATGGTTTACTCCTGTTGGGTTTTGATTGTTGCGGGTATATGCGTCCCCGACCGCAAAGCCAGGGAACACAGAAGTTTAAGTGTAGTGCCTGACCCG
The DNA here is from genome assembly GCF_003591175.1 of Serratia inhibens. GTDB lineage: Bacteria > Pseudomonadota > Gammaproteobacteria > Enterobacterales > Enterobacteriaceae > Serratia > Serratia inhibens. Next base: position 117,205 of record NZ_QYYG01000005.1, on the reverse strand, counting down.
GAGAACTTGTTCCGGGCCAGGAGGGATGGCTTAGCTCGTCCCGTACTTTGTTGCCATGGTGCCGAACTTGCCGCCGTTGAAATCGCTGAAAGCCTGCTGGATTTCCGCGTCGCTGTTCATCACGAACGGGCCGTAGCCGACGATAGGCTCATCGATCGGTTCACCGCTCAGCACCAGCAAGGCGACATCATTATTGGCTTCGATAGTGATCGAATCGCCCGCACGGTCAAACCTGACCATTTGGGTTTCGCGCACCACTTCCTCGCCGTTAACATGAATGGCGCCGTGCAGCATCACCAACGCCAGCGTATGGCCTTCTTCCACCGTCAATGTAGTGGTATGGCCGGCGTTCAGCTTCATGTCCCACACATTGAGCGGGCTGAAGGTGCGAGCCGGGCCGGCGTGGCCGCCAAAATTACCGGCAATCACCCGAACCTGCCCTGCGCCGTCCGCCAGCGGAACCACCGGAATATCCGCATTCAGCAGCGTCTGGTAACCCGGTTCGGCCATTTTGTCTTTGGCCGGCAGGTTGACCCACAGCTGTACCATTTCCATGGTGCCGCCGTTGCGCGAGAAATCCCGTGAATGGAACTCTTCGTGCAAAATACCCGAGGCGGCGGTCATCCATTGCACATCACCGGGGCCAATCACCCCGCCGCTGCCGGTGGAATCGCGGTGCTCCACTTCGCCCTGATACACGATGGTCACAGTTTCAAACCCGCGATGCGGGTGCTGGCCAACGCCACGGGTGCCGGAGGCAGAGCGGAATTTGGTTGGTGCAGCATGATCCAGCAGCAGGAACGGGCTCATTTCCGCCCCCAGGTCGTTATAGGAGAACAGCGAATTCACCAGGAAACCGTTGCCGACCCAATGGGCTTCAGGGCTGTTGTAAATACCGAGGATCTTTTTCATCTTGAGCTCCTGTTCCAGGTCTCTCGACCTTAGGTTGATGCCAGAAGTCTAATTGATCGTCATTTGCCGCAGTAGTAGGCAAGATGTACACTCAGCGTTCCATAAATAGAACGATAAGGACGGGCGATGTTCACCGATTTGAACGATCTGTTTTATTTCGCCAGCGTGGTCGATCACCAGGGATTTGCGCCTGCCGGCCGGGCGTTGGGCATCCCGAAGTCCAAGCTCAGTCGCCGCGTGGCGCTGCTGGAAGAGCGTCTGGGCGTGCGCCTGATTCAACGTTCAACGCGGCGTTTCTCCATCACCGAAGTCGGCCAGAATTACTACGTTCACTGTAAGGCGATGTTGGTGGAAGCCGACGCCGCGCAGCAGGCCATTGAGCAAACCCGCGCGGAACCCTGCGGCACGGTGCGCATGTCTTGCCCGGTGGCGATCCTGCATACCCGCGTCGGCAGTATGGTGGCAGCCTTTATGGCCGATTACCCCAAAGTGACGGTCCATCTGGAAGCCACCAATCGCCGGGTGGACGTCGTGGGCGAAGGCCTGGATCTGGCGATCCGCGTGCGGCCACCTCCGCTGGAAGACAGTGATCTGGTGCTGAAGATCCTGGCCCAACGCATCTGGTACATCGCCGCCAGCCCCGCGCTGATGCGGACCCTTGGCCCGGTGCAACGGCCTGAAGAATTGGATAAATACCCGACGCTCGATCTCGGGCCGGCGCGGGCACAGCACCAGTGGCAACTGACCGGGCCGGACGGTGAGAAAGTGGAATGGGAACACCGGCCGCGGCTGGTTACCGACGATATGCTGATGCTGCGTACCGCAGCTATTGCCGGCGTCGGCATTGTGCAGTTGCCGTCGATGATGATGCGCGACAACATGCTGCGCGGTGAGCTGGTACCCTTGCTACCCAACTGGCAACCGCAGGGCGGCGTAGTGCATGCGGTCTACCCGTCACGCCGTGGGCTGCTGCCGGCAGTGCGGCTGCTGCTCGACTATTTGGCCCAGCAGTTCGCGATCCTCGAAGAAGAGTGATCAGGCGGTAATTTCGATGGCATTGCCGTCCGGATCGCGGATGATCGCCTCATAAAAACCATCGCCGGTCCAGCGCGGCGGCGCCTGCAGGATCCCTTCCTGCCGGGCCCGCTGCGCCAGCAAATCGACCTGACCCTCGTCGCCGACGGAAAGCGCGATATGTGCCCAGCCTACGCGCTCATTGGTCTGTTCCGCCGGCAGCAGATCCGGCAGGCGCATAATTTCCAGCTGCGGGCCGCAAGCCAGGCTGACAAAGCGGGAAACAAAGCCCGGGCGGTTGCGGCTAACGTATTCTTCCCCGGCAACGCCGTTGAAATAACGCTGCCAGAACGCCACCTGAGCATCAATATCGCGGGTCCACAATGCAACATGGGCTATTTTCATCTCAGTCTCCGTTAGGGAAATCACTGTAGAGCACCTTGCCACCGCCGCGGATCACCTGCTGTTCGAGCTGCGGATGCTCGCCGCTTGCGGTAACCAGATAATCGACTCGCCCGGCGGGCAGGAAGGTATAAGGGGCGTAGGTATTGAGCTTGTCGCGGGTACAAAGCACCGCTACGCTGCCGGAGCGCGTCAACAGACGCTGTTTGAACTGGGCATCCTGGTAATTCAGCGCCGAAAAGCCGCTGGCCGGGTCGTAGGCGCAGATGCCAATAAAAGCCATGTCAAAATGAAAACCGTCAATTTCCTGAGCGGCTTTGGCGTCCACGCACCCCCCCACGTCGGCATCCAGCTCACCGCCGATTAAAATCGTGCGGATCCCCGGCCGTTCCAGCATTTTACCGGCGATGGACAGCGCGTTAGTGACGAGGGTCAACCGCTGGTCACGTGGCAGCAGGTCAGCCAGATACAGATGGGTGCTGCCGGCATCAAGAAAAATGATCTGCCCTGGTTTCACCAGATCCCGCGCGGCCAGCGCCAACGCTTGCTTCTCATCACCGCTTAACTGCAGCCGTTCACTCACCGGCCCGGATGCCGGCGTGGGCGCCAACGCGCCGCCGTAAATGCGCTTGCACAGGTTTTGCGCCGCCAACTGACGCAGATCGCGCCGAATGGTCGCTTCGGTAGTATTCAGGCGCTCCGCCATTTCAACCGCCAATACCCGCCCTTCGCGCTGCAGGGTGGCGAGGATCGCGTCATGGCGTTCGTTGGGTAACAGTTTCGACATTTTACGGCTCGAAGATGAACAATTGATCACAAATGTACACAAACGAACAAAATCGTACAACACGCGAAGGGAAGAAAAAATGCCGGGGAGGGATTTTCGTCGGTGAGATGTTGGCTATACTGAGGCAAGCATCGTTACCGCAGAACGTAACGGCTTGGGTGCTAAGGGAAAAAGATGCTATCGAAAATCGCGAAGTGGTTATTTCAATTACCGGGCAGGCTGTTTGGCCCCATCTTCAGGAATCGCCTGACGATTTTTATCTTCTTTATGCTGATTGCCGCTGGAGTGTTCAGCGCCAAACGCTATCTGCGCGCACATCAAAGCGATGATGAATTTGTGACGACCACCCCCACCGATTACAACCGGACTATCCAACGCGAAATGCCGCTGCGCGAAGCACGTGAACAGTGCGGCGGGCCGCTGCACGACAATGCAGGGCAAACCTGGCCGTCATCGGCCGGCTATCTGCATCAACCGGAACGCCTGACCGGTACCGGCTTGCATCGTCTGACGCTGGACAATCAAGGCAACGATTTTGCGGTATTGGTCAGGCTGGAAACGCCCACAGCACCGCAACAGCTGGCGGAGGTGTTCATTCCCGCCGCCGGCAACTTCGATGTCAAAATCGATTCGGCTGTGGAACACGTTATGAAAATCAAGAACATCAAGAGCGGCTGCAACTTCCGCTCCAGAGCTTTCGCCCTGGGCAAAGACAGCGATTGGCGGATGCCGCTGGAGATGCACGCGAACAGCGGCATCGAGTTCCAATCCATCAGCGATCGCGAGTTCTGATACGGCGCCAGATAAATGCCCGACGCCGTAAAGCTTACTTCTTAACAGGGTGATCACGGCGGAACAGTTCCCAACTCTCGATTTCCTGGCCGTTCGGCAAGGTGCAGGTGGCATACTGGCCGTCGGCGTTTTGCCTGGCGTTCAGCTTGCCGCCGAGTCCGGTGCAATAAACGTCTGCCGGGTTTGCCATCCCAATAGGTTTCACCTGCGGTGGCGGCGGCGCTTCAGGAGATTTCATCGCGCAACCCTGTAACAGCGTCACCCCTGCCAGCAGGGAGATCATCAGAATTTCTTTCATTTTTGCTCTTATAAACCCCGATGAATTTCAAGTCGTAGCCAACAACGCTGCGGCTTGAAATTCATCGGGGAAATAAAAACGGCGGATGGCCGTAGCCACCGCCGTTCAGGCTATCAGGAAATAAAGGACGCGCCCTGTTTGAGCACCAGATCGCAGGCTTTTTGCTTCACTTTGTCGGTGATTTGCGAAACGCCCAGGTTGTTCAGATCCAGGCTCTTGCCTTCGCCGGTTTTCAACAGACCGCCCAGCCCTTGCTGGTAATCCTGGCTCTTGGCGTTTTCCGTGCTGCTGATACCCAACTTGCTCAGCAATTTGTCTTTCACCGCTTCGGTGCCATTGGCCGACAGTACATTATTTTTCACGCAATATTGCAGGATGCCGGCGGCGTTGGTCATGCTGCCGGAGCTCAGCGCCTTATCGCCGCCATTCAGCAGGCCGGTCAGCGAAGACAGCGAGGTGCCGCCGGTGTTGCCCCCTGACTTGCTGAGTTCACCGGCGGCGCTGCTGATGGAATCCATCAGTCCGGCAGCCTGTGCTGCCCCGCAGGTCATAGCCGTGGTCAAGGTCAGCGCCAACAGTAAACGATGTTTGGTGTTCATGAGGGTAAAGCTCCTGTGTATTTCGCGATAGCGGCGCGCTAAGCGCAATGCGCCGGGTCACCTCTTCCGACGCCACGGCTGCCGACAAGTTCCGTTTATCTGTCGCGGCGGCCATTTTTCAGAATTCAGGTCATTTTTGGCGGAGCGAATAGCGGGCTGCGGGCCAAACGGCCCGCCGGGGATCAGAACTGCCAGCGCAGCCAGGCGAAGAACACGTTGCCGTTGTTGTAAGTGCCGGGAATATAGGTCGCCTGGAAGGTCAGCTGTTTATACCCGATCGACGCCAGCGGCAACGGCGCCGGGATAGGAATGTAGTTCCAGTTGTCCCGCGCGGTAATGCTGGCGGTAAACCCCAGCCCCAGGCGGAAATCCTTGTCATCCAGCGGCCGCCAGATTTTCTCGTAAGCGTAACCGCCGATGGGTTCCCATTTATTGAATGAATCTTTGAACACCATCAGATAGAGGCCATGCCAGTCTCCGTCGCTATCGTAGCGCGAGATGCCATAACCGCCGCCCCAGGGGCGCTCATTGTACTTGTCGATGTGCTCGTCATCGTAAGTCCAGCGGTTATGCCAGGTGATGGCCGGCAGATAGATGTCTTTATTCGGCGAGTTATTCCAGGTTTCCGACACGTTATCGGTGAAACGCTGCCACAACCCCGGTTTTTCAGCCTGTACGGAATTGCTATTTCCTGCACCAACCTCTGCGTAAGAAGGTAGTGCAGGAAACATCAATGCCACCGTGCAAGCCAAAATTGTCCGTTTAAAAAACATCATAAAGCTCCTGTAAAATTAAGGCCGGGGATTCTTACCGATCACATTGGCAAGATCAAGCTGTATCTTATTTATCCAACATATTTTCCCTGTCCTGTTGTCACTTGGTTAAGTTTAGCCATCGGCAAGGCGTATCCCCCCACAGGTCCTATTCCGGGCGCTCAGCCTACTGCCCGCCAAATACTCCGTCTGTCGGAAAACTCCGCAATAATGGAAGACTCCACGGCAGGAGACGATCTTCGTTTTCACGCAAAGTGTAGCGAAATCGTTACTCCCGCCTGAGGGGGAAATGTGATGGCCCCCCCATTTGCAACTGCGGCTGAAAGCCCACTTTGCAGGCCGCCCCGATAAAATCGAGGCCCGTCAGAATGCTGCATTTATGTAAATAAAATGTTACGGCCATGCGGCATTGCAAATAACCGTTCATGGCCAGCAGCGGGCCACCTGCAATTTAATGAGACAACCCAGCGGAGATACTTAAAAAGAGTTATTTATGATGGGAGGTCATGCGGGAAAAGCAAAAAAGAAACGGTAATAAAAAATGGGGATTAACCCTGCCGGCAAAAGTACCGAACAACTGCAGAGCATCCCATTATCTGCGCACCCAATCAGATTTTCCCGCTCAATCATATTCAATGAAAAATGCCACCACCCAATAACCTTATTTTTAATATTGGTTAATGGCAACGTAAACCCTCGAATACAATCCCGCCGTTTCCCATACCACCGCCTCAGCTTGAACAAGCGGGGAGTTTAAATAATGGTTAAAACCAGCGAGAAAAACCCGTTTTCGCCAGATCGGGTTATTTCATTAACCGCCACAAAACACCACCGGCAATGTATTTTGCTGATTTCTGCCTGATAAAAGAAAAGAGATAAAATCCGGAGAAACACATGAAAATCACTATTGGAGCCTTTATCCTGCAACAGCTCCGTACCCTGAGCATCGATCGTATCTATGGCGTGCCCGGTGATTATAACCTGGCGCTGCTGGAATTGATTGAACAGGAGGGCGAACTTGAGTTTATCGGTAATTGTAACGAACTGAACGCCTCCTATGCCGCCGACGGCTATGCACGCCTAAAAGGTGCCGGGGCGTTGATCACCACCTACGGCGTGGGCGATCTGGCCGCGTTGTCCGGCATTGCCGGTGCCTATGCCGAATCTGCACCGGTGATCTGCCTGTCCGGTACCCCGCCGCTGCATGCAATGAAAAACCATGAGCTACTGCACCACACGCTGGCGGACGGTAACTTTGATAACGTCATGAACTGTTTTAAACAGTTCACCGTTGCCCAAGCGTTAATTACACCGGAAAATGCGGCAGTGGAAATTCCGCGCGTTATTTCCCGTGCCTGGATAGAAAAGAAACCGGTTTATTTGCAATTGCCCTCCGATATTTGCGATGTCGAAATTGAAATATCACAAGCCGCCACCTCACCGCAATTACCGCAGAGCGATCCTTATAATGTCCAGTTAGCGGCGATGGCACTGCTGGCGCGTATCAAACAGGCGCAAAAACCGATCATTCTGATCGACCAAATGGTGGATCGTTTTCAGCTACAGCAATTAGTTGTCGACGTCGCACATAAATTTGCGATCCCACTCACCAATATGCCGACGGCAAAATGCATTATCCCGGAAACCACCGCAGGCTGGATGGGCGGCTACAGCGGCGACCTGTCGCGCCCCGAATTGTACGATCACATGGCGCACGCCGACTGCGTGCTGACCTTCGGCGTGCGCCTGGTCGATTCCACCACCGGTTATTTCTCGCATCACATCCCTGCCGGTACGCAGATTGATATTCAGCCTTTCTCGCTAAAGCTGGGCAATACCTCCTACCCGGCGGTGGCGGCGGCAGACCTGCTGCAAGCGCTGCTGACGCTGGATAAAGGCATAACTGCCCCGCCGCTGGCGCCGCTCCCCGAACAAAAACACAGGCTGGCGACGCCGGGCGAAGCGGCTCTCGATCAGGCCTATTTCTGGCAACGGATGCAGCGCTTTATTCGGGCGGATGACGTGCTGGTGGTGGAGAACGGCACCTCAGGAGCGGCGATTGGCGGCATGCGCATGCCGGAAGGCGTGAAAGTGGTTAATCAGCCAGTCTGGGGATCGATTGGTTATACCCTGCCGGCGCTGCTCGGCACCATGATGGCCGCGCCACATCGTCGGCACCTGCTGTTTATTGGCGATGGCTCCTTCCAGCTCACCGCCCAGGAGCTATCCACCCTGCTGCGCCATGAGCAAAAACCCATCATCTTCCTGATTAATAACGACGGTTACACCATAGAGCGCTACATTCTCGGGGAAAATTCATCTTACAACGACATTGGCCCCTGGGATTACGCCAAACTGCCGGCGGTGCTCAACCCCCAGGCCACACCGTTCAGCGTGGCGGTCGAAACCACTCAACAGCTGGAGCTGGCGCTGGAACAGGCTTCACGCCAGGATCGGCTGGCCTTTATCGAAGTCAGGGTGCCAATGATGGATACCCCACCGGTGATGAAAGAGTTCTGCAACCGCTGCAATAACTTCAACTTCGGCCTGACCAACCCGCGCCGCGCATAACTGCGCAGTTTCTCAGGAAGCGGCAGTTTTCCCCAGTGCCTGCACAACCCGCTGCTGTAGCCTTTGCAGCAGCGGATTGTGCCGCTTGGCGCCCAGGCGCAGCGCATTCACCACTTCCGGCAGCGGCATGCGGCGTTCAAACCCGGCATCGACCTGTACCCGGCGATCGAGACACTGCTGATTGAGCAGGCCAATCCCCATTCCCGCAGAAATGGCCACCAGCATGCCGGCTATCGAGGGGCACTCTACGCAGACCCGGTAATCGATGCCCGCCGCGCTCAGACGTTCCTCCGCCAGGCCGCGGTAAAAACAGTCCGGCCCGTAGCTCACCAGCTTCACCCTCTCGCCCGGCTGATAATGCCACCCTGGCGGGACACACCAGTGAATGCGTTCGCTTTCCAGCGCCACATCCTCGGCGCTCAGGGCATCGCGGAACTGCTGATGCAGCACCAGATCAAGATCCCCCTTCGCCAACGCGCTGCGCAATACCTGGCTTTGTTCAATCACCAACTGCACGTCAACCTGCGGATGCTGATGGGTAAATGCCGTCAGCAAGGCGGCGAGTTGGGCCAGCGGCATCTGTTCCGTGGCGCCAAAACGTACCACGCCCTGCAACGACGAGGGCGAGAAGTGGGCCAGCGCCCGATCGTGAGCCTGCAGAATGCACCGCCCGTGCAGCAGCAACGCCTCGCCGTCGGCGGTGGCGGTCAACACACCGCCCTGACGATCGATCAGAATACGGCCCAGCTGTTCCTCCAGCCGTTTGATTTTCCAGCTCACCGCCGACTGGCTGAGATTGAGCTGCTGCGCGGCGCGCGTCATGCTGCCGGTATCAATGACGCTTTGCAGCGCCCGTAATGCATCGATGGATAAACGCGGATTCATCTGCACACCATGACAAAAGTGGGATTTATTCACCATAACTTGTCATTGGCGTCATGAAAAGAGAATGGGTAGGTTGGGTACAGCCACCCCAATGGAGAGAGCATCATGAACAACTTCCCTACCCTGCTCGATCGGCACATCATCGTCGATGGTCATCGCATTGCCGCCGGCGTGCACGGTTCAGGCGATCCGCTGGTGCTGGTGCACGGTACGCCCGCCCACTCGATAATCTGGCGTAACCTGCTGCCCAGGCTGACGGCAGCGGGCTTTCAGGTCCACCTCTACGATTTACTGGGCTTTGGCGCGTCAGAACGCCCGCTGTCAGCAGACACGTCGATTGCCGCACAGGCGGAGTTGCTGATTGGCCTGCTGGATCATTGGCAGTTGGATACCGCCCACGTCTTTGGTCACGATATTGGCGGCGCGCTGTCATTACGTGCGGCGTTTAGCCATGCGGAGCGCTTTCGCTCGCTGACCATCGCGGATATTTGCAGCTACGATTCCTGGCCTTCTCCCACCTGGCGCGGTATTCGCGATAACTATCGTCAGTACGCCGTAATGGACGAGCGGCAACATGCGCAAACCCAGGAGCGACAGTTAAAAATGGCGGTGTTCAACAAATCGCTGATGGAAGGTGAATTATTGCGGCGCTATCTGGCGCCAATCGTCGGCGTGGTCGGCCAACCGGCGTTCTACCAGCAGCAAATAGCTCATTACCATGCCCGCTATACTGAGGATTTCGCGCAGCGCCTGCCTGAACTGCGCCTGCCGGTGCAGATCCTGTGGGGCGAAAACGATGAATGGCAACCGGTCAGTTACGCCTACCGTTTGCAGGCCGACATTCCCGATGCCAGGCTGCAGGTGATCCCCCAAGCGGGGCATTTTCTCATGGAAGACGCGCCGGAGGCGGTGGCACAGCGGCTGGTGGCATTTATACACTCACTTTAAACCGGGCAATATGCCCAGGAGAAAACCTGATGCAACTGATTGGCATGCTGGATTCACCCTATGTGCGCCGGGTGGCTATTTGCCTGAAATTATTGGGCGTCGAATTTGAACACCGCGCAGTGTCGGTATTTAGCGATTTTGAACGGTTCAAAACCCTCAACCCGGTGGTGAAAGCCCCGACGCTGGTGTTGGCCGACGAGCAAATCCTGATGGATTCCTCGCTAATTCTGGAGTACGCCGCCGGGTTGGCCCCCGCAGGCCAGGCTCTGCTGCCGGCGCACGGGCCTGCACGGTTACGCGCTTTACAGCTGACCGGGCTGGCGCTGGCCGCCTGCGAAAAAACGGTGCAAATCGTTTATGAACGGCAACAACGCCCGCAGGAGAAACAGCATCAGCCGTGGTTGGATCGCGTTCAGGGCCAATTGCTGGCGGCTTACGCCGAACTGGAGAAATTTCTGGCGAAAACCGCCGCGGTACCGCAGCCAATGGGCAGCGCGGAGGTCAGCGTGGCGGTGGCCTGGAGCTTTACTCAACTGATGCTGCCCGAACGGATCACCGCGCAGGCGCACCCGGTACTGGCGGCGTTTACCGCGCAAGCCGAGCAACACCCCGCGTTTATCAGCACCCCTCAGGTTTAACCTGCCGATGCGCGCGCCAGACAACGCTGGCGCCGCTCATCCACCCGCTTGGCAAACCAGGCGGTGGTGAGCTTACGGGTGATTTTCGGGCTTTCCAGCTGGATGCCCGGCAGCATTTCACGCGGTAACTTCTTGCCGACCGTTTTTTCCGCCAGCGCATAGACCCGCTCATAAAGACGGGTGTCGGCAAACTCGAGCAGATCCCCTTTCTCCAGTGCCCCGCGAATCGCCGAATCGCTCATATCCAATCGTTTTCCGAGCGTGCGTACCGCCAACTCGGTGGAGCCGGGCTTATCGGTGCCGTAGTTAATCAAATCACCGTCCAGCGCCAGCGGAATGCCGCTCGCCCGGCTGACCGCACTCTGGAACGCCGCATTGCGGCTGGCGTACCAGCCGGCATTGAAATCGGCAAAACGGTAGATCGGCTGGCTGTAGTCGGCCGGGTAACCCAACAGGTGCGCGATGCCAAAGTACATACCGCCACGGCGACTGAACACTTCACGGCGGATCGAGCCGTCGATCGGGTATGGATAACCTTTGGCGTGCGCCTCGGCAAAGGCGATGCTCACCTGCATCGGCCCGGCGGTATGCACCGGGTTCAGGCTACCGAACAGTTTTTGCCCCATCGGGACCGTATCGATCATGTCATCAAAGATGTCGCTCAGATCCTTCTCGGTGCGCACTTTATCCAGCCGCTCGCTGTAACTTTTGCCGTTCGGCGATTTGATCAGCAGCGCGGTATGCACCAGAAAGTTCGGGATATGCAACTGATCGGCACGGCGATCGATCTCTTTCCAGGCGATGTTGGGCAACCCCGCGACCGGCGGATTGGCCTGGAAGGTCGACTCTTGCTCGGTCACCGCCAGCACCGAACACAGGTTTTCGGTGTTCGGTTCTATGCCCTGTGCGGCAAAGGCGGCGGTGATGTCGGTGGCCCAGCCCTGGCGATCGGCAGCCTTGGCCGGCATCAGCCGCACCAGCTGCGCCTTGACGTCGGCGAGACGATGCTCCGGCGCCTTGATGGTTTTACTGGTACAGCCGGCCAATACCAGCAGCGCGGCCAGGCTCAGCGGGCCTAAGGTTGTTGGGGCGATAAAACGGCGAATTGTCATCTTTTCCCTGATCGTTTGGCATAATCTGCACTGAAGTTAGCCCAGCCGGGGAACGCGATCCAGTTAAAAATAGGCTAATCAGACCGCCTGGGCTAAGCTCTGACGGCGAAATAAACATCAAGGGATAATCCAATGATTGAACTCAGGGACATGAACCCGCAAGAATTTGAGCGCTATCGCACCCACGGCATTGAGGAATACGCTAAGGATCTGGCACGCGTGCTGCTGTTGAACCGGGAGCAGGCGCTGGTTGAAGCTACTGCCACCTTCAACGACTCGCTGCCCAATGGGGCGGCAACCTCGGGCCATCGGCTGGTTTGTGCCCGGCTGGCGGGCTCGGCAGAAAATATCGCCCTCGTTTGGTACGCCATCAAACAACGGACTTATGGCAAGCAGCTGTTTATTTATGATTTTGAAGTGGAAACCGCCTGGCGCGGCAAGGGTTACGGCGAACAGATCCTGAACGCGGTGCTGGACGCCGGCCGGGCCGACGGCGCGGAATATGCCGAGCTGGCGGTCTTCAACGACAACCCGACTGCGGCACGGCTGTATGCCCGGCTGGGCTTCAACGCGGTAAACACCCGTATGCATCGCAGGCTGTAAACCGCGCCTTTCCTCCTCGCAGGCATGTTCAAAGCGCCAATAAACATGTATTTTATATGCAACATATGAAATCATTTTGTTCGCCCGCCACGCGCCGGCAACGCCAAGCCTCAGGAGAGACGCATGAACGATCTGCTTTGTTATAAAACGCTGCCGCAATGGAACAGCGCCACGCTGCCGGCCACCTTCCAGCAACAACACAACACCCAGGCCGGTACCTGGGCCAGGCTTACCCTGCTGAGCGGCACCCTGACCTTCGCGCTGATGACGCAAGAGGGCGAAACCACCGAAACCTGGCAGTTCAGCCCCGAGAGCCAACCGCCGTTTATCGAACCGCAGCAATGGCACCGCATCGTTTCATTCTCTGACGACATGATCTGCCAACTGGCGTTCTATTGTTCGCCGGAAGATTACTACGCTAAAAAATATGAGCTGACGCGCACCCACTCCGAAGTGATCGAAGCCGCGCGGCACATCGCCCCCGGCAAGACGCTGGATCTGGGTTGCGGCGGCGGGCGCAATTCACTTTATCTCAACCTGAAAGGCTTTGACGTCACCGCATGGGACAAACACTTGCCATCGATTGAGAAGCTCAACGGCATCATCGACAGCGAAGCCCTGTCGCACATCCGCGCCGGCACGCTGGACCTCAACACCCACTCTTTCAGCGGCGAATACGACTTTATTCTTTCCACCGTGGTGTTCATGTTCCTGAACCGGGAGCGGATCCCCTCTCTGGTGCAAGAAATGCAAAATGGCACCCGCAGCGGCGGCCATAACCTGATCGTCGCGGCGATGGATACCCCGGATTACCCTTGCAGCCTGCCCTTTCCGTTCACCTTTAAGCCGGGTGAGCTGAAAGACCATTACCGGGGCTGGGAAATCCTCAAATACAACGAGGATGTCGGCCAACTGCACAAAACCGACGCCGCCGGCAACCGCATTTCCCTGCGTTTCGCCACGCTGTTGGCGCGTAAGCCTTAACCCGGAACAAAACATTGGCGTTAGCCGCAGCGGGTTTTGACTGACGCCATTTTCGGCAAACAACATGAAGTTTATTACGTTGCCAACCCAGCTTCACAGCGTTAGGATCGCGGCCGGCTACGGGCGTAGCCAGTTTTTTTGCCTGTCAGTTCCGCGCATGGAGAGGTTATTGTGTTAGAAAGTTTTGGCGTCCTGAATCTTTGGACCTATCTGGCGGGGGTGATTTTCATCATCATCCTGCCGGGCCCGAATACGCTGTACGTACTGAAAACCGGGGTTTCACGCGGCGTACGCGCCGGCTATACCGCCGCGCTGGGGGTGTTTATCGGCGATGCGATCCTGATCTTCTGCGCCTATATCGGCGTGGCTTCGTTGATCCGTACCACACCGTTCCTGTTTACCCTGGTGCGTTTTCTCGGTGCGATTTACCTGCTGTTCCTGGGCGCAAAAATCCTCTACGCCACCTTTATCCAGAAAAACGCGGCACAGCAACAGCAAGTTGAAGGCGGCCACAGCATCCTGCGCAAATCGCTGACGCTGAGCCTGACCAACCCGAAGGCGATTTTGTTTTACGTGTCGTTCTTCGTGCAGTTTATCGACTTCAACTATGCCCACACCGGCCTGTCGTTCACTATCCTGGCCGTGATCCTCGAGTCGGTCAGTTTTATCTACATGACTACGCTGATCTTCTCCGGCGCGATGCTGGCGCACTTCTTTAACCATAAGAAAGGGCTGGCAAAACTGGGCAACGGCCTGATTGGTCTGCTGTTCCTCGGCTTCGCCACCCGCCTGGCGACGCTCAGTTCGTAATCTCCGTTTAGCAACGGCTGAGCGTCTCAGCCGTTCCCTCCTCGCAGACTGTCACGCAGCACAAACCGAATGTCAGGCAGACAAAAGGCGATCCCGGCCGCCTGTTGTAGGCTTTAAAGGTTAACGATAACGACCTTTTTTGTCTGACAGGAGGGCGTATGCCTGGCAATACTCAAGCAGTGATGGACAGCGTTTCGCGTTTTCTCGATCGTCAACACGGGCTGTATATCGACGGCCAATGGTGCGAATCCAGCGCCGATAGCCGGTTGGCGGTGTATAACCCCGCCGATGGGCAGCCAATCTCCTCCACCGCCGATGCCAACGCGCAGGACGTAGCCCGTGCGGTGCAATCGGCCCATAAAGCCTTCACAACCGGGGTCTGGGCACAGCGCTTGCCGGCCGAACGCGAGCGTATTTTGCTGCGCTATGCCGATCTGGTTGAACAACACGCCGAAGAATTGGCCCAGCTGGAAACCCTGGAACAGGGCAAATCAATCAATATCGCCCGCGCCTTTGAAGTGGGCTGCACGCTGAACTGGATGCGCTATACCGCCGGGCTGACCACCAAGATTGTCGGCCAGACCCTGGATGTGTCGATCCCGATGCCGCCGGGCGCAAAATATCAGGTCTATACCCGTAAAGAGCCGATTGGCGTGGTGGCCGGCATAGTGCCGTGGAACTTCCCGCTGATGATCGGCATGTGGAAGGTGATGCCGGCGCTGGCGGCGGGCTGTTCGATCGTGATCAAGCCGTCTGAAACCACCCCGCTGACGCTGCTGCGCATGGCCGAGTTGGCCACCGAGGCCGGCGTTCCGCCGGGCGTATTCAACGTGGTGACCGGCCGTGGCACCGGTTGCGGCAAAGCGCTGACCGAACACCCGCTGATCGCCAAAGTGAGCTTTACCGGTTCCACCCCGGTCGGCAAAAGCATCGCACGCAACGCGGCGGATCGCCTGACCCGCGTCACGCTGGAGCTGGGCGGTAAAAACCCGGCCATCGTGCTGAAAGATGCGGATCCGCAACAGGTGATCGAAGGCCTGATGATGGGCAGTTTCCTCAACCAGGGCCAGGTGTGCGCCGCCAGCTCGCGGATTTACATCGAAGCGCCGATTTACGACAGGCTGGTGGCCGGGTTCGAGCAGGCGGTGAAGTCGCTGTCGGTCGGGCCGGGCATGGACGCCACGGCACAGATAAACCCGCTGGTCTCACGCGATCACCGCAATAAAGTGGCGGCCTATCTGGATGATGCCAGAGCCAAGCACGCAGAGTTGATCAGTGGTGCAGCCGGGCCGGATGCGCAAGGATTCTACATCCCGCCGACGCTGGTGATTAACCCGGACGACAAGCTGAACCTGACGCGTGAAGAAGTGTTTGGCCCGGTGGTCAACCTGATCCGGGTCGCGGACGCCGAAGAGGCGCTGGGCAAAGCCAACGACACCGACTACGGCCTGACCGCCAGCCTGTGGACCACCAGTCTGCAACAGGCGATGGCTTTGACGCCGCGCATTCAGGCCGGTACGGTGTGGGTCAATACGCATACGTTGATCGACGCCAACATGCCGTTCGGCGGTTTCAAACAGTCCGGCAGCGGTCGCGACTTCGGCCCCGACTGGCTGGACGCCTATACCGAAACCAAATCGGTGTGCATTCGCTATTGATAATCGGCTAAATCATCAGGGCGCCGCCCGCGGCGCTACTGATACTGTTTACGGTACTCGCTCGGCGAAACGCCAAAGCGGGCTTTGAAGGCAGTAGAAAAGTGGCTGTGATCGGTAAAACCCCAGTCATAGCCGACCGTGGCCAGTTTTTGCCGCCCCGGCGCGCTGCGCAAGGCCTGCGCGCACAGATCCAGACGGCGGTTCTTGATGTACTGGGCTACTACCAGCCCCTGGCGGGCGAACATCCGGTACAGGCTGCGTACCGAAACGCCAAGCTCCCCGGCAATCCACTCTGGTCGCAACCGCTCCGACTGAATATGCGTATCAATCAATGCCAGCGAGCGGGCGAAGAGCTGCGGCTGCGCTTCGGATGCCACGTCAGGGTCGACAAGTGCCGGCCGCAGCAACGTAGCCACCGCGTTCAGGATCGCTTCGCTCTCTGCAGCGCTCGTCTGCGGGTCTTGCATGCAGCCCAATACCAGCTGCCGGCTGAGCCGCACCAGGCTGTTTTCCGCCCCGATCCTTCGCGCGCACGGCAAACCGGTCACGCCCAGAGGTTGTTCGATATAGCTGCGCGGCATCAGTAAGGAAATTTGGCGGGAATCCTGTTGAAAGGTAAAGCTGCTGGGCCGAGAAGCGTCTATTAACGTGACGTCGCCGGCGGACAACACAGCCTGCCGGTCGCCTTGCTCCATCAATGCGCTACCGCGCAGTTGAAAGACGGTAAAAAAATGCGAACCGTCGCTGCGGGCAATCTCCAGTGGCGTGCGATACAACCGGGTTTGGGCGGCATCCACCACGCTCAGGCGCAGCGCGTGCGTGCGGAACTCCTGTATCGCGCCGCTAAACCCCGGCCCCAGCGTCTTGGCGCAAAAGCGGCCGCAGGCGGAATTGATTTTCCCCAACCACTCCTCAAATCCGGCGTCTCTGACCTGTGCGGAAATTGCCATGGTTTTCCCCTTCAAACGCCCGCGATGAAACCGCGAGCGTTGCTGAACAGAAAACAAACATAACAATCCGATAACACACGATCAACGCCGGGACGGCGATCTGGCGCAGGGATCACAGATTGCACATTTCGCCATGCATAAATGAAAAACCCGGCCATCGCCGGGTCGGTCAAAGTAAAGTTACCGGCGCGCCGCTATGGTTGCGTATCCAGCAAATGCCGGACCACGGCCGCGTACTCCTGCGCGTAGCCGTCGACGCTGGTACTCGCCATACCGGCGTTATCGATCTTGTATTTGCCGGAAACATAAAACGACGGCGTCGCACGCACATCCAGCGCCTTCACCGCTTCGTTCTGCTTGGCGATCAGGCCTTTCACCAGCAGGCTGTGGCGCGCATTTTCATAAGCGGCCGCATCCACGCCGGCAGCGCTGAACACCCGCTGGATATCCTCAACGCTGTTGATGGCGCGCTTCTTTTGCAGCTCGTCAAACAACGGCCCTTCAATTTTATCCTCAATCCCCAGCACCATCGCCACCGACCAGGCCTCGGTCAGTTCGTTGCCCAGTTTGCCCATCAGGCCAACGTGATATTTAGTCAGTTTAGTGCCGGCAGGCAGCGCCTGGCTGACGGTGCTGCCGACGTGATAGGTATCGGCAAACTGATAGCAAGGGCCGCAGTAGAAGGAGAAGAATTCCACCACCGCCGGTGCGGAGGCCACCGGCTTATCCAGGCGGGTATATTGTTCACCTTCGCGATAATCCGCCGCAGTAGCGGCAGGAAGCAATAACATCAGTAGTACAGCGGCGATTAACCGATTCATTTTAGCCATCATAAACACTCCCGTTTCAGATTCGACTATTGTCCCTAACGGCGGTGTTTATAATAAAATTATCGGTTCAAGACCAGTTTTTATTACCTTCTGTTTATGTGGATTTGAGCCACATCAAAGAGCAGCCTGGGTTGTGAGTGGCATTCTCTGCCTCAGGCGCTATGCTTGAAGAAGGCATCAATGAATTCACAATTGCGCCAGGAGATGCAGTACCGAGGTAAATATGACACTGATTAATAAAAACATTGGTGAGTATGACTTCACTGCAGAGAAGAAAGCGGGAGTGATCACCGGCACCATCAGCGGCGAATTCCCGGACAGCGACGCCAATCTGCCGTTGATCCCGTTTTCAGGTACCTTTGCCTCCCCTACCATCTCAGAGGCGATTGAGGATATTACGCGGCAATTTCCTGACATTGAACCGGCGATAGTCGACTTATTGCGGGCTGAAATGCTTAAGGCGGGATATTAACTCCCGGCCTCTTCGATTAGAATAATCTTACTTACGGAATCTTTTCGGTTTGCCTACTCTTTCCATATTGCTAACCCCCACGTCGGAAGATAATACTAGCCACCTCGATTTAGTTATAAAGGTTATATTATGCGTCGTATTTTTATTTTCATCAGCGCGGTGACTATTAGCGCAATGCTGTCCGGTTGTTTATTCCCACCTCCTGGTGGCGGCGGCGGGCGCGGTGGCCATGGCGGTCCTGGTTATCATTTTAACGCACCACGTTAAATAACAGCCCCTTTAATATGGGGCTTAATAAAAATATATTTATCAAAACTCAGGATGTAATAATGAAAAAACTGATGCTTATCATCACCGCCATGATGGCGTTAAATAGCATGCAGGTCTTCGCGGCGCCGCCGGTAAATGAATCTAATGAAAAACCGGTTATTCATCAAAATAATAAAAAACCGCATGGCAATAAAATACCGCCAAAGACGCATCACAATAAAAAACCGATCAAGAAGACGCACAACCCAGCGCCGGAAAAACGCGCGCCAGAGGTTCGCCCCGAGCCTAACAAGCATTCCGGTTATTAAATCTGCGTCAGCGGTGGCTGACGCAGCATGGGAAGGTTAGTTTTTGTGCAGTTGAATGCGCACTACGCTTTCCGGTTTGCCGGCTTTGGTGCTTGCGCCATCATTTTTCACCGTCACGAACAGCGCATTGTTGCGCGTATCCAGCGCCAGGCTGTTAGGATGCGGCGGCAGCGCCAGGGTTTGCAGGCGCTTGAGGGTGTTAGAATCAAACACCGTCAAGGTGCCCGCCCCCTGATCGACGCGGATCCCATTACGGTTGGCAACGTACAGGCGTTGATTGCCGTCGTCCAACAGCAGGCCGATCGGCACTTCATCCGTCAGTTCGCTGGCCAGCACCTTGCCGCTGTCCGCATCCAGAGCAAATACCCGGTGCCCGCTGCTGCGCTTGGCGTATTCGTGCTCCAGATGAGTGTTGCGGTAGTCGTCGCGATCGATCCCCTGATCCACCCCTAACAAACGATTATTCTTGCCGTCATACACCAGATTCAGCAATTGATCCGCCTGGATCTCTTTCGTCGAGGTGATCGCCAGCGTATCGGCATTCAGGGTGATCAACTGCCCCTGCATGTTGGAGACAAATACCCGTCGTCCTTTCTCATCGAGCGTGATGCCCACCGCGTTATAGCCAAAGCCGGGAATGATTTTTTCCAGCTTGTTATTGCGGGTGTCGACCACAAACAGCACGCTATCCACGCCAAACCCCAGCCCCGGCAGGAACAGGCGGCCAGTCTGCGCGTCATATTTCACCTCGCGGATGCGGTACTGGTAATCCTCGGTAATCTTGAAGCGCTTAAGCTCCTTGAGCAGGAATTCGAGCCGTTTGCCGCTGATGCCCGCCTGTTTGTAGGTCTGCTCAAGCATCGTCTTTTCGGTCACCGGGATGCTGCTCAGCGCACGGTTGGTCTGAGTATCCACCACGCCGACCGAGCCGTTGAAACCCTGCGTCAGGTACAGCCGTTTACCGGCGTCATCCAGCGCCACGCCAAACCCCTTAACCTGCAGCGGGATCTCCGCTTGCACCGCCAGCGTTGCCGGATCCAGGCGCAATACGCGGGAACGCGCCTCTTCCTTCCAGTCCGGCGCGCTGACAAACAGCGACTGCTGGCTCGGGCTGTAGGCTATCTCCACCAGCGCAGACGACAGCGGTTGACGCTGGATATCCTCTGGTTTGATCCCGGCATCGCGGGCCTGAGCCGCACCGGCCACCACCAACGAGGTTGCAATCAACAGCGACAGTAAGGCGCGGGGTGTTCCTATTGTTCCAGACATCCGTTTATCTCCTTGAAATAATAAAACCCGTTAGGGTGAACAACGTCATTCCTGCGGCGCCGGCGACAAAGCCGACAGCGGGATGTCCCCGCCGGCGTGCTGCGCAAAATGTGAGAACACGCGCTGAATGGTGCCGGCGATCAGTTCCGCCTGTTGAGCGGTGTAGTGATCGGTGCGGTAGGTCATCATCACGCGCAGGGATTTCACACCATCGAGGTTTTCCTCCATCACCTCAAACTGCAGGCCCAGCAGCGATTCGGTTTTTTCCGGCTCCACCTGGCGGTAAGCCACCGTACTGCCGTCTTGCAGGGTGAATTCCCCGTTCAGCTTGATGCGGCTGTGGATCTGAATGAACACTTCGAACATGTGATTCTTGCGATCGGCATGCGCGCCAAACAGCCCCTCCTCCACCAGGTCGATCGGGATATCGGTGTAGGGCATCGAGCCGTTAATGGTGTTTTTGACCTGGTCGATCAGCCCCGCCAGCGTCAGTGAGTCAGCGAAACGCACCCGGTGCACTACCACGGTGGTGAAGTAGCCGACGGTGTCGAAGAATTCGGCGTCGTTACGGCCGGAAGTAGAGGTGCCCACCAGCAGATCCGCCGGGCCGCCAAGCAGGCGCAGGGCGGTGGTAATACCGGCGTAGACCACGTTGAACAGTGAAGCGTTGTTCTTTCTGGCCTGCGCGTACAGCCCATCCGCCACCGTCGGATCGACGTCGAACTCCAGCCACCCACCGTTGACGTCGGCCTCTGCCGGTACCGCAGGATGGTGTGAAGGCTCCTGCTGGAACAAAGGTTGGCCGACCGCTGCATCGCGCAGGTTATCGAGCCAGTAATCCAGGTGTTTTTGCCTGACGCCGCTCGCCTGTTGCTGCCGGGCGAAGGCATAAAACTGCGGCACCTCGGTTTTCCACGTCGGCGGCTGCCCCGCCACGCGATGGCGGTAGGCAATGCCGAGTTCTTCCATCATCAGGTTCAGCGACCACTCGTCCAGCACCACATGGTGGAACAGCAGCGAGAGCAACTGCCGGCCCGTTGCCGCGTCGCGCAGGAAGGTGGCGCGCAGCGGCAGCTCGGCGGCCAGGTTAAAGCGGTGTTCGCCGGCTTTGGCCAGCATTTCGCTCGCGTCGCCGGGCGGGGTTTCATGGGAGAAACGGAACCAGGCATAGTCCGGCAGCTCAACGGCCGGCACCACCTGCTGACGCACCTCGCCTTGCTGCTCGATAAACAGCGAGCGCAATACGCTGTGGCGCACCATCACGTCAATAAACGCCTGACGCAACGCCCCTTCATCCACAGGATCGAGGAAGCTGATGGCGAACGGCAGATTGAAGATTTCGTCGTGGCCAAACGCTTCGTAAACCTTCCACAAAGAGTGCTGCGCCAGTGACAGCGGCGCCTGTACCGCTTCGCCCTGATCCTGCGTGACCCGCTCCGCCACCGGGGCCGCAGCCGCCTGCCGTTTCGCGTAAACCGACAGCCCGCGGGCAGTGGCGTGGCTGAACAGATCGTTAATGTTAAGCTCGATGCGGTGCAGGCTAAGCAGCCGACCGATAACGCGGGTCGCCACCAGCGAGTGCCCGCCGCGATCGAAGAAATCGTCATCGAGGGTCATCTCCGGCGCGGCCAGCGCGTCGCGGAACTCCGCCAAAATCAGCTGCGCGATCTCTCCATCTTCTTCGTCGTCCGGCGCCATAGGCCGTTCACTGGCGGGAAGCGGCGCCGCCGTTATCCTCTGCCCGGTAAGGGAAGCGACAAACTGTTCCAGCAGGAAAGGCGCTGCATGCGGAGATAACCTGGGGTCTGCGACCAGCTCCAGCAGCACAGAGTCGGGATCCGGCAGGCTGAGGGCCAGCACCAGTTCAAAGGGGGTATGCAGCGGCGGCAACAACAGGCGCACGGCGCTCACGCCATCGAGCTGCAAAGCCACCGACGGATCCGCCAGCCAGGTCACCAGCAGTTGGGCCAGGACTGGGTTCGGCTCTTCCGCCGTTTGTTGCGCCAACAGCCTGTTCAATGGCTCAGGGTCAGGGTGTTGCAAGGTCAGGCGTTTCAAGCGGGTGGTGCCCGCCAGGCTCTCCAGGCCGATAGCCTCTTGCGCATCCCCCTGCGGCACGCACAGTTGCAGCGGCTGCCCACCGGCCTGGGCGGAGATAAAGCCGGCAAAGCGAACGGCGACCGCCGCCAGCAACTGCGCCGGGTTTTCGGCGGCGGGTAATATCCTGCGCGCCACGCGGGCCGCGATGCGTACACCGGCCTGCGCCAGAATGCCCTCCTGCTGCGCGGCCGGACGATAATCTCGCAGCATCGCATGGCGCGGCCACGGCAGAACCAGACCGGTACTTTCCGGCAATCGCGCATTTAATCCCACCGGCGGCAGATCGGCATATATCGGCACCGGCTCCTGCCGGTTATACAGCGCCGACAGCCGGGTCAATAGGTGCCGGCATGACAGCGTTTCAGCCAAAATATCGTGCGCAACCACGCCCAGCACGGCGTTTGCACCCGTGAACAACCAAAAACGCAGCGGCGCTTCCCGCGCCAGCTCAAGCGGCGTGGCCTGCGCCTGCAACAAGCGGCTGACCGCCTGTTCTTCGCTCGTCACCGGCTGAATGCTCACCGGGTTCAGCGGCGCATTGCCGCGCAGCTTGCGTAAACCTAGCTCATCATCGAAATCATAGCGGACGTCCAGCTCCGGCATCTGCCGCGTAAGGGCCTCCAGCGCGCTGGCCAGCCTGCCGATATCCGGCTCACCGCCCAACCGCCACGCCATCGCCTGTTGGCAGCCGCCGTCTCCCCGCTGCTGGTGGGTGAACCACGCCAGCTCTTCCGCCTCACTCAAAGGCTGCGCGGCATCCGCCGCCCGGTCGCCCAGCGTCTTGAACGCCAGATCCAGACGCTGGGCCTCGTCGTCGCTCAGAATATTGTCAAAATAACCGCTCACTGCTCTATCTCCTTGTGCCCGATCGCGCCTGAACGTCGGGGAACGCTTGGTCATAAGCAGGGGCGTTTGCACGCCCCAGGTACAGACAGGGGGTTACGGCATCAGAATGTCAGTTCCAGTGCGGCACCGATCATGCGCGGACGCTGCTGGGTCGCGGTATAAACGTCGTTGCCGCTGACCATCACGCGACGCTCCGAGTCAAACAGGTTCTGCGCATACAGGGTGGCGCGGCCATAGGCGAAGGTGTACGCCAGTTGGGTATTCGCCGACCAGTAAGAACCGATGCGCCCGCGGGAGTCGTTGTCGTACTGCGAGTAGTAGGAGTCCGAGAACGCCACGTTGCCGCTCAGTTCCAGACCGGCCATCAGCTGGTACCTGGCGCCCATGTTGGCGGTATACGCCGGCGCCCGCGCCAGTTCGTGCCCATCTACGCCGCTGCCCGAGAACTGCTTGATCTTGGTCTTCAGCAGGCCGACGTTACCGAACAGCTCGAAGTCCCAACGCGGCTGCCAGGTCGCCCCCATTTCCGCACCGTAGGTTTCCACCTTGTCGGCATTGCGGATCACGCTGGAGTTCTCACCCAAAGAGTAAGGCAGCTGCATGTCCTTGTAGTCGTTGTAGAAAATGTTGCTGGTCAGAATGACGTTGGCATCTTTCAGGTGGTGGCGGGAATACAGCTCATAGTTCCAGACATATTCGGAGCCGTAGGTATAGCTGACCACCGGCGTGCCGATAGTGATGCCGGCGCCACCGGCGTTATAACCGCGCGCCACTTTGGCACCGTAGGTCTGGGTATCCGTCGGTTTCCAGGCCAGATCCAGCTTCGGCAGGAACACATCGTAGGTTTCGTCGAAATCGATACGCACGGCATTGCTGCCACCGTTGCGCCGACGATGTTCACGTTCCACTCGGCTGGCGGCAGTGATATCCACCTGCCGCGTGATGGCGTAGGTCAGCTCGGCAAAGGCCGAGTGGGTGTCGGTTTTATCCTTGAAACTGGAACCGCCGAAAATGTTAACGAACTCATCTTGCTTGGCGTGGAAATACCGTAACCCCGCCAGCCCGTGCAGACGACTGTCAGGCCCGCCAAAGCGCGCCACCGGCTCCACATGCACCTCTTTACCGTCGATTTCCGCATACTGAATGTTGTAGGCAGTAGGACGGTTAATATTGAAGTCGGTGTAAATAACGCGGTTTTCCAGCGTCAGACTGTCGGATTGCTCCCAGGCCAGATCCCAGACACTGCTGTTGGTATTGCTTTTAAACACCGCACGGCGCGGATCGTGGCGCGGGTTAGTCGGGTGAACCAGCGGGTTAAGGCTCTCGTTTTGCGGTGAAGTGCTGCCAAAATGGTTAAAGGTCAGCTTGGTGGTCAACTCGCGCATACCCGCCGGGTTAAACAACAGTTTGGCGCGAGCGGTGGTGGCTTCAACCTCGCGAGGATCGCCTACCGGCTCATAGGCGGGCAGGTCGACATCGCTGCGGCGACGCTGACGATCGACGCTGACGCGGAACGCCAGTTGGTCCTCCACCAGCGGGCCGGAGGCCATGGCGGACAGCTGTGAAGAATGCTGGTTGCCGGCTCCGCCCTTGAAGGCGCTTTCCCAGTCGAAAGTCGGATCCTTGCTGGTCATTACGATGGCGCCGGCGATGGCGTTGCGCCCCTGAATATAGCTCTGCGGGCCGAGGAACACTTCAACGCGATCCAGATCCCACAGCGACTGCGGACCAAATGCCTGCTCGTTATAGGTCAGAGAGCGGCCGTCCATTGACAGATTGAGACGCGGGCGGGTGCCGCTGAGGAAAGCGTTGGCGCCGACGTTCGGGCCGGAACCGTCGATGCCGCGCACGGTCGGCAAATTGTTGCCAATCCCCAAATCGACCACGTTGGGGGTCATGCGCAGTAAATCGGTGACCTGCAACGCATTCGGCATGGATGAAATGCGTTCGCTGTCGAACACTTGCACACTGGATCCGGTATCGAAAATAGTGCGTTTAATTTTTTCGCCGGTGACCAGCAGGCTTTCAGAGTCCTGCCAATTATCTTTACGTTTGCCGTCGGTGGTTTCCTGCACCTTATCGTCCGGCTCTGCTGCATTGACGCTCCCCACAGACAGAGAGCAAAGCCCTAAAAAGAGCGAGGAAAACACCCCGATGGCCTGTAAGCCTGCTTTTTCCCTGTTTCCTACGATTTTATGCCTTTGAGCCGCTGAATGCTTGCTCATAGATGTATTCTCCTTTCATCCCAGATGCACAAAAATTTGATTGTTTTCACATAGGTAACGACGTTGGTACTCACACTAACAATGGCATTGCGGCCTTCCTGGCCTTGCTATTGCCTATCCCTGCAGCAGACGGCTTCCCCCCAGACGCACTGCGGGCGGATGCAGTATTTTTGTCTGGAAACGTAAAGAAATGTTAATAATGATAATGTTTTACATATCTTAATGCAAATCATTATCAACAAGTAAAGGTAAACACACAGAAATGGCGATAGGGAAGACTCGATAAATTGGGCTGCATTTATTGCTAACAATGGTAATAATTTCATTTAAAATAAATAAAAACATAATGATAAAAAAACACTCTTTTCCATTCTGGATGAATTGCGGCGCTATTCGCGTGGCGCTTTCGTTTTACAATAACAAATAAAAATAGTAATAATTTTCATTCCCATTAACATTGAAATATATTCTTCCCGTCTCAAATACTGATGGAAACCCAATGAAAGCGTTGACCACGATGCAGGCCGCCTACTGGGTGGGCCGGCAATCCGAAGCGCCGCTGGGGGGCGTCTCCGCCCACCTGTATGCGGAATTTAACGGCTGCGACCTGGACGTCGAACGACTGAGACAGGCCGTGACTGCCCTTTATTTGCACCACCCGATGTTACGCCTGCGTATCACGGTAGACGGTCAACAGACCATTGATGCCTGCGGTCCGCGCCATTGCCTGCATATCGACGACTTCCGCCACACTGACGCTCCCGAGGCAGCCAATGCGCTGGACGCCAAACGCAGGCAAAAAAGCAGCCAGAAATTGCCGCTGGAACAGGGCATTCCTTGCGATATCAGCCTCAGCCTGCTGCCGGAAGGCCACAGCCGGCTGCATGTGGATTTGGACATGATCGCCGGCGATGCCATGGGATTTCGCGTATTAATGGAGGATCTGGCGCAGTTTTATCACCACTGCCCGGCCGCCCCGGACAACGACGGCGTGCCCTATTTTGACTATCTGGATCGGCGCCATGCCGACACGGAGCTGCATCAGCGGCGCACCCGCGCTCAGGCCTGGTGGCGCGAACGCCTGGCGCAACTGCCGCCCGCCCCCCACCTGCTGCGCGCACCGGAACGCTGTCAGAGCGATCGGCTGGCGCTCCAACTGAGCGCCGCAGAGGCTCAGGCGCTGGCCGATGCCGCCAAAGCGCACCGCGTCACGCTTTCCTCCCTGTTTCTGGCACTGTTTGCCATTACCGTCGGCCACGGCTGGAACCTGCGACGCTTCCGGCTCAACGTGCCGCTATTCCACCAGGATGCGGAAGGCATAGAGGGCATCATTGGCGACTTCTCCAATTTGGTGCTGCTCGGTGTAGAGCTCAATCCGGCGGAAAACTTGCCCGCCTTCTGCCGCCGCCTGATGGATCATCTGGCGGAATTGCTCGCCCATGCCGACTACCCGGGCGTGAGCGTGATGCGTGATCTGTCGCGCTTGCACGGCAGCATGCAACCTTCGCCGGTGGTATTCACCGCCGGTTTCGGCATCCGTGGTAAGGCGCTGTTTTCCGACCAGGTCACCCGTACCTTCGGCCCGCTGGACTGGGTGATTTCCCAGGGCCCGCAAGTCGCGCTGGACGCCCAGGTGGCGCACGCCAACGGCGGTATTTTGATCAACTGGGATCTGCGACTGGATGCCTTCCCGGACCGGCTGCCGCAGCGCCTGTTTGCCACCTACAGCGCCCTGTTGCAGCAGGCGGCGCGCCATCCCGACAGTTTCAGGCGGCCATTGGCGCAGTTGCTGTCACAGTGCTTACCGGAAACCCAGGCCCCGGTACGCCAGCTGTTGCATCGTTTGTTGGCGCGCGTAGCGCCGGGCGTCCGGTTGCGCGACGATGACGACATCACCGCCCTGCCAGCGCCGGAGGCCGCGTTGCTGGCCCTGCTCGGGGTGCTCAATAAATACCTGCCGGTAACCTTGACCCCGCAAGATCTGGCGGCCCACCCCACTCCGGCCATGCTAGCCGCGCTGATCTGCGAGCGTGACCCCAACGCCGCCAAAGGCGCGCAGATGCTGCTGAAGGGGCTGGCGCCTCAGGCCTGATATCGGTTTCGGGCGCCTGGCCTCACGCGCCCTGCATTCTTTTTCATCGGTTAGCGACAATAGGGAAATACCATGGAGACTCCATTAACCGCGCTGCAACAGGCTTACCTCCTCGGCCGCAGCGAACAGTGGCCGCTCGGCGGCGTGGCGATGCACGATTTCCGCGAATACCGCGGCCAACGGCTGGATCTGGCGCGGCTGGAAACCCGGCTGGCCGAACTGGTGCAACACTATCCCGCACTGCGTACCTGCCTCGATCCCCAGCGTTTCACCCAGCGCGTACGGCCGGAAACCACGCTGAACCTGGACCGGCACGATCTGCGCTCGCTGGGCCAGGAGGCGGCGCAGCAACGGCTGGCCGCCCTGCGCGAGCAGTATTCGCACCAACGCCACGATCCCGCGCAGCCGCTGTGGCGCATTGCCGCCATTCAGTTGCCGGAGATGCAGGACGCCACCGGGCGCTACGACACCCTGATTTTCACCAGCTTCGATGCGCTGATCCTCGATGGCCAGGGTATTGCTACCCTGATTGCCCGGCTGTTCGATGACGCTTCGTTGCCGTCAATCGAACCGGCTACCCCGCCGGCTACCGCATCGGCAGAACAGCGCCAGGCCGACGCCGCCTATTGGCAGACCAAACTTCAAGACATCACCACTCCGTCGGCATTGCCGTGGTGCGCCCCGCTGGCCAACATCAAAAGCTCTCGCTACCGGCGCGCCAGCCTGACCCTGCCGCGCGAAGCGCTAAAAACCTTCTCACGCCTGGGATCTGCCCATTCGCTGCTGCGCAACAGCGCCCTTTCGGCGGTGATCCTCGATACGCTGGCGCAGTGGACCACCGACGGCGAGCTGTGTGTGGGCGTGCCGGTGGCGTTTCCTGCGGCAGGGGGTTCGCTCGGCAACGCCTCTACCTTTGTGGCCGTGCGTTATTCGCGCGCGGGCGGCACTTTTGTCAGCCGTGCGCAGGCACTGCAGGACGACATACTGGGCGCTCTCGACCACCTGGCCTTTTCCGGCGTTGATCTGGCGCGGCAGTTGCTGAACCGCAGCCAGGGCGCCCCGGCGCTGCCGGTCATTCTCACCAACTGCCTGAGCTGGGAGACGCTGCCGGCCGGCGCACCGGTACGCTACCACGACGGCCTGACCCAAACGCCGCAGGTCGCGATCGACATCCGTTTGACGCAGGACGCCGACAAAAATCTGCAACTGTGCGTCGATTACGCCGAACAGACGCTGGACGGCGAACAGGTGCAGGCGATGCTGGACGCCCTGCAACGCCGGGTGGTGCAAATGTGCCAGGACAGCGATCTGGAGATCGCCCCGGCGCGCTTTATCGATTACCGGCACTATCGCCATAACCACGGCGAAACGGCATTCACCGCTTATCCCTATCTGGCGCAACTGGCCGAACGGCTGTTTAACGATCCACAGCCGCGCCCGGCGCTGATCTGCGATGAGCAGACCCTGTCTTATCCTGAGTTGGGTCGCCAGGTCGGGGCCGTGATGGCCAACCTGCAACGGCGCAATCTGGGGCGCGGCAGCGTGCTGGCGCTGTATCTGGCGCGTAGCCCGGAACATGTGACTATCTCCCTGGCCTGCGCGCTGTTGGGGGTTATCTGGGTGCCGATCGACATCAACTCGCCGCCGGAACGCACCGCCTATCTGCTGACTAACTGCCGACCGGATCTGGTGGTGCATCAGGGCGAGCTGAATACCCCGCACGGAGCGACGCCGACAGAGTTGCTCGACCCGGCCGCAGGCAGGCCTGAGCTGCCGGGTAACCAGACGTTGACGGAGCGCAGCGCAAGCACCGAGGCCGGCTATTACCTGTATACCTCCGGCACCACCGGCAAACCCAAATGCGTGGTACTCAACAACCGCGCCACCGCCAATGTGCTTGGGCAGACTCTGCAACGCTGGGCGGTCACCGCCGATGATGTGTTTATCTCCGTGACGCCGCCGCACCACGATATGTCGATGTTTGACCTGTTCGGCTCGCTCAGCGCCGGCGCGACGCTGGTTCTGCCCGCGCCGCACCAGGAAAAAGACGCCATCAGTTGGAACCAGTTGGTGGAGCGCCACCGCGTCAGCCTGTGGTGTTCCGTACCTGCGATCCTGGAAATGCTGCTCACCTGCAAAACGGCCGACAGCCTGCGCTCGCTGCGGCTGGTGGCTCAGGGCGGCGATTACATCAAACCGGCGACGGTGCAGACGTTGCGAAGCTTGCATCCGGACATCTGCCTGTTCTCACTCGGCGGCCCGACAGAAACCACCATCTGGAGCATCTGGCACCCGATTGCAGCGCAGGACACCGGCACCGTGCCCTACGGCCAGCCATTGCCGGGCAACCAATACTTTATTTGCCATGACGACGGCACGCACTGCCCGGCCGGCGTGGTGGGCCGCATTCATACGGCGGGGGTGAATCTGGCGTTAGGCTATCTGGAAGACGGCGAAGTGAAGCAGCATGACTTCGTCCAACTGGATAGCCCCGACGGGCAACCGCTGCGTGCCTTCCGCACCGGCGATCAAGGCTACTATCGCCCGGACGGCAACATCCTGTTCGCCAGCCGGGTGAACGGCTATGTGAAAATCCGCGGCGTGCGCGTTTCGCTGCCGGAGATTGAAGACGTGCTGCGCGGGCATGAGGCGATTCTGGACATCGTGGTAGTGGATTATCCGAGCGGGGAAAATGCCGAATCGACGCTGGGCGCGATGTACCTCACCCACGACGGCGAGCCGCTGTCGCTGGCGGATATTCGCGCCTTCTCGACCGGCTATCTGCCTTGTACTCATATCCCGACGCGCTTTATCCACGCCGAAACGCTGCCGCTCTCCGGCAACGGAAAAACCGACCGTCACGCTATCCGCACCGCGCTCGGTGCCGGGCGGGCAGCTCCCGGGTTGAACGCCTGTGCGGCACCTTTACCGAGCGCACCGCCGGTACAGAGCGGTAAAATTCTGGCCATCTATCTGCAGGCCATCGGCACAGCGCCGCGTCCTGAGTGGGGGGAGGAAACCGCCTTTATCGCCATGGGGCTGAAACTGCCGCACATCCGCCAGGTGGCCGCACAGCTTAATGACGCCTTTGGCACCCAACTGCCGCCAACGATGCTGATCCCCTGCAAAAATGCGCGGGAGGTCGCAGCGCTGCTGGCGCGCTAAGCACCATTCCCTATGGGCAGGGTCATACTCTGCCCGTTTTCTTCAGGCGTGCACCGCCACCAACTCGCCGATCGCCCTCTCCAACGCCTCTTCCCGTAACGCACGCTGCAAAAAGCCCTGCAAGGCGCTACCGTAGCCGGCCGCGCCTGCTGCAGGGAACTGCTGCACAAAGACATCGATATCCAAATGCAGACCACCGGCGTCAGTGCCGCCACGGAAGATCAGGTTAATCCCGTCGCCGGCACCGCCTGCCAGCACCCGGCGCGTACTGGTGCAGCCGCTGAAACCGGCCGAATCAAACGGCTGAACGTTGATAAACGGGGAAATAAACAAACGAGAGGCGGGCGTCACGCCGCGATCGGTAGCCATCTGCCGCAGGCGATAACCGGCGTGGCTGCGCAGTTCACGCAGCGTCTGCGTCATGCCGGACAGGAAATGCCCCAGCGTCTCTTCCGCACGCAGTGAAACCAAAAACGGCAGCGTATTGACCGCCAAAGCCGGCGTATTGGTCGCTTTGCTGCTGCGGCGATTCATCGCCGGCATCCACAGAGTACGCGTATTTCCCTTATCATGCGGTAAAGGCGGCAACGTAAAAAACAGCCAGGCAGCGGACAGGGCCAGCAGCAGATCGGGCCAGCCGATACCGCTGCGTTCGGACAACAGACGCAGCCGCCGTGAAATGTCTTCCGGCAGCGGGGTGCTGGTGCTGAGGCATTTCACGCCATATTCCCGGCCGCCTTTACGCACCGTCGGCAGCACCTGCGACGGCGGTAAATAACGCTGCCAGAACCGGCGATCCCTGTCGCAGCGTTCGGAAACCCCGTAGGCCAACTCATGTTGCTGGAAGGTGCTGAACGCGCCCAATGCTTGTCCCGCCGTGCCCTTGCCGAGAAAATGCGCATACAGCGTAGCGCAGCGATGCTCGACCAGCGCCATGCCGTAACCATCGATAATGATATGGTGAGCACGCAGGTACCAGATATAGCGCGTCGGCCCCAGAGCGAGCAGCCACACGGCCGCCATCGGTTGGCTGTGCAGATCCATCGGCTGGGCTGCATCGGCCTGCATCAAGCGCATCGCGGCATGATAAGGGTCGGGATGTTCCTGCAAATCAATACGCTTCAGGCGCGGGACCCGTTCGGGATCGTAGCGCTGCATCGGCCACCGATCGCCTCTAGGGGTATCAAACCGCAGCGCAAACGCCTGTGTTTCCGCGACAGTGAGGGTTATCGCCCGACACAACGCCGCCTCATCCACCGCTCCGCGCAATTCGGTGACGTGAGCGACGGTAGAAAAGGGCTGCCCGGGGTGCAAGGTAAACTCCTCCCAGAAGTCTAACTGTGCCGGCGACAGCGGCAGCCATTCCGTAGCCAAAAGGGTTTCCGACATGTTACCTACCTTTGATATGCGACGTGGATACCAGAAAGACGGCAGCCGCAACGCGCTGAAAGTGTTTCAATATGGTTACAAATGAAAATGATAATAACACTTATTATCATTTTCATAAATATAGGACAACAGGTTAATGCGTGTCGGATAAGGGGACTATCGAGGTAAAAAATGTTCGCCGGCAGCGGTGAGAATCTGGGCGGTCAGCGTAATAACCGAAAAGGAATCCGCCACCACCCGTTCCCAGATCCGCAAAGCCTCATTATAGTTAAACCGGGGGCTGCCTGAATGCCACAGCGGCGGCAGTGTCCCCCATCAACCTGAGGGAGCTATCACTTTTATGCTTTTAAAACAAACAACTGCAGGCCTGCTATTGGCGGGAACCAGCCTGTTGGCGGCGGGCAGCGCGCTGGCGGCTTCCGATACGCTGGTCTATTGCACGGTCGCCTCGCCGGAGTCTTTCAATCCGCAGCTCGCCAGCTCCGGGCCGACTTTTATCGCCACCTCGCAGGTATTGTATAATCGCCTGCTGACGCTGCGCGAAAGCGATAAAACCCCTGCCCCCTCGCTGGCCACCGAGTGGACTATCAGCCCGGATGGCAAAACCTACACCTTTACGCTGCGCAAGGGCGTGAAATTCAACAGCAACAAATACTTCACGCCGACACGCGACTTCAACGCCGAGGACGTGGTGTTCACCGTTATGCGCCAAAAAGACGCTAATCACCCGTACCACAAGGTGTCCGGCGGTAATTACGAGTACTTTACCGACACCGGGCTGGACAAGCTGATTACCAAAGTCGAAGCGGTGGATAACGACCACGTGCGCTTTACGCTGAGCCAGCCCAACGCCGCGTTTTTGGCCGACTGGACGATGGATTTCGCCTCGATTCTTTCCGCAGAATACGCCGACGCCATGTTGAAGAAAGGCACGCCGGAGTATGTGGATAACTGGCCTATCGGCACCGGCCCGTTCGCGCTGCAACAGTACAAGCAAGACTCGCTGATCCGCTACGTGGCCAACCCGCACTATTGGCAAGGCGAGGTGGCCAGCAAACACCTGATCTTCTCCATCACGCCGGATGCGCAGACCCGGGTGGCCAAGCTGAAAACCAATGAGTGTCAGATCATTCCCGCCCCGCTGCCGGAGCAGTTTGACGCCATCAAGAGCGACAAAAACCTGCAACTGCACAATATCAATGGCCTGAACGTCGGTTATCTGGCGTTCAACACCCAGAAGAAACCTTTTGATAATGTGCTGGTTCGCCAGGCGCTGAGCTATGCGGTGGACAAGAAAGCGATTGTCGCGGCGGTGTTCAAAGACAGCGGTACGCCGGCTTATTCGGTGCTGCCGCCGGCGATGCTGGGCTACAACGACAAACTGCCGGAATATACCTACGATCCGCAAAAGGCCCGTGAGCTGCTGAAACAGGCCGGGCTGGAAAAAGGGTTTGAAACCGACATCTGGTCAATGCCGGTGGCGCGGCCATACAACCCTAATTCGCGGCGCATTGCCGAGATGATCCAGAGCGACTGGGCGAAAGTGGGCGTGAAGGCCAAAATCGTCACCTGGGAATGGGGCCAGTACCTGGCCGGGCTGCGCAAAGGGGAACAGCAGAGCGCGCTGTATGGCTGGATGTCGGATAACGGCGACCCGGACAACTTCGCCACGCTGCTCGGCTGCGCCGGCGTGCCAACCGGCGCCAACATAGCCCGCTGGTGCGACAAGGGTTACGATCAGTTGATCCAGAAGGCAATTCAGGTGAGCGCCCCGGCAGAACGCGACAAGCTTTATCAGCAAGCGCAGGTGATTTTTGCCGAACAGGCCCCTTGGTTGCCGCTGGCTAACGGCAAAGTGTTCTACGCCACCCGCAGCAACGTCAGCGGTTATGTGGTTGACGTAAACGGCAGTGACTTCGCCAAGGCGAAAGTGAACTAAGCCAAAGCGCCGGGATAAATTCAAACCCGGCGCTTTCCTCTCCTGTAACATTTCGTTACTCTCAACGCCTATCGGATCTCACGTAAACAAGGCAAATCCAGTGCAGAAAACATTTATGCCGATGCAGATCCGTCTGCACTGGCTGGTCGCTATCCTGTTGGTCATCACCTGCACCACGATTGAGCTAAGGGGCTTTGCCGAACCGGGCACGCCGCTGTGGTATCTGCTGGTGGTCACCCACTTCAGCTGCGGGGTGACGGTTTTCGTTTTGATGATCGCCCGCCTGATCCTGCGCTGGCGTCACGCCTCCCCCGCCATCAGCCCGATGCCGCCAAAATGGCAAACCGGCGCGGCGCATCTGGTGCATACTCTGATTTACCTGCTGCTGCTGACGCTGCCGGTTCTGGGCGTCTATTCCCGCTATCTGGGCGGCAAGGAGTGGTTTTTGTTTGGCCTGCCGATGCCGTTTGCCGAGATTGCCGACCGGCCACAGGCGCGGACGATTATCGGCTGGCACAAGACGCTGGCCGCCTTCGGCTATTGGCTGATTGGCCTGCACGCCGCAGCAGCGCTGATTCATCATTATGCCTTTAAGGACAATACCTTGGTGAGAATGCTGCCGCTGTTTAAAAAGCGTTAACCCAGGGGCAACAAGATAATAATAAGCCTGTATATATAAGCCAATGGAAATAATCCATTGGCTTATTAATTTCACTATGACTTCGATAAAATAAAAATTTCACCCATCGAGTTGTATCTATCCCGGATATTGACTAAGGTTATCCATACAGTTCATATGCCCGAAAGTTAATAACGATAATCATAAGTCAGTTTATTTAAAATTTATGTCCCACTCTTAAAAACGCCAGTTATTTTTCTGGGCAACGATATCATGCCATGTGTTAATACAAGGCGATTTAGTGCTGCCCATGACTTTATTAATTAAATTTCATCGACTACACGCACGGGAAAATTAATATCATTTTCCCACTCATAAAAGTCTGGAGAAAAGTAATGAAAATAATGACTGGCGTTATTCTACCCACGGTTGCGGCCCTTGTTTTTTCCGGTATGGCGCAAGCGGAAGACAGCGTAAAACCTGTGACCGGCAAAGCGCAAGTGACGCTGGAACATGTGCACGCCGTACAAGAAAATGGCAGCCCCGCGCCCCAGCACGATGCCGCCTGTATAAAACAACTTTCGGCACCTGAATCCAGGTATGTCGGGATGAAAGTGAGCAGCGAATACACCATCGACACCGCTTCGTTAATGATGTCTGCAAAATCCATGTTGCCTTCCCCGAATACCCTGCAACCGCTCGAACTCACGATTGATTTATCCCCGTTAGGCATGGCGGGTGTTTATGCGTTTGGCGCCTTCAAACCGAGTTCTTTGCCGCAGGATTATGTTTATTTCACTATCGACAAAGGCTATAAAAACCCGGTTAGTACCTTTATGATCATTAATAAAGATGAGAAATATAACTGCGTGATTTCCAGTTCCGGGCAGGCAATGAGCGAAGAGCAGCGCAGCCATCTTGTGGTTAAGCAATAACTTAAAATGAGCATTTGATAATCATGGGGGCTGCGGATAGTTAACTGCCCTACCCCCATATTTGTATCTGCTTTCATCATCATTAAACTGCGTCGAGTTTTGATGCAGAATGACCGCCCTACTCATCCTTATATACAGGTTCAGAGTATCTTGAAGGCCATATCTCCGCAGGAGGCAGATTCAAAGCCTCAGCTATCAGCTTGTTATCTGATGCGCCTACTACCCCATTTTGGGATAATGGCAGATATTCTATTTTTGGATATCACTCGCGGAAAACGCCATGACTTCAGTTTATTCAACCGATTATCAATTAGTTATAAAAATACTTCGGGATGCTCGTATAGAAAAAGGTATAACTCAGGCCAAACTGGCCGAGGCGCTGGGCCGCCCGCAGTCGTTTATCGCCAAGGTTGAAAACGGCGAGCGCAAGCTGGATGTGGTTGAGTTTGCTGTAATGGCACGGCTGCTTGAGGTGGATGCAGGAGCAGTGCTGGGAATGATTGGTGGGCGGGTTCATTCCTTGTAATAACGAAATCGAACCTACGACCTTCGCATTACCAATGTGTCAATAGATTGCGTATCGAGCGCCACGAGCCAATTAGGTACTTCCGAGCCGTTGGTGTACTGACCCCGCTCGGTAGAGGCTCCTGTCCTATAGTCAGGCTGAGTCATCCGCAGGGCTTTGGCGGTTATGAGCGAAATGCAGACCTGCAATTACTGTCTGCGTTTCCACTCATCGACTACATCACCTAAAGTTTTTGGAACATCATTACGTATCCAGGCCATAAATTCTCGATTAAATCGAAAGTCGTCCCCACACTCCTTAATCATGAAACGACGGACGTTTTGAGTGTTTTTGTAGTTTTTATCAACATTCGTAGCGCGTGTAAGCAATGAGCTATGCCAATCTATTTTCAATTTACAATCCCACTGTAATGGTTCATTTTTTAGCATTCGTTTCATGCCCGAAATTGTCTAAATGTCGAATTCATCGCCTGTTAAGAGCGAGGAGCAGACATACCTGTCCAGAGTAAAGGCTGTCATATCATAATTAAGACGCTACGAACTGTAAGGTATCATTAGCTACCGTAATGGTTTACTTCATGGCTAAAACGAGAGATTTTATCTTTTCTGCCTTTTCAAAGTGATCCAGTTTCATCTCCATAATCCACCAATGCGCAACCTCCATCAGCAGTTCCGGGTCATCATTTTTATTGGCAAAAAAAGCATAAAAAGACAGCCCTACGTTACTGCCCTTGGTCACAATTTTTGCCTCACACGTCCTGATGATCTTTTCCTTCATTCCTACCCGCATGTTCGCTCCTTTTTGTTCGCTGGACTTAAGCCTATTAACCATAACATCTGTACGTGCAACACCCGAACGCCTCTCAGGGCTTTTCTGCGAGCTACGGGCTCAAAACCCATATTTTTACCCGGCTGAATACCCAAAAACGCACCTGTATTACTGTGGTAACTGGCAATAGCCGGGGGACTGACACTCATTATTTTTTCTCTATCCAGCCTGATACCATAAGTTCGAGCAACTGACCGAATACCTCGTAAGAATCATAATATCTCTTCGACTCATCGTCCGTGTGAGTTCAAAGTACCAACGTCCCCCCTTGATTAAGGATAGCGTTGCATCGACCCGTTGAACTCACAGCACAAAACCAACTGTCCGATTGGATTTCGCTTAGACCAGCAACGATGCCAGCTCAGGCCTGAACCCGTATGCAAAAAGGGCGCAGTTCAATGAACTGCGCCCTTAAATTTAAAACGTAAAACCTGACTTAACTACGAACCAAATCGTCGCCGTAGCCGATCCACTTGTAGGTGGTCAGTGCGTCCAGCCCCATCGGGCCGCGTGCGTGCAGCTTTTGGGTGCTGACCGCCACTTCTGCGCCCAGGCCGAATTGGCCGCCGTCGGTGAAGCGGGTGCTGGCGTTAACGTACACCGCCGAGGAATCCACGGCGCGCACGAAGTGCTCGGCGCTGCTCAGCGAACGGGTGAGGATCGCATCGGAGTGGTTGGTGCCGTGAGTGCGGATATGGTCGATGGCTTGATCGATATCGTCCACCACCAGCACGTTCAAATCCAACGACAGCCATTCATCGTCGTAATCCCCTTCCGCCACGTCCACCACCGTCGCCGGGCCGTTTTGCAGCAGCGGCATGGCGTTCTGCGCCGCATGCAGCGTCACGCCCGCAGCCGCCATCTTGGCACTCAGCGCCGGCAGGAACTGTTCGGCGATGTTGCGGTTCACCAGCAGCGTTTCGAGCGAGTTACAGGCGCTTGGACGCTGGATTTTGGCACTCTCGATGACCGTCAGCGCCTTGTCGAAATCAACGCTGTCGTCAACGTAGGTATGGCAAACGCCGATGCCGCCGGTAATCACCGGAATGGTCGACTGCTCGCGGCACAGCTTGTGCAAACCGGCACCGCCGCGTGGGATCAGCATGTCTACGTAGCGATCCAGACGCAGCAGCTCATTCACCAGCGCGCGATCGGGGCTGTCAATCGCCTGCACCGCCGCTGCCGGCAGGCCGCACTGTTCCAGCGCCTGCTGGATCACCTTCACCGTCGCCAGGTTGGTGTTGTGGGTTTCTTTACCGCCGCGCAGGATCACCGCGTTGCCGGTTTTCAGGCACAGGCTGGCGACGTCGATGGTGACGTTCGGCCGCGCTTCATAAATCACGCCGATCACACCGAGCGGCACGCGGCGGCGTTCCAGCTTCAGCCCGCTGTCCAGCAGACTGCCGTCCAAGACGTGGCCGACCGGATCGTTCAGGCGGCACACCTGGCGCACATCGTTGGCGATGGCCGCCAGCCGCGCCGGGGTCAACAACAGGCGATCGAGCAACGCTTCGGTCATCCCGGTAGCGCGCGCCTGCGCCATGTCCTGTTCGTTGGCCTGCAAAATCACTTCACTGTTGGCTTCCAGCATGTCGGCCATCACCGACAACACCTGGTTTTTCTTCGCCGTGCTCAGCACCGCCAGTTGCCAGGAGGCCTGTTTGGCGGCCTTCCCCATTTGCTCTAGCATGCTCACTCCTTAGCTTACAATCATGTCGTCGCGGTGCACTGCCACCGGGCCGTATTCGTAACCGAGAATTTCGCTGATTTCCTGCGAGTGGTGGCCGGCAATCATGCGCATCGCGTCGCTGTTATAACGGCTGACGCCGTGCGCCAAGTCGCGCCCCACCAGGTTGCGGATGCGGATCACTTCGCCGCGGGAGAAATCGCCCTTCACTTCGCGAATGCCCTTCGGCAACAACGAGCTGCCGCGCGCCATAATGGCGTCGACAGCGCCGTCGTCCACGGTGATTTCACCGGCCGGCGGTGCGCCGAAGATCCAGCGTTTGCGGTTTTCCAGCGGGGTTTCCAGCGCGTGGAAACGGGTGCCCACCGGTTTGCCTTCAATCACGTCGCCCACCACGCCCGGCTTGCTGCCTGCGGCGATGATCACGTCGATACCGGCGCGGCAGGCCACGTCGGCCGCCTGCAATTTGGTGCCCATGCCGCCGGTGCCCAGCCCGGAAACGCTGTCGCCGGCGATGGCGCGCAGCGCGTCGTCAATGCCATGCACTTCACGGATCAGCTCCGCCTGCGGGTTGTTGCGCGGGTCGGCGGTATACAGCCCCTGTTGATCGGTCAGCAACAGCAGCTTGTCGGCCCCGGCCAGGATCGCCGCCAGCGCCGACAGGTTGTCGTTGTCGCCCACCTTGATTTCTGCGGTCGCGACCGCGTCATTCTCATTGATTACCGGCACGATACGGTTGTCCAGCAGCGCAGTCATGGTGTCACGCGCGTTGAGGAAGCGTTCGCGGTCTTCCAAATCGGCGCGCGTCAGCAGCATCTGCCCGACGTGAATGCCGTAAATGGAGAACAGCTGTTCCCACAGTTGGATCAACCGGCTCTGGCCGACCGCCGCAAGCAGCTGCTTGGAGGCGATGGTGGCGGGGAGTTCGGGGTAACCCAAATGTTCGCGCCCGGCGGCAATCGCGCCGGAGGTGACGATAACGATGCGGTGACCCGCTGCATGCTGTTGTGCGCACTGGCGTACCAGTTCGACAATATGGGCACGATTAAGACGCAGCGATCCGCCGGTCAACACGCTGGTGCCCAATTTCACAACCAATGTCTGGCTGCCGTTCATAGTGTTTCTGCCGTGTGAGATGAGAAGGATAATGCAAAGGACTTTGTAACAGGAGAGACGCGTTATGCCAACAGGCACAACGCGAAATCAGCACAATACTGTGGTCAAACGGGGTCAGGCGGAGAGTTTAATCGGTTTTTCTTTGAAATCATCGGCCGGTTCAAGCGCCAGTTCCATCGTCACCAGCAACTCGCCCAAGCGGCGATGGAAATCACGCAGGGTGGTTTCCAGCTTGGTTTTTACTTCAGTATCTTTAATCTTTTCCGGCTTCCAGTTCCCGTCCTTATCAAACAGACCGAACTGATAGGCATAAGTGAAACGCGCTTCTTCAGCGTGCAGCTCGATCCACCATCCCCAAAACTCACGCTTCTCTGGGGCGGGTTTGACATTGACGCAAACGGCTAAACAATCAAAGAAAAAACGGTCGTTCTCGCACTGCCCTTCACGCAGGTACGGCCCCAAGCTGGCGAAACGTTTCATTAGTCGGCTTTTAGGGTGACCACTAGGTAACGTCATTCTTTAACCTCCTCAATGTAGACCACTCTTTTTAACAAATTGTTAAAATTTAGCAACAAATTAACGCATTTTATCTTTCATCCAGTGGGCCATTTGCAGCAAGGCCTTGTGGAAACTGCTATACACCGGCGCACGTGGAATAGCAATCAACTTGCCGTCCATCGAGGACGAAGCGATCAGTTGCGCCTCCTCTTTCGGGCTGAGCGGATCCTGGTCCCAGTAGCCCGCCAGCATCGGCGTCGGGCAGCGGCGGCCCAGCAAACCCTGGGTTTTCAGCGAATAGCTGTTCAGCTCCACCCTCAACACATTGTCCGAGGCGTTGGCCATCCCCATCCTGCTGGCGAGCACGTCCATATACATGTCCGGTACGTGCCGCTGGCGGCCGGCGTCGCATAACAGGCTGTGGACCACCGGCCCCAGGCAGGCTACGCCACGCAACCTCTGCGGCGCCAGGTAAGCCAGGCGTACCGCCACATTGGCACCGAAGCGGAAGCCAAATGCGGTAACGCGCTGATGGTCGATCCACGGCACCGAAGAGAGTTGGGCCAGCACTTGCTGATGCAGGAAGCTGGAATCCTGCGTCAACTTCCACTTATAAGAAGAACCGATGGAAGGCATATCGATGGTCAGCATGGCGATGCCGTGCGGTGCCAGATACTCGCGGAACAGGCGGTGATAATCGGTCTGCAGGGTATCCAGGCTGCCGCACATCAGCACCGTCGGGAACGGCGCCTCACCCTTCTCCGGCAGGTGCAGGAAGCCGTTAATGCTGCTTCCCCCCTCAATGCGGAACTCCAGCACCTTGAGCTGATAAGGCAGCAGCAGCGCGGCCTCTTCGTAGGCGCGGGTGGCCAACGTCTCGGCCTGCTCGGCCAGTTCGTCGCCTTTCAGGTGCGGGTAGCCGGCGATGCTGTAAAAGTTGACGGCGTTGAGCCAGTATTGGCCGCCGATCAGCGGATCTTGCTGTTCCAATGCCCGTTGCTGCCAGAGCATCCCCTGATGCACCCACTCGTAGATCCAGTTGCCGTTGCGGTAACCGATCACGGTATCGAGCAGTTTGTCGTTGGTATGTTCCACATCGGCGACCGCGATGCGCGCCAGCACTTCGTTGATTTCGATCGGATCAACGCCGCGCCAGGCCCACAGCAGCGGGTTAAGCATGCGGTACCAGTTGCTGACGGTGTTGCCTTCCAGAGTGGAGTGCAGATCGGCGCCGGCCTTATTGCGCGCACGCAGCACCAGCGTCGAGGTCTCGGGATGTTTAAATGAGGGTTTGAACAGGATTTCAGAAAGGTTGGCTTGTGCCATGGTAACAACAGCCTCCGTAAATCTGGCCGTAGGCCGCAAACAGCCTACTTAACTGGAGGTAGTGTACCTAACTCTGGGGCGATAAACCAAAATAACGAAAACGCCCGGCATAACCGGGCGTTTTACTGGAACGAGCTGGGATTAGCGGCCGCCGATCGGTGGCACGAAGGTCACTGCCATGTCCCACGGCTGCTCGATCCAGGTGTCCTGCGGGATATCGACCACATAGTCGTCCACCAGCGGGCGACCTGCCGGCTTGGCGAAGATGGTGACGAAATGCGCTTTCGGGTACATATCGCGGATGGCTTTCGCAGTACCGCCGGTATCCACCAGATCGTCAACCACGATAAAGCCTTCACCGTCGCCTTCGGCGCGCTTGAGTACCTTCATTTCGCGTTGGTTGTCATGGTCATAGCTGGAAATGCAGACGGTATCCACGTGGCGGATGCCCAATTCGCGCGCCAGTATGGCTGCCGGCACCAGGCCGCCGCGGCTTACGGCAATAATGCCCGTCCATTGGTCAGCAGGCAGCAGGCGATGAGCCAGTTTGCGCGCTTGCACTTGCAGCATGTCCCAGGTAACAACGTATTTTTCGCTCATAGAATGGTGTCCCAGCCAGCAATGGTGTGGCTTACTCGTGATCAGGGGAAAAAAGGTTGCGCGAGATTATAGAGATTGGTTGAGCCGAATACCAGTTGTACTGTGGAAATTATAAGTATTTCGTCTGGTGATTGATGCTGCATAAATAAGAAACCGCACGTCAAATATGTGTGTTCCCCCTCTTAAACAGTGCAATAGGGTACGCGCGCGCCCCTGAATAAAGTGATATTCTCTGGAGATCGTGCCAAAACCGCACCGATGCCAACCAACCCTAACCGAGCGGCATTCACGTCATGCAGAGAATGCTGTCACAGGAGACTTATAGTGTCTGAATTGTCTCAACTTTCGCCACAGCCGCTGTGGGATATTTTTGCCAAAATCTGCTCTATTCCGCATCCTTCTTATCATGAAGAAGCGCTGGCACAGCACATCCTCGAGTGGGCTAAAGAGAAAAACCTGCACGCCGAACGCGATCAGGTGGGCAATATCCTGCTGCGCAAGCCGGCCACCAAAGGTATGGAAAACCGTAAGCCGGTTGCCCTGCAGGCGCACCTGGACATGGTGCCGCAAAAAAATAACGACACCGTGCACGACTTCGCGAAGGATCCGATTCAGCCGTATATCGACGGCGAGTGGATCAAGGCGCGCGGCACCACGCTGGGCGCCGACAACGGCATCGGCATGGCTTCTGCGTTGGCGGTGCTGGCTGACGACAGCGTCGAACACGGCCCGCTGGAAGTGCTGCTGACCATGACCGAAGAAGCCGGTATGGACGGCGCATTCGGTCTACAGCCTAACTGGCTGCAGGCGGATATCCTGATCAACACCGACTCCGAAGAAGAAGGCGAGATCTACATGGGTTGCGCCGGCGGTATTGATTTCATCACTACCCTGCCGTTGCAGCGCGAAGCGGTACCGGCCGGCTATCAGACGCTGAAGCTGACCCTCAAGGGCCTGAAAGGCGGCCACTCCGGCGCCGAGATCCACGTGGGCCTGGGCAATGCCAACAAGCTGCTGACGCGCTTCCTGTTCGCTCATGCCGCAGAGCTGAACCTGCGCGTGCTGGATCTGAACGGCGGCACCCTGCGCAACGCTATCCCGCGTGAAGCCTCTGCGGTGGTTGCCGTGCCTGCGGCAAAAGCCGACGCGCTGAAAGCGCTGAGCCAGGCCTTCCTGGCGACGCTGCAAAACGAGCTGTCCGCCAAAGAGAAGAACATCACCGTGCTGCTGGAGCCGGTGACCGGCACCTCTCAGGCGTTGACCGCCGATAGCCAACAGCGTTTCCTGGCCCTGCTGAACGCTACGCCAAACGGCGTGATCCGCATGAGCGACGCGGTAAAAGGCGTGGTGGAAACCTCACTGAACGTTGGCGTAGTCACCACCAGCGAGAACCAAGCGGAAATCATCTGCCTGATCCGTTCTCTGATCGACAGCGGCAAAGATTACGTGGTCGAGATGCTGACCGCGCTGGGCCAACTGGCCAACGCCAAAGTGGCGCCGAAGGGCGGCTACCCAGGCTGGCAACCGGACGCGGACTCACCGGTCATGCATCTGGTGCGCGAGATCTATCAGGATCTGTTCAACAAGACGCCGAACATCATGGTGATCCACGCCGGTCTGGAATGCGGCCTGTTCAAAAAACCGTATCCGAACATGGATATGGTGTCGATTGGGCCAACCATCACCGGGCCACACTCGCCGGATGAGCAAGTGCATATCGAAAGCGTCGGCCTGTACTGGAAACTGCTGACTGCGCTGTTGAAAGCGATTCCTGAGCGCGCGTAATCGCCGCGTTTAACGTTAAAAGGCTGGCCTCTCCCCAGCCTTTTTTACTCCCACGGCAGCAGCAGTTGCCGCTCAAGCTGCGGATCCAGCAGCGTTACGTGCAAGCCGACCAACCGCACGCCACGGCCTTCTCGCCGTTCACGCCACGCCTGCCGCGCCACGTTGAGCAAATCTTCTTTATTCAGCACCGGCCAAACGTGTTCCTGAGTGGTCTGCTGAAAATCCTGAAACTTCAGCTTCACGCCCTGGCGCGCGATATGCAGATCCGGTTTCACCTTGCGCAGCCGCATTTCCAGCTCGGGATAGAGCTTGTCGACGATCAGCGCCTCGCAGTCTTCCCAATCATGAATGTCTTCCGCCAGCGTGCGTTCCACCCCCACAGATTTACGCAGCCTTTCCGACGAAACTTCGCGCAGATCTATTCCCTGGCAGCGCTCCCACAGTACCCGGCCAAATTTGCCGAAGCGCTTGAGCAGCAGCGCCAGATCGTACTGCTGCACGTCGGCGCAGGTGATCAACCCCACTTCTTCCAACCGTTTGGCGGTCACTTTGCCCACGCCGGGGATTTTACTCAGGGGCAATTGCCGCAAAAAATCCGGCACCTGCGCCGGCGTGATGACGTATTGTCCGTTCGGTTTGTTCAGCTCTGAGGCAATTTTGGCGAGGAACTTGATCGGCGCGACGCCCGCAGAGGCCGTGAGGTTAAGCTCTTCGGCAATCGCCTGGCGGATTTCCTGGGCGATCAGCGTCGCCGAGCCGTTGCACTGGGTGCAGTCGGTCACATCCAGATAGGCTTCGTCCAACGACAGCGGTTCAATCAGCGGGGTGTAGCGGGCAAAGATTTCGCGAATGTGCAGCGAGGCTTCCTTGTACGCCGCCATGCGGCCTGGCAACAACCTGAGGTGCGGGCACAGTTTAAACGCCATCGCAGTCGACATGGCGCTGTGCACGCCATAGCGGCGTGCGGGGTAGTTGGCGGTGCTGATCACC
Source organism: Serratia inhibens (assembly GCF_003591175.1). GTDB lineage: Bacteria > Pseudomonadota > Gammaproteobacteria > Enterobacterales > Enterobacteriaceae > Serratia > Serratia inhibens. The sequence continues at coordinate 72,654 of NZ_QYYG01000005.1, read as the reverse complement.
CCGCGCCGGTCGGCACTGCCGCCGATCGCCAACGGAATATCGCGCAGGCTGGGATCGTCGCGCATTTCTACCGCCGCGAAGAAGCAGTCCATATCGACATGAATGATTTTACGCATCGCGCCTCCAATAATACTGTATAAGTATACAGCCAATAATCGAAAGCTCAAGACTCGGTGGCATGGAGAAAGCGGCGTTTGCACCAGATATTTGCGCGTTGTTAAAAAAACTTAATTTTTCAATAGTATGATTTCCGCTGACTCAGGCTCTCTCATCCTTATACCCTATGGATTTCATGTAGCAGCTCACAAGGCTGCGGCTTGAAAGACGGTGGGTATAGCATAAAAGGTATCCCGCATGATCAGGTTTTCCCATTTGCTGTTGGCTTCCACGCTGTCGCTGGTTTCGCTGGCGGCAAGTGCCACTGTCGGCCATGCTCCAGCCATTATCGCCCACCGCGGCGGCACCGCTGACGCGCCGGAAAACACCCGCATCGCCATTGAAACCGCACTGAAAAATGGCGCCGACGCCATTTGGATCACGTTACAACAATCTAAAGACGGCGCGATCCTGTTGTACCGCCCTTCCGATCTCAAAGCCTTGACCAACGAGCAGGGGCCGGTCTCCGCCTATACCGCCGATCAACTGGCCAAAGTGGATGCCGGCTGGTCATTCGCAAAGGGTGAAACTCATCCGTTTCGCGGCAAAGGCATCGGGATCCCGCGCCTGGATGAGATCCTGGACGCTTTCCCCAAGGTAACCTTCTATCTGGATATCAAATCGCCGGACGCCGATCCGGTGCAATTTGGCAAAGCGCTGCTGGTGACGCTGGAGAAGGCCGGCAGCCTGAACCGCACCCGCGTGTATTCTACCGATGCCAAATACCTGCAAGCGCTGCCGCCGCAGATCAAACGCTTTGAAAGCCGCGACGAAACCCGTACCTTGCTGGCCAATATCACCATGGCGCACCAGTGCGAATTAAAAGCGGATAATCAGCAACCGCGCTGGTACGGGCTGGAGCTGAAACGTGAAGTGGAAGTGGTGGAGAAATACACTCTGGGCGAAGGGCGCTCGAAAGCGTTTCTGATCTGGGATAAAGAGTCGATCGACTGTTTCCGTTCGCAAGGCCCGGCGCATATCATTTTGTTCGGCGTCAATTCAGCGGCGGAGTACCAGCAGGCACTGGCGCTGGGGGCAGACGGGGTGATGGTCAACTCGCCGGCCGAAGCGAAAGACTTCCGCAAGGCCAAATAACCGATAGAGAAAGGGGCGCCACGTGCGCCCCTCGTATTCAGATGATCCGGTGTTTTTCCAACTGTTGTCGCCGCAGCGCCTCTTTGGCTTCACGCTTCTTGCGCGCATCACAAGGCTCCGGGCAGTCACAGACCTTTTCCATCCCCAACGAAGTGATGCCGCCGCAACTGCCTTGCAGGCTCTTGCGTTTGAACACATAGCCCAGCGACATGCCGCCGATAACCAGCAGAAACAGCACGAAGGTGGCGATAAATACCGTCAACATAGCGGCCTCATAAGATCTTTTTCAGATAGGGTTTGAACGCCTCAGAGTAGCGCTCTTCAAATCCGTTGGCGGTTTTCACAATCATGAATACCGGGATCCCCATCAGGTTGGCCAACGCCATACCGCGCTCCGGCCCCAACACGTTCAGCCCGGTCGACAGGCCGTCGGCGGCCATGCAGGTCGGGCTCAGTACGGTGACCGAAACCAGATGATGATGGATCGGCCGGCCGGTGATCGGATCTATGGTGTGCGAGTAGCGCACGCCGTCTTGCTCAAAGTAGTTGCGGTAATCCCCAGAGGTGGCGATGGACATCTCCCCCGGTTGGATCACCAACTGCGCTTTTTGCTCCACGCCGGCCGTCGGCCGTTCAATGGCGATACGCCACGGTTTTTTCTCGCCGTTGTGGCCGCGGGTGCGCACCTCACCGCCGATATCCACCATGTAGTTTTTCACCTGCTGCGATTGCAGGTACTGAGCAATCACATCCACGCCATAGCCTTTGGCAATGGACGAGAGATCGACATACAGTTCCGGAATGTGTTTCACCAGCGCGTTGCCCTGTACCGACAGTTTGTCGATGCCGGTCCAGGCGCGGCGTTGTTCCAGTGCGGCAGCGCTCGGCACCTTGTCCGGTCGCCCTTCCGGGCCAAAGCCCCACAGATTGACCAGCGGCCCGACAGTCACGTCCAGCGCGCCGTCGGTCACGCGGTTGATGCGCAGCGCCTCCAGCACCACTTCGGTCGTCGCTGCCGATACCGGGAAGGGTTTGCCCACCTCGCGGCTGGCGTTGAAGCGGCTCAGCTCCGAGCCCGGCCGGTAGGTGGACATTTGATCGTTCACCAACTCCAGGCGTTTGTCGATCTCCGCCTGTATTCTGGCCGCCGACGGCGTGTCGTCACCGGTGACATAACGGATCGAATAAGACGTCCCCATGGTTTTGCCATCGAGATTCACCTGCTCCGGCCCGCAACCGGTCAATAACAACGTGGCACCCAGTGCCACCGCCGTCATCCAGCCCTTCATTGCCCCTACGCGCATTTAGCCACCAAAATCATCCAGCATGATATTTTCATCTTCGACACCCAGATCTTTCAGCATCTTGATCACCGCAGCGTTCATCATCGGCGGGCCACACATATAAAACTCGCAGTCTTCCGGCGCCGGGTGGTGCTTCAGATAGTTCTCCAGCAGAACATTATGGATAAAGCCGGTGTAGCCGGTCCAGTTATCCTCAGGCTGGGGATCGGAAAGCGCCACGTGCCAGGTGAAGTTTTCATTCTCCGCCTGCAACCGATTGAAATCATCCTCATAGAACATTTCACGCAGCGAACGCGCGCCGTACCAGAAGGTGATTTTGCGCTTCGAGTTCAAGCGATTAAGCTGGTCGAAGATATGCGAGCGCATCGGCGCCATGCCGGCACCACCGCCGATAAAGATCATTTCGGCGTCGGTATCTTTGGCGAAGAACTCGCCGAACGGCCCGGAGATAGTCACCTTGTCGCCGGCCTTCAGCGACCAGATATAAGAGGACATAATGCCCGGCGGCACGTCCGGCGCACGCGGCGGCGGTGTGGCGATACGCACGTTGAGCATGATGATGCCCTTTTCATCCGGGTAGTTCGCCATTGAGTAAGCGCGTACCGTGGTGTCGTTCACCGCCGAGCGGTAGCGGAACAGGTTGAACTTGTCCCAGTCGCCGCGGTACTCCTCCGGCACGTCAAAATCGGCATAGCTGATGTCATGGGCCGGCGCTTCGATCTGGATAAACCCGCCGGCGCGGAACGGTACGTCTTCGCCATCGGGAATTTTCAGCTTCAGCTCTTTGATAAAGGTGGCTTTGTTATCATTGGAGATAACCTCGCACTCCCACTTCTTCACGCCGAAAATTTCTTCCGGCAGCTCGATTTTCAGGTTCTGCTTCACGTTCACCTGACAAGCCAGACGGCAGCCTTCTTTCGCTTCGCGCTTGTTGATGTGCGAAAGTTCGGTCGGCAGGATATCGCCGCCGCCCTCTTTAATCACCACCCGGCACTGGCCGCAGGAGCCGCCACCGCCGCAGGCCGAGGACACGAAGATCCCCTGGCTGGAGAGCATGTTCAACAGCTTGTCGCCCGCCGGCGCATTAAAACTCTTGCCCTGATCGCCGTTAACTTCCACCGCAATGTCACCGGTGTTCACCAGCTTTGATTTAGCGAACAGGATCAGCAGTACCAGCACCATAACGATGCCGGTAAACATCGCGACGCCTAAAATAATTTCCATAGATTCTTCCCGCCTTTACAACTGAACACCGGAGAAGGACATAAAGCCCAACGCCATCAGCCCGGTGGTGATAAAGGTAATGCCCAGACCGCGCAGCCCTGCGGGGACGTTGGCATACTTGAGTTTTTCGCGGATCCCCGCCATCGCGACAATCGCCAGCATCCAGCCGGTGCCGGAACCGAAGCCGTACACCACCGATTCTGCAAAGTTGTAGTCGCGTTGCACCATAAAGGACACGCCGCCGAAAATGGCGCAGTTCACGGTGATCAAGGGCAGGAAAATGCCGAGTGCGTTGTACAACGACGGGAAAAAGCGATCGAGGATCATCTCCAAAATCTGCACCAGCGCCGCGATCACGCCGATAAAGGTAATGAAGTTGAGGAAGCTCAGATCGACGCCTTCCATCAACGCGCCATCGCGCAGCACCAGGTTGTAGACCAGATTGTTCGCCGGCACCGAGATGCCGAGCACTATGGTCACGGCGATGCCCAGACCGAAGGCGGTCGACACCTTCTTCGACACCGCCAGGAAGGTGCACATCCCCAGGAAGAACGCCAACGCCATGTTCTCAACGAACACCGCGCGCACAAACAGGCTGATATAATGTTCCATCGGCCGTTACTCCTTTTCGATCTGTGCGGGCTTCAGGGTGCGCAGCACCCAAATCAGCAGGCCGATGATAAAGAACGCGCTCGGCGCCAGCAGGAACAGGCCGTTCGGCTGATACCAGCCGCCGTTCTGCACCGTATCCAGCACCGGAATGCCAAACAGCTTGCCCGAGCCAATCAGCTCGCGCAGGAAACCGACCAGCACCAGGATCACCCCATAACCCAGCCCGTTGCCGATACCGTCCATAAAGCTTTCAATAGGCGGCGACTTCATGGCGTAGGCTTCGGCACGCCCCATCACGATACAGTTGGTGATGATCAGGCCGACAAACACCGACAGCTGCTTGGAAATCTCGAACGCATAAGCGCGCAGCAGCTGATCGACCACAATCACCAGCGAGGCGATAATCGCCATCTGCACGATGATGCGCACGCTGTTCGGAATATGGTGACGGATCAGGGAAATAAAGAAGCTGGAGAACGCCGTGACCAGGGTCACCGCGATGGTCATCACCACCGCCGTTTCCAGCTTGGTGGTCACCGCCAACGCGGAACACACCCCGAGCACCTGCAAGGCTATAGGGTTGTTATCAAACAGCGGCCCGAGCAGGACCCGCTTAATCTCTTTGGAATCAGCCATTTTTCAGCGCTCCTTCACGGACTTTTTGCAGGAATGGGCCAAAACCTTGCTCGCCCAACCAGAAATCAAAAGTGTGCTGCACGCCGTTGGAGGTCAGCGTGGCGCCGGACAAACCGTCCACCCCGTGCTCATCCCCTTGACGCGCCCCGCCTTTCACCACGCGGATCGCCGGCTTGCCGTCGTTATCAAACAGCTTTTTGCCGATCCACTGCTGACGCCAACCGGCATTCTCAACTTCACCGCCCAGGCCCGGGGTTTCCCCCTGATCGTAATAAGTGATGCCTTTCACCGTATTGCCGTCGCTGTCCAGCGCCACAAAAGCGTACATCATCGACCATAGGCCGGTGCCGTAGACCGGCAGCACGATTTGGTTCACCGCCCCGCCGTTATCGCGAACCAGATAGATTTCCGCCCGGTTGCTGCGGCGTTTGATGCCAGCCGGATCTTCACCTGCCGGCAAGGCGACGCTTTTGGCATCGTCACGCAGCGCAGCGGCCAGATCGAACGCCGCCGCATTGCCCGCCACGAACTCACCGCTGTTCAAATCCAGCAAGCGCGGTTCGATGCGCTGGGTGAACAACGCCTTGACCTGCTCACCTTCCATCTTCGGCTGCAACAGGCCGGCTACGTCGAGGATATTGCGCTGCTTGTCGAGCAGCTTTTGCTCCTGCTGTTTGGACTTGAGGCCGACGGCGGAACCCGCCACCACCACCGAACACACCAGACACAGCAGCAGTACCACCAGCAGCGTTTTGCCGATAGTGTCGTTTTTAGCTTCATTCGCCACGGGCTTTTCTCCGCTTGATGTTGGCCTGCACCACCAGATAATCGAACAGCGGTGCGAACAGATTGGCGAACAGGATCGCCAGCATCATGCCTTCCGGGTAGGCCGGGTTGACCACCCGGATCAACACGCACATCACGCCAATCAGGATGCCGTACCACCACTTTCCCTTGTTGGTAAAGGCGGCGGAAACCGGGTCGGTGGCCATAAAGATCATGCCGAAGGCAAAGCCGCCCAACACCAGATGCCAATACCACGGCATGGCGAACAGCGGATTGGTGGCAGAGCCGATGCTGTTGAACAGGAAGGCGGTGGCCATCATGCCGAGCATCACGCCGGCGACAATACGCCAGGAGGCCACGCGGCCAAACAGGATAATCGCACCGCCGATCAGGATCATCAGCGTGGAAACCTCACCGACCGAGCCGGGGATGTTGCCGAGGAAAGCGTCCATCCAACTGATTGACTGGCCAGTGGCCAGGTTGCTCAGGCTGTGCGCTCCACCCACGCTCCACTGCGCCAAGGGCGTCGCACCGGAGAAACCGTCGGCGGCGGTCCACACCAGGTCACCGGAGATCTGCGCCGGATAGGCGAAGAACAAGAAAGCGCGCCCCGCCAGCGCCGGGTTGAGGAAATTGCGCCCGGTGCCGCCGAAAATCTCTTTCGCCACCACCACGCCGAAGCTGATGCCGAGCGCCGCCTGCCACAGCGGTAGCGTTGGCGGCACAATCAGCGCAAACAAAATCGAGGTGACGAAGAAACCTTCGTTAATCTCATGCTTGCGGATGACCGCGAACAGCACTTCCCAGAAACCGCCGACGAGAAACACCACGGCGTAGATCGGCATAAAGTAGCAGGCGCCAAGCACCATCTTGCTGGCCCAGCCGGCATCCGCCGCCAGCGACGCCCCCAGCCACTGCGCCAGCCGGTAATGCCAGTCGCCCGCCAGCACCTGCTGCAGTTGATCGCCGCTGTACAGATGGTGCAGCGCCGGAATGGCCTGCTGGCCGACGTTGTACATGCCCCAGAACATCGCCGGGAACACCGCCAGCCATACCAGGATCATCATGCGTTTCAGATCGATGGCGTCGCGCACGTGCGAAGCGCCGCGCGTCACCAGACCGGGGGTGTAAAACACCGTGGTGGTCGCTTCGAACAGCGGGTACCACTTTTCCAGCTTGCCGCCCGGCGTGAAGTGATGCTCGATCTTGTCAAAAAAGTTCTTCAGGCCCATCGGTTATCCTTCCTGCTCAATCTTGGTCAGCACGTCGCGCAGCACCGGCGCATATTCATACTTGCCCGGACAAACGAAAGTGCACAGCGCCAGATCTTCCTCATCCAGCTCCAGGCAACCCAGCGCCTGCGCGCTGTCGGTATCGCCCGCCAGCAGATCGCGCAGTAGCAGAGTCGGCAGAATGTCCAGCGGCATCACCCGTTCGTAGTTGCCGATCGGGACCATTGCACGCTCGCCGCCATGGGTGGTGGTCGAGAAGGCGAACAGCTTATTTTTCAGGAAGTGGCCCAGCGTGGTGCGGGTAATGGAGAATTTGTCCGGTGAAGGTGCGATCCAGCCGAACAGCTGTTTATCACGCCCTTCCTGCAGCACGCAAACCTGCGAGTGAAAACGGCCGAGATACGCATTCGGGCCGGCGACATGAGTGCCGCTCAGCACCGAACCGGAAATCACCCGGTTCTCACCGCTTTTAAGGCGGCCGGCGGTCAGTTGCTCAATGCTGGCGCCCAACCGGGTACGCAGCAGCGCCGGCTGTTCTACCTGCGGCCCGGCCAGCGCCACCACCCGACGGGTGTCGAGATGACCGGTGGTGAACAGCGTGCCGATGGCGATGACGTCCTGATAGCCGATATGCCAGACGGTTTTTTTCAAACTGACCGGTTCGAGGAAGTGAATATGGGTGCCCACCAGCCCGGCGGGATGCGGGCCGGCGAATTCGTTGTAGGTTATCTGCGCACCAGGCTGTTTGCCCAGATTCGCACCTGCGGCGTGGCAAACGTGCAGCTTGCCGTCGGTCAGGCGCGCCAACACCGCCAGCCCGGCGTTAAAGGCTTCCCGTTGCCCGGCAATGATCACCTGCGGATCGGCGGCCAACGGCTGGCTGTCCATGGCGGTCACGAAGATGGCGCGCGGGGTGGTGCCGGGACGCGGCGTTTTACTGAAGGGGCGGGTGCGCAGCGCGGTCCACAGGCCGCTGGCGATCAGCTCACCTTCAACCTGCTCTCGCGGCAGTTCCGACAATTCGGCTACCGGATAATGAGCGAACTCAAGTTGCTCATCTCCGCCGTTTTCTATCGCAATAACCACGGACTGCAACACCCGGCGCTCGCCACGGTTGATTGCCGCGATGCGGCCGCTGGCGGGAGCCGTGAAGAAAACCCCGGGGTTCTTTTTATCTTCGAACAGCGCCTGGCCTTTCTTAACGGCATCGCCTTCCTGCACTAACATGGAAGGGCGCATGCCGACGTATTCTTCCCCAAGCAGGGCAACATGCTGAACTGGTGGGCCGTCCTGAATCGCCTGAACCGGAGCTCCGGCAATGGGCAGATCTAACCCTTTTCTGATTTTAATCATAGGATTTATACGATGTTGACTAGGTTTACACGTCTTACCGGCCCCAGAGGCTGGTGCTGACGATGCCTGGATGATGAGACTGCATCAGCAGCCTCCGGGTTAAGCGCAACGGCATCACGCTCAACATGAATTCTTTCGCGCTGACAAAATGGGGTTACGCACATTCCCTTGATTGACTCCCGTCTGCCTGGTTTTGCACGACAAACCGTCTTGCACCACAAAAAAACGCTGTTAATACTTTGTTGCCACAAAGCCCATGTTATCGCCATGGATATAAGATCAAGGCCCGCTTCTGCATCGGCAACAACAGGTTAACCGGAGCCGGAATATTAACATTTTTCACCACTTTGTTCTGCGTTGAGCAGTGACCTGAGTCAAGCAAATGCAATTAAATGTCTGCTGTTTTACACCACCGATCGTTAAAATCTGCCTGTCGATTCACTTTTATCGAAGTTTGTGGTTTTTTTATACACATCGCATATTGCTAAAAAAAAACACACTGGTAATCTGGCGGTGTTTTAAAGCAGTAAAACAATAATCAGTGGCATGTTGGCCGAGTTCATTGAGCCAGCAGATAAATATAAGCAGGAATAATAATGAGCAAAATCGCGCTGTTGTTTGCGATGCTTTTTTCTATGCCGATGATCACGGCCTGCAGCGCCAGCGAGCAGGTTCCCGAGGCACCGGTAGTTAAACAGCAATTAGTAGGTTCACCGGTCTATATTCAGATCTTCAAAGAAGAACGCACGCTGGAATTGTATGCCAAAATGGGCAACGAATTCCGTCTGGTGAACTCCTTCCGCATCTGTAATTTTTCCGGCGGACTCGGCCCGAAACGCCGTGAAGGTGACTTTAAAAGCCCGGAAGGTTTTTATAGCGTCGACTCACGCCATCTGAAACCCGACAGCAAATATTATCGTGCAATAAATATCGGTTTCCCGAACGATTACGACAAATCGCAGGGTTATTCCGGCGCTTATCTGATGATCCACGGTGAATGTAAATCGATTGGTTGTTACGCAATGACCAACACCTATATGGATGAGATTTACCGCTACGTGGAAGCCGCATTCGCTTATGGCCAGAGCCGGATCGATATCAGCATCTATCCGTTCCGCATGACCGATCAAAACCTGAAACGTCACCGCTCCTCCAGCGATATCGCCTTCTGGAACCAGTTGAAACCAGGCTATGACTACTTCGTCAAGAATCATCAGCCGCCGATGGTCAGCGTCGCCAATGGCCAGTACGTACTGGGTCAGCCGGTCATGAGCACCAGCCAGATGACGCAATACGCGTCAACGGCTCCCGCTGTCAGCACCAACCCCTTCGCTCAAACCAAGCCGCTCACCGAAGTGAAATAATGCGAACTCGCCTGGCGCAATCTTGTGCCAGGTTTCATTCGCCGTCAGCGGCTGGGTAGCAATCACCGTGACCACATCGTTGGGTGTGGTCTGCTGCTGAAAATCAATCTCCACATCCTGATCGAGCAACGTGGCTTTGCCAAACGGCGCGCGGCGGGTGATCCAATATAAGTTGGTGGAGCAGTAGGCCATGACAAAACGCCCGTCCGACAGCAACATATTGAATACCCCTTTCTTGCGCAGTTGATCCGCCAGCAGTGCGATATAGCGGAATACCGGCGGCCAACGGCTCGGGGTGCGCGGGTATTTCAGGGAAAGTTGATGCAGTAGCCAGCAGAAAGCATATTCGCTGTCAGTCTGGCCCACCGGGCGGAAGGTGCCGGTTTCCAACTGACGATAGCCTTTCAACTGACCATTATGCGCGTAGGTCCAGTTACGGCCCCATAGCTCGCGGGTAAACGGGTGGGTATTTTCCAGCGCCACTTCGCCGCGATTGGCCTGGCGGATGTGCGATACCACCGCGCAGGATTTGATCGGGTATTCCTGCACCAGACGGGCAATCGGCGAATCGAAACTCGGTTGGGGATCCTTAAACGTACGGCAGCCGTTACCTTCATAGAAGGTAATGCCCCAACCATCTTTATGTGGCCCGGTACGGCCACCGCGCTGAACCAGCCCGGTAAAGCTAAAGCAGATATCGGTCGGTACGTTTGCGCTCATCCCGAGCAGTTCACACATCGCTTGCCACTCCTTACCACACTGGCACTGTTCTATGTGGGCGCAGCATGCGGCGCCCTTACAAAATGTCTGGGGGGCGGCATGCCCCCTGAAGCCATTAAGCCTTAACCATCTCTTTTTCAATCAACTGAATCAAGATGTGAATCGCTTTGATATGGATCTCTTGAATACGGTCGGCGTACCCGAAATGCGGTACGCGGATTTCCACATCTGCGGAGCCGGCCATTTTACCGCCGTCTTTGCCGGTCAGGGTGATCACTTTCATCCCTTTGGCGCGCGCCGCTTCGATAGCTTTAATGATGTTGCCCGAATTGCCCGAAGTGGAAATGCCCAGCAACACGTCGCCTTCGCGGCCTACCGCTTCCACGTAACGTGAGAACACGTATTCGTAACCGAAATCGTTGCTGACGCAAGACAGGTGGCTGACATCGGAAATGGCAATCGCCGGATAGCCCGGGCGGTTTTCGCGATAGCGACCGGTCAGTTCTTCGGCAAAGTGCATGGCGTCACAATGTGAGCCGCCGTTGCCACAGGAAATCACTTTCCCGCCTGCTTTAAAGGAATCGGCCAACAGCACTGCCGCGCGTTGAATGGCGTCGATATTGGCATCGTCATTGATAAATTTCGCCAGGGTATCGGCCGCTTCGTTCAGTTCACTGCGAATAAGGTCGTGGTACATGAGGAACCTCTTGTTATCGTCAATCTTCCGCTCCGCAGTGTACCGGATCGGGGAAAAACCGAGAAGCATTGTGAATCAAACAGCGCGCCGGTTGAGGTGCGGGTGAGGTTTTTGACTATTGATGCGCTCAGTTTGTGACTTAAGTTGTAATTAAACTGTAAATGCATTGATAAAAATATGGGGTTGTACTAAAACCTATTACATACATACAACAGGTCAGACCTCTTACTACTTCGGAGCTTCTTATGATGGTTCTTAGTATTGTTGTTTTACTCGCACTCATTGGTGTGGTGTTTTATCACCGAGTGAACCTCACCCTCAGTAGCCTTATTCTGCTGGCATATACCGCCGCCATGGGCATTATCGGCCTGTGGACCTTCTGGATGCTGCTGCCGCTGGCGATTGTCCTGCTGCCGCTGAACCTGACGTCCCTGCGCCGTTCGATGCTGTCCGCTCCGGCGCTGCGCGCGTTCCGCAAAGTCATGCCGCCGATGTCCACCACCGAAAAAGAAGCTATCGAAGCCGGCACCACCTGGTGGGAAGGCGATCTGTTCCGCGGCCAACCGGACTGGAACAAGCTGCATAACTACCCGAAACCACAGCTGACCGCCGAAGAACAAGCGTTTATCGACGGTCCGGTGGAAGAAGCCTGCCGCATGGCGAACGATTTCCAGATTACCCATGAACTGGCCGACTTGCCGCCGGAACTGTGGGCCTATCTGAAAGAACACCGCTTCTTTGCGATGATCATCAAGAAAGAATACGGCGGCCTGGAATTCTCGCCTTATGCCCAGGCGCGCGTGCTGCAAAAACTGTCCGGCGTTTCCGGTATTCTGGCGATCACCGTTGGTGTGCCGAACTCCCTCGGCCCGGGTGAACTGCTGCAGCACTACGGTACTGACGAACAGAAAAACCACTACCTGCCGGGCCTGGCGCGCGGCGAGGAGATCCCTTGTTTCGCCCTGACCAGCCCCGAAGCGGGTTCAGACGCCGGCGCTATTCCGGATGTCGGCACCGTCTGCATGGGCGAGTGGCAAGGCGAACAGGTATTGGGCATGCGCCTGACCTGGAACAAACGCTATATCACGCTGGCACCGGTCGCAACCGTGCTGGGCCTGGCGTTCAAACTGCATGACCCGAACCGCCTGCTGAGCGATAACGAATCACCGGGCATCACCTGTGCGCTGATCCCGACCAGCACCCCTGGCGTTGAAATCGGCAACCGCCACTTCCCGCTGAACGTGCCGTTCCAGAACGGCCCAACCCGCGGCAGCGACGTGTTCGTCCCTATCGATTACATCATCGGCGGGCCAAAAATGGCCGGCCAGGGCTGGCGCATGCTGGTTGAGTGCCTGTCGGTAGGCCGCGGCATCACGCTGCCTTCCAACTCCACCGGCAGCGTGAAGTCTATGGCGCTGGCCATTGGCGCTTACGCCCATATCCGCCGTCAGTTCAAGATCTCTATCGGCAAGATGGAAGGTATCGAAGAGCCGTTGGCGCGTATCGCCGGTAACACCTATGTGATGGATGCGGCGGCAACGCTGATCACCAGCGGCCTGATGCTGGGCGAGAAACCGGCGGTGCTGTCAGCTATCGTGAAATACCACTGTACCCACAGAGGTCAGCAGGCAATCATTGATGCAATGGATATCGCCGGCGGTAAAGGTATCATGCTGGGCAAATCCAACTTCCTGGCCCGAGCCTACCAGGGCGCACCGATCGCCATCACGGTAGAAGGCGCCAATATCCTGACCCGCACCATGATGATCTTCGGCCAGGGCGCCATTCGCTGCCATCCCTACGTACTGGATGAAATGGCGGCGGCGCAGAGCAATGACCTGAACGCCTTCGACAAATCACTGTTCGGCCATCTGGGCCACGTGGGCAGCAGCAAGGTACGCAGCTTCTGGCTGGGCCTGACCAACGGCCGCACCAGCAACACGCCAACCAAAGATGCGACACGCCGTTACTACCAACAGTTGAACCGCCTGAGCGCGAACCTGGCACTGCTGTCGGACGTCTCCATGGGCGTGCTGGGCGGCAGCCTGAAACGCCGCGAGCGTATCTCCGCCCGTCTGGGGGATATCCTCAGCCAGATGTACCTGGCTTCCGCGACGCTGAAACGTTTTGAAGATGAAGGCCGTCAGAAAGAAGATTTGCCGCTGGTGCATTGGGGTGTGCAGGACAGTCTGCATCAGGCAGAACAAGCGTTGGACGATCTGCTGCGCAACTTCCCGAACCCTTTTATCGCCGGCATGATGCGCTTCGTGATCTTCCCGTTCGGCCGCGTGCATACCGCACCTTCTGATCGCCTGGACCACCAGTTGGCCAAGATCATCCAGCAACCGTCCGCAACCCGCAGCCGTTTGGGACGTGGCCAGTACCTGACGCCAAGCGAACATAACCCGGTTGGCCTGCTGGAAGCCGCGCTGGCTGACGTCATTGCCGCCGAGCCGATTCACCTGCGCCTGTGCAAGGAAAGCGGCAAGAACCTGCCGTTTACCCGGTTGGATCGCCTAGCGCAGCGTGCGCTGGAAGAGGGCAAGATCAGCGCCGATGAAGCGAAGATCCTGGTGAAAGCCGAAGAGAGCCGTCTGCGTTCCATCAACGTAGATGACTTCGAGCCGGATGCGCTGGCGGCCAACAAGCCGGAAAAGCCGGTAGCGCCGTCTAAGCGCCAACAGCATACCGAAGCGGCGTAACGACGTTACTCCCACTTACCCAGGGGCGATGATTATCGCCCCTTTTTCTTTTTGTACCGCAGCAAAATGCGCAGCGGCTCGCAGCCTTGCCAGAACGGCTAATTTAACCTCGGGAATAATCGGATAGACTGCGTAGCGGGTGCTCTGGATCTTTCTTTCCGGGGCATAAGCAACGGATAGAAAGAGAAAGGCCCCGAGTCGATATTATCAACCCGAGGCCACTCTGAATGTCCAAACAACATCAGGTTAGCCTCTTACCCGCCGGAAGGCAAGGATAAGGAGGTCAGAAATGCAGCAGGAACGGGTCGTTCTGAGGCTGATGATTATCTGCATGACGCTGATTGCGCTCATGTGGATCACTCGCGGTTCGCTATGTGAACTGCACATCAAACTGGGAGACACGGAGGTTGCGGCCATTTTGGCTTACGAATCCGAAGGGTAAGGCAACCCAACGGCGGGGTTCGCCCCGCCCGTTGGTTGTTAGACAGAGGATCCATGAGCACCCTCTTCCTCCTCCAGCCCGCATTCTATCAAAATATGCAAAATGCGCGGCGGCTCGCAACCTTGCCAGAACGGCTAATTTAACCTCGGGAATAATCGGATAGACTGCGTAGCGGGTGCTCTGGATCTTTCTTTCCGGGGCATAAGCAACGGATAGAAAGAGAAAGGCCCCGAGTCGATATTATCAACCCGAGGCCACTCTGAATGTCCAAACAACATCAGGTTAGCCTCTTACCCGCCGGAAGGCAAGGATAAGGAGGTCAGAAATGCAGCAGGAACGGGTCGTTCTGAGGCTGATGATTATCTGCATGACGCTGATTGCGCTCATGTGGATCACTCGCGGTTCGCTATGTGAACTGCACATCAAACTGGGAGACACGGAGGTTGCGGCCATTTTGGCTTACGAATCCGAAGGGTAAGGCAACCCAACGGCGGGGTTCGCCCCGCCCGTTGGTTGTTAGACAGAGGATCCATGAGCACCCTCTTCCTCCTCCAGCCCGCATTCTATCAAAATATGCAAAATGCGCGGCGGCTCGCAACCTTGCCAGAACGGCTAATTTAACCTCGGGAATAATCGGATAGACTGCGTAGCGGGTGCTCTGGATCTTTCTTTCCGGGGCATAAGCAACGGATAGAAAGAGAAAGGCCCCGAGTCGATATTATCAACCCGAGGCCACTCTGAATGTCTAAGCAACATCAGGTTAGCCTCTTACCCGCCGGAAGGCAAGGATAAGGAGGTCAGAAATGCAGCAGGAACGGGTCGTTCTGAGGCTGATGATTATCTGCATGACGCTGATTGCGTTCATCTGGATCACTCGCGGTTCGCTATGTGAACTGCGCATCAAACTGGGAGACACGGAGGTTGCGGCCATTTTGGCTTACGAATCAGAAGGGTAAGGCAACCCAACGGCGGGGTTCGCCCCGCCCGTTGGTTGTTAGACAGAGGATCCATGAGCCCCCTCTTCCTGGTAGCGGTGCCCAGACAACGCCTAGCCGTTCTGGCGGATACGCGCCAGCAGGGCGTCGATATGCTCAATCTGCGCCGCGTTGACGATCAGCGCTCGGCCCAAACTCAGGGCGCTGCGCTGGCATTCGGTGCGCATTTCGGCATCGCTGATGCTGTCCAGATCGGCGACGTGTGCCAGGCCGATAGTGCGGCGGATCAACTCGCTGCCGCAGTAACCTATGGCATCGGTCCACACCTGCTGCAGGAACTGTTCGGCATAGCCCGGCACCGCCAGCGCTATCTCGCGAGTCTGTTGGTGGCACAGCGCCAGGAAGCGATCGGCAAAAATCAGCCAGAGTTCGCGCACATCCTGCAAGCGCTGCTCCCGCCCGGCGGCGGCATCGCGCGGCCCCAACAGTCCCGGCAAACCGCAGTAATTCAGCAACAGGTTACCCAACGCGCTGCCGACGTCAAAACCTATCGGGCCATAGAAACCAAACTCGGCATCTATCGCCTTCAGCTTGCCTTCCGCAACAAAAATCGAGCCGCTGTGAATATCGCCATGCAGCAGCGCTTCCGCCTTGCTGAGGAAACGGTGCTTCAGCCCGGCCACCGCCAGCCTCAACGCGGCATCGTCACGCAACGCTCGCACCTGCGGTAGCAACGCCTCGTCGAACTGGTTGCGTTCGTGATCGATATAGGGGTCGGTAAAGAACAGATCTTCGGTGATCTGGCACAGCTCAGGGTTGGTGAAGCGGCTGACCTCGGCCTTTTTTTCTTGCGCCGTCTGGTAAAAATCGGAGGTATGAAACAGGGTTTGCGCCAGATATTCCGCCAGTTGCCCAGCGGCCAACGGGTAATAGTGGCCTTTGATCAGCTCGTTGCGCCAGATGTGATGATCGGAAAGATCCTCCTGCACCATCACCGCCAATTCAGGATCGTGATGCAGCACCTTCACCGTATGCCGTGGGCAAAACCCGCCGTGGATCAACAGGGTTTCCGCTTCAATCCGCGCCCGATCCAGGGTCAGCGGCCAGGATTCGCCCACACAGCGTACGTACGGCAACGCCTGTTTGACGATCACCCGGCTTACGCCATCGCGATCGCGGATTTTGAACACCAGGTTCAGGTTGCCGTCACCAATCTCGTCAGCGCTAACCAGCGCCTGCGGATCGGCCAATTGCCCGTATTGACGGGCATATTCAACGGCATCGGCAGCAGTAAAGGTACGATAAAGCGACATTCCCAACCCCTCTGATTTTTCTCACTGACGCAGCGATGTTATTTTTTTAGACGTAAAAGCATTTGGACGTCTATACATCCGTATGGCATGTTGGCAGAATACCTTTTCAGATGCAATAACAACGCAACAAGGATTTAACTGCCGATGCAATCGCTTAACACCACCAGTTTGACCCTGAGTGACAACCGACTTTGGATCCTCGACCAGCAGGCTTTGCCGCAGGAAAAACAGTGGCGCCAGTGCGACAGCGTGGAGGAGTTGGTCGATCACATCCTCACCTTGCGGGTTCGGGGCGCGCCGCTGATCGGCCTGTCCGCCAGCCTGTTGCTGGCGCTGCTGGCGGAACGCGGTCTGCCGCGTGAAGAACTGGAGCAAGCATTGGTCACCTTACGCGCCTCACGCCCGACGGCGGTTAATCTGATGAATAATCTGGACCGCATGAAGCAGGCTCTGGCACAACCGCAGTGGGTACCTGCGATGGTTGAGGAAGCGTTGCGACTGGTAAAAGAAGACCGCAAGTTGTGCGATCGGATCGCCGATCATGGTGCGGAGCTGGTGCAGCCCGGCAGCCGCCTGTTGACCCATTGCAATACCGGTGGCCTGGCGACCGCCGGTATCGGCACGGCTATCGGCGTACTGTTGCGCGCCCATCAACAAGGGAAAGTACAACAGGTGTGGGTCGATGAAACCCGTCCGTTGCTGCAGGGCGGTCGCCTAACCGCCTGGGAACTGGGTGAGCTCGGCATTCCCTACCGGCTGATTTGCGATTCGATGGCCGCCAGCCTGATGGCGCAGGGCCAGGTAGATGCCGTGTGGGTTGGCGCAGACCGCATCGCCGCCAACGGCGACGTCGCCAACAAGATTGGTACCTACAGCCTGGCGGTATTGGCGCACTATCACCGTATTCCGTTCTACGTGGCCGCCCCGCACACCACCCACGATCCGCACTGCCCGAACGGCGCGGCCATCCCGATTGAACAACGGGCCGCAACCGAGGTGACCGGCGTTTCCGGCAGTTTCGGATCATGCCAGTGGGCGCCTGCCGATGCCCCGGTTTATAACCCGGCGTTTGACGTGACGCCTGCGGAGCTGATTAGCGGTTGGGTATTCGACAGCGGAGTGATTACACCGCAACAGGTCAATGACGGGATTTTCCTGCGGGCGCTGGGGTAATCAATAATGGGGCGAGAAAGCCGCCCCGTTAAATCTTAATCCAGGCGCGGATAGGCATCGGCGATCGTGTCGCCGGTGAAATGCGCAACCCAACCTTCCGGATTATCGAAGACGCGGATCGCGGTAAAGTTTGGCGCCGACCCCATATCGAACCAGTGACGGGTATTGGCCGGTACCGAAATCAGATCGTTCTTCTCGCACAGGATCTGGAAGATCTTGCCATCCAGATGCAGGCAGAACAGCCCCGCACCGGCCACAAAGAAGCGCACCTCATCTTCGCCGTGCGTATGTTCGGAAAGAAATTTGCTGCGCAAGGCTTCGCGCTGCGCATTATCCGGACGCATGCTGATCACGTCCCAGCTCTGATAACCCTTCTCCGCCACCAGCCGATCAATCTCGTGCTGATAGGCGGCAATCACCGCCGCCGGCTCCGGGTTTTCACCCAGTTCGCGATCCGCCTGCCAGCGCTCGAAGCGCACGCCAATTTGCGTCAGTTGCTGTTGAATAGCCTCAGCATCCTGGCTCTGCCATAAGGGTTGCTGCGGCTCTTTATCGCTGAAAATGGTCAATCCACTCATGAGGCAAACTCCCCTAAATCGATCTGATCAAAACGGTTAACCTGCGGGTGCCGGCTCTGCGCATCGGCGTCGTCGCGGATCAACTGGCAAGTACGCCAACCTGCGGCTCGTGCGGCATCCAGCTCTTGATGAATGTCGGAAAGGAACAACAGCTCGTCGGGCGCAATGCCAATTTCAGCGGCGATATTTCGGTACGAAGCGGTTTCACGCTTGGCACCGACATGAGTATCGAAATAGCCGCTGAACAGCGGCTGCAAATCCCCCGCATCGCTGTAGCCGAACAGCAGCTTTTGCGCCTCCACCGAGCCGGAAGAGTATACGTACAGTTTAAGCCCTTGCTGCTGCCAGGCTGCCAGTTGCCCGGCCACTTCCGGGTACAGATGTCCGCGAAAATCACCGTTCTGGTAGCCGCTGCGCCAAATGATGCCCTGCAGCGCCTTCAGCGTGGTGGATTTGCGATCTTCATCCATAAAACGGTACAGCGCGGCAATCAACTGCTCAATGTCCGCCTGCGGCTGGTCAATTTCCTGCCGTAGCGCGGCCAGCGGTGCGGCCACTTCGGCATCGGCGGCGTGCTGACGGAGAAACTCCGCCAGCCGCTCACGCGCATAGGGAAAAAGCACCTGGTGCACGAAGCGGATATCGCTGGTGGTGCCTTCAATATCGGTGACGATGGCGCGGATCATTTAGCCTCCAGTAAACGGCGTTGCAGTTCGCACTGGAACAGGAATTCCAGCCCTTCAAGGTGGCGGCGGGCTTCCGCTACCTGGCGGCCCCAGCAATACAGGCCGTGTCCGCGGACCAAAAAACCGTACTGCAGTGGCGTCACTTCGGCATAAGCCGCCACGCGCGCCGCAAGCCGCGGAATATCCTGGTCGTTATCGAAAATGGGAATAATCACGCTGTCCAGATGGCTGCTCTGGCCACCGAGCGATTTTTGCATTTCATAGCCCTGCAACACCAGCCCGTCGCTGCGTTCAACGCGCGACAGCACGGTCGCATTCACCGAATGGGTATGCAGCACCGCACCTATCTGCGGGTACAGCCGGTAAATCAGGGTATGCAGGCCGGTTTCCGCCGAAGGTGTGCGACCGCTCGGCACATGATTGGTCGCGGTTTCCACCAGCAGGAAGTCCGCTTCGGTCAGGCTACCCTTATCCTTGCCGGACTCGGTGACCAGGCAACGTAGATCGTCGAGACGCAGCGACATATTGCCGCCGGTCGCCGGGCACCAGCCCTTTTCGCCAATCCAGTGGCAGGCAGCCAATAGCGCTGTAAGTTGCGGATTTTCCGTCATTATCGTTTCCCGGTTTCTAAGGTTATCAGCATAGGGAGCTTAGAATGATTTACTTATATAGTTAGATCTTTTCTTCATTTAGCCATCTAAGCGTCTTGATTGCCAAATACTAACATCGTGTTATATTGACGGCAACCTAAGCGCCAGGAGTATTAGCCCGCTATGAGCACATCAGCATTGATTCCCGACAGTAAATTGCCCGCTCTGGGCACCACCATTTTCACGCAGATGAGTGCGCTGGCGGCGCAGTATCAGGCGATCAACCTGTCGCAGGGCTTCCCCGATTTCGATGGCCCGGATTATCTGAAGGAGCGCCTGGCCTGGCACGTCAACCAGGGTGCCAACCAATATGCCCCCATGACCGGTGTTGCACCGTTGCGCGAAGCCATCGCCGAGAAAACCGCCGGGCTGTACGGCTGGCTGCCGGACGCTGCCAGCGAAGTCACGGTGACGGCAGGCGCCACAGAAGCGCTGTTCGCTGCCATCAGCGCGTTGGTGCGCCCCGGCGATGAAGTTGTCTGCTTCGATCCCAGCTACGACAGCTATGCGCCGGCGGTAACCCTGTCCGGCGGCATATTGAAGCGCATTGCGCTACAGCCGCCGACGTTCGGCGTGGACTGGCAGCAGTTTGCCGAATTGCTTTCGCCTCGCACCCGGCTGGTGATCCTCAATACGCCGCACAACCCATCCGCCACCGCCTGGCAGGCGGAAGATATGCAACAGCTGTGGCGCGCGATTAGCGATCATGAAATCTATGTGCTGAGCGACGAAGTGTATGAACATATTTGCTTTGCCCAGGGCGGCCATGCCAGCGTGCTGGCCCATCCGCAACTGCGGCAACGTGCCATCGCGGTGTCCTCTTTCGGCAAAACCTTCCACATGACCGGCTGGAAAGTGGGTTACTGCGTGGCCCCCGCCGCACTGAGCGCCGAAGTACGTAAAGTGCATCAATACCTGACTTTCTCGGTCAACACCCCGGCACAGCTGGCGCTGGCGGATATGCTGCGCAGCGAGCCGGAGCATTGGCAACAGTTGTCGGCGTTTTACCGCGCCAAGCGCGATCGCTTTGTGCAGGCGCTGTCAAACAGCCGACTGGAAATTTTACCCTGTGAAGGTACATACTTCTTGCTGGCAGATTACAGCGCGGTCTCCGATTTGGATGACGTCGCTTTCTGTCATTGGTTAACCGAGCACGTGGGCGTGGCGGCAATTCCGCTGTCGGTCTTCTGTGCCGATCCTTTCCCTCATAAATTGATCCGGCTGTGCTTCGCTAAACAGGACGCCACGCTGGATGCGGCTGCGGAGCGGTTATGTCGACTTTAAAAATTACCCTGTTGCAACAACCGCTGGTCTGGCGCGACGGCGAAACCAACCTGCGCCATTTCGATGAGCTGCTGGCACCGCTGACCGGCCGTGATCTGATCGTGCTGCCGGAAATGTTCACCACCGGCTTCGCCATGGACGCCGGGGAAAGCGCACTGCCGGAGCAGCAGGTGATCGCCTGGCTGCACGGCTGGGCAAGCAAAAGCAACGCCCTGGTCGGTGGCAGCGTGGCACTGAAAACCGCCGAGGGCGCAGTCAACCGTTTCCTGTTGGTCGAACCGAACGGCCGGGTACATGCTTACGATAAGCGCCACCTGTTCCGCATGGCCGGCGAGCACCTGCATTACCGCGCCGGTAAAAAGCGCGAGATTTTCGAATGGCGCGGCTGGCGCATTCTGCCGCAAATCTGTTACGACCTGCGCTTCCCGGTGTGGTCCCGCTATCAGCAGGATTACGATCTGGCGCTGTACGTCGCCAATTGGCCGGCGGCGCGCAGCAAACACTGGCAAACGCTGCTGGCCGCACGCGCCATTGAGAATCAGGTCTACGTGGCCGGCTGCAATCGCGTCGGCGAAGACGGCAACGGGCTGAACTACAGCGGCGACAGCCTGATCTTCAGCCCGCAAGGCGAAACGCTGGCGCAGGCGGAACCGGGCGCCGCCGCACGGCTGGACGCCGAACTGTCGCTGGAAAACCTGCAAATCTACCGCAGCGCTTTCCCGGCCTGGCGCGATGCCGACAGCTTCCTGCGGCACGATTGATCCTACCGGGCGCAGCCCGCTGCGCCCGCATTCCTCAGGAAAGCTCCTCCCCCGCCCTATTTTTCTCCGCCGCCTCGATCCGGTTGAACAACAGATTCAGCAGCAACGCCACCAGACACGACGCGCTGATACCTGAATGCAGCAAGGTGCGCACCCAATTCGGGAACTGATCGTAAAAAGTCGGCATCACAATCGGGATCATGCCGAAGGCAATCGCCGTCGCCACCACCACCAGATTCATGTTGTCCTTATACTCCACCTTCGCCAGAGTGCGAATGCCGCTGGCAGCCACCGAACCGAACAGCACCACGCCGGCGCCGCCCAATACCGGCGGCGGAATGCAGGCCACCAACCGCCCGAGAACCGGCAACACACCCAGCAGCACCAGAATGGCGCCCCCGGCACTGACCACAAAACGGCTTTTTACGCCGGTGATCGCCACCAGGCCGATATTCTGGGCAAACGAGCTTTGCGGGAATGAGTTAAATACCGGCGACAGCGCACTGGAGAGCATATCGGCGCGCAGACCCTTGGCGATACGACGCGAGTTGACCGGCGAACCCACAATTTCCCCCACCGCCATCAGCCCGGCAGTGGTTTCCGTCAACAGCACCAGCACGATCAACAACATGGACAGGATCGCGCTGAGCTCGAAAGTTGGCCAGCCGTAGGCGAAAGGTTCGGGGAAGGCCAACCACGGCCCGTTGCCCACTGCGGCAAAGCTCACTTTCCCCGCCAGCACCGCCGCTACGCAGCCTGCGGCCATCGCCAGCAGCACCGACAACCGCTTCAACGTCGGGGAACCGATCTTATTGAGCAACAAAATGACCGCCAGCGTGAAAGCTGCCAGGCCAATATTCCCGGTGGCCCCCCAATCCGCCGCCCTGGCGTTGCCGCCCATCGCCCAGCGCACCGCCACCGGCATCAACGACAGGCCGATCACCGTCACCACGGTGCCGGTCACCACCGGTGGGAAGAAGCGGATAATTTGCGAGAAAAACGGCGCGATCAACAGACCCACCAACGAGGCGGCGATCACCGCACCAAATACCGCAGGCAGCCCGCCGTCCCCGGTCACGATGGTCACCATGGTCGCCACCCCGGCGAAGGAAACGCCCTGCACCAGTGGCAGACGCGAACCCAGACCGGGCAAGCCGAGGGTTTGCAGCAACGTCGCCAGCCCGCTGACAAACAACGCCGCCGTCACCAGCATACCAATCTGCGGCGCGCCTAAACCCGCAGCCGAGCCGATGATCAAGGGTGGCGCGATAATTCCACCGTACATGGTCAAAATATGCTGCAGGCCGAAGGCAAAGGTTTTTCCCAGCGGCAGTTTTTCATCTTCCGGGCAGCACGAAGCCGCACCCTTATCCTGAGACAGAGCCATATTTCCCCCGTTTACTGGGTGATTGAATCCGGGAGCGCGGTACTCCGCGCCCGAGGATACGTCAGTGGATCAGATCAACTGCCGCGGTAGGTCGAGTACGAATAGGGGCTGATTAACAGCGGTAAATGGTAATGCTGTGCCGCATCGCCGACGACAAAATCGATAATCGCGGTGGCGTATAGCGTTTCGCGCCGGCCGGCGGCAAAATAGCCGCCGAGATCGGCATACAGGCGGTAATGTCCGGCGGTCAGGCCATCCGGCGTCAGGTTGCGCGCGCGGCCGTCGGCATCGGTATGGCTTTCGGCCTGCATCCGCCAGTGTCCGTCGTGCTCTCGTTCCAGCCACACCCGCACGTCCGCCGCAGGTTTGCCGAGTGAGGTGTCCAGAATATGGGTGCTGATATTACTCATCGCTCAATAACTCCTTAAAACGCAGCATCACGATTTCACGCAGCTGTTCGGCGGTTTCCCGCTGTTCCTGCTCCGCACTGTTGCTCAACCGACGCTCCAGCTCACGCAATATGACCTGGCCATCGCGGCCGGCGGCGCGGATCAAAAACACCTGACCAAATTGCGCTTCATAACGCCGATTACCTGCCAACAACGCCTCGGCCAGCGCAGCGTCCTCCGTATTGACCGCCGCCTGCTCTCGCCGGGAAAATTGTGCCTCGCGGCCAGGCCCGCCGGCGCGTTCGCCGATGCGTGGGTGCTGCGCCAGCGCCCGATTGACGTCCTCCGCCTGCCAGCGCTGTGACGCCTGCCGGGCAAACATCAGTGCGGCATCAATACCGGCGAACGGCCGGGCAGCGATCACCGCCGCGATCCAGGACGGAATATCCACGCAGGGACGCAGCAACCGCTCAGCCTCCAGCGGCGACAACCGGTTAAACGCTTGCAAGTCCATCAGGCTTCCTCCCAACTGACAACCGTCTGGCAGTAGGCCTGAATCGCCAGCGCCACATCGGCCTGGGTGACGGCTTCAGCCGGATGATGGCTGATACCGCGATCGCAGCGCACAAACAACATACCCACCGGCCAGCAGGCCGCCACAGCTATCGCATCGTGCCCGGCACCGCTCGGCAGCGCCATGCTGCGGCCTTGCACCTGCATCACGCCGTCCTGCCAACGCCGTTGCAAATTTGCATCACAGGCCGTTGCATTTATGCGGTAAAACTCTTCGCTGGCAAAACTCAGCCCCCGGCGCGCGCAGATCGCCTCAGCCTGTGCCAGCAGTTGCATCAGCAGCGCCGCCAGCGGGCCATCCTCCGGGCCGCGCACGTCAAGCGACAGTTTTACCTCGCCGGGGATGACGTTGACCGCTCCCGGCAGGCTTTCGATTCGGCCAACGGTGGCTACCAGATGCGGATCGCAGGCCGAGGTGATCGTCTCGACCGCCACCATCCATTCTGCCGCCGCCGCCAGCGCGTCTTTGCGTTGCCCCATCGGCACGGTGCCCGCATGGCCCGCCTCGCCGGTAAAGGTACAGTTGAGCCGACGAGCGCCGTTGATTGCCGTCACCACCCCCAGTGCCAAATCGGCCGCTTCCAGGCAAGGCCCCTGCTCAATATGCAGCTCCAGATAGCCACAGATATCAGGTTGCGCACGCTTAGCCTCACCCACCGCAGCCGGATCCAGCCCAAACTCGCGCAGCGCCTGCGCCATGCTGATCCCCTCGGCATCGGTCCGTTCCAACCACTCAGCAGGCCACTGCCCGGTAATGCCCCGGCTGCCCAACAAGGCAACGCCAAAGCGGGTGCCTTCTTCATCGGCGAAGCCAATCACCTCCACCGCCACCGGCAAACGCCGCTGCTGCCGATGCAGATGCGCCACCACTTCCAGTGCGGTCAGTACGCCAAGCATGCCGTCGTAGCGGCCGGCATTGCGCACCGTATCCAGATGCGAACCGAGCAGCAGCGCCGGTGCACCTGGCGTTTGGCCTTCGTAACGGCCGCAGATATTGCCGACGCTGTCCTGATGCACCGTCATGCCAAGGGTACGCATCCAGTCACCCACCAGTTGGTTGGCGCGCCGATGTTCCGGCGACAGATAGACGCGCGTCAGCTGGCCCGGCGTGGCGCTGATCGCCGCCAGCGCATCGCAGCGCGCCATCACTCTTGCAGCGGCCCGTTCCGCCTCCTGGGCGGTTAACAGCGCCGTCATCAGCAGGCCCCGGTTTCGTAGGTATTCCAGGCCGCCTGCAAGGCTTCGCCCTGTTGGCTGGCGAAGCCCAGCCGATTCAGTACCGCCTCCAGCGCGGTCAGTGTCTGCAACACACAGTCTTTACGCGCGTTATAACCCATGGTGCCGATACGCCAGATTTTGCCCTGCAGCGGGCCGAAAGAGGTCCCGATCTCGATGGCGAAATCATTCAGCATCATCTGACGCACCTGCTCGCCGTGAACCTGTTGCGGGATCACCACGCCCAGCACGTTGTTCATGCGGTTATCGAGATCGCCGAACACCTCCAGCCCCATGCCCTGAATGCCGGCCAGCATCGCCGCGCCGTTCAGTTTGTGGCGAGCGATGGTATTTTCCAGCCCTTCTTCCAGGATCACCCTGGCGCACTCGCGCGCGGCGAACAACATGCTGGTGGCTTCGGTATGGTGGTTCAGCCGCTCCGGGCCCCAGTAATCCATGATCATGCCGAGATCGAAATAGTTGGAGTAGATCATCTCGTCGTCGCCGTCGGCATGGTCAACCGTGCGAATGCCCTGCTCCACGCATTTACGGCGGCGGACGATCTCTTCAAACTGCGGGCTGAGGGTGACGGGCGAACTGCCGGACGGGCCGCCCAGGCATTTCTGCAGGCCGGCGGATACCGCGTCCAGCCCCCAGGCGTCGGTTTCCAGCGGGTTGCCGGCGAAGGAGGCGGTGGCGTCGGTGTAGAACAGCACGCCGTGGCGGCGGCAGATGTCGCCCAATTCGTCCAGCGGCTGCAACATGGTGGTGGACGTATCGCCCTGCACCGTCAACAGCAGGCGCGGGCGCACCTTCTTGATCGCGTCTTCAATCTGATCGGCGCTGAAAACCTCGCCCCAGGGTACCTCGATGGTGTGCACCTCGGCACGGCAGCGGCGGGCTATTTCGCACAGCAGATGGCCGAAACGGCCAAACACCGGCACCAACACCTTGTCGCCGGGGCGAATCGAGGAGATCAGCATGGCTTCAATACCGGAACGCGAGGTGCCGTCCACCAGCATGGTCCAGCGATTTTCGGTGCGGAACAACGCGCGGTACAGCTCCATCACCTGATTCATGTAGCCGGTCATCGCCGGATCGTACTGGCCGATCAGTTGGCTCGACATGGCGCGCAGCACGCGCGGATCGGCGTTGATCGGCCCCGGTCCCATCAACAGGCGAGCCGGCGGATTAATCTGATCGAACTGGGTGATATCTAACATGCTCATTCCTTACCAACTTAATAAGTTATTATTTCCTTCGTCCCGGTCAAGCCTCTGTCAGCCCACGGACCGAAGCGATAAACTGTTTTAATTCCTGCGTTTGCGGATTAGCGAACAGCGTGCGACTGTCGCCCTGCTCCCAAACCTTGCCCTGGTGCATAAACACCACCCGGTCACCGACCTCGCGGGCGAAATTCATTTCATGGGTCACCAGAATCAGCGTCATGCCCTCTTTGGCCAGTTGCTCCAGCACTTTCAGCACTTCGCCCACCAGCTCAGGATCCAGCGCCGAGGTAATTTCGTCGCACAGCAGCACCTTCGGGTTCATCGCCAGCGCCCGGGCAATCGCCACGCGCTGCTGCTGCCCGCCGGAAAGGTTAGCCGGTGAATAGTGCATTCGCTCGCCCAGCCCAACCTTATTCAGCATCTCTTCCGCCAGTTCGCGGCATTCGGCGGGGCTTTTTTTCAGCACCCGACGCGGCGCCAGCATCACGTTCTCCAGCGCGGTCATGTGCGGGAACAAATTAAAGTTCTGAAATACCATGCCGATGGAGCGGCTGATTTCACGAGCCTGCGAATCGCGGTCGGTAATGGTCATCCCGCCCAATTTGATGCTGCCTTCCTGATACCCTTCCAGCCCGTTGATACAGCGCAACAGCGTGCTCTTGCCGGAACCGCTGCGGCCGATAATCGATATCACCTGGCCCATGTCAATATCCAGATCCACGCCCTTCAGCACATGGTTCTGGCCGTAATATTTCTGAACCTGATTAATTGTGATGAGCGGCATGGAATTTCTTCTCCAGATAATGGCTGTAACGCGACAGCGGGTAACACATCAGGAAATAGCCCAGCGCGACCAGGCCAAACACTTTAAACGGCTGATAAGTGACGTTGTTCAGCATGGTGCCGGCCTTGGTCAGCTCGATAAAACCGATGATCGACGCCAGCGCGGTGCCCTTGATCACCTGCACCGAAAACCCGACGGTGGGCGCGATGGCGATACGCACCGCCTGCGGCACAATCACCCGCATCAGGGTCTGGCCAAAACTCAGCCCCAGGCAACGCGACGCTTCCCACTGCCCTTTCGGCAGGGCGGCGATACTGCCGGACCAGATATCCACCAGAAAAGCGCTGGTGAACAGTGTCAGCGCCAGCGCGGCAGCAGCCCAGGGGCTGACGTCGATGCCGAACAGCGCCAGGCCGAAGAACGCCAGGAACAGCTGCATCAGCAGCGGCGTGCCCTGAAACAGCTCGGAATAGAAACGGACAAAACGCATCGCCCATTTGCGTTTGCTCAGGCGCAGCAATAACAGCGGCAACGTCACCAGAGTGCCGCCGAAGAACGCCGTCAGCGACAGCAGCAACGTCCAGCGCGCCGCCAGCAGCAGGTTGCGCACAATGTCCCAGTCGGTAAAAGTCAGCATCAGCCCTGGCTCCCCAAAAAGCGCCGTCCGGCGGCCAGCAACAGCTGGCGCATCAATACCGATAACAGCAGATAAAACAGCGTTGTCACCAGATACACCTCAAAACTGAGGAAAGTGCGCGACTGGATCAGGTTGGCGGCGAAGGTCAACTCTTCGAAAGACACCTGCGACACCACCGATGACCCCAGCATGACGATAATGCACTGGCTGACCAGCGCCGGATAAATCCGCTGCAACGACGGCGGCAACACAATGCGCAGAAACGTCTGACTGCGGCTGAAACCCAGCACTCGTCCGGCTTCCCACTGGCCTTTCGGCGTCACCTGAATGCCGGCACGAATGATTTCGGTGCTGTAGGCGCCCAGGTTAATCACCATCGCCAACAGCGCCGCCTGCCCGGCGGTCAGTTTCCAGCCCAGGCTCGGCAGGCCGAACACGATGAAGAACAGCTGCACCACAAACGGCGTATTGCGCACTACCTCGACGTAAATGCCCCAAATATGGCTAAGCAGGTTAGCCTTGCCGCTGCGGATCGCCGCGCCGCAAATCCCCAACGCGACGCCCATCAGGGTGGCCAACGCCGTCAACTCGATGGTGGTCAGCAGACCGGCCAGCAATTCGGGCATATAGGGCCACAGAGCGGGAAAATTCAGCTGATAGGTCATCAAGCGCTCCCGTTATGCACCAAGGTTGGCAGGCAGCGGCGCTTTCAGCCATTTTTCCGACAGGCCGTTCAGGGTGTTGTCCTTCAGTGCCTGTTCAATCAGCTCATCCACTTTCGCTTTCAATGCCGGTTCCCCCAGACGCAGGCCAACGAAGCACGGCGAGTCTTTCAGCATAAACTTGGCGACCGGCGCTTTGGTCGGGTTCTGCCGCGCGATCGCGCTCACCACCAGGTTGCCGGTGGCGATGTACTGTACCTGGCCAGACAGATAGGCCGACAGCGTGGTGTTGTTGTCCTCATAGCGCTTGATCTGCGCGCCCTTCGGCGCGGTATCGCTCAGCACCATGTCTTCGACCGCACCGCGCGTCACGCCGACGGTTTTGCCGTCCAGCTGCGCGGCATCGCCCAATGCAGCCTCTTGCGGCCCAAAGACCCCGAGGAAGAACGGCGCATAGGCGCGGCTAAAAGCAATGGTCTTCTCGCGTTCCGGATTTTTGCCCAGGCTGGAAATCACCAAATCGACCTTGTTGGTTTGCAGATAAGGCACGCGGTTGGCGCTGGTGACCGGCACCAACTGCAACTTAAGTTTCATCTTGTCGGCCAGATAATGCGCCATGTCGATGTCATAACCCTGCGGCTGCAGATCGGTGCCCACGGAGCCAAACGGCGGGAAGTCCTGTGGCACCGCCACCCTCAGCACGCCACGCTGCTGGATTTCCTGTAATTGATCCGCCATCGCCGAGGCGGCCTGCGCCATCAGCAAAACCGCACCCAACGTCGCTATCCCGATTTTCTTGAAGTTCATAGATTATCCCCGATGGTGAAGTGATGAAACAAAAGATTCTTTGATTATCACTTTGCAACTAATGTGCCAATCAGCTGCGCGGAGAGCGTTCTGCTTTATTGCCCGTAGGTTAAGGCATCAGGAGGGGATTTCCCCTGCCGTTTAAGCGGCGGAGGAACGGCATAAAGTGGGGAAAGTAGCGCACCGTTAAAGTGCAAAAGCACCAAAATAGCGCTGAGATCAGCGCTGTTCCAGCTCGTCCAAATCGTTATACAGGTCGGCGATCTGATGAATGCGCTGCCGCCCTTGCGCCAGCGTCTCATGCAGCAAAGCGTTACTGAGCAGGTTAGCCAGGCTCATGGCGGCGGAGTAACTGTCAAA
This sequence comes from Serratia inhibens, assembly GCF_003591175.1. Taxonomy (GTDB): domain Bacteria; phylum Pseudomonadota; class Gammaproteobacteria; order Enterobacterales; family Enterobacteriaceae; genus Serratia; species Serratia inhibens. The sequence goes on along the minus strand of NZ_QYYG01000005.1, from coordinate 42,908 downwards.
GGCGGAAACGCTGTCGAGCGGCGCCGCCAGATGCCAGTTCGCCAGCGGGATCAGCGCCTGCGCTTGCGGTTCGCACACCAACAGCGTCGGCACCTGCTGAACCTGCAATTGCGTCAACAATGCCCGCAACTGGCGCGGTCGACGGCGAAACGCCACCACTACCGCCACATCCTGCGTACTCAGATCGACCAGTTCTTCGGCCAGCGTCTGCCCAGGCTGCGGCACCAGCAACACATTTTCGCGCACCTGCATCAGTTGCTGGCGCAGGTGCATCGCCACCGGATAACTGTTGCGAAACCCCATCAGCACCACCCGCCGCGCCTGGACCAGCGCGGCGATCACCGCGTTGAACTGATTTGCATCGATATGGCTCACCCAGTGCGTGAGATTGGCCATTTCCTGCTTGTAGTGGCGCGCCAGCAGGGTGTTGCCCTGCACTGCATCGCGGTTATCGGTCAACGGCATGCCACTCTGGCGCAGGGTACGCAGTTCGTCGCGCATGGTGCGATAGCTTTGGTAGCCCAGCCGCTTGAACAGACGGCTGACGGTGGCCTTGGAAACGCCGCTCAGGCGTGCCAATTCGGCGCTGTTGTAGCTGATCAGATCATCAAAGTGATCGAAGATAAAATCGGCCACCCGCTGCTCCTGCGGTGTCAACTGCGGGTATTCACTGCGCAGGCGTTCATCAATCTGCTTCATCGCCACTCCGGCTGTAACGTTCGTTTCAGCGGAACATAGCACGGCCGATCCACCCGCTGGCAAGCAATTATTGTCCCAGAGGAAAATATGGAACGCCTCTTGCTTGTATTCAGTCAGATGCTGACCTCAAAAAAGGGCCAAGAAATGATTAACAGCAACACCGCGCCATTGGGTATGGCGGTCACACCGCATCACCTCGCCAGCGAAAGCGCGCTGGCGGTCCTGCGCGAAGGCGGCAACGCCATCGAGGCGATGGTCGCTGCGGCTGCCACTATCGCGGTGGTTTACCCGCACATGAACGGCCTGGGCGGCGACGGTTTCTGGCTGATTGTTCCACCACAGGGCGATCCGGTCGCGATAGACGCCAGCGGTGCGGCCGGCTCCCTGGCCACGCTGGATTTCTACGCCGGTGAAAGTCACATTCCACACCGTGGGCCGAAAGCGGCGCTGACCGTGGCCGGCACCGTCGGCGGCTGGCAGGCCGCACTGGATTACTCTGCCGAATTGGGCGGAGAACAGTTGCCACTTCCACGCCTGTTGGCCGATGCCATTCGCTATGCAGCGGACGGCATTCCGGTCACCGCCTCGCAGGAAGCCGCCACCCGCAGCAAGTATCATGAGCTGGCGGAGCTGGAACATTTTGCCCGCACTTACCTGCCGCACGGGGAAATCCCTCACGCCGGCCAACGTTTCTGCCAGCCGCAACTGGCGGATACCCTGATCGCGTTGGCCGAAGACGGGTTAGACAGCTTCTATCGCGGCCCGCTGGCGCACAGCATGGCAACGGATATGGCCCGGCTGGGCATGCCGCTCACCGCGCAGGATCTGGCGGATTACCGGCCACGCCGCCGCACGCCGCTGCGGCTGGAGCATCAGAAAGGCGAAGTTTTCAACCTGACGCCGCCCACACAGGGGCTGGTGTCGTTGGCCATCCTCGGGCTGACCGATCGACTGCCGCTCGCCGGCCAAAGCGAAGGCGCCGTGGTGCACGGCATTGTGGAGGCCACCAAGCTGGCTTTCGGCCTGCGCGATCAATTCATCACCGATCCCCGCCATATGACGCAGGATCCGCAGGCGCTGCTGGAGGCCGAACATTTGGATGTGTTGGCCAAACGCATCGATCCCCACCAGGCCGCCGCCTGGGGGAAAGGTAAAGGCCCGGGCGACACCGTTTGGATGGGGGTGATGGACAGCAGCGGTCTGGCGGTATCTTTTATTCAGAGCATTTATCACGAATTCGGCAGCGGCGTCGTTCTGCCGCACAGCGGCGTGCTGTGGCAAAACCGCGGCGCGTCATTCAGCCTGGATGCCGCCCATCTGCTGGCCCTGGCACCGGGTAAACAGCCGTTCCACACCCTTAACCCGGCCGCCGCACGCCTGTATGACGGGCGTACCCTGGTCTATGGATCAATGGGCGGTGACGGCCAGCCGCAAACCCAGGCCGCGGTATTTGTCCGCCATGTGGTGCAAGGGTTGCCGCTGCAACAGGCCATCAGCGCACCGCGCTGGCTGCTCGGCCGCACCTGGGGCGAAAGTTCGGATTCTCTGAAGCTGGAAGGACGTTTCAGCGCCGAAACCGTGGAATATCTGCGCCGGCGCGGCCATGAGGTGGAGTTGCTGCCCGATTTCAGCGAAGCGGTCGGCCATGCCGGCGCCATCGTTCGTCATACCAACGGCATGCTCGAAGGCGCTTTTGACCCGCGCAGCAACGGCAGCGCCGCCGGTTTTTAGTCACCATGTTAAACGGGGAATATCTATGAACAATCTGCCTGCTACCGACTGGGCGGCCTATATCAGCCAGATGGAGGCGATATTGGCCCTGGAAATGGATGACGCGCGCCGCCAGGAACTGCTGACTCAGTTCAACCGCATCGCCGCGATGGCGGAACCGCTGATGGCCTTCCCGCTCGATCAACGCCTGGAGATTGCCGGGGTGTATCGCGCATGAATCCGTTAAGCGCATTATCGATCGCCGAGATCCGTGCCGCCCTTAAACAAGGGGCGATTTCCGCACGCGAAATAGCCCAGCAAACGCTGGAGAATATCGACAGGCTCAACCCTTCACTGAACGCCTATACCCACATCACCCGCGAGCGGATGCTGAGTGAAGCCGATCACCTCGATCGCATCCGCGCCAAGGGGCAAACCTTACCAAGCCTGGCGGCCATCCCCTACGCGGTGAAAAACCTGTTCGACGTCACCGGCGAAACCACCCTGGCCGGCGCCAGCCTGTTCAGCGACCGCGCGCCCGCCAAACAAGATGCCTGGGCGGTGGGCAAACTGGCGGCACAAGGCGCGCTGCTCTCCGGCATGCTGAACATGGATGCCTACGCCTACGGCTTTACCACCGAAAATAGCCACTACGGCGCAACCCGTAACCCGCACGACACCACGCGCATTGCCGGCGGATCTTCCGGCGGCTCGGCGGCCGCGGTCGCCGCCGGGCTGGTGACCTTCTCGCTCGGCAGCGACACCAACGGCTCAATCCGCGTACCTTCATCGCTGTGCGGCATTTACGGGCTGAAACCGACCTTCGGCCGCCTGTCGCGCAGCGGCAGCCAACCCTTTGTCGCCAGCCTGGATCATGTGGGGCCTTTCGCCCGCCGGGTGCGCGATCTGGCGGCGGTATACGACGTGATGCAGGGCACCGATATCGAAGACCGCTTTCAGGCGGAAAAACCGATCACGCAAACCGAATCGCTGCTGCCACGCGGCCAGCAGGGGCTGCGTTGTGCGGTGCTCGCAGGCTATTTCCAGCAGTGGTGCAATGACGAGGCCAAAGCCGCCGTGCAACAGGTCGCGATGGCGCTGGAGGCCTGTGCCGAAGTTGAGCTGCCGCAGGCTGAACTGGCGCGTTCGGCGGCGTTTATCATCAGCGCCGCCGAGGGGGGCAACCACTATCTGCCGCAGTTGCGCAGCCAGCCGGAACGCTTTGAGCCGCTGTCGCGTGAGCGACTCTTGGCTGGTGCCATGCTGCCCGCAGCCTGGTATGTGCAGGCGCAGCGCTTCCGCGCCCATTTCCAACAGCAAGTGCTGCCGCTGTTTGAACACTGGGATATTCTGATCGCCCCGGCAACGCCGTGCAGCGCTACCCGTCTTGGCCAGGAAACGATGCGCATCAACGGTGCCGATCTGCCGATCCGCGCCAGCATGGGCATGTTGACGCAGCCGATTTCGTTCCTCGGCCTGCCGGTGGTGACGGTACCGCTGAAAACCGCTTCGGGGTTGCCTATCGGCCTGCAACTTATCGCCCCGCCGTGGCGTGAAGATTTGGCGCTGCGTGCCGCCTATGCGCTCGAGCAACGTGGCGTGGCGAACTGTTCCTTACCGACAAAGCAGGGTTAATGGATGAAAAGTGAATATATCGACCGGCCGGCGGTGCTGGCTGAGGTGAACGCCGCGTTTTATCGCTATGAACAGGCGCTGATCGGCAATGACATTGATGTGTTGGATGAGCTGTTCTGGCACGACGGGCGTACCGTTCGCTACGGCGCGACGGAAAACCTGTACGGCATCGATCAGATCCGCGATTTCCGCCGGCAACGGCCGTCGCAAGGGTTGGATCGCCTCCTGGAGAACACCGTCATTACCACCTACGGTGATGATATGGCGGTTGCCAGCACTGAGTTTCGCCGCCCTGGTAGCGAACGCGTCGGCCGCCAGATGCAAACCTGGGCCAAGCTGGCCTGCGGCTGGCGCATCGTGGCCGCGCATGTGAGTTTGATGGCGGAATAAGTCACCGTGCGTAAGAATTGGACAGTCTGACGCCATGAGCCGTATTGTAGCTAAAGGTATTACCTTTAACTAACTAAGGCTACTTATGGCTACTGCTACGTCGATAAAAATTGATGATGAGCTTAAACAACGGGTGCAACACATTGCCGCTACCCACCAGCGCAGCGCACACTGGATTATGCGTGAAGCTATCCGTGAATATGTCGAGCGTGAAGAAAAACGCGAGGCTGTTCGCAACGATGCATTGCAGGCATGGGAAACCTATCGGGCCAATGGTAAACATTTGACTCAGGACGAGGCCGACGGCTGGCTCTCCGATCTGGAAAAAGGTGACGATACGGAGATACCCGGGTGCCACAACTGATATGGACGCCAGCGGCGCTGCTGGATGTACAGCGGCTTTATCGATTTCTGGCTGAGAAGGATCTCAATTCGGCAAAGCGCGCTGTCGCCACTATTCGTAACAACATCAAAATAATAGCGCCCCGCTAAAGATATGGCACCTGAATTCAGGGAGTGGCCTGTCGATTTCGGCAATAGCGGTTATCTTGTCCTGTATCGGTTTAACGGTGTAACCGCCGTTATTTTGGCTATTCGCCACCAAAGTGAAACTGGATATTGATGCCGTGACTCAACACCAGTAAGCCATAAAGTTAACGGTGGAGCGGTCCAGATCGCGTTCGCCGATCAGGTAACGACGCAGCGCCTTCACCGCAGAAGACTCCGCCGCCACCCAGGCATAGAAACCCTTCGCGCCCTCTGCGCGCTCCCAAAGCAGTTCGCCGCCCAGGCTGTTTTCCGTCAATGACTGCGCTTGCGCGCGCGCCGATTCAGGAATGGTCACCCGCTGACGCACGGATTCCACCAGCAGCGTGCCGTGCATCTGCTGATGCCCGACGTCACGCGGCAGCCAATACACCTCGGCGAACGGGAAGCGATCCATATTCAGGCAATCGCTCGCCAGCGGCACCTCAAAAAACGCCTGCACCTGCGGTGGGTTGGCCTGTTGCGCCAGTTGTTCCAGAATACCCATCGCCGCCGGCACCGCCGTTTCATCGGCAATCAACAGCGCCTGCCGCAGATGCACCGGCGGCGCCCATTCGTAGCCGCCGCTGTCGCCGTCAAAATCCGCATTGGGGGCCACCGCCTGAAGGACATCCCCAGGTTTGGCATGGGTCGCCCAGGCGGAGGCCGGGCCGTTCACGCCATGCAGCACAAACTCGACGTCCATCTGGTTGCGTTCGGTGCGCAGTGCCCGCAGCGTGTAGGTACGCATAATCGGGCGCTGCTCTTTCGGTATCGCCATATAGCGACGATACCAGTCATCGCTGTTTTCCAGCCGTGTGATCTGGCCGGCATCGGCCGGGAACAGCAGTTTGATGCGTTGATCCGGTGCCTCCAGCTTCATGCGGTGGACGTCCGGGCCTTCGAAAACGCAACGCAGCAAGGAAGGTGATACGTTTTCTTTTATTTTCAGTGTGATATCAAAAATTCGGTAACTCGATGCGCCGGACATATCTGTTACTCTCCCGCAGAATGTAGCTGGATACGCTGCCGGCACCATAGCCAGCCGCTGAAACCGCCCAGCAGGACGGCCATCATCAGAGCCGCTGCAATCAGCTGTGACTCGCCATAAAACCTTGCCACCACCGGCACCATCAACGCGCTCAGACCGTAGCCCAGCGTATGGCTGGTGGCGATAGCGCCGGCACCTTTGCCGGTGGATAATTTATCGTTCAGCATCAGCTGATAGCCTGGCGTCGCCATCGCCGCGCCGAAGGAAGCCAGCGCGCAGCCGAGATAGAACAGCGCCAGCGGTTGGGTGCACATCAAGCCTAATCCCGCCACCATCAATACCGCCGCAATCAACAGCAATTGCGGTGCGCTGAATCGCTGCGGACGCACCACCAGGAACTGCGCCAGCAGCGTGCAGGCCGCCGCCACGCTGAGCAATACGGCCACATGGTGGCTGACGGTAGTGGCAGAGTGGTTGAACAAACGGGTCAGATGCGGTGCCAGACCGAGCTGCATCAGGCTGACCGATGCCGCCAGCAACAGCGCGCAAAGCAGATAAGGCACCATAGTGAGACGCAGGCGATTTTGTTGCTGCGCCACCGGCGGTAACGGCGGATCGTTCTGCTGGCGGCACACCACCAGCAAAGCGATCAAAGGCGCGATGGCCATCAGCCACAGCGGCGCCATCGGATGAAAGGACAACGCCAGCGCGGCGCACAGCGGGCCCAGCAAGCGCCCGCAGCTCAGCCCGGAGCTGATGGTCGCCAGCGCCGACATGCGTTGTTCGTAGCCGGCACGCTGCAATGCCCAGGTTTGGCTGGCGGGCACCATGCCGGACACCGTCAGCCCATAGATAACACGCGCCACGATCAGGCCGCCCAGCCCCACCATCGGTGAAAGCCAGCCGGCCGCCAGCCCCCAAACGGCCAATGCCAGTAAAGCGAAACTGAACAAATAACCGGCAAGTGCCATCGTCACGACAAACTTGCAGCCGCGAATTTCAGACTGTCGCCCCCACCAGGGGGAGCCGACCAGAAACAGCATTGAGCCGAGCGTCAATAGCCCGGCCCAGACGGAAAGTGACAAGTGGGTCATGCTGACCAACACCGGTAACGCCACCAGCAGGCCATTTTGCCCGATGCCCAACAGACCGGCGCACAGCGCCAATGGCCAGTTTGAAGGAGACGTATTCCCAGTTGTGGGTGATTTAGCGGAAGGTGAAATACTCATCAAAAGTAAGGTTACCGTTAATGAAATTATATGGTTATGAAAAAATCATTGAAAAATTGTATCATAGGACGATTGATAACAATAAATATTATTGATATAAGAATCATTCTCAATTGATTCTTAGCGAAAATCGGATCATGACTCTCCAGTTTGAAACCGCGGCGACCGACGTGGCTGCCCAATGTTTTCTCAACGCATTGATGCGTGAAACCCGGGACTGGCAAATCGTTCCGGCCGCCGGCCACCAACAGTATCCGCAGCTCAACATTCCGCTTTCATCTACCCGGGCTATTCGTATTGCCTTACGCCATACCTCGCCCACGCAACATCATCAGTATCTTTTCCCTGCCCGTCTGCATCAGCAAGACGATGGCGCGGGCGTAGCGCTGAGCGTGGAGCAACTGGTCACCCTGCTGCTGGAAAAACCGACGATAAAAGGTGAGCTGTCCGACGAGGTCGTGGCGCGTTTCCGCCAGCGGGTACTGGAAAGTCATGATAATACCCGCCAGGCCATGGATATCCGCCTGGACTGGCCTTCACTGCGCGACAAGCCGCTAAACTTTGCCCAGGCGGAGCAGGCTCTGCTGGTCGGCCACGCCTTCCACCCGGCGCCGAAATCCCATGAACCCTTCAACGAGCAGCAGGCGCGTCGCTATCTGCCGGACTTTGCCGCCAGCTTCCCGCTGCGCTGGTTTGCCGTCGATAAGCGCTACCTGTGCGGCGACAGCCTGAACCTGACGCTGCAACAACGCCTGCAGCGCTTTGCCGCCGAAAGCGCTCCGCAGCTGTTGGCGCATTTTACCGATGACGTCTGGCTGCTGCCGATGCATCCGTGGCAGGCCGATCACCTGCTGACGCAGGCATGGTGCCAGGATCTGGCGGCGCAGGGATTGCTGAGCGACCTGGGTGAAGCCGGCGAGCGCTGGCTGCCGACCAGTTCCTCGCGCTCGCTGTACAGCGCCGGTAACCGCGACATGATCAAATTCTCCCTCAGCGTCCGCCTGACCAACTCGGTACGCACCCTGTCGGTTAAAGAAGTAAAACGCGGTATCCGTCTGGCCCGGCTGGCGCAAACGCCACGCTGGCAAGAGCTGCAAGCGCGCTATCCGACCTTCCGCGTGATGCAGGAAGACGGCTGGGCCGGCCTGCGTTCGGTGGACGGCGCTGTCCAGGAAGAAAGCCTGATGGCACTGCGCGATAACCTGTTGTTCGACCAACCGCATAGCCAAACCAACGTGCTGGTAACGCTCACGCAGGCGGCGCCGGATGGCGGTGACAGCCTGCTGGCTGCCGCAGTGCGCCGCTTGGCCGCCCGCCTGAATCTGCCGCTGAAACAGGCCGCCCATGCCTGGCTGGACGCTTACTGCCAACAGGTGTTGCTGCCGCTGTTCAGCACGGAAGCCGATTACGGGCTGGTGCTGTTGGCCCACCAGCAAAACATTCTGGTGGAGATGCAGCAGGATCTGCCGATCGGCATGCTATACCGCGACTGCCAGGGCAGCGGCTTTACCCGCGATGCCGCGCCGTGGCTGGAAGAGATTGGCGAAGCCGACGCGGAAAACCGCTTCAGCGAACAGCAGTTGCTGCGCTATTTCCCTTACTACCTGCTGGTGAACTCCAGCCTGGCGGTGACCGCCGCGCTGGCTGCCGCCGGTTTCGATACGGAAGAAAGCCTGATGGCTCGGGTGCGCGACGCGCTGAGCGGCCTGCGCGCCACGGCCAAAAATACCCTGTGCCTGGACTACGTGCTCGACAGCAGCCACTGGAACTGCAAAGGCAACTTCTTCTGTTACCTGCACGACCACAACGAAAACACCATCGTCGATCCGGCGGTGATCTACTTTGATTTCGTCAATCCGCTGCGCCAGGGAGCCGCCCAATGATGCCGCAAGCCAAACTGATGCATGCCGGCAGTGGTTTCCGCTGTGAACGGCTGGAAAAGGAGCTGCAACTCGGTCTGGGCCTGGACGGCAGTGCGGTGTTGCACTATCCCGGTTCGCTGCCGCAAGGCTGGCTGGTGCAGGCGCTGGACCAGTTGCTGATAGCCGCACCGCAGTTGAGCGGTATCGCGCTGCCCTATGCGCAATGGCGCGAAGAGCCGCAGGCGCAGGCGCTGTTCGCACTGGCAAGCGGCGACTATCTGGCACGCGAGACGTTTTATCAGTTGCCGCTGTGGTTGGGCGCTGAACGCAACCGTCCCTCCCCCCAGATGCAGTATGACGCCGAACGCAGCCTGTGGCACCCGCAACGCCCGATGCGGCCCAATGGCGAGGTCTATCGCCGTTATGATCCGCAGCTTAAACAGACCCTGAGTTTCCGCCTGCCGGAAGTAGAACGCGATGCCGGGCAATTCACCCGTTGGATGAATTCGCCGCGTGTCTATGCATTCTGGGAAATGAGCGGCCCGCTCGAGACACAGGCGGCATACCTGCAACGCCAGCTGGATTCCAGCTACTGCTATCCATTGCTGGGGTGTTTCGACGATCGCCCGTTCGGTTATTTCGAAGTCTATTGGGCGCCGGAAGACCGCATTGGCCGCCACTACCGCTGGCAGCCGTTCGATCGCGGGCTGCACATGCTGGTCGGCGAAGAAGATCGTCGTGGCGCGCACTATATCCGCAGTTGGTTGCGCGGCCTGACTCATTACCTGTATCTGGATGAGCCACGCACCATGCGGGTGGTCGCCGAGCCGCGCGCCGACAACCAGCGCCTGTTCCGCCACCTGCCGGCTGCCGGTTACCACACCGTGAAAGAGTTCGACTTTCCGCATAAGCGTTCGCGTCTGATCATGAATCAGCGCGATGAATTCTTCCGGGGGATTTGCTTATGATCGCCACTGATTACGCCAACTGGCAACGGGTTAACCGCCAGATGATCGCCAAGATCCTGGCCGAGCTGGAGTACGAACGCGCGCTGCACGCCGAACAATATGACGGCCAATGGCGCATCGCACTGGGCGACGCCAGTTATACCTTCAGCGCCGAGCGCGGCATCTGGGGCTGGTTACACATCGACGCCGCCAGCCTGGCCTGCGATCTCCAGCCGTTGGCGGCCGACCAAACGCTGCGCCAGCTGGCGCAGGTACTGAAAATGGACGACGCGCAGATCGCCGAACATCTGGAAGATCTGTACGCCACGCTGCGTGGTGATATGCAATTGCTGTCTGCCCGCCACGGCATGAGCGCGCAGGATCTGATCGCACTCGACGCCGACGCGCTGCAATGCCTGCTGGCCGGTCACCCCAAGTTTATCTTCAACAAAGGCCGTCGCGGCTGGGGTCTGAGCGCGTTGCAGCAGTATGCGCCCGAATATCAGGGCCAATTCCAGCTGCACTGGGTCGCGGCCAAACGAGGCAGCTTTGTCTGGTGTGCCGACGATAACTACCCGCTGGAAAACCTGCTCGACAGCGCCATGACAGGCGATGAACGCCAGCGCTTTGACCGCCGCTGGCGTGAACTGGAGCTGAACGATGGCTGGATCCCGGTACCGTTGCACCCGTGGCAATGGCAGCAAAAAATCGCGTTGCACTTCCTGCCGCAACTGGCCGAAGGGGAGCTGGTCGAGCTGGGTGAGTTTGGCGACAGCTATCTGGCACAGCAATCATTGCGCACCCTGACCAACGTCAGCCGCCGTTCTGCGTTCGACATCAAGCTGCCGCTGACCATTTACAACACCTCGTGTTACCGCGGTATTCCGGGTAAATACATCAGCGCCGGGCCGGCCGCCTCCCGCTGGCTGCAACAGGTGTTTGCCGAAGACAGTACGCTGCGCGCCAGCGGCGCCGAGATCCTCGGCGAGCCGGCCGCAGGCTATATGACACACCAAACCTACGCGGCTCTGGCCAAAGCGCCCTATCGCTATCAGGAAATGCTGGGGGTGATTTGGCGCGAAAACCCATCGTGCTATCTGCGGGACGGCGAGCAGGCCATTCTGATGGCGACGCTGATGGAAACCGATAACCACGGCCAGCCGCTGATCGGCGCCTACATCGCCCGGTCCGGCCTGAGCGCCGAAGCCTGGCTGCAACAGATGTTCAGTGTGGTGGTACTGCCGATGTACCACCTGATGTGCCGTTACGGCGTAGCCCTGATCGCCCACGGCCAAAACATCACGCTGGTGATGAAGGATCATGTACCGCAACGGGTGCTGCTGAAAGATTTCCAGGGCGATATGCGCCTGGTGGATCAGGACTTCCCGGAAGCGGCCTCGCTGCCGAAGGTGGTGAAGGACGTTACCGTGCGCCTGTCCGCCGATTATCTGATCCATGACTTGCAAACCGGGCATTTCGTCACCGTGCTGCGTTTTATCTCGCCGCTGATGCAGGCCTGCGGGATCAGTGAATCCCGTTTCTATCAACTGCTGGCGCAGGTGCTGGAGCGCTACATGGCGCAGCACCCGGACATGGCAGAACGCTTCGCTCTCTTTGACTTATTCAAACCACAAATTATTCGCGTGGTGCTCAACCCGGTGAAACTCACCTATTCGGAGCAGGATGGCGGCAGCCGCATGTTGCCAAACTATCTGCAAGATCTGGATAACCCTCTTTATTTGGTCACCAAGGAGTTTGCCCAATGAATCAGCCTCTGGATTTCATCGGCATCGGCATCGGTCCCTTCAACCTCAGCATCGCCGCGCTCGGCAGTGAAGTCGCCGGCTTTAACGGCAAATTCCTGGAGCGTAAACCGCACTTTTCCTGGCACCCCGGCATGATGGTGCCGGATTGCCATATGCAGACCAGCTTCCTGAAGGATTTGGTCAGCGCGGTGTCGCCCACCAATCCGTACAGCTTTCTTAACTACCTGGTTAAAAGGAAGAAATTCTATCGTTTCCTGACCACCGAGCTGCGTACGGTGTCGCGCGAAGAGTTCGCCGATTACCTCGACTGGGCCGCCAACGGGTTAAGTTCGCTCGAGTTCAGCCAGGATATTCAGAGCGTGGATTTTGACGATCGGCAGCGCCAGTTTGTCGTCACCACCCAGCGCGCCACCTACCGGGCACGCCATGTCTGCCTGGGCATCGGCAAGCGCATCAAACTGCCGGACTGCGTTACCGAGCAAAACGACCGCTGCTTCCACGCCAGCGAGATGACCTTGCGCAACCCGGATTTGACCGGCAAACGCGTCACTATCGTCGGCGGCGGCCAGAGCGGTGCAGATCTGTTCCTGAACATCTTCCGTGCCGAGTGGGGCCAACCGACGCAGTTGAACTGGATCTCGCGCCGCAATAACTACAATGCGCTGGATGAAGCCGCGTTCGCCAACGAGTACTTCACGCCGGACTACGTCGACAGCTTCTATGGCCTGAATGACAGCGCCAAGCAACGGATGCTGACCGAGCAGAAAATGACCTCCGACGGCATCACCAGCGATTCGCTGCTGGCCATCTACCGCGCGATGTATCACCAGTTTGAAGTGCTGCGTGAAAAACCCTGGGCGCACCTGCTGCCAAGCCGTTCGCTGGCAGCGATCCACACTCAGGGTAACGGCTATCGGTTGGTGACCCATCACCACCTCGATCAGGGCAAAGAAACGTTCGATACCGATGTGGTGATCTTCGCCACCGGTTATCAGCAGGATCGCCCGGCATTCCTCGCTCCGCTGGCGGACCGCCTGCTGACCACGGCAGATGAGCAATACCGCGTTGCCCCCGATTTCACCCTCGAGTGGCAAGGCCCGCAGGAAAACTGCCTGTTTGCCGTCAACGCCGGCATGCACAGCCACGGCATCGCCGAACCCCAGCTCAGCCTGATGGCCTGGCGGTCGGCACGTATTCTCAACCGGGCTTTAGGACGCGACCAGTTCGATTTAACGTCCACCCCGGCTGTGATCCAATGGCGCAGCCAGCAACCGGCCACCCCGGCCCACGCTGAACACGTCATGCTTAATTACACCGAGTTTTAACTACACACCAACATGGGAACACTGGAAAAAATAACGATGAAACGCAGACACCTTTGGGTATTGAACCCTTGCATGCTGGCGATGCTTGCGCCGGCTGCCTGGGCAGAAGAACAAAAAAGCGAAGATCAAATGGTGGTATCCGCCAGCCGCTCGCACCGCAGCGTGACAGAGATGGCGCAAACCACCTGGGTGATTGAAAGCCAGGAAATTGAGCAACAGGTCCAGGGCGGCAAGGAAATCAAAGATATTCTGGCGCAACTGATCCCAGGTATGGATGTCAGCAGCCAGGGCCGTACCAACTACGGCATGAACATGCGCGGCCGTTCGATGATGGTGATGATCGACGGCGTGCGTTTGAATTCTTCGCGCAGCGACAGCCGCCAGTTGGATTCCATCGATCCGTTCAACATCGAACACATTGAGGTGATTTCCGGCGCCACCTCGCTGTATGGCGGCGGCAGCACCGGCGGCCTGATCAATATCGTCACCAAGAAAGGGCAAAAAGAGAAGCAGGTTGAGCTGCAGCTGGGCGGGAAAACCGGTTTCGGCGGCCATAATGATCACGACGAGAATGTGTCGGCAGCGGTCAGCGGCGGCAACGACAACGCTTCGGGCCGCCTGTCGCTCTCCTATCAGCGTTACGGCGGTTGGTACGACGGCAAAGGCAATGAGGTGTTGATTGATAACACCCAGACCGGACTGCAATATTCCGATCGCATCGACGTGATGGGTACCGGCACCATTAACATTGACGATCACCAACAGTTGCAAGTGACGACGCAGTATTTCAACAGTGAGTCAGACGGCAAGCACGGTCTGTATCTGGGGAAAGATTTCTCGGCCGTGACCGGTGCAGGCCAGGCCTCCAACGGCAGCAACCTGAATTCGGATCGCATACCGGGCACCGAACGCCACCTGATTAACCTGCAGTATTCCAACACCGATTTCTGGGGTCAGGATTTGGTGGCGCAGGTCTATTATCGCGACGAGTCGCTGACCTTCTACCCGTTCCCGACGCTGGCCGGCGGCAAGGTCACCAGCATCGGCGCTTCACAGCAAAAAACCGATTTTTACGGCGGCAAACTGACGCTGAACAGCAAACCGATTGACGCCCTGACGCTGACTTACGGCGTCGACGCCGAGCATGAAAGCTTCAACGCCAACCAGCAGTTCTTCAATCTGGCCAAGGCGCAGCAGTCCGGCGGTATGACGCTGGAAAATGCCTATAACGTCGGCCGCTATCCTGGCTATACCACCACCAACCTGGCGCCGTTCCTGCAGGCCAGCTACGACATCGACCCGATGTTTACCCTCAGTGGCGGTGTACGTTATCAATACACCGAGAACAAGGTGGACGACTTTGTCGGCTATGCGCAGCAACAAGGGATCGCCAACGGTCTGGCGAACTCCGCCGATGCGGTGCCGGGCGGCAAAACCGACTACAACAACGTTTTGTTCAACGCCGGTTTACTGGCCCACCTGACCGAACGTCAGCAGGCGTGGTTCAACTTCTCGCAAGGCTTTGAGATCCCGGATCTGGCGAAGTATTACGGTTCGGGCACCTATAAGCTGGTCGACGGGCATTATCAGTTGCAGAAGAGCGTCAACGTTAATGACTCCAAGCTGGAAGGCATCAAGGTTAACTCCTACGAGTTGGGCTGGCGTTATACCGGCGATAACTTGCGTACCCAGGTCGCTGCCTACTACTCGCTGTCGGATAAAACCATCTCGATCAACAAAACCGACATGACCATCAACCTGGATTCGGATAAACGCCGGATTTACGGGGTGGAAGGTGCGGTGGATTACTTCTTCGATAACAGCGAATGGAGCACCGGCACCACCTTTAACCTGATCAAATCGGAAACCAAAACCGACGGCAAGTGGGAAAAGCTGACGGTCGACACCGCCAGTCCGTCGAAAGCCACCGCCTACGTCAATTGGGCTCCGGGCGACTGGAATCTTCGTATGCAGTCGCAGCAAACGTTCGACGTATCGGATGCCGACGGCAATAAAATCAACGGGTACAACACCCTCGATTTCCTCGGCAGCTACGCGTTGCCGGTGGGGAAAGTCAGCTTCAGCGTGGAAAACCTGCTGGACAAGAATTACACCACCGTCTGGGGCCAGCGCGCACCGATCCTTTACAGCCCAACCTACGGCTCACCAGAGCTGTACAGCTATAAAGGCCGTGGCCGTACCTTTGGTCTGAACTACTCAGTGCTGTTCTGATCCTGCTCAGGGCGCCTCTACGGCGCCCAACGTCAATCGACCCGTGCCGACACGGGTTATTTTTTGAAAGGGTGCTGCGCCACCCAATGCTCGGCGATATCCTGCCGCCGGCATACCCAGACCCGATCGTGCTGCTCGACATAATCCAGGAACCGCTGCAACGCGCGGAACTTGCCCGGACGCCCCAGTAACCGGCAGTGCATGCCTATCGACAGCATCTTCGGCGACGTTTCCCCTTCGGCATACAGTACGTCAAAGCTGTCTTTCAGGTAGGTATAGAATTGCTCGCCGGTATTAAAGCCCTGCGGCGAAGCAAAGCGCATATCATTGGCCTCAAGCGTGTAGGGCACGATCAGATGCGGTTTTTTTTCGCCATTGGCGCACTGCACTTCGGTCCAGAACGGCAGGTCGTCGCCATAATAGTCGCTGTCGTACAGCAAACCGCCTTGTTCCACCACCAGCCTGCGGGTATTCGGGCTGTCGCGGCCGGTATACCAGCCGAGCGGCGCCTTGCCGAACAGATCGCTCAGTACCGAGATCGCCCGCTGCATATGCTGCCGTTCGGTCGCTTCATCCATATTCTGATAGTGGATCCAGCGCCAGCCGTGGCTGACCACATCATAATTGGCGTTTTTGATCGCCTCGACCACCAGCGGATTGCGCGCCAGCGCCATCGCCACGCCAAACACCGTCAACGGCAGACCGCGGCGTTGGAATTCATTATGGATACGCCAGAACCCGGCTCGTGACCCGTACTCGTACAGCGACTCCATCGACATATGTCGTTCGGGGTAGCTGGCCGCGCCAATGATATCGGACAGGAACTGTTCGGAACCAGCGTCGCCATGCAGCACGTTGTTTTCCGCGCCCTCTTCGTAGTTGAGTACAAACTGTACGGCGATACGCGCCTGCCCCGGCCAGCGGGCATGCGGCGGCCGGCCGCCATACCCCATCAAATCGCGGGGATACTCTTGATTGAAGTCATACTCTTTCATCGCCGTTTCCCTCTACCTATTACCCGTTAAAACTGCCAAACATGCCGGACAAGGGTTTGACCAGCGGGAAATCCAGATCGCCGTGCTTGCTGGTGCTCAGGCCCAGCGCATGCAGCGACTCGATCATTTTCACCGCAGCGCTGACGCCGTCGATCACCGGGATCCCCAGTTCCTGCGTCAGTTCGCGAGCCAAATCGGCCATACCGCCACAGCCGAGCACGATCGCCCCGCTGCCGTCGTGCCGTATTGCTTCAATGCACTGTTCGCGTACTTTTTGCTGGGCCAGGCCGCTGCCATCTTCCAGAGCCAGCACCGGCAGATCGATAGCGTGCAGCGCGGCACAGTGGCGCTCAAACCCATATTGATGCAGTAAGTGGCGCGCAATGGTCAATGTGCGCGGCAGTGTGGTGACGATAGAAAAGCGCGTCGCCACCAGCGTCGCCATATGCATGGCCGCCTCGGCGATGCCAACCACCGGCCGGCTTGCCAGTTCGCGCGCCGCCAGCAGGCCCGGATCGCCAAAACAGGCAATGATATGGCCGCTGACGCCGGCTTCGCGGCCGAGTTTGACCTGTTGCAGCACCCCGATCGCAGCAATCGCTTCGTCGAAATGGCCTTCTATCGACGGCGCCCCCTCTTGCGGACAAACCGCCAGGATCTCGGTACCCGGCGCGGCCACGGCGCGGGCTGCATCGGCAATGGTCGCCGTCATTGCCCGGCTGGTGTTCGGGTTGATAACCTGGATGATGCAATCGGCGGTCATAAAGGCTCCTGCAAACCGGTCTTGGCAAAAATACGGGCGAAATCAGGCGTTTCATCCGCACCGTCATTAAATCTCAGGTTCGCCACAATATCGTCAAAATGGCGGGCCATGTGCTCTACCAGCGCCGTGCAGTCCTTGCGGAGCAACAGCGCCAGCAGATCGCTGTGATCATGACAACGGCAGCCCTGCTGCCAGGGTGCGCCGTAAACGGCAATCACCAGTGATGAGCGCAGCGTGAGCTGAGAAACCATTTCGGTCAGTACGTGATTGCCGGCTATCGCCTGTAATTGAACGTGAAACGCGGCAGACAGACGAATGGCCGCAGCGCCGTCCTGATCGCGGTGCGCCTGCTGTTCCTGCGCCACGATGCCTTCCATCGCCAGCAGATGTTCTTCGCGACAAGCGGCAACCACCCGCGGCAAATTGGCGCACTCCAGCATTTTGCGCGTCTGGAAAACGTTCGCCGCCTCATCCTGCCCCGGCGTTGTCACCAGTGCACCACGCTTGGGCAAATGCGTAACCAGCTGCACTGCGGCAAGGCGCTGCAGCACCCGACGGATCCCGGTGCGGCTGACGCCAAAGGTCTCCGCCAACGCCTCTTCCGGCAATTTGCTGCCGGGCAGCAGCCGGTGTTCGACAATCGCCTTCACCAGCTCGTTGTAAATATGATCGTCTTTATCTTCAGTGAAATAAGTGGCTTGTTGCCCGAGCCACGCGGCGTTGGCGCCGATCGTCGTGCCGACCATTTTGCTGCTCCCTGTACCGTTAGAGAATCAAATCGTATACAAGATGCAGATATTTTGTATACAAAAAAGAACAATATGGCCTGAATCCTGCAAAAGCCTTCTCAGCAATCTTTGCCAAAAAACAGATAACCACATCCGGGTAACGTTCTTGAGAGGAGCACGATTTATGCCAAACCCTAATGAAAATTACAGCCCAAAGCTGTGTAACGACGATCTGGCGCCAACGCGCGATCAAAACTGGAGCTGGTACAACATATTTTCCTTCTGGATGTCGGATGTGCACAGCATGGGCGGCTATGTGGTAGCCGCCAGCTTCTTCGCTCTCGGTCTGTCAAGCTGGCAGGTACTGATTTGCCTGCTGGTGGGGATCTGCATCGTGCAGTTTTGCGCCAACCTGGTCGCCAAACCCAGCCAGCTCGGCGGCGTGCCTTACGCCGTGCTGAGCCGCCAGGCGTTTGGCGTGTTCGGCGCCAATATTCCGGCGGTGATCCGCGGGATGATCGCCTTCGCCTGGTACGGTATACAAACCTATCTGGCTTCCAATGCGCTGATGCTGACGTTGCTGAAATTCTTCCCGTCGCTGGAGCCGATGACCCAACCGCATTTCCTCGGGCTGTCGCAGCTTGGCTGGGTTTGCTACATCACCATGTGGCTATTGCAGGCAATGGTGTTCTGGCACGGCATGGCGGCGATTAAGCGCTTTATCGATATCGCCGGGCCGGCGGTGTATGTGGTGATGTTCGCTTTAGCCGGTTGGATTGTATACCGCGTCGGTTTCTCCAACCTTTCCCTCACGCTGGCGAGCAAAAACCTGAGCGCCGGTGAGCAGGGCTGGCTGATGCTGACCGCCACTGCGCTGGTAGTGTCTTACTTCTCCGGCCCGCTGCTGAATTTCGGTGACTTTACCCGCTACGGCAAAAGCTTTGCCGAGGTGCAGCGCGGCAATCGCTGGGGCCTGCCGTTCAACTATCTGCTGTTCTCCCTGGTCACCGTGGTGATCGTTTCCGGCACCCTGCCGCTGTTCGGTCAGTTGATCACCGATCCGATCGAAACCGTCACCCGGCTCGACAGCGATATCGCCGTGGCTCTTGGCCTGCTGACCATGATTGTCGCCACCATCGGCATCAATATCGTGGCCAACTTTGTGTCGCCGGCGTTTGATTTCTCCAACTGTTCGCCGCAGAAAATCAGCTTCCGCACCGGCGGGATGATCGCCGCCGTAGGTTCTTTCCTGCTGACGCCCTGGAATCTGTTCCAGTCACCCGAGCTGATCCACTACACGCTGGACGTGCTGGCGGCCTTTATCGGCCCGTTGTTCGGTATTTTGCTGGTGGATTTTTACATCATCAAACGCGGCAAGCTGCACGTCGACGATTTGTACAACGCTACGCCAGAGGGGCGTTACTGGTATAAGAACGGTTTTAACCCGAACGCCATCTGGGCGCTGGTTCCGTCGGTGATTATCGGGCTGGCGATCAGCTTTACGCCCAGCCTGCATGAGGTGGCTAACTTTAGCTGGTTTATCGGCGCCGCACTGGGTGGGGGATGCTATCGGATCATTGCCCGCCGCGAATGGGCAGCCAATCAGTCGGTAACCTTTGCCAAGACGCAATTGAGCAAAGATTAAAAACAACGAAGCCCTGAGTTATCGCTAACTCAGGGCTTCTTAATGTTGGCGGAACGGACGGGGCTCGAACCCGCGACCCCCTGCGTGACAGGCAGGTATTCTAACCAACTGAACTACCGCTCCGCGCCGTTCAACTCTTGCGAGAGGAACGAGGCGCATATTACGGTTGAGTTTCTGTTGCGTCAATGCCTTTTTCTTACGAAATTAACCGTTTGCGCAGTTTTTCAGCTAAGGCGCCTGAAAGGCGCGTTTTCATGCCGGGAACGCCGTTATTCCGCTTCCGCACGCCACAGGCAACTGCCGCCTTTTTTCGCCACCAAATCCAGCCGTGCCTCATGGGCCACCACTTCTGCATCGCTGGCATAGACCACTTTCATTGCCGTCGCCGGGCGGACGATACGCTGTATATCCTGCGTCGAGTCGTTATGTTGCGTGTCGCCTTCCATCTGAAACGCCATCGACGTCTGGCCACCGGTCATTGCCAGATAAACTTCAGCCAGGATCTCGGCATCGAGCAATGCGCCGTGCAGCGTACGCTTGCTGTTGTCTATCTCATAACGGCCGCACAGGGCGTCAAGGTTGTTGCGCTTGCCCGGGAACAGGCGGCGCGCCATTAACAGGCTGTCGGTGATGGTGCAGAAGGTGTCGGTCTTCGGGAGCCCCTTTTGCAACATGCGGAATTCGTGATCCATAAAGCCGATGTCGAACGACGCATTATGAATGACTAATTCACCGCCGCGGATGAATTCGATGAACTCATCGGCAATTTGGTCAAACGTGGGTTTATCCGCCAGGAACTCATCGCTGATACCGTGAACCCCGTAGGCCTCCGGATCTACCAGCCGGTCTGGTTTGACGTAAACGTGGTAGTGGCGACCGGTCAGGCGGCGGTTAATCACTTCCACTGCACCAATTTCAATGATGCGGTGGCCTTCGTAATGCACCCCGAGTTTGTTCATACCGGTGGTTTCGGTATCGAGGACAATCTGTCTGGTGGTTGTAGAGATCATATTGCAGTGCTCACAGCGCTCGTTTATGTCAGACTTGGCTTTTATAAAACTGATAGGAAGAGTCTACCAGAGATGCTCAAACAGGTAGAAATTTTCACCGACGGCTCCTGCCTTGGCAACCCGGGCCCCGGTGGCTACGGCGCAATACTGCGCTATAAACAGGTTGAGAAAACCTTCAGTGCGGGCTACCGCCTGACCACCAACAATCGCATGGAGCTGATGGCGGCGATTGTCGCACTCGAAGCCCTGACCACCCCCTGTGAAGTGACGCTGAGTACCGACAGCCAATATGTGCGTCAGGGCATTACCAGTTGGATCCATAACTGGAAAAAGCGTGGCTGGAAAACCGCCGATAAAAAACCGGTCAAAAATGTCGATCTTTGGCAGCGTTTGGACCTGGCTATTCAGACCCACACCATCAAGTGGGAATGGGTCAAAGGCCACGCCGGCCACCCGGAGAACGAACGCTGCGACGTGCTGGCACGCGATGCGGCAGGCAACCCCACGCAGGATGACGTGGGTTACAAACCGGAAAATTAAGGCAGTTTGCGGTAACTCTTGGTCGCGCCGACGGCGCGGCTGAGAGCCGGTTTTCTGGCCCCGACCTTCATCGGCGTTGGGGTCAGCGGCAAGGTGCGTTTACGTGCGACAATCACGCTCATGCACCCCAGCGCCGGCAAATGCGTACTTAAAAACGACCCGCCCTTGCGCTGCCACGGCAGTACATGAAAACGCGCCTGATGCAGCACTTCATAATTCAACAGGCTGAGCCAGTCCAACAGGCGCATTTGGGTAAACATGCGGCTGACATAGGGCTGACGATGGCGTAATCCGGGTACCAGCTTGCCCAATCCCAACAGGCTGAACGGGTTGAAGCTGCTGATCACCAGCCAGCCGTCATCGATCAACACGCGATCGACTTCGCGCAGCATACGGTGCGGATCGTCGGCATAAGACAGCGTATGCGCCAGCAGGCAGGCATCCACCGATTTGGCGGCGAAAGGCAATTGGTAGGCATCCGCAAGCACCTGCAGGTTTTCCCCTTTCAGGCTCACATTCACCTGATGCGAAATGGCGCACTTGTCGGTCGCCAGACCGGCGCTGAGGTTACCGAGTTTCAGCAGGTGAAAACCGAACAGCTTCGACCACCAGGGTTGCAACTGGCGCTCGAGCGCCTCACGATAGTATTCCCCCCACGGCATCTCTGCCCAAGACTGTGGGCCGGCGAGCTTTTCTAAAGTATGGGCTGGTTTCATGATTTATTATCTTCTTTCAAGCCGTTGCCAACATGAGGGTCCAACATGAATCTTATCAGCATTCCCGCCTTCCAGGACAATTACATTTGGTTATTGGATAACCAACAAGGGCATTGCGTCCTGGTCGATCCCGGCGAAGCGCAGCCAGCGCTTGACGCGTTGGAGCGCCTGAATCTGACCCCTGATGCCATTCTGCTGACCCACCATCATCACGATCACGTCGGCGGCGTAGCGCAAATTGCGGCGCGCTATCCGGGCTTGAAGGTCTATGGCCCGCAGGAAACGGCCGACAAAGGAACAAATCACATCGTTCATGACGGTGAAACGATCGAAATCAACGGCCGCCAATACGCCGTTATCGCGGTTCCCGGACATACGCTGGGCCATGTGGCATTCTATAGCGCACCTTATCTGTTCTGTGGAGACACGATTTTCTCTGCCGGCTGCGGCAGGCTGTTTGAAGGGACGGCCGAACAAATGTACAACGCTTTTCAACAACTCGCGCAACTTCCCGATAACACCTTAATTTGCTGCGCGCATGAATATACTCTTTCAAATCTTAAGTTTGCGCGGGCTATTTTGCCGGAAGATCGAGAGATTGAAACATATCAACAACAAGTCGAAGCGTTAAGGGCAAAAGGCTACCCCAGCATCCCTGCAAAGCTACAAACAGAGCGTAAAATTAACCTATTTTTACGATGCCATGACACTGATTTACAAAAGAAATTAGGCTTCCACACGCCACCGGACCACCTTCATTCGGTTTTTTCCGAATTACGCCTGCGGAAAGATAACTTCTGAGCTTTTAGTTGTGTTATTTGACGAAGCAAAGTATGATTGCTCGTCTTTTAAGCAACTATATTGACACACACATGAAGGCTAAAGCGATATTTCTCGCCTCAGTCTTGCTAGTGGGGTGCCAGTCATCCAGGCAGGATGCACCGGCTCCAGAACAGCATGCACAGAGTTTGTCTTCGGCAGGTCAAGAAGGTGAAGCAGGAGAGTACACAGCGAATGGTCGAGCGAGCTCGGCGCGGTGGCTAGATAACAATAGTGGTGCCGCGCAACAGAACCTGTGGAACTTCATTAGCGACGAGCTGAAGATGGAGGTTCCGGAAAATTCCCGGATCCGTGATCAAAAAAGAAAGTACCTAAAAAGTAAGAGCTATCTCCACGATGTAACATTACGGGCAGAGCCGTACATGTACTGGATAGTCGGGCAGATTAAGAAACGCAATATGCCGATGGAACTGGTACTGCTACCCATAGTGGAGAGCGCTTTTGACCCACACGCCACGTCAAGTGCCAACGCCGCAGGGCTATGGCAAATCGTGCCGCAAACGGGTCGTAATTATGGTTTGAAAAACAACCAGTGGTATGACGGGCGACGCGATGTCGTGGCCTCGACGACTGCTGCGCTTGATATGATGCAGTATTTGAACCGCATGTTTAACGGTGACTGGTTATTGACCGTTGCCGCTTATAACAGTGGTGAAGGCCGGGTCATGCAAGCGGTTAAGGCAAATAAACGCCAGGGTAAGCCAACCAATTTCTGGGCATTGTCGCTTCCGCGTGAAACGTCAATTTATGTCCCGAAAATGTTGGCGCTGAGCGAGATCATCAAAAACAGCAAGCAGTACGGTATCAATCTGCCAAAGACTGATAACACCCGTGCACTGGCTCGTATTGATGTCGGACAGCAAATACAGTTAACTCAGGCGGCTGAGATGGCTGGGCTTTCACTTACCAAGATGAAAGCTTATAACCCAGGCTACAAAAAAGGCGTTACGGCACCCAACGGGCCCCATTACATCATGGTTCCTAAAGGCAATGCCGATCAGCTGAAAGACTCGCTGGCCGATGGCCAGATCGCGGTGACTCAGCCAACTTCACAGTTGGCGAAGAACAGCGGCTTGTCTGGTGGTGGCTCGTATAAAGTGCGCTCCGGCGATACGGTATCGGGCATTGCCAAGCGGTTGAATATTAAAACCAGCGATTTGCAGAGTTGGAACAACTTACGTGCCAAGAGCGCTTTAAAAGTTGGGCAAACCCTGCAAGTGGCCAGCAACACTGACAGTAACAGCAGTATCACCTATCAGGTTCGTAAAGGTGATTCGCTTGCCAGTATTGCACGTCGTCATCGCGTCGATATTACCGACGTGATGCGTTGGAATTCAACGCTAGGCAAAGGCAGCAGCCTGCAACCCGGTTTGAAACTGACCTTGTTTGTAAGCAACAAAATGTCGCCGGATACCTAAATTTCCGGCACAAAAAAAGCACCCTTCGGGGTGCTTTTTTATTGTCTGAAAGCTGAGCGAACATTACCAATGCGGCTTGTCTGCCTCGGGATGAAACTCCACCAGCAGAGGATTATGATCCGAAGCGCTGGTCACCAGTACGGAGGCCTCCGCAACCCCCATATTGCGATAGAACACAAAGTCCAATGGACGACCAAAGGCTTTACGGCGGTGATCGTCGGTGAAATTCACCTCACGCAGCGCCATATCGCTGGCGAACTGATACAGCGCATTGATTCGTTTGCGGCTCCAGGCATTAAAATCCCCGGCCATGATCACCGGCCCATGGTGAGAGGCGATCTGCTCACCGATTGGCCCCAATTGCTTACTGTATATGTCCACGCCCAGGCTAAAATTCACCGCATGGATGTTTACTACCATCAGCAGTTGGCCGTTAAACAGCGGGTAGACGGTGATCAACGCCGACTTGGCTAACCGCAGCAGCGGTTCACGCTCACGCAACGGGCAGCAGTAAACCGGGTGTGCCGCCGCCAGCGTCATCACGCCTGATGGATGTTGAGGCAGCGCAAATGCCGGCACCTGATCGGCCGCCAGGTAGTTGGCCGTGGCAAAGCTCACCAGTTCAGGCGTGGTTTGCGCTTCTTGCAGCAGCACCAGCTGTGCATCCTTGCCATAGTTTTTCAGCACCGAGAGCCAGTCTGCCCGTTGCTGTTTAAAGATATTCCACACCATGACCCGCAACGCGCCCGCCGTGGGCAATGCGGCCCCGGGCGGCAGCGGCTGATTAATGGCGCCAGGGAAAATTCGCTCAACTGGCTGGCCTGCAACATACCTCATTGCATAAGTTCGTTTCGGCACGCTATTCGCCTATTTCCCATGAGGATGAAACTGACGGTGACATTCCCGCCAACAATGAATCGATTATACGCCTGCCCTCACCTGCTGGCATGGCTTTTACGGGGTATCTCCTTTTCAGTTATAGGGGCGTGAACCAAGGAGTTCAATGTTCTGACAGTATATGTATGTAAAGGTTAGCGGCGATGAGTGAGAAATGCGAAAAGGCCCGCAAAATGAAATGCGGGCCTGAATAACGGGAGTGCCTGGGTATCAGACTGGCTGCTGCCGGTACTTCTTATCCAGACGCCCGCTGAGGCCAACCAGCAACAGTGCCACCAGCACGATCAGCGCGCCAATCCACGGGGTTTGCGTCAATCCCAGGGTAGCGACGGTCTGGCCGCCAATCACCGATCCCAACGCAATGCCCACGTTAAATGCCGCAATATTTAGGCCGGAAGCGACATCCACTGCGTTCGGCGTGTACTGCTCGGCTTTTTGCACCACATACACCTGCAAGCCAGGAACGTTACCAAAGGCAAACACCCCCATGACGATCACCGTTATCAGCGCGGCAATGCTGTGGCCGGCAGTGAACTGGAATACCAGCAACAAAGCGGCCAACACGGCAAAGATAAAACTCAGCGCGCGCACGGCGCCATGACGATCCGCCAGTTTGCCCCCCCAGATGTTACCAATCGCCACAGCAATGCCATAGGCCAGCAGGATCCAGCTTACCGCCGGTGCGGAGAAACCCGCCAGTTCCTGCATCATGGGTGCCAGGAAGGTAAAGGTGGTGAATACGCCGCCGTAACCGAGGGCAGTGATGGCGTAGATAAGCAACAAGCGCGGATGAGTCAGCACTTTAAACTGCTCGCCGATACTGGCGCTGGCCTGATTCTTGATATTGTTGGGTACCAGAATGATGCTGGCCACGGTAGCAATAGCGCCAATCAGTGATACCGCCAGGAAGGTTTCACGCCAGCCGAAGTGCTGACCGATAAAGGTCCCCAACGGCACCCCGGTCACCAGCGCTACGGTCAGGCCGCCGAACATGATGGCGATCGCCGAGGCAGCCTTATCTTTCGCCACCAGGCCGGTCGCGATAGTAGAGCCGATTGAGAAGAATACACCGTGCGCCAGGCCGGTCAGCAGGCGGGCAACCACCAGCGACTCATAGCCTGGTGCCTGCCAGGCCAGCAGGTTGCCGAGAGTGAACAGCACCATGAGGCCGATCAGCAATAGCTTGCGCGGTACGCGACCGGTTAAGGCCGTCAGCACCGGAGCGCCAATCGCCACGCCGATAGCATAAATGGTTACCAGCAGCCCGGCAGAGGGCACTGTCACGCCAAGTTGCTCTGCGATAGTCGGGATCAAGCCGACTATCACAAACTCCGTGGTGCCGATAGCAAAGGCACTGATGGTCAATGCAAGTAATGCGAGAGGCATGTTTATTTACTCCAAATAGCGTTCAGGTTGATGACGGCTATTATCTGCTCATGCTTAAATGATAAAAATGCTCAAAGTTTCAAATTAATTTTGCCAATGGAGCAACAATGAAGGCCAATTCTGATGAGTTGATCACTTTTGTCACCGTGGTGGAAAGCGGCAGTTTCAGCCGGGCGGCCGAGCGGCTGGAACAGGCCAACTCGGTGGTCAGCCGCACGGTCAAGAAGCTGGAATCCAAGCTGGGTGTAACGCTGCTAAATCGCACTACGCGGCAAATCAGCCTGACGCAGGAAGGGGAAAACTATTTCCGCCAGGTGCAGAAGGTACTGAGCGATATGGCGGCGGCAGAAAATGCGCTGATGGAGAGCCGCCAGCGCCCGCAGGGGCTGCTGCGCATCGACGCCGCTACGCCGGTGGTGCTGCACGTATTGACGCCGCTGGTGGCAGAGTTCAGGGCTCGTTACCCGGAGATGTCGCTTTCCCTGGTGTCGTCAGAGAACTTTATCAATCTGATTGAACGTAAGGTGGATATCGCCATCCGCGTGGGTGAACTGAGCGACTCCAGCCTGAAGGCTCGTAAACTGATGACCAGCTATCGGCGCGTGCTGGCCTCCCCCGCCTATCTGGCGCAGTACGGCACGCCGCAGACGGTAGAGGCGTTGGAACAGCATTGCTGTATCGGTTTTAACGATCTGCCCAGCCTGAACCGCTGGCCGCTGGCCTGTGCCGACGGTCGTCAACTGGAAATCACGCCAGGGCTGACCACCAACAGCGGTGAAACCCAGCGTCACCTGTGCCTGCACGGTAACGGCATTGCCTGCCTGTCGGATTTTATGATCGATGCGGATATCGAACGCGGCAATCTGGTGCCGATTTTGGTGAAAGAGACTCTGCCGGTAGCTATGCCGATCAATGCGGTGTATTACAGCGACAGTGCGGTCAGCAACCGCCTGCGCAGCTTTATCGACTTTGTCAGCGAACGTCTGGCGCAATAAAAAAGGCGCCCCTTGGGCGCCCTGATGCAAATGTTCCGGAACATTAATCCCAGTTCGGTGCCAGGCCTTCCGGGCTGACCAAACGGCCATTGCTTTCCAGCGTGGCGATCTCCGCCATCTCTTCTGCAGTCAACGTCAACTGCTGTGCCAGCAGGTTGCTCGCCAGGTTTTCACGCTTGGTGGAAGAAGGGATCACCGCGTAACCCAGTTGCAGCGCCCAGGCCAGAATAACCTGCGCCGGGGTCGCGTTGCGCCGCGTCGCGATAGCCTTGATGGTTTCATCCTGCAGCGCTTTGCCATAGGCCAGCGTCATGTAGGAGGTGACGGCAATGCCGTGCTGCTGGGCAAACTCAACCACCTGACGGTTCTGCAGATACGGGGACAGCTCAATTTGGTTAGTCGCGATCTGCTCTGCACCCACGGCATCGATCGCCTGCTGCATCAGGTCCAGGGTGAAGTTGGACACCCCTATTTGGCGCGTCAGCCCCAGTTTTTTGGCTTCCAGCAACTCAGCCATAAACTCGGCAACGGGGACTTCTCCATTGGGTGATGGCCAGTGGATCAGCGTCAAATCAACGTAACCCGTTTGCAGTTTGCTCAGGCTCTCTTGCAGGCTCGGGATCAACTTGCCCTTCGCCAGATTGGCGATCCAAATCTTGGTGGTGATGAACAACTCGTCACGCGGTATGCCGCTGGCGGCAATTGCCTGGCCCACCGCCGCTTCGTTTTCGTAGATCTGCGCAGTATCAATCACGCGATAACCCAATTCCAGCGCAGTGCTGACCGAGTCGATCACGACCTGATCCTGAAGACGGAAAGTGCCTAAACCAAATGCAGGGATGCTCATAACTTTATTCTCTCATTAAGATGTTGATACGATATGGGAGGATTATGGCAACTGTTTTGTTGATCAAAAACGCCCTATTATGCATAAGACTTTTGATTAAACGGCAATAATAACCGGAGCGAGCGCCCCGGTTTGAAGGAATTACGCCCAGCGGCGCAGGATCAACGAGGTGTTGATACCACCGAACGCGAAGTTGTTCGATTGCACAAACTCGGTGTCAATTTGCCGATATTCGCCCATGATGTAATCCAGATCGCCGCAGGCACTGTCCGGTTCACTGAGGTTGATGGTCGGCGCAAAGCGGCCTTCACGCATCATTTCCAGCGTCATCCAGGCTTCCAGCGCGCCGCAGGCACCCAACGTATGGCCAAAATAGCTTTTCAGCGAGGAAATTGGCGTGCGGTTGCCAAAAATCGCCGCCGTTGCCTGGCTTTCCGCAATATCGCCACGATCGGTCGCCGTACCGTGCGCGCTGATGTAGCCGATATCGCCGGCCGCCAGCCCGGAAGCCTTCAGCGCCTGCCGCATGCAAATCTGCATGGTTTCCTGCTGCGGCTGGGTAATGTGCGCCGCATCGCAGTTGGTCGCAAAACTGATAATCTCGCCGTAAATAGTGGCGCCACGCGCCTGCGCATGCTCCAGCGACTCAAGGATCAAGGTTCCCGCCCCTTCGCCAATCACCAGGCCGTCGCGCTGACGATCAAACGGGCGTGGCGACAGATCCGGGCGATCGTTTTGCTGGCTGGTCGCAAACAGCGTATCAAACACCGCCGCCTCCGAAGGACACAGCTCCTCGGCCCCGCCCGCCACCATCACCGTCTGATAACCGTGGCGGATGCTCTCGAAAGCGTAGCCAATCGCCTGGCTGCCTGAGGTACAGGCGCTGGAGGTCGGGATCACCCTCCCCCGCAGGCCGAAAAACAGGCCGGCATTCACCGCTGCGGTGTGCGGCATCATCTGCACATAGGTGGTGCCGGTGATATTGTTGGTGTGTTTTTCCGTCAGCATGGTGGCGAACTCGCTGACCGGTTTGGTGCTGCCGGTAGATGAGCCGTAGGCGATGCCGGTTTCGCCGTTGGTCAACACCGCCTCACCCAGCAACCCGGCCTGCTCAAGCGCCAGTTCGGTCGCACGGGTAGCCAGCAATGAAACGCGCCCCATCGAACGGATGCGCTTGCGCGTATAATGCTCCGGCAGCACGAAATCATCGATCGGCGCACCAAGGTGAGTGTTCAACCCCTGATATTCTTCCCATTGCGCCATATAGCGCACCGCATTCTTCCCCTGCTTCAGCCGGCCGGACACGTCCGCCCAGTTATTGCCGAAGGCGGTAACACCCGCCATGCCGGTCACAACCACTCGTTGTGTCATACCATTCCTCCGTTAATGGAAATGACCTGCCGCGTTACATAGCCGGCAATATCCGACATCAAATAGCTGGCCAGCCCGGCCACCTCTTCCGCCGAGCCCATGCGTTTGAGCGGGATCGCGCGCATCGCTTCAATCAGCGCCGCCGGCTCCATGTCAATCATGCCGGTGTCAATCAGGCCCGGGGCAATGCAGTTAACGGTTATTTTGCGTTTCGCCAGCTCGATCGCCAGTGCCTTGCAGGCACCGATTACGCCGGCCTTGGCCGCGCTGTAGTTGACCTGCCCACGGTTCCCCATTACGCCGGAAACCGACGAGAGTGCAATGATTCGCCCGCCTTTGCGCAGGCCAATCATCGGCATGACGCAGGGATGAAGCACATTGTAGAAGCTGTCGAGGTTGGTGTGGATCACTCCGTCCCAGTCCTCTTCACTCAGTGCAGGGAAAGCGCCATCACGGGTAATACCCGCATTATTCACCACGCCGTAATAGGCGCCGTGCCCCTCAATATCTTGCTCAAGCTGCTCGCGGCACTGGATGCGGTTGCCGATATCAAACTGAATCAAACGCCCTTGCCCGCCGGCGGCGACAATTTGTTGCAGCGTGTACTCTGCCCCGGTTTTATCGCGGTGGTAGTGAACGACGATCAAAAAGCCATCCGCAGCCAGGCGGCAGGCAATGGCCTGACCGATCCCTTTACTGGCGCCGGTGACTAAAACGGAACGCATCATGCGTTTCCCCTTAAGGTAGTCAATTGGATTATTTCTTGTTTATCAGGCTGATAAGTGTTCAGCCTGCCCTGTGCGACCCGCACATTATCGATACTGATTTCACATTCGAAACTGGCCAGTTTTTCGTCTTTCAGCAGTTGTTGCACGCTAACCCGCAGTTCGCTGCCGGCAGGAAATACCGGCAGTTCGCAGTGAATGGCACGCCCACCGAGCAGCATGCCAAGCCGCGGCTGTTGGGCTGCCTGCCTGCCATGCCAGCCGCTCCAGACGCCGATAGCCTGCGCCATCAGCTCAATGCCGTACCAGCCCGGCAATGCGCCCTGTACGTCAAGAAAGGGGGCCAATACGCCGTCAGGTCTGACCGTCACCGCACATTGCGCGTGCTCCTCGCCCACCTCAAGTACCCATTCCAGCAGCACCATCGGTGATGCATGGGGCAAATAGTATTCCGCAGTGTGATAACGACTCATGGAGCATCCCCCAGCAACAGGCAGGCATTATTGCCGCCGAACGCAAACGAATTGGACAGGATAGCGCGCTGGCGTAACGGCTGCTGTCGGCAAACCAGGCCGAGCGGCGCCAGCTCGCCATCGCAGGGCACAACGCTGAAATCCTGCTGCGGCAATGGCAATGGCTGAGTCAATAACAACCAGCTCAGCGCCGCTTCTACCGCACCGGCGGCACCCAGCGTGTGGCCGGTGAGGTGCTTGGTGGAGCTGCACGGCGTCTGTGCGCCAAACAGGCGATTCACCACCTGAGCTTCTACCAGATCGTTAAGCCGCGTCGCGGTGCCGTGCAGATTAATATAACCGATCTGTTCGGTGCTCAAACCGGCCTGTCGCAGCGCCATGGTCATAGCCCGCTCGGCGCCTTCACCTGCAGGATGCGGTGCCGACATATGCCAGGCATCGGAAGACTCCCCGACGCCCAGTAACGCTACAGCTGCCGGCTCACGCGTCAACAGCATCAGCGCAGCGGCCTCGCCAATATTGATGCCGTTACGCCCGGCGGCAAATGGCGTGCAACGCTCCGCGGACAGCGATTCCAGGCTGTTGAAGCCGTTGATCGGCATTTGGCACAGGCTATCGGCACCGCCCACAATCGCCGCGTCCACCAGCCCGGCGTCAATCAGGCGTTTACCGCTGATGATGGCGCGCGCACTGGAGGAGCAGGCGGTCGACAGAGTATAGGCCGGGCCACGGGTAGCAAGAAAAGCGCGGAGGAACTGGCCTGGATCGCCCAACTCCTGCTGCTGATAATCATAGCCCTGCGGCCACTGTCCTGCCTGATGCTGTCGCAATGCCAGCTCACCTTCGCGAATGCCGGAAGTGCTGGTGCCCATGATCACCGCAACGCGTTCGGCGCCGTAGCGGGCGATGGCCTCGCGCACCGGCACCTCGATTTGCGCCAATGCGGCCAACAGCAAGCGGTTGTTGCGAGAGTTATGGCGTTTGAGTGGCTCAGGAACTGCGGGCAGTTCGCCCTGTACGTTACCGAACCAGGATGGCGCATCTCCGAGCAGCCACTGCGTCTGCCTCTGCATGCCAGGCGACACGCCGCGAGCCAGATTTTCCGCGATCTGCGGCAGACTGTTACCCAGCGCGTTCACCATACCTACGGCAGAGAAATAGATCATTATTCGCTCCCCAGATTCTGAATGGTGATGCGGTAATGGAAAGCGGATTGGGTTATCGACAGCGGATTACGTTGGCCATTGGCTTGCTGATAACGGATTTCACTGATCGTCGCGCCGCGATCGTCATACAGACGGCGTACCTCCGGCCGATCCTCCAACCGCCACCCTGCCGGCAGCAAGGGCCGCCAGTCGGCCGCCGGCCAATAGCTCAGCATGATATCGGCCAGCACCTGGCTGGCGGGCGGCAGTTCACCCACTTTGATCAACTGCTCGGTGTGGATCCCCTGACGATCGTAGGTCAGGTTGAACAAGCGGATGCCCAGCGGCGACATACCCACCAGTTGCAGGCGGCGGCCGTCGGCATTCAGCAGCACCAGCATCGAATGCCGCTGTCCCTTCACTTCGGCGGTCAACAACTGCTGTTGGCTGATCGGTTGCTCCAACACGGGAGACGGCAATGCCACCCGCGTCCCGGGTTTCAGCCACGCCTGCGGCAAGGTGGGATCCTGCGAACCGGCACAGCCGGCCAGCAGGGTTGCCAGCATTAACAGCATCATTCGTAAGCCGCGCATCAGGCTTTTCCTCTTTTTCTTTTCGTTGCTAACGTCAGCGGCGCCAACAGAAATGCCACGGCGATACCGCTGCTTAATACAATGCCAAAACTGCTGATGGCCTGAGTATGGCTCAGCACCAACATGCCAAAGGTCAACTGGGTGGTGAAGACCGCCATAAAGATGGCGAACATCGAGGTGGTCGGCGTGCCCCGGGGATTGGTGAAGAACAGCGTATAGTTAATGCCGATCCCCAATACCAGTATCAGCGCCAACAGCGAAAACAGATTCAGCGTATGCCCGCTCAACGCCAGCACGGCAATGCCACAACCCAGCGACAGCAGCGTCGGCACCATACAGCGCAAACCGTGCAACAGACCAAAACGCCACAGATAGATCAGCGCGATCGCCGCCACCGACAGCGCCAGCAGATACGACAGATACAACCGGTACTGGCCAAACAGTTCGCTGAATTCGGTTTTCCGGTCGATCCAACCGGTACCCGGCACCTGCCCAGCCAACGCCTGCATCGCCGCGCTGTTTTGTACGCCGTTGACCGGTACCAGCGCCGCACTGCGACCATCAGGCAACGTCAGCCACAGTAGCCGCCAGCCCTCGCTGACCACGCTGCCCAGCCACTGTTGCGGCGTCACCCATTCAGCGGTCAAGTCCGGCGCATTCAGCGTCAGCTCCGCCTGCTGTAATTGCGTCACCACCTGAGGGGCCACCCGCTGCAACAGGGCGACGTTTTCCTGCTGGCGCTGATGCGAAGGCAGCGGCAGCAGGCGATAGTCCTTCAGCACGCCTTGCCGTTTGGCCTGCGCCAGCCTGGGTTGCAACAACTCCAGCCGTTGCAGCAGTTGTTCGCCATTGGCTCCGTACACCACCAACCATTTCTGATCGTTATGCTGGCCGGTCAAAGCGGCGATACGCTGTTCCTGCTGCTGCAACTCCGCCGGCAACGCCTGCAGTTGGCCGATGTCGTCATCCACTTTCAGTTGGCTGAAACCGGCAATAATCACCAGCAACGCCGAACCGGGCAGCCCATAGCGCAGCAGAGGCCGATGGCGCCAGGCGTGCAGCCAACGCAGAATTAGCGCCAGCCCCGGTGCCGGACGCACCGGCAGACGACGCGACAACTGCGGATACCAGCAGATCACGGTAATGCAGGCGGCGCTCAGCCCGGCGGCGGCAAATACCGCCAATTGCTGTAAACCCGGGAACGGCGCAATCAACAGCGCCAGATAGGCGACAACCGTGGTCAGCAGCGCCATCGACAATGCCGGCAGCAGTTTTTGCAAACTGGCCAGCGGCGTCGATTGTTGCCCATGCACCATGCGTTCGGTCAAAAAATAGAGCGCGTAATCCGCCGAAATGCCGACGATGCTGATGCTCAGCACCAGCGTCATCAAATGAATTTCCCCAAACGCCAGAAGCGTGGCGACAGTGCCCGCCAGGGCGCCGATCCCCACCGACAGCGCACACAGCAACAGCGGCAACGGTGAGCGGAACATCAACAGCACCAACAGGAAGACTCCCGCCACCGAGGCCAGACCAATAGTCGAAATATCCCGTTCGGCCTGCTGGCTGGCGTAGTTGCTGTAATAGAGCGTGCCGCGGTTCAATACCTCGGCGCCCGGCCAACGTTGTTGCAGTTGCTGTTGCAACGCCGTCAGTTTATCTACCGTGTTTCGTGCACTACCGATGTCATAAGACGACGCACTCAACTCGGCGTGCAACAAATACCAACTGCGGCCCTGCGTATCTCGCGCCACCAGCCAACCGTTGGCAAGGTTCAGCGAACCGCCGTTCTGCTGCTGCGCCAGCTGTGAGCCGCGCACCAGCATCAGCGGATCGCTGGCCAGTTCCTTGCCGCTGACGCCGGCGAAGGCCGAGTAAAGCTGGCCGAGGATCCACTGGCTCTGCGCATCCGGCCCCTGTATCAGCCGTTGTCGGGTAGCATCGTCCAGCAACACGTTGCGGTGCCGATAAAAAAACAGCCCCCACTGCTGCTGGCGTTGCGCGTCCATCGGGCCGCCAACCTGCTGCAATTCCGGCATCTGCCGCAATTGCTGCCACCACCAGCTCACTGCGGCGCTGTCCGCACCTGGCGGCGGGCTCACCAGCCACATCAATTGGCGATCGAGCCGGCGGCTGAAGCCGTCGGCCAATTCATCCGGCACGCCCACCAGTTGCTGCTTCGGCAATAACGCCAGCACACTGCTGTTGATCTGGCTGCGGGGCAGCAACCAGCACAGCGCCGCGAGCAATATCAGGCAAATCGCCAACCAACCAAAGGCCAGCCGCCGATGCTGCTCAGGACGCAAAGCGCTGTTGCTCATCAAGGGTCAATGCCTGCGGCGCCGTACGTTGATTAAAGAAGCGAATGTGCGTGGCATCGCTTTGCATATCGTCGATATCAATGGTTTCCAGGAATTGCTCTCCGTTGAGCGTAATGCGTTTGAACAAACGGTCGAGCGGCGTGGTTTTTGGCGTCAGTACCAGCCGCCATTTGTTGTGCCCGAGATCGCTGAACTGCAAGGCAAAGTTTTGCTCCAGCGCCTGACTATCGGCGTGGAACAACGCGGTCAGCAGGTGGTTAAACTGGAACATCTGCGGGTTATTATCCGCCGTCACCACCTGCGGGGGCTGGCCGGCCAAAGTTTGCACCATGCGTTTATCATCCAGCAGCAAGGTCAGCGGGAAAGGTTTTTGCTGCGCCCACCACAGCCCTTTTTGCTGAGAAATCAGCAATTCACCGCTCGATTTCAGCGGTTTATCCATGCCGCTGATACTGCGCTGTTGCTCGAACTCGGCACGCAAGACCGGTTGTTGGCTGAAGCGCTGCTGCAACTCCGCCAGCGTGACCGCTTGGGCGCTCAGGCTGAACAAGGTGACGACCATCAATAACCAGCCTTTCATTGCTCACTCCCGATGTTATCCAACAGTATTTGCGGCGACACAAAGCACATCTCTTTGCTTTCGGCATCCACCGCCACCTGGATACTGTGCCCACGGGTGGTGGTTTTGCCGCTTTGCGCATCGAGGATGCGGTAACCAATGCGCAGGCGATTCTCATACTCTTCCAGTTCAGCGCAGACGATGATCCGTTGCTCAAACAGCACCGGCGCAATGTATTTCACCCGCGTATCCACGATCGGCCAAACATAACCCGAAGCCTGCATCTGGCGATAACCGTAATTGAACTGCTTCAGCAAGGCTTCGCGCGCGATCTCAAAATAGCGAAAGTAGTTGCCGTGCCACACCACGCCCATGGCGTCGGTATCATGGAACGGGATAGTCATCTCAATCCGGGTGGAAAAACGCGGATCTTCTGTTAGCTTCATGTCTCAGGCTCCTGTGCCGCCAACTGCCAGAAATCGAAAAAATTGAACCAGTCGAGCGGTGCCAACAGGCAATAGTGCTCGAGCCGCGCGGCATAGCTATCTACCGCCTGCTGCAATGCCTGCCGGCGCTGAGCGCGGGGTAATAGCAGCGGATCGGAAAAGGGTTCGAAATAAACGTTCAGCCGCCCCTGTTGCTTGAGGCCGAACATCAGAAATACCGGGCAGCGCAGCGCGGCGGCCAGGACGAACGGCCCCTGCGGAAAAGGTGCCAGCTTGCCGAGGAAATGGCTCCAGACCACGCGCGGCTGCTCGCCACGCTGATGCTTTCCGGCTGAGGTGCGATCGCCGACAATCGCCACCCATTCACCGGCGTTGAGCTTGTCTTGCAGACGCATGGCCGTTTCCGGCCCCAACGAAGTGACCTGAATCAGATTCAGATTGGCACGCGGGTTCACCTCTTTCATCACCTGGTTGAAGCGCTCGGCATGTTCGGTAAACACCAGGGCATTGACCTTAACGTTCGAATCCAGCTCACCCAGCGCACGACACGACTCAATATCCCCCAGGTGTGAAGCCAGGATCAGCGTGCCTTTGCCGGAAGCGATCTGCCGTTCGCAGCCGGCGCGATCCACCAAACGAATGTCATGCAGTTCCCCACGCCAGCTTGACAGCTTATCGAGCATCGCATCGCCGAAGCGCATAAAGTGACGAAAACTGTTTAGCGGTGCGGGCAAAGCTTGTTGCCTGCCCTGTGCAAACTCTTGCAAGCGTTGCAGATAGTCGCGTGATGCCTTGCGCTGAGCACGGCCGGTCAGCCAGAAATAGCCAATCACCGGGTATAGCAGCAGTTGAAATGCCCGGCGGCCAAATAGCCGGTAAACCTGCAGCATGAGCCGGATGCCCCACAGGCCATGGCGTTCTTCGGTTGCCGACCAGTGCAATGAATTAGCCGGCTTGCGGCACAGCAGACGTGGAATACGCGGCAACATGCCGAAAAACAAACGGGTGTGCATCCAGGAAATACGCAGGTTGTCGCGCAGCGCATCAAAATGGGAGACGCCGTCGGCTGGATAGGTGACGCGCGTCGGCAGAAAGCGGCTTGGCACGCCTTGCCAGTACAGCCTGACCATCACCTCGGTATCGAAATCCATGCGCTTGCCGAGCGGATGACTTGCCGCCAGTGTCAGCGTCGGCTCCACCGGGTAGACGCGAAAACCGCACATGCTGTCTTTCAGCGACAGCGACAGGGTTTCTATCCACACCCATACGTGAGTGACATAGCGGCCATACAGCCGCGCCTTCGGTACCGAGCTGTCGTAGACCGGTTGACCGG
This sequence comes from Serratia inhibens, assembly GCF_003591175.1. Lineage (GTDB taxonomy): Bacteria > Pseudomonadota > Gammaproteobacteria > Enterobacterales > Enterobacteriaceae > Serratia > Serratia inhibens. The sequence continues at coordinate 5,851 of NZ_QYYG01000005.1, read as the reverse complement.
AAATCAAACAATCGGGGTGAGCGCGCGCTTCGGCAATCATGTCCGGAATATCGCTCAGTTGATGCTGGCCGTCGGCATCCACCTGCAGAGCGTGACTGTATCCCTGGTTGTGCGCCAATTGCAGCCCGGCGATCACCGCTGCGCCTTTGCCCTGATTTTGCTCCAGCCGCAGCAATTGAACCCAGGGCAACCCGGCCGCCAACCGTTGCAATTCATCGGCGGTGCCGGCAGCGCTGCCATCATCCACCACCAGGCACGGCAGACCATAACCGGCCAGCGAGGCCAGCACATCGGCCATCATCTGCCCATGATTGAAACAGGGGATAACAATGCAGGGGGAGAACGGTGCGATCACTGGCATAACGAAATCTTACCGCTGCTGGCGGTAGCCTCACCGAGGCGATAACTGAACAAAAGTTTGTGGCGCGCCGGTTGCCATTCAAGCAGCAGCGACAAAGTCTGCCCCGGTAACAAGGGTTGCTGAAACTTGACGACTTCGATGCCTTTGAACGCCGCCTCGATACCCAATAGCTGATGCGCATACTGCATCGCCCAGTTTACTTGGGCCACACCGGGCAGGATCGGCTGCTCAGGAAAATGGCCGCGAAACCAAAACAGTTCGGCGGGCAGACGCAATAGCAGGCTGGCGTGGGTCGCATCGCTCACCTGCTGTTGCAGTACCTCAGGTTGCATCATAAAAACAGCTCCTGTAGTTCGGCATAGGCGCGCTTGCCCTGCGGGTTAAGCGGGATGACATCAATAATGCGCCAACTGCGCGGCAACGCCACCGGCTCCAGCCAGCTACGCAGAGCCTGGCGGAGTTCCCGGGTGAAAGCCCCTTCGGACATGCTTTGCCGGCGAATTTCACCGTGCGGGGAAAGCACTATCGCCGCAGCCAGCAAGGTTCGCCCTCTTTGCTGGAGTGGCAACACCGCGGCATCGGCGATCTCCGGCAAGGCTTTCAGGCGCCGCTCAATTTCCGTCAGCGACAGACGTTTCTCTTCTACCTTGATAATCCGGTCGGCACGGCCATTCAACTGAAACAGCCGGCCATTCGGCGCGAGTTGAATGATATCGCTCAGCGCCGCTTCACCACTATCAGGTATCAGCGGTGAGGCTACGTTGACACTATTATCCGAATTAACCCTTAGCCCAATGGAAGCAAACAGTTGCCACAACGCAGCCTCCTCGGTTTGCCTGCGCCATGCCAGCATGCCGGTTTCGGTGGTGCCGTAAATCTCCAGCGGCAACGTCTTCAGCATTTGCCGGGCAAGCTGCGCTTCGGCAAAGGTTAACGGGCCACCGGCGGAAAACACCTGGGCACAGGCTGAAAGCGCCAACCGGTTATCCAAACGTTTAAGCCACGCCGGGCTGCTGACAAAAATCAGACGCCGTCCCTGATGTCTGGCAATCAGTTGCTCATGATATTCCGTCAGTTGCGCATCAAAAGGCAGGCCGAGCGCCAGCGGCAGGAACAGGCGAAAGCTCAGGCCATACATATGCTGATGAGATACCGATGCCGCCACGCTGCAACCCTGAAAGACTTCGCCCCACTCGGCTGCCAACAGCTCGCTCTCGCGATCCATGCAGGCGACAGATTTGATTACCGCCTGCGGCTGGCCGGTCGAACCTGAGGTATAAAGAATAAATCGGGGATCCTGCGGCCAGATGGGTAGAGGGATATCCACAACAGATCCCTCTGCCACGCTCAGAACCGGCGTACCGGGATCGAGGGGAAAATCGGTCAGCAAAGCGTCGTAATCCGCCCGCTGCTCTTTGAGGATAGCTTCACGCTGGTGACCGAAGATCACCGGCAATCTGGCGGCATAAAGCGATGCCAGCCAGGCAACGGCAAAACGATAACTATCATCAAAACACAACGCCCAACGTCGTTCTTCCCTGACGGCCAATCTTGCGGCCAGAGCGGCGACATCGCGACGGAATTGGCCAAGACGCAGTGCCTGCGGGCCACGCCAGGCAATAAGCAGGGAATCGTCCCGCTCCGCGCTGAGCCACTGGCTCATCGGCAAACTCAGGTGCGCCGGATCCTTTTCCTGACTATCCATTCAATACCCATTAATGCCCCCATCAGCAGATAACTGATGCCGCCGTTATACAGTGTCCAGAGCGCTATATCGCCTGACAGACAGGTTGCCAGCGCTATTGCGCCATTAACAATAAAGAACCCGCACCAGACCTGAGTCACCCGTTGGGTATAAGCCACGCCGGCGGCATCCAATTGCGGTTCGGTAATTCGTGCCAGCCGCTCCACCACCGTGGGTGGAGCAAACAGGGAGTAGACAAACAGCAAAAGCAGTAAAATGTTGACCAGCACCGGGTAATACAGCAGCCAGTGAGTCTGCTTCAACCCCCAACTGGTGAGTGCCAGCAGGATACCGACCCCGGCTAACGCCTTGCCCAGCCACATCTGTTGACGCAGTTTTCCGCGCAACATCAGCAGGCGTAAGGTAAATACCGCCGCCAACAACGGCGCCAGGATTGTGGTTCCCCAGCGAGTCAGGCCAACCCAAACCGCCAGCGGGTATAGCAGCAGAACCAGCCATGTCGCGACCTGAAGCAACCGTAAAACAGGGTTCAGCCAGGAAGCTGTCTTCACCTTATCGCCACAGCGTTAACTGTCTGATTTCAGCAGTTCATCGATAGCGTCAACCACGTCCTGCACGGTGCGCACCGACTTGAACATTTCCGGCTTAATCTTCTTGCCGGTCGTTTTCTGCAGATGCACCACCAGATCTACCGCATCAATGCTATCCAGTTCCAGCTCTTCGTAAAGGCGGGATTCCGGTTTGATATCATCAGCATCCAGTTCAAACAGCTTGACCAGCAGCGCCTGAATTTGCAGGTAAATATCTTGTTTATCCATGAAAACCTCTTATTTGCTACGCAGTGCAGAAACAAACTTCGCCAGCGTTTCCACGGAATAAAAATGTTGGCGCATGTCTTCGCTTTCAGCTGACAGCACCACGCCATAACGGTTCTTTAATGCCAGACCCAATTCCAACGCATCGATAGAGTCCAGGCCCAGCCCATCACCAAACAGCGGTGCTTCGGCGTCAATCTCCTCCGGCGTCATACCTTCAAGATTGAGCGTATCAATGATCAATTGCTTGATTTCGGTGCTCAATAAATTCATTCCACTATTTCTCATTATTTATAGAATCTGACTGTAAAGCGTCAGTTAAATGCTGGGTTAATCTTCTTGCCGCAAGGGCGGGAGAAACGTCATCCACACGAATAAAGGTGCGGGTTTCGATCTTATCCTGAACGGTAATATGGAACTGAGGTTTTATCGGCGGAATGTTATACCATTTCCCCTGCTTCGTCAGCATGGGCGGACGACAGTGAATTTGCACCACCCGAATATCACACTGGCTGCGCAGCGCAATATTGGCCGCCCCTCTCTGCAATGCGAGCGCCTTGCCTGGCGTAGTGCGAGTCCCCTCAGGAAAAATAAGAATAGTACCGCCGCTAGCCAGGCGCTGCCGGCATTGTTCCAGCAAACGATCCGACTCCGCATTGGCCAGGTAGCCCGCCGCCTTTATCACGCCGCTGACAAACACATTATTCAACAAGGCCTCTTTAACGATGCAGTCGCAGCGTGGCATACGCGAAGCCAGCAACACATAATCCAGCAGGCTGGGATGATTGGCGATCACCAGACAACCGCGATCCTCTTTGAGACGCTCGGCACCGTCGAAACGATAATCCAGTACGCCAAAAAACCGGGTAGTCGCCAGAAAAAAGCGAAAGCTGATTCGGATCGAACTCTGCGTCAGGCGACTGCGACGCGCAGGATCGCGCACCGCCAGACGCATCAGGTTAAACCAGATGCCGGACAGCAACAGCCCGCCGAGGCCAAAAAGCGAAAAACATAAACCGGTGGCGATAACCCGCCAACAACGGTTCAGCCATGAGGATGGTTTGAGGGTTTGTTCAGCAGGAACAACCGTAGCCATCAGCGCCCCCACATCCAGCCATGCTGCGGGCCCGGCACCGCGAACTCCGTATCTGAGCCAAGCCATCCACGCAAAAACGACAGGCTCTGCGGTTCCTTACAAAGATCCGCAACAGGCGCTACCGCACGGCAATTCAATGAACCAGCGCCTTCGAGCAGCAGCGCGACCGCATAGGGAAAAGGATTAGCCGGGACAAAGGGTTGGTAAACCTCCGGCACAATACCGTCGAAATCAACTAATAGCACCCGCTCGGCACTGCCGGTAGCCAACACTGCCTGGGCTTCAATCATTCCCTGTTGAAAGCTGTCTTCACCGGCCGCCAGTGAGGTGGCTGGCAAAGTATTATTCGCCGTAATGGTCAACCACCCCGCTGCGGTGTTGTGCACCGACATCGCGAAATCCGTGGGTGACAATGGCTGTTCCTGATGCAGATGCCGCAGAATTTTTTGCGTACGCTCCAGCTCACCGTGACGGCTGGTAAAGATAGCCATATCCGCCTGATGGTCGTTTAACAAGATTAGCCCGCTCTCTACGGCCAACCGCGTTCCAATACTCATCCGGCGTAGCGACATCATGGGGATATGAGAACAGCCTGGCAACGCCCCCTGACATTCAGCGGCAGGATGCTTATCTGTAGCCCACTGGCGCCATGCTTCACGCGTTCCACGATCGGGAGCCATTGCCCACCAACTGAGTATATTCATGCCGCCCGCCATTAGTGCTATTACAGGTCAGAAAAATTCCGTGCGTAAATTTATTATATTTGACCACAGAATGCATGCGCAAAATTCCTATTTTTGCTCGGAATATTCGATTAAATCATTAGGTTTATTTATAAACATAACATAGAGAGACTTGAGCCGCGTGAAAATTATCACGATGAAAAGCATCAATATTTGTCGAAAAAGGTGCTTGGGGGTATCTTAATGAAGGGAGGCCGTACATAACACCATACGTATGGCTAATACATTTCTTATTTACTATCACTCAGGGAAAAGAGTATGAACCCCTTAAAACTCATTTTAACTGGCGTATTCGTCGCAGCTCTGGCTAGCGGCTGTGCAGGTACCGCTCCGGTGCAAAACATCAACCAAAGCATTGCCGGCAATCACAACGAAGTTCAGGTACGTCAGGCTATTCTCTACGCCGGGCTTAACCGTGGCTGGATCATGAACCCGACCAGTGAAGGCATGATCGATGGAAAAATATTGCTGCGCGGCCACAGTGCCGACATTCGCATCACTTACAATGCAAATAATTACCAGATTAAGTATATTGGCAGCAGTAATATGGATGCCAAAGAGGGTAATATTCACTCAAACTATAATCGCTGGGTGGCTAATTTGAATAAGGATATTCAGTTAGAACTGGCGCGTCAGAATATTAAATAATACTCGGCAAGTACATTACCCGGCAAAAATAATGATGTCGGGTATATTATTCTTTATATTGGTATTAAATTCAGACAATTATTTATGAATGGTCGCCTTCCACCGCAGAAATCACACGGCGACATGCTCATCCATAGTAAATTTTCAATATGAAAAAGCCCTGAGTCAGAAACTCAGGGCTTATCAATAAGTGGCGGAACGGACGGGGCTCGAACCCGCGACCCCCTGCGTGACAGGCAGGTATTCTAACCAACTGAACTACCGCTCCACCGATTCTTTTACGTTGCATCTTTCGATGCAGGCAAAACCGCGCTTGGCGATCCTGCTCATTACCAGGTGTCATACTGATAACGTTTATTTGATGCCTGGCAGTGTCCTACTCTCGCATGGGGAGACCCCACACTACCATCGGCGCTACGGCGTTTCACTTCTGAGTTCGGCATGGGGTCAGGTGGGACCACCGCGCTATTGCCGCCAGGCAAA
>NZ_QYYG01000004.1 GCF_003591175.1 Serratia inhibens | reverse complement strand
AAAGGTTACTAAATGAATTTTACTTCAGTAGTCACTCTTCAAGACTTGATATTTTTTCGTACCCGAAGGTACTGGATATCGTCTTGTGGAGTGCCCACACAGATTGTCTGATAAATTGTTAAAGAGCAGTGAGTTAGTCGCCGTAGCTGGCTATCTCGAGGTGGCGTATACTACGCTTTTCACCCGAAGAGTCAAGCATTTATTTTGCTTTTCTCTTACCGACCTGGCGATTGGTTCTCATTAGAGGAGTCGTTGTTCCCGGTCAGTGGAGGCGCATTATAGGGAGTTCTCAGAAGGCCGCAACCCCTAAATGCAAAAAACTTTTCAAGCGCGGATTTTTTCGGCAAAACGCTGCACAAGCCAGCGATTTCGTCACTTTTTCCGGCAAACAGCCACAAAAGCCGGCGATCCGTAGAGTAAAATAAGAGTAACAATGTCAGTAAGGACTCGCAGCCATGCAATTTAATACCCAACAACAGGCCGCCCAACGCAACCTTTCTTATCTGCTTGCAGAGAAACTCGGCCAACAAATTCTGGCAGGCGATTATCAGGCAGGCAGTATCTTGCCCGGAGAGATGGAACTGGGAGAACAATTCGGCGTGAGTCGCACGGCGGTACGTGAAGCAGTAAAGATGCTGGCAGCTAAAGGTATGCTGCTGCCTCGTCCGCGCATCGGTACCCGGGTGATGCCGCAAAGCCAGTGGAATTTCCTCGATCAAGATTTATTGACCTGGTGGATGACCCGGGAAAACTTCGATCAGGTGATGCAACACTTCCTTATATTGCGCACGTCACTGGAACCACAGGCCTGCTCGCTAGCTGCGGCCAACGCCAGCGCTCAGCAAACCACGCAGTTAGCCGAATTGATGGCGGAGATGCGTGCGCTGCATACTCAATTTGACCGCGAGCGCTGGATCCAGGTTGATACCCAATTCCACCAGCTTATCTATAAAGCCAGCGGTAACCCGTTTCTGACATCATTCGCCAACCTGTTCAGTTCGGTGTATCAAAGCTACTTCCGCGCCATTACCGGCAATGAAGTGATTAAGCTCCAACACCATCAGGCCATCGTAGATGCGATACTGGCCGGTGACGGCCCCCAGGCGTTAGCCGCATGCCAGGTTTTACTCAAAGAGAAAGACTAACCCATCCCCTACTTATATATAGAGAAGAAAGATGAGAGGGACGGATACGACAGCTAACCAGGACCGACAATGACCAAATCCGCGCGCAGTATGGCAGGACTACCCTGGATCGCCGCAATGGCGTTCTTTATGCAGGCACTGGACGCCACCATCCTCAACACCGCATTACCGGCGATCGCCCACAGTCTGGATCGCTCGCCGTTGGCGATGCAGTCCGCCGTAATCAGCTATACGCTGACGGTCGCCATGCTGATCCCGGTCAGCGGTTGGCTGGCGGACCGCTTCGGCACCCGCCGGGTATTTATCCTCGCGGTGTCGCTGTTTACCCTGGGGTCATTGCTGTGTGCGCTTTCCCCTACGTTAAGCGTGCTGGTGACTTCACGCGTCATTCAGGGGATCGGCGGCGCGATGATGATGCCGGTGGCGCGTCTGGCGCTGCTGCGCGCCTATCCGCGCAGCGAACTATTACCGGTACTGAACTTCGTGACCATGCCGGGGTTGGTTGGGCCAATCATGGGGCCGCTGCTGGGCGGCTGGCTGGTGACCTACGCCACCTGGCATTGGATTTTCCTGATTAACATCCCGATTGGCCTGCTCGGCATCTTCTATGCGCGTAAATACATGCCGGACTTCACCACTCCCAAGCGCCGTTTCGATTTCATTGGCTTTATGTTGTTTGGCCTGAGTCTGGTGCTGGTTTCCACCGGGCTTGAGTTGTTCGGCGAACGAGTGCTGGCCAGCTATATCTCGCTGGGGATCCTGCTGAGCGGCGTGGTGATGCTGTTCGGTTATATCGCTCATGCCCGCAGGCATCCCCAACCGCTGATTGGTCTGGACTTGTTCAAGACCCGCACCTTCTCGGTGGGCATTGCCGGCAACGTCGCCTCGCGCCTGGGCACCGGCTGTGTGCCATTTCTGATGCCACTGATGCTGCAGGTGGGCTTCGGTTATTCTGCGATTATCGCCGGCTGCATGATGGCACCGACTGCCGTAGGTTCGCTGATGGCAAAATCCACCGTCACACAGGTGCTGCGCTGGTTCGGTTACCGCAAGACGTTGGTTGGCATCACGGTAATTATCGGCGTATTGATTGCCCAGTTCGCGCTGCAAAGCCCGGGGATGCCACTGTGGTTGATGATCTTGCCGTTGTTCGTTCTCGGCATGGCTATGTCTACGCAATTCACCGCCATGAATACCATCAGTCTGGCGGATTTAAACGATGCCAATGCCAGTTCCGGCAACAGCGTGCTGGCGGTCACCCAGCAGCTATCCATCAGCTTCGGCGTGGCGATCAGCGCAGCAGTTTTGCGTTTCTACGAATCGATGTCGCTCGGCACCATGATCGATCACTTCCACTACACCTTTATTACCATGGGGATTGTCACCGTCGCGTCGGCGTTTGTCTTCATGCTGTTGAGAACGAAGGATGGCCGCAATCTGATCGGCGGCCGGGAAGCGAAGAAAGAAGCGAAAGCGGCGGGCTAGCGGTGGCCCACCGAAGCACGTTCCACCAGCTCAGGGGTCAGCACCAGAACCTGGGCTTCACGTTCCGGATTCTGCAGGCGGTTGATCAGCGCATCAATCGCCAGTTCCCCCAGCGAATCCTTCGGCTGGTGAATAGTACTTAACGGCGGCGCCAGATATTTGGCCAGTTCGATATCATCGTAGCCCATCACCGCCATGTCTTGCGGTACCGATAACCCTGCCTGGTATAGCGCCTGATAGGCGCCTACCGCTACCGCGTCGTTACCGGCGAATACCGCATGCGGCGGTTCGGCCAACGCCAGCAGCTGTTTCATCGCGGCAACTCCACCTTCAAACTCGAAGTCGCAGTGCACTTCGTATCCGGGCAGGATCGCCAGCCCGGCGCGTTGCATGGCACGGCGGTAGCCTTCCAAACGATGGCGTGCGGTGGTTTTATCCTGCGGGCCGGCGATACAGGCAATATTGCGATAACCGCGGGCGATCAGGTGATCGGTCGCCATCTCCCCGCCCAGCAGCGAGTTATCCTGAATGATGTCGTTGGCCCCTTCGAACGGAGCCCAGTCCATCATCACGATAGGCAGTGACGGATAGCGGCTCAGCGCATCCTGTGACGGTCGATGGTTTTCGGTGCACATCAACAGCAGGCCGTCGACGCGTTTTTGCAACAGCGTCTCCATGCTGCGGTTCATGCGTGCGGCATCCTCTTCGGTATTGCACAGGATCAGGCTGTAGCCGCGCTCGTAGCAACTGCGTTCAACGCCACGCACCACTTCGGCATAGAACGGGTTGTTGCTGGAAGTCACCAGCATGCCAATGGTCCGCGTCTGGTTGAGCTTCAGGCTGCGCGCCAAGGCGGAGGGCGCGTAGTTCAATTGTTCTACGGCCGCCATGACCTTGTCGCGCACGCTGTCGCTGACAAAGCGATTGTTATTGATAACGTGTGAAACCGTCGAGGTTGAAACGCCCGCCAGGCGAGCGACATCTTTCATGGTGGCCAAAGGAGTTACTCCTGCTGCTGCAAGAAGGCGTCGATCTCTTCGCGCCAGGGCACGGAAGGCTGAGCGCCAGGGCGGGTTACCGCGATTGCCGCCGCCGCATGGGCGAAGCGCACCGCATCCGCCATGGTTTTACCTTCCAGTAGCGCCGTCACCAACGCCCCGTTGAAAGTATCGCCGGCAGCGATGGTGTCTACCGCTTTAACCTTGAAGCCGGGCACCAACTTGCCGTTGCCGTTCTCACTCAGCCAAACGCCACGGCTGCCAAGAGTAATGATCACCGTGCCGATGCCTTTATCGTGCAAGGCTTGGGCCGCGCGCGCCGCATCATCATCATTAGCGATGGCTATGCCGGTGAGGCGCTGGGCTTCCGTTTCATTGGGCGTAATCATATCGATCATCGCCAGCAGTTCATCCGGCAGCTCACGCGCCGGTGCCGGATTGAGGATCACCTGCGTTTGATGCTGCTTCGCCAGACGAGCGGCGGCCGTCACCGTTTCCAGCGGTGACTCGAGCTGCATCAGCAAAGCATCGGCCTGGATCACTTTCTGCTGATAGCGCGCCAGATAGTCGGGCGTTACGGCGGCATTGGCACCGGCATCGATGCCGATCACGTTCTCGCCTTCGGCATTGACAAAAATCAGCGCCACGCCAGTGGTGTTGTCGGCAATCGCCTCAATAGGTTGGGTATCAATGCGATCGGTCGCCAGTTGCAAGCGGATGCGTTCACCGATGTCATCTGCGCCGACGCAGGCTATAAAGGCAATATCCGCACCGCTGCGCCCTGCCGCCACCGCCTGATTCGCGCCTTTACCACCAAATGCCACCTTATACTGTTTCCCGATCACCGTTTCACCCGGGTGGGGAAACTGCTCAATATTGAGGATATGGTCGGCATTGATACTGCCAAGCACCACCAGCTTACCTGTTTCCATCGCATTGATTCCTGAATTGCGCGCCATCATAAACGCCCCGTTTCGATGGCGCTGGTATGACTTATTTAGTGACCAGTTTCAAATCAACCGGGATGGTTGCCGGCACTTTCTCGCCTTTCAAGACTTTATCCGCCGTTTCCACGCCAATCACGCCGATTTGGTCCGGGCGCTGCGCCACGGTCGCCGCCAACTTGCCGCCTTCAACCGCTTTCACGCCGTCGGCGGTGCCGTCGAAGCCTACCACGACCACATCGGTTTTACCGGCGGTTTGCAGCGCGCGCAGTGCGCCCAGCGCCATTTCGTCGTTCTGCGCAAACACTGCCTGCACATCCGGATGCGCAGTCAGCAGGTTCTGCATTACGTTCAGGCCCTTGGTACGGTCAAAATCTGCCGGCTGGCTGGCCAGCAGTTTGAATTTGTTCTGATCCAGCGACTGCTTGAACCCTTCGCCACGCTCGCGGGCGGCGGAGGTACCGGCAATCCCTTCCAACTGGATCACTTTAGCGTCTGCGCCCACTTTTTTAGCGATAAAGTCGCCGGCCATTTTGCCGCCAACGCGGTTATCCGAAGCGATATGGCTGACCACCTCGCCCTTGCTCGCCACGCGGTCCAGCGTAATGACCGGGATTTTGGCCTGATTGGCCATCTTGATGGCGTTGCCCACCGCATCGGAATCCGTTGGGTTAATCAGCAGCAGTTTAGGCGCCTGCACCATCAGATCCTGCACGTTAGCCAGTTCTTTCGCCGGATTGTTCTGCGAGTCCAGCACCACCAGGTTATAGCCCAGCTTGTTGGCTTCCTGCTGCGCGCCTTCTTTCATGGAAACGAAGAACGGGTTATTCAGGGTGGACACCACCAGCGCGATGGTGTCTTTCGCCAACGCGTTAGCGCTCAGGGTAGCAGTCAGAGCGAAGGCCGAAGCCAGGATTGCCAGTTTTTTCATTTTCATCATCGTGATTCCTGTAGGGGAGGTTACTTGTTGCTTTTGTTATCTACCAGAACCGCCAGCAGTATCACCACTGCCTTCACGATCATTTGGTAGTAGGAAGAAACACCCAGTAAATTCAGGCCGTTGTTCAGGAAGCCGAGGATCAGCGCCCCGATCAGCGTGCCGACGATGCGGCCCTTGCCGCCCGCCAGGCTGGTACCACCCAGCACCACGGCCGCGATGGCGTCCAACTCATAACCGGTACCGGCAGTCGGCTGCGCAGAAGACAGGCGCGCCACTTCGATAACGCCAGCCAGCGCCGCCAGCAGCCCGCACAGTGAATAAACGATAATCTTCACTTTATCGACGCTGATGCCGGAAAGGCGGGTCGCCGCTTCATTACCGCCCAGGGCATAAATATAGCGGCCCAGGCGGGTGTGGTGCAGCATGTACCAGGCAGCGATAAACACTATCGCCATGATCCAGATCGGGGTTGGCACCCCCAACGGACGGCCGATACCGAACCAGCCGAACGTATCGGCCACGTCGGTAAAGCCGGTATTCACCGGGCTGCCGTTGGTGTACACCATGGTGACGCCGCGCAGCAGCAACATCATCACCAGGGTGGCAATAAATGCCTGTACCTTGCCTTTGGCGACAATCACGCCGGTGCAGGCGCCCACCGCAGCACCCAACGCCAGCGCCGCCGCAACGGCCACCACCGCGTTAATTTCAAAACCGACGATCGACGCCGCCACCGCACCGGTCAGCGCCAGCAGCGATCCCACCGACAGATCGATACCGGAAGTCAGGATCACCAGCGTCATCCCGACCGCCATAATGGCGTTCACCGAAGTTTGCTGGAGAATATTGAACAGGTTGTTCAGGGTGAAGAAATTCGGGCTCATTGAAGAGACCACGGCAATCAGCACCAGCAGAGCAATCAGGGACTTTTGCTCTAACAGCCACTCTTTACTGAACCAGCGCTTTGCGACACTCTGGGAACTCATATCTGATTACTCCTGCTTTACGCCGTATTGCTTGCCGACAGCCGCTGCCATCAACACTTCCTGGGTGGCCTGTTCAATCGGGAATTCACCGCTTAGGTGCCCTTCGTGCATGACCAGGATGCGGTCGCTCATGCCCAGCACCTCCGGCATTTCCGAAGACACCAGAATGATGCTCAGCCCTTCCTGCTTGAACTGGTTGATTAACTGATAGATTTCTTTTTTTGCACCGACATCGACACCGCGCGTTGGCTCATCGAGGATCAACACTTTTGGCCGCGTCATCAAACCGCGGGCAATCGCCACCTTCTGCTGATTACCGCCGGAAAGCAGGCCAATCGGCTGTTCCATCGAGGGGGTCTTGATATTGAACAGACGAATGAAATCCCCTACCGCCTGCTGCTCATCAGCCTGTTTCAGGCTACCGCCGGCGCGGCTGAAATAACGCAGCGCAGTCAGCGACATGTTTTCCTTCACCGACATTCCCAGCACCAGGCCATCGCGCTTGCGGTCTTCGGAGATATACACGATGCCGTTCGCCAGGCCGTCCTGCGGGGAGCGAGTCACCACCTCATGGCCATCGAGGCTGACCGTGCCGGCTTTGCGCGGCGCTGCACCGTAGAGAATCTTCATCAACTCGGTGCGCCCGGCTCCCATCAGCCCAGCCACACCCAGGATTTCGCCGCGGTAGAGGGTAAAGCTGACGTCATGCACACCGGGGCCGGAAAGCTGGCGGACCTGCAACCGCTTTTCGCCGCGCGGCAGGTTAAGCCGCGGGTACTGCTCCTCCAGCTTGCGGCCGACCATCATTTCGATAAGCAGGTCTTCCTGCAGCTCGCTGACCGGCCGCTCGGCGATAAACTGCCCGTCACGGAACACCGTGACGTCATCGCAGATTTCGAAGATCTCCTTCAGCCGGTGCGAGATATAAACAATGCCGCGTCCCTCGGCCTTCAGCTCGTTGATCACTTTAAATAAAGACGCGGTTTCCGTGTCGGTCAGCGCATCGGTCGGCTCATCCATAATGATGACTTTCGACTCGAAGCTCAGCACCTTGGCGATTTCCACCATCTGCTGATCGCCGATCGACAGTTCGCCCACCAGCCGGTGGCTGCTGTAACTCAGGTTCAGCCGCGCCAGCAGTTTGTCGGCTTCGGCGTACATTCGCTTCCAGTCGATGCGGCCAAAGCGGTTAACAAACTCACGCCCCAGGAAAATGTTTTCCGCAATCGTCAGTTGAGGGATCAGGTTCAGTTCCTGATGGATAATGCCGATGCCCGCTTCCTGCGAATCCTTTGGCCCGTTGAACGCCACCTCTTTGCCGAGAAAATACTGACTGCCGGCATCTTTGTTATAAATGCCGGTCAGCACTTTCATCATGGTGGACTTCCCGGCGCCGTTTTCGCCCACCAGCGCCATCACCTTACCGGGATAGACGCTGAGTGCGGCGCCGGAAAGCGCCTTCACGCCGGGAAAGGCTTTATCGATCCCTTTCAGTTGCAGTAAAGGTTGCATAAATGCCTCAGAAAGTTACGCCGGCGCAGAGGATAACGTTCGCGTACGGCGAACATTCACCGCTGCGGATCACCGCCCGGCTGTGTTCAGTTTGCGCTTTAAAAGCCTGGTGGCTGATATAACTCACGCTAATGGTGTTTCCCTGGTGTTGGCCAAGCTGTGTCAGTTGAGCCAACAAGGCCTGATGGAGCTGCGGATTTTGATGCACCATCTCTTCCGCCAGAATGGCGCTTTCAACCTGCATCTCCTGCGTCACTACCCCGACCACCTGCAAAAACGTCGGCACTCCCTGGGTCAGCGCCAGATCGATACGCTGCGTTACCGCCGGGATCGGCAGCCCCGCATCGCAGATGACAATCTGATCGGTATGGCCGAGCCGGGAAACCACGGCAGAAACATCAGCATTCAGCAGTACGCCTTTTTTCATCTTCTCACTCCAGCAGCGAAACGTTTCGCTATTGGATGAGTTTAAAAAAACGGCAGGGGAAGGCAACCGGGATAATGCAGAAATGTGATCGCTATCGAAACGTTTCGCTCGCACAACAAAAAAGCGGAAACAAAAGGGGCCCAGCATTGCTGAGCCCCTGAGAGGGAGTTAAATCTCGACCTGGGTTCCCAGTTCTATCACCCGATTCGGCGGGATTTCAAACTGGTCCGGTGCGCGCAGCGCGTTGCGACTCAGCGCGATAAACAGCTTGCCGCGCAGGAACAGATACCAAGGCCGTTTGGTCAGGATCAACGACTCATGCGACATAAAGAACGAGGTTTCCGTCATGCGACACGGCAGCCCTTCCAGTCCGCAGCGGTGGAACACTTCTTCAACGTTCGGCGTTTCGCGCCAGCCGTAGCTCGCCACCACCCGCCAGAAGGTCGGTGAAAGCTGTTCGATGGTCACCCGGCGCACATTGTGTACGTAAGGCGCATCCTCGGTGCGCAGCGTCAGCAGCACCACCCGTTCATGCAGCACCTTGTTGTGTTTCAGGTTATGCAGCAGCGCAAAAGGGATCACGTTAATGGCGCGCGACATAAATACCGCCGTACCAGGCACTCGCACCGGCGGCGATTTCTCCAGTGAGGCAATCATCGCCTCCAGAGAGTTACCGTGTTCATGCATGCGGCGCAACAGACGGAAACGTTCGCTTTTCCAGGTGGTCATGATGATGAACATCACCAGCGCCAGCATCAACGGCAGCCAACCGCCAGAGAACAGTTTCAGGGCATTGGCGGAGAACATCGGCACGTCGATAATCAGCAGGATAATCAGGATGCCGACCATGAAGAAACGGTTCCAGTGCCAGTTGTTAATCGCCACCGAGGTCACCAGAATGCTGGTCAGCACCATGGTGCCGGTAACGGCGATGCCGTACGCCGCCGCCAGGTTGCTGGAGTGTTCGAAGCCCACAATCACCAGCACGACCGCGATATACAACATCCAGTTAATCACCGGAATATAGATTTGGCCGGATTCCATTTCCGAGGTATGGATAATGCGCATCGGCGACAGATAACCCAGGCGCACCGCCTGGCGGGTCAGGGAGAATACGCCGGAAATCACCGCTTGCGAGGCGATGACCGTAGCCAGCGTCGCCAAGATCAACAGCGGGATCAACGCCCAGTCCGGAGCCAGCAGGAAGAACGGGTTCTTGATCGCCTCAGGATTTTTCAGCAGCAACGCGCCCTGGCCGAAATAGTTCAGTACCAGAGAAGGCAATACCACGGTGAACCAGGCCAGGCGGATAGGGAATTTGCCGAAGTGCCCCATATCGGCATACAGCGCCTCAACGCCGGTAATCGACAGCACCACCGCGCCCAATGCAAAGAACGAGACCTTCTTGTATTCCATAAAGAAGTTCAGCGCCCATTTCGGGTTCATCGCCTGCAGCACTTCCGGGTTAGCGATGATGCTGCGCGCACCCAGCACCGCCAACACGATAAACCACAGCAGCATCACCGGGGCAAACAGTTTTCCGACGCTGCCGGTACCGTGTTTTTGGATAGCGAACAGCAGCGTCAGCACCAGAATGGATAAGGGGACGATATAGCCATCGAGCGACGGCGCGGCGATCTCCAGCCCCTCTATCGCCGACATCACCGATATCGCCGGGGTGATCACCACCTCACCATAGAAGAAACTGCCGCCAATCAGGCCGAGAATCACCAACACCGCAGTAGTGCGCGCGGAGGTATTGCGCCCTGCCAGCGACATCAGCGTCAGGATGCCGCCTTCGCCGGCATTATCCGCACGCATGACATAGCTGAGATATTTAAGCGAAACGATGATAATCAGCATCCAGAAAATCAGGGACAGGAAGCCAAACACCACGTCAGGACGTACATCGAAGCCATAATGGCCGGAGAAACACTCTCTCAGGGTATAAAGAGGGCTGGTGCCAATATCACCGTAAACCACCCCAATTGCCGCCAGAGTTACCGCTGATAAGGACTGTTTATGCTCTGTGCTCATAATTCGTTTCTTTATTAGAACATCCGTTAGCGATGCATCCGCATCAGCCAGAGATACGGGCTCTAAGATCCGTTACGCCCACTAAAAGGCGCACAGTATGCACGATTTATACTGCTTGCCTACTCTTATATCAGCCCCGAAAAATAAACAAAATGTGAACCAGCCACCCTTTTGATAATAGAAAGATTTTACTAATCAACAAGCTATACCATTAAAAATAATGGTGGTTTATCATCGGATTATCCACCAAGATTGGTTAACTCTCGGACAACACGACAATAATATGGCGCCATCATCACTTCTGGCAGAACGGATTTCCCGCCTCAGCAGCGCGCTGGAGAGCGGTCTTTATGAACGGCAGGAAGCAATTCGCCTGTGTTTGCTGGCGGCGCTGAGCGGTGAAAGCGTGTTTCTTCTCGGCCCACCCGGCATCGCCAAGAGCCTGATTGCCCGCCGGTTAAAATTCGCCTTTCGCCGCGCGCGTTCGTTTGAATACCTGATGACGCGCTTCTCGACGCCGGAAGAGGTGTTCGGCCCGCTGTCTATCCAGGCATTAAAAGATGAAGGCCGCTATCAGCGTCTGACCGCCGGCTATCTGCCCGAGGCGGAGATCGTGTTCCTGGATGAAATCTGGAAAGCCGGCCCGGCGATCCTAAATACCCTGTTAACGGCGATCAACGAACGCCGCTTCCGCAACGGCAACAGCGAAGAACCGATCCCACTGCGATTACTGGTTACCGCCTCTAACGAACTGCCTGAGGCCGACAACAGCCTGGAAGCGCTGTACGACCGCATGCTGATCCGCCTGTGGCTGGACAAAGTTCAGGATAAACAGAATTTCCGCTCACTGCTGATCAGCCGCCAGAATGAGAATGACAACCCGGTCCCTGAGGCCTTGAGCATCAGCGACGAAGAATTTCACCAATGGCAACCGCAGATCGACAAGATCAAACTGCCCGAAGGCTGCTTTGAACTGATATTCCAGTTGCGCCAACGATTGGATGCGCTGGAAAGCGCTCCCTACGTTTCCGACCGTCGTTGGAAAAAAGCGCTGCGGCTGTTGCAGGCCTGCGCCTTCTTTAGCGGCCGCGACGCCGTCGCCCCGCTCGACCTGATGTTGTTGAAGGATTGCCTGTGGCATGACCTCACTTCGCTAAAGCTGCTGCAACAGCAAATCGACCAGTTACTGACCGAGTCGGCCTATCAGCAGCAGACGCTGTTGATCCAACTACAACAGATCCACACCCGCTGGCTGCAACATCAACAACAACAGAGCGATCGTCAGGCGATAGCGTTGGTGAAAAAAGGCGCCATGTTCAGCAGAAAACCCCAGTTCATGCCGGCGGCGCCATTAGGCACCGGCACCCTGACCCTGCTGCTGCAAAAGCCGCTGCAGCTGCATGATATTCAGGTCAACCACCTGACCATTGAAAGCAGCGCGCTGGAAAACTGGCTGCAAAAGGGCGGCGACGTGCGCGCCAAACTGAACGGCATCGGCTTTGCCCAGCAGATCGACCTGGAAGTGGACGAGCAACTGCACCTGACGATACTGGACGTCAGCCGCCAGCCTTCTCTGCTGGCCTTGCCCGGCAAACAGACCGGCGGTACTCCGCAGGCGATGCTGGACGAAATGGACGCGCTGGCACAACGCCTGGCAGAACAGCGCCGGTTGTTCAGCCAACACCAGCCCTGTCTGTTTACTCCTGCCGGCGGCCTGGCAAAAATTGAAGCCAGCCTGTTGCAGGTGGCGGAACAGATCAAGCAGCAGCACCAGCAGATGCGCGGCCAATAACGATGCTCAGCCTGGAAACGCTCGATCTGCTGCTGGCGATCACCGAAGGCGAGCTGATCGAGGAGATGATCGTCGGCATGTTGGCAGCACCGCAGTTGACGGTTTTTTTCAAGAAGTTTCCGGCCATCCGCCGGGCGCTGGATCGCGATCTGCCGCGCTGGAAACTGCAACTGAAAGAGCGTATCCATGAAGCCATGGTTCCCCCGGCGCTGGCGCAGGAGTTTTATCGCTATCAACAGTGTCAGTTGGAAAACAATACCCAGTTCTATCACCACCTGAACGATACCCTCGATCTACTGCGCCAGCTGGTTTCCCCGTTTTATGAGCAGGCCCGTTCGCTGGTGGACGCCGCCGATCTGCCCAATCATCCGCTGGACGACAGCTTCCAGACCCTGTTTTTGCAGCGCTGGCGCATCAGCCTGACGCTGCAGGCCACCATGTTGCACCACCAACTGCTGGAACAGGAGCGAGAGCAACTGATGGCGGAGCTGCAGGAACGTCTGGCGCTGAGCGGCGCGCTGGAGCCGCTGTTGTCGGAAAATGACACCGCCGCCGGGCGGTTGTGGGATATGAGCAAAGGCCATCTGCAACGCGGCGACTACCAGCGGCTGGTGGAATACGGCAATTTCCTGCAACAGCAGCCGGAGCTGAAAAAACTGGCGCAGCAATTGGGCCGCAGTTATCAGGCCAAGGCGGTGCAACAGCAAGACGCGCTGCCGGAACCGTTCCGCGTAATGGTCCAGGTACCGGCCACGCTGCCGGAAGAGGTCAGCGGCATTCACCAAAGCGACGATATTCTGCGCCTGCTGCCACCGGAACTGGCCACGCTGGGCATCGAAGAACTGGAGTTTGAATTTTACCGTCGCCTGCTGGAAAAGCGGCTGTTGACGTATCGCCTGCAGGGCGACGTCTGGCAGGAGCAAATATTGATCCGACAGGTCACCCACCAGCAGCAAGATCAGCAACCGCGCGGGCCGTTTATCGTCTGTGTGGATACTTCAGGTTCGATGGGCGGTTTCAATGAGCAGTGCGCCAAGGCTTTTTGCCTGGCGCTGCTGCGCATAGCGTTGGCGGATAACCGCCGTTGTTACATCATGCTGTTTGCCAACCAAATCGTGCATTACGAGCTTACCGCCGCCAGCGGTATCGAGCAGGCGGTGCGATTTCTCGGTCAGCATTTTCGCGGCGGCACCGATCTGGCCGCTTGCCTGAACGCCACTGTCACCAAAATGGCAGACAGCGGCTGGTTTGACGCCGACGCGGTGATCATTTCCGACTTTATTGCCCAGCGGTTGCCGGAGGAGGTAATAAAGAAGGTGAAACAGCAGCAGCAAAGCCACCAGCAGCGTTTCCACGCCGTGGCGATGTCCGCCTATGGCAAACCCGGCATCATGCGCATCTTCGATCATATCTGGCGCTTTGATACCGGGTTAAAAAGCCGTTTAATGCGCCGCTGGCGGCGCTGAAGATTACAACAGCCCTTCGACCGCTTCACGCACTTGCGGCGACCACACGCCGCATTGCACCTGGCCGATATGCGACAGTTGCAACAACAGCATGACCAAACGCGACTGTCCGATACCACCACCAATGGTCTGCGGCATATCGCCGCGCAGCAGCGACTGGTGCCACTCCAGCTTGAGGCGATCTTCATCGCCAGTCAGCGACAATTGGCGTTTCAACGCGTCGGCGTCAACGCGGATCCCCATAGAAGAGAGTTCAAAGGCATCCTGCAATACCGGGTTCCACACCACGATATCGCCGTTCAGGCCAGCCAGCCCTTCTGCTGCCGGCGTGGTCCAGTCATCATAATCCGGTGCACGCACATCGTGAGATTTGCCATGCGACAGCTTGCCGCCGATACCGATCAGGAATACCGCACCCAATTCTTTGGCAATAGCCCGCTCACGGCCTTTGGCATCCAGCTCAGGGTAACGTTGCAACAGGGTTTCGCTGTGAACAAAGTGGATTTGCTCCGGCAGGAACGGGGTTAAGCCGTATTCGCGGCTCACTTCGGCTTCCGTAGCCTTAATAGCCGCATAAATGCTGCGCACGGTGCTTTGCAAGTAATCCTGGCTGCGTTCGCCATCGCCCATTACCCGTTCCCAATCCCATTGATCAACGTAAACCGAATGGATCGCGCTAAGACGATCTTCATCCGGGCGCAGCGCTTTCATATGGGTATACAGGCCTTCACCTGCGCCGAAATCATAGCTGCCCAAGGTTTTGCGTTTCCACTTGGCCAGCGAATGCACTACTTCGAAAGTGGCGTCCGGTAAGGTTTTCACCTTCACTTGCACCGCTTTTTCGCTGCCGGACAGGTTGTCCTGAGTTCCGTCGCCCAGGCGGCTGAGGATAGGCGCTTGCACTTCGATCAGGCCAAGCTGCTGTTCCAGTTGGCGAGAGAAGAAGGATTTGACCAGGCTGATTTGTTGTTGTTTTTGGATAAACTGTTTTTTCATTGCCGTTTCTCTTATAAATCTGTCTCTGTTGCCATCGATTAAGCAACATAACGGCACTAAAATTCAATATACGATAATCAATATTGCCTTTTCACTTTTAATCATTCATTTTTAGGCGGTGATAATTCAACAATCAGCAATTAATGGGGGTTTAAATGGCGGAAAATTACCAGATCGATAATCTCGATCGCGGCATTCTCAACGCCCTTATGGAGAACGCACGCACGCCCTATGCCGAACTGGCGAAGAACTTTGCCGTCAGTCCCGGCACCATTCATGTGAGGGTAGAGAAAATGAAGCAGGCCGGTATCATTACCGGCGCACGGGTAGACGTAAACCCCAAACGGCTGGGTTACGACGTCTGCTGTTTTATCGGCATTATATTAAAGAGTGCCAAAGACTATCCTTCCGCGCTAAAAAAACTCGAAAGCCTGGAGGAAGTGGTCGAGGCCTACTACACCACTGGCCACTACAGCGTATTTATCAAAGTGATGTGCCGCTCCATAGATGCATTGCAACAGGTACTTATCAACAAGATCCAGACGATTGACGAGATCCAGTCCACTGAAACCCTGATCTCGCTGCAGAACCCCATCATGCGTACCATCACACCTTAGTCAGTTAATTAGTATACCCATATTATCCACAGGTAGATCCCAGCCGATTCACAGCGTACAATGCTGCGACTTCGAGAAGGCTGGGATCATTCATTCATGGCAGACATAACTCTGATCAGTGGCAGTACGCTTGGCAGCGCCGAGTATGTAGCCGAACATCTGGCTGAAAAACTGGAAGAAGCGGGTTTCACTACCGAGATGCTTCACGGCCCTGAATTGGATGAGCTGACTCTGTCCGGGCGCTGGCTGGTGGTGTCTTCAACCCACGGCGCCGGCGACTTGCCAGATAATCTGCAGCCGCTTCTGGAACAAATAGAAGAACAGCGGCCTGACTTATCGCAGGTAGAGTTCGGTGCCGTCGGTTTAGGCAGCTCTGAATACGATACCTTCTGTGGCGCGATCCAACGGATCAACGATCTTTTGATCGTCTGCGGAGCGAAAAGGATCGGCGATCGGCTGGAGATCGACGTGACCAAACACGAAATTCCTGAGGATCCGGCAGAGGAATGGGTAAAAAACTGGGTTAATTTACTCTAATTTGCACAAAGATCACGCGAACGATTGTGGATAACTATGCTTAAAAGCAGGGTAAAAGCAGTAGTTATCCCAATAACAACCGTAGGTCGCTTTTTGTCCTGTGCATAACATGCCATTTAGATCCCAGCTTATAAGCAACAGGATCACCGATCATTCACAGCTAACGATCCTCCTTAATCCGCTGATCTCACTCGCGAATAATCAGTTATCCACAGAGGATCGCGATCCTAATAAGAGATCTAATAAAGAGATCTTTAAATAAAAAAGATCTTCTTTTAATTACCTAAGATCCTGACCACTTGGTCGATCGACTAAACTTGAGTAGAATCCCCCACCCCAGGGCAAACAACGATCGTTCGCAATACGGCGAGGTGCAGTTCCATGTTTTATCCAGAGCAATTTGACGTCATCATCATCGGTGGTGGCCATGCCGGTACCGAAGCCGCTATGGCTGCGGCACGCATGGGGCGTCAGACTTTATTATTGACACACAATATCGATACGCTGGGGCAGATGTCTTGCAACCCGGCGATTGGCGGTATTGGTAAAGGGCATCTGGTTAAGGAAATTGATGCACTTGGCGGCCTGATGGCCACGGCGATCGACCATGCCGGCATCCAGTTTAGGATACTAAACGCGAGCAAAGGCCCTGCCGTACGGGCAACACGTGCCCAGGCGGACCGTGTGTTGTACCGCCTGGCGGTACGCACTGCTCTGGAGAACCAGCCGAACCTGACTCTCTTCCAACAGCCTGTAGAAGATCTGATTGTGGAAAACGATCGTGTCGTCGGCGCCGTTACCCAGATGGGCCTTAAATTCCGCGCCAAAGCGGTGGTACTGACCGTAGGTACCTTCCTGGACGGCAAGATCCACATTGGTCTGGAAAATTACAGCGGTGGCCGTGCCGGGGATCCTCCGTCGATCTCGCTGTCACAGCGTCTGCGTGAGCTGCCACTGCGCGTAAACCGTTTAAAAACCGGCACGCCGCCGCGCATTGACGCACGTACCATCGATTTCAGCGTACTGGCTCCGCAGCATGGCGATACACCGATTCCGGTTTTCTCGTTCATGGGCAATGCCAATCAGCACCCGGAACAAATGGCGTGCTACATCACCCATACCAATGAAAAAACCCATGACGTGATCCGTAATAACCTCGATCGTAGCCCGATGTATGCCGGGATCATCGAAGGGATCGGCCCACGCTACTGCCCGTCGATCGAAGACAAAGTGATGCGCTTTGCCGATCGTAACGCGCACCAGATCTTCCTCGAACCGGAAGGCCTGACCAGCAATGAAATTTATCCAAACGGCATTTCCACCAGCCTGCCGTTTGACGTACAGATGCAGATCGTTCGTTCGATGGAAGGGATGCAGAATGCCCGCATCATTAGACCAGGCTATGCCATCGAATATGATTTCTTCGATCCCCGCGATCTGAAACCCACGCTGGAAAGCAAATTTATCCAGGGCCTGTTCTTCGCCGGCCAAATCAACGGCACCACCGGTTATGAAGAAGCTGCGGCCCAGGGCCTGCTGGCCGGTCTGAACGCCGGGCGCTACGCCAATGAAGACGAAGGCTGGTCGCCACGCCGCGATCAGGCCTATCTGGGCGTGCTGGTGGACGATCTCAGTACTCTCGGGACCAAAGAGCCGTACCGCATGTTCACTTCACGCGCCGAATACCGCCTGATGCTGCGTGAAGACAATGCCGACCTGCGCCTGACCGAAAAAGGCCGCGAGCTGGGCCTGGTTGACGATGCCCGCTGGGCGCGCTTTAGCGAGAAGCTGGAACATATCGAACAAGAGCGCCAGCGCTTGCGTGACATTTGGATGCATCCTCACGCCGAAAACGTCGAGCAGGTTAACGCGTTGCTGAAAGCACCGCTGTCACGCGAGGCTAACGGCGAGGAATTGCTGCGCCGTCCAGAAATGGATTACGCGCAGCTGACCACCGTCGCCGCTTTCGCACCGCCGCTGGCGGATACTCAGGCTGCCGAACAGGTTGAGATCCAGGTAAAATACGAAGGTTACATCGCTCGCCAGCAGGAAGAGATCGAAAAACAACAGCGCAACGAGAATACCGTGCTGCCGCTGGATCTCGATTATCGGCAGGTTTCCGGCCTGTCGAATGAAGTGATCGCCAAACTGAACGATCATAAACCGAACTCTATCGGCCAGGCTTCCCGTATCTCCGGCATCACTCCGGCGGCGATCTCGATCCTGCTGATTTGGCTGAAAAAGCAGGGGCTGCTGCGCCGCAGCGCATAAATCCTGTTTCTGGGCGGTCGTTTGTTTCCTTTGTGAGCAAACGGCCGCTGACATCATCCCGGGCCTGAATTATCATGGTCGCCTCATTGGCCAGCCCTGATTTGGCTTGCCGTTCCGCGCCTGTCAGAGGACACGTTGTGCAGAAAAAATTAGATTCGCTGCTCTCGGCGGCAGGTATTGCGCTTCCCGATCAGCAAAAACAGCAGCTGTTGGGTTATGTCGGCATGCTGGATAAGTGGAACAAGGCTTATAACCTCACCTCCGTGCGCGATCCGCAGCAAATGCTGGTGCGCCATATTCTCGACAGCATCGTGGTGAATCCGCATCTGCAAGGCTCGCGTTTTATCGACGTAGGCACAGGTCCCGGCCTGCCTGGCATCCCGTTGGCCATCGTCCGTCCTGATTCACATTTCACCCTGCTGGACAGCTTGGGCAAGCGAGTGCGCTTCTTGCGCCAGGTACAGCATGAACTGGGATTGACCAATATCGAACCGGTGCAGAGCCGTGTTGAGGCTTTCCCGGCCGAACCGCCGTTTGACGGCGTCATCAGCCGCGCTTTCGCTTCGCTGCAGGATATGCTGTCCTGGTGCCATCATCTGCCGGCAAAAGGGCAGGGCAGGTTCTATGCGCTGAAAGGGGTACGCCCGGATGAAGAGCTGGCCCAGCTGCCTGAAGGCATAGTGCTGGAGTCGGTGGTGCGTCTGCAGGTGCCGGAACTCGAAGGTGAACGCCATTTGGTGGTACTTAAGGCAAACTGAGTTTGCTTTCGATCAAATAAGCGTGAATTAAAAGATAGTGCCCAAAGTAAAAATAAGCAGGCTAACCAAATGCGGTTTTTTTAGTTAATTTACTTTTTATTAACACAAAAAGCGCCGTTAATTAGCGACAATAAGGTAATTGCATTTTGAAATAGTCACGTTAGCAACGATAGGCGAACGATTCTGCTTTGCTGCTAATGTTAATTGGCTGTTGTAATATTAGCCCGGAAGCTGTCAATAAAAGGTTTTTATCGGGTGTATGGATTGTTTTTGAACAGTTAACTTGTAATGTTTTGATTTGTAATGTCTTTTGATCACTCAATTAGCTAAAGACAGTTTAGGCTACGATGAGCTATAAATCAGGACGAGACATTATTGTGAGCGGCTTCGCGTTTCTTGGTGCAATGCTGGAATAATCAGACAATTAAATTAGCCCTATTATTCCGACCGTTTTCTTGTGAAAATGGCCTCAAATGGGGGAATTTAAATAATTGTTCACCTTTTCGCTACTTATCGATTGAATTCGTTGGTATGCCCCGTATAATTTGCTCGTTTTTTGCTGCTTGACTCAGGACAGCAAAGACAGTTTTATACGTCACTCAGCATACCCCCTCTGGGGTACGGAGAGAACAAACGTCATGTCTGTGTCCCTTTACAGCGGAAAAGTAGCACGCAAACTGCTGTTTCTGCAGTTAATGACGTTTGTTCTGATCAGCGCTGTTTTCTTGCTGAAAAGCCTGGAATGGAGCGCTTCGGCATTGGCTGGTGGTCTCGCCGCCTGGTTGCCGAGTGCAATGTTTATGCTGTTTGCCTTGCGCCATCAGGCGCAGACGCCGGCGCCCGGTCGGGTTGCCTGGTCGTTCGCCATAGGCGAGGGGCTAAAGGTCGTGATCACCATAGTTTTGCTGATCGTGGCGCTTGGGGTGTTCAAGGCGGAATTTATACCGCTTGGCCTGACCTATTTAGCGGTGTTAGTGGTGCAAATTTTGGCACCCGCCGTGATTAACAGTTACCGAAATTAACTAAATAAGGGTAGAGGCATCATGTCTGCAGAGGGATACAACAGTCCACAGGAGTATATCGGTCACCACCTGACGCAGCTTCAGGTCGGGACTGGTTTTTGGTCGATTAACCTCGACTCGATGTTTTTCTCCGTTGTCCTCGGGGTTCTGTTCCTGGTGGTTTTCCGCAGGGTTGCCAAAAACGCCACCAGCGGCGTGCCGGGTAAACTGCAAACCGCAGTGGAACTGGTCGTCGGGTTTGTCGACAGCAGCGTGCGCGATATGTACCACGGCAAGAGCAAAGTCATTGCTCCACTGGCGTTGACCGTGTTCGTCTGGGTATTCCTGATGAACATGATGGACCTGATTCCGGTAGATTTCCTGCCGTTTATCGGGGCTCATCTTGGTCTGCCTGCACTGCGCGTAGTACCAACCGCGGACGTGAACGTGACCTTGTCGATGGCGTTGGGCGTATTTATCCTGATTCTGTTCTACAGCATCAAAATGAAAGGCGTTGGCGGGTTCGTTAAAGAGTTAACCATGCAGCCGTTCAACCACCCTGTATTCATTCCTATCAACCTGATTCTTGAAGGTGTCAGCCTGCTGTCCAAGCCTGTTTCACTGGGCCTGCGACTGTTCGGCAACATGTATGCGGGTGAGTTGATCTTCATCCTGATTGCCGGCCTGTTGCCGTGGTGGTCACAGTGGGTCCTGAGCTTGCCTTGGGCTATCTTCCACATCCTGATCATTACGCTTCAAGCCTTTATTTTCATGGTTCTGACGATTGTCTATCTGTCGATGGCATCTGAAGAGCACTGATTTTCTTAAAACACTTGCACTTTTAAACTGAAACAAACTGGAGACTGTCATGGAAAACCTGAGTATGGATCTGCTGTACATGGCTGCCGCTGTGATGATGGGTTTAGCGGCAATCGGTGCTGCGATCGGTATCGGCATCCTGGGTGGTAAATTCTTGGAAGGCGCTGCACGTCAGCCTGACCTGATTCCTCTGCTGCGTACACAGTTCTTTATCGTTATGGGTCTGGTTGACGCCATCCCGATGATCGCTGTTGGTCTGGGTCTGTACGTGATGTTTGCTGTCGCGTAAGTAGAGAATTTCTCTACACTGAAACCACTATTAACTTTTAAAGAGGCATTGTGCTGTGAATCTTAACGCAACAATCCTCGGCCAGGCCATCGCGTTCGTTCTGTTTGTCTGGTTCTGCATGAAGTATGTATGGCCGCCGATTATGGCTGCCATCGAGAAGCGTCAGGGAGAAATTGCTGACGGTCTCGCTTCTGCAGAGCGTGCCAAAAAAGATTTGGACTTAGCGCAAGCCAATGCGACCGACCAGCTGAAAACTGCTAAAGCAGAAGCTCAGGTGATCATCGAGCAAGCAAACAAACGCAAAGCTCAGATCATGGATGAAGCGAAAGCCGAAGCCGAGCAGGAACGTAACAAAATCGTGGCGCAGGCTCAGGCTGAGATCGAAGCCGAACGTAAGCGCGCTCGTGAAGAGTTGCGTAAGCAAGTCGCGATGCTGGCAATTGCCGGCGCCGAGAAGATCATCGAACGTTCCGTGGATGAAGCTGCTAACAGCGACATCGTTGATAAACTGGTCGCTGAACTGTAAGGAGGGAGGGGCTGATGTCTGAATTTGTAACTGTAGCTCGCCCCTACGCCAAAGCAGCTTTTGACTTTGCCGTTGAGCACCAAAGCGTAGAGCGCTGGCAGGATATGCTGGCGTTTGCGGCTGTTGTCACTCGCAATGAACAAATTTCTGAACTGCTGTCTGGCGCTGTCGCGCCGGAGACGCTGTCCAAAACGTTCATCGCTGTTTGTGGCGATCGGCTCGACGAACATGGCCAGAACTTTATCCGTGTAATGGCCGAAAATGGACGTTTACTGGTTCTTCCTGCGGTGCTGCAGCAGTTCATCGAACTGCGCGCGTTGCTGGAATCCACCGTCGAAGTCGAAGTGCTCTCTGCGAGCGTACTTAACGACGAACAGCAGGCTAAAATTGCCGCTGCGATGGAAAAACGTCTGTCACGCAAAGTTAAGCTGAATTGCAAAATTGACAAGTCTGTTCTGGCTGGCGTGATTATCCGCGCCGGCGATATGGTGATTGATGGCAGCGTTCGCGGTCGTCTTGAACGCCTGACAGACGTCTTGCAGTCTTAAGGGGACTGGAGCATGCAACTGAATTCCACCGAAATCAGCGAACTGATCAAGCAGCGCATTGCTCAGTTCAATGTGGTGAGCGAAGCTCACAATGAAGGTACTATTGTTTCCGTCAGTGACGGGATCATCCGCGTACACGGTCTGGCCGAAGTTATGCAGGGCGAAATGATCGCGCTGCCAGGCAACCGTTACGCAATCGCATTGAACCTGGAGCGCGACTCCGTAGGTGCCGTGGTTATGGGTCCGTACGCGGATCTGGCCGAAGGCATGAAGGTAAAATGTACCGGCCGTATTCTGGAAGTTCCGGTTGGCCGTGGCCTGCTGGGCCGTGTAGTTAACACCTTGGGCGCACCTATCGACGGTAAAGGCCCGGTTGATAACGACGGTTTCTCCCCGGTTGAAGCTATTGCCCCTGGTGTTATCGAGCGTCAATCCGTTGATCAGCCGGTTCAGACTGGCTACAAATCTGTTGATGCGATGATTCCAATCGGCCGTGGTCAGCGTGAGCTGGTGATCGGTGACCGTCAGACCGGTAAAACCGCTCTGGCCATCGATGCGATCATCAACCAACGCGACTCCGGTATCAAATGTGTTTACGTGGCTATCGGCCAGAAAGCGTCCACCATCGCTAACGTGGTTCGCAAACTGGAAGAGCACGGCGCATTGGCAAACACCATCGTTGTGGTTGCTACCGCGTCTGAGTCCGCTGCACTGCAATATCTGGCGCCATATGCCGGTTGCGCAATGGGTGAATACTTCCGTGACCGCGGCGAAGATGCACTGATTGTTTACGATGACCTGTCCAAACAGGCCGTTGCTTATCGTCAGATCTCCCTGCTGCTTCGTCGTCCACCAGGTCGTGAAGCTTACCCAGGCGACGTATTCTACCTCCACTCCCGTTTGCTGGAGCGTGCTGCGCGTGTAAACGCCGACTACGTCGAAGCCTTCACCAAAGGTGAAGTCAAAGGTCAAACCGGTTCACTGACCGCTCTGCCGATCATTGAAACCCAGGCGGGTGACGTTTCCGCGTTCGTTCCGACCAACGTAATCTCGATTACCGATGGTCAGATCTTCCTGGAATCCAACCTGTTTAACTCCGGTATTCGTCCGGCAGTTAACCCGGGTATCTCTGTATCCCGTGTGGGCGGTGCAGCGCAAACCAAGATCATGAAAAAACTGTCCGGTGGTATTCGTACCGCGCTGGCACAGTACCGTGAACTGGCTGCGTTCTCTCAGTTCGCTTCCGATCTGGATGATGCGACCCGCAAACAGCTGAGCCACGGTCAGAAAGTGACCGAGCTGCTGAAACAGAAACAGTATGCGCCGATGTCCGTCGCACAACAGTCTCTGGTGCTGTTTGCCGCTGAAC
This sequence comes from Serratia inhibens, assembly GCF_003591175.1. GTDB lineage: Bacteria > Pseudomonadota > Gammaproteobacteria > Enterobacterales > Enterobacteriaceae > Serratia > Serratia inhibens. The sequence continues at coordinate 282,736 of NZ_QYYG01000004.1, read as the reverse complement.
GTGGCTACCTGAACGACGTTGAAGTCGCGAAAGTCGTGAGCTTCGAAGCCGCGCTGGTTGCTTACGCAGACCGCGAGCATGCCGAGTTGCTGAACCACATCAACCAAACTGGCAATTTCAATGACGAGATCGAGGGCAAGCTGAAAGCTATCCTCGAGACCTTCAAGAAAACCCAGTCCTGGTAACGCCTAACGGTCCTGCTGTTGAAAGACAGCAGGCCGTCTGGTAATGAGGAGAAGCAGAGATGGCCGGCGCAAAAGAGATACGTAGTAAGATCGCGAGCGTGCAAAACACGCAAAAGATCACTAAAGCGATGGAAATGGTCGCCGCCTCCAAAATGCGTAAATCGCAGGAACGCATGGCGGCCAGCCGTCCTTATGCAGAGACCATGCGCAAAGTGATTGGTCACCTTGCGTTGGGTAATCTGGAATATAAGCACCCGTACCTGGATGAGCGTGACGTTAAGCGCGTCGGGTATCTGGTGGTGTCTACTGACCGTGGTCTCTGTGGCGGTTTGAACATCAACCTGTTCAAGCGGCTGTTGTCAGAGATGAAAGGCTGGTCCGAAAAAGGCGTCGAAGCTGATTTGGCGCTGATTGGCTCTAAAGCGGCTTCTTTCTTTGGTTCCGTGGGCGGCAACGTGGTTGCCCAGGTGACCGGCATGGGGGATAAACCTTCCCTGTCGGATCTGATCGGGCCGGTGAAAGTGATGCTGCAAGCCTACGACGAAGGTCGTTTGGACAAGCTGTACATTGTCAGCAACAAATTTGTCAATACGATGTCCCAGGAACCACAGATCGTTCAGCTGCTGCCGTTACCGCCTTCCGATGACGGTGAGTTGAAGAAAACGTCCTGGGATTACCTGTATGAACCCGATCCAAAAGTGCTGCTTGATACCTTGCTGCGCCGCTATGTGGAATCGCAAGTTTATCAGGGCGTCGTGGAAAACCTGGCCAGCGAGCAGGCCGCACGAATGGTAGCGATGAAAGCCGCAACCGATAACGGCGGTAGCCTGATCAAAGAGCTGCAGTTGGTATACAACAAGGCTCGTCAGGCCAGCATCACTCAGGAACTCACCGAGATCGTTTCGGGAGCCTCCGCGGTTTAAGCTAGGTTTACGAATTACGTAGAGGATTCAAGATGGCTACTGGAAAGATTATCCAGGTAATCGGCGCCGTAGTGGACGTCGAGTTCCCTCAGGATGCCGTACCGAAAGTGTACAACGCTCTTGAGGTAGAAAACGGTACCGATAAGCTGGTGCTGGAAGTTCAGCAACAGCTGGGCGGTGGCGTGGTTCGCTGTATCGCGATGGGGACCTCTGATGGTCTGCGTCGTGGTCTGAAAGTGATCGACCTGGATCACCCGATTGAAGTACCGGTAGGTAAAGCTACCCTGGGCCGCATCATGAACGTATTGGGTGAACCAATCGACATGAAAGGCGACATCGGCGAAGAAGAACGTTGGGCAATTCACCGTCCGGCGCCAAGCTACGAAGATTTGGCCAACTCCCAGGATCTGCTGGAAACCGGTATCAAGGTTATGGACCTGATCTGTCCGTTCGCTAAGGGCGGTAAAGTCGGTCTGTTCGGCGGTGCGGGCGTGGGTAAAACTGTAAACATGATGGAGCTGATCCGTAACATCGCGATCGAGCACTCCGGTTATTCCGTGTTTGCAGGCGTGGGTGAACGTACTCGTGAGGGTAACGACTTCTACCACGAAATGAACGACTCCAACGTACTGGACAAAGTATCCCTGGTTTACGGCCAGATGAACGAGCCACCGGGTAACCGTCTGCGCGTTGCTCTGACCGGTCTGACCATGGCGGAGAAATTCCGTGACGAAGGCCGCGACGTTCTGCTGTTCGTTGATAACATCTATCGTTATACCCTGGCCGGTACCGAAGTGTCCGCACTTCTGGGCCGTATGCCATCTGCGGTAGGTTATCAGCCAACGCTGGCGGAAGAGATGGGCGTTCTGCAAGAACGTATCACCTCTACCAAGACCGGTTCTATCACCTCCGTACAGGCCGTTTACGTTCCTGCGGATGACTTGACTGACCCGTCACCAGCCACCACCTTTGCCCACTTGGACGCAACCGTGGTACTGAGCCGTAATATCGCTTCTCTGGGTATCTACCCGGCCGTTGACCCGCTGGATTCCACCAGCCGTCAATTGGATCCGCTGGTAGTTGGCCAGGAGCACTACGATGTAGCGCGTGGCGTGCAGTCCATTCTGCAACGTTACCAGGAACTGAAAGATATCATCGCAATTCTGGGTATGGACGAGCTGTCAGAAGAAGACAAACTGGTCGTATCCCGTGCGCGTAAAATCCAACGCTTCCTGTCTCAGCCGTTCTTCGTGGCAGAAGTCTTTACCGGTTCTCCGGGCAAGTTCGTATCGCTGAAAGACACCATTCGTGGTTTCAAAGGCATTATGGACGGCGACTATGACCACCTGCCTGAACAAGCGTTCTACATGGTTGGCACCATTGAAGAAGCAGTGGAAAAAGCCAAGAAACTGTAACGTCTTGAGAGGAGGGTGATATGGCTATGACTTACCATCTGGATGTAGTCAGCGCGGAAAAACATATGTTTTCCGGCCTGGTGCAAAAGATCCAGGTGACAGGTAGCGAAGGCGAACTGGGGATTTTCCCTGGCCATGCGCCGCTGCTGACTGCCATCAAGCCTGGCATGGTGCGTATTGTTAAACAGCACGGTGAAGAAGAGTTCATCTACCTGTCCGGTGGTATCCTTGAGGTACAACCGAGCGTGGTAACCGTGCTGGCTGACACTGCTATCCGTGGAACGGACCTCGACGAAGCGAGAGCGCTGGAAGCTAAGCGTAAAGCTGAAGAGCATATCAGCAGCTCTCATGGCGATGTCGACTATGCTCAGGCATCTGCAGAACTGGCGAAAGCGATCGCGAAACTGCGCGTTATCGAGCTTACCAGAAGATCGATGTAATATTTTAGCGCGTGCATAACGCAGCTAAAATTAAGAAAGCGGCCTATATGGTCGCTTTTTTTTTGCTTTAAAATAAGCGTTTCAGCCTGCTGGGCATTGTGATGTATAACTCTTGGCACAGGCTAAAAATGTCTCCGATTGCCGACAGTTATGCCCAGGATGGCAGGGTGTCAGCCTGAGCTGCGGCACGCCTAGTGCCACATGGCTTGCGCCGGGTTCGTGCAGAGAAATATGTAGTAATATCGTCACTAAAGGGTTCTACTTTCGTCTATCAAAATGGAGTTATCAGGTTGCTTATGTCGAACAGCGCAATGAGTGTGGTGATCCTCGCCGCGGGCAAGGGAACACGCATGTATTCCGATCTTCCCAAAGTGTTACATCCGTTGGCCGGCAAGCCGATGGTGCAGCACGTCATTGATGCCGCGATGAAACTGGGCGCGAAAAACGTCCATCTGGTGTACGGCCACGGTGGTGACCTGCTGAAAAGCACCTTGACCGACGAGGCCTTGAACTGGGTGTTGCAGGCCGAGCAGCTGGGCACCGGCCATGCCATGCAGCAGGCTGCGCCGCATTTTGCCGATGATGAAGACGTCCTGATGCTATACGGCGACGTGCCGTTGATCTCCGTCGATACGCTCACGCGCCTGCTGGCGGCGAAGCCGCAGGGTGGCATTGGCCTGCTGACGGTGAAGCTGGCTGACCCAAGCGGTTACGGCCGCATCGTGCGTGAGAACGACGATGTAGTGGGTATCGTTGAGCACAAGGATGCCAGCGAAGCCCAGCGCCAGATTACTGAAATCAATACCGGTATTTTGGTCGCTAATGGGCGCGATCTGAAGCGCTGGCTGGGGATGCTGAACAACGACAATGCGCAGGGTGAATTCTACATCACGGATATCATTGCGCTGGCCCATGCCGACGGTAAGAAAATTGAAGCGGTGCATCCGTCACGCCTGAGCGAAGTGGAAGGCGTGAATAACCGGCTGCAGCTGTCACGGCTTGAGCGTATCTATCAGGCAGAACAATCTGAAAAATTGCTGCTGGCAGGCGTAATGCTGCTGGATCCGGCGCGTTTTGACCTGCGTGGGGAACTTGTGCACGGCCGCGATATCTCTATTGATGCTAATGTCATCATCGAAGGATCGGTAAAGCTGGGGGATCGGGTGAAGATCGGTGCCGGCTGCGTACTGAAAAACTGCGTGATCGGTGATGACTGCGAAATCAGCCCCTACAGCGTGCTGGAAGATGCGGTGCTGGAAGCGGCCTGTACGGTGGGGCCTTTTGCCCGTTTACGCCCGGGCGCAGAATTGGCGGAAGGCGCTCACGTCGGTAATTTCGTGGAGATAAAAAAAGCGCGTCTGGGTAAAGGCTCTAAAGCAGGCCATCTGAGCTACCTGGGCGATGCCGAAATTGGCGATGATGTGAATATCGGCGCTGGTACCATTACCTGTAACTATGATGGCGCCAATAAGCATAAAACCGTTATTGGCGACGGCGTGTTTGTCGGTTCCGACACCCAACTGGTGGCACCGGTTTCCGTTGGCAAAGGTTCCACCATTGCTGCGGGCACCACGGTCACCCGTGATATCGCTGAAAACGAGCTGGTGCTGAGCCGCGTCAAGCAGGTGCATATCCAGGGCTGGCAGCGCCCGGTGAAAAAGAGATAGCCCTTCATCTTTCGAGCTGCAGCGTTGTTGGCTTCACGCCAGAACCCCAGTCACTTACTTGAGTAAGCTCCTGGGGATTCTGGCACTTGCCGCCTAGCTGCAACCCGAAATCTATTGGGCGGTAGTTAAAAAATTATGTTTTGTATTGGGCTCCGAAGATGAGCCCAATACAAAACATAATAATCCCCATTCTCTACAGGCTCGGGGACGCACGGTAAAAACCGGCAAAATCAGGTCAAGACATCGAAAGCGCCCCGAAAGGCGTTTAATTAGGAATACAACTGATGTGTGGAATTGTAGGCGCAGTAGCGCAACGTGATATTGCAGAAATTCTGTTGGAAGGGTTACGCCGTCTCGAGTACCGCGGTTACGACTCCGCCGGTCTGGCGGTGGTTGACGCCGAAGGCAACGTAAGCCGTTTACGCCGCGTAGGCAAAGTGCATAAATTGACCGAAGCCGCAGAACAACACGAACTGCACGGTGGCACCGGTATTGCGCATACCCGCTGGGCAACGCACGGTGAACCTACCGAAGCGAATGCGCACCCGCATGTTTCCGATTACATCACCGTGGTGCATAACGGCATCATCGAAAACCACGAACCGCTGCGTGAATTGCTGATCGAGCGCGGTTATCACTTCAGCTCTGAGACCGACACCGAGGTGATTGCACACCTGGTGCATTGGGAACAGCGCCAGGGCGGTACGCTGCTGGAAGTGGTTCAGCGCGTGATCCCACAGCTGCGTGGCGCCTACGGCACCGTGGTCATGGACAGCCGCGATCCCAGCGTGCTGGTGGCTGCGCGTTCCGGTAGCCCGTTGGTTATCGGCCGCGGCGTGGGCGAAAACTTTATCGCTTCCGATCAGCTGGCTCTGCTGCCGGTAACCCGCCGCTTTATCTTCCTGGAAGAAGGCGACGTGGTGGAAGTGACCCGCCGCACCGTCAGCATTTTCGACAAACAGGGGAACGCCATCGAGCGCCCTGAGATCGAATCCAAAGTGCAGTATGACGCCGGTGACAAAGGCGCTTACCGTCACTACATGCAAAAAGAGATCTACGAACAGCCGCTGGCACTGAAAAACACCCTGGAAGGGCGTTTCAGCCATGGCCAAATCAACCTGAGCGAGCTGGGTCCGCGCGCCGATGAATTGCTGGCTAAAGTGCAGCACGTACAAATCATCGCCTGCGGCACCTCTTACCACTCCGGTATGGTGGCGCGTTATTGGTTCGAAGCGCTGGCCGGCGTGCCTTGCGACGTCGAAATTGCCTCTGAATTCCGCTACCGCAAATCTGCCGTGCGCCCGGGCAGCCTGATCATCACGTTGTCGCAGTCTGGTGAAACCGCCGATACCCTGGCGGCGTTGCGTCTGTCTAAAGAGTTGGGTTACCTCGGTTCCCTGGCGGTGTGTAACGTGGCCGGTTCTTCGCTGGTGCGTGAGTCCGATTTGGCGCTGATGACCAAAGCCGGCACTGAAATCGGCGTAGCCTCTACCAAAGCCTTCACCACCCAGCTTGCGGTGTTGTTGATGCTGGTGGCGCGTTTGGGTCGTCTGAAAGGCATGGCGGAAAGCGTTGAGCATGAAATCGTGCATGCTCTGCAGGCGTTGCCGGCGCGTATCGAACAGATGCTGTCGCTGGACAAAAACATTGAAGCGCTGGCGGAAGGTTTCTCCGACAAGCATCACGCGCTGTTCCTTGGCCGTGGCGATCAGTACCCGATCGCCATGGAAGGTGCACTGAAGCTGAAAGAGATCTCCTACATTCACGCGGAAGCCTATGCGGCAGGCGAGCTGAAACATGGCCCGCTGGCGTTGATCGACGCCGATATGCCGGTCATCGTGGTGGCGCCGAACAACGAACTGCTGGAAAAACTGAAGTCCAACATCGAAGAAGTGCGCGCGCGCGGCGGCCAGCTGTACGTGTTCGCCGATCAGGATGCCGGCTTTGTCAGCAGCGAAGGGATGACCATCATTCCATTGCCGCACGTGGAAGAAATCGTGGCGCCAATCTTCTACACCGTGCCGTTGCAGCTGCTGTCCTATCACGTGGCGCTGATCAAAGGCACCGACGTTGACCAGCCGCGTAACCTGGCGAAGTCCGTCACGGTAGAGTAATCAACTGCTGTTATGTTTGAAAAGCCGGCCTGAGCGCCGGCTTTTTGCATTACCGAATCAACGATGACAATACTGTGACACAGAGGATAAAAGTTGTCGTTTTCAAGCGGATAGCTGCGTCGGCAACGGTTTTTTATTGATTAATTATTGTGTGTTTTTGTGTTTAACATCATGATTTTTATACTATATTAATCGATTGTTTGGCGTTGTAATATAACTGTCATATTTCGTACATTTTACTGTCACCAAACTGTCCTATTTTCCCTCCTGCAGCAATACTTACTCTGATGAAAACGACTTGAAGTCGATTTTTGAATATCCCATTAGGAGGGATTATGAAACTGATGCGTACCACCGTCGCCAGTATTGTGGCAGCGACTTTCTCCCTGACCGCCGTGTCCGCGTTCGCTGCTGCCAGCCTGACCGGTGCAGGTGCGACATTCCCCGCTCCGGTGTATGCCAAGTGGGCAGATTCTTATCAGAAAGAAACCGGCAACAAAGTTAACTATCAGGGGATCGGTTCCTCTGGCGGCGTGAAGCAAATCATCGCCAACACCGTTGACTTTGGTGCCTCTGATGCCCCGTTGTCTGACGACAAACTGGCGGCTGACGGCCTGTTCCAGTTCCCTACCGTGATCGGTGGCGTGGTGCTGGCCGTAAACATCCCGGGCATCAAATCCGGTGAATTGACCCTGGACGGTAAAACGCTGGGTGACATCTACCTGGGCAACGTGAAGAAATGGAATGACCCGGCAATCACCAAGCTGAACCCGGGCGTCAAGCTGCCGGATCAGAATATCGCCGTGGTACGCCGCGCTGACGGTTCAGGCACCTCTTTCGTGTTCACCAGCTACCTGGCTAAAGCCAACGCGCAGTGGAAAGAGAAAATCGGCGCAGGCTCTACCGTTAACTGGCCAACCGGTCTGGGCGGCAAAGGCAACGACGGCATTGCCGCGTTCGTACAGCGTCTGCCTGGTTCTATCGGTTACGTTGAATACGCTTACGCCAAGCAAAACAACCTGGCTTACACCAAGCTGATTTCTGCCGACGGCAAGCCGGTCAGCCCGACTGAAGAGAGTTTCAGCAACGCGGCTAAAGGCGTGGACTGGAGCAAAACTTTCGCGCAGGACCTGACTAACCAGAAAGGCGATGACGCGTGGCCAATCACCTCCACCACCTTCATCCTGGTGCACAAAGAGCAGAAAAACCCGGCTCAGGGCGCAGAAGTGCTGAAGTTCTTTGACTGGGCGTACAAAACCGGCGCCAAGCAGGCCAACGATCTGGATTACGCCTCTCTGCCTGACGAAGTGGTTGAGCAGGTACGTGCAGCATGGAAAACCAACGTAAAAGACAGTTCCGGTAAAGCACTGTACTAAAGAACGCAGGGGCGCGGTTCACCGCGCTCCAGCCTATTTTGCAGGGCTCACCCATTGAGCTCGCCAGGGTTAAAACAGAGAGTGATCTATGGCTGAGTATAAGCCGACCATTAAAGCACCGAGTAAAAATGGTGATGTCATCTTCAGCGCGCTGGTCAAACTGGCGGCGCTGATTACCCTATTGTTGCTGGGCGGCATTATTGTTTCGCTGATTTTCGCCTCCTGGCCGAGCATGCAGAAATTCGGCTTCTCTTTCCTGTGGACCAAAGAATGGGACGCGCCTGCTGAGCAGTTCGGTGCGCTGGTTCCGATTTACGGTACCGTCGTCACGTCGCTGATTGCCCTGATTATTGCCGTACCCGTGAGTTTCGGTATCGCACTGTTCCTGACCGAGCTGGCGCCAAACTGGTTGAGACGCCCACTGGGCATCGCTATTGAGTTGCTGGCGGCAATCCCGAGTATCGTTTACGGCATGTGGGGCCTGTTCGTGTTCGCCCCGCTGTTTGCCGAATATTTCCAGACCCCGGTCGGCGACGTGCTGTCCGGCATTCCGATTGTCGGTGAGCTGTTCTCTGGCCCGGCGTTCGGTATCGGTATTCTGGCTGCCGGGGTGATCCTGGCGATTATGATTATTCCTTACATCGCTGCGGTAATGCGCGACGTGTTCGAACAAACCCCGGTGATGATGAAAGAGTCGGCTTACGGTATCGGCTGCACCACCTGGGAGGTGATGTGGCGTATCGTGCTGCCGTTTACCAAGAATGGCGTGATTGGCGGCGTGATGCTGGGACTGGGCCGCGCGCTGGGGGAAACCATGGCGGTGACCTTCATCATCGGTAACACCTACCAGCTCGACAGCGCTTCACTGTATATGCCGGGTAACAGCATTACCTCTGCGCTGGCCAACGAATTCGCCGAAGCGGAATCGGGAGTGCATACCGCCGCGCTGATGGAGCTGGGCCTGATTCTGTTTGTTATCACCTTTATCGTCCTGGCGCTGTCGAAGTTGATGATCATGCGTCTGGCCAAGAAAGAGGGGCGCTAACGTGGCGACTATGGAAATGCAAAACGACCTGGCGCTGTTGGAAAGCCGCCGCAAAATGCAGGCCTGGCGCCGCCAGAAAAACCGGCTGGCGCTGTTCCTGTCGATGGCGACCATGGTATTCGGCCTGTTCTGGCTGGTGTGGATCCTGTTCTCCACCGTGACCAAAGGCATCGACGGCATGTCGTTGGCGCTGTTCACCGAAATGACGCCGCCGCCGAACACCGCAGGCGGCGGCCTGGCCAACGCCATCGCCGGTAGCGGCTTGTTGATCCTGTGGGCCACCGTGTTCGGTACGCCGCTGGGCATCATGGCCGGCATTTACCTGGCGGAGTACGGCCGTAAATCCTGGTTGGCGGAAGTCATCCGCTTTATTAACGACATTCTGCTGTCGGCGCCATCGATAGTCGTGGGCCTGTTCGTCTACACCATTGTGGTGGCGAAAATGGAACACTTCTCCGGCTGGGCCGGGATTATCGCGCTGGCGCTGCTGCAGGTGCCGATCGTAATCCGTACCACCGAGAACATGTTGAAACTGGTGCCGGATACGCTGCGTGAGGCGGCTTACGCGCTGGGTACGCCGAAATGGCGCATGATTTCTGCCATCACGCTGAAAGCCTCGATCTCCGGCATTATTACCGGCGTGTTGCTGGCCATTGCGCGTATCGCCGGGGAAACCGCACCGCTGCTGTTTACGTCGCTGTCGAATCAGTTCTGGAGCACCGACCTGATGCAGCCGATCGCCAACCTGCCGGTCACCATTTTCAAATTCGCCATGAGCCCGTTCGCCGAATGGCAGCAGTTGGCCTGGGCCGGGGTGCTGTTGATTACCCTGTGTGTACTGTTACTGAATATCCTGGCGCGTGTGGTTTTCGCCAAGCAGAAGCATTCATAAAATTTTGAGCGCTGCCGTGGCGGCGCTGATGAAAAGAGAGAAGTCTTGATGAGTATGGTTACTGACGCTTCCAGCAGCAAAATTCAGGTACGCGATCTGAACTTCTACTATGGCAAATTCCATGCGCTGAAAAACATCACGCTGGACATTGCCAAGAACAAGGTCACCGCGTTTATCGGCCCGTCCGGCTGCGGCAAGTCCACTCTGCTGCGTACTTTCAACAAAATGTATCAGCTGTATCCCGAGCAGCGTGCTGAAGGCGGCATCCTGCTGGATGGGCAGAACATTCTGACCGATAACTCGGATATCGCTCTGCTGCGCGCCAAGGTCGGTATGGTGTTCCAGAAACCGACGCCGTTCCCGATGTCGATTTACGACAATATCGCCTTCGGCGTACGTCTGTTTGAAAAGCTGTCGCGTGCCGACATGGATGAGCGCGTACAGTGGGCGTTGACCAAGGCGGCGTTGTGGAACGAGACCAAGGACAAGCTGCACCAGAGCGGTTACAGCCTGTCCGGCGGTCAGCAACAGCGCCTGTGCATCGCACGCGGCATCGCCATCCGTCCGGACGTCTTATTGCTGGATGAGCCATGCTCGGCGCTGGATCCCATCTCCACCGGCAAAATAGAAGAGCTGATCAGCGAACTGAAGTCTGACTACACCGTGGTGATTGTGACCCACAACATGCAGCAGGCCGCGCGTTGCTCTGACTCCACGGCATTTATGTATCTGGGCGAACTGATCGAGTTCAGTGATACTGATAACCTGTTCACTGCGCCACAGAAAAAACAGACCGAAGACTACATCACCGGCCGCTACGGTTGATTACGGGAACCCAAATGGACAACCTGAATTTAAATAAACACATTTCCGGCCAGTTCAACGCAGAACTTGAGCATATCCGTACCCAGGTGTTGACCATGGGCGGGCTGGTGGAACAGCAACTGACCGACGCTATCACCGCGATGCACAATCAGGACGGTGAATTGGCCAAACGCGTTATTGAAGGTGACGCCAAGGTCAATATGATGGAAGTGGCGATCGACGAAGCTTGCGTGCGCATCATTGCCAAGCGTCAGCCGACCGCCAGCGACCTGCGCCTGGTGATGGCGATCATCAAGACCATCTCCGAGCTGGAACGTATCGGCGACGTGGCGGATAAAATTTGTCGTACCGCGCTCGAGAAATTCTCGCACCAGCATCAGCCGTTGCTGGTCAGCCTGGAGTCGCTTGGCCGCCATACCGTACAGATGCTGCATGACGTGCTGGACGCCTTTGCGCGCATGGATCTGGATGAGGCTATCCGGATATACCGCGAAGACAAGAAGGTCGATCAGGAGTATGAGGGCATTGTCCGTCAGTTGATGACGTACATGATGGAAGACACCCGCACCATTCCAAGCGTGCTGACTGCGCTGTTCTGCGCCCGTTCGATCGAGCGTATCGGTGACCGATGCCAGAACATCTGCGAATTTATTTTCTACTTCGTGAAAGGTCAGGATTTCCGCCACATTGGCGGCGATGCGCTGGAAAAACTGCTGTCTTCCGACGGCAAAGAAGAGAAAAAAGAGTAATTTTCCCCGCTAGTTACTCCCCGGAAGGCGCAGAAAACTGCGCCTTTATGCCATTTAAAGTCCTTAAAGTTAAAAAGGTTATAAATATAGCTTTTTATATTATTTCCTGACCTAAGCGGCTCTTGCTAGCTTATCAGCCAGCAGGACATCACCCACTTAGGAGCTTTTCATGAAACATCGCGCTTTGGCCTTAACTTTGTTAGCCAGCCTGACTAGCCTCGCCACCGGCGCCGCACATGCGGACAAACTCGACGACATCAAAAAAGCCGGCGTAGTGCGTATCGCGGTGTTCGACAGCAACCCGCCGTTCGGCTATATCGATCCGCAAAGCAAAAAGTTGGTCGGCTATGACGTTGATGTTGCAGACGCGATCGGCAAGGCTCTGGGCGTGAAGGTTGAGCTGCGCGCCACCAATCCGGCTAACCGCATTCCTTTGCTGGTATCCAGGAAGGTCGATTTGATCGCCGCCAACTTCACCATTACCGACGAGCGCGCCAAGGAAGTGAACTTCAGCGTGCCTTATTTCGCCACCGGCCAGAAATTTATTGCCCGTAAAGGCGTACTGAAAACCCCGGAAGACATTAAAAAGCTGCGCATAGGTGCGGATAAAGGGACGGTGCAGGAAATCACCCTGCGTGAACATTACCCAACCGCAAAAGTGATCTCTTACGACGATACCCCGCTGGCCTTTGTGGCGTTGCGTAACGGTAACGTACAGGCGATCACTCAGGATGACGCCAAGCTGGTTGGCCTGCTCGGCAACCTGCCGGCGGCGCAGAAAGCCGATTTTGAGATCTCACCGTTCAGCATCACCAAAGAGTACCAGGGCGTCGGTATTCCAAAAGGGGAAGATCGTCTGACGGCCAGCATTAACGACACGCTGATCAAGCTGGAAAAAGACGGCGAAGCGGTTAAGATCTACGACCGCTGGTTCGGTCCGGAAACCAAAACCGCCCAGCCGCGCGGCGATTTCAAGATAGCGCCTTTGGATCAACAGCCAAAAGCCTGACGATCTGGAGTGCCGAGATCTGAACGGAGGGGCGCAGCTTGCTGCGCCCCTGATGCATTTGGCAAAACAAGGATTGAACATGAATTTGGACTGGCTGCTGGCACCTCAGTATCTGGGCTGGTTATGGGATGGCTTCCTGCTGACGCTGTGGCTTTCCGCTTGCGCGAGCCTGGCGGCCACGCTGTTGGGCTTGATACTGACGGCGATGCGCGACAGTAGCCTGCGCCCGCTGCGCTGGCTGGCGGTGGGTTACAGTTCGTTGTTTCGCAATACGCCGCTGCTGGTACAGCTGTTCTTCTGGTATTTTGCCGCTGGGCAGATCCTGCCTTCCGCCGCCATGCAATGGCTGAACGCTTCGCATCAAATTGGGCCAATCGCCTGGCCGTCGTTCGAATTCCTCGCCGGCTTCTTTGGCCTGACGCTGTATTCCTCCGCCTTTATCGCCGAAGAGATCCGTTCCGGCATTCGCGGCGTCGCCGGCGGACAAAAATACGCCGCTAACGCGCTGGGGCTGACCGGTTGGCAGGCCATGCGCTACGTGGTGTTGCCGCAGGCGCTGAAAATTGCCTTTCCGCCGCTGCTGGGCCAATACATGAACGTGATAAAAAACTCTTCGCTGACCATGGCGATCGGCGTTGCCGAGCTGTCTTACGCCTCGCGTCAGGTGGAAACCGAAACGCTGCGCACCTTCCAGGCGTTCGGCGTCGCGACGGTGTTGTACATCGCCATCATTGCGTTGTTGGAAGGCTGGGGCATGTGGCGGCAGCAGCGTAAACCCCTGAGAGGGCACTAACATGGATTTCAGCGTTATTTACGACAATCTGGGGTATTTGCTGTGGGGCACCTGGCCGGATGGGCCGTTGGGCGGCGCGGCGTTGACGCTGGCGATCAGCCTGATGGCCGGTATAGCTTCGGCTGTCCTCGGTACGCTGCTGGGCGTGGCGTTGGCGATGTCGCGCGGTGTAGCTGCCGGGTTATTGGCTGCGGTACTGGGCTTTTTCCGCGCTATTCCGGTGATCATGCTGATTTTTTGGACTTATTTCTTGCTGCCGATCCTGTTTGGCGTGGATATTCCGGAGATCACCACCGTGGTCTGCGCATTGGCACTGATCGCCTCGGCCTATCTGGCCCATGCAGTGAAAGCAGGCATTGTCGCCATTGGCCCCGGCCAATGGCAGGCCGGTTTGTCGCTGGGGCTGACCCGCTGGCAAACGCTGCGCATGATTGTGCTGCCGCAGGCGTTGCGCATGATGGTGCCGTCGTTTATCAACCAGTGGATTTCCCTGATCAAGGACACCTCGCTGGCTTATATCGTCGGCGTCAGCGAACTGACCTTTCTGGCAACCCAGGTCAATAATCGCAGCATGGTGTACCCGATGGAAGTCTTCCTGTTCGTCGCCTTGGTGTACTTCGTGTTCTGCCTGGCGCTCGATCTGCTGGCCAATGCGGTCAACCGCCGCCTCAGCCCGCAGGCCAGGGCAATAAAACGCTCCTGGCGTTGGTGGCGCAACAAACCGCCGCTGCCGGCGAGTTGATCGGGGCCGATTAACGGGTCAATCGCCAGCCGCGTTCACGCCATAACGCCGGGAGTTGGGCCAGGTCGTCAAACGGCGTTACCAGCGGATTTTCGATAGGCTGGTTGTGCGGATCGGCACAGAAGTAAAACACCGGAATACCGGCGGCGATCCCGGCCTGGGCACCGGCGGCGGAGTCATCCACCAGAATGCAGCGTTCAATGGGGACCTGCATTTTTTCGGCGGCGTGGAACAGGATCGCGGGGTCGGGTTTCCAACGCTGGATGTCATAACCGCTGAAAAATCGGTCATCAAAATAGTTCAGCATGCCGGTCAGGCCGAGCGAGTGCTGCATTTTGCTGACCGGGCCGTTGGATACGGTGCACATCGGCACGGCTACCTGAGCCAGCAGCTCGCGTGCACCGGCGATCTCCTGCAGTTCGTTGTCGAACAGGCGAGCCACTTCCCGGCGATATAAGGGTTCCAGTTCCTCTTTCGGCAGCGCTACGCCGTGTTCCGCATTAACCTGCTCGATGATCTCGTACAGTTTTATTCCTTTGTATTTCCTGAACATCTCTTCCAGCGACAGCTCAAGGCCATAGTGGGCGAACATATGCACATAAGCCTTGCTGCACAGCACCTCGCTGTCTACCAGCGTGCCGTCGCAATCAAACAAAATGCAGTCAATCTGATTCATCAGGGTAAGCGTCCTTCGGTTAAGCGGCGATAAAACCACTTTAACCGCATCAGGCAATATTGCGACTCCTTAATCCACTTTGCCGATGAATATCAATAAATACAGTCTGTTGACTACTTTGGCCGTAAAGACGGCGAAAAAAACCTGTGACCCGCGTCAAAAGCCAGACTTTTTGTTATAGGATAGCCAACGACTGTCCATTCCCCTCTTCGGAATTCTGATAATGAGCAAACCAGTATCTGGCCTTGACGTTGAGCAAGGCTTGCTTGGGCGCGTGTTTAAACTCAAGCAGCATGGAACCACGGCGCGTACGGAAACGATTGCCGGTATTACTACCTTTTTGACCATGGTGTATATCGTGTTCGTTAACCCCCAGATCCTGGGCGCGGCGGGCATGGATACGCAGGCGGTGTTCGTAACGACCTGTCTGATTGCCGCTTTTGGCAGCATTTTTATGGGCCTGCTGGCTAACCTGCCGGTGGCGCTGGCACCGGCGATGGGCCTGAATGCGTTCTTCGCATTTGTGGTGGTTGGCGCGATGGGCATTTCGTGGCAGATCGGCATGGGCGCTATTTTCTGGGGCGCCGTCGGTTTGCTGCTGCTGACCATTTTCCGTGTTCGTTACTGGATGATTGCCAACATTCCGATGAGCCTGCGGGTGGGGATCACCAGCGGTATCGGCCTGTTCATCGGCATGATGGGGCTGAAAAACGCCGGTATCGTGGTGGCCAATCCGGACACTCTGGTCACCATCGGCAACCTGACCTCGCACAACGTGCTGTTGGGCGCGCTGGGCTTCTTTATCATCGCCGTGCTGTCCTCACGCAATTTCCATGCGGCGGTGCTGGTTTCCATCGTGGTAACCACTCTGATCGGCTGGGCGCTGGGCGATGTCAAATACGGTGGCCTGTTCTCCATGCCGCCGAGTATTACTTCGGTGGTGGGTCAGGTTGATCTGGCCGGAGCGCTGAATATCGGCCTGGCCGGGGTGATCTTCTCCTTTATGCTGGTTAACCTGTTCGACTCTTCCGGCACCCTGATTGGCGTGACCGACAAGGCTGGGCTGACCGACGACAAGGGCAAGTTCCCGCGTATGAAACAGGCGTTGTATGTGGACAGCATCAGTTCGGTTGCCGGTTCGTTTGTCGGCACCTCTTCCGTCACTGCGTACATTGAAAGCTCTGCCGGCGTATCCGTTGGCGGCCGCACCGGCCTGACTGCGGTGGTGACCGGTATTCTGTTCCTGCTGGTGATCTTCCTGTCGCCGCTGGCGGGCATGGTGCCGGCTTATGCCGCCGCCGGCGCGTTGATCTACGTTGGCGTGCTGATGACATCCAGCCTGGCGCGCGTGAAATGGGACGATCTGACCGAGGCAGTGCCGGCGTTTGTCACTGCGGTGATGATGCCGTTCAGTTTCTCGATCACCGAAGGCATCGCGCTGGGCTTTATTTCTTACTGCGTGATGAAGCTCGGTACCGGCCGCTGGCGTGAAATCAGCCCCTGCGTGGTTGTCGTGGCGCTGTTGTTTGTGCTGAAGATTGTCTTTGTGGACGGTCATTAATACCACAAGGGCCGACGCTTGCCGGCCCTGTTATCTATGCCCCAGGCGTCGCGTCCGGCGCCTGATTCAATACCCACTGTAACGGCCGTTTGAAACGCGCCTGCCAGCCGCCTTCCGCGTTCTCCCCCTGGGGAAAATGCAGCGTCTCCACCTGATTGTTCTCGCTGAAAAGATTGGCGAAGTGCAGCGCCAGCGCTTGATCGCTGAAGTTTTGCCGATCGTAGTACGCCACCACCACCTTTTTGCGCGCCGCCAGCGATTGCTGCGCCGGTTTGATCCCGCCATTGGGGGCGATCAGCATTGCGCCGGCATAAAACTGCGGATATCTGCTCAGTAGATTGGCGGCATGCAAAGCCCCTTGTCCACGGGCCGTGAGGTAGATCTTTTGCGGATTAAGCTTTAATTCTTCCTGCGGCCGCAGGGCCTGTTGAATGGCGCTCTGGGTGCTTTCCTCGCTGTAATTCGACCAGCGGAAGCTGTTTTCCGACAGCATCTGGGTGCCGTTGATCTCGATATAGGCGACGCCCATTTCACTGAACAGCAAACGTTCTTCCGGGCTGATATTGGCGCCTTTGCCATAGCCGTGCAGGAACACCACCGTTGGCCATCCTCCTGACGGAGGAGCGCCCTTCGGTATGGCGTAGCTGGCTTTGCCTTCGAATAAATGGGCGTGCTGGAGGTAGCGAGCCTTGGTGGCGGCGAGGATCGACCGATAGGTGGCGCGGTGCTGGATGCTGTTAAAGGCGTCGTCTTCGAGCAACGTGTAGTAATACCACAGCCCACGATTGGCGCTCAGTTGCAGATAGCGTTCAGCCAGCTCTGTCTGGCCCTTTTCAGCCGAAGAGGCCGCTAACTGATAGGGGGCCCATACGTTGCGTTCGTCTTCGCGCATCAGCGTCAAATAAAGCGACATGGCCTCGATTTTCTTGTCTTCGTGACTTTGGGCGGTACGCGGCAACTGGGTGTTCAGCGGGCTATGCGCAGGCAGCTCGATCGGCTCTTCCCCTGCGGGATAACGCATTTCTGCGGCGAGCAAAGGTCTGGTAAACAAAGCCAGTAATAAGGCTAAAATAAAAAAATACATAATTGCATAACTTTATTTTTTAATGGATTAGAGAGCGTTCTCTTACTGGAACAGCGCCTTCAATCTCTTCGCGACCGAAGGCGTCAAAAAATAGAATTTACTTCAGGCGGCGGATATAGTCGCTGAATGCGGACAGCTGGCCGGTCAGGAAATCCAGCGTGCCTTGTTCGATCAATTGCCCGGCCTGTGCATCCACTTTGTTCTGGATGACCCCACCCATAAACTCCGGCTTGTTCATCACCATGGCGTCGAGGAACACCAGAATTTGACGCAGATGATATTGGCAACGCGCGCCGCCGATCGGCCCCATCGAACTGGTCTGAATCGCTACCGGTTTACCGGCCAGCGGCTGGTTCGGCAAGCGGGATAGCCAGTCAATGGCATTTTTCAACCCGCCCGGCACCGAGTAATTATACTCCGGGGTCACAATGATCACGCCGTCAGCCTGACGGATTTGCGTGGCGATAGCTTCAACCGTGGCGGGGAAGCCTTCATCTTGTTGCACATCGGCATCATACAGCGGGATATCACGGATAGAGGGAAGCGCTTCGATGATCACACCCTGGGGGGCGAGGTCGGGCAGCGCCCGGGCCACCATGGCATTGTAAGAACCTTTGCGCAGGCTGCCGAGCAGGGTGACTATTTTTAAGGCTTGGTCTGACATGATGACTCTCCCTTTCGAATGAACAGATTCAGCTTAGAACACCTGCCGATAGTAGGGCAAACATGGCGGTGAGAATAGCCAATTCCTGCATATTTGCCTGTATTTATAGTTTTATTAAGAAATTAATAGGTTAAAGATAGTTTTATCTTATCTTTTTCACCATAAACTGCCGATGTCAGCGGTGATGAGCCAGGCTGGTCAGCTTTACAAAGCGGGTGGAGATGGCGGGGGCGCGTGATGAAATCTCGCCGTACTTCTGCAGACCTTTGTGCTCTTCGTACCGCCAGCACACCAACTGTTCAAGATAGGGTTCATGCGCGCAGGCCCAGCTCAGATACTCGTCGGCATCGCTCATCACCTGAACCTGAGGCGTGGCGCTGGAGCGAAGATGGCCGGAAAAGGGGTGCAGCAGCAGCGTTGATTGCCCGCTGTTTCCCAGACCGGAAAGCTTCAACACGCTCTGACGGATGCTCCACAGCTGGGTTTCCGCTTCCAGCCGATCGTATTGTGCGCTGATCCAGGCGGTCTCTGTCGGTGATTGATATTGGTGTTGCAGTTTTTTTTGCTGGCCGCCGCGCGCGCGCATGACCTCTATATCCAGCCCTACCTTGCCTTCATTGCTGAGCAGGACGCCTACCGTATCGCTGGCATAGGCCAGACTGAAGTCAGGCAGATGGTTGTCGGCAAAACAGGGGCGCCCGGTGGGGGTGGTGGCTATCGGTGGCAGTGTCGGCAGCCCATAAAGATAAAACATCATCTCGGCGAGCAGGATGCGCCCCTGAAGGAAACGCTGGCGGCGTTTAACGGAAAAATCAGCGGTCGCGGTCAACACCTCGACGGATAATCTGTGGGTATCCAGGGCGGCGCTAGCGGGGGTCCATCGGGCAAAATGACATGCCATTGTTCACTCCATGACAGAGAGCGCTCTGATAACGCAGGAGTGTTAGATTAAGCATAAGTCGCGGATTTATCATTAAAAAACAGTATGAGGTTTATCCTATTTATCTGTTTTTTGAATGACATTGTCCGGTGTCGCGTCACTCCACCATGGTATCAGCGAGGCATTAGGCGTCAGATCAAAATGCGGTTTTTCGAGCAAATGATTGAGGATGCGGGTGCCGTTTCCAGCACCCGCTGCCGGTTATTTTCCGATGCAGAAACTGGAGAAAATGCGTCCCAGCAGGTCATCTGAGGTGAACTCGCCGGTGATTTCACTCAGCGCTTGTTGCGCCAGGCGCAATTCTTCGGCCAGCAGTTCCCCCGCGTAAGCGCTCACTAACTGCTCTTTGCCCTCGACCAGATGCAGGGCCGCTTGTTCAAGTGCTTGCAGGTGGCGACGGCGCGCCAGGAAGCCGCCTTCCATATTGCTGGTGAAACCCATGCTCTGTTTTAAATGATCACGCAGCAGGTCGATGCCTTCGCCGGTGCGTGCCGAAAGGCGAATAAGTGAGTGACCATTCACTTCGGTCATGCCCAGCGTTTCACCGGTGATATCGGCTTTGTTGCGCACCACGGTGATCGGCAGGCTGTGTGGCAGCCGTGCCATAAACTCTGGCCAAATCTCTGCCGGTTCGGTCGCGGCGGTGGTGGTGCCGTCAACCATAAACAGCACGCGGTCTGCCTGTTCAATCTCGTTCCACGCACGTTCGATGCCGATGCGCTCTACTTCGTCGCTGGCTTCACGCAGGCCGGCGGTGTCGATGATGTGCAGCGGCATGCCGTCGATGTGAATATGCTCGCGCAGCACGTCGCGGGTAGTGCCGGCAATGTCGGTGACGATCGCCGCATCGCGGCCGGCTAACGCATTGAGCAGGCTTGATTTACCGGCATTTGGCCGCCCGGCGATCACGACTTTCATCCCTTCGCGCAGCAGGCTGCCCTGGCGTGCCTCGGCACGTACGTTGTCCAGATCGGCCATCACGCCGTTGAGCTGCGCTTCGATTTTACCGTCAGACAGGAAGTCGATTTCTTCATCGGGAAAGTCGATCGCGGCTTCCACGTAGATTCGCAGGTGAGTAAGTGCTTCCACAAGCTGGTGGATGCGGGTGGAAAACGCCCCCTGCAATGAGTTCATTGCGGAACGCGCTGCCTGTTCGGAACTGGCGTCGATCAGGTCGGCAATTGCCTCGGCCTGCGCCAAATCCAGCTTGTCGTTGAGAAAGGCGCGTTCAGAAAACTCGCCGGGCCGCGCGATACGCACGCCGGGCAGTGCCAGTACCCGTTTCAGCAGCAGATCGAGGATGACCGGCCCACCGTGGCCTTGCAGTTCCAGCACGTCTTCACCGGTAAACGAGTTTGGGCCGGGGAACCACAGAGCGATACCCTGATCCAGAGTGGCGCCTTCGGCGTCGCGGAACGGCAGATAATCGGCGTATCGTGGCTTCGGCAATTTGCCAAGCAGGGCCTGTGCGGCGTCTTTTGCGCCACGGCCGGAAATACGCAGAATGCCGACGCCGCCGCGTCCCGGCGGAGTGGCTTGGGCTACGATGGTATCGGTAGTGCTGCTCATAACGGTTCTCTCTGACGATTCAACATGCAAAAAGGCGGTCAAATGACCGCCTCTTATCTTTCGCTGCAAGGGTTCAGCGCGCCGAACCCCTACAATACGCTTAGGTCTTTTTCTTGTCGCGGCTGTGCAAGCCACGTTTTTCCAGGCCGCGGTAAATCAGCTGCTGCTGGAGGATGGTAACCAGGTTACTGACGATGTAGTACAGCACCAGACCGGACGGGAACCACAGGAAGAACACTGTGAAGATCACCGGCATAAAGGTCATGATTTTCTGCTGCATCGGGTCAGTCACGGTGGTTGGCGACATCTTCTGGATGAAGAACATCGTCACGCCCATCAGGATTGGCAGAATGTAGTACGGGTCTTGCGCCGACAGGTCGTGGATCCACAGAGCGAACGGCGCATGGCGCAGCTCAACCGAGCCCATCAACATATAGTACAGCGCCAGGAAGATTGGCATCTGGATAACCAGCGGCAGACAACCTCCCAACGGGTTCACTTTCTCGGATTTGTACAGCGCCATCATTTCCTGACTCATGCGCTGTTTGTCATCACCGATACGCTCACGCATCGCCTGCAGTTTTGGCTGCAGCATGCGCATTTTCGCCATCGAGGTGTACTGCGCTTTGGTCAGCGGGTACATGATGCCGCGCACGATGAAGGTGATGATGATAATCGAGAAGCCCCAGTTACCGATGAAGCCGTGGATGAACTTCAGCAGTTTGAACAGCGGCTGGGAGATGAACCACAACCAACCGTAATCCACTGTCAGGTCCAGATGCGGCGCCAGTTGGGCCATCTGATCCTGCAGCTCCGGGCCAACCCACAGGGTGGCGTTCAGTTGCTGCTGCGCACCAGGCTGCACCACAACCGGGGTAGATTTGAAGCCGATGGTGGACAGGTTGTCGCCAGGTTTAGCGGTATAGAAGGTATTGCTGCCCTGAGTTGCCGGCACCCACGCGGTGGCGAAGTACTGTTGCAGCATCGCAACCCAACCGCCCTGAGTGGTGACATTCAGGTTCTCGTCCTTGTCGAACGCGTATTTCTGATACTTGTCTTCGCTGGAAGAGTACGCCGCGCCACGGAAGGTGTGCAGAGCGAAGTTATTGCTGCCGGTGTCGCGGTGCTTAGGCAGCTCTGTAGTCTGCTTCAGTTGGCCGAACAGGGTCAGCTCCAGCGGAGTGGTGCTTTTGTTGTCGACGTTGTAGTCAACGCCAACCGCGTAATGGTTACGCTTGAGCACGAAAGTCTTGGTGTAAACCGCACCGTCTTTACCGGTGAAGGTCAGCGGAATGCGCAACTCATCCTGGCCTTCCGGCAGGGTGTAGCTGTCCTGCGCCGCCTGGAACAGAGGACGATCGCCGTTTGCCGGGTTATCCGGGCCGTTTCTGCCGGTCAGGCCGCTTTGCGCCTGATAAACAAATGACGGGGTGTTTTCCAGCAGTTGGAATGGAGTCGATGAACCCAGGGTATCCGGGTAGGCCAACAGTTTAGCCTGCTCGATATCACCACCACGCGTGTTGATGGTCAGCGACAGCACGTCAGTGTTAACGGTAATCAGTTTACCCTGGCCACTGGCGGGCACAGCCTGGCTTGCGGCATCACCGGTAGCAGTGTTCGAAGTCTGTTGCGTGGTCTGGGCGACTGGTTGCGGAGCGTTGTCCGTTTGCCAGGCTTGCCAGATCATGAAAGACACGAACAGCAGAGCGATGAGGAGAAGATTGCGTTGCGAATCCATCGTTAGTGTTCTCTGTTATCGTCGGTTTTCGGCGGCACGGGATCATCGCCACCTGGGTTCAAGGGGTGGCATTTTAATACGCGTTTCAATGCTAACCAACTGCCTTTTATCATGCCAAACCTGCTTAATGCCTCAATTGCGTAATGAGAACATGTCGGCTGGAAGCGACAACGAGGCCCAAGCAGCGGACTGATGACGAGCTGGTAAGCCCGCACCAGCCCGATCAGGATGCGGGAGCCTGGCGACAGTGGCGACGCCATAATTTTTCCAAAGCTTCCGTCAACGCGCGGTTATCCAAATCCGCTATCCCTTTTTTGGCCACCACGACAAAATCCATCGCCGGTAACTCGTGCTGGCGTAAACGGAAGCTCTCGCGGGTAAGGCGTTTGATCCGGTTGCGTTCATGCGCGCGTTTGACGTGTTTTTTGGCGACGGTAAGACCGATGCGGGGATGCCCCAGCTGGTTCAGGCGGCCGAGGATGGTGATTTGCGGCGTGCCAGCCCGTTGTGGCTGCTGGAAGACGAAAGTGAAATGAGTGGGAGTTAACAAACGTAACTCCCTGGGAAAAGCGAGCTTAACCACTCAGCGGGTTAGCTTTTATTACTTAGAAACAGTCAGACGAGTACGGCCTTTCGCACGACGGCGGGCCAGAACTTGACGACCATTTTTGGTGGCCATACGAGCACGGAAACCGTGGCTACGGTTGCGCTTCAATACGGACGGTTGGAAAGTGCGTTTCATGGCGATTTCTACCTAAACTTAAAATAAGGACATAAGTCAAATGCGTTTGGCTACTCGGCGTGAAAGCTACCGACGCCTCAATCGCAATATATAAAGAGGCGGGATTGTAATAATTGTACAGTCCTGAGTCAATTCACATCGCGCGAGCCTACCTGGTTGTCTGCCAATACGGAGTAAAATCCGGTCTTGGCTCGTGGTCACAGCTGAATCCTGTCTGGCTAATGACTCACCATAAGGAACCAGGTATCACACGTAGGGCGAATATTATACGGACTCGGGGGGAAACCGCAAGGATCCTGAAGCGATCCTTGCGGTTAAAGCCCAGGATCCTTCGTGGATAACAGGGTATAACCGGTTGACAATGTAAAAAACGGCGTTCCTCGGGCGTGATCTCGCCTGTAATTTAACGCGGGTGGCGAAAAGATCGCCGCAGGCCGGGGCCTGTGGATAAAATGGATCTAATCTGCGATGAAGGGGAGGATCTCTTGCTCGGATTGCGCTATGATCCGTCATTCCGATCGCGATCTCTCAAGCGGGGATCGTGGGGGACATAAACCGTGAAAGGCGGTTCGCATGCCCCACTGGTGTTCAGCCGATGCCGGGCATGTGTCAAAAATCATGAGTTATAAAAAAGTAGCCTGATTCTTTTCTTTTTATTGATCTTGTTCGAGTGGAGTCCGCCGTGTCACTTTCGCTTTGGCAGCAGTGTCTTGCCCGATTGCAGGATGAGTTACCTGCCACAGAATTTAGTATGTGGATACGCCCATTGCAGGCGGAACTGAGTGACAACACCCTGGCGCTTTATGCGCCCAATCGCTTTGTGCTGGATTGGGTTCGCGATAAATACTTAAACAATATCAATGGCCTGTTGAATGACTTCTGCGGTACGGATGTCCCTTTGCTGCGTTTTGAAGTCGGCAGTAAACCGCTCACCCAAATCATCAGCCAGACCGTCACCGAAAGCCGCAGCGCACCAAGCGCGCCGGTGGTGCGCACCGTGGCACCTTCCCGGCCAAGCTGGGATAACGCGGCGCCTCAGCCCGAACTTTCTTACCGCTCCAACGTTAACCCAAAGCACACCTTTGATAACTTTGTTGAGGGTAAATCCAACCAACTGGCGCGCGCGGCGGCTCGACAGGTGGCGGATAACCCGGGTGGCGCCTATAACCCACTGTTTTTGTATGGCGGTACCGGCCTGGGTAAAACTCACCTGTTGCATGCGGTCGGTAACGGCATCATGGCGCGCAAGGCCAATGCCAAAGTGGTCTATATGCACTCTGAACGCTTTGTGCAGGACATGGTTAAAGCCTTGCAGAACAACGCCATTGAAGAATTTAAGCGTTACTACCGTTCGGTCGACGCGCTGCTGATCGATGACATCCAATTTTTTGCCAACAAAGAGCGTTCGCAGGAAGAGTTCTTCCATACCTTTAACGCCTTGTTGGAAGGCAATCAGCAGATTATCCTGACCTCGGATCGTTATCCCAAAGAGATTAACGGGGTTGAGGATCGCCTCAAATCCCGCTTCGGTTGGGGGCTGACGGTAGCGATCGAACCGCCGGAGCTGGAAACCCGCGTGGCGATCCTGATGAAAAAGGCCGACGAGAACGATATCCGTCTGCCGGGCGAAGTGGCGTTCTTTATCGCCAAGCGCCTGCGTTCCAACGTGCGTGAGCTTGAAGGGGCGCTGAACCGCGTGATTGCCAACGCAAACTTTACCGGCCGTGCCATTACCATTGATTTCGTGCGTGAAGCGCTGCGCGATCTGTTGGCACTGCAGGAAAAGCTGGTCACCATCGACAATATTCAAAAGACGGTGGCGGAGTACTATAAAATTAAAGTCGCGGATTTGCTGTCCAAGCGGCGTTCGCGTTCGGTTGCCCGTCCACGCCAGATGGCGATGGCGCTGGCAAAGGAACTCACCAACCACAGCCTGCCAGAAATCGGCGATGCGTTTGGTGGCCGCGACCATACCACGGTGTTGCACGCCTGCCGGAAGATTGAGCAGTTGCGTGAGGAAAGTCACGACATCAAAGAAGATTTCTCCAATTTAATCAGAACATTATCTTCCTAGCGCTATGAAATTTATCGTTGAACGTGAGCATCTGCTAAAACCGCTGCAACAGGTGAGCAGCCCGCTGGGCGGCCGCCCAACGCTGCCAATTCTGGGTAACCTGCTGTTGCAGGTGACGGAAGGCTCCCTGCTGCTGACCGGTACCGATCTGGAGATGGAGATGGTGGCGCGCGTTGCCCTGTCCCAGCCCCATGAAGCGGGCGCGACTACCGTCCCCGCGCGTAAATTCTTTGATATCTGCCGTGGTCTGCCCGAAGGGGCCGAGATCACCGTAACGCTTGAAAGCGAACGTATGTTGGTGCGTTCCGGCCGCAGCCGCTTCTCGCTCTCTACGCTGCCGGCGGCGGATTTCCCGAACCTGGACGACTGGCAGAGTGAAGTCGAATTTACTCTGCCGCAGGCGACGTTGAAGCGTCTGATCGAGGCCACGCAGTTCTCGATGGCTCATCAGGACGTGCGCTACTACTTAAACGGCATGCTGTTCGAAACCGAAGGTGAAGAACTGCGTACCGTGGCGACCGACGGTCACCGCCTGGCGGTATGTTCAATGCCTATCGGGCAGCAACTGCCTTCGCATTCGGTGATTGTGCCGCGTAAAGGGGTGATGGAGCTGGTGCGTCTGCTGGACGGTGGCGATACGTTGTTGCAGTTGCAGATCGGCAGCAACAACATCCGCGCTCACGTCGGTGATTTTATCTTCACCTCCAAGCTGGTTGATGGCCGTTTCCCTGATTATCGCCGCGTATTGCCGAAGAACCCGGACAAAACGCTGGAAGCCGGCTGCGATCTGCTCAAGCAGGCGTTTGCCCGAGCGGCCATTTTGTCGAACGAAAAATTCCGCGGCGTGCGTCTGTATGTCAGCCAGAACCAGCTCAAGATCACCGCCAACAACCCTGAGCAGGAAGAAGCGGAAGAGATCCTCGATGTCAGCTACGACGGCACCGAGATGGAAATTGGTTTCAACGTCAGCTACGTGCTGGACGTGTTGAATGCGCTCAAGTGCGAAGATGTGCGTCTGCTGTTGACCGATTCGGTTTCCAGCGTGCAGATCGAAGACGGTGCGAGTCAGGCTGCCGCCTACGTCGTCATGCCGATGCGTCTGTGATCGATGGCGGGCTATTTTATTTGCCAGCTTGGGATTGGGCAGTGCTCGCCATCCTCACGTACATTAAGTACGCTCCGGTGGCTGTGCGCTGGCCGCACCCAATCTGCCTGCGACAATTGCGCCCTCGATCATAAGAAATAATGGCATGGCTCTGACGCGTTTACTGATTAAAGATTTCCGCAATATTGAAACTGCGGATTTGGCTCTGGCGCCGGGATTCAATTTCCTGGTTGGGGCCAACGGCAGTGGGAAAACCAGCGTGCTTGAGGCGGTGTATACCCTTGGCCACGGGCGCGCATTTCGCAGCCTGCAGGCCGGCAGGGTGATCCGCCACGACCAGCCGGAGTTCATTTTGCACGGCCGCATTGACGGCGCAGAACGTGAAATGTCCGTAGGATTAAGCAAGAGCCGTCAGGGGGACAGCAAGGTACGTATCGATGGCAGCGATGGCCACAAAGTGGCCGAACTGGCGCAGCTATTGCCGATGCAGCTGATCACCCCCGAAGGTTTTACCCTGCTAAACGGCGGGCCGAAATTCCGGCGCGCCTTCCTGGACTGGGGTTGTTTTCATAACGAGCCCGGTTTTTTCACCGCCTGGAGCAACCTGAAAAGGTTACTGAAGCAGCGCAATGCCGCGTTGCGCCAGGTCAGTCGCTATGCGCAGATCCGCGCCTGGGATCAAGAGTTGATCCCGTTGGCCGAGCGTATCAGCGAGTGGCGGGCAGCTTACAGCGACGCGATTGCCGCGGATATCACCGCGACATGCGCGCAGTTTTTGCCCGAATTTGCCCTGAGTTTCTCTTTCCAGCGCGGCTGGGACAAAGAGAGCGACTACGGAGAGCTGCTGGAGCGCCAGTTTGAGCGCGACAGGGCGTTAACCTATACCGCAGTGGGGCCGCATAAGGCGGACTTCCGCATACGTGCCGACGGCACGCCGGTAGAGGATTTGTTATCGCGCGGTCAGTTGAAACTGCTGATGTGCGCGTTGCGCTTAGCGCAGGGTGAGTTTCTCACCCGGCAGAGCGGGCGGCGTTGCCTGTATCTGATTGATGATTTTGCCTCCGAGCTGGACACCGGCCGTCGCCGGTTACTGGCCGATCGCCTGAAAGCCACCCAGGCCCAGGTCTTTGTCAGCGCCGTGAGCGCTGAGCAAGTGACCGACATGGCCGGTGAAAAGGGCAAGATGTTCCGCGTGGAACAAGGTAAAATAGAGGTTCAACCACAGGACTAAAATGAGCGAGAAACGTTGATGTCGAATTCTTATGACTCCTCAAGTATCAAGGTATTAAAAGGGCTGGATGCGGTGCGTAAGCGCCCGGGCATGTATATCGGCGACACCGATGATGGCACCGGTCTGCACCACATGGTATTCGAGGTTGTGGACAACGCTATCGACGAAGCACTCGCTGGCCACTGTAGTGACATTCAGGTGGTCATCCATGCCGATAACTCTGTTTCGGTACAGGATGATGGTCGCGGTATCCCGACCGGTATTCACGAAGAGGAAGGGGTTTCCGCAGCGCAGGTGATCATGACCGTGCTGCATGCCGGCGGCAAATTTGACGACAACTCCTACAAGGTATCCGGCGGCCTGCACGGCGTGGGTGTTTCCGTTGTTAACGCCCTGTCGGAGAAACTGGAACTGGTGATCCGCCGTGAAGGCAAGGTGCATGAGCAGACCTATGCCATGGGCGAACCGCAGGCGCCGCTGAAAGTGGTCGGTGAAACCGATCAGACCGGCACCACGGTGCGTTTCTGGCCAAGCTATGAAACCTTCACCAACAATACCGAATTTGAGTACGATATTCTGGCCAAGCGCCTGCGCGAGCTGTCTTTCCTTAACTCCGGCGTGTCTATCCGCCTGAAAGACAAACGCACGGACAAAGAAGACCACTTCCACTACGAAGGCGGTATCAAGGCGTTTGTTGAGTATCTGAACAAAAATAAAACCCCAATTCACCCCAACGTGTTCTATTTCTCCACCGTGAAAGACGATATCGGTGTGGAAGTGGCGTTGCAGTGGAACGACGGTTTCCAGGAAAACATCTACTGCTTCACCAACAACATCCCGCAGCGTGATGGTGGTACCCATCTGGTCGGTTTCCGTACCGCGATGACCCGTACCCTGAACAGCTACATGGATAAAGAAGGCTACAGCAAAAAGGCCAAAATCAGCGCCACCGGCGATGATGCGCGTGAAGGCCTGATTGCCGTGGTTTCGGTGAAGGTGCCGGATCCCAAGTTCTCTTCTCAGACCAAAGACAAGCTGGTTTCCTCCGAGGTGAAAACCGCGGTTGAAACGCTGATGAACGAAAAGCTGGTCGATTATCTGATGGAAAACCCGGGCGATGCGAAAATCGTCGTCGGTAAAATCATCGATGCGGCGCGTGCCCGTGAAGCGGCGCGTAAAGCGCGTGAAATGACCCGTCGTAAAGGCGCGTTGGATCTGGCAGGCCTGCCGGGCAAACTGGCGGACTGCCAGGAACGTGACCCTGCGCTGTCGGAACTGTACCTGGTGGAAGGGGACTCTGCGGGCGGCTCTGCCAAGCAGGGGCGTAACCGTAAAAACCAGGCGATTTTGCCGCTGAAAGGTAAAATCCTCAACGTTGAGAAGGCGCGCTTCGACAAGATGCTGTCTTCGCAAGAAGTGGCGACGCTGATCACCGCGCTGGGCTGCGGCATTGGCCGCGACGAGTACAACCCGGACAAGCTGCGTTACCACAGCATCATCATCATGACCGATGCCGACGTCGACGGCTCGCACATCCGTACGCTGTTGTTGACCTTCTTCTACCGCCAGATGCCGGAAATCATTGAGCGCGGCCACGTGTTCATTGCCCAGCCGCCGCTCTACAAGGTGAAAAAAGGCAAGCAGGAACAGTACATCAAAGATGACGAGGCGATGGATCAGTACCAGATCGCCATCGCGATGGACGGCGCAACCCTGCACACCAATGCCAACGCGCCGGCACTTGCCGGTGAACCACTGGAGAAACTGGTGTCCGAGCACTACAGCGTGCAGAAACTGATCGGTCGTATGGAACGCCGCTACCCGCGCGCGCTGCTGAACAACCTGATCTACCAGCCAACCCTGAATGAAAGCGATCTGACCGATCAGAGCAAAGTTCAGGTATGGATTGAGTCGCTGGTAAAACTGTTGAACGATAATGAGCAGCACGGCAGCAGCTATGACTCGGTGATCTTCGAAAATCGCGAACGCCAGATGTTCGAGCCGGTGCTGCGCATCCGTACCCACGGTGTGGATACCGATTATCCGCTGGACTTCGAGTTCTTCCACGGCGGCGAATACCGCAAACTCTGCCTGCTGGGCGAAAAACTGCGTGGCCTGATCGAAGAAGATGCCTTCATCGAACGCGGCGAGCGCCGTCAACCGGTAGACAGCTTCGAGCAAGCGCTGGAGTGGCTGGTGAAAGAGTCACGCCGTGGCCTGTCGGTACAGCGTTATAAAGGTCTGGGCGAAATGAACCCTGAGCAGCTGTGGGAAACTACCATGGATCCGGAAAGCCGCCGTATGCTGCGCGTGACCGTGAAGGACGCCATCGCTGCCGATCAGCTGTTCACCACCCTGATGGGTGATGCGGTTGAGCCGCGCCGCGCCTTTATCGAAGAAAACGCCCTGAAAGCGGCGAACATCGATATCTAACCGGTTAAATGGCCATGAAAATCCGCGCCGGGCGACCCGCGCGGATTTTTTTACGCCTTTTTTGGCGCTGACAGCGCGGGCTGAAACGCGTTAGCATGGGAAAAAACCACTGGGAGAAGCTCGAATGGCTATTGAACTGATTGCGATTGATATGGACGGCACGTTGCTTAATCCGCAGCACCAGATAACGCCTGCGGTGAAGCAGGCCATCACCGAGGCGCGCCGCAAAGGGGTTCACGTGGTGCTGGCTACCGGGCGGCCTTACGTCGGCGTGCAGGACTATCTGCGTCAATTGGACATTCAGGGCAGCGGTGATTTCTGCATTACCTATAACGGTGCGCTGGTTTTACAGGCGGCAGACGGCTCCTGCATCCTGCAGGAAACCCTGGATTTCGAAGACTATGTCTATGTAGAACGGCTGGCGCGCGAGTTTGGCGTGCACTATCACGCGTTTGATTTCGATACCCTGTATACGCCGAACAAGGACATCGGCAAATACACCATCCATGAAGCCCATATGACCGGTATTCCGTTGAAATACCGCAGCGTGGAAGAAATGGACCGCCAGATGCGTTTCCCGAAAGTGATGATGATTGATGAACCGGAGCTGCTCGATCGCGCGATTGCGCGTCTGCCTGCCGAAGCGTGGGAGCGTTACACCATCCTGAAAAGCGCGCCTTACTTCCTGGAGATTTTGCATAAACGGGTTGATAAGGGCACCGGGGTGAAAATGCTGGCAGAACACCTCGGTATTGCGCAGGAAAACGTGATGGCGTTGGGCGATCAGGCCAATGATACTGCGATGATCGAATACGCCGGCGTTGGCGTAGCTATGGGTAACGCCATTCCGGAACTGAAAGCGGTGGCGCAGTTCGTTACCACCACCAACACTGAAGACGGCGTGGCGCACGCCATTGAGAAGTTTGTGCTGAATGTCTGAGGCGTTGTTGCATCACCGGGGGCGCGCATCTGCGCCCTTGAAGCGCGTTAGAGCCGCGCTAAAATACCCTTCACAATCTGGACGTCCTGAATCGCCAGCCCGGTAAGATCGGCAATAGTGATTTGCTGCGGGCTGCTGCGCAGCGTTCCTCCCTGCGCCAGAGCTGCGCCAAATTCAACGATCGGCTTTGATGTCAGCAAACCTTGTCGATAAGCGGTGGCGATCTCGCCATAGTCTGCACACTGCGACAAAGCATCAACCAGCAACAGATCCGCTCTGGCCACCAAATCGGTCGCCAGCTCCTGCTTGCCGTGGGCATCTGCGCCAATCGCCGTAATATGGGTGCCAGGCTGAATATCCGCCGCCTGCAAAATGGGCTCGCGGCTGGGGGTGGTGGTGACAATCAGCCGACAATGTGCCGCCAGCGCTGCCGCATCCCGGGTGGTATGCACCCGGAAACCCTCTGTTTCGGCATCGTGGCGAAAGGCTTGCAGAGCCGCTTCGCTACGCCCCCACAGCCAGACATCACGGCACGGAGTGAGAGGTTTTAACTGCTGCAACTGCAACCGGGCCTGCATGCCGCAGCCGACGATGCCGATCGCCGGGATGTCCGCCGGGGCGCACAGCTCGGCGGCGATACGCCCTGCCAGCGCGGTGCGTAACGCGGTCAGCCAGCCTTCGTCCAGCAGCAGCGCCTGCGGTTCGCCGGTCAGCGCAGAGAAAGCCATCAGCAATCCCTGATTGCTGGCCAACCCTTGCGCCGGGTTGCGGTAGAAACCGGCGGACACCTTGACGACAAACTGCTCATCGCCTTCCAGCCACGCCGATTTAATACAGCAGTCGCCTGCGGCCTGCTTAAACAGGAAATGCTGTACCGGCGGTTGTTGTACCTGTTGGCGCGAGTAAGCAATAAATCCAGATTTAAGCAGCGACGTGATGCTATCTGCGTCGAAACTGTCCATTATCTGTTGCTGGTTAATGATTTTCATCGGCAATGGCCTTGAGGTATTTCTCCAGCACGATGTTTTTTCCGCACAGCACGACCGCCACTTTTTTTCCCTGAAATTCCGGTGCCAGTTTGATAGCTGCCGCCAGGGCCACCCCGGCTGCGCCTTCAATAATCCAGCGATCGCTGGCGGCAATCTGGCGCATCGCCCGTTTGATTTCCTTTTCACTGACCAGAATTTTGCGATCGATTAGCCGCTGGCACAGCGGGAAGGTAATGGCGTTCGGCTCCACGCCGCCGGCGGTACCGTCGGACAAGGTCTCCTGCTCTTCTACCGGGAAGATATGGCCGGCTTCCAGTGCGCTGTACATGCTGGTGGCATTCTCGGGCCAACAGGCGATCAGTTGGGTTTTCGGCGACAATTGCCGCAGCACGGTGCCAATACCTGAAATATAGCCACCGCCGCCCACGGCGACAATCACCGCATCCAGATCCGGCTGCTGTTCGACCAGCTCCATGCCGCAGGTGCCTTGACCGGCGATCACTTGCTCGTCGTTATAAGGGGAGACATACACTTTGCCCTGTTCCTGGGCTGCCTTCTCGCCTGCCTGTTCCGCTTTCAGAGCATCTCCCGGCACCGTCACGACTTTCCCGCCCAAAGCGCGGATGGTTTCGAGCTTGATCGCGGCGGCGGTTTCCGGCGCATAGACCGTCACGCTGACACCCATCAGTTTGCCCGCCAGCGCCATCGCCTGGCCGTGATTACCGCTGGAGGCGGCGATCACCCCGCGTCGACGCTGTTCGTCGCTCAGCAGCCGCAGTTTATTGCTGGCACCGCGAAACTTGAATGAACCGGTTGGCTGCAGATGGTCGCATTTCAGATACAGCTCGCAACCCAGTTGTTGCGACAACAGCACACTGCGCTCCAGAGGGGTCACGCGAACCTGCGGGCGCAACTGCTGATGGGCGGAAACAATGGCATCGAAGAGGTGGCTCATATGGGTTCCTGTAGACAGAGAGTTTATTGTAGACTTTAAATCCATTTTGTACTTTTTAGTATTTTTTGTAAACCCCTACAACCCCAGGTGCGGTCAGAAAACCAATGTTGAGTTCTGTGATCGCTATTGAGGTGAAAAATCCTTATTAATTTATAGTTAACCGGCCGTATTTTTTAATTATTTGCATCAAGGATGTTGAATAAAAATTAATTATTTTAATAAGGGAATTGATATGAAAAAGATATTATTAGCCGCGTTAACCAGTGCCGCGTTAACGCAGTTTTCATTTGCCGCCAAAGATGTCACCACTCAGCCAGAGGTTTATTTTCTGCAAGAGTCGCAGTCCATAGATAGCCTGGCATTGCTGCCGCCGCCACCGGCGATGGACAGCATTGATTTCCTCAATGACAAGGCGCAATACGACGCCGGGAAAATAGTGCGCAATACCGCCAGGGGCAAGCAGGCTTATGATGATGCCCATGTTGCAGGGGACGGCGTCGCCGCCGCATTTTCCAACGCCTTCGGCGTGGAAATAACCCAGCAGAAAACGCCGGAACTGTATCGATTGGTGATGAAAATGCGCGAAGATGCCGGCGATCTGGCGACCCGCAGCGCAAAAAATCACTATATGCGCATTCGTCCTTTTGCTTTTTATAATGAATCAACCTGCCGGCCGGATGAAGAAAGCTCCCTGTCGAAGAACGGCTCTTACCCTTCCGGGCATACCACCATTGGCTGGGCGACCGCGCTGGTGCTGGCTGAAATCAACCCCGCCAGGCAGGGCGAGATCCTGCAGCGTGGCTATGATATGGGCCAAAGCCGGGTTATCTGCGGTTACCACTGGCAAAGCGACGTGACTGCGGCGCGCATGGTGGCGTCGGCCATCGTGGCCCGTTTGCATGCCGAGCCCACCTTTGCCGCCCTGTTGCAAAAGGCCAAGGACGAATTCAACGGCCTGAAAAAGTAATCTTTTCTCATCCCCGGCCGGCGAAATGAAACGCGCCGGCCAATCCGGTAAGATGGTGACTTAGTGCCAACATGTGCAGGGGAGCCGCCATGAGCTACCGGGAAAAACAGCTGACTTTTGATCCACGTGGACATCAGTTAACCAATATCAACGTCTGGACGCCAGACAGCCAGTGGCTGGCTTACGACGTGCGTCCGAACGGCGCTTCCTTTACCGGCCTGAGTATTGAACGGGTGAATGCCAACAGCGGCAAGGTAGAGGTGTTATATAGAGCCCAGCACGGCGCACATGTAGGTGTGGTGACCGTCAGCCCGGACGCGCCGGCCCGTTACGCTTTTATTCACGGCCCGGAACACCCGGACAGCGTTTGGCATTACGATTTTCATCACCGGCGTGGCGTGGTCGTCAGCGAACCGGATCTTGAACTGGCCATTACTCTCGATGCGATGGATATCTCCGCACCTTATACCCCCGGGGCGCTGCGCGGCGGCACTCATGTCCACGTATTCAGCCCGGACGGCAGCCGCCTGAGTTTTACCTATAACGACCATGTGATGCATGAGCTGGACCCGGCACTGGATTTGCGTAACGTTGGTGTGGCTGTGCCTTTGCAGGGCGTAAATCCGCCCAAGCAGCATCCGCGTGAATATGATGGCAGCCATTACTGCGTGCTGGTCAGCGAGACCACACCACAACCGCAGCCGGGCAGTGACCAGATTAGCCGCGCCTACGAAGAGGGATGGGTCGGGCAGTGCGGCTATGCCCGGTCCGATGGACGCCAACAGCGTTGGGCACTGGCGTTTATCGGCGATACGCGTTCCGCTGCCGACGAAAAGTTGCCGGAAGTGTTTATTGTCGACTTGCCGCACGACGACGCCGACTATGCCAAAGCCGGTTCCCGACCGTTGCAGGGCACCTCGACCCATTTACCCGCTCCCCCTTTGGGCGTGCGCCAACGTCGCCTGACCTTTACCGGCCGGCGTCGTTATCCGGGGGTCGCCACCGCGCCGCGCCACTGGCTGCGCAGCTCGCCTGATGGCAGCATGATTGCCTTTCTGATGAAGGATGACGAGGGCGTAGTGCAACTGTGGACGGTTTCGCCGAACGGCGGTGAGCCGCGCCAAATTACCCGGGGCGAACATGGGATCCAGTCGGCGTTCAGTTGGCACCCGCAGGGCCGGCGGATCGCACTGGTGTGTGATAACAGCCTGATGTTGTGCGAAGTAGCCAGCGGCCGTATGCAGCGGCTGACGCAACGCACTGCGCTGCCGCCGTCGGGCGATGCCATTGTCTTTTCGCCGGACGGCAATCATGTGGCATTTATGCGCGAGGTTGAGGGATTCAGCCAGATTTTTGTGGCTGAGGTGTGATCAGGACGCGGGCCGTACAGCCCGCGTAAGGCATATTAATGCGCGGCTACGTTGGCTGCATGGCTGGGATCGCCGCTGGCCGCCAGGTTCTGCTCTTCGCCGCGCAGGATGCGTGCTTTCGGTGAGTCTGCGGTGTCGTCGCTGTCGGAGCGCATATAGTCGTAAGGCAGCAGCACGGTGTCCATCACGGCGGAGAAGGGTAGATCCAATGCCACCAACGGCATCATCGCCCAACTGGTGTTGTCGTCCTTCAGCATACCCATGCTGGCGCGGGTACCCGGATAGTAGCCCTGATTCGGGCCGGTGTGGCTCATGACGCTGGAGCAGCCGTTGGTTGCCAGCAGTATGCAACTGGTTGCTATCACTTTTATCGTTTTCATTATTCCATCCTGCAGGGTGCTGTTCCCCAAAATTTGCTGATCTATAACATCTTGTCGATGTTTTAAAAGGAGCAAGGTCACGCTCTGTGGCGGCTCTCTCACTTTATTGTAAGGGATAAAAAAACTTTCGCCGAACTGATTGTCATTTTTTTGATCGCCGTCGGTTGAAATGATGAAATCAACCCCCATTTTCTTATCAGAACCAAATTAAGAATTTGCCGTAAGGGAATTCTTATTATTAGTCTGTCCTTAGTGGAAGGCTTAATTATTAAACCTCGCTGAAGTGCCGTAGGAGGCTGTTTTATGCGCAATTTTGATCTTTCCCCGCTATACCGTTCCGCCATTGGTTTTGACCGTTTGTTTAACGCGTTGGAGGCCGGGCAGAGCCAGGGGAATGGCGGCTATCCCCCTTATAACGTTGAGCTGGTGGATGAAAACCATTATCGCATTG
This sequence comes from Serratia inhibens, assembly GCF_003591175.1. Lineage (GTDB taxonomy): Bacteria > Pseudomonadota > Gammaproteobacteria > Enterobacterales > Enterobacteriaceae > Serratia > Serratia inhibens. The sequence goes on along the minus strand of NZ_QYYG01000004.1, from coordinate 246,692 downwards.
CGATCGCGGTGGCCGGGTTTTCCGAGCAGGAACTGGAGATCACCACCCAGGACAATCTTCTGATTGTACGTGGCGCCCATAATAACGAACCTGCTGAAAGAACCTACTTATATCAAGGTATTGCCGAGCGTAACTTCGAGCGTAAATTCCAGTTGGCCGAGCATATCCAAATTAAAGGCGCGAAGCTGGAAAATGGGTTGTTGTATATCGAAATGGAGCGCATCGTGCCGGAAACATTAAAACCGCGTCGGATTGAAATTAAATAATTCTTATTTCATCAGCGAAACGTCTCGCTGGTGTTAAATGTTAGCTTGCCTGCCGTCAGGGGGCATACCTTAATTTACCCTATGAATTTTAAGTTACGGCCAGGCGACCAGCTCATTCATCCCCAGGAGCTTACTTTAGTAAGTAACTGGGGTGAATGAGTGCAGATAACAACGCCGTAGCTTGAAAGGCGACGGGTAAAATCTCGCTTCATAGAAGGAGTTTACATCATGCGTAATTACGATTTGTCACCTTTGCTGCGTCAGTGGATTGGTTTTGACAAGTTGGCCAGCTCAATGGGCGGTCAGGAACCTCAGGGCTTCCCGCCTTATAACATCGAAAAAAGCGATGACAATCACTACCGCATTTCTCTGGCGCTGGCCGGGTTCAAACAAAGCGAACTGAATATTGAAGTGGAAGGCCCACGCCTGACCGTGAGCGGTAAACCGACGCCGCCGGAAAAACAGGTGGAATATCTGCATCAGGGGTTGGTGTGCAAAGAGTTTACTCTGACCTTCACGCTGGCCGAGCATCTGCAGGTTTCCGAGGCGCAGTTTGAAAACGGCCTGTTGCATATCGATCTGGTGCGTCAGGTGCCGGATGCCTTGCAGCCACAACGTATCGCCATCGGCACCACTCCGGGGTTAGAAACCCGGTAACCGACTGAAAAAAACGGTAATAACACGGGGGAAGTCCAAAAGGGCTTCCCCCGTTGCATTCTGTGGCGCAACCCACATTCCCCCTTTCCTGCTTATGTCAAAATCCCTGCTAATTGTGCGTCTTTAACCGCGAGCCTGTTGTTAAACTTCTGGCAAGGATGTGACCTATGAGCGATATCGCCCTGACCGTCAGTATGTTGGCATTGGTGGCCGTTCTCGGGCTGTGGATGGGCAACTGGAAGGTGTATGGCGTCGGGCTGGGCATTGGCGGGGTGCTGTTCGGTGGCATTCTCGTGGGGCATTTCGCCCAGAGCTGGCAAATCAGTCTTAACGGCGACATGCTGCATTTCATTCAGGAATTCGGGTTGATCCTGTTCGTTTACACCATTGGTATTCAGGTGGGGCCCGGCTTCTTCTCTTCCCTGCGAGTGTCCGGGCTGCGGCTCAACGGTTTCGCCATTTTACTGGTGTTGGTTGGCGGCGTGGTGGCGGCGGCGGTTCACAAGCTGTTTGACGTGCCGCTACCGATCATTCTCGGCGTGTTCTCCGGGGCAGTCACCAACACCCCCGCGCTCGGTGCCGGGCAGCAAATTCTTACCGATCTGGGGTCGGATCCGGCGCTGGTCGATCGCATGGGGATGGGTTACGCCATGGCCTATCCGTTCGGTATCTGCGGCATTCTGCTGGTGATGTGGCTGATCCGCCTGTTCTTCCGTATCAATATCGATCGGGAAGCGCAGGCGTTCGAAAACAGTCTGGGCAATCACCGCGAGCTGCTGCACACCATGAACGTGGCGGTGCGGAATCCCAATCTGCAGGGAATGGCGATAAAAAATGTGCCGCTGCTGAACGGGGAGGACATCATCTGCTCACGGCTGAAACGCGGCGATCTGCTGATGGTGCCTGCACCGCTCGAGAGGCTGGAGTTGGACGACTATCTGCATTTGGTAGGGAAGCGCGAGAGCCTGGAAAATGCCCGATTGGTGATTGGCGAAGAGGTGGACGTCTCATTGTCAACGCGCGGCACGGCGTTACAGGTAGTGAGGGCGGTGGTGACCAATGAGAAGGTGCTGGGCAGCAAAATCCGCGATCTTAACCTTAAGCAAAAATATGACGTGGTGATCTCTCGCCTCAACCGTTCCGGGGTTGAACTGGTGGCCGGTAGCAACGTTACGCTGCAATTTGGCGATATCCTCAACCTGGTTGGCCGGCCGGAATCGATTGAGGCGGTCGCGGCCATCGTCGGCAACGCTCAACAGAAATTGCAGCAGGTGCAGATGCTGCCGGTATTTATCGGCATCGGGCTGGGAGTATTACTGGGTTCTGTCCCGCTGTTTGTTCCGGGTTTCCCGGCGGCATTGCGCCTTGGGCTGGCCGGCGGGCCGTTGGTGGCGGCATTGATCCTCGGGCGTATCGGCAGCATTGGCAAGCTGTACTGGTTTATGCCACCGAGCGCCAACCTGGCGCTGCGCGAGTTGGGCATTGTGCTGTTTCTGGCGGTGGTGGGGCTGAAATCGGGGGGAAACTTTGTCGATACCCTGATGCACGGCGAAGGGTTGGCGTGGGTTGGCTACGGCGCGTTGATTACCGCCATCCCGTTGTTCAGCGTGGGCGTGCTGGCGCGGGTGGTAGGCAAGATGAATTATCTGACGCTGTCCGGCATGCTGGCTGGTTCGATGACCGATCCGCCGGCGTTGGCCTTCGCCAACGGCCTGCACCCGACCAGCGGCGCTGCCGCGCTGTCCTACGCCACGGTTTACCCTCTGGCGATGTTCCTGCGCATCATGTCGCCGCAGTTGCTGGCGGTGCTGTTTTGGGCGATGTAACCTGCCGGGGCGCAGCTTTTACCTGCCAGCTGCGCTCCGGCTCGGGCGTTAGCCCGCTTCCTGGTGCGCGCGTTCGATCTCTTCCGCCAAAATCGCCACGCCGCGCTCGATTTTCTCCGGATCCGGCACGTAGTTCATCCGCATGCACTGGTGAGTATGCGGCCATTCATGCTCCAATCCCGGGAAGAAGTAGTGGCCCGGCACCATCAGCACGCCGCGTTTTTTCAGGCGCTGATACAGCAGCTCGGTGGTGATCGGCAGATCTTTGAACCACAACCAAAGGAAAATCGCCCCTTCCGGTTTGTGGATCAGGCAACGCTCTGGCGACAGATAACGGCGGATTATCTCGATGGTGTGTTCAACGCGCTGTTTGTAGAACGGGCGGATCACCTCGTTCGACAGGCGCAGCAGATCGCCACGTTCGATCATTTCAGCTGCCATCGCCGGCCCCATGCTGCCCGGTGACAGGCTGATGATGCCGTTCATGTTGGTCAGGGCGCTGATGATTTTCTCATCGGCAATCACGATACCGCAGCGCGAGCCGGGCAACCCGAGCTTGGACAAGCTCATGCACAGGATGATGTTCGGGTTCCACAGCGGCGTCGCTTCGCTGAAAATAATTCCGGGGAACGGCACGCCGTAAGCGTTATCGATCACCAGTGGAATATTGCGTTGTTGCGCCAGCAGATCGAGCTTCATCAGCTCTTCGTCGGTGATCACGTTACCGGTTGGGTTGGTCGGGCGCGAGACGCAGATCATGCCGATATCGTCGCCGATGTTCAGATGTTCGAAATCAACGTGATATTTAAACTGGCCTTCCGGCAGCAGCTCGATATTGGGCTTGGCCGAAACGAACAGCCCCTCGTCCAACCCGGCGTCGGCATAGCCGATATATTCCGGTGCCAGCGGGAACAGCACACGGCGGCGGCTGCCGTCGGCATAACGCCCGGCAAACAGGTTAAACAAGTAGAAAAACGCGCTCTGGCTGCCGTTTGTCAGTGCAATATTCTGTGGTGAAATCTGCCAGCCCAGCTCGTCGCGCAGTAAAGTAGCCAGCGCTTTCAGCAGGGCGTCTTTGCCCTGCGGGCCATCGTAGTTACACAGCGCCTCGGTCAGTTTGCCCTGGTCGAGCATGTCCTGACACAGCTGTTTGAAGTAGCTTTCCATCTCTGGAATTTGCGCCGGATTGCCGCCGCCGAGCATGATGGCGCCGGGCGTGCGCAGGCCTTCGTTCAGGTCATCCATTAAACGGGTAATGCCCGCGTAACGGGTAAATTTGTCGCCGAAAAGTGAAAAAGTCATAGGTGCAGCAGTATTGTTTTTAGCAGGTAATCGCCCACCATACCGTCAGATAATTTTCGGCGCAATGCGGTACATAAAACAACCGCCGGGAATAAACGTCACCCGGCGATAGTTTGCCAGCATATTGTGCTGAATTAATGTGACCGATCGCCGACCCACACCACCATCACCTTGTCGTCGCCGAGCCGACGGCTGAAAGCATAGTAGCCTGCGGTTTGCTGCGACTGCTGCGTGCCGGCGCCGATCGCCGGATGGCGGGCGCGGAACTGCCCAAGCCGCTGCCAATGCGCCAGCAGCGGCGCTTTGGTGCCTTGCAGCTCGCTCCAGTTCATATCGGAACGCGTACCTTGTAGCGGATCCGAACCGGTCGGGCCGAGCTGGCGACCGCTTTCATCACCGTAGTAAATTTGCACCGCCCCCGGAGCCAGCAGCAGCAGATCTGCCGCACGCTGCTGCAATGGCAGCGAACCTTTGGCGTCGCTGGCGAAGAACAGCCGGGTATCGTGCGAGGAAAGATAACTCAGTACGTTGAAATCCTTCAGTTTGCCGGCCATTTGCTGGTAAGTGGCATCGATACTGGAGAAACAGCTCAGCGCCTGCGCAGCCTGATCCTGAAAATCGAAATTGATCATCGCGTCAAAGCCATTCTGGTAATAATCACTTTTCATCACGCCGTGGCCCCAGGCTTCGCCGGTCATCCAGAACGGAGCGTCATCCAGCGCCTGTTGCGGATTAGCGGCTTTCCATTGCGCCAGCGCCGCCGTGGCACGTTGTTTCAGCAGCGCCAGCGTGGGTTTATCTACGTGCTTGGCGGTATCGACGCGGAAGCCGTCAATGCCGTAATCGCGCACCCATTGGCTGAGCCAGGTAGTGAGGTAGTCGCGGGTCGTGGCACCGGGAATGTCATGCGCGGCGGTGTCGGGTTTGTGGCGGTAGAACAGCGGCAGACCGCTGGCGCCGGGCGCTTCGGTTTTGATGTCCGGGAGGAAAGCCAGTGACATGGTGAGGTCGTTATAACCCGGGGAGTCATAGTCGCCGATATCGGTGCGGATCCAATTTTTCCCCCACCAGGGTCCCCAACCTGTCTTGTCGCTGAAATTAATGTAATCGTTGAAACTGTGCCAGTTTTGGCCTGGACCAGGCCGCCAGTCACCCCAGTTTTTACCCAGCGTTTTTTCTATCTCCGCGCCCTTCAGGTAGAGCGAGCCGAATTGGAAGGTCTGCATATCGGCCAATGTGGCGTAGCCGACATGGTTTACCACCACGTCGAACAGAATGCGGATACCGCGTCGGTGCGCCTGTTCGACCAGCTTGCGCAGGTCTTGCTCGCTGCCCATATTGGCGTCGAGCCGGGTCCAGTCCAGCGCGTAGTAGCCGTGATAAGCGTAGTGCGGGAAATCGCCCTTGGTACCGCCGCCGACCCAACCGTGGATCTGTTCCAGCGGCGAACTTATCCACAGTGCGTTGACGCCAAGCTGTTGCAGGTAATCCAGTTTTTGCGTCAGCCCGGCGAGATCGCCGCCGTGGAAGGTACCGATCTCCTGCATGCCGTCGCTGCGGCGGCCGTAGCTGTGATCGTTGGCCGGGTTGCCGTTCTCAAAGCGATCCGTCAGTGCGAAATAGACCGTGGCGTTGTGCCAGTTGAACGGTGCCGGTTTTTCCGTGCCGGCGGATTCCAGCAGCAGCATGCCGCCGCTGCCTGCGGCAGGCTGAAGGGTCACTTTGCCCTGGCTGACCTTGGCCGTTTGGCCGGAATAGAAATCGCGTACCCTTTCGCCTTCGGCGAAGGTCGCCGCTACGTCAAGAGTGACGGGCTTGCCGTCCCAGCGCTGGCAGACGCGGGGTGTCGTTGCTGCGGTGGCCTGTGGGGGCGTTTTCAGGCTGAGTTGCAGCGTCGGTGTACCGCTGCGGGTATCGATGCGCACCCGATATTCACCGTCGCGGAACAGCCGCCAATTGACCGGAGGGCCATCGCCGCAAGGTTGCAGCGACAGGGTTTGATTCAGCCTGGCCGCAGTGGTCGGCTGCCAACATTGCCGATCCTGATAAATTTTCAGCGGCAGTTCGCCCTTGGGCAGCGTGGCCTGGCTGGTGAACAGCCCGGCGGTGGATTCGTCAAAGGCCGGGAAGCTTTGCAGCGTCCAGCCTGCTGTTGCGGTCGGTGACAGCAGCATCAGCAGAGGTAGGGTCAGGCGTTTCATGGCTCTCCTTACGCGTGGCAGGAAGCGTTTTTATTCTAAGGTAAGGTCAGTGTGACAAATGAAGAAAAAATAGCCTCATCCCGATGGCGTATTTTCAGGGAGGAGGGAGAAGGGGGAGAGCCCGGTCTGTTATCCGGTGTTTTTTTAATCTATATTACAATGTATACATTGTAGTGTGAGGTGACCTATGAGCGTGATGTCCGTTCGACTCCCGGAAGAGCTCAGTGAGCAGCTAGAAGCTTTGGCCAAAGCGACCGGCAGGACAAAATCATTTCTGGCCGGGCAGGCTATCCGGGATTTCATCAACCGTGAAGCCTGGCAGATTGCGGAAATTCAACAGGCCATCACTGAGGCGGATAAGGGGGATTTTGCTGCTGATGATGAAATGGAAACCCGCTTCAAGAGGATGGGAGTGAGTGATAACGATGAAAATTAAATGGCTAAGGAAAGCCGCAAGCAATTTTGATGATGAGTACGATTGGCTTTATCTAGAGAGTCCGCAGGTTGCGACAGAATTTGCCAGGGAGGTTTTTCGTTTAGTGAGTTTGCTGGTTACAAACCCGGCCCTGGGCCGGGCCGGCAGAGTGATGGGAACCCGGGAAATCGTGATGCAAACCTTCCCTTATCTGATCCCCTACAGAATTAAAAACAATGAAATACATATTCTTAGGATATTTCATATGCGGAGACGCTCACCGAAAGACGGTTGGTAGTTTTGCATGGATGCCAGTTTGTCACCCGCTGGCATCCATGAAAGTTACCTCTTCAGTACCTGCGGATTGACGCAGTTTTCTTTTACCGTGCCGGTCAGTGCGGCAATCAGGTTATCCACCGCGCATTCGGCCATGCCATAGCGGGTTTCATGAGTGGCGGAGCCGATGTGCGGCAGCGCCACCACGTTCGGCAGCGTCAGCAGCGGCGAAGAGACCGGCAGCGGCTCTTTCTCGAACACGTCCAGCCCGGCGGCGTGGATCGTTCCGTTCTGCAACGCTTCGATCAGTGCGGCTTCATCCACCACCGGGCCACGGCCGGCATTGATCAAAATACCGCTCTTTTTCATCTTCGCCAGTTGGTCGCGGCTGATCATATGGAAGGTTTCTTCGGTCAGCGGCAGCGTGATGCAGATGAAATCGGACTCGGCCAACAGGGTGTCCAGATCGCAGCGGCGGGCGTTAAAACGCGTCTCGGCCTCTTCGTGAGTGCGGCGGGCGTTGTACAGTATCGGCATACCGAAGCCGAAATGCGCGCGCTGCGCCAGCGCCAGACCGATGCGGCCCATGCCGAGGATGCCGAGGGTTTTATGGTGTACGTCGACGCCAAACCAGTCCGGCCCGATGCTGCCCTGCCATTCACCGGCTTTGACCCGCTCGGCCACTTCCACCACGCGGCGCGCCGTCGCCAGCACCAGGCTCATGATGGTATCGGCGACGGTTTCGGTCAGCACGGTCGGGGTATGCATCAGCACCACGTTATGGGCGTTAAGCGCATCGACGTCGAAATTGTCGTAACCGACGGAAATGGTCGAGGCGGCGCGCAGTTTGGGTGCCTGTTGCAGGAAAGCTTCATCAATCTTGCCGCCGGAACCTATGATCCCTTCCGCTTGAGCGAGCGCCTGTTTCAGCTCGTCGCGGTTATCCGGCGACAGGCCATCGAAGGCGTGCACGGTGAAGTGCTGTTCCAGCCGTTTACGCAGCTCGGTGGGAATACTTTTGTACAATACGATAGAAGGCTTCATCACGAACTCCAGCAATACCCTTTGTCTTTCAGGCTGCAGCGTTATTGGCTACAGCCTTAAATCCATTGGGTATGTTCAACGGAAAATAAAGTATAACGAGATCAGGCTACTTGTGGATGAACCTCGTTGCGGGCGGGTTTGACGATCAACGTCACCACCACCGCCACCACCAGCGCAATCGCCATAAACATATAGGACGCCGACGGGTTGCCGGTCGCGCCGTTCAGGTAGCCGACGAACCAGGAACCGAAGAAGGAGCCCAGCGCACCCATGCTGTTGATCAGCGCCATCGCGCCACCGGCGACGTTTTTCGGCAGCATTTCCGGAATGATGGCGAAGAACGGCCCGTACGGGGCATACATTGCCGCGCCGGCGATCACCAGCAGGCTGTAGGAAACCCAGAAATGGTTGGTGCCGATGGCATAGGAACCGAAGAACGCCAGCGCGCCGATCAGCAGCAGCGGCCAGACGAACAGTTTGCGGTTCTGCATTTTGTCCGACGCCCAGGACACCAGGATCATAGAGATAGTCGCCGCCAGGTAAGGTACCGCCGACAGCCAGCCGGCTTCCACCATGCCCATTTGCATGCCGCTGCGCAAAATGGACGGCAGCCACAGCACGAAGCCGTATACGCCGATGCTCCAGGCGAAATACTGTACGCACAGCAGGATCACGTTGCGTGAGCGGAAGGCTTCACCGTAGTTGCGCACCGCCTTGATGCCTTTCTGCTCCTCATCAAGCTGCTTTTGCAGCGCCGATTTCTCGTCTTCGCTCAACCATTTGGCCTGCGCCGGCTTGTCTTTCGCCAGCACCCACCAGCAGAAGGCCCAGAGTACCGCCGGAATACCTTCGATGATGAACATCTCGCGCCAGCCGAAGGCGTGGATCAGGTAGCCGGAAACCACCGACATCCACAACACGGTTACCGGGTTACCGAGGATCAAGAAGGTATTGGCGCGTGAACGTTCTGATTTGGTGAACCAGTTGCTGATGTAAATCAGCATCGCCGGCATCACGGCGGCTTCCACCACACCGAGAATAAAGCGAATGGCGGCCAGCATAGGGATATTGCTGACCACGCCGGTCAACGAGGCACAACCGCCCCACAGGATCAGGCACCAGAAGATCAGTTTTTTTACGCTACGGCGTTCGGCATAAATCGCGCCGGGAATTTGGAAGAAGAAATAGCCAAGGAAAAACAGTGCGCCCAGCAGCGAGGACATGCCTTTGGTAATGCCCAGATCGTCGTTGATACCGGCGGCTGAAGCAAAGCTGAAGTTAGCGCGATCGAGGTAGGCCAGGCTGTAGGTGATAAACACGATGGGCATGATGTACCACCAGCGTTTGGCCGCGAGAGTGACTGTATTCATGTTCAGATTCCTCAGTGTCGGAGTGGTGCTCTCCCGGCGAGTCTGGTTGTAGGGCCAGAGGCGTTTGCCGTTCGGAGAAGGCTGTTAACTGTTTATGTTTGTTATTTTTATTCAGCCAGTGCCGCGCGGGTTGGCAACCCTTCGCTGTCGCCGATGGCCTGGATCGCCAGCGAGCCGATTTTATTGCCGCGTTGCACCGCCTGTTTCAGCGTTTTGCCCTCCAGCAGGGCGCTGATTGTCCCGACGGCAAAGCCGTCTCCCGCACCTACGGTATCCACCACGTTGCTGACTTTGATCGCCGGCACCGTGGCCCGATCGCCGGCAGCGGTTTTAAACCAGGCGCCGTCCGGGCCGGTTTTGATGATCACCGCTTGCACGCCGCGTTCCAGGTAGAAATCGGCGATACCTTCCGGCGTCGATTGGCCGGTAAGAATTTGCCCCTCTTTGAGCCCCGGCAGCACCCAATCGGCGGCGAACGCCAGTTTGTTCAACTGATCGATCATCACCTGCTGGCTGGACCACAACACCGGACGCAGGTTGGGATCGAATGAAATGGTTTTGCCCATGGCGCGCATTTCACGAGCGGCATGGTTGCACAGCTCCAGCGACTGGCCTGACAGGGCTGCAGCCACGCCACTCAGGTGCAGATGACGTGCGGAGCCGAAGTACTCACGGTTAAAATCGGCGGTCGACAGGTGGCTGGCCGCTGAGCCTTTGCGGAAATATTCCACGCTGGGATCGGTACCATCGGTGGTTTTCGATTTGATCTGAAAACCGGTCGGATAGTTGCCGTCTACCGTGACCTGCTGGAAGTTAATGCCTTCCTTTTTCAGCTGTTGCAGGGCGAAACGGCCGAAAGCGTCGTTGCCGACCCGGCTGACCCAGCCCACGTTCAGACCCAGGCGCGCAAGTCCGATCGCCACGTTCAGCTCGGCACCGGCGATGCGTTTGGTGAAGGTCTCGACTTCAGCCAGATCGCCGGTTTGTGTGGCCACGAACATCGCCATGGCCTCACCCAGCGTAACTACGTCCAATGGCGCGTTACGCGCCGCTGTCAGCATTGTCATGATGGTTACTCCGCACGCAGAAGGTTAACGTAGTGGCGGGTAACGGCTTCCAGGCTGTCACCCTGCAGAGGGAATTCGATGCCGCGCGGCGCATCCAGCGGCAGGCGGGCCAGCAGGCCGCGCCAACTGCCGTCGGTATCATCCAGTGCCACCGCGCGCCAGCCGCGCAGGCCGTGGGTGGCGGCTTTGACGTGAACATAGCTGACGTGGCGCGCCAGGCGCTCGGCGGCGATGAAGGCGTCTTGCCCCACCCAGTGCCAGTTGGCCATATCGAACGTCATGCTGACCGGCAGGTGGTTGTCTTCCGCCGCATGGAAAAAAGCATTCAACAGCGACAGAATGCCGCAATCAGGGGTCTGGTCATTTTCCACCACCAGCTTGATCGGGTGCTGCTCCAGCGCCACTTTCAGTTCGGTAAAATCGAAACCCGGTTGGTAGTGGCCAAGGGAAAGCTTCAACTGGCGTGCCTTCAGCAACTGGGCTTCTGCCAGCAGCGCCGGCAGGTTTGGGTTCAGCGAATGCTGTGGGGTAAATAGCGCCTCAGGGGCGGAATAAACGGCAAATAGCTGTTGTTGTTCAATCGCCTGAGCCAGCGCCGGCAGGCTTTCCAGCTCCTGGGCGGAAAACAGTTCGCGGCGGATCTCCACGCCATCAGCGCCCGCGCCGGCGATGATCGGCAGTAAGGCGGCTTGCCCACCGTATTGCTGAACCACATCGGTGCCGTATGCGCCGGTCACTACGATAATTTCTCTTTTCATTTTGGCTCCTGAGGTGGCGTTATTCCCACCGCTGCTGTTAAGGGTACGTTAAATGGAACCGGTTCCAGACGAAAGCGACAGAATGTAAAAATATGATCGCAATCACGAACATGAGCAAAAAATAGTCTTTCAGGGGAGGTGGATAGGCGCCGTAAACCGCGCCACAGCTGGGGAAAAGGGGGATTAGCGGGTGGTGGAGCCGCGCACGATCAGTTCACCGGAGAACATCTGTTCGCCGATCGGCGCATCCAGGCCCTGAATGCGTTGTACCAGTTGTTCCAGAGCCGCGTGGCCCATTTGATAGGTCGGTTGCTTCAAGGTGGTGATGCCTACTCCCGCCAGTTCGGCCCACTCCAGTTCGTCAAAGCCGAGCAGGCCGATATCGCTGCCCCATTGAATGCCCAGCCGGCGCATGGCGCGCGCGACCTGCAACGTCAGCGCGCCGTTGGCGGAAATCACCGCCTTGCGCATACCGCGGTGGCGGGCGTTAAAGCCACTGAGCACGCTTTCCAGCTGCTTCAGGTCGTTAAGCGGCGTCTCGGCCTGTTCAGCCAGCAGCCCGTCATGTTGCGCCATGGTCTGGTTAAAGGCGTGCAGCCGCTCCAGCCGGGTATTGACCGTGCCGATAGGCTCGCTGAGAAACAGGATGGCTTCGAATCCCTGTTGCAACAGATGTTCGGTGGCGGTGGTCGCCGCCTCATGGTTGTTCAGGCCGACCACGTCGCAGGCGAAATCAGGGATTTTGCGGTCGATCAGGACCATCGGCAGCATGGATTGTTGCAGCGTCGACAACGCTTCTTCACGCATGCCGACGGCGTTGACCACGATGCCCTCCACCCGATAGCTGCTGAGTAACTGCAGGTAGTGTTGCTCCTGATTGACCTCGTTATTGGTATTACACACCAGCAGGGTAAAGCCGTGTTGACGGCAGGCGGCTTCGATGCCGCGCATGACGTCCACCGAGTAGGGGTTGGTGATATCGGCGATGATCAGGCCAATCAGGCGAGTTTGCCCGCCCTTCAGGCTGCGTGCCATCTGGCTGGGCCGGTAGTCGAGCTGATGGATTGCCTGTTCGATGCGCTGTTTGAGATCGTCAGAAAGCAGGTGCTGCTCACCATTGAGATAGCGCGATACGCTGGTCTTGCCGGTTTTGGCGGTTTTCGCCACATCGCTGATGGTGGCACGCCCCGAGGCGCGCATTGCCTTAACAGTGCTCACTGCCGATCTCCCCTGCGGTTAATTGCCAAGGAGACTACCACACCCGGCGCGGGGCCGGGAATGCTGAATGGCAGGTTGTGTGTGACTAAGGGATGGGCGGAAAGCGAGAAGCGGCGGGGCTTGGCGCCCCGCACGGGATTATTGCAGCGGGCTGAGGGTGATCTCGACGCGGCGGTTTTGCGCCTTGCCTTCCGCCGTGCTGTTGGAGGCGATTGGATTATCCGGGCCTGCGCCTGAGGTGCGGATACGGTTTGCCGCCACGCCCTGGGTGATCAACGCGCTGCCCACGCCGTCGGCGCGCTGCTGCGACAGGGTCATGTTCAGGGAGCGGGAACCGGAACTGTCGGTGTAGCCAATCACGTTAACCGCAGTTTTTGGGTATTCCTTCAGCACCATGGCTACGCCGGTCAGGGTGTTGGCGCCCGCCGGTTTCAGGGTAGCGCTGCTGCTGTCGAAGGTGACATTGTTCGGCATATTCAGCACGATATTGTCGCCCTGGCGGGTGACGCTGACGCCGGTGCCTTTCATTTTGTCACGCAGTTTGGCTTCCTGCGCGTCCATGTAATATCCTGCGCCGCCGCCCAGGGCCGCACCGGCTGCTGCGCCGATCAGCGCACCTTTGCCGCGGTCTTTTTTCGACGAGGAGAGCACGCCCACACCGGCACCCAGTGCCGCGCCAAGGCCGGCGCCAATACCGGCTTTACCGGCTTCAGATTCCCCGGTGTACGGGTTGGTGGTACAGGCCGACAGCGTGAGCGCGACGCTCACCGCGCCGGCAATAATCGCAATGCGTTTCATGTTTTTTCCTTAACAAGCGGATAGAAGCTGAACCTGTTATCAGGGAAAAATCAGGGGAATACCATGCAGCGGATTCTGAATTGAACGCACCCCGGTGCGGGATGCGTTATTTTTAAGCGAAATCGACAGGGTTCAGACGGCCGGTGCCCAGTTCATGATCAGCGTATAAGCCTGGGTTTCTTCATTGAACAGCCGTTGGGCCACCTGAAAACCCTGTTTACGGTAGAACGCGCAGGCGCGCAGATTTTGTTCATACACCTCAAGGCTCAACCGGGGATAGCGCTGCTGTACGTGCGTCATCAGCGCCTGGCCGACACCGTGGCCGTGAAAGGCCTGTTCGACGAACAGCGCGCCGATAAAGCGTTCATCCAGCACGCTGATAAACCCGACGATCTCCCCGGCGTGGCAATACGCCCAGCTTTGCGCCCGCGGCAGATAGCTATCCCGCACCAGCACGGCGCTTTCCCGCCAATAGCTTTCCACCACGAACGGGTGGGCGGCGATGGTGCTGGGCAACCACAGGGCCATCAGCCGTGGCATATCGGCCGGACGGCAGGCGCGGATCATTTCTGCTTTGGGTAGCAAATACACCCGGTCAGATGATCGTTCACCAACCCGCAGGCCTGCATGAAGGCGTAACAGATGGTGGAGCCGATAAATTTGAAGCCGCGTTTTTTCAACGCCTTGGACAGGGCATCGGACAGCTCGGTTTTCGCCGGCACCTGGCTCAGCGCTTGCCAGCCGTTGAGCTGCGGCTCGCCACCGACAAAGCCCCAGATAAAGGCGGAAAAATCTTCGCCGGCCGCTGCCATGGCCAAATAGGCTCTGGCGTTGGTGATGATGGCTTCGATTTTGCCGCGATGGCGGATGATGCCGCTGTCCTGCAGGAGCGTTTCCACGTCCTGTTCGGTCATGGCCGCCACCCGTTGCGGATCGAAATTGTGGAAGGCGCGACGGTAATTTTCACGCTTTTTCAGCACCGTGATCCAGGAAAGCCCGGCCTGCTGACCTTCCAGACACAGCATTTCAAACAGTTCGCGCGCATCGGTGGTCGGTGCGCCCCATTCCTTATCGTGATAGTCGAGATATAACGGATCTGCCGTTACCCAACCGCAACGTTCGCTGGTCATACTGCCTGTCCTTAAGCTGTGTTTATTTACAGTAATCATCGCCTGAAGCGGTAAACTTGGCAAGCCCCTGATTGTTTTATCATCAAGCGACTTGACGTGGCGAAAAAGCCAGCAATATTTACTAGATGGCCGCAGGTAAAAAAGGTCAATGATAAGAAACGGTTTTCCTTCATTTGCTGGCTCTCAGGAGTCTCTTCATGCCTCTAAAAATAACTCGCATGCCCCGCCCGGCGGCGCTTGCAGTGGCGATATTATGCAGTATGACTACCCCGGCGCCGGCTTATGACCAAGTCTACGTATTTGGCGATAGCCTGAGCGATACCGGCAACAATGGTCGCTTTACCTACGACAGCGATAAACACCTGCTGTATGACGAAGTCCTGGCGCAACGCATCGGCGCAGCGCTGGTGGCGTCGGACGACGGTGGCTACAACTATGCCGCCGGCGGCGGCGTGGCGGTGCCGGCGCTCAACCCGGCGGACAATACTCAGGATCAGGTGCAGAGTTACCTTGGTCGGGTCGATGGCCGGGCCGATGGCGACGGTCTGTATATTCACTGGATTGGCGGCAACGATCTGGCGGCGGCGGCGTTAAACCCTGCGACCGGGCCGGACGTGGCTTATAACAGTGCAGCGGCAGCCGCAATACAGGTTCGTTCACTGTTGAATGCCGGCGCCGGTACGGTGATCGTACCGACGGTACCGAATATTGGTTCAACGCCGCAGCTGATGGAGCTGATTATCCAGCAGGCGTTGACGCCGGTGCAGGGCGCAGCAGTGCAGGCGGCCTACGCCACCCTCAATTCGCTGACCACGCCGGATAGTGCTTCGCGCACCCAGGCAATTCATCAGGCGCTGACGTCCGCCGCCGCACAGGCCAGCGCAATCCCGCAGGTGCAGCAGGCGATTGCCGCGCAGCTGATTGCCGCCTACGACAGCCTGAGTGCTCAGGCCGCGCAACTGACCGATTTTTATAACCAGAGTGAGGATCGCCTGCTGGCGCAGGGCGGCGGTAATATTGTTCGCGTCGACGTGAACAAGCTGTTCGCCGAGGCGATAGCCAATCCGGCGCAGTTTGGCTTCGCCAATACCGCCGGCATGGCCTGTCCGGCCGGCGTGTCGTCGGCGGTGTGCAGTTCCGCCACGCCGGGTTTCGACGCCAACCAGTCCTATCTGTTCTCCGACCATTTTCACCCCAGCCCGCAGGCGCATCTGCTGATTGCCGATTATATTCAGGCGGTGCTGGACGGCCCGGCGCAGGTGGTGGCGCTGAATCAGGCGACGGCGGCGATGGCGCGTGACAGCCGCGCGACGCTCGACAGCCGTTTCCAGCAACTGCGCAATGGCGACAACCCACAGGGAGCGCTGGGCGTCTTCGGCGGCTATGCCGGGCAGCATTATGATTACTCGGCCAATAAGGCGGCGGGCGACGGCAACGCTACCAGCCATAATCTGACGGTTGGGGTAGATTATCAGTTGACCGAAGGCTGGCTGATTGGCGCGCTGATATCCGGCTCCAATGACGATCAACAGCCGTCCAGCCGCTATGAATACAAGGCGCGCGGCCTGTTGTTGTCGGCCTTTACCGCCCTTGATCTGTTTGAACACGGCTGGGTGAATGCCGATCTGCATTACGCGACGATGGATTACGACGATATTCGCCGCAGCATGCAGCTTGGGCCGCTAACCCGTACCGAAACCGGCTCGACTTCCGGCAAGCAGTGGGGCGCGCGCCTTACCGCCGGATACGACTTCCCCATAACTTCTTACCTGACGACCGGCCCGATGGCGCAGTTTGCCTGGGATTACAGCAACGTCTCCGGTTACAGCGAGGATGGCGACAACAGTACCTCAATGCGCTTCAACGACCAGACCTACCATTCGCAGATCGGCGCGTTGGGCTGGCGGTTGGACAGCCAATTTGGCCTGTTTAATCCGTACGCTGAAGTCAGCTATCAACATCAGTTTGGCGATGACGTTTATCGTGCCGGCGGCGGGTTGAAGTCCACGCAGACCTCGTTCACCCGCGACAGCGCCGGCCAGGATAAAAACTGGGTGGATGTGACGCTGGGGGCAAACATGCCGCTGACCGATCAGGTGGCGGCGTTCGCCACCGTTTCGCAAACCGGTGGCCTGAGCAGCGGCGAGCAGTTTATGTATAACGTCGGCGTCAGCGCGCGGTTTTGATCGTTAAGGTTTGTGGGCCTAAAGCACAAGGCCTACAAATATTAATTAGTTATTTTTTTCCGTTTGATCCTTCGCCTTGTACGACAAAAATCACAAAGCTGCCATAAATAATGACTCATCCTCTGGTTGGAGTCCTTTCCTGTTACGGTATTGAAAATATTGAGTTTATTTGGAGTTCGAACCGTAGGGGTAAGGAACTTACCGTATAGACTATTTACATGCCATAAGAAAAAGCATAGTGTAGCGACTGTACTTTAGTAGGGTGCTTGATGTGGAGCAGCCCTACTGCGACGACTTATGAAGTTAAAGAAAAAAGTCGCTTTAGAATTTATTGCTCAACACCAGGGAATCATTATTAATCAATAAGATATTTTTTTCATCGTTGTTGTTAGTCCTTCGTCTCACTTGAATGTGCCTTCTGGCGCTTCTATTTTCCTATCAGGTGGCTCTGGCGATCTGCCTGGTATCAACATAGCGTAAGGATGTTCATTTCAGGTCAAGTAACAGCATTGGTCGCTGATTTTTCAGCTCATCCATCAACCACTTCGTGTCATAACCTTTCTCCAGATATAACCTTAGACGAGCAGTCGGTTTACTTTTTTTTACCTTATGACAATCTCTATTGTGATCGGATCTTAATATATACTTCAAATTCTGTTATATTTCATAATGTGACTGTTATATTTATTGTTTTGGTATGAAATAGTAGTCATTAAATATTTTTTAATGAATGTCAGTTAACAAATTTATTAGTGTGACATTGGATTAGTATACTATATTATACTTTTATTTTCTTTCAAGGAGATGTTACGTGAATAGCTCATTCTTCGATAATAAATTAATCAATGAGAAAATAAAAAAGGATCTGGAAAATAACCTTGTAAGTTATAATAATATAAATTACGTTTATGCAATAATGAATAAAAGAAATCCGGCGAATTTTTCTGTCATATCAAACAGAATGGATTGGTTTGAACTCTACACGCAAAGTAACTTTCAGTTTATCGACCCCGTGCTTATCACTGCGTCTAATCGGATTACCCCATTTTCCTGGGATGAAAACCTCATCGTTGAGTCAGGGGTGAAATTCTCAAAGTTATTTGATGCGGCTAAAGATTATAACATCGTTCATGGTTATACTTTTGTACTGCATGATAATCATCATAATCTTGTCGTGTTGTCTTTCTTTTTGGATGATCTGCTCTCTGAAAATAGAGGGAAGTTAGAGAGAAATAAAAATAAAATTCAGATGTTGTTAATAACTACACATGAAAAATTAATCACTGGATATCAGAATATTAACGGTGAGAGATATTTTGAAAGAATAAATGACAAAGAAATTTTCTCTGCTCGCGAAAATGAAGTGCTTTATCTGGCAAGTATGGGGAAATCCTATCCAGAAATTGCACTTATCTTGGGCGTGAAGTTAACGACAATAAAATATCATGTCGGTAACGCAGTAAAAAAACTGGGCGTCACCAATGCTAAGCATGCCATTAGACTTGGGGTCGAGCTGCAGCTCATCAGGCCCGTGCTCCTTGACGCGGAAGGCTAACGGACGAGTGTCGCAATCTGATTTTAAGCCTGGCTTGGTTGATGCGAACGACCCATATTTGCCGGTTGCGGTCGTCCATTTGTACGTAAACCCGTTAATTTCCGCGATAGATAATATGAAGCATCATTATCGAGGCGATGGGAGCCGAAATTAACTTAATGCAGAATGCGCTGACCTGAAGGCATCCTTGCCTTGGGGCCATGCTGTTGTCAGGAAGAGGTTTGCTGCATGCTACTGTGGTTCGGTAGTGAGCCGTTAGCTCTCATCTTCCTTTCCGGTTGCAGCAGGGTCATGCACAACATGCTGCAGAAGGATACTGCGGCGGTGGCGAAGAACATGGCGCCATAGCCGTGGTGCTGCGCCAACCAACCGCTCAGCATCGGCGCGGTGATCGACGCAATATTGGCGATCGCCAGCGTCATGCCGCTGTAAGCGCCCACCGACGCCTTCGGCGTGACGTCGATCACCACCGACCAATACACGTTATTCACCAGCGCGTTCAGCGCATTGCCCAGCGTCATCAACAGAATGATTTCGGTCGCCGTGCTCATAAACGGGATCAGCAGGAAGCAGGTGGCGGTCAGCAGCAGCGTCACCGCCGCAAACAGGTTGCGCGCCAGCCGCAGGTTGTCAAAACGCCTCAGCAAAGCATCGGCGATGCGGCCGCCGAGCAGCACGGTAAAGCAGGCGCCGCTCCACGGGATCATCGCCACATACCACAGCGAGTGCAGATCGTAATTAAAGGTGTCCTGCAGGTATTTCGGCCCCCAGGTGACCAGCACAAAGGTGACGTAGAGGAAAGAGAAGTAACCCAGGGCGTTAAACACCAGCGTGCGGTTAGTGAAAAATGCCCACCACGGCAGGTGCGGTTGCCGGCTGTCCGGCTCCTGATCGGCGCCGATGGCCGCCAGTTCGGTGGCGTTAACCAGAGGATGCTCCTGCGGAGTATCGGTAAAGACGCGGGCGAACAGCAAAATGGCGATCAGCGAGAACAGGCCCAGCAGGATAAACATGCTGCGCCAGTCATCGGTCAACAGCAGCAGCCCCACCGCCAAGGGTGCGGTGAGCAGCGAGCCCACCTGGGTACTCAACAGGCCGATGCCCAATGAAAATCCCCGTTCCTTGCGTGGTGCCCAGTTGGCGATGGTTTTGTTCATCAGCGCGTAGGCCGGGCCTTCGGCGAAGCCGAACATGATCCGCAGCGCGGCGAAACCCATGATCGCCGAGCCGCCGAACAGCGCCACCCCCAGCTCGCCGGCCCAGGCGGTGGCGATCTCCAGCAGCGACCACAGCGCACCGGCCATCAGCCAGACTTTCTTGGTGCCGATACGGTCGGCCAGAAAGCCACCGCACAGCGAACCGAACAAATAACCAAAGCCGAAGTAGCCCAGCACGGCGCCCAGCTGTGCCTTGTTGAAGTTGAATTCACGCGAGATATCGTTGGCGGCGAAGGATAACGCGCCGCGGTCGACGTAGTTAATCAGCGCAATAAAAAACACCATGGCGAAAATACGGTAGCGATAGCGGCTGTCGGTTAAGGTGTTGGTCATCAGCGAACCTCCTGAAACGTTTGATATCAGGACGTTGCAAGGTTGGTGCCAGTATCGTGATCGTTGCGGGACGGGATGCGGCGGGGCGGCGAGGGCGTTGAACGGGCGCTTGGCAGGAGCATTTGCCCTAAAAGAGTGCATGAAAAGGCGACGCTTCTTTGCCGATTCGCAGTTGTTGCCGGATTCTGGCTGTATATCTTACGGTCAACGGGTATACTGGCGCATTCCATATAAATCCACTTGTATCGCGTGCGAATTCAACATGCAAAAGTTTGATACCAAGACCTTTCAGGGCCTGATCCTGACACTGCAGGACTATTGGGCGCGCCAAGGCTGCACCATTGTTCAACCATTGGACATGGAAGTCGGCGCGGGAACCTCTCACCCGATGACCTGCCTGCGCGCACTCGGCCCAGAGCCGATTGCCGCCGCCTATGTGCAGCCGTCCCGTCGCCCGACCGACGGCCGTTACGGTGAAAACCCTAACCGCCTGCAACACTATTATCAGTTCCAGGTGATCATTAAACCGTCGCCGGACAACATTCAGGAACTGTACCTCGGCTCGTTGAAAGAGCTGGGTCTGGATCCGACCATCCACGATATCCGCTTCGTAGAAGACAACTGGGAAAACCCGACGCTCGGCGCCTGGGGCCTGGGCTGGGAAGTGTGGCTGAACGGCATGGAAGTGACGCAGTTCACTTACTTCCAGCAGGTCGGCGGCCTGGAGTGCAAACCGGTGACCGGCGAGATCACTTACGGTCTGGAGCGCCTGGCGATGTACATCCAGGGCGTGGACAGCGTCTACGATCTGGTCTGGAGCGACGGCCCGCTGGGTGTGACCACCTACGGCGATGTGTTCCACCAGAACGAAGTGGAGCAGTCCACTTACAACTTCGAGTATGCCGACGTCGACTTCCTGTTCTCCTGCTTCGAGCAGTACGAGAAAGAAGCTCAGTCGCTGCTGGCGTTGGAAAAACCGCTGCCGTTGCCGGCTTACGAACGTATTCTGAAGGCCGGGCACACCTTCAACCTGTTGGATGCGCGCAAGGCGATCTCGGTGACCGAGCGTCAGCGCTATATTCTGCGCATCCGCACGCTGACCAAAGCCGTTGCCGAGGCTTACTACGCTTCCCGTGAAGCGCTGGGCTTCCCGATGTGCAAAAAGAACGAGAACTAAGAGGCAGCCATGACTCAACAGACTTTCCTGGTGGAAATCGGCACGGAAGAGCTGCCGCCGAAGGCTCTTCGTTCACTGGCAGAATCCTTTGCCGCGAATTTTACCGCTGAGCTCGATAGCGCCAACCTCGAGCACGGCGAAGTGAGCTGGTTTGCCGCTCCGCGCCGCTTGGCGCTGAAAGTGGCCAATCTGAGCGCCGCACAGGCCGATCGCGAAGTCGAAAAGCGCGGCCCGGCGATTGCCCAGGCGTTCGACGCCGAAGGCAAGCCGAGCAAAGCGGCCGAAGGCTGGGCGCGTGGCTGCGGCATCACTGTCGATCAGGCCGAGCGCCTGGTGACCGACAAAGGTGAGTGGTTGCTGTATCGCGCCCATGTCAAAGGCCAGTCCGCGCAAGCGCTGCTGGCGGGCATGGTCAGCACTGCGCTGTCCAAACTGCCGATCCCGAAACTGATGCGCTGGGGCGACTCCGAAGTGCAGTTCGTGCGTCCGGTACACACCGTGACCCTGCTGCTGGGCGATGAACTGATCCCGGGCACCGTGCTGGGTATCGATTCCGCTCGCACCCTTCGCGGCCACCGTTTTATGGGCGAAGCCGAGTTCACTATCGACAACGCCGACCAATATCCGGAGATCCTGCTGGAGCGCGGTAAGGTGATTGCCGATTACGAAGCCCGCAAGGCGCTGATCAAGCGCGACGCCGAGCTGGCGGCACAGCAGATTGGCGGCAAGGCCGATCTGAGCGAAAGCCTGCTGGAAGAAGTGGCCTCGCTGGTGGAATGGCCGGTGGTGCTGACCGCCAAATTCGAAGAGAAATTCCTGGCGGTGCCGGCGGAAGCGCTGGTGTACACCATGAAGGGTGACCAGAAGTATTTCCCGGTGTATGACGCCGCGGGTAAACTGCTGCCGAACTTTATCTTCGTGGCGAATATCGAATCCAAAGATCCGCAGCAAATCATCTCCGGTAACGAGAAGGTGGTGCGCCCGCGTCTGGCCGATGCCGAGTTCTTCTTCAACACCGACCGCAAAAAACGCCTGGAAGACAATCTGCCGCGTCTGGAAACCGTGCTGTTCCAACAGCAACTGGGCACCCTGCGCGACAAGACCGATCGCATCCAGGCGCTGGCGGGCTGGGTTGCCGGCCAAATCGGCGCCGACGTTAACCACGCTACCCGCGCGGGCCTGCTGTCGAAGTGCGATCTGATGACCAACATGGTGTTCGAATTCACCGACACCCAGGGCGTGATGGGCATGCACTACGCGCGCCACGACGGCGAAGCGGAAGACGTTGCCGTTGCGCTGAACGAGCAGTATCAGCCGCGCTTTGCCGGTGATGCGCTGCCGGAATCGCTGGTGGCCTGTTCGCTGGCGATCGCCGACAAAATGGACACCCTGGCCGGTATCTTCGGCATCGGGCAACATCCGAAAGGCGACAAGGATCCGTTCGCTCTGCGCCGTGCTGCATTGGGCGTGCTGCGCATCATCGTTGAGAAAAACCTGCCGCTGGATCTGCAGACCCTGACCGAAGAGGCCGTGCGCCTGTACGGCAGCAAGCTGAGCAACGCCAAGGTCGTCGATGAGGTTGTCGAATTCATGCTGGGCCGCTTCCGCGCCTGGTATCAGGAAGAAGGCCACGCCGTCGACACCATTCAGGCGGTGTTGGCGCGTCGTCCGACCAAACCTGCGGACTTCGACGCGCGCGTCAAGGCGGTGACCCACTTCCGTACTCTGGAAGAAGCGGCGGCGCTGGCGGCGGCCAACAAGCGGGTGTCCAATATCCTGGCTAAATCCACCGATACGCTGAACGATCGCGTTCACGCAGCGGTATTGAAGGAAGCGGCCGAGATCCAACTGGCGACCCACCTGGTGGTGCTGCGCGACAAGCTGGAGCCAGTGTTCGCCGCAGGCGACTATCAGGATGCGCTGGTGCAACTGGCTGCCCTGCGCGAGCCGGTGGATGCGTTCTTCGACAACGTAATGGTCATGGCCGAGGATGACGCCGTGCGCGTCAATCGCCTGACGCTGCTGAGCAAGCTGCGTGAGCTGTTCCTGCAGGTGGCGGATATCTCCGTATTGCAGTAAGCGGTTCTGCCGTGAAAAAGGCGCCTGCGGGCGCCTTTTCTATTGCGGGCGGCGCTGTGCTGCGCCTTCTGCGGTGAGCCGGTATTTTTGCAGACGGCTGTTGGGCTTATCCGGTAGCGTCATTTCGATCCATCCTGCGTTCAGCGCCGGTTGCAGATAACGTTCGCGGAAAGATTTCCGATCCTGCAGTTGCAGCGCGCTCTGAATGGCTTCGCGCGACATCTCTCCCTTTAGCGCCGCTAACAGCTCGCCGACTTGGGGGGTGACTTGGGGGGTGACTTGGGGGGTAAGACTTTGCTCCAGCGCCCGCAAAATCATCTCCAGCATAAACTCAACAAAGGGCGCGCAGTCGGTGCGTTGGTTACTGGTATTGAGTGCCTGGTAATACCCGGATTGGTTATCATGCACCAGGCTTTCAACCGGCACGTTGGCAAACAGCGGATCCCAGCGTGAAAGAATTAACGTTTGCCACAATCTGCCCATACGCCCGTTGCCATCAGCAAAGGGGTGAATAAATTCAAACTCATAATGAAACACGCAACTGCCGATCAACGGCGGCAGGTCCGTCTCTTGCAACCAGACCAGCAACTGATGCATCAACGGGGATACCCGCTCTGCCGGCGGCGCCATATGAATGACCGTTTTACCGTTCATGACTCCGACGCCACCGCGACGATAATGCCCGGCATCTGGCAGCAGGCTTTCCATCAACATACGGTGTGCGGCGAGTAAATCCGCCACCCTATGGGCACGCCAATGACTCAGGTTTGCATAACAACGAATGGCATTGAGGGCTTCCTGAATATCCCGTGGCGGTGCAATGATGCGTTTTCCAGCGATGATGGCGGTGATCTGCTCTTCACTCAGGGTATTTCCTTCAATTGCCAGTGAGCCCTGAATAGTGCGGATCCGGTTGATGCGGCGCAGCCGAAGGCTGTGCTCGTGTTCGGCCTGCATCTTTAGGCGAGCCAACGCAGCGCCTACATCGGTCGTCAGATGCAGAATGCGTGAGGTGATGGTCAACGGTGGCTGATAGGATGACATGCGCAGGTTGGCTCGGTGAGAAATGATACAAAAGTGTACCATGTGCCAGAGCCCGTGCAGTAGCCTGTTGCCCTTGGGCAAGCCGCCTTTCGCCACAGAATCGCAACCGAATGGTGAATCGCGTATCGGATCGCATTCAGTTGATCTATTCTTATAGGCGCAAGGAGTGCAACAAAAGGGACGGAGTCCGATGAGAAAGCAGGTTTATAACAGGAGTTATGTCACATGGCGGTAGGGATCCAGAGCAGAGTTTTCGCGCGTTGGTTGGCCCCGGTATTGGCATTGTTGGTGGTCATGCAATTGACCGCCTGCGGCGATAAAGAGCCGGAACAACGCAAGGCGTTTGTTGATTACTTACAGAATACGGTTATGCGCAGCGGCGCGAAAATCCCGACGCTGAGCGAAGATCAGAAGCAGAAATTCGGCAACTATGCCGGTGATTACGCCATCCTGGTCGGTTTTTCACAGCAGTTGTCCAAATCGCTGGATGCCAGCCTGACGCCGGCGTTGGATCAGATTAACCAGATCCGCACCGCACAGGATTACATGAGCAAGCGCGATTCGCTGCAGCAATCCGTTGGGGCGCTGAACCTGCTGGGCCAGCAGATTCAGTCGGCCAAGTCACAGGCGGACACCTCCCGGGCGGCGCTGAAGCAACCTGACGATCTGAAAGCCGTTTATAATCAGGTGTATGACAAGATTGTCACCGGGCCGGCCAATGCGCTGATGCCGGTTATCCCTACCACTGCCAGTTTCGTTCAGGATCTGGTGCAGGTCGGGGATTTCCTGCGTACCCAGGGCAATCAGGTGAGCTTCAACAATAACGGCGTGCAGTTCCGTACTTCGCAGCAGGCAACGCAGTACAACACCATGATGTCGAATCTGGTGGCCAAGCAGCAGGATTTACTGAATGCACAGAAAACCGTTGCGAGCGTGACCCAGTAATTGTTTTTAAGAGGCCGGCTTGCCGGCTTCTGTTATTTATCCCCCCAGCTTTCCAATAACTTGCTCACTTCTTCCCCGGCGCTTCTGTACTACACTTCAATGAATCACCGTATTTCGTCATGTAGTTTTCTTACATTCATCACATCGCTATTTCCCGGCGGGATGAGTGCTCACAGGGAAGGTCTTCCTCAAACCAGGATTCGGTAGTCACCGATAAAATAAATTGTGACCAATATCACAATTTAAAAACAAACACGCATCTTGAAAATGTGACATGTATCACTATTTTTGCGCATTTACGCGGGTTTTGCTCTCGCTGTGTTTTTTTTACACGGAGTAATTGTGATGAATATCACTATAAGTGCCCGGTGTATGGGGTGTTTGGTGTGATGTTGATCACGAAAAATCCGTGAAGTTCGCGTGGTAAAAACAGCGTGATAGAGTCCACTCGCAGACAGCACCAACACGGCTGGATCGTAACAACAATAATCACGCGCTCTATTGTCAGCGCGTAACAATAGGGGTGTGTTTTATGTTTTCACCAGACATCAAAGTCAAAGTTCAAAACTTTGGCCGCTTCCTGAGCAACATGGTGATGCCCAACATTGGCGCTTTTATCGCCTGGGGTATCATCACCGCGTTATTCATTCCTACCGGCTGGCTGCCCAATGAAACCTTAGCCAAGCTGGTTGGCCCGATGATCACCTACCTGCTGCCGCTGCTGATCGGTTTCACCGGTGGGCGGCTGGTGGGGGGCGATCGCGGCGGGGTAGTCGGCGCCATTACCACCATGGGGGTGATCGTCGGTGCAGACATGCCGATGTTCCTCGGTGCGATGATTGCCGGCCCGCTGGGTGGCTGGGCTATCAAGCATTTTGACCGCTGGGTCGATGGCAAAATCAAAAGCGGCTTCGAGATGTTGGTGAACAACTTCTCCGCCGGCATTATCGGTATGCTGCTGGCGATCCTGGCCTTCCTGGGCATCGGGCCGCTGGTGGAGGTGCTGTCCAAGCTGCTGGCGGCCGGCGTACATGTGATGGTGGTGAATAACCTGCTGCCGCTGGCGTCAATCTTCGTCGAACCGGCGAAGATCCTGTTCCTGAACAACGCCATCAACCACGGTATCTTCTCGCCGTTGGGCATTCAGCAGGCCACCGAGGCCGGCAAGTCAGTATTCTTCCTGATTGAAGCCAACCCAGGCCCGGGCATGGGTGTGCTGATGGCTTACATGTTCTTTGGCCGTGGCAGCGCCAAGCAGTCTGCCGGCGGTGCGGCGATCATTCACTTCCTCGGCGGTATCCACGAAATTTACTTCCCGTACGTGCTGATGAATCCACGCCTGCTGCTGGCGGTGATTCTGGGCGGCATGACCGGCGTGTTCACCCTGACCATGCTGAACGGCGGCCTGGTTTCTCCGGCTTCCCCTGGCTCCATCCTGGCGGTGCTGGCGATGACGCCGAAAGGCGCTTATTTCGCCAATATCGCGGCGGTTGCGGCGGCCTTTGCCGTATCATTCGTGGTCTCCGCCTTCTTGCTGAAAACCTCGAAAGTGAAGGAAGAGGACGATCTGGAAGAAGCGACCCGCCGCATGCAGGAGATGAAGTCTCAGGCTAAAGGTGGTGCTGCAGTGCACGCTGCGGTGGACGGCGACCTGACTACCGTACGTAAAATCATCGTCGCCTGCGATGCGGGCATGGGGTCCAGCGCCATGGGCGCCGGCGTGCTGCGCAAAAAAGTGGCGGACGCCGGGCTGAAAAACATCTCCGTGACCAACAGCGCCATCAACAGCCTGCCGGACGATGTGGATCTGGTGATCACCCACCGCGATCTGACCGAGCGTGCGATGCGTCATGCGCCGCAGGCCCAGCACATCTCGCTGACCAACTTCCTCGACAGCAAGCTGTACAGCGATCTGACCGAACGTCTGGTGGCGGCCAACAAAACCACCGATAACCAGCAAAAAGTCATCAGCACGCTTGACGACAGCTTTGAAGCGACCGAGCAAAACCTGTTCAAACTGAGCGAAAGCAACGTGTTCCTTAACCTGCAGGCCAGCGACAAGGAGCAGGCGATCCGCTTCGCCGGCGAACAATTGGTTAAAGGCGGCTACGTAGAGCCGGAATACGTCCCGGCGATGCTGGAGCGTGAAAAACTCACCTCCACCTATCTGGGCGAGTCGATCGCGGTGCCGCATGGCACCATCGAAGCCAAAGATCGGGTGCTGCGTACCGGCGTGGTGTTCTGCCAGTATCCGCAGGGCGTGCGCTTCGGGGATGAAGAGGATGAAGTGGCGCGGCTGGTTATCGGTATCGCCGCCCGCAACAACGAACATATCCAGGTGATCACCAGCCTGACCAACGCGTTGGATGACGAAGGCGTCATCGAGCGGTTGGCGAATACCACCAGTGTGCAGGAAGTGTTGGATCTGCTGGGTGGCAAAAAAGCCGGGTAACAGAATCATTTTAAGGGGTGCAGCTTGCTGCACCCTTCGACATTGGAAAGGTAGGAATATGAAAGCATTACATTTCGGTGCAGGGAATATCGGGCGTGGCTTTATCGGTAAGCTGCTGGCGGACGCACACGCCGAACTGACCTTTGCCGACGTTAACCAAAGCGTACTGGACCTGCTGAACAGCCGCAAAAGCTATCAGGTTCACGTCGTGGGCGAGCAGGCGCGGGTTGAGAGCGTGAATAACGTCAGCGCGGTTAACAGCGGCAGCGAAGAGGCGGTGGCGCTGATCGCCGAAGCGGACATCGTGACCACCGCCGTCGGCCCGCAGATCCTGGCTAAAATTGCCGGCACTGTCGCCAAAGGGCTGATCAAGCGCCATCAGCAGGGCAACACCCGGCCGCTGAACATCATCGCCTGCGAAAACATGGTGCGCGGCACCAGCCAGTTAAAACAGCACGTGTTCGACGCGCTGCCGCAAGATGAGCAGGCGTGGGTCGAACAGCATGTCGGCTTTGTCGATTCGGCGGTGGACCGCATCGTGCCGCCGGCGGAAGCGGGCAGCAACGATCCGCTGGAAGTGACGGTAGAAACCTTCAGCGAGTGGATTGTCGATCAGACCCAGTTCAAGGGCCAACCACCGGCGATCGCCGGCATGGAACTGACCGATAACCTGATGGCGTTTGTCGAACGCAAGCTGTTTACGCTCAATACCGGCCACGCCATCACCGCGTATCTTGGCCAACAGGCCGGTCTGCTGACCATCCGTGATGCGATCCTCGACTCGGCTATCCGCCGCGTGGTGAAAGGCGCGATGGAAGAGAGCGGTGCGGTGCTGATCAAGCGCTACGGCTTTGACGCCGACAAGCACGCCGCCTACATCGACAAAATCCTCGGCCGCTTTGAAAACCCGTACCTGCACGATGATGTCGAGCGCGTGGGCCGCCAGCCGCTGCGCAAGCTGAGCGCCGGTGACCGCCTGATCAAACCGCTGCTGGGCACGTTGGAATATGGCCTGCCGCACGACAACCTGATCCAGGGCATCGCCGCCGCCATGAGCTACCGGAGTGAGCAGGATCCGCAGGCGCAAGAGTTGGTGGCGTTGCTGGCCAAACTGGGGCCAAAAGCGGCTCTGGCGCAAATTTCCGGCCTGCCGGTTGAAAGTGAGGTTGTAGAACAGGCGGTTGCTGTGTATAACGCCATGCAAAAGTAGATTCAGTATGACGAATCCACGGGCGCGGCAAGCTGCGCCCCTATACCCCGACTTCAGCATTGACGGTATCTCCCAGGCCATTCGAAAAGCGACGATGATCGAGCCACAGGCATTTGAAAACCAGGTTCTGGAAAAGCTGAACGCAGGCAAGACGGTGCGCAGTTTTCTGATCGCAGCGGTAGAGCTGCTGGCGGAAGCGCTCAACGTGCTGGTGGTGCAGGTGTTCCGCAAGGACGACTATGCGGTGAAGTATGCCGTTGAACCGCTATTGTCCGGTGCCGGCCCCTTGGGTGAGCTGTCGGTGCGCCTTAAGCTGATGTACGGGCTGGGCGTTATCTCGCGTCACGAATACGAAGACGCCGAACTGCTGATGGCGATGCGCGAAGAGCTCAATCACGACGGGACGGAATACCGTTTTGTCGACGATGAAATCCTCGGCCCGTTCGGCGAACTGCACTGCGTGGCCGCGCTGCCGCCGGTGCCGACTTTTCTGCAGCCGGGTGAAGCGGAAGAATCGCTGATCGCCATGCAGCGTCAGCGTTACCAGCAGGTAGTGCGCTCCACCATGGTGCTGTCGATTACCGATCTGATCGCCGGCATCGGCGCCAAACAGCCGTCCCGGCTTTCTCCTCTCGGCCGCGGTTAAGCAAAGGCCGCGCGCCACTCATCGAACAACAGCCACAGCGCCGTTACCGCCATCAAACCCGCCATCGTCGCGTTAAACAGCCGCAGCTTCCAGGTGACGCGCAGCGCATCGCGCAGGCGATCGCCCAGCGCCGCCCACACCAGCACGCAAGGGATATTCAAGGCGACAAAGCCGGCAACGAGCATTAGCGTGTGGCTAAGACTGGTCCCTTCGCGCGGGGTGAACAGGATCGCGATGTTAATGGCCATCAACCAGGCTTTGGGATTGACCGCCTGGAACAGCGCGCCGTTGAGCAACCGCATCGGCTGCGCCTGCTGTTTGGCATCCGGCGAGGTTGCCTGGAACAGCTTCCACGACAGCCACAGTAAATAGGCGCAACCAATCACCGCCAGCGGGAAACGTATCGCTCCGGCCCAACTGAGCACCAGCGCCAGCAGGCTGGTGGTCAGGGCCAACTGTACCCCACAACCCAGGCTGATGCCGAACACCATCGGCAGGGTGCGACGCAGGCCGAAGTTGACCCCGGAAGAGGCCAGCAGCAGGTTGTTGGGGCCGGGGGTGATCGACATCACCGTGACATAACTGATAAAGGCGGAGTCCAGCATAACGGGTTCCTTAAACGGCACAGTAGCAAAGGAACCAGCATAAAACTTGCGGACGGATGGTGACAGAACCAGAAACCCGCTATTGTTACGGGTACAGTTTTATAAAATGCAAACTGTACCCATTCTCTGGAGATAAACTGTGACCCTGCTCGATGAAATGCCTGAAACGCGTTATCAGCAACTGGCGGATACCCTGGCGCAGGCCATTCACCGCGGCACGCTGCTGCCCGGCAGCCGTTTGCCTTCGGTGCGCCGCTGCGCGCAGACCCACAGCGTCAGCATCAATACCGTGGTGGCGGCTTACCGTGCGTTGGAAGACCGTGGGCTGATCGAAGCGCGGCCGCAGTCCGGTTTCTATGTGCGCAGCACGCTGCCGGCGCTGAAAACCGCCTCGCAGCCCAGTAGCCGGATAGAACCGCCGGCGGATGACGTGCTGGCGCTGATCGACAGGGTGTTTGCCGCCCAGCAGAACCCGGCGTTCACCAATCTGTCGTTGGCCTGCCCGCAAACCGCCGATTTTTATCCCGGCGGTAAGTTGGGGCGGATGCTGTCGTCGCAGCTGCGTCGCCAGCCCGATCTGATCGGCAAGTACGCGTTACCGCCCGGCAGTTTGCGGCTGCGCCAGCAGATAGCTCGTCGCTCGATGACGCTGGGCATGCTGCTGGAGCCTGGCGATATCACTCTGACCCACGGCTGCATGGAAGCGCTGCAGCTGGCGCTGCGCGTGACCACCAAGCCGGGCGACTGTATCGGGCTGGAGTCGCCGACCTATTTTTATCTGCTGCCGCTGCTGGCCAGCCTGGGGCTGAAGGCGCTGGAAATCCCGACCGATCCGCAGCATGGCCTGTCGCTGGACGCGCTGGAGTTGTTGTTGAATGAGAAGCGGCTGGATGCGGTAATCGCCATGCCGACGGTGCAGAATCCGATGGGCTGCACCATGCCGCTGGCGGCCAAGAAACGGCTGGCGCAGCTGATGAACGATCATCGGGTACCGCTGATTGAAGACGGGCTGTACGCCGAGATTCAGTTCGGCGGCGCGCTGTCGCCGGCGGTGAAATCTTTCGATCGCGACGGCTGGGTGCTGTTTTGTTCCAGCTTTACCAAGACGCTGGCACCGGATTTCCGCATCGGTTGGATCGCCGGCGGGCGCTTCAACGACGCGCTGCGCAAGCTGAAGGCGGTGTCATCGATGGCGGAATCACAGCTGCTGTCGGAGACGCTGGCGATGTTCCTGGAAACCGGCGGCTACGATCACCATTTGCGCAACCTGCGTAAACGCTATGCCGCTCAGGTGGAGGCGGCGCGGGCCTTGATTGCCCGCCATTTCCCGCGCGGCACGCGGGCGACGCAGCCGGCGGGCGGTTTTGTGTTCTGGGTTGAGCTGCCGGGCGGGGTCGACAGCGTGGCGCTGTTCCACCAGTTGCTGGAGGAACAAATCTGCCTGACGCCGGGCACCTTGTATTCCCCCAGCGGTCGCTACCGCAACGGGCTGCGGCTCTCTTGCTGCTATCCGTTTAATGCACGTTATACCCAGGCGTTGGCGCGCGTGGGGGCGAAAGCCTGCGAGATGAGCGGGTTGCCGCCGGGAATCGAGCAAGGCGAGTAACTGCGTGCGCATTTTGCTACAATGTGGGCATCGTTGATTAGCGTGCCGTACAGGCACAAACAGGCCATAAACCATGAAAGAGAAAGAAAAGGCAGAAATTAAGCGCCTTAGCGACCTGCTGGACGCACTGAATCACAAAGACACGGCGGTGATCCAACAGGGCAATGTCGAGCTGATTGCCCAGCACACCAAAGAAAAAGAGAAGTTGGCGGCGGAAATCGAACGTCTGAAAGGCGTGCGCGTCGAGAAGCTGAGTGCGGAGGCGCAGAAGCTGAGTCAACTGCCTTTCAGCCGCGAAATCACCAAGAAAGAGCAGGCGGATATGGGCTCGTTGAAGAAAAGTGCGCGCGGCCTGATCGTGGTGCACCCGATGACCGCGCTGGGCCGTGAGATGGGCCTGAAAGTGGTCACCGGCTACGCCAAAAAAGCCTTCTGATCGCCGGGGCGCCATCTTTGGCGCCCGGTTTTCATCGCTTGGTCGTGAAATACGCCTTGGTTTGATAGGGCACGGTCACTGTTTCCTTGCCCTGCAATTCCCCTTCCTCCGCCACCAACTGGCGAATCTGATCGATCACCTGTTCCTGCTGTTGCGCCGGCAAAGCGGCGATAAAGCTGGTGGAGCGCACCCTGTTGTAAATCACGTCTTCTGCTGCGCCCTGATGGCCGAACATAAACACCTGTTCCTGCAGAGGTTCTAATCCCTTGACCGGAAAAAGTTTGCGCCAATCGCCGGTGTAGAAACGCGGCGCGTCGCCTTCGTGTCGATCCACGATCTGATTCAGCTTGCGTACCCAACTCACCCGCGCATCGCGCATGTTCCACACCAGACCCAGTTTGCCGCCGGGCTTGAGGATGCGCTGAATTTCAGCCAGCGCCTGCGGCGTGGCGAACCAGTGGAAGGACTGCGCGCAGACCACGGCGTCGACCGATTCGTCCGGCAACGGGATCGACTCGGCGGTGGCCGCCAGCGTTTTCACCTGCGGCAGTGCGGCCGAGAGTTTCTCCAGCATCTGCGCTATCGGTTCGACGGCGATCACCTGCGCTCCGGTTTCCAGCAGGCGCGGGGTGAATTTGCCGGTACCTGCGCCGAGGTCGACAACCGTCATGCCGGCGTGCAGGCCGATAACCTCATGCAGCCAGGTGGCGATCTCCGGCGGATAATCCGGTCGCCCTTTCACGTAACGGTCGGCATTGGCCTGATAACCAACGGCTGCGGTGTGGTGGATCGAACGAGATGGGGTGGTCATAGCTTCTGCTCCTGCCTGAAAGAGGTTGTACAACAGTATGCCTGGGTCTGTTTCAACGCCCCAACAGACGGCGGTTAAGGTTTTCGATACGGCCGGTAGTGATGCGCGTCAGCATGGTTTTGCTCCAGCTTGCGGACAGCCCGGCGACCGCCAGCAGACGGCGATACTGTTCTTCATCGAACGGCATATGCCAGGCGATGCCGATGGCTTCGGCCACAGAGATGTCGCTGTTGCGTGTCACCAGCTCCAGTGGACGATCGCCGCTGACGGCGCCGACGGACACCACCCGGTACAGCCAGCCGCAGCGGCCGCTCTGCTGCATCAGCACCGAGATGTCGTCGATCTCGAAGTGGTAATTGAGCTTGAAGCAGGGAGAGCGCGGCTGGGTGACCTGAATCAAGGCTTCGCCCCAGCGGAAGATATCGCCCATAAACACGTTGTGCTCGGTCAGCCCCAGAGTGGAAATATTCTCGCCGAAGGCCGGCGCGCTGAACTGTTCCGCTTGCGCGGGAAACTGTTCGCGCCAGTGAGCGTAATGTTCGCGCGGATAGTGGCACAGTGCGCGGTCCGGCCCGCCGTGATAGCTTTTTTCCGCCTGCTCGTCGCCTTCCAGGCCGAGCGGGGTCAGCTTGATGGCGCCGTCCACCTGGCGTTTGGCGATGCCGCTCGGCCGCCCGCCTTCATAAGGCTGGATGGTGCCGATGTAAACCTCTGGGTGATGCATATGCGCCTCCGTTCTTTGCGTCAGAGGTTCAGCATAGCCTGAGTTGATCGGCGGGAACAGAATATCCCGCCCGAAAATAACCGGGCGGGGGGAAGTATCAGAAAGTGGTCCAGCTGTCTTGCGCTGTTGCGGCAGCCGCTTTAACCGCCGGAACCTTTGGTGCCGGCGATGATCGCCGTCAGCAGCAGCATCAGGCCAAACCCGAGACCGAGCTTTTTACCCACGGTGAGATGAACGAACTTTCCTGCCAATGTTTGCAATGCCGCCATATTATTTTTTCTTTGCGGGCGAACGTCGATCGAACAAACCATCGGCAAAGGGCGGTCAAACTTTAGCGGATTTTGGGCAAAAAAATGCCCGCTTCACGCGGGCATCATCAATGCTGGGGGCGAATTACTTCTTCGCAGCGAAGCGTGCTGCCGCTTCGTCCCAGTTAACCACGTTCCAGAATGCCTTGATGTAGTCTGGGCGTTTGTTCTGATATTTCAGGTAGTAAGCGTGTTCCCACACGTCCAGGCCAATGATTGGGAAGCCTGAAGCGCCGGCAACGGCTTCGCCCATCAGCGGGCTGTCCTGGTTAGCGGTAGACACCACGGCCAGTTTGTCGCCTTTCAGCACCAGCCAGGCCCAACCTGAACCGAAGCGGGTCGCTGCGGCTTTCTCGAACTCTTCCTGGAATTTCTCAACGCTGCCGAAATCGCGCTCGATAGCGGCTTTCAGATCGCCACCCAGCGTGGTGCCGATTTTCAGGCCTTTCCAGAACAGGCTGTGGTTAGCGTGGCCGCCGGCGTTGTTACGCATGAAAGTGCGCTTGTCGGCAGGCACTTTATCCAGATCCTGGATCAGCGCTTCAACGCTCAGCGAAGCCAGCTCAGGGTACGCTTCCAGCACGGTGTTCGCGTTGTTGACGTAAGTCTGGTGGTGTTTGGTGTGATGGATTTCCATCGTCTGCTTGTCGAAATGCGGTTCCAGTGCGTCGTAGGCGTACGGCAGGGATGGCAGTGAATAACTCATAATCATCATCTCCAGTGGTGTATGGGCGGCGCAAGGTGCTAGCACCGCGTAAGCAGTCGGATCATTATAGTTAATTAAATGATCTTGAAAATGATTATCAATGCCCTACTTAGTGTAAGGGATTAAATCAATCCACAATGCGCTGCGGGTGAGTAAACACCGTAGCGCGGCCGGGTTTGCTGAAGCCGACCAGCGTCAGGTTGCTGCGCTCGGCGATTTCCACCGCCAACGAGGTGGCCGCAGAAACCACGAACAGGATCTCGACGCCGCACATCGCGGATTTTTGCACCATTTCATAGCTGGCGCGGCTGGAGACCAGGATCGCGCCCTGTTGCCAATCTTGCTTGGCGCGCACGCCGAGCAGCTTGTCGAGCGCTACGTGGCGGCCGACGTCTTCGCAGCCACCCAGCAGTTCACCTTGCGGCGAAATCCAGCTGGCGGCGTGGGTGCAGCCGGTGAGCTGCCCGACGCTCTGCACCTGCTTGAGCTGCCCCAGCGCATGATCGAGGTTGGCGAGAGAAAAGCGTTGGGTGAACGGCAGCGCAGGCAACGGGCGGAAGATGTCCGCCAACTGTTCGATGCCGCACACGCCGCAGCCGGTACGGCCCGCCATGGCGCGGCGGCGCTCCTTCAAACCGGCAAATCGGCGGCTGGAGAGCTCTATTTGCACCTCCAGCCCGTTACAGGTTTGGTTAATCTCTATACTGTAGATATCGCGCGGTGACTCGATAATGCCTTCGGACAGCGAAAAGCCGAGGGCGAATGCCTCCAGATCTTTTGGCGTGCACATCATCACTACGTGAGAGATGCCGTTATAGACCAGGGCGACCGGCACTTCTTCCGCCAGCCAGTCCGGTTGTGCGGTGGCGAGTTGCCCGCGCTGATAAACCCGGGCCTGGGTCACCCCTGTGAGCGGGGTCTCATTTATGTGCTGCTCTGGGTTTATAGTGTTCACTTAACTGGCACCTGTTTGTAACAACCACATATACGCTGTGGTAATATTGCCGCGTAAAAACAAGATCAATTTTAGCGCTTCCCGCTTCGAGGGGGAAAGCGCCATTTGAAACAATGTGACAATCGAGAGTGAAAGGAGATCCCCATGCAGGTCAGCAGAAGGCAGTTCTTTAAGATCTGCGCTGGCGGTATGGCAGGAACGACGGTAGCCGCACTGGGCTTTGCCCCGGAAGTGGCGTTAGCGGAGACCCGGCAGTACAAACTGCTGCGCGCCCGTGAAACCCGTAATACCTGTACGTATTGTTCCGTCGGCTGTGGGCTGTTGATGTACAGCCTTGGTGATGGCGCCAAAAACGCCAAAGAAAGCATATTCCACATTGAAGGGGACCCGGATCACCCGGTAAACCGCGGCGCGCTTTGCCCGAAAGGCGCGGGGCTGGTCGACTTCATCCACAGTGCAAGCCGTCTCCAGTTCCCGGAGTATCGTGCGCCAGGTTCAGATAAATGGCAGCGCATTACCTGGGACGATGCCTTTACCCGCATCGCCAAACTGATGAAGGAAGATCGCGACGCCAACTTCGTAAAAACCAACGAACAGGGCGTTACCGTCAACCGCTGGCTGAGCACCGGCATGCTGTGTGCCTCCGCTTCCAGTAACGAAACCGGATATTTAACCCAAAAATTTAGTCGCGCTCTCGGCATGCTTGCCGTAGATAACCAGGCGCGTGTCTGACACGGACCAACGGTAGCAAGTCTTGCTCCAACATTTGGTCGCGGTGCGATGACCAACCACTGGGTTGATATCAAGAACGCGAATTTGATTATCGTCATGGGCGGTAATGCGGCAGAAGCGCATCCGGTGGGGTTCCGCTGGGCGATGGAAGCCAAAATTCACAATAAAGCCAAGCTGATCGTGATCGATCCGCGCTTTACCCGTACCGCATCGGTGGCGGATTTCTACACGCCGATCCGTCCCGGGACCGACATCGCCTTCCTGTCGGGCGTGTTGCTGTACCTGATCACCAACAACAAAATCAACCGCGAATACGTCGAGGCCTACACCAACGCCAGCCTGCTGGTGCGGGAAGACTTTACCTTCGAAGACGGTCTGTTCAGCGGCTACGACGCCGAAAATCGCAAATACGACAAAACCACCTGGAATTATCAACTCGATGAAAACGGCTTCGCCAAGCGTGATCTGACGCTGCAGGATCCGCGTTGCGTGTGGAACATGCTCAAACAGCACGTCAGCCGCTATACGCCGGAGGTGGTGAACAATATCTGCGGCACGCCGACCGAGGATTTCATCAAGGTCTGCGAATACATCGCCGAAACCTGCGTGGCGGATAAAACCGCGTCGTTCCTGTACGCTCTGGGTTGGACCCAACACTCGGTCGGCGCGCAGAACATCCGCACCATGGCGATGATCCAGCTGCTGCTCGGCAACATGGGCATGGCGGGCGGCGGCGTCAACGCGCTGCGCGGCCACTCCAATATCCAGGGCCTGACCGATCTGGGCCTGCTGTCGCAGAGCCTGCCGGGCTATATGACGCTACCTTCGGATAAACAGCCGGATATCGACACCTACCTGAAGGCCAACACGCCGAAGGCGCTGCTGCCGGGCCAGGTGAACTACTGGAGCAACTACCCGAAATTCTTCGTCAGCATGATGAAGAGCTTCTACGGCGACAAGGCGCAGAAAGACAACGGCTGGGGTTTTGACTGGTTGCCGAAGTGGGACAAAGGCTACGACGTACTGCAGTACTTCGAGATGATGTCGCAAGGGAAGGTCAACGGCTATTTCTGCCAGGGCTTTAACCCGGTCGCGTCGTTCCCGAACAAAAACAAGGTCGTGGCCTCGCTGTCGAAGCTGAAGTTCCTGGTGACCATAGATCCGCTCAACACCGAAACGTCCAACTTCTGGCAGAACCACGGTGAGTTCAACGACGTCGATCCGTCGAAGATTCAGACCGAGGTGTTCCGCCTGCCGTCCAGCTGCTTTGCCGAAGAAAACGGCTCGATCGTCAACTCCGGCCGCTGGCTGCAGTGGCATTGGAAAGGCGCGGACGCACCGGGTGAGGCGATGAACGACGGGGAAATCCTAGCGGGCATTTTCATCCGCCTGCGTGAGATGTACGCGCGTGAAGGCGGTGCGGTGCCTGAACAGGTGCTGAACATGACCTGGGATTACCTGACGCCGGAAAACCCGGCTTCGGAAGAAGTGGCGATGGAAAGCAACGGCAAGGCGCTGGCGGACATTCTCGACGCCGACGGCAAAGTGCTGGCGAAAAAGGGCGAACAGCTCAGCACCTTCGCTCACCTGCGCGACGACGGCACCACCGCCAGCGGCTGTTGGATTTTCGCCGGCAGCTGGACGCCGGCCGGCAACCAGATGGCGCGGCGCGATAACGCCGATCCGTCCGGTCTCGGCAACACGCTGGGTTGGGCCTGGGCCTGGCCGCTCAACCGCCGCATTTTGTATAACCGCGCTTCGGCCGACCCGCAGGGTAAACCCTGGGATCCGAAACGTCAGTTGCTGGAGTGGGACGGCGCCAAGTGGGGCGGGGTGGATATCCCGGACTACAGCGCCGCCGCACCGGGCAGCGACGTCGGGCCGTTTATCATGCAGCCGGAAGGCATGGGCCGCTTGTTCGCCACCGACAAAATGGCGGAAGGGCCGTTCCCTGAGCACTACGAGCCGTTCGAAACGCCGCTCGGCACCAACCCGCTGC
This sequence comes from Serratia inhibens, assembly GCF_003591175.1. Lineage (GTDB taxonomy): Bacteria > Pseudomonadota > Gammaproteobacteria > Enterobacterales > Enterobacteriaceae > Serratia > Serratia inhibens. The sequence continues at coordinate 208,638 of NZ_QYYG01000004.1, read as the reverse complement.
ACCCGAACGTGGTCTCCAACCCGGCGGCGCGCGTGTTCAAGGACGATCTGGCGGCGATGGGCAAATCCGACAAGTTCCCGTATGTCGGCACCACCTATCGTCTGACCGAGCACTTCCACTATTGGACCAAGCACGCGGAGCTCAATGCCATCGCGCAGCCGGAGCAGTTTGTGGAGATCGGCGAGAAGCTGGCGGAGAAAAAAGGCATCAAGCACGGCGATACGGTGAAAGTCAGCTCCAACCGCGGCTATATCAAGGCCAAGGCGGTGGTGACCAAGCGTATCCGCACATTGCAGGTGAACGGCCAGGACGTCGACACCATCGGCATCCCGATCCACTGGGGTTACGAAGGGGTGGCGAAGAAAGGCTTTATCGCCAACACGCTGACGCCGTTTGTCGGCGATGCCAACACGCAAACGCCGGAGTTCAAGGCGTTCCTGGTTAACGTGGAAAAGGTGTAACGGAGACGAATTATGGCAATGCAATCTCAGGACATCATTCGTAAATCCGCCACCAATGGTTTCACGCCGGCCCCGCGCGCCCGTGACCATCAGGAAGAAGTGGCCAAACTTATCGATGTCACCACCTGTATCGGCTGCAAGGCCTGTCAGGTGGCTTGTTCCGAATGGAACGACATCCGCGATGAAATCGGCAGCAACGTCGGGGTGTACGATAACCCTGCCGACCTGACCGCCAAATCCTGGACGGTGATGCGCTTCTCCGAAGTGGAGGAAAACGGCAAGCTGGAATGGTTGATCCGCAAGGATGGCTGCATGCACTGTGCCGACCCGGGCTGCCTGAAGGCCTGCCCGTCGGAAGGCGCAATCATTCAGTACGCCAACGGTATCGTCGACTTCCAGTCCGAGCACTGCATCGGCTGTGGTTACTGCATCGCCGGCTGCCCGTTCGACGTGCCGCGCATGAACAAGGACGACAACCGGGTGTACAAATGCACCCTGTGCGTCGACCGCGTTGATGTCGGCCAGGAACCGGCTTGCGTGAAGACCTGCCCGACCGGCGCCATCCACTTCGGCACCAAGGACGCGATGAAGCAGATTGCGGCCGAGCGTGTCGGCGAGCTGAACACCCGCGGTTATCAGAACGCCGGTCTGTACGATCCGGCGGGTGTGGGCGGCACCCATGTGATGTACGTGCTGCACCACGCCGACAAACCGCAGCTGTATCACGGTTTGCCGGATAATCCGACCATCAGCCCGGCGATCACGTTCTGGAAGGGCGTGTGGAAACCCCTGGCGGCCATCGGCTTTGCCGCCACCTTTGCAGCCAGCGTGTTCCACTATGTCGGCGTCGGGCCAAACCGCGTCGAAGAGGAAGACGACGACGAGCTGCACGATGAGGAGACGCGCAAATGAAGAAGGAAAAGCGGATTCAGCGCTACAGCGCGCCGGAGCGGATTAACCACTGGATTGTGGCGTTCTGTTTCGTGTTCGCCGCCATCAGTGGGTTGGGGTTCTTTTTCCCCTCCTTCAACTGGCTGATGAACATTTTCGGTACGCCACAGCTGGCGCGCATCCTGCACCCCTTTGTCGGGGTGATCATGTTTGCGGCCTTCCTGCTGATGTTCCTGCGCTACTGGAAGCATAATCTGATCAACCGGGAAGACATCGTCTGGGCCAAAAACATCCACAAAATCGCCATGAACGAGGAAGTGGGCGACACCGGGCGTTATAATTTCGGTCAGAAGTGCGTATTCTGGGCAGCTATCATCAGCCTGGTACTGCTGTTGGCCAGCGGTGTGGTGATCTGGCGGCCGTACTTTGCGCCGTCGTTCCCGATACCGCTGATCCGCATCGCGCTGCTGGTGCATTCGCTGGCGGCGGTCGGCCTGATCATCGTGATTATGGTGCACATTTACGCCGCGCTGTGGGTAAAAGGCACCATCACCGCGATGGTCGAAGGCTGGGTGCCTGCGGCCTGGGCTAAAAAACATCATCCACGCTGGTACCGAGAGGTCCGCGAGAAACGACAGGAAGACAAACCCTGATGAGCATCCGCATCGTTCCTAAAGAGCAGTTAGGGGCACAGCGCGAGAAGTCCACAACGGCGGAGACAATTCCGCCGTTACTTTTCGCCAATTTGAAAAGCCTCTACAGCCGCCGCGCCGAACGCCTGCGCAAGCTGGCGACGGACAACCCGCTGGGCGACTACCTGAACTTCGCCGCCCAACTGGCCGAGGCGCAGCACCATGCGCTGCACGACAACCCGTTGCAGTTGGATCTGACCGAAGCGCTGCTGAAGGGCGCGGCCAGCGGCAAGCCGCCGCTGGATTTGAGCGTCTATCCGCGCAGCGAGCATTGGCACCGGCTGCTGGGCTCGTTGATCGCCGAGCTGCGTCCACAGGCGCCGGAACACATTCTGGCGGTGCTGGATAACCTGGAAAAGGCATCGGCGCATGAGCTGGAGCTGATGGCCGACGCCTTGCTCAACCGCGAGTTCGGCAAGATCGGCAGCGAGAAAGCGCCGTTCATCTGGGCGGCGCTGTCGCTTTACTGGACGCAGATGGCAAGCCTGATCCCCGGCAAGGCGCGTGCGGAATATGGCGAACACCGTCAGTTCTGCCCGGTGTGCGGCAGCATTCCGGTCTCCAGCGTGGTGCATATCGGCACCGTCAGCGGCCTGCGCTATCTGCACTGCAACCTGTGCGAAAGCGAGTGGCACGTGGTGCGGATAAAATGCAGCAACTGCGAGCAAACCCGCGATCTGAATTACTGGTCGCTGGACAGCGAGCTGGCGGCGGTGAAAGCGGAAAGCTGTGGCGACTGCGGTACTTACCTGAAGATTTTATATCAGGAAAAGGACCCGCAGGTTGAGGCGGTAGCCGACGATCTGGCCTCGCTGGTGCTCGACGCCAAGCTGGAAGATGAAGGTTTTGCCCGCAGCAGCATCAACCCGTTCCTGTTCCCGGGGGAGTAAATCGCAAAACGCCGGTATTTGCCCCTTACGAGAGGTCAGATGATTAATTTCAGACTGCGCATCTGGCATTCGCAGGGGCGAGTTGCTACGTTTACGCAATGACGCGCAACGCGAAAGAAAAGGGACGGACGATGTTGAAGACCATTGCGAAACTCACGGCGGTCGCCGTTCTGGCGATCGGGCTGTCGGCCTGTGACAACAAGGAAGACACCAAACCGGCAGTACCTAAGCCGGACCCCAAGCCGATCGTGACGCAGCCCATTGCGCCACCGCCACCGCCGGTGGAAAGCGAGCCTGTGGGGCTGAAGGTGTCGCTGCAAAGGGGCAACGTGACCTTTTTACTGCCGGCGGGGTTTAGCGATCAGACCCAGAACAGCGGCATTATCAACGACAGCAAATCCACCATTCAGCGTTTCCTCGACGGCAAGACACGTCAGAGCACCGTCTCTTCTGAAGTGGTCCCGCCCGACGACATGAAGCTCAATACCAGCGATAAAATGCTGAAAGATCTGACGCAAAGCATCATCACCGAGCTGGCCGATCGCTATCAGAATATCAAGACGACCAAAGAAGAGAATTTCATCGTCGGTAAGCAGAAGTTCCATCGGCTGGATACCGAACAAAGCGTCAATGGGCAAAAGGTGATTTCCACCTTTGTGCTGACGGTATTGAATAAAAGGGTGGTGACGTTGCAAATGCTGTCACCGGCCAAAACGCCCGAGGCGCACCAGGCGCTGGTTCAGCGGGTTATCGACACGCTGGTGGTGAAATAACAACGCTGTGTTTCGACAGCTCGGGGGGAAGACGAATGAAGCTGATAGGCAGCTATACCAGCCCTTTTGTACGCAAGATTTCCGTGATGCTGCTGGAAAAGGGGATAGCGTTCGAGTTCGTTAACGATCCGCCCTATGAACCGGGTAGCCGGGTGGTGGAGCTGAATCCGCTTGCCAAGGTGCCGGTGCTGGTGGCCGATGACGGCGCGGTGTATTACGACTCGCGGGTGATTGCCGAATACCTCGAACTGCTTCCCGCCGCCCCGGCATTTTTGCCCGCCGATCGCGCGGCTGCGCTGCGTATTCGCCAGGTGGAAGCGCTGGCCGACGGCGTAACCGAAGCCGCCGCTACGCTGTTTCGCGAGAGCAAGCGCGCACCGGAAAAACAGGATGAAAACTGGATACTGCGCCAGCGCGACAAGCTGACGCACGGGCTGGACGCGCTGGAGAAGCTGGCGCAGGAGAAGACGCTGCTGAACGCCGCCGAGCTGACGTTGGCGGACATCGCTACCGGTTGTGCGCTGGGTTACCTCAATTTCCGCCGCATCATGCCCAACTGGTGCGTCGAACGGCCTGCGTTGATCAAACTGGCCGAGCGGCTGTTTGCCCGCGAAAGTTTTGCCCGTACTTCACCCCCCTGAATTCCCTCACCCCGCTTTGGCGGGGGTTTTGTTTATGCCGACATCATCACACAAAAAAACCGAGCGACCATGAGCACTGAATCCCACCGTCTTTACAGCCAGTTACCCGCCATTGACCGCCTGCTGCGCGATCCCGCTATCGAACCGCTGGTGGCCCAGCATGGTCAGACGCTGATTGGCGACCTGCTGCGCGAACTGCAGTTGCAGGCGCGTGAGACGATAAAGCAGCAGCAACGGCTGCCCGATTGGTGCAGCGACTGGTCGCAGGCGCTCTGCGCCGGATTGGCGCAACGGCAGCGATCGGCGCTGACGCCGGTCTTCAATTTGAGCGGCACCGTGCTGCACACCAACCTTGGCCGCGCCCTGTTGGCACAACCGGCTATCGAGGCGGTGAGGCATTCGATGGGGGCGGCGGTGACGCTGGAATACGATCTGGACGGCGCCGGGCGCGGGCATCGCGATCGCGCCGTGGCGGATTTACTGTGCCGTCTGACCGGCGCGGAAGATGCCTGCATCGTCAATAACAATGCGGCGGCCGTGTTGCTGATGCTGGCGGCGCTAGCGCCCGGCAAGGAAGTGGTGGTGTCGCGCGGTGAGCTGGTGGAAATCGGCGGCGCATTTCGCATCCCCGACGTGATGCGCCAGGCGGGCTGCCGGCTGATTGAGGTCGGCACCACTAATCGCACCCACCTGAAAGATTACCGCAACGCCATCAACGAACAGACCGGGTTGCTGATGAAGGTGCATACCAGCAACTACAGCATTCAGGGCTTTACCGCTGCGGTGGATGAAGCCGAACTGGCGCAGCTCGGCGCCGAATACGGCGTGCCGACCGTCACCGATCTGGGCAGCGGTTCGTTGATCGATATGGCGCAGTACGGCCTGCCGGCCGAGCCGATGCCGCAGCGGTTGCTGGCCGCCGGGGTGGATCTGGTGACTTTCTCCGGCGACAAGCTGCTGGGTGGCCCGCAGGCCGGGATTATCGTCGGCAAAAAGGCGCTGATCGCCCGGTTGCAGCAGCATCCGCTTAAACGTGCGTTGCGTGTCGGCAAGCTGACGCTGGCGGCGCTGGAAGCCACGCTGCGCCTCTATCAACAGCCTGAGTTGTTGGTGGAGCAACTGCCGACGCTGCGGCTGCTGACCCGCCCGCAGCAGGCGATGCAGGCCGCAGCCGAACGCTTGTCGCACGCGTTGGAACCGCTGTTTGGCGAAAGCTTCCAGCTGCGCGCCGAGCCGTGCTGGTCGCAAATTGGCAGCGGCTCGCTGCCGGTGGACAGGTTACCCAGCTACGCATTGACCTTTACGCCGCTCGACGGCCGTGGGGCGACGCTGGAAGCGCTGGCAGAACGCTGGCGCCGCTTGCCGCAGCCGGTGATTGGCCGAATTAACGACGGCCGGCTGTGGCTGGATCTGCGCTGTCTGGAGCAGGAACAGGCGCTGATTGAGGCGTTAAACGCATGATTATCGCCACCGCCGGCCATGTCGATCATGGCAAAACCACCCTGTTGCAGGCGATCTCCGGGATCAACGCCGATCGCCTGCCGGAAGAAAAGCGCCGTGGCATGACCATAGATCTGGGTTATGCCTACTGGCCGCAGCCCGACGGCCGGGTGCTGGGATTTATCGACGTGCCCGGCCATGAAAAATTCCTCGCCAATATGCTGGCGGGCATCGGCGGTATCGATCATGCGCTGCTGGTGGTGGCCTGCGACGACGGCGTGATGGCGCAAACCCGTGAGCACCTGGCGATCCTGCGGCTGAGCGGGCGTCCGGCGTTGACGGTGGCATTGACCAAGGCCGATCGGGTGGACGAAGCGCGGGTTGACGAGGTGCGGTGGCAGGTTAGCGATGAACTGGCGCGGCAGGGCTGGCCCGATGCGCCGCAGTTTGTCACCGCCGCGGTGCGGGATCGGGGGATTGACGCGCTGCGTGCGCATTTACTGGCGTTACGGCCTGATGAGCATGCGTTGACGCGCCGTTTCCGGCTGGCGGTAGACCGCGCCTTCAGCGTGAAAGGGGCGGGTCTGGTGGTGACCGGCACCGCGCTGGGTGGGCAGGTGGCGGTAGGGGATATGTTATGGCTGACCGGTGCGGACGCCCCGGTGCGGGTGCGTGGCCTGCATGCGCAGAATCAACAGGTTGAACGGGCGCAGGCCGGACAGCGCATTGCGCTGAATATCAGCGGTGACGTCGGCAAAGAGCAGGTGGCTCGCGGTGACTGGTTGTTGGCGAAAAAGCCGTTGCAGGCGGCAGAACGCATTCTGGTCGCGCTGGATGCCGACCAGCCGATAAAGCATTGGCAACCGCTGCATCTGCATCATGCCGCCAGCCATATCACCGGACGCATTGCGTTATTGAATGAACACCTGGCGGAACTGATCCTCGATCGCCCGCTGTGGCTGGCGGACAACGATCGGCTGGTGCTGCGCGATATCGGCGCGCGCCAGACCCTGGGCGGCGCACGGGTGCTGAGTTTGACGACGCCGAAACGCGGTAAACGCCAGCCGGACTACCTTGCCTGGTTGGCGGCATTGGCGCAGGCCGGCGACGATCGCCAGGCGCTGGCGCTGCACTTGCCCAACGGGCCGCTGGATCTGGCGATGTTCGCCTGGGCGCGGCAACTGACCGAAAGCGGGCTGTCGGAGCTGTTGGCGGGTCATGAGCTGTTGATCGCCGGTGAGTTGGCGCTGGCGCAGGATAACGTGCAGCAGAGCGAACAACGCCTGCTGCAGGTGCTGGAAGATTACCACCGCCAACATGCCGATCAGCTTGGGTTGGGACGAGCGCGCCTGCGGCGCATGGCGTTGCCTTTGTTGCCTGAAGCGCCGGTATTTATGATGATCGATCGGCTGCTGGCCGCCGGCAGCGTGCGCAATACGCGCGGCTGGCTGCACTTGCCGGAGCATGGCCTGGCGTTCAGCGCTGAAGAACAGATTCTGTGGGCTCGTATTGAGCCGCTGTTCGGTGACGAAGCCTGGTGGGTGCGCGATTTGGCCGCCGAATTGGGTGAGGAAGAGGCCCCCGTGCGGGCGACGCTGCGTAAAGCGGCGCAGTTGGGCCACATCACTGCGGTGGTGGTGGACCGTTACTATCTCAGCCGGCGTATCGAACAGTTCGCTGCGCTTATCCGGGAGCTGGATGCCACGCAGGGCAGCACCAACGCCGCGGATTTCCGCGACAGGCTCGGCGTCGGCCGCAAGCTGGCGATCCAGGTGCTGGAATTTTTCGATCGCAGCGGCTTTACCCGTCGCAAAGGCAATCAACATCTGCTGCGCGATGGCGGGCTGTTTGGCGGTTGATGGTAATACGCTAGAAAAAAGCGGGGCGTTAGCCCCGTTTGTCGTTACAGCGCTTCGTTAGGCGTGGGCGTTGCGTCGCCGCTGCGGCGTTTGCCGAGGAACAGCGCCACCAGCGCCAGCCAGCACAGGCCGCTGATCAGGTTAAACAGGTTGAACAACCCGCTGCCGCCCCAGACATAGGCCACTTTCGCCAGCTCGATACCGACGGTAAACACCAGCATGCTCAACATACCCATGGTGGCGGAGACCGTCCCTTTGCTGACGGCGCTTGAGAACAGCGTCAGGCGGTACAGCCCGGCGTTGGCCAGCCCGATACCGAAGGCGTACAGGCTCAGCCCGGCGGTCATCCACAGATAGGCGTGGCTGGAGAACAGCGTAGCCAGCGCCGCGACCAGCAGCCCCAGCATCATAGGTACCGCGCCCAGCTTGATCAGGCGTTCTACGCTGTTTTTGCCGGTCAGGCGCGCCAGCGTCAGGTTGCCGAGGATCAGCGCGCCGAACACCGGGATCTGCAACAGGCCGTAATCCAGCGTCGACAGCGATTCGCCGCTGATCAGGATCACCGGCGACTGGGCAATCCAGGCCAGCAGCGGCAGGCTGGCGAAACCGATGGCCAGCGCCCCGCAGACAAAGCGGCGGTTGGCCAGCACCTGGCGATAGTCGCGCCACAGGTTGGCGGCCGAGAATTTATCGCCCTGTAGCGAGGCGGTTTCCGGCATCGCTTTCCACAAGCCGTAAAAGGCAATCGCCGCCAGCGCCGCAAACAGCACGAACATGCTCTGCCATGGCGCGACGTGGATCAGCGCAGCCCCGGCCAACGGCCCGAGCAGCGGGGCGATCAGCGCCACGTTGGCCATCAGCGCAGTGATTTTTATGCACACCGATTCCTCGAAGGATTCCTGTATCGTGGCGTAGCCGACCGCGCCGATAAAGCACAGGCCAATACCCTGCAGGAAACGCATAAAGATAAACTGCTCGATGTTGGTCACCAGCAAAATGGCCAGACAGGCGACGATAAAGAACGCTACGCCGGCCAGCATCACCGGGCGGCGGCCACGTCGGTCCGACAGCGGGCCGAGCAGCCATTGCAAGAAAATGCCACCGGCCAGATAGGCGGTCATGGATGTCGGCACCCACTCTTCGCCGGCGTTGAACTCTGCCACCACCGCCAGCATACCGGGCTGGATCATATCGTTGGCGATATAGGTGGCAAATTCGAACAGCACCAGACAAAGAGGGAATAAAAGCGCCTGGCGGCCCAAGCGTGCCGCAGGTGGTAATGTCGTTTTCATATTTATAGTACTGATAGTGAAGAAGAAAAAAGGAACTGCCAGGGCGGGAAGCGCAAACTGAGCGAGTTATGGCGGCTATTTTGCCGCCAATTGTTCACCTTAGCAACGATAAGGTGTTGTTTCAGCACATTCTGATATTTCGCTTTTGGGTTGTCGCCGCGCCCCGTGCTCTATAACCTCTTATTAACATACAAATATGACACAACGTCGGGCACCGTTTTGAGCACTAAAATTGGCTGGATAGATAACCTGCGCGCGGTGGCGTGCATGATGGTGGTGATGATCCACGCCACCACCTATTACGTCACCAACGGCATGGCGGTGGGGGAACATAACTGGGACATCGCCAACGTGCTGAACGGCATGTCGCGCGTTTCGGTGCCGCTGTTTTTCATGATTTCCGGCTATCTGTTTTTCGGTGAGAAAAGCGCCGGCAAAAAACATTTCATCCGTATTGGCTGCTGCATCCTGTTCTACAGCCTCATTGCGCTGGTCTATATCGCGGCCTTCACCAAAATCGGCTTCTGGCCGTCTCTGCGCGGCATGCTGCAAAAACCGGTGTTTTATCACCTGTGGTTCTTCTATGCGATTGCGGTGATTTATTTGCTCTCGCCGCTGATCAGCGTCAAACCGGTCTCGCGCCGTTATCTGGCCGGGGTACTGGTGATCCTGGCAGTGATCGCCAACCCCAATACCGGCTCGCTGACTGTCGGCAACGCCCACCTGCTGCCGGTGAATCTGTATATCTACGGCGACACCTTCTATTACCTGCTGTACGCGCTGGCCGGGCGGGCGATTGGCATGATGGACACCGGGCGGCGTGGCATCAGCTGGCTGGCGGCGCTGGGCTTTGTACTCAGCGTGGCGCTGATTGTTCGCGGCACCAAAAGCCAGATGTTCATCAACGGCAGTTTCGCCGATACCTTTTACATCTACTGCGGCCCGCTGGTGTTTATCGCGGCGGTGTCGCTGCTGGTATGGTTTAAAAACTGCCTGCCGGATCCGATCGGCTGGCTGGGCGTTTTTTCCCGCCATTCGCTGGCGATCTACGGTTTTCACGCCATTATCGTCAACTTTATGCGCAACCGGCATCTTGAACTCAGCGCTTATCCGCTGCTGGATATCTTCTGGGTATTCGGTGTGGCGCTGGCGCTCAGCCTGCTGTTGTCGATGGGGTTGCAAAAGCTGGATGTTCGCAGGCTGGTGTCATAACGGGTTTTGCCCGCGCTGTTGCGCGCGCCGCAGCTGGCGACCGGACGAGAACCCGGCCGCCAGCGCCGCCTTCTCAAGCCCATATCCCTGTTGCAGTCGCTGTTGCGCCACGGCCAGCCGCAGCTGCTCATGATATTCCCGTACGCTGATGCCGATATGGCTGCGGAACAGCCGCGCCAGATGGCGGCTGCTGACGTGGGCTTTTTCCGCCACTTGCGGCACTGACCATTCGGCCTCAGGCTCGGCGGCCATCACATCCTGGGCGCGGTGGACCGCCGGGTGCAGATGATTGCGATAGCGTAGCCACGGCGAAAGCTGCGGGTCGTCGCCGGAACGGCGGAAATACACCACCATTTCGCGGGCGACTTCCGTCGCCCGGGTTGCGCCGCACTGGCGGTTGATCAGGTGCAGCGCCAGATCGATACCGGCGGTAATACCGGCGCTGGTGTAGACGCTGCGGTCCTCGACAAAGATGCGGTTTTCTTTCACCAGCGCTGCCGGCGCTTGCAGGCGCATGCGTTCGAGCACGTCATGGTGAGTGGTGCACTGGTAGCCGTCGAGCAAGCCGGCCTGCGCCGCCAGCAGCGCGCCGGAACACACGCAGACCAGCGTGATGCGCCGGCTTTGCAGATCGGGTTGCAGCGCCGACAGCCAGCGGCGAGCCTGCTCGGCTTGCGGATTGGCAAAGTAGCGCGCCGAATCGCTGACCCCCGGCACCACCAAAATTGCGTCGTCTTCCAGCCGGGCGGGCAGCGGCTCCAGCCGGCTCAGCGTCATGCCGATGGAGCAGGTTACCTGCGGCTCCGGGCCGATGTAATGCAGGCTGAACGTACCGGCCAGGCGCAGGGTTTCGGCCGGGCCGCTGACGTCCAGCGACAGCACCTGGGGCAGCATCAGAAAGTAGACGGCCTGCGGCATTATGACTCCTGTGACAGTTGCGCCAACGCCTCATCCACGCTGGCGAGCTGGGCGAAACGGTCGACCAGCACCGTCTCAGTATGCCGCTTGAGCTGTTCGGTGGTAAAGATCTGGCCGTCGGGGTGCTGCATCGGGAACGTCAGGGTCGCCTCGGTGACGAAGGTCACCCGATAGCCGAGATCGTTTGCCACGCGGGTGGTGGTTTCGCAGCACTGCTCGGTACGAATGCCGGAGATAATCAGGTGGTTGATCTCCCGTTCACGTAGCCAGGCATCCAACCCGGATTCGGTCAGCGCGTTATGCACATGTTTGTGCAGGGTAACGTCCGCCTGGTGGCTGAGGAACGGCAGACGCTGCACAAAACCGGACGCCAGCGAGAATGGCCCCTGCGGGGAAACGTGGAACACGTCGACCAGCGCCACGCCCTGCCGGCGGCAGCCTTCAATTAATCTTGTGATCGCCTGCTGGAAAGCGGGCAGATCGTCCTCTTGCCAGAAAGGGCGATGCTGGAATGATTGCTGAACATCGATGATCAATAGTGCGCTATGTGACATTTTCGGCCTCCGCCTGTGGGGTATAACGCCATACTGCGCCGTTATCCTGCAGGGAAGAAGGCCAAAAACGGCCATCATGATGGCATCAGCGGACCAGCATCAGGCTTTGCTGACCTGGCCGGCGACCAGACGCCCCCGATGGAAGGTGGCGCTGCGTGCAGGCAGGCGGGCCACCGCCTCGGCGGAGCAACTGGCGTTGAGCAGCACGAACTCCGCGCTGTCGCCGGCTTTGGGCCACGCGCGTTGGCCTTTGTCGTTCAGCGGCAGCACGCCGCCGGTGGAAATGGCCAGGGCGCGCGACAGATGGAACTCGTCCGAACCGCGATACAGCTGGGCGTAGAGATTGGCTTTTTCCAGAATGTCGCCGGTACCGAACGGCGACCAATGGTCGATCACGCTGTCGGTTCCGGTCATCACAAATACCCCTTTTTCACTGAGCTGCGGCAGCGGCATCATCAGCCCACCGATCGGCACCGTGGAGGCGATGGTGATTTGCTGTGCCGCCAGGCGGGTGGCGGTTTCCGCCAGCTCATTCGGGTTCAGCGAGGTCAGGGCGAACGCGTGGCTGATGGTGACCTTACCGCGCAGCGCCGGGTTTTTTTCTAGGGTGGCGATCATGTAGTTAATCGCCGCTACCCCGGCGGGGCTGGTTTCGTGCAGGTGGATATCGACGCCTTTGCCGGTGTCGAGTGCAATCTGGAACATCGCGTCCAGCGACTTCTCCATCGCACCGTCGACGTTGGTCGGATCCAGCCCGCCGACGTATTGCACGCCCATCTGCATGGCTTCGCGCATCAAGCTGTCGACTTTAGAATGCAACAGGCCGTGCTGCGGGAAGGCGACGATTTCGCAGCTGAAATCGGCCCGGTGATTTTCCAGCGCACGTTGCAGATGCTCCAGGCTTTTCAGCCCGCTGACCGGATCGATATTGCAGTGGCTGCGCGCCACGGTGCTGCCTTTGGATTGCAACAGGGCGATCAGGTTTTCCGCGCGCTGTTGCGAGGTCGGCAGCAGCTTGGGGATCAGCGTCTGTTCCAGCGCGATCATGTCCATGATGGTTTTGCCCTGGCGTGGGCGCGGTGCCTGCCACGGGCCGCTGTAGAAGGTTTTGTCCAGATGGATGTGCATGTCGCGAAACGCCGGCAGCAGCAACTGGCCTTGTGCCTGATAGCGCGGCACGCCGGCGATCGGCGCCGCATCCGCCGCATGGATGGCGGCAATGTTGCCGTCTTTGATTTCCAACTGGTAGAGCGCAGTGCGGGTGCCGATCACCGTATCGCCATCGTATTCGAAACCCTCCTCCAGCCGCACGTCGCTCAGCACGTAGTGATTGTCGGTCAGGGTCATGGGGTTGGCCTCCGGTGCACAGTGGCCGCCAGCCTGTGGTGCAGCCTGCGCCACGCCGCCGGTCAGCCCGATCACCGCGCAGGCGGTGGTTAGCTTGCCGGTTTGGCTGAGGAAATCTCTGCGGCTTTGTTGTTGGGTTTTTTCCACGTTCAGTTCCTTAATCCAGAGGTGAGGTGCGTCAAAAAACACCCACCAATTTAGGAGAGGAACCCGCAGGTTGGCAGTGACATTTACCACTGGCGACTATTCGATTTGGTAATAATGAGGGGGCAGGGTTAACGCCCCCACGGCCTTACATCAGCGGCAACAAACAGCTATACAGCTCGCGGAAGGTGCTGCGCCGCGCGGCGTAGTGCCGATGGCGCTCGGCATCCGGTTCGTGCAGCTGTTCCAGTGGCAATTCGGGCAGCAGGTCGCTCAGCGGGCGCTGCGGATTCAGGGCAATCTGCGCCAGGCGCGCTGCCCCCAGCGCCGGACCGACGTCGCCGCCGGTGCGGTATTCCAGCCGTTGGCCGCTGATATCCGCCAGCATCTGCCGCCAGAACGGGCTGCGTGCGCCGCCGCCGATCAAGGTGATGTTCGAAGGCTGCAGGCCGCTGGCGTGCAGCACGTCCATGCCGTCCGCCAGGGCAAAACCGACGCCTTCCAGCACCGCGCGCGCCAGATCGTTTGGCCCGTGCTGGTGGGTGAGGCCCCAGAACGCCCCCTTGGCGTTGGGATTGTTGTGCGGCGTGCGTTCGCCGGAAAGGTAAGGCAAAAACCACAGCGGGGCTTCCGCCGGAGGGGCCTGTTCGACGTTGCGCAGCAGGGTGGCGACGCTGTCGACATTGGTCAGTTTGCAGACCCAATCCAGGCAGGAGGCGGCGCTGAGCGTCACCGACATCAGGTGCCAGGTGTCGGGCAGCGCATGGCAGAAGCTGTGCACCGCGCTGGCCGGGTTGCTGAGAAAGCCGTCGCTGACCGCAAAGTAAACGCCCGAGGTGCCGAGCGACAGCATGGCTTGTCCGGCCTGATACAGCCCAACGCCGATCGCCCCGGCGGCATTGTCGCCGCCGCCGGCCACCACCGGCACCGGCGGCATCCCCCAGCGCCTTGCCAGCTCGGTGTGGGTCTGGCCGGTGATCTGATTGCCTTCGAACAGCTGCGGCATGTGGCGGCGCGACAGGCCGCAGGCGGCCAGCATCTCGTCGCTCCAGTCGCGCTGCGCTACGTTCAGCCACCCGGTGCCTGCGGCGTCCGACATATCGCCGGCGAATTCACCGGTCATGCACCAGCGCAGATAATCTTTGGGTAACAGCACTTTATCGATCTGGCTGAACAGGTGCGGTTCATGCTGTTGCACCCACAGCAGCTTGGGTGCGGTAAAGCCGGGCATCATCAGGTTGCCGGTAATTTGCCGCGATTGCGGCACCGCCCGCTCCAGCGCCTGGCACTGCGCGGCGCTTCTGCCGTCGTTCCACAAGATGGCCGGGCGCAGCACCTGCTGGCGGTCATCCAGCAGCGTGGCGCCGTGCATCTGGCCGCTGAGGCCAATGGCCTTCACCTGTTGCAGACTGTGCTGTTTGCCCAGCGCCAGCATGGCGCGATCGGTGGCGTGCCACCAGTCCTGCGGCGCCTGTTCTGACCACAGGGGATGGGGGCGGGAGATGGGCAGCGGTTCACTCTGGCTGGCGAGCAGTTGGCCCTGCTCACCGAGCAAAATGATTTTTACGCCGGAGGTGCCGAGATCGATGCCGATGTACATGATTGAGATCCTTTAAAGCGCGGCGGACGGTGCGCCGCGCGGGTCAGTTAACCGAACAGGTAGCGGTTCATCAGGTTCTCGAGCTGCTCCTGACGGCCGCTGGCGTGCTGCGGCGCCAGTGCATGCTGTTCAGCGTACTGCGCCAAGGCTTCCAGCGACAGTTTGCCCTGCAAAATTTGCTGGCCCAGCTCACCGTTCCAGCCGGCGTAACGTCGGGCGACCTGCTGAGGAAGTTGGCCATCGGCGGTCATCCTGGCCGCCACTTTCAGCGCCAGCGCCATCGTGTCCATCGCACCGATATGGCCGTAGAACAGATCGTATTTGTCGGTGCTTTGGCGGCGGACCTTGGCGTCGAAGTTCAGGCCACCGGTGGTGAAACCGCCGGCCTTGAGGATTTCGAACATCACCAGGGCGTTCTCCTCCACGCTGTTGGGGAACTGGTCGGTATCCCAGCCCAACTGCGGATCGCCGCGGTTGGCGTCGACCGAGCCGAAGATGCCGAGTGCGATGGCGGTGGCGATTTCATGGTGGAAGGAGTGCCCGGCCAGGGTGGCGTGGTTGGCCTCGATATTGACCTTGATCTCCTTCTCCAGCCCGAACTGCTTCAGGAAACCGTACACCGTGGCGACGTCGTAGTCGTACTGATGCTTGGTGGGTTCCTGCGGTTTGGGTTCGATCAACAGCGTGCCCTGGAAACCGGTTTTGTGTTTGTGCTCCACCACCATTTGCATAAAGCGGCCAATCTGCTCGCGCTCCTGGCGCAGGTCGGTATTCAGCAGGGTTTCGTAACCTTCGCGCCCGCCCCACAGCACGTAGTTCTCGCCACCCAGTCGATGAGTGGCGTTCATGGCGGTGAATACCTGCGTTGCTGCCCAACTGAACACTTCCGGGTCCGGGTTGGTGGCCGCGCCTGCGCCGTAGCGCGGATGGGTAAAGCAGTTGGCGGTGCCCCACAACAGCTTCACGCCGCTGCTTTGCTGCTTTTCCGCCAGCACGTCGGTCATCACCGCAAAGTTATTCAGATACTCTTTCAGCGAAGCGCCTTCCGGCGAAACGTCGACGTCGTGGAAGCAATAGTAAGGCACGTTCAGCTTGTGGAAGAATTCGAACGCCACGTCGGCCTTGCGTTTTGCCAGCGTCAACGCATCGCCCGGCTGCTGCCAGGGCCGATCAAAGGCCCCGACGCCGAACATGTCCGCGCCGTTCCAGCAGAAGGTGTGCCAGTAACAGGCGGCGAAGCGCAGATGGTCGGCCATGCGTTTGCCGAGCACCAACTCATCGGGATTATAGTGGCGGAAAGCCAGCGGGTTATTGCTGTCGGGGCCTTCGTAGCGAACTTGCTCAAGCTGATCAAAATAGGATTGCATTTTCGACTCCTGGGTAGCGATGCCCGATTTACGGGATGCATTTATCTTCGGAGTTAGAGCCCTGTGGCTCAATTACGTTATTTCACTCTTAAATTCACAGAATTATTAAATGTGCGGCAGATCTCATAATAGGTATTTAAGCGTGTTTCATTTGAATTTTATGGTACTCGAAGGCTTTTTTCAGGGTGAAAGCATGACCGCCATCATAAAAACAACATTAAACCAAAAAACATAATTCGCCGGTAAAAATCTGTAATTGCCGAACAGTAAATAACCGACAACAATCCTTAACCAGTTCGTTTCAATTATTACCCTTACACATTAAATAACAAAGGTATATAAGATGAAATTAAAACCCCTGTTCCTTTCGGTCTGCGCGCTGCTGGCGCTGGCCAGCCAACCGGCACTGAGCAAAGAAATCAAAATCGGCATGGCGATCGACGATCTGCGTCTGGAGCGCTGGCAAAAAGACCGCGACATTTTCGTCAGCAAGGCCAAAACATTGGGGGCGGACGTTTTTGTTCAATCGGCCAACGGCAATGAAGAAACCCAGATGGCGCAGATAGAAAACATGATTAACCGCGGCGTCGACGTGTTGGTGATCATTCCCTATAACGGCCAGGTGCTGAGCAACGTCATCAGCGAGGCCAAGCGGGAAGGCATTAAAGTATTGGCCTATGATCGCATGATCAATAACGCCGATATCGATTTCTATATCTCCTTCGATAACGAAAAGGTCGGTGAACTGCAGGCGCAAAGCCTGGTGCAGCGGGTGCCGCAGGGGAATTATTTCCTGATGGGCGGTTCACCGGTGGATAACAACGCCAAACTGTTCCGTCAGGGCCAGATGAAGGTGCTGCAACCCTTGATCGACAGCGGGAAAATCAAGGTGGTGGGCGATCAGTGGGTTGATGGCTGGCTGCCGGAAAACGCATTGAAAATCATGGAAAATGCGCTGACCGCCAACAGCAACCATATCGACGCCGTGGTGGCTTCCAACGACGCGACCGCCGGCGGGGCGATCCAGGCACTGGCCGCGCAGGGACTGGCGGGCAAGGTGGCCATCACCGGCCAGGACGCCGATCTGGCGGCGGTGAAGCGCATCATGGCCGGCACCCAGACCATGACGGTCTACAAGCCGATCAGCAAGCTGGCCGATGAGGCGGCGAGCATTGCCGTGCAACTGGGCAAAGGCGAAAAACCCAAATCCAACGCGACCCTGAATAACGGCGTCAAACCGGTGCCGGCCTGGTTATTGACGCCGATCCCGGTAGATAAATCGAATATCGACAGCACTATTATTGCCGACGGTTTCCATAAAAAATCCGACCTTAATTAATACCGATATCCGGTGACGTGGAGGGAATAATGCCCTGCCTATTGGAAATGAAAAATATCACCATGCAATTCGGTGCGGTCAAGGCCGTGGATAATGTCAGCCTGCAACTGGAGGCCGGCCAGGTATTATCCTTGTGCGGTGAAAACGGCTCGGGAAAATCCACGCTGATGAAAGTGCTGTGCGGAATATATCCGCACGGCAGTTATCAGGGCGATATTTATTTTTCCGACGATGTGTTGGCGGCAAAAAATATCCGCGACACCGAGAAAAAAGGCATTGCCATCATCCATCAGGAATTGGCGTTGGTGAAGCAGATGACGGTGCTGGAAAACATGTTTCTCGGCAACGAACAGTGTCGCCGTGGCGTGATGGATTACGACGCCATGTACCTGCGCTGCCGGCGCATGCTGGCGCAGGTCAAGCTGGAGGTGGATCCCAATACCCGCGTCGGCGAGTTGGGGTTGGGGCAGCAGCAACTGGTGGAGATCGCCAAGGCGCTCAACAAGCAGGTGCGGCTGCTGGTGCTGGATGAACCGACGGCGTCGCTGACCGAAAGCGAAACCGCCACGCTGTTGGCGATCATTCAGGATCTGCGCGATCACGGCATCGCCTGCATTTACATTTCGCACAAGCTGAACGAGGTGAAAGCGATCTCGGATCTGATCTGCGTGATCCGCGACGGCAAGCATATCGGCACGCGGCCGGCGGCGGAGATGAGCGAAAAAGACATTATCGCCATGATGGTGGGGCGCGAACTGACCGAGCTGTACCCGCAACAGCAGCATGCGATCGGCGACGTGATTTTGCAGGTGGATAACCTGACCGCCTGGCACCCGGTGAACCGCCACGTCCGCCGGGTGGATGAAGTGTCGTTCAGCCTGCGGCGCGGCGAAATTCTTGGCGTCGCCGGGTTGGTCGGCTCCGGCCGTACCGAGACCATGCAGTGCCTGTTCGGCGTCTATGCCGGCCGCTGGCAGGGCAGCATCCGCATTAACGGCCAGCCGGCCGTTATCAATAATTGCCGGCAGGCGATGCGCCACGGCATCGCCATGGTGCCGGAAGACCGCAAGCGCGACGGCATTGTGCCGGTGATGGGCGTCGGGGCGAATATGACGCTGGCGGCGCTGAGCGATTTCAGTGGCGCATTGACGGTGATCGACGACGCGCAGGAGCAGGCGACCATTCGCCAGTCGCTGGCGCAACTGAAGGTGAAAACGTCGTCGCCCGAGCTGGCGATCGCCAGGCTGAGCGGCGGTAATCAGCAGAAGGCGATTTTGGCCAAATGCCTGCTGCTGAAGCCGAAAATCCTCATTCTGGACGAGCCGACCCGCGGTATCGATATCGGCGCAAAACAGGAAATCTATAAATTAATCAATCAGCTGGTACAGCAGGGTATCGCGGTGATCGTGGTGTCTTCGGAACTGCCGGAAGTGCTGGGCCTCAGCGACCGCGTGTTGGTGATGCATCAGGGGCGTATCAAGGCGTCGCTGGAAAACCGGGGGTTGACCCAGGAACAGGTGATGGAAGCCGCATTGAGGAGTGAAACAGATGTCGAAAAGCACGCAGTCTGACGCGATAGTGCAGGAAATTACCGATAAAAAGCCCATCCTGAAGCTGAAATCCATCAATTTTCAGGTGCTGGTGATGCTGGCGGCGATCGCCGTCATTATGCTGTTCTTTACCTTTACCACCGAGGGGGCTTATCTCAGCGCGCGCAATATCTCCAACCTGCTGCGCCAGACGGCGATTACCGGCATTTTGGCGGTAGGCATGGTGTTCGTGATCATTTCGGCGGAGATCGACTTGTCGGTCGGTTCGATGATGGGGCTATTGGGCGGCGCGGCGGCGATTTTTGACGTCTGGCTCGGCTGGCCGCTGCCGCTGACCATCGTGGTCACGCTACTGGCCGGCCTGCTGTTGGGAGCCTGGAACGGCTGGTGGGTGGCGTACCGCAAGGTACCGTCGTTTATCGTCACGCTGGCGGGCATGCTGGCCTTTCGCGGCATTCTGATCGGCATCACCAACGGCACCACGGTAGCGCCGACCAGCGGCGCCATGTCGCAGATCGGCCAGAGCTATCTGCCGAGCGGTGTGGGTTTTGGCATCGGTGCCGTCGGGTTGATGCTGTTCGTCGCCTGGCAATGGCGGCGACGCAGCCGACGCGCGCAGCTCGGGCTGCCGGTGGCCGCGGCGACCGGCGACGTGACACGGCAAAGTATCCTGGCGGTGGTGGTGCTGGGGGCCATTTATCTGCTCAACGATTACCGCGGCGTACCCACGCCGGTACTGATCCTCACCGCGCTGATGCTGGCGGGGATATTTATGGCCACCCGCACCGCTTTTGGCCGCCGGATTTATGCCATTGGCGGCAATATCGACGCCGCGCGCCTGTCGGGGGTCAACGTCGAACGCACCAAGCTGGCGGTGTTCGCCATCAATGGCCTGATGGTGGCGATTGCCGGGCTGATCCTCAGTTCGCGGCTGGGCGCCGGCTCGCCGTCGGCGGGCAATATCGCCGAGCTGGATGCCATCGCCGCCTGCGTGATTGGCGGCACCAGCCTGGCCGGCGGCATCGGCAGCGTAGCCGGCGCGGTGATGGGGGCGTTTATCATGGCGTCGCTGGATAACGGCATGAGCATGCTGGACGTGCCGACCTTCTGGCAGTACATCGTCAAGGGCGCGATACTGCTGCTGGCGGTGTGGATGGACTCTGCCACCAAGCGCCGGGCATAAATCGCGCTTGAGCTCACAGTTATGAGGTAATGCTTTCTGCTCTCGAAGATAGCTGTGCTATCCCAGAGAGCAGTTTATTTATCGGGGATGCCGCATGTTCGCGAAGCGCTTTCGCATTACGTTACTGTTCAACGCCAATAAAGTGTATGACCGCCAGGTGGTCGAGGGCGTCGGCGAGTATTTACAGGCTTCACAGTGTGACTGGGACATCTTTATCGAAGAGGATTTTCGCTGCCGTATCGACAACATCAAGGACTGGTTGGGCGATGGGGTGATCGCCGATTACGACGATCGCGAGATTGAGCGGTTGCTGCATAACGTCAATGTGCCGATCGTCGGCGTTGGCGGCTCCTATCACCGTGAGGAGGACTACCCGCCGGTGCACTATATCGCCACCGATAATCAGGCGCTGGTGGAGGCGGCGTTTATGCACCTGAAGGAGAAGGGGATCAATCGCTTTGCTTTTTACGGCCTGCCGGCGGAAGGCGGCAAACGCTGGGCGCAGGAGCGCGAACAGGCTTTCCGCCAGCGGGTGGTGGCAGAGCAATATCAGGGCGTGGTGTATCAGGGTATGGCCACCGCGCCGGAGAACTGGCAGTACGCGCAGAACCGGCTGGCGGATTGGGTGCAGACCCTGCCGCAGCAGACCGGCATCATCGCCGTGACCGACGCGCGGGCGCGCCATTTGCTGCAGGTGTGCGAGCACCTGGATATCGCGGTGCCGGAGAAACTCTGCGTGATCGGCATCGATAACGAAGAGCTGACGCGCTACCTGTCGCGGGTGGCGCTGTCTTCGGTGGCGCAGGGCACCCGGCAGATGGGTTACCGCGCCGCCAAGCTGCTGCATCAGTTGCTGGACCGCCGCGAACTGCCGCTGCAACGTATCCTGGTGCCGCCGGTGAAGGTGATTGAACGCCGTTCCACCGATTTCCGCTCGCTGCGCGATCCGGCGGTGATTCAGGCCATGCATTACATCCGTCATCACGCCTGCAAGGGCATCAAGGTCGAGCAGGTGCTGGATGCGGTCGGTATGTCGCGTTCCAACCTGGAAAAACGCTTTCGGGACGAGACCGGCGAAACCATCCACCATATGATCCATCAGGAAAAACTGGAGCGCGCCCGTAATCTGCTGACGGCGACTTCGCTGACCATCAACGAAATCTCGCAGATGTGCGGCTACCCGTCGTTGCAATATTTCTATTCGGTGTTCAAGAAAGGCTATGACGCAACGCCCAAAGAGTACCGCGAACGCCATGGTGAAGCCGGGTATTAGTTGCCTTTTTGTAGCCTTAAAGGCTACATTCGTAGCAAATAAGGCTACAAAAAGAGGCGTCATGTACCATCCTCTGCTCGACATCCTGTTCAGCGAATATCGGCGAAAAGTGCTAAGCCTGCTGCTAACTCAGCCGGAGCAAGCGTTTCATGTGCGTGAAATTGCGCGCCGGACCGCAACTCAGGCCGGCACTCTGCATAAAGAGTTGAATAAACTGGCGCAGAGCGGCATTTTGCTCAGGCAGCAACAGGGGAATCAAATTTGTTACAGGGCTAATCCCGACTGCCTGATTTTTACTGAGCTGGCGGCTGTTTTCCGCAAAACTTCCGGGGTTGTCGGGTGTTTGCAACAGGCTTTGTCCGGGCTCAACGCCGAGCTTCAGTTGGCCTTTGTTTTTGGCTCAATCGCCAGTGGTAAAGCTAATGCAGACAGCGACATAGATGTTTTGATCGTCGGCGATGTGTCTTTCACGGAGATTATCAAAACTTTTTATCCGCTACAGGAGACGCTGGGCAGGGAAATTAACCCTAAGTTGTACTCTTCAGCAGAATGGCAGTTGGCTTTGGCTGAGGGTTCTGCGTTTATTCAGGACATTATGAATAAACCGCAATTATGGATTTTGGGAGACAAGGATGACATTGGACAATCTGGTCGGCATCGGCCAGGAGGCGATACCGCCTGATTCGGGCGCTATTAGAAAATTACTCTCCGCCGCTGCACGTAATAGGCGTGATGCCAGCATTGCGCAGCTCAGCAATGAAAGCCGTTTTGACACGGCGTATAAAGCGGTAATGCAAATGGCCAATGCGGCTTTACAGGCGCAAGGCTTTCGGACGTTGACCAGTAAACCAGGCCATCACCAGATTGTGATTCAATCATTGCCGCTTACGGTGGGGATCCCCCGTGAAACCATGATTTGTCTGGATACTTTGCGAAAACAACGCAACATTGCTGATTATTCAGGTGATTTGGTCACAGATGCGGCGGTGCAGGCTTGTCTGGAACAGGCCGAGGCATTATGGCTGGCGGTCAATGACTGGCTTCGACTCAAACATCCCCAGCTTTTGGAATAACGTCCCTCACACCAACCCGCAGAACGCCTTCAGGCGCTCGGCCAGCGCCGGGGTGGCGGCGGGGGCACTGTCGCGGTAGTAAAGTGCCAGCTCGAAGCTGCCGACCGGCGGTAACCCCTCGGCGATGCCCAGCACCCGGTGGCTCGGCAACCGGCAGCCGGCCGGCAACAGGGTGACGCCCAACCCGGCGGCGGAGGCGGCGGTAAGTGCCGCCAGGCTGGCGCTGCTGTAACCGATGCGCCAGCGTTTGCCGAGGTTATCCAGCGCCAGACACAGCTCCTCACGGTACAGGCCATTGAGCGGAAACACCGCCAACGGCACCGGGGATTGTTCGATCGCCGGAAAGGCCAGGCTGTCCAGCCACAGCAGCGGTTCCGGCCTGGCGGCGCGCGGCGGTTGGCTGCGGCGCTGTTTGACCAGGATCAGATCCAGCTCTTCGCGGGCGTAGGCGCTGTGCAGATCGGCGCTCAGGCCGCTGGCGACGTCGAGGCGCAGATGCGGGTGCGCACGGCTGAATTCCGCCAGCAGCTCGGTGGTCGGTGCCGCGAAATCCTCCGGCATCCCCAACCGCAATACCCCGTCGCGCCAGATGCCGGTCAGCGCGTCGTGCGCTTCTTCATTCAACGCGATAATCCGCCGCGCATAGCTCAATAGCTTGACGCCCTCTTCGGTCAGCAACACCTGATGGGATGAACGTTCAAACAGCGGTTTGCCGAGCATCTCCTCCAGCCGCCGCACTTGCTGGCTGACGGTCGATTGCGACAGGAACACCCGATCCGCAGCGCGGGTGAAGCTGCCGCTGTCGCAGACCGCGACAAAGCTGAGCAATAACTGCGGATTGAACATCGGGTAACGATTCATTTTCCCACTGCCGGCTATTCTATTATTTAATTTCCCAATACTAGCGGTGGTGCCTACAGTAACGCAACGCTGTGGCGCACAGGCTGTGACGCTGCACTCTTCATGCCGCAAGACCAGGATTATGCCGTGTTAAATCATTCCGCTTCCCCCGCCACCCCGCGCCGCTGGTTTAACCCGCTGCTGTGGGCGCTGGTGCTGATTGGCCTGAATATGCGGCCCTTGTTGACCTCTGTCGGCCCGCTGCTGCCGACGCTGCGGCAGGCCACCGGGCTGAGCTTTGGCGGCGCGGCGCTGCTGACCACCTTGCCGGTGCTGATGATGGGGCTGATGGCGCTGGCGGGTGGGGCGATCAATCGCATGTTCAGCGAACGGACCAGCGTAGTGCTGAGCCTGCTGGCGATCGGCCTTGGTGCTGCCTGGCGCGAACTGGCACCGGGCAGCGCGCAACTGATGCTGAGCGCGGCGCTGGGCGGGCTGGGGATTGGGGTGATCCAGGCGGTGATGCCCGGCATTATCAAGCATCACTTTCTCAAGCGGATGGCGTTGGTGGCCGGGCTGTGGTCGGCGGCGCTGATGGGTGGCGGCGGATTGGGGGCGGCGATAACGCCGTGGCTGATGAGCGCCGGACATGGCTGGCACAGTGCGCTGGCCTGGTGGGCCGCACCGGCGCTGGTGGCGTTGATCGCCTGGTGGCCGGTCAGCCTTGGGCTGACTCGCCTTGCGCCATCCGGCGCTTCTGCCGGCCCGAGCCTGCTGTTCAGCCGCCGCGCCTGGTTGCTGGGCGCTTATTTTGGTTTGATCAACGGCGGTTATACCAGCCTGATCGCCTGGCTGCCGCCGTATTACATGCAGCTTGGCTGGCAGCCGCAGGCCAGCGGAACGCTGCTGGCGCTGATGACCTTCGGCCAGGTGATTGGCGCGCTGTTGCTGCCGGCGGTGGCGCGGGCGCAGGATCGTCGGCCGCTGTTATGGTTGGCGCTGATGCTGCAACTGATCGGTTTTATCGGCCTGATTTACCTGCCGCAGACGCTGCCGTGGCTGTGGGTACTGATCGCCGGTCTGGGGTTGGGCGGTGCCTTCCCGCTGTGCCTGGTACTGGCGCTCGATCATCTCCCGCACCCGGCGGCGGCGGGGCGGTTAGTGGCGTTTATGCAGGGCATCGGTTTTCTGCTGGCGGGGGTGACGCCGTATCTTTCCGGCCTGCTGCGCGACTACAGCGGCGGCTTTACGCTGGACTGGCAAATCCATGCGCTGCTGGTGGTGGTGTTGATCGCCATCACCGGTCGTTTTCATCCGCGCAGCTACCGGCAGGCGTTCCGCGAATAATATTTCTGTCATTGCGGCTCCCTATAGTGACGTTGCTTTTACCTCGGGGCGATAACAACAACTAGGGAACCATGACATGCACATCACCAAAACCCGTTTGGCGCTGTTGGCCGGCTGTATGGCATTAAGCAGCAACCTGTGGGCCGACGCGCAGCCGGCGCAGGCGATACTGGCCGGGCATGCGCTGCTGCCGGTTAAATCCAACATCTCCGCGCCACAGGATGCGCCGAGCGATTTACGGCAAAGCGGCAAATACACCAGCGGCCAACGTGTCACCGAATTGGGCAGCGTGGCGGGCAAATCTGCCGATCGCATGACCGGCGTCGGCCTGCCGATCAACGGCCAACCCTTGCAGGGCCATTCCGGTATCAAACATATGCCCGACGGCACCTACTGGGTGCTGACCGACAACGGCTTTGGCAGCAAGGCCAACTCGCCGGACGCCATGCTGTATCTTAATCACTATAAAATCGACTTCAGCACCGGCACGGTCACGCCGCTGAAGACGGTATTCCTGCACGATCCGGATCAGAAGGTGCCCTTCCATATCATCAATGAAAGCACCGAAAAACGTTACCTGACCGGCAGTGATTTCGACCCTGAAAGCTTCCAGTTCGCCGACAATGCGCTGTGGATCGGCGACGAATTCGGCCCTTACTTGATCAAGGCCGATCTGGACGGCAAGGTGCTGGCGGTGTTCGACACCAAGGTGGACGGCAAGGTAGTGAAATCGCCGGACAACCCGACGCTGACCCTGCCGGGCGCACCGGACGGCAAACAGAACTTCCAGGTGGCGCGCTCCAAGGGCTTTGAAGGCATGGCGGCGTCGCCGGACGGCAGCAAACTCTACCCGCTGCTCGAAGGCGCACTGTGGGACGGCGAGAAGTTTGAAAACGTCGACGGCAAACGCTACCTGCGGGTGCTGGAGTTTGACGTGAAACAGCAGGCATGGACCGGCCGCAGCTGGCAATACGTACTGGAAGATAACCAGAACGCCATCGGCGATTTCAATATGATCGACGCCACGCATGGCCTGGTGATTGAGCGCGACAACGGCGAAGGCACGCCGGACAAAGCCTGCGCGGCGGGTGCACCGACCGACAACTGCTTCAGCCAGCTGGCGAAGTTCAAACGGGTGTATAAAATAGCCTTCTCGGACGCCAACGTCGGCAAACCGGTGGAAAAACTGGCGTATATCGATCTGCTGAACATTCAGGACCCGAACAAGTTGGCGCGCAAGCCGCTGAACGACGGCGTGCTGACCTTCCCGTTCTTCACTATCGAGAATGTTGATGTGGTAGACGGTAGCCATATCATTGTCGGCAACGACAATAACTTCCCGTTCTCTTCCAGCCGCCAGCCGAACGTGGCGGACGATAACGAATTTATCCTGCTGGACGTGAAAGATTTGCTGAAGCCTTAACCCCGCCGGCCTCCGGTATCGCTGCCGGGGGCCACCGCTATTCCCCCTTAGCGCCAGGGATAAACTGCGCTATAATCAGCCTCTTGCTTCTGACTCCCGAAGGAAGATCCTCGTCCCCGGTGGGGCGGCCGGACTTCAAATCCGGTTGGGGCCGCCAGCGGTCCTGGGCAGGTTCGACTCCTGTGATCTTCCGCCAAATCACTGTTTCCCGCACTTTCTCAAATTCAACGCAACCCTCTCCGGGCGAATCACCTCCCAGGTATTTTTTAGGAAAATAACCCTTATTCGAGTAATGAGTTTCGATGTGGTTCTCTGGCGACTCTCTGCGGGCTATATGGCACCCCTAAATGCTTCAGCCATGCGCTCCTGTTCCCGTAGAGGCAGTTCCAAACGATTAGCAATGGTTCTCCACTGGCTAACGATGCCAATAAAATTTTCGATTATTTCATCTGCTTCAGCCAGGCTTAGGCGAAAGTATCCGGCAACCTCGCGTGCCAATTCGAGATCTAACGCATTATCCGACTCGGTGATATTAAGTTTCAGGCCGTCAGACCAGGGGGCCGGATTTATATCGTAGGCTTCTGAAAGCCGCCAGCCCCTGCCGGGCACCAAAATAAACCCATGATTACGCAAGTGATCGTCTGTGTTGGATACGAGGATATTGAAAACGATCCTTGACCAGAGTTCCTTCAGATCGGTGTTGGTTTGCGAACCCTCTCTTATCAGAACTTCGGCAAGTTCCAGATAGCTGACGCCGGTCGAGGCATCATCACCATCCTGATGCCGGGTCATCGTCATTGCGGAAGCAAAATGAAGGCGCTGTCCTGTGCGGGTGCGATCGAACCGGCGGACCATAAAGCAGTGATAATCGCTGGCAAATTTATGCGCTTCGGCTGCCGCGACGTTTAATCCACAACCAACGGCAAGCGCATTGACGACCATCTCCCAACCACCGACATCATAATCATCTCTGGTACTTGGGAATTTTGCGATATAGAGATGGCCGTGCTCATCAGCAACGCTGGCCTTTGGCCTTGCCCCACCCAGAGAGCCACCTGGAGCAATGAGCATCCGCAACCATTCCTGGCCCTGCGGAGATGTATTGCCGGGATCATCTTCCAGTGCACGGCTGGCTCTTTCTAAAGCTTGAATTTCGGTAAAAGGTGGAGCTGCTACGCCAGTCCTGTTATCGAGAAATTCACCTTCATCTTCAAGTTTATAACGTAGAGCGCCTACCCGATAAAGGTCATGTACACCCAAGAGATAATCTGATTCGTATAGCCGGGTTCCCACCGCTTTACTGCCTGCACGAATATCTCGTTCAAGGCGACGCTTCATCAGCAACCGGCCCCAGCGATCGGGGCTGGAATCGCCAAATACTCCGAACTTATCCTTTGGCTGAGTGGGATACTGAGCACCGGTAAACAGCTGTATCTCTGGGTCAAGTTGTAGATGATTGATAGTGGGATCGGCCAATGCCAGAGGGTCGTATTCAAATTCAAAGAGCTCCCGCATGCGGGTTTGTCGGCTATGCAAGAAACCCATCCGTTTTGGCTCTGGTAATCCATTCCAGTCTGCGTAGACACCGATCATTGCCATTGTTAATTGCCTTTTATTGGTTTCTTCAATGGTTTTAGTAAGGAAGCCAGAGCCGCCGAGGTAGTACCTGTCGTTTTTCGGACGGTATTGTTTGGGGGCAAACTGGCTTTTACGGTTGTTGTTACTTGCTTGTCTGACTCTGCGTTCCTGGCATCAGTCATGGGTTTGTTGCGAGGTGGAGTAACGCTAAAAGGAAAAGCGTTTACGTTCTTTATCAGGCGAGAATCCTGAAGCTGGCGACCCAGTTCGTCTTCGGCTGCCAGCTTATTCAGGTCATTTTCAAGCCCCAGCACCTGCATGACGGACAGGTAAGCGCCAATCGTGACGCCTGCGCCCCCCGCTTCGAGGGAGCGTAGCGTCATTGGCGTCATGCCTGCCCGTTCTGCAACCTGTTTGGCAGTCAACTTCCGGCGTAGGCGAGCAAGTTTCAGCCGCTCACCAAAGTCAGTAAGCAACTGGTTTGTGCCAGGAAGTAAAGTAGCTGTTTTTTTAGCCATAGTGATAATATTTTATCTTTAAGCGGTGGATATAGCCATAATATTAGCATATCTGCGTGTGGCCTGGTGATGAATGCTTTGTTAAGTGGTATGGAGTGCTAATATTGCTTCTATAAAGCCTTTAAAACGCCAAAATATTAGCACTTTTAGTGTTGGGTTTAGGTAGGGGCGCTCTGCATTTTGTCTGCAAAAGACACCCGCGTTCGGTGTCTTTTTTGCAGGTTTCGCCATCAAGTCAATAACGCATTCCGGGCAAACTAGGATTGATAAACATTGCCTTCATGCATCTGCAACAGATGGTTGTTCGCCTGCTCGCAAAGTTCTAACAGGGCAGGGAGCACATGCGCGGAGGCTTTGAGCCAGGAGCTGATTTGCACCCTGCTGCTTGCTGAGCTCTGTTCCCCGTTTTCCAGCGATTCCGCCAGATACAATAAGCCATGACATAACCCTTCTGCGGATTCCTGAGCCACGGCGCTGAGATCGCACAATTGGATATCGCTGAGTTTGCAGAATTGCAGGTCGGCAATGAGGTTGCGGAAGAGGGTGATAGAGGATGCGGTGTTTTCAATTGTCGTGTTCATCATGTTTTTTCCGAGATAGTAGTGATTGCTACCATCACGCGAGGTTCCAATCTCGGGTGGTGGCCCAGACAGGTTTGGAACCCCGGCTCTCAGAAAAACCGGTCAACCTTGCGGTTGCCCTGCCTGAGCCACCAAAGAGAGTGTGCACGTAGGCGCTGAAAAAACACAAGGTTTTTCAGTTCTGAGATAATCGGGGGTTCCAATCCCGGCTACGGATTTTGCCGCAGCAAGAAGACTCTATCCCGGCGATAACGTGCAGGAAACAGGCTGGATGGATTTACAGGGATTTGTTGTAGGGATTGGAATCGGGATCGCAAAGTGAGTAGCAATGCCGCTTAACAGAAGCTGAAGGAGAAAAGATATTGCCGGTTTGTGACTGTGGAAACCGATACTAATAAGTAGCCGGAATACCTTTTGCCCCCACAAGTAAAATCCATAAAGTTAGTTATCAAATGCGATTCTTGTGATGATCAAATCACGCCCGCGGAGCAGCCAATGATATTGAACGGCGATATTTTTATTCCCACGGTGACCGGCTTTCAGCTACAGGATGCGTTCGCTCCCGTGCTGGCGGCTTTGACCACGGGGTTGCCACGTCAATTTCCTGAACTGATCCACAGCATTTATCTCTACGGCAGCGTTGCACGGGGTGAAGCGAGGCCCGGTGTTTCCGATCTGGATATTACCCTGTTGTTGGCCCGCCCAGCCGCGGCGGTGGAGTTGCAGCATATCGAGCAGTGGCGCCAAAATTTTCAGCAACAGCCAACGCGGTGAAAAGGTCAAAAATGTAGTTGTTCGATTTTACCGAACAACTACCAGCGATGGTGGAAGCACTATTATTCTTTCAGTGATTGAATACACCATTGTGCAAGTTGCGCTATCGCTTGTTCAACTTCAGCGTTGTAACCAAACCCCGCGTTCAACCGGAAGCAGTGATCATAGCGATCATCAGTGGCAAAAATATGCCCTGGGGCAATTCCGATCCCGGCACTGCGAGCCTTGATAAACAGGGATCGTACATTCAAGGCTTTCTTCGGCATTTCTACCCACAGCACATACCCGCCTTCCGGTTTAGAAACTTTCGTCCCCAAGGGGAATTTTTGTAGTATTGCCTGACGGAGCTTGTCAATCTGACAGGCCAGCTCACGTCTTAGCTTACGTAAATGAGCATCATATCCCCCATTTCTTAGTAATTCGCTAATGGTTGCCTGCGGTAATATTGGCGAACCCATGGTCGATGTATACTTCAACGAGGTGATTTTGCGCATGTAGTTGTTGCTATGCACCCAACCTATGCGTACGCCAGGCGCTACCGTTTTAGAAAAACCACTGCACAAAATGACGTGCGGACTAAAGGCTCGCATTGGAAAAGGTCGTTGCTCGCCAAAGGCCGTATCACCAAAAATATCATCTTCAATAATGATCACATCATTTTCATCCGCTTGTCGGGTGATGTGTGCTTTTTTCTCATTGGGTATTATTTTTCCCAGAGGGTTATTAATATTGGCGAGAGTAACAAATACTTTAACGGCTTTTCTCTGGAAAAGCGCAACCAGCTTTTCGCAGTCAACATAGCCTTCATTACATGCGTCGACTTCAATCACCCGCAAGTTGAGATTACGCAACATTTGCAATAAAACAAAATAGCATGGTGATTCAACGGCGACCGTATCCCCCGGGTTTACTGTTGCACGCAGCGAGAGCGAAAGAGCTTCAATACAGCCGTTGGTCACTAAAATGTTATCCGAGTTGATATTGCACCCGTAGTCTATCGCTCGTCGGGCTATTTCCGCTTTTAACGGCGCATAACCGGTACCTTTTACCGTATCCCCGAGTAAAAATGGCTTACTGTAGCCTAGCTGTCGCATGATCAAGCTCAGCTTTTTGATGGGATACAAGGCGCTGTCACCGTTGGCCAGATCCAAACGAACACGGCAATTTTCACCGACCATTGCCATGTGTAACTCCGTTTGCTCATCGAGTGGCGCAATCTCGCGTGGCTGCTCGACAACGGCAGGCTTCTTTTGCTGAATGTGTTGCCGCGACGCGACAAAAAAACCGGATTTGGGTTTTGCCACTGCGTAATGTTCATCTTCCAGTGTGCGCAAGGTTTTTAACGCGGTTGTCAGGCTGATTTGGTACTGAGTGGCTAAGGTTCTCACCGAAGGCAGACGCGTATTGGGCAGTAACAAACCCGCATGAATGGCCTGCTTTATCTGTTCGGTAATCTGACGATATCGGCTGCCTGACCTTCCTTGCTCCGCGTTTTCAACAGACATCTGTTCCACTCCATTTCGATCCGATCTGTGCGTATAAAAGCGATTACTTTGATAGTAGTTTAACTATCAAGACTTAGAAATAATGAAATCAGGATATTCCCTCACAGGAGTCTTTTTATTTTAGCGTTGGTTGAAAATCGCCCAGCATTCCATTTGTGGTTAAATAACGCATTTTTTATAAAGGATAAAATATGAGTAATCTCACCGATATGATGACCAATATCGAAAAATATCTCTCGCCATATATTATTTCCTCCGGGAAGCAGAGCCAGAGCGTCGGTTTCATCACGTTAAACCAAAATGTGGTATCGCTGGATGACGCCACCGCCTACCGCATCATTGCCCTGCATGAGCCGGACAGCAACAGCACCCTTCACGTCAGCGCCGAGTTGTATCACTAAGCGAAAATGCAGTACCAGGGAACGAAGCCGCGCCAACAGACGGCAAATGAGAACAGGCGACACTCTCGCTGAACGGTAAGACTTAGGCCCCCGTTGTTCAGGGGGCTTTTTTACAGCACGCGGCGGAAAAAGTCTGCGGTCGCGGACAATGTCAACGGCGCAGTTCGGTAGCCAACGACGCGCTGGTAATGAGTGTTGACGATTATTTCCGTGTGGTAGGCCGGCATTGCATCGGTGAGATTGCCGTTCCGGTAATAGCGAACGAGTGATGGAAGGAAGGCACCATGTCAGTTAGAGATATATTGTTGGCTCTGTGTGTGATTGTGGCCTGGGGGGTTAACTTTGTCGTGATAAAAATGGGGCTTCAGACGATGCCGCCGTTTTTACTGGCTGGCTTGCGTTTCGCACTGGTGGCGTTTCCGGCCGTATTCTTTGTTAAACCGCCAAAGATACCTATTCGTTGGTTAGTGGCGTATGGCATGACCATCAGCTTTGGCCAGTTCGCCTTTTTGTTTTTGGCGATAAAAATGGGTATGCCGGCCGGGCTGGCATCACTGGTAATACAAGCGCAGGCCTTTTTTACCATTTTGTTAGGGGCTTTGATACTTGGCGAAAAATTGAAATGGAACCATATCGCCGGAATTTTAATTGCGACGATCGGTATGTTTATGCTGGCTGTCGCTGGTTTGGAAGGGCCGTTCTCTGGCGGCGTCACGCTCACCACTATGATGTTAACCTTGGCTGCGGCGTTTTCGTGGGGGGTTGGCAATATTACGAATAAAGCGATCATGCGTAATAACCCGGTGCCGATAATGTCTTTGGTCGTTTGGAGCGCATGGGTGCCAATAGTGCCATTTCTCGCCTGCTCCTGGCTGTTCGAGGGCAAAGCCGCGATGATCGATAGCCTGATGCATATTCAGGGGAAGACCTTTCTTGCTCTGATTTATCTGGCATTTATTGCCACCATCATCAGCTACGCTATCTGGGGGGCTTTGTTAAGCCGCTATGAAACCTGGCGAATTGCGCCGCTGTCGTTACTTGTACCCGTTGTCGGTATTTTGAGTGCTGCTTTAATACTGGGTGAAAAACTGTCATCCCAACAGCTTATTGGCGCTCTGGTGATTATCGCTGGTTTGTTGGTGAATGTATTTGGCGGTGTGTTGACGTCTCGTCGGGGAGAGTATCAACGGCGTTAGCGGCTGGACTGTTTATCGCCAAACAAAAAGGTAAGGCAGTGACATTCGCAATGGTGCCTTCTGGAAGTTTGTGCACCTTTTTTCGATCCAAACACACAATCGGCAGATAAACGGAGCAGCCAATGATATTGAACGGCGATATTTTTATTCCCACGGTGACCGGCTTTCAGCTACAGGATGCGTTCGCTCTCGTGCTGGCGGCTTTGACCACGGGGTTGCCACGTCAATTTCCTGAACTGATCCACAGCATTTATCTCTACGGCAGCGTTGCGCGGGGTGAAGCGACACCTGGTGTTTCCGATCTGGATATTACCCTGTTGTTGGCCCGCCCAGCAGCGGCGGTGGAGTTGCAGCATATCGAGCAGTGGCGCCAAAATTTTCAGCAACAGCACGCGATAGTCAGCAAGGTGGATTTTGATATCGGTACGGTTGATCAGGCGCTGAAACCGAGCAATCTCTTTAGCTGGGGCTATTGGCTGAAACACCATTGCCGATGTATTTGGGGGAGCGATCTCTCCTCAGCGTTTCCGCTTTTTCAGCCGGACCGCCGCATTCCGCAGGCGGTAAATGCCGATCTACGGGCTGTGCTTGAGCAATATTTCCAAAACATCGCCGACGAGCGGGTACCCGCAGAGCTACAGCGGCTTAAACGTGAGGCGGCCAGAAAGCTGATCAGGGCAACCAATATGCTGCGCGATCCAGATAGCCGGTTTTGGCCGATTGCGCTTAATGATTACGCTGAGCAATTTTTGGCTGTTTATCCTGATAGGGCGGCAGAGTTGGAATATCTGCTGGCGCATGCTGCCGGTACTGCTAACGACGCTGCATTTGCCGATAACGCGAGGGGCTTTCTCGACTGGCTTGAGCGCCAATAATAGGGGCGGTGTCTGCCATGCGAGTTTAAAACAGTTACCCATGTGACCGGTTTGCACACGCGCTCGCCCCGATTTAACGTATTGTTCGCAAAACGTACAAAAACAGTTTGGTTCTACAAGAGTTTCAGACCTTCCTGCTGATTGTCTGATCAAAGACGTTATCGCTGGCAGTGCCTGGCGCAGGAGACAAGCTCACATGGACACGGGTCGGCTAACTACAGATTTGCTGTTTTGGCGAAGATGAGTTTGAAAGAATAGGTTAGCAGTGTTAAAGTAATTAACCCGGCCAGCAGTGACTTTTTGTATGCCCTGTCTGACCGAAAAATTTTCCCTGGTGTTGGCCATATTGGCTACCTGACCGTAAAGGTCAGGTTTTTTTTACCAGTACCGAACGGGTTTATTATATATCGCGGGTCATAATATATAAGCTGTGCTTAAGTTCAGGTTCTTTCATCTAAAGGGGAAAGCCAGAGCGCCACGGAGCCCGTATGTTTTCTACCCTCAATGAAAATCAAATCATAGCGGGAACGCTTCGGGAGCATATCGACAGGAAGTTATCATCACTCGGTAGCCCGGCATACGCCTACACGGTTGTCAGGAAGAATAATCCGTCAGATGTTCTCATTATCTCCAGTTACCCTGACGAATGGGTGGATCTTTACCGCGCCAATAATTTCCAGCTCACTGACCCGGTGATACTGACTGCGTTCAAACGTGCCTCGCCTTTTATATGGGGTGAAAATATCACCCTGATGTCAGATAAAATATTTTCCCTCTCCAGGCGATACAACATCGTTAACGGCTTCACTTTTGTATTGCATGACCCTATGAACAACCTGGCGTTGCTGTCTGTCATCATCGGCAGCAACGGACAAGGGGCGATGAAAAAGCGGCTCTCGTCCGATAGCGGAGCCATGCAGATGTTACTGATCGATTTTAATGAACAGATGTATCGTCTCGCCGGGTCGGTCTCCTCCGGCATAAGAGAGCATCATGCGGGCGTGTGCAAACCCATTTTCACCCCACGGGAGAATGAGGTGTTGTATTGGTCTAGCATGGGGAAAACCTATGGAGAGATTGCCGCCATCGCGGGTATTTCCGTGAGAACGGTGAAGTTTCATATGGGTAATATTGTGGTGAAGCTGGGCTTCAGCAACGCCCGTCAGGCGATCCGATTGGGCGTTGAGTTGGGGCTTATTACACCGTTAGCGACAGCAGTCAGGTGATAAGGAGGTCCATCTCATAGAAGGCTGTTTTGGCTTTACCCTGCGGATGGGCAGGTCTCCGCCAATTGAGTCAGCCCCTCACTTTCCTGCTTAAATGACACCGTATTCACTCCGCCGCTGTTATCCAGCGTGACCACAAAAATGCTGTCGAAGTCGCTGCCCGGCCATTTGGGCACCTGATTGGCGTCGCCACCGCGTGCGGCAACGATGTTCTTCACCGCCTTGTCGAGGTTCTTGTGTTCCCAGGCGATAAAGACGCGTGAACTCCGGTATTTATCGCTGAGCAGCTCTTGTTCAAGCCCGGCGATGTCGTCGGCGTGGAACTGAATGTTGATGGGTAACTCAGCCTGCACGGCGGTGGGCATAATGGTCGATAAAGCGCGCAGCGAACTGCCGCTTTTGTTCTCCTTCGGCCCGGCGGCAAAGATAAAGTCCGGTTTGCCGTAACGGCCCAGCAGCACCTGCGGTAATGCCAGTGCGCGGTTCAACCCCTTGCAGGTCAACTGGCCGCTGTTGTTGGCGGGTTTCTCCCCGTGCCGGACGAAGATCAGCGTTTCCTGCGCCTGTACGCTCTGGCTGCACAGCAGCAATGCCGCCAAGCAGCCCAGTATGTTTTGGCCTATCTTATTGCGCATCTTTACCCTCAACCTTCATGCAATGGTTCGTTGATTTTCCTGCGCTTTGCCTCGCATAACTCGTTATCATAACCGGTGTAACAAAAAGGGCCGGCCGCCATACTGACGCTGACGAGTCGCCTCTGGGATAATTAAATACTGACCTAAGGAAGGATTTACAATGAAAAATATTTTCTTTTTTGACGCGATGCTGACACCGAAAATCATCACCGCCGTTTACTGGCTTTGCCTGCTGGGCATTCTTGTTAGCGGGATTGGGGCGATGTTCTACGGGGAATTCTTCCGTGGCCTGCTCGGGATTATTCTCGGCGGCGTGTTTACCCGCGTCTGTTTTGAAATGATCATCATTGCATTCAAAAATAACGAATATCTGCGCAAAATCGCCGAAAAGCCATAATTTAGTTGAAAATGCCGGGTCATGCCCGGCGTTGTTCATTCCTGTCTCGGTGTTTTCATGGCACACCACTGCCCCTGAGCGCCTTTAGCTCCTATAATCGCTGCTGGATAACCGTGAATTCAGGGGGGAGCATGCCGTCCAGGGCGATAATCAAAGGGATCAAACGGCTGACGATTGTGGTCGTCACCGTTGTATTCACGTTGCTTGCGGTGCGGGTTTACGACACCCAACGCGGCCCGGCGTTGGAGCCGTGGCACACTTTTGTGCCGCACGAGTTGGCTGCCGCCGAGTTGGATAAGGCTGACTGGCAAGCGTACCTGGCCGCCGAAAACCGGGTGTTCGACGAGGTGAAGGCCAACGTCACCGACAAGCTTTCCGCCAGCGAGCGCATTCCGCTTAACCGCTATTTCGACGGCAGCCCTGTGTATCCGCCGCACTTCGCTCAGGACTGGAACCGCTCCTATGAGCTGCTGCCGCAGGGCGAACCGCGTGGTGCGGTGGTGTTGCTGCATGGCCTGACCGATTCCCCTTACAGCCTGCGGCATATCGCCGAAAACTACCGGCAGCGCGGTTTTGTGGCGGTCGGCATTCGCCTGCCGGCGCACGGTACGGTACCGGGTGCGTTGACCGATATCGAATGGCGCGATTGGCTGGCGGCGACGCGGTTGGCGGTACGCGAGGCGCGCAGTAAAGTCGGGGGCGACAAGCCGCTGCATATCGTGGGCTTTTCTAACGGCGGTGCGCTGGCGATGAAATATGCGCTGGATGCGCTGGAAGACCCGAAACTGGCGGCGCCGCAGCGGCTGATTCTGATTTCGCCGATGATTGGCGTCACCAGTTTTGCCCGTTTCGCCGGCATCGCCGGTTGGCCGGCGGTGTTCCCGGCGTTTGCCAAAGCGGCGTGGCTAGGGGTGCTGCCGGAGTTTAATCCGTATAAATACAACTCGTTTCCGGTGAATGGTGCACGCCAGTCTTATCTGCTCAGTAATAGCCTGCAACAGCAAATCGCCCGTGCGGCGCGTGCCGGCAAACTAGGTACCTTGCCGCCGGTGCTGACCTTCCAGTCGGTGATGGATTCCACCGTCAGTACCCGGGCGGTGATCCGCGCCTTATACAACGAATTGCCGGCGAACGGCAGCGAACTGGTGCTGTTTGACGTCAATCGTACGATCAACTTCGGGCCGCTGTTGCGGCCAAACGCAGCGGCGGCGGTTAGCCAACTGTTGCCTGCGCCGCCACGCCGTTACCGGACGACGGTAATAGCTAATGCCTCACTGGAAAGCAGTGAGGCGATTGCCCGCATAATGCCCGCCGGAGGAACCACGGAAACCGTGCAGCCGCTGGGAATGACTTACCCGGCGGATATTTA
Source organism: Serratia inhibens (assembly GCF_003591175.1). Lineage (GTDB taxonomy): Bacteria > Pseudomonadota > Gammaproteobacteria > Enterobacterales > Enterobacteriaceae > Serratia > Serratia inhibens. The sequence continues at coordinate 171,474 of NZ_QYYG01000004.1, read as the reverse complement.
TTCGTTGTCGCATGTGGCGCTGCCGTTCCCGGTGAGCGATTCGCTGTATGGGCGTTTCCCGGCGCAGCGCGATGAATTCGGCATTAGCCTGGGTACTATCGCCGCGCGCGGCGAACGGTCGGTGTTGGTGGTCGATCTCGATTCGCTGATGCGCATCGCTTCCAACCCGTTCTTCCCCTACCTGCTGCAGCGCATCGACGACAAGCTTTAGGCGAAGCCGAGGATGCTGAACGCATCGTCCTGCGGGTAGTAGCCGAGCAGGCGGCTGGTCTCTTCCAACGACAGCCGCTTATAGCGGTTGTTGGAGACGCCGTGCACCACCGCATGGTGCACGCCTTCAATGCGGATACAGCGCTCCAGCAGATCGGCAGCGTCGCGGTGGCTGAGAAAAGCGCTCATGTCACGGGCGCTTAGCTGCTCGCCGGCTGCCAGCGTGGTGAAGTTGGCGATGCGCACCGACAGCGCGGAAAGCCCTTCCTGATGGGCGAAATAGGCGGCGATACCTTCGCCGAACGCCTTGCTGACGCCGTACAGGTTTTTCGGTTTGGGCGCGTCTTCCGGGCGGATCTGATAATCCAGCGGATAACCTTCTACCGCCTGCGCGCTGCTGGCGAATACCACGCGTTTGCAGCCGGCGTCTTTCGCCGCGCGGAAAATATTGTAGGTGCCGAGGATATTGTTATCTTTCAACGAGTGACAAAAATCGGCATCGGGGGAGGGATCGGCGGCCAGGTGCAGCACGGTATCGATATTGGCGCAGGCCGCGCGGCAGGCATCGAGATCGGCAATGTCGAAGCTGATCACTTCATCGTCGGGTTGCAGGCCGGTCAACAAGTTGATGTCTCTTTCCGCCAGCCGCAGTTGATAGCGATCTCCCACCGATTGACGGAATGCCGTGGCGACCCGGCCACCCGCGCCGGTAATCAAAATTCGTCCAAACTCAGTACGCAATGTCATGATCACAGCCGTCCATAAAGTAAATTCCGCGGTGATCAGTAATAATCCCCCGGGTGACTTTTGTCCAGCATTCAATTAGCCAATCTGATGTTTCACGTTGCCGTCGGGCATTTTTTCCCGATGAGATCGCTCAGGAAAGTCATGACCGTGCGAATGGCGGTGGAACGCGCCAGATCGGGGTAAGTGACCAGCCATAACTCGCGCGTTGGCGGCGCTATCGGCGTCGGTAGCGCGACCAGTGCCGGGTCGTTATCGGCGACAAACGTCGGCAATACTACGGCACCCAGCCCCGATCGTGCGGCTTCCTGCAAAGAGAACAGATCGCTGGCCTGAAACACCACCGGGCGGCCCTGCAACAGCTGTTGCAACCACTGCTGGTGAGGCTGGTTGCTGTAGTGATGGTCGTAGGCGATAAAGGCCCGCGCCGCTTCCGGCAGGGCGGCGTGTTGCGGGGTAGCATATAACCTGTAGCGCATCATACCGATGCGTTGCACCAGCAGATCCGGCTGCTGTGGCCGCACCATGCGCACCGCTATTTCGGCGTCGCCGCGATCCAGTTCGGCGATGGAGGCTTCACCGGAGAGCACCAGCGTAATATGCGGAAAACTCTGGTGAAATTCGGCGATATACGGTGCTATGACCCGTGCGGCGATCGACGGTGGCGCGCTGATACGCACCTGGGCCTGCGGCGTTTCACCGGCGCTGCGGGCATGGCGGGCAATGGCGTGGCTTTGATTTTCGATCTCTGCCGCCAGCCCGGCCACCCTTTGGCCGTCCGGCGTCAGTGGCGTGCTGCGCGGCAATCGCAGGATCAGCCGCAGCCCGAGCGCCTTCTCCAACGCCGCCACTCGCCGGCCGACCGTCGCGTGGTCGCAGCCCAACTCCCGCGCTGCCGCCGACAATGAACCGGTGCGAGCCAGCACCACAAAGTGTTTTAAATCCTGCCAATCGAACATCAGTGAATTCCTGCACAGTATTTCCGCGATTTTAAGGAATATTCACACAGAGCAGGCTGTGATTCAATGCTGTTATCTCTTTCGCTAAATTGAATTATTCAATTAGGGTTTCTTATGAATTTGCAGCTGCAGGATCGTGTCGCGCTGGTCACCGGCGCCAGCGAAGGCATCGGCGCCGGTATGGTTCGGGTTTTGGCGGCGCAGGGGGTCACCGTGGTGGCGACCGCCCGTCGTGAGGAGCGTTTGCTGGCTCTGGCCGATGAAATAGAACGAAGCGGTGCCCCGCGGCCGCATGCGATCGCGGCGGACATCACCGACGCGGCGGCGCTCAGCAGCATGTTGGCGCAAGCGGCACGCCAGGTCGGGACGATTGATATCCTGATTAATGCGGTCGGCGGCGCTCGTCCAACCGCATTGAGTGAAGGCGACGCCGGTTGGGAAGAGGCCTTTGCCCTGAACTTTACGCCGGCCCGCCGGGTGACCCAGGCGCTGCTGCCGGGCATGCAGAAGCAGGGCTGGGGGCGAGTGATCAACATCAGCGGCTCGATGGAACCGCGCAGCCTGAATGCCGCCACCGCCGCCAAGGGCGCATTACATCTATGGGCCAAGGGATTGGCAAGCGAGCTGGCGGCGCAGGGTATTACCGTCAATACGCTGCAGCCGGGGCGGATTAATAGCGAACAGGTGCGTGAAAAACTGCACCCGACCGAGGCCGCACGCCAGGCGTTCATCAAGCAGAACATCCCGATCGGCTACTTTGGCGAGCCGGAGGACATGGCTTATCTGGCGGCATTTCTTTGTTCCCCGCTGGCGCGCTATATCACCGGCGCAGTGATCCCGGTAGACGGCGGCATGCACTATTTCGCTCACTGAAAGCTTCCCCCCTCTGTAATGCCGGCGAACTTTACCGAACGTAAAATATTGAAGGTGCCGAGGCCCCTTTATGCATCAGAGAGTTGTAAAAAATTTTATCGGGCGATAGGTCGGTGGCCGGGTGCGGCACAGTGTCGAGACAATTCGGGCGCTAGGTTCAGAGAGAGAAGTTATCTATAGGGTTTATTAGTTGATTACGGTGGGCAGCGAAGCTTGCGATAACATGGGTTTGCGTATGAGTGATAAACGGGGAAATAGGACCTCTGGCGTGGGGCATTTCCTGGCACACAGAATAGGAAATGCCGCCTGCTCGGTGGTCCCGGCAGGCGGTGGGATGAGCTATTAGCCATAACCGATTGATTATTTTCCATACTTGTCGGCGTTATGTTCTTATTTTTTTGGAAAATAACTTCCATTTTAATATTAATATAAATAATTAACGTTGATACATCGACATTTTCATTTTTTGGCGGGCGAAATAGAAATATCGGTGTACAAATGTTACAGATTTTGGTCATTTACAGGGTTGTGAGTATAAATGTATAGATCAAAATAGATAATATTATTGAAATTAATGCCACTTTAAATAAAGCAATCCTTGCAAGTAGATTTTTATTTTCTTTTAATGGTTGTGGAAATGGGGTTTCTTTCGGGCGCTCTTCGATTTTTTCAATTAAAACTGAATTGGAGAGCGTTAAACCCTTTTTGGGGACGGTGATTATTATTTCCTCATGTATCCCGGCCTGCTTAATGTTTCTTCTAAGAATAGATATGTTTTGGTAAAACGTATTCATAGACACTTCAATGCCGTTTTTACGCCATACCTCATTGATAAACTCTTCTCTTGAAACTACTTTCCCTTTATTTTCAATTAGTAATGAAAAGCATCGACTTACAGGGATATTGATTCTCAGGCTGCCTTTGGGGGGCCTTTCCCCTTCGTTGTCGCTGGGAGTGATAGATTTTTCATATGCATTAAAAATTATCTTTCCATTTATTTTATATGTGTCATTCATAGGTAATCATCCTTGTTTATAGCTTTTACTAACAAATAGCATTTTTGTTTCTGCTATTCAACTCACTCTGAATACATGTGTTTATAAATTATCCAGTTATGTTAATTAATAATTGACATGTTATTCGTATAGCTCTGTTATAGGGTTTATATTTTTGGTTAATATTGATTAATAACTTAATTGGTTTTTTATTAATGTATTCTTTTGGGGTTGTTTATGTGAAGTTTTACTTTTCCTCTTTAAAATTAACTAAACGGCTATTACAGTTTTTGTGCAACACGCTGATGGGTAAATTTGTGTTCTTTGCGTGATTGTCACACATGGGTACTACCAGAAAAAAATGGAAGTGTCCGGTAGAAAATAAACCAGGTTGAATAACCGGTTGGGCAAGATAAAGGAATTTAAAATGAAAAAGAATGTCATCGCGACTGCATTAGTTGCAACCGTTGTGTTTTGTTCTTCGGCTGTGGCTGCTGCGGATGGTACCGTAAACTTTACCGGTAAAATCTCTGATAATGTTTGCACAGTGGATTTTGGTGGCGGCAGCAACGCACTGACGGTGAATTTGGGTGAAGTTGCCCGTACTAGTTTCAGCTCCGGTGTAGGAGCTACCTCTTCCGCAACGAAATTCACGTTGAAATTGTCAGATTGTCCGGAAACTGCCACTACCGCCAAAGTTAAGTTTGACGGTGTGGCTGACGGCGTGAACCCTCAGGTGTTGGCTGTAGATGCCGCTACAGGTGCAGCGACGGGTGTGGCCGTACAACTGGCGGATGCGCCAAACGGTGTATTGCCGCTGTATACCGCATCTAAAGCTTTCCCTCTGCAAGCATCACCTGTAGTCAACGACCTCGACTTTTATGCGCGCTATATCGCAACCAAAGCTGAGGTTACCGCAGGTCCGGCTAATTCAACCGCAACCTTTACCGTGAATTATAACTAAGACCAGGGGAAAACCCCGACGTTAGTTATATGTGCTTAGACGGGCTGGTATTGTCCGCCAGTCCGTATTTTCCCAGGAGAAAGGTAATGAAACTAAAATGCATCGGGCTGTTGGTGACATTAATTATGTGTGCCAACGCTGCTCGCGCCGGTGTGGTGATTGGGGGGACTCGCTTGATATACGAGGGTGATAAAAAAGAAGCCTCGCTAAACGTTAGTAATCCGGAACGAGCACCTTATCTGATTCAATCCTGGGTCGAGGATGGTAGCGGCAATGCTGATAACGTGCCTTTCTTGATTACACCGCCTTTGTTCCGTCTGGATGGAGAACAACGGAATATATTGCGTGTGATATATACCGGCGATGCTTTGCCAAAAGACAGGGAGTCGCTTTTTTGGATAAATGTAAAATCTATCCCGTCAGCACCAAAGAAAGATAACACATTACAAATTGCGGTAAAGACGCGAATAAAATTAATATTTAGACCGAGTGGATTAAAAAGCGAAACACCTGAAGATGTGACCTCACAACTCCAATGGAAAAGTCAGGGTAAGGTATTGCAGGTATCTAATCCAACAGCCTATTACATGAATTTCAATTCGATCATGGTGAATGGCGTGAGCGTGGTCGACCCTACTTTTGTTGGGCCGCGTTCGACAGCAGAATTCAAACTCCCCTCCGGTGGCAAGCCTGCTGGCGAGGTGAGCTGGCAGATTATCAGTGACTATGGTGCTATCGGCAAGATTCACCAAGCATCGCTTTAACAACATTATATTTTGATGTGAAAATATCTTACGGAGTATCTCAGGGATGAACAACATAATATATAACAGATTTAGAATAGCAAAGCTGTCGTGGTTGGTTGTTTTGACTTTTGTTGCTGCTCCGATAAATGCCCAGGATTTTTTTAACCCCAAGCTATTAGAACTCGGTAAAACGAATAAAGATAAAATAAACCTGTCGCGATTTGAGTCAGGCGGCCAGGTTCCCGGAACGTATCGGGTTGATATTTTATTGGAAGGCAGGGTGGTAGATAGTCGTGATGTGGTTTTCTTTTTGGGTAAAGATAATACTGGAAAAGAAAATCTTCAACCCTGCCTCAGCGTGGATTTGCTGAAAAATTTCGGCGTAAAAACCGACATTTTTCCTGCGTTGAAACCCGTAGAGGGATCGCAATGTGCAAATATTGCTGCAATTCCGCAGGCATCGGCAGAATTCATTTTCAGCAGTCAGCAGTTGGTTATAAGTGTTCCGCAGGCAGCCTTGTTACATATGCCGCGTGGTTATGTCCCATCGACAAAATGGGATGAAGGGATCTCTGCGTTATTGCTCAATTATAGTTTTAACGGCTCGCAAAATTCTGTACGCGGCGATTATGGACAGAATAACAACAATCAGTTCTTGAACTTACGGCCCGGTATGAATTTAGGAGCCTGGCGTTTGCGCAATTATTCTACCTGGAGCCGCGACAGTAATGGCGAAGACAAGTGGAATACTGTGTATAGCTATGCGCAGCGGGACATTATCGGTTTAAACAGCCAACTGATATTGGGCGACAGCAGTTCCCCGTCGGACATTTTTGACAGTGTCCCCTTTCGCGGCATGCAGGTAGCCTCTGATGATGAGATGTTGCCAGAAAGCCTGAGGGGATATGCGCCGGTGATCAGAGGAATTGCGCGCAGCAACGCGCAAGTCATCGTTCGGCAGAATGGCTACAACATTTATCAGAGTTATGTCGCTCCCGGCGCTTTTGAAATTACCGATATGTATCCCACTGGCAGCAGCGGAGATTTGCAAGTCACGATCAAGGAGTCGGATGGGAGTGAGCAGCATTCAACCATTCCCTTTGCTTCGTTACCGGTGTTACAGCGCGAAGGGCGGGTGAAATACAGCATAACAGGCGGCCAATACCGCGCTTACAGCAATAATGTGGAGAAAACACCCTTTGGGCAAATAACGGGGATCTATGGCTTGCCTTACGACATTACCTTGTATGGCGGTAATCAAATGTCGAGCAAGTATCAGTCGTTAGCATTCGGTATTGGCAAAAATATGGGGGATTTTGGCGCATTATCCTCCGATATGACTCAGGCTTGGTCGACGCTGAAGGATGACAAAAAGACAACGGGGCAATCATGGCGTTTACGCTACAGCAAAAACGTGATTGAAACCGGGACTAACTTTGCCATTGCCGGTTATCGGTATTCCACCGACGGTTTTTATGGTTTGCAAGAAGTCTTGGATTCTTACCGTGATTGGAATGCGTGGCTGCCTGAACGCCGCCGTAATCGTGCGGAGATGCTGCTTAATCAGCGTTTGGGTAGTGATTTTGGCGCACTTTCGTTCAATTTGGTGAACGAAGACTATTGGGACAGCCAGCGCCGAATGCAATCCATTGGACTTGGTTACAACAATAACTGGGGTGGGATAAGTTATAGCTTGAATTACAGTTATAACCGCTATGCCAGAGGTTATAGCTCATCCAGCGATCGGCGAATTGAGCGGGACCAGATTGTCGCTTTCAATATCAGCGTGCCTTTGGATCGTTGGCTGAGCAATACCCGCGTCAATTATGGCCTGAACAGTAGCCAACGGGGGAGCACCACTAATACGTTGGGGATCAATGGTTCTTTATTGGATGACAAAAATCTCAGTTGGAGCCTTCAACAAGGGTATAGCAGTAAAGGTGAAGGCAACAGCGGGCAAGCTCATATCGATTATCGCGGTACCTATGGCGAGTTTTCGACGGGTTATGGCTATGACCGTTATGCGCGACGGATTAATTATGGAATTCAGGGCGGCATTGTAGCCCATGCCGATGGAATCACGCTTGGGCAGCCGTTAGGCGAAACCGTCGCTTTGGTTAAGGCAACGGGGGCCGCGGGTGTTAGCGTCAATAACCAAACTGGCGTAAAGACTGATTTCCGGGGTTACACATTGGTACCTTACGTCAGCCCATATCGTGAAAACGATATTTCGCTGGATACGGAAACCCTGGCGAATGATGTCGACTTATCATTAACCAACAGTACGGTAGTACCAACCCGTGGCGCGGTGGTAAAGGCAGACTTTGACGTGCGCGTCGGTAACCGAGTGCTCATGACATTACGCCTGCCTGGCAGCGGCGCGGTGCCGTTTGGAGCTATTGCAACGCAAACTTCGTCCGATACCGATTCAGCCAGCATTGTTGGGGATCGGGGAGAGGTCTATCTGACGGGATTACCGGAGAAAGGGAGCCTATTCGTGCAATGGGGAGCGCGTGTGACTGAGCAATGCCAGGTTGATTACCAATTGGAACATCAACCGGAACAAAATGTTTCTCGTATTAATGCCCTTTGCCATCTTAATAATTAAATTAATAGATATTAATTGAAAAAATTAATTTCCTGATTTTATAGTGAATTCATGGCGACGTCGGCTCATGTTTTCTCAGGTGAAAATATTTCTATTGATGAACGACTGGGAGCGCAAGTTATGCGGAAAGTCATTTTTAGCTTATTAATATTAACGCTTTTATCACCGGTGACGGGATTCGCCGGATGTATATTATCATCAGTAAAAGATGCCAGGCTTAACCTGGGGAATATATATGTAGACCCTAATGCGGCAGTGGGTTCTGTGCTGTTTGCCAGGGTAATCACCTTGCCAACCTCAGGATTGATAGGGTTATGTTATAATTCATCCGCTTATGAAGCGGTAATGACCGGGGCATTCTCTACGCCGAATGCCGACTTTCCTGCGGTCTATGAAAGCGGTGTGCCCGGTTTGGGTTTGCGGGTAAGGGATATTATCGATGAAAGCAAGTCTTTGCCGATTGTGAGAAGTTTACCACCCAGCGATTACGCTATTATAGTGAAAAGTATTAAAGTTGAGTTTATTAAGACTGGTAATATAACTAGTGGAAGTGTTAATAGTGGGAATATAGCATCATTTAGCGTTGCAAATTTAACTAATAGGCTCCAAACTTTCTTGACATTATCTGTGCGCGGTGGAATTATTACACGTAAGACCTGTTGGGCAAAACAACCCACGACAATTAACGTTCCGCTTGGTAACTTTAGCAGTAGCGATTTTCCTGCTATAGGAAGCACGACGCCGGCAAAGATTTTTACTATAGATTTGCTGTGTGATGATAATAAAACACCTGTCTATATATCTATTGATCCGCTTGGTGGATATTCCCCTGACTCAGGTATTTTAACTATTGAACCAGGTGAGGGAGTGGCTAATGGGGTGGCTGTTAAACTAACGTATGAAAATGGCGCCAATGTCATTTTTGGTAGTGAGAAAACTTATTATGGTGCGAGTGATAACAGGCTGATTATCCCCTTGAGAGCGCAATATATTCGGCGTGGCGGTGTGGTGACACCTGGGGCTGCCAATACGGCGATAACATTCACCATTACTCAAAACTAGCGGTAAGAATAATTTTATAGTTATTGTCATTGTCAATAAAGGCAATAAAGCAGAAGTGCGGCGATTACAATACTGTACGCCGATAATTTAATTACATGGAGTAACTTATGAAGAAACTTTCATCTGATGTTTTAGAGCAGGTTTCAGGTGCTGGGTTAATACGTCCTCTGCCATTCTATTTTGATAAGAATAAACTTCCGTGGGGGGGGGGTAATATTGACCCGGGTTTTGGTGGTTATCCTTGGGGTGGTAATAACACTATGGTTCCACCTGTTGGCGTTATCGGTCCAGATATTTTAAACTCATTTAAAAAATAAAATTAGCTAAATTTAGCAGGAGAATTATTATGAAAGAGTTAACTACTTACGAAATGGATATGGTTTCTGGTTCTTATGGTAATGGTTTTTTCAATGATGTAGGTGAAGCTGTTACCAGTTCCATCATCGGTGGGATTGGCGCTGGTTTTGTTGGCGCTGTCATTGGCGGGAAACATGGCGGTGATGGCGGCGGCGCTTTAGGGGTCGGTGCAATTGGTCAGCTGGTCGGCATGGTTAGCGGTGGCTTGATTGCTGCTGTTGGCGGCGCAATTGGCGCTCCAATCATCGGTTATGCGGAGACCTGGAAACTTTGCAAACAAGCAGCGAACGGTCTTCTGGGCGGCACCATTTAATTTATAAGAAAATATAATGCAAAGCCATAATGATGAACTCATTATGGCTTTTTAAAGCCTCACCCATAAAAAAAGATCTTAGTGACAGCTGATTTATGAAAAAGAAAAGTCTTTTCCGTCAGGAAGCCATTGATAGCCAGAAGCAAAAATGGGTAGGCAAGGCATTACTGCTATCAGGGATCCCCGCATGGATAATTGCGCTGGCCTCCAGTGTATTTATTGCAGTGCTTATCCTGCTGTTAATTTTCCTGGACTACACGCGCAGAATTGACGTTGCCGGCGAGATTATTACTTTGCCTCATGCTGTTAACGTATTTTCACCGCAGCAAGGTTATATCGTCCGATCTTTTGTTAAGGTTGGTGATATGGTCAATCGCGGTGACCCTCTTTACGAAATTGATGTGTCACGAGTAACCAGCTCGGGTAATGTGGGGCGAGAAACAAAGAATACGATCAATAATCAGATTGAAAATATCAATTCCATTATTGCCAAGACGAAAGAGAACAAGCGGCTGACGTTAAAAAATTTGCAGGAACAGCTGGATAGGTATGTTGAAACCCACAAAGAAACTGAAAAGTTAATTGCCAGCGCCCGTGATGGGGTCGAGAAAATGCGGCAGGGCATGACCAACTATGACAAGTATCAGCGTAGCGGGTTGATTACCAAAGATCAGCTAAACAACCAAAGGTTTATGTTTTATCAACAGCAAAGCGGTTATCAGTCGTTAAATAGCCAGGGGATCCAGGAAGGGCTACAAATATCCCGTATTAGAAGTGATATCCTGACTCAGTCGGCTGACTTTGATAACCAGATTTCGCAGAATGAATATCAACGTAATGACTTGCAGCGTAGATTGGTCGAATCTGACGCCGGTGATACGTTGATTATTAATGCCCAGCTATCTGGCCAGGTAGAGTCATTAAGCGTGACTGCCGGTCAGATGATTAATGTCGGTAGCAGCCTGGCACAGCTGACGCCGACAAAAAATAAACAGTATTTCCTGATGCTTTGGCTGCCAAATAGCGCTTTGCCTTATGTCAACATAGGCGATCGGATAAACATTCGCTACGATGCATTTCCAGCAGAAAAGTTTGGCCAGTTCCCAGGGCGCATAGAGACCGTTTCATATATACCGGCATCTCGACAGGAACTGTCGGAGTATAGCAGCGGGGCCCCAAATGGAAATGGCTTAGACGCGGAAAATTTCTATAAAGTTTTGGTTTCTTTACCTGACGTTGACTTCAGCCTAAAAAATAAGACGATGAAACTATCAAACGGCCTCAAGGCCAGAACGATAGTATTCCTTGAGAAACGCCCTTTATATCAATGGATGTTTACTCCTTTCTATAATATTAAGAATAGCGTGGCAGGGAAAATAGATGAATGATTCTGTGTTCGACTATATCAATAAAAAACTGAATTTCAGCTTGGGTAAAAAAGTGCCGCAGATCCTTCAGGCGGAATCTTCGGAGTGTGGCTTGGCTTGCTTGGCGATGGTTTGCGGGTATTATGGATTTGACGTTGATTTGTTGAATCTTCGCCAAAAATTCGGGGTGTCAACACAGGGCGCTACGTTGAATTTATTGGTTAAAGTCGCTTCAGAAGTGCAGTTAAAAACGCGCTCTTTGTCGTTGGATATTAATGAAGTCAAACAGTTGAAAACGCCTTGTATCCTTCATTGGAACATGAACCACTTTGTGGTTCTGGTGGCGGTAAAGAAATCTTCGTTTATTATTCATGATCCGGCTTTTGGCCGCCGCGTAATTGGTTTGCAGGAGTTATCCGGCAGCTTTACCGGCGTGGCGCTGGAGCTTTGGCCGGATAGCCATTTTGAAAGAAAAACGTTAAGAAGCAGAGTGAAAATTCTGGATCTGTTACGTAACGTCAATGGTTTGAAAGGGGCGTTGCTGAAAATATTCAGCCTGTCCATCATTATTGAATCTGTCAACCTGTTGCTGCCGGTAGGTACGCAATTAGTGATGGACCATGTTATTCAGGCTAAGGATCAAAGCCTGTTGGTCGTGATCTGTATTGGGTTGTTGTTCTTTTTGGTCTTCCGATCTTTTGTCAGCATTATTCGTGCCTGGGTATCCCTCGTTATTGGTACCCACATTGACATTCAGTGGAAAAGCTCTCTGTTCGACCATTTGATGAAGTTGCCCTTGGCCTTCTTCGAGAAAAGAAATCTTGGCGATATTCAGTCGCGTTTCTCCTCTCTTGAGGTCATTAGACGTACATTTACCAATGGTATTATCAGTGGTTTGATCGACTGCATTATGACCGTCGGCTTGATAACCATGATGGTGCTTTATGGTGGCTGGCTGTTGTGGGTCGTGCTGGGATTCACGCTCTGTTACGCATTGCTGCGTATTTCCACCTATGGTTATTATCGCAAGGTGTCTGAGGAACAAATCGTCAAAAGCGCCAAGTCAGGGTCGCATTTCATGGAGACGCTGTACGGTATTTCTACAATTAAAGCCCTGGGGGTTTATAAAAAACGTGCTAATTTTTGGCTCAATCTCAATATTGATACGGCAAACTCGAGCATTAAGCAAACGCGTTTTGACATGCTTTTTGGCGGAATTAACTCTTTTCTGGCCATGATTGATCAAATTGCTATTTTATGGCTGGGTGCGCTGATGGTGATTGACAATAAAATGTCATTGGGGATGTTCATGGCGTTTAATGCCTACCGTGGGCAGTTTTCAGAGCGGGCGGCCTCACTGATTGATTTGGCTATCAGTTTGAAAATGTTATCGCTGCATAATGACAGGATCTCGGATATTGTCTTTACCGATACTGAGGAAGAGTTGCCGGAGTATCAACTCTTCCCTCCCAGCACACCGGTATCCTTTGAAGTTAAAAACTTATGCTATCGATATGATGAATTGTCAAAACCGATCTTCGACGACATTAATATTCATGTTTCTCCTGGTGAAAGCATTGCTATTGTGGGGCCCTCCGGTGTTGGAAAGACAACCTTGCTAAAGGTGATGTGTGGTTTACTGGTGCCAAGCAGAGGGGAGGTTTTGATTGATAAAATCGACATTTATAAAGCCGGTATTAATAATTATAGAAATGCTATATCTTGTGTGCTTCAGGAAGATAAGCTTTTCTCCGGTTCGATAGCCGAAAATATTTCTGGCTTCGACAGTGATATGAATAAGGACCTGCTGGTTGCCTGTGCCATGTATAGCAATATTCATAATGAAATAATGCAATTACCAATGGGGTATGAAACTCTGGTTGGTGAATTGGGCGGTGGTTTCTCTGGGGGGCAGAAACAGCGATTATTTATTGCTCGTGCATTGTACCGTAAACCAAATATTATTTTTATGGATGAAGCTACCAGCCATCTTGATCTAGAAAATGAAGCTTTCATTAACCATTCCCTTTCGCAGTTGCAAGTCAGCAGAATAATCGTCGCGCATAGGCCATCAACGATTAAGTCTGTCGACAGGATCATCGCATTGGGAGGTGAGATGCCTGACGACGAAAAAGTTTAACGACGCTCGCATTGAGTGTCGTGGCGCACCAGGATCAGGCAATACCGTGATCTGCAGAGATTACGGTATGCCGATCACAGTTCCACAATTTGCTGCCGGAAAGCCTTGCCGTGGCAAAAAACGGAGTGTTAACGTCATGACTCAGCCACTTTAGGGTTGTCACTGCTCCGGCAGGCAAAACCTAAACCTCGTGTTTCTGTCCTTATTGGGATCAGAGGCCATGAGGTTTAGGTTTTTTTTTGCGCTGAATTCCGTCACGGCGATTGGCCATCGTTGTGCAGGAGCGGCAGAACATCGCTTGTAAGGATAACGCTATGAAATATGACACATTAGCCAGTGAGATTTTGGCCGGCGTCGGTGGCCGCGACAACGTGAAAAGCCTGCAGCATTGCGCCACTCGCTTACGTTTTAAATTGCGTGACCGCCAGCGCGCCGACGCTGCGGCGTTGAAAGCAAACCCCGGCGTCATCATGGTGGTGGAGAGCGGCGGGCAGTTCCAGGTGGTGGTGGGCAACCATGTGGCGGAAGTCTATAACGCGGTTAATCAGGCCGCCGGTCTGAGCGATGGCGCGGCTGCGGGTGACGGGGACGACGGCAAGAAGGAAAACCTGTTCAGCCGTTTTATCGACGTGGTGTCGGGCATCTTTACCCCGCTGTTGGGGGTAATGGCCGCTTCGGGGATCCTGAAAGGTTTTCTGGCGCTGAGCCTGGCCTGTGGCTGGCTGTTGGAAAGCGGCGGCACCTTTAAAATGTTGTTTGCCGCCAGCGACTCGTTGTTCTACTTCCTGCCGATCATGCTGGGCTATACCGCCGGGAAAAAGTTCGGCGGCAATCCGTTCGTCACCATGGCGATCGGCGGTGCGCTGACGCATCCGCTGATGATGGCGGCGTTCGAAGCCGCGCAGCAGCCAGGCGCAGTGCGCGAGTATTTTCTCGGCATCCCGATGACCTTCATCAATTACAGCTCATCGGTGATCCCGATTATTTTCGCCGCCTGGGTCTCATGCCGGCTGGAGCCGTTGTTTAACCGGGTGATCCACAGCGCGCTGCGCAACTTCATTACGCCGCTGCTGTGCCTGGCGATTACCGTACCGCTGACCTTTTTGCTGATCGGCCCGGCGGCAACCTGGCTCAGCCACCTGTTGGCCAACGGTTATCAAAGCATTTACGCCTTTAACCCGATCGTCGCCGGTGCCTTTATGGGGGCGATGTGGCAGGTGTGCGTGATCTTCGGCCTGCATTGGGGCCTGGTACCCTTGATGGTCAATAACCTGAGCGTGCTCGGCCGCGACACCATGGTGCCGTTGCTGTTGCCGGCGGTGATGGGGCAGGTGGGCGCCACGCTGGGCGTGATGCTGCGCACTCGCGACGCCAAACTGCGGGCGTTGGCCGGCTCGGCCATCGGCGCCGGGGTGTTTGGCATTACCGAGCCGGCGGTCTACGGCGTGACCTTGCCGAACAAACGGCCCTTTATCTTTGGCTGTATCGGCGGTGCGCTCGGCGGCGCGGTAATCGGCTATTTCCATACCGCCACGTACTCTTTCGGCCTGGTGAGCGTTTTCACCTTTGCGCAGATTATTCCCGCCGGCGGCTTCGATTCCACGGTATGGGGGGCGATTGGCGGAACCCTGCTGTCGTTCTGTTTCGCCGCAGTGGCCAGCTATCTGTTCGGCGTGGCACCGGCAGAGGAGGCTGTACCACAGGAGCCGATGCCCGTCGCATCGCTCAATCGCAAGGAGATTGTCGTCAGCCCAATCGCCGGTGAGGTGATGCCGTTGGCACAGGTCAACGACGCCACCTTCGCCAGCGGGTTGCTGGGCAAGGGGGTGGCGATCGTCCCATTGCAAGGCCGGGTAGTGGCACCGGCGGCGGGGCGTGTGGCTTCACTGTTTAAAACCAAGCACGCCATCGGCATTGAGTCGGACGACGGCGCGGAAATCCTTATTCACGTCGGCATAGATACCGTCAGGCTCGACGGGCTGCATTTTACCGCTCACGTGCAAGAAGGGGATCGGGTCAACCCGGGCGATCTGCTGATTGAGTTTGACCAGGCGGCGATCCACGCCGCCGGCTTTGATACCACCACGCCGATCATCGTCAGCAACAGCGATGACTACGTCGACGTGTTGGCCAGCGGCCAGGGCAGGGTGCAGGAACAGGCGCCGCTGCTGACTTTATTACGTTAACCAAGGAGAAAGCGATGAGCAGCAAATTTCCAGACCATTTTCTGTGGGGCGGCGCAGTTGCGGCAAATCAGGTGGAAGGGGCTTATCAGACCGACGGTAAAGGGCTGTCGACTTCTGATCTGCAACCGCAGGGCATTTTCGGCGCGGTGACGCCACGGGTTGATGGCGACAGCGGCATCAAGGACGTGGCGATCGACTTTTACCACCGTTACCCGCAGGATATCGCGCTGTTCGCGGAGATGGGCTTCAAGTGCCTGCGCACCTCCATTGCCTGGACGCGCATTTTCCCGCAGGGCGATGAGGAAACCCCCAACGAGGCCGGGCTGGCGTTTTACGATCGGCTGTTTGATGAAATGGCCAGGTACGGTATCCAGCCGCTGATTACTTTGTCGCACTATGAGATGCCGTACGGGCTGGCGAAAAAGTACGGCGGTTGGGGCAATCGCAAGACCATCGGCTTCTTTGAGCGCTATGCGCGTACTGTGTTTGAACGCTATAAGCACAAGGTGAAGCACTGGCTGACCTTCAATGAGATCAATATGTCGCTGCACGCGCCCTTTACCGGCGTCGGCCTGCCGGAAGGCAGCAGCAAGAGCGAGATTTATCAGGCGATCCACCATCAGCTGGTAGCCAGCGCCAAGGCGGTGAAGGCCTGCCATGAGATTGTGCCGGAAGGCAAAATCGGCAACATGCTGTTGGGCGGTATTTTGTATCCGTTGAGTTGCCGGCCGGAGGACCTGCTGGAAACCCAGCGTCAGAACCGCGACTGGCTGTTCTTTGGCGATGTGCAGGCGCGCGGCGGCTATCCGGCCTATATGAAGCGCTATTTCCGTGAAAACGGCATTCAGGTCGAGATCACCGCCGAGGATCAACAGGCGCTGCGCGAGACTATCGATTTTATCTCGTTCAGCTATTACATGAGCGGCTGCGTCACCACCGACGAGGCGCAGAACGAGACCGCCCGCGCCAACATTCTCAACATGGTACCGAACCCGCACCTGGCCAGTTCGGAGTGGGGCTGGCAGATTGACCCTATTGGCCTGCGTTACCTGCTCAACGTGCTGTATGACCGCTACCAGAAACCGCTGTTTATCGTGGAGAACGGGTTGGGTGCCAAGGACCGCATTGAAGCCGACGGCAGCATCAACGACGACTATCGCATCAACTACCTCAACGATCATCTGGTGCAGGTGGCGGAAGCGATTGACGACGGCGTGGAGGTGATGGGTTACACCAGCTGGGGGCCGATCGATCTGGTCAGCGCCTCTAAAGCCGAGATGTCCAAGCGCTACGGCTTTATTTATGTCGATCGCGACGATGAAGGCAAGGGTAGCCTGGAGCGTCGCCGCAAAAAGAGTTTCTACTGGTATCGCGATGTGATTCAAAGCAACGGTAACAGCCTGAAAGACCAAGGCTAGCTGTCCTAAATCCGCCCGACGGCAATCGTCGGGCAATGACCTTTATTCACTGCTGCCAATTATGGGGAATTCTCGCCCAGGGAATGCTGTTGCCCGCAGTCAGCGTTTTATATGCGGAGAAATATAATAATGAAATATCCATTACCTCACACCGGGACATTCGCGGCACTGCTGCTGTTTTGCGGCAGCGTGCAGGCGGAAACGCTGCAAACCGGCAAAGACGTCGAAGCGCCAACCGCCAAATGGGATGGCGTGGCGCTCGGTTTCGAGCCACCTTCGCCGGGGTTGCTGGGCGATATGCTGGGGATCAGACCGATCCTCGAAGAGAGCGGCTTTCACTATAATCTCGGTTATCTCAGCCAGCTGTCGTATAACGCCGGCGGCGGGTATGACCAGGATAAGCAGGCTTCGTATATCGATCAGTTCTCGCTGACCTTCAGTCAGGATTTGCAGGCGCTGACCGGCATTCCGGACGCGGCGCTCGAGGGCAATATCGTTAACCGCAACCACGACAATAACCTGACGCGCGATCGCTTGCAGGATCCGCGCGCCAACCCGACAGATTTGTCGCAGGAAAGTTATGGCGGCCAGTCGATCACCCGACTGGGCTGGCTGACCTTCAGCCGCAGTTTTCTCGATCGCCGGCTGCAGTGGCGCATCGGCATGATGAACAAGGTGCAGGATTTCGATCAGATCATTCCCTGCGATTTCCAGACGCTGGCGCTGTGCGGCGGCAAGTCCGCCAACTCGCTGACCTGGTATAACTGGAACGTGCACTACTGGGGCACCACCCTGCAGTACAAATTGACCGACGGGCTGACCTTCAAAACCGGCGTGATGGAGCAGAACCCGAACGCCACGAGCCGCGGCCATGCCTGGAGCACCACCACTCAGGGCAGCAAGGGTTTTTTACTGCCGATGGAACTGGAGCTGAAAACCAACGCGGTCAATCAGTTGCCGGGGGTGTACAACATCGGTGTCCTGTTCACCAACGCCAGGCAGCAGGATTTGTATGAAGGGGTTTCCGGTGGGGCGGGTGCGACCGATCCGAACGGGTATCGCAGCCACAACCGCACCTGGTTCCTGTATAGCGGTTTTAACCAACAGGTGACGCGCCACCGCGGTGATGCCAGCCGGGGTTTGAGCCTGTTCTACAGCCTGGGGCTGGCGGATCAGCGCACCAACTATATGCACTATTCCACCTCGACCGGCATTCGCTACCACGGCTTGTTCGACGCGCGGCCGGACGACTGGCTGGGGCTGGGGGTATCTATGGTCAAGCTGAGCGATCATTACCGGGATAACCAGCGTTATCTGAATCAAATCAACCAGGCTACCGATTACCAGGATCCCAACTATCGTCCGGTGCCGGGGCATTCGGTGACGGCGGAGCTGTTCTATCGCTTCAATGTCACCCCATGGTTACAGTTGCAGCCGGGTCTGCAATACTGGCATCACCCGGCGGGCGTCAGCGAAACCCAGGATGCTTGGGTGACGGCGTTGAAAACGGTGGTGACGTTCTGACGATTACGCTGCATCGCTTTCCCGGTAACGCTGGCGCGCATGTTCGAACCAGCTTGCCGGGACGTTATGCGGCGGCAACTGGAGCCTGGCCAGCCCTTGTTCGACGATATGGCTGGCCTGTCGCCACAGCGTCGGGTCACCTTCGGTCAGCACTTCCAGCAGTCGCTGTTTTTCAATCAGATAGGTTCGTGCAAAGTGGCTGTCGTATTCCAGCAGTGAACGGGTGTTGTCGATCAGGTCCGCCAGTTTGATGGTTTTAGCCTGCGGCGAGGCGCCGGCACTGTGCCGCCGATCGCGGTTTTTGCGTTCAAAGCGGTTGCCGCCGCCGGCGCCGCTGACGTTGGTCAGCATGCCCACCAGTTCAGCGACCTGCGGCCCAAAATGGCTTGCGATATCCCCGAGGGTGGTCGGCGTATCTTCCACCGTGTCATGCAGCCAGGCGGCGGCCAGCATCGCTTCGCTGTGCGGTACGCTGCTGACGATTTCCATCACTGCCTGCGGGTGAACAATGTAGGGGTCATTGGTGTATTTGCGGCGCTGATCGATCGCCGCGTGCGCTTTGGTGGCGTAACGGCGCGCACGTTCTACCAGTGTGGTTGTCATATCCTTTCCCTCCGCACAGCACCCTGCTGTGGCATCCCCTGCATTAAAAATGTAGCACATCGCGAAAAAAATAGTTTGCGATTGCATCGTGCACTATCTATATTCAACTCATGAAAACCAAAGACACCGAACAACCCACTGCGAAAAACCTGCTGCTGCTCGACCAGCAGATGTGTTTTGCCCTGTACTCCGCCAACCTGGCGTTGAACAAGGTGTATCGCAAACTGCTGAGCCAACTCGAACTCACCTATCCGCAATACCTGGTGATGCTGGTGCTGTGGGAGCGGGATGAAATTACGGTCTCGGACATCGGTGAACGGCTGTTTCTCGATTCTGCCACCCTGACGCCGCTGCTGAAGCGGCTCGAGACCGCCGGCCTGTTGGTGCGTTATCGCGCCACTGTCGATGAGCGACAGGTGATCATCGCCTTAACCGATAACGGCCGCGCGTTGCGTGAAAAAGCGCAGGCGGTGCCGGAAGCGGTGATGTGCGCCACCGATTGCAGCCTCGACGAAATAGTGAATATCAAGCAGCAACTGGAAAAGTTGCGCGGCAAGCTGATCGACCAGATTTGATGACCAGTGCCAGAAGCACGATCGCCGATCGTGCACTACACTGAGTTAAGCGCCCAATATAAGTAGTGTGCGATTTAATCGCGAAAGATAGACCAATGACGGCGTTCAGCCTATTGAACCCGATGTCATGCCTCCAACCCAGAAAGAAGGAACGATTTATGTCCATTGAAAAAGTTGTTTACCGCGCTCATGCAACAGCCACCGGTGGCCGCGATGGCCGTGCGACCTCATCCGACGGCGTGTTGGATGTAAAACTGGGTGTGCCGAAAGAAATGGGTGGCGCGGGCGGTGAAGTCACCAACCCGGAACAGCTGTTTGCCGCCGGTTACTCGGCCTGCTTCCTTGGCGCGCTGAAGTTTGTCGCGGCGAAAGAAAAAGTGAAGATCCCGGCCGAGGCCAAAATTGACGGTACCGTCGGCATCGGTGAAATCCCTAACGGGTTCGGCATCGAAGTGCAGCTGGATATCACTCTGCCGGGCATTGAACGCAGCGTAGCCGAAGATCTGGTGAAAAAAGCCCATGTGGTGTGCCCATACTCCAACGCCACCCGCGGCAATATTGACGTAACTCTTAACGTTAAATAACGTTTTTGCCGACACCACGGAAAAAATGGAGAGGAAACTCTCCATTTGAGTTTGATGACAAAGTTGTCTTTAAACCCGAGATACCCGGGCCTAGCGCACCGAGGGGCGCTCCGGCGGGCAAGCCGCTACGACCCCTTCGGCACGCTCTCCCTAATAATCGGCTTTGTCAGCAGTCTGAAATGGAGGGATAACCCTCCATTTCCCCTTCAGCCCCGCATTTATCTGCATCACAAAAAATGGCAAAAAATGCCTGTTTTTTGAGAATTCACTTGATTATTACCCCCAAAATAGCGCTTATTGCCGATCGGCTGAACCTGCAGCCGCATCCAATGTCTGACTGATTCAGAACTGTTAAAGCTCCGGAGCCACCGCGTTACATGAACAAAGTTAAATCGCTATCACAGCAGAATTTATCGTTATTGTTAGCGATTTATATCGGCATCTTTTTGAACCTTTCCGTTTTTTATCGTCGCTTCGATTCGTTTTCGCACGGTATTCAGGGCATTAAGGTTATCTCTGCGGTCACTGAAGTTATCGCTATCGTTCTGTTCACCTTCTTCATTATGCGGCTGGTATCGCTGGGCGGCCGGCTGTTTTACCGCATTATCGCTTCGTTATTGGTGCTGATTTCCGTTGCCGCCAGCTATTACATGACGTTCTTCAACGTGGTGATTGGCTACGGTATCGTCGTTTCGGTGATGACCACGGATATCGACCTGTCGAAAGAAGTGGTCGGGATGCATTTCGTACTGTGGATGGTGGTGCTCAGCGCATTGCCGCTGCTGTGCATCTGGAAAAACAACCTGCGCTACACGCTGATCGAACAGCTGAAAACCCCTGGGCACCGGATAAAACCGCTGGTGGTGCTGGCGGCGGTGGTGGCGTTGGTCTGGCTGCCGCTGCGCATGCTGGACAAAGAGCAAAGCGCACAGGAAAAAATCACCAACGTCGATCTGCCAAGTTACGGCGGCGTGGTGGCGCATTCCTACCTGCCATCCAACTGGATCTCGGCGCTGGGGCTGTTTGCCTATACCCGCTACGACGAAAGCCTGGATCAGGCCAATTTGTTCGATCCGGCCAAGAATTTTACCTATGTACCGCCGGCGGATATCGATGATACCTACGTGGTGTTCATCATTGGCGAGACCACGCGTTGGGATCACATGGGCATTCTCGGCTATGACCGTGATACCACGCCAAGGCTGTCGCAAGAGAAAAACCTGGTGGCGTTCCGCGGTGAATCTTGCGACACCTCGACCAAGCTGTCGCTGCGTTGCATGTTCGTACGCGAGGGCGGCACTTCGGACAATCCGCAGCGCACGCTGAAAGAGCAAAACGTGTTTGCGGTGCTGAACAACCTGGGCTTCACCTCCGAGCTGTTCGCCATGCAGAGCGAGGTGTGGTTCTACAACAATACCGAAGTGGATAACTATTCGTTCCGCGAGATGATCGCCTCCGAGAAACGCAACGACGGCAAATCGGTTGACGATATGCTGCTGGTGGACGAAATGAAGGAGTCGCTGGCGCGTTACCCGAAAGGCAAGCATATGGTGATCTTGCACACCAAAGGTTCGCATTACCTCTATTCGCAGCGTTATCCGCGCAGCTACGCGCGCTATCAGCCGGAGTGCATCGGCGTTGACGACTTCTGTTCCAAAGATCAGTTGGTTAACGCCTTCGATAACTCGGTGCTGTATACCGACAGCTTTATCGCCAATGTGATCGACCAGGTGCGCGAGAAGAAGGCGATTGTGTTCTATTCGTCCGATCACGGCGAGTCGATAGGCGAGAATTCGCACCTGCACGGCACGCCGCGCGAAATGGCGCCGCCGGAGCAATTCCGCGTGCCGATGATGGTATGGGCCTCTGACAAGTTCCTGGAAGATCCGCAGCATCGCGGCGCGTTTGAGCAATTGCAGGCGCAGCAGCGTATCGGCAAGACCCACCGTCACGTCGAGCTGTTTGATACCATTCTCGGCTGCCTCGGTTACACCTCGCCGGATGGCGGCATCGTAGATAAAAACAACTGGTGCAACATCCCGCAGGAAAAAGCGGCGGCGGCCCCGCTGTAATTCCCTATGCCGGGCGTAACCGACGCCCGGCAATTCACGCGAATACCTTCCCTCCATCAATTCATCCGGCTCAGGCTTGCGGTATACTTGCGCACTTTCCCCTCGGACCGGAGATTTCCATGACCTTGCGCGTGGCTTTTATTGACGATCATGACATTGTGCGATCGGGCTTTGTACAACTGCTGTCGCTGGAGGCGGATATTCAGGTGGTCGGGGAGTTCAGCAGCGCGGCTCAGGCGCGCGCCGGGTTGCCGGGCCTGGAGGCGGAAATCTGCATCTGTGATATTTCGATGCCGGACGGCAGCGGGCTGGATCTGCTGGCGGACATTCCCTCCGGGATCCGGGTTGTTATGCTGTCGATGCATGACAATCCGGCACTGGTGGAGCTGGCATTGGAGCGCGGTGCCTGCGGTTTTTTGTCCAAGCGCTGCAAGCCGGAAGATTTGATCACCGCAGTGCGCACCGTTGCCAGCGGTGGCGTGTACCTGATGCCGGAAATCGCCCAACAGCTGGCGCGGGTGAAGGTTGATCCGCTCACCCGCCGCGAACGCGAAATCGCGCTGCTGCTGGCGCAGGGGCAGGAGGTGCGGGAGATCGCTGTCGCACTGGGATTATCGCCGAAAACGGTGCATGTGCATCGCGCCAATTTGTTCGCCAAGCTGGGCATCAATAACAACGTCGAACTGGCCAAGCGGATGCTGAACCTGTGATGCAACGCCTGATCACCCAGTTGGCGCTGTTTTTTATCTATGCCACCAGCGCCTTTTGCCTGTGGGGCATAGGTACGGCGCTGATCGACCCGCCGTGGCAGGCGCTGTTGCTGTTCCCGTTTGGCCTGCGGATGGGCATTTTGCTGCAAAGCCCTTACCGTTTCTGGCCAGGGATTTTGCTGGCCGATCTGTTGCTGATGGTGCTGCTGGCGGATCAGTTCGGCTATGGTCCGGCGCTGTGGGCTTCGGTCGTCGTGCTGGTGCTGACGGTGTTGCTCAGCCTGCTGGCTTCCCCCTGGTTGTTACGCCATCAGCAAAGCGACAGTGAATGGCAATGGCCGCTGCTGCAGGGCGCGGTGGTGGCGGTGGCAGCACTGTTGCAGGCCATGGTGTGGCAACTGGTGAACGGTGAGGGCGCGCGCGTGCTGCTGCTTGGCCTGGCGGGCGGTTTCACCATTGCGCCGACCTGCCTGCTGCTGTGGCATTATCTGGCGCGGCAAATCTGGGTGCCGCTCGAACCGGGCCTGATCCATAAACCGGTGACGCTGCGTCTGCACCATCTGGCCAGCTATCTGCTGCTGTTCGCGCTCAGCATCTGGCTGCAGCAGCAGGTGAACGCCGCCGAGCTGCGCCGCTTCGCACCGTTCTGCCTGGCCATTCCGATTGTCTTTATGTCCTATCGTTATGGCTGGCAGGGCGCGCTGCTGGCGACGTTGCTCAACGGCGTGGTGCTGGTGGCCAACGAGCCGCCGCAGCCGGAATCACACCGCGATCTGTTGTTGTCGCTATTGGCCCAGAGCCTGACCGGTCTGTTGCTCGGCGCGGGTATCCAGCGCCAGCGCGAACTGAACCAGCAACTGCGGCTGCGGCTGACGGAGAACCGCCAACTGGCGCGTGCGCTGGTCACCGCAGAAGAACAGACCCGGCGTGAGGTGGCGCGGGAACTGCACGATGAGGTCGGGCAGACCATCACCGTCATCCGTACCCAGGCCAGTATCATTAAACGCCTGGCGCCGCAGCCGCAGGTGGTGGGTTGCGCCGAAGCCATAGATACGTTGGCGCTGCGGGTCTATGACGGCGTACATGACGTGCTGACCCAACTGTGGCCGGCGGCGTTGAATAACCTGCCGCTGTCGGCGGCGGTGGCGGCGATGCTGCGTGAGTCACTGCCGCAGGACGCCTCTCTGGTGAGCGTGATGCAGTGGCAGGTGCCGGATGAACTGCTGGACGAAACGCTGAAGATTACGCTGTATCGGGTGTGTCAGGAGGGGGTGACCAATGTCTGTCGTCATGCGGCCGCCAGCCGGATTGAGCTGGATGCGCGTCTTGGCCGCCGTAAAGGGCAGCCGCCGCAAATCCTGTTGACCATTCGCGATAACGGCGTGGGTATCGATCCTGCCAGCCACGAGCCGGGTTATGGTTTGCGCGGCATGCAGGAGCGTATCAGTGCGCTGGGCGGCCGGCTGCGGCTGACGTCAGAACAGGGCACCTGTTTGAATGTGATCTTACCCACAGTTTCACTGACAGAGGGGCAAAACTAGGAAATACTCCTAGCCGCGTCGGGAATCCGGCGTAAGCCATTCGCGCGCACGCGCAGCATGATAGCGGCACTTTTCCCACTCTTTCTGAGGTTTCACATGTGGTCTTTCCTTAAGAGCCGCCAGGATGTGCCGCAGGTCACCGATCAAAAACAGATCGATGCCAGCTATAAATATTGGCGTATCCAACTGATGTGGACGATGTATATCGGCTATGCCGCGTTTTACTTCACGCGCAAAAGCTTCAACTTCATCATGCCGGCAATGCTGAGCGATCTTGGCCTGACGATGTCCGATGTCGGCATCCTCGGCACGCTGTTTTACATCACCTACGGCTGTTCGAAGTTTATCTCAGGCATGATCAGCGATCGCTCCAACCCGCGCTATTTCATGGGGCTGGGCCTGATCATGACCGGAATACTCAACATTTTCTTCGGCCTCAGCTCTTCGTTGATGATGCTGGGCACGCTGTGGATCCTCAACGCCTTCTTCCAGGGTTGGGGCTGGCCGCCATGCTCCAAAATCCTCACCAGCTGGTACTCCCGCTCCGAGCGCGGCGGCTGGTGGGCTATTTGGAACACCTCGCACAACTTTGGCGGCGCGCTTATCCCGTTGCTGGTTGGCTTTATCTCGCTGCACTTCAGCTGGCGCTACGGCATGATCATTCCGGGCATCATCGGCGTGGTGCTGGGCCTGCTGATGTGCTGGCGCCTGCGTGACAAGCCGTCCACCATGGGCCTGCCCAGTGTCGGCAAATGGCGCAACGACGCCATGGAACTGGTGCAGGAATCGGAAGGCCAGGGGCTGACCAACCGGGAAATCATCAAGCGCTATGTGTTGACCAACAAGTACATCTGGCTGCTGGCGGTGTCTTACGTGCTGGTGTACATCGTACGTACCGCGATCAACGACTGGGGCAACCTGTACCTGACGCAGGAAAAAGGTTATTCGCTGATGACCGCCAACTCGGCGATCTCGCTGTTCGAAGTGGGCGGCTTTATCGGCTCACTGGTGGCCGGCTGGGGTTCTGACAAACTGTTCCGCGGTAACCGCGGGCCAATGAACCTGATCTTCGCCATCGGTATCTTCCTGTCGGTTGCGGCACTGTGGATCATGCCGGGCGTCACCTTCCTGTTGCAAGCCGCCTGCTTCTTTGCCATCGGTTTCTTCATCTTTGGCCCGCAGATGCTGATCGGCATGGCGGCGGCGGAATGTTCGCACAAGGATGCTGCCGGCGCGGCGACCGGTTTTGTCGGCCTGTTCGCTTACCTTGGCGCGGCGCTGTCCGGCTACCCGATCGCACGGGTGATGGAAATTTGGCACTGGAACGGTTTCTTCGTAGTGATCTCCATCGCCGCCTGCTTGTCCGCGCTGTTCCTGTTGCCGTTCCTGCGCGCTCAGTCGCCGGCGCTGAATACCTCCAGGGCATAATGAAAAAGCGCTGCGCAGGCTCTGGTGCAGCGCTTTATGCCGCTTTTATCGCCACTTGACGGGCGCGATTGAAAAAGTCGTTGACGCCTATGATGGCCGGCAGTAACATGCGCCCCCATCGGCGAGTAGCGCAGCTTGGTAGCGCAACTGGTTTGGGACCAGTGGGTCGGAGGTTCGAATCCTCTCTCGCCGACCACATTTAAGAAACCTGCTTTTTAAGCAGGTTTTTTTTCGCCTGTCGCTCAAGAGGATGAGCACCTCCGAAGGAGGTTTGAGCCGAGCGTAGCGAGACCACGGCCCGCAGGGCAAGCATCAAAGATGCGCGTAATCCTCTCTCGCCGACCACATTCAAGAAACCTGCTTTTTAAGCAGGTTTGAGGTTGATGACAAAGTTGTCTTTGAGTCCGAGATACCCGGGCCTAGCGCACCGAGGGGCGCTCCGACGGCCAAGGCCGTTACGACCCCTTCGGCACGCTCTCCCTAATAACGGGCTTTGTCAGCAGTCTGAAACCTGCTTTTTAAGCAGGTTTTTTTTCGCCTGTCGTTTGTGTTTTTCACCCAGCGTTCAGAACTCACGCATTCCCATGAAAAACATTCATCCTTCCTCACTAATTAATTCACTCTCCTTATTCCTGGCGACTTCCTTTATTCATATTTAAATAAATTCACCCTTGGCCAATAAAACCCGGTCGATAGCGCTATTGTTTTGTCGGCGGTTTTATCTATAGTCTGATTACATACAGCGGGATTAATTAATTACCGTTGTATGGAAAGATATTTAATATTTTCTTACTTTAATCGGCCAAGATTATTGCGGCGTTGTTTTTCTCCGGCAATAGACGGCCGTCATTAACTCTTTTACGTTTATCCTCTCGGAATAAAGGAATCAGTTATGCGCAAATTTAATAAACCGCTGTTGGCGTTGCTGATCGGCAGCACGCTGTGTTCTGCGGCGCAGGCTGCCGTACCAGGCAAACCGTCGATCGCCAGCGGCCCGACCAAGTTCGCCATCGTGGACGTCGATCAACAGGCAACCGCTTATAATAATTTGGTGAAGTTAAAAACCACCGCCGACGTGTCTATTTCATGGAATTTATGGAATGGCGATGCCGGCACTACGGCAAAAGTATTATTAGACGGAAAAGAAGTTTGGAGCGGTGCATCAACCGGCACTTCGGGCACGGCAAACTTTAAGGTTAATAAGGGCGGTCGTTATCAAATGCAGGTGGCATTATGCAATGCCGACGGCTGTACTGCCAGCGACGTGACGCAAATTGTGGTGGCGGATACCGATGGTAGCCATTTGGCGCCGTTAAAAGAACCGCTGCTGGAAAAGAATAAACCTTATAAACAAGACTCCGGCAAAGTCGTCGGTTCCTATTTTGTTGAATGGGGCGTTTACGGCCGTAATTTCACCGTCGACAAAATCCCGGCGCAGAACCTGACGCATTTGCTGTACGGGTTTATCCCGGTTTGTGGCGGTGACGGCATCAACGACAGCCTGAAAGAGGTCGAAGGCAGCTTCCAGGCGCTGCAACGCTCTTGTCAGGGCCGCGAAGACTTCAAGGTGTCGATCCACGATCCGTTTGCCGCAGTGCAGAAAGGGCAGAAGGGCGTCACCGCCTGGGATGACCCCTACAAAGGCAACTTCGGCCAGCTGATGGCGCTCAAACAGGCGCGTCCTGACCTGAAAATCCTGCCGTCGATCGGCGGCTGGACGCTCTCTGACCCGTTCTTCTTTATGGGCGATAAGGTGAAGCGCGATCGCTTCGTCGGTTCGGTGAAAGAGTTCCTGCAGACCTGGAAGTTCTTTGACGGCGTGGATATCGACTGGGAATTCCCGGGCGGAGGTGGCGCTAACCCGAAACTGGGCAGCGCGCAGGACGGGGCGACCTACGTGCAGTTGATGAAAGATTTGCGTGCCATGCTGGATCAGCTTTCGGCGGAAACCGGCCGCAAGTATGAGCTGACCTCCGCCATCAGCGCCGGTAAGGACAAGATCGACAAAGTGGATTACAACACCGCGCAGAACTCGATGGATCACATCTTCCTGATGAGCTATGACTTCTACGGCGCTTTCGATCTGAAAAATCTGGGCCACCAGACCGCACTGAAAGCGCCGGCCTGGAAACCGGACACGGCTTATACCACGGTTAACGGCGTCAATGCGTTGCTGGCGCAGGGCGTGAAGCCGGGCAAAATTGTGGTGGGTGCGGCCAAGTACGGCCGTGGCTGGACCGGCGTGAGCGGTTACCAGAACAACAATCCGTTTACCGGCACCCCCACCGGACCGGTGAAAGGCACCTGGGAAAATGGCATCGTGGATTATCGCCAAATCGCCAACGAGTTTATGAGCGGCGAATGGCAGTACAACTATGACGCCACCGCAGAAGCGCCTTATGTGTTCAAGCCATCTACCGGCGACCTGATCACCTTTGACGATCCGCGCTCGGTACAGGCGAAAGGCAAGTATGTGTTGGATAAGCAGTTGGGGGGATTGTTCTCCTGGGAAATTGACGCCGACAACGGGGATATTCTGAACAATATGAATACCAGCCTGGGCAATAGCGCCGGCGCGCAATAATTCGGTTGTAGCACGTTGCCGGGGGATATCCTTTCGCCCCCGGCTTTTTGACAGACGAAAGTTTTTTCACGCCGCACAGATTGTGATGTCACAGGGCGCAAAAAAGACAACTCCGCCTCACCCTTTCGAGTGAGGAATCAGCATTTCATCCTGTTTTTAACCCAGATAACGAAAATAACCGTTCAGATATTCATCATTCAGCAACAAACTTTTTTAGTTTTTTCTCGGAGTTAAATACCAATAACTTTCCGCAAGGCAGTCTATCGAGCTAAAAATGACCGTATAGCATAATTTTTAATGCTGTAATTGTTAAAAAAAGGTTTTTTTTATGTTTGTTTGCTGTTTCTCACAGTCTGTGTAAATCCCTACTGGTTATATTGACGACACCCCAAACAGTTGGCAATTTGGTAGCCTCAGGGGTAAGAGCGAGAGTTGTTTGAGTGAATTCCACGCGCTCAGACGCCCCGTCGGGATGCGTTCTACCCGGCTCTCTCGCGCGTTTATCCCTTCTGCCTTCGGGCATCGACTGCACAGGCCGCGCAAAAAAAAATATAGGGTCTGGCAGTAATACACACATCACATCACATAACGGAGCACAGCGATGACAAGTTCCTTGGGAAAAACAGGGATTCTGAAATTCGGGATTGGGCTGATTGCGTTGACCGTAGCGGCCAGCGTGCAGGCAAAAACGTTGGTTTACTGTTCTGAAGGGTCCCCGGAAGGGTTCAACCCACAGCTGTTCACCTCGGGTACCACCTATGATGCCAGCTCGGTGCCCATCTATAACCGTTTGGTCGAATTCAAAATCGGCACCACCGAGCTGGAGCCGGGCCTGGCCGAAAAATGGGACGTCAGCGAAGACGGCAAAACCTACACTTTCCACCTGCGTAAAGGCGTGAAGTGGCAGAGCAGCAAAGACTTCAAACCGACCCGCGATTTTAACGCCGACGACGTGGTGTTCTCGTTCGAACGCCAGCTGGACGCGAATAACGCCTATCACAAAGTCTCCGGCGGCAGCTATGAGTACTTTGAAGGCATGGACATGCCGAAGCTGATCGCCAAAATCGAGAAAGTGGACGATAACACCGTGCGCTTCGTGTTGAACCGTCCGGAAGCGCCGTTCCTGGCCGATCTGGGCATGGACTTCGCGTCCATCCTGTCAGCCGAATACGCCGATAACATGATGAAAGCCGGCACGCCGGAAAAAGTGGACCTGAACCCGGTCGGTACCGGCCCGTTCCAACTGCTGCAATACCAGAAAGATTCCAAAATCCTGTACAAGGCGTTCGAAGGCTACTGGGGCACCAAGCCGAAGATCGATCGTTTAGTCTTCTCCATCACGCCTGACGCTTCCGTGCGTTACGCCAAGCTGCAGAAAAACGAGTGCCAGGTGATGCCGTACCCGAATCCGGCCGACATCGCTCGCATGAAGCAGGACAAAACCATCAACCTGATGGAAAAACCGGGGCTGAACGTCGGCTATCTGGCGTTCAACGTCGAGAAAAAGCCGCTGGATAATCTGAAGGTGCGTCAGGCGCTGACCCTGGCGGTCAACAAGCAGGCGATCATCGACGCGGTGTATCAGGGTGCAGGCCAGGCGGCCAAGAACCTGATCCCGCCGACCATGTGGGGCTATAACGACGCGGTGAAGGATTACACTTACGATCCGGTCAAGGCCAAAGAACTGCTGAAAGAAGCCGGTATGGCTGACGGTTTCGCCATCGATCTGTGGGCGATGCCGGTACAGCGTCCGTATAACCCGAACGCGCGTCGCATGGCGGAAATGATCCAGAACGACTGGGCGAAAATCGGCGTGAAAGCCAAAATCGTGACCTATGAGTGGGGTGAATACCTCAAGCGCGCCAAGGCGGGCGAACATCAGACGGTGATGATGGGCTGGACCGGCGACAACGGGGATCCGGATAACTTCTTCGCCACGCTGTACAGCTGCGCCGCAGCGAAAGACGGCTCCAACTACTCCCGCTGGTGCTACAAGCCGTTTGA
Source organism: Serratia inhibens (assembly GCF_003591175.1). Lineage (GTDB taxonomy): Bacteria > Pseudomonadota > Gammaproteobacteria > Enterobacterales > Enterobacteriaceae > Serratia > Serratia inhibens. Next base: position 140,907 of record NZ_QYYG01000004.1, on the reverse strand, counting down.
AGATCTGATTCAACCGGCGCGCGCCGAACCGAACCACGACAAACGCGTAGAGCTGTACAAACAGGCCCAGGTAGTGATGCACGATCAGGCTCCGGCGCTGATTGTCGCGCACTCCACCGTATATGAGCCCGTGCGTAAAGAAGTGAAAGGTTACGTCGTGGATCCGCTTGGTAAGCATCACTTTGAGAACGTCTCTCTAGATTGATTCTGGCCCTTCGGCCGGGGTGCACAAAAGGACTTGGCAGGGGCGCAACAGGTTGCGCTTCTGCTGAGTCGTCCCCGGCGTATGGCATCAGGGTTGTTCAAAGTGTGTGAGCTTTAATAAGCCTGGCGGACGATGAGCTGCCGGGCATTGATACAGAGAGTTCGGGATATGTTGCAGTTCATACTCCGACGTTTGGGGTTAGTTATCCCAACGTTTATCGGCATAACGTTGCTGACTTTTGCATTCGTCCATATGATCCCGGGTGACCCGGTGACCATCATGGCCGGGGAACGCGGGATCTCCGCAGAACGCCATGCGCAGTTGATGGCGGAAATGGGGCTGGACAAGCCGCTCTATCAACAATACTTCACTTACGTATCCAACGTGCTGCATGGCGATTTGGGTACTTCCCTCAAAAGCCGCATCTCGGTGTGGGAAGAGTTTGTTCCACGCTTTAAAGCCACGCTGGAGCTCGGTTTCTGCGCGATGATCTTCGCCGTGCTGGTGGGCATTCCGGTTGGCGTGCTGGCGGCGGTCCGGCGGGGATCGATATTCGATCACACCGCGGTGGGCATTTCGTTGACCGGCTATTCGATGCCGATTTTCTGGTGGGGCATGATGCTGATCATGCTGGTATCGGTGCAGCTAAACCTGACGCCGGTATCGGGACGCGTCAGCGATACGGTATTCCTCGACGATAGCCTGCCTCTGACCGGCTTTATGCTGATCGACACCCTGATCTGGGGCGAACCGGGCGACTTCAAGGATGCGGTCATGCACATGATCCTGCCGGCCATCGTGCTTGGCACCATCCCACTGGCGGTTATCGTGCGCATGACGCGCTCCTCGATGCTGGAAGTGCTCGGCGAAGATTACATCCGCACCGCACGCGCCAAGGGCGTGAGCCGTATGAGGGTGATCGTGGTGCATGCGCTGCGCAACGCGCTGTTGCCGGTGGTGACGGTCATCGGCCTGCAGGTCGGCACCATGCTGGCCGGTGCCATTCTGACCGAAACCATCTTCTCCTGGCCGGGCCTGGGGCGTTGGTTGATGGACGCGCTGCAACGTCGCGACTACCCGGTCGTTCAGGGCGGCGTGTTGCTGGTCGCCTGTATGATCATTCTGGTTAACCTGCTGGTAGACGTGCTCTACGGCGTGGTCAACCCGCGTATTCGCCACAAGAAATAAGGGGCGCTCTGATGTCTCAAGTCACTGAGTCTGTAGTTAAAGGTGCGCCGAAGCCCATGAGCCCGTTCCAGGAGTTCTGGCACTATTTCAAGCGCAACAAAGGGGCCGTTGTCGGCCTGGTTTATATCGTTTTGATGTTTGTGATTGCTATTGGCGCCGGCGTACTGGCACCGCATGCCCCGGCGGATCAGTTCCGCGACGCACTGCTCAGGCCACCGGCCTGGCAGGAAGGGGGCAGTTGGCAGTATTTCCTCGGTACCGACGATGTGGGTCGCGATGTGCTGTCGCGCCTGATGTACGGCGCGCGATTGTCGCTGCTGGTCGGTTGTCTGGTGGTGGTGCTGTCGCTGATCATGGGCGTGGTGCTGGGTCTGTTGGCCGGTTACTTCGGCGGCGTGGTGGATGCGGTCATCATGCGCATCGTCGACATCATGCTGGCGCTGCCAAGCCTGCTGCTGGCGCTGGTGCTGGTGGCGATCTTCGGCCCCTCCATCGTTAACGCCTCGCTGGCGCTGACCTTCGTCGCCCTGCCGCACTATGTGCGTCTGACCCGCGCGGCGGTGCTGGTGGAAGTGAACCGCGACTACGTCACTGCCTCACGCGTGGCGGGCGCCGGCGCGATGCGCCAAATGTTTATCAACATCCTGCCAAACTGCCTGGCACCCTTGATCGTCCAGGCTTCTCTTGGCTTCTCGAACGCGATTCTGGATATGGCCGCTCTCGGCTTTCTGGGCATGGGGGCGCAACCGCCAACGCCGGAGTGGGGCACCATGCTCTCCGACGTACTGCAATTCGCCCAAAGCGCCTGGTGGGTCGTGACCTTCCCCGGTGTGGCGATTCTGCTGACGGTGCTTGCATTCAACCTGATGGGGGACGGCTTGCGTGACGCTCTCGACCCCAAACTCAAGCAGTAACAGAGGACGAGAGAGATGGCGTTATTAAATGTAGACAAGCTTTCGGTGCACTTCGGTGACGAAGGCACCCCCTTCCGGGCGGTAGACCGTATCAGTTACAGCATCGAGCAGGGCCAGGTGGTCGGCATCGTCGGCGAATCCGGCTCCGGGAAGTCCGTCAGTTCGCTGGCGATCATGGGATTGATCGATTTCCCCGGTAAGGTGATGGCCGAAAAACTGGAGTTTAATGGCCAGGATCTGCGCAAGATTTCCGAAAAAGAGCGCCGCCAACTGGTGGGCTCGGAAGTGGCGATGATCTTCCAGGATCCGATGACCAGCCTTAATCCATGCTACACCGTCGGTTTCCAGATCATGGAAGCGTTGAAGGTGCATCAGGGCGGTAATCGCAGTACCCGCCGCCAGCGGGCTATCGATCTGCTGACCCAGGTGGGTATCCCCGATCCGGCCTCGCGGCTGGACGTGTACCCGCATCAGCTTTCCGGCGGGATGAGCCAGCGCGTAATGATCGCCATGGCAATCGCCTGTCGGCCGAAGTTGCTGATTGCCGATGAACCGACCACGGCGCTCGACGTGACCATCCAGGCGCAAATTATCGAACTGCTGCTGGAGTTGCAGCAGCGCGAGAATATGGCGCTATTGCTGATCACCCACGATCTGGCGCTGGTAGCCGAAGCGGCGCACCACATCATCGTGATGTACGCCGGCCAGGTGGTGGAGTCCGGCAAGGCCGCAGAGATCTTCCGTGCGCCGCGCCACCCATACACTCAGGCGCTACTGCGTGCGCTGCCGGAATTCGCTGCCGACAAGGCGCGCCTGGCTTCGCTGCCGGGTGTGGTACCGGGCAAATATGACCGCCCGAACGGGTGTTTGCTCAACCCGCGCTGCCCGTACGCCAATGAGCGTTGCAGCAAAGAGGAGCCGGAACTGCGCAGCATTCCCGGCCGTCAGGTTAAATGTCACACACCGCTGGATGATGCGGGGAGGCCGACCGCATGAGCCAGAATCAACCCTTATTGCAGGCGATTGACCTGAAGAAACACTACGCGGTCAAGAAGGGGATGTTTGCCCCGGAACGGCTGGTCAAAGCGCTGGATGGCGTTTCCTTCACGCTGGAGCGCGGTAAAACGCTGGCGGTGGTGGGCGAATCAGGCTGTGGCAAATCGACCCTGGGCCGCCTGCTGACGATGATCGAAGTGCCGACTGCCGGCGAACTGTACTATCAGGGGCAGGATCTGCTGAAGCCGGACGTCACCGCCGAGAAGCTGCGGCGCCAGAAGATCCAGATTGTGTTCCAGAATCCTTACGGATCGCTCAACCCGCGCAAAAAGGTTGGGCAGATCCTCGAGGAGCCGTTGCAGATCAACACATCGCTGAACAGCGCGGAACGTCGTGAAAAGGCGCTGGCGATGATGGCGAAGGTCGGGCTGAAAACCGAACATTACGATCGCTACCCGCACATGTTTTCCGGCGGCCAGCGCCAGCGTATCGCCATCGCGCGTGGGTTGATGCTAAACCCGGACGTGGTGATTGCCGATGAGCCCGTGTCTGCACTCGATGTGTCGGTACGTGCGCAGGTGCTGAACCTGATGATGGACCTGCAGCAGGATTTGGGGCTGTCCTATGTGTTCATTTCACATGATTTGTCGGTGGTGGAGCACATTGCCGACGAGGTGATGGTGATGTATCTCGGCCGTTGCGTAGAGAAGGGCAGTAAAGACGCCATTTTCAATAACCCACGCCATCCGTATACCCAGGCGCTGCTGTCTGCCACGCCGCGCCTGAATCCGGATATGCGCCGCGAGCGCATCAAGCTGACCGGTGAGTTGCCCAGCCCGATGAACCCGCCGCCGGGCTGTGCATTCAACGCCCGTTGCCGTCGCGCTTTCGGGCCATGCACCCAGCTGCAACCGCAGCTTAAGCAATACGGCGAACAGATGGTGGCCTGCTTTGCGGTCGATCAGGATGAAAATCCCGGCGTATAAGTCTGTTATTGTTGATAATTAATGTTAACGCCGGCATTTGCGCCGGCGTTTTTTTTTGGGCTGCTTCCCGGAGTTATTAATTTTATTTATTGAATAATTATTTCGGATATATTCATAAATATTTATTTTATTATCGTAATTCTGAAAAAAATATTATTTATATTAGGAATTTCCTTAGTGACATGATACCCGCCATCTTTCTATTAATTAGCCCGATGACTTAATGACTGGCGGTTCAGCGCTGTAGTTAACCCTTATTCTACCAGCCATAAAAAAGCACGCCCGAAGGCGTGCCTGAGAATTAACTGCGGGATTGGCCGTGGCGTTTACTGCGGATAAGGCACCCAATCACCGCCGTTAAGGCGAATGTACGACTTACCCTGGTATTGCATCACAATGGCGTTGTCATTCTCCGAGATTACCGGCGTTTGCGGCAGATTCTGAGTCAGCGCCTGCCAGTCTACGCTTGGCGCGGTGAAGGCTTTACCGTCTACCAGGCGGGATACCAGCTCAGAGAGCGCCAGATAGCTGCTTGGCGTTTTAATCTGCAACGGGCTGCCCTGATGCGGCGCTGTCATGCCCACCAGTTTGATGCCGACCGGCGTATGGGTAATGTTCGGGCTTGGGATATCACGCAGGCCGGACATCTGCATTTTGTCGCCCACCAGCGCCGCGCCATGTTCCGGCACAATCACCACCATCACTTTGCGTCCGGACTTCTCCAGCTGTTCCAGGAAGGTATTCAACTGGTCAAACAGCTTTTGCGCCCGCGGCTGATAATCCGCGCTCTTGTTCGAGCCGACGAAGCGGTTGCCGTCATGCAGCGGAATGATGTTGAAGAAGGTAGCACTGCGGGTATCCCCGGCTTTTTGTTGTTGATCCAGCCAGCGGGTGAGCAGCTCCAGATCGTTGTAAATCGGCTCGCCGTCGAAAGAGGCCAGTTCATTGCCGATACCGGCTTGCGACATCAGCGGTGCTTGTAGATCGCCCTGTTCGCGCAGCTCTTTGAGGAAATTGCCGAACACGCCCGAATGGTCCAGCATCAACTGTTCTTTAAAGCCAAGTTTGGCCAAATTATCAAACAGATAGCACTGCTGATTCACCGGTTGATACAAATCGTGATGCGAAGGTTGGCCGCAACTGGCGCGCAGCAGGCGGATAGCTGCCGGGCCACTGTAGGCAGTCGCCGAGTTGAAGTTGTCGAACATGATGTCCATTTTCGACCACAACGGGTGGTTCTGCAGGTTGATCGACTCCATATCGGCCCAGGCCAGCGAACAGATATTGATCACCAGCAGGTCAAAGGGCTGGGCGTCGGCCGGCAGGGCGGCCGGGAAGGCGGTGGCGCGGGATTTTTCCCGATCGTAAAACTGATTCAGGTAGGCCGTCAGGTTGGCGCTGGTCGGCGGCGCACTGTCGGTCGGGGCGTTGTCACCGCCAGTTGCGGCCGGGGCCGTCGCAGCCGGCGTGGTGGTGGCTGCGGTGGTGGTGGCGGGCAGCAGCGACACGGCCGGGCCGGCGATGGTCAGGACGTTCAGCCACACCAGCGCCCCCACGGTGAAGACCGTGACGCGCACCCACTGGGACAGGAACAGATAGGCAATCAGCATCACGAAGGCGGCGCCGATCATCTGCCAGTTGATAAAGCGGTTCACCAGTTCCAGCAGGTATTGGGCGCTGAAGCCGGTCAACTGCGAGCCCTGGCTGAGAATGCTGTTAATGCCCGGCAGCCAGGTATCGTAATAGAACAGGGCGATGCCGACAGGAATGGCGACATAGTGCCGCCAGCGGTGCAGACGCAGCGCCGGTATCGGCATCAGCAGGAACGCCATGAACACCAGGTTCGGCAGCGGGTGGAAATTCAGGTAGCCGAACCACAGCAGGCCGAATTTGGCCAGGAAGTAGTAGTTCCAGCCGCCGAGCCCGCGCCAGTAGCGCCACAGAGAGTTATCGGGTTGGATGTTGTTTTTTGGCTTCATGGCTGTTTCTTATGCTTAATCTGAGATGAAGAACCTTCGCGCACCCATAACCCAGAGGATTTTAAATAACGCGGTGATAAAAACAGGTTTTGCCAATATTGACGCCAGCGTGGGAAACGGCGGTGAAAGAAATAGCCCAGCGGAATAAAAATGATCGCGCACAGCAGGATCAACTGCACGATATCGTTAAGGTTCAACATGCTTGTTCTCCTGTGCGCCGGTGGCCAGCGTGAAGGCTACCGGTTGACGGCGTTCCTGCGGGCTGTCAGCCACGGCGGCGCTCTGGCGCGGCGCGAACGGCGTGGTGGCCTGCGTCGCTAACGGAATATTGGCGTTTTGCGCCAGCCGTTTGATTTCTGAAGTAATATCCACGTCCTGGTGCCATACCACCCGGTTGCTGAACGCCTCGTTCACCGGCAGGCGGAAGATGAATTTCAGCGCGGTGTCCAGATCGTTAATCCGGCAAGTGGAGAGGAACAGCACCAGCCGCCCTTGCACCACGGTCATTACGTCGCCGAAGCGGCGCAGATGACACAGGGTCATCGCCTGTTCGGCGCGCAGCCCAGGCGCAGGGCGCAGCGCGACCATCACGCCTTTGCCGTCTTCCGGCAGCAGCGTGTTGTTCATCAGTGAAATGACGGCCTGGCTGAAGTCGTCCGGACGCATATAGCCTTTCAATTGCAGCGGCCGCAGGCCGTGCAGCAGGGCGTCGATATCCGCCGGAACATGACGCGAGAAGCGTTGCCCCTGGATGCCCTCCAGCATGGTCAGAAAGCGTGATAGCGGCGCAACGTGCGGCACAATCAGGTTGGCGCCGCAGGCCAGCAGCAGGCGTTCATCGCTGTAGCGCAGGCTGGCGCTCATCTCGCGCACCACAATTTTCAGTCCGTTGCCGCGTTGGCGGCGCAGGCTGTGAATTTGATGTGCCAGCGCATCGATTTCATCGCTCTGATAGAGCGCAAATATCAGCGTTGCCGAGAGCGTCAACATGCCGTGCTGAGCAAGTTGCGCATTGCTTTCCAACAGTTGCCAGTTGGCCGACAGCGGTGGCGCGCCTTCAAGAATGCTTTGCTGCGCCAGATAGAGGCCTTCGTCGCTGCGTATGGCAGTTGGCGAAGGTTGATTGCCGTCATCGTCCCCCTGCCAGCCGCTTTCGCCGGCGAACAGCGTCAGCAATTGGTTGGCGTTGATGCCGTTTTTCGTACACCACCAATTCACCAGATACTGTGCGCTGTCTTGCTGCCACTGCAGACTGGACAAGCCGTTAAGAATGCGGTGCTGGGTGCTGAGCTGCCCTTTGAGTTTGTTCACGCCACTGCCATGGCTGAGGATCAACAGGGTGCATCCTTGCCGATGCAGCCAGTGGCCGGTGGTACTGGCCCAGTCGCGCAACTCTTCGGTGGTGAAGGTTTGCCACAGGCTGGCGTGGGCCAGCAGGATCAATAAGCGGTTTTGCGGTTTTAAGGCGCGCATCAGGTCATCGCAGAAATGCGTCAACGCCGCTTTTTTCTCCGGTAACTGGTACAGCGGAATTTTTTTCAGCGCGGGGGAAGCCAGCTCGGCCAAGAGTTTGTCGGGTTTTTCCCCGCTGCAAATCAACGCGACCTGGCTGGTTGCGGCCTGGGCAGCCAGAGTTTGTTGGCAGAGCAGAGTGGCATCAGTTTGGCGGTCGACATTCACCCAATAAAGCCCAGGGGACTGCATCACTGACAGTTCTTCCCAAATCTGCCGAATACCTAATGAGAAAGATTGCGCCATAGGATATTTTTCTACTTTCGTTGAAAGTGTCGTCGCGGGCAACTGAGTATTGCTAGTCAGTCATCGTATCATTGGGATCAATAATAACAAATCTGGCAATCTGTGTAATAATATCTGTTAAGAATCATCTTATTGGTTATGTGTTTTTTTAAGTTGCTCTTTTTTCTACATTGCTATAGTTAATTAACATTAGCCTATTTTTAAAAGGCGGCAGAATGAATAATCAATTAACGCGCTTTCACGCGGTGGTATCGCCGGAAACTCAGGACGATCTGCTGGCCCTTAGTCAGGCTTTTTCTCTGCCACCATTAAGTTATGTCGATATTTCGCGTCAGGAACGATTAACGCAGATGATGACGCGCTGGCCATTGCTGGCCGAATTGGCGCAAACAACAGGGAGCCGTTAGTTTATGCCGGTAATTGCGCTGCAAGGGCTGCGAGGCGGGATGGGGGCGACGTCAGTCACGGCGGCACTCGCCTGGGCATTACAACAGTTGGGCGAGTCGGTGCTGGCGATTGATTTCGCGCCGGATAATCTGTTACGCCTGCATTTCAATACGCCGTTTGAGCTGGCACGCGGCTGGGCTCGTGCAGAGCAGGACGGCGGCGACTGGCAGCAGGGTGCCATGCGCTACTGCGAAAAACTCGATTTTCTTCCTTTTGGCCGGCTAACGGCCACGGAACGACTGAATCTGCAATCCCCGGCTCGCTGGCAAGATAATCTGGCGCAGTTGGCCGCCGGCGGTCAATACAACTGGATCCTGCTGGATGTGCCGGCGGATGATGGTGTGCTGGCGCGTCAGGCGTTAGCGCTGGCAGACAGCGTTTTCATGCTGATCGCCCCGGACGCCAACTGCCAGATCCGCCTGCATCAACAGGCGCTGCCGGAAGGTTGCCGCTTCCTGATTAACCATTATTTTGCCGCCAGTCAGTTGCAGCAGGATCTGCATCAGCTGTGGCTGCAAACGCTGGGTGGCCTGTTGCCGGTGGTTATCCACCGCGATGAGGCGATGGCCGAGGCGCTGGCGGCAAAGCAGCCGCTGGGTGAGTACCGCTCCGAGAGCCTGGCTGCCGATGAGGTGCTGACGCTGGCCAACTGGTGCCTGATCAATCTCAAGGATGCGGCGCCATGAGCCGGGTGATGAGCCTGCTGCTGGTGCCGCCGGTCTATCAGGCGGTGCAGACGCGCTACCGAACCTACCGCCGTAACGGATCCTCGGCCTTTAGCGCTTTCTTCGCCACGTTGCTGGTGGCGTTGGGCTGGATTTTCCTGCGCTTTGAATCCCCGGGCTGGCAGCGGGTGCGTGCCGGCCGCGCCTATTGGTTCCCACACCTGTCCTTCATCCGCCCGCGCCCTGCGGATGGACTGCGTTATCTGCTGCAGGGGCTGTGGTTGCTGCTGTTTCGCACCGGTCGCGCACCTATGGGCCGTCATTATTTCGCCGGTTGGCATCGCCTGCAATTGCGCTATGCCAACTGGCTGCAAAGGCTCCCGCACCGGTTGCAAAGCGCCGGGGTAGAGCAGCGTTCGGTGGAGCGCCTGAGCCAGATGAGCCGGCGCATGCGCCGTGTGCTATTTATTATTGTCGGCGTGCTGGCGGCGATCCTCGCCATGCTGTGCATTTCGCAGCCCTTCGATTTGCCGGCGCAGTTCGTGTTTGTGGTACTGCTGTGGTGCATTGCGATGGTGGTGCGCCGGGTGCCGGGCCGCCTGCCGGGGCTGATGCTGATTGTGTTGTCGCTGACCGTTTCCTGCCGCTACCTTTGGTGGCGCTATACCGCCACGCTGAACTGGGACGATCCGCTCAGCCTGACCTGCGGCCTGCTGCTGCTGGCGGCGGAAACCTATGCCTGGGTGGTGCTGGTGCTGGGGTATTTTCAGACCGTCTGGCCGCTTAACCGCCAGCCGGTGCCGCTGCCTGCCGACAGTACCACCTGGCCGACCATAGATCTGCTGGTGCCGACCTACAACGAAGATCTTGGGGTGGTGAAGCCGACCATTTACGCCGCGCTGGGCATCGACTGGCCGAAAGAAAAGGTCAATATCTATATCCTCGATGACGGCAACCGGCCCGAATTCAAAGCCTTCGCCGCAGAGGTGGGGGTGAAGTATATCGCCCGGCCGACCCATGAGCACGCCAAGGCCGGCAACATCAACAACGCGCTGAAGCAGGCCACCGGCGAGTTTGTGGCGATTTTCGACTGCGACCACGTACCGACTCGCTCCTTCCTGCAATTGACCATGGGCTGGTTCTTCAAAGACAAGAAGCTGGCGATGTTGCAAACCCCGCATCACTTCTTCTCGCCGGATCCGTTTGAGCGCAATCTGGGGCGCTTCCGCCAGACCCCGAACGAAGGCACGCTATTCTACGGCCTGGTGCAGGACGGCAACGATATGTGGGACGCGGCCTTCTTCTGCGGCTCTTGCGCCATCCTGCGCCGCAGCGCGCTGGATGAGATCGGCGGCATCGCGGTGGAAACCGTCACCGAAGATGCCCACACCTCGTTGCGTTTGCATCGTCGCGGGCACACTTCGGCCTATATCCGTATTCCACAGGCTGCCGGGCTGGCGACCGAAAGCCTGTCGGCGCACATTGGCCAGCGCATTCGCTGGGCGCGCGGTATGGTGCAGATTTTCCGGCTGGATAACCCGCTGTTCGGCAAGGGGCTGAAACTGGCGCAGCGGCTGTGTTATGCCAACGCCATGTTGCACTTCTTGTCCGGCATTCCGCGGCTGATTTTCCTCACCGCACCTTTGGCGTTCCTGCTGATGCACGCCTATATCATCTTTGCGCCGGCGCTGGCGATCGCGCTCTATGTGTTGCCGCATATGATCCACGCCAGCCTGACCAACTCACGCATCCAGGGTAAATACCGTCACTCCTTCTGGAGCGAGATCTATGAAACGGTGCTGGCCTGGTATATCGCCCGGCCTACCACGGTGGCGCTGTTCAACCCGCACAAAGGCAAATTCAACGTGACCGCCAAAGGCGGGCTGGTGGAAGAGGAGCATGTCGATTGGGTCATTACCCGGCCTTACATGTTCCTGGTGGTGCTCAATCTGGCGGGCCTGATCTTCGGCGCCTGGCGGCTGGCCTACGGCCCGACGGACGAGATCATGACGGTGATCATCAGCCTGGTGTGGGTGCTGTACAACATGACCATTCTCGGCGGCGCGGTGGCGGTGGCGGTGGAGGCCAAGCAGGTGCGCCAGGCGCACCGCGTGGAGATTGCCATGCCGGCCGCGATAGCCCGCGCCGATGGTCACCTGTTCCCTTGCACGCTGCGCGACTATTCCGACGGCGGGGTAGGGATTGAAATGCGCGTATCCGATGCGCTGAAAGATGGCGACAAGGCATCGCTGCTGTTAAAACGCGGCCAGCAGGAATACAGCTTCCCGTGCGTGGTCACGCGCGCCTTCGGCAGCAAGGTGGGGATCCGCATGGTCGATCTCAGCACCCGTGAACATATTGATTTTATTCAGTGCACCTTTGCCCGCGCCGATACCTGGGCGCTGTGGCAGGACGGGTTCCCTGAAGATAAACCGATCGAAAGCCTGCGCGACGTTCTGGCGCTGGGTTTCCGGGGTTACCTGCGCATGGCGGACTATGCGCCGCCGATGGTGCGCAGCCTGCTGGTCGGATTCACGACGCTGATTGCGTGGATAGCGTCGTTTATCCCGCACGGCGTAGGCAGGAACCCGGCTTTCAGCCAAAAAGAGACAGTGGTATAGGCAAACCGCCCGCTCACTTGCCTGGTTCCCAGGCGCTAACATTGATGATGATACGATGACGAGAAAAATAACCTGGTTTACCGCCCTGGCCTTAGGCATCAGCACCCTGTCTCAGGCTGAAACCGCCACCGCGCCGACCGTCGTCGCGCCACCGGTGAGCGTGCCGGCCGATGCACCGGTCACTGCACCTATGGGAGCGGCTGCACCTCAGGATGCGAATGCGCCGGTCCGTGACGTGCAATTGCAGTTTGCCCAGATAGCGCCGCCGCCGGGAACCTTTACCCTGCGCGGCACCCGACCGGATGGCCAGGTTGAGTTCGGCGTACGCAGCGACGAAGTGGTGTCGCAGGCGACGCTCGATCTGGAGTTCACACCGTCGCCGTCGCTGATCCCGGTGGAATCGCACGTCAAGGTGTACCTCAATGACGAACTGATGGGCGTGACCACCCTCACCAAAGAACAGCTCGGCAAGCCGAACCGCATTCAGATGGCGATCGACCCGCGCTATATCACCGATTTTAACCGCGTGCGGCTGGTGTTCGTCGGCCATTACCAGAACATCTGCGAAAATCCGGCCAACAGTACGCTGTGGCTCGACGTCAGCAAGTCCAGCTCGCTGAATTTGCGTTTCCAGACGCTGCCGTTGAAAAACGAACTGTCGCATTTCCCGGAACCCTTCCTGGACAGCCGCGACAACCGGCCGCTGACCTTGCCGATAGTATTCGCCGGCTCGCCGGACCTCGCTCAGCAGCGTGCGGCGGGCATGCTGGCCTCGTGGTTCGGCAGCAAGGCGCAGTGGCGCGGCCAGTCGTTCCCGACGCTGTATAACAAGCTGCCGGACCGGCATGCCATCGTCTTCGCCACCAATAAGCAGCGCCCGGATTTCCTGCGCGATTACCCGGCGGTCAACGGGCCAACGGTGGAAATGATCAGCCATCCGGATAATCCGTACGTCAAACTGCTGCTGGTGCAGGGGCGCGATGACAACGATTTGATCACCGCGGTAAAAGGCATTGCGCAGGGTAACATTCTGTTCCGCGGCCAGAACGTCACGGTGGACAAGGTTGAACAACTGGCGCCGCGCAAGCCGTACGATGCGCCTAACTGGGTGCGTACCGATCGGCCGATGACCTTTGCCGAGTTGCAGCAATATGCCGAACAGCTGCAAACCAGCAGCATCGAACCTGGCCCGATCTCGCTGACCATGAACCTGCCGCCGGATCTGTTCCTGATCCGCAGCACCGGCATAGATATGCACCTGAAATACCGCTACACCGCGCCGCGCATTCAGGACGGTTCGCGTCTGAGCGTTAGCCTGAACAACCAGTTCGTGCAGGCCTATTCGCTGGTGCCGGAACACGAACAGGGCGCTCAATTGCTGCGTCTGCCGCTGACCCAGGGGCTGATCGACTCCGACAAGAGCGTCAATATTCCGGCGCTGCGGCTGGGTGCCAGCAACCAGATGCGTTTCGACTTTGATTACACCACGCTGCTGGCCAGTGGGGCGGAAGGGCGTTGCGAGACGTATTCCTTCACCCAAAACCACGCAATCATCGACGGTTCATCGACCATTGATTTCTCCGGGTACCGTCACTTTATGGCGATGCCGGACCTGCGCGCCTTCGCCAATGCCGGTTTCCCGTTCAGCCGTATGGCCGACCTGTCGCAAACGCTGGTGCTGGTCAACAAACAGCCGCAGCCGGCGCAGGTTAGCGCAATGCTGAACTCGCTGGGGATCATCGGTGCCCAAACCGGTTACCCGGCGCTGGCGATGACCTTGAGTGACGACTGGTCGCAGGCCAAAGATCGCGATGCCGATATTCTGATGATCGGCACTATTCCGCCGGAACTGCGGGACGACAAAAAAATCAGCCTGCTGGTGGATGCCACCCAGAGCTGGGTGAAGCAGCCAACGCGTCAGTTGCCGCTGCCGACGATGGATGTATTGCCGGAGGACACCAAACCGGACAGCCAGACCACCATCAGTTCCGAAGGTGCGATGTCGGCGATTATCGGCGTGCAGTCGCCGTTTAACGATCAGCGCAGCATTGTGGCGCTGCTGGCCGACAGCCCGCGCGGCTATGATCTGCTGAACACGGCGCTGCTGGACAGCGGCAAGCGCGCGGCGGTATTCGGCTCGGTGGCGGTAATCCGCGAATCGGGGGTGAACAGCCTGCGCGTGGGCGACGTTTATTATGTCGGCCACCTGCCGTGGTGGGAACGCATCTGGCACGCGTTGTCGACCCATCCGGTGTTGCTGGCGGCGATTGCGGTGATTGTGGTGGTGATTCTGGCGCTGATGTTGTGGCGTGGCCTGAAGGCTTTCAGCCGCCGCCGCCTGTCGCCTGAAGATCGGGATTAATCACCATGTCCGTAACGCTGAAACGCCTGACGTTCGGCATGCTGCTGTTGTGCGCATTCAGCGCGGCGGCGGCCTGCGAGTGGCCGGCCTGGCAACAGTACAAACAGTTTTACATCAGCGACGAAGGGCGGGTGATCGACCCGAGCAGCCCGAACCGTATCACTACTTCGGAAGGACAGAGCTACGGCCTGTTCTTCGCCCTGGTGGCGAACGATCGGCCGGCGTTCGACAAGTTGCTGGAGTGGACGGAAAACAACCTGGCGGCGGGCGATCTCAGCGCCCATTTACCCGCCTGGCTGTGGGGCGAGGACGATAAAAAACGCTGGACGGTGCTGGACACCAATACGGCGTCCGATGCCGACCTGTGGATTGCCTACAATCTGCTGGAAGCCGGCCGTTTGTGGAAAAGCCGGCGTTATCAAACTCTGGGGACGCTGCTGTTGCAGCGTATCGGCCGCGAAGAAGTGGCTGATATCCCCGGGCTGGGGCTGATGTTGCTGCCGGGCAAGGTCGGGTTCGTGGCGGAAGATCGCTGGCGGCTTAATCCAAGCTACCTGCCGCCGCAGCTGCTGGCGCGTTTCGCCGCCCTGAACGGCCCGTGGCGAGCGATGCAGCAAACCAATCAGCGGCTGTTGCTGGAAACCGCACCGCACGGCTTCTCGCCGGATTGGGCGGTGTGGCAGGCCGGCAAAGGCTGGCAGCCGGACACCACCAAACCGGATATCGGCGGCTATGACGCCATCCGGGTTTATCTGTGGGCCGGCATGCTGGCGGACGATGACGAGCATAAAGCCGCATTGGTCAAACAGCTGCTGCCGATGGCGCAATCGACCGCTCAGCAGGGCGTTCCGCCGGAAAAAACCGACACCGCCAGCGGTAAAACCAGCGGTGACGGCCCGGTGGGCTTCTCCGCAGCCATGCTGCCGATACTGGCCAATCAAACGGCTGCGCTGGACACCCAGCGCCAACGCATCAATCAACACCCGCCGGGCGACGATGCCTATTTCAGCGCCTCGCTGACGCTGTTCGGCCAGGGATGGGATCAACAACGTTATCGTTTTAATCGGCAGGGTGAACTTCAACCCGCCTGGGGCGGCCAATGCGTAACTTCAGAATAAACTGGTTGGGCCTGGTGCCTTTAAGTCTGGCGATGCTGCCGCAGGCGCAGGCGGCAGAAGCCGTCTCGCCGGAGCAGTGGTTGTTGGAGCAGGTGCGCGTCGGGGAAGCCAGTAACAAGGATGAACTGGTGCGCCAGTCGCTTTATCGGCTTGAACTGATGGATCCGAATAACCCGGACGTGATTTCAGCGCGCATGCGCCTGGCGTTGCGGCAGGGCAATCAGGCGCTGGCGCAGCAGCAACTGGATAAGCTTAAGCAGGTCGCGCCGCAGTCCAGCGCTTATCGTCAGGCGCAAATGAACATGCTGCTGACCCAGCCGGAAACCCGCCAGAAACTGCAACAGGCGCGGTTGATGGCGACCGCCGGCCGTTTGCCGGAGGCGAAAGCGCAATATGACGACCTGTTCCATGGCGATCCGCCGACGCTGGAACTGGCGGTGGAATACTGGCGTCTGGTTGCCCGTCTGCCGGGTCAGCAAGCCGCTGCGCTGAAACAGCTGCAGTCGTTGGATAAACACTATTCCGGTAACGTACAGTTGCGCATGTCGCTGGTGCGGATGCTGTTCAGCCAGGATCGTGACGCGCAGGCCTATGATTTACTGCAAAAAGTGGCCGCCGATCCCGCCGGGCGCGGCGAGGCTGCCGATCTGTGGCTGGAAAAGGTCAAAGCCATGCCGGTCGGCCCGCAAAGCGTGGCGGCCCTCAATCGATTCCTCGGCGTATTTGAAACCGGCGATCAGGCGGTCAACGCCCGACAGGAACTGGCCCGGCAGCAAGCGCTGCTGTCGGATCCCACCTATCTGGCGCGGGTACGCGGATTGGCGCAAGTGGACAAGGGCGGCAGCCGCGCGGCGATCCCTGAATTAAGAAAAGCGCTGGTGGCCTCACCCAATGATGCTGAAGTGTTGGGAGCGCTTGGCCAGGCCTATTCACGCGCCGGTAATCGCCCACAGGCATTGAGCTTGTTTCGTCAGGCGTTGCAGGCCGATAAGGGTGGCAACAACAGCAGTAAATGGCAGAGCCTGATTAAAAGCAACTCTTACTGGCTGGCAATTGACGAAGGCGACAAGGCGTTGAAAGCCGGCAATCTGGTATTGGCGCAGCAGAAATACCAGCAGGCCGGTCAGATTGACGGCCGTGACAGCAGTGCGGCACTCGGCCTGGGTGACGTTGCGGTAGCGCGTAAAGATGACGCCGCTGCGGAACGTTATTATCAGCAGGCGCTGAGGCTGGAGCCGGGTAACGGCAGTGCGGTGCGCGGCCTGGTGAATATCTATCAACGTCAGTCGCCGGAAAAGGCGCTGGTCTATCTCAATAGCCTGCCGCGCAGCCAGCAAAACAAGCTGCGCAGTACGCTCGACGGCCTGCAGCTCGACATGCTGAAACAGCAGGCTGACGATTTGGCCGGGCAGCAGCAATGGCATCAGGCGGCGGAAAAATACCGCCGCGCCCAGTTGATGGACCCTGATGACGTCTGGTTGACCTATCGCTATGCGCAGACGCTGCGTCAGGCTGGGCAACCGCAGCAGGCGGACGCCTTGTTCGGCCGGTTGGCGCAGAAGCAGCGTGACAATCCGCAGCAGGCCTACGCTTATGCGTTATACCTCTCCGGCAGCGATCGCGACCGGCAGGCGCTGGCGCAGCTGAATACCTTGCCCGCCGCGCAGTGGAACGACAACATGCGCGAGCTGGCGCAACGGCTGAAAATGCAGGCGACGCTGGAACAGGCCGAACGGCTGCGCGCCGCAGGCGACGAACCTGGCGCGGTGGCCTATTTGCGCCGGCAGCCGGCGGATACCCGCATCGATCTTCAGTTGGCCGATTGGGCGCTGGCCCGCGGTGAATATGACGCCGCGCTGGCCGATTATCAGCGGGTGCGGGCCCGTGAGCCGAACAACCCGGATGCGCGGTTGGGGGAGATTGAGGCCTATGTGGCGCAGGGCAAACTCAGCGAGGCGCGCCAGCGCCTGCAAACCGAACCGCAGGAGCCGGAACCTTCCAGCAGCAGCGAGCGGCGGGTGGCCAATGCCTGGTATGCCGTTGGGGAGCCGCAGAAAGCGAGCGATATCTTTACCCGGCTGAAAACGGCCGCGCAACAGGAACCGGCGGGGCAGGCGAAAGCCTTGATTTACCGCGATGCGGCCCGGGTTGAACGGGAACAGCGGCAGCCGGAATTGGCACAGCAGGACTATAAACAAGCGATGGTCGCCAGTGGCATCACGCCAAGCGTGCCGCAGGATAACGATAGCTATACCTATCTGACGCGCAATAACCCGGGTGACGACTGGCTCAAGCGCGGTATTCGATCGGACGCGGCGGATCTGTACCGCCAGCAAGATGTCAATGTTACGCTCGATCACGATTACTGGCGTTCCAGCGGTACCGGCGGCATCTCCGATTACAAAGCGCACGACACCATGTTGCAGGTGGACATGCCGCTGTACGATGGGCGGGCCTTCTTGCGGACCGACACCGTGCAACTGGATGCCGGCAGTTTCTCCCCCGACAGCAGCGGCAGGTATTACGAAACCTTCGGCACCTGCAATACCCAGGGCTGCAGCGGCGATGAACATCAGAAAGCCACCGGCACCAGCGTGGCGGCCGGTTGGAAAAACGATCGCTGGGCGGGGGACATAGGTACCACGCCGATGGGCTTTGAGGTAGTCGACTGGGTAGGTGGGCTGGCCTACAGCAATGACTGGAACCACATTGGCTGGACGCTGGCGGCCTCGCGGCGGCCGATCTCCAGTTCGCTGCTGGCGTTTGGCGGGACCAAAGATCCGAATACCGGCACCACCTGGGGGGGCGTGCGTGCCACCGGGGTAAGCCTTAGCGCCAGCTACGATCGCGGCGAAGCGCACGGCGTCTGGGCTGACCTCAGCGCGCACCAGTTGACCGGCAAGAACGTCGAGGATAACCAGCGTGAGCGCTTTATGGCCGGTTATTACTACAAGCTGATTAATGAAGATAACCGCCGCGTCACCGTCGGGCTGAACACCATGCTGTGGCACTATCAAAAGGATTTGAGCGGCTACTCGCTCGGCCAGGGTGGCTATTACAGCCCGCAGCAATATATGTCGCTGGCGGTGCCGGTAAATTATCGCCAACGCACCGAGAACTGGTCCTGGGAACTGGGTGGTTCGGTGTCATTGTCCCATTCGAAAACCAACAGCCAGCGGCGTTATCCGCTGCAGGGGCTGATACCGGATTCGTTGCCGGACAAGTTCGCTATGGAAGACGGCAGCTCCTCTTCCGGCGTCGGTTATACTTTGCGGGCGATCGTTGAGCGCCGTCTCAGTTCGCACTGGACGCTGGGCGCCGGTATCGATATTCAGCAGGCGAAGGATTATACGCCGAGCCACGCATTGATTTATCTACGCTATTCGTTGGCGGGCTGGCAGGGCGATCTCGATTTACCGCCGCAACCGCTCACGCCTTACGCAGACTTCAAATAACCTGGCTCAGTCAGATTCGGAGTGTCGGACACAGGGTAGTTTTGCTACCCTGTGTTAAGGCTGCGCCTTGCCATTTTCCGCCACCGGCACTCAGGTAGCAGGGCGAGACAGGGGCTTTCGTTTAAGAAAAGACTGAAACCCGCAGTTTTCTTGGTTCTGCCATGAGTATGGCAAGATAAAAACAGCAGACAATCGAGTATACTCGGACCGGTCCGAAGGGGGGTAGGATACTTCTTAACCTCTTTTTTATTTCAGCCCGAATTAGCGGAGAGCAGGTTTGCGGGTCAGGCGTTCATTAACGATTAAACAGATGGCAACGGTGTCCGGTGTGGCGCTGGTGACGATCTGCATATTTATCGTGATCCAGTTATTCCATTTTGTGCAGCAGCGCAGGGATGACTATGCCCAGCAACTGGAAAACATTGCTCATTCCGTGCGGCAACCGCTGGCGGAGGCCGTGCTGCGCATGGATGTGCCGGAAACCAAACGGGTGCTGAATACCCTGTTGCCGGTGGGCATTCTGACCCGTGCGGATATCGTGCTGCCGAATGAGTTTCAGGCACTGCACGCCAACTTCCCGCCGGAACGTCCGGTACCTACGTTAATCGCCCGTCTCTTCGAGCTGCCGATCCAAATTTCCGTTCCGCTCTATTCGCTGGAGCGCGTGCCGGCCAACCCGCAGCCTCTGGCTTATCTGGTGCTGCAGGCCGATTCGTTCCGCATGTACCAATTCATTCTCAGCATGTTGTCGACCATGCTGTCGACCTATTTGCTGCTGGCGTTGATTCTGTCGGTCGCTATCAGCTGGTGTATGAACCGGTTGATGGTGCATCCGCTGCGCGCAATGGCGAAAGAGCTGGAAAATATTTCGCAAGATGAAGCGCCTTATCACCAACTGATGCTGCCGGCCCTGCACCAGGACGATGAGCTGGGGTTGCTGGTGCGCAACTACAATCGCAATCAGCAGCGGCTGGCTAAAGCCTATGCCGAGATGAGCCGTCTGAGCACGCGCCATCCGGTAACCGAGCTGCCTAACCAGGCGTTGTTTACCGCTCTGCTGGAACAGCATATCGCCTCCAGCCTGCGGCCCGATCGCTTTAACCTGCTGGTCATTGGCATTGAGACGCTGCATGAGGCATCCGGCGTGCTCAACCCGGCGATGCGCGAAGCGCTGTTGCTGACGTTGGCAAAGAAGCTGCGTGAGTGTATTGATGAAAACGGCGTACTGGCGCAACTGAGCAACACCGAGTTCGCTATTTTGGCCAAAGGCGTTGAGCGGCCGTTCCACGCCATGCAGTTGGCGCGCCGCATTATGGCGCAAATCAATGCGCCGCTGAGCCTGCAGGAAATGCCGTTGCGGCCAAGCGCCAGCATCGGTATCGCCCACTATCTCAATGTGGGTGAGAGTGCGGAACAGCTGCTGCGCAGCGCCACTTCGGCGATGATGTCGGCGCATCGTGAAGGCAAAAACCAGATCCTGTTCTTTGAGCCGAGCCTGACGGAGCGCACCCAAAAACGGCTGACGCAGGAAAGTGAAATTCTGCACGCCATCGATCAACGCCGTTTCACCCTGTTTTTACAGCCGCAGATGGACATGCAGTCCAATGCGGTGATCGGCGCCGAGGCGCTGCTGCGTTGGCAGCAGTACGACGGCAGCTTTACTCTGCCGGCAGACGTCATTCCGTTGGCCGAGGAGCTTGGCGTGATCGTGCCGCTCGGCAACTGGGTGCTGGAAGAGTCCTGCCGCATTCTGGCGGACTGGCAAACCAGAGGCATTACGTTGCCGCTGGCGGTCAACATTTCCGCCATCCAGATGCAGCATGAAAACTTTATTCCGCACCTGAAGAGCGTGCTGGCGCAGCATCATATCGACCCACGCAAGCTGCTGCTGGAAATTACCGAAACGGTGCGCATCGACGATCTCGATCGTGCGCTGGCGCTGTTGCGGGAATTGCACGATCTGGGGTTGTCGATTGCGTTGGACGATTTTGGCATGGGATATTCCAGCCTTAATTACCTTAACCGCCTGAAATGCCTGCCGATCGATTTGATTAAAATCGACAAGAGCTTTATTCAGGGGTTACCGGCGGATGACGCGATGGTGCGCATCGTCAGTTCCATTTCTGAGGTGCTGCATCTGCCGGTAATGGCTGAAGGGGTCGAAAATGCCGGGCAGCGCGATTGGCTGTTGCAGCACGGCATTCACAGCGGTCAGGGGTTCCTGTTTGCCCGCCCGTTGCCGCGCGCGGAGTTTGAATCTCAGTTCTGCCAACCCTCGGCTTAAGCCCGGCACTTGTGTCTTTCGTTTCGGGCGACGTGTGCGTCGCCCGTTGAATATCCTGCCAAAAAAACGTTGATTATCAGCTACCCCTTTTGCGTTAGTGCAAAGAAATAGTTACGCAATTCGCCGCCTTGCATTCTAGCTGACGCGTTTCAGCTCTTAAATTCGTATCAACATGTGTCTGTGGCTGCAACAAATTATTTCCATGTTGTTATGTGGGTGTTATTTTCCGCGCAAGCGATGAACAGGCGAGATAACTAGACTACCGCCTGGTGCGTGTCTTCCCCCCCAAAGGATGTTCATATGAAAATCACTATCTTTAAGAGCCTCTATTTTCAGGTGCTGACGGCGATTACGCTGGGCGTCCTGCTTGGCCATTTTTATCCTGATATTGGCGCACAGATGAAACCTCTGGGCGATGGATTCGTTAAGCTGATTAAAATGATCATCGCGCCGGTGATTTTCTGTACCGTGGTGACCGGCATTGCGGGTATGGAGAGCATGAAGGCCGTAGGCCGCACCGGTGCGATCGCGCTGCTCTATTTTGAAATTGTCAGCACCCTGGCGCTGCTGATTGGCCTGCTGATCGTCAACGTGGTGAAGCCGGGCGCGGGGATGAACATAGATCCGGGCACGCTGGATGCCAAAGCGGTGGCGGTATACGCCGAACAGGCCCAGCAGCAGGGTATCATTCCATTCCTGCTGGACATCATTCCCGGCAGCGTCATTGGCGCTTTCGCCAGCGGCAACATTCTGCAGGTATTGCTGTTTGCCGTGCTGTTCGGTTTCGCCCTGCATCGTCTGGGTGACAAAGGCCAATTGATCTTCAACGTGATCGACAGCTTCTCGCGCGTTATTTTCGGCATCATCAATATGATCATGCGCCTGGCGCCGCTGGGTGCCTTCGGGGCGATGGCGTTCACCATCGGTAAGTATGGCGTGGGTACGCTGCTGCAACTCGGCCAGTTGATTGCCTGCTTCTATATTACCTGCGTGCTGTTTGTGGTGGTGGTGCTTGGCACCATTGCCCGCGCCAATGGTTTCAGCATTTTCAAATTTGTTCGCTATATCAAAGAAGAGCTGCTGATTGTGCTCGGGACCTCTTCTTCCGAGTCGGTGCTGCCGCGCATGCTCGACAAAATGGAGAAGCTGGGCTGTAAAAAATCGGTGGTGGGGCTGGTTATCCCGACCGGCTATTCCTTTAACCTGGACGGCACCTCGATCTACCTGACCATGGCAGCGGTATTTATCGCTCAGGCGACCAATACCCATATGGATATCATGCATCAGGTGACCCTGTTGGTGGTGCTGTTGCTGTCATCGAAAGGGGCTGCAGGGGTGACCGGTAGCGGCTTTATCGTGCTGGCTGCCACCATTTCCGCCGTGGGCCACCTGCCACTGGCCGGCCTGGCGCTGATTCTGGGTATTGACCGCTTTATGTCCGAAGCCCGCGCGCTGACCAACCTGGTCGGTAACGGCGTGGCAACCGTGGTGGTGGCGAAATGGTGTAAACAGCTGGATGAAAAACAGCTGAAAGACACCTTGTCCAACAAGCACGGTAACGGTGCCGATAAAACACTGCCTTCCGCCTGATTTTAGCTTCAAAACACCGGCTGCGGCCGTAGCCGGTGATGTTTTATTCCCCCGAGTAAAGAATTCTTGCATTAAAAACCCGACTATCCATTATTTTTCACTTCAATGAGTGACATCCGCAAAGGCGTGCGGTCTAACAGAGTGGTACACTTTCTGCTTTCCGCCCCACTGTGAAACTCAGGGCGTATTTGTAGGCTGTACGACACAGCCTAATATTCCGGTGAATGGAATATCCGCATTTGTATACAGAAATTGGATAGTAATTAAGTAGGGGTTCACATGCAGGGCACCAGAATTCATCTCATAGTGGGTGGGCTGCTGTTGGCTGTAGCCAACGGCAGCGTGCAGGCTGAAGCACTACAACCCGATCCTGCCTGGCAGCAGGGTAAGCTCGATAACGGGTTTTCATGGCAGATACTTGATACGCCGCAGCGACCGAGCGATCGCGTCGAGCTGCGGTTGATGGTCAATACCGGCTCGTTGGTGGAGTCTTCCCAGCAGATCGGTTTTGCCCACCTGCTGCCACGCCTGTCGCTGGCACGCAGTGAAAGCTTTACGCCACCGCAGTTGCGTTCGCTGTGGCAGCAGAGCGTGGACAGCGAGCGGCCTTTGCCGCCGGCAATCAGCTCTTATGATTTCACCCTTTATAATCTCAGTCTGCCGAATAACCGCCCAGATTTGCTGAAAGAAGCGCTGGCGTGGCTTTCCGATACCACGGGCAAGCTGGCGATCGACGAACATACCGTGCATGCGGTAGTGAACTCCAGCGTCGACCCGGTCGGCACTTTCCCGCCAAACCCCAAAGATGCCTGGTGGCGCTATCGCCTGAAAGGCTCGACGCTGCTGGCGCACGATCCGGCCCAGTTGGTGAAACGGCCGGTGAATGTCGATCAACTGAAGAAGTTCTATCAGCAATGGTATACACCGGACGCGATGACCCTGTATGTGGTGGGTAAAGTGGACAGCCGCAGCCTGGGCGAGCAGATCAACAAAGCCTTCTCGCCGCTGAAAGGGAAACGTGAAACGCCTGCCACCATGCCGACGCTGACACCGTTGCCGCCGCAGCCGGTCAGCCTGATCGGCGATCAGGTGAAGCAGGATACCTTGTCGATCATGTGGGACGCGCCGTGGCATCCGATCCGCGATTCGCAGAACCTTAGCCGTTACTGGCGCAGCGATATCGCCCGCGAGGCGCTGTTCTGGCACCTTCAGCAGGTGTTGGAAAAGAGCGATCAGAAAAACCTGCATTTGGGCTTTGATTGCCGCGTGCAGTACCAGCGTGCCCAGTGCGCGATTCACCTTGATACGCCGAACAACAATCTGAACAACAGCCTGGGTTTTATCGCCCGCGAATTGGTCGGCGTGCGTAACAATGGGCTGTCGCAGGAGGAGTTTAACGGCCTGTTGGCGCAGAAAAACGATCAACTGAGCAAGCTGTTTGCCACCTATGCTCGCACCGACACCGACGTGCTGATGAGCCAGCGTCTGCGTTCGCAACAAAGCGGTGTTGTGGACATCGCGCCCGAGCAATATCAGAAACTGCGTCAGGAGTTCCTGTCCGGATTAACGCTGGAAGCATTGAACCAGGAGCTGAAGCTTCAGCTCTCGCAGGATGCGACGCTGGTATTGATGCAGCCGAAGGGCGAGCCGGAAATGAGCATGAAGCAGTTGCAGGAAACCTACAACGGCATTATGGCACCTGCGCCGGCCGTGGTGACGGAAGAGGTCAAACCGACCGACACCGCTCCGGCTCCGGAAACCAGCGCACAGTAAAAGCGAAGGGGGCGGCTTGCCCCCTTAGTTGCGGTACAATACCTTGATGATGTGGTAGCCGAACTGGGTTTTCACCGGGCCATAAGGCTTCAGCAGCGGGATGCTGAACACCGCTTTATCAAAGGCCGCCACCATGGTGCCCTTGTTGAATTCGCCCAAGGCACCGCCGTTGCGCTTTGACGGGCAACTGGAGTATTTGCGCGCCAGCGTGTCGAAGCTGACGCCGCGCTTCAGCTTGGCCAGCAGATCGTTGGCCAGTTTTTCATTATCTACCAAAATGTGCAGGGCGCACGCCGTCTTTGCCATGGTATTGCCTTATCGATATAGAAATTGCGCCGAGTATACCCGTTAAATCTCATCGGCGCTTTCTGCTACAATCCTCTTCCACGTGATAAAGCCGAGCAATAAAGCGCCATGCGATTAAATCCCAGCCAACAACAAGCCGTCGAATTCGTTACCGGGCCTTGCCTGGTGCTGGCCGGTGCCGGTTCCGGCAAGACGCGCGTCATCACCAATAAAATCGCTCACCTGATCCACAACTGTGGTTATCAGGCGCGGCATATCGCTGCCGTGACCTTTACCAACAAGGCGGCGCGCGAGATGAAAGAGCGTGTGGCGCAAACCATGGGGCGCAAAGAAGCGCGTGGGCTGATGATATCTACTTTCCACACGTTGGGCCTGGAAATCATCAAGCGTGAATACGCTGCGCTGGAGATGAAGTCCAACTTCTCGCTGTTTGACGATCAGGATCAGCTGGCGTTGTTGAAAGAGCTGACTGAAAAGTGGCTGGAGAACGACAAAACGTTGGTGGCGCAGTTGATTTCCACTATCTCCAACTGGAAAAATGACCTGGTCGACCCCAAAAAGGCGATGGAGCTGGCGCGTTCCGAGCGTGACAAGCTGTTCGCGCATTGCTACGGCCTGTATCACGCCCATATGAGGGCGTGTAACGTGCTGGATTTCGACGATTTGATCCTGTTGCCGACCTTACTGCTGCAGCGTAATGAAGAAGTGCGCGAGCGTTGGCAGAATCGTATTCGTTATCTGTTGGTGGATGAGTATCAGGACACCAACACCAGCCAGTATGAACTGGTAAAACTGCTGGTGGGTCATCGCGCGCGCTTTACCGTGGTAGGGGATGATGACCAGTCGATCTATTCCTGGCGCGGTGCGCGGCCGCAAAACTTGGTGTTGCTGAAGGAAGATTTCCCGGCGCTGCAGGTGATCAAGCTGGAGCAGAACTACCGTTCCAGCGAACGCATTCTGAAAGCGGCGAATATTCTGATCGCCAATAATCCGCACGTGTTTGAAAAGCGGCTGTTTTCCGAGCTGGGCTACGGTGAAGAGCTGAAAGTGGTGACTGCGAATAACGAGGATCACGAGGCCGAGCGGGTGGTAGGCGAACTGATTGCCCACCACTTTGTGAAGAAAACCAATTATGGCGATTATGCGATTCTCTATCGCGGTAACCACCAGTCGCGGCTGTTCGAAAAAATGCTGATGCAGAACCGCATTCCTTACAAGATTTCCGGCGGCACCTCGTTTTTCTCGCGGCCGGAAATCAAGGATTTGCTGGCCTATCTGCGCGTACTGACCAACCAGGATGACGACAGCGCTTTCCTGCGTATCGTCAATACGCCAAAGCGTGAGATTGGCCCGGCGACGCTGCAAAGGTTGGGTGAGTGGGCCAATCAGCGTAACAAAAGCCTGTTCCGCGCCAGTTTCGATCTGGGTCTGAGCCAGCATCTGACTGGCCGCGGGCTGGAATCTTTGCAGCGCTTTACCCACTGGCTGGACGGTATCGCCCAACTGGCGGAGCGTGAACCGGTGGCCGCGGTGCGCGACCTGATCCACGGCGTGGACTATGAAAGTTGGCTGTTTGAAACGTCACCCAGCCCGAAAGCCGCCGAAATGCGCATGAAAAACGTCAACACCTTGTTTGGCTGGATGACGGAAATGCTCGAAGGTAGCGAGCTGGATGAGCCAATGACGCTGACCCAGGTGGTGACGCGCTTTACCCTGCGGGACATGATGGAACGCGGTGAAAGCGATGAAGAGCTGGATCAGGTTCAATTGATGACGCTGCACGCCTCCAAAGGGCTGGAGTTTCCTTATGTGTTCCTGGTGGGGATGGAGGAAGGATTATTGCCGCATCAGAGCAGCATCGACGAGGATAATGTCGATGAAGAGCGGCGTTTGGCCTATGTAGGGATCACCCGCGCCCAAAAAGAGCTGATTTTCACTCTGTGCCGCGAGCGCCGCCAATATGGCGAGCTGGTGCGGCCGGAACCGAGCCGTTTCTTGCTGGAATTGCCGCAAGATGATCTGGCGTGGGAAAGCGAACGTAAGGTGGTCAGCCCGCAGGAGCGCATGCAAAAAGGGCAGAGCCATTTGGCCAATATTCGCGCGCAGCTGGCCAAGGCCAAAGGTGAAGGCTAAAAAGAAAGGGCGCTTGGCGCCCTTGTCATATCAACGTTGTTCTTCCAGCATCAGTGGCCAGTGCACATAGCTTTGCCAGTGGCTTTCCTGATCCAGCGCCTCTGCACGTAGCGGGTGCTGTTCCAGCCAACCCGACGGCAGGATCACCGTCAGCTCGTCATCGTTATTGGCGCGAAGGCGTACCGCAGGCAGCGTGTCGTCGCGGCGCCGGCTGGCAAAAATGATGGCCAGTCGCAAAATGCGGCATAGACGTTGCGCCATGCGCGGCGGCAGGGCGTTTTGCTGGCTCAGCAGCGGCAGATCGATAGGGTTGCTCTGGTTTTGCAACAGCGTAGCCAACAGCTTTTTTTGCGCCGGTGTGAAACCGGGTAAATCCAGATGGCGGATCAGGTAAGCGGCATGTTGTGGTGCCTGCTTGAAATCAACGCTGAGGCCGATTTCGTGGATCAGGCAGGCGCTGTGCAATAACTCGCGACATCGTGCGTCCAGTTGCCACTCGTTGCTCACCTGCTGCGAGAAGTTGGCAGCCAGTTGGCTGACTCGTTCGGCCTGTTCGGTATCCAACAGGTAGCGCCGTTGCAGATTGCGAATGGTGCGGCTGCGGATATCTTGTTCAACCGGCAAATGCAGCATGCCGTAGACCAGTCCTTCGCGAAGCGCGCCGCCGGCCAGCATCATGCTTTCAATGCCCAGCTCCTGGAAAATCGCCAGCAGGATCGACAGCCCGCTTGGAAACACCAGTGCGCGTTCCAGCGTCAAGCCTTCGATTTCCAACTCTTCCAGCTTGCCGCATTGAATGGCGCGCTGTTTCAACTGACGCAGCTTGGGCAGGGTGATGCGCTCATCCATGCCTTGCGCCACCATGATTTCCTGCAGTGCCTGTACGGTGCCTGAAGCCCCGACGCAGATTTGCCAGCCGTGCTGACGCAGATGCGGCGCTATAGGGCGCACCATTTCGCGCGCGGCCTGTTCGGCGCGTTCGAAATTATCCTGCCCCAGATTACGATCGCTAAAGAAACGCTCCAGCCAGGTGACACAGCCCATAGACAGGCTATATAGCTGGGCGGCCTGAGCGCCGGTACCGGTGACCAACTCGGTGCTGCCACCGCCGATATCGACCACCAAACGCTGGTCCGGCCCGCCAGTGGTATGGGCAACGCCATGATAAATCAGACGCGCTTCTTCCTCGCCGCTGATCACCTGGATCGGACACCCGAGAATTTGCTCGGCGGTCTGCAGGAATTCATCGGCATTTGACGCCAGGCGCAGCGTGGCCGTAGCGACCACGCGGATCTGGGCACGGGGGATGTCCTGCAAGCGTTCGGAGAACAGCTTCAGGCATTGCCAACCGCGCTGCATGGCGTCATGCGACAGGTGATTGTTCTGATCCAGCCCGGCCGCCAGACGCACTTTACGCTTGATGCGCGCCAGGGTCTGAATGCTGCCGGCCACTTCTCGCACCACCAGCATGTGGAAGCTGTTGGAGCCGAGGTCGATAGCGGCATAGAGCGTGCTGGAACTGAGCATGGTTATCAGCCTGGACGTTTGCGGTTATTGCGTGGCGCACCGCCGCCACGACGCGGCGCGGAATTACGGCGTGGGCCGTTGCCACCGCGTGGACGCGCAAGGCGTTTCGGTGCAGGCAGGTCAGTCAGCAACGCGTCGCTGTTGTACTTGCTCACCGGAATGCTGTGGCCGGTATAGGTTTCGATCGCCGGCAGGTTGAGCGCGTACTCTTCGCAGGCCAGGCTGATGGAATGGCCGCTTTCGCCGGCACGACCGGTACGGCCGATACGGTGAACATAGTCTTCGCAGTCGTCAGGCAGATCGTAGTTGAACACATGCGTGACCAACGGGATGTGCAGGCCGCGGGCGGCGACGTCGGTGGCGACCAGAATATCGAGGTTGCCTTTGGTGAAGTCTTCCAGAATACGCAGGCGTTTTTTCTGCGCCACGTCGCCGGTCAGCAGGCCAACGCGGTGACCGTCGGCCGCCAAATGGCCCCAGACGTCTTCACAGCGGTGCTTGGTGTTGGCGAAGATGATGCAGCGGTCCGGCCACTCTTCTTCGATCAGCGTCTGCAGCAGGCGCATCTTTTCTTCGTTGGACGGATAGAACAGTTCTTCCTGAATGCGATGGCCGGTTTTTTGTTCCGGTTCCACTTCAACATATTCAGCGTTGTTCATCTGCTCGAAAGCCAGTTCGCGTACGCGATAGGACAAGGTGGCGGAGAACAGCATGTTCAGGCGTTGATCGACCGCAGGCATGCGGCGGAACAACCAGCGAATGTCTTTGATAAAGCCCAGATCGTACATGCGATCGGCTTCATCCAGCACCACAACCTGGATCGCGCCCAGATCGATGTAGTTCTGTTTGGCGTAATCGATCAAACGACCGGTGGTGCCTACCAGGATATCCACGCCGCTTTCCAGCACTTTCAGCTGTTTGTCGTAGCCGTCGCCGCCGTACGCCAGACCCAGTTTCAGGCCGGTGGACTGGGAGAGGGCTTCCGCATCGGAGTGGATCTGCACCGCCAGTTCACGCGTTGGCGCCATGATCAAGGCGCGCGGCTGGTTGGTCTGGCGACCCTGTTTCGCCGGGTTAGAAAGCAAATAGTGAAAAGTAGACGCTAAAAATGCCAGCGTCTTTCCGGTACCGGTTTGCGCCTGACCTGCAACGTCACGCCCGGAGAGCGTGAGCGGCAATGCTAACGCCTGGATAGGCGTGCAATGGTGAAACCCTTTTTTTTCAAGGGCTTCAAGGACTAACGGGTGCAGGGCGAAGTCGGAAAACTTCTGTTCGGTCAAGTGTGTTTTGCTCATAGTGTGGTAGAATATCAGCTAACTATTGCTTTACGAAAGCACATCCGTTGAAATAAACGCGGTGAAATAAAATCACCTTAGGTTGGTTAATGCTACACCAACAAGGTAGACATAATCCTGTGGAGTAGAACATGAGCGATAAAATTATTCACCTGACTGACAGCAGCTTCAACACCGACGTGCTACAAGCTGAAGGGCCAATCCTGGTCGATTTCTGGGCTGAATGGTGTGGGCCGTGCAAGATGATTGCTCCGATCCTGGATGAAATTGCCGTTGAGTTCGAAGGCAAGTTGACTATCACCAAGTTGAATATCGACCAAAACCCGGCAACCGCACCTAAGTTCGGTATCCGCGGTATCCCGACGCTGCTGCTGTTCAAAAACGGTGAAGTGGCTGCGACCAAGGTGGGTGCGCTGTCCAAAGGCCAGCTCAAAGACTTCCTTAACGCGAATCTGTAATCGGGCGTAACGCCCTATATCCTGTGGGATCAAAGCTGTAGCCAATAGGCTGTAGCTTCAGAGGCAATGGGGATATTCAGGCGTCTGGCGGGGATTTAAATTCACCGCTAGACGCCTGCCAATAAGCGTGTTAAGTTTAGCCACACTGCATATAGAACTTGCCCGAAGTTTTAAATCTAAAGAGTTTGAATCTAAAGCTATACTCTGTGCTGAACCGCTGGTGTTGACAGTAAAATGAACTCAACCCGTGTTTTAGCAGTCAAACGGTTTTGCAAAATCAATTTTAAGGTACCTTCGATCTTAAACCGTCAATGCGCGCGTCTCTTGTAAGCCATTTCTTACCGTGACAGCTCAGCGCCCGGTGGTCGAACGTCCAGTAAACAGGCACGTATCACGCTGCCATACCATTCACGATAGCAGTTCGAGACACACCCCGAGTTTAAGAACCCACCACTATGAATCTTACCGAATTAAAGAATACGCCGGTTTCTGAGCTGATTACTCTCGGCGAAAATATGGGGCTGGAAAACCTTGCCCGTATGCGCAAGCAGGACATTATCTTCTCCATCCTTAAGCAGCATGCGAAAAGTGGAGAAGATATCTTCGGCGATGGCGTGTTGGAGATATTGCAGGATGGATTTGGTTTCCTCCGCTCTGGAGACAGTTCCTACCTTGCAGGCCCCGACGACATCTACGTATCCCCTAGCCAAATCCGCCGTTTCAACCTCCGTACAGGTGACTCCGTTTCCGGTAAGATTCGTCCGCCAAAAGAAGGCGAGCGCTATTTTGCCCTGTTGAAAGTTAATGAAGTCAACTACGACAAACCGGAAAACGCCCGCAGCAAGATCCTGTTCGAGAACTTGACCCCGCTGCATGCCAACTCCCGTCTGCGGATGGAACGTGGCAACGGTTCAACCGAAGATCTGACGGCGCGCGTGCTGGACCTGGCTTCTCCGATTGGCCGTGGCCAGCGTGGCCTGATTGTTGCTCCACCGAAAGCCGGTAAAACCATGCTGCTGCAGAACATTGCGCAGAGCATCGCCTACAACCATCCAGACTGCGTGTTGATGGTGCTGCTGATCGACGAGCGTCCGGAAGAAGTGACCGAGATGCAGCGTCTGGTGAAGGGTGAAGTCATCGCCTCTACCTTTGACGAGCCGGCTTCCCGTCACGTCCAGGTTGCGGAAATGGTGATCGAGAAGGCCAAGCGCCTGGTTGAGCACAAGAAAGACGTTATCATCCTTCTTGACTCCATCACCCGTTTGGCACGTGCCTACAACACCGTTGTGCCTGCCTCCGGTAAAGTGCTGACCGGTGGTGTGGACGCCAACGCCCTGCATCGTCCTAAGCGTTTCTTCGGTGCGGCACGTAACGTTGAGGAGGGCGGTAGCCTGACCATCATCGCTACTGCGCTGGTAGATACCGGTTCCAAAATGGACGAGGTTATCTACGAAGAGTTTAAAGGTACCGGCAACATGGAATTGCACCTGGCGCGTAAAATCGCCGAGAAGCGCGTATTCCCTGCGATCGACTACAATCGCTCCGGTACCCGTAAAGAAGAGTTACTCACCACGTCTGAAGAACTGCAAAAAATGTGGATCCTGCGTAAAATCATTCACCCAATGGGCGAGATTGATGCGATGGAGTTCCTCATTAACAAGTTGGCCATGACCAAGACCAATGATGAATTCTTCGATATGATGAAGCGCTCATAATGACGATGCGCTCATAATTGAGTAAAAAACTCAGAGAACGCCACGCCTAGTCGTGGCGTTTTTTGCATTTGGCGGATACGATAAGTAACAGAAATGGAAATGTAAGTTTTTTGTGACTTACTGAGAATTCATCTTATTTGCGGTCGGCGCTTTGCCGTTCGCGCTTTGTTGCTGTCGAAACGGCGGATACACACATTGGCGTAAGAATGAATGGCTGTTGTCATAGGAAATGACTGAAAGGTAGCGGGAGCCCGTGGCGCAACCTGTCGCCCGTGTTAAGCTGCCTTATCTTCTACAGAGATCTGTTAACTGTGAACTTACTCACTATGAGTACTGAAATTCTATTTGTTTTCCTGTTTTCTTTGGCGTTTCTCTTTGTTGCCCGTAAAGCAGCAAAACGTATTGGTCTGGTTGATAAACCTAATTACCGTAAGCGTCATCAGGGGTTAATTCCTCTTGTCGGCGGTATTTCCGTTTATGCCGGGCTGTGCTTTGCCTTCCTTATCTCTGACCAAACGATTGCGCACGGCAAACTTTACCTGACCTGTGCGGGTATATTGGTGTTCGTTGGTGCTCTCGACGATCGTTTCGATATCAGCGTGAAAATTCGTGCTCTGGTTCAGGCTTTGGTCGGCATCGCGATGATGGTTTTCGCCGGTCTTTATCTGCGCAGTTTCGGCCATGTGCTGGGTGACTGGGAAATGCAGCTGGGGCCTTTCGGCTATCTGGTCACGCTGTTTGCCGTTTGGGCCGCCATCAACGCCTTTAACATGGTGGACGGCATTGACGGCCTGCTGGGCGGGCTTTCGTGCGTTTCCTTCGGTGCGCTGGGTGTTCTGCTGTATCTGAGCGGCCATTCTGATTTGGCTTTCTGGTGCTTCGCGATGATCGCCACCATCGTTCCCTATATCCTGCTTAACCTCGGCATTCTTGGCCGGCGGTATAAGGTATTTATGGGGGATGCGGGCAGTACGCTGATCGGCTTCACCGCCATCTGGCTGTTGCTGCAAAGCTCGCAGGGTAAGGTCCACTCCATCAATCCCGTTACCGCCCTGTGGATTATCGCTATTCCGCTGATGGACATGATTGCGATCATGTACCGTCGCTTACGCAAGGGGATGAGCCCCTTCTCCCCCGATCGTCAACACATTCACCATCTGATTATGCGTGCAGGCTTTACGCCGCGACAGGCTTTCGTACTGATTACCCTGGCGGCAGCGCTGCTGGCGGCGATTGGCGTGCTTGGCGAACGTCTTACTTTTGTCCCTGAATGGGTAATGTTGGCATTGTTCTTGCTTGCTTTCTTCTTGTACGGTTATTGCATCAAACGCGCCTGGCGTGTTGCACGTTACATTAAGCGTATCAAGCGCCGCTTACGGCGTTCGACCGACAATAAGCAAGTATCTTAACCAGAGGCTTTTGGGCAGTGATGAATCCAGAAACAACGTCTGACAAGAATATCCCGGCGGTGGATAACGAACTCGATATCCGCGGCTTGTGCCGTACCCTGTGGCGCGGCAAGCAATGGATTATCGGCATGGCGGCATTGTTCGCGGTGATTGCGCTGGTCGTATCCTACCTGGTGAAACAGGAATGGAGTGCGGCGGCGATTACCGATCGGCCAACCGTGAATGCACTGGGGGGTTATTATTCCCAGCAGCAATTCCTGCGAAATCTGGATGTGCGTACTCTGCCGGCGGTCTCGACTGAGCAGCCGGGTATCGCTGACGAAGCCTATAATGAATTTATTATGCAGTTGGCGGCATACGATACGCGTCGCGATTTCTGGCTGCAGAGCGATTATTACAAACAGCGTCAGGAAGGTGATGCGCGTGCAGATGCGGCATTGCTTGATGAACTGATTAACAACGTTCAGTTTACGCCGCGCGATGACAAAAAAGTGCCGAACGACGGCGTGAAGCTGACGGCGGAAACTGCGGCGGACGCCAATCACCTGCTGCGCCAGTACGTGGCATTTGCCAGCCATCGCGCAGCCCAGCACCTGAATGAAGAAATCCAGGGCGCATGGGCTGCCCGCACTACCTCGATGAAAGCGCAGGTGAAGCGTCAGGAGGCGGTGGCGGATGCGGTTTACAAGCGCGAACTGAACACTATTGAGCAGGCGTTGAAAATTGCCGATACGCAGGGTATCAGCCGGACTCAAACCGACACGCCGGCCGAACAATTGCCGGATTCCGATCTGTTCCTGCTGGGGAAACCTATGCTGCAGGCGCGACTGGAAGGGCTGCAGGCTTCAGGGCCAACCTACGATCTGGATTACGACCAAAATCGTGCGATGCTGTCGACATTGAATGTTGGCCCGACTCTGGACGAGAAATTTCAGACTTACCGCTATTTGCGGACCCCGGAAGAACCGGTAAAACGTGACAGCCCGCGGCGGGTATTCTGGTTGATCATGTGGGGCGCGATGGGCGCTTTGGTTGGCGCAGGTATTGCCCTGGTGCGCCGCCCGCGTAATTAAAAATAATATAATAATTCGCTTATGGGCGTGTGAGCGCCCAATTCGCAGGTATGCCTGCGGCTAACCGACCAAAAGAGATTCGCTGTGAAAGTGTTGACTGTTTTCGGCACCAGACCTGAAGCCATCAAAATGGCACCGCTGGTACATGCCCTGGCTCAGGATGAAGCCTTTGAATCAAGAGTCTGCGTAACGGCACAGCATCGTGAGATGTTGGATCAAGTATTGCGGTTATTTGAAATCGTGCCGGATTACGATCTGAACATCATGAAACCCGGTCAGGGACTGAGTGAGATTACCTGCCGCATTTTGGAAGGCCTGAAAGGCGTTTTGGAAGAATTCAAGCCGGATGTGGTGCTGGTCCACGGTGACACAACTACCACACTGGCGACCAGCCTGGCGGCTTTTTATCAGCGCATCCCGGTTGGACACGTGGAGGCGGGCTTGCGCACCGGCGATCTGTACTCGCCATGGCCGGAAGAGGCCAACCGCAAGCTGACCGGTCATCTGGCGATGTATCATTTTGCACCGACGGAAAATTCACGCCAGAACCTGTTGCGCGAACTGTTGCCGGACGATCATATTTTCGTGACCGGCAACACGGTTATCGATGCGCTGTTCTGGGTTCGCGACCGGGTAATGGGTGATGCCGCCGTGCATGACGGCCTGGCGCAGCGCTACCCATTCCTGGATGCCAGCAAGAAATTGATCCTGGTGACGGGCCACCGTCGCGAAAGCTTCGGCGGCGGGTTTGAGCGGATTTGCAGCGCGTTGGCAGAAATCGCCCGTACTCATCCAGACGTACAGGTGGTGTACCCGGTGCATCTCAACCCGAACGTAAGCGAACCGGTCAACCGCATTCTGAAAGGGATTGATAACATTATCCTGATCGATCCGCAGGATTACTTGCCCTTTGTGTATCTGATGGCTAACGCTTATATGATTCTGACCGACTCCGGTGGTATCCAGGAAGAAGCGCCGTCGTTGGGTAAACCTGTGCTGGTCATGCGTGACACTACCGAACGGCCGGAGGCGGTGGATGCGGGTACGGTCCGCCTGGTCGGCACTGACGTGGCTAAAATTGTTGATGCGGTGACCCGGTTGTTGACGGATGAAAAGGAATATCACGCCATGAGTCGGGCGCATAACCCTTACGGTGACGGGCATGCCTGCCAGCGTATTCTCGCAGCTTTGAAGAATCATCAGGTGACACTATGAGTTTTAACACTATTTCGGTTATCGGCCTGGGGTATATCGGTCTGCCAACGGCGGCGGCATTTGCCTCTCGCAAGAAAAAAGTGGTCGGCGTAGATGTTAACCAGCATGCGGTAGATACCATTAACCGCGGTGCGATTCATATCGTTGAACCCGATCTGGATAAAGTGGTTAAAGAGGCCGTCGACGGCGGTTATCTGCAGGCGGTGACCAAACCCTTGGCCGCGGATGCTTTTCTGATCGCGGTGCCGACGCCGTTTAAAGGCGATCATGAGCCCGATCTGGCTTATGTCGAGGCTGCCGCCAAATCACTGGCGCCGGTACTGAAAAAGGGTGACCTGGTTATCCTGGAGTCCACCTCCCCGGTGGGGGCTACCGAACAGATGGCGCAGTGGTTGGCCGAGGCGCGCAGCGATCTCAGCTTCCCGCAGCAGGCAGGTGAAGCCGCCGATGTGAATATCGCTTACTGCCCGGAGCGTGTGCTGCCGGGGCAGGTGATGGTTGAGCTGATTCAGAACGATCGCGTTATTGGTGGCATGACGCCAAAATGTTCGGATCGCGCCAGCGAGTTGTACAAGATTTTCCTTGAAGGCGAATGTGTGGTGACCAATTCACGCACCGCCGAGATGTGCAAACTGACCGAAAACAGTTTCCGCGACGTGAATATCGCTTTTGCGAATGAGCTGTCGCTGATTTGCGCCGAGCAGGGCATCAACGTCTGGGAACTTATCCGTTTGGCGAATCGCCATCCGCGGGTGAATATCCTGCAGCCAGGTCCTGGCGTCGGTGGCCACTGCATCGCGGTCGATCCGTGGTTTATCGTGTCGCAAAATCCGCAGCAGGCGCGCCTGATCCATACCGCGCGTCTGGTGAATGACGGAAAACCGCTGTGGGTGGTTGACCGTGTGAAAGCCGCCGTTGCCGACTGTCTGGCGGCCACCGACAAGCGCGCTTCAGAAGTGAAAATTGCCTGTTTCGGTCTGGCCTTCAAGCCGAATATCGACGATTTGCGCGAAAGCCCGGCGGTGGAAGTGGCGCATCTGATTGCCGACTGGCACGTTGGCGAAACATTGGTGGTTGAACCCAATGTTGAACAGTTGCCGAAATCTCTGGCCGGTCACGTGACGCTGAAAGGGTTGGCCGATGCCTTGCAGCAGGCGGATGTGATCGTCATGCTGGTCGACCATAAGCAATTCAAGGCGATCAAGCCGGAAGAGATTACACAATCCTGGGTAGTGGATACCAAAGGGGTATGGCGTTGAAACGTATTTTAGTCACTGGAGGCGCCGGCTTTATTGGCTCCGCCGTCGTGAGGCATATCATTGAAGCCACGCAGGACAGCGTCATGGTGGTAGATAAGCTCACTTACGCGGGCAATCTGGAGTCGCTTGCGGTGATTGCCGATAACGAACGCTATTCGTTTGAACAGGTGGATATCTGCGATCGCGCAGCGTTGGATCGGGTTTTTGCCCAGTATCGGCCGGATGTAATTATGCACCTGGCGGCGGAAAGCCATGTTGACCGTTCGATCGACGGCCCGGCGGCATTTATTGAAACCAACGTGGTGGGGACCTACACCCTGCTGGAAGCGGCCCGCCGGTATTGGCAGCCGCTGGACGCGGAGAAGAAGCAGAATTTCCGCTTTCACCACATTTCCACCGACGAAGTGTATGGCGATCTGCACGGCACGGACGATCTGTTCACGGAAACCACGCCTTACTCGCCGAGCAGCCCGTATTCGGCCTCTAAAGCCTCCAGTGATCATCTGGTGCGCGCCTGGCTGCGAACCTACGGTCTGCCGACCATCGTCACTAACTGCTCCAATAACTACGGCCCGTATCACTTCCCGGAGAAACTGATCCCGTTGGTGATCCTGAATGCCGTTGCCGGCAAGCCATTGCCGGTATATGGCGACGGCGCGCAAGTACGCGATTGGCTGTATGTTGAGGACCATGCGCGCGCGTTGTACCAGGTTGTTACCGAAGGTGTGGTAGGTGAAACCTACAACATCGGCGGTCACAACGAGCGCAAGAACATCGAGGTGGTACACAGCATCTGCGATCTGTTGGAAGAGCTGGCCCCGAACAAGCCGCAGGGCGTGACGAAATACCGCGACCTGATTACTTACGTCAAGGATCGCCCGGGCCATGATATGCGCTATGCGATCGATGCCGGGAAAATTGACCGGGAACTGGGCTGGCGACCACAGGAGACCTTTGAGAGCGGCATCCGCAAAACGGTTTCCTGGTATCTGAACAATGAAACCTGGTGGCGCCGCGTTCAGGACGGTTCTTATGCGGGTGAACGCTTAGGTTTATCCGACTAAATTTAGCGAGGCCGCTGCCGTTTGGGGGCCCTGTGGAGTCTGGAGTGAGTATGAAAGGTATTATTCTGGCGGGCGGCTCCGGCACACGCCTGCACCCGATTACCCGTGGCGTATCCAAGCAACTGCTGCCTATATACGACAAGCCGATGATTTACTATCCGCTGTCGGTGCTGATGCTGGCGGGGATCCGCGACATTCTGATCATCTCCACCCCGGAAGATTTACCCTCGTTCAGACGCTTGCTGGGCACCGGAGAAGAGTTCGGCATTACTCTCAGCTATGCCGAACAACCCAGCCCGGACGGCCTGGCACAGGCATTTTTGATTGGTGAAGAATTCCTGGCCGGTGAACCGAGCTGCCTGGTGCTGGGTGATAATATCTACTTTGGGCAAGCCTTTAGCCCGAAACTGAAAACTGTCGCTGCCCGCACGCAAGGCGCTACCGTGTTCGGCTATCAGGTAATGGATCCTGAGCGCTTCGGCGTAGTGGAGTTTGACGATAACTTCCGCGCCCTGTCGATCGAGGAAAAACCGCAACAACCTAAATCCAATTGGGCGGTGACAGGCCTGTATTTCTACGACAATCAGGTGGTGGAGTTCGCCAAACAGGTGAAACCTTCCGAGCGCGGCGAGCTGGAAATCACCAGCATTAACCAGATGTACCTGGAGCGTGGTGAACTGACCGTCGAGCTGCTGGGCCGTGGTTTCGCCTGGCTGGATACCGGCACGCACGATAGCCTGCTGGAAGCCAGCAGCTTTGTGCAGACAGTGGAAAAACGTCAGGGCTTTAAAATTGCCTGCCTGGAAGAGATCGCCTGGCGCAATGGCTGGCTGGACGATGACGGTGTGAAACGCGCCGCGCAATCGTTGCTCAAAACCGGCTACGGCAAGTACCTGCTGGATTTATTGCATGCACGTCCGCGCCAGTATTGAACCCTTGGCCTGGGAAACCGAGTTTTTTGCCCTTAACAGCGCAAAGCTCGGTTTTGCCGCGGTAGCCCCCATACTCGCTGAAGCCGATTTGAACGCCTACGCATTGGTGCAGGCCAAAATTCCTGCGCATCAAACGGCCTGGGCGGATGGATTGGCCAGGTTGGGCTTTCAACTGGTTGAAGGCGAAGTCGATCTGGTACTGAATATCGGTACGGAATGTGCATCATCCCAGAGCGTGCCGCCACGGGCCATTCGCCCGGCAGTGCCGGGCGATATCCCGGCGTTGCGTGCGGCAGCGGCCAAGGTGTTCACCGCCAGCCGTTTTCGTGCGCCCTGGTATGACGTGCATGACAGCGGCCGCTTCTATGCTATGTGGATAGAAAAAGCGGTATTGGGGACATTTGACCACCAGTGCCTGCTGGCGCTGGACGAAGCCGGGCAGCCTGAAGGGTTTGTCAGCCTGCGTGATATCGGTGGCCAGGAGGCGCGAATAGGCTTGCTGGCGGCATTTCCCGGCGCATCCGGCAAAGGGATTGGCTCCCGATTGATGGCGGCTGCTATCGCAGAATGCCGGTCGCTGCAGCGCCTGCGGGTCGCCACCCAGATAGGTAATATCGCCGCGTTACGGCTCTATCAACGACAGGGTGCCGCTATCGAAAGCACCTCGTATTGGTTATACAGAGGAAAACATGATCCCATTTAACGCACCACCGGTTGTTGGCACCGAACTTGAGTATATGCAGGCTGCAATGAGCAGCGGCAAACTGTGTGGCGATGGAGGTTTTACCCGTCGTTGCCAGCAGTGGATGGAGCAGCGTTTTGGCAGCCAGAAAGTACTGCTGACGCCGTCCTGCACCGCCTCGCTGGAGATGGCGGCGATCCTGCTGGATATTCAGCCGGGCGATGAAGTGATCATGCCGAGCTTCACCTTTGTTTCAACCGCCAACGCCTTTGTGCTGCGCGGCGCTAAAGTGGTGTTTGTCGACCTGCGTCCGGACACCATGAACATCGATGAGAGCAAAATCGAAGCGGCGATCACCGATAAGACCCGCGCCATTGTGCCGGTTCATTACGCCGGCGTGGCCTGCGAGATGGACACCATCATGGCGCTGGCGAAAAAATACAACTTGTACGTGGTGGAAGATGCCGCTCAGGGCGTGATGTCGACCTATAAAGGTAAAGCGCTCGGCACCATCGGCCATATTGGCTGTTTCAGCTTCCACGAAACCAAAAACTACACCGCAGGCGGTGAGGGCGGTGCCACGCTGATTAACGACCCGGCGCTGATCGACCGGGCGGAAGTCATTCGCGAGAAAGGCACCAACCGCAGCCAGTTCTTCCGTGGTCAGGTCGACAAGTACACCTGGCGCGATATCGGTTCCAGCTACCTGATGTCAGATCTGCAGGCCGCTTACCTGTGGGGCCAGCTCGAGGCTGCCGATCGCATTAACCAGCGCCGCCTGGCACTATGGCAGAACTATTACGGTAGCCTCCTGCCGCTGGCCGAGGCCGGCCGTATCGTATTGCCGACCATTCCGGCGGACTGCGTGCAAAATGCGCACATGTTCTATATCAAATTGCGCGATATTGACGACCGCACGGCGTTTATCGATTATCTGAAAGAAGCCGAAATCATGGCGGTGTTCCATTACATTCCGCTGCACGACTGCCCGGCGGGCGATCGCTTCGGCCGTTTTGCCGGCGAAGACCGCTTCACCAGCCAGGAAAGCGCGCGCCTGGTGCGCCTGCCGCTGTTCTACAATATGTCTGATGTTAATCAGCGTACGGTGATCAATACCATTCTTAGTTTCTTCGCCTGACATGTCGTTGGCAAAAGCATCGATTTGGACCGCCGGCTCCACGCTGATCAAAATTGGCGTGGGGTTATTGGTGGTGAAATTGCTGGCGGTAGCGTTTGGCCCCAGCGGCGTTGGGCAGGCGGGTAACTTCCGCCAACTGATTACCGTGCTGGGCGTGCTGTCCGGCGCCGGGATTTTCAACGGCATCACTAAATACGTCGCCGAGTATCATCAGGATCCGCAGCGGTTGCGGCTGGCGGTCGGTACGGCGTCGACTATCGTACTGGGCTTCTCGACGCTGTTGGCGCTGGTGTTTTTATTCGCGGCAGTTCCCATCAGCATTGCGCTGTTCGGCCACGCCGAATATGTGAACGTGGTGCGTGCGGTGGCCTTTATTCAAATGGGTATCGCCTACGCCAACCTGTTTATGGCGGTGCTGAAAGGCTACCGCGATGCGATGGGCAACGCGTTGGCGGTGATTGGCGGCAGCCTGATTGGCGTGGTGGCGTACTACCTGTGCTTTAAGCTGGGCGGCTATGAAGGCGCGCTCGCGGGGTTGGCGCTGGTGCCGGCATTGGTGGTATTGCCCGCCGGCTTTATGCTGTGGCGGCGCAAGACCTTGCCGCTGCGCTATCTGGCGCTGGCCTGGGACAAGGCGCTGGCCAGTCATCTCGGCAAGTTCACCATTATGGCGCTGATTACCTCAGTGACGTTGCCGGTGGCCTATGTGATGATGCGTAACCTGCTGGCCAGCCATTACAGTTGGGATGAGGTGGGGATTTGGCAGGGCGTCAGCAGCATTTCCGACGCTTATCTGCAGTTTATCACCGCTTCGTTTACCGTCTATCTGTTGCCGACGCTGTCGCGCCTGAAGGACAAAAACGCCATCTCGCAAGAGATTGTGCGTTCCCTGAAGTTTGTGCTGCCCGCCGTGGCGGCGGCGAGTTTTACCGTCTGGCTGCTGCGCGATTTCGCCATCTGGTTGCTGTTCACGGACAAGTTCGTCGCCATGCGCGATTTGTTCGCCTGGCAACTGGTGGGGGATGTACTTAAGGTGGGCGCTTATGTCTTTGGCTACCTGGTTATCGCCAAGGCGTCGCTGCGTTTTTACATCCTGACGGAAGTCAGCCAGTTTCTGCTGTTGACGCTGTTTTCGCACTGGCTGATACCGCTGCACGGTGCACTGGGTGCGGCACAGGCCTATATGGCAACCTACATCGTGTATTTCGCGCTCTGTAGCTGCGTATTTATTCTTTATCGTAGACGAGTATGACCATACTGATTCACGTATTGGGATCTGATATCCCGCATCACAATCAGACTGTGTTGCGTTTCTTCAACGACGTGCTGGCGAAGCGCCTGCCGCCCGAACAGACGCGCCATTTCATGGTGGCGGCCAGAGACGTAGCGGCGCTGGACGATTTTCCCGAGCTGAGCATCGAGGCTTTCCCGGATAAGAAAAGCCTGGCGGCGGCGGTTATCTCCCGCGCTCGGGCCGATCGCAATCAGCGTTTCTTCCTGCATGGGCAGTTTAATCCTGCGCTGTGGCTGGCGCTGCTGAGCGGTAAAATCAAAGCTCGCCAGGTGAGCTGGCAGATCTGGGGTGCGGATCTGTATGAGGATGCCACTCACTGGAAGTTTCGCCTGTTCTATTTACTGCGCCGCATCGCGCAGGGGCGGGTGGCGCGTGTATTTGCAACCCGCGGCGACGTGATCCATTACCAGCAGCGCCATGCGCGCGTGCCGGCCTCGCTGTTGTATTTTCC
This sequence comes from Serratia inhibens, assembly GCF_003591175.1. Classification (GTDB taxonomy): domain Bacteria; phylum Pseudomonadota; class Gammaproteobacteria; order Enterobacterales; family Enterobacteriaceae; genus Serratia; species Serratia inhibens. The sequence continues at coordinate 98,615 of NZ_QYYG01000004.1, read as the reverse complement.
AACGCGAATGGATCCGGCTTTGACCGGCATTAGCGTAGAGAAAAACCTGGCCGGGCCAATGACCATTCTGGTCGGGAATTCCGGCGATCGCACCAACCGCCACATTGAAGCGCTGAAGGCGATCCACCAGCAGTTCGGTGCGGACGTGCGCGTGATCCTGCCGATGGGGTATCCGACCAACAACGACGCCTACATTGAGCAGGTGCGTACCGCCGGGTTGCAATTGTTCGGCGACAAGAACCTGCAGTTGCTGACGCAACAGGTGGCGTTCGACGATTACCTGAACATTTTGCGTGAGTGCGATCTCGGCTACTTTATTTTTAACCGCCAGCAGGGTATCGGTACCCTGTGTTTGCTGATTCAGTTCGGCGTACCCTTCGTGCTCAGCCGGCAGAACCCGTTCTGGCAGGATTTGGCGGAGCAGCATTTGCCGGTGTTGTTCTACGGCGATTCGCTGGATGAAGCGGTGGTGCGCGAGGCGCAGCGCCAACTGGCATCGGTAGATAAACAGGCGATCGCTTTCTTTAATCCAAACTACATTGATGGCTGGCAACAGGCATTGGCGCTGGCTGCGGGGGAAGGCTCATGACGTTGGCGCAATTTGGCGGGTTGTTTGCCGTCTATCTGGTCGGCGTGCTGTTTATCCTTACTCTGACCTATCAGGAGTTTCGGCGCATCCGCTTTAACTTCAACGTGTTCTTTTCCCTGCTGTATTTGCTGACGTTTTACTTCGGCTTTCCGCTGACGTGTCTGTTGGTGTTTCAGTTCGACGTTGAGGTGGTGCCGGTCGAGTTCCTGCTGTACGCCATTCTCTCCGCTACCGCGTTTTACGCGATTTATTACGTCAGTTATAAAACCCGGCTGCGCAAGCCCAGCGTGCGGCCGCGCAAGCCGGTATTTACCATGAACCGGGTGGAAACCAATCTGACCTGGATACTGCTGGCGCTGGTGGCAATCGGCACCGTTGGCATTTTCTTCATGCAAAACGGTTTTCTGTTGTTCAAGCTCAACTCCTATAGCCAGATATTCTCTAGCGACGTATCCGGCGTAGCGCTCAAGCGGTTCTTCTATTTCTTTATTCCGGCAATGCTGGTGGTGTATTTCCTGAAACAGGATCTGCGCGCCTGGTTCTTCTTCCTGGCGGCTACGGTGGCCTTCGGTATCCTGACCTACGTGATTGTCGGCGGCACTCGCGCCAATATCATCATCGCTTTCTCACTGTTTTTGTTTATCGGCATCGTGCGCGGCTGGATTTCGCTGTGGATGCTGGTGGCCGCCGGTGTGTTCGGCATCGTCGGCATGTTCTGGCTGGCGTTAAAGCGTTACAGCCTGGACGTCAGCGGTTCCGAAGCGTTTTACACCTTCCTTTACCTGACGCGAGACACTTTCTCGCCATGGGAAAACCTGGCGTTGTTGCTGCAAAATTACGACAAAATCGACTTCCAGGGGTTGGCACCGATAGTACGTGACTTCTACGTGTTCATTCCTGCCTGGCTGTGGCCGGGCCGTCCGGATACGGTGCTGAATACCGCCAACTATTTCACCTGGGAAGTCTTGGATAACCATTCCGGCCTGGCGATCTCGCCGACGCTGATCGGGTCGCTGGTGGTGATGGGCGGCGCGCTGTTCATCCCTGTTGGTGCCGTGTTGGTTGGCATGGTCATCAAATGGTTCGACTGGCTGTACGAAATGGGCAAAAGCGAGCCTAACCGCTATAAGGCGGCCATATTGCAGAGTTTTTGTTTTGGCGCGGTGTTCAACATTATCGTCTTGGCGAGGGAAGGCGTGGATTCGTTTGTCTCGCGGGTGGTGTTCTTCTGCCTTATTTTTGGCGCCTGTTTGCTGATGGCGAAATTGCTGTACTGGCTGTTCGACGCTGCCGGTTTGATTAAGGCACGGGTGTTGCGTTCGCGCAGGCTGGCATCGCCGGCATCCTCCCCGCGCGCCAACGGTATTCTGTAAGGATAATAATAACGATGGAAGCAACTATTAGGGTTCCCAAATACGAGCTGCGCGGTTTCAGCCTTTGGGGATTTCGCGATATGGCGCAATGCATGGATTTTCTGTTTGACGGTGGTCAGGTAAAACAGGGCACGCTGGTGGCAATGAACGCAGAAAAGATACTGAAGGCGGAGGAAGATACCGCGCTGCATGCACTGCTGGACGAAGCGGAATACAAATATGCCGACGGTATCAGCATGGTGCGATCAATCCGCCGCAAATATCCGGGTGCTGAAGTGTCGCGCGTAGCGGGAGCCGATCTGTGGGAGGCGCTGATGCAGCGTGCCGGCCGAGAGGGGACACCGGTGTTCCTGATTGGTGGCCAACCTTCGGTACTGGCGGAAACCGAGCAGAAGTTGCGCAGCCAGTGGAATGTGAACCTGGTCGGCAGCCAGGATGGTTACTTCAAGCCTGAACAGCGCGATGCGCTGTTCGAACGTATCCGCGCCAGCGGCGCCGCTATAGTGACGGTTGCCATGGGATCGCCGAAACAGGAAATCCTGATGCGCGACTGCCGCAAGGTGCATCCGCAGGCATTGTATATGGGCGTAGGCGGGACCTACGACGTGTTCACCGGCCATGTGAAACGCGCGCCAAGGGTCTGGCAGAATCTTGGTCTGGAGTGGCTCTACCGGCTGCTCAGTCAACCCAGCCGGATTGGCCGCCAGCTGAAACTGCTGAAGTTTGTGGGTTACTACTACCGCGGCAAGATGTGATAAATACGTCGGGGTGTATTGTGCTGCCCTGGCGTATTCACTTGTTCAAATAACCTGCTTTATGACGCATTAGGCAGCACCTCTATAACCTCAGCCCCTAAGCCCTCCCTCATTTATTCCATAAAGTTTTAAGTTGCGGTTTGCTTATAGCGGCAAAATGCGAAACGATACCGTCCGGAAATTATCCCCAGCCGCTGGCGCCCGGAGCGGCAGCGCTGAACGACGTTTTTCTCGCCGTAAGATCGCCCCGAACATTCATTGATGTCAGCCAAAGCGGCGGGGGATGATTTACTCTATTTTAATTAAAAACAATAACGACCGGCAGCGGCCGGCATGCAAACACAATCAAAAAAACATCATTGAGGATCTATGGCACACAAAGAAAAACCGCAAGGACTGCACCGGGGGCTAGAGGCCCGGCATATTGAGCTGATTGCTCTGGGTGGCACCATTGGCGTCGGCCTGTTTATGGGGTCGGCCAGCACGCTGAAATGGGCGGGGCCGTCGGTATTGCTGGCCTATATCATTGCCGGGTTGTTCGTGTTCTTTATTATGCGCTCGATGGGCGAAATGCTGTTCCTGGAGCCGGTAGCGGGTTCTTTTGCCGTTTATGCGCATAAATACATGGGGCCGTATTTCGGTTATCTCACCGCCTGGGGCTATTGGTTCATGTGGATTGCCGTTGGCATCTCTGAAATCACCGCCATTGGGGTCTATGTCCAATTCTGGTTCCCGGAAATCCCGCAGTGGGTGCCGGCACTGATCGCCGTGGCGATGGTCGCTTTGGCCAACATGGCGGCGGTGCGTCTTTACGGTGAACTGGAGTTCTGGTTTGCCATGATTAAGGTGACCACCATCATCGTGATGATTCTGGTGGGATTGGGAGTGATCTTCTTTGGCTTTGGCAACGGCGGCGAGCCGATCGGTTTCGCCAATCTTACGCAACACGGCGGCTTCTTTGCCGGTGGTTGGAAGGGCTTCCTGTTCGCGCTGTGTATCGTTGTGGCGTCCTATCAGGGGGTTGAGCTGGTCGGCATTACCGCCGGTGAGGCCAAGAACCCGCAGGTCACGCTGAAACGCGCGATTAACAATATCCTGTGGCGCATTCTGATCTTCTATGTCGGCGCCATCTTTGTCATCGTCACTATTTTCCCGTGGAACGGTATTGGCACCAGCGGCAGCCCGTTCGTGCTGACCTTCGCCAAAATCGGTATTGTCGCCGCCGCCGGTATCATTAACTTCGTGGTGCTGACCGCGGCACTCTCCGGCTGCAACAGCGGTATGTACAGCGGTGGCCGCATGCTGTATGCCCTGGCCAAGAACCGCCAACTGCCCGCTTGGTTGACCAGGCTGTCCGCCAGCGGTGTGCCGGTGAACTGCATTGCCGTGACCATCGTCTGCCTGCTGATCGGCTCCGGGCTGAACTACCTCATTCCGAATCCGCAGCAGGTGTTTGTCTATGTCTACAGCGCCAGTGTGCTGCCCGGTATGGTGCCGTGGTTTGTGGTATTGATTAGCCAGCTGTATTTCCGTCGCGCCCATAAAGAAGCGATCAAAACCCACAGCTTCAAGTCAGTGATGTTCCCGTATGTGAACTATCTGACCATCGCTTTCCTGGTCTGTGTACTGATTGGCATGGGAATTAACCCCGATACGCGTATTTCTCTGCTGGTGGGGGCGATTTTCTTGGCGGGTGTCAGCCTGTGCTACTTTGCTTTCGGCATGCACAAGAAACATCATCCGGCTGAAAAACGGGCAGAAACGCAGCAATAACCGGTGAAAAGGGGCTACGGATAGCGCTTTTCAGCGTGGGAGTGAGCAAAGCGTAATCAAACGCAACATTTCTTCGAAAAAGCACTAGACAGGATTGGGTTAAATCCGTAGTATCCCCTCCCGCAACGGCGCTATGCGCCCGTAGCTCAGCTGGATAGAGCGCTGCCCTCCGGAGGCAGAGGTCTCAGGTTCGAATCCTGTCGGGCGCACCATTAAGTTTGTGTGCAAGAGCTGCGGTGGTAGTATTACCGCGTGAAGTTAAGAAGTAATGGTGGCTATAGCTCAGTTGGTAGAGCCCTGGATTGTGATTCCAGTTGTCGTGGGTTCGAGTCCCATTAGCCACCCCACTTCCTAAGAGAAGTGAAGAATTGTAAGCTGTTTTGTGACTGTGCGAAGGTGGCGGAATTGGTAGACGCGCTAGCTTCAGGTGTTAGTGTTCTTACGGACGTGAGGGTTCAAGTCCCTCTCTTCGCACCACACAAAATGTCTAATAAATATTAATATTTACATAGACATAAGCGATAAAATTCAGTAGTATCTGCAACAAGAAATCGGCGAGTAGCGCAGCTTGGTAGCGCAACTGGTTTGGGACCAGTGGGTCGGAGGTTCGAATCCTCTCTCGCCGACCACATTCAAGAAAACCCGCTTTTTAGCGGGTTTTTTTACATCTGTAGTTTATAGGATGAGGACCTCCGAAGGAGGTTTGAGTCGAGCGTAGCGAGACAACGTTGCTTTAGCAACGGCCCGCAGGGCAAGCATTGCAGATGCGCGTAATCCTCTCTCGCCGACCACTTTCAGAAAAGCCCGTTCAGCAATGAACGGGCTTTTCGCTTTCTGCAATCCGCACTTTATATTTCCCTCAGGTTTCCTCGCTGCCCTTGTCCTCCTTGTCCTCCTTGTCGGCGTGCTGTGGCTCGTCGTTGGGTTTCGGCGACATGGGCACTGCGCATTGTCGTCAGGTTGAGACATATAACATTATGATTTTGTTTGATAAAAATCACTTTGGCTTAAGTCGTCGTTTTAAGGCGACAGAGTTAGCAGCAGCAGACCAAGAGCATGGCGCGGGAGAACGAACCGCGCTATCGGTATGAAAATAATTAAATGTTTTATAATTCAATTGAATAGTGGGTTTTATGCAAAATCCGGCGAGCGTCTGCCTGAAGTTGGCACGCCACGTGCAATATCTATTCTGTAGATGCTCATTCCACCTCTTATGTTCGCCTTAGGCTTCATAAACCCTGGGAATGATGCAGAGCCGATTTAGGGTGCCTATTGTCCACCAGAACGATGACAGCGTTGTTTGCAACTGCTGACATCACACTCCGGGCATAACGTTGAGTGAGGCACCGCCCCTGTTGTCCTAGACCTGATTGCTTTTTATACACTTGCCACCGCGGCAAGTGTTTTTTTTTGCCTATCCCCTTCATACTTGAAGCTGTATCTGTGTTGGCTGCGTTTGCGCCCCCCAGTCACTTACCTGAGTAAGCTCCTGGGGATCCGCCTTGATTCAGCTCCAATTATTTTGGGTATATATAATTGCCATATTTGAAGCTGTATCTGTGTTGGCTGCGTTTGTATGCCCTGGCCAGAGAATAAAGCGGATAAAAAAGGCGCGCCCAGGGGGCGCGCCTTGAAAGACAATGCATTGTCGCGTTACTCGCCGTTATGCTTCAGCGTCAGCATCAGTCCTTCGCGTCGCATTTGAGCGGCCTCGTCCGAACGATGCAACTTATCCAGCACATCAGCCAGCCAGGCGTAGTCGTAGGCATCCGGACGCTGTTTCAGCGCTTCACGGAATGCGTCGGCGGCTTGCTGCCATTCACCGTGTTTCATCAACAACTGACCGAGCGTACTGTTCAGCAACGGTGTAGCGCCATGCTGTTTGACCTGCTGACGCAGCGCTTTTTCCAACTGTTCCGGATTGCCGGACTTCAGACGCGGGATCAACAACACCAGACGTTCGTCATACTGACGCTTCAGACTGTCGAGCACGATTTCCTGCGCCATTTCGTGGTCATTGCATTCGATCAGGTGCTCTACCATCGCAATTTGCAGCGGGACTTCATGGCGGGTTTTACGGCTCTGATCTTTCCACCAGCGCTTCAGGCCATCGCTGCCCTCGTCTGCCATCGCCTGGTTCATCAGGCCGATATAAGCCTGCTGTTGCAGCGCTTGCAGCTCATCTTCGGTGTGCAAATTGATTTTGCCCATCGACGGCAGAATTTCCAGCAGCGAGGCAAAGGCGCCGGTGCGCAGATAAGCCTGCTCTGCCAGACGCAAGACTTCGGGATGACGCGGTGCCTGGTTCAGCAGGCGATCGACGCCGTGACGCGCAGCATGGTTTTCCCCCTGCGCCAGTTGAATGCGCACGCGCGTGATATCTACCGGCAACTGATCGGTATCGGCGGCCTCGGCTGCGCGCTCCAGATACTGGTTGGTGCGGAAAGCATCACCGCGTTGCTGTGCGGCTTCGGCAGCCAGCAGATAGTTCACTACCGGTTGCTCGGCGTGGTCGGCATTGCGCGTCAGCAGTTTTTCAACCTGCTTGTAATCCCCTTCAGCCAGTTTGATCAGCGCGGCTTTGGTTTGTTTGCGCGCCCGGCTGCGTTTGCGGCCAAGGAACCAGCCGCGGGTGCGGGCGCCAGTGCGGAAGAGGCGGCGCAGGATCCATTCGATCGCCAGCAGCACGACAAAGAACAGGACTGCCATGATCACCAGGCCGGTGACGCTGGTTTCGACATTGTAGTTGTCGGTCTGGATCAGCACATAGCCCTGATGGCCGGCCAGCATCGGCCCGACCACCACGCTTGCGATCAGTACCAGGAACAGAAATAGCACGCGTAACATGGCTTATCCCTCCTGGTGAGCGGCAGGGGACTGGGTCAGCAGATTGCGTACCCGGGTCTGCATCAGTTTTTCCAGCAACGGCTGGCTTTTCAGCTGATCCGGCACGTCCATGGAGATCGACTGCTGGCTCAGGCTATCCAACTCTTCCAGAAAAGCTTTGGTGGCTGGATCTGTGGTATCGAAGTAGGCGCGTACCCAGGTGGAAATGGTTTCCAGCGACTGTTTGTACGTCTCATTCTGATGACGCGGGATCGCCTGTGCCGCCACCAGCAGGCGCGAACGAATATTTTCGCGCAGATAGATGTCCTGATTCGGTGCCAGCAGCGGTTCGGCGCTGGCATCGCGGCGGCGAACGGTAATAAAGTCGGCCATAAAGTTGTGCCAGCTTTTGCTCAGGTTCTGCCGCCATTCGCCAATCGAGCTGGAAAGCTCGCTGCTGTCTTGATCCATTGGCGCTTCATCGCTGTCGTTATCCGCCAGGCGCAGGTTGTCGACCTGGTTGGACAGCTGATTGGTTTTGAGAATGATACCGTCGAAATCGACCTGGGTCAGGGTGGACAACGTGCTGATGTCTTCGGTGATGGCGCGACGCACCTCGAGCAGGCTTGGGTCGTTCATGTCCGCCAGACTGGCGTCGGCGCTTTTCAACAGCGTCGCCGCACTGGTCACGTCCTGATCGCTCCAAAGTTTGCGCCCGGCCATTTTCACCAGGAAGTCGGCTTGCGCCAGCAGCCAGGTTTTGGCATCGCTGCCGGAGATGGTCGCGACCTTTTCCTGCAGTTCGTTAAGCTGCCGGGCCAGAGTGGCTTGTTCGCGGTCGGCTGCGTCCAGCGTTTTGCCCTGTTGCTGCAACAGACCTTCCAACGCGTTTCTTTCTTGCTGCTGGCTCTGTTTCAGCCCGTCAAGCTGCTGCTGCAAAGCTTGATTGGCGGCGATGAGCCGTTGTGCCTGCTGATGTGTGTGGTAATAACCGCCCGCACCCAGAGCGATAACCAGCACGATGGCGATCGCGCCGAGCACCGGACCGGTATTTTTCCCTTTGCGGCGGTCAGCATCTGGCTGCTGGGAGATCTCAACCGCTGGGGTTGGTTCTTCAACCGGGGCGGATGGGGTATTTTGTTCCGTCATAGTGGCACATCCCATAGTCAGGTTTATTGTAGCGCGCGGATTAGCGCGTCATTATCGGCTTTATCAGCTACCCGAATCGTGCTCCAGCCCAATTCCTGGGCAAGGGTAGCCAGACGTTCGCTCACTACTATCAGGCGGCAACGCAACAGCCACGAAGAACGATAGTAATCAGGAACTAAAGTATAGAGCTGTTGTAACATTTCACCGCTGGTGACGACCAGCGTATCAACACCGGCACGCTGCCAGTGGGCGCTTTGCTCACTGCCGTCATAGTGCACCGGGCTGCGTTGATAACATTCATAATAGCTGACGTTGGCGCCACGCTCGCTCAACTGATTGCCAAGTAACTCGCGCCCGCCGTTGCCGCGCAGTATCAGCGCTTGCTTGCCGTCCAGCTTCTGCAAGGCCGGCAGCAGCAGCAGCGTTTCACTGATCTCCTGCTCGCGCGGGTACTCCACCGGCAGGCTGCTGATGCGGTGCATCGCCAGCCCGGTTGCACGGCCAATAGCATAATAGGACAACCGAGCCGGCCATGTCAGCCCGGCGCGGCCAATAACCGAGTTGGCGTAATTCACCGAATGCTGCGACACGACAAACACCAGATCGCCATCATTAAGTTGTTGCAATGCCTGCGGCAGTTTAGGCAGATCGCTGCCGGGGGCGAAATCGATCAACGGGGCATGATAGGCAACCCGGCCGAGTGCGCGCAGGCGGCTCACCAGTTGTTCTCCAAAAGGAGAGGGGCGGGTTACCAGAATCGTCATGCCGGGGGATTTCCCTGATATACGTCGTGCAGAATATCACGCGCGCCGCGTGCCAGCAGTTCTTCCGCCAGCTCAACGCCCATTTGCTCGGCCAGGGCCGCCGGGCCGCGACGTTCGCCGCGCACCATCTGGCTGCCGTCCGGTGAGCCGACCAAGGCTCTCAGCCACAGGTTATCGCCTTCCAGCTCGGCATAGCTGCCGATCGGCACCTGACAACCGCCTTCCAGCCGCGTATTCATCGCCCGTTCAGCGCGCACGCGGATATCGGTTGCGGTGTGATTGAGCGGCGCGAGCAGCGCGCGGGTAGCGTCATCGTCGAGGCGGCATTCGATGCCCACCGCACCCTGACCGACAGCCGGCAGGCACTCTTCGGGGCTCAATGGGCTGCGGATACGTTGCTCCAGCCCAAGGCGTTTCAACCCGGCGACCGCCAGAATAATGGCGTCGTAATCGCCGTTATCCAGCTTGGCCAAGCGAGTGCCGACATTGCCGCGCAAATCGCGCACGATCAAATCCGGCCGGCGTTCGCGCAACTGACACTGACGGCGCAGGCTTGAGGTGCCAACCACGCTGCCCTGCGGCAACTGATCGAACGAGGCGAAACGATTGGAAACAAATGCGTCGCGCGGATCGTCACGCTCGCAAATGGTCACCAGACCCAGGCCGGCGGGAAAATCTATCGGGACGTCTTTCATCGAATGGACGGCGATATCGGCGCGGCCTTCCAGCAGCGCCAACTCAAGTTCTTTAACAAACAGGCCTTTACCGCCGACCTTCGCCAGCGGCGTATCCAGAATAATGTCGCCCTTTGTGACCATTGGCACCAGGTCAACCTGCAGGCCGGGGTGGCTGGCCATCAGACGCTGTTGCACATAATGTGCTTGCCAGAGAGCGAGTGGGCTTTGTCGGGTGGCAATTCGAATAATTTTGTCTAACATGCTTGTTACCGTTTTTATAATTCGCCATCCATCCTACCACTGAGTGTGAAAACTGTCAGTGCAAGAAGCCACAGGCGGAGAAAGGACAACGGAATCAACGGGACGTGTGATGTGTTTTGGGGCAGTTAACACTGTGGGTAAATCGTTTAGAGAAGCGCTACAATAATAGTGGAGCGTTACCTCCTTTACGGTCAATCAGCAAGGTGTTAAATTGATCACGTTTCCGACAATAAGTTGCCAAATATTCTTCCAATACAAACGGCGCTTATGGAATACGGGTTTTTTCTAAACACCGGGATAATCAGGCGAGACGTCTTGTACCTCTACATCGAGACACTGAAGCAGAGACTGGATGCGATCAACCAATTACGAGTCGATCGCGCCCTAGCGGCCATGAAGCCCGCGTTTCAACGGGTATACAGTCTGCTGCCTACCTTACTGCACCACCATCACCCACTGATGCCGGGCTATCTGAACGGTAACGTTCCCCACGGCGTTTGCCTCTACACGCCTGATGAAACCCAGCAAGATTACCTTAACGATTTAGAAGACAAATGGGGCAGCCCGTTTGACAAGCCGGCCAGCGGTGAACTGCCGATTACCGGTGTTTACTCGATGGGCAGCACTTCGTCGATTGGCCAAAGCTGCAGCTCGGATCTCGACATCTGGGTGTGCCATCAGTCCTGGCTGGATAACGAAGAGCGTAGCCGTCTGCAGGAAAAATGCAGCCTGCTGGAAAAATGGTCGGCGTCGATGGGCGTAGAAGTCAGCTTCTTCCTGATCGATGAAAACCGCTTCCGCCATAACGAGAGCGGTAGCCTGGGTGGCGAGAACTGCGGATCCACCCAACATATCCTGCTGCTGGATGAGTTTTACCGCACCGCGGTGCGCCTGGCCGGCAAACGTATTTTGTGGAACATGGTGCCGGGTGAAGAAGAAGCGCATTACGATGAATATGTGCTGTCGCTGTATTCACAAGGTGCGTTGACGCCGAACGAATGGCTGGATCTCGGCGGCCTGAGCACGCTGTCGGCGGAGGAGTATTTTGGCGCCAGCCTGTGGCAGTTGTACAAGAGCATCGATTCGCCTTACAAGGCCGTGCTGAAAACCTTGCTGCTGGAAGCCTATTCCTGGGAATACCCGAATACCCAACTGTTGGCGATGGACATTAAACACCGCCTGCATGAAGGCGAGATCGTCTGTTTCGGTCTCGACTCCTACTGCATGATGCTCGAACGCGTCACGCATTATCTGAACCAAATCAACGACACCACCCGCCTCGATCTCGTCCGTCGCTGTTTCTATCTGAAAGTCTGTGAAAAACTGTCGCGTGCTAACGCTTGCGTCGGTTGGCGGCGCGAAATCCTGAGCCAACTGGTCAGCGAGTGGGGATGGGACGAAGGGCGCTTGGCTATCCTGGATAACCGCGCCAACTGGAAGATCGAACGAGTACGTGAAGCGCACAACGAACTACTGGATGCGATGATGCAGAGCTATCGCAACCTGATCCGCTTCGCGCGCCGCAACAACCTCAGCGTCAGCGCCAGCCCGCAGGATATCGGTGTGCTCACCCGCAAGCTGTATGCGGCGTTTGAAGCCCTGCCCGGCAAGGTCACGCTGGTTAACCCGCAGATCTCGCCGGACCTGTCGGAAAACGACTTAACCTTTATTCATGTGCCGATTGGCCGTGCCAACCGCACCGGTTGGTATCTGTATAATCAGGCGCCGGCGATGGATTCCATCGTCAGCCACCAACCGCTGGAATATAACCGCTACCTGAACAAGCTGGTGGCCTGGGCCTATTTCAACGGCCTGCTGACACCGCAGACCCGCCTGCACATCAAGAGCGGCAACCTGTGCGACACGGCCAAACTGCAGGAACTGGTGGCGGATGTGTCGCATCATTTCCCGCTGCGCCTGGCGGCACCGACGCCAAAAGCCTTGTACAGCCCGTGTGAAATCCGCCATCTGGCGATTATCGTCAATCTGGAAAACGATCCGACCGCCGCCTTCCGCAATCAGGTGGTGCATTTCGATTTCCGCAAGCTCGACGTGTTCAGTTTCGGTCAGCAGCAGCAATGCCTGGTAGGCAGTATCGATCTGCTGTACCGCAACTCATGGAACGAAGTGCGTACCCTGCATTTCAGCGGTGAGCAATCGGTGCTGGAAGCGCTGAAGACCATTCTCGGTAAAATGCATCAGGACGCCGCGCCACCGGAATCGGTGGAGGTGTTCTGCTATAGCCAGCATTTGCGCGGTCTTATCCGCACACGCATTCAGCAACTGGTGTCGGAATGCATAGAGCTGCGGCTGTCCAGCACCCGCCTGGAGCCGGGCCGTTTCAAAGCGGTGCGCGTCGCCGGCCAGACCTGGGGCCTGTTCTTTGAGCGCCTGAGCGTGTCGGTGCAAAAGCTGGAGAACGCGGTGGAATTCTACGGCGCCATTTCCAACAACAAATTGCACGGTCTGTCGATCAAAGTGGAAACCGATCAGGTGCACTTGCCGCCGGTAGTGGATGGTTTCGCCAGTGAGGGGATCATTCAGTTCTTCTTCGAAGACACGTCGGACGATAAAGGCTTTAACATCTATATTCTGGATGAATCTAACCGGGTTGAGGTTTATCACCATTGTGAAGGCAGTAAAGAGGAACTGGTGCGCGACGTCAGCCGCTTCTACTCCTCTTCGCACGATCGCTTCACTTACGGTTCCAGTTTTATCAACTTCAACCTGCCGCAGTTTTACCAGATAGTACAGCTGGATGGCCGCACTCAGGTGATCCCGTTCCGCAGCAATGTCCTGTCGAGCCTGTGCGTTACCCTGGCCGATGGTGCCGCTCAGCCGCTGAAGCAGCAATTTCAGTTGCATTGATTCCGTAGGGCAAGCCCTACGGAATCAGCCGCTTATCAGGCAAAATGCACGTCTTCGCCGGCCTGTGCGCTGGCCGCTTCGCTGAGCAACGGGTAGAACCCGCGATCGCTGCGATCGCAGAACCAGGCGCCGTCTCGGTAGTTAAAGTGATAGCCGCCGGTTTTGGTTGCCAGCCACACCTGATGCAGCGGTTCCTGGCGGTTGATCACGATTTTGGTGCCATTTTCGAAGCTTAACGTCATTACGCCGCCGTTAGTTTCGTAATCTATGTCCGCATCGCCGTCAAAATCGTCCAGTGTCTCTTCGATATTAAGCATCAGTTGGTCAGCCAACTGGTGAAACTCACTGTCGTTCATAATCAATTCCTATTGCTTTTCATGATCCACCTGCGATTATAGAGATCTTGGACGCATGAATTACAGGCATTAATGCAAATGAAAAAACAACTACGCTATGCGCTGATGGCAGTGACGCTGGTCGGGCTCTCCGGCTGCGGTCTGAAAGGCCCGCTGTATTTCCCTCCGGCCGAACCTGGCAGCCAGAAATCGGCCACTCCGCCGGTACAAACGGGCGATCAGGTACAGAAAAATCAGCAGGAAACCTCTGTCTCTCAGCAAAAACCGTCGATGAGCGGCCAGTAACACCTGATTTGCGGTGGCGGGGCGTCGCCGCAAACCCAAGACGGATAGCGCGTCCAGATAGCGGAGTATGATATGCAGTTCTCCAAAATGCACGGTCTGGGCAACGACTTTATGGTGGTCGATGCCGTTACACAGAATGTCTATTTTTCACCTGAACTGATCCGCCGATTGGCCGATCGGCACTTGGGCGTTGGCTTTGACCAGATGCTGGTGGTAGAACCGCCTTACGATCCGGAACTTGATTTCCACTACCGCATATTCAACGCCGACGGCAGTGAAGTGGCGCAGTGCGGTAATGGCGCCCGCTGTTTCGCCCGCTTTGTGCGGCTGAAAGGGCTGACCAACAAACGCGACATCCGCGTCAGCACCCAAACCGGGCGCATGGTGCTTAGCGTCACCGACGACGATCTGGTGTGTGTGAATATGGGCGAACCGAATTTTGATCCTCAGGCGGTGCCGTTTCGCGCCACCAAAGAGGAAAGGACATACATCATGCGTGCGGCGGAACATACCGTGCTGTGCGGCGTGGTGTCGATGGGCAATCCACATTGTGTTTTACAGGTGGATGATGTAAAAACCGCCAAGGTAGAGCTGCTTGGACCGGTGCTGGAAGGGCATGAGCGTTTCCCGGAGCGGGCCAATATCGGTTTTATGCAAATCGTCAGTCGTGAACACATCAAGCTGCGGGTCTATGAACGCGGTGCCGGTGAAACGCAGGCCTGCGGCAGCGGAGCCTGTGCGGCAGTGGCCGTGGGGATTCAACAGGAATTGCTGTCAGAAGAGGTGCACGTAGAACTGCCGGGTGGCAGCCTGCATATTCGCTGGAAAGGGCCAGGCAATCCGCTGTTTATGACCGGTCCGGCAACCCATGTATATGACGGATTTATTCATCTATGAAGAGTGTTGAGGACCAGGCTGTCGCAGGCATTGAGCTTGACGACGACGCCGTAATGCAGTTTTTGCTGCAAAATCCGGATTTCTTTATCCGCAATGCGCGTTTGGTTGAACAGATGCGCGTCCCCCATCCCGTCCGCGGAACCGTGTCGCTGGTCGAGTGGCATTTGGCCCGCCAGCGCAACCATATTGGCCGGCTCGAAGAAGAGATCACCCTATTGATGGAGCAGGCCAGCGCCAACGAAACGCTGTTTGCCAGCTTGCTGCATCTGCAGGCCAATCTGGCCACCGCCGACAGCTTGCAGGACATGCTCAATCGCTTGCAGCGCTGGGCGCGTGGTTTCGGTCTGGCCGGCGCTAATATCCGTCTGTTTTCCGAAAGCTGGAAGATCGGCGCACCTTCCGACTTCACCCATCTTGCCCTGACGCGTTCGTCGTTTGAACCGCTGCGTATTCAGCGTTTGGGTGATCAGCAGCATTTTCTCGGTAGCCTGAATGGCCCCGAGCTGCTGCTGCTGTTGCCGCAGGCCAAGCTGGTTGGCTCGGTCGCGCTGTCTATGCTGGGCGAAGACGGCGAACTGGGCATGGTGATTTTCAGCAGCCGCGATACGCAACACTATCAGCAGGGCATGGGGACCGTGATGCTCAATCAGTTGGCGCGCATGCTGCCTGAACTGCTGGAACGCTGGATAGAACGAGCATGACTCCGGTAGCGGCCAGCCTGCAACAGCCGGTGGACGCTTTCCTGCGTTATCTGAAGGTTGAGCGTCAGCTCAGCCCGCTCACTCAGCTCAGCTATTCACGCCAACTGCAGGCGCTGATGGCGCTGGCTCAGGAGATGGGCGTGACCGAATGGCCGGCGCTGGACGCCGCCAAAGTCCGCATGCTGGCGGCGCGCAGCAAACGAGCGGGCCTGCAATCTTCCAGCCTTGCGCTGCGTTTGTCGGCGCTGCGCAGCTTTCTCGACTGGCAGGTCAGCCAGGGCGCGTTGATCGCCAATCCCGCCAAAGGCATCCGAACGCCGCGCAGCGGTCGTCATCTGCCGAAAAATATCGATGTCGATGAAATAAACCAGCTGTTGAATATCGATCTTAACGATCCGCTGGCGGTGCGCGATCGCGCCATGCTGGAGGTGATGTACGGTGCCGGGCTGCGCCTTTCGGAGCTGGTGGGGCTGGACTGCCGCCATGTTGATCTGGCCGCCGGCGAAATTTGGGTGCTGGGCAAGGGCAGCAAAGAACGCAAACTGCCGGTGGGCCGCACCGCCGTTACCTGGCTGGAACACTGGTTGGCGATGCGTGATCTGTTCGGCCCGACAGACGACGCGATGTTCCTGTCCAATCAGGGCAAACGCATCTCGACCCGCAACGTGCAAAAGCGTTTTGCCGAGTGGGGCGTCAAGCAGGGCGTTAACAGCCATATTCATCCGCACAAGCTGCGCCACTCGTTTGCGACCCATATGCTGGAGTCGAGCGGCGATCTGCGTGCAGTGCAGGAATTGCTCGGCCACGCCAATCTCACCACCACCCAAATCTATACCCACCTCGACTTTCAACATCTGGCGAACGTGTACGATGCTGCGCATCCGCGCGCCAAACGGGGGAAATCCTGATGCATTTTTATCGTCCGCTGCGCCCGCTGGCGGCGCTGACCTTCGATCTGGACGACACGCTGTACGACAACCGCCCGGTGATCAGGCAGACCGAGTTGCAGTCGGTAGCTTTTCTGCAGAATTATCATCCTGGGCTGAATCACTTTCAGTCGGCGGATTTTCACCGCCTGCGCCAGGAGCTGCGCGAGCAGGATCCGGAGATTTATCACGACGTCACCCAGTGGCGCTGGCGCGCCATTCATCTGGCGCTGAGCCGCCAGGGGCTGCGGGATGCCGAGGCTGCCCTCGGCGCCGACGCGGCGATGCAGAACTTTGCGCTGTGGCGCAGCCGCATCGAGGTACCGGAGGCGACTCACGCTACGTTGAAAGCGCTGGGGGAGCGTTTCCCGCTGGTGGCGATCACCAACGGCAATGCCGATCCGGCGCTGTGCGGGTTGGACGGTTACTTCCGGTTTGTGCTGCGTTCCGGGCCGGATGGCCGCGCCAAACCCTATCAGGACATGTACCGGTTGGCCGCGGAACGGTTAGGGGTTCCCGCCGAGCGCATTCTGCATGTTGGCGATGATTTGACCACCGACGTCGCCGGGGCGCTGCGCTCAGGCCTGCAGGCCTGCTGGATCAACGACCGCCAGCGCAACCTGATGCAGGTCGCGGACAGCCGTCTGCTGCCACATATTGAGATTTCGCAGTTGGCATCGCTGACAGCATTGTTATAATCCCTGCCAGAACTCTGTATAAATTCCCAGTGGAAAACGCGTCCCAGGCGCGTTCTCCCTTACCAATTAATGGTGCCTATGGACGTTTCCGATCTGCTCGACAGCCTGAATGAAAAACAACGCGAAGCCGTGGCGGCGCCACGCTGCAACCTGTTGGTATTGGCCGGCGCGGGCAGCGGTAAAACCCGGGTGCTGGTCCATCGCATCGCCTGGCTGCTGTCGGTAGAGAACTGCTCGCCGTATTCGATTATGGCGGTGACGTTCACCAACAAAGCGGCGGCGGAGATGCGCCACCGGATCGAACACCTGATTGGCACCAGCCAGGGCGGTATGTGGATCGGCACCTTCCACGGCCTGGCTCACCGGCTGCTGCGCGCCCACCATATGGACGCCAATCTGCCGCAGGATTTCCAGATCCTCGACAGCGACGACCAGTTTCGTTTGCTGAAGCGCATCGTCAAGGCGCTGAATATCGACGAAAAGCAATGGCCGCCGCGTCAGGCGATGTGGTACATCAACGGCAAAAAAGACGAAGGCCTGCGCCCGCAGCACGTTGAAACCTATAACAACCCGGTGGAAGCGACCTGGTTGCGTATCTATCAGGCCTATCAGGAAGCTTGCGACCGAGCCGGGCTGGTGGACTTTGCCGAACTGCTGCTGCGCGCCCATGAGCTGTGGCTGAACAAGCCGCATATCCTCAATCACTACCGCGAGCGCTTCACCAACGTCTTGGTGGACGAGTTCCAGGATACCAACAGCATCCAGTACGCCTGGATCCGCCTGCTGTCCGGCAATAACAGCAATGTGATGATCGTGGGTGACGATGACCAGTCAATTTACGGCTGGCGCGGCGCCCAGGTGGAAAACATCCAGCGTTTCCTGAAGGATTTCCCCGGCGCACAAACCGTCCGCCTGGAACAGAACTACCGTTCGACCAGCAATATCCTGAAGGCTGCCAATACCCTGATCGCCAACAATGGCGGGCGCATGGGTAAAAACCTGTGGACCGAGGGGGCCGAAGGCGAGCCTATCTCAATCTACTGCGCGTTCAATGAACTCGACGAGTCGCGCTTTGTCGTCGGCCGCATCAAGACCTGGCAGGAAAACGGCGGTGCGCTGAATGATTGCGCGATACTCTACCGCAGCAACGCCCAGTCGCGCGTGCTGGAAGAGGCGCTGTTGCAAACCGCCATGCCGTACCGCATTTATGGCGGGCAGCGCTTCTTCGAACGTCAGGAAATCAAGGATGCGCTGGCCTATTTGCGGCTAATCGCCAACCGTAACGACGACGCGGCGTTTGAGCGCGTGGTGAATACCCCGACGCGCGGCATCGGCGACCGAACGCTGGACGAAGTGCGCCGTACGGCGCGCGATCGCCAATTGACGCTGTGGCAGGCCACCCGTGCGCTGTTGCAAGACAAAGTGCTGGCCGGGCGTGCGGCGTCCGCGCTGCAACGTTTTACCGAATTGGTGGATTCCCTGGCGCACGAAACCGCAGATATGCCGTTGCATGTGCAGACCGACAGGGTGATCCGCGATTCGGGGCTGTTCATCATGTATGAGCAGGAAAAGGGTGAAAAGGGCCAGGCGCGTATCGAAAACCTTGAAGAACTGGTGACGGCGACGCGGCAGTACAGCTATCAGGATGAAGATCAGGATCTGATGCCGCTGCAGGCGTTTCTGTCACATGCCGCGCTGGAGGCGGGCGAGGGGCAGGCAGATGCGTATCAGGATGCGGTGCAACTGATGACCCTGCACTCCGCCAAGGGGCTGGAGTTTCCGCTGGTGTTTATCGTCGGGATGGAAGAGGGGATGTTCCCGAGCCAGATGTCGCTGGACGAAGGCGGGCGATTGGAGGAAGAGCGCCGGTTGGCCTACGTTGGTCTGACGCGCGCCATGCAGAAACTGACGCTGACCTATGCCGAAACGCGTCGTTTGTACGGCAAAGAGGTTTATCATCGGCCTTCGCGTTTTATCGGCGAACTGCCGGAAGACTGTGTGGAAGAAGTGCGGCTGCGCGCCAGCGTATCGCGGCCGGTGAATCATCGCCGCATGGGCACGCCAATCAGCGAAAACGACACCGGCTACAAGCTTGGCCAACGGGTGCGCCATCCCAAGTTTGGCGAAGGCACCATCGTCAATCTGGAAGGCAGCGGCGAACATAGCCGGTTGCAAATTGCGTTTCCGGGCGAAGGCATCAAGTGGCTGGTGGCGGCCTACGCCCGGCTGGAAACGGTGTAAGGCCGGCGAGTTGCAGGGGGAAAGTCCCCTGCAATCAGCCAAATCAGCGAGAGTAACTGTCGCCAATCTGCGCGGTGGCATACCAGCGCATCACCGCTTCGGTGCCCTCACCGCCTTCCGCCGGCGCCCATGACATGCAATCTTCTTCCGCCAGCGGCTGATACGGCCCCTGCTTCACTTCAAACACCACGCCGCCTGCATCGACCGACAGCACCGCATGCCAGGTAAACGCCGGCATCTCCAGCACTTTGGTCTCTTCGCCGAGCAGCGTGCGCTGCGTGACGACGCCATCCTGGTCAAATTGCAGCACCACGAAGCGGCCACGCAGCGGCGTCAACAGCTCCCAGGTTTGCGGATGGCGGTGCGGACGGATATAGGTGCCCGGCTCCATGGCAATCGCCAGGCGCTGTACCGGATCGCTTAACTCTTCGTGTAATGTACGGTGCGCACGCAGGCGCGCCACTTTGGCAGCCTGTTCGCTCATCGCGGTCAGGTCGTGGGCGGTCATCTGTTTCATCGGCTAAATCCGCAGGCTTATAGTGGCCTAATCTTAGCAACTTTCCCGGAGGCGGTCAGAGATCGCCGCAGACTTTTTCTGCACGGTTTACCTCGGGTTAAGCGCGTTTTTTAAACCCGCGACAGCATGCTGAATTGTTGCGCAATTATCCTGTCTAACGTGTTGACAGGCTTTTTCTTCTCGGCGTAACATGCGCGCACGATTATCAATGAGGACATACGCCTTGGACACACCCAGTAGATACTGGCTCACTGACCTGGACAACAACAGGTACAACTTCTAAGGCTATCCCATTGAGCTGATGGCCTTCGTGGTTGTCGGCGACCCCGCAAAGCGTCGCTACGAGTCAGATCCTTCATGGTCTGAAACAAGCTGGTGATGCAACACCCCTCTGTTTCTGTGCTTCCACGCGTTGTCTGCACCCGTCACCAATAGGGAGTTTTGGCACATGCTAAGCGCGTTTAAATTAGATAACAGTCGCCTGTCCCGTCTGGAGTTGGATGACTCGGATGATCTCACCTCGTCACTGTGGGTTGATCTGGTTGAACCGGAAGAGGGCGAGCGTGAGCGCGTGCAAAATGAGCTGGGCCAGAGCCTGGCGACGCGCCCTGAGCTGGACGACATCGAAGCCTCCGCGCGTTTCTTCGAAGATGAAGATGGCTTGCATATTCACTCCTTCTTCTATTTTGAAGATGCGGAAGATCACGCCGGCAACTCGACCGTGGCCTTCACCATTCGCGACGGCCGGCTGTATACCCTGCGTGAACGTGAACTGCCGGCGTTTCGTTTGTACCGCATGCGCGCCCGCAATCTGACGATGGTTGACGGCAATGCCTATGAGCTGTTGCTGGATCTGTTCGAAACCAAGATTGAGCAGTTGGCGGACGAGATCGAAAACATCTATAGCGATCTGGAAAAGCTCAGCCGGGTGATCATGGAAGGCCATCAGGGCGACGAATATGACGAAGCCTTGTCAACCTTGGCGGAGCTGGAAGATATCGGCTGGAAAGTGCGCCTGTGTCTGATGGATACCCAACGCGCGCTTAACTTCCTGGTGCGCAAGGCGCGCCTGCCGACCGGCCAGTTGGAACAGGCGCGTGAAGTGCTGCGCGACATCGAATCCCTGTTGCCGCATAACGAGTCGCTGTTCCAGAAGGTGAACTTCCTGATGCAGGCGGCGATGGGTTTTATCAATATCGAACAGAACCGCATCATCAAGATTTTCTCGGTGGTGTCGGTGGTGTTCCTGCCGCCCACGCTGGTGGCTTCCAGCTACGGGATGAACTTTGAGTTTATGCCGGAACTGAAATGGTCGTTCGGTTATCCGGGGGCCATCAGCCTGATGATCCTCGCGGGGCTGGCCCCTTATCTGTACTTCAAGCGCAAGAACTGGCTTTAAACGAAACGCGCTTTGCCAACTTGAGCTTGGGCAGTGCTCGGCCTCCTCACATACTGCGTGTATGCTCCGGGGCCTGCGCGCTGTCCGCACTCAATTTGACTGTGCGCGCTACGTTTAAAGAGTGCGTGGGGATTATCCCTTAGCCTGCTAAATAGAGGTAGAATAGCCCCTCAGCTTATCTGCACCCTAAGGCGTGTGTGTTGATGGAAAGAGTTCCCCGCTTGATTCAATGGCTGCTCCTGCTGCTGGCTTCGCTGGCGCTGGGGTTTGGCCTGCAAACATTTCATATTCCCGCTGCGCTGTTGCTGGGGCCGATGATCGTCGGCGTGGCGATGGGGCTGTCGGGCGCTACGGTGCGTATTCCCACTCGTCTGTTTATCGTCGCGCAGGCGGTGCTCGGCTGCATGATCGCGCAAAGCCTCTCTCCCGCTATCCTCACGCCGTTACTCGATGACTGGCCACTGGTGCTGCTGGTGCTGTTTGCCACGCTGGCGGCCAGCGGCGTTTCCGGCTGGTGTCTGGTGCGTTTCAGCGGACTGCCGGGGCCGACCGGTGCCTGGGGATCATCGCCCGGCGGCGCTTCGGCGATGGTGGCGATGGCGGGGGATTTCGGTGCAGATGTCCGGTTAGTGGCGTTCATGCAGTACCTGCGGGTGCTGTTTGTCGCCACTGCGGCGGCAATGGTGGCGCGGATTGGATTGGGCGATGAGGCGGGCCACGGCAGCGTCGCACTGGAATGGTTTCCGCCGCTGGATTGGCGTTTTCTCGCGACGCTGGGTATCGCCGTTGCCGGCGCCTGGCTTGGCCCCCGGCTGCGCATTCCTTCCGGCGCGCTGCTTTTACCGATGATTATCGGCGCAACGGTTCACTCAAGCGGCGCGATGGCGTTGCAGGTGCCCGAATGGTTGCTGGCGCTGGCTTATACCCTGATTGGCTGGAGCGTCGGGCTACGTTTCACCCGGCCGATATTTTTGCTGGCGTTGCGCACTTTGCCGCAGATGGTAGCGTCGATAGTGGCGCTGATGCTGTTTTGCGGGCTGCTGGCGTGGATGTTGACCCGCTTCCTGCCGGTGGATCTGATGACCGCCTATCTGGCGACCAGCCCGGGCGGGCTGGACACCGTGGCGATCATTGCGGCGGGCAGCCGGGTGGATATGTCCTTCGTGATGGCGATGCAAACGTTGCGTCTGTTCACCATCCTGCTGACCGGCCCGGCGATGGCCCGCTTCATTTCCAACCGAGCCTCGCCTGCGTCAACGTAATTTGCGCTGGGTATAGAGTGCGTCGAGGATAAACAGCAGCAGTGCCGCCCAGATAAAGCCGAAGGTCACCAGTTTGTCCTGGCCGATGCTCTCCCCATAGAAAGTGACGGCCAGCAGGAACATCAGCGTCGGGCCGAGGTACTGGAAAAAGCCGAGTGTCGACAGGCGCAGGCGGGTCGCCGCGGCGGTAAAGAACAGCAGCGGTATGGTGGTGACGATGCCGGCCGCGACCAGCAGCAGGTTCAGCGACCACGGATTGGCGCCCAGATGGCTGGTTGGGCTGTCGGCGAACAGGAACAGGTACGCCGCCGCTACCGGCAGTAACCACAGGGTTTCAATCAGCATGCCGGTCTGCGCGTCGATGGCGATCTTCTTGCGCAGCAGGCCGTAGAAGGCAAAGCTGAACGCCAGCCCCAGACCGATAATCGGCAGCGACCCGAATTGCCATAACTGAATCAACACGCCGGCAAACGCCAACACCACCGCCAGCCACTGCATGCGGCGGAAACGCTCTCCCAGGAACAGCATTCCCAACAGCACGTTAACCAGCGGGTTAATAAAATAGCCCAGGCTGGCTTCCAGCATATGGTGGTTATTTACCGCCCAGATAAACAGCAGCCAGTTGCCGCCGATCAACACTGCGGTCACCGCCAGCAGCAGCAGCCGTTTGCGGTTGCTGCAGGCGGCGCGAACCTGCGGCCAGTTGCGGCCCAGCGTGATCAGCGCCAGCATAAAGAAGAAGGACCAAATGACCCGATGAGTGAGGATCTCATCGGCGGGTACCTGTTGAATCAGCTTGAAATAGGCCGGGGCGATACCCCAAATAAAATAGGCGGCCAAAGCAAAGAAGATGCCCTGCCGCGTTTGCTGTGCGTCCATGACGATACTCGGATGGGTAAAACGGAGATGCGGTGAGTGTACTTAAGACGCTCACCGCACACAATCACCCGACCAGGTAGGTGGCGGTGGCGCTGGCGATATGCAGGCCATCGTGGTTATGCAGCTCGACGCGGGCGACCGCCACTTTGTTGCCGCTGCGCAATACGCTGGCGGAGGCGACGAAATGCTCGCCGCGGCCGGGGCGCAGATAGTCAACGCGCAGATCTATGGTCCCCATGCGCGACAGGCGCGAGGCCACTTCCTCTTCGATCAGCGGATCCAAACGCATCAGTACGCTACCGGCGCAGGCCAACCCGGCGGCAACGTCCAGCACTGAAGCGATCACGCCGCCATGCAGGATCTTCTGGGCGGCGTTACCCACCAGTTTGGGCTGATTGGTGAAGCTCAGTTCAACGTAGTCATCTTCAAAACGGCGTAGTTCAAGGCCCAGCTCGCGGTTAAACGGCATGTGATAAACAAAGATTTCGCCGATTTTCTGGCGTGCAGCATCGAGTGTCATTGGTGTAGTGGACATAAATACCCGTTCTTTATTCAATAGAGTTAGGAGGTTATTAACTGGTCAGTCCAGGTTAATCGATTGTTGATTTTATGCCTATATTTTGTTGCTTACCAGACTAATCCAATAAATGCACGCCGCACTGCTGCAAAACCGCCTTTGTGTGTAAAATGGCCTGTTTTTATTTCAGAGTTTGTCATTTTTGTTGGAGTGAGGAACGTTATGCGCATTTTGTCAGGGATCGTTTTGGCCATGTTGGCGGCACCATTGCTGGTGCAGGCGGAAGAGGCCAAAGAGCAGCAAATTCATGATAAACCCGCAGTGCGCGGCAGCATTATCGCCAACATGCTGCAGGATCACGACAACCCCTTTACGCTATACCCGTACGACACCAACTATGTGTTGTACACCGATACCAGCAATATCAACAAAGAGGCCATCAAGACCTATAACTGGGCCGAGAAGGCGCGCAAGGATGAAGTGAAATACCAGCTCAGCCTGGCCTTCCCGCTGTGGCGTGGCATTCTGGGCGACAACTCGGTGCTGGGCGCCTCTTATACTCAGCGTTCCTGGTGGCAGCTTTCCAACCACGGGGAATCGTCACCGTTTCGCGAAACCAACTACGAGCCGCAGGTATTCCTCGGCTGGGCGACGGATTACCGCTTTGCCGGTTGGACGTTGCGCGATGTTGAAGTGGGTCTCAACCATCAGTCCAATGGGCGTTCTGATCCAACTTCCCGCAGTTGGAACCGTGGCTATGCGCGTTTTATGGCGCAGAACGGTAACTGGCAGGTGGATCTGAAACCCTGGTTCCGCTTCTCGGAAAGCGACAGCAGCGATGACAATCCGGATATCACCAAATATATGGGATATTACCGTCTGAAAGTCGGTTACGCCTGGGGCGACAGCGTGTTCAGCGTCGACAGCCATTACAACTGGAACAGCGGCTACGGCGGTGCGGAGTTGGGCTGGAGTTACCCAATCTCCAAACACGTGCGTTTCTACACTCAGGTGTTCAGCGGCTACGGCGAATCGCTGATTGATTACAACTTCCGGCAGACACGGGTTGGCGTTGGTGTCATGCTTAACGATATTATGTAATACGGCCGTCATGATGGCGGCGCTATGCAGCAAAAAGTGGGGAAGTGTGTGTCAACCGCAGCAGTGATAAACAAAGAGTTGCTGGCAGAGCAGGTATTGCGCGATACCTTTGGCTACCAGCAATTCCGACCGGGTCAACAAACGATTATCAACGCGGCGATCGGCGGGCTGGATTGTCTGGTGGTCATGCCGACCGGCGGCGGTAAATCGTTGTGCTATCAAATCCCGGCGCTGGTGATGGATGGCCTGACGTTAGTGGTTTCCCCGCTGATCTCGCTGATGAAAGATCAGGTCGATCAACTGCTGGCTTATGGCGTTTCCGCCGCCTGCTATAACTCGACGCAGACGCGCGAGCAGCAGTTGGAGGTCATGGCGGGTTGCCGCAGCGGCCAGATCAAAATGCTGTACATCGCCCCCGAACGGCTGATGATGGACAGCTTCCTCGATTTGCTCGACCACTGTCCGCCGGCGCTATTGGCGGTGGACGAGGCGCACTGCATTTCGCAGTGGGGCCATGATTTCCGTCCTGAGTACCGCGCGTTGGGTCAGTTGAAGCAGCGCTTCCCGACGATGCCGGTGATTGCTCTGACCGCTACCGCCGACGAGTCTACCCGTGGCGACATCGTGCGCCTGCTGGCGCTGCACGATCCGCTGGTGCAGGTCAGCAGCTTCGACCGCCCAAACATTCGCTATACGCTGGTGGAAAAGTTCAAGCCGCTCGATCAGCTGTGGCGCTTCGTGCAGGACCAACGCGGCAAGAGCGGTATCATTTACTGCAACAGCCGCGCCAAGGTGGAAGACACCACTGCGCGTTTGCAGAGCCGCGGGCTGAGCGTGGGCGCCTATCATGCCGGGCTGGACAACGATCGCCGCGCGCAGGTGCAGGAAGCGTTCCAGCGTGACGATTTGCAGGTGGTGGTAGCCACCGTCGCCTTTGGCATGGGCATCAACAAACCCAACGTGCGTTTCGTGGTGCACTTTGATATTCCGCGCAATATAGAATCCTACTATCAGGAAACCGGCCGCGCCGGGCGTGATGGCCTGCCGGCCGAAGCGATCCTGTTGTATGACCCGGCCGACATGGCCTGGCTGCGCCGCTGTCTGGAAGAGAAACCGGCCGGGCAACAGCTGGATATCGAGCGCCACAAGCTGAACGCCATGGGGGCTTTCGCCGAAGCGCAAACCTGCCGTCGTTTGGTGTTGCTCAATTACTTTGGCGAGGGCAAGCAGCAAAATTGCGGCAACTGCGATATCTGCCTCGATCCCCCCAAGCGCTATGACGGGCTGGAAGACGCGCGCAAGGCGCTGTCTTGCGTGTATCGCGTCGGCCAGCGGTTCGGCCTGGGTTATATTGTCGAAGTGCTGCGCGGTTCCAATAACCAGCGCATCCGCGAATACGGGCACGACAAGTTACCGGTGTACGGCATCGGTCGCGAGCAAACCACCGAGCACTGGACCAGCGTGCTGCGTCAGTTGATCCACCTGGGGTTTATTACCCAGAACATCGCCATGCACTCGGCGCTGCAATTGACCGAGGCCGCACGCCCGGTGCTGCGTGGCGAGCTGGAGCTGCAACTGGCGGTGCCGCGCATCCAAAGCCTGAAGTCGCGTGGCAGCGCCAATCAGAAATCCTACGGCGGCAATTACGATCGCAAGCTGTTTGCCAAACTGCGCAAGCTGCGTAAGTCGATTGCCGACGAAGAAAATATCCCGCCTTATGTGGTGTTTAACGATGCCACGCTGCTGGAAATGGCGGAGCAGATGCCGATCAAGGCCGGCGATCTGCTTAGCGTTAACGGCGTTGGCCAGCGCAAACTGGAGCGTTTCGGCGCCCCGTTTATGGCGATGATCCGCGATCACCTCGACAATGACGAAGAATAAGGGCAATAAATCATGCTGATGCTGTTTCTGACCGTGGCGCTGGTGCACCTGATAGCGCTGATGAGCCCGGGGCCGGACTTCTTTTTTGTTTCGCAAACCGCCGCCAGCCGTTCGCGCCGCGAGGCGATGATGGGCGTAGTGGGCATTTCACTGGGTATCGTGGTGTGGGCGGGGGTTGCGCTGATGGGCCTGCACCTGATCTTGCAGAAAATGGCCTGGCTGCACCAGATCATCATGGTCGGCGGTGGGATTTACTTATGCTGGATGGGCTGGCAGCTGCTGCGTTCCGCACGCTCCCAGAGCGGCCAATCGGTGCCGGCGGAAGAAGTGAAAGTGGCGTTGCCAAAGGCCGGGCGCAGCTTTATTCGCGGTTTCCTGACCAACCTTTCAAACCCGAAAGCGGTTATCTATTTCGGCAGCGTGTTCTCGCTGTTTGTCGGTGACGACGTGGGTGCCGGCGCGCGCTGGGGTTTGTTCCTGCTGATTATCGCCGAGACCTTTGTCTGGTTCAGCCTGGTGGCGGTAGTGTTTGCGCTGCCGGCAATGCGCCGCGGCTATCAGCGTTTGGCGAAATGGATCGACGGGCTGGCGGGCGTATTGTTCACCGGTTTCGGGTTGCATCTGATCTTTACCCGTTAATCGCAGGAAGATATCGCGAGGGCCGAACAGCGATGTTCGGCCCTTTTGCATTATGCCTTTCTGGCCGTAGCCAATAACCCGGCCACCAGAATAAACAGCGAACCGAATATACGGTTCAGCAACTGCATTTGGCGCGGCGTCTTCAGCCAGCCGGCAATGCGGGTCGCCAGCGTGGCGTAGCCAATCATCACTACAATATCCACCGCCACGGTAGTCACGCCGAGTACCAGATACTGCTCGGCCTGCGGCTGGTTGGGTAAAATAAACTGCGGGAACAGTGCGGCCAGAAACACGATGCTCTTCGGGTTGGTCAAATTGACCAGCACCGCGCGGCGGAACAAACGGCGGCGCGGCATACTGCCCGCCAGGGTATGCAAATCCAGCGAGCCGGCGGCGCGCCATTGTTGGATACCGAGCCACACCAGGTAAGCGGCACCCAGCCATTTCAGCATTTCAAACGCCAGCAGCGACTGAGAGACCAGCGCACCGAGGCCGATCCCCACCAGCACGATATGCAGACTCAACCCGACCTGCAGCCCGGCGATGGATGCCGCCGCGCCGCGATACCCGTGGCTGATACCGGTGCTCATGGTGTTGATTGCGCCAGAGCCGGGTGACAGGCTCAGAATAAGGGTTGTCAGCAGATAGGTTAACCACCAGTCCAAGGTCATCGTAAGGCTCCCTGAAAGTACCAATTTGTGCCAAAATGGCTATACCCTTCGTCTTTCAAGCTGCAGCGTTGTTACCTGCACGCGTTCACCCCAGTCACTTACCGGAGTAAGCTCCTGGGGATGAACGAGCTGGGCGCCTAGCTGAAACTTGAAACCCATAGGGTATAGTAATATTTATCACATTTTTATAGGCACATCCCCCGCTAAAAGGCATGTAATGACGTCGTTCACTCAAGGCACCGATGACTGGTTAATGCGTGAAACGCAGTTCGCTGCTTTCGCCACCGGCCCGCTGCTGGACTTTTGGCGGTTGCGAGAGCAGGGCGAGTTCAGTGGCGTGGGCGGCGTACCGATCCGCTTCGTGCGTTTTAGCTCATCGCGTCATCAGCGAGTGGTGGTGATCTGCCCCGGCCGAATCGAAAGTTACGTTAAATATCCGGAAGTTGCCTACGATCTGTTCCATTGCGGTTTTGATGTGATGATTATCGATCATCGCGGGCAAGGCCGTTCTGGTCGCTTGCTGGCTGATACGCACCGCGGTCATGTGGTAAACTTTGCCGATTATATTGACGATTTCGCCCAGTTTTATCAGCAGCAAGTGGTGCCGCACGGTTACCGGCAGCACTTTGCGCTGTCACATTCGATGGGCGGCGCGATACTGGCGCAGTTTTTGGCGCGTCAGCCGCAGGCGTTTGATGCCGCTGCGTTTTGCGCGCCGATGTTCGGCATTCATCTGCCGATGCCGGGCTGGATGGCGGACCGCATCCTTAACTGGGTGGAAAAACACCCGAGGGTGCGCGATTACTATGCGATAGGCACAGGCCAGTGGCGGCCGCTGCCCTATGTAGTCAACGTATTGACCCACAGCCGTGAACGCTATCGCCGCTGTTTACGTTATTACGCCGATTACCCCGAGTTGCAGGTGGGTGGCCCTACTTACCACTGGGTTCGGGAAAGCATTCAGGCCGGGCGGCAGATTGTCGCGCAGGCGGCTAAAATCACCACACCGCTGTTATTATTGCAGGCCGGTGAGGAACGGGTAGTCGACAACCGTTCTCAGCAGGCTTTTTGTCAGGCACTGTCAGACGCGGGGCACCCTTGTGAAGGGGGGAAACCGCGGGTTATCAAAGGCGCACGCCATGAGATCCTGTTCGAGCGGGACGCGATGCGCGCCGAAGCATTGAACGCAATCCTGCGTTTCTTTGCTCAACACTTAGGTGGCGCCCCTGCCGCCGACCACTCCATCAGAGGTTAGAACATACCCTTATGTATCACGTTGTCGCTTCCGATTTAGATGGCACGCTGCTATCACCTGACCACACCCTGTCGCCTTATGCCAAAGAGACGTTGAAGCTGCTGACCCAGCGTGACGTGCACTTTGTGTTTGCCACTGGCCGGCATCACATCGACGTTTCGCAGATCCGCGATAACCTCGATATCAGCGCCTTTATGATCACCTCCAACGGTGCTCGTGTGCATAACACTGCCGGCGAGTTGATTTTCAGCCACAACCTGGCGGAAGACATCGCCCGCGATCTCTACGGCATGCTGCATGACGATGCGGACATCACCACCAATGTCTATCGCAACGACGACTGGTTCATCAACCGGGAAAGCCCGGAGCAGGAAGAGTTCTTCCGGGAATCGGTCTTCCAGTATCAGTTGTATGAGCCGGGCCTGCTGGAAACCGACGGCGTGTGCAAGGTGTACTTCACCTGTGACGACCATGAAAAGCTGTTGCCGCTGGAAGATGCCATCAATGCGCGCTGGGGCGACCGGGTTAACGTCAGTTTCTCGTTCCCGACCTGTCTGGAAGTGATGGCGGGCGGCGTATCCAAAGGTCATGCGCTGGAAGAAGTGGCCAAAATCATCGGCTATTCGCTGAAAGAGTGCATCGCCTTCGGTGACGGCATGAATGACCTGGAAATGCTGGCGATGGCCGGCAAGGGCTGCATTATGCGTGACGCGCACCAGCGCCTGAAAGACAAGTTGCCGGAGCTGGAAGTGATTGGCTCCAACGTCGACGACGCGGTGCCGCATTACCTGCGCAAGATGTTCCTGGCCTGAGGCAACAAGGGCGCCTTGCGGCGCCCTTGTCCAGGTTACTTGTGCTGGCCCTGCTTTTGCAGGAACTGCACACCCTTGTCAGGGAAGTCGGTGAACACGCCGTCAACGCCTGCCTGATTGTAAATCACGTCATACAGCTGATTCACGTCGGTCACGTAGTTTGGCAACGCATCGGCGCGGATGGTGAACGGATGCACTGCCAGCTTGTTGGCATGGGCTTCTTTCACCATATCGGTCAGCACTACGTGGCCCGGTTTGGATTTCTCCGCTTCCACCAGCATGTGATAATCCGGCCCGATACCGTCGGCGTACTGGGCAATCTGCTTCATCGCGCCCGGCTTGAACATCCAGTCATAATCGTATTCCACCCATTTTCCGTCGGCTTTTTGCTCATAGGTTTCCTGCCATTTGTTATAGGCGATCAGTTGGATCAGCTTCAGATCCATGCCCATCTTCGGTTCCAGATCGGTTTTAATCCGCTTCAGTTCGTTGGCGTCGAAGCATTGCAGATAAACGTTGTCACCCTTGCCGGTGTAGCCATACTCTTTCAGTACCGCCAGCACTTTGCTGGAGATATCCTTGCCTTCCTGCTTGTGGAACCACGGCGCCTTGATTTCCGGGTAAATACCGATGTTTTTGCCGGTTGAATGGTTCAGCCCCTGAACAAACTCGATCTCTTCCTGGAAGGTATGGACGCGGAAATCCGATTTGCCCATCGGGAAACGGCCAGGGTAACCCTGCACCTTTTTACCGTTTTCGATCTCAAAGCCTTCCGTGAACTTCAGCGACTTGATTTCCGCCAGGGTAAAGTCGATGGCGTAATAACGTCCGTCTTTGCGCGCCCGGCTCGGGAAGCGTTCGGCCACGTCGGTAACGCGATCGAGGTAATGGTCATGCAGCACCACCAGCTCGTTGTCCTTGGTCATCACCAGATCCTGCTCGAGGAAGTCCGCACCCTGCGCGTAGGCCATAGCCTTCGCCGGCAGCGTGTGTTCCGGCAGATAGCCGCTGGCGCCACGGTGGGCGATCACCACCTTGTCCGCAGCCTGTACGGCGCTGACCATTGAGGTGGCCAGGATGATCCCTGTCAGCAGGGCTTTGACTTGAGTCCGCATTCCGTAATTCTCCATGTTGTAGGTGCAGGGTAATAAAAAGGCCGCAGCGCGGCCTTTTTACCCGTCGCCTTTCAAGTTGCAGCGTTGTTACCTGCGCTCACAGACCCCAGTTACTTGACTTTAGTAAGCGCCTGGGGATGAGTGAGCTGGCCGCCTAGCTGCAACTCGAAATTCATAGGGTAAAGATGATGCGATAATGCTTAGCCGCGTTTGTTGGCTGCGATTTCTGCGTGGTGCTTTTTCTCGCTCAGCATGGTCAGCAACAGCAGCACTACCGCGCCGATACTGCCGCCAATCATCACCATAAAGCCACCGTCCCAACCGAAGTAGTCCACGGTGTAACCGACGATGGCGCTGGCCGCAACGGAGCCGCCCAGGTAACCGAACAGACCGGTGAAGCCCGCTGCGGTACCGGCCGCTTTCTTCGGAGCCAGTTCCAGCGCGTGCAGGCCGATCAACATCACCGGGCCGTAAATCAGGAAGCCGATGGTGATCATGCAGGCCATATCGATACCAGGATTACCGACCGGGTTGAGCCAGTAAACGACGGTAGCGATGGTCACCAGAGTCATAAAGAACACGCCGGTGGCGCCGCGATTGCCTTTGAACACCTTGTCCGACATCCAGCCGCACAGCAGGGTGCCCGGAATACCGGCGTATTCGTACAGGAAGTAGGCCCAGGAAGACTTATCCAGCGTGAAATGCTTCACTTCTTTCAGGTAGGTCGGTGACCAGTCCAGAATGCCGTAACGCAGCAGGTAAACGAACACGTTGGCCACGGCGATATACCACAGCAGCTTGTTCGGCAGAATGTACTGCATGAAGATCTGCTTGGCGGTCAGCTCTTCTTCCGCTTTCTCGCTGTAGTCGTCCGGGTAATCGTTTTTGTATTCTTCTATCGGCGGCAGGCCACAGGATTGTGGCGTATCGCGCATCAGCGCAAAGGCGATCAGGGCCACCAGAATAGCGCCGAAGGCCGGCATATAAAGCGCCGTGTGCCAGTCGTTGAACCAGGCCATGCCCAGCAGGAACAGCAGCGGCGGCAGGCCGCCACCCACGTTATGGGCGCAGTTCCAGACCGAAACGATACCGCCACGCTCCTTCTGCGACCACCAGTGCACCATGGTACGGCCGCAAGGCGGCCAGCCCATGCCCTGGAACCAACCGCACAGGAACAGCAATACGAACATGACCGCGATGCTCGATGTCGCCCAGGGCACGAAGCCCATGAACAACATCACTGCGGCAGCCAGAATCAAACCGGCGGGCAGGAACACGCGTGGGTTGGAGCGGTCAGAAACCGACCCCATGATGAATTTGGAAAAACCGTAGGCGATGGAAATACCCGACAGCGCGAAACCGAGGTCACCGCGGCTGAAACCCTGGTCGATCAAATAAGGCATCGCCAGGGTGAAGTTCTTACGCACCAGATAGTAGGCGGCGTAACCGAAGAAAATCCCCAGAAATATTTGCCAGCGCAATTTACGGTACAGCGGGTCGACTTTGTCGACCGGCACACGGGAAATGTGTGCTGCCGGCTTAAAAATACTCAACATGAGCGCCTCCGATGGCTTTATTTAGTTATCACATCAATATGATCGTCTACGTTCATTTGATGATTGAGCGGATATCGAATGTGGTGTTTTTTTGTTCCATAACGAGCGTCATCCTAGTCAAAACAGCCTGGTGTCACTGTGATGAATGGCGCAAATGTTACACTTTTATGAAACTCAGGCGGATTTTGAGCGATTAGTTAACGATATGAAATAGAAAAACGGCCAAAAATCGTGATTCCGATCACATTCATGGTTTTTTGTGGACATTTTGTTTTCGTTTTAAGTTCGTTATTGTTCCTTATCAAACAAAGACCCCAGTAGCTGTGGCCCAATAGGGCAATAACCACGGATCCTGAGGGAGCGTCATGAGCAGCCATTCACCGGACAGCGAAACGGATGTGATAATCATTGGCGGCGGTGTAACCGGGGCGGGTATTGCCCGTGACTGCGCGCGCCGTGGCCTGCGTTGCATACTGCTGGAGCGCCATGATATCGCCACCGGCGCCACTGGTCGTAACCACGGTTTGTTGCACAGCGGAGCGCGCTATGCGGTGACCGACGGCGAGTCGGCGCGTGAGTGCATAGAAGAGAACCGCATCCTCAAACACATCGCCCATCACTGCATCGAGCGCACCGATGGGCTATTCATTACCCTGCCGCAGGATTCGTTGACCTACCAGCAACAGTTTATCGCCTCGTGCCACAGTGCCGGCATCAACGCCGAAGCCATTGATCCGCAACTCGCGTTGCGCCTGGAGCCGGCGGCTAACCCGGCGCTGATCGGCGCCGTGCGGGTGCCGGATGGTACCGTCGACCCATTCCGCCTGACCGCCGCCAATATGCTCGATGCCCGCGAGCATGGCGCACAGATCCTGACCTATCATCAGGTGGTCGGTTTATTGCGCGTGGGTGACCGCGTGACCGGCGTGCGCGTTTTCGACCATCAGACTACGCGCCGCTACGATATCCACGCCGAGGTGGTGGTCAACGCCGCCGGCATTTGGGGCCAACAGATTGCGGAGTACGCCGATCTGCGCATCCGCATGTTCCCGGCCAAAGGGGCATTGCTGATCCTGGGCCACCGCATCAACAAGATGGTGATCAACCGTTGCCGCAAACCGGCAGACGCCGACATTCTGGTGCCGGGTGACACCATCTCGCTGATTGGCACCACCTCCACCCACATCGACTATGACCAGATAGACAATATGGTGGTGACGCCGCAGGAGGTGGACATTCTGATCCGTGAAGGTGCGCTGTTGGCGCCGGAACTGGCGCAAACCCGCATTTTGCGCGCCTATGCCGGGGTGCGGCCGTTGGTGGCCAGCGACGACGACCCCAGCGGCCGCAACGTCAGCCGTGGCATCGTGCTGCTCGATCACGCCAGCCGCGATGGGCTGGAAGGATTTATCACCATCACCGGCGGCAAGTTGATGACCTATCGCCTGATGGCGCAGTGGGCGACCGATAAAGTGTGTGAAAAGCTTGGATTGGATAGCCCATGCACCACCGCGATCGAACCGTTGCCCGGCTCCCGGCAGACGTCGGAGGAAACGGTGCGCAGCGTGGTGGCGTTGCCGGCCAGTATTCGCGGCTCGGCGGTGTATCGCCACGGCGATCGCGCCAGCCTGGTACCGGCTGGCGATCGGCTGGACAACAGTCTGGTCTGCGAATGCGAGGCGGTCACCGCCGGCGAGGTGCGCTATGCGGTGAACTCACTCACCGTAAATAATCTGGTGGATCTGCGCCGCCGCACCCGTGTTGGCATGGGCACCTGCCAGGGCGAGCTGTGCGCCTGCCGCGCGGCCGGGCTACTGACGCGCTTTAACGTCGCCACCCCGCAGCAGTCGATCGATCAGCTGTCGCATTTCCTCAATGAGCGCTGGAAGGGTATACGCCCGATTGCCTGGGGCGACGCGCTGCGCGAAAGCGAGTTCACCAGTTGGGTTTATCAGGGATTGTGCGGACTGGATGCCCGAGAGAAACAGGAGGTGGATGATGCGATTTGACGTGGTGGTGATTGGCGGCGGCCTGGCGGGCATGGCTTGCGCCATCGGTTTGGCGGAGCAGGGCAAGCGCTGCGCCGTGGTCAGCTCTGGCCAGAGCGCGTTGTATTTTTCCTCCGGCTCGCTCGATTTGTTGGCGCAATTGCCCGACGGCACGCCGGTTGACGCACCGCTGGCTGCGTTGTCTGAACTGGCGCGACAGGCGCCGCAGCATCCTTATTCCTTGATTGGCGCAGACAGGGTGGCGCAGTTGTCTGATGAGGCGGCCCAACTGTTGCAGCGCTGCGGCCTGAGCCTGCAAGGCAGCAATGAAAGGAATCATCTGCGCATTACGCCGCTCGGCACACGCCGGGCAACCTGGCTTAGTCCGAAGACCATTCCGGTAACGCCGCTGGCCGGTGAACTGCCGTGGGAAAGCGTTGCGGTGATTGGCATTGAGGGATTTTTGGATTTTCAGCCGCAACTGGCCGCCGATTCACTCATACAGGCACTGGGTGTGCGCACCAGGGGCGACTGGTTGCATTTACCCGCGCTGGACCGGTTGCGCAACAATCCCAGCGAGTTCCGGGCGGTGAATATCGCCAGAGTGCTGGATTTGCCGGAAAACCTGATGCCGATGGAGGACGAGCTGCGCCGCCTGGCCGGTGATGCCGAGGCGATTTTCCTGCCGGCCTGTCTGGGGTTGGAGGAGGATGCTCCGCTGGTGGCGCTGCAGGCGGCAGTGGGCAAACCGGTGCGTTTGTTGCCGACGCTACCGCCTTCGGTGCTGGGCATGCGTTTGCACCAGGCATTGCGCCGGCGTCTGCAACAGCTGGGGGGCATCTTTATGCCGGGGGACAGCGTGCTGCGGGCGGATATCGACGCCGGGCGTGTTACCGGCCTTTACACCCGCAACCATGGCGATATTCCGTTGCAGGCGCAGCAGGTGGTGCTGGCCAGCGGCAGCTTTTTCAGCAATGGGCTGGTGGCGGATTTTGACGGCGTGCGCGAGCCGGTGTTTGGGCTGGACGTAGAAAGCCGTGCGGATCGCGCCGACTGGAGCCGCAGCGATCTGTTTGCTCCGCAACCTTATTTGCAGTTCGGCGTACGCACCGATGGCCGGCTGCGTGCGTTAAGGTGCGGGGAGGCGCTGACCAACCTGTATGCCATCGGCGCGGTCACCGGCGGGTACGATCCGCTACAGCAGGGCTGCGGTGCCGGCGTTTCGCTGATCGGGGCGCTGCACGTTGCGCAACAGATTGCCGCAGAGGAGGGGCGACCATGAGCCTGCAGAAAGACAACAGCTTTGAAAACTGCATCAAATGCACCGTCTGCACCACCTATTGTCCGGTCGCCAAAGCCAACCCACTCTATCCGGGGCCAAAACAGGCGGGGCCAGACGGCGAACGCCTGCGGTTGAAAGATCCGGCTTTGTACGATGAAGCGCTGAAGTATTGCACCAACTGCAAGCGCTGTGAGGTCGCCTGCCCGTCCGACGTCAAAATCGGCGATATCATTCAGCGCGCCCGCGCCGACTACGCTCAGAGCAAACCGACGCTGCGCGACGCCATCCTCAGCCATACCGACCTCATGGGGTCGCTGTCGACACCCTTTGCGCCCATAGTCAACGCCGCCACCGGCCTGAAACCGGTGCGTGCGCTGCTGGACAAAGCGCTGAAAATTGACCATCGCCGCGAGTTGCCAAAATACTCGTTCGGCACCTTCCGCCGCTGGTATCGCCGGCAGGCGCAGGCCCAGCAGCGCTATGCCGAACAGGTGGCGTTTTTTCACGGCTGCTTCGTCAATTACAACCATCCGCAACTGGGCAAGGATCTGATCAAGGTCTTTAACGCGATGAATATCGGCGTACAGCTGCTGAAACGCGAGAAATGTTGCGGCGTGCCTTTGATCGCCAACGGCTTTATCACCCAGGCCAAAAAGCAGGCCAAGGTGAATGCCGAATCCTTGCATGAGTCGGTACTGGAGCGCGGTATTTCTGTGGTGGCCACCTCGTCGAGCTGTACCTTTACCCTGCGCGATGAATATCCGCACCTGCTGGAGGTGGATACCTCGGCGGTGCGCGAGCGGGTAGAGCTGGCGACGCGCTATTTGTATCGTCTGATCATCCAGGGTCGCACTCTGCCGCTGAAACGCACGCCGTTGCGGGTGGCGTATCATACGCCCTGTCATATGGAGAAAATGGGTTGGACCGCTTATACGCTGGAGCTGTTGCGGCAAATTCCGGGGCTGGAGTTGGTCGTGCTGGATTCGCAGTGTTGCGGCATTGCCGGCACCTACGGGTTTAAATCGGAGAACTATGCGACTTCACAGGGTATTGGCGCTTCGTTGTTTCGCCAGATAGAGGAAAGCGGTGTGGATTTGGTGGTGACCGACTGCGAAACCTGCAAGTGGCAAATCGAGATGTCGACCAGCAAGCGCTGCGAACATCCGATCACCCTGCTGGCGCAGGCATTGGCGTAATCGGTAATGAGGTCGCGAAACGGGGGCCGGCGCGCCGGCCCCTTGGGATTACGGCTTCAGTTTCAACGTGTTGATGATGCCTTCGGCTTCACTTTGCGCCTGCTGCTGGTTATCCGCCGGCAGCGTTACCTGAATGGTCAGCATATTGTTATCCAGTGTGCCGATCAGGATCGAAGAGTAGGCTTTCTCGCCGCCGCTGGTGATGATGCTGTCCAACTGACGCAGAGGGACGCCGTTAACCTCGATGGCTTTGTTGGTAATCACCTGCAGATTGGCGTCACGCGAGCGTTGGGTGTCTTCCAGACGTTTGGCCAGGGTTTCCAGGTTGTCGGCGGTCTTGTCGCCGAGGATCACGATCACCGCGCGCTGGCCGGTGCTGTCGGCGTAAACGTGCATATTGTTCGCCTGGTTGCCCAGCTTACCGCTCTGGTCCGCCATGCCGACCGGCAGGGTGAACGCCAGTTTACCGTCCAGTAAACTCACCTGTTGCCCGGCCGGTGCGCTGGCCGCAGCGCCGCCCGCCGGCGCCTTGGTGTCTTTGGTGTCGCCGTCACAGGCCGCCAGGCCAAGCACTAACAGGCTGATACCCATCAATTTTGCTACTTTACGCATTGGGCTTCCTTCTTCCTTTCAGGTAGGTTTTTACTGCCGTATCGCAACCTATTCCACGTTGAAATGCAAGGCAGATGTTGTCACAAGGTTTTTTCAAGTAATAGCCGATAATCAGCCACTTCGCCTTTCTTTTCCAGCTGAACAATCCGATAGTGATTACCGATGAGCATCATCAGCATCGCCTGGAACTGATTGCGTGTTTTCACCCTCACCTGGCGATAGCCCTGAGCCTGCGCCCAGCTCTCCTGTTCAGCCAATAAGGCTCGCGCCACGCCGTGGCGGCGAAAGGCCGGCAGCACGCCGCCCAGCCAGCTGTAAAATACCTTTTCTTGCGTCTGATAACCCAGTTTGAAACCGGCGGGTTGGCCGTCAATCTCGGCGATCAGCAGGTGGCAGGCGGACAGTCCGATGCGTTGCTATAAATCGGCCAGGCTGTGCAGGCCACCGAATTCGGGGATTTGCCCGTACAGGGCGTGGATTTCTTTGAGGGTGGCGTGGCGGGTGATGACTGTCATTGGCGGCCTCCGCAGGGTGCAGGCCGCCAATGATAACACGGGTCAGTTCGCTCGCAGGCCGCCGTCATTGCGGCGGACGGCAATGCGCTTAAGCAGCATATTCAGCAGTACGCCGTACATCGGCAGGAAGAACAGCAGGCAGATCAGAACCTTGAAGCTGTAATCCACCAGGGCGATCTCCACCCAGTTATTGGCCATAAAAGCATCGCTGCTCTTATAAAACGCAATAAAGAAGAACGACAGGGTATCGCTGATATTGCCGAGGAACATTGCCGCGGCAGGAGCAACCCACCAGGCGCTGCGTTGGCGCAGGCGGTTGAAAACGTGTACGTCGAGGATCTGACCGAGCACGTAAGCCATAAAGCTGGCGATGGCGATGCGTGCCACAAACAGGTTAAAACTCCCCAACGCGGCAAAGCCCTGCCATTCGCCCTGATAGGTCACGGTAGAAATCACGTACGAGATGAACAGCGCCGGGACCATTACCGAAAGGATGATACGCCGTGCCAGCGGGGCGCCGAAAATACGCACCGTCAGATCGGTTGCCAGGAAGATGAACGGAAAGGTAAACGCCCCCCAGGTGGTATGGAAGCCGAAAACGGTAATCGGCAACTGCACCAGGTAGTTACTGGAGGTAATGATGACAATATGGAACAGCGATAGCCAGACCAACGCGGTGAGGCGCTGCTGAGCGGTAAACGAATACATGTTGTAGCCTTTTTAGTCGTGGGGTGAGGGAACCCAGAGTTTCTTGTCGCCACAGCAAAATGCGCTGCGCGGCGGCATGATACGTGTTTGCGCAACCAATGCAATGGCTAAATTTAACGCAAACGTTAACGTATCTTGCGCAGAAAAACTACCGGCGTAAACTAGGCGCCAATGAGATGCGGCGGGCGTTCGCCGATCGCTTTTGATCGAGAAAATTGCATGACTGACTTATTTGCCCAGGCAGACCAGACGCTTGATGCGCTGGGGCTGCGCTGTCCGGAACCGGTGATGATGGTGCGCAAGACCGTACGCCATATGGATGACGGTCAAACCCTGCTGATTATTGCCGATGATCCGGCCACCACCCGCGATATTCCGGGCTTTTGCCGTTTTATGGAGCACACGCTGGTGGCGCAGGAAACCGACAAGGCACCGTACCGCTACCTGTTACGTAAGGGCGTATAGTTTTTGACCGTTTTGTGCGGTAAGTTGCCTGAAATGGGGTACAGGAAAAAGGGGTAAGCAATGGTTATCTTACGCTCGCCCGTTGTCTCAGAATATGAGACACAAGAGCAGACGGAAATCTACGATCGCTGGTTTCGGGAAAAGGTTCGGGAAGCCATGGATGATCCCCTGCCTGGCATTTCCCATGATGAGGTGATGGCCGAGATGGATGCTCTTATCGCTGTAGCGGAAGCAAGGAAGAAAGCCAAACAGGTATAAAGGCTCGTCATCGAATGGAGTCGATCTGCTCGCCAGGATTTGGCGGATATACTGCTTTTCATTGCCAATGACAATCCTCGGGCAGCCAGAAAAATGAAGGTGTTAATTTCAGAAGCAATTCTTCCTGCCGCTGAACATCCTCATATTTTTCGCCGTGGCAGGGTTGATGGCACGCACGAAATCATTGTTCATCCCAATTATCTTCTGATCTACCAAGTGGTTGCCGAACGTATCCGGGTGATGCGAGTCCTGCATGCACGCCGACGCTATCCCTGAAGGCACTGTCGCTGATGAAAGTAGCGCCGGATCCCAGGGATGGGCTCCGGCGCAGAGCATCACTGACGTTTCTTCAGCAAGCGCAGTGCGTTGGCGGTGACCAGCGCGGTAGCGCCCGAGTCCGCCAGCACTGCCAGCCACAACCCGGTCATCCCCAGCAGGGTGGTGATCAGGAATATCCCTTTCAGCCCCAGCGCAATGGTGATGTTTTGCCGGATATTGGCGTGCGTGGCGCGCGAGATGCGGATCATCTCTGCCACACCGACCAGCCGATTATGGGTCAGCGCCGCGTCCGCGGTTTCCAGCGCCACGTCGGTGCCGCTGCCCATGGCGATACCGATACTTGAGGCTTTCATCGCCGGTGCATCGTTGATGCCGTCACCGATCATCGCCGTTGGGCGCCGTTCACTCAGTTCGATCACCGCCTTCACTTTATCCTCCGGCAGCAGCCCGGCCCGGTAATCGATCCCCAGTTCAGCGGCAATCGCCGCCGCCGCCCGCGGGTTATCCCCGGTCAGCATCACCCCGTGGATCCCCAGTGCGTTCAGTTCGGCAATGGCCTGTTTGGCATCGCTGCGTAGCGTATCACGCAGCGCCAACAGGCCGATCGCCACGCCGTCTTCCAACACCACCACCGCCGTTTTACCGGCGTTTTCCAGTTTTTCCACCTGGTTTTGCAACTGTGCGTCGAGCTGGCCTGCTGCCAGTTTGGCCGGTGCGCTGATCAACAGGGTTTTGCCGTCGACCTTACCTTCCACCCCGACCCCAGCCAGAGCGCGACGCGCCTGAGCCGGTGGCAGAGGTGCGCCATACTGCTCGGCCCGTTTGATAATTGCCTGCGCCAGCGGATGGTGGGAGCCGGTTTCTACCGCCGCCGCCAGGGTCAGCAACCGCTGTTCGCTGAAGCCGTTGCTCGGCAGTACATCCGTGATTCGGGGTTTGCCTTCCGTCAGCGTGCCGGTCTTATCGAAGGCAATGGTTTGCACCTGGCCCAACTGTTCCAGCGCTGCGCCGCCTTTAATCAGGGCGCCGCGTCGAGTGGCTGCCGCCAGTCCGGAAGTAATCGCCGCCGGAGTGGATATGACCAGCGCGCAAGGGCAGCCAATCAGCAACAGGGTCAGGCCACGGTAAATCCAGATATCCCAGGGCTGCGACATCAGCAGCGGCGGCACCAGGATCACCGCAACGGCCAGCAGCATAATCGCTGGCGTGTAGTAACTGCTGAACCGGTCAAGGAAACGTTCGATAGGGGCGCGGCGTTCTTCGGCCTCTTCGATCAGTTGCAGAATGCGGTCGATGGCGTTTTTGCCCGGTTCGGAAATCACCTTCATCTGCGCGGCCTGATCGACCGACAGGCTGCCCGCCGCCACTTTCTGGCCCTGTTGACGTTCGACCGGCACCGACTCGCCGGTCAGGGCGCTTTCGTCGAAACTGGCGAACGGGTTGAGCAGTTCGGCATCGGCCGGCAGGCGGCCGCCGGGGGCAATTTCAATCACATCGCCGGGGCGCAGGCCGGCGACCGGCACGCGTTTGCGCTCCGAGCCCCGGACCAGCAAAGCATCTTCCGGCACCAGTTCCATCAGCGCCTTCACGCCACGGCGTGCGCGGTTGGCGGCGTAGGATTCCAAGAGTTCGCCAACCATAAACAGCAGCAGCACCATGGCCGCCTCGGCGGTGGCGCCGATAAACAGCGCGCCTATTGCCGCCACGCTCATCAGCGTTTCAATGGCAAACGGCGTACCGGAGCGGATCAGCCGCAGCGCCTTGGTAGCGACCGGTGCCAGACCGACCAGCGTGGTGGCGATAAACGCAATGCGCCCCAGCTCAGGATTGACCATATCGAGTGCCCAGCTGACCACCATCAGCGTGGTGAGCAGCAGCAGCGGGCCGAACTCTTTCAGGTGTGATGCCTTGGGCGACTCGGCTTTGGTTGTCTGGGCGCCGAGCAGGGTAAAGCCGGCCTGTTGCACCGCATCCTGGATGCGCAGGCTGACATCGGATTGGGCGTCGACCACCAGTTTTTCAGTGGCGAACAGCACGCGAGCGTTTTCTACGCCGGGAATGCCCGTAATGGCGTTCTCTATTTTTTTGGCGCAGCTTGGGCAGTCCATGCCGGTGACTTTCCAACTGTAACGCCGGCTACCGGAAGGAGGGGCGGCAGCCAGCCTGTCGCTTTCCTCATCCGGATCCTCATGATCGTCCGTGCTGCAACAGCTGGCGCCATGATCGTGCGAGTGAGCGTGATCGGTTTCAACGGCCAGGTTTTTTTGCTCGCTGCTGCAACCGTGCTGGGTTTTGCCGTGGCTGTGATTGCAGCCGCAGGCACCTTCTGCAGGGTTATGTTCCTGATGATTATGGTTTTGATGGGTATGCATAACGTCCCCCTCCGGGCAGTTAATGATGTTCATTGCGCCGACTCTACACCCTGGAGTCAACTCCAGAGTCAAGCGCCGGGATGAGAATTATTGCTAACTGTCATGCGGAGAGGGGGCGTACGGTAAAAAGTGTTTGATAGCAGGGTAATAATGCAAAGATTAATATATTGGTGATGCCGTGGGGTGTTTTTCGGCAATGCACTCTCAGGCCGTTAGTCGATATAAGAAGATGTTATTTCCAGGCGAACTAAAAAGCCCCGCCAGCTAATAATAAAGAGTTATTAATCTATAACTATTTAGTTAAATTTAACTCTTTTGTTCAAAACAGCCAGCATGATCCGCTTGTGTCTGCAGGTCGCATTCTTATTGAAGTTTGTAGCCAACTTGTAGGGAATTTGTTGCTTTTGATTTGTAAAAATGGCCAAAAACCAGCACAAATATCTTTCGTTATTAAAATATATGGTTGATTATTTTGTGTTCAGTTTTGGGTCCCTGCCTATAATTGGAATCGATTACCATTTCTGTTGGTAATCTTATTTGCTGATATATATGCATTAATTCTATCTAACACACTGCCGGTAACGGCGCATAAACCCCTTCCCGCAAGCCGCTGGTTCGTCCATCGTGGCTTTCTGGCAGGTTATGTCTATCTGTCTGATTGATAACAATCAGCTAATGAGTGGAATCGAACCAATGCAATCTACTAAAAAGGCAATTGAAGTTACTGAGTCCAGTCTCGCCTCTACCGGATCCGGCTATAATGCTGTAGAGGATCTGTTGCATTACCATGAGCGCGGCAACGGGATCCAGATTAATGGCAAGGACTCATTTTCTACCGAACAAGCTGGGCTGTTTATTACCCGTGAGAACCAAACCTGGAACGGTTATAAGGTTTTTGGTCAACCGGTTAAATTAACTTTCTCTTTCCCCGATTATAAATTCTCTTCTACCAACGTCGCCGGCGATACCGGGCTGAGCAAG
Source organism: Serratia inhibens (assembly GCF_003591175.1). GTDB lineage: Bacteria > Pseudomonadota > Gammaproteobacteria > Enterobacterales > Enterobacteriaceae > Serratia > Serratia inhibens. The sequence continues at coordinate 55,216 of NZ_QYYG01000004.1, read as the reverse complement.
TTCAGCGCCGAACAGCAGCAACAGGCTAAACTGTCGCTGCAATCCTGGTCGGACGTGGCGAATATCACTTTCACCGAAGTTGCCGCCAACCAAAAGGTCAATATCACCTTCGGCAATTACAGCCAGGATCGCCCCGGCCATTACGACTACGATACTCAGGCTTACGCTTTCCTGCCGAACACGATTTATCAGGGGCAGAATCTGGGCGGCCAAACCTGGTACAACGTCAATCAGTCCAATGTTCAACATCCGGCAAGCGAAGATTACGGTCGCCAGACGTTCACTCATGAAATTGGCCACGCGTTGGGCCTGAGCCACCCGGGCGATTACAACGCCGGGGAAGGCGACCCAACCTACAACGACGCCAGCTATGCCGAAGACACTCGCGAGTTCAGCCTGATGAGCTACTGGAGTGAAACCAATACCGGCGGCGATAACGGCGGGCACTATGCCGCGGCGCCGCTGCTGGATGACATTTCCGCCATTCAGCACCTGTATGGCGCTAACCTGTCCACCCGCACCGGCGACACAGTGTATGGCTTCAACTCCAATACCGGTCGCGATTTCCTCAGCACCGCCGGCAACGCGCAGAAAGTGATCTTTGCGGCCTGGGACGCGGGCGGCAATGATACCTTCGATTTCTCCGGCTACACCGCCAATCAGCGTATTAACCTGAACGAGAAATCTTTCTCGGACGTAGGCGGGCTGAAAGGCAATGTGTCGATCGCGGCGGGCGTCACCATTGAGAACGCCATTGGCGGTTCAGGCAACGACGTTATCGTCGGTAATGCGGCCAACAACCTGTTGAAGGGCGGTGCGGGCAACGACATCCTGTTCGGCGGCGCAGGTGCCGATGAACTGTGGGGTGGCGTCGGCAAAGATACCTTTGTTTTCGCCGCCGTCAGCGATTCCAAGCCGGGCGCTTCTGACTGGATCCGCGATTTCCAGAAAGGTACCGATAAAATTGACCTGTCGTTCTTTAATCAAGGGGCGCAGGGCGGCGATGCGATCCATTTCGTCGATCATTTCAGCGGTGCGGCGGGTGAAGCATTGTTAACCTACGATACCTCGAGCAACGTCAGCGATTTGGCGCTGAACATTGGTGGGCATCAAACGCCGGACTTCCTGGTGAAAATTGTCGGGCAGGCGGACGTTGCCACTGACTTTATCGTGTAACAATGAACATCATAACGCCCGGCGCAGCCTGGCCGGGCGTTATGCAGGAGTTAACATGAAAGGCAGTTTAGCGTGGGCCGCCGTGATGGCGGGAGGCATGATGGTTACGGGAGCAGTTATGGCCGGCAGTTTGGTTCTTCCTTCCGCGAAGTCGCTGGCGGGGCAATGGCTGATCGCCGATGCCGAACAGCAGTGTCAGATTGAATTTTTGGCTGGCGAACAAAGTGAAACCAACGGCTATCGGCTGGTGGATCCTCAGCACTGTCTGAAAAAGCTGTTTACGGCAGAGGTCGTTGGTTGGCGCCCGGCGCCGGATGGCATCGCGCTGTTGCAGGCCGATGGCAGTACGCTGGCGTTCTTTTCGCGCGACGGCGAGAGTTACCGCAACCAACCCGGGGCGGAGGATGGCCTGACTCTGAAGGCGCTGAGATAATAAAACGGGTTCGGTAGCCCGAACCCGCCCTGGGCATTTACAGGTATAACGAGCGGACGATCAGGAAATGGCCGGAGAAGTAACAAAACGCCACCACCGCATCCGCCGCCCTGAAACTAAAGCGGTAACGGTTAAGTAGCCACACCACGTTGGCTAACAGCAGCAGCGAGGTGCCCGCCAACAGCGAGAAGCCAAAATCGGTGCTGCGCATGAAGTAATGTTCACCCGCCAACCACACCATCAGCAACGTCATCGCTACGTAGGTGGCGATTGGCCAGCGCATGTCCTCCAGCCGGGTCCAGATCGTCGCCAACAGCAACACGCCGATAATCAGCAGCGCCAACGGCAGCGGCCAAAACAGGCTGAAAGTCATCTGGCTGGCGAAGCTCAGGGTATAAAGCAGGTGCGAAAGGAAAAATGCGCCGATGGCGTACAAGACACGCTCACGCGGAAGCAGCAGCAAGGCGTCGGCGATCAGCGTCGCGACCAGCCCGAGGACGATCAGATAGCCTGCGGCACCCAGCACCGGCGCTTGCCAGGCCAGCAGCAACAGCAGCAGCAGAGTAAGCGGTTTAAATACCCAACGTTGCCAGCGTGGCCCACGATAGGAGGCGTCTACGAACAGCCAACCGGAAAAGAATACGGCAAGGAACGGCCAACTCATTGTGTCTTCCTTATTCATTATGGGAGCCGCAGAGCACGGCTCCAAATTGTCACCAGTGTCACTTCCTATGTGCAGTGTAGGCAGCGCGCCTGCAATCGACAATGCTTTCTTGAGAATGCTATGTTTACGCCGATTTAACCGCGAAAGGAATGGGAATAAAGATGAGTAAGCCGCCGCTGTTTTTTATCGCCGTGATTGCGTTGATCGCCGTGCTGGCGACGCACCGTTACTTCAACCAGCGCCGGGCCGAGGCGGAAAATGACCGCGCGCCGGTGCGCAGCTTGCAGGTCAAGGTGAGCGACAAGCGCGAGTTTCCCGTGGCGACCACCCGTTCGCGCCAGCGCGAACAGATGGTCAATGAGCCGATGCATTATGAGGTAGTGTTCACCCCGTTGCGCGGCGGTGAGGACATCCGGCTGCGGCTGAAACAGTGGCAGTACAACCCGATCGAAAAGGGCGCGCAAGGCACGCTGAGCATGCAGGGAACAAGATACGTCTCATTTACCGCTCGGCAATCGCAATAGCGAGGCACCGGATGCCGCGCCCGAACGGGTTATTTCCTTTTAATTGGCGGCTGCTTTTTCTGCCAGGCCAGCAGTTCGAATACGCCAAAGATGAAGATCTTGGCTTCCTGCCAGTAGCTTATCGGCTGATCTTTCGGCTGGGTGGACTTCAGTAACACCAGTTGCAGCCCGTGCATCACCACCATAAAGAACAGCGCCACGTCGATGAAATACTTCAGCGGCTTGGGAAAAGGGTGGAACAGATTGGAGAGCAGAAAGCCCCATACGCACAGCATCAGCAGGCGGCCCAGATTAATCAGCATTGTCGGTTTTCTCTTGCGAACGAATATAAAGCCGGTAAGCGACCTGACCGGCGACTTTTTCCCGGTGTAATTGCCAGTTGGCCGGCACGTCGGCCGCGGCACTTTCCGCCTCGGCCTCTACGTAAATCCAGGCCTCATCGGCCAGCCAGCCCTGCTGTTCCAGCAGGGTGACGGTTTCTGCCAGCAGCCCTTTGCGGAACGGCGGATCGAGAAACACCACGTCAAACGGCTGGCCGTTGCCCGCCAGCCAGTTCAGCGTGTTGGTGTTGACCACCGTGCCTTTACCCTGCAGCAGTGCCAGGTTTTTCTCCAACTGCTGTGCCACCGGGCGTTCAAATTCCAGTAGCGTGGCGCTGCCGGCATAGCGTGACAGCGCCTCCAATCCCAGTGCACCGCTGCCGGCAAAACAGTCCAGGCAGCGCGCACCCTGAATGACCGGCGCCAGCCAGTTGAACAGGGTTTCGCGGACGCGATCGGTGGTCGGACGCAGCCCCGGGCTGTTCGGCACCGGCAGTTTACGCCCGCGCCATTGGCCGCCGATGATGCGGATCTGCCCGGCCGCGGCCTGGGGCGGTTTTTTTGCCGTCGCCCGTGGCGATAGTCTTGTCATAGGTTTGCTTTATTTCTTTCTCTGGCCGCGAGGCCGCACGAGTTAACGAAAAGTTGCCTCTATTCTACCGGTGAGACGCCCCGGGGGGAACGGTAAAACTTTGTTGCCTGATTTCACAGTGGAAAGCATACCGGATGCGTGTTGCTGCGCGAGGGAAAGTGATAGACTCGGCGGATTATTGTCAGCATAAGCAAGCCTTAGGTACGGAGTAGAGTCATCACATGGCAAAAGATAAGAAACGTGGGTTTTTCTCCTGGCTGGGCTTCGGCCAGAAGGAAGAAGAGCAATCGCAACCTGAACCGTCGGTAGAGCAGACGGAAAATCAGGCCGTGGAGACGCCGGTTGAACCGGTTGCCGCCCCGCTGGACGACAAGCTCCCCGCCCAGGAATCTGAACCTGCCGCCTCCGTTGATACCCCAGGGGAATGGGACGGCAGCCTGACCGGCGAACACATCGCCGAAAGCTTACCTGCCGTCGCTGAGCATGCCACCCCGGCGCAAGCGTTGGCGGAAGAGGTTGTCACCCTCACCGAACAGGTGGCGGCGCAACAGCAGCCTGAGGCTGAAGAGATCCTTGAGCCGGTTGCGGTCATTGCAGCGGAGCCTGAACTCATCGCACCTGCCGTCGAGCCTGAGCCGATTGTTGAACCTGAGCCGGAAATGATTGAGGCGTTGGTTGAGCCAGAGCCAGAGCCAGAAGCAGAGCCAGAAGCAGAGCCAGAGCCAGAAGCAGAGCCAGAGCCAGAAGCAGAGCCAGAAGCAGAGCCTCTGCCGGTCAGCGTTGCGCTTGAGCCGATTATCATTGCTCCAGCCGTTGTTGCAACAGAAGAACAAGAGCCCGAATCGGCGGAAGGCGAGTTGCCGGCCCCGGCGGTCACTCAAGAGCAGGAACGTCCGACCAAAGAAGGCTTCTTTGCCCGCCTGAAGCGCAGCCTGGTAAAAACCAAGCAGAACCTGGGCTCCGGTTTTATCGGCCTGTTCCGCGGCAAGAAAATCGACGACGATCTGTTTGAAGAGCTGGAAGAACAGTTGCTGATTGCCGACGTCGGCGTGGAGACCACCAGTAAAATCATTACCTCCCTTACCCAGCACGCCAGTCGTAAGCAGTTGAAAGACGCCGAGGCGCTGTATGGCAAGCTGAAGGAGGAAATGTCTGAAATTCTGACTAAAGTTGAACAACCGCTGGATGTTGGCGGTAAAAACCCCTATGTCATTCTGATGGTTGGGGTGAACGGCGTGGGGAAAACCACCACCATCGGCAAGCTGGCTCGTCAGTTCCAGGCGGAAGGCAAATCGGTGATGCTGGCGGCGGGGGATACCTTCCGTGCGGCGGCGGTGGAGCAATTGCAAGTGTGGGGCGAGCGCAACCGTATTTCTGTGGTGGCGCAGCATACCGGCGCGGACTCCGCTTCGGTGATCTACGACGCGGTGCAGGCTGCCAAGGCGCGCGGTATTGACGTGCTGCTCGCGGATACCGCCGGCCGCTTGCAGAACAAGGCGCATCTGATGGAAGAGCTGAAGAAGATCGTCCGCGTCATGAAAAAACTGGACGACCAGGCCCCCCATGAGGTTATGCTGACTCTTGATGCCAGCACCGGACAGAATGCTGTCAGCCAGGCGAAATTATTTAATGAAGCCGTGGGCTTAACCGGCATCACTCTGACTAAACTGGACGGTACCGCCAAGGGCGGGGTGATCTTCGCCATTGCCGATCAGTTCGAAATCCCGATTCGCTATATTGGCGTTGGGGAAGGTATCGAAGATTTGCGGCCATTTAAGGCTGACGATTTTATTGAGGCACTTTTTGCCCGAGAGGATTAATACGGATGATTCGCTTTGAACAGGTCAGTAAAGCTTATCTGGGCGGACGGCAAGCGCTGCAGGGGGTAGATTTCCATCTGCGCCCGGCGGAGATGGCGTTTCTGACCGGCCATTCCGGCGCGGGGAAGAGTACCCTGCTGAAACTGATTTGTGGTATCGAACGACCAAGCGCCGGCCATATCTGGTTTGGTGGCCACGACATCAGCCGGTTGAAAAACAGCGAGGTGCCGTTTCTGCGTCGTCAGATCGGCATGATTTTCCAGGATCACCACCTGCTGCTGGATCGCACGGTCTATGACAACGTGGCGATGCCGCTGATCATCGCCGGCGCCAGCACCGAAGACATCCGCCGCCGCGTTTCCGCCGCGCTGGACAAGGTCGGGCTGCTGGATAAAGCGAAAAACTTCCCGATTCAGCTGTCCGGCGGTGAACAGCAGCGCGTGGGCATCGCCCGTGCGGTGGTGAACAAACCGGCGGTGCTGCTGGCGGATGAACCCACCGGTAACCTGGATGACGCGTTGTCGGAAGGCATTCTGCGCCTGTTTGAAGAATTTAACCGTGTTGGCGTTACCGTGCTGATGGCCACTCACGATACCGGGCTTATCGCCCGTCGCAATTACCGCATTCTGAGCCTGAGCCAGGGCCGTATGGCTGGAGGAGCGCATCATGGCGAATAATGCAAAAACCGCCAAGAGCAAGGCGCTGCGTGGCGGCTGGCGTGAACAATGGCGCTATGCCTGGATGAACGCCATCAAGGATATGCTGCGTCAACCTTTGGCGACGTTGCTGACGGTGATGGTTATCGCCATCTCCCTGACGCTGCCGAGCCTGTGTTATATCGTCTGGAAAAACGTCAGCACTGCGGCCACCCAGTGGTATCCGACGCCGCAGCTGACGGTGTATCTGGATAAATCTCTCGATGACGACGCCGCGGTGAAAGTGCTCGACGCCATCAAGGCGGAAGCCGGCGTAGAGAAGGTGAATTACCTGTCGCGCGAAGAGGCGCGGGGCGAATTCCGCAACTGGTCCGGCTTCGGCGGTGCGCTGGATATGCTGGAAGAAAACCCGCTGCCGGCCGTGGCTATCATCACGCCGAAGATGAGCTTCCAGAGTTCGGAAACCCTCAATACCCTGCGCGATCGCGTGGCGGCGGTTCAGGGGGTGGACGAAGTGCGGATGGATGACAGCTGGTTTGCCCGCCTGGCGGCGCTGACCGGGTTGGTGGGGCAGGTGGCGGCGATGATCGGCATTCTGATGATTGTGGCGGTCTTCCTGGTGATAGGCAACAGCGTGCGTCTGAGCATCTTCAGCCGCCGCGACACCATCAATGTGATGAAGTTGATCGGCGCGACCGACGGCTTCATTCTGCGGCCGTTCCTGAACGGCGGGGCGATGCTCGGCTTTTTCGGCGCACTGCTGTCACTGCTGCTGTCCGGGGCGCTGGTGTGGAAACTGGGGTCGGTGGTGACCGGCGTGGCAAAAGTGTTCGGCACCACCTTTACCCTGCATGGGTTGGGGTGGGATGAGGCGCTGTTGCTGCTGATTATCTCCGCGATGATTGGCTGGATCGCCGCCTGGCTGGCGACGGTGCAACATTTACGCCGATTTACACCACAATAAAGTTTTTTTGGTATACTCTTCTCCTGCTGCTCCGAGCGTGTTGCGGGAGAAGAGCTACCGGCAGTAAAGCAAGCACCATTCAGTCTCTTCTTAGCGCACAAATTCCCTATCGGTCTCCACCTTCGTCACGTATTGTCATCTGCAATGCGATCGAAAAACAGTGAACTTATAGGGCGGAACACGGTCAAAATTTGCAGCAAAATGTTAGGGTGCCCGGCGTGTGGACCGCTTTTGCAACAGCAACTGCCGTAAAATCAATCTTTTCCCCGCCGTAAATAATCACCTGCATGACCTGTTTTCTCAAGAGAGGGTTTGAATGACCAAAGAAATGCAAACTTTAGCTTTAGTGCCCCAGGGCAGTTTGGAAGCCTATATCCGGGCCGCCAACACCTATCCGATGCTGACGGCAGAGGAAGAGCGGGAGCTGGCTGAACGGCTGCATTATCAGGGCGATCTGGAGGCCGCTAAGCAGCTGATCCTGTCTCACCTGCGCTTTGTCGCTCATATTGCCCGTAATTACTCTGGTTACGGCCTGCCGCAGGCAGACCTGATTCAGGAAGGTAATATCGGCCTGATGAAAGCTGTACGCCGCTTCAATCCGGAAGTTGGGGTGCGCCTGGTGTCCTTTGCGGTGCATTGGATCAAGGCAGAAATTCACGAATACGTGCTGCGCAACTGGCGTATCGTCAAGGTCGCTACCACCAAAGCACAGCGCAAGCTGTTCTTTAACCTGCGTAAAACCAAGCAACGTCTGGGTTGGTTCAATCAGGACGAGGTGGAACTGGTAGCTCGCGAGTTGGGCGTGACCAGCAAAGACGTGCGTGAGATGGAGTCCCGCATGGCGGCGCAGGATATGACTTTCGATCCCACGCCGGACGACGACGCGCGCGATGGTCAGTCGATGGCGCCGGTTCTCTACCTGCAGGACAAAAGCTCGGACTTCGCCGAAGGCATCGAGGAAGATAACTGGGAAAGTAATGCCGCAGACAAACTGGCCTACGCGCTGGAAGGTCTGGACGAGCGCAGCCAGCATATCATTCGCGCCCGCTGGTTGGATGACGACAACAAATCCACTTTGCAGGAACTGGCCGATCAGTACGGCGTTTCCGCCGAGCGTGTGCGCCAGTTGGAAAAGAACGCCATGAAGAAACTGAAAATGGCGATCGAAGCCTGATCCCGCTTAAGCGTTAAAAAACCCGTTCAGCAGTGAACGGGTTTTTTTGTGCCTGAAATTCGGCGTTACCGGCCTGCCGCGGCAAAATCCGGTGCCGGGCAGTCGTAACCAAACTTGCTGGCCCAGGGGTAACGGGTGCCGGTGTTGATATAGCGCTGATACAGCGCCTGGCCGGTTTTCGCGTCGCGTTTAATAACCCAGCCGGCGGCATTGCACAGCACGGCAGCATACGCCTGGCTTTTGGGCGGCAACAAATCGGCGGCCTGCTGGGCAAGGTCGACCGCCTGCCAGCGATAATGCAGGAAGCGATTGTCTTGTGCCGGCAGCGCCGCTTTGGCTCGCGCCGCTTCGGCGCTGCTGATCCAACTCTTGTGTTTCAGCTCGTGGGTATCAAAGGCATCCCCCAGATATGAATAACCTGCGTCATAAATGGCGTAATCCGGCGTCATCTCGTAGCCGGTGAAGGTCAGCCCCTGCGTGCGCAGCAGTGTCGCCGCCTGATAATAGGCTTTGGCCCGCACCTGTTTGTCGGCGGTTTTGTCCTGCGCGGTTTTCAGCGTATCGGCATACCCTTGCGCCACCTGGCGGTAGTTCGGAATATCAAAGTAGTCCATCGCCTCCTGGGCCCGCCCGGCACGCATCAGCCGTCGCGCCAGCAGTTCCCGCAATTGGATATCCGGCGTGATTTGTTGGCCGTTGTACTCATCGGGATTGACGGGTTTCAGCGGCGTTGCCGGTGCCGGCACATGTTTATCAACGAAGCCTTTCAGTTCGTCGATCGTCAGCACCCGCTCGGCCACATCGGCGACATCTGCCCAATAAATCTCTTTGCCGCGATACAGAAAATCCATCGCCTGCAGGTAGTCGCCGCGATCCAACGCAAGGATCGCCTGCTCCCCGGCCACCCGGCATTCGGGCACGATGGTTTCCGGCGCAAAGTCCGCATTGCGCTGCTCGCCCCAGCTTTCACTGGAGGGGAAGGCTGCAGCCGCTTTGGCATAAGCGGCGGTAGCCGCCTTAACATCCCCATTGCGTAGCGCCATCTTGGCGCGCAGCCACCACGCCAGCCCACTGTCGCCGGCATGTTTCAACAGGCTGGCCGCCATGGGATATTGCCCGGCGCGATAAGCCAGCGCCGCTAGCCGGTCGCTGCCGCTGAAGCCACTTTTCACCGAGGCGTTCAGCAGCGTCAGAATTTGGCTGATGATCTGTTTCGAACGGGTACCGGTGGCATCGGTATCCGACATTTGCAAATTGCTGCCGCGCGCAAAGAGTTCGATGGTCACCAACTGTTGGATCAACGGATCGCTAATGGCCTGTTTCAGCGCGTCAAAGTGGTCAGGATTGACCAGATAGCTGGAGACGTACTGTAACGACAGCCCACCGTTTTGATCGCCCTGCGCCGCCTGCCGGGCGTACAGTTGTGCCGCCGGGGCGATGTTACCCAGCCACAGTTGGATGCGCGCTTGCTGTCCCAGGCTGCTCAGCGCCAGTTGATCAGGATCGGCCGCGCCGGCTTTAACCCGGTCAATCACCTGCTGAAAAGCCGCCTGCGCCTGCTCTAACTGTGGTTTAGCCGGACGTTTAACCGCCGGAGCCGGTGTATCGGACTCATTTTCCGGCGTGCCGTGGTCGTCCATCAGAACCCGTCCGAGCGAATACTGCGCCCGAAGTCCCCAGTCGCCCTGCTGTGCTGCGGGCAGCGCCAGGACCTGCTGGAAATACTCTGCGGCCCGCGGATCAGCACCGGCAAAGGCCACGGCGCCGAGTTGATAAAGGCGTGCGGCGTCTGACAACCCCTGAGAATTGACTGCATCGGCCTCCTCGACGGTCTTGGCGGCGCGCATTTTGCCGATAATGATTGTCTCCGGCGAAAGCGGCATCGGTTTCGGCGGCGTTGCCGGTGGAGGCGCTTTCCACAGCGGCAGCTGGTTATCGACCGCGACCAGGCGACTGGCCTCAAAGGCAAAATTGCCTTCCGGCATATACAGCAGGGTACCGTTACGATCGGTCAGCAAACGGTTGGGAAAGTCCGGCCCGCAAGCGAAACCGTTAATGGGCATCGCCAGCGCGGAGCCGATCAGGGCGGCGAGTGAGAGATACCGGCCGTGGCGGTTGCGTACCGCGGGTGCATCAGGGTATGACAAGAGTGCCTCCTGGCGTCAATTGTTGGCAGCGCAGCCAGCCCAGCGGCCGGGATTGCCCGGCGCGCAGCTGATCGCCGCTGATAAGGACAAAGCGCTGGCGCTGAGGCCCGCTTTCCAACCGGTAGTTGCCCGCCGCATCTGCCGCCAGACAGTCCGTGGCGGCGACGGTTATTTCACGAGGCAACGGGGCATCAACCGGTCCGTTATTATGAATTATCAGATCATACAGCCCATTTTGCTGTGGCTGAGGGCTAAATTTTACCTGCCAGCTGGCGTTAAGCGGCTGTTGTTCGATCACCGCCCGCAGCGTATTGAGCGACCAGGCACGGCGATCGTCCGCCAGCGGCAGCCGGAACCAGATAACGCCGCGCAGATGCGGTACCGCCTGGGTATCCAGTTGCTGCAGAAAATCGGCCACCTGTTGCGGCGCTACCGTCAGTTCGCGGGGATTGCCCGCCACGCGCAGCGAAGCTTCGCTCTCGACCTGTGCGCCCTGTGCATCAACGCCCAGCAGGCCCATACCGTAGGCCGGCAGCGCCACTCTGAAAGGTTTGGACGTAATTTTTGCATATTGTTTTACCCAGCGCAGCGCCAGCGGGGCGGTGAACAGCCCCTGCTGCGGCGAGAGCACCGCATGAACCTGCAACACCGAGCTGTCTGCCTGTTGCAACACGCCGGGCAGCGCCGGTGAGCCGATCCAGGCCGGTAACGCGGTAATGCCGAGTTGCAAGGAAGAAGGCAGTTGTCGGCGCAGCTGTTGCAAGAAATATTGATAGTCAGGCAGACGAGCGGTGGCGGCGTCATGATCTATTTCGATGCCGATCACCTGCAACCCGGCGGCCTGCCATTGCAGAACCTGTTTTACCAGGCGCTGACGAATAGCCGATTCATCGAGTTGCGCCAGTTGCCCATCCAAACGGGCTACCAGCCACATCGGGCGGCCATCTTGTTGCAGTTGCGGCAGATTGACCGGGATTTCGCGCCAGCCTTCGCGCGGATGCGCCTGCGCACCCAACACGCGCAGAGTGGAGAACAGGTCGCGGCTTTGCGCCAGCGCAGTGGCGTGTTGCGGCGTCCAGACCCGTTGCCAGATATAAATCTGGTTGTCCCGGGGCGGTGGTAGCCGCAGCGCCTGGTGACGGCCAGCGAACCAGGCCGTCAACGCCAGTGCCAACAGCAGCAACGCCATCATCCCGCGTTTCATTTATGCCAGAGATCGCCTTGCTGAGTGAAACCGCAGGCGCGCATAAAGTTATCCACTTCACCGCGTTCGCGCGGTGCCAGGCCGGCGATAGAAAGCTGCCAATGCGCTATCTGGGGCAGTTGGCGCTGTGTATCCTGCACCAGATACAGCCCGACGCCGCGACGGCGCGTCACTTCGCGCACCAGCAAATCCTGCAGTTGAGCGTTATCGCCATCCAGCACAATTTTCACCGCACCCAGCAGCCGTTCGTTAAAACGGGCGGCGAACAGGGCCTTATCACCGTCCAGCCAGCTCTGCCACTGCTGCGGCTGCTGTTGCGGCCAGATTTTACCGAGGTCGATAAGGTCTTGCGGGGACAGCGTGGTTAATCGCTCAATAGTCAGTTTCATGCAGAATTTCCGAACGGCTAATCGATGCCGACAGTGTAATAGATCTTGCACAGAGCGTTGTGTAAGTTTTTCTGTACGATTACTGCGCAAAATGTTTTTTGCAGGACGCATTTTCCGAGTAAATAGATTGTTAATGGATCGATAACCAGCATAACGCGCTGCGACTGATGCAAAATGGCGCAGATTTAATCCGGATTTTATCCTGTTTACACCGCTTGTTTCTGATTGTTCAAGTTGATTTGCAGCAGAAAATTCCTGTTTAATGGTATGAAAAATAAAGTCTTATTAGAAAATATTGCCACGAAAACACCTAAATCATTATTACTTATGAATAAAAGCAGTAAATAAGGGTCAGGTGCAGGCAAACACAACAGGTACGTTCACAACGACAGATGGGGATTTGCGGATGAAATTAACAAAAGGTAAGGCGCTGTTGGCGGGTTGTATCGCGATGGCGATCGGCCATTCGGCAATGGCGAAAGATATCAAGGTGGCGATCGTGGGCGCAATGTCCGGCCCGGTCGCGCAGTATGGCGATATGGAGTTTACCGGTGCCCGTCAGGCGATTGCCGATATCAACGCCAAAGGTGGCATCAAGGGCGATAAACTGGTCGGCGTGGAATATGACGACGCCTGTGACCCGAAACAGGCGGTTGCGGTCGCCAACAAGGTGATCAATGACGGCATTCGCTATGTGATCGGCCACCTGTGCTCGTCCTCGACTCAACCGGCTTCCGATATTTATGAAGACGAAGGCGTGATCATGATTACCCCGGCGGCCACCAACGCCGATCTGACCACCCGTGGTTACAAGATGATCATGCGTACCACCGGGCTGGATTCCGATCAGGGCCCAACCGCAGCGAAATACATCCTCAGCGAAATCAAACCCAAGCGCATTGCCGTGGTTCACGACAAGCAGCAGTATGGCGAAGGCCTGGCGCGCTCGGTGCGCGACAGCCTGAAAAAGCAGGGTACCGACGTGGTGATGTTTGAAGGCATCACCGCCGGTGATAAAGATTTCTCCACTCTGGTGGCGCGTCTGAAGAAAGAAAACGTCGATTTCGTTTACTTCGGCGGCTACTACCCGGAAATGGGGCAGATCCTGCGTCAGGCAAAACAGGCAGGCCTGACCACCCGCTTTATGGGGCCAGAGGGCGTGGGCAACTCCTCGTTGTCCAACATTGCCGGTGCCGCCTCAGAAGGCATGCTCGTGACCCTGCCTAAACGTTACGATCAGGTACCTGCCAACAAACCTGTCGTGGATGCACTGAAGGCCAAGAAGCTGGATCCGACCGGGCCGTTCGTCTGGACCACTTACGCAGCGCTGCAATCTCTGACTACCGGGATGGAGCGCAGCGGCAGCCAGGAGCCGGCCGACATCGTCAAGGATCTGAAAACCGGCAAGCCGGTGGACACCGTGATGGGGCCGCTGAGCTGGGATGATAAGGGCGATCTGAAAGGTTTCGAATTCGGCGTGTTTGAATGGCATGCAGACGGCACATCAACACCGATTAAATAAGCCATAATAATCAGGGTAGGGCGCAGTCCGCTGCGCCCGCGGGCCGGCTTGCCGGCCCCGTATCCCTTTACCTGAACGATCTTCGCGTTCAGGTTTCGCAGCCAAGGGTCAGAGTATGTCAGAGCAGGTTCTCTATTTTCTGCAGCAGATGTTCAACGGCGTCACGCTGGGCAGCACCTATGCATTGATCGCCATCGGTTACACCATGGTCTACGGCATTATCGGCATGATCAACTTCGCCCACGGCGAGGTGTATATGATCGGCAGCTATGTCTCCTTTATTGTTATCGCCGCCCTGATGATGCTCGGTATCGACGTCGGCTGGCTGCTGATTGGCGCCGCGTTTTTGGTGTCGATCGTGATCGCCAGCGCCTACGGCTGGAGCATCGAGCGGGTGGCCTATAAGCCGGTGCGCAACTCCAAACGCCTGATAGCGCTGATTTCCGCCATCGGGATGTCGATATTCCTGCAAAACTACGTCAGCCTGACTCAGGGCTCGCGCGATCTGGCGTTGCCAAGCCTGGTCACCGGCCAGTGGGTGCTGGGTGAAAGCAATGGCTTCGCCGCCACCATCAGCACCATGCAACTGATTATCTGGGGCGTCACCTTCCTGGCGATGCTGGCGTTGACGCTGTTTATCCGTTATTCCCGCATGGGTCGCGCCTGCCGCGCCTGCGCGGAAGATTTGAAGATGGCCAGCCTGTTGGGCATCAATACCGACCGGGTGATTTCACTGACCTTCGTGATCGGCGCCGTGATGGCGGCGGTGGCCGGTGTGCTGCTTGGCCAGTTCTACGGCGTAATCAACCCGTACATCGGCTTTATGGCCGGCATGAAAGCCTTTACCGCGGCAGTATTGGGCGGCATCGGCAGTATTCCCGGCGCGATGATCGGCGGGCTGGTACTGGGAGTGGCAGAAGCGCTGACCTCGGCCTATCTGAGCACCGAATATAAAGACGTGGTGTCGTTCGCGCTGCTGATCGTGGTGTTGCTGATCATGCCGACCGGCATCCTCGGGCGGCCGGAGGTTGAGAAGGTATGAAACTCAATCTGCTTAACGCGCTGATAGCCTCGGTAGTGCTGTTTGTCATGGCGTCGTTCCTGATGGGGATGCAACTGAGCCTGGACGGTACCAAGCTGGTGGTCCACGGTGCGGCGGAAGTGCGCTGGATGTGGATCGGCATCGGCTGCGTCATCGTCTTCTTCTTCCAACTGTTGCGCCCGCTGATGCGGCAGGGGTTGAAAAAACTCTCCGGCCCCTCTTTTGTATTACCGAGCTTTGACGGCACCACCCCGCGCCAGAAGCTGTTGGCGGCGGCGATTATTGTCGCTGCGATCGCCTGGCCATTTCTGGTGTCGCGCGGCTCGGTGGATATCGCCACCCTGACGTTGATCTACGTGATGCTCGGCCTGGGCCTGAACGTGGTAGTAGGGCTGTCCGGCCTGCTGGTGCTGGGTTACGGCGGCTTCTACGCCATCGGCGCCTATACCTACGCGCTACTGAATCACTATTACGGCCTTGGCTTCTGGGAAAGCCTGCCGCTGGCGGGTATCGTCACTGCCATCTTCGGTTTCCTGCTCGGTTTCCCGGTGCTGCGTTTGCGCGGGGACTACCTGGCGATTGTGACGCTGGGTTTTGGTGAGATCGTACGTATCCTGTTGCTGAACAACACCGAGATTACCGGTGGGCCGAACGGCATCAGCCAGATCCCGAAACCGACCTTTTTTGGTCTGGAATTCAACCGCAGCGCGCGTGACGGCGGTTGGGATACCTTCCATAATTTCTTCGGCCTGCAATACGATCCGAGCGATCGCATCGTGTTCCTGTATCTGGTGGCGTTGCTGCTGGTGGTGCTGACGCTGTTTGTGATCAACCGCTTGCTGCGCATGCCATTGGGCCGCGCCTGGGAAGCGCTGCGTGAAGATGAAATCGCCTGCCGCTCGCTGGGCCTGAGCCCGACCAAAATCAAACTGACCGCTTTTACCATCAGCGCCGCCTTCGCCGGTTTTGCCGGCACGCTGTTCGCCGCGCGCCAGGGCTTCGTGAGCCCGGAGTCCTTCACCTTCGTCGAATCGGCCTTCGTGCTGGCGATTGTGGTGTTGGGCGGCATGGGATCGCAGTTCGCGGTGATCCTGGCGGCTATCCTGCTGGTGGTGTCGCGCGAGATGATGCGTGATCTGAACGAATACAGCATGCTGTTGCTGGGCGCGTTGATGGTGTTGATGATGATTTGGCGGCCGCAAGGGCTGCTGCCGATGAAGCGCCCGCAGTTGAAGTTGAAAACGGCCGGCAAGGGGGAACAGGCATGAGCATGCAACCTCTGCTGAAAGTAGAAGGACTGTCGATGCGTTTCGGCGGCCTGCTGGCGGTAAATAATGTGGCGCTCGAGTTGAACGAAGGCGAAATTGTTTCGCTGATCGGCCCGAACGGCGCGGGAAAAACCACGGTGTTCAACTGCCTGACCGGCTTTTATCGCCCTACTGGCGGCACCATAAAGCTGCGCGATCGCCATCTGGAAGGGCTGCCTGGCCAGACGATTGCCCGCATGGGCGTAGTGCGCACTTTCCAGCATGTGCGGCTGTTCCGCGAAATGACGGTGATTGAGAACCTGCTGGTCGCCCAGCATCAGCACCTGAAAAGCGGCGTATTCGCCGGGCTGCTGAAAACCCCTGCCTTCCGTCGTGCCGAAGCCGACGCGCTGGAACGTGCTTCCGTGTGGCTGCAACGCGTTGGCTTGCTTGAGATGGCTAACCGTTCGGCGGGCAATCTGGCCTACGGCCAGCAGCGGCGGCTGGAGATTGCGCGCTGCATGGTGACCCGTCCGGAACTGCTGATGCTGGACGAACCCGCTGCGGGCCTGAACCCGAAGGAAACCGACGAGCTGGACCACTTGATCGTCGAGCTACGCAACCAGCATAAAGTGTCGGTGTTGCTGATCGAGCACGACATGAAGTTGGTGATGGGCATTTCCGATCGTATCTACGTGGTGAATCAGGGTACGCCGCTGGCGCAGGGCACCCCGGCGGAAATTCGTAACAACCCGGACGTCATCCGGGCCTATCTGGGCGAATAATACTATGTTGTCATTTAATCAGGTTTCCGCCCATTACGGCAAAATCCAGGCGCTGCATCAGGTCAGCCTGAACATCAGGCAGGGTGAGATAGTCACCCTGATCGGTGCCAACGGTGCCGGTAAAACCACGCTGCTCGGTACGCTGTGCGGTGAGCCGCGCGCCACCGAAGGCAGCGTTACCTTCCTCGATCAGGATATTACCCAGTGGCAGACCTCGCGCATTATGCGTGAGGCGGTGGCGATAGTGCCGGAAGGGCGCCGGGTATTTTCGCGCATGACGGTGGAAGAGAATCTGGCGATGGGCGGTTTTTTTGCCGATCGTCACCAGTACCAGCAGCGTATCGAGCGGGTGTTCGGCCTGTTCCCGCGCTTGCTGGAGCGTCGCAATCAGCGCTCCGGCACCATGTCCGGCGGTGAACAGCAGATGCTGGCGATCGGCCGCGCGCTGATGAGCCAGCCGAAGCTGTTGTTGCTCGACGAGCCGTCCCTCGGGTTGGCGCCGATCATCATCCAGCAGATTTTCGACATCATTCAGCAACTGCGCGAAGAGGGCATGACCATCTTCCTGGTGGAGCAAAACGCCAATCAGGCGCTGAAATTGGCGGATCGCGGTTATGTACTGGAAAACGGGCGCGTGGTGTTGGAAGATACGGGAGCCGCATTGTTAGCAAACGAAGCAGTAAGGTCGGCGTATCTGGGCGGCTAAATACCCGTCGTCTTTCAGGCTACAGCGTTGTTGGTTGCACTCACTTTCCTGTGGGGGCGAATAGCCTGGTCGCCGTGTACCGCGCCCCTACAAAATTTATAACGATTACGAGAATAAGAAATGAAGACAGAAGGGTTACTCGCGCAGCGCATCGTCAACGTAAAAAGCTCGGCAATTCGTGAATTGCTCAAGCACAGTAAGATGGAAAACGTCATTTCGCTGGCGGGCGGCATCCCCTCTGATGCCCTGTTTGATTTTGAAGGATTGAGCATTGCCACCCATCAGGCGATCACCGAACAACCAAAAAGCGCCTTCCAGTACGGCCTGACTGAAGGCAGCCCGTTGCTGCGTGAACGCATTTGCGAGTTGTGCGCCGAGCGCGGCGTGGTCGCTACGGCCGAAGAAGTGATGGTGACCGCCGGCTCCCAACAGGCGCTGGATCTGGTGATGCGCGCTATCGTCAACCCTGGCGACGTGTTTGTGGTGGAACGCCCGACCTATCTGGCGGCGCTGCAGACGCTGGAACTGGCGGAAGCCAACATCATGTCGGTATCATCCGACAGCGACGGCATGGTGGTTGAAGAGCTTGCCGAGCTGCTGAAAACTCAGCGCATCAAGGGCGTGTACGTGGTGCCGAACTTTGGCAACCCAAGCGGCCTCACGCTGAGCGCACCGCGCCGCGAACTGCTGGTGAAACTGGCGGCCGAGCACAACTTCCTGATTATCGAGGATGATCCGTACGGCGAACTGCGCTTTACCGAAGAGCGCAATGCCACGCTGCATCAGGTTTCGCAGCAGGTGCTGGGCCATACCGATAACATTATCTACACCTCGACCTTCTCCAAGATCCTGGCACCGGGCTTGCGCCTGGGTTGGGCTATTTTGCCTGAGTTTCTGCTGCATAAAGTGGCGATCATCAAACAGGCGGCGGATCTGCACGCCAGCGCTCTGTCGCAGAGCATCGTCGAATGCTACCTGGGTCTGGATCGTCTGCCGGGGCAGATCGAAAAGATCCGCGCCGCCTACAAGCAAAAGGGCGAGATCCTGGCTGCGCTGGTGGAGAAAGAGCTGGGAGATCACATCACCTTTGATATGCCGAAGGGCGGCATGTTCCTGTGGGCGCGTTTCCGTCAGCCGTTCAACGCCACCGAATGGCTGAAAACTACCCTGCAACAGGGTGTGGTGTTCGTGCCGGGGGAATATTTCTTCTCCGATAACCCGGATCGTTCAAGCTTCCGCCTGTCGTTCGCCACCGCCACTGAACAACAGATGCAGGAAGCGGTCGCCCGTCTGCGTCGTTCGCTGTAATCCCCGCGGCGGCGGGGGAGATTTTCCTCGTCGCCGACATCAAACCGCAATCTGCACTTCACCTCGCTGTCACCTTGCTGTCATTTTTTGGTTATTTTTCTGTCATCCGAGCATGGCATGTTAGCTTCCGAACAAAAAACTGATTCTTTTCGCTCACGCGCTTATTACACCAGCTTTTTCAGGAGTTAGGCATGCTCACCTACGCTATTCGCAAAACTACGCTGTGCGTCGCGTTGACCCTGGCGGTCAGCACTCAGGCACTGGCGGCGACCGAGATCCCGTTCTGGCATTCGATGGAAGGTGAACTGGGTAAAGAAGTGGATTCCCTGGCGGACCGCTTTAACCAGTCGCACAGCGACGTTAAAATCGTTCCGGTTTATAAAGGCAACTACGAACAGAACCTGGCGGCGGGCATTGCGGCTTACCGTTCCGGCAAGGCGCCGGCGATTTTGCAAGTTTACGAAGTGGGCACCGCCACCATGATGGCGAGCAAAGCGATCAAACCGGTGTATCAGGTGTTCAAAGATGCCGGCATCAACTTTGACGAATCGGTGTTCGTGCCGACGGTGGCCGGTTACTACACCGACAACAAGAGCGGCCATCTGCTGTCCCAGCCGTTCAACAGCTCCACCCCGGTGCTGTATTACAACAAAGACGCGTTCAAAAAAGCTGGTCTGAACCCGGATCAGCCGCCAAAAACCTGGCAAGAGCTGGCGGCGGACACCGCCAAACTGCGTGAGGCCGGCATGAAGTGCGGCTACGCCAGCGGCTGGCAGGGCTGGATCCAACTCGAGAACTTCAGCGCCTGGCACGGTGTGCCGTTCGCTACCGAAAACAACGGCTTCGGTGGCCCCAGCGCCAAGCTGGAGTTCAACAAACCTTTGCAGGTTAAACATATCCAGCTGTTGGCGGACATGAACAAGAAGGGGGATTTCACCTACTTCGGCCGTAAAGACGAATCGACCGAGAAGTTCTACAGCGGCGATTGCGCCATCACTACCGCCTCTTCCGGTTCGCTGGCGGATATCAAACACTATGCCAAATTCAACTATGGCGTGGGCATGATGCCTTACGACGCCGATGCCAAGAATGCGCCGCAGAACGCCATCATCGGCGGCGCCAGCCTGTGGGTGATGAACGGCAAAGATGCCGCCACCTATAAGGGCGTAGCCGAGTTCCTGCAGTATCTGGCGCAGCCGGAAATTGCCGCCGAATGGCACCAGAAAACCGGCTACCTGCCCATTACCACCGCCGCGTACGATCTGACCAAGCAACAGGGCTTCTATGACAAGAACCCTGGCGCCGACGTTGCGACGCGTCAGATGCTGAACAAGCCGCCATTGCCGTTCACCAAAGGCCTGCGTCTGGGCAATATGCCGCAGATCCGCAGCGTGGTGGATGAAGAACTGGAAGGCGTGTGGACCGGCAAGAAAACGCCACAGCAGGCGCTGGACGCTGCCGTGCAGCGCGGTGATGTGTTGCTGCGTCGCTTCGAGTCCCAGACCAGGTAATAACGGCTACCGCGCTTCGCCAGCCTGGGATTGGACAGTGCTCGCTCTCCTCATGGACTTTGTGTCCGCTCCGGGAGCCGTGCGCTGTCCGCACCCAGACTGGCTTTGCTCGCGACGCCTTGCTTTGATTCACCCGTCTTTTGTCTTCATGAGTCCCTGATTATGAGCTCACATCGTCCCGGTTTTGGCTGCAGCTGGCTGCCCTACGTGCTGGTGCTGCCGCAACTGCTGATAACCGCAATATTCTTCCTGTGGCCCGCCGGCGAGGCACTGTGGTATTCGGTGCAAAGCCTGGATCCCTTCGGCCTGTCCAGCCAGTTCGTCGGGTTGGATAACTTTAGCCAACTGTTCCAGGACCCGTACTACCTCGATTCTTTTTACACCACGCTGATTTTCAGCTTCCTGGTGGCGGGTATCGGGTTGGTGGTGTCGCTGTTCTTCGCCGCATTGGTGGATTACGTGCTGCGCGGTAGCCGGATTTACCAGACGCTGATGATCTTGCCCTACGCCGTGGCGCCTGCGGTGGCGGCGGTATTGTGGATCTTCCTGTTTAACCCCGGCCTGGGGCTGATTACCCATTTCCTTGGCGGGCTGGGCTACAACTGGAACCACGCGCAGAACAGCGGGCAGGCGATGTTCCTGGTGGTGCTGGCTTCGGTGTGGCAGCAAATCAGCTATAACTTCCTGTTTTTCCTGGCGGCACTGCAATCGATCCCGCGTTCGCTGGTGGAAGCGGCGGCTATCGACGGCGCCGGCCCGGTGCGGCGTTTCTTCAACCTGGTGTTACCGCTGATCACCCCGGTGAGCTTCTTCCTGCTGGTGGTTAACCTGGTGTACGCCTTCTTCGATACTTTCCCGGTGATTGATGCCGCTACCGGCGGTGGTCCGGTTCAGTCCACCACCACGCTGATCTACAAGATCTACCGCGAAGGCTTTGCCGGCCTGGATCTGTCCAGCTCAGCGGCGCAGTCGGTGATCCTGATGCTGTTGGTGATTGGCCTGACGGTGATCCAGTTCCGCTTTGTCGAACGTAAGGTACGCTACCAATGATTGAAAACCGACGCGGGCTGGATATCTTCAGCCACGTAATGCTGATTATCGGCGTGCTGGTGGTGCTGTTCCCGCTGTACGTAGCTTTTGTCGCCGCCACGCTGGACGACAAACAGGTGTTTCAGGTGCCGATGACCCTGATACCGGGCGGCCATCTGTGGGAAAACATCCGCAATATCTGGCAGGGCGGCGTGGGCAACCTCAAGGTGCCGTTCTCGCTGTTGCTGCTGAACAGCGTGATCATGGCGCTGGCGATTACCTTCGGCAAAATCCTGGTGTCGGTGCTGTCGGCCTACGCCATAGTGTATTTCCGTTTCCCGCTGCGCAGCCTGTTTTTCTGGCTGATTTTCCTCACCCTGATGCTGCCGGTAGAAGTGCGTATTTTCCCGACGGTGGAGGTGATCTCCACCCTGAACCTGCTGGACAGCTACACCGGCCTGACGCTGCCGCTGATGGCCTCGGCGACCGCGACCTTCCTGCTGCGCCAGTTCTTCATGACGTTGCCGGATGAGCTGCTGGAAGCGGCGCGCATCGATGGTGCCGGCCCGATGCGCTTTTTCTGGGACATCGTGCTGCCGCTGTCGAAAACCAATCTGGCGGCGCTGTTTGTCATCACCTTTATCTACGGCTGGAACCAGTATCTGTGGCCGATCCTGATCACCAGCGACGCCTCGATGGGGACCGCAGTGGCGGGCATCAAGAGCATGATCTCCACCTCCGGCGCGCCGACCCAGTGGAATCAGGTAATGGCGGCGATGATTCTGACCTTAATTCCACCGCTGACGGTGGTTCTTCTGATGCAGCGCTGGTTTGTGCGCGGTCTCGTCGACAGCGAGAAGTAACGAGAGAAATGTTCACATGGCAGGTTTAAAACTACAGGCAGTTACCAAATCCTACGACGGTAAAACGCCGGTGATTAAGCAAATCGATCTCGACGTGGCGGACGGCGAGTTTATCGTGATGGTCGGCCCTTCAGGCTGCGGAAAATCGACGCTGTTGCGCATGGTCGCCGGGCTGGAACGCACCACCAGCGGCGATATTTATATCGACAGTCAGCGCGTGACCGATATGGAACCGAAAGATCGTGGCATCGCGATGGTGTTTCAGAACTACGCACTGTATCCGCACATGAGCGTGTACGACAACATGGCCTACGGCCTGAAAATTCGCGGCTTCGGCAAACAGCATATCCAGCAGCGGGTGGAAGAAGCCGCGCGCATTCTGGAGCTGGAGCCGCTGTTGCAGCGCAAGCCGCGTGAGCTTTCCGGCGGGCAACGCCAGCGGGTGGCGATGGGGCGCGCTATCGTGCGCGAACCGGCGGTGTTTCTGTTCGATGAACCGCTTTCCAACCTGGATGCCAAGCTGCGTGTACAGATGCGCCTGGAATTGCAGCAATTGCATCGCCGGTTGAAAACCACCAGTCTGTACGTCACGCACGATCAGGTAGAGGCGATGACGCTGGCGCAGCGGGTGATTGTGATGAACAAGGGCGTAGCGGAACAGATTGGCACCCCGAGCGAGGTTTACCAGCGCCCGGCGTCGTTGTTTGTCGCCAGCTTTATCGGCTCTCCGGCGATGAACCTGCTGCCCGGTACGTTGAGTGCCGACGGCAGCCAACTGTTGCTGACCGGCGGCATGACGCTGAATTTACCTCAGGCCCAGGCACAGTGGGGCGGCCGCCCGTTGACGCTCGGCATCCGTCCGGAGCATATTCAGCTGACCACCCTTGAACAAGGCGGCGTGCCGCTGGAACTGCAAACGCTGGAGCTGCTGGGCGCAGATAATCTGGCGCACGGGCAATGGGGCGGCCATGGCGTGATTGCGCGGTTGTCGCATGAAACTATGCCGACGGCGGGCAGCACGCTATATTTGCAACTGCCTGTACAGGCGCTGCACTTTTTTGATTCAAACAGCGGATTACGGATGGAACAATGACCACAGCCTGGCCTTATCCTCATATCGTCGCCCACCGCGGCGGCGGTTCCCTGGCACCGGAAAATACCCTGGCGGCGATCGACGTTGGCGCGCGACACGGCCACAAAATGATTGAGTTCGACGTCAAGCTGGCGCAGGACGGGCAGATCTTTTTGTTGCATGACGATACCCTCGATCGCACCAGCGACGGTTGGGGTGTGGCGGGCGAATTGCCCTGGGACAAACTGGTGCTGCTGGATGCCGGCAACTGGTACAACTCCGCCTACAAGGGCGAGCGGCTGCCGTTGTTGTTGGAGGTCGCGGAGCGCTGTCAGCAGCACGGCATGATGGCGAATATCGAAATCAAACCCACCACCGGCACTGACGATGAAACCGGTCGCGTGGTGGCGCTGGCGGCACGGCTGTTGTGGCAAGGCCAGACCGAACCGCTGCTTTCTTCGTTCTCGGTTGAGGCGCTTGAGGCGGCACAGCGTACGGTGCCGGACCTGCCGCGCGGTCTGTTGCTGGATGAATGGGATGACAACTGGCAGGCGCTGACAGAGCGGCTGGGTTGCGTGTCGCTGCATATCAACCACAAAGAGCTGACCGCTGAGCGGGTAGCGGCGCTGAAGGCGGCCGGCCTGCGCATTCTGGTGTATACCGTTAACCAGCCGGCGCGTGCGCGCCTGTTGTTGAACTGGGGCGTTGACTGTATTTGTACCGACCGGATAGATTTAATCGGCCCGGATTTTCCCAACGAATAACCTCCGTTGTTACGGGCGCAGTCTGCGGCGCCCGTTGATTCTTGCGACGTCAGCCCCTTGCCGCCGCGCTAACGGAAGGGATCTGATGTCTGTCTTTTTTGGTGATGTCCACCGCGCTGGCGGCAGTCACTACGCCGTTGATCCTCACCATTATGGGCGTACGGGTGTAGCCGGCATCTGCGTTTGCGGCACCGTCGGCGACGTACGGTTAAACGGATTGCTAGGCTGGTTGCCGTTTGGCAGCAATTGCCCGCCGTTTGGCGCATTTCGCAGCAAATTTTGCTGATTTTGGTCGAATTGCCGCTGTTGTTGCAGGCGTCGCTGATCCAACTGCTGGTTATTCAGCATGCGTTGTTGCTGCGTCTGCTGATTGCGCTGGTTAAGGAACTGCTGTTGCGAACTGAGCTCGGTTACGCCATTGGCCGCCGTTGCCAGTCCGGACAGCAACAGCAGGCCGTACAGAATGCGATAACTCTTCATGATATTTATCCTCGCTTTTAATTAAGCCTAACCCACCGGTGAAAAATTGCCGAAAAGTTTATATTTTGCACAATTGTAAACCGCCTTTTCATCACGCAGCATTTCGCCTTCCGTTACAATCGCCTTTTCTGATTGTTTAGGGTGAACCCGACGTGCTGCTTCTGGTGATTACTACCGTCTTATGGGCGTTCTCTTTCAGCCTGATTGGCGAATATCTGGCGGGCCAGGTCGACAGCTGGTTCTCGGTGCTGATGCGTATCGGGCTGGCGGCGTTGGTATTCCTGCCTTTCCTGCGCTGGCGCAATATCAAACCGAAAGTGATCCTGATGTACATGCTGGTGGGTGCCTGCCAATTGGGCATCATGTACTTGTTCAGCTTCCGTGCCTATATGTACCTGACGGTACCGGAATTCCTGCTGTTTACCGTGCTTACGCCACTGTACGTCACGCTGATTTACGATCTGATCAGCGGTCAACGCCTGCGTTGGGCCTATGTGTTCAGCGCGTTGCTGGCGGTACTGGGCGCGGCGATCATCCGTTACCATCAATTGAGCGAGCATTTCTGGTGGGGGTTGCTGCTGGTGCAGGCGGCGAATATCAGCTTCGCCATCGGCATGGTCGGTTACAAGCGCCTGATGGAGGTGCACCCGTTGCCGCAACACACGGCGTTTTCCTGGTTCTACCTCGGGGCGTTGGTGGTCGCGGTGGTCGCCTGGTGCCTGTGGGGTAACCCGCAACAGTTGCCGACCACTAACCTGCAATGGGGCATTCTGGTGTGGCTGGGCGTGGTGGCTTCCGGGCTGGGCTATTTCATGTGGAACTACGGTGCAACGCAGGTGGATGCCGGAACGCTCGGCATCATGAACAACATGCACGTGCCCGCCGGGTTGCTGGTGAATTTGGCTATCTGGCAGCAGCAACCGCACTGGCCGAGTTTTATTATCGGCGGGGCGGTGATTGTCGCTTCGCTGTGGGTGCACCGCCGCTGGGTGGCGCCAAAGCCGGCTAATTGAGACCACGGGCTACCCAAGCGCAGGCAGCCCGCAGGATTAGGCTTATGAAGCCAGCGGTTTGACGCTGGCGGCGAGGCTGCCCGGGCGCGCAGCGTCGCGTACGAACGGCAGGTGATTGCAGGCGTGTTGGCGCGCCGAGCGGATAAAGGCTTCCGTCACCGCCTGGCGCTGCTCGCCGTCGCGTACTGCCGCATACAGGCGGCTCCACAGGCCATCGCCCAGGGTTTTTGTCACCACCAGCCCCTGGCGTTCAAAACTTTCGACTACCCAATGCGGCAGCGCCGCAATCCCCATCCGTGCCGATACCATCTGGATCAGCAGCAAGGTGTTATCGACGTTTTTCAGCGCCGGGCTGACGCCGGCCGGTTGCAGGAAATGACGCCATATATCCAGCCTCTGACGCTGCACTGGATAAATCATCAGCGTCTCATCGCTCAAATCTTCCGGCTCAATATGCAGTTTGCCGGCCAGTGGGTGATCCGGCGCCAGCACCAGACGCACCTCGAAATCAAACATCGGCGAATAGTGCAGGCCGCTGCGCGGCAGGATATCTGAGGTCAGCACCAGATCCAGCTCCCCTTGCTGCAGCGCCGGTTGCGGATCAAAGGTGACGCCGGACTTAAAGTCCATCACCACCTGCGGAAAGCTCTGGCGGAAGTTGTCCAATGCGGGCGTCAGCCACTGAATGCAGCTGTGGCATTCGATGGCGATGCGCAGCGTGGTTTGATGCGGTTCGTGGCAAGCCTGCAATGCCTGCTGGATTTGCGGCAGTACCTGTTCTGCCAGCTGTAACAGGATTTCTCCCTGCACGGTAAAGCGCAGCGGTTGGCTTTTTCGAACGAACAGTTTGAAGCCCAGACGCTGTTCCAGATCGCTGAACTGATGCGACAGGGCCGATTGCGTCTGATGGAGTTGGGCCGCGGCGGCCGCCAGAGAGCCGGTGTTGCGCAGAGCCTGCAGCGTCCGTAAGTGTTTCAGTTCGATCATGAGAGTCCTTCACAGTGACAGTGAATAAATTGCGCTTGTGGTTAATACAGTACCTGCGGATTATGGATGTGTAAACATCTGGACGGCTAAATGGGGAATATGACGATGGCAATTCTAAATCACACACTGGGTTTTCCACGCGTTGGGCTGCGACGTGAACTGAAAAAAGCTCAGGAAAGTTACTGGGCAGGCAACTCAACGCAGGAAGAGCTGCTGGCGGTTGGCCGCGAGCTGCGTGCTCGCCATTGGCAACAGCAACAGCAGGCCGGGGTGGATTTGGTGCCGGTCGGCGATTTCGCCTGGTACGATCATGTATTGACCACCAGCTTGCTGCTGGGCAACGTGCCGGCACGTCATCAAAATGCGGATGGCTCAATCGATCTGGACCAGCTGTTCCGTCTGGGCCGTGGCCGTGCACCGACCGGTGAACCGGCGGCGGCGGCAGAAATGACCAAGTGGTTTAACACCAACTACCACTACATGGTGCCTGAATTCCAGAAGGGCCAGCAGTTCAAACTGGGCTGGACTCAATTGCTGGATGAAGTAGACGAAGCGCTGGCGCTGGGCCACAAAATCAAGCCTGTGCTGCTGGGGCCGGTCACTTACCTGTGGCTGGGCAAAGTGAAGGGTGAGCAGTTTGATCGACTGTCTTTGCTGAAGGACATTCTGCCGGTTTACCAGCAGGTTCTGGCCGAACTGGCGCAGCGCGGCGTAGAGTGGGTGCAGATCGACGAACCTGCACTGGTGCTGGAGCTGCCGCAGGCATGGCTCGACGCCTTCAAACCGGCTTACGACGCGTTGCAGGGCCAGGTAAAACTGCTGTTGACCACCTATTTCGACAGCGTCGGTCACAACCTCGACACTATCCGCGCATTGCCGGTACAGGGCCTGCATGTCGATCTGGTGGCCGGTCACGACGATATCGCCGTATTGAACAAGGCATTGCCAAAAGAGTGGCTGCTGTCGCTGGGCGTCATCAATGGCCGTAACGTCTGGCGTGCCGACCTGAGCAACTGGTTCGAGCGCCTGCAACCGCTGGTTAACAGCCGTCCGCTGTGGATTGGCACCTCTTGTTCCCTGCTGCACAGCCCCATCGATCTGAGCGTGGAAACCCGCCTGGATGAAGAAGTGAAGAGCTGGTTCGCCTTCGCCCTGCAAAAATGCGCCGAAGTGGCTTTGCTGAGCGCGGCGTTGAACGCACCGGGTGCAGAAAAGCGGGCAGAACTGGACGCGTACAGCGCGCCAATCCGCGCCCGTCGTCAATCCAGCCGCGTACACAATGCGCAGGTAGGCCAACGTCTGGCCGCCATTACCGCACAAGACAGCGAGCGCCAGAGCCCTTACGCTCAGCGCGCTCAGGCACAGCGCGATCGCTTCAACCTGCCGGCCTGGCCGACCACTACTATCGGTTCATTCCCGCAGACCACCGAAATCCGCGGCTTGCGCCTGGACTTCAAACAGGGGCGTCTGGACGGCAACAACTACCGCACCAGCATTAGCGAGCACATCAAACAGGCGATTGTTGAACAAGAGCGTCTGGGCCTGGACGTGCTGGTGCACGGCGAAGCCGAGCGTAATGACATGGTGGAATACTTCGGTGAGAACCTCGATGGCTTCGTCTTTACCCAAAATGGCTGGGTACAGAGCTACGGTTCCCGCTGCGTAAAACCGCCGGTGATCATTGGCGACATCAGCCGTCCTGAAGCCATTACCGTTGAGTGGGCGAAATATGCGCAATCGCTGACCGACAAGCCGGTAAAAGGCATGTTGACCGGCCCGGTGACCATCCTTTGCTGGTCATTCCCGCGCGAAGACGTAACCCGTGAAGTGATCGCCAAGCAGATCGCCCTGGCGCTGCGCGACGAAGTGGAAGATCTGGAAAAAGCCGGTATCGGCATCATCCAGATTGACGAACCGGCACTGCGTGAAGGGTTGCCGCTGCGTCAATCCGACTGGGCCGCTTACCTGGACTGGGCAGTGGATGCCTTCAAACTGAACGCCGCCGTCGCGCAGGATGACACGCAGATCCACACCCACATGTGTTACTGCGAATTCAACGACATCATGGATTCCATCGCGGCGCTGGATGCCGATGTGATCACCATCGAAACCTCGCGTTCCGATATGGATCTGCTGGAAGCCTTCAAAGAGTTCGAGTATCCAAACGAAATTGGCCCAGGCGTGTACGACATCCACTCACCAAACGTGCCAAGCGTGGAATGGATCGAAGCGCTGCTGCGTAAAGCGGCGCAGAACATCCCGGCGGAACGCCTGTGGGTTAACCCGGATTGCGGCCTGAAAACCCGTGGCTGGCCGGAAACCCGTCAGTCGCTGGCCAACATGGTGTTGGCGGCTCAGCGCCTGCGCGAGCAGCAAGCCTGACCGATGTGCGCTCGGCCATCGAGGCTGGCGCAATCAATAATGTTCTGGTGTGATTATTTTTGGGCGTTGCGGCGCCCTTTTTCGTTGCTCAACCGCAATCGTTCATTTTTTGCCCTGCCGCAGATTTTTCCCTTGGTCGATTGGTTATCATCTGGCGTTATCTTTTCCGGGTTGGAGGATCATCGCTGATGAAACATCCGCTGCTGACGGTGTTGGCGCCGTTACTGGATGACGCGCAGGGGATCAGGCAGGTTTATTTTGCCGATAACCGGCATCCTGCGCCGGACCTTTCCTCTTTGGTCAATTATCCGCGTATTGAGCTGGTGCTGGCCGGGGAGCAAAGCGTGGCCTGGGTAGGGCATCAGGGGGAACGCCAGCGGCAGTTGTTACTGCCCGGCGATGCGTTGTTTGTCCCGGCGCAGGGGTGGCACTGCCCGCACTGGCAGCGGCCGGTCACCACGCTCAGCCTGCGGTTCAACAAGCAGCAACTCGGTTACAGCCTGCTGAAATGGGATGGCCGCGATCCTATCCCTCAGGGGAAGGATAGCGTGGCACGACGAGGATCGCGCGTGGGATCTTTTACGCTGCAGGCCTTGAGCGAACTGGCGGCGCATCATAACGATCAGTCAACGGCGCGCTTTCTGGTGAAGGGCCTGCTGAGCCATGCGATCGACCTGTTCGGCTCGTCGGCACCGGTGGCATCACGCAGTCAGACGTTGTTTTTGGCGGTGCGGGATTATCTTGAAGCGCATTTCCGTGAGCCTTTAACCCGCGAGTCGGTTGCGCAATTTTTTGGCATTTCCCCCAATTACCTTTCGCATTTGTTCCAAAAGTCGGGCGGCATGGGTTTTAACGAGTCCCTGAATCATGTCCGGCTGGAACAGGCCCGACACCTGCTCAGGGACGACAATATGAAGGTAAAGGACGTAGCGAAGGCCTGCGGCTTTGTTGACAGCAATTATTTCTGCCGCCTGTTTCGCAAGAATAACCGATGTTCGGCTTCGGTGTACCGTAACCGGCAGCGCAGTGAGCCGGCGGTGGGCGAGTAGACCGGGCGCAGTAGCAGCGCGCCCGTGGGAGAATTATTTGACGCCGGCTACGCCGTGCTGGGCGAACCATGCCAGCATGCGTTGCCAGCCGTCCGTCGCCGCTTCGGCATCATAGCTTGGGCGATAATCGGCATTGAAGGCATGACCCGCTTCGGGGTACACCACGATCTCGGCATTGGCGTTAGCTGCGCGAATCGCCTGGCGCATGGTCTCCACCGTTTCCAACGGGATGCCGGTGTCCTGGCCGCCGTATAATCCCAGCACCGGCGCAGACAGCTGCGTTGCGACGTCGACCGGGTGTTTGGGGGAGTTCAGCGTTTTTTCGCCCACTAACTTGCCGTACCAGGCCACTGCTGCCTTCAACTGCGGGTTATGTGCCGCATACAGCCAGGTAATGCGACCGCCCCAGCAGAAACCGGTAATCGCCAGCTTGCCGGCGTCGCCGCCATGACGGGTGGCCCAATGGGCTGCGTGGTCGAGATCGGCCAGCACCTGACGGTCCGGCACCTTGCCCACCAGTTTCTGGAACAATTCGCCTATGTCGGTGTAATCCCTGGCATCCCCCTGGCGGAAATACAACTCGGGCGCTATCGCCAGGTAGCCCTGTTTCGCCAGGCGGCGGCACAGATCCTGAATATGCTCGTGCACGCCAAAAATCTCTTGTACCACCAGCACTACCGGGAAGGGGCCGTCGTGGTTCGCCGGCTTGGCAATATAGGCCGGCAGGTTGTCACCCTGCGAGGGAATGGTGGTTTCCCCGGCATGAATACCCTGTGCGTCGGTATGAAGAGTGGAAGCGGCCAAGGGTATTACGGCCGGGGCGAATCCCCCCTGAGCCTGTTTTAATGTCATCACATGGTCGGTTTTCATTGCGGTCTCCGTGCAATAGAAAAAAGCGCTGAGAATAACTATAGGTAAGATTACCCGTTATTGGCACCCGGTTGAGCATTTTCGGTCAAGTCTGTAAAAAACGATTAATTATCTGGCTTTAGCGCGTTTTTCTTATCTTTTTATCAGGGTATTGCGCATTTTGGCCTGCATTAGCGCCATAAGGTGCGTTAGCCACATTTTTTGTTGCTAAGTCGCCGATAAAATAAGGCTATTTTTCGGCGCTGCCGTAAGTGGCCTCATCGCGGGAAAGGGGCTTGTCGCCAGGGAAGAGGCAGGTAAAACGACGCTTTGTTTTGTCGGCTAGACTTGTGGCAGGTACGGCGTTCATGGAACGCCCCTGGGTGATTTTATGTGACTTGAATCACAAAAATTATGTAGATTGCTATCTGTTTCTTTATTCATGGTGATGGTCGTCACGAAATTAGGTGGCGATTTTCAGTAGAGTACTTTTTTGTTCCTCCCAATAAACATGATCTATGAGGAGTCTCGCATGTCTCAATCTGACGTTTTTCATCTCGGCCTCACTAAAAACGATTTACAAGGGGCCCAGCTTGCCATCGTTCCGGGCGATCCGCAGCGCGTAGAGAAAATTGCCAAGCTGATGGAAAATCCGGTGCATCTGGCTTCCCATCGTGAATTTACTACCTGGCGTGCAGAGCTGGACGGCAAGGCAGTGATCGTCTGCTCCACCGGTATCGGCGGTCCGTCTACCTCGATCGCCGTTGAAGAACTGGCGCAGCTGGGGATCCGTACCTTCCTGCGTATCGGCACCACCGGGGCGATTCAGTCGAACATCAACGTCGGCGACGTGCTGGTCACTACCGCGGCGGTTCGTCTCGACGGTGCCAGCCTGCATTTTGCGCCGATGGAATTCCCGGCAGTGGCCGACTTCGCCTGTACCACCGCACTGGTCGAGGCCGCCAAGGCCAGCGGTGCCGCCACCCACATTGGCGTGACCGCGTCTTCTGACACCTTCTATCCTGGCCAGGAACGTTACGATACCTATTCCGGCCGCGTCGTCAGCCGCTTTAAGGGCTCGATGGAAGAATGGCAGGCGATGGGCGTAATGAACTATGAAATGGAATCCGCCACTCTGCTGACCATGTGCGCCAGCCAGGGCCTGCGCGCCGGTATGGTTGCCGGCGTGATCGTCAATCGCACCCAGCAGGAAATTCCAAACGCAGAAACCATGAAAAACACCGAAAGCAAAGCGGTACAGATTGTGGTTGAAGCGGCACGCCGCCTGCTGTAATCGCCTCCCCCTTCAACGGGCCGCCAACGCGGTCCGTTTTTCCATTCAGCCTTAATCTGTTACGGTTATATCCACGCCTTGCAAACTGCGGCTGGCCGCAACGTGAAAGCCAGGGTGTATATAGCCATCAGCGCCATCCTTTCGGCCGCCTCTTTATCCGTTGATTTCGGTTTTGCCGTTCAGGTTGCGCCTTTTAGACAATAACCACGAGGACGTCTATGACCGCCCAGATTCTGCTTCATCCTTCACTTGCTCCGCTTGATGGCGGCATTAATTTCCGCGATCTAGGCGGCAACGGCGTCGTCGGTGGTCGCCGCATCAAACGCGGTCTGTTGTTCCGTTCCGGCTCGCTGAATTGCCTGACGGAAAACGACTGCACCTTCCTGGCCGGCGTGCCGGTGCGCTCGGTGCTGGACTACCGTGACGCCGACGAAGTGCAGGACAAGCCTGATATTCTGTGGCGTGGCGCCGATTACCATCATGTTCCGGCCAACCCATTGAGCAGTGGGGTTAACGCTAACCTGGAAAAGCTGACCAGCCAGACGTTGGCCGGTTTCGACGCACAGGCGTTTATGCAGGAGCTGTATCGCCGGCTGCCGTTCGGCAATCCTGCGTATAAACGGCTGACCCAACTGCTGCTTACCCCCGATAGCGGCGCTATCGTCCAGCATTGCGCGGTGGGTAAGGATCGCACCGGGGTGGGGGCGGCACTGGTGTTGTTTGCCCTGGGGGCTGACGAGGCGACGGTGGTTGAAGATTACCTGCTGACCGAAACCACGCTGGCGACCTTCCGCGAGCACATGCTGGATCAACTGTCGATTCGCCTGAGCGCCTCGGCGCTGGGGCAGTTCACCTACGTGCTAAGCGTCCGCGAAGAGTTCCTGATGACCGCCCTGAGCGGTATTCGCACTCAATACGGTTCCACCGATCGCTGGCTGGAGGCAGAATACGGCCTGGGCCCAAGTCAGCGTGAAACGCTGCAGGCGTTCTACCTCGAGTAAACCGCGACATGTTTAGTCGGGGTTTAACCTGCCCCGGTCGGCATTGCGTATCCTTGGCACAGAAAACCCCGCATCAGGAGCCTGTATTGAGCCTCAACGACATTATCAACTGGGTCAGCGACGCCGTGCGTCAGCACGAAGGCTGGGCCATTCCCATTATTTTCTTCCTGGCATTCGGCGAATCGCTGGCGTTCTTGTCCCTGCTGTTGCCGGCCACGGTGATCCTGCTGGCGTTGGGCGCGTTGATTGGCGAGAGCGGCATCGCTTTTTGGCCTATCTGGGCCGCCGCCGCCATGGGGGCATTTTTCGGCGACTGGCTTTCTTATTGGATCGGTTATCACTATCAGGACCGAGTGGCGCATATGTGGCCACTATCGCGTAATCCGCAGTTGCTGGACCGCGGCCATAGGTTTTTTGAACGCTGGGGCGTGTTGGGTATTTTTATCGGCCGTTTCTTCGGCCCGCTGCGCGCGGTGGTGCCGCTGGTCGGCGGCATCTGCGGCATGCCCCAAGGTTACTTCCAACTGGCGAATATCACTTCGGCGATGATCTGGGCGTTCGGTATTCTTGCGCCGGGGGCGTTTGGCATCAAGTGGCTAACCCAATGGTTTGGTTAGTTCTTGCCTGACTTGCGCGGCGTTTCGCAATATTGCGTTCCCGGTGCAAAATCAGACTGGACATCCATACAGCCTCCCCTTAACGTGACGGGCAACAGGCGCATTAAACGCAGGAACGGCAAGGCGTAACAGGAGGCAGGGTGGATACCAGTTTGGTTTACGGTGTGGGCGGGGTTGCGATCGGCATACTGCTGGGGTGGTTGATCGCCAGCCTGCGCGTGCAACAGGCCCATGCGCAGCATGAAACCGAGCTGCGGCTGCTGGAACAGTCGTTGCAGCAGGCACAGCAGGAAACGGCGGCCCGGCAGGAAATTCTACAGCGGTATGAACAGCAAATGCGGCAAACCGATTTGGAACTGCGCAATTTGCACAGCCAATTGGCGGCCGGGCACGAAAAATTGCAGCAGCTCAATCACTGGCGCAACGAATGTGAACTGCTTAATCAGGAACTGCGCGCCCAGCGTGAGGTCAACAGCGCTCAGGAAGCCGAACTGCGTGAAGTGACCATCCGCCTGGAAGAGACCCGCATGGCGGCGGAAGAGAAGCAGCGTCTGTTGATCAACAGCGAACAACGGCTCACCACCCAGTTTGAAAACCTGGCCAACCGCATCTTCGAACACAGCGGGCGCAAGGTGAATGAACAGAACCAGCAGAGCCTGGATCGGCTGTTGCTGCCGCTGCGCGAGCAACTGGACGGTTTTCGCCGTCAGGTGCAGGACAGCTTTGGCCAGGAGGCCCGCGAGCGCCATACCCTGACCCATGAAATACGTAACCTGCAGCAACTCAACGCACAGATGGCGCGTGAGGCGATTAACCTTACCAAGGCGCTGAAAGGCGATAATAAAACCCAGGGTAACTGGGGTGAGGTGGTGCTCAGCCGGGTGCTGGAAGCCTCGGGTTTGCGCGAGGGGCACGAGTATGAAACTCAGGTTAATGTGCGGTTGGATCATCAGAGCCGTATGCAGCCTGACGTTATTGTGCGTCTGCCGCAGGGCAAGGACGTCGTGATCGATGCGAAAATGTCGCTGGTCGCCTACGAACGTTATTTCAACAGTGAAGATGAAGCGGAACGCGAGGCGGCGCTGAGCGAGCATATTGCCTCGCTGCGCGGCCACATTCGCTTGCTGGGGCGTAAAGATTATCAACAGTTGCCCGGCCTGCGTTCACTGGACTATGTGTTGATGTTTATCCCGGTGGAGCCGGCTTTCCTGCTGGCCATCGACCGGGAGCCGGAATTGATAAGCGAAGCGCTTAAACACAATATTATGCTGGTCAGCCCGACCACGTTGTTGGTCGCGTTGCGCACCATTACCAACCTGTGGCGCTATGAGCACCAGAGCCAGAACGCGCAGCGCATTGCCGACCGGGCGGCGCGGTTGTATGACAAGATGCGGCTGTTTGTCGACGACATGTCGGCGTTGGGGCAGAGCCTGGACAAGGCCCAGGGGAGTTATCGCCAGGCGATGAACAAACTGAGCGAAGGCCGTGGTAATCTTATCGGCCAAACCGAAGGGTTCCGCGCGCTGGGGGTCGAGGTGAAACGGCCGATCAATCCCTTGCTGGCACAGCAGGCCGGCGCGCAGCATGATGATGAAGATGAGGCAGCGGATGACGATGACGTCAACGCGTTGCCGCAGGCGGAAGACGACGATTCCGCCGAAGAACCACGCTCCGCTTCGCAGGCATGACAGCCGCCGCGAGGTGGGGTATTCCGTGGGGTTCTGGTACACTCGACCACACAAAATTGACTGAATAGCAGGCAGGACAATGGCAGATCAATCGCAGGAAACCACAGATTTCGGTTTTCGCACCGTCGCTAGAGACGAAAAGCAGGCCATGGTGGCAGACGTTTTTCATTCGGTAGCGGCAAAGTATGACGTGATGAACGACCTGATGTCGTTTGGCATCCACCGTATCTGGAAGCGGTTTACCATTGATTGCAGCGGCGTGCGCCGTGGGCAGCGTGTACTGGATCTGGCCGGCGGCACCGGCGATCTGGCCGCCAAGTTCTCCCGCATGGTCGGTGAGCAAGGGCAGGTAGTGCTGGCGGACATTAACGACTCCATGCTGAAGATGGGGCGCGAGAAGCTGCGCGATCGCGGCATCATCGGCAACATCAGCTATGTGCAGGCTAATGCCGAAGCGTTGCCGTTCCCGGATAACTATTTTGACTGCATCACCATTTCCTTCGGCCTGCGCAACGTCACCGACAAAGACAAGGCGCTGCGTTCGATGTTCCGCGTGCTGAAGCCAGGCGGCCGCCTGTTGGTACTGGAGTTCTCCAAACCGCTGCTGGCCCCGCTGAGCAAAGCCTATGATGCCTATTCGTTCCACGTGCTGCCGAAAATCGGCGAGCTGGTGGTGAAGGATCCGGAAAGCTACCGTTATCTGGCCGAGTCAATCCGTATGCATCCCGATCAGGAAACGCTGAAGGGCATGATGGGAGCCGCCGGTTTTGACAACGTGACCTATTTCAATCTGACCGGCGGTATTGTGGCCCTGCATCGTGGCTTCAAGTTCTGATATGGACATGCCGATGCTGCTAACCCCCCTGTTGACCGGCGCGCTGGAGACATCGCTCAATAGTCTGCTGTTCCGCGATCGCAGTATGAAGGCCGCCCGTCTGCGGTTGGCCGGCAAAATACTGCGTATTGAGTTGCAGGAGCTCGCTTCGCCGTTGGTGTTGATATTCAGCGAACAGCGGGTGGATGTGCTTGGCCAGTCTGAAGATAATGCCGATTGCACGGTACGCAGCCGGATATCGGTGTTGTTGAAGCTGCGCGATCGTCAACAGCTTTCGCCATTGATGCGCAACGGCGAGTTGATCGTCGAGGGCGATATTCAGGTGGTGCAACAGCTGGTGGGGCTGCTTGATCTGGCGGAGTGGGATCCGGCGGAATGGCTGTCGCCCTATATCGGTGACATTGCCGCGCAGAGCATCACCCAGGTGCTCGGTAAAGGCGCGAGCCTGTTGCGATCGGGGTTGCAGCGTCAGCAGCATTACGTGGCGGAAACCCTGACGGAAGAGTGGCGCGTGGCACCGGGGCCGCTGGAAGTGGTGTGGTTCAACGAGGAAGTTGACGCCACCGTCCGCAGCACCGAAGCTCTGATTGCCCGCATGGACAAGTTGGAGGGTAAACGATGACCCCTGGCGAACTACGCCGTCTGTATTTGATTGTCCGCGTTTTTCTCAGCTATGGCCTGGATGAACTGATCCCCAAGATGCGCCTGACGCTGCCGCTGCGTTTTGGCCGCCGCCTGCTGTTTTGGATGCCCAATCGCCACGCAGACAAGCCTCTGGGCGAGCGTTTGCGTCTGGCTCTGCAAGAGTTGGGGCCGGTATGGATCAAATTCGGCCAGATGATGTCCACTCGCCGTGACCTGTTCCCGCCACAGATTGCCGATCAACTGACCTTGCTGCAGGATCGGGTTGCGCCATTCGACGGCGCATTGGCGCGCAAGCACATCGAATTGGCGATGGGGGGCCCGCTGGAAACCTGGTTTGATGATTTTGACCAGCAGGCGCTGGCATCTGCGTCGATAGCACAGGTGCATACTGCGCGCCTGAAAACCACCGGGCAGGAAATTGTACTGAAGGTCATCCGACCGGATATCGGGCCAATCATCAAGGCCGACGTTCGCCTGATGTATCGTTTGGCGGGCTGGGTGCCAAAACTGATGCCGGATGGCCGTCGTTTGCGGCCGCGTGAAGTAGTGCGAGAGTACGAAAAGACTCTGCTGGACGAGTTGAACCTGTTGCGTGAAGCGGCAAACGCCATCCAGCTGCGCCGCAATTTTGATGGCAGCCCGATGCTGTACGTGCCGGAGGTCTACTCCGACTATTGCCGTGAAAGTGTGCTGGTGATGGAACGCATCTACGGCATACCGGTTTCGGATATTGCCACGCTGGAAAAGCAGGGCACCAACATGAAGCTATTGGCTGAGCGTGGGGTACAGGTATTCTTTACCCAGGTATTCCGCGACAGTTTTTTCCATGCGGACATGCATCCCGGTAATATTTTTGTCAGCTACGAGCACCCTGAAAATCCCTGTTATATCGGCATTGACTGCGGCATCGTCGGCTCGTTGAACAAGGACGACAAACGCTATTTGGCAGAAAATTTCATCGCCTTTTTCAACCGTGATTACCGCAAAGTGGCAGAGCTGCATGTTGATTCAGGCTGGGTACCGCGTGATACCAATGTGGAAGACTTCGAGTTCGCCATCCGCACCGTGTGCGAGCCGATCTTCGAGAAGCCGCTCGAGGAGATTTCGTTCGGCAACGTGCTGTTGAATCTGTTCAATACCGCGCGCCGTTTCAATATGGAAGTACAGCCGCAACTGGTGTTATTGCAGAAGACCTTGCTGTATGTTGAAGGCCTGGGGCGGCAGCTCTATCCGAAGTTGGATTTATGGACTACCGCCAAGCCATTCCTTGAGAGTTGGATGCATGATCAGGTCGGCATACCGGCGGTGATTCGCGCCCTGAAGGAAAAAGCACCGTTTTGGGCGGAGAAGCTGCCCGAATTGCCTGAATTATTTTACGATAGTCTGCAACAGCATAAACGGTTGCAACAAAGCGTTGATAAGCTGACCAATCAGATGCAGGCCCAGCGCGTTCGTCAGGGGCAATCGCGTTATTTGTTCGGCGTTGGCGCTACACTGTTAGTAAGCGGTACGATTTTGCTGTTAGGGAAGGTCGAGGTCTTCCCCGCGTGGCTGATGGCTGCCGGCATCGTATCCTGGGTGATTGGCTGGAAGCGAACCACCTGAATTGATTCAAAACTCTGGTAAAAACTGCCGTATAATACGGCAGATTTTGAAAAAACCCTGTAAAAATAGAGGTAATTGCAATGGGCGGTATTAGTATTACGCAATTGTTGATCATCGCGGTGATCGTGGTACTGCTGTTCGGTACCAAAAAACTCCGTACGCTGGGCTCCGATCTCGGTGCATCAATCAAGGGTTTTAAAAAGGCGATTGGTGACGACAACACGCCACCGACCAACACGGCTGAGAAAACCAGCCTGGATGATGCTGACTTTACGGCAAAGCCTATTACCGATAAGCAGCCGGAAGTGAAAGCGGAAGAGTCGAAGAACAAAGAGCAGGTATAAACCGTGTTTGACATAGGGTTTAGTGAACTGCTGCTGGTTCTGGTCATTGGCCTGGTGGTACTCGGGCCAGAACGGTTGCCGGTAGCGGTTAGAACAGTTTCGGGTTGGATCCGTGCCCTGCGTTCGTTGGCGGCTTCGGTACAGAATGAACTTTCTCAGGAACTGAAGCTGCAGGAACTGCAAGACAGCCTGAAAAAGGTTGAGAAGGCGGGCCTGCAGAATTTGTCGCCGGAACTGAAGGCGTCAATGGATGAGCTGAAAGACGCGGCGCAATCGCTGAAGCGTTCTTATCATGGCGAAGACAAAGACGAAGCGGCGCACACCATCCATAACCCTCTGGTCACCGACCCGGAAGCCATTCATGACGGCGTGACCCCGGCGGAGGCTGCGACCACTGCCGCCTCACCGGCGGCTGTACCTAAACCGGTAGAGCCGGAGCCTGTCGTTGCAGCCACGCCGCAGGCAGTGCAACCGCCAGCAGCGCAGCCGGTCAAGCAGCCTGTTGCTGCGACTGTGGAGACAACCCCAGAACCTGTTGCGGATAAAACCCCAGCGTCTCACCAACCTAGTGGCGATCGTTAAAACATGGCTGTTGAAGATACCCAACCCCTTATCAGTCACCTGATAGAACTGCGTAAGCGGTTGTTAAACTCGATTATCAGCGTGCTGGTGATCTTCCTGGCGCTGGTTTATTTCGCCAACGATATTTATCAACTGGTGTCTGCGCCGCTGATCAAACAGTTGCCTGCCGGGGCGAGCATGATAGCCACAGACGTGGCCTCACCCTTCTTTACCCCCATCAAGCTGACCATGATCGTCTCGGTGTTTGTTTCTGCGCCGGTGATCCTGTATCAGGTCTGGGCCTTTATTGCCCCGGCGTTGTACAAGCATGAACGTCGTTTGATGATGCCTTTGCTGGTCTCCAGCAGCTTGCTGTTTTATCTCGGCATGGCGTTTGCCTATTTTATCGTGTTCCCGCTGGCGTTCGGTTTTTTTGCCAAGACCGCGCCGGCCGGGGTGATGATTGCTACCGACATCAATAACTACCTCGATTTCGTCATGGCGCTGTTTATGGCGTTTGGCGTGGCGTTTGAGGTACCGGTTGCCATTATTCTGCTGTGTTGGAGTGGCGTCACTTCGCCGGAAGATCTGAAAAAGAAGCGTCCTTATGTCCTGGTCGGGGCTTTTGTGGTTGGCATGCTGTTAACGCCGCCGGATGTTTTCTCGCAGACCTTGCTGGCGATCCCGATGTATCTACTGTTTGAAGTGGGCGTGTTCTTTGCCCGCTTTTACACCGGCAAGCGCCGCCCGCAGCCGGAAGAAGAAGACGAGGGTGATGAACCCCCGGCAGCTTAATCTGCGTTTTGTTTCTAAAGCCGCCCGATGGGCGGCTTTTGCTTTGGAAAAAAACATGTTTGATATCGGCGTTAATCTCACCAGTTCACAGTTTGCCAAAGACCGCCCGGCAGTGGTGGAACGCGCACGCGCCGCTGGCGTGGATGGGCTGTTAATTACCGGTACCGACTTGCAAGAAAGCCAGGCCGCCAGTGACCTGGCGCAGCAGCACGCCGGTTACTGTTGGTCCACCGCAGGTGTGCACCCGCACCATGCCAGCGGTTGGAGCGAGGATACTGCAGCCCGCATCCGCCAGTTGGCTATCAGGCCGGAAGTGGTGGCGATAGGGGAGTGCGGGCTGGATTTCAACCGTAATTTCTCCACCCCGGAGCAGCAAGAAGAGGCTTTCAGCGCCCAGTTGGCATTGGCGGCAGAGCTGGGGATGCCGGTTTTTCTTCATTGCCGCGACGCGCACGCACGTTTTGCCGCGCTGTTGGCACCGTGGTTGGATAAACTGCCCGCGGCCGTGGTGCACTGCTTTACCGGCACCACCCAGGAATTAGACCACTGTCTGTCGCTGGGGTTGTCGATCGGTATTACCGGTTGGGTCTGCGATGAGCGGCGTGGCCTGGAATTGCGCGCACTGTTGCCGCGGATCCCGGCGGACCGTTTATTGCTGGAAACCGACGCACCCTATCTGTTGCCCCGGGATTTACGCCCTAAACCTGCATCTCGCCGCAACGAACCCTGTTTTTTGCCCCATATCGTCCGGCAGGTGGCTACCTGGCGGCAAGAAGACCCTGAATGGTTGGGGCAGAAAACCGTTGAGAACGCCCGCCGGCTGTTCCGGCTGGTATGAGTTAGGAGAAAACTATGAGCTATGCATTTCCGGGCGCTTTTCCAGGCCGCCGTATGCGCCGTGTGCGCCGTCATGATTTCAGTCGCCGTCTGGTAGCTGAGAATCAACTGACGGTTAACGACCTGATTTATCCGGTATTTGTCATGGAAGGCAATAACCGTCAGGAAGCGGTAGCATCCATGCCAGGCGTATCGCGCATGAGCATTGATCTGCTGATTAAGGAAGCGGAAGCCATCGCCAAACTCGGTGTACCGGTGATCTCCCTGTTCCCGGTGATTGAACCGGGTCTGAAGTCATTGCATGCGGAAGAAGCTTATAATCCGGACGGCCTGGTGCAGCGTACGGTGCGCGCGTTGAAAGATGCGGTACCGGAGCTGGGTATTCTGACGGACGTGGCGCTGGATCCTTACACCACGCACGGCCAGGACGGCGTGATCGACGAGCACGGTTACGTCATTAACGATATATCCA
Source organism: Serratia inhibens (assembly GCF_003591175.1). Classification (GTDB taxonomy): domain Bacteria; phylum Pseudomonadota; class Gammaproteobacteria; order Enterobacterales; family Enterobacteriaceae; genus Serratia; species Serratia inhibens. The sequence continues at coordinate 13,850 of NZ_QYYG01000004.1, read as the reverse complement.
AAGATATTCTGGTGCGTCAGGCGTTATCCCATGCGGAAGCCGGAGCGGAAATCGTGGCGCCAAGCGATATGATGGACGGCCGTATCGGCGCGATCCGCGATCGTCTGGAGCATCAGGGGCTGATTAATACCCAGATCATGGCGTACTCCGCCAAATATGCCTCCTGCTATTATGGTCCGTTCCGAGATGCGCTCGGTTCGAGCGGCAATCTGAAAGGCGGCAACAAGAAAACCTATCAGATGGACCCTGCCAACAGTGACGAAGCCCTGCAGGAAATTGCGCAAGATCTGCAGGAAGGCGCGGATATGGTGATGGTGAAACCCGGTATGCCTTATCTGGATGTGGTGCGTCGGGTGAAAGATACCTTTGGCGTGCCGACCTTTGCCTATCAGGTTTCCGGGGAATATGCGATGCACATGGCCGCGATTCAAAACGGCTGGCTACAGGAGCAACCGGCGGTGATGGAGTCGCTGATGTGCTTCAAGCGTGCTGGGGCCGATGGTGTGCTGACCTACTTCGCCAAGCGGGTAGCTCAGTGGATGCATGATGAAGCGATGCAGCGCTAAGGCGCTTGTATCCCATGACCAAGGCGCCATTTGGCGCCTTTTTGCTTTTTATAGCTTTTGGAACTGCCGATTGTCCACGCTTTGGCTGACCTGCTTGTTAATCAGATTCAGCAGCAGCATTGAGCGAGCTTCTCCGTCCGGCTCGGTGTAAATCGCCTTCAGCCCTTCGAACATGCCGTCTACGATCAGTACGGTATCGCCTGGCTGAGGGGTTTCCGGGTCGAAATAGGTTTCACTGGCATGAGTCTGCAGCTCTTCGATAACCTTCTGCGGGATGGTCGTCGGCAGCGAGCCAAAGCGCACGAAATGGCTGACACCACGTGTTGCGCTGATGGTTGTGGTGTGAATGCGTTCCGGGTCGAACTCCACAAACAGGTAGTTGGGGAACAGGGGCTCGCTGACCGAGATGCGTTTACCGCGCACGACTTTTTCCAGCGTAATGATCGGGCTCAGGCAGTTCACTTCCTGGCGCTCCAGGTGTTCCTGCGCCCGTAAAAGTTGGCCGCGTTTGCAATACAGTAAGTACCAAGATTCCATAATTTCACATGCCTTTCTGTCAGCCGGTAAGCATATCAAAAGCCGGTACGGATACATAGTGATGCAGGTTTCAGCTTGTAACAGCCGCTATCTGCATGAATCGTCGGCAATTAGCGAGGGGTCACACACTTATTCGCACGGCTTGGGTATAACAGAGGGCTAAAAATTTGTTACCGTCGCAAGTATGCCTTGGCCTGATGTGGCCTGATGTGACGCTATTCATCATTTTCGATTGAGAGGAAGACATGGAGTTATTTCTGTTAAGCAACGGCAAGCTGTCCGGCGAGGATGAATTGTTGGGTTATGCCAAGAGCCGGTTGCTGGCGATGATCGCGCGTCATGGTATTACGTCTGCCGTATTAGTCCCTTATGCCCTGATCCGCAGCGATTACGATCAACGTGCGCAGGAACTGGCGCAGACCCTGGGCATCCAGGTAACCGGCATTCATCACGCCGAATCTCCGGCGGCGGCGATTGATCAGGCACAATGCATTTTGGTCAGCGGCGGCAATACCTGGATGTTGAACCAGATGTTGCATGAAAAGGGCCTCATCGTCCCGATCCAGCGTGCGGTTCGTGAACGCGGTGTACCTTATGTCGGTTGGAGCGCCGGCTGCAACGTTGCTACGCCAAGCATTCGGACCACTAATGATATGCCGGTGCGCAACAGCGTAGTGCTGCCGGCATTGGGCTTGTTCCCGGTGCAGATTAACCCGCATTATATCGATGCTCATATCAGTGGTCACATGGGTGAAACTCGTGATGAACGCTTGGCGGAATTCTGCGCAGTCAATCCGAGCGAATCGGTTGTGGCACTGCGCGAGGGCAGCCTGTTGCACGTTGAGGGCAATGACTTGCGCTACTTCAGTGCCAGAGATCAAGGCTTCAAGGTATTCCGCCACGGCGTGGAGACCCAGGAGTATGACAATACGCAGGCGTTACGCCCGCTGGTGCCATTCACGTGCCACTGAGAACCGGCGATGCCTTTACCGGTGTTTAACAAAAGTGCAGCAACAACCGTGAAGAGGGCTTATAATGCTCTCCTCACTGGCCGTTATAATGATCAGCATGAAATACCGTGACTTACGCGATTTCCTCTCGTTGCTGGAAAAGAGAGGGGAACTAAAACGCATCAGCCAGCCGATTGATCCCTATCTGGAAATGACAGAAATTGCCGATCGTACTCTACGTGCGGGCGGCCCGGCGTTGCTGTTCGAAAACCCGAAAGGGTATGACATGCCGGTGCTGTGCAATCTGTTTGGTACGGCCAATCGCGTAGCGATGGGCATGGGCCAGGAGGATGTCAGCTCATTGCGTGAGGTCGGCAAGCTGCTGGCGTTCCTCAAAGAGCCGGAGCCGCCGAAGGGGTTCCGCGATCTGTTCGACAAGTTGCCGAAGTTCAAGCAAGTGCTGAATATGCCGACCAAGGTACTGGGTTCCGCGCCTTGCCAGGAGCAGGTATGGCAGGGTGATGACGTCGATCTCGGCCGTATTCCGGTGATGCATTGTTGGCCTGAAGACGCTGCACCGCTCATCACCTGGGGGTTGACCATCACCCGCGGGCCGCAAAAAGAGCGGCAGAATTTGGGCATTTACCGTCAGCAGGTACTCGGCAAGAATAAAGTGATCATGCGTTGGCTGTCGCACCGCGGCGGCGCGTTGGATTACCAGGAATGGTGCCAGGCGCATCCCGGTGAGCGTTTCCCGGTTGCTGTTGCACTGGGTGCGGATCCCGCCACTATCCTCGGGGCGGTCACGCCGGTGCCGGACAACCTGTCTGAGTATGCCTTTGCCGGGTTGTTGCGCGGCAACAAAACCGAAGTGGTCAAATGCATATCCTGCGATCTGGAAGTGCCCGCCAGTGCGGAGATCGTGTTGGAAGGCTATATTGAGCCGGGTGAAATGGCGCCGGAAGGCCCGTATGGCGATCACACCGGTTACTACAACGAGATCGACAGCTTCCCGGTATTTACCGTTACTCACATCACCCAGCGTCGTGATGCAATTTATCATTCGACCTACACCGGCCGTCCGCCGGATGAGCCGGCGGTATTGGGTGTGGCGCTGAACGAAGTGTTTGTTCCCATCCTGCAAAAGCAGTTCCCGGAAATCGTAGATTTCTACCTGCCGCCAGAAGGTTGCTCTTACCGCCTGGCGGTGGTGACTATCAAAAAACAGTATGCCGGTCATGCCAAGCGCGTGATGATGGGCGTCTGGTCGTTCCTGCGTCAGTTTATGTACACCAAGTTTGTTATCGTCTGTGACGATGACATCAATGCGCGTGACTGGAATGATGTGATTTGGGCGATCACCACCAGAATGGATCCGGCAAGGGATACCGTGATGGTAGAAAACACGCCGATCGATTATCTGGACTTCGCCTCCCCGGTTTCCGGATTGGGATCGAAGATGGGGCTGGATGCCACCAATAAATGGCCGGGTGAAACCCCGCGCGAATGGGGCCGTCCAATTCAGATGGATGAAAAGGTGCGTGCGCGCGTCGATGAAATCTGGGATGAGCTCGGAATTTTCAGTGACAGAGAACCGACGTTGTAGCGTCAGGCTCCGTTCTCAGTTTTGCATTGATGACCCGACAGAGGGAACGCATGACAATATTGAGCTGTAAAGTGACCTCCGTAGAGGCCATTACCGATACGGTTTATCGGGTACGTTTGGTGCCAGAGGCACCGTTTTCTTTCAAGGCAGGACAGTATCTGATGGTAGTGATGGATGAGCGCGACAAGCGTCCTTTCTCGCTGGCATCGACGCCTTCACAGCAAGAATATATCGAGCTGCATATCGGCGCTTCGGAGCTGAATCTGTACGCTATGGCGGTGATGGATCGCATTCTGAAAGAGCAGGCGATTACCGTCGATATCCCGCACGGCGATGCCTGGCTACGAGAAGAAGGCAGCCGTCCGTTGGTGTTGATCGCCGGCGGTACAGGCTTCTCCTATGCGCGTTCAATTCTGCTTACCGCGCTGGAGCAACAGCCGGACCGCGATATCTCTATCTATTGGGGCGGGCGTGAGCTGAAGCACCTGTATGATTTGAGTGAGCTGGAAGCGCTGTCGTTACAGCACCCGAATCTGAAGGTGATCCCGGTGGTCGAACAGCCGGAAGAGGAGTGGCGTGGCCGCAGCGGCACGGTGCTCAGTGCGGTATTGCAGGATTTCGGCACGCTGGCGGAGCACGATATTTATATTGCCGGCCGGTTTGAGATGGCAAAAATTGCCCGCGAACGTTTTTGCATTGAACGCGGTGCGCAGGAAGCGCATATGTTTGGCGACGCCTTCTCGTTCATCTGAGGCGCAAGGTTGACATAAAGTGGGGTAGCCGGTGGCTGCCCTTTTTTATTGGGGCACCTCTAGATTTCAGGCATAAAAAAACCCGCCCCTGACAGGCGGGAAGTACGGCAACTAAACTTGTCGGGATGCTGCGGTTTGAATGAGTTACGCAGTCACCCCAAGATAGACACAGCTAAACGCGTTCAAATACGGTGGCAATCCCCTGACCCAGGCCGATACACATGGTCGCCAGACCAAATTGCACGTCACGGCGTTCCATGTTGTTCAACAGCGTGGTGGAGATACGTGAGCCCGAGCAGCCCAGCGGGTGGCCCAAGGCAATGGCGCCGCCGTTCAGGTTAATTTTGTCGTCGAGGCTGTCCAACAGCCCCAGATCCTTGATGCAGGGCAGCGACTGGGCGGCAAAGGCTTCATTCAATTCAAACAGATCGATGTCCTGTACGCTCAGGCCGGCACGTTTCAGCGCCAGTTTGCTGGCCGGTACCGGGCCATAACCCATAATGGATGGGTCGCAACCGACTACCGCCATAGAGCGAATACGGGCACGGGCTTTCAGACCGAGCGCTTTGGCGCGTGACTCGCTCATCAGCAACATGGCGGATGCGCCGTCGGATAAGGCCGAAGAAGTGCCGGCGGTTACAGTGCCATTGACCGGATCGAACGCCGGACGCAGCGCCGCCAGGCTGGCAACGGTGGTTTCCGGGCGAATGACTTCGTCGTAGTCATAACGGGTCAGCACGCCATCGGCGTCATGGCCGGTGGTGGGGATGATTTCGTTCTTGAAGTAACCGGCCAGAGTGGCTGCATGCGCACGTTGGTGCGAGCGTGCCGCGAATTCATCCTGCATCTGGCGGCTGATATTGTGCATCTTGGCCAGCATTTCGGCGGTCAGACCCATCATGCCGGCGGCTTTCGCTACGCTGCGACTCAGGCCAGGGTGGAAATCCACGCCGTGGTTCATCGGCACGTGGCCCATATGCTCAACGCCGCCAATCAGGCTGACCTGCGCATCGCCGACCATAATGGCGCGTGCTGCGTCGTGCAGAGCCTGCATGGACGAACCACACAGTCGGTTGACGGTAACGGCCGGTACGCTATGCGGGATTTCGGCCAGCAGCGAGGCATTACGTGCAATGTTAAAACCCTGCTCTAGCGTTTGTTGCACGCAGCCCCAGTAAATATCGTCAATTTCGGCCGCGTCCAGAGCCGGGTTACGGCTCAGCACGGCACGCATCAGGTGAGCGGAAAGATCTTCAGCGCGTACCTGGCGGAAAGCGCCGCCCTTGGAGCGGCCCATCGGCGTGCGTACGGCGTCAACAATAACTACGTTTTCCATCTTTATGACCTCATGCCGGTTGGCCAGTAGCGATATCGGACAACGGCGTCGCCACCGGGTAGTAGCTTTCATTACGTTCAGCTTTGGCGCGCAGGCCGGCAGGCACTTGATACAGAGCGCCAAGATGCGCGTAACGCTGGGCCAGTTCGACATAGTTGGCGGTGCCAAGGGTATCCAGGTAACGGAATGCCCCACCGTGGAACGGAGGGAACCCAATGCCGTAAACCAGTGCCATATCGGCTTCTGCCGGGCTGGCGATGATGTTCTCTTCCAGGCAGCGCACCACTTCGTTGATCATCGGGATCATCATTCGGGCGATAATTTCTTCGTCGCTGATGGTCTGGCGCGGCTGGGAGACTGCGGCCAACAGCGCATCGGTCTGCTCATCGTTGTCTTTACGCGGCTTGCCTTTGTTGTCCTGGCTGTAACGGTAGAAACCCAACTGGTTTTTCTGACCAAAGCGCTGGTTGTCGAACATCACGTCGATGGCGTCGCGATAATCTTTGCCCATACGTTCCGGGAAACCGGCAGCCATCACCGCCTGGGCATGGTGCGCGGTATCGATCCCCACCACGTCGAGCAGGTAAGCCGGGCCCATTGGCCAGCCAAACTGTTTTTCCATCACCTTATCGATTTGGCGGAAATCCGCTCCATCGCGCAACAGCATGCTAAAGCCGGCAAAATAGGGGAACAGCACGCGGTTGACGAAGAAGCCCGGGCAATCATTAACCACGATCGGCGTTTTGCCCATCCGGGTGGCGTAGGCCACCACGGCGGCGATGGTGCTGTCGCTGGTCTGCTCGCCGCGGATGATTTCAACCAGTGGCATGCGGTGCACCGGGTTAAAGAAGTGCATACCGCAGAAATTTTGCGGGCGTTGCAGCGATTTTGCCAGGTGATTGATTGGAATGGTCGAGGTATTGGATGCAAGTACGGTATTTTCACCGATCAGGCCTTCCACCTCGGACAGCACCGCCGCTTTAATCTTCGGATTCTCGACTACGGCTTCAACGATCACTTGCGCGCGTTCGATACCGGCATAATCCAGCGTCGGTTGAATGGTCGACAGCACTTGAGCCATCTTCAGGCCATCCAGCTTGCCGCGCTCCAACTGTTTGTTCAGCAACTTGGCAGCTTCATTCATGCCGAGCGCCAGGGATTTGTCGCTGATGTCTTTCATTATCACCGGCACGCCTTTCAGCGCGGACTGGTAAGCGATGCCGCCGCCCATGATACCTGCGCCCAGAACCGCAGCCTGTTTCGGCGCTTCCACGTTTTTGGCCAGCTTTTTCGCCTGGCTTTTCACAAACTGATCGTTGAGGAAGATACCGACCAGTGCGCGCGCTTCTTTGGAGCGGGCCAAAGGCACAAAGCTGGCGGTTTCCAGTTTCAATGCTTCATCGCGGCCCAACCTGGCGGCGGCTTCGATGGTTTTCACCGCGGTCATCGGCGCTGGATAATGTTTACCTGCGGTTTGCAGCACCATGCCTTTGGCGGTGGTGAAGCTCATGGCCGCTTCTATTGGGCTGAGTTTCAACGGGTCGAGTTTCGGTTGGCGGTAGGCGCGCCAGTCCAACTGGCCATCAATTGCCTGTTGCAGCATTTTCAGCGCTGCTTCTACCAGTTTTTCCGGGGCAACCACTGCATCCACCAAACCGACCTTCAGCGCATCTTTGGCGCTGACGTCTTTACCGGCGGCGATGATCTCCAGCGCGCTATCGTTACCCAACAGGCGTGGCAAGCGAACTGAACCGCCGAAGCCCGGCATAATGCCCAGTTTGGTTTCCGGCAGGCCAATGCGCGCATCAGGCGAAGCGACCCTGAAGTCGGTTGCCAGAATACATTCGCAGCCACCGCCGAGCGCGTAACCGTTAATGGCCGAAATGGTCGGGACCGGCAAATCTTCCAACCGGTTAAAGGTCGCGTTGGCAAAGGCCAGCCATTGGTGCAGTTTTTCAGCCGGAGCAGCGAACAGCGAAAGGAATTCGGTAATATCGGCGCCGACAATAAATGCGGCCTTGCCGGAACGCACCAGCAGCCCTTTCAGTTCGGTCTGTTTTTCCAGTACGTCTAGTGCTTCGCCCAGGCTGGCAACGGTGCGAGTGTCCAGCTTGTTTATCGAACCTGGGGCATTGAACACCAGCTCGGCGATGCCGTTATCGAGCCAGTGCAGTTGTAATGTTTCGCCTTGGTAGAGCATGTCTATCTCCTGAATCAGCGTTTGATCTGGTATGACCAGATGATGAGGAGTGTGGTTTTTATGTTAACAATATGCAAATCAGAGATTGCGTTTTTGCAAAGCGGATCACATATCATTGAGTTAATGTATTGATTTTACATTAAATTATATTTTATGCGTTCTTGTCATTTGCCGGGGGCCGAAAGGCCCAATACACTTGCCCGAGATAGAGCGCTATCCACGCAGGGGGCAGGATGAGTAAAGCGATATGTGTAAAACAGAGTGGTTTATGGAGTGTTCCTGCCAGAACCATGACGCTGGCCTGTCTGCTGGTCTTTATGGCGCAGATGGCGACAACGGTGTATTTGCCTTCTTTGCCGACGGTGATGCAGGAACTGATGATGACGCGCCGCGCCACTGAGCTTTCCATATCCCTGTTCGTGATTGGTGCCGCGCTGCCGGTGTTGTTCTGGGGGGCCGCGGCCGATCGTTTTGGCCGCCGCCTGCCGCTGACGCTTTCTCTGGTGTTGTTTATCGGTTGCAGCGTGCTGTTGGCGTTTTGTAACAATGGCATCCAACTGTTGGTGTTGCGCACCTTGCAGGGCATTGCTGCCGGTGGCGCGGCGATCATCGCGCGCATTATTGTGCGCGACAACTGGAGTGGGGATGAGCTGGCGCGGCGTCTCTCGGTGCTGTCGATAGCCTTCATCACTGCACTGGGCGGCGGGCAGTTTATTGGCGGGCTGCTCAGCCAGTATTCGCACTGGCAAATGGGCTTCGTGTTGATGGGGCTGACCGGGCTGGCGATCTTGTTGTTAATGGCGACGTTGCCGTTGGAGGTGGGCCGGGCGGTGGGGCAACGTCCTGCAATGGCGGCGACCTATTGGAGTATCCTGCGTCGTCCGGGGTTTTTCTGGCCAGCCTGCGTCGGCGGGGTGGGGTTTGCTACTACGGTAACCTTGCAGGAGGTTAGCCCGTTTGTGATGCAGCAGGGCTTTGGCCTCAATGTTACCGCCTTTGGTGCTTTGGGGCTGGTGATCGGCGTGGCTTACTTTACCGGAGCTATGACGGTGAACCGCACGGTGGCCCGTTTGGGCGGCAAACGGTTGATGCAGGTGGGGACGAGCATAGCCGCATTGGCGACCGCTGCGATAATGCTGTTGTGGTGGGGTGGCATGCTAGTAGGCGTTTCCGGCATGACGATATTCATCACCTTGTATTGCCTGACGATTTTTGGCCAGGCAATACTGTTCCCGAATAGCATGGCGATAGCCGTCAGCGACGCTAAAGAACAGGGTGCTTATGCCATGGCGCTATGCGGTTTTCTGCAGCAATGCCTGGCGGGCGCCGCCGCTGCCGGTGCTGTCTTGCTGGAGCATCATGGTCTGTGGACGGCGGCAATTGCGCTGCTTGGTTTTTTGGGGTGGTTGATTGTTCAGCGGCGGATGTAACGACGTTTATGCTGATTTGCGAACTGCCCCGCATGCCGGAACTGATGGGGTTGGTGCGCCAGAGCGGTGTGCTAAGATGGCGCATTCCGTTTTAAGGGTATAAGGGTATTGTGATGGAAACGCTGGCTTCATTGTATAACGACCACCTGGCAGAGCTGCAAAAACGGGCGCGCGAAGTATTGGCGCGCAACAAGCTGGACGCTCTGTTGATTCACTCCGGGGAACTGCAACGGGTTTTTCTGGACGACCATAGCTATCCGTTCAAAGTGAATGCGCACTTCAAGGCTTGGGTGCCCGTCACATCGGTACCGAATTGCTGGTTGTGGGTGGATGGCGTTAACAAACCGAAGCTGTGGTTCTATTCGCCGGTTGATTATTGGCACAGCGTTGAGCCGCTGCCGGACAGCTTCTGGACCAAGTCCATCGAACTGTTGCCGCTGGCCAATGCGGATGATATCGCTCAGCAGCTTCCAGCCCAGCGTGAGCGTGTAGGGTATATCGGTTACGGGCAGCAACGCGCCCGCGATCTCGGCATCCCAGCGGAAAACGTGAATCCGAAAGCGGTGTTGAACTACCTGGATTTCCATCGCTCAATCAAAACCGGTTACGAGCAGGCCTGCATGCGCGAAGCGCAAAAGACGGCCGTGATGGGACACCGTGCGGCCCATGAGGCCTTCCTGTCCGGCATGAGCGAGTTTGATATCAACTTGGCCTACCTCACTGCTACAGGCCACCGCGATACCGATGTACCTTATGACAACATTGTTGCGCTGAATGAACATGCGGCGGTGCTGCATTACACCAAGCTTGACCATCAGCCGCCAGCCGAAGCGCTGAGCTTCCTGATTGACGCCGGCGCGGAATACAACGGTTATGCCGCCGATTTAACGCGTACCTACGCAGGCCAGAGCGGCAGTGATTTCGCGCAGCTGGTGGCGGACCTCAATACCGAAATGTTGGCGTTGGTGGGCACCCTCAAGACGGGTGTGCGTTACACCGACTACCATGTGCAGATGCATCAACGTATCGCCAAACTGCTCAAGAACCACAAACTGGTGAGCGATATCAGCGAAGAAGCCATGGTGGAGCAGGGGATCACCACGCCATTCCTGCCACACGGCCTTGGTCATCCTCTGGGCTTGCAGGTGCACGACGCCGCCGGCTTTATGCAGGACGAACAAGGTACGCATCTGGCAGCGCCGTCCAAATATCCCTTCCTGCGCTGTACCCGGGTGTTACAGCCAGGCATGGTGCTGACTATAGAACCTGGCCTGTATTTTATTGAGTCATTGTTGGCGCCATGGCGCAACGGTGAGTTCAGCAAGCACTTTGCCTGGGATCGCATTGATGCGCTGAAGCCTTATGGTGGTATGCGCATTGAAGACAATATCGTGATCCACGAGAAGCGTATCGAGAACATGACGCGCGATCTGAACCTGGCCTGATGCAGCCTTATCCGATCCCTTCGGGTGCCGTCAGCATCAGCGAGGAGATAAAGAAGAGCCGCTTTATCACTTTGTTGGCGCCGACTTGCGGGGCCGATGCGGCAAAGGCGTTTATTCAACAGGTTCGAAATGAACATCCGGCGGCAAGGCATCATTGTTGGGCCTTTGTCGCCGGGCCACCGAATGATTCGCAGCAGTTGGGTTTCTCCGACGACGGTGAGCCTTCCGGTACTGCGGGTAAACCGATCCTCGCACAACTGATGGGCAGCGGCATAGGGGAAATCACCGCCGTAGTGGTACGTTACTACGGCGGTATCAAGTTGGGCACAGGCGGCCTGGTGAGAGCTTATGGCAGCGGCGTGCAGCAGGCGCTGAAACAGATCATTGTGGGCTACAAGGTCCCGCAGGCCGAATATATTTTGCAATGTGACTATGCGCAGCTGGCGCTGGTCGAGAATTTGTTACAGCAAACTGAAGGGCGGATCGTTCAGGGGGAATATGGCGCCTCCGTCATGCTGCATCTGGCTTTGCCGATAACCGTCGTTGAGACCTTCGGGAAGAAATTACGTGATCTCAGTCGCGGTAATTTGCAATTGGCCCCTGTTTCGCAATAATTCCCCCAACTGAATTGCTAAGGATCGTGCTGAAATGCATTTTCGCGCCATAACCCGTATCGTAGGTTTGCTGGTCATCTTATTCTCCGGGACTATGTTTATTCCTGGTCTGGTGGCATTGATATATCGCGATGGGGCGGGCAGGGCTTTCAGCCAGACCTTCTTTGTGGCGGTGACGATTGGCCTGATGTTGTGGTGGCCCAACCGTAAACAAAAGCATGAGCTGAAGCCGCGGGAAGGTTTCCTGATTGTGGTGTTGTTTTGGACGGTGTTGGGCAGCGTGGGGGCACTTCCGTTTTTATTCTCGGAGCGACCTAATCTGTCGCTTACTGATGCTTTCTTTGAATCTTTTTCCGGCTTGACTACTACCGGCGCGACGACGCTGGTCGGGTTGGATTCATTGCCCAAAGCCATTTTGTTCTACCGGCAGATGTTGCAGTGGATGGGAGGGATGGGGATTATCGTGTTGGCGGTAGCGATACTGCCGATTCTGGGCGTCGGCGGCATGCAGCTCTACCGCGCGGAAATGCCCGGCCCGTTGAAAGATAACAAAATGCGCCCGCGCATCGCCGAAACGGCCAAAACCTTGTGGCTGATCTATGTTCTGTTGACGATTGCCTGTGCATTGGCGTTGTGGGGCGCGGGGATGTCAGTCTTTGACGCTATCGGCCACAGCTTCTCGACCATCGCCATCGGCGGTTTCTCTACCCACGATGCCAGTATCGGTTATTACGCCAGCCCGACCATCAACACCATCATTGCTATTTTCCTGCTGATTTCTGGTTGTAACTACGGTTTGCACTTTGCCTTGCTGAGTGGTCGCAACCTGAAAGTGTATTGGCGCGATCCTGAGTTTCGCATGTTCATTGCTGTGCAGTTCACGCTGGTAGTGGTGTGTACTGCGGTGCTGTGGGGGCATGGCGTCTATAAAACCGGCATGGAGACGCTTAATCAGGCGTTCTTCCAGGTAGTGTCGATGGCGACGACGGCGGGTTTTACCACTGACAGCATTTCCAAGTGGCCGCTGTTCCTGCCCATGCTGCTGTTGTGCTCTGCTTTTATTGGCGGTTGCGCAGGCTCGACCGGCGGTGGTCTGAAAGTTATCCGTATTCTGTTGCTGTATCTGCAGGGGTCGCGTGAGCTGAAAAGACTGGTGCATCCCAATGCTGTTTATACCATTAAGCTGGGGAATCGCGCGTTGCCGGAAAGGATCCTGGAGGCTGTATGGGGATTTTTCTCAGCGTATGCCCTGGTATTTATCGTCAGTATGTTGGCGATCATCGCCACCGGCGTTGATGATTTCTCCGCTTTTGCTGCCGTAACGGCAACGCTGAACAATCTCGGACCGGGGTTGGGCGTGGTAGCGGATAACTTTACTACTATGCCAGCGCCGGCGAAGTGGATTCTGGTACTGACCATGCTGTTCGGACGACTGGAAGTCTTTACACTGCTGGTTCTGTTTACGCCAACGTTCTGGCGTGAATGATCCAGTTAGAAGGAGTAACGCCGTGAAGGCACTGATTCTTTATTCGAGCCGTGATGGGCAAACGCGTTCTATCGCTTCTTATATAGCAAGTAAACTGCAGGATACATTGCACTGTGACGTGATTGACTTGCTGCAGGCGGACAGTGTCGAACTCAGTGAGTATCAACAGGTGTTGATCGGCGCTTCGGTGCGTTACGGCCACTTCCATCCGGTGCTGGAAAAATTCGTTAAGCGCCATGCCGAACAATTGAACCGGATGCCGAGTGCATTCTTTGCCGTCAACCTGACAGCCCGCAAACCAGACAAACGTTCACCGCAGACCAATGCCTATACCCGCAAGTTCCTGCTTTCCTCTCCTTGGCAGCCAAAACAGTGCGTGGTGTTTGCCGGCGCGTTGCGCTACCCACGTTATCGTTGGTTCGATCGCGTCATGATTCAATTTATTATGCGTATGACGGGAGGCGAAACGGATACCAGTAAAGAAGTGGAGTACACCGATTGGCAGCAGGTGGACCGTTTTGCCCAGGAGTTTGGCCAAATCCAGTATGAAAAGTGACTGATATGCTGGCTTGTGCAGCGTTTTGCCGAAAAAATCCGCGCTTGAAAAGTTTTTTGCATTTAGGGGTTGCGACCTTCTGAGAACTCCCTATAATGCGCCTCCACTGACCGGGAACAACGACTCCTCTAACGAGAACCAGTCGCCAGGTCGGTAAGAGAAAAGCAAAATAAATGCTTGACTCTTCGGGTGAAAAGCGTAGTATACGCCACCTCGAGATAGCCAGCTACGGCGACTAACTCACTGCTCTTTAACAATTTATCAGACAATCTGTGTGGGCACTCCACAAGACGATATCCAGTACCTTCGGGTACGAAAAAATATCAAGTCTTGAAGAGTGACTACTGAAGTAAAATTCATTTAGTAACCTTT
>NZ_QYYG01000003.1 GCF_003591175.1 Serratia inhibens | reverse complement strand
TTTGCCTGGCGGCAATAGCGCGGTGGTCCCACCTGACCCCATGCCGAACTCAGAAGTGAAACGCCGTAGCGCCGATGGTAGTGTGGGGTCTCCCCATGCGAGAGTAGGACACTGCCAGGCATCAAATAAAGCAACAAGCCCTACGTGAAAGCGTAGGGCTTTTTGTTTTGGGGTCAGGAAATAACGGACGCAGCTACGCTGCGCCCCAGTTGCTACATTTTCACGATCCCCAACTGCCGTAATAACGTCAGATTATCCTCAATATGCCAATTGGCGGTTATCGCTCCTTGCTTGATCTGATAGATATCAGTTGCAATAAAATCAATGAGTTGTCCCTTTCCCTGTTTACCCTGAAAACGGCCGGTGAAATGCCCGCTAAAGTGCAAATGCGCCACGACGCGATCACCGGAGACAATCATTTGCGTCACCTCGCAACGTAAATCCGGGACGGCCTGGCGGAAGGTTGTCGAGGCCTCCAACGCTCCGCGAATACCCTGCATTCTGCCTGCAGGCAAGGTCATATCGGTAAAGTCACGGGCCAGCGCCTGTTTTGCCAGCATCTTATCGCCTGTATTCCAGAAGCTGTCGTAGCGCTTGGCGGCAAGTATTTGCGCCTGCAGCTGTGCAACCGGAAGGGTGTGGTCGCTAATCAGTCGCAATGGCTCTATGAGCGGGGCTGCCAGTGTATTGCCGGCAAAGGCCAACAATAGCAAGGCCGTAGGCTGTTTCATGATTTTGTCTCTTGTATTGTTCAGAGCACTTATCTTGATTCCTGTTAGCCGAATGAAAAACCCCGATAGAAGCGATGAACCTTTAAAGAATATTTACAACTGACAGAAAGAGAAAAGGCCCCGAAGGGCCTTTGATTAGGGGGTGTTTGCTTTTTTCACTTATTATTCAGTTAATGTGAGCTACCCTGAGAGATGCCCAGCCCGGTTTGCGAACGTACAAACTGAGAGCGGAAGCGCTCGCGTTCTTGCTGCCCGGCCAGCGAACTGTCGGTGACGGAGAACAGCCAAGTCCCTATAAATGCCACCAGCATCGAGAATAGCGCTGGGTATTCATAAGGGTAGATCGGTTTTTCATGGCCAAGGATCTGCACCCAAATCGTCGGGCCCAGGATCATCAGGATCACAGCGGTCAGCAAGCCCAGCCAGCCACCGATCATTGCGCCACGGGTTGTCAGGCGTGACCAATACATCGAAAGAATAATGATCGGGAAGTTACAGCTGGCGGCGATAGAGAAGGCCAGCCCCACCATAAAGGCGATATTTTGCTTCTCAAACAAAATTCCCAGTGCAATAGCCACGATCCCCAGGATCACCACGGTGATCTTGGAAACCCGCAGTTCATCACGCTCGGTCGCTTTGCCATCTTTAACCACGCTAGCATACAAGTCGTGAGATACCGCAGATGCCCCTGCCAGCGTCAGGCCGGCAACCACCGCAAGGATGGTGGCGAAGGCGACTGCAGAGATAAAGCCGAGGAAGAAGTTACCGCCAACCGCGTTGGCTAAATGCACCGCAGCCATATTGGTGCCGCCCAACAGCGCCCCGGTAGCGTCTTTGAACGCCGGGTTAGGGCCAACTAACAAAATTGCGCCGAAGCCGATAATAAAGGTCAGGATATAGAAGTAACCGATAAAGCCGGTGGCATAGAACACGCTTTTGCGGGCCTCTTTGGCATCGCTGACGGTGAAGAAGCGCATCAGAATATGCGGCAAACCGGCAGTACCGAACATCAGTGCCAGCCCCAGGGAAAGCGCGGAAACAGGATCCGAGACCAGCCCACCCGGGCTCATAATGGCGATGCCCTTCGGATGCACTTTCACGGCTTCGGCAAACAGGGTGTTGAAGTCAAAATTAACCGATTTCATTACCATCAGCGCCATAAAGCTGGCACCAGCCAACAGCAGCACCGCTTTGATAATCTGTACCCAGGTCGTTGCCAGCATGCCGCCGAACAAAACGTATAACACCATCAAAATACCGACCAAAATTACTGCAACGTGATAGTTCAGCCCGAAAAGTAATTGGATCAACTTGCCGGCCCCGACCATCTGAGCAATCAGATACAGCGCGACCACCACCAGGGAGCCGCAGGCGGAAAGCGTGCGGATCGGTTTTTGTTTCAGACGGTAAGAGGCTACGTCAGCGAAAGTATAGCGGCCAAGGTTACGCAGGCGTTCGGCAATCAGGAACAGAATGATAGGCCAGCCGATCAAAAAGCCGATAGAGTAAATCAGCCCGTCATAACCAGAGGTATACACCAGCGCGGAAATGCCGAGGAAAGAGGCCGCCGACATAAAGTCACCGGCGATAGCCAGACCGTTCTGCAGGCCGGTGATTTTTCCCCCAGCAGTGTAATAGTCCTGGCGGGATCGGGTGCGTTTGGAAGCCCAATAGGTGATATACAAGGTGGCGCCGACAAACAACACGAACATGACGATCGCCTGAATATTCAATGGCTGACGTTGTACTTCACCGCCAATGGCATCGGCAAAGGCCAACCCCGGCAGAGCCAGCAGGGGGACGGCGGACAGTAAACGCTTCATTTCTTCACCTCACGCAGGATTTCTGCAGTCAGGCGATCAAACTCGCCATTAGCGCGGAATACGTAGATCCCGGTCAGTACGAAAGAGATAACGATCAGGCCCACACCCACCGGGATCCCACGTGTGATAGTTGATCCGGCGGAGATCGGCGTACCAAGCCATTGCGGATCGAAAGCGATCAGTAAAATAAAGCCAACGTAAAGTACCAGCGTAATCAACGAAAGCAGCCACGCGAAACGGCCGCGTTTTCGTACCAGCTCTTTAAAACGCGGGTTTTCCTCAATCCTTTGATAAATGGTGTCATTCATCAGTGCGTCTCCAGTAGGTATTGATCGAGAACGCCGCGCTGACAGCCGTCCATCGGGTGTTTTCCTGATGAACGGCCGGAGACGGCGGAAATTACGACGGTACTTTCATTGATTGTTTTTCTTCCAACAGCTTGTCGACTACCGCCGGGTCCGCCAAGGTTGATGTGTCCCCGAGGTTGCTGGTGTCACCCGCAGCGATTTTGCGCAGGATGCGGCGCATGATCTTGCCGGAGCGCGTTTTGGGCAAAGAATCTGTCCAGTGCAGCACGTCTGGCGTGGCGATTGGCCCTATTTCCTTGCGTACCCAGTTACGAACTTCGGTATAGAGTTCGGGAGAAGGTTCTTCGCCATGATTCAGCGTGATATAGGCGTAAATCGCCTGGCCTTTAATATTATGCGGAATGCCGACTACCGCCGCTTCGGCGATTTTCGGATGCGAGACCAGCGCAGATTCGATTTCTGCGGTGCCCAGACGGTGCCCGGAAACGTTCAGCACGTCATCGACACGGCCGGTGATCCAGTAATATCCATCTTCATCACGGCGTGCGCCGTCCCCGCTGAAGTACATGCCTTTAAAGGTGGAGAAGTAAGTCTGCTCAAAACGATCATGATCGCCGAACAGCGTGCGTGCCTGGCCCGGCCAGGAATCGGTGATCACCAAATTGCCTTCGCAGGCACCTTCCTGGGGTGTACCTACGTTATCGACCAACGCAGGCTGCACGCCGAAGAACGGCCGCGTGGCAGAACCGGCTTTCAGCTCTGTGGCGCCGGGCAGCGGGGTGATCATAAAGCCGCCGGTTTCGGTCTGCCACCAGGTGTCGACGATCGGGCATTTGCCGTTACCGATTTTGTTGTAATACCACTCCCAGGCTTCCGGGTTGATCGGCTCCCCGACCGAACCCATGATACGCAGTGAATCGCGTTTGGTGCCCTCGATCGCTTTATCGCCTTCGGCCATCAGCGCACGAATGGCGGTGGGGGCGGTATACAAGATATTGACCTGATGTTTATCAATCACCTGTGACAGGCGGTTGACACCAGGATAGTTTGGCACGCCTTCGAACATCAAGGTGATGGCACCGCAGGCCAGCGGGCCGTACAGCAGATAGCTGTGGCCTGTAACCCAGCCGACGTCGGCCGTACACCAGTACACGTCACCGTCGTGGTAGTCGAAGACGTACTTGAACGTCATGGCGGCATACACCAGATAGCCACCGGTGGTGTGCAGCACGCCTTTGGGTTTGCCGGTCGAGCCGGAGGTATAAAGGATAAACAACGGGTCTTCCGCGTTCATCTCTTCCGGTGGGCAGTCGGCGGAAACGCCGTTGATCAGCTCATGCCACCATAAATCACGGCCTTCCTGCCAATAACCCGGCTTGCCGGTACGTTGGAAAACGACCACGTTGGTAATGCTTTTCACGCCAGGGTTTTTCAGCGCATCGTCGACATTCTTTTTCAGCGGCACGGCACGCCCGGCGCGCAGGCCTTCATCAGCAGTGATAACCAGCTTGGAGTTGGAGTCGATAATACGGCCGGCGACTGCCTCTGGAGAGAAACCGCCAAAAATTACCGAGTGGACCGCACCGATACGTGCGCAGGCCAGCATGGCGACCGCGGCTTCCGGCACCATGGGCATATAGATAGCCACGACGTCGCCTTTTTTGACTCCCAACTTTTTCAGTACGTTGGCGAACTGGCAGACATCGTGATGCAGTTGTTTGTAGGTCACCTGTTTCGACTGGGTGGGATCGTCACCTTCCCAGATAATGGCAGTCTGGTCACCGCGTTCGGCCAGATGGCGATCGAGGCAGTTGGCCGCCAGGTTCAGAGTGCCGTCTTCAAACCAGCGGATACTGATATGGCCGGGGTCGAACGAAGTATTTTTTACCCGGTTATAAGGTTTGATCCAGTCCAGAATTTTTCCTTGCTCCCCCCAGAAGGCTTCCGGGTCTTGCACCGACTGTTGATAGTATTGTTGGTATTGTTCTGGGCTAATCAGGGCGTGTTCTGCAATTGCAGAAGGAATAGCGTGTTTATGCACTTGGCTCATAGCTTTTCTCCTTGAAGTTGTTAATGATATGTCAAGTGAAGGTTAAGTATAGTTTGCTATGATTCTTTGTTTCTTTTTTGCGCGGCAGATCACGCAACAAAGATATTGATTTGTAATAGTTCTGTCTTATTTGCGTTGTGTATCTACCCGCTTGGCGGGAAAAATCGGTTAAATAGGTGGTTTTTGTCAGAAAACGCTATCTAAAGAACCAAAAAGAATAACCAATCCCAGACTACACGCACTTCCTATAGAGCATAGCGAATATAAAACCTTGAGTATTAATTTCTGTTCAACCATTTAGACGTATGCTGGCTATTAATATACCTGTCGATATTAATAGTAAGGTTATTATCACCACTCTTGGTTTAATAAGCCTGTCCGCGGCTTACCCTGTTTGATGAGTATTTTTATGAATACTTATTAGATATGAATAATTCTCATTTTTGTTTCTAACGAAAAATGTCAACAAAGTAATTACCAGGTGAAATTTTTTTGTTTTCATTTTTAAAACTTTCGCGCAACATAATATAAACATCATTAGCGGACTAAATATGCAGATTCTGCGAAAAATAACGCATTTTAATCATGGGTAAAAATTAAACGATCGGATTAATATGTGACTTACACCACATAAAATTATGTTTTTAATAACAAGTAATTATGCTATGTGAAGCTGATGTGAATAATTTTTATGATTCGATTCAGCGCGCAAGCCCGATAAAACAAGGGTTGCAGACAAGGTCGCTCAAATGGTACTGATTTAAGCAGCGTCACACTAAGGGCAGGTGGGCGCCCTCTTGTAATGAACATAAGCCCGTATTAAATGATTAATTATTCTTTTCTTCGTGTTGCAACTAAATACGTTGAAAGGAGTCTTTTGAGGACTCTTTGGGTATGAAAAGTGTAAAAATTAGCCTTGCTTGGCAAATCCTGATAGCGCTGGTGTTAGGTATTATCGTCGGTGCGGTACTTCATAATCAGACGGAGTCACGCGAGTGGCTGGTCAGTAATATTCTTAGCCCGGCCGGTGATATCTTTATTCGCTTGATCAAGATGATTGTCGTGCCGATCGTTATTTCTACGTTGGTGGTAGGCATCGCCGGAGTCGGCGATGCGAAAAAGTTAGGCCGCCTCGGATTGAAAACCATTATTTATTTCGAAGTGATCACCACTGTTGCCATCGTGGTGGGGCTGACGTTGGCTAATGTTTTTCAACCCGGTCACGGCATCGATATGTCGACGCTGACGGCGGTCGATATCTCCCAATATGAAAAAACCACCGAGCAAGTGCAAAGCGGCTCGCATAGTCTGGTGGCGACCATTCTGTCGTTGATTCCGTCGAACGTCTTTGCCTCCATGGCCAAAGGCGACATGCTGCCGATTATCTTCTTCTCGGTGCTGTTTGGCCTTGGCCTGTCGTCATTGCCGAAAGAAACCAAAGAACCGCTGCTGAAGGTGTTTAAAGCCGTTTCTGAAAGCATGTTCAAAGTCACCCATATGATCATGCGTTATGCGCCAATTGGGGTATTTGGTCTGATCTCCGTGACGGTCGCCAACTTTGGTTTCGCTTCGCTGTTGCCGCTCGCCAAACTGGTGTTATTGGTGTACTTCGCCATCGCCTTTTTCGCCCTGGTGGTGTTCGGCGCGGTGGCACGGATGTGCAATCTGCGTATCTGGACGCTGATTCGTATCCTGAAGGACGAACTGATCCTGGCTTATTCCACCGCCAGTTCGGAAACCGTGCTGCCACGCATCATTGAAAAGATGGAAGCCTACGGTGCCCCGAAGGCGATCACCAGCTTTGTAGTGCCTACCGGTTACTCCTTTAATCTGGACGGTTCCACGCTGTACCAGAGCATTGCCGCCATCTTTATTGCGCAGTTGTATGGGATTGAGTTGTCTTTAGGCCAGGAAATCGTTCTGGTGGTGACGCTGATGGTCACCTCCAAGGGGATTGCAGGCGTACCCGGCGTTTCTTTCGTGGTGCTGCTGGCAACTTTGGGCAGCGTCGGCATCCCGCTGGAAGGGTTGGCGTTTATTGCTGGCGTTGACCGTATTCTGGATATGGCGCGCACCGCTTTGAACGTAGTGGGTAATGCGCTGGCGGTACTGGTAATTGCCAAATGGGAACATCAGTTCGACAGCAAAAAAGCGCTGGCTTATGAGAAAGAGTTCTTGTCAGGCAATGCCAAACAGGCAAGCGAGTCTTAATAGTCTGCTGGTGCAATTATTAGAAAGCCCGCCTTATGGCGGGTTTTTTTATGCCCGATTTCTGGCGAGTCAGGCCGCGAATGTAAAGAATGTACTCTTTGGGGTTACTTTAGTTTTTTAATATGCGTATTTTTGAGTATTAATCATAAAAATCAGGGTGTTTACTTGTTTTTGTTAAAAGTTCCCGGCTGTTTTTCCTTGTCAGATTCGTCGCTGCTTCTATGGTTAATAAGGGCCTTTCCTTATGGAGGAACGGCACTGTGCGTGTAAAAAAAGCCTCATGCCAATTTTGGCTTTGGGATAAAACCATCATTTTGATTCATGTAATTGGCTCCTGGGCGGGTAGGCGAGAGCCTGTTTGTCCCCCAACAGAGAGATGCATGCCGTGACGATACTTAAACCCCTGATAGCCAGAAACCGCAGCTGGGCGCTACAGCAGCGCCAGCGCAATCCGCATTATTTCCGCAAGCATGTCGCCGGTCAGCAGCCGCAGGCGTTGTGGATCGGCTGTTCCGACAGCCGTGTCCCGGCCGAGGTACTGACCGGCGCACACCCTGGTGAGCTTTTCGTTCATCGCAATATCGCCAATATGGTTCTTGAGGATGACGATAGTCTGATGAGCGTACTGCAATATGCGCTGGAGTACCTGCAAGTCTCCGCCATTGTGTTGTGCGGCCATTACGGTTGTGGCGGCGTACAGGCTGCAGTGGCGTTACCGGCAATGTCGCTGGCACAAGAAGACAGCGCGTTGGCGCGACGGATGGCGCATTTGCGGCATTCATTGGAACATAACTTGCTGGATTATCAGCAGGCAGAGGGGAACGACGCTGCACGTCTGAACCGGCTTATCGACGCGCACGTGGTGACTCAGTTCACCCATTTAATTAGCAGCGAACCGGTGCGCCGACGCTGGGAGCAGGGCAAGGTGCTGGACGTTTTTGGCTGCGTTTACGATCTGCAAGAAGGGCATTTGAAGGAACTTGTCCATCAGAACGCTGCGGAGGTGGGTCATGAACTTCAGCACTCTGCGTAATGATATTCCTGCCGGAATAGTGGTGTTTCTGGTGGCATTGCCACTTAGCCTTGGCATTGCGCAGGCCAGTGGTTTACCTCCTTTCGTCGGGCTGCTGACCGGGGTCATCGGCGGTATCGTGGTCACCCTGCTGAGTCCGTCACGCTACGCTGTCAGCGGCCCCGCGGCCGGCTTGGTCACCATTGTGACCGGTGCCATGGAAACGCTGGGTTCGTTTTCATTGCTGCTGGTGGCGCTGATGTTGGCGGGGGCGCTGCAGCTTATTTTCGGCCTGCTGCGTGCCGGTCGCTGGATCACGCTGGTGCCCGGTACGGTGATCCAGGGCATGCTGGTGGCCATCGGTATTTTGCTGATCATGCAGCAGGTGCCGGTAGCGTTGGGCGTACAGGGGGACGCAAGCCTGAAGGCGTTGCTGGCCGACGGTGCCGAGCTGTTGTCACCCGCCTCGGCGCTGGTTGCCTTGGGGGCTCTGTTGATCATGTGGTTGTGGACCACCGCACCGGTGAAACGGATCCCGTTGACCCGTTATCTCCCCGGCCCACTGGTTGCGGTGCTCTGGGGCAGCCTGGCCGTGGTCTTTGGTGAGCGGTGGATGCCGGAAAGCATCGGTGCCATGCCGCGTATTTCACTGCCGAAATTCAGCAGTGCCGAGGCGTTGGGCGAGCAGCTCAGTCGTCCGGACTGGCAGGGTGCCTGGCGCAACCCGTCGGTTTATCTCATCGCACTGACGTTGGCGCTGGTGGCTAGCCTGGAAACCCTGCTGAGTCAGGAAGCGCTGAAAAAGCTGAAATCCCAAACGCCAGCACCCTCGCCGGACAAAGAAATGCGTGCTCAGGGCGTTGGCAATATGCTGAGCGGTTTTCTCGGCGGCCTGCCGATCACTGCGGTGATTGTCCGCAGCTCAGTGAACGTCAATGCCGGAGCGCGTAGCCGTATTTCGATTCTGCTGCATGGTGTGCTGCTGCTGTTATGCGGCCTGTTCTTCAGCGATGCGTTAAATACCATCCCGTTAGCCAGCCTGGCGGCGGTACTGCTGTATACCGGCTATAAACTGGCCTCTCCTGCATTGTTTACCGCTCAGTGGCGCCAGGGGCTGCCGCAGTTTATCCCCTTTATTCTCACCGTTTCCGGCATCATTATCTTTGGCATGTTGGCGGGTATTGCTATCGGGCTGATGGCGCAGTTGCTGTGCAGTACCTACAAAAGCCACCGCAATGCGCTGCAACTGAGCTGTTACGACGATCATTATGTGGTGCGGTTTCACCAGAACCTGACTTTTCTGCATAATCCGCGTCTGCAAAGCCTGCTGGCGCAGATCCCCGATAACTGCGTGGTGATCGCTGAGCATGATAACGCCGAATATATTGATCCGGATGTCAAAGCCATGTTGGCGGACTTCGGCGCCGGTGCTGCTGACCGGGGTATCCAACTGAATCGCTGGCCGGTATAGCTCACATTTCCCCCTCCGGCGCGCCTGGAGGGGGAAATATGCGTAGTTTGGCATGACGATAGCGCTACATCACCGACCGGCTGTAGCGGCCAAAGCAATATTAAACGCTTATATTTAATTTAATATAAGAATAACTATCTGGATGGTTATATTTAAAATGGCGACAGTGTTATATATTGCACCTAATGTGGTGTCACCATACGTCTTGCGTTAACGTTACGTCTTAAATTAGCCCTTGATAAAATAATCTCAGAATTTTAATACCCTTTAAGTAATCTCATAAAACTCGCCATTCACATTGCTGCGTGCCTCTCTTGCCTGTGCACAGGCTGGCTGCGGGAAAATAGCTTGCTGATTATAGTAATGGAAATGGATATTCCGTTCGTAAATATATAAAGGAAGACCTGCAGTTAATGAATGTATTCTTACTATTTATAAATAAATGTTTAAGCGCTATTACGTTAAAGAAAATACGCCGTGTTTATTTTTGGCGTTGGTCCGTACTCAATTTATTTATATTGCTTACGCCGCCCACCCAAGCTGCATTGCCCAGTGCCGGGCAGGTTATCAGAGACGTAGAAACCACGAAGCCCAGCTTGCCGGCACCGGCAGCCTTACCCTCTCCTCTGCCAGAGGAAACACAGGTTGGCATTAGCGATGACACCTCGCCACGTTTGTGGGTTTCCGGTTTTCGGTTTGAGGGCAATCAGGTTATTTCTTCCGAGCAGTTGGCGCCATTACTGAGCATGCTGGCAGGACACGAATCAAGCCTGGTGCAATTACAGGAAGCCGCACAGCGCGTGACCGCTTATTACCGTCAGCAAGGTTATGTGCTGGCGCACGCTTACCTGCCTAAACAGGAAATCGTTGACGGTTCTGTGCTTATCGCGGTGGTTGAAGGCCGATACGGGCAAATTCGGTTGACTAACAATTCGCATGTCCGCAGCGCCGTATTGCAGCAACCGCTGTCAGGCTTGAAAAGTGGAGCTATTGTCCACGGCGATACGCTCGAACGAAGCCTGTTGTTGCTCAGCGATATCCCAGGTTCGTTGGTAAAGAATACGCTCTCGCCCGGCACACAACCCGGTACGACCGATCTGACCGTCGATGCGGAGCCGGCGCCGTGGTTGAGCGGTTCGCTGCAGGCCGATAACTACGGCGACACCTATACCGGCAAATACCGGGGTAGCGGTGCGTTTAGCGCCAACAGCCCATTGCGGCTGGGGGACCAATTGGATTTGCGGCTGTTGAGCAGCGATAAGCATCAGCGTTACTACCGCGCTGGTTATCAACTGCCGGTCGGGCCCTGGTCTACGCGCATGGGCATCGCTCGTTCGCAGATGAGTTACCGGTTAGGAAAGGATTTCAGCGAATTACAGGCTCATGGGGATGCCGGTATCAACAGCATATTTATTTCCCAGCCACTGCTGCGCAGCCGCACCGCGAATATCAACGCACAGCTGCAGTTTGAGGACAAAAGGCTGCGGGATGATATCGATCTTTTTGACAGCCGCAGCCGCAAACACGTTGCTTTATGGACCGCAGAGATTAGCGCCAACGCTCAGGATCGCCTGTTTGGCGGCGGCCAGAGCGCGGCGTCTCTGGCCTACGGATTTGGCAAATTGGCTATCGATGATCCCTATGCTCGTCACTGGGATCGTCTGACGGCGGATACTGCGGGCAAATTCAGCAAGATGACGTTCAGCGCATTGCGCCTGCAAAATCTGAGTAGCCGTTTGCAACTCTATGCCCAACTGAGTGGCCAATGGGCACCTGGCAACCTGGATTCCTCAGAGAAGTTCAGCATTGGCGGTCCTTATGGCGTACGTGCTTTCGCGCCAGGCAGCGGCAACGGCGACCTGGGGTGGCAGAGTAGCCTGGAACTGCGCTATTCCCTTATGGCCGGTTGGCAACTGAGCACATTTTTCGATCAGGGGCAGGCGCGCATCAATAAACAGCCGTGGACGACGGAAAAAAATACCGTACATATGGCCGCTGCTGGCAGCTCGCTGGCGTGGGGGGGCGAGCACCATCAGGTTTCCCTTACCGCAGCTTTGCCGCTGGCCCGCTCGGGTACAGACCACAGCACCGAAAAATCTCCCCGAATTTGGATTCAGGCGGCCAGGTATTTTTGAGCGTCTGATGATGAAGCCCTTGCTGCCGGAGAGCAGCAGAAAATGATATCAATAAGGAAATAAAATCATGAATAAAATCTATGCATTAGTATGGAATCCTGCACAGGAATGCTGGAACGTGGTCAGCGAAAACTCCAGCCGTCGCGGCAAACGCAGCAGCAAACGCCGCCTGGCGGTAGCGCTGTCGCTGCTGGGCCTGGTGTCGCTGGAGCCGGCTTACGCCCTGCCGACCGGGCAGAATATCGTTTCCGGTCAGGGCTCTGTCTCCACTAACGGCCAACAAATGACCATCAATCAGCAAAGCGACAAGTTGATCACGCAGTGGGACGGTTTCAACGTCGGCAGCAACGAAAGCGTAACCTTCCATCAGCCGGGCAGCAATTCGGTGGCGCTGAACCGTGTGATGGGCGTCAACGGCAGCGATATCCAGGGGAAAATCGACGCCAACGGCAAGGTGTTCCTGGTGAACCCGAACGGCGTGGTGTTCGGTAAGAATGCCCAGGTGAACGTGGGGGGGCTGGTGGCTTCGACGCGTGACATCAGCAATGCCGATTTCCTGGCGGGCAAAAACCGCTTCGTCGGCAAATCTCAGGCGGAAGTGCGTAATGACGGTACCCTGACCGCCGCCCAGACCGGCAGCGTGGCGCTGCTTGGCGCCCGCGTCAACAACCAGGGTGTGATTCAGGCGCAGATGGGCAGCATCGCACTGGGCGCGGGCGATGACATCACGCTGAATTTCGACGGCAACAAACTGTTGAACCTGCAGGTAGACGGCGCAGCGGTGAATGCGCTGGCGCAGAACGGCGGCTTGCTGAAGGCCGAGGGCGGCCAGGTGCTGATGACCGCCAAAGCGGCAGGCGATGTGTTGCAGACCGTGGTGAATAACCAGGGAGCCATTACCGCTACCACGCTGAGCAATCAGGCGGGGCGGATTGTGCTGGATGGTGGCAACAACGGCGTGGTGAACGTGGCGGGTACGCTCGATGCCAGCGCGGCAGTGGGCAATGGCGGCATGATCGAAACCCGAGGCGCACGCGTGACGGTACAACCTGCGGTGCAGGTCACCACCCGTGCGGCCGGCGGCAAAACCGGCGGTTGGAAAATCGCAGCTGCCGAGGTGAACGTTGCCGACAACGGCACCCTGAATGCCGCAACGCTGGCCAATGGCCTGGCGAACAACAACGTGGCGCTGACCAGTACCCAGGGTGATGTGGCTGTCTCAGGATCGGTGGCCTGGCAGAGCGGCAATAAACTGTCACTGACCTCCGAACGTGCGAGCGTCAAGATCAACGCTCCGCTGAAGGCCACAGGTGCGGGTGCAGGGCTGGAACTGAACCACAAGACCGGTTATGCACTGAATAACGACGCGGCGGTGACGCTGTCCGGTGCCAACGCCGCGTTCAGCGCCAATGGCGAAGGCTATCAGGTAGTACAGAATCTACAGCAACTGCAAGCTATTGACGGCAATATGAACGGTCGTTATGTCTTGGGTACAGATATTACCAATGGCAGCAGAATTAACGCCATTGGCGGCAGCAATATGTTTACCGGCGTCTTTGATGGCCTTGGCAACACAGTCAAGGGATTATCCATTTCTGACAGTGGGCCTTTCGTGGGGTTATTCAGCTATTCATCCGGGCGTATCAGCAACCTGAAGCTGGATTCGCTGACCGTTATCGGCAGCGGCGGTGGTGACTTTGTCGGAGGTTTAACCGGGTTGAATTTCGGTGAAATCTCCAACGTTAAGGCCAGCAATATCCTGGTCCGTGGTGGCAGAGACGTCGGCGGATTGGTGGGGTGGAACTATGGCACGCTGGCCAATGTTTCGGCATCGGGTAAAGTGATTGGCCATCGTGAAACCTCTTCCATTGGCGGCTTGGTTGGCACCAGTTTTGGCAGCGGAGCCAATGTGAGCAATAGCCAGGCCGATGTCGAGGTATCAGGGGCTATGCAAGACAGTGCTTATTATGGCGGCGTTGGCGGCCTTGTGGGTAAAAATGACGGCGGTTCGATCGTTAATGTCATCAGCAAGGGGAATGTCAAGGCTACCGCCAACGGCCTGAGCGTTGGCGGTTTGGTTGGTCTCAATACCGCACCGGCTGTGATAAAGAATGCTGTAGCACTCGGTAATGTGACCACGGGGAAAGACGGTTATGTCGGTGGCCTGGTTGGGTTGAATAACGGTAACGTTGTCGATGCCTCTGCTGCGGGTAAGGTGAACGGTTATGGCGCGCTGGCGCTCGGTGGTGTAGTAGGCTGGAATGCGCAAGGCAAACTACAAAATGTGAAAGCCAGTGGCGATGTCCAAGATCTGGCCGCTGCTCAATTGGGTGGATTAGTGGGCTTTAACAGCGATGGCGAGATCAGGAATGCGCAAGCTGAAAATAGCGTCATCGGGGGCAACAAAGGTGCCATTGGCGGCCTGATTGGCGCTAACGAAAACGGTATTATTGCGGGTGTGAGCACTAAGGGAATGACGGTCGGTGGGGCTGATAGCCAGGTTGGCGGGGTAATCGGCCGTAATAAAGGCGATGTCACGGGTCTTAACTCCGAGGGTGGGGTTTCTGCCGGGAACGGCAGCGCCATTGGTGGCCTGATTGGTGTCCAGGAGGCCGGAAAAGTGGTCAATGTGACCGCCAATAGTACGGTTAAAGGAGGGAACAGTGCCCTGGTTGGCGGCCTGATAGGTAAGAATGCGGGGGGTGATATCACTAATGCCGTTGTGCAAGGGAGCGCCACTGGCGGTGAAAATAGCCGGGTTGGCGGATTGGTCGGGGCGCATTTACAAGGCACTATCAGCAACGCGGAATCACGCGTGACCGTCCAGGCGGGTAACAAAAGCTATGGCGGCGGCCTGGTTGGCGAGAACAACGGTGCCTTATCTCAGGTAAGCGCGTTTGGTAATGTCAGTGGCGGGGTAGAAAGCCATGTCGGCGGTTTGGTGGGCATTCATAATTTCCGTGCGGCGGATATCCGTCAGGCTAAGGCTTCAGGTAATGTCAGTGGCGGAAGAAACAGCCGCGTTGGCGGCCTCGCGGGCAAAAATGATGCGAGTATCTTCGATTCAACGGCTTCCGGTCGTTTAATGGGGGGCAGTTGGGCGTTTATCGGCGGCCTGACGGGTATGAATACCGGGAAAATTGCTAATTCGGCGTTTACTGGGGTAGCGGCTCCCTTGCCTTATAGCGCTGGTCAGCAGGTCGGTAGCCTGGTTGGGGTGAACCTGGGGGACTTGATTGGTAATAAAGTCTCGGGTTCCGCTGAAAACCTCCCGCTGGCGGGGATAAACCACCGCCCAGGTTCTATTAAGTAGCCTTAAACGGCGGATACATTATCTGCCACGGCCCCTCATTGGTTTATGGCTGATGGGGGGTATTTTTTATCCCTCACTCAGCATTACACCCCTCGCATGTATCCTCATTCTCCCCGCACTCCCAAACATCAATGATGCAAAAATTGATATTATTTGTTTACATATCATGATGTTAAGTTGATGGTGTGTTCATTTTATTCTCCTTGTTAAGATTTTCTCATTCCTATGTGTTTGTAATTAAATGATATACCACTGGCTACTCTCGTAGGATTGACGGGAGGAATTGATAAGTCCACTTTGGATTTCAGAGTCATAAAAATGAAATCTATAATCAATAAAAGACATGATTTTCATGATGATATATCGTTGTTAGAGGTTATTAATGACAATGTAGAACCGGTGGGGCTCACTGGAGCCTTGAATCGGCGGTTGCCTCTTTTGGTAAGAAACAATAACACAGTGTTGACACGTGATTATATTTTGACCCATGTATGGGCCGCTCACGGATAAACGACTTCAAATAATAATCTTAACAACTATATTTCGATGCTCCGGAAAATGCTGTCTTCCCTCGGTGAGACAGATATTATTGCCACCAAGACAGTGAACTATACGAAGGAAGGGTGAATAGACACTATGTTGATGGTAAGCGTAGTGCCTTTCAGCTGGAATAAAGTCAATGCCATTCTGGATGGCCAGGTAATACAAGGGGGGAGAAGTATACGGTATCCCGGTTATTAACCGTAGAGTATGTCTATGAAAATGATCAATACTACCTCCAGAACAAGAAGATAACTCGCCACCCAAGAGATAATGTACAGGGGAAGAAGCGAATCGGGTGATGCCTGGAGGGGGGTAAAATAGCTTTATAAAAATCGAGAAGGTCAACGACGGCAGTTATCTTTTTTCTGAGAATAACTCCCCGTTCTTTGTTTTCACCAAAGTCCGATAAAATCCTGCTCCTTAACCGCATAATAGTAAGTCTGCGGTTAAGGAGATAGAGGCAGAGACAGATGGGCAGTGTTAAAAAGTCGCTCTCTATCATTACTTGCATCAGCTTCTAAATTTATTTTCCGAAGGTGTAAAATCACCGATTTCCTTTGGCAGTTTGCTAAGGACCTTGCGGTCAAGTTATTATCATTTTCTTGTAATATACGTGTTCTTGCAGGGTTTTAATTTATCCAATGGGCAATAGGTAAGTAGCGGCGCGTTAGTGTTAAGATTTTTGTCCTCCATATTGCTGTAGTAGTAAATATTTGCGTCCACATTGCAATTGTAATGGGCATGCTGGATCATGCTTTCCATTTCTTGCGAGGTAATCTTCCCATTTTTTATAGAATATATCTTGCATTTTTGATAACTCCCCAGATTAGTAATGCTAATCTGAGCATGGCTTTTATAAAACAGGCCGAAACTCAATAACGCCAGGCATGTAATGATGCACAATGCCAGTATTTGCCAAGGGCCACCTCTGATCAATACACTTCTCTTTTTTTCTCTCTGTAGGTGGTAACCATCAAATTTAACGATATCGTTAGAGTTTTCTGATGACGAAACGATCTCATTACAGTGAATACTCTTGGCTAAAAACTTAAAACCTTGCCGCGGATAGGTGATTAACAGTTCCTCCTCGCCAAGCTGAGCCAATGATTTTCTTAATCCAGAGATATAATTGTTTAAGTTATTGTTTGAAGCCTTAAGACCATAGTCCTCCCATACGTCATTAAGTAGCTGTTCACGAGTGATTAGTATGTTGTTATTCCTGACAAACAGGGATAACAGCCTGCCGGTGGGTTTAAGCAAGGGAATGCTATTATCTGGATCGCTAACATTATGCAGTGTGCCTGCCTGCTCATTATAACTGATGTTACCATTAATAATAAAAATCATGTTGTTTAACCCTTCAACTTTCCTGTCGAGAACTGATTTTGCTATCGAGATGATTTTTTTTCAATCCCCCAACTGGGTATGCAATAAGAATTATCCTTATTTTTGTGCTTTATTAGCCGATAATAGCTAACTGGAGCTTTACCATTTGATAATTTGATATATATATTATATATATATTAGGTTAAAAATCTATTTTATATTTAATTTTTTCGTATAAATCCTGTATTTTATTATTTTATCGACATAATATTTTGAGTTTTGTCCGGTTAGGGTAGATTAGTATGGCTGGCAACGAATGGCCGGAAACAACAAACAGGCTAGTAAATAAAAATCTATCTCTGCTTTTTAACTCGCTTGGAATTTATTATCGATATCCTCTTCTTATAAAGGAATGTAAAGGGTTTTTATGAAATTGAACAAAATCATGATGGCAGCAGTACTGGCTTTTAGCGCAACTTCCATGATGGCTAACGCCGCAGTTAAAGATCAGGGTCACGGTACCGTGACCTTTAAAGGCGCAATTACGGAAGCCCCTTGTTCTATTACACCTGAATCTGTAGACCAGACCGTCAATCTGGGCCAGATATCTAATGTGGTATTGAAAGACGGCGGCAACTCCACGCCGAAAAACTTCCAGATTAAATTGGAAAACTGTGAAGTAAGCGCAGGATCGGGCACGCCTGTGGTAGGGAAAAATAACGCCATCTCCATTACCTTTAGTGGTGCCTCGTCTGTTTCTGACTCGACGTTACTGGGTATTACTGGTACCGCTAAAGGTGCAGGTATCGCTATTACCGATGGTTCCGGTAGCCTGATCGAACTCGGTAAAGCGTCAAGTGCGCAGACGCTGAGCAACGGTGGCAACACTCTGAGCTTCTCCGCTTATCTGAAGGGCAGCATAGATAAAGATGCCGTGGTGGTCCCGGGCGAATTCCAGTCCGTGGCGGACTTTACTCTGGCTTATCAATAAGCCCTGCCGTGGTGAAATGAATAAAGCATGCGGGGCACGGGCTGCCCGCATGCTTTATTGCCGGAAGACAAGTTTGTGAATAGGGAATATTCAATGAGTCACTTTCCTGGGAAAGTAATGCCCCCTTTCATATTGACTCTGTTGTTATCTATTAGCAGTGCTCAGGCTGCACGCCAGACTCAGGGCTGGGGACGCGTCAATATGCAAGGGACCATTATCGATACCGCCTGTGCCATTACCGCCGGCAGTCGCGAACAGGTTATTGATATGGAGACTGTGCCGATTGCCGATATTATTCGGGATGGCCAGGGGATAACCAAACCCTTCTCCATTGAGTTAATCAACTGCGTATTAACTCGGTCCAATAATAAATTACCGGACTGGCGACATTTTCAGGTGACCTTCGACGGTGAAGCGGATGGAGAATTATTTGGCGTGCAGGGCAAAGCAAAGGGCATTGCCCTGCAAATTGCCGACGGACAGGGAAATATTGCCACACCAGGGAAGCCTTTACCGCTCGGTGATATTTCATTAAGGGCCATGCAGCTGAATTATGCCCTGCGGCTGGTAAGCAATAACCAGTCATTGCGGGCCGGGGCCTATTCCTCCGCCGTACGCTTCAAGCTGGATTATTACTGATGCGGATAAAAATTATTAAATAACAGGGTAGAGGGTTATGGTGTTTTTTCCTGCCGGGAAGCAATCTCCTATTCGGCTGTTGAGGGTATGTATTTGTCTGGCGATAAGTTCTGCCGCGCCGTCGGGTTATGCCGATAAGGGTATTCAGTTTAATACCGATGTGCTGGATGTGAACGACCGAAAAAATATCGACCTGAGTCAGTTTTCGCGCAGCGGTTATATGATGCCGGGCACCTACAGCCTGACGGTACACATCAATAAAAATGAGCTGCCGGAGCAGAACGTCCCTTTCTATCCGCCGGACGATGATACGAAGGGCAGCCAGGCCTGCCTTTCACCGGCCCTGGTGGAGCAACTGGGGCTGAAGGCCGACGCACTGAAAGTGCTGCGCTGGTGGCACCAGGACGAATGCCTGGACATCGCCAGCCTGAAGGGCATGGAAGCCCGCGGCGACCTGGCGACTGCGGCGCTGTACCTGAGTATTCCGCAGGCCTATCTGGAATATTCTTCGCCGGATTGGGACCCGCCGTCACGCTGGGACGAGGGCATTGCGGGGTTGCTGTTTGATTACAACCTCAACGGCCAGACCCAGCGGCAGCAGCGTGACGGCTCGCAGAGCTACAGCCTGAGCGGTAACGGTACCACCGGCGCCAATCTGGGGACCTGGCGGCTGCGTGCCGACTGGCAGGGGCAGTTTAACCGCCAGACCGGCAGTGGGTGGGGTACCGACCAGCAACTGGACTGGAGCCGCTACTACCTCTACCGCGCGCTGCCGTCGCTGCGCTCAAAGCTGATGCTGGGGGAGGATTACCTCAATTCCGGCCTGTTCGACAGCTTCCGTTTTACCGGCGCCAGCCTGGTGTCGGACGACAATATGTTGCCGCCGAACCTGCGCGGTTATGCACCGGAAGTGGTGGGGGTGGCGAAGACCAACGCCAAGGTGACGGTCAGCCAGCAGGGCCGGGTGATTTACGAGACCCAGGTGGCGGCGGGGCCGTTCCGCATTCAGGATATCAACGATGCCGTATCCGGCGAGCTGGACGTGCGGGTGGAAGAGCAGGACGGCAGCGTGCAGACGTTCACCATGAACACCGCCAGCATTCCGTACCTGACCCGGCCCGGTTCAGTGCGCTACAAGTTTGCCGCCGGCCGGCCGTCGGACTGGCAGCACCGTACCAACGGCCCACTGTTCGGCACCGGGGAGTTTTCCTGGGGAGTGAGCAATGGCTGGTCGCTGTACGGCGGTGCACTGGGCGGTGGCGATTACAACGCGGCGTCGTTGGGTATCGGCCGCGACCTGATGGCGCTGGGCGCATTGTCGTTTGACGTCACCCAGTCGCGGGTGCGTTTATCGCAGCAGGACGGCACGCTGAGCGGCGCCTCGTACCGCCTGAGCTACTCGAAGAGCTTTGATGAGCTGGACAGCCAGGTGACCTTCGCCGGCTACCGCTTCTCGGAACAGGACTTCATGAGCATGAGCGAGTACCTGGATGCGCGCTATTACGGCAACCGGGTCGGTGGCAGCAAGGAGATGTACACCATCACCTTCAACCAGCAGTTCCGGGATGCGGGGGTCAGTCTGTATCTGAACTACGACCACCAGACCTACTGGGATCGGCCGGTGAATGACCGTTACAGCCTGACGATGTCGCGCTACTTCGACATCGGCCGCTTCAAGAACCTGAGCCTGTCGCTGTCCGGGTTCCGCAATAAATACAACGGCAGCAATGACGATGGCATGTACCTGTCGCTGTCGATGCCCTGGGGTAACGGCGCCAGCGTCAGTTACAACACCTCGGTGAACCGTAACGACACCACTCACCGGGTGGGGATTTATGACCGGTTGGATGAGCACAGCAACTACCAGCTGAGCGCGGGCCACTCACGCGGCGGCACCAACCTGAGCGGTTATTACAACCACCAGGGGGATATCGCCCAGGTGAGTGCCAACGCAGGCTACCAGGAAGGCAGCTATAGCGCGCTGGGCTTCTCCGCCCAGGGCGGTGCCACATTAACACCACAGGGCGGCGCGCTGCACCGTATCGGCATGCCGGGCAGTACCCGTCTGTTGCTGGATACCGGCGGTGTGGCCGGTGTACCGGTGCGCGGCTACGGCAGCACCAGCAAC
The DNA here is from genome assembly GCF_003591175.1 of Serratia inhibens. Taxonomy (GTDB): domain Bacteria; phylum Pseudomonadota; class Gammaproteobacteria; order Enterobacterales; family Enterobacteriaceae; genus Serratia; species Serratia inhibens. The sequence goes on along the minus strand of NZ_QYYG01000003.1, from coordinate 342,093 downwards.
ACCAACAGGTTCGGCAAGGCGGTGGTGGCGGACGTGAGCAGCTACTACCGCAACCAGGCCAGCATTGATCTGAACAAACTGGGTGACAATGCCGAGGCCAGCAAGTCGGTGGTGCAGGCCACTCTGACCGAAGGGGCGATTGGCTACCGGAAATTTGACGTGATCGCCGGGGAGAAGGCGATGGCGGTGATCACCCTGGCGGACGGCAGCACACCGCCGTTCGGTGCCACGGTGATGAACGCCAACAAGCAGGAAACAGGGATAGTGAACGACGGCGGCAACGTCTATCTGAGCGGCCTCCAGGCCGGTGACCGAATGACGGTGCACTGGAGCGGCGCGGCGCAGTGCACCATCAGCCTGCCGAAAATGCTGCCGGACAGCACGCTGAGCAACCTGTTGTTGCCGTGCCAGGCGCTGCAGACGGACGAGACCGATGCGTAATAGTGCAGATACCCTATTTGAATCAGCAAGAGAGACTTTTTATGAAAACGCATTTTGTCATCAATAACTCCTGCCTGACCACCGCCGCCCTGTTGGGCGCATTGCTGGCCCCGCAGGCGCAGGCGGCGATAGCGCTGGACCGCACCCGGGTGATTTTTGACGGTGGCCAGAACTCGGTGAGCCTGAACATCAGCAACCAGAACAAGCAACTGCCGTACCTGGCGCAGGCCTGGCTGGAAGATGAACAGAGTACCAAAATCCAGAGCCCGCTGGTGGTCCTGCCGCCGGTTCAGCGCGTGGAGCCGGGCAAGCCGAGCCAGGTGAAAATCCAGGCGCTGCCGGCGGCCAAGCTGCTGCCGCAGGACCGCGAGACGCTGTACTACTTCAACCTGCGGGAAATCCCGCCGAAGAGCGACAAGCCGAACACCCTGCAGATAGCACTGCAGACGCGCATCAAGCTGTTCTACCGCCCGGCGGCAATCACCCCGACCCAGGCAGAGATGGCCACGCCGTGGCAGGAGAAGCTGACACTGAGCAAGCAGGGCGACAAGTACCAGGTAAATAACCCGACGCCGTACTACATCACGATTGTGGATGCCGGCAGCAAAAAAGGCGCGGAAGGGGTGAAAGGTTTTGAGCCGCTGATGGTGCCGCCGAAGGGCACTGCCTCATTGGGCGTCAGCGCCGCTGCACTCGGTAGTAGCCCGGTACTGATCTACATCAACGACTACGGCGGCCGTCCGCCGTTGGTCTTTAACTGCAGCGGCGGAACTTGCCAGGTGGCGCCGGAGAAAGACAAGTCATAACGCCGTCATCAGGGCAGGTGAGCAGGAGGAAGAACAATGCAACGGATAAGCAAGAAATTGAGTCAACACCTGCCGGGTTACTGCGACTGGCGGTACTACGGCACTCTGGGCGCATTGGCGCTGATGGCCCCCATCACGCTCGGCACCCTGCTGCTGTTGCTGCCGACTGCCCGCGGGCAGGCGGTGGATAACGGGTATATCGACGGTGACAACGGTGTGCTGCAGGTGCGCGGTGCCTTGACCGAGAGCGCCTGTCGGCTGGAGATGGGCAGCGCGCGGCAGGACATCCAACTGGGTGAAACCGGCACCGGCCGGTTGCAAAACGTCGGTGACCGGGGCACGCCGGTGGGGTTTGAGCTGCGGTTGCAGGATTGCCTGCGCAGCCCGGCGGGCAGCCGCGACAGCCGCACCGGCGCGCTGACCTGGGCGGCGAATCAGCCGGCGGTGACGGTAAGCTTCAGCGCCCCGGCGGACGTTAACAATCCGCAATTGGTGAAGGTGCAGGGTGTCTCTGGGCTGGCGCTGCGCCTGACCGACTCGCTGGGGCAGGATGTGCGGCTGGGCAGCCGTGAGCAACCGCTGCTGCTGACGCCAGGGCAGAACACGCTGGCATATCACGTTGCGCCGGAACGTACCCGCGCGCCGCTGATAGCGGGGGCTTATTCGGCTGCGATGGACTTTCGGTTGAGTTATGACTGATAAGGGGCGGGCGATGCGCATCATAAAGCGGGTAGAAAACCGACCTGTAAAGGGGAAACCGGTATTGGTTACCCTGTTGCTGCTTGCGGTAGCGGCGTTCTGTACCGATAGCGATGCAGTCACCACCATTAATATTTCCGGCACCGTTATTGCCCCCCTATCCTGCGTGATTAATGGTAATCAGATAATAGAGGTTAACTTTGGCAACGATCTGGTGACTACCCGGGTGGATGGCAGCCGCTATATGAAAACGCTGGACTATACGCTGACCTGTAAAAACAACACCTCCAATGCGATCAAAATGAAGTTCCAGGGTAACGCCACGGCGTTTAACAACAGCGCACTGCAGACCGAACAGGCCGATCTGGGGGTTGAATTGCGCGCCAACGGTCAGCCGATGCCGATCAACAATTGGTTGAATTTCACTTACCCCAACAAGCCGCTGTTGCAGGCAGTACCGGTGAAAAGGGACGGCGGCGTGCTTAAGGTGGGCGATTTCAGCGCTGGGGCTACCTTGATGGTGGACTATCAGTGAGCGGAAACGGGAGTAGAAAAATGATATCGCCGCGCTGTTTCTCCGCTGCGTTGCTGCTGGGGTGCATGCCGTTACGGGCTGAAATTAATACGATTTTTTATGGCGCGCTAAATGAACCCCCACCCTGCATTATCAATAATGGTGAGCTGGTTGACGTAGATTTTGGCGATAGGGTCGGGGTGAGGAAGGTCGATGGGCAGAACTATATACAGACGGTGAACTACCGCATTACCTGCGAGTCGGGCATTAGCGGCATGGCGATGGGGCTGAAATTGACCGGTAACGCGACGGGCTTTGACAGCGCAGCGCTGCAGACCAACATCACCGATCTTGGGATCCGTCTGTTGCAGAATGGGCAGCCCTTCGTACTAAACCAGCGTATCAATATTGATGCGGCTAACCCACCTGTCTTACAGGCGGTGCCGGTGAAAAAGCAGGGTGTGGAACTGAAGGCCGGTGCCTTTACGGTGACGGCGACGCTGCTGGCGGACTACCAATAGGATAAGGCGATGCGCATAACAAAAATCATGCTTATTGGCCTGTTGGCAGGGGCGATCAACATGCAGGCGAGTGCGGTGGATAATATGAAGTTGCACGGTGCACTGGTAGCGGAGCCTTGCACCTTGTTGCCGGGCGATGAAAACGTGGAGCTGGATTTTGGCACGGTGATAGATAAATACCTGTACCAAAACCAGCGCACGCTCAGCAAGCCATTTCAACTGCGCCTGGCGGATTGCGACATCAGTATAGGTAAAGCGGTGCAGATCGTTTTTAGCGGTACCGAGAGCCTGGCGTTGCCTGGCCTATTGGCGCTGGATGCCGGCAGCCAGGCACAGGGAGTTGCCGTAGGTTTTGAGACGCCGCAGGGGCTCCCCTTACTTCTAAATACGTGGGGCCAGAACAATCTATTGGCGAGTGGCACCAATATTTTTGCCATGCAGGCTTATATACAGGGTGAGCCGAGCGCACTTGCCAATAAAAATATCAAGTTGGGTACATTCTCGGCTATTGCAACTTTTACATTACGCTATGAGTAATCTTTTTATTAATATGCACCATCGGAATCGGAAATGTCTGTCGCAATAATGATGGCGTAAAACGGTGCTGCTATTTACGCAGGGAGCTCGTGCCTGGGCTAAAGATTAAATGTTGATTATAAGATTCACTGTTCGCCAAGTTAACATGGATTAATACAAAGGAGTGAATATGAAAAACACCCTGACTGTCGCTATTTGCGATAGGGATAACTATTTTTCCGAGGGTATAAAATACGTTCTGCGGGATTATTTTCATCAAAAAGGGCAGAGCGTGATTTTTGTCTCATCCCATTCAGCGGCAGTCCCGGCCGATCTGGTTTTTGCTGATGCGCCCGAGTCCAGGAGAGCACGTTATTGCCATGTTGCCTCAGCCGCTACCGGTAATACGTTATTTTTTTCTATCAGAAAAAAAAAGAGTCGTTATCAAAATAATCTCACGACCTGCCAGCGAGAAGCTGGAACATTCTATCGTTCCGAAGGGCCGCTTGCTATTTATAGCATGTTGGACCGTGCATTGGCGGCAAATCCGAAAATCCGGTTCAGGAGCCATTGTGCATTATGTACCAGCAGCCAATTAACCCGGCGTGAGCTGGAGGTTTTGCATTATCTGCGAGAGGGAATTTCTCAGACGGAGACGGCCGAATGCATGCAGCTCAGCGTGAAAACTGTGAATACGCATAAGCAGTCGGCGATGCGAAAAATGGATCTGAACCGAAAACATGACTTTATTAATTGGCTGATGCGCAGAGAGTGATATGTCTGGACCAAATGTTTAATTATATTGCAATCAAGGAATGAGTTTCTCCAGGAGGAAATATGTCCATGTATACTTTTATGAGTCTGGCAGTGATTTTAATGTTGATCGTTATGAGTGTCTTTTCATTTTTTATGCACTTTAGGCTGTCAAAGAAAAAAATGCTAGGGTTTCATTGTAATAAAAAGGGTATTTTTCGGCGTTGATGCTCTCATAGTAAAAACTGTTTCATTTGTTTTTTATATTCAAATGAGTTGCTGGTTTTTTAGTTATAGGTCATATCAGGTATGAAATTATCATTAGCTTTTGTTTTTTTAATGCTTTGGTCAGGGTTTTCCAATGCCAGCATTTATTTTCAGGTCACTAAAAGGGTGGGGACATTTTTTATAGGAAAATTCTATTATGACCTTTTGGGTTGGGATGTCGATGATATGACCCCAAATCCATGTTATCAAAACTCACGTTGCGCAATACTGATTACCAGTAGTCATAATACTGCAGGTCTTACCTCTGATGCTGATGGGACTTGGAGTGCCAATAAATATTCTTGGGTGTTGAACTCAGTGACTGTTGGTGAACTTGGCGGAAATTTTAAACAGTACGTAGGTATACCGAGAAGTGGAAAGTTTGATTATTTCAATATTTTTGGCGGTAGCGGATGTGTCGGGCTTTTTTATAATATATCCGGCTCCTGGTGGGTGCCGAACACCTTCAATAGATTGCCTTCATCAATATGCGCCATCCCACCGGAAGAGCAAAACACCTGCAATATTGTGATGCCACAGATTAATCTGGATCATGGCATCCTGGAAGAAGACAACCTAAATAATAATAAGGTATCCAGCGCGCTGGCGGTAACCTGTACCAATACGACCAACATACTGCTGTATATCAATGAGGGCGATGGCGGGGTGCAATTACGCAGCGATGGCAGTTTGTACTCCAACCTGCTGCTTAATGAACAACCTGCCAAGAATGGCATCGCTCTGCAGGCCGGCCCGTCGGGGGCCGTGGTGCAGATCAGCTCAGTATTAAGAAAAGTGGGTGACGTCCCCCCAGGCCCTTTCCAGGGTAGCGCCGTAGCGATATTGGCACTACCCTGATCCGCCGGGATTTGGTTATTCCGTGCTCAACAGATGAAGCAGCGCCTGGGTTACCGCCCCGTTGTCGGAACTGAGCTGCTCCAGAAGGGAGAAATGGTTCTTTCCTTCGACGGCAAGGTATTCCGCAGGGATATGGCTATCCAGTAAATGTTGGTAATACAGTCTGGAGTGTTCGATCAATTCCGGTAACTCGCCGCCACCCACGCAGACTTGGGTGGGCACGTTGCCAGCCGTGAGCTGAACGGGGCTGAATGATTCTATCTCCAGCTCTGTCAGTTGCAGTTTGTCATTTAACCAACACAGGCTGATAGGGCGTAAATCAACCAGCGCGCTGATCGGCATGGCATGAGAAATTAAAGGATGCCAGGAGTGCAATGCCGTCAAATGCCCGCCGGCGGAATGCCCGGACAGGCAAACTTTCCCCTCGCTCAGTTTAAAGCGCGATGCGTTGTGGCGTAAGAAATCAAGCATTATGCCTATTTCCCCCACTATCTGCGTCATGGATGCCTCTGGTGCCAGGGTGTATTCCACTAAAATAACGTTAACGCCGTTTTTTATTGGACCTTCGGCAATAAAGGCAAAGTCCTCTTTTGTGCAGTTCTGCCAATATCCGCCATGAATAAAGATCAATGTCGGTGCGCCGTTGATACCACAGTCAAAAAAGTCCAGGCGAGTTCTTTCTTTATCATGATAAAAAATATCGCGCGTGCAGGCCAGGGTTGAATATGTGTGTTGACTTCTTTTCTGGAAATTAGCGTAAACCTCAGGGAAGTTATCTATCGCCTGGGTGTTATTGTAAGCTTTGTCTAATTCAGTGCGATTTATTGCTTGATATTGTAATCCCATAATTTATTCTCCTGATGGTTGTGTTAATTTACCTTCGCGTTTCAGCTATCCTAAGGCCATCAGGATAATTACCTTAGGCAAAAGATGTTGTTTTTGCGTATTGATAGATGGTGCTGAAGGGGAGAAGTTTTTATCTTCCTCTATTATTAAAGTAATTCATTCGTTATTTTAATTTTCAAACTTAAAGTATCATTTTAAATTATATATTAAGAAGGGGTAATTTCAATGCAGCTGTCCTGGCCTCATGCAGATAATGCCTTGTTCGTCATACAGAGCGTAGATCATCCGCTGTAGTGTTCCGATGTCTTCAGATTCATCCAGCAGCCGGGTGCTCATGATGATGGGATAAACCCGATGCCGCTCGTCCAATGCGTTGTAGACCACGCCCGGGCGCTTCAGGCTGTGCAGGCAGTGAGGGACCGGCACGATGCCTTCCCCTGCACCTGGGGACCATTGCCGGTACAAGCATCATTGGTACGCAAATAGCGATGAGCTCTTATGTCGCCTGTTTTTACCCCGGGCAATGACCTCAACGGGCCTTGGATGGGGTCTGGGTGTTGGCCGCATTGGCGCTATTCTGGGGCCGTTCATTGGCGGTTTGTTGATTGATATGGAGTTGACGCTACAGCAAAACTTTATGGCTTTCGCCCTGCCGTCGCTGTTGGCGGCCGTCTGCCTGTTTTTCGTCAATCCACGCCTGGCGGCATCCTGAAATTTAATGGCACTGCCATTGGGAAGATACTCGGCACGAATTTGGTTCGATGAAGAGTCCATACCCCGAAAAGCAAAAAACCCGCCATAGGCGGGTTCTTCTAAATGTGGTGCCCGGACTCGGACAACCGGCGCTTGCGCCGAGTTGAACAACGCTTCAGCGTTGGCCCGCAGGGTGAGGCCTTCGGCCGAATAATCGAACTTGTTCGATGGAGAGTCCTATCCCTGAAAAGCAAAAACCCAGCCATAGGCTGGGTTCTCTAAATATGGTGCCCGGACTCGGAATCGAACCAAGGACACGGGGATTTTCAATCCCCTGCTCTACCGACTGAGCTATCCGGGCAACGCGCAGCATTAAACCGTATTGGCCGGGGGCCGTCAACGGCTTTATGCGTGAAATACCTGAAAAAGCATTCGGTTGCTGACTTTTCAGGCAAGGAGCGCAAAAGTACGCCCGTTTTGGTTGCGAAAGTGCCTCGGCAGCCGAGCCTTTCGCCGTTCAATCAGCCTAAAGCGCCGTTTCTGCGGCACTGCGCCACCTGCAAGATATCTTCCGCCAGCCGTTTGGCGACCGATACATCCTGGAGTTGGCGTTTTACCAGCAGTTTGCTCAGGCAACCTTCCTGAATCAGCTCCATTTGCTGCGCCACCATATCGGCATCGTCGGCGTCCATTTGGCGCAACAGGTCGCGGGTCAGCTCCAGCGATGTCAGCTTCTGCTGCTCCGCCAATTGGTGTATCGGGTGATCCGTTTCCGGGAAGAAGCTGCAGGCGGCGATAAACAGGCAACCGGGATAACGATCGTGCTGGACGTATTCTGCCAAAATGTCATAGCGCGCCAGCAGTTTTTGCTGCGGGCTCAGGGTTTCATCCAGCAGCAGTTGGCGGCGCCAGGTGTCGATTTGCTGGCCGTGGTAGCGCAGGCTGTCATACAGCAGTGCTTCGCGATCCGGCCAAAACCGTTTGAGATCGCTGGGCTGCACCTCGAGTTTGTCCGCCAGCATTTCCAGCGTGGTGGTCGCCAGGCCCTGTTGTTCCAACAGCCCCAGTGCCGTATCAAGAACATGTTCACGTTGCACTTGTGCTCCCTCCAAATTCAGTTCTGATCCACAGTGTCGTTTACTGCACTACTTTCTGCAAATGCGCGCCAAACGTCGGCGCATCCATAAATCCGGTTACTCGTTGGGTCGTCAGCTCTTGTCCGGCGCCGTTAAAGAACAGAATGGTCGGCAATCCGAGCACTTGCAGGTGCTTGAGCAGCGCCACCTGTTCAGCATTGTTGGCGGTGACGTCCGCCTGTAGTAATACCACGTTAGCCAGCTTAGCCTGAACCGCCGCGTCGCTGAAAGTATATTTCTCGAACTCCTTGCAAGCGACGCACCAGTCGGCGTACAGATCCAGCATCACTGGCTTGCCTTGTGCCTGCTGCAGTGCCAGGTTGAGTTGTTCGACGTTATTAATCCGCGCGAAGTTCAGGTGCGGCACTGCAGCCTGCTGCGCATTGTCGGTGCCAAAGGCCCAATCCTGCAGCGGCCTTGCGGCGATCACCGCCGCCGCCAGCAGCAACATTTGCAATACGCGCGTCCAACCGCGTGAAGTTTTCAGGCTCAGGGCGAACGCCCAGCCGAAGAAGGTCAGGCCGAGCAGGCTCCACATCCGCAGCCCCCACAGGTCGCCGAGCACCCGCTCCAACAGGAATACCGGCAGCGCCAGGATCACAAAGCCGAAGGCTTCTTTTACATACTGCATCCACGGCCCGCTGCGGGGCAGCAGGCGATTGCCGAACAGGGTTACCAGCACCAGCGGGATGCCCATTCCCAACGCGTAGAGATACAAGGTGCCGCCGCCGGCCCACATATTGCCGCTCTGGGCGATGTAAAGCAGGATGGCGCTCAGCGGCGCGGTGGTGCAGGGCGAGCAAATTAACCCGGCCAGCGCGCCCATCAGGAACACGCCAGGCAGCGAGCCGCCCTTTTGGGTGTTGCTCCAGCCCGCCAGCCGCGTTTGCAGCGAAGAGGGCAGCTGCAGCGAATACAGGCCAAACATCGACAGCGCCAGCGCGATAAACAGCACCGACAGGCCGATCAGCACGTACGGATGCTGCAACGCCGCCTGGAACTGCAGCCCGGCGGCCGCGACGACCAGGCCGAGCAGGGTATAGGTGAGTGCCATACCCTGTACGTAAACCACCGCCAGCGCCAGAATGCGCCCGCTGCCGTGCGGTTTTTCGCGGCCCAGAATGATGCCAGAAATCAGCGGGTACATCGGCAGCACGCAGGGTGTGAAGGCAATGCCAATACCGATCAACAGGGCCCAAAGCGGCGAAAACGGCAGGTTGGCTGGCGTGGGTTCCGTTGGCACGGCAACGGGTGGCGCTGCGGCGGCGCTCACCGCATCCAGTGGGATCACTCGCGTTTCAGGCGGGTAGCAGAAACCGGCTTCCGCGCAGCCCTGATAGGTTACGCTCAGGCTGGCGCCGTGGGCCGCCTGTTGCAGTGGAATGTTCAGAGCGAGCTGTTGCTTGAAAATAGCGACTTCACCGAAGAACTCATCCTTGTGGCTCAGTCCTTCGGGCAACGCAAAGGTGCCTAGCGTTGCCTGCTGCGGTACCAGCTTGATCTGCTGACGATAAAGGTAGTAACCGGGGCGGATTTGCCAGCTCAGGGCCAGTTGGTGGTCCTGTTGCTTAAAGTCAAAGGCGAATGCCTGATCGACAGGCACGAACTGGCTGCCGCCGCTTTGGCCGAACAAGGATGCCTGAGCCGCCTGCGGCAAAAAAAACAGGCTGCAGAGCAGGAATATTACTTTAATGAGGCGTTGATCCATAACAGGTAGTCTTTATCTCCAGCCATCACCGGCAGCACCAACAGCTCGGGCGTTTGATACGGGTGATGTTGTTTCAGGGTGTTGAGCAGGGCGTCTTGATGGCGGCGGTCGCTTTTGAACAACATCTGCACTTCGTATTCCTGTTCCAGTTTCCCTTCCCAGTAATAGAGCGATGTCGCACCGGGCAGCAATGTGGCGCAGGCTGCCAGCTTTTCCCCCAAAACCCGGGCTGCCAGGTCTTGCGCGGTGGCCTCATCGGGCGCAGTGCAGAGTATGACGACAGCTTCGCAATCAGACATTTTCGGCCCTCTCATCCAGATTATCAGGGGGCACTATACCTTGAAGGAGAGTTGGCTAGAAGGCGAGTTTATCGCCAACGGGGGGACGTCAGGGGAAACCGGGGCCGCAGCCCCGGTAAAAACGTTACAACAGCACGCTGCCCAGCAGGAAGCCAAACAGCACCGCCAATACCACCCCGATGGTGCCGGGGATAAAGAACGGGTGGTTAAACACGAAACGCCCGATGCGCGTGGTGCCGGTATCGTCCATCTGCACCGCCGCGACCAGCGTTGGGTAAGTGGGCAGAATAAACAGGCCGGAAACGGCGGCGAAGGACGCGATGGCGGTCAGCGGCGAGACGTTCAGCGCTAGCGCCATCGGCATCAGCGCCTTGGCGGTGGCGGCCTGCGAGTACAGCAGCGCCGAACAGAAGAAGAAAATTACCGCCAGCAGCCATGGATGAGATTGGATCACCGCGCCTGCGGTTTCTTTGATCCAGTCAATGTTGGCCTGCACGAAGGTATCGCCCAGCCAGGCCACGCCCAGAATACAGATACAGGCGCTCATGCCGGCCTTAAAGGTGCTGGAGTTGAGCACCATATCGGTATCGACCCGGCACAGCAGAGTGGTCAGGGTAGCGACGCTCAGCATGATGATCAAAATGGCATTGGTGGTGTTCATCAAGGGTTTTGCCACCAGCCCAAGGCCCGGGCTGTTGATGATGGCGTAGGCCACCACGCAGACCACGCCCAGCAGGAACAGCAGCACCGAGGCTTTGGCGCGCGGTTTAATGTCTATCGCCTTGTTGCCGCGCAGGGTGATCAGGCCTTCTTCCAGACGTTTCAGGTAAACCGGATCGTCAGACAGCCTGGAATCGAACAGCCAGGATACCAGCAACGACATCAACAGCACGGCGCAGAAGGTCGAAGGCATCACTACCATCAGCATATGCAGATAGCTGACGCCGTGACCTTCCATCACCGAAGACATGTACACCACGGCGGCGGAGATCGGTGAGGCGGTAATGGCAATCTGTGCAGCCACTACGGCGGTGGACAGCGGTCGGCAAGGCTTGATGCCTTGTTCTTTCGCCACTTCGGCGATGACCGGCAGCGCGGAGAGCGAGATATTGCCGGTGCCGGCGAAGATGGTCAGGAAATAGGTGACGATCGGCGCCAGAATAGTGATGTGCTTGGGGTTCTTGCGCAGCAGCTTTTCGGTTTGCTGGACCAGATAATCCATCCCGCCGGCCACCTGCATGGCCGAGATTGCGGCAATCACCGCCATGATGATGGAAATAACGTCGAAAGGGATACTGCCCGGCTTAACGCCAATCAGCGCGAGGGCCAAAACCCCCAACCCGCCTGCAAATCCGATACCGATACCGCCCAATCTGGCCCCTAAAAAAATGGCCAGCAGAACGATAACCAATTCTACGGCTAACATAGTGTCTACTCCTTAAAATAAGATTATTTGAAAATGAAAAGTTAAAAATTTGTGGGCGACAGAAAGTAAAAAGGCACGCTATCCAGAGGATTTAGCGTGCCTTTTAGGGCTACCGGGCGTGTCTGTTATTGTTCATTTTCATCCGTATAGCGTTTGGCTTTATAGGCCGGGTGCATCAGGTTCTCCACGGAGAAGATGTCATCCAGCTCGGCTTCGGTCAGCAGGCCGCGTTCCAGCACCACTTCGCGTACGCTTTTACCGGTTTCGGCGCAGATCTTCCCGACGATGTCACCGTTGTGGTGGCCAATGAACGGGTTCAGATAGGTGACGATACCGATAGAATTGAACACGTAGTGCTCGCACACTTCTTTATTCGCGGTAATGCCGTTGATGCATTTTTCCAGCAGGTTATAGCAGGCGTTGGTCAGGATCTGGATTGACTCGAACATCGCCTGGCCAATCACCGGCTCCATTACGTTCAACTGCAACTGGCCCGCTTCGGCGGCCATGGTAACGCAAGTGTCGTTGCCAATCACCTTGAAACATACCTGATTGACCACTTCCGGTATCACCGGGTTTACCTTGGCCGGCATGATGGAGGAGCCCGCTTGCAATTCCGGCAGGTTGATTTCGTTCAGGCCGGCGCGCGGACCTGAGGATAACAGGCGCAGGTCGTTGCAAATCTTGGACAGTTTCACCGCCAGACGTTTCAACGCGCTGTGTACCATCACGTACGCGCCGCAGTCGGAGGTGGCTTCAATCAGGTCTTCGGCCGGCACTACCGGCAGGTTGCTGACTTCCGCCAGTTTTTGCACAGCCAGGTGCTGGTAGCCTTCCGGCGTGTTCAGCGCAGTACCAATCGCCGTGGCACCCAGATTCACTTCCAGCAGCAGTTCTGCTGTGCGATGCAGGTTACGGGTTTCTTCTTTCAGCAGCACGCTGAACGCGTGGAATTCCTGACCCAGGGTCATAGGTACGGCATCCTGCAACTGGGTGCGCCCCATTTTCAGAATGGTTTCGAACTCTTTCGCTTTGCGATCAAAACCTTCACGCAACTGGTTGATGGCGTCGATCAGTTTCTGGTTGGAGGCGTATACCGCGATGCGGAAACCGGTAGGGTAGGCGTCGTTGGTGGACTGGCATTTATTAAGGTGATCGTTAGGGTTCAGATATTGATATTCACCTTTCTGATGGCCCATCAGTTCCAGACCGATATTCGCCAGCACTTCGTTGGTGTTCATGTTCAGCGAGGTACCTGCGCCGCCCTGGAACACGTCGACCGGGAACTGGTCCATGCATTTGCCTTTATCCAACACTTCGTCACAGGCCTGGATGATGACATCGGCGATTTTGCGCGGAATGGTTTTTAGCTCTTTATTTGCCAGCGCTGCGGCTTTTTTTACCATCACCATGCCACGGACGAACTCGGGCACATCGCTGATTTTGCTGTTGCTGATATAGAAGTTTTCAATCGCACGCAGGGTATGAACACCGTAATAGGCTTCTGCGGGGACTTCACGTGTTCCTAACAGGTCTTCTTCGATACGAATGTTGTTTGACATGAGAACCTTCTTTAGTTGCTGCCGAAGTTATTATTTGTCTGATAACCAAATCATGTTGCCGAAGGCTTCAGGCGCGAAACGATTAACCATAGCGCCCATAGCAGCCCAGATCATATGCTGGTTAGTAATAAATGACTGAATCCAGATCACCTTCTGAGCCTTCTGGAATCACGCTTTTCCCATTCTGTGATCTCATTCACGTTTGTTAACTTTAGCAATAAAAAAAGGCCTTTGGTTGAAATGGCGGCGGGATGACCCCATTGTAATCATGTCGGCCGTTTACCGGCCCCCCTTTTCGCGTTGCCGCCACCGTGCGGGAACGTGCCGCCACTATAGGAGAACCAGGTGCGCTGGTTACCGTTACTGCTGATATTTCTGTTGGCTTACATCGAAATATCTCTCTTTATCAAGGTCGCCGCCGTATTGGGCGTGGCGATAACCCTGTTGCTGGTGGTGTTCACCTCCTGCGTCGGCATTTCTCTGGTGCGCAACCAGGGCATGAAAACCTTCGTGCAAATGCAACAGAAACTGGCCGCAGGTGAAAGCCCGGCGGCAGAAATGGTGAAAAGCGTATCACTGGTGCTGGCGGGCTTCTTGCTGTTGGTTCCGGGGTTCTTCACCGATTTCCTTGGTCTGTTGCTGCTGCTGCCGCCGGTGCAGAAATCGCTGACGCTGAAACTGATGCCACACCTTTCTGTCTACCGTCCCGGCGGTTGGAGCCAGGGCGGCGATGCCGCCAACGGCAACACCTTCGATGGCGAATTTCAACGTAAGGACGACGATCGTTATACGTTGGGAAACCAGCCGGACGATCATGACAAGCGTAACGATCGTTAAAAAAACGCGGCCCCGGCCGCGTTTTTCACATTTGTCCCCTCTGGATTGCCGTCAAAAGCGAAAATTTTTTTGGCCGGGCCCTTGAAGGGGGATGGAATGCCCCCATTTCAAATCCCACGAGGCCGGTAATAACAAACCGGTGGCAACCCTAAATCTGATAGAAACCTTCTTACAGGAGAGCGTTCAATGAGTATTCGTCCATTGCATGACCGCGTTATCGTCAAGCGCAAAGAAGTTGAATCAAAATCTGCTGGCGGCATCGTTCTGACTGGCTCTGCAGCGGGTAAATCTACTCGTGGTGAAGTTGTGGCAGTGGGTAAAGGACGTGTTCTGGAAAGCGGCAACATCCAACCGCTGGATGTGAAAATTGGCGATATCGTGATTTTCAACGACGGCTACGGCGTGAAAGCAGAGAAGATCGACAATGAAGAAGTGTTGATCATGTCCGAAAGCGACATTCTGGCAATTGTTGAAGCGTAATTACGCTTTATCTTTCTGAACTGAACGAGTTGAAGGGAAATACCAATGGCAGCTAAAGACGTAAAATTCGGCAATGACGCTCGCGTGAAAATGCTCCGCGGCGTGAATGTTCTCGCTGATGCAGTAAAAGTGACCCTGGGCCCGAAAGGCCGTAACGTAGTGCTGGATAAATCCTTCGGCGCTCCTACCATCACTAAAGATGGCGTATCCGTTGCCCGTGAAATCGAACTGGAAGACAAGTTTGAAAACATGGGTGCGCAGATGGTGAAAGAAGTGGCCTCCAAAGCGAACGACGCTGCGGGCGACGGCACCACCACTGCAACCGTACTGGCTCAATCCATCATCACCGAAGGCCTGAAAGCAGTTGCCGCCGGCATGAACCCGATGGATCTGAAGCGCGGTATCGACAAGGCTGTTATCGCAGCCGTTGAAGAGCTTAAAAAACTGTCCGTACCTTGCTCTGACTCCAAAGCTATCGCTCAGGTAGGCACCATCTCTGCAAACTCCGACGAAACCGTGGGTAAACTGATTGCAGAAGCCATGGAGAAAGTGGGCAAAGAAGGCGTTATCACCGTTGAAGAAGGCACTGGCCTGCAAGACGAGCTGGACGTTGTTGAAGGTATGCAGTTCGACCGCGGTTACCTGTCTCCTTACTTCATCAACAAACCGGAAACCGGTTCTATCGAGCTGGAAAGCCCGTTCATCCTGCTGGCTGACAAGAAAATCTCCAACATCCGTGAAATGCTGCCAGTACTGGAAGCCGTGGCGAAAGCCGGCAAGCCATTGCTGATCATCGCTGAAGATGTTGAAGGCGAAGCACTGGCTACCCTGGTGGTCAACACCATGCGCGGCATCGTGAAAGTGGCTGCGGTTAAAGCACCTGGTTTCGGCGACCGTCGTAAAGCCATGCTGCAGGATATCGCTACCCTGACTGGCGGTACCGTTATCTCTGAAGAGATCGGTCTGGAGCTGGAAAAAACGACTCTGGAAGACCTGGGTACTGCTAAACGTATCGTTATCAACAAAGACACCACTATCATCATCGATGGCAATGGTGAAGAACCTGCGATTCAGGGCCGTGTGTCCCAGATTCGTCAGCAGATCGAAGAAGCAACTTCTGATTACGACCGTGAAAAACTGCAAGAGCGCGTAGCTAAACTGGCTGGCGGCGTTGCGGTAATCAAAGTCGGTGCTGCTACCGAAGTTGAAATGAAAGAGAAGAAAGCTCGCGTTGAAGATGCCCTGCACGCAACCCGTGCTGCGGTAGAAGAAGGCGTAGTTGCTGGTGGTGGTGTTGCGCTGATTCGCGCAGCGTCCAAACTGAGCGAACTGCGTGGCGTGAACGAAGATCAGAACGTGGGTATCAAAGTTGCGCTGCGCGCAATGGAATCACCACTGCGTCAGATCGTTCTGAACTGCGGCGAAGAGCCATCTGTTGTTGCCAACACCGTGAAAGCGGGCGAAGGTAACTACGGTTACAACGCAGCAACTGAAGAATACGGCGACATGATCGCGATGGGTATCCTGGATCCAACCAAAGTAACCCGTTCTGCTCTGCAGTACGCGGCTTCTGTGGCTGGCCTGATGATCACCACCGAGTGCATGGTGACCGACCTGCCGAAAAGCGATGCGCCTGATTTAGGCGGCGCTGGCGGTATGGGCGGCATGGGTGGCATGGGCGGCATGATGTAATCATCCCCCACACTGTCTGTGTGCTGAGAACCCCGGTCAATTGGCCGGGGTTTTTTTATTCCGTGCTCTTTGCCGCACTGTATTTGATGATATTTTTGCAGTCCGGGGTGATTTAGCTGGTAAACTGATATTTCATCAGCTGTCGCTCAAGGCGTTGACCCGGTACCCGTGGCAACGGATGCTTAAGAGATAGCAACGCTTTCTGATAAGCTTGTGCAGAATTCTCAATATCATATGGGGAACAAGATGCGGATTAAAGCCTTACTGGGTCTTTCGGCAGCTATGCTGCTGGCAGGTTGCAGCAGCACCAATGAACTGTCCGCTGCAGGCCAGCAGGTCAAATTTACCGACACCAAACCGGCGGCTGAATGTCAGCTGGTGGGCGAAGTGACCGGCACTCAGAGCAACTGGTTGTCCGGTAACGGCGGCGAAGGCAGCTCTATGCGCGGCGCGGCAAACGATCTGCGTAACAAGGCAGCGGCGATGGGTGGCAATGTCATCTATGGCGCAACCAGCCCGACGCAGAACCTGCTTTCAAGCTTTGCTCCGCTGGACAGCAAAATGATTGGCCAGGTTTACAAGTGCCCATAACGCAGTAACGAGCAGGGTATAACATAAAAAAGAGGCATGCTCAGGCATGCCTCTTTTTGTATCTGGAACGGGCGGTCGATCAGCTTTGCATCAGATGCAAGTCGAGGGGGGTTTTGCTTGGTTTACCGCCGACCTCACGTGTCAGACGCGGCACCATGTAGCCTGAAACCTTGCTTAGCAGCGCCTGCATAATCGTGCGCGCTTCGTCGTCGCTGACCATAAAGTGCGCCGCGCCCTGAACCTTATCCAGTACGTGGATGTAATAGGGCAGAATGCCGGCGTCAAATAGCGCGTTGCTCAGCGTCGCCAGCGTGTCGGCGTCGTCATTGATACCGCGCAGCAACACGCTCTGATTCAGCAACGTAACGCCTGCCAGACGCAGTTGCGCCATACCCAGCTGCAATTCACGGTCAATTTCATTGGCGTGGTTGATGTGCGTCACCATCAGCACCTGCAGGCGCGAAGCGGACAGCCTACGGCACAGCTCCGGCGTAATGCGCGCCGGGATCACTACCGGCAGGCGGGTGTGGATGCGCAGGCGTTTCAGGTGCGGGATGGCCTCCAATTCGCCGATCAGCCAGTCGAGTTCGCTGTCTTTCGCCATCAGCGGATCGCCGCCGGAGAAAATAATCTCATCCAGTTCCGGGTGTTGACGGATATAATCGAGCGCCTGACGCCAGTTGGCCTTGTTGCCCTGGTTGTCCTGATACGGAAAATGGCGGCGGAAGCAGTAGCGGCAGTTGACCGCACAGCCACCCTTGACCAGCAGCAGAGCGCGATTACGGTATTTATGCAACAGGCCCGGCACCACGCTGCGCTGTTCGTCCAGCGGATCGGTAGTGAAGCCGGGCGCATTGATGAATTCTTCGCTGGCGGTCAGCACCTGGCGCAGCAGCGGGTCATTGGCATCGCCGGGGCGCATGCGTGCCGCGAAGGCGCGAGGGACGCGCAGCGCGAACAATCGACGGGCTTCGCGGCCCTGCGGCAGGTCCGGATGCGTATTCAGTGATAAAAGCTGCAGCAATTCATCAGGATCGGTAATAACATCGGCGAGTTGATGCAACCAATCTTCTCTATATGCCGTATTTTGGGTTATAATGTGTGCCATTTTTTTGGCTAAGCTACCAGTTTAAATATTCAGAGGGGCCATCATGGCGACTTATTCTAGCAACGATTTCCGTCCGGGTCTTAAAATCATGTTCGAAGGCGAGCCTTATGCCATCGAATCCAGCGAGTTCGTTAAACCGGGCAAAGGCCAGGCGTTTGCGCGCGTTAAAATGCGCCGTCTGCTGACCGGCAGCCGCGTAGAAAAAACCTTTAAATCTACCGACTCTTGCGAAGGCGCAGACGTTGTAGATACCAACATGAACTACCTGTACAACGACGGTGAGTTCTACCACTTCATGCACCCTGAGACTTTCGAGCAACACGGGGTTGAAGAAAAAACCGTTTCTGACGCGGCAAAATGGCTGCAAGATAACGCGGAATGTATCGTCACGCTGTGGGACGGTCGCCCAATCGCCGTTCAGCCACCGAACTTTATCGAAGCAGAAATCACAGAGACCGATCCTGGTCTGAAAGGTGATACTGCCGGTACCGGCGGCAAGCCTGCGACCCTGAGCACTGGCGCCGTGGTAAAAGTGCCATTGTTCGTACAGATTGGCGAAGTTGTCCGTGTTGATACCCGCTCTGGCGAATACGTTTCACGCGTAAAATAAGTTTCCAAACAAAGGAGCCCTGAGTGGCTCCTTTGCTTTATTCCCTTCCGCATATCGTTGGCAGACTCAGCATGATGAAGAAAACTCTGTTGGCCGTGATCTCCCTGTTGTTACTTGTGTCCCTTAGCGGTTGTAATACTTTCCGCGGTTTCGGTGAGGATGTTCAGCACCTCGGCGGCGCTATTTCGCGGACAGCTAGCTAGAAAACATTAATTTAAGTAATGTAATTGTGCAAAATAAACGCGTTTTAAACAGCAACTCTCGTTAATATTTACTAAACTTAGGAAGCCGTACTTTTTCATCACTGACAAGTAAGGACTTCCATATGCTGAAGAAAAGTATTATCGCGATTTTCTCTTTGATGATCCTGGCCTCATTGACCGCATGCAACACCACCAAAGGCGTAGGTAAAGACGTGCAGGCCGGCGGGGAAGCCATCCAGCGCAGTGCAGAATAACCTGCTTTTTTTGTGGTATTCCACGTAAACAGTCCCACCGTGGGATACCGCTTCACCCCTGAACCTTGGCAGACACCACCTTTGTGCTGCTATCCTGTCCAGCCGCAGTTATAATTCCCAGGCATTTTTCACAACGCTAAACGGGACGACCTGTTTACGCATCAGCTTCCGGGGACGACCCCATCGTAACGGAGCCTGTTCATGGCTTGGATTATTCTGCTTATTGCCGGTTTGCTCGAAGTGGTATGGGCTATCGGCCTGAAATACACCCAGGGTTTTACCCGCTTGACGCCCAGCATTATCACTGTCGCCGCCATGGTGGTCAGCATGCTGTTGTTGGCGCATGCCATGAAAACGCTGCCTGCCGGCACGGCTTATGCTGTCTGGACCGGCATCGGCGCGGTAGGGGCGGCAATTATGGGGATGGTGCTGCTTGGCGAATCGACCAATATCGCGCGTATTCTCAGCCTGTGCCTGATTGTTGTCGGCATACTCGGGCTGAAATTCAGCAGTCACTGATACCCGTCGTCTTTCAAGCTGTAGCGTTGTTTTGCCCCTCCGGGGCTGCTGCAAGCAGCGTTCAAATCTGTTCCCGACAGATTTGTCACTAACCCCAGTCACTTACCTTAGTAAGCTCCTGGGGATGAGTGAGCTGGGCGCCTGGCTACAACTTGAAATCCATAGGGTATCTCGATTTGATCGAACTAATAGACCCATAGAAAGGCGGCCAACGAACATTGGCCGCCAAAGAGGTTTACAAGGTCACGACCCCAATCAGGGTTACCACGCTGAGGATGGCCGCCAGGCCATAGAACACCCATTTACCGGCCGGCACGTGAATTTTCAAGTCGTGCATCGCATGGTGGATCCGGTGCAAACCGCACCACAGCGGCAGGATAATCATCAGCAGCAGGAACAGGCGGCCGATCAGGCTTTGGCAAAACGCCAGCACGCGGTCATAGCCCAGCGCGTCGCCGGGGAACAGGCCCAGCGGCAGCAAAATGCCGACCAGTAGCACGATGGCGGGCGCGACAATGGCTCCCCACATGCCGCCTGCACCGAATAACCCCCAGAAAACCGGCTCGTCGGAGCGTTTAGGTGTTTGATTTATCATATTTCCTCCGGGTCACGCCAAGGCTACGGCCAGAATGATCGCGCTGGCGACCAGCGTCACCGCCCACAGTGCTTTCACTATCGGCCCTGGGCCCATTTTCTCGTTGTTGACCACGATATTGGCGGCTTTCGGCGCCAGATCGAACCAGGTTTTGGTATGCAGCAGTGCCGCCAGCAGGGCGATAACGTTAATCAGCAACACCAGCGGGTTTT
The DNA here is from genome assembly GCF_003591175.1 of Serratia inhibens. Classification (GTDB taxonomy): domain Bacteria; phylum Pseudomonadota; class Gammaproteobacteria; order Enterobacterales; family Enterobacteriaceae; genus Serratia; species Serratia inhibens. The sequence goes on along the minus strand of NZ_QYYG01000003.1, from coordinate 321,947 downwards.
GCAGAAAACCGATGAACCCGGCCCAGCTATCCACACCGCCTTTCAGCGCAAAAACGCCGTAAATCAGCACGATGCTGAACCACACCGCCGGCACCGAGGTGCTTTCACGCAGCATATAAAAACGGTAGAAGCCGAGCTTTTGCCACCAGGTCGGCGTCATGGTGCGCACATAAGGCTTACGTTGTGTTGTCATTGCGGTTCTCTCCCTTATTGCGGCTTCAGCATGGCGATCATGAAGTCTTTGGCGCTTTCCACCTTGCCCTGCTGGATGGCAGCGGCCGGGTCAACGTGCTTTGGACACACTTCGGAGCAGTAACCGACAAAGGTACAGCTCCAGACGCCATTCTGGCCGTTGAGTTGCGCCATGCGCTGCTTCTGACCGTGATCGCGGTTATCCAGGTTATAGCGGTGCGCCAGGGTGATCGCCGCCGGGCCGATAAATTCCGGGTTCAGACCGAACTGCGGGCAGGCGGCATAGCACAGACCGCAGTTGATGCAGCCGGAAAACTGGTGATATTTGGCCATTTGCGCCGGGGTCTGCACGTTAGGGCCATCTTCCGGTTTGCGGTTGTTGCCGATGATATAGGGCTTAATCGCCTCCAGACTTTCGATAAAGTGGGTCATATCGACCACCAAATCGCGCTCGATCGGGAAGTTGCCCAATGCTTCCACCTTCATGCCGCCGGTGTATTCGCGCAGGAAGGTTTTGCAGGCCAGTTTTGGCACCCGATTAACCATCATGCCGCACGAACCACAGATCGCCATGCGGCATGACCAGCGGTAGGAAAGGTCGGGCGCCAGGTTATCCTTGATGTAGCCCAGCGCATCGAGCAGTGAGGTTTGCTCGTCATAAGGCACCGCAAAGGTTTCGAAATGCGGCTCGGCGTCGCGTTCCGGGTTATAGCGCATGACCTCGATTTTCAGGGTGTTCATCTCAGCCATTTGCCTGCTCCTTATCCTTTTTATCCTGCGCGTCGGCTTCAGCGCCGTACACACGTTTGGCCGGTGGCAGTTTGGTGATCTTCACGTCGCTGTATTCCAGTCGCGGTGCGCCATTCGGGTTATGGAACGCCAGCGTATGTTTCAGGAAATTGACGTCGTCGCGCTCGGTACAGCCTTCGTCCAGGCGTTGGTGTGCGCCGCGCGATTCTTTGCGGTTGAAGGCGGAGTGCGCCATACATTCCGCCACGTCCAGCCCGTAACCCAATTCGATGGTGTACAACAGATCGGTATTGAACACGCTGGATCTGTCGGTGATTTTGACGCGCTTGAAGCGCTCTTTCAGCTCTGCCAGCTTATCGATAGTCTTTTGCATCAGCTCCGGCGTGCGGTAGATGCCGCAGCCTTCTTCCATCGACAGGCCCATTTCATCGCGGATTTTTGACCAGTTTTCGTTGCCTTCCTGCTTCATCAGGTTGCTCAACCGGGTTTCGACATCACGGCCCTGAGCATCCAACGCGCTCCCATTAGCCGGGCTGCTTTCCAGCGCGCGGCGAGCGGCGTTCTCCCCGGCTACGCGGCCGAACACCACCAGTTCCGCCAGCGAGTTAGAGCCGAGGCGGTTGGCGCCGTGCAGACCGACGGAAGAGCATTCGCCGACGGCGAACAGCCCTTTAATGCGGGTTTCGCAGTTCTGGTCGGTTTCAATGCCGCCCATGGTGTAGTGCGCGGTCGGGCGCACCGGGATCGGCTCTTTCACCGGATCGACGCCGACGTAGGCCTTCGCCAGCTCACAGATGAACGGCAGACGTTCCAGCAGTTTCTTTTCTCCCAGGTGGCGCAGATCCAGATAGACCACGTCGCCGCGCGGGGTGGCGATGGTGCGGCCGGCGCGCCATTCGTGCCAGAAGGCCTGTGAAACCTTGTCGCGCGGACCGAGCTCCATATATTTGTTTTTCGGTTCGCCCAGCGGCGTTTCCGGGCCCATGCCGTAATCTTGCAGATAACGATAGCCGTCCTTGTTCACCAGAATGCCGCCTTCGCCACGGCAACCTTCGGTCATCAGGATACCGGAGCCCGGCAGGCCGGTAGGGTGATACTGAACGAACTCCATATCACGCAGTGGAATGCCGTGGTGGAACGCCATGCCCATGCCATCACCGGTGACGATGCCGCCGTTGGTGTTGTAGCGGTATACGCGCCCGGCACCGCCGGTAGCCATGACCACCGCATTGGCGCGGATCTGCACGCGGGTGCCTTCCATCATGTTCATCGCCACCAGGCCACGGACCTGGCCATCATCCACCAGAATGTCCAGCACGAAGTGTTCGTCGAAACGCTGGATTTGCGGGTATTTGAGCGAGGTCTGGAACAGGGTGTGCAGCATATGGAAGCCGGTCTTGTCGGCGGCGAACCAGGTGCGTTCAATCTTCATGCCGCCAAAGCGGCGCACGTTGACCGAGCCGTCCGGTTTACGGCTCCACGGGCAGCCCCACTGTTCAAGCTGAGCCATCTCACGCGGGCAGTTGTGGACGAAATGATCGACCACGTCCTGCTCGCACAACCAGTCGCCACCGGCAACGGTGTCGTGGAAGTGGTAATCGAAACTATCGTGATCCTGAGTGACGGCGGCGGAGCCCCCTTCGGCGGCCACCGTATGGCTGCGCATCGGGTAGACTTTGGAAATCAGGGCGATTTTCAATTGAGGGTTGGCTTCCGCTGCGGCTATTGCTGCACGTAAACCAGCACCCCCGGCCCCAATAATGGCAAGATCGGCGTTAAAGGTTTGCACTGCATTCCTCCAATATTCTTGTTAAGAAAGGCAAATTAAATATCTATGCTTAATATTTATAAAAATGCTTCGGACACTAACTAATTGAGCCGATTGATGTTGCATAAAGACTGAGTGTAGATATCTCCCACCAATTATGTGGAATTAACTATACCTAATGTTAAGTAGAAGAAATTTGATGTGATCGATTGTTTTGTCTTTTAGCTATTGGCTGGAAGAATTATTGCCTTCAAGGGATATTTAACGTTTATTCACCTTTTATTAACCTTATTGCTACTCGTTTGTGAGGAATTACCGTCGTGAAAGGTGCCCGGCTGTTAAGAATTTGTTTGCATGCCTGGATACGAGTAGACTGCATCCCCTGTTTGATTTCGGAGTAATTACCATGAGCGAAACGGCAAGCTGGCAGCCAAGTGCACCCATCGCCAATTTGTTGAAACGCGCAGCGATCCTGACTGAGATCCGGCGTTTCTTCGCCGATCGTGGCGTATTGGAAGTTGAGACGCCAACCATGAGCCAGGCGACGGTTACCGATATCCACTTGTTCCCGTTTCAGACGCGTTTTGTCGGCCCGGGGGCGGCGGATGGCCTGACGCTGTACATGATGACCAGCCCGGAATATCACATGAAGCGGTTGCTGGCGGCGGGTAGCGGCCCGATCTATCAGATGGGGCGCAGTTTCCGTAATGAAGAGGCCGGTCGCCATCACAACCCGGAATTCACCATGCTGGAGTGGTACCGCCCACATTACGACATGTACCGGCTGATGAATGAGGTGGATGATTTACTCCAGCAGGTGCTGGATTGCGGCAGTGCGGAAACCTTGTCCTATCAGCAGGCTTTCCTGCGTCATCTGGATATCGATCCGCTGTCGGCAGAAAAAGCGCAACTGCGTGAAGCGGCGGCCAAGCTCGATCTGAGCAACATTGCCGATACTGAAGAAGACCGCGATACACTGTTGCAACTGCTGTTCACCGTCGGCGTTGAGCCGTATATCGGCCGTGACAAACCGGCGTTCGTTTATCACTTCCCGGCCAGCCAGGCAGCATTGGCGGAGATCAGTACCGAAGATCACCGCGTGGCGGAGCGTTTTGAGGTGTATTTCAAGGGGATCGAACTGGCGAATGGCTTCCGTGAACTGACCGACAGCCGCGAACAGCGTCAGCGTTTTGATCAGGATAACCGTAAACGTGCTGAACGCGGTTTGCCGCAGCACCCTATCGATAACAACCTGCTGGACGCTTTGCAGCACGGTATGCCGGAATGTTCCGGCGTGGCGTTAGGGGTTGATCGGCTGGTCATGCTGGCATTGGGCGCCGAGAGCCTGAGCGAAGTGCTTGCCTTCCCGGTAGGGCGCGCATAACCGTTTTACCCGTCGCCTTTCAAGCCGCCGCGTTGTTGGCTGCAACTTGAAAGACTGAGGGATATATTGTGGTGATAAAAGGGTTCGGCGTTGCATGGCACGCCGAACCCTTTTTGCATTGTGCGCTTACAGGCTGCCTGATTCGCGTTTGGTATTGGGTGGCGGTGTGGACGGCGGAGTACGGCCATTGCTGGTCAAGCGTGACAGCGTTTCGCTGCGCACCTGGAATGGCGGGTACGGCAGGGTAATGCCGTGTTCGCGGTAGCCGGCCAGAATCAACTGATGGATCTCGTGGCGCAATGGCATGCGATGGCCCATCTCGGCCGCATAGATGCGCATCTCGAAGATCTGAATGCCCTGTTGCAGGTCGACCAAATAAACCTCCGGCGCCGGGGTGTCCAGCACCAGCGAGCAGCGCTCGGCGGCGTTGAGCAGGATCTTGGTCACCTCTTCGCTGTTGGCATCGCCCGGTGCCGGCACCGTCAACACCACACGGGTCAGGTTGTCCGACAGCGACCAGTTGACGAACTGCTCGGTGATGAACGCCTTGTTCGGCACGATGATCTCTTTGCGATCCCAGTCAGAAATGGTGGTGGCGCGAGTGTTGATCTTGGTGACGGTGCCGGTCAGGTTTCGGATCGTCACCGTATCGCCAATGCGGATCGGCTTCTCGAACAAAATGATCAAGCCGGAGATGAAGTTGGAGAAAATCTCCTGCATGCCGAAGCCCAACCCCACGCTGAGCGCGGTGACCACCCACTGCAGTTTCGACCATTCGATGCCGATCCAGGAAAAACTGAGGATGGCGCCGAACAGCAACAGCAGATACTTGGTAATGGTGGTGATGGCGTAGCCGGTGCCCGGTGTCAGATCAAGGTGCTGCAACACCGCCAGTTCCAGTAGCGCCGGCAGGTTACGGACCAACTGCATGGTGACGATCAGCACCAAAATGGCGATCAATACTGCGCCCAAAGTGATCGGATGCGCCGTTTCCACCCCGTTGACCGTCGAGGTTACGTCCCACAGGGAGATGTTTTCAAGGAAGGCGAAGGCGGAATGGATCTCCGACCACAGCACGATCACCGATACCAGCGCGATCATCGTCAGGATCGAACGTACCAGCCGCAGAGACTGGGCGCTGATGGTGTCCAGATCGATCTCAGAGTCATCCACATCCATCGATCCTTCGGTGCTGTTTGGCGTATGCGGCGTTTCTTCTTCGCCGCGCGCACGCTGGGCCAGAATATCGGCGCGGCGCTGTTTGGCGCGGTCAAAGGCGATGCGCCGCCGTTGGATTAACATCCAGCGGCGAATAATATGGTAAATCACCAACAGGAAGAACCAGATCGCCACCGAGGTTTCCAACCGTGCCAGCAGCGCCTGCGAGGTGGTCAGGTAACCGACGGCGGAGGCCAGTGCGGCAAGCACCGGCGCCGACAGCAGCAACCCCCACAGCGCGGTATTGACCATGTTCTCGCCGGAGCCTTTCTTGTCCAGATAAAGCGGGATACCGGCGCGCTTGAGGCTGTTGGTCACGATGGCCAGCGCCAGGCACAGCAGGATAAAGCACAGCCGCCCCAGCGTGTTGGCAAACTCGCGCTCTTTCAGGCTGTCGAAAGTGATCAACGCCATGATCAACGGCACGATCAGCCAGATCGACATCTTGTAGTAACGCATGGCGCGTGAAACCTGCTTCACCGGCCAGCGGAAGTGCACGATAAACAGCCCCTGCGGATGAGCGAAGGCGGCGCAGATCATACAGATCCACAGGATCGGCAGCGTTGCGGTGACCCCCTTGCCAATCGCCTCGGCTACCGGATAGTTCCAGGCGCTTTGCAGGCCAAACCCGAGCGCTGCCCACAACACCGGCAGCGGCATTGCCACCAGAATCGACCAGAATACGGTGCGCATCGTCAGGAAGAACTCGTCCTGCGTCACCTTGCCGACCCGGCTGTTGGCGCGCGCCAGGAAGGCGTGATAGTGCCTGCGTGAGCTGATGCTGAAAATCACCAGCAGCAGGGCACCGAAGATCGGGATCAACGTTTCTTTGCTGGTCACCATCATCATGAAGGCACCACCCAGCTGCGCCAGCGTATCCAGCGACAGCAGGCGTGTCAGATCGTGCGCCACGTTAATCGGATAAGACAGGGTGATCGGGTTGACGTCCGGTACCCAGAACAGATAGCGGTGGGTGGCGTCCTTGATCTCGTTCAACGCCTCAATCAGTTGGGTGTTGGCTACCTTCAGTTTGGTCAGTTCGAGGATCTGGGTATCGCAACCGGAAAGCAGCGAATTCAGCAACTCACGCTGGGTGCGCAGCTGGGCTTCAACGATGCGCCGCTCCGCGCTGGTCAGTTCGCTGCCGTCGTCACGTTTGAACTCACGCTGGGAAAGCTTCTCCAGTTGGCTTTCAAACTGCAGGCGTTGTACGCGCAACTGGGCCATATCGCCATCCAGCTGCTGCGGTTTTGGCATTTCCGGCAGCGTTGCCACCTGGGCTCGCAGGGTTTCCCCCAGCGCCGACGACGAGCCGAGCCACTGGGCCTGTTCGATAATGGTGCTCAGCGCCTGACGCACCTGCAGCGTTTGCGCGGCGGCCTGGCGTTGTTGAGATGAGATCAGATCCATACGCTGCGCCTGATTGTTCAGGGCGGCGGACAGTTCACGGTTGATTTGCAGCTGTTGGCTGATGCTTTTCGGCAGATCGCCGTTTTGCTCCGCCAACTGCTCGGTTTTTTCCAATGCCAGTTCGGCTTCACGTTGGCGCTGGGCGTTAAGGTTGTTGCGCAGGGCCTGCAGCTGGACGTCGATCTTCTCGTGGCGTTTCTTGTACACCTCGGCGCGCATTCGCGCCAACTCCTGGCGGTTGTTGGCCGACAGCTGCGCCAGTTCCAGCTCATCCACCTTGGCTTTGCGCGCCGCGGCTTCCGTCTGCAACAGTGCCAGAGCCGACTGTGCGTGCGGGGTGGTAGGATTGGCGGGCTGAGCTTGCAGACGACGCTGCACTTCGGTCAACGAGCGGCGTGCATCGGTCTGCTGCTGCGGCAATTGGCCGAGTGAATCGCTGATCTCCCTTGTGCGCTCCTGTTCTTGTTGCAGCAGACGCGCCTGTTCCAGCAACAGGCTGCTGGCCTGGAGGATCTGTTGCTCCAGATCGCTGGCCGGCAGGTCATCGCCATTCGGCAGGATTTTGTTGTCTTCCAGCGTCAGCTGATGGCGCAGTTCCTGCGTCATCTTCGGGAAATCGTCGATCACCCGTTGATACTGTTCGGAGCGCGTCATTGACTCCTGGCGCTCCGACAGCCAGTTGAGGGCGCTTTGCAGCGCCTCGGTGGTTTCCGCCTGATTAGGCGCGTTTTTGTTGCTCTCTGCCTGCTTCAGCTCCTGCTTGAGCTGAGCCTCTGTAGGCACCGTGGCGGCCAGCACCGGTTGAGACAGTAAACAACCGAGCAGTAGCGTGATAATCAGGCGCACGGCGTCAATTCCTTTAGATCTGCGGCGTTTCAGCGGCTGGTGCAGCCGGGATTTCGGCAAAGGCTTCACCCATGCGGGTGACGGTGCCGTTATTCAGCTGCGGAGCGAACTGCACGCTGCCTGGGGTAAACAGGTTGATGACCGTGGAACCGAGCTTGAAGCGGCCCATCTCAGCGCCTTTTTCCAGTACGATTGCGCCTTCAGTGCCTTCTGCCGGATAGGTCCAGCGTTTGATGATGCCTTCGCGCGGCGGCGTTACGGTGCCGGCCCAAACGGTTTCAATGCTGCCGACAATGGTGGCCCCCACCAGGATCTGCACCATTGGCCCGATAGCGGTATCAAATACGCAGATCACGCGCTCATTGCGCGCGAACAGGTTCGGCACGTTGGCGGCAGTCAGCGGATTTACCGAGAACAGATCGCCCGGCACATAAATCATTTCACGCAGCGCGCCGGCGCACGGCATATGGACGCGGTGATAATCACGTGGGGCCAGGTAAGTGGTGGCGAACAGGCCATTGCGGAACGGCTCTGCCAGCAAGTAGTTGCCGGCCAGCAGCGCTTCCAGGCTGTAGTGATGGCCCTTGGCCTGGAAGATTTGATCTTCGCGGATCGGGCCGAGCTGGCTGATAGCGCCGTCGGCAGGCAGTGCCAGCCAGTTGGCTTCGCCGATGATGGGACGCGCGCCATCACGCAGCGGGCGCACGAAGAATTCGTTAAAGGTGGCGTAGGAGGTCAGCTCTGGCTGTTGCGCTTCCTGCATATTCACGCGGTAGTAGCGAGCGAAACCCTTAAGTACAAGCTGGGTAAGCCAGCCGGCTTGTTTGTCTGCGCCCCAGCCGGCCAGACGGGTCAGTGCCAGCTTCGGTAACCAATACTGCAATTTTATCTTGATGCTATCCAGCACATTAACCTCTTGAATCAGGGTAAAGGGCGCGCATTGTAACGGTGGCGCTGCCACTGTCAACGCCCGCCCGCAACGATCAGTCTGCGGCGTCCGTGAGGTTTTTGCGAACCTTCACCTGCGCCATGCTTTCCAGAATGCGGTGGTAGTTGTCGAAACGCTCTTTGGCGATATCGCCTTTTTCCACCGCCGCGCGGATGGCGCAGCCTGGGTCGGTGTCATGGCGACAGTCGCGGAATTTACATCCGCCTAAATAGTCACGGAATTCGACATAGGCTTGGGTGATTTGTTCCGGATCCAGATGCCACAGACCAAATTCACGTACTCCCGGCGAGTCGATCACATCACCGCCGTGCTGGAAATGGTACAGCCGCGCGGCGGTGGTGGTATGTTGCCCCAGGCCGGAGACATCGGAAACCTGATTTACCAGAATTTGCTTATCGCTTGGCGGCAGCAGGGCGTTCAGCAGGCTGGATTTGCCCACACCGGACTGGCCGGCGAAGATACTGATACGATCGGCCAGAGCCTGTTCAAACGCCTCCATGCCTTCGCGCGTCTGGCTGGAGACTTCCAGCACCCGGTAACCGATATGGCGGTAAATCGCCATCATGCCGTCGACGACCTTGCGCGCCGGCGGATCCAGCAGATCGATTTTGTTCAGCACGATCAGCGGTTCGACCTCGAGCGTTTCGCACGCCACCAGGTAGCGATCGATCATATTCAGCGAAAGCTCCGGCAGGATCGCCGAAACGATAACGATCTGATTGATATTGGCGGCGATCGGCTTCACGCCGTCGTAGAAATCGGGGCGGTTCAGCACCGAGGTGCGCTCGTGCACCGCCTCGACGATGCCCTTGACCCCTTCATGAGCACCTACGCCGGGACGCCACACTACGCGATCGCCGGTTACCAGCGAACGCAACGTGCGGCGAATGTTGCAGCGATGCTGGGTGCCATCCGCGGCTTCAACATCTGCGTGCATGCCGAAACGGCTGATGACGATGCCGTCTTGCGGCTCCCCCAGTTGGGAGTCATCCAGTTCCGGTTTGTTATCAGTGCGCTTCAGGCGACGCTGATGGTTCGCCTGTACGCGGCGTTGTTGACCTTTGGACAGTTTGTTCTTAGTCACTGCGCCTCACTTGAATCGGCTTTTATCGCTCGTGGCGACCAAAAAGGCTATGATACACGCTATTTTATATTAAATAACCGTTGTTAGCCGCTACGCACCGCGTATCGCCGCCGGCAAACAGCCGGCACCGGTCGCTGCCTTGCCCACGCTTTGTTTATCTTTCGGCTTTTACGCAGGAAATATCATGACAGGAAACGAAAACAACCTGATTTGGATCGATCTGGAGATGACCGGGTTGGATCCGGAGCGCGATCGCATTATCGAGATCGCCACGCTGGTTACCGACGCCAATCTGAACATTCTCGCTGAAGGACCGACAATCGCCGTCCATCAATCCGACGAACAGCTCGGCCTGATGGATGACTGGAACGTGCGTACCCATACCGGCAGCGGGCTGGTGGAACGGGTGAAGGCCAGCCGTTTCGACGATCGCGCCGCCGAACTGGAAACCATCGCTTTCCTCCAGCAATGGGTGCCGGCGGGCAAGTCGCCAATCTGCGGCAATAGCATCGGTCAGGATCGCCGTTTCCTGTTCCGCTATATGCCTGAACTTGAAGCCTACTTCCATTACCGCTATCTGGACGTCAGTACGCTGAAAGAGCTGGCGCGCCGCTGGAAACCGCAAATTCTCAGCGGCTTTAAAAAGCAGGGTACCCATCAGGCCATGGATGATATCCGCGAGTCTGTGGCCGAACTGGCCTATTACCGCGAGCATTTCATCCAGTTGTGATGGTCGCTCGGGCCCCTTTGGGGGCCCTGTACCGTGAAAAGCTTTCGATTTCGCCGCTTAATTAGCCAGTTTGACGCTTTAATCGGCAATCAAACAAAAATCGCGTTTTTTTGCTTTCAGGGGCTTGCGGCAAAAAGGATTTCTCGTATAATGCGCACCCCGTACCGATGAAGAATTTCGTTTAGTTCCGACATCGCTACGCCGGGCGGGAATAGCTCAGTTGGTAGAGCACGACCTTGCCAAGGTCGGGGTCGCGAGTTCGAGTCTCGTTTCCCGCTCCAAATTCAACAATGTTGCTTATGCGGCATGATGAATAAAAAAGTTTTAAGAAGTACCCATGCGACGCGGGAATAGCTCAGTTGGTAGAGCACGACCTTGCCAAGGTCGGGGTCGCGAGTTCGAGTCTCGTTTCCCGCTCCAAAAAATTCAAAGGCCATGTTGTTGTTTGATGGCCGGATGCTCAAAGCATCTCAATGCGGGAATAGCTCAGTTGGTAGAGCACGACCTTGCCAAGGTCGGGGTCGCGAGTTCGAGTCTCGTTTCCCGCTCCAATTTTATCTTCGATTTATCTCAACCCAACGCCTTCAGCGGCGCGGTTTTTTGCCTCCCCGTACACACCCTGTCGAAATGTTGTGAACAGAGTTATCCACAGGTAACGCTCATAATACCCGCAGTTCAAAAAATCAACGCCATAGAAATGAAATATATATCCAATTGATTTTTGGCTATATTTTTTTATCGGAAAACGTTATGCCGATCACTTGCTCTTTTTGTTGCACTTGAAAGACAAAGCATTTTTATTTTTATGCACAAATCCACAGGGCGACTATCGGGGACGGAACGACGGATCCGACGTGGTTTTACGCATCCCTCGGTAATCCTTTTTCCACAGCCCGTATCAATCGTTTTTTCTGCGTCGTTTGCACTTCTATGCCCTGCGCTGCGCGTCGCGCCAACTGTTGATCAAGCGCCCAGTCAATATGTTCGTCCAGCATGGGGTCTTGGTGACACCGGGAGCGCAGCGCTATCACTACGGCATCCTGATAAGGGGCATTGCCCAGCGCCACGGCAATATTGCGCAACCAGCGCAAATGGCCGATACGCCGGATAGCGGAGCCTTCGGTGATGCGCAGGAATTTCTCTTCCGTCCAGCCGAACAGTTCAATCAACTGCGGCGCATGCAGCGCAGCGCGCGGGCTGAAATCATCTTCGTCGGTGAGCTGGGAAAAGCGATTCCACGGGCAGATCAGCTGGCAGTCATCACAGCCGTAAATGCGGTTACCCAGCAGCGGGCGAAATTCTTCCGGGATGGCACCCTCAAGCTCGATGGTCAGATAAGAGATGCAGCGGCGAGCGTCCACGGTGTAAGGAGCGACAATCGCGCCGGTTGGGCAGGTGGTGATGCAGGCGACGCAGCGGCCACACTGTTCCGGCTGCGGTTTATCCACCGGTAGCGGCAGATCGATCAGCAGTTCTCCGAGAAAGAACCAGGAACCGGCTTCGCGATTGAGAATAAGTGAGTGTTTACCAACCCAGCCAATGCCGGCCTTGGAGGCCAACGCACGCTCCATCACCGGGGCAGAATCGACAAAGGGACGAAAGTTCAGCTCGCCGCAGTAGGCCTGGATCTGATCACCGAGCTTTTTCAGCCGCTGGCGCAGCAATTTATGGTAGTCCCGCCCCAGCGCATAGCGGCTGACATAACCCAATTTCGGATTATTCAGGGTGCTGGCAAAGGCCGCTTTCGCCGGCAGGTAATTCATGCGCACGCTGATCACCCGCAGCGTACCGGGCAGTAGCTCATGCGGCCGTGCGCGCAGCATGCCATGGCGCGCCATCCACTCCATTTCGCCGTGATATTGCTTGTCCAGCCATGCCTGCAACCTGGGTTCTTCGCCGCTCAGATCGGTATCGCAAATGCCTACCTGCTGGAATCCTAGCGATTGCCCCCATTGCTTGATATGTTGGGCGAGTTGATTGAGATCGAGGGGGTGTGTCATGACGGGCCACAGTGAAAAACAATACACCGACAGTTTATCACACTCTGTCTGGTCTGCGGACTGGATCCGACAGGCAGAACCTGTCGCCGCCGCTTCGCTCGGCATTTCACTCTACGATTTGATGCAGCGTGCCGGTGAGGCGGCTTACGCCCTGGCGTGCGACCAATACCCGGCCGGCAGTCACTGGTTGGTGCTGTGTGGTCACGGTAACAACGGCGGTGACGGTTATGTGGTCGCCAAACTTGCAGCCGCCGCCGGCGTAAAGATTACTTTGATTGCCTGCGAGGGCTCGCGGCCCTTGCCCGCTGAGGCCGCCGCCGCCCGGCAGGCCTGGCTGAACGCCGGGGGTGAAATTCATCCGGCTGACAGCCGCTGGCCTGAAAGTATCGATCTTATTATCGATGGCCTGCTCGGCACCGGGCTGAATACCGCACCGCGCTCACCTTACAATGCCCTGATTGAGGCTGCTAATCGCAGCTCAGCGCCGGTTATCGCGCTTGATATCCCCTCCGGGCTGTTGGCGGAAAGCGGCGCTGCGCCCGGCGCGGTCATCCGTGCGATGCATACCCTCACCTTTATCGCCCTCAAACCGGGTCTGTTAACCGGCCAGGCACGTGATTGGGTCGGGCAACTTCATCAGAGTAGGCTAGGATTATCGGGCTGGTTGGCAAAGCAACCGGCGCAGATTCATCGGGTTACCGCAAATTCATTACCCCAGTGGCTGAAGCCGCGCCGGCCTTGTTCGCATAAAGGTGAGCAAGGGCGTTTGCTGCTGGTGGGCGGCGATCACGGTTTTGGCGGGGCCATACGCATGGCGGCAGAGGCCGCGCTGCGCAGCGGTGCAGGGTTGGTGCGAGTACTCACTCACATTGAGCATATCGGGCCACTGCTTACCGCCCGCCCTGAGCTGATGGTGCAACGTCTGAGCGACGATACGCTGCAACAGGCGCTCAATTGGGCAGATGTTGTGGTGGTGGGGCCGGGGCTGGGCCAGGGCGAATGGGGTCGGAATGCACTGAAAGTGCTGCAAGCCAGTGATAAACCGGCGTTATGGGATGCCGATGCGCTGAACTTGCTGGCATTAAATCCCGAGAAGCGTCAGAATCGCGTGATTACCCCGCATCCTGGGGAGGCTGCGCGCCTGTTGGGGTGCAGTACCGCTGATATTGAGAGTGATCGCTTACTTGCAGTGCGCAAGCTGGTGGCGCATTACGGTGGCGTGGCGGTATTGAAAGGTGCCGGTACGCTGATTGCCGATGACCGGGGCGAGATGGCGATAGCGGACGTTGGCAATGCGGGCATGGCCTCCGGCGGTATGGGGGATGTGCTGTCGGGCATTATTGGCGGTTTGCTGGGGCAAAAGCTCTCGCTGTATGATGCAGCCTGCGCGGGGTGTGTAGTGCACGGCGCAGCTGCCGATCGCGTGGCGGCAAGACAAGGAACAAGAGGGATGCTGGCGAGCGATTTATTGCCTGAAATCCCTTATTACGTTAATCCTGAGTTGGCATAATAGAAACTATCGAATGAAAGAACTCGTTTTACCTCTGCCGGATGAGGCAGCGACTGTCGCATTGGGTGCCGCCTTGGCCAAGGCGTGCGATCGCGCCAGCGTAATTTATCTTTACGGTGACCTGGGTGCCGGTAAAACCACCTTCAGCCGTGGTTTTCTGCAGGCTTTGGGGCATCAGGGCAATGTTAAAAGCCCAACTTATACGCTGGTCGAGCCCTATGCTCTGCAGCCACTGGCGGTATACCATTTTGATCTGTATCGGCTAGCCGATCCGGAAGAACTCGAGTTTATGGGGATTCGCGATTATTTTGCGCAGGATGCCATTTGCCTGGTTGAATGGCCACAGCAGGGTACCGGCGTGTTGCCGGATCCGGACCTGGAGCTGCACCTCAGCTATCAGGATCAGGGGCGTGAGGCAAAAATTCAGGCGGTTTCCGCCTACGGTAGCCAGCTTTTAGACCGTATCCACGGGCCACAGGAATGACGCCGCAATGACGTATGCGTTGAAAAAATTACTCATAATTACCTTGATCGCCGTATTGGGGCCGTTTGGTGCGGCCAATGCGCTGGCTGCATCGTCGCTGTCTGACATCAAAGTATCCAATGCTCAGCGAGAAGCCACGGTATCGGTGAGCTTCAATGGCCCGCCGGATTATGCCTTCTTCCCGCTGCACGGCCCGGACCGCGTGGTTCTGGATGTTAACCAAAAAGGCAAGGTTGGCGGCCTTCCGCTGAATTTCAGCGGGCAGAACCTGGTAAAGAGTATCCGCTCCAGTACGCCGAAAGATGCTCAGAGCGTGCGGTTGGTCTTTGATCTGACCCAGCGTTCGAAGACCCGCGTCGCTACGCGCCAGAATGGCGGCATTTATACCGTCGTATTTACCATTGCCGCTGAGGGCAGCGCCAACACCAATGTGGTGCGCAGAACCCCGGTGGCTACACCTGCTCCGGCCCCTGTAGTGGTCCGCGAGCCGGTACGTAAAACGCCGGTAATGAGCGAGCCTGAGGCCGAGCCTGAACCGGTGCGCAGAGCGCCGAGCGGCTCCAATCCTTTCACCAATAAACCCAGCGTCGTATCGGGTACCGCATCGGAAATTACGCCGCGCAGCAGCCGCGTTTCCGTAGGTTCCGGCGATCGGGTCGTGGTGGCGATTGATGCCGGCCATGGTGGGCAGGATCCGGGTGCTATCGGCCCGAACGGCCTGAAAGAAAAAAATGTCACCATCGGCATAGCCCGCCGTTTGCAGGCCATGTTAGATGCCGATCCGCAGTTCAAACCGGTGCTGACGCGTACAGGCGATTACTTCATCTCGGTGATGGGGCGTTCTGACGTGGCGCGTAAACAGGGTGCCAATGTGCTGGTCTCCATTCATGCTGACGCCGCGCCAAACCGCAGCGCCAACGGGGCCTCGGTTTGGGTGCTGTCCAACCGCCGCGCCAACAGCGAGATGGCAGGCTGGCTGGAACAGCATGAGAAACAGTCTGAGCTGCTTGGCGGTGCGGGTGATTTGCTGGCTAACAGCCAGGCCGATCCTTACCTGAGCCAGGCGGTGCTGGATCTGCAGTTCGGCCACTCGCAGCGAGTGGGCTACGATGTTGCGGTAAAAGTATTGCAGCAGTTGCAGAGCGTGGGTTCATTGCATAAACGCCGACCGGAACACGCCAGCCTTGGCGTGCTGCGTTCGCCGGACATCCCATCGCTGCTGGTGGAAACAGGGTTTATCAGTAATAGCACGGAGGAGCGGCTGCTGGGCAGTAGCGCGTATCAGGATAAAATTGCCAGGGCGATCCACAATGGCCTGCGCAGTTATTTCCTGGCGCATCCGCTACAAGCCGACCCAAAGGTGGAAAACCGCCCGCTGGACGTCGCAGCGGCGGTTAAAACTCCAGCCCCAACTCGCTCAGTCGCCAAAGCGAAACCCAGCGTGAAAAAAGCGTCAAAACATAAAGTGACGCGCGGTGATACGTTGTCATCCATTGCTTCCCGTTATGGTGTCAGCGTCGGTGACCTGAAGCGCGTGAATAAACTGAAGTCGGACGTCGCGCCGCTGGATCGGACGCTGACCATCCCGCAGGCCTAGCGCCAACATGACAGGAGCCAGTATGCCCATCCAGGTGTTACCGCCACAGCTCGCCAACCAGATTGCCGCCGGCGAAGTGGTCGAGCGGCCCGCGTCGGTGGTGAAAGAGCTGGTGGAGAACAGTCTGGATGCCGGGGCGACGCGCATCGATATCGATATTGAACGCGGCGGCGCCAAGCTGATCCGCATTCGCGATAACGGTTGCGGCATTGGCAAGGAAGATCTTGCCCTGGCGCTGGCTCGTCATGCCACCAGTAAAATCAGTACCCTCGACGATTTGGAAGCGATTGTCAGCCTCGGTTTTCGCGGCGAAGCGCTGGCCAGTATCAGTTCGGTTTCACGTTTGACGCTCACCTCGCGCACCGCAGAACAAAGCGAAGCCTGGCAGGCCTATGCCGAAGGCCGCGATCAGGCGGTGACGGTCAAGCCGGCGGCGCACCCGACAGGCAGCACGTTGGAAGTGCTGGACTTGTTCTACAACACCCCGGCGCGCCGCAAGTTTATGCGCACCGAAAAAACCGAATTCGGTCATATTGATGAAGTCGTGCGGCGCATTGCGCTGGCGCGTTTCGATGTGGCGATAAACCTCAGCCACAATGGCAAACTGATCCGCCAATACCGCGCCGCGAAAGACGAGAGCCAGCATGAACGCCGTCTGGGCAGCATTTGTGGGCCGGCTTTTTTGCAGCATGCGTTGAACATCTCCTGGCAACATGGGGACCTGACCATTCGCGGTTGGGTGGCCGATCCCGCCGGCGCCCGCCAACTGGGCGAAATGCAGTATTGCTACGTCAACAGCCGCATGATGCGCGATCGCCTGATCAACCACGCCATCCGCCAGGCTTATCAGGATCAATTAAAAGACGATCAGCAGCCCGCTTATGTGCTGTATCTCGAGGTAGATCCCCATCAGGTTGACGTGAATGTTCATCCGGCCAAGCATGAGGTGCGTTTTCATCAGGCGCGGCTGGTACATGATTTTATCTATCAGGCGGTCACCACCGTACTGCAGCAGGTTGGCAATGTCCCGCTGCCGCTGGCGGATGAGCAGGCCCAGGAACAAGCCCCGGCCTGGCAGCCGGAAAACCGCGTCGCCGCCGGCGGCAACCATTTCTCGCAGCCTGCGCCACGTCGCGAGCCTCAACCGGCTGAACCTGCGGTTGCGCGTGAACCAGCGCCACAGCCGGCTTATCACGCGGGCAGCGGTTATCAAAAGCGTGAAGGGGAGCTGTATGGCAAGTTGTTGCAGGCCGCTCCCGCCGCCGAGCCGCGCCAGGAAACGCCGAAACAGCCGCTGTTCCCACCGGTGAAAATCGAGCAGGAAACGCCACTGGCGGGCAGCCAGCACAGCTTTGGTCGGGTACTGATGATTCATCCGCCGTGCTATGCGCTGATAGAAAGTCGCCAACGGCTGATGTTGCTGAACCTGCCGGTAGCCGAACGCTGGCTGCGTCAGGCTCAGCTCAGCCCGTCGGAAGATGGCCTGCGGCCACAGCCGCTGCTGATTCCCATTAAACTGACATTGAATAAAAACGAGGCGGCTGCCTGCGTGCGCCATCAGCCGCTGCTGGTCACTATGGGGCTGGATCTGCAGTCAGATCATGGGCGTGTGACGCTGCGCGCAGTACCTTTACCATTACGCCAACAAAATTTACAAAAACTGATACCCGAACTGTTAGGCTATCTGGCCGAGCATCAGGAGATGTCGCCCGCGGTGTTAGCCACCTGGATCGCCCGCCATTTAGGCAGCGAGCACGAACAGTGGAACGCCTCGCAAGCGATACAATTGCTGACCGACGTTGAACGACTTTGCCCGCAGTTGGTCAAATCACCTCCGAGCGGACTTTTACAACCTGTTGATTTACAGGCTGCACTGACAGCCCTTAAGCATGATTGAAACTGAAATGACATCACGTCCCCCGGCTATTTTTATCATGGGGCCGACCGCCTCCGGCAAAACCGCTTTGGCGATCGCGCTGCGTGAGCGCCTGCCTGTGGAACTGATCAGCGTGGATTCCGCACTGATTTATCGTGGTATGGATATCGGCACCGCCAAGCCGAGCGCCGAAGAGTTGGCGCAGGCTCCGCACAGGCTGATTGATATCCGCGATCCCGTTGAAGCCTACTCAGCAGCGGATTTTCGCGCCGATGCGTTGAAAGAGATGGCTGCCATTACCGCCGCAGGCCGCATCCCGCTGCTGGTGGGGGGCACCATGCTCTACTTCAAGGCGCTGCTGGAAGGATTATCGCCGCTGCCGTCCGCCGATCCGGCGGTGCGAGAACGCATCGAACAGCAGGCGGCAGAGCAGGGTTGGGACGTTTTGCACCGTCAGTTACAAGAGATTGACCCGGTTGCGGCAATGAGAATTCATCCGAATGATCCGCAGAGACTGTCCAGAGCACTGGAAGTTTTTTTTATTTCGGGTAAAACTTTAACGGAACTGACTAAAATTTCGGGTGAATCGTTGCCGTATCATGTTCACCAGTTTGCGATAGCACCGACCAGCCGTGAGTTGATCCATCAACGCATCGAGCTGCGGTACCATCAAATGTTGGCGGCAGGTTTTGAGACGGAAGCGCGTGCACTTTTTGCACGGGGTGATTTGCATACGGATTTGCCTTCCATTCGCTGTGTCGGTTATCGCCAGATGTGGTCATATTTGTCTGGCGAAATTAGTTACGATGAGATGGTTTATCGTGGTATTTGCGCAACGCGTCAGTTGGCCAAGCGCCAAATGACCTGGTTACGGGGCTGGAACTCGGTACATTGGCTGGACAGCGAGAAGCCGGGAGAGGCTTTGGACTCGGTAATACAGGTTGTTAGTGCATAGGTTGAGTGATTGTGTACAATTGATGAGTATTCAGCGCGCAAATTTTTTAGGTCGTTTATTTTAGAGCCGACAGGTTCTTAGTTACAAACAACAAGCAAATAAGGAAAAGATAGAATGGCTAAGGGGCAATCTTTGCAAGATCCGTTCCTGAACGCATTGCGTCGTGAACGTGTTCCGGTTTCTATTTATTTGGTGAATGGTATTAAGCTGCAAGGCCAGATTGAGTCTTTTGACCAGTTTGTCATCCTGTTGAAAAACACGGTGAGCCAGATGGTTTATAAGCACGCTATCTCTACCGTTGTTCCGTCACGCCCGGTTTCGCACCATAGCAACAATCCGAGCGCCGGCACCAGTAACTATCACCATGGTAACAACCCGTCTGCGCCGCAACAGCCGCAGCAGGAAAGCGATGACGCTGAATAAAGCGCGTTGCGAGTCAACCATGACGGGGAGCATAAGCAGCCGCGGGCTGTTTATGTCCCCCAAACTCGCGGTATATGTCCGTTTGAGAGGTTGCACGCTTGTTTGACCGTTATGAAGCCGGTGAGCAGGCCGTCCTGGTTCATATCTATTTCTCGCAAGACAAAGATACGGAAGATCTCAGTGAGTTCGAATCCCTGGTGTCCTCAGCGGGTGTTGAAGCTTTGCAAGTGGTTACTGGCAGCCGCAAAGCCCCACATCCCAAGTACTTTGTAGGCGAAGGAAAGGCCGAAGAAATTGCAGATGCGGTAAAAGCCAGTGGCGCATCTGTTGTCCTGTTTGATCATTCCCTTTCCCCGGCGCAGGAGAGAAATCTCGAACGCCTGTGTGAATGCCGTGTGATCGATCGCACCGGGTTGATTCTAGACATCTTTGCCCAGCGTGCCCGTACTCATGAAGGTAAGCTGCAGGTAGAGCTGGCGCAATTGCGTCATATCGCCACGCGTCTGGTTCGTGGCTGGACGCACCTTGAACGTCAAAAAGGGGGGATTGGCCTGCGCGGGCCGGGGGAAACCCAATTAGAAACCGACCGTCGTCTGTTGCGTGATCGTATTAGCTTGATTTTACGCCGCCTGGAGCGGGTAGCCAAGCAACGTGAACAGGGCCGACGTGCGCGTACCCGTGCTGAAGTGCCGACCGTATCTCTGGTGGGCTACACCAACGCCGGTAAATCTACTCTGTTTAACCGAATAACGTCTGCCGATGTGTATGCGGCGGACCAGCTATTTGCCACCCTGGATCCCACTCTGCGCCGTATTGACGTGGCAGATGTGGGCGATACCGTGTTGGCGGATACCGTAGGCTTTATCCGGCACCTGCCGCACGATCTGGTAGCCGCCTTCAAGGCGACGCTGCAGGAAACGCGTCAGGCGTCTCTGCTGTTACATGTAATCGACGCCGCGGATACCCGCGTTGATGAAAACATTGAAGCGGTAAACACCGTGCTGGCAGAGATTGAATCGGATGAGATCCCTACACTGTTAGTGATGAACAAAATAGATATGCTGGATGATTTTGTCCCGCGTATCGACCGCAACGATGAAAACTTACCGATCCGGGTGTGGCTGTCCGCCGCCAGCGGTGAAGGTATCCCGTTGCTGTATCAGGCGTTGACGGAGCGCTTATCGGGGGAAATCGCGCAATATGAGCTGCGCTTACCGCCACAGGCAGGCCGTCTTCGTAGCCGTTTTTACCAGCTTCAGGCAATTGAGAAAGAGTGGAACGAAGAAGACGGCAGCATCGGCATGGTGATTCGTATGCCAATTGTCGAATGGCGTCGCCTCTGTAAACAGGAACAGGACCTGATTAACTTTATAGTATGATCATATCCTGTTACATTTGAGCTTCGCGTAAGCCTGAAGTACCCAATCACAGAATATGGAGCTAAAACATGGCGTGGAATCAGCCCGGTAATAACGGACAGGACCGCGACCCGTGGGGGAGCAGCAATAATAATGGCGGCAACTCTGGCGGTAACAACAAAGGCGGTCGCGAGCAAGGACCTCCTGATTTGGACGATATCTTCCGCAAGCTGAGCAAGAAACTGAGCGGCTTGGGCGGAGGCAAAGGTTCCAACAGCAATAACAGCGGCGGCACCGGTACCTCAGGTCCGGGTTTCAGCAGCCGTATTGTCGGCATTGCTGCGGTTGCGGTGGTGGTGATTTGGGCCGCCAGCGGCTTCTACACCATTAAAGAAGCTGAACGCGGTGTAGTCACTCGTTTCGGCAAGTTCAGCCACCTGGTGCAACCGGGTCTGAACTGGAAACCGACCTTCATCGACGAAGTTCGTCCGGTCAACGTGGAGTCCGTGCGTGAACTGGCGGCTTCCGGCGTGATGCTGACCTCCGATGAGAACGTGGTGCGCGTGGAAATGAACGTGCAGTACCGCGTGACCAATCCGGAAGCCTATCTGTTCAGCGTGACCAGTGCCGACGACAGCTTGAGCCAGGCCACCGACAGTGCCCTGCGTGGCGTTATCGGCAAATACACCATGGACAAGATCCTGACAGAAGGCCGTACTATCGTGCGTAGCGATACCCAACGCGTACTGGAAGAGACCATTCGTCCGTACAACATGGGGATCACGCTGCTGGACGTCAACTTCCAGGCTGCCCGTCCGCCGGAAGAGGTGAAAGCCGCATTTGACGATGCGATTGCCGCGCGTGAGAACGAGCAGCAGTACATCCGTGAGGCAGAAGCTTACGCCAACGAAGTTCAGCCACGTGCTAACGGTCAGGCGCAGCGTCTGCTGGAAGATGCGAAAGCGTATAAAGACCGTACCGTCCTGGAAGCTCAGGGTGAGGTAGCGCGCTTTGCCAAACTGTTGCCGGAATACAAATCCGCCCCGGAAATTACCCGTGAGCGTCTGTATATCGAAACCATGGAAAAAGTCCTGAGCCACACCCGCAAGGTGCTGGTGAATGACAAAGGCAACAACTTGATGGTGTTACCGCTTGAGCAAATGCTGCGTGGCCCTGCCGGCGCGGCGGGTGACGGCAGTAAAGACACCAGCCTGATTCGTCTCAACCCCGCTCCGTCTGCCAACAGTGGCGCCAGCTCGAACAGCCAGCGTAGCAACAGCGGCTCGGTCATGGACCAACGCCGGGCGAATGCGCAGCGTGACGACACCACTCGCGTAGGGAGAGAGTAATCAATGCGTAAGTCTTTTGTAGTTATCGTCCTCGCGGTGCTGGTGGCGCTGTACGCCTCCCTGTTCGTGGTGCAAGAAGGCCAGCGTGGCATCGTGCTGCGTTTCGGCAAGGTACTGCGTGACAGCGACAACAAACCGTTGGTGTATGCGCCGGGTCTGCACTTCAAGATCCCGTTTATCGAATCAGTGAAAACGCTGGACGCGCGTATCCAGACCATGGACAACCAGGCTGACCGTTTCGTGACCAGCGAGAAGAAAGACCTGATCGTCGATTCTTACCTGAAATGGCGCATCAGTGATTTCAGCCGTTACTATCTGGCCACCGGCGGCGGTGACGTTTCGCAAGCCGAAGTGTTGTTGAAACGTAAATTCAGTGACCGTCTGCGTTCCGAGATTGGTCGTCTGGATGTGAAAGACATCGTGACCGACTCGCGCGGCAAGCTGATGTCTGACGTACGTGACGCGCTGAACACGGGTACCGTTGGTGATGGCGAAGAAGTGGCAACCACCGAAGCTGATGATGCCATTGCTTCTGCTGCGGCCCGCGTTGAGAAGGAAACCACCGGCAAACTGCCGAAGGTTAACCCGAACAGCATGGCGGCACTGGGTATTGAAGTGATCGATGTGCGTATCAAGCAGATCAACCTGCCGGCGGAAGTGTCTGACGCAATCTACCAGCGTATGCGCGCCGAGCGTGAAGCGGTAGCCCGTCGTCACCGTTCACAAGGTCAGGAAGAAGCTGAGAAGCTACGCGCGACTGCGGACTACGAAGTGACTCGTACGTTGGCGGAAGCCGAACGTACGGCGCGTATCACCCGTGGTGATGGCGATGCGGAAGCCGCCAAACTGTTTGCTGCCGCATTCAGCCAGGATCCGGACTTCTATGCCTTTATCCGTAGCCTGCGTGCCTATGAAACCAGTTTCAGCAGCAACAACCAGGACGTGATGGTACTGAGCCCGGACAGCGATTTCTTCCGCTACATGAAGTCGCCTGATTCCACGCGCAAGTAACCGCGACAGGTAAATCTTTGGGGCCCGTTTAACCGCGGGCCCTTTCTTTTTTGGGGTGAGGCATGAATTCAACGATCTGGCTGGCGCTTGGGCTGGTTTTGGTGCTTGAAGGGCTGGGGCCGATGCTGTTTCCACAGGCCTGGCGTAAAATGGTACTGGCGATGACCCAGTTGCCTGACGCTACGCTGCGGCGATTTGGCGGTGGAATAGTGGTTGCGGGCTGTGTGATCTACTACATGTTGCGTAGCCGCACGGGGGTTTAAAGTTTAGCCTAAAAAAGACGCAATCGTATGCTGAAAGTGCTGAAAATCGAAAATTACGGTGGTAGAATCCATTTTTAAGCAACCGGTGATTTTGAAAATGGGTAAGAACGTCGTCGTACTGGGCACCCAATGGGGTGACGAAGGTAAGGGCAAGGTCGTAGACCTGCTGACTGAACGGGCTCAATATGTTGTGCGCTACCAAGGTGGCCATAACGCTGGCCACACTCTGGTTATTAACGGTGAGAAAACCGTCCTTCATTTAATTCCTTCAGGCATTCTGCGTGATAACGTGACCAGCATCATCGGCAACGGTGTAGTTCTGGCGCCAGACGCATTGATGAAAGAAATGGGTGAACTTGAAGCGCGCGGCATCCCGGTACGCGAACGTCTGTTACTGTCCGAAGCCTGCCCGCTGATCCTGCCTTATCACGTTGCGCTGGATAACGCGCGTGAGAAAGCGCGCGGTGCGAAAGCTATCGGCACCACTGGTCGCGGTATCGGCCCGGCTTACGAAGATAAAGTTGCCCGCCGCGGCCTGCGCGTTGGCGATCTGTTCAACAAAGAAACCTTCGCCGTTAAGCTGAAAGAAATCATCGATTACCATAACTTCCAGCTGGTTAACTACTACAAAGTTGAAGCCGTTGATTATCAGGCCACTCTGGATTACGTACTGTCCATCGCCGATATCCTGACCGCGATGGTTGTTGACGTTTCCGAACTGCTGGACGGCGCGCGCAAGCGTGGCGATCTGATCATGTTCGAAGGCGCTCAGGGTACTTTGCTGGATATCGACCACGGTACTTATCCGTACGTAACCTCTTCCAATACCACTGCCGGCGGCGTTGCTACCGGTTCAGGTATTGGTCCGCGTTACGTGGATTACGTGCTGGGTATCGTTAAAGCTTACTCTACCCGCGTGGGTGCAGGCCCATTCCCTACCGAGCTGTTCGATGAAACCGGTGAATACCTGTGCAAACAGGGTAACGAGTTCGGCGCTACCACTGGCCGTCGTCGTCGTACCGGTTGGCTGGACGCCGTAGCGGTTCGCCGCGCAGTGCAGATCAACTCCTTGTCCGGCTTCTGCCTGACCAAGCTGGACGTGCTGGATGGCTTGAAAGAAGTGAAAATCTGCGTGGGTTACCGTATGCCTGACGGCCGCGAAATGGACACCACGCCGCTGGCTGCAGAAGGTTGGGAAGGTATCGAGCCAATCTACGAAAGCATGCCGGGCTGGAGCGACACCACCTTTGGCGTGAAGGAACACAGCAAACTGCCACAGGCAGCGCTGGACTACATCAAGCGTATTGAAGAATTGACTGGCGTACCGGTAGATATTATCTCTACTGGCCCAGATCGTAGCGAGACCATGATCCTGCGCGACCCGTTCGACGCATAATCCTGCTTTGCTGCAATAAACGAACCGGGCATGTCCCGGTTTGTTTTTATCATTATTCTCCCCGATTGCGGTTTCACGTCAAAAAATCCTTTCTTTAACCCGCTCCAGAGCCTGGGATGCGCTAAATAATTAGCGGCGAACTCTCCGGCTGGTTTATTATCCAATAAGTAATCTTTTGAATAATGCCGAAAATCGGCTTGTCAGACGGGTAAAAAGAGACCCAGAGGTAGATGTGCAGTTAACAAGTTTTACTGATTATGGCCTGCGGGCGTTGATCTACATGGCCTCGCTGCCACCGGACAAAATGACCAGCATTTCGGAAGTTACCGAAGTCTATGGCGTGTCCCGTAACCATATGGTGAAGATCATCAATCAGTTAAGCCGGGTTGGGTTTGTGACCGCCGTGCGCGGAAAGAACGGTGGCATCCGTTTGGGCAAACCTGCCGAGACCATTCGCCTCGGCGACGTGGTAAGGGCGCTGGAGCCGCTCTCGTTGGTTAACTGCAACAGTGATTTTTGCCACATAACCCCTGCCTGCCGCCTGAAGCAGGTGCTCCACCAGGGCGTACAGAATTTCCTTGAAGAGCTGGATAGCCACACGCTGGCCGATATGGTCGAAGACAATCCACCGCTCTACAAGCTATTGCTTGTCGAATAAAGCGTCGCTGAGAAGACAAGGCTCAGCGGCACCCTGCTGATGACAACGGAGGAACCGCAATGTCACAAGATCCATTCCTGGAACGAGAAGCAGAAAAATATGAATCCCCAATCCCGAGCCGTGAATTCATTCTGGCCCATCTGGCGAAAAGAGAAACGCCGGCCAGCCGCGAAGAGCTGGCCAAAGAGCTGGATTTAACCGGTGAAGAGGCGCTTGAAGCGTTACGCCGTCGCTTGCGTGCGATGGAGCGTGACGGCCAATTGATATTTACTCGCCGCCAGTGTTATGCGCTGCCGGAACGTCTGGATCTGCTGCGCGGCACCGTTATCGGTCACCGCGACGGTTTTGGTTTCCTGCGCATTGAAGGCAGCAAAGACGACCTGTATTTGTCTGCTGAGCAGATGAAAATGGCGATCCACGGTGATGTGGTGCTGGCGCAGGCGATGGCTGCCGACCGTAAGGGCCGTCGTGAAGCGCGCATCGTGCGCGTATTGGTACCGAAAACCAGTCAAATCGTCGGCCGCTTTTTTATGGACGCGGGAACCGGCTTTGTGGTGCCGGACGACAGCCGTCTCAGCTTTGATATCCTGATCCCCGCCGAGGCCGTCAGCGGTGCGCGCATGGGCTTTATGGTGGTGGTTGAGCTGACCCAACGCCCGACCCGCCGCACCAAGGCGGTAGGCAAGATTGTTGAGATCCTCGGCGATAAAATGGGCACCAGCATGGCGGTGGACATCGCACTGCGTACCCATGAGATCCCGCATGTCTGGCCGCCACAGGTGGAAAAGCAGGTTGCCGATCTCAGCGAACAAGTACCGGAGGCCGCCAAGAAAGGCCGCGTTGACCTGCGTCAACTGCCGCTGGTGACGATTGACGGCGAAGACGCGCGCGATTTCGATGATGCCGTCTACTGCGAGAAAAAACGCGGCGGCGGCTGGCGCCTGTGGGTAGCGATTGCCGACGTCAGCTATTACGTACGCCCTCGCACCGCATTGGATGACGAAGCGCGCAACCGCGGGACGTCGGTGTACTTCCCGTCGCAGGTTATCCCGATGCTGCCGGAAGTGCTGTCCAACGGCTTGTGTTCGCTGAACCCGCAGGTCGATCGCCTGTGTATGGTGTGCGAGATGACCATCTCCGCCCAAGGGCGCCTGTCGACATCCAAGTTCTATGAAGCGGTGATGAGTTCACACGCTCGCTTAACCTACAATAAAGTCTGGCATATTCTGCAGGGCGATCAGGAGCTGCGTGAGCATTATCACCCGCTGGTCAAGCACTTGCAGGAACTGCACACCATGTACAAGGTGTTGGATCAGGCGCGCGCCGAACGTGGTGGCATCGCTTTCGAAACCGAAGAAGCCAAGTTTATCTTTAATGCCGAACGCCGTATTGAGCGCGTTGAGCCAACGGTGCGCAACGACGCCCATAAGCTGATCGAAGAGTGCATGATCATGGCGAACGTCGCCGCAGCGCGCTTTGTCGAGAAACATAACGAACCGGCGCTGTTCCGCGTGCACGATCGTCCAAGCGACGATCACATTACCGCCCTGCGCAGCGTGCTGGGTGAGCTGGGCCTGACGCTGGGCGGCGGTAACAAACCGCAGCCGAAGGACTACGCCACCCTGATGGATGAAGTGGCCGAACGCCCTGATCGCGAAATGCTGCAAACCATGCTGCTGCGTTCGATGAAACAGGCGATCTACGATCCGGAAAACCGCGGGCACTTTGGCCTGGCGCTGGCTTCTTACGGTCACTTTACTTCACCGATCCGCCGTTATCCGGACCTGGCGTTGCATCGTGCGATCAAGTATCTGCTGGCTAAAGAGCACGGCCAGCCGAAAGAGCGCTGGACGCCGACTGGCGGCTGGCACAGCGAGTTCGAAGAAATGCTGCAGCTCGGCGAACACTGTTCAATGGCCGAACGCCGTGCCGATGAAGCGACGCGTAACGTAGCTGACTGGCTGAAATGCGACTTTATGCAGGACCACGTCGGTGAAGTGTTTAGCGGCATTATCGCCAGCGTGACCGGCTTCGGTTTCTTCGTGCGCTTGAACGATCTGTTTATCGACGGCCTGGTGCACGTATCAACGCTGGATAACGATTATTATCGCTACGATAATATTGGTCAGCGTCTGATCGGCGAATCCTCGGGCATGGTTTATCGCCTGGGCGATACGGTGGAGATCCGCGTTGAAGCGGTGCATATGGACGAGCGCAAGATTGATTTTGCTTTGGTCTCCAGCACCCGCAAACCGCGTGGCGAAGGTAAAACCGAACGTGACCGCGCCAAGAACGGCGGCCAACGTACCTTGCGTGACGGTGCCGGCGCAGGCCGCGCTCCGGCATCGCAGCGCAACAAGCGTCGTGGTGGCAAGCCACCGGCCAACTTTGAGCCGGACAGCGCCTTCCGCAAAAAAGACGACGCCAAACCGGCTGACCAGGTGAAGAAAGACAAAAAGGCGAAAGCCAAGAAAGCGTCTGACAAAACCCGGAAAATAGCGGCGGCGACCAAGGCCAAACGCGCCGGCAAGAAGAAAGGTGCTGAGCAGGCTTGATCTGCCGCACGTCATTATCACCGGCTGGCAAACGCCAGCCGCACAGTTAAAAGAGCATCATGAGCGAAATTATTTACGGCATCCATGCCGTCAAGGCCCTGTTAGATAACGATCCGCAACGCTTCCTGGAAGTGTTTATTCTAAAAGGGCGCGACGATCGCCGGCTGCAACCGCTGATCGCCGAGCTGGAAGCGACCGGCATTGTTATCCAGGTGGCGAACCGCCAGTGGTTGGATGAGAAAGTCGAGGGCGCAGTGCATCAGGGAATTATCGCCCGGGTGCGCGAAGGGCGTCAGTATCAGGAAAACGATTTGCCGGGCCTGCTCGAAAGCATAGACACGCCATTCCTGCTGGTGCTGGACGGCGTGACCGACCCGCACAATCTCGGTGCCTGCTTGCGCAGCGCGGATGCGGCCGGCGTGCATGCGGTTATCGTCCCGCGCGATCGTTCCGCCCAGTTGAACGCGACCGCCAAGAAAGTGGCCTGCGGCGCGGCGGAAAATGTTCCGTTGATCCGCGTCACCAACCTGGCGCGTACCCTGCGTTTGCTGCAGGAAATGAACGTCTGGGTCGTCGGCACCGC
Organism: Serratia inhibens; assembly: GCF_003591175.1. Lineage (GTDB taxonomy): Bacteria > Pseudomonadota > Gammaproteobacteria > Enterobacterales > Enterobacteriaceae > Serratia > Serratia inhibens. The sequence goes on along the minus strand of NZ_QYYG01000003.1, from coordinate 293,598 downwards.
CGGCGAAGCCGATCATACGCTGTTCCAGAGCAAAATGACCGGCCCGATGGCGTTGGTCATGGGCGCTGAAGGCGAAGGCATGCGCCGCCTGACCCGCGAACATTGCGATGAGTTGATCAGCATTCCGATGGCAGGGACAGTTTCTTCGCTGAACGTCTCGGTCGCCACCGGCATCTGTTTGTTCGAAGCTGTGCGCCAGCGCAGCTGATTTACCCACAGGGGCGCTTGCGCCCCTGCCAATCGCTCACCTTGTGATCCCACCTTCGGCAGAAATTTCCTTACCGACCATAATTACTCCTGACGCTTTAATCAGGGAGCAAGCCGATGGTCTGGACTACGCACACCGTTTTTAACCAACCCAAACCGCTGGGCAACAGCAATCTGTTCCTGTCCGATATGCCGCTGCGTGAAGCGATACAGCGCGAGCAGGCTGGTTGGGACGCAGACGTACTCGCTTCGCTGGGCCAACAGTTGGGCACCCAGGAATCGCTGGAGCTGGGGCGACTGGCCAATGCCAACCCACCGGAACTGCTGCGTTATGACGCTACCGGGCAGCGGCTGGACGACGTTCGTTTCCATCCTGCCTGGCATATTTTGATGCAGGGGCTGATTGCCAACCGGGTGCATAACCTGCCGTGGCAGGAGGATGCCCGTATCGGTGCGTTCGTGGCGCGCGCCGCTCGCTTTGTGCTGCATGCGCAAGTAGAAGCCGGCACCTTATGCCCGGTGACTATGACCTTTGGTGCCATTCCTCTGCTGCAGCGCTCACTGCCTTTAGAATTTCAATCCTGGCTACCACCGCTGTTTTCCGATCGATACGATGCACATTTATCCCCTGGCGGGCAAAAGCGCGGTTTGCTGATTGGCATGGGAATGACCGAAAAGCAGGGTGGATCCGACGTGTTGAGCAATACGACGACCGCCACCCCGTTAACGGCGCGTGGTTCTGGGGAGGCGTACCGGTTGGTGGGGCACAAATGGTTCTTCTCGGTGCCGCAGAGCGATGCGCATATGGTGCTGGCGCAGACCGAAGGCGGCCTGTCCTGCTTCTTCCTGCCGCGTATTTTGCCTGACGGCACGCGCAATGCGATACGGTTGGAGCGGCTGAAAGATAAGTTGGGCAACCGCTCCAACGCCAGCAGTGAGGTGGAGTTCCAGGATGCCACCGCCTGGTTGTTGGGCGAGGAAGGGGATGGCGTGCGGCAAATCCTTAAGATGGGGAGCCTGACGCGCTTTGACTGCGCGTTGGGCAGCCACGGCTTGATGCGGCGTGCGTTATCGGTGGCCTTGTACCATACCCTGCAGCGGCAGGCATTTGGCAAAACGCTTATCGAACAACCGATGATGCGTCAGGTCTTGGGGCGGATGGCGTTACGGCTGGAGGGGCAGACGGCGGCGCTGATGCGCCTGGCGCGTGCTTATGACGGCGCCGGCGACCCTCTTGAGCAGGCATTGTGTCGGGTGCTGACCCCGGCGGCGAAGTTTGAAGTTTGCCGACAAGGGATCCCTTTTGTGGGCGAAGCCATGGAGGTGCTGGGTGGCCTGGGTTACTGCGAAGAGAGCGAACTGCCGCGGCTGTATCGTGAAATGCCGGTGAACAGCATCTGGGAAGGTTCCGGCAACATTATGTGCCTGGACGTGATGCGGACCTGGGGAAGATTGCCGGCAGTACAGGAAGCTCTGGAACGTGAACTTGGCGAAGTTAAAGGGCAGAATCGACATTTTGACCACCAGTGGCGACGGTTGAGCCAACTGATGCGTAAACCCCAGGAGGAGCAGGGACGCGCAGTCACCAGCATGTTATTCAATCTGTTCGCGGCGGCGCAGCTTCTGCGCTACAGTTCACCACCGCTGGCGGAAGCCTGGTGCCAAATGACGCTCGATGCCCGTGGCGAAAGGATACTGCCTGACCGGTTGTGCGATATGCTGTTTGCCCGAGCGATGGGCGGTTAGGGAAACAGTGGCGTCGCAACAGAAAAAGCTTTTTAATTCAGCACTTGGCCCGTAAGGGATACTGACCTCTGACCAGGAAACATGACATGGATATTCTCAGCGCGTTGGCGGCATTCGCCTCTTACTTCTTTAGTGGCTTTGCCATGGTACTGGTGTTCTTGTTTATTTATACCCGCATTACGCCGCATGACGAATGGGCATTGATCAAGGCCGACAACCAGTCTGCCGCCTTCGGGTTCGTCGGTGCCTGCCTGGGGTATGTGATCCCGCTGGCCAGCGCGGCGATCAACTCGATCAGCCTGCTGGACTACTTGCTGTGGGGCGTGGTGGCGTTGGTGGTGCAACTGTTGCTGTTCGCGGCGGTTAAAATCTACATGCCGCGCATCAGCGACAAGATTGAGTCCAATCACCTGGCCGCCGGTATTTTCCTGGGGGGCGTTTCGATCAGCGGCGGCGTGTTAAATGCGGCCTGCATGAGTTATTAAAGATAAAGAATCGCCGAGGCACGCCAGCCGGGCTGGTGCGCCTGTTCCTCCATCCGCAAAATGCGGTAATAGCTTGCTCCATGCTCATCAGCCTTGCGGGCTATGACCTGTTCGACGTCCTGAGGCGAGCCGGAAAGATTATCCAGGGTGATCTGCGCAATTTCACTGAGTGGCGTAACGCGGTCGGCGGGCGCCAGTTCGGCAGATTTGGCGCTGACGTTGAGCAGCCCCACGGAGAGCAGGAGGGCGGTGAGTGCGGCGGAGCGTTTCATGGCGTTCCCCTTCGTCGAACGACCGCTGGTTGCGGCAGGTTGACCGCCAGTGTGCAATATCCAACTTCAGTCTGTGCAAAGCCATTGTAAATATGGTTAAAACGCCGCAGCTTACCGATACAGGATCGCCTGCGAATACCATTGGCCGGGAACGACGGTTTCGCTGTTCATGATGATCATGTAATAGCGTGCGCCGCTGGCGTTGGCCTTCCTGTTAATCTCCGCTTCCACATCCATCGGGCTGCCGTAAACCAGGGCGCTGGTGGTGCCTATCTTTACCAACTCAGAAGTTTGCGCCCGGGTGATCTCCTGTGCCCGATCGGTTGGCGGCGGCGGGGCTTTGGGTGTCGTGGTCATGATGCCGCAGGCGGAAAGCGATGCAGCCAGCGTCAGGGGGAACAGCAGGCGGGAAAGTTTCATGGATACCTCGGGGAAACCGCTATCATGGCTTCAGTGTAACCCAATATAAAGTGGAACAGATTGAGCTAATGCTTTTAGCTCAAGTTTGCCATTATGAAGGCAACAGGTACGCAGAGGGAAAAACGGATGATTGAAATACATGACGAACGGGTGGGCGATGTTGCGGTGATCCATGCTGTGCCGGCGGGGCAGTACCATCAGCCGCTGCCGACAGTGTTTTTCTACCATGGTTACACCTCGTCGAAAGAAGTGTACGCCTACTTTGCCTATGCGTTGGCCAGGGCGGGTTTTCGCGTGGTGCTGCCGGATGCCGATCTGCACGGCGAGCGCTTTGACGGTGATGAACAGCGGCGCTTGGCCAGCTTTTGGGAGATCCTCAAACGCAACATTGACGAGCTACCGGCACTCAAAACGCAGTTTGTAAAGCGTGGCCTGATTGCCGACGGGCGGATCGGCGTGGCCGGCGCCTCAATGGGCGGCATGACAGCTTTGGGCAGCTTTGCGCGCTATCCGTGGATTAAAGCGGCCGCCAGCCTGATGGGGAGCGGTTATTACACCTCGTTGGCCCAGACGCTGTTTCCGCCGCTGGATGAACAGGGCAATCTGTTGACGGTCGCCGGTTTTGAGGCGCGCATCGTCGTGCTGGCGGATTACGGTCTGGAGCATCAGTTGGAAAAGGTGGCCGATCGTCCGCTGCTGCTGTGGCACGGTGATGCGGACGATGTGGTGCCGGCGGCGGAAAGCCTGCGGTTGGCTACCGAACTGCGCCAGAGCGGCTGGGATCGCCAACTGACGTTTATTACCGAACCGGGCGTCAAGCACCGCATTACGCCGTTGGCATTGTCCGCGACCGCAGACTTTTTCCGCCGCGAGCTGTAAAAAAAGCCCCCTGAATAATAGGGGGCCAGGTATTGGCGTTCAGCGAGAGCATCGCCTGTTCTCATTTGCCGCTTGTTGGCGCGGCTTCGTTCCCTGGTGCTGCATTTTCGCTTAGCGATACAGCTCGGCGCTGACGTGAATGGTGCTGTTGCTGTCCGGCTCATGCAGGGCAATGATGCGGTAGGCGGTGGCACCCCGCTGGTCGGCTATTTTGCTCACCTGGCTGGTGGCGTCATCCGGCGATACCACGTTCTGGTTTAGTGTCACGAAACCGACGCTCTGGCGCTGGTCGGCCTCATGCGAAGTGATTTCGGTGGCGGCCATGACGTTGGCGGAAAACAGTAAAGCAATGGCAGTAGCGATGGTAATGCGTTTCATATTTGCCTCTCTTAACCGTTTGCCTCAACGGCCTGACAGCAGGTGCCAGTGCAGCAAAAAGTTATTTATATGCATTGAATGACTTCAAAACTTTTTCGTCGCGCTGTCTGCGGCGGATAAGTACAATTTTAGACCTTCCTGCGGGATTAAAAAGTGCGTGGTTTTGATAGCCTCCTTCAAAAAAAATGAATAAAATTTGCGCATCGATGATGATTTTATTGAAAGATTTTTGGAACTGATGGATCTGCATACATAGGTTCTGCAGAGAGCAAATCGTGCTATTTTTGAATTGGCCTCGCATTACCGATAATAAACCCCACGCTGTCCTTGAGTTTTTCAACCTCCGCAAGTATGATTACGCGTCATTTTTTCAGCCGTACACACATACACGTTCCTTGCTTCCATGGGCCACGGTTGACCCTGACAGGAGGCTGAATAATCCGTAAGGAGCAATTCGATGCGTCATTACGAAATCGTTTTTATGGTCCACCCTGACCAAAGCGAACAGGTTCCGGGCATGATCGAGCGTTACAGTGCTACCATCACTAACGCTGCCGGTCAGATTCACCGTCTGGAAGACTGGGGCCGCCGTCAACTGGCTTACCCGATCAACAAACTGCACAAAGCTCACTACGTTCTGCTGAACGTTGAAGCTCCGCAGGAAGCGATCGATGAGCTGGAAACAAACTTCCGCTTCAACGACGCCGTTATCCGCAGCATGGTTATGCGCGTTAAGCACGCGGTAACTGAAGCATCTCCGATGGTTAAAGCGAAAGACGAACGTCGTGGCGATCGCCGCGAAGACTTCGCTAACGAAACCGCAGATGATGCAGATGCTGGGGATTCTGAAGAGTAATTGCTGCTGTGACGTCTAATCGTCTGGTTTTGTCGGGCACTGTGTGCAAGGCGCCGGTTCGAAAGGTGAGTCCTTCCGGGATCCCCCACTGCCAATTTGTGCTAGAGCACCGTTCGCAGCAAATGGAAGCCGGATTCAGCAGGCAAGCATGGTGCCGAATGCCCGTGGTTGTCAGCGGACAACAGTCACAAGCACTAACTCAAAGATTAACGGTCGGCAGTCAGATAACCGTGCAAGGCTTCGTAAGCTGCCATCAAGGGCGCAACGGGCTGAACAAACTGGTTCTGCATGCCGAGCAGATTGAATTGATAGATTCTGGAGACTAGCCTAATGGCACGTTATTTCCGTCGTCGCAAGTTCTGCCGTTTCACCGCGGAAGGCGTTGTTGAGATTGATTACAAAGATATCGCAACGTTGAAAAACTACATTACCGAAAGTGGTAAAATTGTCCCGAGCCGTATCACCGGTACTCGTGCAAAATACCAGCGTCAGCTGGCTCGCTGCATCAAGCGTGCTCGCTACCTGTCCCTGCTGCCATACACTGATCGTCATCAGTAATCGGCCGCTGTCTATTAACGACTTTAAGAGGATAAGGTAATGCAAGTTATTCTGCTTGATAAAGTAGCAAACCTGGGCAGCCTGGGTGATCAGGTTAACGTTAAAGCGGGCTACGCCCGTAACTTCTTGGTACCACAGGGCAAAGCTGTTCCTGCTACCAAGAAAAACGTAGAGTTCTTCGAAGCACGTCGTGCAGAGCTGGAAGCCAAACTGGCTGACGTTCTGGCTGCTGCTGAAGCTCGCGCAACCAAGATCAACGAACTGGGTTCAGTAACCATCGCGTCTAAATCAGGCGACGAAGGCAAACTGTTCGGCTCTATCGGCACCCGCGACATCGCTGACGCAGTTACTGCGGCAGGCGTTGAAGTTGCCAAGAGCGAAGTTCGTCTGCCGAACGGCGTTCTGCGTACCACTGGTGAACATGAAGTTGAGTTCCAGGTACACAGCGACGTGTTCGCTAAGCTGAATGTAGTTGTGGTTGCAGAAGCTTAATCGCTCCTGCCAGCCAAGTTAAAACGCCAGCCTCGTGCTGGCGTTTTGCTTTTCTGCGCCCGGTAAAACGCGCTACCCTGCGATTACCCTTGGTGAGAAGAGTCAGCGAATGGCAGACATTAACTTACAGCGCGTCTATGACTTTACCGGCCCGGCTCCGGAGAACTGCTATTTGATTGATCGGCTGTGGCCGCGGGGGATAAGCAAGGAACGGTTACAGGGCGTGCAGTGGCTGAAACAGATTGCGCCGGATAACGCACTGCGGCAGTGGTTTCATCAACACGTCGATCAGTGGGAAGAGTTTGACCGCCGCTACCGCCGGCAACTGGCGGAAAACGAAGCCTGGCAGCCGCTGGTGGCGTTATTGCGGCAAGGGCAGGCCCTGACCTTGCTGTACGGCAGTAAAGACACACAGCACAACCAGGGCGTGGTGCTGCGTGACTTCCTGTTGGCTCAATTGGCGGATTAGCGCTCGCGGCGATAACCACCGTCGGCCTGACGGCGGAACAGGGCTTGGGTATTGTCTGCGGTAGTGACCGACAGCGCGGTAATCACACCGTTGGCATCACGTTCGATACGCACTTCCTGACCCACCTTCATATTACTGAGCGGTTTGTCGTTACCTTCCACCTGAGCCATGGCAAAGACTTCGTTCACCGGCAGGCTGTTGTCACGAAATAGCTGCGCCAGTGTTTGGCCTGGCTGGATCTGGTAGCGTTGCCAATTGCCAGCCGGTTCCGGTTCGGCAGCTTGTTGCTGCTGGCCGTTATCTTGCTGATCGGCCTGCAGCGGTATGCCGTTGCCTTGCTGGGTGACCGGGAATGGCTGTTTGTCTGACGAATAGGGCCATAACAGCGCCAACAGCAGGATCGCGCCGAAGATAAGAGTCCAACGACGATGAAAATAGGGCAAGGGTTCCATCCAGCCGAAACTGTCCGGCAGGTGCCAAATCTTCAGCAGTAACGCTTTGATTCCCTGTCCTTTGCCGTTTACCGGCGGTTGCTCTGAATCCGGATCTTCTGCCGCCTCTGGCGCGGAGCCAGGTTTCAGGCGCTGGCTGAAGTTCAGCCAGGTGCGCAGCAACGGCTGGTAGATACGGGTGGTGTTCCTTCTCCTGGGCGAGATTCTGCCCATGGTGACCTCTCTTCAACTGCGTAAAAATGCCACAGTACACATGGTGTACCGCCGGTCCGATTTCCTGCTTTCAGTATAGTCCGCTAACTGTTTGAAGTGAAAGGCAGCAGCAATTCAATGGTTGTCGCGGCAGGCGATATGCCTGGGATCGCGGGAGCGGGCGTTAACAGGAGGTTATTGTTTCTTTTTCTACGACAAAAGTCATCATTCTCCACACAAGATTTTACCCGGCTTTCCGGCGCTGTTATGCTGCGCTTTCGACTTTTTACAGACTAAAGGAAAACCCCATGACAACCCCTTCTTTTGACAGCGTTGAAGCGCAAGCAAGTTACGGGATTGGTTTACAGGTCGGCCAGCAGTTGCAAGAGTCCGGTCTGGAAGGTTTACAACCGGAAGCTTTGCTGGCAGGTTTGCGTGACGCGCTGGAAGGGAATGCCCCGGCGGTTCCGGTAGACGTGGTACATCGTGCACTGCGTGAAATTCACGAGCGTGCGGATGCCGTGCGTCGTGAGCGCCAGCAGGCAATGGCCGTTGAAGGTCAGCAATTCCTGGAAGAAAATGCCAAGCGTGACGAAGTGACGTTGACCGAATCCGGTCTGCAGTTCTCCGTGCTGGAGCAGGGCAATGGCCCAATCCCGTCCCGTCAGGATCGCGTGCGCGTGCATTACACCGGTCGTCTGATTAACGGCGACGTGTTCGACAGCTCCGTAGAGCGCGGCCAGCCGGCAGAATTCCCGGTTAGCGGTGTGATCCCAGGCTGGATCGAAGCGCTGACCCTGATGCCGGTCGGCTCCAAATGGCAGCTGTATATCCCGCACGATCTGGCCTATGGCGAGCGCGGTGCCGGCGCATCCATCCCGCCATTCAGTGCGCTGGTGTTTGACGTCGAGCTGCTGGAAATTCTGTAATTCAATAACAGGTTTCCCTGGGCGCCTTAATGGCGCCCTTGTTTTATGCAGCGCTCAGTGCGCGTGGGAACAGCAGGTTGTTCTCCAGATTGATATGCTCCATCAGGTCGTCGATGAATTCGTCGATGCCGCCATACAGCGCCTGCCAGGTATTGCATGCCCCTTCCGGCGGCGTCATGTTATTGGTAAGGAATTTCACCACCTCCAGCTGTTCTCCCGCTTCGTCATGTTCATGCTCCATCACCGAGATCGGCCCGGCGGCCTGGCGCCCCATACCTTGTTTGATCATCGGGAACAGGATCTGCTCTTCTTTCATCATATGGTTTTCCAGATCCAGCCGGATCAGGTTCAGCTGTTTAGCCAGGCCGCGCGGACAGGCGGGTTTGTCTGAGTGTACCCGCTCAACCTTTTCCGCCATCAGCACCAGTTCGGCCAACTGCTCACGGTGTCTTTGATGGAAGCGCGGCAGAATATAGTCAATGACTTCGCCGAGCGGCGCAGTACGCCAGTCGCGGCTTTGTTCCGGTTTGGCGGCGAGGGTGGCCAGCTCGGTTTCCAGCCGGTCGATATCCAGCCCTCTGCGTTCGGCCGCGCGCTGCAACGTTTGCTTGCCGCCGCAGCAATAGTCCAGATCGTTCAAACGGAACAGGCGGGATGCCCGGGGAATGGCGATAGCGAGAGCGCCGAGGGACTGGTTGCGGTAATCCATGGTAGTGCCTCTTTAAAAAATGAAGGAATCTTATAACATGTATTTTAAATGCAATTTAAAGGGCGCGCCAGAGAGAAAAAGAGGTAGGCGGCCGGGAGGCGTCATTTCCCCCCGGCCTGACACTTATTTACTGCTCAAATCGATCTGATAAACCGCAAAACCAATGCTGTCCGTGCCCTCAGCCTTCATCGGGTACTGCGCATGCGTGTTGATAAACGCGGTGGCTTTCTCACTGGGTGAGGTTTCGAAGCGGATATCCAGCGGCTGTGTACTGCGGAATGCCGCCAGGCGCCAGTTATTATCCACCTGCGGCCGTACCGCACCGTGTTTTTTAGTCTCGGCACCGATATACGCCGCCAGTACCGAACGGTTCTCGTCCGGCGACGCGAAGGCGATGTGTTTATCGCCGGTGCCGGCAAACTTGCCGCCGTAAGCGCGGTAGTTATTGGTGGCAACCAGGAAAGTGGCGTTCGGATCGATCGGCTTACCCTTGAACGTCAGGTGCTTGATGCGTTCTGCCTTGTCGTTGATCAACTGGCATTCGCCGTCGTAGCGCGCCGGCTGGCTGACGTCGATCTGATAATTCACACCGTCAATGACATCGAAGTTATAAGTGCGGAAGCCATCCCAGTTAATCAGGCCTTGCGGCTTGCTGCTGGCGACGTCGATCTGATTGAACTGCCCGGCCGAGCATTCCAGCCATTCCTTCACCTCTTTACCACTGGCTTTCACCACTACCAGCGTATTGGGGTAGAGATAGAGATCGGAAGCGTTGCGGAAGGTCAGCTGGCCTTTTTCCACTTCAACGAAGCTGGCCGGGTCGTTTTTGCGCCCGCCGACCTTGAACGGCGCTGCGGCTGACAGCACCGGCAGGTCCGCCAGATCCGGATCGCCTTGAATGTAGTGCTCAACATAGGCCTTCTGCGCATTGTTGACGATCTGCACTGTCGGATCGTCCTGCACCAGCGCCAGGTAGCTGTACATGTTGTCGTCAGACTTGCCGACCGGCTGGCTGACGAAGTCTCGCGTGCCTTTATGATCCTCTGCCAGCACCTTCACCAGCGCCGCGTCTTCCGCCGCCAGCGATTTCTTGTGCTCTTTGTCGTAGATCGGCCGCGCCTCCGCTTTGGCGGAGGCCACTTTCCAACTGCCGGAGTCGTTGCTCAGTTGCAGATCCACCACGCCGAGGTGATCGCCCCATTGGCCCGGCATGACCGCCGGTACGCCATTCAGCAGGCCTTTTTCAATATCTGCGCCTTTGATAGCGGCGAAGTCCTTGCTCGGGAATACCGCGTGGGCATGGCCGAACATGATGGCGTCAATGCCCGGCACTTGGCTGAGGTAGTACACCGAGTTCTCCGCCATGGCCTTATAGGGTTCGCTGGAAAGGCCGGAGTGCGGGATTGCCACCACCAGGTCGGCGCCCTGTTTGCGCATTTCAGGCACGTAGCCTTTGGCGGTTTCGGTAATATCGTTAACCGTCACCTTGCCCTGCAGATTGGCCTTATCCCACACCAGAATTTGCGGGGGGACGAAGCCGATATAGCCGATGCGTAAAGTATGTTCCTTGCCGTCACGGTCTTTTACCGGCGTATCGACGATAATATAAGGCGTGAATAGCGGTTTTTTAGTTTTAGCGTCGATCACGTTGGCGTTGATATACGGGAATTTGGCGCCGGCAATGGCGTTTTTCAGGTAGTCCAGGCCGTAATTGAATTCATGGTTGCCGATATTGCCGACCACGTAATTCAGCGTATTCATCGCTTTGTATACCGGGTGTACGTCGCCGGGTTTTAGCCCCTTGGCTGCCATATAGTCGCCCAGCGGGCTGCCCTGAATAATATCGCCGTTGTCCACCAGCACCGCATTGGTGGCCTGCTGGCGAGCCTGTTGGATCAGGCTTGCGGTACGCACCAGACCGAATTTATCAGTCGGTTTATCCTTGTAGTAATCGAAGTCCATCATGTTGCTGTGCAGGTCGGTGGTTTCCAGTACGCGCAGATCGACCGTTGCCGCCTGCGTCGAGGCGCAAACCAGCATAGCCAGGGCGGACAACGTCAGCGGACGCTTCATCATTTTTGGTTTTCTCCATTCCATTTTTCGAGTTTTATCGCAGAGGGACATGTAATTAACATTGGTTGTCTCACCAAACTGTGAAGTGTGGCAGAAAATTGGCCGAGGTTAGGCAGGAAATGTCACAGTTGTGACGGCAAAGACTTGAGTAAATACCGATGGTTAAATCGTTGTGATGGATATTCCATGCAAAAAAAACTAGGCTGCTAGCAATGAGGAAGGGGAAATTACCCACGGAACTGCATATCTGAGGTGAATGATGTTAGAGCAAATTTGCCAACTGTCCCGCGAAGCGGGAGCGGCAATCATGGCGGTATATGATGGTGAACAACCGCTTGATGTGGCGCAGAAAAAAGATGATTCACCGGTGACGGCGGCCGATCTGGCGGCGCATCATATTATCAAACGCGGGCTGGCGGCGTTAACGCCGGACGTGCCGCTGCTGTCGGAGGAAGATCCGCCGGCCTGGGAGGTGCGTCAGAACTGGACGCGTTATTGGCTGGTCGATCCGTTGGATGGAACCAAGGAATTCCTCAATCGCAACGGCGAGTTTACGGTGAATATCGCGCTGATTGAAGACGGCCAGGCGGTAATGGGCGTGGTTTATGCCCCGGCGATCGACGTGTTGTATCTGGCCGAGCGCGGTAAAGCCTGGAAAGAAGAGAAGGGGCAGCGCCAGGCGATTGGCGTCAGCAATGCCCATCCGCCGCTGGTGGTGGTGAGCCGCTCCCACAGCGATGAAGAATTGAAGGATTACCTGAGCCAACTGGGTGAGCATCAGACTATTTCTGTCGGATCATCGCTGAAGTTCTGTCTGGTGGCGGAAGGTAAGGCGCAGCTCTATCCGCGTTTCGGGCCGACCAATATCTGGGATACCGCCGCCGGCCATGCCGTCGCGGTGGCTGCCGGGGCGCAGATCCACGACTGGCGGGGGCAGCCGTTGCTTTATACGCCGCGTGAATCCTTCCTCAACCCCGGTTTCCGGGTTTCGCTGTTCTGAATCAGTTCAGGAGCTGGTGCAGTTGGGTCATGACCTGCTGCACCTCTTCGGGCGTCAAAGCGCCATCTTTGGCGAATTGGATCTTGCCCTGTTTATCCAGCACCACAATGGCCGAGCCTTTCGGCTGCAGATCCCAGGCTTTGCGAACGTTACCGTTGCTGTCGACGACAAATTGCGACCACGGAAACTCTTTCTTGCTGTCCTCAATACTGTTGCGAACAAACATCGCGGTACCGAGCAGGGCATCGTCGGTATTTACGATTGTCGTCGTTTGGTAACGTTCGTGCGGTAGCTTGGCTTTTTTAATCGCTTCTATCAGTGGGCCGTTCATTTCCTTGGCGGAGCTGCGGCCGGCAATATGCTGGATCACTCGCACTTTCCCATTGAGCTGCGCGCTATTCCAGTTTTTATAGCTAAACTTATCATTAGCGTAATTTAACTCTCCTTTATCGCTGACGCCGACTGGCGCGACGCGCTGCTGGAGCTGGAAATTGTGTGCGGAGGCCAAAAGGGGAGCAAACAGCAGGGATACAATGAGCATGCTACTTTTTTTCATGCCTTCTCCTTGGAAGGGGACGGTGCCGACAGCACCCAACAGCCTAAAGCATAGGTGGTGATCGGAGGTCTGTCCTGTTAGCCGGATCGCAGTTTTTCCTTCTCAGCGTTAATACCTTTATTTTGAATGGATATACTGAAAAAGTTATATATTATCATATACAATTCTGTCAAAAAGTGTAAATCCAGTGAAGATGACCAGGCGGAAGTGAACGATATGGTCTTTACTAGGTCTACTACATGGCAATCAAGTTGCGTTCTTACTTTAGAGGCTGCCACCTTGGCGGCTCGCTGAGCGCATGGACCAAACGGAGGAGAGCAAAAGAATGAGAATCTTCCAGCGTTATAACCCATTGAAAGTGGCGAAGTACGTAAAGACCCTGTTTCGTGGCCGGCTGTATATCAAAGATGTAGGCGCGTTCGAGTTCGACGAAGGGAAAATCCTGATACCGAAAATTCGTGACAGGCGCCACTTCAGTGTGATGTCAGAGGTGAACCGGCAGGTGTTGTTGCTGCAATCAGAGATGGGTTAATGCGCTATACCCGCCTTATTTCAAGCCGCAGCGTTGTTATCTGCAATTTGAAATGCATAGGGTAAATTTTGTGTACCTGCAAAAGCTCCAATAATCGCGGCCCCGATGGGGCCGCTGACGTTTTGCCGGCAGGTGTCAGGCCGGGGAGTTGTCCCCCGGCGCTTTTGGCGGTACCGCCGCAGGTTTGTCGCTCAATCGGGTCACCAGCAACTGATCAATCTTGTAGCTGTCGATGTCCACGACTTCAAATTTATAGCCGGCGTACTTAACGAAGTCGGTGCGTTTCGGGATCTTGCGCAGCATGTACATCATAAAGCCGCCAATGGTTTCGTAGTTACCCGCCTGCGGGAACTCATCAATGTGCAGAACACGCATTACATCTTCGATCGGCGTGCCGCCCTCAATCAGCCATGAGCTTTCGTCACGCGCCACGATCTGCTCTTCCTGGCCCTGGCCCACCAGATCGCCCATCAGCGTGGTCATTACGTCATTCAGCGTAATGATGCCTACCACCAACGCATACTCATTAAGAATAACGGCAAAGTCCTCGCCGGCGGTTTTAAAGCTTTCCAGCGCTTCGGACAACGTCAGAGTGTCCGGCACGATCAGCGCCGCACGGATCTGTACGCCGCTGCTCAGCACCAGGCTCTGGTTGCCCAGCACGCGGTTCAGCAGATCTTTGGAGTCGACGTAGCCGACCACCTGATCGATATTGCCGTCGCACACCAGGAACTTGGAGTGCGGGTGGGTAGACACCTTCTCGATGATGCTTTCTTCGCTCTCGCGCAGATCGAAGTAAACCACGCTTTCACGCGAGGTCATCGAAGAGGGCACGGTGCGTGATTCCAGCTCGAATACGTTTTCGATCAGCTCATGTTCCTGTTTACGCAGCACGCCCGCCAGGGCGCCGGCTTCCACCACCGCATAAATGTCGTCGGAGGTGATGTCGTCTTTACGCACCATCGGCAGCTTGAACAGGCGGAAGATCAGGTTTGCCATGCCGTTGAAGAACCATACCAGCGGCCGGAACAGCATGATTGAGAAACGCATCGGGTTGATGATCCGGACGGCGAACGTCTCTGGTGCAATCATACCGATGCGCTTCGGGGTCAAATCCGCGAACAGAATAAACAGGCTGGTTACCAATACGAACGAACAGATGAAGCTAACCTGCTCCGCCAGTTCAGGTGACAAAAAGCGGTCGAACAGCAGTTTGAAAGTGGGAGAAAAGGCTGCATCGCCAACGATACCGCCGAGAATGGCCACGGCGTTCAGACCAATTTGCACTACGGTAAAATACAGGCCTGGCGTTTCCTGCAGTTTGAGCACTTTGGCGGCATTGACGTTACCTTCGTCAGCCATCATTTTCAGTTTAATCTTGCGTGATGCGGCCAGAGATATTTCCGACAGTGAGAAAAACGCACTCACGGCGATCAGAAAAAGAATCAGTAAAATACTGTTTAACATAATCTATCCATACGTGCCGACGAGATGACGGCGCTCTTGAGGAAGGGTAGTACATTGTAAAAAAAGAATTGTCGGGGGTCGCATATCGCGCCCGCCAGAGCTTTATCAAAAAGCAGGGCCGCAAATGCGACCCCGCACAGTATAGCAGTAGCCCCACAGGGGCCGCCAGCGGTTAAAAAATAGTAGCTTAGCCCTGCGGCGGCAGACAAACGCCGATCCCGCCCAGGCCGCAATAGCCTTCAGGATTTTTATACAGATATTGCTGATGGTCGTCTTCGGCATAGTAGAACGGCAGTGCAGGCGTCACTTCTGTGGTGATGGTGCGTTTGTCACCGGCTTCATCCATCGCCTGTTGGAAACGTTGCCTGCTACTTTCGGCTTCGCTCTGCTGTTCCGGCGTCAGCGTGTAAATCGCCGAACGGTACTGGGTACCGACGTCACCGCCCTGGCGCATGCCCTGCGCCGGATCGTGGTTTTCCCAGAACACCTGCAGCAGTTGCTTATAGCTGACGATTTTCGGGTCAAACACTACGCGCACCACTTCGGTGTGGCCGGTCTGGCCGCTGCACACTTCGCGGTAGGTCGGGTTTGGCGTGTAGCCGCCGCTGTAGCCAGCTGCGGTGCTGTAGACGCCCGGTTGTTGCCAGAACAGGCGCTCAACACCCCAGAAACAGCCCATGGCGAAGATCGCTACCTCCATGCCGTCCGGGACGTGGGTCATCGAATGATCGGTGACCACATTGAGCGTCGCAACCGGCATCGGCGTCGTGCGGCCAGGCAGTGCGTTCGCCTTGTCGACGGTTTGGGTTTTATCAAAAAATGGCACCACGGTTGACTCCTGTTGTCACAGTAAGAATTGGCCCAAGACGCAGCGGTTCGGTTGTATCTAACCGAAACTTTGCCCACAATAAGCTGCATATTGAGATTAAGTGTCAGCTTAACGCAGTATTTTGAGCGCCAAAAGCGAAGAATGCGCCTGTTTACGGCGACAGTAAAACGGTAACACGCGGCGTCTGGAATAACGCTGAAGAGGGCTGCCGTCCTGATAGCGCGGAGTCTGCCCTGGCACCAGAGAGCGATGTTATAACAGGAAAGTAAAATAAATTAAGGAGAACGCGTGCCACGATACCGTGCCCTGTGCTTTTTTTGTGCGCTGCTCGCGACGCCTGCGGCGTTTTCTGCGAATGTGCGGCTGCAGGTTGAAGGACTTAGCGGGGAACTTGAAAAAAACGTGCGTGTGCGCTTGTCTTCCATCACGCCGGAAGAAGTCGGCACCGATGGGCGGTTCCGCGCACGTGTGGATGACGCCGTCCGCGAGGGGCTGCGCGCGCTGGGTTATTATCAGCCCACCATCGATTTTACGCTGGATGACCGCCCAGGGCTGGCGCGTCCCGTGCTGCATGCCAAAGTGGATCCGGGCGAGCCGGTGCGCATTGCCGGTGCCAATATTCAACTGGAAGGCGGCGCGAAAACCGACGAAGACTATCTGGAACTGGTCAAAAAGGGCCGGCCGACGATAGGCGAGATCCTTAATCACGGCAAATACGATGGCTTCAAAGGTTCTTTGACCGGTATGGCGCTGCGCAAAGGTTATTTCGATGCCGATATGACCAAGAGCCAACTGGGCGTGGCGGAGGAACTGCATAAGGCTTATTGGGACATCGACTTCAACAGCGGGCAGCGCTACCGCTTCGGCAAGGTGAAGTTCGAAGGTTCGCAAATCCGCGAAGACTATCTGCAAAATCTGGTGCCCTTTCATCAGGGGGATTATTACAGTTCGGAAGAGTTGGCCGAATTGAACCGTCGTTTGTCCGCCACCAACTGGTTTAACTCGGTGGTGGTGTCCCCTGATTTCCAAGACGCCAAAGAGAACAAGATTTTGCCGTTAGATGCGCTGGTTACGCCGCGCACCCGCAATACCATCGAAACCGGGGTCGGTTATTCCACCGACGTCGGCCCTAGGGTAAAAGGCACCTGGAAAAAACCGTGGCTCAACGATCGCGGCCATAGCCTGGAAACCAGCGCCAGTATTTCCGCACCGGAACAGCAGCTTGATCTGACCTATAAAATCCCGCTGTTGAAGAACCCATTGGAGCAGTATTACCTGTTGCAGGGGGGCTTCAAGAACGTCGATCTCAACGATACCAAGTCCGTTACGTCAAAAGCGGTGGTTTCTCGCAATTGGGATCTCTCCAGCGGCTGGCAACGGGCATTGAACCTGACCTGGCGTCTGGACCACTTTACCCAGGGTACGGTCACCGACACCACCATGCTGCTGTATCCCGGCGTCAGCGTTAACCGTACCCGCTCGCGCGGCGGTCTGATGCCGACCTGGGGCGACAGCCAGCGTTATTCGCTCGACGTCTCCGACACCACCTGGGGTTCCGGCGTCGACTTTGCGCTGATACAGGCGCAGAACGTCTGGATACGTACCCTGGCCGACAAACACCGCTTTGTTGCGCGCGGACAGGTTGGCTGGATCGAAACCAATAACTTTGAAAAAGTGCCGCCGGATCTGCGTTTCTTCGCCGGTGGCGATCGCAGCATTCGCGGCTACAAATACAAAGGCATTTCACCCCGTGACGATGACGGCAAGCTGACCGGTGCCTCCAAAATGCTGACCGGCTCGCTGGAATACCAATACAACGTGACCGGAAAATGGTGGGGTGCAGTGTTTGTGGATTCCGGCGAAGCGGTGAACGATATCAAGCAAAGCAACGTCAAAACCGGCGCCGGCTTCGGCGTGCGCTGGCAGTCGCCGGTCGGCCCGGTGAAGCTGGATATCGCCGCTCCGGTTGGGGATAAAGAGACCCACGGGGTGCAGTTCTATATCGGTTTGGGGCCTGAATTATGAGCCTGATTAAAAAGATTTGTCTGGGATCCCTGATCGTTCTGTTGCTGCTGATTGGCGGATTGGCTTATCTGCTCGGCACCACAAGCGGCCTGCATATGGTTATCAACGGGGCTGCGCGTTGGGTTCCGGGGCTGGAGATTGCCGGTGTCAGTGGCGGTTGGCGCGATTTGACGCTAAAGGGCGTGAAATACCAGATGCCTGGCGTGACGGTGAATGCCGGGCAGTTCCACCTGTCGCTGGATTTATCCTGTTTTAAACGCAGTTCGCTGTGCGTTAACGCCCTGACCGCTCAGGACGTGGACGTAGTGGTGAAAACCAAAGAGATGACGCCGTCGGCGCCGGTGGAAGAGACCAGCGAGCCGACCACGAATCTGAGCACGCCATACCCGATCACCCTGCGCATGCTGGCGCTGAACAACGTCAAAGTCAGCGTCGACGACACGGCGATTTCACTGGGCGAGTTCCGCACCGGCGCACAGTGGCAGGAGCGCGCACTGACCTTGTCGCCAACCAAAATCAGCTCGCTGCTGATAGCCCTGCCGAAAACGCCGCAAAACCCATTGCCGGAGGCCGTGCAACCGGTCGTCGAGGTGGCGAAAAAGGTCGGGGAAAAAGTCGATGAGGCTGCCAAGCCTGCGCCTCGGCCGGAAGAGAAGCCACTGGGCGAAACCTTGAAAGAACTGTTCGCCAAACCGCTGCTGCCGGACCTGCCGGACATTCGCCTGCCGCTGGATATCACCGTCAAGGAA
Organism: Serratia inhibens; assembly: GCF_003591175.1. Lineage (GTDB taxonomy): Bacteria > Pseudomonadota > Gammaproteobacteria > Enterobacterales > Enterobacteriaceae > Serratia > Serratia inhibens. The sequence goes on along the minus strand of NZ_QYYG01000003.1, from coordinate 275,323 downwards.
ATCAGCGGTGAACAGCTGCGGCTGACGGGCGACACCGAGGTATTGATCACCAGCCTGCTGCTGCAGGCCAGCACCAAAGACCAGCATATCCAACTGGACAATTTTGATGTGAAATCGCCGCAGGGCACGCTGTCTGCCCAGGGGCAGGCGACGCTGACCGGCAACTGGCCGGTGGAGATGGTGGCGAACAGCACGCTGAATATTGAGCCGTTGAAGGGCGAGAAGGTCAAGCTGAACGTTGGCGGCGGGCTGCGTGAAGAGCTGAAAGTGGCGCTCAATTTGTCCGGGCCGGTCGGCGCGCAGTTGGATATGCAAACTCAACTGGCTGAGGTCGGTTTACCGTTGGCACTGACGTTGCAAAGCAAACAGCTGAAATGGCCACTGAGCGGCGAGGCGCAATACCAGGTCAATGATTTCCGCCTGCGCTTCAACGGTAAGGCGACCGATTATGCGCTGTCGACACGCGCCAACATCAAAGGCCAGGATCTGCCGCCGGCGGTGCTGACGCTGGATGGCAAAGGCAACGTCGAACAGTTCAAACTGGATCGCCTGCGGCTGGCCGCCTTGCAGGGCAACGCCGATTTGACCGCGCTGGTGGACTGGAGCAAGGCCATCAGCTGGAATTCACAGCTGATGTTAAGCGGTATTAACACCGCTAAACAGTGGCCGGAATGGCCGGCTACGCTTGCCGGCAAGATCACCACTCGTGGCAGCCTGCACGGCGGCAGTTGGCAATTGCAGGTGCCGGTGCTGCAGCTCGACGGCAACGTGAAGCAAAATAAGGTCACTGCGCGCGGCTCGCTCAGCGGCAACGCTGCCGGGCAGTGGAAAATCCCCGGTATCGATCTGACGCTGGGGCGTAACCAACTGAACGTCAAAGGCCAACTGGACGAGAAAAGTTGGAATCTGGATGCGAACATCGACGCGCCGCGCCTGGACGGCGCGCTGCCGGGGTTGGGGGGAACGGCGAAAGGTCTGCTTAAACTGCGCGGCAACCTGCAGGCACCTCAGTTGCTGGCCGATTTGACCGCTTCCGGCCTGCAGTGGCAGGCGCTGCGCATTAACCGGGTTAAAATTGACGGCGACGTGCGCTCCAGCGATCAGATTCAGGGCCAACTGGCGGTACGGGTTGAACAACTGAAGCAGGATGCTCTGGAAATCAACCTGCTGACGCTGGATGCCAAAGGCAGCGAAAAACAGCATCAGCTGCAACTGAAAATTGACGGCAAGCCGGTATCCGGCCAACTGGCGCTGCAGGGCAGTTTCGATCGCCAGCAGCAGCGCTGGCGCGGCAACCTGAACAATACCCGTTTCGATACCCCAGTGGGCGAATGGCGGTTAACGCGTGCCATTGCGCTGGACTACCTGAATACCGCACAGAAAATCAGTATCGGGCCGCACTGCTGGCAGAACCCGAACGCCGAACTGTGCGTGCCGAAAACCATTGAGGCCGGCCAGAGCGGCCAGGCCAGCGTAGTGCTTAACCGTTTTGATCTGGCGATGGTGAAACCTTTCCTGGGGCCGGAAACGGCCCTGAGCGGCGTGTTCTCCGGCCGGGCTGATGTTAGCTGGAAACCGGGGGGCGCGTTGCCTGATGCGAAAGTCTCGCTGGTGGGCAACGGGGTGAAAGTGGTGCAGCAGGTGCAGGGTAATGCGCTGCCGATTGCCTTCGATACGCTGAATCTCAACGCCGGGCTGACCAACGGCCGCGCTCAGGCGGACTGGTTGATCAAGCTGAACAATAATGGCCAGTTTAACGGCAACATTCAGGTCACCGACCCGCAGGTGCGCCGCACTATCAGCGGTAATGTCAATATCACCAATATCTCGCTGGCGATGATTAACCCGGCGCTGATGCAGGGGGAAAAAGCGGCGGGCATGTTGAACGCCAACCTGCGTCTGGGCGGCAGCGCGCAAAAACCTCTGGTTTATGGCCGGTTAGCGCTGGATAAAGTGGATATTGATGGCCACTGGATGCCGTTTGACATGACTGACGGCCGGTTGGTGGTCAACTTCGATGGCATGACCTCGACGCTGGAGGGGCTGATCGGCACGACCCGCGGGCAGTTGAACCTGTCCGGTGACGCCGACTGGCGCGATATCAACGCCTGGCGCGCCCGTATCGCCGCCAAGGGCGACAAGCTGCGGGTGACGGTACCGCCGATGATCCGCATCGACGTTTCGCCCGATCTGGTCTTTGAAGCGACACCGCAGCTGTTCTCGCTCAACGGCTCAGTCAATATCCCCTGGGCGCGCATAACGGTGCAGGAACTGCCGGAAAGCGCGGTGGGCGTTTCTTCCGACGAAGTGATGCTGGATAATCAGCTGAAACCCATACAGCCGAAAACCGCCGGGATCCCAATCAACAGTAACCTGATGATCCACGTCGGCAACGACGTACGTCTGGATGCCTTTGGTCTGAAGGCCAGGCTGAAGGGCGACTTGAAAGTGGTGCAGGACAAGAACGGTCTGGGCCTGAACGGCCAGATTGACATCCCTTCCGGTCGCTTCCATGCTTATGGTCAGGATCTGATTGTCCGCAAGGGCCAGTTGCTCTTCTCTGGGCCGCCGGATCAGCCGTTGCTTAACCTTGAGGCGATCCGTAATCCGGACTCGACCGAAGACGGCGTCACCGCCGGGGTTCGCGTCACCGGGCTGGCGGATGCACCTAAGCTGGAAGTGTTCTCGGATCCGACTAAATCGCAGCAGGAAGCCTTGTCTTATCTGCTGCGTGGGCAAGGTTTGGGCAGTTCCGGCGCCGACGGCAACGCAATGACCTCAATGTTAATTGGGATGGGGGTTGCACAAAGTGGTCAACTTGTGGGTAAAATCGGCGAGGCGTTTGGCGTAAGTAATTTGGCCCTGGACACTCAGGGGGTTGGCGACAGCTCCCAGGTTGTCGTGAGCGGCTATGTTCTCCCTGGCTTACAAGTAAAATATGGGGTGGGCATTTTCGACTCGCTGGCCACGCTGACGTTGCGTTACCGCCTGATGCCTAAGTTGTATCTTGAAGCGGTGTCTGGTATCGACCAGGCATTAGATTTGCTCTATCAGTTTGAGTTTTAGCGATGCGAATAATTGTCTACGGCAGTTTACGACGCAAACAGGGAAACAGCCATTGGATGACCAACGCCCAATGGTTAGGCGAGCATGAGCTCGAAGGCTATCAGATTTATAATCTGGGCCATTACCCGGCGGCGATCCCTGGAGAGGGCACGGTACATTGTGAGGTGTACCGTATTAACTCATCGATTCTGGCAGAGCTGGACGAACTGAAAAGCAACACCAAGGACTATAAGCGCGAGCTGATTCAGACGCCTTATGGGAGTGCGTGGATCTACCTGTATAAACACAGTGTGGACGGTTACCCGCGGATTAACAGCGGCGACTGGTTGAAGCGTCTCGACGAAAAGTAATAAAAAAAACACCGCTCAGTGAGCGGTGTTTTTTCATCGGACGGCGGCAAGAATTACTTCTTGGCAGCGCGTTCGAAAGAAGCAACGATTTCAGCTTTGGCAGCGGCAGCGTCTGCCCAGCCTTCCACTTTCACCCATTTGCCTTTTTCCAGATCTTTGTAATGCTCGAAGAAGTGAGCGATCTGGGCACGCAGCAGTTCTGGCAGGTCGTTCACATCTTTGATGTGATCGTACTCTTTGGTCAGCTTGCTGTGCGGAACGGCAACCAGTTTCGCATCTTCACCGGCTTCGTCGGACATCTTCAGTACGCCCACCGGACGGCAACGGATCACAGAACCCGGCTGCAGCGGATACGGGGTCGGCACCAGCACGTCAACCGGGTCACCGTCCAGAGACAGGGTGTGGTTGATGTAACCGTAGTTGCACGGATAGAACATCGCGGTAGACATGAAACGGTCAACGAACAGCGCTCCGGTGTCCTTGTCGATTTCATATTTGATCGGATCGGCGTTAGCCGGGATTTCGATAACAACGTAGATGTCTTCCGGCAGGTCTTTGCCAGCTGGGACCAGATTCAAGCTCATGTCGGTTTCCTTTAATCAAACCAGAAATGGAGTGGCGGCTATTATAGCGGACTCTTTTGCGATTTCCTGCCCTTTTCATCACCGACTCCCCACCAGGGAGTCATCCGCCGCATTTCCAGATTAATCCTCCAACGAGGTCAAGTTTTTCCCGCCGTTGCCGATAACTTCATCAAATAATAATGAGCCGGCGAAACCTGGCTCCGCGTTTTACCTCCCCCTACGTTTGATCTCACTATTTCTGAAGCCGGGAAGAACTCATGCTAAAAAAAATTACGGTGAAGGCCGGGCTGATTGCCCTGCTTAGCCTGACGACGCTGTTGCTGATTATGGTCAGCACGATCGGCGTCAACGCGATTAATGAAGGGTCGCGCTCGCTACACACTTTGAACCAGATCCTGGGGGAGGAACTGGGATCGCTGGCCAGCAGTTCCAACCTGACGTTGCGTGCCAGAACCGCCGCTTCGCTGGCGGTGCGCCAGCGAGAAATCGGCCAGATTGAGGTTTCCGATGCCACGGTAGGCCGTATCTATGATTACCTCGAGCAGTCGAAGCACGAAATGGCGCGCTTTGTCAGCGTCGGTACCGTCACCGAACGTGGCCGTGAACTCTCTACCCACTTGCAGAACAGCTACCGGGCCTATCTCGAACAGGGCGTCAGGCCAATGGCCGACGCCATCAAGGCCGGCAAGGTCGATGATTATTACGACATTCAGGAAACCCGGATTTCGGCCCTGAGTATCGCCTTCGAAAAAGACCTCAGCGATTTCCGCAGCTTTGCCATGAAGGTGGGGCAGCAGCGGGTGGATGAGGCGGAAAATAACGCCAGCACCAAAATCACCCTGATCCTGGTTGCCGGCTTGCTCAGCGTGCTGTTGGCGATACTGGCCTGGTTTGCGCTGCGGGTGATTATCCTGCGCCCTCTCGATGAGTCTATCGCCCAACTGGAATATATCGCCGGCGGCGACCTGACGCACCGAATTACCGGCGAAGGGGATACCGAGATGGGCCGTTTGATCCGCGCCATGCAACGGATGCAACAGGCGCTGGTCGGCTCGGTCAGCAAGGTGCGCGATGCCAGCAGCCAGATTGATACCGGCTCACGCGAGCTGGCGGCCGGTAACCTGCATCTGGCGCAGCGCACCGAAGAGTCTGCCGCCTCGCTGGAAGAAACCGCAGCCAGCATGGAACAACTGACCTCGACGGTGAAAATGAACGCCGAGAATTGCGAGCAGGCCAACCAGCTGGCGCTGAGCGTATCCGATATCGCCAACCAAGGCAGTGAGGTGGTCAGCCAGGTGATGGACAAGATGCAGGCGATTACCGACAGTTCACGGCGCATCGCCGATATCATCAGCGTGATGGACGGCATTGCCTTTCAGACCAATATTCTGGCGTTGAATGCGGCGGTCGAAGCGGCCCGAGCCGGTGAACAAGGACGCGGTTTCGCCGTGGTGGCCGGTGAGGTGCGCAGCCTGGCACAGCGCAGTGCGCAGTCGGCGAAAGAGATCAAAGGGTTGATCGAGGCGTCGCAGAATCGGGTGCAGGAAGGTGAGCAGATGGCGGAATCTGCGGCGAAAACCATGAACGGCATTACCGGTGAAGTGGGCCGCGTGACGGCGCTGATGCGGGAAATTTCGGCGGCTACCCGGGAACAAAGCAGCGGTATTGAGCAGGTGAACCTGGCGGTGGCCCAGATGGATCAGGTCGCGCAACAAAATGCTGCGTTGGTCGAGGAGTCTGCGGCGGCGACGCGTTCGCTGGAGGAGCAGGCTCAGCTGCTGGCACAGAGCATGGCGGCGTTCAAATTATGATGGGTGACAGGAGGCGGCATGCCGCCTCCTGTAGAGAGGCTTTATTCGTCCGGGTTTTCGGCGATAAAGCGCTCGGCGTCTTCAACCATGGATTTGGTACCGACGAAGAAGGGGGCACGCTGGTGCAGTTTCACCGGGGTAATGTCCAGAATACGGTTTTTACCGTCGCTGGCTTTACCGCCTGCCTGTTCCGCCAGAAACGCCATCGGGTTGCATTCATACAGCAGACGCAGCTTGCCTTGCGGGTGGCTGGCGGTGCTTGGGTAAATGTAGATGCCGCCTTTCAGCAGGTTGCGGTGAAAATCGGCAACCAGTGAACCAATGTAGCGTGAGGTGTAAGGGCGTTGCGTTGCTTCGTCCTGCTCCTGGCAATACTTGATGTATTTCTTCACGCCGCGAGGGAACTTGATGTAGTTGCCTTCGTTGATGGAATACATGTTGCCGGTGGCCGGGTAACGCACTTTCTCGTGGGAGAGGCAGAACACGCCCAGAGACGGATCGTAAGTAAAGGCATGCACGCCATAACCGGTGGTGTACACCAGCATGGTCGAGGAACCATAAACTACGTAGCCGGCTGCAACCTGGGCGCTGCCCGGTTGCAGGAAATCTTCTTCGGTCACGGGAGTGCCGACCGGGGTGATGCGACGATAGATAGAGAAAATAGTACCGACCGAGACGTTGACATCAATGTTGGACGAACCGTCCAACGGATCCATCAACACCACGTACTTGCCATTTTCAGCCCGCTCGCCATCGAAAATCACGATTTCATCTTCTTCTTCAGAAGCGATGCCCGCAACTTCACCGCGCGCTTTCAACGCAGCTTTCAGCTTTTCGTTGGCGAACAGGTCCAGTTTCATCTGGACTTCACCCTGTACGTTGGAAATGCCGCTGGTACCGAGGATATCAACCAGACCCGCTTTGTTGATGTCGCGGTGGATGATTTTGGCGCCCAGTTTAATTGCAGAAAGTAACGCTGTCAGCTCGCCGGTGGCGTGAGAGAAGTCGTGCTGTTTCTCGACGATAAATTCGCCTAACGTTTTCATGACACAATCCCTGAATCTACGGATGGGTAGCGGTCTGTTAACAAACCGCCAACGTATTCGCGAGCAGTGTAGCCCAAAGATGAACGCTATTCATAGGCAAATCCATTTCTTCTGGACGATTCTGAGCGGTAGAATAAGGCAACATTCGACGTACTCAATTGAGAAAACTATGCGCATTCACATTCTTGGGATCTGTGGCACCTTTATGGGGGGGCTGGCGGTACTGGCTCGTTCGTTGGGACATGAGGTGACCGGCTCTGACGCTAATGTCTATCCGCCGATGAGCACGCTGTTGGAGAAAGAGGGGATCGATCTGATCCAGGGCTACGATCCTGCTCAGTTGGATCCCGCACCGGATCTGGTGATCATCGGCAACGCCATGACGCGCGGTAACCCGTGCGTGGAAGCGGTGCTGGAGCAAGGCATCCCTTACGTTTCCGGCCCGCAGTGGCTGCATGACTATGTACTGCGCGATCGCTGGGTGCTGGCGGTTGCCGGGACCCACGGTAAAACCACTACGGCCGGCATGGCGACCTGGATCCTGGAAGCCTGCGGTTATCAGCCCGGCTTTGTCATCGGCGGCGTACCGGGGAACTTCGACGTTTCCGCGCGCTTGGGCGGCAGCCCGTTCTTTGTGATCGAAGCCGATGAATACGACTGTGCATTCTTCGACAAGCGCTCCAAGTTTGTTCACTACAGCCCGCGTACGCTGATCATGAACAATCTGGAGTTTGATCATGCCGATATCTTTGACGATCTGAAAGCGATCCAGAAGCAGTTCCATCATCTGGTGCGCCTGGTGCCGGGCAAGGGCAAGATCATTTTGCCTGACAACGACAACCACCTGAAACAGGTGATGGCGATGGGGTGCTGGAGCGAGCAGGAACTGGTTGGGGAAGAGGGGGCATGGCGGGCGCACAAGCTGACCCCGGACGCCAGCCACTATGAAGTGTTCCTCAACGGCGACAAGGTTGGCGAGGTGAAATGGGCGCTGGTGGGCGAGCACAACATGCATAATGGCCTGATGGCCATTGCCGCAACGCGTCACGTTGGCGTGCAGCCTGCAGACGCCTGCACCGCGCTGGGCGATTTCATCAATGCCCGCCGCCGCCTGGAGCTGCGCGGCGAAGCCAACGGCGTCACGGTGTACGACGATTTTGCGCATCACCCAACGGCGATCCTGGCGACCCTGGCCGCTCTGCGCGGCAAAGTGGGGGGGACCGCCCGCATTCTGGCAGTGCTTGAGCCGCGTTCCAACACCATGAAAATGGGCATCAGCAAGAACGACTTGGCGCCATCGCTTGGCCGCGCCGATGAGGTCTTCCTGTTCCAGCCACACCATATCCCCTGGCAGGTGGCGGAAGTGGCAGAGGCTTGCGTGCAGCCGGCCCACTGGAGTGCCGATCTCGGCACCTTGGTGGATATGATAGTGAAAACCGCTCAGCCGGGTGACCATATCCTGGTGATGAGTAACGGCGGATTTGGTGGGATCCACGATCGGCTGCTGGAGGCATTGGCCAATAAGCCAGAACCGAAAGTAATCTACTGATCGACAGGAACAATTCGATAAAGGGCCGTTAGCGGCCCTTTTTTTCGCCCATAAAAAAGCCCTCGCGAGCGAGGGCAACGGGGTTCGTCGGATAGGACGACGATAATCTTCAGAGAATTCGCGTTTACGACAGAACTCGGCAGTGGCAGTGACGAGGGTAATCAGTTCGGCAATCGCGTTCTCTGAATGGTTATTTGTAGATTTCGGCAGTCGCGTGCCAGTTGCCGTTTTCGTAGGCTTCGATCACTCGGTACGCTTTAGCGCCTTGTTTATCGGCTTTGTCGGACAGCGCCTGACGAATATCCGAAGGTGCACCTGTGACGCCACTGGCGGTAATGGTGCCGACAGACTGAAGATCAGCGGCCTGGTCATTGGTGATCAGGGTAGCGGCTGAAGCGCCGAACGAAAGGGCTGACATCAGGCTAATTGCCGCGAGGGTAGCTTTCATGTTCATGGTCGTGTGTCCTGTAGCGATAACAGCCAGGAAGGGCTTTACAGCGTTTATTATTCTTGAAAGCTGTTATCGGCAATGCTGGTTTCCAGAGATGTCTTGCCCGTTGCCGGGTAATGCCGGGGTCTTATTTATAAATTTCAGCCGTGGCGTGGTAGTTGCCTTCATTGCGCGCTTCGATCACACGGTAAGCGGTCGCGCCACGGGCATCGGCTTTTTCAGACAGCGCCTGACGGATGTCTGAAGGGGCACCGGCTACGCCGCTGACGGTAATGGTGCCTGCGGACTGCAGTTTTGCCGCCTGATCTGCATCAACGGATTGTGCTGCAAATGCGCCAAAGGAAAGCACAGACAGGAGGCTTAGTGTTGCAACGGTAGCTTTAATTTTCATGATCTCACCTTATCGTATTCTTTTATCAGTTCCAATGAACTGTGATTTACGTCACGGAAATGAGTATACATCTAGTAACTCTAAAAATTAATAGTTAGCTAACAGTTTCTTGTGAAACTTTATTATGGTGGCTCTTATCTTTAATAACCTTATGGAATAAAAATCGCTCATAAAACGATCTTTCGATGTTAAATTTATGTAATTTCAATCAGGTAAGTGTTTTTGACCAAACGTGCGGAAGAATGCAGTAGCTATCACTGGTTAAGTATAAATGTCATTGGAATGTGTCGTAGCAAGGCGGAAATCGGGTTTTAAACGTGGCTGGGTGAGAGGAAAAGGTAGGGCTGAGTTAGTTAAAGAAGCGCTAACAAAACGCGACCGTCAGCCGCATTTTGTTAGCGTTGTGCATCATAACTCTTGTTCGAATAGCGACAGGATGGCTTCGTACAACTGGCGAGCGGTAAAGCTGCTGGCTGGGGTAACAAAAATGGTGTCGTCACCGGCGATGGTGCCGAGAATGCCCTCGGATTTTCCCAGTGAATCCAGCAGGCGGGCAATCAGTTGCGCTGCACCGGGGCTGGTATGAATCACCACTACGGCATCGTTGTGATCGACATCCAGCACCAGATTCTTCAGCGGGCTGGTGGTGGTCGGTACGCCGAGTTCGGCCGGAAGGCAATACACCATTTCCATTTTGGCATTGCGGGTACGCACCGCGCCGAACTTGGTCAGCATGCGCGATACTTTGGATTGGTTGATGTTTTCGAAGCCTTCTTCTTGCAGCGCCAAAACGATCTCGCCTTGAGAACTGAATTTTTCTTCTTTCAATAACGCCTTAAACGCTTTGATCAGATCTTCCTGCTTTGCGGGATTACGCATTTTGCACCGTGGAATGTTGACAATAGAAGTGATTATTATGCATATAAATGAATTTTTATGCAATAAAAGGACGCCAGAAGAAAACAATAATGCCCGGACAATGAGGAAAGGGCGGCATTTTAACAAAATCCGTACCCCATGAATATGTCCTTTCAGTGACCGAAAAAGCGGCCCACGGCGGTAAAGAAAATGTTATTAAAATGATGTTGTTCTGATGTTATGTAAGGGTGTAATGTAACCGCCGGTTAACTTGCTTGTGAATAACCTCGCACTATTTTTGATTAATGTGCGCTATGCCCTTAATGTGTAAGCCATTTAATCTAAAATGAGCGCGGCATCGGCAGTTTTATTGCGCCAGCTCTCAAACAGACTGTTAAGAGATTGTTTTTAAAGGTGTAATAATTTAAGGTCCGTAACTAACGTATTCACGGCGCTTTATATATTTAAGATAATAAAGGAGTATAGGATGAAAGTTGCAGTTCTCGGTGCTGCTGGCGGTATCGGCCAGGCCCTCGCCCTTCTACTCAAAACCCAGCTTCCTTCAGGTTCTGAACTCTCTCTCTACGACATTGCCCCCGTTACCCCAGGCGTTGCCGTCGACTTAAGCCACATCCCTACCGCAGTTAAAATCAAAGGCTTCAGCGGCGAAGACGCTACCCCAGCTTTGCACGGCGCAGACGTAGTGCTGATTTCGGCCGGCGTTGCGCGTAAACCTGGCATGGATCGTTCAGATCTGTTCAATGTCAACGCAGGTATCGTGCGTAATCTGATCCAGCAAGTGGCAACAACCTGCCCGAAAGCCTGCATCGGCATTATCACCAACCCGGTAAATACCACCGTGGCAATTGCCGCTGAAGTGCTGAAGAAAGCCGGTGTTTATGACAAAAACAAACTGTTCGGCGTAACCTCGCTGGATATCATCCGTTCCAACACCTTCGTGGCTGAGCTGAAAGGCAAACAGCCGGAAGAGTTGAACGTGCCGGTTATCGGCGGGCACTCTGGTGTGACCATTCTGCCACTGTTGTCACAGATCCCTGGTGTGAGCTTTACCGAGCAGGAAGTGGCGGATCTGACCAAGCGTATCCAAAATGCGGGTACTGAAGTGGTTGAAGCCAAAGCCGGTGGCGGGTCCGCAACTCTGTCAATGGGTCAGGCGGCGGCGCGTTTCGGCCTGTCTCTGGTCCGTGCGCTGCAAGGTGAAAAAGGCGTGGTGGAATGTGCTTACGTGGAAGGTGACGGCAAATATGCTCGCTTCTTCGCACAACCGCTGGTGCTGGGCAAAAACGGCGTAGAAGAACGTAAGGACATCGGTACTCTGAGCGCGTTCGAGCAGAAAGCGTTGGAAGATATGCTGGATGTTCTGCATAAAGATATCGAGCTGGGTGAAAAGTTTATCAATAACTGATCAACCCAGAACGCATGAGTATGCACAAGCCGCCGGACATCGCACCGGCGGTTTTTTTTATGCCCGAATCATGACCTGATACGGGCTTTGCGATTTAGCAGGTCGTTGGTTTGCGGATCGAAATAGCGGCTTGGCCAGATCTCTGCAGGATGGACATCCAGGGCTTCGGCAATCAGCCATTCCCCTTTTGGCCAGGGCCGAGATAGCGCGTTTGCCAGTGTGGATGAGCTAAGTCCCGCCTTGCGCGATACCGCCGCCAGCGTCGTTCCCTTCTTACGTAAAGCCGCAATGATATCCGCCGGATGCCAGTCCTTGTTCCTAGAATTCATGTTTGCATTCCCTTTTTTGATTAGCGAAAGTTCTGTTAGTGGTATAACTAACAGGTCAAGATTAATCGTTTGAACAACATGAAACGCTTATACGGAAATTAGAATACCACTAAATTTCTAAAAAATTATCTCATTAATTTCTAAAAAACGTCTTTGCACATTTTCCTCAGAGATCATGGCTATGAAAAAAGAGTGGTTTGCCGCCAAGGAACTTACAGGCATTGCTGGATTACCCGCTTCACCACAGGGAATAAATTTGATGGCGCGTCGCGATGGCTGGATCAGTCGCAGGCGTAAAGGTGTACAGGGAAAGGCGCTGGAATATCATATTGACAGCTTACCTTCAGGTACGCGCAATTTGCTGATACTAAAAGAAGATCCGGCAATTTATGACAGTGAACGCAAGGATCCTCTGGCGGTGTGGATTGAATATTACTATCACCTGACGGAAACCGAGCGCGAGAAGGTGTTGGCGTTCCTGATGCGTGAAGGCATAGGCAGCCTGCTGGCGCGTATCTCTGAGGGGAAATAAACAGACCTGCGGCCGCAGGTCTGTAGAAACTGGCAAGGGTTTTTTGTTTCTCAAAAATCTCGCTGAACCGCAAGGTGCGCTAATCCTTCCAGCGCGGAGCGATGAGGGGATTCCGGCAGAACCTGCAGCGCGGCAATCGCCTTATCGGCCTCTTCTTCGGCGCGCTGGCGGGTATATTCAAGTGAGCCGCACTGTTGCATGGCCTGTAAAACCGGCTCTAACAGATGACGGCCGCTGCCTTGCTCAATGGCTTCGCGGATCATGGCCGTTTGCGCGCTGTTGCCGTTACGCATGGCGTGCAGCAAGGGCAGCGTGGGCTTCCCTTCGTTCAGATCGTCACCGGTATTTTTACCCAGTGTGCTGCCGTCGGCGCTGTAATCGAGCAGATCGTCGATCAGCTGGAATGCGGTGCCGAGATAGCGGCCATAATCCTGCAGCGCTTTTTCTTCTGCTTCGCTGGCCTCGGAAAGGATCGCTGACGATTGCGCCGCCGCTTCAAAAAGACGAGCGGTTTTGCTGTAGATCACCCGCATATAGCTTTCTTCGGTGATGTCCGGATCGTTCACGTTCATTAACTGCAGCACTTCACCTTCGGCAATGACGTTGACGGCTTCGGACATCAGCGCCAGCACGCGGAGTGACTCCAGGCTGGTCATCATCTGGAAAGCGCGGGTATAAATGAAGTCACCCACCAGCACGCTGGCGGCATTGCCGAACGCGGCGTTGGCGGTGGCCTTGCCGCGGCGCATGTCGGACTCATCCACCACGTCATCATGCAACAGGGTAGCGGTATGAATGAATTCGATCAGCGCAGCGACGGTAATGTGCTTGTCACCCCGATAATGCAACGCCCGCGCCGCCAGAACGGCGATCATCGGACGGATGCGCTTACCGCCACCGCTGATAATGTAATAGCCAAGCTGATTGATGAGTGTGACATCTGAATTCAGCTGTTCGAGAATTGTTGCGTTCACGGCCGCCATATCTTGCGCGGTTAACTCGGTAATTTGCTCTAGGTTCATTGTATTTTTTTCAGCTGTGTTTCTCTTCACCGCGTTGAGATCGCTGCTCACATCGGTACATGGCGGTAACTGTCCCCCTGATTGTACTTGAAAAACGGCTCAGATAAACGCCATGAAAGAAACTGTGCTTTTTTTCTTCTTTTTTCTGCTTCCGGTCTTATTCTGCTCTTGTCATACGCGGGATTATTGCGTAGAATTCGCGCCCTATTGTGAATATTTATAGCGCGCTCTGTACTAAATAGTTGGGCACGCGGAAAGCGGAGTTTTATATGTACGCGGTTTTCCAAAGTGGTGGTAAACAACACCGAGTAAGCGAAGGTCAGACCGTTCGCTTGGAAAAGCTGGACATCGCAACTGGTGAAGCGGTTGAGTTTGACCAGATTCTGATGATTGCTAATGGCGAAGATATCAAAATCGGCGTTCCTTTCGTCGATGGCGGTAAGATCAAAGCTGAAGTAGTTGCTCACGGTCGTGGCGAGAAAATTAAGATTGTTAAGTTTCGTCGTCGTAAGCACCACCGTAAGCAGCAGGGCCACCGTCAGTGGTTCACTGACGTTAAAATCACCGGCATCAGCGCTTAAGTTAGGAGAGCGGATTAATGGCACACAAAAAGGCTGGCGGCTCGACTCGTAACGGTCGCGATTCAGAAGCTAAACGTCTGGGCGTAAAACGCTTTGGCGGCGAAGCAGTACTGGCAGGCAGCATCATCGTTCGTCAGCGCGGCACCAAATTCCACGCTGGTACCAACGTGGGTTGCGGCAAAGACCACACTCTGTTTGCTTTGAAAGACGGTAAAGTCAAGTTCGAAGTTAAAGGCCCGAGCAATCGTAAATTCATCAGCATCGAAGCTGAATAATTTTTCGAGCCTTACTAAATAGATGTAAGCCCCGCAATTCGTTGCGGGGCTTTTTACATTTATGGGCTGCTTATGTATCGGCCCATCAGCGCTGGCAAAGGTAAGATGGAAACGAAACAGCAGGTCGGAATTGGCATTTCTCTGGCGGTGACCACGGCGATTTGCTGGGGGGCGTTGCCGATTGCGATGAAAGAAGTGCTGGTCGTGATGGATCCGTTTACCATCGTTTGGTATCGATTTACCCTTGCTGCACTCGGCCTGGGGAGCATTCTGGCGATACGCGGCAGACTGCCTCCGGTGAAAATGTTCCGTCAGCCGCGCTGGCTGTTAATTTTGGCAATTGCCACTGCGGGCCTGCTGGGGAACTTTATCTTCTTCAGCTCTTCGTTGCAGTACCTCAGCCCTACGGCATCGCAGGTGATCGGCCAACTGTCGCCGGTCGGTATGATGTTTGCCAGCGTGCTGATTTTAAAAGAACGCATGCGCATCACTCAGGTGATTGGCGCACTGATGTTGATCTGTGGGCTAATGCTGTTTTTCAATGTCAGCCTGATTGAGATCTTCACCCGCCTGACGGATTACACCCTTGGGGTGCTGCTGGGCGTCTGTGCGGCGGCGGTTTGGGTGACTTATGGCGTTGCGCAGAAAGTGTTGTTGCGCCGATTGGCTTCACCGCAGATCCTGGTAATGTTGTACACTTTATGTGCAGTGGCGCTGTTCCCTCTGGCCCGGCCAGAGATGATTTCCCAACTCAGTGGCTGGCAATTGGCTTGTCTGCTGTTTTGTGGCGCTAACACGTTGATTGGCTATGGTGCACTGGCGGAAGCCATGGCGCGCTGGCAGGCAGCGCAGGTGAGTGCGTTAGTCACGCTGACACCGCTGTTTACCCTGCTGTTTTCAGATTTATTGGCGCTGGCCTGGCCACAGATATTCGCCGCCCCGGCATTGAATGTCGTCGGGTATATCGGTGCTTTCGTGGTGGTAGCGGGCGCCATGTTTTCCGCAATTGGTCACCGGTGGTGGCCGCGACGGGCAGAAACCAACCTGGTTGCTCCTTTAAAGCAGCCCGGTGAATGATTTACGGAGACGGTAAATGAAGTTTGTAGATGAAGCAGCGATTTTGGTCGTTGCAGGTGACGGTGGTAATGGTTGTGTCAGTTTCCGCCGCGAAAAGTATATCCCGAACGGTGGGCCGGATGGCGGCGATGGCGGCGATGGCGGAGACGTCTATCTGCTGGCGGACGAAAACCTCAATACCTTGATTGACTACCGCTTTGAGAAATCTTTCCGCGCCGAACGCGGCCAGAACGGCCAAAGCCGTGACTGTACCGGTAAACGTGGCAAAGACATTATCGTCAAGGTACCGGTCGGTACTCGCGTGCAGGATCAGGGCACCGGCGAGATCCTCGGTGACATGACTCGCCACGGCCAACAACTGATGGTCGCTAAGGGCGGTTGGCACGGTCTGGGCAACACCCGTTTCAAATCTTCGGTTAACCGCGCACCGCGTCAGAAGACGTTGGGTACTGCCGGTGAGGCCCGTGACATCTTGCTGGAGTTGCTGCTGCTGGCCGATGTCGGCATGCTTGGCCTGCCGAATGCCGGCAAGTCGACCTTCATCCGCGCGGTATCCGCAGCCAAACCAAAGGTTGCCGACTATCCGTTTACCACCCTGGTGCCTAGCCTGGGCGTGGTGCGAATGGATCACGAGCAGAGCTTTGTGGTGGCCGATATTCCGGGGCTGATTGAAGGTGCATCCGACGGCGCTGGCCTGGGTATCCGTTTCCTGAAGCATCTGGAGCGTTGCCGCGTGCTGTTGCACCTGGTGGATATCGCCCCGATCGACGAATCCAATCCGATAGAAAATGCCAACATCATCATCAACGAGCTGAACCAATACAGCGAAAATCTGGCGCAGAAGCCACGCTGGCTGGTGTTCAACAAAGTTGACTTGGTAGGTGCGGAAGAAGCGGCCGAACGTGCCAAGGCAATCGCAGAGGGCATGGGCTGGGAAGGCAAGTATTACATGATCTCCGCCGCTAACCGCGAAGGTGTCAATGCGCTGTGCTGGGACGTGATGAACTTTATCAACACCCAACCGAAAGCCATGGCGATCGAAGAAAGCGCACCTGAGAAAGTCGAGTTCATGTGGGACGATTACCACCGTGAACAGATCGCGGAAGTGGAAGCCGAAGCGGATGACGATTGGGATGACGACTGGGACGAAGATGACGACGAAGGCGTCGAAATCATTTACCAGAAATAATCTTGCAAAGAGAAGGGCTCAGTTCACACAACGCTGGGCCCTTTTTTTATCGGCGTTATTTGTTCAGCACGTTTTCAGGCAGCCAGCATTGGGCATTCAGCCCGCTGGCATCCTGGCGATTCCCCAGCGTCAGGCGGCCCTGATGCAGCTGCACGATACGGGCCACGATATTCAGCCCCAGCCCGCTGCCGCCATAACGTTGATCCATACGCCGGAACGCCTGGGTGAGCTCGCCTGCCATCTTCTCCTTCACGCCAGGCCCTTCATCGATCACCTGCAGCAGGTGTCCGTGCTCCTGCGGTGCAAGCCTGACCTGAATGAGGCTGCCTTCGGGGCTGTAGCGGTGCGCATTTTCCACCAGGTTACGCAACAACAGACGCAGCAGTACCGGGTCGCCATGAATTTTTGCCTCCGCAGGGAGTTGCCATTGCAGCTTTTGATCGCGTTGAGCGGCCAGTTCGTCAAGCTCCTCCCGCAGTGGCTGAATCACATCGTTCACCCAATCAAAACGTTGATAGTGTCCGCTGGCAAAGTCCTGCCCGGTGCGCGACAGCATCAGCAGTTGTTCGACGGTGTGCATCAACTGGTCGATGCGGGTAATCAGCGGCTTGCTTTGCTCAATACCCTGTTTTTCCATGAGTTCCAGATGCAGACGGATCCCCGCTAACGGCGTGCGCAGCTCATGTGCAGCGTCGGCGGTGAACAGCCGCTCCTGCTGGATGGTGTTGTCCAGGCGTGAGAAAAGCTGATTGAGTGCGGTGGTGACCGCTTTCATTTCCAGGCTGTCACTGTTAAGGGGGAGTGGGGTCAGGTTATCGGCGGAACGTTTCTCCAGCCGTTGTTGCAGTTGATTGAGCGGGCGGATAATCCAGCTAATGGCCCAGAAAGAGGCGAGCAGCGTGACAATCATCATGATCAGCGAAGGGGCGAGCAGCGAGGCTATCGCTTCGGCGATCTCGGTGTCGACACGTTCGGTGCGAATCTTGGCCGACAGCGTTTCATCCACCAGGAAACTGATTTGCTCCTGGCTTTCATGCCACAACCAAAAGGCGCTGATAAGCTGGGTGACCAGGAGGATCAGCGCCAGCATCAATAACAGACGACGGCGCATGCTGATCATGATGTGGATTCCAGGCGGTAACCGATACCGCGGACGGTGCGGATGCGATCCTTGCCCAACTTGCGGCGCAGGTTATGGATATGCACTTCCAGCGTGTTGGAGCCTAAATCGTCCTGCCAGGTGTAAAGATCCTGCTGCAGCAGTTCACGATTGACCGTTTGCCCGGCGCGCATCATCAGGCGAGACAGGATGGCGAATTCTTTTGGCGTGACTTCAACCGGCTGTTGGTGAACGTATACCTGCTGGCTGGAGAGATTGAGCTGGAGATCGTCCAACTGCATCAGGTTGTCGCTGTGCCCCTGATAACGGCGGATTAGGGCGCGCACCCGCGCCTGCAGCTCAACCAGCGCGAAGGGTTTCACCAGATAATCGTCAGCGCCGGCGTCCAGCCCGTCGACACGGTCTTCAAGTGCATCGCGGGCAGTGAGGATCAGCACCGGCAAATCGACCTGCTGGCGGCGCCACTGCCGCAGCAGGCTGGCACCGTCCTGGTCGGGTAGACCGAGATCGAGGATGATCATGCTGTACTGGCTGGTAATGAGCAGCGCATTGGCTTGCGCCGCCGTGGTGGCGCAGTCGCAGGCATAGCCTTCGCTGGCCAATGCCAGCGCCAGCCCTTGCTGCAACAGCTCATCGTCTTCAACAATCAGCAGTTTCATCCCGACCCTCAGTTATTTTGATAAATATCCCGGTACAAGCGGCTTTCGAAACGCACCAGCGGAGCGCGACGCTGTTTCTGATCTTCCGGTGGTACGGCATAACCCGACAGGTATTGTACGAACGCAAAACGTTGGCCGCTGGCGGTGGTGATAAAGCCCGCCAGGTTATACACGCCCTGCAGTGCGCCGGTTTTGGCGGAAACCTTGCCGTCGACGCCGGCTTCGTGCAGCCCGCCACGGTAGCGCAGGGTGCCGTCGTAGCCGGACAGCGGCAGCATCGAAATAAAGTTCAGTTCGCTGTCATGCTGCGCAATGTACTGCAACGCCTGCATCATGGTCGCCGGGGCCAGCAGGTTATGGCGGGAGAGGCCAGAGCCGTCCACCACTATGCTGTTGCCCAGATCAACCCCGGCCTTCTGACGCAGTACCTGACGTACGGCATCTGCGCCGGCGCGCCAGGTGCCCGGAACGCCGAAACGTTCATGGCCGATGGTGCGAAACACGGTATCGGCGATCATGTTGTCCGATTTCTTCAGCATGATCTTCAGCAGCTCGTGCAGCGGCGCCGATTGCGTTTGCGCAATCACCGTGCCGGCCAGGCCAGGCTGAGTCTGGCGTTTCAGGTGGCCATCTATCTGGATGCCGGCTTGCGTCAGTTCATCTTTCAAGATAGCGCCGGCATAGCTGGCGCCATCCTGAATGGCGAAGGCCAGCGGCAGCGGATCGCTGCGTTGGGTCAGACAGCCAGTCAGGGTAAAGCGGTTCAATTCGCCCGGCACCACGTCCAGCTCACAGTATTGGGCGTCCGCAGAGCCTCTCGCCAGCGTTCGCACCTGGCTGAACATATTGACCGGGTAATAAGAGGCCACGCGTATAAAGGCCATGTCGCCCGGGTTTGGCGCACTGTACAGCGATACCGAGAAGCAGTTGCGATCGACAATCGCCGCTGCCGGCGGTGCGCTGAAGCACTGCGTCAGATCGTTCCACGGCCAGCCAGGGGCTTTGTCGTGGCTGGCGAATACCGACGTGTCGACCAGCACGTCGCCGGTAATCTGGCGCACGCCCTGTTTTTTCAGGATCGCCACCATATTGCGCAGGCTCTGGCGTTTAAAGGTCGGGTCGCCGCTGAAGCGGGCGATCAGATTGCCCCGCAGTACGCCGTCGCTGATATCGCCCTGGCTTTCCAGCGTGGTGGTGAAACGATAATCGGGGCCTAGCTGCAACAAGGCAGCCAGCGCCGTCAGCACCTTTTGGGTACTGGCCGGTAACGCCATTTGCTGTGAATGATAATCGATGGTCGGCGCATCGGCGCCGATCTTCTGAACTACCAGGGCAAGGTTGGCCCCATCAGGCAAATATTGTGTGTAATCTTCCACCGGGGCCGCATTTGCATTCAGAACAAATGCGCAAGCCAATGCACTGACAATTCGTGAAAAACGCATAATCTCGGGATAACAGCTGGATAACGTGCCGTCATACTACGGTGCATTCAGGGAGAAAGTAAACGATGACCCTCAAGGAACTCTACGCTAAAATGCGTATCAAAATGCAAAATCGATCCTGACTTGGGCGAATGTTCCGAGTCAGGCTTCTTTTGTTTGTCGCCTGGAGGCGGGGGGATATACACCCACCGTTTTTTCATTCGAAGACGTCAGGATGACGGCTATTTGAACAGGAAAGATTTAGAGGTATTCACTATATGAAACAGATTCCGATGACCTTGTTTGGCGCTGAAAAACTGCGCGAAGAGCTTGAATATCTGAAGGGCGTGCGTCGTCCGAAAATCATTGCGGACATTGCTGACGCCCGTGAACACGGCGATTTGAAAGAAAACGCAGAGTACCATGCTGCCCGTGAACAGCAGGGTTTTTGCGAAGGACGCATTCAGGAAATTGAAGCCAAACTGTCGAACGCGCAGATAATCGACATCACCAAGATGCCAAACAATGGCCGCGTGATTTTTGGCTCCACCGTTTCGGTGATGAACCTGGATAGCGAAGAAGAAGTGACTTACCGAATCGTGGGTGACGATGAGGCCGACTTCAAGAAAAATCTGATTTCGGTAAATTCGCCCATGGCACGCGGCTTGATCGGTAAAGAGCAGGATGATGTGGTCGTCATTAAAACCCCGGGCGGCGATGTAGATTACGAAATCCTGAAGGTTGAATATCTCTGATATACGCCCGATCGTTCAGAAATTCGCCAGGGTTTTGTAAAGAAAGGAAAAAGGCCGCACGCGGCCTTTTATCTGAGTCTGGTGCATGGCACCTTTTCGTTAACTCAATGCTTATTAACGCGGTAGACTGATCTTGCGCTCTTTCGAAGGGCGGTAAAGAATAAGCGTACTGCCGATGACTTGCACGTTGCAGGCACCCGTTTCACGTACGATAGCGTCGGCGATCAGGGTTTTGGTTTCGCGATCTTCAGCAGCGATTTTTACCTTGATCAGCTCATGATGCTCCAGAGCCTGTTCAATTTCAGCCAGCACCCCTTCGGTGAGACCGTTATTACCCAGCATGACAACCGGTTTTAACGGATGCGCCAAGCCTTTCAGGTGCTGTTTTTGTTTATTATTCAGATTCATTGTCTTTTTTGCTTAAGTTGGGATTGAAAACGGTACATTCTACCGCCATCTCATGTATATCACCAAATCGGTCTTCACCGGTGTGAGTCTACGTGAGCAGCGAACCTGACATAAGACTCTTTTATGATAGTTGGAAAACGAGATGGCTAATAAAAAGCGTTCTGCTAGCTCCAGTCGCTGGTTACAAGAACACTTTAGCGATAAATATGTGCAACAGGCGCAGAAAAAAGGGCTGCGTTCGCGCGCCTGGTTTAAACTTGATGAAATACAGCAGAGTGACAAGCTGTTTAAACCCGGCATGACCGTAGTGGATTTAGGCGCAGCGCCGGGCGGTTGGTCGCAATATGTAGTGACGCAGATCGGCGGTAACGGTCGCATCATCGCCTGTGATATTTTGCCAATGGATCCTATCGTTGGCGTCGATTTCCTTCAGGGCGATTTTCGTGATGAACTGGTCCTTAAAGCTCTGTTGGAACGTGTAGGTGAAAGTAAGGTTCAGGTGGTTATGTCTGACATGGCCCCGAATATGAGTGGCACTCCGGCCGTCGATATTCCGAGATCGATGTATCTGGTGGAATTAGCACTGGGAATGTGTCGTGATGTCCTCGCACCAGGCGGAAGTTTCCTGGTGAAGGTGTTCCAGGGAGATGGCTTTGACGAGTACCTACGGGAAATTCGCTCCCTGTTTACGAAGGTTAAGATTCGTAAGCCAGACGCTTCCCGCGCACGTTCGCGCGAAGTGTACATTGTAGCGACAGGGCGCAAGCTGTAGTACCCTAACGCTGTTTGTTAACACAGTTGTAATATGAGGTTAATCCCTTGAGTGACATGGCGAAAAACCTAATACTCTGGTTAGTCATCGCGGTAGTGTTGATGTCTGTATTCCAGAGCTTTGGGCCCAGCGAGTCGAATGGCCGTAGGGTGGATTACTCTACCTTCATGTCCGAACTGACCCAGGACCAGGTTCGCGAAGCGCGAATCAACGGACGTGAAATTAACGTTACCAAGAAAGACAGTAACAAATACACGACCTACATCCCTGTCAACGATCCTAAGTTGCTGGATACGTTGTTGACGAAAAATGTGAAAGTTGTTGGTGAACCGCCTGAAGAGCCGAGTTTGCTGGCTTCTATCTTTATTTCATGGTTCCCGATGCTGTTGCTGATCGGGGTCTGGATCTTCTTCATGCGGCAGATGCAGGGCGGCGGCGGCAAGGGCGCGATGTCCTTCGGCAAGAGCAAGGCCCGTATGCTGACGGAAGACCAGATCAAAACCACTTTTGCTGACGTTGCCGGTTGCGATGAAGCAAAAGAGGAAGTGAGCGAACTGGTGGAATACCTGCGCGAGCCGAGCCGTTTCCAGAAATTAGGCGGCAAGATCCCGAAAGGCGTGCTGATGGTTGGCCCGCCGGGGACCGGTAAAACGCTGTTGGCGAAAGCCATCGCGGGTGAGGCAAAAGTGCCGTTCTTCACCATTTCCGGCTCCGACTTCGTGGAAATGTTTGTGGGTGTGGGTGCTTCCCGTGTGCGCGACATGTTCGAGCAGGCCAAGAAAGCGGCACCGTGCATCATCTTCATCGATGAAATCGACGCCGTCGGTCGCCAGCGTGGCGCCGGTCTGGGTGGCGGTCATGATGAACGTGAGCAAACGCTGAACCAAATGCTGGTTGAGATGGACGGTTTTGAAGGCAATGAAGGCATTATCGTCATCGCTGCGACCAACCGTCCGGACGTGCTTGACCCGGCGTTGCTGCGTCCAGGCCGTTTCGACCGTCAGGTCGTGGTGGGTCTGCCGGACGTGCGTGGCCGTGAACAAATCCTGAAGGTGCATTCACGTCGCGTGCCGTTGGCCCCAGATGTTGATGCCTCTGTGCTTGCACGTGGTACCCCGGGCTTCTCCGGTGCGGACCTGGCCAACCTGGTCAACGAAGCGGCGCTGTTTGCCGCTCGCGGCAACAAACGCGTAGTGTCGATGGTTGAGTTCGAAAAAGCCAAAGACAAGATCATGATGGGTGCGGAACGTCGCTCCATGGTGATGACCGAAGCGCAGAAAGAGTCGACCGCGTATCACGAAGCAGGCCACGCCATTATCGGCCGTCTGGTTCCTGAGCACGATCCGGTGCACAAGGTCACTATTATTCCGCGTGGCCGTGCGTTGGGCGTCACCTTCTTCCTGCCGGAAGGCGATGCTATCAGCGCCAGCCGTCAGAAGCTGGAGAGCCAAATCTCTACTCTGTACGGCGGTCGTCTGGCTGAAGAGATCATTTACGGGCCAGAGAAAGTCTCTACCGGCGCGTCGAACGACATTAAAGTGGCGACCTCGATTGCCCGCAACATGGTGACCCAATGGGGCTTCTCCGAGAAGCTGGGGCCGCTGCTGTATGCGGAAGAAGAGGGCGAAGTGTTCCTGGGCCGTTCAGTGGCCAAAGCGAAACACATGTCGGATGAAACAGCTCGCATCATCGACCAGGAAGTGAAATCCCTGATCGAACGCAACTACATCCGTGCACGTGCATTGTTGATGGAAAACATGGACATCCTGCATTCAATGAAGGATGCCTTGATGAAGTATGAAACCATCGATGCGCCACAGATCGACGATCTGATGAACCGTAAAGATGTGCGTCCGCCAGCGGGTTGGGACGATGTGAACAAGGGCAGCAATTCCGACAACGGCGGCACTCCAAAAGCCCCGACGCCGGTAGATGAGCCACGCACGCCAAACCCGGGCAATACCATGTCTGAACAGCTAGACAAGTAACTTTGGCTGTGTAATAACATCGAACCCCGGCATGCCGGGGTTTTTTATTGCCCGGCGGGCAGTGACCCAGGCAACAGTAAGGTGAATTAGCGATGCAGTTAACCGTGCGAGACATGACTCTCGATCTTTCCCACCCGCGAGTGATGGGGATCCTCAACGTAACCCCGGATTCTTTCTCTGACGGCGGCCGTCACAACACTCTGAATCAGGCGCTGTTGCATGCGCATGCGCTGATTTCGGCCGGTGCGACCATGATTGATGTGGGGGGCGAGTCGACCAGGCCGGGAGCCGCGGAGGTCAGTGAAGAGGAAGAGATTGCACGCGTAGTGCCGGTAGTCGAAGCGATTGCCCAGCGTTTTGAAGTTTTTATCTCTGTGGATACCTCTAAAGCGGGCGTGATCCGCGAATCGGCGCAGGCAGGGGCGCATCTGATAAACGACATTCGCTCGCTGCAGGAGCCCGGCGCATTGGCTGCGGCGGCCGAAAGCGGGCTACCGGTGTGCCTGATGCATATGCAGGGGCAACCGCGTACCATGCAGCAGGCCCCGCACTATGACGATCTTATTGCTGATGTGAACACATTTTTCCAACGGCATATTGAACGCTGCAATGCCGCCGGCATTACAAATCAGAAATTGCTGCTCGACCCAGGATTCGGTTTCGGTAAGAATTTGGCTCACAATTATCAACTGCTGGCCAGATTGTCAGAGTTTCATCACTTTGGTCTGCCGCTATTGGTAGGGATGTCGCGTAAGTCGATGATTGGACAACTGCTGAATGTACCCCCGGAACAGCGGGTTATCGGCAGCGTGGCCTGTGCGGTAATCGCCGCTATGCAGGGCGCACAGATTGTCAGAGTGCATGACGTTAAAGAAACCGTCGAGGCGATGCGTGTCGTCGAGGCAACACTTTCAGCTAAGGGATGACAGAGACATGAGTGAGCGCAAATATTTTGGTACCGACGGCATTCGTGGCAAAGTCGGCGATAGCCCTATTACCCCGGATTTCGTGCTGAAACTTGGCTGGGCGGCGGGTAAGGTGCTGGCACGTCACGGTTCCCGCAAAATCATTATCGGCAAAGATACCCGCATTTCAGGCTACATGCTGGAATCGGCACTGGAGGCAGGTCTGGCCGCTGCGGGGCTATCCGCCTCGTTCACCGGCCCAATGCCGACGCCGGCGGTGGCTTATCTGACGCGCACCTTCCGTGCCGAAGCCGGGATCGTGATCTCTGCATCACATAACCCGTTCTACGACAACGGCATTAAGTTCTTCTCCATTGACGGGGCGAAGCTGCCGGATCATGTCGAAGAAGCCATTGAAGCCGAAATGGAAAAACCGCTGACCTGCGTGGAATCTGCCGAATTGGGCAAGGCCAGCCGGATTATCGATGCCGCCGGTCGTTACATCGAATTCTGCAAAGGTACCTTCCCGAGCGAACTGAGCCTGAAGGGCCTGAAAATTGTGGTGGACTGCGCCAACGGCGCGACCTACCACATAGCACCGAGCGTGTTGCGTGAGTTGGGCGCTACGGTGATTGCTATCGGCGTTGAGCCGGACGGCATGAATATCAATGAGAAATGCGGTGCGACCGATGTTCGCCAACTGCAAGAACGCGTACTGCTGGAAAAAGCGCATGTCGGCCTGGCGTTTGACGGAGACGGCGACCGCGTGATGATGGTTGATCACCTTGGCAACAAGGTAGATGGCGACCAGATTCTGTATATCATCGCCCGTGAGGGGCTGCGTCAGGGCCAGTTGCGCGGTGGCGCCGTCGGTACGTTGATGAGCAATATGGGCCTGGAGCTGGCGCTCAAGCAGCTTGGTATCCCGTTTGCCCGTGCGAAAGTGGGTGACCGTTACGTTCTGGAGAAGCTGCAGGAGCTGGGCTGGCGCATTGGTGCGGAAAACTCCGGCCACGTGATCCTGCTGGACAAAACCACGACGGGCGATGGCATCATTGCCGGCCTGCAGGTGTTGACTGCGATAGTCCGTAACAGCATGAGTTTGCACGACCTGTGCAGCGGCATGAAACTGCTGCCGCAGATCCTGGTTAACGTACGTTTTGTCGGCGAGCACAACCCGTTGGAGTCTGAAGAGGTGCGTAAAGTCGCCGAGCAGGTTGAAATCGAGTTGGCTGGCCGTGGCCGCGTTCTTTTGCGTAAATCAGGTACCGAACCTTTGATCCGCGTGATGGTGGAAGGTGAGGATGAACAGCAGGTTACCGCGTTGGCGCACCGTATTGCCGATGCAGTGAAGTCTGCCGGTTAACGGATCGCTGACAAGCCGGGGGCGGTTTGCTGCCCCCGGAAAACACAGCCTGCGAATTTTGTTGGTGCTTTTTTCCGCAAACGCGCCGGCGGCTGCAAATTGCCCTTGCGTGGGTTAGCGGCTTTGGTTAGTATTCACACCCGCTTCAGTGGGCAGTTTGATACAATGCCTGCGACTTCTTAATAGAAAAGAAGCCTTTGGGGTGTGAAGCATTTGGCACGCGGTGAAGCCGCAAGGATACGGGTACAACTATGTACGAAGCTCTTCTGGTAATTTTCCTGCTGATCTCAATCGGGCTGGTTGCTCTGATTATGCTGCAGCAAGGTAAAGGCGCTGATATGGGAGCCTCATTCGGAGCAGGTGCGTCTGGCACATTGTTCGGTTCGAGTGGTTCCGGTAACTTCATGACCCGCATGACGGCTGTTCTGGCGGCGCTGTTCTTCGTCATCAGTTTGATCCTGGGCAACCTGAGCACCAACCAGAGCAAGAAAGGCAGCGAGTGGGAAAACCTCGGTCAGCCAGTGAAATCTGAGCAGACTACCGCGCCGGCAGCACCAACCAAGCCGAGCAGCGATATCCCACAGTAAGCGGCAAGCAGTAACAGAGTTTGAAAACGGTTGTTGTTACCTCAATAAAATAACAGCCGTTAGCAGCAAGAATCAGTACCGAGGTGGTGGAATTGGTAGACACGCTACCTTGAGGTGGTAGTGCCCTAACGGGCTTGTGGGTTCGAGTCCCATCCTCGGTACCAAATCCCAGAGATAACTTGCAATTTTGCGATTATCGGCGTAGTATTTGCCACGTTTTCGGACGCGGGGTGGAGCAGCCTGGTAGCTCGTCGGGCTCATAACCCGAAGGTCGTCGGTTCAAATCCGGCCCCCGCAACCACTTTCCTTTAAGTGTTTATTTTCAAATACACTTTTCGATTGAAATCCGCTTTTCTCGAACAACATTTGAAAATGGCACTTGTTAGAAAGTTGCACCGAAGCCGCTTTGCGGCAAACAGGGTCCAGTTGCATAAAGCCCCGAATTTTCGGGGTTTTTTGTTATTTGGCAACAGAATCACTGGGCTATAGGCCCTTTTTTTATGTCTTGGGGGTGGGCTTGTCCACATTAGAGCAAAAATTAACAGAGATGCTTTCGGCACCGGTAGAAGCGTTGGGCTTTGAGCTTGTAGGCATCGAATTTATTCGTGCGCGCCAATCGACGCTCCGTATCTATATTGATAGTGAAAATGGCATCAATGTTGACGATTGTGCTGATGTCAGCCACCAGGTCAGCGCTGTATTGGACGTCGAAGAGCCAATCACAGTCGCTTACAACTTGGAAGTCTCCTCTCCTGGCCTTGATCGCCCGATGTTCACCGCTGAGCACTATACTCGTTTCCTCGGTGAAGAAGTCAGCCTGGTCCTGCGTATGGCCGTACAGAACCGTCGCAAATGGCAGGGCATTATTAAGTCTGTCGATGGCGAGATGATCACGGTTACTGTGGAAGGGAAAGATGAAGTGTTCGCGCTGAGCAACATCCAGAAAGCGAACCTGGTACCCCACTTTTAAAGTTTGGATGAGGCAACTAGGATGAATAAAGAGATTCTGGCTGTTGTTGAAGCTGTTTCCAACGAAAAATCCCTTCCGCGTGAGAAGATTTTCGAAGCGTTGGAAACTGCATTAGCCACCGCAACCAAGAAAAAATACGAGCAGGAAATTGAGGTTCGCGTCAGCATTGACCGCAAAACCGGCGATTTCGATACCTTCCGTCGTTGGGTCGCTGTAGATGAAGTGACTCAGCCAACGCGTGAAATCACGCTGGAAGCCGCTCAGTACGAAGAGCCAGGCATCGAGTTGGGCGGGTACATTGAAGATCAGATCGAATCTGTAACCTTTGACCGTATCACCACCCAAACCGCGAAACAGGTTATCGTACAGAAAGTACGTGAAGCCGAACGCGCCATGGTCGTTGACGCTTTCCGCCAGCACGAAGGTGAAATCGTCACCGGTGTGGTGAAGAAAGTTAACCGTGACAGCATTGCGCTGGACCTGGGCAGCAACGCCGAGGCGGTTATTGGCCGTGAAGACATGCTGCCGCGCGAAAACTTCCGTCCGGGCGACCGCATTCGCGGCATATTGTACGCCGTCCGTCCTGAAGCTCGTGGCGCACAGCTGTTCGTCAGCCGCTCCAGCGCCGAGATGCTGAAAGAACTGTTCCGCATCGAAGTGCCAGAAATCGGCGAAGAAGTGATTGAGATTAAAGCGGCAGCCCGTGATCCTGGCTCCCGTGCAAAAATTGCTGTGAAAACCAACGACAAGCGCATCGACCCGGTCGGCGCTTGCGTAGGTATGCGCGGTGCGCGCGTTCAGGCCGTTTCGAGTGAACTCGGCGGCGAACGTATCGATATCATCCTGTGGGATGATAACCCTGCGCAGTTCGTCATCAACGCCATGGCACCGGCAGACGTTGCCTCTATCGTGGTTGATGAAGATAATTGCACCATGGATATCGCCGTTGAAGCCAGCAATCTGGCACAGGCGATCGGCCGTAATGGCCAAAACGTGCGTTTGGCTTCCCAATTGTTAAAACAGCATCGTGACGATGACCGTTGGGAACTGAACGTGATGACGGCGGACGATCTGCAGGCCAAGCACCAGGCCGAAGCTCATGCCGCCATTGATACCTTCACCAAGTATCTTGATATCGACGAAGATTTCGCCACCGTACTGGTCGAAGAAGGCTTCTCTACTCTGGAAGAGTTGGCTTATGTGCCAATCAAAGAGCTGCTGGAAATTGACGGTCTGGATGAAGATATGGTTGAAGCGTTGCGCGATCGCGCCAAAGCTGCATTGACCACGCTTGCCCTGGCCCAAGAAGAGAGCCTGGGTGACCAAAAACCTGCTGACGATTTGCTCAACCTTCCGGGTCTTGAGCGCAGCATGGCCTTTAAACTGGCCGCGCGTGGGGTTTGTACGCTGGAAGATCTTGCCGAGCAGGGTGTTGACGATCTGGCTGATATTGAAGGGCTTAGCGATGAGCAAGCCGGCGAGCTGATTATGGCCGCACGTAATATCTGTTGGTTTGGCGACAACGCGTAATAAACTGTAGCAGGAAGGAACAGCATGACGACAGATGTAACCGTAAAATCGCTGGCAGCAGAGATTCAGACTCCAGTTGATCGCCTGGTACAGCAGTTTGCTGATGCAGGGATTAACAAGTCTGAGACAGACTCTGTAACCCAGCACGAGAAAGAAGCCTTACTGGCGCACCTTAACCGTGAACACGGTAGTGCGCCGGGTAAGCTCACGTTGCAGCGCAAAACGCGAAGCACCTTGAATATTCCGAGCACCGGCGGTAAAAGTAAATCGGTGCAAATCGAAGTCCGCAAGAAACGCACTTATGTAAATCGCGATACGCCAGAAGCCCAACAGGCTGAAGCGGCAGAGCAGGCACAGCGTGAAGCGGAAGAGCAGGCACAGCGCGCAGCGGAAGAGCTGGCGAAACGCGAAGCAGAAGCAAAGCGCGCAGCCGAAGACCAAGCCAAACGTGAGGCCGCGGAGATTGCTAAGCGTAATTCAGCGGAAAAAGAAAAAGTGACCAATCAACATACCGACGAAATGACCAAGCCAGCTCAGGCAGAAAAAGCACGCCGTGAAGCCGAAGCCGCAGAACTGAAACGTAAAGCGGAAGAGGAAGTGCGCCGCAAGGTTGAAGAAGACGCCAAACGCGTAGCGGAAGAAGCGCGCCGCATGGCCGAAGAGAACGGCGAGAAGTGGGCTGAAGCTGAAGCGGCAAGCGCTGCAGTTGAAACAGCCGATTACCACGTGACCACCTCTCAGCACGCCCGTGCAGCCGAAGACGAAAACGACGCCAAAGTTGAAGGCGAGCGCCGCGCCCGCACTCGTGGCGGCAAAGCGACCAAGCAGAAGAAAGGCAACAAGCTTTCCGAGTCTAAAGCAGACCGTGAAGAAGCGCGCGCCGTTACCCGTGGCGGTAAAGGCAAGCGTAAGCCAAGCACCCTTCAGCAGGGCTTCAACAAGCCGGCTCAGGTGGTTAACCGTGACGTTGTGATCGGCGAAACCATCACCGTAGCCGAATTGGCTAACAAAATGGCGGTTAAAGGTTCTCAGGTCATCAAAGCGATGATGAAACTGGGCGCAATGGCCACCATTAACCAGGTCATCGACCAGGAAACCGCGCAACTGGTTGCCGAAGAGATGGGCCACAAAGTTATCCTGCGTCGTGAGAACGAGCTGGAAGAAGCGCTGATGAGCGACCGTGATACCGGTGCTGCTGCTGAGTCACGCGCACCTGTCGTGACCATCATGGGCCACGTTGACCACGGTAAAACTTCTCTGCTGGACTACATCCGCTCCACCAAGGTGGCAGCAGGCGAGGCCGGTGGTATTACCCAGCATATCGGTGCTTACCACGTAGAAACCGACAACGGCATGATCACCTTCCTGGATACCCCAGGCCACGCAGCCTTTACCTCAATGCGTGCCCGCGGTGCTCAGGCGACCGACATCGTTGTTCTGGTTGTTGCTGCCGACGACGGCGTGATGCCGCAAACCATCGAAGCTATCCAGCATGCGAAAGCAGCGAAGGTGCCGTTGGTCGTTGCAGTGAACAAAATTGACAAGCCGGAAGCCGATCCGGACCGCGTTAAGCAGGAACTGTCCCAGTACGGCGTTATGCCGGAAGAGTGGGGCGGCGAAGCACAGTTCGTTCACGTATCTGCGAAAGCCGGTACCGGTATCGACGAACTGCTGAACGCTATCCTGCTGCAGGCTGAAGTTCTCGAACTGAAAGCCGTACGCAGCGGCATGGCCAGCGGCGTGGTTATCGAATCCTTCCTGGATAAAGGTCGTGGTCCGGTTGCTACCGTGCTGGTACAGGAAGGTACGCTGAACAAAGGCGATATCGTTCTGTGTGGCTTCGAATACGGCCGCGTACGTGCGATGCGTGACGAGCTGGGTCGCGAAGTGACCTCTGCTGGTCCTTCTATTCCGGTTGAGATCCTGGGCCTGTCCAGCGTTCCTGCCGCCGGTGATGAAGCGACCGTGGTGCGTGACGAGAAGAAAGCGCGTGAAGTTGCGCTGTACCGTCAAGGCAAGTTCCGCGAAGTCAAGCTGGCACGTCAGCAGAAATCTAAACTGGAAAACATGTTCGCCAACATGACCGACGGTGAAGTTTCCGAGCTGAACATCGTACTGAAGTCCGACGTACAGGGTTCCTGTGAAGCGATTTGCGAATCACTGCTGAAACTCTCTACCGACGAAGTGAAAGTGAAGATTGTTGGCTCCGGCGTAGGGGGCATCACCGAAACCGACGCTACGTTGGCAGCGGCTTCCAATGCCATCATCCTGGGCTTCAACGTCCGTGCCGACGCTTCTGCGCGCCGCGTGATCGATGCAGAAAGCCTGGATCTGCGTTACTACTCCGTGATCTATAACCTGATCGACGAAGTGAAGCAGGCGATGAGCGGTATGCTGGCGCCTGAGTACAAGCAGCAGATTATCGGTCTGGCCGCAGTGCGCGACGTGTTCAAATCACCGAAATTCGGTGCCATCGCAGGTTGTATGGTTACCGAAGGGACAATCAAGCGTCACAACCCAATCCGCGTTCTGCGCGACAACGTGGTTATCTATGAAGGCGAGCTGGAATCCCTGCGCCGCTTTAAAGATGACGTTAACGAAGTCCGTAACGGCATGGAATGTGGTATCGGCGTTAAGAACTACAACGACGTGCGCGTCGGCGACATGATCGAAGTGTTCGAAATCATTGAGATTCAACGCACCATCGCTTAACGCTTGCACATCTGCTTAAGTCTGTTCCGGGGGGCCTTGTGCCCCCCGATTTGTCTGGAGAATCCATAATGGCAAAAGAATTCAGCCGCGGTCAGCGCGTGGCACAAGAGATGCAAAAAGAGATTGCTATCATTCTGCAGCGTGAAGTCAAAGATCCGCGTATCGGCATGGCTACCGTTTCTGGTGTAGAAGTTTCTCGCGACTTGGCGTACGCCAAGGTTTACGTCACCTTCCTGAACGTGCTGACTGAAAACGCCGATCCGGATCTGGTGTCTAAAGGCATTAAAGCGCTGGAAGACGCTTCCGGCTACATCCGTACGCTGCTGGGTAAAGCCATGCGCTTGCGCGTGGTGCCTGAACTGACCTTCGCATACGACAACTCACTGGTAGAAGGCATGCGCATGTCCAACCTGGTGACTAACGTGGTGAAAAACGACGCCGAACGCCGTTCCGCATCAGGCGATGACGAGGAGGCTTAATGAGTCGCCCTCGTCGCCGCGGCCGTGATATTCACGGCGTACTGTTGCTGGACAAACCGCAGGGTCTGTCGTCCAACGACGCTTTGCAAAAAGTGAAACGCCTTTATAACGCCAATCGCGCGGGCCACACCGGCGCGCTCGATCCGCTGGCGACCGGCATGCTGCCGATCTGCCTGGGCGAGGCGACCAAGTTCTCGCAATTCCTGCTCGATTCCGATAAACGCTATCGTGTCATTGCCAGGCTGGGTCAGCGTACCGACACCTCGGATGCGGACGGCCAGATTGTGCAAGAGCGTCCAGTGAATTTCACCCAGGCGCAACTTGATGCGGCACTGGACAGTTTCCGTGGCGATATCAAGCAGGTGCCGTCGATGTACTCGGCGCTGAAGTACCAGGGCAAGAAACTCTATGAGTATGCACGCCAGGGTATCGAAGTACCGCGTGAAGCGCGCAGCATCAAGGTATATGAACTGCAGTTCATTCGCTGGGAAGGGGATGAGCTGGAGTTGGAAATCCATTGTTCGAAAGGCACCTACATCCGCACCATCACCGATGATCTCGGCGAATTGCTGGGCTGCGGCGCGCACGTGATCTATCTGCGTCGCCTGCAGGTAGCGACTTATCCAATCGAACGCATGGTCACGCTTGAACAGTTGAATTCGCTGCTGGAGCAGGCCCAGGCACAGGATATCGCGCCTGGCGAGTTGCTCGATCCGTTGCTGATGCCGATGGACAGCCCGGTAGAAAACTACCCGGAAGTGAATTTGCTGCCGGTGGTTGCGGGTTACGTCAAGCAGGGGCAACCGGTACAAGTTGCCGGCGCGCCGGCCTCGGGCATGGTGCGAATGACCGAAGGTGAAGAGCGTAAATTTATCGGCGTCGGTGACATTGCCGATGACGGTCGCGTAGCGCCGCGCCGCCTGGTAGTCGAACATTTCGACTGAGGCTGGAAAACGCACTGCCTTGCGATCGCTCTGCGCTAAGAGTAGAATGGCGCAGCTTATGCATTGGGTTGCTGAATTAGAGATCGGCGCCTGTATTTATTATCTATAATCTGGAGTATGACAATGTCTCTAAGTGTTGAAGCTAAAGCTCAAATCGTAGCTGATTTTGGTCGTGGTACTAACGACAGCGGTTCTACCGAAGTTCAGGTTGCCCTGTTGACTGCGCAGATCAACCATCTGCAAGGCCACTTCTCAGAGCACAAAAAAGATCACCACAGCCGTCGTGGTCTGCTGCGTATGGTTTCTCAGCGTCGTAAGCTGCTGGATTACCTGAAGCGTAAAGATGTAGCACGTTACACCAGCCTGATCGAGCGTCTGGGTCTGCGTCGCTAATCTAGCAAGTTTCAGCGGAAAGGGGCCTATTTTGGCCCCTTTCTTCTAGGAAGCATAAGCAAATCAGGTTAATGTATTACTGATGTTTCCAAACAGGTTCTTCCGTTACAGAGGTTCGCGCGGCTAATGAGAGGCTTTGTCTCAGGCTTGAGATAAGGATTGTCATTAGTCGCGAGGATGTAGTGAGAAGGCAAATCGAGTCACTGGCGTGTCGAGTCGTCAATACGATTGCGCGCCGTTAATCAAGGATATAATTTTGCTGACACCGATCATTCGCAAATTCCAGTATGGCCAGCATACCGTCACCATCGAGACCGGTATGATGGCTCGTCAGGCCACCGCCGCCGTTATGGTGAGCATGGATGACACCGCAGTATTCGTTACCGTAGTTGGCCAGAAAAAAGCCAAGCCAGGCCAAAGCTTCTTCCCGCTGACCGTTAACTATCAGGAGCGTACTTACGCTGCTGGTCGTATCCCGGGCAGCTTCTTCCGTCGTGAAGGCCGTCCGAGCGAAGGCGAAACCCTGACCTCGCGCCTGATTGACCGTCCGATCCGTCCACTGTTCCCGGACAGCTTCCTGAATGAAGTTCAGGTGATCGCGACCGTAGTTTCCGTTAACCCGCAGGTAAACCCGGACATCGTTGCGATGATCGGCGCCTCTGCTGCCCTGAGCCTGTCCGGTATTCCGTTCAACGGCCCAATCGGCTCTGCACGCGTGGGTTACATCAACAATCAGTACGTGCTGAACCCAACTACCGACGAGCTGAAAGAAAGCAGCCTGGACTTGGTGGTTGCCGGTACCGCTGGCGCAGTGCTGATGGTTGAATCCGAAGCTGACGTTCTGAGCGAAGATCAGATGCTGGGCGCGGTGGTCTTTGGCCATGAGCAACAGCAGATTGTTATCGAAAACATCAACTCCCTGGTTGCCGAAGCCGGCAAGCCCAAGTGGGACTGGCAGGCGCCTGCCATCAACGAAGCGCTGCACGCGCGCGTTGCGGAACTGGCGGAAAGCCGTCTGGGCGACGCTTATCACATCACCGAGAAACAAGAGCGTTACGCTCAGGTAGATGCGATCAAGAGCAGCGTAGTTGAAGCCCTGCTGGCGCAGGACGAAACCCTGGACGCGTCTGAAATTCAGGACATCCTGGGCAGCGTTGAGAAAAACGTTGTACGTAGCCGCGTGCTGCGTGGCGAGCCGCGTATCGACGGCCGCGAAAAAGACATGATCCGTGGCCTGGACGTGCGCACCGGCGTGCTGCCGCGTACCCACGGTTCCGCACTCTTCACCCGTGGCGAGACTCAGGCTCTGGTTACCGCAACGCTGGGCACCGCCCGTGACGCGCAGAATCTGGACGAGCTGATGGGCGAGAAGACCGACAGCTTCCTGTTCCACTATAACTTCCCTCCGTACTCCGTAGGTGAGACCGGTATGGTGGGTTCGCCTAAACGTCGTGAAATTGGTCACGGTCGCCTGGCGAAACGCGGTGTATTGGCTATGATGCCTAAACCGGAAGATTTCCCGTACACGGTGCGTGTGGTTTCTGAAATCACCGAATCCAACGGTTCTTCTTCAATGGCTTCTGTCTGTGGTGCCTCTTTGGCGCTGATGGACGCAGGCGTGCCAATCAAGGCAGCTGTTGCGGGTATCGCAATGGGCCTGGTTAAAGAACAAGATAACTTTGTCGTTCTGTCCGACATTCTGGGTGACGAAGATCACCTGGGCGACATGGACTTCAAAGTAGCCGGTAGCCGTGACGGTATTACCGCGCTGCAGATGGACATTAAAATTGAAGGCATCACCCGCGAAATCATGCAGGTGGCACTGAACCAGGCCAAGGGCGCGCGTCTGCACATCCTGGGCGTAATGGAACAGGCTATCAGCACTCCGCGTGGCGATATCTCTCAGTTCGCACCACGTATCCACACAATCCGAATCAACCCGGACAAGATCAAAGACGTGATCGGTAAAGGCGGCTCAGTCATCCGTGCGCTGACTGAAGAGACCGGCACTACCATCGAAATCGAAGATGATGGTACGGTTAAAATTGCTGCTACCGACGGTGAGAAAGCCAAGTTCGCTATCCGCCGCATCGAAGAGATCACCGCAGAGATCGAAGTGGGCCGTATTTACCAGGGTAAAGTTACCCGTATCGTTGATTTCGGCGCATTCGTGGCGATCGGCGGCGGTAAAGAAGGTCTGGTGCACATCTCTCAAATCGCTGACAAGCGCGTTGAGAAAGTGACCGACTATCTGCAGATGGGTCAGGAAGTACCGGTTAAGGTACTGGAAGTTGACCGTCAGGGCCGTGTGCGTCTGAGCATCAAAGAAGCTACAGCGCCAGAAGCAGACTCGTCTGCACCTGCGCCTGAAGCAGAATAACTGTATAGATAGATTTACAGCTCCCTGCCATGGGGTTGGGAGCTGTTCGTATCGCGCGGGTAGGATGCCTGCGTATTAGCAAACGGATGACAGGACGTTCATCCAATGTTTGTCTTCGGGAGTGGGAAATGAAGCCTTTCTTGCGCTGGTGTTACGTTGCGACAGCACTCATGCTGGCAGGATGCAGCAACCATGATTGGCGTAAAGACGAAGTTTTGGCGATCCCGTTGCAGCCAACTCTGCAGCAGGAAGTGATCCTGGCGCGCATGGAACAAATACTTGCCAGCCGGGCACTGACGGACGATGAGCGTGCGCAGCTTTTATATGAGCGCGGTGTGCTGTATGATAGCCTCGGGCTACGTGCACTGGCGCGCAATGATTTCTCGCAAGCGCTGGCGATACGTCCTGATATGCCAGAAGTTTTCAACTACCTGGGCATTTACTTAACGCAGGCAGGCAATTTTGATGCTGCCTATGAAGCGTTTGATTCTGTACTAGAGCTTGATCCAACTTACAATTACGCGCGTTTAAACCGGGGCATCGCACTGTATTATGGCGGCCGCTTCCCGTTGGCGCAGGATGATCTGCAGGCGTTTTATCAAGACGACCCAAACGATCCCTTCCGTTCGTTGTGGCTGTATCTTGTGGAAAGAGAAATCGATCCCAAGAAGGCTGACGTAGCGCTCCAGCAGCGTTATGACAAAGCGAACCGAGGGCAATGGGGATGGAATATTGTCGAATTCTACCTGGGCAACATCAGTGAAAAAACGCTGATGGAAAGGCTCAAGGCAGAGGCAACGGATAACACTTCGCTCGCTGAGCATCTCAGTGAAACTGACTTCTATTTGGGTAAACACTACCTGAGTCTGGGGGACAAGGACACCGCTTCGGCGCTGTTCAAACTGACGGTTGCTAACAACGTTCATAATTTCGTTGAGCACCGCTATGCATTGTTGGAATTGGCGCTGTTGGGCCAAGAACAAGACGACCTATCGGAATCGGACCAGCAATAGCTGACGAACAACTATCAGCCTGATATACATTGGTTTTTTGCCAAAGTTATCGCCTTAGCGGGCGAGGGCTTTTTTGTTCGTTTTATAATCTAATTTGAGCCGGTTCACACTTTTCAATGAAAATGACTGAAAATTTTCTCGACGAGTTATGTAGACTGGCTGCCATTATTAATGAGGCACGTGTACATGACTACTGAGCTTGAAACCTCTTTTGCTGACCTGGGGCTGTCCGCTCCTATCATTTCTGCCCTGACCGATCTGGGCTACGAAAAACCGTCACCGATCCAGGCTGAGTGTATTCCTCACCTGTTGAACGGCCGTGATGTGCTGGGCATGGCACAGACCGGTAGCGGTAAAACTGCAGCGTTCTCGCTGCCACTGCTGCACAACCTTGACGCTTCCCTGAAGGCACCACAGATTCTGGTGCTGGCACCGACCCGCGAACTGGCGGTTCAGGTTGCTGAAGCGATGACTGATTTCTCTAAACATATGACTGGCGTTAACGTTGTTGCCCTGTACGGCGGCCAACGTTACGACGTACAGCTGCGCGCCTTGCGTCAGGGCCCACAAATCGTAGTGGGTACCCCAGGCCGCCTGCTGGACCACCTGAAACGCGGCACGCTGAACCTCTCTAACCTGAGCGGTCTGGTGCTGGATGAAGCCGACGAAATGCTGCGCATGGGCTTTATCGAAGACGTAGAAACCATCATGGCGGAGATCCCGGCTGAACATCAGACCGCGTTGTTCTCTGCAACCATGCCGGAAGCGATCCGTCGCATTACCCGTCGCTTCATGAAAGATCCGCAGGAAGTGCGCATTCAGTCCAGCATCACTACCCGTCCGGACATCAGCCAGAGCTACTGGACTGCGCAAGGCATGCGCAAGAACGAAGCGCTGGTGCGTTTCCTGGAAGCTGAAGACTTTGATGCGGCGATCATCTTCGTACGTACCAAAAACGCGACCCTGGAAGTGGCTGAAGCGCTGGAGCGCAGCGGTTACAGCAGCGCCGCATTGAACGGTGACATGAACCAGGCACTGCGTGAGCAGACCCTGGAGCGTCTGAAAGACGGTCGTCTGGATATCCTGATCGCGACCGACGTTGCCGCTCGTGGTCTGGACGTTGAACGTATCAGCCTGGTTGTGAACTACGACATCCCTATGGATTCCGAGTCTTACGTTCACCGTATCGGCCGTACCGGTCGTGCTGGTCGCGCCGGCCGCGCGCTGCTGTTCGTGGAAAACCGCGAACGCCGCCTGCTGCGCAACATCGAACGCACCATGAAGCTGACCATTCCAGAAGTTGAACTGCCAAATGCAGAGCTGCTGGGTGAGCGTCGTCTGGCCAAGTTTGCCGCTAAAGTACAGCAACAGCTGGAAAGCAGCGATCTGGACATGTACCGCGCACTGCTGGCTAAACTGCAGCCGGAAGAAGAGCTGGAAATGGAAACCCTGGCCGCAGCACTGCTGAAAATGGCGCAGGGCGAACGTCCTCTGATTCTGCCACCGGATCCGGTGTTCAAGCCGCGTCAACGTCGTGAGTTCAACGACCGTGACGAGCGTGGCTCCGATCGTGGCAACGACCGTCGTCGTGAAGCGCGTCCAGACAGCCGTGACGGTGGCGCTGAGCGTCCGCGTCGCGAACGTCGTGACGTTGGCGAAATGCAGCTGTACCGCATTGAAGTGGGCCGTGATGACGGTGTGGAAGTTCGTCATATCGTTGGCGCGATCGCCAACGAAGGCGACATCAGCAGCCGTTATATCGGTAACATCAAGCTGTTTGCCGGCCACTCCACCATCGAACTGCCAAAAGGCATGCCGGGCGAGATCTTGTCTCACTTCACTCGTACCCGCATCCTGAACAAGCCGATGAACATGCAATTGCTGGGCGATGCACAGCCGCATGAACGTCGTGAGCGTCGCGAAGGCGGGGCTCCTGGTGCCGGTGGCGAGCGTCGTGGCGGTGCTCGTCCGTTCAACGGCGAACGTCGTGAAGGTGCCGGCGCCGGTGCTCCACGTCGTTCTTTCAATGAGCGTCGCGAAGGCGGTAACGCCAACGCCGGTGGCGAACGTCGTGGCGGTAACTTCAACCGTGACGGCCAGCGCGCACCGCGCCGTGATGATGCCGCTCCGGCTGCACCACGTCGCCGTTTCGGTGATGCATAACGTCTGATTTAGCCGTTCGCGGTTAATCACACTGAAAAACCAGCCTTCGGGCTGGTTTTTTTATGCCTGAAATTTGCCGTTAAGCGCGGTTAAATGGCGTATCCTTTATAAGGTTTTTTCTTATGGATACTACGCACAGGAGATGCCATGAGTTGGCAGCAATTTAAATCTCAATACCTGGTGCGCTTTTGGGCGCCACTGCCGGCGGTGATTGCCGCCGGGATACTCTCGACTTACTACTTCGGCATGACCGGCACTTTCTGGGCGGTAACCGGCGAATTTACCCGCTGGGGCGGCCACCTGTTGCAGGCGTTCGGCCTGCATCCTGAGCAATGGGGTTACTTTAAGGTTATCGGCCTTGAGGGTACGCCGCTGCAACGCATCGATGGCCGGATGATCATCGGTATGTTCGCCGGCTGCATCGCCGCCGCGCTGTGGGCCAACAACATCAAGCTACGCCGGCCGCAGCATCGCATTCGCATTGTGCAGGCACTGCTGGGCGGCATTATCGCCGGCTTTGGCGCACGGCTGGCAATGGGGTGTAACCTGGCGGCGTTTTTTACCGGCATTCCGCAGTTCTCGCTGCACGCCTGGTTCTTCGCGCTGGCGACCGCAGCCGGCTCTTACTTTGGCGCCAAATTTACCCTGCTGCCGCTGTTCCGTATCCCGGTGAAATTGCAAAAAGTGCAGGCTGCCGCGCCGCTGACGCAAAAACCAGACCAGGCGCGCCGCCGTTTCCGGCTGGGCATGGTGATTTTCTGCCTGTCGCTTGCCTGGTCGCTATGGACGCTGTTTGATGCACCGAAGCTGGGTATCGCCATGCTGTTTGGCATCGGCTTTGGCCTGCTGATTGAACGCGCGCAGATCTGCTTCACCTCGGCGTTCCGCGATTTGTGGATCACCGGCCGCACCCACATGGCGAAAGCGATCATTATCGGCATGGCGGTCAGCGCCATCGGTATTTTCAGTTACGTGCAGCTCGGCGTCGCACCTAAAATCATGTGGGCCGGCCCCAATGCGGTGATTGGCGGGCTGTTGTTCGGTTTCGGCATCGTACTGGCCGGCGGCTGCGAGACCGGCTGGATGTACCGTGCGGTAGAAGGGCAGGTGCATTATTGGTGGGTCGGGCTGGGCAATATCATCGGTGCCACGCTGCTGGCTTACTACTGGGACGATTTGGCCCCGGCGCTGGCCACCGATTACGACAAGGTCAACCTGCTGGATACCTTCGGGCCGACCGGTGGCCTGCTGGTCACTTACCTGCTGCTGGCGCTGGCGTTTGTCGCCATGCTGTGGTGGGAGAAACGCTTTTTCCGTGCCAGGCCGGACGCGCAGGTGGTTAATTTAAGGAGAGTGTCATGAAACAGGCGGCGATAGTGCCGGATTACCGGCTGGACATGCTCGGCGAGCCTTGTCCCTACCCGGCGGTGGCGACGCTGGAAGCGATGCCGCAGCTGAAACCGGGGGAAATTCTGGAGGTGATCAGCGATTGCCCGCAGTCGATCAATAACATCCCGCTCGACGCGCGTAACCACGGCTACAAGGTGCTGGATATCCAGCAGGACGG
Source organism: Serratia inhibens (assembly GCF_003591175.1). Classification (GTDB taxonomy): domain Bacteria; phylum Pseudomonadota; class Gammaproteobacteria; order Enterobacterales; family Enterobacteriaceae; genus Serratia; species Serratia inhibens. The sequence continues at coordinate 234,654 of NZ_QYYG01000003.1, read as the reverse complement.
CCCGACCATCCGCTATCTTATCCAACGCTAACGCCAGGGCGGCTTGTGCCGCCCAAGGTTACTCCGCGCCGCCGGTCAACTGATGCAGGCGGCGTTCACTCTGCTCATCTGCCGGCACGTACACCAGCATCCGGTCGCCGTTGCGCGGCGCCGACCACCAGTTATTTTGCCGCAGACTCATCACTCCCACCAAAGGGTGACGAAAGCGTTTGACGTTGTTGTCGATGCTGCGCACTTCATGCCGTTCCCAGATAGTGCGGAAATCCTCGGAAACCGCCATATAGCGCGCCAGTTGCGCCTCCCAGATCGGTTCGCCCAAGTGCTCTGCCATCTGAGCGCGGAACAGCGCCACCATTTTCGGCATGACCTCATCCCAGTCCAGCTGGCTGGCACGCCAGTGTTCGTGGGTGAACGCCAAATAGATGCAGTTGCGATCTTCCGGCGGCAGTTCGGCCAGTTCGACGCCCATCAGCAGGCAATAGGCCCGGTTGAACCCCAGAATATCGAAGCGTGCGTTGGAAATGATCGCCGGCAGCGGGTCGAGCTGATCAAGAATTTTTTGCCCGTACACCGATAACTGCTCGCAGCCGCCGCTTTGCGTGGCCGCCGGCAAGCTTTGCCCCGCCAGCCTGAACAGGTGATGAGTTTCCGCTTCGTTGCATTGCAGCGCATTGGCGATAGCGGTCAGCGTTTTTGGTGAGGCTTGAATCGGCCGCCCCTGTTCCAGCCAGGTGTACCAGGTGATGCCGACGTCGGCCAACTGCGCGACTTCTTCACGGCGCAAGCCGGGTGTGCGCCGTTGACGCATGCGCGCAAGCCCCAGCCGGTTGGGGTCCAGACTCTCGCGGCGCGTGCGCAGAAAAGCGCCCAGCAGCTTGCGGTTATCGGCGTGAACGGTAGCGGTAATGCGGGTAGTTACGGGCATGAATAATTTCCTCCTGCAACGAGACCGGTAGTTTTTATACCATGATAATCAAGAACTGGTACCCGTTTACTTTAAAGGTGATGCTAATCACATTCCTGGGTTAACACAATGGATGAGAACAATGAGCGCACCATCAACTGCGGCCAGGCTGGGCCGCGCGGGGTTGATTATTTTGTTGGCGGGGCAGTTGCTGCCGATGATCGATTTTTCCATCGTCAATGTCGGGCTGGATGCGATAGCACAGTCGCTGGGGGCCAGCCCGGCACAGCTGGAACTGATCGTGGCGGTCTATGGCGTGGCGTTCGCCGTCTGCCTGGCGATGGGCGGCCGCCTGGGGGATAACCTGGGGCGGCGCAACCTGTTCCTGTGGGGCGTGCGAATATTTGCCGTGGCTTCATTGATGTGCGGGTTGGCGAACTCCGTCTGGTTGTTACTGGTGGCTCGGGTGCTGCAGGGGGTTGGCGCGGCGTTTATCGTGCCGCAAATCCTGGCCACCATACACGTGTGCTTGCGGGGCCGCGAACATACCAAGGCATTGGGAATGTACGGCGCTATCGGTGGGCTGGCGTTTATCGTCGGCCAAGTGCTGGGCGGGCTGTTGATCACCCTGGATATTGCCGGCAGCGGCTGGCGCAGCGTATTCCTGATTAATATTCCGGTATGCCTGTTGGTGCTGGCCTGCGCCCATCGCTGGGTACCGAATACCCGCGGGGAGAAGCGGGTGACTGTCGATCTCCCGGGCACGTTGTTGCTTGGATTGACCATCGCCTGCCTGCTGTTCCCGCTGGCATTGGGGCCGGTATGGCACTGGCCGTGGCCTTGTCTGGTGCTGTTGGCGGCCAGCATGCCGCTGTTGTGGCTATTGTGGCGGGTCGAACGGCGGCAGGAGCAACGGCGTAATTTCCCGTTGTTGCCACCCGCGCTGCTGCGCTTGGCGAGCGTGCGCTTCGGGCTGGTGATCGCCATCCTGTTCTTCTCCTGCTGGAGCGGTTTTATGTTTGTGATGGCGCTGACGCTGCAGTCCGGCGCGGGGCTGAGCTCATTCCAGTCAGGCAATGCGTTTATCGCGCTGGGGGCGGCCTATTTCATTTCGTCGCTGCTGAGCAGCACGGTGGTGGAACACTTCGGCAAGGTGCGGACGCTGATGTTTGGCTGCCTGATCCAGATGGTGGGTCTGCTGGCGCTGATGTTGACGCTGAAACTGGTTTGGCCGCATCCGGGGGTGTGGAATTTGATCCCGGCGACGGTGTTGATTGGCTTCGGGCAGGCGTTTATCGTCAGCAGTTTCTTCCGTATCGGCCTGTCTGACGTGCCGACAGAGCACGCCGGCTCCGGCAGTGCCATGCTGGCTACGGTACAACAGACGGCGTTGGGGCTGGGGCCGATCCTGCTGGGCACGCTGCTGGTACAGATGCTGCATTTGGCGCCCGGTAATTACCTGAATGCGGTGCTGGTGGCGGTGGCCGCCGAATTTTGCCTGATGCTGGTATTGCTGAGCCGCACGCTGCTGTTTCTGCGGGCCGATCGCCGCCGGCAGACACGGGACGCGGCAAGACAGGCCTGACGGCCCGGTTAAACGTGGGGGAAGCCCTTTCCCCCACCCTTCATTTAGCCTTTCACCACATCACCTTTCACTCCGGCGACAATCTCAAACGAATGCAGCCGCGCCTGATGATCGAAGATCTGGCCATTGATCATGATTTCATCCGCGCCGGTTTCACGCTGCAGCGCCTGCAACCCGTGGCGAACGGTACTTTCATTACCGACTATCGACATGCGCAACGCCTGATCGACACCGTATTGCTCCCCGGCGCTCCACAGTGCGTGGATATTGTCCACCGGCGGCGGCAGCGGGCCCGGCGAACCGCGGCGCAGGTTAATGAATTGCTGCTGCATTGAGGTAAACAGCCGGCGGGCGTCTTCGTCGCTGTCGGCGGCCACCACGTTGACGCACACCATGGCATGCGGCTGTGCACATTGTTCGGAAGGTTTGAAGTTATCACGATACAGCTTCAGTGCCTGGAACAGCATTTCCGGTGCAAAGTGGGAGGCGAAGGCGAACGGCAGGCCGAGCTGCGCCGCCAGCTGGGCGCTGTACAGGCTCGAACCCAGCAGCCAGATCGGCACATGCAAACCCTGGCCCGGCACGGCCTGCACCGGTTGGCCCGGTTGTGCATCGCAGAAATAATGCTGCAGCTCCTGCACGTCACGCGGGAAGTTATCCACTTCGCCGGACAGGTGGCGGCGCAGCGCCATCATGGTGCGCTGATCGGTACCGGGCGCACGGCCAAGGCCCAGATCGATACGCCCCGGATACAGCGATTCCAGGGTACCGAACTGTTCGGCAATCACCAGCGGTGCATGGTTGGGCAGCATTACGCCGCCGGAGCCGAGGCGAATACTCTGGGTGCCGGCGGCCAGAAAGCCCAACAGCACCGAGGTGGCCGCACTGCCGATCCCGGTCATATTGTGATGTTCCGCCAACCAATAGCGCTGATAGCCCCACTTTTCGGCATGCTGTGCTAAATCTAAAGAGGCGTGAAACGCATCGCGCGGTTTGGCCCCTTGCGGAATGGGGGATAAATCCAGTACCGAAAGCGGTACTGCGGTTTTTTCAGTCATGACATCGTCCATCAGAGGAGTGATCGCTTAAAGGGCGATTGCAGGAGTCTGCAAACTACAAAGTCGAATGTGCTTTAGCGTTAAAAGCATAATCCAATTTAGGGTTATAAAAGAGGATATATGTGCTTGTGATATCCTTATTAGAAAAATGGTCTTTTTAGAGTGTATTAAAATATGGACGTGATGATCCCCACCTGCCGCTTACCGTTCAGGGAGCCTGAATAATGAAAAAAAAGACGCTGTTTACCCTGTTGTTGATGGTGGTGGCGATCGCTCTGGCGATATTGTTCCGCGCGCATAATCAGGATCTGCTGTTGCAGGGCGAGGTGGATGCACCGGAAGTTATTGTGGCCTCCAAAGCCAAGGGGCGGATGATCGAGCGCCTGGTGGAGCGCGGCGACGACGTAAAGGGCGGGCAGGCGATGATCCAGCTCGACAGCCCGGAACTGATGGCGCAGCTGCGTTCCGCGCAGGCGACGCGCGATGAGGCCAAAGCGCAGCTTGATCAGTCGCTGCATGGCACGCGTGAAGAGAGCATCCGCAATCTGCGCGCCAGCCTGGCGCAGGCCGAGGCGGAATACCGCAATGCGCAGAATGATTACAATCGCAACCTGAGCGTCGCCGGCAAAGGCTATATCTCGAAGTCCGAACTGGACAGCTCGCGCCGTTCGCGCGATACCGCTTTCCAACAGGTACAGGCCGCCAAGGCCAATCTGGACGAAGGCGTCAACGGCGACCGGATCGAACTGCGGCAGCAATACGCTGCGGCGCTGCGGGCGGCGGAAGAGAATCTGCTGGAAGTGAAAGCCCAGACCGACGATCTGCGGGTTTTAGCGCCGGTGGACGGCGAAGTGGGGCCGATCCCGGCGGAAGTGGGTGAACTGCTGAATGCCGGTAGCCCGCTGGTGACGCTGATCCGCGTACCGGACGCCTACTTCGTGTTTAACCTGCGCGAGGACATTCTGGCCCATGTGCGCAAAGGCGATAAGATCCAAATGCGGGTGCCGGCGCTGCAGAACAAAATGATTGAGGCCGAAGTACGTTACATCGCGCCGCTGGGCGATTACGCCACCAAACGTGCCACCCGCGCCACCGGCGACTTTGATCTGAAAACCTTTGAAGTGCGCCTGTATCCGTCACAGCCGGTGGACGGTTTGCGTCCGGGGATGAGCAGCCTATGGCTATGGAAAGAGTAAAGGCCGGTTGGCGTTGCTTCAGCCACGCGTTTGACAACGAATGTCGCATCGCCTTTCGCAGCCCGGTGGTGCACTGGCTGAGTTGGATCTTCCCGCTGATGCTGTTTGGCCTGATCAGCAGCAACTTTTCGGAAGGCACCTTGCTCGATCTGCCGGTCTCGGTGGTGGACAGCGATCACAGCTCGTTGTCCAAATCGCTGATCCGCAGGCTGGATGCCGGCTCCCACGCCCACGTAGAAGCCTACGATGGCGGGCTGGATGAATCGCTGCACCGCCTGCGCAGCGCGCAGGATTATGCGCTGCTGTACGTGCCGCCGGATTTCGAAGCCAACGCGCTGGCGGGCAAACAGCCGAGCGTGGTGATGTATTACAACGCGCTGTTTTACGGCGCCGGGCTGTATTCCACTCAGGATTTCAGCGGCCTGATGACCGAAATCAACGCCGGCACCCGCAGCATCATCGCCGGCGAGATGGGTAAAACGTTGCCGCCGTTGGCGGACGTCACGCTGTCGTACGGCAGTTTGTTCAACGCCAGCGGCAGCTATATTTACTATCAGCAGTTCGCGGCCACCATCCACCTGTTGCAGCTGTTTGTGGTGACCTGCATGATCTACGTGCTGGCGCGCAGCAAGTCGCTGTTGAAGGCCAGGCCGTTCAGCCTGGCGCTGCTTGGAAAACTGGCGCCTTACACCCTGTGTTTCACCAGCCTGCTGATGGTGGAGATCGCGGCGCTGGTGGGTATTTTTGACGCCCGCGTCAGCGGCAATCCCTTGTTTATGCTGATGATCGGCTTTTTCTACGTGATGGCGGCGCAGAGCGTCGGCCTGCTGCTGTTTACCTTTACCGGCAGCACTATCACCGCCTACAGCCTGATCGGCATTCTGGTGAGTATCGCGTTGACCTTCTCGGGCATGGCGGTGCCGGAGCTGTCGATGCCGCTGCCGGCGCGTATTATCTCCAATATCGAGCCGCTGACCCACGCGCTGTACGCCATGTTCGACGTGTTCCTGCGCCAGGTGCCGGCCAGTGCCATCTTCAGCGTCTGTGCGCTGCTGGCGGTCTATCCGCTGGTTACCGCGCTGCTGGTGCGTAATCGGCTGCTGCAGCGGTTGCTGAAGGAAGGGGGAGCGGGATGAAGATCTATTGGCAAACCTTTGTCCGGGTGCTGCTTGGCATGCTGGAACGGCCGATGTGGCTGATGCTGATCCTGTCGCTGTGTATCATGAGTATGGTGTATGCCAACCGCACGGTGTGGGATCTGCCGGTGGGCGTGGTCGATCAGGATCACAGCACCGCCAGCCGCCAGTTGATCCGCCAACTGGACGCCACCTCGAAAATCGCGATCCAGACCTACGACAGCCAGGAGCAGGCCCAGCGTGACCTTGGTTGGCGCAAGTTGTTTGCGGTGATCATCATGCCGGTGGATCTGGAGAAGAAGATCCTGAGCGGGCAGAATATCGTGGTGCCGGTGTACGGCGACGCGACCAATCGCCTGGCCAACGGCCAGATCCAGCAGGATGTCGTGGCGGCTTACCAACAGCTGTTGGGGCAGTACAACACCGGACTGCTACTGCGCAGCGGTTTCAGCGAACGCCAGGCGCAGGTGATCCTGACGCCGATCGTCGGGCAGACGCTGGACGTGTTCAACCCCGGCATCAGCTTTGCGGCAATCATCTTCCCCGGCCTGCTGGTCATGCTGTTGCAGCACTCGTTGTTGATCGCCTGCATACGCGTCAGCATCGCCATGAAGAGTACGCCGGGCGGTAAAGCACCGTTGGCGGCGCATCTGGGCGGGCTGACGGCATTGCTGCCGATCTGGTTATTCTTGTCGATCGTGCTGTTTGTGCTGTGGCCGTGGGTGCTGGGTTACCGCCAGACGGCGGGCATCCCGGAAATTCTGTTGCTGACCTTCCCGTTCCTGCTGGCGGTGCTGGGGCTAGGCAAGCTGGTCACCGAATGCCTGCGCAGCGTCGAGATGATCTACCTGACGCTGGCGTTTATCACCACGCCGATATTCTACCTCTCCGGCACCATCTGGCCGCTGCAGGCGATGCCGGGCTGGGTGCGGACCATTTCCTATTGCATCCCCTCCACCTGGGCCACCAAGGCGATCGCCGGGGTTAACCAGATGGGCTTGTCGCTTAACGAAGTGTGGGGCGATGTGGTGATGCTGCTGGTTCTGGGGATTATTTACACCTTGCTGGGCGTAGGCGTAGGTTTTATACGCAACAGCGTGGCGTTGCGCAGCCTGTTTCGCAAGCGGAGTGCATAGCGTGGGGCGGTTGTAGTATCGTCGCGATAGTAGAGTTTTCGGTGAATTTGTATTTTTGCACATACGTGGTTTTTTATTTATTAAATATCAAGTGGTTAGGTTTTTTCAAAATGGCCTAATTGTTGGTGGAATTTTATAGTCTTAAAAAATACAATTAATTCAGTTAGATAGTTTTAGTGTGTTCCCCGCGTCAGCGGGGATAAACCGACCTGCAGAAACAATACCAGTCCGGTGACATTGTGTTCCCCGCGTCAGCGGGGATAAACCGGGGGGTGATCGGGATGGGGTGTGGGGGAAGGAGTGTTCCCCGCGTCAGCGGGGATAAACCGTCGGTTTCCAAATATGGGGCAGTAGCATACAGGTGTTCCCCGCGTCAGCGGGGATAAACCGCCCTGCTGGTCGAGATAACGCCGGTAATCGAAGTGTTCCCCGCGTCAGCGGGGATAAACCATTAATACGCACGGCATAAGAATCCACGCCATCGTGTTCCCCGCGTCAGCGGGGATAAACCGCAACTACATTACTAACGCTGTGAATGGCCGAGGTGTTCCCCGCGTCAGCGGGGATAAACCGAATGGTTAGGAAGTCGGTGCGTCCGAAGCTAGGTGTTCCCCGCGTCAGCGGGGATAAACCGAACTGGCAGAACAGGACAACCGCGTTTACGCTGTGTTCCCCGCGTCAGCGGGGATAAACCGAACTGGCAGAACAGGACAACCGCGTTTACGCTGTGTTCCCCGCGTCAGCGGGGATAAACCGCGGATATGTTGGAAATCACCCTTGCCGACGACGTGTTCCCCGCGTCAGCGGGGATAAATCGGTACTCCGTAATTCCCAACGGGCAGATGTCACTAATGAACTTACTACTTACGAAACCATGTATATCTGGAGGTGGGTATCTTTCAGAAAGAGTGGAACTGATATCGATCTGCTGATTGGATGTGATTTAAAACCTGTTAGACATGGTAGGTTAGTTGCATTGTTAATTATTTTATTTTCTAGTGTTTCCCATGAATTTCCTGATTACAGTTATATGGAATTTTAATTGACTCTGTGAAGCTTTTCCGGTTTGGTTTGAGATTAAGTGATTTTTTGTATTTTATAATAACTTATAGTTACCATTAACTTGTGCCGAATGTTACAACATACAATATATCGTTATTTTATCTAACAGAGATTTTTTATGGGAAGCGACATTCCTGTTAATTATATGCGCTATTGGGGAAAGGCGAAAAAAACAGACCTTTCAGAAGGCGATGATTATCACTTATTAGCCTACCATTGCCTGGATGTGGCGGCATGTGGATACCAACTGGTTATCGATAACCGTTTCCACGCCTCAGATATTTTGGCAAAGCTGGGATTCTCTCGTGCTGAAGGCGCTTACTGGTTTGCATTTTTTTTAGTGATGCATGATATCGGTAAGTTTGCGCGCGGTTTTCAAAGACTTTATCCGCACAATAACCCGGCATTGGTGCCTGATGCGGGGAGAATTTATCCCCTACGTCATGACTCTCTAGGCTACTGGTTATTGAATAATTATATATTGCCTCGTTGGCTGGAAGAGGATATCTCCCTGCTGCCGGGCAATGAAAATAAGAGGCAGTGGACAAAAAGTGTAGACATTTGGCTGCAGGTAGTCACTGGGCATCATGGCGAGCCGCCAGATACTGCCAGCGGCGCGTTAGCTTTTACACGTGAAGATATGTTAGCGGCAGAAGCGTATCTGCTTGCCATTCAGAAAATATTTCCTGAAACGTGCTTCCCACCGCAATTTGCCGATAAAGCCTGGCGCCACAACTTAAAAAAACAAAGCTGGCTGCTGGCCGGGCTGGCGGTATTAGCCGATTGGTTAGGCTCTAACCAGCAGTATTTTCCTTTTGTAGCGTCGCCAATACCATTGGCTACTTATTGGGAACAAGCACAGCGACAGGCGCAAGGCGCCATTGCCTCCTTACCTCCGATATCGGCAGTTAATACTCGGCATGAATATCAAAGCATTTTCCCGTTTATCAAAACGTTAACCCCGTTGCAGCGCTATGCTGACGATGTGGATATAGGCGCCGATGGCGGGCAATTGTTTATTCTGGAAGATGTGACTGGCGCAGGGAAAACGGAAGCGGCGTTGATTCTCGTTAACCGTCTGATGGCACAGGGAAAAGCGGACGGTTTGTATGTGGGTTTACCCACCATGGCGACGGCGAACGCTATGTATCAGCGTCTGGCGGATGCTTACCACGCTTTATTTCAGCCTTCTTCTCGCCCCTCTTTAGTGCTGGCGCACGGTGCCAGTAAAATGTCCAAGGCGTTCAGCCAGTCGGTATGGCAAGGGGATAACGCAGGGCAGCCACGTTATGACATGTCTGAATCCAGCGCCAGCAGCGAATGCAATAGTTGGTTTGCAGACTCGCGTAAGAAAGCGTTATTGGCCGAAGTCGGCGTCGGCACCTTGGACCAATTATTAATGGCGGCCATGCCATATCGCCATCAGTCGCTGCGGTTGCTAGGCATTAATCATAAGGTGCTCATTCTGGATGAAGTACACGCTTATGACAGTTATATGGTGCGCTTGTTGGAAGGGCTTTTGTATTTCCATGCTGCGCAAGGAGGCAGCGCAATTATCTTAAGTGCTACTTTGCCTTATTCATTGCGTTGCAAATTGCTGACCGCTTTTGCTCGCGGCGCGGAATGGCCTGTACCTATGCCTGTGCAGGACGCCGGTTATCCATGGGTATCCCATCTGCATGGTCAGAGTTTAATAGAAAAACAGCTGGCGACGCGTGCAGAAGTGCAACGCAGCGTCAGCGTGGGTTGGCTAACGCATCTTGAAGACGCCCTCACTATGATTGAGCAGGCCGTCGCTGAACAACGCTGCATTTGTTGGATTCGCAATAGCGTTGATGACGCCATGCTGGTTTACCGCCAATTGCAGCAGCGCGGCAAGGTTTCCTCAGAAGACTTATTACTGTTCCACAGCCGTTTTGCCTTTGTCGATCGCTTGCGTGTGGAGCAAAAGACGTTGGATTGGTTTGGTAAACATGCCGATCCACAGGCTCGACGAGGAAAAGTGTTGATTGCCACTCAGGTAATTGAGCAGAGCCTGGATATCGACCTGGATATGATGATCAGCGATCTGGCGCCCATCGATCTATTAATTCAACGAGCCGGGCGTTTGCAACGGCATATTCGTGACGAAAACGGCAATACCGGCGATATGGCGCAAGATGCGCGCTCTTCGCCGGTATTATCAATCTTTGCGCCCGAATGGCAGCCGAATGCCCAGCCGGATTGGCTCGGGGAGGCACTGCGCAATACCGGCTATGTGTACCCTGATCATGCCTGCCTGTGGCGTACGCAGGCGATATTGCGCGAATTGAAAGGCATCACTATGCCCGAACAGGCCAGAACTCTGGTGGAAAGTGTCTATGAAGGCCGCATCGAAGCCCCGCCGGCATTGTCGGCGGTAGAAGATAAAGTTTATGGCGCCAGGCTTGGCGAACGAATGGCCGCAGGGCAAAACGTATTGTCTCGCGACAAGGGATACGATCGCCGCGCCAGCAGCACATTGTGGAGTCCCGCAGCGGAGCTAACCACCCGGCTCGGCGAAGAAACCCTGGATATTTACCTAGCCTACCGCACAGAGGAAGGTATTGAACCTTATGCCGGGGGAGACGAATTCCCATGGGAAAAAAGCCGGGTACAAGTGAGGGAAAACTGGTGGCGGAAGAATTGTTCAGACCTGCCCCAACTTTCGGCACAAGAGCTGGAAGAGTTTCGGCAGCGGCAACATCGGCCTGGCGGTGTGGTGCTGCTGTTGGAGCCGGGCTGCGATTATTACCATCAATCGCTGGGGTTGTTAGGAAATGCATCATAACCAAGGAGAGAAAATGGAGTCTTTTTCACTACTTACCGAACCCTGGCTACCGGTTATTACCCGCACGGGCCAGAGTAAAAAGATTTCTCCGCAGCAATTGTCTGACGACGACATTATCGAACTGGCCTATCCGAGACCCGATTTTCAGGGGGCAGCCTACCAGTTTCTGATAGGCCTGTTGCAAACGGCTTATGCCCCTGAGGATGAGGATGATTGGGACGAGATTTGGCAAGGGGGGATAGATCGCCCCACCTGGGAGCAGGCTCTGCTGAGCATTGCCGACGCAATGCAGTTTGGTCCGCAAAAACCTGCTTTTCTGCAAGATTTCTCTGCGCTGGAAAGCGAAAACAGCTCCATTTCCGGCTTATTGGTCGATTCGCCCGGCGGTAACACGCTGAAGCTGAATAAAGACCATTTCGTTAAGCGCGACAGCTACCGGCGCTTTTGTCCGCATTGCACCGCTATGGCGTTATTCGCCGTACAGACCAATTCACCGGCGGCGGGGGCTGGCTTTCGCACCAGTATGCGCGGCGGTGGGCCGATGACGACGTTGATGATGCCGAAAAACAACGATCTGCCGTTGTGGAAAAAACTTTGGCTGAATGTGTTACCGCTGGAACAGCCACCATCATTGGCTGAACTTCCGCTGATTTTCCCTTGGTTGGTACCTACGCGCACTAGCGAGAAGGCGGGCAATAGTGTTACGCCAGAAAATGCTCATCCTTTACAAGCTTACTGGGGGATGCCGCGGCGTATCGAGATTGATTTTGCTCAGACTGAAGCCGGTTGCTGTGATCTCTGCGGCGAACATCATCCCGCCTTGTTAACGCAAATACGCAATAAAAACTATGGCGTGCAGTATGAAGGTTGGCTGCATCCGCTGTCGCCATATCGCCAAGCGGTTAAAGCGGGTTCGCCGCTGCTATCGCTCAAGGGGCAGCCGGGCGGCCTGGCCTATAAGGATTGGCTGGGCTTGGCCTTGGGGGGGGAGGATAAGTTCAATCGCGCCTTGCCGGCAGAAGTGGTGCGAGAGCAAAGCTATCGTCGGCTAAATCCAGCAGAACCGCTCTATCTTTGGTGTTTCGGTTTCGACATGGATAACGCCAAAGCGCGGTGTTGGTATGAACACCGTTTACCGAGCCTGATCATCGACAAAACGGCGCGGCCGCAGTTCACCGACATCATCGAACGGGTTATTGCCCTGGCGACAGGCAGCCTGTCATTGCTGAAATTGGCGCTGAAAGAAGCCTGGTTTGCGACGCCGAAGGAAGCAAAAGGCGACTTTAGCGCACTGGATATCGCCTATTGGCAGGAGACCGAAGCCGATTTCCGCACGCTGCTGGCCTGCCTGATGCAGGAACTGTCCGACGAATCAATGACGGCTCGCACTGCACTGGGCCAATGGGAACTTGCCCTGCATCAATATCTGTTTGTGACTTTCGATCGTCTGGCGTTGAACAACCCGGATGATCATCAGGTATTACTGCGCATTCTGACCGCACGGCGCCTGTTGGATAAAAATTATACCAAGCAGAAAGTACTGAAAGAATTGCAAACGTTGATGACAGAACGCAAGGAGGTTCAGAGTGCTGAACAGTAATACCAGCAATGAATTGGTTTTTACGCAAAGTGATGCGCAAACGGTGTTAAAGCGCTGGTTTGATGACTTGCAACAGCGGGATCACAGCAAGTCTTTTAACGGTCGTTTATGGCGGGCGGAGTTGCGGCGGACGAAAGGTCCTTATGAGGCGCTAACCTGTGAGGGGTTTCGCGCGTTGTGCCAGCGGTTGGAAAAAACCATGACCTTCCAGCCTGGCGATATGCTGGCATTGGCATTGTTTGCCAGTGTTGCGGCGCATGCCCGCCGGGCGAATGGGCAAGACAGCTTCGCGGCTCAATTGGGTAAGGAGTTAAAAAGTCGTCCCTGTTTGTCGCGGCTGCGTTTTGAACGTTTACAGCAAGTAAGACAACCGGAAGAACTGCATAGCCAACTGATTAAAGCCGTGAAGTTGCGCGGTGAAGAAGGGGTAAATGTGGTCTCACTGGCAGATGGGATTTTTCTATGGATGCGTGAATGGTTGGCGCGTGAGGAACACCGTAGCGTCGAAACCAATCCATTCCGTCGGAACAGTGTGCGTTGGGCCAGTGAATACCTGATGGCGTCTGGAAAATAAATTATTAATAAGGAATTAGTCATGACTACGTTTATTCAACTGCATTTATTAACCGCATATGCGCCGTCAAACTTGAACCGTGATGATACCGGGCGCCCTAAGACCGCCATCATGGGCGGCGTCGAACGCCTGCGGGTATCTTCACAAAGCTTAAAACGCGCCTGGCGCACTTCAGAAACTTTCTCTGCATTATTGAACGGGCATATTGGCGCACGTACACGGCGCTTGGGCCGTGAAATTTATCAACAATTGCTGAGCGGAGGTGTGGCGGAGGATGCTGCATTGTCGATCGCCGGCAATATCGCCGGCAAACTTGGCGCGATTAAGAAAGATAAAAATGCGACGCCTATTCAGAATCTGGATATAGAGCAGTTGGTACATATCAGCCCGGAAGAGCGGGGCAGAATCAATCAACTGGTGAATGAATTAATCGCGACGCAGCGCGAACCCAAAGAAGATGAACTGAACATCAAGCAGCTGTTAGGTGAGCAGGCACAAGGTGTAGATATCGCCCTGTTTGGCCGCATGTTGGCATCTAACCCGGAGTTTAACGTTGAGGCCGCCTGTCAGGTTGCTCATGCTCTGGGGGTTAGTGCAGTGGCGGTAGAAGAGGACTTTTTCACTGCGGTCGACGATCTCAATCGCAAAGATGAAGATGCCGGTTCTGCCCATATGGGAGAACAGGGCTTCGCTTCGGCCCTGCTGTATAGCTATATCTGCATCAGTCGTGACCTGTTGCTGCAAAACTTGAATGGCGATGAAGCCTTGCTTGAACGCACCTTGCGGGCATTAACGGAGACGGCAATCACGGTTTCGCCAACGGGGAAACAAAATAGCTTTGCTTCACGCGCTTACGCTTCTTATGTACTTGCGGAGAAAGGCGAATGTCAGCCGCGTTCTCTCTCGGTCGCTTTCTTCAATCCGGTTCGCGGAGAAGATCAACTTATGCAAGCCATGACAAATCTGCAACAGCAGTACCAAAAGTTTGCGCGTGCGTATGACATGCATTCCGAACTTTATCAGCTGAATGTGGAAAATGGCGAGGGAACGTTGGCAGGTTTGCTGGACTTTGTCGCCAAATAATAAGGAGGCCTCATGTCCCGCTATCTGCTATTTCAACTTTATGCGCCTTTGGTTTCCTGGGGCACGGCTGCTGTGGGGGAGGTGCGTCATACGGATGCGATCCCGACACGCTCGGCTTTGTTGGGGCTATTAGCCGCAGCATTAGGCATTTCCCGGGAGCGCGAAGAATACCTGAATCAATTTAATCAACATTATCGCTTTGCTGTCTTGCCACTGTCATCTCGTGAGCAATGGTTACGCGATTACCACACCACTCAGGTCCCGAGAGAGAATAAAAAACGCCGTTACTTCACACGGCGGGAGGAACTGACGCAGGCGCCGCAAGAGGTGGGCACGATGCTGTCCTCGCGTGAATACCGTTGCGATGCCTATTATCTGGTCGCCGTTAGCGCTGAATCTGACGCTCCGGAAGATCTGGAAACCTTGGCCCAGGCGCTGAGAAAACCTGTATTTCCCCTGTATCTGGGGCGCAAAGCGTGCCCATTGGCATTACCTCTGGCGCCCAGGATTTTGGAAGGGCATTTGGCGGACGTTTTTCGCGCGGGGGAAAAGCAGTTGGAACAGGATCTGGCCTTGCTGTATTTGCCTGCGCGACCGGTGGTGCTTTGCTATTGGGAGGGAATGGCCGAAGGCGTGGAGTTGATGGAGTCACGGCAGCGCAACGATCGGCCGATTAGCCGGCAGCGTTGGCAATTTGGTACGCGCTGGCAACATAGCGGCAAGTATCGGAGGGATGCGTAATGTTTCTTTCTCGTATCACCCTGGATTTGGCCAGGTTGCCGCCGGTTATGTTGGACAAATGGCTCAGTGAACAACGGGCTTACGCCAGCCACCAATGGTTATGGCAACTGTTTCCCGACGAGCAGGAAAGGCGCTATCTATTCCGTCAGGAACCTTCGGTTTCTCAAGGTCTATTTTATCTTCTGTCGGAGGATCGGCCGCAACAGCAACACAATTTGTTCCAGATCCAGACTAAGCCGTTTGAACCGCAGTTGGTGAAAGGGATGCGCTTGTTCTTTAGCCTGCGAGCGAACCCGGTTGTTACCCGAAATAACAAACGCAGCGATGTAATGATGGACGCAAAATTTCACGCGAAGCGGCAGGGAATACCTCCCGACGAGTGGCGAACATTGCAAGAACAGGCGGCTCAGCATTGGTTGCAGGGGCAGGGAGATCGCCATGGTTTCCGGTTAGTGCCGTTGGCGGAAAACTTCACTCATGTCGTCTCTTTCCAGACGCAACGGCTGTCACGTCGCGATGGGGAAAAGCCGATTACTTTCAGTACCGTAGATTACGCCGGCTATCTGACGGTTACTGAACCGAAGCTTTTTTTACAGGCTTTACATTCGGGTCTTGGCAAAAGCAGAGCATTGGGTTGCGGGTTATTGATGATCAAAAGGGGGTAATCGATGAGCTTTATTCCCCTTAACCCTATTCCCTTGAAAGATCGAACCTCAATGGTATTCCTGCAATATGGCCAGATTGACGTAATTGATGGTGCGTTCGTCTTGGTGGATAAAACGGGAATACGGACACATATTCCGTTGGGATCGGTGGCTTGCATTATGTTGGAACCGGGAACCCGAGTGTCACATGCGGCGGTGAGGTTGGCCGCAACGGCGGGCACATTGTTGGTTTGGGTCGGCGAGGCAGGGGTGCGGCTGTACGCCAGCGGCCAGCCGGGTGGCGCGCGTTCGGATCGTTTGCTTTATCAGGCCAAGTTGGCTTTGGATGAAGACCTGCGTCTGAAAGTGGTTCGTAAAATGTTTGAGTTGCGCTTCGGGGAGCCTGCGCCGAGCAGGCGTTCCGTAGAACAGTTGCGTGGTATTGAAGGCGCGAGAGTGAGGCAGACTTATTCTTTGTTGGCTCAGCGCTACGGCATAACGTGGCATGGACGGCGCTATGATCCTAAGGATTGGGCAAAAGGTGACGTGGTAAACCAGTGCATTAGTGCCGCGACGTCTTGCCTATATGGCATTACAGAAGCAGCAGTATTAGCGGCGGGTTATGCGCCTGCGATCGGTTTTGTGCACACAGGGAAGCCTTTATCTTTTGTTTATGATATTGCGGACATTATCAAGTTTGAGGGTGTGGTTCCAAAAGCCTTCGAAATTGCCGCGAGTACGCCGTTATCGCCGGATAAAACGGTGCGTATAGCCTGCCGGGATATTTTCCGTAGTCAAAAAACGTTGGCCCGATTGATCCCCTTGATCGAGGAAGTTTTAGCAGCTGGGGAAATCGCGGTGCCCAAGCCTTTTGATGATGCACAGCCGCCAGCAATTCCGGAGCCTGTTGGTCCCGGCGACGTTGGTCACAGGAGCCGTAACTAATGGGAATGCTTGTGGTGGTGACGGAACAGGTTCCCCCAAGGCTGCGCGGTAGGCTGGCAGTCTGGTTGCTGGAGATTCGAGCTGGGGTTTATGTCGGTGATAGCTCGCGCAAAGTCCGAGAGATGATTTGGCAACAGATCACGGTACTGGCAGACGAAGGGAACGTTGTTATGGCCTGGGCGACGAATAATGAGTCAGGTTTTGATTTCCAAACCTGGGGAGAAAACCGGCGTGAGCCGGTGGATCTTGATGGACTAAGGTTGGTCTCTTTCTTACCCTTGTAAAATCAGTAGGTTATAGATCTTTAAAAACACGGAAAATTTGGTGGAATTCTAGGGGTATAAAAACTTCTATTATAACAGTTAGTTAGTTTTAGAGTGTTCCCCGCGCCAGCGGGGATAAACCGGAGTTGGACCCGGTAGCCGGCACTGAAAACGCGTGTTCCCCGCGCCAGCGGGGATAAACCGATATCGTTACGCCGGGCACTACCGATCGCTTCGTGTTCCCCGCGCCAGCGGGGATAAACCGAGCGCGCATGTTCTTTCCTTTTTTTTCCAAGGGTGTTCCCCGCGCCAGCGGGGATAAACCGAAATCCGGGTAGCTATCGCGGATTACATCAACGTGTTCCCCGCGCCAGCGGGGATAAACCGTGGGATCAAAACGTTGGCGACGGCCATACCGGGTGTTCCCCGCGCCAGCGGGGATAAACCGGCGTTTCACCTCATGACCGGCGGCAGTAGCCAGTGTTCCCCGCGCCAGCGGGGATAAACCGACGATGCGGTCACGAGTCCTGTGACAGCAGCAGTGTTCCCCGCGCCAGCGGGGATAAACCGGTGATTTGTTGTTGGCCAAGGACGCGCCGTCGGTGTTCCCCGCGCCAGCGGGGATAAACCGAGTTCTGGAAACCAGCTAATTTCCCATTAACTGTGTTCCCCGCGCCAGCGGGGATAAACCGTGGAGCCAACGAGTTGGCCACACGCTTATTGTGTGTTCCCCGCGCCAGCGGGGATAAACCGAGCGAATATAGTTGGTCTGCCCGAAATACGGAGTGTTCCCCGCGCCAGCGGGGATAAACCGGGGAGTTTGCCGGTGGGCTGGATGGCACGAATGTGTTCCCCGCGCCAGCGGGGATAAACCGTGAAATCAATCATGCGGGTCGTTACCCGCATTGTGTTCCCCGCGCCAGCGGGGATAAACCGGACCGTTATAACTCAGAAGAGAGCCATGCAGAGTGTTCCCCGCGCCAGCGGGGATAAACCGCACTGCAGGGCGGCGAAATAGTCGCAAACGGAGTGTTCCCCGCGCCAGCGGGGATAAACCGATGGGCTACCGGCAACAGTCTCACCTGTTACCGTGTTCCCCGCGCCAGCGGGGATAAACCGGCACATAACGAATTTACAGCTGATGGGGTACTGTGTTCCCCGCGCTAGCGGGGATAAACCGTGATGGTCGTTATCCCGGGCGTTAACGTAGTAGTGTTCCCCGCGCCAGCGGGGATAAACCGTCGAAAGGAAAATCGGACACATAGCCTTGGAAGTGTTCCCCGCGCCAGCGGGGATAAACCGAATATTTATCTTAGCGGAGTTTGTGCTTATTTGTGTTCCCCGCGCCAGCGGGGATAAACCGTGTTCCGGTGCAGTTGTCGATTTTCGATACATGTGTTCCCCGCGCCAGCGGGGATAAACCGATAGCGGCGAACCACTGGGACGGCACCACCGAGTGTTCCCCGCGCCAGCGGGGATAAACCGGTACGAAAGGCAATCGCGCCTGGGGTGATGATGTGTTCCCCGCGCCAGCGGGGATAAACCGTAATCCAGCATACGGGTCATCGCCTCCATCACGTGTTCCCCGCGCCAGCGGGGATAAACCGTTAACGTTGCCGCCGGTCGCGCCGGCACCAAAGTGTTCCCCGCGCCAGCGGGGATAAACCGACAGTTGGAGAGCGGATCTACACATTGAATTAGTGTTCCCCGCGCCAGCGGGGATAAACCGTGCAGCATGGGAAATGCCAATTGGGGAAAACAGTGTTCCCCGCGCCAGCGGGGATAAACCGCGCATATCAGTAACGGGAACATTGTTGGCGATGTGTTCCCCGCGCCAGCGGGGATAAACCGCGTGCAAAAATTGAGCTGCTTTTTCTGGTGACGTGTTCCCCGCGCCAGCGGGGATAAACCGTTTCATACCGGCCGCGCACATCGTTCAGCACAGTGTTCCCCGCGCCAGCGGGGATAAACCGGATGTGTCTGCCGCTCACAACTGATCCATCGTGTGTTCCCCGCGCCAGCGGGGATAAACCGTAAAATGCCATAGGCTTTTTGGTCAATGTACAGTGTTCCCCGCGCCAGCGGGGATAAACCGCCCGGCTTTGATTATCGCGACGTGTGGAAGGAGTGTTCCCCGCGCCAGCGGGGATAAACCGGCCAGGAAAATCGCGTAGGCGGCATCGCCGTGGTGTTCCCCGCGCCAGCGGGGATAAACCGTCCTATTACTACATGCTCGATGGCGCTTTTACGTGTTCCCCGCGCCAGCGGGGATAAACCGAATGAGGTTCCACCCACCGTCTGAATCAGTGCGTGTTCCCCGCGCCAGCGGGGATAAACCGGGGTAGAATCAGTTACTGCATCGTTATCAACAGTGTTCCCCGCGCCAGCGGGGATAAACCGTAGTTATCCAGATCTCTCTTGGCTCTCGTTGGGTGTTCCCCGCGCCAGCGGGGATAAACCGATTTTGCGGACCAGTGTGTAGGTATGCATGGCGTGTTCCCCGCGTCAGCGGGGATAAACCGAAACGGTCTGTATCTCCACGCCTTTACAGCCCGTGTTCCCCGCGCCAGCGGGGATAAACCGCCAGTATTTAGCAACGTTTGCGCTACTGATGAGTGTTCCCCGCGCCAGCGGGGATAAACCGGGGATTATTTTTGAGTTAAGCGGTGCTCTCAAGTGTTCCCCGCGCCAGCGGGGATAAACCGCTGACGTATCCAGGTTGTTTACTAATGAGGCTGTGTTCCCCGCGCCAGCGGGGATAAACCGGATAAGGACAACGATCAGGCGCATGGTTCCATGCGTTCCCCGCGTCAGCGGGGATAAACCGAATCCAAGCCCCATTTTCGTGCCGGGAGTTAAGTGTTCCCCGCGCCAGCGGGGATAAACCGTGAAGCAGAGCGAGTTCAGGCGGTGGCTTGAAGTGTTCCCCGCGCTAGCGGAGATAGACCCTAGGCTCAAAGAAACCGATAGTATTTCTCTCCACTTGGCCACCACGGAGATCGCTGGGCCGTTACTTAACGAAGTGTGGGGCAGTGTTATTATCCTGTTGGGCGTTGACGTGGGTTTTCTGTGCAGCCTGTTCCGTAAGCGACAGGAGTCCTGATTGAGCGAGGTGCCGCATATGGCGCCTTTATTTTTTATTAGTCGTTATTTTTAAATAAATAATTAAAATAAACACGTTATTATTATTTTTTCTGGATGTTTTTGTTTTTTATTATTATTGATTTTTTTCTTATTTACCGGTAGATATTGTTTTATTGGCCGGCTGATGGTTTTTATGACTAGTTGATCTACGGTCGTATTAGTCGAATAAATAAAACACTCTATTAAAGGGAATATTACTATGTCAACGATAAGGGAATTGACGTTAGACGAGATGAAGTTGATTGGCGGTTGCGGGGATGGAAATAACGGCGGTGACCGCGACAGAACCAGCCGCGGCGCGCCTGACATCTGCGCAAACAAAACAGGTGCCTACATGATTATTGGGGCATTTACGGGTATGCCTGGCGGCCCGCCAGGGATGCTTGGTATGGCTTTCGCTGGCGCCTTAACTGGGGTTGTTGGTTGTGATAGAAATAGTCAGTCAAAGAATAATAGTGATAATAAAGGCGCATTGGGTGGTAATAGAAATGCTAATAGCGTAAATGGTCAGTGCCGCTGGTAATCGTTCATTTATATTGCTTTTCAAGTTTTAAAATAGGTACTGACTATGGGACCAGGTAAGTTCGCCAAGTATTTTTCTACCTTTATCGGGCTGATGACAATCATGCAATTGCTTTATCACCCGGTATTAATCGCGGGTTCCCCAAAAGAACATTTAGCGAATGCGGCTATTGCTGTTTTTATGGGGTTGGGTGTCAGAAGCTTTGGCCTGATGTGCCTGAGTTTTTATCATTGGTTCAACGGAAAGTAATGCGGTTTAACGAGAACAAATAAGATGCCGGCAGCGGAAAAGTTACCGGCATCCCTTTGGTTTATCCCGCTACTGCACCAGCTCCAACCCCGCAACCCGGCGCCAGTAGCCGTTGCAGTCGGCTTTATCGGCCAAAACCAGCGGTTGCGCCCCTTGTTCGTTGGCGCGGAAGCTGTCGATCAGCGCCAGCGTTTCTGCGCTCTGCGGCGAAAGGCGCACGATATCCACCAGCCCCTGCATGCTTTGCAATTCATTGCCGAGGTTATAGCAATAGCCGCTCATCGTCTGGATGCCGTTGAGCACAAACACCTGCTGTTCTTCCTGCGAACGCATCATCCGCCCCTGTGGGTAGTGGATGCAGCAGGTTTCGCATTCGTCTTTGCCACGGTTCTCCGAGCGAGCGGTGAAGCAGCGCGCCGAATAGGCCAGCGGCAGGTGGCCGTAACTCAAGACTTCCACCTCGAACTGATGGCGGAAACCCAACTCGTCGCATTGCGTCAGCAAATTGGCCAGCCAGTCGCGCGAAAGCTCGACCGGCATGCACCAGCGGACCATGCCCTGGCGGTGCAGCAGGCGCAGGGTGTAGGCGTTGTAGCAGTTCAACGCATGCCCGGCGACGAACGGCAGGCCGCGTTCCGCCGCCATGTTCACCGTACCCAGATCGTTGGCTTCAATCAGAAACTCGCCGTTCTCCACATAGCGTTTCAGTTCGTTCAGCTCAGACGGCGCTTGCAGCAACGCCAGAGTGGAAATCACCACCTGCTTGCCGCTGCGGGCAATCTCCTGCGCCAGCGTCAGCCAGTCGCCCACCTTCATCTCGCGCCGCTTGGTGCAGACGCTTTCGCCGAGGTAAATAATCTCCGCGCTGCTGTTCACCGCCTGCCGGTAGAACTCCTCAATCTCGGTTTTCGGCCAGTAGTACAGCACTGAGCCTAATGCGTATTTCATGGTCTCTCCTGCTACTGCCATTTGCGGTGATAGGCGCCGAGCGTGGTCTGCGTGCCTTCGGACATCGCGCCGAGAGCCTCCATCCAGCTTGCTTCGGCCCGGTAGGTGGCCGGGTCGGCCTGGCAGCGGTCTATCGCCTGGCGCCAGATGCGCGCTACCTGGCTGACATACGCCGGGCTGCGCTGGCGTCCTTCAATCTTCACCGAGGCGATATTGGCGGCCAGCAATTCCGGCAACAGCTCCAGCGTGTTCAGGCTGGTGGGCTCTTCCAGCGCGTGATAGCGCACGTCGTCCACCCGATAACGCCCTTTGCACAGCGTCGGATAACTGGCGTTTTCATCGTCCCGATAACGGTCGATCAGCACGTCGTTCAGGCGCGATTCCATGCCTTGTGCGGTTTGCTGCCAGCGAACGAAGCGCGCCGGGGAGCAGGCACCGACGGTATTCGGCGATTCGCCGGTCAGATAGGAAGAGAGATAACAGCGCCCTTCGGCCATGATGCACAGGCTGCCGAACGCGAACACCTCCAGCGGCACCGGGCTGGTGCGCGCCAGTTGTTTGACCTGATGCATCGACAGCACACGCGGCAGCACGACCCGGCTGACGTCGAAATGGCGCTGATAGAAACGGATCGCCTCTTCGTTGGTGGCGGAAGCCTGCACAGAGACATGGCGTTCCAACTGCGGGTAACGCTCGGCAGCGTATTCCAGCATCGCCAAATCGGCCAGGATCAACACGTCCGCACCCAATTGCGCCGCCATGTCCACCGCCCGTTGCCAGCGGCCATAGCCGTCCGGGTGGGCGAAGGTGTTGATGGCGATATGCAGTTTGCGGCGGTGCCGGTGCACGTACTCGACCGCTTCCTGCAGCTTTTTCTCGGTGAAGTTGAGGCCGGCAAAGTGGCGCGCGTTGGTATCGTCTTTCAGGCCGATGTATACGGCGTCTGCGCCGTTATCCACTGCGGCTTTCAGGGCCGGAAGGTTACCGGCGGGACAAAGCAGCTCCATAGATTTATCCTGGTTAACAAGGGCTGTCGGCGGTGGTATTCAACCGGCAAGCGCCCATCGGGGAAGCAATTTTAGTGAAAGCGGGGCGAACAGGTTTTGATTTGGGGCAGCTTCTGGCGTATTGATAAAGCTGGCGGCGAAATGCACTATTTGTTGATATAGACCGCTTCAGGTGCGCGCCGATGTGGCAAAATAGCGCTAGTCTGTGTTGAAAGGAGTGAACGACAGTGTTGGAACAACTACGAGCACGCATTGTGCGCCAAGGGCCGTCGCTGCTGCGCGTACCGCTAAAATTCACGCCGTTTGCTTTGCAGCGGCAACTTCTGGAACAGGTGCTGGGCTGGCAATTCCGCCAGGCGTTGGCGGATGGCGATTTGGCTTTTCTCGAATCGCACTGGTTGAAGATCGAAGTTCGCGATCTGGCGCTACACTGGTTTATGACGGTAGAAAACGACAAACTGGTTGTCAGCCACCACGCCGAAGCTGATGTCAGCTTCAGCGGCGACGCCAACGATCTGATTTTGATCGCTGCGCGCAAGCAAGATCCCGATACGCTGTTCTTTCAGCGTCGGCTGCAGATTGAAGGGGACACCGAATTGGGCCTGTATGTAAAAAATCTGATGGACGCCATTGAGCTGGAAGCCATGCCTGCGCCGTTGCGCATTGGCCTACTGCAACTGGCCGAATTTGTGGAAGCAGGATTGCAGGAGGGCACGGCGCAGACTTCCCGTGTGCCGGTAGCATGCTGATCCGCGTAGAAATTCCGGTAGACGCGGCGGGGATCGATGCCTTGCTGCGCCGCGCCTTCGGGCGCGATGACGAGGCCGATCTGGTGCAACAGCTGCGCGAAGATGGCCTGCTGACCCTGGGCATTGTCGCCACCGACGACGAAGGCGGCGTGGTGGGGTATGCCGCGTTCAGCCCGGTCGATGTCGCCGGAGAAGACCGGCAGTGGGTCGGTCTGGCACCGCTGGCGGTGGATGAAAGCCTGCGTCGCCAGGGGTTGGGCGAAAAGCTGATTTACGAAGGGCTGGATTCCCTGAACGAGTTCAGTTACGCCGCCGTGGTGGTGTTGGGCGATCCGGCTTACTACGGCCGTTTCGGCTTTAAACCGGCCGCCGCCTATGGCCTGCGTTGCCGCTGGCCGGGCGCCGAAACTGCGTTCCAGGTCTATCCGCTGGCGGAAGACGCCCTGAGCGACGCGAGCGGTGCGGTTGAATACTCCGAGCCGTTTAACCGGTTTTAACCTCAGCGCTCGGCAGTAAATAATCCAATGAGGGCGGCGGGTGACTCACCAGCCGCTCTTTTTGTATTTTGCTCAGCTGCTTTACCCGATATTCCAGCCTCAGCGCCGTCGAACGATCGCCCACCCGGCAGTGAAACGCCAGCGTCAGTTCCCCCTTTCCCCGTAACGCCTTGGCGCCTTTGCCCGCCTGATGCTGCGCCAGCCGCCGTACTACGTCGGTGGTGATGCCGGTATACAGCATGCCGTTCGGCAAACGCAGCATGTAGAGGTGCCAGAAATTATCAGTCATTTATAAGTCGGGTTATGTTGTGGCGGGCAGATTACATTACCATATCACTTATTATCCGCTGAACCCGTCGACAGAGAGATCTCAATGCACCAGCCAGACGATCTGGAACACATCCGCCATTTCCTTGGCAAGCAGCATGTGCTGACGCTGTGCGCCGGCAACGGCATGGACATGTGGTGCGCCAATTGTTTTTACGTGTTTGACGCCGAGCAGATGGCGCTGTGGTTGATGACCGAAACCCATACCCGCCACGGCGAGCTGATGCTGCAAAATGCCAGTGTAGTAGGCACCATTGCGCCGAAGCCAAAGACTATCGCGCTGATCCGCGGCGTGCAGTACCGCGCCGAGGCGGTGATGCTGAGTGGCGATGAAGAGGCGCAGGCGCGTGCCCGTTACTGCAAGCGGTTCCCGATAGCCAAAGTGATGAAAGCGCCGGTGTGGCAGCTGAATTTGCAGGAAGTGAAGATGACCGACAATACCCTGGGATTTGGTAAAAAACTGCATTGGACGCGGGCCTGAGCACAACAAACTATACTTTTTCAGAGTAATCAAACGGTGGGAGAGTATATGGCACGGATATTAATCGTAGGGGCCACCGGGCTGGTGGGCAACGAGCTGTTGCAACTGTTGCAGGGCGATCCGCAGGTGACGGCGATTGTGGCACCGACGCGTCAACCGCTGCCCGCAAACGAAAAGACAGATAACCCGGTGGGCGAGGATCTGTTCGAGTTGCTGAGCGGCTTGCAGCAACCCGTCGATATTATTTTCTGCTGCCTGGGCACTACCCGGAAGGTGGCCGGCAGCGATGCCAATTTCCGCTATGTCGATTATCAGTTAGTCGTCGAAAGCGCGCTGACCGGGCGGCGGCTGGGGGCACAGCATTGTCTGGTCGTCAGCGCCGTGGGGGCTAACCCGCGTTCGTCATTCCTCTATAACCGTACCAAAGGCGAAATGGAGCAGGCGCTGCGTGAGCAGAACTGGCCACGCCTGACGCTGGTGCGTCCATCGATGCTGTTGGGCAATCGCCCATCGCCGCGCTTGATGGAGCGGCTCACCGCACCGCTATTCAAACTGTTACCGGGCAAGTGGCGCTCGGTTGCCGCCAAAGACGTGGCGCAAACCCTGCTGGAACAGGCTTTCAGTCCCGGCAGCGGCGTTAGGGTGCTGGAGTCCGACCAACTGCATCGCTATGGCAATGTACACTGAGATTATCGAAAGCCAGTTCCATTCCCGTTGGCAGTTCGTTGTCCATCAGCCATAAATCGAGATGATGGCTGATATGCGTCAGCAGCGTGCGGCCGGGCTGCAAACGTTGTTGTGTCTCCTGCGCGCGGGTCAGATCGTTATGATTGCGCGGCACCTGGGGTTGTGGCGGCAGGCTGCAATCGAGCACCAGCAGATCCAGCGTTATTTTGCGCAGGAAAGCCTCGGTGTCAGGCGGCAGGCCGACGGTATCGGTCAGATAGGCCAGCGCGTAGCCTTCTGCCTGGACCAAATAACCCAACGTCGGTTTGGAATGTTGCAACGGTAGCGGGGTGATATGCAGCCCACCCAGTTCAACCCTTTCGAAAGGGGTTAACGGCGGTTGAAACGCCAGAATACCGGGGTGTTTGAACAGATCGTCGCAGCCTTGATCATCCGCCGGGCCGTACACCGGAATGAAATTTCCGCACCCCCAGCGCAAAGGAAATAGCCCCTGAACGTGATCCATGTGGTAATGTGTCAGTAAAAAACGTTGAATTTCCCCCGCCGAAAAACGCCGTTCCAGCGACGGCAATCCCGCATCCAGCAAGGTCGTTTCCCCCTGAAATTTGAGCATCGCGCTGCATGGCCGCCGCCGGAATGCCGGTTCGCGCCGCGCCCGCTGGCAGACCAGGCAATCGCAACCGAAAACCGGGATCTGCTGGGCACCGCCGGTGCCGAGAAACGTCAATTGCATATATCCTCCCGCTTAAAGATACTTCTCCGCAAAGGCGTTGATATCACTGAAATCCGCCAATCGTTCCTGCAATGTCTGATGATCCCAGTGCCACCACTGGCTGCGTTCGATGCGTTCTATCAAGGCATCGTCAAAGCGCATGCCGATCTTTTTAGCTGCTACCCCGGCGACGATCGCATAAGGCTCGACGTTTTTGGTCACTACCGCCGCGCTGCCGATCACCGCGCCGTTGCCGATGCTCACGCCGGGCATCAGGATGGCGTTATGGCCGATCCACACATCGTGGCCGACGGTGACGTGGTGCTCGCGCCGCCAGTCGAAGAAGGCCTCATCATCTTCCCCCAGACCGTACTCGGAAGCGCGGTAGGTGAAGTGGTGCTGGGCGATGCGCTGGTAGGTCGGGTGGTTGCCGGGATTGATGCGCGCGTAAGAGGCGATCGACACGAACTTACCGAGGGTGGCGTAAAAAATCTGGTTGTGCCCGGCGGTATAGGAATAGTCGCCCATTTCCACTTCTTCGAGGATCGCATCGTCGGCCAGATGCACGTACTGGCCGAGCCGGGTGCGGTTAAGGATCACGTTGTCGCCGATTCTCGGCTGGGCAAAATCGTTCATTGCGTGGCGTCCTGGGGGTGTTTGGATGAAGCCGGTAACAGCGCCAGCAGCGCCGTCAGGGTGTCTTGCAGGTCGCCATCGTTAGCCAGCAGGCGGCAACCGGCGGGCAGTTTTTGCTGGTATTCCGCCGCCCGCGCCAGCCGTTGTTCGATTTGCGCGGCGTCTTCACGCCCGCGGTTTTGCAGGCGTTGGCGCAGCACCTCGCCGCTGACCTGCAGGCAGACCGGTAACAGCTGCGCACCGTAGCGTTGTTGCGCCTGCGGCAGATGGGCGCGTGAGCCGTTGACTACCACGTCGATCCCTTGCAACAGCCAAAGATCCACTTCGATCCCAAACGCGTAATGCTGCTGGTGCGCCTGCCAGTCGAGAGCGAACAAGCCCTTGGCACGGCGGCGCAGAAACTCGGGTTCGCTGAGCGCAATATGGTTTTCGCAGCCGGCATCCGCCGGCCGGGTGATATAACGGTGCGCCACCAGCGGCGCGCTGTCGGCATCGGCCCTAAGCTGCGCAAGCAGGCTGTCTTTGCCCGAACCGGACGGCCCCATCAAATAGATAAGCTGTGCCATCAGAACACCTGCTTGCCCTGGCGCCACACGTTCTGCACGTAGATGTGCTCGCCGTGCGGCCGCGCCAACACCAGATCCGCCCGCAGCCCCTCGGCGATGGTGCCGCGATCGTGCAGATCCAGCGCCTTCGCCGGGTTACCGGTGATCATCCGCACCGCCTGCGGCAGGTCGTAACCGTTACGTTCGTCGGCCGCGATACGGAATGCCGCATCCAGCAGGCTGGCGGGGTAATAGTCGGAAGACAGAATATCCAACACCCCCAGTGCCGCCAGATGGTGCGCCGCCACGTTGCCGGAATGGGATCCGCCGCGCACGATGTTCGGTGCGCCCATCAGGACCTGCAACCCCTGCCGGTGCGAGGCGCGGGCGGCATCCTCGGTGGTCGGGAACTCGGCAATCGCGCTGCCCAGCGCGCAGGACTCGGCCACGTGTTCGGCGGTAGCGTCGTCGTGGCTGGCGAGGGAGATTTTACGCGCCCGGCAGTGGGCGGCGATCGCCTCGCGGTTCGGCGTGGCCCAGCGGGCGGAAAGCCCGATCTGCTGCTCTTCGTACTCGCTCATCTGTTGGTCATTGAGATGATATTTGCCTTGATAATACTCACGGTATTTTTCACGCGAGGCGAACTGGCGCTGGCCCGGCGAATGGTCCATCAGCGACACCAGCGATACCCCCGGTTTGTCCATCAACTGCTCGAACAGCGGCAGGGTGCTCTCGTTCGGCAGCTCGCAGCGCAGGTGCAGCCGGTGCTCGGCGCGGTTGACCCCGGCGCGCTGGCTGTGGATCACCGCGTCGATCATTTTTTGCAGGTTCTCCAGCCGGTGGCCGCCGTCGCGCACGTCGCCGATCGCCACCGCGTCCAGCACCGTGGTGATGCCGTTGGCGACCATCAGCGCATCATGGCTGCTCATCGCCGAATGCGCCGGCCAGTCGACGTTCGGCCGCGGGGTGAAAAACTTGTCCAGATTGTCGGTGTGCAGCTCAATCAGCCCCGGCAGCAGCCAGCCGCCTTCACCGTTCAGCGCCTGCGGCAACTGGCTCGGCGTATCGGCGAAGCTGCGGATCACGCCGTCGTTAATCTCCAGCGAACCTTCGACAATCTGGTCTGCCAGCACCAGTTTCACGTTATTGATGATCATCAGAAGATCTCCAGCGCCTGGGGCGCTTGCATGTCGTATAACCGGTCGGCGACCTGTTGGCGAACGCCTTCGTCATGGAAAATGCCGACGATCGCCGCCCCGCGCCGTTTGGCCTGTTCTATCAGGCCGACCACCGCCGCGCTGTTGCGGCTGTCGAGCGAGGCGGTCGGTTCGTCCAGCAGCAAAATCGGGTAGTCGACAATAAACCCGCGTGCAATATTCACCCGCTGCTGCTCCCCGCCGGAGAACGTCGAGGGCGCCAACTGCCACAGGCGCTGCGGCACGTTGAGCTGGTTGAGCAGCGTCTCGGCGCGTTCGCGGCATTCGGCGCGGTCGACGCCCTGTTCCAACAGCGGTTGCATCACCACGTCCAGCGCGCTGATGCGTGGGATCACCCGCAGAAACTGGCTGACCCAGCCGAGGGTGTGGCGACGGACCGCCAGGATCTGGCGCGCTTCGGCCTGCACCATATCCAGCCATTCGCCCTGATGATTGACCCAGATATGGCCGCTGTCGGGCAGGTAGTTGGCGTACAGCGAGCGCAGCAGGGTGGATTTACCGCTGCCGGAGTGGCCGTGCAGCACCACGCATTCGCCGCTGCTGACCGTCATGTTGGCGTCGTGCAACACCGGCAGGCGCGTGCCGTGCTGCTGGTGGAGCACGAAGGTTTTGCTCAGGTGTTCAACCCGGATTTGAATCGTCATTATTAATTATCCCCTTGCGTTACGACAGCACCGAAGAAACCAGCAACTGGGTATAAGGATGATGCGGATCGTCCAGCACCCGGTCGGTCAGGCCGCTTTCCACCACCTGGCCCTCTTTCATCACCAGCAGCCGGTGCGCCAGCAGGCGCGCCACGCCCAGATCGTGGGTGACGATCACCGCCGCCAGCTGCATTTCCACCACCAGATTGCGCAGCAGATCGAGCAACCGCGCCTGCACCGAGACGTCCAGCCCGCCGGTCGGCTCGTCCATAAACACCAGTTTCGGGTGAGTCACCAGATTGCGGGCGATTTGCAGCCGCTGCTGCATGCCGCCGGAGAAGGTGGTCGGCAGATCGTCAAGGCGCGACACCGGGATCTCGACGTCTTCCAGCCACTGGGCAGCCTGGCGGCGGATATCGCCGTAGTGACGCTGGCCGATGGCCATCAGCCGTTCGCCGATATTGCCGCCGGCGGACACCTTGGGCCGCAGCCCGTCGAGCGGATGCTGATGCACCACGCCCCAGTCGGTGCGCAACAGGCGGCGGCGATCGCTCTCTGCCATCGCGTACAGGTCGTGCTGTTGCCCGGCCTGCGGGCGATAGAGGATCTGCCCGTGCTGCGGCGCCAGCCGTGCGGAGATGGATTTCAGCAGCGTGGTTTTACCGGAACCGGACTCGCCGACGATGCCCAGCACTTCGCCGGGGTAGATATCGAAAGAGACGTCGCTAAAACCTTTGCCCGGCGCGTACAAATGGGTGAGGTTGGCCACCGACAACAGCGGCGTGGTGCTCAGGGGTTGGGAAATCATCAGTGCTGCGCCTCTTGCGAAGGTTGTGCCAGCTGCTGCCGGCAGTAGTCGGTGTCAGAGCAGACGAACATGCGGTTACCCTGGTCGTCGAGCACCACCTCATCCAGATAGCTGTGGCGCGAGCCGCACAGCGCGCAGGGTTCATCCCACTTTTGCACGCTGAACGGATGGTCGTCGAAGTCCAGGCTTTCCACCTTGGTGAACGGCGGCAGGGCGTAGATGCGCTTCTCGCGCCCGGCGCCAAACAGTTGCAGCGCCGGCATCATGTGCATTTTCGGGTTATCGAATTTCGGGATCGGCGAAGGGTCCATCACATAACGGTCGTTGACCTTCACCGGATAGGCGTAGGTGGTGGCGATATGACCGTAGCGCGCAATGTCCTCGTACAACTTCACCTGCATCACGCCGTACTCTTCCAGCGCGTGCATTTTGCGGGTCTCGGTTTCGCGCGGTTCGATAAAGCGCAGCGGTTCCGGGATCGGCACCTGATAAATCAGGATCTGGTCTTCGTGCAGCGCGGTTTCCGGAATGCGGTGCCGGGTCTGGATCAGCGTGGCTTCCGGCGTGCGTTCGGTGGTGGCTACCCCGGCAACGCGCTGGAAGAAGCGGCGAATAGACACCGCGTTGGTGGTGTCGTCGGCGCCCTGGTCGATCACCTTCAGCACGTCGGCGCGGCCAATCACGCTGGCGGTCAGCTGAATGCCGCCGGTGCCCCAGCCGTAAGGCATCGGCATCTCGCGGCCGCCGAACGGCACCTGATAGCCGGGGATCGCCACGGCCTTGAGGATGGCGCGACGGATCATGCGTTTGGTTTGCTCGTCGAGATAGCCAAGGTTATAGCCGGTCAATACTTCACTCATTGCGGGCCTCCTGACGCTCGCTGAACTCCCGCCGCAGGCGCTTGAGCAGCTCCAGCTCGGCCTGGAAGTCAACGTAGTGCGGCAGTTTGAGGTGGGAAACGAAACCGGCGGCTTCGACGTTGTCGGCATGGGCCAGCACGAACTCTTCATCCTGCGCCGGGCTGGCGACGCCTTCCTGGTACTCGGGGCTTTGCAGTGCGCGGTCCACCAGCGCCATGCTCATCGCTTTGCGCTCGGCGCGGCCAAACACCAGGCCATAACCGCGGGTGAAGTGCGGCGGCCGGTCTTCCGGGTCGACAAAGCCGTTGACCATTTCACATTCGGTCAGCAGGATTTCGCCGATATCTACCGCGAAACCCAGCTCTTCAGGCACGATCTCCAGCGAAACGTAGCCTGTCCGGATCTCGCCGGCGAACGGGTGGGTGCGGCCATAGCCGCGCTGGGTGGAGTAGCTCAGCGCCAGCAGGAAACCTTCGTCACCGCGCACCAGCTGTTGCAGCCGCGCCGAGCGTGAACAAGGGTAAACCGGCGGGTTGCGGGTGATGTCGTCCGGCACGCTGCCGTCGTCCCGTTCCGCCAGCGCCAATTGTTGTTGGCTAAGCAAATCAAACACGTGGGCGCAATTTTCCGGCAGCGGTTCGTCGGCCTGCGGCGCGTGCGGTGTTTCACCTTCCGCCAGCAGGGCAAAATCCAGCAGCCGGTGGGTGTAATCGTAGGTTGGGCCCAGCACCTGCCCGCCGGGCAAGTCCTTGTAAACCGCCGAGATACGGCGTTCCAGCCGCATGTTTTCGGTTGCCAGCGGTTCGCTGACCGCCAGGCGCGGCAAGGTGGTGCGGTAGGCGCGCAGCAGGAAAATCGCCTCGACCAGATCTCCGCTCGCCTGCTTGATGGCCAGCGCGGCCAGTTCGGGATCGTAAATACCGCCTTCGGTCATCACCCGATCCACCGCCAGCCCCAGTTGCTGTTCAATCTGCCGGATGCCGAGCGCCGGCACGCTCTCGTCGCCGCGCCGCAGCTGTTCCTGTAACTGATGGGCGGCCTCAATGGCTTTTTCGCCCCCTTTAACGGCTACGTACATCAGTACACCTCCACGCGGGTGGTCCGCGGCAGCGCCAGCAGGCGATCGCCGCAGGTCAGCAAAATATCCAGCCCCAGCGGGAAGCGCAGCGGGCGGTTAACGAGAAAATCCAGCAGTGCCGGCGGCAACGGCGGTGAAACCTTGCGTTGGCGCTCAATGCCAGGGCCGGTCAGGCGCAGCGGGGTGCCTTGTTCCAGCCCATTGAGCTGCACGATGACCGTGGCGCCGAATTCCGGCGAGATTTCACTGCCGTGCGGCAGCGCCAGTAAATCGGCGGCCTGCAACTGCGTATCGAACAGGGCAAAACAGACTTCTTCAGGCTGTGCCGCCAATGGCGCACCGCTGTGGAAACGTATGTTTGTTAGCACTTGCTCACTTTTAAAGGCTTCACACAGCTGGATCGGGGTTTCTTGATCCGCCAGCGTCAGCAACGCGGCGGTACTGGCGGCGTTCAATGCGCCCCAGGCCGGGCCGCCTTGCAGCGTGACGGTATGGCCGGGTTCGCTTAACGCCTTGAGGATTAAGCGGAAAGCGTGCTGTGATTGTTCTATCGGCTGTTCAAATCCGGTTAACAGGCTCATCGGTTAATCCCCCCGCACCAGCGTAAAGAAGTCGACCCGGCTGGAGGCGACCGAGCGGGCGCGCAACTGGCGTTGTTCGTGCAGCAGCGCGGCCAGCGGTTCAATCAGCTGCTGTTGCAGCAATTCGGCCTGATCAGGCTGTTGCAGCAGGGCGTCCGCCAGCGCGCAGAGTTCGGCGTGGGCCTTGTCGCGCCCGGCGATATAGCTGTAGCCATAACCGCCGTTTTCCAGCTGCACTACCGCACGGGTGACGGTCATGTCGCCCAGCACAAAGCGGCGGCCGGTGGCGCCCATGCGCCCTTGCAGCTGCGCCAGGCCAATCTCCGGCGCGCGAATGCTTTGGTAGCGCGGGCTGAGGTTCAGCGCCTGCCAGTGGCTGCGCAACTGGGCCGGCTGGCTGTGCGCCAGTACCGACATCCAGCGTTGTCTCGGCTGTAAGGCTTGCATTTAGTGCTCCATCGTCAGTTCAATCATGTCGGCGCGCGCCAGGCTGACGGAGTATTCCGCCACGTTGGCGCTGCCGGTGCAGACGTTCAGGGTGCGCACGCACAGCAGCGGCGCGTGGGTGGCGATCTCCAGCAGCCGGCTCTCTTTGGCCTGCGCCCGGCGGGCGCTGATACGCGTCTGGCTGCGGGTCAGCGGCTGGTGAATATGCTGTTCGATAAATTCGTGCAGCGAGCCGTTGTGGAACTGTTGCAGGGCCGGCCACCAGTCCAGATCGGGCAGATAATGGTCGATCAGGCTCATCGGCACGCCATTGACCCGGCGCAGGGTGCGCAGGTGGATCACCGTTTCGCCTTCTTCACGCGACAGTGCGCTGGCGATATGCCCATTGCACGGGCGTAATACAGCGAGTAAGCGCTCACTGGTGGGGTGACTTCCCTGCTCGAGCAGGTTCTGGCTGAAGCGGGTATTGGCATGCAGCGGATAGTCATACGGGCGCATCAGCACCAATATGCCGATGCCGGGCCGGCGCTGCAGCCAACCGCGATCCACCAACTGATCCACTGCGCGGCGTAGGGTATGACGATTGACCTGATAGCGGTCCGCCAACTGTTGCTCGGAAGGCAGATAGTCGCCACAGCGGTATTGGGTGCGCAACTCTTGCTCCAGCTGCGCGGCGATCTGCTGGTAACGGGTGGGGAAGCTGGTCGGATGTCTAGATAAGTTCATCATAATAAAAACCTCGGCGTGCCGGATACCTATTAAACTTTATGATTTATCAGGATTTCTTACAGTACTGGTGCTTACCCTATGACTTTCAAATTGTAGCCAGGCGGCCAGCCCGCTCATCGCCAGGCGCTTACTAAAGTCAAGTAACCGGGGTGAGTGAGTGCAGCTAACAACGCTACGGCTTGAAAGGCGACGGGTATGTCCTGTGGCTTTCAAGTTGGCATTATGTTGCCGCCGCCAGATGACAATCGCGTTACGCGTCGGTGGCGAACAGATGAACTATTTTGGACAGGCCGATGATGCGCAGGGGCCGACGGCGCGCTAAGCTAGCGCTATTGATGCACTGACCTGAGCCAACCCTATGCCGCAACCTTTGACCGCTCCTGAAAATACCGCTCGCGCCTGGCCGCTGTGGAAACCGATTCTGTTCCTGCTGGTGGTGGCTATCGGCCTCTACTACGTCAAATGGCAGCCTTATTACGGCAAGGCTTTTCTGGCGGCGGACACGCACTCCATCGGCAAATCGATTCTGGCCAATGCCGACAGCAGCCCATGGCAGGCGGCCTGGCACTATGCGCTGGTGTATTTCACTGCGGTGTGGAAGGCGGCGGTGCTCGGCGTGTTGCTGGGCTCGTTGGTGCAAGTGCTGATCCCACGCGACTGGCTGGTGCGCACCCTGGGCCACCCGCGTTTCTCCGGCACCCTGCTGGGCGCGGCGATCGCACTGCCGGGCATGATGTGTACCTGTTGTGCTGCACCGGTGGCCGCCGGGTTGCGGCGCCAGTCGGTCTCCAGCGGCGCGGCGATGGCGTTCTGGTTGAGTAACCCGGTGCTGAATCCGGCAACGTTGATTTTTATGGGTTTTGTGCTCGGCTGGCCGTTTGCCGCTATCCGGCTGGTGGCCGGTGTGATTATGGTGCTGGGCGTCGCCTGGCTGGTGCAACGGGTCACCGCCAGGGATCCGCAGCCGGCCGCGTTGCAAGCGCCGGCGGTGCCGCTGGTGAAAACCGAGGAGCGGCCGTTCCTCGGTCGCTGGTTGAAAGCGCTGTGGGCGCTGTTTTGGGCGACCATTCCCGTTTACATTGTGGCGGTGCTGGCGCTGGGTGCGGCGCGCGTGTGGCTGTTCCCGCATGCCGATGGGGCGATAGACAATAGCCTGCTGTGGATTATCGCCCTGGCGATCGCCGGTTGCCTGTTCGTGATCCCCACCGCAGCGGAAATCCCGATTGTGCAGACCATGATGCTGGCGGGCATGGGCACCGGCCCGGCGCTGGCGCTGCTGATGACCCTGCCGGCGGTCAGCCTGCCTTCATTGCTGATGCTGAACAAAGTCTTCTCCGCCAAAGCGCTGTGTCTGACCGCATTGCTGGTGGTGTTGTGCGGGATCGCGACGGGTCTGGTGGGAATGGGGTTGATGTAGTCTATTGCTGGTTATTGGTGGCCCGATGCTATCTCAAAGGAGGAGATGAAAATGGAACAGAGGAATAAACCTGAAATGGACGCGAAGTTTATGCCCCAAGAGGAAGAGTTGCGCGAGAGAGTGGATGCCGCCTTTGAACGTTTAAGAACCGGTCAAGCGGTTTATATAAGCCATTCCGATGTAGAAAAAAGAATGGCTATATTCAAAGCGAAAATCCGGGCTCGTTATCGTTGATAAGGTTGAGCTGTGCTCGCTCAGACCTGAACTGACAGTTTCTACGAGTAGAGCACAATCTTATCTGGCAGTCGGGCTTTGAGCGAGGAGCGAATATTCCTATTTACTTTACTTTTAGCTGTTTGGTATAAATTTTATCGACAGGAAAACAGATAAAACCTCAACTTAAGAAAGAGATTCGAATGATTAAATTGACCGGTCGTTTAGTATGCACAAGCGTCTATGAGGCAGATCTTGTCCGCCAATATCTTCCAGAGCATAAGAGACTTACAAAAGAGGAGTTTGGGTGTATTTCTTTTGAAGTCACTGAAACAACGGATCCTCTGATCTGGAAAGTTGAAGAGCTATTCAAAGATCAGGCTACCTTCGATGCTCATCAAAATAGAACCAAAGCTTCAGTGTGGGGAAATGAAACCAGCACTATCGCTCGTGAATATGAAATATTTGAAGTTGAATAGTCGTACAGCTTCTGATTTTCAGAATAACCGCATCCGATACAAAACAGACAAGCACGGAGCTCTCATTTCGCTAAGAGTGGAAATCTACTTTGAAATAGTTCAACTTACATGTAGGAAGAATCTCGCGATTAACGAGATATTTAGAATATCACTTACACCCAATTATAAACACTTTATGACCAACTAAGTCGCTTAAGATTTTTCAAAACGTATTTTTTTTCGCATGTAGAGTTAATCAAATAAGGATTTTCGCTATTCAAAAGGATAGGGTAATCATCAATAAAATCATCAGTATAGGATGCATGCTATTTTGTTGACACACCTATGCTCTTTATTGTTTTCACTTTCTCTTCATTCCTGCAGTGGGTGCTTCCAATCCAACCACCAAATAAATATTTGGATAACGGAGTTCCTATGACTTCAATGTCAAGATTTACAGCATCTAGAATTTTATATGCTAGCAACTCAGGTGCAGCAGTGGCAATTATAACTCGACGGCCTTCGTTTAAATGTTTTAAAATCTCCTCAAATCCATCATAAAACCACCTGACACCATTTATTTCCCCATCTCTAATTTTAGACGAAAACGAAGAGAAACTGTCTATCATTTCTCTTTCATCCATCCTGAAAGATGCGACAAATAATAGCATGTATGCACCAATGAATTTGAATTTCTTGGACTTCAGAAAAACCAGAGCTATGGGTGCCAAGATGGCCGCACACAAGAACCTTAACTTCCCGGACTTAAACCTCATCAACATCCAGGCTTTGGTAGAATCTCCAGACAAGAGAGTCTTATCCAAATAAAAAATAACAACTTTACTCATAAATACCTCGTACAGTTTGCATAAACTTAAAATTGTTATTTCTATGAAGTTGACTATGAAGAAGATAGAGAGAGTCAGCAACTACATTTTAAGGCACCATTGCCCTTGTCTATGCCCGCTCTGGCACAGAGCTTGCCGTCAGATTGGCTCTATGTTGTAGCTGTGTCAGGTCGAGTCTGGGCTAATACAGGTTGAGCCGTGTTTTGTTGGGTCAACGCAGCTTATGCACCACCTGGTTAGCGCTGCCGCGCCAGATCAGCGCCGGGTCTTTCAGATCCTGCACAAACTTGCCGTCAATCAATACGTTAATCCTGTCCACCACCTGCATCTGCTGCGCGTCCAGCTCCGCCAGCCGGTAGCCGGTCCATAGCCAGATATCCTTGCCGGGGCACTCGGCGCGTACCCGTTTCACCAGTTGCAAAATCGACGGGACGTTGGCCGGGTGCAGCGGATCGCCACCGGACAGCGACAGCCCCTGGCGCGGAATGCGTGCGTCGTTGAGATCGGCAATCAGCCGGTCTTCCATTTCCTGAGTAAAAGGCTGGCCGGAATTCAGTCGCCAGGTACTTTTGTTGTAACAGCCGACGCATTGGTGCACGCAGCCGGCGACAAACAGCGTGCAGCGGGTGCCGGGGCCGTTGACCACATCGATAGGGTAGTACTGGTGATAATTCATCTGAGGCCTGCCCATCAGGCTATTTTACTGGCCATTTTGCCTCCGGGCAGTGCTGCAAATCCTCACGTACTGCGTGTACGCTCCGGTTTTTACGCGCTGGCCGAAGACAAACTGGCGGCGACAATAACGCCTGATGAACAGGCTTATGCATAGGTTTAACGGCATTTTTCAGCCGAGCTGCCCATTGCCGAGGTGTTTCACCCGGCGTTTTACCTCTTCCTGCTTGCCGGCGTTGAACGGCCTGGCATCTGGGCTGCCGAGGTAGCCGCACACCCGGCGGGTGACCGACACCTTGGACGGCTCGTGGTTGCCGCATTTCGGGCAGGTAAAGCCCTTGCTGGTACAGGCGAATTCGCCGGTAAAGCCGCACTCGTAGCACTCATCGATCGGTGTGTTGGTGCCGTAATAAGGCACGCGGCTGTAGCTGTAATCCCACACGTCTTCCAGCGCTTTCAAATTGTGTTGCAGGTTGGGGTATTCGCCGTAACAGATGAAACCGCCGTTGGCCAAGGGTGGATAAGGCGCCTCAAAGTCCAGTTTGTCGTACGGGTTGACCTTTTTTTCCACGTCGAGATGGAAACTGTTGGTGTAATAGCCCTTGTCGGTAACGCCCGGCACCACGCCGAAATCGGCGGTATCCAGCCGGCAGAAACGGTCGCACAGGTTCTCGCTGGGCGTGCTGTAGAGGCTAAAACCGTAGCCGGTCTCTGCTTTCCAGCTGTCGGTGGCGTCGCGCAGGCGTTCGACGATAGCGACCGCTTTGGCGCGCAGCGCGGCATTGTCGTAAACGTGTTGCTCGTTGCCGAACAGCGCGTTGATGGTTTCATGCAGGCCGATATAGCCCAACGAAATCGACGCGCGGCCATTTTTGAAAATATCGGCGATATTGTCGTCCGCCTTCAGCCGTACGCCGCAGGCACCTTCCATATACAGGATCGGGGCGACTCGCGCCTTGATGCCTTCCAGCCGGGCGATACGCGTCATCAGCGCCTTTTTCGCCAGCAGCAGCCGCCGGTCCAGCAGACGCCAGAAATGCGCCTCGTCGCCGACCGCTTCCAGCGCGATACGCGGCAGGTTCAGGCTGATCACGCCGATATTATTGCGGCCGTCGTGCACCAGTTCGCCATCTTCCTCGTAGGTGCCGAGGAAACTGCGGCAGCCCATGGGCGTTTTAAAGGAACCTGTGACTTTAACCACCTGATCGTAATTGAGAATGTCCGGGTACATGCGCTTGCTGGCGCATTCCAGCGCCAGCTGTTTGATGTCGTAGTTCGGGTCGCCGTACTGGTGGTTCAGGCCGTCGCGGATGGCGAACACCAGTTTGGGAAATACCGCCGTCTTGCGGTTCTTGCCCAGCCCGGCGATACGGTTTTTCAGGATTGAACGCTGGATCAGCCGCGATTCCCAGCAGGTGCCCAGGCCGAAGCCGAAGGTGACGAACGGCGTTTGGCCGTTGGCGGTGTGCAGGGTGTTGACCTCGTATTCCAGCGACTGGAAGGCGTCGTAACACTCTTTCTCGGTGCGCGCCATCGCATAGCCCTGTGCGTCCGGGATCTGCCACTGCCCGGCCACCTGGCGGTGTTTTTCGAAGCTTTCGCTGACGAAGGGAGCGAGGATCTCGTCGATGCGGTTAATGGTGGTGCCGCCATAAATATGGCTGGCCACCTGCGCGATAATTTGGGCGGTCACGGCGGTGGCGGTGGAGATCGATTTCGGCGGTTCGATCTCGGCATTGCCCATCTTGAAGCCGTTGGTCAGCATGCCTTTCAGATCGATCAACATGCAGTTGAACATCGGGAAGAACGGCGAATAGTCGAGGTCGTGGTAGTGGATCTCGCCGCGTTCATGCGCCAGCACCACGTCACGCGGCAGAATGTGCTGCTTGGCGTAGTGTTTGGCGACGATCCCGGCCAGCAGATCGCGCTGGGTGGGGATTACCTTGCTGTCTTTATTGGCGTTCTCGTTCAGCAACGCCATATTGCTTTGCTCGACCAGGCCGCGGATCTCCTGGTTCAGCCGCCCGCGCAATTCGCGCGCCACGTCGCGATCGTGGCGGTATTCGATATAGGCGCGCGCCAGCTGCTTGTATTCGCCGGCCATCAGCTGATTTTCCACCGCCTGCTGAATGTCATGGATATCCACGCGCGGCTGTTGCGCCATCCGTTGAGCGACCACCCGGGCCACGGTTGCGCAGTAATCGGCATCGACAATCCCGACGGCCAGTGCGGCCCGTTCGATAGCCTGCCCAATACGTGCCTCGTCAAAAGAGACCTGACAACCGTCCCGTTTAATCACTATTGGTTTCACGTTGCGACTCCTTGTTCCCCGAAGGATAGGTTATCCACAGGGCAACGCCGCAGCGCACAAGGGCTACGGCAGCGTGTGGATGACTTTGTGGATAACTACCATATATAGTTGATTTGTTTTCTTTAAACACTATATATAGATATTGGCGGGGTTCTTTTGATGTAGGACAAGGAAAGCGGAAGAGCGTGCGCAAGCTGTACAGACGTCAATCTGCTCACGGGCGATCGCGAAAATGCGCCAGCAGGAAGTCGACCCAGGCGCGCACCCGTGGCGGCAGATCCGCAGAGGCGTAGTACAGCCACAGCTGCGTCGGTTGCGGCCAGCAATCCGGCAGTACCGGTTGCAGAGTACCCTGCGCAAAATGGGGCTCTGTGTACCAGCGCGCCAGGCAGACGATACCCAGCCCGGCCAACGCGGCGTCCAGCAGCATCTCCGGCCGGCTGGCGACCAGGCGGCCGTGCAACTCCAGGGGTTTGGTTTCGCCGTGCCGGCGCAGCGGCCATTTTACGCTGCGGCCGTTGGCCGGATTGCGGTGCAGCAGGCAGTTATGCCGCAACAGATCGTCCGGATCCTGCGGCGTGCCGTGCTGCGCCAGATAACCGGGTGACGCCGCCAACACCATCTGCATCTGATACAGCGGTCGCGCCACCAGCCGGCTGTCGGGATCGACCCGGCTGCCGATACCCACGTCAAAGCCTTCGCCCACCAGATTGACGACTCGCGCATCCAGCGAAAGATCGAGATCGATCTGCGGATAACGCTCAAGGAACTGCGGGATCAACGGCATCAGCATCTGGCGGCCGAAGCCGGGGATCATGCTGACGCGCACGGTGCCTGAGGGATCTTGCTGCGTGCCGCCGGCGTTTTCCAGCGTGGCGGACAGCGCCTGCCACAGCGGTGCCACCTGCGCCAGCAGCGCTTTGCCTTCGTCTGTCAGCACCACGTTGTGGGTGTTGCGCTGGAACAGACGCAGCGCCAGCTTTTCTTCCAGTACGCGGATATTTTTGCTGACCGCCGCCGGGGTAACGCCTAACTGACGGGCGGCGGCGGAAAAGTTTTGCGCCTGGGCGGCGCTGAGAAAAGCCGGCAGCAGGCGATGCACGTCAAAGGGCAGCGACATAGTGGTTGATACTTTCAGTTGAAATTGAAGTGACAAAGAACAGCCTACACCCTGGGCGAAGGAAATGGAAAAATGCGATATCAATTTTCAACCGAGGATCTCGTATGTCACGTATTTTAGCGTTAACCGCTCACCGCTTTCCCGATGATTCACGCGTCAACAAGGCGCTGATCGAAGCGCTGAACACGCAGCCCAAGGTTACCGTGCATGAACTGATGCGCACTTATCCGGATTACCGTATCGACGTGGCCCGCGAACAGGAACTGCTGCAAAGCCACGACGCGGTGGTGATGCTGTTCCCGTTTTACTGGTATAGCTCGCCGGCGATCCTCAGCGAATGGCAGGATGCGGTATTAACCTACGGTTTCGCCTACGGCAGCGAAGGCACCAAACTGCACGGCAAACCGCTGCAACTGGTGGTGACCACCGGTGGCAATCCGCAGGCTTATACGCCGGAAGGCTACAACCGCTATCCGGTGGCGGATCTGCTGCGGCCATTCAATGCCATGGCCAACCTGACCGGCATGGATTATCTGTCGCCGCATTTGGTGCAGGGGGTGTTTGATATGAGCGATGAACGCCTGGCGCAAGAGGCTGCCGGGGTGGTGAAGTTGCTGCAAAAATTGTAGGGCGCAGCGGGTTGCCGCACTGTGCCCGCAGAGTGGCTGCTAAATAGCTGCGCCGAATAGGGCTACAGGTAGGGTCATGCAGAGCGCCGACACGCCGTGAACCCGTCCCTGGGGGCTCGTATCGCACATCCCTGCGCTCAACGGTCGGCTAACCTGCCATGACGTCCACCCACCTCAAGCTTAGGGTGTAGCGGTATTAAACGCAGTTATTTAGTCCTCCAACAGCCACCATACCGCTTCGAACGGCCGCAGGGTCATCGCCTGCGGTTGGTCCGCCGCATCGGCGTAGTTGCCCATCAGCGGGCGCCACTGGTTAGAGGGCTCCACGCCTTCGGCTTCCCAGGCCAGCGGTTCGCGGCTCAGGTTGGCTGCCACCAGCAAACGCTGCCCGTTCCAGCTACGCTGGTAGCACCACAGCGCCGGGTGCGCAGGCGCCAGATCCTGGTAGTCGCCGTGGGTCAGCAGCGGATACTGCTTGCGCAGGGTGATCAACTGGCGGTAGGCGTAAAACACCGAATCCAGATCGGCCAGCGCCGCTTCGGCATTGATTTGCGGGTAGTTTTCCGCGCAACCGATCCACGGCGTGCCGCAGGTGAAACCGGCGTTCGGCGCGGCGCTCCACTGCATCGGCGTGCGGCCGTTATCGCGCGATTTACTGGCCAGGATCGCCAGCAGCTCGGCGTCGCTCTTGCACTGGGCGCTCAGTTCGGCATACATGTTCAGGCTTTCCACATCGCGATACTGCCCGATGTCGCTAAAGCCCGGGTTGGTCATGCCAATCTCTTCGCCCTGATAAATATACGGCGTGCCCTGCATGCCGTGCAGCACCATGGCCAGCATCTTGGCGGCCGGCACCCGCAGTTCGCCCTCATCGCCGAAGCGCGAGACGATGCGTGGCTGATCGTGGTTACACCAGAACAGTGCGTTCCAGGCGCGGTTATGCATCCCCTGTTGCCAGTGGCGGAAAATCTGCTTCAGTTCGACGTAGTCCGGCGCCGCCAGCGTCCATTTTTCGCCGCCGGCGTAGTCCACTTTCAGATGGTGGAAGTTGAAGGTCATCGACAGCTCTTCGCCGCTGCGCGCCGCATACTGTTGGCAATGTTCCAGCGTGGTGGAAGACATTTCGCCGACGGTCATCAGGCCGCGCGGCTGGAACACGTCGCGGCTCATCTCTTGCAGGAATTCGTGAATGCGCGGGCCGTCGGTGTAGAAACGGCGGCCGTCGCCCAGGGGATCGGACGGGAAATCCTGCTGCTTGGAGACCAGGTTGATCACGTCGAGACGCAGGCCGTCGACGCCCTTGTCCGCCCAGAACTGACACACTTTTTTCAGCTCTTCACGCACCGGCGGGTGTTCCCAGTTGAGGTCCGCCTGTTCGGTGGCGAACAGGTGCAGGTAATACTGGCCGCTGTCGGCGTGCCACTGCCAGGCATTGCCGCCGAACTTGGAACGCCAGTTGTTCGGCAACGCATCGCCTTCGCCGTCGCGCCAGACATAGAACTGGCGGAACGGGCTGTCAGGATCTTGCGAAGCCTGGAACCACGGGTGTTCGGTCGAGGTATGGTTGAACACCATATCCATCACGATACGGATGCTGCGCTGGTGGGCGGCGGCGATCAGACTGTCGAAATCCTCCATGGTGCCGTAGGCCGGGTCGATGGCGCAGTAATCTGCCACGTCATAACCGTTGTCCACCTGCGGGGAGACATACACCGGCGTCAGCCAGATGGCGTCGACGCCCAGCTCCTGCAGATAGTCCAGCCGCTGGGTCACACCGGCCAGATCGCCGTAGCCGTTACCGGTGCTGTCCTGAAAACTCTTCGGATAGATTTGGTAGATGACACCGTTCTGCCACCAGGGGATTGGATTGCTCATAATTATACCTTTGAATCGTGACAACGGGCCCGGTGTACCGGGCCCCTACATTTCAATCAGACCGGCAGTTCGCCGCGGGCAGCTTTGCGCTTATAGACCATGATGGTCAGCAGCATTGGGATCACCACGGCCACCACAATCGCCGCCGAGTAAACCAGCCAGAACTGCGGTTTGATGGACAGAATACCCGGCAAACCGCCGACGCCGATGCCATTGGCCATCACGCCGTCCAGGCCGCAGATTAGGCCGGCGAAGGCGGAGCCGATCATCGCGCACAGCATCGGGAAGCGGTACTTCAGGTTGATCCCGTACATCGCCGGTTCGGTGACGCCGAGGTAAGCGGAAATCGCCGCCGGTACCGAAATTTCACGCTCGTTGGCCTTGCGGCTGACGATGATAATGCCCAATACCGCAGAAGCCTGCGCAATGTTGGACAGCGCAATCAGCGGCCAAACCGGGGTGCCGCCCATGCTCTGGATCATCTGCATGTCGATAGCCAGCGTGGTCTGATGTACACCGGTAATCACCAGCGGCGCATACAGGAAGCCGAACAGCGCGGCGCCAATCGGGGCGAAGCTGCCGGTCATGACGGCTTTCACCGCCCAGGCCACGCCGTCGCCGATCATGCGGCCAAACGGCCCGATCAGCGCGTGCGCCAGGAATACCGCCAGCAGCAGTGAAACGACCGGCACCACCACCAGATACAGGTAATCGGGCACGATCTTTTTCAGGCGGGTTTCAATCCAGCCCAGCGCCATACCGGCCAGCATGGAAGGGATCACCTGCGCCTGATAGCCGACTTTCTGAATGGCGAACCAGCCGAAGTTCCACACTTCCGGCA
The DNA here is from genome assembly GCF_003591175.1 of Serratia inhibens. GTDB lineage: Bacteria > Pseudomonadota > Gammaproteobacteria > Enterobacterales > Enterobacteriaceae > Serratia > Serratia inhibens. The sequence continues at coordinate 190,665 of NZ_QYYG01000003.1, read as the reverse complement.
CTTGCTGCCCGAGTTGGTAAGAGTTCATCAACTGCGGGGAGACCAGCGTGATGCCCAGCACGATGCCGAGCACCGGCGTGCCGCCCATTTTTTTCACCGTCGACCAGCAGATGGCCACCGGCAGGAACATGAAGATTGCTTCACCGAGCAGCCACAGGAAATCGTAGATGGTTTTCCACGCCGGGTGCATTTGCGCCAGCGTCTGGCCGCCGGACATCGGGATGTCGCCGATCACGTTGCGGAAGCCGAGGATCAGACCGCCGCTGATCAGCGCCGGCAGCAGCGGGAAGAAGATTTCGGCGAAGTGGGAGATAGCCCGCTCGCTCCAGGTCATGTTCTGGCGCGCCGCTACCTTGGCCTGCTCCTTGTCGGCTTCGTTGACGCCGGTGGTGGCGATCAACGCCTGATAGTAATCGCCGACCTCCGGGCCAATCACCACCTGGAACTGACCGGCGTTGGTGAAGCAGCCTTTGACCATCGGCAAGGTTTCTATTTCTTTTGGGTTGGCTTTGGCGGGGTCGTTAAGGACGAAACGTAACCGGGTAATGCAATGGCTGACGGTGGCGATATTATCGCGTCCGCCCACCAGTACAATCAGGCGGTCGATATCCTGTTGCTTAACTTTGCTCATTATAAAGTACCTTTTTTGGGTAAGGCGCAGAGGTGTTGGCTGAGTAATGATCAAAGCTTAGTCATTCCCCTTTTTTTATGGAATGGGAACGTTCCCGGTTTGGGGCGACGATCACAAAACGATAAAAAAATGACCGCATTATGCGTTCAGGAAGAGGGTAGTCCTCACGAGTGTGGGGGAGGGAGCTTGTGAAGCAGCCAAAACATCCTGCAGACTCCGTTTGGTTGTATTATCCTGAACCGGAATAACAAAGAGTTAGCTTTCCCTTATCGGGAAAAAGGTCGATTGAAGACATCGATACTCAAGACTTTTGCAACGTGATGCCGGCGGCGGCATCGCAATAGATTTTTCAAGGAAGAATAATGACCCTGATAGCCCCCCGTACCCTTATCTTGTGTACCGCGCTGTTCCTGAGCGCTTGCGCCAGCCAGCAAACCAGCCCTGAACGTCACGCCCGGCATGCCATTCACCAACTGGCCCAGGCGCACTTTGATCCCAATACCCGTACGCAGATTTCGGACTCGATAAAATCGTCCATTCCGTTTTTTGACCAGTTCTATCAGATAGGGAAAACCGATCGGGCTAATGGCATGACGCGCCAGCAGGCACAGCAGAGGGAGGCTGAGTTCCGCAGCCCTGAATTCCTCAGTGACGTAGGGCAAAAAGGGATATTTATCAATCGCAAATACTCGACGGATAACCCGCAAAAACAACGGCAGATCCTGTTGGATTCTGCCGTTGCCACCTACTGGGATGGTTACGAAGGGCGGCCTTGAAGGGCATAGATAAGTGGATAGCATAGTGAGAGGCTATTAATGAAAACGCCCAACAAACGAGAATTTGTTGGGCGTTGCTTAAAATTCAACTGATCAGAAGGGCGGGGAATTAAAGCAGATTGAATTTCTCCAGAATCGCTTTCACTTCCTTCTTTAACCCAGCTTCATCCAGTTCATAATCAACACGGTCTGAATCTGGATTATAAATTTCAGCTGCCATAAATAATTCTTCACCACAATTCAAAACGTTCTTGTCTTGATCTTTAATACCGTACAAATTATTTCTTTCAATGCATATATCTTCAGAAAATTGAAGCGCATTAACTTTTGAATTCAAAAAATTTCTTGCTAATTCTATTACCGCCATCTTGTTCATAAATCACCTGTTTCTAAATAGATTCTGCCATTATCCGCATCGGGATTTATTTTCCATCCTGAGAGGAAATCGCCGTTGGCTTTGAGGATAACAACCCTCATGCTCTTGGGATTGAAGTAAACTTTAGACCCTTTTTCCCGTCGGTATGTTCCCCTCTCAACGGTCTCTTTATCTGCCAAATGCGCATTGACCTCATCACGGAATTTTGTCAGCGTTTCACGATTTTTCTTTGTGTCACTGATGCCAAAATCAATGGCATGTTTGAATTTTTTATCCAGTTGTTTGCGGGTAAATCGTCCCGAATCAAGAGGATCACTCTGCATTACATAAATCGGCTCGACGCCACTGCCCGTGGCATCCGGTTGCCAGTAGATGAAGTCCTGCAGCTCTTTAAGGTCATCCGCCGGGAAGCTGGTGGTAACTATACTATCAGCCTGTTTTACTGTCGTGCCAGTATGCACTGGCGTGACGGGGGCAGGCGAACTGTTTCCTGTACTCACCTCGGTGATAAATAATACGTACCAGACAGACACCACCAGCGAAAACGCCCAACAAATATGCGTTTACCGGGCGTTTCTTTAAATTAAATTTTTCAAAAATTGCGAGGAATTAAAGCAGGTTGAATTTCTCTAGAATAGATTTCACTTTCTTCCGTAACCCAGCTTCATCCAGTTCATAATCATAACGATCGGGTTCATGGTTATAACAATCTGCCAGGCAGAATATGCTGGATGAGGCTTCATCTACATCTTTCCCTTCGATTTTTAATTTATTGAAATCCCTTTCCTCATTTCTCATTAAAATATACGGGTCTGCAAATTTATCAGCATCGATCTTCGATTCAACAAATTGTTTTGCGAAATAAATAAGTCTGCTACTCATCTTAAAACTCCTTTTCCAACGTAGTTTTGGTATTGCTGACTATCTTTTTCAAACTCCATCCTGATACGAGGTTGTTGTCATTACTGTCTACAATAACATTATTTTTTAGGGTTAAAAAATATCTTTGAATGCTTAATAAGTAGGTATGTCCCTTTTTCCGTAGCCCTGAACTCCTGAGTGAAGTGGGCAGAAGTGGATATTTATCAACCGCAAACATTCGGCAGATAACCCGCAAAAACAACGGAAGATCCTGCTGGATTCCGCCGTTGCCACCTATTGGGGTGGCTACGAAGGGCGACCTTGAGTGGCATAGATAAATACGCTATTAATGAAAAAGCCCAATAAACGAGAGTTTATTGGGCATTGTTTAAATAACGTTTTTCAGAAATGACGAAAGATCAAAGCAGGTTGAATTTTTCCAAGGTGGCTTTGACTTCTTTCTTTAACCCATCAGCGTCCAATTCACTTTCTCTTCGATCTGGATTGGAAGTATAGCAGTCAGCAAGGATAAAAATCTCAGATGCACACTCACCAACATCTTTGCTATCTTTGGCTAACAGTCCTGCCTTCCCTTCTTCTCTCCATAATTTAAAAAATTGTGACTCGAAATCATCAGCAGTTAATTGTGATGATATTAGTCTTTGGGCCAAGTCAATTAACTTTAGACTCATTATAAAACTCCTGTGTTAATATATCCGTTATATTGTGGTGAACCAGGAATTAAATTCCATCCAGAAACAAACTCGCCATCCTTATCGAGAACGACGACATTGTTTGTTTTAGTATTAAAGAACACCTTAGATCCCTTTTCCCGCCGATAAGTTCCTTTTTCCACAGTGTCTCTATCCTTCAAGTGTGCTTCAACTGCATCACGATATTGAGTCAACGTTACTCTATTTTTTTTCGTATCGGCAATACCAAAATCACTGGCGTGCTTAAATTTCTTGTCCAACTGTTTGCGGGTAAATCGTCCCGAATCAAGAGGATCACTCTGCATTACATAAATCGGCTCGACGCCACTGCCCGTGGCATCCGGTTGCCAGTAGATGAAGTCCTGCAGCTCTTTAAGGTCATCCGCCGGGAAGCTGGTGGTAACTATACTATCAGCCTGTTTTACTGTCGTGCCAGTATGCACTGGCGTGACGGGGGCAGGCGAACTGTTTCCGGTATGGGGAGGTGCTGTCGGCCCGACCGGAGCTGGGTTAATCAGGATGGTTCGCGATGGAGCACCACCCACCGACGGAAGCGTAATCCTATCCAGCCCGGTTTTCTCATCACGTACCGCCTTTAGAACAGGCACGCTCGCGGGTACGCCACCTATACTCGTTTTAACCAGTCTGACCTGTTGCTGACCATTCTCCATAACTAAAGAGCCACGGACCGGTAAGTCGACAGAGTGCATTTCCGGCGAAATGCTGACTTTGCCGGCAGCAATTAGATTAGCCTGAAAGCCAAACATGACAATGTCGCGTCCATAAAGCTTGTCGCTGCCTTTCCCTGCTTCTGTGGGCCAGAAGCCCATGACTAAAGCGCTAACAGTTGCCCCTGCGGTGCTGACGGTTGCGGCCTCAGCTAACGCAATAGCTCCTCGCCACACAGCCCCGGCTATTGAGCCCGCTAACTCACTGGTAGTGGTGAGAACGCCTTCGGCGGCAGTTGATAGCTGTAACATCCCTGGGGCACGATTTAGCACCATCGCTCCGACAGCTGCAAGGGACGCTTGAGCCGATTTAACCATTTCCGGTGTGTAAACCGGAGTAGGTTTTACTCCAGCTTTGGTCATTAACTCCGCTGTTTTCGCTCTAGCTTCCGCTTCGGCTCTTACTTTAGCTTCCGCTTCGGCTCTTACTTTAGCTTCCGCTTCGGCTCTTACTTTAGCTTCCGCTTCGGCTCTTACTTTAGCTTCCGCTTCGGCTCTTACTTTAGCCTCCGCTTCGGCTCTTGCCTTGGCTTCTGCGTTGGCTTTTGCTTCTCTTTCATTTTTTACTTGATTAATAGCTACAGTCAGTGACTGTGATTTTGATAGGACATCTGTAATAACCAGCGCTATGTTATCTAATGCTGCGAGCAAACGCTGTTTAGCATTGAATTCTTCTACTCGAGGCTTTACAGAGTATTCCTCCCAATATCTACGGGATACTGGCTCCAGGATTCTTGTTAAAATAATATCGTAATCAACAGGTGAGACATTAGTAAGACCCAATTTTGGAATTGCATCTTTCAAGGCTTTCTCTGCCGCATTATATTTCTGAACAACATTACTTTCGGCCGCTTGAACTTCATTATTGGCGTCTTGTAAGCCTTTAACGGCATCGCGAAGAATTTTTTCAGTACTTGATACCCTATCATCGGTATTAGTTTGAGTATTAACCACTTCGCGAAAAAAAGAATTTACACGATCAATAATCTGACTTACGGGCTCAACAACACGATCTCTGGCAGAGCTAATTTGGTCGTCAAACATTTTTTGTAACTGAGATAATTGACCGTAAGGGGTAAATTTAGGTGACTTGTCAGAGATGTACTCTACCTTTAAACGATCCTTCAAATAAACAGGGGCTACGTTCGGAGGTAACATAGATACAAACAAACCACCATTTGATGGAGGGGAATCCGGAATTGTATTTTTCGGTGGAGTAGAGTTACCAAAAATGGTGATAATAACGCTCCCATTAGCATCATAAGGCGATCCATTTTTATAGTATGCTATAGTGGCCATGATAATTTCCTTATTAATTTTATAAGTGGTTCTTGTATTTCTGGGAATTTAGTGTTCACCGGAGCCTGTTTTTTCCAGCGTTGCCAACCGAGCTTCCAACTCAAGCCGGGCCTCACGTTCTTCCTTTAACGCTTCGATCAAAAGTGCCACTACGCCATTGATATTAATTCCACGGGCATCTTTCAGAACGCTGCCGTCATTTAATTTCAGTTCGGTGGTGGTGACGGATTGAGGTAATACGTTCTCCACTTCCTGGGCTATTACGCCAGCCTCCGGAACGCCTTGTTTCAGGTAGGTATAGCCACTGATTTTCCCCAGCTTCTCCAGTGCGCCATCAATTTTCACGATTTCCGTTTTCATGCGGGCATCTGAGCTGCTGTGCCAGGCACCGTTGGTATAGGCATTGCCTTTATCCCGGAACTCATACCAACCGTCGCCTCCGCCATTGGCAACGCGAAGTGCCATTAGATGGTGATTCCCAATACGTTCATAATGACAAAGCTCGGCAAACAGGTTGCCTTGTCCCTGGAGGCGCAATCCGTAGGTCGTTCGGTCGGCATTGTTATTAACGTTCTTGTTGCCTTCAGCCACAATCCAGCCTTCCACATTGCGCTTGACCAGTTGCCCTGCCGAAAGCTCCGCGTTGGCTCTTACCTGGAGTTCGTTCCAGTTACCCTGTCTGTCGCGATATGAAATCAGGCCGCAATCTTCTTTACCCGGGGTAACCCGTGACCCCACCATCATCGTGGTGGTGACGTTGCCGCTGGTAAAATCGGTATGTACAGGCGGCGCGCCGTACGTTTGCCCGCTGATAAGAGAAGCGGGGCCGGTGGTGACCGCGCCAATGCCTGCGTTATGCGACACCAGCGCGCCGCCCGAGACATCCACGCCGTTACGCAGCGACACGCGGCCGGTAGAGAGGTTGAAGGAGAAGGGGCGCAGCGTATTCCACTGCCCGTCCTGCGCCTGCCCGTCCGGTGTGCTCAGGGCGTAAAAATCTTTGCCATCATTACGCAAGATTACGCCGGCATTGCCGTTTGCCAGACGAAAACCGTTTGGTGATTTGGAGACAATCTCACCGTCACTGACAACGCGTTTGCGCAATGTGGACAGTGATTTCAGTTCAGTGATGTCTTCATTAATGCCGTTAAGCACCTGAGCATTTTTCTTTTCTTCAGCCATGATGAATCTTCCTTTTTGACACTCTGTTATTTGATGGCTAACAGCATCCGGTATCCTTCCGCCCATTCTGGCTAATGGCTATCGGTGTTCACGTTCCGTGTGCTGCCAAACCGCTGGAACATACAATAAATAACTGTATGTTTGACCAGTATATTGTTGCTATGGGCGACAGAGGTCAATCAGGAAAGGCTATCCGTTGTTGTGTGGTGGCGGGTACAAAATGGCGAAGAACTTATGCCCACCTGATGTGGGCAAGAACCGGGGATGGCGGGTAGGGGGATTCATGGGGGCAAACCCCGCCGTCAGGCGAGTTTGCTGGGCACGATGATTTGGCGGATGCCCTGTTCGCCGCTGAGCTGGCCCAGCAGCTGTTGGGCGGCCTGCAACCCGGCGCTGCCGTAGCCCAGCTCGACCGAAAACGTCTCGGGGAACAGGAAATTAAGCAGCGGCGTATTGCCGATGCCGCAGACTTGCAGCGGGGCGATATGCTGCTGTTGCAGGTATTTGATGGCGCCGAGGGCGATGGTGTCGGAGGCGCACACCAGCGCGGTGGTCTGCGGGCCAATCACTTCGGCGGCCAGTTGAAAACCGCTCTGGTAACTCAGTTCGCCCAAGGCGACGCTCGGGGTGATCCGCTGCTGGCGGCAGGCGTCGAGATAGGCCTGATGGCGGCGCAGGCCGGTAGTGGCATCGGCAAGTTGCACCCCCAGATAGCTGATATGCCGGTGGCCCTGCTGTTGCAGGCGTTCCATCAGCAGCCGGACTGCGCCATCGTCGTCGTAGCAAACCGATGAAAACCCATCGTATTCGCGCGCCAGCACCACCATTTTTTCCTGCCAGGGGCTGAGCATGGCCGCCGTCAGGCCGGTGAAACCGAACAGGATCACCCCGTCGACGTTGCGCTGTTGCAGCACGTGCAGATGCTCTTCTACCAGGCGGGTTTCAAACTGGCTTTCCATCACGATCGGGTCGTAACCCTGCTGATACAGCAGCGGCAGCATGGTGCGCACCGCCTGGTTTTCCGACGGCGAATCGAGGCGGGAAACGATAATTCCCACCACTTTGTCGCTCTGCCCGCGCATGGCGCGCGCCGATTTGGACGGCGTAAACCCCTGCTGACGGATCACCGCTTCTACCCGTTCACGGGTTTGCGGGCTCACGCTGCCTTCGTTGTTCAATACGCGCGATACGGTGGATTTCCCCACGCCGCTCAGGCGGGCGATGTCCTTGATGGTCAGCCGGTTTTGCATGGTTTACTTATCGTTTAGGTTAAAAGGCGTAATCTGGCCGCCTGCGATGAATGCCCGTCAGCATAGCTTATTTTCCAGTATGGATCTTGGCGCAATGCGGGGATCTTCGTACTGCGCTGAACGGCCGCTCTTGTCGTTCGATCTTTTTATTTACCGGAGGTTATTACCCGTATGGATCCCGATCCGACCCCAACAGACACCCATTCGGTGTTCCGGTAAAACCTCTCCGCTTGGCGCGGCTGTTTTACCGGTGAAGTCAACGGTAACCGGTCGCGCGCGCTCTGTCGTTCGCTCCTGCTGCTTTTAAAAATACAAGAATCTGCCCCGGCAGAGGCTTTTGGCGTGTCCGAAAGCTTCGCCCGGGTGCAATTGTGCGTTTACCCGCCGCCATGAGGCTGCGGGTGACGAGGTGCGAATAATGAAACTTAAAAACATCCCCCGTCAGCTGCTGGGCCTGCTCAGCCGCAATTTGCCGCGCCGGCTGATTCGGCGCGATCCCCTGCTGGAAGGCGTCAGCGGCGCGGGGCATGAACTGCCCGCCGGCCTGACCCAACAGCGGCTGGAATGCGCCGCCGCCGATGTGACCCAGCTTTACGAGCGTTTCCACAGCCACCCGGAAGGCATTACCGCCCATGAGGCGGAACAGCTGCGCCAGCGCTTTGGCGCCAATGTGATTGATAACCAGCAGGCGGAGTCCTGGTGGCACCATTTGTGGCACTGTTATCGCAACCCGTTCAACCTGCTGCTGACGGTGCTCGGGCTTATCTCCTACGCCACCGAAGACCTGACCGGCGCACTGGTGATCGGCCTGATGGTGCTGATCTCCACGCTGCTGCATTTCATTCAGGAAGCGCGTTCCAACAAGGCGGCGGATGCGCTGAAAGCGATGGTCAGCAATACCGCCACGGTTATCCGCAGCGACGCCATCACCGGTAAAAGCGAACACCTTGAGTTGCCGATTGCCCAGTTGGTGCCGGGCGACGTCATCAAGCTGGCGGCGGGGGATATGATCCCGGCGGATCTGCGCGTACTGTCGGCCAAGGATCTGTTTATCAGCCAGGCGGCGCTGACCGGCGAATCTCTGCCGGTGGAGAAGATCGCCGAACCGCACGGGGTGGAGGAGGATCCGCTGGAGTGCCGGAACCTGTGTTTTATGGGCACTAACGTGGTGAGCGGCACCGCGCTGGCGATGGTGATCGGCACCGGCGGCGACACCTACTTCGGCCAGTTGGCGCAGCGCGTCACCAGCCAGGATGAACAACCGAACGCCTTCCAGAGCGGCATCAGCAAGGTCAGCTGGTTGCTGATCCGCTTTATGCTGGTGATGACGCCGATCGTGCTGCTGATCAACGGCTACACCAAGGGCGACTGGTGGGAAGCGGCGCTGTTCGCGCTGTCGGTGGCGGTGGGGCTGACGCCGGAAATGCTGCCGATGATCGTGACCACCACCCTGGCCAGAGGGGCGGTGAAGCTGTCGCAACAGAAAGTGATCGTCAAACGCCTGGACGCGATCCAGAACTTTGGCGCCATGGACATTCTGTGCACCGACAAAACCGGCACCCTGACCCAGGATAAAATCGTGCTGGAACGCCACACCGATGTGTTCGGTGCCAACAGCGACCGGGTGCTGCGTTACGCCTGGCTGAACAGCTTCTACCAGACCGGGCTGAAAAACCTGCTCGACGTGGCGGTGCTGAGCTGCGCGGAGCAGAACCGGCAGCCGGATGCGCTGCAGCATTACCGCAAGGTGGATGAGATCCCGTTTGATTTTGAACGCCGCCGCATGTCGGTGGTAGTCGCCAACGACGTGCACTATCACGAGCTGATCTGCAAGGGCGCGTTGGAGGAAATGCTGGCGATTTGCAGCCACGTGCGTCAGGACAATGAAGTGATCCCACTCAGCGATGCATTGCTGGCGCGCATTCGGCGCATTACCGACGATCTTAACCAGCAGGGGCTGCGGGTGGTGGCGGTGGCCAGCAAGATCCTGCCGGCGCAGGCGCATGAATACGGCGTGGCCGATGAATCCGATCTGATCCTCGAAGGCTACGTGGCCTTCCTCGATCCGCCGAAAAAGAGCACCGCACCGGCGCTGGCGGCGCTGAAGAAAAGCGGCGTGACGGTGAAGATCCTCACCGGCGATAACGAGCTGGTGGCAGCCAAGGTCTGCAAAGACGTCGGGCTGGCGGCAGATCACGTGCTGCGCGGCAGTGAAATCGAACAGATGACGGATGAACAACTGGCGCAGGCGGCCGCGCGCACCACGGTGTTCGCCAAACTGACGCCGATGCACAAGGAGCGCATCGTCAAGCTGTTGCGTCAGCAGGGGCACGTGGTCGGCTTTATGGGCGACGGCATCAACGACGCCCCGGCGCTGCGTGCGGCGGATATCGGCATTTCCGTCGATTCGGCGGTGGATATCGCCAAGGAAGCGGCGGACATCATCCTGCTGGAAAAAAGCCTGATGGTGCTGGAGCAGGGCGTGATCGAGGGGCGTCGCACCTTTGCCAACATGCTGAAGTACATCAAGATGACCGCCAGCTCCAATTTCGGTAACGTGTTCAGCGTGCTGATTGCCAGCGCTTTCTTGCCGTTCCTGCCGATGTTGCCGCTGCATCTGCTGATCCAGAACCTGATGTACGACATTTCTCAGATCGCCATTCCGTTCGACAACGTCGACGACGATCAAATTACCCAACCGCAGCGCTGGAACTCCAGCGATCTGGGGCGGTTTATGGTGTTCTTCGGGCCGATAAGCTCGATCTTTGACGTACTGACCTTCTGCCTGATGTGGTGGGTATTCAAGGCCAATACGCCGGAAATGCAGACGCTGTTCCAGTCAGGCTGGTTCGTGGAAGGGCTGCTGTCGCAAACGTTGATTGTGCATATGATCCGCACGCGCAAAATTCCGTTTATCCAGAGCCGCCCTTCATGGCCGCTGTGCATCATGACGCTGGCGGTGATCGCCACCGGCATCGGCCTGACCTTCTCGCCGTTGGCAGGTTTCCTGCAATTGCAGGCGTTGCCGCTTGGTTACTTCCCGTGGCTGGTGCTGATCCTGGCCGGTTATATGGTGCTGACCCAGTGCGTGAAAGGCTGGTTCGTGCGCCGCTACGGCTGGCAGTAATCTCTCAAGCCCTCTCTGCACTGCTGCGCGATTGAATAGGGGGGGATTTCGGGCTCAGCATGCTGAGCCCGAAAACAACTTACAGTTGCAACGGCGGCAGCTGTTTGAAAATGCTGACCAGCCCTTCGCCCCAGCCTTTGCGAATGGCGCTGAAGTGCGGGTGATCTTCGGTAATGCGGTACTGTTGTTGGCTGCTGAAGCTGTCGCGCGGGTAGATCATCACGTCGAGCGGCAGGCCGACCGACAGGTTGCTGCGCAGCGTGGAGTCGAGAGAAATCAGCGCGCACTGCATCGCCTGCTCCAGCGGGGTATCGTAATTCAGCACCCGATCGATAATCGGCTTGCCGTATTTGCTTTCGCCAATCTGGAAATAGGGCGTATCCCGGGTGGCTTCGATAAAGTTGCCCTGCGGGTAGATATGGAACAGCCGCATCTCTTCACCGTCAATCTGGCCGCCGAGCAGCAGGCTGCAACTGAAATCGGTGGTGCTGCCGCTCTGCTGGGCTTCGCTGTCGCGCTGGATCACTTCGCGCACCGTTTCGCCCACCAGCGTGGCGGCTTCATACAGGTTGGGCACGTTGAGCAGGTTGGGACGATCGGCATCCTTGCTGCGGCGCAGCAGCAGGCTGATGATGCTCTGGGTGGTCGCCAGGTTGCCGGCGCTTTGCAGCACCAGCGTGCGCTCACCGTCCTGCTGGAACACGTGCAGCTTGCGGAAGGTGGAAATATGATCCACCCCGGCATTGGTGCGGGAATCGGAAGCAAACACCAATCCGGATGACAAGCGCATGGCCACACAATAGGTCATACCAAAATCCTTCAAACGCGAAATAACACCGTGCTCGATGACGGCACGCCGGAAAAAACCAGCGTGCCGCAAACCGCTGCGTTCGGCAAGGGGATGTTATTGCCCTTGCGCCTGGCCGGCCGGCATCATCTGCACCGCCGCCACCGTCTGCATATCCTCGCTGCCGCCGCCGAGCCTGATACCGCGCACCGGGCAGGCATCCAGATAATCGATCCCCACCGCCAGCTTAAGGTGCTGATTCGGCAGGCGGGTGTTGTTGGTGACGTCGAAGCTGTGCCAGCGCTCGTCCACCCAGGCTTCCGCCCAGGCGTGGGTGGCTACGTGGGCGGAATCTTCGCTGTAAAGGTAGCCGCTGACGTAGCGTGCCGGAATGTTCAGGCTACGGCAGCAGGCCAGAAAGACGTGAGTATGATCCTGGCAGACGCCGTTGCCGGAAGCGAACGCCTGGGCGGCGCTGTCGGTAACCTCGGTGGCGCCCGGCGTATAAGGCATTTTCAGCAACAGATCGCCCATCAGTTTTTCCAGCCCGGCAAGCAGCGCTTCGGGTTGGTAATAGCGCAGCGCGAAGGCCTGGATGGCGCTGTCGGGCTGGGTCAGCGGGCTGTGGCGCAGGAACACCAGCGGCGAGAGATGCCCCATCGCCGGGTCTTCTACGCCGTCTTCAATCTCCACCACGCCGTGGGCCTGAATGGTGATCGCCTGATGCGGGTGATCCAGCGTCAGCACGTGCAGCACATTGCCGAAGGCGTCGGTGGTACACACCGCGTCTTCCGGCAGTGTTAACTGCCAGGAGATGATGCGCTGGTGCTGCGAATCCTGCGGCGTCAAACGCAGATACTGGGTGCTGCGCTGCACCTGCCGGGCGTAGGTATAATGGGTATTGTGCTCAATGTTCAGTTTCATTGCGCCTCCAGGTAAGTGTGATGGATGCTTTCCGCGATGCCGTTGATCTGCCCGAGGAATAAGCCCAGCCAGTCATTCAGCCCCACCTTGTTCAGATCCTTCATGCTGCTGAAACGCAGTGCGGCGTGCAGCGTGTGCGCCAGCCGGCGCGGCTCATTGGCACTGTTGCCGCCAATCTGCTCCAGCTGTTGCACCATGTCGCCGACGCAGGCCAGCAGGGATCGCGGGATTTCGTTACGCAGGATCATCAGTTCGGCAATGGTCTCCCGGCTGAGCTGTTGCTTGTAAATGCTGTGATAAGCTTCGCGTGCGCTGACCGCCCGCAGCAGCGTGTCCATACGGTAATACTCGCGCACCGGATCGTTGTCGTTATCCAGCAACTCGTTTTTGACTCCGAGCAGGCGCGCGGTGCCGTCGGCCCGCTCCAGCAGAGTGCCGAGGCGGATAAAGCACATCGCATCGCTGCGCAGCAGGGTGCCGAACATCGCGCCGCGGAACAGGTGCGAGCGTTCCTTGACCCAGTCGAAGAAGCCGTCGGCGCCCACCGAACCTATGCCCTGGCGGCGGATCAGCTTCATTTCGATCCAGGTGGCGTTAATGCATTCCCAGACCTCGGAAGACAGGCTGCCGCGCACCGCATGGGCGTTGTTCCAACCCATTTGCAGACAACTGTAGATGCTGCTGTGGTTACGGCTGTCGAGCGCAAAAAAGCTCACCAGATTGGCCATCGTCAGATCGGGATAGGCGGCGGCGTACAGTTGCCCGGTGCCGGTCAGGTTGAGCGGCACCTGCAGATCATGATCCTCGCTGTCGCGGATCGGCATCATCGACAGTTTGTTGGTCACGTCGAGCACCCGGGCGATGCTTTCCGCCCGCTCCAGATAGCGGGCCATCCAATAGAGTTCACTGGCAGTTCGGCTCAGCATGCGTCATCCTCCAACACCCAGGTATCCTTGGTTCCCCCGCCCTGTGACGAGTTGACCACCAGTGAGCCTTGCGCCAGCGCTACGCGCGTCAGGCCGCCGGGCACCAGGCGAATTTCCGCACCGCTCAGGGCAAACGGCCGCAGATCGATATGACGCGGCGCCAGGCCGTCGTTGACGAAGGTCGGGCAGGTCGACAGCGCCAGCGTGTTCTGCGCAATGTAGTTGTGCGGTTTGGCCAGCAGCAGGGTGCGGAAGTGGGCGATTTCGTCTTTGGTCGCCGCCGGCCCAATCAGCATGCCGTAACCGCCGGCGCCGTGAACCTCTTTCACCACCATCTGCTCCAGGTTCGCCAGCACGTACGACAGTTCATTCTTGTGGCGGCATTGCCAGGTGGGCACGTTGTTGAGGATCGGCTCTTCCTGCAGGTAGAAGCGCACCATGTCCGGCACGTAAGGGTAGATCGACTTGTCGTCGGCCACGCCGGTACCTATGGCGTTCGCCAGCACCACGTTGCCGGCGCGGTAGACGGAAAGCAGCCCCGGCACGCCGAGCATCGAGTCCGGGCGGAACGCCAGCGGATCGAGGAAGGCATCGTCCACCCGGCGGTAGATCACATCCACCTTGCACGGCCCGGCGGTGGTGCGCATAAACACCGCGCCGTCCTTGACGAACAGGTCGGCGCTTTCAACCAGCTCCACGCCCATCTGCTGCGCCAGGAAGCTGTGTTCGAAATAGGCGCTGTTGAAACGGCCCGGCGTCAGCACCACCACGGTAGGATCGTTAATCGGCGAGCTTTCGCGCAGGGTTTGCAGCAGGTGCGACGGGTAGCGCTCCACCGGGGCGATGCGCTGCTGGGCGAACAGCTCCGGGTACAGGCGCATCATCATCTTGCGGTTTTCCAGCATGTAGGACACGCCGGACGGGGTGCGAAGATTGTCCTCCAGCACGTAATACTGGCCGTCGCCGTTGCGTACCATGTCCACGCCGACGATATGCGCGTAAATATTACGGTGCAGATCGACCCCCTGCATGCAGGGCTGATACTGATCGTTAGCCAGCACCTGTTCCGCCGGAATGATCCCGGCTTTCAGAATATGTTGTTGATGATAGATATCGTGCAGAAAGGCGTTGAGCGCCTGTACGCGCTGGCGAATGCCGCGATCGAGCATCGCCCATTCGCTTGCGGGGATGATGCGCGGCACGCTGTCGAACGGGATCAGCCGTTCGGCGCCGTCATCCTCACCGTAAACATTAAAGGTAATGCCCACCCGGTGAAACAGCAGTGCAGCCTCTTCTCTTTTGCGTTGAATGGCCTTTTGGTCGGCCTGTTGCAGCCAATGCCAGTAAGCTTCGTAGTGGCCCCGGTGTTTACCCTCAGCCAGAAGCATCTCATCAAAAAACGGTGAAGCGGACAGGTCGATATTTAGCATCGTCACCTCGTTGACATTGCAGGCTGTAACAGGATCGAGCATAAAATGTGCCAAAATGTGAAAGGGGCGAAAACCGGCGTAAAAAGCAGGAAAAAGGCAGGGGAAAGCGCGATTTGGGTGCAGGAGCGGCGGGCGTTGCCTTAAAATGGGGCGAAAATGGGGGGCGTTGGGGGCACTATGATCCTTGATAGCGCACCCTAACGGATCGTTGCTTCAGGCAGGGCAAATAAAAACGGCCAGCCGATGGCTGACCGTTGGGCGCGGGGTCGTGGAATTAACGACGAACGGCGATGGCTTCGATCTCGATTTTCACGTCTTTCGGCAGACGGGCCACTTCGACGCAGGAACGGGCCGGGAACGGCGCGTTGTGCTCGGTGAAGAAGCTTTCGTAAGCGGCGTTTACGGTGGCGAAATCGTTCAGATCTTTCACGAAGACCGTGGTTTTCACGATGTCGGCGACTTTCAGGCCGGCGGCTTCAACGATCGCCTTAACGTTTTCCAGCGACTGGCGTGCCTGTGCGGAAACGTCGTCGGCCACTTCGCCGGTTTTCGGATCCACCGGGATCTGGCCGGAAGTGATGATCATGCTGCCCAGATCAACGCCCTGCACGTAAGGACCAATGGCTGCCGGGGCGAGTTCAGTGCTGATATTACGTGACATTTTTTCTCCTGATATATACCCGTCATACTTGAAGCTGCCTCTGTGTTGGCTGCGCTCACCCACCCGAATCACTTACTACAGTAAGCTCATCGGGATGAGTTCCCTTGCCGCCGTGACGCAACTCCAATTATTTTGGGCATACCATTTGTCTTTCAAACCGCAGCGTGGTCGGCTGCGTATGCTCGCCGTAGGGGCGAATAAATTCGCCCCTACGGCATTCCATTATAGGGAGTGACGCGCGGATTAACAGCGTCGTTCCCGGCAAATGGGCATATTTCAATCCGCCTGCAGCACCACCTGATGGTCGAACTCTTTCTCGCAGTAGCGGCACTTCAAATGCACTTCGCCGTCGCGGGATTTCACGCCAAAGCTGGACGCCACCGGCTCGCTGCGGCTGATGCAGTTGCCGTTCGGGCAGGTCAGCACGCCGTCGATATGGTCCGGCAGGCTGAGGGTCAGCTTGCGCACCACTTCGTAGTTGTCGATGCGGTTCACCGTGGCTTTCGGCGCGTACATCGCCAGCTGGTTGGCCTGCTGCTCGGTCAGGAAGGTGTTCTCGATTTTGATCAGGTCTTTGCGGCCCAGCTCGTTGGAGGGCAGGTTCAGGCCGATGGTGATACGCTGGTCGGTGGCGGTCAATTTGAACAGCGTCAGCAGTTTAAAACCCACCTGCGCCGGGATATGGTCAATCACCGTACCGCACTTGATCGCTTCAACCTGCAGTTTGTTATCCTGAGTCATGGCGGTTCCCCCTTAAAGAGCCAAATCTGCGTTTAATACCAGCGCCAACAGCGCCTGGCGCGCGAAGATGCCGTTACCGGCCTGCTGGAAGTAGTAGGCGTACGGCGTGGTGTCCACGTCGGTGGTGATCTCGTCAATGCGCGGCAGCGGGTGCAGCACTTTGAGATTGACGCGCGCGCCGGCCAGATCCGCCGCGCGCAGTACGAACTGCGCCTTCACGTTGGCGTATTCCGAAGGATCCAGACGCTCTTTCTGCACCCGGGTCATGTAGAGAATATCCAGCTCCGGCACCACTTCTTCAATGCTGCTGTGCAGGCTGTACTCGATGCCTTTCTCTTCGAGCATTTTCAGGATGTAAGCCGGCATCGCCAGCGCATCCGGGGCGATAAAGTAGAAGCGGTTGCCTTCGAACTTGGCCAGCGCCTGCGCCAGCGAGTGTACGGTGCGGCCGTATTTCAGGTCGCCGACCATGGCGATATTGATGTTGTTCAGGCGGCCCTGGGTTTCCTGGATGGTGAACAGGTCGAGCAGCGTTTGGGTCGGGTGCTGGTTGGCACCGTCGCCGGCGTTGAGCACCGGGATGCCGCCGGAAAACTCCGTCGCCAGCCGCGCGGCGCCTTCCTGCGGGTGACGCATCACGATGGCGTCTACGTAGGTGCCGATGACCGAGATGGTGTCGGCCAGCGTTTCGCCTTTCTTGCCCAGCGACGTATTGCTGCCGTCGGCAAAGCCGACCACCGAGGCACCGAGGCGGTGCATCGAGGTTTCAAACGACAGGCGGGTACGGGTCGAGGCTTCGAAGAAGCAGCTGGCGATCACCTTGTGCTTGAGCAACTCGGGCTGCGGGGTGGCTTTCAGGCTGGCGGCGGTGCGCAGCACCAGCTCCAGATCCTCGCGGCTGAGATCGTTAATAGAGATGATATGTTTGTGATACAGCGGGTTGGCCATTTTTCACTCTCCTCGACTCGTGCCCGTGGCGCGGGGCTTTTTAAGGCAAAAAAAAGCCCCTCAACGAGGGGCCTGAAACGATCGGTTTAGCAACAGGAGAAACAACGGCAGCTGGCCGCCGATTGGCGGTTGGTTTTGTCGGTTGCGGCTAACAAAACACACGGCGTTTTTCATGCTTTCTCCTGGCAAATTGTCGCGCATTATACTCGCGCTTTTCGCCACTGCAAGCGCTAAAACGCCGATTTTTGCCGCTTCGCAATCGATTGGCCGGCGATGGCCGCCCGCCGGTTATTTGCTGACGCGATCGTAGTAGACCATGTCGGCGTTCAGACCCTGTTGGTAGCCTTTGACGTTATCGCGCAGCACCACTTCGGTTTTGGCCTGATCGATAAACACATACGGCGAACTGCGTTGCAGCTCCTGCTGCATGGCGGTGTACAGCGCAGTGCGTTTGGCCGGATCGGCTTCGGCCACCGCCGCCAGCGTCTGCTTGCTGAGCTGCGGGATCTGCCAGCCATTGAGGCCCGCTACCGTGCTGGCCTTGCCGTCGTTATAGGCGAAGGCGCTGGCGTTGGAGTGAGCGTCGAAGTAGTCCGGGATCCACAAACGGATCGCTGCCTGGTGCTGTTTGGCGCGCACCCGCGAATACACCTGGCTGCCGGCGGCCGGCAACAGGTCCAGCTTCACGCCGCCTTGGGCAAAACTGGCCTGCAACGCCTGGGCGATGGTGATAAACGGCGGCTTGTTCTCCACGTCCAGCGTCAGGGCTGCGTTGGTGATGCCGGCCTTGGCCAGGATCGCCCTGGCTTTGGCCGGATCGAAGCCGAACGGGTTGTCTTCCAGCGCGCCCGGCAGCCCGATCGGCAGGAAGCTCTGATGCACAAAATATTGGCCCTTCAGCAGATCCCTGGTGATGCCCTGATAATCGATCAGATAACGCGCTGCCTCCCAGAAGGCCGGGTTTTTCAGCAGCGGATTGGCGGCGTTGCCGGTATTGAACACTAAATAGTTCTGCTCGGCGGACGGGATTTCCAACACCTTCACGCCCGGCTGATTTTTTAACGCCAGGGTCTGGTCCGGGCCAAGCTCACGCGCCACATCGGCGTCGCCTTGCTGGATCAGCAGGCGGCGGGTGGCCGGGTCCGGCACGCTTTTAATGATGATGCTGTGCAGCAGCGGCTTGCTGCCCGGCGAGGTTGAATTGGCGTCCAGCACGATCGCCTGATGCGGCTGGTAGACGCGCATTTTAAACGGCCCGCTACCGGCGGAGTGCATCTTCAGCCAGGCATTGCCGTAGTCGCCGTCTTTGGCGTTCGGCTGTACCGCCTTGCTGTCGACGATCGAGGCGATCGGCGTAGAGAGAATGTTCAGCGCTACCGCCGGGCTGACGTCAGCCGTCCAGCTCAGTTGCAGGCTGTGCTCGTCGATCTTTTTCAGCTGCGCGTCGATATTGTCCGGCTGCCAGCCGAGCACGTTGAGGATAAAGGCCGGCGATTTGTTCATTTTCACCGCGCGGCTGTAGGAGAAGATCACGTCGTCGACGGTCAGCGGGTTGCCGGAGGCGAACGCCGCCTGCGGGCGCAGCTTGATTGTCAGGGTTTTTGCCGCCGCATCGCCCTGCCAGCTTTCCGCCAGCACCGGCACCACTTTCGCCGGATCGTCGCGATCCGCCTGCACCAGCCGCTGATACAGGCTGGGCACGGTCTGGATGCTGGACAGCTCGTTGGCCTCCGCCGGATCCAGGCTGACGATATCGTCCAGCGATTGCACTACCACCAGCGTGTTGGGCGGGGTGGCGGCGAGCGCAGAGGCGGACAGAGCGGCAAGCATTAACAGCGGCAGGACTTTGGCGTTCATCGGTGTGTATCCCCTGAGGGCACTGCGCGGCAGTGCTGAGAAGTGTTTGTTATCGTTGGTTTTCGCACCACGGTAGAACCTTTGCCCAAGGCTGGCAAAGGTCAATCGGCTATTTGATATGACAAGAATATATTAGGCGCGCCGGCCGGGGGTTGCCAGAGCGGGGAAGGGGTTGGGGCGCGCAAGCCGGCAGGCCTGCGCGCCCCATTGCCTGTGCGTGACGCGCCCCGGCAATATGCTTTAAATGGTTTCGCTCAGCGTGGCGACCATCACCGCCTTGATGGTGTGCAGGCGGTTTTCGGCCTGATCGAACACCACGCTGTGCGCAGATTCGAACACTTCATCGGTGACTTCCATGCCACCCTGCAGCCCGTATTGTTCCGCCATCTGTTTGCCGAGGGTGGTTTGGTCGTCGTGAAACGCCGGCAAGCAATGCAGGAATTTGACGTTCGGGTTACCGGTCAGTTTCACCATCGCCATATTGACCTGATAGGGTTTCAGCAGCGCGATCCGCTCCTGCCAGGTTTCTTTCGGTTCGCCCATCGACACCCACACGTCGGTGTACAGGAAATCCGCGTCTTTCACCCCTTCGGCAATGTCTTCGGTCAGGGTGATCTTGGCGCCGGTCTGTTGCGCCAGCGCCTGGCACTCGGCCACCAGTTCCGGCTGCGGCCAACAGGCTTTCGGTGCCACCAGGCGCAGATCCATGCCCGCCAACGCGGCAGCTTCCAGCAAGGTGTTGCCCATGTTGTTGCGCGTGTCGCCGAGGTAAGCGAATTTCACCTCGCTCAAAGGTTTGCCCGGCAACTGTTCCTGTACGGTGAGCAGGTCCGCCAGCAGCTGGGTTGGGTGGAATTCATTGGTCAGCCCGTTCCACACCGGCACGCCGGCATGGGTGGCCAGGGTTTCCACCAGATGCTGGCCGTAACCGCGGTATTGAATACCGTCGTACATCCGGCCCAACACGCGGGCGGTGTCTTTCATCGATTCCTTATGGCCGATCTGGCTGCCGCTTGGGCCGAGATAGGTGACCTGGGCGCCCTGATCGAAAGCGGCAACTTCGAAAGAGCAACGGGTGCGGGTCGAGTCTTTTTCGAAGATGAGCGCAATGTTCTTGCCCTGCAGACGCCGCGTTTCCTTACCCTGCTTTTTGGCCTGCTTCAATTCGGCCGAAAGCCGCAACAGCGCCAGCAGCTCTGCCGGCGTGAAATCCATTAACCTCAGAAAGTGACGTTTGTAGAACGGGTTCATCGTACTCATTTCCGCATGTCCTGATCGTTTCAATTGAATTAAAATTCACTTTATATGTATGAATATTCAATTTCAACCCCGCAGAAGAAATCTTTCACGTTTATCGTGGCAGCTATGACGGCGGTGTGTGAAAATAGAAGGAATACAGGCCATTTGACTTGAGGATATAGGCATGGCAAACCGCGAACAGCTGGAAGAACAACGTGAAGAGACCCGCCTGATCATCGAAGAACTGCTGGAAGACGGCAGCGATCCGGATGCGCTCTACACCATCGAACACCATTTCTCTGCTGAAAAGTTTGAAGTGCTGGAGCAGGCCGCTGTCGAAGCCTTCAAGCTGGGCTACGAAGTGACCGACGCCGAAGAGCTGGAAGTGGAAGACGGCACGCTGGTGATGTGCTGCGACGTGATCAGCGAAGTCGGCCTGAACGCCGAACTGATCGACACCCAGGTAGAGCAGTTGGTGGCGCTGGCGGAACGTTGCGGCGTTAACTACGACGGTTGGGGCACCTACTACGAAGATCCGAACGGTGAAGACGGTGAGGATGATGAAGAAGACGGTGAATTGATCGACGAAGACGACGACGGCAAACGCCACTGATTAATTTCTGTGGGCCGGCGCTAGCCGGCCCCTAATTGAAGCTGATGAAATACCAATCCCTGTTATCCCCGATTTTAAACTTCCTGCACTGTGAAACGCCTGATGCCTGGATCGACGCTGCGCGCCGTCCGGAAAACCTGCCGCTGTTGCTGACTGACCATATGGTGTGCGAGCTGAAAGCGGCGCAGACCGGCATGTGGCTGATCCGTCGCTACGTGGCGGACAAAGAGAGCGGCGATGCCTTGCTGGCGTTGCTCAGGCCTTACGAGGCCTTTCTGCATGAAGCGCAGGGCGAGCCGGAAGCGTTGTTCCGCCAGGGCCAGTTCACCAGGAAAATCTTGCCGAAAAACGGTTCGGCCTACGGCCAGGAACTGGCGGACAAGATGGTGCTGCTGATCAAAGAAGAGCTGCACCACTTCTCGCAGGTGCTGGAGATCATGCAGGCGCGGCGCATCCCCTACAAGAAAATCACCGCCAGCCGCTATGCCAAAGGCATGATCCGCGAGGTTCGCACCCACGATCCGGCCACGTTGATCGACAAGCTGATCTGCGGCGCCTATATCGAAGCGCGCTCCTGCGAACGCTTCGCCCGGCTGGCACCGCACCTGGACGACGAGTTAAACCGTTTCTACGTCTCGTTGCTGCGCTCCGAGGCACGGCATTATCAGGATTACCTGACACTGGCCGAACAGATTGCCGGCGGCGACATCAGCGAGCGGGTGGCCCACTTCGGCCGCATTGAAGCGGCGCTGATCCTGTCGCCGGACAGCGAGCTGCGTTTCCACAGCGGCGTGCCCGCAGCCGCCTGACCGCCGGGCGTTCCCTTATTGCGGCGCGCCCAGCAGCAAATCCACCGCTTTTTCCGCCAGCATGATGGTCGGCGCATTGGTGTTGCCGCTGGTCACCTGCGGCATCACCGAGCAATCGATCACCCGGAGCCGTTCAAAGCCGTGTACCCGCAGTTGCAGATCGGTCACCGAGTCCTGCGGCGACGGGCCCATGCGGCAACTGCCTACCGGGTGATACACCGTTTTGCAGAAGTTACGCACGAACTCCTCCAGTTGCGCTTCATCGTTCAGCCACGCCGGTTGCGGCATCAGCAGATCTTTGACGATCGGCTTGAGGGCGGCGGTTTGCAGGAAGCGCAGGCCGAACTTCACCGCGCGCACGTTGCCGGCCAGATCTTCCGGGTGGCCGAGGTAATTGGCGTGCAGCTTGACCGGATCGCGCGGATCGCGGCTGCGCAGCAGCACTTCGCCGCGCGCCTTCGGTTGCAGGTAGCCGACCTTCAGCGTGAAGCCGTGAATGTCCGGCAGCGGCTCGCCGGGCACGTCGTCCCAGCTGTCCAGCAGCGGCAGAAAGTGGATCTGCACGTCCGGCCGGCCGTCGCCCAGGCTGTCGGTGAAGGCGGCGCCTTCCAGCACGTTGGAGGTGAGCACGCCGCTGCGGAACGCCAGCCATTCAGTGCCGTGGCGCAGCGCCTGCAGGCCGCGATCGGCCCCGTACAGGCTGACCGGTTCACGGGTGCTGACGTTGATCGACATATGCAGGTGATCGTGAAAGTTCTTGCCCACCGGCAAGTCCGCACGCGGTTCGATCCCCAGCTGTTGCAGGTGCTCGCGTGGCCCGATGCCGGACAGCATCAGGATCTTCGGCGAGCCTACCGCGCCGGCGCTGAGGATCACTTCTTTCGCGGCATGGGCGGTGACTTCGCTGCCGCCGTTCTGGCTATACACCACGCCGGTGGCCATGTTGCCGTCGAACACGACCCGATGCACCAGCGCGTTCAGTTTCACCACCAGCCGTTGGTCGTTACGTACCGCTTTCAGATAGGTGCGGGCGGTGCTGGCGCGTTCGCCGTTATGGGTGGTGGTTTGGTAAAACCCCACGCCGTGCTGGCTGTCGCCGTTGAAATCGTTGCGGTAAGGCAGGTTTAGCTCCTGGCCGGCGCGGATAAACGCCATGCTGAGCGGGTGGCGGTAGCGGTTCTCGCTGACCGGCAGCAGCCCCTCGCCGCCGTGATAAGCGTCGGACAGGCTCTCGTTGGCCTCGGCACGTTTGAAATAGGGCAGCACATCCTGATAGCCCCAGCCGACGCAGCCGTAACGTTCGGCCCATTCGTCGTAATCCTGCCGCTGGCCGCGAATGTAGATCATGCCGTTGACCGAGCTGCTGCCGCCCAACACTTTGCCCTGGGCAATTTGCATGCGGCGGTTGTTGGCGTGCGGCTCCGGTTCGGTTTCATACGGCCAGCTTTTTTTGGCGATGATTTTCGCCACGCCGGCCGGCATCTTGATGAACAGGTTATTGTCGTCGCCGCCGGCTTCCAGCAGCAGTACCCGCGCCTGGGTACGGCGGATCAGCTGCGCCGCCAGCACGCAGCCGGCGGAGCCTGCGCCGACAATGATGTAATCAAAAGCGTTTTCCGACATGACCCTTCTCCGTGCGAATGCGGCATAAGCCTGTCAGGGCAGAGTATCGCAAGGCGGCAAGAGGTCAATTTGTGATCGTTAATTTGTTAATGAATATCACAAAAAATATGATGATTGATTTTTGTTTTGTTATTATCTATTTGATTTTATTTGTATTTAACAAATTAATTAAAATATGACCATGTTAATGATTTTTGATTCCTGGTTTCGGGCCGGGTTTTGGTGGCGTGGGATAACAAAAAAAGGCAACCAGAGTGGGAAAAACGCGTTAATAAAAACGCTGTGCCTTTGTTTTTTACCGGGAAATTAAATATGGGATTAATCCGATTAGAAAGGAAGTGTCAGAAAATGGGGGCTGCTATATGATAACGACACCTGATAGCGGATAATATATTAAGAAATATGGAAATTTCAATTAATAAGTCTAATTATTTAAAAGGGATTGCCATCATTCTGATGTTGGTCCATCACCTGTTCGCTTATCCAGGCCGAATTAGCCCTGATATTTCGGTATATCATATTGTTAACGGGATAGACATTGAGATGTATCTTGGCCTGTTCGGCAAGATTTGCGTGTCGATGTTCCTGTTCTTGTCCGGTTATGGCTTTTCACTTAAAAAAGAAATTTCTTTTAAATATATCTGGGGCAAGCTGAAGAATTTATATATCAGCTACTGGATAGTGTTGTTTATCTTTGTGCCGATCGGCATCATTTTCTTTCCGGGTGAAAGATATTCCCTTTCGCCATCGCTGTTTATTGAAAACTTTATTGGCCTCAAATCCACCTATAACAGCGAGTGGTGGTTCTTCAAACTTTATGTTCTGTATGTGCTCTCGTTGCCGCTGTTGTCGAAACTGAATACGACGGCCTTGTTGGGCGTGCTGTTTGCTGCGGCGATGTGCGGCAAGGGATTGCAGTATTTCCCTTGGGCGCCGCAGGTGCTGATCGAATATTGCACCTGGCTGCTGCCTTTTGGTTTTGGCATGGTGTTTGGCCGTACCCAACAGGCCCCGGCGGGCTCGTGGCTGGCGAAGCTGATAGCCACGCTGGGGCGCACCCATCCGTTGATCTTGCTGGTGGTAACCGTGGCGGTGTTTATCGTTGCCCATAATCCGGGGCTGCTGCTGGTGACGCCGCTGTTTATTATCGCGATGATGAAAACCGCCGACGCGCTGGGCAGCAGGGTGAACAAGGTGGTGGTTGAGCTGGGCAAACATTCGATGTACATGTGGCTGACCCACAGCTTCTACTGCTATTACTTCACCCAGAAACTGATTTTTGCGCCGCGCTATACGCCGCTGGTGCTGCTGTTGTTGATCCTGGTGTCGTACCTCACCAGCCTGGTACTGAGCCGGATTGAGTGGGCGATCAAAAGCGGGGGGATGGGGGGGAAAACAGATTCAAGGCGGGATCTGCCAGAAGGCTGACAAAGTCCGTTATTAGGGAGAGCGTGCCGAAGGGGTCGTAACGGCCTTGGCCGTCGGAGCGCCCCTCGGTGCGCTAGGCCCGAGTATCTCGGGCTTACAACCAACTCTGATTAAAGCGTTTTCAGCATGGTCACTTCGCAGTCGACGTGGCCGGTGGTGCCCATGGCGCAGTCGATGTGTTCGAAGCCCAGATGCTCATACAGTCCGATGGCCTGCGTCAGACTGGCGGTGGTTTCTAAATAACAACAGCGGAAGCCCTGTTGACGGGCAAACTCCAGGGCTTCTAACGCCAGGCGTTTCGCCAGGCCCTTGCCGCGCAAAACCGGCAGAAAATACATTTTCTGTAATTCGCAAATATCGTCTTCACCGCCCTGCAGCGGGGCAATGCCGCCGCCGCCGGCAATCTGACCGTCGACTTCTATCACCCAATAAGCGCTGCGCGGCAGGCTGTAGAGCTGATACAAGACGTCCAGATTGGGGTCGGAAACGGTATAGCCTTTATCCGCCGTCAAACCGTGCTCGGCGGAGACTTCGCGAATGACGTTAGCAATAGCGGCATTGTCGTCGGCCGTTATTGGGCGCACCAGAAGACGCACTGGGGTTGCTGTTGTCATGTTTACACTCGCCATAAAAAGAACCTGAATGGTTCCGGAATATCATTTTTGGTGCAGACAAAAACGCGCCGGGTTTATACCCTGGCGGCGTCCATATGGGACGTTGCCTTTCACCTTGTAATAACATCTTAACCGGGCCGGATGCAACGGCGATAAAAAAACAGCGGGGAGATCCCCGCTGTTTTCAGCTGTTGCCACCAACCCGCAGCCGTTACAGCGCGGCGATGGTCGCCTGCTGTTCCAGCAGCTTCACTTTGCCTTCTTTACAGGCCGCCAGACGCTCGCGCTCTTTGGCGACCACCGCTTCCGGTGCGCGCGCCACAAAGCCTTCGTTCGACAGCTTGCCTTCGATCGACGCGATTTCCGCATCCAGCTTGCCCATCTCTTTCGACAGACGCGCGATTTCGGCGTCTTTATCGATAAAGCCGGCCATAGGGATCAGCAACTCGGCGCCGTCCACCAGCTTGGTGACCGAGAGCGGGCCTTTCTCGCCCGCAGGCAGCAGGGTGATGGATGCCAGGCGCGCCAGACGCTCGATAAAGCTCTGGTTCTCCAGCACGCGGCGCTGGGCATCGGCGTTGCAGTTGCGCAGCAGCACGTCCAGCTGTTTGCTCGGCGCGATGTTCATCTCGGCGCGGATGTTGCGCACCGCGGTGATCGCCTGCTTGATCCACTCCAGGTCGTTCAGCGCCTGCGTGTCTTCCAGCGCGGCGTCGTACTCTGGGAACGGCTGCAGCATGATGCTTTCGTTTTGAAGAGCCGCTGCGGTTTCGCCGGTCAGGGTTTTCACGCGCTGCCAGATGGTTTCGGTAATGAACGGGATCACCGGGTGCGCCAGGCGCAGCAGGGCTTCCAGCACGGTGATCAGCGTGTGGCGAGTGCCGCGCTGTTCCGCTTCGCTGCCGTTGCTTACCACCGGCTTGGTCAGCTCCAGATACCAGTCGCAGAACTGGTTCCAGGTGAATTCATACAGAATGTTGGCGGCCAGATCGAAGCGATAGGTGTCCAGCGCTTCGCGGTAAGCCTTCACCGTGCGGTTGAATTCGGCCAGGATCCAGCGGTCCGCCAGCGACAGCACTTTCTCGCCGCCGTTGAAGCCGCAGTCTTGACCTTCCGCGTTCATCAGCACAAAGCGGCTGGCGTTCCACAGCTTGTTACAGAAGTTGCGGTAGCCTTCCAGACGCTTCATGTCCCAGTTAATGTCACGGCCGGTAGAGGCCAGCGCCGCCAGGGTGAAGCGCAGGGCGTCGGTGCCGTGCGGTTCGATACCGTTCGGGAACTGCTTCTCGGTGCGCTTGCGGATTTTTTCCGCCAGCTGCGGCTGCATCATGTTGCCGGTGCGTTTTTCCAGCAGATCTTCCAGCGAGATGCCGTCAACCATGTCCAGCGGATCGATGACGTTGCCTTTCGACTTGGACATTTTCTGCCCTTCGTCGTCGCGGATCAGGCCGGTCATGTAGACCGTCTTGAACGGGACCTGCGGCTTGCCGTTTTCGTCCTTCATGAAGTGCATGGTCAGCATGATCATGCGCGCAATCCAGAAGAAGATGATGTCGAAGCCGCTGACCATCACGCTGGTCGGGTGGAAGGTTTTCAGCGCGTCGGTCTGCTCTGGCCAGCCCAGGGTAGAGAAGGTCCACAGGCCGGAAGAGAACCAGGTGTCCAGCACGTCTTCGTCCTGGTTCAGCACCACGTCGGCGCCCAGGTTGTTTTCGCTGCGCACTTCTTCTTCGCTGCGGCCAACGTAGACTTTGCCGTTCACGTCGTACCAGGCCGGAATGCGGTGGCCCCACCACAGCTGACGGGAGATGCACCAGTCCTGAATGTCGCGCATCCAGCTGAAGTACATGTTTTCGTACTGCTTCGGCACGAACTGAATTTCGCCTTGCTCAACGGCTTCCACCGCCACTTTCGCCAGCGGTGCAGTGCGCACGTACCATTGGTCGGTCAGCATCGGCTCGATCACCACGCCGCCGCGGTCGCCATAAGGCACCGTCAGGTCGTGCGGTTTGATCTCTTCCAGCAGACCCAATTCTTCAAAGGCGGCAACCACCGCTTTACGCGCCGCGAAACGCTCCAGGCCACGGTACTGGGCCGGAATTTCGTTGCAGTAGTCGGTGCAGATTTCACCGAGCGTGTTGAACACTTCCGCTTCCTGGCGGATATCGCCGTCGAAAGTCAGGATGTTGATCATCGGCAGGCCGTGACGTTTACCGACTTCGTAGTCGTTAAAGTCGTGCGCCGGGGTGATTTTCACGCAGCCGGTGCCTTTTTCCATATCGGCGTGTTCGTCGCCGACGATGCGGATGCGGCGGCCAACCAGCGGCAGAATGATTTCTTTGCCGATAAGGTCTTTGTAGCGCGGATCTTCCGGGTTCACCGCCACGCCGGTATCACCGAGCACGGTTTCCGGACGGGTGGTGGCGACCACCAGATAATCTTTGCCTTCGGCGGTTTTGGCGCCGTCGGCCAGCGGGTAGCGCAGGTGCCACATCGAGCCTTTGGACTCGCGGTTTTCCACTTCCAGATCGGAGATGGCGGTGCGCAGTTTCGGATCCCAGTTCACCAGGCGCTTGCCGCGGTAGATCAGATCTTCTTTGTGCAGGCGGACAAACACTTCGCGTACCGCGTTGGACAGGCCTTCGTCCATGGTGAAGCGCTCGCGCTCCCAGTCGACGGAGTTGCCCAGACGGCGCATCTGGCGGGTGATGGTGCCGCCGGATTCCGCTTTCCACTGCCAGATTTTGTCGATGAACGCGTCGCGGCCATAGTCATGGCGGGTTTTGTTTTCTTCTGCGGCGATCTTGCGCTCAACCACCATCTGGGTAGCGATACCGGCATGGTCGGTACCGGCCTGCCACAGGGTGTTTTTCCCCTGCATGCGCTGGTAGCGGATCATGGTGTCCATGATGGTCTGCTGGAAAGCGTGGCCCATGTGCAGGCTGCCGGTGACGTTCGGCGGCGGGATCATGATGCAGAAGCTTTCCTGGCTGGTATCGCCGTTTGGCTTGAAGTAACCCTGGTTTTCCCAGTGATCGTACAGCTTCTGTTCGATCTCTTTCGGGTCGTATGCGGTATCGAGATGACTGTTTGTCTTTTCCATTTTATATCGTTGTTCAGTGAGTTGGCGGCGTTGCCGTGGTCAAATGGAAGCCGACGCTGCGATAGGCTTTATATCGGTCGCGCGCCAACTGTTTCAGGGTGTCTTCGTAAGGGACGAAGTCTACCACTTCATGGAAAGCAGTAGCAAAATCTGCAAACTGCGGCAGCAGGGCGATCAGCAGATCCCGCGGGGAGTTGCCGCGCTTGCCGGGCCAGCACAGCTCTACCGGCGCGCCGTAGTGCGGGCCTTCGCCGGCCAGGTTGTGCGGCACGAACTGGTGCGGATCGCGCTGCCACAGCGCTTCGTCCAGCCGCTGGGC
The DNA here is from genome assembly GCF_003591175.1 of Serratia inhibens. Classification (GTDB taxonomy): domain Bacteria; phylum Pseudomonadota; class Gammaproteobacteria; order Enterobacterales; family Enterobacteriaceae; genus Serratia; species Serratia inhibens. Next base: position 161,700 of record NZ_QYYG01000003.1, on the reverse strand, counting down.
CTGTTCCTGGCTCTCGCAGGCGATCAACACCCGCTTGCCGGAACGCCAACGTTCGGCGGCAACGGCGCAGGCCACGGCCTCATGCGCGCTGAGCGCGCCTGCCGGTTCCGCGTGTTCAATTAAATAGAACGTTGCCTGCTTGATCATCTGATTCACCGCTGCCTATAAAAAAATGTAGGGGCACAGCATGCTGTGCCCCTCGGGATTATACCTGAATTACCGCTCAGATTTAATCGTCGCCGTTCAGTCCAGCACGGTTCAACAGGAACTGAGACAGCAAGGCTACCGGTCGCCCGGTTGCCCCTTTGGCCTTGCCGGAACGCCAGGCGGTGCCGGCGATGTCCAGGTGCGCCCAGCTGTACTTGCGGGTAAAGCGCGACAGGAAGCAGGCGGCGGTGATGGCACCCCCCGGACGGCCGCCAATGTTCGCCATATCGGCAAAATTGGAGTCCAGCTGCTCGTAGTACTCGTCGGCCATCGGCAAACGCCACGCGCGGTCGCCGGCCTGCTCGGACGCGCCGATCAGTTCGTGCGCCAGCGGGTTGTGGTTCGACATCAGGCCGGTGATGTGGTGGCCCAGCGCGATCACGCAGGCGCCGGTCAGGGTGGCGACGTCAATCACCAGCTCCGGATCGAAACGCTCTACGTAGGTCAGGGTGTCGCACAGCACCAGGCGGCCTTCGGCGTCGGTGTTGAGCACCTCGACGGTCTGGCCGGACATGGTGGTCAGCACGTCGCCCGGACGATAAGCGCTGCCGCCCGGCATGTTTTCACAGCCGGCCAGCACGCCGATCACGTTCAGCGGCAGGTTCAGCTCCGCCACCACGCGCATCACGCCGTACACCGTGGCGGCGCCGCACATGTCGTACTTCATCTCGTCCATGCCTTCGGCAGGTTTGATCGAGATACCGCCGGAATCGAAGGTCAGCCCTTTGCCCACCAGCACGATCGGCTTAGCGTCCGGGTTCGGGTTGCCCTTATATTCCATCACCGACATCAATGATTCGTTCTGCGAACCATGGCCGACCGCCAGATAGGCGTTCATCCCCAGCTCTTTCATCTGCTGTTCGCCGATGACGCGGGTAACGATGTTGGTGCTGAAGGCGTCCGCCAGTTGGCGAGCCTGGGAGGCCAGGTAACCGGCGTTACAGATGTTCGGCGGCATGTTGCCGAGATCTTTCGCCGCTTTAATGCCGGAAGCCACCGCCAGACCGTGCTGGATGGCGCGTTCGCCGCTGGTCAGCTCGCGACGGGTCGGCACGTTGAACACCATTTTGCGCAACGGACGGCGCGGCTCCACTTTATTGCTTTTCAGCTGATCGAAGGTGTAGAGCGTTTCTTTGGCGGTTTCTACCGCCTGGCGCACCTTCCAGTAAGTGTTGCGGCCTTTCACGTGCAGCTCGGTCAGGAAGCAGACCGCTTCCATGGAGCCGGTATCGTTAAGGGTATTGATGGTTTTTTGAATCACCTGTTTGTACTGGCGTTCATCGAGCTCGCGCTCTTTGCCACAGCCGATTAACAGGATGCGTTCGGAGAGAATGTTAGGTACATGGTGCAGCAGTAATGTCTGCCCGACTTTACCTTCCAGTTCGCCACGGCGCAGCAATGCGCTGATATAACCATCACTGATTTTGTCGAGTTGTTCTGCGATAGGGGACAAGCGGCGCGGTTCGAAAACGCCGACTACAATACAGGCACTGCGCTGTTTTTCCGGACTACCGCTTTTTACACTGAACTCCATGCACTCTCCTGAATCTTAAAGACAAAGGCGGAAGCTACGGCTAGAATGACCCAACGCCGTAATCAACTCCCGCCATTGAGTTAACTAACTATGTTAACCTGAACGGCGTAAATTGCTCTGTTTTGGCGACTATAAGCAAGTTCCTATAGGACACCCAAATGCTAGATGTTGTAATACTATTTTAGCTATGACGGTTGCCATATGATGAGAATAAATGGCGGATTAGCGATGAAACTATCGATTTTCCTGCAAAAAGACAAGTTTTCACAGGCGTAATAAGCGTGATCATCATAAGATATCTGGTACGGGAAACGCTAAAGAGCCAAATCGCGATCCTTTTTATCCTGCTTCTGATCTTCTTTTGTCAGAACCTGGTCAAGGTGTTAGGCGACGCGGTGGACGGCGATGTCCCGACAAATTTAGTCCTCTCTCTGCTTGCATTGGGTGTGCCGAAGATGGCGCAGCTAATCCTGCCATTAAGCCTGTTTCTCGGCTTGTTGATGACGCTTGGGCGGTTGTATACCGACAGCGAAATCACCGTTATGCACGCCTGCGGGCTGGGTAAACGCACCCTGATCATCGCTGCGATGGTGCTGGCGCTGATAACCTCCGCCGTGGCGGCGGTGAACGTGTTCTGGGCCGGCCCGCTGGCCTCCCGTTATCAGGACGTGGTGATCAGCGAGGCGAAAGCCAACCCGAGCATCGCCGGCCTGGCGGAAGGGCAGTTCAAACCCTCGCAAGACGGCAACGCGGTGCTGTTTATCGGCAACGTCAAGGGCAGCACCTTCAACGACGTGTTCCTGGCGCAACTGCGGCCGAACGGCAACCAGCGCCCTTCCGTGGTGGTGGCCGAGCACGGCAAGATCAACCAAATGAAAGACGGTTCGCAGGTGGTGACGCTGGACAAGGGCACCCGCTTTGAAGGCACCGCGCTGCTGCGTGACTTCCGCATAACCGATTTCAACGACTATAAAGCGGTGGTGGGCCACCGTGCGGTCGCCATTGACGGCAACCAGGCCGAACAGATGTCGATGCAGACGCTGTGGCAGTCGGACGACCCGGACGCGCGCGCCGAGTTCCACTGGCGCCTGACGCTGGTGTTGTCCGTGGCCATCATGGCGCTGCTGGTGGTGCCGCTCAGCGTGGTGAACCCGCGCCAGGGCCGCGTGCTGAGCATGCTGCCGGCCATCCTGTTGTATTTGATTTTCTTCCTGCTGCAGACCTCGCTGCGTTCCAACGGCGGCAAGGGCAAGCTGGACCCGATGATCTGGCTGTGGGTGGTCAACGCGGCGTACTTCGCGATCGCGCTGGCGCTAAACCTGTGGGATACCGTGCCGATGCGTAAGCTGCGCGCACGCCTGAGAGGAGCGGCCTGATGTTTGGCGTTTTAGACCGTTATATCGGTAAGACGATTTTCAACACCATCATCATGACGCTGTTCATGCTGGTGTCGCTTTCCGGCATCATCAAGTTCGTCGACCAGTTGCGCAAAGTGGGCCAGGGCGAGTACACGGCGCTGAGCGCGGGGATGTTTACCCTGCTGAGCGTGCCGAAGGACATCGAGATTTTCTTCCCGATGGCGGCCCTGCTGGGCGCCTTGCTCGGCCTGGGGCAACTGGCAACGCGCAGCGAACTGGTGGTGATGCAGGCTTCCGGTTTTACCCGCATGCAGATCGCCGGCTCGGTGATGAAAACCGCTATCCCGCTGGTGCTGTTGACCATGGCGATTGGCGAGTGGGTGGCACCGCAGGGCGACCAGATGGCGCGCAACTACCGTGCGCAACAGATGTACGGCGGCTCGCTGCTTTCCACCAAAAACGGCCTGTGGGCGAAGGACGGCAACGACTTCATCTACATTGAGCGCGTGGCGGGCGAGAAAGAGCTTTCCGGCGTAAACATCTACCATTTCAACGACCAGCGCAGGCTGGAGACGGTGCGCTATGCCGCCACCGCCAGCTTTGAAGACGGCGTGTGGAAGCTTTCGCAGGTGGATACTTCCGACCTGACCAACGAAAAACAGGTCACCGGCACCCAAACGCTGACCGGCGAATGGAAAACCAACCTCACCCCGGACAAACTGGGCGTGGTGGCGCTGGACCCAACCTCACTCTCCATCAGCGGCCTGCACAACTACGTGAAGTACCTGAAGCAGAGCGGCCAGGAAGCCAACCGCTACCAGCTGAACATGTGGAGCAAGGTGTTCTCGCCGCTTTCTGTGGCGGTGATGATGCTGATGGCGCTGTCGTTCATCTTCGGGCCGCTGCGTAGTGTGCCGATGGGCGTGCGCGTGGTGACCGGCATCAGCTTCGGGTTCCTGTTCTACGTGCTGGACCAGATCTTCGGCCCGCTGAGCCTGGTGTACAACATGCCGCCGGTGCTGGGCGCGCTGCTGCCGAGCATGCTGTTCCTGCTGATCAGCGTGTATATGCTGCTGAAACGCAAGTAGCGGCATTACGGGCAGTTTAAGAAGGCGTAGCCATTGGGTTGCGCCTTTTTTGTTTCTACGCGTTGCGGACGTTCTGGGGTGCAGTTCATGCCTGCGCCCTGATAAGCCACTCGTCAACGTATAGCCGAGCCGGAGGTTCCGGCTGCGTACCTCTTTCTGGTATATTCTGCTGAGCGGTATTTTTTAGCTATCGGGAGCCGGCAGTTAATGGAATATGAAGACAATATCAGCAGCGTTATCAGCAAGCGTCTGGAAGCGGCATTACATGATTTCGGCGAGCTCATCTGGGCATATGTTGTCTTATCCAAAAAAGATATGTCGTGCATCTTTGGCGTAACAAACTACCCGGGGGAATGGGTAAAGCAATATAAAGAAAAAGGATTGCAGTATACCGACCCGGTGGTTATTACCGCGCTGAATCGTCTGACGCCTTTCGCCTGGGATGAAAATTTGATGGCCGGCGCAGGGTTTCGCTTCCCTGAACTTTTCGATCGGGCGCGTGAGTTTGGGGTGGCTAACGGCTATACCTTCGTGTTGCACGACTTTAATAATAATCTTGTCACCCTGTCCTTTACGCTCAACTGCGAGCGCAAGGCGGAAATAATGCAGGCGCTTATCGAGAATAAAGGCGACATTGCGCTCTTGCTGGCGTCAGTGCATGAGACGTATCTTACGCTGGCTTCACTGTCAGAAAAAAACGCCGCCGACTCGGAAAAAAACTCCCGCTTTACCGACAGGGAAAACGAGATCCTCTATTGGGCCAGCGTGGGTAAAACCTACCAGGAAACGGGAATGATCCTGGGGATAAAGACCTGTACCATCAAGTTTCATATGTCCAACATTGTCAAAAAGCTGGGGGTGGCGAATGCCCGGCATGCAATACGTCTGGGTATGGAACTTCAGCTGATTAGACCGGTTTGTTGATTAGATTGCCGGCTTTGACGTCAGCGGCCAGGCGTTCAGAATGCTTTCGTCCGGCATACTGAGCTTACTGAATATTCTGGCTTTCAACGCCTCCAGGCTTTTGTCGTCCACATGACCCAGCAACAGATGAACAGGCTCGTTCTTTTCGGAAATTCCGGTCTCCAGCAGCGAGACATTCCAGCCTGAGCTCTTGATGATATGTAGCATCGGATGGCTGGCGACGGCAAGAATGCCGTCATAACGGTGCTGCCGTGCATAGTTAATCAGCGAGAGGAACAAAGCCAGGGTAACGGGGAATCGACGCCCCAACAGCGAATGGGTTCTTTCTTTATCGACGAAAAAGCGCGTGGACTCGATGAAGTTCCCTTCTGGAATGTAGGCGTTGTTAAAAAATGAGGAGAATGCGCTGTTCAACATATTGTCGTGTTTCATATCAATCATCCTCGTGCCGCAAATGATTACGTCGTTCTTAACGCCAAAAATGTAATTGGTCTTTTCATTATCAAACTGATCCAGCTCCTTGCCGTCTGAACAGTTTACAGCCCACTGTAATCGGTCCTTAAACGTGTTCTTTCTTAGCATATAAAGATCTTCTGACTTTTCGTTACTCATTGATGAGTAGTTAACGCTATAGATATTAAACATAATGTCACCCTTGTATTAAAATAAACTTATCCGGTAACATCAGTGAAGTTTCATTAACCGCATGCCAGGCGCAATAATGATAATTCTTTTTAATCTACTTTGGTTAACCTTATTATCCCGCCCAGTCAGGTTTCAGCTTGCGTGAACGGCTCCGCCGGCCCTGTGATAGAGGGGGAAGCAGCACTGTCTTTAGCGGTTGTGCAGGGTGGCCTGAAAGATATTTGCTGTAGCTGGAATGCAGAATGAAAATAATATTATTGAGGTCGATAAGATGAATGACAATAAATATAAGGGGGTTAGTGAGTGCAACGTGGAAAGTGTTTTCTAACAGGATTGATATAGGGGGGTTGTTATTTTACAAAATGACGCCTGCTGGTTGACTGCTGATAAATCTTAATTACTGTTGGTTTTAAATAGTTACGTTGCCCGATTGCCTTGGTGTGAAATAATAAACCACATGAACAAATAAAGGTATAGTGCCGTACTATACTTTAGTCTAACTAGCCTCTGACGCTATAAGACCATATAATTTCCCTATTAAGTTTTGATGAAAAATAATAAAAAAACCTGACCTATGTTGAATCAGGTTGCCAAATAGGCCAACACCAGGGAAATTTTACTTTCACCATCTTAGAGCTATCAACTCAGCAGAGGCAAGTGTTCTCTGCTGGTTTTTGCCATGGGTGAGCTTGCTATAGCGCGCTATTGCATCGTTGGTCATACACCAGCCATCTTGCTGCGCAAAATCCCCCAACTCTGCCTCCCTCCCGTCTTGATACGGTACCGATACCACTTTCTGGCTACTAAAATAGGGTGCATATTAATTTCAATTGATTGGTTGCTTATCCATTTTGCGCAGAGTCGATGCCGCTTCGGCATGATTGCGGCCTGAATGAGCCATTTTTATCACTCCTGTGGTGGGCGACGCGGCCATCTGATATGCAGAAGCGGCGGACGTGCGGGCGATAAAGTTCGCGCATTCTTTGCAGAAAAGCATTGGAGGGAAGGGGAAAGTAGCGACTATGACGATTTTTTCAGCACTTAACTCATTGAACAACGGATAAGTGTTGCACGCGGATCGCTGAAAGGTATAATGCACCCGTTTTCCGCATACTACTTGCAGTGCCGAAGTGGCGAAATCGGTAGACGCAGTTGATTCAAAATCAACCGTAGAGATACGTGCCGGTTCGAGTCCGGCCTTCGGCACCATTAGTACAGCGCGAACAAGAAACCACCGAAAGGTGGTTTTTTTGTGCCTGAAATCCGCCCCGCGAGTTTTCCTCATCTTACCCAGACTTATCTTCAGTACATAACCTTCAAGCGCCTTGAGCTGATGAGTGACATCATCGCTAGACACTATCCGGGAATGCTGGCAGCAGGGTAAGTTAAGTGTCGTATGTTTGCTGTAAAAATGTCGTATGTTTGCTATGATGAAGAAATGACCAAAGGAGGATAACATGACCATAAAAGCTCGTATTCAGTCACGACTGAAACGCTCAAAGCGTTATGTTTTCACTCGTGACGATTTCAAAGATCTTGCTGGTTACGATCAAATTGGTAGAGCACTGCGTGAACTGGTGAAGGAAGGACAGCTGTTGAAAGTAGGCTATGGCGTCTATACCAAAGCGCGGCAAAATGTGATTACCGGCAAGTTGATGCCTGCTGCTCCCGGAGGTTCTGCTGCGGTAGTGATTGAGGCGTTGGAACGTCTGAACGTGGATTACCGCTTGGTTGGAGCAACAAGCGCCTATAATAGTGGTAAATCCACTCAGATCCCCGCATCACTGGAAATCAAAACCTCACCACGTTTTAAGAGAACGTTGTCAGTAGGGAACAGTAAATTAAATGGATGATTTAACAACGCTATTCCCAGATGTTGCCGATGCTCTGGGCATTGAATCAGTTGCAATTGTAGAGAAAGATTATTACATCGTTGAGTTATTGCGATTGCTCCAGCCTCTGGCCTTTGATACGCATCAACTGGTTTTTGCCGGTGGAACGGCATTGTCAAAAGCGGGGATATCTTTGAACAGGATGTCGGAGGACGTGGACATTAAGCTTGTCCCTGTCGCCGGTTTTTCCCAGCAATATTCCAGAGGTCAGCGTAAAAACATCCGTAAGGGTATTATTCAGATCATTATCGAAACGATTGCAGCCTCTGGTACGTTTCGCCTGGATGAAGAGTATCCAAAGGTTACTCGTGATGAATATCGCTATAATGAAATTCCGGTGCGCTACCCGCAGGAATATGCACAAATTCCCTGCTTAAGGCCATTTATCAAACTGGAACTAATGGAAACAGATTTGCTTGAGGTTGCGGAAAACCGCGCTATTAGTTCATTGGTAATGGATCTAACAAAGAAGGGCGAAGTAGTGGGGGCTTTCCCCTGCGCAACTATCACCAGCACGCAGGCTGAAAAGCTGATTTCGATGATGCGTAGAACGGCTGCAAGCATGCGTGATGTGGAGCGTGCAGTGGATGAGTCACTGGTGCGTCATATCTACGACAATTTTTGTATAGTTAGAGAAAAAGGTTCTGACGTTCCTGTTTTGAAGCACTTGGTGCAGGAATGCATTGAGCAGGATATTGAACGCTACGGTGCCCAGTACCCTGAATTCTGCGAATCGCCTGTTGAAGAGCTGAAAATGGGGCTGGAAGAACTGGCGAGCAATCCTGTTTATAAGGAACGCTATCTGCAGTTTGTTACACCAATGGTATTCGGTGAAAGCCAGGTTTCCTGGGAAGAGGCCTATACCTGTTTTCGCAAGACGGCATTGGATGTGGTTGATGCATAGCGCCAGAGATATGTTCGATTGTTAGTATCTTCCTGGGCAGGGCTGGCCCGATTCGAGTCCCAAACTCAACGATTTAATGTGTTGGTATCGATGTTGGTACATTATCTAAAAGTTATTTTTAATTTTTTAAAATCAAATGATTAATCATTATGTGCGAGTCCGGCCTTCGCACCATTAGTACAGCGCGAACAAGAAGCTACCGAAAGGTGGTTTTTTTGTGTCTGCGATTTGCCCCGCGAGTTTTCCTCATCTTACCCAGACTTATCTTCATCAACGGATTGCAGTACCTCGTAACTTGGCAGGCTTGCCCCCCAGGCCCTTGAAACGCGCTTTTTTGCCTACGAGGTGCTGGACTAACGGGAAGTGATGCTTATCATGTTATCGAGACTACAGATCCAGAGAGTGTGCTATGCAACATATCATTGAAGGCTTCCTCAACTTCCAGAAAGAGATTTTCCCTCAGCGTCAGGAGCTCTTCCGCAGCCTTGCCTCCAGCCAGAACCCTAAAGCGCTTTTTATTTCGTGTTCTGACAGCCGCCTGGTACCCGAGCTTGTGACTCAGCAAGAGCCGGGGCAGCTTTTCGTTATCCGTAACGCAGGCAACATCGTTCCTTCCTTTGGCCCGGAGCCGGGTGGGGTGTCGGCGACCATTGAATACGCGGTGGTGGCATTGGGCGTCTCGGATATCGTGATTTGCGGCCACTCGAACTGCGGCGCCATGAAGGCGATAGCTTCTTGCCAGTGCCTTGACCCGATGCCAGCTGTGGCCCACTGGCTGCACTATGCGGACGCGGCAAAAGCGGTGGTAGAGAAGAAAACGTGGGATAGCGAAACCGACAAAGTTAACGCTATGGTTGAAGAGAACGTTATAGCCCAGCTAAATAATATTAAGACTCACCCGTCCGTTGCTGTTGGTCTGCGCAACAACGGCCTGCGTCTGCACGGCTGGGTGTACGACATCGAAAGTGGCGAGATCCGCACGCTGGATAAAAATACGAAGAATTTCGTTTCGCTGGCGGATAACCCCGAAGTTCACTTCGAATAACGTGATGCCTGGCCTTGGCGATGAAATTGAATCCACGTTCCGGCGTGGATTTTTTTATGGATAGAGCTAAAGAGCCGCTTAATCAGAGTAGGTTATTTTATCCCCTATAGAGGATAATATTTGCTTTATCCGCTATAGGGGATAATACTCATTTCATCCGCTTGGGAGGATAAAATGAAAATCACCTCGGCAAAGATGTTGGCGCATGCGCTACGCAATGAACGTAAAAAGCGTAACCAAAGCCAAAGTAAAACTGCTGACAGCATTGGGTTAAAGCAGGCCACGGTTTCCGCGTTTGAAAACAACCCGGACGGCACGCGGCTGGAGACGTTGTTCAAACTGCTTGCTGCGCTGGATTTAGAGCTACAAGTGACTCCGCGCGGCAAGCCGGTCGATCCCAAAACCTGGGATCAGGAGTGGTGAGCATGGAAAAGCTACGTGTGGCGCTGAATGGCACCCTTGTAGGGACGCTGGAAAAGCATGCGGGCGGCGCGATGTCGTTTGTTTACCACGAACAGTGGCTGACACAAGCCGGCGTGCGCGCCATATCGTTATCCCTGCCGCTACAACCAGAACCGTTTCGCGGTGACGTGGTGTATAACTTTTTCGACAACCTGCTGCCGGACAGCGAGCTTATTCGCAGCCGCCTACAGGCGCATTTTAGAACGGCAACCAAACAGCCTTTTGATCTGCTTTCCAGCATTGGCGGCGACTGCGTGGGTGCGATCCAGCTTTACCCTGAACATGCCGATGTGGCCTCGGTAAGGCAAGTGAACGCCGTGCCTGTCAGTGACGAAGAAATAGAGCAACTTCTGCTGGGGTACCGCGAGGCGCCGTTGGGCATGGAGGCGGGTACTGATGATTTCCGGATCTCTCTGGCGGGTGCGCAGGAAAAGACCGCTCTGCTTTGGTTCGGCAATCAGTGGTGCCGGCCACAGGGGAGTACGCCAACCAGCCACATCATAAAACTACCCATTGGGCATATCGCACATAACAATCTGGATCTCAGCGAAAGCTGTGAGAATGAGTGGTTATGTTTGCGCATGGCAGAACAGTTTGGCCTGCCGGTAGCGCAGGCCGAGTTAGCGCATTTTGGCGAGCAGAAGGTCCTGATCGTCGAACGTTTTGACCGGCGTTGGGCGCGGGATAACAGCTGGCTGATTCGTTTGCCGCAAGAGGATTTCTGCCAGGCGTTAGGCATTGCTCCTGCGCTGAAATATGAGGCTGATGGCGGGCCCGGTATTGCGGCTGCGATGCAACTGCTAATGGGTTCTCAGCAGCCATTACCCGATCGAGACACCTTCTTTAAAAGCCAAATTGTATTCTGGATGCTGGCGGCCATTGATGGGCATGCCAAAAACTTTAGCCTGTTCATTGAGCAGGAAACGGCCTATCGAATGACCCCACTTTATGATGTGCTCTCAGGCTACCCCTTTATGCACGCCCGCGGCATAGCACCGCAGAAAGCCAAAATGGCCATGGCTGCGATAGGGAAGAGCCGTCATTACCGTTGGAGTCAAATCTTGCCACGGCATTTTATCTCTACCGCGAGAGCGGTGGGGTATTCCGAAGAGAAAACGCTGCAGGTGATGGCTGAGCTAAAAGCGCAAACGGAACAGGCAATCGCTAATGTGGAAGCGATGCTGCCGGACGATTTCCCCCGTTCTGTGAGTGATGCGATTTTCTCTGGGGTTCGGCGGCAGGCTGAGAGGTTGCCGGGGTAGGGGGATTGTTGTTCGCTAGATGATTATAAGGGAAGACGCGGACCTGAAAGACAGATTTAGCCAGATCGATTCCAATGACTTTTATCGAGTTCATGATGCAGTACCTCTGAAAAAAGAACACTCAGCATAAGTATGGCAGGACTTACGCTGAGGGAGATACGTCATCACATCACATCACCAACAACATCTTTGTCACTTAAGAAATCATCCGTTTGTGCAAAAATAAACTGCTTCAAAAACTGGTCAATGCGAATATTCAGCTTAAATAGAGGTATGGTTACTCCGTCTTGTTTTTCAAAATAGGCCTTGGCTTTCGCTTTATCTACCGTTTCTTTTAATGCGTCGAAGCGACCAAAGTCGTTGAGATTCTTATCATTAACACTATCAGCCATTAATGCTATGAGTAGTCCTTTATCTAAACCAAGAGCATTAACAACTGCGTTTAATTGCGCATTTTCAGCGTTATCTTTGTAGGTGTTGATATAGTCTCTGAAAGTATGGCCTTCAATTAACTGCGCATCACCACGCTGCAAGTCGTGCAAGAAGAGCTTGGCGTACTTTTGCTCGCTTTGGGTGAGTGATGCAAACGACTTGTGCAGCTCATTTAATGTGGTTTCAATGTTCGCAGAGTCTTGGTGTTTGTTCAGCTCTTTTAAATATTTATCAAAGCGGCTGTTCATGTAGTCGGCATCGATTTTGCCAGTATCTATCTCAGTTAAATAGCCACTGATATCAAAAGGCACATCGCCGCCACCTGTGCCACTGCCATCACCTTTGGCTACCAACTCTTTGTAACGCAGAACTAGGCTCAGATAAGTTTGTTCGTCTATGGACAGCGTTACCTCATGTTCTACATCATTTTCAGTAAAGGAATAGATCGACTGTTCCCAATGCAAACCTTGTACTTTAGCCGCTTCTAGGTGTTGGCTAAAGGAGTTAAATAATTTGGCGAATTGGGCACAGGTTTCTATATCGTCTGGCAGTTTTTCAAAATTCTCAACACCCGCACTGACGAACAACTCGGCAATGTCTACCACTAAGTCATTCATGGCTTTAAGGTTGCTTTCTAACCTATCAACAAACAAGCCGATAGGTCTGTCACCTGAATAGAGTTTTACCGCATCATTGATATGTTGCTCCATGGTGTGTGGATAGCGGTAATAACGGATGATGCCGTGGGGTTTGTCTGGGCCAAACAAGCGATTGGTGCGCGAGAACGCTTGAATAATATTTTGGTATTTAATCACCTTATCTAAATACAAGGTATTAAGCCATTTAGAGTCAAAGCCAGTGAGCATTTGATCTACAACAATCAGTAAATCTAATTGCTTTGAAGGCTCGGTATGAATGCGCTCATAGGGCTTTTTATGGGCAAGGCGTGCCGCTAAATCTTTTTTAAAGGCAGCGTGGCGGGCAAAATCAAAATCCTGGCCGTAACGCACGTTATAGTCGGTCATAATTTCGTCCAGGCCATCGCCTTTAAAGGTGGGGCCACGGTCGCCACTGCCGTCGTTATCAATGTTCGGGTCAAATAGGGCCGATACTTTAAGTTCAGGTTTAGCTGCTTTTAAACGGCGGTAATAGTCAATGGCTTCGGCAATGCTGTTAGTGGCCAAAATGGCGTGGAATTTAGTGCCTTGGCTGAGCACATCCCATTTATGCAGAATATCTTCCACCACCTTGGCTTGGTGGGTGTCGCTTAAATATTGACTTTTAGGCACATAGTCTTCAATACCTCTGTGGTATTTCCCCGTGGCATCTTTGTGGCCAGCCATAGGCACATCATTCATAAAGTGGTTAAATTTTTTCTTCTTGGCTGGGTTATCCATGGCCTCCTTCACTGAACCGGCCTTGGCTTGATCTAACGCCACAGCTTGTCTTAGGTCGCTGTCTCTAAAGGTTGGCACTTTGTAAGGGTCAAAACCGAGTACGTTGCCATCGCGTATGCCATCGGCAATGCTATAGCGGTGTAGCTCGTTGCCAAATACGGTACTGGTGGTATTGCCGTTTTTTTCGTTTTCTTCTTGAATCGGTGTACCGGTAAAGCCAAAAAACAAAGCGCGCGGAAAGGTACGTTTAATAATAATCAGCATGTCGCCAAAGGTAGAGCGGTGCGCCTCATCGATAATAAACACCAAACGTTTAGCGCGAATTTTTTCAATATCCGCGGAGTTTGTGGCCGCGCCTTCATCATCTACCGTTTCAAAAATATTACTCATTTTTTGAATGGAGCTGACAATTAAGGTATCGGCGGGGGCGGTGCTTTTTAATTTGGTAATGAGTACGTGAGTATTTTCGGTGGCTTGAACGGAATCTCTATCGTCAGCGAAACCTTGATACTCGAGGAGAGATTGGGTACCCAGCTCAATCCTGTCCATTAAAAAAATCACTTTATCGGCATCTTTCGATTGTGCAATCAACTGCGCCGATTTAAAGCTGGTCATGGTTTTACCCGAACCGGTGGTATGCCACACATAACCCCCGAGGCGATCGGGATTATTGGCCGCGCTACCCAGTTGCTGCCAGTTGGTTTTAGCCACTTTGTCAGATATCGCATTGGCGGCGTAATACTGATAACTGCGCATTACCTTAAGCACGCCATCGGTATCGTCAGCAACGGTATAAAAGCCAATTAACTGGTGCGCCATAGGGATGGAAAGCAGGGTGGAGGCAATGTCTTTCCAGTGGTTCATGGGTTCGTTATTAAAATCGGCCCAGTTAAACTGATAGTCAGGGTTAAACTTGCCGTCTAGCCCGGGGTTGGCAAAATATTTGGCCTCGTTGGGCTCCATGGCTACAAACACTTGGATGAGCGAAAACAGGCCGCTAAATACACCCTCTTTACTGTACTTTTCAATTTGGTTTACGGCTTGGCTAACTGGAATGCCACTGCGCTTTATTTCTACATGGATCACCGGCATACCGTTAATCAGTAGCAACACATCACCACGGCGGTCGTTGCGCAAGGGGCTGCCGCGTTCAAATTTAGGCTGTTGCACAATTTGGTAACGGCTTTGGCCTGCGGCGATTTCTTGGCGATCGTATATTTTTAAGCTGATTTCTTTGCCCATATGCAAGGTATCGGCCGGGTTATCGCGCTTAATAGCCACGGTTTTGCCGTTAATTAAACCGTTGAGCTTGAGCGGGGTTTTAAGTTCTTTGATTTGCTCAATAATTTGCTGCATTTCAGTCGCGCTAAGCGGAACATCGTTTAAACGATCCCGCTGGCGATTGTTTTCAAACAAAATGTTCGCCCAGTTTTGCAGTAAATCCGCTTCGGTTTTATGTTTGAGTATCTCTGTTTCCCAGCCCTTATGGGTCAGTACTTCAATAAAGGCCTGCTCAAATTGTGCTTCAGTGGTAAAGGTGGTCATGATTTCTTCTACCCCTGCTAAACAAACATTTTGCTCAAGCAAGCCTGCTTGATGTTATTGAGTTTGGTGATTTGCTGTCGGTGCTGGTTGATTAGCGCGTCGAGTTTTTGGAAATAGTTACCGATGGCGGTTTGTTCTTTTTTGTTTGGAACTACTACATCCCAAGCTTTTAACTCATTCATAGGAACCAAATTAACCATGGCTGATGCTGGATTGGATTCCGTTAATCTTTCTTGCATTTTTTCCGACCTGATCCACTGCAAAAAGAACTCTGAATCAACACGCTCATCATTTATTTTAATTCTGATAATCGCTTGATTAAAAACACCAATTTTAACGCCATCTGGTACCCTTGAAACTCTACCAATTGTTCCAGCTCCACTCATAATAAAGTCGCCAGAGGCCAAGCTGAAATTAATTAACTCTTGGTACTTTTCTCTTGATATATTGTACCGAGTATCATATCGATCATAAATAGCATTGCGTTGTTCATAAACAACGTAATCGCTTTTGGCTACAAACATTTCCTTCTTAATCGAACCACCAAAAGGGCCTCTACGAATTCCATCTTTTTCATTAAATATCTCTGAAAACTTAATCTCCGCCCACTCCCCACTGAACCCCTTAAACCGAATCTCTGGTATGGTATCACCTTGTTTGGGGAACATCTTTTCCAGCATGGCTTTTTTTATGTTGCTGAGTTTGTCATGCTTTTGTTGGTGCTGGTTGATTAGGCTATCGAGTTTTTGGAAATAGTTGCCGATGGCAGTTTGTTCTAATTCATTGGTTGCATAAACTGACACATTATTAATTGCGATCTTCGATAGGCTTGGTACTCCTGTAGATTCATCATGTTTTTTCCATTCAATTTTTTGAAAAAGACAAAATAAAAAATCTAGATTGAAACCTGGAAAAGGTACTGCATAAAAAAGAGTATCTACTGTCCAAAAGGGAGCACGTAAAATACAAGGTTTATCTATAGTTCCTTTTCTACCAATTCCGATTGCATCATCATAATTTGACAATGCACTATCTACACTAAGCATATAGCCGCCTGTTCCATAAACAGGTATATTGCCTTTGCCTAAATGCTTGTAGTCTTTTCCGCTTCGAATATCAATAACACTTGATAAAGCTACCTCATACCACGCCCCACTAACCCCCTTAAAGCGAATCTCTGGCACTTTATTATCCGCACTCATCTTATTCCCCCTTCAATAAGTGGGTGAGCTCTGCCAAGCCTTGCAAATCAAACTCATTACCGATGAGTTCGCCCATCATCTGTGCCAGTTGTTGCTCGGTGGTTTTTATCTCACTCGCCACTTGCGCATAGGTGACGGCGTATTTATCCGCCAGGGCTTGCACTTGGCTGGTGAGCTGGCTAATCACGGCATTTGGCATGGCAGCCAGTTCGCTGCTTAATGGCGCAATCCATTTAAGGTGCAGCAGGTGGTTCACTTGTTCATCAGTTAACCCTTCGAGGGTGGTTTTGGTGGTTAAGTGCAGGGCCGTGGCGGCATCTTTAGCCGCTTTTTTCAGGACTTTTTCTTCATCAATGAGTTTACTCGCGGCAATGATTTTGGCTTCGTAGCTTTCTGCGGCAAATTTCACCTTGCTCTCTTTTTGTTCTTTCAAGAAGGCTTTGGCGGCCTTGCTTAATTCGGCATTGGCAAAGCCGTCTCTGCTTTCTTTGACCGTATCTTGTTCTTTTTCTTCTTCGGTCAGGGATTCTAAAATTTCTTCAAGCAGGCTGGCGATTTCTACCAAGCGGGTTTCTTGAGCTGCCAGGGCTTGTAAGTCATCACTTAAGCAAGTTTGTTGCACTAAATCGAAGGGTAATATATGGCCTTTCCAACCCTCTTGTACTTCGGTGTCATTGCCATTTTTTTTCTTTATAACAATATTGGGATCAACTTGCTTGGTGGCAGCAAAACCTTCGGTTTGCATCATTTCTAAATCGGCGCTGATAATTTGCCATTGGTTGTTTAGAAATTGGTAAGCCTGGTATTTGTCGATTAAGGCAATGGTGGCTAAGCGAGTAAATAGCTCGGTACTTAATACCGCCTCTTGTTGGTTACGCTTTACGCTTTGCCAATTTTGTATTAACTGGGCGTTTAGCTGGTCATCAAAGCCATTAAATGCCTGGTTGTAGGCGCTGATAAATGCCTGCACTTGCGGGTGCCCGCTAATGCTGGCGTTGACGTCTTGTTTGGCAATTGCTAGCTCACTGTAAGCGTCGGATTTGGGGGTAAACAGGGTACCGTGTAATTGCGGGAAGGCTTGCCAAAAATGATGCAGCTCGGCAATTTCGCTATTGGGGATACCGCCGAGCATGGTGGCATGTAAATCCCAGCTTGGTGCCGCCGCAGAGGAATCTACATAGCGCGGTATGTTGAGGTTGTAACCGTGGTCGCACAGGGTTTGTTTGCTCACCAGTTGCGAGAACTTGTCGATACTTTCTCGGTTAATCACTGCATCAGTAATGCGCTTGATGTCACTGGCTTGTAGTTTGTTGTTTTTGCCTTCTTTCATAAAGTGTTTGGAGGCATCGACCACCAATACATCGGTGTTTTGGCGTTTTTGTTTGAGTACTAAAATCACCGTTGGAATGCCGGTGCCAAAAAAGATATTAGCCGGTAAACCGATAACAGTATCAATATGATTCTGCTCAATGAGTTGCTTACGAATTTGACCCTCTTCACCGCCGCGGAACAAGACACCATGGGGCAGTACTATAGCCATAATGCCATCGGGTTTTAGGTGGTAGAGGTCATGCAGTAAAAAAGCAAAATCGGCTTTGGTTTTAGGTGCGAGGCCAAAACGTGAATAGCGTGGATCGCTGTCTTTAAAGCTGGGGTCCCAGTTTTGTGAGTAAGGCGGGTTGGACACCACTGCATCGACATGCAAGGCGTAGTATGAGCCTTGAGGATCGCTATCATCAAAATACGGCCAATCCTCTTCGAGGGTGTCGCCATTACGGGTTTTAATGTTGCTGGCTTTGATACCGCGCATGATGAGGTTCATACGGGTTAGGTTGTAGGTATTGGCTTTTAACTCTTGGGCGAAATAGGTGATGCTGTCTTTGTTTTTAGCGTATTTCTCGAACGCCTCACCGATATTGATTAGCAACGAACCAGAGCCGGAAGTAGGGTCGTAAATTTTGATGGTATCTTTGTGTTTTAACTCATGGGCGATGATGTTCGACATGAGTACTGAGACTTCATGAGGCGTGTAAAACTCACCGGCTTTTTTACCCGCATTGGCGGCAAATTTCTCAAGTAGGTATTCGTAAATGTAGCCCAGTACGTCATACCCTTGATTACTATTCATGGGGATGCTTTTGATCAGGTGCAGTAAGTCGCTGATGGCTTTGGTGCGTTTGCCAGCACTTTCACCCAGTTTGCTTAAACCTGTTTCTAAGGTAGTAAAAATGCCTTCGAACAGTTTTTTGTAAGTTGGCGAAATCAAACGGCTAAATGCTGAGAGCGCATCACGCACGTTAGATTCATCAAATTCGGATGCTGGATCAATCCATGTAGAAAACAGATTGTCGTAGGCAATAAAGTAGCCCAAGTTGCTTTGCACGTATTTAACGGTGTCGGCGTCTTCTTCATTGAGGGCTTTGATATCTTCGGGCCTCATACCCTGTTTGGTGACAAACTGCACTAGCTGGTCACTTAGGTACTTGTAGAAGATAAAGCCGAGTATGTAATCTTTATATTCGTTGGCTTCAATTTTAGAACGCATCTGGTTGGCGGATTCCCAGATTTTTGCCGCAAGCTGTTGTTTATTCACTATAAATCCTGTTTAAAGCAATTCTTTTTTGAAAAGGCTATTTTAGGGTTTTGATTGTACGTTTGATAGGAGCCTCTTGCTAGTGGCAAGGCTTTTCGAACTTGTGTCAGTGAGTAGTCTGCAGTCTCGATTCCTACCAAGACAGCCATCTTATCTGGTGCATCACTGATCGAAATAGTCGCTATCAAGCTTAGGGACCTTAAGCAGCCTTGAGCTCACGCCAACCTCATTGTCCATCATCAGGTGCACAAGCCGGTTGCCGTCAATGAGCACCATGCCTTCCACCGAATGAGCAAATTCAACTGCATGCTTGGTAAAGCCAGAAGTGGTGATGAACACACCGCGTTTGGCTTTTTGTCCCACAAGTGCGCCGTAGAAAGCATGCAATTCAGGGCGCCCCACGGTGTTTTGCCAGCGTTTGGCTTGCACATACACTTTTTCCAGGCCTAGCTTGTCCAACGAGATAACGCCATCAATACCCGCATCACCACTGCCCCCAACGCGCTTTAGATCATCGCGATGGCCGCCATAACCTAAGCGATGCAGAACATCCAGAACGATGATTTCAAAACGGCCGGGAGATACTTGAAGCAAGTTCTCAAGCAGTTCTGCTGCAACAGCATCGCGGATCTCTTTAATGGATTGTTCTAGTCGATCATCCGGGCTGCTGGTAAGCATGGCTTCGCTGTTAGGTAGCTCCACCGTTGGGTCTAAGTCCACTGCATCCTTGTTTTGTTGAAGCTTTACGTTGGTGAAAGCCAGTGCGATATGCTCAACTTCGCTATCCGTTAAAGGTTGAGGATGCTGTTGTAGCCACTCGGTTCCTTTGGCAGTTAAGCACCATTTCCCTCTAGACAGACTCTGCGACAACCCCGCACGCTTCAAACGATCGTGTGCCCAGCCGGTGCGGTTTTTGTAAACTAATTGGCCGCTGGCGATGGTTTCTGCTCGTTGTTCTTCGTCCAAGTTCAGTAAATCTGCCGCTGCATCTTGAACATCTCGCGAGAGGGCACCTTCAGGTTTCGTTGCCAAAAAGCGCAATACTGGCTCAATAAATTGGTCGTATGTAGGCACTGACATTGCGGGGCTCCTAATCCTTATTTCTCTGTTTATGACCGTAAGCTTTATATTGGAAACTAACCCAACGTCGCCTCTTTCAACTCCAACTTCACCATAAGCTTGTTGTTAACGTCCACCCCATCAGCCCCACTATGTATCCGACGGTGGCAGGTAGGGCAGATGGCGCCAACCCACTG
This sequence comes from Serratia inhibens, assembly GCF_003591175.1. Classification (GTDB taxonomy): domain Bacteria; phylum Pseudomonadota; class Gammaproteobacteria; order Enterobacterales; family Enterobacteriaceae; genus Serratia; species Serratia inhibens. The sequence goes on along the minus strand of NZ_QYYG01000003.1, from coordinate 141,954 downwards.
CGGGTGGTCGGGGCCTTCATCGGCTAGTCGTTTTGTGTGGTGGGGTTCTAAGTACGGTTCACCGTTGTTTTTCTTGAACGGCGCAGGCTGATCGCACGACTCACAGATACCATTGGCACGTTGCAGAACGTATTTTTTCACGTCCTCGCTGCGTTTGAACCAAGATTTCTTACTGTCACCTTGCTGGCGCTGGCCTGTCATCATTGATGATTTTATCGCCTTGGCACGTAGCTGTTCGAGTGTTTCTTTCTTCGGGGCTATTTCTGAAGTATCAATATCATTATCAACTTCTCGAGCAGAAGATACCGGGAATAGATTAAAAACTATCCCTTTCCTCATTTTATCTTTTTTGTAATCCAGGCAGTCAATGTAATCCCAAGTATCACATTCAAACATTCCAACGAATCTTACACCCTTATCTTTCTTATTATCTTCAAAGAGGAATATGTCTTCGCCATTCTCTTTGTGGTCACGGATGGCCTTATTACCTCTAATAAACTTCATGTCATCTTTTTGACCTTCTCCTGTGTAGGAGAAACTGCCATCAGCAGACCATCCATCCTTGTACCCATAAGCCTCGCCACTTTCGCCGGTGAAAATGAAGATGACGGGGAACTCTGTCGGTGTCCAGATGCCGCCCTGGAGTTGCCCACCGTAGAGGTCGATGAGCTCTTTACGCGTGTACAGTTTACCCTTTACTAAGTGCTCAATAGGGTGTGGCGTTTCTACGATATCGAAACCGAGATTTTTAAGTGCTTGAATAGCTATCTTAGGACCACTATTAGTTTTTATTTTTTCTAGTGGCTTTCCGAACTGATAAATATAAGCGGCCGCGGCGATAACTCTGATGTCGTAACTTTCATTATTATAACGAAGCACACATTTTTTAATTCGTTTGACGTTATATTTTTCCAGAAGAGCATCACAACCCAGTGCTTTATATTCTTCAATGGCTTTTAAAACAGCCTCTTTCGAAGATAACATCTCTATATTAATAGTCAAAACATCCCCCTCTCATTGCAGAACAGGTTCTGGGCAATGCGTGGGCTTACTGCCAGTAGGCGGAGGCCATACGTAGTCATCCAGCAGTTAGCTCATCGATTTATCGAATGCGTTAACTATGCCAGGCTAGGGGGAAAATGCCTATCCTCGTGAATGTATTTATCGTGATATGTAATCGAAATCTATGGGATTTTCTGGAGGGGATAAGAACGGCACCAAACTAATACCGTCCTTATTATTATCATTTTTATCTGTTTTTAACCTGCCAGCTCCTGGCACTCCATCTCCCGCAATGCACGGCCATAAAGGTTGCACAGGGCGGGCACCAAGTGAGCTGTTGCATTGAGGTAGTGATTTAGTTGTTCCCAACCGGTGTCATCGGTTTGTGGGTGCTTTTGCAGCAGGTTGCCGCACAGCATCAGGCCATGACATAACCCTTCGGCCTGCTCGGCGGAGAGTGCGGCTAAGTCTAGGAGCTGTGACGAGTCTAAGGTGCTGAGATCGAGTTGGTTGAACAGTTCGCGATAGAGGGTGAGGGTACTTGTGGCGGGTTGTGAGGTGGAAGTATCAGCCATGATTGCATCTCCATATGTCATTAGATAATGACTATCACCAGAGACGCTAAACTCGGGTGGTAGCCCAGACGGGGTTAGCGTCACCGGGACATAGGAACCGGCGCTTCTTGCGAAGCCCCCGCCTGAGCCACCATTATTTGGGGTGAGCTAAAGCTGCGGCATTATTACACAACGCCGCGGTATATGTCAGATTCGGAACGCTAACTCCGGCTGCGGATTGTGCCGCAGCCAAGGGACTATAGCGCTGGCAGAAAGGTGAAAAAATAGCCTGTATGGAATTACAGGGGCTTACTACTTAATCTGGAATCCAGCTCGCAACTATCGCCTTCAGCGGCCCTTGTCGCCGTCAGCCCCATCACCCCAAATCCGCCCCATTGCTCGCAATCACCTTCTTGTACCACCAGAAGGATTTCTTGCGCGTGCGGGCGAGGGTGCCGTTGCCGTGGTCGTCGCGGTCGACGTACACAAAGCCGTAGCGTTTGCTCATTTCCCCGGTCGAGGCCGCCACCAGGTCAATGCAGCCCCAGGTGGTGTAGCCGATCACCGGCACGCCGTCGGCGATGGCGTCGGCCATGGCGCGGATGTGCTCCCGCAGGTAGCTGATGCGGTAATCGTCCTCTATCTCGCCGGCGGCATTGAACTCGTCGTGTGCGCCCAGGCCGTTTTCCACCAGGAACAGCGGTTTTTGGTAGCGGTCGTACATCATGTTCATGGTGATGCGCAAACCCAGCGGGTCGATGCCCCAGCCCCAATCGCTGCGCGGTACGTGCGGGTTCGGCAGCGATTTCACCACGTTGGCGGCGCTGCTGTTGTTGTCGTTCATATCGGCAGAGGCGCAGCGCGAGGCGTAATAGCTGAAGGAGACGAAATCAACCGTGTTCTTCAGGATCTCGGTGTCGCCTTCCTCCATCGCGATGCTAACGCCTTTTTCGCGGAACACTCGGGCAGAGTAAGAAGGGTAAGCGCCACGGGCCTGCACGTCGATAAAGAACAGGTTCTCGCGGTCTTTCTCCAGCGCGGCCCACACGTCTTCCGGCTTGCTGGACCACGGATAGAAATTGCCGCCCGCCAGCATGCAGCCCACCTGGTTGGCGGGGTTCACCTCATGTGCGATGCGGGTCGCCAGCGCACTGGCCACCAGTTCGTGGTGCGCGGCCTGGTATTTCACCTGCTCGGGGTTTTCGTCGGCTTCGAACACCAGCCCGGCACCGGAGAACGGGCTGTGCAGCAGAATGTTGATCTCATTAAAGGTGAGCCAGTATTTCACCAGCCCGTCGAAGGCTTCGAAGCAGGTGCGGGCATAACGGGTGAAAAACTCCACCATCTTGCGGTTGCGCCAGGAGCCGTATTCGGTCACCAGGTGCATCGGCACGTCGAAATGGCACAGGGTGACCAGCGGCTCGATGCCGTATTTGCGGCATTCCTCGAACAGGCTGCGGTAGAACGCAATGCCCTGCGGGTTAGGCGTCAGTTCGTCGCCGTTCGGGTAAAGCCGGCTCCAGGCGATGGAGGTGCGGAATACGCTAAAGCCCATCTCCGCCATCAGCGCGATGTCGTCGCGGTAGCGATGGTAAAAATCGATCGCGTCGTGGCTCGGATAAAACTCGTCTTCACGCAGGGTAAAGCGCTTCTCCAGGCCCAGCTTCACCGGCATGCGGTTGGCGCCATGCGGGATCATGTCGACCGTAGTCAGCCCTTTCCCGCCCTCCAGATAACCACCTTCAGACTGGTTGGCGGCCAAGGCGCCGCCCCATAAAAACCCTTGCGGGAATGTTAAGTCAGACATGCAATCCTCAATTTTCTCAATGGGTCGCGTTAGCGGTATTCGCCGCAGGCGCAGTGGCCGCCGGGCTGGTTGCTTCGCTTTCCGGAATGTCTTCGAACCCCAAAATCAGCGTGAGCACAAACGACAGCACCACGGAAAGCACCATCACGCCGCCCACCCAGACAATGCTCATCGGGTTCGTCGGGTCAAAAAACTGCACGCTGGTGAATAGGCCGGGCGAGGCCATCGAATGGCTGGCCAGCCCGCCGATACCGGCGACGGCGCCGCAGACAAAGCCGCTGATCAGGCTGGCGATTAACGGCCGTTTAAGCCGCACCGCCACGCCATACAGCGCCGGTTCGGAAATCCCCGCCACAATGGCGGAGGCAGCAGCGGCCAGCGCAGTCTGGCGCAGTTCGCGGTTTTTGGTTTTGAACGCCACGGCCAGCGAAGAGCCGCCGAGCGACAGGTTGGCGCCAATCTCCGAAGGCATCACCATGCCTTCTTTGCCGGTTTCGGCGATGGTCTGAATAATGGTCGGGGTGAACACGCGGTGCATGCCGGTCATCACCAGCAGCGGCCAGATGGCACCCATAATGGCGACGGAGAGCCAGCCCAAATAGCCGTGCACGGTGTACACCAGCGCGGAGATACCGCTGCCGATCCAGATGCCGAGCGGGCCGATAAACACGATCGCGATCGGCGCGGCAATCAGCACAATCAGCATCGGCTTGAGGAAGTTCTTGGTCACCGCCGGGGTGATGCGATCAACCCATCGTTCGATATACGACAGGATCCAGGTCATCACCAGCGCCGGGATCACCGTATAGGTGTATTTCACCGCCGTCACCGGGATGTAGGCGAACTCCACGGCCTGGCCCTGCGCCGCTTTGGCCATCAGATCGATAAAGTTGGGGTGCAGCAGCACGCCGGCAATGGCGATCGCCAGCGACATGTTGGTTTTGAACTTCAGCGCCGCTGAAGCCGCGACCATCACCGGCAGGAAGAAGAACGCGCCGTCGCCGATCACGTTCAGGATGATCAGGGTTGAGGAGCCTTTTTCGAACAGGCCGGCCATATCCAGCATCATCGCCAGCAGCTTCACCATCGAGCCGCCGATAATGGCGGGGATCAACGGCGACATGGTGCCCACCAGCGCATCGAGAATGCCGGCGCCGATGCCTTTCAGGGTGATTTTGCGTTTTGCGGGCGCGGCGGCAGGGGGGTTACCCGGCAGGCCGAGCGCCAGCACCGCCTGGTAGGCTTTCGATACCTCGTTGCCGATGATCACCTGGCACTGTTCGCCGCTGTGCACCACGCCCAGCACGCCATTAATCGCTTTGAGCGCCGGGGTGTCGATCAGCGCCTTGTCTTTGACAACGAATCTCAGGCGGGTCATGCAGTGCGTCACGGCTTCGATGTTGCCGAGGCCGCCCACCGCATTCACGATTGCCTGCGAGATCTCTGTGTAGTTCTTCGGCATGAAATATCGTCTCTTAAGATATGAATTTGGATTGCCCAAAGGCGAATTTTTACTGCCTGGGCGATCCGCCGTTCCATCTCAATGAAACGCCCACAAGAAACCGGTTTCACAAAATCATGAAGGTGTATTTTGTTGTTGGCAAGAATTATGATTTTTTGGTTTTTCGTTTCGTGAGGCTGGTCACTTTTAGATCAAGGGCGCTCGCGCTGGCGGGCGTGAAAACATTTCAAACGGGGGGCGTCTTGGGTAGACTGCGCTCATCCAATGGATTTTGACGGCGCACAGATGGCAACAATACTTGAGGTGGCTAAAAAGGCCGGCGTTTCTAAGGCGACGGTATCCCGCGTGTTGTCCGGCAGCGGCTATGTCAGCCCGGAGAAGCGTGCGCTGGTGGATAAAGCCATTGCCGAGACGGGTTATCGGCCCAACCTGCTGGCGCGCAATCTGGCGACCAAAACCACCCAGACCATCGGGCTGGTGGTCACCAACACGCTGTACAGCGGTAACTACTTCAGCGAGCTGATGTCTCAATCCGCCCGCATCATGGAAGAAAACGGCCGCCAGCTGATCCTGGCGGACGGCAAGCACACCGCAGAAGAAGAAATGGCGGCCATTCAATTCCTGCTGGATCTGCGCTGCGACGGGGTGATTATCTACCCGCGTTTTCTCTCTATCGCGCAAATGGACGAGATCATCTCCCGGCATAAGCAGCCGATCCTGGTCATCAACCGCCGCTTAAGGCTGAACGACAGCTACTGCATCTTCAGCGATCAGCACGCCACCAGTGCCGCGGCGGTGACGCACCTTATCCAACTTGGGCATCGCGATATTGCGTTTATCACCGGTTCGCTGGATTCGCCCACCGGGCTGGAGCGGCTCTCCGGCTACAAATCCGCGCTGGCGGAACAGGGTATTGCGGTCAACAATGCCTTGATTGTCGAAGGGAAGTGGAATGCGCAAAGCGGCATGGCGGCGGTCGATGCGCTGCTGGCCGGCGGCCATGCGTTCAGCGCCATTGTCGCCAGCAACGACGAAATGGCCATCGGCGCCATGAAGCGGCTGGCGGAATGCCAAATCCCGGTGCCGTCCGCCGTGTCGGTGATCGGGTTCGATGATATTCCGCTGGCGCCTTACACCATTCCCTCGCTCTCCAGCATGAAGATGCCGGTGACCGAGATGATTAAGGAAACCATCAACCGCCTGGTATCTATGCTGGACGGCGGCGAACTGAGCAAACGCCCGACCTTCCCGGCGAGCCTGATCCTGCGGGATTCTGTGGCGGCGGGGCCTTATTTTCAGGTGGAGTAAGGAGGCGTGTTTTATTATTTTCCGCGGTATGTCATATAAATACTTTGAATTTCAGGATCATCCAGACTGCCGTAGGAGATATTTTCTTTATCTAAACCGTTCATTCCTTTGTTCGCGGAAGTAACGCCCCTGAAGCTCAAGTATTTCCGACTTGGTAAGAACACCTTTCCGTTTAAGATTAACCAATAATTGCTCAACGTCATCCAATTCGACAGCGTCGTCAGCCAGCGCGGTAATGGCAACCGCCATACGGCTCATTCCGTCGCGGTACGCTGTAATCTTATGATCTTCTGCAAGTTTATGAACATAACTTGCAACACTAACAACAGTTCTTTGGGGCATAAGGGCATCCTCAGTTCTTGGTTATATTTTAGTATGCCCCTACTGTTATGTCGTTAAAGCGCCACGCATTAGGGTTCTTAGGTTGAGCCAAGCTCTCAACCCAACGCAGCAAACCGCTCCCGGATCTCCTCCTCCGGCAAGTCCACGCCAATAAACACCAGCGTACTGCGCCGTTCTTCCTCAGGCAGCCACTCGCGGTCCCAGTCGGCGTTATACAGCCGTTGCACGCCCTGGAACAGCAGCCGGCGCGGTTCGTCCTTGATCGACAAAATGCCCTTGTAGCGCAGCAGGCTGTCGGCGTATTCCAGCAGCAGGCCTTCCATCACTTCGGAAATCTGCATCAGTTCCAGCGGCTGGTCGTGGTACACCACGATCGACCGAATGTCGTTCTGCGGCTGCGGAATGCGGCGGAACAGCGGGGTGGGCGGCGTCAGGTTCAGCCTGTCGTTGAGCGTAAAGCCTTCGATGCCGAACAGCAGGCTCAGGTCGATATCGCCGTGCGTCACGGTGTAAACCGGCGCGCGGGCGTTCATCAGTTGCAGGCGTTGGGTCAGCGCCTCGCAGTCCGGCGCTACGTCGGTTTTGGTCAGCAGAATGCGGTCGGCGTATCCCACCTGCGCCTGCGCGATGCTGAACTGGTTCAGTTGTTGATCGGCATGCGCGGCGTCCACCAGCGTGATGATGCCGTCCAGCAGGAAGCGTTCGCAAATGAGCTCATGCGAGAAAAAGGTCTGGGTGATCGGGCCGGGGTCGGCCATGCCGGTGCATTCGATGATCAGCCGGTCGAACTCCAACTGGCCGCTGTCTACGCCGTCCAGCAGGTCCAGCAGTGCGTCTGCCAGCTCGTTGGCTTTGCTGCAGCAGATGCAGCCGTTGCTCAGGGTGGTGATGCGGCTGGCGCGGTCGCCAATCAGTGCGTTGTCGATCGGCACTTCGCCGAACTCGTTTTCGATAACCGCAATCTTGTAGCCGTGGTCGGCGTTCAGAATATGGCGCAGCAGGGTGGTTTTGCCTGCGCCCAAAAAGCCGGTCAAAATGGTGACGGCGATGGGTTTCATGTCGGGTCCTTATTGACTCAAATCAGCAGCAGCGCATGCCGCCTTTGCCGTCGCCGCCGTAGCGGGCCTGCTGGCGTTCGCGGAAAAATTCTTTATAGGTCATCACCGGCTTGTCCGGGTGGTTGTCTTTCATGTGCTGGACGTAGGTATCGTAGTCGGGCACGCCCACTAACATGCGCGCCGCCTGCCCGAGATATTTCCCCGCCTGGCCGAGATTTCCGAACATGGCCTTCTCCCAAAAAATGACCCTGCGTACCCGTCGTCTTTCGAGCCGCAGCGGTGTTGGCTGCACTCGCGAACCCCAGTCACTTACCTGTGCAAGCTCCTGGGGGGCGCTCATTTGCCGCCGTGTTGCGGCTCGAAATCCATTGGGTACTACTTAGCTTTCATTATGCAGGGTATCCGTTAAATCACCATCAGTGCTGCGGCGAAACTTTGACGTCCCCCTCAGTTACGCCGTGGGATGGCATCTCTTCAGGCATCGGCACGTACGGCGTTTCCTGGTCGCTGCGGTTCGGGTTTTTATACGCCGCCATCGCGGTTTTCACCCCGTAGAAGATGATGCTGTACACCACCAGCAGGAACAGAATGCTCAGCCCGGCGTTGGTGTAGTTGTTCACCACGATATGCTGCATGTTGGCTACCTGCTGGGCGCTCAGCTCGGCGCCGCCCTCGGCGATTTTGCGTTTGTACTCGCCGGCCTGGAAGAAGAAACCTTCCAGTTGCGGGTTGTCGCTAAACAGCTTCAGGCCCAGCGCATAGGTGGTGCAAATCAGCAGCCACACCGCCGGCAGCACGGTGACCCAAATGTATTGGGTGCGCTTCATCTTGATCAGCACTACGGTGCCTAATACCAGCGCCACGGCCGCCAGCATCTGGTTGGAGATGCCGAACAGCGGCCACAGGCTCTTCACGCCGCCGAGAGGATCGACCACCCCTTGGTACAGCAGGTAGCCCCACAGGCCCACGCAACCGGCGGTGCCGACGATACCGGCCACCAGCGAGTCGGTTTTTTTCAGGAAGGGCGCAAAGTTGCCCAGCAAGTCCTGCAGCATAAAGCGGCCGGAACGGGTGCCGGCGTCCAGCGCGGTCAGGATAAACAGCGCCTCGAACAGAATGCCGAAGTGATACCAGAAGCCCATATTGGCGCCAGGGATGATCTGGTGGAACACGTGTGCGATGCCCACCGCCAGCGTTGGCGCGCCACCGGCGCGGTTCAGCACCGAAGGCTCGCCGATGTCTTTGGCGGTTTGCAGGATCTGTTCCGGGCTGATGACGAAACCCCAGGAACTGACGGTCGCCGCCGCGTGAGCGGTCACATCTTTGAGCGACGCCATGATCATCGGCGCGTCTTCGGTACCCAAACGGTGCAGGTCCGGCATGGTGATGCCCAGCGCAGCCGGCGGGGTGTTCATGGCGAAGTACAGGCCCGGTTCGATGATCGAGGCCGCCACCAGCGCCATGATGGCGACGAAGGATTCCATCAGCATCGCGCCGTAACCGATAAAGCGCGCGTCTTTTTCATTGGCCAGCAGCTTCGGCGTGGTGCCGGATGCGATCAACGCATGGAAGCCGGAAACCGCGCCGCAGGCGATGGTAATGAACAGGAACGGAAACACCGAACCTTTCCACACCGGGCCGGTGCCGTCGACAAACTGCGTCACCGCCGGCATTTTCAGCTCGGGGTTGAGGATCACGATGCCAATCGCCAGCCCGACAATCACGCCAATCTTCAGGAAGGTGGCCAGATAGTCGCGCGGCGCCAGGATCAGCCACACCGGCAGCAGAGCGGAGACGAACGCATAGCCAATCAGCGTGAAGGTGATGGTGGTGTCTTTAAAGGTCAGCGCCGGGCCCCAGTACGGGTCCTGGGCGATCACGCCGCCGAACCAGATGGAAGCCACCAGCAGCACGATGCCAATCACCGACACTTCCCCTACCCGGCCGGGGCGCAGGAAGCGCATGTAAATGCCCATAAACAGCGCGATCGGCACGGTGGCGCAGACGGTGAACACGCCCCACGGGCTTTCCGCCAGGGCTTTCACCACGATCAGGGCCAGCACCGCCAGGATGATGATCATAATCAGGAAGCAGCCAAACAGCGCGATGGTGCCCGGCACCGGGCCCATTTCCTTTTTGATGATCTCACCGAGCGAAGCGCCGTTGCGGCGCGAGGAGATGAACAGCACCATAAAGTCCTGCACCGCCCCCGCCAACACCACGCCGCCCAGCAGCCACAGCGTGCCGGGCAGGTAGCCGACCTGCGCCGCCAGCACCGGGCCGACCAGCGGGCCTGCGCCGGCAATGGCGGCGAAGTGGTGGCCGAACAGCACGTTCTTGTTGGTCGGCACATAGTTCAGGCCGTCGTTGTTGACCACCGCCGGGGTGGCGCGGAAGGCGTCCAGCTTCATCACCTTGGTGGCGATATACAGGCTGTAATACCGGTATGCCACCAGATACACCGCCACCGACGCGACGATGATCCACAGCGCACTGATGTGTTCGCCACGGCGCAGCGCAACCACGCCCAGGCAGGAAGCACCGAGTATCCCCAGTAGCATCCACGGAATGTGTTTTAAAATCCCCTCTCGGTTCATGAGGTGTCCTTAATGGTTCAATCTGCAAAAAAATGAGTGAGTTAATCCGCTTATAAGATGTTTCAGGCACGTAGCCGGGGTGCGGATAACGGTGGAGCCGTAGGTTTGGCAACAGCTCATCATTGCGGCTTAGGGAAAGGGAAGACATGTGAATTTCAGTCAGCGGTTCAATACGCAGGCTGAACGGTCGGAAATGCAGGGTGAACGGTTGGGCGCCGAAGTGGTTGCTTTAGCGCATTGGCAACACCGATACGACGGAGGATGTTGCCAATGCGGCAGCCTGAATCAGTAAATCTTCCTGGCGTTGATCCCGGCGGGGAAGATGCCGGTGGCGAAGATGTGCCCGTTAACCTGCAACTGGTCGTCGGGCAACATTTCCAGCGGGTATTCTCCGGCCAGATAGCTGAGGAAATTATTGCGGTCGTCAAGCGACTGAAAGCCGATCAGATCGTAGAAAAACAGCGACTCGATTAACCCATGGTGCTCGGGGATCTGCCTGAGCAGCGCCGCCGACGGGAACGGCAGGTGGAAAAAGAACGCGCTCGGGTTCAGCAATCCCTGCTCCTTCAGCGCCTGGCCGCAGGGCAGCAACTGGTAATCATCGATGCAGATGATGTCGCCTGGGCAAACATACTCGCAGGCGATGTCGGCGAAATGCAGGTTGAGCTGCCGGTAAGCCCGGTAATTCTCCGGCGTGAAATGCGCTTTCTCCGGCTGGTTGTGGAACACCGGCCACAGGCCATCGTGATAGTAGCCCTGATAGTGGCGGCAAAACTCATCGATCGACAGCGGGAAGGTCACTTGTTCATAGCCGACGTTGTGCCGATAGCTGACCGGGCGTTCGCCAAAGTTCTGCACGTCGCCGTTCCAGCCCAGCCACAATCCCCGATCCGCCTCACTCGCACCGTCGGGCGAAAGGGCCTGCGTGGCGCAGGCCAGATCCTTGCTGTCACACTGTTTATTCGAGATCAAAACCAAACGGGACATGGTGTCTTCCTTACTCAGTGCACAGATTGGGGGATATTGAGTGCGCCGCAGGGCTGATCAATCGCGGGCTGCGTGATGGTCCACACCCTGTCTGGCTGGTTGATCGGTTCATAGCCTGCCTTGGCATAAAGCCATGGCGCCTGGCTGGCATAGAGCATGATGCGCTGCAGCCCGCCGATGAGCGGATGCTCCAGGCAACTGTGCATCAGCCATTGCCCCAGCCCGTTGCCGCGATATTCGGCAGTGATAAACACGTCGCTCAACCAGGCGAAGGTGGCGCGGTCCGTCACTACCCGGGCAAAACCGATCTGGCGTTTTTTTCGGTACAGGCCGAAGCACAGGCTGTGGCGAATGGCATGCTCCAGCGTGGTGCGGTCGATCCCCTGCGCCCAGTGCGAATGACGAAGAAAGTGATGAATGAAATCGATGTCCAATAGCCGGCGATCGGTGCTGATCGTCAAGGCACCTTTATGCCAGGTGAATAGCGGCCCATCATTGACTGCGTTCGGCTGATTATTATTGTCGGCTATTACCGACCGAGGTTGATACTTCATCGTCGTCCTCTTTGCATTGCCAATAAATAAGGTCGTCACCGTGGCGAAACCACGGCGTTACAGCATCCAGCTTATTTCCGCCTCGGTGACCTGCTCTTCAAAACGGCGCAATTCGGCGCTCTTGCAGGTGTGCCACAGTGCGGTAAACGCCGGGCCGAGCGTTTCGCGCAGCGGCAGGCTTTGCCGGAACAGCGTTAGCGCTTCTTGCTGGCTCAGCGGCAGCGCCGCCGCGTCGTCGTTTTCATAACCGTTGCCGCAGGCCGCCGGGGGCAGCGGCAGTGCATGCTCCAGCCCGTACAGCATGCCGCTCAGCATCGCCGCCATCGCCAGGTAAGGGTTGGCGTCGGCACCGGCCAGCCGGTATTCGATCCGCTGGTTGGCGCTGTCGGCACAGGGCAGGCGCAGCGCCACCGTGCGGTTGTTGTGGCCCCAGGAGGCGCGCAGCGGCACGTGCATGCCCTGGCGGAAACGGCGGAATGCATTGATATTCGGCGCGAATATCGCCATCGAGGCCGGCATCAGCGCCAGCATCCCGGCCATCACCTGCGTCATGGTGGCGCTCAGCTCGCCCGGCGTGCCGGCCAACAGGTTGTGGCCCTGTTCATCCTGCAGGCTGATATGAAAATGCAAACCGCTGCCGGCGGCCTGCGCGCAGGGCTTGGCCATAAAGCAGGCGTGCTGGTGGTGTTTTTCCGCCATCTGGCGCGTCAGCCGTTTCAGGGCCAACACCTGGTCGCAGGCTTCCAGCACCCGCGCGCTGTGGTGCAGGTTCAACTCATACTGGCCGGAGGCGGCCTCGGCCACGATCCCCGTCAGCGGCAGCGCCTGCAACCGGGCCTGATGCTCAATCTCATTGAGCAGCGCATGGTGGCGCTCCGGCGCATCGACAGAAAAACTCTGCGTTGGGCTGTGGCCGGCCCCGGCGGGCAGTTGCTGCGGATCGTGCAGATAAAACTCCAGCTCGGCCGCCACCACCGGGTAATAGCCTTTGGCATGCAACCGCCCGAGCAGCTGTTGCAGCACCACGCGCGGTTCCAGCTCGCAGGCGTCGCCATCGGCATCTTTCATCGTCAGCAGCAGTTGAGCATGGCGTTGCGGATCGCGGGCGCAGGGCCGCAGCGTGCCGGGCACCGGCAGGCACAAGCGATCCGGTTCGCCCGCCTGCTGGCCCAGCCCGCTTTCCTCGATCACCCGCCCGCCGAGATCCATGGCATAAATCGACAACGGGAAATAGCAGCCCTTATCCAGCGAGAACAGTTCGGCCACCGGCAGCCGCTTGCCGCGAAACTGGCCATTCAGATCGTTGAGATAAATATCGACGTGTTCGGTATCCGGATAGCGCTGTAAATACTGTTCGACTTCCTTGCGAAATGAGCGCGACCGCGAGGCAGGAATATCCGCCAGCATAGGGTTGAAGCCAATAATATTAGAATACATGGCGGCCCCCGAGCTTAATGAAAAACGCGGGTTCAATAATAAACAAGGCAGGGTATAAACACATGAGGCATCCGTCTCGTGAGGCCATAATGGCGATGTAATGATGTTATCCGCGCCCCTGAAAACTGTCTGTAAAAACGCCGTAACTTTATTTCTGCCCGGAATAAAAAAACTGTAAATAATACGCGGCTGTCCGATGGCTGAATAATAAAAGGCTGCATATACTGCGGATAACAAAATAAATCGGAGAGAGCCATGCTCAGAATCATTATCCTGTTTGCCGCCGTCATCACCGCCTTCAATGCGGCTGCCTCGTCCGAAGCCGCCTGGGCCAAGGGGGATAAAGCGCTGCAGGCTGCCTGCCTGAAGGCCAGCGGATTGAAAGCGGCCAAAGCCGCCGGGGCGATCATTCATTATGATGACGCCGTCGGTTACTCGGCGCTGTTGATCAGCGGGCGCTATCCGCAGCCGTTTATGAAGAACAAACCGGGCAAAGCGCTGTGCCTTTACCAGCGGGCGACCCAAAAGGCAGTGGTTCAGGAAGCCGATGGGTTTCTGGGGAAGCCGTAGAGGTGGGGGCGCCGAAGCGCCCCCGGTCTTGATTATTTCAACGCGATACGGATCACGTCATCCGGAGCCGTGGCTTCTTTTTCGCGGCTGGAAGCTTGTTTGACGCTGACGTACAGCGTCTGACCATCCGGTGACAGCGCCAGGCTGTTCGGGTGGGTCGGCGTCTTGAGGGTGTTCAGCAGCTTGTAACTTTTGGCGTCAATCACGCTCACTTCGCCCGCCTTGCGGTGGGTCACGTAAACTTCATTGCGCGCCGGGTTGAACAGCACCGCCAGCGATTCCGGCACCTCGATTTTGCTCAGGACAGTGCCGTCGCGGGTGTCGACGATCAACACCTGCGGCTGCTTGGAATCGGTGATAAACGCGCGGTGGGTGGCCGGATCCAGGCTGAGGTTCAGGAAGAAGTGCTCTTTGCCTTCATCCAGCTTTTTACGGGTGAGCACCTTGTTGGTTTTGGTGTCGATAGTCACCAGCTCGCCGTCGGCGTTGGTCACATACAGGCGGCCGGCTGCGGCGTCCAGCGCCAGGCCGGTGCCGTATTTACCGGTATCGGCGATGGTGGTGCGCAGGGTGAGAGCTTTACCGTCCACCACCCAGACCACGCTGGATTCACCCAGCCCGGTAATGTACAGCGTGTCGGTCGCGGCGTCGGCCACCAGCTCACGCGGCGCCAGCGGTTTTACCGTCTCGGTGCGTTGGCGGGCATCCAGCACCAGGCGGCCTTTCACTTCGCCGGTTTTTGCGTCGATAGCGGTCACCGAATTGTTTACCGTGTTGCCGAAGAACAGCGTATCGGTCTTGCCGTTAATCGCGGCGCCGAAAGGTTTGATGTCGTTGTGAATAACCTGGGTGATGTCCAGCGTCTTGGGATCCAGCCGATAAACCACGCCGCCCTTGTCCTGCTTGCGGCTTTGCGAGGTCGCCAGGTACAGCGCGTTTTCGCCCTGGCTGTACACCATCTCGTAAGCGCCTTTACCTACCGGTTTGCGCAGCAGTTCAGGCTCGCCCTGGGCGAGCAGCGGGGCGGAAAACAGCATCGACGTGAGCAGCAGCAGCGGGAAGGTGGCGCGTGCGCCAAAGCGGCGGCTGGTGGTGGTGGCAGAATTCATAACCTCTCCATGGAGTTAACAAAGCATATCGCCCACAGGGCGGTGGCCCTGGAGCCAGGAAAGCTCAACATTGAATAAAGGGGAAATCCGGCCGGTCGCGTCGTCGCGCGCCGATCCTTTTAGTTGCGAATAATAATCATTATTCATGACGGAGGGGAGCTATTTCGGCAGGGGTTGGGGTGAAAATCACAATGTGGAGGGGGATGCCGTCATTCAGCATCTTCCCCGCTTGCCTGTTAATCCCCCGTTTGCCTCATTAATGCAAATGCAGCGGCGTTATTGTCTGCCCGACGACAGACTGAGTTCAATGTTGCGCCACAGAGCCTTCAGCCGTGGGCCTATGTCGGGATGGTCGACCAAAGTGCGTTCATCGGCCTCCGACAAGACATAAGGCGCGGCGAGGGTGGCGCAGGGGCTGCAGGTTTCGATCAGGCGACAGCCCATAATTTGCAACGTTTCCGCCAACTGCGACTGCGCCAGTTTTGCGCGTACGGAAATATTGGGAAAAGCCAGTGGCTTGTCCACAAGTTCTCCGCTGCCGACGATCCAGTCCAACGCATTCTTCATCACGCCGGTCACGCCGTGCGCGTATTCCGGGCTGGCCAACAGCACCAGATCGGCCTGCGCCAGTGCGGATTGCCAGTGGGCGACGGCCGGATGGCCCTGTTGTTCATGGTCTGGGTTGAATAAGGGAATGGCGCCCAGGTGCGAGTAAATCTCGAACTGCACGCTGTCGGGGCTCACCAGCGCCATGGCGCGCAAAAACAGGCTGTTCAGCGACGCGGCGCGCAAGCTGCCGGAAATGCCCAAAATGCGAAATTCGTGTGCCATAAAATTATATTTTCCAACCCGCGAGGGGGCATTGCGTTGAAACTGCGGTGCTACACCAAGGATACCGATCGGTTGGCACGTTTATGACGTGCTGCCGGGAAGCGCGTTTCCGCTGCCAATAGCCAGAAAAATTACTCCCCGAAATGGCTAAAGTAAAAAGGCGATGATCTCCATCGGCGTGAATATAAAGATCGGCACCGCCGCAATGAGAAGTTAGTGCTTAACCGCCGCCCGCTACATGGCAATGCCGCTCCCTGCCGCCTGCCCCGCGGCGCTTCTCTCCGCCAGATAGCGCGCCGGCGGTTTGCCCACCGCTTTGCGGAACATGGTGACAAAGCCGCTGGCGCTCTCGTAGCCCAGATCCAGCGCGACTCTTTGCACGCTGTCGCCCTTGGTCAGCCGTTGCAACGCCAGCATCACGTGCAACTGCCGCCGCCAGTGGCCGAAGCTCATGCCCATTTGCTGCTGCAGGGTGCGATTGAGAGAGCGCTCGCTCATGCCGATGCGCTGCGCCCATTGGTTCAGGGTGGCTTTGTCCGCCGGATTGGCCAGCAGGCGTTCGGTCAGTTGGCGAAGGCGCGCGTCCTGAGAGACCGGCAAATGCAGATTCTCGATCGGTGCGTTAACCACCTGATCCAGCAGCACGGTGGTCAGCCGGCCTTCCGGGCCCCGTTCGTCATAGAGCGGATCGAACCCGCTGGCCTGCAACAGCAGCTCGCGCAGCAACGGCGACACCGCCAGCGTGCAGCAATGGCTGGGCAGGCCGGCGATAGCGTCCTGATCGACAAACAGACAATAGCATTCGGTGTCGCCGGCCCCCTGGGCGTTATGCAGCACGTTGCCCGGCATCCAAAGCGCGCACTGTGGCGGCACAAGCCATAGGCCGTTTTCCGCCTCGCAGCGGATCATGCCGCGCACCGTATAAATCAACTGAGCTTTGCGGTGGCGGTGAGGGGCCATCTCCCAATCGCTGCTGATGGTGGAGCCCTGAACAGCGAAAATCGCCCGTGGCACCTGATCGATATCGAAACGCGGTTTGGTAATGATGGTCATGAGAATAATTCTCAATTTGGCGCAATTGAAAAACATTATGTCCTGATTGTGCAATGCGGTCTAGCGCCGCAGTCGATAAAGTAGGCACCAGTCTTGGTGCTTTGAGGGGGCGTAATGTATCAGCAACAGGTAATCATGCAGCTGCTGGACTGGATTGAGCAAAATCTTGACCAGCCGCTGACGCTGGACGATATCGCCGCCAGGTCCGGCTATTCCAAATGGCATTTGCAGCGGTTGTTCAAACAGGTCACCGGCCATGTTCTGGGGACCTACGCCCGGCGCAGAAGGCTGAGCGCCGCTGCGCGCGAGTTGCGGCTCACCCACATCAGCGTGGCTTGCATTGCCGATAAATACCAGTTTGATTCCCAGCAAACCTTCACCCGCTGTTTCAAAAAGCAGTTCGGTTTGCCGCCGGCCGGCTATCGCCGCAGCCCGGATTGGGCCAGCCACGGCATGCAACCGCCGCTGCGGTTGAGCGAAGGGCCGTTGCCGCAGGCGGACATTGTCACTCTGCCCGCCATGCAGCTGGTGGGGCGTACCCGGCGTAGCAGCGGCACCCTGGAGCAATTGCCGCATCCGAAAAACGAGCTGCGTCAACACGCCTGGCGCCAGATGGTAAGCACCCAAGCCGAGCTGCCGACGGTGGTGTATGGCCTCACCAGCCTGGAAGCGGACAGCCGCCAACGCGGTGCCAAACGCGTGGTCTATACCGTGGCGCTGGCGGATCAGCAGGCGGAAGGCGAGGCGGTGTTTATCGAGCAAGGCGACTACGCCAGTTTTGCCTATCAGGGCAGGGTAGAAGAATTGCAAAACTTTATCGCTCGCCTGTACGACACCGCGATCCCGATGATGAAAGCGGTCCGCCGGCCCGGGCAGGATATCGAGCGTTTTTACCCCACGCCGGGTGGGGTATGCAACGGAGCGAGCACGGCGATCCGTTGTGAATACCTGATCCCCATACGCCGAATGACACCGTCAACCGCCGCGCTTTAGCGGTGTTTTTCACAGTAATTCATCTTCACGCCGCAGCAGGTTACAAAAAAGTGCGCCATGACACCGGTAATGTTTCGCACTTAGGTCAATGTGCACATATAATGCGCATCCGGTCATTTATGGCCGAAAATAACCTATATCAATAATCTGCCAGTGGCCACCGACCAACACGAAGATGAAAATGAACATTCGCGCGTTATTAACCCTGTTTACGGCGCTGGTTGCATTCAGCCAGGCTGCCTTCGCTGTCGTTTATCCTTTACCTGCCAAAGACAGCCGTCTGGTTGGTGAAAACATCCAGGTCACCGTACCGGAAGACAGCAAACTGCCGCTGGAGAGCTTTGCCGCTCAATACCAGATGGGCCTGAGCAATATGCTGGAAGCCAACCCGGGCGTGGATCCGTTCCTGCCGAAAGCGGGCAGCACCCTGACTATTCCACAGCAGTTGATCCTGCCGGACGCCCCGCGTCAGGGCATCATCATCAACAGCGCCGAGATGCGTCTGTACTACTACCCGAAAGGCACCAACACCGTGGTCGTGCTGCCAATCGGTATCGGCCAGTTGGGTAAAGACACCCCGCTGAACTGGGTAACCTCGGTACAGCGTAAAAAAGACGGCCCAACCTGGACGCCGACCGCCAAAATGCGTGAAGAATACGCGGCAGACGGCGAGATCCTGCCGGCGGTGTTCCCGGCCGGTCCGGACAACCCGATGGGCCTGTATGCGCTGTACGTTGGTCGCCTGTATGCGATCCACGGCACCAACGCCAACTTCGGTATCGGCCTGCGCGTGAGCCACGGCTGTGTGCGTCTGCGTGCCGACGACATCAAATATCTGTTCGACAACGTGCCGGTCGGCACCCGTGTGCAGTTTATCAATGAGCCGGTGAAAGCCACCGTTGAGCCGGACGGTTCCCGTTACATGGAAGTGCACAACCCGCTTTCCGCTAACGAAGAAGAACTGAAGTCCAAAGATCCGGTGCCGTTAACCCTTTCTGCCGCCGTGGATAAAGTGGCGATGGATCCTGCCGTTAACCAGAGCGAAGTGGACGCGGCGATTAAGGCCCGTTCCGGTATGCCGGTTAAAGTGAACTGATAGCCCCGGGCTTCAGTGGTTGCGATAAAAGACGCCTGCGGGCGTCTTTTTTTATGCCTTTCGGCCGCCATCCTCTGTAATCAATATCGCATGGCGAACTCATCTTTATTATTTCCCAATCATCGTCTTCAATACTAAAAGCGCGGACTCGTAATGGGCTTTATCGGCTCTTTCAAGATACCTGTTATCGCACGGGTTCCGGATCAATTCGTATTGATTGCAGCCAGGCAAACGCTGGGCTGGATTAAAAGAGAACGACAAAAAAGAGGCTGACAGTGAGGAGGTTTAAAGATGGCTTATGATGATCTTCGAAGTTATTTATCTGCGCTGGATGAGGCCGGGCAATTACTCGAAATTACAGAGGAGGTTCAGGCGGAACCGGATATTGCCGCGGCGGCAAACGCAACCGGAAGAATCGGTGAAGGCGCCCCGGCCATTTCATTCAGGAACATTAAAGGATTTGAACATGCTCACGTGGTAATGAACACCATGGGATCATGGCAAAACCACGCCATTTCCCTGGGGCTCCCGCCGACAACGCCGGTGAAACAGCAAATCGATGAGTATATTCGCCGCTGGGATCGTTTCCCTGTCTCTGTGGAACGCCGCGATAATCCGCCCTGGGCTCAGAACGAGGTCAACGGCGAGGATATTAATCTGTTTGAGATCCTTCCGCTGTTTCGCTTAAACGACGGTGACGGCGGATTCTATCTTGATAAAGCCTGCGTGGTTTCCCGTGACCCTGAAGATCCCGGGCACTTCGGCAAGCAAAACGTCGGCATTTATCGTATGCAGGTGAAGGGAAAACGCAAGCTTGGTCTGCAACCCGTACCAGTGCACGACATCGCACTGCATCTTCATAAAGCCGAAGAGCGCGGAGAGGATCTTCCTATCGCCATTACGCTGGGCAACGACCCGATCATTACGCTGATGGGGGCGACGCCGCTGAAATACGATCAGTCGGAGTATGAAATGGCCGGTGCCCTCCGTGGAAGCCCGTACCCGATAGCGACGGCCCCCTTGACCGGCTTCGATGTACCCTGGGGTTCTGAAGTCATCATTGAAGGGGTGATTGAAGGCCGCAAGCGCGAGCTTGAAGGCCCTTTCGGTGAGTTTACGGGCCACTATTCCGGTGGCCGCAACATGACGGTGGTGCGCATTGATAAGGTTTCTTACCGCTCACGGCCGATTTTTGAATCCTTGTATCTGGGCATGCCCTGGACAGAAATCGACTATCTGATTGGGCCGGCAACCTGCGTACCCTTGTATCAACAGCTGAAAGCCGAGTTTCCGGAAGTGCAGGCGGTGAATGCGATGTATACCCATGGTCTGCTCGTCATCATTTCAACCAAAAAGCGTTATGGCGGTTTTGCGCGTGCGGTGGGAATGCGGGCAATGACCACGCCGCACGGTCTTGGTTACGTGAAAATGGTGATCATGGTCGATGAAGATGTTGATCCCTTTAACCTGCCGCAGGTCATGTGGGCGTTGTCCACCAAGGTCAACCCGGCCGGCGACCTGGTGCAAATACCAAACATGCCCGTGCTGAAATTGGATCCCGGTTCCAGCCCTGCGGGTATCACGGACAAATTAATCATCGACGCGACAACGCCGGTTGCTCCGGATACGCGTGGCCACTACAACCAGCCGGTCAAAGACTTACCCGAAACCGCCCTTTGGGTGGATAAATTAACCGCCATGCTGGCTAACCGCCATTAAGGAGTTCATATGATTTGTCCTCGTTGCGCCGATCAGAAAATAGACGTCATGGCGCATTCGCCGGTCAAGGACGTATGGACGGTATATCAGTGCCGGCACTGCCTCTATACTTGGCGAAACACCGAACCCGTCCGCAGAACGGAACGGGAACATTATCCGCTCGAATTTCGCATGACTCAGCACGATATCGATAATGCGCCGGAAGTGCCGACCATTCCTCCCCTTCTGACGAAATAAATCCGCAGGCGGGTAAAAGCCCGCCTTTTTATCCCCCCGTCCGATCGATACACCCTGTCACTATTTTCACATTTATGGCTCTGCCATCAGTACGGCGGCAGGCCTGAATCGCAGTTATTCCGATAAAAAATAGCGTTAATTAATGGGTTATATATCCCCTGTCGCACCTGCGATTGAGATAATTTTCGCAAAAAATCCACGCTGTGAGAATAAGATCACAAAAACGTAACGAAAGGTAAACAAAGGCCTCCTATATTGGCTGCTTTGCTTTTGGGAGGGAGTGCCATGCGTAACTGGAACGAACCGAAAAAGAACAAGGCGCACATCGAGTTGATTCCGATGATCGACGTGATGATGTTTTTGCTGGTGTTTTTTGTGCTGATTAGCCTGAACGTGATCCCGGCGCTGGGGCTGAAGACCCAGCTGCCGTCCGCCGGCAGCGCTCAGCAACTGAAGCCGCAGAAGAAGGCGATCATCACGCTGGGGGCAGAGGAGCAATTGCAGTTGGACGGCCAACCGGTGGCGCTTAACGCGCTGGTCAGCACGCTCAAACAGCAGCAGCAGGAAAACCAGACTACCACCATTATCGTCAACAGCGACAAGGGCGTTGCGGTGGAGCGGCTGGTGGCGGTGATGGATAACCTGCGCCAGGGCGGCTTCTATTCCGTCTCTATCGCTACACGGAAGCTGTGACATGTATCTGCTCTATCGTTCACGTCACCTTTTCAGTTGGCTGCCGGCGCTGATCGTAGCGGGCTGTTTGCTGTTCGCCAGCCAGCAGGCTGCGCTGAAGATCCAGCCACGCTATGACGACACCACCATGGAACTGGCGTTGGTCGAGCCGGAGCCTGAACCTCAGCCGGAACCGCCGGTGGAAACCCCACCGCAACCCGAACCCCCGCCACCGGAGCCGCAACCCGTTCCTGAACCTGTGGTGCCGGCCCCGGAGCCGATCATCGAGGCCAAACCGGTCCCTAAACCGCAGCCGAAACCCAAGCCCAAGCCGGTAAAAGAGAAAGCCAAACCGGTAGAAAAGGCCAGGCCGGTATCCGCACCGCCAACCCCGAAAGCGCTGATCAGCAAGCCTGCGCCAACGCCGGCCGCACCTGCCGCGCCGAAGGTGAATGCCCAGGCGATCGAAAACGGTTATTTGCAGGCACTGCGCCGCGAACTGGAACAGCGCAAGCGCTACCCGAGCGGACGGCAGGCTTCGCTCGAACGGCCGCAGGGCAACGTCGAGGTCTGGCTGGAGGTCGATCGCAGCGGCCGTGTGCTCTCTTCCGGCATCGCCAACAAGGCTGCCAGCATGCTGCTCAACCGCGCGGCGATGAGCAGTTTACAAAGCATCAGCCAGGTGAAGCCGTTCCCGAGCGACGCTTTTGCCGGGCAAACAACAAAACGATTTTCAGCCACGTTCAATTATCAGGCGCCTTAGCGACCTGGCATAACAGTTTGATTTTTTAGGGGATGGAAACAATGAAGTCTTTCAATCGATCTGGGATTTATCTGGCGGTGATGTCGGCGATGCTGCCGGGCGCGGCGCTGGCGGCGGACACCACCGACGTCGGTACCATCAGCGTGAAAGGGCAGTCGCTGGGCGGCGGCATGATGGTGCAGGACGACAGCGCCAAGGCGCGTTCCACCGTCACCAAAGAGGCGATGGACAAAATGCCCGCCGCGGCCAATGCCATCGACAAACTGAAATACACGCCGGGCCTGAACGTCAACAGCAACGACGCCAGCGGCCTGAGCGGCGTCGATTACACCATGCGCGGCATGAACTCGGATCAGATCGGCCTGTCGATGGACGGTATCCCGATCAACGACTCCGGCAACTATGCGGTTTACCCGAACCTGCTGGGCGACTCGGAGAACCTGGAGGAAGTGTTCGTCACCCAGGGTTCATCCGAAGCGGACGGCCCGCACATCGGTTCCAGCGGCGGCAATATCGGCATGGTGACGCGCCGGCCGGCAAAAGATTTCGGCGGCTTCGTCAAACAGACGTTGGGCAGCAACAACCTGAGCAAAACCTTTGCTCGTTTGGAAACCGGCGAGTACAACGGTTTTAGCAACTGGATCTCCTACTCGCACACCGAGGCGAAAAAATGGCGCGGTGAAGGGCGCGAATATTCCAACAAGTTCGAAATGAACTCGTTGTACGAAGACGGTAACGGCAACAGCAGTAACCTGATCATGAAGTACAACCGCCAGCAGAACGTCAACTACAACACCCTGAGCAAGGCGCAGTTCGAAAGCGACGGGCGCCATACCGACTACGCCACCACGCCGGAATACAACAGCAAGGGCCAGTTGAACAAGTACTACAAGCTCAACCGCAACCCGTTCGATACCTTCACGCTGTCATTCACCCAAAAGCTGCAGCTGCGCGACAATCTGTCGCTGACCCTGCAGCCGTATTACTACTGGGGCAACGGCGGCAGCTTCACCGGCCAGACGGCGTCGGTGCTGTCCAGTACCTCGGACAAGGCCGGGCAGTACGATCTCAGCAATTTGCAGTCCAACACCTATTACCGCCCGTCGTGGACCCAGACCTGGCGCCCCGGCATTACCACCAAGCTGAAGTGGGACATCAACGATCAGCACAGCCTGGATATCGGCTACTGGTATGAACGTGCGCGCCAGTTGCAGACCCAGCCGTTTATCGGCATCAAGGACGACGGCAACCCGGCGCAGATTTCGGGTAAACCGGGCGGTTCCGATCAGGTGCAGGACGCCAACGGCAAGACCGTGCAGGGCCGTAACCAATACACCATCACCCCGGCGCAGAAAGTGTGGCTGCAGGACACCTGGTACGCCACGCCGGACTGGACCTTTGTCGGCGGGCTGGCCTATCAGTACGTGGAACGTAAAGGGGACAACCGGGGCAGCCTGTACAACACGCCGGAGAAGCGCGATGCCACTTACCACGAGTTCTTGCCGAACTTCAGCGCCAGCTACAAGCTGAACCAGGAAAATCAGGTGTTCTATAACCTGACGCGCAACATGCGTACCCCACCGAACTACGTGCTGTACAACGTCGGCGACTCGATCAGCACCAAGCCGGAGCTGAGCTGGAACCACGAGCTGGGCTGGCGCTTCCAGCAGGAAGACATGCTGATGAGCGCCACGCTGTTCTATATGCGCTACAGCGATCGTCAAGTCTCCACCACCAACTCGTCGGGCGACTACGAGATGATGAACATCGGCAACGTGGAGAACAAAGGGCTGGAGCTGGAGTGGAGCGGCCAATTGCCGCACAACTTTAACTACTACACCTCATACACCTATACCCAGTCGAAGCAGAAGAACGACATCGTCAGCAACGGCGGGCTGCCGCTGCCGACGTCCGGCAAAGAGGTGCCGAACGTGCCGAAAAACCTGCTGAACATGACGCTGGGCTACGACGACGGCCTGTATTACGGCAGCGTCAGCGGCAAATACGTCAGCTCGTTCTACGGCGATCTGACCAACGACGAGAAGATCGGCGGCCGCACGGTATTCGATCTGGCGGCGGGGGTGTATTTGCCGGTGGACAAGAAAATCATTAAAAGCGCGGCGCTGCGTTTCGGCGTCAGCAACCTGTTCGACAAGGAATACCTGACCTCGGTACGTACCACCACCTTCAACGCCGCGCCTTATGGCGGCGTGAAAGCCAGTACGCCGTATTACAACGTCGGGGAAGAGCGCACCTTTAGCGTGTCGCTGGAAGCCACCTTTTAACTAATTCGAGGGGTATGTTATGAATGCCAATTTATTGCACGACATTATTTTCTACGTGATGTACGCCGCGCTGGCGATTGCGCTGGTGATCATTATCGAACGCGCGCTGTATTTCGCCTACACCCAGCGCCAGGCCCGTCGGTTGGAGCAGGCGCTGACGCCGGACGTGCATCGCGCCGCCGATCTGCCGGACGAACTGACCCAGCGCAACAGCCTGCCGCTGGCGGTGATCGCGCCGGTACTGGAGCAGAAACACCGCGCCGGTGACCGCGAAGCGATAGGCGATCTGGTCGACGCGCAGTACCTGTTGAGCAAACCGCTGATGGCGCGTGGTCTGTGGCTGCTGGAAACCATCGTCACCGCCGCCCCGCTGCTGGGGCTGTTGGGAACGGTGATGGGGATTATCGAAACCTTTAAGGCGCTGGCCGCTTCCGGGGTGTCCGAACCTAGCCTGGTGTCCGCCGGCATGGGTACCGCGCTGTACGCCACCGGGCTGGGGATCGCCATCGCGTTGTTGTGCCTGGTGGGCAACAACTACCTGCAAAGCCGCATGGAGCGCATCAACGAACTGCTGAAAGTGTTGTTGATCCGTGCCGGGGCACCGGCCAGCCGCCCGGAAAACGGCAGTCGCGAGCAATGGGTTGACAGTGAGGCTCCGCGCTATGCCTAATGGCCATCAACCACGGCGGCCATTAGGCCGCCTTTACACGGCGTTATGGGGTGGCTGTCTGTTGATGTTGAGCCAGAGTGCGGCGGCGCGTTTTGCTATTCCCGGCTACGAGTTGGTGTATACCGCGCCGGTGGAAACCGCGTTGCAGGCGGATGACCTGCGCAACACCGCCGAGGTGTGGCAGCAGATGTTCGATGCGGCGAAAACCCGCATCGATCTGGGGCAGTTCTATGTGGCGAACCAGCAGGGTTCGCTGTTGGACGGCGTGCTGCAACATCTGAAAGCGGCGGGTGAGCGCGGGGTGAAAATCCGTTTTCTGATGGAAGAGAAGGGGATCCGTATCTCCACCCCGGAGACACTGGAACAGCTGAAGGCGATCCCCAACCTGGAGCTGCGCATTATTCCTTACCAGCGGTTGAGCGGCGGTATTTTACATGCCAAATACCTGTTGGTGGATGGCGAGCAGGCGTTTGTCGGCAGCCAGAACTTCGACTGGCGGGCGCTGGAACATATTCATGAAACCGGGCTGCGCATCAGCGATGCCGGGGTTGTCGGGCAGATCCAGGCGATCTTCGAGCAGGACTGGCGGGCGCAGGCGCTGCTGACTGCGGATAAACCGGTGCCGCAGCTGGCATATCAGCCCACGGCGGCAACGCCGCAGGGCAATTATCTGGTCGCCAGCCCGCGGGCCTATAACCCGGTCGGCGTGATTGACTCGCAGGTTGAGTTGCCGCGTCTGCTGGCGAGCGCCAAACAGCGGGTGCGGGTGCAGGTGATGGACTATGCGCCGTTGTCTTTCGGCCCCGAACGCAGCCGGCCTTATTACGCGGTCATCGATAACGCCCTGCGCAGCGCCGCCGCGCGCGGTGTGCAGATCGAGCTGATGGTGGCCAACTGGAACACCAAAAAACCGGATATCGCCTGGCTGAAAAGCCTGGCGCTGGTACCGAACGTGCAGATAAAGGTGGTGACCATTCCGCCGGCCAGCCACGGGTTTATCCCGTTCGCCCGGGTGATCCACAGCAAGCTGATGACTATCGACGGCGCAACCGCCTGGGTGGGCACCAGCAACTGGACCGGCGGCTATCTGGATAACTCGCGCAACCTGGAGCTGGTGCTGCACAGCCCGGCGATGAGCCAGCGGCTGGATAAACTCTACAGCCAACTGTGGGACAGCGTTTACGCCGAACCGCTGAAACTGGATTACGACTACCCGGTGCCGAAACCGGGCGGCGAGTCCTGATTTATCGTGGGCGCGGGCAACCCGCGCCCACAATACCCTTTCATGGCCGCCAGCCGGCCCTCTCCAGTGTGCTCAGCAACTGTTCTGCGGGCATATGCCTGGGGAACGCAATCGCGAACTGGGGAATATGTTCAATCTGGATTAGGGGGCTTTTACTATCGTCGAACGCGGGGTGTTATGCCTGTTCGAGCCGGGAATAAACCGCCGTTACCTGCTGCGTAAAGACGGTCTATTTGAACAAGCTTTCGGCGCTGCCGGTCTTTAAAATCCGTTTACTGCTTTTTCTTCCTGCTGAAGATCTTTAGCAGTACGCCAACCAGAATGCCAATTGCGATGCCGGTGAAAATCCAGCCGATGATACCCATTTCCGATCTCCCGCTATTGCTTTGATCTCATTATATTATCATTCGACGCGGAATGCGCCTTCGATCATCTGTTGCCGTTGCGCAGCGGTATAGTCGATCAACGAGTTTTTGCTGTTGGATTTTTCCAGCGTCACCGCCAGTTCGCCGCTGGAAATCGGCAGATCATCTTGCCAGAACGGCGCGATGGCGTTGCGGGTAATAAATTCGATCAGATAGCGTTCCGGGCTGTCCTGCTGTTCGGGGAACAGGCGCGCGGCCAGAGCGCTCATCAGCGCGCGCTGTTGCGGCTGCTCGCTTTGCGCCAGCAGTTCGAGGAAGGGTAACAGCAGGCGGCCGCAGACCTGGCCGTGGTGGTAATCGTGCAGCGCGCCAATCTCGCCGGCAATGCCGTGGATCACCCCCAGCCCGGCGGCGCTCAGCGTCAGCCCGCCCAGGTAAGAGGCCTGCATGATGGCTTCACGGGCGCGATCGCTGCGGTTGAGCGCCGGCCAGGCGTCCAGGAAATGGCGGATGCCGGTCAGTGACATCTCGCGCGTCATGGCGCTGGCGGTTTTGGACAGATAGGCTTCGAACAGGTGGGTAAAGGCGTCGATGGCGCAGTAGGCCAGCACCTGGTCCGGCGCGCCCTCTAGCAGCTGCGGATCCAGGATGGCGGTATGCGGCACGAAGTTGTTATGGCGCAGCGAGGCTTTCACCTTGCTGAGCCGGGTGTCGGTGATCACCGCGTTCTGGGTCACTTCACTGCCGGTGCCGGCAGTGGTCGGGATGGCGATCAGCGGCAGGGTAGCGCCGCTGATTTTGGTATCGCCGATCTTTTCCATATAGCGCAGCGTCGGCAACGGATGCTCGACCAAGGCAGCAAACGCCTTGGCGGCATCCAGTACGCTGCCGCCGCCTATGGCAACTACCCGTAGCGCCCTGCCGCGCCAACGCGCGACCCAGGCGTCGATCTCCTGCGGCGAGGCCTCGTGGCTGACGATCTCGGTGCCGATCAGCAGCGGCGTCAGGGCATCTGCCAACGAGGCATACACCGCGCCATTGAGGAATGAGCGGCAACTGAACAGCAATGTCGGCTGGGGATCGGTGGCCAGTAGTGGGATCAGTTGGCTAATACTGCCGTGGCCGAACCAGGTATGCCGGTTGGCGATCGTCAGGCTGGTGGTCATGTTCTCTCCTTGGCGCGGTAAAATCACAGCATAAGCCGGCATCGGCGGGTGAACCACTGCGGCATGATAGGGCCATCGTCGCAGGCCGGGCCGTTCCCCCTGCTCCCGTCGGGAGAAGGGGAGTCTCGCTTAGCCGATCACCCGCTCAATAAAGTCGGTGACCCGCTTCAATATTTGATCTTTGTTGGTCTCGTTAAAACTCTCATGCCGCCCGCCGGGGTTGACCATAGCCTCGAAATCGCTGCCCTTCAGCCTATCGATGGCGGTTTGCGATTCGGCCATCAGCACCAGCCGATCGTCATCGCCGTGTATCCACAGCGTAGGCAGCGCGCCGAAACCCGGCCCTGCGTTGATTTTTGCCAGGATCTGCTGCATGGCGCGCAGCGTCGGACGTTTGAACGGCCCGTGCCACACCAAGGGATCGGCCTGATAGGCTTCGCCAACGGACGGATCGCGCGACAGAGTGGCGGGATCCAGCGGTTCGTTAGGGATCGCGGGCAGATCAAGCAAGTCGGAGATCAGGGTTCTTTCGCCGATCAGCGGGCCGGATAGCACCAGTGCGCGGATACCTTCGCGATAACGCTGGGTATAACGGGTGGCGATCATGCCGCCCATCGAATGGCCGATGACCACCAGCGGCACGCCTGGGTGTAATTGCTGAAAATGCTCTACTACGCGGCGAACGTCGTCGACTACGGCATCATAATCCTCAATCAATACGCGCTCGCCCTGCGACAGCCCATGGCCGAGATGGTCGGGGCCAAACACCCGTGCGCCCTGTGCCTCCAGCGTGCGCGCCACATACTGATAACGGCCAAGATGCTCGCCGTAACCGTGTACCAGCAGCGCCAGAAAGCGCGGCCGTTCATGGCTCCAGTCATGCACCGCAATATCGCCCTGGCCACCTTTGATAAAGCTAATCTTTTGTTCAGACATAGTATTTTCTCATCGGCAGGATAACGGAAACCCTATTCAGCGTAGCGGCAAAGCGGGAAGGGTGCAGGGGCACAATGTGCGGCGCCAGGATGCACAAGTTCGTCCTCATCATGGGGTGATTCGCATCACTTTTTTGCGGGATGAGCCGTCACGTTGGCCGGCAGTTTGTCGCCCAGGGTGATCAGCTCGTCCAGCAACGTCATCAGTTGATCCATCTTCTGCTGCGAAAACGCGGCTTCAATCTCGCGGTAACCCTGTTCCACCTGATGGCGTGCCACGTCGTACAGCTCCTGGCCCGGTTGGGTCAGCGAAACGTACAGCTTGCGCTGATCGTTAACCGGCTTAAGGCGGAAGATCAGCTTGTCGCGCTCCATGCGCGACAAAATACCGGTCAGGCTGGGGCGCAGGATGCAGGTTTCCGCCGCCAACTCGTGGAATTCAATCGAGCGGTTGTTGGCCAGCACGCGGATGATGCGCCACTGCTGTTCCGTCAGATTGTGGCTTTTCAGGATCGGGCGGAAAAAACCCATGGCGGTTTCACGCGCCTGCAACAGGGCAATGGTTAAGGATTCATGCATAGGTTTGGCCTTTACTATCAAGGTGTTCGGTATATCGGCCTTTATCGTAGGGTCTCAGCCTGCCGGGACCACGAGCGCAAGAGAATATGTTCCTGCAAAGCCTGATTTGTTAATAACTTAATAATAGCCATTTTTACCCCAACGGATAAAGCGAAAAATAGGCTGGCGGGTAAAAACACGCAAAAAAATGATTAACACCTTGAATAATAACGATAATTGTTCTTGGTTGTGAATATTTTGTTATCAGGATCACAAATCAATCCAACCGCGTTGCGTAAATCCTAAACAGCGTATAAAACTAATCATTAATATATTAATGAATGCCGGTTGTCATGTTCTGTCACAAGAGGAGTTTGCATGAAAGGCACCGTATTTTCCGTCGCGCTGAACCACCGCAGCCAGATTGACGCCTGGGATCAGGCGTTCCATGAGCCACCCTATAACACCCCGCCCAAGACCCCGGTGTGGTTTATCAAACCGCGCAATACCCACCTCGCCAACGGCGGGGCGATCCCGTTCCCGGCCGGTGAGAAGGTGCAGAGCGGCGCTACGCTGGCGGTGGTGATCGGCGATACCGCCCGTAAGGTGCCGGCCGGGCGGGTGGCGGACTATCTGGCGGGCTACGCGCTGGCCAATGACGTCAGCCTGCCGGAAAGCAGCTTTTACCGCCCGGCGATCAAGGCGAAGTGTCGCGACGGTTTTTGCCCGCTGGGGGATATTGGGCAGCTGTCGGCAACCGGCAAGCTTGAGATCGTCACCGAAATCAACGGGGTGGAGCAGGATCGCTGGTCGACGGCCGATCTGGTGCGCTCGGTGCCTGAATTGATCGCCGCCATCAGCGATTTTATTACCCTGCAACCGGGCGACGCGGTGCTGATTGGCACCCCGTACCAGCGGGTGGAGCTCAACCCGGGGGATGAAGTGACGGTGCGTGCCGCCGGTCTGCCCACTCTGACCAACCGCGTGACGCAGGCAGGAGAATTATCATGAGACACGCCCGTATTCGCCATCACGGCCAGATCGTTAACGCCCGCGTGGATGAGCAGCTGCGCGTTACCCTGCCGGACGGCACTGTGTTGCAGGAGCGGGACGCCGAGTGGCTGCCGCCGGCGCAGGGTACGGTGTTTGCCCTGGGCCTCAACTACGCCGATCATGCCAGCGAGCTGGAGTTCAAGGCGCCGGAAGAGCCGCTGGTGTTCCTGAAAGCGCCGAACACCCTGACCGGCCACCGCCAGGTGTCGGTACGCCCGGCCGGCGTGGAGTACATGCATTACGAAGCCGAACTGGTGGCGGTGATCGGTAAAACCGCCCGCAACGTCAGTCGCGAAGACGCCATGGCCTATGTGGCCGGTTACACGCTGTGCAACGACTACGCCATCCGCGACTATCTGGAAAATTACTACCGCCCGAACCTGCGGGTGAAAAGCCGCGACACCCTGACGCCGATTGGGCCGTACATCGTCGATCGCGATGACATTGCCGATCCGCACCGCCTGGCGCTCAGCACCTACGTCAACGGCGAGCTGCGCCAGCGCGGCAGCACCGCCGACATGATTTTCGATATCCCTTTCCTGATCGCTTACCTGAGCGAGTTTATGACGCTGCAACCGGGCGACATGATCGCCACCGGCACGCCGAAAGGGCTGGCCGACGTGCAGCCGGGCGACGAGGTGGTGGTGGAAATCGAGGGCATCGGCCGTCTGGTTAACCACATCATCAGTGAAAAAGATTACGAGGAAAGTTTGCGATGAAAACCATCAACCATTGGATCAACGGCAAGAACGTCGCCAGCAAAGACTATTTCACCACCAGCAACCCGGCCAACGGCGAGGTGCTGGCGGAGGTGGCATCCGGCGGGCAACTGGAGATCGACCAGGCGGTGGCCGCCGCCAAGGCCGCGTTCCCGAAATGGGCCAATACGCCGATGAAAGAGCGTGCGCGTCTGATGCGCCGTCTGGGCGAGCTGATTGACGAGAACGTGCCGCAGATCGCCGAGCTTGAAACCGCCGATACCGGCCTGCCGATCCACCAGACCAAAAACGTGCTGATCCCGCGAGCCTCGCACAACTTCGAGTTCTTCGCCGAAATCTGCCAGCAGATGAACGGCCGCACCTACCCGGTGGACGACAAGATGCTCAACTACACGCTGATCCAGCCGGTTGGCGTGTGCGCGCTGGTGTCGCCGTGGAACGTGCCCTTCATGACCGCCACCTGGAAAACCGCGCCCTGCCTGGCGCTGGGCAACACTGCGGTGCTGAAAATGTCCGAGCTGTCGCCGCTGACCGCCGATCGCCTGGGGGAGCTGGCGCTGGAAGCCGGCATCCCGGCCGGGGTGCTCAACGTGGTGCAGGGTTATGGCGCTACCGCCGGCGACGCGCTGGTGCGCCATAAGGACGTGCGCGCCGTGTCGTTCACCGGCGGTACCGCCACCGGGCGCCGTATTATCGAGAGCGCCGGGTTGAAGAAATTTTCCATGGAGCTGGGCGGCAAATCGCCGGTGCTGATTTTTGAGGATGCGGACATCGAACGCGCTCTGGACGCCGCGTTGTTCACCATCTTCTCGATCAACGGCGAACGCTGCACTGCCGGTTCGCGCATTTTCATTCAGGAAAGTATCTACCCGGAATTCGTCAAACGTTTTGCCGAACGCGCCAACCGCCTGCGCGTGGGCGATCCGCAGGATCCCAACACCCAGGTGGGGGCGCTGATCAGCCCGCAGCACTGGGAAAAAGTCTCCGGCTATATCCGCCTGGGGGTGGAAGAAGGGGCTACCTTGCTGGCCGGCGGCCCGGAAAAACCGGCCGGGCTGAGCCACGGCAACTTCCTGCGCCCGACGGTGCTGGCGGATGTCGACAACCGGATGCGCATCGCGCAGGAGGAGATCTTCGGGCCGGTGGCCTGTCTGCTGCCGTTCAAATCGGAAGAAGACGGCCTGCGCATGGCCAATGACGTCGAGTATGGTCTGGCGTCGTACATCTGGACGCAGGATGTGAGCAAGGTGCTGCGCCTGGCCCGCAATATTGAAGCGGGCATGGTTTTCGTCAACACCCAAAACGTACGCGATTTGCGCCAGCCGTTCGGCGGCGTGAAAGCTTCCGGCACCGGCCGTGAAGGCGGGGAATACAGCTTTGAAGTGTTCGCCGAGATGAAGAACGTCTGTATTTCCATGGGTGATCACCCCATCCCGAAATGGGGCGTCTAAGCCTCAGGCCACAACAAAAACGAAAGAGATGAGAACGATGACGACAAAACTTACCACCCATGCTGTCCCTGCTCCCGACGTTGTGCGCTGTGCCTATATGGAAATTCAGGTAACGAGCCTTAAAGCGGCGCGTGAATTTTACGTCGATATCCTTGGGCTGGTGGTCACCGCCGAGGATGAGAAAACCCTGTACCTGCGTTCGATGGAAGAGTTTATCCACCACAACCTGGTGCTGCGCGAAGGCCCGGTGGCCGCCGTTGCGGCCTTTGCTTTCCGCGTGCGCACGCCGGAAGACGTCGACCGCGCCGAAGCCTATTTCAACGCCTTGGGCTGCCGCACCGAGCGCCGGGTGAAGGGCTTCGTCAAAGGTATCGGCGATTCGGTGCGGGTTGAAGATCCGCTCGGCTTTCCGTACGAGTTTTTCTACGACGTGCAGCACGTCGAACGCCTGGCCTGGCGTTACGATCTCTACACGCCGGGCGCGTTGGTGCGCCTCGATCACTTTAACCAAATTACGCCCGACGTCCCGCGAGCCGTGGAATACATCCAGGGGTTGGGTTTCCGCGTGACGGAAGATATCCGCGATGAAAACGGCGTGGTTTACGCCGCCTGGATGCGCCGCAAAGCCACGGTGCATGATACCGCGATGACCGGTGGCGCCGGGCCGCGTATGCACCATATCGCCTTCGCCACCCATGAAAAGCACA
The DNA here is from genome assembly GCF_003591175.1 of Serratia inhibens. GTDB lineage: Bacteria > Pseudomonadota > Gammaproteobacteria > Enterobacterales > Enterobacteriaceae > Serratia > Serratia inhibens. The sequence continues at coordinate 108,651 of NZ_QYYG01000003.1, read as the reverse complement.
ACATTCTGGCCATTTGCGACAAGCTCGGCGCGCTGCGCAAATCCGATTTGATCGAGCGCGGTCCCGGTCGCCACGGCGTCTCCAACGCCTTCTATCTCTACCTGCGCGATCCCGATGGACACCGGGTGGAGATCTATACCCAGGATTACTACACCGGCGATCCGGATAACCCGACCGTGACCTGGGATGTGCACGACAACCAGCGCCGCGACTGGTGGGGTAACCCGGTGGTGCCGAGCTGGTACACCGAGGGATCGCAAGTGTTGGATCTCGACGGCCAGCCGCAACCGGTTATCGAACGCAGCGCGCCAAGCGAAATGGCCGTCACCATCGGTGCCGATGGTTTTTCTTACACCCGAGAGGGCGATACGGAAAAAGGCTTCAAGCTCGGCAACACCCTGTAATCACCGCAGCGCGGGCGGCTTGCCCGCGCAAATTCGTCGTTCGGAGATAGCCATGCCCCATTTTTACGCTGAATGTACCGACAACCTCCGCCGCGAGGCGGATTTGCCCGCGCTGTTCGCCAAAGTCAATCAGGCGCTGGCGGATACCGGCATCTTCCCGCTGGCCGGGGTACGCAGCCGCGCCATCTGGCTGGACACCTGGCAAATGGCCGACGGCAAGCAGGATTACGCCTTCGTGCACATGACGTTGAAAATCGGCCACGGCCGCAGCCTGGAGAGCCGTGAGCAGGTAGGGGAAATGCTGTTCGCGCTGATCAAGGAACACTTTGCCGCGTTGATGGCCAGCCGTTATCTGGCGCTGTCTTTCACCCTGGAAGAGCTGGATCCGGTGCTGAATTACAAGCAGAACAATGTCCATGCGCTATTTCGCAAAGAGTAAGGGGCCGTAAATGTTGGATAAAGAGCTGATTAGCCGCGCCGTGCAGCGCTTGCATCAGGCGGAGCAGAGCCGCGAACAGATCCGCGCGCTGTCGCTGGATCATCCCGAGATCACCCTTGAAGACGCTTATGCCATTCAGCGGCAGTGGGTGGCGCTGAAGATCGCCGAAGGCCGTACGCTGAAGGGCCATAAGATCGGCCTGACCTCGCGCGCCATGCAGGTCAGCTCGCAGATCACCGAACCGGATTTCGGTGCGCTGCTGGACGACATGTTCTTCAACGACGGCAGCGACATTCCAGTCGATCGTTTTATCGTGCCGCGCGTCGAGGTGGAGCTGGCGTTCGTGTTGGCCAAACCGTTGCGCGGGCCGAACTGCACGCTGTTCGACGTGTACAACGCCACCGATTACGTCATTCCGGCGCTGGAGATCATCGATGCACGCAGCCATAACGTCGATCCGCAGACCCAGCGGCCGCGCAAGGTGTTCGACACCATTTCCGATAATGCCGCCAACGCCGGGGTGGTGATGGGCGGCCGGCCGATCAAGCCGGACGCGCTGGATCTGCGTTGGATCAGTGCGCTGCTGTACCGCAACGGGGTGATCGAAGAGTCCGGCGTGGCGGCGGCGGTGCTCAACCACCCGGCCAACGGCGTCGCCTGGCTGGCCAACAAACTGTTCCCGTATGACGTAGAGCTGGAGGCCGGCCAGGTGATCCTCGGCGGTTCCTTTACCCGGCCGGTGCCCGCGCGGCGCGGCGACACCTTCCACGTCGATTACGGCCCGATGGGCTGCATCAGCTGCCGCTTCGTTTAACAGGCCGGGGCGCTGCACCCGTTTATCATGGAGAAAGAGATGTTAACCAATTCTTTTAAGCAGGCATTGCAGGAAAAACGCCCGCAGATTGGCCTGTGGCTGGGTCTGTGCAGCAGCTACAGCGCGGAGCTGTTGGCCGGTGCCGGCTTCGACTGGTTGCTGATCGACGGCGAACACGCGCCCAATAACGTGCAGACGGTGCTGGGCCAGTTGCAGGCGATAGCGCCTTACCCCAGTCACCCGGTGGTGCGCCCGCCGTGGAACGATGCGGTGATCATCAAACAGCTGTTGGACGTCGGTGCGCAAACCCTGTTGATCCCGATGATTCAGAATGCCGAACAAGCGCACGAGGCGGTGCGAGCCACCCGCTATCCGCCGCACGGCGTACGTGGCGTCGGCAGTGCGCTGGCGCGAGCTTCGCGCTGGAATCGGCTACCGGATTATCTGCAGCAGGCCGATGCGCAGATGTGCGTGCTGGTGCAGATCGAGACCCGCGAGGCGGTGAAAAATCTGGACGCTATCTTGCAGGTGGAAGGCGTCGACGGGGTATTTATCGGCCCGGCGGATCTGAGCGCCGACATGGGTTTTGCCGGCAACCCGCAGCACCCGGAAGTGCAACGCACCATTGACGACGCCATAGCGCGCATCGGCGCGGCCGGCAAAGCGCCTGGCATCCTGATGGCCAATCCGCAGCTGGCGCAGCATTACCTGGCCTCCGGCGCGCTGTTTGTCGCCGTTGGGGTGGATACCACCTTGCTGGCGCGTGCGGCGGAATCCCTGGCGAGCCGTTTTAAACAGGATCTGCCGCCGGCGCAACCGCCATCCCCGGGCGTTTATTAGGCGGTATCCCTTAATTGATCGTGGCACCGTCTCCGTCCCAAAAGCCCGTAATCAAGGCGGAGGGGGATGAACATAACGGGCCAATGTTCAAGCAGCCTATGTTACCGGACACAACCCTATCGGAGCCATTATGAGCAACGTCGATTCGCTGCCGCCGGTCAACCCGGCGCAGCAACATAAAGCGTTAACCGCCGCCGAGCAATCGGTGATTAAAAAGCTGTTTCGGCGACTGATTATTTTCCTGTTCGTGCTGTTTGTTTTCTCTTTCCTCGACCGCATCAACATCGGCTTCGCCGGGTTGACGATGGGCAAGGATCTCGGCCTCAGTTCGACCATGTTTGGCCTGGCGGCGACGCTGTTTTACGTCACCTATGTTGTCTTCGGCATTCCCAGCAATATCATGCTCGGGATCGTCGGTGCGCGACGTTGGATCGCTACCATCATGGTGCTGTGGGGCATCGCTTCGACCTGCACGTTGTTCGCCACCGGCCCGACCAGCCTGTATGTGCTGCGCATGATCGTCGGCATCACCGAAGCCGGTTTCCTGCCCGGCATTCTGGTGTATCTCACCTATTGGTTCCCGGCGTTTTACCGCGCCCGCGCCAACGCGCTGTTTATGATCGCCATGCCGGTGACGATGGCTATCGGTTCTCTGGTATCGGGCTACATTCTGGCGCTGGACGGGGTGCTGAACCTCAAGGGCTGGCAATGGCTGTTCCTGCTGGAAGGCATTCCTTCGGTGTTGCTGGGCGTGGTGGTGTGGTTCTATCTCGACGATACGCCGGCCAAGGCCAAGTGGCTGACCGACGAAGAAAAATCCAGCCTGAAGGCGATGATGGACGCCGACAAGCTGCAACTGGTGCAGCCCAACGGGCCGCGCAGCCAGCGGGCGATGCAGCAGCGCAGCCTGTGGCGCGAGGTGCTCACCCCGATCGTACTGATGTACACGCTGGCCTATTTTTGCCTGACCAATACCCTGAGTGCCATCAACATCTGGACGCCGCAGATCCTGCAGAGCTTCAATCAGGGCAGCAGCAATATCGTGATCGGCATTCTGGCGGCGATCCCGCAGATCTGTACCATCGCCGGCATGGTGTGGTGGAGCAAACGATCGGATCGCCTGCAGGAGCGCAAGCGGCATACTGCGCTGCCGTACCTGTTTGCCGCCGCCGGCTGGCTGTTGGCCTCGGCCACCGATCATAGCCTGATCCAACTGTTTGGGATCGTCATGGCTTCGGTGGGGTCTTTCACCGCGATGGCGATCTTCTGGACCACGCCGGATCAATCCATCAGCCTGGAAGCGCGCGCGATCGGGATCGCGGTGATCAACGCCACCGGCAATATAGGATCGGCGGTCAGCCCGCTGTTGATCGGTTGGTTTAAGGATCTGACCGGCAGTTTTAATGCCGGGCTGTATTTTGTGGCGGCGCTGTTGGTCATCGGGGCGTTGATCGTCTGGCGCATTCCGATGCAAGGCTCGCGTCCGCGGGCCACGCCATAAGCCTGATAAGGCTTGAGTTCGATGACAAAGTTGTTTTTGAATCCGAGATACTCGGGCCTAGCGCACCGAGGGGCGCTCCGGCGGGCAAGCCGCTACGACCCCTTCGGCACGCTCTCCCTAATAACGGGCTTTGTTAGCAGTCTGACGCCTAATAAAAGGCTTATCACGGATCTCATCGCTGGGGGAGGATGATGTGCAGAAAAGTACCGGTTTTATCGCCAATATCGACATCTGCAAAGAGTACGATGCGCGCTACGCCACCGATGAGGTGCATTACGAAACCTTTGCCGGGCTGGCGGCGTTTTTTGGCCGCGACATGCAGGTGCACTGGCACGACCGTTTCTTCCAGGTGCATTTTCTGGAGACCGGCAAGATTGAGTTGCAGCTCGACAGCCAGCACTATTCGGTGCAGGCGCCGCTGTTTATCCTGACGCCGCCCTCGGTGCCGCATGCGTTCTTCACCGAGCCGGTCAGTGACGGCCACGTGCTGACGGTGCGCCAGGAGCTGATCTGGCCGCTGCTGGAGCGGCTGTACCCCGGCAGCAATCTGGCGCTCGATATGCCGGGCATCTGTCTGTCGATGGCGGACGCCCCGCAGGAGTTGACGGCACTGAGCCATTACTGGGCACTGATCCGCCGTGAATTCGGCCAGCAGCTGGCCGGCCGCGAGCAGACGCTGGCGCTGCTGGCGCAGGCGGTGTTTACCCTGCTGCTGCGCAATGCCGCGTTGGAGGATACCGCCACCGGCGGGGTGCGCGGCGAGCTGAAATTGTTCCAGCGTTTCAACAAAATGGTGGATGAACGCTTCCGCGATCATCTGCCGGTGCCGGACTACGCGCAGGCGCTGGGGGTGACCGAATCACGGCTGAACGACCTGTGCCGCCGCTTCGCCAACCAACCCCCCAAACGGCTGATCTTCGACAGGCTGTTGCGCGAAGCCAAGCGTATGCTGCTGTTCAGCGCCTGTACCGTGCATGAGACCGCTTACAGTCTGGGGTTCAAGGACCCGGCCTATTTCGCCCGTTTTTTCAATCGTCTGGAAGGCTGCTCGCCTTCGACCTACCGCGCCGCGCAGCACCCCCTTTCGTAACCTGGATCACAATTCGCATCGATGGCGGCCAATCCGCCTGAAAAGTACCGGCGATTGCCGCAAAAGTCTCTTCTCGAAACCGGCGTTGGCAGCTTCAATTAAGCAACCAAAAGGAAACATATATTTAACAAAAACGAATCCACAGACGAGGATCACCCGATGAAACCAGAAGACTTTCGTGCCGACAGCAAACGCCCGTTCACCGGCGCCGAATACCTGAAAAGCCTGCAGGATGGCCGCGAAATCTATATTTACGGCGAGCGGGTGAAGGACGTCACTACCCACCCGGCGTTCCGCAATGCGGCGGCTTCGGTCGGCCAACTGTACGACTCGCTGCACGATCCGCTCAGCCAGGATCGCCTGTGCTGGAATACCGACACCGGCAACGGCGGCTACACCCACAAGTTTTTCCGCTATGCCCGCAGCCCGGAAGAAATGCGCCAGCAGCGTGACGCCATCGCCGACTGGTCGCGCCAGACCTACGGCTGGATGGGGCGCACCCCGGACTACAAGGCGGCCTTCGGCTGCGCTTTGGGGGCCTATCCGGAGTTTTACGGCCAGTTCGCCGATAACGCCCGCCACTGGTACCAGCGCATTCAGGAAACCGGTCTGTACTTTAACCACGCCATCGTCAACCCGCCGATTGACCGCCACAAGCCGGTCAACGAGGTGAAAGACGTTTATATCCAGGTGGAGAAAGAGACCGACGCCGGCATTATCGTCAGCGGCGCCAAGGTGGTGGCGACCAACTCGGCACTGACCCACTACAACTTTATCGGCTTCGGCTCCGCCCAGGTGATGGGCGATAACCCGGACTTTGCGCTGATGTTTGTGGCGCCGATGGATGCCGAAGGGGTGAAGCTTATCTCCCGCGCCTCCTATGAGCTGGTGGCCGGCGCGACCGGATCGCCGTTCGATTACCCGCTCTCAAGCCGTTTTGACGAGAACGATGCGATCCTGATTATGGATCATGTGCTGATCCCCTGGGAAAACGTGCTGATCTACCGCGACTTCGATCGTTGCCGTCGCTGGAGCACTCAGGGCGGTTTCGCCCGGCTGTTCCCGCTGCAGGCCTGTGTGCGTTTGGCGGTGAAGATGGACTTTATCACCGCGTTGTTGCAAAAGAGCCTGTCTTGTACCGGCGTGCTGGAGTTCCGTGGCGTGCAGGCCGATCTCGGCGAAGTGGTGGCCTGGCGCAACCTGTTCTGGTCGCTGAGCGATGCGATGTGCGCGGAGTCCACAAAATGGGAAAACGGCGCTTATCTGCCGGATTCCACCGCGATGCAAACTTACCGCGTGATGGCGCCGATGGCGTACACCAAGGTGAAGCACATCATCGAAAAGAACGTCACCAGCGGGCTGATTTATCTGCCGTCCAGCGTGCGCGACATGAACAACCCGGAGATCGACAAATACCTGGCTCGCTACGTGCGCGGATCCGATGGGATGGATCACGTCGAGCGCATCAAGATCCTCAAGCTGATGTGGGATGCGATCGGCAGCGAGTTCGGCGGCCGTCATGAGCTGTATGAGATCAACTATGCCGGCAGCCAGGATGAGATCCGCCTGCAGTGCCTGCGCAACGCACAGGGATCCGGTGCCATGAACCAGATGATGCAGATGGTCGACAAGTGCCTGTCCGATTACGATCAGCACGGCTGGAAAGTGCCGCACCTGCATAACAATGGCGATATTAATCAGCTGGATAATCTGCTGAAGTAATTCAGGAGGAGGGTTGTATGTCTCAGGAAAATGAACACCGTCTGCGGTTTCGCGACGCCATGGCCAGCCTGTCTGCGGCGGTGAATATTGTGACTACCGACGGCCCGGCGGGGCGCTGCGGCATCACCGCCACGGCGGTCTGCTCGGTGACCGATACGCCGCCGACGCTGCTGGTTTGCATTAACCGCAACAGCGCGATGAACCCGGTCTTCCAGGAGAATCAGCAGCTGTGCGTCAACGTGCTGAATCATGAGCAGGAGCTGATGGCGCGCCATTTCGCCGGCATGACCGACGTCAGCATGGAGGAGCGCTTCCGGCTGGAGGAGTGGCAAAGCGGCCCGTTGGGCCAGCCGGTCCTGCGCAATACGCTGGCCAGCCTGGAAGGGGAGATCGTGCAGATCCAGAGCATCGGCACCCATCAGGTGTATCTGGTGCAGATCCGCCAGATCCAGGTGAACGCCGCCGGTAACGGCCTGATCTACTTCAAACGCAACTTCCACCCGGTGATGCACGAAATGACCCTGGCCTGAGTGTTGGCGGGGCGAGCAAGCTCGCCCCGAAATTCATTCTGCGGCGCTAGCTTTTGTTGGCCGCCAAATCCCCTACCAGCCGGTTAACCGGATCGCTCATATTGGTGAATTTGGTCAGATCTGAGCGGGTTACCACCACGAAGACGCCGATATTTTTCTGCGGGATCATCGCCATATAGGTAATAAACCCGCCGCCGCCGCCGGTTTTCTGAATAATGCCCGGCAGGCCGTCCTTCGGCGCCATATACACCCAACCCAATCCCAGCGCGCTTGCCTCACCCGGCACGTCCATGCCTTTCAGCGACACCAGATCGTTGCGCTGGAAGTACATGGTTTGTTCGCTGGCCGCCGTCGATTTACGCGCGCCGGCGGTGTTGGAAGAGAGGAACTGTTGCATCCAGCGCTGCATATCGCGCGGGGTAGAATAAATCCCGCCGCTGCCGGCTGCTGCGGTGGTATCGCGACAGGCGCTTGGCCCGGCGGCGGCCACCATCAGGCGCGAGCACTGTTCGGCGCTGGGGGTGAGGGTGGTGTCTACCATGCCGAGCGGCGCGGTGATTTTTTCGCGCAGCAGGGCGCTGTAGGGTTTGTTTGCCGCCCGGGATAAAGCATCCGCCAGCAGATCGTACGCCAGGTTGGAATAGGCGGCGCGCACGCCCGGCGGCACTGCGACGTTGGCGTGTTCGAGCCACTGCCAGCGCTGCGCCTTGGTCGGCCAGGTGAACACCGGCGTTTTCGCCGGTTTTTGGCCCGGTTGCTCGCGCGGCAGCGAGCTGGTGTGGGTCGCCAGGTTCAGCAGGGTAATGGGCTGGCGCGAATTATAGGCCGGTACCGAGGCACCCGGCGGGGCGTATTTTCGCAGCGGATCGGTCAGCTTGACCCGGCCTTCCGCCGCCATTTTGACCATCACTTCGCTGGTCATCAGCTTGGTGATTGAGGCGATGCGGATCAGCGAATCCGGGCGCGGGCGCAGATCGTTGCCCGGCTTGGTATCGCCAAAGCTGCGGTTAACCACCTGATTGTTGTCAATCACCACCAGCGCCATGCCGGTGGCACCGCTGTTGAAGAAAATGTGTTCGGCATACTGGTCGACGATTTGCGAGGCCAGTTGCGGGTCGGCGGCTTGAGCGGCCAGTGGCGCGGCGCACAGGCTCAGCGCCAGCAATGAAGCGCGGAAAGAGTTCTTCAACGATCGTTATCCATGTTAAAAGGCTGCAAGGAAAGGGCCCGGGCCGTGGCGTGACGCGGCCTATATTCATCGTCTTTCAAGCTGCGGCGTCGTTACCTGCGCTCGCTGCAACTTGAAAGCCATAGGGGGCAATATGCTGCCAGTGTAATGTGCCTTGGCCCCGTCTGCATGTGGAAAAAAGAGCGGTCCGTCAAAATTTTTACCCTTGCCCCCGCCGTGCCGAAACGGCCTATTGCGCGCGGGTAAAGATGGCGATCACTTCATCCAGATGCGCTTTCATGGCCTTGCGTGCGCCGCGTACGTCCCGCGCCTCGATCGCCTCCAGGATCGCCCGGTGTTCCTGTTCTGAACGGTGCGGCATATCGTCCGGCGTATAGTGGCGTTGCAGCACGCGGAACATGCTGCCGTAGCGGTGGCCGAGCAGGTGGCCGATAACGAACGCGTAGGCCGGGTTGCCGCTGGCCTGGGCAATGCGGATGTGGAACAGCCGGTCGCCGGGATGGGTGGCCGATCCGGCGCGGTTATCGCGGCAGTTTTGCTCGTAGGCTGCCCGAATGCCCGCCAGCTCTTCGTCGGTGGCGTGGCGCGCCGCCAGCGCGGCGGTTTCCGGTTCGATCAACAAGCGGGTTTGCAGCAGCGAAAACGGCGGCAGCTCGGCGTTAAAATCCAGCTCGATATTCAGTTCATCATCGATTTCCGCCCATTGGTCGCGGCCGGCCTGCGCCATCACCGGCTCCTGCGAGGCCAAAACCGGCGCCTGCGCCCGCACGATCACTCCGTTACCGACTTTCACGTCGACCAGACCAATCACTTCCAGCGCGATCAGCGCCTCACGTACCGAGGCGCGGCTGACCTGTAACTGCTGGGCCAGATCCCGCTCGGACGGCAGGCGGCTGCCCGGCGGAAATTCATTGTTTTCGATGAGCCGCTTTAGTTGATCGGCTATCTGTCTGTAAATCCGTGGGTTTTCCAGTCGAGTGATGGGCATGGGTTACCTTGAGCCGTTTAGCGATAAGTGATTCAGCGCACAGTTATTAGTCAAGCTGCTTGAGTAATGGTTAATCAAGTGTAAAAAGTTGGTTAATCAAAATGCTGTTTTAAGTGTGTCTCATAACATTCTCACCAAACGATAACGCGTAAAGCGTCTTTTGTCATGTTAAAGGTCTGACCTTTAACCGCCTTTAATGGCCTGACCATTGGACCTTTAGGCCGAGGGAGCAAAAATGAATTTAACCGGGAAACGCGTGCTGATCACCGCCGCCGGACAGGGTATCGGCTTCAGCACCGCCAGGCTGTTCGCCGAGGCGGGCGCGGAAGTGATCGCCACCGATATCAACATCGGCCAACTGCAGGGGTTGCCCGGCATTCAGGCGCTGACGCTTGACGTCACCGATCCGGCCGCGATAGCCGCGGCGGCGGAAACCCTCGGGCCAGTCGACGTGTTGTTTAACTGCGCAGGCGTGGTGCACAGCGGGTCGATTTTGGCGTGCAGCGAGGAGCAGTGGGCGTTCGCCAACGAGCTTAACGTGACGGCGATGTTCCGCATGATCCGCGCCTTTCTGCCCGGCATGCTGGCGCGTAAAAACGGCTCGATTATCAATATGTCTTCGGTCGCCTCAAGCGTGAAAGGGGTGCCGAACCGCTTTGCTTACAGCACCACCAAGGCGGCGGTGATCGGCCTGACGCGTTCGGTGGCCGCGGATTACGTTACCCAGGGCATTCGCTGTAACGCCATCTGCCCCGGCACGGTGGAGTCGCCGTCGTTGCGCCAGCGCATTGCCGAGCAGGCGCGTGAACAGGGACGCAGTGAGGAAGAGGTTTATCAGGCGTTTGTCGCCCGTCAGCCGATTGGCCGCATCGGCACGACCGCCGAGATCGCCCAGTTGGCGCTGTATCTGGCCTCGGATGCCAGCTCTTATACCACCGGTACGGTGCAGATCATCGACGGCGGCTGGAGCAACTGATTTTTACTTTTTGCGGCGCCGCCGAAGGCGCTTCTCCGGAGGATTGAGGAATCTATGAAACTTTTACGCTATGGCGCGCCAGGACAGGAACGCCCGGGGGTGTTGGACAATCACGGCCAGGTCCGCGACCTTTCGCAGCATATCGCCGATGTTAGCGGTGCGGCGCTGCTGCCGGCATCTCTGGAAAAACTGCGTGCGCTGGATATCAACCAACTGCCGCTGGTCGAGGGGCAACCGCGCCTGGGGCCGTGCGTCGGCCACATCGGCAAGTTTATCTGCATTGGCCTCAATTACGCCGATCACGCGGCGGAAACCGGTGCGGCGATCCCCGGTGAACCTGTGGTGTTCAGCAAATGGACCAGCGCGGTGGTGGGGCCAAACGACGACGTGCAAATTCCGCGCGATTCGGTCAAAACCGACTGGGAAGTGGAGCTGGGCGTGATCATTGGCCAGGGCGGGCGTTATATCAGTGAGCAGGATGCCCTGCGCCACGTCGCCGGCTATTGCGTGATTAACGACGTTTCCGAACGTGAATTCCAGATTGAGCGCGGCGGTACCTGGGACAAGGGCAAGGGTTGCGACACCTTCGGCCCCACCGGCCCCTGGCTGGTGACCGCCGATGAAATTGCCGACCCTCACCGCCTGAACCTGTGGCTGGAAGTGGACGGCAAACGCTATCAGGACGGCAATACCAGCACCATGATCTTCCGCATTCCGCACATCATCAGCTACCTGAGCCGCTTTATGAGCCTGCAGCCGGGCGACGTGATCTCCACCGGTACACCGCCGGGTGTGGGCATGGGGCAGAAGCCGCAGCCCATCTACCTGAAGGCCGGGCAGACGATGCGCCTGGGCATCGAGGGATTGGGTGAACAGCGTCAAACAACCGTACAGGCCTGATGGGGAACCGCACCATGACGACGATTACCGCACTGCGGGTTGAAGATATTCGTTTTCCCACTTCGCTGGGGCTGGACGGATCCGACGCGATGAATCCGGATCCGGACTATTCGGCGGCTTACGTGATCCTGGAGACCGACCACGCCGATCTGCGCGGCCACGGGCTGACCTTTACCATCGGCCGCGGCAACGAGATCTGCTGCGCGGCGATCCGTGCGCTGGAGCATCAGATTGTCGGCGTCCGGCTTGAGGAGATTGCCGCCGATATGGGCGAGTTTTGGCGGCGCTTCACCAGCGATAGCCAACTGCGCTGGATTGGGCCGGACAAGGGCGCCATTCACCTGGCGACCGGGGCGGTGGTGAATGCGGTATGGGATCTGTGGGCCAAATCCGTGGGCAAACCGGTGTGGCGGCTGGTGGCGGAGATGACGCCGGAGGAGCTGGTGCGTTGCATCGATTTCCGTTACATCACCGACTGCATTACGCCGCAGGAGGCGCTCAGCCTGCTGAAGCAGCGGGCCGAGGGTAAGGAACAGCGTCTGGCGCGGCTGCTGGAGGAAGGCTATCCGTGCTACACCACCTCCGCCGGTTGGCTGGGCTACCCGGACGACAAGCTGCGTCGGCTGTGCCAGGAAGCGGTCGACGCCGGTTTCTCCTACCTGAAGCTGAAAGTGGGCCGCGACCTGGAAGACGATATCCGCCGCGTGCGCATCGCCCGCGAGGTGATTGGCCCCGACCGCCAACTGATGATCGACGCCAACCAGGTGTGGGAAGTCAACGACGCCATTCCGTGGGTGAAGCACCTGGCGTTCGCCAAACCCTGGTTTATCGAAGAGCCGACCAGCCCGGACGACGTTGAGGGGCATCGCCGCATCCGCGAAGGGATCCATCCGGTCAAGGTCGCTACCGGCGAGATGTGCCAGAACCGCATTATGTTCAAGCAGTTCATCATGCGCGGGGCGATTGACGTGGTGCAGATCGACGCCTGCCGCCTTGGCGGGGTCAACGAGGTGTTGGCGGTGATGCTGATGGCGGCGAAATACAACCTGCCGGTGTGCCCGCATGCCGGTGGCGTGGGGCTGTGCGAATACGTGCAGCATCTGTCGATGATCGATTACCTGTGCATCGCCGGTACCCACGACGGGCGAGTGATCGAATACGTTGATCACCTGCATGAACATTTTATTCATCCTTGCGACATCAGGGGCGCGGCCTACATGCCGCCGCAACACCCTGGATATTCGATCGAGATGCACCCTGCGTCGATCGAACAGTATCGGTTTCGCGGTTGAAGCGGGAGCACGGCATGCTGCGCATCGACGCTCACCAACACTACTGGCGCTACCGGCCGCAGGAGTATCCGTGGATTAGCGAACAGATGGCGGTGCTGCGCCAGGACTACGGCCCGGCGCAGCTCGAACCGCTGCTGCAACGCCACGGTTTCGACGGCGCGCTGGTGGTGCAGGCCCGCCAATGCGAGCAGGAAACCCGGACGCTGCTGGTGCAGATGCAGCAAAGCCGTGGCGTATGCGGTGTGGTGGGATGGCTGGACATTGCCGCGCCTCAGCTGCCGCAGCGGCTTGATGAACTGCGCCAACAGCCGCTGCTGCGCGGCCTGCGTCATCTGGTTCAGGATGAGCCGCAACCGGCGGCCTGGCTGGAGCGGCAGGAGGTGCGGCGCGGCATGCAGACGCTGCAGCGGCACGGTTATGTCTACGACATTCTGGTCACTCACCGGGATCTGGCGGCTGCGGCGCAGTTTGCCGCCCGGCACGACGATTACTGGCTGGTGTTGGATCATCTCGGCAAGCCGGATATCGCCCGTGGCGCGCAGCATTGGGCGCAGCAAATCAAACCGCTGGCGGCGCTGCCCCACGTGGCCTGCAAGTTGTCCGGGTTGATTACCGAAGCACCCGGCGGCGGTTGGCAGGCACAGCAACTATTGCCGTTTTTTGAGGCGGCGCTGGAGGCATTCGGCCCGCAGCGGCTGATGTTCGGTTCCGACTGGCCGGTGTGCCTGCTGGCCGGCGATTACGACCAGGTTTATCACCTGTGCGAACAGGCTGTCGCCGCCTTGAGTCCTGCACAGCAGGCGGCAATTTGGGGCGGCACTGCCAGCCGCGTTTACAGCCTGGCCAGGGGTTAGCTACGGATTAACGGAGTTGAGTTATGGATTTGTATCTGAAAGAGAAAGTGGTGATCGTCACCGGCGGTGGCTCCGGCATCGGCGCGGCCATTTCCCGCCTGCTGGCGGAAGAAGGGGCTATTCCGGTGATTGTCACCAACGCGGAGCCGGAGGCGGATTTCCTGACGGCGCTGCGCCGGTTGCAGCCGCAGAGCGAAGTGATCATCACCGATCTTTGTGAAGAAAACGACTGCCGGCGAGCGGTGGCGCAAACCCTGGCAACCTTCGGCCGCCTCGACGGGTTGGTGAATAACGCCGGGGTAAACGATGGCGTGGGGCTGGAGGCGGGACGAGAGGCGTTTGTCGGCTCGCTGGAGAAAAACCTGATTCATTACTATCTGATGGCGCACCTGTGCCGGCAGGCGTTGCAAAGCAGTAAGGGGGCCATCGTCAACATCGCGTCCAAAACCGCACTCAGCGGGCAGGGCGGTACCAGCGGTTATACCGCCGCCAAGGGCGCGGTACTGGCGTTAACGCGCGAGTGGGCGGTGTCGCTGCGCCATGAGGGCGTGCGGGTGAATGCGGTGGTGCCGGCGGAGGTGATCACGCCGCAGTATCAGCGTTGGATCAATACCTTCGAACAACCGGAGCTGCAGCTTGAGAAAATTACCGCGCGCATTCCGTTCGAACAGCGGATGACCACGCCGCAGGAAATCGCCAATACCGTGGTGTTTTTGATCTCATCGCGTTCGTCGCACACCACCGGGCAGTGGCTGTCGGTGGACGGCGGCTATTTGCATCTTGATCGGGCGATCACATGAGCGGCACGGCGGGGTTGCCGCGGCGCTTTTGCCAGGCGCTCGATCTGGTCGATTCACCGGCGCTGATTGAGGAGTATCAGCGCCACCACCAACGCATCTGGCCGGAAATTGCCGAACATCTGCGTGAGCACGGCATCCTGGATATGGAGATTTACCGGCTGGGCACCCGGTTGTTCATGATCGTTGAAGTCAGCGCCGCGTTCGATGCCGCACGGTTTGACGCCGCCGGTCTGAGCAATCCCCATGTGCAGCGCTGGGAAGCCCTGATGTGGAAATACCAGGTGGCTACCCCCTGGACGCCGCAGGGCGAAAAATGGGTGGCGATGGAGCGGATATTCTCTTTGCAACAGCAATAACAACATCTCATTACCCTACCCGAGGATATATCAATGCTTGCTGAAAAAAGTGCGGCCCCGCCACAGCTGGGCGTCAAGGCGACCTCCAATTTACGCTGGGCCTTTATCCTGGTCACCAGCCTGTTCTTTATGTGGGGGCTGTCGTATGGCCTGTTGGACGTATTAAATAAACACTTTCAGGAAACCCTGCACGTGACCAAGGCGCAGTCGGGGTTGTTGCAGGCGGCGTATTTCGGCGCTTATTTCCTGGTGGCGTTGCCCGCCGGCTATTTTATGGATAAGAAAGGTTACAAGGCCGGCATTCTGGTAGGGCTGTGTCTGTATGCCTTGGGAGCACTGTTGTTTGTGCCGGCAGCCTCCGCCAACAGCTTCGGCGCCTTCCTGTTTGCGCTGTTTGTCATTGCCTGCGGCCTGGGTTGCCTGGAAACCGCGGCCAATCCTTACGCTACGGTGCTGGGCGATACGCAGGGCGCGGAACGGCGGCTCAATCTCGCCCAGTCTTTTAACGGCCTGGGGCAGTTCATCGGGCCGATGATCGGCGGCACGTTGTTTTTCTCCGCAACCCAAGGGGCAAGCGGCGGTGACCAGAGCGCGGTGAAGGTGACTTATGTGGCGATCGCCGTGCTGGTGCTGCTGATTGCCTTGCTGTTCAGCCGCACCCGACTGCCGGATATCCGTGAGGAAGAGCAGCCGGAGCAGGGTGAAATCGCGCAAGGGTTGTGGCAGCACAAGCACTTCGTCGGCGGGGTAATAACCCAGTTCTTCTACGTAGCGGCACAGGTCGGCGTGGGGGCGTTCTTTATTAACTACGCCACCGAACACTGGAGCGATGTTTCCAACCAGAGCGCCTCCTACCTGCTCTCCATCGCCATGATTTGTTTTATGATCGGGCGCTTCTTCAGCACCTGGCTGATGGGCAGAGTGAAACCCGCCACGCTGCTGATGCTTTACTCGCTGATCAATATTCTGCTGTGCGGCGTGGTGATGCTCAGTATCGACGGGCTCTCGGTGGTGGCGCTGATTGGCGTGTTCTTCTTTATGTCGATCATGTTCCCGACCATTTTCGCCCTGGGGGTGAAAAATATGGGTAAACACACCAAGCGCGCCAGTTCCTTTATGATCATGGCGATCGTCGGCGGCGCCATCATGCCTTACTTTATGGGGGCACTGGCAGACAGATACAGCACCGCGTTGTCGTACCTGCTGCCGTTGCTGTGCTTTGCCGTGGTGTTTGTCTACGGCATGCAGCAGCGCCGCCGCTAAATCTACGGCCCGTCGGCTCAGACAGCGGCGGGCCGCAGTGGACAATCAGGGTGCAGGTTCAGCCTTGATTTTTACCCGCGCGATAACCACCAATGCCAGACCTGTGGTGGCACCGGCCATCAGGGCATTGGTTGTCAGACCATATTTATCGACAAGTTGCCCTCCTGTTACGGCGCCGATAGAAATACCGATATTAAAGAGGGCGATATAAAGAGAAGTGGCGACCTCAATGGATCGGGGGGTTACGATCATCATCCAGGTCATCAGCGATACGGAAACCCCGCCATAGGCAAGTCCCCACAACAGGGTAATAAGACCGCCGCTTACGGCGGTTCCTCCCCACCAGGAAAACAGGATGACGGCAGCAGTTAACCCGAGGGTGATCAGCGTCAGTGTCGGGCGAAGGTGTTTTGCCGCTGCGCCGCCGGCAAGAAAATTCCCGGCAATGCCGGCGAGACCGTAGGCGAACAGCAGTGGGCCAATCCAGTTGTCGTCAAAATGGGATACCGTCTGCAGCAGCGGTCGAATAAAGGTGAAAGCCATGAAATGGCCGGCGACCAACAGGACTGTCACCAGGAGTCCTGCAAGAAGCTTTGGGTTTGCCAGTTGTTCGGCGAATTGCCCTAAAGTGACGGAGTGTTCCACAGGCATTGATGGGAACGACTTGATAAGCAAGATTAGCGCCAGCAGAGCTAAAAGGGCCATCGCCAGAAAGGCGGTACGCCAGCCGAATACATCCCCCATAAATGCACCTAAGGGTACGCCTAGTACGGAAGCGGCCGCGACGCCGCCAAAAATTATCGATATCGCCAGACCAAGGGAAGATTGCGGCACCAACCGCCCTGCAACGCCCCCGGCAATGGCCCAAATCCCGCCCATGCAGAAACCGACGATGACGCGGGCGACCAGCAGCCCGTTCATACTGGTTGCCGTGGCTGAAGCAATATTAGCCGCAATCAGCAAAATGAGAAGCCAGCGGAGGATCGTCCTGCGGTTAATTCCTCCGGAGGCGAGAACAACCAGTGGAGCAAAAAAGGCGGCCAGTAGGGCGGGCAGTGAAATCATCAGGCCCGCCCGGCCAACCGTGGCGTTTAGCGTATCCGCAATGGGATTCAACAGGCCGACGGGTAACATTTCGGTGGTGACGACGGAAAATGTGGCGAGCCCGAGGGAAAATACCGCCAGCCAGCGTCTTGGGACGCCTGGTGGTTGCTCGTCGGCCTGGTGAGATGTGCTCATTAAATTTCCTCGTTTACTGGGTTTGATAGAGGGCATGGGTGGAACGAACACAGTGTATACGCGCACTATCGGGTGATAAACTGGCCTAAATGAGCAACATTGGGGACAAAACGTGGCTAATTTAATGGCGGTGTCGCTTGATAACCTGTCCGATCTACTGGTGTTTGTACGGGTCGCTGATGCGCGTAGTTTTACTCTGGCGGCCGAGAGGCTCGGCATATCCCGCTCGTCGGCGGGGAAAAGCGTTAATCGGCTGGAAGAGCGGTTGGCCACTCGGCTTCTGCACCGGACGACGCGCAGCGTGAGCCTGACCGAAGAAGGTCTGGTGTTTTATGAACATGCGCTGCGGATTCTGGCGGAAGTTGATGAAGCGGAGACGGCGATAAATCAGCGGCATCAAACGCCCAGAGGACGTCTGCGTATCGATCTTCCAGTCGCCTTCGGTCGTTTGCATATTTTACCCATTTTGAGGGATTTCCTGGTCCAATGGCCGGAAGTGGATGTAGAGGTGACGTTCTCCGATGACTACAGCGATCTGGTGCGCGATGGGATCGATTTGGCTATCCGCATTGGCGGTAATGATGACAGCCGGCTGGTGCGCAAAGTCCTCGCGCCACACCGGCTGATAACCTGTGCTTCACCAGGCTATTTGGATAACCATGGTGTGCCTCAGACGCCGGACGATCTGGTTGATCACCACTGTTTGGTGTTCTCGCACCAGGGAATGCCGGTTCCCTGGCGCTATCAGGTGAATGGACAACATCGTGACGAACAGGTCGGCGGAAGAATGCGTTTCAACAACACCGAAGCATTGCGGGACTCGGCGCTCGCGGGTGTTGGTCTGAGCCAACTTGGTGCTTTTCTGGTTGGTGAGCAACTCTCGGCCGGCACGCTTGTGCCGGTACTGGAGCGATATTGCCGGGCTGAAGCGCCAATATGCGCCGTTTATCCCACCCGGCGCTATCTGTCACCCAAAGTGAAACGATTCGTGGGGGAGATAGAAAACCGATGGGGCGGCAAGGCCATTTGGGAACCGACCTAACACGCAAGGAGGGTTACAGCCGGCAATTTCCCGTCAAACCGTATGCACGGATTTTTGCATGAGACGATAACCGCCTGCGGCGACCAGCAATACCACCAGGCCGGCAGAAAGCGTGATGATGAAGCCGGCTTTTACGCCGGCTTCATCGACAACCCATCCCGCCAGAGCGGCGCCGAGCGCTACGCCAATCCCCAGTCCGGTGATCATCCAGGTTAACCCCTCCGTTAATCGGGACGGCGGAACGATATTTTCAACCAACCCCATCGCAATGATCATGGTCGGTGCAAAGAACAAACCCGCGACAAACACCGTGGCCGCCAGCATGAAAATATCGTTAACCAGCAGCAAGGGCAAAGCGGTTATCGCCGTGGCCAGAGCGGCATATAAAAACAGGCGGGGCAGGGGAACCGGGATTTTCATGGCACCGAAAACCAACCCGGCCAGGCAAGAACCTATGGCGTAAACCGACAGCACCAGACTGGCTGCGGCGGGCTGTCCAAGCTGTTCGGCAAAGGCGACGCTGATGACGTCGACGGTACCGACAATGGTGCCCAACGCGACTAAAGCCAGCACCAGTATCTGCATTGGCACCTGTTTAATGACGGAACCGCGATCCGCACCGTCGTCAGGATAAACCGGCGGTTCCGAGCGTTTTTGCCAGACAAAGGCCGTGACGCCCATCGTCAGCAAAATGGCGGCTGCCAATGGCCCCGCTTCTGGAAAGACAGCTACGCTGAGGCCCACTGAAATGGGGGGGCCGATAATAAAACAGACTTCATCGAGCACGGACTCAAACGAAAAGGCGGTGTGCAAGCGCGGTGTTCCACGCAAGATTTCGGTCCAGCGGGCTCTGACCATGGCCGGCATGCTGGGCATGCAACCGGACACCGCCGCGAAAACGAACAGGGTCCAATCGGGGGCCTGATAATGCGTGCAAAGCAGCAATGACAACATGCCGGCTACGCTGACGACGGTGACGCAAGGCAGCACGCGGCGCTGCCCCAGGCGATCAACCGCGCGTGAGATCTGCGGTGCCAGCAGCGCCATTGAAAACGCAAAGGTCGCCGCTACGGCCCCTGCCAACCAATAAGACCCCCGCAATTGTGCGAGCATGGTGATAATGCCGATCCCGAGCATGGAGATGGGCATGCGTGCGATAAGCCCCGCAAGGGAAAATGCTTTGCTGCCCGGTGCGCTGAAAAGCTCGCGGTAAGGGTTGGCCATAAAAACTCCAGAGTAGTGATGGGGTAACATCCGGCCTCATTGACATACGAGGCGTATGCAAACTTAATTGACATACGGTGCGTATGTCAATTATAACGTCATCACCCCTAAGCCCGGAGCGTCAAAATGGCACGTAAAGCACGGACTGAAATGATTGAGGAAACGCGCAAAAAGCTGGTTGCGACCGCGCGTCGGCAATTTGGCAGCGTCGGGTATGCCGATACGGTGATGGATGAGCTCACGGCGCAGGCCGGCATGACGCGCGGCGCGCTGTACCACCACTTTGGCGATAAAAAAGGGTTGTTTCTTGCCGTGGCGCAGGAAATCGATGCAGAAATGGACGCGCGCCTGGCCGATATTTCCGCCCATGCGCCGGATAGCTGGAGCGCATTCAAAGGGCGCTGCCGGGCTTATCTTGAAATGACGATGGAGCCGGAAGTGCAGCGTATTTTGCTGCGCGATTCGCCTTCAGTGCTTGGTGCGGATCATTTGCAAGCCGGCAAACAGCAATGCGTCGCTTCGATGACCCGGATGCTGAAAACGTTGATGGAAGAAAAACATATTGCGCCAACCTCGCCCGAAGTGCTGGCGCATTTGATTAATGGCGGCTTGATGGACGCGGCCTTTTGGATTGCCAATCGCCCTGACGCAACCCAGGCGTTGGCGCAGGCGCTGGATGGCGTGGAACTGTTGCTTAACGGGTTGAAGCCTTTGCCGGCCGCGGCGACTAGCGCCTGAGGTTGCTTGCTTACCCCCGCAAATCATAACGCGGGGAGGGTTAGCGGTCACAAGGTCGCCGCAACCTGTACGTTATCTGCCAGCTGAATATTGTTGCGGCCGTTGTTTTTAGCCAGATACAGCGCCGCATCGGCCGCGCGGATCGCCGAGGCCACGTCAAGTTTGTCCAGCATGGCGATGCCGGCGCTGAGCGTGACGGTAGTCACCTCTAACTGATTAAAGCGGTGGGGGATTTTCAATTCTTGCACGCGCTGGCGCACTCTTTCAGCCAGTTGCGCGGCGTAATCTTCTCTGACGTTGGTCAGCAACACCAGAAACTCTTCCCCGCCGTAGCGCACCACAATATCGCGCGAACGCACCGAGTCGCGGATGGCAATAGCCACTTGCACCAGCGCTTGATCGCCCATGGTGTGACCATAGTTATCGTTATAGGCCTTGAAGTGGTCGATATCGAGCAACAGAACGAAATGGCGACCCGATTGGGATTCCGGCAACATATTGATCTTGTTTTCCAGACCACGCCGATTATAAAGGCCGGTTAACGGATCGATCATGCTTAAATTACTGAATCTGTCTCGTTCGTTATACAGATTAGCCACCAGCGTTTGGGTAAAGGCTTCGCTGCGTTTGAGCATGAGGTGATGGATTGAGAAAGCGATAATCGGCAGCACCGTGGTGAATACTATCCGTACGGTATTGTGCATACCGTCCAATAATAGAATGACCAGCGCGGAAGGGACGGCATGCAGACAAAAAGCGATAAAGTTATCGGTTAAGGCAATGGCGCTGATAAAGAACATACTGAACAGACTAATTAATAAAAAGCTTTGGTTGTTGGGCGCAAAATACTGACTTTTAATGTAAATATGTGCCGCCCACAGCAGGCCAATAACGCAGGCAAAAAGATTAAGTTTTTTGACGAATTGCTGCATGGAATGCAGGGTAAATAACAATGCAGCCAGACAAAATAGCGGTATGGCTAATAAAGGCAGGGTAAATGCAGGCTTATCCTGAAATGGGACCAATATTGTAAATAAAGAAGAGGCCGCATTCATCAACAAAAATAAAAACAATGATAAGCGGTGCTTGCTGATCAGCAGTTCCTGATAAGAACGCGCGTTCATACGGAGTTCACTCTTTACAATATCGATCTGTCGAAAAGTTAAGGTTAGAAAAATTCTTTCAATGCCAATTAAACACCTGGGCTAAATGGTTTTTAATTGTGATTATTAGCACATTACTGCGACTAAGAATTTTCTTATGGCAAGTTATCATTTTTTCGCCATTTTGTCATCCGCGTTTGGCCGCTGCGGCGAAAATGATGCGCAGTGAAAAAAAGTATTATATGATATTGGTTATCATTATCACTTAAAGGGTAGGGTTATCATGATTGCAGCCATGATTACCGCATGTGGATTGTGGGGTGTCAGCTGGTGCCTTGGCAACCGTCTGGCCAGCGCCTGGGGCGTTTTGCTGCCCTGTGCCTTAATGCCGTTACTGGCGTTGATCAACCTGGATATGATGCAACTGCGCACGCTCATCGTGATCGCCATGTTAGCGACGTTGGTTATGTTGTTTAACAGCCGCTGGCGTCATTATTTGCTGCTGCCTTCGTGTATGGCGCTGGCCGGTGGATTGGCGGCGGTCAGCCTGAATTTCAGCTTCAGTTAAAAACGCAAAAAGCCGCTTGAGCGGAGAGTGTTTGGTATTTTTTGGGGGACTTCAGAGGAACAACCGGAGGGAACTCATCAATTGGTGCGAAGAGAGGGACTTGAACCCTCACGTCCGTAAGGACACTAACACCTGAAGCTAGCGCGTCTACCAATTCCGCCACCTTCGCACAGTCGATGTTGTTGCTTTTAGATTTATATTACGTCGCCAGCTTGGTGCGAAGAGAGGGACTTGAACCCTCACGTCCGTAAGAACACTAACACCTGAAGCTAGCGCGTCTACCAATTCCGCCACCTTCGCATCGATGCTGCGTGCAATATAAATCATGTGGTTATTTGGTGCGAAGAGAGGGACTTGAACCCTCACGTCCGTAAGGACACTAACACCTGAAGCTAGCGCGTCTACCAATTCCGCCACCTTCGCATTCCAGAAACATTACCGGAGTAACGTTACCACGGAGGCGAATTCTAGAGATTTTGGCGGGTACGTCAATAGTTATTTCCCCTGTTTGCTGGCGTTTGCTGGAAAAACAGCCATATCGCTGCTTTTAGGGTTTTCAAACAGCCCAATCAGCCAATCAATCAATACTCTGACCCGTGGCGCAAGGAATCGGCCGGGCGGATACATGATGTAAATCGGCATCGGCGGCGGTGGCGTTTCCGCGAGCACTTCCACCAACTCCCCGTTTTCCAGCCACGGTGCCAGTGAATAGCGCGCCGCCTGTATCAACCCGATGCCGGCGCGGCAGCCACTGGTGTAAGCATCGGCGCCGCTGACGCTAAGTCTGGCGGGCAGCTCGCGCAGTTCCAGTTTCCCGTTGCGGCAAAATTCCAGCGGGTAATCACGGTTGTTGGCGAGGGAAAAATACCCCACAGCGCGGTGTTGCTGCAGGTCGTCAATGGACTGCGGAACGCCGAACGCCGCCAGATAACCGGGAGAGGCGCAGGTCAACTGCGGCAGCATGGCGATGCGCCGCGCCACCAGGCCGTCGTCCTCTGTTTCCCAGGCGCGCAGCACGCAGTCCACGCCTTCGCGCAGCAGATCCACGTGGGTGTCGTTGGCGCCTAACGCCAGCGTAATGTCCGGATAGCGCCGATAAAAATCTTCCAGCGCCGGGATAACGATTTCACGCGCCAGCGAATGCGGCATATCGATACGTACCTTGCCGGAAGGCTGCAGCTTATGGCGGCTGAACAGCGTATCCGCTTCTTCCAGCGCACCCAGCAGCTGTACGCAACGCTGATAATAGAGCGTGCCTTCGCTGGTCACCTGCACCTGACGGGTGGTGCGGATCAGCAGCCGTACGCCGAGACGCTGCTCCAGCCGTTTCAGCACGTTGCTGACCGTGGCGCGCGGCAGTTGCAAGCGCTCGGCCGCCCGGCTGAAGCTGCCCAGCTCGACGATACGGGTGAAAATACGCATGGCCTGAACCTGATCCATTTTACCGTCCGTGATTGTTGGCGATTTTTGAACAGTGATGAGTAATCTGCATTATTTATCTTTACAGGGTAAACAACCAGACTTTGTTGCGACACTACTTCGGTTAAAAAAACAGCAAGAGGGCAGCACAATGCAACAGCGCACATTAGGGTTTAACGGGCCGGTCGTTTCCGCTCTGGGTTTGGGATGCATGGGCATGAGTGACTTTTACTCGCCCGATTCCGATGAAAAAGAAGCCATTGCCACTTTGCATCGGGCACTGGAGCTGGGAGTAACCCTGTTGGATACCGCCGATATGTACGGGCCGCACACCAATGAACAACTGATTGGCAAAGCGATCAAGGGCAAACGGGATCAGGTCTTTCTGGCCACCAAATTCGGTATTCTGCGCGATCCGGCCGATCCCGCCGCCCGGGGCGTCAGCAGCCGGCCGGAATATATCCGCCGTTCGGTGGAGGGCAGCCTGCAGCGGCTTGGGGTGGAAGTGATAGATCTTTACTACCAGCACCGCGTGGATCCCGAAGTGCCGATTGAGGAGGTGGTTGGTACCATGGCGGACCTGATTAGCGAAGGTAAAATTCGTTATATCGGGCTGAGTGAGGCTTCGGTCGCCACGCTGGAGCGTGCGCACAAGGTGCACCCGATTACCGCATTGCAAACCGAATATTCGCTGTGGACGCGCGATGCCGAGCAGGGAACGTTGGCAGCCTGCTCGCGGTTGGGCATCGGTTTTGTGCCTTATAGCCCGCTGGGCCGCGGTTTCCTGACCGGGGCGATCCGGCGGCCGGAGGATCTGGACGCCGACGACTTCCGCCGCAGTAACCCGCGCTTCCAGGGTGAAAACTTTGCCCGCAATCTGGCGCTGGTGGAAAAAGTCGCTGAGCTGGCGAAAAGCAAAGGTGTCGCACCGTCACAGTTGGCGCTGGCCTGGGTGTTGGCGCAGGGTGAACACATAGTGCCGATCCCGGGCACCAAGCGTCGTCGTTATCTGGAGGAGAATATCGCGGCGGCGGAGCTGACGCTGAGCGAGGCCGAACTGGCGGCGATTGAGGCGGTGTTCCCGTTCCAGGCGGCGGCAGGCCCGCGTTATGGCGCCGAATCGATGACCTACATCAACGGCTAAAAAAAAGCGCAGCGTGGGAACGCTGCGCTCTTGGCCATGATATTCAGCGGCTAGCCGTTACTTCTTTTTCTTCGCATCACGCGGCGCGCGGGCGACCGTGGCTTGATAGACCTTGAAGCGGCCGTTCTGCGCCAGCACTTCGTGGCTGCCGAAGGTGGCGTCCAGAATGTCCGGGTACGGCAGGAAGGCGTTGGCCACGATGCGCAGACGACCGCCTATCGGCAGGTGTTTTAATGCACCGCGGATCAGGGTTTCGGCTGCGGTCAGGCTGGTTTGCAGGCCATCGTGGAACGGCGGGTTGGAGATGATCATGTCAAAGCGGCCGGTAATGTCGGAATAGACGTTACTGACGATCACTTCGCCTTCGATACCGTTGGCGGCCAGCGTAGCACGGCTGGACTCCACTGCGGCGGCGTTGACGTCGCTGAGCGTCAGCTTCACCTTAGGCGAGAGTTTCGACAGCACCGAAGCCATCACGCCGGCGCCACAGCCCAGATCCAGCACTTTGCCCTTCATGTGTTTTTCCAGGGTCGACAGCAGCAGCGAGCTGCCTACGTCCAGCCCATCGCGGCTGAACACGCCCGGCAAGGTTTTCACTTCCAGATCGTGCAACGAGTAGCTTTCCCACCAGTCGTCCAAATCAAATTCGGTTTGGGTATCCAGGCGGCCGTGATACAGGCCACAGCGACGGGCGCTGTCGATTTTCACCAAGGTGGCGTAGTCTTCCATTATCTGTTCCGCACTGCGCACGCCGCTGCGGTTCTCACCGACCACGAACACTTCTGCGCCCACTGGCAGCAACGCCAGAATGTTGCACAGCTGGAACTGAGCTTCCTGTTTGCTCTTCGGCCAGTAGTAGATCAACGTATCGCATTCGGCGACGAACTCGGCATCTACGGTCAGGCCGAACTGCACGTTGTCACCCATCGCCCGGTTCAGTAACTGCCAGTGATGGTATTGCTGGGTATGGACACGTACATCCGCGGCTTCGAATTGGGCCGGCAGGCTGTCCTGCAGGTCACCGGCGAACAGTACGCGGCGTTCAATAAACTCATCACTGTGGCGCAGCATGACTTCACTGGCGGGGGTTAATGCAGACATCGGTTTTTTGCTCCTGGAAATTAAGCTGGGGATTATAGAGCTTTGTGGCGATATGTTCGACGGGTTTGTTGGCGCAGGCCGTGCGGGTTTGTTAGCATAGCGCGGCGCATGGCAGGCATGGCGCACCACAACGGGTAGCTCCCTGACAGGAATCGGCATGGCATCAAAACGCGACTGGCTGTTACAACAACTGGGTATTACGCAGTGGACATTGCGCCGCCCGGGCGTGTTGCAGGGTGAAGTAGCGGTCAGCCTGCCGCCCGACGTGCGTTTGCTGGTGGTGGCGCAGCCGCTGCCTGAGCATAACGATCCGCTGTTTTGCGACGTGTTGCGCAGCCTGGGGCTGACCCCGGCGCAAACCTATGGCCTGACGCCGGACCAGGTAGCGATGCTGCCTGAGGATACCCAATGCAACAGTTGGCGGCTGGGCGTCGCGGAACCGCTCGCGGTGGCCGGTGCACAACTACACAGCCCGGCGCTGGCCGAGCTTTCCCTCGACGCGAGTGCCAAACGCGCACTCTGGCAGCAGATTTGTCATCATGAACACTATTTCTACCCTGACGGCGGCCGATCTGGCCACGGCCTTCAAGATTGAGCAGGCCAGCCACGCTTTTCCCTGGACGCAAGCCACCTTTGCCGGCAATCAGGGCGATCGTTACCTTAACCTGAAACTGGACGCCGAAGGGCAGATGGCGGGCTTCGCCATTACCCAGATCGTGCTCGATGAAGCGACGTTGTTCAATATCGCGATTCATCCTGACTGGCAGCGTCGCGGTTTCGGCCGTTTGCTGCTGGAAGCGCTGATTGCGCAGTTGGAAGCCCGCGGCGTCGTCACGCTGTGGCTGGAGGTGCGCGCCTCTAACCGTGCGGCCATTGCGCTGTACGAAGATCTCGGTTTTAACGAAGTGACCCTCCGTCGCAATTACTATCCAAGTGCCAACGGGCGTGAAGATGCGATAGTGATGGCGTTGCCGCTGGCCTGATTTCGAATCAAAAAAAACAGCTTATTTATTGTTTTGTTGGTTATTTACAACTAATGGGTTGTTTTTGAGTGTGAGTACAGCAAATAAGTTGTTTTTGTCTGATGTAACAACTAATGTGTTGTTTATTGCATCAGGTACAATCAATCAGTTGTTTTTGAGGTGAAAGATGCGGAAATCATCAGAGATAGCAAAATTTTTGAAAGAGAAACGCATCGAGCTGGGCTGGAACCAAAAAGACTTCTTGATGAAAATCGGTATGACCCAACAGCAATACCAGCGTATTGAATCCGGCAGTGATATGCGGGTGAGCACTCTGCTGCGGATATTGGCGGCGATGGATTTGGAATACCTTATCGTGCCGAAAAACGATGTGCGTGATGTGGAGCGCTTGTTGCAAAAAGAAGCGGGCAAGGTTTCTGCTGCCGATGAACTGCAGAGCTTCGAAAAAAAACTGAAAGATCTCGAGGACTAGCTGATGAATGGGCAACGACAGGTTGAATCGGTACAGGCATTGGCACTGATGCTGCACCAGGTGCGCATTGGTGTGTTGGCACATTATAGCGGTGGCAAAAATATCCTGACGTTCGATCCGCAATATCTTGCTTTGCCGGAGGCCAGTCGCCCGTTGTTTACCCTAAGACAGCGGGCCCACCCGGGTTATCTTGAACAGGTTTTGATGTCATCACTGCGTCTTCCCCCCGTTTTATCCAATTTACTGCCTGAAGGGGCACTGCGTAGCTGGTTGGCCCAATCGCTGAAAACGCATGTTGATGAAGAGTTTCCTTTGATGGCCTGGACAGGTGCCAACCTGCCGGGGGCGCTTGAGGCACGAGCGCTTGCCGCCAATGAGATCCCCGCTTGGGCATTAACCTCGCGCGGCGAGCTGGAAGCGGTGCAAATCGACGTCGGCCTGGAGACGCAGAAATTTTCTCTGGCAGGCGTGCAGATGAAGTTTTCCTCGCTGCGTAAAGATGGGCGCTTCAACATTTCTTCTCAGGTGGGGGCTGATAGCTGGATTATTAAGACGCCATCGACGGTTCATCGTAACGTGCCCGAAAATGAATATACGGCGATGAGATTGGCGCAAGCTATTGGCGTGGATATTCCTGATATTGAGCTGGTTGCGGTGGGGCAACTGGATAACTTACCGGATATTCGCCTGGCTGATGAGCCTTATGCTTATGCCATCCGTCGTTTTGATCGTAGCGAAAGCGGGCGCGTGCATGCGGAGGATTTTGCCCAAATATTTGAAATCTACGCACACGATAAATACCGTGGCAAAAACTATGAGCAAATAGCGGCATATCTTTATGACTGGGGCAGTGACCCCTTGGCCGATGTGCAACAGATGGCCCGCCGCTTATTGGCCAATATTCTGTTGGCGAATGGCGATGCCCATGTAAAAAACTGGTCCATGATCTACCCCAACCAAACCGGGGTTCGGCTTTCTCCCGCTTATGACATTGTTACTACGCGGGTTTATATCCCGGGCGAATCAGAAGTGGCGTTGAATATGGCGAGAGAAAAGCGTTGGGCAATGATTTCCATGCAGACTTTTGAGCGTTGGGCGGAGCGCGTCGGCATTCCCTGGCCGGCTATTCGGGTGCATTTATTGGATGCCATCGACAAGGCGCGTACCTTATGGCCCGATTTGTTGGAAAACTTACCCATGGTGGCAGAGCATCAATCCGTATTACGGCAGCACTGGGCTTCGCTCTCATCCGACTTCCGTTTGTAATGACAAACAAGGTTATTCCCTCGCCGGGAAAAGCATTGATTGTCACCGGTTGACAAATCAGCGAAAATGCCCGGCTATTATCTTTTATTTACCGCTTTGCCTGGCGCCGTGCGCGGCGCGTTCTGATGATGTCGCAGGGCGGACTAACCGTAGAATCTGAAAAACATGTCTCCTAGTGAATTTGCCCGCGAAGTCTCGAAAAGAAGAACTTTCGCCATCATCTCGCACCCCGATGCCGGTAAAACCACCATCACCGAAAAGGTATTGCTGTTCGGACAGGCTATCCAGACCGCCGGTACGGTAAAAGGTCGCGGCTCGAACCAGCACGCGAAATCCGACTGGATGGAGATGGAAAAGCAGCGTGGTATCTCGATCACCACCTCGGTAATGCAGTTCCCGTACCGCGAGTGCCTGGTTAACCTGCTGGACACCCCTGGGCACGAAGACTTCTCCGAAGATACCTACCGCACCCTGACTGCCGTTGACTGCTGTCTGATGGTGATTGACGCCGCGAAAGGCGTTGAGGATCGTACCCGCAAGCTGATGGAAGTCACCCGTCTGCGCGACACGCCGATCCTGACCTTTATGAACAAATTGGACCGCGATATTCGCGATCCTATGGAAGTGATGGATGAGGTTGAGCGTGAGCTGAAAATCGCTTGCTCGCCAATCACCTGGCCTATCGGCTGCGGCAAGCTGTTTAAAGGGGTTTATCATCTGTACAAGGATGAAACCTACCTTTACCAGAGCGGCAAAGGCCACACCATTCAGGACGTGCGCATCGTCAAAGGGTTGGACAACCCGGAACTGGACGTCGCGGTAGGCGAAGATCTGGCCGCGCAGTTGCGTGAAGAGCTGGAGCTGGTGAAGGGGGCCTCCCACGAGTTCGATCACGAAGCTTTCATGAGCGGTGATTTGACGCCGGTATTCTTCGGTACCGCTTTGGGCAACTTCGGCGTGGACCACATGCTCGACGGCCTGGTGGCCTGGGCACCGGCACCGATGTCGCGTAAAAGCAGCACCCGTGAAGTGGTGGCGGCGGAAGATAAATTCACCGGCTTCGTGTTCAAGATCCAGGCCAACATGGATCCTAAACACCGTGACCGCGTGGCCTTTATGCGTGTGGTTTCAGGCCGCTACGAGAAAGGCATGAAGTTGCGTCAGGTGCGCACCGGTAAAGATGTGGTGATCTCCGACGCCCTGACCTTTATGGCGGGTGACCGTTCGCACGTGGAAGAAGCCTATCCGGGCGATATCATTGGTTTGCACAACCACGGCACCATTCAGATCGGCGATACCTTCACCCAGGGTGAAGACATGAAGTTCACCGGTATTCCGAACTTCGCGCCGGAGCTGTTCCGCCGCATTCGTCTGCGCGATCCGCTGAAGCAAAAACAGCTGCTGAAAGGCCTGGTGCAACTGTCCGAAGAAGGGGCGGTGCAGGTGTTCCGGCCGATAGCCAACAACGATCTGATCGTTGGTGCGGTCGGTGTGCTGCAGTTCGAGGTGGTGGTTGCACGCTTGAAAAGCGAATACAACGTGGAAGCCTTGTACGAGTCGGTCAACGTCTCGACTGCCCGTTGGGTTGAGTGCAGTGACGTGAAAAAATTCGAAGAGTTCAAGCGCAAGTGTGAGCTTAACCTGGCGTTGGACGGCGGCGACAATCTGTCGTACATCGCGCCAACCATGGTTAACCTGAATATCACACAGGAACGTTACCCGGAAGTGGTGTTCCGCAAAACGCGCGAACACTGATAGAACAGCAGGGCGCCTTAGGGCGCCCTGTGTTATGTTGCCGCACCACATTCTGCTAATTAATAAATCTCCCTCATCAGTTCTTTTATCCCGCTACCGCCAGGGTTTCACCGGTATTCCCTGCGTTTTCCGCCCTATAGTCTATATTTAACAGGGGATGGCGTATCCATTAAGCGTAATTCACTGCTTTTTACTTTATAGATAGAGAGTTGTTCGGCAGTGTTGCCAATTGGAGACGGGTCGTTCTATTAAGAATCAATGAGATAGCTAAAATATTGTTTTTACTCGTTATCATTGTCGCTGAACGGCGACGGTTTTTGGGTTAAATAATGAGCTATTTTTTATTTGTTATTGATTTTTAAGTTTATTTTAAGGTTGGCACAGCTGTTGCAATAATCCTTGTGTGACAGTAATCGTTTTAGCGTGAATCTTTGATCGTATAGAAATCGTGAAGTATTTACTGAGTGGGCCGCATCATGGCGGCTGAAGGATCCGCAATCATTTGGATCCGCAACCAAAGGAAGAGATCGATGAAAAATACCAAATTTGCACAATCACTGATGGCTGTTGTTTTGGGTTCCGTACTGGTTAGTGGCAGCGCGCTGGCTGAAGATACGCTGCTCAATAAAGCGTCAAGTGCCGCTGATAGCGCGGGTGCCAAAATCGATAGCTCCATGAAAAAAGTTGACGGTTACATGGATGACAGCGCAACAACGGCTAAAGTTAAAGGTGCGCTGGTCGACGATAAAACCATCAAAAGCACCGACATCTCGGTGAAAACGGAAAAAGGCACCGTGACCCTGAGCGGTTTTGTCGGCAGCCAGGCGCAGGCCGAGCACGCGGTCGAAGTGGCCGGTAAGGTGGAAGGCGTGAAATCCGTCAGCGACAAGCTGCACGTGAAAGATGAAGCCAAACAGTCGATGAAGGCTTACGCCGGTGACACCGCAACCACCAGCGAACTGAAAGCCAAACTGCTGGCCGATGACATCGTGCCTTCGCGCAACGTGAAAGTAGAGACCACCGACGGTGTGGTGCAGCTTTCCGGCGAAGTGAAAACCCAGGCGCAGGCTGAACGCGCAGAGAGTATCGCCAAGGCTATCGACGGCGTGAAAAGCGTCAAGAACGACCTGGTCGTTAAGCCATAATTCTTAGTACGCGTAACAACAAGCACGAGATCCCGGGTTGGCCGTGAGGTCAACCCGGGATGTACCACCAAAAAAAGAAATTAACCCGCAGCCTGAGGATGTCCGAAAAAGACGCAGGCTGTGATGATTTTTTTCACTATGGTAAGGAGAGGCTTATGTTTCGTTGGGGCATTATCTTTTTAGTCATTGCATTGATTGCTGCGGCATTGGGTTTTGGGACGCTGGCGGGTACCGCCGCCTGGGCCGCAAAAATCGTCTTTGTCGTGGGGATTATCCTGTTCCTGGTCAGCCTGTTTACCGGCCGCCGGCGCCCGTAGCTTCCCTCAAAGTGTAACAAAGCTTGATTCCTTTTCTTGCAGTAGGGAGGTGCGTCATGAACAGCGACATCATCCTCGGACGCTGGAAACAGCTGAGGGGGCAGGTATGTCAGGCCGTGGCGGAATGGTCCGGCAGTGACTGCATTTGGCTGATGGGCAGCAATGACTGCCTCTCTGGCGTACTGCAAGAGGATTACGGAAGAGAGCAAGACGAGGTATCCTCGGAAAAAACGTCTCACTGAGGATACTGGGTTGGGATACAGAATACCCATCACGCTCGGCAATATAGAACCGCTGGCGTATAAGCCGTACCGACCCGGTAAAATGGCGTTGGTATGTGAAGGGGGCGGGCAGCGCGGCATTTTTACCGCCGGTGTGCTGGACGAGTTTCAGCGTGCCCGCTTTAACCCTTTTGACCTGATGATCGGCACTTCTGCCGGCGCGCAAAACCTCTCGGCCTTTATTTGCGGCCAGATGGGCTATGCACGACGGGTCATCACCCGCTATACCACCACCGCTGACTTCTTTAACCCGCTGCGCTTTGTGCGCGGTGGGCACCTGATTGACCTCGACTGGCTGGTCGACACGACCTCGCAACACTTGCCGTTGGCGATGGACGTGGCCGAAAAGCACCTGGTCGATGGCCGTGAATTCCTGATGTGCGCCTGCCGCAGCGATGACTTCGAACCGACTTACCTGCCGGCGCAACGTGCCAGTTGGCTGCCGGCGATCAAAGCTTCCAGCGCCATCCCCGGCTTTTACCGCATGGGCGTAGAGCTGGACGGCGTCAGCTATCAGGACGGCGGAATCAGTGATGCTATCCCCGTTGAAGAGGCCTACCGCCGCGGCGCCGATACTATTGTGGTCATTCGTACCGTGCCTTCTCAGATGTATTACACGCCGCAGTGGATGAAACGCATGGAGCACTGGCTGAGCGAAAGCAGCCTGCAGCAGATGGTGCGCATCCTGCAACACCATGAGCAAAGCTATCACCGCATCCAGCAGTTTATTGAGAAACCGCCGGGCAAGCTGCGCATCTTTGAGATTTTCCCGCCAAAACCGCTGGCCAGCAGTGCGTTGGGCAGCCGCGTGACCTCGCTGAATCAGGATTATCATCTGGGTCGCCGCTGTGGGCGCTACTTCCTGGCGACCGTTGGCCACTGGCTGATGCAGCAAGAGGAACTGGACGGCATAAAAGTGAAAAAAGCGCTGTCGCGCCGTTTGCTCCAGCCGGAGAATGTCAGGATGCCATCACCGATCATAACCGATGTCAATCATCCGCAAGGCCTTGCGGCGCAACCGGAAGCCAGCCTGATCGCGCCGAAAATTATCCTGCCGGGCGATGTGCCACCGGGCGAGGGGGGCGGGTTGTGAGTTACGACTTTACCGACACCCACTGTCATTTCGATTTTCCGCCTTTCAGCGACCATGAGAGCGAGAGCCTGGCACTGGCCGAACAAGCGGGTGTGCGGCGAATTATCGTGCCGACGGTGACTGCCGATCGTTTTGCGCGGGTGTTGAAGCTGGCGCGCGATCATCAGCCACTGTATGCCGCGTTGGGGTTGCATCCGCTGTACATTGCCCAGCATCAGGAGCCGCAGCTTGAACAGTTGGCCGGGTTTCTGGCCAGCCGGCCGCCGAAGCTGGTGGCGGTTGGGGAGATAGGGCTCGATCTGTACATGGAAAACCCGCAGTTCGAGCGCCAGCAGCGGTTGTTGATTGCCCAGCTGAAGCTGGCAAAACAGCATGATTTGCCGGTGATCCTGCATTCTCGCCGTTCGCACGATCAACTGGCCGCCGCGCTGCGCCGCGTGCCATTGCCGCGCCGTGGCGTAGTCCATGGCTTTGCCGGCAGCCTGTCGCAGGCGCAGGCATTTATTCGCCTGGGCTATTACATTGGCGTCGGCGGCACCATCAGTTATGAGCGAGCGCAGAAAACCCGCGGCGTGATGGCCCGGTTGCCGCTGACCTCCCTGCTGCTGGAAACCGATGCGCCGGACATGCCGCTGGCCGGTTACCAGGGGCAACCGAACCGCCCTGAACGTGCCGCAGAGGTGTTCCAGATATTGTGCCAGCTGCGCCCGGAATCCCCGGATGACATTGCCGCCCACCTGCAACACAACACCCACGCTTTGTTTAGTCTTTGAACGATAAAATCATTTATAACGTGACCTCCGTCACGTTATAAGATTTTCATTTGCTTCCTGTTGTATACATTTGTGACATAAATCGGTGCGGGGGGGGCCCCGCTCCGTATAATCGCACCCCGAAATCACTTTTCTGCGGACCTCTCGTTTCTACCGGGTAGGGATGCATTTCTTTTTCGCAACAGGGATACTTTGCATGCAACTCATCATGAGCCTGGTAGGAATGGCGGCACTGATCGCCATAGCCGTGCTGCTCTCCAGCAACCGACGCGCCATTAAATTGCGTACCGTTGTCTGGGCATTCATCATTCAGGTGGCCATTGGCGCGCTGGTGCTGTACGTGCCGGTAGGCCGCAGTATTCTCGGCGGCATGTCGGCCGGCGTGGCTAACGTGATCGCCTACGGTAACCAGGGGATTTCGTTTATCTTCGGCGGGCTGGTTTCCGACAAGATGTTTGAGGTGTTCGGTGGCGGCGGTTTCGTTTTCGCTCTGCGCGTGCTGCCGGTGATCGTGTTCTTCTCTTCGTTGATTGCCGTGCTGTATTACCTCGGCATCATGCAACTGGTGATCCGCGTATTGGGCGGCGGCTTGCACAAATTGTTGGGCACCTCGCGCACCGAATCGCTGTCGGCGACCGCCAATATCTTCGTTGGCCAGACCGAAGCTCCGCTGGTGGTGCGTCCTTATATTGCCACCATGACCCAGTCAGAACTTTTCGCCGTCATGTGCGGTGGCCTGGCCTCGGTGGCCGGTTCGGTGCTGGCCGGCTATGCCCAGATGGGCGTACCGCTGGAATACCTGATTGCCGCGTCGTTTATGGCCGCGCCGGGCGGGCTGCTGTTCGCCAAGCTGATGGTGCCGGAAACCGAGAAAACCCAGGATAAAGACGATGCGACAAAACTGATCGCCGAAGATGACCGCCCGGCCAACGTGATCGATGCGGCGGCGTCCGGCGCGGCATCCGGCATGCAGCTGGCGTTGAACGTCGGCGCCATGTTGCTGGCGTTTATCGCGCTGATCGCCTTGCTGAACGGCATCCTTGGCGGAATCGGCGGCTGGTTTGACTACCCGCAGCTGTCGCTGGAGCTGATGCTCGGTTGGGTCTTCTCACCGATCGCCTTCCTGATCGGCGTGCCGTGGCATGAGGCGATGACCGCCGGCTCGTTTATCGGCCAGAAGATTATCGTCAACGAATTTGTCGCTTACATGAACTTCGGCGCCTATTTGCGCCCGGACGACGTGGTGGCGGCGGAAGGGTTGCAGGTGTTGTCGACGCATACCAAGGCGATCATCTCTTTTGCGCTGTGCGGCTTTGCCAACCTGTCTTCGGTGGCGATCCTGCTCGGCGGCCTGGGCAGCATGGCACCGAACCGTCGTCACGATATCGCGCGCTTCGGCCTGAAGGCGGTCGCGGCCGGCACGCTCTCCAACCTGATGAGCGCCACCATCGCCGGGTTCTTTTTGGCGCTGTAAGCCAGGCAAGGTTCCGCAATGGTGCGCCAGGCCCTATTGCAGGACACCGCCTATACTCTAAGACGGGCACGCGATGTCGTGCCCGTTGTCTGCATCCGTTTCTTTAGCGAATTTGTGAACGATATCGCGTTATTTTGTGATTCTCTTCACATATAATTCCGGCCTGTTACAGTGTTATTTCATATAGTGTGACTCTGAGCGCGAATTGCCCCGGGCGATCGTGTTCAAATAGCTATTACTGACCCTGCACGATATGCAGGGCCAAGTGCGGTGAGAAGGATCTCAGTTGCCGCCGTGGGAACCCGTTCCCCGGCGCTATCTTCAAGGAACCAAGTCCGCTCGCCAACACCCAGGTTCGCAGTTGGAGAGTTTTATGACCGAATTAACCGCAGCAGCGCAACGTGCGCTGGCCCTAATGGATTTAACCACGCTGAACGATGACGACACCGATGAAAAAGTGATCGCGCTGTGTCGTCAGGCCAACAGCCCGGCCGGCCATACGGCGGCCATCTGCATTTATCCGCGCTTTATTCCGGTGGCGCGCAAGGCCCTGCGTGAGCAAGGGACACCGGACATCCGCATCGCGACCGTCACCAACTTTCCGCATGGCAACGACGATATCGACATCGCGCTGGCGGAAACCCGTGCGGCTATCGCCTATGGTGCCGACGAAGTCGACGTGGTGTTCCCTTACCGCGCGTTGATCGCCGGTAATGAGCAGGTCGGTTTTGAGCTGGTGAAGCAGTGCAAGCAAGCCTGCCGGGCGGCCAACGTGCTGCTGAAAGTGATTATTGAAACCGGTGAATTGAAGCAGGCCAATCTGATCCGTAAAGCGTCGGAAATTGCCATTAACGCCGGTGCCGATTTTATCAAAACCTCTACCGGTAAAGTGCCGGTCAACGCCACGCTGGAAAGCGCAGAGTTGATGATGTCGACGATCCGCGATCTGGGCGTCGCCAAAACGGTGGGCTTCAAACCGGCCGGCGGCGTGCGCACGGCGGAAGACGCACTGCATTATCTGCAACTTGCCGATCGTATTCTGGGTGAAGGCTGGGCCGACGCGCGTCATTTCCGTTTCGGCGCCTCCAGCCTGTTAGCCAGCCTGCTGACGACGCTGGGTCACAGCACAGCAGCGCCCGGCAGCGGATACTGATCGATAACGTCGGCAAGGCGCGACGCAGCGCCTGCCCGCACCCTACATTAGCTCAATCAGGGGGATGCTTTGTTCCTGGCACAAGAAATTATTCGTAAAAAACGTGACGGTCAGCCGTTGAGTGAGGCGGAAATCCGCTTTTTCATCAATGGGATCCGTGACAATGTGGTTTCCGAAGGTCAGATCGCCGCGCTGGCGATGACCATTTATTTCCACGACATGACCATGCCGGAGCGCGTGGCGCTCACCATGGCGATGCGTGATTCCGGCACCGTACTGGATTGGAAAAGCCTGTCGCTGAATGGGCCGTTGGTCGACAAGCACTCCACCGGCGGCGTGGGCGATGTCACTTCGCTGATGCTCGGCCCGATGGTGGCGGCCTGCGGCGGCTACGTGCCGATGATTTCTGGCCGTGGTTTGGGCCATACCGGCGGCACGCTGGACAAGCTGGAGGCGATCCCGGGCTTTAACATTTTCCCGGACGACAACGCCTTCCGCAAAATTATTCAGGACGTTGGCGTGGCGATTATCGGCCAGACCAGCTCGCTGGCACCGGCGGACAAGCGTTTCTACGCCACCCGCGATATTACCGCCACCGTAGATTCCATTCCGCTGATTACCGCCTCCATTCTGGCGAAGAAGCTGGCGGAAGGGCTGGATGCGCTGGTGATGGACGTTAAAGTCGGCTCCGGCGCCTTTATGCCGACCTATGCGCTGTCGGCCGATCTGGCGCAGGCGATCGTTGGCGTGGCCAACGGCGCAGGGTGTAAAACCACCGCACTGCTGACCGACATGAATCAGGTACTGGCCTCCAGCGCCGGCAATGCGGTGGAAGTGCGCGAAGCGGTGCGCTTCCTGACCGGCGAATATCGCAACCCGCGCCTGCTGGAAGTGACGATGGCGCTGTGTGTGGAGATGCTGCTTTCCGGCGGCCTGGCGAAAGACGACGCCGATGCGCGCGCCAAGCTGCAGGCTGTGCTGGACAATGGCAAAGCGGCAGAAGTGTTTGGCCGCATGGTGGCGGCGCAACAGGGCCCGACCGATTTCGTCGAGCGCTACGACAGCTATCTGCCGGCCGCGACCCTCAGCAAGCCGGTTTACGCCGAAAAACAGGGCATTATCAGCGCGATGGACACCCGTGCGCTGGGCATGGCGGTGGTATCGCTGGGCGGCGGTCGTCGCCGCGCGACCGACAGTATCGATTACAGCGTCGGCCTGACCGGCATGGCGCGCCTGGGCGATAAAGTGGATACCCAGCAGCCGCTGGCGGTGATCCACGCCAACGACGAAGAGAGTTGGCAGCAGGCGGCCGAAGCGGTACGCAGCGCTATGGTGCTGAGCGACAAGGCGCCGGAAGCGACGCCAGTGATTTACAAGCGCATCACTAAAGAGTGATTCCCTTCGTCTTTCAAGCTGTAGCGTTGTTGGCTGCACGCGCGCACCCCAGTCACTTACTTGAGTAAGCTCCTGGGGATACACGCGCTAGCCGCCTAGCTACAACTCGAAATCCATTGGGTATAAATTTAGAGAATTAAGGGCGATTGCAGTTTTGCAGCCGCAATAGCGTGAGAACACGCAGGAGAGCACAGATGAAACGCACATTTATTATGGTATTGGACTCATTCGGCATCGGCGCAAGCGAAGATGCCGAGCGTTTTGGCGACAAGGGTTCCGATACTCTGGGCCACATTGCCGAGGTTTGCGCGCGCGGTGAAGCCAACGTTGGCCGTCAGGGCCCGCTGACCTTGCCTAACCTGAGCCGTCTGGGCCTGGGTAAAGCGGCGGAAGAATCCACCGGCACCTTCCCGCAGGGGCTGGACAGCAATGCGGATATCATCGGTGCCTACGCTTATGCGAGCGAACTGTCTTCCGGTAAAGATACGCCGTCAGGCCACTGGGAAATCGCCGGCGTACCGGTATTGTTCGATTGGGGTTATTTCAGCGACGAGCACAACAGCTTCCCGCAGGAACTGCTGGACAAGCTGGTCGAGCGCGCCAATTTGCCGGGTTACCTCGGTAACTGCCACTCCTCCGGCACCGTGATCCTCGATCAACTCGGCGAAGAGCACATGAAAACCGGCAAGCCGATTTTCTATACCTCCGCCGATTCGGTGTTCCAGATTGCCTGTCACGAAGAGACCTTCGGCCTGGACCGTCTGTATGAGCTGTGTGAAATCGCCCGCGAAGAATTGACCGAAGGCGGTTACAACATTGGCCGCGTGATCGCGCGTCCGTTCCTCGGCGACAAGCCGGGCGAGTTCCAGCGTACCGGCAACCGTCACGATTTGGCGGTAGAGCCGCCGGCACCTACCGTGCTGAAAAAACTGGTGGACGAGAAGGGCGGTGAAGTGGTGTCGATCGGTAAAATTGCCGATATCTACGCTAACGTCGGCATCACCAAAAAGGTGAAGGCCACCGGCATCGACGCGCTGTTTGACGCGACCCTGGTCGAAATGGAAAAGGCCGGTGACAACACCATAGTGTTCACCAACTTTGTTGATTTTGACTCTTCTTACGGTCACCGCCGCGACGTGGCGGGTTATGCCGCCGCGCTGGAGCTGTTTGACCGCCGCCTGCCGGAGCTGTTGAAACGGGTGAAAGATGAAGACATCATTATCTTCACCGCCGACCACGGCTGCGACCCGACCTGGCCGGGCACCGATCACACCCGTGAGCACATTCCGGTATTGGTTTACGGCCCGAAAGTGAAACCGGGCTCGCTG
The DNA here is from genome assembly GCF_003591175.1 of Serratia inhibens. Taxonomy (GTDB): domain Bacteria; phylum Pseudomonadota; class Gammaproteobacteria; order Enterobacterales; family Enterobacteriaceae; genus Serratia; species Serratia inhibens. The sequence goes on along the minus strand of NZ_QYYG01000003.1, from coordinate 69,680 downwards.
GGCCACCGTGAGACCTTTGCCGACATCGGCCAGACCGTTGCCAGTTACTTTGGCGTGTCGCCGATGGATTACGGTAAATCCATGTTCTAAGCCCCGTCTTTCAAGCCGCAGCGTTGTTAGCGGCAGTTCGACGTCCAAAGGCTTATACGTTTAACGTTTTTATTTAATACGATTTGAAGGAAGACAATTATGGCTACGCCGCACATTAATGCTGAAATGGGTGATTTCGCTGACGTAGTACTGATGCCGGGCGATCCGCTGCGTGCAAAATACATTGCGGAAACCTTCCTGGAAGGCGCGGTGGAAGTGAACAACGTGCGTGGCATGCTGGGCTTCACCGGGACCTACAAAGGCCGCAAAATCTCCGTAATGGGCCACGGTATGGGTATCCCGTCCTGCTCCATTTATGCGCGTGAACTGATTGCCGAGTTCGGCGTGAAAAAAATCATCCGCGTGGGCTCTTGCGGCGCAGTGCGCGACGATATCAAACTGCGTGACGTAGTGATCGGCATGGGTGCCTGCACCGATTCCAAAGTGAACCGTATGCGTTTTAAAGATCATGACTATGCGGCGATTGCCGACTTTGACATGGTGCGCAACGCGGTAGACGCTGCCGCGGCGCAAGGTATCCCGGCGCGCGTGGGTAACATCTTCTCCGCCGATCTGTTCTACACGCCGGATCCGGACATGTTCCAGGTGATGAAGAAGTACGGCATCCTGGGCGTGGAAATGGAAGCGGCCGGCATCTACGGCGTAGCGGCTGAGCTGTATGAAGAGTTCGGCTGCAAGGCGTTGACCATCTGTACCGTTTCCGACCACATTCTGCGTCACGAAGCCACCACCGCCGCAGAGCGCCAAACCACTTTTAACGAGATGATCGTTATCGCGCTGGAATCCGTGCTGCTGGGCGACAAAGAGTAATCCTACTGCGGGCGCAGCATCCTGCTGCGCCTCTGCACCAATCTATTCATCCTCCGCAAGGATTCTCTTCGAATGCTTTACCGTACAGGTAGTTGGCGCCAGTAATCTATTCACCGATCTATTCATGCCGAGCAAGTTATGTGCCTGGCTTAAGGCTGTTTCGCTTCTTCTTTATCCTGCGGCTTGTCATCGTCGTCGTCTTCCACCGTATTGCCTTCTTCCAGCGGCGTATTGGCCGTCAGCAGATACGGCGATTGCTGCCAACGGCTGCGACGATGTTGCAGCAGGGTACGCGCCAGAATAATGCCGATGGCCAGCGCCAGCAGGATCATCAGGCGCAGCAGGTTGGTGGTGTTATCCACCTGTTTGGACTCGGTCGCCAACACGTGGGTGTCCAGCGTAATGCGGATAAAGCCTATCGGGCCGTCTTTACCCTGAATGGATTCCACCAACTGGTGATTGAAATAGCTGCCGGCGCGTTTGCCGTCAAGCGACAGGCGATCGCGTATACTGATCTGTTCACCGGCGTGGGAAACCAGCGTGCCGTCCAACTGATAGACGCTGGCGTCCAGAATGCGGCTGTGGTCGGTAAGCTGTTTGAGGATGGCATCTACGCGTTGGTTGTCGACGTCGCTGTCGTCATCGAGCAGGGGCGCCAGGCTGGAGGCCACCTGTTTGGTCAGCGTTTGCGCCAGTTCTTCCACCTGTTCGGATCGCGCCAACTGGTGACTCAGGCTAAAATAGGACGCGCCCTGCATCAATAGCACCAGCAAAGCCAGGCAAATCAGGATAATAGCGGTGCGGTGCAGGCGGAATTTCAGTTTAGCGCGAGCCATTCAGGTTCCTTGGGCATCTTGGACACTTTATGTTGCCAGAACCAATGGCGATAGGATAGCTTGATGCGTCGTTTTATCATGCAGCGTTTTTTCAGGAGTTAATGATGTCGAATAGTCTGACCTATTGCGATCTCCCGGCAGAGATCTCTCAATGGCCGGGTCTTCCCCTTTCGCTGAGCGGCGACGAAGTGATGCCGCTGGATTATCGGGCGGGCCATACCGGTTGGCTATTATATGGCAGAGAGCTGGATAAAACGCGCATTACTCATTTCCAGCGCAAGCTGGGTGCGGCGATGGTGATCGTCACCGCCTGGTGCGTAGAGGACTATCAGGTTGTCCGGCTGGCGGGTACCCTGACGGCGCGCGCCAAAATACTGGCGGCGGAGAACGGGCTGGACGTAGCGCCGCTCGGCAAGATCCCCCATTTGCGCACCCCTGGGTTGCTGGTGATGGACATGGACTCCACCGCGATCGAGATTGAATGCATCGACGAAATCGCCAAGCTGGCGGGCGTGGGTGAGGAGGTGGCGGAAGTGACCGAACGCGCAATGCGCGGCGAGCTGGATTTTACCGCCAGCCTGCGTCAGCGCGTTGGCAAGCTGAAAGGTGCCGATGCCAATATCCTCAAACAGGTACGCGATGAACTGCCGCTGATGCCTGGGTTGATCAATCTGGTGCGCAAGCTGCAGGCGATGGACTGGCATGTGGCGATCGCTTCCGGCGGCTTCACTTACTATGCCGAGTATCTGCGCGACAAACTGAAGCTGGTGGCGGTGGCGGCCAACGAGCTGGGGATCCGCGACGGCAAACTGACCGGCGAAGTGCTGGGGCCGGTCGTTGATGCGCAGTTCAAGGCCGATACGCTGGTCGCGTTGGCGGAAAAGCTGGGTATTCCACCGCAGCAGACCGTGGCTATCGGCGACGGTGCCAATGATTTGAAAATGATACAGGCGGCCGGGCTGGGCATTGCCTACCACGCCAAACCGAAAGTGTATGACAAGGCGCAGGTGTCCATTCGCCATGCCGATCTGATGGGCGTGCTGTGCGTACTGACCGGCAGCCTGAAACACGAAGTTCGCTAAAAATATTGAGTAAGAGGTAATACGTGGCAAAAGCGGCAAAACGGGCGTTTGTATGTAATGAGTGCGGCGCAGATTATCCGCGCTGGCAGGGGCAGTGCAGCGCTTGTCACGCCTGGAACAGCATTACAGAAGTTCGTCTGGCTGCGGTGTCCTCTTCTTCTCGCTCCGAGCGTTTAAGCGGCTATGCCGGCGATGCCGGCATCAGCAAGGTGCAAAAACTCTCGGACATCAGCCTGGACGAGTTGCCGCGTTTTTCCACCGGCTTTCTTGAGTTTGACCGCGTACTGGGCGGCGGCGTGGTGCCGGGCAGCGCGATCCTGATCGGCGGCAACCCCGGTGCCGGTAAAAGTACTCTGCTGTTGCAGGTGCTGTGCAAGCTGTCCGAGCAGATGAAAACCCTGTACGTCACCGGCGAGGAATCGTTGCAACAGGTGGCGATGCGCGCTCACCGCCTTGGGTTGCCGACCGGCGGCCTGAACATGCTGTCGGAAACCAGTATCGAGCAAATCTGCCTGATCGCCGAACAAGAGCAGCCGAAGCTGATGGTGATCGACTCGATCCAGGTGATGCACATGGCGGATATTCAGTCTTCGCCGGGCAGCGTGGCGCAGGTGCGGGAAACTGCCGCCTACCTGACGCGCTTTGCCAAAACGCGCGGCGTGGCGATTGTCATGGTCGGCCACGTCACCAAAGACGGCTCGCTGGCCGGGCCGAAGGTGCTGGAACACTGTATCGACTGTTCGGTACTGCTGGACGGCGATGCCGATTCCCGTTTTCGCACCCTGCGCAGCCATAAAAACCGCTTCGGTGCGGTGAATGAGCTGGGGGTCTTCGCCATGACCGAGCAGGGCCTGCGTGAAGTCAGCAACCCGTCCGCCATCTTCCTCAGCCGTGGCGACGAAGTCACTTCCGGCAGTTCGGTAATGGTGGTCTGGGAAGGAACCCGGCCGCTGCTGGTTGAGATCCAGGCGCTGGTGGATCATTCGATGATGTCTAACCCGCGCCGGGTCGCGGTCGGTCTGGAGCAGAACCGGCTGGCGATCCTGCTGGCGGTGCTGCATCGCCACGGTGGGTTGCAGATGTCGGATCAGGATGTGTTTGTGAACGTGGTCGGCGGGGTGAAAGTCAGTGAAACCAGCGCCGATCTGGCGTTGCTGATGTCGCTGGTGTCGAGCCTGCGCGATCGCCCGTTGCCGAACGATCTGGTGGTGTTCGGCGAAGTGGGGTTGGCGGGGGAGATTCGCCCGGTGCCGAGTGGGCAGGAGCGCATTTCCGAGGCGGCGAAGCACGGCTTCAAGCGCGCTATCGTGCCGCACGCCAACGTACCGAAAAAGCCGCCGGCAAATATGCAGGTGTTCGGCGTGAAAAAGCTGGCGGACGCCCTGGACGTGCTGGAACAATTCTATTAATTGCCATGTGATGCGCAGAATATGCTATTTTGTTTAGCATATTAAACGGAGGGATTATGCGGCAATTCGACTACCTGAAAGCATCTATTAAGCAGAAGAGCTGTACCCTGCAGCAGGTGGCGGATGCCAGCGGCATGACCAAAGGCTACCTCAGCCAGCTGTTGAACGACAAAATCAAAAGCCCAAGCGCTCAGAAACTGGAAGCCTTGCACCGTTTTCTTGGCCTGGAATTCCCGCGCCGCGAGAAAAAGGTCGGTGTGGTGTTTGGTAAATTTTACCCACTGCACACCGGCCATATTTACCTGATTCAGCGCGCTTGCAGCCAGGTAGATGAGCTGCACGTGATTTTGTGTCACGATGAACCGCGTGACCGGGAACTGTTCGAGAACAGCTCGATGTCGCAACAGCCCACGGTCAGCGACCGTCTGCGCTGGCTGCTGCAAACCTTCAAGTACCAGAAAAACATCCATATTCATTCGTTCGACGAGCAGGGCATCGAACCCTATCCGCACGGCTGGAACGTTTGGAGCGACGGGATGAAAGCCTTCATGGAACAGAAGGGTATCGTGCCGAGCTTTATCTATTCCAGCGAAACGCAAGACGCCCCGCGTTATCGCGAGCACCTGGCAACGGAAACCATTCTGATCGATCCCGAACGCTCATTCATGAACATCAGTGGCAGCCAAATCCGTCAGGATCCGTTCCGCTATTGGGATTACATTCCGACCGAAGTGAAGCCGTTCTTCGTGCGCACCGTGGCGATCCTCGGTGGCGAGTCGAGCGGCAAATCGACGCTGGTGAACAAGCTGGCGAACATTTTTAACACCACCAGCGCCTGGGAGTATGGTCGCGACTATGTGTTCTCGCACCTGGGTGGCGATGAGATGGCGTTGCAGTATTCCGACTACGACAAGATTGCGTTAGGGCAGGCGCAGTACGTTGACTTTGCGGTGAAATACGCCAACAAAGTGGCGTTTATCGATACCGATTTTGTCACTACCCAGGCATTCTGCAAAAAGTACGAAGGGCGCGAACACCCCTTCGTGCAGGCGCTGATCGACGAGTACCGGTTTGATCTGGTGATCCTGCTGGAAAATAACACCCCGTGGGTGGCGGATGGCCTGCGCAGCCTCGGCGCGCCGACCGATCGCAAGGCGTTCCAGCATCTGTTGGAAGAGATGCTGCGCGCCAACAATATCGAGTATGCACACGTGGACTCCAGCGACTACGAGGAACGCTTCCTGCGCTGCGTCGAACTGGTAAAACAGCTGTTGGCGGCCGATGCCAGCCGGCTGGTAGGCGCCACGTCGGAATAAGCCGGAGGCGCAGCGTGCTGCGCCTCTCTTGCCTCAGTAAACAATCACCAGTTTGCCCTGCATATGCCCGTCGAGCAGTTTTTTATGCGCGGCGGTCAGGGTCTCCACCGTCAGCCCCTGCAGCGTTTCACTCAGTGTGGTGCTCAGCTTTCCTTCGTCCAGCAACTGCGCCACCTGCCTGAGGATTTCTCCCTGTTGGGCGATGTCCGGCGTGCCGAACATGCTGCGTGTAAACATCAATTCCCAGTGCAGCGCGGCGCTTTTCAGTTTCAATGCGTTCTGATCGAGCGGCTGTTGGTTCTCCACGATGGTGCAGATGTGGCCCAGCGGCGCGATCAGATCCGAGATCGCTTTCCAGTGGCCATCGGTATCGTTCAGGCAAAGAATATAATCGACGTTTTCGATACCCTGCTGTGCCAGATTCCCTTTAAGATCACGATAATCCACCACCAGATCGGCGCCGCGCTCCCGGCACCAGGCCGCCGACTCGGGGCGTGAAGCGGTGGCAATCACCTGCACCTTGCTCAACTGGGCGGCGAACGGGATCGCCAGCGAGCCAACGCCGCCGGCACCGCCGATAATCAGCAGGGTTTTACCTTCCGCCGCGTCCTGGATTTTCAGGTGCTCGAACAACGCTTCCCAGGCGGTCAGCGCGGTCAGCGGCATGGCGGCGGCTTCGGCCCAGTTCAGGCTGCGCGGTTTATGCGAAGCGATGCGCGAATCAATCAACTGCTGAGTGCTGTTGCTGCCCGGGCGGGTGATATCACCGGCGTACCAGACCTCATCGCCGGCTTTGAAACCTTTGACGCCGTTGCCCACCTCAAGCACCACGCCGCTGGCATCCCAGCCGAGGATACGCGGTTGCTGCAGGCCACTTTTTTGCAGGCCGGCGTGGACTTTGGTATCCACCGGATTGACCGACACCGCTTTGACCTCCACCAGCAGATCGTATTGGCCTGGGGCAGGTTTTTCCGGGCTGATTTCAATGAAACCGGCGGGGTTTTTCGGGTCTACGGCAATGGCTTTAATCGGCATGATGGTGCTCCTTTAGAATGAATACCCTCAGTGTAGACCTCTGAGAGGGGAGTGATAAGATGGACAATAAATAACTAAGTGTTCGCTTGAGGTGAACAATGATGTTTAAACAGTTGCAGGACATGGCGCTGTTTGCGCTGGTGGCCGAATGCGGCAGCTTCACCGCCGCAGCCAACCGCGCCGGTTTGCCGAAATCCAGCGTTAGCCAGCGCGTCAGCCAACTGGAGCAGACGCTGGGTTTGCGGCTGCTCAACCGCACCACCCGCCAGCTCAACCTGACCTTCGCCGGCGAACGCTATCTGGTGCACTGTCAGGAGATGTTGTCCGCCGCCGAGCGCGCCGATCTGGCCTTGCAGCGGCTGCGTGACAACCCGAGCGGCCGGTTGCGCATTTCGACGCCCGCTGGGCTGGGGGCGACGTTGCTGGCGCGATTGGCGGCGGATTTTCAGCGTCAGTACCCGGATGTCTCGCTCGAAGTCTCGGTGTCCGACGCGATGGTGGATCTGGTGCAAGAGGGCTATGACGCCGCGTTGCGCACCGGCAAACCGCAGGATTCCTCGCTGATTGGCCGCCGCCTGGGGCATGCCCCGCGTTATTTGCTGGCGGCGCCGGCCTACCTGGCGCAGTTCCCGCAGCTTCTTCATCCGCAGCAGTTGCAGCAGCACCGTTGCATTGCGCACCGTGCCTGGCCAGCGTGGAGCCTGCGTCGGGGCGACGAGTATTACCGTTGGCAACTGCCGATGCTGCATATCACTGACAATCTGCTGTATGCGCGCGAGTGTGCAATCTCCGGCGCCGGCATTACCCTGCTGCCGGCGTTCCTCAGCCGCGAGGTGGTGGCGCAGAAACAGCTGGTGGAAGTATTGCCGGAATGGCGGGCGGAGGGGAATGAGCTGTATCTGGTCTACCCGAGCCGCAAGTTGAACTCGCCGGCGCTGGCCTGTTTTATCGATGTGGTGATCCAGCACCCGGTCTTTGTGGACTATGCACAGGCACTGGATTGGGGATAACAAAAAGCCCGCAAGATGCGGGCTTGAGAGCATGGATAGCCAACCAGATGTTACTTGGTGACTTTCTTGTACTTGATACGGCGAGGTTCCAGTGCATCGGCACCCAGAGTACGCTTTTTGTACTCTTCGTACTCGGTAAAGTTGCCTTCGAAGAACTCCACCTTACCTTCATCCTGATAGTCCAGAATGTGGGTAGCGATGCGGTCAAGGAACCAACGGTCATGCGAGATCACCATCGCACAGCCCGGGAACTCCAGCAGGGCGTTTTCTAACGCGCGCAGGGTTTCGATATCCAGGTCGTTGGTCGGTTCGTCGAGCAGCAGCACGTTGCCGCCCACCTGCAGCAGCTTGGCCAGATGCAGACGGCCACGCTCACCACCGGACAGTTCGCCCACGCGTTTGCCCTGATCGACGCCCTTGAAGTTAAAGCGGCCAACGTAGGCACGGCTTGGCATTTCGGTGTTGCCCACGCGCATGATGTCCTGGCCGCCGGAAACTTCTTCCCACACGGTTTTGGCGTTATCCATGCTGTCGCGGAACTGATCGACCGAAGCCAGCTTGACGGTATCGCCCAGCGTGATGCTGCCGGAGTCAGGTTGTTCCTGGCCGGACATCATGCGGAACAGCGTGGATTTACCCGCGCCGTTCGGGCCGATGATACCAACGATGGCTCCCTTAGGTACCGCGAAGGTGAGATCTTCGATCAGCAGGCGCTCGCCGTAGGACTTGCGCAGGTTGCTGACTTCAACCACTTTATCGCCCAGGCGGGTGCCAGGTGGGATAAACAGTTCGTTGGTTTCGTTACGTTTCTGGTATTCGGTGCTGTTAAGCTCTTCAAAGCGTGCCAGACGGGCCTTGCCTTTAGACTGACGGCCTTTGGCACCCTGACGCACCCACTCCAGTTCTTTCTCGATCGACTTGCGGCGAGCGGCTTCGGTTGAAGCTTCCTGCGCCAGACGAGCGTCTTTCTGTTCCAGCCAGGAAGAGTAGTTGCCTTCCCACGGAATGCCTTCGCCACGGTCCAGCTCCAGGATCCAGCCGGCTACGTTATCGAGGAAGTAACGGTCGTGGGTGATCGCCACTACGGTGCCTTCGAAGTCGTGCAGGAAGCGTTCCAGCCAGGCCACGGATTCGGCATCCAGGTGGTTGGTCGGTTCGTCCAGCAACAGCATGTCCGGTTTTTCCAGCAGCAGGCGGCACAGCGCTACGCGGCGGCGCTCACCACCGGACAGGTTGGCGATTTTGGCGTCCCACTCCGGCAGGCGCAACGCATCGGCGGCGCGCTCAAGCTGGGTGTTGAGATTGTGGCCATCATGAGCCTGAATAATCTCTTCCAGACGGCCCTGTTCAGCGGCCAACTTGTCGAAGTCGGCTCCTTCTTCAGCGTACAGCGCGTACACTTCATCAAGTCGCTTGAGAGCACCGACGACTTCTGCCATCGCTTCTTCAACCGATTCGCGAACACTGTGTTCCAGGTTGAGTTGCGGTTCCTGCGGCAGGTAGCCGATTTTAATCCCCGGTTGCGGGCGCGCTTCGCCTTCGATATCGGTATCGATACCGGCCATAATGCGCAACAGGGTGGATTTACCGGAGCCGTTCAGGCCCAGCACGCCAATTTTGGCGCCAGGGAAGAAGCTCAGGGAGATATTTTTCAGGATGTGACGCTTCGGCGGTACCACTTTGCCGACGCGATGCATGGTATAGACGTATTGAGCCACGTTGCTCTAGCCTCTCTATATCAGTTTTTATAGGATGTCTGGCTGCGGAGTGTAGCCCGTTTCGAACACGGATCCCAGACATCATCAGCGATCGCTAAGTATAACCCTTTATGCGCCTTTAACAGGCGCATATCGGCAGATTAAGGTGTAACGACGATCGCGACGCGGCGGTTTTCCGCGCGGCCGCTGGAGGTGCGATTATCGGCGACCGGATCGCGCTTGCCCATGCCGCGGGTTTCGATATTGGCGCGCGGAATGCCTACGCTGGCCAGCAAATCGGCCACGGCGTTGGCGCGGCGCAGCGAAAGCTGGTCGTTGTAGCTGTCTTCACCGTAGTTATCCGTATGACCATCCAGACGGAACTTGGTGATGCCTACGCTCATCAGCGCACGGCCCATTTTCTGAACCGTTTCGGTGCTTTCCGAATTCAGCTTGCCGATGTTGTTGCCGAACAGCACTTTGTCGGAGAGGCCGAATTCCCAGCCGTTATCCGTCAGTTTGAACCCCTGAGACTGCAACAACGCGACCTGCTCGGGCGTCAGGCCCTGCGGTTTGCTCTGGCACCCTGCAAGGGTGAGCAAGGCGACAAACATTATCGCCAGCAGTGAAAAACGGTTTTTTAGTGTTTGCTGTATCATAATCAAATCCCTGGTTTTAATTTTATAACTGGGGCTCTATTTCTGTATTGCCAGCCGCCAGCCTCCGTTATAACGATGCTTTGCCTGATACATCGCATCGTCAGCTTCGTGCAAAAGACCCTGAGGCGTTAGTGCATGTTCAGGGTAAAGCGCGATACCGATACTCAGAGAGGTCGTCACCTCCTCGTCGTTCGGCAAAATTACCGGTTGGGTCATGCAGTCGATAATGTTGTCGGCAATTTGCAGCACATCTTCCGTACTGTGAACCGGCGCCAACAGCACCGCGAACTCATCGCCGCCTAAACGCGCGACCAGATCGCTTTCACGCAGCTGCGCGCGAATGCGCCCGGCAATGGTGGTTAGCACCGCGTCACCGGCGGCGTGACCGTAACTGTCATTCACCTCCTTGAAGCGATCGCCGTCGATAAACAACACCGCGAGTTTTTCTGTCGGCTCAATATCGCCCAGCGCGCGGCTCAGTCGGCCTTCAAAAAAGGCGCGATTCGGCAACCCGGTCAGGCTGTCGTGAGTCGCCCGATGGGTCAGTGAGTCATTTTCCTGTTTCAGGTGCGCCTGCCAGGCCTCCAGCTCATCGAGCAGGCCGTTGAAGTCGTTGCTCAATTCGTGCAGTTCGGCAATGGGCGCCGACGGCACCCGCAGCCCGAAAGTGCGATCGCGCCGTACCGCATGCGCCACATTGGCGATATCATCCAGCGAACTGACAATGCCCAGCAGCATGCGGCGGGAAAGAACCAGTGCGCACAGGGTACTGAGCACCAGGCAGGCGATCATGCCCAGGATACCCCGCAGCAGGAAACGCAGCAGGCTGCCGCCGTTGCCGCTCAGCCAGACCTTGCCGACCTGTTTGCCCTCGTGGGTGATCGGCAAGACCACCGGCTCCGGCAGAGCCCAGTGAGCGACAATCTGCTCCAGACCGTGCAGCGGGCCATCCTTGGGACGATGCCAACTGGCCAGCACGTTACCTCTGTTGTCCAGGATTTTGGCTTCCGACACCTCTTCTTTGGAGGCGATCAGCACCATCGCCTCGCGAATGTAGGGGCGATCTCCAAACACCACTGCTGCTTCAACCGTATAGCTGATGGAGCGCGCAATAAGGTGCAGGTTGTGGTTAGCGTAGGCGCGTAGCGCGAACAGCGCCACCAGCGTCAAGAAAATCCCGGCGGTGCCGACGGCAATCAGTGCCAACCCGAGATTGGCTCGTTGCAGTACCCGGCCCAACGTGGGCCGCGAATGTCCGGAACGGTTCTTGCGCAACCATATCATAGCGGCGGCGCCTGTTTGCGCGCCAGCTGCAGCACGTTAGGATGAACGCGAACGCCGCTGCGCGCCAGAGCGTCCAGGTTCACCTTGAAACTGGCCTGGTCGCCGTCAATCTGCAGGCAAAAAGCGCTGCCGGCAGAGCATTCACCGTCGTTCTCGCTGATGCTGAGAATGGAATGGCCGTGAATGCGCTGTATAAAGTTTTGTTTTTGGCCAGCGTTGATATTACCCAAATAAATTACGTCGCAACCGGTGCTCAGCAGAGGACTGTCAAAGGGCACTCGCTCGGCTTTGATCGGCCGGGGAGCGCTCAGCAGAATAGGGTCGAACAGGCCTTCGGCATATTGGGTCGGTGCCGTTACGCACAGGCGGATGGGTTTGGGCTCGCTGGGCCAGCGGGCATAGCTGATGATGCCGACTACTACGGTGGTGACGGCATGGGTGCGATTGCCCGTGTCGGCGCGAGCCAGTCCCGGAAACGCCAGCAGCAAGACCACAATGAGTGGTAACAGGCGGTCGCCACCCAGACGTGCGCAAACGAAGCTCGTGAATGAGCTTTTCGTGTTGGCTGCTATCATCACGGCATTTTTTGCCATCTTCATCTGCCATTCCTGCCAACGTCCGCAGTAAGGTAGCGGTGATCTAACAATGAGAAACCTGACCCGAACAAAGGGGTAAACGTAATACTAAGCACTATCAATCGCACTGTGTGATGAACACTATCTAACCCATAATTGGCGCGGATTGTATTATAAGATATCGCTGTTGCGCGCTTTATGTGCCGTTTTCTCGGATTTATCCTATCTTTTTTAACAGTATAAAAACGGCACGGGGAGTTTGCCAGGTGTTTTCGGCAAAGAAAGCGGCGTTGGGCGGCAGTGCGGTGCTTTACGCGACACCTTTATTTAATTTGTCAGCCAGGGTAAACGTTTTTTACCTGTCACCCCTCATGACGATAAACTTCTTCTTCTACAGTAGTTGAATGGATAGGCAATTGCGCTGTCTATGGTAGATGCCTGAGCTTATCGCTCTGCACATCTTTTTGCTCTGACGTGTATTCCACTTCAGGGCGCGAAACACGCGAAGAGCCGGTTTCTCCGGGCCTTGACCGCTGGCGCAGCGCGGCAAGGGGGGAAAGGGTTCCGGCAACACAACCAGCGAGGAAAGAGTAAGTATGGTCAAGGTAGACAAGTGGCGGTTGTTGGCCGTGGGGCTGTGCCTGACGGCATTCTCGGGGGCGGCAATGGCGGACTCTCTCGACGCGCAGCGTCAGCGTTACCTGCAAATCAAGCAGGCGTGGGACAGTAATCAGATGGATGTCGTGGCACAGCTGATGCCGACGCTGCGTGATTACCCGCTTTACCCTTATCTGGAATACCGCGAACTGACGCAGGATCTCAGCCAGGCCGGCTTCTCCGAGGTGAATGACTTTATCAAGCAGCACCCGACGTTGCCACCCGCCAAGTCGCTGGCGCCGCGTTTTGTCAATGAATTGGCGCGTCGTGAAGACTGGCGCACCCTGTTGGCTTTCAGCCCGCAGGCCCCAAAACCGGTCGCGGCACGCTGTAATTATTATTACGCCAAATGGGCCACCGGCGATCAACAGGCGGCCTGGAGCGGCGCGGACGATCTTTGGATGAGCGGTAAAACGCTGCCGGGTGCCTGCGATAAATTGTTCAACGTCTGGCAGGGGGCCGGCAAGCAAACGCCGCTGAATACCCTGGAGCGTATGAAGCTGGCGTTAAAAGAGGGCAACAGCAGCCTGGTTAACGGCCTCTATCGCCAGTTGCCGTCAGAATATCAGACCATGGGTGATGCGCTGGTGCGTCTGCAAAACGATCCCGCTACCGTAGAGGCTTTTGCCCGCAGCGTAGGGCCGACTGACTTTACCCGTGCGGCGACCGGCATCGCTTTCGAACGGCTGGCGCGTCAGGATGCTGAAAATGCCCGCGCAATGATCCCGAGTGTCGCTCGCCTGCAGAAAATGAGCGACAGCGAGCGGTTGGGGTTGGAAGAGGCGGTGGCGTGGCGGCTGATGGGCAGCGATGCGACCTTCGAGCAGACCCAGTGGCGCGATAAGGTCATCCTGCGCAGCCAGTCTCCGACGCTGCTGGAACGCCGTGTGCGCATGGCGCTGGGCAATGGCGATCGTCAGGGGGTGGCGACCTGGCTTTCGCGCCTGCCGGCAGAATCGCGCAATAAAGACGAATGGCGTTACTGGCGTGCGAGTATCTTGCTGGATGAGGGCAAACGCAGCGAGGGTGAAGAGATCCTGAGCAGCCTGATGAACGAACGCGGTTTCTACCCTATGGTGGCGGCACAGAAACTGAATAAGCCGTACCCGGTCATGGTGGCGGTGGCGGCAAAACCCCGCGCCTCACTGGTGGACGGGCCGGAAATTGCCCGCGTGCGTGAACTGATGTACTGGAACATGGATAACCTGGCGCGCAGCGAGTGGACTTCGTTCGTTGCCAGCCGCAGTCGGCCTGAACAGGAAGCGCTGGCGCGTTATGCCTTCGAGCAGAAATGGGCCGATCTCAGCGTGCAGGCGACCATCGTCGGCAAGCTGTGGGATCACCTCGAGGAGCGCTTCCCGGTGGCCTGGTCGCAAGAGTTCCGCAGCGCTACCGATGACAAGGGCATCACGCCGAGCTACGCCATGGCGATTGCCCGTCAGGAGAGCGCCTGGAACCCGAAAGCCCAGTCTCCGGTGGGGGCCAGCGGCCTGATGCAGGTGATGCCGAGGACCGCGCAACATACCGTGCAAATGTACAATATTCCCGGTTACTCAAGCCCGAGCCAGCTGCTTGACCCGCGCACCAATATTACTATCGGCACCAGTTACCTGGAGTACGTCTACCAGCAGTTTGGCCGTAACCGTATCCTGTCGTCGGCAGCCTATAACGCCGGCCCATCGCGGGTGAATACCTGGTTGGGCAACAGCGAAGGGCGCGTCGATGCGGTGGCTTTTGTTGAAAGCATCCCGTTCTCGGAGACCCGTTCCTACGTGAAGAACGTGCTGGCTTACGACGCGTTTTACCGTTATTTGATGCACCGCCCGGCCAAGGTACTGACCGATGCCGAGTGGCAGAGACGTTATTGATTTTGACGGCGCTATGGTATGCTGCTGTACTAGTTAAATAGTATGGTGGCTTGCCATGACGCAATTATCGCTTAACGATCCGGCTCTTTCAGAACAAGGTAATGAGGATTGGCTGCGCTTTGTCGCGCTGCTGCAAAATTCGTTCGCTCAGGAGTTGCACCAACCGCTGATGCAACTGTTGCTGACACCGGATGAGCGTACGGCGTTGGGCACGCGGGTACGGATTATTCAGGAGCTGATGCGCGGTGAGATGAGCCAGCGCGAGCTGAAGAATGAACTTGGGGCGGGGATTGCCACCATCACTCGCGGTTCGAACAGCCTGAAAGCGGCGACGCCGGCGCTGAAACAGTGGCTGGAGCAACAGTTACTGGGCGATGCGCAATAGCGCCCCGCCCGGTATGGGCTATTTTTTCGGCGTGCCGTTGTGGCTTTGGTAGACAGGATTGTGAAAAGGGACCAATGCCAGCAGCAGAGCCTGATGATAAACGCTGGTGCGGCTCAATCGCCCATCGGTAAAGATGCCGATAGCGCCACCCTGGCGTTTCACGTCGCTATTGCCGGTGATGGCAGCCATCTCCGCGCCCAGTTCGCGGCCGGCGCGAATTCCCTGTAAAATTGCCTCCGGCAGCATCAGGCTGGCTGAGCGCGATTCGCCACGAGTCTGCGGGCTTTCCACCGTCATCCAGGCGAAGGTCATATTCTCTTCTATGCCTGCCTCCACGCCGACCCAAAAGTCGGCCTCCGGGCGAACCTGACGGGCTTCCATTACGCGCTGGCGTGCGCCGGTACGGGTTTCGTGGTTGCCTATAGGTTGCAGTGAGACGCCGCTGGCGACGTCGACAGATTCAATGCGACATTGGTCCGCGCCAAAGGCGTCATCAAAGGCCAGTTGAATAGCCTTGATCTTTGCCGGGTTGGTAGTTGCAGCGACAACATGATACATAACGGGTTTGGCATCCTTAAGCTAAGAGCCTATTCATTACGCCGGAAGCTTGTGCAAGCCGCTTCTGACGAAGATAAACTCAGGTTTCACGCAGTATAACGGAAAAGCAAAATGTTACAGGTATACCTCGTTCGCCACGGCGAAACGGAATGGAATGCGGCTCGCCGTATCCAGGGCCAGTCCGACAGCCCGTTAACCGCCAAAGGTGAACATCAGGCGCATCTGGTTGCCCGGCGTGTCAGTAAAGAGGGCATCACGCACGTTATTACCAGCGATCTGGGGCGTACCCGCCGCACCGCGCAAATCATCGCTGAAGCTTGCGGCTGCGAAGTGATTAGCGATCCGCGTTTGCGTGAATTGCATATGGGAGTGCTGGAAGAACGCCTGATCGAAAGCCTGACGCCGCAGGAAGAACAGTGGCGCAAGCAGATGGTCGATGGTACTGCTGACGGCCGTATCCCCCAAGGTGAATCCATGAGCGAGCTGGGCGAACGCATGCGCGCCTCGCTGGAAAGTTGCCTGATGCTGCCCGAAGGCAGTAAGCCGCTGATTGTCAGCCACGGTATTGCGCTGGGTTGTCTGATCAGCACCGTGCTCGGTCTGCCGGCCTATGCCGAGCGCCGCCTGCGTTTGCGTAACTGTTCGTTGTCGCGCGTCGATCATCAACAGAGCCCGTGGTTGGCTTCCGGCTGGATCGTGGAAACGGCGGGCGATGTCACGCATCTGGACATGCCCGCGCTGGACGAACTGCAGCGTTAACGGCGGATCGGGATCAGGTAGTCGCAGTTGATCTCGGTCGGCGGCTGGGGTGGCCGGCGGTCACCCTTGGGATAAAAGCGCTCGATGTCGTGCCCTTTGCGGCGCGTCAGTTTGAGCGCCGGCAGGCAGGTGCCATACAGCGTCAGGATAAAGTCCTGCAGGCCTGAGGCCGGCCCTTCATAGCTGAACATCGCATACTCACCGCCCTGCAACACCAGCGGCTGGCCTTCCTGTACCTTATCCGGCACGTGGTGCGGTTCCAGCGCCGTGGTGTAAAGCACTTCCTGCTCGTCGTCCTTTTCCTGGCTCGGGCGGGAGTGGTGCAACCCGTAGAGCACCGGTGGCAGGGTTTCGGCTTCGCCCAGATATTGGCGCCAGAACTGTGAGCGCAGCTCGGTACGGAAATTGGAGATTTGCTCCAGCGTGCAGGAATAGCTCTGTGTCAGGCCAATCAGGTGCTGTTCCGCCAGCGTGACGAATTCCGGCTGCGGCAGGGTGAAGGCCCCCAGGCGGATTGGCGGGCAGATGCCGAACGCGTTCCAGTCTTCGGCACGGCGATACAATGCCGGCGTTTGCGCAAACTGTTTTTTAAACGCGCGAGTGAAGGTCTGCTGCGAGTCGAAGCGATACTGCAAGGCGATATCCAAAATCGGTCGGCTGGTTAAACGCAGCGCCACCGCAGATTTAGACAGTCGTCTTGCCCGGATATAAGCGCCGATGGCGTTACCGGTAATATCTTTGAACATCCGTTGCAGATGCCATTTAGAGTAGCCCGCTTTTGCCGCCACGTTATCCAGCGACAAAGGTTGGTCCAAATGGCTTTCCAGCCAGCTAAGCAGATCACGAATGATACCGGCTTGATCCATAGATCTTCCTCGTAGAGCTTTAGGGTGGGAACCCGAACTGTTTATTCATTACGCAGGTGCTTGCGCTATCAGACCAATCCATGAGCCATTTTGCGTAGCACTCTTTGCTTCTTGCAGCTCGCTGCGCAAGAGTTGGACAGGGACACACCTTAAACGGGCGCAAAGAAATAACGACGCCGCATAATAGCAATTTTTTTCCTCCGAGACTCTCAAAGATTTTTTTCACGCTCTGTGCTAAAAAGATCGGTGCGGACCAGAAAAATCCCGATTCTGTGACCTAAAACATAAACAATATTGATCGCTGTGCCTGTTTTTTCAGGCGGTAGCTGTTGGAGTTAAGTGAATGAAAAAAGGATGGATATTTTTGTTTGGTTTAGTTTGCGCAACGGTAAATAGCGCGCAGGCTGAACAGGTGGGATCGGTCGATACGGTATTTAAACTCTTTGGTCCGGACCACAAAATTGTGGTGGAAGCGTTCGACGATCCGGATGTTAAAAATGTAACTTGTTATATCAGTCGGGCAAAAACCGGCGGCATCAAAGGCGGCCTGGGATTAGCGGAAGATACCGCGGATGCGGCTATTTCCTGCCAACAGGTGGGGCCGATTACCCTGACCGATAAAATTAAAAACGGCAAGGCGGAAGGGACGGTGGTGTTCCAGAAAAGGACGTCGCTGGTATTCAAAAAGCTGCAGGTGGTGCGTTTTTACGATGCTACCCGCAATGCGCTGATTTATCTGAGCTATTCAGACCGTGTGGTGGATGGTTCACCGAAGAATGCGTTGAGCGCGGTGCCAATCATCCCTTGGGGTGAGGCGAAATAAAATCAGGGGTTCAACTGAACCCCTGATGTTTTTAGAGCGGGAGGAATGATTACTCTTCCAGATCGCCGCAGAAACGGTAGCCTTCACCGTGAATGGTGGCGATGATTTCCGGCGTATCCGGGGTTGATTCGAAGTGCTTGCGGATACGGCGAATGGTCACGTCTACGGTACGGTCATGCGGTTTCAGCTCACGGCCGGTCATTTTTTTCAGCAGCTCGCCACGGGATTGGATCTTGCCCGGGTTTTCGCAGAAGTGCAGCATGGCGCGGAATTCGCTGCGCGGCAGCTTGTACTGCTCGCCCGCCGGGCTGATCAGTGAACGGCTATTGATGTCCAGCTCCCAACCGTTGAATTTATAGCTTTCTACCAGTCGACGTTCTTCGCCGACGCTGCCCAGGTTCATGGTACGAGACAGCAGATTACGTGCGCGAATGGTCAATTCGCGAGGATTAAACGGCTTGGTGATGTAGTCATCAGCGCCGATTTCCAATCCGAGGATTTTATCCACTTCATTATCGCGGCCGGTCAGGAACATCAGCGCAACGCTGGCCTGTTCGCGCAGTTCACGCGCCAGCAGCAGGCCGTTTTTGCCTGGCAGATTGATGTCCATGATAACCAGATTGATATCATTTTCAGACAGGATGTTGTGCATCTCTGCACCATCATTGGCTTCATGAACAACGTAGCCTTCCGCCTCGAAAATGCTCTTCAGGGTGTTACGAGTGACTAACTCGTCTTCGACAATCAGAATGTGCGGGGTCTGCATATTTGCTACCTAAAATTGCCAACAAAATAGAAAATAGGAAGTACAGAAGTCTTTGTTTTCTTAGACGAGGGCAGAGATAGCGCTCACGTTCCCTCTTACCAAATGACTAAAGTACGTAAACTCGTTCTTGATGCACTTTCCATCTAATGTCAACAAGATCGCTAGCTTGGTGGAGCGGCTATTCCCTACGCCCCAAAGGTGCCAAAACGGCGGTTATCCTAACCCTATTAACAGCAATATAACAGTGCGTGCCGAATTCATCACCCAACAAAACTACGCTTTGTTGACATATATCAAATTCAATTGTAGCACGTTAACAGTTTTGTGAAAAACACTTACAGAACTGCCAGCTTAAGTCACAGAACCATAAATTCTGTCTACGATTCAGCATTGTTACGCTTAATGGGTTACAATTATGCGCTTATTGATGAGGTCGTTATTTTAACATATTGATTAATAAGAACAGTAAAACATAAGTAGTAATAATATCTATTACACCCAATTTATCTGTTCAATAACCCATTTACACATTTCTGTAGCAATTGCCGGGATTTTTGTTGCGCAGTTGTAAATATAATCAGACTAGCCCGAACAGTCAAAAACTCGCGATTCCTCTTTCTGTGGAGTATTGATGCAGCTTCATATTGTTTTAGTGGCTCCGGCACGGCCGGAAAATGTCGGCGCAGCGGCGCGGGCGATGAAAACCATGGGATTCACCTCGTTGCGCATCGTCGACAGCGAAGCGCACCTGCAACCTGCAGCGCGCTGGGTCGCTCATGGGGCGGGGGATATCCTCGACGGCGTGCAAACTTATCCCACCCTGGCACAGGCGTTAGCGGACGTGGACTTCACCGTAGCCACCACTGCCCGCAGCCGCGCGCGTTTCCATTATTACTGTACACCGCAACAACTGTTGGGGCAGTTGGGCGAGCGCAGCCAGTGGGTGAACCAGGCGGCGCTGGTGTTTGGTCGCGAAGATTCTGGCCTGACCAATGAAGAGCTGGAACTGGCCGATCTGCTGACCGGCGTACCTATGCAGGCGGACTACCCTTCGCTGAATCTCGGTCAGGCGGTAATGGTGTATTGCTACCAGTTGTCGGAACTGATGAACGTCAGCGCGCCGCAGGAGACGATGGCCAATGAGGGGCAATTGCGCGCGTTACGTCAGCGCGCCGAAGGATTATTGGGCGCGCTGGGGGTCAGTGATGACCAAAAATTGCGCGATTGGCTGCATCAGCGGCTGGGTGCGCTGCCACAACGGGATACGGCGATGTTGCATACTTTGCTGCATGACATCGAAAAAAAGCTCACAAAGTGATACCCGCAAGTGCTGGCCATTAAGCAGTATGATCCACTACAAAAGTGCCTTCAGGTTATTTTTTTGTTCTGTCATTTGGTTTTTCTGCTATCGCATTCCTCACCCGCCAGGTGGGGCGGCCAATGAGCAAAAACAAGAAATAATTTGACTTGGGAAAGCGATTGCTTTAACCAATAGAGGGGACAGAGTATTTAATGAGACAGACAGAAAAATGCGAAACATCAGCCTGATTATCACAATTATTACCACCACCGAAACCACAGGTAACGGGGCGGGCTGACGCGTACAGGAAACAAAAGAAAAAAGCCCGCACCTAACCAGTGCGGGCTTTTTTTTCGGCTTAAATTCGGGAGAGATCAGAAATGCGAGTGCTGAAATTTGGCGGAACCTCGGTAGCGAATGCAGAACGTTTTCTGCGCGTTGCCGACATCATGGAAAGTAACGCACGTCAGGGACAGGTAGCCACGGTACTGTCCGCGCCTGCAAAGATCACCAATCACTTGGTGGCGATGATTGAAAAAACGGTGGCCGGGCAAGACATTCTGCCAAATATGAGCGATGCGGAGCGTATCTTCGCAGATCTGCTGAGCGGCCTGGCGCAGGCTCTGCCAGGTTTTGAATACGATCGCCTGAAGACCCTGGTCGATCAGGAGTTCGCCCAACTGAAGCAGGTGCTGCACGGCGTAGCGCTGCTGGGGCAGTGCCCGGACAGTGTGAACGCGGCGATTATCTGCCGTGGCGAGAAACTCTCCATCGCCATCATGGAAGGCGTATTCCGCGCCAAAGGTTTCCCGGTGACGGTGATCAACCCGGTAGAGAAGCTGTTGGCTCAAGGGCATTATCTGGAGTCGACTGTAGATATCACCGAATCCACGTTGCGCATCGCCGCAGCGGCTATCCCGGCGGATCATATCGTGCTGATGGCCGGTTTCACCGCCGGTAATGACAAAGGTGAGCTGGTGGTGCTGGGCCGTAACGGTTCCGACTACTCTGCCGCGGTGCTGGCCGCTTGTCTGCGTGCAGACTGTTGCGAGATCTGGACCGACGTCGATGGCGTTTATACCTGCGACCCGCGCACCGTACCGGACGCCAGGTTGCTGAAATCGATGTCGTACCAGGAGGCGATGGAGCTTTCCTATTTCGGCGCCAGCGTGCTTCACCCCCGTACTATCGCCCCGATTGCCCAGTTCCAAATCCCTTGCCTGATCAAAAACACGTCCAATCCGCAGGCCCCCGGCACGCTGATCGGCGGTGAAAATGTGGATAGCGATACCCCGGTAAAGGGCATCACCAATCTGAACAACATGGCGATGATCAACGTTTCCGGGCCGGGGATGAAGGGGATGGTCGGCATGGCCGCGCGGGTGTTCGCCGTGATGTCGCGCACCGGTATTTCGGTGGTGCTGATTACCCAATCCTCTTCCGAGTACAGCATCAGCTTCTGCGTGCCGCAGAGCGAATTGCAGCGTGCGCGCCGTGCGCTGGAAGACGAATTCTACCTTGAGCTGAAAGACGGCTTGCTCGAGCCGCTGGACGTGATGGAAAAGCTGGCGATTATCTCGGTCGTGGGCGACGGCATGCGCACCCTGCGCGGCATCTCGGCCCGCTTCTTCTCCGCGCTGGCGCGCGCCAATATCAACATTGTCGCCATCGCTCAGGGCTCGTCGGAGCGTTCCATCTCGGTGGTGGTCAGCAACGATTCCGCCACCACCGGCGTTCGCGTCTGCCACCAGATGCTGTTCAATACCGATCAGGTGATTGAAGTGTTTGTCATCGGCGTCGGTGGCGTCGGCGGTGCGTTGATCGAGCAGATTTATCGCCAGCAGCCATGGCTGAAGCAAAAGCATATCGATCTGCGCATCTGCGGTATCGCCAATTCCCGAGCCATGTTGACCAATGTGCACGGCATTGCTCTGGACAGCTGGAACGAGGAACTGGCCGCGGCTAAAGAACCGTTCAATCTTGGCCGCCTGATCCGTCTGGTGAAGGAGTACCACCTGCTGAACCCGGTAATTGTCGACTGCACCTCCAGCCAGGCGGTTGCCGACCAGTACGCGGATTTCCTGGCCGATGGTTTCCACGTGGTGACGCCGAACAAGAAGGCCAACACTTCGTCGATGAACTACTATCAACAGCTGCGCACCGCTGCTGCCGGTTCACGTCGCAAGTTCCTGTACGACACCAACGTCGGTGCGGGCTTGCCGGTGATTGAGAACCTGCAAAATCTGCTGAACGCCGGCGATGAGCTGACGCGTTTCTCCGGCATCCTGTCCGGTTCGCTGTCGTTTATTTTCGGTAAGCTGGACGAAGGCATGTCGCTGTCGGCAGCGACCCTGGAGGCCAGAGCCAAAGGGTACACCGAGCCGGATCCGCGCGACGATCTGTCCGGTATGGACGTTGCCCGCAAGCTTTTGATCCTGGCCCGCGAAGCGGGTCACAAACTGGAGTTGGAGGACATTGAGGTCGAGTCGGCACTGCCGCCGTCCTTTGACGCTTCCGGCGATGTGGAAACCTTCCTGGCACGCCTGCCGGAGCTGGATAAAGAATATGCCCGCAACGTGGCTAACGCCGCCGAGCAGGGTAAGGTGTTGCGCTATGTCGGCGTGATCGAAGATGGCCGCTGTCAGGTTCGCATTGATGCGGTAGACGGCAACGATCCGTTGTATAAAGTGAAGAACGGTGAGAACGCCCTGGCCTTCTACAGCCGTTATTATCAACCATTACCCTTGGTGCTGCGCGGCTACGGCGCCGGTAATGATGTGACTGCGGCGGGGGTATTTGCCGACCTGTTGCGCACACTGTCATGGAAGTTGGGAGTTTAATATGGTTAAGGTGTATGCACCGGCCTCAATTGGCAACGTAAGCGTCGGCTTCGACGTTCTGGGTGCGGCGGTGTCGCCAATCGACGGCACCTTGTTGGGCGACTGCGTCAGCGTGGAAGCCGCCGAAACGTTCAGCCTGCAGAACGCCGGCCGCTTTGTCAGCAAGTTGCCCGACGATCCGAAAGAAAATATCGTCTATCAATGCTGGGAGCGTTTTTGCCAGGAGATAGGCCGGCAGATCCCGGTGGCGATGCGGCTTGAGAAAAACATGCCGATCGGGTCAGGGCTGGGCTCCAGCGCCTGTTCGGTGGTCGCCGGGTTGATGGCGATGAATGAATTCTGCAATCGTCCGCTGGACAAAATGACGCTGCTGAGCCTGATGGGCGAGCTGGAAGGCCGTATCTCCGGCAGCGTGCATTACGACAACGTAGCGCCATGCTACCTGGGCGGCCTGCAACTGATGCTGGAAGAAGAAGGTTTCATCAGCCAGGAAGTGCCCTGCTTTAAAGACTGGTTGTGGGTGATGGCCTACCCCGGCATCAAGGTGTCCACCGCCGAAGCGCGCGCTATCCTGCCCGCGCAGTACCGCCGTCAGGACTGCATCAGCCATGGTCGCTATCTGGCGGGCTTTATCCATGCCTGCCACACTCAGCAGCCGCGTTTGGCAGCCAAACTGATGCAGGACGTGATTGCCGAGCCGTACCGCACTCGCCTGCTGCCGGGCTTTGCCGACGCGCGCAAGGCCGCGCAGGACATCGGTGCGCTGGCTTGCGGCATTTCCGGCTCCGGCCCGACGCTGTTCGCCGTCTGTGACGACGGTGCCACCGCACAACGCATGGCCGACTGGCTGACCAATCACTATCTGCAAAACGACGAAGGTTTTGTTCATATTTGCCGTCTGGATACCGCAGGCGCACGACTACTGGGATAACGCATGAAACTGTATAACCTTAAGGATCACAACGAGCAGGTCAGCTTCGCACAGGCGATCAAACAGGGCCTGGGCAAACAGCAAGGGCTGTTTTTCCCGCTGGAACTGCCGGAGTTCGAACTGACCGAAATCGATCACCTGCTGGAGCAGGACTTCGTCACCCGCAGCACCCGCATCCTGTCGGCGTTTATCGGCGATGAAGTGTCGGAAGAGGCGCTGTATAAGCGCGTGGCGGCGGCGTTTGAATTCCCTGCGCCAGTTGCGCAAGTAGAAGACGACATTGCCTGTCTGGAGCTGTTCCACGGTCCGACGCTGGCGTTCAAAGACTTCGGCGGTCGCTTTATGGCGCAGATGCTGGCGGAAGTGGCGGGCGATCAGCCGGTGACTATCCTGACGGCGACCTCCGGCGATACCGGTGCCGCCGTGGCGCACGCTTTCTACGGCCTGAAGAACGTACGCGTGGTCATCTTGTATCCGCAGGGCAAAATCAGCCCGCTGCAGGAAAAACTGTTCTGCACCCTGGGTGGCAATATCCACACCGTGGCGATCGACGGTGACTTCGATGCTTGCCAGGCGCTGGTGAAACAGGCCTTTGACGATCAGGAGTTGAAAGAGGCGCTGCACCTGAACTCGGCAAACTCCATCAATATCAGCCGGCTGCTGGCGCAGATTTGCTACTACTTCGAAGCGGTGGCGCAATTGCCGCAGGAAGCGCGCAATCAACTGGTGATCTCGGTGCCAAGCGGTAACTTCGGCGATCTGACCGCCGGCCTGCTGGCCAAGTCGCTGGGCCTGCCGGTGAAGCGTTTTATCGCTGCCACCAATGCCAACGACACCGTGCCGCGCTTCCTGACCAATGGTCAGTGGCAGCCGCACGCTACGGTCGCTACGCTGTCGAATGCGATGGACGTAAGCCAGCCGAACAACTGGCCGCGCGTGGAGGAGCTGTTCCGCCGTAAAATCTGGCAGTTGAAAGAGCTGGGCCGTGCAGCGGTGAGCGATGAAACCACCAAAGACACCATGCGGGAACTGGCGCAATTGGGGTATCTCTCAGAACCGCATGCTGCGATTGCTTACCGCGCTCTGCGCGATCAGTTGCAAGAAGGGGAGTTTGGTCTATTCCTCGGCACTGCGCATCCGGCGAAGTTCAAGGAGAGCGTAGAAGAGATCCTCGGCCAGGAGCTGCCGCTGCCGAAGGCGCTGGCGCTGCGTGCCGATTTGCCGCTGCTGTCCCACAGCCTGCCGGCCGGTTTCGCCGAGCTGCGTAAATTCCTGATGGCTCTGCCGGCCTGAAACCGCTCAGCCTAAAAAACGAAAGCCGTCATTGCGACGGCTTTTTTTTGCGTTCTTTTTTACTGTTCGGGGCGTTTGAACACCAGTTCATTGCCCTGGGAAACGGCTTCGTCAAAGACATAGCCTTCCAGATTAAAATCAACCAATTGCTCGCGCTGCGTCAGGCGATTTTTGATGATAAAGCGGCTCATCAACCCACGCGCCTTTTTGGCGTAAAAACTGATCACCTTATATTTACCGTTTTTCTCGTCGAGAAATACCGGTTTGATCAGCGTGCCGTGCAGTTTGGCCGGTTTCACCGACTTGAAGTACTCGTCTGAAGCCAGATTGACCACCACGTCGTCACCCTGTTGTTCCAGCGCTTCGTTCAACTTTTTGGTGATTTGCTCGCCCCAGAAACCGTACAAATCCTTGCCCTTCGGATTCTCCAGCCTGATGCCCATCTCAAGCCGGTAAGGCATCATCAGATCGAGCGGGCGCAGCACGCCATATAAGCCGGACAGCATCCGCAGGTGCTGCTGAGCGAAATCAAAGTCCTCTTCGCTGAAGTCCTGCGCCTGCAGGCCGGTATACACATCGCCTTTAAAAGCCAATAACGCCTGGCGGGCGGTGTCTGGGGTGAATTTAGGCTGCCAGTCGCTGAAGCGAGCGGCATTCAGACCGGCCAATTTATCGCTGATGCCCATCAGGCTGGATATTTGTGCCGGCGTCAGTTCGCGGCAGATTTTGATCAGTTGCTTCGACTTGTCCAGCAATTCGGGCTGCGTGAAACGTTCTGTCGCCAGCGGGCTTTCGTAATCAAGGGTTTTTGCAGGTGAAATAATAACGAGCATGGCCAAATCCTGTTTATCCAAGAACGGGTACTGTAGCAAAAAGCGCGAGAAAAAGGGGCAATGGGTCTGATAGGCGAAACGCGCCCGCAAAAGTTAACCTTTATCCCATACGCCAGGTTCAAGCTGGGATTTCAGCTCGGGAAAACGGTTCGCGTCGAAAGTGGGCAATTGCCCCAATTTGTGTTGACGGTGGTAGTCGTTGGCCAGTTTCAGCGCCACGCGCGACAGCAGCAGGATCGCCGTCAGGTTGGTGATCGCCATCAGCGCCATCGAAGTGTCGGCCATTTTCCACACCACCGGCAGCTCGGCCAGAGCGCCAAACATCACCATACCCAGCGCCGCGCAGCGGAAAATCGTCAACCCGACCGGGTGGTTGTGCTCAAGGAACACCAGATTGCTCTCGGCGTAAGCGTAGTTGGCAATGATCGAGGTGAAAGCGAAAAAGAAAATGGCGACGGCGACAAACGGTGCGCCCCAACTGCCGACGGCGGCGGAGAGGGCCCGCTGGGTCATATCGATGCCGCTGATGTTGGCTACCGGCTGATCCAGCACGCCGGAGGAGAGAATGATCGCGGCCGTGGCGCTGCAAATAACGATGGTATCGATGAATACCCCGAGCATTTGCACGTAACCCTGCGAGGCGGGATGCGGCGGATAAGGTGACGCGGAGGCCGCCGCATTGGGCGCGGAGCCCATGCCGGCCTCATTGGAGAACAGACCGCGCTGAACGCCTTGGGTCATTGCCTGCGAAATGCCATAGCCGACGGCTCCGGCCGCCGCTTCCTGCAGCCCGAAGGCGCTCTTGACCACCAGCGTGAGGATCGCCGACATCTGCTCAATATTGTGGCCAATCACCCAGAAAGCCAGCAGCAGATAGGCGCCGGCCATCAGCGGCACCACCCGTTCGGCCACGCGCGCGACGGAACGGATGCCACCGAAGATCACGATACCGCTCAGCAACACCAGACCGATCCCCACATGCAGCGGCTTCGCGTTGAAAGCGACGGCGGAGGCTTGGGCGATGGAGTTGGCCTGGACGGCATTGAACACCAGACCGAAGGCGATGATCAGGAAAAGGGAGAACAGTACGCCCATCCAGCGCATGCCCAGACCCTTTTCCATATAGTAGGCCGGGCCACCGCGGTAATTACCTTGATCGTCTTTGGTTTTGTAGAGCTGGGCGAGACTGCTTTCAACGAACGAGGTTGCCATGCCGATAAACGCCACAACCCACATCCAGAAGATAGCCCCTGGGCCGCCGGCGGTGAGGGCTATCGCGACGCCGGTCAGGTTACCGGTACCGACGCGCGCCGCCAGAGTGGTACACAACGCCTGAAAAGAAGAGATGCCTGCGCTGTCGCTTTTGTTGCTGTGCTTCAGTACCGAAAACATGTGGCTGAAATGGCGGACCTGAATAAAGCGGGTACGCAGGGTGAAATAAATGCCCGTACCCAGCAGCAAATAAATCAGTACCGACCCCCACAAAACGGCGTTTATAAAGTCTATCAGGTCCGTCACGGATCCCTCCTCGTTGAAATTTATTGCGCACCGCACCGCATCCGCTGCGGATGAAAATACCTTGGGCGAGTTTTTACAAGAGCTTAGCTGAGCATCGTCGGGTTCAGATGAATTGAGATTTTTCTCATCTCTTCGGTTCTATCGCCTGATTTCGCGCGAATTTAACATAATTCATTTCATCGATAGCACGTTATTGCCTTTTCATTGGTTCGGAAATAACGAAAGATATCTGCGTAAACGGTTGCTCGCCCAAGGAAAAAACCAACGCCGTCTGGCCGCGATTTTCCAGCCTTGCACCGGGCCTTGCGCATGTTATTATCAAGGCAGGGCATGGTTGAACGATGCCAAAAGTTCATGCACAAACGATGAGATAATGCCAACATGACCGATAAATTAACTTCCCTGCGCCAGCTCACTACTGTGGTTGCGGACACGGGCGATATCGCGGCAATGAAGCTGTATCAACCGCAAGACGCCACAACCAATCCTTCGCTGATCCTCAATGCAGCGCAAATTCCTGAATACCGTAAACTGATTGACGAAGCCGTTGCCTGGGCGCGCGAGCAGAGCAGCGATCGCGAACAGCAGATCGCCGATGCCGCCGACAAGCTGGCCGTCAACATTGGTCTGGAAATCCTTAAACTGGTTCCGGGCCGTATCTCCACGGAAGTGGACGCACGCCTGTCCTACGACACCGTAGCCAGCGTTGCCAAGGCCAAGCGCCTGATCAAACTGTACAACGATGCCGGCATCAGCAACGATCGCATCCTGATCAAACTGGCTTCTACCTGGCAGGGCATCCGCGCAGCGGAACAGCTGGAAAAAGAAGGCATCAACTGTAACCTGACCCTGCTGTTCTCCTTCGCTCAGGCGCGTGCCTGCGCTGAAGCCGGCGTGTTCCTGATTTCTCCGTTCGTTGGCCGTATCCTCGACTGGTACAAAGCCAATGGCGACAAGAAAGAGTTCGCGCCAAACGAAGATCCGGGTGTGGTTTCCGTTACCGAGATCTACCAGTACTACAAAGAGCACGGTTACAACACCGTGGTGATGGGCGCCAGCTTCCGTAACGTGGGCGAAATCATCGAACTGGCCGGCTGTGACCGTCTGACCATCGCCCCTGCGCTGCTGAAAGAGCTGGCAGAGAGCGAAGGCGCACTGGAGCGTAAACTGGCTTACACCGGCGAAGTGAAAGCGCGCCCTGCTGCGCTGACCGAGCCTGAGTTCTACTGGCAGCACAACCAGGATCCAATGGCGGTTGAGAAACTGACCGACGGCATCCGCAAGTTTGCCGTAGACCAGGGCAAGCTGGAAAAAATGATCGCCGATCTGCTGTAATTACCGCAATCAGCGCGAAAAAGGTGGCTCAGGCCACCTTTTTTTATGCCCGCCACGCCCGGCGGAGGGCAGACACTTTATACTCTCAGGATTAATAACAGGATGGGAAGTGAACCCATCAGGCTGTAGAGGTTACGCATGGACATATTACGTATTGGTTTGGTTTCTATTTCCGACCGCGCTTCCGGCGGCGTTTACCAGGATAAAGGCATTCCGGCATTGGAAGAGTGGCTGACCGCCGCACTTGTCTCACCCTTTAAAGTGGAAACCCGCCTGATCCCCGATGAGCAGACGCTTATCGAACAGACCCTGTGTGAGCTGGTGGACGAGATGGGGTGCCATCTGGTGCTGACCACCGGCGGTACCGGCCCGGCGCGACGCGACGTGACGCCTGACGCCACTCTGGCGATAGCCGATCGCGTGATGCCCGGCTTCGGCGAGCAAATGCGGCAAATCAGCCTACACTATGTGCCAACGGCAATTCTTTCACGCCAGGTGGGGGCGATCCGCAAACAGGCGCTGATCATCAACCTGCCCGGGCAGCCGAAGTCGATCAAGGAAACGCTGGAAGGGGTGAAGGATGAGCAGGGCAAGACGGTGGTGCACGGCATTTTCGCCAGCGTGCCTTATTGCATTCAACTGCTCGAAGGGCCTTATGTGGAGACGCAGGAGGCGGTGGTAGCAGCATTTCGCCCGAAGAACGCGCGCCGCGAGATAAACCTCTAAATTTCAGCAATCTGTGAGATTAGCTTCAGTCCGTCTGGTGTGAAAATAATTTGCCGCTATAGTAAGAATTCGTTTACAGAAAGCCTGCGGCTTTTACTTCTACAGCCTTTTCCGACGGTACCCTATGCCTCACGATAATAATCGCCGGTTAAACCGGCAAGACTACAAAACTCTGACGTTGGCAGCCCTCGGCGGTGCGCTGGAGTTTTATGACTTCATCATTTTCGTCTTCTTTGCCGCGGTGATGGGCGAGCTGTTTTTCCCGGCGGACATGCCGGAATGGCTGCGACAGGTGCAGACCTTCGGTATCTTCGCCGCCGGTTATCTGGCCCGGCCGCTGGGCGGCATCGTGATGGCGCATTTCGGCGATCGGGTTGGCCGCAAGAAAATGTTCAGCCTGAGTATTCTGCTGATGGCGTTGCCGACCCTGGCGATGGGCCTGTTGCCCACCTACGCCAATATCGGCATTGCCGCACCGCTGCTGCTGTTGCTGATGCGTGTGTTGCAAGGGGCGGCGATTGGCGGTGAAGTGCCGGGCGCCTGGGTATTCGTCGCCGAGCATGTGCCGCGCCGCCGTATCGGCTTCGCCTGCGGCACGCTGACCGCCGGCCTGACCGTCGGCATCCTGCTGGGATCGCTGGTCGCGACGGTGCTCAACACCACATTGAGCCAACAAACCATTCTCGGCGGCGGCTGGCGCATCCCGTTCCTGCTCGGTGGCATCTTCGGGCTGGTGGCGATGTATTTGCGCCGCTGGCTGCAAGAAACGCCCATCTTCGTCGAGATGCAGGCGCGCAAAGCGCTGGCGAAGGAACTGCCGCTAAAATCCGTGGTGCTTAATCATCGCAAGGAAGTGGCGGTCTCTATGCTGCTCACCTGGCTACTGTCCGCCGGTATCGTGGTGGTCATTCTGATGACGCCAACCTATCTGCAAAAGCAGTTTGGCATTGCCCCGGCGCTGTCGCTGCAGGCCAACAGCATTGCCACCATCATGCTGATTGCCGGATGCATTGCCGCCGGGCTGTCGGCGGATCGCTTTGGCGCCAGTAAAACCTTTATCGTCGGCAGCTTATTGCTGGCCGGCTGCAGTTGGCTGTTCTATCGGACGGTGGGGGTACACCCGGAAATGCTGTTTGCCTGTTACGCTCTGGTGGGCTTCAGCGTTGGGGTCGTAGGCGCAGTGCCTTACGTGATGGTGCGGGCTTTTCCGGCGGAAGTGCGTTTTACCGGGATTTCGTTCTCATACAATGTTGCATACGCTGTTTTTGGCGGTTTAACCCCAATATTTGTCACGTTGATCATGAAGTTAACCCCGTTAGCGCCTGCTTACTACGTGCTGGCGTTGTCCGGCATCGGCCTGTTGCTGGGCATCTACCTGCACCGCGATTTAAACAGTGAAACCAAGGTGCGGCGCGCCGGTTCCTACAGCTAACAAAAAACCCTGCGATGCAGGGTTTTTTGTTTCAGGCCAAAGGCAATTACGCCGTTGCCAGAGCGGGCTCCGCACGTTTGGTCGTCACTTCGCCAATCGGCAGCACCGTACGGCCGAACTGCTCGTTGAGCACTTCCGCCATTGCCAGGTAAATGGCGCTGGCGCCGCAGATCACCCCTTCATAACCGGCAAAGGTCAGCAGCGCGTGGTTGCCGGTGATGTTGCCAATCGCCAGCAGGGCGAACAGCAGCGTCAGGCTGGCAAATACGAACTGCAGCGCACGGTTGGCGCACAGCGTGCCGAAGAACATAAACAGGGTGAAAACGCCCCACAGCGCCAGATAAACGCCCAATACGGTAGCGTCGGTCGGTTCGGCCAGGCCCAGGCGCGGCAGCAGCAGAATGCCGACCAGGCTCAGCCAGAAGCTGCCGTAGGAAATAAAGGCAGTCATACCGAAGGTGTTGCCTTTCTTGTATTCCAGCAGGCCGGCCATAATCTGGGCCAGGCCACCGAAGAAAATCCCCATGCTGATGATGACGGAAGTCAGTGGGAAAAAGCCCGCGTTGTGCAGGTTCAGCAAGACGGTGGTCATCCCGAAGCCCATCAGGCCGAGAGGGCCGGGATTTGCCAACTTGTTGGTGTGCATATGTCCTCTGCGATAACAGAAAATTAACGGAAATAGCTAAGTAAATTCATAAATGGTCTGAATGGCCGAAAAACCCGTAACTTCCATCAGAGCGCGCGGCATCATAATGATCCCCTGAGCAGGAAACAATGATCTGAGTGTCGATAAAAAAGAAATTTTTTTCACCTTGCCCCTTGATGCTGAGTCGGATGGCCCCATCTTATTTGCAACCGCAGTTGCTGACCGCGGGAAAGACTGAGATAGCGGGCAGTTGAAAAGCAAAAAATCGCCCGCATATAGGTTAGCAACCTGACCGATTATGAATTTATTAGTGGAGACGTTTAGATGGGCAAAATTATTGGTATCGACCTGGGGACTACCAACTCCTGCGTAGCAATTATGGATGGTGGTAAGGCGCGCGTGCTGGAAAACGCCGAGGGCGACCGCACAACTCCTTCTATTATCGCCTACACCCAAGACGGTGAGATTCTGGTTGGTCAGCCGGCTAAGCGTCAGGCTGTGACTAACCCACAAAATACCCTGTTTGCGATCAAGCGCCTGATTGGCCGTCGTTTCCAGGACGAAGAAGCACAGCGTGATAAAGACATCATGCCGTACCAAATTGTAGCCGCGGATAACGGCGACGCCTGGATCGAAGTGAAAGGCCAGAAAATCGCGCCTCCGCAGATTTCTGCTGAAGTGCTGAAGAAAATGAAGAAAACGGCGGAAGATTACCTGGGCGAACCGGTAACTGAAGCGGTTATCACCGTACCTGCCTACTTCAACGACGCACAGCGTCAGGCGACCAAAGACGCCGGCCGTATCGCAGGTCTGGAAGTAAAACGCATCATCAACGAACCGACTGCTGCAGCTCTGGCTTATGGCCTGGACAAAGAAGTCGGTAACCGCACCATCGCGGTTTATGACCTGGGCGGCGGTACTTTCGATATTTCCATTATCGAAATCGACGACGTTGACGGCGAAAAAACCTTCGAAGTTCTGGCAACCAACGGTGATACCCACCTGGGTGGCGAAGACTTCGACAGCCGTCTGATCAACTACCTGGTTGAAGAATTCAAGAAAGAACAGGGCATGGATCTGCGTAAAGATCCGCTGGCGATGCAGCGTCTGAAAGAAGCCGCAGAGAAAGCGAAGATTGAGCTGTCTTCCGCTCAGCAGACCGACGTCAACCTGCCGTACATCACGGCAGACGCGAGCGGCCCGAAACACATGAACATCAAAGTGACCCGCGCCAAACTCGAGTCGCTGGTCGAAGATCTGGTTGCGCGTTCCATCGAGCCGCTGAAAGTTGCGCTGAAAGACGCAGGCCTGTCGGTTTCCGACATTCAGGACGTGATCCTGGTGGGCGGCCAGACCCGTATGCCAATGGTTCAGAAGAAAGTCGCTGACTTCTTCGGTAAAGAACCGCGTAAAGACGTTAACCCGGACGAAGCCGTTGCGGTGGGTGCTGCGGTACAGGGCGGCGTGTTGGCCGGTGATGTGAAGGACGTTCTGCTGCTGGACGTTACCCCGCTGTCGCTGGGTATCGAAACCATGGGCAGCGTGATGACCCCGCTGATCACCAAAAACACCACCATCCCGACCAAGCACAGCCAGGTGTTCTCTACCGCTGAAGACAACCAGTCTGCGGTAACCATCCATGTGCTGCAGGGTGAGCGCAAACGAGCTAACGATAACAAGTCGCTGGGCCAGTTCAACCTGGACGGCATCCAGGCTGCTCCACGCGGTATGGCGCAGATCGAAGTGACCTTCGATATCGACGCCGACGGTATTTTGCACGTGTCCGCCAAAGACAAGAATACCGGCCGTGAGCAGAAAATCACCATCAAGGCTTCTTCTGGTCTGAACGAAGAAGAAATCCAGAAAATGGTGCGCGATGCCGAACTGAACGCTGAAGCTGACCGTAAGTTCGAAGAGCTGGTGCAGACCCGTAACCAGGCCGATCACCTGATCCACGGCACCCGTAAGCAGTTGGAAGAAGCAGGCGACAAACTGCCGGCGGAAGACAAAACGGCTATCGAAGCGGCGCTGAAAGATCTGGAAGTGGCGGTTAAAGGCGAAGATAAAGCCGAGATCGAAGCCAAGACCCAGGCGCTGGTGCAGGTTTCCGGCAAGCTGCTGGAAATGGCTCAGGCGCAGCAAGGTGCTGATGCCGGTGCTGACAACGCGGCGCAGAAAGACGACGACGTGGTTGACGCTGAGTTCGAAGAAGTCAAAGACAAGAAATAATCGCCCTTAAGCGGGCACGGAACGGCCGCCAGGCCGTTACCGGAAACCAGCACGGGCGTCGAGGCAACTCTACGCCCGTGCACGCATGTTAAGGGTAAGAGAAATAATGGCGAAGAAAGACTATTACGAGATTCTCGGCGTCTCCAAGACGGCGGAAGAGCGTGAGATAAAAAAGGCGTACAAGCGCCTGGCGATGAAATACCATCCTGACCGCAACCAGGAGAAAGACGCCGAAGCCCAATTTAAAGAGGTCAAGGAAGCCTACGAGGTCCTGACCGACGCGCAAAAGCGTGCGGCCTACGATCAATACGGCCATGCCGCCTTTGAACAGGGTGGCATGGGCGGCGGCGGCGGGTTTGGCGGCGGTGGTGCCGACTTCAGCGATATCTTTGGCGACGTATTCGGCGATATCTTCGGTGGTGGCCGCCGTCAGCGTGCCAGCCGCGGTTCCGATCTGCGCTACAACATGGAGCTTTCCCTCGAGGAAGCGGTTCGTGGCGTTACCAAAGAGATCCGTATCCCGACGCTGGAAGAGTGTGGCGTTTGCCACGGCAGCGGCGCGAAGCCCGGCAGCTCGCCGGTCACCTGTCCGACCTGTCATGGCCAGGGCCAGGTGCAAATGCGCCAGGGCTTCTTTACCGTACAGCAGGCCTGTCCGCACTGCCATGGCCGCGGTCAGATCATCAAAGACCCTTGCAACAGCTGCCACGGCCACGGCCGGGTAGAGAAAGCCAAAACGCTGTCGGTGAAAATCCCGGCCGGCGTAGATACCGGTGACCGCATCCGCCTGGCGGGTGAGGGTGAAGCGGGTGAGCATGGTGCACCGGCGGGGGATTTGTACGTTCAGGTTCAGGTGAAAGCGCACCCGATCTTCGAGCGTGAAGGCAATAACCTGTACTGTGAAGTGCCGATTAACTTCGCGATGGCGGCATTGGGCGGCGAGATTGAAGTGCCGACGCTGGATGGCCGCGTGAAGCTGAAGGTACCGGCAGAAACCCAGACCGGCAAACTGTTCCGCATGCGCGGCAAGGGTGTAAAATCTGTGCGTGGCGGCAGCCAGGGTGACCTGCTGTGCCGCGTGGTGGTGGAGACTCCGGTTAACCTGAACGACAAGCAGAAGCAGTTGTTGAAAGAGCTGGAAGAGAGCCTTGGTGGCCCATCCGGCGACAAAAACAGCCCGCGTTCGAAGAGCTTCTTCGACGGCGTGAAAAAGTTTTTTGACGATTTGACGCGTTAATTTACTGTTTTCATTAGCCTGTTGCATGAAACCCCGGTATCGAATCCGGGGTTTTTTTATTGCCTCAGGCCTTTCTCTGACCCCTGATTTAAATGTGATTCACATCTTCAATTACTCGGTTTTTGCGATCTTTATAGCATTTATAAACGTGTTTTTTCGAGCTGAAACGGCGTCTATACTCATTCCATTACTTTGTCTGCGGGGGTGTTTTTTCTGTCCCGCAATTCTGTGGAGAGACGTAGTGTGACCAACATTATTCGTCAGTTTTTACGTCAGGAAGCCGCAGGCGGCATTATCCTGATTGTGGCCGCGATTATCGCGTTGATCATGGCCAATACCCCGGTTCAGGGGATTTATCACGCTTTTCTCAATTTACCCGTCATGGTGAAAATCTCCTCGCTGGAGATTGGCAAACCCTTGCTGTTGTGGATTAACGATGGCCTGATGGCGATCTTTTTCCTGGTGGTCGGGCTGGAAGTTAAACGCGAGTTGATGGAAGGCTCGTTGGCCGGGCGTGACAAGGCGGTATTCCCGGCGATCGCCGCGTTGGGCGGTATGCTGGCGCCGGCGCTGATTTATTTGATGTTCAACGGCGCGGATGAGGTCACCCGTCAGGGCTGGGCTATCCCGGCGGCTACCGACATTGCGTTCGCCCTTGGGGTCATGGCGTTGTTGGGTAACCGGGTACCCACCAGCCTGAAGGTGTTCCTGTTGGCGTTGGCGATTATCGACGACCTGGGCGTGATTGTGATTATCGCGCTGTTCTATACCCATGAAGTGTCGATGGCGGCGCTGGGCGTGGCGGCAGCTTCCATTGCCGCACTGGCGTTGATGAACTGGCGCGGCGTGGGGAAAACCTCGCTCTATATGCTTGTCGGTCTGGTGTTGTGGGTGGCGATCCTGAAGTCCGGGGTGCATGCCACGTTGGCCGGGGTGATCGTCGGCTTTATGATACCGCTGCATGTGAAGAAGGGGCCGTCGCCGTCAGAGACGCTGGAGCATGGACTGCACCCCTGGGTGGCGTTCCTGATACTGCCGCTGTTTGCTTTTGCCAACGCCGGCGTTTCATTGCAGGGCGTGTCGCTGAGCGGGCTGACCTCGCTGTTGCCAATGGGAATTGCAGCGGGCCTGTTTATCGGTAAGCCCTTGGGCATCTTCACTTTTAGCCTGCTGGCGGTGAAGCTGGGTATCGCCCGTCTGCCTGAAGGAATTGGTTTCAAACAGGTGTTTGCTGTTTCCGTGCTCTGTGGTATTGGTTTCACCATGTCGATCTTCATCGCTTCGCTGGCCTTTGGCGATGCCGATGTTGCATTAAGCACCTACTCGCGGCTTGGGATCCTGATTGGTTCCACCACCGCGGCGGTAGTGGGATACGGTCTGTTGCGCCTGTCGTTACCGCGAGTCAGATAACTCCTTCAGGGGATCCCCTGTTGACGGGGACACACTACAATAGCTGGTCGGAGCTGTTCAGTATAAAATATGTTCAGCTTCGACCATTCTGTTTGGGACGAATGCAGCAACAGGTTGTCTGAAACAAAGCAAGGATATTAATCGCTCATCACGGCAGACCTTTTGCCGATGCGAAACGTTAAGGAGAGCACCTCGTGAGGATGTCGCATATCAACTTTAATCACCTTTACTACTTCTGGCAGGTCTGCAAAGAAGGTTCGGTGGTCGGCGCCGCCGAAGCGTTGTTTCTGACGCCACAGACCATTACTGGCCAGATCAAAGCGCTGGAAGAACGTTTGGACGGCAAGCTGTTCAAGCGTCAGGGGCGTGGGCTGGTGCCTTCAGAGCTGGGGCAACTGGTTTTCCGTTACGCCGACAAGATGTTTATGCTCAGCCAGGAAATGCTGGATATCGTCAATTACCGCAAAGAATCTAACCTGCTGTTCGACGTGGGTGTAGCGGATGCGCTTTCCAAACGCCTGGTGAGCCAGGTGCTGGAAACGGCGGTGGTGGTGGATAACGAGCAAATTCACCTGCGTTGCTTTGAATCAACGCATGAGATGCTGTTGGAACAGCTCAGCCAGCACAAGCTGGATATGATCCTGTCAGACTGCCCGGTGGATTCCAGCCAGCAGGAAGGGTTATTTTCGCTCAAGCTGGGTGAGTGCGGCATTAGCTTCTTTTGTCGCCAGCCGGCACCGGATCTGCCGTTTCCCGCCTGTCTGGAGCAGCGCAAGCTGCTGATACCCGGCCGTCGTTCGATGCTGGGGCGTAAACTGCTCAACTGGTTTAACACCCAGGGCATTCAGGTGGAGATTCTGGGCGAGTTTGATGATGCCGCACTGATGAAGACATTTGGCATGTACCACAACGCGATCTTCGTTGCGCCGACTCTGTATGCGCAGGACACTTATAACGATGATGACGTGGTGGAGATTGGGCGTATTGATAGCGTACAGGAAGAGTACTACATCATCTTTGCCGAGCGAATGATCCAGCATCCGGCGGTACAAAGGGTGTGCAACAAGGATTTCTCGGCGCTGTTTGCTTACTAGACCGGGGATTGCGGACGTAAAAAAACCGGCCTGAGCCGGTTTTTTTTATCAAGCAGACAACACGATGCTTATTGCATTGCGTTGATGCGCGCCGACAGGTTTGACTTATGGCGTGCTGCTTTGTTTTTGTGGATCAGGCCTTTAGCAGCCTTGCGGTCCACGATTGGTTGCATTACGTTGAATGCGTTTTGTGCTACTTCTTTGTCGCCAGCTACGATTGCCGCTTCTACTTTCTTGATGTAGGTACGCATCATTGAACGACCACTAGCGTTATGCTTGCGGCGTTTCTCAGACTGTACGGCGCGTTTCTTAGCTGATTTGATATTAGCCAAGGTCCAACTCCCAAATATATTCTATTGAGGACAATTCGAAGGCCGAGGAATATGCCCTTTTGGCCTGCGTTTGTCAATGAATTTGTGCAAATAAGCGCCGTTTGTACGGGCGGCACTTGCTACGTTGTGATGGCGCAGGATTTTACCAGCTTCGGTCATGGGAATACAGTCTTTCGCGAGAAAATTCGCCAATGATTTGTCGCCGTGGTCGCAAGCCATTGGCCGTAGTCGGTAATCGCGTTTATGGCGCCGGATAAACTGCGGCCGGGGCGTTTCACCTGCCGATTATCTCCGGTATGGTATGTCTATTACATAAAGGCACCAATCGCGGGTTAACCTTAACCGCTGTACAAGGTATAATCCGGCGATTTCCACTGTTTTGAGCCAGCTATGCAGCTAATTCGCGGCGTTCACAATATCCGGGCACGTCACCATGGTTGCGTGCTCACCATCGGCAACTTTGACGGCGTACACCGCGGTCACCAGGCGTTGCTGGAGCAGCTGAAACAAGAAGGGCAGCGCCTCGGGCTGCCAGTGATGGTCATGATCTTTGAGCCGCAGCCGCTGGAAATGTTTGCAGCGGACAAGGCGCCGGCCCGCCTCACGCGTTTGCGTGACAAGGCCAAATACCTGGCGCAGGCGGGGGTTGATTACCTGCTGTGCGTCAAGTTTGACCCGCGTTTCGCCGCCAACACCGCCCAGGCGTTCGTCGCCGAACTGCTGGTGGAAAAGCTTGGCGTAAAATTCCTGATGGTCGGGGATGATTTTCGCTTTGGCGCAGCTCGCCAGGGCGATTTTCCGCTATTGCAGAAAGCCGGGGAAGAATACGGCTTCGAGGTGATCAGCACGCCGACCTTCCGTGAAGGCGATCAACGCATCAGCAGCACGGTCATTCGCAATGCGCTGCGCGATGACGACCTGGCGCAGGCAGAAACGCTGCTGGGCCATCCGTACAGCATTTCTGGCCGGGTGGTGCACGGCGATGAACTGGGCCGCACCATTGGCTTCCCGACCGCCAACCTGCCGCTGAAGCGCCTGGTTGCGCCGGTGAAAGGGGTTTACGCAGTGGATGTTTATGGCCTGGGCCCTGAACCGCTCCCGGGCGTGGCCAATATTGGCACGCGCCCAACCGTTGCCGGCGTGCGACAGCAGCTGGAAGTCCACCTGCTGGATGTCACGATGGATCTTTACGGGCGCCATATTGACGTGGTGCTCCGCGCGAAATTGCGCAATGAACAGCGTTTTGCTTCGCTCGATGCGCTGAAGCAGCAAATCGCCAATGATGTGGTGACGGCCCGAAAGTTCTTCGGGCTACAGACACCGGTTTAATCTCTATAGCCGAAAACGGAACCGAGAATCTAATGAGTGACTACAAGAATACCCTGAACTTGCCGGAAACAGGGTTCCCGATGCGCGGCGATCTCGCCAAGCGTGAACCTGGCATGCTGCAACGTTGGTATGAGCAGGATCTGTACGGGATGATTCGTACTGCCAAAAAGGGCAAAAAATCCTTCATTCTGCATGACGGCCCTCCGTATGCGAACGGCAGCATTCACATTGGTCACTCGGTTAACAAGATTCTCAAAGACATTATTATCAAGTCTAAAGGGATGTCCGGTTTCGACTCGCCTTATATTCCGGGTTGGGACTGCCATGGCCTGCCGATCGAACTGAAAGTAGAGCAGCTGTACGGCAAGCCGGGCGAGAAGCTTACCCCGGCGGAATTCCGTCAGAAATGCCGCGAGTATGCCGCCGAGCAGGTTGAAGGTCAGAAGAAAGACTTCATTCGTCTGGGCGTGCTGGGCGATTGGGATCACCCGTACCTGACCATGGACTTCAAAACCGAAGCCAACATCATCCGCGCGCTGGGCAAAATCATCAGCAACGGCCATCTGCTGAAAGGCGCGAAGCCGGTGCATTGGTGTACCGACTGCGGCTCTTCGCTGGCGGAAGCGGAAGTTGAGTATTACGACAAAACCTCGCCGTCTATCGATGTGGCTTTCCACGCGGTTGACGCGGCTGCCGTAGCGGCCAAATTTGGCGTGACCCAGTTTAACGGCCCGGTTTCTCTGGTGATCTGGACCACGACGCCGTGGACGCTGCCGGCTAACCGCGCTATCTCGCTGCACCCTGATTTTGCTTATCAACTGGTGCAGGTTGAAGGTCAGTGCCTGATCCTGGCGGCCGAACTGGTCGAGAGCGTGATGAAACGCGCCGGCATCAGCGAATGGACCGTGTTGGGCAACTGCAAAGGTGCCGATCTGGAGCTGCTGCGCTTCGAACACCCGTTCATGGGCTTCGACGTGCCGGCAATCCTCGGCGAACACGTCACGCTGGACGCCGGTACCGGTGCGGTGCATACCGCGCCTGGCCACGGCCCGGACGACTTCGTGATTGGCCAGAAATACGGCCTGGAAGTGGCCAACCCGGTGGGGCCGAACGGCTGCTACCTGACCGGCACCTACCCGCTGCTGGATGGCAAGTTCGTGTTCAAGGCCAATGATCTGATCGTCGAACTGTTGCGTGAGAAAGGTGCGCTGCTGCACGTGGAGAAACTGGTTCACAGCTACCCA
Source organism: Serratia inhibens (assembly GCF_003591175.1). Taxonomy (GTDB): domain Bacteria; phylum Pseudomonadota; class Gammaproteobacteria; order Enterobacterales; family Enterobacteriaceae; genus Serratia; species Serratia inhibens. The sequence continues at coordinate 29,445 of NZ_QYYG01000003.1, read as the reverse complement.
TGCTGCTGGCGCCACAAGACGCCGATCATTTTCCGCGCTACCCCGCAATGGTTCATCAGCATGGATCAGAAAGGCCTGCGTCAGCAGTCGCTGGAAGAGATCAAGGGCGTGCAGTGGATCCCTGAATGGGGCCAGGCGCGCATTGAAATGATGGTGGCGAACCGTCCGGACTGGTGCATTTCGCGTCAGCGTACCTGGGGCGTGCCGATGTCGCTGTTCGTGCACAAAGACACTGAGCAACTGCACCCGCGCAGCGTAGAGCTGATGGAAGAAGTCGCCAAGCGCGTTGAGCAGGACGGCATTCAGGCCTGGTGGGATCTGGACGCGGCCGATATCCTCGGTGCCGACGCTGCCGACTACGTGAAAGTACCTGATACCCTGGACGTGTGGTTCGACTCAGGTTCAACCCACTCTTCGGTCGTGGACGTACGCCCTGAGTTTAACGGCCACGGCGCCGACATGTATCTGGAAGGTTCGGATCAGCATCGCGGCTGGTTCATGTCGTCACTGATGATCTCCACCGCCATGAAGGGCAAGGCGCCTTATAAAGAAGTGCTGACTCACGGTTTCACCGTTGACGGCCAAGGCCGCAAGATGTCCAAGTCGATCGGCAACACCGTCAGTCCGCAGGACGTGATGAACAAGCTGGGTGGCGACATTCTGCGCCTGTGGGTGGCCTCGACCGATTACACCGGCGAGATTGCGGTTTCCGATGAAATTCTGAAGCGCTCCGCCGATTCTTACCGCCGTATCCGCAACACCGCGCGCTTCCTGCTGGCCAACCTGAACGGGTTCGAGCCGAGCACCGACTGCGTGGCACCGGAAGACATGGTGGTGCTGGATCGCTGGGCGGTCGGCCGTGCGCTGGCGGCGCAGCAGGATATCGAGCAGGCTTACGCCAACTACGATTTCCATGAAGTGGTGCAGCGTCTGATGCAGTTCTGTTCGGTCGAGATGGGCTCCTTCTACCTGGACATCATCAAGGATCGTCAGTACACCGCGAAGAGCGACAGCGTCGCCCGCCGCAGTTGCCAGACCGCGTTGTTCCACATCGCAGAAGCGCTGGTGCGCTGGATGGCACCGATCATGTCGTTCACCGCTGACGAAATCTGGGGTTTCCTGCCGGGTAAACGTGCGCAGTACGTGTTCACTGAAGAGTGGTATGACGGCTTGTTCGGCCTGGCCGAAGGCGAGAGCATGAACGATGCCTTCTGGGCCGAGCTGCTGAAAGTGCGTGGCGAAGTGAACAAGGTTCTGGAGCAGGCGCGAGCCGATAAACGCCTTGGCGGTTCTCTGGAGGCGGCGGTAACGCTGTATGCCGACAGCGAGCTGGCCGAGCGCCTTAATAGCCTGCAAGACGAGCTGCGCTTCGTGCTGCTGACCTCGGCGGCACAGGTTGCACCTCTGGTGGATGCACCGGCGGACGCGCAGGAATCGGAACTGGTGAAAGGTCTGAAAATTGCCTTCAGCACTGCAGAAGGCGAGAAATGCCCGCGTTGTTGGCATTACACTACTGACATCGGCCTGGTGGCGGATCACGCAGACATCTGCGGCCGCTGTGTGATCAACGTAGCCGGCGACGGCGAAAAGCGTAACTACGCCTGAGAACAAGTGCCTGATGAGTAAACCAATCTGTTCGACCGGCCTGCGTTGGCTATGGGTGATGGTAGTGGTGCTGGTGCTGGATTTTGCCAGCAAGCAGTGGATCCTCGGTAACTTCGTGCTGGGCCAGTCCCAGCCGTTGATCCCGTCGTTCAATCTGTTCTATGCGCGCAACTACGGTGCCGCATTCAGCTTCCTCGCCGATCACGGCGGCTGGCAGCGCTGGTTCTTCGCCGGCATCGCCATTGCCATCGTGGCGGTGCTGCTGGTGATGATGTATCGCAGCCAGGCGCAACAGAAGCTGAACAACATCGCCTATGCTTTTATCATCGGCGGTGCGCTCGGCAACCTGTTTGATCGTCTTTGGCACGGTTTCGTGGTCGATTTTATCGATTTCTATGTGGGCAACTGGCATTACCCGACCTTCAACCTGGCGGATAGCTTTATCTGCGTGGGGGCGGCGATGATTGTGCTGGAAGGTTTCCTGTCGCCGGCGAGCAAAGGCGCAAAGAGTAAAGGTGAGTAATATGACGGCTCAGGTTAACGGTGACAGCGCCGTACTGGTTCATTTCACGCTGAAACTGGAAGACGGCTCAACGGCAGAGTCGACCCGCGGTAACGGTAAACCGGCGTTGTTCCGCCTGGGTGACGGCAGTTTGTCGGCACCCTTGGAAGAGCAGCTGCTCGGCCTGCGCGCGGGCGACAAATGCGCCTTTACCCTGCAGCCGGAAGCGGCGTTCGGCGAAGAGAATCCGGATCTGGTCCAGTTTTTCTCACGCCGTGATTTCACGGAAACCGGGGTACCGGACGTAGGCACCATCATGCTGTTTACCGCCATCGACGGCAGCGAAATGCCGGGTGTGGTGCGTGAAGTAGCGGAAGATTCGATTACCGTTGATTTCAACCATCCGTTGGCGGGCCATCCGGTGAGCTTCGATATCGAAGTGCTGGAGATTGACCCGCAACAGGAGGAGACGCATGCAAATATTGCTGGCTAACCCACGGGGCTTTTGCGCCGGGGTTGATCGTGCGATCAGTATCGTTGAGCGCGCGCTGGAGATTTACGGCGCGCCTATCTACGTGCGTCACGAAGTGGTACATAACCGCTACGTGGTGGACAGCCTGCGCGAGCGTGGGGCGGTGTTCATCGAAGAGATTGCCGAAGTGCCGGACGGGTCGATTCTGATCTTCTCGGCGCACGGGGTTTCCCAGGCGGTGCGGGCAGAAGCCAAAGCCCGTGATCTGACCATGTTGTTTGACGCGACCTGCCCGCTGGTGACCAAGGTGCATATGGAGGTGGCGCGAGCCAGCCGCCGGGGTACCGAGGCGATCCTGATTGGCCATGCCGGCCATCCGGAAGTGGAAGGCACCATGGGCCAGTACAGCAACCCGAAAGGCGGCATGTATTTGGTGGAGTCGCCGGAAGACGTGTGGAAGCTGCAGGTGAAGAACGAAAGCAACCTGTGCTTTATGACGCAGACCACGCTGTCGGTGGATGACACCTCAGAAGTGATCGATGCCTTGCGCCAGCGTTTTCCGAGCATCATCGGGCCGCGCAAGGACGATATCTGCTATGCCACGACTAACCGTCAGGAAGCGGTGCGCAACCTGGCCGGCGATGCGGATGTGGTGCTGGTGGTCGGGTCGAAGAACTCTTCCAACTCCAACCGTCTGGCCGAGTTGGCTCAGCGCGTCGGCAAGCCGGCGTACCTGATCGACTCCGCGGCGGATATTCAGGAAGCCTGGCTGAAAAACGCCAGCAACATCGGCGTGACCGCCGGGGCTTCGGCGCCGGACGTGCTGGTTCAGGATGTCATCAGCCGCCTGAGAGCGATGGGCGGTGTGGATGTGCATGAAGTCAGCGGCCGTGAAGAGAATATCGTCTTCGAAGTGCCGAAAGAGCTGCGTGTTGATATCAGACAGGTCGAATAAGCCCTTTGGCAAAAGTGTTACCACGGGGAGCTATCAGCTCCCCGTTTTGCATTTAGGGGATAAGCAGCGGGAAAATAGCAGAGTTTGGAAATAGAGATAAGTTGATTCAAATTTTCTGTTACTTAAAGCCATATTCGTTCTGACTATTTGAATTATTCTTGGATAAACGCTTATATTGGCGGAAATAAAGTTATTAAAGATGATATCATTAGGCTGCAATCTAAAAAACGCGCTGGTGCTGGTCAGCAATCGGCTGAAAAGTTAAAAAACTAAATTAATTAGCGTTACAGATACTTCTTATTTAATTAAGTACGTAGCTGGTCTACGGAATTTTTCTCTTTCTCTTTCTCTTTTAAATGGATTTTCATATGCTCCAGTAAACGGCGAACCTTTAATGGTTGGCTGTCCCGGCGTGGCATAATCGCATAGCAATTAATCTCCGGCAATCGCCATTCAGGCAACACTTCCACCAAATCACCGCTGCGCAATTCACGTTCAACATTGACAAAGAAATTACGGATAATCCCCTTGCCGGCCAGCGCCAATTCTTTCATCGCCATACCGTTGTTGGTAAATAAGCGCCCGGTCATGCGTAACCGGTGTTCGTCACCGTTCGCGTGGATCAGCCTGACAAATTGCGGGTTTCCCAAAGGGGTGAAAGTGACCCATTGATGGCGGGTGAGCGCCTGTGGCGTCTCCGGAACGCCGTGGCCGGCTAGGTAGGCTGGAGAGGCGCACAACACTTCGCGAAAGCGCGCCAGGCGGGTGGAGACGTAGCTGGAATCGGCCAGCACACCGCCGCGGATCGCCAAATCTATCCGCTGACCTATCAGGTCGATTTTTTCGTCATGGATTTCCAGGCGTAGCGTGATGCGCGGGTGTTCATCCAGGAAACTTTGCAACGCCGGCACCAGATAATGGGTGGCGAACTCCGTGGAGGTGGCGACGCGCAGTTCACCGGCCAGTTCGCCGCGCAGTGCGGCAATACGCTGTTGACCCCGCTCGGCGGCATGGATCATCAACACGCAATCCTCATAAAAACACAGACCGGCCTCGGTCAGGCTCAGTGAACGGGTCGAGCGCAGAAGTAATTGAATGCCCAGCTCGTTTTCCAGCTGGCGGATATGCTGGCTGACGGCTGAGGTGGTAATGCCTAATTCTTTGGCTGCCATGCTGAACGCGCCGCAATCGACAACTTTAGAAAAAATAGCCATGCGTTTTAGAATATTACTCATAGTTTGTTAAGTACAACTTAACCAAGATTGCAAATTATAAGGGCTAATAATATAGCATTATCTCTTCTATATTTCCTGAAGCAGATAAACGTCACGGTGAGACTTATTGCCGGTGCGTCATTCCTCTTTTTGATAAGTCTTATTGCGTTTGCGAATAAGTTTCTTACGCCACATCTGAACAGGAGTTAATTGTGGATAATGCCCATATTGAAACCGTGTCATTAAAAATTTTGCATGAGCTATTACAATATCGGCGTCGTTTTCCCGGCCTGGAAGCGTCAAATACTGAGGAGGAGCGAGTTGTTTCTCAGGTGCAATTGCCGCGTATTCGGGCATTCATTGCAAACAATCAGCGTCTCGAATTTGTGCTGCCGGCCTTCCCGACAAAATCGCCCAATACCAATAAAGTGATCGGCGCGGTTCCCGATATGGCGGAACGGCTATCGCTGATATTCCTCAATTCTCTCTGTCAGCGTATCCAGCTTTATTACCCACCGGGAGCGCATATCGTGATCTGCTCCGATGGCCATGTGTTCGGCGATTTGATCCGCGTCAGCGACGATGCCATCAACCATTATCAGCGCGAAATTGAAAACCTGCTGCACGAGGTGGGGGCGACGCACCTGAGCGTGTTCAACCTGGGTGACGTCGAAGGGCTGGCGGAACATACCGACGACTACGACCTGCTGCGTCAACTGCTGGTCGACGGCTATGCCGAGCCTGAGGAGGTCATCAAGCAGCAACTGATGCAGGACGAACAGGGGCTGCAGCTGTATCGCGCCATTACCCGTTTTCTGTATGAAGACAGCCAGTTGCCGGGGTACAGCGGCTCCAACGCAGCGTTGCAGAAAGACGCCAAACAGCGCGCCTGCGGCGTGATACAGCGCAGTTGGGCCTGGGGCAACCTGCTGGCTCAACATTTCCCGGCGGCGATACGCCTGTCGATCCACCCGCAACCCGCTGACAGCCTGAAAATGGGCATCCATATGATGCCGACCAAAGACGACTGGCTGACGCCGTGGCACGGTGTGGCGGCAAACGTCAACGGCCAGTTCGTGCTGATGAAGCGCAAAGACGCTCAGCAATTGGCGGGTGAGCTGGTGGCGATCCGCGGCACGCCAAGCCATTACCTGATCGAACCGCCTCAGGTGGCGTAACTCGCCAGGTTACGCCCGCAATGTTGGCGGGCGTGTTTTAACGGCACGGTTGCCGTGTGAGCAGCAAATTCGCTTCAAGGAGAGTCACCGATGGATAATCAACAACTGAATTGCCGCATTGAACTGAATACCCCGTTTGGCGCAGTGCTGACCCCGCAACACCCCGGGCAACAGATCGGCGAACTGCCGGTAGCGGCGCTGCGGACGTTGGCGCAAAGGCACCATCTGCTGGTGCTGCGCGGTTTCGACTCCGGCTTTACCGATCCTCAGGTGTTGGCCCGCTATGCCGGCGGTTGGGGAGAGATCATGATGTGGCCGTTCGGTGCGGTGCTGGACGTGAAGGAGCACCCGGACGCCAAAGATCATATCTTCGACAGCAGCTACGTCCCGTTGCACTGGGATGGCATGTACAAACCGACCATTCCGGAGTTTCAGTTATTCCACTGCGTGGCGGCACCGTCGCAGGATGAAGGTGGCCGCACCACCTTTGTCGATACTACGCGGCTACTGGCCAATGCCGATGAGTCGCTGCTGGCGCAGTGGCTGAAGGTGTCCATTTCTTATCGAATCAAGCAAGTGGTTCACTATGGCGGCGAGGTCTGTTCGCCGCTGGTGGTGACGCATCCGAGCGGCAGCGGGTTGATCATGCGCTACAACGAACCGCCGACGGAGGGCAAGAAGTTCCTTAACCAGCATGCGCTTGAATATCATGGCGTGCCGCAAGAAGAGCAAGAGGCTTTCCATCAGACTCTGCAGCAGCATCTCTACGATCCCCGCCATTATTACGCCCACCAGTGGCAGCAGGGCGATGTGGTGGTGGCGGATAACTTCTCGCTGCTGCACGGACGTGAAGGTTTCACCGCCCGCTCCGCTCGTCATCTGCAGCGCGTGCATATTCAGAGCAACCCGGTGTGCGCCAACCTGGCGCTGAAGCCGGCCAACGCAGAGGCATAACGGAACATTATGGCAAGGATACTGATGGCAGCGGTCGCCACCCCAGGACATGTTTACCCGATGCTGGGGATTGCCCGCTACCTGATTGCGCAGGGCCACCGGGTGCGGGTGATGACCGGTGCGCTGTTCCGAGAACGCGCCGAAGCGGTGGGTGCGCAGTTTGTACCCTTCGATGCGCAGGTGGATTTCGACTATCGCTATCTGGAGCGGCATTTTCCCGAACGCGCCGCGCTGCCGCCGGGCAATGCGCAGATGGCGTTGGCGCTGAAAGATTTCTTCGCTGCGCCGATCCCGTTGCTGGACCGGCAACTCAGGGCGGCGATAGCCGCCGAGGCGACGGATCTGCTGATAGTGGAAAATTGCTTTTACGGGGTATTGCCGTTGTTGCAGGCCACTGACCGTCTGCCGGTGATCGGTATTGGCGTGACGCCGTTGTCGTATTCTTCACGCGATGCCATCTTCTACGGTCCGCGCATTCCCCCGGCGCTGTTGCCGCTCGAACTGCCGCGTGAACAGCTGGTGGACGAAGCCACTCGCGTGTTGATCGATGAGGTACAGCAGAGTTTCAATGCCGCGATGGTGCAATCCGGTGGCGGGCCGTTGCAACAGCCGTTCACGGATGCGTTGATAGGCGGCTGCGATCGCTTTTTGCAACTGGCAACCACGGCGCTGGAGTATCCGCGCGAGGATCTGCCCGCAGGTGTGCGATTTATCGGCCCGTTGCGCGGTGCCGTGGCGGCACGGCAAGGCGGGTGCGAGTGGGATGAAGCGGATCCTCGGCCGCTGGTTATCGTGACGCAGGGGACGTTGGCGAATGTCGATCTGCGCCAGTTGATTGTTCCGACGCTAAAAGCATTGGCCGGGTTACCGGTGCGGGTGCTGGCGACTACCGGTGGCCGCTCGGTTGACGGAGTGCCGGCGCAACTGCCGGACAACGCCAGAGTACGGCAGTTTATCTCTTTCGAGCACTGGCTGCCGCAGGCGGCGCTGTTGATCACCAATGGCGGTTATGGCTCGATCAACTACGCGCTGGATCATGGCGTGCCCTTGATTGTCGCCGGTACCGGTGAGGATAAGCTCGAGGCGGCTTCTCGGGTGGTGGCTGCGGGCTGCGGCATTAACCTGCACACCAGCGAACCGGATGAGGCGCAACTGCGGCAGGCCGTGCAGCAGATCCTGTCGCAGCCGGTTTATCGGCAGCGCGCGGCGCTGGTACAGGCCGACTATGCCCGCCATGATGCATTGGCGGCGATTGCCGAAGAGGTGGCAGCCTTAACCGGCTGAAAGCCGTAATCGAGTTCCTTTGGGCGCCCTCTGCGGCGCCTTTTTTATGCAGGTTTTTCTCATCAAATTTGCATGATTATGTACATTTGAAAAATGGGTTTTATTTGACCGGTTGTTAACCTATTGACAACATTACTGATGAAAAGCGGGGGATATCATAATTTTCTAATTATGAAATGAATCTTCTGGCGGTGATCCTGTGGGGCAGTTACCCTAAACCTATAGCCTATGGAGTAGGCGTCTAATCAAGAAGAGAGCAAGCATGACTGATTCACAAATCCGCATTGCGATTGCGGGTTCCGGCGGCCGCATGGGGCGCCAATTGATCCAGGCGGTACATCAGGCGCAGGGCGTCGTGCTGGGGGCTGCGGTGTCGCGCCCGGGCTCAAGCCTGATCGGCACCGATGCCGGTGAACTGGCGGGTGTGGGCGCGCTGGGCGTTACCGTCAGCGACAGCCTGGAAAAGGTGGTCGATGACTTCGATATTCTGATCGATTTCACCCGCCCGGAAAGCACGCTGGCGTACCTGGCTTTCTGTGTCGAACATAACAAGGCGGTGGTGATCGGCACCACCGGTTTTGACGATGCAGGCAAAGCGGCCATCCGCGCCGCCGCTCAGCAGATTGGCATCGTGTTCGCCGCCAATTTCAGCGTGGGCGTCAACCTGGTCCTGAAACTGTTGGAAAAGGCCGCTCAGGTGATGGGCGACTACACCGACATTGAGATTATTGAAGCGCACCACCGCCATAAAGTGGATGCACCTTCGGGCACTGCGTTGGCGATGGGCGAAGCGATTGCCGGTGCGCTGGGGCGTGATCTGAAAGAGTGCGCCGTCTATGCGCGCGAAGGGTATACCGGCGAGCGCGATCCCAAGAGCATAGGTTTTGCCACCATTCGTGCCGGCGATATCGTCGGGGAGCATACCGCCATGTTTGCCGACATCGGAGAGCGGGTGGAAATCACCCATAAAGCCTCCAGCCGCATGACTTTTGCCAGTGGTGCGGTTCGGGCCGCTTCTTGGCTGCATAGTCACGATAAAGGCCTGTTTGATATGCGCGACGTGCTCGGTCTGGACCGGTTATAATCGATTTGAATACCATCGTGATGTGGTTGTATTGATCATAACGCTATGATTAACGGACAATAATTTTATTGTCCTTTTTTTTAACATTAAAAATGATTCATTTTTTCGATTTTATTATTGTGTTGCTTGTTTTTTATGGTTTTCTTGCGTTTTTTTGTCATGAATTTCCCTTTTCGATGTTTTTCAATCAGGAATGAGCCTTTGGAAACGCACTTTTTCGTCATTATTCCTCGCAACCGTTTACTCACCCGAGTTTAGCTGGGTTTTTATGGCTGCTGACCCTATTAAACGTTGAGAAGTGCGAAAATAAGAGAAAAAATGGCGCTTTGGGTAGACAAGAGGAGCACTCATCATTAAAATGCGCCCAATTTGCCAAAAATTGGCCTTGAGGGCGGTTTTTGCATTGATTTAGATCGCGATATCTGAATTAATATGCAAATATTGTGATTGATTATTCCTCGGAGGGTGTTTTGATTAAGTCAGCGCTATTGGTTCTGGAAGACGGAACCCAATTCCACGGTCGGGCCATCGGGGCAGAGGGTACGGCAGTGGGGGAAGTGGTCTTCAATACGTCGATGACCGGCTATCAAGAAATCCTCACTGATCCTTCCTACTCTCGCCAGATCGTTACTCTTACTTATCCTCATATCGGCAATGTCGGCACCAATGCTTCCGACGCAGAATCCTCCGCGGTACACGCCCAAGGCCTTGTCATTCGTGATCTCCCTTTGATTGCCAGCAACTACCGCAACGAAGAAGGCCTGTCTGAATACCTGAAGCGTCACAACATCGTGGCGATTGCCGATATCGATACCCGCAAGCTGACCCGCCTGCTGCGCGAGAAAGGCGCACAGAACGGCTGCATCATCGCCGCCGACTCGCCGGACGCCGCGCTGGCGCTGGCCAAGGCGCAGGGTTTCCCGGGCTTGAAAGGCATGGATCTGGCGAAAGAAGTGACTACCAAAGAAGCCTACAGCTGGCAGCAGGGTAGCTGGACGCTTGAAGGCGACCTGCCGGAAGCCAAGCCGGCCTCCGATCTGCCGTTCCACGTGGTGGCTTACGACTACGGCGCCAAGCGCAACATCCTGCGCATGTTGGTGGATCGCGGCTGCCGCCTGACGGTAGTGCCGGCGCAGACTCCGGCAGATGAAGTCTTGAAGATGAATCCGGACGGCATTTTCCTGTCCAACGGCCCGGGCGACCCGGAGCCTTGCGATTACGCCATCACCGCCATCAAACAGTTCCTGGAAACCGACATTCCGGTGTTCGGCATCTGCCTCGGCCACCAGTTGCTGGCGTTGGCCAGCGGTGCGAAAACCGTGAAGATGAAGCTGGGCCACCACGGCGGCAACCACCCGGTGAAAGATCTGGATAACGACTGCGTGATGATCACCGCACAGAACCACGGTTTTGCGGTTGACGAAAATAACCTGCCGGCCGAACTGCGCGTAACGCACAAATCGCTGTTCGACCATACGGTGCAGGGCATTCACCGTACCGACAAAGCGGCGTTCAGCTTCCAGGGCCACCCGGAAGCCAGCCCGGGCCCGCACGACGCCGCGCCGCTGTTCGACCACTTTATCGAACTGATCGAGACTTACCGTTCTAACGCCAAATAATCAGGAGCAGTAAAAAAATGCCAAAACGTACAGACATAAAAAGCATCCTGATCCTCGGCGCTGGCCCGATTGTCATCGGCCAGGCGTGTGAGTTCGACTATTCGGGTGCCCAGGCGTGTAAAGCGCTGCGCGAAGAGGGTTACCGGGTCATTCTGGTGAACTCCAACCCGGCCACCATCATGACCGACCCGGAAATGGCCGATGCGACCTACATCGAGCCGATTCACTGGGAAGTTGTGCGCAAAATCATCGAAAAAGAGCGCCCGGATGCGGTATTGCCGACCATGGGGGGCCAGACCGCGCTGAACTGTGCGCTGGAGCTGGAGCGTCAGGGTGTGCTGGCCGAGTTCGGCGTGACCATGATTGGCGCCACGGCCGATGCTATCGATAAAGCCGAAGACCGCCGCCGTTTCGACGTGGCGATGAAGAAAATCGGCCTGGATACTGCGCGTTCCGGCATCGCACATAATATGGAAGAAGCGCTGGCGGTTGCCGCCGACGTTGGTTTCCCGTGCATCATCCGTCCTTCCTTTACCATGGGCGGCACCGGTGGCGGCATCGCTTACAACCGCGAAGAGTTCGAAGAGATCTGCGAGCGCGGACTGGATCTGTCGCCAACCAAAGAGCTGTTGATCGACGAATCGCTGATCGGCTGGAAAGAGTACGAGATGGAGGTGGTGCGCGATAAGAACGATAACTGCATCATCGTCTGCTCTATCGAAAACTTCGACGCCATGGGCATCCATACCGGTGACTCCATCACCGTGGCACCGGCGCAAACGCTGACCGACAAAGAATACCAAATCATGCGTAACGCCTCGATGGCGGTGCTGCGTGAAATCGGCGTGGAAACCGGCGGTTCCAACGTGCAGTTCTCGGTTAACCCGAAAAACGGTCGCCTGATCGTCATCGAAATGAACCCGCGCGTGTCCCGTTCTTCTGCGCTGGCCTCAAAAGCCACCGGCTTCCCGATTGCCAAAATCGCCGCCAAGCTGGCGGTGGGTTATACCCTGGACGAACTGATGAACGACATCACCGGCGGCCGCACTCCGGCGTCGTTTGAGCCGTCCATCGACTACGTGGTTACCAAAATTCCTCGCTTTAACTTCGAGAAATTTGCCGGCGCCAACGACCGCCTGACCACCCAAATGAAATCCGTCGGCGAAGTGATGGCGATTGGCCGCACTCAGCAAGAATCGCTGCAGAAAGCGCTGCGCGGTCTGGAAGTGGGTGCCACCGGCTTCGACCCGAAAGTGAGCCTGGACGATCCGGAAGCGCTGACCAAAATCCGTCGCGAACTGAAAGATGCCGGTTGTGACCGTATCTGGTACATCGCGGATGCGTTCCGTGCCGGCATGTCGGTAGACGGCGTGTTTAACCTGACCAACGTCGATCGCTGGTTCCTGGTGCAGATTGAAGAGCTGGTGCGCCTGGAAGAGCAGGTTGCCGAATCCGGCATCAACGGCCTGACCCAGGAATTCCTGCGTACCCTGAAGCGTAAAGGCTTCGCCGATGCGCGCCTGGCCACGTTGGCCGGCGTAGCCGAAAGCGAAATCCGCAAGCTGCGCCACGGTTATGGCCTGCACCCGGTTTACAAGCGTGTGGATACCTGTGCGGCGGAATTCGCCACCGACACCGCCTACATGTACTCCACTTATGAAGAAGAGTGCGAGTCCAACCCGACCAACGACCGTCCGAAAGTGATGGTGCTGGGTGGCGGCCCGAACCGTATCGGCCAGGGCATCGAATTCGACTACTGCTGCGTACACGCCTCGCTGGCGCTGCGTGAAGACGGGTATGAGACCATCATGGTCAACTGCAACCCGGAAACCGTCTCCACCGACTACGACACCTCCGACCGCCTGTATTTCGAGCCGGTGACGCTGGAAGACGTGCTGGAAATCGTGCGCATCGAGAAGCCGAAAGGCGTGATCGTGCAGTACGGCGGCCAGACTCCGCTGAAACTGGCGCGTGAGCTGGAAGCCGCCGGCGTGCCGATTATCGGCACCAGCCCGGATGCGATTGACCGTGCCGAAGACCGTGAGCGTTTCCAGCAGGCGGTACACCGTCTGGGCCTGAAACAGCCGGCCAATGCCACCGTTGCCACCATCGAACAGGCGGTAGAAAAAGCGGCCGGTATCGGTTACCCGCTGGTGGTGCGTCCTTCCTACGTGCTGGGCGGCCGTGCGATGGAGATCGTTTACGACGAAATCGACCTGCGCCGTTACTTCCAGAACGCCGTCAGCGTATCCAACGACGCGCCAGTGCTGCTGGACCGCTTCCTGGATGATGCGGTAGAAGTGGACGTCGATGCCATTTGCGACGGTGAGCGCGTGCTGATTGGCGGCATCATGGAGCATATCGAACAGGCGGGCGTGCACTCCGGTGACTCCGCCTGCTCACTGCCGGCCTACACCCTGAGCAAAGAGATTCAGGACGTGATGCGTCAACAGGTTGAAAAACTGGCGTTCGAACTGCAGGTGCGCGGTCTGATGAACGTACAGTTCGCGGTGAAGAACAACGAAGTCTACCTGATTGAAGTCAACCCGCGTGCCGCGCGTACCGTGCCGTTCGTTTCCAAAGCCACCGGCGTGCCGCTGGCCAAGGTTGCCGCACGGGTCATGGCGGGCAAAACGCTGGCCGAGCAGGGCGTAACGGAAGAAGTTATCCCGCCTTACTATTCAGTGAAAGAAGTGGTGCTGCCGTTCAACAAGTTCCCTGGCGTCGACCCGATTTTGGGGCCGGAAATGCGCTCTACCGGGGAAGTGATGGGCGTTGGCCGCACCTTCGCGGAAGCCTTCTCCAAGGCGATGCTCGGCAGCCAGTCAGGCATGAAGAAACAAGGCCGTGCGCTGCTGTCGGTGCGTGAAGGCGATAAGGCCCGCGTGGTGGATCTGGCGGCAAGCCTGCTGAAACAGGGCTTCGAGCTGGACGCGACCCACGGCACTGCGGTCGTGCTGGGCGAGGCGGGCATTAACCCGCGTCTGGTCAACAAGGTGCATGAAGGCCGTCCGCACATTCAGGACCGTATCAAGAATGGCGAGTACACCTACATCGTGAACACCACGGCCGGTCGCCAGGCGATTGAAGATTCCAAGCTGATTCGCCGCAGCGCGTTGCAGTACAAGGTGCATTACGACACCACCCTGAACGGCGGTTTTGCCACCGCGATGGCGCTGAAGGCGGATCCGACCGAGCAGGTTACCTCGGTGCAGGAGCTGCACGCTCGTATCACCAAGTAATTCAGTGATGCCGTAATGCCTGAGGGCGCTGCATATGCAGCGCCCTTATTTTTTATCTTGTTCAGCAAATTTGTTGCCTTGAATTAGAAATTTCCGCTATCAATCATTCAGCAAACTGTCACGCTGTATGATTGGTATATGCTTGATGTATTGGCACGGAACGAAGGAACGACGACCCCCATGATTCTGATTATTTACGCCCACCCGTATCCCCGGCATTCGCATGCCAATCACCGTCTGCTGCAGGCGGTAAAAGACATTCCTGACGTGGAAGTCCGCTCGCTGTATGAGCTGTATCCTGACTTCAACATCGACATCAACGCCGAGCAGCGTGCGCTGGCGCGCGCCGACATGGTGGTGTTCCAGCATCCCATGCAGTGGTACAGCCTGCCGCCGCTGCTGAAACTGTGGATCGACAAGGTGCTGGAGCACGGCTGGGCCTACGGCCATGACGGCGATGCGCTGGTGGGCAAGGACTGCCTGTGGGCGGTGACCAGCGGCGGTGATGAGCATCACTTCGAACTGGGAGACTTCCCGAACTTCGCCGTGCTGGCACAGCCGCTGCAGGCAACCGCGATCTATTGCGGCATGAACTGGCAACCCTACTTTGCCGTGCATAATACCTTTACCTGCAACGAGCCGGCGCTGGTTGCAGCCGGCGAGGCCTACCGCCAGCGTTTGGTAGAGTATCTGATGGAACACAGTGAGCCTGCGGATCAGGGAGTCGGCCATGGATAATCACAACATGATGATTGAGGGGCTGATCTATCTCGGATCGGCCGCGCTGTTCGTACCTATTGCAGTGCGTCTCGGACTGGGCTCGGTGCTCGGCTACCTGATCGCCGGCTGCATTATCGGCCCCTGGGGGCTGAAGCTGGTCTCCGACGCAGAGTCTATTCTGACCTTCGCCGAGATTGGCGTGGTGCTGATGCTGTTTATCATCGGTCTGGAGCTGGATCCTAAACGGCTGTGGACGCTGCGCGCCTCGGTATTTGGCGGCGGCAGTATCCAGATGGTGGGTTGTGGGCTGGCGCTGAGCGCGTTCTGTTATTTCCTCGGGCTGGACTGGAAGGTGGCGTTGCTGATTGGTCTGACGCTGGCGCTGTCTTCAACCGCCATCGCCATGCAGGCGATGAGCGAGCGTAATCTGATGCCGGCACCGATTGGCCGCAGCTCGTTCGCGGCGCTGTTGTTCCAGGATATTGCGGCGATCCCTCTGGTGGCGATGATCCCCCTGTTGGCCAGCAGCGGCGCGACCACTACCCTGGGCGCGTTCGCGCTGTCGGCGGCGAAGGTAGTAGGTGCGCTGGCGATCGTGGTGCTGCTTGGGCGCTATGTCACCCGTCCGTTGCTGCACTTTGTCGCTCGTTCAGGCATGCGTGAAGTGTTCAGCGCCGTGGCGCTGTTCCTGGTGTTCGGTTTTGGCATCCTGCTGGAAATGGCCGGGCTGTCGATGGCGATGGGCGCTTTCCTCGCCGGGGTACTGCTGGCGAGTTCGGAATATCGTCATGCGCTGGAAAGCGACATTCAACCGTTCAAGGGCCTGTTGCTTGGGCTGTTCTTTATCGGTGTCGGTATGTCGATCGACTTCGGCACCCTGTTCCATCATCCGTTACTGATTGCCTCGCTGTTGCTGGGCTTTATGCTGATCAAGGCGGCGTTGCTGTGGCTGATTGGGCCGTGGCTGGGCGTACCAAAACGCCAGCGCGGCATGTTTGCCATTTTGCTGGGGCAGGGCAGTGAGTTTGCCTTCGTGATCTTTGGCGCCGCACAGCTGGCCGGCGTGTTACCACCGGACTGGGCCAAATCGCTGACGCTGGCGGTAGCCTTGTCGATGGCGGCGACGCCGCTGTTACTGGTGGTGGCCACAAGGCTGGAGAAAAATGCGCCGAAGGACGAACGCCCGGCGGATGTGATTGATGAAGAAAACGCCAGCGTGATCATCGCCGGCTTCGGCCGTTTCGGCCAGATTGCCGGCCGTTTGCTGTTGGCCAACGGTGTACACACCGTGGTGTTGGATCACGATCCTGACCACATTGAAACGCTGCGAAAATTCGGTACCAAAGTGTTTTACGGCGACGCAACTCGTGCCGATCTGCTGGAAGCGGCGGGTGCCGCGCACGCCAAGGTACTGATTAACGCCATCGACGATGTGGAAGCCAACCTGCAACTGACTGAACTGGCCAAGCGGCACTTCCCGCACCTGAAAATCGTGGCGCGCGCGCGCGATGTCGATCACTGGTATCAGCTGCGGCAGTTAGGGGTGGAAAGCCCGGAACGCGAAACCTTCGAAAGTTCGCTGCGCATTGGCCGTGAGGCGCTGGAGCTGCTGGGGCTGGACGCCTACGAGGCGCGTGAGAAAGCGGATACTTTCCGGCGTTACAACCTGAAGATGCTGGAAAACACGCTGGAGAATTACCAGGATACCGAGTTCCGCATTGCCAGCCTGCAGCGGGCTAAGGAAATGCTCAGCGCGGCTATCGAACAGGATCAGAATCGGTTGGCGCGGGTGCAGCAAACCGGCTGGCGCGGCAGTATTGACGGCAAGGCACCGGAAGACGAAGTGGTGGAAGCCAAAGGTTAACGCCGGGGGCGCAGTTCAGTGAACTGCGCCCTTTTTGTGCATCAGCTCAGCGCAACCTTGATACCCAGCGCGATCAGCATACCGCCCAGTAGTTTGTCGACCACCTTCTGCGTTTTTTCCAATCCGCGACGTACCGGCACGCTTTGAAACAATAACACCAGCACCGGCCACCAGACGGCGGACAGGCCCAGGATAATTCCCGCGTACCACAGTTTTTCGCCCAGCCCGGAGTCGATCTGCAGCACCTGCGTGAATACCGCCAGGAAGAACAGCGTGGCTTTGGGGTTTAGCAGGTTGCACAGATAGCCCTGTACAAAAGCGCTGGTCAGGCTCACCTGCTGCTGCGGCAGGTTACTGACGTTCAACTTGCCGCCCCCGCGCGACAGCAGCGCCTGAATGCCCACCCAGATCAGGTAGATCGCACCGGCATATTTCAGCACGTTGAACAGCCACGGCGTGGTGGTGATCACCACCGCTAACCCGGCTACGCAGTAAGACATGTGGGTGGCGACGCCGCAGGTTACGCCGAAGGCGGTCATCATGGCCGCCGGGCGCGGATAGCGGGTGGCATTCTTGATCACCAGGAAAAAATCCGGGCCGGGCGACAGCATACCCAGCGCGGCAAGGCCGGCGACGAACAGCGAAGTTTCAAGCATGGTTGGCGTCTCTGCACAAAAAACGTAATTGCGCTGATAATAACGCCGCTTCCCCTGATTAGCATCAACCCATTGGGGTCCCGTTAGGCAATATGATGAACTTTTATTCAGGGCGCACCACGGGACACTATGAATCAAACCACAACGATCGAAATGCCGGAGCCGCACCGGCAACAACGTGAAATTACCCGCCTGTGCATTCAATGCGCTTTGCTGTTGTTGCAGCACGGCGCCGAAAGCATGGTAGTGGAACAGTTATCGACCCGGCTGGGCATGGCGCTGGGTATGGACAGCGTGGAAAGCTCCATTTCGGCCAACGCGGTGGTGCTGACCACCATCAGCCATGGCGAATGCCTGACCACCACGCGCAAGAATATCGATCGCGGCATCAATATGCAGATGGTGACCGAGGTGCAGCATATCGTCATTCTGGCGGAGCATCGGCTGGCGGATGCGCACGATGTTGCCCGGCGCTTCGCGAAAATTCACCCACTGCGCTATCCGCGCTGGCTGGTGGTATTGATGGTGGCGCTGTCGTGTGGCTGTTTCAGCATGCTGAATGGCGGCGACAACAAGGCGTTCGCCGTGACCTTCATCGCCAGCGGCCTGGCGATGTGGGTGCGCCAGATGCTCACCGCCCGCCATATGAATCCGCTGATCAACTTTTGCCTCACGGCGTTTGTCGCCACCTCGGTTTCCGGCCTGTTATTGCGGCTACCGGCGTTCAGCGAAACCTCCACCGTGGCGATGGCCGCCAGCGTGCTGTTGCTGGTGCCGGGATTCCCGCTGATTAACGCGGTAGCGGATATGTTCAAAGGCCACGTCAATACCGGCCTGGCACGTTGGGCGATGGCCAGTCTGCTGACGCTGGCTACCTGTATCGGCGTGGTGATGGCGATGTCGTTGTGGGATTTACGGGGGTGGTCATGAGTCTGTTGTGGGCTTTGCTGCAAGAGATGCTGCTGGCGGCGGTACCGGCGTTGGGGTTCGCCATGTTGTTCAATGTACCGCTGCGCGCGCTACGCTACTGCGCCCTGCTCGGCGCAGTCGGCCGGGGTTCGCGCATGCTGATGATCCATGCAGGCATGAACATCGAATGGGCGTCGTTTCTGGCGGCGATTTTGATCGGCATGATTGGCATTTACTGGTCGCGCTGGCTGTTGGCGCACCCGAAGGTGTTTACCGTGGCGGCGGTGATCCCGATGTTTCCGGGCATCTCCGCTTATACCGCGATGATCACCGTAGTGGAGATTTCACACCTGGGTTACAGCGAGGCGCTGATGGCCACCATGATGACCCATTTTCTCAAGGCGTGTTTTATCGTTGGTGCGTTATCGATAGGGCTGTCATTGCCGGGGTTGTGGCTGTATCGAAAACGTCCCGGGGTATGAAATCCGGCGGCCGTAAACGCTGGTTATTAGGTATGCTGATAAGAGCTATCTTATATATTCATCTTGCTTGATTAGCCTATCGACGGCAGATAGGCCTTTACGTATAGTGTGAGCAATTTTGCTGCCTACACAGGGTTTAACAATGATTATCAGCCTGATCGCTGCCTTGGCGGCGGATCGCGTTATTGGCATGGAAAACGCCATGCCGTGGCACCTGCCGGCGGACTTAGCGTGGTTTAAACGTAACACGCTGAATAAACCGGTTATTATGGGCCGTAAAACGTTCGAGTCCATTGGTCGTCCGCTGCCGGGCCGCCATAACATCGTTTTAAGCAGCCGTCCCGGCAGTGAAACCGGGGTGACCTGGGCTACGTCTCTGGACGAAGCGCTGGCTGCGGCCGGTGATGTCGAAGAAGTGATGGTAATGGGGGGCGGGCATATCTATACCCAGTTCCTGGCGCGTGCTAACCGCATGTATCTGACGCATATCGACGCCGAAGTCGGTGGCGACACCCATTTTCCGGACTATGAGCCGGACGAGTGGGAAACTTCGTTCAGCGAATTCCATGACGCTGACGAACTGAACTCCCACAGCTACTGCTTTGAGATTTTAGAACGCCGTTGATTTTCGGGCGTTAGTCACCTCTTCCCAAAGGGCACAAGAGATTGTGCCCTTTGTCGTTTCTGCCCCCCCTTCGGTTGTAACATTTTCGTCACACTTCCTGATTAGTATGAAGCTCAACTTCGAGCGCCCGGCAACTCTGGTGAATTTTGATCGCGGCGCCATTAAAAAAGGAAATGAAACCATGACGAGCAAAATTGAGCAATTAGACGCCGACCGCCTGACCGATCCTACCCGTCGCAAACTGCTGCTCGGCAGCGCAGGCGCTGTGGGCCTGGCGGGTTTCCTTGGCGGCGGCATCTGGACGGTTTCCGCCGAGGCGCTGGCCGAGGATTTGCCACCGAACAAGCTGTTGGGTTTTAAAGGCATTGCGGCCTCCACCGCGGATGAGGTGGTGATCGCGCCGGGGTATCGCGCCGAGGTGTTGATCTCCTGGGGGGAGCCGCTGGTGGAGGGCGCCGCCGCATTTGACGCCCAGGGCAACAACAGCGCCGCCGATCAGGAAAAGCAGTTTGGCGACAACAATGACGGCATGAGTTTCTTCCCGATTGATGACAATCACGGCGTGATGGCCATCAACAACGAATACGTTAACGAGCAGTATCTGTTCGCCCACGGTGGCAGCAAGGCCACCAGCCTGGAGGACGTACGTAAATCCCAGGCGGCGCATGGCGTGTCCATCGTGGCGGTAAAGCGCGCCGGGGATAGCCAACGCTGGGCAGTGGAACGTCCTTCGCGCTATAACCGCCGTATCACCGCCAACACCGAGATGCAGTTCAGCGGCCCGGCTGCCGGCCATCCGCTGCTGCAAACCGCGGCCGATCCCACCGGACGCAAGGTGCTGGGCACTTTCGGCAACTGCGCTAACGGCAAAACCCCCTGGGGCACCTATCTGACCTGCGAAGAGAATTTCGATACCTATTTCGGTACCCACCAGGCCGATTACCAGACCACGGCTGAACAGAAGCGCTATACGTTGAAGGTCAGCGAACCGGAGCGCAACTGGCCGGACTATGATGATCGCTTTGACGTGGCGAAGAACCCGAATGAATTCAACCGTCACGGTTGGATCGTCGAAATCGACCCGATGAACCCTACGTCAACGCCAATCAAACACACCGCACTGGGCCGTTTCAAGCACGAAAATGCCGCCGTGACCGTCGCCAAGGACGGGCGTCTGGTGGTGTACATGGGTGACGACGAGCGTGGCGAACATATCTATAAGTACGTCTCCAAAGGCTTGGTCGATATCGCCAATCCGGCCAATAACCGCAGCCTGCTGGATGAAGGCACACTGTATGTGGCGCAGTTTGACGGTGACGCCGGCGGCACGCCGCTGAAGGGGACAGGGCGCTGGATTGCGCTGGAGTTCGGCAAAAACGGCCTGACGCCGGAAAACGGCTTCCGCGATGAGGCGGAGGTGTTGATCTTCGCGCGCAAGGCAGCGGCGCAGGTGGGGGCAACCAGGATGGATCGCCCTGAATGGATCGCCGTGAACCCTCATGACGGGCGTGCCTATTGCACGCTGACCAATAACAGCAAGCGCGGTGAAGAAGGAATGCCGCTGAACGCCGCCAATCCGCGACCGAACAATGTTTACGGCCAGATTATCCGCTGGGATGAGGGCGGCGACGCCACCGCAGCCTCTTTTACCTGGGATATTTATGCGCTGTGCGGCAATCCGATCGCGCACCCGGAGGGGGTCAATCGCGGTACGCCGAACATCACCGCAGATAACACCTTTAACAGCCCGGACGGGTTAGGTTTTGATAAGGCAGGGCGCCTGTGGATCCTCACCGACGGCAAGTACAGCAACAAGGGCGATTATGCCGGGCAGGGGAATAACCAAATGCTGGTGGGGGACCCGCTGAGCGGTGAAATCCGTCGCTTTATGGTTGGGCCGAAGTCGTGCGAGCTGACCGGCATCACCTTTACGCCGGATTACAAGACGATGTTCGTCAACGTGCAGCACCCGGGTGAAGAAGGCGATTCTCATTTCCCGAACAACAGTCCGCGTCCGCGTTCGTCAGTATTGATGATTACGCGTGAGGATGGCGGGGTGATTGGCGCTTGAGTTTAACAGCAGAACAGGCCGGGGCAGCGTCGAACCGCCCCGGTTTTATTATGACGCTGCCAGCGTATTCGCGCCGTCGAGTATGTCGCGGCGGTTCGAAGGCTGAGTGAAGTACTGTTGGTCTTCCCAGCGCAACATGGTCAGATCGCCTCCCCAACAACAGCCGGTATCAAGACCCACAATACCCTCTGGCGTGCCTTTACCTTCCAGCGATGCCCAATGACCAAAAATAATGCTGTATTCAGGATCCACTAAACGCGGCAATTCAAACCAGGGTTTCAGCGGCGCAGGGGCGGTGCCCGGCGCATCTTTACAGATCATGTCGAGCTGGCCGTTCGGGAAACAGTAACGCATGCGCGTCAGTGCATTGGTGCTGAAACGCAGGCGCGCCAATCCGCTCAGTTCCGGGGTCCAGTTGTTCGGCATATCGCCGTACATGGCATCCAGGAACAACGGATAGCTGTCGCTGCTCAGTACCGCTTCTACTTCGCGGGCGCACAGTTGGGCGGTTTCGATGTCCCACTGTGGGGTGATGCCGGCATGCGCCATCACCAGTTTGAGCTCTTCATCCACCTGCAGCACCGGTTGGCGGCGCAGCCAGTTGATCAGCTCATCGGCATCCGGGGCCTCCAGCAGCGGAGTGATGCGATCTTTGGGTTTGTTGCGGCTAATGCCGGCATAGACGGCCAGCAGATGCAGATCGTGGTTGCCCAACACCATGCGCACCGCGGGGCCGAGCGAACGTACGTAGCGCAACACGTCCAGCGAACCGGGGCCACGGGCGACCAGATCGCCGGTCAGCCACAGCCTGTCATTTTGTGGATCGAAGGCAGCCTGAGCCAATAGCGACTGCAGTTCATCAAAACAGCCATGAACGTCGCCGATAAGATATGTCGACATAGTTAGTGAATCAGCGTTGGGATAGCTAAGCGGAACACGGGAATAGCGGTGCGGAACGGTTGACCTTGATGATCAACCATCTCGTAATGGCCTTCCATGGTGCCCAGCGGCGTTTCAAGGACCGCACCGCTGGTGTATTGGAATTCGCCGCCGGGCTGGATGAGCGGTTGTTCGCCGATCACGCCTTCGCCCTGAACTTCGGTTTGGCGGCCATTGCTGTTGGTAATTAACCAATAACGGCCCAGCAGCTGTACGTTGAAACGCCCCAGATTGCGGATGGTGATGGTATAAGCGAAGACGTAACGTTCTTCCTCAGGTATCGACTGTGATTCCACGTAGATACTTTGTACCTGAATACATACACGGGGCGAATCAATCATGACCACTACTCCTTATTGCTGCGGCGTGGGATTGGCTGAAAGCCAGTTAGCCAGCTTACAGTATTGCGCCACAGAAATATTCTCTGCTCTTAACGTCGGATCGACACCCAATTCCGTCAACTGCTCTGGGGTGAACAGATCGCCCAGGCTGTTGCGAACGGTTTTCCGGCGTTGGTTGAATGCCTGAGTCGTAATGCGGCTCAGCATACGCACGTCGCCCACCGGGTTAGGGTTCACCTGGTGCGGCACCAGACGTACCACTGCGGAGTCCACTTTCGGCGCCGGAGTGAACGAGGTTGGTGGCACTTCCAGCACCGGGATCACGTTGCAGTAGTACTGCGCCATCACGGTCAAGCGCCCGTAGGCTTTGCTGTTCGGGCCGGCAACCAGACGGTTGACTACCTCTTTTTGCAACATAAAGTGCATGTCGCGAATGGCCTGAGTATAGCTGAAAAGGTGGAACATCAGCGGCGTCGAAATGTTATACGGCAGGTTGCCAAACACGCGCAGCGGTTGGCCGGCCTGCTCGGCCATCTCGGCGAAATTCACCGTCATGGCATCTTGCTGGTGAATGGTCAGTTTGTCTTTCAGCTGCGGGTGGTTTGCCAGGCGGGCCGCCAGATCGCGGTCCAGCTCAATCACCGTCATGCGGTCCATGCGTGCGCCGACCGGCTCGGTCAGTGCGCCCAGACCGGGGCCGATCTCAACCACCGCTTCGCCCGGCTGCGGGTGAATGGCGGAGACAATGCTATCGATGACAAACTGATCGGTTAAAAAGTTTTGTCCAAAGCGTTTGCGGGCAAAGTGCCCTTGGTGGACTTTATTATTCATTACAATTAATTATCATTTTAATGGCGAGATTCAAGGCCGTTTTGAAACTGCCTGCATCGGCGGTGCCGGTGCCGGCCAGTTCCAGAGCGGTACCGTGGTCGACCGAGGTACGAATAAAAGGCAAACCGAGGGTGATATTTACCGCCCGGCCGAACCCTTGGTATTTTAGCACCGGCAGACCCTGATCGTGATACATCGCCAGCACCGCATCGGCATGTTGCAGATACTTGGGCTGGAACAGGGTGTCCGCCGGCAGCGGGCCGATAAGACCGATGCCCTCCTCGCGCAACGCATCGAGCGCCGGGATGATGGTATCGATCTCTTCGCGCCCCATATGGCCGCCTTCCCCTGCGTGCGGGTTCAGTCCGCAGACATAAATCTGCGGCTGGGCGATGCCAAATTTGGTTTTCAAATCGTTGTCGAGGATGCGAATGACTTCGAACAAGCTTTGACGTGTGATGGCACCAGGCACCGCCAACAACGGCAGATGAGTGGTCGCCAGCGCCACGCGCAGTTCTTCGGTCGCCAGCATCATCACTACGCGCTCGCAACCGCTGCGATCGGCAAAGAATTCGGTATGGCCGATAAAGGGCACGCCGGCGTCGTTGATCACGCCTTTGTTCACCGGGCCGGTGATCAGCGCGGCGAACTCGCCGTTCAGGCAACCGTCGCAGGCGCGTGCCAGGGTTTCCACCACGTAGGCGCTGTTGCCCACGTTCAGCTCGCCCGCCACCACCGCATGAGCGGTGGCGACCGGCAGCACCGTCAGGGTACCTGCACGCTGTGGCTGGGCGGGTTGACCCGCCTGATAGTCGCGAAGCTGCAACGGCAGGTTCAACTGCCGGGCGCGTTCAAGCAACAAGGCCGGATCCGCGCACACCACCAGCTCAACAGGCCAATCCTGTTGCGCCAGCGCTGCCACTAAATCCGGCCCAACCCCGGCGGGTTCGCCGGGGGTGATGACTATGCGATTATTGTTGTGCATTACCGTCAAGGATCTTCACGTAAGCCTGAGCACGTTGTTCCTGCATCCAGGTCTGCGCTTCTTCAGCAAACTTGCGGTTGAACAGCATGCGGTAAGCGCGATCTTTCTGCGCCGCGTCGGTTTTGTCCACCTGACGCGTATCCAGCAACTGAATCAGGTGCCAGCCGAAGGAAGAGTGAACGGGTTGGCTGACTTCGCCTTTGCTCAGCTTCATCAATGCGTCGCGGAAGGCCGGATCGTAAATGTCCGGAGAAGCCCAGCCCAGATCGCCGCCCTGCAGTGCAGAACCAGGATCCTGAGACAGCTGTTTGGCTTCGTCAGCAAACTTGGCCTTGCCGCTCTTGAGCGCTTCGGCTACTGCCTGCAATTTGGCGCGCGCCTGATCGTCGGTCAGCACCACGGAAGGCTTCAGCAGAATGTGGCGTGCATGAACCTCGGTCACGGATACGGACTGGTTGGCACCGCGGATATCATTCACTTTCAGAATGTGGAAACCGACACCGGAGCGGATTGGGCCGACCACATCGCCTTTTTTGGCGTTAACCAGTCTTTCGGCAAACAGGGTAGGGATTTCTTGCAGCTTGCCCCAACCCATGTTGCCGCCTTTCAGCGCCTGGGAGTCGGCAGAATAGGAGATCGCCAGCTTGCCGAAATCGGCGCCGCCGTTGATTTCACCCATCAGCTTTTTGGCCATGGCTTCTGCTTCGTCAACCTGCTGCTGCGACGGGTTTTCCGGCAACGGGATCAGGATGTGGCTGATGTTCATTTCGGTATCGCTGCCGTTCTGGGCGCCAACCTGTTTTGCCAGCGCGTCCACTTCCTGAGGCAGGATAGTGACGCGACGGCGCACTTCGTTGTTGCGCACTTCAGAAATCAGCATTTCCTTGCGGATCTGGGAACGGTAGGTGTTGTAGTTCAACCCTTCGTACGCCAGACGGCTGCGCATCTGATCGATGCTCATTTTGTTCTGTGCGGCGATATTGCCGATGGCTTTGTCCAGATCGGCGTCGGAAACGGTGATCCCCATTTTCTTGGCCATCTGCAACTGGATGTTATCCGTAATCAGACGCTCAAGGATCTGGTGACGCAGCGTATTGTCATCCGGCAATTGCTGGCCGGCCTGTTGCGCATTGAGTTTCACCGACTGCAACAGACTGTTCACGTCGCTCTCAAGCACTACGCCGTTATCCACGACGGCGGCGACTTTATCCACTTCTTGGGGTGCTGCGAACGCGGTATTGGCGCAAACCACCAATCCGAGAATAAGCGTTCTCCAGTTCTTCATACATTTCCCATTCTGTAATCCGCAAATGCGGGTGAAAGTTCTCGTTTTCAAAGTGTTACAAAGTATCAAAATGCACGCTGGTAAGGCAGAATGCCGGAACGCAGCATTTCCGCGGAGCCCAGGCTGTGATCGCTGCTCAGGCCACGCAGTTCGATATTGAATGAAACTTTGTTGTCATAAACGCTGCTTTGGTTGCTGTTGTTCCAGTCGGTGATCTTGCGCTCATAGCCCAGAGTCACTGCCCAGCAGCAGGTGTTGTACTTCAGACCGAGCAACTGATCGGCGGATTGCTGCGCGCGGGTGTCGTAGTAATAAGCGCCCACGATTGACCAGCGATCGGCAATCGGCCAACTGCCGGTTACGCCCACCTGAGAGATCCCGTCCTGATAGGCGGGAACCTGTGCGGTGTTCAGCGCCGTCTGGATATATTCCGGCGTGGCGTAGCGGTAGTTCAACTGCAGAACGCGTTCTGCATCCTGACGGTACTCCAGCACGCCGTTACCCAATGAGACGCTGGCAAGACGCGTATCGTACTGCAGCCCGCCACGCAGGCCCCAGTGGTCATCAATCTTCCAATAAGTGTCGCCGGCCCATGCCAGGCTGCCGGTATCGTCATTGTTATCGTAACCGCTTGTCTGGTCGCCGGTGCGCGAACGGCTGAAGTAGTAGATTTGACCCACGGAAGCGTTAAAACGTTCAACCAGCGCGTCATCATAAATTCGCGTGGTTAAACCGGAGGAAACACGGTTCTGCGAAGCGATGCGATCCAGGCCGCTGTAAGTGCGGTCGCGGAACAGGCCGGAGTAGTCGGTTTGCAGCAGGGTGGTGTCGTAGGTATAGATGTTGCTCTGATCGCGGTACGGCACGTACAGGTACTGCACGCGCGGCTCCAGGGTTTGGGTGTAACCCTCCGACCAGTTCATGTTACGGTCGAACACCATTTTGCCGTCGACCTTGAACTGCGGCAACACGCGGTTGACCGAATCCTCGAGGTCTGGCGCATCGTTGCCGGTACGGCTCTTGTAGTTGTTGGCAAAGCCGTCAGGAATATCCTGCTGATAATGGGTGGCCAGCAGTTTGGTTTCGGTGTTCAGGCTGGCCCAGCCGTTGGTCAACGGCAGGCTGAGCGTTGGCTCAAGGTGCAAACGGGTGGCGTCCGGGCTGTACGGGTTGACGCTGGTGAACTTGGCACCCTGGCCGTAAATGCGCAAATCGAACGGACCGAGATCGTTTTTATAGTAGTTCAGGTCCAGTTGCGGTTGCACTTTATAGGATTCGGAACTGGCGCGATCGGTGTCGTCGTAGACCTGGAACTGCTTGGAGCTTAAGGTGGCATCCCAGTTGTCAACGGCGTAGCCAACGCTGAATTTCTGCGTTGCGTAACCGTCGGTGGTTGAGCCGTATTTCGAATCCAGATCGGTAAAGTATTTGGAGTCGCTGACCTTGGTGTAGTCAACGTTAAAACGCCACACCTGATCCATCACACCGTTGTGCTGCCAGAAGAACAACCAGCGGGTGCTGTCGTCAGGGTTGTCCTTGCTGTATTCCTTGTCGTCCGGCAACCAATCGAACTCCATCAGGCCCAAACCGGGTTGCAACAGATAGCGGAATTCGTTCTGCCACTGCAGGCCACGTTTGGACATGTAGTGCGGTGTGATAGTGGCGTCGAAGTTTGGCGCGATGTTCCAGTAATACGGCAACATGAACTCAAAGCCATTGTTGCTGCCGTATTTTGCATTCGGGATCAGGAAGCCCGAACGGCGTTTGTCGCCGACCGGCAATTGCAGGTACGGGCTGTAAAACACCGGTACGCCACCGATTTTGAAGCGGGCGTTCCAGACTTCAGCGACCTGCTCTTCGCGGTCGTGGATCACTTCTGAACCGACGACGCTCCAGCTGTTGTCGCCAGGCAAACAAGAGGTAAAGGTGCCGTTTTCCAGAATGGTGTAACGGTTGGCGCCGCGCATCTTCATCTTGTCGGCGTCGCCGCGCCCCTGACGGCCTACCATTTGGTAGTCGCCTTCATAGACGTCGGTATCTTTATTGTTCAGGTTCGACCAGGCTTTCGGGCCTTTTAGCTTGATCTGATTGTCGCTGTAGTGAACATCACCGGTTGCAGTCACGGTGCGAACCGGTTCGGTCTGCCCCGGATTTTGCGTCTGGTTCAGTTCCACTTGCTTGGCAGTCAGGGTGCTGTTGCCTTGTTCGATATTCACGTTACCGGTGAACAGGGCGCTTTTCGGATAGTCTGCTTTGGAGTCATCCGCATGGATGGTGACCGGCAGGCTGTTCGGGTCGCCGCTGACCAGCGGTTTGTCATAAACAGGAACGCCAAGCATGCATTGCTCGGCCAGATCAGCCAGCGCGTGCTGACTGTAGAGTGCCGTCCAAATCATTGTGGCCAGCAGTGTTGGGAAACTTTTTTTCATACGCGGTTTTGGTGTTCCGTCATCAGAGGCGTCATGTCCGGCAAACGGTCAGAGACTATATCACTCATCTGCGTTGCGCTAGTGTTAAATCCTGCCGTTTACTTGCGTCGTCGTTAGGCGCAAAGATAAATGACAGGTATGATAATCCAAATCCTGGGAAAAATCGCCTTAACCCTTATCTAAGACAGAAGGGAGCCGGCGGCTTTCGGCATGATAATTGAGGAGTATATGCAGTATTGGGGAAAACTGCTCGGGGTCATCGTTGCCATTTGGGCTGGCGCGGGATTCTGGGGTGTAGTTTTGGGGCTGATTGTCGGTCATATGATCGACACTGCGCGCAGCAACAAGCGCAGCCGGGGCTTTTTCGCCGACCAGCAAACGCGGCAAACGCTGTTTTTCCGCACCACTTTTCAGGTGATGGGTCACCTGACCAAATCAAAAGGGCGCGTTACCGAGGCGGATATTCAGATCGCCAGCCTGTTTATGGATCGTCTGCAACTGCACGGTGAAGCCCGTACGGCGGCGCAGCAGGCGTTTCGCGAAGGCAAACAGAGCCAGTTCCCGCTGAGAGAGACGCTGCAGCAGTTCCGCAGCATCTGTTTCGGCCGTTTTGACCTGATTCGGATGTTTCTGGAAATTCAAATCCAGGCGGCATTTGCCGACGGCTCGTTGCATCCGAACGAACGTCAGGTGCTGTATGTGATCGCCGAAGAGCTGGGAATTTCGCGTGCGCAGTTCGATCAGTTCCTCAGCATGATGGAAGGCGGGCGCCAGTTTGGCGGCGGTCAGCAGGGCGGCTATCAGCAAGCGCAGCGCGGGCCAACGCTGGATGATGCCTGCAAAGTGCTGGGGGTCAGCAGCAGTGACGACGCCACCACCATCAAGCGCGCCTACCGCAAGCTGATGAGCGAACACCATCCGGATAAACTGGTGGCGAAAGGTTTGCCGCCGCAAATGATGGAAATGGCCAAGCAGAAAGCGCAGGAAATTCAGGCAGCATATGACCTGATCAAGCGCGAGAAAGGCTTCAAATAACGATACCCGTCATACGACGTAGGGGCCCGGCATGCCGGGCCCTAATGAGATGGTCACCCCCACCCTGTGAGGCGTACGCTGACAGGGTGTTTTTCTTTCTGAAGGGGATCATCATGCAAAACGTTACGCTGATTGGTATCGACCTTGGTAAACACAGCTTCCAC
>NZ_QYYG01000029.1 GCF_003591175.1 Serratia inhibens | reverse complement strand
CATGACTGGGGTGAAGTCGTAACAAGGTAACCGTAGGGGAACCTGCGGTTGGATCACCTCCTTACCTAATGATATTGATTCGAGTGGCGTGCTCACACAGATTGTCTGATAGAAAAGTAATGAGCAAGAAAACCCTTTCGTTGAAAGGCGCCTGAAGCGACTGAGTGGTTAACACATCGGTCGCTTGAATTTGCCAGCAAATTCGCGCCTTTACACGGAAATAGCAAATCAGTGATTTGCTAAGCAATTTCCGTGTCCCCATCGTCTAGAGGCCTAGGACACTGCCCTTTCACGGCTGTAACAGGGGTTCGAATCCCCTTGGGGACGCCATCCGATAATGAGTGAAAGACATTATCACCGGTTAGTCATAACCGAAAA
>NZ_QYYG01000028.1 GCF_003591175.1 Serratia inhibens | reverse complement strand
TCAACCTGCTCAACAACAGCAATTTTAAAAGACAAAGGATAGTCACGTTGTGTGCGTTTAAACTCAGCCATTATCACGTTCTCCGGATTTAAGTCGAAAACGTGTCAACGCTATTCAGGACGGGTCATCGACATAAAAAAAGCCCCGGCAACACGCCGGGGCCTGGTACTCGCGTAATCGCCGAAAACTCGGCGAAACGCTAAAGGGTCTTGCGGCCCGGAAACCGGTGGTCAGAGCGCGGTTAGCTGCGTGTTTATGCGCTTTGCGCCAAAGGATCAACCAAGGCCAGCGCGTTTTTCATCGCCTCCACCATTTCGCCATCCACGCAATAATGGCTAAATTCATCAAACTCATTGTCTGAACACATGGTCACACCGGCTTTGCGATAGCGCA
>NZ_QYYG01000027.1 GCF_003591175.1 Serratia inhibens | reverse complement strand
CTTACCACTTTGTGATTCATGACTGGGGTGAAGTCGTAACAAGGTAACCGTAGGGGAACCTGCGGTTGGATCACCTCCTTACCTAATGATATTGATTCGAGTGGCGTGCTCACACAGATTGTCTGATAGAAAAGTAATGAGCAAAAGCGCTACCTGTTGATGTAATGAGTCTCTGACTCATGCTGATACGAACCGATTAAGACGTTCAGTTTAATCGGATTTTCGTGTCCCCATCGTCTAGAGGCCTAGGACACTGCCCTTTCACGGCTGTAACAGGGGTTCGAATCCCCTTGGGGACGCCATCCGATAATGAGTGAAAGACATTATCACCGGTTAGTCATAACCGAAAAAATCTTAAAGATGACTCTTGCGAGTCGTGTTTAAGATATTGCTCTTTAACAATCTGGAACAAGCTGAAAATTGAAACATGACAGCTGAAACTTATCCCTCCGTAGAAGTACTGGGATAAGGATTAACCTGTCATAGAGTCTCTCAAATGTAGCAATGCGAAGTGA
>NZ_QYYG01000026.1 GCF_003591175.1 Serratia inhibens | reverse complement strand
TCACTTCGCATTGCTACATTTGAGAGACTCTATGACAGGTTAATCCTTATCCCAGTACTTCTACGGAGGGATAAGTTTCAGCTGTCATGTTTCAATTTTCAGCTTGTTCCAGATTGTTAAAGAGCAAAATACTTCGCAGCATACTGTTGCCAGTACACTCTGAAGTATTGTCAGGACTATATGGTGGAGCTAAGCGGGATCGAACCGCTGACCTCCTGCGTGCAAGGCAGGCGCTCTCCCAGCTGAGCTATAGCCCCATACAGTCACTTGCAGATACCTTTGTTACCTTATTCGATTCCAAACAAGACGCGGCGCCACGCGGCCAAACAGCCATGCGGTGAAGCAACGCAGTATGGGAAAGAATTGGTAGGCCTGAGTGGACTTGAACCACCGACCTCACCCTTATCAGGGGTGCGCTCTAACCACCTGAGCTACAAGCCTATTAAAGGTATTTCTGCTCGTTACTTTTTCATCAGACAATCTGTGTGAGCACGCCACTCGAATCAATATCATTAGGTAAGGAGGTGATCCAACCGCAGGTTCCCCTACGGTTACCTTGTTACGACTTCACCCCAGTCATGAATCACAAAGTGG
>NZ_QYYG01000025.1 GCF_003591175.1 Serratia inhibens | reverse complement strand
TTGCTACATTTGAGAGACTCTATGACAGGTTAATCCTTATCCCAGTACTTCTACGGAGGGATAAGTTTCAGCTGTCATGTTTCAATTTTCAGCTTGTTCCAGATTGTTAAAGAGCAATATCTTAAACGTGACTCTTGCGAATCAGTTTTAAGATTTTTTGATATGGTGGAGCTAAGCGGGATCGAACCGCTGACCTCCTGCGTGCAAGGCAGGCGCTCTCCCAGCTGAGCTATAGCCCCATATCAGAAAAGCATTTTTTACACCCTGTCTACTACCTTCGCCAATTCGCTTCTCGTCAAAGCGAAGGCCTACAACGTTTACTGACGTAAACATGTGAGTCGACAACGCAGGATAGGAGGGAATTGGTGGGTCTGAGTGGACTTGAACCACCGACCTCACCCTTATCAGGGGTGCGCTCTAACCACCTGAGCTACAGACCCGACAAGGTGCTTTAAGACTTAACCGGTAAGATTAAGCCTTATGCTCTCTTTCATTTCATCAGACAATCTGTGTGAGCACGCCACTCGAATCAATATCATTAGGTAAGGAGGTGATCCAACCGCAGGTTCCCCTACGGTTACCTTGTTACGACTTCACCCCAGTCATGAATCACAAAGTGG
>NZ_QYYG01000024.1 GCF_003591175.1 Serratia inhibens | reverse complement strand
GCGATTAAGCGATAACTTTAGCAACAACACCAGCGCCAACAGTACGGCCGCCTTCACGGATTGCGAAACGCAGGCCGTCGTCCATCGCGATTGGGTGGATCAGGGTTACAACCATGTTCACGTTGTCACCAGGCATTACCATCTCAACGCCTTCTGGCAGTTCGATGGTACCGGTCACGTCAGTTGTACGGAAGTAGAACTGTGGACGGTAGCCTTTGAAGAATGGAGTATGACGACCACCTTCTTCTTTGCTCAGGATGTACACTTCTGAGTCAAACTTGGTGTGCGGCTTGATTGAACCTGGTTTAGCCAGTACCTGACCACGTTCGATATCTTCACGCTTGATACCACGCAGCAGAACACCCACGTTCTCACCAGCACGGCCTTCGTCCAGCAGTTTGCGGAACATTTCAACGCCGGTACAGGTAGACTTAACGGTGTCTTTGATACCCACGATTTCAACTTCTTCGCCAACTTTAACGATACCGCGCTCAACACGACCGGTAACAACGGTACCACGACCGGAGATGGAGAATACGTCTTCGATTGGCAGCAGGAACGGCTTGTCGATAGCACGCTCTGGTTCTGGGATGTAAGAATCCAGGAAACCGGCCAGCTCGATGATTTTAGCTTCCCACTCTGGTTCGCCTTCCAGTGCTTTCAGCGCTGAACCACGAACAACCGGCAGGTCATCACCAGGGAAGTCGTAAGCAGACAGAAGTTCGCGAACTTCCATTTCTACCAGTTCCAGCAGCTCTTCATCATCAACCATGTCGCATTTGTTCATGAATACGATGATGAAAGGAACGCCAACCTGACGACCCAGCAGGATGTGCTCACGGGTCTGAGGCATTGGGCCGTCAGTCGCAGCAACAACCAGGATAGCGCCGTCCATCTGAGCAGCACCGGTGATCATGTTTTTAACGTAGTCGGCGTGCCCTGGGCAGTCAACGTGCGCGTAGTGACGGCTTGGGGTGTCATACTCAACGTGAGAAGTGTTGATGGTGATACCACGAGCTTTTTCTTCTGGCGCGTTATCGATCTGGTCGAAAGCACGTGCAGAACCGCCGTAGGTTTTAGCCAGAACGGTGGTGATTGCTGCAGTCAGGGTAGTTTTACCGTGGTCAACGTGGCCGATAGTACC
>NZ_QYYG01000023.1 GCF_003591175.1 Serratia inhibens | reverse complement strand
GACTGGTGAGGCCGCTCTCTGTTGTAAATTTCTATCGATTCCCTCACCATCTTTCTTGCCTGCTCCAGATCTGCCGGGCGTGATAGCAAAAACTCCGTCTTCAGTATCCCGTTCACCCTTTCCGCCAATGCATTCTGATAGCAGTCATAGCCATCTGTCATTGAGCATATTAGCCCGTGTCTTTCATGGATTGACTGATAACTTGCTGAACAATATTGTATTCCTCGGTCCGAGTGATGGATCAGCGGCTGAGTCGTTTTTCTCTGCTTTAAAGCCTGTTTCAGAGCCTGCACGACATTGTCAGTACGCAGATCGCTGTGCACATGATGACCCATAATTTTCCTTGAACAGGCATCCGTTATCAGGCTCAGATAGACCATGCCATTCCGGGTTGGAAGATAGGTAATATCCGCTACCCATACCTGTTCTGGTCGCCTTACCACCACCTGTTCCGGCCCCGTTTTTAATAAATTGGGGTGTCGCCGAAAACGGTGATGGCTGTCCGTTGTTTTATGGTACGCCCGTCTGACTGGCACCAACAGCCTGCGTTCCTTCAGCAGGGAGAACAACCGGTCACGTCCGACATGCAATGCATCATCTGATTGTTTATTAAGAAGATAATGTAGCTTACGGGTCCCGATGCGCGCCTGACGTACTCTTATCGTTTTAACAAAATCGACGATCCGGACATCACGCGCCCGCTGCTTACTAAGCCGTGTATTGTGCTGATACCAGGCCTGTCGGCTGTGTCCCAGGAACTGGCAGACCCGGGTAATGGTTATTTTTTGGGTCTGTTTTTGCGTGAGGACTTGCCTGGCCGCTTTTTTATGACACTGATCCCATAGTCATTTTTCAGCACGTTAACGACAGCATCAAGGAACTCCGCTTTCTGGGTGACCAGCTCAAGCTGTTCTTCAAGTTCCCTGATCCTTTGCTCAGGAGTTAAAGGGGCAGGCGGTTGGCTCATGGGCAACTCCCGGCTGGAGAGAGAGGGAAGACCTGGGGCCCAGTTAAGGTGGCCATGCTTGCGCAACCAGGTCAGAACGGTCGAACGTCCCTGAATACCATAGCGCAGTTGAGCCTGTTTGTAGGTCATTTCGCCTTTTTCAACCTGCTCAACAACAGCAATTTTAAAAGACAAAGGATAGTCACGTTGTGTGCGTTTAAACTCAGCCATTATCACGTTCTCCGGATTTAAGTCGAAAACGTGTCAACGCTATTCAGGACGGGTCA
>NZ_QYYG01000022.1 GCF_003591175.1 Serratia inhibens | reverse complement strand
AAAAATCTATGGTCACCCCCGTTTTTGCAAGATGAATTTTGAGGTACAGTGAGCTTTGCTTAAATCTATCCGGCGTCTGTTGGGAAACTAAGCCTGTTCCCGCGCCCCGATGAAAGCCGCGCCTGACGAACCTAAAAAGGGCCTCGGCTACGTAAGCCGATTTTATTGCCAGGTTACTCATCAGGCCAGTGAGCTGTTTGTGCCATCAACACTCTGTCTTCGCAAAACTGGGTGTAACTTACATTACTAACTTAATAAACAGTGGGTTAACGTTTCATACGTTAACCCACTGTTACTTGATAAGCTTCGCGCCGATAACTCAGCGACCAGGCGATCCGTGCCAGTTTGTTCGCCAATGCACACGCCACCACGTTAGAATGCCGCCGCGTCAGCAACGCCCGAACCCATTCTGCCAGCCGGCCTTGCCGTTTCTCCAGCGTCATCATAAATACCCGGGCGCACTGTACCAGCAATCGCCGTAGATTCTTGTCTCCACGCTTGCTGATCCCCATCAACGTCGCTTTACCGCCGGTACTGTATTGCCGTGGCACCAACCCCACCGCAGCAGCAAAATCGCGCCCGCTGGCATAGTGTTTGCCGTCACCCAGTTCGCAATGCAACAGGCTGGCGGTGATTGGCCC
Organism: Serratia inhibens; assembly: GCF_003591175.1. Taxonomy (GTDB): domain Bacteria; phylum Pseudomonadota; class Gammaproteobacteria; order Enterobacterales; family Enterobacteriaceae; genus Serratia; species Serratia inhibens. The sequence continues at coordinate 730 of NZ_QYYG01000022.1, read as the reverse complement.
CACACCGGGGATAGTCAGCAGGTTCTGCGCAGCCTCATCCTGCGCCAGATGGGCTTCCAGTGCCTGTTCCAGCTCAACAATCTGCTGCCGCAGATAGCCATAATGCGCCTGTAAGCGCATCAGCAATTGCACCAATGCCGCAGGCAATACCTGCTCCGCCAACACGGTGGAAAGCCGCTTAATCACCGCTTCCCCTTTTGGCAGGCTGACGCCGAACTCCAGCAGAAAACCGTGCATCTGATTGGTGGTTTTGACCTTGTCACGTACCAGCGACTCCCGTACTCGATGCATTGCCGCCAGTGTCTGCTGATGCTCTGTATTCGGGGTGACGAAGCGCATTGCGGGGCGCGAAGCCGCCTCGCAAATCGCTTCGGCATCAATGAAGTCGTTCTTGTTGCTCTTGACGAAAGGGCGGACAAACTGCGGTGAAACAAGCTTGGCCTGATGCCCAAATGAGGTCAGTTGACGTGCCAGACAATGGGCACCGGCACAGGCTTCCATCACCACAGAGCAAGGCGGGCAGGTCGCCAAAAACGCCATCAGCCCGGTGCGGGTAAATTTCTTGCGGAAGATGGCATGACCGCTCCGATCCTGTCCGTGCAGGTGGAAGCTGTGTTTACCAAGGTCGATACCAATCAGCGTAACGTTTTGCATGATGATCCCCTTCAGAAAGAAAAACACCCTGTCAGCGTACGCCTCACAGGGTGGGGGTGACCATCTCATTAGGGCC
>NZ_QYYG01000021.1 GCF_003591175.1 Serratia inhibens | reverse complement strand
ATGTGGGCCTGAACGGCGCCATCGTGGGCATGACCAGCTTCGGCGAGTCGGCCCCGGCAGACCAGCTGTTCAAAGAGTTCGGTTTCACCGTGGACAACGTGGTGGCCAGGGCGCAGGCGCTGCTGAAATAAGGCGTCTCGCGTTAGCCCATAAAAAGCCCGGCATTGCCGTAATGCCGATCAGTTAAGGATCACTTGAACGATCCTACCGCTGTGTGAAAATCCGTAATCTCCCTGAGATTACGGATTTTTTTATGTTACTGAGTCAGGCGCTTGATGCCGCTCTTAAATTCACTCCTAAAGAATTTGCTGCACTGTCCGATTTGCTCTCACCTGAGCTTATCGATGAGTGCCTGGCCGATACGGGCGTCGTGACGATCCGAAAGCGCCGTCTCCCCATGGAGATGATGGTCTGGGCCGTGGCCGGTATGTCCTTGTTCCGCTCACTTTCCATGAATCAGTTGGTTTCACATCTCGATATTATGCTTCCGGGTAAGCGTCCTTTTGTCGCCCCCAGCGCAGTGGTACAGGCCCGTCAGCGGCTCGGGGAAGAGGTGGTCAGACTCGTTTTCGAGAAAACACGCCAGCTCTGGTTCGAGAAAACACCGTTATCGCACTGGAATGGTCTGACGTTGATGGCGGTAGACGGTACTCTGTGGAGAACACCCGACACGCCGGAAAATGATGCCGCTTTTGGGCGAACAGCTAATGAGCATGCCCGGTCCGACTGGCCACAGCTGCGCATGGTCTGTCAGATGGAAGTCACCAGTCATCTGCTATCCGGTGTGAGCTTCGGCAGTGTGTCAGAAACCAGCGAGGTTGACCTGGCCGCTCAGTTGGCCGGGCAGACGCAGGACCACTCACTGACGATACTGGATAAAGGCTTCTATGCGCTCGGCCTGCTTCATTATTGGCAATCATCAGGTACAGAAAAACACTGGATGATCCCGCTGCGCAAAGGTACACAGTATCAGGTTCGCGAGAAGCTGGGAGCAGGACATGAGCTGGTTGAACTTAGCTTAACGCCCCAGGCCCGCAAGAAATGGAAAGATGCCCCTCAGACACTGACGGCGAGGTTGATAAGTAAAGAAATCAACGGGAAAACGATACAGATCCTGACGTCGATGTGCGATCCGTTACGCTATCCTAAAGCCGATATCGTTGACCTTTATGGTCAGCGTTGGGAAATTGAGCATGGCTTCAGAGAAATGAAACAACATCTGTTGCAAAATGAACTGACGCTGAGAAGCAGAAAGCCGGAGCTGATAAGACAGGAACTTTGGGGTGTAGTGCTGGCCTATAACCTGCTGAGGTTCATGATGGCACCGATGGCTTACAGTCTGAAAAACGTGGAGCCTTACCAGATAGGGTTTAAACAGGCGGCCCTGTATCTGACAGCACAACTGAGCATACTGCCGGCGGTGGCCCCGGGAAGGGTTCCGAAGGTGATGAATGAAATCCTGGCGATGGCGGAAAGCTTCGTCTTGCCCGCTCGACGGCAAAGGCATTATCCAAGAGCGGTAAAAAAGAAGCCGCAACGTTACCCGTTGCGGCGTCCTCAAAAGCTTAACTGACAAGCATTAGGCGCCTGAAGGCGCCCTTTTTATTTCAGTGACCCGTCCTGAATAGCGTTGACACGTTTTCGACTTAAATCCGGAGAACGTGATAATGGCTGAGTTTAAACGCACACAACGTGACTATCCTTTGTCTTTTAAAATTGCTGTTGTTGAGCAGGTTGA
>NZ_QYYG01000020.1 GCF_003591175.1 Serratia inhibens | reverse complement strand
TTCAGCAGCGCCTGCGCCCTGGCCACCACGTTGTCCACGGTGAAACCGAACTCTTTGAACAGCTGGTCTGCCGGGGCCGACTCGCCGAAGCTGGTCATGCCCACGATGGCGCCGTTCAGGCCCACATACTTGTACCAGTAATCCGCGATACCCGCTTCTACCGCCACACGCGCCGTAACCGAAGACGGCAGCACCGATTCGCGGTAGGCCGCATCCTGCTTGTCGAACGCGTCGGTCGACGGCATCGACACCACACGCACTTTAGTGCCCGCGGCACTCAGCTGGTCTGCCGCTTCCACCGTGATGCCCACTTCAGAACCGGTCGCAATCAAAATCACTTCCGGCTTACCCGCGCAGTCTTTCAGCACGTAGCCGCCACGGTACACGTTCGCCAGTTGTTCGGCGGTGCGTGGCTGCTGCGTCAGGTTCTGACGCGAGAAAATCAGCGTGGTCGGGCCGTCGTTGCGCTCGATGCCGTACTGCCAGGCAATCGCCGATTCCACCTGGTCGCACGGGCGCCAGGTGCTCATGTTCGGGGTCACGCGCAGGCTGGCGATTTGCTCGACCGGCTGGTGCGTCGGGCCGTCTTCGCCCAGACCGATGGAGTCGTGGGTGTAAACGAACACGTTGCGGATTTTCATCAGCGCCGCCATGCGCACCGCGTTGCGGGCGTATTCCACGAACATCAGGAAGGTCGCGGAGTACGGCAGGAAACCGCCGTGCAGCGCGATGCCGTTGGTGATGGCGGTCATGCCGAACTCGCGCACGCCGTAGTGGATGTAATTGCCCGCCAGGTCTTCATTGAGCGGTTTGGAGCCGGACCACATCGTCAGGTTGCTTGGCGCCAGGTCGGCCGAGCCGCCGAGGAATTCCGGCAGTACCTTGCCGAAGGCTTCCAGCGCGTTCTGCGACGCCTTGCGGCTGGCGATGTTGGCCGGGTTGGCCTGCAGCTGCTCAACGAATTTCTGCGCGTCGGCTTTCCAGTTGGCCGGCAGCTCGCCGTTTACACGGCGGGTGAATTCGGCAGCCAGTTCCGGGAAGGCTTTGGCGTAGGCGGCGAACTTGTCGTTCCAGGCAGACTCTTTGGCCTGGCCGGCTTCTTTGGCGTCCCACTGGGCATAGATGTCCTGCGGGATTTCGAAGGCGGCGTATTTCCAGCCCAGGGCTTCGCGGGTGGCGGCCACTTCGGCGGCGCCCAGCGCAGCGCCGTGCACGTCGTGGGTGCCGGCCTTGTTCGGGGAACCGAAACCAATCACGGTTTTGCACATCAGCAGGGACGGCTTGTCGGTGACCTTGCGGGCTTCTTCAATCGCCGCCTTGATGGCGTCCGGGTTGTGGCCGTCGACGTGGCGCACCACGTGCCAGCCGTAGGCTTCGAAGCGCTCGGCGGTGTCGTCGGTGAACCAGCCTTCCACGTGGCCGTCGATGGAGATGCCGTTGTCATCGTAGAACGCGGTCAGTTTGCCGAGCTTGAGGGTACCGGCCAGCGAACAGACTTCGTGGGAGATGCCTTCCATCATGCAGCCGTCGCCCATAAAGGCGTAGGTGTGGTGGTCGACGATGTCATGGCCCGGGCGGTTGAACTGCGCGCCCAGGGTGCGTTCGGCAATGGCGAAACCGACGGCGTTGGCGATGCCCTGGCCCAGCGGGCCGGTGGTGGTTTCGACGCCTGGGGTGTAGCCGTATTCCGGGTGGCCCGGGGTTTTGGAGTGCAGCTGGCGGAAGTTTTCCAGCTCGCTCATCGGCAG
>NZ_QYYG01000002.1 GCF_003591175.1 Serratia inhibens | reverse complement strand
CGGCGTTGGCGATGCCCTGGCCCAGCGGGCCGGTGGTGGTTTCGACGCCTGGGGTGTAGCCGTATTCCGGGTGGCCCGGGGTTTTGGAGTGCAGCTGGCGGAAGTTTTCCAGCTCGCTCATCGGCAGATCGTAGCCGGTGAGGTGCAGCAGGCTGTAAATCAACATGGAGCCGTGGCCATTGGACAGCACGAAGCGGTCGCGGTCAGCCCAGTGCGGGTTGGTCGGGTTGTGGTTCATATAGTCGCGCCACAGGACTTCGGCGATGTCCGCCATGCCCATAGGTGCGCCCGGATGGCCGGAATTTGCTTTTTGTACGGCGTCCATGCTGAGTGCGCGGATGGCGTTGGCGAGTTGCTTGCGAGAGGACATTGATAACTCCAAAATAATTACAGTTCAGCGGCCAGCATGTCTTCCAGCTTCTGCTGGTCAACGGCGAACAGGCGGATACCCTCGGCCAGTTTCTCGACCGCCATGGCGTCTTGATTATGCAGCCAGCGGAATTCGGCTTCGGCCAGTGGTGCGGGTTGATAGAAACCTTCGGTGGACGGCGTCAGTTTGCGCTCGACCGGTTGCTCGCTGTGTTTGAGCTGTTCCAGCAGGTTCGGCGCTATGGTCAGGCGATCGCAGCCGGCCAGGGCCAGGATCTGCTCCACCTTGCGGAAGCTGGCACCCATGATCACCGTCTGATAGCGGTGCTGTTTGTAGTATTCATAAATGGTGCGCACCGATTTCACGCCAGGATCCTGCTCGGCATCGTACTCGGCGGCAGGCTGCTTAGCCTGGTACCAGTCATAGATGCGGCCGACGAAAGGCGAAATCAGGAACACGCCGGCTTCGGCGCAGGCGCGAGCCTGGGCGAAAGAGAACAGCAGCGTCAGATTGGTGTTGATGCCTTCTTTTTCCAGTTCCTCGGCGGCTTTGATGCCTTCCCAGGTCGATGCCAGTTTGATCAGGATGCGGGACTTGTCGATGCCCTGTTCCTGATACAGGCCAATCAATTTGCGCGCTTTGGCCACGCACATGCCGCGATCGAACGACAAACGGGCGTCCACCTCGGTGGAGATACGGCCCGGCACGCTTTTCAGGATCTCGACGCCAATGTTGACCGCCAGTTTGTCGCCGGCGTTAATCAGCTGGGTTTCTTTGCTGCCGCCCTGTTGGCGGGCATAGTTCAGCGCTTCGACGATCAGTGGCTTATATTGCGGCAGCGCAGCGGCTTTCAGGATCAGCGAAGGGTTGGTAGTGGCGTCCTGGGGTTCGAACTGGCGGATGGATTCAATATCGCCGCTGTCGGCCACGACCGTCGTCAGCTGCTTGAGTGCATCTAATTGGTTCATTTATACGCTCCTTGATCAGTGCCAAACATGTAGGGAAATGAGAACCTTTTTCATCATAGGGTGAACACACTGCATCATAAGCCTGATGAATAAAATGCGCTTTTTCTGATTGTTGCGATGGATAAGAACAATGGATCCTGTCCCGAGCCAGGCCGGCTGCGGGTTGCACCTGCGAGAATAGGTTTTTTGGCGTGGGGTATGCGGCGAGCAGAGTAGGAGGCTACAGCGATAAAAAAGGGTTCAGCGCCCGGCTGAACCCCAGGGGACTTCCTCCGATTATTTACTGTTTGCTCAAATTCACGTCAATCGCCTGATAGAAGGCATTGGCCGTGTCTGCTACGTCCCACACGGCGAGGATCACATGCGAACCGCTGCGGTCTGCCGGTATGTTGCACTGGTGGGTGACCTGCGCGGCTGGGATCGCGCCGCCGTCGTTGTATTGGCAGAACGGCGTCAGGTCAAAGGAGGCACGGGTCAGCGGCTGCGACGCATCCCAGTTTGGTTTGGTAATGAAATAGCGCCAACCGGTGGTGCTGTGACGGGCGGTCAGCCGCCAGGTAAAGGAGTTGGCACCGGTGTGCAGATTGAGCTTGTTCCAACGGGTTGGCGTTTGCTGATCCAGCTCGAAGAAGGTGCTCTTGTCGGCGCTGGCGATATGACCGTCCGCCGGACCGTTCTGCGGGAAACCTTTCAGACCTTCGACGCTTTGCGGCTCGTACTGCACGCTGCCGCACTGGGTATTGAGCTGCAGTTTGCACTGGTAGGAACGGCTGGCCGGTGTTTCGACATAGCCGTGGGCGTTAGCCTGTTGTGATACGCCAAACAGAGCGGCGCTCAGCAGACCGAAAGCCATAAGGGTACGAGAAGTATTGTTCATGAGTCACTCCTGACTGAAGTTATATTGTAAGTTGAGTGTATTTTCACCACTGAAATGAGAGGTCATTAACGAAATTAAAAAACATCATTATGGGTGGCTTGTTTTATTTTTATCATTCGTGTCATGGATGAGGATGGAATGTTTTATCGGCTATTAACTAAAGTTATTATGATGAATGTCTTTCACTCTTTGATTGAATTTATTTAAACGCTGCTGTCTAAAATCGCAGCGTCATGATGAATTTTACTTAATGGATTGATGAATACTCTTTCAGATGATGCTCTCCGATATGGAGTATATTGCTTGTTGTTTTGCTTACTCTTGTATGACTTGAACGTTTTTTACGCGCCAGTTGCCTGGGGATTTAGTGTCAATTTTTCTTATTTTATGTCAAAGAGGAATTAGTATGACTAGATTATCCCTGGATGCGATTAAAATAATCAGCACCATAAAAAGTACCGGCTCTTTCTCTATGGCGGCGGAAGCGCTGCATAAAACGCCTTCGGCGATATCTTATCGGGTTTCCAATATTGAAAGTAAACTCTGCGTGAAATTATTTCATCGAAATGGCCCGATGATTACCCTAACGGATGAAGGGGAATTCCTGCTGCAAGAGGGCAGCTGGATTTTAAATGCGGTGCAGGATCTCGAGAGCCGGGTGAGAAATATCCCGAAACTCGATAATAATATCCGCATCGTCGTCGATAAGTTCTTTCCGTTGGAAACCCTCACCCAGGATATACGTGACTATATTCAGCACAGCCCGAACGCCAACATTTCGGTGCAGAGGGAAGCGCTGAACGGCACCTGGGATGCGCTGAAGAACAATCGGGCGGATTTGATTATCGCCATTGGCCAGATCCCGGACAGCGTGCAGGCCAAGACGCTGATGCTCGGCAAGCTGAATTTCGTGCTGTGCGTTTCGCCTTCGCATCCCTTTGCCGCACAGAAAAAACCGGTGGATAAAAATCAGCGGTTGAATGACATCGTGGTGGTGATCGCCGACAGCAGCCACGAGCTGCCAAAGCGCAACCACGGCACGATGCCGTTGCAGCGCCAACTGGTGGTTTGCGACGTCGAGAGCAAGCTGGCGCTGTTGAAACGCGGTATCGGCCACGGTTTTCTGCCGCCTTCGCTGATCGAAAAAGAGCTGGCGAGCGGCGAACTGGTGACGGTACCGGTCGATATGCAAAAAGGTGACGAAATGATTTGGCTGGCCTGGCACCCGGCCAGTAAGGGGACCGGTTTTACCTGGTGGCATGAACGCCTGACGTGTAAAAGCGACGTTTTCAGCCTGATGGGGCGCGAAGTGGTGCGGGATGGGGGTTACCCTTGGTGTAACAACTAAGGGCAGCGATGCGCTAATGGCAAAGGAATGCGATCATTAAACGGTTAACTGAGTAAGAAACCCCGCAGCGCGAGCCACGGGGTTTTTTTATGCGGTTAAACTACGCGGCCCACTTTCAGCCAGGCGCTGTCGGAGCCTGGTACGGAAGTGATAAAGCCCCACTTGGTTTGCCAGACGTAACCCTGATAAGACACCAGCGCGCCCTGCGGGTAGGTAGTGCCCGCCACGTACGCAGGCGCGCTCATGATCGGCAGATTGCCGGGGCCGACGCCGGTATAGCGCAGGCCGGTACCCATATCCAACTGGCTATCGTCATAATCGGCAGCGTTGAAATAGCGGTCCAGCGAGGCCAGCAGATCGCCGTTGCGGTTGTCCTGCCCCAGGTGCCAGAACATCACGCCGCCCAGTTGCTGCTGCTTGATGTATTTCGCCTTGTACTTGAAGCTTTCGACGTCGTCATAAGTCACGAACAGGCCGTTGGCCGCATGGTACAGGTACGGCGTTTTGGTCTTGTCGTTCCACAGGCGCTGATAGCCGTAGTTGCCGAGCAGCATCTGTTCCAGTTGGCGGTAAGAGGCGATGCGCGGGTCCTTGTCGCGGATGCACTCTTCGCAGCCCACCAGCCAGTAATCGGTGCCCGGGAACGGATCTTCCCCCGGTGTGCTGTGGCTGCTGTATTGGCCGCCGTTGCTGCCGTTGACGCCCTTGAAGGCGCGGCCATAGAAGGGGACACCCATGACGATTTTGCTGCTTGGCACGCCTTCCAGCATCAGGTGTTGCTGTACGGCGGCGTCCACCGTCAGGCTGAATGGGCTGGGGAAGGCGCGGGTCAGCTCTTCCCAGCTCCAGCCCAGATTGGCTTCGCGCAGCGCGTTATAGAAGGCCGGCCCGGCGCTGTCACCAAACAGCGCCGCCTGATGGTTGGTGATTTTCTCCCATGGGCCGGCCAGATCGTAAGTCATCAGGTTGATGTAATCGAGCGAGGCGACGATCTGCGGCAGCTTGCTGTAGTAGCGCGACAGGAAGAACGCGCCGCCGGCCCCGGCGATGGTCAGTTGGTATGGCAGCGCCTGGCGGCCATCGGCCTGGGTCTGTTGATCCAGCAGGATACGGATCTCTTGCAGCGCGGCGACAAAACCGTCCACCTCGCTGCTCTGCGGGTATTCCCAGTCGATATCTACGCCGTCAAAGCCATAGTCTTTCATGATGCGTACGCAGGATTGCGCGAATTTGGTACGCGCCGCCGGGGTTTTCACCGCGTTGACGTAGTTGGCATGGGAAACGCCCAGATCGTTGGAATAATACCAGCCGCCAATGGAGAACATGATGCGCAGGCTGGGGTTGTGCGCTTTCAGCGCGGTCAACCGACCGACCACATCGCGTGCCTTGGCATCTATGGTTGCCGGATCCCAGGCGCATTCCAGATTGCTGTTAATGTCGAGGAACGAGAAATTAATGTGGGTCAGCTGTTTGGCCTTGGCCGGCGTGATATTGGACACCGGGAAAGGCACGATTGAGGTATCGGATTCGGTATAGTTATTAATTTGGTTGGTCGGAATGAAATAATAACCAATAACCGCTTTACGTACAGACATAGTATTTCTCCAGAGTTAAGGTTTTGTCATCGAGAGTGATTCTCTCGGCGCTATTAAATGTTTATTTATCTGATAAAGAGAAGTCGAAATAAATCACAGTAAAGATGAATTTTTTATTCGATGTTCGTCGTTATTCAAGGAGACTGTTGTGCCAGTGTTGAGCGTGAATGAATTTGACCATAGACACTGTTTTTATTCATTTGCTTTGTTATAGCATCCTTAACTAGATTCTGACTGTACCGATATCCTGCCGGCGGTGATTGGCATTTAATTAAAATTAAAAACAGGAGAGTAGCTATGTCCAGCTTAGAGCCAGACGCTGTTGGCTTAATTATTCAGCGAGCGTGTGAATACCTTCAGCCGGCAATGAATGCCATTTTGGCCGGCATCATGGCGCTTTTGCATGGCGCCTATCGCAACGTAGGGATGCGACGTCGGTTATTAAATGCAGGCATGTGCGCTTTATTGGCCTGGACGGTGCGTGATGCATTGGCGCTGGCAGGCCTGGAATTAAAATGGGCGAATCTTGCCAGCGTGCTGATTGGCTTTCTGGGCGCTGATTATATTAGCGCATTAATTAAAAAAATCATTGGCAAGAAGACGGGGTTAAAAAATGTTAAATGAAATTCAGGAAATGCGCTTTACCGCACGCAGTGAGGACAATTTAATTGGCGTGCATCCGGATCTGGTGCGGGTGATGCGGTTGGCGTTGAATTATTCGCTGGTGCCCTTTTCCATCAGCGAAGGCGTACGCAGCATGGCGCGGCAGCGTGACATGTTGCGCACCGGCAAAAGCCAGACGCTGAGGAGCCGGCATCTGACCGGGCACGCGGTGGATGTGGTGGCGATGCCGGCGGGCGTGGTGTCCTGGGAGTGGGATTACTACGCGCAAATTGCCGTGGCGGTACGCCGCGCGGCGCGTGAATGTGCCGTCAGCGTCGAGTGGGGCGGCGAGTGGCGCACACTGAAGGACGGGCCGCATTTCCAGCTCTCCTTCAGGGATTACCCGGCATGAGCGGTTGGCTGAACAAGATCATGCAGGGTGGGTTGCTGCTGCTGTTGGCGGTGGCGATTTGCCTCGGCGGTTACAGTTCACTGCTGTCGCACCGGCTGGAGCTGGCGCGGCGGCAGGCGGCCGAACAGCAAAAGACCTTGGCGCAACAGGCCGGGCTTATCGCCACGCTGCAAACCCAGGATGCGCAGAACCGTGCGCTGATGGCCTCTCAGCAGCAACAGGAACAGCAGTTGCGGCAGCAAAGCGACGTTTACCAGAGGAAATACCGTGAAGCGATTAAAAATGATGCCTGCGCTGGGCGGCCTATGCCTGGCGCTGTGCTTGAGCTCCTGCGCCCGGCCGCCAGCGGTACCGACGCCCGTGGTGCTGTTGCCCCCTGAATCCGTCTTCACGCCCTGCGAGCAACCTCTGTTGCAGGGCGACACCTGGGGCGATGCCGTCAGCTATACGCTGGCATTGCAAGCCGCATGGCAAATTTGCGCGGGCCGGGTGGCGACGCTCAACGCCTGGCGAGCAAAACTGCCGTTGCATTGACGGCAGTATTCTTGTTTCTCGTCCTGTGGGATCTGTTTTTTTACTTTTATAAAATTATTTCGATCAAGGTTATGGCCCGCTTCAAAGTTTGTGACGTTTCTCTCACTATACTGGTCTAGCCTTAAAGGTTTACAAGTCTTACCTCAACATAAAAGCAAAAAGCAAAGGAACCCATAATGGACGAACAGCTCAAACAGAGTGCCCTTGATTTCCATCAGTTTCCGGTCCCAGGGAAGATCCAGGTCTCTCCAACCAAACCTCTGGCAACGCAACGCGATCTGGCGCTGGCCTATTCACCGGGCGTTGCCGCCCCTTGCCTGGAAATTGCCGCCGATCCGCTGGCGGCCTACAAATACACCGCCCGCGGTAACCTGGTCGCGGTGATTTCCAACGGCACGGCGGTACTGGGGCTGGGCAATATCGGCGCATTGGCCGGTAAGCCGGTCATGGAAGGCAAAGGCGTTCTGTTCAAAAAGTTTTCCGGTATCGACGTGTTCGATATCGAAGTGGATGAACTTAACCCCGACAAGCTGATCGACATCATCGCTTCCCTCGAGCCAACCTTTGGCGGCATCAATCTGGAAGACATCAAGGCGCCGGAGTGTTTCTACATCGAGCAAAAACTGCGCGAGCGCATGAAGATCCCGGTATTTCATGACGATCAGCACGGCACCGCCATTATTACCACCGCCGCAGTGCTGAACGGCCTGCGGGTAGTGAAAAAGAATATCTCCGACGTGCGGCTGGTGGTTTCCGGTGCCGGTGCGGCGTCGATAGCCTGTCTGAACTTGTTGGTGGCGCTGGGTTTGCGTCAGCAAAACATCACCGTTTGCGACTCCAAAGGGGTGATCTACAAGGGGCGCGACGCCAACATGGAGCAAACCAAGGCGGCTTATGCCATCGAAGATAACGGCCAGCGCACGCTGGGGGATGCGATCCCCAATGCCGATATCTTCCTCGGCTGTTCCGGCCCGGGCGTGCTGACCCAGGACATGGTGAAAACCATGGACAGGGATCCGTTGATCATGGCGTTGGCCAACCCGGAACCGGAAATTCTGCCGCCGCTGGCGAAAGCCGTGCGTCCGGATGCCATTATCTGTACCGGCCGTTCCGACTACCCGAACCAGGTGAACAACGTGCTGTGCTTCCCGTTCATCTTCCGCGGGGCGCTGGACGTGGGCGCCACCACCATTAACGAAGAGATGAAGCTGGCCTGCGTGCATGCGATTGCCGATCTGGCGCTGGCGGAACAGAACGACGTGGTGGCTTCCGCCTATGGCGATCAGGACCTGTCGTTTGGCCCTGAATACATCATTCCGAAACCTTTCGACCCGCGCCTGATCGTTAAAATTGCCCCGGCGGTGGCCAGGGCGGCGATGGAGTCCGGCGTGGCGACGCGTCCGATCGAAGACTTTGACGCCTACGTCGAAAAACTGTCCGAGTTCGTCTACAAAACCAACCTGTTCATGAAGCCGATCTTTGCCCTGGCGAAGAAGGAAATGAAGCGTGTGGTGCTGGCGGAAGGTGAAGAGGAAAGGGTGTTGCATGCGACCCAAGAGTTGGTGTCGCAGGGCCTGGCCTATCCGATCCTGGTCGGCCGCCCGAGCGTGATTGAGATGCGGTTGCAAAAGCTCGGCCTGCAATTGACGCCGGGCAAAGATTTTGAAGTGGTGAACAACGAGTCCGACCCGCGTTTCAACGAATACTGGGGCGAGTATTACCAGATCATGAAGCGCCGCGGCGTTTCGCAAGAGCAGGCGCGCCGTGCGGTGATTGGCAACCCGACGCTGATTGCCGCCATCATGCTGCATCGCGGCGAGGCGGATGCAATGATCTGCGGCACCATCGGCAGCTACCACGAGCACTATGACGTCGTGAAAAACGTGTTCGGCTTCCGCAAGGGTGCGCACGTCGCCGGGGCGATGAATGCGTTGTTGCTGCCAAGCGGCAATACCTTTATTGCCGACACCTATGTCAACGACGATCCGACGCCGGAACAACTGGCGGAAATCACCCTGATGGCGGCGGAAACCGTGCGCCGCTTCGGCATTGAGCCGAAAGTCGCGCTGCTGTCCCACTCCAGCTTCGGTTCCTCTGACTGCCCGGCGGCGCGCAAAATGCGCAAAACGCTGGAGTTGGTGAACCAATTGGCGCCAGAACTGGAGATTGACGGCGAGATGCACGGCGACGCCGCGCTGGTTGAGAGTATCCGTCACGATCTGATGCCGGACAGCCCGCTGAAAGGCGCAGCCAACGTGTTGATCATGCCGAATATGGAAGCGGCGCGCATCAGTTACAACCTGCTGCGCGTATCCTCTTCGGAAGGGGTGACCGTGGGGCCGGTGCTGATGGGGGTATCGAAACCGGTACACATCCTGACGCCAATCGCCTCGGTGCGCCGTATCGTCAACATGGTGGCGTTGGCGGTGGTGGAAGCGCAGACCGAACCGCTATAAGCCTCGAGTGACGACAAGCCCCCTGCGTTCTGGCGCAGGGGGCTTTTTTATGCCTTGCAGCGTGCGGCGATCTGGCGGATATCCTGCGGCGTAGTGCGGCAGCAGCCGCCAATCAGCCGGGCGCCCACGTTTTGCCATTCCCCAATCTGCTCGATCAGGCTGCCACTCTCGCTCCCGCAGGCATGCCAGGTTTTGGTTACCGCGTCGTAATGCTCGCCGGAGTTCGGATAGACCAACAGCGGTTTGTCGGTAAGTGTGGCCAACTGCCGCAACGCCGGGGTGACGTTTTCCAGCGCAATGCAGTTGATGCCAATCGCCAACACCTGCGGATTGCCGTGCAGTGCTGCCAGCACCTGCGTCAGCGGCGTGCCGTCGCTGAGATGCTGGCTGTCGCGCAGGGTGAAAGCGAACCAGGCGCCGAGCGTCGGGAACTCCTGCAACAAGGCCAGCAACGCCTGCAGCTCGCTGAACGACGGCAGCGTCTCGCAGGCCAGCAGATCGACCCCGGCCTCGGCCAGCGCGGCAATGCGCGGGCGATGGAAGGCGATCATCTCTTCCTGCGGCAGCGAATAATCGCCGCGGTATTCGGAACCGTCGGCGAGATAGGCGCCATAAGGCCCCACGGAGCCTGCGATCAACAGCGGTGCGGCCTGCGGATGTTGCGCCAGATAGTCGCTGCGCGCCTGTTGCGCCAGTTGCACGCTTTTGGCGATCAGCGCCAGCGATTGCTGCTGGTTCAGACCGCGGCGCTGGAAGCCCAGCGGCGTCGCCTGGTAACTGGCGGTGATGGCGCATTGCGCCCCGGCGTTGAAATAGTCGAGGTGAACCTGATAAATCAGCTCGGGATTTTCAATCAGCACTTTTGCCGACCACAGCGGATCGCTGAGGTCGCAGCCGCGTGCCTCCAGTTCGGTAGCCAGCGCACCGTCTAAAATCAGCGTGCGGTTAGCGGCCAATAAGGCGGCGACGGTATTGTTAACGGACATGATTCTCTCCCAACGAAGATTTTTGCCCGGCGCGGCGGGTCAGATAATAGGCGAAGTAGCACAGGGCGACAAACGGCAGCCCGCAATAAAGCGCGATGCGCTGCGCCGGATCGAAAGCCAGCCCTACGCAGGCCAGCAGGCACAGGGCGAAGCCGAGGATCGGCGTCAAAGGGTAACCCGGCGCACGGTATTTCAGGCCCTCGATCGGCTGACCGCTGCGCAGATAATGGCGGCGGAAGGCGTAATGCGCCGCGCAGATGCTCAGCCAGACCGCCACCACCGCAAAGCCGGAAATGGCCGACAGCGCGACAAACACCGTGTCCGGCGCGATAACGCTGGTCAGCAGCGCCAGCACGCCGCCGAGCATGCTGAAGGTCAATGCATTGATCGGGATGCCGCGTTTATTGACGCGGGAAAAATAGGCCGGCAGGGTGCGCTGGTTGGCCAATGACCACAACATGCGGCCCGAGGCGTACAGACCGGAATTGGCGGCCGACAAGATGGCGGTCAGGATCACGAAATTAAAGATATCGGCGGCATAAGGTATGCCAATGCGTTCAAACACCAGCACGAACGGGCTTTTCACAATCCCGGCCTGATCCATCGGGATCAGCGCGGCCAGAATAAATACCGTGCCGATAAAGAACAGCATCAGGCGGATCACCGTGGTGCGTATCGCCCAGGGCACCACCTTTTCCGGGTTCTCGGTTTCACCGGCCGCAATGCCGATAAGCTCGGTGCCGGAGAAAGCGAAGTTCACCGCCACCATGGTCATCAGGATCGGCAGCGTACCGTTCGGCAGCCAGCCGGAGGCGGTCAGATTATGCAGGAAAGGGGCAGGCGTGCCGTCTTTCATCGGCAGCAGGCCGAACATCGCGGCGCCGCCCAGAATGATAAAGGCCAGAATGGTGACGACCTTGATCAGCGAGAACCAGAATTCGCTTTCGGCAAAGAAGCGGGTAGTGATCACATTGAGCAGGAAAATCGCCGCGCAGAAGATCAGGCACCACAGCCACACCGGCGACTGCGGGAACCAATACTGCATGCAAAAACCGGCGGCGGTCAGGCTGGAGCCCAGCGCCACCGTCCAGGTCAGCCAATACAGCCAGGCGACGGTATAGCCGGTAGCCGGGCCAAGATAACGTGAGGCATAGACGTGGAAGGCGCCGGTTTCCGGCATCGCGACGGCCAGTTCGCCCAGGCACAGCATCACCAGATAAACCACCAATGCGCCGATCAAATAGGCCAGCAGGGTGCCTAGAGCGCCGGTCGTGGAAATGATATAGCCGGTGTTGAAGAACAACCCGGTGCCGATCACACCGCCCAGCGACAGCATCACCAGATGCCGGGCTTTCATGGTGCGTTTGAAGTGCCCTTCGGCGGGTTCAGGTGAGTGCATGGTATTCCATCCGTATAGACGTCTAAGCAGCTAAATGGCTATTGGTTATACCCGTAATACTTGATGAAATCAATGTAAGACCCGACGTCATAAACTAAAAAATAGTTAGCGGTGTCTCAGGGTGGGGGGATAACCATATGCAAATGATAATTATTATCTATAATGCCTGCACTTTTTATTGCAGGGGGCAGCATGAGAATTCTGATTTTACTGGCCGCGCTGGCACTTGGCGCTTGCAGCCAGACCCCGGTGCCCGTACCGAAAAACACCCTTGACGGCCTGGGGAAAATTACCGATTTACGCAGCGGCGCAACCTTGTCGCCTGATCAGCTTCTTGCCCGCCTGGCCGCCCAACCAAGGGTGATCGTCGGGGAAAAGCACGACAATCCCCATCATCATCGGATTGAACTGTGGTTGGTGCAAAACCTGGCGCAGCAGCGGCCGCAGGGTAGCGTACTGATGGAGATGATCACCCCGAACCAGCAGGCCAACGTGGACAAGGTCAAACAGGAGCTGTTGGCAAATCCTGCCGTGCGCGATGAGCGCGTGGCGCAGTTGATTGACTGGCAGAAAGGCTGGAAATGGTCGCTGTACGGCGAAGTGGTGATGGCGGCGATGCGCGCGCCGTATCCGCTTTGGTCGGCCAACCTGGATCGCGAGGAAATCATGGCGTTTTACCGGCAGCCTGTGTTTCCGAAGGGGCAATTGTCGGTACGCCCGGCGGTGCAGAAGGCGCTGGAAGATACCATTCGCGCTTCGCACGGCGGAAAAATCGAACCCCAACAGCTGCGCGCGATGCTGGCAATCCAACAGCAGCGCGATCGACGCATGGCCGAGCGCCTGCTGGCTGCCCCAACGCCGACGCTGTTGATTGCCGGTGGTTATCACGCTTCAAAATGGGTGGGGGTGCCGCTGCATGTGCAAGATCTGCAACCGGGCGCGCAGCCGACGGTGTTGATGCTGGCGGAGCAGGGCGCGCAGGTTGACGACCAAACGGCGGATTACCTGTGGATCACGCCGCCGGTAAAATGACGGTGCCGCCGGGGGAAAGCGGCGCCGTTACTGCGCCCGTTTCGCCTGCTGCAGCCACTTGTCCAGCTCGTTGGCGAACTGCTGGCGGTCGCGCTGGTTCAGGGTATTCGGGCCGCCGGTCTGGATGCCGCTGGAGCGCAGGGTATCCATAAAATCGCGCATGTTCAGGCGTTCGCGGATGGTGTCCGGCGTGTAGCGCTCACCGCGCGGGTTCAGCGCCACTGCGCCTTTTTCTATCACTTCGGCCGCCAGCGGAATATCGGCGGTGATCACCAGATCGCCTTTTTCGCAGCGGCGGACGATTTCGTTATCCGCCACGTCAAAACCGGCCGCCACCTGCAGGGTGTGGATGTGTTTTGACGGCGGCGTTCTCAGCGGTTGATTGGCCACCAGCGTCACCGACATGGCGGTGCGCTCGGCGGCGCGGAACAGCACTTCTTTGATCACGTTCGGACAGGCGTCCGCATCGACCCAAATCTGCATTACTCAGGCTCCTTCAGCCAGTCGCGCACCGGCAGGAAATCACGGTACAACGCCGCCTCCGGGCTGCCCTCTGCCGGTTGATAGTTGTATTCCCAGCGCACCAGAGGCGGCATCGACATCAGGATGGATTCAGTGCGGCCACCGGTTTGCAGGCCGAACAGCGTGCCCCGATCCCACACCAGGTTGAATTCGACATAGCGGCCACGGCGATAGAGCTGGAACTGGCGCTCGTTGTCGCCCCAGCTCAGCGCTTTGCGTTTTTCCACGATCGGCAGGTAGGCATCGAGGAAACCTTCGCCCACCGCGCGGGTGAAAGCGAAGCAGCTGTCGAAGTCTGGGGTGTTGAGATCGTCAAAAAACAGGCCGCCGATGCCGCGCGCCTCGTTGCGGTGCTTGATAAAGAAGTAGTCGTCGCACCACTTTTTGTATTTGGGGTAGACCGCGTCACCGAAGGGCGCACAGAGCCGCTCGGCGGTGCGGTGCCAGTGGACGGCATCCTCTTCGAAACCGTAAAACGGCGTCAGATCAAAGCCGCCGCCAAACCACCACACCGGCTCTTCGCCCGGTTTTTCCGCAATGAAAAAACGTACGTTGGCGTGGCTGGTGGGGATATAAGGGCTGTGCGGGTGGATCACCAGTGACACGCCCATCGCCTGGAAGCTGCGCCCGGCCAGCTCGGGGCGGTGCGCAGTGGCGGAAGCGGGCAGGGTGGCGCCGGAAACGTGCGAGAAGTTTACCCCCGCCTGTTCAAACACCGCACCCTCGGTCAACACGCGGCTGCGGCCACCGCCGCCTTCTTCACGCGTCCAGCGGTCTTCGTTGAAAACGGCGCCGCCGTCTGCCTGTGCCAGTTGCGCGCAGATACTGTCCTGCAGCGATAGCAGGAAGGATTTTACTTCTGCGATGGTCGGTAAGCTCATACGGATAATTCACGCGTCTGACGGAACAAGGCGCAAAGTATACCCGTATTCGCTGCCGCTTATCAGCCGGTTTTTCGTTGGTGGGCGTCGTAGTAGCTGAAGAAACTGATCACGCCGTCGGCGATGGCGCGGGCGATTTTCTCGCGAAACGCGGTGGTGCCGAGCAGGCGTTCTTCCGCCGGGTTGGTGATGAATGAGGTTTCTACCAGCACCGAAGGAATGGACGGGGATTTGAGCACCGCAAACGCCGCCTGCTCGGTGCTGTCGCTGTGCAGGTGATGCACCGGGCGGATCTGGCCAAGCACGTGGCGGCCGAGCGTCAGGCTGTTGTTGATGGTATCGGTCTGCACCAGATCGAACAGTACCTGCTGCAGATAGTTATCCTGATTTTTATATTTGCCGCCGGCCACGTCATCGGCGGCGTTCTCGCGGTTGGAGAGATAACGTGCCATGGCGCTGCTGGCGCCGCGGTTGGACAGGGCGAATACCGAGGCGCCTGAGGCTTCCGGGCTGGTAAAACCGTCGGCGTGAATCGAAATAAACAGGTCGGCCTGATGCTGGTGGGCAATTTCAACCCGCTGGAACAGCGGGATAAATTCGTCTTCTTCCCGCGTCAGCCGGGCTTCGACGTGATCGTGCTCATGCAGCATGCGGCGTACGTGGTTGGCGATCTCCAGCACCACGTGTTTCTCTTGCGAACCTTCGCTGCCGACCGCGCCGGAATCGATGCCGCCATGGCCGGGATCGATCATCACCAGCCGTTTGCTGCCGGTCGGTTTCACTGCCGGTTTGGCGTGTTGATTGCGCAGCATGCCGCCGGACTCCGCTTTGGCAGGTTGGCTTTTGCAGCCGACCAGGGCCAGCGCCAGGCCGGAGAGCAATAACTGACGTCGCGTGGGGGAGGCGGAGAGCGGTTTAAAATTGAGGAATTGTTTAACCTGCTTTTTCATAACGCGACGCTCCATCGATAAATTCTATTTTGCGACGTTATATCGTATTGATAATCATTAATCGAACGGTTAACTATGTCCATTTATTACGCCAGATACCGCAGTTTTCTGCCCGATTGGCGTGGGAAATCGCAGTTTGATATTGCTTAAGTGAATAATCCCGCGATAATCAGATAAACACTTTAATTAACAGCGGCGAACATCGATGGAAATTCGCGTATTTCGACAAGACGACTTTGAAGAAGTCATCACCCTGTGGGAGCGCTGCGATCTGCTGCGGCCGTGGAACGATCCCGAGATGGATATTGAGCGCAAACTGAATCACGATCCGGACCTGTTTCTGGTCGCGGAAGTGGGCGGCGAAGTGGTCGGTTCGGTGATGGGGGGCTACGATGGCCACCGTGGTTCTGCGTATTACCTGGGCGTGCACCCGGATTATCGCGGGCGCGGCATTGCCAATGCATTGATTAGCCGTCTGGAGAAAAAGTTGGTCGCGCGCGGTTGCCCGAAGATCCAACTGATGGTGCGCGAAGACAACGACACGGTGATCGAGATGTACGAAAAACTCGGTTACGAGATCCAGAGCATCACCAGCCTGGGCAAACGGCTGATCGAAGACCAGGAATATTGAGTCAATAAGGCGGTGAATTTTCACCGCCCGTTGCTGAGCGTTACGGCAGCTTTTTGATGTTTTTCACATCGACTTCCACGCTGCTCCAGTCTTTATCCACTTTTCCTTCCAGCTGCACTTTATCTTTCGGGGTAATGGTCTGGCCGTTCCAGCGTTTTTTGTCGATCTCCACCGTCAAGGTGCCGCTGGCGTCGCGGAAGGTATAGGTATCGTCGCCGACGCGCTGCTCAATGTTGCCTTGCAGCATGACCCAGGCGTCGTCGCTCATCGATTTCACCTTATCCACAGTGGTCAGTGCGGCGCTGGGGCCGGAGAAGCCGCCCTGCGGAGCGGTTTGCGTCTGCGGTGCGGAAGGGTCGAGGAACCCGCCTTGTTGTGCCAGAACCGGTGCGCTGCACAGTGCGATCAAAGCGGCCAGGGTATATTTTTTCATTTGAAGCTTCCTTATCTCAATCGAGAATCAAAGCCCTGCCAATCAGGACTGCTGTGTTGATGAAGCAAGTAAAACATAAAGATCTTAAGAGCTTCTTAAGCGGGCGCATTGAAAACAAGAGTTACGGCTCCCATTTGATGGAGTAACGATAAAACAGGCAAGGAACCGACCTTGAAGCCGTATCCACACCGATTTTCCCCCGACGATTATGATCATCATGGCGTGCTGCGCCTGCCGCTGTGGTTTTGGGGCGTACTGATTTTGCAGGCCCGCACCTGGATCCTGTTTGTGATGGCCGGCGTCTCGCAGCAACAGGGGGGAGAACTGTTACCACTGTTTTACCCGGATACCCAAAGGTTCTGGTATGGCATCCTGTTGGGGGTGCCGGCTGCGCTGGCTTTTTTGATTGGCCCGCGTCGGCATTTGTGGCCACGGCTGTGGCGGGCCTGGCGTTGGGTGCTCAGCGCCTCGGTGCTGGCGGCGCTGGGCGGCTCCCTGCTCAGCCTGTGGCAGCAGGACAGCAATTTGCCGGCGCTGGATGGCGTTTTGGCGTTGCTCGATGCTTTGGCGCTGGCCTACCTGCTGTTGAACGCGCGGCTGAGGGCTTGCTTCACGCCACAAGAAGAGGCGGCTTAATTGCCGCGCGGTGCGGCACTTTTCTCATTTTCCGCACTCCAATCTCGCAACCGATGGCGTAGCGCGGGCAGTTGTGAGAGGCTGGCATGCAGCCTGACTGACCCATGCCTTTGATGTTAAGGAGCTATAAATGAATATTCGCCCACTGCTGTTAGGGCTCCCGCTGTTACTGACCGGCTGTTCGACGATGTCCAACTTCTCCTGGTCGAGCCTGTCGCCGTTTAACTGGTTCGGCAGCAGCCTTGAGGTCAGCGCCAAGGGCGTTGGCGATCTCAACGCCGGCACGCCGATGTCGGAAAGCGCGATCAACGACGGGCTGAACGGCGATTACCGTCTGCGCGGCGGCATGGCGACCGACAAGGGCCAGATCGTTTCTTACTACCAGGCAATGGACGGCAATGACGTGAAACTGGTGATCACCGGCGAGCCGAAGGGCCACGTGCAGCGTGTGGACGTGATGGACAACAAAGTGGCGACCGAGTGGGGCAACAAGCTTGGCACACCGTTCAGCGACATGTACGGCAAGGCATTTGGCGCTTGCAAACCAGCCGATGGCGACGATGCCGGCAAGGTAGAGTGCGTGGCGGAGCAGAGCAAATACGTCACCTACATCTTCAGCGGCAAGTGGGCCGGTCCGCAGGACATCATCCCGCCGGACGATACGCTGAAAAGCTGGACGGTCAGCAAGATCATCTGGCACGCCAAACCGCAGTAAGCCGCTTTCGGGCGCCCTGCTCGGGGCGCTCGTGATTAACCCTATTTTCTTTGCGTTCCGCTAAGGCAATCTGGCACGCATGCGTTATTATACCGCGCGTTTGTAACAGGAAATCCAAGTGTAAACAGCGGCCTGTTACCCTATTTTGCTATTGAGGATAACGACATGACACAGGTTCAGAGCGGCATTTTGCTGGAGCACTGCCGTTTCGCCATTTTTATGGAAGCTACCGTACAGGGCGAATTCGCTGATTTGCGTCAGGGCTGCAAGCAGTTTTGCCAGACACTTACCGAGCTGCAACAGCAGTTCCCGGATGCGCACCTGGGGGCGGTCATCGCCTTTGGTTACGACGTCTGGCACGATCTGTCCAGCGGCCAGGGGGCAAAAGAGCTGAAGCCGTTTACCCCACTGGGTAAAGGATTGGCGCCGGCCACCCAGCGCGATCTGTTGATCCATATCCAATCTCTGCGTCATGACGTTAACTTCTCGCTGGCGCAGGCGGCGCTGGCAGCGTTCGGCAACGCCATCAAGATTGAAGAGGAAACCCACGGCTTCCGTTGGGTGGAAGAGCGCGATCTGAGCGGCTTCATCGACGGTACCGAAAACCCGCAGGGCGACCAACGCCCGGAAGTGGCGGTGATTGCGGAAGGCGAAGAAGACGCCGGCGGCAGCTACGTGCTGGTGCAGCGTTACGAACACAATCTGCGTCAGTGGCAGCGCTTTACCACCGAGCAGCAAGAGCAGATTATCGGCCGCACCAAGCACGACAGCGAAGAGCTGCCGTCGGATCAGCGGCCAGAGACTTCGCACGTCAGCCGGGTTGATCTGAAAGAAGACGGCAAGGGCCTGAAAATTCTGCGCCAGAGCCTGCCTTACGGCACCGCCAGCGGTAAGCACGGGCTCTATTTTATCGCTTACTGCGCGCGTCTGCATAATATCGAAAAACAGCTGCTGAGCATGTTTGGCGAGCTGGACGGCAAACGCGATGCGATGTTGCGTTTTAGCCGTGCGGTGACCGGCAGTTATTACTTTGCTCCTTCGCTGACGCGTTTGCTGTCGCTTTGACGAGCTCACCGGGGTCGGCCATGTCGGCCCCGGCATTCCTTTCCCACCCCAGCGAAACCGCTCCGCTCCTGCCTTATAGCGTTTGATGCTTGAAAATCACTAAACGGTATATAAAAGCGTTACAGCTCCGCACCTAGTTATAAATACACTGGTCAACATCAGGGCGAAAGCCCGACGGATTGACTCAGTTAGCTAAGGTGCAGAATGAAACAAACCCGGGTTAAAAATATCGTGCTGAAAGGATGGTTGGCGGCGGCTCTGTTAGCCAGCGGCACCGTCTCGGCAACGGAATTGCTGAACAGCTCCTATGACGTTTCCCGTGAATTGTTTACCGCGCTGAACCCTGGTTTTGAACAGCAGTGGAACCAGCAGCACCCGGGCGACAAGCTGACCATCAAGCAGTCCCACGCCGGTTCTTCCAAGCAGGCGCTGGCGATCCTGCAGGGGTTGCGCGCCGACGTGGTGACTTACAACCAGGTGAGCGACGTACAGATCCTGCACGATCGCGGCCAACTGATCCCGGCAGACTGGCAGGCCCGTTTACCGAACAACAGTTCTCCGTTCTATTCCACCATGGCTTTCCTGGTGCGCAAGGACAACCCGAAGGGTATCCACAGCTGGAACGATCTGGTACGTGACGATGTGAAGCTGGTGTTCCCGAACCCGAAAACCTCCGGCAACGGCCGTTACACCTATTTGGCCGCCTGGGGCGCCGCCAGCCAGGCCGACGGCAACGATCAGGCCAAAACCCGCGCCTTCATGACCCGTTTCCTGAAAAACGTGCTGGTGTTTGACACCGGCGGTCGCGGCGCGACTACCACCTTTGTGGAACGTGGCCTGGGCGATGTGCTGATCAGCTTCGAGTCGGAAGTGAACAACATCCGCAAACAGTACGGTGAAGACAAATACCAGGTCATAGTGCCGCCGGTCGATATTCTGGCGGAGTTCCCGGTGGCCTGGGTGGACAAAAACGTTGAGAAAAACGGCACCGAACAGGCAGCCAAAGACTACCTCAATTATCTCTACAGCCCGGCGGCCCAACAGGTGATCACCAGCTTCTACTATCGCGTTTACGACAAAAAGGCGATGGCAGCGGCGAAGGGTCAGTTCCCGGACACCAAGCTGTTCCGGGTGGAAGATCAGTTTGGCGGTTGGCCGCAGGTGATGAAAACGCATTTCTCCACCGGCGGCGAGTTGGATCAACTGTTAGCGGCAGGGCATAAGTAATGTTGTCGTTGTCCAGCAAACGGGTTCTGCCCGGATTCGGCCTCAGCCTGGGGAGCAGCCTGTTTTACACCTGCCTGATTTTGTTGTTGCCGCTCAGTGCGCTGGTGATGCAATTGGCGCAGATGAGCCTGGCGCAATACTGGGAAGTGATTTCCAATCCGCAGGTGGTGGCGGCCTATAAGGTGACGCTGCTGTCGGCGGGCGTCGCCAGCCTGTTTAACGCGGTGTTCGGCATGCTGATGGCCTGGATCCTGACCCGCTACCGTTTTCCCGGCCGCACGTTGTTGGACGGCCTGATCGATCTGCCGTTCGCGTTGCCGACGGCGGTGGCCGGCCTGACGCTGGCGGGGCTGTTCTCCACCACCGGTTGGTATGGCCAATGGTTGGCGTATTTCGACATCAAGGTGACCTTCACCTGGCTTGGGATTGCGGTGGCGATGGCGTTTACCAGCCTGCCGTTCGTAGTGCGCACCGTGCAACCGGTGTTGGAAGAGTTAGGGCCGGAATATGAAGAAGCGGCCGAAACACTGGGCGCAACCCGCTGGCAGAGTTTCCGCCGCGTGGTGATCCCTGAGCTTGCACCGGCGCTGCTGGCCGGCACGGCGATTTCCTTTACCCGTAGCCTGGGGGAGTTTGGCGCGGTGATTTTTATCGCCGGCAATATCGCCTGGAAGACCGAAGTGACGTCGCTGATGATCTTCGTGCGCTTGCAGGAGTTCGACTATCCGGCGGCCAGCGCGATTGCTTCGGTGATTCTGGCGGCGTCGCTGCTGTTGCTGTTTAGCATTAACGTTCTGCAGAGCCGCTTCGGCCGACGCATCGGGGGGCACTGATGGCCGATATCTCTGAGTTCAACGGCGTCGAACGCCCGCGCGTCAACTGGGGAAAATGGACGCTGATCGGTATCGGCGTGCTGTTCTCGGTGCTGCTGCTGGTGGTGCCGATAATTTCGATTTTCGCCGAGGCCTTTTCCAAAGGCGTTGGCGCGATGTGGGGCAACTTGCTCGATCGCGACATGCTGCACGCCATCTGGCTGACGGTGCTGATCGCGTTGATTACCGTGCCGTTCAACCTGATTTTCGGCACGCTGCTGGCGTGGCTGGTGACGCGTTTCACCTTCCCGGGCCGCCAGCTGTTGCTGACCTTGGTCGACATTCCGTTCGCCGTTTCACCGGTGGTGGCGGGGCTGATTTATCTGCTGTTTTACGGCAGCAATGGCCTGCTGGGCGGTTGGCTGGATACGCATAATATCCAGGTGATGTTCTCCTGGCCGGGCATGGTGCTGGTGACCATTTTCGTGACCTGCCCGTTCGTGGTGCGTGAGCTGGTGCCGATGATGCTCAGCCAGGGCAGCCAGGAAGACGAGGCCGCCATTTTACTGGGTGCGTCCGGCTGGCAGATGTTCCGCCGCGTCACGTTGCCTAACATCCGCTGGGCGCTGTTGTACGGCGTGGTGCTGACCAACGCGCGCGCCATCGGCGAGTTCGGTGCGGTATCTGTAGTGTCCGGTTCTATTCGCGGCGAAACCTTCAGCCTGCCGCTGCAGGTGGAGTTGCTGCAACAGGATTACAACACCGTCGGCTCCTTTACCGCCGCCGGGTTGCTGACCCTGATGGCGATAATTACCTTATTCTTGAAGAGTGGCTTGCAATGGCGTCTGGAACGCCAAAATGCGCGCCTCGAGCGGGAGGAAAATCATGAGCATTGAGATTAGCGGCATCAACAAATTTTTCGGTCGTACCAAGGTATTGAACGATATCTCGCTCGATATTTCCTCCGGTGAGATGGTCGCGCTGCTGGGGCCGTCCGGCTCCGGTAAAACTACGCTGCTGCGTATTATCGCCGGGCTGGAAAGCCAGAGCGGCGGCAAGCTGGGCTTCCATGGCACCGACGTCAGCCATGTGCATGCACGCGATCGCCGCGTGGGCTTCGTGTTCCAGCATTACGCGCTGTTCCGCCATATGACGGTATTCGACAATATCGCCTTTGGCCTGAGCGTGCTGCCGCGCCGTGAGCGCCCGAACGCGGCGGCGATCAAACAGAAAGTGACCCAACTGCTGGAAATGGTGCAGCTTGGCCATTTGGCCAACCGTTACCCGTCACAGCTTTCCGGCGGCCAGAAGCAGCGTGTGGCGTTGGCGCGTGCGCTGGCGGTAGAGCCGCAAATTCTGCTGTTGGACGAACCTTTCGGTGCGCTGGACGCGCAGGTGCGCAAAGAGTTGCGCCGCTGGTTGCGCCAACTGCACGAAGAGCTGAAATTCACCAGCGTGTTCGTGACCCACGATCAGGAAGAGGCGATGGAAGTGGCCGATCGCATCGTGGTGATGAGCCAGGGCAATATTGAACAGGTTGGCTCACCGAACGAAATCATGCGTGAACCGGCCAGCCGTTTCGTGCTGGAGTTTATGGGTGAAGTGAACCGCCTGAGCGGCGAAATCCGCGGCTCGCAGCTGTTTGTCGGCGCGCATCAGTGGCCGCTGTCGTTCCAGCCGATGCATCAGGGCAGCGTCGATCTGTTCCTGCGTCCGTGGGAAATGGAAGTGGCCACCGAGAGCAGCGAGCGTTGCCCGCTGCCGGTACAGGTGCTGGAAGCCAGCCCGCGCGGCCATTTCTGGCAGTTGATCGTACAACCGATCGGCTGGCACCAGGAACCCATCAGCGTGGTGCTGCCGGAGGGCAACCAACCCCCGGTGCGCGGCGGCCGTTACTATGTCGGCAGCCTGAATGCGCGTCTGTACGCTGGCGATCAACTGCTGCAACCTGTTGCGTTAGCCAAAAGCGCCTGATAGTTTAGGCTGTTTCCCGTAATAGGTCGTGGCACCGTCGCAGACCTAAAAGCCCGTAATCAAGGCGGAGGGGGCAGGGCATAGAGGTACTACGTCCAAGCCCGACAACGCTGAGTACGGGCTTTTGGGGCGCGACCCGAAGGGCTGGGGCCATTTGAGCGCGCACCTGTGTTACGAACCGCTTATTTGGCCCACCAAACCTCACGGCTCGCGCCTTGCTGCGCGCTAAAATGACCGCCAGCGGTGCTCACGCACTATTGCGGGACACAGCCTTATGGCCAATATTATTTTAAAGGCAACCCCAGGGTTGCCTTTTTACATTACGCACTTCAACAGACAGGCAAAGATCGTGACAACGCTCGAACAATGCATCGGCAATACCCCGCTGGTAAAAGTACAACGTCTGGCCGCAGGACTGGGCAGCGAAGTCTGGCTCAAACTGGAAGGCAACAACCCTGCGGGGTCGGTAAAGGATCGCGCCGCGCTGGCGATGATCCAACAGGCGGAACTGCGCGGCGAAATAAAACCCGGCGACAAGCTGATCGAAGCCACCAGCGGCAACACCGGCATTGCGCTGGCCATGATCGCGGCGCTGAAGGGCTATTCCCTTAAGCTGCTGATGCCGGAAAATATGAGCCAGGAACGCCAGGCGGCGATGCGTGCCTATGGCGCCGAACTGATTCTGGTCAGTCGTGAACTGGGGATGGAAGGCGCGCGCGATCTGGCGCTGGAAATGCAGCGCGAAGGGCAGGGCAAAGTGCTGGATCAATTCAATAATCTGGATAATCCATACGCCCACTTTACCACCACCGGCCCGGAAATCTGGCAACAGACCCACCAGCGCATTACGCATTTCGTCTCCAGCATGGGCACCACCGGTACCATTACCGGCGTGGGCGGTTACCTCAAGAGCCAAAACCCGCAGGTGCAAATCATTGGCCTGCAGCCGGCGGAAGGCAGCAGCATTCCCGGCATCCGCCGTTGGTCACCGGCCTATCTGCCGGGTATATTCCGCCCGGAGCTGGTGGATCAGGTTCTGGATATCCAGCAAACCGACGCCGAGCAGACCATTCGCCAGTTGGCTCAGCGCGAAGGCATTTTCTGCGGCGTCAGCTCCGGCGGTGCGGTGGCCGGTGCGTTGCGCATTGCTGCGACGAACCCAGGCAGCGTGATTGTGGCGATTATCTGCGATCGCGGCGATCGTTATCTCTCCACCGGCGTTTTTGACTGAAGGTTATTCCCTTTCCAACGCATGTATCGGATCCATCCCGGCGGCGCGTTTCGCCGGGAAAAAGCCGAAAATCACCCCGATCAGCGTCGAACAGACAAACGCGGCGGCGATCGAGGCCCCGGAGTAGATCATGGCGAAGTTACTGCTGAATTGGCTGAACAGCACGCCGATCCCCAGTGACAGCAGCACCCCCAAAGCGCCGCCCAGCAGGCACACCAGCACCGCCTCGATTAAAAACTGCTGCATGATGTCCCCGGCGCGGGCGCCTACCGCCATGCGCACGCCGATTTCACGCGTGCGCTCGGTGACCGACACCAGCATGATATTCATCACCCCAATACCGCCCACCACCAGCGAGATCAGCGCGATCATCGACACCAACAGCGTCAGGGTAGCCGTGGTTTTCTCAATGGTTTGGCGGATGCTGTCGGTGTTCATGACGAAGAAATCCTTGGTGCCGTGGCGCTGGCTCAGCAAACGGGTGACGCCGTCCTCGGCGCTGCCGAGGTCGACATCGTCGTTGACCCGCACGGTGATGCTCTTCAGGTAACTTTGGCCCAGCATGCGTTTCATGACGGTGGTGTAGGGGATCCAGACGTTCAGGTTTTCATCGCTGCCGAAGCCGCTCTGTTTTTTGGCGGCGACGCCGATAATCCGGCACGGCAGCGAACCGAGCAGGATCACTTCGCCGAGCGGATTGGCCCCGTTGGGGAACAGTTTATTGCGGGTATTTTCGTCGATCACCGCTTCCTGCATCAGGTTGTCGACGCTATGGCGGTTAAATGCCATGCCGCTGTCGATGCTGTAACCGCGTACCAGAAAATATTGCTCGCCTACGCCATTGACCGTACCGCTGACCGATTGATTGCCATAGCGAAAGGTGGTGCTGCTGGACAGGGTCGGCGTCACGCTGTGGACGTATCCCTGTTGCGCCAACGCGTCGGCGTCGGTGGCGCGCAGCGTCTGGATCGCCGCAGAGCGCATATCGCCGAAATCCTTGCCCGGGTAGATTTCCAGCGTGCTGGTGCCCATGGCATTGATGTTCGCCAGCACCTGCTGCTGCGAACCTTTACCCAGCGCCACCACCGACACCACCGAAGCGATGCCGATGATAATGCCGAGCATGGTCAATAAGGTGCGCAGACGCTGTGACGCCATCGCCAGCAACGCCATTTTGAAGGCTTCGTAAAAGCGGTCGCGCTGCGATTGCCAACGGCTGCCGGCACTTTCCGGCACCTTCGGCAGCAGTGCGTTGGTCTGGGCGTTTTTTTGCCGATCGGCGACAACCTCGCCGTCGCGTAGCTCAATAATGCGCTGGGCATGTTCGGCGATCTGCATGTCATGGGTGACGATCACCACCGTATGACCGCGTGCATGCAGGTCTTTCAGAATGCTCAGGACTTCTTGCCCGCTGTGGCTGTCCAGCGCGCCGGTCGGTTCATCCGCCAGGATCACTTCACCGCCGTTCATCAACGCGCGTGCGATGCTGACGCGTTGCTGCTGGCCGCCGGAGAGCTGGCTGGGCCGGTAGTTCAGACGGTCCGCCAGCCCGAGCCGCTGCAAAAGATCGGCGGCACGCTGGCGGCGTACGGCGCGCTGACGCCCGGCGTAGACCGCCGGCACCTCGACGTTGTCTTGCGCGGTGAGTTCTGCCAGCAGGTGATAGCGCTGGAAGATAAAACCGAAATGTTCGCGACGCAGTTCGGCCAGGCTATCGCGATCCAACTGCCCGGTGCTGCGCCCGGCGACCTGATAATCCCCTTCGCTGGGGCGATCCAGGCAGCCGAGAATGTTCATCAGCGTCGATTTGCCGGAGCCGGAAGCGCCGACGATCGCCACCATTTCGCCCTGGCCGATAGTGAGATTGATATTGTTCAGCACCGTCACGCTCTGTTCGCCGGCCTGAAAACGGCGGCTGATGCCGCGCAGTTGCAAAAGAGGAGGTGGGTTCATCAATCACATCCCCATCGGCGGCGGGCCCATACGCCGCGTGCTGCTTTGCGTCGCCGCGTTGACCTGGCTGACAATCACTTTTTCGCCGGCCAACACGCCGCTGATGATCTGCGCATCGACATTGTTATTGATGCCGACCTTCACCGGGCGGCGGGCGATATTGCCTTGTTCGTCCACCACTTGTACCCAGTCGCCCTGCAGCGCGGTGGCGGGGATCACCACCGCACCTTTCGCCCTGGCCAGCACGATATACACCTGCGCGGTCATGGAGATGCGCAGCGCGCCGTCCGGGTTTGCCACGTCGAACAGGCCGTTATAGTAAATCGCGGTGCTGGTGGTGGAAGAACTGCTGGAACTGGCGCTGCTGGAGCTGGACGTGGTGGTCTCATCATTGATCGAGTCGGGTGCCGGTTCTATCGCCCGCAGCGTGGCGCGGTAGTGTTTGCCCGGATCGCCGAGAATGGTGAAATAGACCGGCATGCCGGTTTTCACCTTCACCACGTCGGCCTCGGAAATCTGCGCTTCGATGGTCATGGTGTCCAGACGGGCGACTTTGACCAGGGTCGGGGCGCTTTGCACCGCATTCACCGTCTGTCCTTCCTCTACCGGCAGCGCGACTATGGTGCCGTCGATCGGCGAGGTGATTTTGGTATAGCCGAGGTTGACCTGCGCGGTATTCACCGCGATCTGCGCTTGCACGATCTGCGCGTCCAGCGCGTTGATATCGGCGCGGGTGGCCTCCAGCGTGGCTTTGGCGCTGTCAAAATCCGCCTGCACGCCGACGCCACGCGCCACTATGGTCTGCTGGCGCTGATAGGCGAGCTGATTGTTGCGCAGCGCCGCCAGTTTGGAGGCGCGTTGCGCCTGTACGTTCTTCAATGCCGCTTCTGCGTCCCTCAGCGAGTTCTGCTGGGTTAAATCGTCTATCTCGGCCACCAGCTGCCCTTTATGCACTTTATCGCCCAGCGCCACGCGCAGGGCTTTTATCTGACCGGAGACCTGCGCGCCGACGCTGACCTGTTTTTGCGCTTCGATGGTGCCATCGGCCAGCACGGTTTGTTCCAGATCGCGCGTTTGCGCCACCGCGGTGATATAACGGGGCGTTTCGGCGGTGCCTTGCGCTCTGAAGTAGAGAAATAAGGCGATAGCAGCCACAATGACAGTGGGCAGCAGATAGCGTTTTGAGCGTTGAAACGATGGCATGACGAAGAGGTTCCCTGGCATAAAAGCGCGGCAAAAATCTATTTGCACTAATTTAGCGCGCCGCCGGCCGGGCTGCGGTTAAGTGGCGTTCAGGAATGTGTAAGGATTGAGTAAAACCGGCTGCGAAGCAGGCAAATAGGCGTAAAAATGACGAAAATCCGCGAAGGAGCAAGGCATGAAAATTTTATTGGTCGATGATGACCTGGAGCTTGGCACCATGCTGAGCGAATACCTGACCGGCGAAGGGTTTAACGCCACGCTGGTGCTGACCGGCAGAGCGGGGGTGGAAGGCGCGTTATCGGGCGAGTATACCGCGATGATCCTCGACATCATGTTGCCGGACATGAGCGGCATTGATGTGCTGCGCGACGTGCGTAAAAAAAGCCGTATGCCGATCATCATGCTGACGGCCAAAGGCGACAATATCGATCGGGTCATCGGCCTGGAAATGGGCGCCGACGACTACATGCCCAAACCCTGCTATCCGCGTGAACTGGTGGCGCGCCTGCGTGCGGTGTTGCGTCGTTTCGACGAGCGCCCGGACGAGGTGGACGACGAGATTGCCATCAGCTTCGGTGAACTGACGCTTAACCCGTCCACCCGCAGCAGCGAATGGCGCGGCAAGGCGTTTGATCTGACCGCTTCGGAGTTCAACCTGCTGGAACTGCTGTTGCGCGCGCCGGAGCGTGTGGTGTCCAAGGACGAGCTGTCGGAAAAAGGGTTGGGGCGCCCGCGTGAGGCCTATGACCGCAGCGTTGACGTTCATATCAGCAACATCCGCCAGAAGCTGGGCGCGCTGACCGACAACGTGCTCAGCATCGAAACGGTGCGCAGCATCGGCTACCGCATCAGGTAATGCCCATGCGCGGAAGACTATTCTGGAAAATCCTGCTGGGTTTCTGGCTCACGTTTATCATCATGACCCAGGCGCTGTGGGTCGCTTTTTCCCTGTACGGCGATCGCTATGAGCCACCGGAAAATGCCATGGCCCGGCGGCTGATCAATCTGCAGTTGGCAACAGCCGGCACTTTGCTGCGCAGCGGCGGTGTACCAGCCCTGGAAGCCATGATGAAAGATTGGTCGGCCGATGACCGTCGCTTTTTGTCGGTAACCCCGATGGCGCATCCGCCTGCGCCGGCTGAGGAGCCTTTCGAGGTTCGTCGCATGCCGGAAAATATCACGGCATGGGTGCAAACGGGGGACAGCAGCGGCTACCTGTTGAATTATGACGTGCGCACCCTGCGCGAACAGTACCGCCCTCACAAGCGTTCGCATTTCTTCAACATCCCCGCGCCGATGCTGTGGGTGGGCGGGTTGGGTGGGCTGTTGTTCAGCGCCGTGCTGGCGTGGAACCTGACCCGGCCAATGCGCAAATTGAGCGCCGGTTTTGATCGTGTAGCGCAAGGGGATTTGTCTGTGCGGCTGTTCCCGGCGATGCGCCGGCGGCACGATGAAATTTCTGAAGTAGCGCGCGATTTCGACACCATGGCCGAAAGGCTGGAACTGTTGGTCAGCGCTCGTGAGCAGTTACTGCACGATGTTTCGCACGAACTGCGCTCACCGCTTGCCCGACTGCAGTTGGCCATTGGGCTGGCGCGGCAGAATGACGGCAACGTCGAGAACTCATTGCAGCGCATAGAGCACGAAGCGGGGCGGCTGGATAAAATGATTGGCGAGTTGCTGGCGCTGTCGCGCGCCGAGAGCAACAACCTGCCGGACGAGGAGTATTTCGATCTTTACGGGCTGGTGGATGCGGTGGTCAACGACGCACGCTACGAAGCGCAGATCCCGGGGGTAGAGATCGTGTTGCAAGCCAGTTCTGACGTGGAGTACACCGTCAAAGGCAATGCCGAACTGATGCGGCGCGCCGTGGATAACATCGTGCGTAACGCATTGCGTTTCTCCAGCCACGGGCAGCGGGTGACGGTAGTGCTGACGCGTATCGACCAACTGTTCCAGATCGAGGTGAGCGATCAGGGGCCGGGAGTGGAAGAGTCAAAGCTCTCCAGCATTTTTGATCCGTTCGTTCGGGTGAAATCGGCAATGTCGGGCAAGGGTTACGGGCTGGGGCTGGCGATCACCCGCAAGGTGGTGCTGGCGCACGGCGGCCAGGTTGATGCGCGCAACGGCGAGCAAGAGGGGTTAATCATCACTCTGCGCATCCCTCGCTGGGGGTAAAGTCATGCGGATTTTGGGAGAATGTTGATTTGGAATTATACTTTGCTACGCTTGATTAGTGCGACATAAAACTTGGGAATATGACGATTCCTTGGTTTAAGTTAGCGTGATAATGATGTCGTTATGAATTTATCACAGCTTAGCGGAGACAACATGAACCCAACGATTTGGCCAGTAAAACAGCGCGAACAGCAGTGTTACCTTTCCGACTCGAGCATTTGGAATGAGTTTGTTTTTCG
Source organism: Serratia inhibens (assembly GCF_003591175.1). Taxonomy (GTDB): domain Bacteria; phylum Pseudomonadota; class Gammaproteobacteria; order Enterobacterales; family Enterobacteriaceae; genus Serratia; species Serratia inhibens. The sequence continues at coordinate 770,847 of NZ_QYYG01000002.1, read as the reverse complement.
CGATGACGACATCATTATCGCTTCATCACCTAAAGCGGGCACGACGTTGACACAACAAATTGTGGCCCAGCTGGTGTTTAATGGTGATGAGAACGTGGCCATTGCCGATATTTCACCCTGGTTGGATTTTCGTCTTCCAGGTCGACAAATCCTGCTTGAGTTATATGCGCAACAGCAACATCGGAGGATCATAAAAACGCATCTTCCGGTCGATGCATTGGTGTATTCACCGAAGGCCAAATATATCTATGTCGCTCGTGACGGGCGCGATTGCGCCTGGAGTCGGCATAATGTGGAATTAAACCTTAGCGAACAATTTCGTCAAGGGCTTGATAATGCCGAAGGGCAGATCGCCAAAGCACCGCCAAAAGCGGCTGCGGATGTTAAACAATACTGGCAGCAGTGGTTAAACCGAGAGGGTGAGGCTTTTTTGCAGAACATCAAAAGTTGGTGGTCAATTCGCCATCTGCCTAATTTACTGCTGTTGCATTTTAACGATATTAAGCAAGATACGCCCGGTACCATCAGACGAATTGCCAGGTTTTTAGAGATCCCTATTCAAGACGCGCACTGGCATGACATTGTACTGCATTGCTCGTTTGACTGGATGAAACAGAATGGGGAAAAGGTTGCACCCATGAACGGGAGTTTGTGGCAGGGCGGCGGCAATACATTTTTCAACAAAGGTGTAAATAAGCGTTGGGCAGAGGTGCTGTCCGTGCAGGAATGCGCCGACTATGAGGCGAAAGCGAATCATGAGCTTGGTGAAGCCTGCGCGCATTGGCTGATCAATGGTGGTTGGCAAGCACGCGAGGAGTGATTTTTCGCGACAAGAATGACGTAAAAAAAACGGCGCCAGGGGCGCCGTTTGTCTTGCACATTCGCAATTACTTCTTGATGCGGATGATCGGGGTTTCACCAACGATAACGGTGCCGGACAGTTTGATCAGTTCTTTGATCTCGTCCATGTTGGAGATAACAACCGGAGTCAGGATAGACTTGGCTTTCTCTTCCAGCAGTGCCAGGTTGAACTCGATAACCACGTCGCCTTTCTTGACGCGCTGGCCTTCTTCAGCGATGCGTTTGAAGCCTTCGCCTTTCAGTTCAACGGTGTCGATACCGAAGTGGACAAACAGCTCGATGCCGCTGTCGGATTCGATAGAGAAAGCATGGTTGGTTTCGAAAATTTTACCGATAGTGCCGTCAACCGGGGCAACCATTTTGTTGCCTGTCGGTTTGATGGCAATACCGTCGCCAACGATTTTTTCAGCGAAAACTACGTCAGGTACATCTTCGATATTAACGATTTCGCCAGAAAGTGGAGCAACGATCTCGATAGTGCCCGTGTCTTTCTTGTCATCAGAAACCAGAGATTTCAGTTTATCGAACAAACCCATGATCTTCTCCTAAGCATTAAATTGGGCGGCGTTCCAGTGTCGTGGAAGTTTAGCAGAGCGTTTTTTCTTCGATGAATTTATTCACGCAATTCATCAGATCTTGCGCCGTTGGCTGTGCCAAGGCTTGCGCTGCCAACGCCTTCACATCTTCGAAATTCGTATTACGAATAATTTTCTTGATGCGCGGGATTGAAATCGCACTCATGCTGAACTCATCCAGCCCCATGCCCAATAACAACAGTGTAGCACGCTCATCGCCAGCCAGTTCGCCGCACATGCCGGTCCACTTGCCTTCCGCGTGAGATGCATCAATGACCTGTTTGATCAGGCCAAGCACTGATGGGGACATCGGGTTATAGAGATGAGAAATCAGCTCGTTGCCGCGATCTACCGCCAGAGTATACTGGGTTAGATCGTTTGTCCCAATACTAAAGAAGTCGACTTCTTTCGCCAGATGGTGAGCAATCACCGCCGCAGCCGGTGTTTCCACCATTACGCCTACTTCGATTGTTTCGTCAAACGCCTTGCCTTCTTCACGCAGCTGCGCTTTCAGCGTCTCGAGTTCGCCTTTCAGATCGCGCACTTCTTCGACGGAAATGATCATCGGGAACATGATGCGCAGTTTGCCGAACGCGGATGCGCGCAAAATGGCGCGCAGCTGTGCGTGCAGGATTTCTCTGCGGTCCATGGCGATGCGGATGGCGCGCCAGCCGAGGAACGGGTTCTCTTCTTTCGGCAGGTTCATATACGGCAGGTCTTTGTCGCCGCCGATGTCCATGGTACGGACGATCACGGCCTGTGCGCCGACGGCTTCAGCAACGGCTTTATAGGCCTGGAACTGTTCGTCTTCGGTTGGCAGCGAGTCGCGGTCCATGAACAGGAATTCTGTACGATACAGGCCGACACCTTCAGCGCCGTTGCGCTCTGCACCCGCGACGTCGCGCACGGTGCCGATGTTGGCGCAGACTTCAACCTGATGACCGTCCAGCGTAATGGCCGGCAGATCTTTCAGCTTGGCCAGATCGTTTTTCTCGGTAACGTACTGGTTCTGTGCGGCTTTCAGCTGATCGATAACGTCAGCAGTCGGGTTAACGTAAATTTTATTGTTAACCGCATCCAGAATCAGGTAATCGTCGTTCTTCACCTGTTTGGTCACGTCGCTGGTGCCTACGATTGCCGGCAGTTCCAGGGAGCGCGCCATGATAGAGGTGTGCGAGGTACGGCCGCCGAGATCGGTGATGAAACCCAACACTTTGTTCAGGTTCAACTGCGCGGTCTCAGACGGGGTCAAATCGGTAGCAACCAGGATCACTTCGTCCTGGATGGAGCTCAGATCGACGATAGCCAGGCCCAGAATGTTCTGCAGCAGGCGCTTACCGATGTCGCGTACGTCGGCCGCACGTTCTTTCAGGTATTCATCGTCCAGCTCTTCCAGCGCTTTCGCCTGGCCTTCGATGATGGTGTAGGCCGCCGCATCGGCAGAAGCCAGATCGTCTTTGATTAGGGCTATGATTTCCTGCTCAAGCTCTTCGTCTTCCAGCAGCATGATGTGGCCTTCGAAGATAGCTTCTTTTTCTTCGCCGAAGGTTTCGCCAGCTTTGGTCTTGATCGCTTCCAGCTGTTCGGACGCTTTGGCGCGGCCAGCCAGAAAACGCGAGACTTCCTGTTCTACATGGTCTGCAGAGATTTTCTTCCGGTTGATGACAATTTCATCTTCTTTCAGTAGGAGAGCCTTACCAAAAGCGATACCCGGTGATACTAAAATGCCTGAAATCATAACCCTACCTTACTCTTGACTGGTGTTAACTAAAAAGACGGGCCGATTACTCAAGCTCTGCCATCAGTTTTACCAAGTGCTCAACGGCTTTCTGGTCGTCTTCACCTTCAGCAGAGATGGTCACTACGGTCCCTTGAGTCAGCCCCAGAGTTTGCAGTTTGAACAGGCTCTTGGCGCTGGCGCTTTTACCGTTGGAAGTCACGGTAATGTCAGAGGTGAAGCCTTTGGCTTCTTTAACGAACTGAGCGGCAGGGCGAGTGTGCAGACCATTCGGAGCGGTGATAGTAACTTCTTGCTGGAACATTGATGTTTCCCCAACTTATTGGTGTGTTGTGGAGCTAAAGTTTAGCCCAAGGGTATGACTTTAGCTTGTCTGGTTAGCGCCTGACTATGGTACAGGGGCGAGCATTGATGCAACAGAAAACGACGGATTTGGCCCTTCAGATCAAAAAAATTTGGCTTCTGCCGTCGTTTCAATCAGCTCTCCATTATGCCGTGTTTAACGCAGCTGCGACAAACGAGTAAATCGATTCAGCTTAAACAAGGTATGGAGGGTGATTAATTTTGCGCATCGAAATAATGCACCGTTAAATACTAAAGCTGGCGGGTAAAATCAATCTTCAACTGCTATAAACTTTGATCCAGTCCACAAAAAAGCACCTCGGAAGGTGCTTTTTTAGCTATTTGTGCACAGGTGGCACTACTGTTGCAATTCTTGCTCGGTGAACAAATCGGCAAACAGCGCGGTGCTCAGATAGCGTTCGCCCGAGGAAGGCAGAATCACAACGATGGTTTTGTCGGCGAAGTCGGCTTCTTCTGCGATTTTCACCGCCGCCGCCACGGCCGCACCGGAGGAAATGCCCGCCAGAATGCCTTCTTCGTCCATCAGACGACGCGCCATGCTAATGGCTTCATCGTTGGTGATTTGTTCTACGCGGTCAACCAGATCGAGATCCAGGTTACCGGGGATAAAACCGGCACCGATGCCCTGAATCTTGTGCGGGCCCGGTTTGATTTCTTCACCGGCCAACGCCTGTGTGATCACCGGGGAATCGGTAGGTTCTACCGCTACGGTGGTAATCGCTTTGCCTTTGGTGTTTTTGATATAGCGGCTGACGCCGGTCAGGGTGCCACCGGTACCGACGCCGGAGATGAAAACGTCGACCTCGCCATCGGTGTCTTCCCAGATTTCCGGGCCGGTGGTTTGCTCATGAATGGCCGGGTTAGCCGGGTTGCTGAACTGCTGCAAAATGAGGTAACGCTCAGGATCGGTGGCGACGATTTCTTCCGCCTTGGCGATGGCGCCTTTCATGCCTTTTGCGCCTTCGGTCAGCACCAGATTGGCGCCCAGCGCCTTAAGCAGCTTGCGGCGTTCGATGCTCATGGTTTCCGGCATGGTCAGCGTCAGTTTGTAGCCGCGTGCTGCGGCGACGAAGGCCAGAGCGATGCCGGTGTTGCCGCTGGTCGGCTCCACCAGTTCTTTGCCGGCGACCAGGATGCCGCGTTTTTCCGCGTCCCAAATCATATTGGCACCGATGCGGCACTTAACGCTGAAGCTTGGGTTGCGTGATTCAACCTTGGCCAAAATGCGTCCGTTGCCGATACGGTTCAGACGAACCAGCGGCGTATGGCCGATCGTTAATGAGTTGTCTTCATATATCTTGCTCATAGCCCGTCCTTTAACTCTATGAAAATGTGGGGAACATCGAAAGCATACGCTAACAGTACCGGCAGGGAAGTAAAGAATTGGTATATCGATATGTTATTAGGAAATAAGTTTTAAGCACAAGGATAAGGGCGCAAATTGCGCGCCCTGTCGAAGAATTAATCGTAAAGCGGGGAATGAAACGGCTCAGGAACGAACGAATTGTGTGCGATAGCGGTCAACCCACATGGCGGTGGCACCGCAAACCGCGACCGGCAGGATCACCAGATTAAGGATTGGGATCATGGTGAACAGGCTGACCATTGCGCCAAACTGCAGGTTATCGGTTTTATGCTGACGCAGCGCGCGACGCATATCGGCAAAGCTCACCTTATGGTTATCGAACGGGTAGTCGCAATACTGGATCGCCAGCATCCATGCGCTGAACAGAAACCACAATACCGGCGCCACCGTTTGGCCAATCCCCGGGATGAAATAGAGTATCAGCAACAGCAGCGCACGCGGCAGGTAGTACGCCAGCTTGCGCCATTCACGCGTCATGATGCGCGGCAGGTCTTTCACAATGCCGAAGATGCCGGTGTCCGGCAGCGGCTTGCCGGTCAGGCTGCCCTCCAGATGTTCGGCCAGCAGGCCGCAGAACGGCGCGGCAATCAGGTTGGTGATGGTGCTGAACAAATAACTGAATACCAGCAGGACGGAAACGACCGCCAGCGGCCACAGCAGATAGCTCAACCACTGCAGCCAGTTGGGTACATGGCTCATCATGCTGGGGATCCAATCGCCAAGCTGGCTGAACAGCCACCAGAAAGCGGAGCCCATCAGCAGCACGTTGACCAGCAACGGCAGGACGACATAGCGTTTAATCCCCGGGCGCGAAATCAGGCGCCAACCTTCGGCGAAATAATGAAAGCCGCTGGTGGAGTGAGAAGGTGACTGCGTATAGGACATATCTTAAGTTATCTCTTTGTCTGAACAGGCATCGCTATCATATCGGGATGATTTTCTGCTGGCTAGGGTGGCATTGGCTGAAAAAACAGCAAAAAAAGGCAGTATAATCATCTTTATTGGCATAAAGTTCAGCACGGACTTGCACTTGTGTGCTCGGGCAAATAGAGTTAAAGAGTGAATGTTTGCCGCGGTGGCAATGTATTGGAACAACAGAGATAGCAATGATGCAGGATTTGCGTCTGATATTAATCGTTGTTGGCGCGATCGCCATAATAGCGTTGTTATTGCACGGTCTGTGGACCAGTCGCAAAGAACGCTCATCGCTTTTCCGCGATCGCCCAGCCAAGCGTTCTAAAAAAGAACGTGAACAATCCCCGATCGACGATCTCGATGAAGGCGTGGGAGAGGTGCGTGTACGCGCCGCTAACCCGCACGATGAGCCGTCCTTTGGTCATTTTGATGCCGCACGCGAAGAACCCGTGGTTGCGCCCAAGCCTGCTCCGGCGGCCGAGCCAACGCCACGTGCCGTTCAACCGGCTGCTCATCAGTCTCCGCCACCGCTGTCTCAGCGGCCGGATTATGATGACATCCTGCTGGACACTTACGCGCAGGACGAAGAGGACGACGTGCCGCAGCAGCCTGCGCCGCGCCGTGAACCGCGCGTTGACGATCTGCCGCCTGTGGCGCCTGCAGCGGAGCCGGCGTTCCGCGCCGAACCTGTGCATCAGCCGCAGCCGGAAGTGAAACCAGCGGCGGTGGAACCTCAGCCTGCTCCGGCAGCCATTAAACCGGCAAAACTGAAAGAAACCGTACTGGTGCTGCATGTTACCGCACATCAGGGTGGCGTGATCGGCGGCGAAGTTCTGCTGCAGAGCGTGCTGCAAGCGGGCTTCCAGTTTGGCGCGATGGGGATTTTCCATCGCCATATCAGCCCGGCAGGCAGTGGTCCTGTGCTGTTCAGCCTGGCGAATATGGTCAAGCCGGGATCTTTTGATCCTGACATGATGTCCGATTTCTCCACGCCGGGCGTGTCGATGTTCATGATGGTGCCGTCTTATGGCGACGCTAATCAGAACTTCAAGCTGATGCTGCAGTCGGCACAGCGGATCGCCGACGACGTGGGCGGTGTGGTGCTGGACGATGAGCGCCGCATGATGACCCCACAGAAGCTGGAAACCTACAAAGCGCGCATCCGTGAAGTGTTGGAAAGCAACGCCTGACCGGTAGCCACGCGCACTGAACATCCGTAACAACAAAGCCCCCGCTTGCCGGGGGTTTTTTATCTTTGATGGTGAGCCATGGAATCGATAATCCAACAAATCAATCAACTACGAACCTCACTGCGCCATCATGAATACCAATATCATGTGCTTGATGCGCCGGAAGTGCCGGATGCGGAATACGACCGCCTGATGCGCGAACTGCGCGAGCTGGAAAGCGCGCACCCGGAGCTGATCACCGCTGATTCACCGACCCAGCGCGTTGGCGCCGCTCCGCTGGCGGCATTCGATCAGGTGCGCCATGAAGTGCCGATGCTGTCGCTGGATAACGTCTTCGACGAAGAAAGCTTCCTGGCGTTCTACAAACGCGTGCAGGATCGCCTCAAAAGCAGCGAGCCACTCACCTTTTGTTGCGAGTTGAAGCTGGACGGTCTGGCGGTCAGCCTGCTGTATGAAGATGGCGAACTGGTGCGTGCGGCCACGCGCGGCGACGGCACCACCGGTGAGAATATTACCTCCAACGTGCGCACCATCCGCGCCATTCCGCTGCGCCTGACCGGCGACAATATCCCGCGCCGGCTGGAAGTGCGCGGTGAAGTGTTTATGCCGCAGGCCGGCTTTGAACAGATGAACGAAGAGGCGCGTCGCAAGGACGGCAAGATATTTGCCAACCCACGCAACGCCGCCGCCGGTTCTATCCGCCAGCTGGATCCGCGCATTACCGCCAAACGCCCGCTGACCTTTTTCTGCTACGGCGTTGGTCTGCTGGAAGGCGGTGAACTGCCGCGCAGCCACTGGCAGCGCCTGACGCAGTTCAAAGACTGGGGGTTGCCGGTCAGCGATCGCGCCAAACGCTGCACCGGCAGCGACGAAGTATTGGCTTTCTACCGCCAGGTCGAGCAGGACCGCGCGCAACTCGGGTTTGATATCGACGGCGTGGTGGTCAAAATCGATGATATCGACCTGCAGGAAACGCTGGGATTTGTGGCGCGTGCGCCGCGCTGGGCGACGGCGTTCAAGTTCCCGGCGCAGGAGCAGATTACCCTGGTGCGTGAGGTGGAATTCCAGGTTGGGCGTACCGGGGCGATAACGCCGGTGGCGCGGCTGGAGCCGGTACAGGTTGCCGGCGTGATTGTCAGTAACGCCACGCTGCACAACGCCGACGAGATCGAACGTTTGGGCTTGCGCATCGGCGACACGGTGATCGTACGCCGTGCCGGTGACGTGATCCCGCAGGTGGTCGGGGTGATTGAGGATCGCCGCCCGCAGGACGCGCGTGAAATAGTGTTTCCACTGCATTGCCCGGTGTGCGGTTCCGATGTGGAGCGAGTAGAGGGCGAAGCGGTAACGCGCTGCACCGGTGGGCTGATCTGCGCCGCGCAGCGTAAGGAAGCGCTGAAGCACTTCGTTTCCCGCCGTGCGATGGACGTTGACGGAATGGGCGACAAGATCATCGAGCAACTGGTGGAAAAAGAGTATGTGAAGAATCCGGCCGATTTATTCCGCCTGTCCGCCGGTATTCTGACCGGGTTGGATCGCATGGGACCGAAGTCGGCGCAGAACCTGGTCAACGCACTGGAGAAATCCAAGCGGACCACCTTTGCCCGTTTTCTGTATGCACTCGGCATCCGCGAAGTGGGAGAGGCTACGGCAGCTAACCTGGCGGCGTACTTCGGCGAGTTGCAAAAACTGTATGCCGCCGATATCGATACGTTGAAAAAAGTGCCGGACGTCGGCGAGGTAGTAGCGAAACATGTGCGTCATTTCCTCGACGAAGAGCTGAACCAGAAGGTGATCGACGAACTGATTGGCGCCGAGATTGGCATCAACTGGCCAGACGTGGTGGTGGTGGTGCCTGAAGAGATCGACAGCCCGTTCGCCGGTAAAACCGTGGTGTTGACCGGTTCGCTGAGCCAACTTTCACGCGATGAGGCCAAAGATCGCCTGACGGCGCTGGGTGCCAAGGTCAGCGGCAGCGTCTCGAAAAAGACCGATCTGGTGATTGCCGGTGAAGCGGCCGGCTCCAAGCTGGTGAAGGCGCAGGAACTGGGCATTGCTGTGATCGATGAAGCGGAAATGATCCGCCTGCTGGGTGTCTGATGGAAAAAGAGAACCTGATCGAGATCGCCAATACCCTGATGCCGTTCGGCAAGTACCAAGGGCGGGCGCTGATTGACCTGCCTGAAGAGTATTTGCTGTGGTTCGCCCGCAAAGGCGAGTTCCCCAACGGCAAACTCGGCATGCTGATGGAAATGACGCTGGCGATTAAAATCGAAGGGCTTGACCACCTGGTCAAGCCGTTAAAAAAGAGTTGAACGGACGGGCGAAAGCCCGTTTCGTTTATCCCCGCGACGGCTCTGCGTCAAGCACAGCCTGTTTTTCCTGTTGTTTCTTCTGATAACGTCTCGCCAACACCGCGCAGGTCATCAATTGCACCTGATGGAACACCATCAGTGGCAATACCATAATCCCCACGGTTGAAGCCGGGAACAGGATATTGGCCATCGGGATGCCGTTCGCCAGGCTTTTCTTCGAGCCGCAGAACACGATGGTAATTTCGTCGGCTTTGCTAAAGCCCATCCAGCGCGCCATGTAAGTGTTCACCACCAGCACGATCGTCAACAGGACGATGCTGCCCGCCACGATAAACACCAGCGAACCCAAGCCCACCTGATGCCAGATACCGTGCGTAACCGCTTCGCTGAAGGCGGCATAGACCACCAGCAGAATCGAAGTCTGGTCGGTTTTACCGATAAGCTTGCGGTTGCGTTCGATCCACTTGCCGATCAGCGGCCGCGACAAATGGCCGGCGACGAACGGCACCAACAGCTGCAGCACAATCGAGCCGACCTGCTGCAGGCTGCCGGTTTCACCGTGGACGTTCATCAGCAGCCCGACCAACAGCGGCGAAACGAAGATCCCCAACAGGCTTGAGGCCGACGCGCTGCAAACCGCGGCGGCGACGTTGCCCCCCGCCAGCGAGGTAAAGGCGATGGCCGATTGCACGGTGGCGGGCAGAATGCACAGATAGATAAAGCCGGAATATAGCTCGGGGCTGACGTCGATCGGCGACCACCATTTAAACAGCACGCCGAGCGCCGGAAAAATGATAAAGGTGCTGAACATCACCCACAGATGCAGCCGCCAGTTGTTGCTGCCGGCCAAAATGGCCTCGCGCGACAGCTTGGCGCCGTGCATGAAAAACAGCAAGGCGATGGCGGCGATGGTCAGCACGTTTAGCCAGCCGACGAATTCGCCCCGCGCAGGCAGGAAAGAAGCCAGCAAGACGGTGGCGATCAGCGTCAGGGTAAAGCGATCGGGCAAGAATCTCATGGTGGCGTACTCGAATAAAAATGATGCGCTTATTGTGGCGCTGCGAGATATAATAATTAAATTGATTTATTTAATTTATATATGAAAAAAATACATGAATTATTCTATCAAACAGCTCAGAGTTTTTGTCGCCATTGCCCGGCACTGTAGCTTCAGCCGGGCCGGTGAGGCTATTGGCCTGACCCAGTCGGCGGTCAGCCACAGCGTCAAAGAACTGGAAGCGGAGATTGGCGTGCGGCTGCTGGACCGTACCACGCGCGAAGTGGTGCTGACCGACGCCGGGCAGCGGTTGGCCAACCGCGTTGAACGTCTGCTGGATGAACTGCAAACCTCGCTGCTGGATGCGCGCAGCTTTGGCGTGCAGCGCAGCGGCACGGTGCGCGTGGCGTCCAGCCAGACCATCTCCGCCCACCTGATGCCGCAGTGCATCGCCGCCGGGGAGCAGCAATATCCGGACATTCGCATCATGCTGCGTGATCAGGCGCAACAGCAGGTGTTGCACAGTATCCGTAATGCCGAAGTGGATTTTGGCATCGTAGTGGATCCGGTCCTTGCGGTGGATCTGGACTGCGAGCCGATTCTGCATGAACCCTTCCTGCTGTTGTGCCGCCGCGATCACCCGTTCGCCGCACTGCCCGAGGTGCACTGGTCGGCCCTGAACGGCAGCCGTTTGGTGTTGCAGGATTATGCTTCGGGCAGCCGACCGCTGATTGACAGCGCTCTGCGCCAGCAGGGAGTGGAAGCCTCGGTGGTGCAGGAAATCGGTCACCCGGCGACGCTGTTTCCGATGGTGGCGGCGGGTATCGGCATCAGCATTTTCCCGGCGCTGGCGTTACCGCTGCCGGAAGGCGGGCAATTGACAGTGTGTCGGCTGGTACCGGAAATTAATCGCGCGCTGATGCTGGTGCGGCGTAAAAACCGCTCGCTGACGCCGGCGGCCGAGGTAATTTGGCAGGTCGTCGGGCAGCAGGCGGCGTTGCTGCAACAGCAACGCCGACAACAGGCGGGGTATTGAGTCAGATATACACATCCACGGCATTCAGCGCTGTGGGGCGATTGACGCCGTCGCCTTTGACCGGAGCGTTGCCGGAGGCGGCTTTCGCCACCTGCTCCTGCCGTTGCTTTTCCATTTCTTCTTTCTGAATGCGTTCGATTTCAGCCTGCAGCATTTTGATCTGCGCCTGGATCAGCTGTTTCTGTTTTTCGATCTCTTTGGCATCGCCGCCCGAGTCTTTGAGATCCACCAGTTTTTGTTGCAGATCCTGGATTTGTTTATTCAGCGCCTTGATGCGTGCCGAGGCGCTGCTGTCCGAGATATTGACCTGTTCGCCGCCGCCGGCACCTTCGGTTTCTTTCGGTTTACCGCCTTCAGGCTGTTGATTGACAGGCTTGGCCATCAGTACCTGGCCCTGTTTGCCGGGGGCGCTGAAGACGTTGCTGACGCCGGGTACGGTGTTTTTTACCGGCACGATCATGGTAATGCTGGTGGACATAATGCTCTCCCTGAGTCTTGATGTTGCTGCTCAGGGTATCGGCAGCGGCAGGTAAAACTTTACCCGCGAACTTGCCGTAGCCGCGGCCAGCGTTGTAGCCAGCCTTTGTCGGCCACCCGTTGGTCGAATGTGTGGATATCGCCGTTTTTGGTATTGAAGGTAATGGTGTCGTCGAACAGTCGCTCTAGGCCGAAAGGCGCTACCAGTTGGATGCTGTCATCGGCGTTCAGGCGTGCGCCAATCGCCGTTTCAAGCTCGGTCCAAAAGCTGATGGCATCCTCGCTGTTGAGGTAGGGCGTCCGCCCGCAGCGCAGGTGCATGCGAGCCTGATTTTTCACCGACCATGGCTGCGGCAACCACTGTTGCAGCCGCGCCTCCAGCATCCGATCGCGCTCCGCTTCCGCACGTTGCGGATCAAAATGAATCACGTCGATGTCGTTGAGCGGCGTCGGGGAGGCATAACCCTGGAGCCGGTCCCATACCAGGTTGCGCACAAATCCGGCACCCAGACACCAGTCATTCAGGCCGAGCCGCCGTACGGTACGCAATACCGTCATTCTTTCGTTATCTTGCTGTAACCACTGGATAATTTGCTGTTGCCGGTTCATTACCTCTCCTTTGTTGCGGCTACTGTAACCCGAAGCGCTCGCCGGCGGAATGCAATGCATGATTTTAGTGCAGGCTCAGGCTGCCCGGAACCTGGCGGTAAACGGCATTAACCGCATGATTTCCGGTAAAAAATAAATTCACCTGCCGACTGACTACACTTGGTACAGGGTTTGCAGCTTCAGATGATCAATTTGGGCAAAACAGGGGGGCGCTATGTATCAGGCAACGCTTAGCCGGCGCAGCTACCGTTTCAATGATTTACGCCAACTGCTGGCAAAGGCGTCACCGGCCCGTTCCGGCGACTATCTGGCGGAAGTGGCGGCGGAGAGCGCGGAAGAACGCATGGCGGCGCGCATTGCGCTGGCGGAGGTACCGCTGAAAACGTTTTTGCAGCAGTTGCTGGTGCCTTACGAAAAGGATGAGGTCACGCGGCTGATTATCGATAGCCATGATGCCGTGGCCTTCGCGCCGATCTCCCACCTGACGGTGGGGGATTTCCGCGACTGGTTGCTGAGCGAGCAGGCGGACAGCGCAATGCTGGCGCAGGTAGCCGCCGGGATTACGCCAGAAATGGCGGCGGCGGTGAGCAAGCTTATGCGCAATCAGGATCTGATCCTGGTGGCGAAGAAGTGCCGGGTGGTGACGCGATTTCGCAATACTCTCGGCCTGCCAGGCCGCATCAGCGTGCGCTTGCAGCCTAATCACCCGACCGACAGCCTGCAGGGCATCGCCGCCAGCATGCTCGATGGCCTGCTGTACGGCAGCGGCGACGCGGTGGTTGGCATCAACCCGGCCAGCGACAGCCTGCCGTTGCTGGAAAAGCTCAATTACATGCTGGATGACGTGATCCAGCGTTTCGCCATTCCCACACAGTCCTGCGTGCTGACGCACGTCACCAACACGCTGCGGCTGATGGAACGCGGTGCGCCGGTGGATCTGGTGTTCCAGTCGATCGCCGGCACAGAGGCCGCCAACAGCGGCTTCGGCATTAATCTGGCGCTGCTGGCGGAAGCGCAGCAGGCGGCGTTGAGCCTCAATCGCGGCACACTGGGCAATAACGTGATGTATTTCGAAACCGGGCAGGGCAGTTGCCTGTCGGCCAATGCGCATCACGGTGTCGATCAGCAAACCTGCGAGGCGCGTGCTTATGCGGTGGCGCGCCATTTTTCCCCGTTGCTGATCAATACCGTGGTCGGGTTTATCGGCCCGGAGTATCTGTATGACGGTAAACAGATTATTCGCGCCGGGCTGGAGGACCACTTTTGCGGCAAGCTGCTCGGCCTGCCGCTGGGGTGCGACGTGTGTTACACCAATCATGCTGAGGCGGATCAGGATGACATGGACACTTTACTGACGCTGTTGGCCACCGCCGGATTAACCTTTTTGATTGGCGTGCCGGGAGCGGACGACATCATGCTCAATTATCAGAGCACCTCCTTCCACGACGCGTTGTATATCCGCGAACTGCTGGGGCTCAAACACGCACCGGAGTTTGCCGACTGGTTGGTGAAAATGCATATCACCGACGAACTGGGGCGGCTGCGCGATACGGCCTCCAATCATCCGTTGTTGCTGGCGCTGCAGGGAGAGAGTTGATGAATAAACCGGTTCACGTCAACAGCTGGGATGCGCTGCGCGCCTTTACCGATGCGCGTATCGCTTTGGGCCGTACCGGCGCCAGCCTGCCCACCGGGGAGCTGCTTAAATTCGGTCTGGCGCATGCGCAGGCGCGCGATGCGGTACACCAACCGTTCGACAGCGATACGCTGGCTGGGGCGTTGCAGGAGAGTGGCTGGCAGACGCTGACGGTACACAGTCAGGCCGCTGACCGCACCGCCTACCTGAGCCGGCCGGATCTGGGGCGGCGGTTGGCGGCGGACAGCCGCAGTCTGCTGCTGGGCCTGCCGGACAAGGCGGCCGATCTGCTGCTGGTGGTGGCGGACGGTCTGTCCTCCAAGGCGGTGCACCGCCAGGCGTTACCCTTGTTGCAGGCGCTGCGGCCTTATCTCGACCTGTTGGGGCTTTCCGTGGCGCCAGTGGTGCTGGCGCATCAGTCGCGGGTGGCGCTGGGGGATGATATCGGCGAGTGTCTGCGGGCAAAAGCGGTGGCGATATTGATTGGCGAGCGGCCGGGCCTGTCGTCGCCGGACAGCCTGGGCATTTACCTTACCTGGGGGCCGAACACCCGGCGGCGCGAGTCGGAGCGTAACTGTATTTCCAACGTTCGCCCGGAAGGGCTGGATTACCCTCAGGCGGCGTTCAAGCTGGCGTGGCTGCTGGAACAGGCGTTCCAGCGGGGTCTGACCGGGATTGAACTGAAAGACGAAAGCGATAACCCGGCGTTGTATGGCCGGGTATTGCCGCTTCATTCCCAACTGGGGGGCTGACCGATACTTTGCTGCAGCAGGGTGGTGAAGACGTTTAAGCGGGCGGAGATCTTGGCCAGCGGCCGCAGCAGGTAGATGCCCTGTTGTTCCCGGCGCGGATCCTCCAGCACTTGCTGCAGGCTACCTGCCTGGATATCCGGGCCAACCACCCAGTTGGGTAAAAAGGTGATCCCCAGTCCAAGCAGCGCCGCCTGGCGCTGGGCGGTAAAGTCATTGCAGCGCAGCACCATACGGCAACGGTTCAGCAGTTGTCCGCTGAGGATTTGCGTCCAGCAGGCGGGCTGCTGTTTATTATAGCGGGCGATCAACCGATGTTCCGGCAGCGCGTTCAGGTCATCAGGGCGGCCGTAGCGGGCGATATAGCCGGGGCTGGCGCACATGACCCAGCGTTGAGTGGCTATTCGGCTGGCATACAATCCGCTGTCTTTTTGTTCGCCGATGCGGATGGCGGCATCCAATAACTCCTGCGTCGGATCGGTCTGGCGCTCGGTCAGATCCAGATCGACAAACAGCTGCGGATAGCGTTCAGCCAGCGTCGGCAACAGCGGCAGGATGTAGGTTTTGCCAAAGGTCGGCAGGCAACTGATGCGTAACGTTCCCTGCGGCATATCACTTAGCGAGGCCAGTTCGGCGCGGATGTCGGTGATGTCCGACAGCAGCGCCGCCGCCCGCGCCTTCAGCATTTCCCCGGCATCCGTCAGCATCAGGCCGCGCGTCGAGCGGACAAACAGCGTGGTGCCAAGGGCGCTTTCCAGTGCGTCGATATGGCGAACCAGCGAAGAGGGCACCATGCCCAGCTTGCGGGCGGCAGCGGAGAAGCTGCCCAACAGGGCCACTTCGAGAAATATCGGCAGATGTTCAACATAGCGGGCGTCATTCATCTTTGCATTATATGCAAAAGCGTTTCTTATGAATACCGGGTTCTCTGCCCACCGCATTGCGGTTACTCTTTTTTGGGGCTTACGGACGACAAGAGCGAACCGAGATCCCGCCGCAAAGAGAAAAATAGATAAACCCAGCGGATTTTAGACCTTAAAACAAACCCCCATTCTCCCAGGCACCGCCATGCGCCTGTGACAGTGATTGCTGCTTCAATACCAGAGTAAAGGTTCAATTTGACGCTGTGCCAGCCAACAATGATTAGTGAGTCTAAACCGTTGTTGAGGTTGAGCGTCGCCGGCCTGCCGTGCCGGTTTTTTTGTCGCCGCTGGCTGAATCGTTCCACCTGAACGCGTCGTCGGCGACATCTTTGCTTACCTTTCAGGTGAGCATTTTTGAACGCGCGGGGGCATTTCGCACCGCGCTGGTGGAGGAGTACGTAATGAACGAAAAGCAGGGTTGTTCCTGTGCGCACCATTTGGTGCAGGGTTTCGCCAGGCAGTCAGTGACTGCCGGGGAGGGCGAAATCTATCAAATCTCGCTGATGAGCGCGTTAATCAGCGGCGTTTACGAAGGGGAAGTGACCATTGCCGACTTGCTCCGGCACGGCAACTTTGGCCTGGGCACCTTCAACCACCTTGACGGCGAATTGATCGCCTTTGATGATGAAATTCATCAGTTGCGCGCCGACGGCAGCGCTCGGCCGGCCAGCCATGATCAGAAAACCCCCTTTGCCGTGGTCACCTTTTTCCAACCCAGCGTTACCCAAAACTTCGATCGCCCTATCACCAAAGCGCAATTGCACCAGTGCATCGATGAGCAGGTGGCTTCGCCGAACCTGTTCTGTGCGGTGCGTGTCGACGGTGTATTCAGCCATGTGGAAACCCGCACCGTGCCGCGTCAGGAGCGGCCCTATCGCCCGATGCTGGAGGCAATCGAGGAGCAACCGACCTTTGCCTTTCTCAAACGGCAGGGAACCCTGGTTGGCTTCCGTTCGCCGGACTACATGCAGGGCGTCGGCGTAGCCGGCTATCACGAACACTTTGTTACCGACGATCGCAGCGGCGGCGGCCACGTGCTGGATTACCAGCTTGACCACGGCCGCCTGCAATTTGGCGTGATCACCCGTCTCAATCTTCAGTTGCCGCATGATGCGGATTTTCTGCGCGCCGACCTCTGCCCAGAGGATTTGGACCGCGCGATTCGTTCTGCCGAGGGTTAATTCCACGACAGCCGTTGGTGTATTTTCAGGAGGTGTGTTCCATGAACAAGGCAAAAACAGATAATAACTGGGCCTGTGGCGCAGATTTGGTGGTGAAAAATCTGGAAGCGCAGGGCGTCAAATACGTGTTCGGCATTCCGGGGGCGAAAATAGACCGGGTATTCGATTCGCTGGAGGACGCGCCGTCGATAGAAACGGTGGTGGTACGGCATGAGGCCAACGCGGCGTTTATGGCGGCGGCGGTGGGGCGGCTGACCGGCAAGGCGGGAGTGGCGCTGGTTACCTCCGGGCCAGGCAGTTCCAACCTGATCACCGGGCTGGCGACCGCCACCTCGGAAGGGGATGCGGTGGTGGCGATCGGCGGGGCGGTGAAGCGCGCCGATAACCTCAAACAGACCCACCAGAGCATGGATACCGTCAGCATGTTCCGGCCGGTGACCAAATATTGCGCCGAAGTGCATGCCGGCGTGGCGATTTCCGAAGTGATCGCCAATGCCTTCCGCCATGCCGAGTTCGGCCGGCCTGGGGCGTCGTTCATCAGCTTGCCGATGGATATCGTGAATGAACCGGTCAGTGCGCCGGTGCTGGCGGGGTGCCGCCTGCCACGCATGGGGGCTGCGGCCGCCGATGACATTCGCACGGCGGTAACCTTGATCCAGCAGGCGAAGTGCCCGGTACTGTTGCTTGGTTTGCAGGCCAGCCGCCCGGAGAACAGCGAAGCGGTGCGTCATCTGCTGCACCGCACTCATATGCCGGTGGTGGGCACCTATCAGGCGGCGGGAGTGATCGACGTTAATCATTTCGCCCGGTTTGCCGGCCGCGTCGGGTTGTTCAACAACCAGCCGGCCGACCAACTGTTGCAGAAAGCCGATCTGGTGGTCAGCGTCGGCTACGGCCCGATCGAATACGATCCCTGCATGTGGAACAGCCAGGGCAGATTGAAGCTGGTGCATATCGACGTGCTGCCGGCGGATATCGATACCTGTTACCGCCCGGACGTGGAACTGGTGGGCAATATCAGCGCGACCCTCGATATGATGACCGAAGCCTTCAGCAGTGTGGTGAGCGTGCCGGCAGAGGTTGAACTGATCCTCAGCGATCTCGGGCGGCAGCGTACCGAGTTGGCCGAACGCGCTGCACGCCGTGGCGGCATGCCGATCCATCCGTTGCGTATCGTGAAAGAGCTGCAGGATATCGTCAGCGACGACGTGACGCTGTGCGTGGATATGGGCAGTTTTCACATCTGGATCGCGCGCTATCTCTATAGCTTCCGCGCAAGACAGCTGCTGATCTCCAACGGCCAGCAGACCATGGGGGTGGCGCTGCCGTGGGCGATTGGCGCAGCGCTGGTGCGTCCGGGGGACAAAGTGGTGTCTATTTCCGGCGACGGCGGTTTTATGCAATCGAGCATGGAGCTGGAAACCGCGGTGCGGCTGAAAAATAACATCGTGCACGTGATTTGGGTGGATAACGCCTACAACATGGTGGAAATGCAGGAGGTGAGTAAGTACCGACGCAAATCCGGCGTGGAATTTGGCCCGATCGATTTTAAAGCCTATGCGGAATCCTGCGGCGCGGTGGGGTTTGCCGTGCAGTCGGTAGAAGACCTGCGGCCGATGCTGCGTAAAGCGATGGAAATTGAGGGGCCGGTGGTGGTGGCGATCCCGGTCGACTATGCCGACAACTACAAACTGATGGCGCAGATGAACTTCAGCCAGATGATTTAATTTCATTTATGTCGGTTAACCACGGGGAGCGGCCTTTGCGGCGCACCCCGTTTTTTATGCTCGAAATTTGTGCTTTACAACCCTAACTGCATGATTTATTGGTATCCGTCGGGTCCGTTTTCACTACCCTATGCATGTCGAGTTACGGCCAGGCGACGGGTATAACCACTGGGGATGGCAGGATGAAAAATAAAGCACTCACAATGACGCTGGGATTGTTGGCTCTGGCGATGATGGGCGGTGCGCACGCCCGCACGCTGGTTTATTGTTCCGAAAGCTCGCCGGAAGGGTTCAACCCGCAGTTGTTCACCTCGGGTCCTACCGTAGACGCCAGTTCTGCGACGATCTACAACCGGCTGGTGGATTTCAAAACCGGCACCGTCGAGCTGCAACCCAGCCTGGCGGAAAGCTGGGAAGTGAGCGAGGACGGCAAGCAGTACACTTTCCATCTGCGCAAGGGCGTGAAATTCCAGAGTAACAAGTTTTTTACGCCAACCCGCGACTTCAACGCCGACGACGTGATCTTCTCCTTCATGCGGCAAAAAGACGCCAATAATCCGTATCACAAGGTTTCCAACGGCGCTTACACCAATTTTGAATCCATGGAGTTCGGCACGCTGATCGACAAGATTGTCAAAGTGGACGACAGCACGGTGCGCTTTGAGCTTTCGCGCGCCGAAGCGCCGTTCGTGGCCGATCTCGGCATGTATTTCGCCACCATTTTATCGGCGGAATATGCCGATGCGATGCTGAAGGCCGGCACGCCGCAGCGGGTAGATAACGACCCGATCGGCACCGGGCCGTTCCAACTGGTGCAGTATCAAAAAGACGCGAAGATCCTCTACAAGGCGTTCGATCACTATTGGGAGGGCAAACCGAAGATTGACCGCCTGGTGTTCTCGATAACCCCGGACGCCGCGGTGCGCTATGCCAAACTGCAAAAAAATGAATGCCAGGTGATGCCATTCCCCAACCCGGCGGATTTAGCGCGGATGCGGCAGGACCCGAACATTCAGGTGATGGAGAAATCCGGGTTGAATATCGGTTTCCTGGCGTTTAATACCCAGAAAAAACCGCTGGATAACGTCAAGGTGCGCCAGGCGCTGGCGATGGCGGTGAATAAACCGGCGATTATCGAAGCGGTGTTCCACGGTGCGGGCCAGCAGGCGAAGAACCTGCTGCCGCCGACCCAGTGGGGCAGCAACGACAAGATTGAGGATTACCCGTACGCGCCGGAGAAAGCCAGGCAACTGCTGCAGGAAGCCGGTTTGGGCCAGGGTTTTGCGATTGACCTGTGGGCGATGCCGGTACAGCGGCCTTACAACCCTAACGCCAAACGCATGGCGGAGATGATCCAGTCCGATTGGGCGAAGATTGGCGTGAAGGCTAAAATTGTCACTTTCGAGTGGGGCGAGTACTTGCAGCGGCTCAAAAATGGCGAACATCAGACCGCGCTGGTGGGTTGGACTACCGCCAACGGCGATCCGGATAACTTCTTCGGCCCGTTGTTTACCTGCGTTTCGGCCAACGGCGGTTCAAACTCGGCCAAATGGTGCTATCCGCCGTTTGATAAGCTGATCCTGCAGGCGCGTGAAGAGAACGATCATGCCAAGCGGGTGGCGCTGTATGAGCAGGCGCAGGTGATGATGCATGAGCAGATGCCGGCGTTGATGATCGCCCACTCGACCATTTTTGAGCCGGTGCGCAAGGAAGTGAAAGGCTACGAAATCGACCCGTTCGGCAAGCACATCTTCAAACAGGTATCGCTGGAAAAATAATAAAAAGGGGGCTGCGTGGCAGCCCCCGGTCTTTATCAACAGGCATCAGAAATGCGTGTTGATGCTCATGTAGTAAGTACGGCCCGGCTCGTTGTAGGTTGCAGCGCCAGCTCCGTACATATAAGAGTTGGTGGTGGCGTTGCCGGTGGTTTGTGCGTTGCCGGCACGGAACTGGCGTTTGTCGAGCAGGTTGTCGATACCCGCGGTCACGCTGACGCTCTTGTTGATGTCGTAAGTGGCGCTAGCCCCCAGAATGGAATAAGGGCTGACTTCACGTTTTTCAGGTCCGGTCGTCGCTTCACCCTTATAATTGTACTTCTTCGGCTTTTGACGGCCGTACCAGGTCAGGGTCGACTGCAGCGAGAGATCCTCGGTCGCCTGCCAGCTCAGCGTCGAGTTGATGGTGAATTCAGGAATAATCGATAGGTAATCGCCGGTGCTCTTATTCTTGTTTTCAATCATGTAAGTGGCGTTGTTATTCCAGGAAATCGTCTCGGAAACCGGTACGTTCAAGGTGCCTTCCAGGCCCTGAATCACCGCTTTAGGGACGTTTTCCCAGCGATAAACGTCGGTGGCGCTGTTGCTGGAAGAGGTGCCCGAAGGCGTGTAGCCGGCTTCAATCTTGTTGCGGTAATCATTGCGGAAGTAGGTTACCCCGGCCAGCCAGCCCTCATTATGGAACTCCAGGCCAATTTCCTTGTTGATGCTGGTTTCCGCTTTCAGATCGTCGTTCCCAACCAGATAGCAGGCCCCAGCGCTGGCAGCACAGCCCTGACCGCGGCTGTACAGCACATAGTTGCTATTGCTCTGGAACAGGTTAGGCGCCTTATAAGCGCGGGCGATACCCATTTTCAGGGTAAAGAGGTCACCCAATTCCTGGGACAGATTCAGCGACGGGCTCCAGTTATTGCCGGCCTCGGAGTGGTGATCGTAACGCATCCCCGGCGTCAGCATGGTGCTTTCGGTCAGCTCGATATTGTCTTCGGCGAACAGCGAGAAGATCTTCGCTGAGGAGTACGGGCTGCGATTGGTGCTGTCCACACCCTCAATAGAGCCTCCGCTCAGCGCCTGGCTAGTGGAAGAACCGTCCTTCATTTTCTGCTGGTTCCACTCTGTACCCAGGGTGGCGGTTTGCGTTACCCCAAGTTCAAACGGCACGCTGACTTCACTGTGCGCCAGGAAATCGTCCAGACGGATAGTATTGAAACTGTCGTCGGAGAAAATCCCCTCGGTGCCCCCGGCCAGCCCTTCATTCAGGCGCGTGTTGCGGGTTCTTTCATAGCGCACGTAGTTGTTGGTGCTGATACCGTTATCCCAGGCACCGTGGTAGTTCAGGCCGTAGGTTTCACGGTAGATGCGGTTGGTTTCTTCGCCGTAGTTGCTTTGCACCAGCGCGCTGGTGTTGGTGTTCTGCGTGTCGCCGGCGTACAGGTTGCCCTGACGGCCATAGGAATATTCAAACTCCAGCGACTGCAAGTGAGCGAAGTCCCAGCGCAGCAGAGCATCGATGTTTTTGTCGACCACCCCTTCACGGCCCGCCGGAATGGTATCGGCGTAGCTGCCGGTCCGCAGCGACTGGTGGCCATCGTTCAGGTATTGGGAATCCGCCTGCGTTTTGCTGTAGCCGCCGAACAGGCGGAAGCTCAACTGGTCGCTCAGCGGGCCGGACAGGCTGAAGTCGGTACGCTTGGTGGAGCCTTCCTGCTTATGCTGCGGCACGTTGAAATAGGTGTTCAGCGAGCCGTGCAGATCTTTGGTGTTCTTCTTGGTGATGATATTGACCACACCACCGGCGGCGCCGTTGCCATAGCGTGCAGCCGCAGGGCCGCGCAGCACCTCGATGCGTTCGATCATCTCTGGCGGCACCCAGGCGGTATCGCCACGGGTATCACGTTCGCCGCGCCAACCCTGGCGCACCGAGTTGCGGCTGCTGGCCGGGATGCCGTCGATCAGAATCAAAGTATTTTCCGGGCCCATGCCGCGAATATCGATCTGGCGATTGTTGCCGCGCTGGCCGCTGGTGGAGTTGCCGGTCAGGTTAACGCCGGGCATGGTGCGGATCAGTTCGCTGATATCGCGCGCCGGAGGGCGTTTTTTGATTTCGTCGGCGGTGATGGTGGACACCCCTGGCGCTTGCAGATTCTGCCTGGCGGCGGTGACGACAATGGTGTCCTCGGCGGCTTCTTTTTGGCTTTTGGCGGCGGTATCGGTTTCTGCGGTGGTATCAGTTTGCTGTGCGGCGTGCGCAAAGGCGGACGCGCCTAACCCTAACCCGATGAGTGTGGCTAAGGAATAACCTGAGAGTTTGCGGTTCATGTGAGTGTTCCTACCTTGCTGCCTTTCCCGGGACACCGAAGACAGGCCTCCGGTAGAGAGAAGGGCGGTTGTAGTTTTTGTGTTTTCGGAAATAAAAATCCAACAGGCCGAGACGCAACGGCATTGGATTCAGCGCTAAAAAGCGGTATCCGTCCCTGTTGAAAAATACCTGCTCTGTTTACGAGCCTTAACACACTATTGCAAATGAAAATAATTATCAATAGTATTCGGTTTACCGTTTTTGGGCAGCGCCGCGCGCCGCGAATGTGCCGGCGTTTTTGAAGCTGCCAGCTAAATAGTGAATAGGCGTTTTGAAAACAAAATCCGAGTCAGAAAGCAGCAGATTATTATCGAGCAAGCACGCCGGGCGTCATGGATGGTGGCTGAATATCGCCAAACGCGGCACGCCGCTGGTGGAGCTGCAAGGCGATGGGCGAGGGAAGGTCACATTTTTATGGCGCGATCCTCAGGGATGTGAGCTCACTTCAGCCTATCAACGCGTCTGGATCCACATCAACTGCCTCACCGATCATCATCAGGCGTCGCCGCCGCAGAGTTTGCAACGGCTGGAAGGTACCGACGTCTGGTATTGGCAAACCGAGTTGAGCGCCGACTGGCGTGGCAGCTACTGCTTTATGCCCTGCATGGACGACCGGCCGCTGACGCTCAGTGATGACGATGCGCATGCCAATATGCATTCGGTCCGCCATTGGTGGCATCAGGTGTTTGCCAGCGCCACCCAGGATCTGCTTAACCCTCATCGCTCCTGGCCCGGTGCCAACGGCAACCTCCTGTCCGGCCTGCATATGCCGGCGGCGCTGCCGCAACCGGCCTGGCAGGATTTCGATCGCTATGCGTCGGCCTGCGGGCGCTGTACCCCGGCTCCGCCCGCCAGGCTGCAACGTCACAGCTGGCACAGTGCGCGGCTGGGCAATACCCGTAACGTTTGGGTTTACACCACCGGCGACAACAACCCGGCGCAACGCCCGCTGGCCCTGCTGCTGGACGGCCAGTTCTGGTCGAGCAACATGCCGGTCTGGGATCCGCTGATGCAACTGACTCGTGAAGGCAAGCTGCCGGCGGCGGTTTATCTGCTGATTGACGCCATCGATCAAAAACAGCGTGCGCATGAGTTGGCCTGCAATGAAGATTTTTGGCTGGCGGTGCAGGAAGAACTGCTGCCGCAATTGGCTGAATGGGCACCGTACAGCGGCAACCCTGCAAGCACGCTGGTGTGTGGCCAGAGCTTCGGCGGGCTCTCCTCGCTGTATGCCGGTCTTCACTGGCCGCAGCGTTTTGGCGGCGTGATCACTCAGTCCGGCTCTTTCTGGTGGCCGCGTCGCGACATGTATCAACAACCTGCCGTGCCGGCCGATGCCGGTTGGTTACTGCGCCAGGCCGAACAGGGCGTTGGCGGCAAGGGCGGCTTAAAGGTGTATATGGAAGCCGGTACCCACGAACAGGTGGCGCACAGGGTGAATGACCGGATGGCGGATGCGCTGCGTGATGCCGGCCATCAGGTGCAATACCGGGTGGTGGAAGGTGGGCACGACGCCCTGTGCTGGCGCGGTGGGCTGATCGACGGGCTGCAGGCGTTGTGGGCGGATCAGCCCGCAGCGCCATTCGCCAGGCTAACTTTCAAAGCCGAAGGAGTCCGTGATGGAAACTCAGAACCCGTTCGATGATGAGCACCAAATCTGCCTGATTCTGCAAAACGATGAGCGGCAATACAGCCTGTGGCCTGATTTCAGCGCAGTACCGGCGGGGTGGACGCCGGTTTTCGGCCCGGCGGCCCGTTCGCTGTGCGTGAGCTGGCTGGAACAGCATTGGCAGGATATGCGGCCCGCATCGCTGCGTAAGGCGTGATGGGGTCATTACCGTTAACAGGAGTCAGTCCCTTGTCAGACCCTATTTTATTACCGACTGAAGAGCAGCATGCCGCTGAGTTGCCGCTGGTCGCCGCGCAACCTGGCATCTGGGTTGCCGATCAAATCTCACCGTACGCAAATGCTTACGCGGTTTCCCACTATATCGAGCTAAGCGGCCCAGTGAACGAAGCGCTGTTGTTGCAGGCGATTGCGCAGGGGTTGTCCGAAGTCGATACCCTTCAGCTCCGCTTTGAAGAGCGTGACGGGGTACCGGTACAGTGGCATGACGCCGAACTGGCGATACTGCCGACGGAATATCTCGATCTGCGCGATTCCCCGGATGCCCCGGCGGCTGCGCAGGCGGTGATGCAGCTGGATATGTCCGGTGATTTGCGTATAGGTAGCGGTAAGGCACTGTACCGCCATATGTTGATCCGCCTGTCGGACCGGCGTTGGTTCTGGTATCAGCGTTATCATCATATTCTGGTCGATGGCTTCAGTTTTACCGCCATTGCCCGCAGAATCGCCCATATTTACAGCCGCACACTGAACAATGAACAGCCTGACCCGACGCCGTTTACCCCGTTCAGCGAGGTGGTAGCGGAATATCAGCGCTACCAGCAGTCGCCAACCTGCCGGCGCGACGCCGATTTTTGGCTGAACAAGGCGCAGCAGTTGCCCGCGCCGGCCACGCTTTGCCCGCAGCCGCTGGCCGGACAGACGCCAACTACCCGCATCCACCGGTTATCGCAGCTGTGCGATCGCCAGGATTTTGCCCAACTGGTGAGCGCCAGCCGGCAGCAGTTCAGCGTGGCGGATATGGCGTTGGCGCTGGTGGCGCTGTGGGTGTCTCGCCTGAGCGGCCACGGCAGCTTCAGCGCCGGTTTTATCTTTATGCGCCGCACCGGTTCTGCTGCGCTGTGCGCCAACGGGCCGGTGATCAACGTATTACCGATCGAAATGCACCTCGATCCCCAGGCCACACTGTGCGAGTTAGCCGGCGGTATAGGTCGTGAATTGAAAACCGTCCGTCGTCATCAGCGTTACGAGGCGGAACAAATCCAGCGTGATTTGGGGCGGATTGGCGATGCCCAACCGCTGTACGGCACCGTTTTCAACTTTAAAATGTTCGATTTCCAACTGGATTTCGGCGGTATCGAAGGCATTACTCACGAGCTGGCTTCGGGGCCGGTACGGGATCTGGAGATCGCGCTGTATCTTGACGAGGCCGGCACGCTGAAGGTGGATCTGCTGGCCAATGCCGAACGTTATCAGCGCGATGAGCTGGCGGCGCATTTACAGCGCCTGCCGCTGTTGCTGCGTCAGTTTGCCGCCCAGCCGCAGATGCCGATTGGCGAAGCCGATTTGCTGACCGAACAGGATCGTCAACTGCTGGCCCGGGTTAACGACACCGCTCATCCGGTGGTGCCGCAAACCCTCAGTGGCCTGCTGGCCGAACAGGCGCAGAAAACCCCGGATGCCCCGGCGCTGGCGGACGCGCAATACCGGTTCAGCTATCGCGAAACCCGTGAGCAGGTCACGGCACTGGCGCGTCAACTGACGGCACAGGGTGTGCAGCCCGGCGATATCGTTGCCGTTGCGCTGCCGCGCTCGGTGTTTCTGTCGCTGGCGCTGATGGCGATTGTCGAGGCGGGGGCCGCCTACTTGCCGCTGGACACCGGCTACCCTGACGAACGTCTCGGCATGATGCTGGAGGATGCCGCGCCGCGACTGATTATCACCGAACCTACCCAGCAGGCGCGTTTTGCCGGCAAGGGAGAGATCCTGCTGTTTGCTGAGCCACTGGCCGCCGACTGTGCGGCTGAGGTGGTGCTCAGCGGGCCAACGCCGCATCATCCGGCTTACATCATCTTTACTTCCGGTTCTACCGGGCGGCCGAAAGGCGTGCTGGTGGGGCATCAGGCGATCGTCAACCGTTTGCTGTGGATGCAGCATCAGTATCCACTGGCGGCGAACGATGTGGTGCTGCAAAAAACGCCATGCAGCTTTGACGTCTCGGTGTGGGAGTTTTTCTGGCCGTTGATGGTGGGTGCGCAGTTGGTGATGGCACCGCCGGAAGCGCACCGCGATCCGCAACAGTTGCTGGAGTTGATTGACCGGCATCGGGTTACCACGTTGCACTTTGTGCCTTCGATGCTGGCGGCCTTTGTCGGCGTGCTGGACACCCCGCCGGCGGTGGCCTGCTGTGCGCCGTTGCGGCAGGTGTTTTGCAGCGGCGAAGCGCTGCCGGCTGAGCTGTGCCGCCTGTGGCAAAGCCGCACCGGAGTGCCCTTGCATAACTTGTATGGCCCGACCGAAGCGGCGGTGGATGTCAGTTGGCACCCGGCCTGGGGCGAGGCGCTGGTGGCGGTCACCGGTGCCAATGTGCCGATCGGCCTGCCGGTGTGGAATACCGGGCTACGTATCCTGGATGCGCGTCTGCGGCCGGTGCCGCCGGGCGTGGCCGGCGATTTGTATCTTACCGGCGTGCAGCTGGCGCAGGGTTATCTTGGCCGGCCGGAGCTGACCGCCAGCCGCTTTGTGGCCGATCCCGAAGGCAACGGCGGGCGGATGTATCGCACCGGCGATGTTGCGCGCTGGCTGCCGGGTGGAGAAGTGGAATATCTCGGCCGCAGCGACGATCAGCTAAAAATTCGTGGTCAACGCATTGAGTTGAGCGAAATCGACCATGCGTTGCTGTCGCTGCCGGGCATTAAGCAGGCGGTGACCCATGCGCGGGTGCTGGACAATACGCCAACCGATCCTGGCGGCGGCGATGCCCGTCAGCTGGTGGGGTATCTGGTGGCCCAGCCCGGCGTACGCCTGGATCTCGATGGCCTGCGTGCCGCATTGGCCGATCGCTTGCCGCCACACATGGTGCCGGTGGCGTTGGTCGAGATGGATTCTCTGCCGCTAAGCGCTAACGGCAAGCTGGATCGCAAAGCGTTGCCGCAACCGCAGGGTGCTGCCAGAGTTGAAGGGCGCGAACCGGAAGCGGGGCTGGAGACGGCTATCGCTGCGGTGTTCGCGCGCTTGCTGCAACGTGAAATCGTGTTTGCCGACGATGATTTCTTCGCTCTCGGCGGCCATTCGCTGCTGGCCATGCGGCTGGCGGCAGAGCTGCGGCGCGAGTTGGGTAAGGCGGTTTCGGTAGGGCAGGTGATGGTCGCTTCTCGGGTGGAACAGCTGGCGCAACTGCTCACGCAAGAGCGCACGCAGGAAGAAGCCGACCAAACCGGTTTCGACAGCCTATTGCCGCTGCGTACCACAGAGGGCCCGACGCTGTTCTGCCTGCATCCGGCTTCCGGATTCTCTTGGCAGTTCAGCGTGCTGCCGCGCTATATCGACCAACATTGGTCGCTGGTGGGCATTCAGTCGCCACGTCCGGATGGCCCGCTGGCGCTCAGCGAGGATATGGATCAGGTTTGCGAGGCGCATCTGGCGACGGTATTGCAGGTCCAGCCTCATGGCCCGTACCACTTTATCGGTTATTCGCTGGGTGGCACGCTGGCGCAGGGTATCGCCGCCAGGTTACAGGCGCGGGGCGAAGAGGTGGCCTTCCTCGGCTTGCTGGATACCTATCCGCCGGAAACGCAAAACTGGGACGTAATGCTGGATGACAACGTGCTGAAAGAAGTGCAGCGGGAACGCCAGCAGTTCCTGGCGGTATCGGAAGATACGCTGGATCCGGCGCTGGGCGAAACCCGCGTGGCGATGTTCGATAATATCGAAGCCAACTACGCCGACTCGGTGCGTTTGCTTTCCGCGACTCATACGGCGAATTTCAGTGGGCAGGCGACGCTGTTTGTGGCGCGTCAGACGTTGCAGGAAGGGATGGATGTGCAGCAAACCTGGGCGCAATACGTGGACGCCTTGCAGGTTCATGAACTGGATTGTGCGCACGTGGATATCGTGTCACCGGCGTCGTTCAAGGTGCTGGGGCCGTTGTTGAACAGAATACTGAGGGCGTTATAACGCCCAGTGACGGTAGGGGCGAATAGATTCGCCCCGATTAACAGGGCCCAACTGCTGGGCTCTTACAAGATCAGGGTTCCCTGATTATTTCCCCAACGGCACCACCAGCGGCGTGTGCGAGACCGGATCGTCGATGATCATGCAGCGCAGGCCGTACACTTCTTCGATCAACGCCGGCGTCACGATATCCTTCGGCGCACCTTCGGCCACGACTTTGCCGCCGCGCATGGCGATCAGATGGGTGGCATAACGGCAGGCGTGGTTGAGATCGTGCAACACCACCACCAACGTGTGGCCGTTTTCACGGTTTAACTGACGCATCAACTCCAGCAGGTCGATCTGATGGCTAATGTCCAGCCAGGTGGTCGGCTCATCCAGCAACAGCAGCGGCGTTTGCTGCGCCAGCACCATCGCAATCCAGACGCGCTGACGCTGCCCGCCGGAAAGCGTATCCACCGGCTGTTCGGCCAGTTCAAACACGCCGGTGGAGCGCATTGCCTGCTCCACCGCTTGCTGGTCTTCCTCGCGCCAGCGGCTGAACAGACGCTGATGCGGGTAGCGCCCGCGGGCCACCAGATCAAATACGGTGATGTCGCCGGGAGCGGTCGAACTTTGCGGCAGCAGACCCAACTGGCGCGCCACCTCTTTGGTTGCGTATTCGCTGATGTGCTTACCGTTCAGCCAGACCGTACCGGCTTGCGGTTGCATCAGGCGGCTGAGGGTGCGCAGCAGGGTAGATTTACCGCAGGCGTTCGGCCCGATGATCACCGTCAGTTCTCCTTGCGGGATGGAGACGGAAAGATCGCTCGCTACGATTTTCTTGTCATAACCGAGCGTCAGATGTTCGGCGCGCAGCGGCGCGGGCAGCAGGGGTTCAGCATTCATTTTTTTCGTGACTCACGGATTAACAGCCAAATCAGATAAATGCCGCCGAGACTGACGGTCAGCACGCCTACCGGCAATTGATAAGGCATAAACAGGCGCTGGGCGGTGACATCGGCGATCAGCAGCAACAGCGCGCCAGTCAGGGCGGTCAGCAACAGGACGCTGCGGTTGGCGCACAGGCGACGGGCAATCTGCGGCGCCACCAGCGCAATGAAGGAGATTGGCCCGGCCACGGCGGTGGCGGCAGCGGTCAGCGTCACGCCGATCAGCAGCAGCAGCACGCGCGAACGTTCCACCGGCACACCGAGCGCGCAGGCGGTGTCGTCACCCATTTCCAGCAGCCGCATGCGGCGTGACAGCGTCAGCAACAGCAGGCAACACAGCGCGATCACTGCCAGCACCGGCAGGCTTTTCGCCCAGCTTATGCCGTTAAGCGACCCGGCGCTCCACAGCCCGGCGGTCATGGCGGACTCCAGCGAAGCGCTGATGATAAGCCAGGTATTGCCGGCCACCAGCAGGGCGCGCACGGCGATGCCGACGATAATCAAACGGAAAGTCTCGACGCCGTTGCGCCACGCCAGCAGATAAACCAGCGCGGCGGTCAGCAGGCCACCGGCCAGCGCCCCGGAGGTGATGCCGACAACGCCGCCGTTAAACAGCACTATGGCTACCAATACGCCGCTGTAGGCGCCGGTATTGAAGCCGATCACGTCCGGGCTGCCGAGCGGGTTGCGCAGCAGCGACTGGAAAATAGCGCCGCTGATCCCGAGCGCCGCGCCCAACAGCAACGCCATAGCGACGCGCGGCAGACGCCACTGGGTGACTATTACCGTCAGGTTTGCCGGGCCTTTGCCGAGGAGAGCGTCGATCACCTGCGTGGCGCTAAGCGAAAGGGAGCCGGAACCGAGGGCGTAAATCGCCAGCACTCCGCAGGCAAGCGCCAGCATCGACGCGGTCAGCGCCGGCCTCGACAGGGCACGCAACTTTTGATCGGTCATCAGACGGGCAGCGAGCATCGACATCAGCGTTGCCTCCTGAACATATGGCGCTGGCGCACCAGCATGATCAGCAGCGGCGCGCCAATCAGGGCGGTTACGATGGAAACGCGCAGTTCGCCGGCCACCAGGAAGCGGCCAATCAGATCGGCGCTCAGCAGCAGGATGGGGGTCAAGACCAGCGTCCACGGCAGCATCCAGTGCAGCTCGGAGCCGGCCAGCCGCCGGGCAATGTGCGGCATCATCAGGCCGACGAAGGCAATCGGGCCGACGGCGGCGGTGGCGCCGCCGCACAGCAGGGTGATCGCCAGCAGGCCCAGCAATTGGGTGCGGACGATGCCGGTGCCCAGCGCAGTGGCCAATTCGCTGCCCATGCTCAGGCTGTTAAGCGATTTGCTCATCCACAGTGTGATTAGCGTGCCCAGCAGGATCGGCAGGGTGACGGTGCGCACCACCTGCATATTTTGAATATCCAGCGAACCGGCCTGCCAAAAACGCAGTTGATCGAACACCAGGGGATTCAGCAGAGAAATTCCCGAGGTCATTCCCTCCAGCACCGCCGCCAGCGCGACCCCGGCCAGCGTCAGGCGGACCGGGTTCAGGCTGCTGCCGCCAAGAGCGCCGATCAACGCGACCAGCAGTGCAGCGAACATCGCCCCGGCAAAGGCGAACCACAGGTATTGGCCAACCTCGGCGGCACCAAAGAAGGTGATGCCCAGTACCACGGCAAATCCCGCCCCGGCGTTTACGCCGAGAATGCCCGGATCGGCCAGTGGGTTGCGGGTGAGGGTTTGCATCAATACGCCGGACAGGCCCAGCGCAATGCCGGCCAATACGCCCACCAGCGTGCGCGGTAGCCTGGCGGCGGTAATAATAGTGCAGTCTGCCCCGCTGCATTGACCGTTCAGCGCCTGGATAACCGTATCAAAAGGAATGGACTTGGCGCCGAGCGACAGGCTGAGCAGCATGACTGTCAACAGCACGCAAACGGCAACCAGCAGACCAAATAGTTTGCGACGAAATGAGTGGGGAGCGCCGCTAATAAGACAAGCCCTGGGAGGCGGAATGAGCGGTGTGCCATTGCGTGTAATCCGTAACATAACAATCCATTATTTATTGAATATAAATGATATTTATTATCATTATTGATTGCTTTCATCTATGTTACCATGACTCCCTTCGCTATTGCAGCACATACCCTTCATTCTTGAAGCTGTATCTGTGTTGGCTGCCCGCAC
Source organism: Serratia inhibens (assembly GCF_003591175.1). Classification (GTDB taxonomy): domain Bacteria; phylum Pseudomonadota; class Gammaproteobacteria; order Enterobacterales; family Enterobacteriaceae; genus Serratia; species Serratia inhibens. The sequence continues at coordinate 739,134 of NZ_QYYG01000002.1, read as the reverse complement.
TTACCCCAATCACGTACTTCCTGTACGTTCATGGGGATGCGCTTGGTTGCCGCCTTGATTCAACTCCAATTATTTTGGCTATAGACGCTGCCCCTTTTCCTAAGTTGTGGTGAGAAAGCTGATGAGTAAGCCCTCTATTTTGCTTGATTTTGGCCTGCTTAAGACCAATGGCGCGTTTCGTGCCGTATTTTGCGCGCGTTTTATTTCCATTCTGGCGCTGGGATTGATGGCCATTGCGATCCCGGTTCAGATCCAGGCATTGACCGGTTCGACCTTGCTGGTCGGGCTGTCCGTGACGCTGGCGGGCAGCGGCATGTTTGCCGGTTTGCTGATGGGGGGCGTATTGGCCGATCGTTATGAGCGCCGCCGTTTGATTCTGTTTGCTCGCTCCACCTGCGGCATTGGCTTTATCGGGCTGTGCCTGAATGCCGCCTTGCCGGCTCCTTCGTTAACGGCGATTTATTTGCTGGCCGTGTGGGACGGTTTCTTCGGTGCGGTCGGGGTGACGGCGCTGCTGGCCGCCACGCCGGCGTTGGTGGGGCGTGAAAACATCGTTCAGGCCGGGGCCATCAGTATGCTGACGGTGCGTTTTGGCTCGATCCTGTCGCCGGCGATAGGGGGCCTGGTGATCGCTCACTCCGGTGTGATGTGGAACTACGGCCTGGCAGCGTTGGGCACTTTGCTGACGTTGATCCCCTTGCTGCGCCTGCCGCAGTTGCCGCCACCGCCACAGCCGCGTGAACACCCGCTGCGCGCGTTGGCCGGTGGTTTCGGCTTCCTGTTCCGTAACCGGGTGATCGGCATGGTGGCGCTGATCGGTGCGCTGCTGACCATGGCCAGCGCGGTGCGGGTGTTATATCCGGCGATGTCCGGCATGTGGCACGTCAGCGCTGCGCAATTGGGCTTTATGTATTCCGCAGTTCCGCTCGGCGCGGCGATTGGCGCGTTCACCAGCGGCCGGGTCGCTCACGTAGCGCGGCCGGGCTGGATGATGCTGACGACGGCGATAGGTGCGTTCGTTGCCATCGGTCTGTTCGGTCTGATGCCGTGGTACGGTTTGGCGCTGTTTTTCCTGGTGATTTTTGGCTACCTGAGTGCGCTGAACTCGTTGCTGCAATACGGGTTGATTCAGAACCTGACGCCGGACGCATTCCTGGGGCGCATCAATGGCCTGTGGACGGCGCAAAACGTTGTGGGTGATGCGTTGGGGGCGTTACTGCTGGGGGCGATGGGGGCATTTATGCTGCCGGCGATGACCTCGACCAGTTTTGGTTTTGGGGTGGCGGTGCTGGGTGTGGTACTGGCTTTCGCCATGCGCGGTTTGCGCCAGGTGGGCAGCGGCGGGCAGGAAGAAAATCTCCAGCCCGCCAGTGAGGCTAGCGAGAAATAAACTGTTTTTCCAACAGCGTCAGCAAGTTGCCGGCGCTGTAATAATCCAGCCGGAAGGTATCGTTGCCCAGCGCGTAAACCCGTTTATGCTGCACTGCCGGCAGGTGAGCGAGAAAAGGATTGGCCAGCAGGCGTTGCGCGTCGGCGTCGCCGTTGGCGAACAGCATCAGTGTCTGGCCGTTCAGGCCTTCTGCCAGGTTCTCGCCGCTCAACTGAATAATGTCCTTGCGCACTCCCTGACTGCGGCTGTTGTGCAATGTGGCGGGCGGTACCGCCAGGGTGAAGCCGAGCTGTTTAAGCATTTGCCCCTGGGACGATTCGGCGGTCCACAGATTGGCGCTTTTGCCGTCAGAACCAAACACCAGCGCGGAGACCGGCTGTTCAGGCAGGGTCATCCGCTGTTTCAGCGCTTTTTCACGCGCATCAAAATCGCCAATGATTTTATGCGCCTGGGCTTCATGCCCGGTGGCCTGGCCCAGTTCTGCGGCCAGTTCCTGCCAGCTTTTGTCGTCGTAATTGACCACCAGCACCGGGGCAATGGCAGAGAGCTGATCGTACAGGCGCAGGGCGGAATCGGCGCCGGTGGCTGACATGATAATCAGATCGGGGGCAACACCTGCGATGGCTTCCGCATTGGGTTCGCCGACGTACAGGCGTTTAACGCCGCGCTGTGCGGCGATGTCGCTCCATTGACGGAAGAACCCCTGTTTGTCCGCCAGACGGCTGCCGGGCGTGGTTGCCCCACTGGCTACCACCGGTGCGTCGATGGCCAGCAGGGTGCCGGTGACGGTAACGCTGGTAGAAACGATGCGGGCAGGGGGTTGAGTAAGGGTTACCACACCGTGTGAGGTTTCGATGTCACGCGGCCAGCCGGCATCGGCAGCATGAGCGGCACCGATGGCCGCTAGCGCGAACAGCGCCAGGCCGAAGATCAGGTTCGTCTTCATAAAGGGAGTCCTTAGGTTTTAAATAGTAATACTTATCATTTATACCCGTCGTCTTTCAAGCTGCAGCGTTGTTGGCTGCACTCGCTCCCCCCAGTTACTTACTTAAGTAAGCGCCTGGGGACTCCCGAGCTGGCCGCCTAGCTGCAACTTGAAAGCCATAGGGTATATGTAGTTATGCTGCTGATTTTCTACCAAGATGATGAGGAGAAGAGCTGTTTACAATTATTGACATGGCAAATTTCCAAGGGTACTTTAACGCGGTAAAACATAAATGATAATCATTATTATGTTTATTATCATTCACGAAGATAAATGGAGTACCGATGAGCGTGACTGTAAAGGGTACCGGCCAAAAGAAATCGCAAAGCAAGGAGAGCGGACTGAATACTGCAGGCGTTTCGCCCACCTCAGGCTTCTTCTTTACCTCTCCTTTCCGTAGCCTGAGTACCCAGGGCTGCTTCGCCAAAATCACGCTGCCCGCAGCAGGCGGGGACCAGGTGAATGGGGAGTTTCAGCGAGAGGTTCGGCACGCTTTCGCCGAAGCGAAACTGGCAGGCGTGAAAAGCCCGGTACTCTGTGGCGCCATTCCTTTTGATACTCATCAACCTTCAGCGTTGTTTATTCCCCAGCAAACTCAGTGGTTTGAGCGCGATGCCTTTTTGGCCGACGTAACGCCGCCGCAGGATGCCTTGCCGGAAATTACCCGGCAAACCGAAGTGCCTGCCCAGCAGCCCTTCATGCAGATGGTTGCCGATGCGGTGCAGGCTACCCGTGGCGACCGGTTGGATAAAGTGGTGCTGTCGCGCCTACTGGAGATTGAAACTCGCGAACCTGTTGATCGCCAGGCGCTGATGGCGCGCATCATCGCCCAGAACCCTAACGGTTTCCACTTCCACGTACCGCTGGAGCAGGGGGCGCTGGTGGGCGCCAGCCCGGAATTGCTGCTGCGCAAATCCGGCGCGCAGTTCTACTCCAACCCGCTGGCAGGCTCTGCCCGCCGTGATGCCGATCCGCAGCGGGACCGTGAAATCAGCCAACGGTTATTGGTGTCGGACAAAGACCTTTATGAGCACCAATTCGTCACCGAAGGGATGCGCCAGGTATTGGCCGACCGCTGCCGCCACCTGAACATCCCGTCATCCCCTGAATTACTGAGCACCACCACGCTGTGGCACCTGTCTACGCCTATTGATGGCGAAGCCGCCAGCCGGGCGGAAAATGCGCTTTCGCTGGCCTGCCTGTTGCACCCGACGCCGGCATTGTGCGGTACGCCAACCCGGCTTGCGCATCAGGTGATCAAACAGCTTGAGCCCTTTGATCGCGGCCTGTTCGGCGGCATTGTCGGCTGGTGTGATGCCGAAGGCAACGGCGAGTGGGTCGTGACCATTCGTTGCGGCACCGTACAGGGCAACCAGGTGCGGCTGTTTGCCGGTGCCGGCATCGTGCAAGACTCTTCGCCGGAATCCGAATGGCGCGAAACCGGCACCAAACTCAGTACCATTTCGCGGGCGTTTGGCCTGAACCAAGGATAGGCATACCCATGAGCATTGATTTTACTCCCTGGCCCGAGGCGTTGGCCCGTCGTTATCGCGAACGCGGTTATTGGACCGAACGGCCATTGACCGACATTCTCACCCGCCAGGCCAAAAATGACGCCGTGGCGCTAATCGACCCGCAATGCAGCCTGAGTTATCGCCGGCTTAATCAACTTTCTGACCGGCTGGCCGCCGCGCTGCAACGCCGGGGCATGCAACGCGGCGATACCGCTCTGGTGCAGTTGGGTAACGTGGTCGAGTTCTATGTGACCTTCTTTGCGCTGCTGAAAATTGGCGTGGTGCCGGTGAATGCGCTGTTCAGCCATCAACGCAACGAACTCAAGGCTTATGCCGCACAAATCAAGCCTGCGCTGCTGATTGCCGATCGCCGGCATGGTCTGTTCGGCAACGACGAATTCCTCACGGCGTTTCGCGCCGAAAATCCTTCATTGCGTGTGGTGGGGTTGCGCAGCCAGGCGGAAGGCGAGCAGTCGTTGGCGGCCTGGCTGGAAGAGGAAGCCGGTGATTTTGTCGCCGCACCGACGCAGGCTGACCAGGTGGCGTTCTTCCAGCTTTCCGGTGGCAGCACCGGCACGCCAAAGCTGATCCCGCGTACCCACAATGATTACTACTACAGCATTCGTCGCAGCGTGGAAATTTGCCATTTCGACGTGCATACCCGCTACCTGTGCGCGCTGCCGGTGGCACATAACTACCCAATGAGTTCTCCGGGCGTGCTCGGCGTGTTTTACGGCGCCGGGCTGGTGGTGTTCGCCAGCGATCCGGATGCCGGGCAATGCTTCGGTTTGATCGAGCAGCATCAGATTAACGTGACGGCGTTGGTGCCGCCGGCGGTGACGCTGTGGCTGAAGGCAATCGAAGAGTGGGGCGGCGGTCAGCCATTGGCCAGCCTTAAACTGTTGCAGGTGGGGGGCGCCAAGCTGAGCGAAACCCTGGCCGCGCGCATCCCGGCGGAAATCGGCTGCCAGTTGCAACAGGTCTTCGGCATGGCGGAAGGCCTGGTGAATTACACCCGGCTGGACGATGACGACCGGCATATTCTGACCACTCAGGGCTGCCCGATGTCGCCGGACGACGAACTGTGGGTGGCCGATGACGACGGCAATCCGCTGCCGGTGGGGCAAACCGGGCGCCTGATGACCCGTGGCCCTTACACCTTCCGCGGTTATTACCAAAGCCCGGAACATAACGCAGCCGCCTTTGATAAAGACGGTTTTTACTGTTCCGGGGACCTGATCAGCCTGACTGAAGACGGCTATGTGAAGGTGGAAGGGCGTCAGAAAGATCAGATCAACCGCGGTGGGGAGAAGATCGCCGCCGAGGAGATCGAAAACCTGCTGTTGCGCCACCCGGAGGTGATCAATGCGGCGCTGGTTTCAATGCCGGATGAGCTGATGGGCGAGAAGAGCTGCGCCTTTATTATCGCCACCAGCGCGCTGAAGCCGGTGGTACTGCGCCGCCATTTGCGTGTGGAGGGCGTGGCCGAATTTAAATTACCCGATCGTTTTATACAGGTCGATACGCTGCCGCTCACCCCGGTAGGCAAAGTGGATAAAAAACGGTTGCGCCAACGCCTGGAGGCACAACCACTGACTCAGGCCCAGGGAGAATAAGTCATGGCCATTCCTAAACTTAATGATTACGCGCTGCCGACGCAGGCTGAACTGCCGACCAACAAAGTGAGCTGGACGCTAGAGCCGCAGCGGGCTGCGTTACTGATCCACGATATGCAGCAGTATTTCCTGAATTTCTGGGGTGAAGACAGTCCGCTGATTAAGCAGGTGGTCGAGAACATTGCCAATCTGCGCCGCTATTGCAAATCACAGGGCATCCCGGTGTTTTACACCGCGCAGCCTAATCAGCAAAGCGACGAAGACCGCGCGTTGCTGAACGATATGTGGGGGCCAGGGTTGAATAAGCACCCCGAACAGCAGGCGGTGGTGCAAGCACTGGCGCCGGAAGACGACGATAGGGTTCTGGTGAAGTGGCGTTACAGCGCTTTCCACCGTTCGCCGCTACAGGAAATTTTGCAGGAGTCGGGGCGCGATCAGCTGATCATTTGCGGCGTGTATGCCCATATCGGCTGCATGACTACCGCTATCGATGCCTTTATGCGCAATATCCAGCCGTTTATGGTGGCTGACGGCCTGGCGGATTTCTCCCGCGACGAACACCTGATGGCGCTGCGTTACACCGCCGGCCGCTGTGGCCGCGTGGTGACGACTGCCGAATTGCTGCCGGGCATCGCCAGCAAAGCTGCGCTGCGCCGGCAAATCATGCCGTTCCTCGATGAGGACAGCGAAGACATGGGCGACGATGAGAACCTGATCGACTACGGTCTGGATTCGGTGCGTATTATGGAGCTGGCTGCGCGCTGGCGTAAAATCCGCAGCGATATTGATTTTATCGCGCTGGCCAAGAACCCGACCATCGACAGTTGGTGGGCGATGTTGTCGCAGGAGAAATCCTGATGGGCAAAGAGGGTGATTTTGCCGGTAAGCGGCTCTGGGTTACCGGCGCGGGTGCCGGCATTGGCCTGGAGACCGCATTGGCGTTTGTAAGAGCCGGCGCCGAGGTGATTGGCTTCGATCTGCGTTTCGACGAACCGGAATACCCGTTCCGCACCGAAGTGCTGGATGTCGCCGATAGCGATGCGGTAGACAGCCTGTGCGGGCGTTTGCTGACTGTGCAACCAGAACTGGACGTACTGGTGAACGGTGCGGGCATTTTGCGGATGGGGTTGGCAGATGAGACCAGCACCGCAGACTGGCTGGCCTGTATGGCGGTCAATGCCGGCGGGGCGTTCAATATGTTCCGCCATACGTTGCCGGTGTTCCGTCGCCAACGACGTGGCGCGATTGTCAGCGTGGCCTCGAATGCGGCCCATGTGCCGCGCGTCGGCATGGCGGCCTATTGCGCCTCCAAAGCGGCGTTGCGCAGCCTATGCCAAACCGTAGGGTTGGAAATGGCGCCTTATGGCGTGCGTTGCAATCTGGTTTCGCCCGGCTCGACCAACACGCCGATGCAGCGCGGCATGTGGCAGGACGAAAGCGGTGAACAGAACACCATCAACGGTTTCCCGGAGCAGTTCAAGCTGGGTATTCCATTGGGCAAGATCGCCCAGCCGCAGGAAATTGCCGATGCCATTTTGTTTCTGGCTTCCGATCGCGCCAGCCATATCACCCTGCAGGATATCGTGATTGACGGCGGGGCGACGCTGGCTGCCTGATATACCCGTCATACTTCAAGCTGCTGGTGTGTTGACTGCAACTCGAATTATTTAGGGTATAGGGTTACCTGTTATTTATGACGATAGAGCGCTGCTTGCAGCGCCTTTTTTATGGGCGGCAAAAGAGGGACCAGGTAATAGAGGTTGTGGTGATGTCCGGGCGACAGATGCGAAAAAAGCGCCAAAAGGCGCTTTTTTCTGTATTGGTGGGTCGTGCGGGATTAATTCGGCCTTTGGCCTCACCCTACGGGCCAACGCAAGCGTTGTTCAAAATTGTCAGGGCCAATTTTGTCGAACCTGCACAGGTTACTCGTTTCTTTCAGAAGCTCGCCCTACGGGCCAACGCAAGCGTTGTTCAAAAGCGTAAACGCTTTTGTCTCATCCAGCACGATGCCGTGCACCATGTCATTGAGATGTTTGCGATGAGTAGGGTGACGCAGATGCGAAAAAAGCGCCAAAAGGCGCTTTTTTCTGTATTGGTGGGTCGTGCGGGATTCGAACCTGCGACCAATTGATTAAAAGTCAACTGCTCTACCAACTGAGCTAACGACCCGCAGAAGTGGTGGGTGATGACGGGCTCGAACCGCCGACCCCCTCCGTGTAAAGGAGATGCTCTACCAACTGAGCTAATCACCCACTTCAGAACTTCCGGGTACTGCCAAACAAGAGAATGAGTGGTGGGTGATGACGGGCTCGAACCGCCGACCCCCTCCGTGTAAAGGAGATGCTCTACCAACTGAGCTAATCACCCTCATTCTTCTCATTTCTTACTGCCTTACTGCTCAACAAGATGGTGGGCGATGACGGGCTCGAACCGCCGACCCCCTCCGTGTAAAGGAGATGCTCTACCAACTGAGCTAATCGCCCCGTCTTGTTGGAGTCGCATTATAGGGATAGTTGAAAGTGAGTCAACGGTTTTTAAAATGATTTCAATCGTTCGCCGCAAATTTAAACAGGATGCGATATTTATCGCCGCCAATGATGATTCTTTGCACATTGTTATGCGAAATGCGCCGCAGCGATAACGAAAACAGGTGCGGCAATATCGTGTCGGCGTTGAGGAATTAGCGGGGGGTGGTACAATGTTGCCCACTTTTTTCAATTCCGAGCAATCGTCGGCAACCGCCGACCCGCGTTGCGTAATAAGGCAGTGAAACCAATGAAAATCAAAACCCGTTTTGCACCGAGCCCAACCGGCTATCTTCACGTCGGTGGCGCCCGTACTGCGCTTTACTCCTGGTTGTTCAGCCGCCATTCGGGCGGTGAGTTCGTTCTGCGTATCGAAGATACCGATCTGGAACGTTCCTCGCAGGACGCTATCGACGCAATTATGGATGGCATGAACTGGTTAAACCTGGATTGGAACGAAGGTCCGTACTTCCAGACCAAGCGTTTTGACCGTTATAACGCGGTGATTGACGACATGCTGGTACAAGATACCGCCTATAAATGCTATTGCTCGAAGGAGCGTCTGGAAGCGCTGCGTGAAAAGCAGATGGAAAACGGTGAAAAACCGCGTTATGACGGCCACTGCCGCGATAGCCAGGACAGCCACACCGACGACGAGCCGTGCGTGGTGCGTTTCCGTAACCCGCAGGAAGGCTCGGTTATCTTCGATGACAAGATCCGTGGCCCGATCGAATTCAGCAACCAGGAGCTGGACGATCTGATCATTCGCCGTACCGACGGTTCGCCAACCTACAATTTCTGCGTCGTGGTGGACGACTGGGATATGGAAATCAGCCACGTGATCCGCGGCGAAGACCACATCAACAACACCCCGCGCCAGATCAACATTCTGAAAGCGCTGGGTGCACCGGTGCCGGAATATGCGCACGTTTCCATGATCCTGGGCGACGACGGCAAAAAACTGTCAAAACGCCACGGCGCAGTGGGCGTGATGCAGTACCGCGATGACGGCTACCTGCCGCAGGCGCTGCTGAACTATTTGGTGCGTCTGGGGTGGTCCCACGGCGACCAGGAAATCTTCTCTATTGATGAGATGAAAGAGTTCTTCACCCTGGAAGCGATCAACAAATCCGCCAGCGCCTTCAATACCGAGAAGTTGCAGTGGCTGAACCACCATTACATTAACCATATGCCGGCGGAAGAAGTGGCGGTGTATCTGGCGTGGCACGTTGAGCAGCTTGGTATTGAAACTCGCAACGGCCCTGAGCTGAAAGATATCGTCAAACTGCTGGGCGAGCGCTGCAAGACGCTGAAGGAAATGGCCGAGTCCTGCCGTTACTTCTATGAAGACTTCAGTGAATTCGACGCCGACGCCGCCAAGAAGCACCTGCGCCCGGTGGCACGCCAGCCGCTGGAAGCGGTACGCGCCAAACTGGCCGCTATCAGTGTCTGGACGCCGGAAAATGTGCATGACGCCATTCAGGGCACCGCTGATGAGCTGGGTGTGGGCATGGGCAAGGTTGGCATGCCGCTGCGCGTAGCGGTAACCGGCGCCGGTCAGTCACCGGGTATGGATGTGACCGTGCATGCTATCGGCCAGGCGCGTTCTTTGCAGCGTATCGACCTGGCGCTGGCCTACATCGCCGGGCGTGAAGCTCAGGCCTGATAGATTTACCCCGCGCCTTCCGGTTGTCAGCGGGGGGCCGGCAGCCAGATGACGCAATAACAGATAAAGCCTTGTGGAGCGATCCGCAGGGCTTTTTTTATGCCTGGCTGATTTTTATCCGCAATGGCGATTTTTTAGCGCTAAACGCGCTGATTTGGCGGCTTTTTCAGCGCTTGATCGAGTAATTCAATTTAGCCGTTGACAGTGTTTCGGGGGTTTCATATTATGCGCCCCGTTCACAGGATTTTGTGATTGTGGATTGGGGCTATAGCTCAGCTGGGAGAGCGCTTGCATGGCATGCAAGAGGTCGACGGTTCGATCCCGTCTAGCTCCACCAACCTTTATCTCAGTAAGGTTGGGGAATACCGTAACGCCGGTTAAAGCGTACCACTTTTGTGGGGCTATAGCTCAGCTGGGAGAGCGCTTGCATGGCATGCAAGAGGTCGACGGTTCGATCCCGTCTAGCTCCACCACCATTTAAAAAGCCGACCTTAGGGTCGGCTTTTTGCTTTCTATCTTTGCTGCTTTCTAAACTGCAGGCAATAAAAAAGGCCGCCGAAGCGACCTTTCCGTTGTTGCCGTTTCGGCTTAGCCCAGAACCAGGCCCGCGATGGACGCAGACAGGAGGCTGACCAGCGTAGAACCGTAAACCAGCTTCAGACCAAAGCGTGAAACTACGTTGCCCTGATGCTCATTCAGCCCTTTAATCGCACCGGCCACAATACCGATGGAAGAGAAGTTGGCGAAGGAAACCAGGAACACCGACAGAATGCCCAGGCTGCGTGGCGACAGTTCGGCAGAGACTTTCTGCAGCTCCATCATGGCCACGAACTCATTGGAGACCAGCTTGGTCGCCATGATGCTGCCAACCTGCAAGGCTTCGTGCTTGGGAATACCCATAATCCAGGCGAATGGATAGAAGAAGTAGCCCAGAATTTCCTGGAAGCTCAGGCCGAAGATGGCGCTGAACAGGCCGTTGAGCGCCGCGATCAGGGCAATAAAGCCGATCAGCATAGCAGCAACGATAATGGCTACTTTGAAACCCGCCAGAATGTATTCACCCAGCATTTCGAAGAAGCTCTGGCCTTCGTGCAGATTGCCCAGATGCAGTTCTTCTTCTTTACTGGTGTCATACGGGTTGACCAATGACAGTACGATAAAGGTGCTGAACATGTTCAGTACCAGCGCCGCAACCACAAATTTGGCGTCCAGCATGGTCATGTAAGCACCTACGATGGACATGGAAACCGTAGACATCGCGGTTGCCGCCATGGTGTACATGCGTTTTTCAGACATCTTGCCCAGAATATCTTTATAGGCAATGAAGTTTTCAGACTGGCCCAGGATCAACGAGCTGACGGCGTTAAACGACTCCAGCTTGCCCATACCGTTTACTTTTGACAGCACGGTACCAATAATCCGGATGATAAACGGCAACACTTTGATGTATTGCAGAATACCGATCAGCGCAGAGATGAAGACGATCGGGCACAGTACCTTCAGGAAGAAGAAGGCCAGACCTTTATCACCCATACCGCCGAATACAAAATCAGTCCCTTGCCCAGCAAACCCGAGCAGCTTGTCGAACAGCGCCGCGAATCCTTTTACAAAACCTAAACCCGCTTCCGAATGCAGGAAAAAGTAGGCCAGCAGTACTTCAATAACCAACAGTTGAATAACGTAGCGAATGCGGATGCTTTTACGGTCACGGCACACTAACAGTGCCAGGATCGCAACCACCACCAACGCTAACGCAAAGTGCGCAATATGGGACATGTTTGCTCCAAACTTGAGGCAGGCTGAATTTCGGATGTCATTTTATGTAACGCCACGTTTAAAAACGAGAGGTCCATTGCAAATATGGAAACTCATAATGGGAAACATCCTAAATTATTAGACTAAACCATAAAAAATCAAGAGGTTACTGAATCCATACGAAATTCCTATTCTTGTGCTAATTTGATTATCAGGCGTACTTCGTTTGGAATATGGCTTGGTGGAGGGCAGAAAAGTGTAATCTGCACGTTACACCCTTCGTTAAAACCTGAGTTATCCCCGATTACAGAGATAAGTTTTACCGCTGTAAATGCGCTTGATAATTATTATCATTTGCATAAGATAACCCTTGGTTTATTAGACGTAAGGGTTAAGGGTATGCCAAACAGTCGCGTGGTTGAGAACACCCATCGCCCATCCAGAAAAATCAAACTGTCGCTGATGGGGCCTGCATTTATCGCGGCCATCGGCTATATCGATCCCGGCAATTTCGCCACCAATATCCAGTCCGGCGCCTCTTTGGGTTACAGCCTGCTGTGGGTCGTGGTCTGGGCCAACGTCATGGCCATGCTTATCCAACTGCTGTCCGCCAAACTCGGTATCGCCACCGGCAAAAACCTGGCGGAACATATCCGCGATCGCTTTCCGCGCCCGGCCGTATGGGCTTATTGGGTGCAGGCGGAAATTATTGCGATGGCCACGGATCTGGCGGAGTTTATCGGCGCGGCAATAGGTTTCAAACTGTTGTTGGGCGTTACGCTGCTTGAGGGTGCCATCCTGACAGGTATCGCCACTTTTCTGATCCTGATGCTGCAAAAGCGCGGGCAAAAACCGCTGGAGATGGCGATTGGCGGGCTGCTGCTGTTTGTTGCCGCTGCCTATATGGTGGAACTGGCGTTTTCCCAGCCGCAGTTGGGCCCGCTGTTAAAAGGCATGGCGATCCCGGATCTGCCGAATGGCGATGCGGTATATCTGGCCGCCGGCGTGCTGGGCGCGACCATCATGCCGCACGTGATTTATTTGCATTCATCCCTGACCCAGGTTGCCGGGGAGAACTTAAAGGCGGATCGTTATGCGTCCACCAAGGTCGATGTCGCCATTGCCATGACCATTGCCGGTTTTGTTAACCTGGCAATGATGGCGACCGCCGCCGCAACCTTCCACTTCAATGGGCACAGCGGCGTGGCCGATCTTGATCTGGCCTATCTGACACTGCAGCCGGTGCTGGGTCAGGCGGCGGCGACGCTTTTCGGGCTGAGTCTGGTGGCTGCCGGTCTGTCTTCCACCGTCGTGGGGACGCTGGCGGGGCAGGTGGTGATGCAGGGATTTGTGCGCTTTTACATTCCGCTATGGGTGCGTCGGGTGGTCACTATGCTGCCGTCGTTTATCGTCATTATGCTGGGAATGGACGCCACGCGTATTCTGGTGTTGAGCCAGGTACTGCTGAGCTTCGGCATTGCGTTGGCGCTGGTGCCGCTGCTCTCCTTTACCGGTAACCGGGAACTGATGGGGGAAATGGTGAACAGCCGGAGCATACAGACGCTGGGCAAGCTGATTGTGTTGGTGGTCGTCGGCCTGAACGGCTATCTGCTGGTCAGCAGCGTGCTGTGATCGAAAAGGCCAGCGTTACGCTGGCCTTTTGGCATCAATCGTCGTCGTGATGGCGGCGACCACGATAGTCATCGTCATCATGGTGCTTTTTCTTCCAATGATGTTTTTCGTGGTGCTTGTAGTAATGCTTGTCGAATTTGCGATAGCGGCCATCATGATAGTAATAATTTTTGCGCCAGTAATCGTTATCGCGCCAGCGATAACCATCCCAGTAATAGCCACGGCGGCTGCGATCGCCCAGGTAGCGGCCCTGATGGCCTTGCCACCAGTCGCGGTCGCGCCAGTCATAGCCGTCCCAATAACGGCCGCGATTATCTTCCTCGCCAATGCGCAATGATACGCCCGGCATCAGATTGATACTGAGGCCTTCCGCATGCGCCTGCTGGATGGCGGGTACCGTAGACGCCACCAACAGGGCGGCCAATAACAGAGGTTTAAACATGGCTTCTCCTTTCCGCCGCAGCGGGTTGGCCGGTTAATGAAGCGCGTTCATCATTATATAAAACGGCCTTATAATCTTTTTTACTGCAATATCGGCATATTAGCGCCTGCGGATAGGGTTGAATCTTAGTGGGATTCTGAAAAACGGTGATGGGATGAGGATTTAAGATTTGTCTGGCTCTGCGGAGGCTATCGCCGGCAACATGCGCCGGCGATAATTGTAAGCGATTACATTAATATTCGTTCGATTTGGGCGATTTCGTCGCTGCTGAAGGTACGGTTGGCCAGCATGCCGACGGCATCGTCAATCTGGCTGGTCTTGCTGGCACCAATCAGTACCGAAGTCACGCGATCGCCGCGCAATACCCAGGCCAGCGCCATCTGCGACAGTTTCTGCCCGCGCTGTTGCGCCAGGGCATTAAGCTGGCGCACCTTTTCCAGTTTTTCATTGGTGAGCTGATTGGGTTGCAGGAACTGGCTACCGCTGGCTGCGCGTGAATCTTGCGGAATGCCGTGCAGGTAACGATCGGTCAGCAGGCCGCCGGCCAGCGGGGAGAATGCAATGGAGCCGACGCCATGTTCTTCAAGCGTATCCAGCAACTCCGGCTCAACCCAGCGCTCGAACAGGGAGTATTTCGGCTGATGGATCACGCAAGGCGTGCCGAGCCGTTGCAGGATCTCGAACGCCTGGCGCGCGCGGTCGGCCGGGTAGTTGGACAGCCCGACGTACAGCGCCTTGCCCTGGCGTACCAGCAGATCCAGCGCGCCCATGGTTTCCTCCAGCGGCGTATCCGGATCCGGGCGATGGTGATAGAAGATATCCACATATTCCAGCCCCATGCGTAGCAGGCTTTGATCCAGGCTGGCGACCAGATACTTCTTCGACCCCCAGTCGCCGTAAGGGCCAGGCCACATGGTGTAACCGGCCTTCGAGGCGATGATCAGCTCATCGCGCCAGGGTTTCAGATCGGCGCTGAGGATGCGGCCAAAGTTTTCCTCGGCGGAGCCGGGGGGCGGACCGTAGTTATTGGCCAGATCGAAGTGGGTGATGCCGCGATCTAACGCGCAATGAATCAGTTTGCGCGCATTGTCATACAACGAGGTGTCGCCAAAGTTGTGCCATAAGCCGAGCGAAACCGCGGGCAATTTCAGCCCGCTGCGTCCGCAGCGGCGATATTCCATATTTTGATAACGCGAAGAATCAGCCTGGTAAAGCATACAAACCCTTTTCGGCAAGGAGATGGTGAGTTTTAGTGTATGCGTTTTCACTGCCGTTGTCAGAGCTCAGGATCACGCTAAATCACCCCCAATTTTTTAAATGTTGCCTATCAGGTGGGTGAATGCTTGTGGTGAGTGCTCGATGTAACGCAGGGTTGCCATCCGCTTTTTAAACACAATGCTCGACATTTGCGCAACATATTTGATACTTAAAACTAACAATTGCAACCTTTGGCAGGTGATGATCATGAGTAAAAGCTATACGGTGGCCGATTACCTACTCGATCGTTTAGCCCAGATCGGCGTCCGGCACTTCTTTGGCGTGCCCGGAGACTACAACCTGCAGTTTCTCGATCACGTGATTGCTCACCCGCAGATCACCTGGGTGGGGTGCGCCAACGAACTCAATGCCGCTTATGCCGCAGACGGTTACGCACGCTGCAAACCGGCAGCCGCCTTACTGACCACCTTTGGCGTGGGCGAACTGAGCGCAGTAAATGGTATTGCCGGCAGCTACGCCGAATATTTACCGGTGATCCACGTGGTTGGCGCACCGGCGCTGCGCGCGCAGCGGGCCGGCGATTTACTGCATCATTCGCTGGGGGACGGGGATTTTAGCCACTTTGCCCGCATGGCCAAAGAAGTGACCGTCGCGCAGGCCAGCCTCACCGCTGCCAACGCCGAGGCGGAAATCGATCGCCTGCTGACCACCGCGCTGTTTGAACGCCGCCCGGTTTACCTGATGTTGCCGAGCGACGTGGCGGAGGCGCCGCTGGCGTCACGGCCGGCGCCGCTGGTGCTGCGACAGGCCCATCTTTCACAGGCATCGTTGCAGGCGTTTATCGCAGCCGCGCGGGAAATGCTGTTGCCGGCGCGGCGGGTTTCTCTGCTGGCCGATTTTCTGGCTGAACGCTTTGGTGCCGAAAGGGTACTGGAACAGTGGATGAATGAGGTAGATATGCCGCATTCGACGCTGCTGCTCGGCAAGAGCGTATTGGATGAAACTCATGCCTGTTTTACCGGCACCTACGCCGGTGCGGCCAGCGATCCGCAGGTGAAGCAACTGATTGAGAACGCCGATGCGGTGATTAACGTCGGCGTACGTTTTACCGATACCATTACCGCCGGCTTCAGCCATCACTTGCCGGCGGAGAAGTGTATCGATATTCAACCCTTTGAGGCGCGGGTCGGGCGGCAGGTATTCAGCCAGATCCCAATGCGTGACGCGGTAAAAGCCTTGCACCGGTTGACGTTGTCGCTGGCCGTGCAATGGCAGTTGCCGGTGATCAAACGGCCGGAATTGCCGGCACCGAACGGCAGCGGTTTGGACCAGCACGGCTTCTGGCAGCAGATCCAGGACTTTTTGCGGCCGGGCGATATAGTGATCGCCGATCAGGGCACCGCCTGTTTTGGCGCTGCGGCTTTGAGCCTGCCGCAGGGCTGCCGGTTTATCGTTCAGTCGCTGTGGGGATCTATCGGCTACACTCTGCCGGCGGCGTTCGGCGCGCAGACGGCGGAGCCGGATCGCCGGGTGCTGCTTTTGATCGGCGACGGAGCGGCGCAGCTCACCGCGCAAGAGATTGGCTCGATGCTGCGCGACGGGCTGAAACCGGTGATCTTCCTGCTGAATAATGAGGGATACACCGTCGAACGAGCGATCCACGGGCCGGAGCAGCGCTACAACGACATCGCCCAGTGGAACTGGACGCAGTTGCCGCAGGCACTGGCCGGCGAGCATCAGGTGAAAACACTGCGGGTCACCGAACCGGAGCAGTTGCGCCAGGCGTTGCTCGAAGTGGGCGACAGTCCGCAGTTGGCCTTCGTGGAAGTGGTACTGCCGAAGATGGACATCCCAGAATTGCTGGATACCATTTCGCGCGCCATTCAATCACGCAATGCGGCGGCCTGATCCTCCGCGCTTTCCAGCAAGCGCTCAAGCAACCAATACCCCGCCGGCCCCGGCGGGGTGAGCTTGGACCATACCGCATCCACGGAGATCAGTTTCGGCCAACCGCGCGGCTTCAGCTCGGTTAATTTGTCGCGGCCATACTGTTTCACCAGCCAGTTTGGCAAAGCGGCCCAGCCAAAACCTTGTTCCGCCATTTCCAGCAGCATCAGATAGCTCGGCGCAGACCACACCAACCCCTGAGGACGCGCCGCGCTTGCGTCGATGTAGGTATTCAAATACAGCTGGCGGGTGCTGGACAACTGCTCATGCGTTGGCGCGGCCGTTTGCGTCAGCGGATGCGAACGGGCGACGAACAGCCCCATTTCAGTCTGTTCCGGCAGCCGCGCAAAGGCGATATCCGGCGGATAACTGGGTTGTACTTCCACCATGCCAAGGTGTGCGCGGCCGCTTTGCAGCAGATCGATCACGTCGCCGTCCTCGGCAATCATGCATTCCAGTTCAATATCCTGATAGCGCCGCTCAAAGTGCAGCATCAGCCGGTCGTGGTGGTTCGGCTGGTAGGTATCGGAAAATACGATGGTTAACCGGGGTTCTGTCTTGTCCGCCAGGCGGATGCTCAGTGCGTCCAGCCGTTCGCCGGCGGCGAGGATCTCCTGCACATGGCCGAGCACTTTACGGCCGGCGGGGGTCAATACCGGCTGTCGCGCCTGACGATCGAACAAGATCAAGCCGAGATCGGCCTCCAGATTGGCGATGGCGGTACTGATGGTCGATTGGCTTTTACGCAGCTTGCGTGCGGCGGCAGAAAAAGAACCGAGGGCGGCGGCTTCGACAAAAGCCTGCAGGGCTTCGGGTGAATAGCGCATGATGTATCTACTTTATCGATGGAACCTATTTTTAATCTACCCAAAAAATCGATGATAATCACCTGGCTTTAGTCGGGGGCGAATAAATCAGCTCCGATTAATGCGGGGCGGCTTGCCGCTCCCCGACAGATTCATAGGGTAAAAAAACAGGTGATGTATGCAACTGCAAAACAAGTCTTTCATTGAACGTATCGTCCATGCCGTCGGTTTTGAGGCCATTGCCGTGATGATCTGCGCCCCGCTGGGTGCCTGGTTGCTCAACCGTTCGATGGTACAGGTCGGTGCGTTGGCGGTGATGCTGTCGACCGTCGCCATGGTGTGGAACATGATTTATAACACGGCGTTTGACCGCCTGTGGCCGGCGGATCGCGTGGTGCGCAATCTCAGGGTACGGGCGTTTCACGCCCTGGGCTTTGAGGCCGGGTTTGTTCTGATTGGCGTGCCGATCGCCGCCTGGATGCTGAATATTTCCTTCGCGCAGGCCTTTATGCTGGAGATAGGTTTCTTCCTGTTCTTCCTGCCGTACACCATGCTCTATAACTGGGTGTACGACACGCTGCGCCAACGCTGGTTCGACGCGCGTCAACCGGCCAGCACTGGTGTGAAATAAGGCATCGTCATCACCGCGATTCTCCGGTAGTGTCGGAGAGATACGGCAACGAGGCGGAGAAAAATCGATGAAAGTGTTGGGTCTATTGGGCGGCATGAGCTGGGAATCAACCATCCCTTATTACCGCATGATCAATGAGCAGGTGAAGGCGCATCTTGGCGGGCTGCATTCGGCAAAAATCGTTCTCTACAGTGTCGATTTCCACGAGATTGAACGCCTGCAGCATCAGGGCGATTGGGACGGCGCGGGGAATCTGCTGGCCGCCGCTGCTGCCTCGTTGCGGGCCGCCGGCGCGGAGGCCATCGTGATCTGCACCAACACCATGCACAAGGTGGCGGATGCGGTTGAACAGGCCAGCGGCTTACCGCTGATCCACATCGCCGACGCCACGGCATTGCAGGTGCGCCAACAGGAGATCCGTCGCGTCGGGCTGCTCGGCACGCGTTTTACCATGGAGCAGGATTTTTATCGCGGGCGGTTGCAGGAGCGGCACGGCATCGAGGTAGTCACCCCCACCGCGGCCGATCGCGATATCGTGCATCGCATTATTTATGAAGAGCTGTGTCTGGGGAAAATCCGCGACGCATCACGCGATGAGTATCGCCGCATTATCGGTGACCTGGAACAGCAGGGCGCGCAGGGCATTATTTTCGGTTGTACCGAAATTGGCCTGCTGGTCAGCGCGCAGGATGCTTCGGTGCCGGTGTTCGACACCACCGCTATCCATGCGCGCGCCGCCGCGGAATATGCGCTGGCCTAATCGTCGTGCGGCGGTGGGTGTTTGCCCACCAGCATCAAGGGCTTGCCCGCCAGCACCAACCAGGCGGGCAGCATCACAATGCACAGCACCGGCAGCAAGTGCAGCTCCGGCACCACCGCAACGGCCATAAACAGGCTGAGCCAACCGTCACGCGTGACCACCAGCACCAGCCCCATAATGGCGCAGGAGACGGTGATGGCCGCCGGCACCGCCGGGACGTGCTGATGCAGCATCAGGCCCAGCGCCACACCGACAAACACCGCCGGGAAGATCCTCCCGCCGCGAAAACCGCTGGCGGCGGCAATCACCAACGCCGCCAGCTTGGTCAGCGTAATCAGCAGCAGCTCCGTGACCGAGAAGCTATCCCCGACAGCCAGCTGCTTCATTTCATCCAGCCCCTTAAATAGCGTGATCTCGCCGCCGATTAGCGCCAGCACACCGAGCGTAAAGCCACCCAGGCCAAGCATCAGCACCGGATTTTTCAGTGAATGGAACAGACGGTGGAGATGGGGGAAGCTCCACAGCGCTACCATACCCAGCGCGATGGCGATCAGGGCGACGATGGAGCCACTGAAAATATCCGTCAGCCGGGTGGCGGCATAGGCGTCAATTTGCAGCGCGAAGTTCGGTGTGAAAAACAGCTGAGTGGTCACCGCGCCGGCCGCTGCCGCCATCAGCGGGGCAAACAACCGATCCCACAGCGGCACATCGTTATTGCCGGCCAGCGTTTGCGAAAAGATCAGCGCGGCGGCAATCGGGGTGCCGAACAGCGCACCGATGGTGCCGGCGGCGGCGAGAATTATCCAGTCCATGCGCGGTACTCTCGGCAGCAGCCGCGAACCTGCAGCGACTACCAGCGCAATATTGATGGCAGTGATGGGGTTTTCCGGCCCCAGGCTGACGCCGCCCGCCAGACCAATGATTAACGCCAGCCCGAGGCCGGGCACGGCAGAAAGTGGTAACGGCATGCCGATCAGCGATTCGGTAGCCGGATCCGGTCCTGCGTGACCGGGCATGTAACGGATAATCAGCCCGACGGCGATACCGGCCAGCGTCAGGATGCTGAGCAGCCACCAGGGTGAGTGGGTATCGATATTCAAGGTAGCGGGTATGTTCACCCACAGCAGCCGTTGCAGCGCGGCGGCGAACTTCATCACCAGAATGAGCACCAGGCTTGAGGCTGAACCGATAACGAGAGCGGGCAGGGCGAAAGCCAACATGGCATTGGCGCGCGGGTGCAGCATGCAAGGATCCCTTGTCAATGGCCCCCTGAGCGGCAGGGAGGATGGGTTATTGGGCTGTGGCCCCGGCTTGCCAGACGATAGGTACGCCGGCATGCAAAGCAATGACCGACAGGCAAAGGGCGCCGGTTGATTAATAGTGCCTCTCTGTTATGACGGTTAACAGCCGCCACGGCACGTTTTTTTGCCGCAATTTGTTTCAAACTGCGGCAAAACCGCCGAGCTGAAACGTTTTTTGTGATCTGGATCGCTAATGGATGGCAGCGCGAAGGATGGTGATTGTTGTTTTTGCGGCGGGATTTTACAGTGTGGGCAGCTTTCTATTATTCATTTTGCGGAGAAGATACTGATGACCTATGCCCTCGTAGGTGATGTTGGCGGGACGAATGCCCGCCTGGCGTTGTGCACTGTGGCGACGGGTGAAATTACCCAGGCAAAAACCTATTCCGGCCTGGAGTTTGACAGCCTGGAGGCGGTGATCCGCCAATATCTGCAAGAGCAGGATATCCAGGTGCAGGACGCCTGCATCGCGATTGCCTGCCCGGTCACCGAAGACTGGGTGGCGATGACCAACCACACCTGGGCGTTCTCGATCAAAGAGATGCGGGCCAACCTGGGGCTCAGCCATCTGGAAGTGATCAACGACTTTACCGCCGTATCGATGGCGATCCCGATGTTGTCGCAAGACGATGTGTTGCAGTTCGGCGGCGGCAGCGCGCAGAAAGACAAGCCGATTGCGGTGTACGGTGCCGGCACCGGCCTGGGGGTGGCACATCTGGTGCACGTTAACCGCCGCTGGGTGAGCTTGCCGGGTGAGGGCGGCCACGTTGATTTTGCGCCGAACAGCGAAGAGGAAGATAGCATTCTGGAGGTACTGCGGGCAGAAGTGGGGCATGTGTCTGCCGAGCGTGTGTTGTCCGGCCCGGGGTTGGTCAATCTCTACCGCGCTATCGTCAAGTCCGATCAACGCCTGCCGGAAAAGCTCGAGCCAAAGGACATCACCGAGCGTGCGCTGGCCGACAGCTGCATTGACTGCCGCCGTGCCTTGTCGCTGTTCTGCGTTATTTTAGGGCGCTTTGGCGGCAACCTGGCGTTGAATCTCGGTACTTTCGGCGGCGTTTACATCGCCGGCGGCATAGTGCCGCGCTTTATGGAGTTCTTCAAGGCATCCGGTTTCCGCGCCGCCTTTGAAGATAAAGGGCGTTTCAAGGATTACGTGCATGAGATCCCGGTCTTTATGATCACCCATGCGCAACCGGGCCTGTTGGGCGCCGGTGCCCACCTGCGCCAGACATTGGGTATGCATTTGTAATCATAACGCCGGCAAAGTGGCATGCCGCTGTTTTGCCGGTAACTAACAGAATGCTAGTTATATTCATTCTGTTGATTCCTTTTTCAGGGAGGTTTCCCTCCCTTATGGATTATGAATCACTTACCCATGTTACCAGCGCTTGGGATAATGAGATTAACGGTAATAGAAAAAACATTTCCACCCATTTGTCAGGGAATGTTTTTTTTCTTAATACTCTATAAGCGAGTAGTAGCCCCCCTAATAGAATACTGGCACTTGGCATATAAAATGCGTTGTTCGTGAAGTTGTAAATGTAACCATAAATCAGCCAGCAAAAGGCCGTAGCTATAATTATTGGTTTTTTGTCTCGGTTGAGTGATTTTCGATAAATAAATACATAAAAAATAATTACCAGTAGAAATGATATTATATTCATCTATGATTGACCGTATGACAGGAATTACAAGATCCGCTTCCACTTCCCCCGAAGGCTGCCTGACTGGCCCCCATGGCTGACAGATATCCGGAAACTCCATTGGTTTCACTTTTGTAAGCAAATGATGTTCTGTCCACTATATATTGCGCAGGCCCAATTTGATTGATATAGAATCCGGGATGTCCGCCTTCTCTTCCGCTATTTAATATGTTAATTCCGCTATTAAATGACCAGTACTTTTTATCCGGCAGGAAGTCATCAATTTTAAGAATAGATTTCGGAGACTCATATTCATTTTGTATTGTTTCTGCTGCTGATGAAAATATGGCGCAGGGCAGCATCAGCAAGAAAAATTCCTTTTTCATTTTCTTCCCATAAGTGATTATTGTTTGCTTTGTGAAATAATAATCATTATTATTTCGAAGTGTCAATTTTTATCTTTCGACTAAATGCATCTACGTCGGGTTGAAGCAGAAACCAGGGATTTGACCTAGATAGCTGTGCGGAATAGTAGATCACTTCCGGCGTCTTTGGTTATTAGCGCTTTATTAGTGCCGTTCATTATGGCCATTGCTGAGTATAAGGTACGTCATTTTATGAAAATCTTGAACCCGCTGCCCGGTAGAGCATCGTCTGGCAAAAGTGTAGTGGTATTAGGATCCGCTATTTGCGTTGTTTCTCAAGGTAATGCGGTTACTTTATGGCAGTGGAAAAGACAAAAAAAGGGGCGCAACCCATTGGGTTGCGCCCCTTTTGCTATTTAAAAATCAGGCTTTGACCAAGTCTGCCGGCTCGCGGCTGTCTTCTTCCCGTTCGACCGCTTTTGGCGCCTTGATGAACAGGGTGATCAGCAGGGAAGCGATGGAGAGCACGCCAATGACCATGAATGTGGCATGGAAACCGCCGAAGTATTTGGCGACGAACGAACCGGCCAGTGCGCCCAGACCGAAGCCCTGATAGATGATGCCGTAATTTTTGCTGTGGTTTTTCAGGCCGAAGAAGTCGCCGACAATCGCCGGGAACACGGTGATGTTGCCACCGAAGCAGAAGGCGACCGCGCCGACGCAGATAAAGAACAGCGTATGGTTCAGGGTGAGGAAGCTCAGCGCTACAATCGCCAGCACGGTAACCAGCATGGTGAAACTGATGACGCGCATGCGGCCCACTTTATCCGACAGCGTACCCAGAATGATGCGGCCTGCGGTGTTGAAAATCGCTACGGCGGAAACGGTGTTGGCGGCGGTGGCCAAATCCATCCCGGCCAGTTGTACGCCCATGTCCTTCACGATGCCAATCAGATACAGGCCACTCATGCAGGCGGCGAAGAAAATGATGAACAGCAGGTAGGCTTCTTTGGTCGCCAGCATCTGGCGCACGCTGAAGTCGTTACCCAAAGTGCCGGCCTTTTGCTGCGCAGACTGGCGGGTCAGCACCGGCTCTTTCAACAGCAGCGAACCCAGCACAATCAGCGCCATCACAATCGCACCCCAGTAGAAGAAGGCGGCGGACACGCCGACATCGGCAATCAGCGCGGCGTTAACGTATTTGAACAGCAGGCTGCCGCTGCCGAATGCGCCCACCGAGATGCCGGAGATCAGCCCTTTATTGGCCGGGAACCACTTGATCAGGTTGGACAGGGTGGAGATGTAGGCGATACCCACCGCGAACCCAACCACTACGCCGGCCAACAGATAGATCATATCCAATGAGCTGACATGGGCGCTGGCGATCAGGCCCAGACCGACCAGAATACCCGAGCACAGCGTCAGGTTGCGGATGCCGAAGCGTTCCTGCAGTTTACCGGCAAACAGCGTGGCGAAGGCCAGAAAGAAACTGGTGATGGAGAAGGTAGTGGCGACGTCACCCAGACCCCAATGGAATTTGTCGACCAGCGGTTGGTTGAACAGGCTCCAGGTATAGATAGTGCCGAGCCCCATCTGGCAGATGATGGTGCCCAGAACGATTAAGCTGCGATTTGCCGGTTTGGTGTTCATGGCCGGTCTCCTTCTCTGTATGTGCGTTGCCGGGCGGTCAGCCGTTGGCGGAAATTTGCGGAGAACCTCTGCGGCCCCGCGGTATGGGCATATTATAAGGCTGGTAATACCACCTGGCGGCGGATCGGGAATGAGTTGCACGGGGGAAGGAATGAAATGCATCTGGTGGCGCATGAGTTGCCGTTTTAGCGGTTAAAAGGGGATGAAATGCCGCTGGCGCCACGTGATCTACATCAAAGATAGCCACGATTTTTCGTCAGTCCGATGTCCAGGATTGTGCTCAAATTGTGAAGGAAACGTCTGGAATGGGTAAATGAGCATTATTCCTATAGAGCGGCGATAGCGGTGAGCCTATGTTGGCGGTGAACGGACGGGTTCCGCTCTGCAGGAGTCATGAGATGAAAAAAATACTGTTGTTGCTGGCCGCTCTGCTGTCGATGCCGTTGGTAAGCCAGGCAGACGTATCCATTGGCGTGAACGTGCCGGGTATTTCATTGCACATTGGTGACCGCGATGATCGCGGCCATTATTGGGACGGCGGCCGCTGGCGCGATCCGCGCTGGTGGTCTGAACACCGCGTCTATGAGCGGCCACGCGGTTATTATTACGGTCCGCCGCCACGAGTGATTTATTACGAAGCACCACGGCGCGAATGGCGCGATCGCCCGCATTATCGTCGCATGCCGCCACCGCCACCGCCGGGGTATTACTACGGCCCCGGGCCGCGCTGGTAATACGGCCCGGTCATAACCGCATTAATTTGCGGAACTCTTTAACCTTGCTGCGGCTGACCGGCACTTCAAACTCCAGGTCGCTCAGCCGCAGAATATAGGTGTTGTTGAACCAGGGCACGATCTCGCGGATTTTCGACAGATTGACGCAGTAAGACCGGTGGCAGCGGAAGAAATGCTCCTCCGGCAGGCGGCCGTAAAACTCGGTGAGGTTCATCGACATCACAAACTCTTCGCGGCGGGTATAGACCCGCGTCACTTTTTCATCAGCGGCGGCATAGTAGATGTCGTTGATATCGGTGACGATAATCCGCTCGTCTTTGATCAGGTTAATGCTGTGGCTGCTGCGGTTTGGCGCGCTGGCTTGTTCCGTGGCGTTAGCGGGCCGGTTATGCAGTGCCTCCAGTTTTTGCAACATGGTGACGATGCGCGCTTCGTGATAGGGCTTGAGGATGTAGTCAAAGGCTTCGATTTCAAATGCTTCCACCGCATGTTCTTTATAAGCGGTGATGAAGATAATCGAAGGCCGGTGCGCAAACTTGCTGATGTTTTGTGCCAGCAGCACGCCATCCAGGGACGGAATGTTGATATCGAGAAAAATGGCGTCGACCTGATGATTCTGCAGGTATTTCAGCACGTCCAGCCCGTCTTCGAAGGTGGCTTCGATAACGATGTTGCTGTGCTTTTTGATCAGATAACTGAGCTCCTCCTGGGCGAGGAACTCGTCTTCAACGATAATGGCTTTCATGATGGCTCCCCGGCCGGCAGTACGCTGCTTTCCATCTGCAGTTTGCCGCCGTTTTTGCTGATGTAAAAGGCAATTTCGGTGCCCGGCTCCAGCCGACGGATACGCAACCCTTCGCCATACAGCAACGACACCCGATGGTGCACGTTCAACAGACCGATATTGTGGCCCGGCATTTCGTTGCGCGCCACCCGGTCGATGACCTCCTGATTGATGCCGTTACCGGTGTCTTTTACCGAAATCTTGACCCGAGCGCCCTGATCCTTCACCGCAATCACTACCACGCCTTTGCCTTTGCACGGCTGAATGCCGTGTACGATGGCATTCTCCACCAGCTGTTGGATCAACAGGCTGGGAATACGCACCGAGATATCGTCGTCGATGTCGTAAATTACCGTCAGTTTGGCCCCAAATCGTGCCTGTTCGATGGCGATATAATCCTGGATTTGGTGCAGTTCCTTGCGGATATCGATCAGTTCGTCGTTCAGCTCCAGGTTATAGCGCAGGTAGCGTGACAGGTTGATAATCAGTTGGCGCGCGGTGTCCGGATTGATGCGGATCGACGAAGAAATGGCGTTCAGGGCATTGAACAGGAAGTGCGGATTGATCTTGCTTTGCAGCGCGCGCATTTCCGCTTTGTCCGCCATCTGGCGCAGGTGCTCAATGCGCGAGACCTCCATTTGGGTGGAGATAATCTGCGACAGGCCCACCGCCATGACCTTTAGCGTATTGGTGATCTGATGGGCGTGGCAGTAGTAAATTTTCAGCGCGCCGCTCACTTCGCCTTTTTCCCACAGCGGGATCACCAACTGCGAGTGAATTTGCGGCGTGGCCGGGTTTTCCAGATTGTTTTTGATGATGATCTTGCCGTGGCGGATGCTTTCGCGGGTCACGCGGCTCAAACCTTCGCGGCCAATCGGATAAGCCTCTTCCCCCACGCCCACATAGGCCATCACCCTGTGAGTATCGGTGATCGCCACCGCGTCGGCCTTGATGTCCTGGCGGATGATGTCGCAGATGGTCGCCAGGGTTTCGCTGTTGATATTGCGAAAGTAGGGCAGGGTTTTACGGGCAATATCCAGCGCGAGCTTGGCTTGCCGGGCGGCGATCACTTCTTTTTCGTCTTCTACGCTTTGCACCAGCAGCACAATCAGGCCGATACACACCGTGCCGAGGATCATCGGCAGTGCAATCTTGGAGACGATATCCAGCCCCAACGCGGTCGGCTTGGCCCACAGCACGATCAACAGCATGGTCAGGGACTCGCACAGCATGCCGCCGAGGATGCCGGCGCGCCAGCGTTGCTCTTTCTTCACTTTAAGATTGATATAACCGGCGCAGATGCCGGCAATGATGCTGGTGATCAGGCAGGGAACGGAGGTGATGCCATCGATATCAATCAGGTAGCGATGCGCCCCGGCGATGATGCCGGTGATGATACCCACCCAGGGGCCGAACAGAATGCCGCCGGCCATAATGGCAATGACCCGCACGTTGACCAGCGAACCTTCGACGTTGATACCGGAATAGGTGCTGAACAGCGCGAACAGCGAGAAGATCGCCGTGACCATGCCCAGCTCGAGCGGCGTGTGGTCCTCTTTTTGCAGCAGTTGGCGGAACAACCGGGTACGGGTGAGGAAAAACAGGCAGATTAACATCAGTGCGGCGCGATCAAACACCGCTAACAGCATTTCAAAAAAAGGGTGCACGACGGGCTCTCGCTGCGGCGGACAGATGCGCGGGAGTATACCACAGCGCAGTGGTCCCGTGGCGGCCGGGCGGCGTACCACGGGACTCGGGGTTATTTAATGCCGAGTTGTTGCTTGCCGAGTGGTGTCAGCAGATCGGCAGTGGCGCGGCCGTTGAAATCCACTTCGAAATCGTCGGGCGCGAAATCCGGCGGCGTTTTGCCGGCGATAAAACTGGGCAGTTGGCGTTGCAGATAGGCATCGTTTTTCTCGCAGCCCGGCGCGGCGGCGATGTACATCACGTTGCTGTCGAACTCGCCGTTATGCTCATTTTCCACCGCGTGAATCACATCGCAGTGCCAGAACACCGTGTCGCCCGGTTCTAAATCGGGAATAGGGGAAATCCCACTGAGTAAAAGGGGATGCCATTTTTCCGAGATTGACAGCGCGCGCCCTGGGGCGGCATCGCACAAATCGTCTTCGGCGACGTCATCTTGCAATGCGCGCAACAGAACGTAGGCCATGGCGTTGGCTATCGGCACCAGATTCAGCGTGCCGGCGTTGGTGCGTTGCGGCGTCAGCGCCGTCCAACCCTGGAAGGTACGGAACATGGAGCAGACTGCCGGCGATGCGATTTCGCGCACTTCGGTGCGGCCATCGGCGGCGAAAGGATCGTATGCTTGCCAGTCACCGGAGAACACATGGCGGTAGACATAGCGGAAATTTTCATCCAGCCAGCGTTCAATGGTGCCGCTGTCCACGTGCGGCGACAGGCCCAGCGAAGACGAGTTCGGCGGGCGACGACGGGTGCGATCGGCATAGGTGGCGACCCGGGTCGGGTCAAAATGCTGTTTGCCGTTACTCTCGGTTTCCCACAGGCTGTTGAGAAACACCTGCACGGCGTGCATGCGGGCGTCCTGACGGGCTTCCACCTGCGGTTTTGACCAGTAAATGCCGTAAATTTGCGGTTTTCCGGCGGCCAGTTTGCCGAAATAGTTGTCTTCGGCGGCATTTTTCAGGCGTTCGACGAAGTTGTTGTGGTCGAGATAGTTACCGATGTCCCGGTTCCAGGCTTCGGCCCTGCTGCGGGGGAACACGCCGCGAATGGCACAGGCACCGCGCTGTTTGATCAAGGCCTTTTGCTGTTCGCTGACCCGCTGCTGCAAAATATCCTCCGCATCGATTTGCGGCACCGGGTTTTGGCCGGCGGCCAACTCCCGGCGGATTTGTTCGACCTGTCGGCGAATGTTGTCTTCCAGCGCCAGAAATACCTCGCGGTAGTTGGGCAGGGCCTGACGTAACTGCTGTTTTACGGTTTTGATGGCGGTGGGGATGTCGTCAATGAGTAATGAAGCCATGGTGTTCTCCTCACGCTGCCTGTAGGCAACGATGGACGGTTGTAGAGGACTGAGTAAGACGTTATGGTTTTGTTGTTTTGACGTTAACGATTATCTGGATTCAATAGAGGAAAATAAAGGGATAACTTTCATTCGTAAGTTCCCTGTTTTCGTTTTTCGGAGATTGGCGCAATGAAATTGATCACTGAGCGTTTGACCCTGCAGTCGATAACCGCCGACGATTGGCCGCTGTTTTTACGTCTGTATCAGGACCCTGAAGTGATTCGCTATATCGCCGATCCCTTGACCGAAGCGGAAATACGCGCGCGCTTTGAGACACGGCTGCCGGCCTGGGATAAGCATGGGGAGCAATGGCTGTGCCTGGTGATGCGTGAAAAGGCCGGAGGTGAGGCGGTGGGCATCACAGGTTTTCTCCCGATGTGGCTGCCTTGCCGACAGGCGGAGGTGGGGTACGGCATTTTGCCGTCCGGGCATGGCAAGGGTTACGGCAAGGAGTCGCTGCGGGCGGTGCTGGATTTTGGCTTCAACGCCTGCGGCTTCCACAAGCTGACGGCCACCGTCACCGCAGGCAATATCGCTTCGCGCCGGTTGCTGGAGTCGTGCGGTTTTCAACTGGAGGGCACATTGCGCGATAATTTCCGCCTGGGCGGGCAGTGGCACGCCGACTGGATGTTCGGGCTGTTGGCGGCGGAGTTTCAGGCGGGGAAATAAAAATATTGCGGCGGGTATCGACAATCCCGCCGCCGCTGCGATATGTTCGATATCCGACCACAAGGCTGGTCAGCGTCGCTCGGACGGTCCGGGCGCTAACGTCTCTTCGAGGTATCTATGGCTGATAACAGTCCACAACGCCGTTTTACGCGTATTGAACGTCTTCCCCCTTACGTATTCAACATCACCGCCGAACTGAAGATGGCCGCTCGCCGTCGCGGCGAAGATATTATCGATTTCAGCATGGGTAACCCGGACGGCCCGACGCCGCCGCACATTGTGGAAAAACTCTGTGCCGTTGCGCAGCGTGACGATACCCACGGCTACTCTACCTCGCGCGGCATCCCGCGTTTGCGCCGCGCCATTTCACGCTGGTATGCCGATCGCTACCAGGTGGAGATCGATCCCGAAAGCGAAGCCATTGTCACCATAGGGTCGAAAGAAGGGCTGGCGCACCTGATGCTGGCGACGCTCGATCACGGCGACACCGTATTGGTGCCTAACCCAAGTTACCCGATCCATATTTACGGTGCGGTAATTGCCGGCGCGCAGGTGCGTTCAGTGCCGCTGGTGGACGGCGTGGATTTCTTTGGTGAGCTGGAGCGCGCCATTCGCGAAACCATCCCGCGTCCGAAAATGATGATCCTCGGCTTCCCTTCCAACCCGACCGCCCAATGCGTTGAGCTGGATTTCTTCGAACGGGTGGTGGCGCTGGCCAAGCAGTACAACGTGCTGGTGATCCACGATCTGGCCTATGCCGACATCGTGTATGACGGCTGGAAAGCGCCGTCGATTATGCAGGTGCCGGGCGCCAAGGACATTGCGGTGGAGTTTTTCACCCTGTCGAAAAGCTACAACATGGCGGGTTGGCGCATCGGTTTTATGGTCGGCAACCCTGAGCTGGTCAGCGCGCTGGCGCGCATCAAGAGCTACCACGATTACGGTACCTTCACCCCGTTGCAGGTGGCGGCCATCGCCGCGCTGGAAGGCGACCAGCAGTGCGTGCGGGATATCGCAGAGCAGTATCGTCAACGCCGCAATGTGTTGGTGAAAGGGCTGCATGAAGCAGGCTGGATGGTCGATAACCCGAAAGCGGCGATGTACGTATGGGCCAAAATACCGGAGCCTTATGCGCATCTCGGCTCGCTGGAGTTCGCCAAACTCCTGTTGGCGGAAGCCAAGGTCTGCGTATCGCCGGGCATTGGTTTTGGCGACTACGGCGACACCCACGTGCGTTTCGCACTGATAGAAAATCAGGATCGCATCCGCCAGGCAGTGCGCGGTATCAAAGCCATGTTCCGTGCCGACGGGTTGATCAAACCCGCCAAGAGCACCGCCCCCGCCGCAAAATAATCGCCTCAGGCCGGCGCATTCGCGCCGGTTTTTTTCGCAACGCTAAGGTTTTCTTCATCATTTCCCCAGTATGCTCGATTAATCTTTTTTAATTAATCAGGAAGAGTGTATGGGCAACCGCTACGCGATATCGCAAATTATTTTGCACTGGCTGACGCTGCTGATGGTGATCCTGACCTATGCGGCCATGCTGCTGAAGGATTCGGTGCCGGAGGATACGGCGTCACTGGTGAAAACTTTGCATTTTAACTTTGGCCTGGCGGTATTTTTGCTGATGTTTATCCGGCTGGGGCTGCGTCATCGTCATGCCACACCGGCCACCACGCCGCCGCTGGAAGAATGGCAGGCGTGGGGCGCCAGGATTTTCCACGTGCTGCTCTATGTAATGTTTCTGGCGTTGCCGGTGCTGGGAGTATTGACGCTGGCCTACGGGGGAAAAGAGTGGGTGTTGCTGGGCTGGCAGGTGCCGCAGTTTGTCACGCCGGACCCGGCGCTGCGCCGCATTATCAAGAGCACGCATGAAACGCTCGCCAATACCGGCTACTTTATCATCGGCGGTCACGCGCTGGCGGCGCTGTATCACCATTATTTGCGCAAGGATGACACCTTGCGCCGCATGATGCCGGGTAAATAACTCCCTTCAGAAACAACAAAGGGGCGCTTCTGCGCCCCTTTATCTATGTTCCCGGTCATGCTGAAGTTATGCAACCATCAGCATAAAGGTGCCAATCCACGCTACCAGCATGAACGAAACGCCCATAACAAAATATTTCATTGAACAACTCCCGTCTGGAGTCCCTCGCAAGCCAATGATCCCGATTGTTGTGCTGAGTATTTTGTGGATAACCTGCGGTTTATTGGCGGGTTCTTCAATCAGGAAGAACAACGTCCTTGACCACGGATTACCCGGTTGTCGTGCTTCAACGTCCGTGAGGTAAAGCATGAACCACGACAGGATCGGCGCTAATGTACTCCCAATGCCAGCCTGATTACAATACTGTGTTTTTGATCACACTTTTTGACGCTTTTTTACTCAGCCCTGACTGTTTTTAAACGATTTTTATTTACGCTTTTAGCGGGGAAAAACGCAATAGCCCGCTGGTGCGGGCTTTATGATTATGTTTGCTGTGATGTTATGAAAAGGGATCAGACGACGGCGTTTGCGCCCGTCAGCAGGATCGCCCAGAAGACAAGGCACGACAGCAGAATAACGGTCCAGATATTACGGCGACTCCACTCCATTTTTAGCCTTCACTTTTTGCTCTTGGTGATTCGGTAACGAACACATCGGCAAAAAAGAGAGAAGGTTTAGTCCCCGGCAATAATATTTTTCTTACTGTTGCCGAATTTCTGCTACCGAGACCTGCACCTCATATCCCAGCAGGTAAAGAGCCTGTTCCAGCGCTTCCACTTTTGAGGCATAGGCAACGTCCAGCAAGCGATCCATTTGGCCGCCGTTGAAGCCCAGTTTGCGCGCCAAATCGGCTTTGGACGTGGCGCCGGCCAGCATGATGTTATGCAACTCGAGTTTGAGTTTGACCAGCACCGGCACGTGGATTTCCAGGTCTTCCGGCAGGGCGCGGGAGGGCGGTGGCACCGGGCGGCCTTCTTCCATTTCCGTGGCGATGGCGATCAGCAGGCTTTCCTGCGCTTCCAGCTCGATATCTTCACGTTTATAGCAGGCGGCCTGCTGTTCAGGAAAATCGCGAAAATGAATCTGCCAGGCGTCGCTTTCGTTATCAAAGGCGTAATGGGCGGGGTAGTGGCAAGACATGATGTTACCTGTGCGGTGCGTGGAGTATGCGGCATTGTGACCGCTTGGCCTGCAGATAGCCAGTACCGGGTTTCGCTAGCCGGCCAGCTCGGGCTTGCCCGCTCGGTCTTTCGATGGCAACGCCAGCGCGCACAGGACGCCAAGCAGGCTGATGGCGATCAGCCAGCGTTCAACCGGGCCGGGGTGGTAGTTATTCACCACGCTGAGCGCATACAGCGCCAACGCCAATGGCCAGCCGGGCGTGCCGACGTCATTGAGCCGGAATGCGGTGCGGGCGACAAACCACAGCGTCAGGCCGATCCAACACAGTGACCACAGCATGATGCACAACAGGTAGACAAACACCGAAAAAAACGCGGCGATGTCACTCTGCGCATAGGCGCGGAACAGGTTTTTATCCAGATAGGGCGACAGGAATGACAGCAACGTCAGGCTGCCGGCGAAAATAATCAGCGAGAAAACATAGGCTTTGCGCTGAATGCGACGTTTAAAGACGTTTTTAGCGATCTGTCCGAGGGAGTCCAAAATAACATTCCGTTGTATCAATCATCGCCGGCCGTATCTTCAGCCAACGGGGGAAGCTATTCTAGTGGCATCTGGCGGTGGGGCAACAGGCTAACCCATTTTCATTTAATTCCGGTTTAGGATCCTGCCAGATTGGTTTGCTTACCCTAAGTGGTTTTGGTTTTCTGTGCGATTTATCACAATTTTAAAGGTTTTAGCTCCCGGTACTGAGATGAGCGGCATAATCCAGTTTGTTCGCACCGGACAATGGATTAACATAACGCTCACTTATCACTGGCCTGGCTTATATGGATATCCGATGCGTCATTTAGTTGCTCTTCTCCCTCTGCTTACCTTACTTACAGCCTGTAGCAGCGGGCCGAAGCCTACCCCAGCAGCTCCTCAGGCTAATAACGCCGTAAAAGGCGGTTTCCTGCTGACGCCGGCACATAGCGGCCAGCCGTTGGGCGGTGATTTTGCCTTCAATCCAAACACTGCCCGTTTTATCGATAAAATGGTGCAGGAACACGGATTCGATCGTCAGCAATTGCATGACGTGCTGGCCCAGGCAAAACGGCTGGATTCGGTGCTGCGGTTGATGGATCGCCAGGCACCGACCCCCACCACTCAGGCGCCGTCCGTGCCGAACGGTTCCTGGTTGCGTTATCGCAACAAGTTCATTACGCCGGATAACGTGCAAAACGGCGTGCAGTTCTGGAACCAATATCAGGAAGCCCTGCAGCGCGCCCAGCAGGTATACGGCGTGCCGCCGGAGATCATTGTCGGTATTATCGGCGTTGAAACCCGCTGGGGCCGCGTGATGGGTAAAACCCGCATTATCGATGCCTTGTCCACGCTGGCCTTCGACTATCCGCGCCGCGCCGATTACTTTGCCGGCGAGCTGGAAACCTTCCTGTTGATGTCGCGCTCCGAAGGGGATGACCCGCTGGAGCTGCGCGGCTCCTTTGCCGGCGCCATGGGTTACGGCCAGTTTATGCCTTCTTCGTTCAAGAGCTACGCGGTTGATTTCAACGGTGACGGCCACATCAACCTGTGGGATCCGGTGGATGCGATCGGCAGCGTCGCCAACTACTTTAAAGAACATGGCTGGATCAGTGGCGAGGCCGTGGCGGTACCGGCCAGCGGCCAGGCGCCGGGGCTGGATAACGGCTTTAAAACCCGCTACCCGATTGCCACCCTCGCGGCGGCCGGGCTGACCCCGCAAGGCTCGCTCGGCAATGAGCAGGAAGCCAGCCTGCTGCGGCTGGATATGGGCACCAGCTACCAGTACTGGTACGGGTTGCCGAACTTCTACGCCATTACCCGTTACAACCACAGCACCCATTACGCCATGGCGGTGTGGCAATTGGGCGAAGCGGTGGGCCGTTCGGCGCGCGGCGGGTTCTGATGTGCTGATGACAATGAAAAAGGCCGTGAAAACGGCCTTTTTTACGTCTATACCGATCAGAAATCGTAACGCAGGCGCACCAGCGTCATATCACCGAGGTTATCGGTGCTTGAAGTCAGCACGTGTTCCACATCGACGCGGAAACCGTAATCAAACTGCACCGTAACGCCCAGGCCGTTATCGATACGCTGATAGTTGCGGCCGCTCACGTACTCCAGACGATCGCCCATAAAGTAAGGCATCACGGATTTCACCGCATACTGGCCCACCGGCACGGTGTAACCGGCCAGATACTCGATACCCCAGGCGTCGCCGGCGAAGTAGTTGTCAACGTCGGCTTTTTTGGTGGTCAGGAAGTTGTTGTACCAGCCGCCGCCAAAGGTCAGGGTCCAGCTGTCCGGCTTCCAGCTCAGCGCGGTGCCCACAATGTTCTGATCGTAGTCTTTCGAGCCGCTGGTGGACGGGTTACGCATTTCGGCGCGGGTATAGTTCCACGCGGTGCCCCAGGTCAGATCCGGCGTCAGGTGGTAATCCACGCCCAGCGAGCCGCCGCCTTTGCGCTTGTAGCGCAGGCCATTGCCCGGCAGATAGTCGTTATCGCTGAACAGGTAAGAGGCGTAAAGGTCCGCATCGCCAAAGGTGTTTTTGTACTTCAGCATTTTGCGCGAGCGGTAAGAGCCGTCGTAGTCGCCGTTGATGCCGTTGCCCGGCGCCTGGGCCAGCATGTCGTAATCCCAGATATCGGTTTTGGCGCCCACCACGTCGTAATACACGCTGTTTTGCTGGCCAAAGGTCAGTTGACCCCAGGTTTTGCTTTTCAGCCCGGTGTACAGCATGCGGCGGCTGGTGTTATTG
The DNA here is from genome assembly GCF_003591175.1 of Serratia inhibens. GTDB lineage: Bacteria > Pseudomonadota > Gammaproteobacteria > Enterobacterales > Enterobacteriaceae > Serratia > Serratia inhibens. The sequence goes on along the minus strand of NZ_QYYG01000002.1, from coordinate 704,158 downwards.
GCGCCGTCGGCATAGTGGTGATCCCAGTCGAACAGGGCAGGGATATTCACCCCCAGCTCGTAGTAGCTGATCCAACTGATGTCGTCGAACAGATAGTAGTCCGCGGCAAAGCGGAAACGGGTACCGCCGTCGAAGCCGTTGCGTTTATAGGAGCCTTTATCGCCATCGCCGGTCATGTTGTTGAACTGCGGGCGGATGCTGCCGCCGACGGTAAAGTTGAGGCGGCTCAGCGGATCGCCCGCCTGAGGATCCTGCTTCAGCAGAGTGATCTCAGCCTGAGCAGCGAAAGAGGCGGTGCCCATCACCAGCCCCAAAGCGACCGCCTGAGTCAATGTGCGCAATGTGAAAGTCATGTGTTTTATCCCTGTTATTGATTGCCAACATCACCTATGCACCGGCATCAGTGATTTGCTCAGATTTTTTCTGAGCGTTTTCATTGTTTTTTGGCGTGGTTGAAGCGAAGCGCATATGTAACACGATGTGCGTCACAAAAAGTTACTTTTCTTGCTAATTATTTGATTGGATATTAATCGTTGGCAGGGAAGAGAGCGGCGGGGCCTGACACGAGGTCATGTTCAACGTAGTGGCTGAGCCATGACGACAATACTTGGATGAACTCAGCTAATGCATAGCCTTATATTTTTCACTTGTCAGTGAATGGCAGATGCCGTGTAATTTAATCGACATGAAGGCATTAAATAAGCCGACGGGTAGCGGAATTGATTTTTGCCGATATCGGTAAGATGGATTGGATTAATAAGGGATCGGGAGATAATTATGAAAGCTTTGTTGGCGTTATTTATTGGTCTGTTTTCATTGCCGCTGATGGCGGCAGAGTCGCACGTATGCCAGTCTCAAGCTTATGATTATGCTAGCATTGGCAAGCTCAGGTTGAGTGACGATACGGTATTTACCTGCCGTGATGTTGGCCGCGTCACTATTCCTGAATTGGCGAGGCGGGGTTGGAAGGTTATTCATGTGACGCAACAAACCGAATATACCGGCGACACCGATAGCGATGATGAAGTGATTAAGATGTACCAGGAAATAGTGGTTTATAAAGAATAGTCTCTAGATATTCCTGCGATTTTATTCTCTATCACCGCTCATATTTGCGGCGAGGGATAATTGTATTTTGAGCAGAGCGGTTTGCGGGAGGGATGATGATTTCCAGAAATAGCATAGACAGCAAAGCGGCTACCGCCATGACGCTGATATGCGCCATATGGGGGCTGCAACAGGTCGCGATCAAGGCCGCCGAGCCGGACATCTCCGCCGTACTGCAAATCGCCATCAGGTCAGGCGTGGCCGCTTTGGCGGTCTACCTTTTGGCGCGTTACAAAAGGGAAAGGTTTTTATTCGATCGCCCCACGCTGTTAGCCGGTTTGTGCGTTGGCTTATTGTTCGCGTTAGAGTTCTTTTTCGTCTCTGAAGGTTTAGGTTATACCAGCGCGTCGCATATGGCGGTTTTCTTGTACACCGCGCCCTTATTCTCCGCCATAGGGCTGCATTTTTTTATCAGACACGAGCGCTTGTCGGCCGTGCAGTGGGCCGGCATCGCCTTGGCCTTTGGCGGCGTGGTGCTTGCCATCTCGGGGATGGGCGGCAGTTCGGGCGGTGAGGCGCAGCTCCGTGGCGATATTTATGGCCTGTTGGCGGGCATGTCCTGGGGCGGCTCGACGATAGTCATTCGCACCACGCGCCTGGCGAACTGTTCGTCCAAACAGACGCTGTTGTTCCAACTGACTGGGGCCTGCCTGCTGTTATCTCTGCTGGCGATGACGATGGAGAACCTTCATTTCAATCTGAGTTCTGTGGCCTGGACCAGCCTGATATTCCAAACGATTATCGTCTCTTTCCTCAGCTATTTGATTTGGTTTTCTCTGCTGCGTAATTATCAGGCCTCTTCGCTGGGCATTCTGACCTTTATGACCCCCATTTTTGGCATTTTGGCCGGTGTGGTGATTTTGGGTGAGCCACTGCAAATTGAATTTGTATTGGGTTCTGTACTGATCGTTTTCGGGCTTATTGTCGTAAGCTGTTCTTATTTATTTTATGTCAATAGAGGAGTTGCACCAAAAATATAATCCATGGATGTTAATATTCATAACTATCAAATAAGCTGTGAAAGCCAATTCACCCTCACCGTGCAAATATCCAGATATGCCTGGGGGTTTCCTTTGATAACGCTCTATGATAATGGTGTTTTTTCCGTGGTGAAAAGCACCAAACGGATGCGGTTATCCAACCAGATGCCGGTTGAAGTCATCACCTTTGCTAATAACTATGCTGTGGTCTGGGATAATAGCCGCAAGCATATTTATTATTCAAAGGCCGGAAAGTTATATAACTGCGCACTTGATTTCTCTTATCCCCCCAAAAAATGGCGCTGATTTCAAGAAAACTTGCCAATGCCTCCGGCCATCAGGCCAGAGGCGCTATCTTCATCATCCACTCTTTGAAAGCGATGATCTTCGGCCACTGGCGTTCGGAGATGGTCGACATAAAATAGCAGTGTTCGCAAGGCAAGATCATGTTGCTGAACGGGATAATCAGTTCGCCGCTTTTGATCCAGTCTTGCACCAGATTTAGCCGCCCCATGGCGACGCCGAGGTGTTTGGTCGCCGCCAGCACGGCCAGATCCGAGCGATCGAACTCCATGCTTTTGCTTTCGGTATCCAGCGCCAAATCAAAATGTTGCGACCAGGTCAACCATTCGTCTTCGCCAGAGTTGTACCTGTCATGCAGCAGGGTGCAATGTGCCAGGTTTTCCGGTGCGCCGTAGAGGTTATGTACCTTGGCGTACTGCGGGGTACAGATCGGGACTATAGATTCCTGCATAAAAGCTTCGTCTATTTGTTTCCCGGACGGCAGCTTGCCAAAGTACATGGCCAAATCAACCCCCCGATTGGCCAGGCTGATGATCTCCTGCCCGGTGACTATGCTCAAATGAATGGTGGGGTGCTGGGCAATAAAATCGCCGATCCGCGGTATCAGCAAGCACTGCACGATGGAAGGGTGCGAATAAATAGTCAGGTTGCCCGTCAACTCACGGTTTTTAATATCAAGAATTTCCTGATTCAGCGTATTGAAGGAGCGGCTTAATGCCCATTGCATACGCTCGCCTTCCGGTGTCAGCGTAATTCTGCGATGGAAGCGTTGAAATAAAAGAAAACCCAACTCTTTTTCCAACAGATTAATTCTGTGGCTCACTGCGCTGGGCGTAATAGACAGTTCTTCCGCCGCCAATGAAAAGGATAAATTGCGGGCGACGCATTCAAAAGTATGCAGGCGTGAAAATTGATAGCTGGTCAGCGGGCTTGCGCGTTGAAAATATTTTTTGTCGGGGAACATGTCATGCCTCCATGCTTATAATTAAACAATTTTAGCATTTAATTTAACGGGGCTGAAACGCGATTTCTCTTATTTACAAATAACGGATTTGATCAATGGAGTTAGTTATCTGATCTATCGGGTAATTAGACTGCGGTTCAGCATTCGTTATTAAATATGGGCAAGGCGACTTGCCGAGTACCGAGGGAAGGGGGCGCTGTCGTAAAGGTGTTTTTTGTGTGGTGATGGTGTCCCCGACTGGAATCGAACCAGTAACTAGCCCTTAGGAGGGGCTTGTTATATCCGTTTAACTACGGGGACCCTGCGGGCCGGCAACCTGAGCTGCCGGGGCAGTATACCTTTTTTTACCCGCAGAATAAGCGCTTAGCGGTGCGTTTGCTCATTCCCTCGCCAATATGCGGTGAATTTTGTACGCAGCGCTGGTTGCGATCACGGTTTTTTCGCCTTGGCGGTCGCTTTTTCCGCCTCCAGCTTCGCCGCCTTGCTTTTAATGCTCATATCGTTACGGATCTGCGCGTGGCTGATGAGTGCGAAGATAAAGGTGCCGCCGATAATGTTGCCCGCCAGCGTCGGAATGGCGAACGGATAGAAAAATTCCTGCCAGGGGAGAGCGCCGCTAAACACCAGATACAGGATCTCGACCGAGCCGACCACAATGTGGGTCAGGTCGCAAATCGCCACCAGATAGGTCATCAGCACAATTATCCAAATCTTGGCCGCCCCGGCGGAGGGGAACATCCACACCATGGTGGCGATGATCCAGCCCGCCAGAATGCCGTTGGCGAACATTTCTGACGGCGAGTTTTTCATCACCTCTTCCGACAGGCTGACGAAGGCGCTGCGGGTATTGTCGTCGAAAATCGGCATATGGATAAACGCCAGCGATGCCAGCCCGGTGCCAATCAGGTTGCCAAGCAGCACCACGCCCCACAGGCGGAACAGGATCAGGAAGTTTCTCGGCGTCGGTTTGTGCATGATCGGCAGCACGGCGGTGACGGTGTTTTCGGTAAACAGCTGCTGGCGGGCCATAATCACAATGATAAAGCCGAAGGTGTAGCCGATATTCTCGATAAAGAAACGGCTGGGATCGTCCGGCAGGCGGGCGTGAAAAATGCCTTTCGCCGCCAGCGAAGCGCCCATCGACAGCCCGGCGGCCACGGCGGACCACAGTAGGGCTACCCAGTCGCGTTCCAGCTCTTTTTCGCCTTCCATGCGGATCAGCTCATGCACCGCTGCAGCGCGAGAGGGCAGATTCTCTTCCTTTACTTCTATTTCTGACTTGCCCTGTTCGTGCTCTTTGCTCTCCACTTTTAGCGGATCATCGGCATCCGCTTTTGTGCGCGGTTGTTCGTCGCTCATTGTTAAGTCTCCGTCAAATGTTGCCAGGGCCACTCATCAAGCGTAGTTGGCTCACGGGCGGTGCGACAGAAGTGCGGAAATGGCGGAAAAAAGTAACAAGAGTTTAACGCCGTCGGTTTTTCCTGTGCATTATTGATCTGGGTCGCCATATTACCCCTATTGGAGTAGCCGAGCGGCCGGTGGCGGGCTGCGTGCCACAGGTGCCTTATGCTATGATTCTCTATCCCAAAGAAAAATATGAGTTCTCCCGATGCTGGAAGCTAAAAGTCTGAGCTGCGTCCGTGATGAACGCACCCTGTTTAGCGAATTAAGCTTTACGGTGAAGCCGGGCGAGATTATTCAGGTGGAAGGGCCGAACGGCGCGGGCAAGACCAGCCTGTTGCGCATTCTGGCCGGGCTGGCGCAGCCGGAAAACGGCGAAGTGTGTTGGCGTGGGCAAAATACGCTGCGTCACCGTGAGAATTATCATCAGGATCTGCTGTTCCTCGGCCATCAGCCGGGGATTAAAACCATGCTGACGCCCTTCGAGAACCTGCAGTTTTACCAGGCGGTACGCACTGCGCCCGATCGCCAGGCCATCTGGCGGGCGCTGGAGCAGGTGGGGCTGGTGGGTTATGAGGATTTGCCGGTGGCGCAGCTTTCCGCCGGCCAGCAGCGCCGGGTCGCGCTGGCGCGTTTATGGTTAAGTGAGTGCCCACTGTGGATCCTGGATGAACCGCTGACGGCGATCGATAAACAGGGCGTGGCTGAATTGATTAGCCTTTTTGAGCAACATGCGCAGCAAGGCGGCATGGTATTGTTGACCACGCACCAGGATCTGGCCGGCACGACGCAGGCGGTAGGTAAAATCAGCCTGGCGGAGAATCTCTGATGTTTTTGACGGTATTGCGCCGCGAGCTGAAAATTGCCTTTCGCAAAGGGTCGGAAATCGTTAACCCGCTGTGGTTCTTCCTGATCGTTATCACGTTGTTTCCACTGGGCATTGGGCCGGAACCGCAATTGCTGGCGCGCATTGCGCCGGGGATTATCTGGGTGGCGGCGCTGCTGGCTTCGCTGTTGTCGCTGGAGCGTTTGTTTCGCGACGATTTTCTCGACGGCTCGCTGGAGCAACTGCTGTTGTTGCCGACGCCGCTGCCGATGACGGTGTTAGGCAAAGTGTGTGCTCACTGGGTCGTGACGGGATTACCGTTGTTAATCCTGTCGCCGTTGGTGGCGCTGCTGCTGTCGCTGGATATGCATACCTGGCTGGCGGTGGCGTTTACGTTGCTGCTGGGTACCCCGACGCTGAGCCTGATCGGCGCCATCGGGGTGGCGCTTATCGTCGGGTTGCGCAAAGGAGGCGTGCTGCTCAGCTTGCTGGTGTTGCCGCTGTACATTCCGGTGCTGATATTTTCCACCGCCGCTATCGACGCCGCTTCCATGGGCATGCCGATAGCGGGGTATCTGGCGATTTTGGGTGCAATGCTGGCGGGCAGCATAACGCTGGCCCCCTTTGCCACCGCCGCCGCTCTGCGAGTGAGCGTGCACTAGCATCACTGATTTACATGCGGGTTAACGCCGTTAAGAGCGTGTTCCACCGCCAAAGCTATTTTCGTCGCCCCACAATAGGGGGGCCACCTTAAAACATTTACCGTGAGCAATGACGACAATGTGGAAATGGTTACATCAATTCGCCCAGCCTGAACGGCTGTATCGTGTCTGCGGCCGTTTTGTCCCTTGGTTGGGGCTGGCCGGCGCCCTCTGCCTGGGTATCGGCTGGGTATGGGGCTTTGGTTTTGCGCCGAAGGATTATCAACAGGGCGACAGCTTCCGCATCATGTATATCCACGTGCCGGCCGCCATGTGGTCAATGGGCATTTACGCTTCTATGGCGGTGGCGGCGTTTATCGGCCTGGTGTGGCAGATGAAAATGTCCGACTCCGTGGTGGCGGCGATGGCGCCGGTCGGCGCGGTGTTTACCTTTATCGCGCTGGTCACGGGCGCAGCCTGGGGCAAACCCATGTGGGGCACCTGGTGGGTGTGGGACGCGCGTCTGACCTCTGAACTGGTGCTGCTGTTCCTTTATATGGGCATTATTGCGCTGTATAACGCCTTTGAAGACCGCCGCCTGGCCGGCCGCGCCGCCGGCATTTTGGTGCTGGTGGGGGTAGTGAACATCCCGATTATTCATTTCTCTGTCGAATGGTGGAACACGCTGCACCAGGGCTCCACCAATATGCAACAGAGCATCGCGCCAAGCATGCGTACCCCGCTGCGCTGGGCGATCCTCGGCTATCTGCTGTTCTTTATCACGCTGACCCTGATGCGGTTACGCAATCTGATCCTGGCCCAGGAGCGTCAGCGCCCGTGGGTTTCCGGGCTGGTCAACAAGGAGCGCCAACCATGAATGCCGCATTTACCTCCTGGTCGGCGTTTTTCGCCATGGGCGGCTACGCCTTTTACGTTTGGCTGGCGGTGGCCGTCACGCTGTTATCCTTGCTGGGCCTGGTGGCCCACACCTGCTGGCAGCGCAGGCAATTGCTGGATGAAGTCGGCCGCCGGCAGGCGCGCGAACGACGCATCCGTCAGTCGCAGCAGTCGAAACAAAAATCCGCTAATCCGCGGGAGAAATCATTGTGAATCCACGTCGTAAAAGCCGCCTGTATCTGGCGATTGTCGTGCTGATCGGCGTGGCGCTGACCGCTACCCTGACGCTGTACGCGCTGCGCTCCAACATCGATCTGTTTTATACCCCGAGTGAAATTTTGCAGGGCAAGGGCGAAGATCACGAAAAACCGGAGGTGGGCCAACGCCTGCGCATTGGCGGCATGGTGATGCCCGGCTCGGTGAAGCGCGATCAGAAAACGCTGCAGGTCAACTTCAAGATTTATGATGCGCGCGGCGTGATTGATGTCACCTATACCGGCATCCTGCCGGATCTGTTCCGTGAAGGGCAGGGCGTGGTGGCGCAAGGCGTACTGGGTGAAGGCAACGTGGTTAACGCGCGTGAAGTGCTGGCGAAACACGATGAAAAATACACCCCGCCGGAAGTGGCAGACGCGATGAAAGAAAACCATAAGGGGCCGGCTTCGGCCTACACCGCCCCGCAAAATGAGGGCGGCAAGTCATGATGCCGGAAACGGGAAGTTTTCTGCTGTGCCTGGCATTGGCGATTTCGCTGCTGCTGAGCATTTATCCACAGTGGGGCGCGGCGCGTCAGGATCGCCGCATGATGGCGGTGGCGCGCCCGCTGACCTACGGCATGTTCGCCGCCATTGCACTGGCGTTCATCTGCCTGGTACACGCCTTTGTCGTGAATGATTTTACCGTGGCTTATGTGGCCGCCAACTCCAACAGCCAACTGCCGGTGTATTACCGCATCGCCGCCACCTGGGGCGCACACGAGGGATCGCTGCTGCTGTGGGTGTTGTTGCTCAGTTGCTGGTCATTGGCGGTGGCGCTGTGCAGCCGTTCGATGCCGCAGGATGCGGTGGCGCGCGTGCTGTCGGTGATGGGCATGATCACCGCAGGCTTCCTGCTGTTTATCATCATGACCTCCAACCCGTTCACCCGTACGCTGCCGAACTTCCCGATCGACGGCAGCGATCTCAACCCGTTGCTGCAGGATATCGGCCTGATTTTCCATCCGCCGCTGCTGTACATGGGTTATGTCGGCTTCTCGGTGGCGTTTGCCTTCGCCATCGCCTCACTGATGGCCGGCCGGCTGGATACCGCCTGGGCGCGCTGGTCGCGGCCCTGGACCACGGCGGCCTGGGTGTTTCTCACCCTGGGGATAGTGCTGGGTTCCGCCTGGGCCTATTACGAACTGGGTTGGGGCGGCTGGTGGTTCTGGGATCCGGTGGAAAACGCGTCCTTTATGCCCTGGCTGGCCGGTACGGCGCTGATGCACTCGCTGGCGGTGACCGAAAAACGCGGCACCTTCAAAGCCTGGACGGTGCTGCTGGCCATTACCGCCTTCTCGCTGTGCCTGTTGGGCACCTTCCTGGTGCGCTCCGGCGTGCTGGTTTCGGTGCACTCTTTTGCTTCCGACCCGGCGCGCGGCATGTTTATCCTCGCCTATCTGGTGATCGTGATCGGCGGCTCTCTGCTGCTGTACGCGGTCAAGGGCGGGCAGGTACGCAGCCGGGTGCAGCATGAAACCTTCTCGCGCGAAACTTTCCTGCTGGGCAACAACGTGCTGTTGATTGCCGCCATGCTGGTGGTGCTGCTGGGCACGTTGCTGCCGTTGGTGCACAAACAGCTGGGCCTGGGCAGCATTTCTATCGGCGAGCCGTTCTTCAATACCATGTTCACCTGGCTGATGGCGCCGATGGCGCTGCTGATGGGCATCGGCCCGCTGGTACGCTGGCGTCGCGATGAACCGACCAAGCTGTGGCGTCGTTTGAGCGTGGCACTGGCGATCACGCTGGTGCTGTCGATCCTGCTGCCGTGGTTGTTGCAGGACAGCATCGCCGGCATGACGGTGGTCGGGCTGATCATGGCGGTGTGGGTGATTATCCTGACGCTGATGGAATTGCATGAGCGCGCTACCCATCGCCACGGTTTTTGGCGCGGCCTGAGCCACCTTTCCCGCAGCCATTGGGGCATGGTGCTGGGCCACCTCGGGGTCGCGGTGACGGTGATCGGCATTGCGTTCAGCCAAAACTACAGCGTGGAGCGCGATGTGCGCATGAAGGCCGGCGACAGCGTGGACATTCACAGCTACCACTTTGTGTTCCGCGACGTGCACGATATTCGCGGGCCGAACTACAGCGGCGGCGTCGGCATTATCGACGTCACGCGCAACGGCAAGCCGGAAGCCACGCTGCATGCGGAGAAACGTTACTACAGCGTGGCGCGCAGCATGATGACCGAAGCGGCTATCGACGGCGGCTTCAGCCGCGACCTGTATGCGGCGCTGGGGGAAGAGCTGGACGACGGCTCCTGGGCGGTGCGGCTGTATTACAAGCCCTTCGTGCGCTGGATCTGGTTCGGCGGGGTATTTATGGCGATTGGCGGCATCCTGTGCATTCTCGATCCGCGCTATCGGATGAGCAAAAAGCTCAAACGTGAAGGCAAGCTGGAGGAGCAGGCATGAACCGTAAATTGCTGTTTATCCCGCTAATCCTGTTCCTGTTGCTGGTGGCGGCCTTTATGGTGCAACTGACGCGCAATGCCGGTGGCGAGGATCCGACTATGCTGGAATCGGCATTGATCGGCAAACCGGTACCGACTTTTAAGCTGGAGTCGCTCGACCAGCCCGGAAAAACGTTCGATCAGGCGGTGCTGCGGACCGGCAAGCCGATGCTGTTGAACGTTTGGGCGACCTGGTGCCCAACCTGCCGTGCCGAGCATCAATACCTCAATACTCTGGCGGCGCGCGGCATTCGCGTGGTGGGGCTGAACTATAAGGACGACCGCAGCAAAGCGGTCACCTGGCTGAATTCATTGGGCAATCCCTACGCACTCAGCCTGTATGACGGCGATGGCATGCTGGGGCTGGATCTCGGCGTGTACGGCGCGCCGGAGACGTTCCTGATCGACGGGCAGGGCATTATTCGCTACCGCCATGCCGGGGATATGAACGAGCGCGTCTGGCAGCAGGAAGTGTTGCCGCTGTACAAAAAGTACGGAGGTGAAGCATGAGGCTGATTGCCCTGATGTTCGCCGCGCTGCTGAGCTGGAGCGCGGCGGCGGCTATCGATACCTATAAGTTCAACTCGGTTGAGCAGGAACAGCAATACCGCGAGCTGACCGAACAGCTTCGTTGCCCGAAATGCCAGAACAACAGCATCGCCGATTCTAACGCCATCATCGCCGCTGACATGCGCACCAAGGTGTACGAGCTGATGATGCAGGGGCAGAACAAACAGCAGATCATTGATTATATGGTGGCGCGCTACGGCAATTTCGTCACCTATGAACCGCCGGTGACCCCGGCGACGTTGATCCTTTGGGTTGGCCCGTTGCTGTTTGTGCTGATCGGCGGTGCGGTGGTGATATTGCGCACTCGCCGCCGCCGCGCCGGCACTGTTAACGATGAATTCTCCGAGCAGGAGCAACAGCGCTTGGCGGCGCTGCTGAAAGAGACTGACAGGAAGAAACCCTAATGGCATTTTGGCTGATTATTATTGTGCTGTTGGTCGGCGCTGCGGCGCTGCTGGTGGTGCCTGCGATGCGCCAGGGCAAGCAGGGTGCGGCCACCAGCCGCGACGCGTTGAACAAGGCGTTTTATCAAGATCGCCTGAACGAGCTGGAACAGGATGAAGAGCAGGGCGTGGTTGCCGAACGCCCGGAGCTGGTGAAAGAACTGCAACAGAACCTGCTGAACGACATTCCCGGCCAACAGGACGTGCAAACGAAACCGATCAACCGTTGGGCACTGGTGCCCGGCGTGCTGTTGCTGGTGGTGGTCACCCTGGGGTTTTATCTGAAAACCGGCGGGCTGGCGCAGGTCATGGACTGGCAGCAGGTGCAAGCTCAAATGCCGGAACTGCGTGCGCGCGTCGCCAATGAGCGCGCCCAACCGCTGAGCATGGAGGAGATAGCTCGCCTTGGGCTGGGGCTGCGCACCGCGCTGCAACAAGACGATCGCAACATCAACGACTGGATGATGCTGGGGCGCGTAGGTATGGCGCTGAATAACGCCACCACCGCAACGCAGGCATTTGCTCATGCTTATCAATTGGATCCGAATAATCTGGAAGTGCGCCTCGGCTATGCGGAGGTGTTGACGCGTTCCAACGATCCGGAGGATAACAAGCAGGCCACGCAGATGCTGCGCAAGATGATCGCCGAAGATCATGCCAACCTGCGCGTGCTGAGCTTGCTGGCGTTCAATGCCTTTGAACAGGGTGATTTCAAACAGGCGATCGGCGCCTGGCAGGTGATGTTGAAACTGCTGCCGGCCAACGATCAGCGCATCGAGGTATTAAAGCGCAGCATTGCACAAGCAAAATCACAGGCGGGCGAAGAAACTGTTAAACTGAATGTAAACGTGACGTTATCGCCCGAGGCGACTAACGCTTTACCGCAGCAGGGGACGCTGGTAATTTCGGTGACCGATGGCGCCAACCCGGTGCCGGTTGCGGTAAAACAACTGCCCTTAAGCCGTTTCCCTCTGTCATTCTCTTTGGATGACAGCAACGCCATGATGCCTGAACGCCTGCTTTCGGCGCAGCATCAGGTGAAGGTGCGGGTACGGATTTCTCACGACGGTCTGGCCACGCCGCAGGCGGGCGACTGGTTTGGTGAGAGCGAACTGCAGAATTTCAGCGGTAAAGGGCAGGTTAGCGTTCAGATTGACAAGCAGGTTCCCTGAATAAAAAGACCGAACGTATTTTCATGGAGAAAAATATGAACTTTCGCCTGACTGGGCTGGCTTTCGCAACTGTGTTATTGGTGGGCTGTGCCAGCGCGCCGCAAGATGAACCACAAGGGCGATCCGATCCTCTGGAAGGATTTAACCGGACGATGTTCGACTTTAACTATAACGTCCTGGATCCGTACGTATTGCGCCCGGTGGCCGTGGCCTGGCGCGACTATGTGCCCATGCCGGCGCGTAACGGTTTAAGTAACTTCACGTCGAACCTGGAAGAGCCGGCCAGCATGGTCAACGCCTTCCTGAAGGGCGATCCGTATCGCGGGATGATTCACTTCAACCGCTTCTTCCTTAATACCCTGCTGGGGATGGGCGGCCTGATCGACGTGGCGGGAATGGCGAACCCGAAACTGGCGCGTGAAGAACCGAACCGTTTCGGCAGCACGCTGGGGCATTACGATGTCGGTTACGGCCCTTATGTCATGTTGCCGGGTTATGGCAGCTTCACCCTGCGTGAAGACGGCGGCGACTGGGCGGATACGGTCTATCCGGTGCTGAGCTACCTGACCTTCTGGATGTCGGCGGGTAAATGGGTGGTTGAGGGGATTGAAACCCGCGCCCAACTGCTGGATTCCGACGGCCTGCTGCGCAACTCTTCCGATCCTTACGTGATGATGCGTGAAGCCTACTTCCAGCGTCATGACTTCCTGGCGCGCGGCGGCTCGCTGAAGCCGGAAGAGAATCCGAACGCCAAGGCGATCCAGGGCGATCTGGACGATATCGACTCGGCGAAATAAGCTCCGCAAGCAAAACATCTAAAACCGCCCTGTGGCGTGAATGCCAGTCAGTTAAGCTGACTGGCATTTTTGTTTTTACCTCCCCGCAAGCACCTTCTTCCTCAGTTAATCAGCGTCAAACTTGTGACGCTGATTCCGATTTAATAAAAACGGTCACATTTTTCTTTAAAATTAAAATAGTGTTTTATTAAATTGAATGATTGATCGGCACATTCTTCCCGTTGACGCCAACATCCGCCGGAAGGTGGCAAAAGAACCAAGGTTTTTTGATCGTCGGAAATCTACTTTTACCCAAAGTTTTCTATAACGCATCGGACTACCACACTCAGCGTCATCAGGAGGGGAGCTATGAAAACGCGTAAAATCGGGGTGATCAATTACCTGGCCTACGGCTCCGGGGATTTTCTCGGTGCAGGCACCACGGCGCTGACGGCGGCCTGGCTGCTCTACTTCTACACCACGTTCTGCGGCCTCAGCCCGATCGAGGCGACGGCCATTTTTGCCCTTGCCAGGCTGCTGGATGCGGTGATCAGCCCGTTGATGGGTTACCTGACCGACAACTTCGGCGCTACTCGGCTCGGCAAACGTTTCGGGAGACGCAAGTTCTTCATCTTGCTCGGTATCCCGCTGGTGTTCAGCTACAGCCTGATGTGGGTGGGGGAGATGAGCTTTTGGTATTACCTGCTGACCTACCTGTTCTTCGATATGGTTTACACCATGGTGCTGGTGCCTTATGAAACCCTGGTGCCGGAAATGACCGATGACTTCAAACAGAAAACCAAGTTTTCCGGCGCCCGCATTTCGCTGGCGCAGCTTTCGGCGATTTTGGCCGCCTTTCTGCCGGGGATCCTGCTGGGCTATTTTGGCAAAGACAATGCGGTTTCTTTTTTCTACGCCAGCCTGGTGTTCTCGGTGATTTGCGCGCTGGTGCTGACGCTGGTGTATTGCTTTAGCTGGGAGCGTCAGCCGGGGCCTGGCACCTTAGGGGATCAACAGAAGCTGACGCTGGGCCAAAGCATCAAGCGCCTGTACGTAGAACTGGCTTCCACCCTGCGGGTAAGGATTTTCCGCCAGCATCTGGGCATGTACCTCGGCGGCTATATTGCCCAGGACGTATTCAACGCGGTGTTCACCTATTACGTGGTGTTTGTGCTGATGCAAAGCGCCACCGTTGCCTCAACCCTGATGGGCTGGATGGCCACCCTGCAATTTATCGCGGTGATTGGCATGATCCCGTTGTGTATTCGTTTTGGGCCGGCGCCCTCCTATCGCCTGGTGGTGGCGCTGTTTGGCCTGAGCGCGCTTTCGTACGGCGGACTGTATTACGCCGGCATGAACGACGCGTTTTCGCTGCTGCTGCTGATTTCCGCTATCGCCGGGCTGGGGCGCGGCGGGATCAACTACGTGCCCTGGAATGTCTATACCTATATCGCCGACGTGGATGAGGCCATCACCGGTCAGCGCCGTGAAGGGATTTTTGCCGGCATCATGACGCTGACACGCAAGGCCTCGCAGGCCGGGGCGGTGATACTGGTGGGGTTGATGATGCAGTTCTCCGGCTTCGTTTCCGGCAAAAGCGAACAATTGCCTGCGGTGAGCCACACCATTTTGCTGATTCTGTGCCTGGGTACGGTCGCGGTCCTGAGCCTGGGCTTCTTTATCTCGCTGCGTTTCAAGTTGAATCTCGCTACTCACGGCGTGCTGCGCGCAGAAACCGAAAAGATGCGTGCGGCGGGCGGTACCGTGCCGGAAAAAATCCTGCCGGAGGCGCGAGCGACCGTCGAAATGCTGGCGGGCATGTCGTACGACTGTCTGTGGGGCAACAACAATATTGGTTATGCCAACCGCCACAAACCAGCCGCGCCGCCGCTGCCGAAAGAAGTGGATGGCAAGAAGGCGATAATTCTCTGATTCACTTCGCTAAATCTGAACAATAAGGAGTTGCTCATGGTGGTATACCCCGTCAAACACAGCCCGTTGCTGCGCCAGCCGGAACGTTTCATCTCCCGCGAACAGTTGCAGCGCACCCTCGACAATTTGGTGGCGAATCTGGTCAACATCACCGATGAGAGCGGCGAGTTTCTGCTGCGGCTGGACGACGGCAGGGTGATTGACACTAAAGGCTGGGCCGGTTGGGAGTGGACGCACGGCATCGGGTTGTACGGCATTTATCAGTACTATCGGCAAACCGGCGATGCCGGGCTGCGGAAAATTATCGATGATTGGTTTGCCGCACGGTTGGCGGAAGGCACGCCGACCAAGAACGTCAACACGGTATGCCCGTTCCTGACGCTGGCCTACCGTTATGAAGAAACCCGCGATCCGCGTTGGTTGCCGTATCTGGAGCGCTGGGCGGAGTGGGTCATGTACGAGATGCCGCGCACCCGCTGCGGCGGGATGCAGCACGTCACGCTGGCGGAAGAGAATCACCAGCAGCTGTGGGACGACACCCTGATGATGAGCGTGCTGCCCTTGGCCAAGATCGGCATGTTGCTCGACCGGCCGGACTATCTGGAGGAAGCTAAATATCAGTTCCTGGTGCATGCGCAGCACCTGATGGATCGCGACAGCGGCCTGTGGTTCCACGGCTGGACCTTCGACGGGAGCCACAATTTTGCCAGGGCACGTTGGGCGCGCGGCAACAGCTGGCTGACCATGGTCATTCCAGAGCTGCTGGAATTGCTGGATTTGCCTGAACAGGATGCGACGCGGCGTTTTATGCTGCAAGTGTTGGAGAGCCAGGTGGCGGCCCTGGCCCGTTGCCAGGACGACAGCGGATTATGGCATACGCTGCTGGACGATCCGCATTCCTATCTGGAAGCGTCCGCCACGGCCGGTTTTGCCTACGGTATTCTGAAAGCGGTGCGCAAGCGCTATATCAGCGGCAGCTATGCCGCGACGGCGGAAAGGGCGCTGAAAGGGGTGATTGAACATATTACCCCGGAAGGCGAACTGACCGGCGTGTCTTTCGGCACCGCCATGGGCAGTGAACTGGCGTATTACCGCGAAATTCCCCGGACTTCGATGCCTTATGGCCAGGCGATGGCGATCTTGTGCCTGGCCGAGTATCTGCGGGTTTATATATAACGATGATGAACGAAAAAAGCGCCCCGTGGGGCGCTTGAGCTGCTTGAAAAACAAGATTAGAAGCGGTAGTTGAAGTTGGCGCCGTACAGCCAGGCCTTGCCCACGGATTCGAAGGTATAAGGGCCTTCTTTAACGGTGACTTTCTGGCCGTGCATGTAGGAAACACCGACGTCAACCGAAGCGTCTTTGTTGAACGCATAGGTGGTACCGGCGCTCAGCCAGAAACGGTCCTGATCCGGGATCGAGATAGAGCGGTTCTGGGCAGGTACCGGGCTGTCATCGAACGCGATACCGGTGCGGAAGGTCCAGTTATCATCGTAGAAGTAAGTGGTACCCAGCGCGATGCGGTAAGCGTCTTTAAAGCCTTCGTGCTTCTCGAACAGCGTTTGGCCGTTGTTGCCGGTGGCTTTCAGCTCCTGGAACTGGCTCCAGCTGGTATAAGCCAGGCTGTAGTGGACTGCCCATTGTGGCGCAACCTTATTGTAGCCCGAGATTTCCCACATTTCCGGCAGGTTCAGGGTCAGAGAACCTGGAATGGTGTTGCCGTTGGTACCGTAAGGCAGGCCGGCCGCGCTCAGGATCGGGTTATAAGCGGATGGCAGGCTGCTCTTGTAATCGCCGTCGAAGTCGATTTTCACTTCGGAACGGTAGCTCAAGCCATAACGGTTGTTTTCGTCCACTTCATACAGAATACCGGCGTTCCAGCCAAAGCCCCATTCGTCACCCTTCAGGTGAGAGATCTGGGTATCGGCCGGAATTTGTGACACCGGGCCGGCTAACTGAGGCGGCAATTGGCCCGAGCCTGCAAGCAGTTTCGGCAATTCGCCCGCATAACGCTCAAGTTTGGCTTTGGCATAAACCGCGTCAAAGCCCAGGCCGAAGCTGAATTGTTGGTTCAGGCGATAAGCGGCGCTCAGGTTCAGGTTCAGGGTTTCGAGGTCGGTTTTGCCGCCGTAAGCGCCGGCGGTGTAACCGTCGTTGAATTCGGTGGCCAGACCATAGTTGCTGGTGACCGAGCCGCCCACGGCAAATTGATCGTTAATCGGGTGAACATAGTGCAGGTTCGGCACCCAGGCGGTTGGCGCGATGTTTTTGGAATCCAGGCTGGCACCCGAAGGGGACTTGCCGGTAATGTCCACGTCCGGATCGATAAAGACCGCGCCGAAGGAAAGTTCTGGGCGGGTGTACATCATCAAAAGGGCCGGGTTGCGGCTTGCAGAGGCTGCGGTATCCGCCATGGCACCTTCGCCAGAATACGAACGTCCTAAACCAGCTGATGAAAACTCATTCAGCTGGAATCCTGCGGCAGACACGTTTGAAGAAATAATTGCCACTGCAGCTGCGAGAGCTGATTTAGTAAATAGGTTTTTCTGGCTCATGACCAAAACCTCATTATGTGTTTATTATTTAAACTATGTTACACAAGGTAACAAGGAGCGCGGGATTGTAGGGTCCGTTATCATTCAGACAAATCAGACCAGTGGCTGAATTATAGGTCCGACCTGTGAGAATGTTGCAACTTTGTTTTTGAGATATTTCAGGATTGGTATCAAAAAAGAGATCTGCTTAACAAAAAACCAGCAGTGAATAACAAACTTCTTACCATTCCTTAGCAGACATCGATTTTTATTTGTGATTTCCATCACTTAAAACACCTATAAAAAGTAAGTGCTAGCGATGGGTTACGCTGCGGGGTAAAATAAACGCAGAATCTTGCGTCTTTGCGCCAGAAAGTTAATGGCAGTTTGGACACGCGTAATGGCGGTCCCTGAGGAGAATTAATCATGTCAGATGCAATTAATAAATGCAGCGCCCAGGAAACCGCAGCCTGTTGCTGTGTCGATGTCGGTACCGTGATGGACAACACCGATTGCACCGCATCCTACAGCCAGGTGTTTGCCAATCAACAGGATGCCGAGCAAACGCTGGCGGCGCTGACGGAAAAAGCCCGTGGCGTGGAGTCTGACCCTTGTGACATCAGCAGTAGCATTAAACCGGTTGACGGTGGTGTGCAACTGGTGGCGGATTTCACCTTTGCCTGCCAGGCGGAAACCCTGATTTTCCAGCTCGGCCTGCGTTAATTCCTGCCCAACAGGGTGCGGGCCAAACCCGCACCGCTGCCTCGCCGTTTTCCCCCGATAGAAAGTTGCTCCTGCTCTCAGTTTTCACTTCTGACGGTTTGCCAAATGTAAACATTTGGTTAACAATGACCTCATCAGGTCAGACCTCTTTTTGCCCGTTGCGCTGACGTCATTTTTTCAGGAGCGTTTATGAGTAAGGCACTGCCGTTGGTGACCCGTCACGGTGACCGTATCGCGATTGTAAATGGACTACGTACGCCTTTTGCCAAACAGGCAACCGCTTATCACGGCATTCCGGCGGTGGATCTGGGTAAAACGGCGGTGAGCGAACTGTTGGCCCGCAGCGGCATTGATCCGGCGCTTATCGAACAGTTGGTGTTCGGCCAGGTAGTGCAAATGCCCGAGGCGCCAAATATCGCGCGTGAAATTGTGCTGGGCACCGGCATGAGCGTACATACCGATGCGTACAGCGTGTCGCGCGCCTGTGCCACCAGCTTCCAGGCGATCGCCAACGTGGCGGAAAGCATCATGGCGGGCAGCATCAGTATCGGCATTGCCGGCGGCGCCGATTCCTCCTCGGTGTTGCCGATCGGCGTCAGCAAAGCGCTGGCGCGAACGCTGGTCGATGTCAACAAGGCGCGCACCCTGTCGCAACGCCTCAAACTGTTTAGCCGGTTGAAGTTCCGCGATCTGCTGCCGGTGCCGCCGGCGGTGGCGGAATACTCGACCGGCCTGCGCATGGGCGATACCGCCGAACAAATGGCGAAAAGCCACGGCATCACCCGCGAAGAGCAGGATGCGCTGGCGCACCGCTCTCACCAGTTGGCGGCCAAGGCCTGGGAACAGGGGCTGTTGCACGATGAAGTCATGACCGCTTACGTCCCGCCGTACCGCGCGCAAATCACCGAAGACAACAACGTCCGCAAAGATTCCAGCCTGGCGTCATACGCTAAGCTGAAACCGGCATTTGACCGCAAACATGGCAGCGTCACCGCGGCCAACAGTACGCCGTTGACCGACGGCGCCGCGGCGGTGCTGATGATGAGCGAATCGCGTGCGAAAGAGCTGGGGTTGCAGCCGCTGGGTTACCTGCGCAGCTTTGCTTTCGCCGCCATCGACGTGTGGGAAGACATGCTGTTGGGGCCATCCTACGCCACGCCGCTGGCGCTGGATCGCGCCGGTATTGGCCTGGCCGACCTAACCCTGATAGACATGCATGAAGCTTTCGCCGCGCAGACGCTGGCAAACCTGAAGATGTTCGCCAGCGATGAGTTCGCGCAACAAAAACTCGGGCGCAGCAGGGCGATCGGCACAGTGGATATGGATAAATTTAACGTCTTGGGTGGCTCGATCGCCTACGGCCACCCGTTTGCCGCTACCGGCGCGCGCATGATCACCCAGACGTTGCACGAGCTGAAACGCCGTGGCGGCGGGTTGGGGCTGACTACTGCCTGCGCGGCCGGAGGGTTAGGGGCCGCAATGATTGTAGAGGTGGAATAATGAGCTTTGAAAACGCATTGCATGAGCAGCGGGCCAAACCCTCGGCCTTTCAATTGACGTTGCGCCCGGACAACATCGGTGTGATTACCATCGACGTCCCGGGCGACAAGGTGAACACGCTGAAAGCCGAGTTCGTCGAGCAGGTGAATGACGTACTGATCCGTGCGCAGCAGCATACCGCGCTGGAAGGGCTGGTGATTATTTCCGGTAAGCCGGATTCGTTTATTGCCGGGGCGGACATCACCATGATCGCCGCCTGCACCAGCGCCAAAGAGGCCGAAACGCTGGCGAAAAAAGGGCAAAGCACACTGGCGCAGATCGCCGCTTTCCCGGTGCCGGTGGTGGCGGCTATTCACGGCGCTTGCCTGGGGGGCGGGCTGGAACTGGCTCTGGCCTGCCATGGCCGCATCTGTTCGCTGGATGACAAAACCGCTCTCGGCCTGCCGGAAGTTCAGCTTGGCTTGTTGCCAGGCTCCGGCGGCACCCAGCGATTGCCGCGCTTGATCGGTGCCAGCAAGGCGCTGGACATGATGCTGACCGGCAAACATATTCGCGCGCGTCAGGCGTTGCGGATGGGTTTGGTGGATGATGCGGTGCCGCAGGCGATTTTGTTGCAGACCGCCATTGAACGGGTCAAACAGGGGTGGCAAAGCCGGCGCGAACTGCCGTGGCAGGAGCGCTTGCTCAACGGCCCTCTGGGAAAAAGCCTGTTGTTCAGCATTGTGCGCAAAAAAACGCTGGAGAAAACCCACGGCAACTATCCGGCGGCGGAAAAAATCATTCAGGTGGTGCGTACCGGCCTGGATCTCGGCAGCACCAGCGGTTATGAAGCCGAGGCGCGAGCCTTTGGCGAACTGGCCATGACGCCGCAGTCGGCGGCGTTGCGCAGCCTGTTCTTTGCCTCTACCGCCTTGAAGAAAGAGCGCGGCGGCAATGCGCAACCCCATGCGTTGCGCCGCGTCGGTATTTTGGGCGGTGGCCTGATGGGCGGCGGTATTGCCTGCGTGACCGCCACGCGCGGCGGCCTGCCGGTGCGAATTAAAGATGTCAATGAAACCGGCATCAACCACGCGCTGAAATACAGCTGGGATGTGCTCGGCAAGCGCGTGCGCAGCAAACGCATGCGCCCGGCGGAACGGCAAAAACAGATGATGCTGATCTCCGGTTCGACCGATTACACCGGCTTTGAGCGCGTGGATATCGTAGTGGAGGCGGTGTTTGAGGATCTGGCCCTGAAGCAGAAAATGGTGGCCGAGATTGAACAGCACGCCGCACCTCATACCATTTTCGCCTCCAATACCTCGTCGTTGCCGATTGGCCAGATTGCCGCCAATGCGCAGCGGCCGCAGCAGGTGATCGGCCTGCATTATTTCAGCCCGGTCGACAAAATGCCGTTGGTCGAGGTGATCCCTCATGCTTCCACCAGTGAGGAAACCATTGCCACCACCGTGGCGCTGGCGCGCAAACAGGGCAAGACGGCGATCGTGGTCGCCGATCGCGCCGGTTTCTACGTCAACCGCATTCTGGCTCCTTATATAAATGAAGCGGCGCGTTGCCTGCTGGAAGGCGAGCCTGTCGAATCGTTGGACAAGGCGCTGGTGGATTTTGGCTTCCCGGTAGGGCCGATTACCCTGCTCGATGAAGTGGGCATTGATGTGGGGACCAAGATTATCCCGGTGCTGGTGGAACAGCTCGGGCCGCGTTTTGCCGCGCCGGTCGCCTTCGATGCGGTGCTGAAAGACGGGCGCAAGGGGCGCAAAAACGGCAGGGGTTTCTACCTGTATCCAAGCGAAGGTCAGCAACGCCAGCGGGGCAAACGCGCCGATACCTCGGTCTATCTTCTGCTGGGCATTACGCCGAAGTCGCATTTGCAGCCGGCGGTCATCGCCCAGCGCTGCGTAATGATGATGCTGAATGAAGCGGCGCGTTGTCTGGACGAAGGCGTGATCCGCAGCGCGCGTGACGGGGATATAGGCGCGGTATTCGGCATTGGTTTCCCGCCATTCCTCGGGGGACCGTTCCGTTATATGGACGAACTCGGCGCTGAGAAGGTGGTTAAAACGCTGCACTACCTGCAGCAGCAATACGGCGAAAACTTTGCCCCCTGCGAACGCTTGCAGCGCATGGCGCAGCAGGGCGAACGCTTCTATCCGTCAGGGGAGTGAGCGGCATGGCACCCCGATTTGTACTAGAGTTGGATCAGGGCCGCAGTGTGATCGTCATCACTCCTTGCAATACCTGCAATTCCGGACCCTATACAGGGAGATAGTGACGGAGTAACGTAACCCGATGACGCTGAAAAGCCGATCGCCATCAATAACTTTCATGATGGAAAGGTTGAAATTTAACCTGTTGAATTGGTTGTTATGTGAGCGTCATATTCACGCCGGGACGATGTTGATGTAAAAAACAGCATTTTCTTTACGTGAACTTTCAGGCAAAATGCCCGGCCGCCATAAAAGAGACGGCGCGTTATCGTTTCAAAGCCTTTGCTTTGGGGTTGTAAAACTCGGCGATACAGCACGCTCGGCGTTTCTGTATAGCGTTATTTTGTCAACAACAGCGGTGCAATATGCAAGTTTTGATTATGCGTCACGGAGAGGCGGCACTTGATGCGGCCAGCGATTCGGTAAGACCTCTTACTGTTTGTGGCCGTGATGAGTCACGTCAGATGGCGGCCTGGTTAAACACCAAGTCTGTGGATATTGAACGAGTGCTGGTCAGCCCCTATCTGCGGGCCGAACAGACGCTGGAAACGGTGCGCGAAGCTTTAGCGCTACCGGAAAGCGAAGAAGTGCTGCCTGAGCTGACGCCGGGCGGCGATGCCAGTCTGGTCGGCAGCTATCTGCAGGCGCTGGCGCAGCAGGGGGTCAACTCTGTGCTGATCGTATCTCACCTGCCGCTGGTGGGTTATTTGGTCGCTGAGCTGTGTCCGGGCGAATGCCCGCCGATGTTCGCGACCTCCGCGATCGCCAATGTCGATCTGGCAACCGACGGCAGCTACGGCAAGTTTGAATGGCAGGTCAGCCCGTCGCAGGTGATGGCTAAAGTCTAGGGCACCGTATCTCGGGTCCAACCAGGAAAGGGCGATGTTCAACATCGCCCTTTGTCATATCTGCGGTTTACTCGGCCAGTTCGACCAGCAACAGAATCGCCGCGTTGCCGCCCCATTCTTTGGGGGCCTGGTGGAACGCCAGGACGTCGGGGTGTTGCGCCAGCCACAGTGGCGTCTGCTGTTTGAGGATGTGTTTGCCGTGGCCATGCATGACGCAGGCGCAGTGCACGTGTTCACGCTTGCAGGCGGCAATCAGCGCGCCCAGCTCTTGTTTGGCCTGCATCTGGGTCAGGCCGTGCAGATCGAGAAACAGGTCCGGTGAATAATCGCCGCGTCGCAGCTTCTTCAACTCATACGCGCTGTAGCCGGGGCGCACATAGCGGGTCGGCCCTTCCTCTTCCAACTGCGGTTGATATTCGTCCGAGAAATAATAGCTGGCGTCCACCTGCTCCTGCAGCAGGCGCTGCGGTGCCATTTGCCGGGTTTTTGGCTTGGGTTTGGGGTGGACAACGGTATCCTGGCGCAGCTTTTTTGCGCCTGCTATCGACTCTCTGAAGAGCTGCAATTCATCTTTGCTCAGAGGGTGCTTGTTCTTCATTTTTTATTCACCGGAAATCATTTATCGCGACAGTTTACCGTGTCGCGGGTATCTGTCGACGCAAAACTCCCGTCAGAATGAAAATGAGAATGTCTTAACGCGACTATTGCTGCTGATTTGTCGCGGGCTTCATGGCAAACTATGCGGCTAAATCATGAATCACAGTGCCTGCCGGAGGGCAAATTGGACAAAATTTTCGTCGACGAAGCAGTGAATGAACTGCACACCATTCAGGATATGCTGCGCTGGGCGGTGAGCCGCTTCAACGCCGCCAATATCTACTATGGTCACGGAACTGATAATCCGTGGGACGAAGCGGTGCAATTGGTACTGCCAAGCCTGTTCCTGCCGCTGGATATTCCAGAGGACATGCACACCGCACGTTTGACCTCCAGCGAGCGCCATCGCATCGTTGAACGCGTGATCCGCCGCGTCAATGAGCGCATTCCGGTGGCTTATCTGACCAACAAAGCCTGGTTCTGCGGCATGGAGTTTTATGTCGATGAGCGCGTGCTGGTGCCGCGTTCGCCGATTGGCGAACTGATCAACGATCGCTTCAGCGCACTGATCCCGCACCCACCGCGTCACATTCTGGACATGTGCACCGGCAGCGGTTGCATCGCCATCGCCTGCGGTTACGCTTTCCCGGAAGCGGAAGTGGACGCGGTGGATATCTCCAGCGACGTGCTGGCGGTGACCGAGCGCAACATTCAGGCGCATGGCGTCGAGCACCAGGTTATCCCGATCCGCTCCGATCTGTTCCGCGACGTTCCGGCGATCCAGTACGATCTTATCGTCACCAACCCGCCGTATGTGGATGCGGAAGACATGTCCGATTTGCCGCAGGAGTTCCGCTTTGAGCCGGAGCTGGGCCTGGCGGCGGGCAGCGACGGCCTGAAGCTGGTGCGCCGCATTCTGGCCTGTGCGCCGGATTACCTGAGCGACGACGGCGTGCTGATTTGTGAAGTGGGTAACAGCATGGTACATCTGATGGAACAATATCCGGATATTCCGTTCACCTGGCTGGAGTTTGAAAACGGCGGTGACGGCGTGTTCATGCTGACCAAACAGCAATTGGTCGATTGCAAAGAGCACTTCAGCATTTACCGCAGCTAAGCCTTCTTCGGGCCTGCTCTGGCGGGCCCACAAAGATAATCATTAACGGTAAGGAGCCGTGATGGCAGGAAACAGTATTGGGCAGATTTTCCGTGTCACCACATTTGGTGAATCTCACGGTGTGGCGCTGGGATGTATCGTAGACGGTGTACCGCCGGGTATCCCGCTTACCGAAGCTGATTTGCAGCACGATCTGGACCGACGCCGTCCGGGGACTTCGCGCTATACCACTCAACGCCGCGAGCCGGATCAGGTACGCATTCTTTCCGGCGTGTTCGAAGGCGTGACCACCGGTACCAGCATCGGGCTGATGATTGAAAACACCGACCAGCGTTCGCAGGATTACGGTGCCATCAAAGACGTGTTCCGTCCGGGCCACGCAGATTATACCTACGAGCAAAAATACGGCGTACGCGATTACCGTGGCGGCGGCCGTTCTTCGGCGCGTGAAACCGCGATGCGCGTAGCGGCGGGGGCGATAGCCAAGAAATACCTGCAGCAGAAATTCGGCGTACGGGTGCGCGGCTATCTGGCGCAAATCGGCGACGTGGTCTGTGAACTGAAAGATTGGGATCAGGTCGAACAGAACCCGTTCTTCTGCCCGGATCCGGACAAGCTGGAAGCGCTGGACGAACTGATGCGCGCGCTGAAAAAAGAGGGCGACTCGATCGGTGCCAAGGTCAGCGTCGTTGCCGAAAATGTGCCGGTGGGCCTCGGTGAGCCGGTATTTGACCGTCTGGACGCCGATCTGGCGCATGCGTTAATGAGCATCAACGCGGTAAAAGGCGTGGAAATCGGCGACGGTTTTGCCGTGGTGACCAAGCGCGGCAGCGAAAACCGCGACGAAATCACGCCCGAAGGTTTCCAGAGCAACCATGCGGGCGGCATTCTGGGCGGCATCAGCAGCGGCCAACCGGTAGTAGCTCATCTGGCGTTGAAACCGACCTCCAGCATCATGGTGCCGGGCCGTACCATCAATCGCCAGGGCGAAGCGGTAGAAATGGTGACCCGTGGCCGCCACGATCCCTGCGTAGGCATTCGAGCGGTTCCGATCGCCGAAGCGATGATGGCGATTGTGCTGATGGATCACCTGCTGCGCCAGCGTGCGCAAAACGGTGATGTGGTTTCTGACGTTCCACGTTGGTAATTGCGATGAAAAACTGGATGTTAGGCATCGTTGCCCTGATGGCTTCAGGTTCCGCGATGGCGTTGACGCCGTGGCAGAAAATTGATCACCCGGTGGCCGGCGCACCACAGGCGATTGGCGGTTTTGCCAATGGTTGTATCGTCGGTGCCCAGCCGTTGCCGCTGAACTCAGCGGATTATCAGGTGATGCGCCCCGATCAGCGCCGTTATTTCGGCCACCCCGATCTGCTGGCGTTCATTCAGCGCCTGAGCAGCAAAGCCAACCAAAAAGCGCTGGGCACGGTGCTGATCGGCGATATGGCGATGCCGGCCGGCGGGCGCTTTAGCAGCGGTCACGCCAGCCATCAGTCCGGGCTTGATGTCGACATCTGGCTGCAACTGCCGCGCCAGCGTTGGAGCGCGCAGCAACTGCTGAAACCGCAGCCGATCGATCTGGTTTCCGGCGACGGCAAACAGGTCGTGGCGCGGCAATGGCAACCGCAGATTGAATCTCTGATCAAAATGGCGGCGCAGGATGCCGAAGTGACGCGCATCTTCGTCAACCCGGCGATCAAGCAACGCCTGTGTCTGGATGCCGGTGCCGACCGCGACTGGTTGCACAAGGTGCGCCCGTGGTTCGGCCACCGCGCGCATATGCACGTGCGTTTGCGTTGTCCTGCTGGCAGCCTGGAGTGTAAGGAACAGGATACCCCGCCGCCGGGCGACGGCTGTGGGGCGGAGCTGGCGAGCTGGTTCGTGCCGCATCAACCCAGCGCCAAGCCGGGTAAGCCGGTACCCCCGCCATTGCCGCCTTCCTGTCAGGCTTTGTTGGATAACCATTTCGCTGCGGAATAATAAATGGATTGGTTTGTCGTTGGCCCCGAGATGCTCGGGGTTTTGTTTGTGGTGGCGTTGCTGGCGGGTTTTATCGATTCCATTGCCGGTGGCGGCGGCCTGCTGACCGTGCCGGCGCTGCTGGCGGTGGGCGTTTCCCCGGCGCAGGCGCTGGCAACCAACAAGTTGCAGTCGGTGGGCGGTTCGTTTTCCGCCAGCCTGTACTTTATCCGCCG
This sequence comes from Serratia inhibens, assembly GCF_003591175.1. Classification (GTDB taxonomy): domain Bacteria; phylum Pseudomonadota; class Gammaproteobacteria; order Enterobacterales; family Enterobacteriaceae; genus Serratia; species Serratia inhibens. The sequence goes on along the minus strand of NZ_QYYG01000002.1, from coordinate 677,716 downwards.
GCGGGCAGTGGATCTTAACGATCAGAAACTGACGATCCTGTTGGCGCTGATCGGCTCCATCGCCGGGGCGATTCTGGTGCAGCATATGCGTGCCGATCTGTTGCGACAAATGCTGCCGTTGCTGGTGATTGGCATAGGTCTGTATTTTTTGCTGACCCCGCGTCTGGGGGAAAGCGATCGGCAGCGCCGCCTGAGCGCGTTGCCTTTCGGGCTGGTGGCCGGCGGCTGCGTCGGTTTTTACGATGGTTTCTTTGGCCCCGGCGCCGGTTCGTTCTATGCGTTGGCCTACGTGACGCTGTGCGGCTTCAATCTGGCCAAATCTACCGCGCACGCCAAGGTGCTGAACTTCACCTCCAACGTTGGCGGCCTGACGTTTTTTATCATCGGCGGCAAAGTGGTGTGGGGCATCGGCCTGGTGATGCTGGTGGGGCAGGTGCTCGGTGCACGTCTGGGCGCACATATGGTGATGACCCGTGGGCAGAAGCTGATTCGGCCGATGATCGTCATCGTCTCGCTGGTGATGAGCTGCAAGCTGTTGTACGACAACCACGGCGCGGAAATTCAGCAGTGGCTGGCGTTGCATATTTAGCATGCCGGGAGAGCACTAAAGTGGAATAATTGCCGCTTTATTTTTGTGGTTATAGAGTTTTTATTTATGTCAGACACACAGACTACCCATCAATACGAGCAGCTGATTGATATATTTAATCAATGCTTTAGCGAAGACTACAACACGCGGCTGGTCAAGGGCGATGATGAGCCGATTTACCTGCCGGCCGACGATGAACTGCCATACCACCGTATCGTTTTTGCCCATGGCTTTTACGCCAGCGGCCTGCATGAGATCTCGCACTGGTGCATTGCCGGCGAAGAACGCCGCAAATTGGTGGATTTCGGTTACTGGTATTGCCCGGACGGGCGCGACACGCAAACACAAAGCGAATTCGAAGCGGTAGAAATCAAACCGCAGGCGCTGGAGTGGATGTTTTGCGTGGCTGCCGGTTTCCCGTTTAACGTCAGCTGCGACAATCTGAACGGTGATTGCGAACCGGATCGCATCGCCTTCCAGCGCAAGGTGCGCGACCGAGTGCTGTCGCTGCTGGAACGGGGAATACCCACAAGGCCCGCGCGCTTTATTCAGGCATTACAATCGTTCTACAATACGCCACCGCTGGCTGCCGGGCATTTTCCCTATCCGGAAGATTTCTGTTAACGCCACAGCTTGCTATTTAATGAGGAAATTTGATGATCGCAGAATTCGAAGCGCGCATTTTGGCGCTGATTGATGACATGGTAGAGCACGCCAGCGATGATGAACTGTTTGCCGGTGGCTACCTGCGCGGTCATCTGACGCTGGCGGTGGCCGAAGCGGAAGAGCACGGCGAGCACACCGCCGAAGCGCTGAAAGTGCGGGTAGAAAACAGCCTGCACAAAGCCATTACCGCCGGTGAGTTGTCGCCGCCGGACCAGGTGCTGGTGCGCGGCATGTGGGAAAATCTGTACCAAACCGCACTGCCGATCACCTGATATCCTTAACGGGGCGCCCTCAAAGCGCCCTGTAATCTCGGTATTACACCGCACGCCCCTTTAGCAATTTTCTCACCCACATCCGGTTCGGATTCAACGCTGCCAGCATCTCTGCGTCGCCCGGCAAGGGTTCGCCAAACAGTTGCGCCGCCAGGATCTCTGCGGCCAAAGGTGCCGAACACAACCCGCGTGAACCCAGTGCGCCAAGAACAAACAGGTTGGGATAAAGCGGAGCATCCGCCACGGTTTCGCCAAGCTGATGGCGGCGTTGCAAATCCTGATACTGCGTCAGCGTGGCCTGATAGTCCGGTACTGCGCCAATCATCGGCAGGTGATCGCGGGTAGCGCTGCGCACGCCACAACGGGCGTGGTGAGCGCTGACGTCCACCTCTCGTGGCCACGCCTGTTCCGGCAGGCAGCGCAACAGACGCGCTCGGTTATCCTGTTGCTCTTCCTCGCGGTATTCAGTGGCAGTCTCGCCGCGCTGGTAACTGGCGCCGATACAGTGCTGTTGATTATGGGTATTGACCGGTGTCAGATAGCCGTCGTAACACAGTACCTGCTTCAATTCACTCAGCGCCGGCGTGGTGGGTATATGAGAAACCTGGCCGCGCACCGCGTACACCGGCAAGGCTTCGCTTTGCGGCAGCTCGGAAAGGCGGTGGCCATTGGCCAGAATTACCGTGGCATGTCGACGGGTTTCTCCATTACCGAAGCCGAGCTGCCAACTGCCGTCTGTGTGCATGAGGCTGTTTACGTCGCACTCATAATGGCAACTCATACCCTGGCGCTGCGCTAACGCAATGGCACCCCGCGTCAGCTCTGCCGGGCACAGCCAACCGCCTTGCGGGTAGCTGACGCCGCCAAAACCGCTGTCTACGCCGCACAGCGCGCTGAGCGTGGCGCGATCGGCCGGCGCCGCCAACGCAGGAGGCCATTCAATCGCCACTATTTTGGCAATTTTCCCGGCACTCTTTTCATCAAAGGCCAACTGGCTGACGCCGCACCATTGATGATCGAACGCCACGCCCTGTTGCAACAGCGCATCGTACTGGCGGCGGGCAAACGGGAAGGCGGCGCTGAAAAAGGTTTCCAGCGCGTCACCGCGGCCGTTCAGCAACGGATAGAGCGCGCCCTGACGGTTGCCCGATGCGCCTTCGGCCGGTAGCGGATCGGCGCAGTACAGCGTTACTTTCGCGCCGCGCCGCAGCAGGGCGAGAGCGGTAAGCGCGCTGGCGACGCCGCCGCCGATGATGGCGATATCGTCAGTATTTTCCGCCGCCGGGCGCAGGAACCAGGGGGCGGGATGCGGGATCGCCGGTGCATCAGCGGGCAACTCGCCGATCAGCATTTCGCGTTTTTGGCCGAAACCTTTGCTTTTCGTCACCTCAAAACCGGCCTGCTGCAATCCGCGCCGTACAAAACCCGCGGCGGTAAAGGTGGCGAGGGTGCCTCCGGGCCGGGCGAAGCGCGCCATGGCGGCGAACAGCTGCTCAGTCCACATATCCGGGTTTTTCGCCGGTGCAAAGCCATCGAGGAACCAGGCGTCGACCTGGTTATTCATGCTGGGGTCAAAGTGCGGCAGCAGCGCGTTGACGTCGCCGAACCACAGATCCAGCGTAATGCGCCCCTGCGCCAGCAGCAGGCGGTGGCAGCCCGGCAACGGCAGCGGCCACTGGGCGCGAAGCTCATCGGCATAGGGGGCCAGCTCCGGCCAGCGTGCGTGCGCGGCCGCCAGATCGTCGTGCAACAGCGGAAATTTTTCAAAACTGATGAAATGCAGCCGCTGCAGCGGAGCGTCGGGCATCGCCGCACGAAAACCGGCAAACGCCTGCCACAGGGTTAAAAAGTTGAGCCCGGTACCGAAGCCGGTTTCCGCCACGATAAACAGCGGGCGAGGGTGCTCGCCAAAACGCGACGGCAGCCGGTTGCCCTGGAGAAACACGTAACGGGTTTCTTCCAGCCCATCCTGATTGGAAAAGTAGACGTCATCAAACTGTTTCGAAACAGGTGTACCCTGTTCGTTCCAGGATAACGCTGCGGTTTGGATCGGGGCGTGGCTCACGGTTGGTTGCTCGTAACTCAAGGGGTGACGGGATTCTAGCGGGGCTGGCGTAATGGCGCAAACTGGATAAGAATAAAGCTGAAAAACGCTGATCGGACTTGTTCGGCGTACATCTGTACGCTAAAGTGCGATGCAAAATCCCGAATGTAAAATTGTGGAAGAGGTACTGAATGAAACGTGCAGTGATTACTGGCCTGGGAATCGTCTCCAGCATTGGTAACAACCAGCAGGAGGTCCTGGCGAGCCTGCAGGAAGGACGTTCTGGGATCACTTTCTCCCAGGAGCTGAAAGATTCCGGCATGCGTAGTCACGTATGGGGCGATGTTAAACTGGACACTACCGGTCTGATCGACCGTAAAGTGATGCGCTTTATGAGCGACGCGTCCGTTTATGCCTATCTTTCCATGGAAGAAGCCATCAAGGATTCCGGCCTGGCGGCCGATCAGGTTTCCAACGATCGCACCGGTCTGGTGGTTGGCTCTGGTGGCGGTTCTCCGCGCAATCAGGTTGCCGGTTCCGACGGCATGCGCGCCAAAGGCCTGCGCGGCGTTGGTCCTTACATGGTGACCAAGGCCATGGCATCAGGCGTTTCCGCTTGCCTGGCAACCCCGTTCAAAATTCGTGGCGTTAACTACTCCATCAGCTCTGCCTGCGCAACCTCTGCACACTGCATCGGTCACGCGGTGGAATTGATCCAACTGGGCAAGCAGGACGTGGTCTTTGCCGGCGGCGGTGAAGAACTGTGCTGGGAAATGGCCTGTGAGTTCGATGCTATGGGCGCACTGTCCACCAGCTACAATGAAACCCCGGAAAAAGCTTCCCGTACCTATGACTCAGCGCGTGACGGTTTCGTCATCGCCGGCGGCGGCGGTATGGTGGTGGTTGAAGAGCTGGAACACGCTCTGGCTCGCGGCGCGCACATCTATGCTGAAATCATCGGTTACGGTGCGACTTCCGACGGCGCCGACATGGTGGCTCCTTCGGGCGAAGGCGCAGTGCGTTGCATGAAGATGGCGCTGCAAGGCGTTGATACCCCAATCGACTACATGAACGTGCACGGGACTTCCACGCCGGTTGGCGACGTGAAAGAACTGGGCGCCATCCGTGAAGTGTTTGGCGACAACACCCCGGCAATCTCTTCCACCAAGGCGATGACCGGTCACTCTCTGGGCGCCGCCGGCGTACAGGAAGCGATCTACAGCCTGTTGATGGTAGAGCACGGCTTTATTGCGCCGAGCATCAACATCGACAACCTGGACGAGAAAGCCGCAGGCATGAACATCGTGACTCAGCCGACCAAACGCGAGCTGACTACCGTGATGTCCAACAGCTTCGGTTTCGGCGGCACCAACGCCACGCTGGTCATGCGCAAGCTGCAAAAGTAATTTAGCCGCAATCCATGCCAGTTGAACAAGCCCGCTTCGCAGCGGGCTTTTTATTGCCTGTCGCGGCCCGTTCAGAGTTATCCCAAATTACATCTTTTGGCAGAACATTAACGCCTCGTTCAGCTTTTTACGCATACAATAGCCCGATAACGCGATTATCACTCGGCGTAGCGTTTCAGAGTGATCGAACCTTGAGGCATGAGTATGAAAAAGTTAATTGCGGTTGGGTTGCTGTCAGTGTTTCTGGCGGGGTGCGCGACTGAGTCACCTTGCGTCCCGGTTTATGATGACCAGGGGCGTCTGGTGCACACCAACACCTGCATGAAAGGCACGACGCAGGATAACTGGGAAACTGCGGGCGCTATCGCCGGTGGTGCGGCTGCGGTTGCCGGCCTGACGCTGGGTATCATCGCACTGACGAAATAACCGCCTGTCGGTGAGTGTCCCCGTAAAAAGCTCAGCTACCGCTGGGCTTTTTCTTTGGGCAATGTGCCGCAAGTTGATTGAAGTCATAGCATTTTTATTTCTAGTCCGCTGATTGATGCCGCTTTGTCAGTGGGTGTAAATTCCATTCCTGTGCCTCCCCTGGGTCTATATACTCCCGCTATCTCACATTTTGGAATGATCTGATGTCGGCTTTGGCGTCCATATCCTTATCCATGCACCGTCTGCGCTTTGCTAAAAAGCGGGCCTGCGCATGGCTATTGGTCGTCAGCTGGCTGTTGTTGAATACCCAACTGGCGCTGGCCAACCATAACTGCAACCTGCAGTTCAGCGGCGAAACGCCGATGGCTCAGCATGTGATGCATATGCAAAACAGCGTGCCGTCGCAGCAGAAGATGCAGACCCAAGTGCCGCTATGCGAGAAACACTGCGTACCTGAGTCAGCCCAACAGGATCATGCCAACCTGACGTTAGCTGCTTTGCCCGCCAGCAGCGAATTGGCCGTCATTGCGCCTTTCCCGTCACGTTTTATCCCGTCGAATACTTGGCAAACTCCCCCGATAACAGGCCCGCCGGCAGAGATTGTTTTCTGCCGGTTCCGTGAATAGCGCTGACAACCGCTTTGCCGTCTCCCGACGGTTTTCCGCGTTTGTTAACTATTTTACGGAGTACCCGTTATGCGTAATGTCTTTGTCGCCGTATTGTTCACCTTGTCTTTCTCCTTTACTACCGCTGGCGCTGCCGATATGGCGATGCAGGATCCTGCTGCCAAACCTGCCGTCGAAATTCACAGTCAGGGCATCATCAAAGCCTGGGATGAGCGGAAGGTATCCATCGCTCACCAGGCCATTCCTGCGCTTGGTTGGCCGCCAATGACCATGAGTTTCCTGCTCCCTCCATCACCTTCATTCGCCGTATTGCCGGTGGGTACCCTGGTTGATTTCAGCTTCTTGCCGAATGATGGCGGTTACCGGTTGATCGCTATCGCTGCCGCTCGGCAATAACGGAGGCACCATGACCATTATCATTTCTCACCCTATACGGGTGGGCTGGCTGCTGCTCGCCTGTTGGACATCGGCCTCTCAGGCGGCGGAACTGACATTGCGGCAGTCGCTGACGGCGGCTGAAGGCTATTCTGCGGAACTGTCTGCCAATCGGCATCAGGTGAATGCCTTGCAGAATATGGCGGACTCGGCGATGCAATTGCCCGATCCCAAACTGAAGTTCGGTATTGAAAACGTGCCGGTGCAGGGCGGCAATGCCCAACGTTTTACCCGCGAAGGTATGACCATGGGGCGAATCGGCATCATGCAGGACTACGTCAGCGGCACCAAACGCCAGCGCAAGGCGGATACTCTGCGTGCCGAAGCCAGCCAGACTGATGCCGGTAGCGCCACTATCCGCGCCCGTCTGCAGCAGCAAACGGCACAAGCGTGGCTGGCGCTGGCGCTGAGTCGGCAAACCTTGCGTGATGCCGTTGCTCTGGTGACGGAGAGTGAACACCAGATCGCCACTCAGCGTGCTTCAGTGGCCGGCGGTGGAACGCCTGCGAGCGGCGTGCTGGATGCCAGGTTGACACTGCTGAGTATGCTGGATCGCATCAGCGAGGCGCGGCGGGACGTGACGGTCGCTCAGGTGCGTCTGACGCAACTGACCGGCCTGTCTGCAACGGATACGGCCGGTGCGATGCCGCGCTTTGAACGTTTACCGGCCGACAGCGAGGTATTGCGGCAGGCCATCAGACAGCATCCCGAAGTGCTGCAAGCCAGTCGCGAGGCTGATGTGGCCAAAGCGCGTTCGGCGCAGTCAGAGGTGGCGGCAATACCGGATGTCGGTGTCGAGGTGTATTACGGCAAGCGCGCCGACGATTATGAGGATCTGGCCGGGGTGATGTTTACCGTTGATCTGCCGTTGTTCCGGTCGCAGCGGCAGGATAAGGACTATGCCGCTGATGTTTCGCGCAGCATGGAGGCCAACGATCGGCTGACGCTGCTGATACGCGACCATCAGGCGCAACTAGACACGTTGTTGGCGCAATATCAGGCGGCACAGGCGCAGTGGCAGCGCCAACAGGGCCAGGTCGTACCCCTGCAACAACAGCGGGTCACTTTACTGCTGGCACAATATCGCAGCGGTAAAAGCGACTTGTCGGCGGTGCTGGAGGCACGGCGGGCGCTGCTCGACAGCCGCCTCCGCGGCGGCAACGCCGCACGGGAGTTGGCGCAGATTTGGGCCGCCATTCGCTATCTCACCCCTCAGGAATCGATGCAATGAAAATACAATTCAAACTGGCGCTGTTAGCGGCGCTAATCGGCAGTGGGTTGGCGGGATACTGGTTTGGCGCAGAGGGGGAAGTGTCGTCGCCGGGGGCCAAGAGTGAGCGACAGGTGCTCTATTGGTATGACCCGATGATGCCGGGGCAGCGTTTTGACAAACCGGGTAAATCTCCCTTTATGGACATGCAGCTGGTGCCGCGTTATGCCGATGAGGCTGAACCTGAAGGCGGCGTGACCATCAGCGCACGGCAACAGCAGAATCTGGGCGTTCGCACTGAAGCTGCGCAATTGCGCCAGTGGGCTCAGCAACTGAGTGCTTTTGGCAGCGTCGCTACCGATGAACGCGGGGTTCAGATTATCGCCGCCCGCGCCAATGGACTGGTGGAAAAACTCTATGTCCGTGCCAGTCAGCAACAGGTGAAAAAGGGCGAAGCTTTGGCGTTGCTGTGGATCCCTGACTGGAGTGCGGCACAGCAGGAATATCTGGCGATACGCAAATTGGGTGACACCGCGCTGACCGCCGCTGCACGTCAGCGGTTACAACTGCTGTTTATGCCCGAGGCGGTGATCCGGCAGGTGGAACGCTCGGGTAAACCCGAACCGCGGGTTCAGCTTACCGCACCGGAAAACGGGTTTGTGAATAAGTTGAGTGTTCTCGAAGGCACTCAGGTGAGCGCAGCGCAGGGGCTATTTGAGATAGCCAGCCTCGATCCGGTGTGGATCGTTGCCGACTATCCGCAGGCGCAGGCCGGGTTGCTGAAGGTGGGCGATAAGGTACAGGCGGTTTCCGCCAGTTGGCCGGGGGAAAGGTTTGAAGGCGAGGTGAGCGAACTGCTGGCCAATGTCGATCCGCTGACCCGAACCTTCAAAGCGCGCGTCCTGTTGAAAAATTCTCAGCAAAAGCTTCGACCGGGTATGTACCTGCAACTGACATTGTCGCACAGCACCCTCGGCCAGCCGGTGTTGGCGATACCGCAGGAGGCGCTGATCGGCAGCGGCGATCGCAATCGGGTATTGATCGCCGAAGGCAATGGGCACTTCACGCCGGTTGAAGTGGTGGCCGGGCGTGCACAGGATGGCTGGGTGGAAATCAAACGCGGGCTGAGCGTCGGGCAAAGGGTAGTGACCTCCGGCCAGTTCCTGATCGACTCCGAAGCCAGCATGCGCAGCGCCTTGCCGCAGATGGCGGCGCAAACCGAGGTGGAACAATATCAGGCCGAGGCGGTGGTTGATGCCGTGAGCGAGGGTGTTTTAACGTTGTCCCATGGGCCGGTTCCGGAGCTGCAGTGGCCGGCGATGACCATGGATTTTGCTCTGCCGCCTGGGGGATTACCTGCTGGTATCAAACCCGGTGACAGAGTAAAAATCCACTTTAGCGTCGACGAGCAAGGGTCACATATCAGCCAAATCGTGTCGACAAACGCTGAACATGGGGGCCACTTATGATTGCTTTCGTGATCCGTTGGTCGCTGCGCAACCGGCTCTTGGTACTGCTGGCCTCGGTGTTGTTGGCCAGTTGGGGGATTTGGGCATTGCAGAAAGCTCCGCTGGATGCGTTGCCGGATCTGTCCGACGTGCAGGTGATTGTCCGCGCCACCTACCCGGGCAAGGCACCGCAGGTGATTGAAGATCAGGTTACCTATCCGCTGACCACCACGCTGCTCTCGGTGCCGGGCGCCAAAACGGTGCGCGGTTTTTCCATGTTTGGTGACGCCTACGTTTACGTGTTGTTCGAAGATGGCACCGATCTATATTGGGCGCGCTCGCGGGTGCTGGAGGCGCTAAGTCAGGTGCAATCCTCGCTGCCGTCGCAGGCGAAGGTGGCGCTGGGGCCGGACGCTACCGGCGTCGGCTGGGTTTACGAATATGCCCTGGTCGATAAAAGCGGGAAACATAGCCTGGCCGACTTGCGCGCGCTACAAGACTGGACGCTGAAATTTGAGCTGAAAACGGTCCCTAACGTGGCTGAAGTGGCCAGTGTCGGCGGTATGGTTCGCCAGTATCAGGTGGTGCTGGATCCACCCAGCCTGCGCGCGTTGAATATCACCCATCAACAGGTGGTGAGTGCCATTCAGGACGCTAACCAGGAAGGCGGTGGTGCACTGCTGGAGATGGGAGAGGCGGAATATATGGTGCGGACTTCGGGTTACCTGAAAAAACTGGGTGATTTTGCCAACGTGGTGATTACCGTGCGTGACGGCGTGCCGATCCTGCTTTCGCAAGTGGCGACGTTGCGCGAAGGGCCGGAGATCCGCCGTGGCGTGGCGGAGTTGAACGGCGAAGGCGAAGTGGCGGGCGGCATCGTCGTGATGCGCTACGGTAAAAATGCGCTGGAAACCATTAACGCGCTGAAGGTGAAGCTGCAGGAGGTTCAGCAGACCCTGCCGCCGGGTGTGGAAATTGTGACAGTGTATGACCGCTCGCAGCTGATCGAACACGCGATTGAAACCTTGTCCCACAAGCTGCTGGAAGAGTTCCTGGTGGTCGCTCTGGTCTGTACTTTGTTCCTGTTCCATTTCCGCTCGGCCCTGGTGGCGATGATTACCTTGCCGCTGGGTATTCTTGGCGCTTTTGTGGTCATGCATTATCAGGGCGTTAACGCCAACATCATGTCGCTGGGGGGAATAGCCATCGCCATTGGTGCCATGGTGGATGCGGCCATCGTCATGATTGAGAACATGCATAAGGTGCTGGAGCAGTGGCGGCAGCGCCATCCCGGCCAGCAACCGACATCGACGGATTATTGGCGCATTTCAGAGCAGGCGGCGGTGGAAGTGGGGCCGGCGTTGTTTTGCAGTTTGCTGATCATCACGCTTTCCTTCATTCCGGTATTCACCCTGCAGGCGCAGGAAGGGCGGATGTTCTCCCCGCTGGCTTACACCAAAACCTACGCCATGGCGGTAGCCGCCGGTTTGGGTATTACGCTGGTACCTGTGCTGATGGGCTACTTTATTCGCGGACGTATTCCTGACGAGCATGCCAACCCGATGAATCGTTGGCTGATCCGCCTGTACCAGCCGGTGCTGGGGGCGGTGTTGGCGCGGCCGAAAACCACGCTCGGGGTTTCGTGCTTGCTGCTGTTGTTAACGGCATATCCGCTGAGCCGGTTGGGCAGCGAATTTATGCCGCAGCTTGACGAGGGTGACCTGCTGTATATGCCATCGTCATTACCGGGCATGTCGGCGCGTGAGGCGAGCCGGTTGCTGCAACTGACTGACCGGCTGATCAAAACCGTACCGGAAGTGGCGACGGTATTCGGCAAGGCGGGGAGAGCGGAAAGCGCGACCGATCCCGCGCCGTTGACCATGCTGGAAACCACCATTCGCTTTAAGCCGCGTGACCAGTGGCGGCCGGGTATGACCATGGACAAGTTGGTGATGGAGTTGGACGCGGTGGTCAAGGTGCCGGGCATTGCCAATGTTTGGGTTCCACCGATCCGTAATCGGCTGGACATGTTGGCCACCGGGATAAAAAGTCCGGTTGGCATCAAGGTTAATGGCAATAACATGGCCGACATAGAGCGGATTTCCGGGCAGATTGAGCAGATGGTGAAACAGGTGCCGGGTGTCACCTCGGCGTTGGCGGAGCGTATTACCGGCGGCCGCTACGTGGACATTGATATTGATCGCCAGCGCGCTGCACGCTACGGCGTTTCGGTGAAAGAGCTGCAATCCATGGTGGCGACGCTGGTAGGAGGGGAAAACATTGGCGAGACCGTCGAGGGCCGGGCACGTTATCCGATCAATGTGCGCTACCCGCGTGAGGTACGCGATTCTGTGCAGCAACTGCGGGCGTTGCCGGTGTTGACCGCCAGCGGTGGTCAGGTGCCATTGTCGATGCTGGCAGACATTCGGATCACGGAAGGGCCGCCGATGCTGAAAAGTGAAAACGCGCGGCTCTCCAATTGGATTTATGTCGATCTGCGCGGACGCGATCTCAAATCGGCGGTGGAAGAGATGCAACAGGCGGTCGCACAGCAGGTTAAGCTGCCAGCGGGTGTTTCGTTGAGCTGGTCCGGACAGTTTGAGTATCTGGAACGCGCCAGCGCTCAATTGAAAATCGTACTGCCGGTGACGCTGGCGATCATTTTCGTACTGCTGTTTGTTACCTTCAACAGCGTGCGCGATGCGTTGTTGATCATGGCGACGCTGCCGTTTGCGCTAATAGGAGGCGTGTGGCTGCTGTATCTGTTGAACTACAACCTTTCAGTGGCCGGGGCGGTGGGGTTTATTGCACTGGCGGGAGTGGCGGCGGAATTTGGCGTGATCATGGTGTTGTATTTGAATCATGCGCTGGAAAAATACCGCCAGCCGGGGCAACCGCTAACCCAAAAACAGCTGATGGATGCCATCGCTGAGGGAGCGGCATTGCGGGTGCGGCCAAAAGTGATGACCGTCGCTACCATCATGGCTGGGCTATTACCGATCATGTGGGGCAATGGCGCCGGCTCTGAAGTGATGCGACGCATTGCGGCCCCGATGATTGGTGGGATGCTCAGCGCACCCTTGTTGTCGATGCTGGTCGTCCCAGTGGTCTACTTATTGTTGCACCGCAAGGGATGATGGTGCGGGGCGCAGTGTGTTGCGTCCCGCTCTTGCTGCACAGAAATTACTGCACCAGAAACGCTTTGAACTGCGGTGTCATCACGGCGCTGAAACCGTCATCGGTTTTGCTGATCAGGTATACCGCCAACCCTTTCTCTTCCGCCAGCTTCAGCGCTTTTTCCGTGCCGAGTACCATCAGCCCGGTATCCCAGCCGTCGGCTTCCAGCGCCGTTGGCGCGATCACCGTGGCGGAGACCAGCCGGTGGGTAATGGGCCGGCCGCTAACAGGATCGATAACGTGCGAATAGCGCTGGCCATTCTGTTCGAAGTAGTTGCGATAACTGCCGGCGGTGCTGATGCCGTAACCTTGCAGATCGACCAGCGCCTGCACCGCATTTTCCCTGTCGGTCGGTTTTTGGATCGCTACCCGCCACGGCTTGCCCTGGCCGTTGACCCCGCGTGAGGACACCGCACCGCCGACCGACACCAGATAGTTGGTGATGCCGTTACGCGCCATCAGTTTAACCAGTTGGTCAACGCCGTAGCCTTCACCCAGGGTCGAGAGATCGACATACATGTTCGGCAGATCTTTTTGCAGCCACTCGCCGCGGCTATCGCTGAGCAATTTGAGATGCTGCAGGCCAATATTTTTTTGCGCGGCTTCAATCTGCTGCTGCTCCGGCACCTTGACGGCGCGTTTGTCCGGGCCAAAACCCCACAGATTCACCAGTGGGCCGACGGTAATATCCATCGCACCCTGAGTATCGCGGCCGATGCGCTGGGCCATCAGGATAATATCCGCCATACCCCGGGGAATGGGTTGCGGGTCTGTACTGTGCGACTGGTTGAAGCGCGACAGTACCGAGCCGGAGCGGTAGGTGGAAATATCATCGTTGGCCTGTTCGAGCAAGGCGTCGACCTGCTGTTGCAGCAACGGTTTGCTGACCCTGACGTCACCGCTGATTTTGACGCTGTAGAAGGTGCCCATGGTTTTGCCTTCGAGGTCGATCTGCGCGCGGGTTTCTTGATCGTTACAGGCGGCAAGCAGACTGAGCGCTGCGCTCAGCAACAGCCCTTTGGCGATAGCGTTGACCATGAAAAATCCTTAGAAACGTAGAAAGGCGCTACAAATAAAGTAAAGCGCGGCAAATGAAAAGCGCAGAAAGGTAAAATAGCATTTTGCTGGCGTTGACGCCGCGCTTCGGCTAACGTCTGGCTCCTGATTCCAGATTGATTTTTGAAGCGATAACCATGAGTTCAAACGCCGCTGCCCGGCTGCTCCAGCCGTTCCTGAAAGATCGTTTCCTGCACATCCTGCTGTTGGCCGGTGTGGTGATGGCCGCCCTTAACCCGCAACAACTGCCTGCGCTATCCGGTTTTATCGACTGGCGCACCATTATTACCCTGCTGGGGCTGATGTTGTTGACCAAGGGCGTTGAGGTCAGCGGCTATTTTGATTTTGTTGGCCGTAAAATCATCAACACCTTGCACAGTGAACGATGGCTGGCGATGTTTTTGGTGTTTTCCGCCGCGCTGCTGTCTTCGTTCCTGACCAATGACGTCGCGCTGTTTATCGTCATTCCGTTGACCATTACGCTAAAAAAACTGTCTTCGCTGCCGATCAGTCGGCTGATTATCTTCCAGGCGCTGGCGGTCAACGCCGGCTCGCTGTTAACGCCGATCGGCAATCCGCAAAACATTCTGCTGTGGAGCAAGTCGTCGCTCTCTTTCCTGGATTTTATCATTCAGATGGCACCCTTTGGTGCGGCGATGATGGTCAGTCTGCTGGCCCTGACCTGGTTCAGTTTCCCGGCGCGGGATATCGTAAAGGCACCGCATACCGAGGGCTATCCCTATCAGCGGCCGCTGTTGCTGAGCTGCGTGGCGCTGTACGCGATTTTTCTGCTGTGCCTGGATGTCGGCTTGTCGCTGTACGGCTTGTTGGCGGTGTTTGCCGGTTTCTTGTTGCTGGCGCGCCGGGTGCTGTTGCAGATCGACTGGAGCCTGATTTTTGTCTTTATCGCCATGTTTATCGACGTTGGCCTGTTTACCCAATTGCAGGCGATTCAGCCCTGGTTCGCCGATATCGCCCGGCTTGGTGACGGCGGTGTTTACGCTTTGGGGATTGGCTTGTCGCAGATCATCAGCAATGTGCCGGCGACCATTTTGCTGCTCAATTACGTGCCTTCCAGCCAACTGGTGGCCTATGCGGTGAATGCCGGGGGCTTTGGGCTGGCGATTGGCTCGCTGGCGAACCTGATTGCGCTGCGTATGGCAGGGGAACGCAAGATCTGGCTGAAGTTTCATTACTACTCGCTGCCATTGCTGGTCTGGGGTGCGCTGCTCGGCTGGCTATTGGCCTGACAGCGGCCGCGCTTTGCTGCGCGGCCAGCTATCCCCTAGCCGCGTGCCGCCAGCAAACAAATGCTGCGGGTCACCTGATAAGATTTCACAAAGGAACTGATCGGCAGAAACTCAAAACGCGAATGGAAATTGTGCGCGCCGGTGAAGTAGTTTGGCGTCACCACGCCACGGCTGGAAAGTGCCGCGCCGTCGGTGCCACCGCGCATCGGGATCACCTTCGGCGGAATGCCGTGTGCGGCCAGGGCACCGAAAATCAGCTCGATGGCGCGCTTGTCTTCACCGATCGAGTTACTGATATTGCTGTAGATATCCGTAACGCTGCAGCTCACCCTGGCGCGCGGGTAGTTCGCCGCCACCTGCCGCACCACCTCCTGAATATGATCCTTGCGCGCATTGAAAGCGGCCAGATCGAAATCGCGAATCGACACTTTCAGCGTGGCGAGGTTGGCATTGGCGGTAATGTCGTTGAACCAGAAATAACCTTCGCGCCCCTCGGTATGTTCCGGCGTATCCAGGATATCGAACCGATTGATGATGTCGTTGGCGATGCGAATCGGGTTGATCAGCACGTTCTTCGCCGACATCGGGTGCGCAGTCACGCCTTCGATACGGATCTCCGCCGCCGCCGCATTGAAGTTTTCATAAACCACTTCGCCCAGTTCGCAGCAGTCGATGGTGTAGGCGAAATCCACGTCAAAGCGCGCCAAATCCAGCGCCTTGGCACCGCGCAGGCCGATCTCCTCATCCGGCACAAACGCCACCAGGATATCGCCGTGGCGGTCCGCGGCACTGAGGTTTGCCAGCAGGGTCATCACGACCGTAACCGCCGCTTTGTTATCGGCGCCGAGCACGCTGGTGCCGTCGCTGAAAATAATGTCTTCGTTCGGATAGGCCAGGATTTCCGGATGTTCGGCGGTGCGCAGCCAAATATCGTGCTCCGCGTTCAGGCAGAGATCTTCGCCGCTAAAGTGCAGGCGCTGCGGATGTATGTGCGCCGACAGGCCGACGTCGACGGTATCGATATGGGTAATAAAACCGATACGCGGCGCACCAGGCTGGTTGCCGGGTTTGCGGGCGGTTACGGTGGCGTGCTCGTCGATTTGCACGTCCTTCAGCCCTAGCTGACGCAACTCGGCCGCCAGCAACTTTGCCATATCATGCTGGCCAGGTGTGCTGGGCAGGGCACTGGCGGCGGCATCGCTCTGGCTGGTGACCGCCAGATAACGAAAGAAGCGTTCGGTAAGCTGTGCTGCAATGGCGCTGGTCATGCGGGTTCCTCTCGATAAGCTGTCTATCGGTTTTAATGCTAAATCAGCCGGTTGTCCATCGCTGCAATGCTTTCGCTGTCGGAATGCGAGACGCTGCGCAGAATAAAAAAAAAGCGGCGCAACCAGGAAATAGTCGCGGGTATCTGCGGCAAAATCGTTGTTAGCTATGGGGGTAAGGGTGCCCCAACAAAAAATCTGATCGTTAAAGGAGAACCGATGCGCTCACGTAATGCTTTGCTTATTACTCTGTTATCCCTGGGAATGTCTCATGCCGCCTGGTCATCCACCGCTGCCGGCAATGCCAACAGCAACGCCAACAGCCGCGAAGTGGCCAGCGCGCTCGGTGGCCTGAAAAACAAAACCCATGACCTGGAGCAGGCGCCGAAAATCCGCATCGCCAGCTTCAATATTGCCGCCGGAAAAGTCAGCGACATGACCGCCATCGCCAAGGCGATCAAGGCGATGAACGTTGACGTGGTGGCGTTGCAGGAAGTGGACAAGCTCACCGGCCGCAGTGGGAAACTCGATCAGGCGGCGGAGTTGGCCAAGCTGACCGGCATGCACGTAGCCTTTGGCCGGGCGATAGACTTTGACGACGGTGAATATGGCCTGGCGTTTCTGTCAAAATACCCATTGCATGACAGCAAGATTTATCCGCTGCCCTCCGGCCAGCGTGAACAGCGCATTGCCTTTAGCGTTCAGACCGACGTGCCCGAGTTTCCGGCGCCGATCACCCTGATCAATACTCATCTGGATACCAAGGAAGATCCGGTCATGCGCCTGGATCAGGTGCGTGAATTAAACGATCGCACCATTGAAATGCGCGGCATCAAGCTGCTGTTCGGCGACATGAACGACGTGCCGGGCAGCGTCACCTGGACCGAACTGAGCCGTTATTGGAACGACATCATGCCCGCGACGCAAGATGGCCGCAGTTGGCCGGCGGAAAATGCTGAAATCAAAGTCGATTATATCTTTAGCGGCAATGCCCAACGCTGGCATCTCGACAGCCTGACGGTGCCTAACGCCAGCGGCGACTGGAATGGCATTCACTGGCCTGCGGTCAGCGATCACCTGCCGGTGGTTGCCGAGCTGCGGCTGACCGAGCAGTAAAGGGCCTGGGTAAACGCGGGTTGGCGATTGACAGCCGCCGAACTCGCTGGTTACTATCCGGCGATACAACCCAGGGTTCTGGGTTGCGTAGGCGTTCACGTAATCCAACGCGCTCGTTCTTGTTGCCTTTGGCAACGAGAGAAGAGAGCGTTGGAGTCATCTGGCTCTCTCTGTATTTCCCTTTTTGAGTGAGCAATCTATGTCATCTACGATTTCACATGCGGAGCCTTCCGCTAACAAAGCGCTGCTTTCGCTGACCTGCGCAATCTTTCTCACCTATCTGACTGTAGCCTTGCCGTTGCCGGTGATCCCGCTGTACGTGCATTTTGAACTGGGCATGAGCAACCTGATGGTGGGGGTCGCAGTGGGCATTCAGTTCCTGGCGACGGTCCTGACCCGTGGTTACGCCGGTCGGTTGGCCGACCGCTTTGGCGGCAAACGCTCGGCGCGACAGGGGATGATTGCCTGTGCGCTGGCCGGCGTCGCCTATCTGGCGTCAGCGCTGCTGCCGGTGGCACCAGAGATCAAGTTCGCCCTGCTAATCCTCGGGCGCCTGATTTTAGGTTACGGCGAAAGCCTGTTGCTGACCGGTACCCTGACCTGGGGTTTCGGTTTGGTGGGGGCCGCCCGCTCCGGCAAGGTCATGTCCTGGACCGGCATGGCGATCTATGGCTCGCTGGCGGCCGGTGCGCCGATAGGCCTGATGTTGCATCAGCACTGGGGTTTTGCAGCGCTTGGCGTCTCTACCTTGCTGCTGCCGTTGATCGCCATGTTGTTGAATATGCGTGTCTCGGCGGTAGCGCCAACGCACGGTGAACGTCCTTCATTGTGGAAAATGGTGGGCAGCATTTGGCAGCCGGGAGTGGCGCTGGCATTACAGGGCGTGGGCTTTGCGGTGATTGGCACCTTTGTTTCCCTGTATTTCACCGCGAACGGCTGGGGGTATGCCGGCCTGGCGTTAACGATGTTCGGCGTGGCATTTGTGGTGATGCGTCTGCTGTTCGGCCATTATCCCGACAAATTCGGCGGCATCCGCGTGGCGCTGGTTTCATTGCTGATTGAGGCCTTTGGCCTGCTGCTGCTGTTCTCGGCCGCCACGCCGCTGATGGCGTTGGTTGGGGCGGCTTTCACCGGTTTGGGTTGTTCATTGATCTTCCCCGCGCTGGGCGTGGAGGTGGTGAAACGCGTGCCACCTCAGGTGCGCGGCACGGCCGTCGGCGGTTACTCGGCGTTTCAGGATGTCTCTTACGCCATGACCGGTCCATTGACCGGGCTGTTGGCCACGTCATTGGGCTATTCGTCGGTGTTTATGGCCGGAGTGGTGTGCGCGTTGACCGGCGTGGCTTTCACGCTGTTGTTTGCGCGCAGCAACGCTAAACGGGAATAATGCGCGCCAGCCGCTCGACGCCGGTACGGATCTCCCCTGGCGTCAGGGCGGCGAAACCCAATAGCCAGCCGTCGCGCCGCGCCTGTACCCTTTGATACTGAGCCGCCAACCCGGGCGTGACCACACCCAACTGCTGCGCCTGGCGGGTGAGGGCCGTTTCCTGGCCCGGCGGCAGCCAGACGCTGAGTTGCAACCCGCCACCTGCCTGCTGCGGGGTGGCATAGTGCCCAAGCTTTTCCTGCACTTCCTGCAGCAAGTGGTCACGGCGGCTGCGGTACAGCTGGCGCATGTAGCGAAGGTGGGCGGCAAAATGCCCTTGTTGGATAAACTCGGCGGTGACCGCCTGCATCAGTTGGGCGCTGTGACCGTCGTAAACCGTGCGTGCGGTGGTAAAAGGTTCCACCAGCGCGGGTGGCACCACCAGATAGGCCAGCCGCAGAGAGGGGAAAAGCGTTTTGGAAAAGGTCCCTAAATACAGCACGTTGCCCTGACGATCCAGCCCCTGCATCGCCGGCATCGGCTGGCCGTCATAATGAAATTCACTGTCGTAGTCGTCTTCAACAATCCATGCCCGCTGGCGCTGGGCCAATGCCAACAATTCCAGCCGTCGTGCCAGACTAAGCGCCACGCCGGTGGGGTAGTGGTGTGAGGGCGTCAGGTAAATCAGCTGCGGCCTGGGTAACTGCTCGTGCGGCCGCATGCCGGCTTCGTCCACGCTGACCGGTACCAGCTCGGCACCTGCGCTGGTAAAGGCGTTTCTGGCGCCGGCATAACCGGGTTCTTCCATCCATACCTTGTCGCCGCTGTCCAATAGCAGGGCGGCGATCAGCTGCAGCGCCTGTTGCGAACTGGTCAGCACCATGACCTGTTGCGCGTCGCAGTTGACCCCGCGCGCCTGGCTAACGTAACCGGCAATGGCTTCGCGCAGCGGCAAATAACCTTGAGGGTCGCCATAGCGCATCAGGGTTTCTCCCCGCAGGCGCAATTGTTGAGCGGTGAGCTGTTTCCACAGTTTTAACGGGAAGGCGCGCAGGTCCGGCGAACCGGCGGCAAACGGCAGCGGTTGCTGCGGATCGCGGCAGCCCCCGGTTTGCACGATCAGCCGGCCGCGTGATGACAGGCGCGGCTCGCCGGTGGCTTTGGTGCCCGGCGGGGATTTGACGATGTCTATCGCCACAAAGGTGCCCTGGCCAACCCGTCGCTGCAGATATCCTTCAGCCTCCAGCTGGCTGTACGCTGCCTCGGCGGTCACCCGCGAGACGCCCAAATCTTCTGCCAGAACCCGGGATGAGGGCAACCGTTGCCCACGGCTCAGCGTCCCGCCATGAATAGCGCGGCGTAGCGTACCGCAAACGCGTTCACGCAAGGTACCGTCGCCGTGTTCCGGCAGTTGGAAAAGCGAGATGAGCGCACTGGTCATAATGGGTCTTATCTTATGGCGATAATGGGTATCAATCATAAGACCAAAATCAGGCAATATTGTCATCAGTCTCATCAACAGGAGTGAATTTTATGGCGGTATCTTCATTGGTTTTGGCATTTCCCCCAGGGCCGTCGGCGCAAAGCCTCGATTATCTGGCGGCGAAATTGAGTTATTACGCGGACGCATGGGACGTGGCGGAAGATCTGCGCAACGGCGTCAGCGAGATCCTGGTGATAGATACCCGCGCGCCGGCCTTGTATGCGGCCGGGCATATTCCCGGCGCTATCAGTTTGCCGCATCGGCTGATGGATGAGGCCGGCACGGCGCATCTGGCTCGCGACAAAGTCTATGTCACCTATTGCGACGGCATCGGCTGCAACGGTTCAACCAAGGGGGCGTACAAGCTGGCGCAACTGGGGTTCAGGGTGAAGGAATTGATTGGCGGGCTGGACTTCTGGAAACGCGATGGCCATCCGTTGGCCAGCGGTGAACAACCGGGGTCGTTGCAGGGCAGTGCGGCAGGGGAAGACTGCGGCTGCGCCTGAAGGTTTAAAACACCAGCGCCAATACCACGGCCAGCACCAGAATCAACAGGATAAACGCCCCCGCCGGCTTACTCAGCGCATTTTTCAGCGGTTGGGGCAATGAGGCAATCAGCGGATTAAGCAACGGCTGCGGCTCGTCATGGCTCTCGGTTATGGGCTGAGCAGGGCCGGTTTTTTCCAGACGACGGGCGAACAGCTGGTTAACGGCATCGCTCATCTGCGGGTGGGTCAGCGGGGCGCTGGCATTGCAGTTGAAACGTGACTGGCAGTAGTCATTCAACTGTTGCTGTTCCTGCGGGTCGGCCGGTTGTTTTAGTGCGGCCAACAGGTTGTTCAGCGTCGGTGCGGTCTGCGGACTAAGCGCGACTTTGACCTGCAAAAACTGGTTGAGCAGTTGGAAGTGGCGAGCCGGCAGCGGATCATTGGTTTTTACCCCGGCCAGATCAAACAGCCTCTGCCAGATCTTGATCGGCGACTCGCCGGTAGCGGCGCTGAGCTTGGTTACCTGCTGTTGCAGGCTTTGATGCTCGGCAGGCAGCAGTGGACGATCGCTGGTGGCGGTTTGCTGCGGGTGCGGAATGGCCAGGCTGCCGGTCTGCAACAGGTTCAACACCTGCTGCAATTGCGGGTGACTCAATTGGCTCAGTACCGTGTGGCCAAACTGCTGGCGAATAAAATCGCTGACGGCCTGGCGATTATTGCCCTGTGGCAACAGCTCGGTGAGCTGCTGCAACAACTGGCGGCTGGCATGGCTTTGCTGCACTTGGTTCAGGCGGTTTTGCAACAGCTGCTCGGCCGGCTGGAAATGGCGCGCCTGCAGTTCGCTGCTATTATGGTCTGCCCCGAGATCGTGACGCAGCGTGGCCCAAATTTCTGCGGACTTGGCCGGACTGAGCGCCATGATCTTCACGATCAGCTTCTCCAGCGTAGTGCGCTGCGCCGGAGAGAGCGGGCTGTCGTCGGTGGTTGTGGTTTTGCCCGGGTTTGGAGGGCGATCGCTGGCGATCGGGGTGCCCGGTCCACTCAAAGGTTGCATATCACCAGTCCTTCGCTGTGTATCCCCTTCTTACTTGAGGTTGCAGCTGCGTTGATTGTGCAACTTCACCCGAATCACTTACCTGAGTAAGCTTATCGTGATTCACTTGCTTGCCGCCTTGCCGCAACCCCAATTACTTTGGGGAGAAAAAAATCGTCGTACCCGGCGAAAAGCGCAGGTGTGCCCCCATGATACCTGTAAATGGTCGCCATCAATACCGCCCTCAGACATTTCTTTACAGGCAAAATGATTGCTAATCACGTCTGCGCCGCTAAGATAAGCCCAGACTTGGCATTGAGGGCAGCATGGTTAAACAGCAGCGGATTGCGAAATGGTTTTTATGCCTGGCTTGCCTGGTGGTGCTGACCTGCATGACTCAACGCATGGCGGGCCTGCATGCGTTGCAGCAGGCGATGGGCTTGCCCGTTGCCGGCGCCGCACTCTCCGCCACCGATGACGACGCTGCACTTCAGCCCAAGCCCTGCGAACTGAGCGCCAAATCCCTGTTGGCCGCGCCGCCGGTGATGTTCGAAACCCTGCTGTTCGGTCTTGGCCTGCTGCTGGTGCTGTTGGCACCCACCGTGGCCGCGCGTCTGCGTATTCCCCCTCCCAGAGTGATTTCTCCCACGACCCTCAGGGTACACCTCCGATTATGCGTATTCCGTGAATGAGTTAATCGCCCGTCTTGTTTGGTGATTGACTCATTTATGGAGAAAAAACATGTTGAATATCATCAGGTCGGCGCTTGCCTGCCTGTTAATGCTGTGGCAGCCCGCCTTGCAGGCGGCAGACAGCGGCTGGCTGCAAAGCCCGGCCAACGATCACGCCAAAGTGCGGCTGCGCGCCGACACGTCGCACCCTGGGGAGACCCGGTTGCTGCTGGCAATAGAGTTGCAAAAAGGCTGGAAAACCTACTGGCGTTCACCCGGTGAAGGCGGTATTGCGCCGGAGATACGCTGGCAAGGCAACTTGCCGCCGGCTACCTGGTTTTGGCCGACGCCGCAGCGTTTTGACGTAGCCGGCATTTCCACCCAGGGATATCACGATCGGGTTGAACTGCCGATGGTGATAAAGGGAGCCGCGCCGCCTCAACTGGCGGGCACCCTGACGCTGTCTACCTGCAGCAACGTCTGCATTTTGACCGACTATCCGTTCAGTCTCGATCTCGGCGCGTCGCCAGACGCGCAGTTTGATCACGACTTTGCTCAGGCGATGGGAAAGGTGCCGATTGCCGATGGCCTGGTTGATGGCATCAAAGCCGGTTATCAGCGCGGGGAGCTGCAGATCAGCGCCGAACGTACCGCCGGTTGGCGGCAGCCGGAGTTGTTCTTCGATACGCTGGAGGATGCCGATCTCGGCAAACCGCAGGTCAGCGCCGACGGCAACCGGATGTTGGCGCGGGTACCGGTCAGTGATGGCTGGGGGGATACCGCACCGGACTTGCGCGGTAAAACCCTGACGCTGGTCATCAGTGACGGCGGTATCGCGCAGCAGGTGCAACTGCCGATTGGCGGGCCGCTGGCCTCACCGGCTGTGGCTTTTCCGCTGTGGCAGGCGGTACTGATGGCGTTGGCCGGTGGCCTGGTCCTCAACCTGATGCCCTGCGTGCTGCCGGTGCTCGGCATCAAACTGGGCTCGATTTTGCAGGTGGAACTGCGGGATCGGCGCAGCATCCGGCTGCAGTTTCTGGCTTCGTCATTGGGCATTGTCGCCTCCTTTATGGCATTGGCATTGCTGATGACGGCGCTGCGGCTGAGTAATCAAGCGCTTGGCTGGGGCATTCAGTTTCAAAACCCGTGGTTTATCGGCTTTATGGTGTTGGTAACGCTGTTGTTCAGCGCCAACCTGTTCGGTCTGTTTCACCTGCAGCTTTCCTCTTCGCTGAATACCAAACTGGCGACCCATAACGGGAACGGCCTGAACGGGCATTTCTGGCAGGGCGCTTTTGCCACCTTGCTGGCGACGCCCTGTTCTGCACCCTTTCTTGGCACCGCCGTGGCTTTTGCCCTGGCCGCGCCGCTGCCGGTGCTGTGGGGCATGTTTGTCGCCCTGGGTATCGGCATGAGCCTGCCGTGGCTGCTGATCGCCGCCTGGCCGGCGCTGGCGCTGCGTTTGCCGCGTCCGGGGCGTTGGATGAACGCGTTACGGTGGGCAATGGGCTTGCTGATGCTGGCTTCTTCGCTGTGGCTGCTGAGCCTGATGGTGAATCATATTGGCGCAACCCCGACGTTGGCCTTGGGCGGCATAGCGCTGTTGGCTCTGCTGTTGGCGGTATGGCGACGGCATGGCGTGCGTCTTGCTGCCGGATGGGTTGCCGTCACGCTGGTGCTGTTCGGCGTGGCGTTGTTGGCCGGTTCGCTCACCGCCGGGCTGTGGCGTCAACCGCTGCAGGACAACGTGCGCTGGCAACCGCTGAGCGAGCAGGCGATCGCCCAGGCGTTGGCCGAGCGAAAACGGGTGTTTATCGACGTCACTGCCGACTGGTGCGTCACCTGCAAAGCCAATAAATTCAACGTACTGTTGCGTGGCGATGTGCAGAAAGCGCTGAATGCCGAAGACGTGGTCGCTTTGCGGGGAGACTGGAGCCGTCCTTCTGCCGAGATCGGCGCCTTCCTGCAACGGCGCGGCAGCGTTGCCGTGCCTTTTAACCAGATTTATGGTCCGGGCAGCCCTGACGGTGTGGTGTTGTCCCCGCTGTTAACCCGCGATGCCGTGTTGCAAACCCTGTCCGCCGCCAAAGGAAACCAACAATGAAAAAGTTACTGATGTTATTGATGCTGATTGCCGCTCCGGTCTGGGCTGCTGCCCCCTTTACGCCTGAGCAGGAGGTACGCATTAAGGAACTTATCCGTGAAACCCTGGTGTCGAACCCGGATATTCTGGCGCAGGCGGTCGATGCCTGGCAGCAGCAGACTGCCGGCCAGCAGATTGACCAGGCGATTAAGCAAAACGCCAAAGCTTTGTATGAAGACCCAGCCAGCCCGCGACTGGGTGCCGGCAACGCTAAACTGACGCTGGTGGTGTTCACGGATTACAACTGCCCGTACTGTAAGCGTTTTGATCCGATGCTGGAAAAAATCGTCAAACAAAATCCGGAGGTGGCGCTGGTGGTGAAACTGCTGCCGTTCAAAGGCGAAAGCTCGGTCAGCTCGGCGCGTGTCGCTTTAACTGCCTGGCAGCAACATCCGGACCAGTTTTGGGCGTTGCACCAGCGGCTGATGGCGAAAAAGGGTTTCCACGACAGCGCCAGCATCGCCGCCGCCCAGCAGAAAACCGGAGTGAAAGCGGTGGCGCCGAGCGAACTGAGCATGACCACACTGAGCACCAACATGGAACTGGCGGAAAAACTGGGTGTGCAGGGAACGCCTGCGACGCTGATTGGTGACCAGATGCTGCCGGGTGCGGTGTCTTACGAGGAGTTGGAGGCGATAGTGAAACAGCAACTGGCGAAGGTCAAAAATGGCTAGGCTGCGGCGCTGGGGGCGCGAACTCTTGATCCTGCTGCTGATTGTGCTGGCGGTGGTGATGGCGATGGACTGGCTGCGCGCACCGCAGGCACCGGCGGCTTTCGATTCACAGGCGTTGACCACACTGAGCGGCGAGAGGGTTTCACTCGCGCAACTCAGCCGGGACAAGCCGCTGTTGGTCTATTTCTGGGCCAGTTGGTGCGGCGTGTGCCGCTTTACCACGCCGTATGTTGCCAGGCTGGCGGAGGAGGGCGGCAATGTGCTGACCGTGGCACTGCGTTCCGGCGACGATCTGCAGGTTGAACAGTGGCTGGCGCGCAAACGGCTGACGCTGCCGGTGGTTAACGATCCGCGCGGCGAGCTGTCGGCGCAATGGCAGGTAGGCGTCACCCCGACGCTGGTGGTCATTTACCAGGGTAAGGTAGTGCAAAGCACCACCGGCTGGACCAGCTACTGGGGGATGAAACTGCGTCTGTGGTGGGCCGGGCGGTAAGCCCGGTCTATTTTGCGGCTATTACCTCATTAATCGCCCGGCAGAGTCGGGCGATACCTTCCTCAATCAGCGGCGGCGTGTTGGCGGCGAAATTCAGCCGCAGGCCATGCGCGCCATGCTGTTCCCGGGCATAAAAACACTCTCCGCGTGCGAAGGTGACGCCGTGGCGCCAGGCCACCGGCATCAGGGCTTCGTTATCAACCGCAGCGGGCAGCGTCAGCCAGATAAATAACCCGCCCTCGGGCGTTTCAAAGTGGCAGCCGTGCGGCAGATGCTGCTGCAATGCCGTGATCATGGCGTCTCGGTGCTGGCGGTAGATCCGCCCGGCGCGCCGCAGCTGTTTGTCATAACGGCCGATGGTGACAAAGGCGTCCAGCGCCCGTTGGATCAGGTTGGAGCTGGTAAAGCTGTCTACGTGTTTTAACCGTGCTATCTGCTGATATTGCTCGCTGTCTGCGACCAGATAGCCGATGCGCATGCTGGGCAGCAACATTTTGGAAAAGGTACTGACATAGAGCACCGCACCCGGTGCAGCCTGTGCCCGCAGCGACGGCAATTGCTTGCCGTTGTAGCGCAGATCGCCGACAAAATCGTCTTCCAGTATCAGCACTCCGGCATGTTGAGCCAGCGCCAGCAGGCGTCGGCGGCGGGCTTCGCTCATGCAACGCCCGGTCGGGTTATGAAAATTGGGGATGGTGTAAATCAGTTTTGGCCGGTGCTTTTCCAGCAGCGCCGGCAGGTGTTCAACCAGCATGCCGTGTCGATCGCTGGGGACAGTGACGATATTGATCCTGTGCAGACGCAGCAGCCCCAGCGCTTCGGCGTAGGTGGGTTCTTCGACGATCACCGTATCCCCCGGCTCAAGCAGGCTTTGCACAATCAGGCTGATGGCATGCTGCGAACCGTTGGTGATCAGCACCTGTTCTGCGTGGGTGGGGATGCCCTGCGCGGTGAGGATCCGCCCCAGCGTATCGCGCAGCGGGTAGTAGCCGCAGTATTCGCCATAGCCGAAAGCCTCCTCCGCATGGCGGCTAAGCACCGACAGCAAGATCTTGCGGAATTCTTCCTGGGGGAAAACCCTCGGGCTGCCGACGCCGGCGGCAAAGTTGATGATGTTATCCGGCAGCGGTGTGTCGGGGTAACCGTCCAGTCGCGAGGTCAGGGTGGTGAAACGCTCTGCCGGGAACGACGCATCGGACGTCGGCTGCGGTTGAGCAGGCAGCGTGCCCGGATGCAGAACATAGGCACCGCTGCCGCGCCGCTGGCGCAGAAATCCTTTGGACGCCAGTTCGGCATAGGCATTGTCGACCGTCAGCCGACTGACGGCCAGTTCGGCCGCCAATGTGCGGGTGGAAGGCAGTTTGTCGCCATCGACAAATACGCCGCTCAGTATCGCCCGCCGCAGCGCCTCTTCAATTTGCAGATACAACGGGACATCCTGCTGGCGATCTAACGGGATATGCATGGGAAATTGGCTCGGTAAGGGGCGATGATTTTTACTATACCTCATGGCCATCGGCCTTCAAGCGGATAAAAGTGGCCTGCATAACAACGGGGGAAAGTGGCTCTGGCGGCGAAGTTTCGCCGCGTTAGAATCCTTGTCTGAGTCTATTGCCGCAGTTTTTTGAGGGTGTCATGTCATTACCGTCGGGTATTTCAGCAAGGCCGGTTTTCCCCGGTGCGCGTATTTTGCAGGGCAGCAGCCAAGGCTATGTCATAGCCATCATCAGTGCCATGCTGCTGGCCTTCACCGCCATTATTATCCGCGTGCTGACGGAGCATTATCACCTGCCCACCTTCGTGCTGGCCTTTTGGCGAGCGGCATTGGTTGCCCTGGTGTTATTGCCTTTGCTGTTGCTGATCAAACCCGAATGGGCGCGCTTGCAGCCTGCGCAGGTGCCTTTTTATGCCTGTTATGGCTTGCTGCTGGCGGTATTCAACAGCCTGTGGACACTGTCGGTAGCTTTGAACGGCGCGTCGGTGGCGACCATTCTTACTTACTGTTCGGTAGGTTTTACCGTATTTCTTGGTTGGATGATGTACAGCGAACGGCTGAACCTGCGCCAGATGCTGGTGATTGTGGTTAGCCTGGGCGGCTGTTTCCTGGTCAGTAACGGCGACAGCATGGGCAACACCCATTTCAACCTGCTGGGGCTGTTGATCGGCATGCTGTCCGGAATCGGCTATACCCTTTACACCCTGGGAGGGCGGGTAGCCACTGAACGGCGCTATCCTGTGTGGAACACCATTCTGTATGTGTTTGGCTTTTCGGCGATTTACCAATGGCTGTTCAACACCGCGCTGACGCTGTTTCCTTTGGCGGCATTTCAGGGGATGACCGGCTCTTTGTGGTTCCTGTCCCAGGGGGCGCAAGGTATTGAGTGGAGCGGCTGGTTGTTGCTGGTGGTTCTGGCTGCCGGGCCGACGCTGCTGGGATTTGGCCTGTACAATATCAGCCTGAAAACCCTGCCGTTGGCGGTAGCAAACCTGATTTTGTCGCTGGAGCTGGTGTTCACGGCGGTCATTGCCTATTTCCTGCTGGGGGAAAACATGAACCAACTGCAACTGCTGGGCAGCGCTCTGGTGATGGGCGGGGTGTTGATGTTGAAGACGAAGACGGCTCAGGCCTGATTTGTTACCCTTATGCTTCGCTGGAGAGGCAATCATGATTAACAATCCAAGATTAAAAAAGGCGATCATCGCTTAATCGGGCCGTGTTTGGTGAACGAAAACACGGCCACAGATCTCGTTCCGTGGCTCTTGCAACCAGTAAAAGAGAAAGCGCCATGTCTGAAAAACACTGGTCCAAAACAGAACTGCTGCACCAGACGGTGACCAACCCCAACATTATCGTCAAGGGAACCCACAGCTATTACAGCGACTGCTGGGATAGCGGGTTCGAACGCTCCGTCGTGCGTTATTTACACGGCGACGCGGTCAGCCAACAGTGGCCACCGTTGGGGCCGATAGACCAATTGCTGATCGGCGATTATGTCTGTATAGCCGCCGAGGCGGTGATCCTGATGGGCGGCAATCATACGCACCGTATCGATTGGCTGAGCCTGTACCCGTTTATGGCGAGCATCCAGGCCGCTTATCAGCCGAAGGGCGATACCCGGTTGGGCGACGGCTGCTGGATAGGCATGCGGGCGATGCTGATGCCGGGCGTCACTATTGGCGAAGGGGCGGTGGTAGCTGCAGGCAGCATAGTGACTGCGGATGTCGAACCTTACGTCATCGTGGGCGGCAACCCGGCGCGGCCGATCAAGCGGCGATTTGCTCCGGAGACGACCGCACGGCTGCTCGCGCTGCGCATTTATGACTTGTCGGCGGAGGATTTTGCCCGCGTGCAACCTTGGCTGGCCGATAATGATATTGCCGCCCTGGAACGGGCGATAAACGACATTAAGCGTTAAAACTGAAATGGGCGGGGTAATATCCCCCGCCCATTTTACTTACTCGGCCTTCGCCGTTTCTTCCACCGTGCGGCGTTTTCGCACTATACGCAGCAACAGCGGCAATACCAGCACCGCTACCGCCAATACCAGCAGCGTTTGCGCGATACCGCTGCTCCACAGAATGCCAAAATCCCCGTTGCTGATAGACAGCGCGCGGCGCAGGTTCTGTTCCAGCATTTCACCCAGCACGAAACCCAGGATCAGCGGCGACATCGGGAAGTGCATTTTGCGCAAGATATAACCGAATACTCCCAGCCCGACCATCAACAGCAGGTCAAAGGTGGTGCTGTGCACCGCATAAACGCCTACCGCAGACACGGCGGCAATCGCCGGTACCAGGAACCACAGCGGGATGGTCAGCATGCGGGTAAACAGGCCGACCAGCGGCAGGTTCATGACCAGCAGGATCACGTTGGCAATCAGCAACGCGGCGATCAGGCCCCAGACAATGTCCGGCTGCTCGGTGAACATCGCCGGGCCTGGCGTGATGTTGTACAGCGTCAGCGCGCCCATCATCACCGCCGTGGTGCCGGAACCCGGTACGCCCAGCGTCAGCATCGGAATGAACGAGCCGCAGGCCGAAGCATTGTTGGCGGCTTCCGGCGCCGCGACGCCGCGAATATCCCCCTTGCCGAAGGTCTCGCTGTTGCCGCTGATTTTCTTTTCGGTCATATAGGTGAGCGCACTGGCGATGGTGGCACCGGCGCCGGGCAGAATGCCGACGAAGAAACCGATCACCGAAGAGCGCAGCGTCGGGCCAACGCATTCGGCGGCCTCTTTGCGGTTAAACAACAGGCGACCGGTTTTACGCACCAACTTTTGTCCGCCGCTGGTGCTTTCCAGCATCAGCAGGATTTCGCTGACCGAGAACAACCCGATCACCACTACGATAAACTGCACGCCGTCGGAGAGATGCACGCTGTCGAAGGTGAAGCGGTAAACGCCGGTGTTGGCGTCTACGCCGACCGTCGCCAGCCCCAGGCCAATCAGCGCCGCCAGCAGCGACTTCAGCGGGTTTTGGCTCATCATGCTGCCCAGACAGGCGATGGCGAACACCATCAGGGCAAAGTACTCCGCCGGGCCGAACGCCAGTGACCAGCGCGCCAACAGCGGAGCGAACAGGATAATGCCGCCGATGGCGATCATCGAACCGACGAAAGAGCTGACCGCCGAGATCGACAACGCCACGCCGGCGCGGCCCTGTTGCGCCATCGGGTAGCCGTCCAGCGCGGTCATGATAGCCGCCGCATCGCCGGGTACGTTAAGCAGGATGGACGAGATGCGGCCACCGTATTCGCAGCCGATATAGACTGTCGCCAGCAGGATCAGCGCGGACTCGGCCGGCAGCTTGAGAGCAAACGCCAGCGGCAGCAAGATAGCCACGCCGTTGATCGGCCCCAGCCCCGGCAGCAGGCCGACAATGGTGCCGACGAAGCAGCCAATCAGTGCGATAATCAGGTTCTGCGGCACCAGCGCCACCTCGAACCCTTGGGTTAAATACATCCAGGTTTCCATCATCGCCCCCGTTAGCTCAGCCAAACGCCGAGTGGCAGTGTTACGTCGAGTAATTGGTCAAAGGCGTAATACAGTACTCCACCCATGATTACGCCGGAGATTGCCGCCGCCGGCAGGCTGGCCTGGAACAGCAGGCCAATGCTGAAGGTCAGCAGTGCGGTGGCCAGCGGAAAGCCCAGCCATTCGAAGCCCCAGGCGTACAGCACCAGCGTGATCACCAGCACCAACAGGCGTTGCATCACCTTGTTGTGCGGCCATTCGACGGCCTGCGGTTTGTTCAGCAGCAGCAGCGCCGCGCACAGCGACATCAGGCTGAGGATGGCCAGCGGGAAGGGGCGTGGCCCCAGCGGTTCATAGCTGTATTCGCTCTGAATGCCCCAGCCGATAAACAGGCCGCCGATACACAGCAGCAACCAGAAACCGGCAAAAATGCGATCGCTCATGGTATTTCTCCCGGTTATTTAGCCAGGCCGAAGACTTTGGCCTGCTCGCGGTACTGATTGACCTGGTTTTTCACGTAGGCATCCAGTTCCTTGCCGGCCAGGTTGAATTCAAACAGGCCACGCAGGTCGCGCTGCTTTTTGAATTCGTCGGTTGCCGTCATTTTCTGGAAGGTGTCGAGCCACCATTGATACTCTTCTTCGCTGACCTTGGGGCCAACGTAGAAACCGCGGATGATCGGCCAGATCAGATTGAATCCCTGCTCTTTGGCGGTCGGCACGTCGGCTAACTGGCCCGGCAGACGTTGTTCGGAATACACCGCCAGTACGCGGATTTTGTCACCCTGCAGATAGGGCACCATTTCGCTCAAATCGCCGGACACCGCCTGAATATGGTTGCCGAGCAGCGCGGTGACGGGTTCGCCACCGCCTTCGAACGCGACGTAGCGCATCTTGTGAGGATCGACGCCGACCTCGCGCGCCAGCAGGGCGGTTTTCATCCAGTCCTGGCTGCCGATCGAGGCACCTGCACCGAATACCACGCTGTTGGGATCTTTCTGGAAGGCGTCCATCAGGTCTTTGAGGGTTTTGTACGGCGAGTCGGCGCGCACGGCGATCATGCCGTAATCGGTGCCGACGGCGGCCAGCCATTTCACGTCATCGACGTTGTACCGGCCGAACTTGCCTTGCGAAAGGTTAAGCAGAGAGCCGCCGGAGAAGGCGACCACGGTGCCGAATTCCGCCGGGCGCTGAGCGACGATGGCGTTATAGGCCACCGCGCCGACGCCGCCTGGCATATAGGTGACGCGCATCGGTTTGTCGATGGCCTTGGTTTCCTGCAGCGATACCTGGATCAGCTTGCAGGTCAGATCAAACCCGCCGCCGGGCTTGGCGGGGGCGATGCATTCGGTGCGTTTCGGCGCTTCTACGGCAAATGCCTGATTGGCCGCCAGCAGCAGGGCGGTTGCGGTCAGAGTACGGGTGATTATTTTTTTCATTGCTTTCCCCAAGGTGTTTTTCTGTCGGAGTGAATCCCCGCCGATACGGGTTGCTGAATTGTTAAAACAACAACCTTTCATTTACCTTTCAACCGAGGGAAAAGTTTTCGGGATGTGATAGGCGTCTCCTGTTGCTGGGGAAAAGAGGTGAATGCGCCAGCGTCGATGACGACGAACGACTCTGTGCTGCAATTGTGTACCAGCTCTCAAAACGGGTTCTGCGCAACCCTTCTATCGCACCGCCTTCCATGCCATTCTGCTGTTATAAAGATGTTAACAATCCGACAAATCAATGGAATGGAAAATGCGGCTACTATTGGTAGAGGATCATCCCGAGTTATCCCACTGGTTGCAAAAGGCGCTGACCGGCGCCGGTTTTGCCGTGGACGTCGCGCCGGACGGGCTGGCGGCAGATCATCTGTTGTTAAACGAATGCTATGCGCTGGTGGTGCTGGACGTGGCGCTGCCGCGCCTGAATGGGCTGGATCTGCTGGCCCGTCTGCGCAAGCGCGGCCAGGACCTGCCGGTGCTGTTGTTGACCGCCAGAACCGACGTTGCCGATCGGGTCAAGGGGCTGAATCTGGGGGCTGATGATTACCTCACCAAACCCTTTGAACTCGATGAGCTGGAAGCGCGCATTCGAGCGTTGCTGCGGCGCAGCATCGGCGTGACCCGGCAGGCGCTGCAATATGGCGCGCTGACTTATCATGATGAAGGCTATTTTCAACTGGATGATAAACCGCTGCAGTTAACGCCGCGCGAACTGGCGGTACTGACCGCTCTGATCCACCGGCGCGGTCGGCCGGTCGCCAAGCAACAGCTGTTTGAACAGGTGTTTACCCTGTCCGACGAGGCCAATCCCGAGAGTATTGAGCTGTACGTGCACCGGCTGCGGAAAAAGCTGCAGGGCAGCAACGTGGCGATCGTCACTCTGCGCGGTCTGGGCTACAGCCTGGAGCTCTGCAATGAGGTGGTTTAACGCGCCGCGATCCCTGTTTTATCAACTGCTGCTGTTTTTCGGGTTACCCTTGCTGGTACTGGGCGGCATCTCTATATACACCCATTACTTCAGCGCCATGAACGCCGCCACCTTGGCTTACGATCGCACGCTGCTGGCATCGGCGCGCACCGTGGCGGAGCGGCTGGTGGTGCGCAATGGCCGCCTGGAAGTGGATGTGCCCTATGTGGTGCTCGACAGCTTTGAGCGCAACATGAACGATCAGCTCTATTACGAAGTGATCTCTCCGCAGGGCAAAAGCATTTCCGGTTATGACGATCTGCCGCCGATGCCGCCACATATCCTGCGCTCCAGCTTGTACCCGGCACTGGTGCATTTCTATGATGCCGAATATGGCGGCCGGTCGATCCGCGTGGCTGCGCTGTTCCAGCCGGTCAATGAGTCCGGCGTCATGGGCATGGCGACGATCCTGGTGGCGGAAACGCTGGAGTCGCGCCGTTACCTGGCACGGCAGATGATGCTTTCCGCCTTGCTCAGCCAGGGGACCGTGGTGGTGGTGACGATGATTCTGGCCTTCGCCTTGCTCAAGCGAGTGCTAAAGCCGATGCGCAAGCTTTCCGGTATCATGCTGCGGCGCGATCCGGGCGAACTGACGCCGTTGCCGATGGTGTTGCCCTGGTCGGAAATGCAGCCTCTGCTGCTGGCGTTCAACCGCTATATCGAACGGCTGCGGGTAATGGTGGCGCGTCAGGAGCGTTTCAGCGCCGACGCCTCTCATCAACTGCGCACGCCGCTGACGGTGCTGAAAACGCAAGTGGGGGTGGCGCTGGCCAGCGATAAGCCGGAGCAGTGGCGGGAAAGCCTGGCGGCGATGAGCGTCACGCTGGATAACACCGTGGCGCTGACCGATCGTCTGCTTTATCTCTCGCGGCTTAAAGCCCATGAACATCATGCCGATCGCAAGCTGCAACCGGTGAATTTGGCGCAGGTGCTGCGCGATGCCTGTTTTTCGCGCCTGCCGCAGGCGCGCAGCAAGCGCATTGATTTAGGCTATGAAGGAGAGTCGGTATGCTGGGTCGGCGGTGAGGCGCTGTTGCTCACCGAGCTGTGCGCCAATCTGCTGGATAACGCGCTGAAATATGTGCCGAATCAGGGCGTGGTCACCGCTCGTCTGACGCTCGATAAGCCGGCCGGGGAATGCGTGCTGGAAATTGAAGACAACGGCCCGGGCATTGCGCAGCAGGATACCGCGCAGGCGCTGCAACCCTTTCATCGGCTGGATAACGTGGGCGATCAGCCCGGCGCCGGGCTGGGGCTGGCGCTGGTCAGCGACATTACCCGTTATCACGGCACCCGCCCGGAGCTGTTGACCTCGGTCGCGCTTGGCGGCCTGCTGGTGCGGGTGCGTTTTCAACTGCTGCCTTAGGACCCCACTTCGGGCGCTGAAGCTTTTGCCTTGCGCCCTAACGGCGTGCGCAGGCGTTGCGACAAAATTACGCCCAGCAACGTGACGCCGCCGCCGATCAGATGATAGCTGTGCAGCTGTTCATGCAGGAACAGCACGGCGATGACGGCGGTAAATACCGGCGACAGGTTCATAAATATCGACGCGGTATTGGCACCGAGGCGAATCACGCCCTGGATCCACAAGAAAGGTGCGATGATCGAAGCCGGGATACCGGCGAACAGCACCAGCGGGATATTCTGGCTGTTCAGCCCGACATCCTGCGCCATCAGAAAGTTCGGCAGCAACAGCACGACACCGAACAGGATTTGCACATACAGCGACTGCCAATTAGGCAGAGCAATCATCCAGCGTTTGGTCAGCACGCCGTACAGCGCATAGGAAGCGGCGGCGGCGAACATCATCAGTTCGCCCTTGCCGATGCCATGTTGCAGCAGCTCGCCTGGATGGCCGGCGCTGACCAGCCAGATCAATCCGCCGAATGACAGCACGCTGCCGATCGCCACGCCGACGGTCGGCGCAATGCGCAACAGCACGATGCTGATCAGAATGGTCAGCAGCGGGATCAGCGACACAATGATACCCATAAACAGCGCGCTGACGCTGTGCGCCGCATAGTAAGCCAGGCTTTGGTAGAGCACCATGCCGAGCAGGCCAAGGGTCAGCAATTTCCACCCGTTGGCGCGCACTTCCCGCCAATTGCGGATCACGCCGGGTAATACGAAGGGGGTCAGGACGATCAGCGCCAGCAGCCAACGGTAAAACGAGATGGCGGCCGGATCGATAGCGGTGGCGGAGAGTTTGCTGACGACGGCGTTGACAGACCAGATCAGCACCGCCAACAGCGGGAAGAGCATATTCACGATGATTATTCTCAATAACGACGGACATGCTGGCTAGTCTACTCGTGTCCGGTTTATTATATATAGCGATATCCAGACAATATTTTGTGTCAACAAGACAAATCACGGTGTGCAACCATGTCAGAAATCCGTCACTTTCCTGAAGCCTTGATCCCGGCGCCGCGCCCGGTGCAGTTTCGTTGCGAGGAGTTTAATGCCCGCACGGAATTCCAGCCGCACAGCCATCGCTGGGGACAACTGATGTGGGTGAAAGCCGGGGTGATGGTGATGAAGGTCGGCAATCAACGTTTTCTGGCTCCACCGGAGTTTGTGCTGTGGGCACCGGCGGGGATCGAGCACTCTTGCTACAATCAGCGGCTGGCGCAGTGCCGCATGGTGGATATCATGCAGCCGCTGTGCGTCGGGCTGCCGGCCGAACCCTGCCTGGTGAGCGTGACGCCAATTTTCCGCGCCATCGCCGAAGATTTTTACGCACGCAAGCAATATATCCCGCATGGCAAGCAGGATTTGCGTCTGTGCCGGGCGCTGATCGATCAACTGCATCTGTCGCCGGTCCAGCAAGCTTATTTGCCGTCGTCCGAAGATAAACTCCTGGCACCGGTGCTGGAAGCGCTGGAGCATTGCCCGTCGGACAACACCTCGCTTGCCGTCTGGGCCGCCCGGGTCTATACCACCGAACGCACCCTGTCACGCCGCTGCCGGCAAGAGCTGGGCATGTCATTCAGCGAATGGCGGCAGCGGTTGCGTTTTCTGCATGCCGTTTCGCTGCTTGAACAGGGCAAAACCGTGCAGAACGTCGCGCTGGAGGTGGGATACAGCTCGGCCTCGGCGTTTATCGTCATGTTTCAGCAAATCGCCGGCAGCACCCCCGAACGCTTTCGTCGGGCCTGATTCGGTGGCACACTCTTTCCCAGATAACCTCTTCATACTTGACGCCGCCTCTGTGTTGGCTGCGAGCACTCACCCCAGTCACTTACTTGAGTAAGCTCCTGGGGACTCCTGCTCTTGCCGCCTTGATGCAACGCCAATTATTTGGGGTATAAATAGCCGTAAACCGTCGGAGCAACAAGTGAAAATCCTGGTTGATGAAAATATGCCGTACGCGGCTGAATTGTTCAGTCGTTTGGGGGAGGTGCAAGCGGTGCCTGGCCGCCCGATCCCGCGAGATGCGCTGGTGGATGCCGACGCGCTGATGGTGCGCTCGGTGACTAAAGTGAATGAAGATTTGCTGGCCGGTACCCGTATCGGTTTTGTCGGCACCGCCACCGCCGGCACTGACCACGTGGATGATGCCTGGCTGAAACAGCAGGGCATCGGGTTTTCCGCGGCGCCAGGCTGTAACGCCATTGCGGTGGTGGAATATGTGTTCTCTGCGCTGATGCTGTTGGCCGAACGCGACGGTTTTCAGTTGCGCGATAAAACCGTCGGTATTATCGGCGTGGGCAACGTAGGTTCGCGCCTGGATGCCCGGCTTAAAGCATTGGGCGTACGCACGCTGCTGTGCGATCCGCCGCGCGCCGAACGCGGTGACGCCGGGGAGTTCTGGCCGCTGGAAAAACTGGTGGCGGAAGCCGACGTGCTGACGTTCCATACGCCGCTGAATAAATCCGGCCCCTATCACTCGCTGCATCTGGTTGATGCCGAGTTGCTGGCGGCGCTGCCCGACAACCGTATCCTGATCAATGCCTGCCGTGGCGAAGTGGTGGATAACGCCGCGCTGCTGCAGGCGCTGGAAAAAGGCAAAAAGCTGAGCACGGTGCTGGACGTTTGGGAGCCGGAACCGGAGCTTTCGTTGCCGTTGCTGGCGCGGGTGGATATCGGCACCGCGCATATCGCCGGTTACACGTTGGAAGGCAAGGCGCGTGGCACCACTCAGGTGTTCGAGGCCTTCAGCCGCCATGTTGGGCGACCACAGCAGATTGAGCTGGCCTCGCTGCTGCCGGTACCTGAATTCAGCCAGATCCAGCTGAACGGGCCGCTGGATGAAGGCAAATTAAAACGATTGATGCACTTGGTGTATGATGTGCGCCGCGATGATGCGCCGCTGCGCAAAGTGGCAGGGCAACCGGGCGAGTTTGATCGCCTGCGCAAGCATTATCAGGAGCGCCGCGAATGGTCCTCGTTGCGCGTTCAGTGCAATGACAGCGCCAGCGCTGAGCTGCTGCACAAGCTGGGTTTCAGCGTGCTGTAGAGGTCGGCATGCCGGCTCCCTGCAAGCAAGGCGCAGTACCCAATACGTAAGGTTGCCTTAAGCAATCGCCGCTACAGTAAGCGGCAAGGGATTATCGGGCGGTGGCAACACTGCCCGTCTGCTTTTTAAATGAATACTCTGGAGAAACCCAATGTCTGACGGCTGGAATATCGCTCTGCTTGGCGCCACTGGCGCGGTAGGTGAAGCGTTGCTGGAATTATTACAGGAACGCCAGTTCCCGGTGGGCGAACTCTATCCTTTGGCCAGTGAACGCGGCGCCGGGGCAACGGTACGCTTCAACGGCAAGTCGGTGCTGGTGCAAAAAGCGGAAGAATTCGACTGGTCGCAGGCGCAACTGGCGTTCTTTGTCGCCGGTACAGAGGCGGCGGCCCGCTATGCGGAAGAAGCCGGCAACATGGGTTGCCTGGTGATCGACACCAGCGGCCTGTTTGCGCTGGAGCCGGACATCCCCCT
The DNA here is from genome assembly GCF_003591175.1 of Serratia inhibens. GTDB lineage: Bacteria > Pseudomonadota > Gammaproteobacteria > Enterobacterales > Enterobacteriaceae > Serratia > Serratia inhibens. Next base: position 640,017 of record NZ_QYYG01000002.1, on the reverse strand, counting down.
GGTGGTACCTGGCGTGAACCCGCAGGTGCTGGCCGACTACCGCAACCGTAATATTGTCGCCGTGGCCGACAGCATGGTCAGCCAACTGCTGACGGCGATCAAACCCTTGACCGAACAGGCCGGGCTTTCCCGTCTGCACGTCACCACCCTGATGTCGGTATCGGCACGCGGCAAAGTGGCGGTGGACGATCTGGCCGGCCAGAGTGCGCGCTTGCTGAACGGCATTCCGGCTGAACCGGGCGTTTTTGCCAAGCAACTGGCGTTCAACCTGTTACCGTTGTTGGCCGACGAGCAGGGCAGCGTGCGCGAAGAACGTTTGATTGTCGATCAGGTGCGCAAAGTCTTGCAGGACGAAGGGCTGCCGATTTCCGTGAGCTGCGTGCAGTCGCCGGTGTTTTACGGCCACGCGCAAGTGGTTCACCTGGAAGCGCTGCGCCCGATGTCTGCCGAAGAGGCGCGCAGCGAGCTGGAGCAGGTGGATGATATCCAACTGAGCGAAGAAGACGACTACCCGACTCAGGTAACGGAAGCGTCCGGCAGCGATGCGTTAAGCGTCGGCTGCTTGCGCAATGACTACGGCATTCCTGAAATCCTGCAGTTCTGGTCGGTGGCGGACAACGTGCGCTTCGGCGGCGCGCTGATGGCGATCGAAACCGCAGAGCGTCTGGTGCAGGAGCAGATGTACTGATGTCTGAAGTTGTCTTGCCCACCCAGCCGAAGTTAAAAATCGCGCTGGGGATTGAATATGACGGCAGCCGTTATTACGGCTGGCAGCGTCAGCAGGAAGTCGCCAGCGTGCAGGCCTGTCTGGAACAGGCGTTGAGCAAGGTGGCGAATGCGCCGATAGCCGTATTGTGCGCCGGACGTACCGACGCCGGCGTGCACGCTACCGGCCAGGTGGTGCATTTTGAAACCACCGCGCAGCGCAAGGACGCGGCCTGGACGATGGGGGTAAATACCCATCTGCCGCCGGATATTGCCGTGCGTTGGGTGACCGGCGTGGCCGAGGATTTCCATGCGCGCTTTAGCGCCACCGCGCGTCGCTACCGCTACATCATCTACAACCACCGCTACCGCCCGGCGGTGTTGCAGCAGGGGATGACCCATTTTTATCACCCGCTGGATGCCGAACGGATGGAAAGGGCGGCGCAGGCGCTGCTGGGCGAGAACGATTTCACGTCGTTCCGCGCCGTGCAATGTCAGTCGCGCACGCCATGGCGTAACGTAAAACACGTTAAGGTTACGCGCTACGGCGAGTATATCGTGGTAGATATTAAGGCGAATGCCTTTGTGCACCATATGGTGCGCAATATTGTCGGCAGCCTGATGGAAATCGGCTGCGGCAATCAGGATGAGAACTGGATGGCCGAACTGCTGGCGCTGAAGGATCGGAATCTGGCTGCGGCGACGGCACGGGCCGAAGGGTTGTATCTGGTTTCCGTCGATTACCCTGAGCATTTTGGTCTGCCCCGGCCGCCGATGGGGCCGTTGTTTTTACCCGACGATTAAACAATTGTACCCTATGAATTTCGAGTTGCGGCTAGGCGCCCAGCTCACTCATCCATGCGCTTACTTTAGTAAGTAACTGAGGTGAGTAAGTGCAGGTAACAACGCTGCAGCTTGAAAGGCGACGGGTATAGACGCCGGCGCGACCGACGCGTTGTTCCCTTGTGCATCTGCCGGGTGGGTGAGACACCCGGTAAAAAGAGAGAACCTATGGACATCATCAAGTTTGTGATTGATTTTATTCTGCATATTGACGTACATCTGGCCGAACTGGTCGCGCAATACGGCATGTGGGTCTATGCCATTTTGTTCCTGATCCTGTTTTGCGAAACCGGGCTGGTGGTCACGCCTTTCCTGCCGGGGGATTCTTTGCTGTTTGTCGCCGGCGCGCTGGCGGCACTGCCGACGAACGATCTGAATGTGCATACCATGGTTGCGCTGATGGTAGGGGCTGCGATCCTCGGTGACGCGGTGAACTATACTATTGGCCGGCTGTTTGGCGATAAGTTGTTCAGTAACCCGAATTCGAAAATTTTCCGCCGCAGCTATCTGGATAAAACCCATCAGTTTTATGAAAAACACGGTGGGAAAACGATTATTTTGGCGCGATTTGTGCCGATCGTGCGCACATTTGCGCCGTTCGTCGCCGGTATGGGGAAAATGTCCTACCGTCATTTTGCTGCCTACAACGTGATTGGCGCGCTGGTTTGGGTGCTGCTCTTCACTTATGCTGGCTACCTTTTCGGTGATTTGCCGATCGTGCAGGAAAACCTGAAACTGTTGATCGTGGCGATCATCCTGGTTTCAATTTTGCCGGGCATCATTGAAATCTGGCGCCATAAGCGCGCGGCTGCCCGCCAGCAAAAACAGTAAAAACATCGCTTAACCTGTCGGTTCGACCAGTTTTTTATCCACAGTGTCGGGTCGATATGGTTTAATGAGCGACATTTATGGTCTGTTCTCGCGAACAAGCCCTGAAGCCAGTGCCTCGGTCACGCGTTTGTCGCGTTTTGCTCAGGCACTTTTTCATTGGGTCTGTCTGCGGGGGGATTGTTAAAGCATGAACAGCGGACGGGTGTCCGTCAGGTTCAAACAGAAAGGTCATCGATGAGCTGGATTGAACGAATTCTTAACAAGAGCAATATTACACAAACCCGTAAGGCGAGCATTCCTGAAGGGGTCTGGACCAAATGTGACAGCTGCGGTCAGGTTCTCTATCGCGCCGAGCTGGAACGTAATCTGGAAGTGTGTCCTAAGTGCGACCACCACATGCGCATGACTGCGCGCATGCGCCTGCATACCCTGCTTGACGAGGGCAGTGAGGTAGAACTGGGCAGCGAACTGGAGCCGAAAGACGTTCTGAAGTTCAAGGATTCCAAAAAGTATAAAGATCGCCTGGTTGCGGCACAAAAAGCGACCGGCGAGAAAGATGCGTTGGTCGTCATGAAAGGTACGCTGTACGGCATGCCGATTGTCGCCGTTTCTTTCGAATTCGCCTTTATCGGCGGTTCCATGTCTTCCGTGGTCGGTGCGCGTTTCGTGCGCGCGGTTGAACAGGCGCTGGAAGACAACTGCCCGCTGGTGTGTTTCTCAGCCAGTGGCGGTGCGCGTATGCAGGAAGCGCTGATGTCGCTGATGCAGATGGCGAAGACCAGCGCAGCGCTGGCGAAACTGCAGGAACGCGGGTTGCCGTACATTTCGGTGCTGACCGATCCGACCATGGGCGGCGTTTCCGCCAGTCTGGCGATGCTGGGCGATATCAATATCGCCGAGCCGAAAGCGTTGATCGGCTTTGCCGGCCCGCGTGTTATCGAGCAGACCGTGCGTGAAAAACTGCCGCCGGGCTTCCAGCGCAGCGAGTTTCTGATTGAAAAAGGCGCCATCGACATGATCGTGCGTCGCCCGGAAATGCGCCGTACTCTGGCGAGTATCCTTTCCAAGCTGACCAACCAGCCGCAGCCGCATTTCGATGAGGCAGAACCGGTAGTCGCACAGGAAAATCAGGCCGACGCCTGAGGCAGAAAAGTCCCCCGCGCAGGCACAAGCCCACGCGGGGTTCAGCCGCCATTTTGTGGCTAAGTGCCGGCTGATATGCCCTAATGAATTTCACGTTGCAGTCAACCCGCTGTAGCTTGAAAGGTGACGGGTGTTACGGAGAGCATCGCCTTTACCGCGGTGAGGGGGGTGCCCTGATGGATCAATGAACCCAATCAGTGATGGGACTCATGCAAAACCACCAAATTCCCCAAGCCACGTCGCCATTGAGCTCGTGGCTTTATTATCTTGAACGTCTGCACAGCCAGGCGATCGAGCTTGGCCTGGAACGCGTACAGCGCGTTGCGGCGCATCTTGATTTACTCACCCCCGCACCGACGGTGTTCACCGTTGCCGGCACCAACGGCAAAGGCACGACTTGCCGGACTCTGGAAGCCATTCTGATGGCGGCTGGTCTGCGCGTTGGCGTTTACAGCTCGCCGCACCTGGTGCGTTATACCGAGCGGGTACGCATTCAGGGCGATGAGCTGAGCGAGGCGGAGCATAGCCGTTCGTTCGCCGCCATTGAGGCGGGCCGGGGTGAAACCTCATTGACCTATTTCGAATTTGGCACTCTGTCGGCGCTGCAACTGTTCAAACAGGCTAAGCTTGACGTGGTGATCCTGGAAGTTGGCCTTGGCGGCCGTCTGGATGCGACCAATATCGTCGACCCGAGCGTGGCTGTGGTCACCAGCATCGCGCTGGATCATACCGACTGGCTGGGCAACGATCGCGAAAGCATCGGTCGCGAGAAGGCCGGAATCTTCCGCGGCGGCAAGCCGGCCGTGGTAGGCGAGCCGGATATGCCGGCCACCATCCGCGAGGTGGCGGAAAAACTGGGGGCGACGCTGTATCGTCGTGGCGAAGCCTGGACTTTCAGCGAACAGGGCGAACGCTGGCAGTGGGAAGGCGGCGGCACGCTGCTGACCGACCTGCCGATGCCCAACGTCCCGCTAGCCAATGCTGCGACCGCGCTGGCGGCGTTGCACTATTCCGCGTTGGAAATCGATGAACGGGCGATCTTCGCCGGCCTGCAGCAGGCGACGTTGCCTGGGCGCTTCCAGATTGTGCGACAGGACCCGATGCTGATCCTCGACGTGGCACACAACCCGCACGCCGCAGGCTATCTGGCCGGGCGTCTGGCGAAGCTGCCGCGCAAGGGCGGCAAAGTGCGCGCCGTGGTGGGTATGCTGTCGGATAAAGACATCGCCGGCACGTTGGCTTGCCTGAGCGAACAGGTGGATGAATGGTATTGCGCGCCGCTGGAAGGGCCGCGTGGTGCCAGCGTTGAATCACTGGCGCAACATTTGACGGAACCGCGGCAGTTTGCCGATGTCGAAACTGCCTGGCGTCAGGCTATGCAGGACGCTGATATTCAGGATATTGTGATCGTCTGTGGATCGTTCCACACCGTTGCGCACGTGATGGCGGCGTTAGACGAGATGCGGGGAGTGTGAGTGGCAAGCAAATTTCAAAACCGATTGGTAGGAACCGTCATTCTGGTCGCTCTGGGGGTCATTATCCTGCCAGGGCTGCTGGATGGAAAAAAGAAACATTACGAGGATGAGTTCGCGGCCATTCCCCTGGTGCCAAAACCGGGTGACGTGGAAGAGAACGACGCGGTGCCGCCGGTAACCCAGTCTTTACCGGCGCAGCCGCCGGAAGGGGCGGGCGCGTTGGTTGAGCAGCAGGCGGCGAATGAAGCGGCCTCGCAGCAGGCCGCACGCCAGACGGCGCAACAGCCGGTTCAGGTTGCGCCGCCGGTCGAAACTCGCCCGGTACAGCAACCCAAGCCGAAACCGGTCGAAACCAAACCGGTTGAAACCAAGCCGGTGGAAGTGAAGCCGAAACCGGTGCAGCAGCCGAAACCTGTCGTTCAGCCGAAGCCTGAGGTTGTCCCGGAAGTTAAACCGGAACCCAAACCTGAGCCGAAGCCAGAACCTAAGCCGGAGTCGAAACCGGCTGCGGAAGAGAAAGCGCCGGCAGGGCAGGCTTATGTGGTGCAACTGGGTGCGCTGAAGAACGCCGCCAAGGTGAATGAGGTCGTGGCGTCGCTCAGGCTGTCCGGCTATCGCGCCTTCACCGTGCCGTCAACGCCGGTACAGGGGCAAATCACCCGGATCTACGTTGGTCCGGACGCGTCAAAACAGAAGCTGCAGTCTTCGCTGTCTGCGCTGAACTCCATCAGCGGTTTGAGCGGCCAGGTGAAGCCCTACGGCGCACGTTGACAGGACAGGGGCACAGCATGCTGTGCCCCTGAATCGATGAGTGCCGGTGTAATCACTATTGAAAATGTGCCTTTCACAGGCAATACGGCCTATGTGGGCGCGGCGATTGAGAATTTTTTTATCGCCGTTTTTTATTTGTTGCGCGCTGGGAAATCCCCTACGCAAACGTTTTCTTTTTCTGTTAGAATTCGCCGCGAATTGGATGCAGGGGCGATTCATCATTGGAATAGTTCATGGTCTGGATTGATTACGTCATTATAGCGGTGATTGGATTTTCGGCTCTGGTGAGCCTGATCCGAGGGTTTGTTCGCGAAGCATTGTCACTTGTGACATGGGGATGTGCGTTTTTTGTTGCCAGCCATTTCTACTCTTACCTTGCGGTCTACTTCACTCGTTTTGAAGATGAACTGGTGCGAAACGGCATCGCGATTGCCATCTTGTTTATCGCGACCCTGATCGTAGGAGCCATTGTCAACTATGTGATTAGCTCTCTGGTAGAGAAAACCGGGTTATCAGGCACCGACCGGGTGCTGGGCGTCTGTTTCGGCGCACTGCGCGGCGTGTTGATCGTTTCGGCGATACTGTTTTTCCTGGATACCTTTACCGGCTTTTCGCAAAGTGACGACTGGAAACAGTCACAGCTCATTCCCCAGTTCAGTTATATCATCAGGTGGTTCTTTGACTACCTGCAGAGCACGTCGAGTTTCTTACCGACCCATTTACCGGGGCGGTAGCGCTGATGAGGAAAAGACAACATGTGCGGTATTGTCGGTATCGCCGGTTTTATGCCGGTAAACCAGTCGATTTATGATGCGTTGATGGTGCTTCAGCACCGTGGCCAGGATGCCGCAGGCATCGTCACCATAGATGCCCATAACGGGTTCCGTCTGCGTAAGGCAAATGGTCTGGTGAAGGATGTGTTTGAGGCACGCCATATGCAGCGCTTGCAGGGCAACATGGGTATTGGCCATGTGCGCTACCCGACGGCTGGCAGCTCCAGTGCCTCAGAGGCTCAACCATTTTATGTAAACTCTCCGTTCGGCCTTACGCTGGCCCACAACGGCAACCTGACCAACGCCCATGAGCTGCGCCAAAAGCTGTTTGAAAGCGGCCGCCGCCATGTCAACACCACCTCCGATTCCGAGATCCTGCTGAACGTTCTGGCCAGTGAGCTGGACCGTTTCCAGGACTATCCGCTGGAGTCAGACAACATCTTTACCGCCGTTGCCGCCATGCATCAGCAACTGCGCGGTGCCTACGCCTGCGTGGCGATGATCATCGGCCATGGTCTGCTGGCGTTCCGCGACCCGAACGGCATTCGCCCGCTGGTGATCGGCAAACGCCAGCTTGAAGACGGTCGCTGCGAGTATATGGTGGCCTCCGAGAGCGTGGCGCTGGATACTCTGGGCTTTGAGTTCCTGCGCGACGTGGCGCCGGGCGAAGCGGTGTACATCACCGAGAAGGGCCAACTGTTCACCCGCCAGTGCGCAGAGAACCCGAAAACCAACCCGTGCCTGTTCGAATACGTCTACTTCGCCCGTCCAGACTCCTTTATGGACAAGATTTCGGTCTACAGCGCTCGTGTACGCATGGGGCAGAAGCTGGGCGAGAAGATTGCTCGCGAGTGGGAAGATTTGGACATCGACGTGGTGATCCCGATCCCGGAAACCTCCTGCGATATCGCATTGGAAATCGCGCGTATCCTGGATAAGCCGTATCGCCAGGGCTTTGTGAAGAACCGCTATGTTGGCCGTACCTTCATCATGCCGGGCCAGCAAGCGCGCCGTAAGTCGGTACGTCGCAAGCTGAACGCCAACCGCGCCGAGTTCCGCGACAAGAACGTGTTGCTGGTGGATGACTCCATCGTGCGCGGTACCACGTCCGAGCAGATCGTTGAGATGGCGCGTGACGCCGGGGCGAAACGCGTTTATTTGGCTTCCGCTGCGCCGGAAATTCGTTTCCCGAACGTGTACGGCATTGATATGCCAAGCGCCAACGAACTGATTGCCCACGGCCGTGAAGTGGATGAAATCCGCCAGATCATCGGTGCCGACGGTCTGATCTTCCAGGATTTGAACGATCTGATCGAAGCGGTGCGTGAAGAGAACCCGGACATCAGCCAGTTCGAATGCTCGGTGTTTAACGGTATCTATGTCACCAAAGACGTAGACCAGAGCTACCTCGAGTATCTGGAATCGCTGCGTAACGACGACGCCAAGGCGATGCGTGGCCAGACCGAAGCAGAAAATCTGGAAATGCATAACGAAGGTTAAGCCTCTGCGCTAGCCAAAAAGGTGCACCGCGGCGTTTGTCGCGGTGCATTATCCTCCCCCGACTTGCTTATGCTCCGCCATTCCGGCAAAGTCTGCCTGATCCTTCTTTCTCTTCGGCAGAGGCCAGCTTTATGAAACGACTCATCATCGGTATTTCCGGCGCCAGCGGCGCAATCTATGGCGTGCGCCTGTTGCAGGCATTGCATGACGTCGCAGAGGTGGAAACCCATTTGGTGATGAGCAACGCGGCGCGGCAGACGCTGTCGCTGGAAACCGAGCTCGGTCTGCGTGAAGTGCAGGCGCTGGCCGACGTGGTGCATGATGCGCGCGACATCGGTGCCAGCATCTCTTCCGGTTCGTTCAAAACCCTGGGTATGGTAATTTTACCTTGCTCAATCAAGACTTTATCCGGCATTGCCAACAGTTATAGCGACAGCCTGCTGACGCGCGCCGCCGATGTGGTACTGAAGGAACGCCGCCGGTTGGTGTTGTGCGTGCGTGAAACCCCGTTGCATATAGGCCATTTGCGCCTGATGACGCAGGCGGCGGAAATGGGCGCGGTGATCATGCCGCCGGTACCGGCGTTTTATCACCAACCGAAAAGCGTCGATGACATCATCGATCAAACCGTGAATCGGGTGGTCGATCAGTTCGACATTGAATTACCGAAAGATTTGTTCACCCGTTGGCAAGGCTCCAATTAACAAATTTATCCCCAATTTGGCACATTTGTGCAACACCGCACTGAATTAGGGCGGCACATGCACCATAATGATCCCACTCCATCACGCTCACTGTTTCAAGGCTCTGGCATTTTGCCCTTGCCCGTGACGCGGCCCTGACTGGCCGATTTATTTTTGCGGTTATCGTCCCAGGAAACAGTTTTGTGAAGGCCGGAGCCGTTCCCTCCGCCTACAGCAACAAATATGGCACGATTACTGCAAATTGATTTGGTGGGAAAGTAATGCCCGCAGTGGCATCAAAAAAATCAATTTGAGGGTAATTTATGAAAAAGCTGGTTAAGGTTCTTCCTTTAGTCTTGGCTTTGAGCGCGGTAAGCGGCGCATTTGCCGCAGTACCATCAACGCTGAAGATAGGTACCGATCCGACCTATGCACCATTTGAATCCAAAAACGCCAAAGGTGAGTTGGTCGGCTTTGATATCGATCTGGCCAAAGAGCTGTGCAAACGCATAAATACCCAATGTACCTTTGTGGAAAGCGATTTTGACGCGCTGATCCCCTCTCTGAAGGCGAAGAAAATTGACGCCATCATCTCTTCATTGTCGATCACCGAAAAACGCCAGCAGGAAATTGCCTTTACCGACAAGCTGTACGCCGCTAACGCCCGTCTGATCGCGCCGAAAGGCTCTAAGCTGCTGCCAACCGTGGACGCGCTGAAAGGCAAGAGCGTGGGCGTGCTGCAGGGCACCACTCAGGAAGCCTATGCGAACGCCATGTGGCAGCCTAAGGGCATCACCGTGGTGCCTTACCAGAACCAGGACCTGGTGTATGCCGATCTGGCATCCGGCCGCATTGATGCCGCCTTCCAGGATGAAGTGGCGGGCAGCGACGGTTTCCTGAAGCAGCCTCCGGGCAAGGATTATGCTTTCGCCGGCGAATCGGTGAAGGATGACAAGTTCTTTGGCGTGGGTACCGGCATGGGGCTGCGCAAGACCGATACCGAGCTGAAGGCGGCGCTGGATAAAGCCTTTGCCGACATGCGCAAAGACGGCACTTACGACAAGTTTGCGAAAAAATACTTCGATTTTGACGTCTACGGCGGTTAATCCCACGTACCGTTCCATGGTGTGACTACGGGGTCAGTTCGCTGGCCCCGATGGTTCGGGCTCCAATGACGACAGGGTGAAGTAGATGCTGCAAGGCTATTCCCAACTGATATTTGAGGGTGCTCTGGTGACGCTGGAGTTGGCCCTCAGTTCCGTACTGCTGGCGCTGGTGATTGGTTTGATCGGCGCCGGTGGCAAGCTTTCCCATAACCGCCTGCTTTCTACGTTGTTTGGCGCCTATACCACGCTGATCCGCGGCGTGCCTGATTTGGTGCTGATGCTGCTGATTTTCTACGGCCTGCAGATTGCGCTGAACAACCTCACAGAACTGCTCGGTTTTTCGCAAATTGATATCGATCCGCTCAGCGCGGGGATTATCACCCTCGGCTTTATCTATGGTGCCTATTTCACGGAAACCTTTCGCGGCGCTTATATGGCGGTGCCGAAGGGGCAAATCGAGGCGGCTACCGCCTACGGTTTCTCCGGCTCACAGATTTTCCGCCGCATATTGTTCCCTGCGATGATGCGTTTTGCCCTGCCGGGCATCGGCAACAACTGGCAGGTGATCCTCAAGGCGACGGCGCTGGTGTCGATTCTGGGTTTGAACGACGTGGTGAAAGCCACTCAACTGGCCGGCAAAGGCACCTACCAACCCTTCTTCTTTGCGATAGTGGCCGGTGTGGTTTATCTGGTTTTTACCACCGTTTCCAATGGCGTGTTGTTGTGGCTTGAACGGCGTTATTCATTGGGCGTCAAGAGGGCCGAATTATGATCGAGATTTTGCAACAGTATTGGCAATCGCTGCTGTGGAGCGACGGTTATCGTTTCACCGGTGTGGCGGTCACGCTGTGGCTGCTGATCTCATCGGTGGTGATGGGGGGCTTGCTGGCGATACCGATGGCGGTGGCGCGCGTTTCCTCAATCACCTGGGTGCGTTTTCCGGTGTGGCTCTACACCTACATATTCCGCGGCACGCCGCTGTATGTGCAGCTGTTGGTGTTTTATTCGGGGATGTACAGCCTGGAGATCGTGCGGGGTACGGATTTCCTCAACGCCTTCTTCCGCAGCGGGCTTAACTGCACCATTTTGGCGCTGACGCTGAATACCTGCGCCTACACCACCGAGATCTTCGCCGGGGCGATCCGCGCGGTGCCGCACGGTGAAATTGAGGCGGGCAGTGCCTATGGTTTCTCTCGCTTCAAAATGTACCGCTGTATCATTCTGCCTTCGGCGCTGCGTACCGCACTGCCGGCTTACAGCAACGAAGTGATCCTGATGCTGCACTCCACCGCGCTGGCATTTACCGCCACCGTGCCGGATCTGTTGAAGATAGCGCGAGATATCAACGCGGCGACCTATCAGCCGTTCTATGCCTTTGGCATCGCGGCGGTGCTGTATCTGGCGATCTCCTACGTGTTGATCAGCCTGTTCCGTAAGGCCGAAAAACGCTGGATGGCGCACGTTAATCACTGATAATGACGGGGAAAAACCATGTCTGAAAATAAATTAGCCGTCACTGAACTGCATAAGCGTTATGGCGAACACGAAGTACTGAAAGGTGTGTCACTGGCGGCGAATGCAGGGGATGTGATTAGCATCATTGGATCTTCGGGGTCCGGTAAAAGCACCTTTTTGCGCTGCATTAACTTCCTGGAGAAACCAAGCGAAGGCTCCATCAGCCTGAACAATGAAGATATCCGCATGGTGCGCGACAAAGACGGCCAACTGAAGGTGTTTGACAAGAAACAGCTGCAATTGCTGCGCACTCGTCTGACCATGGTATTCCAGCACTTTAACCTGTGGAGCCACATGACGGTGTTGGAGAACGTGATGGAAGCGCCGGTGCAGGTGCTGGGGTTGAGCAAGGCCGAAGCGCGCGAGCGCGCAGTGCGCTATCTGGACAAGGTGGGTATCGACGAACGCGCGCGTGGCAAATACCCGGTGCATCTGTCGGGTGGCCAGCAGCAGCGTGTTTCCATTGCCCGTGCGTTGGCGATGGAGCCGGAGGTGCTGTTGTTCGATGAACCTACGTCGGCACTGGATCCGGAACTGGTGGGCGAAGTGCTGCGTATCATGCAGAAGCTGGCCGAAGAGGGGAAAACCATGGTGGTGGTGACGCACGAGATGGAGTTTGCGCGCCATGTTTCAAGCCACGTGATTTTCCTGCATAAGGGGCTGATTGAAGAGCAGGGGCCACCGGCCGAGCTGTTTGGCAATCCAAAAAGCCCGCGTCTGCAGCAGTTCCTTTCCGGCGCTTTAAAATAACTCCTTGCCTGGGGCCGGTTCTGCCTGGCCCCGGCATTCCCCTCAGCGTTTGTCGTTTCGTTGATTGATAACGTCATCCAGCGCCTGCTCCAGCTCCAGAAAACGGAAACCGAAACCCGCCTCCTCCAGCCGCTTCGGCACCGCCCGTTGGCCGCCCAGGACCAACACCGCCGCTTCCCCCATCAGTAAACGCATGGCAAATGCGGGCACGCGCAAAAACGCCGGACGGTCGAGCACGTTGGCGAGTTGGGCTGCGAATTGCTCGTTATGTACCGGGTAGGGGGCGACCATATTGAAGGGCCCTTGCAGGGTAGCGTGTTCCAGCAAATAGAGAATGCCGTTGACCATGTCGTCCAGATGTATCCAGGGCAGATATTGGCGGCCATTGCCTATCGGCCCGCCCAGCCCCAGACGGAACGGCGGCAGCATTTTCGCCAGCGCTCCGCCTTTGCTTGCCAGCACCACGCCGGTGCGCAGCAGGCAGACACGGGTCGCGTCGCTTTGCGCTTGCAACGCCAGGGACTCCCACCGTTGGCAGAGTTGATGGGTGAATTCGTCATGCGGAGCTTCATCTTCGGTGACCACCGCCTGGCCTTGATCGCCATAGTAGCCGGCGGCGGAACCGGAAATCAGCACGCCGGGAGGCGAGCTGCCGGCGTTAATCAACGCCGCTAACCGCTCGGTCAGATCCCAACGGCTGTGACACAGGCGCTCTTTCTGCGCCTTGCTCCAGCGTTTATCGGCGATAGGCTCACCGGCCAGGTTGATCACGGCGTCAAAGCCATCCAGCGACGTTTGGTCCTGCAACGTTGACCAGTAGCTGACTTGTTCGCCAAACCCTTCACGCGCACGTTGTACGTCACGGGTCAGCACCGTGATGGAGTGGGACAGACTCAGCAGCCGCTGCGTCAGGCTGCTCCCTATCAATCCTGTGGCGCCGGTGATCAGGATCCGCATGGTCAACCTCCCTGATACGCTATTGTTTCAGCCCCGGCGATAACTCATGGTCATGGAAACCGAGTCGGCATAACGCAGGGCCAGTAGTTTATCGATCTCTACTTCAGCATAGGTTACCCAGGCATGTTCTTTCACGATATCGAGCACATCCTGAGTTAATTTTTCCAGCAGGGCGAAGCGGTTATCTTCAACGTGGCGGATGATCGCTTTGGTGATGGTGCGGTAGTTGAGCGCGTCGTCGATGTTTTCGCTATTGCGCGCCTTATCCGCCGGGTAGTGGATTGCCACGTTAATCAGGATGTCCTGACGGTTGTTGATTTCTTCTTCCTTGATACCGATGAAAGTACGCAACCGCAGATTTTTGATACGAATAATGGCGTCGGGTTGACTGAATGACATCAGAGAGTCTCCACAGGTCTGATTATTGGCGCTCAGAATACACGGAAAGTAGGGAAAAGATAACGAGCAGGGAGAAACTCCCCGGGGGCCGGGGAGTCGGGCGGTTAACCCTGCTCGGCCAGCTTATAGGCGCGCCCGGTCGCCGGGCGGTTGCTGATGCGTTCGAACCAGTTGCGCACCGCCGGATAATCCGCCAGATCGATGCGCTGGCGCGGATGCGAAACCACCCAGGGATAGGTGGCGATATCGGCGATACTGTAGTTGTCGCCGCCCAGATACGGGTGTTTTTGCAGCTCGGCTTCCAGCACGCCATACAGGCGCTTGGTTTCCAGATGGTAACGCTCGATGGCGTAAGGTACCGGCTGCGGCGCGTAATGGTTGAAATGGTGATTCTGCCCGAGCATGGGCCCAAAACCCGCCACCTGCCAGAACAGCCACTGTAGCGTGGCGGCGCGCTCGCGCAGCCCTTTGCTCAGCAATTTGCCGGTTTTCTCCGCCAGATACAGCAGGATTTCGCCGGATTCGAACAGGCTGATGGGCGCACAGCCGTCAACCGGTTGTTGATCGACAATCGCCGGGATTTTGTTGTTGGGTGAAATGCTCAGAAAGTCCGGCTTGAACTGGTCGCCGGCGCTGATATTTACGCGGTGGATACGGTAAGGTAAGCCAACCTCCTCCAGAAACAGGGTAATTTTGTGACCGTTGGGAGTAGGCGCGTAATACAGGTCAATCATGGTGCCTCCTGCGGTAAAGTGATCTGTAAGTCATTACACGTTGTCGCGGTCTTCGCCGCACAAAGGTACATCAGAGTTTCAACTATACCCATGAATTCCAAACTGCAGCTTGAAAGGCTGCGGGCATTAGGGTTACCAACAATAGCAGCTAAGAATAGCAGGCTATGTGAGATTCGTCTGATGCTATATCCGCAAGTCAGATCACAATTCACGGGCGGCGGGGAAGCGGGGAACAGGGGAACGGGCATTATCAGGCGGTGGTAAAGGCTTTCCCGATGTCGGCGCACCGGGAATAGCCGTTCAGGCAGGGGGCTTAACTCAGAAAATCCTCATGTTGGGGCGTAAAGGTGTCCAGCAGCGTACCGGTTTCCAGACAGACGCAGCCGGCCACCTGTAACGTCATCATTACCTCTGCGCCGCCGTTGCGGTAGAATAACGCTTATTCCCTTGTTAAAGACATGGTTATGAAGCTGATATTCGCCTCTGATTTACACGGCTCACTCCCCGCCACCGAAAGCGTATTGGATCGATTTGAACAAAGCGGTGCCGACTGGCTGATTCTTCTGGGCGATTTGCTGAATCATGGGCCGCGAAATGCGCTGCCGGCAGGTTATCAGCCCGCTCAGGTTGCTGAACAATTGAATCGCTATAGCGACAAGATCATCGCCGTTCGCGGCAACTGTGACAGCGAAGTTGATCAGATGTTGCTGTCGTTTCCCATCACCGCGTCCTGGCAGCAGGTGCTGTTGCAAAAAAGACGATTGTTTTTAACCCACGGTCACCTTTATCATCCCTCGGCACTGCCGCCGTTATCTTCCGGCGATGTCCTGGTCTATGGCCACAGTCATCTACCGCAGGCGGAGCGGCAGGGGGAGATTTACTGCTTTAATCCAGGCTCGGTCAGCATTCCTAAAGGGGGCTTTCCCGCCAGTTATGGCATACTGGAGGACGGCATTTTAAGCGTGGTCACACTGCAGAGCGGCAAGGCTGTTGCAGAGGTGGCGTTAACGCACTAATTTATACACACACAATAAAAATCTTTGAAAAACACTCATTGATTAACCAGTGCGCGGGATGCAACGCGCCAAAATAGAAGGTTTTAGAGGATGGCGGAACAGGGTCAGGCTGCAGATACCGAGTGGGTTGATATCGTCAACGAGCAAAACGAAGTGATTGCTCAATCAAGTCGCCAACAGATGCGTGCTCAACGGCTGCGTCATCGTGCTACCTATATTGTGGTGCATGATGGAATGGGTAAAATTCTGGTGCAGCGTCGCACCGACATTAAAGATTTCTATCCGGGCTGGCTGG
The DNA here is from genome assembly GCF_003591175.1 of Serratia inhibens. GTDB lineage: Bacteria > Pseudomonadota > Gammaproteobacteria > Enterobacterales > Enterobacteriaceae > Serratia > Serratia inhibens. Next base: position 624,521 of record NZ_QYYG01000002.1, on the reverse strand, counting down.
ACGCCACCGCGGGCGGAGTAGTGCAAAGCGGCGAGAATGTGCTGGATTCCGCGCGCCGCGAGGCGGAAGAGGAACTGGGTATTGCCGGCGTGCCTTTCGCCGAACATGGCCTGTTCTATTTCGAAGAAGAGCAGTGCCGGGTATGGGGCGCGCTGTTTAGCTGCGTGTCCCACGGGCCGTTCGCCCTGCAGGAAGAAGAAGTGGTTGAGGTGAGCTGGCTGACGCCGGAAGAGATCACCGCCCGCTGCGATGAGTTCACCCCGGATTCGCTGAAGGCGCTGTCGCTGTGGCTGACGCGCAACAACGAGCAGGCTTACGGTAAACCGCTACGCGACACCGACGAAAATGCCTGATTAGTCGGCAGGTTGCCAAAATGAAAAAGCCGGTCAATAAATTGACCGGCTTTTTTTATCCGATAACGCTGGGGTTATCAGGCTTTGGCAGCCGCATCAGCCTGTGCAGACTGAATGGCGGTCAGCGCCACGGTGTAAACGATATCGTCTACCAAGGCGCCACGTGACAGGTCGTTCACCGGCTTGCGCATGCCTTGCAGCATTGGCCCGATGGATACCAGGTCAGCAGAACGCTGTACCGCTTTATAGGTGGTGTTACCGGTGTTCAGATCCGGGAAGATGAACACGGTAGCCTGGCCGGCAACCGGCGAGTTCGGCGCTTTGGATTTCGCTACGTCAGCCATGATGGCGGCGTCGTACTGCAGCGGGCCGTCGATGATCAAGTCAGGGCGTTTTTCCTGAGCCAGACGGGTCGCTTCACGTACTTTCTCGACGTCGCTGCCCGCACCGGAGTTACCGGTAGAGTAGGAGATCATCGCCACGCGCGGCTCGATACCGAAGGCCGCGGCGGAGTCTGCCGACTGAATCGCGATTTCTGACAGCTGCTCGGCGGTCGGATCCGGGTTGATCGCGCAGTCGCCGTACACCAGAACCTGGTCAGGCAGCAGCATGAAGAACACGGAGGACACCAGCGAGCTGCCCGGTGCGGTTTTGATCAGCTGCAACGGTGGGCGGATGGTGTTGGCGGTGGTGTGAACCGCGCCGGAAACCAGGCCGTCGACTTCGCCTTTCTCCAGCATCAGGGTGCCGAGAACCACGTTATCTTCCAACTGCTCGCGCGCAACCACTTCGGTCATGCCCTTGCTCTTGCGCAGCTCAACCAGACGCGGCACGTATTGCTCGCGCACGACGACCGGATCAACGATTTCGATGCCTTTGCCCAGTTCAACGCCCTGAGCCGCAGCTACGCGCTGGATCTCTTCCGGGTTGCCCAGCAGGACGCATTCCGCGATACCGCGTTCGGCACAGATGGCTGCCGCTTTCACGGTGCGTGGCTCGTCGCCTTCCGGCAGGACGATACGTTTGCCGGCTTTACGCGCCAGCTCGGTCAGCTCGTAGCGGAATGCCGGTGGAGACAGACGACGTGAACGCTCGGAGGTGGCGGTCAGCGACTCGATCCACTCTGCGTTGATGTGGCTGGCCACGTAGTTCTGCACTTTCTCGATGCGCTGATGGTCGTCCGACGGCACTTCGAGGTTAAAGCTTTGCAGGCTGAGCGAAGTCTGCCAGGTGTTGGTGTCGACCATAAATACCGGCAGGCCGGTCTGGAAGGCGCGTTCACACAGCTTTTTGATCGGCGCGTCGATGGCATAACCGCCGGTCAGCAGAATGGCGCCGATTTCCACGCCGTTCATCGCCGCCAGACAGGCGGAAACCAGCACGTCAGGACGGTCTGCGGAGGTGACCAGCAGTGAGCCTGGGCGGAAGTGTTCCAGCATGTGCGGAATGCTGCGCGCACAGAAGGTCACGGACTTCACGCGGCGAGTCATGATGTCGCCTTCGTTGATCACGGTAGCTTTCAGGTGGCGGGCCATGTCGATGGCGCGAGTGGCGATCAGATCAAAGCTCCAGGGTACGCAGCCCAGCACCGGCAGCGGGCTGTTGGCAAACAGCTGCGCAGGATCAACGTTAGTCACGCTGGCTTTGGTGGAGTCGTCGAAGATCTCTGACAGGTCAGGACGGGTGCGGCCCTGTTCGTCGACCGGAGCGTTCAGTTTGTTGATGATGACGCCGGTGATGTTCTTGTTTTTGCTGCCGCCGAAGCTGCTGCGAGCCAGCTCAATGCGTTCTTTCAGCTGCGCCGGGGAATCGTTGCCCAGGGCCAGCACGAAGACGATTTCCGCATTCAGGGTTTTGGCGATTTCATAGTTCAGCGCATTGGCGAACTGGTGTTTACGGGTCGGCACCAGGCCTTCGATCAGCACCACTTCCGCGTCTTTGGTGTTCTCATGGTAGCGAGCCACGATCTCTTCCATCAGCACGTCTTGCTGGTTGGAGCTCAGCAGGCCCTCAACGTAGCTCATGCGCAGCGGTTCGGCCGCCGGAATGGTGGAGTTGCTGCGGATGATGGTGGTGGTCTGGTCGAGAGAGTCGCCGCCGGTGCGTGGCTGGGCGATAGGTTTGAACACGCTCAGACGAACGCCTTGTTGCTCCATGGAGCGGATGACACCCAGGCTGACGCTGGTCAGACCGACGCTGGTGCCAGTGGGGATCAACATAATTGTACGTGACACAGAATAGTCCTCTTCACGATTAACATGAGGCTAAAACAGCACCGTCAGCCTTGGCTGACGGTGTCGGAGAGCGTTACGCGGTCAGACGGGATGCGTCTTGCGCGATGACCAATTCTTCGTTGGTCGGGATAACCAGCGCCAGGCGGCTGCCGTCTTTGGTGATGGCGCCGGATTTACCGAAACGGGCGGCCATATTGCGCTCGTGGTCGATCTCGAAGCCCAGCAGGCCCAGTTTATCCAGGGTCAGCTCACGCACCATGCCGGCGTTCTCGCCGATGCCGCCGGTGAAGATCACCGCGTCCAGACGGCCGTCCATCAGCGCGCTGTATGCACCGATGTATTTGGCCAGACGGTGGCAGAATACGTCCATTGCGCGCTTGGCGTCGGCTTTGCTGGCGTAGTTGTCTTCAACATAACGGCAGTCGCTGGTGACTTCGGTCAGGCCCAACAGGCCGGATTCTTTGGTCAGCATTTTGTTGATTTGATCAACGCTCATGCCCAGGGAGTCGTGCAGGTGGAAGATGATCGCCGGATCGATGTCACCGCTGCGGGTGCCCATCACCAGGCCTTCCAGCGGGGTCAGACCCATGGAGGTGTCAACGCATTTGCCGTTGCGCACTGCGGTAACGGAACCGCCGTTGCCCAGGTGGCAGGTGATCACGTTCACTTCTTCAACCGGCTTGTCCAGCATCTTCGCGGCTTCTTGGGTCACGTAGAAGTGGCTGGTGCCGTGTGCGCCATAGCGGCGAACGCCGTGATCGCGATACAGGCTGTACGGCAGGGCGTACAGGTAAGATTCTTCCGGCATGGTCTGATGGAACGCGGTGTCGAACACGGCAACGTTTTTATCCGCCAGGTTAGGGAATGATTTCAGTGCCTCGGCGATACCGATCAGATGCGCCGGGTTATGCAGTGGTGCAAATGGCACCGAATCTTTGATACCCTGCAAGACTTCGTCATTGATCACGGCAGAAGCGGTAAACTTCTCGCCGCCGTGTACAATGCGGTGGCCGATAGCGGTCAGCTGTGCAGAAAGCTCCGGTTTTTGTGCCAGAATAGTATTAACAATGTAGTTCAGTGCTTCGCTGTGCGCAGCGCCGGCACCCAGAGCCGCTTCGTGTTTGGCGCCGTCCATCTTCCACTTGAGGCGAGCCTCAGGCAGGTGGAAACATTCGGCCAGGCCGGAGAGGTGTTCTTCACCGTTGACAGCATCGATGATAGCGAATTTCAGGGAAGAACTGCCGCAGTTAAGAACCAGTACTAGCTTACTCGACATGGAAGTACCTACTTAAATAGTTCGTGTTGTTAAAGGAAAACCCAAACACGTGGTGAATTAATCGTCAATCAGACAACAAGCGTAGCGCATAATGCCGTTGACATTTATGATTAACATCATGTGAAGTGCATAAATCACATGACGATGAAAAAACCGATGATTTCTCTGCGGTTTAAATAATCTTCATTTTTATAGGGCTAAAAGTTGACAGAGTTATTGTCATCTTCTACCGGCCAAAAGGCCGGCCTAGGATACCGATAGCCTGCAGCAAACACAAAATAAATTTAAAGCTTCAAATTTTTTAGTATTGTGTTTGCAGTACCCCCATTTTTACTACGTGACGTTGAGGTACGCGATGACGAGCAAACCGTCCGGTTCCGTAAGCTGGTTTCAGGTCTTCCAGCGCGGGCAGCATTATATGAAAACCTGGCCGTCAGACAAACGTCTGGCTCCGGTCTTTCCGGAGAATCGCGTTGCGAGCGTCACCCGTTTTGCCGTCCGCTTTATGCCGCCGTTGGCGGTGTTTACCTTGACCTGGCAGATTGCGCTGGGCGGTCAGCTCGGTCCGGCGATCGCCACCGCATTGTTCGCCTGCAGCATGCCGATGCAAGGCCTGTGGTGGCTGGGTCGTCGTTCTGTCACGCCCTTGCCGCCAACGCTGTTGCAGTGGTTCCATGAGGTGCGCAACAGGCTGGCGGAAGCCGGTCAGGCGGTTGCGCCGGTGGAAGGGACCCCGACCTATCAAACGCTGGCGGATCTGCTGAAACGTGCCTTCAAGCAGCTGGATAAAACTTTCCTCGACGATCTTTAACAACGAAATGGTCGCATTGATTGCGGCCATTTTACCCTTCTGGCCAATAACCCCGGTTTAAATCAAAGAACCTGCGAGTTGTGATTTCCTGCGATATTGCGCTGTGCGATGCTTTCGTCATAAGCACTTTACCGAGGAAATTATGATGGAAATGACCCACGCCCAACGACTGATCCTGTCGAACCAGTACAAGATGATGACGCTGCTCGACCCGGATAACACCGATCGTTACCGCCGTTTGCAGACTATCATCGAGCGTGGTTTTGGTTTGCAGATGCGCGAGCTGGATCGCGATTTCGGCGAAATGAGCGAAGAGGTGTGCCGCACTATCATCAACGTGATGGAGATGCACCACGCGTTGCAGGTATCCTGGGATAATCTGAAAGAAAAACAGGGGATTGAGGCGCGCCGCCTGGCATTTCTCGGCTTTGATGCCGCCACTGAAGCGCGCTATCTGAGCTATGTGCGTTTCCTTGTTACCACCGAGGGGCGCTATACTCATTTCGATTCCGGCAGCCACGGCTTTAACGCCCAAACCAAAATGTGGGAAAAATACCAGCGTATGTTGGCTATCTGGCTGTCATGCCCACGTCAGTATCACCTGAGCGCCGTTGAGATTGCGCAAATTATCAATGCCTGATTAAAAGAGGTTTCCTGTGGAGTGTAAGGGTTTTCTGTTCGATCTTGATGGGACGTTGGTTGATTCTCTGCCGGCGGTAGAGCGTGCCTGGATTAATTGGGCCAAACGCCGCGGTATTAATCCGCAGGACGTACTGGATTTTATTCACGGTAAACAGGCCATTACCTCGTTGCGTCACTTTATGCCCGGTGAAAGTGAGGCTGCCATTCAGCAGGAATTTTTGCTGCTGGAGCAGGTAGAAGCGCAGGATACCGACGGCGTCACCGCACTGCCGGGGGCCGCAGCCTTGCTGGCGCGGTTGAATGCGCTCGACATTCCGTGGGCGATCGTCACCTCCGGCTCTATTCCGGTCGCCACCGCTCGCCGTAACGCCGGCGGCTTGCCGCAGCCGGAGGTGTTTATCACCGCCGAGCAGGTAAAACATGGCAAGCCTCAGCCGGATGCCTATCTGCTGGGGGCCGAGCGCCTGGGGCTGGCACCGCAAGATTGCGTGGTAGTCGAGGACGCGGCCGCCGGGATCCTTTCCGGGTTGGCTGCAGGCTGCCAGGTGATTGCGGTGAATGCGCCGGCCGATGCGCCCAAGCTGGATCAGGTCGATCTGCTGTTGTCGTCTCTGGAGCAAATCGCGGTCAGGAAGACAGTTCAGGGCGCTGCGATTGAGCGGGTCGCCTGACAAGCCCTATCTTCACTCAAGTTGATTAGACCCCGCATCGGCGGGGTTTTTTTATGCTAGTTTTTAAGACTTTGACTATGTCTGCCGGATGAGGCCGTTTTGAACAGCGAATTACTGTGGGTGCTGAGTTTACTGTTAATTGCCATCGTGCTGTTTACCACCAACAAGCTGCGCATGGACGTGGTGGCGTTACTGGTGATCATCGCTTTTGTGTTGAGCGGCACGCTGACCCTGCAGGAAGCGACGGTGGGGTTCAGCGATCCCAATGTGCTCCTGATTGCCGCGTTGTTTGTGATTGGCGAGGGGCTGGTGCGTACCGGCGTAGCCTATCAGGTGGGCGACTGGCTGGTGAAGGTCGCCGGCAGCAGCGAAACCAAAATGCTGACGTTGCTGATGGTTACCGTGGCCGGGTTGGGGGCGTTTATGAGTTCTACCGGGGTGGTGGCGATCTTTATCCCGGTGGTACTCAGCGTGGCGGCAAGGATGAAAATCACGCCGGGCAGGTTGATGATGCCACTGAGTTTTGCCGGCCTTATCAGCGGCATGATGACGCTGGTGGCAACACCGCCGAACATGGTGGTGAACAGCGAGTTGGTGCGCGAGGGTATCGGCGGCTTCGGTTTCTTTGGCGTGACGCCGGTTGGCCTGGCGGTATTGGTGTTGGGCGTGGGATACATGCTGGTGGCGCGGCGTTGGCTGGGCAATAACGACGGAGATAAAAGCCGGGAAACCTGGCAGCGTCGCACCTTCCGCGATCTGATCCGCGACTATAAACTTACCGGCAGGGCGCGTCGGCTGGCGATCCGCAGTGGATCATCGCTGGTAGGCCGTTCGCTGGATGAATTGCATCTGCGGGCTCGCTACGGTGCCAACGTGGTGGGGATCGAACGCTGGAAGCGCTTCCGGCGGGTGATGGTTAGCGCATCCGGCAGCACCGAACTGCGAGAAGGAGACGTACTGTTGATCGACATGTCGGACAGCCAGATCGACTTGCGCGAGTTTTGCAGCGAGCAGCAACTGGAGCCGATGGTGCTGCGGGGCGACTATTTCTCCGAACAGGCGCGCAACGTCGGCATGGCGGAGGTGTCGTTGATTCCGGATTCGACGCTACTGGGCAAGAGCCTGCGCGAATCGACGTTTCGCAGTCGCTATGATTTGAACGTGGTCGGCATTCGCCGCAATGGCGAAACCCTGGCGGGCAAGTTGGTGGATGAACCGCTGGCGCTGGGCGATATCCTGCTGGTGATCGGCGACTGGAAGGCGATCCGCCAGTTGCAGGCAAAAACCCATGATTTTATTGTCCTCAATTTGCCGGCAGAGGTGGACGAGGTAGCGCCGGCCATCACCCAGGCGCCGCACGCGCTGTTTTGCCTGGCGCTGATGGTGGCGATGATGTTGACCGATGAAATCCCCAATCCGATCGCCGCGCTGATTGCCTGTTTGCTGATGGGCAAATTCCGCTGCATCGATATGGCAAGCGCCTATAAGTCTATTCACTGGCCGAGCATCATCTTGATTGTCGGCATGATGCCGTTTGCCCAGGCGCTGCAGAAAACCGGTGGGGTGGACTTGATCGTGCGCGGGCTGATGGACGTTGCCGGGGGAGCGGGGCCGCGCGTGATGCTGCTGTGCCTGTTTGCGCTGTGCGCCACGATAGGCCTGTTTATCTCCAACACCGCCACCGCCGTGCTGATGGCACCTATCGCCATTGCCGCTGCCCGCGAGATGGGCGTTTCGCCATACCCGTTCGCCATGATTATCGCCGTTGCCGCTTCCGCAGCGTTTATGACGCCGGTTTCATCACCGGTGAACACGCTGGTGCTGGGGCCGGGGAACTATAAGTTCGGGGATTTCGTGCGGATTGGCGTGCCGTTCACGCTGTTGGTGATGCTGGTCAGCGTGATTATTGTGCCGTGGCTGTATGCATTTTAACGGCGCAGCGGGCTGCGCCGTTAAAATTAGAGGGAAGAGTCCAGGCTGATTTCATCCAGCGACAGGCTGAAGCTGGGGATAAACACGTTCATGAAATAATCCATTTCCGGGCTGCTGCGCTGCTGCAGGGTCTTTTCAAGCCGGGCTTTCGCCAGCTTGAATTCGTTGTTGCCGGCAGACAACTCCTCCAGGCATTTCAGATAGGCACACAGGGCATCGGCCTGTTTTACCACCAGTTTTTCGTCTTCGGTGTAGTAATGCTCATCGAGAATCGACCGGAAATCGTTACGTAATTCCGCCGGGATCATATCCAGCAGCTTCTGTTGGGCGATTTTTTCGATTTTCTTATATTCGTGGGCGATCTGCGGATTGTAGTACTTGATTGGCGTTGGCATGTCACCGGTAATCACTTCGCTGGCATCGTGGTACATCGCCAGCAGGGCGACGCGCTCTGCGCTCAGGTTGCCATTGAATTTTCGGTTTTTGATCACCGCCAACGCATGGGCGACAAACGCCACTTGCAGGCTGTGTTCGGAAACGTTCTCGGTACGCACGTTGCGCATCAGCGGCCAGCGGTTGATCAGTTTCAAGCGGGACAGGTGGGCAAAAAAATGGCTCTGGCTCATGGTGCTCTCTTCTACAACGGCAAGTGAGGGTTCCATTGTGAGCAGTGACGGCGGGTTATGCAACCGGGGCGTGCAGGGAAGGGGCGCAGCAGGCTGCTGCGCCCGCGGAGATTACTGACGATAACCTTCCAGGAAACGGCCCAGCTTGCCCACAGCCATTTCCAGTTCATCAACGCGCGGCAGGGTAACGATGCGCACGTGGTCGGGATACGGCCAGTTGAATGCGCTGCCTTGCACCAGCAGCACTTTTTCCTGCAGCAGCAGATCCAGCACCATTTTCTGGTCATCGTGAATGTTAAAGCGTTTGGCGTCGATGCGCGGGAACATATACAACGCCCCCTGAGGCTTCACGCAGGAAACGCCGGGAATATCATTCAGCAGTTCCCAGGTACGGTTACGCTGTTCATACAGACGGCCGCCAGGTTGAATAAACTCGCTGATGCTCTGGTAGCCGCCCAGTGCCGTTTGGATCGCGTGCTGCATCGGCACGTTGGCGCAAAGGCGCATGGAGGCCAGCATCTCCAGCCCTTCGATATAGCCCTTGGCGTGTTTTTTCGGCCCGTTCAGCACCATCCAGCCCTGACGGAAACCCGCAACGCGATAGGTTTTGGACAGCCCGTTGAAAGTGACGGTCAGCAGATCCGGTGCCAGCGCGGCGATCGAATGGTGTTCGGCTTCGTCATACAGAATTTTGTCGTAAATCTCGTCCGAGAAGATGATCAGGTTGTGCTGGCGGGCGATCTCGACAATCTGCTCCAGCAGCTCTTTGCTGTACACCGCACCGGTCGGGTTGTTTGGGTTGATGATCACAATGCCGCGGGTGCGCGGAGTGATTTTACTGATTATGTCGTCCAGATCCGGGAACCAGCCTGCCTGTTCATCGCACAGGTAATGCACGGCCTTGCCGCCGGACAGTGACACAGCGGCGGTCCACAGCGGGTAATCCGGCGCCGGTACCAGCATTTCGTCACCGCTGTTAAGCAGCGCCTGCATGGATTGCACGATCAGCTCGGAAACCCCATTGCCGATGTAGATATCCTCAACGGTCACGTCACGGATGTTACGCGCCTGGTAGTGCTGCATGATCGCCTTACGCGCCGAGAAGAGCCCTTTGGAGTCGGAATAGCCTTGCGCCGTGGGCAGATTGCGGATCACGTCGACCAGGATTTCGTCAGGGGCGTCGAAACCAAACGGGGCGGGGTTACCGATGTTCAGTTTGAGGACTTTGTTGCCCTCTTCTTCAAGACGTTTAGCTTCTTTGAGCACCGGGCCGCGAATGTCATAACAGACGTTGTCCAGTTTGTGGGATTTCTCAATGGGGGACATAGAAAGTTGAGCCTTTTGCTGGAATGGGGGCGTTCCTACCGTGGAACACCGCAACCCGCTCAATGTACTCCTGGCGCTGGTGCTTTTGAAGGGTTATGCACGCCTTTGGTGCAAACGAAGGGTCCCAAGGCTAATATTAGTGATGATGAACAGGGTTTTGGTGTTTGCTTGGGTTATTATGTTCGGTAGGTTGTATTTAGTGGTTTTTTGTGCTGCCTTGATGACGTTGTGTTAACATGATTGACCCGTAATAAGAAAGGTTGCTGCTGTAGCCCGTCGCGCACTGATAAGCCGGAGGGGAGGATTGCACCGGATAAACTGTAAAGAAATGATAATACCGGAGTAGTCTGATAGCGGGTCGCCAATCGGCAACCCAAACTGAGTATCATGGGTATATTACATTAGTAATATTTCAGTCTCTTTCTTAAGCAACATTTAAGTAATTATTCCCGTATTATTCACGTGGTAAATGTTACTAATTGAATTCATTAAAATCATGAAGAGACGTCCCTGCATAATGCAGTAAATAACTTACTTTTTCTCGAGGGCGGGTGGAGCTTAAGCCTGCCAGGGCGCGGAAATCGCGCAGCACGATTGGTGTGGCAATCCAGCATTGTGAATGAGTAAAATCTTTGGTTCGGTAAAAATTAAACACTTTCACTAGTAATAGAGCACGGCGTTCTATAAGCATATGCGATAGATCACATTTTAAAAGGCGATAGAGGTAACGAAATATAAGTAATTTTTTTGCCCTCCACTAATGAGTGGGGTACTGTCATGTCAGGCATCGTCCCTTTAAAACGATGTCTTAGAAACACACCAGGGTAGTTTGTAAATTAGAATTCAAAAAGTGAAGAAAACACTATGACAACTGCAAATCGTCCGATACTTAATCTCGACCTCGATCTGCTAAGAACCTTTGTGGCTGTTGCTGATTTGAACACCTTTGCGGCTGCGGCAGTTGCCGTTTGTCGTACCCAATCAGCCGTCAGTCAACAAATGCAGCGGTTAGAGCAACTGGTTGACAAAGAGTTGTTTGCTCGTCACGGGCGCAACAAATTATTGACCGAACACGGTATTCAGCTTCTCGGTTACGCCAGGAAAATCCTGCGCTTCAACGACGAAGCCTGTACCTCTCTGATGTACAACAATATAAACGGTGTTCTGACTATCGGTGCTTCTGATGATACCGCCGATACCATACTGCCTTTCCTGCTTAATCGCGTCACGTCGGTTTACCCCAAGTTGGCGATTGATGTGCGGGTGAAACGCAGCCCGTTCATGCTCGACATGCTGGAAAACGGCGAAGTCGATCTGGCGATTACGACGGTGGAAACCGAAGGACATCCGCACATTGTGCTGCGTACTTCGCCGACGCTGTGGTATTGCTCCGCAGATTACCGGTATCAGGCCGGTGAGCCGATCCCATTGGTGGTGATGGACGAACCCAGCCCGTTCCGTTCGATGGCGATCAAGCATCTGGATGACGCCGGGATCCCATGGCGTATCGCTTATGTAGCCTCGACGCTTTCGGCCGTTCGTGCTGCCTGCAAGGCCGGTTTGGGGATCACGGTCCGGCCGATCGAGATGATGAGCCCTGACTTGCGGGTGCTGGGCGCGGTAGAAGGTTTGCCGCCATTGCCAGACACCCAGTATGCCCTGTGCAAGGACACGCAGTGCGGCAACGAGCTGGCGATGGCGATTTTCAGCGCGGTGCAAAATGGCAATGACAGTTACAGCTTCAGTGGTGGGAGTTCATCCCAGCAGGGTGACACTTGTCTGGCCGACGGTGAGGAATAACCTCCCGGCGCGTTAAAAGCTGCATGATAAAACCTCTGCTTCGGCGGAGGTTTTTTTTGGCCGTAATTTGGCTAAAAGCCTGTTTATGGGGATTAGCGTTTTTTTTTATTACGAAGTAGCTATTTATCTAACTGTTCTCGGTAATGAGAACCGTTATCAGATGATAAAGAAATGGTTTTGCTTGTTTTTTGAACTTGGAGGGATGTGCGTAAAGGCCTGGAATTAATATGGTTATTTTGGTAATTTATTGCGGGTGTTTTTACGTCTGAATTTGACAAAATTTGTTAAAGGCCCACACTTTTTTTGAGGAATTATGCTGAAAACGTGTCCTGGATCAAAAAAATACCCCTAGGTAGTGAGTGGAAGAACAGGAGATTCCTGAGACAATGGTATAGTAAAACTGAAATAAGCATGTTGGTTTATATCTATCTGTTTCTACACGGCAATTGACTGACACGATTTAGCCTAAGCCAGTCGCATCAAATGTTAATAAAATGATGGGTATGTAAACTAGTGTGTAGATACTTTTGTCAAAGTTGACAAAAGGTTATAGAAAGGAGTAAAAAGCCCACAGTAAAACGCTGCCTAACTCTCTGTAAAAGCAGTTTGTTTGTGTGGTTAATTTATCCTTCCCTTAAATCGATGTGGTGCACTAACTGCCAGTTACAAGAGCAGTGCGATCGACGCCACTTTTGATGAGTAAGCATAGAGTATGTCAACAACCACTGAAGTTATCGCTCATCACTGGGCGTTCGCCGTATTTCTTGTCGTGGCTATCGGGCTTTGCGGTCTTATGCTGCTGGGCGCGTTCTTCCTGGGCGGGAGAGCCCGTGCGCGCGCCAAACACACCCCGTTTGAATCCGGGATCGACTCGGTCGGTTCGGCGCGCATGCGCCTGTCCGCCAAGTTCTACCTGGTCGCCATGTTCTTCGTCATTTTCGATGTTGAAGCCTTGTACCTGTATGCCTGGTCGGTCTCCGTTCGCGAGAGTGGTTGGGTAGGCTTTATCGAAGCCGCCATTTTCATTTTGGTGCTATTGGCCGGTTTGGTTTATCTGGTGCGTATCGGCGCATTGGACTGGACGCCTTCGCGTTCCAAACGTCTCAGTAAACCAGGCACAATCACTAACACCAACCGTCATCCGCAGTAGTCATTTGTGGTTAAAAACGAGGCATTAAGATGGACTATACGCTCACCCGCATAGACCCGAACGGTGAGAATGACCGTTACCCCCTGCAAAAACAGGAGATCGTCGCCGATCCCCTGGACCAACAGGTTCACCGCACGGTTTACATGGGTAAACTCGAGCATGCACTGCATGACATGGTGAACTGGGGGCGTAAGAACTCTATTTGGCCATACAACTTCGGCCTTTCGTGCTGTTACGTGGAGATGGTGACGTCGTTTACCGCCGTTCACGACGTTGCGCGTTTCGGTGCCGAAGTGTTGCGTGCATCGCCACGCCAGGCTGACCTGATGGTCGTTGCCGGTACCTGCTTTACCAAGATGGCCCCGGTTATTCAGCGCCTGTATGAACAGATGCTGGAGCCAAAATGGGTTATTTCGATGGGAGCCTGCGCCAACTCCGGCGGCATGTACGATATCTATTCCGTGGTTCAGGGCGTGGATAAATTCCTGCCGGTCGACGTGTACATTCCTGGCTGCCCGCCACGCCCGGAAGCCTACATGCAAGCGCTGATGCTGTTACAGGAATCTATCGGCAAAGAGCGCCGCCCGCTGTCATGGGTTGTCGGCGATCAGGGCGTGTACCGCGCCAACATGCAGTCTGAAAGAGAGCGTAAACACGGCGAGCGTATCGCGGTGACCAACCTTCGGACGCCTGACGAGATTTAAGACGTTCATTTAACGTCCATCTTAGTGCGCTATTGGTTAACACAGCGAAAAGTGAACTTGCGGCGAAATAACCCTTTAGTGTGGTGAAAAAAAATTATGACAGATTCAACGACGCACGACGCCCTGCCATCATGGCAAACCAGGGATCACCAAGACGATCCGGTGATTGGCGAACTGCGCAACCGCTTTGGGCCGGAAGCCTTTACTGTTCAGCCCACCCGTACCGGAATGCCCGTGGTATGGGTCAAACCTGACCAGTTACTGGAAGTAATGACGTTCCTGAGAAAACAGCCGAAGCCTTATGTCATGCTGTTCGATCTGCATGGCGTAGACGAGCGTCTTCGCACCCACCGCGACGGTTTGCCGGCCGCGGATTTTTCTGTTTTCTACCATCTGATTTCCATCGAACGTAACCGCGACATCATGCTGAAAGTGGCGCTGTCTGAAAAAGACCTGCACGTGCCCACAGCGACCAAGGTATTCCCGAATGCCAACTGGTATGAGCGTGAAACCTGGGAAATGTTCGGTATTACCTTCGACGGTCACCCGCACCTGACGCGCATCATGATGCCGCAGACCTGGGAAGGCCACCCACTGCGTAAAGATTACCCGGCACGCGCCACCGAGTTCGATCCCTTTGTGTTGACCAAACAGAAAGAAGATCTGGAAATGGAGTCGCTGACCTTCAAACCGGAAGAGTGGGGCATGAAGCGCGGCACCGAAAACGAGGACTTCATGTTCCTCAACCTCGGCCCGAACCACCCGTCTGCGCACGGTGCATTCCGCATTATTCTGCAGCTGGACGGCGAAGAGATCGTCGATTGCGTGCCGGATATCGGTTATCACCACCGCGGTGCCGAGAAGATGGGCGAACGTCAGTCGTGGCACAGCTACATTCCGTACACCGACCGTATCGAATACCTCGGCGGCTGCGTGAACGAAATGCCTTACGTGCTGGCGGTTGAAAAACTGGCCGGGATCAAGGTGCCGGATCGCGTCGATACTATCCGCGTGATGCTGTCTGAACTGTTCCGCATCAACAGCCATCTGCTGTACATCAGTACCTTCATTCAGGACGTCGGCGCCATGACCCCGGTGTTCTTCGCCTTTACCGATCGTCAGAAAATCTACGATCTGGTTGAAGCGATCACCGGTTTCCGTATGCACCCAGCCTGGTTCCGCATCGGCGGCGTCGCGCATGATCTGCCGCGCGGCTGGGATCGCCTGCTGCGCGAGTTCCTCGAGTGGATGCCGAAACGCCTGGATTCCTACGTCAAGGCCGCACTGAAGAACAGCATCCTGAAGGGCCGTTCTGTCGGCGTAGCATCCTACAATGCCAAAGAAGCGCTGGAGTGGGGCGTGACCGGCGCCGGCCTGCGTGCCACCGGCATCGAGTTCGACGTGCGCAAATGGCGCCCGTATTCCGGCTATGAGAATTTCGATTTCGAAATCCCGGTCGGCGACGGCAACAGCGACTGCTACACCCGCGTAATGTTGAAGGTGGAAGAGCTGCGTCAGAGCCTGCGCATCCTCGAACAGTGCCTGAACAACATGCCGGAAGGCCCGTTCAAGGCCGATCACCCGCTGACCACGCCGCCGCCGAAAGAGCGCACGTTGCAGCATATTGAAACGCTGATCACCCACTTCCTGCAGGTTTCCTGGGGCCCGGTGATGCCAGCCAACGAATCATTCCAGATGATTGAAGCCACTAAAGGGATCAACAGCTACTACCTGACCAGCGACGGCAGCACCATGAGCTACCGCACCCGGGTACGTACGCCAAGTTTTGCTCACCTTCAGCAAATCCCTGCGGTAATCCGTGGCAGCCTGGTCTCCGACCTGATCGTCTATCTGGGTAGTATCGATTTTGTAATGTCAGATGTGGACCGCTAACTATGCATGATCAAAAAGACAATCACGCAGTCAACGATGCGCTTGAGCCAATCAATGCAGCCGCTCCCCAGAGCGGCGCTGATGCATTTGTACTGAGCGCGGAAGAACGTGATGCGATCGAGCACGAAAAGCACCATTACGAGGATCCACGCGCCGCCTCCATCGAAGCACTGAAAATTGTGCAGAAGCAGCGTGGCTGGGTTCCGGACGGTGCGATTTACGCCATCGCGGAAGTGCTGGGCATTCCTGCCAGCGACGTAGAAGGCGTGGCCACGTTCTACAGCCAGATTTTCCGTCAGCCAGTAGGGCGTCACGTGATCCGTTATTGTGACAGCGTTGTTTGTCACATCACCGGTTACCAGGGCATTCAGGCCGCTCTCGAGAAGAAGTTGAGCATCAAACCGGGTCAAACCACCTTTGATGGTCGTTTCACTCTGCTGCCGACCTGCTGCCTGGGCAATTGCGATAAAGGGCCAACCATGATGATTGATGAGGATACTCACAGTCAGCTGAAGCCTGAAGATATCGAGACGCTACTGGAGCAGTATCAATGATTAAAGACATTGTACGCACTCCCGAGATGCACCCGCTGACCTGGCGGTTGCGCGATGACAAACAGCCGGTCTGGCTGGATGAATACCGCAGCAAAAACGGTTATGCGGGCGCCGAGAAAGCCATCAAGGGCCTGGCCCCGGACGAGATCGTCAACCTGGTGAAAGACGCCGGGCTGAAAGGCCGCGGCGGTGCAGGTTTCTCCACCGGTTTGAAGTGGAGCCTGATGCCGAAAGACGAATCCATGAACATCCGTTACCTGCTGTGTAACGCCGATGAAATGGAGCCGGGCACCTATAAAGACCGCCTGCTGATGGAGCAACTGCCGCACCTGTTGGTGGAAGGCATGCTGATCTCCGCGTTCGCGCTGAAAGCCTATCGCGGCTACATCTTCCTGCGTGGCGAGTACATCGAGGCGGCGGTGCATCTGCGCCGTGCCATCGCTGAAGCGACCGAAGCGGGCCTGCTGGGCAAAAACATCATGGGCAGCGGCTTCGATTTCGAGCTGATCGTCCATACCGGCGCCGGCCGTTACATCTGCGGCGAAGAAACCGCTCTGATCAACTCGCTGGAAGGCCGCCGCGCCAACCCGCGTTCCAAACCGCCTTTCCCGGCTTCTTCCGGCGTTTGGGGCAAGCCAACCTGCGTAAACAACGTAGAAACCCTGTGCAACGTTCCGGCAATCCTGGCGAACGGCATTGAGTGGTACCAGGGGATCAACGGCGGTAAAAGCAAGGATGCCGGCACCAAGCTGATGGGCTTCTCGGGTCGGGTGAAAAACCCGGGCGTTTGGGAACTGCCGTTTGGCATCACCGCGCGTGAAATTCTGGAAGATTACGCCGGCGGCATGCGTGACGGTCTGCGCTTCAAAGCCTGGCAGCCAGGCGGCGCGGGCACCGACTTTCTGACCGCCGATCACCTCGATCTGCCGATGGATTTCGAGAGCATCGGCAAAGCCGGTAGCCGTCTCGGCACCGCGCTGGCGATGGCGGTGGATCACGAAATCGGCATGGTCCCGCTGGTGCGCAACCTGGAAGAGTTCTTCTCACGCGAGTCTTGCGGCTGGTGTACTCCGTGCCGCGACGGCCTGCCGTGGAGCGTGAAGATCCTGCGCGCGCTGGAGAATGGCGAAGGGCAGCCGGGGGATATCGAAACCCTCGAGCAGCTGTGCCGTTCCCTTGGCCCAGGTAAAACCTTCTGCGCTCATGCGCCAGGTGCCGTAGAGCCACTGCAAAGCGCGATTAAATATTTCCGTGAAGAGTTTGAAGCGGGCATAGCCGTTAAGCACTTCAGCAACGCGCATGCGATTGGCGGCATCCAGCCGAACAATCTGCTGAAGCAACGCTGGTAAGCCGGCTCGCTGCGACAACACGGCCAGAATTTTTGATTAACGCCTGCCGTAAGGCAGGCCACTTGGAAGCATGCTGACTATGGCTACGATTCATGTAGACGGCAAAGAATACGACGTAGATGGCGCTGACAACCTGCTGCAGGCTTGTCTCTCCCTCGGGCTCGATATTCCTTACTTTTGCTGGCATCCGGCGCTGGGAAGCGTCGGCGCTTGCCGCCAATGTGCGGTAAAGCAATACCAAAACGCGGAAGATACGCGTGGCCGTTTGGTGATGTCTTGTATGACACCGGCATCGGATGGAACCTTTATTTCCATCGACGATTCCGAAGCCAAGCAGTTCCGCGAAAGCGTGGTCGAGTGGTTGATGACCAACCACCCGCACGACTGTCCGGTGTGTGAAGAAGGCGGTAACTGTCACCTGCAGGATATGACGGTAATGACCGGCCACAGCTTCCGTAAGTACCGTTTCAGTAAGCGCACCCACAACAATCAGGAGCTGGGGCCGTTTATCTCGCATGAGATGAACCGCTGCATCGCCTGTTACCGTTGCGTGCGTTACTACAAAGATTACGCGGATGGCACCGATTTCGGCGTGTACGGCGCGCATGACAACGTCTACTTCGGGCGCACGGAAAGCGGCACGCTGGAAAGCGAGTTCTCCGGTAACCTGGTGGAAGTGTGTCCGACCGGCGTATTCACCGATAAAACTCACTCCGAGCGTTATAACCGTAAGTGGGATATGCAGTTTGCGCCAAGCATCTGTCAGCAGTGCAGCATCGGCTGTAACACCAGCCCGGGCGAGCGCTATGGCGAACTGCGTCGTATCGAAAACCGCTACAACGGCAGCGTGAACCACTATTTCCTGTGTGACCGCGGCCGCTTTGGTTATGGCTACGTGAACCAGAAAGATCGTCCGCGTCAGCCGCAGCAACTGCGCGGCAATGACTGGATCACCCTGAACGCCGAACAGGCGATGCAGGGCGCGGCGGACATTCTGCGTCAGGCAAAGAAAACCATCGGTATCGGCTCGCCGCGCGCCAGCCTGGAAAGCAACTTTGCGCTGCGTGAATTGGTTGGCGCCGAGAACTTCTATACCGGTATTGCACAGTCTGAACAGGCGCGTCTGAACCTGATGTTGAACGTGCTGCAAAACAGCGGCGTTTACACCCCGGCGCTGCGCGAAATCGAAGGCTACGACGCCGTGCTGGTTCTGGGTGAAGACTTGACCCAGACCGGTGCACGTATCGCGCTGTCGGTGCGCCAGGCGGTGAAGGGCAAGGCGCGCGCGATGGCTGCGGCCCAGCGCGTTGCCGACTGGCAGATTGCGGCGATACAGAACATCGGCCAACGCGCCAAACATCCGCTGTTCGTCACCAACGTGGATGACACACGTCTGGACGACATCGCGGCGTGGAACTACCGCGCACCGGTGGACGATCAGGCGCGCTTTGGCTTTGCCATTGCCCATGCGCTGGATAACGCGGCACCGGCGGTCAACGATTTGGCAGCCGACCTGAGCAAGAAAGTCGACATCATCGTGCAGGCACTGACCGATGCGCGCAAACCGCTGATCGTTACCGGCAGCAACGCCGGCAGCGAAGCCATCATCGAAGCGGCGGCCAACATCGCCAAAGCGCTGAAGGATCGCGGTTCTGACGTTGGCATTACCTTCGTCGCCAGCGCCGCCAACAGCGTCGGTTTGTCGATGATCGGCGGCGGTTCGCTCGATGAAGCCTTGGCGCAGCTGGAAAGCGGCGAAGCCGATACCGCCATCGTGATGGAAAACGATCTCTACCGTCACGCACCGGCGGCGAAAGTGGACGCTGCACTGGCGAAGATCAGCAACCTGATCGTGGCCGATCACCAGCGCACCGCGATCATGGATAAGGCCAACCTTATCCTGTCTGCGGCCAGCTTCGCTGAAAGCGACGGCACGTTGGTCAACCAGGAAGGCCGCGCGCAGCGCTTCTTCCAGGTTTACGATCCGGCTTATTACGATGATGCGAAGAAAGACGTTTACACCGTGATGCTGGAAAGCTGGCGTTGGATGCACTCGCTGCACTCCACCTACACCAGCCGCCACGTGGACTGGACGCAGCTCGACGACGTGATCGAAGCCTGCGTCACTGCGCTGCCGCAGTTGCAGGGCATTGTGGACGCAGCGCCGGATGCAAGTTTCCGCATTCGTGGCCAGAAACTGGCGCGTTCTCCGCATCGCTCCAGCGGCCGTACCGCCATGCGCGCCAACATCAGCGTGCATGAACCGCGTCAGCCGCAGGATAAAGACACCATGTTCTCCTTCTCGATGGAAGGGAACAACAGCCCGCTGGCCGATCGTCAGCAGATCCCGTTCGCTTGGGCACCAGGCTGGAACTCACCGCAGGCATGGAACAAATTCCAGGCCGAAGTGGGCGGCAAGCTGCGCCATGGCGATCCGGGCATCCGCCTGATCGAAGCAGGGGAGGGTAACCTGGGTTACTTCACCAACGTGCCTGCCGCCTTTAATCATGCGGAAGGCTGGCGTGTCGCGCCGTATTACCACCTGTTCGGCAGTGATGAAATGTCACAGCGTTCCGGCGTGATCCAGCAGCGTATGCCAGAAGCCTACGTGATGGTGAACCCGGCCGATGCCGCTGCGCTTGGCGTCAATGCCGGTGCGCTGGTGGAGTTCAGCTGTGCGGGCCAGCAGCTTCGTCTGCCGGTGCGTCTGAGTGAAACTCTGACCCAGGGCCAGGTCGGTTTGCCGCTTGGCTTGCCAGGGATCCCGCCAGTGCTGGTGGGCGCAACGGTTGAAAATCTGCGGGAGGCAACACGATGAGCTGGTTTACCCCTGAGGTGATCGACATTCTGATCGCCATCCTTAAAGCGGTAGTGATCCTGCTGGTCGTAGTGAGCTGTGGGGCATTCATGAGCTTCGGCGAACGCCGTCTGCTCGGCCTGTTCCAGAACCGTTACGGACCAAACCGTGTCGGCTGGGGCGGCTCGCTGCAGCTGGTTGCCGACATGATCAAAATGTTCTTCAAGGAAGACTGGGTACCGAAATTCTCCGACCGGGTGATCTTCACCCTGGCGCCGATGATCGCCTTTACTTCCCTGTTGCTGGCATTTGCCATCGTCCCGGTCAGCCCGACCTGGGCGGTGTCCGACCTTAACATCGGTATTCTGTTCTTCCTGATGATGGCCGGCCTGGCGGTTTACGCCGTGCTGTTCGCCGGCTGGTCGAGCAACAACAAATACTCGCTGTTGGGGGCGATGCGTGCTTCCGCGCAAACCCTGAGCTACGAAGTGTTTCTTGGTCTGTCGCTGATGGGCGTCGTGATGCAGGCTGATTCGTTCAACATGCAGGCCATCGTTGAATCGCAGGCTCACGTCTGGAACGTCATTCCGCAATTCTTTGGTTTTATTACCTTTGCGATTGCCGGGGTTGCGGTGTGTCACCGCCACCCGTTTGACCAACCGGAAGCCGAGCAGGAACTGGCCGACGGTTACCACATTGAATATTCCGGTATGAAATTCGGTCTGTTCTTCGTGGGTGAATATATCGGTATCGTCACCGTTTCCGCCCTGATTGTGACGTTGTTCTTCGGCGGCTGGCAGGGACCGTTCCTGCCGCCATTTATCTGGTTCGCGCTGAAAACGGCTTTCTTCATGATGATGTTCATTCTGATTCGTGCTGCTCTGCCGCGTCCGCGCTATGACCAGGTGATGTCTTTCGGCTGGAAAGTGTGCCTGCCGCTGACGCTGCTGAACATGCTGGCGACCGCCGCCGTCATTTTGTACAACGCTCAATAAGGGGTGAATAAACCATGACATTGAAAGAGTTATTGGTTGGTTTCGGCACCCAGGTGCGCAGCATTTGGATGATAGGCATGCACGCCTTCGCCAAGCGCGAAACCCAGATGTATCCGGAAGAACCGGTTTACCTGCCGCCGCGCTACCGTGGCCGCATCGTGCTGACGCGCGATCCGGACGGCGAAGAGCGCTGCGTGGCCTGTAACCTGTGTGCGGTCGCCTGCCCGGTTGGCTGTATCTCGCTGCAAAAAGCAGAACAGAAAGACGGCCGTTGGTATCCGGAGTTCTTCCGCATCAACTTCTCGCGCTGCATTTTCTGCGGCCTGTGCGAAGAAGCTTGCCCGACCACCGCAATCCAGCTGACGCCGGATTTCGAAATGGGTGAGTTCAAGCGTCAGGATCTGGTGTACGAAAAAGAAGATCTGTTGATCTCGGGGCCGGGTAAGTATCCGGAATATAACTTCTACCGGATGGCCGGTATGGCGATTGACGGCAAAGCCAAGGGCGAAGCCGAAAACGAAGCCAAGCCGATCGACGTCAAAGGTCTGTTGCCTTAAGGAGCCAGCAAGCATGGAAATTGCCTTTTATCTGGCAGGTTTGATTGCGATTGTCGCGACGATTCGCGTGATATCGCATACCAACCCTGTGCATGCGTTGCTGTATCTGATCGTTTCGTTACTGGCGATCTCTGCAGTCTTTTTCTCACTCGGCGCGTACTTCGCCGCCGCGCTGGAAATCATCGTATACGCCGGCGCCATCATGGTGCTGTTCGTGTTCGTGGTGATGATGCTGAACCTCGGCAATGCGGTGCAGCAGCAGGAGCGCGAATGGATGAAGCCGTCGGTGTGGATCGGGCCTGGCCTGATGTCACTGGCGTTGCTGGCGGTGCTGATCTTCGCTATCCGCAGTGTGTCCGATCAGGGCATCAGCGGTGAGATGGTTGACGCGAAAGCGGTGGGGATCAGCCTGTTTGGTCCTTACGTTCTGGCGGTTGAGCTGGCCTCAATGCTGCTGTTGGCAGGCCTGGTCGTTGCCTTCCACATTGGCCGCGAGCACAAACCGGGCGAAGTGATGAGCAGCGCCCCGGCCGGTAGCGAAATGGCGAGAAGAAAATCGGAGGAGCAAGCATGATCCCTCTTCAACACGGCCTGATCCTGGCGGCAATCCTGTTCGTACTCGGGCTGACCGGGTTACTGGTGCGTCGCAACCTGCTGTTTATGCTGATCAGTCTGGAAGTGATGATCAACGCCGCGGCGTTGGCGTTTATCGTGGCGGGAAGCTACTGGGGCCAGGCGGATGGGCAGGTGATGTATATCCTGGCGATCAGCCTGGCGGCAGCCGAGGCCAGTATCGGTCTGGCACTGCTGCTGCAGCTCTACCGTCGTCGTCATACCCTGAATATCGATACTGTCAGTGAGATGCGCGGATGAACCTATTATATTTAACTATTCTGCTACCGCTGATCGGGTTCCTGCTGTTGGCATTTTCCCGTGGCCGCTGGTCTGAAAACACTTCGGCGACCGTCGGGGTAGGCTCTATCGGCCTGGCTGCGCTGGTTACGGTGTATGTGGCGATGGATTTCTTCGCCCGGAAAGCCACCGGCGTGCAGCTGTTTGAGCAAAGCCTGTGGAACTGGA
This sequence comes from Serratia inhibens, assembly GCF_003591175.1. Lineage (GTDB taxonomy): Bacteria > Pseudomonadota > Gammaproteobacteria > Enterobacterales > Enterobacteriaceae > Serratia > Serratia inhibens. Next base: position 601,771 of record NZ_QYYG01000002.1, on the reverse strand, counting down.
TGACCGTCGGCAACTTCAATATCGGCGTGACGCTGACGCTGGACGGCCTGTCGCTGACCATGCTGTCGGTGGTTACCGGCGTCGGTTTCTTCATCCACATGTTCGCTTCCTGGTACATGCGCGGTGAAGAGGGTTACTCGCGCTTCTTCGCTTACACCAACCTGTTTATCGCCAGCATGGTGATATTGGTACTGGCAGACAACCTGTTGCTGATGTACCTGGGCTGGGAAGGCGTGGGCTTGTGCAGTTACCTGTTGATCGGTTTCTACTACAAGGATCCGGCCAACGGCGCGGCGGCGATGAAAGCCTTTATCGTGACCCGCGTCGGCGACGTGTTCCTGGCGTTCGCGCTGTTCATTCTCTACAACGAGCTGGGTACGCTGAACATCCGCGAGCTGATGATCCTGGCACCGCAGAAGCTGGCCGTCGGCGATACCGCTATCACCTGGGCTACCCTGATGTTGCTGGGCGGCGCGGTCGGTAAATCGGCGCAGTTGCCGTTGCAGACCTGGCTGGCTGACGCAATGGCGGGCCCAACCCCGGTTTCAGCGTTGATCCACGCCGCGACCATGGTGACCGCCGGCGTCTACCTGATTGCCCGTACTCACGGCCTGTTCCTGATGGCGCCGGAAGTGCTGCATCTGGTGGGTATCGTCGGGGCTGTGACCCTGGTGCTGGCCGGCTTTGCCGCGCTGGTGCAGACCGACATCAAACGCGTGCTTGCCTACTCCACCATGAGCCAGATTGGCTACATGTTCCTGGCGTTGGGCGTGCAGGCATGGGATGCGGCGATCTTCCACCTGATGACCCATGCGTTCTTCAAGGCGCTGCTGTTCCTGTCTTCCGGTTCGGTGATCCTGGCCTGCCATCACGAGCAGAACATCTTCAAGATGGGCGGCCTGCGCAAGAGCATTCCGCTGGTTTACGTCTGCTTCCTGGTGGGGGGCGCCGCGCTGTCGGCATTGCCGCTGATCACCGCGGGCTTCTTCAGTAAGGATGAGATCCTGGCGGGCGCGATGGCGAACGGCCACATCAACCTGATGATTGCCGGTCTGGTCGGTGCGTTCATGACCTCGCTGTATACCTTCCGTATGATTTTCATCGTGTTCCATGGCGAAGAGAAAATCAAAGCGCATGCCGGTAAAGGCATCACTCACCACCTGCCTCTGTTGGTTCTGCTGGTGTTGTCCACCTTCGTTGGCGCGATGATCGTTCCGCCATTGCAGGGCGTACTGCCGGATACCACTGAGCTGGCGCACGGCAGCGTGCTGCAGCTGGAAATTACCTCCGGCGTGGTGGCTATCGCCGGTATCCTGCTGGCGGCAGCGCTGTGGTTGGGCAAACGCAGCCTGGTCACCCGCATCGCCAAAAGCGCGCCGGGGCGCTTCTTCTCGACCTGGTGGTTCCATGCCTGGGGCTTCGACTGGCTGTATGACAAAGTCTTCGTCAAGCCGTATCTGGGCATTGCGAAGCTGCTGCAGCGCGATCCGCTGGACTCGATGATGAACCTGCCGGCCATCCTCTCCCGTTGGGGGAACCGTGGTCTGACGGTGAGCGAGAACGGTCAGGTGCGTTGGTATATAGCGTCTATGGGTGTGGGTGCAGTGGTCGTATTGGCGCTGTTGATAATAATTTAAAGCATTTATCGGGCATAGCTCTGTGCTATGTACAATGTTTTATACCGTATGGATTTCGCGTTGTAGCCAGGCGGCAAGTGCGAGCATCCTCTGGAGCTTACTTAGGTAAGCGACAGGGGTAAACGCCCGCAGCCAACGACGCTACAGCGTGAAAGACAACGGTAGAATAAGGGACACAAAACGCCATGCTATTACCTTGGCTAATTCTTATCCCCTTTATTGGCGGTCTGCTGTGCTGGCAGTTTGAGCGCTTCGGTACTAAGGTGCCGCGCTGGATTGCGTTGATCGCAATGGGGCTGACATTGGCGCTTTCTCTGCATCTGTGGATGCAGGGTGGCTACACGTTGACTACGCCGAAAGGCATCCCACAATGGCAGTCTGAATTCCTGCTGCCGTGGATCCCGCGCTTTGGCATTTCCATCCACCTGGCGCTGGACGGCCTCTCATTGCTGATGGTGGTGCTGACCGGCCTGCTGGGCGTGTTGGCGATCCTCTGTTCCTGGCGTGAGATCCAGAAATACCAGGGCTTCTTCCATCTGAACCTGCTGTGGATCCTGGGTGGGGTAATCGGCGTGTTCCTCGCCATCGACATGTTCCTGTTCTTCTTCTTCTGGGAAATGATGTTGGTGCCGATGTACTTCCTGATTGCGTTGTGGGGTCACAAGGCGTCGGACGGTAAAACCCGTATCACCGCGGCCACCAAATTCTTCATCTATACCCAGGCCAGCGGTCTGGTGATGCTGATTGCGATTATGGGCCTGGTGTTCGTGCACTACAATGCGACCGGTGTGTGGACCTTCGATTATGAAGATCTGCTGCAAACGCCAATGTCGCATAACGTGCAATATATGCTGATGCTGGGCTTCTTCATTGCCTTCGCGGTGAAAATGCCGGTGGTGCCGTTGCACGGTTGGTTGCCTGATGCGCATAGCCAGGCGCCAACCGCAGGTTCCGTTGACCTGGCGGGGATCTTGCTGAAGACCGCGGCCTACGGCATGTTGCGTTTCAGCCTGCCGCTGTTCCCTGAAGCGTCACACGAGTTTGCGCCAATCGCCATGTGGTTGGGTGTGGTCGGTATCTTCTACGGTGCCTGGATGGCGTTCGCGCAGACCGACATCAAGCGTCTGATCGCTTACACCTCGGTATCGCACATGGGCTTCGTGCTGATCGCCATCTACACCGGCAGCCAACTGGCTTACCAGGGCGCGGTGATTCAGATGATTGCGCACGGCCTGTCTGCGGCCGGCATGTTCATCATCTGCGGCCAGTTGTACGAACGTCTGCATACCCGTGACATGCGTGAGATGGGCGGCCTGTGGGGGCGTATCAAGTACATCCCTGCGCTGTCGCTGTTCTTCGCGGTAGCCACCTTGGGGATGCCGGGTACCGGTAACTTCGTCGGTGAATTCATGATCCTGTTCGGCAGCTTCCAGGTGGTGCCGGTGATCACCGTGATTTCTACCTTCGGTCTGGTGTTTGCTTCGGTTTACTCGTTGATCATGATGCAGCGCGCCTACTACGGCAAAGCTAAATCCGAGCAACCGTTGCCGGGCATGACCGCGCGCGAACTGTTCATCATTTTGCTGTTGGTGGTGTTGCTGGTTCTGCTGGGGGTCTACCCGCAGCCGATTCTGGACACTTCTAATGCGGCGATGAGCAACGTGCAACACTGGTTTGGTTCATCAGTTTCAGCAATTTCAACAACAAGGCCGTAATTCGCCATGACAATAACTCCTCAACAACTGATCGCACTGCTACCGCTGTTGATCGTCGGATTGACGGTGGTGGTTGTGATGCTAGGCATTGCGTGGCGACGCGACCACTTTATCAACGCCACACTGACCGTTATCGGTCTAAACCTGGCGCTGCTTTCGCTGTATTTTGTCGGCCAGGCAGGCCCAATGGACGTCACCCCGCTGCTGCGGGTTGACGGGTACTCGATGTTCTATACCGGGCTGGTGATACTGGCGAGCCTGGCGACCTGTACCTTCGCCTATCCATGGCTGGTGGGTTACCCGGACAACCGCGAAGAGTTCTACCTGCTGGTGCTGATTGCCACGCTGGGTGGCATTCTGCTGGCGAGCGCCAACCACCTGGCGTCGCTGTTCATCGGTATTGAACTGATCTCGCTGCCGCTGTTCGGCCTGGTGGGCTACGCCTACCGCCAGAAGCGTCCGCTGGAAGCCGCTATCAAGTACATGCTGCTGTCCGCTGCGGCTTCGTCATTCCTGCTGTTCGGTATGGCGCTGCTGTATGCCGAGTCCGGCGATCTGTCGCTGGCCGGTCTGGGCAAGAGCCTGCACGAAAACATGATGCACCAGCCGCTGATCCTGGCCGGTATGGGCATGATGATTGTTGGTCTGGGCTTCAAACTGTCTCTGGTGCCGTTCCAGCTGTGGACGCCGGACGTGTATCAGGGGGCGCCTGCGCCGGTCTCTACCTTCCTGGCCACCGCCAGCAAGATTGCGATCTTCGCCGTAGTGATGCGTCTGTTCCTGTATGCGCCGGCCGCCGACAGCGAAGCGCTGCGTATGGTGCTGTCGATCATTGCCGTCTGTTCAATCCTGTTCGGCAACCTGATGGCGATCAGCCAGACCAACATCAAGCGTCTGCTGGGTTACTCGTCGATCGCTCATCTGGGTTATCTGCTGGTGGCGTTGATTGCGGTGCAAACCCATCAACTGTCGCTGGAAACCGCCGGTGTTTACCTGGCCGGTTACCTGTTCAGCAGCCTGGGCGCGTTCGGCGTGGTCAGCCTGATGTCCAGCCCGTACCGTGGTCCGGATGCCGATTCGCTGTTCTCCTACCGTGGTCTGTTCTGGCATAAGCCGATTCTGTCTGCGGTCATGACGGTGATGATGCTGTCTCTGGCCGGTATCCCGATGACGCTGGGCTTTATCGGTAAGTTCTTCGTTATCGCGATGGGCGTCAGCGCTCACCTGTGGTGGTTGACCGGTGCTGTGGTACTCGGCAGCGCCATAGGTTTGTACTACTACCTGCGTGTGACCGTCAGCCTGTTCCTCAACGCGCCGGAAGCTCTGCAACGCGATACCCCGAACAACTGGGCGTTGACCGCCGGCGGTGTGGTAGTACTGATTTCTGCCGCGTTGGTGCTGCTGTTGGGCGTCTACCCGCAGCCGCTGATTACGCTGGTGCAGATGGCACAGCCGATGTTCTGATGGGCATCAAGGCAATAAAAAAGGTCGCTTCGGCGACCTTTTTCTATGGGGCGGAGCAGGGGACGCGGGAGCGAATCAGCCTGGGTTATTTTTAAACGACGCTTCCAGCGCCTGTACGACGGCACGCACCCGCGCAGCGCGCTGCAGGTCAGGGTGCAGCACCAGCCAGATATCCACCCAGTCCTTGTTTTCCGGGAAGATGCGCACCAGGTCCGGATCCTTATCCGCCAGGAAGGAGGATAGCAGGCCGATACCCAAACCGCTCCGTGTCGCCGAGCGCAGCAGCAATTGCGAGTTGCACTGCAAAACGACGTTGGGATCGATCAGCGCCTCGCCACAGAAATCATTCCAGTGGCGCGGTACCAGTTCGCGCGGAAACATCAGCAAATCGTGACCGCGCAGATGGTCGCCTTTGGTCGGCAGACCGTGTTTATCAAGATAGCCTTGCGTAGCGTACAACCCCATTTCGATGGTCGCCATGCGTTTGATAATCAGCTCATCGGAATCGGGCCGCGCGCCACGGATCGCCAGATCGGCACCGCGATAAGAAATATCGGAGATATTAATCGCCGTCAGCAGCGTGACGGTGATTAATGGGTGCTGCTCTCGTAGATCCTTGAGTGCCGGAATGACGAAAGCCTCGGCCATGGTGTCGGTAGTGGCGATGCGCACGTTGCCGCACAGGCTGTCGTCGCCGCTGGTGGCTTTGCGGCCAATCGCCTGTACCGAGTTTTCAATATTCATTACGTCCGCCAGCATTTCCTCACCCAGCGGGCTGAGGGAAAATGATTTCGGCGTGCGGATAAACAGCTTTGATCCCAGGCTCTCTTCAAAAGCGGTAATGCGGCGGCCCACGGTGGCCTGGTCGACGTGTAGTTCATTGGCGGCTTTTCGTAAAGTGCCGCAGCGTGCTACTGCCAGGAAGAAACGTGCATCATCCCAATTCATCATGCCATTTCCTTTGTACAGGCTTATCGGTCTTATCCGTGCTCATTCTTGCGCAGCCGCTTTGGCTCTGGTTTTGGCTGCAAATGAAGCCCACGTATCATAATTATTTATTATGTTTCAGGATATGAATAAATGCATCAATGTGAAGCAGTTTTGCATCTTTATTTTTACTAAACAATCTTTATGCTTATCAACGTTTATGCTGTGATCTGGCGCACATTTTTGTATCGATGTTACCCGAACGCGTAAGCAGATGCGCATGAGAGCCTGTCTCTGTGGGCTAACCGCCTGGTGGGATTGACTCTGAATCAGGTTGGCCCACCACGACTGGACATGAAAAATGGAGTCTCACGCAGAGAAGTTATACACCCCCGTAGCGCTGGCAACGGCGGACGGTATCAGGGTTATTGCAACGCCTGGCGCGAAAGCGGCAGATAAAAGTAACGCTGATGTGATTATTCAGGGTCTTGAAGCACGCGGCATTCAATACATATTCCTGGTACCCGGCAAGCTCGTGTATCCGCTGATTAAATCCATTGAACATTCCGGCATTACCGGCATCGTTGGCGCTCATGAGACCGCCTGCGGTTTTATGGCCGATGGCTACGCCCGTGCCAGCCGCAAGTTCGGCGTTTGCCTCGGTATCTCCGGCCCGGGCACCATGAATTTCCTGCCGGCGATGGCTGCGGCGCAGGCCGATAAAATCCCGGTGCTGTATCTGGCCGGTGGCATCGCCACCTATCATGAAGCGCAGGGTGCTTTTCAGGACGGCAGCAACAGCGGCATCGATGAGCTGACCATCGTCAAACCTCTACTTTCCGCCGCCATCGAAGTGAAAAATAATCTGACGTTGCAGCATGAGTTGCGGCGCAGTTTGTCTTGCCTGAACACTCAGCGCAAAGGCCGTGCGTATTTGAGCGTGCCGGTCGACATGCAAAAGAAAGCAGTGGCCGGCAATCATGCTGCAGATCCGCAGCGCACGCCGCAGTGCCGCGAGGCGGCGATCGATCAGCAGGGGCTGGAGCAGGTACTGAACGATTACCTGCTGCGCGGTTTGAACGTGGCCTGTCTGGTGGGCAACCGCATGAATAACCCGCAGGACGCCGAACTGTTGTTGCGCCTGGCGGAGAAATACCGTCTGCCGGTCGCCACCACGCTGTCCGGTAAGGGGGCGTTCCCCGAAGGGCACGAGTTGGCGCTTGGCCTGTATGGGTTCGCCGGCCATACCCGCGCGGTAGAAACCATCAACGGTGATGAAGTGGACGTGCTGCTGGTACTGGGATGTGACCTTAGCCAGCGCGACAGCCTGAACTGGAACCCGCGGTTGCATGGCGCCAAAACGCTGGTGGTGATTGACGAAGATTTTGACAAGGTCAGCTCGCACTATCAACCGGACATGCAGATTTTCTCCAGCCTGACCGGCGGGTTGCAGTACCTGCTGGACGCGGTCGGCGACGGCGACATCCACCTGGCCGGTGTCAAGACGCTGCGGGATGGCTGGCTTGCGCAGGTGCGTCAACTGCCGCTTGAACAACAACAGCCCGATCTGCAGGCGCGGCAGGCGGCGGGCGAAGCCAACATGTACCCCGGCGATGTCATCAAACGCATCCGCAGCCGCATGGACGAGGACACCAACGTGGTGGTCGACTCCGGCGCGCACCGTATCTTTATGGCCCACCACTGGCTGGCCAGCGGGCGGGGTGACTATCACACCTCAAGCTCCCTGGCACCGATGGGGTGGGCGATATGCGCCGGTATCGGCATCAAGCTGGCGGCGCCGCACCGTGACTGCGTAGTGGTCACCGGCGACGGCTGCATGCTGATGCACGGCATCGAGATCCAGACCGCCGCTCGCTACCAGGTGAAAATGACCTTTGTCGTGATGAACAACAGCGCCCATGGCGCCATGCATATCGACACGCTTCAGAACCGCGGCGTATCGGCCGATTACACAGCCCTGCCGAATCACGACTGGAAGGCTTTCGCCAACAGCCTGGGCGTCGCCTCTGCGAAGGTGGCGACGCTGGAGGAACTGGATGAAGCGCTGGCCGCCGCGGCCGAGTACGATGGCCCGTTCCTGATAGAAGTGATAGTAGGAAATCATGTGGCGCCTAATCGATACTATGCCGAGAGCATCGTAGAATACGAACAGCGTATCAAAGGGTTGTAAGGGGGCCTGTCTCTGGAGGGCGTCGTTAATTATCCTTTGTATCACGCCATTTTCTGTTCTTATTCACAGGGTCATGGAGCGATAACAATGTATAAATTGATACTTCTGGCATTAACGATGGCATTTCAGGGGAACGCGCAGGCTGCTGAAGACCACGGCGAAGGGATCAGCAAAGAAACCTTGCTGAAAACCGAAACCTCGTGGGAGGGCACGCCGTACGGACAGTATCCGGCCGGCGCCCCTCAGATCACCATGTTGAAAGTGACGGTGGAGCCGAATAAGGTGCTGGCCTGGCATATTCATCCGTGTATCAGTGCGGTGCATATGACCGGCGGCAGCGTTTCTCTCACGGTAAAAAAAACCGGCTTGAAGCACACCTTTAAGCAAGGGGATTCCTTTACCGACACGGTAGATATCGTTCATCAGGGCGTTTCTGGCGATAAAGGGGCGGAGATGCTGGTGTTCTTCGCTTGTGCCGACAACAAACCGCTGACGGTGAAAACCGCCGAATAAAGAATAGTGTCTTTCAAGCTGCGGCGTTGTTGACTGCACTGTCCGTAGGGGGCGAAGATGTTCGCCCCGTTTGATACGGGTGCAGCCTACGAGGCACTGGCCTAATCCTGGGCCAGCCTGGCTGCAACTTGGCCCCATAGGGTATAGATTATTTTTTACAGCCCGTTTTGGGGTGTATTCCGAGGAAATCATGGTTGCTTTGTGGATGGTCGTCGCCAGCGGGTTCTTTGCGCTGATGGGGGCAAGTGTCAAACTGGCTTCGGCGAAAGTGGGCTTTTTCGATATCATTTTTTATCGCTCTTTTATTAACGTATTGATCGTCGCCGCGCTGATTAAGGTTAAAAATCTCGGTTTCCGCACCCAGCACCTCGGTTTGCATATGAAGCGCGCCGCCATCGGCAATGCGGCGATGTACTGCGGCTTTTATTCTCTGATCCATCTGCCGATCGCCACCGCCACCACGCTGGGTTACACCAACCCGATCTTTCAGTCGGCGATCGCCTTCGTAACCTCCAAGGGCCAGTTGACCGGCAAATTGCTGTTTTCCGTGCTGTTGGGGTTTATCGGCATTCTGGTGTTGCTGCGCCCGGATACGCCGAATGGCGAGTATGTCGCCACCCTGATTGGTCTGTTATCCGGGCTGTTGACCGCGCTGGCTTATTTCAATGTCGGTAAGCTGGTGCGCAGCGGCGAGCCGGAGTTGCGGGTGGTGTTTTATTTCTCGCTGGTGGGCACAGTGATTGGCTTTGTGATGACGGCGGCGATGGGCTTTACGGCCCTGGACAGCGCCATGATGCTGTGCGTAGGCGCCATCGGCGTATTCGGCAGCCTGGGGCAAATCACCATGACCCGCGCTTATGGCAGCGGCAATGCGGTGATTGTCAGCATCCTGTCCTACAGCACCATCATTTTTTCCACGCTGCTCGGTTATCTGCTGTTTGGCGAAAAACTGTCTTATATTGCTGCGGCCGGCATGGCGTTGATTATTCTTTCCGGCGCATTGGCCATTTTGAAACGCAATCCGGTGAAGGCCTCGAAGGCCGCAGCGGTATAACAACAAGGGAGAGGGCTAATGGACTTGTGCCCAGCCAGGGAACTGGCGCGTTATGGACTGTTTGGCATTGTGGCGACCCTCGGCATGGACCTGGTAAATTTTGTTGCCTCGTCCGCCGGGGTTATCGGTAAGTTGAATCTGGTTTTTATCGGCAATTTGGTTAATCAGTGGGGGCAGGGGCAATTTCTGTTCTTGCGGCCCGGCGATATTCCTCAGGTGCCGCACGCATTATTATTGGGCTACGGTGCGCATTATTTTGCAGGCATCGTCCTGGCGCTTCTTTTTTATTATTTTATCTTTTCCGTTTATCACCCGCGCCGCGGTGCCTTGTGCCGGGCCGTTATTTATGGCCTGGTTTGTTCGCTTATATCGTTATGTTTAATTTATCCTTCGGTTGGATTAGGCTTTTTCGGCAGCGCCGCTAGCGGCCCCGGTTTGCTGGTGGCCAGCCTGGTCAACCATGCCGTATATGGTTTGGTATTAGGCATTTGCGGTATTTGGCCACGCAGGCGGGCGGTTTGCGTGCTGCATTAAAACGGTCATATTTGCTTCGCTCATGCATTAATGAATCACTGTGATGCATTCTTGGCTATTTTTGCTGTTATACCCAAACGGTATGATGAACGCGTTTCCTGATTGAGTTTGGTTTTCAGGACAGAATGTTTATCCAGCTTGTTTCGGGAGAGAAAAATGTCTGAAAGTGTCGCTGTTGATGAAGCAGCTAAAGCGAATTCGGGCACGTCGCATTTTGCCATTCTGCTGTTTTTAGCGCTGGCATTAATGTCTGCATTGCTCAATAGCAGTGCGCCGACGCCACTTTATCCGCTTTATCAACATGAATTGGGTTTAAGCTCGGTCAGCCTGACCATTATTTATGGCGCTTATGCTGCAGGCGTGCTGATTTCACTGTTTGGCGTCGGCAACATGGCCGGCAAGGTGAAAGACCTGCGCAGCATGATTGTGCCGGCGTTGCTGGTGGTTTTGGCCGGCGCGCTGTTGTTTTCGATGGCCGATTCGTTTTTGATGATGTTTATGGCACGGCTGTTGGCCGGGGTTGGGACCGGTGCGCTGACCGGTGCGGCCAACATTGCGCTGGTGCGTTTTGGGCCGAAAGATGGCGGCAAGAATGCGGCGCTGATCGCTACGCTGTCATTTACCCTTGGCCTGGCGTTGGGGCCGATTTTCAGCGGTGTGGCGCTGCAAACCGGATTCCATACCACTTCATTGCCCTTCATTATCATTATGGCGGTGGCGGCGGTAGCGGCACTGGGCGTGATGCTGAAATGGCCGAGTGAAGTGGTGGCGGTACCGGTAAGCGGAGCGCCGGTGGCTGCCGCAGCGGAAAAGAGTTCGTTGGGCGACGGCCTGCGTGCCACGGGCGGCAAGTTCTTCCTGTGTGCCGGTGCGCTGTTCATCTGCTGGGCAGTCGCTGCCAGTATTCTGGCGATTGGCCCGAGCGTATCGGAAAAGCTGCTGGGCATGCACAGCCGTGGCGTTTACGGTTATGTGATTGCCGTTTACCTGGTGATTGCCGGCATCAGCCAGATCCTCAGTCGTCGCATTAATGCGCGGCACTCGCTGATGTTTGGTTGCCTGGCGCAGGCGCTGTCGGTGGTGGTGTTCGCCGAGGCGATTCAGATCCACTCGTTGGGTCTGGCAGCCGCCGGGATGGTGATTGCCGGTTATGCCTACGGTGCGATTTTTGTCGGCAGCGCCACGCTGGTGAACCTGATTTCACCGAAGGCCAGCCATGCAAGACTGATTTCGCTGTTTTACGTTATTGCTTATATCGCCAACTGGGTGCCCATCCTGTTGGGAGTAGTGATCGACCATGCCAGCCTGCATCTGGCGGTCAACCTGTTATTTGCGGTCAGTACCCTGGTGTGCTTGATTTTGAGCTTCATGGTGACCCGCGCGGGGTTCCCGCGCTGATACCCGTCGTTTATCAAGCCGTAGCCTGGTTGGCTGCAACTTGATATTCATAGGGTATAAGAAAGAATACTTTAGCCACGCAATGTGGCGAACGATTTCCCTGGTGTTGTTGTGTGTCATTTCCAGCGTGCTTGCCACGCTGGTTTTTTTTGTGACAAATTCAGCAAATCTGTAATTTCCACTTCTCTTATTACATAATTTTTGTGACGAGATTCACATAAATTTGTCAGTTTTCGAGTACACTGCGCGCTTTCTTTTCTGCCGGGTCGATTTATGAACGTTATTTTCGCCATTGCCGTCACTACCGGAATTCTGTCCGGCGTCTGGGGATGGGTTGCCGTCAGCCTGGGGTTGATCGGCTGGGCCGGCTTTCTCGGTTGCACCGCTTATTTCGCCTGTCCGCAGGGCGGTCTGAAAGGGTTGTTGATCAGTACTCTGACCAGCTGTAGCGGGGTGTTTTGGGCGATGGCGATCATTCATGGCAGCGAGTTGGCGCCGGGCTGGAGCATGCTTGGCTACCTGCTGACCGGCATAGTGGCCTTCCTGATGTGTATTCAGGCAAAACAGCAGTGGCTGGGATTTGTGCCCGGCACCTTTATCGGTGCTTGCGCTACCTTTGCCGGCGGGGGCGACTGGCCGCTGGTGACGGCGTCTTTATTGGTGGGGCTGGTGTTTGGTTACGCGATGAAAAACAGCGGGTTGTGGCTGGCGGCGCGCAGCGAGAAGGCGAAAATGCCGGATGCGGCTACCGGGCATTCAAATAGTGCCACCGAGTGAGATACGGTAGTGCAGGTCAACGCGCTCGATGCACGGCACCCCTTTGATACGCTTCAGCAGGATCTCGGTGGCGACTTTGCCGATATCAAATCGTGGGGTAATCACGCTGGCGATGCCCGGCGTGGTAGCTTTACCGATATCCAGACCGTGAAAACCTGACAGAGCGATGTCTTGCGGGATATTCAACCCGAGCTGCAGGCACTCCTGCAACACGCCCACCGCCAGATCGTCGTTAGTGCACAGTATGCCGTCCAGATCAGGATAAAGCCGGCGCGCCATCGCCAGCATATCGGAGCCGACCGAGACCGATGAAACCTTATGCGGTGTGATCTGGCGCGGAGTCAGCCGCTGATTTTCCATTGCCCGGCAATAACCCTGAAAACGTTTCAAGTCGCGCGCATCGGACATGGCGCCGAAATAGACCACCTGGCGTTTGCCGCTGGCAAGCAGCGCTTCGGTCATGTCATAACCCGCCTGATAGTTATCGAACCCCACGGCAATTCGCCCTGCCGGCCCTTCCAGATCCATCACCTGCGCCACCGGGATTTTAGCCGCCGTCAGATACTTTTCCGCCCGCAGAGTGTGCTGCGAATCGGTAAGGATCAGCCCGGCGATCGGGTAGGCCAGCAACTGGACGATGTGCTCTTCCTCCCGCTCGCGGCTGTAGTCATAGTTCACCACCAGCGTTTGATAACCCTGCTCCAGAGTGACGGATTCTATGCCGGCCAGCAGATCGGCAAAGATCTGGTTGTTGAAGGAGGGGACTAACACGCCGATGCGCGGTTTTTGGTTCGCACGCGCTTCATCCGTATCGGTGAAGTTAACCTCTTTCATCACTTCGGCAATGCGCGCTGCGGTATCGGCCGCCACCTTTTCCGGCGTACGCAGATAGCGGCTGACGGTCATCTTGGTCACGCCGGCGAGCAGCGCGATATCTTGTAGCGTAACGCGTTGGTTCTTCATTCTGGGGCCTTGACAGGGTGGGGCGGAGAATCGCGGATAAGCCCATGTTAGCAAATCGATTTGGCGATAACAATCGACGTAAAAAGTATAAAAATCCTATTTTTCAATGAAATGTATTAATCGTTTGGTCTGTTGGGATGCGCGGCTTCACGTTAAAGGTAACAGCTTTTAGTAACATGATTTTAAGTGATGCAGCTCACGTTTTTGCCGGTGGCAATCCGGTGAGATAGACGCCTGTTCCAACTGAATGACAGGGGTCGGGGAACCTTATGAACAACTTGTTTTCGCTGGATAATAAAAAAATACTGATTACCGGCGCTTCACGGGGCATTGGTTTTCTGCTGGCGCGTGGGCTGGCGCAGTACGGTGCCCATATTCTGGTCAATGCCACCAGCCGGGAAAATGCGCAACGCGCGGTGGATATCCTGCGGCGTGAAGGCTTCAGTGCCGATGCTGCCCCTTTTGACGTGACCGACTCGCAGGCCATTCACGCTGCCATTGAGCAGATTGAGGCGGAAATGGGCGGGATTGATGTGCTGATTAACAACGCCGGTATCCAGCGGCGCCATCCCTTTACCGAATTCCCGGAAAAAGACTGGGACGACATTATCGCCGTCAATCAGAAAGCGGTGTTTATGGTGTCGCAAACCGTGGCGCGCCATATGGTGCAACGCCAAAGCGGCAAAATCATCAACATCGGTTCGATGCAGAGCGAACTGGGGCGCGACACCATTACGCCGTATGCCGCCTCCAAGGGAGCGGTAAAAATGCTGACGCGCGGCATGTGCGTGGAGCTGGCGCGTTACAACATTCAGGTCAACGGCATCGCGCCGGGCTATTTCAAAACCGAAATGACCCAGGCGCTGGCGGACAATCCGGAGTTTACCGCCTGGCTGACCAAGCGCACCCCGGCCGCCCGTTGGGGCGATCCGCAGGAGCTGATTGGCGCCGCGGTGTTTCTGTCGTCCAAGGCTTCGGACTTTGTTAATGGCCATTTGCTGTTTGTCGATGGCGGCATGTCCGCTGCGGTATAACGATCTGTTCAACGGAAAATCATGATGAAAATTCAAACCCGGTCCTGTGTGGTCAACGGCAAATATGACGTGGCGGTGGTGGAGCAGGAGGTGGAATATCAGGGAAACGGCACGCTGGTGAAAATCACCCGTGGCGGGATCTGCGGTTCAGATCTGCATTATTACCAGGAAGGTAAGGTCGGCAGCTTTCAGGTGCGTCAGCCGATGGTGCTTGGCCATGAGGTGATCGGCGAAGTGGTGGCCAGCGATTCGGCGCTGCTGGCGCCGGGCCAGAAGGTGGCGTTAAACCCCAGCAAGCCATGTGGGCAGTGCAAGTATTGTCTGGCGAATCAGCAAAACCAATGTACTCAAATGCGTTTTTTCGGCAGCGCGATGTATTTCCCGCATGTTGACGGCGCTTTCACCCAATACAAGGTGGTCGATAGCGCGCAGTGCATTGCGTTCGACGCCGATCGCGATGAAAAGGTGATGGTGTTTGCCGAACCCTTGGCGGTGGCGATCCACGCCGCGAAGCAGCCCGGTGAGGTCAAAGGGAAAAAGGTGTTCGTGTCCGGTGTCGGCCCGATAGGCTGCTTACTGGTCGCGGCGCTGAAGGCACTGGGGGCTGGTGAAATTGTCTGCGCCGATCTCAGCCCGCGCTGCCTGGATATTGCCGGGGAAATGGGGGCCGACGTCCGTTTGCACGCCGTCGACGATGATTTCAGCGCTTATCTGCAGGACAAAGGTTATTTTGATATAGCCTTTGAGGTTTCCGGCCACCCGTCGTCTTTACAGCGTTGTCTGGAAATCACCCGTGCCAAAGGGACGGTGGTGCAGGTGGGCATGGGCGGCAGTTTCCCGGATTTCCCGCTGATGCTGCTGATTGCCAAAGAGCTGAACCTGCTGGGATCGTTTCGTTTTGTTGAGGAGTTCGCGTTGGCGGTGGCCTGGCTGGCCGAAGGGACAGTCGATCCGCTGCCGCTGCTTTCTGCCGAGTTCGATAACCGGCAACTGGCGCAGGCGCTGGAGTTTGCCGGTGACAAGAGCCTGGCTGCCAAGGTGCAGTTAGTGTTCTGATTTTAGCCAATAGTCTGATGGCGTGGACTGGCGATCCTTGTCTATAGTTAAGAACCGTTTAATTTTTTAACCACGGAGAATTTAACATGGCGAGAAATACGGATGCGGATCAAACCACGCTGGATGACGATCTGAGAATGCTGAGTGACACGCTGGAAGAAGTGTTGAAATACTCCGGCGATCGCGCCGATCAGGCCTATATCGATATCAAGGCCCATGCGGAACAGGCGCTGAGTGAGGTAAAGTCGCGGCTGACTGACACCACCGAGTCCTACTATGCTCGGGCCAAGGATGCCGTTTGCCGCACCGACGGCTACGTGCGTGAAAAACCCTGGCACAGCGTAGGCATTGGCGCCACGGTCGGTTTGGTGCTGGGCTTGTTGCTGGCGCGCAAATAACGGCCTGTCGAGATTGGGCGCGGCAACCGCCGCGCCCCGATGTTTACTGCCCCAGCATGACCTCCACCTGATGGATCTTCCCATCGTCAACCAGCGTTATCGCCGCCTCAGGCTGTTGTTCACCGTCCACGGTGACCCGCGCCTCGCCCTGACCCTGACGGATCGTCAACCGATACTCGCTGCCGCCTTCGCGGTAGTTAAGCGTCACCTGCGGCCAGTCTGCGGGCAGCCGGGTGTTGATGCTCAGCCGATCGCCGTGGCGTTTCACCCCCAGCAGGGATTCGATGATTAACCGGTACATCCAGCCGGCGGAGCCGGTATACCAACTCCAGCCGCCACGGCCGACATGCGGCGCCACCGCGTAGATATCGGCGGTGACGACGTAAGGCTCGACCTTGTAACGTTCGGTGGCGGTGCTGTCCAGGCTGTGGTTGATCGGGTTAATCAGCGCCATCAGTTCCCAGGCACGTTCGATATTGCCCATTTCGGCGAAGGCCATCACCGCCCAGACCGCTCCGTGGGTATATTGGCCCCCGTTCTCGCGTACGCCGGGCAGATAGCCGCGAATATAGCCCGGGTTAGGGCCGTTGCCGTCGAACGGCGGCGTCAGCAGTTTGATCAAACCGGCCTGATTGTCGACCAGGTGTTTATCCAGCGACTGCATCGCCTGCAGGCTGCGCGGTTTATCCCCGGCACCGGACAGCACCGACCAGCTTTGGGCGATGGCATCGATGCGACACTCCGCCGACTGATGGGAGCCCAGCGGCTCCCCGCTGTCAAAGTAACCCCGGCGATACCATTCGCCGTCCCAGGCGTGGTCACGCAGATTGTCGCGCAGGGTGGCGGCCTGTTGGCGGCATAGCGTCGCCAGTTCCCTGTCGCTGCGGGCGGTCGCCAGATCGCCATAACGCTGCAGAATGTGGAACAGGAAGAAACCCAGCCACACGCTTTCGCCGCGCCCCTCCAGGCCTACCATATTCATGCCGTCGTTCCAATCGCCGGCGCCCATCAGCGGCAAGCCATGCTCGCCGAAGTTCAGCCCGTGTTTCAATGCGCGCGCGCCGTGCTGATACAGGGTTTCCTGCGTCGCGCTCAGCGCCGGCTGTTCGTAGGACGATTCCTCGCCCGGTGCCAGCTTGCGCGCCTCCAGATAGCCTACCTGTTCTTCCAGAATGGTTTTATCGTCGGTGGCGTCCAGGTAGTGGCAAATCGCCAGCGGTAACCACAGATAATCATCCGAACAGAGCGTGCGAACGCCATTGCCCTGCGGCGGATGCCACCAGTGCTGCACATCGCCTTCGACAAACTGGCGCGATGCGCACAGCAGGATCTGTTCGCGCAGCCGCTCTGGGGCGGCGTGGGTCAGCGCCAGCGTATCCTGCAACTGATCGCGGAAGCCAAAGGCACCGCCGGATTGGTAGTAGCCGCTGCGCGCCTGAATGCGGCAGGAGAGGGTTTGGTACAGCAGCCAGCCGTTGGCCAGCAGATCGACCGCCGGCTGCGGCGTGCCGATTTGCACTTTGTTGAGAATGTCGTCCCAATGCGCCGTCACCTGTAGCAACTCATTTTGCAGTGGCTCTTCTTGCAGGTATTTTTGCAGCAGCGCTTCGGCCTCATCGGCATTTTCCCCCAGGCCGAGGGCGAACACGAAGCTGCGCTGATCGCCATCGATCAGGCTGATCGCCGACTGTACCGCACCGCAGGGATCCATGCCGGCGCCCACTTTGTCGGACAACCTGCGCAGCTTCAGCACCGCCGGGCTGGCCAGCGAGCCGTTGCGGCCAATGAATTCGCGCCGATCGCCGCTGACTGAACAATGCGCGCCGGAGACGCCGAAGAAGGCGGTGCGTTCCGAGCCGCTGCCACCGTAGTGGTTGGTGGCCAGGACGCCGCACCCGCTTTCGGGCGTTGCCGCCTGCGTGACGATGTGCATGGCCGTTTTTTGCCGCAGATCGCCGAGAATAAACTCCACATAACCGGTAGCCGACAGCTTACGCGTGCGTCCGGAAGTATTGGTCAGCGTCAGCAGGAACAGTTTCACCGGTGCCTCTTTGGCGACCAATACGGTGAACTGGCTGTCGATGCCGCTTTCGCGATGATCGAACACGCTGTAACCGAAGCCGTGGCGTGTCAGATAGTGGCCGCGTCCCCGCGCGGGCAGCGGTGTCGGCGACCAGAAGTGGCCGCTTTCTTCGTCACGCAAATAGAAGGCTTCGCCGCTGCGGTCGCAGATGGGGTCGTTTTCCCAAGGCGTAAGGCGGTATTCGTGGGCGTTTTCGTACCAGGTGTACGCCTGGCCGCTTTCCGAGACCACCGAGCCGAACATCGGGTTGGCCATGACGTTTGACCAGGGCGCAGGGGTGATTTTGCTCTCGTTCATGGCGATCACATATTCACGGCCATCCTCCGAGAAGCCGCCCAGGCCGTTATAGAACTGCAATGCGTCGATGTCGGGTAGCTGCGGCGAATGCAGGTTGCGCGGCAGATTGTCCACCGTCGCCAGTTTCGACGAGGCGGTGACCGGCGACAGCGGCTGCTGCAGGATCTGCGGCAGTTGCAGGCGTTGGTTCAGTTGTTCATTCAACCCGCCACGTCGGTCGTCGAGGTAAATACGCGCCACGCTGAGCAGCAGGCGGTGATCTTCCTGCGACATATGCTCGCTGGTGCGCACGAAAATGCCGCCCGGCTTATCGGTTTGGGTTGATTCCATACCGGCGGCGATCAGGCCCATTATCTGGTTTTGCAACTCCTGGCGGTAACCTCCGGCATCCTCGTTAAGGATCACCAGATCCACCTGCAGCCCTTTCAGTCGCCAGTAGTTGTGTGCCTGGATCAGCTGTTGCACCAGACCGATGTTCTCGCCATCGGTCACCGTCAACAGAACGATCGGCAGATCGCCGGAGATTGAATGCCCCCATAGCCCCGACTGGCCGCGGCGATTTTGGATGATTTCGCTGCTGGCGGCGCGCATCTCCTGTGCAGGGAACACGACGGCACTCGCCAGGCGGTTGAACAGATTGGCATCTTCCTCATTGGCGTTTAGCTGGCGCAATACCACCTGGCTGTGCGACCAGGCCAGTTCGAACACGCGGTCCGCCAGATGGCGATCGCGGTATTTTTCCAGCATGGCCAGGCTGTTGACGCGGTCTTCGCAAACACCGTAGAAAATATCCAGCGTCAGCGGCACGTTGGGCTCCAGCACCACGCGCTGGCGGATGGCGATAATCGGATCGATGACCGGCCCGGCGCTGTTGGTCAACGGCGTATTTTGATACAGCGCCTGCGGGTTGGCCGGGGTGCGGCCACGGCCGATAAATTTGGCGCGATCGGTTTCGAACGAGGTCTGGCTGGAGCGGCCCTGTACCGTCATCATATGCAGCAGCCACGGGCATTTCTCTTTGGGTTCGCGCGGACGGCGATGACACAAAATGGCGTCCTGATCCGGCAGCAGTTCGGTCTGAACGAACAAATTGCTGAACGCCGGGTGAGCCAGATCGTTGCCGGCCGGCGCCAGCACCACTTCCGCATAGCTGGTGATTTCGATGGTGCGCGGTTGTTTACTGCGGTTTACCAGAGTGATGCGCCGTAGTTCGATATCGTCCTCCGGCGACACCACAACCTGCGTTTTGATCGACAGCAAGCCCTGGTTGCGCTGATATTCGGCGCCGGCATCGTTGAACACCGCGCTGTATCCCTTGGCTGTACCGCCGATCGGTTGCCAGGTATTGCTCCATACCTCACCGGTTTGCGGATCGCGCAGGTAACAGAAAGCGCCCCAATTGTCGCAAGTGGCGTCTTCGCGCCAGCGGGTCAGGGCCAGGTTTTGCCAGCGGCTGTAGCTGCCGCCGGCCTGGGTTAGCATCAGGTGGTAGTTGGCGTTCGACAGCAACTGCACTTCCGGGATTGGTGAGTCTACCCGGTTGAATTCGCGTGCGACGAAGCTGGCCGGAGTAATGGTGCCTTCATGGGTTTCGAAGTGACGACGGGTGCTGTACAGCTCAACCGCATCCGGTACCCGTTCTTGCAGCAGCAAGCGCGTCGACTGGAATGCGGGATAATCGGCGAAGCGTGCCACCATAGGGGCATCCAGCAGCAGATGGGACAGGGCAAGGAAGCTCATACCCTGATGGTGCGCCATATAGGAGCGGATAATTACATACAGCTGACCACGACTGAGACGTGCGGTGGTGTAATCCAGCGCCTCGTAAAAACCGTAGCGCCCTTTGGCGCCATTTTTTTCCAACGCGACAAGGTTGCTGCAGGCGGCATCCGGATCGACAATCAACGCCATCAACGTAGCGTAAGGCGCGACCACCATATCGTCGCCCAGCCCGCGACGCAGGCCCAGCCCCGGTACGCCAAAGGCGTGATACTGGTAGTTTTGATCGGCATCGAAGCCGAAATAGCCGGATTCGGAGATGCCCCAGGGCACACCGCGCTCCTTACCCCAGGCGATTTGTCGTTCCACCGCTGCGCGGCACATTTGCACCAGCAGGGAGTCGGGGTAGGCCGGCATCACCAACTGCGGCATCAGGTATTCGAACATCGAGCCGCTCCACGACATCAGCGCCGGCTCATTTTCGATCACGGTAAACAGTCTGCCGAGCGCAAACCAACTGCGCTGAGGCACCTGGTTAGTGGCGATGGCGACGTAGTTGGTCAGGCGGATTTCCGATGCCAGCAGATCGTACTTACTGCTGTCCATCCGGTTTTGATCGCAGTTAAAGCCGACGGCCAGGAAATGGGTCGACTCGTCATACAGGAAGTTGAAGTCCATCTGCGCCATTTTTTCCAGCCGCTGTTGCAGGCTGTGCAACTGCGTCAGCCGTTCTTGCGCCAGCGCGCCGGCGGCGTCAAGCAGGTTTTGCTGCTCTGCGGACAGCGTCAACCGGGCCGGCGGATTGGCCAGCCAGTGCAGGCTTGGCACCTGTGTCAACTCGGGCACGTTGTCGCCCAGCCAGCCGAACCACAGCGCCCATTCCGCGCAAAGCTCGTTCAGTTGCTGATGCAGCGCACCCGCCCAGCGTCTGGTTTCTTCGCCGTGATTCAACGCCGGTTCCTGCAGCCCGTTGCTGTAGTTGCGCATGGCGTTCAGCTCGGCCTGCAGCGCGGCGGGGTGGCTGTTTAACGCCTGTTCAAAATGATTACGCAGTTTCGGCAGGTTCTTGTGGGCGGCATCTCCCCAGTATTGTTCCAGCAGTTGCAGGCTGTCCCCAAGCCCGGCCAGCACTAATTGCGGGCTGATGACCGGCTGACGAGCCAGCGCGGGCAGACCGGCGCTGAGCGTCAGCAGGTGGCCGGCCAGGTTGCCGCTGTCCACGCTGGAGATATAGCGCGGGTTCAGCGGCTCCAATGTGCGGGTGTCGTACCAGTTGTACAGGTGACCGCGATAGTGTTCCATGCGGTCCAGCGTATTAAGCGTCAGTTCAATGCGCCGCAGCGCCTCGCTGAGCGTCAGGTAGCCGAAATCATAGGCGGTGAGGTTAGCCAGCAACGACAGCCCGATATTGGTCGGTGAAGTGCGGTGTGCCACCACCGGTTCCGGTATCTCCTGATAGTTATCCGGCGGCAGCCAGTTTTCCTGCTGATTAACGAAGGTATTGAAGAAGTCCCAGGTTTGGCGGCTGGTGTGGCGCAGGAAGCGGCGCTGTTCATCGTCGAGCGCGGTTTTACTGCGCTGCGGTTGATGGCTGAGATAACACAGCAGGAACGGGGCCAGGCACCACAGGGTGGCGAGGGGCAGCGTGATAAACAACGCCATCGGGTTATGCAGGAAGCTAAACAGCAACAACGCCACGCCGGCTAACGGGTTGATCCACATCGCCCGATAAAAGTTTTTCGGAGTAACTTGCTGGCGAGCGGCGGATTGAGCGTAGCTGGTCCACTCTTGCAGGTTGCGTTTGCTGATCAGCAGCCGCCAAAGGGTAATGGCGATGGCTTTTAGGCTATACAGCGCTTCATGCGGCAGCGTCGCCAGCCGCAGACCGACCTGAGCCAGCCGATGCAGCGAGCCGTTCATCGCCAGTCGCAGATGCTGCAGAAAAGGCCTGCGCGGCGGTTTGCGCACAACATCCTGCACCAGCGCCAGCAGGGTAGGCAACAGCAGAAAGATGGTGAAGACCGCCAGCCAGTAACGGGTGTTCGGCAGCCAGACAAAACCGCAAAACAGCAGCAACAGCAGGCTGGGCGACGTCAGACTGCGGCGCAGGTTATCGAACAGCTTCCAGCGCGACAGGGTGCTCAATGGGTTGGCGGTGCGGGTACCGTCTTCGGTTTTTACTCGTGGCAGCAACCAGTTGAGCAGTTGCCAGTCGCCGCGGATCCAGCGCGTGCGGCGCGCTACGTCCACCAGATAATTGCTGGGATACTGTTCGTACAACAACACGTCGCTCAGCAGGCCGGAGCGGGCGTAGCAGCCTTCCAGCAGATCGTGGCTCAGCACCAGATTCGGTGGGCAGGTGCCCTTGAGGCTGTGCGAGAACACGTCGACATCGTAGATGCCCTTGCCGATAAAGGATCCTTCGCCAAACAGATCCTGGTAAATGTCCGAGGCCATCAACGTATAGGGATCGTTACCCGGTGTGCTGCTGCACAGCGCAGCGTAGCGGCCCTGACCGTAAGTCGGTATTTCCTCCGCCATGCGCGGTTGCAGGATGGCGTAACCTTCCACCACCCGCTGTTGACGCGCGTCGTACTGCGGATGATTAAGCGGGTGCGCCATGGCGGCGATCAACTGGTGGGCGCTTTCGCGCGGCAATACGGTATCGCTGTCGAGGGTGATGACGTATTTCACGTTTTTCAGCACTTCCAGGCCGGCGCCAACCTGGGTGCAGAAGGTGTTGCCACGGTTACGCAGCCAGTCGTTCAGCGCATTCAGCTTGCCGCGTTTGCGCTCCAGCCCCATCCATACGCCCTGTTTTTCATTCCACTCGCGATCGCGGTGAAACAGGAAAAAGTGGCTGGGGCCTTCACAGGGATAGCGGCCGTTAAGCGCTTCCATTTGCTGGCAGGCATAGGCCAGCAGAGAGGCATCGTCCGCGTGCTGTTTTTGCGGCGCATCGTTGAAATCGGTGAGCAGGGCAAAGTGCAGATGCTTCATCGCGTTGCCCAGATAACAGACCTCAAGCGCGTTGATCAGCTTATCGACGCCGCTTTTGCTGCCGATCAGCGTCGGTATCACCACCAGGGTACGGAACTCGGCGGGAATGCCGCAGGAGAAATCGAGCCTTGGCAACGGCTGCGGTGTGCGGCTGCGGGTAGTGACCTCGCTAAGCAGGTTGAGCACGAACTGGCTGACCACTGCCGCCATCGGGAAGAACAGCAGCGCCAACCCCCAACTGATGCCGGTACTGTAGGCATGGCGCAGTAACTCCGCACAGATGGCGGTGGTAATCAGGCTCAGGCTGCCTAACCAGGAAAGCAGCGGTGCCTGATTTAGCGCATGGCGCAAGCGGGTGATGCGGCCGAGTTGAACCTCCAGCTGCTGTTCCAGCTCCGGCCGGCCATCGTCAATCAGATAGTAGCCAACGTGGTTGCGGCGCGGATCGCTGGACGGATCTTCGGCTGCCACCTGCGCCATATTCAGCACGTGCTGTGCGACCTGCACCTCATTGCGCGAGCAGTGACGCGCCAGCATTTCGATCACATGACGGTAGTTATCGCGGGTGTCGAAGTGCATCAGCGGGTAAACCCCCGCCGGATCGTCACGCAGGGTCTGATCGACCTGGCTCATGGTTTCGACAAACTCGGCCCAGTCCATTTCACTGAGCTGGCGCAGGCCGGAAATACTGTTGCTGACCGACAGTTGGCTGACGGCCAACTGCTGGTTAAAGCGATGGATCAACTCATCCGACGTCAGGCTGACTTCCGTCAGCCGCTGCTCTACCCAGGTGAGCGGCAGCGCCAGCATGGTGCCGTGGCCCTGTAAACGGCGCACCAACTCGGCGACAAAAGCGCTGGTACGCGGGGGATTGGAGCGTGCCATGTCGGCAATGACCACGATCAGGTTGGCCGGATCGTTTTCGGCCGATTCCAGCATTTTGGTCACCCAGCTGTCGGCCAGATTGCGTTCGCTTTGCGCCTGTGCGACTTCGACGCTGACGCGCCGTAGATTCTCGATCAGCGCCAGGCGCAGCATGCCGGGCAGCGCCCAGAGTTCGCCCAGCGTCAGGTTGGCTTCTTTTTGATAGGCGGCGATATACCGCGTCAGGCTTTCCGAGCCCCAGTGACCGTCGCCGTGTGCAATGGCTTCGGCGGCCACGTCATAGATTCGCGGGCAATTATGCGGCGCAGCCAGCTGCGGCAGGCCGCGGCCGAAGGTTTTCGGCAGATGATGACGCACGACGCGGATTTGTTCTTCGATCAGATAGTAGTTATCGAGCAGCCATTCGCCGGCCGGGGTCATGCTGGATTTTTGGCCGTTGCTCAACTGATGGCAGCTTTCAGCCAGAATGCGCTCATTTTCGTCCAGCCGCTTCAGCAAAAAATAGGGGGTCTTGCGCGTCGCCAATTTGTGCGAGCGTGCCAGACGCTGGCCATAGCGTTCCATTTGGTCGACAGAAAACAGTTCTGCCTTGATGGCGTTACCGTTGGTCTCAGGGGCGTTTTTATTCCCCCGTAACGGCAACGTTCTTATTTTTGCAGTTTTACGTTGTTTTTTTAACCAATTGATTAGTATTTCTTTCACACAAAAGCTCCTTACATCTGACCCAAAGGACAGCCGGTGAAACCGCTGGGAGATCGTGAACATCCTGTTTTTAACGCCGGGCAGATCTGACGTGGGTTCGCAGCAGGCAGGAACATGCTTTCTCAGTATAGTCGTATAATGCCCGGTTGGCCGTTTTTTGAACTAATTGTTTAGATTTTATAAACAATTTTTTGAGCATGAACTTTGACTTAACGCCGGTATTTTTCCGCCGTGCAGCCTTGATTTCCCGTATAATCCCCTACATTGAGTTTGGTTATTGAGGTGGCCGTGGAACAACTTTCGGGGTTGCTGAGGCGATTGCGCCGGCAGCTTGAATCCCCTATTTCCGTTGGGGGCGGTTTCCGCCAGATTTCACTTCCCGTGCCTGCATCGCTGGCCGCCACCTTACTGGAGTGGCTGGCGGCGCAGCCGGCATTCCCGCAGTTTTACTGGCTCCATCGCGACGGTCATGAAGAAGCGGCGGCCTGTGGCGCGCTGCGTCTGTTTACGCAGCCGGAACAGGCTCAGGCGTTTATCAGGGCGCACCAGGGCGTGCGCATATGGGGGCTGAACGCCTTTGACGGCACCGCGCATTTATTTTTGCCGCGTCTGGAAATGCTGAGCCGCGAAGGTGAAGCCCAGCTAACGCTTAATCTGTTTTCCGAAAGTTCGCTGCGTGACGATGCGGACGCAGCCGACCGCTGGTTGGAAAAGGTGGTAGCCGCACGGCCAATCGCGCCATTAAAGGCTAAAGTGAACAAGGTGCAGCATCAACCGGCACGTGCCGGATGGGAAATCATGTTGCAAGAAGCGCTGAAAGCGATCGATCGGCAACAGATGGAAAAGGTGGTGTTGGCGCGCAGCACGTTGCTGACGCTGAATGGCCCGCTGTCCGCGCCGGCGATGATGGATGCCAGCCGTAGGGTGAATCACCGATGCTACCACTTTATGCTGAGATTTGATGCACATTCCGCATTTCTCGGTTCCAGCCCGGAAAGGCTGTACCGGCGAAATGGCCTGCAATTGCTGACCGAAGCGTTGGCGGGCACCGTAGCCAATCATCCCGATCAACAGCGCGCACAGGCGCTGGCGCAGTGGTTGCAGGGTGACGCCAAGAACCGGCATGAGAACCTGCTGGTGGTGGACGATATCTGCCAGCGTCTGCAAGGAGGGGCCGATTCTCTGGACGTGCTGCCGCCGGAAGTGGTGCGCTTGCGTAAGGTGCAGCATTTGCGGCGCCGTATCGAAGGGCAGCTCAATCACGCTGACGACGCCGATTGCCTGCAGCGGCTGCAACCGACGGCGGCGGTGGCCGGGTTGCCGCGTCAGGCTGCGCGCGAGTTTATCCTGCAACATGAACCTTTCTCCCGCGGTTGGTACGCCGGATCGGCCGGCTATCTTTCCTCTTCCCTCAGTGAGTTTTGCGTTGCACTACGCTGCGCACAGTTAGAGGAGGAAGGGCTAAGGCTCTACGCCGGTGCCGGTATTGTGGCCGGTTCCGATGCCGCCGAAGAGTGGCAGGAAGTCGAAAACAAGGCCGCCGGGCTGTTGACCTTGTTGCAACCCGGCTACTCGGAGTGAATAGCCCTATTTATTGCACGGGATTGTTGGGCGACAAGCGTGGGGGGATGTAAATAACTTGTGGTATATTTGTTTGTTTTTTGTTTTAAATCAAGGAATTGTCTGCCATAAAGTCACAAGGATATACGGCGTTTTTGCGCTGGCGCAAAAGTCGTAGAGATAACTACTCATATAATACAGAACATAATTTTTGGCATGCCGCTAAATAGCGGGTGCCGATGGCTGATGTCTGTTAACCGACTTGTGAGCGAATTATGTCGACAAGTGTTTTTAATCGCCGCTGGGCGGCGTTGTTGTTGGAAGCGCTGGCCCGGCATGGAGTGCGGCATGTTTGCATCGCTCCGGGTTCGCGCTCTACGCCATTGACACTGGCGGCGGCGGCTAACAGGTCTTTTGTCTGTCATACCCATTTTGATGAACGCGGGCTGGGCCATCTGGCGCTTGGCCTGGCGAAAGCGTCGCGGGAGCCGGTGGCGGTGATCGTCACTTCCGGCACCGCCGCCGCAAATCTCTATCCTGCGCTGATTGAAGCCGGGCTGACCGGTGAACGGCTGGTGTTTATCACCGCCGATCGGCCGCCAGAGCTGATCGACTGCGGCGCCAATCAGGCGATCCGCCAAACCGGCCTTTATGCCAGCCATCCGGCGCTGAGCATTGAACTGCCGCGCCCGACGCCGGATATCCCCGCCAGTTGGCTGGCATCCACCGTCGACAGCGCCATGGCGCGCTTGCAGCACGGCGCTTTGCATATCAACTGCCCGTTTGCCGAACCGTTGTACGGCGGCGATGAACAACATTACGCCGATTGGTCGGCGGCACTAGGCGACTGGTGGCAAGGCAACCAGCCCTGGCTGCGGGAAATGGATCCCCATGAGGTGCTGAAACAGCCGGATTGGTTCTCCTGGCGGCAAAAACGCGGCGTGGTGGTGGCGGGGCGCATGAGCGCGCAAGAGGGAGAACAGCTGGCTCACTGGGCAGCAACGTTGGGCTGGCCGTTGATTGGCGATGTGCTGTCCCAGACCGGCCAGCCGCTGCCCTGTGCCGATTTATGGCTGGCTCAGCCTCAGGCGCAGAGCATTTTGCAAGACGCGCAGTTGGTGGTGCAATTTGGCAGCAGCCTGACCGGCAAACGCCTGTTGCAATGGCAGGAGCAATGCCGGCCGCAGGAGTATTGGCTGATCGATGAGTTGCCGGGCCGGCTCGACCCGGCGCATCACCGTGGCCGCCGCATCCGCTCCTGCGTGGCGCAATGGCTCGAACTGCATCCGGCGCAGCCGCGCTCCCCCTGGGCCGAAGCGTTGGCGCCACTGGCGGATCGCGCTCTGGACGCCGTCTCCGGCTATCTGGTGAACCGTTTTGGCGAGGCGCAGTTGGCGCACCGTCTGCCGGAGCTGCTGACGGAAAACGGCCAACTGTTCCTCGGCAACAGCCTGATTGTACGTTTGATTGACGCCTTGACCCGATTGCCGGCCGGTTATCCCGTGTTCAGCAATCGCGGCGCCAGCGGTATCGACGGCCTTATCTCTACCGCCGCAGGCGTACAACGGGCAACGGCCAAACCGACGCTGGCGGTGGTGGGGGATCTCTCTGCGCTTTACGATCTGAATGCGTTGGCGCTGCTGCGGCAGTGTTCTGCACCCACGGTGCTGATTGTGGTGAATAACAACGGCGGCCAGATTTTTTCACTGTTGCCGACGCCGGAAGAAGATCGCCAGCGTTTCTACTGCATGCCGCAGGACGTGGATTTCAGCCATGCAGCGGCGATGTTCCAACTGAACTATGCGCGGCCGGAAAACTGGGGGCAACTGCGGCAGGCGGTTGAACAAGGTTGGCGCCACGGCGGCGCTACGTTGATTGAGCTGCAGGTGCCGCCGAGCGACGGCGCCGAGACATTGCGGCATCTGGTGCAACAAATGGCGGGGCAATGATGCTGGCGACACGTATTTTACAACGGGGCGAACCGGACCGCCCTTGGCTGATTTGGCTGCACGGTCTGCTGGGTAACAATAATGAGTGGCGGGTGATCGCCGCGCACTGCCCGGAGTGGCCGTCGCTGGCCATTGATCTGCCCGGTCACGGCGATTCGGTTGCCGTGGCGTGCCGCGGTTTTGACGATATCAGCGCGCAAATCAGCGCCACTCTGCAGATGCATGACATCGAACGCTATTGGCTGGTGGGCTATTCGCTGGGCGGGCGCATCGCCATGTATCACGCTTGCCATGGTCAAACTGACGGCCTGCTGGGGGTGATTGTCGAGGGCGGCAATCCGGGGCTGGACACCGAGGCGTTGCGCAGCCAACGCCGTATGCAGGACGCCGCCTGGGCAGAACGTTTCCGGCATCAGCCGATCGCCGAGGTGCTGGCGGACTGGTATCAACAGCCGGTATTTACCGAACTCAGCGGCGTACATCGCGATGCGCTGATCACCGCCCGATCCGACAACAACGGCCCGGCGGTGGCTGACATGCTGCAAGCCACTTCATTGGGGCAACAGCCTTATCTGGCGCCGCAGTTGCAGCAATTGACTGTACCGCTGATGGTGCTGTGCGGCGAAAATGACCCCAAATTTCAACGGCTGGCGCGCGACGCCGGGTTACCGTTACGCACCGTGCCGCAGGCCGGACACAATGCGCACCTGGCTAACCCGCAGGATTTCGTCGCCGAGCTGCAGTCCTTTCTCGTTAACCCTGGTTAAAGGAACCGATCATGCTTTATCCGAATGAAGAACAACTGTATGCCGCCATCGACTGGCAGGATTGCTCCGGTGATTTCGTGGATATCCTGTATCACAAATCCGCCGACGGCATCGCTAAAATCACCATCAACCGCCCGCAAGTGCGCAACGCGTTCCGTCCGCATACGGTGAAAGAGATGCTGGAAGCGCTGGCCAATGCCCGTTACGACGACGGTATCGGCACCATTATTCTCACCGGTGCCGGCGATAAAGCGTTCTGTTCCGGCGGCGATCAGAAAGTGCGCGGCGACTACGGCGGCTATCAGGACGACAGTGGCGTGCATCACCTGAACGTACTCGACTTCCAGCGCCAGATCCGCACCTGCCCGAAACCGGTGGTGGCAATGGTGGCCGGTTATTCGATCGGCGGTGGCCATGTGCTGCACATGATGTGCGATCTGACCATTGCGGCGGACAACGCCATCTTTGGCCAGACCGGCCCGAAAGTCGGTTCGTTCGACGGCGGCTGGGGGGCTTCTTACATGGCGCGCATCGTC
The DNA here is from genome assembly GCF_003591175.1 of Serratia inhibens. Classification (GTDB taxonomy): domain Bacteria; phylum Pseudomonadota; class Gammaproteobacteria; order Enterobacterales; family Enterobacteriaceae; genus Serratia; species Serratia inhibens. The sequence goes on along the minus strand of NZ_QYYG01000002.1, from coordinate 572,612 downwards.
GGCCAGAAGAAAGCGCGTGAGATTTGGTTCCTGTGCCGCCAGTATGACGCCGCCGCCGCGCTGGATATGGGCCTGGTCAACACCGTAGTGCCGCTGGCGGATCTGGAAAAAGAAACCGTGCGCTGGTGCCGCGAAATGCTGCAGAACAGCCCGATGGCGCTGCGCTGTCTGAAAGCGGCGCTGAATGCCGACTGTGACGGCCAGGCGGGCCTGCAAGAGTTGGCGGGCAACGCCACCATGCTGTTCTACATGACCGACGAAGGCCAGGAAGGGCGCAACGCGTTTAACGAAAAGCGCCGGCCGGACTTCAGCAAATTCAAGCGTAACCCGTAATGAACGCGCCGATCCGCAACGCCGCGGTTTACCGTTACCGCCTGCCGATGGAGGCGGGAGTGGTGCTGCGTAACCAGCGGCTGAAAACCCGCGATGGCCTGCTGATTCATCTGCGGCAGGGCGAGCAGGAAGGTTGGGGCGAGATTGCGCCGCTGCCGGAGTTCAGCCAGGAAACGCTGGCCGAAGCCGAACAGGCTACGCTGACCTGGCTGCAGGGCTGGCAGGCAGGGCCGTTGCCGGCAGACAGTCCGCTGCCTTCGGTGGCGTTCGGCACCAGTTGCGCTCTGGCGGAGTTGGCACAACGGCTCCCGTTGCAGGCCGACTACCGCAAAGCGCCGCTGTGCACCGGCGATCCCGATGAATTGTTCGACGTGTTGAGCGCGCTGCCGGGCGAGAAGGTCGCCAAGGTGAAGGTTGGGCTGTATGAGGCGGTGCGCGACGGCATGATCGTTAACGTGCTGCTGGAGGCGCTGCCGGATTTGCGCTTGCGGCTGGACGCCAACCGCAGTTGGACCCGTGCCAAAGCCGAGGGTTTCGCCAAATACGTCAATCCGGCGCTGCGCGATCGCATCGCCTTTCTCGAAGAACCCTGCCAAACCCGTGATGAATCGCGGGATTTCGCCCTGGCGACCGGTATTGCCATCGCCTGGGACGAGAGCGTGCGCGAGGCGGATTTTGTGGTGCAGGCCGAACCGGGCGTGGCGGCGATAGTGATCAAGCCCACGCTGGTCGGCAGCCTGAGCCGCTGTCAGGCTCTGGTGGAGCAGGCCCATGCGGCAGGGTTGACGGCGGTGATCAGTTCCAGCCTCGAATCCAGTCTGGGGCTGACCCAACTGGCACGCATCGCGCACTGGCTGACGCCGGCCACCGTTCCCGGGCTGGATACGCTCGATTTGATGCAGGCGCAGTTGCTGCGGCGTTGGCCGGGCAGCCGCCTGCCGTTGCAGGATCTGCAAGCGATGGAATGCCTATGGCGCAGTTGAACGATTGGCCGTGGCGACATTGGGCGCAGCGGCAACCGCAGGCGACGGCGGTGATTGTCGGCCGGCAGCCGGTCAACTGGTTGGAACTGCAACGCCAGGTGGATGAGCTGGCGGCCGATTTTCAGCATCAGGGTGTTGAACCCGGCAGTGGTGTTGCGCTGTGTGGCAAGAACAGCTATCCGTTGTTGCTGGCCTATCTGGCGCTGCTGCAGTGCGGTGCGCGGCTGTTGCCGTTGAACCCGGCCTTGCCCGTTTCTCTGCTGGACAGGCTGTTGCCCGACCTGGATATGGCTTTTGTCTTCAGCCCGGAGCCTTTGCCGGCGTTGTCGGCCGCTCTGATTCCGTTGACCCCGCCCTCTACCGAGCCGCGTTGGCTGGCTTTGCCCACCTGGGATCCGCAGCGGCTGGCGACGCTGACGCTGACCTCAGGCTCCAGCGGTATGCCAAAGGCCGCCGGGCATAACGGCGCCGGGCATTTAGCCAGCGCGGAAGGGGTGTTGCGGTTGATGGATTTTCAGTCGCAGGATCGTTGGTTGCTTTCCCTGCCGCTGTTTCACGTATCCGGCCAGGGCATTGTCTGGCGCTGGCTGGCTGCGGGTGCCACGCTGGTGGTGCGTGATATATCCCCCTTGGCCGACGCATTGGCGGGCTGCACTCATGCCTCGCTGGTGCCGACGCAGCTGTGGCGGCTGTTGGCGCAGCCGCTGGAAGATCTGAGGCTAAAAGAGGTACTGCTGGGCGGGGCGATGATCCCGGTTGCGCTGACCGAACAGGCGGAGGCAGCGGGTATTCGTTGTTGGTGCGGCTATGGTCTGACCGAACTGGCTTCTACGGTCTGCGCCAAGCGCGCCGATACGCGGCCGGGCGTTGGGTTACCCTTGGCCGGCCGTGAAATCCGACTGGTGGATGAGGAAGTGTGGATCCGCGCGCAGAGCCTGGCGTTGGGCTACTGGCATCGCGGTGCTTTGCAGCCGCTGGCCGACGAGCAAGGCTGGTTTCATACCCGCGATCGCGGCGTGATGGAACAGGGGGAGCTGCGAATTATCGGACGGATGGATAACCTGTTTTTCAGCGGGGGGGAAGGTGTGCAACCGGAGGATATTGAACGCGTGCTGATGGAGCATCCGCAGATTACGCAGGCGTTTGTGGTACCGGTGGAAGATGCGGAGTTTGGACAGCGGCCGGTGGCGGTGATCGACAGCGAATCGCCTCTGGCGTTGGACACGCTGCTGGCGTGGTCACAGGGCAAGCTGGCCAATTTCCAGCGCCCGACGGCGCTGTTCGCTTTACCCGACGAGCTGAAAAACGGCGGTATCAAGATTTCGCGCCGTTTGCTGCAGCAATGGGTAGCGGAGCAGGGTTCCACCGTATAGGAACCACGGATCGGAATGTGATTTTCAGGTCGTGGGATAAATGCAGAACAGCCGTATTGGGAATGACTGGCCCCGATTTTTTTACTCAGCTCCGCCAGTCAGCGCTCGTTTTCCTGAGCGCTTTCCATTGGTGTAGAGGGCTGGGTCGCCGGACCCGGCGTCAGGACAATCAGCAACAGCACCATCAGATTCAGGGCAATCACGATCTCCCAGGCCAACCAAAAGCCCAGCCGGTCGGCTATCAGGCTCAATCCCAGACCCAGCACTGTGGATAGGCAAATGAACAACACTTCATTGAATGCAAGAATGCGGGCCAGTTCTTTGCTTTCCGCCTGGGTCATGATCAGGGTATTTCTTCTTACCCGGATGTGGGAATGACAGAACGCGATCGCAAAAAGGCAGGCGTAGACGGCGGGAAGACTTTTGAATAATAAGGGCAAAAGCAACCCGATAATGAACCCGCCGCCAAAGATAACATACGCGGATTTTAAGGACGGCACCCAAGGCTGGGAATTCAACATGCTGCCTGCAATCGCGCCCAGCCCGTAGGGGACGACGAGAATGGCGTATGCGCTGACGGGGGCACCGATGCGAGTAAACAATGCAGGATATAATGCGTTTAAAAAGACAACGCAAATGTAGGGGAACAAGGAGAGCAGTTCGATAATGCGCTTTTTCTCGCCAAGAAAGAAGACATAACCGTTATGGTACATCGTCAGTTTTTTGGGGGCCGCTGCTGTTGATTCTCCCGTCTCATTGATCTTGTCGCGGGGAATGTAGCGGTTGATAAGTAATGAAAGAGAGAAGCAGAACAGGGCTATCAGACAAACGTTTTGGATGGATTTGTCCTGCAGGATTAAAAATGCAATCCCGCCGGAAAGAAAGGTTATCCCTTGTCTGACCATTTCCAGCAGTCGGTTGGCGTGGTACAGGTTATGTTCGGGCAACACCTTTTTCATGTAGGTGGAGCGGATCACCTGGTCGGACGCCCGTATTAGCGTAAATACCGATGTCGATAACAAAATGACGGTAAATGAAAGCCATGCGCCTTGCCCGGCGGGATTTATCACCAAAAATGCCAGGGCATTGAGGGCACCCACAGCGTAAATGATATTAAGCATTTTTTTACAGGTTGTTTTGTCAGTCAGGTGAGCAATAGAGGGGAGAGCAAAAAAGGTGACGATATATCCTGACGACAGCACGACAGAAACCAGCAGGCTGGAGTTGAATGTGCTCTCTATAAACCAGGCGATGGCAGTAAAGAATACTGCCATCGAAATGCCGGAGGTGAGCGCAGAGAGCAGAATGGGAAACATGGCTTATATACCGAAGTAATCGACCCGTTGACGAGGAATATAGTTGCCTTCTTTTGAGTAGTACTCTTCTATTTCAAGACACTGAAGGTCGATAGCATGTTTTATGTCATGTATCGCGTTCAAAATGAAAGAAGTTTCTTCTAGATCAGCGAGGCTGACCAGATGGCTATGTTTGTCGAGCAGCTGTGAATGGCCCAGTTCGTAGTCTATTTGTGAGTGTTGGAAGAAGGGCTCAAGGGTGCCGGGCGCCAGCTCATAGTGCCGCGTTATATCCTGAATGGCATTGGTGACTTCTGCCTGGTCAAAATCGTGAGACTCGATGACCTTGGCAATCAGAAAGACGGTGCTGGGATGCATTCTGAACAGGTCGCTTATCATACTGATTAAATTGAGCGTTGAGACCAAAGGCACTGAGCTTTCCACTTCGGCTTGTTTCATGCCCAATTTCAGTAAGGTCGATAATATGAAGGATTCATGCCCGGTTTCTTGCTGCTTGTATTCGGTGAGGATCTTTTTGAGTTCAGGGTCGTCTGTGTTATCAAGCGCGGCGTTAATGATGGAAGGGAATGCTTTTATATAATGATAGGTTTCCAGGAAAAAACCGATAAGGACGTTTCGGTTGGTGTCGCCATACAGGAATTTGTTGAATAAATGCGTTTCTTCAACCTGCTCGGCCCACATTTCGCAAGCTTGCATGGTTTTATTCAGTAGATCTTCGTTGGCCGGCTTTATCTCATTTCTCACCATTCCTATTTCGTGAAGAGAGGCGACCATTTCTTCGATACGTTGAACGGGGAGGTTTGTTTTATTTGAGATTTCTGCGACGGTGTTATGTCCGGTGCAATAACTGCGTATTTTATAAAAATCCCGCGCATCTTCTTTTTCTACTTCGTAAAGTCCCGCCGTAAAGCGAAGATAATATTCGTCGTCTTCATTGGTGGTCCAGAGGTTGTGAACGAACTTGGGGGTGGTTTGGTAGTTTTTATCCATGTCATTTTCCTTTTATGCGGGATGCAGGGCCGGTGCTTATGACTGGCCCTGCCTGTTATTGGCACAGGTTAGCCACAGGTGGCGCCGCCCAGCTTCTTCGTCGATTTCTTGCTAATTTTTTTCAGTTTCATCGAGTTTATCCTCTTGTAGGGTAGGTATGCCTGACATCAGGCACCGGTATATCTCTCAAAGATGTGCACAAGAGGTAAAGATAATGTTTGTTTTTTATTCGAATCATTAGATATTCGTCACAATTGAAGTGATGAGGGCGATTTTTATGCATTTTTTTCTTGCGAAAATGCATACGTCCATCTACTGGTTAGTAGTGTGTTTTTATTTAACTTATTGTATTTATTGTATTATTAAATTATTTTCGTCATTGCGTACGACGGGGCGTCCGTGCGGGAAACATCCTGGATGTTAATGAAAACATTCGTTGGTTTTATGTGTTGAGTTGGGAGCGGAACGCCTTCTAATCGATAGCAGGGCGTTGCTCTAAACGTCTTCGTTTTCGAAAAAATAAAGCACCGACGCAGAATAGTTCGGTGCTTTATGTATCGTCTTAATATTCATGAAACTATAGGTTTCAATCAATCAGGTTAATGGCGCGTGCGGCTATGGGGATTATTTCAGCCCCAGCGCCCTGGCCACGCCGGCACCGTAGTCCGGGTGCACCTGGGTAAACAGATCGACCTGACGGCGTTGGATCTGTTCCGGCACCTGCGACAGCTCACCGGCGATACGGGTGAACATGCGCTGGTGTTCTTCGGCGCTTAGCAGGTTGAACAGTGCGCGCGGCTGGCTGAAATAATCCTTATCCTCGCGGTGATTCCAGTGATCGGCCGCGCCCTCGAGGCTCAACGGCGGTTCGCTGAAATCCGGTTGTTCCTGGAACAGACCGAAGCTGTTCGGCTCGTAGGTCGCTCCGTTGCCGCTGTTGCCGTCCACGCGCATCGCGCCGTCGCGGTGATAGTTGTGGAACGGGCATTTGGCGGCGTTAACCGGGATTTGGTGATGGTTAACGCCCAGGCGGTAGCGGTGCGCATCCCCGTATGAGAACAGGCGCCCCTGCAGCATTTTGTCCGGCGAGAAGCTGACGCCCGGCACCACGTTGGCCGGGTTCATCGCCACCTGTTCAACTTCTGAGAAATAATTGTCCGGGTTGCGGTTCAGTTCGAAGAAGCCGACGTCGATCAGCGGGTAGTCGCCATGCGGCCATACCTTGGTCAGATCGAACGGGTTGTAGGGCGTCTGCGAGGCTTCGTGTTCAGGCATGATTTGGATTTGCAGCTTCCAGCGAGGGAAATCACCGAACTTGATCGCGTCGAACAGGTCGCGCTGCGAGCTTTCACGATCCTTGGCGATGATCGCTTCCGCTTCGTCATCCATCAGGTTTTCAATGCCCTGTTCGCAGCGGAAGTGGAATTTCACCCAGAAACGCTGGTTATTGGCATTGATAAAGCTGTAGGTGTGGCTACCGAAGCCGTGCATATGGCGATAGGACTTCGGGATGCCGCGATCGCTGAAATCGATGGTCAATTGGTGCAGGGACTCCGGCAGATGGGAGAAGAAATCCCATTTGTACACCGGGTTGCGCAGGTTGGTGTGCGGATCGCGTTTTACCACGTGGTTAAGATCGGGGAATTTCAGCGGATCGCGCAGATAGAATACCGGTGTGTCGTTGCCTACCAGATCCCAGTTGCCTTCATCGGTGTAAAACTTCATGGCAAAGCCGCGAATGTCGCGTTCGGCGTCTGCTGCGCCGCGCTCACCGGCTACGGTGGAGAAGCGGATGAACATGTCGGTTTGCTTGCCGATTTCAGCGAAGATGTTTGCGCGGGTGTATTGGGTAATATCATGGGTGACGGTGAAAGTGCCGTAGGCGCCGGAACCTTTGGCGTGCATGCGGCGCTCGGGGATCACTTCGCGATCGAAATGGGCCAGCTTTTCCAGGAACCAGACGTCTTGCAGCAGCATCGGCCCGCGTTTGCCTGCGGTGATCACATTATTGTTATCGACAACCGGGGCGCCGGCCGCTGTGGTCAATCCTTTCTTGCTCATCACTTGCTCCTTATCGTATTGCCCTTGAGTTAATGCTCGGGTGGCTTAAGCGTTCATCATGATGGTTTTGCTGGGGTTCTCTCCGGATTTTGATTAATGCCATTACTATTTGTAGATCTATTGGGCGACGACGGCAAATAGGTCTGAGTTATCGTTGACGCCGTCAGCGTGAATTCGCCTTTTACTTGCAAAACTTTACAATTATCTGATATCAGAAGGATTTTTCAGCCGTTATCCCTAAAAGACTCGTTGTATTTTGGTATAAACTCGGGGACGTATTATTGCGGGTTGGTTCAGATCATTCTGAACGGATGAAAAACGAGAGGGAAACATGATGAAAAAAACTTTGGTCGCGTGCGCAGCGGGTATGCTGTTTGTGACCGGTACGGCGAGCGCTATCAGCCTGTCGGGCGAGGCCGGGCAGCATTACACCAACCTCGGCTTCGGCCAAGACACCGGTAGCACCGGGCTGGGGTTGTCGGGCAACTGGGCGCGCAGCGATCACGACGGCAACGTCGGCAGCCTGGGGCTGAATTTCGGTCTGCCGCTGGGGCCGTTGACCGCGACTGTAGGTGGCAAGGCGCTTTACCTGAGCCCGAAAGACGGCGATAACGGTGGCGCGTTGGCGGTGGGCGGCGGCCTGGACTGGGCTATCAGCCGTTACTTCAGCCTGCATGGCGAAGGTTATTTTGCACCGGACTCGCTGACCAGCGGCGTGAAGGCGTATAACGAGGCCAGCGGCGGCCTGCGTTGGAATGTTTTCCGCCCGCTCAGCGTGGATGTGGGTTACCGCTACATAAAGATGGAAGGGAAAGACGGGCATCGTGACAACACGCTTGCCGATGGCCCGTATGTTGGAGTCGGTCTGAGCTTCTGATAGAAACAAAAAGGGGGCCAACTGGCCCCCTTGTGTTACTGATAAATCTATTACCCCACCGCCGGCAGTATGCCGCTGGCAATGCCCAGTTGAATGGCAATCACCGTAATCCCGCAAACAAACACCAGCGCCAGCGCCGGCGTGCCGCCCCAGACGCGGTATTGCGCCTGATGCCGTTGACGCGTCTTCCATACCAGCAATGACGGCAGCAACAGCGCCAGCACCGCCAACGCAATGGCGGCGAATCCCAGAGCCAATACAAAGCCGCGCGGATAGAACAGAGCGAACGCCAGCGGCGGCAGGAAAGTGATGGCCCCGGTTTGCAGACGGCCGCGCACGTTGTTCTGGCGTTTGCATAAATCGGCCAGGAAATCGAACAATCCGAGCGCCACGCCAAGGAACGAAGTGGCCAGCGCCAGATCGGCAAACAGATGTACCGCCAACTCTACATGCGGTGACGCCACCACGTCGCGTACCGCCTGCAACAGGCCGTTCAGCCCCGCTTGTTGCGCCAGAATGCCGACGAAGGTGGTAGAACTTATGCTCCCCAGCGTGGCCAATTGCCAGAATATATAAGCCACTAGCGGAATGGCGCTGCCGATGATGAACACCCAGCGCAGTTTGCGGATGTTGCCGCCCATATAGTTAACGATGCTGGGCACGCTGCCGTGGAAGCCAAAGGAAGTAAAAATGACCGGGATGGCCGACAGCGCCAGCCCCTGTTCCAGCGGCAACGTCATCAGATTGGTGCGGTGAATATTCGGTAGCATCAGGCCCAGCATGACGATCAGAAACACCACTTTAGCGGTAAACAAAATGCGGTTAAACAGATCGACCGAATGGGTGCCGATGCAGACTACGCCGCCAGCAATCAGGGTAAACAGCAATACGCCGAGCGTGGTGGGGAAATCCTGTGAGGTCCATTGGCTGATGCTGGCTGCCAGCAGTTCACCCGCACCGCTGATATAGGCGGCGGTCAGGGCGTACATCAGGAACATCATGCTGAAACTGGTCAGCCATTGGCCGCCACCGCCGAGGTAGCGTTTCGCCAGGGTACCCAGACCGGTATCCGCCTCTTCATGCTGATACACCTCCACCAGCAACAGCGCGGTGTAACACATCAAGAGCCACAGCCCGACCAGCAAGGCCAGCGTGACGCCGAAACCTACGCCGGCCGCCGCCAGTGGCATCGCCAGCATCCCGGCACCAATGGTGGTGCCTGCCACGATAAAAACACTGCCCAGAGTGCGATTCTTCACTTTTTTCTCTACCCGTCAAAGATTTGGGGAAATTATAGGTAACTCATTCCGAGGGCGGCAGGATAGTTGATTGACTATTTCGTGTCAAACAGGCGTTACGGGTGGTGTAATGAAATATTTACAATGGTTAAGGCCGCAGGAAACCGCAAAATGCCCTCAGCAGAAATTAACCTGTGATGCATAGTGAAAACTTATTTACAGGCTTCTATAGTGGAATGATCGGAAATAAGGGAGAGATCAATGTTAAGAGTGGAGATGCTCAGCACCGGCGATGAGGTGCTGCACGGGCAAATTATAGATACCAACGCCGCCTGGCTGGCAGACTATCTGTTCCAGCAGGGCATGCCGATGAGCGGTCGTGAAACGGTGGGGGACAGTCTCTCCTCTTTGATCGAAACGTTGCAGGAACGAAGCCATATCGCTGATGTTCTGATCGTTAACGGCGGCCTGGGGCCGACCAGCGATGACCTCAGCGCGCTGGCGGCGGCTACCGCCTGCGGCGTTGAGCTGGTTGAGCATGCTGAATGGATGGCGCGCATCGAGGCCTATTTTGCCGGGCGTGGCCGGCCGATGGCGGCTTCAAACCGCAAACAGGCGCAGATCCCGGCTAACGCCGAAATGCTCGATAACCCGGTTGGCACCGCCTGCGGTTTTGCGCTCAAGCTGAACAAGTGCACGATGTTCTTCACTCCCGGCGTACCTTCTGAATTCAAAGTGATGGTCGAGCAGCAAATCGTTCCGCGCCTGCGCCAACGTTTTCCCCTGCCGGCACCGCCGCTGTGCCTGCGCTTAACCACTTTTGGCACTTCGGAGAGCGATCTGGCCGCCGAGTTGGACGGCATGCCGCTGCCGCCGGAAGTGGTGCTCGGTTACCGCTCTTCCAGCCCGATCATTGAACTGAAACTGACCGGCCCGGAGACCCAGCGAGCGGCTATGGAACAGGCGTGGGAGCGAGTGCACCAGGTGGCGGGTGAGAACACCATTTTCGAAGGCACGATAGGCTTGCCGGCGACGCTGGCGCAGCGGTTAACCCAACAAGGGTTGAAGCTGGCGCTGAGCGAACAGTTCAGCGCCGGGTTGATCAATCTGCAATTGCAGAGCGAAGGCGCACCGCTGGCCGGCGGCGAGTTGTTGCCGTCGCACTGTGTGGAAACGCTGGAAACCACGTTGGCCCGCGCCCGTTCGCTGGCAGAGCTGGCGGGCGCGCAATTGGCGCTGGCGGTCAGTGCGATGAGTGACGATCGGGTGAGCGTTGCGTTGCACACGCCGAAAGGGGGGATCGGCCAGACGGTACGTTACCGGTCGGCGCGCCATGGCTTGCGTCTGCGGCAGGAGTCGGTGGCGATGCTGGCGCTCGACATGCTGCGGCGTTGGCTGAACGGCGAACAGGTGTGCGGCAAAAACGGCTGGCTGGAGATCGTGGAGATTATCGAGTAAGGAATCGTTAGGTTTAATGATATATCCCTTATTAATCATAATATTATAAGGGGTTATCTTGATTGGGACAGGCTGTTACAATCGCTGCGGGTGCTTGAGACTGTTCGTCTTGAGCATTGTGTGGCAAGGCGGATAAGTGAAAGCCCCAAACTGACTCTCAATCAGAATGGGGCTGCCCTAACGCCTAGACACCGTTATGGTAGCCCCTTCACAGCAAGGAGGCAAGCATGCGGTTAAAGCATGTGTTTCACTCGTTAACTGTTGTATGTATTACTATTTTGTTATTCATGCCCGTCGCCTTTCAAGCTGCAGCGTTGTTGGCTGCAGGTGTGCACCCCAGTCACTTACCCAAGTAAGCTCCTGGGGATTTACACCCTTGCCGCCTAGCTGCAACGCGAAAGTCATGGGGCATATTCGGGGGAACTGAAGAATATTGTTGAAAATTATATTTCCAGCTCGATGTCCGTCAGCGGCATGCAGCAGCAGGGCAGGATCTCGCCGTCATTGATAAACGCCAGCGGCTGTTGGTGATAGGCCACTTCACCTTTTACCAATGTCAGGCGGCAGGCGCCGCAATAGCCGGAGCGGCATTGGTATTCTACCTGCACGTCGTGCAGTTCCAGTACGTCGAGCAGGCAGCTTTCACTTTTCGGGCAGGATAACTGCGTGCCTGTGGCACGCAGTGTGATGAGAGGTGATGCCATCGCTTACAGTTCGAAGTCGCTCAGGTCGTCGGCATGCACTTCCGAGTCGATCTGACCAACCAGATAAGAGCTGACTTCTACTTCCTGCGGCGCAACCTGAACGTTGTCGGACACCAGCCAGGCGTTGATCCACGGGATCGGGTTAGAGCGGGTTTCGAACGGCAGGCCAAGGCCAACCGCCTGCATGCGGATGTTGGTGATGTATTCCACATACTGGCACAGAATGTCTTTGTTCAGGCCGATCATCGAGCCGTCGCGGAACAGGTATTCCGCCCATTCTTTTTCCTGCTGGGCGGCCAGCACGAACAGATCGTAGCATTGCTGCTGACACTCAACGGCGATTTCCGCCATCTCAGGGTCATCGGCGCCGGAACGCATCAGATTCAGTATGTGCTGGGTGCCGGTCAGGTGCAGCGCTTCGTCACGGGCGATCAGCTTGATGATTTTGGCGTTGCCTTCCATCAGCTCGCGTTCCGCAAAGGCGAACGAACAGGCGAAGCTGACGTAGAAGCGGATGGCTTCCAGCGCGTTCACGCTCATCAGGCAGATGTACAGCTGCTTTTTCAGCGCCCGCAGGTTAACGGTGACGGTTTTGCCATTGACCTGGTGGGTGCCTTCACCCAACAGGTGATAGTAGCCAGTCATCTCGATCAGATCGTCGTAATAGCCGGAAATGTCTTTCGCGCGCTTGAGGATCTCTTCGTTGGTGACGATGTCATCAAACACCAGCGCCGGATCGTTGACGATGTTACGGATGATGTGGGTATAAGAACGCGAGTGGATGGTTTCAGAGAATGACCAGGTTTCCACCCAGGTTTCCAGCTCCGGGATGGAAATCAGCGGCAGCAGGGCCACGTTCGGGCTACGGCCCTGAATGGAATCCAGCAGCGTTTGGTACTTCAGGTTGCTGATGAAAATGTGTTTTTCATGTTCCGGCAGTGCCTGATAGTCGATACGGTCGCGGGACACGTCAACTTCTTCCGGACGCCAGAAGAAGGACAGCTGTTTCTCAATCAGTTTTTCGAAGATTTCATGTTTTTGCTGATCGAAACGCGCGACGTTAACCGACTGGCCGAAGAACATCGGCTCCAGCAACTGGTTGTTTTTTTTCTGAGAAAATGTGGTGTAAGCCATAAGCCTGAATCCATCGTAACGTGGCTAAATGAAGGGGCCGGAAGAGTTCCGGCCCGCTGTGTCAAACATTAGATCTTGCAGGCGCCGCTTTCGCAGTCGTCATCACCGCCCTTGGCCGGCAACATATCTTCCTGCACATCGTCCGCACCATCACGGGTGTTCTGATAGTACAGCGTCTTGACGCCAAACTTGTAGGTGGTAAGCAGGTCTTTCAACAGCTGCTTCATCGGCACCTTGCCGGCCGGGAAACGGCTTGGGTCATAGTTGGTGTTGGCAGAGATCGACTGGTCGATAAACTTCTGCATCAGACCGACCAGTTGCAGGTAACCGTCGTTGTTCGGCATTTCCCACAGCAGTTCGTACTCGTTTTTCAGACGCTCATACTCCGGAACCACCTGGCGCAAAATGCCGTCTTTCGACGCTTTGATGCTGATGTGGCCGCGCGGCGGCTCGATGCCGTTGGTGGCGTTGGAAATCTGCGACGAGGTTTCCGAAGGCATCAGCGCAGACAGGGTGGAGTTGCGCAGACCGGTTTCCTTGATCTCTTTACGCAGGGTTTCCCAGTCGTAATGCAGCGGCTCGCTACAGATCGTATCCAGATCTTTCTTGTAGGTGTCGATCGGCAAGATGCCCTGCGAATAGGTGGTTTCATTGAACCACGGGCAGGCGCCTTGTTCCTGAGCCAAACGGTTCGATGCCTTCAGCAGATAATACTGGATGGCTTCGAAGGTTTTATGGGTCAGGCTGTTGGCGCTGCCGTCGGAGTAGCGCACACCGTTCTTCGCCAGATAGTAGGCGTAGTTGATCACACCGATACCCAGAGTACGGCGGCCCATGGCGCCACGGTAAGCGGCTTTTATCGGATAGTCCTGGTAGTCCAGCAGGGCGTCAAGCGCACGCACCGCCAGGGTAGCCAGCTCTTCCAGATCGTCGAGGCTTTCGATGGCGCCGAGGTTAAAGGCAGACAGCGTACACAGCGCGATTTCGCCGTTTTCGTCGTTGACGTCATCCAGCGGTTTGGTCGGCAGGGCGATTTCCAGGCACAGGTTGGACTGGCGCACTGGTGCGATCTGCGGATCAAACGGGCTGTGGGTGTTGCAGTGGTCAACGTTCTGGATGTAGATACGGCCGGTAGAGGCGCGTTCCTGCATCATCAGTGAGAACAGTTCAACCGCTTTCACGCGTTTCTGGCGGATGCTGTCGTCTTTTTCGTACTGGGTGTACAGACGTTCGAATTCGTCCTGATTGGCGAAGAACGCGTCATACAGGCCCGGCACGTCAGACGGGCTGAACAGGGTGATGTCTTCGCCCTTGATCAGGCGCTGGTACATCAGGCGGTTCAACTGCACGCCGTAGTCCATGTGACGTACGCGGTTGCCTTCAACGCCACGGTTGTTCTTCAGCACCAACAGGCTTTCCACTTCCAGATGCCACATCGGGTAGAACAAGGTGGCAGCACCGCCACGCACGCCGCCCTGAGAGCAGGATTTCACCGCGGTCTGGAAGTGTTTGTAGAACGGGATACAGCCGGTATGGAAAGCTTCGCCCCCACGGATCGGGCTACCCAGCGCACGGATGCGGCCGGCGTTGATGCCGATACCGGCACGTTGCGAAACGTATTTCACAATGGCGCTGGAGGTGGCGTTGATGGAATCCAGGCTGTCGCCGCACTCGATCAGCACGCAAGAGCTGAACTGGCGGGTTGGGGTGCGCACGCCGGACATGATTGGCGTAGGCAGCGAAATCTTGAAGGTGGAGATCGCGTCGTAGAAACGTTTAACGTAGTCCAGACGGGTTTCGCGCGGATAGTTGGAGAACAGGCACGCGGCGACCAGGATATACAGGAACTGAGCGCTCTCGTAGATCTCGCCGCTGACGCGGTTCTGCACCAGATACTTCCCTTCCAGCTGCTTGACGGCGGCATAGGAGAAGTTCATATCACGCCAGTGATCGATAAAGGAGTCCATCTGCTCGAACTCTTCAGAGCTGTAGTCTTCCAGCAGATGCTTATCGTACTTGCCCATTTCTACCATGCGCGCCACGTGAGCGAGCAGCTTTGGCGGCTCGAATTGGCCGTAAGCTTTTTTGCGCAGGTGGAAGATGGCCAGGCGTGCTGCCAGGTACTGATAGTCCGGCGCGTCGCGCGAAATCAGGTCGGCTGCAGCTTTGATAATGGTTTCATGAATATCAGCGGTTTTGATGCCGTCATAAAACTGAATATGGGAACGCAACTCTACTTGAGATACCGAGACGTTATGTAAACCTTCCGCCGCCCAGTCGATGACCCGGTGGATTTTGTCGAGGTTGATGCGCTCTTTGCGGCCATCGCGTTTAGTTACAAGCAGACTTTGGTTCATGTGGTTGTCCGTATGATTCGCCCGTACTGAAGTGTAGTCGCTCTGTTCAGTATGTAAACACTACATATAGGGGTTGTATGTCGGTGAGGTAACAAGATAGTGAGAAAACAGGGCGTTTGCAAGTGAACAAAACCGGCCTATTTTGTGGATAACTTGGGGGTGAAATTTGGCTTTCGGCTGTGAGTGCGCGCTGTGACTGGGGCGACAAGCTTGTCAATAAGCGTGATAAGAATTTCCTTAGATTTGCAAAAACGTGATCGTTTGCCGCTTTATTAAACGTTAGAAAAAAACGTGATATTGATCTGATTTAATTTTCTTAAAAACTGTTTACAACGGCGATTTTGATCGAAAGTCGCAAATCGGGCATTTATTCGGATGGCGATACGCACCGGATCCGGCGGAGCCGGTCCCGGTGCGGGCTGAAATGCTTACCCTTCGTGTTGAGTATGTACCATATAGTTCACATCAACGTTGCGGCCAAGTTTGAAATGGTCGGTGACGGGATTGTAATGCAGGCCAATCATGTGTTTTTCGCGCAGCGGCGTACCATCGACCCAGCCGATCAGTTCAGAAGGGCGGATGAACTTCTTATGGTCATGCGTACCCTGAGGCACCATCTTAAGAATATATTCCGCCCCGATCACCGCCATCAGCCAGGCTTTGGTGTTGCGGTTAATGGTGGAAAAGAACACATGACCGCCCGGTTTCACCAAGTGAGCGCAGGCGCGCACCACCGAAGCCGGATCGGGAACGTGTTCCAGCATTTCCATGCAGGTCACCACGTCGTACCCTTGCGGGTTGGCCTGTGCGTGGCTCTCCACCGTTTCTTGCACATAAGTGACATTCACGCCGCTTTCCAGCGCGTGCAGTCGGGCGACTTGCAGCGGCTCGGTGCCCATGTCCAGCCCGGTCACCTGAGCGCCTTCGCGCGCCATGCTTTCCGCCAAAATGCCTCCGCCGCAACCCACGTCGAGCACCGTTTTGCCAAAAATGCCGCCGGCGCGTTGCAGGATATAGTTCAACCGCAGCGGGTTGATACGGTGCAACGGTTTGAATTCACCTTCCAAATCCCACCAGCGTGAGGCCACTGCCTCGAACTTGGCGATTTCCTGATGGTCAACGTTTTGCGTTTGGTTGGATGATTCTGCATTCATGGGCGTGTTTGGCTCCTTGTTCTCGTTGCGCGGATTATACATGTATCGGCGCAGCGCCGTCTGCGCCGATACATTTTTACCGCACATATATGCACAATTTCAGCGAAACAGCGGCGGTTATTTTCCCGTAAAGCGTGCTTTGTGATATAGTTTTACACCTTTGCCACTATGGCAGCGGGCAGATGAATCATTAGTAGAGGGATAGCAGCTCCATGAGCGACCTTGCCAGAGAAATCACACCGGTAAACATCGAAGACGAGTTGAAAAACTCGTATCTGGATTACGCGATGTCCGTCATTGTCGGACGTGCGCTGCCAGATGTTCGTGATGGACTGAAGCCGGTGCACCGCCGCGTTTTGTACGCGATGAGTGTATTGGGTAACGACTGGAATAAACCATACAAGAAATCGGCCCGTGTCGTCGGGGACGTGATCGGTAAATACCACCCACACGGTGACAGCGCGGTATACGACACCATCGTGCGTATGGCTCAGCCGTTTTCACTGCGCTATATGCTGGTGGACGGTCAGGGTAACTTCGGTTCCGTCGACGGCGACTCCGCCGCGGCGATGCGTTATACCGAAGTGCGCATGTCCAAAATTGCTCACGAATTGCTGGCGGATCTGGAAAAGGAAACCGTCGACTTCGTGCCTAACTATGATGGCACAGAGCAGATCCCGGCCGTCATGCCAACCAAGATCCCGAACCTGCTGGTTAACGGCTCGTCGGGTATCGCTGTGGGCATGGCCACCAACATTCCGCCGCATAACCTGTCCGAGGTTATCAACGGTTGCCTGGCTTACATCGATGATGAAAACATCAGCATCGAAGGCCTGATGGAACACATCCCGGGGCCGGACTTCCCGACTGCGGCGATCATCAACGGTCGCCGTGGCATCGAAGAGGCCTACCGCACCGGGCGCGGTAAAATCTACCTGCGCGCTCGCGCCGAAGTAGAAACCGACGCCAAAACCGGTCGCGAAACCATTATTGTTCACGAAATCCCGTATCAGGTGAACAAAGCGCGGTTGATCGAGAAGATCGCCGAGCTGGTAAAAGAAAAACGCGTGGAAGGTATCAGCGCGCTGCGTGACGAGTCCGACAAAGACGGCATGCGCATCGTGGTTGAAATCAAACGCGATGCGGTCGGTGAAGTGGTACTGAACAATTTGTACTCGCTGACTCAGTTGCAGGTTACCTTCGGCATCAACATGGTGGCATTGCATCAGGGCCAGCCAAAACTGCTGAACCTGAAAGACATTTTGCAGGCGTTTGTCCGTCACCGCCGTGAAGTGGTGACCCGCCGTACCATCTTCGAACTGCGTAAAGCTCGCGACCGCGCCCATATTCTGGAAGCGTTGGCCATCGCGCTGGCAAACATCGACCCGATCATTGAACTGATTCGCCGTGCGCCGACGCCTGCGGAAGCTAAAGCCGGGTTGGTTGCGCAAGCCTGGGATCTGGGCAATGTGGGTGCGATGCTGGAACGCGCCGGTGACGACGCAGCCCGCCCCGAGTGGCTGGAGCCGGAGTTTGGCATCCGTGACGGCAAATACTACCTGACCGAGCAGCAAGCTCAGGCGATTCTGGATCTGCGCTTGCAGAAACTGACCGGCCTGGAGCATGAAAAGCTGCTGGACGAATATAAAGAGCTGCTGACTTTCATCGCTGAGCTGATCTTTATTCTGGAAAACCCGGATCGTCTGATGGAAGTGATCCGCGAAGAGCTGATGGCGGTCAAAGAGCTGTACAACGACGGCCGCCGCACCGAGATCACCGCCAACACGTCAGATATCAATATCGAAGACCTGATCAACCAGGAAGACGTGGTCGTTACGCTGTCGCACCAGGGCTATGTGAAGTATCAGCCGCTGAGCGACTATGAAGCGCAACGCCGTGGCGGTAAAGGCAAATCAGCAGCGCGTATTAAAGAAGAAGACTTTATCGATCGTCTGCTGGTGGCCAACACCCACGATACGATCCTGTGCTTCTCCAGCCGTGGCCGCCTGTACTGGATGAAGGTGTACCAACTGCCTGAAGCCAGCCGTGGCGCTCGCGGTCGCCCAATCGTCAACCTGCTGCCGCTGGAAGCCAATGAGCGTATCACCGCCATTCTGCCGGTGCGTGAGTATGAAGAAGGGCGTCACGTGTTTATGGCAACCGCCAGCGGCACCGTGAAGAAAACCGCTTTGACCGAGTTTAGCCGCCCGCGCAGTGCCGGCATCATCGCAGTCAACCTCAACGAGGGTGATGAACTGATTGGTGTTGACCTGACCGACGGCAGCAACGAAGTCATGTTGTTCTCCGCCAACGGTAAAGTGGTGCGCTTCCCGGAAACGCAGGTGCGTTCTATGGGCCGTACCGCCACCGGCGTTCGCGGTATCAACCTGGGCGAAGGCGACGGCGTTATTTCCCTGATCGTCCCGCGCGGTGAAGGCGATATCCTGACCGTGACCCAGAATGGCTACGGTAAACGTACCGCGGTCACCGAATACCCGACCAAGTCGCGCGCTACCCAAGGGGTTATCTCCATTAAGGTGAGTGAGCGTAATGGCCAGGTTGTCGGTGCTGTGCAGGTGGAAACCACCGATCAGATCATGATGATCACCGATGCCGGTACGCTGGTGCGTACTCGCGTGTCGGAAGTCAGCGTGGTTGGCCGTAACACCCAGGGTGTTACGCTGATCCGAACTGCGGAAGACGAGAACGTCGTCGGTCTGCAGCGCGTTGCCGAGCCGGTGGAAGATGAAGAGTTGGACAGCCTTGAGCCGGGCGCGGAAGATGCAGAAGAAGACGCTGCACCGCTGGACGAAGCTGACGATGATTCTGAAGCTGCAGATGATGCGGAAGACGACAACGCCTAAGCGGTAAGGGGGCAGCATGATGCTGACCCCGGATCCTGCAGTTGAAAACAGGGCCTGGCAGCGATGCTAGGCCCTTTTTCAGTTCTATGGTTTAATTGCCGTGCCAAAGTCAGCAAGCCCGGTTCGGACGCGAATGCGCTGGCCGTCACTCAATTTTTCATGGTATCCGATTGAAATATTTAGCTTCTTTTCGCACCACGTTAAAAATATCCCGCTATCTGTTCCGGGTGCTGGCGATTATGTTGTGGTCGCTGGGCGCGCTGCTCACGACCTTCTATATCTTGAATATCCTGAACGATAAAGAGACTGACATTCGGCAAGAATACAGCCTGGATTTCGATCAGGCGCAGAGTTACATCCGCCATTCTGCCGATATTATTCGGGATATCAAATACATGGCGGAAAATCGCCTTAACGGTTCGGTCAGCAGCCTGGATATGTTCAGTGGGATATTCCCCGGCAAGAACAGTACGCCGGAGTTTCTTCCGCTGTACCCGGAATCCAACTGTTCGCTTAACACCACTTACCGCAGTTCGCTCAATTCGCTGAGCGGGCTGATCCAGTATTGGAAAGAGAATTTCGTCGCGGCCTATGATCTCAACCGGGTGTTTTTCATCGGCGGCGACAGCCTGTGCATGGCGGAATTCGGTGGCGGCAATACCGTACCTAACCGCGAGAACGTGTTGAAATCGCTGCACGAGCGCATCCTTAAATACCGCAACGCCAAAAATCAGGATAAAGACAATAACCTCTACTGGATCAGCCCAAGCCAACAGCGGCCGGATATCGGTTATCTGTATGTACTGACACCAATCTATATTGGCAACAAGCTGGAGGCGCTGCTGGGCATCGAGCAGACCATAAGGCTGGAAGATTTCGTCTCGGCAGGCAACCTGCCGATTGGCGTGACCCTGCTGGATGAGAATAACGCACCGATACTGCGTCTGGCGGAAGGGGAACGCTCTGCCGCGACGCTCGGCAGTTACCCGGATGTGCACACCTATTTTGGTTATGATGATAATTACCGCCATCTGATTATGAAGAAGGCACTTCCGCCTTCGTCGCTCAGCATTGTTTATGCCCTGCCGGTAAAGAGTGTGGTCGAGCGCTTCAAGGTGCTGATCCTCAATGCGCTGCTGCTGAACCTGCTGTCGGCCATTGTGTTGTTCACCCTGGCCTGGCTGTTTGAACGTAAAATGTTCCTGCCGGCGGAGAATAACGCCTTCAGGCTGGAAGAACATGAACAGTTCAATCGCAAGATCGTCGCCTCGGCGCCGGTGGGGATCCTTATTCTGCGCATCAGCGACGGCACCAATATTCTGAGCAATGAGCTGGCGCACAATTACATCAATTTGCTGACCCACGAAGACCGTGACCGCATTACGCGTATCATCTGCGAACAGCAGGTGAATTTTGTCGATGTGTTGACCAGCAATAACAACAATCTGCAAATCAGCTTCGTTCACTCCCGCTACCGTAACGAGGATGTGGCGATCTGCGTGCTGGTGGACGTCAGCGCCCGCGTAAAAATGGAGGAGTCGCTGCAGGAGATGGCGGCGGCGGCGGAACAGGCGAGCCAATCCAAGTCGATGTTCCTGGCGACAGTTAGCCACGAGCTGCGTACCCCGTTGTACGGCATCATAGGTAACCTCGATTTATTGCAAACCAAGGCGCTGCCGCAGGGGGTTGATCGCCTGGTTAATGCCATGAACAACTCGTCCGGGCTGCTGTTGAAGATCATCAGTGACATTCTGGACTTCTCCAAAATTGAATCCGAGCAGTTGAAGATTGAGCCGCGCGAGTTTTCCTGCCTGGAGGTGATCACTCATATTGCAGGCAACTATCTGCCGCTGGTGGTGAAGAAACGGCTGGGGTTGTACTGTTTTATCGAACAAAACGTGCCGGAGCGCATTTCCGGCGATCCCGTGCGGTTGCAGCAGGTTTTGTCCAACCTGCTGAACAACGCGATTAAGTTTACCGACACCGGCTGCATCATTCTGCAAGTCTGCACGCGCGGCAGCTATCTGGAGTTCAGCGTCCGCGATACCGGCGTCGGCATTCCGGAAAAAGAGATTACCCGTCTGTTTGATCCCTTTTTCCAGGTGGGCAGTGGCGTGCAGCGCCACTTCCAGGGGACCGGGCTGGGGCTGGCGATTTGTGAAAAACTGATCAATATGATGGATGGCGATATCGCCGTTGAATCAGAGCCGGGGTTGGGCAGCCTGTTTACCATCCGTATTCCGCTGTTTAACGCTCAGTTCCCGATCCCGCAGGCCAGCGACACCTGGCAAGGGAAAACTCTGTGGCTGAGTATTCGCAACCATCGGCTGGAAAGCTATCTGATGGAGATCCTGGGCGGCTATGGCGCTACGGTGCTGCGTCATCAGGGGCAGGACACGGTGGCCGGGGAGGTTATGCTCAGCGACTACCCGCTGATGGTCAATTCGCCGCTGCTGGCGCAAATCCAGTTTTCTATCGAGCACATTGGCCCGTCGCAGGAAACCCGACCGGGTTACTGGATGCATAGCACCTCAACGCCGCGTGAAACCCTCGCGTTGCTCAACCGGCTGTTTGGTACCAGTACCGAAAGCGGCAGCACTCTGATGCAATTGCCGTTACCAACCAAGGCCAATACGGTGGACAACGGCGATATTCATCTGTTGGTGGTGGATGATCATCCGATTAACCGCAGATTGCTTTCCGACCAGCTCAGTTCGCTGGGTTATCAGGTGGTTACCGCCAACGATGGGGTAGATGCACTTGACGTGCTGAGTCGAAATACCGTCGATATCGTGCTCACCGACGTCAACATGCCAAACATGGATGGCTATCGCCTGACCCAGCGTCTGCGCCAGCAGCACTTCACTCTGCCGGTGATTGGCGTGACGGCGAATGCCCTGGCAGAGGAGAAGCAGCGCTGTATGGAGGCGGGAATGGATAACTGTCTGTCGAAGCCGGTCACACTGGAAACCCTGGAACAGACGCTGGCGTATTACAGCCAGCAGGTGCGTCGCATACGCGCCGAGTCGAAGGACGCCTAAAAAGCAAAAGGGCGCAGCATAAAATGCCGCGCCCTCGGTTAACCGTGAAGGTTTTACTCTTTATCCAGCGGTGCCATGCTGACGGAAGAGAGGTAGTTGAGCAGCGCGATATCGTTCTCGACGCCCAGCTTCATCATCGCCGATTTCTTCTGGCTGCTGATGGTTTTGATGCTGCGGTTGAGCTTCTTGGCGATCTCGGTCACCAGGAAACCTTCGGCGAACAGGCGCAAAACTTCGCTCTCTTTCGGTGACAGACGTTTATCACCGTAGCCGCTGGCGCTGATTCTCTCCAGCAATTTGGAGACGCTTTCCGGCGTGAATTTTTTGCCTTTTTGCAACGCGGCCAGCGCTTTCGGCAGGTCGGTTGGCGCACCCTGTTTCAGCACGATGCCTTCGATATCCAGATCCAACACGGCGCTTAAGATTGCCGGGTTGTTGTTCATGGTGAGAACGATGATCGACAATTGCGGGTAATGGCGTTTGATGTATTTGATCAGCGTAATGCCGTCGCCATATTTATCACCCGGCATCGAAAGGTCTGTGATCAGGACGTTAGCGTCCAGTTTGGACAGATTGTTGATCAGTGCTGTTGAGTCTTCAAACTCCCCAACGACATTCACCCATTCAATTTGCTCAAGTGACTTCCGGATGCCAAACAGTACGATAGGATGGTCATCAGCAATAATTACGTTCAGGTTATTCATGTTGTTGGCTACCTTGCTGCAGCAGTCTACTGACGAAAAAATCAATCTGACTGATGTTATTCTCGATCTTGAGCGCATCACCGTCTGCGATGTGCTGTTCTAACGATTCACACAGTTGCTTGCCGGGAAGCAGATTTAACATGGCAAACACGCCTTTCAGGCGGTGTGCTGTCTGTGACAGAGCATTGAAATCACTGCTGCCCGCCTCAGTATACAGTTTTTTGACATCATCGGGTACTGTATCAACGAATAGGCCATAGTAATCACTTGATTTCAATTGTTTTTCATAGAGTTGGATGTCATCGGCAGTCAGCGATAGCGCGATTTCCTCCTGATCCAGAGCGGCCATTTGCTGTTCGATCAGCATGAGTACCGCGTCGATCATTGCGCCACTCAGGTTATAGTTTACCCGAATATAGCGCTTTTCAAGCTGTTGCCAACCCGTTTCATCAGTGGTCAACAACAGCGTATAGTCGTCGGCCCTTTGCGGATTGTCGGTCAGCAACACGTCGTAGTCGCGATTAACCTGGCGATCGTCGGCAATGATGCAGCTCGCGCCGTAAGCGTGCAGCAGCGTGGTGACGATGCCACGCACCTCTTCAGAAGTGACGTCCAGCAGCGCGGTCACGCCGTCGAGCAGTTTCTCTTGTGCTTCGGTGTCCTTTTTCTCCATTTCCATCGGCACACGGATGGTATAGCGGGTGCCAATGTCCACCTTGCTGCGAATGTCCAACTGTCCGTTGAGCTTTTTGCACAATTGGTTGCACAGGAAGAAGGTGAGACCCGATCCATGATTAAAGCGATCCACCAACGTTTGGCTGAGGAACGGATAGTTCAGGTTGCTGATTTCTTCGTTGGAAATGCCCGAGCCGGTGTCATTGATATGAAATACCAGGCGATCCTGGTGTTCCGGTTCATGATCGATCACCAGCGAGATCTTGCCGTAGGCGGTAGTGATGATGGCGTAGTGCACCAGCAGCGAGATCACCTTGCGCAGCGCATTGGCGTCACCGATATATTGCTGTTCGACGTCAAGATTGACATGGTTGAACAACGACAGACCTTTTTGATTGATGGCCGGCAGTGCCTCCAGCAACAACTCATCTATCAGAGCCGCAGGGCTGAAAGGTTGGCGAGAAGGCTGCCAGTCTTGCGTTTCCAGGCGGGTAAGCAAGGTAATGTTTTCAATCAACCCCAGTACCGACGTCGATTCCGCGACCAATTGGTTTAGCAGCGTCTGTTGCTGTTCTT
Source organism: Serratia inhibens (assembly GCF_003591175.1). Lineage (GTDB taxonomy): Bacteria > Pseudomonadota > Gammaproteobacteria > Enterobacterales > Enterobacteriaceae > Serratia > Serratia inhibens. The sequence continues at coordinate 548,774 of NZ_QYYG01000002.1, read as the reverse complement.
CATCCGGCTGGGTGCGCAACCGATCGGCCAAATCGTGCATCTGGCGCACCGGTTGGTTCAGTTCGATACCCAGGTTATGCAGCATCAGTTTTCGCGCCTGCACGTTTTTATCGTATTCGCGCCGCGCCTGCTGCAGCCTTTTATTCACCATCACTTCTTTGTCCTGATCGTTGAGCAGGAACAGGTAGGTTTCCGGTGACAGTTGGCTGCGGAAGATACGAATTTCGTACACCTCATTGTTGACCGTTGCCTGAATGACGCCGTGATGCTGTTCGGCCATATGGGCGATTTTTTGCAGGCTGAGGTGGGGCAGCAGATGTTGCGCAATCTTATTGCTGGCGATCACCGAATTGCTGGCGAAGCTATACACCAGCAGGCCGGAAGGCAGACTGGCAATGATTTCCTGATTCAGCGCGCGTTCGGCCTCCAGTTCAACCGCCATGCTTTCGCTCGGCCGGATGTACTGGCGGCGAATGGAATAAATGCCGATCATCGACAGCGCCAACAGCAGCAGATTAATGGCGATCAGCCAGACATTGTTGCGCAGCAGGTCAATCGCCAGGTTGAGGGCCGAGACGCGGTACACCACTTTCAGCGGCGCATTCGGCAGCGGAGCGCTGAACTCTACCCAACTGGCGCTCAGCGATACGCTGGCATTGGTGGTCGTTTCCACCGGCAGAGTGCTGTCATCCAAATCGGTTTCATCAGGCAGCAGCATAAAGTTGGACCGCGCCATATTGATCGGAATGATGTCATTGATCGGCAGATCGAAAGCAATGACCGTAGCCAGATGTCCCGGTTGGTTAAAGGTGGTGCGAATCGAAAATGAATAGGCGTTCTGGAAGCGCTGTTTACGCAAGCTGGAGAAACTTTCCCGTTCGTCCAGCATGTTGGCCTGTTGCAGCATTTCTGCCCGGCGATCCTCGGCCGATGTTGTCAGGTAGCTTTCTCTAAAACGAGAAGCCAGCTCTTTCAACGGTTGAGTGGTGATCAGGCTCAGGCTGTTATCCTGGCCGTTAAGATAATACATGGCGTAGTTTTCAGACTTGGCGCCCCAACGGGTATCCAGATAATCTGAAATCTTGGCGATCATCGCCAGCGTGCTGTCGTCATGGCTACCAAAAATAACCGCATCGGTTTTTTTGTGTGGTTTCTCTACATAATAAACGTCCGGGCGCAGGCGGGTTTCCTGCAGGCTGGGATCGCTGCTTAAAGAAGAGGTATTGCCGAATTTATCGTAGATCTGGTAGGTGATATAACGATAGTTGTCTATGCGCTTTTGCAGACCGTTAGCGATGCCGTTCAATGCATATTTTTTTTCCGCCAGCCAGGCGTTGGTATAGTTGTAGCCGTACAGGCCGATGGCAATCGTCAGCAGAACGGTAAATAACAGGAAGAAGCGGGTGATATTGCTCGAGCTAATCGTCAGTTGTTTGTTTTGCATAGTTAACTGCACATTCCTGAATCAACGGGTTACGGCTCTGGCGCTGGCGGTAACCGCCAGGAGTAATACGGCGACGCAGGCAAAAGCCACCGTCAGGCTGGAGAACTGGGCGATGAAGCCGATCAATGCCGGCCCGGCGAGAATGCCGGCATAGCCTACGGTAGTCACTGAGGCGATGGCCAGGTTTGCCGGCATATCCTGTTGGTTGCCTGCCGCGCTGAACAGGATCGGCACCACGTTGGAGGCCCCCAACCCAACCAGCATAAAGCCAACCAGCGAAACCATCGCGTTGTTGAAGACAATGGCCAGGCTCAGCCCAATAGCCGCGCACAGACTGCCGAGCAACAGTACCTTATATCTGCCCAGGGCGTTCACCACCCGATCGCCATTCAGCCTGCCGATGGTCATGGTGATGGAGAACAGTGCATAGCCTAAACCGGCCTGACTGTGCTCGACGCCGCGCAGGGTGGTGAGGAACAGGGCGCTCCAGTCGAGCATTGAGCCTTCCGCCAGGAACATGATAAAGCACAAGATACCGATAAACATTACCCAGCCGCGCGGCAGCACGAACATGGGCCCACCTTCTTCACCGCCGCTCTCACGCAGTAAATTGCGGCTGGCGAGCGTCAGCAGGGTGGCGATGGTCAGCACGGTAATCAGCGTTGCCGGCAAGGGTGGCAACCCCAGCCACAGCATCAGGCTGACACCACCGGCACCGGCTATGCCGCCGACGCTGAAGAAACCATGGAAGCCGGACATCATGGCTTTGCCGCTGGCGCGCTCTACCACCACGGCCTGCACATTCATCGCAACGTCGATCATGCCGATAGCTGCGCCGAACAGCAACAGGGCCAGCGCCATGCCGGCGGTACTATCCATCAGCGCCAGCAAGGGGAGATCAATGCACAATGCCAGGCCGGCGAGCAGGATCACCGGGCGGCAGCCCAACCTTCCGGTCAGATAGCCGGTCAGCGGCATGGCCAGCATGGAGCCGGCACCGATGCACAGCAACAACAAGCCCAGCGACCCATCATCAATACCGATCCGCGTTTTGGCAAAAGGTACCAGCGGCGCCCAGGCGGCCATGCCGAAACCGGCGATAAAAAAGGCCAGACGCGTGGCTATCTGCGCCGGGACGCCGGGTTTTTGCTGTTCATTGCACAGGGTAGAAGTCATGTGGGCATCGGGATCTGTTGTAAAAAGTGCTGGCTGAAAGTAATGGACTGTTTTTATCACAATACGCGATCCGGGTCGAAAGGATTCGCGCTGCTGTTGGGGGGTAAGCCGGTCCGGCGCTCCCGCTGTAGCGTATCGGCGATCTTTCGTTGCGGGTATTTGGGCAGGCTATCAGAATACGGCCTGAGCGCATTCAGTCTTGAATAGAGCGCTATTTAAGCACTTCTTAAGTAATGCGATTAATCAACAGTCAAAATAGACGCGTTAGCGATTTGTGCTGCAGTTAATTAAGGGAATGATATCGTCGGGTTATTATTTCTTGGCGAAAAATGTGCTTGCTGGAGAATTTTGATGAAAATGTGAAGAAATAAAAAACCGGCCAGAAGCCGGTCGAAATGTACGAAAATTATCTTACAGATAATGAAGGTAATAATGAAAATAATGATGATAGCGGGGGAATTATAACGCCAGAATGATGAGATGCTTTTGGCACAATGTGCTTATTGTTGATGATTTTTGTATGGCTATCTATTTTTTCTTATATTTTTGTATAACTATATGATTTTTAATATATTAATGTATTTTTTATCATTATGTGCTGTATTTGTTTTGTCTGTAATGTTTTGTGGAAGTTCGCGCATATTTACATTTTGAATCATTTATTAATTACAATGAAACACTATCGGATACTTGGTATCATTTTCTTTCTGGATTAATATAATCCCTGTTACCAGAATGGTAATGCACAGTCGCGCTAATAATGCTCAGAAGGGCAGTGGCCATAGCTCGACATAATTAATGAGGATAATAACGATGAAACTTCGAGTACTCTCTCTGATAGTACCCGCGTTGCTGGTTGCAGGCACAGCAGGCGCGGCGGAAATCTACAACAAAGACGGCAATAAGCTGGATTTGTTCGGTAAAATCGATGGTCTTCACTATTTCTCCGACGACAAAAATTCCGATGGCGACCAGTCTTATATGCGTTTTGGTCTGCGCGGCGAAACCCAAATCAGCGATCAACTGACCGGCTATGGCGAGTGGGAATATCAGGCGAACCTTAACCGTGCGGAAAGTGAAGATAACAATAACTTTACCCGTGTCGGTTTCGCCGGTCTGAAATTTGGCGACTACGGCTCGCTGGATTACGGCCGTAACTACGGCGTGTTGTATGACATCGGCGCATGGACCGACGTTCTGCCGGAGTTTGGTGGTGACACTTACGGTGCAGACAACTTCATGTTCCAGCGTACCAACGGCGTACTGACTTACCGTAATACCGGCTTCTTCGGTTTGGTCGATGGCCTGAACTTTGCCCTGCAATACCAGGGTAAAAATGACAGCGCGACTGAATCCAACAATGGCCGCGATGTGCTGGCGCAAAACGGTGACGGCTATGGTATGTCCGCGTCTTACGATCTGGGCTATGGCATCAGCGCAGCGGCCGCTTACTTCTCCTCCGATCGCACCAACGACCAAAATGGCGTGAACGGTAACTACACCGGTATTCTTGGCCGTGGCGATAAAGCCGAAGCCTACAGCGGCGGTCTGAAATATGACGCCAACAACGTTTACCTGGCGGCGATGTACACCCAGTCTTATAACGCCACTCGCTTCGGCAGCAGCGACAGCTCTGTTTACGGCTATGCCAACAAAGCGCAGAACGTTGAAGTTGTTGCTCAGTACCAGTTTGACTTCGGCCTGCGTCCGTCCGTGGCTTACCTGCAGTCAAGAGGCAAGGACATTGACCGCGGTTACGGCGATCAGGATCTGATGAAGTATGTTGACGTTGGGGCGACTTACTACTTCAACAAAAATATGTCCACCTATGTTGACTACAAAATCAACCTGCTGGATGACAACAACTTCACCAAAGCCGCCGGCATCAACACCGACGATGTCGTTGCAGTGGGCCTGGTTTACCAGTTCTAAGCAACAGAGTGTGAATGTGAGCGCGGCCTTCGGGCCGCGTTTTTTTTGCCTGCGATTAGGCACAAAGGGTTATTGGCCTGGCACGGATTGCTATTTCAACGCCGTCTTGTTTACCTAAGCTCTACCTGTATAAATAAATCAGGAGGTTATTATGAAGCTCAGCATAGATCGGGTGATTGAAACGGTCCTGTACGTGCGCGATATCGAACGCGCCGATGCCTTTTACCAACAGGTGTTACAGCTGCCGGCGATGGTGGCCAACGAGCGCTTTCGTGCTTACAACGTGGGCGAACAAAGCGTCTTGCTGCTGTTTATCGAGGGCGATTCGCTTAAAGGGGCACATTATCCGGAGGGGTATATTCCCCCGCACGACGGCAACGGGCCATTGCATATCGGGCTGGCGGTGGCGAAAGAACAGTTGCCGCATTGGGAGCGGCATCTTGCGGCGCATAACATAGAGATAGAAGGGCGTATGACCTGGGAACATGGCGGGGAGAGTATTTATTTCCGAGATCCCGACGGCCACCTGCTGGAGTTGGTGACGCCGGGGATCTGGGCCAATTACTGAGCACACCAAGCCAGCGCCAACGCTTCAAGCATTCCACTCAGCAGCAGCAGCGTGTTTTGCGCCTGCTGCTCGATTTGTACTTTGACGATTGCCCCGTCGATCAGCATCCCCAGCATTGCCGCGCGCCTTTCACGCTCCGGGCCGGCGGGTAAATGACGTGCAATTTCTTCAGCCATCTGCCCCTTGTGCTGTCGTGCAATGTTCAGGCTTTCCGGCAGCATATCCGCCAGTTCCACCGCCGTATTGATAAAAGCGCAACCGCGGTAGTGCGGGTCGTTGAACCACTCCTCAAGACAGGGCACTAAAGCCGACAGCACATCCCCGCGGGTTGCAACATGCCGTGTCAGAGACTGGCTAAACCAGGCCAGCCATTGCTCATGGCGGTAGGCCAGAAAGGCTGCAATCAGATCGTTCTTGCTGGGGAAGTGCCGATAAAACGTCACCTTGGTCACGCCAGACTCGTTGATGATGCGATCGATGCCGGTGGCGCGCACCCCTTCCCGGTAAAACAGATCATGCGCCTTCAGCAGGATGCGCTGGCGTGCAGGAAGAGCGTTGACGGTAACAGACATCAGAACACCTCATAAAATATTTGCCGGGTTGATTGTAGACAACTCTGTCTACATGCGCTAGCTTAATTATGTAGACAGATCTGTCTACTTAACGTTAAACACAGAGGTGAGCTATGAGCATTAAACCCCCGTTACCGCCATTTACCCGTGAATCAGCCATCGAGAAAGTCCGTTTGGCGGAGGATGCCTGGAACAGCCGTGATCCTGAACGTGTGTCGCAGGTTTATTCTGTAGATACCCATTGGCGCAATCGGGCGGAGTTTGTTGATGGCCGGGAGGCGGTCTGCGAGTTCTTGCAGCGCAAGTGGGCTAAAGAGCTGGAGTATCGGTTGATTAAGGAACTGTGGGCGTTCGACGGCGCGCGTATCGCAGTGCGGTTTGCCTATGAATGGCGCGATGATTCCGGTAACTGGTACCGCAGTTTTGGCAACGAGAACTGGGAGTTTAACCCGGATGGCCAGATGATAAACCGGCATGCTTGCATCAACGATATGCCGATCCGTGAACAAGATCGCCAATTCCATTGGCCGCTTGGTCGCCGGCCGGATGATATCCCGGCCCTGAGTGATTTTGGCTTCTGATCGCGGTTACGGATAATAGGCCACAGTTCGGTATGGCAGTTGGGAATAAAAGAGGGTATTTCATTTTGGAGAGTAAAAATTAATTATGCTTTAGGTGGGTTTATTTTAGACGTAATAAACCCTGCCTCAATAAATAAGGCATGTAAATTAAAATGATTGTACTGAGCGAGTAAATAACGGTGGGGCACGTGTTTGGTAAAATGGGAAAGTGGCCAGAGTAATAACGAGGTAAATAGCTGAAATAATACGGGGCGCGCATTGAACAGACAGGGACGGCGCCGCAGGTATCAGGGCCATCAGCGGCGGGTTGTGGTGTAACAGGCTGCAATAGCCGCAAAGATCAAAACAGGCGCCAGAGGCCGTATCCGCCATGTCGTGGCCCGCTGGCGGGCTTTCTTCAGGCATGTGGCTCATCATCGCCATATGCTCGGCATGCTCCACGCTCATCGGCATGTCCATGGTCATCTCTTTGTTATTGTTGTTATTTTTTGAGATGTGCGAGGAGATGGACGGCGCGATGAAAATCATCAACATAGCGAATAAGCCCAGCCAGGCCAGCGTACGCATATGTTGAGTGGACAATTTCACCAGGAATGTCTTCCAGAGCCAGAGGGTAAATGAATGATGATGACGGTAATTGTACCTGCATTGTAACATTAATGAGAATTAAGCTAAACAGCGAAGAAATATGTTTGTTAAATGAAAATAATTCGGGTAGATTTCGAATTATTCAATTTAAGCACGGATAACCCTTATGTCTGAACGCACCTCTGCGTTGCCTGCTGCTGCGCAGAATATTAATCAGCAGGTAACTACCCGCAGTTGGTTTATTCCGTTGATGATGCGGATTCATTTCTATATTGGTCTTTTTGTTGGGCCATTTTTACTTATTGCCGCATTAAGCGGAATATTTTACGCATTGACGCCGCAAATTGAATCCCGTCTGTATGCCCAACAGCTGTTTAACGACAGCTCCGGGCCGACACTGCCGTTAGAACGGCAGATAACCGCCGCTCAGGCGGTAGCACCGCAGCAGGCTTCGCTTTCGGCGGTAAGGCCGTCATCTGGCGAAGGCGAGAATACTCGCGTGTTGTTTAACGTTGCGGGATTAAAGGCCTCGGAACGGCTGGCGGTGTTCGTTGATCCGGTTACGGCGCAAACGCATGGCGTGATGACGGTTTATGGCACCAGTGGCATATTACCGCTGCGCACCTGGTTGGATCAATTTCATCGCAGCTTGTTGCTGGGAGATTTGGGTCGCAATTATAGCGAACTGGCCGCTTCCTGGCTGTGGATTGCGGCGCTGGGCGGTTTGATCCTCTGGGGCGCGCGCAAGCGCAAGAACAAGGAAGCGAGGCACAGGCGCAAAGGTTTACGTTGGTTGCATGAGAAAAGCGGCCTGTTGCTGCTCATCGGCCTGCTGTTCTTTTCCGCCACCGGGCTGACCTGGTCACAGTGGGCCGGTGAGAATATCGGCGTGATGCGTCAACAACTGGGCTGGGCGACACCCTCGTTGTCTATGGCACTTGGCGGGCAGAGTGCGCAGCCTGCTGACGAGCATGCCGAACACCGTGGCCATATGATGCACATGCCAATGGCTGAGCCGCTTCAGGACCCTGCCATGTATGACAGAGCGCTGGCCGTCGCGCGTGGGGCAGGCATTGATGCCGCCAGGGTTGAAATCAAGCAACCAGCCTCCGCAGGCCAGGCCTGGGCGGTGATGGAGATCGATCGCAGCTGGCCGACGCAGGTTGATGCCGTGGCAATCGATCCCGCGACGATGGCAATCGTTGATCTGGTCAGGTTCGACCAATACCCGCTCGCGGCAAAGTTGACGCGCTGGGGTATTGATCTGCATATGGGTATTTTGTTCGGTCTGGCAAATGAGCTGGTGCTGGTGGCCTTCGCCGCCGGGCTGGTGGCGATGGTGTTGATGGGGTATTTGATGTGGTGGCGCGGCCGTCCCACACGGGCAGTGCGTAAACCGCTGCGCTCACCCTTTATGTTGCTGCGCAAAACGCCCAAAGGGCCGCTGCTGCTGATTGTCAGCCTCACGCTGCTACTGGGGTTCTGTCTGCCGGTAATGGGCGTTAGTCTGTTGGCCTTTTTACTGTGCGATCTGCTGTGGTTTCTGACAGTACGGCGGGGTGAACCGCACCTATCGACAAAGTGAAGTTTGTAGAAAAGCCTTTCCTCTTCTACACTTAGAGAACAACAAACGTACGTCAAGAGGACAAGCCATGACTAATAAGCTGGTTTTAGCCGTTTGCACAGCAGCGACATTTTCCATTCTTGCCGGCTGTACCGCTTATGACAGGGCCGCCAGTTATGTAAAGGAACCTGTGGTAAGCGATGTAAAGGTCGGGATGACTAAACAGCAGGTGCGGGCAATTGCCGGCCCACCGTCAACCTCTGCAACGCTGGTTAATGCACAGGGGACTTGCGACACTTATGCGGTGGCGCCGCGCGACGGTAAAGTGCAAACCTATTTTGTCAGTTACAGCGACACCGGTCATGTGATGAACAAGGGATATCAAACCTGTTCGGACTACGACTCTCAGCCTAAATAAGCCTCACTGCGCTGAACAATAAAACCTCGCTTTGGCGAGGTTTTTCATTTTTTAACCGCCAGCCGCATGAAGTTTAAGCAAATGCACTTTTTACTGCATTTTTTTGCATGAAACAGTAGACATTTCATAACGGTATCGCTAATATCTGCGCCCATTGGAAGGATGGCCGAGTGGTTTAAGGCAACGGTCTTGAAAACCGTCGAGTGTAACAGCTCCCAGAGTTCGAATCTCTGTCCTTCCGCCAAATTAAGCCGGCTTAGCTCAGTTGGTAGAGCAACTGACTTGTAATCAGTAGGTCACCAGTTCGATTCCGGTAGCCGGCACCATAAAAGAAGCCCCAGCAGAAATGCTGGGGCTTTTTCTTTGTCTAAATGTTCGTAGGCATTATTGCTAACTGGGATGGCTCCGAAACTGTGGGCTACAGCCGCTATCAAATCCCGTTTACCAGCCACTGCTCAGACTCTTCAAACATCTCTTCCAGCATACGGTTCAGCTTCTCGCGATCGCTTTTGCTGGCGTCCGAATTCAGACTGTTGGCCTGCATCGGTTTAACACGCACCTCGGCATTCGGGAATAAGTCATGGACTCTTTTCTCAAGCTCTGTCCGAATAATTTCGGCTGCGTTAGGCAAGCCGGCAACATTGCGCTTGTCAAACACTAATTCTACAAACATGTTTTACCTGATTTACTGATTTAATATACAGTATTCTGACTCAGTGTTTGGGTGTTGGCAAGAGGGGGGATATAGGATTTCATACAGTACAACAGGCGTGCAGTGCAGGCATAAAAAAACCAACCGCAAAGGGTTGGTTTTTCTAAGGATATTTGGTCGGCATGAGAGGATTCGAACCTCCGACCCCCGACACCCCATGACGGTGCGCTACCAAGCTGCGCTACATGCCGACGCTATGGCAAATTATACTACCCTTAACCAAAATCAATGCAAGAGTGGTAGCGCCTGATTGCTTGTATTTTAAGCAGTTAGTTGGCAATGAAGCGTTTAACGTCAGTCAGCACCTGCAACAGCAGGGTAAGCTGCGGTTTCTCGTCTTTTATTTCTTTGTCGTTTTTATCGTACGCCCGATAAGTGCCATTGCCGTCCAGCACCATGGTTTGTGTTGGCGTAGTGATGATCAACAGGTTGTTATCACCGGTAGCGACCCAGTTATTCCTGCGCTGCGCGGTGAACAGGTCTTCACCCTGCGAGTAGTCATTAGGCGCCGTTTTAACATGCAGTAAACGCTGCATCAGCGTGCGCATCACATCGTTATGGCCGGTCAGCTTATTGATGGCCTGGGCCGGCGTACCTGGCCAGTGGATTACCAGCGGCACCTGCAGCTGTTGTTGGTTGTAACTGCTGCCTGCGCCCCAGTAGCCTTTACCGGTATCATTGAATTCAACACCGTGCTCTGCGGTAATCACCACCACTGTTTTATCCAGAACGCCACGTGCTTTCAGCGTGCCGAGTACTTCGGCAATCTGCGTATCCACGTCCTGCGCACCGGCGCGGTAACGTTGAATAAAGTCGGCCGGGGCTGGCGTTTTTTCATTGGCCGCAGGTTCAGCGCCACGGAAGTTGATGTAGGAGAACCACGGAGCCTTGTTGTTCTGATCGTTCAGCCAACGCTGCCATTGCTGTGTGGTTACCGCATCGTTTTGCCTGGCCGGTGCCGGCAGCGAGAAATCGGTCAACAGCGCCTGACGGTACAGGCTGGCATTAAAGCCGTCTGACGAGAACAGGCCAAATTGATAACCTTGGGCGCTGAGCGCATTCACCAGGGCAGAAGGTTTGCGTGCGGCGAGAATGCTGTCCAGATAGGTCGGCGAAATGCCGTAAAACAGGCCAAACAATCCGGTATCCGCATGATTGCCCGAACTGTAGTGATCGCTGAAGCGAACGTTTTCCTGCGCGAAGCGGGCGAGGGCAGGCATATCCTTTGTCATATCCTGGGTGCGAACGCCATCCACGACGATCATCAGCAGGTTATAACCGCTGCCTTTGTCGCTGTAGCTGAGATCGTTGAGCGGGTATTCCACCGCTACGGCCTCCGGATTACCCTGTTGCACCAGACGGCGCTCATACTCTTGTGGATCGAGCAGGCCGTGTTTCTCAAGGAATTTACGCGCGGTCATCGGGTAGGAAAGCGGCAGGTTGGCCCGCTGCATGGTGATCGGGCGATAGAAATTGGCGTCGGCCCAGATATAAATCAGGTGCGAGGCAAAAAAGGCGCTGATAAACAGCACGGCCAGCGGTTTGCCAAAGTGTTGGCGGTTCAGGCTGCGAAGCTTTTGCCAGCTCCAGGTGCCAAACAGCATCTCCACCAGGAAGATAACCGGCACGCAGATGAACATCAGCTGCCAGTCGCGCGCCAGCTCGCTTTGATCCGGATTAACCACCAGCTCCCACACCACCGGGTTAAGATGAAGGTGGAAATGCGTAAACACTTCGCTGTCTACCAGCAACAGTGTTAGCCCTGTAGTGGCCAGCGCGGCGGAAATGAATCGCAGCAGCCGCTGCGACATCACCACAAAGGTGAGCGGGAATATCACCAGCAGGTAGCCGGCGAAAACGATAAAGCTGAAATGCCCCAGCAAGCTGACCAGGGCATAAACCCGGCCCAACAGGGAAGAGGGCCAGTCGGTGACAAACAGGTAGCGGCTGCCCAGCCCGAGGGCGAGCAGAATATTGAACAAGGCGAACCAGTGCCCCCAGCTAATCATCTGGGAGACTTTTTCACGATAACGCTGACGGTTTGTCACCATAAGTAATTATTAATGCGCTTTGTCTTCACGAATAGAAGCTTGCAGAGCTTCTGCAAACGATCTTGCCAACGTCTTCCGCTGCGCGGGAGCAACGCTGGTGTTGATCAGATTAGTTACCATGTTGCCCAGCACCATCAGAGAAAGATCGGTGGGAGTATGGTGTTTTTCCAAAACATTGACCAGCTCAGAGAGCAGTTGTTCAACGTGTTCGTCACTGTAACGGGATGATTGTGGCATAAAAATTGCGCTCAAAGCCTGACAAAGTCCCATATCTTACCGTATAGAGCCGTGATTTTCCGCTCTTTTATAGCGTGGTACTCGTTAAGGTAACGATCGTTTGCCGATCCTGCTTTACAGTTGCAGGGCGAAGCCTTCAGTGCTTGAATACGCGCTCAAAGAACAGGAGGATTTATCATGAGTCTGGATATCGACCAGATCGCTCTGCACCAGTTGGTAAAACGCGATGAACAAACGCTGGACGTGGTGCTGCGCGACTCTCTTCTTCCCACCAATGCGGCGGTGGAAGAGATGATGGAGGAGCTGCATCGTGTCTACAGTGCCAAGAGCAAGGCTTATGGCCTGTTCAATGAAGGCAGTGAGCTGGCGGATGCGCTGCGCACCTGCCGCAAGGACGATAAGGACTTTCTGGCCTTCAGCCGTGCGGCGACAGGCCGCCTGCGCGATGAGCTGGGCAAGTATCCGTTTGCCGAAGGCGGCGTGGTGCTTTTTGGCCAGTATCGCTACCTATCGACAGAGTATTTGCTGATCGCGGTGCTCAACAGCCGCAACAGTTCGCGCGTCAATGAAGAGCTGGATATCAACACCACCCATTATCTGGACATCAACCACGCCGATATCGTGGCGCGCATCGATCTGACCGAGTGGGAAACCAACCCGGAATCCACCCGTTACCTGACCTTCCTGAAAGGGCGGGTGGGCCGCAAGGTGTCCGATTTCTTTATGGATTTCCTGGCGGCGGCCGAAGGGCTGGACACCAAAGCGCAGAACCGGGGTTTGCTGCAGGCGGTTGACGACTACTGCGCCGACGCTCAGCTGGATAAAAATGAGCGCCAGTCGGTGCGCCAGCAGGTTTACAGCTATTGCAACGAACAGCTGCAAGCCGGCGAGGAAATTGAGCTGCAGGAACTGTCGAAAGAGATAGCGCCGGTGGGCGAGAAAGATTTCCTGCAATTTTCCAGCGAACAGGGTTATCAACTGGAAGACAGCTTCCCGGCCGATCGCGGTACTTTGCGCCAGTTGACCAAGTTCGCCGGCAGCGGCGGCGGTATCAGCATGAATTTTGACGCCATGCTGCTGGGTGAGCGAGTGTTTTGGGATGCGGCAACGGATACGTTGACCATTAAAGGCACGCCGCCGAATTTGCGCGACCAGTTGCAACGCCGTTTGAACGGTGGCAACAAGTAATAGCGCCGAATTGCAGACAATAAAAAACGCCGCAATTGCGGCGTTTTCTACTTCGGCGTCCCGAAAGGGTCGAATTCGTTGCGATTAAACGCGACGGAAGTCGATGTGAGCCAGTTTCGGCTTGAACGGGTGACGCTGTACAGCCTGAACTTTAACTTTGGTTTCTTTACCGTCGATAACCAGAGTTACTGCTTCGCTGTAGAATTCTGGTTTAACTTCCATGTTCTTTACAGAATCATGGTCCAGTTCGATGGAAACTGGAGCTTCTTCGCCACCGTAAACGATAGCTGGGAATTTGTTGGCAACACGCAGGCGGCGGCTCGCACCCTTACCCTGGTCTTTACGTACTTCTACATTGATAGTGAACATTGTTTTTTCTCTTAAAAGAAAATTTACCCTGTTAAGGCGACCCAGTAACAGGTTCGATAAACCACTTTAGCACTGGGTTAACCCAGCTAAAGCGGGCGGCATTTTAACGGAAAGCCAGCGGCAGGGCAATGGAAACATCCTGAATCTGCGCGATGCGAGCATCAATACAACTCGTTGGCGCGGCGGAAGCGGCCTTGATAATCGAACACTTTTTCGCGCACCTGCCAGAATTGCCCGCGTTTGCGCGCCACGACAAAATCCGGATGGCGTAACAGTGCCTGCCGGGCCAGCACGTCGGCGGCGGTTTGCCAATTGAACGGCACCCCCGGTGCGCGTTGATGCGGCCGCAGGAACAGCATCTCGAAAGCTTTGCGCTGCGCCGGCGTTTGCAGGCGAAAACGTTCGCTGGTACTGGTACCCTCTTCGTCGTAATAAGTGGCTTTCAGCCACTCGCCTTTTTCATCGCGCCCATTTTGCAGCTCCATGCCGCCGCAGCGCAGAACCAACGCGTCTTTCAGTTTCAGCGCCTCTTTCAACATGTCGTCGGGATCGACCAGCACTTCCTGGCACTGGTGGCAGCGGCGTGCGGCAATGTCGTTTTCTGCACCGCAGTGCGGGCAGCTCTTGAAACGAAAGCGGTAGTCGCACTGTTCACGATGGCCATCATCGTCTTCCAGCCAACCCTGGCAGCGGCGGCCGTAGTGCTCGATGATCTCGCCATTTTCGGTGCATTTTCCCCAAAAAAGATTGGCGAAGCCACAGCCGGGACAGAATACTTGTACCGGCTGGCTGTCGCTGTGCGGCTTGCTGACGCCGACCTCCGGTGTGAACAGATCGTGTGGATTACCGGCGTAATCGAGGATCAGGCAATCCTCTTTGCCGGGCGCCAGCCGCAGCCCGCGGCCGACGATTTGCTGATAAAGGCTGACGGATTCGGTGGGGCGCAAAATGGCGATCAGATCGACATGCGGCGCGTCAAAGCCGGTGGTCAGCACCGCCACGTTGACCAGATAGCGCAGCCGCTGTTGTTTGAACGCCTCAATCAACGCATCCCGCTCGGCGGCCGGGGTTTCGGCGCTGACCAGTGCGGCCTCACCGGCCGGCAGCAGGCCGTGGATCTCACGCGCATGTTCAACGGTGGAGGCGAAAATCATCACTCCTTTGCGCGTTTCGGCATATTCGACGATCTGACTGATGATATGCGGCGTGATGCGATTTTGCTGTTTCAGCTCGCGGTTGAGGTCTGCCTCGCTGAACAGGCCGTTGCTTCTGGCCTCCAGGCGGCTGAAATCGTACTGCACAATTGGCATGTCGAGCCGTTCTGGCGGTACCAGATAGCCGTTCTTGATCATGAAGCGCAGCGGCAGTTCATAAATGCAGTCGCGAAACAGGCTGCCGGCATCGCCGCGGGTAAAGCCGTGGTAGTGATACTGATAAATCCAGCCCTTGCCCAGCCGATAAGGCGTGGCGGTCAGCCCCAACAACCGCAGTTGCGGGTTGGATTTTTGCAGGTGCTGAATGATTTGCTGATACTGGCTGTCATCGTCGTCGCTGATGCGGTGGCACTCGTCGATAATCAGCAGGGAAAATGCGCCGTCGAACAGCGGCAGATTGCGCGCCACGGACTGTACGCTGCCGAACACCACTTTACCGGCGCTGTCTTTTTGCTGCAGCCCGGCGGCAAAGATATCCGCCTCCAGCCCATAGGCGCAGTATTTGGCGTGGTTTTGCGCCACCAGCTCCTTCACGTGGGCCAGCACCAATACCCGGCCGCGCGCACGCTTCGCCAGTTCGGCGATCACCAGGCTTTTGCCTGCACCGGTCGGCAGCACAATCAGCGCCGGTTGCGAATGCTGGCGGAAATGTTTGATGGTGGCTTCGACTGCTTCCAATTGGTAGGGGCGTAGAGTAAAGGCCATGAATTAACGCCGTTGGTTGAAATGGGCCGCCGGGAACAGGTTTTGCAACCTTTGATCCCACAGAAACAGTGACATTTTACGCCTCAGGCGGCTAAAAAATTTCTATTATTATGCCTTCTGAGCGCATGAGGTGCGAGAAGCGTGGAAATTACCTCTGTCAGGGGGCCGTTTCCGCCGCTATACTCCCGTGACAGTAATCGCTGTTTCCCCCTCTCCGAACCTGCCCTGTTGCACCTGGTGCAACGGCGGGCGTCATATTTTAGCAATACGATCAATGCGATCATAACAACGACAGGCAAAGCAGATTCAATGCGACTGGACAAGTTTTTATCTCAGCAGTTAGGTGTTAGCCGCGCTCTGGTAGCGCGTGAACTTCGGGCAAAGCGCGTCACCGTGGACGGTGAAGTGGTGAAGAGCGGGGCTGTCAAACTGACCCCGGAACAGGAAGTGGCGTTTGACGGCAATCCGCTGCAACAGTTGAGCGGCCCACGCTATTTCATGCTCAACAAGCCTCAGGGTTACGTTTGCTCTACGGACGATCCCGATCACCCGACGGTGCTGTATTTCCTCGATGAGCCGGTCGCTTATAAACTGCATGCCGCCGGTCGGTTGGATATCGACACCACCGGCCTGGTGTTGATGACTGACGACGGGCAGTGGTCGCACCGCGTCACCTCACCGAAACATCATTGTGAGAAAACCTATCTGGTCACGCTGGAGCATCCGCTGGCGGAAGATACTGCGCAGCAGTTTGCCGAAGGTGTGCAGTTGCATAATGAGAAAGATCTGACCCGTCCGGCGCAGCTGGAAAAAATTGAAGACACTCTGGTGCGTCTGACCATCAGCGAAGGGCGTTACCACCAGGTGAAACGCATGTTCGCGGCGGTCGGCAACCGGGTTATTGAACTGCATCGTGAGCGGATTGGCGCCATCGTGATGGATGAAGATTTGGCTCCGGGCGAATATCGCCCGCTGACTGAAGAAGAAATCGCCAGCGTGGGCGCGCCACATTTACAGGACTAACGGCTGCGGCTGATTAAGGAGTCGTTGAACGTGCAACAGAACCGGTCATCTCACCTCGGTTTAATTTTTATTCTGGGCCTGCTTTCCATGCTGATGCCACTGGCCATCGACATGTATCTGCCCAGTATGCCGGTGATAGCCAGGCAGTTCGGCGTCGAGTCAGGCAGCGTGCAGATGACGCTCAGCGCCTATATGCTCGGTTTTGCCCTGGGGCAACTGTTCTATGGGCCGATGTCGGACAGCATAGGGCGCAAACCGGTGATCCTCTGGGGGACGCTGATCTTCGCCATCGCCGGTGGTGCCTGCGCCATGGCGCAGTCGATCGAGCAATTGATCAACCTGCGTTTCCTGCACGGTCTGTCGGCGGCGGCGGCCAGCGTAGTGATTAACGCCCTGATGCGCGATATGTTCACCAAGGACGAGTTTTCGCGCATGATGTCGTTTGTCATCCTGGTGATGACCATTGCGCCGTTGCTGGCGCCGATGATCGGCGGTGCGCTGCTGCTGTGGTTCAGCTGGCATGCGATTTTCTGGACCATGGGCGCAGCGGCGTTGATCGGTTCGCTGCTGGTGGCGTTCTTTATTAAAGAGACACTGCCGAAAGAGCGGCGGCAGAAATTCCATCTGCGCACCACGTTGGGCAATTTCGCCTCGCTGTTCCGCCACAAGCGCGTGCTGAGCTATATGTTGGCCAGCGCCTTCTCGTTCGCCGGCATGTTCTCGTTTCTCAGCGCCGGGCCGTTCGTGTACATCGAATTGAATAACGTTTCTCCGCAGCATTTTGGTTACTACTTTGCGCTGAATATCGTGTTTCTGTTCCTGACCACCCTGATCAACAGCCGCAACGTTCGGCGGCGGGGCGCGATCAACATGTTCCGCCTGGGGCTGCTGGTTCAGTTGGCGATGGGGCTGTGGTTGCTGGCGGTAAGCGCCATTGGCCTGGGTTTCTGGGCGCTGGTACTCGGCGTGGCGGTTTATCTGGGCTGTATCGCCATGATTTCGTCCAACGCCATGGCAGTGATCCTGGATGATTTCCCGCATATGGCGGGTACGGCGTCCTCGCTGGCCGGTACGCTGCGCTTCAGCATCGGTGCTCTGGTGGGGGCGATACTGTCGATGGCACCAGGCAAGAGCGCCTGGCCGATGGTCTCCTCCATGGCGCTGTGCAGCATCGTAGCGGTGTTGTTCTATTTGTATGCCAGCCGTCCACGCAACAACCTAGCCTGATCCTCCTGCGATTTTATCCTGCATAACAAAGGCCAGCCTGGCACTGAGCCTTTGTTACGCCATTTTCCGAACCTTCCAGTCATCCTTCTGACAACGGGAATTTTGTTGCTAAATATAAGTTCGCTAATTAAATGGGCGGCGTGCAATCTGTGTGCTTTTTGTTAAAAAAAGCGCAGGGCATGCTCAGGCAATTATAGGGCTTCACCGTATTATTTCTGCCTGAATATGGTCTGTAATTTGTTTTATTATGATTTAAAATCAATTGGTTGATTGATTTTCAGGTATCGGTTGTCGAAGTTAAATGTTTCTTCAATGTAAAATTATGAAGAGTGAAAAGTAACCGTATTGCAAGAAAAAAGAGTTGAGATCACCACGGGAAAGGGTTACATATAACGCAAAAATGCGAGCTGAGTCGCAAAATAGCGTGAAATGACATTGCGCGGAGCACCAAAACAGTACGACATCAGCAAGCGCAGGGGCTGGTTAATGGGTTGTCACATATTTTACATTTAAATAACATATGTGCGCGGCGGAGTCGGTTCTCAACGGCTATAACTTAGTTACCTGTCAGGTAAAAACTGTTTCACTTTTCAAACTAGGGATTTCATGTGGATAGTATCCAACTTTCGGTAGTGCATCGCTTGCCGCAAAGTTATCGTTGGCTATCAGGTTTTACCGGCGTCAAGGTTGAACCGATTCCGCTTAGCGGGATAGACGAGGATAACAACCTGATTGGCCTGAAACTGCTCAGCCATGAAGGGGCGGACGCCTGGCAGGTGATGCAACAGCTCAAGCTGTCTTTGCAGGAGATTCAGGTCGATTGCGCCATCGTGGAGTGGGAAGGGGAAGCTTGCCTGTTTGTGCACCGCTGCGATGAAAGCGCCACCTTATGCCGGTTAAAAAACGTGGGTGCCGCCATCGCCGAGCCACTGAGCGCACAATATCCTTTCTGAGCCCGCTGCTAGTCTGCCAACTGTAACAGCTGCTGCGTATAAGCGGCGGCCGGCGAGTTAAAGATCGTCTGGCAGTCACCTTGTTCAACCACTTCCCCTTGTCGCAGTACGATTACCTGATGGCACAGCGAGCGCACCACCTGCAAATCATGGCTGATAAACAGATAAGCCAGCCGGTGGCGCTGTTGCAGCGACTTCAGCAGCGTCAGGATTTGAGCCTGCACCGATTTATCCAGCGAGGAGGTCGGTTCATCCAGAATCAGCAACTGCGGTTGCAGAATCAGCGCCCGCGCGATGGCGATACGCTGGCGCTGGCCACCGGAAAATTCGGTAGGGTAGCGGTGGCGCAAGGCGGGATCCAATCCGACCTCCTGTAAAGCGTCAATCACTCTTTGTTCGCGCTGTTCGGCGCTCAGTTTTTGATGAACCTCAAGCCCCTCGGCGATAATTTGCAGCACGCTCAGCCGCGGGTTCAGCGCAGAGTAGGGATCCTGAAACACGATTTGTATCCGGCTGCGGTACGGCAGCATCTGTTTCAGGCTGAACTGGTGCAGCGGCTGGCCGTTAAACCAGATAGCGCCGCTGGCGGTCAACAGGCGCAGCAGCGCCAGCCCGGTAGTGCTTTTACCCGACCCTGACTCGCCCACCAACCCAACGCTTTCCCCAGCTTTCAGCTCAAAACTCAACCCCTTCAGCGCGTAATGATGATCAACCGTGCGGCGCAACAAGCCGCGCTTGATCGGGAAGCTGACCTGCAAGTTTTCCACTTTCAGCAGCGGGGCGGCGTCCGCCGGCAACGGCAGAGGATCGCCGACATTCTCTGCCGCCAGCAGTTGCTGGGTATAGGGATGCTGCGGCTGGCTGAACAGGCCTGCCCGGCTGTTCTGCTCTACGCACTGGCCGTTGCGCATCACCGCCACATTGTCCGCCAGGCGACGGACGATATTCAGGTTATGGGTGATAAACAGCAGCCCCATGCCCATTTCTTGCTTGAGCTCCTTCAGCAGCAGCAGGATCTGCGCCTGAATGGTCACATCGAGCGCGGTGGTGGGTTCGTCGGCAATCAGCAGTTTGGGCTGGGTCAATACCGCCATGGCGATCATGACCCGCTGGCGTTCGCCGCCGGAGAGCTGATGCGGGTAGTCTTTCAACCGGCCTTTGGCATTGCGAATACCGACGCGATCCAGGCATTGAATAATCTCCCCGCGCGCTACGTCGCGCCGCATGCCGCGGTGCAGGGCCAACACTTCCGCCAACTGTTTCTCAATGGTGTGCAAGGGATTGAGCGACACCATAGGCTCCTGAAAAATCATCGAAATCTGGTTGCCGCGCACTTTGCGCAATTCGGCTTCCGGCGCATGCAGCAACGAACTTCCGTTGAACCGGATATCCCCACCGGTATAGACCACCGGCGGCGAAGGCAACAGGCGCAACACCGACAGCGCGGTCACGCTTTTGCCCGAGCCCGACTCACCGACCAAAGCCAGCGTTTCCGCCTTTTCTATCTGCAGCGAAATGCCGTTGACCACCTGATTCAGCTGCTCTCCCTGGCGGAAGGCGACGCTGAGATCCTGAATTGAAAGCAGTGGAGTGCTAGCCATATCAATGCGCCTTGCTGGGGTCAAAGGCGTCGCGTATGGCTTCGCCGATAAAAATGAGTAAAGACAGCAACACCGCCAACACCAGGAACGCAGTGATGCCGAGCCACGGCGCTTGCAGGTTGTTTTTGCCCTGCAGCAACAGTTCACCGAGCGACGGGGAGCCGATCGGCAGGCCGAAGCCCAGGAAATCGAGAGAGGTCAGCGTGGTGATGGAACCACAGAGGATAAACGGCAAAAAGGTCAGCATCGCCACCATCGCATTGGGCAGCATATGTCGGTACATAATGACCCGATCCGGCACCCCCATAGCGCGTGCAGCGCGGATGTAATCATAGTTGCGGGTGCGCAGGAACTCGGCGCGGACCACGCCTACCAGGCTCATCCAGCCAAACAGAATGGTGATGCCGAGCAGCCACCAGAAATTGGGCTGTACGATACTCGACAGTAAAATGATCAGAAACAGCGTCGGCATGCCCGACCACACTTCGATAAAGCGTTGACCCCACAGGTCAAAACGGCCGCCGTAATACCCTTGCATCGCGCCGACGCAAACGCCAATCACGCTGGAAAACAGCGTCAGCGCCAGCCCGAACAGCATCGAAATGCGAAAGCCGTACAGCACGCGGGCCAGCACGTCGCTGCCGTTGCCGTCGGTACCTAACAGGTTATGGCGCGAGGGGGCCGAGGGGAAGGGCACTTCAGTGGCGAAGTTGATGCTGTCGTAACTAAAGCGAATCGGTGGCCAAACTGCCCAGCCGTGGCGGTCGATCTGCTGCTTTACGAACGGATCCTGGTAATCGGTGGCGGTATTCAGCTCACCGCCAAAGGTGGTCTCGCTGTAATTTACCATGAACGGCAGGTACAGGCGGCCCTCGTAGCGCACCAGCAGTGGCCGATCGTTGGCAATCAGATTGGCGGCCAGGCTGAGAATAAACAGCACCAGGAAAATCCACAGCGACCAGTAACCGCGGCGATTGCTGCGAAAGCGCGCCCAGCGCGCCTGGTTGATCGGGCTTAAGCGGCTCATTGGCGGGCCTCGAAATCAATGCGCGGATCGACCAGGGTATAGGTGATATCGCTGAGGATATTCAACAGCAGGCCAATCAGGGTAAAAATATACAGCGTGCCGAACATCACCGGATAGTCGCGCTGCAGGGTGGCATCATACCCCAGCAGCCCCAGCCCATTAAGCGAGAACATCACTTCAATCAGCAATGAACCGGTGAAAAACATGCTGACGAAAGTCGCCGGGAAGCCGGCGATCACCAGCAGCATGGCATTGCGAAATACGTGACGATAAAGGATCTTGTTTTCGTCCAGCCCCTTGGCACGCGCGGTCACCACGTATTGTTTGCGGATCTCGTCAAGGAACGAGTTTTTGGTCAGCATGGTCAGGGTGGCGAAACCGCCAATTACCGTCGCCAGCACCGGTAGCGTGATGTGCCAGAGATAATCGGCAATTTTGCCGTACCACGACAGGCTATCGAAATTGCTGGATACCAGGCCGCGCAACGGGAACCAATCCAGGTAGCTGCCGCCGGCGAACAGCACGATCATCAAAATGGCGAACAGGAAGGCCGGAATGGCGTAGCCGATGATAATCAGGGTGCTGCTCCAGGTATCGAAGGCGCTGCCGTTATGCACCGCTTTGCGAATACCTAGCGGGATCGACACCAGATAGATAATCAGCGTGCTCCACAGGCCCAGAGTGATGGAAACCGGCAGGCTATGGCCCACCAGTTGCATCACCGACGCGCCGCGGAACAGGCTGTCGCCAAAGTCGAGACGCATGTAATTCCACAGCATGGTGAAATAGCGCTCATGCAGCGGTTTGTCGAAACCATAGCGTTTGGTGATTTCGGCAATCACTTCCGGATCCAGCCCGCGCGAACCCCGGTACTGGCTATCCGTCGCGCTGCCGACGCCGATCCGCGCGTGCCCCAGGCCTTCACCGGCGCCACCGCCGCCAAAACCGCTGCTCTGGCCCATCTCGATGTTGGCAATTGCCTGATCGACCGGGCCGCCGGGCGCGATCTGCACGATGAAAAAGTTAATGGTGATGATCGCCCACAGGGTGGGGATAATCAGCAACAGTCTGCGAATCAGATAAGCCGCCATCGCTGACCCCTTATTGTTGTCGGGCCGGCAAACGCGCCGCCTTGTTGACGTCAAACCACCAGTTGTCGAAGCCAATCACGTAAGCCGGACGGACAGCCGGTGTGGAGAACTTGTCCCAGTAGGCATAGCGATCGTGATTGGAATACCACATCGGCAGCATGAACCTGTTCCAGGTCAGCACCCGGTCCAGTGCGCGCCCCAGCGGCAGCAGGGCTTTTTCGTCGCCCTGGTGGGCAGCAATCTGTCTGACCAGGCTGTCAACTGCAGGATCGCTCACGCCTGGCCTGTTATAGCTAGAGTTAATGTATTCGGAATCCCAGAGTATTTTCAAATCGGGGCTTGGGAAGGGTATAGCCATATAAACCGTCGCCATCATATCGAAATCGCGTTCGCGCATGCGGCGGGTGTACTGGGTGACGTCAATTTCACGGATCTGCATCTCGATCCCCAGCCGTTTGAGATTGTGCTGGAACGGCAACACGTACTGGAAGTTGCTGCCGCTCAGCAACATCAGCTCGAAGGTAAAGGGCTTGCCGGTTTTGCTGTCCACCAGTTGCTGGTTTTTCACTTCCCAACCGGCCTGTTTGAGCAACTGGGTGGCTTTCAGCAGGTTCTGGCGATCGTTGCCGCTGCCGTCAGAGGAGGGCGGTTGGTAGATGCTGGTGAACACTTCCGGCGGCACCTTGTCCTTCAGTGGCGCCAGCAGCGCCAGTTCGGCAGCATCCGGATAGCCGCTGGCGGCGTAGGGGGTATTCTGGAAATAGCTGTTGGTACGTTGATAAGCGTTGTAATACAGCGCCTTGTTCATCCAGTCGAAATCGAAGGCCAGCGTGATCGCCTCGCGCACGCGCCGATCGGCAAACAGCGGGCGTTTCATATTGAATGCCATCCAACGGGTATTTTGCGCCGACTGGTTGGTTTCATCCTGTTTGACTATGTAGTTGCGGGCGAAGTTGCCGCCCTGATATTGGGTGGCCCAGCTTTTGGGCGAACCCTCGATGCGGAAGTCGTAGGCACCGGCCTTGAAGGCCTCCAGCGCCACTTTGTCATCCAGATAGTAGTCGTAGCGGATGCTGTCGAAGTTGAAGCGGCCGCGATTGACCGGCAGGTTGGCCGCCC
The DNA here is from genome assembly GCF_003591175.1 of Serratia inhibens. Classification (GTDB taxonomy): domain Bacteria; phylum Pseudomonadota; class Gammaproteobacteria; order Enterobacterales; family Enterobacteriaceae; genus Serratia; species Serratia inhibens. The sequence continues at coordinate 525,414 of NZ_QYYG01000002.1, read as the reverse complement.
AGTAGTCGCGTACCCGTTGATAGGTAATGTATTGGCCGAGGCGGTAACTGCCGACCTTATACGGCCCGCTGCCAAGCGGCGGCGCGGCCAGCGGCTCGTTCAGCTTATGATCTTTCCAGAAACTCTCCGGCAGCACCGGCAACCCGAACAGCCCAAGCAGCTTGTCTTTATCCGGCTGCGGGAACTCGATGCGCACCGTCAGGCGGGAGATGGCCTTGACCTTAATACCTTTGTACGCCACGCGAAACTGCGGCACGCCTTCGGTCATAAACTTGTTAAAGGTGAAAGCTACGTCGGCGGCGGTGATGGGGCTACCATCGTGGAAGCGGGCGCGGGCGTTAATATCCAGCTCAACCCAGCGCATATCGGCCGGGAAACGGGCGGATTCGGCAATCAGCGGATAGTAACTGCCTATTTCGTCGTCCGAGGTGGTGAACAGCGAGTCATACAGCGCGTCGGTGCGTTCGCCGGCCACGCCGCGCGAGGCGTAACGGTTAAAGTTATCGTAGGTGCCGATCGCCGCCAGCCGCACATCGCCGCCTTTCGGCGCGGCCGGATTGACGTAGTCGTAATGGCTGAAGTCGGCGGCGTATTTCGGCTCACCGAGCAGGGCGAAAGCGTAGCTTTCATTGAGGGCTTCGGCCTGCAGGCCAAAACTCAGTGCTGAGAGCACCAGGGCAGCAAAAACGCGCACGGACATCTTGACGGTAAGCTCCTGCTGATAAGTCGGTTAAGTCTGCGGCCAGCATAACATTCACTGCCGTGCCGCAGGGTGAAGTAATGTAAAGATCAGGCTTTTTGCGCCTGATAATCAACGACCTGCTGGCTATTGCAGAATGTCACGAAGTTGTCGATGCTCAGCGGCTTGCTGAAATAATACCCCTGCATAAAGTTAACGTCCCGTTCCTGCAGGAAGTGCAATTGTTCTGCGGTTTCCACGCCTTCCGCTACGGTTTGCATTTTCAGTTTTTTAGCCAGTGAGATCACCGCGTCCAGCACCGGCGCGGTAACCGTATCCTGGCCGATGGTATTGACGAAGCCACGGTCTATTTTCAGGTAGTCCATGGTAAAGCGCTCCAGATAAATCAGCGCGCTGTGGCCGGTACCGAAATCGTCGACGGCGATTTCAATGCCTTGCTGGTGCAGCCAGTCAAACTCCGCCAGCGCGTTGGCTTCCTCCACCATGCCGCGCTCGGTGATCTCAAAGACCAGCGTAAAGTAGTCGCCGGGCAGTTGCGCCAGCAGTTCGTACACGTCCTGATGGAAAGACGGTGCGCTAAGATGGGAAGGGGAGATGTTCAGCCCCAGTTTGGCGCCTTTTGGCAACGCCGTCGCCAGGCGTGGCACATCTTCGGCAATCAGGCGAAACAGGTGGCGCGTTAGCGGCACAATCAGCCCTTCGCTTTCGGCGTAGGGGATGAACAGGTCTGGTGGGATACGCCCTTCAATCGGATGCTGCCAGCGGATCAACGCCTCCAGCCCGGCGACGGCATCTTTGCGGGTATGGAACACCGGCTGGTATTCGATAAAGAATTCATTGCGCTTGATGCCGCGCATCAACGCACGCTCGGGGCTTTGGCGCAGCAACAGCATGTAGTAGCACAGGATGCCGATCATCAATGACAGCACCAGGCTGCCCAGCAGGGTCAGGCGGATATCGTTGGGCGTCAGCGTTTCGTTATAAAACAGAATCGTCATCGGCGTGCCGGGGATGGCCAAGCGATCGGCCTGGTCGTTCGGCAATTGGCTCACCGGCAGCAGGTTCGGACTGAAGGTAGTCAGGGCGCGATCGTCCAGAATAATGGCAATGTCAGGTGTGCGGGCGTCACGCGAAGCGAACAGCAGGTAGGGCATCAGGTTGATATCCAGGGTCGCCAACACGCCGGTGTTTTCCTCTCCGGGGTGACGTAACCAGACGGCTACTGCGGGTTTTCCCGGTACCAGCGGCGTGCCCTGCTGCAATTTGAGATCCCGCGTCTGGCGCGGATCGATTTCCGGATAAATATTTTTCAGTGCCAGCATCATGTCGCCGGTAGCCGAGGAGCAATAAGCAAAACCGTTTTTCACCAGCAGGAAGCTGCGCACTCCGGAATTAAACGCCGCCTGATAGGTAATATTTGGCTGGCTGGACGCGCAGGAGCGTTCCGTCAACGGCATCAGTTGCTGCATGATTTCCGTCAGACTATCCAGATTTTCGAGGGTGAATTTTTCTGTGCGTTGTTCGACCGTGCGTTGATATTGCGTGCGTTGGTGATTAATCAGGAAGAGCGTAATACCTGTAAACAGGATAAAAAATACCAGAGCTACAATGCTGCTTTTAGCCAGGCTGCGTCGTCTGTGCGAAACATGGCGTGCAAATGCCCTTTTCAAGCCCATAATCCTTTGCCTCCTGAGCACAGCGTATCAATCTGTTTTTGTTATCGAATGATCGCCTAATATATCCCAATGGCGGTGTTACAGTCATTATTCATTGTTTATTTACGCAAGCTACTCCACTGACAAACGTTTAAACAGTGTGTTTGATGATAATAGGTGAGTTTTTTATCAGCGTAACGTTTCGGATAAAAAAAACGCTGCCCGGAGGCAGCGTTTTATTGCTCGTTTGGTATTCAGGACAATCAGGAGTTTGCGCCGTCAGCTGCTGGTCAGCACTCTGCGGGCTTCGCGATAACGTTTATTCCAGTAGTTATCGCTCAATTTCGAAATCATCACGCCGCTGCTGGTAGAGGCATGAACGAACTGATCGTTACCTAAATAGATGCCGACGTGGCGCCCGGTAGAGCCGGCGCGGAACAGCACCAGATCGCCAGGACGCAGTTTGGTACGTACGATTTTCTTGCCGAGGTCTTCCTGTTCATAGGTAGATCGCGGCAAATCCATACCAAACTGTTCGCGGAAGGTGCGCTGTACAAACGCCGAGCAATCAATGCCGCGTTTGCTTTCGCCGCCTAAACGGTAGCGAACGCCTTTCCAGTCTGCATACTGATCCATGATTTTTGACTTAACGTCAACGTTACGGACCATTGCTTCGAATTCATCCTGAGAGGCTTGCAGTAAAAGACCGTTTTTGTCATTAACTGCATGCATCTCAGTTTGTGCGTTATTCAAGTTCGAAGTGTGAGTCGAGCTGCACGCGGAGAGCATTACCGCTGCGGCAATTGCAGGTACTACCCGCAAAAAATATCTCAGAAACGGTTGAGATTTGACCATTGTTGTTGTTTTCCCTTGAAGTCCTTAACGACGAAAGTCGCTACCTGAAAAATGCCAAACGAAATGAGCCTAATCTGCACCTGCTGCCCCGACAATCGCTTACCGCTGAAAACGTGCTGGAACGCACATTTTTCATGGATTTAATGCTGAAACAGGGTAAACCAGGCACAAACGCATCCGAGATTACCGCAACAAATAAGGGATTGCGAGCCTTTTTCCACCCTTTTTTATATGAATTTGTGATGTAACATAATGTAAAACTTCATATAAAAAATGCTGATTGTCCCTTGTGTCGGTTTTACCTGAAATCAGGTGACGAAAGCGTTAACGCAATGATGCAGAAATAAACAACAAGCGGCGCTGAAATAATCAGGAGGCGAGCGAGCCTCCTGTGGGTCATAGCGATTTGTTATGACTGGGCGGGGCGGTGTTTGCCGGGCAACATCAGGTTCAACCTGTCAATCAATCTGTCGCTGAATGGGGTCATCAGACACCAACTGGCGCCAACCAATACCACGGACAGGGAGCCGACGGCGATATCGGTGAACCAGTGGGCGCCGATCATCACGCGCGGCAGCGAGAAAACCAGGGTGATCAGCAGCGCTACGGCAAAGGCTCGGCGGTTAAAATAGCGCAGCATAAAACAGCTAAAAATCATCAGCATCATGCCGTGGTCGCCGGGGAAGCTGTCGCTGGAGGCATCTTTGGTGGGGATACCGGTCAGCGTACTGACCCGGTTGATATTCTCGAAGCTGAGCGACGGGCTGGGGTGTTTCACCGGCAACAGGTGCCCAAGCTGGTTCAGCACTACGGCTGTCAGCAACATGACAACGCCGGTGATCAGCAAACGGCGGCGGCCGGCGGCATCCTGCTTGAGATAAAAATACAGGTACAGCAGCCCCATGGCGATCAGTGAAATCACGTCAAAGGCGCGGTTATTGGTGATCGCCACCAAATGCAGAAAACCGGGATCGGTTGCCAGATGGCGGTTGAAGAAAAAGAAAATCGCTGAGTCCAAAGTAAACCAGTAACCGTGGTTAGCCGGCAGGAACCAGGACAGAAACAGCGCAATGCCCAGTAAATTGAAGAAAATGATGAAGGGTAAATTGCGGCGAGTCATGACATAACCTGTTGTAAGTCTAAAAATAAAATGATGCTAACGGTAAAGATTTTAACTTAAACGAATATTAAACAGCTGAGATTGCAGGGCGTTCCAGTCAGCATTTTCGCTGTGGATCAGTTCAATGCGGCTATCCAGCGGCGTGACAGGGCGCGTTTCGATATTAAGATCCTGCCCCTGGCGGTTAATCAGCAATGTGCCTTCCGCAATGCGGACCACGCCTTTGGCGCGTTCGACCGGCGCCAGCCGCACCCACTCCATGATGCCAATGGTATCGAACACCGTGTCCGCATCAAAAATCCAGCCGCAGCTGGTAAACCCCTGGCCCTGATTGAGCGCCCGTCGCCAACGCGACGTTTCCGGCAGCCGTAATGCGGCCAGACCCTGAGTTTTGGCATGGCTATGATGCTGCTGCGCATCCGGTAATTCTGTGCGATTCGTGCGAGGCAGGTTGAGCCAATCCACATTCGCCCGACCTTGTTCTATGGGATAAAGCGGCCGCTGGCTGGGATCTTGCGCCGTCCATTGCTGCAAAGCCAATAGATCCTGCGGTTGATAGGTGTCACTTTTACTGGCCAAAATAATGTCGGCTGCCGCCAACTGATCGCGAAAGTTTTCATTTTCGCGATAGCGCGGCTCGCTGAGCTGGCGGGCGTCCAGCAGGCACAGCGTGGCCTGCAGATCGATCCAGCCTGCGTAGCTGTCTTGCGTCAGCAACGACAGGATTTGCTTCGGATGGCCCAGGCCGGTGGGCTCGATGAGTAACCGATCGGGTTTGCTTTGTTGCAACAGCATATTCAATCCGACCTGCATCGGCAGGCCGTTTACGCAGCACATGCAACCGCCGGGGATCTCCTTCAGCACTGCGCCGCTGTCTGCCAGCAGCGCGCCGTCGATGCCAATTTCACCGAATTCATTCACCAGCACCGCCCAGCGCTCATGTTCCGGCTTGTTGGCCAGCAAATGACGGATGGTGGTGGTTTTACCGCTGCCGAGAAAACCGGTGATCAGGTTGGTTTTGGTCATTGATGATTCCTGATGTTGATAAAGTCCATGGGGACAATCATTAATCCGTGATGCCTGGCCGTGTGCGGGGGTTAACCTGCGCCATGTCACAAATTCAATAGGTTAAGATGCGTTATTTAACCGGCGAAATCCACGCTTGCTGTTCGGAAAATTCCCAACAAAAACCCTGTATTAGACAAGGATGCTGGCGGTTAGTAGCTTGTTTTTACGCTATTAATGGCTGGAATATCCATCAAATAGATCCCCTTACCTTGCGATTATTCCTAAGAAGATCCTCTATGTTTAAATTGAGTTAACAAAAAGTGAGGGTGCCATGAATATCTCTCGGTTATTTTTGATCGCAGGAATGTTGTTTTCATGGACGGCGGCAGGCCATGCCGAAACCACTGGCGGGGTTATTCATTTTGTCGGTTCGGTCGTAGAAAGCCCCTGCTCGGTGGATGTTGCCGGTTCAACGGCCAGTACGCAATGTTATCGCAATGGGCAGCACTATCAAGGGCAACAAACCCTGTCGCATTTCGATGCTTCACGCAAAGAGCTTCCACTGAATTTAGGCACGACGGAAATGCAGTGGGTGGATCAGCAGAAAAAATTGGCCGTCATGACCGTGGTTTATCGTTAAGGTGTTCGACTATGCCGGGCACAGGTTGCCCGGCATAACTATTATATCTTCAGGCCAGTTGAGTCGAAACCCACTCTTTCACCGTTTGACGCGCCCCGCGATCGCGCAGCGACAGGTAAGCGCGGGTGACTGCCGCCACAAATTCACCCTCGGCCGGCAGTTGTTCGCCGAAAACGGTCTTCAGCCCCAATAGCGCCTTAACCCGCTGCTCATCATCCGGCGTAGCGGCTACCCTTTGCTGCAACGCAGGCAGCAGCGGATCGCGGATGTCGATAGGCTGGCCGGCGTCATCCACGCCGCTGACATAGCGCATCCAGGCGGCGACGCCCAATGCCAGGCCGGCATAGCTGCCACCGTGCTGCAGATGCCAGCGGACCGAATCCAGCATGCGCTGCGGCAGTTTTTGCGTGCCGTCCATCGCGATTTGCCAGGTACGGTGCTGCAACGCAGGGTTACTGTAGCGCTCAATCAATTGTGCTGCATAGGCGGCCAGATCGATGCCGCTGACGCTGAGTGTCGGTGCCTGCTCGGCCAACATCAGATGGTGGGCGGCACGGCGATAAGACTCGTCGGTCATGCAGTCGTTTATGTATTGATAGCCGCCCAGATAACCGAGATAGGCCAGGAACGAATGGCTGCCGTTCAGCATGCGCAGCTTCATCTGTTCAAACGGCAGCACGTCGTCGACCAACTGCGCCCCGGCCAGTTCCCAGGCCGGTCGGCCGGCGACAAAATTATCTTCCACCACCCATTGAATAAAGGGTTCGCAAGCGATGGCACATTCATCGTGGACGCCGCCGAGCGCGGCGGCAATGTCATCCAGCGTTTCCGGTGTGGCGGCCGGAACGATGCGGTCGACCATGGTGCTGGGGAAGCTGGCCTGCCGGGCAATCCATTCGGCCAGTGCGCCGTCACGCTCCTGCGCCAACCCGATGATTGCATTACGCAGCACGTGGCCGTTTTCCGGAATGTTGTCGCAGGAGAGCAGGGTGAAGGCGGGCAGGCCGCGTTCAAGGCGCAGGCGAAGCGCCTCCACCAGAATGCCGGGAACGGTGGCCGGCTGACCCGGATTGGCCAGATCGGCGCGGATCGCCTCATGTTGCAGATCCAACTTTCCGCTGCCCGGTTCGATGCAGTAACCTTTTTCGGTAATGGTCATCGACACTATCGCCACCTGAGGTTCCGCCAGCTTTTCCAGCACGGCCTCGATCCCTTCCAGTTTGCGATGCACGCTTTCATTCACTGCGCCAATCACGATGGCCTGGTTACCCGTCGCGCCTTTCTCCAGCACGCTATACAGATGATCCTGCAAACGCAGGCTCTGGAACAATGGCACACCGCCAGACAGGCTGATTTCGCAAATACCCCAGTCGCCGCCCTGGCGGTTCAGCACCCGATCGGTAAGCAGCGCCTGGTGGGCGCGGTGGAAAGCGCCAAATCCGATATGCACCATACGGCTTTGCAATGCGCTGCGATTGTAGCGCGGCTGCTGGACCGCATCAGGCAGCGGCGAGTTGGCGATAGTCTTCATTCAAGGCTCCAAAGCTGGGTAAAAGGTACTGGCCGGTAACTTTTCAAAAGCTATCAGACCAGTTTTGCAGACGACAAGTGAGGCTGTTTCCCGCGTTTATCGTACTGGCTCTCTGCCGCCAGTGTAAGGCTGTCGGCGCATCAATAAAATTGGTCAGTCCAAAATAAGCCAGATTCGTGAAGTGGATCAACCCACTGCGATTTCTGTTTTGACAGCAGGCCATGAAGGAGTAAGGTAAAAGATAAATGATATCTATCTCATTTGGTATAACAAGATTGTCAGGTTTGAGCGATCTTGATCACCGCAACCTCCGGCGATTTTTACAAGGATAAACAATGGAACAAACATGGCGTTGGTATGGGCCGAACGATCCTGTCTCTCTTGACGATGTGCGTCAGGCCGGCGCCACCGGCGTTGTCACCGCACTGCACCATATTCCCAATGGCGAAGTCTGGCCGATCGATGAGATCAAGGCGCGTCAGGCGTTGTTGGCGGAGAAAGGCCTGGTGTGGTCGGTAGTGGAAAGCATTCCGGTGCATGAAGAGATCAAAACCCACAGCGGTAATTACCTGCGGCATATTGCCAATTACCAGCAGTCACTGCGTAATCTGGCGGCCTGTGGCATCGATACCGTGTGCTACAACTTTATGCCGATCCTCGACTGGACACGTACCGATCTGGAGTACCTGCTGCCCGACGGTTCGAAAGCGCTGCGTTTCGATCACATTGCCTTTGCCGCCTTTGATCTGCACATCCTGCAACGCGCCGGCGCGCAACAGGATTACACACCGGAAGAGCAAACGCAGGCGGCGGCCCATTTCGCTGCCATGAGCGACGCGGAAAAAAACAAATTGACCGGCAATATCATCGCCGGGCTGCCGGGTGCCGAAGAGGGATACACGCTCGATCAGTTCCGTGCCCGTCTGGCGGAGTACGATGCGATCGACAAGGCGCAACTGCGCGAAAATATGGCGGTATTCCTGCGCGCCATTGTGCCGGTGGCGGAGGAGGTTGGCGTGCGCCTGGCGGTGCATCCTGACGATCCGCCGCGGCCGATCCTCGGCCTGCCGCGCATCGTGTCCACCATTGAGGACATGCAGTGGTTGAAGCAGACCGTCGACAGCCTTTATAACGGTTTTACTATGTGTACCGGCTCCTACGGCGTGCGTGCGGATAATGACCTGGTTCGGATGATTGATACTTTCGGCGATCGCATCCATTTCACCCACCTGCGCGCCACCTGCCGCGAAGAGAACCCGAAGAGTTTCCATGAGGGTGCCCATCTGCAGGGTGACGTGGATATGGTTGCGGTGATTGAGGCGATCCTGAGCGAGGAGCAGCGGCGTCATCAGGCGGGCGATCGCCGGCCGATCCCGATGCGTCCCGATCACGGGCACCAGATGCTGGATGATTTGAAGAAAAAAACCAATCCGGGCTACTCGGCGATTGGTCGGCTGAAAGGGTTGGCGGAGCTGCGTGGCGTTGAGCTGGCGCTTAAGCGCCGTTTCTTCCCTGAATTGCCGTTGTAAAGCAAGAATAAGCCCAATGGATTTCACGCTGCAGCCAGGCAGCAAGAGCACCCATCCCCAGGAGCTTACATCGGTAAGTGACTGGGGTGAGGGCTAGTAGCCAACAACGCTGCAGCGTGAAAGACGAAGGGCTAGTCTGCGCGGCTCATATAGCGACGCTCTGCAATATGAATGCGGATTTTGTCACCGGCGCTGAGGTATTCCGGCACATGAATGGTCAGGCCGGTCGCCATGGTGGCCGGCTTGTTGCGGGCGCTGGCGGAGGCGCCTTTGATGCCCGGCGCGGTGTCGACAATTTCCATATCCACGGTCTGCGGCAGTTCCAGCGCCAGCACCTGGCCTTCCAGCGTCAGCACCTGCATCCCCGGCAGGCCGGCTTCAGGAATAAACAGCAACTCGTCTTCGATCTGGTCTTTCTTGAAGATGTACGGGGTGAAATCCTCGTCATCCATGAACACGTATTCTTCCCCGTCGATATAAGAGAAGTTCACCTTGCGGCGCGACAGCGTGATGGTGTCCAGAATATCGTCGCCCTTAAAGCGCTCTTCTACCTTCAACCCGGTACGGACGTCGGAGAAGCGCATTTTATATAAAGTGCTGGCGCCGCGGGCGCTTGGGCTTTGCACATCGATGTCTTTCACCAGCAGCAGTTTGCCGTTGTAATTGATCGCCATGCCGCGCTTAATTTCGTTAGCCTTTGCCATATAAAGTAACCTGCAATGAAGAGTATTTGAGAAGTTGCGACAAGTTACTCGCGCCGCCGATTTCAGGCAAGCAGATCGCGCAAAAACAGTGACGGAAAGGGGATGACGAACGCCATCCCCTGAGCGGATTTACTGGAATACCGGCAGCAGGCCGAGCAACGCCAGCAAATGAGCGGAGGCGTTGATAACCCCGAACAGAATGATGAACAGGATCATGCCGTGGCCGCCAGGCGCGCGATACTGCGCCTGCGGGAAGCGGCGGCGGCTGGCGCGCGCCAACATCGCCGGCACGATCACCGCCCAGATGGTGGCCGCCAGCCCGGCGAAGCCGATGGCGTACAGGAAGCCGTTCGGGAACAGCAGGGCGGCCAGCGTTGGCGGCGCGAAAGTCACCAGCGCGGTTTTGCTGCGCCCGGTAGTGTCATCGCTGAATTTAAAGAAGTCCGCCAGATAATCGAACAGGCCAAGCGATACCCCAAGGAATGAACTGGCCAGCGCCATATAAGAGAAGGCGTTCAGCAACTGGCCAACGGCCTGGCTGCTGGAAACATTGCCCATTTGCTTGAGCAGGCTGCCGATATTGCCGCCCTCGGCAATCACCTGTTTGAAGGCGTCGCGGGCGATGTTGCCCTGAATCACATACTGCCACAGGATATAGATCGCCAGCGCCAACAGCGTGCCGTACACCAGGCTGCGCACCACCGCGCGGCTGTCTTTTTGGTAGTACTTCACCAACCCCGGCACGTTGCCGTGGTAGCCGAACGACGTCAGCAGATAGGGCAACGCCGCCAGTGCATAAGGCAGATAGCTGGCCTGGTCATCGCCGCGGTTGAACAGTACCGCCGGTTGTACGTGGGTGAACATATCGCCCACCGACATCACAAAGGTGATCACCATCCCGCCGATCAGAATGGTGCTCAGGCGATCGACGGCGCGGGTGGACAACCAAACGATAAACGCCACCACGATGGCAAACACCAATCCGGCGGTGGTTTGGCCGACGCCGACGATGCCTTCCAGCGTATGGGCGATGATCGAACCGCCGGCGGAAATGTAGGCGTAGGTCAGGATGTACAGCACAAAGGTAATGGAAATGCCGTTAATGGCGTTCCAGCCTTTGCCCAGCAGATCTTTGACGATGGTATGGAAGCTGGCGCCGCTTGGGTAATGCAGCGTGGCTTCCAGGATCATCAGGCCGGAAATCAGCATGCAGGCCCAGGTATAAATCAACAGCGCCACGGAGCCGCTGAACCACACGCCAGAAGTGACGATGGGAATGGAGAACATGCCGGCGCCGACGGCGGTGCCTGCAATGATCATCGCGCCGCCGAGTACCGAAGGGCGGGCTAGCTTCTGGATGGTGTCCGTGGACATTTTTGCTCCTGAGTGGCCGCATCGGCCGTGGGTTCTTTTGTACTAGCTCAATGGTACATGTGCGATTGGCGCATGTAAAGCCGTGAATATGCTTGTTTCATGCATTAATTGGCGTTAATTGGCCCATTTTTGGCGTATTTTTGGCCTGCGCGCAAATGGCCGGTTTGTGGCTATGGAGGTAGGGTGTAAAGATTCGCGAGCATAACCGGATTATGCTGGCGGCGGATGAGCCGTGCTGATATTGTCGCGCTTCAATTCCGCCAGCCCACCGGGAGACTCGCTGATGGACTGTCGTACCGACTGTGGCGCCTGTTGTATCGCGCCTTCAATATCCAGCCCCATTCCCGGCATGCCCAACGGCAAGCCCGCCAATACCCGCTGCATTCATCTGAGTGAGCAACTGCGTTGCGGCCTGTTTCACTCGCCGCTGCGGCCCAAGGTGTGCGGCAGCCTGCAGGCCAGCCGCGAGATGTGTCATGATCATCGCGACCAGGCATTGATCTATCTGATCAAGCTGGAAGCGGATACCGCGCCCTAAACACCGTTAAGCGTCTTTAAGTTTCCACAGGCACAGCACCGCGCCGACAACCATCGCCAGCGCGGAATAAAACACCGCGTGATAACTCCAGATCTCCGCCACCACGCCGGCGACAGAACCGGCAATAATCCAGCCCACGCGCGTGGTGTTGGTAAACAAGGTGGTGGCTGCACCCGCCTGTCCGGGCATCAAATCCTGGAAATAGAGCATGCCAATCCCCGCCAGCACGCCAATAAACGCCGCGTTAAGCAGTTGCAGGGCAATCAATTGCCAGCTGCCGGTGATAAACAACAGCCCGAAATAAAACAGCAGGCCCGCCACCACCGCGCAGCGCATCAAGAAGCGCTTGCCGAAGCGTTTGGCCACCATACCGGCAATCAGCATGGTCGGTATCTCCAGCCCGGCTGCCGTGCCCATCAGTATCCCGGCCAGCTTTTCCGACAGTTGCAGCTCGTGCACCATATACAGCGGCATATTAATCAAATACATGCCATTTGCGGTCCACATAAAGGTGCAGGCCATAAACAACAGCAGTGTATCGCGGCGGTTCTGGCGCGGCGCCTCCAGCGTGGCACGGGTTGTCACCTGCGTTTTGCGCATCGACGGCAGCATTTTCCATACCAGTACGCCGCACAGGATAAATGCAGCCGCTGCCGCCAAATACATCACCTTAAAGCCAAAACCCAATGCCAGCGCGAAGGCGATAGGTGGGCCTATTACCCAGGCGAGGGAAACCTGGGCGCGCAGAATCGAACTGAACATCACCGCCTCACGGCCGGTGCGATCGGCGTGTTCGCGTGCCAGGGCAAACATTTGCGGGTTGGCGGTGGAGCCGAAACTGGTCAGCATCACACCCACGATCAGCAACAGGTAATAATTGCGGTTCCAGGCGAACAGCACGCAACCCAGCGCGCCGAGCATGCAGCAGAGGAAAATCAGCGATTTGCGATCGCCTTTTTGATCGGAGCGGCGGGCGAGAAACTGGCTGACCAGAATGCCGATGACGGCGCTGCCGGTGAAAAACAGGCCCACCATCGAAGGTCGCGCCTGCACTTCCGTCGCCAGAAACAGGCTGAGCGTGGGCGTTTGTAAAGCACCGGCAATCCCGGTGAGAAAAGCCACGACGAGAAAGGCCAGCGAAGTGAGATCGGGCGAGCGTCGCGTTACCGCAGTAGATGTAGGCATAGAGATCAGCAAAGGGTCGGAATAAGGAGGTCGGGTGAATAATACGCCCATTTTTCAAGAAAGAACAAAAAAAACAAAAAGCGGTTTCATTCTGCTTAACAGTGAAAAGCGATTATCCGCATAAGCTTAAAAAAGGGCGACGTCGCCGCCGCCCTGTCTGGCGTTTACGCGCCGGCAGGCACGGCGTGTGCGGTGTTTTTCAGCACCGGGCCTTGATACTTCTCAATCTGCAACTGCGCCATTTGCCCGCAATTGCCCTGCGCGAGGCTGGAGGAACCCACGTCGAAGGTCAGGCAGTTGACGTTGCCGTTTTTGCACAGCGACCCCGGTTGGGCAGGATCGGCCGGATCGAACCAGGCGCCTTCGCTGATGCGCACCACGCCGGGGCGCACGTCTTCGCTGACCACTGCACCGACCAGGATCTGGCCGCGATCGTTAAATGCCCGCACCAAATCGCCATTGGCGATGCCACGCGGTTGGGCATCCTGCGGGTGGATCACAATAGCTTCCCGATCCGCTACCGCATATTTTTTGCGCAGCGGCGTGTTGTCGAGTTGCGAATGGAGTCGGTTGATCGGGTGCGCGGTATTCAGCGACAGCGGGTACTTCACCGCTTCCGGCCCGCGATACCATTCGTGAGGCGGCATCCAGGTCGGGATACCCGGGCAGTCCTGATACTTCATTTTGGCGATGGCGTCGGAGTAGATCTCGATTTTTCCGGACGGTGTGCCCAGCGGATTAAGCAGCGGATTTTCGCGGTAGTCGGCGAAGCGCACCCATTGGGTATTGGCCTCGGGCACCAGGAAACGCACATAGTTGTTGGACTGCCAGAACATGTCGAACGGCGGCAGGGCCACCCGGGCGGCGCGCGCCTGGGTTTTCATGTCGTCGTACATACCTTTGAGCCATTGGGTTTCATCTTTGCCTTCGGTAAAGGCATCCTGAACCCCCAGCCTGGCGGCCATCGCCGCGAAGATATCGAAATCGCTGCGCGACTCATGCTGCGGCGGCACGCACTGGTGCATCGGGAACACGTACAGCTGCGAGTAATCGCCGCCCATTTCCAGATCGTTGCGTTCATAGCTGGTGGTGGCAGGCAGCACGATATCGGCGTGCCTGGCGGTGGCGGTCCAGTAAGGTTCATTCACCACTATGGTATCCGGCCGCTGCCAGGCCTTGACCAGGTTATTGGTGTCCTGATGCTGGTGGAAGGTGTTGCCACCCGCCACGTACACCATTTTCACCTCAGGGTAGGTAACCTGCGCGCCATTGAAGTTAATGGTCTTGCCGGGGTTGGCCAGGCATTCGGCGATGCGCGCCACCGGAATTGGTGCAGGGGAGTTCTTCGGTGAGCTGCCGGCGGAAATACCGGCAATAATGCCGCCTTTCGCCGTCGGGCTGCCGCCGGAGGAGTAGTGATAGCTGAAACCAAAGCCGCCGCCCGACAGGCCAACCTGGCCGAGCATGGCCGCTACCGTGACCAACAACCAGTGTTGCTGTTCGCCATGATGCTGACGCTGAATGCCCCAGCCGCCCATGATCATGGTGCGGTTTTTTGCCATGTCACGCGCCAGTTGGCGCAGTACTTCGGCGTCTACGCCGCAAATGTCCGCAGCCCATTCGGCGGTTTTCGGCGTGCCGTCGCCTTCGCCCAGCAGATAGGCCTGGAACTTGTCAAAGCCGACGGTGTAGGTTTTCAGGAAATCCGGGTTATGCAGTTTCTCGGTCAGCAACGTATGGGCGATGCCGATCAGCATGGCGCTGTCCGTATAAGGACGTGGGGCGATCCACTGTGCGCCGACAAATTTGGCGCTGTCGTTGTGCACCGGATCGATGCTGATGACGCGAGTGCCTTTTTTCTTCAATGCCTCAAAACCGGTCTGGCCGTAGTGATCCGGCACGTTCCAGCTGTTTTTCAGCGTGATCATCGGGTTACAGCCCCACATCACCACCAGTTGACTGTTTTCAATCACGTTGGGCCAGGCGGTTTGCTGTTCGTAAACTTCCATCGAACCCACTACGTGCGACATGATCACCTGCGCCGCACCGGTAGAATAGTCGCCGGCATAGCCGAGGAAGCCGCCGGTCAGGTTCATCAGGCGTTGCAGCAGCGTGCGGCTGTTGTGCAACATGCCGACGCTTTTCCAGCCATAGGAACCGGCGTAGATGGACTGCGGGCCGTGGTCTTTCTGTAAACGGGTGATTTCGTTGCAGACCAGCTCAATCGCCTGGTCCCAACTGACGCGCACCCATTCGTCGCGCCCGCGCAGTTCAGTGCGGCTGCCGGGGCCGCCTTCCAGCCAGCTTTTACGCACCATCGGGTATTTGACGCGGTTTTCGGCATGCACCTGGAAGGGCGCCATGGTGATCAATTCGTTCGGATAAGGATCGTCTTTCACCGGCTGTACGCCGATCATTTTGCCGTCCTGCACTATGGCTTCGAAAGCACCCCAGTGTGCGCCGGTCAGAATGCCTTTTTGCGCCTGGCGCAATACCACAAATTGCGGTAGCGCCTGGCTGATGGCTTGCGCCAACGCAGATTTGGGCCACAGGCCCGCCAGCAGAGGTGCGGCGGCCAGCGCGGTGGCGCCGGTCAGGAAGCGGCGGCGGCTCATTTTTAACGCTTGTCGTTGATGGTTGCTCATTGCGCTTCTCCCTTAAAGCTTGGCTGGTGCGGCAGGCGTCATGTCGCTGGCGTGTTTTTGCACGTACTGCGTCAGAACGCGCAGTTGTTCCTGCGTCAGCGAGGTGCGTGGGGCCATGCCTTTAATCACGCCGATCCACTGGTTGGCATTGAAGCGATCGAGGGCGGTCAGGCCGTGACAGCCGGTGCAGTTGGCCGACATCATATCCGCCGTATAGCGCCAGATTTTTTGCTGATCGTCGATCAACTGCTTGCGTGGCAGCCAGACCTGCAGTGAAACCTGATGCCACACCAAACCGGTTTCGGTGTCGGTCAGTGTTTTGCCGGTTTTCAATAGCTTACGAGCATCTTCACCCAACAGCACGCTGAGGATGCGCTTGCCTTGTGCGGCATAAAACACTTCGCTCACACCGTCTTGTTGCCAGCCGGAGACGTTGGCCAGCACTTTGTCGCCGTCCTGTTTCACCACCTGAACTTCGGTGGAAGGCATCAGGTTACCGGCATTGTGGCTGTCGTCCGGCTTCAGGAAGAATGGCTCGGTGGCGATGGTGTACAGCCTGGTGGCGGTAGGCGAGGTTTCCGCCGCCGCCTTCGCCAGTTCGGCTGCCCCGGCCTGAGCTTCACCACTCATGTCCGGCAGGATATGCGCCACGCCTTTATGACAGTCGATGCAGGTTTCGCCCTGTTTGATGGCGACCGGGTGTTGAAGGCGCGCTTCAGGACGCTGGGCGGTGATGTCCATGGCGTCAAAGCTGTGGCATGAGCGGCAGGTGGCAGAGTCATTTGCTTTCAACGTTTTCCACACCGACTGGGCCATCGCCAGCTTGTGCGCCTCGTATTTTTCCGGTGTATCGATAGTGCCGACCATTTCGCCATAAATATCTTTGACCGCGCGGATTTTGGTCCACAGGTAATCGAGCGGCTCGTGCGGGACGTGGCAGTCGGCGCATTCGGCACGGATACCTTTGGTGTTCTGGAAGTGAACGCTGCCCTGATATTCAGCCAGCGGCTGTTGCATGGTGTGGCAGGAAACACAGAAGGTGGTGTCGCTGGTTTTATGGAACACAGTGGCGGTGCCCACCAATAGCGCCGCACCGAGGATAATGCCGAGCAGCAGCAGCCACAGCCATCCCCACCGGCGCTTGGTTGCCCAGCCCGTTAGCTTTTTGTTCATATTGGACCCACTTATAATTATGAAATACCAAGGAAAACCTTTCCCAAAAAGGTGTTGACCAAAGGTCAATTAACCGGATTAAGTATAAGGTTTATCGGTAAAAACATCTAACACTATAGGGTTATTTTTAGTGGGAAAAATGGTATTTTGGGGATATTTTAGCGTTATATTTTGTATTATATAACGCGTTTTTACAGGGGATTATGGCTTTGTAAGCACCATCACGGACAGGATATCAAAACCCTGAATGGGAAATGGTTATTTTGTCGGCAACAATGAGGCTGTCGGTAAATAGAATTGGCCGGTCAGCCACAGATGAATGGCGTTGCGGCTGGCTTCAAAATGCGGTTCCGGCAGCGCGTCAGGTAAGCACCAGCGCCATTCCGAGCATTTTTCCGGTTCTTTCAGTTCCGCCTCGCCACCAGGATGCTGCGTCAGTAAGCATACCGACACCGTGTGTTTCCCTTCGGCGTGCCAGGTCTGCAGATTGTTACTGATACCAATAAAACGCGGCAGGGCGATGATCAACCCGGTTTCTTCGGCGATCTCACGTTGTGCGCATTGTTCAAACGTCTCGCCGGCATCCAGATGTCCCCCGGGAATTGACCAGAAAGGGGCGTGTTTACCGCAGCGTTTTCCCAGCAATATCTCTCCCTGCGCATTAACGATAATGACGCCTACGCCCGCGACTACAGTCATGCTTCTCTCCGTCAGCAAAGTTTCAGCACAGTATGTCATTTTCGCGCCTCTGCGGATAACCCATAGGCCAAAGTGTGCGTAAGGTCAAAAATCTATCACATCAAAATTGAGAAAACTTGCTTTCAGTCGGGGCTGCTCACACACTGATTGAAACGTTTCAGCGTTATCGGCGCATTGATGGCGTGTCGGTGACGCTCCTTTTTCTCAATAAAGCTGAAACGATTCAATTCAGCAGGAGAGGAGAATCATGTTCCAGTTATCACCGCAAGACATTCACCTGGGCGCTGCCGCCGGCAGCAAGCAGGACGCTATCCGCCAGGTGGCCGCAGCGCTAACCGAGGCCGGCTGCGTCAGCGCCGCTTACGTAGACGGCATGCTGCAGCGTGAGCTGCAAACCTCCACCTACCTGGGCAACGGTATTGCCATTCCGCACGGCACTACCGATACCCGAGACCTGGTGCTGAATACCGGCGTACAGGTCTTCCAGTTCCCTCAGGGCATCGAATGGGGCGAAGGCCAAACTGCGTATGTGGTGATCGGCATTGCCGCCCGTTCCGATGAACACCTGGCGCTGCTGCGTCAGCTGACACACGTCCTGAGCGACGACAGCGTGGCCGAGCAGATGGCGAAAACCACGTCATCGGAAGAGCTGCGCAGCCTGCTGATGGGTGAAAAACAGGCGGCTGAATTCCAGTTCGACGCTTCCCTGATCGCACTCGACGTAGCCGCAGATAACCTGATGACGTTGCAAGCGCTGAACGCGGGCCGCTTGCAGAAAATCGGCGCGGTCAACGCACAGTTCGTCAGCGACGTCATTACCCGCCGGCCGTTGAATCTGGGGCAGGGCATCTGGCTGAGCGACAGCACCGAAGGCAATCTGACCAGCGCAGCGACCCTGAGCCGCCCGGCACAGGCGTTTGACGAAGACGGCGAACAAGTGGCGCTGTTGCTGACGCTGTCCGTGGCTGACCAGCAACCGCTGGCGGTGCTGAACTACCTGGGCGACCTGCTGTTGGCGAACAAAGCTGAACGCCTGCTGAACGCCGATGCCGCCACCGTGCTGGCATTGCTGACCAGCGAGGTGGAAGAAGAAAGCACCATGCTGAGCGCCGAGTACGTGATCCGCAATGAACACGGCCTGCATGCCCGTCCCGGCACCGCGCTGGTTAACGTGATCAAGCAGTTCAACAGTGAAATTACCGTCACTAACCTGGATGGCAGTGGCAAACCGGCCAACGGACGCAGCCTGATGAAGGTCGTGGCGTTGGGCGTGAAAAAAGGACATCACCTGCGCTTTACCGCCAAGGGTGAAGATGCTGAAGCGGCGCTGAAGGCGATCGGTGAAGCGATTAACGAAGGACTGGGCGAGGGCGCAGCATGACCAGAAGAGTAGCCACCATAACCCTGAATCCGGCTTACGATCTGGTGGGCTTTTGCCCGGAGATCGAGCGCGGGGAAGTGAACCTGGTGAAAACCGCTGGCCTGCACGCCGCCGGTAAAGGCATTAACGTCGCCAAAGTGCTGAAAGATCTGGGGATTGATGTAACGGTGGGCGGTTTCCTGGGGAAAGACAACCAGGACGGCTTCCAACTGTTGTTCAGCGATCTGGGCATCGCCAACCGCTTCCAGGTGGTGCCGGGCCGTACTCGCATTAACGTCAAGCTGACGGAAAAAGACGGCGAAGTGACCGATTTCAACTTCTCCGGTTTTGAGGTGACATCGCAGGATTGGGACCGTTTCGTGACCGATTCTCTGAGCTGGCTCGGCCAGTTCGACATGGTGGCGGTGAGCGGCAGCCTGCCGGCCGGCGTTGATCCCGATGCCTTTACCGACTGGATGATCCGCCTGCGCGCACAATGCCCGTGCATCATTTTCGACAGCAGCCGCGAAGCGCTGGTCGCCGGATTGAAAGCGGCGCCATGGCTGGTGAAGCCGAACCGCCGCGAGCTGGAAATTTGGGCCGGTCGCCCGTTGCCGAAGTTGGAGGACGTGGTTGAGGCCGCGCATGCGCTGCGCGATCAGGGCATTGCCCACGTAGTGATTTCTCTCGGTGCCGAAGGCGCGCTGTGGGTTAACGCCTCCGGTGCCTGGATTGCCAAGCCGCCGGCCTGCGAAGTCGTCAGCACCGTGGGCGCCGGTGATTCGATGGTTGGCGGCCTGATTTATGGCCTGCTGATGCGCGAATCCAGTGAACACACTCTGCGTTTGGCCACTGCCGTGGCTGCGCTGGCGGTAAGCCAGAGCAACGTTGGCGTGACCGACCGTCCACAGTTGGCCGCGATGATGGCGCGTGTCGATCTGAAACCTTTTAACCAATAGCAGGAGGCGTAATGAAAACGCTGCTGATGATAGACAGTTCGTTGGGGCAGGCCCGTGGCCACCTGGCGAAACGCATGCTCGGCGCTGCTGCGGCGAAAACCGGCCTGACGCTGGTTGAGTCGCCTGCCGAGGCCGAACTGGTGGTGGTTGCGGGGCAGACTGTGCCTGCCGACGCCGCGCTGAACGGCAAACGGGTTTATGTGGGCGATGTGGAGTTGGCGGTACGCGAGCCGGAAGCCTTCCTCGCACTGGCCAAAGCCGAGGCGAAAGCCTGGCAGGCGCCGGCTGCGGTTGCCGTGCCGGCAAAAGCGACCGGTCAAAAACGCATTGTGGCGATCACTGCTTGCCCAACCGGCGTGGCGCATACCTTTATGGCCGCTGAAGCCATTGAAAGCGAAGCTAAAAAACGCGGCTGGTGGGTGAAAGTGGAAACCCGTGGTTCCGTGGGTGCCGGCAATGCCATTACGCCTGAAGAAGTGGCGGCAGCCGATCTGGTGATTGTGGCGGCCGACATTGAAGTGGATCTGGACAAGTTCGCCGGCAAACCTATGTACCGCACCTCTACCGGTCTGGCGCTGAAGAAAACCGCGCAGGAACTGGACAAGGCGCAGGCCGAAGCCGAAATTTTCCAACCGCAGAAAAGCGGCGGTCCGGCCACGGCCGGCAAGAAGAAAGAGAGCGCAGGGCCGTATCGTCACCTGTTGACCGGCGTGTCGTATATGCTGCCGATGGTGGTGGCGGGCGGTTTGTGTATTGCGCTGTCGTTCGTGTTCGGTATCAAGGCGTTTGAAGTCAAGGGCACGCTGGCGGCTGCGTTGATGCAGATTGGCGGCGGTTCAGCCTTCGCGCTGATGGTGCCGGTGCTGGCCGGTTTTATCGCTTTCTCCATCGCTGACCGTCCGGGCCTGACGCCGGGTCTGATCGGCGGCATGCTGGCGGTGAGCACCGGTGCCGGTTTCCTCGGCGGTATCATTGCCGGTTTCCTGGCAGGTTACGTTGCCAAATTTATCAGTACCAAGCTGCGTCTGCCGCAGAGTATGGAAGCGCTGAAGCCGATTCTGATCATTCCGCTGGTCGCCAGCCTGGTCGTCGGTCTGATCATGATTTACATCGTCGGTACGCCGGTGGCGAAAATCATGGAAGGCCTGACCCACTGGCTGCAATCGCTGGGTACCGCCAACGCGGTGCTGCTGGGTGCGATCCTCGGTGCCATGATGTGTACCGATATGGGTGGCCCGGTTAACAAAGCGGCTTACGCCTTCGGCGTGGCGCTGCTGAGTTCTTCGGTGTATGCCCCGATGGCCGCCATTATGGCCGCCGGTATGGTGCCACCGTTGGCGATGGGCTTGGCGACGCTGCTGGCGCGCCGCAAGTTCGAGAAGTCCGAGCAGGAAGGCGGTAAAGCGGCGCTGGTGTTGGGCCTGTGCTTTATCTCTGAAGGCGCGATTCCGTTCGCCGCCCGCGACCCGATGCGTGTGTTGCCATGCTGCATCGCCGGCGGTGCGCTGACCGGTGCGCTGTCGATGGCCTTCGGCGCCAAGCTGATGGCACCGCACGGTGGCCTGTTCGTGCTGCTGATCCCGGGCGCTATCACGCCGGTGCTGCTGTATCTGGTGGCGATCATCGCCGGTACCTTGCTGGCGGGCGTGTCTTATGCGCTGCTGAAACGCGCTGACGTCCCTGCGGCCAACGCAGCTTAACGTTATCGCAGGCAATAAAAAAACCGGAGCATCATGCTCCGGTTTTTGCGTTTTTGGGGCCTACTGTTGCGCTTTCAGCCAGGCGATTTCTTCCGCCCAGATATCCGGGTTCACGGTTTCCAGAATCAGCGGGATATTGTCGAAGCGCGAGTCGCTCATGATGTAACTGAAGACCGTTTTGCCGATATTGCCTTCGCCCAGGCTATGATGGCGATCGACGCGGCTGCCGAACGCGCTCTTGGCGTCGTTCAGGTGCATGCCGCGCAGGTAGTTGAAGCCAACTACGTCACCCAGCGCTTTAAAGGTCTGCTCGCAGGTTTCCTCGGTGCGCAGATCGTAACCGGCGGCAAAGGCATGGCAGGTATCGATACACACGCCGACACGGCTTTTGTCTTCCACGCCGTCAATGATCGCCGCCAGATGCTCGAACCTGAACCCCAGATTGCTGCCCTGACCGGCGGTATTTTCAATCACTGCCGTCACGCCGACGGTTTTATCCAGCACTATGTTGATGGATTCGGCGATGAGCGCCAGGCATTTGTCTTCATCAATCTGCATCAGGTGGCTGCCGGGGTGGAAGTTCAGCAGCGTCAATCCGAGTTGTTCGCAGCGCTGCATTTCATCCAGAAACGCCTCGCGAGATTTTTCCAGCGCTTCGGCTACCGGGTGGCCGAGATTAATCAGATAGCTGTCGTGCGGCAGGATTTGCCCCGGGCCGTAACCGTACTGCGCGCAGGCGCTTTTGAATTTATCAATTACCTCTGCCGGCAGCGGTGCGGCCTTCCATTGACGCTGATTTTTGGTGAACAGGGCGAATGCGGTCGCCTCTAATTCGTGCGCGCGGATAACCGCCTGATCCACGCCGCCTGACGCGCTGACATGTGCACCGACAAACTTCATTTTCATTCTCCTGTGTAATCGGCGTCATTATGGCATTGATAGCGGCAGGATTGAATGGCGACAAAAAAGCCCGCGATCAATCGCGGGCCAGGGAAAGCTTAATGAGCATCAGAAGAAATGTTGCACCAGCAGGTTCATCGCACCGCCGCCGACAATCAGCCAGATAAACAGCAGGGTGGCCAGCAGAATGGGTTTGACGCCCGCTTCGCGCACCGCGCTGATGTGGGTGGTCAGCCCCAGCGCCGCCATCGCCATCGCCAGCATCCAGGTGTCGGCGGTAATCAGGTGTTTCACCCAGGTGGCCGGGATCAGGCTGAACGAGTTCAGCCCGGCGACGGCGATAAACAGCACCGCGAACCACGGAATGGTGATGGCAGATTTGTCCGCCTTGCTCCCGGCATCGCGGCTGCGGCTGATATAACCGGAAAGCAGCAGCAAGAACGGCGCCAGCATCATCACGCGGATCATTTTGGCGATCACTGCGGCGTTCTCGGCATCCGGCCCGACGGCATGCCCGGCGGCCACGACCTGCGCCACTTCATGAATGGTCGAGCCGGCGTAGATACCAAAGGTTTCCTGGCTCAGCGGCAGCCACCGGTAATGTTCATTCAACTGAAACAGCCACGGGTAGGCGAAGATCGCCAGCGTACCGAACACCACCACTGTGCTCACAGCGACCGCCACCTTGCTGGAGTCGGCCTTCAGCACCGGTTCGGTCGCCATCACCGCCGCTGCGCCGCAGATGCTGCTGCCGGCGCCGATCAACATCGCCGTCTGGCTGTCGATACCGAACACTTTTTTACCCAGCCAGCAGGCCAGCAGGAAGGTGGTGCTCAACGTCAGCGCATCGATGATGATGCCGGTAGCGCCGACGTCGGCAATTTGCTGAAACGTCAGGCGGAAGCCGTAAAGAATGATGCCCAACCGCAGCAGGCGCTGTTTGGCGAGCTGAACGCCGCTGTGGCAGCTCGGTTGCAGCCACGGATAAAGCGTATTACCCACCAGAATGCCGAACAGGATCGCCAGCGTCAGCGCACCCAATCCCAGGCCGGCAACCCACGGGATATCGCCTGCCCAGATGGCCAGCGCGGTGAGCGCGCCGGCCAGCAACAACCCCGGCGCCAGCCGAGGTAAAGCGTGCAGGGGAAAGTGTCGTGATGGAAAAGCAGGTGTGGTATCGGTCGCCATAAGTCAGCCCTTTTAATCGAATTCCTTGGGCACAAGACTACGTTTCGGCAGCATAAAAGTGAAATTGATTATATATTTATAACCTATCTGAATAAGTGGTAAACTTCTGCGTTTTTCAGGCTGTGGCCTTGTTGGTTACAACCTGAAAGCTATTGGGGAGAGAAAGTCGTGGGCGAGGTGCGCCGTCATGCCGATTTCTGCAAACGTGGTAATCTTAATGAATAGACAGCCTGTGCGTCGCTGCCGGACAGTGACGCAGATTTAGCATTAATTTCAGTGGCTTTAGGGTCAGGCCGCTTTTCAATACCGAGATAGTTATGCATATCACCTTACGTCAACTGGAAGTCTTTACCGAAGTGCTGAAAAGCGGTTCGACCACGCAGGCCTCGGTAGTCCTGGCGTTATCCCAATCGGCGGTCAGTGCCGCGCTGGCTGACCTGGAAGGGCAGTTGAGCGTGCAACTGTTCGATCGCGTCGGCAAGCGCCTGGTTATCAATGAACATGGCCGGCTGCTGTATCCGAAGGCGCTGGCGCTGCTGGAGCAGGCGGGGGAGATTGAACAGCTGTTCCGCCATGACGGCGGTGCGTTGCGCATCGCCGCCAGCAGCACCATCGGCAACTATATGCTGCCGGAAATGATCGCCCGTTACCGTCATGATTTCCCGGCTACGCCGCTGGAGCTGAACGTCGGCAACAGCCAGGACGTGATTGGGGCGGTGGCGGATTTTCGCGTCGATTTGGGGCTGATTGAGGGGCCTTGCCATATGCCGGCGCTGGTCACCCAGCCGTGGCTGGAGGATGAGTTGGTGGTGTTTGCCGCGCCGGAAAATCCGCTGGCCCGGCAGCCGCTGACGCTGGAACTGCTGGCCAATGCACCCTGGATCCTGCGTGAGCGCGGGTCGGGCACGCGGGAGGTACTGGATCACCTGTTGCTGGCGCACCTGCCGCACTTCCAACTGGTGATGGAGTTGGGCAACTCGGAGGCGATCAAACACGCGGTGCGCCACGGTATCGGCATCAGTTGCCTGTCGCGGCGGGTGATTGAAGAACAACTGGCGAGCGGGGTGCTGGTGGAGCTGAAAATTCCGCTGCCGCCGCTGATGCGCACCTTATATCTGATCCACCATCGGCAAAAGCACATCTCCAACGCCCTGCAGCGCTTCCTCAGTTATTGCACGTTGCCGGCCTGAGGCGGTGCACTGCGCCAATAACGTCTCTGCACGAGGAAATGAAGCATAAAAATCTGCACCCTGTCACATTAATGACAGTAAGTAATGAAAATTGGGCTGCCGCTAATAATTAGCGCTGAGTTATGAAGCTATCTTATATCAGCGCAATGTTACTAGTTCGCCGGTGGGTATTTGTTACAATCCGCCCTCATTTTTTGACGAGCAGATAGGGTAAGAATGGCTCAGCAGGATATAAAAACATCGGGGCAGCAAGCACCCGGATTGCGCCGCGAGCTGAAAGCGCGGCACTTAACCATGATCGCCATTGGCGGCTCTATCGGCACCGGCCTGTTCGTCGCCTCCGGCGCCACCGTCTCTCAGGCCGGCCCGGGCGGGGCTTTGCTGTCTTATGCGTTGATCGGTTTGATGGTCTACTTCCTGATGACCAGCCTGGGCGAACTGGCGGCCTTTATGCCGGTGTCCGGTTCGTTCTCCACCTATGGCGCCAAATACGTAGAAGAAGGCTTTGGTTTCGCGCTGGGCTGGAACTACTGGTACAACTGGGCGGTGACCATCGCCGTTGACCTGGTGGCTTCGCAGCTGGTGATGACCTACTGGTTCCCGGATGCGCCGGGCTGGATCTGGAGCGCGCTGTTCCTCAGCCTGATGTTCCTGTTGAACTACATTTCGGTCAAAGGGTTCGGTGAAGCGGAATACTGGTTCTCGCTGATCAAAGTCACCACCGTCATTATCTTTATCGGTATTGGCGTGCTGATGATTTTCGGCATCCTCAAGGGCGGCGAACACGCAGGCTGGCAGAACTGGACCATCGGCGATGCGCCGTTTGCCGGCGGTTTCTCGGCGATGATAGGCGTGGCTATGATCGTCGGCTTCTCGTTCCAGGGGACCGAGCTTATCGGTATCGCGGCCGGCGAATCGGAAAACCCGGGTAAAAACATCCCGCGCGCAGTGCGCCAGGTGTTCTGGCGTATCCTGCTGTTCTATATCTTCGCGATCCTGATTATCAGCCTGATCATTCCTTATACCGATCCAAGCCTGCTGCGTAACGGGGTGAAAGACATCAGCGTCAGCCCGTTCACGCTGGTATTCCAGCATGCCGGCCTGTTGTCGGCGGCGGCGGTAATGAACGCGGTGATCCTGACGGCGGTGTTGTCCGCCGGTAACTCCGGGATGTACGCCTCCACCCGCATGTTGTTTACTCTGGCATCGGAAGGCAAAGCGCCGCGCATCTTCGCCAAACTGTCGAAGGGCGGGGTGCCGCGCAATGCGCTGTATGCGACCACCGTGGTGGCGGGTCTGTGCTTCCTGAGCTCGATGTTCGGTAACCAGTCGGTTTATCTGTGGCTGCTGAACACCTCGGGCATGACCGGTTTTATCGCCTGGTTGGGGATTGCCATCAGCCACTACCGGTTCCGCCGGGGTTATATGATTCAGGGGCGTGACCTGAACGATCTGCCGTACCGTTCCGGCTTCTTCCCGCTGGGCCCGATCTTTGCGTTTGTCCTGTGCCTGATCATTACGTTGGGGCAGAACTACCAGGCGTTCCTGCAAGACCGGATCGACTGGTACGGCGTGACCGCCACTTATATCGGCCTTCCGTTGTTCCTGGTGGTCTGGTTCGGCTACAAGCTGGCGCGTGGCACCCGTGTCGTGAAGTACAGCGAGATGGAATTCCCGAAAATGGACGTGAAGTAACGTCTGCCGATGCCTGGTGAATGTCCGGTTGCAGTCAACAGCGCTGCAACCGGACAGGCAGTGGGTATGAAATGCGGCGCACTCTTGCCGCGTTATTCCTTCGTATTTATCGCCAGCGCTTGTTGCGCTGCCGCCATCAGGCTGTCCACCGTTTGAAAATCCTGGGTTAACGCCAGTACTCCGGCATTCAGTTGCAGCGTTACCTCACCGAAAACGCCAAAGACATACGGTGCCTCCAGCGGCGGCATGATGCGCGCCAGAAACTCCCCTTCGGAACCGTAAGGCAAATCGTGCACCAGGATCAGAAACTGGCCGCCGGTATAACGGCAGACAAAGTCGCTTGGACGGATCAGCATTTTCAGGCGCTCGCCGATGGTACGCAGCACGTCATCGCCGATCAACACGCCGTGGCTTTGATACAGTGCCGCCAGCGGGGTGAATTCAATAATAAACAGGTGCGAAAGCGGGTGTACCGTCGCCGAAGGCCGGCAGATGTCTTGCATCACGGCTTCGCCACCCGCGCGGTTGAGAAAACCGGTCAGATGATCGCGATGAGCCACCTTTTGTTTTTCTCCTGCCAGCGTGACGTACTGCACCAATTGGCGATGGTAGAGAGCGATCAGCCCATGCGCCAGCAGCAGCCACAGCGGGATGATATTTGCCAGTAAAAACAGATTTTGCACGCGCGACAGCGGCGCGGCCAGCAGGAAGGGCAGCGTCAGCAGCATGATTTCCAACAGGGCGAAGCGCGGTGCCGCGGCATGGCGCTGCATCAGCCAGAAGGCCAGCGCAGTAATCAGCAGGCCGGCGAACAGGATCAACACCATACGGCCAGAGAGCATGGCCAGCAGCGCAATGGCACCGACCAGCCCGGACCACAGCAGCACCGTCACCAGCATAGCGTTCGGCCAGACGGGCGGAGTGACGCGAGCCAGCCGCCAACGCATGCCGGTCAGCGCCAACAGCACCCCCAGAAGAGCGATGCCGACCGCCATATTGCTCAGCCAGGCGTAGGCCAGCAGCAGCACTGCCACACCGGCGGTGTTCAGCCAAGGGGTTCGGGAAGAAGGAACAAGCGTAAGCCGGAGCTGACGTTGAAACTGGGCGTCATCAGCCTGTTGTGGGCCTTGCACCAGCCAGTGGAGCAGGGCGGGTCTTTTAGGCGTTAACGTTGATGGTCGACTTCTCATGGCTGCCTCTTCAATAAGAGCCTAAACAGTAGGCCCCAAATATCCGGCCAGGCGTGGTTGGCGCGCCGTTTGCCGGTCAGGATTTGGATTCTAGGTGGTTTTGTCGCAATTTGTCACAGTGCTGCGTGGAGCGATGAAACTTTCGGAATTATTAACCCTGTCCGTCAGGCTGAAGTTATGAGCGGTGTTTAGCGAATAATCTTTAAAAATAAAGTGTTACATCTCAACATGGCGGGTGATAGCTATTGATATGATTGATAAGTATTATCGTTTGCTTTATTGTTGGCGGCTGCTTGCCAGGGTAACGCGGCCGTTTGCATGCCGCTATGGTCATCGTCGTAACAGGTATCCGAAATAATGAGCGTATCCACCGATCCCATGTCTGACGCCAAGGGGCAACCCGACGTCAACGTCATGGGGCGTTATCAACATATTCTGCGCCACCGTTTATTGATGATGGGGGTGTTGGCACTGGCGATTATTGGTTCGCTGCTGCTGGATTTTACCATGGGGCCATCCGGGCTCTCTCTGTCCTCCCTGTGGCAAACGCTGATTGACCCTGCGGCGGCAGATGCCGGAACGCGAGTGATCGTGTGGGATATCCGTCTGCCTTACGCGCTGATGGCGGTGGTGGTGGGGTTCGCGCTTGGTTTGGCCGGCGCAGAAATGCAGACCATCCTGAATAACCCGCTTGCCAGCCCATTCACCCTCGGCGTTTCTTCCGCAGCGGCTTTCGGTGCGGCGTTGGCCATCGTGCTGGGCATTGGCGTGCCGGGTATCCCGGACCAGTGGTTTATTTCCGCCAACGCCTTCATCTTCGCCCTGTTTGCCGCACTGATGCTGGACGGCATCACGCGCTGGACGCGGGTTGCTACCTCCGGCGTGGTGCTGTTCGGCATTGCACTGGTGTTCACCTTTAACGCGCTGGTTTCAATGATGCAGTTTATCGCCAGCGAAGACACGTTACAGGGCTTGGTGTTCTGGACCATGGGCAGCCTGGCGCGTGCTTCATGGGACAAGTTGGGCATCCTGCTCGGCGTGTTCGCCGTGCTGTTGCCGTTGTCGATGATGAGCTCCTGGAAGTTGACCGCGCTGCGGTTGGGTGAGGATCGGGCGGTGAGCTTCGGTATCGACGTGCGTCGTCTGCGCCTGACGACCCTGCTGCGTATCAGTATTCTTTCCGCGCTGGCGGTAGCCTTTGTCGGCCCTATCGGTTTTATCGGCCTGGTGGCGCCGCACATCGCCCGCATGATTTTCGGTGAGGATCACCGCTTCTATCTGCCGGCCAGCGCCTTGATTGGCGCGCTGGTGCTGTCGATGGCTTCGGTCGCCTCGAAAAACCTGATCCCGGGCATCATCATCCCGGTTGGCATAGTGACGTCACTGGTGGGCGTGCCGTTCTTCCTGAGCATTATTCTGCGTCATCGGGGGAATGTATGAGCCAGGGACTGCGTATTGAACATTTTTCCGCCGGTTATCCAAAGCGCCAGGTTATTCGCGATCTTGCCGTGCCGATGTTACCGCGCGGGCAAATCACCGTGCTGCTGGGGCCGAACGGCAGCGGCAAATCGACGCTGTTGCGCTCGCTGGCCGGGCTGAACCCGGCGCAGGGGCAATTGTGGCTGGATGACGTCGATTTGATGCAGATGCCCTTTGCCCGTCGTGCGGAAAAGGTGGTGTATCTGCCGCAGTCTTTGCCCGCCGGGGTACATCTGCACGTGCTGGAGTCGATCATCGTGGCGCAACGCGCTTCGGGCGGTCGCAGCAACGCCGGCAGCGAGGCGGAGGTTATGGCCCTGCTGGCACAGCTCGGTATCGCCCATTTGGCGTTGAGCTATCTCGATCAACTTTCCGGCGGCCAGAAACAGCTGGTGGGGTTGGCGCAATCGCTGATCCGCCAGCCTTCGCTGCTGCTGCTGGACGAACCGCTGAGCGCGCTCGATCTCAATTACCAATTCCACGTGATGGATTTGGTGCGTAAAGAGACGCGTAAACGCAATATCATCACGGTGGTGGTGGTGCATGACATCAATATTGCCCTGCGGCATGGCGACCACGTGCTGATGTTGCAGGACGGAGAATTGATTGCCGACGGTACGCCGGAAGAGGTGATTACGCCGCAGAGCCTGGCACGGGTCTACGGCGTGCGTGGGCGCATCGAGCGCTGTTCGCAGGGAACGCCGCAGGTGCTGATCGACGGTTTGGTTACTCAGCCGGTGATCTGACCGATTACTGCGTTTTGAAAGTAAGGCATTTTGAAAACAGAAAGGCCCGGTGTCATACAGATACCGGGCCTTTCTGTTTTAGCGTTTTGAGCGCGCAGCGTGCGCGCCCCTATTGGCATCAGAAGTTGTATGTCATGCCGACGGTGTAGCGGCGGCCGTCAAGCGTGGTGTTGTAATTGTCGTAATCGACAGTTTTGTCGAGAATGTTGTAAACCCCGCCGGTGACCATCAGGTTCTTATTCGCCTGATAGCTTAGACCCGCATCGACAAAGGTATACGAAGGCGTGCTCTTGGCCATCGAGGTGCGGCTCAGGTATTCCGATGTCTTGCTGCGGAAGTTGACGCGTGACCACAGGCTGACGTCATGCGTGGCCTGCCAGTCCAGTACGGTATTGAGCATGTGTTTCGGCATCTTGTTCAGCGGTTTGCCCTGATTATCGCCGCTTTTCTGTTCGGATGACGTAAAGGTGTAGTTGGTGTTCCACTTCCAGTCTTTGCCGATCTGCCAGCCGAAAGTGGCTTCTACACCGCGCATATTGGCTTTATCGACGTTGATGCGATCGCTGATAAAGTAATAAGCCGTGTCGCCAATCATGCATTGCGCATCGCCATTCCCGCTGTCGCAGCGGCGCACTTCGGTGATCTTGTCTTTGAAATCGGTGTTGAACAAGGTCACGCCGGCGTTCAGGTTCTTCTGGTTATCCCACATCACGCCGATCTCTTCGCTCAGGCTCTTCTCCGGCTGCAGATCCGGATTACCGATGATGATCGATCTACGCCCGCCGCCGGTAATTTGCCCCCAGTTGGCTGAAGATTGACGCAGATCCGGCGAGCGGTAGCCGGCGGATACGCCGCCTTTCAACGTCCACTGCTCTGTCAGGTGCCAGACGCCGTACATGCGTGGCGTCCAGTGGTTGCCGTAGTTCTGATCCTGGTCCATACGGATGCCGCTGGTCAGGCTGAAGTCGTTGGTCAGCGCCCATTCGTCTTCGGCAAACAGCGCCCAGCTCCAGCGGGTCAATTTGTTCAAACCGTCGGCCGCATCCAACTGGTTGCCCTGGTCGCTCAGTTTCTCGTAACGGTACTGGCCCCCCAGGCTTAACATATGATCACCGAGGTCAAACTGGGTCTGGGTATTGAAGATGGTGTTATACATCTTCATGTCACGGCCCGGATTATTCGTCTCTTCACGCTGAATGTAGCTGGTGGTATTGCCGAAATCGTAATAACCGTTGTGGGTCACGGCGTAGTTGGTACGGGTGTAGAGGCTATCGCTGGCGCTATTTGGCGTGCACTTGCCGTTACGGCAGTTCTCGGTCGCCATGGATTTGCCCGGCGTGCTGTTGCGGTCTTGCAAGGAGCGACCGATTTCGAAATCAAAATCATTCTGCTCGTTCGGCGTCAGGCTGAACACGGCGGTGCCGCTACGCATGCGCTGCTCATTATAGCCGTTAAGGATTTGGTCCTCGGCGCGGCGCGACAGCAGACCATTGACCCGCAGGCCGAGCAGGCCTTCAATCAACGGACCGGAGGCGTAGGCGTTGGTCTGGAAAATATCGCCGGAATCGCTGCGTTCCTGGAAGGTGGCGTCACCGTGCAGCGAGCCTTTCCACTCGGTTCTGGAGGTTTTGCGGGTGATGACGTTGATTACGCCGCCCATGGCGTCGGAGCCGTACAGCGAAGACATCGGCCCACGCACCACTTCTATGCGTTCAATTGCTTCCAGCGGCGGCAGCCAGCCTTGTTCGATACCTGAGTTGTCGCTGTTCGGGCGGGTGCCGCGGGTGTCCACGCGTTTGCCGTCCACCAGAATCAGGGTGTATTTGGAGGACATGCCACGGATGCTGATATCGCTGCTGCTGGCACCGCCGGTGACCACCACGCCCGGCACGTCTTTCAGGGCGTCGGTGATGTCTCGGTAGGCTTTGTCTTCAATCTGCTGGCGCGGAATCACCGAAATAGAGGCGGCTGAATCCTGGATTTTTTGCTGGAAACCGGAGGCGGTAACCACCATGGTGTCCTGGGCATCCTGCGGCGCTGCCAGTGCGCCGGTGCTGGCGAGTGAGGCGATAATCAGAGCGGTGAGTTTGTTATAGCGTGGCTTTTCCATGGGCAACCTTTCCTGGTTTGCTGTAATTCGACAAAGGCGTCGATTTAACGGGTTGAATAATAGATAGAAACGGCTCCCTGTCTTGGCAGGGGACATCATTCCGTCAGTATTTCGTCAGGCCATTGTAAGGATTTAAAACCGAATGTAAATGCAAATGATAATTCGTATCATTTGTATAATTAGAAAGGAGTAGGGAAGGATAACCGGATGAATTAAAGGGAAAATCGGCGCGGCAGGGCGCGCCGGGGAAAGTCAGCGTTTCTGGATGTAGGTGATGGCCAGCGCCAGAGCCAGTACCAGCCCTTTGATAATGTCCATCGCATAGTAGGGGACTGAAAGCATCACCAGCCCGTTTTGCAATACGCCGAGGATCACCGCGCCGACCAGCGTGCCGAGCGCGTTGGGTTTGCCGGAGCCGGCCAGAGAGAAACCGATGTAGGCGGCGGCGACGGCATCCATCAGATAACCGCCTCCGGCGTTAACCTGCGAAGAGCCGATACGTGACGCCAGCAATATGCCGCCAAGCGAGGCCAGCAGCGAGGAAATCACATACGCGGCGACCTTGTAACGTACCGTGCGGATCCCCGAAAGGCGTGCCGCCTCCGGGTTGCCGCCGATGGCGTACATACGGCGGCCGTGTTTGGTCAGCGACAGGAACAATTGCACCACAATAGTGACCGCCAGCATAATCAGCACAATCACCGGCACCTGGCCCAGTGCGGAGAAAATGTCCGGGATGAGCCCTTCGGCCATGTCGCCATTCGGCAACAGCATATTTTGGGTGATCGACCCGCCGTAGCTGTAGGTCATGGCAACGCCCTGGATCACAAACAGGCTGGCCAGCGTTGCCAGCATGTCAGGGATCTTCAGCACCACAATCAGGAAGGCGTTGAACAGGCCAACCAGCGTACAAATCAGCAGCGTCAGCACAATCGCGCCGGTGGTACCGAAGCCGTACCAAACGAACAACGACACCACCAGCGCGTTAGCCAGTGAGGCGGTGGAGCCGACGGAAAGATCGAAACCCCCCACCGACAGCGAGATAGACACCCCGATGGCGATCACCGTAACGATGGCGATGGAGCGCAGAATGTTGATGATATTGTTGGGATCGAGGAAGTTGTCCGACGCCAGCCCGAACAGGGCGATCAGCGCGACAACGGTGAGTAACATTCCCCATTTGTAGAGAAACTCAAACAGCTGATGACGCCAGGGCTGTGCATTGGGCAGGGATAATTCTTTACTCACGCTGGGGTTCCTCCGGTGGAATACAATAATAATGTTTCTTCATCAATATCGGCGGCGTTCAGCTCCGCCACTACCCGCCCGTCCCACAGGACGCAGATGCGATCGCACAGGCCGAGCAGCTCGGAGAACTCGCCGGAGGCGTAGATAATGCCTTTGCCGTCGCGCGCCAGGCCGTCGATCAGAGTGAACAGCTCCTGTTTGGCCTTGATATCCACGCCCTTGGTCGGTTCATCGAAAATCAGCACGTCGGCATCGCCGCGCAGCCATTTGCCGATGGCCACCTTTTGCTGGTTGCCGCCGGAAAGCCTTTTTAGCCGCTGCTGCGGGCCGGAGGCGCGAATGTTCAGACGCTGCATGATATCGCGCGCCCAGCGCAGCTCTTGTCGGCGGCTGAACAGGCTCCAGCGCGAGAAACTGTCGTCGGCGCTGACGCTCAGATTCATCGGGATGGCTTCGTCAATAAATATGCCTTCTTTGCGGCGTTCTTCCGGCACCAGCGCCAACCCCTGTTCAACGGACAGATGCGGTGCGCGCGGTGCCCAGGGCTTGCCGTGCAGTTCGCCGCGTTCCACCTGGGCCGGTGAGGCCCCGAACAGCGCCTTGCACAGTTCGGTTTTGCCCGCGCCGGCCAGCCCGGCGATACCCAAAATTTCCCCCTGATGCAGCCGCAGGGAGACGTCACGCAACTTGTGACGATCGTGCAGGCCCTCCACCTGCAGCAGCGGGCGTGAGCCGTGCGGTGGCCGCGGCGGCGGGAAGATGTCGTCCAGCCGGTGGCCAAGCATTTTCTCGACAATCTGCTCGCCGGCCAGCCCTTGCATGGCATCTTCGCTGACGTGGCGGCCATCGCGCAGCACTGTCAATCGATCGCAAATTTCACTCAATTCGTGAATGCGATGAGAGATAAACACAATGCCGATGCCTTCGGACTGCAAGCGGCGAACGACGCGGAACAGGCGCTCGCTTTCCGCGCGATCGAGCGGGGCGGTGGGTTCATCGAGTACCAGGAAGCGGCAGCGATGCGACAGCGCGCGTGCCAGCAGCACCTGTTGTTTTTCCGCCAGCGTGCATTCTGCCAGGCGCTGGCGCAGGTTGAGGGATAAATCCAGTTGCTGAAGCAGTTGCGCGGCCTGGCGGTACATCTGCGCCCAGTTGAGCAGATGGCCCGGCTCGTTCAGCCAGTCCAGCATGATGTTTTCCGCCACCGACAGCGTGGGGATCAACGCCACGTCCACCTCTTGCTGCACCACGTGGATGCCGTGTCGGCGGGCCTGCAGCGGCGAATGAATATCGACTTTTTGGCCGTCGATAAAGATCTCGCCGCGGTAATTTCCATGCGCGCCGGAGAGGATCGCCATCAGCGTTGATTTTCCCGCGCCGTTGGCACCGACCAGCGCATGCGTGGAGCCACCCTGCAGGGTGAAGTCGACGTTTTGCAGCGCATTGAATCCGGCAAAGGCGATCGAGATATTGCGCATCTCGAGGCGTGAGGGCGTTGCGGTTGGCATAGTGTGATTAAAAGACGTTTAGGTGTTTAGATGGCTAAAGGTCTTCTTTTGTAACACAGATTGCGATTTTGGCAACAAACTAAATGGCATAACTGAGACGAAAAAATTCCTGGAGAGACGCGCTAGAATCCCAAACGGTCCCGCAGCGCATAGTACGCCGCGCCAAGGGCGGTGAAGGGAACGCGGAATTGACGTCCGCCGAAAAAGGGCAGGTGCGGCAGCCGGGCGAAGGCGTCAAAACGTTCGGCATCGCCGCGCAGCACTTCGGCAATCAGCTTGCCCGCCAGGTGGGTGCAGGTGACGCCATGGCCGCTGTCGCCCTGCATGTAATAGACGTTATTCTCCAGCCGGCCGAACTGCGGCATGCGCGACAGCGTCAGCAGGAAATTGCCGCTCCAGCGGTAATCGATACGCACCTGTTTCAATTGCGGAAAGGTTTTTAATAGCTTGGGCAGGATCAAGGGATCGATATCGGCCGGATCGCGCGCGCCGTAAACCACGCCCCCGCCGTACAGCAGCCGGTTATCGGCGGTCAGGCGAAAGTAATCCAGCAGGTAATTGCAGTCTTCGACGCAAAAATTATTGGGCAGCAACGACAGCGCCATGTCTTTTGACAGCGGTTCGGTGGTGAGAATTTGCGAGCCGCACGGCATGCTCAGGCGGCTGAGGCGCGGCTCCAGTTTGTCGCCCAGATAGGCATTACCGGCAATAATCACAAAACCGGCGGTAACCGAACCCTGTGCCGTGTGCACCTTGGCCGGTTGGCGGTAATCAATGCGCGTGGCCGCCGACTGTTCGTACAATCGCCCGCCGTGACGGCGTATCGCGTCGGCTTCGCCCAATGCCAGATTGAGCGGGTGCAGGTGGCCGCCGTTAGGGTCCAACAAACCGCCCACGTAACGATCGCTGGCTATCTCGCGCCGGATGGCCTCTTGGTCCAGCAGTTCCAGCCGTGTATTGCCATAGCGCCGCCAGTTGGCCTGCTGGTGCTCCAGCGTACGCAGTTGTTTAGGGTTCAGCGCGGCGAAGATACCCCCGGGGCGGTAGTCGCAGGCGATGGCGTATTGTTCGATGCGGTTGCGGATAATCTCTGCGCCTTCGAACATCATGCCGCCAAGCATGGCTGCGGTATCGGCGCCGTAACGCGCCTCGATCACATCGATATCGCGACTGTAAGAGTTGACCACCTGACCGCCGTTGCGGCCGCTGGCACCCCAACCGACGCGAGCGGCCTCCAGCAGCACCACATCAAAACCGGCCTCAACCAGATGCAACGCCGACGACAGGCCGGTAAAACCGCCGCCAACGATGCAGACGTCGCAGCGGATATCTTCGTTCAGCGCCGGATAGGGCGCGAACGGATTGGCGGTGTCGGCATAATAGCTGGCAACGTGTTCCGTCATGACTTCTCCTTCATAACTTCTCCGCCAGAATCGGTCAGAAGGTGGTGGGCGTATGCGCGCTGACGATTCGGCAAACGCGCGCCGACGTATTGCTAAAACTGTGGGGAATGCCGGTGTTGATGGCATAACTCTGACCGGCGGTCAGGCAGTAAGTCTGGCCATTGATGGTCAGCATTATTTCGCCTTCCAGCAGAGTGCCGATCTCCTCGCCCTGATGTTTGATCTTCTCGCCGGTGGTGGTGCCGGGTTGATAGGTTTCCAGCATCATTGCCAGATTGCGCGCCGGATTACCGTTGTGCACCAGCTTCATCGACACGCCCTGACTGCCGATTTCGATCAGATCGTCCGCCTCGATCACCACTTTGGGCTCATTGGTGGCTTCCGGTTCGGCAAAAAAGGCGGACAGCGACAGCCCATACACCTTCAGCAGCTTTTGCAGCGTACTGATGGCCGGACTGACCTTGTCCTGTTCGATGGTGCTGATTGCGCTGTGGGTTAACCCGGACAGTTCGGCGACCCGGCGCTGCGACAAACCCAATTGCAGACGGATCTGTGACAGGCGCTTACCCGGCGCCAAGCTGACTTCGCTCATAGCGGTACTTCCTTCTGGTAGGGGCGACAGGCAGAAATGAACGGCAGAGTCGGGTGCCTGTCTGGGGGATATCGGCACAGCATGATATCGGTAGTTAAGGTGGCTTTGGAAAATATATTGCCCATCGTCTCCCCCGTTCTGGCGGACGAAATTCTGTATGTTAAAAGGCAGCTAACGCCTTTTCGGTCAATATTTTATCAATTTAGCAGCCGGTGGCGAATAATCAAACGGGATTGTAACATTTGCAAACCATTTGTGTTAAGGCTATGTTTCATATTATGGATGTTATTTTGAGCGCCAGTCAGGGCGCATTCTACAGAGAAATCAGACCATGTGTTGAACCGATCGGCAGACGGATGCGCAAGCGTCCTTAGAGCATAATGGCGGGTGATGTATGCAAACCAATATCGCAGCAGTTGAAAATTTTGCACAGCATAATGAAGAGAGGCGAAGTAGCGCGTTCCAACGTGAGGTTGCTCACTATCTGGAACGCCACCCCTCAACGCAGTATATCGATATTCTTCTCACAGACCTGAATGGTTCCTTCCGCGGTAAACGTATTCCCGTCTCCGGACTGAAAAAATTGGAAAAAGGCTGTTACTTCCCCGCCTCGGTATTTGCTATGGATATTTTGGGCAATGTGGTGGAAGAGGCAGGCCTGGGCCAGGAGCTGGGCGAGCCGGATCGCGTGTGCATGCCGGTAGCCGGATCGCTGACTCCGTCGGCGGCGGACCCGGACAATATCGGTCAGGTATTGCTGACCATGCTGGATGAAGATGGTACTCCCTTTGACGTTGAACCCCGTAATGTCCTGAATCGAGTGTGGCAGGCGTTGCGCCAGCGCGGCATGTTCCCGGTGGTAGCGGTAGAGTTGGAGTTCTATCTCATTGATCGACAGCGAGACTCTGAAGGCTATTTGCAGCCCCCTTGTTCGCCCGGCACCCAGGAGCGAAACATGCAAAGCCAGGTTTACTCGCTGGATAACCTGAACCATTTTGCCGAGGTGCTGAACGATATCGACACCCTGGCGCAGATGCAGGGGTTACCGGCGGACGGCGCGGTGGCGGAGGCGTCGCCCGGCCAGTTCGAGGTGAACCTGAACCATACCGATAACGTGCTGCTGGCCTGCGATCACGCGTTGTCGCTGAAACGCCTGGTGCGGCTGGTGGCGGAAAACCATCATCTGCACGCGACCTTTATGGCGAAACCCTATGAGGAATACGCCGGTAGCGGCATGCACGTGCATATCAGCATGCTGGATAGCGACGGCAAGAACCTGTTCACGGATGCGGATGGCGAAGACTCGCCGCTGTTGCACCGCGCACTGGCCGGCATGATCACCTTAATGCCGGCCTCCATGGCGCTGCTGGCACCGAACATTAACGCCTTCCGCCGTTTCCAACCGGGGATGTATGTGCCGACCCAGGCCTCCTGGGGCCACAATAACCGCACCGTCGCGCTGCGCATCCCCTGCAGCGAGCCGGAGAATCACCGGGTGGAATACCGCGTCGCCGGCGCCGATGCCAATCCCTATCTGGTGGTGGCGGCGATCCTGGCCGGGATTTTGTATGGGCTGGACAACGAACTGCCGCTGCCTGAGCCGGTGACCGGCAACGGGCTGGAGCAGGAAGGGCTGCCGTTCCCGATCCGCCAAAGCGATGCGTTGTATGAGTTTGAACACCAACATGAGCTGACCCAGTATCTGGGCGAGCGCTTTGCGCAGGTTTATCATGCCTGCAAGATGGATGAGCTGATGCAGTTTGAGCGGCTGGTGACGGAAACCGAGATTGACTGGATGTTGAAAAACGCCTGAGGCTGGGTAAACCGAATGTTAATCTTCTGGCGATAGGCGGATTAATAGCGGAATAATTCGCCTTGCAGGCGGGTTTTCCGCACGATCGCCAAAAGAATTTGTTTAAGAAGGTTGCGGGATCTTGTCATCCGGCTGCTTTCTGGTGCAAAATATCCTTAATGCAGATAGCCGACGTTTTAAAGCGTCGGTTATTTTTTTTGCATTTGTGTTCTAACAACTGTGCGTTTCATACACCAAGCGAGGCCGGACACCGATCCGGATAGATAAATAGTTTCGTGCGCGATCAAACAAAACTTTATGGTCGTGACTCATGAGGATAAGAAAGATGGGGCAATTTTTCACTTTAGCGCCGGTACCCGCCGGTTTCCGCTGCGGTCGCAGCGATTATGGAGCAGTCAAGGCCACCTTGACCCGTTATCCAGCTTCCAATCCCCTTCTTTTTGAATTCAGTCGCATGTTGCGAAGTTTCCCCGCAACCTTAAGTCTTGGCGTGTCTACGCTCCGCAAGGCAGAAGGTAAGGGGGGGCTGCGTCATGTCCGATAACATCATCAGCGCTGCTCCAGCCCAACGCGCGCAACTGCGTAAAACCCTGACTTTAGTTCCGGTAGTGATGATGGGGCTGGCTTACCTGCAGCCAATGACCATCTTCGATACCTTCGGCATCGTATCCGGCCTGACCGATGGTCACGTCGCCACTGCGTACGCCTTTGCTCTGCTGGCGGTCCTGTTTACCGCATTGAGCTACGGCAAACTGGTGCGGAAATTCCCGTCTGCCGGTTCTGCCTATACCTATGCTCAAAAAGCCATCAGCCCGCACGTCGGCTTTATGGTGGGTTGGTCATCGTTGCTGGACTACCTGTTCATGCCGATGATCAACATCCTGCTGG
Organism: Serratia inhibens; assembly: GCF_003591175.1. Taxonomy (GTDB): domain Bacteria; phylum Pseudomonadota; class Gammaproteobacteria; order Enterobacterales; family Enterobacteriaceae; genus Serratia; species Serratia inhibens. Next base: position 486,089 of record NZ_QYYG01000002.1, on the reverse strand, counting down.
CCAAAATTTACCTGGAGGCCATCTTCCCGGGCGTGCCTTCATGGATTTTCGTGGCGGCGTTGGTCGCGCTGATGACCCTTTTCAACCTGCGCGGCATTAAGCTGGTAGCGAACCTGAACTCCATCATCGTGGTAGTGCAGGTGGCGATCATGATCGTGTTTCTTTGCCTGGTGGTGAACGGTATTTCCCACGGCGAAGGCGCAGGCACGCTGATCAGCAGCCGTCCGTTCTGGTCCGAGAATGCGCACGTGGTGCCGATGATTACCGGTGCGACCATTCTGTGCTTCTCGTTCCTCGGGTTTGACGGCATCAGTTCGCTGTCTGAAGAAACCAAAGACGCAGAGAAAGTGATCCCGAAAGCCATCTTCCTGACGGCGTTGATCGGCGGCATCATCTTCATTGTGGTGTCTTACTTCGTGCAGCTGTATTTCCCGGACATCTCGCGTTTCAAGGATCCTGACGCGTCACAGCCGGAAATCATGCTGTATGTGGCCGGCAAATTCTTCCAGTCGGTGATCCTGGTGTTCTCCTGCGTAACCGTACTGGCTTCCGGCATGGCATCGCACGCCGGTGTTTCACGCCTGATGTATGTGATGGGCCGCGACGGCGTATTCCCGGAGCGTTTCTTCGGTTATGTACACCCGAAATGGCGTACCCCGGCGCTGAACGTGCTGCTGGTCGGCGTAATTGCGCTGTCTGCGGTGTCATTTGATCTGGTGACGGCGACGGCGCTGATTAACTTCGGCGCGCTGGTGGCGTTCACCTTTGTGAACCTGTCGGTGATTTCGCAGTTCTATATCCGCGACAAGCTGAACCGTACCGTAAAAGACACCTTCAACTACCTGATTCTGCCGATGTTGGGCGCGCTGACCGTGGGTGCGTTGTGGCTCAATCTGGAAGCCAGCTCCATGACGCTGGGGTTGGTATGGGCGGCGATTGGTCTGATTTATCTGGCTTTCGTGACCCGCAGCTTCCGTCTGCCGGTGCCGCAGGCCAGTGAAGACGTGGCATAAACCTTAATCGGACATCATTAAAAAGGGCGCATTGCGCCCTTTGTTGTTTTTATTAGCCCACCAACTCTTTGCCGTATTCAAACAGCGCTTTCAGCAGCGCGGTCTTTTCTTTATCGCCCTCGTGCAGGTTATACAGCGACTCCAGTTGCAGCACGTAGCTCTGCACCCGCTCGGCGCTCAGCATTTCCTGGCGATGCTGCAACCAGCGGCGCTGCTCGGCGTCATCCAGCGTATTCGGATAGTTGCGGGCACGGAAGCGGAACAGCAGCTCTTTCATGCGCCCATCGCTGAAGGTCAGATCCAGTGCCGGCAGGTTCTGCGGTTTGGTTTGCTGGATGATCTTCATCGCCGCCTTGTCGGCATCGCTGAAGAAACCGTCGTACAGCCTGGCGTCCACGTCGTCGACGGCTTTGAAAGGCTCCGCATCGGCGAACAACGCTACCACTTTTTCGCGGACTTGCGGGTTTTGGCGCAGCAGTTGCAAATTTTGCAGGCAGGCCTGGCGGTCAATACCCAACCGTTCGGCGTTTTCCGGCAGCAGCGTCTTGGCGGGTGCCAGCACCGGGCATTTATTGATATGCACCAGCTTGAGCGGCACCGGGGATTGCCCGGCCGCCAGATCCTCACGGCGGGTATACAAGCGTTCACGCAGTTCGTCGGCGCTCAGCGTCAGCAGCGGGGTCATATCGCCGGCCAAATCGCACATAATCACCGCGTTCTTGTTGTCCGGGTGCCAGGCCAGCGGCGATACCCAACTGGTGTTGCCGCGCGCGGCGCCGAACATACCGGAAACGTGCACCAGCGGCGTCATTTCAGCGATATCGATCAAGGCGTTCAGTTTATGCTTGTTACGGTGTTGCAGCAGGAAGTCAAACAGCCGCGGTTGCGCCTGCTTCACCAGCTTGGCCATGGCGATGGTGGCGTAAACGTCCGACATGGCGTCATGGGCATGCTCGTGCTCGACGCCGTTGGCGCGAGTCAGATGCTCCAGACGGAAGCTGGGGAACCCGTCCTCGTTCTCCGGCCAAAGGATACCTTCCGGACGCAGCGCATAGCAGGCCCGCATCACGTCAAGCAAATCCCAACGAGAGTTGCCGTTTTGCCAACTGTAGGCATAGGGATCATAGAAGCTGCGATAGAAAATATTACGACTGACTTCGTCATCGAAGCGGATATTGTTGTAACCCAGAATACAGGTGCCCGGCACGCTGAATGCCTGGTGGATTTGGCGCGCGAAGTCGGCCTCGTTAATCCCTTTGGCCAGCGCCAACTGTGGCGTGATGCCGGTGATCATCACCGCTTCAGGATCGGGCAGGTAGTCGTCGGCCGGTTTGCAGTAGATGACCAACGGCTCTTCGATGATATTGAAATCCATATCGGTACGCACGCCGGCAAATTGCGCCGGGCGGTCCATCGATGGGCTTTTGCCGAAGGTCTCGTAGTCGTGAATGTAGAATGTGGCCGGTGCCTTGCTGCTCAAAATCGCATCTCTCACTTGGCGTAGGGAATATGCCCCTATTGTAACGGCGGGATGCACGATGCCAAGCGGTCGTTACCGTTAATCGCCCAAATGCGAAGGATTACGCATTGCGGTAGTAGTTCAGGCGTTGATGAAAGTAGGGGCGTAAGTGTTCGGGGACCTGCTCTTCGGCGCTGATTGCGTTGGAAGCAATGCCATAACGCTCGTTATATATGACGCTAAGTGCGAGTAAATCGGCTTCAATTTTTTCACGTTCCGCCTGCGGTAAGCTATCCAGCTTTCGACCCATATTCTTCTCCCTGTGAACCCAAGGGCATCATAGGATCCTTAGCTGCGCTTGTCCCTACCCCATTCAGGGGGGCCTCACAAGGCCGGCGAACGTGCCTGAAGGCTGTGATCAGACGCCGCATTGGCATGATAGCGATGAGAGGCTTGCGCCGTGAACGCCTCCAGACTTTGCTGGTGGTGGCGTTCGAAGAGTTGATTGACTGAAAAAATACTGCCGATCACCACCAGCCAGAAAACGCTGCACAGGACCAGAACGCCCAACCAGATTTTTTGGTTATAGCTCATAGAAACTCCTGACGATAAAAGAGAATGACATTGACCGGTAAATTAAATCAGAGCCTGTATCAATGGTCGATAAACGGCGGTGTTTAATATGCCTGTTTTTCATTGAATGTGTTACCAAATACCGCAACGATGTTTCAGGATATTCCTTAAGATAATATTAAGAAAAGATAAGTAAGCACCACTGAGTTCCATTTAATATTTGTTTAATTATCTCCGCATACAATCAGCAACATTCAATGCCAATGTGGGTACATATTATGAAAACGCTGCTATTGACCGGCGCTACCGGCTTTCTTGGTGGTGCGGTTCTTGAAAAGTTACTGAATGAAAATCAGGAGGCTAACTATCTTTTTCTCGTGCGGGCCGAAAATGCGCAGCAGGGATTGGACCGTATTCGGATGAATATGGAAAAGTTCAATGTTGATGCCGGTTTATTTTCTAAAATTACGATAGAAAATATATTGTTGGGTGATTTAAGTGAGCCTGAAGATTTTTTATCGGACATCCGCATTAATAAAGTAACGCACGTTATCAATTGTGCTGCAGTAGCCTCGTTTGGTAATAATCCGCTTATCTGGAAGGTTAACGTTGAAGGAACGCTGGCCTTTGCCGAGAGAATGGCGCAGGTGGAAGGATTAAAACGTTTTCTGCATGTGGGCACCGCAATGTCATGTGCGCCGGAGCCGGGTTCACTGGTGGCGGAAAGCGCGGAGTTTGAAGACACCGCCGAACATCTGGTGGAATATACTCGCTCCAAATCCACCATTGAACAGTTGATGCGTCAACGCTGCCCGCAACTGCCGCTGGTGATCGCCCGTCCTTCGATTGTGGTGGGGCATACCCGTCTTGGCTGCCAACCTTCCAGCAGTATTTTTTGGGTGTTCAGCATGGCGCTGATGTTGCGCCAATTTATGTGTTCGTTGCAGGACAATATTGATGTGATCCCGGTGGATTACTGTGCCGATGCGATGGTGATGCTGCTGAACAGAGAAACGCTGGATAATGACGTTTATCACATCTCTGCCGGTGAAGAGTGCAGCGTCAGTTTTGCGGATATCGATCGCGCTATGGCCGTTGCGCTGGAGAAAGCGCCGGTCGGCGATGCCTACGCCCAGGTCAATTACGACGTTCTGGTGAAGATGCGCAGGCAACTGAAAGATATTTTCGGGCCATGCAACGAGCGGCTAATGTTGAAGGCGATGCGTTTGTACGGATCCTTTGCCATGCTCAACGTTCGTTTCAGCAATGACAAAATCCTCAAACTGGGTATGCCTAAACCGCCGCGTTTTACCGATTACATCGGCAACTGCGTACAGTCGACCCGGGGTTTGTCCATTCAGCAGCAAATGGTGGTGGATTTCAAATAATGCCAGGGCGAGTTACTCGCCTGGCTGCCCGCTGAAATCCACAGGGATATTTTTGCCCTTACCAGGATGAAGACGACCAGAAAACGCGGCCCAGCACCACCAGTTGGTCTTTGCGTTGCGTATAACTCAGGTGCTCATCCTGGTATTCTTCCCGGTTCAGGGAACGAATGGTCACGCCGCCGTCAGGCTGCTCGATCAAGACCTTCACCCGCAACAGGTTACCGTGGCGGATAGCGTAGGTTTTACCTTCGCGAATGCGGGTGTCATCCGTGTTGATGCCCACTACGTCGCCGTCCTGCAGGCGTGGCTCCATGCTGGAGCCGGAAATGCGGATGATCCGCGCGGCATTCACCGCCACCCCCATCTTGTGCAGATAATAGCGGCGGAAGATCAGCGAGAACTCTTCACGGTCGACGATTTCATAGCAACCATCACCGGCTGAGAAATCGATATCCAGCAGGGGAATTTCCACAAACTCTTCCTTGTCTTGTTCGGTATCTTCCCACACCACCGGTTTCAGACGGGCAGGTTGAAAATCCGACTCTGCCGCCACGTTATCGAAAGGACGCACCAGCTGTTTTTCATGGAAAACGTCAAACCAGCCCTTGGGCAGGTTCAGTTTGGCTTCGATCCGCCTGGCGAGGTTGTCGCCCAGGTTGCGGGAGGACTTTTCACCGGTGATTTGGCTGAGCGTTGGCGCGGAGGATTCAACCAGTATCGCAAACTCATTCTGGTTAACGCCTTTCCGGGCGTAGCGGGCCATCAGGTCGCGCAAATTATTGCGTCTTATTTCTTTGGTTTCCATCATCGGATGATTGCACTCTTTAGCAAAAAGGTAAATATCGTTTTTGCTAAAAATCACTTGCGTTTAATTTAGCAATTAGCTAAATCTAAAAGAGTGGACGGCGTCCACGCAAAGAGTGTAGAGGTGCAGCATGCAGCGCCCGCATTGATTGGGCGAATATGTTTGTCCCCTACATGGCGATAATTTGATAATGAAGACCAACAGAGAAGAAGGAATCTACGATGTTCAGTATTGATTACAATAGCTACCGTTCGGTGGCCGGTTTTGGCCACCGCGTGCGTTTTCTGGTGTTGCATTATACGGCGCAGAATTTTGCCGATTCGGTGCAATCGCTGACCGGTAAATCGGTCAGCGCCCATTACCTGGTGCCGGATCCGGAAGATCAAACCTATCAGGCGGCCGGCTTTAGCGGCGTGCGCATTTTCAATCTGGTAGATGAAGATGAACGGGCCTGGCATGCCGGGGTAAGCAAATGGGGTAACCGCAATAATCTCAACGATACGGCGATTGGCATCGAGATCGTGAATCTGGCGAGCGGCGATGGCGAAGACATTACTTTCCCGCCGTTTAACCCACAGCAGATCGCGGCGGTAACGCAGCTGGCGCAAAATATTCTGCAGCGCTATCCGGATATCACGCCGATCAACGTGGTGGCGCATTCGGACATAGCGCCGGGCCGCAAGAGCGATCCCGGCCCGCAATTCCCGTGGCATCAGCTGTATCAGGCCGGCGTTGGCGCCTGGTATGACGAAGCGGTTAAACGGCAGCACCAGCGTGAGTATCACTGCCAGGGCGTTCCCGCGCAGCGAGAACTGCTGGCGCTGTTCGCCAAATACGGTTACGACACCTCAGCAGCGACCAACGCCGAAGGCTATCGCCAACTGGTGCGCGCCTTCCAGCTGCATTTCCGCCAGCAGCGGTACGACGGCGTAATGGATGTGGAAACCGCCGCCATTCTGCGTGCGCTGGTGGATAAATATGCCGCTTAAGGTTTTGCGGGTGAGGGACGCCTCATCCGCCTTTTCTCCACCTGCTTTCCTCCGCTAAACTAAGTTTCTTCCTCGTCATCGGTAACGGGATGCATTGTGCGCCTCGACAGAAAAATATCGTCTTTTGAACGGCTGACCTACCGGCATTACCGCGTTGTACATGGTTTGCGCATCGGGCTGGCATTTATCCTGACCTTCCTGCTGATCCGCCTGCTGGAGGTGCCGGAAGGTACCTGGCCGCTCATCACCCTGGTGGTGGTGATGGGGCCGATTTCGTTTTGGGGCAATGTGTTGCAGCGGGCGTTGCAGCGCATCGCAGGCACGGTATTTGGCGCAGCCTCCGGCCTGATTGCCCTGTATCTTGAACTCTACTCGCTGCCGCTAATGCTGGCGTGGTGTGGGGTGGTGATGTTTTTCTGCGGTTATCTGACGCTCGGCAAACGGCCTTATATGGCCTTGCTGGTGGGGATCACGTTGGCGGTAGTCTGTGGCGCGGGCGCCGGTGATATGCATACCGCGCTGTGGCGTAGCGGCGACGTGATTTTTGGTTCGCTTTTGGCGCTGCTGTTCAGCAGCATTTACCCGCAGCGCGCTTATATCCTGTGGCGAATGCAGCTGGCGGATTGCCTGCAGAATGCCGGCAAAATCTACGGCGCTTATCTCTCGCCCAACATGATTGAGCGGCCACGGCTGGAACCGCAGTTGAAAGATCTGCTGAACCAGGTGGTCAGGCTGCGTGGCCTGATCGCCCCCAGCAGCAAAGAAACCCGCATCCCCACAACGGTATTTGAAGCGGTGCAAACGCTGAGCCGCAATCTGGTGTGTACGCTTGAGTTGCTGGCGGATGCTTACTGGGCCTCGCGCGAAACCCATTTTATTATGCTGAACGCCAAAACGCTGCGCAGCGCGCAACTGTTGACGCTGCGTTCGCTCGAGTCGCTGGCGGAAATGATGCACAACGGGCCGCAGGAGCATCAGCAGGCGGCGGTGGGGCAATTAAGCGAAATTGCCGCTGAACTGAAAACCCTGATGCAGGAGATCAGCATCGGCCAGCACGGCGAGGCGCCTATCTACGGCTATGTATGGCTGAGCATGGAGCTGACGCAGCAGTTGGAAGAACTGGGCGATCTGCTCAAGGTGTGTACTGTCGCCGGGCATGAATAGGGGGTCAGATCATGAAGCGGGCGCTTCGGGTTTTTGTCAGGCCGCTAAAGTGGGTAAGATAAGGCAATGAGAGTTGTGCCGGACCGCCACAAACCTGTATCTTGGTGTCATTGTGGCCGTAAGCAAATGAATCTGTGTATTACTAAAGCAAGGGTATGAAGATGGATAATGCAAATAAGCCGAGTTTCCAGGACGTTCTGGAGTTTGTGCGTATGTTCCGCCGTAAAAATAAGCTGCAGCGCGAAATTATCGACAACGAGAAGAAAGTTCGTGACAACCAGAAGCGTGTGCTGCTGCTCGACAACCTGAGTGAGTACATCAAGCCAGGCATGAGCATTGAAGACGTTCAGGGCATCATCGCCAACATGCGCAGCGACTATGAAGATCGCGTTGATGACTACATCATCAAAAATGCCGATCTGTCTAAAGAGCGCCGTGATTTGTCCAAAAAGCTGAAGGCTATGGGCGAAGTGAAGTAACAGGTTTTATCGGGCCAGGCATTCGCCTGGCCCTTTTAGTTTCCCCGTCAGTCTCTGTTATCGCGCCGAACCCGGCACCCTGCGCCATTTTTGCGCGTTATTGGCCCGTTCCGTAGGCGTCAAAATCAAAATATTTATCGTTCACTTTCTTGTAAGTGCCGTTGGCAATGATGGTTTTCAGCGCCGAATTGAACGCCTCGCGCAGTGCGGTATCCTCTTTGCGCAGCCCAATGCCGTCGCCGATGCCGAAATACTTGCTGTCGCTGAGTTCGGCACCGACAAACGAAAAGTCTTTTCCCGCCGGAGTATGGAAGAACTCGCCGGCGCTGACGCTGGCCAACAGCGAAGCATCCAAACGGCCATTGATCAGATCTTCATTAGCTTCCTGCTGGCTCTGATAGGACACCACGTTGACGCCGGCCGGGCGCCACAGGGCGATGGCGTAAGTTTCCTGGCTGGAACCCTGTTGCACGCCAATCGATTTTCCTTTCAGCGAAGCCGCCGTGGGTTGCAGAACGCTGCCTTTGCGGGCCACCAGGCGCGCCGGGGCGTTGGAAACCTTGTTTGAAAACGCAATCTGCGTCTGCCGTTGCGGCGTGATGGTCATCGACGAGGCTATGGCATCGAACTTTTTCGCCAGCAGGCCCGGGATCATCCCGTCCCAACTGCTTTCGACCCAGACGCATTTGGCCTGCATTTGATCGCACATCGCCTGCGCGATATCGACGCCGAAACCGGTCAGCACACCCTGCGGGGTTTTATATTCCAGCGGTGGATAGGTCGGATCTACGCCCAACTTAATCACTTTCCCGCTAAACTCCCCGCCAAAGGCCGTGAAACTTAACGCCAGTGGCAGCACTAAAACCAGACTCATCGTTGTCTTCATTTCATTTTCCTCAGCGTTGTGGCGATCAAGACGGGGCATTAAGCCAAAAAGCGCTCAACCAGCTTGACCCAGTAAGTGGCGCCGATGGGCAGGCACTCATCGTTGAAATCGTAACCGGCGTTATGCAGCGCATTTCCGGGCGTACTTTCCCCGTTGCCGATCGAGATATAGCTGCCGGGGCATTTTTCCAGCATAAAGGCGAAGTCTTCGCTGGCGGTAATGGGCCGCATTTGGCGGATAACCCGGCTTTCGCCGGCCCATTCCTCCGCGACCGAACGCGCCAGTTCGGTTTCTGCCACATGATTCACCAACACCGGATAGCCGTGCCGGTAGTCGATGTCGGCTGTGGCGCCAAAGCTGGCGGCCTGCGCCGTGACCAGCGCGGTAATGCGGCTTTCCAACCGTTGGCGCACACCGGCATCCAGTGCGCGCACGCTTAGCGTCATTTGGGCGCTGGCAGGGATCACGTTGGCGGCCTTGCCGGCGTTGATCGCGCCAACCGTGACGATCGCCGTCTCCTGCGGGTCGATATTGCGCGAGACGATGGTTTGCAGGCTCATCACTATGGCGGCGCAGACTACCACCGGATCGACCGTGTGTTGCGGCACTGCGCCGTGGCCGCCCTGGCCGTGCAGGGTAATGGTGACCGTATCGGCAGAGCACATGAAGGGGCCGCTGGCAAAACCCAGTTGGCCGACCGGGAGGCCGGGAACGTTATGCATGCCGAACACGGCATCACAAGGGAAGCGTTCGAACAATCCGTCCTCAATCATCACTCGGGCGCCGCCGCCACCTTCTTCCGCCGGTTGGAAAATCAGGTGCAGGGTGCCGGTAAACGAAGGGTGCTGTGCCAGATAGCGCGCGGCCGCCAGCAGCATGGTGGTGTGGCCGTCATGACCGCAGGCGTGCATCACGCCGCTGTGGGTGCTGGCATAGGGCAATCCGGTGATTTCTTCAATGGGCAGTGCGTCCATGTCGGCACGCAAGCCGAGCGATTTCCCCGAGCCGCGTTGCAAAGTGGCGACAACGCCGGTTTGTCCTATATGGCGCGTAACCCGATAACCCCACTCGGCCAGCAGCTTTGCCACCAGATCGCTGGTGGCGAATTCATTGAATCCCAATTCGGGGTGAGCGTGGATATGGCGGCGAATGGCGACCATTTCGTGCTTAACAGCGGCTATTTCAGGTAAAACAAGCGGGTTTGGCATCGCCGTCTCCAGAGTGAATGTCCGATTTTCGGCGGGTCGACAGCCGGAAAGCAGGGTGTCTTCGAGACTAGCAAACAACCTTTTTGCCGGGGAGCCGCCGTTCGGTTATGCTGACAATCTTTGGTTGTCAGGGGGCGCGATGAAACTGCATCAGCTACAAGCATTGGTCGCCAGCGCCGACAGCGGCAGCATTCGCGGTGCCGCACGGCAACTGGGGCTTTCACAGGCGGCGGTCACGCGGGCCTTGCGCGAACTGGAACAGGAGCAGGAACTGCCGTTGCTGATCCGCACGCCGGCCGGGTTAGGCTTTACCCCTTACGGCAAAACGCTGTTGGCCCACGCCCGGTTGGTGCTGAACCAGCTTGAACAGGCCAACATGGAGATGGCGGGCCTGCGCGGGCTGGCGGAAGATCAGGTAAAAGCGGCGATAACGCCCTGGTTGATGCTGACGGTGTTGCCGCCGGCGGTAGTGGCCTTTCGCAAAAAGATGCCCAAGGTCAAGCTGGAGCTGTTTGAAAGCCTGATGGCTAACGCACAATCGCAACTGCGGGAGGGCACGATGGATTTCGCCATCACGCCGCTGCCGGCCTTAATGGCGCCGCAGGAGTTTCATTGCGAACCGCTGTTGGACTACGAAACGGCGGTGATGGTACGGCACGGGCACCCGTTGAGCAAAAGCACCTCTATCCACCAACTGCTGGAGCAGGACTGGGTGCTGAATTACACGCCGGAAAACTATGACGATTTGGTCCGCCAACTGTTCAGTCGTCATGGCGCCCAACTTGATCCCCATCGTATTATTCACGCCCATTCCCTTGGCATGTCGCAGGCGATGGTGGAGTCGGCGGACATGTGTACCTGGTGTCCGGCGCTGCTGGCCGGGTTGCCGCAGCTTGCCGGGCGCCTGACGCCACTGGCATTGCAGGAAAGCTGCGACCCGGTGCGGTTGAATATCGTCACCCGGCGTAACAGCATCCTGAGCGCGGCAGCTCACGCCCTGATTGACGCTCTGGTGCGCCAGTTGCGTCTGCAAACCCGTTCGGCGCGACAGGAAGACCGCCGGATCTTTGAACGGGTACGGATCCTGATTTAAGCCTGCGACCAGGCATATCTATAGATTGTCTACGATGCGCGGCAAATAGGGCGGAAAGACCGCGTCAGGGAAAAATAACTGGCGTGATGGGCAACATTTCGTGGAACGTCCAAAACCCACCTGCTTTAATCCGGCGGGTGGGTTTTCCGTACGGTCGATAACACCGTTTCTGATGCAACGCGCCAGGGATTGAGCGCCTGCATTTTGGCCAGCACTTCCAGCCCCTGCAGGGTTAAGTGTTCAGAAGAGGCCATACCGTTACCCAGATCGCCCAGGGCGATGGCGGTATTATGGCTTGCATATTCAGCGCAGTCTTTCAACCCGCCGAGTACCAGCCGGCGAGCAACCTCATCCGCCATGCCTTGCTCGGCAAGCCAGCATTGCAAACCTTCGGCGAAGAAGTAGAACCACCCGTTCATGCAAAGGCTTACCGTCGCCAAGTCAAAGTCCGATTCGTCGGGCAGCACGGTCAGTTGGCCTAATCGGGAAAACAGGTCCTGAATCTCTTTGTCAGAGGCCGTCAGGATCACGTTCGATTGGTTGATTTCAGCAGCGAAAGTCAGCATCAATCTGACGCAGTCAGCGTGCCTGAACAGATCTCGCAGGCTCTGAGAGTGAACCCCCGGGACCAAAGAAACCAACGTTTGCGAGCTGCGCAGCTGCACCTGGTTTGCGATTTCATTCATGGCATGGCAGTCCACGCCGGTAATAATAACGTCAGCTTCATCGACGACATCCTGGTAATGATCCAGAGTCCAGCAGGGAAGCTCTCTCTCCAGCCTGCGCGCCCGCTCATTATTGCCAGAGACAAGAAATATCTGTGCCTCAGGAACGGCGAGAAACATTCCCCTGACCAGTTTTTCGGTCAGATCGTCAACGTCCAGAATCCCCATCCTTTTCATTAACAACGCTCCGGTGATTAGTCTCTGTTCTGTAGCCGCATTTGCGGTGCGGAGAAGTCACGACAGTGCAATTACCGCACTTGTTGCGGACGAGGATTCTTAGCATTCATTGCGTCATTGCACTGGCTTCGGGAGGCTGCCAACCGCCCCCGAGCGCCCTGAACGCGGCGACTGCCGCGCGCGCCGATTCCGTTTGGGCCTGCGCCCTGGCATCGGAGGCCTGCAGCAAGGTTTCATCGTTGCGCAGGACGTCAATCAGGCTGGCTGTCCCTTGCCGGTAGGCGACGAAAGACGATTGCCTGGCGCTGGCCAGGGCCGTTTCCCCCCCGGTCAGTATCGCTGCTTGCGTTTCACGATTGATCAGTGCGGAGAAGGCGTTTTCGACGTCTTCGGTGGCGCGCAGCACCGACAGGCGGTAAGCTGCGAGCGATTCGGCCTCCTGGCCTTTCGCCTGATCGATCTGCGCGTTGATGCGGCCGAAATCAAAGAGCCGCCAACGCAGCCCCAATACGCCGGCCGATTGGCTGGCGCCGCTGGAGAGCAGGTTGCCGCTTGCCACCGCCGTCGCGCTGCCGAGTAATGCGCTGAGCGAAAACTTCGGATAGTACTCGCTGACGGCCACCCCGATACGCGCGCTGGACGCGGCAAGGTGGCGTTCGGCCACGATAATGTCGGGTCGACGGCGCAGCAGATCGGCAGGGGTGCCCGTAGAGGCGATCTGCGGAGCCTGCGGAATGGCGCCCGGCGTGGTCAGTTGAGCGCGATGAGTGCCGGGCGGGGTTCCGAGCATGACGTCCAGTGCGTTCATGGCGGCGTCGAGCCCGGTCTTGAGAACCGGTACCGTTGCCTGAACCTGCGCAAGGGCTCCTTCGGTCTGGCGGACCTGGTACTCGGCGGCCAGCCCTTTGCTGTGAAGGAGCTGCACTTTTTCCAGCAGCTCTTGTTGCGTACTGACCTGCTTGTTTGCGATTGCCAGCCGGGTTTGCAAGCCGCGCAGGGTGATATAGATATCGGCAGTCTGGGCGGCGATGGCAAGGCGTGTCGCGGCGACGCCCGCCTCGGAGGCTTGATAGTCAGCCAGTGCGGCTTGGCGACCGCGCCGCAGGCCACCGAAGATGTCGATCTCCCAGCTTGCGTTGAGGTCGGCTTCATAGGAATTGCCGTAGCGATTATAATCGGGTGTTGAGCTGAGAACCTGACCCAGCGGGGTTTCGACCGACTGATAGGCGCGAGCGGCCTGTCCGCTGATGTTACCCGACGGCAGCAACGCCGCTGTCGCCGCGCCAAGTCCGGCGCGGGCCTGAGCCATACGGGCGCTTGCCTGGGCCAGATCGAGATTTTGCGCGAGTGCGCTTGAAACGAGGTCACTCAATAAGGGATCGTCAAAGCCTTCCCACCAGACCGTAAAACTGGCTGGCCGGGCGGCGCTTCTCTGTTGGACGGCGGATTGAGCCTGATAACGATCCGAAAGGGGAGCGTCCGGGCGGTGGTAATCCGGTCCAACCGCGCAGCCCGCCAGTAAGCCGGCGCTCACAAACAGAGCAAGAGTACGGAGGGGAAACATGAGGATTCCTTGAATCGAAGCAGAATGGTGACTACATTACCAAATGGTCACTTGTTGTCAATCAGTGCTCATCGAGCTAAGCTAGAAAAATGACTAAACACATGAATGCACTTTCCCCGCGTGGTCCATTGGACCACAGCGTTCGCGATCAGATCGTGGAAGCCGCCACAGAGCACTTCGGGCACTTTGGCTATGAGAAAACCACCGTGTCCGATTTGGCCAAGGCGATTGGTTTTTCCAAGGCCTACATTTATAAGTTTTTCGATTCCAAGCAGGCAATTGGTGAGGTGATCTGCGCCAATCGGCTGGCCATGATCATGGATATCGTCAATTCGGCGCTCGCAGATGCACCGACGGCCTCGGAAAGGTTAAGGCGTCTTTTCAAAGCGTTGACGGAAGCAGGCAGCGATCTGTTTTTTCACGATCGCAAGCTTTACGACATCGCTGCCGTCGCCGCCCGCGATCGCTGGCCTTCGGTGGCGGCGTATGAAGAGCGTCTATGCCAGGTGATCCAGCACATCCTGCTTGAGGGGCGGCAATCGGGGGAGTTCGAGCGCAAAACGCCTCTGGATGAAGCGACACAGGCGATCTCCCTGGTCATGCGGCCCTACATCTGCCCTCTCCAACTGCAAAATAACCTGGAGAATGCGGCGGCGGCGGCGGTGCTGCTCTCGGCGTTGATACTGCGCAGCATGGCGCCTTAAAATTTGTGACCATTGACATTATTGGTCACTAGTCCGAGAATGCGGTTACTGTCCTGTTCATTAATTAAGGGAACCCATGCCTCGGCTAAAATCCGCCCCCCTTGCTGTTTGCCTGTTATCTTTCGCCCTGGTGGCGTGCGGCGACGCTGCCAGCGTCGACGATCCACGTAGCCAACCTCCTCTGGTGAGGGCGGCTACCGTGAAGAGCGCCGTCGATGCCTCCCGCGCCTTCACCGGCGTCGTTGTCGCCCGTGTTCAAAGCGATCTCGGTTTCCGGGTGCAGGGTAAAATCCTTGAACGTCTGGTCGATACCGGCCAAAGCGTCAAACGCGGTCAGCCGCTGATGCGTCTGGATCCCGTCGACCTTGGCCTGCAGGCGCAAGCCCAACAGCAGGCGGTCGCCGCCGCACGGGCGCGCGCCAGACAGGCCAGCGACGACGAAGCCCGTTATCGCGGCCTGGTTGCCTCAGGGGCCATATCGGCTTCGGCTTACGATCAGATCAAGGCCGCTGCCGATACGGCCAAAGCGGAGCTCAGCGCTGCGCAGGCACAGGCTGACGTGGCGCGCAATGCGACGGGTTATGCCGTCTTGCTGGCCGACGCAGACGGCGTGGTGGTGGACACCCTGGCCGAGCCGGGGCAGGTCGTCAGTGCAGGGCAGCCGGTGGTGCGGCTGGCGCGGGCGGGGCAGCGAGAAGCCATCGTACATTTGCCTGAAACGCTGCGCCCGGCTATCGGGAGCGAGGCCCTGGCGACGTTATACGGCAAGGATACGGCAGCGATTCCCGCGAAATTGCGTCTGCTCTCCGATGCGGCCGATCCTCTGACGCGTACCTTTGAAGCGAGGTATGTGCTCGAAGGGGCGCTGGCGAGCGCACCGCTGGGTGCCACCGTGACACTCGCCATTGCTGAAGGCAGGCTCACCGAGCAGGTACTGCAGGTGCCTATCGCCGCCCTCTATGATCCGGGCAAAGGGCCGGGCGTCTGGGGCATTTCCGACCAGCCCGCCAAAGTGTCGTGGCGACCGGTTCAGGTGCTTGGCCTGGACGACGATGCCGCCAGAGTGACCGGCAGCCTCAAGCCCGGTGAACGGGTGGTGGCCCTGGGGGCGCATTTGCTGCACGACGGTGAGGCAGTCCGTCTGATTGATCAGCGCGATGCCCGCGTCGCCGGGAGCCGACCATGAGCGAAGGGCGGTTCAACCTTTCTGCGCTCGCCGTGCGCGAGCGCTCAATCACTTTATTCCTGATCATCCTGATTACCCTGGCCGGCATTCTCTCGTTCTTCGAACTGGGGCGTGCGGAAGATCCGCCGTTCACGGTCAAGCAGATGACGATCATTTCTGCCTGGCCGGGCGCCACCGCGCAGGAAATGCAGGATCAGGTGGCCGAGCCGCTTGAAAAGCGCATGCAGGAGCTTAAATGGTACGATCGCAGCGAGACTTACACGCGGCCCGGCCTGGCTTTTACCATGATGTCGCTGCAAGACAGCACGCCGCCTTCACAGGTGCAGGAAGAATTCTATCAGGCGCGCAAGAAACTCGGTGACGAGGCCAAGAATCTGCCGGCGGGCGTAATCGGCCCGATGGTCAACGATGAATTCTCGGACGTGACCTTTGCGCTCTTTGCATTGAAAGCCAAGGGCGAGCCGCAGCGCCTGCTGGTGCGCGATGCCGAATCGTTGCGCCAGCGTTTATTGCACGTGCCGGGGGTAAAAAAGGTCAATATCATCGGGGAGCAGGCTGAGCGTATCTTCGTCTCTTTCTCGCATGACCGGCTGGCCACGCTGGGCATCTCCCCGCAGGACATTTTCTCCGCGCTCAACAACCAGAACGTGCTTACGCCGGCCGGTTCGATTGAAACCCATGGGCCGCAGGTCTTTTTGCGCCTGGACGGTGCCTTCGACAAGCTGGAGAAGATCCGCGATACGCCGATTGTGGTTCAGGGAAAGACGTTAAAACTCTCGGACGTGGCGAAGGTTGAACGTGGCTACGAAGATCCTGCCACCTTCCTGGTTCGCAATCAGGGTGAGCCGGCGCTGTTGCTGGGTATCGTGATGCGTGAGGGCTGGAATGGGCTGGATCTGGGCAAGGCGCTGGATGCGGAGACGGCCAAAATCAATGAAGGCATGCCGTTGGGCATGACATTGGCGAAAGTCACCGATCAGTCGGTGAACATCGGCTCATCCGTTGACGAGTTCATGATCAAGTTCTTCGTCGCGTTGCTCGTGGTGATGGTGGTCTGTTTCGTCAGCATGGGCTGGCGCGTGGGCGTGGTGGTTGCGGCGGCGGTGCCGCTGACGCTGGCTATTGTCTTCGTGGTGATGGAGGCCACCGGCAAGAACTTTGACCGCATCACCCTCGGCTCGCTGATCCTGGCTCTCGGGTTGCTGGTGGATGACGCCATCATCGCCATCGAAATGATGGTGGTGAAGATGGAAGAGGGCTACGATCGCATCAAAGCCTCGGCCTATGCCTGGAGCCACACGGCGGCCCCGATGCTGGCCGGTACGCTGGTGACGGCCGTCGGCTTTATGCCCAACGGTTTTGCGCAGTCCACCGCCGGCGAGTACACCAGCAACATGTTCTGGATCGTGGGCATCGCCCTGATTGCTTCCTGGGTGGTGGCGGTGGTGTTTACGCCTTATCTGGGCGTGAAGATGCTGCCGAAAATCAAAACGGTCGAGGGTGGGCACGCGGCCATCTACAACACCCGCAATTATAACCGCTTTCGTCGATTGCTGACGCGCGTCATCGCCCGGAAATGGGCCGTGGCGGGCACGGTTATTGCCGTGTTTACCCTGGCCATTCTCGGCATGGGGCTGGTGAAAAAACAGTTCTTCCCGACCTCTGACCGCCCGGAAGTGCTGGTGGAAGTGCAGATGCCTTATGGCACCGCCATTGAACAGACCAGCATCGCAACGGCGAAGATCGAGGCTTGGCTGAAAAAGCAAAATGAGGCAAAAATCGTCACATCCTATATCGGGCAGGGTTCACCGCGTTTTTATCTGGCGATGGCGCCGGAGCTGCCCGACTCGTCATTCGCGAAGGTTGTCGTGCTGACGGACAGTCCGGAAGCGCGTGAGGCGCTCAAATTCCGTCTTCGCCAGGCGGTGGCCGATGGGCTGGCACCCGAAGCGCGTGTCCGGGTCACGCAACTGGTATTTGGCCCGTACTCACCATTTCCCGTTGCCTATCGCGTGATGGGGCCGGACCCCGACCTATTGCGCGCGATCGCCGATCAGGTAGAAGCGGTAATGCAGGCCAGCCCGATGATGAGGACCGTCAACTCCGACTGGGGTCCGCCGGTGCCGACGCTGCATTTCACGCTCGATCAGGACCGCTTGCAGGCGGTGGGGTTGACGTCAACCGCGGTCGCTCAACAACTTCAGTTCTTGCTCTCGGGTGTGCCGATCACCTCTGTGCGTGAAGATATCCGTTCGGTGCAGGTGATGGGCCGTGCCGCGGGGGATATCCGGCTTGACCCGGAAAAAATCGCCGGCTTTACCTTGGTGGGGTCTGCCGGTCAGCGCATTCCGCTGTCGCAAATAGGGGATGTCGATGTGCGCATGGAAGATCCCGTTCTCCGTCGGCGCGATCGTACCCCGACCATTACGGTGCGGGGCGACATAGCCGAAAACCTGCAACCGCCGGATGTGTCCACGGCGATCACGAAAGCGTTGCAGCCGGTTATCGACCAACTCCCGGCCGGGTACCGCATCGAACAGGCGGGTTCGATTGAAGAATCGGGCAAAGCGACCAAGGCGATGGCACCGCTGTTCCCCATCATGATCGCCATGACGCTGCTGATCATCATCCTGCAAGTGCGTTCGATGTCGGCGATGGTGATGGTATTCCTCACCGCGCCGCTGGGGCTGATTGGGGTGGTGCCAACGCTGCTGCTGTTCAACCAGCCGTTTGGCATCAATGCGCTTGTGGGATTGATCGCGTTGTCGGGCATCCTGATGCGTAATACCTTGATCCTGATAGGGCAGATCCATCACAACGTGCAGGAAGGGCTGGATCCGTTCCATGCGGTGGTCGAAGCGACGGTTCAGCGCGCCCGACCGGTGTTGCTCACGGCGATGGCGGCCATTCTGGCGTTTATCCCGCTGACCCACTCGGTGTTCTGGGGCACCCTGGCTTACACCCTGATTGGCGGGACCTTTGGCGGAACCATAGTAACGCTGGTATTCCTGCCGGCGATGTATGCCATCTGGTTCAAGATACGCCCGGACAATAAACCGCAAACCGACAAGCAGGCATTGGCGTAAATCATAACGGAGGTGAGCGTCATTCCGACTTCGACGCGCGCCGAATAACCTGCCGACACGTTATGGCCGCACGGCCTGACGTGTCGGCGTCGCTGGACGTTGACTGAAAATGAGAGGGCCCGATGATGAAGGGTGAAGGTGAAATGCGAATCTTGGCCACGGGCGTCGGCATCGTTGAGCCAAGTTCCCCCGGTTCTGAATGTGTTTTCGTGCCGGCGATTTTCGTTGAAGGATTACCATGAGTACAGAAAGCACTCCCACTGAAATGACAGCGGATATCTCTTTGTCCGAAGGTCCACGACTAACGGGTAGAATCGTCGCATTACTGGCCGGCCTTTCTGCCATTAGCACACTGTCCACCAATATTATCCTCCCCGCGTTTCCGGATATTGGAGAGCAGCTTGGGGTATCGGCTCGCGAACTTGGCCTGACGCTCTCCAGCTTTTTCATCACCTTCGCACTGGCTCAGTTGGTCGTCGGCCCATTGGCTGACAGATACGGACGCAAGAAGCTGGTGTTGGGGGGGCTCTCACTATTCATCGTAGGTACGGTGGTGGGCGGTCTCGCCAGCTCGCTTGAAACGCTGATTGTCGGACGTATCATCCAGGCGCTGGGCGTATGCGCGGCAGCGGTTTTAGCACGCGCCATTGCGCGTGATTTGTTTGAAGGCGAAACACTGGCGCGCGCGTTGTCGCTGACCATGATCGCAACGGCTGCCGCACCGGGTTTCTCGCCGTTGGCGGGGAGCGTGCTGACTATGACGTTGGGCTGGCGAGCGACCTTCATACTGGTAGGCATTGCCGCTTTCGTTGTCGCCATATTCTATGCCAACGTGCTGGGGGAGACTCATCCCGCCGAGCGTCGTGCCCCGCACTCGATTCCGAGTGTTATATTCGCTTACTGCCGGCTGGTAATTGATGGGAAATTTATACTTCCGGCACTGTCCATGAGCCTGTTGATGAGCGGATTGTTTGCGTCTTTCGGCGCCGCCCCCGCCATTCTGATGAACGGGATAGGCCTGTCGTCGCTACAGGCCGGGCTGTATTTTGCCGCTACCGTGTTCGTGGTCTTTGCCGCAGGGATGGCGGCGCCGCGACTGGCCCGTCGCTATGGCCCGCAAATCATTACCTCGGGAGGCATTCTCACCGCGTTATTGGGTGGGAGCCTGCTGCTGATTGGGCCGGAAGCGCCTGGTCTGGGTTGGTATACCCTGTCCATGATTATGTTCCTCTGGGGCATGGGGCTGGCCAATCCGTTGGGAACGGCAATCACAATGGGGCCGTTCGGGAAACAGGCTGGCCTGGCATCCGCATTACTTGGTTTTCTTACAATGGGGGCGGCTGCAATCACAACCTGGCTCGGCTCGGTGCTGACGTTCCCCGCCGTCACCACGCTGGGGGGCATACAGGCAACGGCCTGTCTGATCGCACTGTTATTGTTTCTGCTGCGGGGAAAATTAACGGCACCGTCTTCGTAAAAACCAGTCATTTTTGGCAAGCCTGCATCGACAAGGATCCTCAAGGGTAATCCGGGTGCAGTGCCTCTCTCTACCCCTGAAAGCACCTTAATGGTGCAAGTGGTTTTTTTTTGGGGCAAGAGATGCCCTCTTTTGTTCATTTTTTTCCTCTCGGCACAGCCCATCCCCCTAAAACCGCCGGTATCACCCTGCTTTGGTAAGTTGGCATCCTGCTTGCTAGCTTGTACATACAGGTTAGTACATGTCAGGTCTGCGAATAGATGAAAGGCAGGCGACGGTTAACAACAGTCCGTAATGGGGCAGGAAACGTAATGATTTCATTTGAGAGCATAAGCAAATTTTACCCCGATGGTACGGTGGCCGTAGACAGGCTGTCGTTCAGTGCGCCGACAGGCAAAATCACCATGCTGGTCGGGCCTTCGGGCTGCGGAAAAACCACGTCACTGCGCATGATCAACCGGTTAATCGAGCCTTCTTCGGGGAGTATTTTGCTCAACGGACAACCGACGGCAGGGATGGACCTGGTCAAACTGCGCCGCAAGATTGGTTATGTGATCCAGAATGCCGGTCTGTTTCCGCATAAAACGGTGCAGGACAACATCGCCGTCACTGCGCTGCTTAACGGGGCAACGCGTACGGCGGCGCGTAAAAAGTCATTGGAACTTCTGGAACTGGTCGGACTGTCGCTGGCGATGGCGGAACGTTATCCGTGGCAGTTGTCCGGCGGCCAGCAGCAGCGGGTCGGCGTCGCCCGCGCACTGGCTTCCGATCCTGAATTCATGCTGATGGATGAACCTTTCAGCGCCGTCGATCCGGTGGTTCGTGAACAGTTGCAGGAGGAGTTTTTACGTTTACAGCGTGAAATCGGCAAGACGATCATCATGGTTACCCATGATATTGACGAGGCGATGAAATTAGGCGATCAGGTGGCGGTTTTTCGTCCCGGAGGGCGTCTGGCGCAAATCGCCTCGCCGGTCAAATTATTGAATGAACCTGAAGATGCTTTCGTCGCCGATTTTATCGGACGCGACCGCGGATACCGTAAGCTTTCTTTTGAGGTGATCCCTGAAGATATTGCGTTGGCTAAAGAGAAAGTCATTGCGCCGGGAATGTCGGTCAGCGAAGCCCGCTTAGTGGCAGGGCATGATTCCTGGGTGCTGGTGGTGGAAAATGATTGCCCGGTCGGCTGGTATGATGTGCAGCAAAACAAAACCACGGTAGAGGCGGAAGACATTAATCTTGGCAGCACCTTTGCGCCAAGAAATGGCACGCTGCGGCAGTTAATGGATTCTGTATTAAGTTCCCCCTGTCAGCGCGGCATTGTTGTCGATGAACAACAACGCTTTATCGGCACGGCGAATATCGAACAGGTATTTTCGCTTTCTCACTCCCGTGCCGAGAGGTAATGCCATGCGCTTTGACTGGTTGTTTCAGCAGCGGGAAAATATAGCGACGTTACTCGGCTGGCACGTTTATCTGTCCATCATTCCTGTCTTGATCGGGCTGGCACTGGCCATTCCGGTGGGCGGTTTACTTCACCGTTGCGGAAAGTTTAAGGACGGCATTCTTAATCTGTTGGGGCTGCTTTATACCATTCCCTCGCTGGCCTTGTTTGTCTTGTTACCGGGGCTGCTCGGCACCAAAATTCTGGATGCCGTCAATGTCGTTGTGGCGTTGACGCTATATGCCTTCGCGCTGTTGATTCGCACGGTTTGCGACGGGCTGGATTCTGTCCCGCAAGAAACGCAGCAGGCCGCCGTGGCTATGGGGTATCGGCCGCTACAGCGATTTCTGAGTGTCGAACTGCCGCTGGCGGTGCCGGTGATCGCCGCCGGCATGCGCGTGGTGGTGGTGTCGAATGTCAGTATTGTTTCCATCTCGGCGCTGGTCGGGATGCCGCAGCTGGGGGCGTTATTTACCCAGGGTTTCCAACTGCATTTTCTGACGCCGATTATCGCCGGTATTTTCCTGTGCATCGCGCTGGCGCTGCTGCTGGATAATCTGGTGCTGCGCACCGGCAATAAAATCACCGCCTGGCAACCGAAAAGGAATGCGAAATGATTAACTGGTTGCTCGACCCAGCTCATTGGCTCAATGACGATGGACTGCTGATATTGATTTTCCAGCATCTGGTTTACAGCGTCGAAGCCTTGTTTGTTGCGGTGATTATCGCGTTTCCGGTGGGGTGTTATGTCGGGCATACCGGCAAAGGCGCGACGTTATTAATCGGCAGCGCGAATGCCATGCGTGCGCTGCCATCTTTCGGGTTGATCATCTTACTGGTCATTCTTTTCGGGCCGGTATTTGAATCCGATCTGGCCTTTATTGTGCCTTGCCTGATAGTCCTTATTATTCTGGCATTGCCGCCGATCATGATGGGTGTTTATTCCGGTATTCGGGCAATTAATCCGGCAATTATTGACGCAGCCATAGGTATGGGGTATTCGCCGTGGAAATTACTGCTCACCGTTGAGATCCCCTGTGCGCTGGCGTTGATATTATCCGGTATCCGGAGCTCGGCATTACAAATCGTTTCGACCGCCACCATTGCGGCTTATGTTTCTCTCGGCGGGTTAGGGCGTCTTATTATTGATGGTCGCGCGCAGAACGATTATCCGCAGATGGTTGCGGGGGCTTTTATGGTGGGAATATTAGCGTTGCTGGTCGATGTATTTTTCTCTTTTTTAATTCGTTTCACGGTATCACCAGGAATACGGCAGCGTGAACGCCGCCGTAAAAAAACACTGCCTTTATCGAATAGCTGAATCATCTACTCACTCATTCCGGAGTCTGATAAAAATGAAATTGAAAAATCTGCTTGCCGTTGCCCTGTTTTCTGCCGCCGTGGTGCATGCACCTGTGGCCCTCTCTGCTGATGCCGGTGGAACCATTATCATCGGTTCCGCAGACTTCCCGGAAAGCCAACTGCTTGCCACTATTTACGAGCAGGCGCTGGCCGCTAAAAACGTCAAAGTGGAAACCAAACTCAATATCGGCAGCCGTGAGGTGTACATGCCTGCGCTGCTCGACGGTTCCATCAACCTGATCCCGGAATACAGCGGTGCCACGCTGAGTTACCTCGACGAAAAAACACAGGCTCACTCTTCCGAAGATGTGGCGGCGGCGCTGGCCAAAGCGTTGCCGGAAAAAATCAAGATGCTGGATATTTCGGCCGCGCAGGACCGCGATGTACTGGCAGTAACGGAAAAAACCGCGAAAAAATACAACCTGAAAGACATCAGCGATCTGGCTCCGATCGCCAAAACGCTGGTACTGGGCGGCCCGGCAGAATGGAAAACCCGTCGTGAGGGCGTGAGAGGGTTGAGCGAAGTGTACGGATTAACCTTCAAAAACTTTAAGGTACTTGATGTTGCCGGCCCGCTGACGCTGTCTGCGCTGACCAACAATCAGATCCAGGTTGCAGATATGACCTCAACCGATCCGGCCATTAAAACCAAAAACCTGGTGGCGCTGGAAGATTCCAAGCATTTGTTCCCTGCGCAAAATATCGTGCCGTTGATTGCGAAAGACAAAGCCAGCGATGTGGTCGAAACCACGCTCAAAGCCGTGTCCGCACAGCTGACGACCAGCGATTTGATCGTGATGAACGGCAAACTGGCGAATTTCGAAAGCGTCGATGCGGTAGCGAAAGAATGGCTGACTCAGCACGGTCTGAATAAATGAGGGCACAAACGGTCACCTTAGGCACGGCTGAAACGTCGATCCGCGACATCGTCGATATTGCTTACGGCGCACAGGTGTTGCTCTCACCGCCAGCGTTAGATGGCATGCAGATTGTGCACGAGAAAATCAGACAGGCGATAGTCGAAAATAAAGTGATTTATGGGTTGACCACCGGCGTGGGCGATCTGGTCACGCAGCGGTTATCGCCGGAGCAAATCTCGGATGTACAACTCAATATGCTGAAAAGTCATGCTTGCGGGGTGGGACCAGAACTGGCACAGCATGAAGTGCGCGCGATGATGGCGGCGATGATCAAATCCCTGTTGCAGGGGTTCAGCGGCGTCAGCCCTGCATTAGTGCTGACCATGGCGGATATGCTCAATAAGGGCGTGATCCCGTGGTCGCCCGGTAAGGGGTCGGTCGGGTATCTGATTGCCACGGCACACATCGGACTGTCGGTGTTTGGCTACGGAAAATCGTACTATCAGGGCGAGCTGTTGCCTGCCCGCGAAGCGCTGAAGCGGGCGGGCATTGCCCTGCGCATTCCCGGCCCGCGCGAAGGCCATGCGCTGGTCAGCGGCACCTACGAAATTACGGCGCTCGGATGTCTGGCAGCGGACGCTTTCCGGGAACTCATCCCGGTGGCGGACGCCGCCGGAGGCATGAGCCTTGAGGTGCTCAAAGGGAATATCCGTGGTTATGACGCCCGCTTGCATGCCCTGAGGCCGCATGACGGGCAGCAGGAAACCGCGCGAATTTTACGCTGCCTGCTGCGCGACAGCGAGATCCTGGACAGATACCGCGATTTCCGCGTTCAGGATGCCCTGAGCCTGCGCTGCATCCCGCAAATGCATGGCGCGGTGCGTGATGTGCTGAGTTATTGCCAGAAAACTCTGACCACCGAAGTCAATTCTGTCACCGACAATCCGGTGTTTATGGTTGAAGAGGGCGAGCTGAATGTGCTGCCGGGCGGCAACGGGCATGGCGCCCCGGTTGCGTTGTGTCTCGATGCGCTGGCGATCGCCATTGCCCAGCTCAGTACCGGTTCGCAGGCGCGTTCCGACCGGCTGACCAACAGCCATCTCAGCGGCTTACCGGCCTTTTTAGTGGCGGACGGTGGGGCGCACTCAGGAATGATGATCCCGCCTTACGCCGCGGCCGCGCTGGCAGGGGAAAACCGAGCCTTGGCGGCACCGGCCAGCGTGCATACCGTGTCCACCTGCGCGGGACAGGAAGATCACATTTCTATGGGCGTCACGGCGGCGCGTAATGCCATCGATGCCGTCGAAAATGCCATCGATATCGTGGCGATAGAAATATTGTGCGCCACGCAGGCGGTGGAGTTTCACCGGCCGTTGCGGGCGTCCACGGGTACCGAAAGGGTGCTTTCGTTGGTGCGTCAGCAGGTGGCGTTCAGACAAAGTGATGAGGAAATGTATCCGGATATGCTGGCCATCCGCCAGCTCATTAGACAGGGCGATATTTACCGCGCACTGACGCCACTGATTTTTGCAGACACCGCTGAGGGAGAAACCGCATGAGTGCATCAGCTGCATCCCGGCCACTTGAAGGGATCAAAGTGCTTGACCTGTCCCGTGTGCTGGCTGGGCCTTATTGTGCTTCGTTGCTCAATGATCTGGGCGCGGAAGTGATCAAAATTGAAATGCCGGGAAAAGGTGACGATTCGCGTGATTTCACTCCGCATGTCAACGGAGAAAGTACCTATTTCATGCTGCTCAATCACGGCAAAAAAAGCCTGACGCTGAACCTGAAATCCCCGCAAGGGCGGGCAATGCTGGAGCAGTTGATTGAAGGTGCGGATGTGCTGGTGGAAAACTTTCGCCCCGGTGTGACCGCACGTTTAGGCATTGATTATGAAGCGGTGAAGAAGATCAATCCAAAGCTGATTTACGCCAGTATTTCCGGCTTTGGTCAGCAGGGGCCGTTAGCGCACAAAGCGGCTTACGACCACGTTATTCAGGCTATGGGCGGCATTATGCAGGTCACCGGCTGGGCGAATGGCGAACCAACGCGGGTGGGCGATGCCATCGGTGATGTAGTATCCGGCCTCTACTGCTCGTGGGGGATTCTGGCGGCCTTGTTGCAACGGGGCATTACCGGCCTCGGCCAGCACGTGGATGTCGCCATGCTGGATGCAATGGTGTCGATGCAAATGGTGTCGCTGACGCAGCTTCTCGGCGGCATGCCGCTGGCCGGACGGCTGGGCAATGCGCACCCGATCAGCGCACCGATGGACAGCTACCGCGCGGCCGACGGTTATCTGGTGATCGCCGTCGCCAATGACAGCCTGTTCCGTCGTCTGGCCGACACCCTTGGCATGCCGGAAATATTGCAGGATGCGCGCTTTGCGACGGATCCGCAGCGCCTGAAACATCAGTACGAATTACGCGTGCTGATTGAAAAATGGCTGCACCCCAAAACCGTGGTGGAGGCGCTAGATCTGCTCGATACCGGCGGTATTCCCGCCGCGCCGGTCTGGGGACTGGATCAACTGCTGCAAAGCCCGCATGCTGCGGCGCGCGGATTATTGCATCAGGTCATGCATCCGGTCGCCGGTGAAATCAGCATTTTGCCGCAGCCGGTGAAGCTCAGCGGCATGAGCCAGTTACCCGATTTAATGCCGCCGCAGCTTGGCGAGCACACCCGTACAATTCTCAGCGCTCAACTGGGGCTGTCTGCGCAGGAACTGGACACACTTTCGCAAAAGGGCGTCATTTAACCGGAGGCAGAAAACATGGAATTAACGCAGGTTGCCGTGATTGGCGCAGGCACCATGGGCGCGCGGATCGCCGCGGTATTTGCCGCCAGCGGTTTCAGGGTGGCGCTTTATTCACGTACCGAAAACTCGCTGCATAACGCGGCGAAGCTGATTGAAAGCATCGGAGCCGGGCTGGCGTCTTCCGTTACCTTCACCACGTCACTGGCGCAATGCCTGCAAGACGCGAAGATTGTTTCGGAAAATATCGCCGAAGTACTGGCGCTCAAACAGCAGATTTTTCAGGAGATTGAAAAGCATGTCAGCGATGAGTGTCTGCTGACCACTAACACGTCCAGCGTGCCTATCGGACAGATTGCCAGCGTGCTGGCGGTGCCGTCGCGCTTTATTGGCCTGCATTGGTTTAATCCGGCGGATGTGATGCCGATGGTGGAAATCGTCTGCGGGCCGCAAACCCAGGAGAGCACGCGCCAGCAGGCCGCTGCGCTTTGTCAGCAACTGGGCAAACAGACCGTGACCATTCATAAAGAAGCCCCCGGATTTATCGTCAACCGGCTGCAGTACGCCATGTTGCGTGAGGCGTTGCATCTGGTGACGGCCGGAATTGCCAGTATCGAAGACGTGGATTTTGCGGTGCAAAGCACGCTGGCACCGCGCTGGTCGGCGATGGGGCCGCTCAAGCTCATGGATTTTGCCGGGCTGGATACGGTGAAAAATGTCGCCGCGATATTACTGCCGGATTTGTCCAGCGACGATGTGCTGCCGCCGTGGTTGTTGGCGCAAATTGAGCAGGGCAATCTGGGTACCAAAACCGGTGCGGGGTTTTATCCGTGGACGGCGCAGGAGATTGCCGAAGGTCTTGCGTACCGTAACGACACGATCCGCGCCATCGGCGGGATGCAAAAACCATGAGTGAACCTCTTCATTGTCAAGGTCATGGCGACGAACTTATTGGCTGCGAACGCCATCAGAGCGTGGCGCATATCACCCTGAACCGGCCGGAAAAACTCAACGCGCTAAGTGCAGAAATGCTGACGCAGTTGCTGGAAAAAATGCGCGAACTGGATGGCGATAAACAGATCCGCGCAATAGTCATTTCCGGTTCGGCGCGGGCGTTTGCCGCCGGTGCTGACACCGGCACGCTGGCAACCGCCTCCGCGATAGCCCTTTACACCAGCGGTTTCAGTGAGAAATGGGATCAGATTTCCGCCATCGAAAAGCCGGTGATCGCGGCCTTATCCGGTTATGCGCTGGGTGGCGGGCTGGAACTGGCGTTGTTGTGTGACATCGTGATTGCCGATGAAACGGCCATTCTCGGACTGCCGGAAACGCACATCGGAATTATCCCCGGCGCGGGGGGGACACAACGGCTGGTCAAATCGGTAGGGAAATCACTGGCGATGGAGATGATCCTCGCCGGGCGAAAAATCACCGCCGCAGAAGCGCTGGCCGCCGGGCTGATCAGCCGGATCACCTCGCCGGAAACGTTAATGGAACAGGCGTTAAAGATTGCACAGAATATTTCCCGTGCCGCACCGCTCGCCGTTAAGATGGCCAAAAAAGCCGTGCTGGCGAGTTTCGATATGGGCTTAACGGCGGGCGTGAGTTATGAACGTTCGCTTTCGGCCCTGATTGCGGCCAGCGAAGACCGCAACGAAGGCATGCGGGCGCTGGCGGCGAAAGAGCCGGCAACGTTTACCGGCGAGTAAACACCGGCACTGCGCGGCATGTAAAGTACAAGGCATAGGGGCAGCCTTCGTGATGAATGTCTGAATGTGCACTGGTTCCTGTCACTGGAAGATGCTCAGGAGAAGATCGAGGGATGGCGGCACCGCGCCTGGCGCACCGCTATGGCCCGCAAATCATTACCTCGGGAGGCATTCTCACCGCGTTATTGGGTGGGAGCCTGCTGCTGATTGGGCCGGAAGCGCCAGGTCTGGGTTGGTATAGCCTGTCCATGATTATGTTCCTCTGGGGCATGGGGCTGGCCAATCCATTGGGAACGGCAATCACAATGGGTCCCTTCGGGAAACTTGTACACGCAGGTTGGTACAAATGAGGTCTGCGAATAGACGAAAGGCAAACGACGGTTAACAAGGGACCGTAATGGGGCAGGAAACGTAATAGGCGGCTTCCTGCATGTGCAGTCATGCGTCATCCCAGGGGGCCAGCCGCCACCGTTCAAGCAAGAAATCACTGAAGGCGGTGAGTCTGTGCGGTACAGGCTCTCTTCGCGCCCGGACGAGACTTATTTTCGATGCTACGCCTTCCCAGTCGGTCAGCACGCGTATCAGATGACCGCTGCGTAATTCTTCGTGAACGTCCCAGGTTTCACGCAGGGAAATGCCCAACCCGGCAAGGCACCATTCATGTAACACATCGCCATTGTCGCTGTTTAGCGTGCCGTCAATAACGATCGCCTCTTCAAGGCCATTTTTTTGTATCCGCCAGGTGTTTTGCAATAACCCTGGGTAGGCAAACACCAGGCAATTATGGTTTTTCAGCGCTTCGGGGCTTTGAGGGCTGCCATGCGCTTTGATATAGGCGGGGGACGCGACCAGGATACGGCGGTTATCGGCCACCCGGCGAGCAAGCAGCCGCGAGTCGGCCAATTCCCCCATGCGTATCGCCAGATCCAAATCACCGCTATACAGATCCTGAATTTGATCAGACAAGCGTAAATCAAACCCCACTCTGGGATGCAACCGGCTGAAATCCGTGATCGCCGCCGCGACAAATTTCCGCCCGAAAGGCGCTGGGGCGGTCAGACGTATATTACCGGTCAGTTCCCGGCTGCCGCCCCGAGCCAATTCTTTAACTTCATCAAGCACGGATAAGGCTACACGGGCCCTTTCTGCAATGGCGCGCCCCTCGTCCGTAATACGTAAATTACGCGTATTCCTTTCAAACAGGGTGGTTCCAAGCGCGCCTTCCAGCCTCGCAATCTGTTTGCTGACAGCCTTCGGGGAAATTTGCAGGTCCCGTGCCGCAGCCGAAAAGCTATGGCGGTCGACCACATGCAAAAAGACGGCGAGATCGTCATTGCGCAATGGATTTGGCCTTTTTTGGGGAAAGTGTTTGTCAATTTTAGACACTTTGCAGTGCAAATCAAATCATCCAGGATGGCATTTGATGAGGTTCGCCCGGTCTGTGTTGCTCAAGGCGATAGCCGGGGCCACGCGCATTTATTTCAAAGGAATCAAGAAATGACAAAACGCATCTTGTTCGTATTGACCCCTCATGACAGAAAAGGGCCGGCAGAAGCCGCCGATGCCGATGGGGGAAATAAAGCATGAGTGAACGAACGCCTTTCGTTATATACGTATTTGCGCTTTGTGCCTTCGCTTTGGGGTTCACCGAGTTCGTCACCATAGGTCTGGTGTCCAATATTTCTGAAGATCTTCATACCAGCGTCAGCCAGGTAGGGACAGCGGTGACGGCCTATGCTTTGGGGGCGGTGATTGGCGCGCCGGGTTTGACTGCACTTGCCACGCGTTGGCCAAGAAAGCGATTGTTACTGGTAGCGATGGCATTGTTTACCCTGGGCAATGCCATCGTGAGCCTGTCGGATTCGCTGACGCCGATGCTGGTAGCTCGCTTCGCTTCAGGGTTGGGCCACGGCGTATTTCTTGCCGTCGCCTCCAGCGTAGCGACGCAGTTGGTCGGGCGTGACCGTGCTGGTGCCGCTGTTGCTGTCGTTTTTGGCGGCCTGACGCTGGCTTTGGCCCTTGGGGTGCCTTTGGGGACTTATCTTGGCAGTCTTTTCAATTGGCCGGTGATTTTCATGGCTGTTGCCGTCAGCGGTGCGATTGGTTTTCTGGGCCTGCTGGTACTCATGCCGACTGACCACCATGATGCTTCGAACCAGGCCAACGCTCTGGACGGCCTTAAGGCGATGTTCAACCCGCGTCTCCTGGCCGGCGCCGGGATTACCGTATTGGCCTATGCCGGTTCGTTCGCGCTTTATACCTATATCTCGCCCATCTTGTTGCACGTCACTCAGGTCCATGAAAGCACCGGCAGTTTATTGATGCTCGGATACGGCGTGATGGCGGCAATCGGGAACGTTTGGGGCGGGCGGCTGACCGATCGTAAAGGTGCGGATTATGCGGTGATGATCATATTGGTTGGGCTGGCCGTGGTATTGCTTGCCATAGGGGCGTCAGCCGTATCGGTGGTGCTCATGGCGATACTTATCGGCTTGCTTGGCGCTTTGACCTACGCAGCGGTGCCTGCGCTCCAGGCTCGGGTGATAGGCTTGTCCCATGAACATGCGCCACAGGCGCCCGCAGTGGCGTCGGGCCTGAATATCGCCGGGTTTAACGGCGGCATTGCCTTAGGTTCTATTCTGGGAGGGATTGCTTTGGAAATCACGGGCTTGGTGAGCACTGCATGGGTAGGGGCGTGCGTGGTAGTGCTGGGAATAGTTTGGATGTTGTTCCAAACGGTAAGCGCAAAAAGCAAAAGAGCCGTGGTGCGGTGACGTCGTCAGCAAAGGGAACGGCTTTTCTTGATACCTAAAAAGGGCGCCTTGCCGGCGCCGATGGGGAAAGACTGAGGAGCTCCACATGCATACATTCTTCAGGCCGGCGTTTATTTGCCGCCATGCGGTGGGGCATTCAGAATATCGCGCACATTAACCAACGCATTACGTACCGCCGCTCCCCCGGCATAAAACAACAATTGCAGGATGGCCTCAATAATTTGTTCACGGCTGGCCCCTGCATTCAGCGCCGCCTGAGTATGTGCGCGCAGCTGCGGAACGGTATGGCCCAGGGTGACGCAGGAAGCGACCACGACCAGTTCCCGGATCATGGCGTCCAGGCCGGGTCGCGAAAGGATACCGCCCATCGCCCATTCTATTGAAATATCAGTAAAGTCGGGGCACAGGTCGGCCATATCCTGGCGTAATGCTTCCCCGGCACCATTGCCATACAACTCGGTAAACAACGCTAAACCCCGTTCGCGCAGCTCTGGATTCGTCACCATTTTCATTCTCCTGTCTGAGTGAGGTTTTATTAAAACTCGCTAACCGGAGTTGATAAACAGCGTTATAATTTAATCTTTAACAAGAAAAACTTGGTAATTGTGAACAAACTGGAAAGCATGTCGGTGTTTGTGCGCGTGGTGGAACGCGGCAGTTTTAGTGCAGTTGCCGATGAAATGCGGCTGAGCGGCACTATGGTCGGGCTGCATATTAAAGCGCTGGAAAAACATCTCGGCGTTCGCCTGCTGAACCGAACGACGCGCAGGCAGAGCCTTACTGACTTCGGAAGTGCTTATTATCAGAGTTGTCGGCGCATTTTAGCCGATATTGAGGATACCGAGTCGGTCGCGTTGGCATTGCACCAGAATCCACGAGGAAGATTGAAGGTGGCTTGCCCCGTTTCATTTGGGGTACATGCACTGTCCCCGGTCACCGCACGGTTTCTCACCGCCTGGCCTGAGATGACGTTGGATCTGGTGCTGAGTGACAAGACGATGGACATGGCGGAGGAGGGGATCGACGTCATGATTAAAGTGGGTGAACTGGAGCATGTGAATTCGTTGGTCGCCCGCCGGCTGGCTGCGTATCGTTCGGTCATCTGCGCCTCTCCCGCCTATCTGGAACGCGCCGGTACGCCTGTTCACCCGGAAGAGTTGACCGATCACCGTTGCCTGGGGTTTGCCCACCCACTGGCGGGCAGTGAATGGTCACTGCAGCAAGGCGGTAAACTGATCAAAGTGCCGGTAAATATCGTTATGGCGGTCAATAATGGCGAGGCCCTGCGCAGCGCCGCGTTAAACGGGCTGGGAATTTTAATGCAGCCGGAGGTACTGCTGGCCGAGGATTTGCGCCAGGGCAGGCTGATACCTCTGCTGCCGGAGTATCAACCCTTGGCGAAACCGGTGCATATTCTTACGTTTGCGGACCGCCAGCAGTTGCCGAAAATCCGTCTGTACGTCGATTTTCTGCTGCAGCATTTTAAGGAGACCCTCGTTCTTCACAAGGGGTAGCGCTTATCGCTGAAGAGTAATGTCCAATAATACTGAGCATGATTTTAATTATCAAATAAACCAAGGTTTTTAAATTAGAATGAATATGTAATATAATTACTTATGATTTCAAATTGAAAATAATTTGTATTGAAATGGCTGTTTGTATACTGCGTTTCCATTTTATAGTGAAAATGAGGAGTGATTTTAAATTTAATTATCAGATGCTGAGTGAGTTCTTGTGGTTACGGTAGGGATAGTTGATGTCGTTAAACGACAGGAGGTGTTTTTTAATTCTAACATTACAAATAAATAGGGTGCTCTTAATATCTCTCGGTGGCTAAATTGGCGTAACTCGCATATCCCTCAGCTATGGCGGCATAAAAACCACTACCCCACACTTTATTAGTGCCTCCTTTATTCGACTGTTTTACCAGAGGTTATGTAATTAATGGGTGTGGCCTAATTTTAGACTATTATTATTTTGCATTCTTTAATTAGCTTAGTAATTGATAATTTAAGTGTGGATGTGTTGCTAAATAAAATAACTCTGATACGCTTCAGTGAAGCACGAGCTATAAACTCATGCTACTGCATAAATAAATGTACTTTTATTGTAAAATTAAAAATATAGGTGAATATTATGAGGCAAGTACAGAAAATTACAGTAAATAATAAAGGTGGGTATGTATTTAATTTCTCAGTTCAATGGCTGGGAAGTGACGGGAAATGGCATACAACTGGTTGGAACAGCGGCGATTATCCTGTGGCGCAGTCCAGAACGACTCCGCCGCTTAATGAAATTGGTGTCCCAAGTGATGCATTGGCTGTAACGCCACATGGGCATGCGGTGCTCGGTAGCTCCGGTCAGGGAAATCCGTTTGTTTCCTTCGCGCCAAACGGCCAGATTGCGACGTATGATGCCGTTGGTACCACTATAATTGGGTTTGCTATTGTGTTGATTGAGTAATTTGGATAAAAACCTATATTAAAGGGAATTATCAGATTCGAAATGCCGATGAGTCCCTGGATATAGAATCGATTCTGTTGTCGCTATGTTTTACAGATCACTTATACCTATGAAGCCCTTTAGCATCGGACTCTATTCCGCTGCTGAGTAGTCCCGGTAAAGGAAACGGTATTAAACAGGAGATGAAAGGGCTTGAATTTCATACACAGACTTAAAAACGACTACAGTTCCTGCGCGGGAATATGAAGACAGATACAACCTTTATCTTTGATAGCTATGGCAAGGGATGGGGCACTAAAAAAAGGCTCTTTCGCATTAAGCGGCCAATGAGGGTACAAGCTCGTCGAACACTTCCAGCTTTGCAAGGTTATTCAGTCAACATCCCTGCGACTTACAATCACATAATATTTTATTGAATTTTATTATGAAGTTATGTGGCGAGCATTGTGTTAAATCAGGCCTGAGATCAGATTGTCGGCTAATAATCAGTAGGTCGGAAGATTGCTAAAAGTGAATGGTGCGGTTAAACGGGATACTTACACGTGGGTACAAACCGATTTAACCGTGAAATTACAGGCAAGTTTGGCAGTGAAGGGTATGCGTTTGAAGTGTTCATTGCCGAGTTGGGAAGCGCGTTCCCTATGGCGTATTTGGGCATTGTTGGAGAGGGACAGCATGAAAATTATGTTGCTTCCTGGCTGAAAGCATTTGAAGAACGACAAAGGCTATATTTTCAACGTCGCCAGCGCGGCGTCAAAAAGCAAAAAGCCCGCTTAAGTTTCCTTAAGCGGGCTTCTCTAATATGGCTCCTCTGACTGGACTCGAACCAGTGACATACGGATTAACAGTCCGCCGTTCTACCGACTGAACTACAGAGGAATCGTGTGAACGGGGCGAATAATAGCGGGGTGTTGTGGGTTTGTCAAAGCACTAAAGTGATGAAAAAGCGCGTTTGCTGTCAGAATGAGCATGTTGCGTCGTTTTTCAGCACTAATCCTGTTCATTTGCGGGGTTTATCATCAGAAAATTCCTGCCATTGTCCTTGCACCGGCCATTGCACGCTTATGGTGCGAGTGTCTGAAAGGGCATTCCCGACGAGCCTGAATGGCAAAAAAATTCCTCTGCCGCGGTAGCGCGCTCGTCCCCGCTCAGCCCCCTGATGCCGGAGAACGCCCCCATTTTCCCACTGATATGTAGGATGAATAATCGGAAAATATGTATTGGCCGTCACAATGGCTGGATTTTTGCTTACCTAAATGCGGGTAATGCGACTGCGCTCTCGCGCAAATTATTTTCCCCGTCTACACATAAAGTGATTGCTCCGCGCCTCTGGGCGTTCTGCTAAAACAGTGCTGAGGAAAACAACAATGTCATCGAAATTCATTAAAAGTCCGCTCGCTGCTCTGCTTATCGGTTGTTTAGGTTCTGCTTTTTATGCTCAGGCCGATATCGTTATCGGCGTCGCCGGGCCGTTCTCCGGGCCGAATGCGACCTATGGCGATCAGTACTGGCGTGGGGCCTCGCAGGCGGCGGCGGATATCAACGCCGCCGGCGGGATCAAAGGGGAAAAAATCAAACTGGTGCAAGGGGATGACGCCTGCGAGCCCAAACAGGCGGTTTCTGTCGCCAACCGGCTGGTCGATCAGGACAAGGTTTCGGCAGTGGTCGGCCACTTCTGCTCATCCTCCACCATGCCTGCCTCGGAGGTGTATGACGAGGCCGGCATCATCGCCATCACCCCCGGCTCCACCAACCCGCAAATTACCGAGCGCGGCATGACCAACATGTTCCGCATGTGCGGCCGTGACGATCAGCAGGGGGTGATCGCCACCGACTACATGCTGAACACCCTGAAGGCCAAACGCATTGCGGTGATCCACGATAAAGACACCTACGGCCAGGGGCTGGCGGACGCCGCCAGGGCGGAGATGAACAAGCGCGGCGTGAAAGAAGTGCTGTATGAAGGGCTGTCGCGCGGCGAAAAAGACTTTAACGCGCTGGTGACCAAAATCGCTTCGGTCAAACCGGACGTGGTCTATTTCGGCGGCTGCCATCCGGAAGCCGGGCCGTTGGTGCGCCAGATGCGCGAGCAGGGCGTGACCGCGAAGTTCTTCTCCGGTGACTGCGTGGTGACCGAAGAGCTGGTGACCGCTGCCGGCGGGCCGCAGTACACCAACGGCGTGCTGATGACCTTCGGCAACGATCCGCGCCAAATCCCGGAAGGCAAGGCGGTCATCGCCAAGTTCCGCGCCAGCGGTTTTGAGCCGGAAGGTTACACCCTCTACTCCTACGCTTCCATCCAGGCGATTGCCGCCGCCTTCAGCGCGACCGGTGGCAAAGACAGCGCCAAGGCCAGCGAATGGCTGAAATCGCACGACGTGGATACCGTGATGGGCAAAAAGGCCTGGGATAAGAAAGGCGACCTGAAAGTATCGGATTACGTGGTCTATCAGTGGGACGACAAAGGGAAATATCACCAACTCTAATTTTCTCCTGCGTCTTTCAAGCGGCAGCGTTGTTGGCTGCCACTTGAAATCCATTGGAGAAATACTGGTTACGGATCCGCACATTGGGCGGATCCGTTCCGATACACTCTTTGGGCCGCGTCGGACTTCGTTTGCGGCCCCTCCAGGCGAGACTGCAAATTATGGATGTTTTCTTCCT
The DNA here is from genome assembly GCF_003591175.1 of Serratia inhibens. GTDB lineage: Bacteria > Pseudomonadota > Gammaproteobacteria > Enterobacterales > Enterobacteriaceae > Serratia > Serratia inhibens. Next base: position 450,082 of record NZ_QYYG01000002.1, on the reverse strand, counting down.
GCAACAGCTGATTAACGGCCTGACGCTCGGTGCGGTTTATGGCCTGATCGCCATCGGCTACACCATGGTTTACGGCATTATCGGCATGATCAACTTCGCCCACGGCGAGGTGTATATGATCTCCGCCTATCTGTGCGCCATCGGGCTGGCGCTGCTGTCCTTCTTCGGTTTGCACTCGTTCCCGCTGCTGATCCTCGGCACGCTGGTGTTTACTATCGTGATCACCGGCGTGTACGGCTGGGTGATCGAGCGCATCGCCTACAAACCGCTGCGCAATTCCACCCGCCTGGCGCCATTGATCTCCGCCATCGGCATGTCACTGATCCTGCAAAACTACGCGCAAATCAGCCAGGGGCCACGTCAGCAGGGGATCCCGACGCTGCTGGATGGCGTGTTCCGCATCGATTTCGACGGTGGGGCTCTCCAGATTACCTACACCAAGGTATTTATTCTGGTCGCGTCCCTGCTGGGTATGGCCATTCTTACCTACGTGATCCAGCACACCCGGCTGGGGCGCATCTGCCGCGCCACTCAGCAAGACCGCAAGATGGCGTCTATTCTCGGCATCAACACCGACCGGGTGATTTCCCTGGTGTTCGTGATTGGTGCCGCGATGGCCGGGCTGGCGGGGGTGTTGATCACCATGAACTACGGCACCTTCGATTTCTACGTCGGCTTTATCATCGGCATCAAAGCCTTTACCGCTGCGGTGCTGGGCGGCATCGGTTCGTTGCCCGGCGCAATGCTGGGCGGCCTGCTGCTGGGTGTGGCGGAGGCGCAGTTCGCCGGCATGGTGAACTCGGATTACAAAGACGTTTTCTCCTTCGGATTGCTGGTGGTGATCCTGATTTTCCGCCCTCAGGGCCTGCTTGGACGGCCAATGGTCGCTAAGGTTTGAGGGGGAAACTATGTCGCAAACAGTGGTTCACCAAGGGCTGAACGTGAAACGCAGCCTGCTGGACGCCGTGCTGGCGGGGCTGATCGCCCTGATCGTGTTCGGGCCGATCGTTGGCATCGTGCTGAACGGCTACAGTTTTAACTTTGAGCCGCGCCGGCTGGTGTGGATTATTGCCGCGGTGATGACCGGGCGGCTGCTACTGAGCCTGTTCCTGCAAACTGCGCCGGGGCGCAAACTGTTGGCGCGCTTTGACGGCGGCAATGACGGGGTGTATGTCCGGCCGATAGGGGCCAAGACCAGCCTGCGCTGGATAATCCCGCTGATGGCGGTGATTGCGTTGTTGTTCCCGTTCGTCGCCACCAAATATCTGTTGACGGTGGCGATACTGGGGCTGATTTACGTGTTGCTTGGGCTGGGGCTGAACATCGTGGTTGGGCTGGCCGGGCTGCTGGATCTGGGCTATGTGGCGTTTTACGCCATCGGTGCCTACGGGCTGGCGCTGGGCTACCAGTATCTCGGGCTGGGGTTCTGGGCGATGCTGCCGCTGGGGGCGCTGATGGCTGCGCTGGCAGGGGCGTTGCTGGGGTTCCCGGTGTTGCGCATGCACGGCGACTATCTGGCGATCGTCACGCTGGGGTTCGGTGAAATCATCCGGCTGGTGCTGAATAACTGGATGTCGCTGACCGGCGGGCCGAACGGCGTTTCGGTGCCGGCACCGACCCTTTTCGGCCTGGAGTTTGGCCGGCGGGCGAAGGACGGCGGCGTGCCGATCCACGAATTTCTCGGTATTGCCTACAACCCCAACCTGAAGTTTATTTTTATCTATGCGGTGCTGTTCCTGGTGGTGTTGCTGGTGTTGTACATCAAACACCGGTTGACGCGTATGCCGATTGGCCGCGCCTGGGAGGCGTTGCGCGAGGATGAAATCGCCTGCCGTTCGCTGGGCCTGAACCACGTGCTGGTGAAGCTGTCGGCCTTTATGATGGGCGCTTCCACTGCCGGTCTGGCCGGGGTGTTTTTCGCCACCTATCAGGGGTTCGTCAATCCCACGTCGTTCACCTTCTTTGAGTCGGCGTTGATCCTGGCGATCGTGGTGCTGGGCGGCATGGGGTCGACCATCGGCGTGGTGCTGGCGGCGTTTGTGCTCACGGTGGCGCCGGAACTGCTGCGCAGCTTTGCCGAATACCGGGTGCTGCTGTTCGGCGTGCTGATGGTGGCGATGATGATCTGGCGGCCGCGCGGGCTGGTCCGTATCAGCCGCACCAGCTTTGCGCCGCGCAAGGGGGTGGTGCCATGAGCGACGCTATCCTGCGGGTTGAGCATCTGATGATGCATTTTGGCGGCATCAAGGCGCTGAACGACGTGAATCTGTCGGTTGAACGCGGTTCCATCACCGCATTGATTGGCCCTAACGGTGCCGGAAAAACCACGGTGTTCAACTGCCTGACCGGTTTCTACCGCGCTACCGGCGGCGCGATCCTGCTCAATACCCATAAGCGACCGACCGACGTTATCCAGGTGTTGGGGCAGAAATTCCGCGCCGGCGACTGGGTTAACCCAAAGCGGCTCGGTTCGCGCGTCTACTATAAAATGTTCGGCGGCACCCATCTGGTCAATCGCGCCGGGCTGGCGCGCACCTTCCAGAATATCCGGCTGTTCCGCGAGATGTCGGTGGTGGAGAATCTGCTGGTGGCCCAGCACATGCTGAGCAACCGCAATTTGATCGCCGGCGTGCTCAATACGCCCGGTTATCGCCGGGCGGAAAACGACGCGCTGAACCGCGCCTTCTACTGGCTGGAGGTGGTGGAGCTGACGGACTGCGCCAACCGGCTGGCGGGGGAAATGTCCTACGGCCAGCAGCGGCGGCTGGAAATCGCCCGCGCCATGTGCACCACGCCGGAGATGATTTGTCTCGACGAACCGGCCGCCGGGCTGAACCCGGTAGAGACGGCGACGCTGAGCCGTATTATCCGTTTTCTGCGCCAGCATCACGGCATTACGGTGCTGTTGATCGAACACGACATGGGCATGGTGATGGAGATCTCCGATCGGGTGATCGTGCTCGATCACGGCGACGTGATCGCCGAAGGCACGCCGAAAGAAATTCAGCATAACGATACGGTGATCGCCGCTTACCTTGGCGCGGATGAAGAGGAGCTGGCGGGATGAGCAATGCGATGTTGGAGTTTCGCGACGTAGACGTGTTTTATGGCCCGATCCAGGCGTTGCAACAGGTGTCGTTGCAGGTGAACGAAGGGGAAACGGTCGCGCTGATCGGTGCCAACGGCGCGGGGAAATCCACGCTGCTGATGTCGATTTTCGGCCAGCCGCGCATCAGCGGCGGGCAGATCCTGTTTCGCGGCGAGGATATCAGCCGGCGTTCCACCCATTACGTGGCCAGTAGCGGCATCGCCCAGGCCCCCGAGGGGCGGCGTATTTTCCCGGATATGAGCGTGGAGGAAAACCTGCTGATGGGCACCATTACCCTCGGCAACCGCTATGTGGATGAAGATTTGCAGCGCATGTTCGATCTGTTCCCGCGCCTGAAGGAGCGGCGCAACCAGCGTGCGATGACCATGTCCGGTGGCGAGCAGCAAATGTTGGCCATCGCCCGTGCTCTGATGAGCCGGCCGAAGTTGCTGCTGCTGGACGAACCGAGCCTGGGCCTGGCGCCGATTATCGTCAAACAGATCTTCAGTATTCTGCGCGAGCTGACCCGTGGCGGCATGACGCTGTTTCTGGTGGAACAAAATGCCAACCATGCGCTGAAACTGTCCGATCGCGGCTATGTGATGGTCAACGGCCAAATACGCCTGACCGGCAGCGGTGCGGAGTTGTTAAGCAATCAGGAGGTGAGGAAAGCCTATCTGGGCGGGGTTTGAACCGCCGAGCCGGGGCAAGGAGGCTCCCGGCCATCGATTCAAAACTGGCGCTGGATCCAGCGCACGTTCAGCCGCACCAGCGCGATGATGCCGCTGGACAACATGCGCAGGCCGGCGGACAAATCACGGCGGCGAATATCCAGCAGCAGCACGGTGCGCACTTCCTCGCTGTCATTCCACACTTCGTGTTCGAAGGTGTCATCCCACAGCATAAATTCGCCTTCGTTCAGCCGGTATTCGCGGCCATCGACTTTCAGCACCGCAGCGGGAACGCCGTCGGCGCGTTTGGGCATCGACAGCACCAGGTAACCGCGCAGAATGCCGCGAAACGGGCCACGGTGCGCCGGTACCTGTTTGCCGGGCGCCAGGAAGGACAGTGAGGCGGAAAGCACGTCCGGTGAGGTGGCGATCAGCCCGGCCAGCGTCGGGCAGCGTACAAGATTGCGGGTTATCGGCTGGCCATAGGCCTGCATGATAAACATCCGCCAGTCACGCGCATCGTTGGCGGAGATCGACGCCTGTTCGCTCATGATCTCGTGAAAACGCGGGATATTGCGCAGATCCTGGGCAATGCTCAGCGCCTCATCACGTATCTGCGGCCAGGCTGCGGTAAAACGTTGTGCATCGGGAAACAGGCGATCGCTGTCGAGCATCGGCGCGCCGGTGATGCGGCGATCGTAAATATCGCGTAACCGCAGCACTGCCCAATCATAGATAAATGACATGGTGTCCTCGTTAAATAAGGTGCGACTGACGGGCGATCAAATACTGTGAGAAAAAAAGGTATGAGTTCAACAGATTAGCACAGCATTTCGCCATGCGGGAGTGGTAACGGCCTGTACTGAGACAGGCAGGGTGAAGCGGGGATCGACCCGGCAGATTTACCGGCAACGGGTGTTCCTGTTCAGCAACAAGCCAGGTGCCGGCCTGAGCATGTTGTCGAAAAATACAGCACAATAAAAATGTGACGCATGTCGCATTTTAAACTGCAGTTGGTTAAAATATCGCTACTGCTCGCATCTGTCCGGACCCCGTTAAATATGGAACAAACCCACGTCTCACGCTCGACCGCCTGGTTGCGCGTGGTTGTCCTCGCCATCTCGGCCTTTATCTTCAATACCACCGAGTTTATTCCGGTCGGGCTATTGAGCGATATCGCCCAAAGTTTCTCGATGCAAACCGAGCAGGTCGGGCTGATCATCACGATTTACGCCTGGATCGTCGCCGCTGCCTCACTGGTGTGCATGCTGCTGACCAGCAAGATTGAGCGCCGCAAACTGCTGATCGGGGTGTTTGTTCTGTTTATCGCCAGCCATGTGTTGACCGCCGTGGCGTGGAACTTCACCACGCTGGTGATTTCCCGCGCCGGGGTCGCGTTGGCCCACTCGGTATTCTGGTCGATCACCGCCTCGCTGGCGATTCGTGTTGCTCCGGCAGGCAAGAAAGCGCACGCGTTGAGCATGCTGGCGGGCGGCACCGCGCTGGCGATGGTACTTGGCCTGCCGTTGGGGCGCATCGTCGGCCAGTTGCTGGGTTGGCGCATGACCTTTATCGGCATTGCGGTCTGCGCTACTTTCGCGTTGGTGCTGCTGTGGCGTCTGCTGCCGGTACTGAAAAGCGAGCATTCCGGTTCACTGGCCAGCGTGCCGGTGCTGTTTAAGCGCCCCGCGCTGGTTCGCCTGTACATGCTGACCATTATCGTGGTGACGGCGCATTTTACTGCCTACAGCTATATCGAACCCTTTATCCAGACCGTGGCCGGGCTGTCGGAAAACTTCACCACCCTGATGCTGTTGCTGTTCGGCGCCGCGGGCATTTTCGGCAGCCTGTTGTTCAGCCGTTTCAGCGAGCGTTTCCCGTCGGGCTTTTTCATCGGCGCCATCGCACTGTTGATGTTAAGCCTGCTGCTGCTGCTGCCGGCCTCCGGTGATGAAACCCACCTGACGCTGCTGTTTGCGGTATGGGGCGTGGCGATCATGGCGATTGGCCTGTCGATGCAGGCCAAGGTGTTGAACTTGGCGCCGGATGCCACCGACGTCGCGATGTCTATCTACTCCGGGTTGTACAATTTCGGTATCGGCGCCGGTGCGCTGTTGGGCAATCAGGTCAGCCTGCACCTGGGCATGGGCAACATCGGCTTTGTCGGCGCGCCGCTGGCGCTGATTGCTCTGGGCTGGTGCCTGGTTAGCTTCTATCGCAGCGAGCGTTTATTGCAGCACCGGGCCTGACGGCTGGCGTTTACTTTTCTTGTGCCGCGCCGTCATGCGCATGCAAACGGCCCAATAACATAAACACCAGCAATGCGGTGCCGGCTGCGCCAACGGCCAGCAGATAAAGCAGGGTGCGGAATGCCTGATCATAGATCTGCAGCGTCAGCCGGCGTTGGCCGGGCAGCAATGCGGCGGCATGGTCGAGATCGCCCAGCGCCGCACGGTTGGCCGCTTCGGTGATGGAGTGCGTATCGGCAGCGCCGGACAGTACGTCAAGCAGGCCACCCTGAATCAGCAAGGCGAGCACCGCGCCGGCAATCGCGATGGCGATGCCATCGGCTGAGACACGTACCGCGTTGAAAATGCCGGTCGCCATACCCGCCCGCTCTTTTTCCACCACGCTGACCGCCATCGCATCCATCAATCCCCAGGGCAGGCCGATACCGGTGCCGATCAACAGCATCGGTACTATCAGGCCGTTAGCGCTATTTCCCGTTAACCCATGAGCGAGCCAGGCCAATCCTGCGGCGGTCAACAGCAACCCGACGCCGGAGAGCAGGCCAGAGGTAAAGCGCCGCGCCAACAGTGCCGCGATAAAGGGCACTATCAGCAAGGGCGCCGCCAGGGCAATCATGGTTTTGCCGGCCTCGAATGCGCTCTGCCCGTTAATGCCGATAAAGCGGCCCGGCAGCATGACGATCAGCACCACAAAGAAGAATGCCGGCGAGGCGGCCAGTACCTGAACCCCAATAAAGCGGGGGCTACGGAACAAGGTCAAATCGAGCATTGGCCGCGCCACCCGCCGTTCAATCAGCACGAAGCCAATAAACACCCCCAGGGATAACAACAATGAACCGGCTACCGACAGGCTGCGCCAGCCGTTTTCCGGCGCGAGCAGGATCGCGTAGGTGAATAACGTCAGCGCAGCGGTGAAACTGATCGCGCCGGGCCAGTCCAGCCCCGCCGCATGGGGGTTGCGCGACTCGATGGCCGCGAACAGCACCAGCGCAAACCCCACAACGGCAATCAATGCGGTGGCGATAAACACCCATTGCCAGCCTGCCGTAACCACCAGCCAGCCGGATGCCAGCGGCCCGAAAGCCAGGCCAATGCCGAACGTGGTGCCCAGCAGGCTGAATACCCGGGTGCGCACCGGCCCGTGGAAGGTCTGCGCCAGCGATGACATGGCACCGGCGAACGCGGCCGCGCCGGCCAGACCTTGCGCCAGCCGCAGGATATCTATCCCCACAACCGAGGGGGAGTAAGGGATCATTAGAGTCAGGAGGGTGAACGCGCCCAGCCCGAGCAGCCAGATGCGCTTGCGTCCATAAATGTCGGTCAGGCTGCCGGCGGCCATCATTGCGCTGCCATAGGTGAGGATATAACCGTTAACCACCCAGCTCAGCTGTACGGCGGTGCCGCCCAGCGAGTGGCTGATGGAAGGCAGCACCACCGCCGGGCCGGTGAAGCTCAAAGGAATAAGAATACCGGTCAGGCAGGCGGCCAGCAATTGCAGCCATACCCGAATCTCAATGCGGTCTGCGGTGGAAGTTATCTGCGTCATGTTTTCATCTTGCACATAATGGAAAGGCCCATAAACGGGGCTGCGCAGCGTTATCACTGCATAGCCATCAACATAATCCCTCCCGCACTGAAGAAAAATAGGCTAAATTTCCATAGATATCGGACAAAAACGTCCAAAATAACAGAGGACATCATGGACAGTCTCAGCGGTATTCTGGCGTTTGTTCAGGTCGCGGAAACGCGCAGTTTCTCTGATGCCGGTCGGCAATTGGGCGTATCGTCCTCCGCCGTGGGTAAAAGCGTGGCACGCATGGAGGAACGGTTGGAAGTGCGCTTGTTTCACCGCAGCACCCGCAGCGTGACGTTGACAGCCGAAGGCGCATTGTTTCTTGAACGCTGCCGCCGCATTTTGGCGGAGATAGCCGCCGCCGAGCTTGAACTGGCGGACACTCGGGCCGCGCCGCGTGGCAAGCTGCGTATCAGCCTGCCGCTGGTCAGCGGGCTGATGATGCCGGTGCTGACGGCTTTTATGCATCGGTATCCGGATATCGAGCTGGACGTGGATTTTTCCGACCGTCTGGTCGACATCGTTGAAGAGGGGTTTGACGCGGTGGTGCGCACCGGCGAACCGGTCGATTCACGGCTGGTATCCCGCCGGTTGGGCGTTTTCGAACTGGTGTTGGTGGCGTCGCCGGACTATTTAAAACGGCGCGGCGTGCCGGAGAAACCCGCAGATTTGCTCGGCCACGCCTGCCTGCAGCATAAATTCCCCACCACAGGGCGGTTTGAGCCCTGGCCGCTGCGGCTATTGCCGGGCGAAGTCCTGACGGAGTTGCCGGCCACAATGATTTGCAATACCACCGAGGCGCTGGTGCAGGTAGCCCAGGCCGGGCTGGGTATCGCTTGCCTGCCGGATTTTATGGTGCAAGAGGCGTTGCGGCGCGGCGAGCTGTGCAGGGTACTGGAGAGTTGCACCGAGCACCAGGGGACGTTCCGGGTCATCTGGCCGTCCAGTAAATATCTGGCGCCTAAGCTGCGAGTTTTTATCGATTTTCTTGGCGAAAGGCTGCTCTCTTCTGGTGAGGCTGAAAGGGGGAAGGGGCCTGAAAACAAAAAGCCCGCTTAAGTTGCCTTAAGCGGGGATTGCGGCAGAGATCGCCAGCGGTCGAAAATGATGAAGCGGGAAATGCGGCGTTGCTTAGCCGAATACGTTCGTCAGGTGCTGTTTCAGCCGTTCTATGTCATTGCTGATGTCCGGTGATTTAATCACGTCGAAACACGAGAAGGCGGGAACGATATCGACGCCGCAGAATTTATAATTGGCGGTATTGCTGACGAAGATGTCATCGACGGACTTGCCGGCGAAGAGCTGCTGATTATTATCGTCAAATGCCTGCTGCGGGGCGTTCCAGGTTAACGACAGCATGTATTTTTTGCCCTGCATTTTTCCGCCGCTGCCGTATTGCCGGTCCGGGTCCTGGCGGGTTCTGCCGTCATCAACCAGCATGCTTTGTTGCATCAACCCGGCGGTAAAGACTTCGTCGGCATACTTTTTGTAGATCCAGGGGGTGCCGAACCAGTAAACCGGCGATTGCAGAATGATGATGTCGGCCCAGAGGTGCTTTCTCACCTCTTCGGCAATATCGTAACCTTGCTCGATGGCGGTCTGCTGCACTTTATGGCCGCGCGTTTCCATCTCGTCGCGGATCACGCCGAGCAGGGTCGCATTCAAGCCGCCTGAAGACATGCCTTCGTATAGCTGGTGCGTGTTGATTATCAGAACGTTTTTCATAATTGAACCTGTGTAATGGATAAGGGCCAAGACGATGTCTCGATGGCGAACAGTATCGCCGGAACAAGGTGCGGAGCGCTTGCCGGATTTGATTCAATTCTTGCCTGATTCAACGGATTGGCATTGATATCTGCAATAAGAGGGCGGCGAGATGATAGACTTTTTGCTGACCCTGCTTATTACGAGAACGAACCCAATGCTGACCCACACCAGAGCGAACAACGCGGCGCTGGCCAGTCTGGTGGCAGATATTGCCGCTGCCGATGGCGATTACCCTACCGCCATACCTGCACTGATGATTTACCGCAGAAATGCCGTCACGGCGCCGATGCCCTGTATCTACGGACTGGGGGTGGGGCTAACCGTCCAGGGCGGAAAGCGGGTCACGCTTGGCAATGAGATCTTCGACTACGGGCCTGGACAGTCGCTGATTACCTCGGTTGATCTGCCGGTGGTGTCTTATGTCACCCAGGCCAGCGTCGCCGAGCCCTACCTGGGGGTGCGCCTGGAACTGGATGCCCGGCTTATCTCACAGCTGGCGACGGACCCGGATTTCGTTGCCGGAGCGAAAGCGTCCGGCGGCAGGGCCGTTTCGGTGGTTGAACTGGACGATGGTTTACTTGAGGCGGTGAGCCGGCTGGTTGCGTTGTTGGGTGAGCCGACGTTGATGCCATCGATTTATCCGCTGATCTTGCAGGAAATCACGATCCGGTTACTGAACGGGCAGCATGGGCCGACATTACGGAATTTGGTCGCGCAGGGATCGCCAAGCCAGCAAATCGCCCGGGTGTTGTCGTGGCTCAAAGTCAATTTTGCGCAGGACTTGTCGATGGAAGCCTTGGCCGCCAAAGCCTGCATGAGTCCATCGACATTCAGGCAGCACTTCCGCGCTCTGACCGGCATGAGCCCCCTGCAATATTTGAAGAGCCTGCGTTTGCAGGAGGCTCGGCAGGTGATGATGAATGAAGGGCTGGATGCCGGCAGCGCGGCGGTGCGGGTCGGGTATGAGAGCGCCTCGCAGTTCAGCCGTGAATATACCCGCCTGTTTGGTGCGCCTCCTTTACGCGATATCAAGCGGATACGCGAGGCTGGCTGAGATCCGCATTTGTACTGATTTCATCCGGCCACGATAAACCCGCCGGAGTATGCCGAACGTTGCCTGGCCGGGACTGACAAGTGCGGGAGATAGATACAAAAAACCCGCCTGAGTGGCCTCAAGCGGGCTGTTTTAACGATCTTTAAACGATGCTTAAGCGATATCGAAGCGATCGAGGTTCATGACCTTGTTCCAGGCGGCGACAAAGTCCCGAACAAAACTCTCCTGGGCATCCGCACTGCCATAAACTTCCGCCAGCGCGCGCAGTTGCGCGTGCGAGCCGAAGATCAGATCGGCGCGGGTTGCCGTCCATTTCAGCGCACCGGTCTGGCGATCCTGGCCTTCAAACACGCCGTCCTCATCCGCCTTTTTCCAGGTTGTGCCCATATCCAGCAGGTTAACGAAGAAGTCGTTGGTGAGCGTTTCTGGCCGCTGGGTCAATACCCCGTGCCGGCTTTGGCCGACGTTGGCGTTCAACACCCGCAACCCGCCCAGCAGCACCGACATTTCCGGCGCGCTCAGGGTGAGCAACTGCGCCTTGTCCACCAATAATGCCTCGGGGGAAATGCGGTAGCGGGTATCAAGGTAGTTGCGGAAACCGTCGCCCACCGGCTCCATGGCCGCGAAAGACTCGATATCGGTTTGCTCTTGCGAAGCATCCATTCGCCCCGGCGTGAAAGGAACGGTAACCGGGTGGCCGGCATTGCTCGCCGCCTGCTCAACGCCCGCACAGCCTGCCAACACGATCAAATCTGCCAGCGAGACCTGTTTGCCGTCGCTCTGCGCATCGTTGAAGGCCTGCTGAATACCTTCCAGCGTGGCCAGCGTTTGCGCCAGTTGAGCGGGCTGATTCACCGCCCAGTCTTTCTGCGGTGCCAGACGGATGCGGGCACCGTTGGCGCCGCCGCGTTTGTCGGAACCGCGGAAGGTGGAGGCCGATGCCCAGGCGGTGGAAACCAGCTGTGAAATCGGCAGGCCGGCGGCCAGGATTTTGCCTTTGAGATCGTCAATATCCTGCTGATTAATCAGCTTATGATTAATCGCCGGAACCGGATCCTGCCAAATCAGCTCCTCCGCCGGGACTTCCGGGCCGAGATAGCGTGCGCGTGGGCCCATATCGCGGTGGGTCAGTTTGAACCAGGCGCGGGCGAAGGCGTCGGCGAACTCATCCGGGTTCTGGAAGAAGCGGCGCGAAATTTGTTCGTACGCCGGATCGAAGCGCAGCGACAGGTCGGTGGTCAGCATGGTCGGGCGATGTTTCTTCGCCGGATCGAAGGCGTCGGGAATGGTCTCGCCGACGTCCTTGGCCACCCACTGGTGCGCACCGGCCGGGCTTTGCGACAGCTCCCATTCGTATTCGAACAGGTGCCGGAAGAAGTCGTGGTTCCACCGGGTCGGGGTGGTGGTCCAGGTGACCTCAAGGCCACTGGTGATTGCGTCTTTCCCTTTGCCGGTGCCGAAGGTACTTTGCCAACCGAGGCCCTGCTGCTCCAAACCTGCGCTTTCCGGATCGGGACCGATGTGCGAAGCGGGGCCTGCACCGTGGGTTTTGCCGAAGGTATGGCCGCCGGCGATCAGCGCGACGGTTTCTTCGTCATTCATCGCCATTCTGGCGAAGGTCTCGCGGATGTCGCGTGCTGCGGCGATCGGGTCGGGATTACCGTCCGGGCCTTCCGGGTTCACGTAGATCAGGCCCATTTGCACTGCCGCCAAAGGGTTCTCGAGATCACGGTCACCTGAATAACGGCTGTTCTCGCCGCCACTCGTTTCCAGCCAGATCTTTTCCGCCCCCCAGTAAACGTCGTCCGGCTCCCAAACGTCGGCGCGGCCGCCCGCATAACCAAAGGTTTTGAAGCCCATCGATTCCAGCGCCACATTGCCGGTCAGGATCAACAGGTCGGCCCAGGAAATCTTGCGGCCGTACTTCTGCTTGATAGGCCACAGCAGACGACGGGCCTTGTCGAGGCTCACGTTGTCTGGCCAGCTGTTGAGCGGGGCAAAACGCTGCTGGCCGGAGCCCGCGCCGCCGCGGCCGTCGCCGATGCGGTAGGTGCCGGCGCTGTGCCAGGCCATGCGAATGAACAGGCCGCCGTAGTGACCGAAGTCCGCCGGCCACCATTCCTGCGAGTCGGTCATCAGGGCATGCAAATCTTGTTTGACCGCCGCCAGATCCAGGCTGTTGAAGGCGTCGGCGTAGTTGAAATCTTTGTCCATCGGGTCGGACAGGGAGGAGTGTTGGTGCAGGTGCTCCAGACTAAGTTGGTTTGGCCACCAGTCCTGGTTCGAATTGCCACGCTGGGGAAGGGTCTTGTTACTGCCACCCGAAAATGGGCATTTGCTTTCAGTTGTCATGATGCGCTCTCTGCTTGTGTCGGATGTTGCGCTAATGGGGGGAACCCCTGAGTCAATCTGATCGTTATTGGGTTTCGTCACCTGAGCCAACGGCGGGTAGAAGGAAACTCAGTAGTAAGCTTAGACAGTGGTTGGCAAGAGATAAAATAGGAATGGTTGAATTCTGCGATAGTTACGGACGATTGAGTTTATCTGCATTGATAGGCATTGCCAGAAAGGCGTATGGCGGCCAAAAAGCGTAAAAACGCTCAGGTCCCCGGTACCGATTTTTCTAAACCCGTTTCCTTTCTGCTGAAAATATACGACCAAAGGTAACAAAAAGTGATCGTGATCAATATCACACTTTGATGAGGATATAACCTGATTGCTGAACGATAAACACTAATGATTTTTAGGGGATAGATATGAAAATTAGGGATTTTTTGGTGCAAACTCCGCGGGAAAGACGCCGTTATGGCGTCGCGCTTTTTGTCGGCGTTATCGCCGGGCTGTTGTCTGCCTTCGTTAAGTGGGGCGCAGAAGTTCCGCTTCCGCCAAGGACCATTCTGGATGGACGCGCGGAATTTAATCCACCGTATCTTTTCCTGAGAGATTATTTGGGCATAGATCCCACGGCAACGGTTTACACCTTTTCGGAGCATGTGATCAATCCGGTTATGGTGACGCACATTATTTTCTCGTTGGTGTTTGCCATCGGTTACTGCGTGGTTGCCGAAGTCTTCCCGAAAGTAAAACTCTGGCAGGGCGTGCTCGCCGGCTTAATTGCCACGGTGTTCGTTCACGGCATCAGTTTCCCATTGCTGGGTCTGACGCCGCCTTTATCCATGCTGCCTGCCGAGGAGTATGTTTCAGAAATAGTGGGGCATGCATTCTGGTTCTGGGCGATCGAACTTGTTCGGCGTGACCTGCGCAACAGAATAACGCATCAGCCGGATGCGGAAGTTCCTCTCGGCTCACCGTTCCGTTAAGCCCATGCGGTAGGCATAAAAGCCCTGAATGCAGGGCTTTTCCTTCTCGTTGATTATCGTCGTCATGAAGGAGTCTGGCTCAGGGGAGTTCTTTAACGCCCGGTTAATCCAGCAACTTCATTTCCAGTGCACGGTTCATGGCTTGGGTACGGCTGTTGACGCTGAGCTTGGCATAAGCGTTCTTGAGGTGCCATTTCACGGTCTGTGCAGAAATAACCAGGGAACGAGCGATTTCTTTGTTCGTCTGGCCTTCGGCTATCAGGCGTAATACCTGAAGTTCGCGCTCACTGAGACCCCAATAAACGTCATTGTTGCTCTGACGCGGCTGTTCACCGGTCTGCACGGCCTTATCTACCAGGCGAAGCTGCGCACCTTGCTCGTTGCAGGCGGCAAGGTCTTCCCGCATATGGATAAGCAAAGGCTGCAAGCTGTCGCCGGCATCAAGAAAGCTTCGCATGAGGTGCGGGTGTTCAGCCAGTTGCAGAACCGGTTGCAGCGTAGTGCAGGCAGCCGCGTTTTTACCGGCCTTCCACAAGGCTAATGACCAGAGCGCACGCAGGCGCGCGGCGGTGAGCCAGTCGCGTCGGTTTTCCTGTGCGGTAACCAGTTCGGCCAGCAGTTTGCAGGCTTGCGGCGCCTGGCCGGAGGCCAGCAGCAGGCGACTGCGGCTGAGTGCCGCATGCTGAGCGATCGCACGTTGGCAAGGGTGTTCGGCATCAATCCCGGCATGGCGCGCCAGCTGTTCCAGTTGCCGCTGCAGTTGCTCGGCACCGGGGCGATCCGCTCGTTGCAGACGCACTCTCACTTGCTCGGCCAACAACAGAGCCTGCAACCGTCGCCACCCGCGAGACACCGCCAGTTGCTGTGCATGTTCCAGCAGCCGTTCCGCCTCATGCGGCATGCCGTCATGCAAGGCCTGACGCGCAAGGCAGGTATAGCAACGGCTCAACGCGTCGGGCGGGCTGAAACGGTCGATGAGCTCGAGCCTGTCCGCCAGCAGATGATCGAGCGAGTCAAGGCTCCTGCGCTCGTAAGCGATTTCCGCCAGTAGCGGCGCGAGCGTCGCTCCGCTGGTCGACTGGGGGCCGGTATAACGCTCGGCCTGGCGCAACGCATTGCCGGCATACAGCCCAGCGTTCTCCAAATCGCCCTGGCAAAGATGGCACTGGGCGATGATAAAAGCGCGGTACACCGAGACGAACAGATTGTCCAACGGGCTGTCCGGGCTGGGCATATGGCGTTGGACCGCCAGGGCCTCGCTATAGCGCTGGTTAACCACGTGGCAGTAGCTGAGAATATTGCATATCAGGCCATCGACCCAGGTATCGCCGCACGGTACTTCGGCCAGCAGAGGCTCGACAATCGCCAGGCTCTCGGGGATGTTTTCGGCAAAGGCTTCGCAGATGGCGCGCACCACCCGCAGCTTGATCCAGGCGCTGCGGGCCATGCCGTCACGGTGGTCCGCCACCATTTGGTCGAGGTTGTCGAGCAATTGTCGCGACTCATCGAAGCGGAAATAGTGCGCCAGCGCCCAGGCCAGATTGATTTGAAGGTCAATGCGTGACGGATCGACGCTCGCCGGCAAGTGACGCATCCAGGAGACCAGAGTATCTATATCGCCCTCTTCAGCCAGAGATTGCGCGCTCGCGCCATCCTGGCCGGGGCTATGAACCGGCTTGCCGGCGGCCAGCGCATGGCGTACCGCCTCAGCCCACAACAGCTGTTCGACGAACCAATGACTGGCGCGCTCGTGCAACTGTTTAAGGTTGATATCGGCGCGATGGCGCAATGTCACGCCCAAGGTTTCCTGCAAGAGGGGATGATAGCGGAACCAATAGCCTTGCTCGTCAAGGGCCGACAGGAACAGGTTGTGCCGCTCAATCCATTCCAGCATCGCTTCGCTGTCGTCACGCCCGGTGACGGCGTTGCACAGTCCTGCATTCAAACGATTGAGGAACGCCGTTTGCATCAGGAAGTCGAGCACTTCCGCCGGCAGCGGATCAAGCACCACTTCTTTCAGGTAACGGGCGATGGATCGCGTCCCCCCGCGCAGATTGTGGATCAGGTGCCCAGGGTCTTCACGCAATTCGGGGGACAATGAGGCGATCTTCATGCCCGCGATCCAGCCCTCCGTCGCGGACAGCAGCCGAAGGGCATCCTGATTGCTGAGCGGCACGGCGACCGTTTGGCTGAAATAGTTCCGGGTTTCTTCCAGCGTGAATTGCAGATCCTGATCATAGATTTCCACCAACTGATCCTGGGCCTGCAGCCGGCACAGCGACAGACTCGGATGGAACCGGCTGCCGACGATCAGATGCAGTGCCGCAGGCGCATGCCTGAGCAGATAGCTCAGGGCTTCATGTACGCCGGCGTCATTGATCATGTGCAAGTCGTCGAGGATCAGATACAGGTCGTGCGGGCAATGGTGCAATTGGTTAATCAGCCCAGCCAGCAACTGCTGGGAACTCGATGGCGCTTGCTCTTCCATGTTTTGCCAAAAATCGGCGTCCCAGTCGGCATAGAGCGGCCGCAAAGCATGCAGCAGATAAGGGATGAACTGCCAGACGTCATCGTCATCTTCATCGAGGCTGAGCCAGGCAACGCGTTCACCCTGGTCGACCAACTGCCGGTGCCATTGCGCCAGCAGCGTGGTTTTGCCGAATCCCGCGCCCGCACAGACGACGGCCAGACGCCGCAGACGCACTTGATCAAGGCGCTTGAGCAGGCGCGGGCGTTGCAGCAACAGGATAGAGGATCGCGGCGGGACGAATTTGGTCAGGATAAGCGGCAAGCCTCTCGTCAGCCGCAAAGGCCCCGAGATCAACGAGGTAGATTGGGAACCTGCAAAATCCGATTGCTTCATCCGTGGTTGCCTGCCCGTATTTTGTTTTTTCAATTGTACGTCAGAGCCCGGGATGAAACGGAGCCGTCGTTCTGGATAGATAAACAAAATTCAGAAACTTTGACCTTGAGCATGAAAACCCCCACTTACCCCCCCATTAGGGTGGCTTCGCAGCTTCCCGAAACACCCGTACATTTTTTGTATCGGTGTGGTTAGGGTGTGTTCACCCTGTCAAATAGCCCCGCCTGTCCGACCCTTATTGAGGAGAATCAGATGACGCTGAGCAAACAGGCTTTGCTGCAGGCTTACCGCAAAATGCGCGAGATCAGGACCTTCGAGGAGCGCCTGCATCAGGAAAACACCAGCGGTGACATTCCGGGCTTCATTCACCTTTATACCGGTGAGGAGGCCATTGCGGTGGGGGTCTGCGAAAATTTGACCGACGCCGATTTCATTGGCTCTACGCACCGTGGGCATGGCCACTGCATTGCCAAAGGCTGTGATATTCACGGCATGATGGCCGAGATTTTCGGTAAGGACAGCGGTTTGTGCCGCGGCAAGGGCGGCTCTATGCATATTGCCGATCTGTCGAAAGGCATGCTGGGTGCGAACGCCATCGTTGGCGGAGCCCCGCCGTTGGCCATTGGCGCTGCGCTGACGGCCAAGACCCTGAAAACCGGCAAGGTCGGCGTGTCTTTCACCGGCGATGGCGGGTCCAACCAGGGCCTGGTATTTGAAGCCATGAACATGGCCGTGGTGCTGCAATTGCCGGCCGTCTTCATTTTCGAGAACAACGGCTATGGCGAAGGAACCGGTCATGACTACGCCGTCGGCGGCCGCGATATCGCCAGGCGCGCGGCCGGTTTCGGCCTCCCGGCGGTGACGGTCGACGGCACCGATTTCTTTGCCGTCTACGAAGCCACCGCAGAGGCGGTCAGGCGCGCTCGCGAGGGGGGCGGCCCCAGCGTGATTGAGGCCAAGGCCTTCCGCTGGCACGGCCACTTCGAGGGCGATCCGGCGTTGTACCGCGCTGAGGGTGAGGTCCAACGCCTGCGTGAACAGCACGATCCGCTGAAGATCTTTACCGACAAGGTCAAAAAACAGATCACCCAAGAGGAGCTGGCGGCGATCGACGCGGAAGTTGAAGCGCTGGTCGAGGATGCCGTAACCAAAGCCCGCGCGGCCGCCTATCCGGCCCCGGAAGATCTGCTGACCGACGTCTACGTTTCCTATTGAGGGTGATGACAATGGCTATAAAAACCTATCGTGAAGCGGTCAAGGAAGCGCTGGCCCAGGAAATGGAGCGTGACGAGCGCGTGGTGCTGATCGGCGAAGACTTGCGCGGCGGCCATGGCGGCAATGCGCCGGAGGAGGCGAGGATAGAGGCCTTTGGCGGCGTGCTAGGTGTGACCAAAGGGTTGTGGACGCAGTTCGGCTCCGACCGCGTGATCGACACGCCAATTACCGAGTCGGCGATCATCGGTATGGCTGCCGGCGCTGCGGCGACCGGTCTGCGGCCGGTGGCCGAGCTGATGTTCATGGACTTTTTCGGCGTCTGCCACGATTCGCTGTATAACCAGGCCGCCAAGTTCCGCTACATGTTCGGCGGCAAGGCCAAGGCGCCGTTGGTGATGCGTGGCATGATCGGCGCCGGCTTCTCTGCGGCGGCCCAGCATTCGCAGTCGCCTTATAATATCTTCGCCACCACGCCGGGCCTCAAGGTGGTGGTGCCGTCTACCCCTTATGACGTCAAGGGCCTGCTGATCCAGTCGATCCGCGACGACGATCCGGTGGTGTTTTGCGAACATAAAATGCTTTACGACCTCAAGGGCGAGGTGCCGGAAGGCATTTATACCATTCCGCTGGGCGTGGCCAACTACACCCGCGAAGGGGAGGACGTCACCATCATCGCGCTGTCGGCGATGGTGCATAAAGCCAACCAGGTGGCCGACAAACTGGCCAAAGAGGGCATCTCGGTGGAGGTGGTCGATCCGCGGACGATTTCACCGCTGGACGAGGAAGGCATTCTGGAGTCGGTGGCGTCCACTGGCCGCGTGGTGATCGTCGACGAGTCGGCGGCGCGTTTCGGTTTTGCCCATGATGTCGCGGCATTGATCGCTTCCCAGGCATTCCGTTTCCTCAAAGCGCCGATTGCGCTGGTGACACCGCCACACACCCCGGTGCCGTTCTCTCCCGCCCTCGAAAAGCTCTGGATCCCCAGCGTCGAGCGGATCGAGGCCGCCGTCCGCCAAGTGCTGGAGGATTGAGCCATGAGTGATATCAAGACGCTTGAAATGCCCAAGTGGGGCCTTTCGATGGAAGAAGGCCAGCTTGCGCAGTGGTCTATCCGGGAGGGCGACAGCTTTACCAAAGGGCAGGAAATCTGCGAGATCGAGACCAGCAAAATCATCAACGTGCTTGAGGCGCCCTTCGCCGGAACCCTGCGGCGGGTGTTGGCCCGGCAGGGCGATACCCTAAAGGTGGGGGCGGCGCTGGCGCTGGTGGCTGAGGCGTCGATCAGCGATGCCGAACTGGACGCCTTCACGGCCAGCCTGGCTACGGCGGAACCGGCCGCGCCTGTTGCGCCGTCCTCCGCGCCCGCTGTGGCGGCCCCGACGGTCGGCAAGGCACTTTCCACTGCACCGGCCCCATCCACCAAACCGGTGGCCGCCAGTGGGCAGACCGAGGTGCCGATCGGCCTGCAGGGAAGCACCGATGCGGCACAGGTCAATGCCACGCCCCACGCGCTGCGCCTGGCTGCCAGGCTGGGTGTCGACTTGAACAAGGTGCGCGGTAGCGGACGTGGAGCACGTATCTCCGTGGCCGATCTCGAGAGCGCTATCCTTGCCGCAGGGGGCCGCATCGCATCGCCGACTCTGCCATCGCGTTCAGGCAAGGCGCCACGCTCGCACGCCGAAGACAGTCAGGTATCGGCAACTCCACTGGCGCGCCGTCTGGCCGGCAAACTGGGGATCAACCTGCACGACTGTCGCAGCAGCGGTTCACGCGGGCGGGTCAGCCGCGAGGATGTGCAGGCGGCGGCTCTGTTGCTCGACGGGGTGCCGCAGGCCGGTATTGCGCAGGAGGCGGCATCGGCAACCTTTGAGAACTTGCCCATGTCGGGCATGCGCAGGGCGATCGCCACCCGTTTGCAGGCTTCCAAGCAACATTCACCGCACTTCCGCCTGGTCGGCGATCTTGACCTGGAGCGCCTGTTGGCGTTGCGCAAGGAAATCAATCTCGGTGCGCCCGGCGTCAAGATTTCGGTTAACGACCTGCTGGTTAAGGCCTGCGCCCAGGCGCTGGTGGCGGTGCCGGATGTCAACGTACAGTTCGACGAGGCCAGCCAGAGCATCCGCCGCTTTGCCGATGCCGACATCTCGGTGGCCGTTGCGCTGCCCGCCGGGCTGATTACCCCCATAGTGCGCGCCGCCAACCGTAAATCGGTCAGCGAGATCTCGCACGAAATTCATTCTCTGGTAACCCGGGCAAAGGCCGGCACGCTCAGGCCCGAAGAGTTCCAGGGCGGCACTTTTAGCCTGTCAAACCTGGGCATGCTCGGTGTCCGCCAGTTCGACGCCATCATTAACCCGCCCCAGGGCGCGATCCTCGCGATCGGCGCCGGCGAGCTGCGGGCGGTGGCCCGCGACGGGCAGATCGTAGCGCGTCATCAACTGACGGTGTCGCTGTCTTGCGACCACCGGGTCATCGATGGAGCGCTGGGCGCGGCTTTTCTCCAGGAACTCAAGCGACTGGTTGAAACACCGACCCTGATGTTTGTCTAGGAGGCGAGCTATGCACGACAAATACGATGTACTGGTGATCGGCGGCGGGCCGGGAGGCTATGTGGCCGCCATCCGCGCCGGCCAGCTCGGGCTGCGTACCGCACTGGTGGAAAAACAGCATCTGGGGGGCATCTGTCTGAACTGGGGGTGCATCCCAACCAAGGCGCTGCTGCACGGCGCTGAGGTGGCGCACAGTATCGCTCATGCCGACCAACTGGGTTTCAGTGTCGGCGAGGTGAGTTTCGATCTGCAGAAACTGGTGCAGTTTAGCCGCTCGGTGTCGCAACAGTTGACCGGCGGGGTCGAGTACCTGTTGAAGAAGCATGGCGTAACGGTGTTCGACGGCACCGCCCGCCTGTGCGGCAAGGGGCAGGTGACGGTGATCGATGCCAAGGGGGACGAGCGCGACTACCGGGCCGACCATGTGATCCTGGCTACCGGTGCGCGCCCGCGTGCGTTGCCGGGGATCGCGCCGGATGGCGAGCGGATCTGGACCTACTTCGAGGCGCTGCAACCCAAAAAATTGCCGAAATCCTTGTTGATCATCGGCTCCGGCGCCATCGGCGTCGAGTTCGCCAGCCTCTACAACGATCTCGGCAGCGAAGTGACGCTGGTGGAACTGGCCGCACAGATACTGCCGATAGAGGACGCCGAGGTGTCGGCGACGGTACGCAAATCGTTCGAGCGGCGCGGTATTCGCGTGCATACCCAGACGCAGGTAACGCAGGTGCAGCTCACGGATGCGGGAGGGCGTTACACGTTGAAAAACGCCAGTGCCGAACTGGTGCTGGAGGTCGAACATGTGCTGTTGGCGGCCGGCGTCCAGCCCAATGTCGAAGGCCTCGGGTTGGAGGTGCTGGGCGTCGAGCTGGAACGCGGTTTTATCAAAACGGATGACGCTTGCCGCACCAACGTCTTCGGCCTTTACGCTATCGGCGACGTGGCCGGCCCGCCGTGCCTGGCGCACAAGGCCAGCCACGAAGGGACGATCTGCGTCGAAACGCTGGCCGGTGTCGAAGGCGTGCACAAGCTTGACCGTAGCTATGTGCCCGGCTGCACCTATGCCCGGCCGCAGGTTGCCAGCCTGGGCCTGACCGAGGCGGCGGCGCGTGCTGGTGGGCGGCCGATCAAGATCGGCAAGTTCGCCTATCAGGGCAATGGCAAGGCGCTGGCCGGCGGCGAGGCGGAGGGCTTCGTCAAGACGATTTTCGATGCCGAAACCGGCGAGCTGTTGGGGGCGCACATGGTTGGTCCGCAGGTGACCGAACAGATCCAGGGCTTCGGTATCGCCCGTCATCTGGAGGCCACGGACGAGAGCCTGCTGTCGGTCATCTTTGCGCATCCGACGCTTTCTGAAGCCATGCATGAATCGATCCTCGCGGCCGCGGGCCGACCGCTGCATCAATAGGACAATGCGGGACGCGATAGCAGCCTGATCCGATTGCGTTTTCGGTAGCGGAAACAAACAAAAAACTCTCCATTAGCCGTAGTACAAAACGAAACAGGAATAATCATGTCGACAGGTTTGAACGGAAAGGTAGCCATTATCACTGGCGCAGCGCGTGGCATTGGCCGGGGCATCGCACTGCGCCTGGCACAAGAGGGGGTAAACCTTGCGCTGTTGGATTTATCCGCAGATCAGCTTGGTGCAGTCAGGCAAGAGGTGGAGTCTTTCGGGGTAAAAGCGACAACCTACGTTGCCGATATCAGCAAGCGCGAGGAGGTGTATGCGGCCATCGAGCACGTTGTGAGTACGCTGGGCACCTTGGATGTGATGATTAATAACGCCGGTATTTCGCAGGTAAAACCCATCGCAGACGTCGTGCCGGAAGATCTTGAGAAGATCCTGAACATCAATATCGGGGGGGTGACCTGGGGGATCCAGGCTGCCGCGGCGAAATTTAAACAACTCAACAAAAATGGCAAGATCATCAATGCTTGTTCCATCGCCGGCCATGAGGGCTTTGCACTGTTGGGCGTGTACTCCGCCACCAAATTCGCCGTACGCGCATTGACCCAGGTTGCGGCAAAGGAATACGCCAGCGACAACATTACCGTCAACGCCTATTGCCCTGGGGTGGTCGGCACCGATATGTGGGTGGAAATAGACCAGCGTTTCTCGGAGATTACCGGTGCCCCGAAAGGCGAAACCTATAAGAAATACGTCGATGGCATTGCCTTGGGGCGCGCACAGACTCCGGCCGACGTCGCGGCACTTGTCGCTTTTCTTTCCAGCGACGATGCCGCCTATATCACCGGTCAGTCGATTTTGACCGACGGGGGGCTGGTTTATCGCTAACCGGTGCCGCTCTTTTAAGCCTTCCTAAGGAGCTTCGAGGTGTTTGCCTCATCCGTGGCGATTCGCTTCGGGCCGTTTTTTGGCGGAGGAGGGTAGGCGATTCAATGACGCCAAAGCAAAAATCCCGCTCGGTGATCCCTGAGCGGGATTTTTTAATTTGGTCCCTGATAGGGGCATCTTTGCCAGTAACTGACAGATAGTTAAGCCAGGTTAGAAAAACCTGCCGTCAAAACCGCCGGAATGACCACCCAATCAAACCATGGCGATGCGGTAGTCAGGGGCCGGCAAAAGTGTAGCGATATTAGGAATAGCTATTTAGCAGCTAAAGTCGTTAAATAGTTGTGAGCTCATCTATTAAGGATCTACCCCGCATCAATAAATTCGATAGCCATATCGAAATTATTCGCTAGAGAGATGTTTGGAATTGTTCTAATAATAGTAACGCCGGCAAGAATGAATATCAAAAGTAAGAATGCTTCTCTCCATGAAACTGAATAAGATAATTTCAGATGTTTCAGATATAGACACTTTATGTCAATGGTTTGGCGGAATTTATCGGTTTCATATGCAACCAGGGTTGTCGGTTCATAGAGTACGAAATATGAAGTCGACGAGATAGAGGCAAAAATAAGAATATGGAGTGTTAAATGTTTATTCGGCCACTTAAATTAACTCAGCACGTCGATGTGCAGGGGCCAGAAAATGCGACTACTCTGGTTCTTCTCCATTCTCTGGGGACGGATTTGCACCTTTGGGATTTACAAATGCCGCGTTTGACTGAACGTTATCGCGTTGTTCGTCTGGACATCCGCGGCCATGGATTAAGCGCAGTCGACGCTCTGCCATTTTCAATGTCAGATTTAGCCGATGATGTCGTGGCAGCGCTGGATCATCTTCAAATCAACGAGTTTTACGTCGCCGGGGTTTCAATCGGCGGAACAATAGCGCAATGGATTGGCTTCAAGATCCCCAAACGAGTGCAGGGAATGATTATTATTGATACTGCACTGGTGAATGCCGCTCCGCCGTCGCTCTGGCGCGCCCGGGCTGAAGATGTATTCCACCACGGTATTGAACATCTCGAGATGGGGATTTTGAGCAAATGGGTGACACCGAAATTTATCGACTCACCCTACGCAGACGGCATGAAGCAAATGCTGCGCCGGACAACGGTTGAAGCCTTCGCGGGTTGCTCTTATGCCATCGCCGATACCGATCTGACCGATATGAATATTCCGGGGGTAAGGGCTGTGGTCGTGAGGGGGAGTGAGGATCAACTTACGCCCCCGGACTACGCGCAACGTCTGGCAACAAAGCGAAATGCAGAATTGCATACCCTACCCGGCGCTGCCCATTTACCGAATTTTGAGCAACCCGCGGCGCTCACTGATGAAATCATCTCGTTCATTGAGAAAAAGAATACACATTAAAAATCCGCAGCAGAAAGCCGCCGATAAAAGGGGTGCATGCGCGCTGTTAATGGGCAAATCTGGCATGGCAGACGATAAAAAGTCTGATGCGCGATCGGAGTAAATCATATGAATCGTCGGTTGTTTATTGGCGGAAGCCTGGGCCTGTGCGCAGGGGCGGCAATGCTTCCTGCCGTATTTAAAGGATTAATGAGTCAGGGTGATCTCCTCGAGATGGAACTGGCGAGTGGAACAGTGACAATCAGTTTATTTCCCGATTTGGCACCAGGACATGTTGAACGCATAAAATCGCTGGTGCAGGTCAAATTTTACGATGGCATGCCGTTTAGCCGGGTCATAGAAGGTTTTATGGCACAAACGGGTGATCCGATAAAAGAGACTCGTCTGGATTACAGGCGATTACCGGCGCTGGCCGCAGAATTTAATAGCCTGCCTTTCGAGCGCGGTACCCTCGGCATGGCCCGATCACGACATCCACACAGTGCCAGCCATCAGTTTTTCATCACCTCCGCCAGAGCAGGCTATTTAGACCAAAATTATACGGCTTTTGGGAAAGTAACGCGTGGCATCGAGTTGATTGACCAACTCCGCCAGGGGGCACCTGATACGGGCTCGGTGGTTAATCCGGATGTCATTAAAAGCATAAGATTAGCCACTGTCAGAGCAGCATAAAATAACCCAACGTCTTAAATATCAATCTGAGGGAGTAGATATAAGATGCCCAGCATTACGCTCTATACGTCTGCAAGCCATCGGCTGGATGCAGATTCTTTTGCAGAGTTTTCAATTACTTTAGCCCATCTCGCCAAAGAGATACTGAAAGCGGGAGAAAATAATATTCACATCAGCTACCTCACCGCAGAGATAGGTTTTGGCACGCCGGTCTACTTCGAAGCCAAGCTCAGGCAGGAAGTTTTCCGCACGGCGTCCGTGTTGAATGAATTTATGCATCAGGTTGATTTGTTAATTAAGGAGAAAACAGGAGTCACAGCGCGAATTCGCTGTTTCTCTTTTGAAGCGAGTCATATTTATGCAAAGAACTAAGGAACAGATTATGAATGCCAATTTTCCAACAAGAGATCTCGGCGATATCGAGGTCACGGCGGTTAGCGATGGATATTTGCAAGTTGACTTCGGAATGCTTTCAAATGTTGATGAGGAAGAATGCGAGGAAATTCAACGCGGTGCGCAGGTTAATGAGCTCAATGCGGTTCATATTAATACCTTCCTGGTTCGCCGGAAGGGGAAAAATATTCTTATTGATAGCGGGGCCGGAGGCGTTAAGGGCTGGGGTGGCAGGCTGATCTCCAATCTCGCCAGGCTGGATATACAACCTGAGGATATTGACGCCGTTCTTCTGACACACGCCCATCCGGACCATATCGGTGGATTATTAAGCGCAGAGGGTGAGGCCGTATTTGCCAATGCCGAATTGATCATAAATAGCGAAGAATTTAATTATCTGGAAGACGATGAAAACTTCGCCGCAGTGAGTGATCGGGTAAAGGGTAATTTCCTGTTAGCGCGGAGTATATTTAAAAAGTATCAGAAAAGTCTTCGTCTGATCGACAAAGGCGAGGTATTTCCTGGTATTTTTGCCATCCCGCTGAAGGGCCACACGCCGGGTCATACGGGTTACCGGATTGAGGGAAGCAGAGATAGTCTGTTGATTTGGGGAGATATTGTTCATTTCCCGCATATTCAATTGCTAAAACCGGAGGTTGCCATCGCCTTTGACTATGATCCTCAAATGGCGGCAGAGACACGTTCCCGTGTACTTGATATGGTTAGTTCGGACAGGATCCTTGTCGGCGGTATGCATTTTGGTGAACAAGGATTTGGTTATATTGAAAAGCTTCAATCTGGATATGGGATCGTCAAGATCTAAGAGTGAAAAGTATAGATAGAACGTTCTGATCTAAAAATAATGTATTTACTTAACGGCATCGCAATGGTGAATTACTGGCAACCTGTCAGGCCCTGCTACATTGCTTTGCCGTTATTAATTTTTCCTGTGCAACATGGTCGCTATGCTACCGAATAAAATTTTCAATATAAAATACTATCCTCAGGGGAAACACCATGAATACTGCAATAAACAGAGAAATAAGTATTGATGCTATTCACGTTGACGTAAATGAATCAGAGGGGAGTCAGTCAGTGACGACGGGGAAATTACCCTCGCCACCCAAGCTTCCATCACTTACCGGAAGCAGATTCTGGGCCGCATTATTGGTGTTTTTATTCCATTCATCGCTTCCCAGCGATCTGGCACCATTTTCAGATCCGACTATTCAACATATTTTCACTGTTATCGTGGGTAAAGCGGGATGGCTCGGCGTTTCCTATTTCTTTATACTCAGTGGATTCATTATGGTATGGTCCGCGAGAGATAACGACACCGTGGGTGATTTTTATCTGCGACGTTTTGCAAAGATTTATCCCATGCATTGTCTGACCTGGGCTATAGCCTTTGTTATTGGTGCCATGAGTATATATCAGTATAAACTATGGGCATCGAATCTGTTTTTATTGAATACCTGGGTTGATGATGTTCGTTATTTTTTTGTGGGTAACAGACCCAGCTGGTCACTTTGCATAGAAGCCATGTTTTATCTCTCATTCCCGTTTCTTTTCAGAATCATGAAGGCAATACCTGAAAAATTCGATTTACTCGGATTAACCGTCGTCACCGCGGCGTCCTTGCTGGTTCAAACCTACATTTACCTTTGGGTTGAGCCGAATCAGATGATGAAGGCGTTTCCGATTTCACAGCAACACTTTTGGGTTTCATATATTTTTCCGCCATCACGCATATTTGAGTTTCTTGCCGGTATGTTTGCAGCCCGGTTGCTGATGAATGGGCGGGCACTTGTGCTCACGAAAACAGCTTCATTTGCCTTGCTTGCAGTCGCGTACATCGGTGCCATGTATCTCCCATACCAGTTCAGCATGAGTGTGGTTTTCATCATTCCCGTTTGTTTATTAATCATCTCGATGGCGGGTGATGATTTAAAAAATCGAAATACACTGTTAAACACTAAAACGTCCGTGTGGTTAGGAGAGATATCCTATTCCTTCTATATGGTTCATTTCTTGGTACTCTTCTACTTTTTGAACCTCACGGCGGGAAGAAAATTTAACTTGCCAGAGGGGATTGCGCTTATCGCCGTTGCGTTAGTCCTGTCCGTTTCATGCGCGTCTTTTTTATATAGTTACTTTGAAGTACCCATGATGAAATTAATTTTAGAGAAGTGCAGAACGAAAGGATTAGTCATTCTGCGTAAATCTGCATGATATACAGCGGAGCATTCAGCATCTTGTCGTGAAAATACGGTGATCTGTTGAAGTTTGGCTTGTTCAGAGGGGAGGGCATACGTCAGATGTATGCCCTCCCGTTTTCTGTCTGATGGGCGGCTGTCAGTAAAGAGGGGAAATGTACGGGCGTTTGCTACAAGTATCTAATAACCGATATTGTGCAGTCGGGGATCCTGAAAAACTGAAGTCATTACCCCTCTGAATTTAGTGCTATCCAGATAAGGTGAATCGGCACGGTAAACAAGTTCTATCTTGAAGTCATTAAACTGGCCACAGAGCTCATGAATTTTTATCTTATTTTGCACTTCGCTACTGATCGAACAACGTAATACTAACGACACGCCTTTACCGGCAGCAATGCTGGAGAACAGCACGGGATAGGATCCACATTCGACAAGTCGTTTGGGTGTGATATGACCTTCATCAAAGAGAACATTATAGTTGCGGGTCGTGGTAGCACATTTTTTGCTGCTGAGTAAAAAAACTTCGCCATCCAGACTGGAGATATCTTTTATTGTCGGGTAGTTTTTCTCGGTAATAATAACCAGTTCGCTGGAGAGCAGTATGGAACGTGTATGTTGCGTGTTTGAAAACCCCGCCCCGATGATTACCGCATCAAACTCGTTTTGGTCAAAGGCATTGAGCAAACTCATTGTATTTCCAATCGAAATATCTATGTTCCACCCCAAATCATGACCCAGGTCGATCAGTGAGTTAACAATATAGGGGGGTAAACATTCGATTATGCCAATTCGTATATTGATTTGGCTATTTTTTGAATGGGAAATGTTGTTTTTACAATCATCCGCAAGGTTTAATATCTTCAGCGCGTAGTCATACAGTATCTGCCCTTGCGCAGTCAGTGAGCACCCGTCAGTTTTTCGATCTAACAGGGTGACATCCAGGTTATCCTCCAGGCTCCTGATTCGGTGGGAAATACTCGATTGCACTCGATTAAGACGTTCGGCTGCTTGGGTTATGTTCCCCGTCTCCACGACTGTCACGAACGCAAGAAGTTCACTTAGCTTCATTTGAGACCTCATGCTTAAAATTAGTTCACCGTCACAACAATTATTTATATTCTGTATTATTAAATTTGTCACTATGTTTAACCCCTCTCTCTGAGAGGCAGATGCGAGCAATCTGTGACCATCTCAGGGGGGTGTCAGTATTATTACCATCTCAGTAGATGTTAATTCTGAATTGTCAATTATAACAACAGATTCTGCTTGTTTTCCGTCTCTGCAACTCATGCGTTTTTCTCCGTTCTACCAATCACTTTCAATAGGAATATTGTCAGGGCATCAATATTTTCGATGAGTGCCTCGATTTTATTCACTGGTCTTTTATTGCCATGACAATTACGATTTTATGAGCAGGAAGAGGTAATTGCATATAAATCAATTAATTGGCTATTTATATTTTCTTTCTGCATATAACTATCACTGTTTCCATTAATTGTAATTTGAATAATTCATTTTCGTTTATGGGGTTAAATATGGCGCACGTAGAGTTCGATAAGGTAATGGTTGAACTGGTTGACTATGCCTATGAGCAGGCAACCTTTGATGATGAGACTTTACGGCTGGCGCGTTATTGCCTGCTGGATTCGATAGGTTGCGCGATTGCCGCATCCACCGACCATGACTGTATGCGGCTGATGGCCGGCGCTCAGTTCAGCAAGAGCCGCGAAGGTGTGCCTGTTGCCGGTACCGGGCTAAGACTGGGACCTGTCGAGGCGGCCTTTCATATCGGTTCGATGATCCGCTGGCTGGAGTTCAATGACACCTGGCTTGCGCAAGAGTGGGGGCATCCGTCTGATAATCTGGGGGCAATCCTGGCTGCAGCGGTATGGCAGGGTCAGGCTGACGGTAATCAGCCGCCAATTGATATGACAGCCGTCCTGAATACGATGATTCGTGCCTACGAGATCCACGGCGTGTTGTGTCTGTCGAACTGCTTCAATGCGCTGGGTATTGACCACGTGGTGCTGGTTAAAGTGGCTTCTGCGATCGCCTCAGCTCAGCTCCTCGGCTTGTCAAAAGAGCAGGCATTGAGTGCGCTGTCCAACGCTATTATCGACGGCCATTCTCTCAGAACCTACCGCCATGCGCCCAATGCGGGAACGCGCAAGTCATGGGCTGCGGGTGACGCGACGGCGCGTGGCCTGCAACTGGCGCTATTCGCGCAAACCGGCGAAATGGGTTATCCCACTGCGCTGACGGTCAGCCGGTGGGGATTCGATGATGCCGTTTTGCAAGGCAAGCCATTCAATTTGTCGCGCAACCTGTCGGATTTTGTCATTAAGAATATCTTGTTCAAAGTCCCCAATCCTGCTGAGTACCATGCCCAGACGGCGGTAGAAGCGGCCATCAATCTGCGGGAACGGATACTTGCAGCCGGTTTCTCTCCTGAGAGCATTGAGTATGTGCGGGTAGAAACGACGCGCCCGGCGATTCAGATTATCGATAAATCAGGGCCACTGAGAAACTCCGCAGACCGCGATCACTGTCTCCAGTACATGGTTGCCGTGGGGCTTCAAACCGGCAACCTGACGATTAAGGATTTCCACGAACCGCTCGCCTCGGATCCTCAGTTGGATGCACTGCGGTTGAAAATTACCTGTACTGAACGCCCTTCCTTTACCGAGAGCTATTACGACCCTGAGAAGCGCGCCATTCCCAATACGCTCCATCTGAAATGTCATGGCATGGCCGAAGAGATCTCGGAAACCATTGAATACCCGCTCGGTCATGTTCGCCGTCGTGAAGAGTGTTTTGACGCGCTGCTGACGAAATTCCATCTGAATCTTTCGGACAGCCCGCTGCGTGACCGATCCCATATTCTGGCCGAAACCCTGATTTCTGAATCGAAGCTGGATGCCATGTCCGTCACCGACCTCCTGAAAATGTTCTCCTGGGACTAGGCCTTATCTTAAACACTTACAGTTATTTATTTAGCGCGAGGGAATGAAATGAAAAAAGCAATACTGGTGGGTTGTGGAGCGGAGATCGGCGCGAACCTGCTGATTCAGAATGATCCGGCGAAGGATGGTTTTGCCATCCACACCGTCGTCACGAATCCGCCTTCTTTAGATAAACATTACCCTGAACTGCGTCCGATCGATGGCATCGTGGCTCGTCTGGCGATGGCGCATCCCGGCATACAGTCCCACATCGACATTATCAATGGCGAGACCCTCAGGATCGACGGCCGCGAGGTTCACTTTTTCTTTGGTGATCTTGCCAAAGAGCTTCCCCCGCAGACCGGCCGCTTTGACATTGGCTTTATCGCGACCAGCAAGCTGGATATGGACAAGAACAGCCCTGTCGCCCGCAACATGCAAGAACTCGCGGACGTGGTGCTGGGCGTTGCGGAGGCAAATGAGCTGCCGAGTATTTATGGCTGCCTGGAAGATCTGACCCGTGATGATATTGGCACGATACAACGTCAGGTAGTCGATTCTGGTATGTATTGCCTCGGCTCCTGTCAGACGAATGGGATGCATGCCTCACTGCGCGTTCTCACCGATGCGCTCAGAGCTATCCAATGCAACGCCTCGCATATTGTGTCGGTCGAAACCGATATTGTGCATCCGGACACGCCTAACGGCGTACTCGGCACCCGATCGTTCGAGGGACGCCTGCAGGATGCGCGCGACAATCTCCGCCCGAGCTTCTCGCAAATCGCCATGAGTCAGGACAAGGTGATGCCCTGGGCACCGTTAGTGAATACCGTTTCATTACGTGCGCCTGTGCATGCACCCGGATATCAGATCAACCGTTTTATCGTAAAGGATGGTGGGGCGCTAAATACCGGTCTCATCGAGGCGGCGATTGAGCGGGTGAGCGAGACACATCCTCATGTTGTTAAAGCATCCCGGACGCCTTTGGGAAGCCGTGCATATGCTTTCGAGCGCCGGTGCTCAACGATTCTTTCTGACCAGAACCATTTGCTCATTCTCCGGCCTGCCTATCTGGCAAGCCAGAATTTGAGTGAAATCATCATCCAGTCGTTTGTTAACAACACCGTCGGCTATAGCGCTGTTGTCCGTGCCGTAGCGCGCAGCATCGCATTTGGCCTGCCCGTTGCCACTTTCCAGGGGATTGAAAAATGACAAGCTCGCATACCGTAGATTTTTTGAGTTCAGGTTTCGTTGTGAAAACGGCCATGTCCGAAATGTTCAACGGCAAACTGAAAGCCGAAGTTGATCAGATCCGTGCATTGCACGATATCTACCCGGAACTGATGGTGCCGGTCCTGCACGACGGGCTGGCTGCCGGGCGACAATTCTATATTCTCGAGAAGATGGATTCCCTGCCGCTGTCCAGAATCGTATTTGACGACCAACGATCGCTGGCCGAACGCAGGAATATCGTCAGAAACACCCTGGAAAATGTACAAAAAGCTATCGGCCTGGAATCAGAAACCTCGTCGGCGATGACCCACGATATGCCGGCCAGATTACGGGAAGAGTGGGAAGGCACGAGCTTCGCACATGAGCTGTTTGATAAACCTATTTTGCTTAACGGCGCGCGATTCAGTACCACCGCCCGGGAAGTTTATGAAAGAGCAGCAGAACTGGCCCGGACTGAAGAGTTCAGATCGGTGGAAAAAGCCCATTTCAATTTTCACTTCGGCAATGTGCTCTATAACGAGGAGCATGCTCAGACACGTTTCATCGACCCTGATTTTTCGGTGCGCGGGCTGGATCCACTTTTCGGCTTCTCCCGGTTTGCCTTCTCGTTTTGGCATGAGCTTGCGGCAGAGGTGAAGGATGCGGTCAAAATAGTCCCCATGGCCGGTGCATTGATGTTCGTGCTGGCGAAGCCGGATTATGGCAACATTCTCAGCGAGATCCCGGAGTTAGGCGGCATTTCAGGTCTGCTGCCGCTGATGGGGGAAAGTATGCGGAACCGGTTCTACGTGCTCACCACCTACTGTTTCCTGAGGAGTATCCGTATCAACGGCAGTAAACAGCTCTGGAAAGCACCGCGTTCTCCCGTTGTTGCCAGCCCCGAAGAAGTGCTGATGCTTGGCCTGCTGGCATACCTCGAAGGGCCGAGTGCCGAGACTGAAAGCCTCTGTGCGTAACACCAATTCACTATAGGATGTCCGGGATATGTCGTTGGTAAGCAGTAATACCTTAGAACAAGGATTTGAGGCGCCAAGGCGCTATCTGGCGGCTGCCGCCATCTTGATTGGCGTTGTTATGGCGGCGCTGGACAGTTCCATCGTCAATATTTCCTTGCCCTCTATTGCCGAGGCTTTACGGGTAGATTCAGCCTCTGTCATCTGGGTGACCAACGGCTATCAGGTTGCCAGTGCCGCAACGATGCTGATCTGCGCATCACTGGGTTCGAGGATAGGGGAGCGGCGCTTCTACACGGCGGGCATGGTGCTGTTTACGCTGGCATCGCTGGGTTGCAGCCTCTCCTCAACCTTCGGCATGCTGGTTGCCATGCGGGTACTTCAGGGGGTGAGTTATGCGGTCATGATCAGTGTCGGACTGGGTCTCTACCGGGTTATCTTTCCGCCGAATGCGCTGGGAACAATTTTAGGGATAAATGCGCTGGCCTTTGCGGTGGGGACGGCCATCGGGCCTGCGTTAGGCGGCCTGATCATCTCCTATCTCGACTGGCCCTGGTTGTTCTATATCAATATCCCGCTGGGTGCGCTTGCCATTGTATTCTCGCTTATCTCGTTGGGCGTCGATACTGATGAGAGGGAAAAAGGCTTCGATTGGGGTGGGGCGGTCACCTCAGCGGCGGCCTTGGGTCTGATGGTCATTGCTGTCGACCAAATCGGGCGCTGGGACAGCCGCATACTCATACTTTGCGGCGTCGCTTCAGTGGTGCTGGTCGCCATCTTCCTCAACGCGCAGAGGCGTTCAAAGAACCCGTTGCTGCCTCTGGATATATTTCATTCCCGGCGATATTCCTTCGCGGTGATATCTTCCGTCTCAATGTTTGTGGCTCAGGGGATGGCGCTGGTCGGGTTGCCCTTTGTACTACAGCACGCCTATCACTATTCTGTCCTGGAAGCGGCGTTCATCTTTACACCCTGGCCGATTGCCGTGGCAATCTGTGCCCCGATCGCCGGCAGGCTGTCGAATCGTTTAAATCCTACCCAGATATCGACGGTCGGCGTAATGATTTTTTGCCTGGGGTTGGGATCGCTGGCGCTGCTGCCGGAAGCGGCAACGATGAATGATTTTCTATGGCGTGTAGCAGTTTGCGGGATTGGTTACGGGCTCTTCCTGCCACCGAACAATAAAGAGATGTTTTCGAATGTCGCAGCGAACCGAACGGTAACCGCCTCGGGTGTATTGTCGACCGCCAGGACCGCAGGGCAATCCATTGGCGCGGCGCTGGTTGCGATGGTTATTGCGCTGTTGAACGGATTGACGGACGACGCAGGCGCACAGTTCGCCGTCTACGTCTTTGGGCTTGCCTGCCTTATATCCGCGCTATCGTCTCTCTCAAGTATGCTGCGCCTGCATCGATGAGATTATAATGATTAATGCTGGCAGCTTGTTAATACCTTCTTGCTGCCGGCATGTATCGATCCTCATTATTCCCGTTCATAGCCGACCTGACGGCCTTTCAGTCTGGCCGCTTAGTGCCAAAAGCTGAAGTTGCTAGATTTGTTTATTTCATCAATATGTAACGTCATAACCATCCGACGCTCTTTCGCCACTTATGATTAGTAATTTTATCATTTTCGATTATTTTTTTAGAAATAGAACGAGGATCCCTTCCAAGGTAATCAGATATTTCTGTTGGTGACAACTCAAAATCTACTAGCATGACTCTTAGTTTTTCCATTTCCTTCAAAGTCCAAGGTTTTCCATAATTTTCATAAAGAGAAACCATATGGTTCCTAGTTGCTCGCTTTCTCAGAGTTTCTTTTTCCCTCTGAAAAATTTCACTTTCAAATTGTGAATGGAATTCTTTGCCAAAGTTTTCGTCGATTCTTTTTAAAAATAAATTGTCAAAAATAAGTTTGGATGCCGCGTCTACATCAGGAGAATCAATAATAAGATATTTAATATTTTCTAAATAAGGCTTCTCAATTTTACCCAAAATGCTTAAGTCTTTAGCATTAAAAAAACCTCTTAAATCAAAAGATTTAATGAGCTTTGATTGGATTACACTTTCAATTTTAGTTGCATTTGAATAACAGTAATTGGCCATTGGCAGAGCCCACACTACCAGTTGAGGCATATACTTTTCAAATGCAATGTTCTCCCATTTGGCATCAAAAGTCTGTTTTTTTGCTAATATGTTCATGGGTGAATCAAAATGCAGTGTAGTTGAACCCCATATTTCATAATTCTTTGCCAAGGACTGATAGTGTTTTATATGATTTCGAATTTTGTAAGTTGACATAAGACGATATACGTCATCATTGTGACCTGCATTGTAAATTGTTCGATTTCCTCTCAGGTAACCTTCATAATGTTCATTTATCCTTCTCCCTACATTACAACTCACTCCAACATAAACAACACGATTAAAAATCCCTTGATGAACGATAAGATAAACCCCACTACAGCCGGACTTTCTGGCATCTGATATAGAACCTAAAAATCTCCATTCCATTTTTAAAATTCCATCTTCGCGTTAAAGGTATTCATTTATCATTATTTAATAAAAATATCAATTGGTTAAATTAAAGTATGGTGAATTTTTTAGTCACATACAATTTTATTCACTATTGTCAATGATTATACATTGTAGTGATATGCGAATTTTTTACATCTAACTAGAGGCGATCAACTCTCCGTTGATTAATACAAAACAATGTTATTAATGTCTGTTAGACAGTAAAAAGTTATGAACTTCCGCTTTTCGCTCATAGCGGACTTTCGAATCGATAAGAATGTCCGCTTAGTGCCATGAGTGGACGCTGAACCCGTGAAGATTATCCGTCGCTATGGCCTTATAAACTTATCTTCCGTTGTAGCCCGACGGGGAAAGACCAGCCCAGTTTTACACCAAGTGTGCATAGTGCGATCAGTATCATTCCTGTCATCTGAATGATCCCAGGTTGATGGCCATAAAACACCCAGTCAACAATGATAGCAACCAGTGGGTAGATAAAAGTCAGCACGCCAATTACCGGGGTGGTTAACTTTGGATAAGCCGAATACATCAGGACGTAGGCGACACCGGTGTGCAGTATACCTATGCCAATTAACCACCCCCACGACTCGGGAGGAACTGAACGAAACGAATCGGTAAAGGGGGCCAGCAGAATAATTCCAACTATCGTTTGGCATAATGTGGTAATTTCGGGTCGTTGCTGCCCCAGTCCTTTCCCCACTACTGTTGATATCGCGTACAGCAAGGCGGCAACCAGAGTAAGCGCGACTCCCAGAATCCAGTGAATACTAATGACACTGAAGGGAGCGATAAGCCCACTGGCCAGAATGACACCTGTAAATGCTCCTGCCATCCATAGGACCTGGTTAAGTGAGATCTGCTCCCTAAGAAACACCGCGCTAATCAGTACAACAAAGAAAGGTTGTATGTGGTAGACAATAGTTGTTGTGGCTATTGAGGTAAGTGTGAATCCGGCAAAAAAAGCTATCCAGCTAAGCACCATACAGACCCCTGCGAGGGAGGCATAAGTAAGACGTTTAAGGGAAAGGGACCTGTCCGGCAGGTAACCCCGGATGATGCACCATAAGCCAAGAAAGAGAGTGCCAAAAACGCAGCGCCAGAACACTACCGAAACTGGCGAAAGTCCGGACTCCACGGCAAAAGCACCAACCGTTCCTATCATCGCCATTCCGACAGCAAGTTTAACCGCAGGTAGCTGTTTGTCAGACATTTTTCTATCCTTTCCCAGACTCTAAAATGAACAATGAAGCAACTATATTTTTCGTGGTTAAATTAAGCCAGTGAATAGATTTGATAGATTCTATTCGTTATATTAATAGAACTATGGCTAACCTTTTAGATATTGATCTGCTGCGTGCCTTTGTTGCTGTTGTCGAAACGGGCAGTTTTT
The DNA here is from genome assembly GCF_003591175.1 of Serratia inhibens. Lineage (GTDB taxonomy): Bacteria > Pseudomonadota > Gammaproteobacteria > Enterobacterales > Enterobacteriaceae > Serratia > Serratia inhibens. The sequence goes on along the minus strand of NZ_QYYG01000002.1, from coordinate 413,668 downwards.
CCCGTGCGGGCGAACGTATCGGGAGAAGCCAGTCTGCTGTGAGTATGCAGATCAAGCGTCTTGAACAGTCCATCGGTAAACGCCTTTTACATCGAGGGACAAAGACTGTTGCCCTCAACTCCGTTGGTGCTGATTTCCTGGTTCATGCCAGGCAAATTTTAAAACTGTCAGATGAGGCCTGGACAAGTGTGACACGCCCGGAAGAAACTGGCTGTGTTCGCCTGGGGGTACCTGATGACTATGCCGCTTTTTTATTACCCCCGGTGCTTGAACAATTCTCGGCGGAACATCCCCTGGTGACAGTAGAACTGATATGTGAGCCCTCTCTTTCCCTCACAAAAGCTATTGCGGATGGAAAAATTGACCTGGCCATTGTTACCCGGGTGGAGGAACAACCGGTTGAAGTGATACGAAAAGAGCCTTTTGTCTGGGTTGCATCACCAACACATGTCGCCTGGAAAAGTGATCCTGTCCCGGTAGCACTATTTGCTCCCGGGAGTGCTGCACGTACCAATGTCATTCGTGCTCTATCTGAAAACGGCTATACCTACCGGAATGCTTATTCGAGTGCCAGCTTGCTTGGTCTTGTAGCTGTTGTTCAGGCGGGGCTTGCAGTGGCCGGTCTGGCCAAGTGCAGCGTACCGCCATCCCTGCGCATTATTGGCGTCAATGAAGGTCTGCCTCCACTGAACGATCTGGAAGTGAGTATCTTACGGAAGTCAGGAGAAAGTGGGCCTGCAACAGATTGCCTGTACAACTTTCTCTATCGTTCCTTAACGGACTACCGTTGATACAAGCCTACCGTGTTAAGTTCCCTGGTTTCGCTGAAATAACTGAAGAATATCCCCCTAAGCGTCAGCAGCAAGATAAGGCCCCGTAAATCCCCCCTTTACGTCGCAAACGCCGTAAAGCCCTCTCTCCGGGGTTAAAAGAGATTACCTGCTGACAGCGGCATTCAGTAGGGCGAGCTGCACTCTGCTCGCCTGTCTTGTTAGCTTCAGGGAAATAATCCCCTGTCGTCAGGAGGCCCGGTTTGTGCCGGAAGCGGACACGCTCTTATGGCGTCAGCAATCTTGAAACAGAACTACAGGAGATATCAATTATTCGCGGGGAAGGGTGAATATTTGCTCCTCAAGACGTTTTGCACTATCAAAATCATGGGCGAACTGGGTGATGGTTGGTTTTCGTTTACATAGCTCGCGCATTCTGCGAGTTGAGTCATGATGTAACCTGGAATCAACTGCGACACCATCAATGCGGCCCTCCAGCATATAGCTTTCCTGGTACGAAGCATCGCCAGCGATCAATACATAGTGAGTGCCTGCATCTACCACTACAGACTGGTGGCCAAGAGTGTGTCCCGGTGTTGGAACTATTCTTACAGCGCCGTCTTTCGTTACCGCCATACTTCTGTCAAAACTCTCAAACGGACCGTCATCATGTGTGGTGGTGGTTGGTTTAAGCCATTTTGGATAATGCATGTTAAGGAAACCTTGTGCTGGCCCACTCCATGCGAGAGCGTCATGCGCTTCTTTTTGGCTCAGGATTATCTCACTGTCAGGAAAGTGACCGATTCCTCCTGCATGATCGCCATGCATGTGGGTCATTATTACCCATCTGACATCCCGGGGATTGAATCCAACCGCCTGAATTCTAGAATTAACTTCTTCTTCAGGTTTAACCCATCTTCTCTCGCACTTCTGCATAAATGGGTGCCACCAGGGTTGATACCCGGGATCATTCGCGTGTGAGCTTTCGCCAGTATCCACTAAGATAAGCCCTTCCGGATGTTCAATAAGCCAGCATCCAATCGGGAGACGAGGACTCCAGTCTTTGTCTCTCAAGACATCAACTACCCGGGCTGGACGAGTCTCGTAGCGGGCCAGTTGATGTCGGCTTTTAATCTGGACATCTCCGGTTTGCAGGCAATGTATTTTCATGTCACTCTCTTAAAGCAACAAGTGTTGCATTAAATCTTAGGCTTTGATCATGATGAGAGCAACACCTGAAGAAAAAGAATCACTCGACGCAGTAAAAGAGAGAACGGGTGGACGCAGTGCGAAAGTCAGGGAGGCTGTGTTGCAGGCTGCCCGGCAAATACTCATGGAACAAGGGGCGAATGCATTAACGCACCGCAACGTAGCGCAACTTGCCGGTGTAAATGCTTCGACGGTCTATCGCCGGTGGCCTGACAGAGCAAGGCTGATTGCCGATGTTTTCAAAAACACAGCTGAAAGCATGGTCAGAATTCCAGACAGTGGCAGTCTATCCCTTGATTTGTTGCAATTTTTGCAGATGATAACCGCCATGCTTTATTCAGCAGAAGGCAGAAAATTAGTACAAGGCGCTATCAGCGCCACTTCGTCAGGTGACGATATGGTTGAATCCGCTATTCGGGATGTCTGGGAGCAAAGATTTCAGCAGGCAGAAATGATTTTCGAACAGGCAGTACTGCGCGGTGAAGAAGGCTATAAGGGGCAGCGCAAAGGCATACTTGAAACGCTTATTGCTCCTGTCTGGTTCAGAGTTCTGATTACTCAAGAGCCTGTAGATGAGGAATATCTGGTGGCAAATATCAGCCGGATTTTAAAGCAGATGCCTTGATAGTGATTTTTTAGTAAGGCTTATGCCCGAGGTAATATAGGTCGCCTTTTCTCAAAAATAAATTAAAGACACTTTCAGGAAGCGGCGGTATGTCCGCTCCTCACTCATAACCGCCGGTCAACAACGCCAAGAAGCAAAAAGCCCGCTCAGGTTTCCCTGAGCGGGCTTCTCTAATTTGGCTCCTCTGACTGGACTCGAACCAGTGACATACGGATTAACAGTCCGCCGTTCTACCGACTGAACTACAGAGGAATTGTGTGAACGGCCGCAATCTTAACGGGGTGTCGGCGGCATGTCAAAGGCGGATTACACATTCTGTGACTGTTTGCTTACAGAATGCGCAACCCGTTGAGCTTTTGGCAGATTTTCGCCGTCATACTTCAAGCTGTCTCTGCGTTGGCTGCGTGATGCGACCCATCTATGGCCTCACCCCTTATCCTCGGTAAATCCGCCGCGGGCGGCCAGCCTTGCCGTAAATGATCTCGGCGTGGCGTAGATCGCCGTGCGGTTGTTGATCGGATGACCGCCGGTCGGATCCTCTCCCCGTGATACCCATCACACACTTCACCGGATAACCCCTCCATCATAGCGATGCGAAAGCTAACATATTCAAAATAATCACTTTCCGGGAGCCTCTGCGGATGAGAAGAAAAACGTTATTGCTGTGTTTGCCCTTATTATTGACCGGGAATGCCCTGGCGGAAACCAACGACTATCAGCTGGAACAGGTGCTGATGATGAGCCGCCACAACCTGCGTGCGCCGCTGGCCAATAACGGCAGCGTGCTGGCGCAATCCACCCCCAAAGCCTGGCCGGCCTGGGACACGCCGGGTGGCCTGTTGACCACCAAGGGCGGGGTGCTGGAAGTGTACATGGGCCACTATTTCAATGAGTGGCTGAAGCAGACCGGCGTATTGCCGCAGGAAGGCTGCCCGACCGCCGGCAGCGTTTACGTTTACGCCAACAGCCTGCAACGCACGGTCGCGACCGCGCAGTTCTTTACCAACGGCGCGTTCCCCGGCTGCGACATCAGCGTGCATCACCAGGACAAAATGGGGGAGATGGATCCTACCTTCAACCCGATCATCACCGACAACAGCGAAGCCTTCAATCAACAGGCGCTGGGGGCGATGAACACCGAGCTGGCTTCGCTGAAGCTGGATGCGGCCTACAAGCAACTGGCGAAAATCATCGATTACAAAGATTCCAGCGCCTGTAAAACCGACAAGCACTGCGATCTGACCAAAGAAGCCAGCAAGATGAGCGCGGTGCCGGGCAAAGAGCCGGGCGTCGCCGGCCCGCTGCGGGTGGGCAACTCGCTGGTGGACGCCTTTATGCTGCAATATTACGAAGGCTTCCCGATGAAGGACGTGGCCTGGGGCAAAATCACCACGCCGCAACAGTGGAAACAGCTGGCGCAACTGAAAGACGGTTACCAGGACTCGCTGTTCACCTCGCCGGTGGTGGCGCAGAACGTCGCCAAACCGCTGTTGACCTACATCAACGGCGCCTTGATTGGCGAACGCAAACCGGATGCGCCGAAGCTGACGGTGCTGGTGGGCCATGACTCCAACATCGCTTCGCTGCTGTCGGCGATGCGCTTCAAACCTTATCAGCTGCCGCACCAGTATGAGAAAACGCCGATTGGCGGCAAACTGGTGTTCCAGCGCTGGCACGATAAGAAAAACGATCGCGATCTGCTGAAGATTGAGTACGTTTACCAGTCCGCGGACCAACTGCGCAATGCCGATAAGCCTACGCTGAAAACCCCGCCGCAGCGCGTGACGCTGGCGCTGGAAGGCTGCCCGGTGGATAAACAGGGCTTCTGCGCCTGGAGCGATTTCGAAAAAACCATGAAAGAGATTCTGTAATCTCACCGAACCTCTCCCTCCGGTTGGGGGAGAGGAATAATCGTTGTCGCCGGTCCATCCGGCGTCTAAAATTAGCGGCCTGCACACCCACCCTGGACGACAAGTGCTATCTTCTTTTATCCCCACCATCGAATGGCTGAACCTGGACGGTTATCCGGGGCAGATCGCCCGTTGCCGTTTTTCCCTGGCGGATTATCAGGACCGCTGCTTCGGCGATGCCGGCATGAATCTTCCCGATCATCTGGCGCGTGCGGTGCCAAAGCGGCGGGCGGAGTATCTGGCCGGGCGCTATCTGGCGCGGGCATTGCTGGCGCCGTTGGGGTTCGCCGATTTTACCCTGCAGCGGGGCGAAGACCGCGCTCCGCAGTGGCCGCAGGGCATTGCCGGCGCGCTCAGCCATAATGCGGATACCGCGATGTGCGCGGTGCATCGGGAAAGCGGGCTGGGTGGCGTGGGGCTGGACGTTGAAACGCTGATCCCGGCCGAACGGGCCGAAGAACTGTGGGCCGCCATCGTCGGCGAGGAAGAGTGCGCAACGCTGCGCCAGCGGCCGCAGGCGTTCAACCAATTGCTGACGCTGGCGTTCTCCGCCAAGGAGAGCCTGTTCAAAACCCTTTATCCGCAGGTGCGCTGCTACTTTGATTTTCTCGATGCGCGCATGGTGGCGATAGATACGCAACAACAGACCTTTGAACTGCAACTGCTTAAAACACTCACGGCGCATTGCCACGCCGGCCGCCGTTTTAGCGGGCGTTACTGGCATGAAAGTGACGCCGTCACTACGTTTATCTATTTATAAATCAAATAAATAAGTGGCGTTACGCCGTCACTATGGTCTGCGGCGACGCAACAGATGACGAACACCTTCGGATACCAACAACAGCACTGCCAGCCAGATCGGAACATAGGTCAGCCATTCGTCGCGGCCGATACTCTCGCCCAGCAACAGCGCCACCACCACCAACAGCACCGGCTCCACGTAGCTCAGCAGGCCAAACAGGCTGAACGGCAGCAGGCGGCTGGCCAGGATATAACACACCAACGCCGAGGCACTGAGAATACCCAACAGCGGGATCTGCACATACAGCAGCGGATGGGTGGCCAATGCGGCCTGCGGCCCGTTTCCGCCAAAGGCGAACCAGCCTGCGACCGGCAGCATCAGCGCCAGTTCGCACCACAGCCCGCCAAGGTTATCGGTGCCGAAATGCCGACGAAGAATAAAGTAAACCGGATAACCCAGCGCCACCACCAGCGTCGCCCAGGAGACGCCGCCGACCTGATACAGCTCATTGCCGACGCCGATAATGGCGCAACCCACCGCCAGCTTTTGCAGCAGTGAAAGACGATCGCGGAAAATCACTCGCCCCGCCAGCACCATGGTCAGCGGCAGCAGGAAATAACCGAGTGACACCTCCAGCGCCTTGCCGTGCAGCGGCGCCCACAGGAACAGCCACAGCTGAACCCCCAGCAGCGCGGAACTCAGCGGCAGAAACAGCAGGCGGCGCGGCCGCTGTTTAACCCAGCGCAGCGTCTCGCTCACCCGGCGCCAGTCGGCGGAAAAAATCATAAACAGCGTCAGGAAAGGGACCGTCAGCAGGGTACGCCAGCCGAAGACCTGCTCGCCGTCGAGCGGGGCCAGCGTGGAGGTGTAGTAATACATCACGGCGAACAATACCGAGGCGACAACCGAAAGAACGATCCCTTTAATCACGTGCGATCCTGAAAGGTTATTGATTTTATTGCAGGTACTCTAGAGAAGTTTGGCATCGACAACAATGGTGCGCATCACACTGGACAATCGTCGGCGGCGAGTTAAAATAAATACTGTGTATTCATACAGGCTTTAATCCATGACTCTCGATCTTTTCGAAGACGCCGTGCCACTGCCGTGGCGCGAGCAGATCGCTCCGGGCGCGGTGGTGATGCACGGTTTTGTGCGCGACCACGGGCCGGAGCTGTTGGCGGCGGTGAAGGGGGTGATCGCGCAGGTACCCTGGCGGCACATGACCACGCCGGGCGGCCATGTGATGTCGGTGGCGATGAGCTGGTGCGGCAACGGCTGGAGCAGCGACAGCCGCGGCTATCGTTATTCCGAGCGCGATTCGCGCAGCGGCAAACGTTGGCCGCCCATCCCGGCTATTTTTATGGCGCTGGCGGACGAAGCGGCGCAGCAGGCGGGTTTTGCGCCGTTCGTGCCGGATTCGTGTCTGATGAACCGCTACGATCCCGGCAGCAAACTGTCGCTGCATCAGGATAAAGACGAGCACGATTTCGGCTCACCGATTGTGTCGGTCTCGCTGGGATTACCGGCGGTGTTTCAGTTCGGCGGCATGCAGCGCAGTGACCGGGCCCAGCGCATTCCACTCGCGCACGGCGACGTAGTGGTGTGGGGCGGCCCGTCGCGGCTGTGCTTTCACGGCATTATGCCGATCAAAGAGGGTTACCATTCGCTGGTGGGGCCGCACAGGATCAACATCACCTTACGCAAGGCGCTTTAGCTGCGGTTCTTTGGCCAGGCAGGCGACCAGATAATCGATAAACACCCGCAACTTGGGCGGCAGATGCTGGTTGGGTGCATACAGCAGCCACAGGCCGCCGTGGTAGCTGCTGAGGAAATCCCATTCCGGCAGCACCTGCACCACTTCTCCGCTGTCCAGCGCCTGCCGGGCGGTAAAATAGGGCAGGCTGCCAATGCCGAGGTGCTGTTTCACCGCATCCAGCCGCACGCCGGTATGGTTGGCGGCATAGCGACCGCGCACGTTCACCGTGATCGTTTTGCCGGTGCGGCGGAATTTCCAGCGGGCGTCATTGGGCGTTTCCCCCAGATAAATGCAACTGTGCTGTGCCAAATCCTGCGGCTGCTGCGGCGTGCCGTGCTGCGCCAGATACTCCGGCGTGGCGCACAACAGGTGTTCTATCGTCATCAGCTGGCGGCCGATCAGCCCGGGCGACGGGCGATCGGTAATGCGTAGCGCCAGATCGACCCGATCGTCAATCAGGTCCATATAGCGGTCTTCCAGCCGCAGATGCACGTCCACTTTGGGGTAGCGGCGCAAAAATGCCGGTATATGCGGGTGCAGCACGAAGCGGCCCACCGCTTTGGGGACGCTGACGCTGATCAAGCCTTCCGGTTCTGCGGCGCCCTGGCCGCTGATTTCCATCACCGAATGCGCGGCGTCCAGCATGCTGCGGCAGCGCAGGAAGGCTTCTTCTCCCTGTTCGCTCAGGCGCAGCTTGCGGGTAGTGCGGTGCAGCAGTTGCAGCGCCAGCGCTTGTTCGAGTTTCGCCACGCTGCGGCTGGTGGCAGAGGGCGAGGTGCCCAGCAGGCGGGCGGCGGCGGAGAAACTGCCGCTTTCCACCACCTGAACGAAAACGGCCATTTCGGCCAGCAGAGAATGGGATAGATTTGTGCTCACAGCGCAAAGGTCCATTGTAAAGAAGATGGATTATCCTTTGATTATGGCATGAATATACTAGGCAGAGTTCTGCAATCAGGAGAAAGCCATGACCGAACGACTTTATTATTACAGCGACGATCTACAGGGCGAAGCGCAGGTGCTGGCCTGCACCCCGGTCGAAGACGGCGGCTATGCCGTGGAGCTGAGTGCGACGCTGTTCCACCCGCAGGGCGGCGGGCAACAGGCCGATACCGGCGCTCTTGGTGCCATTCCGGTACTGCGCGTGGCGCAGCAGGGCGATAAGGTGCTGCATTTCACCGCCGAACCCGTGAGCGCTGGGCCGGTGAGCCAGCAGGTGGATGGCGAGCGGCGCCGGTTGCACGCCCGCTGGCATTCCGCCGGCCACCTGATTGGCTGGGTAGGGGAAAACCACGGCTGGCAACCGGTGAAGGCGCACCATTGGCCGGGCGAAGGGCGCATCACCTTTGCGCCGGGCGCAGCCCCCCAAACGCTGGAGCAAGGTGCCCTGCAATCGGAGCTGCAACGGCTGATCGCGGCCAATTTGCCGCGCAGGCAACTGGACGTTGATGGCGTGCGTCAGGTGGGCTTCGGCGATCTGCCCGTTTACGGCTGCGGCGGTACCCACGTGGCCGCGTTGAGCGAGCTGGGCGCGGTGACCATCACGGCGGTGAAGATGAAAAAAGGGCAGTTGATTGTGCAGTATGAAATGGGCTGAGCATTGATCCGGGCCGGTCATTTCCCCGTCCCGGCCTGTCGCAGCTGGGTGCAGAAAGCGCACTGGCATCCGGCCTGCGGCAATGCTGCACAGGTGCCGATATTGACTGCCTGCGCATCCATCGCGTGAAAACCATAGAACATATTCTCGAGGTTACTTTCCGCCGCTCCTGCCTGTTCTGGCTGCGGTTCCGGCACCTTCGACTGAAACGCGGCAGCCCGCCCGGCCAACAGGCCAAGGAACAGCAGCGAGAGTTGAATTTTCATCCTGGCTCTCCTGATTTTGGTTTTTGATACACTATAACATTACTTCAGTTCTGCCAAGCCAGAGCCCTTGTGCATTTTCCACCCTTGGTTAGCGAAATTAGTTCGTTCAACTCCCCGCCGATTTGGTTTGTTATCTATACCCGTCGCCTTTCAAGCCGCAGCGTTGTTGGCTGCACCCGCGCACCCCAGTGACTTACCTGAGTAAGCGCCTGATGTGAGCGAGCTGGCCGCCTGGCTGCGGCTTGAAATTCATAGGGTAAAACCCATAACGTTCCGAAATAAAGAAGGCGTGGCAAATCTATGTTCAATTTCTCTTTCAACACATTAACCAGCGGGATAGCAGTGGCATTGGGGCTGGCGGCGAGCGTTCATCCGGCGCTGGCGGCGGTGCAGGGCGGCACGCTGGTCTACCTGGAGCAGCAGGCGCACACCAACCTTTATCCGCCCTCCGGCGGTTTCTACCCTAACGGCGGCATCCTCAACCAGATCACCGACAAACTGACCTATCAGAACCCGAAAACGCTGGAGATTGAGCCGTGGATCGCCGAATCCTGGAGCAGCAACGCCGACAAAACCGAATACACCTTCAAGCTGCGTCCGGGCGTGACCTTCTCCGATGGCACGCCGTTGGACGCCAACGCGGTGGCGAAGAATTTTGATACCTACGGCCTGGGCAATAAAGAGAAACGCCTGCCGGTGTCGGAGGTGATCAACAATTACGACCGCAGCGAAGTGATAGACCCGCTGACCGTCAAATTTTACTTCAAACATTCATCGCCGGGCTTCCTGCAGGGCACCGCCACCATCGGCTCGGGGCTGGTGTCCCTCAGCACGCTGAACCGCAGTTACGACGAACTCGGCGACGCGCGCCATATCATCGGCTCCGGCCCGTTCGTGGTCAGCGGCGAAACACTGGGGCGCGAAGTGGACCTCAGCGTACGCAGGGACTACCACTGGGGCCCGGCCAAACTGGCGCAACAGGGGCGCGCCAATCTGGACGGCATCAAGGTGATCGTCACCGGCGAAGACAGCGTGCGCATTGGCGCGTTGCAGGCCGGCCAGGCAGACTTTATTCGCCAAATTCAGGCTTATGACGAGAAGCAGACGCAGGATCAGGGATTCACTATTTACGCCGCCCCGACGCGTGGCGTTAACGACAGCGTTGCCTTCCGGCCGGACAACCCGCTGGTGAGCGACCTGCGGGTGCGCCAAGCGCTGCTGCATGCCACCGACAGCAAGCAAATCGTCGATACGCTGTTCTCGGCCAATTACCCGCAGGCCAGATCGGTCATCGCCTCGTCCGCCGCCGGTTTTGTCGATCTGTCCGACAAGTTGAAGTTCGATCCGCAGTTAGCCAACCGCCTGCTGGATGAAGCCGGCTGGAAAAAGGGCAGCGACGGCCTGCGCGAGAAAGAGGGTAAAAAACTGCTGCTGAACCTGTATGAATCCCTGCCGCAGCCCCAGAACAAGGCGGTGCTGCAGCTGGTTTCGCAGCAGTGGGGCAAGGTGGGTGCGCGGCTGAACATCCTGGCCGGCGACGCCGGCAGCCGGGTGGCGGATAACCTCGATCCGCAGAAAACCCCGGCGACGGTGGTGGAAGTGGGGCGCGCCGATCCCGACGTGATTAAAAGCCAGTTCTACCCGACCAACCGCGATGCGCTGCTGCAAAAGGGCGGCAGCGGCAAGAACAGCCAATTCAGCGATGACAAGCTGAACGCGCTGCTGCTGGGTATCGCCTCCGAGGTCGATGCGCAAAAACGCCTGCAGATCGCCGGCGAGGCGCAAAACTACCTGCTCGATCAGGCCTATGTGATCCCGTTCTTTGAGGAGCCGCAGGTGTTTGCCGGCGCGCCTTATCTGAAGGGCGTCAGTTTTGAAGCGGTCGGCCGCCCGAGTTTCTATGGCGCCTGGTTAGAGAAACATTAAGGGGGCAACGATGACCCGATATTTGGCGAAGCGCATTGGGCAGGCGGTGCTGGTGCTGTGGGCGACCTTTACCCTGTCGTTTATCCTGCTGCAGGTGCTGCCCGGCGATGCGATTCTGATTAAGTTTCAGAACCCGGACATGGGGCTAAGCCCGGCGCAAATCGCCGACATGCGCGCCGCTTATGGGGCCAACGTGTCGCTGTGGCAGCAGTATTTGCACGCGCTGGGTAACGTGCTGCGCGGCGATCTGGGCTACTCGATTCAGGCCGGCGTGCCGGTCACCCGCCTGCTGGCCACCAACCTGCCCGCCACGCTGCAACTGGCGGTGCTGGGCTTCTCGCTGGCGTTGATCCTGGCGCTGGCGATTGCCTTTCTCTCCAATTTGAGCGGTTTCGGCGGGCTGAGATCGGCGTTGCAATCGCTGCCCTCGCTGTTTGTTTCTGTGCCTACCTTCTGGCTGGGCATCGTGTTGATCCAGGTCTTTTCATTCCAGCTCAAGTTGATCCCGGTGATCAATCCGGGCGAGTGGGAAGGGTTGATTTTGCCGATCGTGACGCTGGCGGTCCCCATCTCCGCCCCGCTGGCGCAGATCCTGATCCGCAGCATCGATCAGGTCCAGACCCAGCCGTTTGTCGCGGTGGCGCGCGCCAAAGGCGCCAGCCGCAGTGGGGTGTTGTGGCGGCACGTGGCGCGCAACGCCATGCTGCCTGCGCTGACCATCGCCGGCATTTTGTTCGGTGAACTGATCGCCGGGGCGCTTATCACCGAAACCGTATTTGGCCGCAGCGGGCTGGGGCAACTGACCCTGCAGGCGGTGCTTAATCAAGACGTGGCGGTGTTGCAGGCGATTGTGGTGATTTCCGCCGCCGCCTTCGTCACCATCAACCTGCTGGTGGATCTGCTGTTCCCGCTGCTGGATCCCCGCTTGAAAACGCAGACAGGAGCCGCCGTATGAGCAGTATCTCCTTTGAAAAATCGACCGTGCCGGAACGCGATCTGGCCGGGCTGGAAAGCGAAGGCACCTTGCCGGCCAGCCGCCCGCGCCGCCGCAGGCGTGTGCCGGTGACGCTGCTGCTGGCCTGGGCGGTGATCGCCATCGCGGTACTGTGGGCATTGGCGCCGCAGCTGTTTACCGCCTACAGCGGCACCGAGGGCATTGCCGGCGCGCAGCGGCTGGCACCGGGCGGTACACACTGGCTGGGCACCGACCAACTGGGGCGCGATTTGTACGCCCGCATGGTTTATGGCGCTTCGCAAACGCTGTCCGCCGCGCTGGTGGCGGTGGCGTTGGGCCTGTTGCTGGGCACCGCGCTCGGGCTGATTGCCGGTGCGGTGGGCGGCGTGGCGGACGATGCGGTCATGCGCCTGGTCGATGTGCTGCTGTCGATCCCCGGTCTGCTGTTGTCGCTAAGCGTGATTATCCTGCTGGGGTTTGGCACGGTGAATGCCGCCATCGCCGTCGGGATCACCTCGGTCGCCAACTTCGCCCGCCTGGCGCGCGCGGAGGTGGTGCGGGTGCGGCACAGCGATTACGTCGAAGCGGGCTATGGCAGCGGCGGCACCTTTTGGGCGGTGCTGTGGCGGCACATTCTGCCGAACTCGCTGACCTCGGTGATCGCCTTCTCGGCGCTGCAATTCGGCAGCGCCATTCTGGCGATCGCCACCCTGAGCTTCCTCGGCTACGGCACGCCACCGCCAACGCCGGAATGGGGGCTGTTGATCGCCGAAGGGCGCAACTACATTTCCACCGCCTGGTGGCTGACCACTTTCCCCGGTTTGGCGGTGGTGGCGGTGGTGCTGGCGGCTAACCGCATCAGCCGCGCACTGGCGAGGACGCATTGATGAGCATTCAAACCGCATTGCAACGCGCCGCCGCTACGCCGCTGCTGGAGCTGGACAAGGTTTCCATCGCCTATCAGGAGGCAACCGGCAGCCGCCGGGTGGTGCACGACGTCTCGTTCTCGATCCAACCGGGTGAGGTGGTAGCGCTGGTCGGTGAGTCCGGCTCGGGCAAAACCACCACCGCGCAGGCGATCATTGGCCTGCTGACGGAAAACGGCCGCCTGGAGCAGGGGGCAATCCGCCTCAACGGCACCGACATTGCCCATTGGTCGTCACGCCGACTGGATGCGGTGCGCGGCGCGCAAATCAGCCTGATCCCGCAAGACCCTTCCAGCTCGCTTAACCCGGTAAAAACCATCGGTGAGCAGGTGGCGGAGATCGTCAACATTCACCGCCGCTTGCCGCGCAAGCAGGTGCAGCGGCGGGTGCTGGAGCTGTTGACCCGGGTTGGCCTGACGCACCCGGAGCTGCGGGCGCGGCAGTATCCGCACGAGCTTTCCGGCGGCATGAAACAACGGGTGCTGATCGCTATCGCCATTGCGTTGCAGCCGGCGTTGATTATCGCCGATGAACCCACCAGCGCGCTGGACGTCACGGTGCAGAAACGCATTCTTGATTTGATTGACGAGCTGCGGCAGGAATTCGGTACGGCGGTATTACTGGTGACCCACGATCTGGCGGTGGCGGCGGAGCGCGCCGATCGGCTGCTGGTGTTCCGCCACGGCCGGGTGCAGGAGCAGGGCGTGACCGCCGAGGTGCTGCGCGCTCCCGCCAGCGACTATACCCGCCGGCTGTTTGCCGATGTGCCTTCGTTGGCCGGTGCCGCTGCGCCGCGGCTAAACCTTGGCACGCAAGCGCCGGCGATCCAGGTCAACGGGTTGGTGAAAGACTTTCGCCTGGCCGGCTCCGGCGGCAAAAGCTACCGTGCGCTGGATCAGGTGTCCTTCAGCGTGCAGAGCGGCACTACCCATGCGTTGGTGGGGGAATCCGGCTCCGGCAAGACCACGCTGGCGCGCTGCCTGCTCGGTTTTCAGCGGCCGGACGCCGGGCAAATCATTATCGACGGCACCGATTTCACCCGCCTGAAGGGGGAAGCGTTGCGTCAGTTCCGTCGCCGTATTCAGTTGGTGTACCAAAACCCCTTCGGTTCGCTCGATCCTTCGCAGACGCTGTATCAGGTCATTGAAGAGCCGTTGCTGAACTTCGAACCCCTGGGCAAAGCCGAGCGCTATCGCCGTGTGCGCGAGCTGTTTGAACGGGTGGCGTTGCCGGACGATTTGCTTGGTCGCAAGCCGCGCGAGCTGTCCGGCGGCCAACGCCAGCGGGTGGCCATCGCCCGCGCACTGGTGTTGCAGCCACGGGTACTGGTGCTGGACGAAGCCACTTCGGCGCTGGACGTGACGGTGCAGGCGCAGATCCTGCGCTTGTTGCAGGATTTGCAGCAAGCGTTGGGGCTGACCTATTTGTTTATCTCGCATGACCTGGCGACGGTGCGGCAGATTTCGCACAGCGTATCGGTGTTGCACCGTGGCCAGCAGGTGGACGGTGGCACGACCCGTGACCTGTTCGCCATGCCGGGCAGCGATTACACCCGTCAGCTGATTGAGGCCATTCCCGGCCGCCATTGGCATGCCGCACAGCCAAAGAGTGAGGACGCGTTCCATGAGCAGTAAGAGACTTGGTTTTTTCACCCGGTTGTTGGATCAGGGCAGCGCGCAACAGCGTTACCGGCTGGCGACCGAACAGATCGTGCATGCCGAACGGGCCGGATTTGATACCGCCTGGGTGGCGCAGCACCATTTCCATGAGGATGAGGGCGGCCTGCCTTCGCCGCTGGTGTTTCTGGCGCAGGTGGCGGCGCGCACCCGCCATATTCGGCTGGGTACCGGGGTTATCACGCTGCCGATGGAGTCGGCAATTCGCGTGGCGGAAGACACCGCGGTGCTGGATCTGCTGTCCGACGGCCGGCTGGAGATTGGCATTGCCGCCGGCGGCACCCCGTCCTCGTTCAGCGCCTTCGGGTTCGATGCCCAACAGCGCAACGCGGTGTTTGCCGACAACTTCAACACCCTGCTGCGGGCCTGGCGCGGCGAAGCGCTGGGCGGTGAGGATAACCGCTTGTATCCGGCAGCGCCGCAGTTGGCGCAGCGCGTCTGGCAAGCCACTTTCTCGGTGGAAGGCGGCGAGCGCGCAGGGCGGGCCGGTGATGGCCTGATGCTGTCGCGCACTCAACCGCGCCCGGCGGATGCGCCGGATTTGCCGCTGGACGCGTTGCAGAACCCGATTATCGACGCCTATCTGGCGGCGCTGCCGCCCGGCATCGCGCCGCGCATCATGGGTTCGCGCACGGCGTTCGTCACCGACCACAGCCAGCAGGCGCGGGACTTCGCCGCGCAGGGGCTTGGCCGGGGGCTGGAACGCCTGCGCGCCAGTGGCCACCGGCCGTCCGATGAATCACTCGACGGATTGATCCGCGCCTTTGACGTGCACCTGGGCACGCCGGAACAGGTGATTGCCTCGCTGCAAAAAGACAGCGCGCTGGCACGGGTGACCGATCTGGCGTTTCAGGTGCATTCGATCGACCCGCCGCACGCCCATGTGCTGCGCTCGATCGAGCTGATCGCCCGCCATGTTGCTCCGGAGCTGGGCTGGCAACGCCGCAACCCCGCTTCCATCTCCCACGAACATCCCGCTGAGGAAAAGGTATGACAGCCACATTGAACACTGAAGATCTGCTGGCGGCGCTGGCAGAGATCGCACCCGGTTCGGCCCTGGCGCAGGCCAGAGCGACGCGTCAGGCGGCGACAGACGCCATTCAGGCCAGCTATCTGGCGCTGTTTGCTCCCGCCGACGTCGGGGATTTCCCGCTGGCGCAGCGGCTGCTGATCGCGCAGCGCATCAGCGAATGGCAGGCCGGGCAACCATTGGCCGCACACTACGCGGCGTTGTTGCAACGGCAAGGTGGCGCACCGGCCGGCCCGCGTTGGCAGGCGGCGCTGGATCATGCCGAACGGCTGGCGTTCAAGCCCGCCAGCGCCGACGCACAGCATTTGCAGGTGTTGCGGCAGGCCGGTTGGTCGCTGGACGACATCGTCACCTTGTCGCAACTTATCGCTTTTGTCAGCTTCCAAAGCCGCCTGCTGACCGGTTACCGGCTGCTGGGCGATAAACCGGTTGAGGTGACCGGCACCCCGGTGAGGGCCGGCGCCTGGCGCACCGCACCTGCCACGTTGAGCGGCCGCCATGCGCCGCCGGCGTTTACCCGCCAGGAATTGGGGTGGGAGCCGTGGATCGCCGCCAAACCGCTGGCGGCGTTCGATGAGCCGGGCCAGGCGTTGTTGACGCGTTTCGGCCATAGCGATTCGGATTATTTCCGCCTGCTGGCGCGCAATCATCCGGTGCTGGAACAGCGCACGCTGGCGGACAGGGCGATTTTCTACACCCCCGGCGGGCTGGAGCGTAAAGATCGCGAACTGGCGGCGACGGTAGCCAGCAAGGTCAACGGCTGTATCTATTGCGCCTCGGTACACGCACGCAAGGCGGCGCAACTGTCGAAACAAACGGAAGAGGTGCAGCGTCTGCTGGAGGTTGCGCCGGGCGGCGTACTGAGTGAGGGGCAAGGGGAGCGCTGGCGGGCGCAGATTGATTTTGCCGCCGCGCTGTCCGCCACGCCGCCGCAGGCTAACGCTCAGCATCTGGCAGCACTGCGCGAGCAGGGGCTGGACGAACTGGCGCTGTTGGATCTGGTGCAGTCGACGGCGTTCTTTGCCTGGGCCAACCGGCTGATGCTGACGCTGGGCGAACCCTTCGACGACTAAGGCGGACGCCCGCCTTATATCGACCGCACCGCCACTCGCGCGCATGAACACAGACGGCAGTTTTGCCGTCTTATTATGGGTTTAATTTTGCCAAACCTGCGAGCTGCGCGGGGTGTCCATCCGGTAATCCGAATAGGGCCGCGTGAAAATCTCGCGGCCCAGATCGCGGGCGGCCAACAGCGGATTGCGCGGATCGCGGCTGATTTCGCCCCGGCTGTTGCCCGCGCCGTGCACCACCCCGACAAACTCGGAATGCGAGTAGCGGCTGAACTCCTGGATCTGATGCGCGATACCCATTGCGGCTCCGGGGTAGGTTTCTTCCGAGGCGACCGCCAGCCCGATGCGTTTGCCGCTCATGCGCTGATGCACCTGCTTCGCCTCCGGGTAGGCGTCGGCGTAATAGCTGAAAGAGCGATCGAAAAAGGCTTTGGTCTGCGCCGACATGCCGTACCAGTAAATGGGGGTGCAAAACACCGCCGCATCGGCCGGCAGAAAATGCTCCAGGAACAGTTCGCCATAGCGATCGGCCGGCGGTGGGCTGTGGCGCTCATCCGTCAGAAATCCGCCGATATAATCATCCAGAAAATGCAGGCTGGCCCCGGTACCCGCCTCGGCGGCACCCGCCATGACGGCTTGCGCCAAAGCGGCGCTGTTGCCGTCGCGGCGCGGGCTGCCGACCAGCACGATAAGGCGTTTGGGTTGATGAGTTGAATTCATGTGATTCTCCGTTTTCCGAGCGTGAAATTGTCAACCCCACTCTATGGGGAGCAAGGTGCAGGCGACAAATGACGCTTTCTCTGCCAGGATGAATTGAATTCATCTCTACGGATTGCTTACCATGTTTGCCACGCTTCCGGTTACCGCACTGCGTACCTTTGAATCCGCCGCCCGTTTGCGCAGTTTTAAACAGGCTGCGCTGGAACTGGCGGTTACGCCGACCGCAGTTTCGCACCAGATCAAGGCGCTGGAGCAGCAGTTGGGTTTTGCACTGTTCGACCGGGTGCCGCGCGGCGTGCGGCTGACGGAGAAAGGGGAGCGTTTGTTCGCCGGGGTACACACCGCGCTACTCGATGTGGCAAATACGCTGGATGCACTGCGGCCGGTGCCCAGTGCCGGCTCGCTGTGCGTTTCCGTTACCCATTCTTTCGCGGCGCTGTGGCTGGTGCCGCGCCTGGGCCGTTTTTATCAGGCCTATCCGCATTATCTGGTTCGTCTGGAGGCTTGCGCTGAGGTGATTGACCTGCAGCAGGACGCCAGCGTGGACATTGCAATACGCTACAGCAGCGCCAGCTACCCCCAGTTGCACCAGGCCGCGCGGATGGAAGAGCGTTTTGGCGTTTACGGCGCGCCGGGGTTGCCTGCCGCACAGTTGCAAACGCCTGCGCTGATCACCGTTCGCTGGCGCGATTCAACGCTGTATGAAAACGGCTGGCGTGACTGGTGCCAGGCCGCCGGGGTCGACTGGTGGCAGCGGCACACATCGCTGCGGGATTATGACGAAGAGCATTATGCCCTGCAGGCGGCGGTGGCCGGGCAGGGGATGGTGCTGGCCAGTTCGGTGATGGTGTCCGATCTGGTGCGTAACGGCCTGTTGGTGGCATACCGGCCGGATATCTGCGTGCCGGGCGCCGCTTATACCGCGCTTTGCGTGCCTGGGCGCGAACGACACCCGCCGGTGCGGGCGTTTCTGGGCTGGTTGCAGCAGGAATTGCGCTAGCGAATAAAGCACAAAATAAAAATTTTTCTGGTGTGGGGCGTGGGAATATTGGGTAAATTTGGTCTTCCATTCCCATGAGAGAGATGTCCATGAGCCAGCCAAGAACTTCTGATTACCCGATTGATGCGCAGTTTATTGAACGCTGGTCGCCGCGCGCGCTGGCCAATGATCCTATCGACGACGAAACCCTGCTGAGCTTCTTTGAAGCGGCGCGTTGGTCACCTTCGGCGTATAACATCCAGCCCTGGCGTTTCGCTTACAGCAAGCACGGCTCGGCCAGCTGGGACAACTATCTGGATTTCCTGATTGAGTTCAACCGCGGTTGGGCGCAGCACGCTTCGGCGCTGGTGGTGGTGATCTCCAAAACCACCAGCCTGAACGGCGAGAAGGAAGTCGCTAACCCGAGCCATGCGTTTGATGCCGGTGCCGCCTGGGCGAACCTGGCGTTGCAGGCGCACTTGAAAGGCTGGCTGACCCACTGCATGGGCGGCGTCCACCACGACAAAATCAAGGCGGCGCTGAACCTGCCGGATAACTATGTGGTGCACGGCATGGTGGCGATCGGCAAAGCGGGGGATAAATCCCTGTTGCCGGAGTTCCTGCAGCAAAAAGAGATCCCTTCAGGGCGCTTGCCGCTGGAGCAGACGGTGGTCGAAGGGCTGAACTTCACCCTGTAGTACCTGGAGTAATAGTGCCGTTTGACGTGGAAAAGCCCGCAGAGGATAACTCTGCGGGCTTTTTGTTTTATTCAGGCTTTGCTCATCACCACAACCAGGTAAATGCAGGTCTCGCCGCTCTCGTTTTTGAACACGCAGTCCGCCGGTGGGCCAAGTTCCAGGCAATCCCCTGCGGCCATTTCATGGCGATTTTCCCCTTCCTGGAACACCAGCTCGCCGGACAGCAGCCAGATTAACTGGCGTTTGAACGCGTAGACGGAGGCCGGCATCGGGATCTCCGCCCCGGCGGGCAGTTCGACGCGCACCAGATCGAGCGGAATGTCTGAGCGCGGGGATACATGACGGCGAACGTAACCGCTTTCGGGATCGACCCAAATCGGTTGATCCTCCCGGCGCAACAGCCGGCCT
The DNA here is from genome assembly GCF_003591175.1 of Serratia inhibens. Lineage (GTDB taxonomy): Bacteria > Pseudomonadota > Gammaproteobacteria > Enterobacterales > Enterobacteriaceae > Serratia > Serratia inhibens. Next base: position 394,405 of record NZ_QYYG01000002.1, on the reverse strand, counting down.
TCCTGCGTTTCCGCACGGGCAATCAGTTTGGACATGCTCAGGCCGAAGGCACCCGAGAGCCTGGCCAGCAGCATGGCGGTAGGGCTGCTGTCGCCGCGTTCAATTTTATGCACCATGGCCCGCGAAACGCCGGCCCGCTCGGCCAGATCGGACAAGGACCAATGGCGGGCTTCGCGTTCGATGCGGATACGTGCGCCGATGCGCTGATTTAGATTGTCTAATTTATTATTCATATCGTAGTATGATAGTGGACAGTCAACCAGGGGGTCAACATGCTTATCCGTAACGCGACTATAACCGATAGCGAAGGTATTGCCGCTATCTATAACGATGCCGTGCTTAACACCACGGCGATCTGGAATGAACTCACCGTCGATGCGGCGAACCGTGCGGCATGGATGGCGGAACGCCAGGCGGCGGGGTATCCGGTGCTGGTGGCCAACAATGAGGCGGGCGAGGTGATTGGCTATGCCTCGTTCGGCGACTGGCGGGCGTGGGACGGCTATCGTCACACCGTTGAACATTCGGTGTATGTGCGGCACGACAGCCGCGGCGGCGGGGTGGGGAAAACCCTGCTGACAGCCCTGATTGAACAGGCGAGAGTGATTGGCAAACATGTGATGGTGGCGGGCATCGAATCCGGCAATACCGCGTCGATACAACTGCACCTTAATCTGGGGTTCCAGAACGTGGGGCGGATGAGCGAAGTGGGCGCCAAATTCGGCAAATGGCTGGATTTGACCTTTTTGCAGTTGCAGCTTGATCACGAAAAATCACCACCGGCCCGCTAATCCTATGAATATCATGCTATTGCTGCTGGTGGCGGCAGGCGTCAGCCTGGTTGCCCAGAACCTGCTGATGGTGCGCATCAGCGAAAGCGCATCGACGATCCTGATCGCCCTGGTGATCAACTCCAGCGTCGGCCTGCTGCTGTTGATGGCGTTGCTGTTCGCCAAAAACGGCGCCAGCGCCCTGGCGGAGGTGACCGGCAACTTCAGGATCTGGATGCTGTTGCCCGGCCTGCTGGGATCGTTCTTTGTCTTTTCCGGCATTTTTGGCTACCAAAAGCTGGGGGCAGCGACCACTATTTCGGTGCTGGTCGCCAGCCAACTGGTGGCGGGGTTGGCGGTGGATATTTACAAGGCCGGGCCGGTGGCGCTGCGCGAAAATCTGCCTGCGCTACTCGGCGCCGTTTTGTTGGTGGTGGGTGCTTTTCTGGTGGCCAGAAGAAGTTTTTAAAACCGAGAAAAGCTCGCCGGAGTTTCTGCGTAAAGGCTTTCCGGCGCTTCATTGAGTTACCCGATAACAGTACGGAGTTCAGCGCATCACCTCACCCCGGACTGCGATCGGATTGCCTTGCCGCAGGTTGAGCCGTCGCTAACCTGCCAAGACAAGATGCCGGTTAAAAATCATAGACTAACGCCAGGCGATTCTGCCAGAAGCTTTTGTCTGACGTTGAGGTGGTTTGAACGCCGACGAAATCGGTCAGGCTAAGCCCTTTGAGCATGCCGTCGAAACGGTAGGTGCCATAAACCAGATATTCAGACTGATTGCTGCTGGAGGCTGCCGAACTGGCGGTTAAATCCATGAAGGAATAACGGCCGCCAACGGAGATGCTGTCGGTTGCCGTCCAGTTCAGGTCGGTTGAGTAGGCGTTGCCACTGCCCAGGTCCTGGGTACTGGTGAAAAACGGCTGCGCAAAGTAGGGGCCGGAAGAGGTATTGTGCGCGTAAGGGGTGACCAGCGCACCATTGCCATAGGCATTGTCGTGAGAGGCGATATGGTCGTAGTTCAGAGACCATTTCAGTGACGGCGTAAAGTTCATGGCGAACTGCACGCCGTAGCTGGTGCTGTTGACGTCACCCGCCAGCGCCTTGCCTTCGCTCAGGCCGCGAATGAACTGGACGCCGATTTTGGGCTGGTAAGGGGTTTCTGACCACGACAGGAAGCTGTCGGCATACACCATTTTGGTGTAATCGTCGTAATCCTGGTACCACAACTGGCCGTTAAGCTTTTTATTATCGAACGTGATGGCGCGCCCGCCGCCAATGCCCCACATGCCGTTAGTGCGGCCTTCGGCGCCGGTGTAGGCGGTGGTGTCGAGGAATCGGTCATTTCCCCATGGCTTGTAGCGAGTGATTTTGGTCGCGTGCACAAAATTGTCGCCGTCGCCGTAGTTTGCATCAATGCCACGGAACAGAATCGGGGTGATGCGCCAGTCGTAGTCGCCGATAAACGGGATATTAATGCGCTGGTCACCGGCGGTAATGCGGAAGTCCTGATAGTGCCAGCTTAGATAGGCCTCGCCGATGCCGGTCTGGTTCGGCCCCAGCTCGGTGACAAGGTGATCGTCATTGTGCGAGATCCCGCGCTGGAAGATGCCGCTGACGCCGAGGCTCAGGCCGTAATATTCTGCGGAGGCATAGTTAACGCTGCCGCCGTAGCTGAGAGTATCTTGCGAGTAGCCCGGAGAGAAATAAGCGTTATGCGTGGAATAATACAGAGTCCGCAGGCTGCCGTGCACCGAACCGCAAGTGAACATCTCGCTCAGTGAATCCGCCATGCCTGCGGCGCAGCCGGAAGCGGGCGGTGTCGCCGCCAGTGCGCTCTTCATAACCGGAGCCTGTGATACCACGAGTGCACCCAATGTCAGTGCAACCTTGAAGGGGGATCTTTTCATTCATCTCATCCTGTCGAAAAATCAGTGTTGGCCACCGGCAGCAAAGAACCGCCGATAATGTTTTGTCGGGTTACAGGCAAAGGGCTGCCGCCCCGCCGGTTAATCGGCAGGGGGCGCTCATCGTTATTTTTATCGGTCAGTCAATAAAAGAGGGTCGTTATCTAACGCCAGCGTGTCGCGAACGTCCCAGCCACGAAGCTTGCCGGGATTCATTAACCCATTGGGATCAAGGCATTGTTTGACGGAAACCACCTCGGGTTTAATCTCACCCTGCTTACCGTCTTCAATGTGAAAAACGTGCGGGTTATTTATTTTTACGTCATGGTCCCGGAATATTTGCATTATTTCATTCAGTCTTTCTGCGGTGGAATAACGGACTAATTGCAAACCGCTGGCGGTTATATTTCCATCATTGTCGCGCAGGAACTCGATATGCGAAATAACCTCATCACCGAACAGTGCGGCCATAGCGATAATTTGCCGGCGGTAATTCGCGGGATCAAACGCCGTCTGTAAATAGGTGAGGGAGCTGTCAACTTTCAGCGCGTGCAGCGTGGTGTGATTCCAACAATATTCCATCAGCGAAGCATTGGCCTCCCGCGCCTCATCGGCCGCCTGGCGCACCGCGCCGTGCCCCCGGTGCTTCATCAACAGGCCGGCGCACAGCCCTTCGCTTTCCTGTGCAATCACGCTGATGACCGCGTGCTGACTGGCCCGATAATGCCCGTTTAAATGACTAAAATAGCTCGGTATCGGGGCGGCTAGCAGCGCCAGCTGGCGTTTGACCAGGCCCGGAGAGCGGGCAAAGGCATTGGCATAATCCAGCGCGTCGGTAAAGTCGTCGAAGACATCCAGCCGCTCTACCCAGCGGTGCGTGGGCGCCAGCGCCAGCTCAACCTCGAGCACGATCCCGTTGCTGCCGTAAGCATGGTGCAGCAGTAGCGCCTGAGGGGCGGGAACCTCAAGAATGCGCGGCTCGGCTTCCATGGTCATCACTTTTATGCCGAGCACATTTCCCGGTGCGGCCAGTGGACCATAGTTGATCGAACCGATGCCGCCAAAGCCGCCGCCGTAAAGCCCGCCCAGGCTGGCCAGACGATAGGTCGACGGCATGCAGCGCAGCTCCCAGCCGGCAGGGCGAGTCACCGTTTCTATGTCTGCCAGGCGGATCCCCGCCTGCGCGCGCACCACGCCTTCACCCAGCTGTAGAACCTGGTTGAAGCCGGTCATGTCGACCAGGATACCGCCCTGCAGCGGCACCAATTGCCCGTAGTTGCCGGTTGCGCCACCGCGCAAGATCAGCGGCAGCCGGTGCTGAACGCAGGCTTTGACCAACACCTTCAGCTCTTCTTCGCTGCGCGGGCGCACTACCGCATCGGCCTGCTTATGTTCCAGTTGCTGTTTCAGCACCGGGCTGAACCAGTGAAAATCGCGCGAAAGGCGTTTGACCTTTGGCGCTTGCAAGGTCCACTCCAGATCGGGAAGCGCCTGCTGTATCAAGGCCAGCGCGCGCTTACGTTGTTCACTATCCATATTCTTCCTGCCCGCAAAAATGAATGATTTAATGAGACTGCACGGCTTCGCTTTCATGCCAGGCACTGAGGGCGCGGTGAGAGATCCACGACATCGCCCCGAACAGCGCAATGCCGGTCAGCGAAATTAACAGCAGGGCGGCGAACATCAGCGGAATGTCGAGCTGGTACCCCGCCTGCAATATCTGATAAGCCAGGCCGGTGTTATTGCCGCCGGCACCCGCCACAAACTCGGCCACCACGGCGCCGATCAACGACAGACCGCTGGAAATACGCAACGCGCCGAAAAAGTAGGGCAGCGCGGAAGGAATACGCAGGCGAACAAGAATTTGCAGGCGGCTGGCATGGCTCAGTTGGAAGTAGCTCAGCAGCCCCGGCGACACGCTGCGCAGCCCCTGCGTGGTATTGGAAATGATCGGGAATACCGCCATCAGCGTCGAGCAGACCACCAAAGAGAGCGTGGTGTCCTTGACCCAAATGATGATCAGCGGCGCGATGGCCACAATGGGCGTGACCTGCAGAAACACGATGTAGGGAAACAGCGCGGTTTCAACAAAGCGGTTTTGTACCAGCACAAACGCCACTGCCGCACCGATGACAATCGACAGCAAAAACGAAATCAGGGTAATTTTCAGCGTAAACAGCAGCGCCATCGTCAGCGAACCCAGATTGGTCCACAGACTTTGCAGCATCACCATCGGCGAAGGCACCAGAAACTGGGGGATATGGAAATAGCTGACCCAGCCCTGCCACAGCAAAACCGCCACAATCGCCACCAGTGTCGGGTAAAGGATCTTGCGAAACGTGGGATTATTGATCCACGGAGAAGATTTTTGAGTTTGCATACCGTTACTCCATACCTGATTGGCTGGCTTGCAGCAGGCTGTCCTGCAACTGCTTCGCATAACGTGAGAAAGCCGGGCTGACGCGGAAATCCTCGTTGCGCGGGAAGGGTTCGGTAATGGCGATATCTTCCACCACGCGCCCCGGCCGCGCCGCCATCATAATCACCCGCTGCGACAGAAATACCGCTTCATGAATCGAGTGGGTGACGAATACCACCGTCAACCCTTGCTCGCGCCACAGGCGCAGCAGATCGCTGTCGAGCTTGTTGCGGGTTATCTCGTCGAGGGCGCCGAAGGGTTCGTCCATCAACAAGAGTTTGGGACGCGTCACCAGCCCGCGCGCGATAGACACGCGCATTTGCATGCCGCCCGAAAGCTCGCGCGGCAGCACCTTGGCGAACTTGCCCAGGCCGACCAGCTCCAGCGCTTCGCTGACGCGGGTGTTGGCTTCGGCACGCGGCACGCCAGCCAGATCGAGCGGGAGACGAACGTTGCTGTGCACATTGCTCCAGGGCATCAACGTCGCTTCCTGAAACACGAAGGAGAGCGGCACCTGCGTTTTTTCGCGACTGTCGCGGCGCCACAGCACCAGCTTGCCGTCGCTGGGTTCGACCAGGCCGGCAACCATTTTCAGCAGCGTGCTTTTACCGCAACCCGACGGGCCCAGCAGGGTAACGAACTCACCCTGGTTAACGGTGAGATTGACCGGCAACAGCGCGCGGGTGCCGTTGCTGTAAATTTTCTCAGCCGACAGCACCTCGATGGCCGGTATCGCCGGGGGCGTGGGGGAGCGGACATCGCTCATCACGGTCAGTTTGGCGACGGCATTCATGGCATGACCTTCGCGTCTTTGATCATATCGAGGGTGTAAGTCTGCTCGAGCGGCACCTTGTCGGCATCAATCAGCTTGTTCTTCACCAGCATGTCCCAGGTCTTTTTCAGCCGAGGTTCGGTAATGATCCCGATGCCGCCGGTCTGCGCATCGCCGCCGGTCACCAACTGGTATTTCTTCATCTGCGCGATGCCAAACTCAATCTGATCGGCACCCATGCGTGGGTTGTCCTTGCGGATCAGCGCATTGCCTGCGGTAGGATCCTGCAAATAGTCTTTCCAACCCTGCATTGACGCTTTCACGAAGGCCGCCACCGCAGCCGGGCGTTTTTTGACCGTGTCGACCATGCAGATGATCGAATTGCCGTACGGCGGATAGCCCCAGTCGCTGAGCGGATAGACGTAGAAAGGCTTGCCGCCTTTCGCGACCGAGAAAGGTTCAGACGTGACGTAACCCTGCTGCACCAGATTATTGTCTGCCAGGAACGGTTGCACGCTGAAGGTATAAGGGCGGACCTTGGCGTCGGCCAGACCCAGCTCGCTCTTGGCCCACGGCCAGAAGGAGGTGTAAGCCTCGGTCGCGAGCAGGAAGGTTTTGTCCTTCAATACCTGCGGCTTATCAATCTTGTCATGGCTGATAAAGACCGTGGGCGAATGCTGGAACACCGTGGCGACCGTCATCGCGTGCACCCCGGCCTGCCAGGTTTCTAGCGCCTGGCCGTTGTCGCCGAGCGTGCAGTCAGCCTGGCCGGCGGCCATCAATTGCATCACGTTAACCTGTGGGCCGCCCATTTTGATGCTGACATCAAGGCCGGCATTTTTGTACAACCCCTTGGCTTGCGCCTCGTAAAAACCGCCGTGCTCCGCCTGGGCGTACCAGTTAGTGAGGAAGGTGAATTTCTCTTCTGCCATACCGGCAGTGGAAACCCCGGCCAGCAGCAGGACAAGCAGGGGGGACGTCGGTGTGCGCAGTGTTTTCATCGCGGCAGTTCCTTATTCGGAGGCAAAAGAAGACGGTGGCGTCAAAGTGGTTTGCACAAAGCCGTTCCAGTGGTGTTTTCCCCAGGTTGGTTCGCTGCGTATTGTCCATTCCATGAGGTGGATCTCCGTGATGGCTTGTGCCCAACTGGCCGCCAGGGAATCGAGAATGGCGTGCCCCTGTTCCGCGGTGGCCTCGGTCGGATCGCCTATCACGCCGCTGGGGCCAAAGTCGTAAGAGACCCAGGCGGCAGCGGGACGGCCGCCTGACAGCGTCGGGCAGGGAAACTCCGGCGGATAATTGGCGACCGCGTGTTCCATATGGACGCATTCAGGGGCCAGCGCCAGCATCACGGCGGTTTCGCTATGGCCGGCGTGCATCGCCATTTTTTGCTCCTGGGCGCTGAGGAACCGGTTTTCAACGTTTGGCACGCGGAACACATCGTGGGGGATCATGATCATGTCGCCGTGGCGCAGACGCATTTCGCGCGATGCCATCTGCAAAACCTGCGGCTGTCCGCCGTGGCCGTTAATCATCAACAGCTTACGGAACCCGGCGCGATACAGCGATTCGGCAATCTCAAGCAGCGTCTGCAACAAGGTGTCGCCGGTTAAGGTCAGCGTCCCCGGAAAATTCAGATGTTCGTCCGACTTGCCGTAGGTCACCGGTGGAATACCGTAAGCCGGGATATCTTTCGGCAGGCGAGCCAGCGCGTGGCCGGCGACGCCGGAAGAAATCACGCTGTCGACCGAGCAAGGCAGGTGCGGGCCGTGCTGTTCGATAGCACCGGTCGGCAACACGATAACGGTATTGGCTTTGTCAGGCAGGGCAGCAATCGCTGTCCAACTGAGGAAAGGCAGGAACCGCGCTGCGGGAATATAGCCGTTAATCATAGAGGGCCTCGTCGTCGGACATTATGGGGTTAAGCGGGATTGCGGTAGCCAGGCGGTGGCCTCAACTTCAATCAGTACCTCGGCGCTGGGTAGCATTTCACTGACTTGCACTACGGTAGATACCGGCGGTTGCCCGGGGTAAAACAGTTTTCTGACCTGGCTGTAATACGGAAAATGATCGAGGTTGCGGAAGTACTGCACCAGTTTGAACACATCGCTCATTTGGCCACCGGCCTCTTCAATGGTGTGGCGAATGCTCTCGAGCACATACCAGCTTTGAGCAAGAATCGGCCCTTGCTTGGCGTCGGTAGAGAACTCGCCGGTTTCGCCCAGCAGCCGCCGCGCTTCGGCGGGGATATCCTGAAAACCGCGCACGATAGTCGCGCTGTGCGGGTTGACGGGAATAATGCCGGAGAGAAAGATAAAATCGCCTGCGCGGCGCCAGGCGGCATATTTGGCGAGCGGTTTGCCCGCCCCGGCCTCAAGACTCATGGGATAACTCCTGATTCCACGTGCGTTGATAGATCAGTTTGCCGTGCCGGATAACCAGCCGAGCGGCGCTGTTTAAAGGCCAGGTAACGCTGTCGCTGCCGGGGAAGATGACCAGGTTGGCGGCACTGTTCACTGCCAGCGGTACGGCGGCGTTTGCAGCGCCGCTCAGCGCGGCGACGTTGCAGATAAGCTGCGACTGCCGGTCAAAAACGTCTTCCAGCTGAAGAGAGAACAGGCCGCAGCTCAGCGTATCAAGCGGGTCATAGCTGCCTGCCGGACAAAAGGCGTCCTGCACGTTGTCGCAGCCGAGCAGCACGGGAACGCCCGCCGCTTGCGCTTCTTTCACCAGGGTGATTCCGCGCCGGCGCGGCGTGCGGCCGACCACGGCGTCCTGCAACAGCAAATTGGTCATCGGCAGCGCGATCAGCGTGACGCGCCGCGCCGCCAGCATGGCCAGCACTTCCTGCGCCTGTTGTTCGCTGCCGCAGGCCAGTGCGCAGCCGTGGCTGCAGCAGATGTGGCCGCTAAAATCGTTTTCTGACAAATAGTGGGCCAGCCAGACCAACCCGTTGGCGGTGGCGGTCAGCTCTTCGTCGATATGCAAGTCCAGATCCAGATGCCAGTGCGATGCGCTACGCAGCAGGTTCGTCATCGCGGCCGGATCCCAGTTCGATGAGTGAATAAACCCACCCAGCAAGCAGCGTTCGCCGCTTTGCGCCACGGCGCGAGCAATGCTGTCCGCCGCAACTGCGTCGGCGAAAAAGCCCAGCGGCACCAGTGCCACCCGCTCCAGCGTTACGCCGGGGGATGCAATCTTTGCCAGTTCCAGCCAGGCGGCCGGCGGTGTGGGATCGAACCAGTCAATGTGGGTGCGTAAATGGGTAACGCCGTTGGCGGCCGCCCACGCCAGCCCTTGCTTTGCACGCTGGTGGAGGTCCTGAGCCGTCCAGTGTCGGCGATCTTGATGCAGGGTTTCTATTGCGGCCAGCAGGCCCGGCCGCGACGGGCGGCTGCGCCCAATCGTGAAGGTTTTGTCCAGATGCGCGTGGGGTTCAATCAGTCCCGGCAACGCCAATGCGCCGTGAACATCCCACAAGTCACCCTGTGGCGGCTGACTGGGCGTCAGCGACGATATTTTTCCTGCGTTAAAGCGCACATCCGCTGTCACCGGTTCGCCGGCCAACTGCGGCCACCCTTGGGGGAGTAGCCACGCCGGGAGGCGGACGTTGGCAATACCCTTCAGCGGCGAGGCGGGATTTGCGATGTTCATCTTGAGGCTCCGCGTTGACATTACAGATCGAGGACCAAAACCGGGCTTTTGGAACGCGAACAACACAGGGTAATTTGCGTGTTCTCGGCTCTTTCTTCTTCGGTAAGCACGCAGTCCCGGTGATCGGGAATACCGTCGATAACCTCGGTAATGCAGGAACCACAAATACCTTGTTCGCACGACAGCGTAATATCGACCCTGGCGCTCAATAATACTTCCGCAATGCTTTGGTTGGGGTTCACAAAATAACGCTTCCCGGTGGAATTCACCTCGATGTAAAAAACCCGATCGTCGGATAGGCTAATGGGCTGCGTATTGCTAAAACGCTCAAAAGATAATTGATCCGCTTGCCACTGATGTTTTTGCATGGCGTCCCGCAGGCATTCAATAAAACCGTCAGGCCCACAGGCCATAACCTGGGTTTCTTTGTCCGCCTGGCACAGGCTGACGGGGGTTTTCTGCCGCAGGGAATCGTTTGCGTCGCTGCAATGCACAAAAGTGTGCTTCGCCAGCGCAGGGGCGTTTAAACGGGGCAAAAATGCCGCTTGCCGGTGGTTGGAAACATAGTAATGCAGTTCAAATTCAATCTGTTGACTGGTAAGTTGCTCAGCCATCGCCAGCAGTGGGGTAATGCCGATACCGCCTGCCAGCAGCAGGTAACGCCGCGCGTCAGGCAACAAGAAATGATTGCGCGGCGCCGAGATGGTCAGGTTGTCGCCGGGCTTGACGTGGTGATGAATAAAATGCGAGCCGCCGGAGGAGGCCGCCGATAACTTGATGCAGATTTCATAATAGTCGCCGTTGCCGGTTTCGCTGCAAAGCGAATATTGCCGAGGGCCGATTTCGGGAATGAAAATGTCAATATGAGCACCGGGAGAATACGTCGGTAATGCGTGGCCCTGCTGCGCAATAAGCTGCAATGAAATATTCCCAAAACCATTTTTATCGATCGTCTTGACCGTAACAGGAATTAATTTGGCGTCTTTCATTATCGTTTACCGTATTTATCGGGATGAATAAGTCATAAAAAGGGTGTTTCAATCTATTGACCGCACAATCCGCCGTCGCAAAGCCAGTAAAGGCGACCCGGCCGCTTTTGAAGCGGTGAAACGATTGTTCCCGTTGCACTGAAAGCTACGTTATTGTTATAAAACTGTTGCGTCCAGCGCTTTGATTCGAACATCCCGTTGCATAAAAGAGAGCACCCCAGACTATGTTCGCATTCTCCCGTTTTCTGTTGTATTTCACCGAGGTCGCCCGGCAGGGGTCATTTCGCAAGGCGTCCGAAACCTTGCACGTTGCCGCATCGTCTATCGATCGGCAGATATTGCGGGTTGAAAAAGAGTTGGCGATGCCGTTGTTTGAACGCCACCCCACCGGGCTGCGGCTGACCGCTGCGGGAGAGCTGTTGTTGCATGCCGCCAACAACTGGAAGAAAGATTTTTACCGCGTCTGCGAGCAGCTCGACGACCTGCGCGGGTTGCGCCGAGGGCATGTGCGTATTGCGACTATCGATGCGATAAATCGGCACTTTTTTTCGGCGATGCTCAAAAAAGTGCATCAGGAATACCCGAACATCTCATTCACGCTGACGACGATGAACAATATCGATATCCAGCAGGCGCTGATATCGGGCGATGCCGACTTCGGGATTATGTTGAATCCGCAGAGTTCCAAAGAGCTGCAGGTACGGGCTTTTGCCGAAATCAATCTGGGGATTGTGGTGCCGAAAGGGCATCCGCTGGCGGGCCGGCGCGGCGTTCGTTTCAATCAATGCCTTGAATACCCGTTTATCATTCCCTCTGCGCCGCTGATGCTGTCCGAGCCGGTCGAGGCGTTGATCAACATTAACGGCGGCAGCGTCAATGAAGTGGCGGTATCGAACAACATTCATATGATCCGCTCTCTGATCAAAGAGAAAATCGGCATCGGCATTTTGTGCTGGCTGGATATCATGGATGAGGTGCTGGCCGATGAGTTGCTGTTTATCCCCCTCACCGATCCCCAGTTAAAATCTTTTACGCTGTCTCTGTGCGTCGCCCCTTCAAGGCAGCTCTCTTTAGCGGCGTCGATGATGCTTAAACAGCTGGAGATGCTGTTTAGCCAGATTCAGGCGCCGGGCAGCGAACCGAGTTAGTGCGCACTGATTTGGTGCTCTGTGCCCCTCTTTGAATCAAAGGTTGCAAGAGAAAGCTGGTTCGATGCATCGGCATGCCGCGGGGCCGGGCCTCGCTCAAGTTGGCATCGTTCTTGTATAGCTTAACCTGAGTAGAAGCGGTCAGCGCAGATGCGTGCGCGGGACATTGCTCAGCAACCATTTTGCGGTTCATTCAGGGCCGGATAGGGGGCTGAGCCGCTATTGCTTGCCCCTCTCGCCGGCGACGATAAGGAGAGGAGCAATGAAGATAACATTCCGCATTCCCCTGTCTTGCTGCGTGTTGAGCACGCTGATACTGGGGACGTTTTCTCAGGCGACCCGCGCCGACGATAAACTTGTTCTGTTGACTTCCTGGTACGCCCAGGCCGAGCAGGGCGGTTATTATCAGGCTCTGGCGACGGGGATTTACTCGCGTTACGGCCTGGACGTCAGCATTCAGTCCGGTGGCCCGCAGATCAACGGCATGCAGTTGCTGTTGTCCCGGCGCGCCGACGTGATCATCGGCTATGACCTCCAACTGCTGGAGGCGGTGCAGCGCGGTTTTCAGGCCAAAGCCATCGCCGCCCCCTTTCAGTTCGACCCGCAGGGTTTGCTGACTCACGCCTCGGTCACATCGCTCGACGGTCTTAAAGATAAAACCATTCTGGTTTCCAGCTCCGGCCAATCAACCTGGTGGCCGTGGCTGAAAGAGCGTTACCACCTGAACGATTCGCAGGTTCGCCCTTACACATTCAACATCCAACCCTTTGTGGCCGACGATAACGTGGCGCAGCAGGCTTATGTCAGCTCTGAAGTCTTTCAGGCGCAAAAAGCCGGGGTGAAATCCAACTTTTTCCTCTTCTCTGAACACGGCTATCCCCCTTATGGCGGCATTTTGATTACCCGCCCCGAACTGACCCAGAGCCGCAACGCCGCCATGGCCAGGTTCGTGCGCGCCTCAATGGAGGGTTGGGTGAGTTATCTGCAAAACCCGGCGCCCGGTAATGCATTGATTAAAAAAGACAACCCCAAAATGACCGATGACCTGTTGGCCTGGGGCGTCCAGCAAATCAAACAACACCACCTGATTGACGGCGGCGACGCCGCTACGCAAGGCTGGGGCACCATGACCGAAGCCCGCTGGCAGAAGACCCGCGATTTTATGGTTAACGCCAAATTGCTAAACGCGGACACCGACTGGAAGCAGGCTTATACCACCGAGTTCGTCGAGTCTATGCGGGTCAAACCCTGAGGAGCGTTGCGATGTCATCCCACTCATTACTGATTAAAAATGCGCACGCGATTCTGACCGGTTTGCCGGGTGAGGCGGCGCGCCACGCCGGGCCGGATATTCGCGTCCGGGAAGGCGTTATCGAGGCGATAGGCGCGTTGACCCGACAGCCTGATGAGCCGCTGATTGACGCTCGCGACTGCGTGGTCTATCCGGCCTGGGTCAATACTCATCACCATCTGTTTCAGTCGTTGCTCAAAGCGGAGCCTCTGGGGCTGAACAAAAGCCTTACCGAGTGGTTAAGCGCCACGCCTTACCGTTTTCGCGCCGCTTTTGATGAGCAGACGTTTCGGCTGTCGGTGCGTATTGGGCTGGTTGAGCTGCTGCGTTCGGGCTGCGCCAGCGTTGCCGACCATAACTACCTCTACTGGCCGGGAATGCCGTTCGATCCCTCCGAGATTGTGTTTAGCGAGGGGGAAGCCCTGGGCATGCGCATTGTGCTGTGCCGGGGAGGTGCGACGCAGGGGCGGGCGATTGAGCAAGATTTGCCGCAGGCGCTGCGCCCGGAAAACGTCGAACATTATCTGGCGGATATCGAACGTTTGGTCGGCCGCTATCACGACCCGCGCCCGGCGTCGTTGCGTCGCGTGGTGATGGCGCCGACAACGCTGCTGCATTCGGCGCCGGGGCCACAGCTGCGCGAGATGGCCGGGGTGGCGCGCCGTTTAGGCATTCGTCTGCACAGCCATCTGTCAGAAACGGTGGATTATCTGGATGCGGCGCGGGCCCGATTTGGCATGACGCCGGTACAGTATTGCGCCGAGCACGATTGGCTGGGCGACGACGTTTGGTTTGCGCATCTGGTCAAACTTTTGCCGCAGGAGATAACGATGCTGGGCCAGAGCCGCACCGGGATCGCGCACTGCCCGCAGAGTAACGGGCGTTTAGGCAGTGGTATCGCCGACTTGCCGGCATTGGAAAAAGCCGGGGTGCCCATTTCGTTGGGCGTCGACGGTGCCGCGTCGAACGAGGCGGCCGATATGCAGAGCGAGACGCATGCCGCATGGCTTTTGCAGCGCGCCAGAAAGGGAATGCAGGCTCAGCCGCGCTACGACGGCGGTACCTTCGAAGGTGGCGGCGACGCGGCGACCATCGAAGACGTGGTGCGTTGGGGCAGCAGGGGTGGGGCGCAGATCCTTGGCCTGCAGCAAAGCGGGGCTTTGCAGGTGGGCATGCTGGCGGATATCGCGATTTATCGGCTGGACGACCCGCGTTATTTCGGCCTGCATGATATGGCGGTGGGGCCGGTGGCCTGCGGCGGCCGGGCATCGCTCAAGGCGCTCATGATTAACGGCCGCGTTATCGTCGAAGACGACGTGATACCGGGCCTCGATTTGGCGCAGATGCGTCATCAGGCCATGTCCGCCGTCCGTACTTTGCAGCAACGCGTAGTCGGTTAATTCTATCGATTCAGAAGGAAAATTATTATGACGCAGTCAATTCAACCTCAAGGCTATGCCCTGCAAGAACTGGAAAAGGAAGCGCAAATGGGCGCGATGGGTGAAGAGACTTTTGCCCGCGAGGTTCGCTGCATTGACCTGTCGGACTTTGAGCGGCGCAAAAGCGAGATCGCCGATGAGCTTTGGCAGGCGGCGGTTGAAATCGGTTTCTTTCAGGTGAGCCACCACGGCATTGCGCTGAACGATATCCGCCAGGCATTCAGCATGACCGAGAGGTTCTTCTCGCTGCCCGAGGCGGTGAAAGCGCAGTATCCGCTGGCGCGAAACGCCGGTTGGGAAAATAAGTCCCAGGTGCGCCCTTCGACCAAAATGCCCGACCAGAAGGAGTCTTATCAGATAACTCGCCCGCTGATGGCGGCGCTGTGGCCGAGCGAGCAGGAACTGCCCGGGTTTAAAAACACGCTGTTGGCCTTTGAGTCTCAATGTTGGCAACTGGGGATGAAGCTGCTTTCATGCTTTGCGCTCAAACTCGGTTTCCCCGAGCACTTTTTCGAGCAGGCGCATAACCCCAACCGGCAAACTTACCAGAGCACCCTGCGCATGCTGCATTACTACGCCACTGAACAGTCGCAGCAGGGGATGTGGCGCGCCGGTGCCCATACCGACTTTGACTGCCTGACGCTGTTATTCCAACGCCCCGGTCAGGGCGGGCTGCAGGTTTGCCCGGGGAAAGATCGCGAAAGCCAGTTGTGGACCAGCATCGAACCGCGTGAAGAGGTGATTACCTGCAATATCGGTGACATGCTGATGCGCTGGAGTGACGACCAGTTACCCTCGAATTTCCACCGGGTAAGGAATCCGCTGCCCGGCGAGTATCAGGGCGCGCGCTACAGCCTGGCGTTTTTCTGCCAGGCCAATAAAGACGTCGTTATTCTGGGGCCACAGGCAAAGTACCCGGCGATTAGCGCCGAAGACTATCTGCAACAGCGTATTCAGGCCAATTTTGCGCAGGGATGAGGTTCTAACCTGCGCAACATTGCCATAGGAAAGGGGCCAGTCATGCCGAAATTCTGCTTCCGGGCGGGGCAGGATTTCGGGGGAATATTACAACTGCTGCACCAGCGCTTTCAGTTGCCTGACGAGGGCGCTCTCCGAACCTGCGGCGTCCGGTTTGCCGGTGGACTGCCGGATAACCAGGGTGGTCGGTAACAGGTCGTTAAACGCCTCTTGCGGCTGATTTTCCATGTTCAACAAATGGGTGACCGCACGTTTTCCTATCAGATCAAAGTCCTGCCTCACCGTGGTCAGGGCCGGGTGGAAATACTGGCTGTCGGGGGTATCGTCATAGCCAATCACGGACACATCCTGCGGTATGCGCTTGTTGAGTTGCCGCAAGGCGCTGATGACCCCTAACGCCATCTGGTCGCTGGCGACCAGCATCGCCGTGATATCCGGGTGCCGGCTGAATAATTCCACGGTTTTTACCCAGCCGCTGTTGGCGCTCCAGTCGCCGTACTCGGTATCTGTCTCCGCAATGCCCGCCTGATACAGGGTGTCGCGCCAACAGGCCAGACGCAGCCGTGCCGAAATGGAGCTTTCCGGGCCGGCCAGCAAGCCGAATTTCCGGTGCCCCAGCTCCAGAAGCAGGTTAACGCTGCTGGCGGTGCCGTCGCTGTGAAGAAAGCCAAGGTGACAGACCTCTGCGGCGGGCGGCACGTCCAGAAACAGTTGCCGTATGTCCGGGTTATCCCGCGCCAGGGTTTCCGCATCGGCTTTTTCCAGCGGCAGGCTCATGACCACGCTGTTGATCTTCTGCGCCCGAAACTCATTCAGCGCCGATTGCAGGACGTTCAGCTGCCCGGTTTTCAACATCGATATCGCCACCTGATACCCCACCGATTCCGCATGGTGCTTGAACGCTGAGGCGATTTGCGAAGGGGCATGCAGCGCAAGGGAAGTGGTGAGCAAGCCAAACGTCGGCAAGGTTTTGCCGGCCAGGATCTGTGCGGAGCGGTTAGGCACATAATTGAGCGTATTCATCGCGCCCAGCACGTTATTGCGCGTGCGTTCGGAGACGATATCCGGGTTGTTCAACACCCGTGACACGGTCTGCTGGGAGACTCCCGCCTGTTTTGCCACGTCTTCCAGCGTTGCCTGCCGTTTATTCATCCATTCAATCTCGCAATGAAAGTGCAGCGTTAAATAGTGCTACAGGTGAGGAACATGCAGAGCGCCGATACGCCGTGAATCCGTCCATGGAGGCTCGTATCGCGCGTCCATGCGCTCAACGGTCGGCTAACCCGCATGTTCCCCACCCGTCTCAAGTTTGGGTGTCGCGGTATTAAACGCCGTTATTTAGCCTGCAAGGCGCCGTCTTGTCTGAAAATGTATTAAAAAAACATTTAATGTCATGCGCAATACATTATAGGAAACAATCAACAAATAGCGTGATTGACCTCAAAGATAACCACCAAATTCATTGCCCGCCAATATGTATCTCGTATTTACTCGACTGAAAATGTATAGCGCTATACATCCCTATGACAGCAGGTAAGGATTGTTATGAAGCAGCCTCTTTATTCGGTAAACGATAACCCGCCGGACAGCGTTCTCCATCAGGTACTGGCCCGGCAGGACTGGCAGAACCCGGCCGTCACCCACCTCAACAGATTACCCGCCCACCCGCAATTTCGCAGTTGGCGTGCGGTGGAAGAGGCCTGGGATAACCGGCGCTCCGATCGGTGCGTTTCGCTGGATGGCGAATGGCAGTTTGTTTATCTGGCGCAGCCCGAAGCGGCGGACCCGCGCTGGTTAGTGGCGGATGGCCCGGATAGCCGGCCGGTAACTGTACCTTCCAACTGGCAGATGGACGGCTATGATGCGCCGATCTACACCAACGTCCGCTACCCGATCTCGACCGAACCGCCTTTTGTGCCGCAGGAGAACCCGACGGGGTGCTATTCGCGCGAGATTGACATCCCGGAAGCCTGGCTGAAGGCAGGCAAAACCCGAATCATCTTCAACGGGGTGAACTCGGCGTTCCACCTTTTTTGCAATGGGGTGTGGATTGGCTATTCACAGGACAGCCGCTTACCGGCCGAGTTCGATTTAACCGACGCGCTGCATGCCGGCGGCAACCGTATCTGCGCGATGGTGATGCGCTGGAGCTCGGGCACCTGGCTTGAGGATCAGGACATGTGGCGCATGAGCGGCATTTACCGCTCGGTGTCATTGCTGCACAAGCCGGACGCCCACCTTACCGATTTTCAACTGACCGCCGGGCTGGATACGGAGTATCGGCACGGCACCTTGCAGGCTTCGGTGCAGGTCGCAGCGGGGAAAGCCCAGCCGGCGGGGCTGCAGGTGGATTTATCCCTGTGGCGAGGCGATGAAAAAATCGCCGGCCAACGCAAGCCGCTGGGCACCGAGCCGATTGACGAGCGGGGGGCTTATGCCGATCGGGTGACCTTTGCGTTGCCGGTGCAGGCGCCGGATTTATGGAGCGCCGAGTTACCTCATTGTTATCGCGCCGTCATTGCGCTTTACGGCGCCGATGGTGAGCTGATTGAAGCCGAGGCGGCGGACACCGGTTTTCGCCGCGTAGAGATAACGGACGGATTGCTGAAAGTGAACGGCAAGCCGCTGCTGATCCGTGGCGTCAACCGGCATGAGCACCACCCGGAGCGCGGCCAGGCGATCAACGAAGAGGACATGATTCAGGATATTCTGCTGATGAAGCAGAACAACTTTAATGCCGTGCGCTGTTCGCATTACCCCAATAATCCGCGTTGGTACGAGCTGTGTGACCGCTACGGCCTTTACGTGGTGGATGAGGCCAATATCGAAACTCACGGCATGGTGCCGATGGCGCGGCTGAGTGACGATCCGAGCTGGTTCCCGGCTTACAGCGCCCGCGTGACCCGCATGGTGCAGTGTAACCGCAATCATCCTTCCATCATTATCTGGTCGCTGGGCAATGAGTCCGGGCATGGCAGTTTGCATGATGCGCTTTACCGCTGGATCAAAAGCAGTGATCCCACACGGCCGGTTCAGTACGAAGGCGGCGGGGCCAACAGCGCGGCAACGGATATCCTTTGCCCGATGTATGCCAGGGTGGATGACGATCAACTCATCCCCGGGGTGCCAAAATGGTCGATAAAAAAATGGGTCGGCATGCCGGGCGAAAACCGCCCGCTGATACTGTGCGAATACGCCCACGCGATGGGCAACAGCCTGGGGAATTTTGACGAGTACTGGCGGGCATTTCGTCAGTATCCGCGGCTTCAGGGCGGGTTTGTCTGGGACTGGGCCGATCAATCGCTGCTTAAAAACGATGAGAATGGCTCGCCCGCACCGGCCTATGGCGGCGACTTCAACGACACGCCCAATGACCGGCAGTTCTGCATGAACGGCCTGGTGTTTGCCGACCGCACGCCACACCCTTCGCTCCATGAAGCCAAACATGCGCAGCAGTTCTTCCAGTTTTCATTGGTGAGCCATGCGCCGCTCGAGGTGGCTGTCGGCAGTGAATATCTGTTCCGCCGTACCGACAATGAAACACTGCACTGGCGCATTGAACAGGATGGGCGCGAATGGCGCTCTGGCGAGGTGGCGTTGGACCTCCCGCCGCAGGGCAATGCCGTCGTCACCCTGGCGGAACGCATCGATTTGCCGGCGAATACCCGCAATGTCACTCTGATCCTTGAAGTTATCCAGCCGGAGGCTACCGCCTGGTCATCGGCCGGGCACCGCGTTGCATGGCAGCAATTCCGCTTGCCGACGGCGCTGGCGTTGCCGGATGCGCCAAAACCCGGCGTTCGCCCTGAACTGCAGATTGATGAAGACGCTTATCGGGTGCTGCATGGCGAACAGCAATGGTTTATCGACCGCAAGAGCGGTTTGTTGACGCAGTGGACGGTGGCGGGTGAAAACACACTGATTAGCCCGTTCACCGACCAGTTTGTTCGCGCGCCGCTGGATAACGACATTGGGGTCAGTGAAGTTGAACGATGCGACCCTAACGCCTGGGTGGAACGTTGGAAAAAAGCCGGGCTTTATGACATGGAGAGAGCCTGCGCCCAGTGCACGGCGGCGGCTTACGAAGACCGGGTGGAGATCCGCAGCACCTTCCATTACCGCTATGGCGATGAGGTGCTGATCGTCAGCCACTGGCAGATGACGATTGATGGCCACGGCGCGCTGAAGATCAACGTCGAAGGGGAGCGCGCAAGCCATTTGCCGCCACTGGCGCGTATCGGCATGGTTTTCCAGGCCACACCGGCTTCCGCAGAAGTCGAGTGGTTAGGGTTGGGGCCGCATGAGAACTACCCCGATCGCCAAAAAAGCGCCTGTTTCTCACGCTGGCGCCTGCCGTTGAGTGAGATGGCCACCCCGTACGTCTTCCCCACGGAAAATGGCTTGCGTTGCAACACCCATGAGCTCAATTGGGGAGCCTGGCGCGTCGACGGATTATTCCATTTCTCCATCATGCCTTACGGCAGCAAGCAGTTGATGGACGTCGATCATTGGCATCTGTTGCGCGCCGAACCCGGTATCTGGATCACCCTGGACGCGCAGCACATGGGCGTGGGGGGCGATGACTCCTGGACGCCGAGCGTGCATGAAGAGTGGTTGTTAAAGGAAACGCAGTGGCGTTATCAGGTCAGTATTAAGCATCAGTAAGCGTGGAGGGGGGAATCTTCCCCCCATTAAAAAATAATAATCCAGGTGACACTATGAAATTGACTCAGCTCTCGGCACAGGAACGGCATAACTTTATTTATTTTATGCTCTTCTTCTTTTTCTACTATTTCATCATGTCGGCGTATTTCCCTTTTTTCCCGATATGGCTTTCGGATGTCAATCACCTCACCAAAACTGAAACCGGGATGGTTTTTTCATTTATTGCCTTGTTTGCCATTATTTTTCAGGTGGCTTTCGGTTTAATCTCCGACAAGCTGGGCCTGCGCAAACATCTGCTGTGGGCGATTGTCATTCTTTTGATTTTATTCGCACCGTTCTTTATCTACGTGCTGGCGCCTTTGCTGCAATACAATATTTATGCCGGCGCGCTGGCGGGGGGCCTTTACCTGGGGTTTGTGTTCTCCGGCGGCGCGGGGGCTGTGGAAGCTTATATTGAACGCGTCAGCCGCACCAACCGTTTTGAATACGGCAAGGTTCGCGTTTCCGGCTGTGTGGGCTGGGCCATTTGCGCGTCGATAACCGGGCTGCTATTCAGCATTAACCCCAACATTACCTTCTGGATCGCCTCAGGGTTCGGGGTGGTGCTGGCCGTCTTGTTGATTGTATCCCGCCCGCAACCGAACCAGACGGCGCAGGTGATGGACAAGCTGGGGGCGAATCAGCGCGAGTTCTCGCTGGCCATGGCGCTGGAGCTGTTAAAAATGCCGCGCTTCTGGGCCTTCTTGTTATACGTGATTGGCGTCGCCAGTATTTACGACGTGTTCGACCAGCAATTCGCCAACTTTTTCAAAGGCTTCTTTTCATCGCCGCAAAGGGGCACCGAGATCTTCGGTTTCGTCACCACCGGCGGGGAGTTATTGAACGCCTGCATCATGTTCTGCGCCCCGTTTATCATTAACCGCATCGGCGCCAAAAATGCGCTGCTGGTGGCCGGTGCCATCATGTCGGTGAGGATTATCGGATCGTCCTTCGCCAGCAGCGGCATTGAAGTTATTGTGCTGAAAACGCTGCATATGTTTGAGCTGCCTTTCCTGCTGGTGGGCACCTTTAAATATATTTCCTCGGTGTTTGATCCCCGGGTGTCGGCAACCTTGTTCCTGATCGGTTTTAATTTGTCCAAACAGCTTTCGGGCGTGGTGCTTTCCGCCTGGGTGGGAAGAATGTATGACTCGGTGGGTTTCCATCAGGCCTATCTGATCCTTGGCTTGATCACCACCACCTTTACCGTCATTTCCTATTTCACGCTGACGGGGCGCGGCCTGCGTACACCGGTGGAGGCTGACACCGCCACGCCGTAACGCCTTATCGCCAACAATAGAGGGAGCCAGGGAACGGCCCCGACAAAAAGCCCGCTCAGGTTTACCCCGAGCGGGCTTTTTCTTCGGTCAGGCTAAAGGGGACGGAACGGCTTAGAACTCCACGCTCGCCTGTACCATCAGATTACGTGTTTCCCCTTCGCGCACGCGCAGATTGCCGCCGCTGGAGGTGTAGTAGTGCTCATTAAACAGGTTGTTCAGGTTCAGCTTCAACTGCGTTTTCTCGCCAAACAGGCGGTTGTTCCACGCGATGAAACTGTCGGCCACCACATAATTCGGCAGGGTGAAACTGTTCTCCGGATCGCCCGCCCGCGTGCCGACGTAGCGCGCGCCGCCACCGACACGGAAATCGCCCGGAATGCCGCTGATCACCAAATTATGGCTCAGGTAGAGCGCGCCTGAATGGCGTGGCGCATTCTGCAGACGGTTGCCGTTATTCGCGGAATTCTCGCCGTCGTCAATGATCTTGGCGTTGGTGTAGCTGTAATTGGCGCTCAGCTCCCAGTCCGGCAAGATCTCGCCATTCAGTTCGAATTCCGCACCGCGTGAGCGTGCTTTATTGATAGCGCGCGTTGTGCCGTTGATGCTGAGCGACATGTCGCGTTCGTCAATATTAAACAGTGCCACGCTGGCGAACAGGCGCGGCGAGACCTGCCACTTGCTGCCCATCTCCCAGGTGGTGCCCTGTTCAGGCTTGCCGACGTCACCGTCATCGTCGACGTTGGTGGACGGCGTAAAGGATTTGCTGACGCTGCCGTAAAGCGAGACATCCGGCGTCAGTTTATAAATCAGCCCAGCCTGCGGCAGGAACTTGTTGCCTTCGTCATCCAGCGTTTCCACCACCGGATTGAAGCCTTTGGAGGCGCGCTGCTCGTAATGCTGATAGCGCCCGCCCAACACGGCGATCCAGTCCGGCGTCAGCGAAATGCTGTCTTTGGCGTACACCGAACGGCTGTGAATGCGGTTCAGGTTATTGCTGTTGGCGACGTTTTCCGTGCTGCCGTTGGTCACGGGCGACAGGATGTCGTATTGCGGATCGTTGAGGTTAAAGCTGCTGTTGGCTTTGCCCTGGTATTGATGCGCACGATAGGTCTGGTTCATCTCATAATCGGTACCCAGAACGATATCGTGCGTCATGCCGAAGATGTTCTGCGAGCCGATCAGGTCCCAGGAGAGGTATTTGGTTTTATGGTTGAAGCCACGGTTGGCATCTGCGCGGCGCGTGACGGCGCCGGTGGTGGTGTTGATGCCGGTCACCCGGACTTCGTTGTTGTCGTAGCGGCGCTGGTTCCAGCCCAGCGTCAGGCGGGTGCTCCAGTCTTCGTTGAACTGCCAGCCATACTGGGCATTCAGCGTTTTGTTGTGGCCCCAGGCATGGTTGGCCTTGTCGTCCAGGCGGTTTTTATAGCCGATGTCGACCGGTTTGCCGTCGATAAAGGCGGTGCCGCGATCGTAAGGAATGTCGTAGCGATATTCGGAGTAGCTGATCAAGAAGTTGGCTTTTTCGCCGAACCATTGCAGCGACGGGGCGATCAGGGTGTGTTCGTCACTGCCGAAATTGCGCCAATAATCCTGATTTTGTTTCTCGGCAATCAGCCGGAAGGCAAAACCGTTACCGAGCGGGCCGGTGACATCTACCGTGCCTGCACCGCCGCCTTCGCTGGCGTAGCGGCCGCTGACCCGGGTGTGCCAGTCGTATTGCGGTTTTTTGCTGACGACGTTGATCACACCACCCGGATTTTGGATGCCGTACAGCAGCGAAGCCGAGCCTTTCAGCACTTCAACGCGTTCGGTGGTGGCATCGAAATTCAGCCCCTGGCTGCTGCGCACGCCGTCGCGGTAAATGGAGCCGTCCGAGTTGGAACCGAAACCGCGGCGCACAAAGCCATCTTCGGTACCCGCCAGCGTGTTGCCTTCGGCTACGCCGCTGACAAAACGCATCGCATCGGCCAGGCTTTCGGCCTGATAGTCTTCTAACTGCTGTTGGGTAACTACGCTGACGGATTGCGCTTCATTCAGCCTGGCGGTTGGCGTTTTGCCGGCAACGGAGCTGCTGCTGGCGCTGTAACCCTGTTCGTCTGCCGCTTGCCCGGTAACGGTGAGGGTATTGTCGTCCCATGCGGCATAGCTGGTGCCTGAGGTGAAAAACGCGGCGCCATAGATTGCGGCAAGAATGGCCGGATGGCAGCTGCGTTTAAAGTAAAACGATTTATTGTTATTCATCTAATTAAACCCGGTGTTAATGATGTTGTTATTTTCTTTTGCCAATAAAAACCCGGCTGTTTTTAAGTGAAACCGCCAGGGTAAGGGAAGTCTTTGTATCAATGTAATTGATAATCATTCAATCATAAGGCAATGTAGTAGTAAATATGAAAATTCAACCCGTCACTACAACAGCGTGCAAAAAGATGACGCGTTTTATGTGGGTGATTGTTTTCACTTAGTGATTTGTATTTAAAGTATTTTTCTTGATTTTTTGTTGCGATTTGGCGACGGTTTTCCGTCGGTAGGCCGCGATATGATTGTTTTAAAAGCCTGATAGCTACTACATTTAGCGCGAACGAAGAGGCCTTTGCAGCACGGCCTTGGGTCAATAAACCAATAAAAAACAAACGGATTGAGCAAACATATGGCGATAACGGGAAATGAAATAAAAAAACGTGTCGATGTTTTTGGCGAACGTTACCGCGCGCGTGCGGCGGCGCTTTCTCCACGATTACAGGCGGTGGTGCGCTACATCCATGAGCATCGCGAGTCCGTAATGGAAGCGAGCGCCATGGAGATTGCCGCAGCGACGGGCACCTCGGATGCCACCGTGGTGCGGGCGGTGCAGGCATTGGGTTTTGCCGGCTTGCGCGACATGAAAAGCACGCTGGAAGCCTGGTTCGGCACTGCGGTTAACTCCGAAGAAAAGATGAACGCTACCGTGAGCGATCTGGCCTGTGACATCAATTCCGGCATCGACTTCGTGTTGGGGGGGCATAAGCGCGCCTGCGACGTGTTATCTGAACCGCACAACCGCCAGGCCATCTCGCAAGCGGTGAGCTTGCTGATTGAGGCACGCCAGGTGGCGCTATTCGGCATTAATGCCTCGGGGATTTTGGCCGACTACAGCACCCGGCTGTTTAATCGCATCGGCATTCCTGCGGTATCGCTTAACCGCTCCGGCATTGCCCTCGCCGAACAGTTGATCACCCTCCAGCGCGGCGACGTGTTGATTATGATGGCGCAGAAGTCGGCGCACAGGGAAGGGAGGACAACTATTCGCGAAGCGAAGCGCCTCGGCATCCCGATTATTTTGCTGACCAACGCCAGCGACTCGTTTTTTGCCGGGGAAGCGCATGTCGTGATCAACGTTCCCCGCGGCGGCGAGAATGGCCGCTTACCGCTGCATGGCACCGTATTGGTGTGCCTGGAAATGCTGATCCTTTCCGTCGCTTCGGCCACCTCTGCACGCACTATGAAAACCATGAAACGCATTCAGGACTTAAATCGCGGGCTTAAAGGGGCGGGGAGGAAGTAGTGGGGGAAGCGCCTGGTCTCTGGCATCTGGTGGTGTAGTTTTAGGTGAGTGGGCGGAGGGCGTGGGGGAATGTTGTTGGGTAGGCAACTAGCTCGGCGCTTGGTGGTCAGGTACTGATTGTCGGGTTAGTGCCGGAGCGGACGTTGTAAATCTCACTTAGCGTTAACAGTTATGAATAGTTCACTAACGCACATATTTATTCGATTATGTGGTAAAAACTGATAAACCTATGCTAAGGGGCTTACATAATGATAATTTTTTGTTATATTTTTCTCTCACAGTGTAAATCTTGTTTTAAGAGTGTTAACACTATCTATTAATCTGGGGCTGTATGTTTTATTGGAAAATCACCAAAGCATTAAGCTTCAAAAAACGATGCTATAAACTCACACTATGTTAAGAGAATGTATGCAATTTAATGAATAAATTCTCATGAGCGTTTTTAGATAATTATTCACTCAAAGGAGTTAAAATGGATTATTACTACTCGGAAACATTAATGATTGATAAATACCCTGGGATTCATTTGCTTCAGGATCATATAGGAACAAACTATGGAGTTCCATGGGATGACTTCGGATATATCATTACGTTCAAAGTATATTATGTCAGAGATATTGATAAGATAAAAATTGGCAATATAAAAATGCTTTCCAAAGCAAATGAAAATACATCACTTTACTTTAAAGAATATGGTGAAGAAATTGAGATAAAAATTATTAATATTAATGGCGTACTGTCTGAAAATAAGTTGGTTTCGATTGGTGAAGATATAGACTATTATAAAAAGATAAACACACTATTTAAATCTGAGGAAATAGATTCCCTGCTAGAATCTTTATGTGATGCAGGGTATTTTCTCGGGAATCAAGGAGAATACTCTGAATGGGGTGGATATTCAGGTAGTTTAATGAGAGGAAGTTCTTCTGCTGCAATTTTGAAAAAAGGATATCAAATAGCACTGGGGAGATATAATCCTAAAACTAAATTTGACCTGAACATTGAAAGCCTCGGTGATAGTTTTGACCCTATTAATTTTAAATTTAACATGGATAGAAAGGTTGGGAAGTCAAATATCTGTCTTATAATCGGAAAGAATGGTGTTGGCAAAACCCATATATTGAAGAGAATAAGTGAAGTTATAACAGGTGTTACAGACGGTGAAGAGCACCCACCTTATTTTCACAAGTTAATAGTTATTGCGCACTCACCATTTGAAGACTTCTATACGGAAAATGAAATATTCAATAAGCTAACAGTAAAATATTCACGGCAAGGCTCTTTGGCTAACAAAAAAAGCTTGAAACGAAAACGTTTACATGTAAATGAATACTCTTATATAGGGTTTAGAAATCAGGATGGAATCTTTGACCCGGAATACCCAGTTTTAAAAAGCGTTGAATCAATTATTAAAATACTTAGTTATGATGAAGAAAACGGTTGGTGGAATGATAAAACGAGATTTCAACTTCTAAAAGAAACATTATCCATTTCAATAGAATTTGATTCAATATCGACACTGGATAATGGTGGTGAAGAAATTTGCATAAACGAAAAAACCAAAATCAATAGCATTAAAGAAAACATAAATTTAAAAAAAGGATTAATCTTTAAAAAAAACGGTGCCATAATCCCTCTAAGCTCAGGTCAGAAAATTTATACATATATGATTCCGGCAATAATATCTGAGCTTGAAGAAGAAAGTTTATTAATCCTCGATGAACCTGAGCTTTACTTACACCCTGAGCTTGAAGTTGGTTTGATAAACATGCTCAAGAACATTTTGGATGAAACAAAATCTTTTTCTATAATTGCCACTCATTCATCAATATTGACACGTGAAGTTGAAAGAGATGCAGTAACTATATTACGAAAAATTGAAGGGAACACTAAAGTATTTAGATCCTCAGTTGAAACATATGGGGAGTCAATTGATGTAATAGTCTCGGAAGTATTCGATGATGAATATGTAAGCAAGCCTTATCAAAAAGAGATTGATAAATATTTCATTCGCGATAGCTCATCTATTTCTGAAATTAAGGGGTATATCGGCAATGATGCATTAGCTTATGCACTTTCAAAATCAGATGATGACAAGATGTCTGTTGAGGATGAATAATGAAATACTTAGGCGAGCTCATGGAAAATCAGCCTTGCACATGGCTTGATGCGGCAAGAGGAAGTAAAAAAGAAAATGTTCAACAACTTGAACTTATAGCTGAAGAACTCTCTGAGAATTATAGCTCATATGATAACCTGATAGATTCTAGTAATGATGCGCTACCTGATAGTGCATTCCTACAACATTCTGATCTATTAATTGACTATTATGAAAAAGCACCAAAGGAATTAAACAAATTATTACTTGAAAGAAGAAATGAACACGAACTTTCCTTTTGCCCTTACTGCGGAAACCCAATGATTCCTGACACTTTAGATCATTTTATCCCTAAAGGAAAATGGCCTGAATTTTCTATTTTTCCTAATAATCTAGTACCTCAGTGTAGAGGTTGCGCTCCAGTAAAAGGCGAGCATTATTATTGCATTGAAAATAATTTAGCTATGTTTATACATCCTATTTATTTCAATTTTCTGGAGAATTTTCGTTTCTCAATGAATGTCTCATTAAATACTGAAAGCAATGATATATCTGTAGTGGTAAAGTTAAAAAGAATTATAGAAACTCAGGCTGATGACCAAAGGCGAGTGATTATTCATGCGGAAAAATTAAAAATTAAATCACGAATTATTCATTATTGCAAAAAGGAATTCCGGCAATGGAAGAGAAGATTG
Organism: Serratia inhibens; assembly: GCF_003591175.1. Classification (GTDB taxonomy): domain Bacteria; phylum Pseudomonadota; class Gammaproteobacteria; order Enterobacterales; family Enterobacteriaceae; genus Serratia; species Serratia inhibens. Next base: position 366,720 of record NZ_QYYG01000002.1, on the reverse strand, counting down.
GCCAATGCAAAATTTGACGTGAGTACAGCATTAAAGCAACGTTTATCAGAGATTCCACAGCCAGACATTGGTAAAGATTGGCAGAGTGCATTTTATTCTGCCTTGTTACAAAATCAAGAGATTATTGATTACATGAATTCCTTGCATCCTGCAGAAAATTTGCATCAACAGTCCAATCATGCGGTAGATTTAGATTTTTGACTAATTTTTTTCATAGGCTTATGAACAGCATAGGCCTATGTGTAAGTATTTTAGCAAAGTGGCTCACTCTGTTTCAGAGATCGTCAGACAAGCTGATTAGTTACCCTTTAAAGCGAACTTCCGCTTCACGCCCTGAGACATTCGACAAGCTTTTTATGGCTTCAGTAAGGGCGACTGTCGCGCTTCGAGAGCCAGCAAATACTTTGCTTCATCGTACTGGGTTCTGGTCTTCCAGCAGCGGTAAATGATCCTTATCCATTTGAATGCCAGAGCCCGGATTGCAGATTGGTGAGATTTTCCTTTTTCTCGCAGTCCCTGATAATAAAGTCTGGCCCAGTATGATGAGGTAACCGTCTTGGCAGCCCATTCAACAAAGGTCTGCCTGACGAACTTGGCACACTGCCATCGCCAGTGAACCCAGGATTTCTGGGCGCTTCGTTCTGTCACCGGCGCAACACCTGCGTAGTTTTGAATTTCTTCAGCGCTGTTAAACCGGTCACGGTTATCACCCAGTGCAGCAAGCATCCGTGGGCCCATACACGGCCCCATGCCCGGAAGTGATTTGAACAGCCCCGCATCTGGCAATGTGTCAAACAGCGCTTCGATTCGTTCGTCATAGGTTTTGATGATTTCACTCACGACTTTAATTTGTGTCGCCAGTACTGTTGCCATCAAAGCATTAGCCTCTATAACACTCGGGTCTGTCGTCAATGGGATCGCGTTATCAATACTCGCAACACGCTGCTCGGTAAGGGCTATTGCGCGGCCACCTTTGGCATTCAGAAAGTTGCGGATCGTGTCGCGCCTGGCTCGTTTCAGTTGTTGCAAACTGGGCCACCGGATAATCAGCTCACACAATAGTAAGCTACCCCGATGTGAGAACCACTCCAGTGGCTGAGGATAATACTGTTTAAGCGTGTTGATTATCCGGTTCACAAAACGACGTTTATCTTCAACCAACTGACGACGTTGCTCAACCAGTTGCTGAAGTATCCAGGGAAACCTTTATCGATTACGACGCCGTGATGCAGGCGCCTATTCATCGCGTGTTCGCCGAGCCAGATACGCAGAAGCGCCGTGCGGCGATCCGAGAGATCTATGCCGAAAACGTCCTGGTTTACGAACCCGGCGTCGAAGCGAGCGGGTATGAAGGTATCGAACAGGTCGTCAACGAGGTGTTATCGCAGGCGCCTGCGGGCTTTGTTTTCGGCACCTTCGGGCCGGCGGTCGGGCACCACGGTATCGGCCGCCTGCGCTGGCACTTCGGGCCGCAAGAAGGGCCACCGGCGATAACCGGGCTTGATGTTGTCGAGATCCTCGACGGCAAGATCACCAAACTTTACGTGTTTATCGACCCCATGCCGGCCTAAGGCCCACGTCAATTGAAAGGTTGTCAGGGGCATCCTGCCATTGCGCGGATGGCTGGAAAGAAGGCGTTCAGTTAACCAAGCGAGGCGGTATCTGGCCATGGTGATATTTTCACCATGGCCATTTAAAAACAATTTAACGGCGTAAATGCAGATCCCTGCCGATACCAAATGAGAATCTCGGGTTTTTGTTTTAATGTGGTTTTCTATGCTGGATTTGTTTTTATAGGTGGTTATTAGTGCTGGGTTTTGTGCGGTGACTGGTTTTTTTATACAAAATTCAAAGGGTACAACGATTACAGTTGCCGTTAATTTTAATAGAAATTATTATCATTTGCATCTTGATTTCAAGAAAATAGAATAAATCATTCTAAGATTTACCCCAAATCCTGAGGATTTTCATTTTATGGGCGTTCGCAATTTAATCACCTTTTTAATGTTCATTGTTTTTTTAACCGGGTCCAGCATCGCTAATGCCGCCACCACCACCTTAACAGATGTTATGGGGCGGCAGGTTACGGTCGAGACGCCTGTAAAGCGGGCTATCTTAGGGTTTAACTTCGAAGATTACATGGCTGTGGGCGGGGAAGCCGCATTCGATCACGTAATAGGTATTTCGCGTGAAGCGTGGCGGGGAAAAGTACCTGCCAATTGGAATATGTATGTTAAACAGATGCCATCCCTTGCCCGTATCGCCGATATTGGTGAAGTCGATCTCCATAATATCTCGCTTGAAAATATCATATCGTTAAAACCTGACGTGGTTATTTTGGCTCAGTGGCAGTATGTCGCTTTAAAATATGAAGTGTCTCGCCTTGAAGCGTTGAAAATCCCGGTGGTTGTGATCGACTACAATGCTCAAACGGTAGAAAAGCATGTCAGCTCTACCAAAATATTTGGAATACTGACGGGGCAAGAAAAACGGGCGCAGGAACTCTCGGACCTTTATGCCAATAACATTGCAGATGTGCAACGCAGAGTGAATAGTTCAGGCCTGAAAAAACCCAAGGTTTATATTGAATTCGGGAATAAGGGGCCTGGCGAATATTCATTTACCTATGGCGAGAACATGTGGGGCGCGATGCTGAAACTCGCCGGCGCGGATAATATCGCCGCATCGCTTTTTGAGTGGTGGGGTGTCATTAATCCAGAGCAGGTTCTGGTTGCGATGCCAGATGCGATCTTTATCTCGGGCAGAGAAAACAACAAGGTTTCGTCGGCACTGTCAATGGGGGTTGGCGTTGATAAAAATATGGCCACTCAGCAGCTTATCGGTTTCTCTGCGCGTAATGGCTGGGCCTCGCTGCCGGCGATAAAAAACAAACAGCTCTTCGGTGTCTATCAAGGCGCATCCAGAACGCTTTCCGATTTCGCCATGATTCAGTTTATTGCCAAATCACTTTACCCAGAGCAGTTTAAAGATGTGGATCCGGTCAAGAATTACCTGGATTACTATGCTAAGTATCTGCCGGTGAAACCCGAAGGGACGTTCGCTATTTCTGCATGGCAGTGAATTTTAATCCGCTTTAAATAGCGGATTCAGACTGCTGACAAAGCCCGTTATTAGGGAGAGCGTGCCGAAGGGGTCGTAACGGCCTTGGCCGTCGGAGCGCCCCTCGGTGCGCTAGGCCCGGGTATCTCGGGTTCAAAGACAACTTTGTCATCAACCTTAATCCGCTTTAAATAGCGGATTTTACTGCCAGTCCCCCACTAAACGCGTCAATTCAAACGGTGGGGGCTTTATTACTGACGAACGGCATTTTGAATGGCATGCGATGGTGGCTTTGTCAGTGTCTTCACTTTCAAATGTAACCAGAGCATGAGGTCAGGGGAGGCTGTCGATCGGTGTCTAAAAGGTTGCCGTTGCCCAATAAGCGGCTATCATCTCTCATTTACGCCCTTGCCGCCTCTGAAAGGATTATCTGCCGCTATGCCCGTGAATTTTGATCTCAACGATCTTTATGCTTTTCGAGCGCTGGTTGAATACGGCAATTTTCGGCTTGCCGCAGAGTCCATCTGTCTTTCGCAGTCAGCATTGAGCCGCAGGATAGAGAAGCTGGAATCCGCGCTGGGCATCAAGTTGTTCGACAGAACCACCCGGCGCGTCACGCTGACGCTGTATGGGCAGACCTTTGCCGGGCGTTCAGACCAGCTACTGGCGAATGTCGAGTCGGTATTAGCGGATATCAATAAGGTCAGCCAGGATCGCGTGGGGTTGGTCACCGTCGCCACGGTGCCTTCGGCGGCCTACTATTTCATGCCCGACGTGATCCGCCGTTTCCAGGCCCGCTACCCACGGGTACGCGTCAAGCTTATCGATAGCAGTGCGGGTAACGTCATCGAAGCGGTTGCCAGCGGCCAGGCGGATTTCGGCATCTGTTTTGCGACCAGTCTGCAACCCAATATCGAATTTTTGCCGCTGGTGGGGGATGTCTACGTGGCTGCCTGCAGGCGCGATCATCCCATCGCCAGTAAAAAAAGCCTGACCTGGCGCGAGTTTTATCAGCAGGATTATGTGGGGTTGGACAAGACGTCCGGTAACCGCAATCTGCTCGACCAGATGCTGGAGCACATCATCCCTGAGCGCCCCAGCATCTGCGAAACCCGTCATGTGACGACCATGCTGGGCATGGTTGAAGCGGGTGTCGGCATTGCCGCCGTACCCGCCATGTCGATGCCGGCGTCAGAGCATTCGGTGTTGACTCAGCTGCCGCTGACCGACCCGGTGGTGAAGCGCACGGTTGGCCTGATCCGGCGCAGCGGGCGCATGCAGTCCTACGTTGCCGCCGAGTTGGAAAAGTTGATCACTGAACAGTATCGGGCTGTTTAACCGGCTGTTCAACTTTCACGGTTCTCATCCCGGTGGCGCGAATGGTGTTTTGCGCCTCGGTGGAAGACAGGAAATCCAGTAGCGCTTTGCCTTCCTGGCGGTGTTCCGCTTTGGCGACGACCGCGCCGGCAAAGCGGGTAATGTACTGCACATCCTCAGGCAGTTCGCCGATAAAGGTGACGCCCGGCACCGGCAGCAGTTCACTCACTTGCTGGAAACCTACCGCATATTTCCCTTTCGCCACTTCGGATGCCACCGGGGTGCGTTCAATCATATGCGCCTTCTCTTTCACCTGGTCTTCGATACCCAATTTTTTGAACAGCTGGCTGCTGACATAGCGGCCGCTGGCACTGTCCGAATAAGCAATGGATTGGGCATTCAGCAGGGTAGTGCGCAGATCGCTATCCTTTTGGATATTGGGTTTGGGGTCGCCTTGTTTGACCACCATGCCAATCGGCGAGTCGGCCAGCTCCACACGCGACCCCGGCTGGATCCAGTTATCCTTTTCCAGATTTTTCAGCGCATCGCCCACCATGATCACCACATCGGCCTTTTCTCCGCGAGCCAGGCGCGCGGGGATCGCCTGCGGTGTTTTACCCATGGAAGGGCCGGACACCAAAATGATGTGGTCGCCGCTCTTGGCTTCAAATTGCGGGGCCAGTTTTTCCAGTGCGGCTTTAAACCCGCCGGAGATCATGACGGTCACGTCTTTGGCCAGCGCTCCGGTGCTGACAGAGGAAAGCACCAGCGTGGCGAGGAGTGAACGATAAATTTTTTGCATGACGTAATCCCTGATTTAACGTGCAGTTTGGAGTGACAAGGTGCTGCGACGGTACAGATAAAGCGTCGCCAGTAATGCGCATACGGCAGCAAAACTCATCCAGTAGCCGGGTGAGGCCTTATCGCCGGTGTACTCAATCAGTGCGGTAGAAATAACCGGCGTAAACCCGCCGAAGACCGCAGTCGCCAGGCTGTAGGCCAGCGAGAAACCGGCAACCCGGACCTCCGTCGGCATGATCTCCGTTAACGCCGGGATCATGGCGCCGTTGTAGAGGCCGTAGAGGAAGGACAACCACAACAATACCGTCAGCATCATAGAGAAGCTGGGGGCTTCAGCAAGCAGGTTAAGTGCCGGATAGGCAGTGATCAGCGCCAGCAGCGCCATGGTCACCAGGACCGGCTTACGGCCGAAACGGTCCGACAGGGCGCCGCCTACCGGCAGCCAAAGGAAGTTGGAGATCGCGACCAGCAAGGTCACCAGCAGACTGTCGGAGGCGCTGAGCATCAGCACTTTTTTACCGAAGGTCGGCGCATAGACGGTGATCAGATAAAACGCGGTGGTGGTCATGGCGACCATCAGCATGCCGGCGATAACCACCTGCCAGTTCGCCAACAGGGTTTTGAACACGTCGCGCATCGCCAGGTGGTTGCGGCGGGCGGCGAACTCCTGAGTTTCTTCCAGTTTGCGGCGCAGGAAAAAGATGAAAGGCACAATCAGGCAGCCGAACAGGAAAGGCAGGCGCCAGCCCCACTCGCGAATGGCGCTTTCTTCCATGAAGGCATTCAGTGCGAAGCCCATCGCCGCAGCCACCATAATGGCCACTTGCTGGCTGCCGGACTGCCAACTGGTGTAAAAGCCTTTACGGCCTGGCGTGGCAATCTCGGCCAGGTAAACCGATACGCCGCCCAGCTCAGCACCCGCCGAGAAGCCTTGCAATAAACGGCCGGCCAGCACCAGCAACGGCGCCCAGAGCCCGATCGTCTGATAGGACGGGATGAGCACAATCAGGAAGGTCCCGGCGGCCATGATCGAGAGGGTCACGATCAGCCCCTTGCGTCTGCCGACTTTATCGATGTACGCGCCCAGCACGATTGCGCCGATAGGGCGCATCAGAAAGCCTGCGCCGAAGACTGCGAAGGTCATCATCAGCGAGGCAAATTCACTGCTGGCCGGGAAAAAGGTATGGGCGATGTAGGTGGCATAAAACCCGAACAGGAAAAAATCAAATTGCTCCAGAAAGTTGCCGGAGGTCACGCGTAATATCGCGCTGGTTCTTGCCCGAATCGTCATGGGTGCGTTAGGTGAATGCATCTTTATCTCCAGTTTGCTTTGGCGCTTTTACCGCGTCTGTTTCTGCAGACTGGACCATGAAAATAAAGTAAATAAGCGCAATAAACTCATGAACTGATGCGTTTGGCGCATCAATTATCGTTAACAATTGGCGGCGATAAGCTGTAACGGGCCATTAACAACATTGCCCTGTACTGCCTGGTTCGTTACAGGCTAAAAACTTCATGCGCGTTTTGTGACAGGGTTCATACAAGGCGAAGGGGCAGAAAAATGCTGAACGGGGTGCAAAAAGGAGGCGTTTGGGTTCTCCGCAGAGTAGCCCAGGATTGAGCTTCTTTCTTACGCAAAAAAGATGACCGTCCGTTGCGGGGTTTTTGTGGCGTGGTGTTTGGCTCGCTTCTGATCTGACGACCACAACGAATCTGCCGCGACCCCTTAATCGGCCCCAACAAAACTCGCGCTGATCGCAAACCTGGCCCTGAGGAAAAGGCTAGCGCAGCCGCGAGGGTGGCAGGCCAAAGCGCTGAGTGAATCGTTCAGCAAACCGCGAAACCGATTTGTAGCCGCAGGCATCAGCCACCTGCGCCATGTTCCAGCGGGTAGTTTGTATCAGCATCAGGCCGTGGTGCATGCGTATATCCACGAGCAGCTTCTCAAAGCTGCCCCCTTCCTCGCGTAAGCGTCTGCGCAGGGTGGATTCACTCATCGCCAGTGCTTCGCCGGCAGAGCGCGCGGTCCAGTCGGTTTCTGGTGAAACACGCAGCAGATGGCTTAAGCGCGGTAAAACGCCCTGTCGCCGGGGCAGAGCAAAATGAATGTTTTGTTCTGCCAGGACCAGCAGCAAGTCGAATATCCTCAAACGTATTCTTGCATCACTGAGATTCGACTGCGCCAGGTTTTTCAGCAACGTTTGCAACGACTCTCGCAGCGCGCCGTTAAGCGCCGTCGCGGTAAATTTCGGCTTCTTTCTGTCACCTGAGAGAGATAAATGGCTTTGCGAGAACTGATAAAAAGATTCCAGCACATCGGCACTGAAAGTCAGGAACAGCGATCGGAACGGGGAGCCGTTATCCGGAGGAAACTTGGTATAATCAGCAATGACGCCCTGATCTATAAAACCCACGCCGGCCGTATCAGCCAGGGTATGACTTTCTCCTGAGGTCAGAAATTCAATTCTCCCCGCCAGTACGATTAGCACCGTCGGTTCGAAGAAGCAAAATGAGGGTGTGCTTTGTCTCACCCTGAGCTGCGGATAAGCCACCGAAACCAGATTATCGCGGCTGAGACTGCTGCCATCATAGTCTGACCAGGAAAGAGATTCATTGCTCATGGCGTCTGGTTCATCCGGGACAATCAACCGGCTTTCTCTGGTCATTATTTACCTGTCGATGGCTCGTGGTGAGTTAAATCTTCACGTCCGGATTCAGGGTATAGATCCCTGTCAGCGTGGCTGTTGCCAGTACATTGCTGTTTTCCAGTGCCCGACGAACGTTAGCGCCAGTCAACTCTCCCTCTACGTTTAATGTCGGCATCGGAATAGCATATAACGTGAATATGTAATGATGAACCAATTCATCATTCCACGGCGGGCAGGGACCATCATAGCCATAATATGTTCCGGCCATTGACTCATCACCGGCAAACCACGCGGTGTAATCATTGATACCATGGATAAGACCGTCTGGTGCGGAAGGACCCTGCTTACCTCTGGCAGAAATGCCGCTGGACTGAGTGCCTTCAATAATTTCGCCCTGATCCGCCGGAATGTTCAACAGCGACCAGTGATAGAAATCTGCACGGGGCAGAGACGCCGGAACGGTTTTCCCCGGTTGATTGACATCTTCTGCGCTGGTTGGAACATCAGGATCGTGGCAAAGAAGCACCAGAGACTGTGTGCCTGCCGGCACATCTTCCCAGGCAAGATGTGGGTTGAGGTTGTCAGATAAACGAATGCGGTTTTCTGGATCATAAACGGCAAAACTGTTCTTGCCTGGGATAGCTTCACCGTCTTTAAAACTGTGGCTGTACAATTTCATGTTATTGCCTTATCAATTGCGGAAAACACGATTATACGACCATTGTACATCCTGAGATTTACTCATCCGGTCAAATTACTTCCTTAAGCTGTCATTCTGACTGGGTGTGTTGGGGCGGTTGAGCTCACAGCTCATCGCAGACCTGACGACCCTTCAGTCAGGCCTAGACGCGGTCGTATTGTGTTAAACAATGAAGAGCAGCTCAGCCCGGTTGGTGGTTTAGGGTATTTGGCGATTGATCAGATCGCCTAACCCCGGACTGAGTTTCCTTCAAATGCTCTGATATGTGGCGACGTTATTTGGCCAAGAGTTCTTTGCGGACGATTTCTGCGCCTGCACTTAACGCATCCAGCTTGCCTCTCGCGACTCCGCGAGGTAAAGGGATCATGCCGCAGTTAGTGCAAGGATAGAGCTTGTCGGCGTCTACAAACTGAAGCGCTTTACGAAGCGTCGCGGCGACTTCCTCCGGTGTTTCAATGGTATTGCTTGCCACGTCAATGGCCCCGACCATCACCTTTTTACCGCGAATGAGTTCCATCAGCTCCATGGGAACATGGGAGTTTTGACATTCCAGCGAGATGATATCGATATTGGATTTTTGCAGTTTTGGAAAAATCTCTTCATATTGCCGCCACTCTGTTCCCAGCGTCTTTTTCCAATCGGTATTGGCTTTGATGCCATAACCGTAGCAAATGTGTACAGCCGTTTCGCACTTAAGCCCTTCAATGGCTCTTTCTAACGTGGCAATGCCCCAATCGTTCACCTCATCAAAGAAAACATTAAAGGCGGGCTCATCAAACTGGATGATATCGACACCGGCAGCTTCTAATTCTTTGGCTTCTTCATTGAGAATTTTAGCGAATTCCCAGGCCAGCTTTTCGCGGCTTTTATAGTGGTTATCGTACAGCGTATCTATCATGGTCATCGGGCCTGGCAGGGCCCATTTAATCGGTTGGTCGGTTTGCTGGCGTAAAAATTTGGCATCTTCGACAAAAACCGATTTTTGGCGACTCACAGGACCCACGACTGTCGGTACGCTCGCATCATAGCGATTACGGATTTTAACGATCTCACGTTTCTCAAAATCAACGCCGTTGAGGTGCTCAATAAAGGTAGTGACAAAATGTTGGCGCGTTTGCTCGCCGTCACTGACAATATCGATACCTGCCTGCTGCTGATCTTCCAGGCACAAACGCAGGGCATCTTGTTTGCCGTCGATTAATTCCTGGTCTTGCAATTTCCAGGGTGACCAAAGTGTCTCAGGTTGTGCCAGCCAAGAGGGCTTAGGTAAGCTGCCGGCAGTTGAAGTCGGTAATAACTTTTTCATAATAGATGACCCTTTTTTTTGTTAATCAAGCAGCGTAGTTCGCAGACCATTGCTCAAGAATAGTTTGGTATGGCTTAATAAAGTTATCTTCAGTAAACTTTCCCTGCTCAATAGCCAACTGGCTACGTTCTTCTCGATCATAAAGGATTCGAGTCAAAGAATAATCCTGCTGATTCAAGCTTGGCTGATAGTATTGCCCTGCCGCAGAGTTAGCATTGTAAATCTCTGGGCGGTAAATCTTTTGGAAAGTCTCCATCGTGCTGATGGTACTGATAAGTTCAAGATTAGTGTAATCGCTGAGCAAGTCGCCATTAAAATAAAAAGCCAAAGGCGCAACACTGTTTTTCGGCATAAAGTAGCGAGCCTGTAACCCCATTTTATTGAAATATTCATCGGTCAATGAAGGTTCATCTTGCTGATATTCCACGCCCAATACAGGGTGCTCATTGCCCGTCCGGTAATAGGTGTTTTTACTTGAAACGCTTAGGCATATAACAGGCGGTTTATTAAAGTTATCTCTGTACGCATCTGAACTGACAAAATATTTAAATATATTGCCGTGTAAATCACCAAAATTATCTGGTGTGCTGAATTTTTGTTGGTTCTTATTGTGCGCTGACAGCAATACGCTAAAATCATAATCGCGCACATAAGAGGAGAAATTATTGCCAACAATACCTGCAATGCGTTCGTTGGTTTTTTTATCAACGATATGGGTTTTCAATATTTCAATCACTGGGAAGCTGTCGCCATTGCCTTCAATATTCATCTCGACAGAAATGATTTCAAGTTCGACAGAATAACGATCGCCTTTTGGGTTGTCCCAATGCGCCAGAGCATTGAAGCGATTGTCAATCATCGCTAACGTGTTGTGCAGGTTCTCCTGGCGGTTCTTTCCTCGGGCCAAATTAGCAAAGTTGGTCGTGATACGCGTATTTTCGGAAGGGTTATAATTTTCATCGAAAACGCTGCTCTTAAGAGTAAATGTAAAATCTTTATTCATAGTGTTCTGCACCCTGAGTTCTGACATGAAAACTGAATTTATTTGTTGATTTCCCAGAAGCTACTGGTTTTCTCTTTCGTCAGTCTTCATGTTGTCAATAAGTTAACAATGCATCTTTTATGCCAGAGCCATTGGATGAGTGAAAGCGACTTAATTTCATTACCACATGAGCCATCTTCATGATGTGACCGATCGTCATGTCCGGCCTTGCTGCAGAAGCCCCGACCCACAAGATTTACCTACTAATCCAGCCGGATGCTAGTAACGTCGGCTTCTCGCTCAGAGCCGATATGGAACCCTGCCAAGGTCAGGCAAGAGCCAGAAGCGGACACCACTAACATCCTGCAGTGTCGATCAAAGGATAGCCTGTCACCTCGGATGCACAGGCACCTGTTTACGCACTGCATTAGACAGAACCAACGACGTGGTCACTGAACCATGAACCGCCAGGGCATCGACGATGGCTTCCAAATCGGTCGGTTGAGAAAACACACAGCGTACGATGAAGCAGTCCTCTCCCGTGATCCTGTCAGCTTCTATCACCTCAGGGATATCTTTAAATAACGCCAGATATTGTTTTATGTATTGGTGGGTTGTGCGTACTCGCAGGATCGCCTGTAATCCCAGACCTACCTCTCGCAAATTGATGCGTGCGCCGTATCCTTCGATGACACCTGCGCTTTCGAGTTTTTTGACCCGTTCGCTCATCGCTGGTTGTGAAAGTCCAATGCATTTGCCCAGAGAGGCCAAACTCTGACGTGCGTTCGTTTGAAGTGCTTCCAAAATTTGGCGATCTTTGCTGTCAAGCTCCATGCTAATCCTTTGCTCAAAATGTAGATGAATCATCGGTTAATCGGGCTCTATTTCGATGATTTGCCATTCAGGAACGATGTGTCATTCGCCTACATTATGTGAACACCTATTTGGGAATCAAGACATGACATCTTCAATATTGCTTCTTCCGGGAATTGGCAACTCGGGCTCTGGACACTGGCAAACGCTATGGGCACAAACTGACGCGTCAATGACCCTCATTTCGGGACAAGACTGGGATCATCCGATTTGCGAAGAGTGGGTCGAAAATTTAGAAACTGCCGTCAGAAAGACCGGGCCAGACGTCATTTTGGTCGCTCATAGCCTTGGCTGCCTGCAGGTTGCGAACTGGGCACAATATAGCCGCACGGTTGTGAGAGGCGCTTTGCTGGTCGCGGTACCCGATCCCACACGCGATGTGTTTCCAGAAGAGGCGAAGGGGTTTGGTTTTCCCCGGAGTGACAAGCGTTTCGCATTTCCGAGCATGATGATTGCCAGTTCCAATGACCCTTATGCCGGTATCCATTACAGCCAGCGCTGTGCCGATGCCTGGGGCAGTAGCCTGGTCAATATCGGTGAGCGAGGGCATATCAACGCAGCCAGCGGACTCGGTGACTGGCCTCAGGGGCGATCATGGTTAAAAGAGCTTATTGCCATGTCCATGAGCGGCTCCTGACATCATTAAATCCACCGAAAGGCCCCTTAAACACCAAGAATTCACGCCACACCGGTTACGGAAAGCTAAATGAACAATTCATCCAACACGCCTGTCATATTTATCAATGGGTTAATCGATAACACTTAATTTCAAAACAAGTTTATCAGGTGCGCCGTAAAACCCCAGTCCTTCAGGGCGGGGATATGAGGCGCGGTTTTCCGACTAACAGGCAACGTCTTAATTGGCTCAGTTTTCGGGGCGGTTAAACCTCGCGTTTTTCCGCCCATTTCAGCATTGCATCGAGAGCAGGGCACAGCGCTTGCCCCCACTCAGTGAGCCGATATTCCACTTTCGGCGGCACCTGGGGATATACCTTCCGCGACACGATCCCGTCGGCTTCCAGCTGTCGCAGTTGTTGCGCCAGCATCTTCTGCGAAATGCCGGGGATCAGTTTTTCAAAATCGGAATAGCGCTGTACCTTCCCGTCGAACAGATGAAAAAGAATGATTAATTTCCAGCGGCCTTCCAGCAACCGCAGGACCTGCTCCACGCCGCTTGCGGCCGATTCCGGGCTATATAACTTACTCACAATTCAGTAGCTCACTTTTTCGTGCGTACTTGTCAATTTCACAGTCTATGTTGAAGATATCCGTACTGTAAATAACGGGAGTACAGAGCCATGTCATTATCGCTACCGCAGGCTATTTCTACCTATTTTTCGATCAGTAATGGTGCCGATATCGCCGGCGTTAAGCAGTGTTTTACCGCCGATGCCGTCGTGTTCGACGAAGGTAAAACCCATCAGGGGCACGCAGCGATCGAGGCATGGCAACGTGCCGCGCAGGCCACGTTTGACTACAGCGTTGAGCCGATTCAGGTTCTTGCCGAAGGCGACCGGGTGACGGTCACCTCGAATGTCGTTGGTAACTTTCCCGGCAGCCCGGTAGAGCTTAAGCATGCTTTCGGCCTGGTCGGCGACAAGATCAACACCCTGGAGATTTTCTGATGTCGTTGGATCTTGATTTCCAGGGTAAACGCGTGCTGGTTACCGCGGGCACCAAAGGCGTCGGTAAGGCGGTTGTCGGGCTGTTAAAACAGCAGGGTGCCAGGGTGCTAACCACTGCGCGCCACGCGCCCACGGAATGTATTGCGGACGTCTTCGTGGCGGCGGACCTGACCACGGTCAAAGGCTGTACCTCAGTAGCGGAAGCCGTTCAGGCGCATCTGGGAGGAGTCGACGTCATCGTCCATGTGGCGGGCGGTTCTACCGCACCCGGCGGTGGCTTTGCGGCGTTGGGCGAAGAGGAGTGGCAACAGGAACTCAATCTCAATCTGTTGCCTGCGGTACGCCTGGATCGTGCGCTGTTGCCAGGGATGCTGGCGCAGGGGAGCGGGGTGATCATTCACGTCACCTCTATCCAGCGTGAACTGCCGTTACCGGAATCGACCACCGGCTATGCGGCAGCTAAAGCGGCACTGTCAGCGTACAGCAAAAGCCTGTCGAAAGAGGTATCGCCGAAGGGGATTCGGGTGGTGCGCGTTGCGCCCGGCTGGATCGAAACCGAAGCTTCGGTGGCACTGGCGGAACGGCTGGCGCAGCAGGCGGGAACGGATTACGAAGGCGGCAAGCAGATCATTATGAATGCCCTCGGTGGCATTCCGCTGGGGCGTCCGTCAAAGCCCATTGAGGTGGCGAATCTTATTGCCTTCCTCGCGTCATCTTATGCTGCCACCATCACCGGTACCGAATATGTGATAGATGGCGGCACCATCCCGACGGTGTAACCCTGTACGGCTCATGCCGGGTAGCGAACAGGGTACCTGAAGATAGCTCTGCAACACCCCAGAATAAAGGGGGCAGAACCAGGAATTCAAAGCCGCGCAAGCGGCTTTTTTATGAAGTTTTAGGCGATTATCAGCATGGTTGCTGGGTGATACCAATCTCCTGTTCTCTTCTCCGCCAATGCTCGCTTATCGTATGCGCAGCTTGCCCGGCCTGCACGCTTTGGATCATGCCTACCGAGAGACTGCACGTCGCGGCGCCCCCGCGCGCAGTCCCGCCATAACGATGTCTATGAGCCAGGTTAGCTGCGGTTGCCACTCGTCATTAAAATCAAGCTGCCATATACCCGCAATGGCCAGGAAGAAGTCGTCAGTGGTAACCCCGATGTGGAGGGTTCCGGCTTCCTTATTTGCATCGAGTAGTCATTGAGCCGCAGCGATCACAGGGGCATGGCGTGCTTCACGGCGAGCACTCAAACGTACCATTTCAGCTGCAGCCAGGGCCGGTCCCATTGCGTCAAACGGTAGCATGGCGCTTCGGGGGGCTGGCGCCAGGTCATCGTTCAGGCTCTTAGCTGTGAAACGTCACAGACTCGCTAATATCGACGCGATCCATTTTCATGCGGTTACCTGGCGCACTTTCATCCGGATAGCCAAATGAGATGCCAAAGAGCATTTTCATGTCCTGGGGGATATTCAGGAACTGCCGTATGGGTTCAGCGTAGAAACCCAGGGAGGTCTGAGGAATACCACCGAGCCCGTGAGCAGCGAGTGACAGCAGCAGGGTCTGCCCGTACATGCCGATATCACCAGCTACCCTGACGTTATCACCAAAAGAAGGCATAAAAAGCAGGGCCACGTGTGGGGCATTGAAAAATGACAGGTTATAGCCTGAAGCCCGTTTACGGCCATCTATGTCACCGCGGGCAACGTCCAGTGCCTCGTAATACGCCTTGCCCTGTGCATTTTTACGCTCACCGTAGACCCCATAAAAATGGTTCATATCAAACGTAAAGTCTGGTGTCGTATCACTGGTCTGGTGTTTTTCGTGAAGCAAAACTGACAGCGCGGCAAGTTTCTGCCCAGACACAATATGTACGTTCCAGGGCTGTGTATTGCAGTTAGATGGCGCACGCTGCGCATCTTCCAGAACACGAGTAAGCGTGTCTTGCGGAACCGGCGTTGGCAGGAATCCGCGGTAAGAACGACGTGTGCGGACGGTTTCACTAAATGAAAGCACGCGACCGTCAAATTCGATGGATGTCAATTTGTTAGTCATGGGTATCTCTTTGAATGTGGGGAAGAGTTAAGCCGTCACTGCCCGGTTGCGCGCAATGATGACATCGTGCGTGAGTTGATCGCCGGCAGCCATGAACTCATTGATTAATACGTCCCGGTTCAGAGGCGCCCGAGCTTTATCTGCCGCCTGCAAGGCCAGGTTAAGCTCATCGGTTTTCAGCTCAGTGCAGTACGCCGGTGTGCCGGGTTGCTGCCGCCATGATTCGTTCAGGGGGCCAGCGTCAACGGCATCGAAGCCGGTCTGATTAACCAGCGCCAGCGTGACGGCTTTTGCGCTGGCGCTGTCGCCGGCAACCGGAATAGCGAAACGGGATTCAGAACCGTCGGCTACACCTTTCTCTGCCAGAGTGGCCGCCAGAACGGCATTCCAGGCTTTAATCAGAGGCCGTTTAAGCACTTCGCTGGCAAAGACGCTCTCCGGTTTTCCATTATTGATGTCGGCGATATCGCCATCGCGGAAGGGATAGTAATTAGAGGTATCGATGACAACCACGTTTTCAGGTACGCCAGTTAACAGCGCTGCCAATTCTGCATGTTTGTCAAACGGCGTGGAGAGGATGATGACGTCCACATCGTTAACCGCTTCCTGACGTTCAACCGCAATCGCACCCACCTCCTGAGCCAGATCCATAATCGTGTCCGGGCCTCTTGAGTTGGCCAGTTTGACCGCGTGGCCTTGGTTTGAAAGTTTACGCGCTAGCGTTGCGCCTATATTCCCGGCGCCAATGATGCCAATTTTCATTTAATACCTCTGTATCTGAGTCGTAGACGATTAACGGTTAGCCGGATGTGCAAAATCATTCAGAGTGTCACGAAGTTCTTCCAGCTTGGAATCCGATAACTGGCAGGCTGATTTGATGTTATCGGTGATGCGCCAGAGATCGTCCTGCAGCGCCTTGCCTTCATCCGTCAGGGTAATCAGCACCCGTCTTTCATCAGTGCGGTCACGCGTACGGCGGATCCGCCCGGCGGCCTCGAGACGCTTAAGTACCGGGGTGATGGTTCCTGTGTCCATGCCGAGTTTGCTTCCGAGATCGCCGACGGTGCGGGGCGTTTCATTAAATAACTCCAGCATCACCAGGTACTGAGGGAAGGTGAGCCCCAGCGGATCCAGAAAAGGTTTATGCATCCGGTTCATCCGGCTGGCCGCACCATAGAGTGCAAACGAAAGCTGTGTGCCGATTTCTCGGCGTGCCTGTGTTTTCATACCTGTCCAGTTATCTTGTTGTTGATTATCTAGTGCAACAGATAAAATGCTAAATCATTTTATCGGATAGGGGAAGTACGATCGCTGGTGAATTTGTGCGGTAGCCCTGATCCAGGGCTCGAAAAACGCCTATATCGTCACCCTCGTAGAACACCATTCCCGCTTTGTTATGCTGGCCAAAATCAGGGACAACAAGACCATAACTGTTATATCTACACTCATCAAACAAGCCCGGGGATTACTTGTTGAGCTTTATAAAACATTAACATGGGAGCGTGGGGCTGAAATGACCAGCCACACCCGATTTACTGTAGCGACAGACATTCAGATTTATTTCTGTGATCCCCAATCTCCCTGGCAACGTGGCTCAAATGAAAATACGAACAGATTGCTCAGACAATATTTTCCAAAAGGAACCAAGGTTCACAACCAGCAAAGACTTAACAGTGTTGCCAGGCAGCTCAACGAAAGGCCGAGAAAAACGCTAGACTATGAATCACCCGCAGAGCGGTTGCATCCATCGGTTGAACTCACAGCTCTTAGCCAGCGCTATGTGCGACCAGGACTTAACTACAAAGACTACCCTGTCGTGAGGAGCATGCAGTAATCCCGGCAAATAAGAACGCCTTTGCGCCTGATGTTTTTAACCAGATCCACGTATTGCAAATATCAATCAATACCAGGCTTAAAAAATAATGAAAAGGCGAGGCAATTATTGTTCAAACACCCCGGGATACTTCGGCGGTTTCACCACTATCCTGCATGTACGCTTTGATTGTTCTCTACTGAGAAACCGTGCGTCGCGGCGCCCCCGCGCGCAGTCCCGCCATAACGATGTCTATGAGCCAGGTTAGCTGCGGTTGCCACTCGTCATTAAAATCAAGCTGCCATATACCCGCAATGGCAAGGAAGAAGTCGTCAGTGGTAACCCCGGTGTGGAGGGTTCCGGCTTCCTTATTTGCATCGAGTAGCAATTGAGCCGCAGCGATCACAGGGGCATAGCCCGCTTTTTCCTGACAGTCCCGCGTGAGTGACACCTCGCGAATGGCATTTGCCAGGCCAGCTTTGGTTATCGCGTACTCGGCAAGGCGATTTATCCACTCCCGTAATGCCTGGTCGGGTGGGAGGGTCTGAAGCAAGTGCTCTGCAAACTTTGTGACCTGCAACATCTCATAGCGATAAACCTCCATCACTAATATTTCCCGTGACGGAAAGTGACGATAAAAAGTGGCTTGCCCTACGCCTGCCTTCTTAGCGATCGCGCTGAGTGGCACGTCTGCGGAAAGGGTCAACTCCTGAAGCGCAACCGACAGAATACGTTCGCGATTTTGCTGTGCGTCAGCGCGTGCGGGGCGCTCCATCTTTTGTTGCTGTGTCACCAGTCCTCCTGTCAAAAAGTTTAAAACTTGCTAAACGGACAGTTGTCCGTTAAGTTTGGTTTTAACGGATAGTTGTCCGTTTAGCATTCTACCTTTTTCACCAACCCGGAGAAACATATGAAAACCTCAGGTAATACGATCCTCATCACCGGTTCCACCTCGGGTATAGGGCTGGGCCTTGCGGTGCGCTTTCATCAGGCAGGCAATAAGGTCATTGTAGCAGGCCGACGCAAGGCTTTACTTGAGCAGATCACAATCGATTATCCCGGTATAGAGGCCATTGAACTCGACGTTGCCGATGCCAAGTCTATTATCCAGGCGAGCGAACTCGTGGCAGCACGTTACCCTGACCTGAACGTCGTCATCAACAACGCAGGCATAATGTTGAGCGAAAATGTTTTGGATCCGGATTCTGTGAAGATTGCGCAAGAGACTATAGAGATTAATCTTTTGGGCACTATCCGCATGACTTATGCGTTTTTGCCTCAACTCACTCAAAAGAACGATAGCGTCATCATCAACGTCAGCTCCTCATTAGCGTTTGTTCCGTTCCCGATAGCCATGACCTACAGCGCCACCAAGGCGGCTGTTCATGCTTTCACCGAAGGCTTGCGTGTTCAACTCGCCGACACTTCCGTACGCGTAATTGAGTTATCGCCCCCGGGTGTGCAAACCACGTTGTTTGGTCAGGAAAGTGACGAGCATGCCATGCCGCTGGAAGACTTCCTTAATGAGACGCTCGACCTTTTGCATGCAGAACCCACACCTAATGAAGTCATTGTTGAACGCGCCAAATTTTTACGCACTGCCGAGGCTACCGGTAACTACGACAACGCCCTTGAAATGCTTTCTGCGTGGAAGGCCCCGGACTGAGGGCGTTCGTCGCAAAGCGAATCGGCTGTGCGATACAGCGATAGCATGCTGTTCAATGGTATTGCCGGCCGGGCGGTTGGCGTATAGAGCCGTATTCGCTGGTAATTTCGTGCGCACATGGCGCACGAAATATTCCCAAAATATGCAGCAGTCATTGCTGCGAATGTCTGGATATACATCTCTTCCGGAATGATTCACTCAATACCTTCGGCAGACAACGCCAGCAGACCTTGTATATCGCGCGGCCGATTGCTGTAAATGCATCCTCACAATCTGGACATTCTCTTGTGTGCTCATCGAAATCTCTCCATTTCCCTTACATGGGATCGGGTTCGATCTCATCGGATACGTTGTTGATCTATTGGTGAAGATCCGGTGTCTGGTTCAGCCGATATCGACTTTCATGGCGATGTCCCAACTGCCGGCTCCATTCTTTGCCAGGCCAATCATCATCAGACCGAGCGACTCTAGCGTCTGGGCCACATCGTCCTTTGGAGCGCGAAGCACGATTCGAAGTCGTACGTGCTACACCGCAAGGAGTGGGTTGATCGATTAAGCCGAAACCCTGTGGAAGTGAGCGAAGAGGTGAAGGCGCGGGTTCGCAATGGCGGATGCATGTTTCCCGATGGCAAGCAATGAGCAAGACGGCAAGCGTGCCCTGTCACGCGCAGAACGGACAACGTGAAAACGACGCTGGGGCGCCTGCCATCAGGCTTTCGAGCCGAAACGCCAAGCTGAAGAACATGTCACTTTTCCCAAACGGAAAAGCAAAAACCCGCTCAGGTTTCCCTGAGCGGGCTTTTCTAATAATGCACTTCCGCCGCATGCCCGGTCTTGTCAGTCAGACCGGATAATACGGCCAATATCAGCGCAATAACTGAAAGCACCGCGCCAGCCCAGTTAGGTGATTGAAGGCCAAAGCCTGCGGTGATCACCACTCCGCCAAGCCATGCTCCCACGGCATTGCCAAGGTTGAAAAGGCCAATATTGACGGCTGCGGCCAGCGTCGGCGCACCTGCCGCTCGTGCTTTATCCATCACCAACTTCTGAATCGGCGATACTGTCGCAAATCCAAATGCTGCCATCAGGAAAATGCAGATTGCCGACATTATCTGGCTATGAGCAGTAAAATTAAATACCAGTAACACCACGGCCTGAGCAGCCAGCGTGATATAAAGCATTGGCATAAGGGCGCGGTCAGCATAGCGTCCGCCCAACTGATTACCCACAAAAAGCCCCAACCCGAAAAGCAGCATCAGCCAGGCGAGGCTGCTTTCGCTGTACCCGGCAAGCTCCGTCATCATCGGGGCGATATAAGTGATGGACGTGAAGAAAGCACCGGGGCCGAAAACGGTAATGCCCATTGCCAGCAGCACGTTAACGTTTCTGAAGGCGTTAAACTCATGTGCGAAGTCGTGATTCTGTGGGCGCGGCTGATGCGGAATTAGCATGCCGATACTGATCACTGTAATGACCCCAATTGCCGCTATGGCCATAAAGGCATCACGCCATGAAAGATGCTGCCCAACCCAGGTGCCGGCGGGTACGCCGATAAGGTTGGCTACCGTCAGCCCCATAAACATGAACGCAATGGCCCTTACGCGTTTAGATGGCGTAACCATATCCGCCGCGATGATCGAACCGATTCCAAAAAAGGCGCCGTGGGTCATGGATGTGATTATTCTGCCCATAATCGCCATGCCCAGCGTCGGGGCGAAGGCGGTAACGAGATTACCGGCTATAAACAGTAACATCAGAAAAACCAACATAGCCTTACGCGGCACCCTGGCCCCCAGAATAATAAGGGCGGGAGCACCAACGAAGACACCCAGTGCGTAGGCGGTAGCCAGATTACCGGCAACGGGAATAGTGATGTTGAAATCAGCGGCAATAACGGGAAGCAGGCCGGCGATGATGAATTCGGTTGTACCGATACCGAATGCACCTATCGCCAGCGCCCAGAGAGCGAATGGCATAACAAATATCCTGTCAGTAAAAGCGTGTTTTTACGTTTAAGCTGCTCTGGAATGTAAGCCGGCACCGGTAAAAGAGCCGGCTCACAAACCACAAGATCAGCAGTTCAGACAGGGTAGTTGTTTACTGAGAGGAGATAAACATCCCGAATATCGCCTCAATGTTGACAAAAATTCTACCTCAATGGGCCGAAATGTCCTTCTGCGGCTTTTCTGAGCAGTTCGTCAACAATAAGTCGGACTTTGGGAATGAGGTGCCTGGTACGGGGCCAGACCACGTTCAGTTCAACCGGTTCGGGAGTATGATCTGCCATCAACGTCACCAGAGTGCCTGCATCCAGGTGGCTGTTCACCATTGATTCCGGAAACTGCGCAATCCCCGCACCTGCCAGGCAGGCCATTAGCATGGCGTCGCCGTCGCTGATCTGATGTGCGGCGGCAGATGTGAAGCGTATTTCCCGTTCATCGGCTGGCCTGAACCGCCAGGCAAGAGGGGCTCCTCGCCTGTAGCCCATAATACAGCAGTGTTTTTTCAGCGTCTCGGTGTCGGTCGGTATCCCATGTTGCTCAAGGTAGGCGGGTGTTGCGCACAACAAAAGCCGCTGACGGCTCAGGCGACGGGCAATCAACTCATCTGTGCTCTGCAGCTCTCCCAGGCGCAGAACCAGATCAACGCCTTCCTCGACCGGGTCAATCAGCCGATCGTTAAAGGTCAGGGCCAGACGCAGGGCCGGAAAGCGACGCGTAATATCAAGCAGTACCGGCATCATAAGATTACGGCCAAATGAGGCCGGCATATCGATACGGACCGTGCCTGCCGGGTTGTCCTGACGCCTGCTGAGGGTGTTTTCGGCAGAATCGAGAATCTCAAGCGCCGACAAGCAACTCGTGAGATAAGCTTCTCCGTCACTGGTCAGGCTGAGTTTACGAGTGGAGCGATGAAACAGACGGGTTCCCAGTCGTTCCTCAAGCCGCGCCACGCTTTTGCCCACGGCAGATTTTGTAATGCCCAGCTGTTCGGCTGCTTCAGTAAAACTGTTCGATTTTGCCGTGATAACAAAATTGGTGATTCCCCTCAGGGATTCTGCTGTAAATCCGGTAGACATAAAGTTGGCTCACTGATGACCAAGAACAGGTTTATCGATGTCTAATTCTACACCAGGCTTAAGTCCGATGTTAATTAAGCACCGACAACCACCGGGAACCTCATGAGCTGTAAGTTCGCTTCTCGCTGTGAGTTCAACTGGTCGGCTTAGTGCCAGAAGCCGACATGACTAACTTGGTTACCGGAACAAATTTGAGTCTGTCAGAGATTCACCAATCGCACCAAAGCAAAAAGCCCGCTCAGGTTTCCCTGAGCGGGCTTCTCTAATATGGCTCCTCTGACTGGACTCGAACCAGTGACATACGGATTAACAGTCCGCCGTTCTACCGACTGAACTACAGAGGAATCGTGTGAACGGGGCGAATAATAGCGGCGTGGCCCGGGCTTGTAAAGCGTGAAAACGTCTCGCCGTTCCGTTTGCTGCAAGATTATTCAACCTGCTGCTTTTTATCGCTTTTATTGGTGCAGTGCTGCACAACGGCCCACGGCGCGCCGTGAGATGCCTTATGATGGTGCAAGCCTGCGTCACCGGGCGCCGGTTGTATGTTGGCGTCAGGTCGCGCAAATATCATTTTTTCTTATTTTTCCTTCGATTAGTTAGCGCTTTCTCTTATTCCGTTACGCTGGCCCGGATTTTGCAAATCTGTTGTCAACATGGCTTGGCCATACGCAGTTCAGCGGCTCGACGGAGGCAATATGAATCTCAGACGTCTAAAATATTTCGTGAAAATCGTCGATATCGGCAGCCTGACCCAGGCGGCGGAGGTGCTGCATATCGCGCAGCCTGCACTCAGCCAACAGGTGGCGACGCTGGAAGGGGAGCTGAAGCAACAATTGCTGATCCGCACCAAGCGCGGCGTGCTGCCCACCGAGGCCGGCAATATTCTCTATGCCCACGCCCAAACCATTCTGCGCCAGTGCGAACAGGCGCAAAGCGCGGTCATCGGCGCAGGCCAGGCGGTGAGCGGGCAGGTTTCCGTCGGGCTGGCGCCGGGCAGCATGGCTGCGCAACTGGCGCTGCCGTTGTTGCAGGCGGTGCGCGATCGTCATCCCGGGATTTTACTCAGCCTGAACGAAAACATCGGTTCGATGCTGGCCGGGCAGGTGGCGAGCCAGAGCCTGGATATGGCGGTGATCTACGGCGCTAAAATGCCCGACGGCCTGCAAGCCACGGCGCTGATGAAGGAAGATCTGTATCTGGTGGCGACGCGTGCGGTACCAAGCCCCGGTAACAGTGTCGATCTGTCGGACGTGGCGCGGCTGAATCTGTTCCTGCCGCGCGAAGGCGATGTGGTGCGCACGCAGGTCGACGAAGCGATGGCGCTGCGCAAACTGGCCGCCAACGTGATTGGCGAAATCGAATCCCCAAGTACGCTGAGCGCGGCCATCGCCAGCGGGCTGGGCGCGACCATTCTGCCGGAATCCGTGGCGCGGGCGATGATTGGCCCGGCCAAGGCGTGGATGGCGCGTATCGCCGCTCCGGCGCTGAGCGTGCCGCTTTCATTGTGCATTTCCAGCCAGCAATCGCTTTCCGCACCGGCGTTGGTGGTGAAGGATATCTTGCTGTCGATTGCCGTTGACCGCAGCCAGGAAAAACGCACGCTGGCGTTGGTGCAATAAAGGATTTAAAAAGGCCCACGCGCGGTGGGCCTGAAAGGCAGGTTAGCGGAACGGCGGCTCGTTGAAGGTGCGCAGCTTGCGCGAATGCAGCTTGTCGCCTTCGGCGCGCAACAGATCGATGGCGCAGATGCCGATCTGCAGATGTTCCGAGATCGCCCCCTCATAGAAGCGGTTGGCCTGGCCCGGCAGCTTGATCTCACCGTGCAGCGGCTTGTCGGAAACGCACAGCAGCGTGCCGTAAGGCACCCGGAAGCGGTAACCCTGCGCCGCGATGGTGGCGCTCTCCATATCCACCGCCACCGCGCGGCTGAGGTTAAAGCGCAGCGCCGAGGCGGAGTAGCGCAGCTCCCAGTTGCGATCGTCAGTGGTCACCACGGTGCCGGTACGCAGGCGCTGTTTCACTTCTTCGCCCGGCATGCCGCTGACCATTTTGGTGGCGTCATACAGTGCGCGCTGCACTTCGGCGATGCTCGGGATCGGGATATCCGGCGGCAGCACCGCATCCAGCACGTGATCGTCACGCAGGTAGGCGTGGGCCAGCACGTAATCGCCAATCGACTGACTTTCGCGCAGCCCGCCGCAGTGGCCAATCATCAGCCAGGCGCTGGGGCGCAGCACCGCCAGATGGTCGCAAATGGTTTTGGCGTTGGACGGGCCGACGCCGATGTTGATCAGCGTAATGCCCTGGCCGTTGCGCGAAATCAGGTGGTAGGCCGGCATCTGGTGGTTTTTCCAGGCCAGATCGGACACCGCCTGTTCCGGCGCGGTGGTTTCCGGCGTGATGTAGATGCCGCCGGCGCTGGACAGCGCAATATAAGGGCTGTCCGGGTTGGCTATCTCGGCGCAGGCCCAGCGGACAAATTCATCCACATAACGGGTGTAGTTGGTGAACAGCACGAAGGGCTGAAAATGCTCCACCGGGGTGCCGGTATAGTGCCGCAGCCGCGCCAGCGAGAAATCGGCCCGCAGCGCGTCGAAGTGCGACAGCGGAAAGGTGCTGGTGGCGTTGAACAGGCCGTCGGCGGTTTCATCGCCGATTTGCGCCAGCTCGGTGGTGGGGAAATGCTGCGCGAGGCTGGCGCTCATCGAGCGATCCAGCATCAGGTTCGAGCCGTCAATCACATACGGAAAAGGGATCTCCTGCTGCGAAGGCGCCACTTCGATATGGGCGGCGTAGTCGTGCTCCAGCATCGCCAGCTGCTCGGCCAAATAGCTGCGAAACAGCTGCGGGCGGGTAATGGTGGTGGTGTAGCGGCCGGTATGGGTAAAACGGCCGAAAGCGCGGGTTTTGCTCTGGCCGGATTTTTGCCCGTCCCAACTTACGCGCAGCTCTGGGTAGACGAACAGCCCAGCGGCGCGGGCTTGTATGTCGGGCACGCTGCCGTGACTGATAAAATCGCCCACTGCCTGGCGCAGCGCGGTAACCGAGGCGTCATACAGCGCTTCCAACTGGTCGATCGCCTGAGCGGGGGTGAGGCCGGTGCCGGATTGGTGACTACTCATTCTCTCTCCTGGGTTCTCCCTGCCTTGCGGCGGGGAAGCATGCAGATATCAATTCACCGCAACAGGTTAGCCGAAGATGAGCGCAAAAGCTTTGCCAAAATATCCCGGAGCTTTTTCAAACCGCAGCGGCAGGGCTACCGCTGCGGCGTTGCGATCAGGAGGCCGGCTCGGCCTGTTCCACTTTTAACGAAACCAGGCCAATGCCGCGTTTTTTCGGGGTAAAGCCGCCGCTGGCACCTTCCTGCGGCTCGGTCGGGGCAGGTGGCGTGATGCTGATGTTTTGCGCACCGGCGGGGTTGTTGAAGCGCAGGGTGACGGTGGTGTCCTGTTCGCCGAGCGACACGAACTGCTCTTCGTCGCCCACGCGTACCGAGATCGGCGCACCGACGTTTTTGCCGTAGGCGCGGGCGCGCAGCACCAGATCGAAGGTCGGCGGCAGCGGGGCGACATAGTCGATGTTGACCGCCGGCGCGAGGTTGGCGTCCGACCAGCGGCCCCAGTCCTCGACGCTGGAAACGCCGGTAATTGCTTTCACCTGCTGCGGCATGCCCGGCAGCATAAAGGCGATGGCGTCCGCCTGATATTTAACGGCGGCGTCGTCCACTTTCAGTTTGTCGACGGCGTTCTGGTAGGCGGCAACGCTGTCCGCGGCGGGATCGGTAAAGCTGACTTTGCCGCGGTAGTTGCCGCCCTTGGCCTGCACGATATGCGGCGGGGCGGCCAGATTGCCGGAGGCCACGCAGGTGTCGGTGCTCAGCGCCAGTTCGGGCGCCCACACCCGGCCAATCTCATAGCATTTATCTACCCAGACAAACTTTTCACCGGCACCCAGGCCGGCGAGCTGCTTTTTCAGCGGCGTGGAAAGATAGACGTTAAACATGGGTTCGATTTTATTGTCCGTCACCTTGAGGATAAACGGCACCTTGAAGCTGATGCCGGAGAAGGTGAAGCTGTTGCGCTGGGTATCCAGCTGGTAGTCGGAAATGCTGTTCGGGAAGCCCCATTGCTTCACCACCGCCGGTTTCCAACCGTTGATTTTTTCTTCGATATTCAGGAAGACGGTCGCCAGCGTAGGGCTGGACAGGCTGCTGCGGCCGAGGCCGATATAGTTGTCGCCGCCCATCACGTCCAGCACAGTGGCGCCGTTGTCCAGCGTGCTGCGCTTTTCGTTATGCTGTGCGCTTTGTGGCTGCCTGCCGTCGATAATAAAGAACAGGTTGCGGCGTTTTTGTTTGGTCAGAATGTCGTAGGCGGTGTTGTTCATCGCCAGATGATCGGAAGACACCACGATCACGGTGTTTTTGAAATACGCCGACCCTTTGATTTTGTCGATCAGGGCCGCGATATGCTGCTGGCTACAGGCCACCGCGCTCAGCGAACGGTTCTCTTTGTTCTGCCAACGGTAGGATTTTTTACTGCAACCGGCGGAGATAAAGCCATCCGGATGGTGGGTGTCCACGGTCAGCGCAAACAGCGAGAACTTCTTGTTCTGCTGCGACAGTTCGACGAACTTGTCGAAAACCACGTCCAGCACGGTATCGTCGTACCAGCCCCAGTCATTCTTGTAACCCGGATCGCGGACCTGCTCGCGCAATTCCTTGTAGCCGTAGGCGTGGTCAAAACCGTGCGATTTCAGGAAGGTGTCTTTGCCGGCGAAGGCCAGTTCGGCACCCTGATAGAAATAATTGTCGTAGCCGGCGGCTTTCAGCACGTCGCCCAGGCAGACGTTTTCCGGGTAAAAGGTGGAAACGGCGCTGGAGGCGTTGCCGTCGAACGGGGCGAATAGCGGGATGCCGCACTGCGAAGCCACCATGCCGGCAATGGTATAGCCGGTGCCCGGCAACTGCTGGGTATTGCTGAAGTCGATGCCGTGTTCACGGTGCCGATTCAGCTCGTCGGCGAGATCGGGGAAGATTTCCGGGTCGAAATAGGTGCGCTCAAGGCTTTCGGCATAGATGTACACCAGGTTCGGCGCTTTGCCTTGCAGGCTCTTTTTCGGCGCTTTGTAGTAGGTGTAAAAATCGGCGGTATCGCCGGTAATCTGGCTTCTGAGCAGCAGCGAAATATCCTGAAAAGCCGGGGTGGTGCCGACGGAAAACAGCGCCAGCAGCACGGCGATCACGCTGTAAACCACGCTGCTGCTTTTCGCTTTGTGCCGCACCAGGCTCCAGGCCAGCACGGCGAAAATCAGCGCCAGCACCGCCAGCAGGCCGATAAACGGCAGCACGTATTTGCTGACGCCGGCCCCTTTCATGCTGCTGGTGAGGGTGTAGATCACCGCATCGGTGATGCCGTCGCCGGTAAAATAGTTACTGGCGATCAGAATAACGTTGAGAACCAGATAGCTGCCCAGCAGGATCAGCAAAATGGAAAGCCACCAGCGGTTGGCGGCGGCCTTGTTCCGGTAGATAAAGATTGAGGCTAAAAAAAGTGCGAACGAGACTAATGCTGAAACCATCCACCGTACCCTGTCTGATTAAAAAGAAAATCTTAACTGCCCTGGCAAAGGCTGCCGATCCTGCCGCAGCGCGAAAGAGGAAGGGTATAGCGCATTGAACGCGCCAGGGTCAATGCGCGTTTGCGCAACGGGGTGGCAGCCAGGCGTGAATGAACAATTTTGTGACAATATTGTGACCATAGTCACTACTGAGAGGCGGAAAGCGCTGAAATATTGCTCGCCGGGCATTTGGCTCTAACATTAATGAATGGCGCTGATTGCAGACCGGCGAGGCGCATTAACCCGTTCAGGAGTAAACATGCATAGCATTTCCGCCACCGTGCTCGATGATTTGGCGCCGCATGGCGTACTGCGCGCGGCGATCAATTTAGGCAACCCGGTGCTGGCGCAATGGGGGCCGGAAGGGCAGCCGCAAGGCGTGTCGGTCACGCTGGCCGGCGCGTTGGCGCAGGAGCTGGGCGTGGCGCTGGAGCTGGTGACTTATGATGCGGCGGGCAAGGTTTTCGCCGCGCTGGAAACCGCCGCCTGGGATGTCGCCTTTATGGCCATCGAACCGGTGCGTGCGGAACAAATCGCCTTCAGTGCGCCTTACGTCATCATTGAAGGCACCTATCTGGTGGCGCAGGAGGCGGCTTATCGGCAGGTCGCCGAGCTCGACAGGCCTGGCATACGCATTGCGGTGGGCCAGGGCGCGGCCTATGACCTGTACCTGTCGCGCACCTTGAAGCAGGCGCAGTTGGTGCGTGCGGAGACCTCTCCCGCAGCGATAAGCTTATTCTTCGAGCAGGGATTGGACGCCGCAGCGGGCGTGCGTCAACCGCTGCTTGCCGCCGCTGCGGCGAACCCGGGCTACCGGGTGCTGGATGGGCATTTTACCGCGATTCACCAGGCGATGGCGGTGCCGCGCGGTAAAGAGCAGGGAGCGGCCTATGTGCGCTGTTTTGTGGAAAGGTGCAAGGCCAGCGGGTTGGTGCAGCAGGCGCTCAAACGCAGCGGGCAGGGCGATGTGGCGGTGGCGCCTGCGGCGTGAGGCGGTTGCAACGGGCTTTTGTTAAGGGTAGGGGCGCTGGATACAGCGCCCTTGCGGATAACCCTTAATGCAGTTCCACGGCGTATTGTTCCACCGGGGTGATTTTCTTGATCAGCTTATTGTCGAACAGGAATTGCTCGTAAGCCTGGTAGCGCACGGTGTCCAGCCTGGCCGGATCGGTGGCGAACAGCGGCAAGCTCGCCTGCCACGCCTGCTTGTTCAGTTCGGTGTTCAGCTCCGGGTGGGTTTTGGCGAACGCCAGCCAGGTTTCCTGTGGGTGAGCCTGCAGGTAATCGTTGCCTTTTTTCAGCGCGGCGAGGAATTTCCTGATCTTCGGCTCGGCTACCGCGTCGCGGTTGGCGACGATGATCAGTTCGTCATAGGCCGGTACGCCGTAGTCCTCGACGTTGAACACCACCGGATTTTTCCCCTGCAGTTTCAGCTCCAGCGCTTCAATGTTGCGATAGCCGCCGATCACTGCGTCGACCTGGCCCGCCAGCAGGGCGCTGGTCAGTTGGAAATTGACGTTAATCAGCTTCATGTCGTTCGGGTCGAGATGTGCATGTTTGGCCATGGTTGCCAGCGTGGCCTGCTCGATGCCGCTGACGGAATAGCCGATTTTCTTGCCCTTGAGATCCGCCGGTGAGGTGATGCTTTTGTCCAGCGTCATCAGGGTATTGAGCGGCGAATTAATCAGGGTGCCCACGCGCACCAGCGGCAGGCCCTGATCGGCGAAGAAGTGCAGTTGCGGCTGATAGGTGATGGCGAGGTCGGCCTGTTTTGCCGCCACCAGGCGCGGCGGCAGCGCCGGATCGGAAGGGGGCACAATCTTGACCTCGAGGCCTTCAGCCTTGAAGGCGCCAATCTGCTTGGCCACCATGATCGGCGCGTGGTCGGGATTGATATACCAGTCGAGCACCAGCGTCAGTTTTTCGGCGGCGGCAGCGTTGCCGGCCAGAGCGGCGCTGAGCATCAGCCCGCAGAAGGTTTGCTTGATCATTTCTTACCCCAGTCGTTAAAAGGTTATCAGTTGGAGACAATGTTATCTTCACGCTCGAGATACCCGGGCCTAGCGCACCGAGGGGCGCTCCGACGGCCAAGGCCGTTACGACCCCTTCGGCACGCTCTCCCTAATAATGGGCTTTGTCGGTCGTTAAAAAGTTATCAGTCGTTTTCCGGCGCCCAGTCGATCAGGCGCAGCAGCAGCGCATCCACCGCCATCCACAGCAAGACGGTCATCAGCACCAAAATAAACAGCGCGGCAAAGCAGACGTCGGTCTGCATGCGCGCGTTAGCGTTCAGCATCACGTAGCCCAATCCCTCCGCCGAACCGACCCATTCGCCGATAATGGCGCCGATGGGCGCGACGGCGGTGGCCATGCGCAACCCGGAGCCAAAGGCCGGCAGCGCCGCCATCAGCCGCACATGGCGCAGTTGCGCCCAGGGGGAAGCTCTCATGGTGCGGGCCAGATCGAGATAATCGTTATTGACCCGGCGCAGCCCATCAAAGAACGCGGAGGTGACCGGGAAGAAGATCACCAGCACCGCCATCGCCACTTTGGCGCTCATGCCGAAGCCGAACCACAGCACCAGCAGCGGCGCCAGTGCAAACACCGGTATCGCCTGACTGGTCAGCACCAGCGGCATCAGCCAGCGTTGCAGCCGGGGTGAATAGATCATGCACAGCGCCAGCGCGGCGCCGAGCAACACCCCAATCCCCAGCCCGCAGGCAATCTCCGAGGCGGTGATCAGCGTGTGATAAGCGAGATAGGCGCGCCCGTTCCACAGCGCCTGCGCCACCGCAGAGGGCGAGGGCAGCAAAAAGGCGGGAATATCGCCCAGTGTGATGAGCCACCACAGCAGCAGCAAACCGGCGAACACCGTCAGGCTGCGGCGCACCCGCGACAGGCGGTTTTCAATGGGCGGCTTCATTCGGCGGCCCTTATCAGTTGCTGCAACAGCTCGCCCTGGCTTTTCAGCAGATGGGGATCGTCCGGCGCACGCGGCGGCAGGCCGCTGATGACATGCGTATCGTCAATGCCGGCGGGGTAGCGGGAAAGCACCAGCAGGCGATGGCTCAGGCGGCAGGCTTCCATCGGATCATGGGTAATCAACAGTACGGTATGCTGCGCCAGCAGCTCGGCCGCCAGGGTTTGGATCATGGCGCGGGTGATGGCGTCCAGCGCCGAGAAGGGTTCGTCCATCAGCACAATCGGCTGGCGTTCATACAGCGTGCGCGCGATGGCGGCGCGCTGGCGCATGCCACCGGACAACGCTGAGGGCAGAGCTTTGGCGTAACCGCTCAGCCCCACGCGTTCGAGCAGATGTCCGGCCCATTCCCGGTCGGCTTTTTCACCGCGCAGCCGCGCACCGAGGCTGATATTTTCGGCGACGGTCAGCCACGGATAGAGCAGGTCTTTTTGCCCCATATAGGCGATGCGGCCGGCTATCGGCAGGCCATCGCTGCCGGTCACTTCACCGGCGGTGGGCTGCATCAGCCCGGCGATAATCTTCAGCAGGCTGGTTTTGCCCGCGCCGCTGGCGCCGAGCAGGGCGACAACGCTGCCGCCGGCAATATCGAAACTCAGCCGATCGAAAATCACCTGTCGGCCAAAGCGCAGGCTGAGATCCCGCACCTGAATGCCGGGCGGCGTGATGCGCTCACTCATGAGGCGTTCAGCCCCATCTGCCAGAAGGCGGACTCCAGCCGGGTGGCGGTGGTGAAAATCCCCGCAAGCTCGGCAAAGCGGCTTTCTGCGCCACGCTGGTGGCCTACGGTTTCCAGCAGATCGAGGGCCGCTTGCACGCCGGCCAGATAGTTTTTATCGCCATAGTTGCGGATCCACGAGGCGTAAGGATTGCCCGCCATCACCGTCGCCGGGTCGTCAAGCAGGCGCAGGCCAATCTCGGCATAGCCTGCGACGCAAGGCATCAGCGCCGCCAGCAGATCCAGCGCATCGCCGGAGTGGCCGATATCGAGCACATAGCGGGTGTAGTTCAGGGTTTCCGCCGCCTCGGGTTCGGCGGCAATCTCGGGTTCGCCCAGCCCCCAACCGGCGCAGTAAGCCAGATGTAAAGGCAGCTCGGCGACGATGGCATTGAGCGAAGCGGTGGCCGCGCGCATCTCCGGCAGCGTGCGCAGCTTGCTCACCAGCAGGGCGTAGGCGCGGGCGAAGTGGATCAGGAACAGATAATCCTGGGTCAGATAGCGGCGGAACGCGGATTCAGGCAGCGTGCCGGCGGCCAGTTGCTGAATAAAAGGATGAGCAACGTAGTCCTGCCAGTCCGCGCCTGCCTGTTGGCGCAGCCGCCCGTAAAGACCGTTATCGAAAAGGGGAGTAAACATGGGACCTCCAAAAGTGAGTGGAGATCCGGGCGCGCTGAGGTATGAACAGGCAATGACCGAGAGAGTGATTGCCGACCCGTCCCTTCGCTGGCATGACCCAGATCAGGTTCAAAGGGTTCGGCTTGCGCCATCTCAGCCCGTAACAGGACACCCCTCGGAGGAGCCTGTTATACGATATTTGCTTTTTGATTACAATGCTCGGGCGAGGAGGATCGGCGGGGGCGACAATCGGTTCGTTTAGTGCGGTCCGCGACGATTTTTCTGGCACCGGCGGCGGCATTTTTGCACTGTAATCCGGTAACGTTGACTCTGAGGAACACTCCCCATGAAGAAGATCGGCTTTCTCTCTTTTGGCCACTGGACGCCTTCGGCACAGTCCGGTACCCGTTCGGCGGCGGATGCGCTGCTGCAATCCATCGATCTTGCGGTCGCCGCAGAGGAGCTCGGGGCGGACGGTGCCTATTTCCGCGTGCATCACTTCGCCCGCCAGCTCAGTTCCCCGTTCCCGCTGTTGGCCGCCGTCGGCGCCAAAACCCAACGCATTGAGATCGGCACCGGCGTGATTGATATGCGCTATGAAAACCCGCTTTATATGGTGGAAGACGCCGGAGCCGCCGATCTGATTTCAGGCGGGCGGCTGCAACTCGGTATCAGCCGCGGCTCGCCCGAGCAGGTTATCGAAGGTTGGCGCTATTTTGGCTATACGCCGGCAGAAGGCGAGACCGAGGCCGATATGGCCCGTCGCCACACCGAGGTGTTGCTCGACGCGCTGCGCGGTGAGGGTTTTGCCGAGCCGAACCCGCAGCCGATGTTCCCCAATCCGCCGGGGCTGCTGCGTATCGAACCTTTCTCCGCCGGCCTGCGCGACCGCATCTGGTGGGGCGCCAGCTCCGACGCCACCGCGGTGTGGGCGGCAAAACTGGGGATGAACCTGCAAAGCTCGACGCTGAAAAACGACGAAACCGGCGAACCCTTCCACATTCAGCAGGCCAACCAGATCCGCGCTTACCGCGCCGCCTGGAAGGAAGCGGGCCACCCGCGCGAGCCGCGCGTGTCGGTCAGCCGCAGCATCTTTGCGCTGATGAACCAGCAGGACCGCAGCTACTTCGGCGGCAGCGGCAAGGAAGGCGATCAGGTCGGGTATATCGACCAGCAAACCCGGGCGATTTTCGGCCGCAGCTACGCCGCCGAGCCGGAAGAGCTGATCAAACAGCTGGCGCAGGACGAAGCCATTGCCGAAGCGGACACCTTGCTGTTAACCGTGCCTAACCAGTTGGGCGTCGATTACAACGCGCACGTGATTGAGTCGATCCTCACCCATGTCGCCCCGGCGTTGGGGTGGCGTTGATGTCTCAAAAATAAAAGGAAACCGGCCATGTCTCGTATTTTCATTACCGGCTCGGCGGACGGGTTGGGGCGCGCGGCGGCGGCAACCCTGCTG
This sequence comes from Serratia inhibens, assembly GCF_003591175.1. Classification (GTDB taxonomy): domain Bacteria; phylum Pseudomonadota; class Gammaproteobacteria; order Enterobacterales; family Enterobacteriaceae; genus Serratia; species Serratia inhibens. Next base: position 333,398 of record NZ_QYYG01000002.1, on the reverse strand, counting down.
GGCGAAGGGCATCAGGTGATCGTTCACGCGCGTGAGCCGGGCCGGCTCCACGGCGTACGCGATTTGCTGGACCGCGGCGCGCTGGCGGTCACCGGCGATTTGTCTGATCTGCAGCAGACCCGAGAGGTGGCCGAGCAGGTGAACCGCATCGGGCGTCCGGATGCGGTTATTCACAATGCCGGCGTTTTCACCGGGCCGCAGGTGCTGGCGGTCAACGTGATCGCGCCTTATCTGTTGACGGCACTTATCGCTCGCCCGGCGCGGTTGGTGTATTTGAGCAGCGGCATGCATTTTGACGGCCGTGCCGCGTTGGAAAAGGTGGACTGGCGCGGGCACACCGCCGTCTCTTATTCGGACAGCAAACTGTTTGTGACGGCGCTCGCCGCCGCCGTGGCCCGCCGCTGGCCGGGCGTGGTCAGTAGCGCGGTCGATCCCGGCTGGGTGCCGACCAAAATGGGTGGGGAAAACGCACCCGACGATCTTCGCCTGGGGCACCTGACGCAGGAGTGGCTGGTGACCAGCGCAGATGCGCAGGCCGGCGTTTCCGGCGGTTATTGGCATCACCAGCGCCGTCTGGAGCCGCATGCCGCCGCGCGCGATCCGGCTTTTCAGGATGCGTTGCTGGCGGAGCTTGAACGCGTTACGGGCGTAGCGCTGGCGATGTCCTGAGCGGAAAAACGGTGTCAGCCGGGGTGGCATGGAATGTGCGTTATTGACTTATTTTGCTCAATTTGTATTTTAAGGCCATGCATACATTCCTGATTATCGTCCCCGAAGGGGGCATGCTGTTTGAGTCGGCGGGTATCGCCGACATCCTGATGCAAGCCAACCGCTTGCGGCCCAACGACGCTCCGCTTTATCGGATCGAGGTCGCCACCACGCAATCTCATCGGGTGGTGCATGGGTCGTCCGGGTTGAATTTGCTGGCCGATCATCGCCTTGCCGATCTCGACCCTGAACAGGAACGTGACACTGTCATTGTCACCGGAAAGGGGGCGACCGAGGAAGAAGGCGCGTTTGTCGCAGGCTGGCTCCGCCGCGCCGCGCCCAATGCACGCCGCATCGCTTCCGTTTGCGGCGGGGCCTTGCTGCTTGCCGAGGCCGGTTTGCTCGAAGGACGCCGGGCGACGACGCACTGGCGCTTGCTGGATACCCTGCAATCTCGTTACCCGAAGGTAAAGGTCGAAAACGGGCCGATCTACGTTCAGGACGGGCCGGTCTGGACCTCCGGCGGCGTCAGCTCCGGTTTCGACCTCACCCTGGCGCTGGTTGAAGACGATTACGGTTTTATTCAGGCGCGCGAAGTGGCGCAAGATCTGGTGATGTTTCTCCGTCGCCCCGGCGGCCAGTTGCAGTTCAGCCGCTATCCGTTGAATCAGGCCAAAACGCCAGGCCCGATCCGCGATCTCCAGTCCTGGATCCTGGAAAACCTGGACGGCGATCTTTCCGTTGAGAAACTGGCCGAAAGGGTCGCCATGAGCCCGCGAAACTTTACGCGCGTTTTCACCCGCGAGACCGGCATCTCCCCCGCCAAATTCGTCGAAGAAGGGCGTTTGCATACCGCCAGGCAGCGTCTGGAGCAGAGTACGGAAGGCATTGAGCATATCGCCGTGACCACCGGCTTCGGCAATGGCCTCAACCTGCGGCGCGTGTTCGAAAGAAACCTGCAGCTGACGCCAACCGAGTACCGCGATCGTTTCCACTCCCGCAATTTGGCGTAAATTGATCTGTAAACGTCATTTACGCCAAGAGTCTCTCCCGGCTAGATTGGCAGACAGAGACAATAACGAAGGGGTAGATCATGGTCAAAGTAGGCATTAACGGTTTCGGCAGAATCGGGCGCAATGTTTTACGCGCGGCGTTAGGGCGCAGTGACTTTCAGGTTGTCGCGATCAACGATTTGACCGACAGCAAAACCCTGGCGCATCTGCTGAAATACGACTCGCTGTCAGGCACCTTGGCCGCCAGCGTCGAGGCCGGTGAAAACCAGCTGCTGCTGGATGGCAGACCGATTCATGTTTTCTCTGAAAGAGATCCGGGCGCAATTCCGTGGAACAGCGTCGGCGTCGACATCGTGATCGAAGCGACGGGCTTCTTTACCGACAAAAGCCAGGCCGAAGTGCACATCACGAAAGGCGGAGCCAAACGCGTTATCATCTCGGCGCCGGCAAAAAACGACGACATCACCATAGTAATGGGCGTTAACCATCAGGATTACGATCCGGCCAGGCATCGGGTGGTAAGTAACGGCAGTTGCACCACCAACGGGCTGGCGCCTGCCGCGCAGGTGTTGCATCACACCTTCGGCATTGAATACGGCCTGATGAACACCACCCACGCCTACACCAATAGCCAGGCGCTGCACGATCAGCCGGAAAAAGATTTACGCGGCGCACGGGCCGCCGCTCAGTCGATTGTGCCTTACTCCAGCGGCGCGGCCAAAGCGCTCGGCAAGGTGATCCCGGAGCTGGATGGCCGCCTGACCGGCTACTCGCTGCGGGTGCCGGTACCGGTGGTATCTATCGTTGATTTAACGGTGACGTTGAAACGCGAAGCGACGATCGACGAAATCAATGCGGCCTTCCGCCAGGCGGCGGAGTCGGGGCCGCTCAAGGGGATCCTTGGCTACAGCGACGAACCTTTGGTGTCTAGCGATTATAAAGGCGACCCGCGTTCGTCCATTATCGACGGGTTGTCTACCCTGGTCATCGGCGGCAAGCTGGTCAAGATCCTCGCCTGGTACGACAACGAATGGGGTTTCTCCAACCGCCTGGTCGATCTCGCGCTGCTGATGGAAAAACGCGGATTGTAGCCGGTTGCCGGAGCAGGGGCGCAGCATGTTGCGCCGCCATGTCAAACGCCAGAAAATCGTCCCCTTTGGGGACGATTTTTTTCAGCGCAGCATCATAACCGCGCGATACGCATTAACTCGTCTTTGGCCCCAGGGGCCACCGCCAGCACCGGAGCACCGCGCAACAACTGTTCCCCCTGTGCGTTAAACGGATGTGTCCAACCGCCGGCCTCGTTCACCAGGCAATAACCCGCCAGACAGTCCCAGGCGTGCATATAAGGTTCGTAATAGCCGACCAGCCGCCCGGCAGCCACCCATGCCAGCATCATGGCGCCGGAACCGTTGCGGAAGAAATTACCGCCGACCGCCGTGATCTCGGCGGCGATTTCACCGACGCGCTCAGGTGCCACGTAGCTGTTGGCGCCAAATCCGGTGATGTGGTTTTGCAAGGTGCGCGCCGGATCCACATGCAGCGCTTTGCCATTGAGCGTGGCGCCCGCGCCTTGTGCGGCAACGAAGCATTCCTGTTGGCAGGGCGCCATGATCACGCCGATTACCGGCTCGCCCTGATAAATGACGGCAATGGACACGCACCAGTTGGGCATGCCGTTGACGAAGGGGCTGGTGCCGTCAATAGGATCGACCACCCAGTTATAACCCGAGCCGCCGGGCTGCAGGCCGAACTCTTCGCCGAGAAAACCGTCGTCCGGGAACCCCAGGGCGATCTGCCCGCGGATCAGCAGCTCGACTTCACGGTCGGCGATCGACACCACATCCTGCGCATCGCGTTTGGTTTCAATCACCAGGCTTTCGCGACGGTTGAAATAGTCCAGCGCCTTGGCTCCCGCCTCGCGCGCCACCCGTTCGGCCAGCGCCAGACGCTGGGAGATTTGTTCGTTCATAGCAGATCCTTAATGTTGCGGGCCGTCACTGGGCAATCAGCGCCAGCCCCTGAGGTTTGAAATCAATGGCCACGCGCGTGGCCGGCGCCAGTTGGCGTTCCATTTGCACATCGACGATAAACAGGGCGCCGAGGTCGGTCTTCACTTCATACTCGATATGGTCACCGAGCCAGGTGCTGTGGGTCACCTCGCCGTTCAATGCGCCGGCCTGCTCCGCATGCAGAGTAATGAATTGCGGCCGCACGGACAGTTGCGCGGCGCCGGGGCGCGCTTTGGCACCCGGCACCCGATACTGACGGCTGCCGAGACTGATCAGCGCCTCGCCGCCGTCCACCCGTTCAATGTCGCAGGGCAGGATATTGGCCTCGCCCATAAAGTCGGCGATAAATACCGATGCGGGCGAGTGATAAAGCTCTTGCGGCGCACCCTGTTGGGCAATATGCCCTTCTTTCATGACGATAATCTTATCGGACACCGCCAGCGCCTCTTCCTGATCGTGGGTCACGTACACCGCAGTGAACCCTAGGCGCTGTTGCAAATCGCGGATCTCGGTGCGTACGCGGCGCCGCAGTCGCTCGTCAAGATTGGATAAGGGCTCATCGAGCAGCAGTACCTGCGGTTCCAGTACCAGCGCGCGCGCCACCGCGATGCGCTGCTGCTGGCCGCCGGACAGCTCGGCGGGCAGGCGCTTGCCCATATTTTCCAGCCCGACCAGCTTCAGCCCTTCGTGCGCCCGATCCTGCGCCTCTTTGCGCGACAGCTTGCTGGCGAGCAGGCCGTACATGACGTTGTCCAGCGCGTTCATATGGGGGAACAACGCATAGGATTGAAACACCATCGCCACGTCGCGCTCGTTGGCGGGCAGATGGGTCACCTCTTTGCCGCCGATAAGGATGCGCCCGGTGGTCGGGTGCTCCAGGCCGGCCAGCAGGCGCAGGGTGGTGGTTTTGCCGCAGCCCGAGGGGCCGAGCAGCGTCACCAGCGTGCCTGGTTCGACGGTAAGCGAGAGGCCGGGCAGGGCGGTGAAATCGGCAAACTGTTTGGTGACGTTTTCAAACACCACCGAGCCGGAACGAATGGCAGTCATACGGCAGTCTCCTGTTGTAAGGCCGGCGGCGATGCTACCGGCGGTGTGGCGATACGGGATACGCGGCGCAGGCGACGTTCGCCGACCAGCAGCTGGAAAGTGAGGATCACCGCCAGCATCACCACGATAAGCACCGAAGAGTAGGCGATAGCCACGCCGTATTCCCCGTTTTCGACCAGCCCGACGATGTAGGAGGTGGCCATGTTGTACTGGGCGCTGACCAGAAAAATCACCGCGCTGATGGAGGTAATCGCCCGCACGAAGGCATAGACCAGGGCTGCGCTGATGGCGGGTTTCAACAGCGGTAAAATCACTTTGCGCAGAGTGCGGAAGCTGCCGGCGCGCAGCGTCAGCGACGCCTCATCCAGGCTGCGGTCCAGTTGGCTCATGGCGGCGATGCCCCCGCGCACGCCAACCGGCATGTTGCGGAACACAAAGCAGGCAACCAGGATCAGGGCGGTGCCGGTGATTTCCAGCGGCGGCAGGTTATAAGCCATGATGTAACTGACGCCGATCACCGTGCCGGGGATGGCAAAGCTGAGCATCAACATAAACTCGAAGGTCTGGCGGCCGGCAAACTTCTGCCGGACGATCAGCCAGGCGGTGAGCAGGCCGACGATGGCCGTGAGCGGTGCGGCGATCAGCGCGATTTCCAGGGTGGTCCAGAACGAGTTCCAGGCGACGCCGGTCCAGAGGATTTGGCCGCCGCTCCATTGGAAGCCGAATGCTCGGGTGTAATGCGCCAGGGTCAGGCTGTTGTCCAACCCCCACGACTGAACAAAACCGCCGATTAAAATCATGCCGTAAACCACCAGCGTGAACAGGCCCCAGGGGATCACCAGCCCGTAGACGCCATAGCGCAGCCCGCGCGGCAGGCCGCAGTGCATGCCGGAATCGCCTTTGCCGGTCACGGTGGCGAAGCTTTTGCCTGCCAGCCACAGGCGCTGCAACACAAAAGCGCTGAGGGTAAAGCACAGCAGGATGATCGCCAGCACTGCCGCGCGGCTCGGATCGTTTTGCGCCCCCACCACCGAGAAGAAGATCTCGGTCGAGAGCACGCCGTGGCTGCCGCCGAGCACCATAGGGTTGCCGAAATCCGCCATGCTTTCGATAAAGCTGATCAGGAAAGCATTGGCCAGACCGGGTGCCATCAGCGGCAGCGAAACGTAACGGAAGGTGCGCCAGCGGTTGGCGCGCAGCGTTTGCGAGGCTTCTTCCAGCGAAGGGCTGACGCCTTCCACCACGCCAATCAGCACCAAAAAGGCGATGGGGGTAAAAGAAAGCACCTGGGCAATCCAGATCCCGGTCAGGCCATACAGCCAACGCCCCGGCTCGATGCCGAACAGGGTGGAAAGCAGCTCGGTGACGATGCCGGAACGGCCAAACAGCAGCATCAGCGCCAGGCCGATGACGAACGGCGGCGTGATGATCGGCAGCACGCTGAGCAGGCGCAGCCCTTTTTTGAACGGCAGCGGCGTGCGGGTAGCGGCCAGCGCAAAGGCCAGGCCGAGCAGCGTCGATCCGCCGGCGGTCATCAGCGCCAGCCACAGGGTGCGCCAGGCGGTGCCGCAACTGCCGCCGTTCAGGCAACCGAGGCTCCAGATCGCCGGATCCTGCATATTGGCGATCAGGCCGTCCGGTTTAAACGCGCCGTCTGCGTCCTGCACCGAGGCGACAAACATGCTCAGTACCGGATAAAGCACGAAGGTGGTGACCAACGCGACCAGCAGCACAATCGAGGACACCACAAAGGCGTCGCCCTTCAGCACGCCGCGCTCGGCCAGCCCAAAAGAGAACAGCAGCAAAAACGCGGTGAGCAATGCAATAGCGCCGGCGCCAAAGGCGGGTTGGCCGTCGCCGAGCGCGCCAAACAGCTGCTCGCTCCATTGCCAGTTCCAGCCGCCGTAACCGATGGCGTGGCCTTCAAACAGCAGGAAGATTATGCCGGTGGCGGCGACAGACATCAGTAACTGCGAGCGCAGCCGGCCCACCTGCAGCAGGCGGCCCAGCGAACACACCAGCAGCAACAGCAGCGCGATAGCCAGCCACGGGCGTTGAAAAACCAGGATTTGCCACAGCGCGGGGGCGCTTTCGCGATCCCGCCACAGCGTATTTAGCCAACTGAAGTCGAAGAATCCGGCTTCCTGGCTGTACCAGGGCAGCAGCATCAATGCGAGCGCGCCCAGCACAAGAGCCACGTCTACGCGGCGGTTTTGAGCATTCATCGTAACCTCGATCGTTCATGATTCCTTCTCTGCATGCCGGGTGGGCGCGGCCTGCCACGCCCGGTTTACCGGTAATTGCAGAAAGTGCGAGAGGGAATGGACGGGAATTACTGCGCGCTGGCGCCGATCTCTTTATCCCAGCGGCTGAGCAGCTCTTTGCGTTTTTCCGTGGCGCCGTAGGTTTTAAAGTCGTAGTCGATCAGTTTGATGTTCTCGAAGCGCGGCGCATACTCGGAGATCGCCGCTTCGCGGTTTGACGGCAGTTGGAAGGATTTGGCGTCTTTCATGTGCGACTGAGCTTCGGCGCCGAGCGCCCAGTCGTACCACAGTTTGGCATTGGCGAGGTTACGCGCGCCTTTGACAATCGACATTGAACCGATTTCAAACCCGGTGCCCTCGCAGGGCGCTATGGCCTTCACCGGAAAACCATCGACCTGCATCGCCACCGCATCGTGCATAAAGACGATGCCTACCGTCGTTTCGCCGCGGGCCGCCGCTTTAACCGGTGCGGAACCCGATTTGGTGTACTGCGAAATATTGGCGTTGAGTTTTTTCAGGTAATCGAAGGCCTTGTCTTCCCCCATGATTTGCACCAGCGTGGCGAGGGTGTTGTAGGCGGTGCCGGAGGAGTTCGGGTTGGCCATCTGGATCTCGCCCTTGTAAGCCGGATCCAGCAGATCGGCCCAGCAGGCGGGGACTTTGAGTTTTTTCTCCGCCAGCAGCTTGGTGTTGTAGCCCCAGCCCAGCGCACCGGCGTAGACGCCCACGGTGCGGTAGTCGGCACTCTCCGCCTGCTTGCGCGCCCAGTCGTGCTGTTGGTCAAGCAGCGGCGATTTATAGGGCTGGGTCAAACCTTCGTTGGCGGCCTGCATATGAGGATCGCCGGTGCCTGCCCACCAAATATCGGTGCGCGGGTTACGCGCTTCGGTGCGGATGCGTGCATAGGCTTCCCCGGCGGACAAACGCACCATACTTACGTTGACATCCGGGTGCTGTTTCTCGAAAAGCGTGGTCATTTGTTCGCAGACCACGACATCGGCGGAACAGATCATATTCAGTTTTCCGGCGGCGTGGGCCGGCAGGGCCGAGAGCGCGGAGCCGGCGGTGAGGACCGCCATCAGGGTGACTCGATGCATGGTGTTCTCCTGGTTTTGTGTAGGGTGGCGATACGTTGTCGCCATTTTTTTTGCACGTGTGTGCAAATAACTAGAGGATAAAAATTGTGCTGTCAATTGCGATATAGAACAATTCAACCTATTCGTCACAAAAATGAAACAAATTTTCTGCAATAAATTTGCACAGCTTTGCAAAGTGCGGCAAACTTTCCCGGAGCGCATAACGGATGGATGTAACCATGGCGGTAGACAAGGCAATGATCAGTGCCAAAGACGTAGCGGAGTTGGCCGGGGTATCCCGATCGGCGGTGTCGCGCACCTATACGCCCGGGGCCAGCGTCTCGGCGGCGACCCGCGAAAGGGTGATGCGGGCGGCGGAACAGTTGGGATACCACGTTAATCATTTGGCGCGGGGATTGGTGCGCAATCGCAGCGGCATTGTTTGCCTGATCGTGTCCGAGCTGGCGACGCCTTACCGGGCCAGCCTGGTGCGCTTGCTGACCCAGCATTTGCAGGAGGCGGGAAAAATCGCCATGTTGATTAACACCGATCGTTCGGACGACAGCGTATCTCAGGCGTTGCAGCAGGCGATTAACTTTCGCGCCGATGCCTCTTTTGTGCTCTCCGGCATGCCGGACAGCGCCATCGCCCGCCTGTGCCACCGGCACGGCCAGCGGCTGGTGTTGATTAACCGTAATGACGCGCTGCCGGGTTCGCTCAGCATCAACCTGGATAACGAAGAGGCGGCCGGCAAGGTGGTGATGGCGTTTGCCCGCGCCGGGTGCCGGCGGATCGCCTTTGCCAACTCGCTGGCGGGCACGCCAAGCCTGATGGCGCGCGAGCGCGGTTTTCTCCGGGCGGCGGAAGCGGCGGGGCTGGCGGTGAGCGTCGAGCGTTTTGGCACCACGTCGTATGAGAGCGGGCAAATTCTGGCGCACCGCCTGTTAACCCGCCGGGAGCGGCCCGATGCGGTGTTCTGCGTCACCGATCTGCTGGCTTGCGGTTTTATGGATGAGGCGCGCCATCGTTTTGCGCTGCGTATTCCAGAGGATCTTTGCGTTGCCGGGTACGATGATATTCCGCAGGCGGCGTGGTCATCCTACAACCTCACTACCTTTACCCAACCGGTGGAGCAGTTCGCCCGGGATGCGGTGGCGTGGCTGGTGGCGAAAGAGGAGAACGAAGAGATTATGGCGCCCGCGCTGGGGCAGGAAATACCGGGCGAAACGCGGATGTATCATGCCGACTTTATTTGGCGCGGCACCATTCGCGGCGGCTGAGAGCGGCGCGCCGGCATGGGGCGATGATGCCCCGCCAGCCAGCTCGGTTCAGCCGGATCGCCACGCAGGTCTCTTTTGAACAAATAAAACGGCTGCATGGCAGCCGCACTATGTTCTGAGTAAGCTGAAATATTCCGCTATGGGCTCCCTTCAGGCCAGAGCTCTCACGGGTTCAATCACCACTTTTCCAGGGGGATTAAGGCTGACAACAAAAAGCCGCCGATGTGACATTCACTTTAGGAAAAGTGGATAACATTTTGAAAAATATATAATTATCAGGCTATGTTTTGGCGCGGTTTTCATGCCACTGACCAACCTATGAACCTTAAGCTTTTTCTTGGCTCATCACCTTGCCTTCAGTCTCGTGGGGAATTGATTTAATAACCAAATCGAAGCGGTAATCAGTGCTTTTTACAAGTTCGAGATCTTTTGGAAAGATTTCTTGGTAAGTTGTAGCATGCAGTGAGTTTGTAGTGCTGTCATATGAAAAATAGGCAGCCCCTTGAATGACCGGAACGTTGGTAGCTTCGTCAAAAATAACTATATCTGCAACGTATTTTTGGCCATCTTTCTTAATTAACCCAACAATTTCATAATCATGACCAGAATGGATACGAACAGGATTGGCTATTGTATACGTTCTAATAAATGCATAGTAAGGTTTATTATTACCCGAGTTATTAATTACTTTAATTGCTAATAACTCAGAGTCTTTAGGTGAAACAACAAACTTAGACAATCCCTGGATGCTTGAAATATCATTCTGCGTCGACTCCCACACTCGGTGTATCTGACCCGACTGAGTATCGTTATAATGTTTCCAGGCATAAACTTTAACCAGCTCTCCAACGTCTACCGATAGAAAATTATCATTTAATCCTGACGGGAGAGTATAGGCTACCTCTCGCTCTTGATAAGAGTAACTCTCACCGGAAAGGTTTTTTTGTTTGTAAAAAACTGCTTCGCTATTTTTTGCACTCATGGCCTATTTCCTTATTTGAGCATTGGTTTGATGGATTGATATTAACCTAAGTAAACTATTTGTCATTTCCTGCCAGAATAGAATATCTGTCTTAAGCGTCAGGGGATCCCTGAGTAATAGAGTTGCGCATGTTTTGATTGTATGGAAAATAAAAGTGTCCATTTTAATTTTATGATGATTTTTAATTTTACGTGTTCTTTATGATTATGCGCTAACATATATAAAAGTAAATAAATCCTTAAGATTAATTATTAATGGTTATTGTTTTTTATTTATTTGCTCGCTGCGAATAGTGGTATCTGACGTCTACGGAACAAGTTCTGCACCTTGCCGGGGCAGCCTGGCGAAAGGGCATTATTGCGTTATTTTTTCACCTTACCGGTGGGGCACAGGTCATCGTCAGTCCGTCTGGTCCTGTTCGGCAAATTGCCGCAACGCGGAAGGGTCGATGACGGTGATGGCGCGATAGCCTATTTCAACCCAGCCTGCCTCGACAAAGCGTTGAAGCGCATTGTTGACCTGTTTCCGGGAGGTATTGGTGATGATGCTGAGATTTTCTTGCGATACGGACATGGGCGCGGTAGTCGACCAGGACATGCGATGCAGCGCGGAGGCGATTCTGGCGCTGACATTCTTTTTCTGCAGGCTGTGCACAATTTTCAGCAGCGAATCGGACGCGATAATCGAAATAACACCGAACGCGCGAATATAGCTCGGATCCGCGAGCGCCATCTGCTCCATGGTTTTCAGCGGGACGTGCATCAACCAGGTTTCACTTTTCACCGCCAACTCTATCCGCCGAGGTTGCCCCGTCATGAAGCAGTCTTCGCCCGTCCACCCACCCGGCACGGCAATGTGGATCAGGCGCGGTGTCGAATCGAGCGGGGCGGTGTTCACGATCACCGTCCCCGCGACAAGCCCATAGATACCGCCTGCGGGGTCGCCAGGACGAAAGATGACTTGCCCCGGTTCGAACTTCAGGAGTTGTGCCTTTTGCAGCAAACCTTCCCTGAAATTTTCGGGCATCTGCGCCAGCCAACCGCGTTCGCAGATGATGCGTTCGGCGTTTGCACGGGTCATGTATTTCACTTTTCTCACCCAACAGTGTCATTTGACACAATTTTATATAAGAAAAATCTGTATTAAAAGTGGCGCGGAGAAAATAGCGATGGATAACAGGGATAAAGCCATCTCCCGGCGTGGCGTTCGCCCGATAGGGGCTGGGGGCTCGTTCGGCAATGCAGGCTTCCGCCTAGACCCCTCCACATTTAAGCCACAGGATGATCAGGTCCTGCAACCTGGTGCAGCCGCGAAAATTACAGGTATAATCCTGCAAATTATTCAACGGATATCAGAAACGAAGATGACAAAACTCACCTTGCAAGAGCAGATGCTAAAAGCGGGTTTAGTGACCAGCAAAAAAGTGGCCAAAGTCCAAAAAACGGCTAAAAAATCACGAGTGCAGGCGCGTGAGGCAAGAGAGGCTGTGGAAGAAAATAAAAAAGCACAGCTTGAACGTGATAAACAGCTAAGCGAGCAGCAAAAACAAGCGGCTTTATCTAAAGAGTATAAAGCTCAGGTGAAGCAGCTGATTGAAATGAACAGAATCGACATTTCAAAAGGCGATATTGGTTTTAACTTCACCGATAATAATTTAATCAAAAAAATCATGGTGGATAAGCTTACCCAAGCTCAGCTGATTAGTGGCCGTCTCGCCATTGCTCGTTTGGTTGTCGATAACGGTAGCCGGAGTGAATACGCGATTATCCCCGCGAGCGTAGCCGATAAAATTGCGCAGCGAGATGCGAACAGTATCGTATTAAACAGTGCGCTTAGTCAGGAAGAGCAGGATGAAGAAGATCCGTATGCCGATTTTAAAGTGCCCGATGATTTGATGTGGTAATTGACGCTTTGCCGAGGCCGGGTTTTACGATTTACCTCATCTGATTAAGCGTTTCCGGATGCGCTTTGGCGCCACGCCGGGGCGTTTTCGCGACGGTATCGTCATAGCGCTTTCGTTTTCAGAACGGGCTGGCATTACGGGCCTTGATCCGCTCTTCGCCAATGGGATGAACGAAGTGCAGCTCACTGGCGTGCAACATCAGCCGCGGAGTCCGTTCGGTGCCTGGCAACAGGCGGCCGCCATACAGATCGCAGCCCAAAATAGGGTGGCCCAACAGCTGGCAATGGATGCGGAGTTGATGAGTGCGCCCGGTTTCCGGGGTTAGCTGTACCCGCGTCAATGGCAGTAACGTCCCGTCTTCCAACTCGTGATAAAAGCGCTCAACGACCCGATAGCTGGAGCGCGCGGGCTTGCCGTGGATGGCGCAAATCGACATCAGCGGGAACAGCGCCGGGTCTTTGGCAATCGCTGCGTCTATCACCCCTTCGTCGTCGTTCAGATGCCCGCAGAGCAGCGCGCTGTACACTTTGGTCACAGTGCGCTGGCTGAATTGTTGGCAGAGGGCGGCATTTATAGCCTTATTGCGGGCGATCACCATCAGCCCGGAAGTACCGAAATCCAGGCGGTGGACCAGGGTGCAGCCAGGGTATATCTGTACCAGCCGATGATGCACCGAATCCAGATTTTGCGGATTTTTCCCCGAGAGGCTGAGCAGCCCGGCGGGTTTATTGATCAGTACCAGGTGATCGTCCTGATAGAGATCCTCGATCTTGTCATGGCACGGCGGGGCAATAAAGGTATCGATAATCCTGGACATCAGGCTACCCGGCTGAAGAGTGGGAGCGGATGATAACGAATTTTAAACCGACTGGCTAATCCACGCTTGCCGATCTTCGCGAACTTTGCTTAGGTTAATCGTCGCCGATACTCTGATGATGGGTTAATCGAATCAGGAGAACGCAAGATGTCTGACCATCCTACAATTGCTCTTATTGGTCCGGGTGCTATCGGGACCACCATCGCCGCGGTACTGCATGAAGTTGGCCGAACGCCAGTTCTTTGCGGGCGAACCGCGCATCCTCAGTTGATTTTACGTCGCGATGAGGAGGAAGTCGTGGTGCCAGGCCCGGTATTGACCGACCCGGCGGCTATCAGCCACCCGTTCGATCTGGTTTTTGTCGCGGTAAAAACCACCCAGGTAGCTGACAGCGCCAACTGGCTGGCCGCGCTGTGCGATGAGCACACCCTAGTATGCGCACTGCAAAATGGCGTCGAGCAGGAAAGCCTGCTGGAACCCTACGTCAACGGCGCAAAGGTGCTGCCTTCGGTAGTGTGGTTCCCGGCACAGCGCGAGCCGGATGCCTCGGTCTGGCTGCGTGCCAAACCGCGCCTTACGCTGCCGGATGTACCCGAAGCAAAAGCAATAGCCGATGTGCTCAAAGGCACAGGCTGCGCGGTTGAGCTGTCAACCGACTTTATCTCCATCGCCTGGCGCAAACTGCTGCAGAATGCGGTCGCCGGTTTGATGGTGCTGGCTAATCGCCGTGCCGGGATGTTCGCGCGCGGGGATATCACTGGGCTGGCTCTGGCTTATTTGCGCGAGTGTCTGACCGTAGCGCGTACAAAGGGGGCGTTACTGAGCGATAAGGTTCCGCAGGAGATCCTTGACGGTTTTCATCGTGCCCCTGCGGATTTAGGCACCTCGATTCTCGCCGACCGCCAGGCCAACCGCCCACTGGAGTGGGATATCCGCAACGGCGTGGTACAGCGTTATGGGCACTCACTGGGTATTCCTACGCCCATCAGCGATGTGTTGGTACCGCTGTTGGCGGCAGGCAGTGAGGGGCCGGGGTGAAACCGTTAACGGCAGGGGATTTGTAAGGCAGCGACGGCCGGAATCGCCGCAAGTGTGCTCGATAAATCCAGTCCATTAAAACGACTGAAACAGTGCCCGTCTGTAAGATGCGCCGGTATATGTGCATTTCGTTTTCGATGGTGTTGCCGTGGGCAGTTTCGTGCCGGAAGCGGACGTTGCAAACCTCTCCGGGTTTAAATCAATGGGGGGCGGGTTACTTATCTTGAGCCTGTAATACGCGATATCTAAACTTCTTATAAAACCGCTAAAGGAGATGAGAGCACCTATGCGAACCCCTGATTATCCTTCCGGAGACGCCGAAAAATGGGCACAGGTCGATGCCTGGTTTACTGAAAAGCTTGCGCCTGAAGGGCCCGATTTAAAATACACTCTTGCCAATAACGCAGATCATGGATTGCCCGCACACGATGTTTCCGCCTTACAAGGCAAGATGCTGGCGCTTTTCATCAAAATGACACGCGCCTCCCGCGTTCTTGAAATAGGAACGCTCGGAGGTTACAGCACGATCTGGATGGCTAAAGCTTTACCGCACTATGGGAGCGTAACGACCATTGAGTTTAATGAACATCATGCAAAGGTTGCCCGCCAAAATATAGACAATGCAGGACTGACTGAACGTGTTGAGCTTCATACTGGTGCCGCCCTTGATGTGTTACCCATGCTTAAAGCACCCTTTGACCTTATTTTTATTGATGCCGATAAAGCTAATAACCCTCGCTATCTGGAGTGGGCAATAAAGTTGTCGAAGCAAGGTACTGTAATCATAGGTGATAATACGGTTCGTGGCGGAGGAGTGATTGATTCTGAGACTCAGGATCCTAACGTGCAGGGACTAAGACATTTTATTCAGATGATTTCAGAAGACGAACGGCTTGAGGCTACGGCAATACAGACTGTCGGTGAGAAGGGATGGGATGGTTTTGTCATGGCTATAGTTAACTGTCCATCCTGCTAAAACTGAACCAAGTTGCCGCCAGACGGTTTTTTACCCCCTGTGCCGGGCTACTTGCGTAGCCGGCATGACGTTGTCGGAATCAAAAATATTAATTGGTGAGGAAGTGAAAGCCTAAAGCATGGCGTTGATAAAGCATCATCCTTGGTCAAGTTAACTATCCAAATGTGGTTGCAGTAAGGCTTCGAACCACGAATGAAAAACAGCCAGGCGTCGGGAACGTTGGCGACGATGCGGATAAATAAGAGATATCGGCATTGGGGCGGCGCGATAGTCTGACATGACCTCAATCAGTTCCCCTGAGTTCAGAAGGTGCTGAACATCGAAGCGGGGGATCTGTATCAGCCCAAGGCCAGCCAGGCAGCAAGCGATATAACTTTCAGCATTGTTCACTGCAACCTGGCTGGGTATATGGAGACTATGTGTGTGGCCATTATTTGACTCATATTCCCATGGTAACTCTTTACCGGTTTTGGATGAGGTGTAACCGATGGCCCAATGCCCTTGGGTGAGATCGCTCGGTTGGGATGGTAGCCCGTTTTCACTGAGATAAGCAGGGCTGGCGCAATTGATCAGAGCGATATGGCCGAGAGCGCGGACGACCAAACTGCTGTCGTGCAACGCGCCCACACGGATGGCGCAATCCACACCTTCCTGCACCAAATCGATAGCCCTGTCCGCCGATCCGAGAACCAGCTGTAATTGCGGGTGGCGACGCAATAATCCTGGCAGCGCCGGGGCAATCAATCGGCGAGCAATGCGGCTTGGGACATCAATAGTCAGCTTGCCGGAAACCTGGCATTGGCTGAGCTGAAATGACTGGTCGATGTCTTCCACTTCGGCCAGCAAGGGGCGCAGGCGTTCGAGCAACTGTTCGCCGTCGGCCGTCAGTCGCACCTGACGAGTTGTACGGTGTAGTAGCCTTACGCCCAGCTGCGATTCTAATTGCTGGATGGCGGCGGAAACCGAGGCGCGCGGTATATCGAGTGCATTGGCGGCTCGGACAAAGCTTCCCATTTCTGCTACCTGCACGAATACGCGATATTGGTTGAACCTGTCCATCTTTATATCTCGTTGTTATTTTTTGGAAAATGCAAATTCGCTATTTTCTATCAGTCTCTGGGAGGGGCGGGATTTGCAGAATATAACTCATCCTTTTTTCAGTATGAAATTCAGCTAGTGCGGTGCCGCTAACCTGCGAATCCGCCTGCATCGAGAAAGACCTGCTCTTGTGCTGTGGTTTCGCGTAGCAGCAGTCGATTACGATGCGGAAAACGCCCAAAACGTCGAATAATATCGCGGTGTCCTTCAGCATGGGAGCGTTCAACCGCGCCCAACTGAGCGTTTAGCGTGACAGAAAGATCCTGATCAGCCAGCGTTTCAGAGTGGGCAAACGGAAGGCAAAAGAACAGGCGCAGAGCAGGTTCGACAGTATTCATATATCCCTTCTTGATGGCTATGAGTGCAAAATGCCGCGCCAGTCCATCCGTCGCATACATGTGGCTGGTATTACGAAAGGCATTTCGAGGAAACTGATCGAGTAAAATCACCAGTGCCAGCGCGCCTTCAGGTGTGTTTACCCAATCGTCATGTTCACGTCTGGCCGCAGCCAAATGCAGGGCCCAAAAGCGTTCGCGGAAATTTCCGTCAAAAGCCGGGTCTTTGTTAAACCACTGGCTGGGGCCGACTTGCCGCCAAAACGTCACGACATCACTCGCTCGTTGTACCACTTTGGCGGGGACATTGTTGTGCTGACATAACGTTGTCGGCATAGGGACTAATCCTTCTTCGCTTTAATTACCGCATTGCCCTGAATCATCGATTTACCGGCATAAATGCCACCAGAGATTTCCATGGCCAGGCGATCGGTATCTTTACGACGTAATTCAGCCACCAAATCGGCTGCATCCTCAGGCGAAGAACCCAGTGTCAGCAGAGCCTCGTGCCCAAAAGCCATGGCGGATTCGAAAGTAACCCGGACCTGGTAATCCACATTCGCCTTGATTAATTCAATCGCATGTTCTCGATCATGTGCGCGCGCCAGTACCCGGGCGTGAGGGAAATGCGTTTTGGCATGCTCGACAATCATCGTGGTTGCCCGAGGATCGTCGATGCATATCAGAATGGCCCGGGCGTGATGGGCTCCGGCGGCATGCAGGACATCCGCGCGCTCGCCATCACCATAGTACACTTTGAAACCGAATTCCTCTGCGTCGCGCGCGACCTGCGGTTGGCGATCAATGATGGCAATATCCGCGCCCATGGCCAGTACATGTTGGCTCACGATCTGCCCAAAACGGCCGAACCCGATGATGAGGACCGAGTTGGATAATGACTCCGGCCGTTGGGCTCCTGCCAATGAGTCGCCGGGAACGGCGCGCCAACGTCGATGCAGAAGTACTGCAAGCGGTGTCAGGGCCATCGACAGTACGACGATGGCGGTCATGTTGGCATTGACCTCTGTGGGTAATGCGCGGTTGGCCAATGCAGCGGCGAAGAGCACAAAGGCGAATTCTCCCCCCTGAGCCATCAGCACGGCGCGCTCCAGCGCGTCGGCATGTGAACTCTTCGTCAGTCGCGCCACGCCATAAATGCACAGACCTTTAATCAACATCATCGCCAGAACGCCTGAGATAATGAGGGGCCAATTACGCGCGACGACCGCCAGATCCAATGACATCCCGACACCGAGAAAGAACAGCCCCAACAGCAGACCCCGGAAGGGATCAATATCGGCCTCTAACTGATGACGAAAGGTGGATTCAGACAGCAGTACACCGGCCAGAAATGCGCCCATGGCCATGGACAAACCGCCTAACTGCATGAGCAGCGCCGCGCCGAGCACAACCAATAATGCGGCGGCAGTCATCACTTCCCGTGCTTTGGCATTGGCCAATATACGAAACAGCGGATTCAACAGCCAGATGCCGGCGGCGAACAGAGTGGCCAGCGCGCCTGCAGCGATAGCGATGTTCATCCAGATTGTGTTGGGCGGCGATGAGGATGAGCCGGCCGGCGCGAGGAATGCGACCAACGCCAGCAGGGGCACGATCAGCAGGTCCTCGAACAGCAGTACAGCGACAATTTTTTGTCCGCGAGGCGTAGCGCTATCACCGCGTTCCCCCAAAAGCTGCATAACGATCGCGGTAGACGTGAGGACGAAGCCCATCCCGCAGATGAAGGAGACGGCCAATGAAAAACCGAAGATGAGTCCTATGCCGCTAAGCAGCAAGCCGCAAGTCAGTACTTGCAGGCTACCCAGGCCAAAAATGTCACGCCGCATGTTCCATAAATGGGACGGGCGCATTTCCAGGCCAATGATAAAGAGAAACATCACGACGCCAAGTTCAGCCGTATGCAGGATCGTTTGGGGATCATTAAAAAGGCCCAGCCCGAAGGGGCCGATAACCAGGCCTGCAGCCAGGTAGCCGAGCACGGAACCCAGGCCCAGACGTTTGAATAAGGGTACGGCCACTACGGCTGCACCAAGCAATGTTACGACCTGGAGCAGATCGCCGGCGCTGCCGTTTGCTAACGCTTCAGACACGGGAATACTGCCAGAATGCAATGCCGGCCACGATAGCGGGCACGGCAAAAACCAGCAACAAGATGGGCAACTCCGCGCGCAGGCTGTAGCCTGCGTGCACAACCCCCACCCACATATTGATCACCGATATTGCCAACCAGGCTGGCACGAAGCATTTGGCTGCCAGCGCCATACCTGCGGCGCTGGCTCCCCAAAGCCAGCCGAACAGGACAAATATGCCTAAAAGAAGCAGGCCACCACCAATAACCATGAGTACATGCATTCCATTTTCTCCTTTCTCATTTACGGGGTTCAAACCCAACGGACCGTTCGTTGTGCCTATTCATGGCTTAACGTTCGTCGAGTGCTTCCAGTACCAATTCGGCGGTGATTGCGCTGCTGTATTGTTGCTGGCCTGTGATTAGCCGGCCGTCGCGAATAGCGAAGGGTTCGTTGGCCGCACGGCGCAGGAATTGGGTGTTCGGTAGCGCGGCGGCTTCGCTCTCGATCGTATATTCGTTGAGCGTCATGCCGAAGGTTCGGTTGATTTGCTCTTCTTCCTCATTGGTAAAACCCGTCCACTTTTTGCCCTCGGCCAGCAGCCGTCCATTGGACAGGCGTGTCCACAGCAGTAGCGCAGAACCGTGGCAGATCAGTGTGACGATCTTGCCCTTCTCGTAGAAATCGGCGATCAGCTTGTGTAACGCCTGGTCATCCTTGAAAGTCAGCAGCGGGCCGCCGCCGCCGGCGACCCAGACTGCATCGTAATCGGCGACATTCAGGGTGCTGATGGGCAGTGTGTTCTTCAGCATCTCCCCGAACGTGGCGTGGTGCACGAAACCCAGGCTGATGAGATCGTTGGCATAGGCACCGTCTGGCGTACGTGGGTCGCTGTGTATATCGAACATCACCTCGCCGCCTTTTGGAGAGGCAAGATCCACTCGATGACCGGCTTCGATGAACATAAGGAAGGCGCGGGTCATCTCTTCAGCGAAGAAACCGACCGGGAAGCCTTTGAGTTGAGCGGTGTTGGAGACGATAGAAAGAATGCGGCTCGGTGTGTGCTTCTTGCCCAAGCGGGTTTCGACTTTCAGATCGGATATCGACATGATGATCCCTTTGGGTGGGTTTAACGGCGGTGGCGGTCATTATCTAAATAAACGGTCATCCGCAACGTTAATGCGGTGACCGTCGGTATAGCTGAGATTATTTAGTGGTGTAACCACCGTTGATGAGAATGGTTTGACCAGTGATCCACCACCCGTCGCTCACCAGATGGCGAATGAAAGGCACCACGTCTTCGATATCGGTCAGGCCGGTTTGGCTGAAAGGCGAAAGCGCTGCTGCGGTTTTGTGATACGCCACAGCATCGGCACCTTCTGCAGGGTAAAAGAAGGGCGTATCCATTGGACCTGGTCCCACTGCGGTCACCGAAATACCGCGTTCGCCGAACTCCTTGGAGGCCGCCCGGGTGAAATGCTCTACCGGGGCTTTGGTGCCTGCGTAGGCGGCGTAGAAGGGGGTATAAGCGCCAAGGAGCGAGGTGACTATCGTACAGATTTTACCGTTGTCGTTGAGGTTTTTACCCGCCTCTTTGAGGAAAAAGAAAGCGGTTTTTGAGTTGACCGATGTCATCTCGTCGTATTCTGTTTCGCTGATCTCTGCCATTGGCTTTTTGAGCACTTTGCCGACGGTGTTGATAGCGATATCCGGTTTACCAATGGCGGCGATGGTATCGGCAAAGAGTTTCTCGACGGCATCCGCGGTCGTCAGATCGGCCTGCAATGCCACCGCCCGCGCGCCAGCGGCTTCGATAGCGGCCAGGGTTTCATCGGCATCCGCTTTTGAGGATGCGCTGTTATAGTGAATGGCAATGGCCTTCGCGCCTTGAGCGGCCAAATCGCGGGCGATCAAACCGCCGAGGTTTTTGGCGCCGCCAGCAATGAGGACGGTTTTGCCTTTGATAGAATGGTCTGCCATGAAACTCTCCTTGGATAGGTATTAGAAAGTTGAGTCTAGACTTTCCTATTGCAAAGATAAGTAGTGATAATCTGAATAAACAATCCAGAAAAACGAACCAATCCCTAAGGAATTCATTTCATTCTCAGTGTTTCTTCATGACAGTTTTAATGTTTACAAGATGATGCTGGGTTTTTATGTACCTGAAATACAATAATAAAGATGGATTTATTAAGTATCTTTACGAGGGCTAATAACTAAAGTCAGTTTTGCCTTCAGGTTTTTATTAGGGATCTGGACTTTTCCAATTCATTGACTACAGTTCCGAATGGACAAGTGGAAACTATAAAACAGAGTTGATTGGTTTATCTTTAACAGCAATTATCCATAGATCAATACCCTTTGGGGTAGGGATATGATAAATAAAATCAGTCCATTAGCTATATATACAAACATTGCGCTATGTCAGACTAATGCTTATCTGGCTTGTTATCGGAAAACTATCAGGGCAACGGGGTAAGGGGGGCTTCAGTGGCGATTCTGATGAGGGTTATTCCCTGAGACGCTGCCGGAGTAAGGGCAAGTGAAGTAAAGTGGACGCTTCTCAATGCATCATCAATAACGATGATGCCTTATCTTGATTATCACTCGTTTTCGGGTTCACCGAAAAGGAGACGGTAAAGGAAATGTATACTATGAATTATCCCTTGGGTTTTGGTCTGGCACTGTTAACACTGTCTGTTTCTTCTTTTGCCTTCGCGCAGGAGGAGCCCAGTTTTGACTGTGCAAAAGCAAGGACGCATGTCGAAAAAGTGCTTTGTTCTGGCGGTAACTCTGGAATGGGGGATTTAGACAACACCATGGCCAACCTTTATAAGGCAGTCAGTCAATCACCCGGTGTCGATGTCGTTGCATTGAAAACGAGTCAGCAGGCCTGGCTTGCGAAACGAAATAAATGCAAAGGTTCGGACGATAAAGTGGCGAGTTGTCTCTACGATAGCTATCGGGCCCGCTATATCGAGCTCAGTGCCAGTTATGATCACCAACACCTGACGGGGATTTTCTCTAATAAGTCAGGCTTTATCGACAGCGTGTTATTCCCCGACGGAAAACTGGCCGTTAACATAGCCACAGATGTAGGTGAGCCTTCCTATGATTCTTGCTCGGTGACTTTTGTTGCGCCACTGAAAGGTGCGTCCGTTCAGCATACGTTTACTGCTGAAGAGACCGGGGGGGATGAGAAATGTACCGTAAACATGAATGTCACAGGCTCTCAAATAAACGTCTCTTCTGCAGGGTGCCGAGCTTTCTGCGGAAATTCCGCATCTTTTGATGGTACGTATAAAAAATAAGAAAGGTATCGCATTTATCAATGTCACTGCGATTACTTACCGGTTTAGCCATTATTATTATTTGATTTATATCGCAATCGCTTTATTTGGTGCCGGTGATGTTCCTGAGGATATATGGAGTATCAATGGTATGCGGTGAAGGCTTACATTTGACGATGATTGCTGTGGCTACGGCATTTCCAATATAAATGGCCACTGTGGTTGTGAAAGGGATACAACCACAGTGTTATAGTTAATGGATTAATCATGTATTGAGTATAACCGTGTAATGATATCGTTTCTTATTTTATAGTGGTGGTTGTCTGCCCTATTGATAAAATCAACAGGTACACCAAGTGAGTTTAAATTAAATTTCAAGGTATGCATTACTTGACAAAGGCGAGCGCTTGATGATTGCAAACCATATGTGTCCCACACATTGAAAAGCAAATCGTCGATTTTTATCAGGTCGCCTTCGCAACTGTTTAGCAGGTGTTTTAGTAATCTGGATAATGTTTTTCTCATGTAAATGCATGAGATTTTTTTTGTTCCTTTATCCACTGGAATGCATATTAATCTATCATTTTTAAAATCAAAAAAAACATTATCCGTTATGAGGCATAGATGTATTGTTAGCTTGGGCGATTTATGGTTTGTTTCATTTTTTATATTTCTTCCATATCCTGTGAGCTCATCTTTTCTTTTCATGGATTAACCCTCTAGAATGGCTAAATATATAAATAACTCTAATCATTTTGTGTTTGTTATTTATTTTTTCTTTTAAATGGCTTGGTGCGTCCATTGGTTTTTATACAGGTGAAAGATGTTTTATTTCTTTTGATGTGGAGTTTTGAAGAAATTAATAGGGTACTCAGCTGGCACTAGTTCTCCTCTTATGTCTATCAGAAGATTAAGTCTAGACACTTACTCCCGAAAAATAAGCCCCGAAACGCTGAATAGACTATCCAGAAAATCTATCCAATATATTCTATGTGATTTTAGTGGACTCATAGTTCACAAGTGGAGTTTGTTTTATTGGCTCGTTGAAGGTGATTCTGTATGAGACTTTTAAGCGATGAGGATCAATATTTGTGCAAGTATTCCGCTTAAATGAACCGGAAACGTTGAAGGTTTTTCAGAAGGTTTAAGACTGCGGATTATCGTGTCGTTAAGCGACATTTGGAGATCATTCCATAATCGAACCGACATGACCTCACAGCGGACCACCAATCCCCCCGATGCGGAGGGAAAACAGAAGATACACCAGGATGAGATTACAGCTTAATGGGGTGCGATAAGACCGCAGAATAGCAAAAAACCCGCTTAAGTTTCCTTAAGCGGGCTTCTCTAATATGGCTCCTCTGACTGGACTCGAACCAGTGACATACGGATTAACAGTCCGCCGTTCTACCGACTGAACTACAGAGGAATCGTGTGAACGGGGCGCATCATATCCAGCCACCCAGAGTGTGTCAACGCTAAATTCGTCGATTCGGTTCGACTGCTCAGTATGCGAGCAATACGCGGTCGGTTATGGTGTTTCTGCGCCGCTTTCGGCTTGCCAACGCTGTAAGCGCGCCAAGGTATCTTGTTTATAGAAACGGCAAAAATGCTGATATAACACCGGAAAACGCTGGGCCAGCAGTTCGGGCGCGCTGAAAAAATACTCCGACAGCACGGCAAAACACTCGGCCGGATCGGTGGCGGCATAGGCGTCCATACTGGCGGCCTCTTCGCCGACCATGTCGATCTCGTCTTGCAGGTTTTCCATTGCGGCGTGCAGATCATGCTCCCAGGCGGCAATATCGCGCAGCGGGATCGGCGGTATCCCGGTGGCGCTGCCGCCGTTGCGCATATCCAGCTTGTGCACTGCCTCGTGGATCACCAGGTTAAAGCCGGAGAGATCGAAAGAATCCTGCACGTCCTGCCAGTTGAGCACAATCGGCCCCTGTTCCCAGCTCTGTCCGGACTGCACCACCGGTCCGGTATGCACCAGGCCGATGTCGTCCTGCCATTCATCCTCCACCACGAACGGCGAAGGGTAGAGCAGGATCTCATTGAAGCCGTCCAGGCATTCCGCCCCCAACTCGAGCACCGGCAGGGCGAACAGCAGGGCGATACGCGCCTGCATTTGCGACGTGAGCTCAAGCCCCTGCAGCGGGACGATGCGCTTTTGCTGCAAAATCTGCCCGGCAACGACGATCAGGCGCTGTTGTTCCTGCTCATCCAGCGGAGAGAGCAGGGGGATTGCCAGCGCGTCCTGCCACTGGGCAAGCGTTTCCGCTTGTGGTTGTTGCGTTTTCCACGGCCATTTAATCATCGCGTTGCTCGTAAAGTGGTCACTTGAACGTTCGGCTGGAGGCTAACTCTGTAAAAATGCCGCAAAAAGGGGCATGATGACAAGCACTATCAGGAGAGATGCCGGAGCGGCTGAACGGACCAGTCTCGAAAACTGGAGTAGGGGCAACTCTACCGGGGGTTCAAATCCCCCTCTCTCCGCCATTATTCAATCACTTACAGCAGATTTTATCTGTGATCCACGCCTCACATACCCCATTGTGAAAATATAACTACCGTGAACAACCTTTCTCTGATCCCCGGCCTTATCGGCTTATCGGCTTAACGCCTTATGACTTCATTTGGCTTGAACAAAACCGCTTCTTTTTATCCTGAATGAAAATGTCCAGGCGATGACAAGGAAGGCGCACTGGAACAGAAAAAAGGGGGCGAGCCATTGGTTATTGAGATAAACGTAATAGCCGTTGTGGATGACGTCAACGGTGATGAGGGCCAATGTGGCCGGCAGCCCAACCTTTGGGTTGACGATCAGAAAATACGCCACCAGCGGATCCAGCAGGGTCAGGCTACCCCAAAAAAGGCGGCTGGCCAGGAGAGCCTGCTCACCGTAACCATAGTCCCAGAGAAAACCGAACTTCACGCCGGCGATAACATGATTGATAGTCGCCATGATTAAGCACAGTGCCAGAAAGCACCGCATTAAGGTGGCGTTTAGCATGGGTTTGATGTTCTTGATGTGTTAACTCTTTTCATTGAGCCTCCTTGGCTTTCGGTCATCAGCGCCGTCATTCGACATTCTCTGAGGTATACAGAATAAAATCGACCTTGCCGTCTGCGTAAGTAGGGGGCTGGATGCCCTGTTCGAGGTGCCGTAACATCAGGTCGATCGCCAGTTGGGCGTGCTGGCGGGTATTCTGGTCCAACGTTAACGCCAGCCCACCTTTTGCCAATTGCTCGCGCGTCGTGGCATAACGTTCATGGGTGATCCAGCAACACTCCCCGTAGCGGCGATGACGCGCCAACGCTTCGCCGACCTGCGTGTTCCCCAAACCGGTATTGTAAATGCCTGCCAGGTTGCCGTTTTGGCTGAGCGACTTTTCCAGCAGGCGCGTGATCGTTGCGCGATCTTCTTGCCCAGCCAAGGGCTCACGCAGCTGCAATTGCGGAAAGTGTTGCGCCAGCACCTCACGGAATCCCTGAATACGCAAGCGGTGGGCACTGTAATCCGTGCGCCCGCTGAGTATCAACACTTCTCCAGTCCGTTGCACCATACGGCCCATCATCATCCCGGCAGTGCGCCCCGCTTGTAACTGGTTTATTCCGACATGGCACAATCGGGCGGCACCGGGAAGATCGGTGGCTAAGGTAATCACGGGAATATTTCTTTCCCGGCATCGCTCCAGTGCATCGTATATCACCGGATGTTCATTGCCGAAGACGATCAGCGCGTGCCTTTTTTTACTGCCGTTGACGATGAGTTGCGCCAGTTTTTCCGGCCGGGACTCCGGGACAAAGGTTCGATGCAGCGTCAGGCGGCGATAGCCCAGTACATCGGCAACGTGCGCAAAATCCTGCGCCAGTTGCTGAAAAAAGAAGGAGTCATTGGCGCTGAGGAAAACTTCGATTTGCCACGGGAAACGATGCTCCTCCGGTAGAATTCGCCGCAGCCCGGCCTCACGCGCAGCCTGAAGCACTTTACGGGTCGTCGCCGGAGATACGCCCCCTCGCTCGTTTAATACACGATCCACAGTGGCGACGCCCACGCCAATCTGCTTAGCCAGCGTTTCAAGCGAAATGCTCTTCATCGTCTCTCTCTGAATGATGGATATCCATCAAAATGGATGTTTAGTCAGTGTAGTTATCACAGGTATTTTGACAACGTCTAATAGCGTTTTCTGGAGAGAAAAGAATGGCTAAACAACGTTTTGCTTTACTCGGTAGTGGATTCATCGGGCAGGTTCATGCTGCCAGTATTGCGCGGCATCCAGGAACGGAGCTGGCGATGGTGGCGGATATCGATCACGGCCGCGCCGAGGCGTTGGCAAGCCAATACGGCGCTCGCGCGGTGGCGGTTGCGCACGCGATTAACAGCGATGCCATTGATGCCGTTTTGATTGCCAGCGCTACGCCGTCGCATGCGGAATTGTTGGAAGCCGCAGCCCGCGCCGGCAAAGCGGTTTACTGCGAAAAACCCATTGACCTGTCTTTGTCCCGCGCCCGTGAGGTGGTGGAAAAAGTCTTGCCGTTAAACGTACCCATAACGGTGGGATTCAACCGCCGTTTCGATCAAAGCCATCAACAGTTGCGACGCCAGGTGGAACAAGGCGTGATCGGTAACCTTGAGCTGATACAGATGGTATGCCGAGCCTCTGAAATGCCGCCAGTCAGTTATCTGCGTAGTTCAGGCGGGCAGATGCGTGACCAGGCGATCCACTTCTTTGACCTGTTGCGTTTTCTCACTGCGGATGAAGTTCACACTGTCGCTGCGATGGGCGCCGCGCTGGCACTGCCGGAGATAGCCGAATTTGGCGATGTCGATACCTCCGTTCTGATGATGAGAATGAGGTCGGGAGCCTTGGCGCAACTGGATAACACTCGGCGTACCGGTCACGGCTATGACGAGCGAATTAATCTGATGGGGCCGGAAGGCGTGCTGGAGTCAGGCAGCCAGTCGCCGCAGGGCGCTACACTCTGGCGCGGTAACCAGCGCATTCAACCGGGGCTGTGGGGAGACTGGTTCAGCAGGGTGCAAGATACCTATTACAGGCATCTGGACGCCTTTGTTCGCCATCTGGCTGGTGAGTCCGTGCCCGATCTGCCGGGGCTACTGGATGGCCTGCAAGCGCAAGCCATCGCCGAAGCCGCAGTGACTTCATTGCAAACCGGGCAGTTTGTCGCTGTGGAGCAATTGGCGTAATCCTTAGGGTAGCCCCCATTGGTGGGGCTACCGGCTCAACGTTCCTCGTTGAAAACCACACCCATCTGACGTCTCACTTCATCCATGGCTTTTAACGTGGTCAGAACCTGGCTTAGCGGACGGATTGTCGAGTCATTTACCCCCTGGCCGACGCACCAGGCAAAATGTTCCGCTTGATGGAACAGCTGTGTGTAACGGGTGAGCGGCTCTTCCCAATGCAGCGTTTTTCCGCCCTGGCTGGCGGTCAATGAAAAGTGGCCCGGTGCATAGAATTGCCCATCGATGGTGAGGGTTGCATCCCGTCCCGCCACGACAGCGCCGCCCGGAGTGTTACTGAATAGCGTGGTATTCAGTACACTGTGCAGCCCGTTGTCATGGGTGAACAGCATTGAGGTTTGACCATTGATCCCGCCCGGTGCCGGCTCACCCCGCGCAATAATATCCTGGGGAGCACCGCCTATCAGGACGCTGAATGAGACCAGATAACTGCCGAGGTCCATCATTGGGCCACCGGCCAAGTCCGCGTTAAAAATACGGTGGTCGGGGGTGAAAAACTCACCGTGGTCGGCCAGTAACGTGTGTACATCGCCTAATACGCCATCTTCCAGCAATTGACGGATGACATCATATTTGGGTAGGTAATCACACCACATCGCCTCCATCGCCAGTTTGCCGTGCAACTGTGCCAGCTCTTGCAGCGCAACCCCCTCGCGGGCGTTAAGCGCGAAGGGCTTTTCGATCAGAACATGCTTGTCCGCTCTCAGTACCTGACAACCATCCGGGAAATGATGGTTATGCGGCGTAGCGACATAGATGGCATCCAGATCATCGCGAGCAAGCATGTCATTCACATCGCCATATGCCGAGGGAATACCCCAGGTTGCAGCGAAGCGATCCGCCTTTTCCTGTGAACGGGAAGCGACGGCCAGTATCCGTTGCCGGCTCTGCTCTTTCAGCGATTTCACAAAACGTTCTGCGATCCAACCGGGGCCAATAATCCCCCATCGTAGTGACGGAATGGAGGCTACTGGTTGGTTGCGAGGTGTGGGCAAGACAGAGGGAAACATGGTGGCTCCTTAATCTTTTATCACGTCAATCCAGGAATGATTAACCATTGAAGTCTCAATGGCGGACAGGATGCGTTGGTTTTCCAGACCGAAAGCGAAGTTGGGATAACAGTCGCCGTCACTGCAAATCCCCTGGACCAAATCATGTACTTCGATAACTTTCACATCGAAATAGCCCAGACCGCCGCCGCCAAAGTCGAAACCAAAGAAGCCGGAGTAGGAGGGGATTTGGCTACCGGCATACAACGTCTTGAAACCACGATCGTGCTGGTGATCGTTAAAACGGTAAACCTGCAGTTCGTTGAAGCGCTCACCGTCCATGTAAAGGGTCCCTTCAGTGCCCGAAACTTCCCAATAGACGCCAAAAATGCGCCCGGCAGCAATGCGCGATGCTTCAATCACGCCGGAGGCACCGCTGTCAAAATTCACCAGACACTGTATCTGATCGTCATTTTCCACTTCGCGCCATTCTGCGCCGCTGTCGACTTTACTGGCATAGCCGGCATCAGCCTGCGGCACCGGTCGTTTGGTCATGAAGGTTTGAGCATTGGCTGTCACCTGACGGATCCCGCCCATCAGGAATTGCGCTACGGAGAGCGTGTGTGCACCCAGATCGCCCAGAGCGCCGCTGCCACCCAGCGTTTTCGAGCAACGCCAGGACCAGGGCAGTAGGGGATCGTTGTAAAATCCCTGGTCAAAGGTGCCACGGAAACGAACGGGGGTACCTATGTCACCGCGTTCAATAATCTGTTTGGCCAACAGCGCGGCGGGCGTTTTTATGTTGTTAAAGGCCACCATGGTTTTCACTCCGGCTTGCGTAGCCGCAGTGGTCATTTCACGCGCTTGTTGCTCGTTTACTGCCAGGGGTTTTTCACAATAAACGTGCTTACCTGCCGCAATCGCCGCCATTGCCATTTCATAATGCAGATGGTTGGGGGAGGTGATATCGACGATGTCCACGTGCGGATCGTTCACCAACTCACGCCAATCGCCATAAGCCTTCTCGGCGCCAAATTTGGCGGCATTGGCCTCTGCCATCGTCTGGTTTTGATCGGCCAGCGCATAGAGATACGGACGTTTTGGTAGATTGTGATAGAACATCGCTGCGCGGCGATATGCGTCGGCATGCGCCTGCCCCATGAAACCAGAGCCAATCAGACCAATGTTTAACCGGTTGTTCATCGCGCGTCTCCTTTGAGGGGCGTATCGACAGGAAAATGTTCGCTCACCCATTTGAATGCCCGGCTGGCCGTCGCCAGCGGTGGTGCGGTCGCGGGATCCTGCTCGGCCTCTACAATTAACCAGCCTTGATAGCCGGCTGATGCGACGAAACGGATCAAAGGGGCATAGTCGATGCCGCCATCCCCCGGCACGGTAAACAACCCTGCGCGTACAGCATCATTGAAGCTGAGATCTTCGCCGTAGAGCCGCTGAAGCACGTGCGGACGCACATCTTTCAAATGAATATGGCAGATACGATGGCCGTATTTTTCCAATACCGATGCCATGTCGACCCCCGCAGCAAAGGCATGACCGGAATCAAATACCAGCCCCACGTTATCCTGTGTCTGCGCAAGAAATGCCTGCACTTCATCGTCATGTTCTACCAGCATCATCAGATGGTGGTGGTAGGCCAGTTTCAGGCCAAAATCGCGCAGCAATACGTCCGCGAAAGCATTCAGTTTGTTGCAATATGCCGTCAGGTCGATGCGGCTGAGTGCGGGTGACAACGAGATGGGTTCATCAAGAGGGGATTCGCCTGGTAGTTGGCCACATTCGCCGTAGACCATGACGTTGGCCCCCAATTGCTGCAGAAGTTGTGCGTGTGGGCGCACGGCCTCGAGTTCTTCCTCCAGGCCACGTTCGGCCAGAAAACCGCTATGCCAGCCGGAGGCGAGTTGCAGACCCGCAGCGCCAAGCAGGGGGGATAATTCATGTGCGTCGCGCGGAAATTTGCGGCCCAGTTCGATACCCTGATAGCCCGCCTGCGCTGCTTGTTGCAGGCATGTCGTCAGAGGAATATCGCCACCGAGATCGTCTAATACATCATTAGTCCAGCACAGTGGGCTAACGCCCAGTTTAAGGTGGGAAAACGCCATTGCTGCTCTCCTTGTCGTCGTGATGGCGTCACTATAATCAGCCACCTGAGGAGAGGGGTATGGGATTATTGATGGAATTCCATCAGCCTTGGTATCGGCAATTTTTACGAAAAAGGCGGCCATCATGGGCACGGCGGTTACGCGGCTTTCAATCAGCGATAAAACCCACATCTCACCCGTCGCGTAGTTTTCAACGCTCTCTTGCAAAAAATTCTTTGCAGGATAACGATCTGTCATTCATCCTTTGAAATGTTGTTTCACTTTTATCTGAGTCCATCTTGAATTTATATGCCGCCCTGCGCCAGCGTGTGGAAAAAACGCCCTGGTATGCCAAACGAAAAAGCTACCGCGTGCTGTTCTGGCGTGAGATCACGCCGCTGGCGGTACCGATCTTTATGGAAAACGCCTGCGTCTTGCTGATGGGGGTGCTAAGTACCTTCCTGGTGAGCTGGATCGGTAAGGAAGCGATGGCCGGCGTGGGGCTGGCGGACAGCTTCAATATGGTGATTATCGCTTTCTTCGCCGCAGTGGATCTGGGCACCACGGTGGTGGTGGCCTTCAGCCTCGGCAAGCGGGATCGCAAAAGAGCGCGGTCGGCGGCGCGGCAGTCGTTGGTGTTGATGACTTTGGTCGCCCTGATATTGGCGGTGGGCATCCATCTGGCGGGCGAGCAGATTATTGACGTGATCGCCGGCGCCGCCACGCCGGAGGTCAAGGCGCTGGCGCTTTCTTATCTGCAAACCACGGTGTGGAGCTATCCGGCCGCCGCCATTGCGCTGATCGGTAGCGGCGCGCTGCGCGGGGCGGGCAATACCAAGATCCCGCTGCTGATCAACGGCGGCATGAATATCCTTAACATCATCATCAGCAGCATTCTGATTTACGGCATGCTGGGCTGGCATGGGCTGGGCTTTGTCGGTGCCGGGCTGGGGCTGACCATTTCCCGCTATATCGGTGCCATCGCCATTATTTACGTGCTGATGATTGGGTTTAACCCGGCGCTGCACATCACGCTGAAAAGTTACTTTACGCCGTTAAAACTGAACATCCTCTGGGAAGTGCTGGGGATCGGCATCCCCGCCAGCATCGAATCGGTGTTGTTCAACGGCGGTAAATTGCTGACCCAGATGTTTGTCGCCGGCATGGGGACCAACGTCATTGCCGGTAATTTTATCGCCTTTTCCATCGCCTCGTTAATTAACCTGCCGGGCAACGCTTTGGGTTCTGCATCGACCATTATCGTGGGAAAACGCCTGGGAAAAGGGCAGATAGCCCAGGCGGAGCGGCAACTGCGCCACGTTTTCTGGCTGGCGACGATTGGGCTGACGGTGATCGCCTGGGGAACGGCGCCGCTGGCCGGGATGTTCGCCTCGTTTTATAGCCAACAGGACGACGTTAAAGAGGTGGTGAAAGTGCTTATCTGGCTGAACGCCGCCTTTATGCCGATCTGGGCCGCCTCCTGGGTGCTGCCCGCCGGGTTGAAAGGCGCGCGCGACGCCCGCTTTGCCATGTGGGTGTCGATGCTGGGCATGTGGGGCTGCCGTGTGGTGGCCGGTTACACGCTGGGCATTGTGCTGGGGATGGGCGTGGTCGGCGTTTGGCTCGGCATGTTTATGGATTGGGCGGTGCGCGGCGCGCTCTTCTACTGGCGTATGGTCAGTGGGCGCTGGCTGTGGAAATACCCGCGTATAAAACAGGCAGAGGTTACGGGGAAAACAATCACCCGCGCCAAGCGAACGGGGGGCTGAAGGTGACGTGCCAGGCTAGGGTGCCCGGACGTTTTCTTGCCGCCACTTGGCCGGCGATACGCCGTGTACCTGCTTGAAGGCTTTGGAAAAGTGCAGTTGGTTTTCATAACCGACCGAAATGCCCACCACCTTGATCGCCGCATGGCCATTGCTCAGCAGGCTGACGGCGATACTCATGCGAAAATTAAGCAAATACTCCTTGGGGCCGATGCCGTAGGCATTTTTGAACAGCCGGCACAGGTAGCTGCGGTTGATATTGCAGTAGGCGGCCAGGCTCTCAATCGTCAAATGTTCATGGTAGCGGTTTTCAATTTGTTTGACCGCTTTACGCAGATGCTGCGCCTTGTCATCCGGATGTGCAGCCGTGCCCTGCAGCCTGTTGCCGATCAGCGCAGAAAAGAACAGGTAACTCAGCCCGAGTACCTTCAGCCGGTGCTTATCGCCGTGGGCAACGATCTGCCGCAGGTAGCCCAGGGTGCTGGCGTTATCGTCCCGCCGAGTGGGCCGATAAATCGGGAATTGACGGCTCAGATGGCATTCTTCGAAAATCTTGCCGGCGATAAGCCCATCGACCTCCAGCCAGATATAGTGCCAGGGATCCCGTTTATCGGCGCAGTAGGTGGTCACGTCGTGCGGGTGGATCAGAAAACCTTCGCCTGCCACGACGGGAAACGAACCGTATTCGCTGTGCAGCACGCCGGTCCCGCTTATCACATAATGAAATAGATAGTGCTGGCGTACGGCGGGGCCAAAACTGTGCCCCTTATCACAATTCTCCTCCCCGTACTGGTACAGGTTCAACTCAATATTGTCGGTGCGATTGAGGGTGAAACTCTTGTGCATCCGTCATGGCCTCCGTTTTATGCCCACTGTATCAGCGTAGTTGCGGCAGAGTCGCCCGAATACGGCCAGATCCCGACCTGGCTCACACTTTTTGCGGTGCGTCATTTTTCGCCATAACAAGGTCACATTCATCCATATCTCGTACGGGCGTTGCAGAGTAATTTCAGCTTATCGACAACGGCAGCAGCGGAGAAATACGATGATTAAAGTGACATTTATGGGCGCAGGCAGCACCATCTTCGCCAAGAACGTACTCGGCGACATCATGGCGACGCCGGCATTGAAAGAAGTGGATATTGCGTTGTATGACATCGACAGCGCCCGTCTCAATGAATCTTTCGCCATGCTGAGCAATATCAACCGCAATACCAATGCGGGCAGGGCGAAAATCACCCCTTACCTTGGCGTAGAGAACCGCCGCGCGGCCTTGAAAAACGCCAATTACGTGGTGAATGCCATTCAGGTCGGTGGCTACGATCCTTGCACCATTACCGATTTCACCATTGCCCGCAAATACGGTTTGCAGCAGACGATTGCCGATACGCTGGGGATTGGCGGTATCTTCCGCGCGCTGCGCACCATTCCGGTGTTGTTTGATTTCGCCCGGGATATCGAAGCGGTCTGCCCGGATGCCTGGTTGCTTAACTATACCAACCCGATGGCGGCAATAACCGGCGCCATGCTGCGCCATACCGAAGTGAAAACGGTGGGGTTGTGCCACAGCGTTCAGGTTTGCGCCGAGACGCTGCTGAAAAGCGTGGATATGCCGACCGACGATGTGCAGTTCCACATCGCGGGCATTAATCATATGGCCTGGCTGCTGGACGTTCGCCGACACGGCGAAGACTTGTACCCGGAAATCAAGCGCCGCGCCAGTGCCTTGCAGGGCAAGCATGATGACATGGTGCGCCATGAAATCATGAAAACATTCGGCTATTACGTGACCGAATCTTCAGAGCACAATGCCGAGTACATGCCTTACTGGATCAAACGCAATTATCCGGAGCTGATTGAGCGATTCAATATTCCGCTGGACGAATACCCGCGCCGGTGTATTGAGCAGATTGAACAGTGGCAGCAACAGAAAGTGGCGCTGACCCATGACGCCAGCCTGACCCACTGCCGCACCCATGAATATGCTTCTTACATCATCGAAGCGATGGAAACCGATCGGCCCTACAAGATTGGCGGCAACGTGCTCAACACCGGTTTGATCACCAACCTGCCTGCGGAGGCCTGTGTCGAAGTGCCTTGCCTGGTGGATGGGCAGGGGATCACGCCATGCTACGTCGGCAACTTGCCGGAGCAACTGGCGGCGCTGAATCGCACCAATATCAATACCCAACTGTTGACCATCGAAGCGGCGGTCACGCACAAACGCGAGGCGATCTACCATGCGGCGCTGCTGGATCCGCACACCTCCGCCGAACTTTCGATTGATGACATCCGCAAGCTGTGCGACGAACTGATCGAAGCGCACGGCAACTGGCTTCCCGCCTACCATTAATCGCCGAATTCCCCCTATACCTCCTCAAAACGCACAAGGCGCGGGGTTTCCCGCGCCGTTAAAAATGGGATGGTGAGTCATGTTTTATTTGAAAAACAAGAACTTTTGGATCTTCGGTGCCTTCTGTTTTTTCTATTTCTTTATCATGGGCGCGGTGCTGCCGTTCTTTCCGATCTGGCTGCACGACGTCAATCATCTCGATCAGCAGCAAACCGGGCTGGTGTTCGCCAGCATGGCGTTATTCGCCCTGGTGTTCCAGCCGATTTTTGGCTTCGTCACCGACAAGTTTGGCCTGAAGAAACACCTGCTGTGGATGATTATCTTCCTGCTGCTGTTTCTGGCGCCGCTGTTTATCTATGTGTTCTCGCCGCTGCTGCAAAGCAACTTTTTGCTGGGCGCGCTGTTGTGCGGCATTTATCTCGGTTTGGTGTGCAGCGGCGGTTCGCCGGCGATTGAAGCCTATATCGAGAAGGTGAGCCGCCGCAGCCAGTTCGAATATGGCCGCGCCCGGCTGTTTGGTTGTATCGGCTGGGCGATCTGCGCCTCGATCGTCGGCTATATGTTTACCATTAACAATCAATTCGCATTTTGGCTGGCCTCCAGTTTCGCGCTGGTGCTGGCGGGGTTGCTTTATCTGTTCAAGCCGGAAGAGAACAGCACGCTGGCGGTGGCGGACGGCTTGGCGCTGAACCACAAGCCGATCAAGCTGAAAGCGGCGCTGGGGCTGTTGAAAATGCGCAAATTCTGGTGTCTGGTGATGTATATCGTCGGGGTGGCCTGCGTGTACGACGTGTTCGACCAGCAGTTCGCCAACTTCTTCACCTCGTTTTTCCGCGATCGGCATGCCGGTACCCAGGCGTTTGGCTATGTGACCACGCTGGGCGAATTTCTTAACGCGTTTATCATGTTCTTTGCGCCGTTGATCATCAACCGCATCGGCGGCAAGAATGCGCTGCTGATTGCCGGGGTGATTATGTCGGCGCGGATCATCGGTTCGTCGCAGGCAGACTCGGTGACAGCGGTGATTTTCCTCAAGACCCTGCATATGTTCGAAGTGCCGTTCCTGCTGGTGGGCATCTTCAAATACATCACCACTCAGTTTAACGTTAATCTCTCCGCGTCGATTTACCTGTGGGGCTTTTGTTTCTTCAAGCAACTGTCGGCCATCGGCATGTCCTATGCGGCGGGGATGATGTATGTCAATTACGGCTTCAAAACCTCTTACCTGATCCTTGGCTGCATCGCGTTGCTGTTTACCCTGATCTCGGCCTTTGCCCTGAGCGGCAAGGCGCGGATTGTTACCGGGCAATCCTCTGATGCCTTATCTATATCGAATGTGTAGTTTATATTTCAACGCTGGTTTCTTCATAGAGTCACTATTTTTATATACCGCATGTGGAGCATTCGTTAACCACATCAATAGACAGTTATGTAAATAAGCCAGGTTGCGAATTATTCCATACATATAAGTATAAAATCATTCAGGCTGTATTTATAGCCAAACATCTTTAAGGCTAGCGGGGGTGTTTGTTAAGTGAACAGAGTTCATGTAAAATTGCGCGCAGTGGCTGAATGCCAAACAGGAGGCGTTATGATCAAAGAAGCTAAAAAAATTGACTCTGAGAAAGCAATGGTCGCCGCGAAACGCTCCCTGGATTTCTGGGCATCCCTTGACGGTAGAAAACTTGCCAAAGTGGGTCTGACAGAAAAAGAAATGGACATAGTGGGGCCGAGGAAGAAAGCAACGTCGGCCAGAACTGCATAATTCACTGCATTCTTGTCAATGTCTAAGCTCCCAAACCAATTTATCGACCGCAGACAAAACCTTCATCGATTTCTTTTGTAGTAGGTTTTGTCACCCGTCTGAAGGCTCCCATTGGGAGCCTTTTTTATGGGGAGACGAAACGCCAACTTCAGGCGGATGTCGTTAAGGGGTCGGCAAGCCGGTACACCCTGGCATTCCAGTAGCTGTTGCCTGACTGGCTGTGAAGCTTCCAGCCGGCCGTTTTCAATTTATTGGCAATCAGGCTGTTCATTACGCCATGCCCCAACAGCAGTACCGCCCCCTGAGCCGCTGCGAGATCGGCCAGTTTGCCGCTGGCGGCCGCGGCGCGTTTTTTGGCTGACGACAAGGATTCGACATTTTTCGCGTAGCCGCACAGCCACAGAAGACGAAAAATCACCACCCAATGCAAGGGGCGCAAACGTAACAGCGGTACGGATAAAACCGGCAGTTCGGCTTCGCAGAACAGGGCGTCGCTCTCGTGGGGTTGCAGGCCCAGCAAGGCAAGTGAAGCCAAGGCCCTTGGCAGGGTACTGGCGACGACATACCGGGGTTGCGCAGACAGCGTCCTGGCGTTTTCGGGCGGCGTATCGACGATGCCCGCAAGATTGTATTGATCGATCCAGGCACGCATCTCGCGGGCGCGCTGAAGTTTGTCGGTATCGATGTTCGGCTGACCATGACGCAGTAGAATGATGTCCATTTATCGCCCTCCCTTCGGCGGCGCATTATGGCACAGCGCCGATGATGCCGGCAGCGGTTTGCACTGTCTGACGCACCGGATGCTAATCAGTTGATGCGAAGGAAGATGCGGGGGAGATGAGGGCAGTGCGAAAGGGGAATAGAGCACGCCGGATGGCGTGCTCCAGGATAGGACTCTCTTGGGCGATTATTTCTCGTCCGGCAGAGCGTAAGCGACGATGTAGTCGCCCAGCTTGGTGCCGAAGGAGCCATGCCCGCCTGCGGAAATCACCACGAACTGCTTGCCGTTAACCTCATAGGTCATTGGCGTTGCCTGTCCACCGGCCGGCAGACGCGCTTCCCACAGTTTGTCGCCGTTGGTTACGCTGAAGGCGCGCAGGTAGTTGTCCGCGGTTGCGCCAATGAAGAACACGTTACCGGCGGTAGAAACCGGCCCGCCCAACATCGGCATGCCCATCTTGAACGGCAGCGGCAACGGAGAGCTGTCGCGCACGGTACCGATGCGTTTTTTCCACACGATGTCGTTGGTTTTCAGGTCTACAGCGGAAATATAACCCCATGCCGGCTGTTTGCAAGGCAGGCCAAACGGCGACAGGAACGGGTTCAGGGTAACGCCGAACGGTACGCCATACTGTGGCTGCACGCCGGCTTCGGTGCCGCTGCCGCCTTTGTCGCCGGCTGGCGGTTCAATCGGGTTGCCCGGGCCGCGTGGGATCAGTTTGGAAACGAACGGCAGCGCGATCGGGTTGGCGATGGCGATTTGACGGTCGGTGTCGACAGACAGGCCGCCCCATTCGAACATGCCGAGGTTACCCGGGAACACCAGCGTGCCCTGCTCGGAAGGCGGGGTGAAGGTACCTTCGTAACGCAGGCTGTGGAACATCACCCGGCAGACCAGTTGGTCATAGATGGTAGCGCCCCACATATCCGCGCCGGTCAGTTTTTTCTCCGGACGGAAAGTCAGTTCGGAGAACGGCTGGGTAGGTGACAAGCGGTCGCCCTTGGCCGGGCCTTGCGGGACCGGTTTTTCTGGCGCCGGTACCACCAGCTCGCCGTTGGTGCGGTTCAGCACGAAGATATTGCCGGTTTTGGTCGGCACATAAATTACCGGAACCTTGTTGCCGCTCTTGTCGGTGATATCCGCCAGAGTAGGCTGAGCCGGCACGTCCATATCCCACAGGTCATGGTGCACGGTCTGATAGAACCAGGCCAGCTTGCCGGTGGACGCATTCAGCGCCAGCAGGCCGCTGGCATAACGCTCCATTTCCGGCGTGCGGTCGCCGCCCCAGATATCCGGGGTGGTCACACCCATCGGCAGATAGACAATGTCCAGTTTGGCGTCATAGGCGGCTGGCGCCCAGGAGTTCGGTGAGTTCGGCGTGAAATGATGCTCGTCCGCCGGGATGGCGTTCGGATCTTTGGCGCCCGGATCAAAAGCCCACAGCAGCTTGCCGCTGTTGACGTCAAACCCGCGGATCACGCCCGAAGGCTCACGGTTGGAGTAGTTATCGGTAACCGCACCGGCAACGACAATCACCTTATCGGTGATCACCGGCGGCGACGTTGGCTCATAGTGGCCTGGGGTCGCATACGGCATATTGCTTTGCAGATTCAACTCGCCGTTATTGGCGAAATCGGCGCATGGCTTGCCGGTTTCCGCATCCAGAGCAAACAGACGGCCGTCATTCACCGGCAGGATAATGCGGCGTGCGCACAGTGCCGGAGAGGCATCGGCCGTTGCACCGGCCGCTGCGGTGGTTTCATGGTAAGAGACACCACGGCAGGTGATGTGCTGGAAGGTCGGGTTGTATTTCAACTGAGGGTCGAACTTCCACTTCTCTTTACCGGTGGCGGCATCCAGCGCGAACAGTTTCTGGTGAGGCGTACACAGATAAAGCGTGTCGCGGATTTTAATCGGGGTGACTTCGTTGGTGATTTCACCCGGATCGTTGGCGGTTTTCAGGTCGCCGGTCTGGAAGGTCCAGGCTTCCTTGAGTTGGCCAACGTTTTTGTCATTGATTTGGCTCAGCGGGGAATAGCGAGTGCCTTCCTGCGTGCGGCCATAAGCCGGCCAGTCGGCGGCAGACGCGTCGGTTTCGGCTTTGACCTGCGCCGGTTCAAGAGTGCCGTGGATCTCTTGCGGATCGTTAAACACCGCATAGGCCAGAACGCCTACGGTGAACACCAGCACAAGGCTTAACGCAGCGTACGCCAGCTTGCCGTTGGCGATAAGCCGACGATAGATAAAGGGCAGCACCAGCCACAGGCCGAAGAAGAAGGTGACGTCCAGACGCGGCGTCAGCGCCCAGAAATCCGGGCCGACTTCCCACAGCGCCCAGACCGTGGTACCGAGCAGAAAAATGGCGTAGACCAACAGCGCGGTGGCGCGGCGGCGGAACAGCAACCAGGCCGTGACCAGCAAGACCGCGCCGGCGATGATGTAGTACAACGAACCGCCGAGCTTCGCCAACCAGATGCCCCCGGCCAGCAGATAGAGCCCGCTCAACACGGCGAACAGCGCCGTTATGATGACGAGCGGCGACAATGACGCTTTATTTTGCATAGTATTATCCTTACCAAAAATGAAAAGTCCCCGATTTAGAGATTAAGCCAAATCAAAAAAAACACTCGGTTTCTCCTTAAAAAACCAGGGTGACGCAACCCTGTCCCGCGTTTTTGCCTCAGGGCGTATTGCCTTCTCCAAAGGGGGCGCTGCCACAGGTGATAGCCTTGGTTGCCGCCCGGTCTTGGTTTTATCATTGGTCAACCGATCATTGTTACCGGTAACGGTGCGAGAGTATCCGGATGCTTCCCGCGGGTGTCAATGCCCCGATGTAAATGCGCTGTTACAGGAAGGAAAGGTAAAACATGTCGGGTTGTCGGATATTGGCGCAGAAACCCTGGATAGTCCCGATCCCAGGCACCACCAAACTTCATCGCCTTACCGAGAACCTGGGTGCGGCGGAGGTAGCGCTGGCGGCGGGTGAACTGAGCAGTATCGAAGAGGCGCTTACCGCCATTGAAGTGCAGGGCGCGCGTTATCCTGCGCATCTGCAAAAAAACGTCGGGCGTTGATCTCATTCCGCCTGCCACCGTTGTCGGCAGGCGGTTTACCGGCGATCAGCGCTGATAACGCAACGCCTCGACAAACAGGGCGAAGGCGGTGGTGTGCTGCTTGCGGCTGGGGTAATAGAGATAATAGCCGGGAAAAAGCGGGCACCATTCATCGAGAACACTCACTAAACGGCCATCGGCCAGCTCGTCGGTGACGGTATCCTCCGGCACAAAGGCGATGCCGAAGCCGAGCAGCGCCGCATCAATGCGTTGGCGCAGGCTGTTGAAGATCAATTGGCCCTCTACGCGCACTTTTATCTCACGGCCGTCTTTTGCAAACTCCCAGGCGTAGAGCCCGCCCATCGTGGGTAAGCGCATATTGATGCAGCGGTGGTTTTGCAACTCCTGTGGCGTGTTCGGGATGCCGAATCGCTCGAAATAAGCGGGTGAAGCGACCGGCACCATGCGCATGTCCGGCGCTATTCGTACGGCGATCATGTCTTTGGCCACCTGTTCGCCCAAACGAATACCGGCATCAAAGCGGCCGGCGACAATGTCGGTCAAGGTGTTATCGACCGTGATTTCGACATTGATGTCCGGATAGTCGGCCAGAAATGATCTCAGTATCGGCCAGAGCACCGAGTCGACGGCATGTTCCCCGGCGGTGATGCGGATGTTGCCCGCCGGCCGTTCACGCATTTCGCTTAAGGCATCCAGCTCGCTTTCGATTTCCGCAAAACGCGGGCCGATACTGTTGACCAGCCTTTCGCCGGCTTCGGTAGGGGCAACGCTGCGCGTGGTGCGGGTCAATAACCGCAGCTCGAGCCGCTCTTCCAGGCCCCTGATGGCATGGCTTAATGCCGATTGGGATACGCCGAGCTTGGCCGCCGCTTTGGTGAAGCTGCGTTCACGTGCCACGACAAGGAACGAAATCAAATCGTTAAAGTTTTCTTTTAACACGCGGCACCTTCACTCAGGCGGGGTCGATAGCGACATTCTATACGCTTGTTCGGGCCATCACACCCGTTCACTCATGAATCAAGCTCATAGGTCCTTGCGTATTTTGCTATCTAGTCCCGGTAGCGGCGCGGCGTTATCTTTCTCTTGCGCACCATCTTAACGGGAACACCCGGTGAAATTACTCTTAGCGTCTACCCTTATCTGGTCCATGTCAGCACCGGCAGCCATTGCCGAAACGGAGGAAAAAATGAAAATTCAACGCAGCGGTTCCCTGCCATCCCGACCGGGTCCCGAGGATTACTTTACCGGCAAAGTGCGGATCGATGCGCCTTTTGCCGGCACTGAACCGGCCCGCGTGGGCGGCGCCACCGTGACCTTCGAACCCGGTGCCCGCACCGCCTGGCATACCCACCCGCTGGGCCAGACGTTGATCGTCACTCAGGGGCGCGGCTGGATACAGGTGTGGGGCGATCCGATCCAGGAGATGAATCAGGGCGATATCGTTTGGATCCCCGAAGGTGTCAAGCATTGGCACGGCGCCACCCCGGAAACCGCCATGACCCACATCGCCATTGCCGAATCCCTCAACGGCAGCCCGGTTGACTGGATGGAGAAGGTCAGCGACGAGCAATACCGGCAATAGGAGCGCGGGGGATTGCCTGCGTGCTGAAGCGATAAACGCCCGTTTAACGGCGCTTAGGCATTGTCAGCTTGCTCGCAAAAACGCAGGCAATTACCGAAGGGATCGGTGAGGTTCAACTGTTTTCCCCAGTCAAGGGTTTCAACCCCCGGACGGGCGTAACGGTACTGTTTCGCCATTAGCTCCCGCTGCAGGGCATCGATATCACGGGTCGGAATAAACACCGCTGAGCCGGGCGTAGCGTCGCCGTAATGCTCGCTGAGATGCAGGGTCAGACCGGAGCGCGATATCTGGGCATAAAGCGGCAGGTCTTCGCTAAAGCGGTGCTCCCAATCCAGCGTGAAACCGAGAAAATCCAGATAAAACTCTTTGGCTTTTTCAACCGAGAAGATACGGATAATGGGAATGGCGGCGGAGAATTCCATGTGAGAGTCCTTGTAAACCCCCGGACGGGTGCTCCAAAGTAGCAGAAACGGCGGCAGATTAGCCAGCGTTCGGCCCCCTTGCGGGGGCCGGTGACAGATTCAGATATCCAGCCCGCCC
Source organism: Serratia inhibens (assembly GCF_003591175.1). Taxonomy (GTDB): domain Bacteria; phylum Pseudomonadota; class Gammaproteobacteria; order Enterobacterales; family Enterobacteriaceae; genus Serratia; species Serratia inhibens. The sequence goes on along the minus strand of NZ_QYYG01000002.1, from coordinate 291,308 downwards.
AGGCACAGATATTTGATCTCGAGATAATCTTCGATGCCGTACTTCGACCCTTCGCGCCCCAGGCCGGAGCTTTTAACCCCGCCAAAGGGCGCGACTTCGGTGGAGATCAGCCCTTCATTGATGCCGACAATGCCGTATTCCAGCGCTTCGGCCACGCGCATCACCCGGCCGATATCGCGGCTGTAGAAATACGAGGCCAGGCCGAACGGCGTGTCGTTCGCCAACTCGATGGCTTCGGCTTCGTGCTCAAAACGGATCAAGGGCGCCACCGGGCCAAAGGTTTCCTCATGGAAGATTTTGGCCTGCCTCGGGACGTCGGTCAGGATGGTCGGCGTAAAGAAGTTATTGCCCAGCGCATGGGGCAGGCCGCCCAGCAGCACCGAGGCACCGCGCTTCACTGCATCGGCGATATGCTCGCTGACTTTTTCCACCGCCTCCCGGTTAATCAAGGGGCCGATAGTGACGCCCTCGTCCATGCCATTGCCTACTTTCAGCTTCGCTACTGCCGCTTTCAGCTTTTCCGCAAAAGCGTCGTAGACGCCTTCCTGCACCAGAAAACGGTTGGTACACACGCAGGTCTGGCCGGCATTACGGTATTTTGAGGCTACTGCCCCGGCGACGGCAGCGTCCAGGTCGGCATCGTCAAACACGATAAAGGGCGCATTGCCCCCCAGTTCCATGCTGGTTTTTTTGATGGTGGGCGCACACTGGGCCAGCAACTGTGCGCCCACCTCGGTGCTGCCGGTAAAGGAGAGCTTGCGTACGTCCGGGTTAGCGGTCAGTTCACCGCCGATCGCTTTGCTGGGCCCGGTAATCACGTTACAGACGCCCGCCGGTAACCCGGCGCGTTCGGCCAGCACTGCAATCGCCAGCGCCGAGAACGGGGTCTGGCTGGCGGGGCGGATCACCCCGGTGCAGCCTGCGGCCCAACCGGGGCCGGCCTTGCGGGTGATCATCGCAGCCGGGAAATTCCACGGCGTAATGGCGGCAAATACCCCGATGGGCTCTTTTTGCACGATAATGCGCCGGCCGGGCAGGTTTTGCGGAATGGTGTCGCCGTAAACGCGTTTTCCCTCTTCGGCGAACCACTCGATAAACGAAGCCGCATAGGCAATCTCACCGCGGCTTTCGGCCAGGGGTTTGCCCTGTTCTGCGGTCATGATGCGCGCCAGATCGTCCTGGTGTTCCATCATCAGTTCGAACAGGCGGCGCAGCTTGCCTGCACGCTCTTTGGCGGTCAGCGCGCGCCAGGCCGGCTGGGCTTTTTTGGCGGCGGCTATCGCCTGCGCGGTTTCTTCGGCGCCAAAGGCCGGTACCTGGCCGACCAACTCGCCGGTGGCCGGGTTATGGATCTTGATGGTCTGGCCGCCTTTGGCTTGCAGCCATTGCCCATCGATGTAGTTTGCTTCGCGAAACAGCGCGGGATCGTTGAGGGTGGCGGAGAAGGTCGTGCTCATCGGTTATCTTCCTTTTCAGAATTCCAAACACTGTGGTCTGTCCCAAATATTCCTCTTTACCCTAGCAAACTTTTTCGCATCCATTTGCTGCCATGCGCACCTTCTGTACAAAAAACACTCGTCGCCGGGACGATACTGAACTCAGTAAGCATATGACCCTTTTCGAGATAACAAAAAGGAGTGTGCAGAATGGTAAATTCAGTGAGTCGGCACCTTGCGGCCTACAGTAGCGACATGGATTTTCTCGCTTCCAGCATTGCGCTGATGGAGTGGCAGGGGCGCGAAATTGATGCCGGCAAGGTGGCCGGCAATATGTCGGAATCGCAAAGCCGTTTGTTTTTTGAGCGCTTGAGTTATTTTCGGCAGCTCTATCAGGCCGCCTCGATGGCGGAACACAGCCTATAAGTCCTTATTGAACCCGACCCCGCCAACGCGGGGTTTTTTATGACCTTTACCCTTGCCACACCCCGGTGTTCAGCGTGGCCGGGGAGTATTCCAGGTTGCGGCCTCGCCAGGGCAGAGCCTGCGGGAAGCGCCATGCACTGCGCATATCAAATCGCCAGTAACGTTCAGCCCCCTCCACCCCGTGATCGATATCCGCTTGCCAGAGGATCTGCGTTTCCCCTTGCAGATGCAAAATATCGCCGCTGTCGAAATCGATAAACAGCAGTGCCGCCCGGGGTTGGGCCAGCAGATTACCCAGCGTGTTCATATAGCGGTTGCCACGGAAGTCCGGGATCCACAGGCTGTTGTCCGCCAGATGGATAAACCCCGGTTTGCCGCCACGGTGCGACATATCCACACCGCCCTGCGCCAGCTCTGTGTGGGCGCAACTGGCGACGAAAAAGGTGTCCGCCCGGCGGATCAGCGCCTGTGCCGCAGCATCCAGCGCCGGGAGATATTCAATCGGCGCCGGCGTGCCGGCTACCGGGTAAAGCTCGCGCCGTTGGATATATTGCGGGCAGTTGCCAAAGCTTTGCCGGACCTCGATTTCAATGCGGTTCTTGTCGGTGCGGCCAATCACGCCGTTGGCCCGATTGCGCCTGCGGTTGCTGAAATCCAGCCCCAGCGCGCCAACCAGTTTGCCGCTTTGCAATGCGGCCTGCGCCGGATCGTCGTTGCGGCGCGGCGCACTGATACGCAGGTGGGTGTCATCCGGCGTGCGCAAGAAGCCGGGCGGACCGCTGAACAGCGTGGCCACTGGCCAGCCCTGATCGTCCAGCGTGGCGACGAACAGGTAAGGCAACGCGGCGAAGAACTCGCGGTGTTGCTCGGGCATGGCGGCATAAATACCAGCGCCCACGCGATCAAAACCGGCCAATGCCTGGGCACGCACTTCGTCGGGGTGGAACAGCGGCTGTGTCATCAGCGTTATCTCCCGGTGGGTTCCGGCAGCGCCGGCATGGCGAAGAAACCGGGCAACGCGGCGATGCGAGCCGCCCAACGCCGGATGGCCGGATAAGGCGCCAGCGAGATGCCGCCTTCCGGCGCTACCGCCACGTAACTGTAGCAGGCCAAATCACCGATGGTGGCGTGTTCCGTCGCCAGGAACTCACGTTCCGCCAGATGCTGTTCCATCTGCGACAGGAAGCGCGCCGCGATCGCCAGCGCAGCCTGGTAATCCTCCGGTGCAGAAAATTGGGCGATTAGCCTGCTGGAGGCTGGGCCGTAGCGCACTTCTCCGGCGGCTTTGGACAACCATACCTGCACCTGCGCCGAAGCCTGCGGCGTTTCCGGTAGCCAGTGGCTGCCCGGCGCGTAGCGTTTGGCCAGATACACCAAAATGGCGTTGCTGTCGGCGAGTGCCAAATCGCCGTCCACCAGCACCGGGATTTGGCCAAGCGGATTGAGGCGGCGGAAAGCCTCGCTCTGGCGCACGCCGGCGGGGGCTTCGATAAATTCGTAGGGCAGGTCAAGCATGCGCAGCAGTAACGCCACGCGATGAACGTGGCCGGAAAGCGGGGTACCGTACAGTTTGAGAGTTTGCATGATGAGGCTCCTGAATAATTTTTATCAGCATACTCTTGCCGACGGTGAGTGGAATCCGGCAATGTAGAAATTGATAATTTCACATTTTGGAAGAATCTATGGATCGGTTGGACGAGCTGGCTATCTTTGTGGCGGTGATTCAGCACGGCAGCCTGGCGGCGGCCGGGCGCAAACTGCGGCGTTCCGCGCCTGCGATCACCCGTGCGATTGCCTCGCTGGAGCAGCGCTTCGGCGCTCGCTTGGTGGAGCGTACTACCCGGCGGCTGGCGCCGACCGAGGCGGGTTTGCGGCTGGCGGAGCGTGCGCGCCTGCTGTTGCATGACTATGACTCGGCGGTGCTGGACACGGCGGACAGCCAGCTCTCTGGCCTGTTGCGCGTCACCTCGCCGGTGCAGTTCGGGCGCAAACACGTAGCGCCGCTGGTGATGGCGTTTCTTGACCGTTATCCGCAGATGCAAATTGAAATGGTGCTCAACGATCGCAACCTGGATTTGATCGACGAGGGGCTGGATGTGGCGGTGCGCATTGGTCATCAGCAGGATTCTTCCCGGGTGGCGCGCCGGCTGGGGCAGGTGTCGCGGGTCACGGTCGCCAGCCCGGATTATCTGGCGCGGCGCGGTGAACCGCAACACCCGTCGCAGTTGACCGATCACGATACCATTGTCGGTACCCAACGCGCGTCGCTGCGCGAATGGCGTTTTGGCCCGCAGGAAAATGGCGAGCGGGTGCGGCTGACGCCCCGGCTGTTGATCAACGAGGTGGAAACCCAACTGCTGGCGGTGCGGGCGGGCAAGGGCATCGCCCGATTATTGTCGTATCAGGTGGCGGACGATCTGGCGGCGGGCACGCTGGTGCGCTTGCTGCCGGCATATGAACCCTTGCCGATGCCGGTGCAACTGGTGGCGCAGAACGTGCAGCGCATGCCGCTGAAGGTGCGCACCTTCTGGGACTACGCCTGGCAAGAATTAAGCAGGTTGGCGCAAATTCAGCCGGTATAAACCGGCGAATCAATACCGATAAGTTTCACTGGTTAAACTTATTTGGCACAAAAATAAGATTTATTTTACCGCGCACGCATTGCTGCGGTTCCCTTCTTGACAATATTTTTGCCGATGCTAATAGTTAACGCATATCTTAAATAATATACCCGTCGCCTTTCAAGCCGCAGCGTTGTTGGCTGCACTCGCTCATCCCAGTTACTTACCTAAGTAAGCGCCTGGAAATGAGCGAGCTGGCCGCCTAGCTGCAACTTGAAATTCATAGGGTATGAATAAAGAATAATATATGAAACTTATCCCGGGAAGTTACGATAACGGTTCGACGGTAGACAATGAAGACGAGATCTTGCACTCATTTCAAACTCGCAGTCAGGCCGTTTATCAGCAAGTACGCAGCGAGCTTAATATTGCCTATGGTTATTCAGAACGGGAAGTTTTCGACTGGTTATATTCTGATGCGCCTTCTAAAGGAACATTAATATTTATTCACGGCGGTTATTGGCAATTTTGTAATAAAGACGACTTCGCTTTTATTGCCGAGGTGCCGTTGGCCCTGGGCTTTGATGTGGTGTTGCTGGAATATGCGTTGGCGCCGGTGGCGACACTGGACGATATTTGCCGGCAAATCGGCGCGGCGCTGGATGCCATTGAACTGCGGCTGGCCCCGCAAAAAAACGCGCCGATCTATTTGTGCGGCCATTCCGCTGGCGGGCATCTGGCCAGTTATTGGCAGCAGCATGCGGTTGTTGACGCGGTATTGCCCATCAGCGGTATTTTTGAGCTGGAACCGCTGTTAAGCACTTACGTAAACCGGCAATTGCAACTGACCCGGCGGCAAATCACACAGCTGAGCCCGGCGCGCCATATCCCTGAACAGCTAAAACCCACGACGCTGTTTTACGGCGCCGCCGAGCTGCCGGAACTGATGGGGCAGTCGCTTCATTATTACGCCGCATTGCGGGAGAAAAACCTGCCGGCTGAGCTGGTTGCCGTAGCGGGAGCCAATCATTACAACGTACTGGATGCGCTGTTCGCCGCTGACGGGGCGCTGATCCGCCAGTTAATCACCACGGGGACATAAGCCATGCGCAGCATCATTGATACCGGCCTGCCGGAGATTGGGCAACCCTTTTCCTGGGCCACCAAAGGCGGGGGTATGTTGTTCACCGCCCAGGGTCCGGTCAGGCCAGACGGCAGTATCGAAACCGGCGCGCCGGAAAGCCAGATTACCCTGACGTTCGATAATCTGGCGCAAACGCTGAAGGCGGCCAATAGCCACAGCGATAACGTATTGCAGGTGATTGTTTATCTCACCGATGTGAACGACGTTAAATTACTCGATGAGATTTATAAAGAATACTTTAATTATCCTTACCCCAATCGTTCAACCGTTATTGTCGATAAATTGGTGGTGCCGGGAATGAAAATAGAAATAACCGTCAGCGCCACGGCCTGAGTCGTATTTTATTATCGTCTTCACCTGCAAGTTCATTAAGTAATGAATTAAGGAATCGCTATGTTTAATCATATCGGCGCGTCTGCGCCCGATCCTGTTTGGCCTGCACCAAAATAATGTCGATTAGGTTACTGCCGCCATTCTGAACGTCACCCGCGCTGTGTAAACGAGGTAGGGCATTGCCATGAAAGAGATGAAAGGTTTTGACCAAATAGCCCGGCGGCAGGGCGGGTTGAAGCAGCAGCTCACCGCCGGGCAGATGTTGATGCTGGCGATAGGCGGTGCGATCGGCACCGGTCTGTTTCTCGGCAGCGCCTACGCCATACAAATGGCCGGCCCCAGCGTATTGCTGAGCTATTTTATCGGTGGCGTGGTGGCTTTATTGCTGATGGGATGCCTGGCGGAGATGACCTCCGAACACCCGACGCCCGGTTCTTTTGGCGACTACGCTGAGTTCTATATCAGCCCGCTGTTCGGTTTTTTGGTGCGCTATTCCTATTGGTCTTGCGTGGTGCTGGCGGTAGGCACCGAAGTCACCGCCATCGGCATGTACATGCAGTTCTGGTTCCCCGGCACGCCGATCTGGCCCTGGGTGCTGCTGTTTTCTGCGGCGGTGATCGCCATCAATGTGATTGGCGTCAAGTCGTTCGGCCAGGTGGAATACGCGCTGTCGACCATCAAGGTGGTGGCGATTGCGGCCTTTATCGCTATCGGCATCGGCATCCTGGCGTTTTCCGCCAACCCGGCCTTTGGGGTTAAAAACTTTACCGACAACGGCGGCTTCTTCCCCTTTGGCGTCAAAGGCATGTGGTTCGCGGTGATCGTCTCCATTTTCAGTTACCTGAGCATCGAGATGATCGCGGTGGCCGCCGGCGAGGCCAGGAACCCGGTGATTGCGGTCAAAACCGCCTTCAAGGGCACCATTTTGCGGCTGTTTATCTTTTACATGCTGTCGATTGCGCTGATGCTGGCGATCGTACCCTGGCGGCAGTCCGGTACCGGCGAAAGCCCGTTCCTGGTGGCGATGAACGTGATCCATCTGCCCGCCGCTGCCGGTATCTTCAACTTCATCGTGCTGGTGGCCGCGCTGTCGGCGATGAACAGCCAGCTGTACATCACCACCCGCATGATGTTTTCACTTTCCCGCGCCGGGCAGGCTCCCGCTGCGTTGGGCCACGTCAGCCAACGCGGCATACCGGTGAGCGCGCTGGCAATGTCGTGCATCGGCATTGTGGTGTCGATCGTGCTGAGCCTGGTTTATCCGGAGAAATCGTTCGCCGCCATGATGTCGATCTCGGTGTATGGCGCCTGCTTTACCTGGTTGATGATCTTTGTCACTCATCTGTTTTTCCGCCGCCAGCACCGCAAAACCCACCTGAAATTCCGCATGTGGGGCTTCCCGTACACCACGCTGGCGGGGGCCGGGTTGATGGCCGCGTTGCTGATCTCCACCGCGTTCACCGAGTTTTTCAAAATGACGCTGTGGTTTGGCATTCCGTTCACCTTGCTGCTGGTGGCGGTCTATTTTCTTTATAGCCGTCGCCAGCCCACGCCGGTCCGGGAGGAAACGACGGGTGCGGAGTAAACCGGTCTGCTGAAAATGTGTCTATGTGGCTCTGGCGACAAACCACTTTATCCGGAAAATCAATCCTCTTTGAAGCGTGTGGAGCCTTATTGGAATGGCGAGTCAGACAGCAAAAAACGGGGTTAACCTTGGCGTGGGGCAGGTGGGCGCCACGCGTTCGGCGCAGGGCTGGATCAACGGCTTTTTGGGCATGTTGATTTTCAGCGGTTCTTTGCCCGCCACCCGGGTGGCGGTACAGGCGTTTGATCCGATATTCCTGACGGCGATGAGGGCGACGATTGCAGCGTTGCTGGCCCTGAGCGCGCTGCTGTTGATGCGCCAGCGTTGGCCTCGGCGTGCTGATATCATCCCGCTGATTTTTGTCGCCGTCGGGGTGGTGATCGGTTTTCCGCTGCTGACGGCGTTAGCCTTGCAACACACCAGCTCGGCGCATTCGCTGGTTTACATCGGCCTGCTGCCGCTGGCGACGGCCTGTTTCGGCGTTTTGCGCGGCGGGGAGCGCCCGAGGGCGGCCTTCTGGGGCTTTTCGCTGGCAGGCGGTCTGTTGGTTGGCGCTTTCGCACTGAGCCAGGGTTCTGGCGGTTCCTGGGGCGGTGATGCGCTGATGGTGGTCGCGGTGCTGCTTTGCGGATTGGGCTATGCGGAAGGGGCGGTGCTGTCCCGCCGGCTTGGCGGCTGGCAGGTGATCTCCTGGGCGCTGGTGATCGCGTTGCCGTTGGCGGCGGCGGTCGCGGCCTGGAGGGCGCCCGCAACCTGGACAGGGGTGAGTGCCGGGGCCTGGTTCTCGCTGGGCTATATTTCGTTGTTCAGCATGTGGATAGGTTTTATTTTCTGGTATCGCGGCCTGGCGCAGGGCGGTATTGCCGCGGTGGGGCAACTGCAATTGCTGCAGCCGTTCTTTGGCCTGGCGTTGGCGGGGCTGGTGCTGCATGAAACCGTCCAGCCGGCGATGATTGCGGTGATGGCCGGCGTCGTGGTTTGCGTGTTCGGCGCCAAACGTTTTTCGCGCTAAAGCCGGCCAGGTCATGACCCATACCAAACGAGCGGGTTGACCCGATGTCAGCGTTATTTGGCCTTCGGGCTACTCACCTTCTTTTCAGGTGCTCCCTATACTGGCTCTCTACACAGCAGAATGCTTGATTACCGAGCAACCTGCATTCGACCTGTCGAGACGACCCCATTCGGAGCCGAAAGCATGAAACTGACCCAAATTCGCAACGCCACGCTGTTGCTTGAATACGCAGGTACCAAATTTCTGATTGACCCTATGCTGTCTGACAAACAGGCCTGGGACGGTTTTGCCGGTACGGCGCGTTCCCATCTGCGTAATCCTCTGGTGGCGCTGCCGCTATCGATTGATGCATTGCTGGATGTCGATGCCATCATAGTGACCCATACTCATCAGGATCACTGGGATGAAGCCGCACAGGAGAAAGTGGCAAAGGACAGCCTCATCCTGACTCAAAACGACAGCGATGCCGAATTGATCCGCTCTCAAGGCTTCAGTAATGTGCGCGTACTTGCAGACAGCAACGAGTTTGCCGGCATGACCATCATCAAAACCGGCGGTCAGCACGGAAGCGATGAGGCTTATGCCAATCCCGATATCGCTGCTCGGCTGGGTGATGCCTGTGGTCTGGTATTCAAACACGCCGATGAAAAAACGTTATATATTGCAGGCGATACCGTCTGGGTTAAGCCTTACGTGGACAGCCTGAGTGCCTGGAAGCCTGATGTGGTGGTGTTAAATGCCGGTTTTGCTCAGGTTGACGGTTTCGGCGCGATTATTATGGGTAAGGAAGATGTGCTGCGTACGCATGAACTTATGCCGCAGGCTATGATCCTGGCCTCCCACATGGAAGCCATTAACCACTGTATCCTCAGCCGTGATGAACTGCGCGAGTATACGATTGAAAAAGGTATTCAGGACAGCGTGCTGATCCCGGCAGACGGTGAAACCTGTACGTTCTGATAACATTCTCGGCCCGGTAACCGCGCAACGCCCTTTGGTGCTGAAAAAGGGGGTGGTGTGCCGGTAAACAAAATAGGCCGACGAGAAACGAGAACCTAATCTATGTCTGCACTTTCCGTCGCTGTCATTGCCACCCATGGCTTTAGCCCGTTCCATTTTTCGGTACCCTGCATTATTTTCGGTCAGGCAATGCCGGAAGCGGGGCTGTTTGATCTGCATATTTGTGCGGAGCATCCTGGCGTAGTGCATTCTGATATTGGGGTATCAATCAACGTCGGTGAAGGGCTGGAGGCGCTCGATTCGGCGGATATTGTCGTTGTTCCGTTCTGGAACCACCCGGAAAGCAAACCTTCCGAAGCCTTGCTTGCCTCTCTGGTAGCCGCGTGGCAGCGCGGTGCAGACGTTGTGGGGCTCTGTCTGGGAACCTACGTACTGGCCTACGCCGGGTTGCTGGATCATCGTCGTGCGGCAACCCACTGGGAATTTGAACGCGACTTTACCCGCCGTTTTCCCGCAGTACATCTGGATAGCAATGCGCTTTATACCCATGACGATCGTCTTATTACCTCGGCCGGCACCGCGGCGGGAATAGACTGTTGCCTGTACATAGTTCGTAAACATTACGGCAGCACGCTGGCTAACCGGGTGGCCAGACGCATGGTCACGCCTCCTTATCGCGAAGGGGGGCAGGCGCAGTATATTGAACGTTCGGTACCGGAAACCACGCGCGACAACAAAATCAACGAACTGCTGGACTATTTGCGTCGCAATCTCGATAAATCCCACGACCTCGATTCGCTGGCGGGGCTTGTCAGTATGAGCCGGCGTACCTTTACCCGCCATTTTATCAAAGCCACCGGTGTCTCCGTCGGTGAGTGGCTAAATGCCGAACGGTTGCATCGCAGTCAGGAACTGCTTGAAAGTACCGATCACAGCGTAGAGACCGTGGCGGAATTGTCGGGTTTTCAGTCCCCGGTTTCTTTCCGCCAGCGCTTCCGGTCGCGGTTCGATATTAGCCCCAGCGAATGGCGCCGGGCGTTTCGCGGTACACGAACAGAGAGATGAGTCAGTGGCAGGGTTGCATTAGCTTTCAATGCAGCCCTTTTAAGCCTGGTGCTCAGGAGGCCGCTATCGATACCAGTACCCGATTCAACTTTTGGGCGGCGCGGTGAATAGCCTCGTCGTCGTAACCCCCCAGCCCCAGGATCAAGCCGCTTTTTCCGCTGCCGGGGGCGTACATCGGCGACAGCGCGCTGACCGCCACCCCGGCCTCGGCGGCGCCGGCGGCCACCCGCAGGTCATCCAGCCCCGCTTTCAACCACAATACCCGATGCATCCCCTGGTCACTGGGGAGCAAGGCAGCCAGATGCGGCGAAATATGCGCGTTGACGGCGTCGGTCAGTACGCGCCGCTTTTCCGCATAGACGCCGCGCATTCTGCGGATATGGCGATCCAGATGCCCCTGCGCCATAAAGCTGGCCAGTACGTGCTGGTCGGCGGTGGGCGGGTGGCGGTCCATCAGTACTCGCGCACCGCAGAAGGCATCCCGCAGCGGTTCGGGGACAATGGCGTAACCCAGCCGTAATGACGGGAACAGGATTTTGCTGAAGGTGCCGAGGTAAATGACCCTGGCGGGATCCAACCCTTGCAGAGAGGGAAAAGGGTGACCGGCGTAGCGCATTTCACTGTCGTAATCGTCTTCGACAACCCAGGCTTTTTGCTCTTTCGCCCACGCCAGCAGCTCGAGCCTGCGCGACATGCTCATCGGCATGCACAGCGGGTACTGATGCGACGGGGTGACAAAAGCGGCCCTGGCCTGCGGCGCGATCTCCCTGCCTGCCGCCACGTCGATGCCTTGGTCATCGACAGGGACCCGCGCCATCTGCCGGTCCCGGAGCAGGTTGTCAAAGATAGCGGTAATACCGCGATAGGCGGGGTTCTCCACCCAGGCGGCATCGCCGGCGTCCAGCACTATTTGCGTGGCGAGATACAGCCCCTGCTGGGTGCCGGAGGTAATGATCACCTGTTCCGGCGTACAGAGCACCGAACGCGATTTTCGCACATATTCGCAGATCGCTTTGCGCAGCGGCAACGCGCCAAGAGGATCGCCATAGCCTGATGGCGCGCCAGGCCCCCGGGCGCGGATGCGGTTGCCGAGCCGTCGCCAGACGTCATCGGGGGCGGTATCATTGATCGGTACCGAGACGGTGAAAGGAACTGGCGGCAGGGGTGCGCGTTGGGTGGCAAATTGCGCCAGCGCCTGCGCCTGGGCGGTCAGGGGAATGTCGCAGGCCTGCGGGTTTTTGGCCGCCGGCGGGGTTTTGCGGTCGAGCGCCATAGCCACGCGGGTACCCGAGCCGGGCTGCGCTTCCAGAAACCCTTCGGCGGTGAGCTGCTCAAAGGCGGCCAGCACCGTTCCTCTGGCAAGTTGCAATGCGCCCGACAGGACCCGCGTTGAAGGCAACAGATCGCCCGCTTTCAGCTCGCCTTTATGAATGGCGGCCCGCAGCGCTTGGGCAAGCTGGACACTGAGCTGCCCCGCATGTCGGTCAAGTTCGCCGATGGCGGGGATATCAACGGTTTTGGCGGTTCTTGGCATGGATTCCGGTCCAGGAGCAAGTGGCGATACAGGGCATTAACTGTAAACCACTTTTGAGCGGAATGCGGTAGCGGGTCTCGTTTAAAGCCGGCTTTTCGGGATCAGGTGATCGCCAAAGCTCAGGCGCTGGCGGCCTGGCTCCACTTCGGTCAGCGGTTCGACCTCGTTCAGCGTGGATTTGCAGCGCAGCACCAGGTCATGATATTCACGCGTGCCGGTCACTTTCCACGCCAGTTCCTGTTCGGTCAGGTCACGCAGCACTCGCGCCGGGCTGCCGACCACCAGTTTATTGGCCTCAATCACCGCCGCCGCCTTCACGAAAGCCATTGCGCCGACGATGCTGTTCTCGCCAATCTCTGCGCCGTCCATGATTACCGCGTTCATGCCGACCATGGCGTTACGGCGGATGCGGCAACCGTGCAGGATTGCGCCGTGGCCGATGTGGCCGTCTTCCTCCACCACAGTGTCCTGCTGCGGAAAGCCGTGCATCACGCAGTTATCCTGAATGTTGGCGCCGTCGCAGATAACCAGCCGACCAAAATCGCCGCGCAGGCTGGCGTTCGGGCCGATGTAAACCTGCTTGCCGATAATCACGTCGCCAATCAGCACCGCCGTCGGGTGCACATAGCTGCTCGGGTCTATCACCGGCGTCAGGCCGTCAATCTGATACACGGGCATAGTTAAATCTCCTTGAGAGTATCGCGTGGCAGGCCGCCGAAGCGCCGGTAATAACCTGCAGCCGGGGTGGGCAGGGCTCCAATGGTGGTTTCTGCCAGCGCGCTGACATAGTCGGTTGCGGCGTGGTCTACCCGCTGATAAATATTGATGCACAAATTGCGGGCGATTTGCCCCTCCCACTGCGCCGGCAGCAGGGCGTCCGGCAACAGCGGATCTTTCAGCGCCACGCGTCGGAAGAAGTGGATCAATAATAGCTTAATCTGGAAGCAACGCTGGGGCGTCAACAGGGCGTCGTCGGCTTCGCGCAGCAGTTGCATCAGCGGGCGGAAAGAGACGATAAACTCGTGATAACCCGCAGCCACGTCAGCCAGCGACCAGCAGGTGGCTACCAGCCGTTGCAGGGTAGGTTCGGAACGGTTGTACGGGTAGTCGGCGCGGAAGTAGATAACCTGCTCGCCGGCATCAAGCTCGCCGAGCAGCGCCGTCACGTCGGTTTGCGCATGAGTGGGCGCCGCCATCAGGTTGTTGGCGATCTGGCCGAAACCCAGCCAGCCCAGCTCTTTTTTCAGCCGCGCTCGCTCGCTTTTGTCCGCGCTTTCCAGCAGCAGTAGATCCCACTTGCCGTCCCAGGCCGGCGGTTCGCTGAGATAGATTTTCGACTCGGCATGGCGGAACTGGCGCATGCCCTGGTCGGTCACCCGATAGAAGCTGCGGCGGCCGATTTTTTCCACCGCCAGCCAGCCCTCTTTTTGCAGACGAAATACCGAGGTGCGCACGAAGCGATCGCCGAAACCGAGCGCCTCCAGCAGCGCGCTCAGACTGCCGAGCCACACTTCGCCACCGCGATGGCTGAGCGCATCGCCATACAGGGAGATAATCAGTGAAGTGCCGCTGATCGGCTGGGCGTCTACAGCATGGCGGATAAACTCATCCAGTTTATGTTCCATATTTTTCCATGGGTTAGCCGTCGATGAGACACAACATTAACACAGATTATTGAGGCGTCATCCGTGACGCCGGCCGAATTAGCGGGGCCGCAGATCGACCACGCGCTGGGCCTTGCCTTCCGAACGCGGAATGTCGCCGCAGTTGGCGATGCTGACGTCGGTGCTGACGCCGATAATCGATTTGATGTGGTGGCGCAACTGGTGGCAGATATCGCAGCGCTGCTGGTGGCTGAGGCCAAGCGCCGATTCTTTCAGCTCAACGCGCACCGCCAGGGTATCCAGATGCCCGCTGCGGCTGACCTGCAGCTGGTAGTGCGGCGACAGCTGTTCGAACTGCATAATCTGCTCTTCGACCTGCGACGGGAACACGTTGACGCCGCGAATGATCAGCATGTCGTCCGAACGGCCGGTGATTTTCCCCATGCGCCGCATCCGGCGCGCATCGCCCGGCAGCAGGCGGGTGAGATCGCGGGTGCGGTAGCGGATCACCGGCAGCGCCTCTTTGGTCAGGGTGGTGAACACCAGTTCGCCGTGCTGGCCGTCCGGCAGGACTTCGCCGCTCTCCGGGCAGATGATCTCCGGCAGGAAGTGGTCCTCCCAGATGGTCGAACCGCCGCCGCTTTCGGCGCACTCCATCGCAACGCCCGGCCCCATCACTTCGGACAGGCCATAAATATCCAGCGCCTTGATGCCCAGCCGGGACTCAATCTCGTGGCGCAATGCCTCGGTCCAGGGTTCGGCACCGAATACCCCGAGGCGCAGCGAACAGCTGCGGGCATCGCCGCCCATTTTACGTTCCAGCTCGTCGATCAGCGTCAGGCAATAAGAAGGCGTCACCATGATGACATCGGGTTTGAAGTCGAGGATCAGCTGTGCCTGTCTTTCGGTTTGCCCGCCGGACACCGGGATCACCGTCGCCCCGAGCCGCTCCGCGCCGTAATGGGCGCCCAGACCGCCGGTGAACAGGCCGTAGCCGTAGGCCACATGCACCTTGTCTTTGGCGGTGGCACCGGCGGCACGCAGGCTGCGGGCGACGATATCGGCCCAGTTATCGATATCCCGTTGGGTATAACCGACCACCGTTGGCCTGCCGGTGGTGCCCGACGAGGCGTGAATGCGTACCACCTGTTCCATCGGAACGGCGAAGGTGTCGAACGGGTAGTTGTCGCGCAGATCCTGCTTGGTGGTGTAGGGGAAGCGCGCCAAATCGCTCAGCTGTTTGAGATCGTCGGGGTGCACACCGGCCCGATCGAACTTGCGTTTATACATAGGCACGTTGTCGTAGGCGTGATGCAGCGTCCATTTCAGGCGTTCCAGCTGCAGCACTTCTATCTCATCGCGCGAGGCGAACTCAATGGTGTCGAGTGGCCGTGTAAGGGTTGTCATAGTTAGCCTCGGAGAGTCATACCCGTTCAATGATCATGGCAATACCCTGGCCGACGCCGATGCACAGGGTGCAAAGCGCGTAGCGGCCGGAGCGCCGTTCCAGTTCAAACAGGGCGGCCAGCGCCAGACGCGCGCCGCTCATGCCCAGCGGATGCCCAAGGGCAATCGCGCCGCCGTTGGGGTTCACCTGTGGGGCGTCGTCAGGCAGGCCAAGCTGGCGCAGCACCGCCAGCGCCTGTGCGGCAAACGCTTCGTTCAGTTCGATAACATCCATTTGCGCCAGGCTCAGCCCGGCGATTTCCAGCACCTTGCGGGTGGCCGGCAGGGGGCCAATGCCCATCAGGCGCGGCTCAACGCCGCAGGTGGCGGTGGCGACAATGCGTGCGCGCGGCGTTAACCCCTGGCGAACGGCCATGGCTTCGGAGGCGACAATCAGTGCCGCTGCGCCATCATTCAAGCCGGAGGCGTTACCGGCAGTCACGGTACCGGGCTGGCGGAACGGGGTTTTCAGCGCCTGCAACTGTTCCAGCCGGGTATCGGCACGCGGGTGCTCGTCCTGGCTGAACAGCGTCATCGCGCCTTTTTTGCCGGGGAGGCTGACCGGTACGATCTCCTGTGCCAATATGCCCAATGCCTGCGCTCGGGCGGCGCGCTGCTGGCTGCGCCATGCAAAGGCGTCCTGATCGGCGCGGCTGATATCGAACTGCGCCGCGACGTTTTCGGCGGTTTCCGGCATGGAGTCAGTGCCGAACCCAGCCTGCATCTGCGGGTTGATAAAGCGCCAGCCCAGGGTGGTGTCATACAGCTGCGCCTGGCGGCTGAAGGCGCTGTCGGCCTTGCCCATCACCAGCGGTGCGCGGGTCATGGATTCCGCTCCGCCGGCCAGCACCAACCCGGCTTCGCCTGCCTTGATGCTGCGCGCCGCCATCGCCAGCGCGTCCAACCCCGAGCCGCACAGGCGGTTGACGGTGGTGCCGGAAACCGTGACCGGCACGCCCGCCAGCAGCGCCGCCATGCGCGCCAGATTGCGGTTGTCTTCCCCGGCCTGATTGGCGCAACCGAGGATCACGTCGTCCAGCAGTGACCAGTCCACCTGGGGATGGCGCTCCAGCAGGGCACGCAGCGGCAACGCGGCCAGATCGTCGGCACGTACCTGAGCCAATGCGCCGCCATAGCGGCCAATCGGCGTGCGGACGCCGTCGCAAATAAATGCCTGACTCATGGTTGCTCCTCTAAAATGCGGTGGCCGAGGCGGTGCGCGCGGCCGCGGAACCAGGCGACGGTTTTGCCCCCTTGGTTGACTATCTCTACGTCATACAGCCCGGTGGTTTTGCCCTGATGGCGCACCTCGGCGCTGGCGGTGAGACGATCGCCCGCCAGCGCCGGGCGGATAAAATCTATGCTGCAGCCGGACGCCACCGCCGCCAGCCCCTGGCTGTTGCAGGCATAGGCGAAGGCGGTATCGGCCAGGCTGAACAGCTGGCCGCCGTGGCAGGTTTGGTGGCCGTTAAGCATCTGCGGGCCGACGGTCATGCTGACCCTGGCGAAACCGGCGTCGACTTCATCTACCTGCATACCCATCGCCTGCGCGCAGGCATCTTGTTGAAACATCCGTTCGGCGCAGCGTTGCGCCAGCGCATGGGGCGTATCGGCGTTCATCATTCGGCTCCTGAAGAGAGGGATGCGTAGTGGCGCAGCAACGGCATTGGCCGGTAGCGTGGCTCGCCGTAGTAGCGATGCAGGTTTTCCAGCGTGGCGAGGATTTGCCGCCAGCCGAGCGCAGCACCCCATTCCAGCGGGCCGCGCGGGTAGTTGACGCCGCAGCGCAGGGCGCTATCGGTATCTTCGGCGCTGGCAACGCCTTTGTTCACCACGTCGAGTGCTTCGTTGGTCAGCATGGCGAGGGTCCGCATCACCAACAGGCCAGGGTAGTCCGGCAGTAAAATCACCTGCTTGCCGAGGGATTGCAGCAGGTGCACCACTTTATCGTTGTGTCGTGCGTCGTTTTGCGGAGCGCAACTGATGGCGACGCAGGGGGCTTGCGAATAGTTGGCGGACAGATCAAACAGCACCACGGGGGTTCCGGTTTCTTTGGCAACCTGGCTGGCTGTTTTACCATTGGTTAACATGAATGTAACTTCGTCGATCCGGGCAAAGGCGCTGGTCTGGCCAGGTTGTATGATCGCCTCCGCATTTTCCGTCAGCAATCCGGCCAAAAATGCCACGCCCGCTGGGTCGCCGTGCAGTTGGATGCTGCGTGGCGGCTCCACCTGTGAGAGGGGCAGGCAGACGGCGGTCGGCGACGCTGATTCGCCGTTATAACGATAAAAACCGCAGCCGCTTTTGCGGCCCAGTCGCCCGGCGGCCACCAGCTCTTGCTGTACCAGCGACGGCGTAAAGCGCGAATCCTGGAAAAATGCCTGGAACACCGACTCGGTGACGGCGTAATTGATATCCTGGCCAATCAGGTCGGTCAGTTGCAGCGGCCCCATGGCGAAACCGCCGGCATCGCGCATCACCGCATCCAGAGTGGCGACGTCGGCCACCTGTTCTTCCAGCGCACGCAGGGTTTCGGCGTAAAAAGGCCGCGCCACGCGGTTAACGATAAACCCTGGCGTGGAGCGGCACAGCACGCTCCGTTTGCCCCATTGCCGGGCCAGCGTTTGCAGGGTGGTGACGGTGTCGGCGCTGGTGTCCAGTCCGCTGACGATCTCCACCAGCTTCATCAGCGGTGCCGGGTTAAAGAAGTGCAGCCCGGCCAGGCGTTGCGGGTGCTGCAGTGCGCCGCCGATGGCGGTAATCGACAGCGACGAGGTATTGCTGGCGAACAGCGCGGCGGATGAGCACAGGGTTTCCAGCTCGCGAAACAGGCTTTGTTTGATCGCCAGTTTTTCTGCTACCGCTTCTATCACCAGTGCACTGTCGGCCAGTTGATTAAGCGTATCCACCGGCTGGATGCGGGCCAGCAATGCCTCGGTGGCATCGGCGTCGGCCTTGCCGGCCGCAACGCGCCGGCGCAACCGCATGCCCAGGGCGCTCAGTGCGTTTTGGGCAGCGGTTGCGGCGATATCAAACAGCTTTACCTGATGCCCGGCATGGGCCGCCACCTGAGCAATACCGATGCCCATGGTGCCCGCGCCAATCACCGCTACGGTTCCGTTGAAGTTCGGCAGGCTCATGATTATTTCCCGCTGAAATTAGGCGTGCGTTTGGCGAAGAAGGCGCTGACGCCTTCACGATAATCGTCGCTGCGGCCGCCGAGACGCTGAAGATCGCGCTCCAGATCGAGCTGTTGATCGAGGCTGTTGGTCGCCGAACTGTAGAGGGCTTTTTTAATCAGCCCCAGTCCGTAGGTTGGCTGGGTGGCCAGATGCCGCGCCAGCGTTTGGGTATGGTCGGCTAATTCGCCTGCGGCCACCACCTGCCAGATCATGCCCCATTCCAGCGCCTGCTGTGCGCTGACCTTGTCGCCCAGCAGCGCCATGCCCATGGCGCGGGCATGGCCCGCCAGACGCGGCAGGAACCAGCTGCCGCCGGAGTCCGGCACCAGCCCCAGGCGGCAGAATGACTGGATAAAGCTGGCGTTGTCGGCGGCGATCACGATATCGCAGGCCAGCGCCAGCGCGGCCCCGGCGCCCGCCGCCACGCCGTTGACGGCACAGACTATCGGTTTGGGCAATGCGGTCAGACGGCGGATCAACGGGTTATAAAAACGTTCGACCGACAGGCCGAGGTCCGGTGCCTGCTGTTCAACGCTGACGTTACGATCGTTGAGGTCTTGCCCGGCGCAAAAACCGCGTCCGGCCCCGGTGATCAGCAGGCAGCGCACCTCGTCGTCACGTTCGGCGCGGGTCAGCGCCTCGCTGAGCTGGTGGTGCATCTCGTCGTTAAAGCTGTTCAGCCGGTCCGGCCGGTTGAGGGTCAGGGTCAGCACCCCGGCATCGAGGTGGGTGAGAATCAATGCGTTATCCATAAATCAGCGCCCCTGATAGTTTGGCGTACGTTTTTCGAAGAAGGCGGCGATGCCTTCGCGACGATCGTCGGTGGCGGCCAGTGCGACAAACTGCTGGCGCTCAAAGGTCAGCCCCTGGCTGAGGCCGATTTCTTCCGCCTGTTTCAGCGCCTGCCTGGCGGCACGCAGCGCCAACGGGGCCTGTAAGCTGATGCGTTCGGCGATCTGTTGAGCGCGTTCCAGCGTCAGCGCGTCGACGCACACTTCACTGACCAGCCCGGCTTGCAGTGCGCGGGCGGCGTTGATGGCTTCACCGGTCAACACCATCTGGCAGGCCAGGGATTTCCCGACGCAGCGAATCAAGCGTTGAGTGCCGCCCGCTCCCGGCATCAGGCCGAGGGTGATTTCCGGCAAGCCAAAGCGGGCGCTTTCGCCGCAGATAATGATGTCGCAAGCCAGCGCCAGCTCGCAGCCGGCACCGAGCGCGTAGCCGTTCACCGCCGCCAGCAGCGGTTTACTGAACTGTGCCAACCGTTGCCACAGCAACGGGCGGCGATCCGTCAGTGCTGCGGGCAGGTCCTGCTGTTGCAGTTCCCGCAGATCGGCACCCGCAGCGAAGAAGCGCGCTGCACCGGCAATCACCACCGCGCCCACGCCTGGGTCGGCATCGGCCTGTTCCAGCCGATGCACCAGCTGTTCCAGGCAAGGAGTGCTCAGGGCGTTACGCGCTTCCGGGCGATGCAGCGTCAGGGTTACCACGCGCAGCCGCTGTTGCTGCAAGATCAAAGGGGTTTCCATTACCGGCTCCTATACGTCAAAGTCCAACACCACGCCGTCACCGCGCGGCCACGACTGGCAGCTCAATACGTAGCCCGCCGCCAACTGATCCGGCTCCAGGCTGTAGTTGACGCCCATTTCCACCTGGCCGGCTTTCAGCCGGCACTTGCAGGTGGCGCACACCCCGCCTTTGCAGGCGTAGGGCAGGTCAGCGCCCTGACGCAGCGCCGCGTCCAGAATGCTGTCGTCCTGTGCGCCAACCTCGATATTCAAACGGCGGCCATCGAGCAGGATCTCCACCCGGGTGGCGTTGCGGCTGCCGTCGTTGGGTGGGCGGGCGGCAATGCCGCTGGTGTTAAAGCGTTCGCTGTGAATATGCGCGGCCGGTACGCCGGCCTGTTCCAGCACGGTTTGCGCGTCGTCCATCATCGCCTCCGGTCCGCAGATAAAGGCGTGGTCGTAGTCGCGATAATCCAGCAGTGCGCCGCCGATAGCCGTCAGGCGTTCGCGATCGATACGGCCGCTGAGCAGCGGGCTGTCGAGGCTCTCCTGGCTGAACAGGTACAGCGGCTGGAAGCGCTGCGGATAGCGGTTTTTCAGGTCGCTCAACGCCTCTTTGAACATCACCGAGCGGCTGCTGCGGTTGCCGTAGATCAGCGTGAAGCGGCTGTTGGCTTCCAGTTGCAGCGTGGCCTTGATGATCGACAGCATCGGCGTGATGCCGGAACCGGCGGCAATCGCCAGATAGTTGCCGCAGTTTTCCGCCTGCGGCTGATAGCCGAAACGTCCCTGCGGCAC
The DNA here is from genome assembly GCF_003591175.1 of Serratia inhibens. GTDB lineage: Bacteria > Pseudomonadota > Gammaproteobacteria > Enterobacterales > Enterobacteriaceae > Serratia > Serratia inhibens. Next base: position 270,714 of record NZ_QYYG01000002.1, on the reverse strand, counting down.
CATGACCTCCAGCGCGTCGCCGACTTTCAGCATTTGGTTGACGAACGAGGAGAAACGGCCCCGATGTATCGCTTTGACGCCGATCTGCAGCAAGCCTTCCTGCGGGGCGCTGCAAATGGAATAACAACGGCGCAGTTCTTCGCCGTTGACCTGCGCCTTTAACGTCAGGTGCTGGCCGGGGGTATAGCGGTAATGGTTTTTCAAATCGTCGGGTACGCGTAGCGTAATGGCCACGGCGTCCGGCGTTTCGCGCTCGATGGCGGCGACGTTAAGGCGATGGAAGACCGTCATGGTGTTCTCCAATGGCAGGACGCAGCCTATATGCATTTGAAATAGTCGAACGGTTCCCGGCACTCGCAGCAGCGGTACAGTGCCTTGCAGGCGGTGGAGCCGAACTCGCTGATTTTTTCGCTGTGGGTGCTGCCGCAACGCGGGCAGGGCACCGGGCCGTGGATCTCGGGTTTATCGCAGGTGTGGCCCTGCGGCGGCGCGACACCGTACTCCCGCAACCGCGCACGCGCAGCCGCATTCATCCAGTCGGTGGTCCAGGCCGGGCTGAGGCGAATGGTCACCTTTACCGGGCTGAAACCGGCTTCGGTCAGCCGCTGCTTGATGGCGTCGAGCAGGAATTCGGTAGCGGGGCAGCCGGAGTAGGTCGGCGTAAAGGTAATGCGCCAGCCCGCGCCGTCCGGCTCGACATCGCGCACCATGCCCAGATCGGTGATCGACAGCACCGGCAGTTCCGGATCGCTGATCTGTTGCAGGCAGTGCCAGATTTGCGGGATCTCGGCGGCCTGCAGCCGGGTGATGTTCATGGCGTCCTCTTTACCAGTTGCTGTTGGGGTAGGCGCGCTGCAGAAACTGCATTTCTGCCAGCAGCGGGCCGAGATGTTCGCTGTGCCGCCCCTGTTTGCCGCCGTGGCGAAACGCCTGTTCCGCCGGCAACGTCAGGGTGGCCCGGTGCAGCGTGTCGTTCACCAGCGCCCGCCAGGGTGCCTCAAGTTGACGCGGATCGGCGGCGATACCCTGTTCCGCCAATTCGAGCTCGAGGTCATCGGCATGGAACAGTTCGGCGGTAAAGCGCCACAGGTTATCCAGCGCCTGCTGAATTTTTTGATGGCTGACTGCGTTGCCGTCGCCCAGGCGAATCACCCAGCCGCGGCTGAAGCGCAGGTGATAATCCGCCTCTTTCAGCGATTTGGCGGCGATGGCGGCCAGCTGTGGGTCACGGCTGCTGCTTAGCGCCTGATGCAACTGTACGTGGTAGGCGTCGAGCAAAAACTGCCGCACCAGGGTGTCGTTGAAACCGCCGTTCGGCTGTTCCGCCAGCAGCAGGTTATGGAATTCGCGCTCGTCGCGGCCAAAGGCCAGGCGATCTTCGCCGTATTGCGGCCCGGCCAGTTCGGCGGCATAGCCGAGAAAATGGCGCGCCTGCCCGAGCAGATCCAGGCCGATATTCGCCAGCGCCAGATCGATCTCCAGCTCCGGCGCGTGGCCACACCAGGCACACAGCCGCTGGGCGAGGATCAGCGGCGTATCGCTCTGACGCAGTACATAGGTGATTCGCGGATCGTTAAAGGTCATGGCCGCCTCTACATGTTCTTGATGCCGTCGGGAATGGTGTAGAACGTCGGGTGACGGTAGATCTTGTCATCGGACGGATCGAAGAACGCCCCGCGATCTTCCGGCTGCGAAGCGATCAGATGGCTGGATTGCACCACCCAGATTGAGCAGCCTTCGCTGCGCCGGGTATAGGCATCGCGAGCATTTTCCAGCGCCATTTGGTCATCGGCGGCGTGCAGGCTGCCGACATGGCGGTGTGCCAACCCTTGCTTGCTGCGAATAAACACTTCATACAGCGGCCATTCAGCGTGAGTCATTTTCGATTCCTTAATCTATGCGGCGGTGGCGGCGTTTTTCTTCGCGTGGGCCAACGCGCCTTCACGCACCCAGGCGCCGTCGTCCCAGGCGCGGCGTTTGGCTTGCAGGCGTTCGTGGTTGCATTGCCCGCGCCCTTTGATCACCTCGTACAACTCGCTCCAGTCGATAGCGCCGAAGCGGTAGTGACCGGCGGCTTCGTCCCAGGCCAAATCGGCATCGGGTGCGGTCATGCCCAGCGCTTCCAACTGCGGCACGGTATTGTCGACAAACTTCTGCCGCAGCTCGTCATTGCTGTGGCGTTTGATCTTCCACGCCATGCTCTGCGCACTGTGTGGCGAGTCGGTATCGCTCGGGCCGAACATCATCAGCACCGGCCACCAGAACCGGTTAATGGCGTCCTGCAGCATCGCTTTCTGCTGCTCGCTGCCGTTAGCCATCGCCATCGCCGCTTCGTAACCCTGGCGCTGGTGGAAGCTCTCTTCTTTGCAAATTTTCACCATTGCCCGCGCATAGGGGCCGTAAGAGGCGCGGCATAATGCCACCTGATTGACGATGGCTGCGCCGTCGACCAACCAGCCGATCACCCCGATATCGGCCCAGTTGAGCGTCGGGTAGTTGAAGATGGAGGAATACTTCATTTTGCCGTCGAGCATCTTTTGGTAGATCTCCTGACGCGAGCAGCCCAGAGTTTCGGCGGCGCTGTACAGGTACAGACCGTGTCCGGCTTCGTCCTGCACCTTGGCCAGCAACACCGCCTTGCGGCGCAGGGTCGGCGCCCGCGTCAGCCAGTTGGCTTCCGGCAGCATGCCGACCACTTCGGAATGGGCGTGTTGGCCAATCTGGCGGATCAGGTTTTGGCGATAGGCGTCAGGCATCCAGTCTTTGGCTTCGATGGCGGTATCCGCCGCAATCTTGTCGTCGAAGTGCTGCTGATGTTGCGCGTCAGTTATCATGCTTGCCTCTTGGTGATTCGTATTTTTCACATTAAACATAAAAATGTGAATCACGTTATTTCACCTTAAGGCTACAAACTGATAACAAAAAGATCAAACGGCCTTTGTATGGTTTTGCGATGCCACTCCCAAGTGATATTTATAATTTATTGTTTTTAATCATTTTATAAAAATAACCAAAGCCTGTTTTTCAACGTATTTGGCTTGTGCTTCCGTAATTCTGTTTGGTTTTTGTTAAATGTCGACCCGACAGAGACTGGACAATATGTGATACGCAATTAAGCTATCTAGTGTAAATTTATGAATTCCGGAGATGCACATGCAGCAGTTACACAGTTACCTTTCTGGCGGCTGGGTGTTCGGCCAGGGGCAAGCCCGCGAAATCCATCACGCCATTACCGGCGAACCGCTGTATCAGGTTTGTTCCGACGGCTTGCCGCTGGCCGCCAGCCTGGACTATGCGCGCAATAAAGGCGGCAGGGCGCTGGCGCAGATGACATTCCAGCAACGCGCTCAAATGATGAAGGCAGTGGCTAAACACCTGCTGGCGCACAAAGAGGCGTTGTATGAGATTTCATACCAGACCGGCGCCACGCGCAGCGACGGCTGGGTGGACATCGAGGGCGGTATCGCGACGCTGTTCGCCTATGCCGGCATGGCGGGACGTGAACTGCCGGACGATACCCTGTGGCCGGAGGACGAGCCGATTCCGTTATCCAAACAGGCGCAGTTCGCTGCTCGCCATGTACTGACCTCGCGACCGGGCGTGGCGCTGCATATCAATGCCTTTAACTTCCCCTGCTGGGGGATGCTGGAAAAACTGGCGCCGACCTGGCTGGCGGGTATGCCGGCCATCATTAAACCGGCTACCGCCACCGCGCAACTGACGCAGGCGACGGTCAGGCTGATTATCGACAGCGGGCTGGTGCCGGAGGGGGCTTTGCAGTTGGTGTGCGGCGGTATCGGCGACATGTTCGAACACCTGGATTATCAGGATGCGGTGACCTTCACCGGCTCGGCGCAGACCGGCCAACACCTGCGTGCACACCCGCGCCTGCTGGCAAAATCTATCGCTTTCACTATGGAGGCCGATTCGCTTAACTGCTGCGTGCTGGGGGAGGACGTCACGCCGCAAATGCCGGAGTTCGCGCTGTTTATCAAGGAGGTGTGCCGTGAAATGACCGCCAAGGCCGGGCAGAAATGCACCGCCATCCGGCGGATTATCGTGCCGGCGAAGCGGGTGGCTGAGGTGCAACAGGCGCTACTGCAGCGGCTGGCCGGGGTGACGGTGGGCGATCCCAAACTGGAGCAGGTGCGCATGGGGGCGCTGGTCAGCCGCGAGCAGCGCGATGATGTGCAGCAAAAGGTGGAATTCTTGTTGCACCACGGCTGCGAACCGCTGTGCGGCGCGGCGCTCGATAAGCTGGAGTTGGCCGGTGAAGGGGTGCAGAAAGGCGCGTTTTATCCGGCCACGCTGCTGTATTGCGCCGATCCGTTTTCGCATCAGGCGGTACATGGCACCGAGGCTTTCGGGCCGGTGGCGACGCTGATGCCGTATCAACAGACCGAACAGGCGATTGAGCTGGCGCTGCTGGGCCAGGGCAGCCTGGTGGGGTCGCTGGTCACCGCCGATGAGGCGCTGGCGACGCGCTTTATCCGCGCCACCGCCTGTGCTCATGGCCGCATGCTGATCCTGGATCGCCACGCAGCAACGGAATCTACCGGTCACGGTTCACCGCTGCCGGTGCTGATGCACGGCGGGCCGGGGCGCGCCGGCGGAGGCGAAGAGTTGGGGGGATTGCGTGCGGTGAAACACTATATGCAACGCACCGCCATCCAGGGTAGCCCGGCGATGTTGGCGGCTATTGGCCGTGAGTGGATGCGCGGGGCGACGGTGATTGAGGACCCGGTTCATCCGTTCCGCAAATACTTTGAACAGCTGCAATTGGGCGAAAGCCTGCTGACCGCCCGTCGTACCGTGACCGAAGCCGATATCGTTAACTTTGCCTGCCTGAGCGGCGATCATTTCTATGCCCATATGGACAAGATTGGCGCCGCCGAATCGCTGTTTGGCGAGCGGGTGGCGCACGGCTACTTTGTGGTTTCCGCCGCCGCCGGGTTGTTTGTCGACCCCGGTGTGGGTCCGGTGATCGCCAACTATGGCATGGAAAACCTGCGGTTTATCGAACCGGTGAAGATCGGCGATACGCTCCAGGTGCGCCTGACCTGCAAAAAGAAAATCCGCAAGCCGCAAAAAACCGCGGAGGATCGTCCGCATGGGGTGGTGGTGTGGGATGTTCAGGTGTTGAATCAGCATCAGCAGGCCGTTGCGTTGTACAGCATTTTGACTCTGGTGGCACGACAGGAGGGCGATATGGGGCCGGCAAGGTAGCCGCCGGCCCGTCATGGTTGCTAAAAACGGGTTAAACCGCCGCGCTGTTGCAGACGATGCGGTTTTTACCCTCTTTTTTGGCCTGATACAGCGCGCTGTCCGCCAGATTGATAAAACCAATTGGCGTGTCGTTGTACATATGCGGCACTTTGGCGCAGATGCCAATGCTGAGGGTAATCACGCCTTGCGGATTCCCCTGATGTGGAATCTTCAGTTCATGCACCGCCTGCATCACGCGTTCGGCGAAAATCAGTGCCCCCTGGGCGTCGGTGTCCGGCAGTATGATGCTCATTTCTTCGCCGCCGTAGCGGGCCATGATGTCATTGCTGCGGCTGGCCAGCCCTTTGAGCATTTGCCCGATCTGCTGCAAGCATTGGTCGCCGGCGACGTGGCCGTAGATATCGTTGTACTGCTTGAAATAGTCGATATCCAGCATCAGCAGCGCCACGCTGCGGTAGTTGCGCGCCGCGCGCGCCAGTTCGTTCTTTAAGGCGATATCAAACTGGCGGCGGTTGGCCAGCCCGGTCAGGCCGTCCAGCAGCGCCAGCTCTTCAAGCCGCAGGTTGATGCTGGTGAGTTGATCGCGGGTGCGCATCAGCTCGGCCTCGGTGCGCATGCTGTGGTTTATCTGCCGCATCAACACCAGCCCCAATGCCAGCAGAATGGCCAGCAGGATAGCCCCGCCGGCCACAAACAGCCCGGAATCGTTGCGCCAGTCGGCCAGCGCGTCTTCTTTCGACAGCCCGGCGGTGATCACCAGCGGATAGCGGTTGACCCTTGAATAGCCATAAATCCTTTCCACCTTGTCGTATAACGAGGTGATGGTGGCGTTACCGAATTCGGAATGCGGCAGAATTTCGCGGAACAAGACACCCTGAGAGATATTTTTACCGATCGAAGCGGCGGAATAAGGGCGGCGGTAGAGAATGGTGCCGTCTGCCAGCAGCAGGCTGAGCGCGGCGTCGCTGTTAAGCGCGAAGGTGTCGTAAAACTGGCGGAAATAATCGATGTACAGCGTCGCCAGCACCACGCCGGCAAAACTGCCGTCCGGGTTATTTAAACGGCGCGACACCGGAATGATCAAATCGCCGGTCGAACGGCTGCGCACCACTTTGCCGATGTAGATCGCATCGCTGTTGTGCTCAAGGTGGTATTTAAAATACTCGCGGTCAGCGTTGTTGGCGTTCTGTACGAACCTTCCGGAGGAGGTGACTATCCAGCTGCCGTGCGAATCATAAATAAACAGACCGTGCAACTGAGGCAGATTGCCGACCTGTCCTTGCATCAACTTTTGCAGCCGCAACTGTTGCGCCTGGCCCAACCCGTCGGTTTGAATGCGTTCGGCCAGATCGGACAGCGTACTGTCGACTTGCAAGAAAGTGTCATCGGCATGTTGCGCCAACGAGCGCGCCAGATTGGCGGACTCATATTCGGCGCTTTTCAGATCGCGCTGATGCGCATTCCAGATTTGCCAGACGTTAAACAGAATCAGCGTGGCGGCAACGATGATGACAAACACGCCAGCCTGAAATAATAACGGGGAATTTTTACCCTTGTGCGGCAGATCGGCATCCTGCGGTTGCTGCTGTGTCATGTCACCCTTTTATTATGCGATTTTTAAATAAAGTTAAGAACTATCTTACATCTTATTCGTTAATTCTGCTGACCACTACTCCCTTAAACAAGTTACCCTCGGCAGAGGTGACAATTTGCCAAAAAATGCCCGAAAATTAGAGGATCGCGAGTGTGTCTGACATCATCATCATTACTTTACTGACGTTGGCGGTGTATTACCCGGTGACGCTGGGCGTGTTGGCATTGATGATATTTTTTGCCTGGCGGCGGCGTAAATCGCCTTACTGGCGTTTGGGTGTGGTGCTGCTGACGGTGCTGTTTGCGTTGTTCGCCATGGCGGCCTACGACTGGCATCACTATAGCTGATTGCCGGAGGCGCGGTGTCCGCCAGAGGCCGTGGGCACCGCGACGGGGTGGGATTATTCAACGTTAATCATCCAATTGACGCCAAACTGGTCGGTGAGCATGCCAAACCCCTTGGCCCAAAAAGTGGGCCCATAAGGCAGGGTTACCTGTCCGCCCTGCGACAGCTTTTCAAACAGTTCACGTCCTTGTTCCACGTCGTTCGGATTGAGCGACAGGGAAAATCCTTTATGTGACGCGTCAGCGCCATCCTGCGGGCAGCCGTCGGAGGCCATCAGCGCGCTTTCGCCAATCAGCAACCGTGCATGCATGATGGATTCCGGATCGGCATCCTGAGGGCTACCCTGTTTTGCTTCCTCGGGCATCTCCTTGTAACGCATGATCATTTCAATTTTACCGCCCAGTTGCTGCGCGTAGAAATTCACCGCTTGTTCGCAATTACCGTTAAAAAATAAATAGGGTTGAATCAACATGACATTGACCTCGGTTATGGCCCGTCAGGCTATAAACCGGCCTGAGGGCGGGGGAAATAATTTCGCCTGGCAACTATTGCCACAGGTGACTTACAAGTGTAGTGCGAATCGTGGTGAATGCCCGGTGGGCGATCACGCTCTGGCGCTTTGGGGGGCGACCAAACGGATTGAGCGAAAAAGCGGGATGAGTCATCCCGAGTCGAACAGCTTATCTGAGCGGTCAGGCTTTCTATACTCAGGGCAGCTTTCACAAACGGAGCCATTGTCATGAGTAAGCAATCTTTGAATGGAAAAGTCGTATTGATCGCCGGCGGTGCGAAGAACCTGGGGGGAGGGGGACGCGCAACCCAATCTGGCGGCCACCGGCGATGAGCATTGCGCTGCTTTATCCCCATCGTCGACAGCGTTCGGCGCGTTTCACGGCGTTTGCCGAGTGGTTCAGCCGTTTAATCAAGCCGTTTTGCGAAAGCTGAGCGGGGCGCGACATTACATCAACAGCTGCGCGGCAGAGCCGTCCAAGAGGGCGGCAAAGGCATAGATGACGGCGAGTATCAGCACAAATGGCGTATTGTTCATTGCCTATCTCCAGCGGAAATATTCACTTCAAGTATAGCCCGCTGAAATGACAGCCAGATGAATTCGAACGTTTTTTGTACACGCAAATTCAGACAGACGGAAATGTGTAAACTGCTGATATTTGTCTATAGTAACAGTGTGAAGCTGCGTGTTTGTCGCGAATCACCCTGTATCGCGCTGCCGGTAACGGCAAGCATAGGGAAACATAGGTGTGAAAGTATCGGTCAGGGTTGGAGCAAGTGCGAAACTCGGTGTGAACTTTTCGGCTATGTTAACTTAAGGATATGAAATGTCAGTAGAAAATGACGTTAAAAACAATGTTGAACAGCTGTGTGACGGTGCAAAATCTGCCGCATGTGAAGTGCGGGCCGGTTTGAAAGACGTGGCCGGGCACTCCTGTTCTTACATTAAGGACAACCCCTGGGCTGGGGTTGGCGCCGGTGCCGTCGTGGGCCTGGTGATAGGATTTCTTTTAGGCAAAAAGTAAATAGGGAGAGTAAAAATGGGCATCATTTCCTGGATCATTTTTGGTTTAATCGCCGGTATCCTGGCTAAATGGATCATGCCGGGCAAGGACGGCGGTGGCTTTATCGTAACTGTTATCCTCGGGATCATCGGTGCGGTGATCGGCGGCTATATCAGTACCTTCTTCGGTATGGGTCGCGTAGATGGCTTTAATCTGGGCAGCTTCGTTGTCGCAGTAATCGGTGCCCTGGTGGTGCTTTTTGTCTACAGAAAGATCAGAAGCTAATCAGGTGCTGATCAACAGGGTCGCCGCGGCGACCCTTTTTCGTTAAATCATAGCGGTCGTGCGGCTTGAGCCGGCGGCGAGAAGGGGATGACCATGGGTCTGTTTGATAACGTATTGGGCAGTATTCTGGGTGGCGGCGCTAACGGCGGCAAAGGCATTGACTATGTCGCCATCATGCAATGGGTCCAGCAACAAGGTGGCCTGCAGGCGATTTTGGACAAGTTCCGCCAGGGGCAATTCGGCGATGTGGTCGGTTCGTGGCTGGGCAACGGCGAAAACCAGCAGATCAGCGGCGATCACGTTCAGCAGGTGCTGGGCAGCGATGCCATTAACCAATTGGCCGAAAAGCTGGGGATTGATCCGGCTCAGGCTTCCAGCACTATCGCGCAGTTCCTGCCGACGGTGACTGACGCTGCATCGCCAAATGGCGAAGTGCAGCAGGACAGCAACGAACTGGGCGACATGGTCGGTAAGCTGTTCAAATAATACTTATGCCCCCGGCATCGGGTCGGGGGCATTGTTTAACGTAATGCCTTCAATCTCCGTCAACGCCTCCAGCAAATAATCTACCCATGCCCGCACCTTGCCGGGAATAAACCGCGCCGCGGGATAGACGGCATGCAGCGCCATCGGTGGGTAGCGCCAGGCCGGCAGTACCTGCACCAGCGTGCCGGCGGCCAGTTGCCGGCCAATCAATGGCCGCTGCGCGCCGCCAATGCCCAATCCTGACTCGATGGCTGCCAGCAGTGAGAAAGTGTTGTTGGCACGAAATACCGGCCGCAGATTCACCATCTCGGCACCCTGAGGGCCGATGAGCGTCAGTGCATCGCCGTCGCGAAGGCCGCTGTAGCGAATGTGCGCATGGGTCGCCAGCGCTGCCGGTGTTTGCGGTGCGCCATGCGCCGCCAGATAAGCCGGCGAGGCCACGAGAATGCGCTGTAACTCCCCCAGCCGCCGCGCCACCGTGCCTGGTGCGCTCAGTTCGCCAAAACGAATCGCTACGTCAATGCCTTCGCCAATGACATCCGCCCGGCGATCGTCCAGCAAAAGCTCAATATTCAGCTCGGGATGACGCTGTTGAAAGGCGATCGCCAACGGCGTCAGGTGCTGCTGGCCGAACCCCGTTGGCGCGTGAATGCGTAAATTCCCTTGCAGCCGTTGGTTCAGACCATGCAGCGCTTCTTCCGCTTCGTTTACCGCCGCTAAAATCGGCTTGATTTGCCGGTAATAGCCACCGCCGGCATCGGTCAGGGAGACGGCGCGGGTGCTGCGAAACAGCAATTGTGTACCCAGTTGCTGTTCCAGCCCGGCGATTTGCTGGCTGACCGCCGGCTGCGTCAGCCCCAGATCGCGGGCGGCCGCCGAGAGGCTGCCCAGCTCCGCTACGCGGACGAAAGTCTTCATGGCGCTCAGTTTGTCCATCGATCCTCCATTTATAGAATTTACTTATAAGTGTTAGTTAAAAGTGGCGTCTACCGCAAGCTTTGCTAATCGATCACAGTAACTGCATCCATGATGAACGGGAGACACAACATGCAAAGCAGCAAACTGGCGCTGGTCGTCGGCGCTAACGGCGTTATCGGCCGTAAACTGATTGAGGAACTGGTCGCGCAGGGGTGGCAAGTGGTTGGCTTGTCGCGCCGCGGGGGCGTGGACCGGCCACAAGTGCGCTATCTGGCGGTTGATCTGCTGGATGCGCAGATGACGCGCGACGCACTGCAACCTCTGACGCAGGTCAGCCACATTTTCTATGCCGCCTATCAGGACGCGCCAGATTGGGCGGGGCTGGTGGCACCGAACCTGACGATGCTGGCGAACGTGGTGGAAGCGGTAGAGCCGGTGGCGCAAGGGCTGGAGCACATCAGCCTGATGCAGGGGTACAAGGTATACGGCGCGCATTTGGGGCCATTTAAAACCCCGGCGCGGGAAAGTGACGCCGGGCATATGCCGCCGGAGTTTAACGTGGATCAGCAAAACTACCTTGAGCGGTGCCAGCAGGGCAAACGCTGGCGCTGGAGCGCGATTCGGCCCAGCGTGGTCGGCGGGTTTTCGCTCGGCAATCCAATGAATCTGGCGCTGACCATTGCCGTTTATGCCTCAATCAGCAAAGCGTTGGGGCTGCCGCTGCGTTTTCCCGGCAAACCGGGCGCTTACCACAGTCTGTTGGAAATGACCGATGCCGGCCTGCTGGCGCGCGCTACGCTGTGGGCGGCGACGGAACCTGCAGCGGCCAATCAGGCCTTTAACATCAATAATGGCGATGTATTCCGCTGGAGCGAGATGTGGCCGAAAATTGCCGATTATTTTGGTCTGGAGACGGCGCCGCCGCTGCCTATGCCGCTGGAACAGATGATGGCGGACAAAGCCGCGTTGTGGCAGACCCTCGCGCAGCGGCATGACCTGGCGGTGACAGATTATCAGGCGGTGACCGGCTGGCGCTTTGCCGATTTTGTCTTCTCGTGGGACTACGACATGTTTGCCGATGGCAGCAAGGCGAGGCGTTTTGGCTTTACCCAATTTGTCGAGACCGAAGCGATGTTCTTTGCGCTGTTTGATGAATTCCGCCAGAGAAAGATTATTCCCTAGCGTCTGCCGCCCACTCGGACGTACCTACGCCGGGTGTTTGAAATATCACCCCGCAGTACCGACTGCGGGGTGTTGCACCTCAGAGGGTCAGCATAATCTTGCCGATATGCATGCTGGACTCCATCAAGGCATGCGCTTCGGCGGCCTGTTCCAACGGGAAAGTTTTGAAGATCTGCGGTTTTAACGCGCCGCGCTCCAGCAGCGGCCACACCTTCTGCTGCAAATCTGCGGCAATTCTCGCCTTGTCTTCCACGCTGCGCGAGCGCAGGGTAGAGCCGGTGTGGGTCAGACGCTTGAGCAGCAGCGGCATCAGGTTCAATTCCTTGACCACGCCATTCTGGGTGCCGATTTGCACAATGCGGCCATCCATCGCAGCTGCCTGATAGTTCTTCGCCACGTAATCTCCGGCGATCAGATCGACAATCACGTCTGCGCCCTTGCCGTTGGTAGCGCGTTTGGTTTGCTCGACGAAGTCTTCGTTGCGGTAGTTAATCGCCACATCGGCACCCAGCGCCAGGCTGGCCTGACGTTTTTCCTCGGAACCGACGGTGGTGATCACATGGGCGCAAAACGCTTTCGCCAGCAGGGTGGCGACAGTGCCAATGCCTGAAGTTCCGCCGTGGATCAGCACGGTTTCACCGGCCTTTAGATGCCCGCGCTGGAACACATTGACCCAGACGGTAAAGAAAGTTTCAGGGATATCTGCCGCCTCCGTCAGGCTCATGTTCTGGGGCACCGGCAGCGCATTGCTCTCATGCACTTTGCAGTATTCGGCATAGCCGCCGCCGGCAATCAGGGCGCACACGCGATCGCCTGGGGCATAATTTTGTACCCCAACGCCGGTAGCAACCACTTCGCCGGCTATTTCCAGACCGGGGATATCCGATGCGCCGGGTGGCGGCGCGTATTGGCCACGGCGTTGCATCACGTCAGGCCGGTTAACCCCGGCGGCGGCGACCTTCACCAAAATCTCACCCTGTTGCAGCGTCGGCAGTGGCCGTTCGGCGACAATCAGCACTTCCGGTTCGCCTGGCTGGCTGATTTCGATCGCTTTCATGGTATTGGGCAGTGGTGGGTATGCTGACATGGTCATTCTCCTCCGGTTGGAGTTCAGGTGCTGTGAACAGTGTAGATAAACGCCTGCTGTAATTCGTATTTTATCTTACAGAAATGCCGAAGGGAGAATGTGGATCATAGGGCGGTTTTCAGGGCGGGGAAGGGGGAGCCGCCGCAGGGCGGCGTGGTATCAGTCGTTTGGCGGGATGCGGAAACCTTTGAGTGAGACGATAAAGTGCTCTTTCCCTTTAGAGATCTTGGCGCCTTTATCGCACCACAAGCTGGCGAGCTGGAAAAAGTCGTCGCTGTCGATGTCGTAAGCCAGTTCTATTTTCTTGGCTGTGCCGTAACGGATCAGCTTTTCTGCTTCCTGATGGTTTGTTGCTTTAATGGTGGTCATAACGAAATCCTTGGTGTAAGCCAGTGCGGATAATCGTCGACCATGATATGGCTGTATTGTGACAATTTTGTGATGAAAAAATGACAGTGAAGGGTTATGCGGCCTGGAGCATAACCCGGGGGCTATGCTCCCACTGTTCTGTCAACGATCGTGAGGACGTATCAGCGTGCTTTTTTTCTGTGACTTAAAGTGTTTGTACAATGCATATCCTGCAATGCCGGCCAAAATCGCCAGTAAAGACATATATTCTGTCGCCATGAGATTAATCTCCGAGAAAGAGTGGCTAAGGAGCCGCTATTTGTGACAGTTATCACGTTATAGCGCAATAAGACCATTCTGTAACGCTGCAAATTATTGATATTTAGGCATAAAAAAAGCGCCTATAGGAAGGCGCATAAAAATTTACAACACAGCTTGTTATGTTCAGCACCAGGAGGAGTGGTGAACAGGGAGCCATTGTATGAACTCCGCACGGCGACAGATATAGGGATAACTCTTAAAGCGCAACTACCACTGATAGCCCATATTCAGGCTGTAATCGTCATCCTGATTGGTGGAGTAAGGATCAGACTGGCGGCGGCGGTCGGTTTTTTTCACCGGGCCGTTAAGCGCCGAATAGGGTTTGGCACGCGGACGGCTGCAACCGGGGTGATCGCATTCCATTTCAACGCGAAAACCGGTTTTGTCTTCTGACTCAGCCCAGACAACCGGCGGCTTGACCGTTTTGGCTGCCGGGCCAAGGGCGGTTTGCGGTACCGGCGCAGGGGCAAGGCTTGGCTCCGGCGCGGTATAAGATAAATCTAGCGCCTGGGCTGAGTGAGTGATCAGCATCAACAGGGCGGTGCAGCAGGATACTGCCAGCGTACGCTTTCTCGGCATGGTCGATCTCCCTTCATAATTACGCGTCGCAACTATAAAACAGCGCAACGAGAATGACTATCATTTATGGGGATGGGCGTCTTCTTTCGGGGCTGGTCTATAAAAAAACTCTCTTTATCAGACATCGGACCAGGGGCATTGATACTGTAAAAGACGAAATTGTGTTCAATCTCAACAAGGTGGCTACCTGGCTGCGGGAGAATTTTAAAGAAATTCAGGCTGCTTCAGGCTCCTGTTATCGGGTAAATACAGCCAATAACGCTGATAAATTAAACGGATGGGGTTAAATTCTGTGCGTTTAACCCCGTTTACACCAAGGGGCCGACAAAAAGAGTTGCTATTAAAGCGCTGTCATGAGTTAATGCTTCTCGGCCTGTGGTACAGACCTATTTATGCACGACATTTTGAGTAAAGTAGTTCAAATTTAAAGCGTTATCCTAGATAGCTCTTCTCTGACGAATTTCCTTTCTAGTGCCTCCATAAGTAACTGATGACCGGCTATATCATATGCCCATGGTGGCTTACATTTAATATTGAAGGAATTAGACATGTCTAACATGATCAAAGGTCAAGTGAAGTGGTTCAACGAGTCTAAAGGTTTTGGTTTCATCACTCCAGCAGACGGCAGCAAAGATGTGTTCGTACACTTCTCTGCTATCCAGGATCAAGGCTTCAAGACCCTGGCTGAAGGCCAGAACGTACAGTTCTCTATCGAGAACGGTGCTAAAGGTCCGTCAGCGGCTAACGTTACCGCTATCTAATCGGCTCCTGCTGATTAATAAAAACCCGCCAAGGCGGGTTTTTTTGTGCCTGTAATTTGCCTAAGACGAAAAAAAGCCCGCAAGTCTGCGGGCAAAAGTTCCTTGTTACTTCTTCATTTGCAGGCACCTCTCTGGGGGGAAGCACCTGTGAACAGACTATCCTTTGTGCCCTTAAGATTCTGCGGCCAAAACGTTAAGAAAGTGAAAAAATGGGGGCGCATTGGCCTGCTACGCTTTAGGAAAACGCTAAAATGGGTATGTCGCGGGTCGACCCGCTACGGCACAGTGTTTTTCACACCTCATTTTGTAATACACTGACTTCAATGATAAATGATGGGGGAAATATGAAAGTTAACGATCTGGTAACGGTAAAAACTGACGGTGAACTGCGACGTGAAGGGGTGATACTGGCGGTAGAAGAATTTAATGAAGGGATCATGTACCTGGTCGCTCTGGACGACTACCCTGCCGGCGTCTGGTTCTTCAACGAGATTGACAGCCGTGACGGCACCTTCGTTGAACTGCGACAGGTCAGATAAGCTATCGACAAACGGCCGATAACTTTCCAACGCATTAAGTTAATTCGCAAATTTTCGCAAAGTTATTATTTCGTAGGGGTAGGAATTTTCTATCTTTTACTACGGGAATACCCGCCGCGGCCGAGGATGTCGTCGCGAGCAGGTATTGGGGTTATATAAATGTTTTATATCCAGGATGCACGGAGAACAAAACATTTAAAACCAAATCTGAGCTGAATGTACGGTAAAGCTCTTTACCTAGCGGCTATTGACAAATATCCCACTGGTTAAGGTGTCGGTTAAACGGACAACATGGTAAATAATTTGCTTGTTGTGCGTTTTAATTTTTCTTTTGATATTTCCCTTGTGGGAAGAGACGGTCTTGGCTTTAATTTGCATCTGGTCGGATATCTGGATGGTTCCCTGACCCGACATCCACATGCGCAACATGTTCGATTCTGTTTGACTTAGCGTAACGGGCGTCTGGTCAAATGAGGTCTTTTCCGTGCGAGTGGCTTTTTTCTCAAGATAGTGACTAAGTAGCTGATTCATAGTCTCTGGCTTGATGGATTTTGACGAGATGATGACATTTTTACGAACATATAAATAATCGTCAAAATGTACGTTGGTGATAGCCATAAAGATGAAGAATAAGGTGTCCGGATGCAGTGAAATCACCCCTTTTATACGTTCTGTCGCATTGGCTTCGTGTATAAAGCAATCTTCGTTAATAAACACCAGGCTAGGTTTCAACTTGCTGCATTTTTCATGCAGATCGTCGATGTCGTTGATGGCATTAATTTGGCGTTTTTTTACTCCGTGTGCTGTCAGGTAGTCTGTTAAACCCAATCTTGTATAGCTGCATGAATCCATAATGATCGTTGGCATATCGCACCCCCACTTAAATCCGTTTTACCGCGGTAACAAAGAGAAAAAGCCTGAAGCCTAAAGGCAAAAAAAAGGAACAAAATTTCACATATAGCGAGTGTTCTATCAATAAATACGACGGCACTCAATGATATTTTCTTTCTAAACTAATTAATCATGTGAATCTATAAGTTTAGCTTAAGTCAGAACAATCTGCTAATCGATAATTTGGCTGGCAACAACGCTAACTTATGCTTGAACCGCGTGCCTACAGGCATCGTTATGATCGAATCTATGCATCATGTCACGAAATGAAATTTTTGATTGCTAGGAAAATTCTTAAAAAAAATTCATGTGTTGTTTTTTTAACATTTTTTAGCCTAATTATTCAGCGTGATGAATGTTGTAAAATCGTGATTTTTCAATAATTACTGTTATATATCAGTATGTTGGTCTTTTGTTTTTCATTTTTGGTAATGAGAATTCTTTCTTTTTTTATCAGTCATGATATCCAATAATCACATAGAGTTAACATGGAACCGGTTCTTTGTTAAGGAAACTGAAGATATAACAAAGAGTTGATGTGGCTATATGTGCTATTTCACAAAATGTGAGAAATGTCAGAGAGTGATTAATTGGTTTTTCTGAACTGTTTTCGTTCGTCATGGCCAATATGGCTTTGATGGAGGTGGGAGTTCTACACTATTCCAGGCCTGCGACCGGCCGCAATCAATCATGAAACGGGCGCCGCAAGGGCGCCCTTAAACACTGTGATTAAAACGCTTCAGGCAGGCAGTGCCGCAACGATTCCAGCGCCAGGCGGATATCTTCTTCTTCTGTCATCCAATTAACCAATGCGGCGCGGATCCCGGGTTGCCCGTTAAAGCGAGTGGGGGTACAACGTACGACGCCATGCCGATCGAGCCGGGCGATAAAGCGATCCCGCGCGGTTTCGGCATCCCCTTTAACGTTACTGAGAGCAAAGCACACCACGTTCAAATTGACCGGTGCCAGCAGATGAAAACCTTCGCTGGCATCCAACTCTGCGCCCAGTCGGCGTGCCAACCGGATATTACGATCGACCATGTCCTGCATGCCGCTGCGGCCATAGGCTTTCAGCGCCATCCATAGCGGCAGGGCGCGGAAACGCCGCGAGTTTTCCGGCGTCAGGTGCAGGTAGTCGTCCGGGCGCAACGTTGGCGCTTCCATATAGACCGAATGGTTCTGAAAAACCTGCATCTGCAGCGCCAAATGACGGGTGAATTGAATGGCGCTGTCGTAGGGCACATTCAACCATTTATGCGCATCAACGGTGATTGAATCCGCTTGTTCCCAGCCGGTTAACAATGGGGCATAGTCCGGTGAACAGGCGGCGACACCGCCAAAAGCGGCATCAACGTGCAACCAGAACGGGTAACGTTCGCGCAGTGCCAGCAGACGCGGCAGATCGTCGAAAGTCACGGTGTTGACCGTGCCGGCGCTGGCCAGCACGATGACAGGCGCGCCATTGCTGGCGGCCAGGTGCCGCTCCAGCGCGGCGGTGTCTATGGCTTCGGAATCCGGCAGGCTGTCGATGATTTTCAGCGCATCGCGGCCGATCCCAAGCATGCTGAGCGCCTTCACGCTGCTGGCATGGGCACTCGCCGACAGCACCTGAATGGGTCCTAATGCCGCGAGTCCTTGTTCGGCGACATCGATCCCACGCTGTTGCCCCAGCCACTGGCGGCCAATAGCGATGCCGACAAAGTTGGCCATGGTCGCCCCGCTGACAAAGCTGCCGCTAAATGCTTTCGGTAAACCCAGTAACGACTTCAATTGCTCAATAGTCGCCAGCTCAATCGCTGCGGCAACGGTGTCGTGGCTCAGCAGGCAGTTTTGGTCTATGGCACTAACCAGCCAATCCGCCGCCAGCGCAGCCGGGGTCGCACCGCCGGTGACAAAGCCAAAATAGCGTGGCCCGGCGCTGCCTGAAAGACCCTCGGCATAGCGCAACCAGAAATCTTCCAGCGTCGCCAAGGCGCCGTTGCCACTGTCCGCCAGTTGGTCGTCGCCCAATTGCAGCTGCTGGGCCTCAAGAGGAGGGTAAACCGGGCGCTGCTTCAACCCGGCCAGAAATTCGTCTGCCAACTGACGGGTCCGGTCGAGTATCTGTGGAAATTGGTCAAGATCCTGCTGTAAACGAGGGTGCATCTGTGGCTCCGGAGAGAAGAGGTTAAGGGTGACACCATAGACCATTTGCTTTAGTGCGAAAATCGATGAAAAATGACCCTTTTGGATAGCTGGACTAACCAATGTTCAATGAGCGTGTTCCCTTGCATACCCTGCCGACTTTTGTGATTGCCGCCAAACTGGAGAATTTGCGCGCCACCGCGCAGCAGGTGCATCTTACCCACGGCGCGGTCAGCCAACAGATCCAGCAGCTCGAACAGGCGATCGGCTGCGCGCTGTTTGAACGGCATGGGCGCGGGGTTCGTCTGAATGCCGCCGGCCACGAACTGCTGGCGGTGGCGGAACCGGCGCTGCAGGCGCTGCAACAGGGGATTGGCCGCGTCAGGCGCGTTGCGCAAAGCCACAGGTTGCGCATCAGCGTGCTGCCTTCCTTCGCACACTATTGGTTAATGCCGCGCCTGCCGGCTTTCCGCGAGGCCTGCGCCGGCATTGCGCTGGAAATTGACGCTTCGCTGGCGGTGCAAGATCTGGCGCGTAAAGGATTTGATGCGGCTATTCGGATTGGCGAGGGGCAATGGCCGAACTTGCAGGCACGGCGCATCGCTGCCGGGGATGTGGTGCCGGTGGCTACCCCAGAGTTGGCTCAGCAGTGGCAGGCGGCATTCGACAAGGGTTCACCGAACACGCCACTGTTGGAGCATGATGTTGCTCCCTGGCGCAGTTGGTTTGCGGCGCACCAAAGAGGGGAGTGCGGCCGGCAACTGGCGCTGTTCAATGACGCCGGTTTGCTGATCCGCGCCGCCGAGCAGGGGTTCGGCATTGCGCTGGTGAAAAGGCTGCTGGTGAGCGATGCCCTGGCGGAGGGCCGTTTGGTGGCGCTGGCCGAGGCAAAGCATCTGGATAAGGGCGATTTTTACCTGGTTTGGCCACAGACCGCCGGATTGACGCCGGCGGTCGAAGAGTTATTGCACTGGTTGCAGCGCCAGTTGGCCTGAGGTCATCGGCGAAGCCATTCCGGCTGGGAAGTGCCAAGAGCGGTGGCGGGCAGCGCCCAGAGCAGCGCGGTACCCTTCAAATGCAACGGGGCACCAAGACGTTGCGCTGCACCCCAGTGGGTCAACTCGGTTTCCGGGTTTTCATCGGCGGCGGTTACCGGCGCCAGCGGTTTTGACAGATGCCCCTGCGGATAAGGATTATCGAACAGCAACTGCGCGGTGCAGGCCAGGGAAAGCCGTGCACTGTAACCGGTGCCGCGCGCCAGCCGCTCGCGCATGCCATGCAGCACCGCCGTCGCCATCAGGTAACCGGTAGCGTGATCCAGCGCCTGTACCGGCAATGGCAGCGGCATGGCGGCGTTTTTCCACGTCATGCCCGAGGACGCCAGCCCGCAACTCATTTGCACCAGGCTATCGAAGCCGCGCCGCCCGCGCCACGGGCCGCTCCAGCCGTAAGCGTTCAGACAGACGTCGATCAACCCCGGCGACAGCGCGCGCCGTTGTTCCGCGCCATAGCCCAATTTTTCCAGCGCGCCGGCGCGGTAGCCATGAACGATGACATCGGCATTTTTCAGCAGATGCTCAAAGGTGTGGCGATCGTGAGCGTTATGCAGGTTCAGGCGTGCACAGCGTTTACCGAGGATCACTTCATGCTCGACGCCCGGCTCATCCCAACCGTAGGGATCGATACGCAATACGTCCGCGCCCAACCCGGCCAGAAAGCGGGTGGCGATCGGCCCGGCGATAATCCGCGTCAGATCCAGCACTCGCACGCCGTGCAGCGGTCTGGCGGCCGGCAGCACCCAGTCAGGCGGCGGGGCTTCCGGTTGCAGTGTTTGGTGGATTAACGGTTCCAGCGCGACGCTTTTGCCTTGAATATGCCGCCGCCATGCCTCGACCGGGCGCATTTCCGCCGCGCAGCCGCCGGCCTCGATCACCGCCTGTTCCAATTCGCTTTTTTGCCACTCCAGCACCTTTTGCGCCAGCGTGCCTTTATCCTGATGCGGCCCCAGTATCTGCTCCACCGCTGTACGGTGATGTGGCGCATTGGTATGCAGGCGGATCCAGCCGTCGCGCGTGGCATAGTCGCCGGCCAGCGCGTCCCAGGCGGCAGGCAGTTGCCACCCCAGCGGCCGCAAGGTCCAGCCGAACCACAGCGAAGCCAGCCGACGATCGACAAATACCGTCGGCATACCGCCTTTGCTTTGTTGCAACAGCCCGGCGCAGGCCAGGCCGGCAGCTCCCCAGCAAGCCGTAGCCAGTTCGGTCACCGGGAATGCGCTGGCCAGTTCGCCTTCACCGCTGACCGTCAATGGTGCCACTGGCGTGGCGCTGTGACCCAGGCTTTGCCAGATCTCTTCGAGTAGCTTTTGAGTAAGGGTAGGCATCAGTAAACTCCATCGTTGCCGATCGGGGGACTGAGCCTAGCGTAGTTCACCCCGGCCGGAGTTGCTATTGCATGGCGTTCAGGGGGGCGACCATCCGCCAGCTTGGCGTGCTTTGCAGGTCGGACAAGGCGGCAAAGCAGGGCGAGGCTGATGGCAAGGAGAAGCATGTTTATCGTTCGGGGATTATTGTCCTGTTGAGGCGCCAGTCTATAGATAATAGAGGTATTACCCAAAACCAATTCGGCAGATTGCGTTGCAGGTCAAATAAATGGCGTTATTCAGTTTAATTTCCGTTTAATAAATTCGCCTTTACATCATTACCCTGCGTCACTATACTCAGCCAAAATTTCAGTGAGGAAACAAAATTGGACAGTTTTAGTTGTAGCGATATAAATAAGGCAAGCTGACCAATCCTCTTCTGATTTGTTGCTTGCCGAAAACGGCGGGCAGCACCCCTCTCTTGTTATTCCGAGCTGTGCAAACCCGAATCTCATTGTTGTACCTGAGGCCCAATGGCATCAGGCGAATTGATTTGGACGTTATTATGGTAATTTGCAACCACAGTCTTTTCCCTCCAGGCACTGACGCGCTCGTTCGCTAATATATTATTGGCGCAATTTCGCGTGTGCTAAAAAGCACATGATTTTATCTCCTGCAGTTTATTAAGGGGACAGTCATGGCTATGACTCCTTTCGTTTTAAATTTATTACTGGCGATGAGCCTGGGCGCGGTTATTGGCGCCGAGCGGCAGTGGCGTCAGCGTATGGCCGGCCTGCGTACCAATGCGCTGGTGGCCACCGGTGCGGCGGTGTTTATTCTCAGTTCCATGTCCACCGATCCTTCCAGCGCCGGGCGGGTTGCCGCGCAAATTGTTTCCGGCATCGGCTTTCTGGGCGCCGGGGTGATCATGCGGGAAGGGCTGAACATCCGTGGCCTGAATACCGCCGCCACGCTGTGGTGCTCGGCGGCGATTGGTGTGCTGTGCGGCCTGGGGCAGTACTGGAATGCGGTACTGGCGACGCTGGTGATCCTGTGCGCGAATATTCTGTTGCGCGAAGCGGCCCAGCGCATCAATCTGCAACCGCAACAGCAGGCGATCGATCTGGAATTGTGTTATCGCATTCAGGTTACCTGCGGCGAACAAGATGAAATACTGGTACGCACCCTGATATTGCAGGCGCTGAATGGCGTGGCATTAAGATTGCAATCCTTGCGCAGCGCCGATATATCCCTCCCAGGTCAGCTTGAGGTTTGTGCGGAGATAACGGCCAATCCCGCAGCGCAAAAAGAAATTGAAGGTATTGTCTGCCGCGTCAGTCTGGAAAAAAGCGTTAGCGCCGTACGCTGGCGCGTGGTTTCTGAATTGCCGGTTTAATTTTTAATTCATATTCACTTTGTTTTGGTGATAAGGAGGTGGTATGGACGGTGACCCCATAATGTCAATTATTCGGCGTAATTGCCTGCAATTATAAACAGCGGTAATTACGCTAATTAAATAAATCCCATTCTGCGCCTATTCACCTGTTAATCAGGCGGGGTAACCCTGTGCGCAGAATAAGATAAGAGAATAGCGTTATGACCTATATCAATGACAACCTGCGCCGCCGCGATAAAAAAAAGGCACCTTACGCCATCGCGCAAGAGGCGAAAAATAGCCTCGACCAGACGCTGGCAAATTTAAAATGCAACCGCACCGGCCTGACCCAGGAGGATGCCGATGAACGCCTGGAGCAATTTGGCGTTAACCAGGTCGCCCATGAGAAAGCGCCGCACGCGCTGGTGCAACTGATTGGCGCGTTTAATAACCCGTTTATCTTTGTTCTGATGGTGCTGGCTGCGATCAGTTTCTTTACCGACTACTGGTTGCCTCTCCGGCGCGGTGAAGAAACCGATCTCATTGGCGTGATCATCATACTGGTGATGGTTGCACTCAGTGGGCTGCTGCGTTTCTGGCAGGAATACCGCACCAACAAGGCGGCGGAAACGCTGAAATCGATGGTGCGTACCACCGCAACGGTCTTGCGTCGCAGCAGCTTCAGCGCACAACCCTTGACGTTGGAAGTCCCCATCCGCGAACTGGTGCCGGGCGATATCATCCAGCTTTCCGCCGGGGACATGGTGCCGGCGGACGTGCGCCTGCTTGCCTCACGCGATCTGTTCATCAGCCAGGCGATCCTGACCGGGGAGGCGATCCCGATCGAGAAATACGATGCGATGGGCAACGTCAGCCAAAAATCGAGCGAGGAAGAAGTCTCCAGCGAGCATGCGCTGTTGGAGCTGCCGAACATCTGCCTGATGGGTACCAATGTTGCCAGCGGCACCGCCACGGCGGTTGTGGTGGCGACCGGAGGGCGCACCTATTTTGGTTCGCTGGCCAAGTCGATCGTCGGTTCCCGTTCGCAAACCGCCTTCGACCGTGGGGTGAACAGCGTCAGCTGGCTGCTGATCCGCTTTATGCTGGTGATGGTGCCGATTGTGTTGCTGATCAACGGCTTTACCAAAGGCGACTGGAGCGAAGCGGCGCTGTTTGCTTTGGCGGTGGCGGTGGGTTTGACGCCGGAGATGCTGCCGATGATCGTCAGCTCCAACCTGGCGAAGGGCGCAATCGCCATGTCGCGGCGCAAAGTGGTGGTCAAGCGCCTGAACGCCATTCAGAACTTCGGTGCGATGGACGTGCTCTGTACGGATAAAACCGGCACCCTGACCCAGGATCGCATTATCCTCGAACATCATCTGGACGCCGGCGGCACCAAAGACAATCAGGTGTTGCATCTGGCGTGGTTGAACAGCGCCCACCAAAGCGGCATGAAAAACCTGATGGATCAGGCGGTGATCCGCTTCGGGCGCGGCAAGCCGGGCATTGAGGCGCTGGGGCGTTTTAGCAAGGTGGATGAGCTGCCGTTCGATTTTGTGCGCCGCCGTTTGTCGATCGTGGTGGCGGATGAAAATGGTCAACAGCGGCTGATCTGCAAAGGGGCGGTGGAGGAGATGCTGGACATCGCCACCCACGTGCGTGAGGGGCAGCAGACGCTGGTGCTGGATGAGGCGCGGCGTGTAGCGCTGCAGGCGCTTGCCGCTCAGTATAATGAGGACGGGTTCCGCGTGCTGGTGCTGGCGACGCGGGAGCTGGGCGAGCGGAAAGCATCCTTGCCGCTGAGCGTGGCCGATGAGCGCGACATGGTGATTCAGGGCGTCCTGACCTTCCTCGACCCGCCAAAAGAGAGCGCGCAGGAAGCGATAGCCGCATTGCAGGAAAACGGCGTGACGGTGAAGGTGCTGACCGGCGATAACCCGGTGATCACCTGCAAGATTTGCCGCGATGTGGGGCTGGAGCCGGGCGAGCCGCTCTCCGGCCCGCAAATCGAACAGATGGACGATGAAACGCTGGCGCGCGAAGTGGAACAACGCACGGTCTTTACCAAACTGACGCCGCTGCAGAAATCGCGGGTGTTGAAGATGTTGCAGGCGAATGGCCATACCGTCGGGTTCCTCGGCGACGGCATTAACGATGCCCCGGCGCTGCGCGATGCGGACGTCGGTATCTCGGTGGATACCGGTACCGATATTGCCAAGGAGTCGGCGGATATCATTCTGCTGGAAAAAAACCTGATGGTGCTGGAAGAGGGAGTAATCAAAGGCCGGGAAACCTTCGGCAATATCATCAAATACCTGAACATGACTGCCAGCTCCAACTTCGGCAACGTGTTTTCGGTGCTGGTGGCCAGCGCGTTTATCCCGTTCTTGCCGATGCTGGCGATCCATCTGTTGATTCAGAACCTGATGTACGATATTTCCCAGTTGTCGCTGCCGTGGGACAAGATGGACAAAGAGTTCCTGCGCAAGCCGCGCAAGTGGGATGCGAAGAACATCGGCCGCTTTATGCTGTGGATTGGGCCAACCTCATCCATTTTTGATATCACCACTTATGCGCTGATGTGGTTCGTCTTCGCCGCCAACAGTGTCGAACATCAGGCATTGTTCCAGTCTGGCTGGTTTATTGAAGGGTTGCTGTCGCAAACGCTGGTGGTGCACATGCTGCGCACCCAGAAGATCCCGTTCATCCAAAGCACCGCCGCATTGCCGGTTCTGCTGACCACGGCGCTGGTCATGGCGTTGGGCATTTATCTGCCGTTCTCGCCGCTCGGTGCCTGGGTTGGGTTGCAGCCCTTGCCGTGGGAATACTTCCCGTGGCTGGCCGGCACGCTGGTCAGCTATTGCGTCGTGGCGCAGATGATGAAGCGTTTCTATATTCGCCGCTTTGGTGAGTGGCTGTAATTACCCTGACCGCCGGGCGCAATACCCGGCGGTTATAACAATTTTTTCACCAGCAGACCGAGCAAGATGGTCAGCGTAAAGGAAAACAGCGTACCGAGCAGTACATACTCGGTACGCATTTTGTCATCGCTCTGCCGCAGATCGCCAAAGCGAAAAATAGACTTTGCGGCCAGCAAAAAGCCGATCGCCGGAATTTGGCCGATCAACACAAACGTCAGGATCAGCGTTCTTTCCAGATAGCCAATCTGCTTGCCCGCGCGCAACAGCGAGTCGTTGTCGGCTTTGGCCGAGAGCGGCATTTGCGGTGTCCAGTGCGCCAGCAGTTGCCCAATCAGTACGCCCATCGGCATGTAAATCACTAAATACGCCAGCAACAGCAGCCCAAACTGCGCCCCGGTAACGGCGGTGCCAAGCGTGGCCAGCAGGCTGCGGGGTTCCGGCATCAGGCACAACCACAGCAAAACAATCACCGCCAGATGCAGGCATTGATCGAGCAGAAAACCGCCGGCCCGGCTGAGGCGAGCCAGGAGCGTGACTTTCAGCAGGTCGATAATATAGTGGCTGATGGCGATAACCGGCAAAGTAGCCAGCGCCCCGGCTGTGGAGAGCCCGCCATGCTGCAGACTGAAACCCGCCACTGCGCAGGCGGCCAGTACAGCGTGCAGCAAGGCGTGCAACAGCAGCAAAGGCGAGCGTGCGCGCCGGCGGGTTTTATCCTCCACCCAACTGAGTGGTTGCAGCGGGAAATCAGCCAGTAAATGGGCAATCAGCAACCAGGTCAGTAACGGCGCGTAGGTCAAATCCATATTCAGGTGATCCTGTTAATCGCGTGAATAAATCGCATGATCTCCTCATAGGCCGCTCGTTTTAGCGTTGCGGAGACCGTGGACGCGGCTTTATGCAGTTTCTCGGCCACCTCCAGGTTGGTGGCGGCAAACATCCTCGCCTGTACTATCTGCGCCTCGGCTTGCGACAGGCGACCAATCACATGATCTAACATCGGCAGCAGATCGCTGACAATGGTATTCGTCTCGGCATGGTCATTTTTCAGAGCCAGCCTGCAATTTTTCTCCAGGCTGTCCAGTGCGTGGCCGGAATTGACAAAGGCGCTGGCATAACCGGCTGCTTGCGCCTGGCCGTCACCCAGGCCCACAGCGATACGGGCATCCCACTGGCCGGCGTCCATCGCTTTGAGCGCGATGCGGATATACGCCGCCAGCAGCAGGCCGGATTGCGGTTCGGCCACCGCCTGGAAGCTGTCGCCGCGGAAAATCTCGAACCGCTGTATAAGCTTGGCCTGTTGCAGTCGGTTGAGCAGGGCATTTAGCCCGGTAATGTAATTTGCGGTGTCGAGCTGCCGCGAGTTGACCAGATCGCCGGTGATCACGCTGAGTTGTGTTTGCATGTTTTTCTCTGCTTTGAAGCGATAACTCACCGTTAAAATTCGCATCTAAATACGAATATGTCAATTATTCGCATCTGAATGCGAATTTTTGGTTTATTCGCTTCTACAGGCGAATTATTCGCGCAATTTAAGGGCGTTGGAGCAGCGTAATAAGGGGTTTTTCCCTCCGCGCCAGATAGACGCCGAGCAGGATCAGCCCAACCCCCAGGATCTGCGCGCCGGCGGAACCGCCGCTGTCGCGCAGGCGATCGATGACGACGCCCGCCAACATCTGGCCGCTGATAATCAGCAGTGCGGCGCGCAGCGTGCCAAGGCGCGGTAGCACATAACTGTTCAGCGCCACGAACAGCGCACCGATGACCCCGCCCAAATAGGCTCCCCACGGGGCATGACCAAGGGCGAGGCCATTGAACCCACCGCCCATCGCCAGCAGCAGGCTGAGGAACAAAAAACCGAGGATGTGATTGCACAGCGAGGCGTGGAAAGCGCCGCGGCTCAACGCCAGGCGGCCATTGACCGCACGGCTGATGCTGATGAGGACGCCATTGAACAGTGCGAGGAGTATCAGGGTTAGCATGGGGCTATCTCACAAAAATAAGCAGGGCGCAGCCGAAGAGGATCAGCAACGTGGCGATAATGTCGTTGGCGCGCAGGCGGCGTTTAATGACGCCAAACCAACCGCGGCTGTCGGAAAGCATGCCGAACAACACCTGGCCGGTAAGCATGAGCGCCAGGCTGCCGGAAAGCGCCAGCGGGCTATTGACGGTGATGGCGGCCACTACCACCGTCAGGGCGCCGGGAATGCCGCCCAAATAGGCCCAACGGGGGGCTGCCACAGCCGCCGCAGAGGAGAGGGGCGTACGGCGGAACGGCAGCAACTGCAACAACAACCAGGCGGCGATCGCGCCAACGCCATGAGCCACCCACGAAGCGAATAGCGGGCTGTTATAGCTCGCCAGCCCGCTGTTGACACTGATCATCAGGGCGAGCAAAGCACCGGCGGTTAACGCCAGCAAAGGATCGGAAAAACGTCCGCGTATCATCATCTCAGGTTCCATTTTTACTGTGGCGAGTAGCGTACATTGTTTTCGTTATCGCCATAATCCACTACACTGGAAACTCATTGTTGAGTAAAAGTTGACGATAAATGACCGATAACTTTGCGGCGATCCCGCTGTTTGTGGCGGTAGTGGAATGCGGCAGCTTTTCAGCGGCCGGCCAGCGGCTGGGTATTACCAAGTCTGCGGTAAGTAAACGCATTGCCCAGTTGGAAGGCTCGCTGGGCGTGCAGTTGCTGCATCGCACCACCCGCAGTCTGAGCCTGACCGAGGCGGGCGAGCAGTATTTCGGTTATGCCCGGAACGCCTGCGCGGTGGCGCAAGAAGGGGAAGACGCCATCACGCGTTTGCAGGGGCAGCCGCAGGGCATTTTGCGGCTCAGCGTGCCGATGGTGTTCGGCCGTTTGCATATTGCGCCGTTGATTCCGGTTTTTTTGACCGCCAGCCCGGAGGTGGAAATCAATATGATGATGGACGATAAGCTGGTCGATCTGGTGGAAGGGGGCTATGACCTGGCGATCCGCATTGGTCGGCTTGCCGATTCGAGCCTGATCGCCCGGCGCATCGCGCCCTGCTACAGCGTATTGTGCGCCGCACCGGCTTATCTGGCGCGCAGCGGCACGCCAAAGGATCTGGCGCAGTTGGCGCAGCATAACTGCCTGTTTTAC
Source organism: Serratia inhibens (assembly GCF_003591175.1). Classification (GTDB taxonomy): domain Bacteria; phylum Pseudomonadota; class Gammaproteobacteria; order Enterobacterales; family Enterobacteriaceae; genus Serratia; species Serratia inhibens. Next base: position 242,725 of record NZ_QYYG01000002.1, on the reverse strand, counting down.
AGCTACTATCGTGCGGGCAGCGAATGGCAGTTTCAGGGGCCGGAAGGGGGAGTGCGTTTTCAACCGCGAGGGAATTACCAGGTGAATAACAGTGAGGCGCTGCGCGAAGCCTTGCTCGCCGGCCTGGGGATTTGTCAGATGCCGACCTTTATCGTCGGTGAGGATCTTGCGCAGGGGCGATTGGTCGAACTGTTGCCGGATTACCGGCTGCCGGAACACGCGATTTATGCCGTGTACCCGGAACGCAAACACGTGCCGGCGAAGGTCACGGCCTTTGTCGATTTTCTGCTGGCGCAATTGGGTGGGGAACGGCCTTATTGGGACGTTCTGCGTGACTCATGAAAGCGCATTGCCATTCGGCCGGGAAGACGCACGCCTGTTTGGCATGCCACCGGCGAAGGCGGCGGTAGGGGTTAAAAGCTTTTGACCAACATTTCGCGCGGCTGCTCGGCGCCGTGCTTCAGCAAGTATTCAAAAGATCTTTCGCTGCTTTTCAACTGCTGCAGAAATTCTTGCGGCGACAGATCGTGTTTTTTGCCGCTCATATAAGCCAGCGCCAGCTCTTTTGCCTGATAGCGTGAGAAATTGTACATCGTGCCCCCGGTGAGAATAAGTGATGTTTTGTTAAGGCTGATTGTAGGGGAATAGCACGTAATGAACAGTCGCTTTGGCGTATGGAATCGATAGCTGAAACCTGTGTGGCCTCTTCGCCGTGGTGAGCCGTTTTAATGTTGCGGCTGCAACAGTTCGTGGCAGAGTTGTTTGATCACTTCCTCTTGCTGCAGGCCGTTATGTCGCAGGCGGCGTATGTGGTCCGCATCGTTCACCGCGATTTTGACGTAATGCTCAACATCGTCGAGCAGCGCGTTTTCTTCGCTATTTTGCACGCCGGGCCGCAGTGCGGCGAAGGTGGCCAGCATATGAGACGTCAGGCTGTAACGGCGCAGCGTGGCGGGATCCACATAGTCGGCGCCAAAGCCGTGGCGACAGGCGTTGATCTTGTTGTAGTTGGTAAAGGCGGCATATTCCGCAACCACCTTTTGCCTGTTATCCAACAGGTATCTGGCCAGCAGACGACAATAGCCGGCCAATGTCACCGCATGATGAATATGCAACGGCGTATCGCAGACCCTGATTTCCACCGTACCCAACTCCGGCTTTGGCCGCGCGTCCCAATAAATGTCCTTGATGCTTTCAATCACCCCTGCGCTGGTAAGCCTTTCATAATACAGGGTGAATTCGTCCCAATTATAGATTTGCTCAAGGCAGCCGTAGTTGGGGAAAGAATTTTGCGCGCTGAAGCGGGAACTGGCAAACAGGGTATCGACCCCCTGGTAGATCGGCGAAGAGGCGCTCAGGGCAATCAGATGGGGCAAATAGGGCGTCATGGCATGACACAGATACATAGCCTCATCACCGTCGTTGACGCCGATATGAATATGCTGGCCGAACACGCAGGCCAGTTTGGAAAGATAGCCAAAGCGGCTGGCCAGCAATTTGTAGCGTTCGGAGTCGGTAATGACCTGTTGACGCCAGTCGTTGCTCAGATGGCGGCCTCCACCGCAGACGTCGCAATCAATGCGCTGCGCTCCGGCGCGTATCTTCCCGGTCAGTTCGTTCAGCTCGGCCAGCAGTTCGCCAAGATTGGTATGCACCGAGCTGTTTAACTCCACCATCGATTTGGTCAGCTCGTGCTTGACGCGTTTTGGGTCGCCGATGTCTTCAACCAACCGATCGGCCTTGTGTGACAGATCGTAGTTTTCGTTATCCACCAGTTGCAGTTCTATCTCTGTGCCCAGGGTAAGCCTTTTCGAACGTTTGAAGGGTAGCGGCATTACACACCTCCAGATCTACGGCGGTGCATTCAGTATAGTGCGCCAGTGGGGTTTTAGCGTTTGCGGATACCGGGTGAAGCGGTCATTACATTTGATTATCCATATGTGTTGTTGACATCGCCCGGCTGCGGATTATGATGGCGGTGATCATTCGGAGAGAAATTTATGCCATCACTGACGCCGCTGAAACTGTTTAAAAATCTGTCGGACGACACCCGGCTGAACCTGGTGTTGTTGTTGCGCCAGGCGGGGGAACTGTGCGTGTGCGAACTGTCCGGCGCGTTAGGCGAATCGCAGCCAAAAATCTCCCGGCATCTCGCTATGCTGCGTGAAAGCGGCCTGTTGCTCGATCGTCGTGAAGGTAAGTGGATCTATTACCGGTTGTCGCCGCATATGCCGGCCTGGGCCGCGGCGATTATCGAGCAAGCCTGGCTCAGCCAGCAACAACGGTTCAGCGAACTGGCGCAGCAAACCGCAGCGGGTGGCCGGGCGCTCTGCCGGTAACGTTAAAAAATTTGTTTTTATATATTCGAAAAATCATATGTATTTATGGCGTAATGCGCCAGGGAGCGATGATGGTACTGGCTGGAGCAATTTTTATTCTGACGCTCATTTTGGTGATCTGGCAGCCAAAAGGGTTGGGTATTGGCTGGAGCGCTTCGCTCGGGGCGGTGCTGGCACTGCTGACCGGTGTAGTGCACCTCGGTGATATTCCCCTGGTTTGGCACATTGTCTGGAACGCCACGGCGACCTTTATCGCGGTGATCGTCATCAGTCTGCTGCTGGATGAATCCGGCTTCTTTGAGTGGGCGGCGTTGCACGTGGCGCGCTGGGGCAAGGGTAAAGGGCGCTGGTTGTTCACTTATATCGTGCTGTTGGGGGCGACCGTGGCGGCGCTGTTCGCCAACGATGGTGCGGCGCTGATCCTGACGCCGATTGTGATTGCGATGCTGCTGGCCCTGGGGTTCAGCTCTGGTGCCACGCTGGCGTTCGTCATGGCCGCGGGCTTTATTGCCGACACTGCCAGCCTGCCGCTGGTGGTTTCTAATCTGGTGAACATTGTCTCGGCAGATTTTTTCAAGCTGGGCTTTACTCAATATGCTGCGGTGATGGTGCCGGTGGACATTGCCGCCATCGTCGCGACGTTGGTGATGCTGCACCTGTATTTTCGCAAGGACATTCCGGTGAGCTATGACCTGACGCTGCTGCGGTCGCCGCGTGAGGCTATCCGCGATTTGCCGACCTTTAAAGCCGGTTGGGGCGTGCTGGCCTTGCTGCTGGTAGGGTTCTTTGGCCTGGAGCCGCTCGGCGTTCCGGTCAGCCTGGTCGCCGCCGTGGGTGCGCTGATCCTGCTGGCTGTGGCGAAAAGAGGCCATGCGATTGATACCGGTAAAGTATTGCGCGGCGCGCCCTGGCAGATCGTGGTGTTCTCGTTGGGCATGTACCTGGTGGTTTATGGGCTGCGCAACGCGGGGCTGACCGACTTGCTGTCCGGTATGCTGGATGGCCTGGCCGAACGGGGGTTGTGGGTGGCCACGTTCGGCACCGGATTCCTGACGGCGTTCCTGTCTTCGATCATGAACAACATGCCGACCGTGCTGGTGGGCGCGCTGTCGATCGACGGCAGCAACGCAGACGGCGTGATCAAGCAGGCGATGATTTACGCCAACGTAATAGGCAGCGATCTGGGGCCGAAAATTACGCCAATCGGCAGCCTGGCTACGTTGCTGTGGCTGCATGTGCTGTCGCAGAAAAATATCGTCATCACCTGGGGATATTACTTCCGGGTGGGGATAGTGATGACACTTCCGGTGTTGTTCGTTGCGTTGGCGGCTCTGGCCCTGCGCCTGTCGCTTTAGTGTTTACAAGAGAGAACCCCATGAGCCAGATAACCATTTACCATAACCCGGCCTGCGGCACTTCGCGCAATACGCTGGCACTGATCCGCAACAGCGGTGTGGAGCCTGCGGTGATTCTGTATCTGGAGACGCCGCCCAGCCGTGAGCAACTGGTCAAACTGATTGCCGATATGGGCATTGCCGCGCGTGAGTTGCTGCGCAAAAATGTCGAACCTTATCAACAATTGGGGCTGGCGGACGCGCAGTGGAGCGACGATAAACTGATCGACTTTATGCTGCAGCAGCCGATTTTGATTAACCGGCCGATCGTGGTGACGCCGTTGGGCACGCGGCTGTGCCGTCCGTCGGAAGCGGTGCTGGATATCCTGCCGGATCCCCAGCAAGGCGCGTTCAGCAAAGAAGACGGCGAGCCGGTGATTGATGCGCAGGGGCAACGAATCACGGGATAATGAACAAATCAGGCCCGCAGCGCGGGCCTGATTTGTCAAATGCTGCGTTGATTGACCCGCGCAGACAGTTCAGCCGCGCTTTCCTTCCTCTCGCTGTAGCGGTCGACCAGGTAATCGGCATTGCCCCGCGTCAGCAGGGTGAACTTCATCAGTTCCTCCATGACATCGACAATACGATCGTAGTAAGCGGAGGGTTTCATGCGGCCATCCTCTTCAAATTCCTGCCAGGCCTTGGCGACCGAAGACTGATTGGGGATAGTGAGCATCCGCATCCAGCGCCCTAAAATGCGCATTTGATTGACCGCGTTGAATGACTGCGAACCCCCGCTGACCTGCATCACCGCCAGGGTTTTTCCCTGTGATGGGCGTACCGCGCCGACGCTCAACGGGATCCAGTCGATTTGGCTCTTCATGATGCCGGTCATGGCACCGTGGCGTTCCGGAGAACACCACACCATGCCTTCCGACCACAACACCAGCTCACGCAGTTCCTGAACTTTGGGATGTGATTCCGGCGCGTCATCCGGCAGGGGCAAACCGGACGGGTTGAAAATACGCACTTCCGCGCCCATGGCAGCCAATAGGCGTGCGGCTTCTTCCGTTGCCAGGCGGCTGTAGGAGCGTTCACGTACCGAACCGTAAAGCATCAAAATACGCGGTGGGTGTGCCGGCGGCACCGACTGTAGCCTTTCATGGCTAATGGCGCGGTCAAACAGTAGCGGGTCAATCTGCGGCAGATCGGATAATTTATCGGTCATGATTCATTCTCTTGGTCAGGGGTCAGCAGCGCTGTGGTTGATCGGCGCAGCACTCTTCAATCAGGAAAGCGACGATACCCTTGAGTACGTCATATTGCGGCAGGCAAAACAGCGTGCGGCCTTCACGTTGCTGATGCACCAGACCGACGGAAACCAACGCGGCGATATGGTGGCTGAGCGTTGAGTTGGGGATATCCAGTCTTTTTTGCAGTTCGCCTACCGGCAGGCCACCATGACCCGCGCGAACCAGCTGTTTATAGATGCTCAATCGGGTGGGGTGACCCAGTTCTTTCAGGGCATCTGCGACGTCATTCAATTCCATTGGCGCACCTCTTTAAACTATATTTCCAGAATAATGGAAATATAATGCGTTCGTCGAGGTTTTTGTGCACTGAAAACGTTAGGGCCGACGTTATCGTCGGCCCTAATAATCCACAGTCATTCCTTATCAGTGAGGAAATCAACAACGCTTTGGCCGAACATCTCCGCGCAGGCCACGTTGGAGATATGCGAGGCCGGCAACACTTTTAATTTGGCGCACGGCGCATTGGCGACCAAAAATTCGGCGTCCGCCACGGTGGTGACCGGATCATGCTCCCCGGCGATGACCAGCATTGGCCGCGTCATCTGGCGGGTTTGGTCACGAAGGTCGGCCTGCGCCAGCGCGTCGCAGCAGGCGGCGTAACCGGCGGCATTGCCGGCTGCCAGCCCGTCGACCAGCGCCGCAACCCGCTGCGGCGATCGCTGCAAAAAGTCTTCGGTAAACCAACGGGAAGGGGAGGCGGCGGCGATGGCTGCCAACCCTTGGTTGCGCACTTGCTGCGCACGCTGCTGCCAGCCCTCGCTGCTGCCGATGCGTGCGGCGGTATTCGCTACCACCAGGCGATCGATGCGTTGCGGGTGGTAGCGGTTGAGCCACAACCCGGTCAGCCCACCCATCGAGATGCCGCAAAAGTGGGCGCTTGGCGCATCCAGCCTGTCGAGCAGGGCGATAACGTCGTTGCCGAGCGTTTCCAGCTGCAGCGGGGTTCTCGGCAGCGGCGTAGCACCGTGGCCGCGTTGGTTGTAATGCAACACGTGAAAGTGTTCATACCAGGTCGGCAACTGCGCCTGCCACATGTCGAAGGTGGTGCCGAGCGAGTTGGACAGGACCAACAGCGGCGCACCGGCACGGCCATCAAGACGATATTCAATGTCCATATTCATACCCGTTCGATGATCAGCGCAATACCTTGACCAACGCCGATACACATGGTGCACAACCCGTAACGGCCCCGGGTTTTCTGCAATTGCCAGGCGGCATTCATCACCAGCCTGCCGCCGGAAGCACCCAATGGATGGCCCAGCGCAATGGCGCCGCCGTTCGGATTCACCTGCGCGGCATCGTCCTTCAGCCCCAGTTCACGCGTCACGGCCAGCGCCTGTGCCGCAAAGGCTTCGTTAAGTTCGATAACGTCCATTTGATCGAGCGTCAGACCGGCAATCTTCAGCACCTTGCGCACCGCCTCCGCCGGGGCAAACCCCATAATTGCAGGCTCAATGCCGGTCACCGCGCTGGCGACGATACGAGCCATCGGTTGCAAGCCGTGGCGGGCCACCCCGCGTTCACCGGCCAGCAACAGTGCGCAGGCACCGTCGTTCAGCCCGGAGGCATTACCGGCAGTGACGGTACCTTGCGGATTAACTACCGGTTTCAACTTCGCCAGCGCGTCGAGCGTCGTGGCGCGCGGGTGTTCATCCTGGCGAAACAGCAGTGGGTCGCCTTTTTTCTGCGCCAGGCTGACTTCAATCAGTTGCCCGGCGAAAAAACCGCTTTCCTGGGCGCTAGCGGTACGCTGCTGGCTGCGCAGAGCGAAGGCATCCTGATCCTGGCGGCTGATGCCAAACTTCAGGGCCACGTTTTCGGCGGTTTGCGGCATAGAGTCCACGCCGTATTGCGCTTGCATCTGCGGGTTGATAAACCGCCAACCCATGGTGGTGTCTTCTATTTTCATCGCCCGGCTGAAGGCGCTTTCCGCTTTGCCCATCACAAACGGCGCCCGGGACATGCTTTCCACGCCGCCGGCAATCATCAACTCGCTTTCACCGGTTTTGATGGTGCGGGCCACCATCGCCACCGCATCCAGGCTGGATCCGCACAGACGGTTGAGGGTGCAACCGGGGATCTGCACCGGCAGGCCGGCCAGCAGCAACGCCATCCGCGCCACGTTGCGGTTATCTTCCCCGGCCTGATTGGCGCAACCGAACAGCACGTCGTCTACCGCGCCCCAGTCAAGCTGCGGGTGGCGCGCCTGCAACGCTTTCAGCGGCAGGGCGGCCAGATCGTCGGCGCGGACGGTGGCGAGACTGCCGTTCAGGCGGCCAAAAGGCGTACGGACGGCGTCACACAGATAAGCTGGATTCATGCGTTGGTTCTCCGTGCTGAAGGGCAAAGGTCAACTCGACCGGGGTGATTTCCTGTAATTGTTGCGGGGTCAGCCCGCCGAATATTTCGCGTACCACCAGGCCCTGAGGCGTGACGTCCATGACCGCCAGATCGCTGTAGATGCGATCAATGCAGCCGACGCCGGTCAGCGGATAGGTGCAATGGCGGACAATCTTGCATTCGCCTTTTTTAGTCAGGTGTTCGGTCATCACAAATACCTGACGTGCGCCAATCGCCAAATCCATCGCACCGCCGACCGCCGGTATCGCCCCTGGCGCACCGGTACTCCAGTTGGCCAAATCGCCCCGTTCGGAGACCTGATAGGCACCCAGTACGCAAATATCCAGGTGGCCGCCGCGCATCATGGCGAAGGAGTCGCCGTGATGGAAAAAGCAACCGCCTTTCAGCAGGGTGACCGGCTGTTTGCCGGCGTTGATCAGATCAGGATCTTCCTCTCCTTCGGCCGGTGCCGGCCCCATGCCGAGAATGCCGTTTTCGCTGTGCAGGAAGATTTCTTTGTCCGCCGGCAGGTAGTTGGCGATTTGCGTCGGGATGCCGATGCCCAGATTCACATAGGCGCCTTCCGGGATGTCGCGCGCAATGCGCTCGGCCAACTGCTGATGAGTGAGTTTTGACATAAATCCGTTCCTTAAGCCGACAGTTGCACGGCGCTTGCCGGGGTGGTCACCAGGCGTTGCACGAAGATCCCCGGCGTGATGACGGTTTCGGGATCCAGCTCGCCCAGCGGCACTAACTGATTGATTTCAGCAATGGTGCAATGAGCCGCCATCGCCATGATCGGCCCGAAGTTGCGCCCGGTTTTGTAATACAGCAGGTTGCCCCAGCGGTCGCCTTTTTCAGCCTTGATCAGGGCAAAATCGGCCTTCAGCGGCAGTTCAAACACATACTGGCGGCCGTCTATTTCACGGGTTTCCTTGCCTTCCGCCAGTTTGGTGCCGTAACCGGTCGGCGTGTAGAAGCCGCCGAGGCCGGCACCACCGGCCTGAATGCGGGCAGCCAGATTGCCCTGCGGGATCAGCTCCAACTCCAGTTCGCCGCGGCGATACAGATCGTCAAATACCCAGGAGTCGGACTGGCGCGGAAAAGAGCACACCACTTTGCGCACACAGCCGGCCTTCAGTAACGCCGCCAGGCCGAAATCCCCGTTGCCGGCGTTATTGCTGATCAGCGTCAGTTCGCGCGGGCGGTGGCGGATCAGCGCATCCAACAGGGCGCAGGGTTGGCCGGCAGGGCCAAAACCACCGACCATAATGGTGGCGCCATCCGGTATATCTGCGACGGCGGCGTCTGCGGACGCCACGTTTTTATCGATCATCTGCTACTCCTGAGTAGGCTGCGGTTATTCCAGCGTCATACGAGTGGTTCTAATCTACGTTAAATGATGAAAAATACAGCGACAAGTGCGAATATCAGCGTGTTGTGCGATTATCGAAGCATTGATGGTTTGGCTATTCGTTTTGTGATGCAGGTAACTAAATCGCTATTGGCGTTGTTCCGGTACTGCGGACGTATAAATTCAGATGTTATCGAAAGAAGGGGAGATCAGAATGGATGATGTTTCAGAGTTTGGCGGCGGGGAGCTGCGTCGGCTGCAGGAGATCGGCGATTTAAGCAACGATAGGTACAAGGGCGATCCCAACTTTATGGCGTCGCTGGCCAGAGGGTTAGAGGTGCTGCAGGCCTTCCAACCGCAGTATTCGCAGATGTCGGTTTCCGAGATCAGCCAGATTACCGGCATTCCGCGCGCTGCGGTGCGTCGTTGCCTCTACACTTTGCGGGCGCTGGGTTTCGTGCATTGCCCCGATGGCCGACATTACCGGCTGCTGCCGCGGGTGCTCACCATCGGCCATGCTTATCTTTCCTCTTCCGAGCTGGCGAAGGCGGCGCAGAACTCGCTGGATTACCTCAGCAAGCTGCTCAATGAATCCTGCTCGGTGGCGACGCTGGACGGCGACAACATATTGTATATCGCCCGCGCCTCGGTGAAGCGCATCATGACGATCGATCTGGGGCGCGGCAGCCGCTTGCCGGCCTACGCCACGTCAATGGGGCTGGTTTTGCTCAGTGCGCTGGACGAGGAACAACTGGAGGATTATCTGTCGCGGGTGCGGTTCGAACCGCTGACCGAGCACACCGTGACCAGCGCGGAACAGTTGCGTGAACAGTTGGCTAAAGTGCGCAGGCAGGGGTATGCCATCAACGATCAGCAGTTGGAGATTGGCCTGCGTTCGATCGCGGTGCCGATGCATTCGCGCAAGGGCGGCGGCGTGGTGGCGGCAATGAACGTGGGGGTCAATGCTTCGCAAATTTCCTCGGCGGAGCTGCGTGAACGGGTGCTGCCACAGCTGCAACGCGCGGCGATGGAGTTGGCGTTGCTGCTGTAGCCGCTAACGCGGTGGCCCACCTCAGTCGGGGCAATCTGGCTGAGGCAAGCCGCCGGGATTTCACCCGACGATCACGCAAATACCTGCACTCATTGCGGCTTGATGGCACCTTCATTGCCGGCAATTGGCACCACAAAACTGAAGCAACTGCCGTAGGTTTCCGCCATCTGCGCTTTCAGCGTGCCCCGATGGCGTTCAATAATGGTGTGGCTGATGGTCAACCCCATTCCCATTCCCTGCGCTTTTGTGGTGTAGAAAGAATCGAAAACCCGCTCCATTACGTCAGGATCCAGCCCGATTCCGTTGTCCGCGATACGCAACTCGACCGTTTTTTCATCGGAATTTAGCGTGGTTATCCTCAGCGTTCGCGTACGATCGCTCACTTCAGACAGAGCCTCGATCGCGTTCATCACCAGGTTAATCAATACCTGTTGAATCTGAACGCTATCGCCAAAGATGAAGCTGTCGACGGCCTTCAGTTCATAATCCACCGCCACGCGGCGCTGCTCGATTTCGCTGCGTGACAGGGTCATGATATGGCGGACAAGATAGTGCAGATCGATACGGGAAAAGACCGGTTCCTGCTTGCGCGTCAGGGTTTGCAGGCTGCGAATGATTTCGCCTGCGCGCTGGCCTTCCGCAATGATCTCCTCCAGCCCGGTACGAATATTGTCATGCCGGACAGGGTCGTGGTTCAGCCAGCGCAGGCTTGCTCCGGCGTTCGAGACAATCGACATCAAGGGTTGATTGATTTCGTGCGCAATGGATGAGGTCAACTGGCCGACGGTGGTCGCGCGGGAAACGCGGGCCAGCTCGGCCTGGGCGACCCTGACGGCGTCCTCCGTCTGCCGCTGGGCGGTGATGTCGGTGATGGTGCCGTAGTATTCATAGACCTCGGTGCCTACGCCGACCGGGTTACCGATGCCCAATATGTAGCGGCAAACGCCATCCGCGCTCATGATGCGAAACTCGGCCCGCAGGGGCAGCCCGTCTCTCACCCCGTCGGTGACGACGGTGCTGACTCGCGCATAGTCGTCCGGATGAACGAAGGTAAGAAACTCGGCCATGGAAATCATTTTCTGCTTCTCGGGCAGGCCGAGAATACGGGCATATTCTTCGGACATGAACATCAGGTCCTGCTCCAGCTCCCAACGCCAACTGCCGGTATGACTGATCTGTTCGCCCAGCATCAGCGAGGTCTGGCTTGCTCTTAGCTCTTTTTCCACCCGTCTGCGCTGGATGTTCTCCTCAAGCAATTCGGCATACAGCCTTGCGGTTTCGAGCGACACGGCGGCATGTGCGCCGAGCAGGTTAACCACTTTCGAATGCTCGGCGGTGAAGATTTCAGGCATTAAACGATTTTCGAGATACAACACGCCGACCAGCCGCGCCTGCTTGAACATCGGCACGCACAATACGGCAGCGCCGGAAGTCACGAGGTAAGGATCCTGCGAGAAGGGGCTGAACTCTTCCGGTTTTCCGGTGCGTATCTCTTGCCCGGTACGGATCACGGCCGACAGTACCGACAGCGGCATGTCGGTAGCCATCGGCACATCTTTTATAATCCGTACCCTGACGCCGTCGCTGCCGGTATAGGCACTTGCCTCGATTTCAGGAATGTTGTTATCCAATACGCGGATCAACAGGCCGCGTTGGGCGCCGGCACGTTCCAGCAGCATAGTCATCAGTATCTGAATAAGCCGTTCCAGATTGATCTCTTCAGACAGGGCACGCGAGGCTTTGATGACACTTTGCAGATCGCGGATTTCTTCATTCTGGGCAAAGGCGATGGTGTCGTAAGGCGTTGCCTGGCCGGGGGACACCAGATGGGGGTAAGCCTGTTTCAGCTGATTCACCTTGGCCTGCGCCCCTGTGCGCCCCCATGCCGCCATTGCGCCCCTAAAGTGGGCATCTGCGGCCGTATGATAGCCGCAACTGAGCGCGAAGCGCCCCGCGAGTTCATGAGCCAGCCCATTGCTGGGATTGAACCCCGAGTCCCGCGAGAGCCTCACCGCTTTTTCATACTGCTCGAGCGCAATGCTGTTCATGCCGTCAAGGCGGACAATCTCCGCATACACCAGGGCCTCTTTGTCGGCGAATGTACCTGGATTAATGCGCGCCCAAAGCGCGATTTTGTCGTAGTGTTTTTGCAGCCTGCGCCGGTGCTCGACGGAGAAGGTATCCGGCGTCAGTTGAGCGGTTAACGTCAGCGCGCTGTACAGATGCAAATCCAGCAGGTGGATATGCCCCGGCGCAGACCAGGCAAAGAATTCGGCCTGCGCCAGCGACTCTTCCGCCTGCGGGTATTCGCCGGCGACAAAATGCGTCATGCCCCGATATAGCCAGAACCAGAACATCATGGTGGACATTTGCTGCGGCGCCTGTTCCGGCGCGGTTGGCAGCAGTGAGTCGGGCAGCGCATCCATGCCGCCCCAATATCCGGGAGATACGGTGCGTAAATGCTCAACATAATGCTTTTGGATCAACATAATGCGTTCAACGTCCGGAAAATGGGATTTCCGCACGAAGGCCAGCCCCCGTTCGATGCTGATCAGCACGTTATCGAGATGATCGCCGCGGCTTAAAAAGTTAATGATCTGATGACAGGCGGCAAAAGAGGCGACGGTCAGATCGCCGTGCGTCACCGCCGCCGTGAAGCAGGCTTTGGCGCATTCGGTGGTGTAGGAGAGCGGCTGGGTCCAGACGCTCAACTGATCGAGCGGCAGCAGCGTCTTCGCTTCGTAAACGCTGTAACCGTGGCGCGTCACGAGTTCACGGGCCAGTACCGCGTATTTGAAGCCCAACCGATATTCGGCATAGCGGTGGCCAATCAGCACGCCAAACCAGCCCATCGCCGACGTTGATGCACCGGTAATGCCGTGTTCCAGCGTCAGATGCAGCATCTGGCACAGCAGCATGAAGTGCAGGCGTGGGCTGATGAAACTGGCGGACAGGCCGGCACGGGCCAGTAAACTCATCGCGGCTTCCGTTTCAGGATTGGCCATGAGCGGCAATTGGTTGAAAATCGCGGCCGGGCTCTCACCGATGCGGGCATGGAGCATTTTCCAGGCCGTCTCGCATTCCGCATCGTCGGGGTGCCGGTTAAGCGTAATGCCGGATACCGTCAGCCAGCTTAATGCGGTCTCCAGCGCCAGCGGGTTATCCGACTGGCGCATATGCACTTCCGCCAGCAAATTGGCTGCGGAGATTTTTTCCGCCAACCCGCCAGGCGAAGCCAGCAACCGGTCGCTCAAATGCCGCGCCGCGACCAGGTTACCCAGTAAAAACGCGCATTCGGCTTCTTCCAGCTCCAGCGCGAAATCGGGCGCATCATCAGACGCAGGGCCGCCGAGTGCACGGGCGGTCTGCAGATATCGCTGTGCGGAGAGGTAGTCGCCGGAACGCTTCGCACGGCGGGCTGCCAGCATGCTCAATTCGCGGAACATTTTGCGCTGTGGCGGCGGCTGTACGCAGTCAATGGCGGCGGATACATGGTGAATGGCGCGGAACAGCATCTCATTGCCCGCCGCCTGGCGTGAAGCTTCGGCCAGCAGGCTGGCCGTCGTGAGGTGCAGATGCCCCCGCTCGCCGGCATCCAGCAGGGCGAAGGCCGCTTCCTGCACGCGATCATGGGGGAACATATAGGTGTCGGCGGACAGGGTAATCAATTGGGCGGTAACCGCAGGGTGCAATTGATAGCGGATATCCGTATCTGAGAGATTCAGGACGCGGCTGATGGTGCCAAGCTCACCGCTGCTGCCCAGACAGGCCAGGCTGCCCAACAGCTTGCGGGTTTCTTCGGGCATTTTCTCCAGTTGCTGCAATACCAGCCCGACGACGTTTTCGGTGTAATGGCGTGCCTGAATGGTCGGCACGTCGTAATACCACTTGCCTTGATACTTGTTGTGCGTCACCAGGCCGTCATCGACGATACGTTTGAAAAACTCATGCACGAACAGCGGATTGCCGCCGGTTTTTTCATGTATCAGACGAGCCAGGTCGAGGGTGTCGGTCGAGCGCCGCTGGAAGACGTCGGCCAGCCAGCGAGCGACGGCTTTAACCGAGAGCGGCGCCGGTATGATGTCGATTTTACGTTGAGCCGCATCACGAAGCCGGCCCAGCGCCTCAGATACCGAAAGGTTGTCGGTTGAGGAGGGATCGCGCAGGGCAACCACCAACAGCAACGGCAGGGCATCGCTGTTTTTAAGCAGATATTCCAACACCTGCAAGCTGGCGGCATCGATCCAGTGAATATCGTCAATCAGCAACACCAGCGGACAACCGGGGGTGGCAAAGGTATTGACCAGGCTGACTATCATAAGATTAAAGCGGGCCCGGGCATCGGTCGACAGCGAGTCGGGGGCCTGCCGGGATTTTCTCTCCAGCAACAGGCCCAGTTCCGGCACCAGGTTAATGGCCAATCCCTCGTAACCGTCCAGCGTGCGCGCCAGGCGGGTTTTCCAGAGCGCGACATCTTCTGCCGGCAACCCCAGCAGCTTCAGGGTCAGCGCCCGGAAAGCGGAGGTCAGCACGCCATAAGGCAGCGACGACGAGAACTGGTCGACTTTACCCACGGCAAGCAGCGTACGCCGGTTCTTCAGCTCTTTTAACGCTGAGGCGATCAACGAGGATTTACCGATGCCCGAAGGCCCGCTGATGATCGCAAGCGTGTGGGTTCCGCTCTGATTAACCTTGTCGAACGCGGCGATAAGCTCGCGGCCCTGTGGATGGGGGGTGTACAACGTATCGGCGAGATGAAACTCAGGTGCGCGATCCTGCAACCCGGGAGGAAAGGGCAAGATGTCATTGTCACTGGTCAAGGTGGCCTGACAGCGGCGCAGGTCAGCGACCAGCCCGTCGACCGTCTGGTAACGGTTATCGGGCGATTTTGCCAACAGCCTCAGGACCAGGGTTGAAAGCATGGCCGGTACCTGTTCGCGCAGCAGATGAGGCGGACGTGGCTCTGAAGCGATATGGTGATGCGTCCATTCTTCCAGGCCGCCTTCGCTGAGGTCGAAGGGCAAAGAGCCGGTCAGCAGTTCATAAAAGACGATGCCAAGGCTATAGAGATCGCTGCGGCTGTCCACCGATCTTCGCGTGCGCGAGGTATGTTCGGGTGACATATAGGCGAGCGTGCCGCCAAAAAACGGCAGGCGGGTCTGTTTTAGCTCTTCCGCAGTGCCCGTCGTCAGACCAAACCCGGCAAGGCGGCATGAGGTATCGTTCTGGATAAAGATATTACCCGGCTTGATATCGCCGTGGATCAGGTTGTGCCTGTGCATTTGACGCAACGGAGCACATATCCGGATGGCAAGCTCCAGAAAGCTGGCAATGCAGGCCATCGGCTGCCCCGTGATGCGGGCCAGGGAGTCAAAGGCAAAAGACGGATAGACCAGAGCGTACCGGCCACGGTACTGCGTGCAGGCGGCGGGTTTCACCGCCCAGGCGTCAGACAGGTAGGGCCGCAGGATGAATTCATTTTTCAGCAGCCGGGTCGCGTCCGCTTCCGCCTCATCGCTGACCGCCGTGGCGAGGATGAAAGCCCCGCTCGAAAAAGGGTGCCGCCCGTTCATCCAGACGATGCAGCCCTCATGAACCAAGGGGGTAAAAATGACATCATCTTTAAATGCAAAAAACTGCCCATCCTGAAAATCAGGAAGGGCAGCCCGGTCTGGCGGTATCAGCGGGTCATTCATTCGGGTCTCTCGCAGGCAGCGGTCTTGTCATCAGGCGTTTTTATCGCCTTTCAATGCGTGTTGGATCAGGCCCAGGAGCGTATCGATGTCGATAGGCTTACGCAAAAAAGCAACGGCGCCGAGTTTAAGGGCAAACCGTTGCATATTCTCATCACCGTGGCCGGATATAAATATCACCGGTGGCGGCGTTGCGTAAGCCTTTATTTTTTCATAAAGCTCGAATCCACCCATTCCTTTTAGCTTGATGTCGATAATGACCAACGAAGCGTCTGACAGCGCGGTTTTTTCGTTTAAAAACGCCTCTGCGGATTCAAAGGCGCATGTCGTGTAACCGTCCGACTGCAGCAGGTTGATTAACCCGCTGCGGACAGAACGTTCATCATCGACAATGGCAATGCGCTGCGGCAGCATCATGCTGATATTCCTCTGACAAATCATTACTAAAGCGGAGGGTCCTCTGTTGTTGTCTGAGCCTTGACCGGTGGAGTTCCGCATATTTTGGGGACGCATTCATGGCGAAACCACGCCAGCGTCAGCGGCTGTCGGTTTATCAACCGCCGGGTGACCGGGATAATCTGTTCGCCGATCAGCATTCCCAACAGGCCCAGCAGGGCAATAACCGGCGGAGCCGGTGAATGAATATCCAACGCAGCATAGATAATACCGGCCAGAAGGCCGATTGCCAGCGAAACAAGCCATGCTTTCATATCATCAGTCCCCTTTCGCCGGGCAGGCTACAGTGGAAGAGGCCGCCATGCCGGGCTGTGCCTGACAACGCTGTGCGTTGGCGGTCTGTTCAGGTTGCAGCACCTGTCCCATCAAACTTTCTCCGGCCAGCATTCCCAGTAGCCCCACCAGCGCCAGTGCCGGGGGCGCGGGCGAGCGGGCCTTAAGCAGCCCATAGATCAGGCCAATAAGGACGCCGGCGGAAAGGGAAATCAATCCTGCGCTCATCATTATCTCCAGTGAAGAAGCCGGCCGGGCTTTGCGCCGGCCGGCTTCCCGCAGTTAGCGGGCGGCGACCGGTGCCAGAGTGCGGTGCTCGCTCTTCTGACGTGAAGGCGCTTTGTGCACCATGGTATAGGCATAATCCACGCCCATGCCGTAAGCGCCCGAATGCTCTTTCACGATATCCATCACCGCGTTGTAGGTCTCTTTGTGCGCCCAGTCACGTTGCCATTCCAGCATCACCTGCTGCCAGGTTACCGGGATCACGCCTGCCTGAATCATGCGCTGCATGGCATAATCGTGCGCTTCTTTAGAGGTGCCGCCTGACGCGTCGGCCACCATATAGATTTCATAGTCGCCTTCCAGCATGGCGCACAGGGCAAAGCTGTTGTTGCAGACTTCGGTCCACAGGCCGGCAACCACCACTTTTTTCTTGCCGTTGGCGGCCAGCGCGTCACGCACTTTCTGATCGTCCCACGAGTTCATCGAGGTCCGCTCGAGGATGTCCTTGCCTGGGAACACGTCCAGCAGTTCCGGGTAGGTATTACCTGAGAAGCTCTCGGTTTCAACGGTTGTGATGAGGGTTGGAATGTTGAATACCTTCGCGGCTTTCGCCAGGGCAACGGTGTTGTTTTTCAGCACCTGGCGGTCGATCGACTGCACGCCGAAAGCCATCTGAGGTTGGTGGTCGATAAAAATCATCTGACAGTTGGCAGGCGTAAGGACTTCGAGCTTAGAGGTTGTCATAAAAATACCCTTGGGATGAGGTTAAAAGTAACAAGGTCGTCACACCGTTGGCGCAGCGACAGAGCCGAAAGCTACCGGGTGGTAAACGCTATCAACGGATTGAATGTTAGGCTGGGGGCGGGGGCAAAACTATTATCTGTTGGTATAACTAACCTTTCGTATACCTATACTTTGGTATATCTATCCCTTTGTATAACTGGTCTTTTCCCATTCATATTCCATAATCCTTTCAATTCGCGCCGCTCTGAAGGGCCGCGCACCTTGTGTCCGGCGGCTTTCTGCCTGAACCGGACGTCTCAGAAAGGAGGATCTATGGTTTCGCTGGGCAAAGCTGATTTGATACTGGTTAACGGGCAGTTTCATACTGTCGATCGCGAAAATCCACTGGCGGAAGCCGTGGCGATCCGCGAGGGTAAATTCCTCCAGGTCGGTACCGTCGCCGAAGTGATGCAGCACCATTGCGAAGGTACGAAAGTGGTGGATCTTAAGGGACACACCGCGGTGCCGGGGCTTAATGACTCGCACCTCCACCTGATCCGCGGTGGCCTGAACTACAACCTCGAATTGCGCTGGGAAGGCGTGCCGTCACTGGCGGATGCCTTGCGGATGTTGAAAGATCAGGCGCTGCGCACGCCATCGCCACAATGGGTGCGCGTGGTGGGCGGCTGGACGGAGTTCCAGTTTGCCGAACGCCGCATGCCAACGCTGGATGAGATTAACGAAGCCGCGCCGGACACGCCGGTGTTTATTCTTCATCTTTACGATCGCGCGCTGCTCAATCGCGCCGCACTGAGAGTGGTGGGCTACACCAAAGATACGCCCAACCCCCCAGGCGGCGAAATTCAGCGCGACAGTAACGGCAACCCGACCGGCATGCTGATTGCGCGCCCTAACGCCATGATCCTCTATGCCACACTGGCCAAAGGGCCGAAGTTGCCGCTGGAACAGCAGGTGAACTCGACCCGTCAGTTCATGCGCGAACTGAACCGTCTGGGCCTGACCAGCGCCATCGATGCGGGCGGCGGCTTCCAAAACTATCCGGAAGACTATCAAGTGATCGCCGAGCTGCATGAGAAAAAGCAGATGACGTTGCGCATCGCTTACAACCTGTTTACCCAGCGGCCGGGGCATGAACTGGAAGATTTCGAAAAATGGACCGACATGCTGACGCCGGGCCAGGGCAGTGACTTCTTCCGCCATAATGGCGCAGGTGAAATGCTGGTGTTTTCCGCCGCGGACTTCGAAGACTTCCTGGAGCCGCGCCCGGATCTGGCGCCAGGCATGGAAGACGAGCTGGAGCGTGTCGTACGCCACCTGGTCGAGCATCGCTGGCCGTTCCGCCTGCATGCGACCTACAACGAATCCATCAGCCGCATGCTGGACGTGTTTGAAAAGGTCAACCGCGAGATCCCGTTCAATGGCCTGCACTGGTTCTTTGACCATGCAGAAACCGTGACCCAGAAAAACATCGATCGCATCAAGGAGCTTGGCGGCGGTATCGCGGTACAGCACCGCATGGCCTTCCAGGGCGAATACTTTGCCGAGCGTTACGGCATTGAGGCTACCCGCCACACGCCACCGGTGGCCCGCATGTTGGAAACCGGCGTGCCGGTGGGGCTGGGGACGGACGCGACCCGCGTGGCCAGCTACAACCCGTGGACAGCGCTTTACTGGCTGGTTTCCGGCCGCACCGTGGGCGGCATGCAGATGTATGACGCCAATGCGCGTCTGGATCGCGATACCGCGTTGATGCTGTGGACGCAGGGCAGCGCCTGGTTCTCCAGCGAACAGGGCAAAAAAGGGCAGATCAAAGCGGGCCAACTGGCGGACATGGCCGTGCTCAGCAAGGACTACTTCTGCGTGCCTGAAGAGGAGATCAAGGGCATCGAATCCGTGCTGACGGTGGTCGGTGGCGACATCGTTTATGCCGCAGGCGCGTTCGGGCCGCTGGCACCGCCGTCCATTCCGGTGCTGCCGGATTGGTCGCCAGTGGTGAAGGTGCCGGGTCACTATCGCAGCGCACCGCCGGTAGCGAACGCACGCGTCGGCATGATGTCACAGGCGCATCACTGCAGCGGCCCTTGTGGGGTGCACACCCACAATCATGATATTGCCCGCGGCTCCAGCGTACCCGTTGCAGATGACAATGCATTCTGGGGCACGCTCGGCTGCAGCTGCTTTGCGTTTTAATCCCATGAAAACGTCATCTGCATTTTTCATCGCGCCCCGGATCGATCTGGGGCTGTTCTTCCTGCGCCTGACCGGCAGCCTGCTCTTGCTGCATGTGCACGGTTTGCCGAAGGTGTTTAATTTCAGCGAAGAACTGACACGCATCGAAGATCCTTTTGGCCTCGGGCCTTACATGAGCCTGTTGCCCGCCATTTTGGCGGAAGTTGTCTGCCCGGTGTTCATTATTCTGGGGGTCGGTACGCGTATCGCCTGTCTGCCCATTATCGGCGTGCTGCTGGTGGCGATGCTGTTCGTGCATCCAGGTTGGTCCATCGCTGAAGGGCAGTTCGGCTGGCTGCTGCTGATCATCTTTACCACGCTGGCGATAACCGGGCCGGGTAAATGGCGTATCGGCGCAGGCAGGCTGCTGGAGAAGGCGTTATGACGCAGATTAATGATATCCACAGCGTCACAGCTGAAGCGCTGAAAGAAGTGCCGGCGGTGAATGCATCGCCGTGGCAACCGCTGCGCCAACGCGTGTTCCGCATGCTGTGGATAGCCACCGTCGTCTCCAATATCGGTTCATGGATGAACGATATTGGGGTGAACTGGACCATGCTGACGCTCAGTGCCGATCCGCTGTCCGTCGCCATGGTCCAGGTGGCCAGCAGCTTGCCGATGTTTCTGTTTGCGCTGCCTTCCGGGGTGATGGCGGATATTGTCGATCGCCGTAAATACCTGCTGTTTTCGCAGGTCTGGGTGTTTATCGCCGCGGCCGGGTTGACCCTCTTGTCGGTGACGGGCCACGTCACCCCAGGGGTGTTGCTGGTTGCGGCATTCCTGCTGAGCACCGGTGCGGCCATGAGTTCGCCGCCGTTCCAGGCCATCGTGCCTGATTTGGTCAGCAAAAATGAGATGGGGCCGGCCATTGCGCTCAATTCATTGGGTATCAATATCAGCCGCGCCATCGGCCCGGCATTGGGCGGGCTGATTCTTTCCTTCGCCGGCCCCTGGATGGTGTTTTTGCTCAACGCCATCTCGGTGCTGGGCGTGGCCTGGGTGCTCTACCGCTGGAAGGCGGAACCGAGCGTTCAGCGCCTGCCGCCCGAGCACTTTTTCTCCGCCGTACGCGCCGGGTTTCGCTATGTGCATGCCGCACCGGTTTTGCGCAATGTGCTGGTCCGCACGGTGGCCTTTTTCACGTTCGGCAGTGCGGGCTGGGCTTTGCTGCCGCTGGTCGCGCGGCGTGAACTTGGGCTTGGCCCGGGCGGTTACGGGATCATGCTGGCCTTTATCGGCGTAGGGGCGATCTTCGGTGCCGTGTTGCTGCCTCGCTTGCGTAAGTCCTTCAACCCGGATCGGCTGATGGTGCTGGCAAGCCTGATGTTTGCCGTCACGATGCTGGCGCTGGCGTTTGTCCGTAACGTCTGGTTGCTCAACGCGTTTGAATTTTTTACCGGCTTTTCCTGGATAGCGGTGCTGTCTACGCTGAATCTCGGCGCACAGCGCAGCGCGGCGAAATGGGTGAAAGCGCGCGCGTTGGCGGTGTATCTGACCGTCTTCTTTGGCTCCATGACCGCCGGCAGCGCCATTTGGGGGCAGTTGGCCTCGCATTATGGAATTCCTGTCTCGCTGTGCGTGGCCGCGTTGGGCATGATTTTGGCCAGCAGCACGGTTTACCGCTGGCGTCTGGACCAGGATCCCGACCTGAACCTGGACATCAGTACGGAACATGGCGCCACGCCAGAGCTGGATGTGCGTCATGACCGCGGGCCGGTGATGGTGAGCTATGAATATTTGGTTACCGCAGAGGATGCGCGCGCCTTCACGGTATGCATGCAGGACATGCGGCGCGTCAGGCGGCGCGGCGGTGCCATCAACTGGTCCGTGTATGAGGACATTCTTCAGCCCGGCGTTTTCGTCGAGACGTTTGTGGTCGGTTCCTGGATGGAGTACCTGCGCCAGCAGGAGCGTTACACCATCAATGACCAGAAAATACAAAACCGTATTTGCGCATTTCATCAGGGCGAAACACTGCCGCTGATCCGTTACCTGGTGGCGCCGGTTTAACCGGGTCCGTCAGTCTCTGAGTTTATTAAACACTGCCAAGGGGTCTGTTATGAGCACGATTAAAACGAACGACGGTACGCAGATTTACTACAAAGACTGGGGAAAGGGGAAGCCGGTGCTGTTCAGCCACGGCTGGCCGCTGGACGCGGATATGTGGGACAGCCAGCTGAACTTTCTGGCTGAACGCGGCTACCGTGCCATTGCGTTCGACCGCCGCGGTTTTGGCCGTTCAGATCAGCCCTGGACCGGCTATGACTACGACACTTTCGCATCGGACATCAATGAACTGATCACGCAGCTTGATCTGCAGGACGTCACGCTGGTGGGTTTCTCCATGGGCGGTGGCGACGTGGCCCGCTACATCGGCCGCTACGGCAGCGCGCGTGTGGCTGGCCTGGTGCTGTTAGGCGCGGTTACGCCGATGTTTGGCAAAAGCGAAACGCATCCGCAAGGCGTGGACTTGTCCGTTTTCGAAGGGATCCGCAGTGGGTTACGTAAAGATCGCGCCCAGTTCATCAGCGATTTCAACGTGCCCTTTTACGGCATCAATGCCGGCCAGACGATCTCTGAAGGCGTATTGACCCAGACACTGAACATTGCTCTGCTGGCATCATTGAAGGGGACCATTGAGTGCGTGACTGCGTTCTCGGAAACCGACTTCCGTGACGATATGCTGAAGATTGATGTGCCTACGCTGGTGATCCACGGTAGCAACGATCAAATCGTTCCGATTGATGTCACCGGTAAAGTGGCCGCCGAAACGATCCCTGGCGCTGAACTGAAGGTGTATGACAATGCGCCTCACGGCTTTGCCGTAACGCATCAGGACCGGTTAAACGACGACCTCCTGGCGTTCTTGCAGGCTCGCTAAGCAAAATGGCTCATGTGCAGGGAGCTCTGTATGCCTGCACATGAGCCGATTTGTCAGGATGCTTTGGACTTACTGAGATTCAACCGCTCGGCATCACGCACCAAATCCGCGAGAGAACGCACCTGCATTTTATCCATCACCCTGCGCCGATGTACCTTGACCGTAATTTCACTGACGCCCAGTTCTGCGGCAATCTGTTTATTCATCAAGCCTTTAATCGTCAGCTCCAGCACTTCCTGTTCGCGCGGTGTCAGCGTGAGGTGTCGCTGTTTCAGTTCGTAATGCTCGCGCAGCTGATCTGAATTCTCCGTTGCCAGATTGAGGGCTTCCTGAACCGCCTTCAGCAGATCCTCGGAAGCGACGGGTTTGGTCAAAAACTCATGCGCCCCGGCTTTCATCGCCTGCACCGACAGCGGGATGGTGCCGTAACCGGTAAGGAAGATTACCGGCATTTCCCGGCCGCTCGCTTTCAGCGCATCGGTTACCTCGAAACCGTCTCCGCTCGGCATGCGCATATCCAGAATGATACAGCCGGGAATGGCGGGAAAGGAGTGTGAAAGAAAGGCCTCTGCGCAGTCAAAATCAACGGCACTGTAGCCGGCAGAGCTTAACAGCCTGACAATAGATTGCCTGACCGAATGGTCATCATCGACGACATAAACGACATGTTCCATAGTTTGCCTCTGCAATTACGCCCTGAAACCGGGCATGTACCCAAGGGAACCCCACGCATCCCGCCGGTTCTTTGGCCGGCAAATGCTCTCATGCTACCCCCCTAATTAACCCGAATCGGATGTCAAAATGAAGACATCACGGAGGATAATCAGGCTGCTCTGCGCCCGCAGGCCATTCAGGCTGGTTACACCCCAATGTAAAAGATAAAGACTTGTAGTTTAGACGATGAACACAGAGCGATCATCCCGGCGCAGAAGCTCTGCTCATCGGTCAGCAGACCAGCTGAAATGATAGGCAAATCGAGAATAAATTGATCATTTCCTGTGAAAAATCATGTCATTATAGCTATAGCATATTCTTGCCGTAAAGGTGTTTGCTTATACCTGGAGCGAAAATGCAGATAAGCTGTCGGCCAGCCAGAACCGCTAAATTTCCCGCGGCATCAATCGGTTCCCGGAACCCTCAGGGAAACCACTTGAACGCTATAAACCTCATGGGTTACTGTATAAAAACACAGTTAAATAGAGTTGTTCATTATGCTGCTCATTTCCCCTTGCGAAGAAAATAAAACCACGCCGGCACTGCCGCTGTTTGCCGATCCCGTGGCTTGCGGTTTCCCTTCTCCGGCGCAGGATTATGTGGAGGCCCGGCTGGATATCGGCAAACTGCTGGTGCGGCACCCCAATGCCACTTACTTTGTGCGCGCCAGCGGCGATTCGATGGTCGACGGCAACATCAAGGATGGCGATCTGCTGATCGTCGACAGTTCACTGCGGGCGGAGCACGGGAACATTGTCATTGCCGCCATCGACGGCGAGTTCACGGTGAAGAAGCTGCAGCGCCATCCCGATCTGCGGCTGTTGCCGATGAACCCGGCCTATGCGCCGATCGTCTTCGGTGACGAAGATGCGCTGGAGATCTTCGGCGTGGTTACCTTTATTGTCTATGCTGCGCTGTGAGGGGGTGAACCCGCCAGGGGGTTGCGCGGGTAAGATTGGCGGTAGGGGGGACATCTTTGGTTACCCAGGCATCAAAGCCATATAACGCCTAACTCCGGGAGGCGTTTTTTGGCTGCTGAGCTGCCTCCCGGATGTGACTGCCGGCATCCTTGCCGGTTCAGGGAAAAACCGTCAGAAATGCCATACCACGCCGGCATTCATACCGTTATCCTGATAGTTCTGAGATAACAAACCGGTGTAGTTGAGGGAAACGGCAACCGATTTTGTGACGTTGATTTCTGCCCCCGCCTTCATCACCATACCGTCGCGTGAGGCTGCGACCGTGGCGGTATTGAAGGTGGCGTCAGTGCCGGCAAAGCGCAAGCCGACTTCGCGTTCGGTAGCGTTGTACTGATGCTGCCAACCCAGTTCACCACGCAGGGTGACGGCGCTGTCTTTACCGGTACTCCAGCGTTTGTCCGCGCGCATACCCAGGGTGGATAATGTTGCGCTGGTGCTCTGGCTGTCCGCTTTCAATGCGGCGGCACCGCCATTTTCCGTCATATCATCACTGCGGTAATTTACCCACGCCAGGTTGGCGAACGGCTCCAGATTGAACCAGGTATTGTCCAGACGGTAACCCGCCTCCGCGAAGATCTGGCCCGTTCCCGCGTTATAGCGCGCCTTGGCGTTATCGGACTGGCCGTAGTACCCGATACCCCGGGAGGTTTCAATCCGGTGCCAGGTATAGGCGGTACCTGCGCGCAGATTCAGGTTGTCATAGGTTTTGCCGGCATAGACGGCCAGATGATAGTTATCACTGTCGGCAGATGCGCCGTCTCCGTGCAACGAGGTGCGGGTGTAACCGGTGGCCAATCCCAGACGCCAACGATCGGCCAGTTCATTATCCGCACCGAGCAATACCCCAAAGGTGGAGTCGTGGAAACCCGTGGCATTATCATTGCCGCTGGCGTGCTCCCAGTTGCCCAGCAAACTGACCCATGCGCCGTCCTCGTCTTGTTTGATGTCGCTGCTGTCCGCTGCGCCCTGAGTCTGGCGCAAACGGCCGTTAAGCGTATCCCGAACATAACGGCTGTTATTCACCAGCGCGGAGGCGATATCCGCGTGTATCTGCCCGGACAATTGACGATAGGCTTGACGCGCCAGTTCGGCAGAAGGGGCTATCAACAAGCTTTGATACACGGGGTTATCAGCCGGTAAGCGTTCAATTGCCGTCGCGAGGTTACGTTGATTGGCCGTGACGGCGACATCCGCAAAACGGGTGGCGCTACGTTGTAAACCCAATGAGAGGCTAGTGGGCTGATAGGCCAGATCGGGGCTTAAAAACAGCCCGGCGTCGGCAGAGCCAAATTGCCCGGTAATACCTTGCGCGGCAGTGAGCAGGGTATAACGCTGTGCCAGGATATTGCCGGCGGAGGATGTCGAAGCCAGCAGGTTTTGCCCCGCTTGCGGCACCACCGCAATCTCGCCGCCGTTCAGTGTCGCCTGACCATTGACCTGCAGCAAATCGCTGTAGCCAGCCTCAATTTCAGCCAGATAACGGGAGCCATTCCCCAGTGTCAGATCGTTATCAATCGTCAAGGTACCGATAGAATTGCCGGGTGCCACCGAGCCCCCTTTATTGGCCGTCAGCGTGCCGATATGCCCACTGCCGCCTACCAGCCCACCGTCGCGCACCACAGTAGCGCCGGCGGCTTTACCGTTGGCGATAAAGAGCCCGTCAGTCGCGACATCGCTGGCTAACGTGCCGGTGTTGGCCAGTTGCAACACAGCGCCTTTGGCAATCCGCGTCTGGCCGGCATAGTCATTATTCCCGCTGAGCGTTTGGCTACCGCCCGCTATTGTCAGGCCGCCTTTATAGTGCGTTCCGTCAGGATTGCCGAGGTCAACGTCCGTGATACGGCCCGAGAAATTATCCTTGGCCTGGCTCAATACCAGCGTTCTGTCTCCCAGCGTGACCACGCCATTGCCGCTTAAGCTGCGGAGGGTGACGTTGTTCATGCTGTCTGGGACGCCCCACAGCGGATTGAAATTACCGTGTTCGGTGATGTCAAACCAACCGTTATTTTCCAGCGATGCGGAGCGGGCGAGGCTGCCGGGGCCGGTGAGGTATAACACCGCGCCTTTATTCACCCGGGTCACGCCGGTATAGGTGTTCATGCCGGTCATGTTGACCACCACATCCGGCATCAGCGTTAAGTCGCCGGCGCCGGAGATGGCGCCCGCCAACCCCAGATAACCTTTTCCTCCGTTAGGATCACCCGAGGGATCGCCGGCAGGGGCACTCATCAGATTTCCCATTTGCCTGGTCACGCGGTTAAGGTGCAATCCGCTGCCGTTGGCATCGGTAGAGAAATTATCGGCATTGACGACGAAAGGAGTAAACGCCGTAAGCTGATTTTGCAAATCATACATCACTGAATATTGAGCGAAAAAACCTAAACCCAACGTAATGTTCCAGGTCTCGGTATCACTGCTGTCGCGATCGATAACCAGGCGATCATCGCTGCCTCCCTGCAGAGTGATCCCGCTGCCGACTTTCTGTCCATTGGCGTCGACAGGCTGAAGCGTCAGGGCGGTCACCGATGTGTTGTTCTCTCCATCCTTGTCAAATTTCACGCCATGCTGTTCGAGGATGTCGCCGAATTTTTTGCTGTCTATCGTCGCGTGAGTGGGATTGCCGGTATCGAATAAAATTGCGCCGCTCAGCGCCTCTGCGGGAAGCTCAACGGTGCTCGACTGGCCATTGATATTGAGTGTGAAAGCGTATTTGAAGCGGCCTTCATGTTGCGATGACGCCGGTGCGCCAGAGTTGGGGAAATGGGTGATATCTCCCTCTTCGCGTTTAGGTGCCCAGGGGACCAGGGTATCAAACTGCGCCCGCAGGCTGGGCGTCAAATTGAGGATGGTACAAGGCGCGCAACCCGGTGAAAGCGTTGTTCCATTTTCATTGGCATTGTCATTACCGGCGACGATAAAACCGGTTTTCGTGATGGTGCTAAAGGGGCTGCCGCCATTGGGATTGCCTTTTGCATCCGTAAAAAGAAAATCCCCTACGCCAAAGGTGCCGTAGAAGTGTTTTTCTTCGGTCGGTTTTCCGGTGGTAATGTTTTTTTCCGCAGCTAAATCAATATAGTAAGTTTTGTCCCCTATGACCTTAAAAGGTTTTTGATTTGTTTGCTGGGGGTGGTCGAGCAACAGATGTTCAATCTGGCCAATGACGTAGCCTTTATTGTTGCTGTCGGGAGTCGCTACCGGTATCGGGGTGGCATCATCGGTGTAATAGGTCAGGTCCGTTATTTGCTTGCGTTGTAACCAATATCCACCCCAGCCATCGTTGCCATAGAGATATTCGTATGCCTGATTCACATTCGGCAAGCGAGAGGTATCTTGTTGCCCGAGAACGGTGTTGAACTGATCCGAACCCGTATCAAAGATATATTTTTGCGCGGGGCCGCCGTTGACGCCGACATTAATGGTTAGGCGGTCCTCTAAATGTCCAAGGGGAATGTTGATGGGCGCCGGTGCCGCCAGAGCATAAGGTACCGGATGTAAAAGCAATAGCGAACTGATCGCGAGTCTCAATGGTTTGATTTTTTTTATCATATCCATACCCCATATTTGCAATTGATTGAAAGTAAAAGGTAAGTGGGAAAGTTATTTCAAGGTTTATTGTGGAAATGCAGCCAGTCATTCTGAAAATGAAAATTGGCTTGATTTTATTATTTTGGCGGTGGTGTTGTAGGCTTGTGTTCATCGAATAACAATGGAATCGAAAAAACATTGCGCTAATTTATCGGGAACATGAATGCCACGCGTCCATTTTAATACATGGTTTTTTTCTTCTGGCGATGCATCACCGCCCCAAACATCGATAAATTCATTGTTTTTAAAGAATAGTACGCCAGGATCGGAGATGTCTGTTGCGGCAGAAATGGCAAGCCATTCGCTTTCGGCCAAAACCTGAGAGACTTCTATGGTGTTTAGCTTTATTTTTTGGGTAAGAGATTTTTGCACCAACGCTTGGTAGAAGCCCATGTTGTCAGTATTGATGTCTTTCTTTAAAGACCCGCAATCTTGAGCGGATATTGCCATTTTCGCCATGAAAAATAATGACAGGGTTAATGTTAATGCGCTTTTATTCATCTGAATGTCTCTGGCTTAATGCAGGGTGAATATGATTATAGATTATGATGATTAATTGAGTTTATTGGTTTTTAATTTGTTGATAATTATGATTAACGCATTGTTTTTGTGGTGGTTGCACCCGTTTTTCTTGCGACTCGGTGGGCAGTGTTCGGATAAATCCATTAGGGCTTAAAGGGCGAAATGGGTGGCGGCAGCGTATTCCGGACTGGGTTGCAGGGCTGGAGGCCGGTGTTACCTGAGGACGCTTTAAAAAGGCGTGTCGCCTATGGATGCTCAATCCTTAATTGCGCTTGTAATTAATTTTCAATGGGTTATGCAATCCAATCCTCGGTTTTATCTGAAGTGAACGCCTGCGACAGCGCATTCATAAATCATCTGCTAGGTTTAATGGAATTAAAAACTTCCATTTATCTCTGGATCTCAAGAGGGCAGTTTAGGGGGGGACTCCAAGACTCGTCTGGTGGGTTGCTAGCTATCTTATAATTAAAAACTATGGGTAGAGGTGATAGGCATGGTGCAGTTGGTAATGATTTTACTGGGGGTGGATTATTTGCGTAACCGCTGGCGAGGGTTGATGATTGCCGGTTGGTTAGGTGTGTTGGCTGGCTTAATCGTCTTCATCGATGCGTTGGATAACGCGATTTATTTCCCCTTGCATCCCTTTGCTTTCCTGCTGTTGGTCGAGGGCCTGGCAACCTTGACGGTCGCGCATACCGGCATCGGCGGGCAACGTACCTTGCGTTACGTAAAAGGAGGGGCATTTTCACTGGCCGCGTTATTGATCTTGAGCGGGCATCACCATGGTCATTTTATTCTATCGATGATTTTTGGCATTCTGTTTTTGACCGACGGGTTATTGCAAATCGCCTCGGCCAGCGTTGTGCGCTATAAAAACTGGAAGTTTGTGGTGGCCGGCGGCGTAATAGAAGTCATGTTGGCCATTTTCTTCTTTCAACCCTATCCGACCCATTATGTCGGCACCGTACCTTATTGTTTAGGTCTGGGGTTGATATTCGGCGGGTGGAATATGGTTATGCTGGCGATGCGCGTCAAAAAGCTGGAGGTCAACCCCGCGGTGTTGGGCAATACGGCCGCCGAGGAAGCCAGCAGTGCAGAAACGGCGCCGTTGGTCACTGAATGGGACGGCCCTCCTGCTGCCGATGAACCTGCACTGACCATACATGTCTGGACACCGGTGGGATCCTCGAAGAGTGCAGTAGTGCCTCATCCTGTCATTGATCGTTATATTGCTGCGGTGGATAAAAATGGGGTGATTTCCACCGGCCATGCTGCGCTGGAATCTCCGGAGGGCGTCTATATCAGCCTGTATCCGGCAGTCGATATCGACAGGTCGCCCGATCAATTTACCCGCTTGCTGCGGGCAACGGCAGATAATAATGTCGAAGGGCAATTTCAACCGGATTATGTGACTGAATCCGAAAAATGGTGTCCTTCAACCATGCAGGTGCGGATCAGGAACTACGATGCCGAACGTTTGAAACGCTTCTGGGAAATCTATCGGGAAGACAATACCTATAACCTTACGCATCGTAACTGCTCAAGCAGTGTGGCGCGGGGCCTTGAAGCGGCATTGGAAGGCGTGGTGGGCAAGATATGGGGGCAGCGTGGCCACTGGTGGGTGTTGAGTAAAATTCTCACGACGCCGGAGTTATGGGTGGCGGTACAAATACGTAAACGCGCAAAAACGATGGCCTGGACGCCAGGGCTGACGCTCGACTATGCACGTGCATTAAGCATGTTGGCGGATCCCCGGCCGGCCGGCTGGATAGCCACCATACGCCGTGCCCTAAAGAAAATGTTTTCTTTGCGCAAGCAATGGCGCGATGAAAAAGCGCAGGGCACGACAGCGCCAACCGCCAGCCACGAACCCTCAAATGACAAAGGCAAGTAGCTATTATGGCCATGTTTTCGTGGTTGACCTCACCAGCGGCAAGCAACGAACAAGACTGGGTGTTGGAATACGCCAGGCTACCGCAGGTGGAATGGGGAGAGCAGGGTAAAATTGTACTGCGCAATATTCGCAATTTCAGATATCAACCTACCCGCGACGATTATGTGCCCGATTGGTACGATGCTGATATCGATATCAGCCAGTTAAAAACGGTTGATGTGGTCTCCTCCTATTGGTCTGGCAAGGCTATTGCGCATCTGTTTTTGAGCTTCGGTTTCGAAGACGGTCGCCATTTGGCTGTCTCGATAGAAACGCGGCGTAGCCGCGACCAGCGATATTCGACCTGGCGCGGCTTTTTTAAACATTACATGTTGACCTATGTGCTTGCCGATGAACGGGACTTGATTGGCGTCAGAACCGATGTCCGCAAAGAGCGGGTTTATCTTTATCCCCTTCAGATTTCGCCAGACACGGCCCAGGCTCTTTTCCTGAGCTATTTGCAACGTATCGATCAACTGAGCCACCAACCCGAGTTTTATCACACGTTATTTAATAACTGCACGAGCAATATATTGCATCATGCTACTGCGGTTTCTGCCGACATTCGCTATAGCTGGAAAGTCTTGGTCAGCGGCTATGCCGATAAATATATCTATGAGCTTGGCTTATTGGATAATAGCCTGTCTTTTGAACGGTTGAAAAAACGATGCCTCATCAAAAGACCGGACAATGCCGTGATCAATGAGGATTTTTCGCGTTTGATTCGAGAGGGTATTGAGAGGGACAGTTGAATGGTTAATCCTCTCTGCCAGCTTCTTTTGCTCATTCGCATCTTCAGGTTCGCCTTAACTCATCACGTTGTCGTTCCAGTAAAGCGATAAAACGCAGAATTAGCGCATTCATACGCAGCAGAGCCACCGTCGGTTCAGCCGAAGCAGGGGGATGTTGTTCCAACTGTTGGCAAAGATTGACCCCGCTTTGGTAGCCCGCCAGCGCAAAGCTGCCTTTCTGCCGATGCAGCACCGCGGCGAATACGTCCGGCTGTGCGGTGGCTGCGAGCAGCCGTTGGCGGTCAGCGTCGCTGCTGCGTTGCAATTCGTCAATCAAGGTAGTTATGACCTGCGGCTGCCCGGCGGCCATCAATTGGATTTCCCGCATGTCCACACGAATGGCTTGTTGCTCCGACACTAAGGTGCGCAAATCCTGCTGGGTCAGCGGTTTGATCAGCACGGCGTCCATACCCGCCGCCAGACAGCGGTATTGCTCATCGTTAAACGCATTGGCGGTACAGCCGACGATCGGCAGATATCGACGGTAGCCTTGTTCTCGCTCTCTTTGCCATTGCGCCAGTTGATAACCGGTGAAAATCGGCATCTGACAATCGGTCAGCACCAAATCGAAGGGGGATTGCTCCAGCCATTGCAGCGCCTGGCGACCACTGTCACAGGTGGTGACCTGATGTCCGAGCTTTTCCAGTTGCAGTTTCATCACCGTCAGGTTTGCGGGCAAATCATCCACAACCAGCACCCGCAGCGAGTGTTCAACGAGGGGGGCGGTGAGCGTCTCTTGCGCCTCATCGTTTGCGGTGGTGCGAGGTAGCGTTAGCGTGAAAGAGAACCGTGAACCCTGCTGCGGCGTAGAGTCAATCCGCAACTCGCTGCCCATCAGTTGTACCAGCTGGGTACAAATCGCCAACCCGAGCCCCGTACTGGCCGGCGCGTTGGCATCAACCTGAGCATAGGGCTGCAAAATCTTCTGTTGCAGGGGCGGTGCGATACCGATGCCGCTGTCGCTGATACTGAACGTAAGATTGTCGTGATGGGGATCCTGTGGCTGTACATCGACCTGCAATGCCACAAAACCCCGTTCGGTATACTTGATGGCGTTGCTGAGCAAATTATTGAGAATTTGCGTCAGCTTGGCGCCATCCAGCAGATACTGATGCTGCCAGACGGCTTCGATATCGCTGTCCAGCCGCAGCGCTTTTTGCGCCGCCAGCGCGGCGTAGGTATCCAGCGCCTGCGTCAGCAAGGGATGCAGCTCTGTGGGGTGAGCCTGCAAGTGCATTTCACCGGCCTCAATCTTGGAAATATCCAACACGTCCCCGACAATTTGCAGCAACTGGCGTGAGGCTGCATAGGCTATCGGTAGCGACGTCCCGGCGGTTTCAGGGCGCTGGGTTTCCAACTCGAGGATACCGAGGATAGCGTTCATCGGTGAGCGAATTTCATGACTCATGCGTGCCAGGAAATGACTTTTTTCGCGACTGGCGTTGGTGGCCTGTTGCAAGGCATCGGCGAGATCGCGCTCCAGGCGTTTGCGCTCGCTGATGTCATACCAACCGAGCAGCAGCCCTTGCGGCGTCATACGGCTGTCACTGTAAGCCGCCAGCCATTGGGCTATTTCCCGTTGCGCTCCCTGTATCACCATTGCACGGTCGGAAAACTGCGGTTGCATATTGCCGATGGCCGCTATGCGCTCTTGTTGGCTGATGGCGGGGATAATCGGATTTCGCGCGGTAAATTGCTCCAGGGAATGCCCAATCACTTGCTGCTGCGTTAGCGTCAGTGACTTTAGCAAGGCCTGATTGCAATGGGTGATGTTACCGAGCGGATCACACACCAGCAGTGGCGTTGGGATACTGTTGAGCAGCGTTTGCCAGTATTTCAACGCATCGCGCAAACCGCGTTCGGCACGGCGGCGGCGGAAAATTTCAGTCGACAGGAAACCGATCAGGAACAGCGATAGCGCGGCGCTGACCGCCGTCAGCGGTTTGAACCAACGATCGCCGGCGGTACCGCTCGGTTGCATCGCACTTAGCGTTGAGTTCAACAGCCAGCGTTCATTGATCGATTGTGCAACGCCTGCGGGCAGGGCGTCGATGGCGTGATTAATACGCTGCAACAGCGCGTCCTGACCCGGTGCCAGCCACAGTGGCTGGTTGCTGACGATCGCCGGCAGTGGGCGTACGCTCAGCCTGCCGGGGTAAAGATTGCTGGCTAACAACGCCGCCTGTGTGGCATCGCAGACGATGCCTTGCGCGGCACCGGCATTCAGCAGCCGGATCGCTTCATGCAATGACGCCGCCTCAACGAGTTCCACGCCGGAGTAAGCCGCCAGTAATCCCGCCTGCGCCGGGCTGTGACGTAATATCAGCACCCGCTGATGACGCAGATCCAGCGACGCATCGTGCTGTAACGGCAACCGATCCTGGCGAACCACCAGCGCCCAGCGCTGTTGCAACAGCGGATGCGAAACCAGTATTCCCGGCGGTGGCGCTGAACTTTGCGGCGGCGGCAAGGCTACCTGGATACTTTGCGTATTCAACATCTGCGCCAATTGACTGTGGCTGGATGCGGCCTGTGGGGTGAAGTGCAACCCATTTTGAGCCGCAAGGGCGCTCAGCAAATCTGTCGCCGCACCCTGCAGTTGATGGTTCGCGTCAAAATCGCTGTAGGGCGGACGATCGTCGAGCAGACCGACGTGAATGTCCCCGGTTGCCCAGGCCCACGCAGGCAGCAGGGTGAGCAGCACCAGCCAAGGCCGTCTCATCTTCACAGCCCGGCTTCGCGCAAATAGGCGAACAAATCGACATCGGAGCTGACGCCGATTTTTAACATGGCGCTTTTCTTTTGTGCGCTGATGGTTTGTTTGGTTCGACTGAGCATGGCGGCGATATGGTTAACGCTGTGGCCCTGGGCCAACAGGCGCACGACCTCCAACTCGCGTGGGCTCATCGCCACTGTGGAGGGCGATGATACGGCGTTGCCCGGCGGTCGACGCCCCTGTTGTAACGCTTTCAAACAAGCGGTCAGCTCAGTGGTCAGGCTCTGCTTATTGATCACCGCTAACACGCCGGTAGCCAGAATGGAGTTGATCAGCCCGGGGTTGGTCATCACGGTAATGACTACAATCGGCAACTGCGGGTATTTGCGGCGTAGCGTGCTAATCAGCCGCAGACCGTCGGACTGCTGTTCACCCGGCATATTGAAATCAGTGAGCAGCACATCCGGCAATTTTTCCGCCAGTAAGGCCAACAGTTGATCCACCGTTTGCGCTTCACCGGTGATCGTAAAATTATCGCCAAAGGCCGTGGTCACCACGGTTCGCAGCCCAATCAGGAATACGGGGTGATCATCGGCTATTACCACGGTTTTTTGCACAAATGACTCCTCGGAGCAGGCAATGCAATCAGTATAGTGAATCCGCTTTCGCCAGTGCCAATACGCCGGCCACCCCTTGTTGCGGATGGTGCAACAAACGGCATTCGACATGATGATAATGTGCATCGGGCAGCAGCAGGCGTAATGAGCAATGTTGTGGTGTATTGCGTGATTCGCTTGCGGTGCGCAGCAATGTTTTCAGCACCTCGCGATCGTCGGGGTGAACATGCGCCAGCAGCAGAGTCAGATTGGCTAACTGACGTGGCGGCATGCCGAAAACGGCTTCGTGTGGCTGCCAATCCAACAGTTCAGCTTCCGCCGACAGGCGAAAAAAGGCTGGGTGGCGTGTTTGCAGCAACGCGTTCAGCAATAACTGCTGTTGTTGCGTTTGTTGGCGCCGGGAGCGATGTCGTTGTTCCCGCGTTGCCACTAACAAACCCAGTGAGATGATCATCAGCAAGTACAGTTGTGAAGCTTCGACCGCCTGCATGCCGGCCAACGCTGGGCGAAATGGGCCATAGCCGTAGAGAGTGGCCAGGCTAACCAGCAGCGTGAGCAGAATAAAGTACAGCGCCAGCGGCAACAGGGACAACAAAGCGGACAGCAACAGCGATAGCGCCAACACGGAATACAATAAAGCGTTATTCAACAGGTCGTTGCTTAACAGACTGGAAGGCAGAAAAAAAACGGCTATAACTAACGGAAAAACCCACGCTGCAATATAGGCTTGTTGACGGGAGGGCCATTGCCACTGGCCGGGATTCAAACGATAAATAATAAATAGCGGCGCGATCGCCAGGCAGCCGGTAGCATTGGAAATTCCCCAGCTGATGAAATGCGAAACCCGCGTCGGATAGCCGAGAGCTTTAAGAATTAAATCACTAAACAGACCGCCCACGGCGCTGGCAAGGTATACGCCGGCCAGCAAAAGCAACGTTTCTCCAGGATGCGACAAACCGTTTGAATAGCGGTGCAGCCCATTCCAGATTAACGCCAGCGGGCAAATGATCGCTAAATCGAGCAGGGCGAACGCCAGTGCAATATCCCAGGGACGATCGTGCAGCAGGCTGACCGAAAAATGCAGTACGCCTGCGCTGATCGCCCACATCGGCCACTGTGCCGGGGAGCGGGTGCACAACAGGCCCAGCAACAGGCCGGCCGGCAACCAAATGGTGCTGGACAGGCTCCAGGGATCGCGTGTTTCGAGACTGATGGTGGCGAGCAAGAAGTAAACCGCGACAAATATCAGCCAACGCAACAAGCCGTAACGACGTGAGATACGCCCGGCGTTCATATTTATCTCCCTTGTCGTCTTTGCGTAAAATGTTAACAACCTCCTCTAGGTTTAGCTACGAATCGCTTTTCTGACTAGTCAGATATTCGCTGTTCCAACGCTTCTTTATACTTCACTCCAGGTTACGGCATTGCGCCGAATCGTCAATTTCCATCACTTAATTACTGAGGTTTGTCAGCTATGAAAAACATTCAATTGTTCGGTGGCATCGTATTGGTATTTGCAGCAGCTATGGTGCTGTTTTTTTCTTTAAGTTCTGTTGGCCATAGCGCACGTATCGCCGAGCCGGTATTTGTGATGAAAGAAGGTACGGTGTTATTTTCCATGAATGATGGCATGCAGTAAAACCGCCAATTTGATGGCCAATATCAACATGCTCGTGGTTTATTGCAGCAGGTCGTGGGAGGAATTGCGTAATAGTATGCAGCCTATTAGCGGCGGCGATTATTTTCCTGAATGGCAGATAAGTTTGTTGCAGAGATTCTATTTCTTAAAGCCGCAGAATATAAAATTTAAACTTTGCACTTTTGCACGCCCACACCGGGCATACGATGTTGCCACCCGCGGGTGCCAGGTTGCCAGACAAATGATGACTTTAGCTGCCCTATCTGCTGTGCGCGGTCGATTATCTTCGTCGGGAATACGAAGCTCCTTCATTGCTGATTGGTCACAGCCTTGGCGGTTCGGCAATCCTCTTTATTGCAGGCAAAGTGCCTGAGGCCAGAGCGGTCGTAACCGAAGCGGATCATCTTCTGACGCATCCTCAGGATGCGGAATATGTTGCCGGGATTATCCTTGCCTGGAGTTCTGCTTACATTTAGAGGGCGCATAAGTCATTGCTCAACTTTCAGGATTTTTACCTGAAAGTTGAGACGCATTAATTAATTTAACTTTATCGATCGCTTATTTTTCTGGAAAAATTGAAGTCACTTCACGGGCGGTATCGGCCAAAAGCTCACCGTTTTTGTAACTCTCGCTCACTTCTCCGTTCTTGCCGATAGCTGTTTTAGGCCGTTCAATAAATTGCCCCAGCGGCGTAGCGTTCTCATCCAGAACCACCGCAAACGGAATTTTGACTTTATCGACACCAAAGTGTGCTTTAAAGATGGCTTCAGCCTTATCGCGCGTGACTATGCCCAGACGAATAGCCGGCGCTGACGCGGCAACGGCATGGATAACCGGCAGGTTTTTATGGCAGTCGGGGCACCACATTTCGGCCGCAACCAGAATGCTGTACGAACCCGGAAGCCGGGACAGCTTACTGATGACATCGTCAGGTAATGCCGCGTTGGCAAGCGCCTCAAAATGACGCAATGCCTTGCTGTCTTCTTCTGTTCCGCCGGCAACAAATTCGCTGTAATCCGATGCGGCATCAAGCAGTGTTTTGAAATCTTGCATGTGTTCTCCTTTGATAGTAACGGGCATTCGGCTTCACATAACTCTGGCAATGATAAAGGCCAATGGGATCTGTTTTGCAATTACTGTCGTCTTGACTGGGAGCGCCGTACCCTTTTGGTACCTGCTTCCCCCGTAGCGTTAGATATTGCCATTCTACCTCAGCCAAACGGGGCAGGAGAATTTGTTACTATGAGATAGAGGCGAGTGTTGCCCTTTAGCGAGTGACGGGAGGGGCGGTGGTTTGTGATATAAAGGCCCATAACGAGTACCTATTATAGGGAGATAAGAATGAACAAATGCATCCTCGCATTATCTGCGGTGCTTATCGGCTCGCAGGTTCAGGCTGCAACGCCTGCGGCGCTTCCCGCACCGGTCAAACAATTGGAAAAACAAGGTATTGAAATCATCAAACCCTTCACTGCGCCAGGTGGCGTTCAGGGATGGCTGGGCAAATATCAGGGAACGGGGGTGACAATTTATCTGACCCCGGATAAAAAACATGCCATATCAGGCTATATGTACGATGAGAATGGAAATAACCTGAGCGAAAAAGTCATAAAAGAGGAGATATACCTGCCGGCTGGCCGGGAGATGTGGAAAACGCTCTTAAAAGCGCCAGGCATCATGGAAGGCAGCGATAAGGCAAATTGCCAGGTTGTCGTGTTTGCCGATCCGTTTTGCCCTTACTGTAAAAAGTTCAGGCAGGAAGTGCAGCCCTATATCAAAGACAATAAAATCGCCATGAAAACGCAGTTGGTCGCTGTCATGCAGCCCGACAGCGGCCGTTATGCGGCGGCGATATTGTCTGCCGATAACCCCGCGCAGGTCTGGCAGGATTTCGAGCTGTCTGGCGGCAAAAACAAGCCGACACTTTTGGAAAAAACGCCACAGCCGATTTTTTCCCAGATCCAGTACAACCAGAAATTGATGGACGATCTGGGCGCCAACGGCACGCCGGCAATTTATTATCTGAACCACGCCAATATGCTGCAACAGATCGTCGGTCTGCCGGATAAAGATCAGATGGCCAATCTTGTGGCTTGTAAATAGTTCGCATGCCGTTTGCCGGGTGACCGCGGCTCAGGTCACCCGGTTTATTATCAGCCGTGTTGGCGCATAAAGCGTGAACGCCAGGGTTTCAACACCCAAAGGGCCAGTGCGGCGGTGATAAAATCAAAGGAAATCGCCATGCCAAAAACAACGTGCCATCCTTGCGTGTGCTGATAAAGCAATGCCGCCAACGGGCCGCCAAAAATAGAGCCGATCCCTTGCGACATGTACAGCCAGCCATAGTTGGCGGTGGCGTTTTGGCTGCCGAAGGTATCGGTTAATGTGGCAGGGAACAAAGAAAATATCTCCCCCCAACCAAAAAACACCACCCCAGAAAGCAAAACGAATAACAGTGGATCCTCACGGCACATCAGCCACAGCGTCATTGCGACACCTTCGAGCGCAAAGGCGATAAACATGGTTTTTTCCCGGCCATAGCGATCGGAAATGAAACCGAACAATGGGCGAGTCAGCCCATTGGTGAAGCGATCTAGGGTTAACGCCAGGGGCAGCGCCGCCAGGCCAAAGACCACCGCCTGGCTGATGCCAAAATCTTCCGCGAAAATAGCCATCTGTGACGTCACCATCAATCCGGAGGTGGACATCATTGCCATCATGACAAACATCAGCCAGAACAGAGGCTGACGCAGCATTTCTTTTGACGTGAACTGGCGTTTATTCTGCTCCAGCTTGGTATTGGCGGGTTGCGCAGTAATATTGACCGGCACTTTCAACCCTTGGCTGGCCAGGAAACCCACCAGGGCAAAGAGGCCGCCGAAGACCATCATGGTCTGCTCAAGGCCGTAGGTCCCCAGGGAGATACTGATGGGGAAGGTGGTTAAAATCGCCCCCATGCCATATCCGGCAGCCACGGCTCCGGCGGCAAAACCGCGCTGTTGCGGAAACCACTTAACCATCAGCCCAACTACGCCGATATACACAATGCCGGTACCCAGCCCGCCGAGGCAGCCATAAACCAGATAAAGCTCAGTCAGGTCGCTGACCTGGGATGAAATAATCCAGCTAAATCCCGAAAGCAGCGTACCTATGGAGATTAATATCCGTGGCCCAAAGCGATCGATAAGCTTGCCCTGAAAGGGCGAGAAGAACGTTTGCAATATGATGAGCAGCGAAAAGGTGACCTGTAACGCAGGCAGATCAACCCCCAGTTTGGCCGACAGCGATTTGGTCAATAATGTCCAGACATATTGCGGGCTGGAAATCGCCGCCATACAGATCAATCCCAAAAGGAGTTGTGTCCACCGTTGATTGCTTTTTTCTATTACTGACTCGCTGACCAGGGTCATTTAAATCTCCCAAGATATAAGTGTTGTGTCTGTCGGTATGTCAGTGTGAGCATTAAGCGTGCCAGAATAAAAAACAAATAATAAAGTTGTTATTTAACAATCTGATATGTTTTATTTTTTTAGATTAAAGATACGTTTAAATTAAATTTTGGTGGGATTGATGAATGATATTTCGCACGGGTATAGTGCAGATGAGCAACCTTAGTGCGGCATTAATTAATATAATCGATAGGTTAAGTATAAATATTCCTAAATAGGGGAAGGGAATAGCTAATGATGACGCTGTGATGTTATGCATGCCTTTATGATGAACTGCATGTTTAGGGGGAGTCTGTAGCGAAGCCTGCATACCAACCGGGCATTCATGTAGGGCGGAATGCGCTTTCGGCTCAGGGGGGGCCAGCCAGTCAAATTTCACAGAAAATGATTGCCTTAGCGATTAACACCGCATTCTGCCGGCAAAGTTGCTTGCAGGGCGGTGATTTTTGTTTATCATTAGCTGTATATATATACAGTTAAGTTATGCATTATGAAGACACATCAACCCTGTTGCCCAGAACCCGATGCGATCATGCCAAGCCTTTACTATGGAGCGGTCTGACGATGTTTGCCCTGGTCGATGTGAACAGCTTTTATGCTTCCTGCGAGACGGTTTTTCGGCCGGATCTGAAGGGGCGGCCGGTGATAGTGCTGTCCAATAACGATGGTTGCGTGATTGCCCGCAGTGCCGAGGCCAAGATGCTGGGCGTGCCGATGGGGGCGCCGTATTTCAAGATCAAGGAGGAGATGCGCCGCCGCAATGTGGCGGTGTTCTCTTCCAACTACGCACTGTATGCCGATATGTCCCACCGGGTGATGAGCATTCTGGACGAGATGGCGCCGGCGGTAGAAATCTATTCGCTGGACGAAGCCTTTCTGTGGCTGGATGGCGTTAACCGCTGTGCCGATCTGGCGCAGTTTGGTCGCCAGGTGCAACAAAGGATTTTACAGGAGACGCATTTGGCCGTCGGCGTGGGCATCGCGCCCAGCAAGACGCTGGCCAAGTTGGCCAATTACGCAGCCAAGCGTTGGCCAGGCACCCGGGGTGTGGTGGATCTTTCGGATCCTGTCCGCCAACGCAAGCTGCTGGCGTTGATACCGGTAGAGGAAGTGTGGGGCGTCGGCCGCCGACTGACCCGGCAACTGCGTGCGATGGGGATTGAAAACGCATTGCAACTGGCGGACTGCGACACCCGGCTGGTACGCAAAACCTTCAGCGTGGTGCTGGAACGCACGGTGCGTGAGTTGCGCGGGGAATCCTGCCTGCAATGGGAGGATGAGGCCGCAGCCAGAGAGCAGATCATCTGTTCACGCTCGTTCGGCCAGCGGTTGACCCATTATCCGCATATGCGGGAGGCGATTTGCAGCTATGCGGAGCGCGCGGCGGAAAAACTGCGGCAAGACGAACGCTACTGCCGCAGCGTGTCGGTCTTTATCAAGACCAGCCCGCATTCCGCAGGCGAGGGTTACTACAGCAATCTGGGTACCGCCCGGTTGCAAACGCCGAGCAACGACAGCCGCGATATTATCGCCATGGCGGTGCGTGCGCTGGAAAGCATCTGGCGGGAGGGGCACCGTTACCTGAAAGGCGGCGTAATACTGGGGGATTTCAGCGCAGGCGCCATGGCGCAAATTGACTTGTTCGACGACTGCCCGCCACGGCGCAACAGCGGCCAACTGATGGCGACGCTGGACAAGCTCAACCGGGAAGGGCGCGGCCGCATCTGGTTTGCCGGGCAGGGCATCGCCAAACCCTGGCAGATGAAACGCGAAATGCTATCGCCGGCCTATACCACTAAATTTAGCGATATTCTCAGGGTCAGGATGGGCTGAGTCCGGCCCAATACCGAGCAGGGGATTGAGTCTTAAACCAGATTTTAGTGGTTTTCTGCTATATGAATTTACTTTTTTCTTAAGAACTCATAGATCCTTAAGGATAAAGAAACAAAAAAGTAGCCGGTGGCGAGGGTAACCATAAATTTGGATAGGCCCGCGGGTGCGGAGAACCCCAGGCCAGAGGCCATCACTCCGGCACCACTAAGGAAAGGGGAGATGGAAAGTATAGCGAAAAATATAATTATGGGCCTGATGATTTTGTCCATATATAACTCTTTGTTAATTTATAAGGCGACAGGTGTTAACTGCCGCCTTTAATTAATGAATTCCCAGGTGCTTGCGTTGTTTCAATTAAAGATTGGCAGTTTAACTCTCTATAGGAGACTTGCCGAAAGTGAACCTGGCAAAAAATATAAAAATAATTTTTTAGAGGTAACCCTTACCAGGAACAACTGCCGCCAGCGCTTGACCCGCACTTGTTGCCGCCTTTGCCCATTCCTACGTTGCCGCCGCCTTTACTGGTGTCCTGGAAACATTTTCCGGTAATCGCACCGCCAATCAATCCAGCGGCCACACCGGGTAATCCACCAAATACGCCCAATGCCGCACCAACGCCCATCCCATTGATACAGTCTGCCGAGGTATTGTTGGCGTAGTAATTACCTGAACCACTCTTGTTGTTGGAACTACTTCTACCCTTATTTCTTCCGCCATTGTCGGTACGATCGCCGCCATTATTACCGCGGCCGCCGGCGATAGAGTCTAACCAAATCGCATCAACTGTTTCCATAACCAACTCCTTTTGAATATATGATTTATTTTAAAACAGGCCTCTGTAAGGTGATTAATTATTATCTCATCGTAATCGTCATATCAAGTGTTATTTTATTAAATTAAGTTGGCAGGCTATTTATATTATTGGTTAGGGTAAGTCTAAACGTTAATTAATACTCGTAAGGTTAATCGGTATAGTTAATCTGTAATGTTCGTGCTCGACTTGTTATTTATTTGCGTTGTTCGCGGCTCTCGCGCCCGCGTTCTGTGTCAGGCGTGATATCTCTCCCGTACCTTTAGCGATACGGGATTACCCCAGCCACGCCAAGACCGAGATCTGCGAGGCAACTCTCGTTTATAGTCCTTCGGGTGTGAGGGTTCTGTACTATTGTTTTCTCTTTGCAGCACGTTCCACGCCG
This sequence comes from Serratia inhibens, assembly GCF_003591175.1. GTDB lineage: Bacteria > Pseudomonadota > Gammaproteobacteria > Enterobacterales > Enterobacteriaceae > Serratia > Serratia inhibens. Next base: position 200,518 of record NZ_QYYG01000002.1, on the reverse strand, counting down.
CTTCCGGCCGTGGTACCGCGGAGAATACAGATGAACAAACGAGAATTAGAAAGCGCGATTGTCACCGATTTTTCCAAACGCATGAGCTACGGCGATTACCTGTGCCTGGACCAGTTGCTGGATTGCCAGCATCCGCTGTCCAACCCGCAGCATCATGATGAAATGTTGTTCGTGGTGCAGCACCAAACCTCTGAACTGTGGATGAAACTGATGCTGCACGAACTGCAGGCGGCGCGGGCGCTGGTGCAGCAGGACAAGCTCAGCCACTGTTTCAAGATCCTGGCCAGGGTCAAACAGATCCAGCGGCTGCTGTTTGAACAGTGGGCGGTGCTGGAAACCCTGACGCCGTCGGAGTATGTAGAGTTTCGCGACGTGCTGGGCAACTCGTCGGGTTTTCAATCCCATCAGTACCGTTCCATCGAGTTTTTGCTGGGCAACAAGAATGCGGCCATGCTGGCGGTGTTCAGTAATGATGCGGAAAAACATGCGGCGCTGAAGGCGATCCTCGAAGCCCCAAGCCTGTACGACGAATACCTGCTTTACCTGTCACGCCACGGCCTGCCGATCCCGCAGGAGTGTATCGACCGCGACTGGACGCAGCCGTACCAGCGCAACCCAAATCTGTTGCCGGCGTTCAAAGAGATCTACGACCATCCGCAAAAATACTGGGAAGCCTATGAAATGGCCGAGAAACTGGTGGATATAGAAGAAAGCTTCCACCTGTGGCGTTTCCGTCATATGAAGACGGTGGAGCGGATTATCGGCTTCAAATCGGGTACCGGCGGCTCCAGCGGCGTCAGCTTCCTGAAAAAGGCGCTGGATCTGACTTTCTTCCCCGAACTGCTGGATGTGCGCACCGAAATTGGTGCTTAGCGAATCGGTGCAGAAGATATAACCGCAGGCCCGACGCATTGACATATGCGGATAACATATTTCCATAATCATATTGTCGCGTTTAGGCTGATACCCTACGAATTTAAACACAGCATAAGGTGTGACGATGGAGAGAGTATTGGTGACCGGCATCGAGCCGTTTGACGGGGACGACGTAAACCCTTCATGGCAGGTTGCACAGGCTCTGGCGGGGGAACGCATCGCCGGCGCGGAGGTGGTGGTGCGCGAGCTTGCCTGTGTGTTGGGGCGGTCCAACCAACAGCTGATTGCGGCGATCGAAGAGCTGCATCCCGTGGCGGTGATCTGCCTGGGGTTGGCCGGCGGGCGCGGGGAGATCTCCGTTGAGCGGGTGGCCGTCAACCTGATCGACGCCCGCATTCCCGATAACGCCGGTAAACAGCCGATAGACGTGCCGGTGGTAGAGGGCGGGCCGGTCGGTTACTTCGCTACGCTGCCGGTGAAGGCGATTGTGCATCACCTGCGCCGGCAGGGTATTCCGGCGGCAGTGTCTCATACTGCCGGTACCTATAACTGCAACCAGCTTTTTTACGGGCTGAGCCACCATATTGCCAGTCATCATCTGGCGATAAAAGGTGGGTTTATTCACATTCCGTACAGCCATGAACTGGCGGTCAATCATCCGGGCAAGCCGAGCATGGCGTTGGCGACCATGATCGAAGCGGTGCGCAGCATCGTGCATACCACGTTGACGAATGAAGAGGATTTGGCGATCGGTGGCGGCGCGCTGCACTGAGGCCGTTGGATTGAAGTCATACCAGGGCGTAGCGGACCGCTGCGCCCTGGCTTTCGGTTACTCGTCGGCGACGCGGATCACCAGCTTGCCGAAGTTTTTGCCCTGCAACAGGCCGATAAGCGCCTGCGGCGCATTTTCCAGCCCGTCGACCATATCCTCGCGGAATTTGATTTTTCCCTGCCCGACCCATTCGCCCATTTGCTGCAGGAAGTCGCCATATTCTGAACCATAGTCATCGAAAATAATAAAGCCCTGCATGCGGATGCGCTTGCGCAAAATCAGCCCCTGCAGCATCGGCAGGCGATCCGGGCCGTCGGGCAAACCGGTAGCGTTATAGTGGGCGATAATGCCGCAGACCGGAATACGTGCTCTGGCGTTCAGCAGCGGCATCACCGCATCGAATACCGCACCGCCGACGTTCTCGTAATAAATGTCGATCCCCTGTGGGCAGGCTGCGGCCAGCTGTTCGGCAAAATCGGCAGCCCGGTGATCGACACAGGCGTCGAAGCCCAGTTCTTCCACCACATAGCGGCATTTTTCCGCACCGCCCGCCACGCCGACCACGCGGCAACCCTTCAGCCTGGCTACCTGGCCAACGACCGAGCCGACGGCACCGCTGGCTGCGGCAACCACCAGGGTTTCACCGGGTTGCGGCCGGCCGATATCCAGCAGGCCCATATAAGCGGTAAAGCCCGGCATGCCCAGGACCCCGAGCAGGCGGGAAGGCTGTGTTTGCTGCGCGCCGAGGTTATGCAAGCCGTTGCCGTCAGACAGCGCATAGTCCTGCCAGCCATCGTAGCCCAGCACCCAGTCACCGGGTTTAAAATCCGGGTGTTGCGATGTAACAACGCGCGACACCGTGCCGCCGACCATGACCTGGCCGATCTCCACCGGTGGGGCGTAAGAAGGGGCATCGCTCATACGGCCGCGCATATAGGGATCAAGCGACAGATAAACGGTGCGTAAAAGCACCTGGCCGGTGGCGGGTTGAGGTATATCCGTCGTTTCCAGGCGGAAATTGTCTGCGGTAGGTTCACCGTGCGGACGTGAGGCCAGCAGGATGCGGCGATTTTGCTGTTCAGATTGAGACATCAGGAACTCCTTATGCGGACAGAATCCTAAGTCTAGTCAATCATCGGTAAGGGGAAATGGCCTAATGTGCTTCGGCGTCCCTTAAATCGGCAGGGCCATCACAGAACCAAAAGCGAGTCATGAAGAATAAGGGCGGCGTAGCGGCGGTCTTGCCATCAAGCCGCCGGGTATCAGAGCGGGACGATCAGCACGTCGATATGGCTGGTATTGATAAAGCGCGCCGCAGAACAGGAGATCTTGTTCATCATGCTGTCGCTGTGGTTGCCGCAGATCACCAGATCAAACGGCTGGCGCTGGCGGGCATAGCTCAGACTGTCGCTCAGTTCACCATGAACGATCAGCGTCTCGGTGATGGGATAATCGGCTCGCAGCCGCAACTCCTCCATAAACAGCAGCGTCTCTTCTTCCATCAGTGCTCGCAGATCGCCCAACATCGGCCCGGCGAAGTTGTTGTACATTTCCGGATTGGCAATCGTGCTCAGCAGGGTGATTTTGCCGTTGGAGGGGCGCACGATGGAGACGGCTTTTTCAACCAGGCGGTGGCTGTCAGCCGCCACGGCAACAGTAACCAGAACGTTTTGATATCCCATCTTCCACCCCCGTTTCCCATACTTAGGGTAAAGAGTAGAGCCTGATGCATTTGATAAATGTGGTTTGTATCACGCGCGACAATAAATCGGAGATTATTGCCGTTATTTAGCAATAAAAGATAAAGGGGCGTTCGCGCGCAATGAAGGAAAATTAAAACACCTGCGCCCACAGCGTTTTTGGCACCTTGCCAAGATCGAACAATTTACCGGCAACCAACTCGGCGCGACGATGATCGGCTGCGCGGTACATGTTACTGATTTCAATATCATTATCAATGGAGTAGTTCAGCTTGTCGTACACTTTTTCCACGCTGTCCAGACTGGAGCACTTGCGGAACGTCATCAGGTAATCGAAGGTATCAGTCATGATTAAAATATAGCCTGTTAATAGTTGTAGCCGGACGAAGAAACATCACGCGGTCATGCAGGGGTGAGCCAAAAGCGTGATGTGCGACCTGAAAATTAATTTCAAATAAATAAATTGCAATAGGGTAATAATCGGCTGCGTTACCAGCGCCTTTACGCCAAGAATAATAATATGCCCACGCGGTATCGGCAATGCCATCCTGCCGCTAAAGACGTGAATTAAGGAAAGTCTCAGATTGCAGGGGGAGGGCGTAAAGGGGACAGGGAGCAACGCGCCCTGAGCAAACCGGGGGCAAATGCTGGGTTACCCCCCTATGGCGGGGATGTTTTGCGTCACGCTGCAATCTTTCGGCGGGTGGCTGTATCCATCTGAAACTTCCGCTGGGAATCTTCAATCCTCTCACCGCTGGCGATGGCGATATGACCGGCACTATATGCATGAGCTCTCCGACGGTAGTGAATGACGAAACGGATCAACCCGGTGAGCAAAAATAAAAACAAACTTGCGCTTTATTTTATAGGGTTGCCAAAAATACGTTGGGAATTTTTATTGACCAAGAGGCGTCTGTTGAGATTTAAGCTTTTCGCCAATGAAGAAAAAATGATTAAAGTTTTAATTATCGCTGCCGATAAAACGTATCGGGGGATTTTTTAATAAAAATAAACCCAGGCTTGTCGCTTTAACTCTGCTTATCGAGAAACATATCGTTACCTCTGTTTTCTTGTTCACAACCTAAGCGAGTCCTCGTTAACCTAATATCCCCATTCGCTGAAAATTAAAACAGGCAATCTGCCGTTTTTTAAGTCAAATCCGAAACCCAACACCCTTATAGTTTTCATGGGTTACTTTGTTGTTGTTGATAGTTTATTGTTAATTAAACGGTTATTTATACTGTGTTTATTGCCTGTAAGCAGATTTTTGTTCTGTTATTTTGGTTTGGTAATGCTTTTGTTCGAATTGATCTAAAAATGATATGTTTTTGGCTTATATACATTGTTTTTAAGACGTTTTTTTACTTATGGCGGCTTTTTGAGCAAAAACACGGGTGAAAAATGGCCGAATAAGCGGGGGTTTGGCTTAATTATTTTTTATTTTTGTGATCCGCATCACATTGTATTTAAAATTGCCTCTTACTTACATTGTGTGTGCTAATGGTTCGGGGGTAGAGTTGCGCTGCTTTAGGAATAATCTTATTAATTTTGTAAAAATAGTTTCATGGTGACTACACACTATCGAAGCAAAATGCTGTACATCCATACACGTTGGTTTACGCACGTATCAAATACTGAATGATGGTCCGAATTTAGAGATGTTGAAAAATTTATAACGGCCGTTATTCAGGGATTCATTTGCCAACTTCGGGAACAAACCCAGGTCACGGGCGATAAAAATTATCACCCAGCGTATGTTTTTAAACATAGTCTGTCGGGATGGGGAATATGGGTACGTCTGAATTACTTAAGCATATTTATGACATAAATTTGTCATATTTACTTTTAGCACAGCGTCTGATTAATGATGAAAAAGCATCGGCAATGTTCCGTCTGGGTATCGACGAAGCCATGGCCGACGCGCTCGCTCAACTCACGTTACCGCAAATGGTCAAACTGGCTGAGACTAACCAGTTGGTCTGTCACTTCCGTTTTAACGAAAGCCATACCATCGAGCGCCTGACGAAAGAGTCACGCGTGGACGATCTGCAGCAAATCCATACGGGCATTTTGCTATCAAGCCATTTACTGCAAGAACTATCGGATAAAAACGGTAGTGCGACGAAGAAAAGAGCCTGATGATGGTAGAGAAAAGTATTGTTCAGGAAGCCAAGGACATTCAGCTGGCTATGGAATTGATTACGCTGGGTGCGCGTTTGCAGATGCTGGAAAGCGAAACCCAGCTCAGCCGCGGGCGGTTGATCAAACTCTATAAGGAATTGCGCGGCAGCCCGCCGCCGAAGGGGATGTTGCCGTTCTCTACCGACTGGTTTATGACCTGGGAACAGAACATCCATTCGTCCATGTTTTACAACGCCTACAGTTTCTTGATGAAGAGCGGGCATTGCACCGGCGTTGAGGCGGTGATCAAAGCCTATCGTCTGTATCTGGAGCAGTGTCCGCACCAGCCGGGGGAGACGCCGCTGTTGGCGCTGACCCGCGCCTGGACGCTGGTGCGCTTCGTCGATAGCGGCATGTTGCAGCTCTCCGCCTGCAACTGCTGCGGCGGCACTTTCATCACCCACGCACACCAACCCTTGAACAGTTTTGTTTGCAGTTTATGCCAGCCTCCTTCCCGCGCAGTAAAAAGACGTAAACTTTCGCCGCAACTGGCCGATATTATTCCTCAACTGCTGGACGAGCAGGTTAAACGCGCAATTTGAGCCGGCGGCAGCGCCGGTTCAGCCAGATCTGAACAGACTTGTGAAACGCAGGGTTCGGCATACCGAACCCGCAGGCGCAGCCTGGCCTGCTGCGGCCTTGCGGCTCAAAAGCGCGCTTATCCCACCTTCCATCCACATTGTTAATTTAAGGAATGCGTGTGTTAGTTATTTTGGGTTATCTCGTGGTATTGGGTGCGGTCTTTGGCGGGTACCTGATTGTGGGGGGACATCTCGGTGCGCTTTATCAACCGGCGGAGTTTTTGATTATCGGCGGTGCAGGCATCGGCGCCTTTATCGTAGGTAACAACGGTAAGGCGATAAAATCCACCCTGCGCGCCATTCCCAAGCTGATGCGTCGTTCAAAGTACAGCAAGGATCTGTATATGGATCTGATGGCGCTGCTGTATCGGCTGCTGGCCAAATCCCGTCAGCAGGGCATGCTGTCCCTCGAGTTCGATATCGATAACCCGCAGGAAAGTGAAATTTTCTCTAATTATCCCCGCATCCTTGCCGATAACACCCTGGTGGAATTTATAACCGATTACTTACGGCTGATGGTGAGCGGCAACATGAATGCGTTTGAGATTGAAGCGCTGATGGATGAAGAGATCGAAACCTTCGAACAGGAAAGCGAGGTACCGGCAGGCAGCCTGGCGATGGTCGGCGACTCGTTGCCGGCGTTCGGCATTGTGGCGGCGGTAATGGGCGTGGTGCATGCGCTGGCCTCGGCCGATCGCCCGGCGGCCGAGTTGGGGGCGCTTATCGCCAACGCGATGGTCGGTACTTTCCTCGGCATTTTGCTGGCCTACGGTTTCATCTCGCCGCTGGCGACCCTGCTGCGGCAGAAAAGCGCGGAAAACGTCAAAATGATGCAGTGCATCAAGGTAACGCTGCTGTCGAGCCTGAACGGTTATGCACCGCAGATTGCGGTCGAATTCGGCCGTAAAACGCTGTACACCACCGAGCGACCGTCCTTCGTTGAGCTGGAAGAGCACGTGCGCCGGGTGAAAGCGCCGGTGCAGCAGGCGACGGAAGAAGAACAGGTATGAAGCAGAATCACCCGGTTGTGCTGGTCAGGAAACGCAAATCGCATCATGCGGCGCACCACGGTGGCTCCTGGAAGATTGCTTATGCTGACTTTATGACCGCCATGATGGCGTTCTTCCTGGTGATGTGGTTGTTGGCGATCGCCAGCCCGCAGGAGCTGACGCAAATCGCCGAATATTTTCGCACGCCGTTGAAGGTGGCGCTGACCACCGGCGACAAGAGCAGTTCGGAGAGCAGCCCGATCCCGGGGGGCGGGGATGATCCCACCCAGCAGGAGGGGCTGGTGAAAAAACAGATCGAGACGCTGGAGAAGCGCGACGAGGAACTGCGCCTCAACAAGCTGCGGGAAAAACTCGATGAGCTGATTGAGTCCGACCCGCGCCTGAAAGCGCTGCGCCCGCATCTGCTGATCAACATGATGGATGAAGGCTTGCGCATTCAGATCATCGATAGCCAGAACCGGCCCATGTTCAAAACCGGCAGCGCGCAGGTGGAAAGCTACATGCGCGACATCCTGCGGGCGATTGCGCCGATCCTGAATGACCTGCCGAATAAAATCAGCCTGTCTGGCCATACCGATGACATTCCCTATGCCACCGGCGAGCGCGGCTACAGCAACTGGGAGTTGTCAGCCGATCGTGCCAACGCCTCACGGCGCGAGCTGATCGCCGGTGGGCTGTCGGAGGGCAAAGTGCTGCGGGTGGTGGGCATGGCCGCGACCATGAGCCTGAAACAGCACGGCGCCGATGATGCCATCAACCGCCGCATCACCGTGCTGGTACTGAACAAGCAAACCCAGCAGGGCATTGAACACGAAAATGCCGAAAGCAACGCGATGGGCGTCGCCCGGCCGGTAGACCTGAAGCCTTTGGCACCGTCGGCGACGGCCCCGGCCACCCTTATCACTCCGGAGCAGCCGGTGGCTGTCCCTTCACCGACTAACAGCGACTCACAGCAGAGGTGACCCCGTGAGCATGGATATTAGCGCTTTTTATCAGACCTTTTTTGATGAAGCAGATGAGCTGCTGGCCGACATGGAGCAACACCTGCTGGAGCTGGATCCGCTGGCCCCGGACATTGAACCGCTGAACGCCATTTTCCGCGCAGCGCACTCGATCAAGGGCGGCGCGGCGACCTTCGGCTTTTCGGTGCTGCAGGAAACCACCCATCTGCTGGAGAACTTGCTGGACGGTGCGCGGCGTCAGGAGATGAGCCTGAGCACTGAAATTATCAACCTGTTTCTGGAAACCAAAGACATTATGCAGGAGCAACTGGACGCCTATAAAACGTCGCAAAAACCAGACGCCGACAGCTTTGAATATATCTGTCAGGCGTTGCGGCAGCTTGCGCTGGACGCACAGCAGCAGGATGCTCCCGCTGCGCTTGCGTTGACGGAAACTGCTGTCGCCGCGCCTTCGGCGATAGAAGGCGGGATGCGGGTTTGCCTTAGTGGCCTGAAGCCGAATGAAATCCCGCTGATGCTGGAAGAGTTGGGCAACCTGGGCGAGGTGAAAAATCCGCAGCAGACCGAAAGCAGCCTGGAAGCGACGCTGCTGACTTCCGCCAGCGAAGAGGATATCAGCGCGGTGTTGTGTTTCGTGCTGGAGCCGGAGCAAATCAGCTTCGCCACGCCGCCGCCGGCCGAGTTGCCGCCGGCAGCGCCGCAGCCCCTTGCCGTTCAGGCCGCAGAGCCGCCGGTAGCCAAACCGGTACCTGCGGCTGCCGAAGCGCCGAAGGTTCGCGCCAAGGCCGGCGAATCTACCAGCATCCGCGTGGCGGTGGAGAAAGTTGACCAATTGATCAACCTGGTGGGGGAACTGGTGATCACCCAGTCGATGCTGGCGCAGCGTTCCGGCAGCCTGGACCCGGTCAACCACGGCGATCTGCTCAACAGCATGAGCCAGCTGGAGCGTAACGCGCGCGATCTGCAAGAGTCGGTGATGTCGATCCGCATGATGCCGATGGAATACGTGTTCAGCCGTTTTCCGCGCCTGGTGCGCGATCTGGCCGGCAAGCTGAACAAGCAGGTGGAGCTGCAGTTGCAGGGCAGTTCTACCGAGCTGGACAAGAGCCTGATCGAACGCATTATCGATCCCCTGACGCACCTGGTGCGCAACAGCCTGGATCACGGCATTGAAGACCCGGCCACGCGCGTTGCTGCCGGTAAATCGGCAGTGGGTAATCTGGTTCTGTCGGCGGAGCATCAGGGCGGCAATATCTGCATTGAGGTGACCGACGACGGCGCCGGGCTGAACCGGGCAAAAATTCTCGCCAAGGCGGCGTCGCAGGGGTTGGCGGTCAGCGACAGCATGAGTGATGAAGAGGTCGGCATGCTGATCTTCGCACCGGGTTTTTCCACCGCAGAGCAGGTGACCGACGTGTCCGGCCGCGGTGTCGGCATGGACGTGGTGAAGCGAAATATTCAGGAAATGGGTGGGCATGTAGAAATCCATTCGCAGGCAGGCAAGGGCACCGCCATTCGCATTTTGCTGCCGTTGACGCTGGCGATCCTCGACGGTATGTCGGTCAAGGTGAACGATGAAGTGTTTATCCTGCCGCTCAACGCGGTAATGGAATCGTTGCAGCCGCAGGCCGAAGACCTGCATCCGTTGGCCGGTGGCGAACGGGTGTTGCAGGTGCGCGGCGAATATCTGCCGCTGGTGGAGCTGTTCCGGGTGTTCGAGGTGGCAGGCGCCAAAACCGACGCCACGCAGGGCATTGTGGTGATCCTGCAAAGCGCCGGCCGCCGCTATGCGTTGCTGGTGGATCAACTGATCGGCCAGCATCAGGTGGTGGTGAAGAACCTGGAAAGCAACTATCGCAAAGTGCCGGGGATCTCCGCCGCGACCATTCTGGGCGACGGCAGCGTGGCGCTGATTGTCGATGTGTCGGCGCTGCAAACGCTGAACCGCGAACAACGACTGACGGACGCGGCTGCATAATAATTAATCGATTGGTGTAGAGGTGAATGATATGGCAGGACTGGCAACCGTCAGCAAATTGGCTGGCGAAACGGTAGGGCAGGAATTCCTGATTTTTACCTTGGGCAATGAGGAATATGGCATCGATATCCTCAAGGTGCAGGAGATCCGCGGATACGATCAGGTTACGCGCATTGCCAATACGCCGGCCTTTATCAAGGGCGTTACCAACCTGCGTGGCGTGATTGTGCCGATTATCGATCTGCGGGTGAAATTTGCCCAGCAGGACGTGTCCTACGATGAAAACACCGTAGTGATCGTGCTGAACTTTGGCCTGCGGGTGGTGGGGATTGTGGTTGACGGCGTATCCGACGTGCTGTCGTTGACCACCGAACAGATCCGCCCGGCACCGGAATTCGCCGTAACGCTGGCCACCGAATACCTGACCGGCCTGGGATCGCTGGGCGATCGCATGCTGATTCTGGTGGATATCGAAAAGTTGCTGAGCAGCGAAGAGATGTCGCTGGTCGACAGCGTGGCGAAAAGCGCCTGATTCACTGTGAGACGGGTTCAGCATGCGGCAATTGCTCTGCGCCGCATGCTGCGCTCAAAAACGGGCAGCGCCTGGTGATGCACGTGGGCAGGGCTGCCAGACTAATCGATATCCTTCAATCGCAGCACGTATTTTTTCCAGACACGGCAGGTCACCAGCAAGTAGCCGGCAGCGAACAGCGCCGCAACCGTGGCACTACGCAACAGGCTGATCTGCGTCGTTGAGCTCAACAGGCTGCTCAGCAGATTGATGATCAAGAATCCTGCAAAGACCCACGCCGCCCGTTTGATTCGTCGACTCTCCATCTCGTTCTCACAAAGGCTTTCCGATGATGACAGGATGTTACGCCTGGCAGGCGCACGAACCAAGCCCTCGTTAGGGAGGCGTATGCTGCCCCCAACCAAAAATAGTTACCTCCTCGCATAAAGTTCTGCCCCCTCGCGCCGATAACTCTGTCAATCAACAGACTCCGGGCCTGTCCGCGCGGGCTTTCAACAAGGGAAAACATGTTTAATCGTATGAAGGTGGTCACCAGCCTGTTGCTGGTGCTGGTGTTATTTGGCGCCTTGCAGCTGGTTTCGGGCGGGCTCTTTTTCTCCTCACTGAAGAATGACAAGGAAAACTTCACCGTATTGCAGACCATTCGCCAGCAGCAGTCCGAGCTGAACGAAAGCTGGGTTAACCTGCTGCAAACCCGCAACACGCTGAATCGTGCGGGTATCCGCTACATGATGGACGCCAATAAAATTGGCAGCGGCGCCAGCGTTACCGAACTGCTGGCTGCGGCCAAGAACAACCTGGTGGTGGCGGAACAACATTATGCCGCCTATGACAAAATCCCTTTAAATCCTCGCCAGGATGCGCAGTCTGCCGAAAAACTCAAACAGCAATACGGCATTTTGCACGGCGCGTTGTCCGAGTTGGTCCAACTGCTGGGCGAAGGCAAGATCAACGCTTTCTTTGACCAGCCGACGCAAAGCTATCAGAACGGCTTTGAAGAGATCTACAACACCTACCTGGCGCAAAACGACAAGCTCTACCAAACCGCGGTGGAAGACAGCAACAATTCCTTCAGCTTCGCTGTCTGGACGCTGGTCGTGGTGTTGGTCGTGGTGCTGGCGGTGATCGTATTGGTATGGAGCGGCATTCACCACATTTTGGTGCGCCCGCTGAACCGCATGATCGAGCACATCAAAATGATTGCCGCCGGCGATCTGACCCAACCGATCGCCGTGACCAGCCGCAATGAAATGGGTGTGTTGGCTGCCAGCCTCAAACACATGCAGAGCGAACTGATCGAGACCGTCAGCGGCGTGCGTCAGGGGGCCGATGCCATCTACAGCGGTGCCTCCGAAATTGCCGCCGGCAATAACGATCTCTCTTCCCGTACCGAACAGCAAGCTGCCTCGCTGGAAGAAACTGCCGCCAGCATGGAACAGTTGACCGCCACGGTGAAACAGAACGCCGAAAACGCCCGTCAGGCCAGCCAACTGGCGCTGAGCGCCTCCGAAACCGCGCAGAAGGGCGGCAAAGTGGTGGCCAACGTGGTGCAGACCATGCACGACATTGCCGGCAGTTCGCAGAAAATTGCCGACATTACCGGCGTTATCGACGGCATTGCTTTCCAGACCAACATTCTGGCACTGAATGCGGCGGTAGAAGCGGCGCGCGCCGGCGAACAGGGCCGTGGTTTTGCCGTCGTAGCGGGCGAAGTGCGTAACCTGGCCCAGCGCAGCGCGCAGGCAGCGAAGGAAATCAAAGGCCTGATCGAAGACTCCGTCAGTCGCGTCGATATGGGCTCGGTACTGGTGGAAAGCGCCGGTGAAACCATGGGCGACATCGTCAACGCGGTCACCCGCGTCACCGACATCATGGGTGAAATCGCCTCGGCGTCCGACGAACAGAGCCGCGGTATCGATCAGGTCGGCCAGGCGGTGGCGGAAATGGACCGCGTCACCCAGCAAAACGCCTCGCTGGTCGAAGAATCCGCTTCTGCGGCGGCGGCATTGGAAGAGCAAGCCAGCATGCTGACCCAGTCGGTGGCGGTGTTCCGACTGAAAGCGGAAGGCAAGGACGAATTCAAAATGCCCGCCGGCAAAACGGTCGTTACCCCGGTAATCAATCATAAAAAAACGAACGCCAGCGATCTGCAGGATAACTGGGAAACGTTCTAACCGGCATTGGGCCTCCTCGCCCGTTCCGGAGGAGGCTTATTCCCCGTCGTAAGCTGGCCGTCGGCCGGCTGCAAGGAGGTTCACAGTGTTTAACCGAATCCGCGTCTCTACCAGCCTGTTTCTGTTGTTGATGACTTTTTGTGTTATGCAGTTGGCCACCAGCGGCTTGTCGTACACCGCTTTCCGTTCCGATCACTACAATCTCAACCTGATCACGCTCGGCAGCCAGCAGCGCGATGCCCTCAGCCTGAGCTGGGTCTCATTGTTGCAGGCCCGCAATACGCTGAACCGCGCCGGTACCCGCTCGGCGCTCAAGTTGCCGCAAGAGCAGGTGAATGCGCTGATGGGCAATGCGCGCAGTTCACTGCAGAAAGCCGATCTCTATTTCAACCAGTTCCTGGCGGTACCGCGCCACAGCGAGCAGGAACAGCAACTGACCGAAACCACCCAGGCCAGCTATGACCAGCTGCGCAGCGCGCTGCGTGAGCTGATTGGCTTCCTGGAGAACAACAATCTGCAGGCGTTTATGGACCAGCCGACGCAGAAAACCCAGGACCTGTTTGAGGCCGACTTTGTCCAGTATCTGCAACTGGTGAATGCCAACGTCGATGCGGCCAATGCCGCCAATCAGCAATCCTTCACTTTATCGGGGTGGCTGGTGGGCGGTGCGGTGCTGATGCTTATCCTGGTGACCGGCAGCGCCCTGTGGTGGCTGCGCAATATGCTGGTGCAACCGCTGAATATCATGCGCAGCCATTTTGACCGCATCGCCGGCGGCGATCTGGCTACGCCGATCCAGGTTTATGGCCGCAATGAGATCAGCCAGCTTTTCGCCAGCCTGCAGCGCATGCAGCAGTCGCTGATTGGCACCGTCGGCGCAGTGCGTGATGGCGCAGAATCCATTCTGATTGGCCTGCAGGAAATCTCCGAGGGTAACAACGATCTCTCTTCGCGCACCGAACAGCAGGCCGCCTCGCTGGAGGAAACCGCCGCCAGCATGGAGCAGTTGACCGCCACGGTGAAGCAGAATGCCGACAACGCACGCCAGGCCTCGCAACTGGCGCGTGATGCCTCCGCCACGGCAGCCAAGGGCGGCGAAATGGCCGGCGACGTGGTGACCACCATGCAGGATATCGCCAACAGTTCGCAGAAAATCGGCGCCATTACTAGCGTGATCGACGGCATTGCTTTCCAAACCAACATTCTGGCGCTGAACGCGGCGGTGGAAGCGGCGCGTGCCGGCGAACAAGGACGCGGTTTTGCGGTGGTGGCCGGCGAGGTACGCAATCTGGCCAGCCGCAGCGCGCAGGCGGCAAAAGAAATCAAAGGGTTGATCGACGAATCGGTCAGCCGCGTGAAACAGGGTTCGGTGCTGGTGGAAAGCTCCGGCGCCACCATGCAGGACATCGTGCGTTCGGTCACCCGGGTTACCGACATTATGGGCGAAATCGCCTCGGCGTCCGATGAACAGAGCCGCGGCATCGAGCAGGTCACGCAGGCGGTGACCCAAATGGATCAGGTGACCCAGCAGAACGCCGCGCTGGTGGAGGAAGCCGCTTCGGCGGCGGCCGCACTGGAAGATCAGGCGATAACCATGGCCGACGCAGTATCGGTATTCCGCCTGGCGGACGATAACTTCGCTGCGCCGGGCAACAATCAAGACGCAGTTTCACCCGTGGTAAAGGAAGCCTCAGATTGTCAAACCGCATAAGCAGCACGTTTTTTATGAGTAATAGGGCATGAAACAGGCGCCGTCGACCCCTAACCGGGATCCTGGATCCATGCTGACGCAGATGGCCCAGCGCCTGCCGCTGTTGGACGTGCATTTTCGGCGTATCAGCCAACTGATTTACCAGCGCGCCGGCATTGTGCTGGCGGAGCACAAGCGCGAGATGGTCTACAACCGCCTGGTGCGCCGTCTGCGGTTGCTGGGGCTGAACGACTTTGGCGATTACCTGGCGCTGCTGGAAAGCGATCCGAACAGCGCCGAATGGCAGGCGTTTATCAATGCGCTGACCACCAATCTGACGGCATTTTTCCGCGAAGCGCACCACTTCCCGATCCTGGCGGAGCATGCGCGCCAGCGGCCCAACGGCTATTGCGTGTGGAGCACGGCGGCATCGACCGGGGAAGAGCCGTATTCGATTGCCATCACCCTGAACGAAGTACTGGGGCAACGTGCCGGTGGTTGCCAGGTATGGGCCAGCGATATCGATACCCAGGTGCTGGAAAAGGCCGAAGCCGGCGTTTACCGCCACGAAGATCTGCGTACCCTGACGCCGGCGCAGATGCAGCGTTATTTTCTGCGTGGTACCGGGCCGCATCAGGGGTTGGTGCGGGTACGGCCGGAACTGGCGGCGCGGGTGAATTTCCAGTCGCTCAACCTGCTGGCGCCGGAATGGGCGCTGCCGGGGCAGTTTGACGCCATTTTTTGCCGCAATGTGATGATCTATTTCGATAAGGCGACGCAGGAGCGCATCCTGCGCCGCTTCGTGCCCTTGCTTAAACCGGGGGGCCTGATGTTTGCCGGTCACTCCGAGAATTTCAGCCAGATCAGCCGGGATTTCTACTTGCGTGGGCAGACCGTGTATGGCCTGACCAAGGAGAGGTAATGAGTAAAATCAGAGTATTGAGCGTAGACGATTCGGCCCTGATGCGGCAGTTGATGACCGAAATTGTGAACAGCCATCCCGATATGGAGATGGTAGCGGCCGCGCCGGATCCGCTGGTGGCGCGCGACATGATCAAAAAGTTTAATCCGCAGGTGCTGACGCTGGACGTCGAAATGCCGCGCATGGACGGCCTGGATTTCCTGGAAAAA
Source organism: Serratia inhibens (assembly GCF_003591175.1). Lineage (GTDB taxonomy): Bacteria > Pseudomonadota > Gammaproteobacteria > Enterobacterales > Enterobacteriaceae > Serratia > Serratia inhibens. The sequence goes on along the minus strand of NZ_QYYG01000002.1, from coordinate 184,931 downwards.
CTGATGCGCTTGCGGCCGATGCCGGTGGTGATGGTGTCGTCGCTGACAGGCCTTGGATCGGAAATCACCCTGCGCGCGCTGGAGCTGGGGGCGGTGGATTTCGTCACCAAACCGCAGTTGGGTATCCGCGAAGGCATGCTGGCTTACAGCGAACTGATTGCCGAGAAAATCCGTACGGCGGCCAAGGCGCGGCTGCCGCAACGTTCTAACGGCCCGGCACCGGCGATCCTTAGCCATACGCCGTTGCTGAGCAGCGAAAAGCTGATCGCCATCGGCGCCTCCACCGGCGGTACCGAAGCGATCCGTCAGGTGTTGCAACCGCTGCCTGCCACCAGCCCGGCTCTGTTGATCACCCAGCATATGCCGCCGGGTTTTACCCGTTCGTTTGCCGAACGGTTGAACAAGCTGTGCCAGATCACGGTGAAAGAAGCCGAGGACGGTGAGCGCGTGCTGCCGGGTCATGCCTATATCGCGCCGGGCGATCGCCATCTGGAACTGTCGCGCAGCGGCGCCAACTATCAGGTGAAGCTGAATGACGGCCCGCCGGTCAATCGCCATCGGCCTTCGGTGGATGTGCTGTTCCGCTCTGTCGCGCAGCACGCCGGGCGTAATGCGGTGGGCGTGATCCTGACCGGCATGGGCAATGACGGGGCGGCGGGCATGCTGGAAATGCACCGCGCCGGCGCTTATACCCTGGCGCAGAACGAGGCCAGCTGCGTGGTGTTCGGCATGCCGCGCGAGGCTATCGCCACCGGTGGGGTGAACGAAGTGGTGGAGCTGGATCGCATGAGCCAACGCATGCTGGCGCAGATTGCCGGTGGGCAGGCGCTACGCATTTGATTTTATATTGTCGCCTTACGGCGGCGGTTTTGCACAATTGAACGGTTAACACCTTGGGAGTGAACATGGCAGATAAGAACCTCAGATTTCTGGTGGTGGACGATTTCTCCACTATGCGTCGCATCGTCAGAAATTTGCTGAAAGAGTTGGGTTTCAACAATGTTGAAGAGGCTGAGGACGGCGCGGACGCGCTGAACAAGCTGCGTGCCGGCGGTTTCGATTTCGTGGTGTCTGACTGGAACATGCCGAATATGGACGGCCTCGAACTGCTGCAGACCATTCGCGCCGATGGCGCATTGGCGGCGATGCCGGTGCTGATGGTGACGGCGGAAGCCAAGAAAGAAAACATTATCGCGGCGGCGCAGGCCGGGGCCAGCGGTTACGTGGTGAAACCTTTCACGGCGGCGACGCTGGAAGAAAAGCTCAATAAGATCTTTGAAAAACTGGGCATGTAAGGAGAGGGTGATGAGAGACATTCCAATGCCTGCCAGCGATGCGGCGACTGCGGGAGAGATAATCTCCCGCATTGGTCAACTGACGCGCATGTTGCGCGACAGCATGCGTGAACTGGGGCTCGATCAGGCGATCGCCCAGGCGGCAGAGGCAATCCCGGATGCACGCGATCGGCTTGATTACGTGGTCACCATGACGGCGCAGGCGGCGGAACGGGCGTTGAACTGCGTGGAGGCGGCGCAGCCGCGCCAGGCGGAACTGGAGTCAGAGGCCAAAGCCCTCAAAGGGCGCTGGGACGACTGGTTTGCCGATCCGATCGAACTGGCCGATGCGCGCGCGCTGGTCACCGACACCCGCCAGTATCTGGACCAGGTGCCGGAGCATACGGCATTCACCAACGCCCAGTTGCTGGAAATCATGATGGCGCAGGACTTCCAGGATCTGACCGGCCAGGTGATTAAACGCATGATGGATGTGGTGCAGGAGATCGAAAAGCAGCTGCTGATGGTGCTGATGGAAAATATTCCTGAACAGCCGACGAAGGAGAAAAAACCGAACGACAGCCTGCTCAACGGCCCGCAGCTCGATCACAACGGCGCCGGCGTGATCGCCAACCAGGCGCAGGTAGATGACCTACTCGATAGCCTCGGTTTCTGATAAGGGTTGGGGCACGGCGCAGGTCGTGCCCAACTGACGGATCCTCTGCGCAATGGCTCGCAACGTCAAAAGTATATGGCATTGCTATATACACCAGGGCGGTTATAATTTAAGCCAATTCAGCGGGAGGAAATGATATGACTTTAGGATCAGTGTTTACCAATAATCGCACTCAGGCAGTGCGTTTACCGGCAGAGGTGCGTTTCCCTGACTCGGTATCCAGGGTCACCGTGCGTGTGGTTGGCAAAGAGCGCATTCTTTCTCCGGTGGAAAATACCTGGGACAGCTTCTTCTGTGCGGAAAACGACGCTAGCGAGGATTTTCTCACCGAAAGGGCCGAACAGCATCAGCCTGAGCGGGAAAGTTTCTGATGTTTAGCCATATGCTGGATACCAATATGGTTATCTATGTCATCAAGCGCCGGCCGTTTGAAGTGCTGGAGATGTTCAATCAGCACGCCGGCAACATGGTAATCTCATCGATCACTTACGCGGAGTTGATCCACGGGGTAGAAAAAAGTGCCCGGCCGGCCGCGAACTCGCGGGTGATTGACGACTTCGTTTCACGATTGGATATCCTCGATTACGGCCCCAAGGCCGCTGCGCATTACGGTAATATCCGCAGTGCACTTGAACGGCAGGGCACGCCTATTGGTGTCAACGACCTGCATATTGCCGGACACGCGCGCAGCGAAGGTTTGATTCTTGTTAGCAATAACATGCGTGAATTTGAACGTGTCGAAGGCCTGCGCCTCGAGAATTGGTTGTAAATCTTACCCTCCGGGTACTGCCCATCCCCCAAATAACCCGCCTTTTCCCCCGTTGTTCCATCAATGAAATCAGCATTTTTTTGGCATGCTGGCCGCAATTTTATTCCCCCCCGGCACAGGAAGCGCGCCCGTGGCTGAAGACAGCGATCTGGAAAAAAGCGAGGCCCCCACTGCCCACCGGATGGAAAAGGCGCGCGAGGAGGGCCAGATCCCGCGTTCGCGCGAGCTGACGTCGGTGTTGATGCTGGTCGCGGGGCTGTCGATCATCTGGGTTGCCGGCGGCAACATGGCGCAGCAACTGGCGGCGATGCTGACCCAAGGGCTGAATTTCGATCACGCGATGGTCAGCAACGACAAACAGATGCTGCGCCAACTGGGCATGCTGTTGCGGCAGGCGGTGTGGGCGTTGCTGCCGATCATGGCAGGGCTGGTGTTGGTGGCGCTCACCGCGCCGATGCTGCTGGGCGGCCTGTTGTTAAGCGGCAAATCGCTCAAGTTTGATGTAAAACGCATGAACCCGCTGTCGGGGCTGAAGAGAATATTTTCCAGCCAGGTGTTGGCGGAACTGCTTAAGGGCATTTTGAAGGCGACGCTGGTGGGGTGGATCACCGGGTTGTACCTGTGGCACAACTGGGCGGAGATGCTGCATCTGGTGACGCAACAGCCGCTCGATGCGCTTGGCAATGCGCTGCGCATGATCATTTTCTGCGGCTTGCTGGTGGTGCTCGGGCTAACACCAATGGTGGCGTTCGATGTGTTTTATCAACTGTGGAGCCATTTTAAAAAGCTGAAAATGACCAAACAGGACATCCGCGACGAGTTCAAGGATCAGGAAGGCGATCCGCACGTTAAAGGCCGCATCCGCCAGCAGCAGCGCGCTATTGCCCGACGGCGCATGATGGCCGACGTGCCGAAAGCCGACGTGATAGTCACCAACCCTACGCATTACGCCGTGGCGTTGCAGTATAACGACCAAAAAATGAGTGCGCCGAAAGTGCTGGCCAAAGGCGCCGGCGAAGTTGCGCTGCGGATTCGCGAACTGGGCGCGGAACACCGTATTCCGATGCTGGAAGCGCCGCCGCTGGCGCGTGCACTGTATCGGCACAGTGAGATTGGACAACACATCCCGGCCACCCTGTATGCCGTCGTGGCCGAAGTGCTGGCCTGGGTTTACCAACTGCGACGCTGGCGGCGCGAAGGCGGCCTGATCCCGAAAAAACCTGAACGTTTACCGGTGCCGGAAGCACTGGATTTTGCTGGAGAGAGTAACTCTAATGGCTAATTTAGCCGCCTTGCTTCGCTTGCCGGGCAGTTTTAAAGATACGCAGTGGCAGGTGCTGGCCGGCCCGATCCTGATCCTGATGATCCTGTCGATGATGGTGCTGCCGTTGCCGGCATTTATCCTCGATCTGTTATTCACCTTCAATATTGCCTTATCGATCATGGTATTGCTGGTAGCGATGTTTACCCAGCGCACGCTGGAATTCGCCGCCTTTCCTACCATATTGCTGTTCTCGACCCTGTTGCGCCTGTCGCTCAACGTGGCGTCGACGCGCATCATCCTGATGGAAGGACATACCGGCTCCGCCGCCGCCGGCCGCGTGGTGGAGGCTTTCGGCCACTTCCTGGTGGGCGGCAACTTCGCCATCGGCATCGTGGTGTTCATTATTTTGGTGTTGATCAACTTTATGGTCATCACCAAGGGTGCCGGGCGTATCGCCGAAGTGGGCGCGCGCTTTGTGCTGGACGGCATGCCCGGCAAGCAGATGGCGATCGACGCCGATCTCAACGCCGGTCTGATCGGTGAAGAAGAGGCGAAAAAACGCCGCTCCGAGGTAACGCAAGAGGCCGACTTCTACGGCTCGATGGACGGCGCCAGCAAGTTCGTACGCGGCGATGCGGTCGCCGGGCTGATGATCATGATACTGAACGTGGTCGGCGGCCTGCTGGTTGGGGTGATCCAGCACGGCATGGAACTGGGTACGGCGGCGGAAACTTACACCCTGCTGACTATCGGTGACGGCCTGGTGGCGCAGATCCCGGCGTTGGTGATTTCGACTGCCGCCGGCGTTATCGTGACCCGCGTGGCGACCGATCAGGACGTGGGCGAGCAGATGGTCGGCCAACTGTTCAACAACCCACGCGTGATGTTGCTCAGTGCCGCCGTGCTCGGCCTGCTGGGCCTGGTACCGGGGATGCCGAACCTGGTGTTCCTGCTGTTTACCGCTGCCCTGTTGGGGCTGGCCTGGTGGCTGCGCGGGCGCGATCAACAAGCGCCGAAGGTGCAGGAGGCACCCTTGGCGCAGGATAATCCGCAGGCGGTGGAGGCCAGTTGGTCAGACGTACAACTGGAAGATCCGCTGGGTATGGAGGTGGGTTACCGGCTGATCCCGATGGTGGATTTCCAGCAGAACGGCGAACTGCTCGGGCGCATTCGCAGCATCCGTAAAAAATTCGCCCAGGAGATGGGCTACCTGCCGCCGGTAGTGCACATTCGCGATAACCTCGAATTGCCGCCGGCCGGCTACCGCATCCTGATGAAGGGGGTAGAAATCGGCAGCGGTGAAGCGCAACCGGGGCGCTGGTTGGCGATTAACCCCGGCAATGCGGTGGGCGAATTGCCGGGGGATAAAACCGTCGATCCGGCCTTTGGGCTGGAAGCGGTATGGATTGACAGCGCGCTGCGTGAACAGGCGCAGATCCAGGGCTTTACCGTGGTGGAAGCCAGCACCGTGGTGGCGACCCATCTCAATCATTTGATTGGCCAGTTCGCCAGCGAGCTGTTTGGCCGGCAGGAAACCCAGCAGTTGCTGGATCGCGTAGCGCAGGATATACCGAAATTGACCGAAGATTTCGTACCGGGCGTGGTGTCGCTAACTACCTTGCATAAGGTATTGCAGAACCTGCTGGCGGAAAGGGTCTCGATCCGTGACATGCGCACCATTATCGAAACGCTGGCGGAGCATGCGCCGTCACAAACCGACCCCTACGAGCTGACCACCGTGGTGCGGGTTGCGTTGGGGCGGGCGATCACCCAGCAATGGTTCCCGGGCAACGGCGAAATTCAGGTCATTGGTCTGGACACCCAGCTCGAGCGCTTATTGTTACAGGCGTTGCAGGGCGGTGGCGGATTGGAACCGGGGCTGGCGGATCGCCTGCTGGATCAGGCCAAACAGGCGTTGCAGCGGCAAGAAATGCTCAGCGCGCCACCGGTGTTGTTGGTGAACCACGCGCTGCGGGCGTTGTTGGCGCGCTTCCTGCGCCGCAGCCTGCCGCAGATGGTGGTGCTGTCTAATCTGGAAATCAACGACGATCGCCAAATCCGCATGACGTCGACCATCGGAGCCGCATAGTGAAACACTGTTTGCCGTTGCTCTGCCTGTTGGTGCCGCTTGGCGCGCAGGCGGTGTCGGGATCCTGGGTGGCCGACGGCGTCGGTGCCACGCTGGAATATGGCGGCGTACGCGGCCAATCGACTGGCTTGCGCAGCCCTTACGCATTGCCGGACCCGAATGCGCGCATCACCAGCGTCAGTTGGCGCTACCGCTTGCTGGCCGCCGAACCGGCCGGGTTGCAAGTACAGCTCTGTACGCTGACTCGCTGTATTGCATTGGGCGGCGGCAGCGGCAGCAGCAATGGGCTGAACGGGGAACTGGCCAATGCCGAATTGCGCTTTGTTTATTACGTGCAGGCGCGCGGCGGGTTGAATCCACCGCTGCGGGTGATTGGCAATCAGGTGATTGTGAATTACCAGTGATGTATAAGCTGCGACGGCATCAGGGAACAGAGTGGGTACAGCCTAAGTAGCTGCGCCGAATAGTGTTACAGGTGGGGCCATGCAGAACGCCGACACGCCGTGAATCCATCATGGAGGCTCGTATCGCGCGTATATGCGCTCAACGGTCGGCTAATCTGCCATGACTCCCACCAACCTCAAGCTTAGGGTGTTGCGGTATTAAATGCAGCCTAGGCCAGAATCGCCAACCCGTTGCGATCGACCAGCGAGAGCAGTTTCATCGCGGCGGAGTTGGGAACGGCTTCGCCACGCTCCCATTTTTGCACCGCTTTTTTGCTGACGTTCAGATGCAAGGCAAATACCGGCTGGCTGACGTTTTCGCGCTCGCGCAGGGCGCGGATGTCCGCAGGGGTATATTGTTTGACCGGGCGTAAGCACAGCATGTCGAAGGTGCGCATAGTGCCAGCGTCGACAAATCCAGCCTGATACAGCTCCTGCACTTCTTGGTGGATTTCAGCAAGGATCTTGCTCATAGGTTAGTCTCCTCAACCTCTTGTCATTAACCAACTGATAAAGCCTGAAAGGGGAATAGTCCAGATAGAGCGCGGCAAGGCGTTTTAACCCCCGCAATTCATCACTGGAAATGTTGTCCATTTCATTTTTGGCAAAACCGCGCATGAAAAAAAGTCGATCCTCATCTCGAAAGGCAATCAGCACCCGGTAACCGCCGCGTTTACCACCACCCGCTCGTGCGACCCGTTTCTTATAAACGCAACTGCCCAAATTGGCATCGTACAATTGGCTTTGTATTTCTTGCGCCGCCTTGATCACCGTGGCGTCGCTAATGCGCTCACGAGTGGCAAATGCCTGAAACGTTTTGGTGAGGTAAATATCCGTCATCCACTCTCCCTGTGGAATCTATCCCCTTAACGGGTATAGATCAAGCGATTTTAAAACCAGCACAGGGTGGGGGAAGACACGGGAGAATGAAACGAGGCATGAAACAATATGCGCAGTATTACGCAAATAAAAACAGATAATCAGAAGAGAGGGAGATAGAAGCGCGAGCAGCCTCGCAGTTTGAAAACCTGCGCCCGGCCAAGCCGACGGGACGGGCGCATTGCCATTAATTAGACGCCGATTTTTCGCCCCAGCAGGCTACCGCTGCGCGACTGGCCATCCGGGCCATAAAGGGATTTGTTGTTCTTGCCGAGGATCGCCAGCGCCTGGGCATTATGGTCAAGCTGTTGATTGAGCAACAGGCCGTTATGCTGATTTTTCTCGCGCAACTTTTGGCTGAGCAACTGTACTTGTTGCCAGGCGTCGGCCAGACGCGGGTGAGCGGAATAGGGCGCCTGTTGCTTTTGCGCGCGCTCTCGTTCCAACCGTTGCTGTTCCAGGTAGTTGACCGTGGCCAGTAACTGGCTTTTGACGTCGGTAACGCGCTGCAACGCCACACCCGGCAATTGGCCGGAACAGAGCAAATGATGTTCTTCCGTCAGCACCCTATCCAGGGCATTCAGGGTTTCCAGCAAACTATCAAGCAGCTGCGCCAGGTTTTCCATTACGATTCATCACCTTCAGAGTGTCCCTAGATTTTCCACGTCGCAGCCGTAGGGGCAATGCAGCCCAGGTTGCATTGCCTGATTACGCCTTCGGCGGCCGGCTGCCGTTTGACAGCCATTGAGCATCGCTTTGCGCGTCTTGCAGCAGCGCATCGGCAATTTTGCCGGCATCCATTTTCAAGTCGCCGTTGCGGATTGCCTGCTTGATAGCGTCCACCCGGCTCATATCAATATCCTGAGTGCCCGGTTGCATCAGGCGCGCCTGCGCGTCGCTCAATTTTACCTGGGTGCCGCTGACGGCGCTTTCCGCCTGTGCGGCCTTGCGCGGCTGAAGCTGATTTTCTGCCGGTGTTTCACGCGGTTGCACCGTTGTCACGGGCTGCAGCCGCTGGGTGCGATCGATACTCATGGTCAATCTCCATCAATGCCGCGGCCCGACGGGCAGTGGCTGATATTTTTTGCGGCCCTGGCGGCCAGGTAATTACTGCTTATGTTTTTATTATCGGCAGGTTTTTATAAACCTTTATACCCGTCATTCTTGAAGCTGCATCTTTGTTGGCTGCATCCTCTCACCCCAGTCACATAGTTTGCTATGTTCCTGGGGACTCAAGGATTTGCCGCCGCGATGCAACTCCAATTATTTTGGGTATCCTTTTTATAAACTGATGCGGATCGTACCGTCATCATCGGCAATACCGCTGACGATTTGCCCGGAAGCCATGCGTACGCGGACGCTGTCCTGGGCGGCGGCGTTGTTCATGGCTTTGCCTGCGCCGCTGATGTTAAACCCGGTGCCCTGCGCCGTCACCTGTACCGGCTGGCCGGCCTTGATCACCCAGGCGCGGCGCAGCATGGCGAAGGTCAGGGGTTGGCCGGGGCTGATATTGCGCAGGCTTACCGCACCGATCGCCTTGCCCGCTTCGGTAAGCGTGCGCGGTGCCAGGGTATCGAGCCGGCCGCTTTTCAGCTTCACGTCAGCTGCCGTCAGCCGGGTGCCGGCGCCGATGCCGCGCGCCGACACCAGATAGTTGCCGATCACCTGAACCTGCGTTTGTATAAAACGCCGCTCCTGCCCACAACGCGCCGAAATGCTGATATTGCCCCAGCGGCGGGCATTCGGCGCGAGCGACAGCTGCGGAAATTCGCACTGTGGCCATTGGGCCGCCGGCGTACGCACCAACACCTTGACCTGCACCGGGCTGCCGCTGAACTGGCTGCTGACGAAGCTGTCGATCTGCGCCGCCAGATCGTCGGCACGTGCGTTCAGACTGCACAGCAGAGCGGCGAACAGCAGTATTTTACCTTTCATCTTCGCTTCCTCAAACGCCATCGGGTGCGGGTAAGTTTACCCGGACCGTGCGCAGGCTAAGCAGACAAATAGCGACGCATTTTGCCCCTATTCCCGCGATAGGCTGGCAGAAGGGGCGTTTATGCTGTCGGCTCCAAATTTTAACCTCGCGGAGGGAGCATGATCGACAAACTGGACGCTGCTCTGCGCTTTGGTCAGGAGGCGCTGAATCTGCGCGCCCAGCGGCAAGAAATTTTGGCCGCTAACATCGCCAACGCAGACACACCGGGTTATCAGGCGCGGGATATCGATTTCGCCGGCCAGTTGAACAAGGTGCTGGCACAGGGCCGCGCCAGCGGCAGCGGCATCGCGCTGAATATGACGTCTGCGCGCCACATTCCTGCGCAAAACATGCAGCCGCCGCAGCTCGATTTGCTGTTCCGCGTGCCGGACCAGCCAGCAATGGACGGCAATACGGTAGACATGGATCGCGAGCGTACCCATTTCGCCGATAACAGCCTGAAGTATCAGACCGACCTGACGCTGATCAACGGTCAGATCAAAGGGATGATGTCAGTGTTACAACAAGGATAAGGCGCATGTCGCTACTGAATATTTTCGATATCTCCGGCTCGGCGCTGTCCGCCCAGTCGCAGCGCATGAACGTCAGCGCCAGCAACATGGCTAACGCCGACAGCGTCACCGGCCCGGACGGCGAACCCTACCGCGCCAAACAGGTGGTGTTTGAGGTGGCTGCAGCCGCCGGGCAACCCACCGGCGGGGTGCGCGTATCGCAGGTGGTCGAGGATCCGGCGCCGGAACGTCTGGTGTATCAACCGGGTAATCCGCTGGCGGACGGCAAAGGCTATGTACGCATGCCGAACGTGGATGTGGTGAGCGAAATGGTCAATACCATTTCCGCCTCCCGCAGCTATCAGGCCAACGTCGAGGTGCTCAACACCACCAAGTCGATGATGATGAAAACCCTGACGCTGGGTCAATAACCGGAGCTTTGCATGGCCATTGCCGCAACCACCAATGAATCGCTGGATAACACCGTCACCGGCGTCAACGCCAAAAACAATACCAGCCAGGATCTGCAGAACAACTTCCTGACGCTGTTGGTGGCGCAGTTGAAAAACCAGGATCCGACCAACCCGATGCAGAACAATGAACTGACCACCCAGTTGGCGCAGATCAACACCGTTCAGGGCATCGAAAAACTCAATACCACGCTGGGGTCGATCTCCGGCCAGATCAACAGCAATCAGTCGTTGCAGGCGACCGCGCTGATCGGTCACGGCGTAATGGTGCCCGGCAGCAACATTCTGGTCGGCAGCAAAGACGGCAAGGTCAGCACCACGCCGTTTGGCCTGGAGCTGGAGCGTGCCGCCGATACGGTAACCGCCACCATCACCGACGCCACCGGCAAAGCGGTGCGCACCATCGATATCGGCGGGCTGACCGCCGGCGTGCACTCATTTACCTGGGACGGCTCCCTGTCTGACGGCACCACCGCACCCGACGGAGCCTACACCGTGGCGATCAACGCCAAGGGCAATGGCGAACAGCTGGTGGCGCGCAGCCTGCACTTTGGCATGGTCAACGGCGTTATCCGCGGTTCAGACGGCGCGAAGCTGGATCTGGGTCTGGCGGGCAGTGCGACGCTGGAAGACGTTCGGCAGATCCTTTAATTCGATTTTTTATTTCACTCATTGGGCGTTATCGGACGATAGCCTGCACATTATTCGGAGAATGACATGGCCTTTTCTCAGGCAGTAAGCGGCTTGAACGCAGCAGCAACCAACCTGGACGTGATCGGCAACAATATCGCGAACTCCGCCACGTCCGGCTTTAAGTCAGGCACCGTTTCCTTTGCCGATATGTTCGCCGGCTCGCAGGTCGGGTTAGGCGTCAAGGTGGCGGGGATCACTCAGAACTTCAAGGGCGGCACCACGACCGGCACCAGCCGTGCGCTGGACGTTGCCATTTCCGACAACGGTTTCTTCCGCATGCAGGACAAGGACGGCGGCATTTTCTACAGCCGCAACGGCCAGTTCAAGTTGGATGAAAACCGCAATCTGACCAACATGCAGGGCCTGCAATTGACCGGTTTCCCGGCGGCCGGCTCACCGCCGACCATTCAGCAGGGCGCCAACCCGGTGCCGTTGAGCATTCCCGAAGGAATGATGAACGCCAAGGCCACCACCTCGGGCACCATGGTCGCCAACCTGAAGTCCACCCATAAGGTACCGGATAACAAGACCTTCGCTCCCGCCAAGCAGGATTCCTACAACTACGTCAACTCGATCACCGCCTATGACTCGCTGGGTAATGTGCACAACATCAATGCCTACTTTGTGAAGACCTCCGACAACAACTGGCAGGTGTACACCCAGGAAGGCAACATTCCCGGTTCCCCGGTGACTGACGCAGGCACCATGGCGTTCGATACCAGCGGCAACCTGGTCAGCACCACCAGCAAACAGGGCACCGCCGGCGAATTCAGCATGCTGATCCCGATGTCCGCCACCAACGGCGCACCGGCGCAAAACTTTAGCCTGAGCTTTGCCAAGAGCATGCAACAGAGCGTCAGCAGCGACTCGGTCAGCAAGGTGTCGCAGGACGGTTATACCGCCGGCGAGTACACCAACTTCCAGATCAACAATGACGGTACCGTCGTGGGGATCTATTCCAACCAGCAAACCCAGTTGCTGGGTCAAATCGTACTGACCAACTTCTCCAACCCGGAAGGCTTGTCCTCGCAGGGCGATAACGTATGGCAGGAAACCGGCGCATCCGGCCAACCGCGCGTCGGGCTGGCGGGCAGCGGCGGTTTCGGCAAGCTGACCAGCGGTGCGCTGGAAGCCTCCAACGTCGATCTGAGCCAGGAGTTGGTGAACATGATCGTCGCACAGCGTAACTACCAGTCGAACGCCCAGACCATCAAAACGCAGGACTCCATCCTGCAGACGCTGGTCAGCCTGCGCTAATAGGATTGATTTATGGATCACGCGATTTATACCGCGATGGGCGCGGCGCGACAGACGCTGGAGCAGCAATCCGTCACCGCCAACAATCTGGCCAATGCGTCGACGCCGGGCTTTCGTGCTCAACTTTCGGCGTTGCGTGCCGTGCCGGTGGACGGGCCCAGCCTGCCGACGCGTACGCTGGTCACCGCCTCGACGCCGGGTGCCGACATGAGCCAGGGGGCGCTGAACTACACCGCTCGCCCGCTGGACGTAGCACTGCAACAGGACGGTTTTCTGGCGGTAAGCCTGCCGGACGGCGGCGAAGCCTACACCCGCAACGGCAATATCCAGATCTCGTCCGCCGGGCAGTTGACGGTGCAGGGCATGCCGCTGATGGGCGATGGCGGGCCGATTGAGGTGCCGCCGTCGGCAGAGATCACCATCGCCGCCGACGGCACTATCTCGGCGCTGAACGCCGGCGATCCGCCGAACACCATCGCCCAAATCGGCCGGCTGAAGCTGGTGAAGGCCGACGCGCGTGAGGTCATGCGCGGCGACGACGGGCTGTTCCGTCTGACGCCGGAAACCCAACAGCAACGCGGCAATCAATTGCAAAACGATCCGCTGGTGCGGGTGATGCCGGGCGTACTGGAGGGCAGCAATGTCAAACCGATGGAAACCATGGTCGACATGATCGCCAACGCCCGTCGCTTTGAAATGCAGATGAAGGTCATCCACAGTGTGGATGAAAATGAACAGCGCGCCAACTCGTTGTTATCACTGAGTTAAGCAGCAAGGAAATAACCCATGATCCCATCTTTATGGATTGCCAAAACCGGTCTGGACGCGCAGCAGACCAATATGGACGTGATCGCCAACAACCTGGCGAACGTCAGCACCAACGGCTTCAAACGCCAGCGAGCGGTATTTGAAGATCTGCTGTACCAGACCATGCGCCAGCCTGGCGCGCAGTCTTCCGAGCAGACTACGCTACCGTCCGGGTTGCAGATCGGCACCGGCGTGCGTCCGGTGGCGACCGAGCGCCTGCACAGCCAGGGCAACCTGTCGCAAACCAACAACAGCAAAGACGTGGCGATTAAAGGCCAGGGTTTCTTCCAGGTGATGTTGCCGGACGGCAGCCAGGCTTACACCCGCGACGGGTCGTTCCAGATCGACCAGAACGGCCAACTGGTGACCGCCAGCGGTTTCCAGGTGCAACCGGCGATCACCATTCCGGCCAACGCCCTGAGCATTACCGTCGGCCGTGACGGCATCGTCAGCGTTACCCAACAGGGCCAGACCGCCGCCCAGCAGGTAGGCCAGTTGACCCTGACCACCTTTATCAACGACAGCGGCCTGGAAAGCGTGGGCGAGAACCTGTACCAGGAAACCGAGAGTTCCGGCGCGCCGAACGAGAGCACGCCAGGGCTGAACGGCGCGGGCCTGCTTTATCAGGGTTACGTGGAAACCTCTAACGTCAACGTGGCGGAAGAGCTGGTCAACATGATCCAGACCCAGCGCGCCTACGAGATCAACAGCAAAGCGGTATCAACCTCCGATCAGATGCTGCAAAAACTGACGCAACTGTAATTGATGGGCGCCGTCGGTGCGCCCGTCACCCTATTTCGTGAAACAAAGGCGATACCCGTGGTAACCACATATCTGATGGCAAACGCGCCGCAGCAAGGAAAGCGCTGGCTGGCGGCAATGGCGATGCTGACGCTGAGCGGCTGCGCCTATATTCCGCATAAACCCTTGGTTGATGGCGCTACCACGGCGCAGCCCGCACCGGCGGGCGCTCCGGTGCCGAACGGATCGATTTTCCAGACGGTGCAGCCGATGAATTACGGCTATCAGCCGCTGTTTGAAGACCGCCGTCCGCGCAATATCGGCGATACCCTGACCATAGTGTTGCAGGAAAACGTCAGCGCCAGCAAAAGCTCCTCCGCCAACGCCAGTCGCAATGGCGCGAGCAAGTTCGGCGTCGCCACGTCACCGCGTTATCTCGACGGCCTGCTGGGCAACGCGCGCGCCGACATGGATATCTCCGGTGACAGCACCTTCGGCGGCAAGGGCGGGGCCAACGCCAACAATACCTTCAGCGGCACCATTACCGTCACGGTCAATCAGGTACTGGTCAACGGCAACCTGCACGTGGTGGGGGAAAAACAGATCGCCATCAATCAGGGTACCGAATTTATCCGTTTTTCCGGGGTGGTTAACCCGCGCACCATCAGCGGCAATAACTCGGTCACCTCCACCCAGGTGGCGGACGCGCGCATTGAATATGTCGGCAACGGCTATATCAACGAAGCGCAGACCATGGGGTGGTTGCAACGCTTCTTCTTAAATGTCTCACCGTTTTGAGTACAGGCTATTTTACTTGCCATTTTGAGGTTGGGCAGTGCTCGGGGTCGTCACGTACTGCGTGTACGCTCCGCCACCTGTGCGCTGTCCGCCCCCAAACTGCCTGCGACAATAACGCCTTGTGGGTAAGGCGAATGAGGTTCCAATGTTAAAGAAATTTCTAATGGCGCTGGTGATTTGTGCGCTGAGCCTGCCGGCGACGGCGGAACGCATCCGCGATCTGGTGACGGTACAGGGCGTGCGTGACAACGCCCTGATCGGTTACGGGTTGGTGGTGGGTCTGGACGGTTCCGGCGATCAGACCATGCAAACGCCGTTCACCACTCAGAGCCTGAGCAACATGCTGTCGCAACTGGGCATTACCGTACCGCCGGGCACCAATATGCAGCTGAAAAACGTGGCGGCGGTCATGGTCACCGCCAAGCTGCCGCCGTTCTCGCGCACCGGACAGAACATCGACGTGGTGGTCTCCTCGATGGGTAACGCCAAAAGCCTGCGCGGCGGTACCTTGCTGATGACGCCGCTGAAAGGCGTGGATAATCAGGTTTACGCGCTGGCGCAGGGCAACGTGCTGGTGGGCGGTGCAGGTGCGGCGGCGGGAGGCAGTAGCGTGCAGGTCAATCAGCTGGCGGGCGGGCGCATCAGCAACGGCGCCACCATTGAGCGCGAGTTGCCGACCACCTTCGGCAACGGCGGGGTGATTAACCTGCAACTGAATGACGAAGACTTTACGCTGGCGCAGCAGATCAGCGACGCCATCAACCGCCAACGCGGCGGCGGCACCGCCTCACCGCTGGATGCCCGCACCATTCAGGTGCTGGTGCCGCAGGGCAACAGCTCGCAGGTGCGTTTCCTGGCGGAGATTCAGAACATCAACGTCAGCGTCGGGGCGATTGACGCCAAGGTGATCATCAATTCACGCACCGGTTCGGTGGTGATGAACCGCGACGTGATCCTGGATTCCTGTGCGGTGGCGCAGGGCAACCTGTCGGTGGTGGTCGATCGGCAAAATACCGTCAGCCAGCCGAATACGCCGTTTGGCGGCGGGCAGACCGTGGTGACGCCCAATACCCAGATTTCGGTGCAGCAGCAGGGTGGTTCGCTGCAGAAGGTGAACGCCAGCGCCAATCTGAACAACGTGATCCGTGCGCTCAACGCGCTGGGCGCTACGCCGATCGATCTGATGTCGATCCTGCAGGCGATGCAAAGCGCCGGCTGTCTGCGTGCCAAACTGGAAATCATCTGATGGCCGGCGATCTGATGGCGATGTCGGGCGCCGCCTATGACGCCCAGGCGCTGAACGGCCTGAAACGCGACGCAGCGGCCGATCCTCAGGGTAACCTGAAACAGGTGGCACAGCAGGTCGAAGGCATGTTCGTGCAGATGATGCTGAAAAGCATGCGCGCCGCGCTACCGCAGGATGGTGTGCTGAGCAGCGATCAGTCGCGGCTTTACACTTCGATGTATGACCAGCAGATCGCCCAGCAGATGTCGCAGAAGGGGCTGGGGCTGGCCGATATGATGGTGAAACAGATGGCCAATGCCAACGCCGTTCCGAGCGAAACGGCGGGGATGTCGCCGATGGCGTTGGACAATGAAGTGTTGCAAACGCTGCCGAATCAGGCGCTGGAGCAGATGATCCGCCGTGCGGTGCCGAAGGCGCCGGCGGCCTCGCCGCTGTCGCTCAACAACGGCAATTTTGTCGCCCGTTTGTCGATCCCGGCGCGTGTCGCCAGCGAACAGAGCGGCATTCCGCATCAGCTGATTGTGGCGCAGGCGGCACTGGAATCCGGTTGGGGCCAGCGCGAGATCCCGACCGCCGACGGCTCGCCGAGCTACAACCTGTTCGGCATCAAGGCCGGCGGCAGTTGGGACGGCCCGGTGACCGAGATCACCACCACCGAGTTTGAGCAGGGGGCGGCGAAGAAGATCAAGGCGCGGTTCCGGGTTTATGGCTCTTACGTTGAGGCGATTGCCGACTACGTCAAGCTGCTGACCAATAACCCGCGCTACGCCGACGTGGCTGCCGCCCGCAGCCCGGAGCAGGCGGCGCATGCGCTGCAACAGGCCGGATATGCCACCGATCCGCAATACGCCAACAAGCTGGTCAGCGTGATCCAGCAGATGAAAAACGCCGGTGAACAGGTGGTGAAAGCCTATACCCACGACCTGAAGGAGCTGTTCTAAATCCCCTTCATTCTTGACGCCGTAGCTGCGTTGGCTGTGCAAGCGTGCCTGGCTACAACGCCAATTATTTTGGGGATTTCAGTAAATGAAAAACAAAAGAGCCAGGTCGGCTATTTCACACCTTAAGTTTCCCCCGTTTTTGCCGATAACAGAGACAGGCTGGGCGAACGGCCCGGCAGATTAATTGATTCCTGTGGGCCACCGGCACCGCAGCAAAAGGAACTTCTATGTCCAACAGCTTAATCAATACCGCCATGAGCGGGCTGAATGCGGCGCAGGTGGCGCTCAGCACCGTCAGTAACAACATTTCCAACTACAACGTGGCGGGCTATAACCGGCAGACCGCGATCCTGGCGCAAAACGGCGGCATGAGCACCATGAGCGGTTTTATCGGCAACGGCGTCACCGTCACCAGCGTTAACCGCGAATATAACCAGTTCATCACCAACCAACTGCGCGGCGCACAGAGCCAGGCGGGGGCGCAGAACGCCTATTTCGAAAAAATATCGCAGATTGACAATCTGCTGGCCAGCAAGACCAACACCTTGTCGACCAACATGCAGGATTTTTTCAGCAACCTGCAAAACCTGGTCAGCAATGCCGGCGATGACGCCGCGCGGCAAACGGTATTGGGCAAAGCCAATGGCCTGGTCAATCAGTTCAACAATACCGACAAATACCTGCGCGACATGGACAGCGGCGTGAATCAGCAGCTCAGCGACAGCGCGCAGCAGATCAACAGCTACAGCCAGCAGATTGCCAAACTGAACGAAGAGATCACCCGTTTGCGCGGCAGCGGCGGTGAGCCCAATGCGCTGCTGGACCAGCGTGATCAACTGGTTACCGACCTGAACAAAGTGGTGGGCGTGCAGGTGACCCAGCAGGACGGCGATGCCTACACTGTCTCCTTTGCCAACGGCCTGACGCTGGTGCAGGGCAACAATGCTTACCAGGTCGCGGCGGTGCCTACCAGCGGCGACCCATCCCGCCTGACTATGGGCTATGACCGCGGCAACGGCGCCAGCGAAATACCGGAAGGCCAAATCACCAGCGGCAGCGTCAGCGGCGTGTTGAAATTCCGCAGCGAATCGCTGGACAGCGCCCGCAACCAACTGGGGCAGCTCGCGTTGGCGATGGCAGACAGCTTTAACCAGCAACACCGTGCAGGGTTCGATCTCAACGGCGATGCCGGCACGGATTTCTTCAGCTTTGGCGGTCCCCGCGCAGTGGACAACAGCCGCAATACCGGCGATGCCGCGCTGTCGGTGTCCTACACCGATACCGGCAAGGTGAAGGCCAATGATTACCGGGTGGAGTTTGACGGCAGTAACTGGCAGGTGAGCCGCCTGCCGGACAACGTTAAAGTTAACGCCACGGCGGGTACTGACGCTGCCGGTAATCCGACGTTGAGTTTTGACGGCCTGAAAGTCGGTATTGACGGCACTGCGCAAAAGAATGACAGCTTTACCGTCAAGCCGGTCAGCGACGTGGCGGGCAGCCTGAAAGTCGCCATCACCGATTCCGCCAACATCGCTGCTGCCGGTAAAGATGACAGCGGCCGTGGCGACAATGAAAACGCCAAGAAGCTGCTTGATCTGCAAACCCAAAAATTGGTCGATGGCAAGGCTACCCTGAGCGGTGCTTACGCCAGCCTGGTCAGCAGCGTCGGCAATCAGACCGCGTCCGCCAAGGTGAGCGCCACCTCGCAGGGCAACATCGTCAAGCAGTTGGAAAACCAGCAGCAGTCGATTTCAGGCGTCAACCTTGACGAAGAATACGGCGAATTGCTGCGTTTCCAGCAATATTATCTGGCTAACGCGCAGGTCATTCAGACCGCCAGCTCGCTGTTCGATGCGCTGCTGAATATCCGTTGATTTTCACTTTAACCGGGGCCCTGGCGGCTCCGGTCGCTGATTTTGAGGAACCTGCACCATGCGCATGAGCACCAGCATGATGTACCAGCAAAACATGACCGGCATCACCGGTAACCAGTCGTTGTTTATGAAAGCGGCAGAACAGCTTTCCACCGGCAAAAAGGTCAGCAACCCGTCCGACGATCCGCTGGCGGCGTCGCAGGCGGTGATGCTGGCCCAGTCCCAGTCGGAAAATACCCAGTATGCGCTGGCGCGTACCTTTGCCCGCCAGAGCGTGTCGATGGAAGAGACGGTGCTGGCCGGCGCGACCAGTACCATCTCGGACATAAAAGCGCTGATCGTCAATGCCGGCGGCACCGAAAGCGACAACGATCGCGACTCGCTGGCTACCCAGTTGCAGGGGTTGAAAGACCAATTGCTTAACCAGGCCAACAGCACCGACGGCAATGGCCGCTTTATGTTTGGCGGTTTTGAGAATGATAAACCGCCGTTTGCGGACAACGGCGGTTCGGTCAGCTATGTGGGTGGCAACAAGGCGGTCGAGCAGAAAGTGGATGCCAACCGCACCATGACTGTCGGCCATACCGGCGATACGGTATTTATGTCGTTGACCAGCAACCCCAAGCCGGAGCCGGACGGCAGTGCACCGGTGTCCAACGTGTTTGAAAGCATCGATATCGCGCTGAAAGCCTTGAAAACCCCGCTCGACGGTGCGGACGACGCCACCAAACAGCAGGTCAACGATGCGCTGGCCAAAGCCAATCGGGGGCTGGACAACTCCTATAACAAGGTGCTCAGCGTGCGCGCCGAATTGGGTAACCAACTGCAGGAAATGGATACGTTGGACAACATCGGCAAGGATCGCGACATGATCAACCAAACGCAAATGAGTGCATTGGTGGATGCCGATCTGACCGAGTCGATTTCGAGCTACTTCATGCAGCAGGCGGCCTTGCAGGCATCGTACAAAACCTTCGGTGATATGCAGGGTATGTCGCTGTTCCAGATGAACCGCTAATTCCCGTCGTCTTTCAAGCCGCAGCGTTGTTGCCTGCACTAACCCACCCCAGTCACTTACTTAAGTAAGCTCCTGGGGATGAGTTAGCTGGGCGCCTAGCTGCAACTCGAAATCCATAGGGTATGACAATCACAAGTTCCGACTCATTTAACGCCCCTAGAATGCTGAAGATGAGTTCGCTGGGTGCCTGGCTGTGCTGTACAGGGATGTACGAATGCCGCGAGCGCATGGATGCGCCAGAGCGGCCAATTCGAAATTCATCGGGTAGGGTAATAACAAACACTCGTCGTGGATATATGGCGGGTACTTGGTTGGGTGTGCTTAGAGGACGTTATCGCTGTAACACTGCGGTGGGGAACTCTTGAAACCGGGCGCACCGTTTGGCATGTCACGCTTGCCCCCATTCACGTTGGCGTGACGTGCCTTTTTTTTCTCAGTTCACCATCCCACCTATTACTCTGGCCAACTGGTCGAAGAATTCACCGAACAGGTGCTCACAGAACGGCGCCAGCATCGGCATCATCATGCCGAGGGTCATAATGCCGATGGTCATGGTGACCGGGAAACCGATGACGAATACCGACAGCTGCGGCGTCATGCGGTTGAGCAGGCCGAGCGCCATGTTCAGCGTCAGCAGCAGGCAAATCAGCGGCAACGCCAGCATCATGCCGTTGATAAAAATCAGCGAACCCACCTGGGTCAATGCCAAAAAACCGTTGCCGTTCAGGGGGGCGGGCTGGATCGGCAGAGTATGAAAACTGTCCGCCAGCAAGGAGATCAGCCACAGGTGGCCGTCGAAGCTCAAGAACAGCAGCATGGCCAGCAAGTTGAGCAACCGTGCCAGCACCGGCGTATTCGGCCCGCCGCTGGGATCGAAGAAGGTGGCGAACGACAGGCCCATCTGCATGCCGATCACTTCGCCGGCCAGACGTATCGCCGCAAAGGCAAACTGCATGGTCAGCCCGAGCGCCACGCCAATCAGGATCTGCTGGGCCGCCAGCCACAAGCCGGCGGCGGAGAAAATGGGGACAGTGCTGGTGGGCAGTCCGGGGGCGATCAGGATGACGATCAGGCCGCCGAGGCCGATTTTCACTTTTTTGCCGATTTGTTTTTCGCTGAACACCGGAGCCGTGCTGATCAGCGCCAGAATGCGCAGCAGCGGCCAGAAGTATTGGCTGAGCCAAACGCCGAACTGTACGCTGTCAAAGGTGAGCATGGCTAACCAATCAGATTAGGCAGGTTGCTGAACAGCGTGCGCATATAGTCCAGCAGCAGGTTCAGCATCCAGGGGCCGGCGATCACGATGGTGGCGACCACCGCCAGAATTTTGGGAATGAACGACAGCGTCATTTCGTTGATCTGGGTGGCGGCCTGCAACAGGCTGACCACCAGGCCGCTGATAAGCGCGGCGAGCAGCAGCGGGGCGGCCAGGGCCAGCGCCACTTTCATCGCCTCGGTGCCCAGCGCCATGACCGATTCAGGTGTCATCATGTTTCCTTTGAGGCGGGTTACGAATAGAAACTCTGCGCCAGCGAGCCGAGCAGCAATTGCCAGCCGTCCACCAACACAAACAGCATCAGTTTGAACGGCAGCGAGATGGTGGCAGGCGGCACCATCATCATCCCCAGTGCCATCAGCACGCTGGCGACCACCAGATCGATAATCAGAAACGGAATAAACACCGTGAAGCCGATTTGGAACGCGGTTTTCAGCTCGCTGGTGACGTAAGCCGGCAGCAGAATGCGCATCGGCACCGCTTCCGGCCCGGCCAGCGGCGGTTGGTTGGCGAGCCTGGCGTACAGCGCCAGATCGGTTTCACGCGTCTGGCGCAGCATAAACTCGCGCAACGGCTGGGAACCTTTATCCAGCGCCGCGTCGAGGCTGATTTTGTCCTGGCTGAACGGCAGATAGGCGTCTTGGTAGACCTTGTCGAATACCGGCGACATGATGAAAAAGGTCAGGAATAGCGCCAGGCCGAGCATCACCTGATTCGGCGGTGCCGAGGGGGTGCCGAGCGCGTTGCGCAGCAGCCCGAGCACGATGATGATACGGGTGAAACTGGTCATCATCAGCAGCATGGCAGGCAGGAAGCTGAGTGACGTCAGCAGCACCAGCGTCTGCACCGGCAGCGACCAGCTTTGGCCGCCGTTGGCCAGCGGCTGGCTGATCAGGCCGGGTAACTGCGCCAACGCCGTCGGGCTGACGAGCAACAGGGTGGCAGCCGGCCAGAAAAGGGCCTTTCCGCCCCGGTAAAGCGAGGCGACGCAATGAACTATGGGTTTCATGCCGATTTTTCCGGACGTTTCAGAACTTTTTGCATCAACTGGCGAAAATCAGCCGGCGGCGCGGCGTCGGCTGCGTTGCTGTCCTGTGCGGGAACCGGCAGCTGGTGCAGCGGGGTGATTTGCTGTGCGGTCACGCCCAGCACCAGCAGGGTATTATCCACTTCAATCACCACCACCCGCTCGCGCTGCCCGACCTGGCAACTGGCGCGCAGGTTGAGCAGTTTGCTGTTGCGCGCCTGAGGGGCAAACCCCAGGCGGCGGAACAGCCAGCCGGCCAAGAGGATCAGCAGCAGGATACCGCCAAGCGCAGCGCTGACCTGCGTCAGCACCGAGCCGGCCGGCAGCGCCGGTGTGGCGGGTTGCAGTGTGCCCTGGCCGGGCACGGCGGAGCCTGGGTTCATCAACGGCTCAGGCGACGCATGCGTTCGGACGGGGTGATGATGTCGGTGATGCGTACACCGAACTTGTCGGCCACCACCACCACTTCGCCCTGGGCGATCAGATAGCCGTTGATCAGAATGTCCAGCGGTTCACCCGCCAGCCCGTCCAATGCGACTACCGATCCCTGCGACAGACGCAGCAGCTCTTTGATGGTCATTTTGGTGCGGCCCAACTCCACGGTCAGCTTGACCGGGATATCCAGGATCAGATCGATATCCTGCAGGCTACCGACGGCATCCTGCGCCTCCAGCGATTTGAACACCGCCTCGGTTGTTGACGTGTTGTCGGTCGCTTGCTGCTCGTTAAACGCATCAGCCCACAGATCGTCCACGGATTCCTTTCCTTCGCCAGACGGTTGCTTAGGATCACTCATTTGGGCTGTTCCTCACTCAGAGCATTCAAAATAGGGTTAATCAAATGTTCAACACGCAGGGCGTACTGCCCGTTTAACGTGCCGTATTGGCTGGTCAGAACCGGTACGCCATCCACGTGGGCGATCAGGCGTTCCGGTTTATCAATCGGTAATACGTCACCCGGCTGCAGCTTCAGGATTTTTGACAGCCGCATCGGGATATCGACGAAGTTGGCAATCAGCTCCAGCTCGGAATGTTGTACCTGTTTCACCAGCGTTTCACGCCAGTGGCTGTCTTCCTGCCGCGAATTTTCCAGCGGCGGGTTGGTCAGCAGTTCGCGCAGCGGTTCGATCATCGCGAACGGAATGCAGATGTTGAATTCACCGCTCAGCGCACCGATTTCCACCTGGAACGGGGTGGTGACCACGATGTCGTTCGGCGAGGTGGTGATATTGGTGAATTTCACCTGCATTTCGGCGCGCACGTATTCCACATTGATCTTGTAAATCGCGCTCCAGGCGTCGCCATAGGCATCCAGCGCCAGGCGCAGCATGCGTTTGATCACCCGCTGTTCGGTTGGCGTGAACTCGCGGCCTTCCACTTTGGTAGGAAAGCGGCCGTCGCCGCCGAACAGGTTATCGACGGCGATAAACACCAGGCTCGGCGCGAACACGAACAGCGCGGTGCCGCGCAGCGGGTTCAGGTGCACCAGATTGAGGTTGGTGGGCACCGGCAGGTTGCGGGCAAATTCGTGATACGGTTGGATCCGGATCGGGCCGACGGTAATGTCCGGGCTGCGGCGCAGCAGGTTGAACAACCCCATGCGGAACTGACGGGCAAAACGTTCATTGATGATTTCCAGCGCGTGCAGCCGTTCGCGCACCACTCGGCGCTGGGTGGTCGGATCGTACGGCTTGACCTCGCTCTCGTTGCTGACCACCGCTTCGGGTTCATCACCCGCGCTGTCGCCGTTGAGCAAGGCGTCGATCTCTGCCTGTGAAAGAATGCTGTCGCCCATAGTGATTACCGCAATATGAAGGCGGTGAACAGCACGTCGCTGATCACCTGCTTCGGTTGTCCCTTAACCAGCGGCGGGCTAAGCACGTCCTTAATCTGCGCCACCAGTTGCTGTTTCCCTTGTTCACTGCTCAATTGGCCCGCTTCCTGACGGGAAAGCAGCATCAGCAGGCGGCTGCGCACTTCCGGCAGAAAATCGTTCAACTGGCGGCGGGTGTTTTCATCCGGCAAGCGCAACGTCAGGCCGATATACAACACGCGATCGGGGTTGTTGTCCGGCGTAACCAGATTGACGGTAAACGTGTCCAACGGCATAAACACCGGCGCAGCCGGCGGCTGTGCTTTGGCGGCGGGCTGAGCGCCGTCTTGGTGGTGTTTCAGTTGCCACCAGCTGTAGCCTGCCGCGCCGCAGGCGGCGACGGTAATCAACACCAGCAGGATGACCAGAAGGGAGCGTTTCGGTGCTGCCGGTAGGGTGTTTTGAGACATAGCTAAATCAAATTCCTGTAGTGACATACCCTTCGTCTTTCAGGCCGCAGCGTTGTTGGCTGCTCGCACTCACCCCAGTCACTTACTTGAGTAAGCTCCTGGGGACTCATGCGCTGGCCGCCTAGCTGCGACTTGAAATCCATAGGGTATATATCCTTTATTTTTCAAGCTGCAACCTAAGGTCTCGTGGGTATGTAGCGCGTGTAAAAGCCGCACGCACGACATATTTACCCAAAATAATTGGAGTTGCATCGCGACGGCAAGTTTGTAAGTCCCCAGGAGCATAGGTAACTATGTGACTGGGGCGCGCAAACGCAGCCAACACAGATGCAGCTTCAAGTATGACGGGTAAAGGTATTATCGCGCCTATTCCAGTGTGCAATAGCCAGAATAGGCGGGGAAAAGCGTGTCAGCTTGGGCATTTGCCGCCGCTCAGGCGAAAATATCGACGCCGCTGACGGCGCGGGCCATCGCCTGCAATTGCGCTGGGGCGATGAGGGTTTCGGCGGCCGGATCGCGCTCACCGTGGCTATCGCGGTAAGTCGGCCGGCCCTGCTCATCGCCAGTTTGCTGCTGCGCCTGTTGCCACTGTGGCATGGAGTCGCCGCCAACGCTGCTTTGCCCCAGACTGATGCCGCTTTCCGCCAGGGCATGGCGCAGTTGCGGCATGGCGGCTTCCACGGCGGCACGTACCTGGCCGTGCGCGGAAGCGATGTGCAGCTGCGCCTGGTTATCGTCCATTTTGAGGGTGATTTGCAGTGCGCCCAACTCCTGCGGGTGCAGGCGCAGTTCGGCGCTTTGCTGGCCGTTGCGATGGAACATCAGCACCTGTTGGTTCAACGCCTGCTGCCACTCCGGGCTGCCAAGCTGGGCGTTTAATTGCGGTGTCGGCGGGGCGGTGACCAGGGAAACGTTCGGCGTTGTCGCCACGGTCGGGCTGGCGACCGGCGGCACCATCAGCTGATTGACCGGTGCCTGATGCTGGGTATCGGCGCTGAATTTCAGCGCTGTTGCATCCGGCTGGTCATGGGGGGCCGCGGTTGGCTGCGGGCCGTCGGCGCGTGCGTCAGGGGTCAGCGGTTTTTCGGTCACTGACGACGTGGCTTTTGGGGGCGGCGTCATCGGGATGCCTGCAGGATTGGACTGTGGGCCCAGCGCGGCGCTCAGCAGGGCGGCAGGGTGCGCCGGGTCCTGTTCGCCTTCAAGGTTTAGCCCCGTTGCGGCCGTGATCGGCGTGGCCGAGGTAACGGCCAGCGGCAGCATGGCGAACAGCGCCTGCAATGTAGCGGCATCGATTTCCCCGGCGGGGCGAAGGGCGGCCTCCGGTTTTTCATCCTGCGGTTTGTCATCGCCGACCGACACCGCCGGTGGCTGAATACCCTTCAACAAGGCAGGCGACAACAACCCATCGCGTTCGCCGAAGGCGGCCAGCAGTGGATTTTGCAGAGGGCGGCTCAGTGCCGTTGTGCTGTCATCTTCTGCTTCTGCGTTCAGTAATGTCGGCGGCAACTTGCCCTCATCTTTGTCGGCCGACAGTGTGCGTGCACCGAGCAGCAGGGCAAAGGCCGAGGACAGCGACGAGTCATCCAGCGACAACTGCGCTTCAGGCAGCACGCCGACGTCGCCAGGCGCTACGCCGCCCGGCACGGCATTCAGGTTCATGGGTGTAGATTCCTTTGTGAACTGCGTTGAGCGAACTCATCCATCAGTTTTTGATCCCGTTTGTTCTCCCTCTGCCGTTCCGCGCTTTGGGCGCGGGTATGCAGAGTGTCGAAGGCGTTCAGCCGTTGTTGTTTGTCCTGCCAGTGCTTCATCGCGTGGTCCACCTTCTGGCCCCACTGCATCAGTTGGTTGCGATGTTGTTCGATGGCCTGCTCCAGCGTGCCGATAAATTGCTGGTAGTTTTGCCAGTGCGAAGAGTCCATGCCGTCGCTCAACTGGTGATTCAGCTTCTGACGGTACTCGTCTTGATAATTGAGCAGCATGGAAAGCTGCTGCTCAGCCGCCTGTTGCGCTTTGCGCACCTGGCCCAACTGTTGCGTAGCCTGTTCCACCGCATCCTGCGCCAGATCGCGCAGGGTAATCAGAGGTGACTGTGGTTTCATCGGGTTCAGCCTTTTGTGACGTTAAGCGATCATCTGCTGTAGCTGTTGGCAGGCGTCGTCGTAACCGCTGCGTTCAAAAATGCCCTGTTGCAGATAGGCCTCCATCTGCGGATACAGCGTCATGGCCTTATCCAGCAGCGGATCGCTGCCCGCTACGTAAGCGCCGACGCTGATCAGATCGCGGTTACGCTGATAGCTGGCCAGCATCTGCTTGAAATTGCGTACCCGGCGATAGTGTTCGTCGTCGATAAGCGACGTCATGGCGCGGCTGATCGAGGCTTCGATGTCGATTGCCGGGTAATGGCCCGCTTCCGCCAGCCTGCGCGACAGCACCACGTGGCCATCGAGAATGGCGCGCGCCGAGTCGGCTATCGGGTCTTGCTGGTCATCGCCTTCGGTCAGTACCGTATAAAACGCGGTGATCGAACCCCCGCCGCTGATGCCGTTACCTGCACGCTCCACCAGCGCCGGCAATTTGGCGAACACGGAGGGCGGATAGCCTTTGGTAGCCGGCGGCTCGCCGATAGCCAGCGCGATCTCACGTTGCGCCATGGCGTAACGGGTGAGGGAATCCATAATCAGCAGCACGTGTTGGCCGCGATCGCGGAAGTCCTCGGCGATGCGTGTGGCGTAGGCTGCACCCTGCATGCGCAACAGCGGCGAGACGTCCGCCGGGGCGGCGATCACCACCGAGCGCGCTCGCCCTTCGGCACCGAGGATGTTCTCGATAAAGTCTTTGACCTCGCGGCCACGTTCGCCGATCAGACCGACGACAATCACGTCGGCCTGGGTATAACGCGCCATCATGCCTAACAAGACGCTTTTACCGACGCCGGATCCGGCAAACAGCCCCATGCGCTGGCCGCGCCCGACGGTCAGCAGGCCATTGATGGTGCGCACGCCGACGTCCAGTACCTGTTCGATCGGCGTACGTTGCAACGGGTTGAATGGGGCGGTAATCAGCGGTGCGCGATAGCCGGTTTCCGGTGCGGGCAGGCCGTCGAGCGGTTTGGCGCTACCGTCCAGCACCCGGCCCAGCAGCGCAGGGCCGAGCGGCAGTTGCTTGCCGGCGCTTTGCCCTTCCGGAGCAATGCGGGCGTAAACCCGGGCGCCGGGCACGATGCCTTCCACTTCTTCCAGCGGCATCAGGAACAACCGCTGGCCGTTAAAACCGACCACTTCGCTTTCCACTTCCTGCACGTCACCGCCGTTGTGACGTTCGATCAGGCAGGTGGCACCGATCGGCAATTGCAAACCGGTGGCTTCCAGCACCAGCCCGGTGGCGCGCGTCAGGCGGCCGTAGCGGCGGATCGCAGGCGTGCGAGCGATGCGTTTTTCCAGCGTATCCAACGAGGACAGCCAGCGGCCGAGGCGAGCGGTCATTACAGGTCTCCCGGTGCAGCCAGGCGGCAGAGTTCGTGCCAGCGCGTGGCCAGGCTGGCATCGAGATCGCCTTCTTCGGCGCTGACCTTGCAGCCGCCGGGGTGCAGTTGAGCGTCCGCCAACAGCCGCCAGCCGTGCAGGCTGAGCGTGGCGCCCAGCTGCTGTTCGATACGTTGATAGTCGTCCGGGTGCACGCGCAGCTGCGGTTTGCCGCTGAACATCGGCTCTTGTTGGATCAACTGCTGGATCTGCGTCAGCAGGGCGGTGCCGTCGCATACCGGCGGCTGGCCGAGCACTTGTTTGGCGGCGGTCAGCGCCAACTGCATCAGGCGCGAGGCGATCACGCTGTCGAGCGCATCCAGCGTGTGCTGAAACTCGGTTATCAACTGTTGCCAGTGCGCGGTCAGTGGCTGCTGCTGTTGCTGCGCTTCCAGCAGCCCTTGCTGGCGGCCCTCTTCCATACCGGCCTGGAGACCCGCTTCGTAACCTTTTTGCCGGCCGTCGGCATAGCCCAGCTGTTGGCCTTGCTGTTCCGCTTGCAGGCGCAGCTGGAGCAACTGCTGTTGCCGCTCGGCACTTTCGTCCAGCGGCAGGGCGTCGGTTTCAACCGGCGGCAAAGGCTCGATTGCCGGTTTGGGCTCCAGCAGATCGCTGAGTGACCAGGGTTGCCAGGGCAGGGTGTTAATGCGATCAGACATAGGTGTCCTCGCCACCGCCGATAATCATTTCGCCGCTCTCCGCCAAACGACGGACAATCAGCAGGATGGCTTTCTGTTCGTTCTCCACCTGCGACATGCGCATCGGCCCGCGGTTGGCCAAATCGTCGCGCAGAATGTCGGCGGCGCGTTGCGACATGTTTCTGAGGAACTTCTCGCGCAGCGGCTGTTCCGCGCCTTTGAGCGCGACCAGCAGCGATTCGCCTTCCACTTCCTGCAACAGGCGCTGGATACTGCGATCGTCGACTTCCACCAGATTTTCGAACAGGAACATCTCGTCGATGATCTTCTGCGCCAGCTCGCCGTCGTATTCGCGCATGGCGTCGATAACGGCTTCTTCCTGCTGAGTTTTCATCAGGTTGATAATCTCGGCTGCGGTACGTACGCCGCCCATTTTGCTGCGCTTGAGGTTCTGCCCGTCGAGCAGGTTGTTCAGCACCTCGGTCAGCTCCGCCAACGCCGCAGGCTGCACGCCGCCGAAGGTGGCGATGCGCAGCATCACGTCGTTGCGCAGGCGCTCGTCGAACAGTGCCAGAATGTCTGCCGCCTGGCCGCGCTTCAGGTGGACCAGGATGGTGGCGATGATCTGCGGATGTTCGTCGCGGATCAGATCGGCGGCGCTCATCGGCTCCATAAAGTTGAGGGTTTCCATGCCGGTGGTGGTCTCGCGCGATTCGAGAATGTCCTCCAGCAGGCTGGAGGCACGCTCTTCACCCAGGGCTTTGACCAGCACCGAACGCAGGTAGTCGCTGGCGTTGACGCTCAGCGCCGCGTATTGTTCGGCGTCGTCTTCGAACTCGCGCAGGACTTCGCTCAGCTGTTTGTGCGAGACCTGGCTCATGCTGGCCATGGTGCCGCTTAACTGCTGCACTTCACGCGAGGAGAGATGTTTGAACACCTCGGCGGCGCGATCTTCGCCCAACGTCATCAGCAGGATGGCGCTTTTTTCGGTTCCGGTCAGACTCATAATTCGTTACTCATCCATTGGCGGATTACCAGAGCGACCACGCGCGGGTCTTTATCAGCCAGATCGCGGATCCGCTGGCTCTGGACTTCTGCACTGACGCGCTGCTGCGATTTCCTGTGCTGCGCCAGCTCCTCATTGCTCGGTTTATTGCCGTCAACCGGCTTGGCCATCGGCGCGTTGGCGGCGGCAAGCGCGGCCTGTTGCACCGCCTGGCGATTTTGCAATTGCGGGCGTACCAGCTTGCGCCACAACAGCCAGGCCACCAGCAACACCAGCAGATAGCGGCCGGCGTCGAACAGGCGATCGATAAAGTTCTGGGTTTGCCAGAACGGCAGTTCGCCACCGGTGGCTTCGGTATCGGTAAACGGCGTGTTGACCACGTTCAGGGTATCGCCACGGCTGCTGGAGAAGCCCATCGATTCACGTACCAGCGATTCGATCTGCGTCAGTTGCTCTTTGCTCATCGGTAGCGGTTTGCCGTCTTTATCGACGCCGCGATAGTTGACCACCACCGCTACCGACAGCCGCTGTACCGTTCCGGCTTTCTGCTGGGTATGGCGGATGGTGCGATCGACCTCATAGTTGGTGGTTTCATCGCGACGGGTATTCTGCGGCCCGCTGCCGTTGGCCGCGGTACTGCGGGTGGTGGTGGCATTCGGTTTGGCACCGTTGGCGTTATTGCCGGCGGCGTTGGGCTTGGCGGTTTCGATCGGCGCGGTAGCCGGCGCGCTGGGTTGATTGGATAGCGCGCCCGGCACGCCGCCGACCTGCGGCCCGCCAAGCTGCTCGCTTTGGCTCATTTGCTGAGAGCGCACGGCGGCCTGATTCGGCAGTTGGTTTGGCTGGTATTCTTCGTCGGTTTGTTCGCGGGTGGCGAAATCGATCTGCGCGGTGACCTGGGCAC
Organism: Serratia inhibens; assembly: GCF_003591175.1. GTDB lineage: Bacteria > Pseudomonadota > Gammaproteobacteria > Enterobacterales > Enterobacteriaceae > Serratia > Serratia inhibens. The sequence continues at coordinate 154,545 of NZ_QYYG01000002.1, read as the reverse complement.
GTACGTTATTGCTGCCGACCATCGGCGCCAGAATCGCTTCGATGCGGCGCTGGTAGCGGTTTTCCACTTCGTTGGCGTATTTCAGCTGCGCCGCATTCAGATCGCGGCCGGCGCCGTCAGACTGGGTCAGCAGGCGACCGGCCTGATCGACCACTGTGACGTTGCCCGGCGGCAAGCCGGCCACGCTGCTCGAGACCATATAAACGATAGCGTTGATCTGGCCGTCATCCAGCGCACGGCCGGGTTGCAGCGTCAGGGTGACGGAGGCGGAAGGGGATTTCTGCTCGCGGACAAACAGCGAAGGCTTTGGCAGCGCCAGATGTACGCGCGCGTTCTGTACCGGCCCCAGAGACTCGATGGTGCGCGATAGTTCGCCTTCCAGCGCCCGCTGATAGTTGATCTGCTCGCTAAACTGGCTGATGCCGAATTTTTCCTGATCCAGCAATTCGAATCCCACCGCACCGCCTTTCGGCAATCCCTGCTGCGCCAGGCGCAGGCGGGTTTCATGGACCTTATCGGCCGGTATCATCAACGCCGCGCCGTTCTCGGCAAAACGGTAGGGGATATTCATCTGCGTCAATTGGGTCACTATCGCACCGCCATCGCGATCGTTAAGATTGCTGTACAACACGCGGTAATCCGGGCTTTTCGCCCATAACAGCAACGCGACCACGATGGCGATTGCAGCGGAAGCGGCCACCAGCAGCGGAATTTTCGGGTTGGCGCGCAGGCGGTTCCACAAAGCTTGCAGGCCATTTTCGTGGTTTTCGGTGGCGGTTATTGAAGCACTCATTTTATGCCGTGTCCTTCAATGTCGCTCAGGATCCGGTGCAAGCCACGGCGTAGCTCCCTGCCAGGCTGATGGACGGTGTGGTTAGCGTTGTGTGGTGACAAAACAGACTCCCTGATACACGTATCTTCTAAATAGCGGCGCTCCCATTTCTGGGCGTGCCATTATTTGCCCTTAAGGGCGATTTCGATGGCCCGATAAGCCGGGTTTTTTGCAGTTAATTAGCCGCTTTAGGATAAAAAGGCTGTGGTAGGCTCCTCAGCATCAAAGTAGCGCCCGATGAAAACAGGTCCGGCAGCAGGGTCTTTATTGAGGTCACAATGGCAATTCAGGGGATTGAAGGGGTATTGCAGCAGTTGCAGGCCACGGCGATTCAAGCGGGGCAGATTAGCCAGGGTTCAGCGACGCAGGGCGTCAGCTTTGCCGGCGAGTTGAAAGCGGCTATCGGCAAGATCAGCGATACCCAGCAGGCGGCGCGCAAACAGGCGCAAGGCTTCGAGCTGGGGGCGCCGGGCGTCAGCCTGAACGACGTGATGGTCGATCTGCAAAAATCGTCCATCTCACTGCAAATGGGCGTGCAAGTGCGTAACAAGCTGGTTTCCGCCTATCAGGAAGTGATGAACATGGCGGTGTGATGGGTTGAGTTCTTTGAATTCGTGAACAAATTTCATGCCTGCCGAGAGTCTCGGGGCAAGACTGGGGCAAATGCCAATGCGGAAACATTTTAAATAGTGATTTAATTTTACTAATTAATTGATTTTAATGATTTTATTCCCCAGGGTTACCGTGCTAATTTTTCCCATTATGAATGGAATCTTATTGGTTTTGGCAGGTGAAAATGGAAAAAGGGAAGACGATGAAATCGCTTGAAAATGATATTGCCGTTGAACTGCTGGAAAGGAGCAAATTGTACTTTGAGTATCAAGAGACTCAATATGCAGCGGCTTTGGACAGGATACGAAAGCTGGAGGAAAAGGGACTTAAGGTTTTTGCATCTTTGAGCGTGATAGTTACTGCGTTTATCTTGATCGTCAGATTTACCGCGGCATTGCTGCTGAATCAGAAGTTTGCCGCACTTAACATGCTCACATGTATAGCTGGTTTTTTTTACCTTTCTTTGCCTTTGTAGCGCATGGAGCTTTGTTTTCAGAGCTGTCTTGCTAAAAGATATCCCCAAGTTGCCAACCAACCATCAGAAAATGGAAAGCGTTTTTCTGGATAACCCAAGAGATTCAACGTACGTAGGATTGGCAAAACAATACTCTAAGGCAACATTGAAGATCGAAGAAACGCATGGTGATAAGGCTAAACTGATCGGCTTATCATTCAGGGAGATGGCGTTTACGGCATGGAGCTTTTTGGTATTTGTTATACTTGTAGTAGCATTAGCTTTCTGTAACTCTGGAGGTTGAGATGACCGTGCGACATAAAAGCGTGCCCGTGGAGCATCCTGGGGAGGTGAGCATTGATAGTCAGGGTAAAGGATTCGCTCATACTTCTGCCGCCTCAATGGGATATATCGGCCGGCCGAGAGAAGCCGAAATCCCGGAGCTGGAAGTTAGCCTGGAAAGCCTTGATTCCCTCTTGAAGAGAGAACGGCAGGTTAAGGCCTGATTTGAAAACCCACCATCGGTGGGTTTTTTGCTTTTTAACGACAAAACCGAAAACCGAGCTGGGCAATCGCCTGAGTAAACGCATAAAAAACATGCTTTGTCTCAAATTGCTGAACTTATTGCTGGATTATAATCGTGCGAGTTTAAGGCATTTAAATTATCAGGTAATAAAAATGAGCAGCAAAAGTGAGAGCAGATGGCGATTGTTCAGTGTGTTAATAGTGATCGTTTTAGTTGGATTGATCACTGTATTAATTAAACAAAGTTAAAGCGTCGTTGGCCACTGTGCGTGGCCTTGCCGATTTATTTTCCCGAGAGCATCCGCATAGCGTCTTCTTCATACAGCAGACCCAGCAGCCATAGGCCGATCAGCAACACGGCAAGGGAAAACAGCCATTTTTCGTTGAGCATCGTTGATTCGCCTCTGGCGGTATTAAGGTTCGACGATGCTATCTTACCGGGCTGTTTTCCGCTAACGCCGGGTGCATAAACGGCGAGTTCATTGTGCAACGATTTAATTTGCAGGCGCGGGTATCACTCCGGCGCCTCCATAAGACTGAGGCGATAGGGTTGGATCGCGCCGGGCTCCATGATCCGCTGATGCCCGCGAATGGCGGTTGGCGCAAAGCCGAAACGTTTGCGGAAACGTTCGGCAAACCGCGAGGAACTTTCATATCCGACGTGTTGAGAGATGGCGGATATGGGCCAATCGGTAGATTGCAGCAGCGTCAGCGCGCTGCTCATACGCACGTCGATCATCAAATTGCGCAATGCGGTGTTTTCTAACGAAAGCTTGCGCCGCAGCACGACTTCGCTCATCGACAGACTTTCCGCCACCTTGGCCGCCGTCCAGATGTTATGCGGGTCGGTCGCCAGGCAGCGGCGTACTCGCTGCGTCAAATCCCGCGCCTCGTTATGAATAAAGCTGATGTTGAACTGCTTCAGCCAGAGCAGGATTTCCAGCATCTTGTGGCGGATGATGATAGGAGGGAAACGCTGTTTAAGCGCCAGCGCCAGGCTGGTGGTCTCAAAGCTGTGCATCAGCGCGCAGGGCAGGTTGCGTAAGGCCAACACCGCGTCGAACCGGGCCGGTGGGGCGGTTTCATCGGGAGTTTGCTGCAGGTGGAACAATAGCGGATCGCAGATAAGCAATTGACAACTGAATACGCCTTCATCGGAGAGGCCATTAATAATATCCACGGTTTGTCCTCCGTCGATAATCAACAGTTCTCCCGCATGGGCCACCACTTCATGCTGTTGCCAGCGCACGCGTTTGTGGCCTTGCTGTACCAGATACAGATGAGGTTGCTCAAAATAAACTGAAGGGAATAATAATTCAGTATGCTGAATGATGTGCGCAGAGGCACCAATCCCGGGACAAAGATTAATTGTACGTTCCATCGATATTCATTTCGCAGCCATTATCTGGGAATATCTTTACGCTTTGATGGGCGTTGGAGCAACATTTTTCCATCCGTTGTGAAGCACAACGACGTGTTTTATCTATCAAAAATCAATTTCCTGCTGAACAGAAAACGTCCGTGTCGGAGTGATATTTATCCGTATTCCAGGGGCGCTGCATGCTGCGCCCGCGTTAGCCGGGGCGAATATATTCACCCCAGCGGACCTGGTGAGAAATATAATGGTCGTGAATAATTCAAGTTTCATGGATTAATATCCTGACTTAATTAGGGAAAAATAGCGTATGGTGCTATTCATCCATAAGATGTCGTTATTATAGCCGGGTCACCTGATCTGCGGTTCTCCTAATAGCAGGGCGCGATCGTGAAACTGACCATAGGTGCTGTTGACCACGCTTTGGCGCGTCGATTGGCCAATCAATTCTTTCAACTGATCCATGCGGCGCTGCAACAGACGCTTCAGCTCATTTTCGTTGTCCAAGATTTGCTGCAACTTATTGCGCAACAATTCCTGCAGCGCCATTGATGGCCCCGCGTTGCCGGTAAAGTCGGCGGTTTTCTCAACCGCCTGAACGTAGGCCAGCTCCAGCTCGACCAGATCTTCCCATCTTTCCGTTTGCGCCAGTGCGATCATTTGGCTGCTCAGGGTATAAATTTGCTGATACGCGGCTAGCAGTTGCTGTTGACGTTCCATTAGACGGCGTCCTGCGAAGGGTGATAATTGGGACCAATCTGGCGCCAGGCGTCAGCAATGTTTTCCAGCAGCTTGACCACTTCGGCTATCGCCGCTTCGTCGTTATGCAAATTAGCCTGCAGCAGGCGACGCTTCATGTAGTCATACAGCGCGGCAAGATTATCGGCCATCTCACCGCCTTGCTGGTGGTCGAGGCCGCTTTTCAAACCGTTATCAATAATATTGATGGCTTTTGATATAGCCAGCCCTTTGCCGGCGATATCACCCTGATTCATCAGAATGCGTGCGCGTAACAGGGCGCTGAGCGCCCCGTCGAAAAGCATCACGATTAACTGGTGCGGGCTGGCACTCATTACGCCACTTTCCAAACTGACCTGGGCGTAGGCCTTAGTTCCGCTACGGTTATACATGCGATTTATTACCTGGTTAAAAAGTTCTTATTTGCTTGAGAACTGTTGGTTTAAATAATTACTGGTGCCATTAAGTTTGGACATCATGGTATCGAGTTGAACAAACTGTTGTTTATAGCGGTCGATGGTGCTCTGAATACTTTCCGTCACGCGGGTAATTTGCGTATTCAGGCGATCGAGATTGGTGTTGATGCTCTTGGTCGCATTCTCGAGCACGCCGCCGGCTTTAATATAATTTTGAATTTCATTGTGGATTTCGGTCGCCATGCCGGTATCCGTGCCATTGCCGGCAAAGAAATTCGCCACCTGGGCGGGTTTCTCATCGATGGCTTTTTTCAGTTTCTCGCTATCGAGCTCGAGCTTGCCGGTTTTCACATTGGTGGTGATCCCCAGATTGCCCAACCCCTTCAGCTCCGGGTTGTCCTGCGCCGAGCTGAGCGCGTTTTTGATTGAAGATTGAATACCGCGCAAGGTGTTATCGCCCAGCAGTGCGCCGTTTTTCGCCGACTGCTCTTCGCCGCTTTTCACCGGGGTAAATTTGGACAGCGAATTAAAGGTGTCCAGCAGCGAGTTATAGCTGTCGACCCAGCTTTTGATTTTATCGGCGGAGCCGGTTTTATCGTTGGTGATCACCAGATTTTGCGGTTCACCGGTCTTGGTCTTGGTTTTCAGATCGAGCGTCACCCCCTGCAGGGCATCGGCAATGGTGTTGGTGCTGCGTTGGATCTCCGTGCCGTTAACCTTGATTTTGGCATCCTGCGCGGGGACAGTCTGCTTCATTGCGCCGCTGGGGATGCTGGAGTCGTAGCTTAGAATGTCGTTCAGCGCAGCGTCATTATTGACCTTGACCGACAGTTTGTTGCTTTCGCCGGTGGCCGAGGAGCTTAACGCCAGCTGATATTGGTTATCGCCAACGCGCATGATGCTGGCGCTGACGCCCGCTTTTGCGCCGTTGATGGCATCGCGCATTTCCAGCAGCGAGGTTTGATCGTCACTCAAAGGGATATCAACGGTCTTGGGCGGATTGCCCTGGGTGATGCTGATGGTACGGCCGCTGGCGCCGGAGGTGCCGAGTTCGGTGGTCTGATCGCTGATATTTGCCTGAGTCGTCAGCGTTTGGGACTGCGCCAGCTGTTCAACTTCGACCACATAGTTGCCCGGTACCGCTTTGGCATTGGTGGTGATGGCGAACTGATCGTGGGTGCTGGCGGTGGTGTTATTAAAGAAATCCGGTTTGGCCAGGTCTTTGCTCAGCGTATCGAATTTCTCCAGCGAGCCTTTCAGGGTGCCGTAAGCGGTCAGCTTGGCGTTGTAGCTGGTCTGCTGGGTAGTGTAGGGCGTCAGACGTTGCTGCTCCGCTTTGGTCAACTTGTCCAGCAAGCCGTTGAGGTCGAGCCCTGAGCCGATGCCTAAGGAACTGATCGATGCCATTCGTAATTCTCCTTGATAATGACTTTATTCGCTTTACGCGTTTATCGGCCCAGTGGAGAAAAAGTTTACCGAAAAAATAAAAAACCGATGGCGCAATAGAAGAAGGAAAAACAGCGTTATTTATGCCATTGCCGGAAAGCGAAAAAAAAAGAAAAAATTTCTAAAGGTTGCAGGGGGAGGGCCGATACCTGATGGGACGGTGGTTGACGCCGTGGGCAACGAAGCCCGAACCTTTTAACCGTGATGCGAATATCGCAACTGATTCGTAAGGAAAGCATACAATGGCACAAGTAATTAACACCAACAGCCTGTCGCTGATGGCGCAGAACAACCTGAACAAATCTCAGTCTTCTCTGGGCACTGCGATCGAGCGTTTGTCTTCCGGCCTGCGTATCAACAGCGCGAAGGATGATGCCGCGGGTCAGGCGATCTCTAACCGCTTCACCGCTAACATCAAGGGCCTGACTCAGGCTTCCCGTAACGCTAACGACGGTATCTCTCTGGCACAGACCACCGAAGGCGCACTGAACGAAGTTAACGACAACCTGCAAAACATCCGTCGTCTGACCGTACAGTCCCAGAACGGTTCCAACTCTTCCAGCGACCTGCAGTCCATCCAGGACGAAATCACCCAACGTCTGTCGGAGATCAACCGTATCTCTGAACAAACTGATTTCAACGGCGTGAAAGTGCTGAGCGGCGACCAGAAACTGACCATCCAGGTGGGTGCCAACGATAACGAAACTATCGATATCGACCTGAAAAACATCAACTCTTCTACTCTGGGTCTGGACAAGTTCAGCGTTGCGACCTCCATCGATCCTACCAAAGTGGGTGGCGCGGCAACGACTGTACCAAACGGCAAAGATATCGCCATCACCAACACCACCAACAAGCAGGCTAACGGTGCTGCACCAGCCAGCTTTATCAAAGATGACGCGACCGGCGACGTTTACGCGGTAGGTACCGACGGCAAGAACTACCTGGCTACCGTCGACAAAACTTCCGGTGACATCACGGCGATCGCTGCGGCTGAAACCACCGGTTTGACCGGCACCAGCGCGACCACCACCGTTAAGCAGGAAGTGACTGCAACCGGCGCCGATGCGGCTAACCTGAAGTCTTATGACAGCGGCAAATCTTACGTTATCCAGGAAGGCACTGGCGCAACTGCCAAATACTTCAAAGCCAACGTAGACACTGCGGGTAAAGTCAGCAAAGGCGCAGAAATGAGCACCACGCCAACAACTGAAGATCCGCTGGCGGTGCTGGACAAAGCGCTGTCTCAGGTTGACTCGCTGCGTTCTTCCCTGGGTGCGGTACAGAACCGTTTCGATTCTGTTATCAACAACCTGAACAGCACCGTGAACAACCTGTCCGCTTCCCAGTCCCGTATTCAGGATGCCGACTACGCGACCGAAGTGTCCAACATGAGCCGTGCCAACATCCTGCAACAGGCCGGCACCTCTGTTCTGGCACAGGCTAACCAGTCTACCCAGAACGTGTTGACCCTGCTGCGTTAATCGACTCTCCGCGATTAACCTGTCGTAAAGAACCCCGCCTCGGCGGGGTTTTTTTATGGTCGCGCGCCCGGAAGTTAATGCATGGCGCAAATAAAGCCTGTTTTGTGCGACTGTTCAGCCGATTGGCATTTTGCCCCCTACGGATAATAGCGCTGACTCTCTTATCCGCAGGTTTTAGACATAGTGAGCGATCTGTATACCGCCGAAGGCGTGATGGACAAAAATTCTCTCTGGCTGCGCTATGTCCCGTTAGTGCGCCACGAGGCGTTGCGCCTGCAAGTCAGGTTGCCCGCCAGCGTGGAGCTTGACGATCTGCTGCAGGCGGGGGGAATCGGGTTGTTGAATGCCGTTGAGCGTTATGACGCCCTGCAGGGAACCGCCTTCACCACTTACGCGGTGCAGCGTATCCGTGGCGCAATGCTCGATGAGCTGCGCAGCCGCGACTGGGTGCCGCGCAGCGTGCGTCGCCATGCGCGAGAAGTTGCGCAGGTAATGCGGCAACTGGAACAACGGCTTGGCCGCCCGGCCAGTGAAGTGGAGGTCGCGCAGACGCTGAATATCCCACTGGATGAGTACCGTCAAATTCTGTTGGACACCAATAACAGCCAGCTTTTCTCCTACGACGAATGGCGCGAAGAGCATGGCGAAAGCGCAGAACCGCTGCTGGAAGGGCACGAAGAGACCAACCCGTTACATCATCTGCTGGAGGGCAACCTCCGCCAGCGGGTGATCGACGCTATCGAAGCGTTGCCGGAGCGCGAGAAAATGGTGCTGACGCTGTATTACCAGGAAGAGTTGAACCTCAAAGAGATCGGTGCCGTGCTGGACGTGGGGGAATCGCGCGTCAGTCAGCTGCACAGCCAGGCGATCAAGCGGCTACGCGCCCGTCTGGCGGCCGAAAACTGAGGCGAATCAACCCTTATTCTTCAACCTGATTACCGTTGCGATAACCGGACAGCTCTTATGCCAGGAATATTATTGAAAAAGCGGCCGCTGAGCCGTTATTTGAAAGATTACAAACACAGCCAAACCCATTGTTCTCAGTGCGGTAAGTTATTGGATCGCATGGCATTGGTGTTCCGAGGCAAGATCATCAACAAAGACGCCATTGCGCGCATGGACCAGCCGATTGACGATAATGTCTGGCTGAATGTGCAAAATGAGCTGGCCGCGTTATGCCGTTTTTGCAGTCAGATTTCCTGCAACAGCCACCCGAGCTATTTCGATATTATGGCCTTCAAACAGTATTTGTTTGAGCAAACCGAGATGAGCCACAGCACGATCCGCGAATACGTGGTGCGTCTGCGCAGGTTGGACGAAATGCTGGTGGCGCGCAACTATCCGGCGGACAAGTTTGCCAGCAGCCATAACCATCAGCGTATTATCGAAGATTTGCCCAGCGCCGCGCACAATAATTACCGCATTGCCCTGCGTAAATACGACCAATATATCGCCTGGCAGAAGAGTTACTGATCCCGTCTCCCCGGCGTGCCTGCCGGGGATTCACCCTGTCCCGCCTCATCAAAAAGAGTGATTAATCAGCTTGCATCTGATTAAATCTATGCTTTGGATGTTGATACCTGTTTCCTGGGGGGACGTTGTGAATCTGCAACAGCAACTGGCGCAATTCCCGCGCCTCGATTTAGTCGGCGCTGCTACACCGCTCGAAAAACTGTCTCGCCTTTCAGACTACCTTGGCCGTGAAATTTACATCAAACGTGACGACGTCACGCCGATGGCGATGGGTGGTAACAAGCTGAGAAAACTGGAATATCTTGCTGCCGAAGCTCTGCGGCAGGGGGCGGACACGCTGGTGACGGCCGGTGCTATCCAATCCAACCACGTACGCCAAACTGCGGCGGTAGCGGCCAAACTCGGCCTGCACTGCGTCGCATTGCTGGAAAATCCGATCGACACCCAGGCGGAAAATTACCTCACCAACGGCAACCGTCTGCTGCTCGGGCTGTTCAACGCCGAGGTAGTGATGTGCGAAGCGTTGCACGATCCGCAGCAGCAATTGGCCGAACTGGCGACGCGTCTCGAAGCGCAGGGTTTCCGGCCTTATGTGGTGCCGGTGGGCGGTTCCAATGCGTTGGGCGCGCTGGGTTATGTGCAGTGCGCACTGGAAATTGCCGAACAGAGCCGGCGTAGCGGCGTCGCTTTCAGCTCGGTGCTGGTGGCTTCCGGCAGTGCCGGCACGCACGCCGGGTTGGCGGTCGGCCTGCAGCAACTGTTGCCGGAGACGGAGCTGATTGGCGTTACGGTTTCGCGTAAAGTGATCGACCAATTACCCAAGGTTGAGCTGATTCAAAAAGCGCTGGCCTGCTCGTTAGGCATTGACGCTCTGGCACCGATCCAACTGTGGGACGAGTATTTTGCGCCGCAGTATGGCATGCCGAACGAAGAGGGCACGGCGGCGGTACAGCTGCTGGCGCAGCAGGAAGGGGTATTGCTGGATCCGGTCTATACCGGCAAAGCGATGGCCGGCCTGATCGATGGCATCGCCCAACAGCGTTTTTGCGATGATGGCCCGATATTGTTTATACACACCGGCGGTGCACCGGCGCTGTTTGCCTACCATCCGCAGGTGTGACGGCAGCTTGTTATTCCATTTTGAACTATATTTATAATGTTATATTCCTTTGTGCGACCAAACGCACTGGTAAAGTGCTGATATCAAAAAAGATAAACAACAGATGGGGTGTTTATGATCTTTTCCAAAGTTCGTCGTCAATTGCTGCTGGGCGTGATGAGCGTGGCGTTGACCGCCGGTTTAAGCGCACAAACCTATGCCGCCGACAACCTGCTCCAGCAGGTCAAGCAGCGCGGTACGCTGATTGTCGGGCTGGAAGGTACCTATCCGCCATTCAGCTTCCAGGGCGAAGACGGTAACCTGACCGGTTTCGAAGTGGAGTTCGCCAACGCGCTGGCGCAGCACCTCGGCGTAAAGGCCAAGCTGAACCCGACCAAATGGGACGGTATGTTGGCATCGCTGGAATCGAAACGCATCGATGTGGTGATCAACCAGGTGACGATCTCCGACGAGCGCAAGAAAAAGTATGATTTCTCAACGCCTTATACCGTGTCCGGTATTCAGGCGCTGGTGAAGAAGGGCAACGAAGGCACCATTGCCAAGCCGGAAGATCTGAAGGGCAAGAAGGTCGGCGTAGGCCTGGGCACCAACTACGAGCAATGGCTGCGTGAAAACGTGCAGGGCGTTGACGTGCGCACCTATGATGATGACCCTACCAAGTACCAGGATCTGCGCATTGGCCGTATCAACGCCATTCTGGTTGACCGTTTGGCGGCGTTGGATCTGGTGAAGAAAACCGGCGATACGCTGGCGGTAGCCGGCCCGGCGTTCTCTCGTCAGGCGTCCGGGGTTGCGGTGCGTAAAAACAACCCGGAACTGTTGGCAGCGATTGACCAGGCGATTGCCGAGATGCAAAAAGACGGCACGCTGGCGAAAATCTCCGAGAAATGGTTTGGCGCGGACGTAACTAAATAATGCACGAAAGTATTCAACTGGCGCTGGATTCAGCGCCATTTTTATTGAAGGGCGCGATACTTACCCTCCAGCTTAGTCTGGGGGGTATGGCGCTCGGTTTACTGCTGGGTTTTCTGTTGGCGCTGATGCGCCTTTCGCCATTATGGCCGCTGTCGTGGCTGTCGCGCATTTATGTGTCGCTGTTTCGCGGCACGCCATTGATCGCCCAGCTGTTCATGATTTATTACGGCCTGCCGCAGTTCGGCATCGAATTCGATCCCTTCCCGGCGGCGTTGATTGGCCTGTCGCTCAACACTGCGGCCTATACCTCGGAAACGCTGCGTGCGGCGATTTCGTCGATTGAAAAAGGGCAGTGGGAAGCCGCAGCCAGCATTGGCATGACGCGCTGGCAAACCTTGCGCCGGGTGATCCTGCCGCAGGCGGCGCGTACCGCTTTGCCGCCGCTCGGCAACAGTTTCATCGGCCTGGTGAAAGACACCTCGCTGGCGGCGACCATTCAGGTGCCGGAGCTGTTCCGTCAGGCGCAGCTGATCACCTCGCGTACGCTGGAAGTGTTTACCCTGTATCTGGCGGCATCGTTGATTTACTGGGTGATGGCGACCCTGCTTTCGGCACTGCAAAATCGCCTGGAAGCCCATGTTAACCGCCAGGATCAGGAGTAACGCATGAGTGCCATCGAAGTGAAACAACTGATCAAGCAGTTCAACGGCCAAAGGGTACTGCACGGGATCGATCTGGAGGTTAGCGCCGGTGAAGTAGTGGCGATTATCGGGCCAAGCGGCTCGGGGAAAACCACCTTGCTGCGCAGCATTAATCTGCTGGAGGTTCCGGATTCCGGCACCATTCGCGTCGGCGATATTCAGATCGACGGTTCAAAGTCGTTGAGCAAACAGAAGAAACAGGTGCGGGCGTTGCGCCAGCAGGTGGGCTTCGTGTTCCAAAACTTCAACTTGTTCCCGCACCGCTCGGTGCTGGAGAACATTATTGAAGGCCCGGTCATCGTTAAGGGGGAGAGCAAAGCCAGCGCCGAACAGCGTGCCCGCGCTCTGCTGGCCAAAGTCGGGCTGAGCGGTAAAGAATCCGCTTATCCACGCCGGCTTTCCGGCGGGCAGCAGCAACGTGTGGCCATTGCCCGCGCGCTGGCGATGCAGCCGGAAGTGATCCTGTTTGATGAACCCACCTCGGCGCTCGATCCCGAGCTGGTGGGCGAGGTGCTCAACACCATTCGCTCGTTGGCGGAAGAGAAGCGCACCATGGTGATCGTGACGCATGAAATGAGTTTTGCCCGCGACGTTGCCGACCGTGCCATTTTTATGGACCACGGGCGCATCGTTGAACAGGGGTCGGCCAAAGAGCTGTTTACCAACCCACAACACCAGCGTACTCAGCAATTCCTCGACAAGTTTTTGAATCAATGAGAAAGGGGGGCGTTTCGCCCCCTGACTCTCGACTAACCGGCTTTCAATAATTCGTTACGGGCGGCTGCGGCCAAAAAGGCGCTGCGGCTCCCATAGCCGGGATGCTGTTGCACCATTGAATCGATGCGGTTCAGCAAGCGGTGCGGCAGGGTGATATTTATACGTTCCGCCCGGCCATCGAACTTATCCATATTGATATCGACCAGCAGCCACTGCCCACCGTTCAGGGTGTCGCTTGCCTGTGCCAGATGCAAGGAAACGGCCTGTGGGCGCGGGATGGCCTGGTTGTCTTCGCTCAGCAGTTCGAAATGCGCATCCAGTGCGCTTTTGGCGTCTGCAAAGGCGAGATCGAGGGTATCGCCGGCAAAATAGCAGCCCGGCACATCGGGGAAGAAACCGCTGGCGCTGCCGTCGTGGTCTGAATGTACATAAGCAGGGTAGAACATAATTTCTCCTGTTAACTCATGGCACCGGGTCAGCACAACCCGGCATCTCTCATGATTTGGCGCAGCGTTCCCGGCTTCAGATCTTTACGCGGGTGTGGAACGGTGATCACCAGACGTGATCTCGGGTGTTTAAACTGATGGTGACTTCCCTTTATCCGCTCTAAAACCCAACCTTCCCGTTCTAACAGTCTGATCAGTTCTGCACTTTTCACGCGCTTATCATCCCTTTATGATACACACCATACACACTTCATGGCAACGAGATTAATACGCTAGCGTGCCGCTTTTGTGCAGACAATAAAAAACCCTGCACGGGTGCAGGGTTTGCGAGGGCGATAGCAGAGTGGATTACAAACGGCTGCAATCCCTCTTTAAAGGTTAACCGATGGTCATCAGGCTGGCGTTACCGCCGGCGGCGGCGGTGTTGACGCTGAGCGAACGTTCGATCAGCAGGCGTTCCAGCAGGATATTGGTTTCACCGTGGGCAAAGCCCTGCACCGAGACGATCGCGCCGCTGCGTTGGGCTATCTGCTCACACAGGGTACGCAACTGATCGGCATCACCGTGGTAAATGGCGGCATCGAACTCCACCTTATCCTGCTGCCAGTCCTTGCTGAAGCTGATTCGTGCCTGAACCGCGGCCGGCAGGCGGCGGTATAGCGTGCGCTGCAATTCGGCTTCCGGCCACAGTACGCTGCTGCCAACCGCCAGTACGGCTGCCAGTTGAGTCAACGCATCGGCCTCATTGTCCGCCAGGCACAGCACGCGCTCGCGCGGCAGCAGGGCGTAGGTGTTGCGTTCACCGGTCGGGCCCGGCAACGGTCGAACGGTGCCGCCCTGGCCCAGCTCGGCGTAACGCTGCGCCAACTGCACCAGATCGTTTTGTTTCTCGGCAACCGCCCACTGTTCGAGTGCCTGGTGGGCATTGAGCAGCAGCGGCCGCGCGGTGGCCTCCAGCGGGCGTTCATCGTCCTGGCGGTTCAGCGTGCGCTGGACCGCATCGTCCGGCCGGTTGGCCAGCAGGCGGTACAGATACAGCGGACCGCCGGCTTTCGGGCCGGTGCCGGACAGGCCTTCGCCACCGAAGGGTTGCACGCCGACGACCGCGCCAACCATGTTGCGGTTAACGTACAGGTTGCCCACTTTGGCGCGATCGGTGACGCGGGCGATGGTTTCATCGATGCGGGTGTGAATGCCCAGCGTCAGGCCATAGCCAGCGGCGTTGATCTGATCGACCAGCGACTCCAGATTGGCGCGCTGGAAGCGGACCACGTGCAGTACCGGGCCGAAGATCTCTTTTTGCAGCTCGTCGAAGCTGTCCAGTTCGATCAGCGTCGGCTTGATAAAGGTACCGCGGGACCACTCTTTCTCATCCTGCGCATTGCCTTTCGCCGCCTGATAGACCTTGCGGCCCTTGGCGCGCATCGCCTGGATATGGCGTTCGATGCCGGTTTTGGCTTCGGCGTCGATCACCGGGCCGATGTCGGTAGACAGGCGTTCCGGGTTACCCATACGGCATTCGGCCATCGCGCCGCGCAGCATTTGCAGCGTATGTTCCGCCACGTCTTCCTGGATGCACAGGATGCGCAGTGCGGAACAGCGCTGGCCGGCGCTGTCGAAGGCTGAAGCGACTACGTCCGTCACCACCTGTTCGGTCAGGGCGGAAGAGTCGACAATCATGGCGTTCAGGCCGCCGGTTTCGGCGATCAATGGCGTTGGGCGGCCCTGCGGATCCAGGCGGCCGGCGATGCTGCGTTGCAGGATACCGGCAACGTCGGTGGAACCGGTAAACATCACGCCGCGTACGCGGGCATCGTTGACCAGCACTGAGCCGACGCTCTCACCCTGGCCCGGCAGCAGTTGCAACACGCCCTGAGGAATACCGGCTTCCAGCAGAATGCGCACCGCTTGTGCGGCGATCAGCGGGGTTTGCTCTGCCGGTTTCGCCAGCACGCTGTTACCTGCCGCCAATGCCGCGGCAATCTGGCCGGTAAAGATCGCCAGCGGGAAGTTCCACGGGCTGATACAGACCACCGGCCCCAGCGGGCGATGGCTGTCGTTGGCGAAGTCATCGCGCACCTGGCCGGCGTAGTAATGCAGGAAATCGACCGCTTCGCGCACTTCGGCGATGGCGTTGTTAAAGGTTTTGCCCGCTTCGCGCACCAGAATGCCCAGCAGGCTTTGCAGTTGGCCTTCCATCAGTTCCGCGGCGCGCTCAAGAATGGCGGCACGTTCGGAAGGCGGGGTGGCAAACCAGATTGGGCCGGCGGCGGCGGCGGCATCGAGCGCCCGGCTGACTTCCGCTTCGGTGGCTTCACGCACGTAACCGACGATATCGCCCGGCTCGGCCGGGTTAATCACCGGCAGCTCCACGCCCTGATCCAGCTCGGCGTCGATAATCGGCTCTGCACGCCATGGCTGGGTGGCGCTGGTGAGCAGCGCGCTGGACAGCGAGGCCAGACGTTGTTCGTTGGACAGATCCAGGCCGCTGGAGTTGGTGCGCTTCTCGCCATACAGCTCACGCGGCAGCGGAATGCGCGGGTGCGGCAGGCCAATCTGGCCTTCGCTGGCGGCCAGGGCCTCGACTGCGGTGACCGGATCGGCAACCAGTTCGTCGAGCGGCAGCGTGGCGTCGGCAATACGGTTAACGAACGAGGTGTTGGCGCCGTTTTCCAGCAGGCGACGCACCAGATATGCCAGCAGCGTTTCATGGGTACCGACTGGCGCATAGATGCGGCAAGGGCGGTTCAGTTTGCCGTCGGCCACTTTGCCCACCACTTGCTCATACAGCGGTTCGCCCATGCCGTGCAGGCATTGGAACTCATACTGACC
The DNA here is from genome assembly GCF_003591175.1 of Serratia inhibens. Taxonomy (GTDB): domain Bacteria; phylum Pseudomonadota; class Gammaproteobacteria; order Enterobacterales; family Enterobacteriaceae; genus Serratia; species Serratia inhibens. The sequence goes on along the minus strand of NZ_QYYG01000002.1, from coordinate 138,459 downwards.
CGGATAATAGTTGTTGCCCGCCAGATGATAGATCGCGCTCAATGTGTGGGCGTTATGGGTGGCGAACTGCGGATAAATCAGATTCGGCACCGCCAGCAGTTTGCGGGCGCAGGCCAGGTAAGACACGTCGGTGTAGACCTTGCGGGTGTAAACCGGATAGCCTTCCAACCCGTCCATTTGGGCGCGTTTGATCTCGCTGTCCCAATAGGCACCTTTCACCAGGCGGATCATCAGGCGGCGGCGGCTGCGTTGTGCCATGTCGATAACCGCGTCGATGGCGAACGGGCAGCGTTTTTGATAAGCCTGGATCACGAAACCAATGCCATTCCAACCCGCCAACTGCGGCTCAAAGCACAGCTTCTCCAGCAGATCGAGCGAGATCTCCAGACGGTCGGCTTCTTCTGCGTCGATGTTAATGCCGATGTCATACTGCCGTGCCTGCAAGGTCAACGACAGCAGGCGCGGGTAAAGCTCTTCCATCACGCGCTCGTACTGCGCGCGGCTGTAACGCGGGTGCAGGGCGGATAGTTTGATCGAAATGCCCGGGCCTTCATAGATACCGCGGCCGTTAGAGGCTTTGCCGATGGCGTGGATCGCCTGCTGGTAGGACACCAGATAAGCCTGGGCGTCGGCTTCGGTCAGCGCGGCTTCACCCAACATGTCGTAGGAGTAGCGGAAGCCTTTGTCTTCAAGCTTGCGCGCGTTGGCCAGCGCTTCGGCGATGGTTTCGCCGGTAACGAACTGCTCGCCCATCAGGCGCATCGCCATATCCACGCCTTTGCGGATCAAGGGTTCGCCGCTTTTGCCGATGATGCGGTTCAGCGACAGGGACAGATTGGCTTCGTTATGGGTCGACACCAGCTTGCCGGTGAACAGCAGGCCCCAGGTTGCGGCGTTAACGAACAGCGACGGGCTGCGACCGAGGTGGGAATGCCAGTTGCCGTTGCTGATTTTGTCGCGGATCAGCGCATCGCGAGTTGGCTTGTCTGGAATGCGCAGCAGGGCTTCCGCCAGGCACATCAGCGCCACGCCTTCTTGTGAGGAGAGCGAGAACTCCTGCAGCAGACCTTGCACCATGCCGGCGCGGCCATTTGCACTCTTTTGGTTACGCAGCTTCTCGGCGATGTCATAAGCCATCTTATGGGTGGCTTTGGCAAGATCGGCAGGTAATCGCGCCTGTTCGAGCAACATCGGTACAGCTTCAGTCTCCGGGCGGCGATAAGCGGCGGTAATGGCGGCTCGGTTGACCGACTGCGGTAAAATTTGTTCTGCAAATTCAAGGAATGGCTGGTGGGACTCTTCCGGCGCTTGCGGCATAATGTCGTCCGCTTCGGCCTGGGCCGCAGCGGCAAGTGCTGGAATTTCAGGAATATCGGAACCGCTCTCGAGACGCTCGAGGTAATTGAAAATGGCCTGCTTGATGAGCCAGTGCGGCGTGCGATCGATACGCTGTGCCGCGTCTTTAATCCGGTCGCGTGTTGCCTCGTCGAGTTTCACGCCCATTGTGGTAGTGCCCATGCCAATCCAACTCCTGTGTTAAAGAACCTATCCCATCAGGCTATACAAACTACGGGCCACATAGGCTGTTGGGATAGGTTCGTGCGTTATGTGGTGTGAAGAATGCAGACAATATCCAGCATGTTGCAACTTTGTGCAACCTTGTTAAATCAGGCCGATGAGCGAAGTGTGAGTTCCATCGATTTTTTAACATCGGTAACCGGCACGATTCTTGCTGGTTCTCTGCCAAAGAGTACAGAGGTTGGCTGTATGAGTTCGTTATCCCCAGAAATATAAGGGGTAAATGCAGGGTTGCTGGAGGTGCAACTTGATTTGGGAGTGAGCGGTGCAACCGTAAAAGTGGTTAAATGTGACGCAGGGTAAACTTTGTGTAACTTTGTTGTTAAATGTCTTGTTGGATAACGAACAGGTCATCTAGGATAGCCGGCGGTCAGACAATTGCGGGAGGAAACTATTTTCACTCGCGGCCTGTTCGCCATTTCGCCTCGTTCCGGCGGATCGGCAAGTAGCAAATATCGCAATACAGCGCGAAATAATAATGAGAGTGGAGAATTTCATGACAATGAGCACACCTATGCTGGTGACCTTCCTGGTGTATATCTTCGGGATGGTGTTAATCGGCTTGCTTGCCTACCGGGCAACCAATAACTTCGACGACTATATTCTGGGCGGCCGCAGCCTGGGCAGCGTAGTGACTGCGCTCTCCGCAGGTGCATCGGATATGAGTGGCTGGTTGTTGATGGGCCTGCCGGGCGCCATTTTCCTGTCCGGCATCTCGGAAAGCTGGATTGCCATTGGCCTGACGATCGGCGCTTACCTCAACTGGAAGCTGGTAGCGGGGCGGCTGCGTGTGCATACCGAAGCCAATAATAACGCCCTGACGTTGCCGGACTATTTCACCAGCCGCTTTGAAGACAAGAGCAAGTTGCTGCGGGTGATCTCTGCCATTGTCATCCTGGTATTCTTCACCATTTACTGTGCATCCGGCATCGTGGCCGGTGCGCGCTTGTTTGAAAGCACCTTTGGCATGAGTTACGAAACGGCGCTGTGGGCCGGTGCGGCAGCCACCATTCTCTATACCTTTATCGGTGGATTCCTGGCGGTAAGCTGGACCGATACCGTGCAGGCCAGCCTGATGATTTTCGCGCTGATCCTGACGCCGGTGTTCGTGATCCTGGCGGTAGGCGGTATCGATACTTCAATGCTGGTGATTGAAGCGAAGAACCCGGCCAACATCGACATGCTGAAAGGCCTGAATTTTGTGGCTATCCTTTCGCTGCTGGGTTGGGGATTGGGTTACTTCGGCCAGCCGCACATCCTGGCGCGTTTCATGGCGGCAGATTCCCACCGCACCATACGCAGCGCACGCCGCATCAGTATGACCTGGATGATCCTGTGCCTGGCGGGCACCATTGCCGTAGGTTTCTTCGGTATTGCCTACTTCGCCAACAACCCGGATCAGGCGGGTAACGTGTCGCAAAACGGCGAGCGCGTGTTTATCGAGCTGGCGATGATTTTGTTCAACCCATGGGTGGCGGGCATTCTGCTGTCGGCGATCCTGGCGGCGGTGATGAGTACCCTGAGCTGCCAATTGCTGGTGTGTTCAAGCGCGATTACCGAAGACCTGTACAAGGCTTTCCTGCGTAAGGGCGCCAGCCAACGCGAGTTGGTGTGGGTCGGCCGCATCATGGTGCTGGTCGTGGCGCTGGTGGCGATCGCGTTGGCCGCCAACCCGGAAAACCGCGTACTGGGCCTGGTAAGCTATGCCTGGGCCGGCTTCGGCGCCGCCTTTGGCCCGGTAGTGCTGATCTCGGTGATGTGGTCACGCATGACCCGCAACGGCGCGTTGGCCGGCATGCTGGTAGGTGCTGCGACGGTGATTGTCTGGAAACACTTCGCCTGGTTGGATCTGTATGAAATCATCCCGGGCTTCCTGTTTGGCTGTATCGCCATTGTGGTGGTGAGCCTGATGGGCCGCCAACCTTCAGCCACCATGACCGAACGTTTCGACAAGGCCGAAGCTGAGTTCAAAACGGTTTAACCCGCTCGTACCACGAGTCTTAAAGGGCGCTTAATGCGCCCTTTGTCATTTTTCACTTTCTCGATTTTTGTCACCTGCCGGAAACACCTCGCGACATTTGATTAGAAAAAATCACCCTTGCTCCCCTTGTATTTCTTTTTGGCAGAATGATAATCACTATCGTTGTGTTTTACTTTTCTTTACATTGGCGCTGCGGCCATTCCCGGCGTGCGGACGCTTCGCGGCAGAAGCCTTTTTAGGGGTTATTACTCATGTTTGTTCCCTTCCTTATCATGTTCCGAGAGGGGCTGGAGGCTGCGCTGATCGTCAGCCTGATCGCCAGCTACCTGAAACGCACCCAGCGCGGTCAATGGCTCGGCGTGGTGTGGATAGGGGTGATTGTCGCCGCTGCCCTGTGCCTGGCGCTCGGCATCTTCATTAATGAAACCACTGGCGAATTCCCGCAGAAACAGCAGGAACTGTTCGAAGGCATCGTCGCGGTGATTGCGGTGCTGATCCTCACCTATATGGTGTTTTGGATGCGTAAGGTCTCCAAGTCGGTCAAGGTGCATCTGGAGGGCGCTATCGACAGCGCGCTCAATTCCGGCAAAGGACAGGGCTGGGCGCTGGTGGCGATGGTGTTCTTCGCCGTGGCCCGCGAAGGGCTGGAGTCGGTGTTTTTCCTGCTGGCGGCCTTCCAGCAGGACGTCGGTATTGAAGCGCCGATTGGCGCGGTGCTCGGCCTGGTCGCCGCCATCGTGCTCGGCATGGCTCTCTACTGGGGCGGCGTGAAGCTGCACCTGGCCAAATTTTTCAAATGGACCAGCCTGTTTATCCTGTTCGTTGCCGCCGGCCTGGCCGCCGGGGCGATCCGCGCTTTCCACGAAGCCGGGCTGTGGAACCATTTCCAGGATATCGCGTTTGATCTCAGCAACCATCTGTCCACCCATTCACTGTTTGGCACCCTGCTCGAAGGCATCTTCGGTTACCAGGAAGCGCCGACGGTGAGCGAAGTGGCGGTCTATTTCCTGTATCTGATCCCGGCGCTGATTTTCTTTTTCCTGCCGCAGCGTGCGGAACCGGCAGCGGTTTCGGCGCAACGTAAAATCAATCACTAATTTAATAGGGAATCTTGTATGTCTACTCCGTTATTCCGCCGCAAGGCGTTGCACGCAGCATTACTGGCTATCCCGGCGTTTGCGCTGAGCATCGATGCCCTGGCGGCGGACGTGCCGCAGGTGAAGATTACCGTTAACGACAAGCAGTGCGAGCCGATGCAACTGACCGTGCCGGCCGGCAAAACCCAGTTTGTGGTGCACAACACCAGCCAGAAAAACGTGGAATGGGAAATCCTGAAAGGGGTGATGGTGGTGGAAGAGCGCGAAAACATTGCACCGGGCTTCACCCAGAAGATGACCGCCAATCTGGAAGCGGGCGAGTACGATATGACCTGCGGGCTGCTCAGCAACCCGAAAGGCAAACTGACCGTTACGGCGGGTGCGGCTACCGATGGCAAACCTAGCGCGCTGGATCTGGTTGGGCCGATTGCCGAGTACAAGGTTTACGTCACTAAAGAAGTGGAAGGGCTGGTCAAGCAGACCAAGTTGTTCACCGACGCGGTCAAAGCCGGCGATGTCGCGCAAGCGCGCAAACTGTATGCGCCGACCCGCCAGCACTACGAGCGTATTGAGCCGATCGCCGAACTGTTCTCCGATCTGGACGGCAGCATTGACGCCCGCGAAGACGACTACGAGAAGAAAGCCGAAGATCCGAACTTCACCGGTTTCCACCGTCTGGAGAAAGCGCTGTTTGCCGACAACACCACCAAAGACATGAGCAAATACGCCGATCGCCTTTACAACGACACCGTTGAATTGCAAAAGCGCGTGAACGATCTGACTTTCCCGCCAAGCAAGGTGGTGGGGGGTGCGGCCGGCCTGATCGAGGAAGTGGCGGCGAGCAAAATCAGCGGTGAAGAAGACCGTTACAGCCGTACCGATCTGTGGGATTTCCAGGCCAACGTCGACGGTGCGCAAAAAATCGTTAACCTGCTGCGTCCGCTGCTGGTTAAAGCCAACAAACCCTTGCTTGACAAGATTGACGCCAACTTCAAAACCGTTGATGGCATTTTGGCAAAATACAAAACCAAAGACGGCTATGAGTCTTACGAGAAGCTGACCGACGCCGACCGTAACGCAATGAAAGGGCCGATCACTACCCTGGCGGAAGACCTGTCACAACTGCGTGGCGTATTGGGTCTGGATTGAGGCAAGCACTATGAGTAACAAGATCGGCCCGAACAACGGGCCGCATCCGCAATCAACAGGCGCGGCGTCACCGTCGCGCCGTCGTTTGCTGCAGGGTTTGGGGCTGGGTGTTCTGGCGCTGGGCAGCAGCCGTTTGACGCAGGCAACGGAGAAGGGCGCCGATGCGCCGGCGTCGCCGCAGGACGAGCGCTGGCAGAAACAGCCGTTCTATGGCATGCATCAGGGCGGGATCCTCACATCGCAGCAGGCGGCGATGATGCTGGTGGCCTTTGACGTGCTGGCAAGCAACAAGCAGGATCTGGAGCGTCTGTTCCGCTTGCTGACCAACCGCATTGCGTTTCTGACCAGCGGCGGCAAGGCGCCGGAGGTTGATCCCAAGCTGCCGCCGCTCGATTCGGGCATCATGGGGCCGGAGATTTATCCGGACAACCTGACCATCACCGTGTCGGTGGGGACTTCGCTGTTTGACGAACGTTTTGGCCTGCAGGCGCAGAAACCGCTGCGGCTGCAAAAGATGACGCGCTTTCCCAATGACTCGCTGGACGCCAGCCTGTGTCATGGCGATCTGGTGTTGCAAATTTGCGCCAACACCAATGAAACGGTTATCCACGCGCTGCGCGATATCATCAAGCATTCGCCGGACTTGCTCAGCGTGCGCTGGAAGCGGGAAGGCTTTATTTCCGCCCATGCCGCGCGCAGCAAAGGCAAAGAAACGCCGATCAACCTGCTGGGCTTTAAAGACGGCACCGCCAACCCGAAAACCGGCGACAAGCCGCTGATGGATCAGGTGGTGTGGGTGGCGGATAACGCCGGGGAACCTGCCTGGGCGGTAGGCGGCAGTTACCAGGCGCTGCGGATTATCCGTTTCCACGTCGAGTTCTGGGACCGTACGCCGTTGCAGGAACAACAAACCATCTTTGGCCGTGAAAAGCACAGTGGCGCACCGCTCGGCATGAAGCATGAGCACGACGAGCCGGACTACGCCAAAGATCCCGAGGGTAAAACCATCCCGATGGATGCGCACATCCGCCTGGCGAACCCACGCACTCCGCAGACCCAGAGCAATCTGTTATTGCGCCGTGGTTACAGCTATTCGATAGGCGTGTCCAATTCCGGCCAACTGGAAATGGGGCTGCTGTTCGTCTGTTATCAGGCCGATCTGGAGAAAGGCTTCCTGACGGTGCAAAAACGCCTGAACGGTGAGGCGCTGGAAGAGTACGTGAAGCCGATTGGCGGCGGGTACTTCTTTGCGCTACCGGGGGTGAAAGACGGCAATGATTATCTTGGCAGCGGTTTGCTGAAAGCCTAGTCAATATTCAATCTGGCGGGGTCATCCCGCCTTTTTTCATCGGCCCTCCGCACCGAACCGATCTTGATTTAAATATTCAGTGGCCTTGCGCAACTGGGACTCCGGGTTTTTAATTATGGCTAGTTGTTTTCATTTGTTTGTTAAAAGTATTAACATGCCAGCCATTTTGTTCCAGACGGTTCAGATTTCCCGATCCCTTTAACGGCATTCTCCTGATGAAAAACACCCGTAAAAACACGCTGGCGTCCGCCATCGTTATTCCTGCCTTATTGCCCCTGTCATTCTGCTATGCGCAGGACAAGGATGGCGAACAAACCATGGTGGTGACCGCCAAACGCAGCGGCCTTTCCGAACTGTCGACCCCCGCCGCTGTCAGCGTGGTGAACGGCGATCAAATCCGTGATGCCAAGCCTCAGATCAACCTGTCTGAAAGCCTGGGCAGCGTACCTGGCCTGCAAATTCAGAACCGCCAGAACTATGCGCAAGATTTGCAGCTATCGGTTCGGGGCTTTGGTTCTCGTTCTATGTATGGCGTGCGGGGCGTGCGGATTTATGTGGATGGCATTCCGGCCACCATGCCGGATGGGCAGGGGCAAACCTCCAATATTGACCTGAACTCGGTCGACAAGGTGGAAGTGCTGCGCGGGCCGTTTTCCGCGCTTTACGGCAATTCCTCCGGCGGTATGGTGAACGTGGAAACCGAAACCGGCCAACAGCCCAATCGCCTTGAGGCGAGCAGCTATTTTGGCAGCTACGGCACCTGGCGCTATGGGGTTAAAGCCAGCGGGGCAACCGGGGATGGCAGCCATGCCGGCGACGTTAACTACACCATTTCCGGCACCCGTTTTACCACTCAAGGGTTCCGCGACCACAGCGGCGCGCAAAAAAACCTCGGCAACGCCAAGCTGGGCGTGCGTATCGACGATGTCAGCACGCTAACGCTGCTGTTCAACAGCGTGGATATCAATGCCAACGACCCCGGCGGCCTGACGTCTGCCGAATGGCACGACAATCCACGCCAGGCACCGCGAGCCGATCAATACGATACGCGCAAAACCACCTCGCAGACCCAGGCCGGCTTGCACTATGAACGCCAGATGGGGGCTAATGATGACCTGAGTGTCATGATGTACGCCGGCGAGCGCGAAACCACCCAGTATCAGTCGATCCCGGTCGCGGTACAGCAGCGCAGCGCGCAGCACCCGGGCGGGGTGATTGACCTGACGCGTCATTATCAGGGGATTGATACGCGCTGGACCCACCGTGGCGAACTGGTGGCGGTGCCTTACACCCTGACCGGCGGTCTGGACTATGAAACCATGACCGAACAGCGTAAAGGGTATGAAAACTTTACCCAATCCAACGGCGTGACCGAGTTGGGCACCCAGGGCGCGCTGCGCCGCAACGAGCGCAACCTGATGTGGAATCTGGACCCTTATCTGCAAACTTCATGGAAGTTGACCCCGCAACTGACGCTGGATGCCGGGGCGCGTTACAGCACCGTCAATTTCGATTCCAACGATCACTATGTCACCGGCAGCAATGGCGATGACAGCGGCAGCGCCAGCTACCATCAGTGGTTGCCGGCCGGCTCCCTCAATTATGCCGTCAGCAGCGGCTGGAATCTGTACTTGTCCGCCGGCCGCGGTTTCGAGACCCCGACCATCAACGAGTTGTCCTATCGCCCCGGCGACCAAAGCGGGCTCAATTTCGGCCTGAAACCTTCAACCAGCGATACGGTGGAATTTGGCAGCAAAACGCGTATCGGCAACGGGTTGTTGACCGCCGCCGTTTTCCAGACCGACACCAAGAATGAAATCGTCGTCGATGAGAGCAGCAATGGCCGCACCAGCTACAAAAACGCCGGGCAGACCCGTCGGCGTGGGTTGGAGTTGGCGCTGGACCAGCAGTTTGCCTACGACTGGCGGCTGCAACTGGCCTGGACGCTGCTGGATGCGCGCTATCGCGATGACGTGTGCGGCGACAGCCAGTGCTCGGCGGATAATAAGGTGCCAAGCGGCAATCGCATGCCGGGCATTGCGCGCAATATGGGGTTCGCCTCCTTCGCCTGGGCCCCGCCTGAAGGCTGGTATGCCGGCGCTGAGGTGCGTTATATGAGCGACATTCAGGTGAATGATGAAAACACCGAACAGGCACCGTCCTATACCACTGTGGGGTTGAATACCGGCTACCGCTACCCGGTAGGGAACTGGATGCTTAACGTTTTCGGCCGCGTGGACAACCTGTTTGACCGCCAATACGTTGGCTCGGTCATCGTTAATGAAGGCAACGGCCGTTATTACGAACCGGCGCCGGGCAGGAACTGGGGTGGTGGCGTGAGCGTCTCTTACTCCTTCGAGTAAAGGCATTTTCGGCCCAGTGATGGGTGAGTAAACTGAGTCCTTCAGGGCGGGAGATTTCCCGCCTTTTTTATTAATGAAGTACAGCGCCAGGGGGAAGGCGTGCCGCTAACATTGCGGATAAAATCACGTTTTTGTTTGTGTAAAATTTAATCAGGAAACCAAAATGTCATCCGCCACTTTTAATCATAACTATTTGATCTGGCTGGGTGATAAAATTTCTCTGGAATGGCGTAAACAGCGTGATATAGTGTTCTGGCGTTATCTGAAAACAAAAAAGATTAAACTTTTTTACATTTTAGCAACGCGATAGGTTTGAATGTCATTATACTGTAATCATCTGGCGGTAGTTTTCACAAGGTGCACAGCGGAAGCTGTAAATAACACTGCGGGGATCGCTAATGGTAAAGTCCTTGGTTGGGCTGGAAAGAAAAAACAATACACCTTCTCTGATTTCTCGTTGTAACGAGGGTTCTCTCTCCGACTCTCTTTTCCTGGCAACTCCGCATTCCCGGCATGACAAATTCTTGTCACTTTTTACTCCACAATTAATTACGCAACCGCGTTCTTCCGTGAAAAAACGGTGCGCACCAACGCCCGCGTATTCACTTCGTCTATTGGCTTTTATTGGCTCTGAAGGAAGCCAAAACCTAATCCGTGTGTGAAACATAATCGCGCGGCCAGGCCGCTGCGGTAGGTGAAACAAACTGTAAGGTGCCACTATGAGACAAAAAGCAGTGATCAAAGCACGTCGTGAAGCGAAACGCGTTATTCGTCGTGACGCTCGTAGTCATCGCCAGCTGGAAGAAGAGTCCGTAACCTCGCTGGTACAAATGGGTGGAGTTGAGTCTATCGGCATGGCGCGAGACAAGCGCGATAGCTCTCCCATCGAGGCTAGAACCGAAGCTCAGGGTCATTACTTAATCGCCATAGATAAAAAGCAGTTGATATTTGCCACCGGCGAAGCCGGCTGCGGCAAAACATTCATCAGCGCCGCGAAGGCGGCAGAAGCCCTTATACATAAAGAAGTGGATCGGATTATTGTTACGCGTCCGGTTTTACAGGCGGATGAAGACCTCGGTTTCTTGCCCGGGGATATATCTGAGAAGTTCGCCCCTTATTTCCGCCCGGTGTATGACATTCTGGTGCGCCGCTTGGGATCGTCCTTTATGCAATACTGCCTGCGCCCGGAAATCGGCAAGGTAGAGATCGCGCCTTTCGCCTACATGCGCGGGCGTACCTTCGAAAATGCGGTCGTTATCCTGGATGAAGCCCAGAACGTCACCGCCAGCCAGATGAAGATGTTCCTGACCCGTTTGGGTGAGAACGTAACGGTAATCGTCAATGGTGACGTAACCCAGTGCGATTTACCGCGCGGCGTGAAGTCCGGCCTCAGCGATGCGATGGAGCGCTTCGAGGAGGATGAAATGATCGGTATCATCCGCTTTGATAAACAAGACTGCGTCCGCTCCGCCTTGTGCCAGCGCACGCTCAACGCCTACAGTTAACCTGCCTGCTACTACTACAAGGCCGCTTCGGCGGCCTTTTTCTTTATTCTGCCGCTAATCCCCGTCCGCCAATTCTGCATGTAAATTATTGTAGGTTTTTGTATGGATTTTAGTTGCATTAACGTTAATGATTAGTGGTGTTCCAAATGGCTGCCAGGCTTTATCTGGCAAACGGAAGTAGTTGCGTTGTGCGCCGCTTTGGCGCACAGGTGTTGGGCTTCTCACAGCGGTTCAGTCATGAAATATATTATTTTAATTTTATTTATTTTATGTGTGGTCTATATCCATTACCGCGGTCGGGTGCGTTATACCTTCTGGCGGCAACTTTCCGATCATTCCACCTTTACCGCGCCGCTAAACGTTTTTATGTATCTGTTCTCGCGCGCGCCGATAACGCCTTACCTGCAGCCGGAGCAGTTTCCCGAACTGGTGATATTGCGGGATAACTGGCAAACCATCCGCGATGAAGGGCAGCAGTTGATGGCGATCCAGCAAATTAAGGCTTCGGATCAATTCAACGATGCCGGTTTCAACTCGTTTTTCAAAACCGGCTGGAAGCGTTTCTATTTGAAATGGTATGAAGACAGCCATCCATCGGCGATGAGCCTGTGCCCACGGACCACCGCGCTGCTGCGCGGCCTGCCTTCGGTCAAGGCGGCGATGTTTGCCGAACTGCCGGACGGCAGCCGCCTGCCGCGCCACCGCGATCCGTACGCCGGTTCGCTGCGTTACCATTTGGGGTTGATTACGCCCAATGACGATCGCTGTTTTATTGAAGTCGACGGCGAACGTTACAGCTGGCGTGACGGTGAAGGGGTGATGTTTGATGAGACCTATCTGCATTACGCCGAAAACCAGAGCGGGCAAAACCGGTTGATTCTGTTTTGCGATATCGAGCGGCCGATGCGTTATCGCTGGGCGCAAAGCGTCAACCACTGGCTGGGGCGCAACCTGATGAGTGCGGCCACTGCGCCAAACGAAGAGGGCGATCGTACCGGCGGCGTTAACAAGCTGTTCAAGTATATTTATGCGGTGCGCAAAGTGGGGAAACGGTTAAAGGCGTGGAACCGTACCGGTTATTACATCATTAAATGGATTCTGTTTGGCGGGATCGCGGCGGGCATTTTCTTCGCGGTATAAATCCGGGCGGTGCAAGGCGGTATAAGAAGAGGGGCGCAGAGTGCGCCCCTCGGTCATTCAGGAAAAGATGGTCATCATGTAGGCGGCAAACAGCGCCAGGTGCGCGGTACCGTTCAGCACGTTGGTGCGGCCGGTGGAGAACGACAGTTGGCACAGCAGCAAGACTGTCAACATCACCACGATATGCGGTGTTTGCAGGCCGAAGATCAGCGTCTGGCCGGTGAGGGTGGCGATGATGGTTACCGCCGGCACCGTCAGGGAGATGGTCGCCAATACCGAACCGAAGAACAGGTTCATGGCACGCTGCACCTGATTGTTCAACACCGCCCGCAGGGCACCCAGACCTTCCGGCGACAGGATCAGCAGCGCCACCAGGAAACCGGTAAACTGCGCCGGGGCATTCACTTTGGTCAGCAAACCTTCCAGCGGGTTGGCGTTGAATTTGGTCACCGCGATCACTGCAATCAGGTGCACGACCAGCCAGGCCGCATGCCAGGCGCTGCTGTGTGAGGAAGGCTTGCCGTGGTGAGGGTCACCGTCGTCATCTTCATGCTCGTATACGAACAGGCTCTGGTGGGTTTTGGTCTGGATCACCAGGAACACGCCATACATCGCTGCGGAAATCACCGCGACCAACAGTGCCTGACCGGTGCTGAAGTTGCCGCCCGGCAATGCGCTCGGGAACACCAGAACGATTATCGCCAGCGGGAAAATGGCCATCAGATACTGTTTGATACCGCCAAGGTTGACGTACTGGGTGGCGAATTTGCGCCCACCGAGCAGCAACGCGACACCTACCAAGCCGGCAGTGACGATCATGATGATGGAATAAAGCGTATCGCGCATCAGCGCCGGGGCCGCGTCGCCGGTCGCCATCAGCGCTGAAATCAGGCTCACCTCGAGAATAACGACCGACAGGCTGAGGATCAGCGAGCCGTAGGGTTCCCCCAAACGATGAGCCAGCACGTCCGCATGCCGCACCACGCTAAAGGCGCTGCTGAGAATACCTATCAGGGCGATGATGTTAATGCCGACGATCAAGGGAAAGTTGCTGGTGTTGCCCCACAGATTCAGAACTACCAGGGCGGCGATCGGGAAAATCAGCGAGTACTCGGTGTGGCGGGATTTGGATCGGCCAGGATCGTGTTGCGACTTCATTTTGATGGTACTCCTTCTCAAACAGCGTGGACCCGTCATCGCTGACTGCCGCAGCACGGCAACTCGCGTATCCAGAATGTCTACCCGGCGCCTTTCAAGCTGCCGCATTGTTGGCCGCAGTTTGAAATCCATTGGGTATATTTATATTTAATAATAATAGGATACACCCTGTGTCTTGTGTCGGGTAATGATGTGATGTTGTTTTACTTGAAAAAGCAATTGCTTGCTTTGTGTGACAAGGTTAACAAAAAAACCGCAACGGATGCGGTTTTATTTACTTACTTTTACGTAGTGGGTTTGATTTTTTGCATCAATGGCGCGTAAATTGCAATTATTCTCGCATTACATGGTTAATAAAGGAGAAAATTCCCATTAGTCGTCAATGTTATCCATGATTTCATGCCGTTTATTATGATAACCCTCTTCATTTAACCCCTCACGCCAGTAAGGTACGGCATAAAGCTGATTACGGTCACATTGACGATCGCGGCGCAGGTAGCGGCGCAGCTCGACCACCAGGCGATCTTCACCCGCCAGCCAGAACTGGGTTGCGGCCTGCGGCAGGGGCAATGCGCAAAATTGGGTTATCAGCTCCGGCGTTTTCTCGGTGCCGCCGACAATCCAATTCAGCTCGACGCCGGCGGGTTTTTTCAGGCTGATAACATCGGCGGCAGTATCCACGCGGATAAAAGCATGGCCTTCACTGCTCGCCGGTAGTTGTTCCAGCAACGCGGCCAGCGCGGGTAAAGATGAAGGGTCTCCGGCCAGGCAGTAGAAATCGGCCGGTGGCAGCATCGGTTTGGGGCCGCCAGGGTTGCTGATGCCAATTTTATCGCCTGCTTTAGCCTGGCGCGCAAAGTTTACCGCCGGGCCGCTATGATCGTGAATGGCGAATTCGATGTCGATCTCGGCCAGTTCCGGGCGCACGGCGCGCACCGAATAGGTGCGGATAATCGGGCGTACCGCATCCGCTGCCCAAACCGGGCCGTTAGCGGTCAACGTTGGGAGGTCCGGTTGCCGTTGGCCTGCGAGCGGCAGGAAAACCTTGATGTGCGCGGCAGCGGCTTGTGCCGGGTAATGGCGCAGGTCTGGCGCGCTAAAGGTGATGCGACGCAGGTGCGGCGTAATGTCACGGACAGCGGCGACTTCAATCAGGTAAGGCGCGCGTGAGCGGGGGGCATCGGTATTCACGGTGATCTCCTTATGTTCGTTTGGCGCCGAGTATATCATGTCATTTGATAATGAGAATCGTTTGCTGATTGAGGTGGCCGTCGGTATTGACTAGGCTTATAAGCTCCTATGTCGTTACGGGAGAAAAGTTATGCCCTATAAAAGTAAGAGCGCCTTACCCGACAATGTGAAAAATGTGCTGCCGGATCATGCACAAGAGATCTATAAGGAAGCGTTTAACAGCGCCTGGGATCAATATCGTGATCCGGATGACCGTCGCGGCGATGGCAGCCGCGAAGAAACGGCGCACAAAATCGCCTGGGCGGCGGTGAAGCAGACCTATCGCAAAGGCGACGACGATCGTTGGCACAAAAAGTAACCTTAAATCCCGGCATAAGGTGCCGGGAAAATCACAATATCTGCATAGCTAAGCATGCAATTAATATTATTGCTCACGCGTACAAATACTTTTTCACTTTATCTACGTTTTGAAACTTGATTGCGGATTGAGAAAAGAATAAGGTCATTATTATCGTGGAGTGACTATTGAATTAATAAAATTCCGCATCCAATAAATAAAAATTCCAGAGTTCGCAGTGGCGAGGGAGTATGAGTAGCCTATTCCCAGGAGGTTGTTAAGGTGTTAACGCGAGATTTTCTGCAAAAGGCAGATTGCAAAACAGCATTCGGCACAATTGAGGAGTCGCTGTTACTGACATCAGAGCAGCGTGCGGCCTCGCTGAATTGCACTTTATCCCGTCGCCCGGATAACAGCCCGGTGTGGGTCTTCGGTTATGGCTCGCTGATGTGGAACCCGGTATTCGAATCCGAAGAGGTTCGTCCGGCTACGTTGCAGGGGTGGCACCGTGCGTTTTGCCTGCGGTTGACCGCCGGGCGCGGCACCTTGCATCAGCCAGGGCGCATGCTGGCGCTGAAAGAGGGCGGCCATACTACCGGGCTGGCGTTCCGCCTGCCGGAAGAGAAGCTACGCGAAGAGCTGGAACTGCTGTGGAAACGCGAAATGGTGACCGGCTGTTATCTGCCGACCTGGTGCGATCTCCAGCTTGCCGATGGTGAAGTGGTCACCGCGTTGGTATTCGTGATGAACCCGCAGCATCCCTTGTTTGAAGAGGACACCAGCCATCAGGTGATAGCGCCTTTGATCGCCAGTGCCAGCGGGCCGTTGGGCACCAACGCCCAATACCTGTTTGCACTGGATAACGAGCTGAAAAATCACGGCATGAAAGATGACTGCATCGGCGATTTGGTCAACTACGTGCAGCAGTGGCTGCAACAGAACACATCCGGCCCTATTGGCGGCGAAGCGACCGCCTGACCTCTCGGCCGAAACATCCTTTCCAAATGGGCTCTGCATGCAGGGCCCGTTTTTATATATATCCAATACCTATATTTAATAACTTTATTTCGCAGGAATATTTAATCCACAATTATTTAATGGTTTTGTATCTTGTTAATTTTAAAGGTGTTCATTATTTTATCTCGAAGAAACAGTTAATTCACGGCCGTGAAAAATCTACTTAGCATGAAAATGCATAAGTAAAGGTTATTTCTTATTTGTTCCCTCCCGCCAGACTCAGTATCACTGTCGTTAACAATATTGCTCGACAGGGGGAAGGGATGAACTTTCAACAACTAAAAATTATTCGTGAATCGGCGCGTTGCAACTACAACCTGACCGAGGTCGCCAACACGTTATTTACCTCGCAATCTGGGGTTAGCCGTCATATTCGTGAGCTGGAAGAAGAGCTGGGTATTGAGATATTTATCCGCCGCGGGAAGCGTTTATTGGGCATGACCGAACCGGGTAAAGAGTTGCTGGTAGTGGCGGAACGCATCCTGAATGACGCCAATAATATCCGCCGCCTGGCCGACGTATTCAGCAGCAACGACTCCGGCCAACTGCATATCGCCACCACCCACACTCAGGCACGTTACAGTCTGCCGGGGGTGATTAAAGAGTTCCGCGCGTTATATCCGCGGGTGAGAGTGGTGCTGAACCAGGGCAGCCCGGAGGAAATTGTCGGCATGCTGGCCTCCGGCGAAGCCGATATCGGTATTGCCAGCGAGCGGCTGATGAGCGATGAGTCCCTGGCGGCGTTTCCTTATTACCGCTGGCATCACACCATTTTGGTGCCGGAGGGGCATGAGTTGACGCGTCAGCCACAGGTCACGCTGGAGATGCTCAGCACGCTGCCGCTGATCACCTATCGGCAGGGCATCACCGGCCGTTCGAAGCTGGACGCCGCGTTCAAAGCGGCGGGGCTGACGCCGGACATTGCATTGAGCGCGCAGGATTCCGACGTGATTAAAACCTATGTCGAGTTGGGGCTGGGGGTTGGCGTATTGGCGGATATGTCGTACGAGAAAGAGCGTGACCACGGGCTGGTCAGCCTCAATGCCGAACACCTGTTCGAACCCAATACCGTGTGGCTGGGGTTGAAACGCAGCCAGTTACAACGTAACTATGCCTGGCGATTTATCCAGCTGTGTAACCCGACTCTGTCACTGACCGAAATCAAGGACAAGGTATTCTCCTCACAGTTGGATGCGGTGATCGATTACCAGATTTGATCCGGCGAGGAACATAAAAAGCCGGGCAGTTTGCCCGGCGACAGAGAAACCTAAAGCTGTTTTTTCAATAGCTTTCTAACCAGACGGCGTTTGCTTTTTTGCACCGGGCCAATGGCTTCCAACAAGGGAATTTCTTCAGGGCGGAGTGGATTAGCCAGTTGCCAGCGTATATGTTGCCGCATAATTTCGATCGCGATTTCTTTTTCTTCTTGAATTGATAGCGTTGGGTCGTTGAGGTCCTTCATGTCGCTCTCCTTTTTTGAACATTATTTGAGCACACCTTATCACGCAAGAACTTAACCTTGCATTTTTTTAAGGTGCCGTATGTTTTTTCTCAACGCGATGAAATCCGTTTTGCAATTCATGGTGCCGGGTATCACGATGAATGATGCCTGACGGGTATAAAACGAGAGCAACCGATCATTGAGTGCGTTACTGATCAGTATGTTGGGAAGCGTTTCAGATATCAGCCCCTGTGCACGCAGATTCACGCCATAAAAATAGAGGGCATGCAGGCAGTGTTGCAGCATCTTGCCGCTTAGCGGATGTTTAACCTCTCGTCCTGCAAAACTCTCCAATGCGACAAGCTCGATGACATTGCCCAATCTGTGGTAGTAACACAAGCAAAAGCCGGCACGCGTCAATGGCGCGGCAATCCATCTGAAAACAAAAGCAAAGTTTCCTGGTTCCAACTGTGCATTGTCATAAAATTTCAATAATGATCGCCAGTTCAGCGTGTGGCCGTTTTTTCTGCCTTTTTGCCAGCGACGATCTTGTTCGGTCAATAGGTTGATGAAAAGACCTGATTCGACCAGTACGATATTCATATCTTCAAGCGTCTGTTGCACCGCCTGATGATGCAAGTTTTGCTCGCCATCCGTTGGCGTATTATTTCCCATTTGATCATCCCTGGCCTTGACTAACCGCACGCTAATCGCAGGCAAGGGGCAACGCAACGCGTTGTTTTTTCAGATGCGCATCATCACGCAAGAGACGTCATTAGCGACAAAATTTGCGCACGCCATTGCGGGCAAGGTCGCAGAACTTAGCCTGCTTAATAATCAAAAGCTCATCTATAGATATAAAAAGAATATCTATAGTTATTTAAGTACCTTCGCCTGCCGAATGCACTCACATACACTCGCGAAATTACTATAAATTCCATCCGCTTGGAGAGTTTCTGATGAAAGCGTTCGTTCCTTCTTTGCTCTTTTTGGCCGTAGCGGCCAGTTTCAACACGCAGGCGGCGACCCCGGCGAATACGTTGGTGATTGCCCAGTCAATTGATGACGTTGTCAGCTTTGACCCTGCCCAGGGCTTTGAATTAACCACGGTACAATCGTTCAACAGCCTGTATCAGCGCCTGATCCAGTCGGACCCGCAGAACCCGATCGACCTCAAACCTACGCTGGCCGGCGAATGGCAGGCGGGCAGCGATAACCGCAGCCTGACCTTCAGCCTGCGGCCGGACGCCAAATTCTCCAGCGGCAACCCGCTGCGCCCGGAGGACGTGATCTTCTCGCTATCAAGGGTGGTGAAGCTGAACCTGGAGCCGTCGTTTATCCTCACCCAACTGGGTTGGAATGCCAAAAACGTCGACCAGCACTTGATCAAGGTTGACGACCATAAGGTGAAAATAAGCTGGAGCGAAAACGTCAGCCCGGCGTTCGTGCTCAGCCTACTGTCGGCGCCGGTGTCCTCGATTGTCGATGCCAAAGAAGCGCTGGCGCACCAGCAGGGCGATGATTTGGGGCATCAGTGGCTGAACAGCCATTCCGCCGGCAGCGGCCCGTATAAAATCCGCACCTATGTACCGCATGAAGTGGTGGTGCTGGATGCCAACCCTACCTCGCCGGAAGGCGCACCAACGCTGAAAACCGTCTTGATCAAGAACGTGCCGGATCCGGCTGCACGCCGTTTGCTGTTGGAGCAGGGCGACGCCGATATTGCACGTAACCTGGGCGCAGACCAGATGGCGGCGCTGAAAGACAAGCCGGGCGTAAAACCGCTGGCGATCCCGTATGCCTCACTCTACTTCCTGCAGTTCAACGCCAAGGCGTCGCCGGCGCTGGGCAATCCGGCGTTCTGGGAAGCGGCGCGTTGGCTGTTCGACTATAACGGCATCGCCAACGATCTGCTGAAAGGGCAGTTCCAGAACCACCAGGCCTTCCTGCCGGAAGGGTATCTGGGTGCGCTGAAGGAGCGGCCGTACAGTTTCAATCCGCAAAAAGCCAAAGAAATCCTGGCGAAGGCCGGCCTGAAAAACGTCAGCTTCAAGCTGGACGTCAACAACCAGCCGCCGTACCTGGATATCGCCCAGGCGTTGCAGGCCAGCTTCGCCCAGGGGGGCGTGAAGGTGGATCTGGTGCCGGGGCTAAGCGCGCAGGTATCCACCAAGGTCAAAACCCTGAACTATGACGCGGTCCTGACCTCGTGGGGGCCGGATTATTTTGACCCGAACACCAACGCCGCCGCCTTCGCCTATAATCCGGAAGACGGCAGCAAAACCCTGGCCTGGCGCGCCAACTGGCAAATTCCTGCTCTGAGTAAACTGACGCTGGCGGCCACGGCGGAGAATGACACCGCCAAACGGGTGGCGGATTACCAACAGTTGCAGAAGTCCGTTCAGCAAAGCTCGCCGTTTGTTATCGGTCTGCAAGCGCGCAGCCTGATCGCCGTGCGCGACAATCTGAAAGGCTACGTGCAGGGCATCAATCCTGACATGGTGTTCTACAGCAAGGTCAGCAAGTAATGGCAACCCGTTCTTCCTCTGCCGGGTTCGCCCGGCACAGCTGGCGCTGGGGCCGCAGGCTGTTGACCGGCGTGCTGTCCCTGGCGCTGACGCTGCTCGGCCTGTTGCTGTTCACCTTTATGCTCTCGCATCTGGCGCCGATCGACCCCACGTTGCAAATTGCCGGCGATCACGCCAGCGAAGCCACTTACGCCCAGGTGCGCCACGATTTGGGGCTGGATCAGCCGCTGCCGGTGCAGTTCTGGCGCTATCTGGTGCATCTGGCGCACGGCGATATGGGGATATCCCGCATCACCTCGCAGCCGGTGCTGAGCGATCTGCTGCGTACTTTCCCGGCGACGGTAGAGTTGGCCACCTGCGCCATTATCCTCGGCGCCCTCGGCGGCATTACGCTGGCGTTTCTGGCGGTGCTCAAACCGGGCAGCTGGCTGGATAACGCGGCGCGCCTGCTGTCGCTGATAGGCTACTCGGTACCGATCTTCTGGCTCAGCTTGCTGGGCCTGCTGCTGTTTTATGCCACGCTGCATTGGTCTGCAGGGCCGGGGCGGCTGGATGACATCTACCTTTACAGCATGGAGCCGCGCAGCGGATTTGTGCTGATCGATAGCTGGCTGTCCGGCGACCGCGAGATGTTTTACAACGCCATCAGCCACCTGTGGCTGCCGGTGGTGGCGCTGGCGCTGCTGTCGATGGCGGGCATCACCCGCCTGCTGCGCGCGGCGATGCTGGAAGAGTGCAACAAAGAGTACGTCACTCTGGCGCGATCCAAAGGCGCCAGCCGCGTGCGTATTCTGTTGCGCCACGTGTTTCCCAATGTGCTCGGTACGCTGATCACCGTTTTGTCGCTGTCCTACGCCAGCCTGCTCGAAGGCGCGGTACTGACCGAAACGGTGTTCGCCTGGCCGGGCGTCGGGCGTTATCTGACCACCGCGCTGTTTGCCGCCGATACGCCGGCCATTCTTGGCGCTACGCTGCTGATCGGCACCTGTTTCGTGGTGCTTAACGCACTGGCCGACGCGCTGACTTATTTAGTGGACCCGCGAACCCGATGAGCCAATACCTTTCCGAACATGAGCCCCAGGGCGCACCGGCTACCGGCTACCGCTCACGCCGTCGGCTGACGACGTTGACGATTGGCGCGACGCTGGTGGCGATCCTGATCCTTACCGCGCTGTTGGCCCCGTGGCTGGCACCCTTCGATCCCAACCTGCAACACATTGAGTTGCGCCTGCTGCCGCCTTCTTCCGGCCATTGGCTGGGCACCGACGGTTTTGGCCGCGACTTGCTGTCGCGGGTGATTTACGGCGCCCGCCCGACGCTGATTCTGGTGTCTCTGATCCTGCTGCTGACCATTCCTATTGGCCTGCTGGTGGGTATCAGCGCCGGTTACCTCGGCGGTTGGGCGGAGCGTATTTTGATGCGCGTGACCGACATTTTTCTGTCGCTGCCCAGCCTGGTGATTGCGTTGGCGTTTGTCGCGGTGCTTGGCCCAGGGTTGATGAACGGCGCGCTGGCGCTGGCGTTGACCAGTTGGCCCGCTTTCGCCCGTCAGGCGCGGGCGGAAACCCTGGCGTTGCGTCGCAGCGACTATCTGGCGGCGGCGCGCATGCAGGGCATCGGCGGTCTGCGGCTGATGGCCGGCCATATTTTGCCGCTGTGCCTGCCGAGCGCGGTAGTCCGCGCCGCGTTGAGCCTGGGCGGGATTATCCTGTCCGCCGCCGGCTTGGGTTTTCTCGGCATGGGCGTTGCGCCGCCGACCGCCGAATGGGGGTCAATGGTGGCCGAGGGCAGTAAAGTGATTTTCGATCAGTGGTGGGTTGCCGCCGTGCCGGGCGGGGCGATCCTGTTCGCCAGCCTGG
Organism: Serratia inhibens; assembly: GCF_003591175.1. Taxonomy (GTDB): domain Bacteria; phylum Pseudomonadota; class Gammaproteobacteria; order Enterobacterales; family Enterobacteriaceae; genus Serratia; species Serratia inhibens. The sequence continues at coordinate 116,806 of NZ_QYYG01000002.1, read as the reverse complement.
CTTTTAACCTGCTGGGCGATGGCCTGCGCGATAAAATGGATCCTCGTCATGGGCATTGATAACCGCTTATTAATCGCCGACCGGCTGTCGGTGCTGTTGCCGGCGCCGCAGCCGGTTGCGCTGGTAAAAGAGATTTCTTTCAGCATGGGGCAGGAGCGGCTGGCGCTGGTCGGTGAATCCGGCTCCGGCAAATCCTTGACCGCCCGTGCGTTGATGGGGCTGTTGCCCCCGCCGTTGCAAGTGCGGGCGCAGCGCCTGACGTTGGGCGGGGACGAACTTACGCGGCTGAACGAGCGCCAGTGGAACCGGCTGCGTGGCACAAAAGTGGCGATGGTGATGCAGGATCCCAAGCATGCGCTGAACCCTACCCAGCCGATTGGCAAGCAGGTGGAGGAGCCGCTGTTGCTGCACACTAGCCTGGGCCGGGCCGAACGGCGGGAAAAGGTGCTGGACATGCTGGCGGCGGTAGGCTTGCCCGATCCGGCGGCGTTGCGTCAGCGCTACCCGCATCAGCTTTCCGGCGGCATGGGCCAGCGGGTGATGCTGGCGATTGCGCTGATTAACGATCCGCAACTGCTGATTGCCGATGAACCGACTTCCGCGCTGGATCACCAGATGCGCGATCAGGTATTGCAACTGATCGAAAATCTGGTGGAGCAGCGCAATATGGGGCTGATTCTGATTAGCCACGATTTGCAGCAGGTGGCGCACTACTGCGAACGGGTACTGGTGATGTACAAGGGCGAACTGCTGGATCAACTGCCCGCCGACCGGTTGGCCTCGGCCACGCATCCTTATACCCGCACGCTATGGTCGTGCCGGCCGAGCCGGGAAACCCACGGCAAACCCTTGCCGGTATTGGATCGCGCGCTGCTGGAGGCGCTGAAATGAGCCTGATTACTTTGGAAAACCTCAGCGTCAGCCACCGTCAGGGCTATGAATTGCGCAGGGTGGTGCATGACGTCAATCTGCATATCGAACAGGGCGAATGCTTCGGGCTGGTCGGCCCCTCAGGTTGCGGTAAATCCTCGCTGCTGTGGGTGCTGGCCGGGTTGAACGAGAACTGGAGCGGCGGTTTCCGGCTGCTGGGCCAGGATCTGAAGCCCGGCCGGCCGTTCACCGGCACGCTGCGGCGTGAGGTGCAGATGGTGTTTCAGGACCCTTATGCGTCGTTGCATCCCAGGCACCGGCTGTTGCGCACGTTGGCGGAGCCGTTGAAGTTGCTGAAAGAGCGCGATATCGAACAGAAAATCAGCGCCGGTTTTCGGCAGGTGGGGCTGGACCCGCGCTTGCTGGATCGCTATCCGCACCAGCTTTCCGGCGGCCAGCGCCAGCGGGTGGCGATAGTGCGGGCGCTGCTGCTAAAACCGAAATTGCTGCTGCTGGACGAGCCGACGTCGGCTCTGGACATGTCGGTACAGGCGGAAATCCTTAACCTGCTCAACGATTTGAAGCAAGCGGGCGATCTGACCATGATCCTGGTCAGCCACGACGCCGACGTAATCGACCACATGTGCGATCGCTCGGTGGCGATGGCGCACGGCCGGTTGGTAAGCTGAAGCCATACCCGCCGCTCTGCCGGTGGGTATATTCATCTGTGTAATAAATAAAGCAATTTATAGTCGTTCTTCTTATAAATTCGCCGCCCTACACTCGAAAAATAACGCATCCGCGTGATTCTGGAGAGTGCATCAATGAAACGCTTAATCCCAACGTTAGTGTTCAGCGCCCTGGCAGCCAGCCTGGGCGCGCAGGCCGCCACTCCGCAAGACACGCTGGTCGTGGTCAGCTCGCTGGAGGGGATTATCAGCCTGGATCCGGCCGAGAGTTTTGAAACCGTCAGCTCAGCCAACCTGGTCAATCTGTATCAGCGGCTGCTGGCACCCGATCGTGAAACGCCGGAAAAGCTGGCACCGGAACTGGCCAGCGGCTGGCAGGCGGGCGCGGACGGTCACAGCCTGATTTTTACCCTGCATGGCAATCAGCGCTTTGCCTCCGGCAATCCGGTACGGCCGGAAGACGTGATCTTCTCGTTGGTGCGCGCAGTGAAACTGAACAAGGCGCCGTCGTTTATTCTCGGCGAATTCGGCTGGACACCGGACAATGTCGAAAGCCAGTTGAAAAAACTCAGCGACAGCCAGTTGCAACTGAGCTGGCCGGCGAATATCGGCAGCGAACTGGCGTTGCGGTTGCTGACCGCACCGGTGGCGTCGGTCGTCGATGAGAAACTGTTGAGCGAACACAGCCAGGCGGGGGATTTCGGCAATGCCTGGCTGCGTTCTAACTCCGCCGGTGCCGGCCCTTACCGGGTCAGCAACTATGTGCCGCACGAGGCGCTGTTGTTCAGCCGTAACGATTACGCCCAGCCAAAAGCGCAGTTGAAAACGGTGCTGCTGAAGAACGTCAGCGACGCCGGCACGCGCCGCCTGCTGCTGCTGAAGGGCGACGCCGATGTGGCCTATGATTTGGGGGCCGATCAGTTCAACTCGTTGCGCAATGAAAAGGGCGTACGTATTGAGCAGCATGATTCGGCAAAGGTGTATTACCTTGGCTTCAATACCGGCAACCAACAGCAACCGGCGTTGGCTAATCCGGCGCTGTGGCAGGCGGCGCGCTGGCTGGTGGATTATCAATCCATCGCGAAAAATCTGCTGAAAGGGCAATACCGCGTTCATCAGGCTTTTCTGCCGGTCGGGCTGGACGGCGCCGTCTCGGACCAGCCGTTCAAACTTGACGTGGCAAAGGCCAGGCAGATCCTGCATGACGCCGGTATCGCTGAGGGCACGCGCATCGATTTGATCGTCATTAACCAACCACCTTATACCGATATCGCCCAGGCGCTGCAGGCCAGCTTCGCCAAGGCCGGTTTGCAGTTGGATATCCGCCCGGTGGTGGAGAGCGATCTGTGGGGCAAGATGCGTGGCCGCGATTTCCAGGCGATCTTCACCTATTGGGGCGCCGACTATCTGGACCCGAACACCAACGCCAGCGCCTTTGCTTACAACGTGCCAAACGGCCCGAAAACTCTGGCCTGGCGCACCCAGTGGACGATACCGGCGCTGAGTGCGGAAACCCGCGCGGCGGCGGCAGAAGGCGATGGGGTAAAACGCGCCGCGCGTTACGCAGCCTTGCAGCATGAAGTTCAGGCCAGCTCGCCGTACGTCGTCGCGCTGCAAGGGCAAACGCTGGTGGCGCTGCGCGACAACATTAAAGGCGCCACGCTGAACATCGCCAACAGCATGCTTTATCTGGATCGAGTGAGTAAGTAACGCTACGGCACGGCTTTTGCAGGATCTGCCTATTTACCGTAACGGGGATCCTGTCATGAGCCGTAATAGCGCTTTCCCGCCCAGCGCCGGCGATTTTCTGCTGGCGTCCAAACGCTGCGAAATCACCGTGTTGCAACAGCTGCTGCAGATGGGCCAGTTGGTTGGCCGGGTCAGCCAATTGATCCACGTACTCCAGCGCGAGCGCGGCACCGTCAATATTTATCTGTGTTCGCAGGGCGCGTTGTTCGGCGAACGGTTGGCAGGCAGAACGCAGGACGTGGAGCAGGCCGAACTGGCGGTGCAGCGGCAACTGGCGCAGTTGGACGCCGCCACGGCACCGCTGGCCAGCGCCAGCCGGCTGTTCAGCCGCATCGCCTGTGCGTTGCACAACCTCACCGCCTTGCCCGCGCTGCGTCGGCAGGTGCGGCAACAGCAGGTCTCTCAGCCTGCCGCCATGGATACCTTCAATAACATCATTCACAGCCTGCTGGCGCTGGTGTTCGAGGCGGCGGATGCCTGCGTCGAACCCGCCATGACGCGCGCGTTGATCGCCATGTTCAGCTTTATGCAGGGCAAGGAGCTGGCCGGGCAAGAGCGGGCAATCGGCGCTGCCGGTTTTGCCGCCATGCAGTTCAGCGAAGCCTCCCATCAACAGTTACTGATGCTGATCGAAGGGCAAGAGCGCTGTTTTCATACCTTCAGCGAGTTTGCCGATGAACAGTCGCTGGCCCAGTGGCGGCGTATACAGCAGCAGGATGACCGCGAGTTTGAACGCCTGCGTCGCATCGCCTGCACCCAATTGCAGTTGAGCGATCGCGCCGACACCAGCCTGCGCTGGTTCGAAATCACCAGTGCGCGCATCGATCTGATGAAACAGATTGAGGATCGGCTGGAAGAAGCGCTGATGGCCAGTTGCCGCCATAGCCTGGCCGAGGCCCGGCGCTCGCTGGAGGTAGATTACGTCGGTTACGTGCCGCAGCAGGCGAGAGAAAGCTACGCGGTGTTCGTGGCCACTCCGTTGGGGGAGGCGTCGCCGCTGATGGGGGACGGCATCAACCCGCGCCTGGGTCGTTCCATGATGGAGTTGATTCAGCAGCAGTCGCAGCGGTTGCAGGTGCTGTCAGAAGAGTTGGCGACGGCGCGCGCGACGCTGCATGAGCGCAAGCAAATCGAACGCGCCAAAGGGCTGTTGATCCGGCATCGCGGGTTGACCGAGGAGGAAGCCCATCGGCTGCTGCTCAAGATGGCCATGAACCAAAACAAGCGGCTGATTGAGATTGCCAATGCCATGCTGGCGGTGGCCGATATTTTACCGGCTACCGGGGATACTCCTTAAGGAGTATATGCACACAGTCAGTGCAGTTAATGCCTTGCCGTTGTGCAAACGATGCCCTGTGTACTCCCCATCGGCTGTAGGGAGCTAATATATTCACCCCGAATTATGCGGGCGCGGAGTGCAGCGTGCCTGTCTGGCAGGAGCTGGCTGGGGTTATCGACAGATTTGGCACGCAAGCTGCATTAACTGAAAGGTACTCCGGCCAATGGCGGTCGGATTGCCAACAAGAATATGGATAAAGGCGTCCTTTCAGCATGTTCACCCCAATGGTGGAATGTGCTGATGGGACGCCTTTTTTATTTTTATCGCCTGATTGAAGGACTTGCTGATGACGCACACCAAACACCCTGGGCTTGAGTTGACGCGCCGCCGCTTTTTGGCCGGCAGCGCGGCGCTGGGCGGCAGCATGTTGCTGCCTGGCCTGATGAATACGGCCTGGGCGGCAGGCTCTGACGCACCGGAGAAAAAAGAGATCCGCGTGGGCTTTATTCCGCTGACCGACTGCGCCTCGGTGGTGATGGCGGCGGTGAAAAAGTTTGACGAAAAATACGGCATCAAAATCATTCCCAGCAAAGAAGCCAGTTGGGCGGCGGTACGCGACAAGCTGCTGTCCGGCGAGCTGGATGCGGCGCACGTGCTGTACGGCATGGTTTATGGCCTGCAATTGGGCGTAGCCGGACCGCAGCACGACATGGCGGTGCTGATGACGCTCAACAACAACGGTCAGGCGATCACGCTATCCAACCAGTTAAAGGAGGCTGGCGTCACCGATGCGGCCGCGCTGAAAAAACACGTCGACGCCAGCGCCAAGGGCACTTACACCTTCGCCCAAACCTTCCCGACCGGTACCCACGCCATGTGGCTCTATTACTGGCTGGCGAACGCCGGCATTCATCCGTTTGACGACGTGCGCAATGTGGTGGTGCCGCCGCCGCAGATGGTGATGAACATGAAGATCGGCAACATGAGCGGTTTCTGCGTCGGGGAGCCGTGGAACCAGCGCGCCATCGCCGAAAACATCGGTTTTACCGCCGTCACCACCCAGGAAATCTGGCCCGATCATCCGGAAAAAGTGCTGGGTACCACGGGGAACTGGGTGGCGGCCAACCCGAACGGCGCCCGCGCGCTGACCGCCGCCGTGCTGGACGCCGCACGCTGGATAGACAGCTCCGACGCCAACCGCGAGGAGACCGCCCAGGTAGTGGCAGGGCGCGCCTACATCAATACCAAACCGGAAGTGATCACCGGCCGCATGCTGGGCCAATACCAAAACGGTCTGGGCAAATCCTGGCAGGACGCCCATGCGATGCGCTTTTTCCATGATGGCGAGGTGAGCTACCCGTATCTGTCGGACGGCATGTGGTTCCTGACCCAGCATCGTCGCTGGGGCCTGTTGAACGCCGAGCCGGACTACCTGGCCGTCGCGCAAAAAATCAACCGTACCGAGATCTACAAACAGGCGGCAAGCGCGGTGGGCGGGGTGAATCTTCCTGGCAGCGACATGCGCGCCAGCACGCTGTTTGACGGTAAACGTTGGGACGGCAGCAATCCGGCGGAATACGCCAACAGTTTCTCTTTAAAGCGCTGAGGTAACCGATGAAAAATCTCGCTGAACGTATTGATATTCCAACGCCGACCAGTGCGGAAATCGTGCCGCTGAAAATCCCGGCCACCGCGAAGCCGCAGCCCAAACCGCGCTGGAACTTGCCTTTGCAGAGCGTTTTTCGCCGTGCGGTGCCTGCGGCATTGGGGCTGGTGTTGACCCTGGTTATCTGGCAGATCGCCGCGCTCAACAGCAAGGGCTTTCCTACCCCCCTGGCGACCTGGCAAGCGGCGCTGACGCTGTTTGCCGATCCGTTTTATTCCGCCGGGCCGAACGATCAGGGTATCGGCTGGAACGTGCTGGCCTCGTTGCAGCGCGTAGCCACAGGTTTTGGGCTGGCGGCGTTGGTCGGTATTCCGGCCGGGTTCCTGCTGGGGCGCTTTGCCTTTCTGGCGAACATGCTTAACCCGATCATTTCGCTGCTGCGCCCGGTCAGCCCGCTGGCCTGGCTGCCGATTGGCCTGCTGCTGTTCCAGCGCGCGGAGCCGGCATCAACCTGGACCATTTTCATCTGCTCCATCTGGCCGATGATCCTCAACACCGCAGAAGGCGTCACGCGCATTCCGCAAGACTACCTCAACGTGGCGCGGGTACTGAAGCTGTCTGAGTGGACGGTGATGCGCAAAATCCTGTTCCCGGCGGTGCTGCCATATGTACTGACCGGCGTGCGCCTGTCCATCGGCATCGCCTGGTTGGTGATCGTGGCGGCGGAAATGCTGACCGGCGGCGTCGGGATCGGTTTTTGGATTTGGAATGAATGGAACAACCTCAACGTCGAAAACATCATCATCGCCATCATCGTGATCGGCGTAGTGGGGCTGCTGCTCGAGCAGGGGCTGATGTTACTGGCAAAACGTTTTAGCTATCAGAACCGTTAAGGAGCTCACCATGAAACCTATTATTCAGGTCCAGAACGTCAGCCAGCGCTTTGCCACCCCAAAGGGAGAGTTTATCGCGCTGGATCGGGTGAGTTTCGATATCCAGGCGGGGGAAACCGTCAGCCTGATCGGCCATTCCGGCTGCGGCAAGTCGACGCTGCTGAATTTGATCGCCGGGCTGACTGAGCCCAGCGACGGCGTGCTGCTGTGCGATAACCAGCAAATCACCGGGCCGGGGCCAGATCGCGGCGTGGTGTTCCAGAACCATTCGCTGCTGCCTTGGCTGACCACCTACGAAAACGTGGCGCTGGCGGTGCATCAGGTATTCCGGCGTGAAATGACGCGCGGCGAAATGCGCGAGTGGATCGAACACAACCTGGAATTGGTGCATATGAGCCACGCGCTGCACAAGCGGCCGCATGAAATCTCCGGCGGCATGAAGCAGCGCGTCGGCATCGCCCGTGCGCTGGCGATGAAGCCCAAAGTGCTGTTGATGGATGAACCCTTTGGCGCGCTGGACGCGTTGACCCGTGCCCATCTGCAGGATGCGGTGATGGAAATCCAGCAACGGCTGAACACCACCATCGTACTGATTACCCATGACGTCGATGAAGCGGTGCTGCTGTCCGATCGGGTAATGATGATGACCAACGGCCCGGCGGCCACCGTCGGTGAAATTCTTGAGGTGAAGCTGCCGCGTCCGCGTTCACGGGTGGCGCTGGCCGATGACCCGAATTATCACCATTACCGTCGTCAGGTGCTGAAGTTCCTCTACGAGAAGCACGCGAAAGCGGCATGAGAGCCGGATGATGGACAAAACCCAACTGGTAGTGATTGGCAACGGCATGGCCGGGATGCGGCTGGTGGAGACGCTCTGCCGGTTGGCACCCGCGCGTTATGCCATCACGGTGATTGGCGAGGAGCCGCGCGGCAACTACAACCGCATTCTGCTGTCGCCGGTGCTGGCGGGGGAAAAGGCGTTCAGCGAGACCCTGTTGCACGATCTTGACTGGTACCACCGGCACGGCGTGCGGCTGCTGGCCGGTGAACCGGCGCTGGCGGTGGATCGGCAGCAAAAACGGGTGATGACTGCCCGGCATGAGGTGCCTTATGACCTGCTGGTGTTCGCCACAGGTTCGCGTCCGCTGATGCCGCCACTGCCCGGCGTGACGCTGAACGGCATTTACGGTTTTCGCACACTGGACGACGTTGAAGCCATGCTTGGCCGTTGCCGGCCAGGGCGGCATGCGCTGGTGGTGGGGGGCGGCGTGTTGGGGATCGAGGCCGCCGCCGCGCTGACGCAGCGCGGCATGACCGCCACCGTGGTGCACCGAGGCACACACCTGATGGAGCGGCAACTGGATGACCGCGCCGGGCGAATGCTGCAACACAACCTGTTGCAGCGCGGTATCGAATGTCGGCTGGCCTGCGAAGTCAGCCGGTTCCACGGCACAGAGCAGGTGCACGCCGCCACGCTGAGTAATGGCGAGCAGCGCGATTGCGATCTGGTGGTGATCGCCGCCGGGGTGCGGCCCGAAATCAGCCTGGCGCAGGCCGCCGGGCTGGGTTGCGAGCGCGGCATTTTGATCGACGATCGGATGCAGACTGAGGACCCGGCGATCTTCGCCATCGGCGAATGCGCCCAGCTTGGCGACACCACCTTCGGCCTGGTGGCGCCCTGCTGGCAGCAGGCGGGGTTATTGGCGCAGCGGCTGAGCGGTGAGCCGGTGCCGGGCTACTTGCCGGCGCCGCTGCATACCCGCCTGAAGGTCAGCGGTATCGACATGTTCAGCGCCGGCGAAACGATCGCCGATGCGCAAACCGAGCTTCACCATGCCGAAGACCCGCAGGCGCAGCATTACCGCCGCCTGCTGGTGCGCGACGGCAGATTACAGGGCGTGTTGCTGTATGGCGACGCCCAGGACAGCCCTTTTTATCTGCAGCAGCTTGGTCAGCCGGTGAATCAGCCGGAGGCCCTGCTGTTTGGCAGTAGCGAACCCGAGGCGCCGCAGGCGTCTGACGAGAGGACATCTGATATGCATAAGCCCGTTTTGCTGGTTGCCGGACACGGCATGGTCGGTCATCACTTCCTGGAACAACTGGTCGCTCGCGAACTGCATCAGCAGTATCACATTGTGGTCTTTGGCGAAGAGCCGGTGGCGGCTTACGATCGGGTACACCTGTCGGAATTTTTCTCCGGCCGCAGCGCCGACTCGTTGTCGATGGTGGAAGCGGGCTTTTTCGAGCGTTCCGGTATTGAATTGCGGCTGGGGCAGGCGGTTTGCGCCATCGATCGCCAGCGCAAATGCGTGATCGACGCCGAGGGGCGCGAAACGGCCTACGACCACCTGGTGCTGGCAACCGGCTCTTATCCGTTTGTCCCGCCGATCCCTGGCAACGATCGCCCCGGCTGCCTGGTTTACCGCACGCTGGAAGATCTGGCGGCGATTGCCGAATGCGCCGCCAACGCCAGCGTGGGTGTGGTGGTCGGCGGCGGTCTGTTGGGGTTGGAGGCCGCCAATGCCTTGCAGCAGCTTGGGCTGAAAACCCACGTGGTGGAGTTTGCGCCGCGCCTGATGGGGGTACAACTGGATGACGGCGGCGCGGCGATGCTGCGTAAAAAGATTGAGGCGCTGGGCGTCAGCGTACACACCGGCAAGCAAACACAGGCGATTGTCGAAGGTTCGTTACACTGTCACAGCATGAATTTCGCCGACGGTGAAACCCTGGAAGCGGATTTGATTCTGTTTTCCGCCGGTATCCGGCCGCGTGACCAGCTTGCCCGCGCTGCCGAACTGGAGGTCGGGCCACGTGGCGGCATCGTGATTGACAGCCAGTGCCGCACCAGCGATGAGGCTATTTACGCCATCGGCGAATGCGCTTTATGGAACGGACAAATTTTCGGGCTGGTGGCTCCGGGGTATCAAATGGCGCGAACGCTGGCGGATCTGCTGGCCGGGCGGGAAAACCTGTTCTGCGGCGCAGACATGAGCACCAAGCTGAAACTGCTGGGCGTGGAGGTGGCGTCGATCGGGGATGCGCACGGTCATACGCCCGGCAGCCAAAGCTACAGCTGGGTCGACGGCCCGGCGCAAATGTATAAAAAACTGGTGGTTGATGCCGGCGGCAAGCGGCTGCTGGGGGCGGTATTGGTCGGCGACAGCAGTGAATACAGTACATTGCAGCAAATGATGCTCAATGATTTGCCGCTGCCTGCCGAGCCGGAAAGCCTGATTTTACCGGCTCGCGCGGGCGGCGCGCCAAAAGCGCTGGGCGTATCGGCGTTACCGGCCACGGCGCAGATTTGCTCTTGCCATAACGTCAGTAAAGGCGATATCAGCTGCGCGGTGGACCAGGGCTGCGGTGATTTGGCGGCGGTGAAAGCCTGCACCAAAGCCGGCACCGGCTGTGGCGGTTGCGCCGCGCTGGTGAAACAGGTGATGGAGCATGAGCTGCAGCAGCGCGGCGTGGTAGTGAAAAAGGACGTTTGCGAGCATTTTGCCTATTCGCGCCAGGAGCTGTATCACCTGGTGCGGGTTGGCAATATTCGCACCTTCGACGATCTGTTGGCCCGGCATGGCCACGGGCGCGGCTGCGAAGTTTGCAAACCGCTGGCGGGATCGATTCTGGCGTCGTGCTGGAACGAATACCTGCTGAAGCCGCAGCACCTGCCGTTGCAAGATACCAACGATCGTTTCTTCGCCAATATTCAAAAAGACGGCACCTATTCGGTGGTGCCGCGCGTGCCGGCCGGTGAAATTACCCCGGCAGGGTTGATCGCCATCGGCCAAATCGCCCAGCGCTATCAGCTGTATACCAAAATTACCGGTGGCCAGCGCGTCGACCTGTTTGGCGCCCGGCTGGAGCAACTGCCGGAAATCTGGCAGCAGTTGGTCGACGCCGGGTTTGAAACCGGCCATGCCTACGGCAAGTCGCTGCGTACGGTGAAATCCTGCGTCGGCTCGAGCTGGTGTCGTTATGGCGTGCAAGATTCTACCGCGCTGGCGATTGAGCTGGAGCATCGTTACAAGGGATTGCGATCGCCGCACAAAATCAAGATGGCGGTTTCCGGCTGCACGCGCGAGTGCGCAGAAGCGCAAAGCAAGGACGTTGGGGTGATCGCCACCGACAAAGGCTGGAACCTGTACCTGTGCGGCAACGGCGGCATGAAACCCCGTCATGCGGATTTGTTCGCCAGCGATCTCGACACCGCCACGCTGATCCGCATGGTCGATCGTTTCCTGATGTTCTATGTCCGCACCGCCGATCGCCTGCAACGCACCAGCACCTGGATGGATAACCTCGAGGGCGGGCTGGATTACCTGCGTGAGGTGGTGCTGGAGGATAGCCTGGGTATCGCCGCCGATCTGGAAAACGAAATGCAGGCGGTGGTCGGCAGCTACCAGTGCGAATGGCAGACCACGCTCGCCAGCCCGGATCGTCTTAAGCTGTTCCGCGCCTTTGTGAACAGCGATCGTCCGGACGAAGCCATTGTCTGGCAGCCGGAGCGCGGGCAGCGCCGCCCGGCTAGCGGAGGGGAACGCGGGCAGGTTATCGAAGTGCAACCGGCCCCGGCCGCAGGCGAGCAGTGGCTGGATGTCTGCGCGCTGGCGGATATCCCCGCCAACGCCGGCATTGCCGCACGTCTGGGGCAGCGGCAGATTGCGCTGTTCCATCTGCCGGACAGCGGCGTTTATGCGCTGGCGAATCAGGAGCCGGACAGTGACGCCAACGTGCTGGCGCGCGGGCTGCTGGGTGACGTAGCCGGCGTGCCTGTGGTGATCTCCCCGTTATACAAGCAGCGTTTCCGCCTGAGCGACGGCAGCTGCGTGGATAATGCGCAATCGGGTGTCACCGCCTGGCCGGTGCGGGTGACGGCGGGCAGAGTCTGGGTCTACAGCCAACCGCTGGCGGTGCAGGCCGCCATGCCGGAAACGACGGACGCTGCATCATGACCGCCGCGCACTGCACTACCTGTCCTTACTGCGGCGTTGGCTGCGGCGTCGCGGTCGAAAAAAGCAGCGACGGCGCGGTGGCAGTCAGTGGCGACGTCGCGCATCCGGCCAATCAGGGGAGATTGTGTGTGAAAGGCAGCGCGTTGGGAGAAACCCTGGATCTGACAGGCCGGTTGCTGCAACCGCAGGTTGACGGCCGAACGGTGGGCTGGGACGAGGCCTTGGATCAGGTGGCGCTGCGTTTTAGCCGCGTGATTGAACAGTATGGTCCGCAGGCGGTGGCGTTTTACGCTTCAGGCCAGTTGTTGACCGAAGATTACTACGTCGCCAATAAGCTGATGAAGGGCTTTATTGGCGCGGCCAATATCGACACCAACTCCCGGCTGTGCATGGCATCGGCGGTGGTGGGTTACAAGCGGGCGTTCGGCGGCGATGCGGTGCCTTGCTGCTATGAGGACATCGAGCAGGCGGATTTGGTGATCCTGACCGGCTCCAACACCGCCTGGGCGCATCCGGTGGTGTATCAGCGGCTGGTAAAAGCGCGCCGGGAGCGGCCGCAAATGCGTGTGGTGGTGATTGACCCGCGAGAGACGGCGACCTGCGATATTGCCGATCTGCACCTGCCGTTGCGTCCCGGCAGCGACGCCGCGCTGTTTACCGGTGCGCTGCGCTGGCTGGCGCAGCACGATGGTCTGGATAACGCCTTTTTACACCGGCACGCCAACGGCGTGGAGGAAACCCTGGCGGCGGTGGCCGACTGGGCGCCGGAGCGGGTAGCGGATTTTTGCGGGCTGCCGCTCAAAGACGTATTGGCATTTTTCAACCTGCTGAAAACATCGCGCGATTGGGTGACGCTGTATTCCATGGGCATCAACCAGTCTTCAAGCGGTGCGGATAAATGCAACGCAATCATTAACCTGCATCTGGCGGGCGGGCGCATTGGCCGGCCGGGCAGCGGTCCGTTTTCCATTACCGGCCAGCCGAATGCGATGGGCGGGCGCGAAGTGGGCGGGCTGGCCAATCAGTTGGCCGCGCATATGGGGTTCAGCGACGAGGACATCGACCGGGTGCAGCGTTTCTGGCAGTCGCCGGGCATTGCCCGGCAACCGGGCCTGAATGCGGTGGAGTTGTTCCAGGCGATGGCCGCCGGGCAGGTGAAGGCGGTGTGGATCATGGGCACCAATCCGGCGGTATCGCTGCCGGATGCGGATGCGGTGCGGCAGGCGCTGAAACAGTGTCCGCTGGTGGTGGTGTCGGAAGTGATGGCGGTGACCGATACCGCAGAACTGGCGCATATCCGCTTGCCGGCGCTGGCCTGGGGCGAAAAAGAGGGCAGCGTTACCAATTCCGAACGCTGCATATCCCGCCAGCGCGCGTTTTTGCCGCCGCCGGGAGAGGCGCGGGCCGACTGGTGGATCCTCAGCCAGGTGGCGCAGCGTATGGGTTATGGTGCGGCGTTCGGTTACCGGCACCCTTCGGAGATTTTCAGCGAACACGCCGCGCTGTCCGGCTTTGAAAATAACGGCACGCGCGCCTTCGATATCAGCTTGCTGGCGCCGTGGGATCGAGAGCGGTGGTTGCACATGACGCCCGTACAGTGGCCGGTGAATGCCCGGCACCCTGGCGGGTGTCGGCGCCTGTTCGGCGATGGCCGCTTTTTCCACGCGGACGGCAAAGCGCAACTGCTGCCGGTGACGCCGCGCCTGCCGCAAAATGCGGTATCGCCGCGTTATCCGTTGGTGCTGAACACCGGCCGTATTCGCGATCAGTGGCACACCATGACGCGCACCGGCAAAGCGGCGCGCCTGATGCGCCACCTCAGCGAGCCGTTCTGTGAAATGCATCCGCAGGATGCGGCCGAGTTGGGCATCGTCGATAACGCCCTGGTGCGGCTCAGTTCGCCCCACGGCTGGATGCTGGCGCGCGCCCAGTGTCATCCGGGGCAGCGACGCGGCAGCGTTTTCGCCCCGATGCACTGGAATGGCCAGTTTACCGCCCAGGGCCGGGTCGACAGCCTGATCCCGCCGGTAGTGGATGCTCATTCCGGCCAGCCGGAAAGCAAGCATGCGCCGGTGCGAGTCAGCCTCTGGCCGACGAACTGGCAGGCGGAGATTTTCCTGCGCGCCGAGGTGGCACCTCCGGTGGGCATTTACTGGAGCCGGGTGGCGCAGGACGGCCTGACCCACTACATCATGGCCGGGCAACGACCGGTCGAGGACTGGCAAGAGTGGCTGCTGCGGCATTTCCCGCTGGAAGGCCTGACGCTGCAAACCGCGCAGCTGGCCCAGCGTGGTTTGCATGTGATTGGTTGGCGTCAGGGCGAGGTACAACTGGCATTTTATGTTCGCCGGCAGGCTCCGCTGCTCGATCGACCGGCAATTCTGGGCGCTTTTGCACAACCGCCGGTCAGTGGGCCGCAACGGTTGGCGCTGCTGGCGGGGCGAGGGGCGACGGGGCAGCCGGCGGCCGGGGCGACGATTTGCAGCTGCTTCGGCGTGGGCGAGAACCGCATTATTGCGGCGATTCAGGGCGGTTGTCACAACGCCGGTGAACTGGGCGAGCGTCTGCAATGCGGCACCAACTGCGGTTCTTGTTTATCGGAGCTGAAAAAGTTGATTCAACGGCATGCGGCCCAACGGGTGGCATAGCGGAGGTGATGACATGAAGGTACTTGAAATGCTGATGTTGGCCGGCGATCGTCGCCAGCCGGTGCGCCGGGGTGAAGTGTGGCTGGTCGGTGCCGGGCCGGGGGATGCCGAACTGCTGACGTTGAAGGCGCTGCGGGTGATCCGGCAGGCGGACGTGGTGGTGTTTGATCGTCTGGTTTCCCCGGCGGTAATGGCGTTGCTGCCTGCGGAAGCGCTGCGTATCGACGTGGGTAAATCTCTGCGCTGTCACACCCTGGCGCAATCGGAGATCGAACAACTGCTGGTAGAGCTGGCGCAGGCCGGCAATCGGGTGGTGCGGCTGAAGGGCGGTGACCCTTTTATTTTTGGTCGCGGCGGCGAGGAGATGGCCTGGTTGCAACGTCATGGCGTGACCTGCCACGTGGTGCCGGGCATTACCGCCGCCAGCGGTTGTGCGGCGGCGAGCGGTATTCCGTTAACCCACAGGGATTACGCGCAGTCGGTGCGTTTTGTTACCGGCCACAGCCGTAACGGCGATGTGGATCTGGACTGGCCGGGATTGGTCAGTTCGGGGCAAACGCTGGTGTTTTATATGGGGCTGGCCTTGAGTGAAACCATCGCCGCGCAGTTGCTGCGCCATGGTATGCCGGCAGGGATGCCATTGGCGATCATTGAACGCGGCACCCAGCCGCAGCAGCGGGTATTGATTGGTACTCTGGGCGAACTGCCGGTGATGATAGCCCGGCAGCAGCCGGTTTCACCCAGCCTGCTGGTGATTGGTGAGGTGGTCAGCCTGTACCGCGCGGCGGCGGTTACTGCAGAGGCAGAGGCAGAGGCGGTCACCGCCTGAGCGGCTATTGGCCGAAGCGGCCGATAATCCCCGCGCCGCCCTTGGCGTGGCCTTGCAGTTTTGCCAGGAGTTGTTCGCGCGTTAACCCGGGGCCAAATGCATGGGGAGGGAGATCGGTGGCAATCAGCACGAAGGTATAGTGGTGCAACCCTGAACCGGCCGGTGGGCAAGGGCCGTGATAGACCCCGGTACCCGGCGAGTTTTTACCCCCGACAAAGCCTTTGCCCAGGGTGAGATCCCCCTCGGCGAAGCCGCTGGCCGAGACGGGAATGCCGTAGGCCACCAAATGGCTGACGCCAAGGCCGCTGCGTCCCTCGGGATCGGACAGCAGCAGGGCGAAACTCTGGGTGCCTGCGGGTGGGTTGCTCCAGTTCAGCGGCGGCGAAACGTTATCGCCAGTGCAACTGGCGTTGCCCGGCGTCGCGCCGGCATATTTCTGCGCCAGCATCCCGCCGTCCTGAAACACCGGTGAGGTGAGGGTAAAGGTGCCGGCCGCCTGTGCCGCGAATGACAGTGACCCCGTCAATAACGCCGCGCCGAGCGCGAGTGCGGATAAACCACGATCGTTCATATAACCTCCTGTGTTGATTTTGGCTCAGCCAAAGGATAGTGGTGCGGGCGGGGACTCGCCATAACAGTCGTACCGACAGCGGGCTATAACAGCGGAAAATGGCCCAGGCATACCTGCCGCCAGAGTGAAATAAGGTGAAATCAAGCGTTATACCCCGTTGACGGGGCTATTCCCCGCCGGCCGCCGATAGCAGCAACGGCCAGGCGGCAGCCGCCAGGTACAGGCCGAACGGCAGCGGGGCTTGCCAGCCGGGTTTGCGCAGCAGACCGGCAATGGCCACTGTGCATAATCCCGTCGCCGCTGCACCGGTGACCAGCATCGGCAGAGCGGGCCAGCCGACCCAGGCGCCTAATGCCGCCAACAGTTTAAAATCCCCTTGCCCGATGCCATCCCGTCGATGGCGGTGGCGATAGGCCGCATTGAGCAGCCACAGCGACAGATAACCGGCGACAGCCCCCGATACCGCCTCTGGCAGCGAAGTGAAATAGCCTTGTTGATTAACCAGCAACCCGGCCCATAGCAGCGGCTGCGTCAGGCGATCCGGCAACAAGCGGTACCGCCGGTCGATAAACGCCAGCGCAAGCAATACCGCAGCCACCGGCAGCAACATTAAGCGTTGCAGGAGCGGCATACCGAAAGGCAATGCCGCCAACCCGGCGCAGAGGGCAGCCCATATCACCCAGCGTGCCTGCCCGGATGGCGGTGGTATCTGGCTTGCCGATACGCAGCGAATCAGCCGCGTAGCTATGGCTGCCGCCAGCAGCAGAACCGGTATAAACAGGCAGCGATGCCAGAGATCGAATTGTGCGCCATCGAGCATAAAGCGTCCTTGCCGAGCTGAAATTAGCGTTCAAAATAACGGCAAAATGCGACTGATAGGGAAAAATGATGCCATCAATGACGGGGATTGCGAGCGTGGCTGCAAAGTGTTGTTCAACGGCAGGATGAATCGCAAAAAATTGCGCATTGCTGCATATAATCAATCTGTTATTGGTCGTGTTAATTTTTGTTTGCGGTTTTTTTCGGCGAAATTTCAGGTGAAATAAAGTGAATTCATGCCGTTTGGTGGGCCGGACGCGAGCATTTTTATAACCGATGACGTCGGGGGTGCAGGGGATAACATTATTGTTACGTTGTCACATAAATAACTGAGGTTTATCCGATTGTTTCTCATCGGGAATCCATTAGGCTTTGGTATTCATGATGCGCTTTGGCACCGGGCCCCCCGACAGAGGAATGAATGCCCTGTGCTATAGTTTGCGAAAGTCGAGTTGTCTGCCGTCTGGAGTGGCCGCAGCAAAAAAAGGTTGATGCGCCGTGCCCTCCGGATGTGGGGATGGCGACAGAGTAATGACTGACGTTATACAAAAAACACGTTACAGAGTGAAAAAAGCCGTTCATTTTCTCCCTCGCCTTACCGGCAGTTTACCGGCGGCGCTGCTGGTGTGGCCGCTCGCCTGGCTGTCCGGCACCTTGCCTGTTCAGGCTGAATCCCCTCCGGCACCCGCTACCGTCGCTCGCTCACCGGGCAATGATTTACCCGAACTTGGCGGCAACGCCCAGGACGACGCTGCGCGCGAGAAAGAGTGGGCCACCATGGCCAAACAACTGGGCGAGCGTAATTTGAATAACGTTTCCGGCCAGCAGGTGCGCACCCGTGCCGAGAACTATGTGTTGGGCCAGGCAAACGACGTTTTGCAGCAGCAAGCGCAGGAGTTGTTATCGCCGCTGGGCACCGCAAAACTGTCGCTGGTGGTGTCCAACCAGGGGGATTTTGCCGGCAGCAGCGGCCAGCTGTTCAGCCCGCTGTATGACGTAAACGGCTTGCTGACTTATAGCCAACTCAGTCTTTTGCAGCAAAACGACGGTTCGCTGGGCAATGTAGGGATTGGGCAACGCTGGGTCGCCGGGGATTGGCTGTTGGGGTACAACACGGTGCTCGACAGCGATTTTGAACGTCGGCACAATCGCGCCAGCGTGGGCGCGGAAGCCTGGGGCGATTTTCTGCGTTTTTCCGCCAACTATTACTATCCGCTGTCGGCGCTGGCGCAGCAAAAAAACGACGCGGTGTTCCTCAGTCGGCCGGCGAGCGGCTATGACGTTACCACTCAAGGGTACCTGCCGTTTTATCGCCAGATTGGCGGTTCTCTCAGCTACGAGCAGTACTGGGGGGAGAATGTCGATCTGTTCGGTAGCGGTAAAAAACAAAATGATCCGCGCGCCATGCAGTTTGGGGTGAATTACACGCCGGTGCCGCTGGTGACGGTGAAAGCGCTGCACAAAATGGGCGAAGGCGGGGTGAGCCAGGAGCAGGTTGAGCTGGCGTTGAGTTACCGGCTCGGCGTGCCGTTGGTGAAACAGATATCGCCGGAGTATGTTGCGCAGGCAAAGTCGCTGCGCGGTAGCCGCTATGACAATATCGAACGCAAAAATATCCCGGTGCTGGCGTTCCGGCAGCGCAAAACGTTGCAGGTGTTTTTGGCTACGCCGCCCTGGAGCCTGCGCGAAGGGGAGACGTTACCGCTGGTGCTTGAAATTAAAGCGGCCAACAAAATCGCCCGCGTCAGTTGGCAAGGGGATACCCAGGCTTTGAGCCTGACCCCCCCGCACAACGGTAACGATCCGCATGGCTGGAGCCTGATTGTACCAAAGTGGGATGCAGCCCCAGGCGCAAGCAACAGCTACCGTTTATCGGTCACGCTGGAGGACGATAAGCACCAATTGGTCACCTCCAACTGGATTGACCTGCAGGTGACGCCGCCGCTGACGCTGGCTGCCGGCGCCGACGAGGGGTTACCGCCGGCGAAAACCTTGCAAACGCCGGCAATACCGGCGCAGACCGGGCCATTGAACGGCGGCGATTAACCGTTTTTGCCCTGCAACACCCAGACGGCTGCTTCAACGCGCGATTTCAGCTTCATTTTTTTCAGCAGGTGTTTGACGTGTACCTTGACGGTACTCTCGGTGATGGTCAGCTTGCGGGCGATCATTTTGTTCGGCAGGCCCTGGGCGATCAGTTTCAGAATATCGCGTTCACGCGGCGTCAGCTGCTGGATATCGCGTTCGGCGCTCGGGCGGTTTTCACGCAGGCTGGCGGCCAGGATCGGCGTCAGGGCTTCGCTTAACACCATCTGGCCCGCTGCCGCCTGATGCATGGCCTTCAGCAGGTCTTCCGGCTCCATGTCTTTCAGCAGGTAGCCGTCGGCGCCGCGTTTCAGCGCGTTGACCACGTCATCCTCGTGATTTGAGACGCTAAACACCACGATGCGGCCGGAGAGCGCGGTCATGCGCAGGCGATCCAGCGTCTCCAGGCCGTTGATGCCAGGCATGTTCAGATCGAGCAGGATCAGGTCCGGGTCGTGCTCTTCAGCCAGCGATACGCCCTGTTCGCCATTGCCGGCTTCGGCAATCACCTGCAGGCGTGGATCCATGCCGATCAACTGCTTTACGCCGTTGCGCAGCATCGGATGGTCGTCAATCAGTAAAATGGTGGCGGCGGTTTCAGTCGTCATGGTTTCTCTCATTAATCAATGGCGTGGTTGTCCGGTTTGAATACCACCCGGACTTCGGTGCCGCCGTCGCTGCTGGGTAAAATCTCGCAGTGGCCGTGCAGGCTTTTGGCGCGATCGCGCATAATGATCAGGCCATAGTGATCGGGGCGAGCGGTCTCTTCCGGCAGCCCGCGCCCGTTATCGCAGACGCTCAGGGTAACTTCACCGCGTCGATTGACCACCTGAATGCTCACCCGGCTGGCCTGGGCATGTTTGTGAATGTTGCTTAACGCTTCGCGGGCAATCTGCAACAGGTGAATGGCCTGATAAGAAGGCACCGTGCGTGGCGTCAATTGGTAATCGAGATCGATGGCGACACCGAGCCGTTGGCTAAATTCCTGCACCGTCGACTGCAGCGCCGCCAGCAACCCCGGTTCGGTCAGCCGCAGGCGGAACGTGGTCAGCAGCTCGCGCAGTTGGCGGTAGGCGATGTTCAGCTCTTCGCGCATCTGTTGCACCAGCGCCAGGTTGGCGGGCGAGAGCTCCGCGCCCTGCATTTGCAGGCAACTGGTCTGCATTTTCAGACAGGACAGCGACTGGGCAATGGAGTCATGCAGCTCGCGCGCTATCGCCGCGCGTTCTTCCATCAGCATCAGCTGCTGCTGATGATCCACCTGGCGTTCAATCGCCAACACGCTGGTCAGCTGTTCTACCAGCGTGTTAATCAATTGGTGATGATCGTCATTTAGCGGCCGTTGCGGCGGGTGTTGTGCGACGATCACCCCGTAATCCCCCAACTTGTCGCTTAAACTCCAGCTCAGTGAAGGATGATGGGCGTGTTGTTGGCCCTCATCGTTCAGGCAGGCGCTGCAGACCGGGTT
This sequence comes from Serratia inhibens, assembly GCF_003591175.1. GTDB lineage: Bacteria > Pseudomonadota > Gammaproteobacteria > Enterobacterales > Enterobacteriaceae > Serratia > Serratia inhibens. The sequence goes on along the minus strand of NZ_QYYG01000002.1, from coordinate 96,345 downwards.
GGTGCAATATTCCGGCCGTAGCGGCAGGTTACCGCTCAGTTGCACAAATTGTTCCTGGCTGTTGTTTTCGTACAGGCGTACCTGAATGGCGCGCAGCGGCGTCAGGGTCTGCAACTGATTGAGTATCGGCGTCAGGCGGCTGCACAGCGGCTCATTGCCGTGCAACTGGCGGCTGGCTCGATAGAGAAAGCTCAGTACCTGATTTTTTTGTTGCAGATCGGCGGTTTTTTCCGCCACCCGTTGTTCCAGCCCGTTGTACATGGCGGAAAGCTCATCGGACATCCTGTTCAACGCGCCGCCGAGCGAGGCCATTTCATCCTGGTGGCCCCGTTGGGCAAAGCGCCGGCTGAAATCGCCGCGGCCCGCCGACAGCGCCATCGCTACCAATTGCCGCCACGGGTGCAGCAGGCGGTTGCGCAGGTAACAGATGGTACCGACCAGCAATAATAGCGTCAGAACGATAAACCCCGCCTGCACCAGCGTCACCATCAACAGCCGCCGTTCGGTCTGGCGGTCAATGCCGGAAACCAGCTTATCCAGCAGAGTGACGAAATGCGCAACCTGAGGGGCCGCATCGGCCGGCTGCCGGGCCTGACGCAATTGCGGCAGCAGGGTGAGCTGCCAATAATCATGCAGCGTCTGGAATTGTTCCGTCAGCGCTTCCTGTTCCACCGAGCGCTGAAGATCGGGGCTGTCTTGATCCTGATCCAGTTCGCGGACCAGGGCTTCGCTGTGTGCATTCAGCGGAACCTGCGACAGCAGGCGATAACTTTGCATACGCAAGGATCCGGCTTTGTTGATGGCATGCGCGTTGCCCTGAATGCTTTGCGACATCCAGGCGGAAATGCCCATGCCGGCAATGCCCAGGATGCCCAGCAGTATCATCAGTACGGCGACTTGGTTAACGATGGAAAGTGGAGCCAACAGGCGTTTCATGTTGCTTGGATCCCCGGCGGTAGAGCATGGCAACGGCTGGAAACCCGAGGGCGAAAGCAGGCGGTGCCAGCGAAGGCGGTAACGATTCAGCGTTATTTTTCCTCATACTTGCACATAACCCCATACCTCTAACTAAGTACCCATTAGTTTCCGTTCGCGACTGCTGGCGGGCGACAGGGGCTGGAGATTTATATCAACTCATTGATTCGTGGTTGTTTTAACTGGTATGGCAGTTTACTCATAAAGGGATGTCGGCACTTTTCCAGCGTATGACTACCTGCATCCGGGTTGATTTACATCAACTTTACTCGCGAGAGGGGCACCTAGGGTGTGCGGAGTTATCACCCTGTCTCTGAGGTTTTTATGTCGCAATCTGCAACGTCATCATCAAAAAAAACAGGTGCGGTTATTCAGAACTGGCAACCTGAGGACGCCGCGTTCTGGCAACAGCGTGGCCAGGCGATCGCCAGCCGCAATCTGTGGATTTCCATTCCTTGCCTGTTATTGGCTTTCTGCGTCTGGATGCTATTCAGCGCAGTTGCGGTCAATCTGAACAAGGTTGGCTTCAATTTCACCACCGATCAGCTTTTTTTACTCACCGCACTGCCTTCCGTTTCGGGCGCCATTCTGCGCGTGCCGTATTCGTTCGTGATCCCGATGTTCGGCGGCCGCCGCTGGACGGCAATCAGCACCTGTTTCCTGCTGGTGCCCTGCCTGTGGTTGGGGATGGCGGTTCAGGATACCTCCACGACCTACGGCATTTTTGTGATTATCTCTCTGCTGTGCGGTTTCGGCGGTGCCAACTTTGCCTCCAGTATGGCCAACATCAGCTTCTTCTTCCCGAAGGCCAGGCAGGGGGGCGCGTTAGGCTTGAATGGCGGGCTGGGCAATTTGGGCGTCAGCGTGATGCAATTGGTGGCTCCGCTGGCGATCTCCATCGCCATGTTCGGCGTATTTGGCGGTACCGGCCAGGCACAGCCGGACGGCAGCCAGCTGTGGCTGGAGAACGCCGCCTGGATCTGGCTGCCTTTCCTGCTGATCGCCACGTTGGCGGCCTGGTTCGGCATGAACGACCTGGCAGCGTCGAAGGCCTCGCTCAGCCAACAACTGCCGGTGCTCAAACGCGGCCATCTGTGGGTGCTGAGCCTGCTGTATCTTGCCACCTTCGGGTCTTTCATCGGTTTTTCCGCCGGCTTCGCCATGCTGTCGAAGACGCAGTTTCCGGACGTGGTGATCCTGCACTATGCTTTCTTCGGCCCGTTCCTCGGCGCCCTGGCGCGGCCGGTAGGCGGTGCGCTTTCCGATCGGTTTGGCGGTATTCGCGTCACGCTGATTAACTTTGTGTTGATGGCGGTGTTTGCCGCGCTGTTGTTCCTGACGTTACCAGGGGCGGGGCATGCGGGCTCATTCATGGCATTTTACGGCGTCTTTATGCTGTTGTTCCTTACTGCCGGTTTGGGCAGCGGTTCGACCTTCCAGATGATCGCCGTGATCTTCCGTAAAATTACCGTTGAGCGAGTTAAGGCTCGTGGCGGGAGCGACGAAAGCGCACAGCGTGAAGCGGTAACCGATTCTGCAGCGGCGCTGGGCTTCATCTCGGCAATTGGTGCCATTGGCGGTTTCTTTATTCCGAAAGCCTTTGGCACTTCCCTGGCGCTGACCGGTTCACCGGCGGGCGCGATGAAAATTTTCCTGGTGTTCTACGTGTTATGCGTGGCGATCACCTGGGCCGTGTACGGTCGTAAAAAAAACGCCTGATACTGTCGGTTCCTCCCCGGTAGGGGAGGGACTGTTTTTTGCTCTCGCCACGTAGTCTGTTTTTCCGCAGTGAAATTCCCCGCCTTTAGGTAATATTCTTATTTGCAGATGCTGAATTTTCCTTTGTTTATAGGTGCATCTCTCAATTCATGTTTGTTTATGAACAATATCCCGTGTTATTACGCTGGGTGCGTTCTCCATTTCCTTGTCGGAATTTTTACAGAAATAAAGCATGCCGGTGACATAGCCTGTTATGATTAATGACATGATCCTCCATTATTTTTCGGGAGTGGAGTGAAATTTAAAATATGTCTTTGTATTTGGTGCTATGTTTCAATGAATGATTAAATCAGATAACTCTCATTCTGTTTTTGCTGGCTTTTTGTAGGCTATCTGGCAATCGGATTAGGTAGAAAAGCAGGTGATACTTATCTGCCTGAAGGTGAAATTTCACAATTTCACTTAACCAACAAAGTGATAACATATATTAATTTTTTGTTTTAAATCAGTATTTTGGCTGGTTTTTGTTGCCGGTAACCATGATGAGAAACCATGTTACCAACAGGGAAAAAGTAACATTCAGAGAATCGAATTCTCGCTATTCGAGATGATGTAAAAAATGAAATCAGCAATTTTTTATAAAAATAAACATCTACTGAATGCAACCTGTTGAGTTTACATTTAATTTCTTGAACATTTTTTCATATTTCTATACAAAGTGTGCAGGACAGGCACGTTAAGGAAATTAAAAGTGAATCTTGATAAAAGAATAAAGATTAGGAATCTAGATGTTCTGACTCCCTCCAGGGAACAGTTTCGCCTGCGTTGGAAGGAGTATCAGATACTTTCACTTCTGGTCGCCAGATCCCCTGAACTGGTTAGTCGTACGGAAATTATAGAGAATATATGGAAAGGAACTTATTGTTCAGATTCGACGATAAATCAAACAATTAAATCTATTCGTCAAAAGATCGGTGATGTCGAACATACGCTTATCAGAACGATTCCGCGCCTGGGCTATAAGGTGGAAAACAAGGCTGCGTTTCACTTTATATCGGAGGAAGATGAATATGTCGCCGACGAAATATGGAACGTCCCCGGAGATATTAACGAAGAACTTCAAGCGGAAATTTCTGAAAATGGAAATAAAGATGATGAAATTAACGCGGAGACAATAGATACGCAGGAGGAAGAGATTGCGGCTTCCGCGCCTTCTACGGCTCCACCACCGCTGAAAAATACAACAATAAAAAATAAAACGCCTGCATTAGCGGGTTTTTTCTCCGTTCCCGCCGTCAGAGTGGTGAAGTACCTGTCGGTATTTGTGTCGTTGCTGATTATTTCACACTTTTCCTATGTGCTGGGGAACCAAACTCGTCCGCCGATTATCAATGATATACAAAACAATACCCGCGTTGTGCTTACTCTGACGCTGAACAACCCCCAGGCTGACAATCCGCAAACGCTGCTTTGCCTGTATCAGGGGGAAAGTCTGGCGCAGGCGACCATCGAGTGCGTCGATCCCAAGCAGGGGCAGTTGAAACATCCAGTGAAATACGAGGTTTCCGAGGTCAAGGGTAAAGGTAAGATTAATCTTATTCTCCCGAATAAAACCATGCAATATCAGGTCGCTTACGAAATTCAAAATTAGCCTGCGATGACATTTCATCTTTCCCCATAATTTTACATTCGGCAAATATTGTTATTTTATTATTTGTTATTTGAAAGCGTGGGCTGATTTGTCCAGTCTGGTTTCCATGATCTAACGCGTATTAAGCGTCTCGCCTCAAACCTGCGGCGGGAATTAATGGAAAACTTGGCTGAGTGACAAATTATGGATAAGCGTAAAGTAGCTATCATCGGCGGTTCCGGTTTTATCGGAACGCGTTTGGTTAAGCGCCTGAGTGCGCGTAACGATCTGACTTTGACGATCGTGGACAAGAAACAGAGCGAACATTTCCCGGAGCTCTATCAGTTTGGCGATGTAACCCAGCCGCAGACCTTGCTGCAGCCACTGGCGGGGTGTGATGCCGTGATTAATCTTGCGGCAGAGCATCAGGACAACGTTGACCCGATCTCGCTGTATTATCAGGTTAATGTGGATGGTGCCCGTAATGTTTGCATGACCGCTTCATCGCTGAATATCAAGCAGATTATCTTTACCTCATCCGTGGCGGTGTATGGTTTCGTCACCCAGGAAACCGGTGAAGAAGGGCGTTTTGACCCCTTTAACCATTACGGTAAATCCAAGCTGGAAGCGGAGTATGTCTACGAAGCCTGGCGCAAGGCCGACGGTGAGAATAAATTGACCATTATTCGCCCGACGGTGGTGTTCGGTGAAAATAATCGCGGCAATGTTTATAACCTGTTCCGTCAGATCGCCAGCGGTCGCTTCGTGATGATTGGCAGCGGCAATAATATGAAATCCATGGCTTACGTCGAGAATATTGCGGCGAGGCTGGAGCATGCACTTGACCAGCAGGCCAGTTATCAGGTCAGTAATTATGTTGATAAACCGGATTTCACCATGAACCAACTGGTCGACGTTATTTCGTCTTCCCTGGGCAGAGAGAATAAGACTATTCGCATTCCTTATATATTCGGGATCTGCGGTGCGACGGCATTGGATGTGGTGAGTAAAATAAGTCACCGTAAATTCCCGATTAGCCGGGTTAGGGTGCAAAAATTCTGCGCCAGAACGCAATTTAAAAGCAATGTGCAAAATGATTTCGAAGCGCCGATTGATCTTAATTTGGCAATCGAAAGAACTATTAAACATGAATTTTCCTAGAGATATATATCTCGCACGCTAACGTTTTTTATTTTTCGGATAAATCCGTACTTAACAGGATGAGCGGATGCTGACCTATATCCTGGGGATGTCAATTTTGTTTTTGTTAATAGCGCATTGGGAGCTGTAACTCAAGGGCGGTAGCGTGCTTATTCGCTGGAGGAACAATGTTATATCAACTGAGCATGATATTTATTTTGGCGGTGACGCTGGTGGTTATTGCCCGCCGTGCTGCGCTGGCGGTGGGATTAGTGGATAAACCCAATGCCCGCAAGCGTCATCAGGGCCATATACCGCTGGTTGGCGGTATCGCCATTACCCTCACCATTATGCTGGTGACGCTTTGGCAACCGGAATGGTTGCCGCACAGCAATATCTATCTGTTGTGCGTTACGGCGCTGGTGGTGTTGGGTGTGCTTGACGACCGTTTTGATCTGCCTGTGGCGCCGCGCGTCATTGTGCAGGGAGGGATCGCGCTGGCGATGATGCTGGCGGCAGGGATGCAACTTACTTCCTTTGGCTACTTGTGGGGCCATCAGGAGCTGATGCTGGGTTACGTCGCTTTACTGATCACGCCGTTGGCGGTATGGGGAGCGATCAACGCCTATAACATGGTTGACGGCATCGACGGTCAGCTTGGCGCGCTGTCCTGCGTCACCTTTACGGCCCTGGCCATTCTGTTTGGTCTGTCGGGGCAAGACGCACTGGCGATGTGGTGCCTGGGCCTGATTGCGGCATTGGCGGCCTATCTGTTGTTCAACCTCAGCATGTTTGGCGCGCGCAACAAGATTTTCATGGGCGATGCCGGCAGCATGGTGATCGGCTTCAGCGTGCTGTGGCTGCTGATTGTCGCCACCCAGGGCCAGGACGCCGTCATGCGGCCAGTGACCGCGCTGTGGTTGATCGCCATCCCGCTGATGGACATGGTGACGGTAATGGTGCGCCGATTGCTGCGCCGCCAGAGCCCGTTCAAGGCCGGTCGCGATCACCTGCATCACATCCTGATGCGGCGTGGCCTCAATGCGCGCCAGGCGCTGGGTATGAGCTGCATGCTGGCAGTGACGCTGGCCTGCGTCGGGATCTGCAGCGAAGTCCTGCAATTGCCGGAGCACCTGATGCTGATGGCTTTTGTACTCTGCTTCTTCGGTTATTTTGTCATGCTGCATGAGCCGCGTCAGGCGCCGATCTTTACCGATAACCCTACCGCCGATCGTTAATCCTCCCACGGGCCGCAACGGCGGCCCGTTTTTTCACGGTACTGTCATGAACCTTCATTTACCTCATTTGATGCCGCTGGTGCTGTCCACCGCGTTGCTTAGCGGCTGCACGACGTTTCCAGGTTCGCACCTGCCTACTCATGGGAAAGCCAAAGTCACCCAGCAGGATGAAGACTTCGATTTGGACAAGCAGGTCCAGGTGTATCGCGTAACGCCGATGCTGCTGGAAAAAATGCGCCGCGTGGAGCCGGTAGCCCGGCCAAACCCGGCGCTGGACCAGCGCCTGCAGAGCTACCAATATCGCATCGGCGTCGGCGACGTGCTGAACGTTACCGTTTGGGATCATCCGGAACTGACAACGCCTGCCGGGCAATACCGCAGCGCCAGCGATACCGGCAACTGGGTACATGCCGACGGGGCAATTTTCTACCCGTATATCGGTCGGGTGCAGGTGGTGGGAAAAACCGTCACCGAAGTACGCAATCAGATAGCCAACCGGCTGGCGCACTATGTGGAAAGCCCGCAGGTTGACGTCAGCATTGCCGCTTTCCGCTCGCAGAAAGTGTATGTGACAGGCGAAGTAAAAACCTCGGGGCAACAGGCGGTGACCAACGTCCCTCTGACCATTCTTGATGCGATCAATGCCGCCGGCGGCCTGACGGATAACGCCGACTGGCGCAACGTGGTGCTGACCCATCAGGGCAAGGAACAGCCGATTTCCCTGCAGGCGCTGATGCAGCGCGGCGATACCGGCCAGAACCAACTGCTGCAGCCGGGCGACATTCTGTATGTGCCGCGTAATGACGAGTTGAAAGTGTTTGTGATGGGTGAGGTCGGTAAGCAGGCGACGCTGAAAATGGATCGCAGCGGCATGACGCTGACGGAGGCCTTGGGTAGCTCCGAAGGCATCAGCCAGACGGTGGCCGACGCTACCGGCGTGTTCGTGATCCGCCCGAACGGCGGCAAACAGCCGCAGCGGCTGGCGTCGCTGTACCAGTTCGACCTGTCTGATGCCGCGGCGCTGGCGATGGGCACGGAATTCCAGCTGGAACCTTACGACGTGGTGTATGTCACCGCAGCGCCGATCGCGCGTTGGAACCGTTTGATAAGCCAACTGGTGCCGACGATTTCCAGCTTTAACGACCTCAGTGAGGCCACGTTGCGGGTGCGTAACTGGTAACCCCGCAACGCTGATTTAAGGAACACCGATGATGAAGAACAATGCAATGCCGATCGTGATGGCCGAGCAGGACGAAAAACTGGAATGGGAGCGTCTGATTGGCCCGCTGTGGGACAACCGCTGGCGTATTTTGCTGGTGACCGGCGTCGCCGGTGTTCTGGGTTGCGCCTATGCCCTGATGGCGACGCCGATCTATCAGGCGACCGCACTGGTGCAGGTAGAAAAGCAGCTTTCGGGCGATTCGCTGCTGCGTGAGACGCTGGACAACTCGATCGGGTCGGCTGGACAGAACTCGGCGACGCAGGATGAGGTTTCGCTGGCGAAATCGCGTTACGTGGTTGGAAAAACCGTAGACGATCTCGGTTTGACGGTGCAGATCAGCCCGGATTACTTCCCGTTGTTCGGCAAGGGGCTGGCTCGCCTGGGCGGCGAACCGCCACCGGTGCTGCGTATCTCCGGCATGAGGGTACCGGCTGCGATGCAGGGCCAGGAATTGACCCTGACCGTGCAGGATAAGCAGCGTTATAGCCTGAGCCATGAAGGCAAGAATCTGTTCAGCGGCATCGTCGGGCAACCGCTGAAGCAAGGCGCCTGGTCGATGAACGTCACTGCGCTGGAGGCATTGCCGGGCACCGAGTTTAGCGTGGTCAACGTGCCGCGCCAGAAAGCGGTGGACGATCTGCGCAACCAGCTTGACGTTGCCCCCGGCGGCAAGGAGAGCGGCATTATGACGTTCAGCCTGGCCGGTGAGGATCCGCTGCGCGCCGAAGCGGTGCTCAAGAGCATCACCGATAACTACCTGCAACAGAATGTGGATCGCAAAACCGAGGAAGCGCAGCGCATGCTGGCCTTTCTGAACGAACAATTGCCGCGTACCCAGACGTCGCTCAACAACGCCGAGAATCAGCTTAATCAGTTCCGCCAGCAGAACGATTCCGTGGATCTGACGCTGGAGGCCAAATCGGTGCTGGATACTCAGGTTCAGCTGGAAGCCCAGTTGAATGAGCTGACCTTCAAAGAGGCGGAAATTTCCAAGCTTTATACCCGTGCGCACCCGGCTTACCGTGCACTGCTGGAAAAACGCGCCACGCTGGAGAAGGAAAAGGCGCGGCTCGGCAAACAGGTACAAACGCTGCCGAAAACGCAGCAGGAAATTCTGCGTCTGACCCGTGATGTGCAGGTGGATCAGCAGGTATACATGCAACTGATGAACAAGCAGCAGGAATTGAGCATCAGCAAAGCGGGCACCGTGGGCAATATCCGCATTATCGATGAAGCGGAAAGCGGCCTGCGGCCGGTAAAACCGCAGAAAGCGATGATCGTGTTCTTCGCTCTGTTAATGGGGGGCGTGCTGTCGGCATCGGTGGTGGTGTTGCGCGCCGCGCTCCACCGTGGCATCAGCGACACCGAGGCGTTGGAAAAGCGCGGTATCAACGTGTATGCCACGGTGCCGCTGTCGCCCTGGCAGCAAAAGCGTAACCGCGCTCAACAGCTGCAACTGGTCAAAAGCGGCGGCGACATGTTGCCGATTCTGGCGAAGGAAGAGCCGGGGGATTTGTCCGTCGAAGCGATCCGCAGCCTGCGCACCAGTTTGCATTTCGCCATGATGGAGGCCAAAAACAACATCCTGATGGTCTCCGGCGCCAGCCCCGCCAGCGGTAAAAGCTTTACCAGCACCAATCTGGCGGTGGTGATCGCCGAAGCGGGCCAGCGGGTGTTGCTGATCGATGCAGACATGCGCAAAGGATTCCTGCACCGCTGGTTCAGCAACGGTGCCAAGGGCGGCTTGTCGGACATGCTGTCCGGGTTGATTGCACCAGACCAGTCGGTGAAGAAAACCGCTATCGCCAATCTGGATTTTGTGCCGCGTGGCCAGGTGCCGCCGAATCCGTCCGAACTGCTGATGCATCAGCGTTTTGCCGATTTCCTGCAGTGGGCGGGGCAGCACTACGATTTGGTGTTGATTGACACGCCGCCGGTGCTGGCGGTGACCGATGCCGCCATCGTGGGTCACCATGTCGGTACCGCACTGATGGTGGTGCGTTTTGAGGTCGATACCGCCCGGCAAATCGAAACCAGCATTCGTCGTTTCGAACAAAACGGCGTGGCAATTAAAGGGGTGATCCTGAATGGTATGGTGAAAAAAACCGCCACCGACGCCGGCTATTACGCCTTTGCTTATCCTAGCCACCAGGAAAAGGTTTAGTCGCGCATGAAAGCGATGCTGATGAATTCCCTGTGGCTGATGTTGGAACGGATATCGCTGAGCCTTTCGGGGATTTTCGTGTCGGTATACGTAGCGCGTTATCTGGGGCCGGCGCAATACGGCTTGATTAACTATCTGCTGTCGGTAATCGCCATTGCCGTACCGCTGGTGCAACTGGGTGCGGATGCGGTGCTGTTTAACCGCGTCGCCAGGCAGCGGCGCAGCGGCATCCGGCTGATGGTGGCCTCCATGCGTCTGCGGCGCCAGCTTTTTGCGCTGATCGCCGTGCCGCTGATGGCCTGGGCAGTGCTGACGCAGGATCGCACCAGCCAGATCATGATGTTGTTGATGCTCATCAGCGCGTATTTTTCCATTCAGGACGTCTACAAGATTTATTACGACGCCCTGTTGAAATCGAAGCTGAACACGCTGATCAACAACCTGGCTCTGTTGTTGTCAATCGTTCTGCGACTGGCGTTGGTGCATGCCAAACTGCCGCTGGAGTGGTTTGCCGTGCCGTACGTTTTTAGCAGCCTGATCCCGTACGCAGTACGCTGGGTGCTTTTTCGCCGCGAGCAGGGCGGTATGCGGACGATCAGTGGGCGTCACAAACGGCGCTACGACCGCTATCTGTTAAAGGTGGGTTTGCCGCTGGCGGTCTCCGGGCTGTCGATCGTCATCTACACGCGTATCGATCAGATCATGATCGGTAACGTTCTGGGCGAGCACAGCGTCGGGCTGTACAGCGCGGCGATTACTCTGAGCCAGGGCTGGATATTCGTGCCGATTGCGCTGATCACCTCGATGATGCCGGGCGTGGCGAATGCGCGAACGCTGGGTGAACAGGAAGGACGCATCCGGCTGCTGTATCTGGTGGTGTTGTTGCTGTCTATGCCGGTGATTTTGCTGTTGTCGTTGTTCCCCGGCCCGATCGTGGCGCTGATGTTTGGTGACAGCTATCGCGAAACCGCCACTATTTTGGCGCTGTGTTCGGTAACGTCGCTGTTCTCGGTGATGGGCACCGTGTCCTATCGGGCGATAGTGCTGTTTGGCGGCTATCGATTCATAGCGATAAAAATGCCGTTGGCCGCGTTGGCCAACGTGCTGATGAATCTGGTGTTGATACCGCATTACGGCTTGGTGGGCGCTGCGGTTTCAACCCTGATAACGGAGTTTATTTCATTCTTTGTACTTAACGGCTTCTTCAGGAGAGGACAAATTACGCGGTTGCAGGTGACCTGCTACCGTTGTTTACCTCAGTTAATAGGGAAGGTGCGAGAAATTTATGTTAAATAACCTGGTGAAGGGTTTTTACCGCAATATGCCCGATGCGCTATATCATCAGTTAAAATACGCCCTGTTTTTTCGGAAAATACCGCATCTGGCTCAGCCAATCGGGTATAGCGAAAAATTAATGCGCAGGAAGGTCTATCCTCTGGCGATATATACTCAACTGTCCGACAAGTATCGGGTACGCGATTATATTGAAAAGCTGTGGGGGAAAGAATACCTGATTGAGCTTTACGCGCACGGCAATGAGTTAACCGAGGAAATGTATCAGGCATTACCTGACGTCTTCGTGATTAAGGCAAACCATGGCAGCGGTTATAACAAACTGGTGTTCGATAAAAGCCAAACCAGCTTCAATGAGTTACGGGTGTTGACCAACAGCTGGCTACGGCAGAGTTTTTATCAGGTTTACCGCGAACGTCATTATAAGGATATTCCGCCGTGCATCATGGTCGAGAAAATGCTGCAGGAAGACGGGAAAACGCCGAATGACATCAAAATCCACTGCTTTAACCAGGGTGGGGATATTCGGTTTTTCATCCAGATTGATTACCAGCGTTTTATCGATCATCGGCGAGATTTTTTTGACGCCGACTGGAACCGCACCGAGATCCGCATGGGCGTGCCAAACAGCGAGGTGCCGATGGATAAACCGAGCAGGTTGGCGGAGATGCTGGTCCTGGCGCGCCAGGTGGCTGAGCAGTTCTCTTATGTGCGCGTGGATTTTTATCAGGTGAATGAGCGCATCTATTTTGGCGAGTTGACGTTTACCCCGGGAGCGGGATTACAAAAGCTGACGCCAGAAACCATTGAACAGGAGTGGGGCAGTTATTTTCAGGATTAATTAAATGACCGGTAGGCTGCGCGTATTTTAATCGCTGCAGGATGGGGGGGTAATAACCGGGCAAGGATATGCTGGGATAACAAACTATTCCGCTGGCATTACCGCTGTTTTGCCAGATGATAATATATTGTTGAGGTAGTAAATGGACTTATCAATTGTCATGCCCGCTTTTAATAATTCAGCCAGTCTGGCCGCTACATTAGTCCGTATGACGAACGCCTGTTCAGGGTTCGATTATGAAATTATTGTGGTTGATGATGCGTCAGAACCCGAAGAGCTGGAGAAAATGCGCAGCCTGTTGGCCGCCAACCGTCGTGCGCGCTTGCATGAAAATAAAGTGCGCAGTAATACGGCAGCGTCCTGTAATACCGGCTTTCTCTTGGCGCGTGCGGACGTGGTTTTCTTTCTGGAGCCGGAGGATTCCTTCAGCACCAATTATATTATTCGCCGTCTGAAACGCCACCAGGATACCCGGCTGGACATTATTTTCGGCAATTACAGTACGGTGAATGACAAGAATATCCGCAGTTACAGGTTTGATTACAAAGAAGGATCGACGGGCGCGGACTTTTTATTTCTCGATATGGGCGATATCCGCACCTCTGCCATCAGTCTGCGTAAAAAAGATGACCGGCGTTTTTTGTTTCCCGAGTTTCTTTACAAGTATCAGGACTGGGGATTTTTGGTCAATGCCACCAATCTGGGGGCCAGGGTGGCTTTTGACGAAGGGCGAGGGGTGTTCATCCGTTGCGGCGATGCCGAGACGGATCGCAGCCGGATGAACATCGACGCCAGCGAACAGTTTATTGATGCTTACCTGAACGCCAGTGGCCGTTATATCAGCGGGTTTGCCTGCAAGCACCTGCTGGATTCGCTCTACAGCGAGAATCTGCAGGCGTTCACCTATTACTCATCGCGCACGGAGCACCACGCCCTGAGCAGCAAGTTCAAGGCGATCAAACTGTACGGCGACTGCCTGGCCAAACTGGGGCTGTTTCCGTTAGGGGGGCGCCTGTTGCGCACAGCCCGTGAGGGATTTCGGAGATGACATGCAGCAACGGAAAGTAGCGATTGTGATTGAGAACATCGCCGAAAAAGGCGGTACCGAGCGGGTGGCCAGCAGCCTGGCCAACGCACTGTCGACGCGCCTGGGCCATCAGGTGGATCTGGTGTCCATCAGCGGGGATCGGGCGTTTTATCCGCTTGAACCCGAAGTGAGGTTGCGCTTTATGTCCGGCAGAACACTGCTGTGGCCCTGGCGACTGGCGCGGTTTCTGCGGCGCGGCCGCTATGACGTGATCGTCACCGTATCGATGGGCAAACTCTCGTCGATCATGGTGCCGTACCTGCGGTTGTTGTGCCCGCACAGCCGGCTGTTGCTGAGCGAGCACGTCAGCTTCCACCAGTATGCCTGGCCGATGAAGTGGCTGAAGGTGTTGGTCTACCGGCTGGGCGACCGCACCGTGCTGTTGACCAGGAAAGATCTGGCCACCATCAGCCGCTGGGTGCCCGAGCATAAATGCCGGGTGATCGAGAACGTTTCACCGTTCCCGATACAACCGCCGCAGCAGGAGCCGTTGCCGGTGGCGTTGGCGGTTGGGCGGCTGTGTTACCAGAAAGGCTTTGACCGCTTGATCGCGGCCTGGCAGCGGGCGGCGCCGCAAACGGCGGGCTGGCAGTTGCATATCGTTGGCGATGGCCCGGATCGCGCCGCATTGCAGCAGCAAATCGATGCCGCCGGCCTCGGCGAACAGGTGAAGTTGTTGCCGGCGACCCCGGACATCGCCAGCCATTATCGCCAGGCCGGGATGCTGTTGATGACGTCCCGCTATGAAGGCTTGCCGATGGTGCTGATTGAAGCGATGAGCTTTGGCCTGCCGCTGGTGGCGTTTGATTGTCAGACCGGCCCCGCCGAGCTGATTGACGATGGCGGCAACGGTTATCTGGTACCGGAAGGCGATCTCGACGCCTTTAGCCAGCGCACCCTGGCGTTGATCGCGGACGGCGAGCTGCGTAAACGCTTCTCGCTGCACTCGCTGGAGCGGGCGCAACAGTACATTCCCGAACGTATATATCCCCAATGGCAACAGCTTATGGCTGGAGGTTAAGATGGAAAAGGTGTCAGTAATCATGCCGGCATACAACGCAGGCGGTTTTATCAAAGAGTCGATCCTGGGCGTGTTGAACCAGACTTACCAGGATTATCATTTGTATGTGATCGACGACGCTTCGACGGACAACACGGCTGAAGTGGTTAAACCCTTCATTCACGATCGTCTGACCTATATTCGCAACAACACCAACCAGGGTGTGGCCGAAACCCGCAATATCGCCATTGAGGCGGCGCGCGGTGACTATATCGCCTTTTGCGACAGCGACGACGTCTGGCACGAAAACAAGCTGGCGCGCCAGGTCGGTATCCTGAAGACCAACCGTTACGACGTGGTGTGTTCGCACTATTACACCTTCGAAAATGATCCCGCGCAGGTGAAGAACTACCGTGGCGCCGGCGAGATCATCGCTTACAAGGACATGCTGAAAAGCAATTGGATCGGCAATCTGACCGGCATGTACAACCAGCGCCGGGTGGGCAAGGTCTACCAGAGCAAGGTGGGGCATGAGGATTACGTGATGTGGCTGTCGGTGCTGGAAAAAGCGCGCAACCATCTGGCGTATTGCATTCCCGAACCGCTGGCCTTTTACCGCCTTTCCGCCCAGTCGCTGTCCGGCAACAAAATCAAGGCGGCGGACTGGCAGTGGCAGATCTACCGCCGCCATCTGGGGCTTTCCTATCAGAAGTCCTGCTACCTGTTCTTCTCCTATTTATACAGCGCAGTGATGAAACGACAATGAACATCAACAAGCTCTCCTTCGCCTGCCTGTTGGCGGGCGCGGGGCTGGCCGCACCGGCCCAGGCAGCTCCCTGCGGCGACAACCTGTTGGCCAACTCCGGTTTTGAGCAGGGCGGTACGGGCTGGTCGCTGGCTTCCGCAGAGGTGGTGTCCGGTGGCCATACCGGCCAGGCCAGCCTGTTTTACCAGAATCACAACCCGGCCAACTATCACAACATGCTGCAGACGCTGTCGGTCAAAGCGGGCCAACAGCTGGCTTTCGGCACCTGGGTGCGCGGCGAGAACCTGAAGGGCAAGGGCGACAACCAGGGTGCCGGCGTATTTGTGGAAAGTTACGACGAGCAAGGGCGCTTTCTCGCGGGCAGCTACCCGCAGGGCGTGCTTGGCACCAGCGGCTGGCAACCGGTCACCGGCGACTTCAGGGTGCCGGCGCGGGCGGTAAAGGTGGTGCTGGGGGTTTATCTGCGTCGCGGTACGACCGGCAGCGCCTGGTTTGACGACGTTTACGTTTGCCGGCAGCCGGTTGCGCCGGCGCTCTACCAAATGCGCGCCGGCAATGGCGCGGCATCGAGTTTGATCGAAGTGGTGGATCCGCAACAGGTGCAAGTGGACAGCACGCTGGTCGACGGGAAAAGTGCCGCCGTGAAAAGCGACAGCCGCCGTTACCGCATCGAAGGGAAACAGCAGGTGGAGTTTGCGCTGCCTGCCGGCCTGGCCGCCGGAGAATACCGCCTGCAACAGCAGGTGACGGACGTGGCCACTCAGCGTAGCCAGCGCAGCGAGATGCCGATAAGCGTCGGTCGCCCGCAACCGAAAGTGGCGCTGGATGCGCAGGGGTATACCCTGAAACAGGGTAAGCGTTTCTTCCCGCTCGGCATTTACATGTACGGCGAAATGGCGACGGACGAACATCTGGCACGCATCCGCGATGCCGGTTTCAACACGTTGCTGAATTACAACTATGGCACCGTGGGCGATCCGAACCGTTATTTCAGCAAAACGCAGCAGTATGGCCTGCAGGTGATTTTCTCGCTGAAAGACCTGTATCCCGGCACCCGATTCGCACCGGAAACCAAAATGAGTTACCCGCAACTGACGGCGAGCTACGTCGAAAAGTTCAAACATGAACCTAACCTGCTGGCCTGGTACATCAACGATGAACTGGGGCCGGAGTATGTGCCGCAGATTGAAGAAAAACACCTGCAGGTGAAACGGCTGGATCCTGATCACCTGACGTTCCAGGTGCTGGACAAGACCGGTACGCTCAACGCTTATTTCAACAGTTCGGACGTGCTGGCCAGCGATCCTTACCCGGTCGGCAGAGATGCCGATCTGACGCGCACCCTGGAATACACCCGTATCACCAGCCAGGTGGCGCGTCAGGTCAAGGGTGCCTGGCTGGTGATGCAGATCATGGATCATGCCGCTTACGCACCCAAACGCAAACCGCGCCAGCCTACCGAGGCGGAGATGCGCAATCAGGCCTGGCTGGGCTTGATTGGCGGCGCGAAGGGCATCCTGTTTTATTCCTATACCGATTTGTTCTACAAGCGCCAACGCGGCGGCTTCAGCCAACAGGAGTTCGAGGCCATTTGGCGGGGCGTAGCCAGCGTGGCACAGCAGATTGTCAGCTTTAACCCCTACCTGCTGTCCGGCGAAAGCCTCTTGCTGCAGGGCAACAATACCGCCATCCCGGCGCGACTGTTTATCGACGGCGAGCGGGGCCTGGTGTTGATCGCCAACCCTTACTACCGGCCGATGTCGGCGCGCTTCGATCTGCCTGCGGGCTGGCAGGCGCAAGGGAAGGTGCAGATCGACGCGCAGCTGTCTTCGATGGGCAGCCTCGCGGTAGAAGTGCAACGTCAAACAGAAAAGAAAGGATAACCCAACATGAAAACCACCCTGAGCCTGATTATTCCGGTCTATAAGGTTGAGGCTTACATTGAGGCGTGCCTTTGCTCGGTGCTGCAACAGCTGCCTGATTGGGCGGAGGTGATCATTGTGGATGACGGTAGCCCGGACGATTCCATCGGTATTGCCGAAGAGGTGTTGTGCCGTTACCCGCAGCTGAAACCGCAGGTCAGTATCCTGCGGCAACCTAACCAGGGGCTGAGTGAGGCGCGCAACAGCGGCATTGCTCACGCCGAGGGGCAACATGTCGGTTTCCTGGATTCCGACGACGTGTTGCTGGAGGGCTATTTCAGCATTTTGGGCCGCCTGTTGGCGGATAACCCGCTGGCGGACATCGTGGCATTCAATGCCCAGCGATTTTCCGTGATGAACAACGGCAAAATCCAGCCGGACTGTACCCTGGCCGTCGTGCCCGGCAATGCCGCTCCGCAGGATCGCGACACGCATATGGCGCTGCTGGCGGACAGCTTTAATCGCAGCCTGTGGTTTGCCTGGGCGCGTATTTACCGCAAAACGTTATTCGACGAGTTGCGTTTCCCGCAGGGGCGCAATTTCGAGGATATTCAGTTAATCCCGCAGCTGTACCTGAAGGCGGAACGCATCGTGATGTGCGATACGCCGCTGGTGGGATACCGCGCCAACCCGAACGGCATTACGCGTGCACCAAAGCGGCGCGATCTGGATGACCTGGATTACGCGATCGACGGTGCCGACAGTGGGCGACGTCAGGGGACGGGGAATGGGCTGTATTCGATTCTTTATGTCACCACGCTGAAGGCGCGTTTGCTGGTGGGGCTGGATTTTTTCGGGCTGCGCGACGCGCTGCGGGAAACCGGCGAACTGAAACGCCGCTATTCCGGTTTGCGCGCAGAGGAACGCAAACTGTTGAGCCGCAAGAACCGGCTGTTCTATCGCAGTCCATTGGCTTATTACCTGATGGCCCGGCTCTATAGCCTGCGCGGATAGGCGCTGTCTTCACCCATTCCCGGATCGTGTAGGGGCGCCGCATGCTGCGCCCATGTTAAACGGGGCGAATGTATTCGCCCCCCACAGGCAGAAATATGACAATGGACATCAAAGTCAGCGTTATCATACCCACCTATGGCCGCAGCGAGCTGCTGGTGCGTGCCATTGACAGTGTGCTGGCGCAAACCCACCGTGCGCTGGAAATCATCGTGGTGGATGACAACCCGGAAGGCGATGTGCACCGCCTGGTGACCCGTGAACGCCTGGCCGGTTATATTGCCAAGGGGCAGATTATCTATTACCCGCGTCGGCATAACGGCGGCGGCGCGCTGGCGCGCAACAGCGGGATCCTGCGCTCAAGCGGAGAGTACATCACTTTTCTGGATGACGACGATTACTACCATCCACAGAAGATTGCCCACCAACTGGCGTTTATGCGCCAGGGTGATTATGACGTCAGCCTGTGCGATATGGACATTCTGAAGAACGGGCAGATTAATGCCGGGCATTATTACCGTGCCCGTTGCGACGGTCTGGAAGACTTTATGTTGGCCGGCGTAGCCTATACGCCGATGATCATGATGCGGCGCAGCACAGCGATTGCGGTGCGCGGCTTTTTCAACACCCCGCGCTACCAGGACCACATTTTCCTGTATCGGCTGCTGGCGGCCGGGGCGCGCATCGGCACATTGCATGAGCGCCTGGCGGTACACAATGACCATGACGGCGAACGCATCACCTCCAGCCCGAAAGGCATTATCGGTTATCGCAACAAAATGCAGTTCGAGCGGCGGCTGATGCCGCAGATATCGCCCCGGGCGCGCAAGGTCATGCATCTGCGCCATACCTGCATCGATTCGCGTATCATTACCGACCGCCAGAGCCGGCTGGCTGGCGTAGCCTGCGGCCTGAAGGGCATTATCTACGTAAACAGCGGCCTGATGGCCGGGGTCTACATGAAAAACATCATCCGTAACCTGTTTTTCCGCGGCGTTCCCTTCTGAAGGGCCCGGCGTGACCTGCGGTGAATGGCGAACCCATCCAGAGGAAGATTATGCGCTTTGAACGTTCTACGGTGATCGGCAGCGTGCTGTTGTTGACGGTGCCGGTATTTGCTTTGATACAGAGTATCGCCACGCTGCGTGCGGGAAAGAAAAACTCGATGGCCTATCTGCTGATAGCGCTCTGCTTTTTTTTCTTTTTCATCAAGATCCCGCCGTTGGCGGATCTCTATCGCCACTTTGCCAATTACGCGGCCATTACCTCGGCCACCACGCTGGCTGACGTGATCCAGGGTAAAGTGGACATTGTTCTTTATGCCAACTTTTACATTTTTAAAACGCTGGGCATTCCCTTTTTCGTCATTCCGGGGTTGTACACCGCGCTGTCGGTCTACTGTTATCTCAGCGCGCTGAATATTGTGATGCTGCACTCCGGCAAGACGTTTACCCCCCGGCAGTTTGTCCTGCTGCATGTGGCAGTGCTGTTTTTGATCAACCCGTTTATCATCGCCATGGGGCTGCGTTTTGGTTTTTCTATGGCGGTGATGACCCTGGCCATGACGCTGTTTTGCCATAAAAAAAATCAAACGCTCGCCCTCTGTTTGATGCTGTTTGCCATGCTGACCCACTTTTCCAGCATGCTGCTGGTCGGGGTTTTCCTGTGCAGCAGGCTGATGCGCCTGAACCGCCCGCTGACGGTGTTGTTCAGCGCCATTGCGCTGATGACCGCCAAGTTCGCGCTGCCGTTGATCCTGTCGCATATTACGATTTCCGGCATTGACAGTTACTCGGACGTCTATACTTCGGGCATGTATGCCGGCGACTATCTGACCAGCGGCAACGCCAACGGGATGATTAACTTTCTGATCATCCTGTTCCCGGCGCTGTTCCTCGGCGGCTATATGTTGGGTAACCCGATGAGTAACCAGACCGGGGATATCAAAAACGCCGCGGCCTGGCTGGTGATATTCGTTTTCCTGTGTTCCAGCTCGCTGCAGGCGGCGAGCCGCTATGCGAGTGCGGCGTCGGTGTTTCTGTTGTTTTACTACGTGGCTCATCAGGGCTCTTTCCTGCGCGGCAGGTTCAACTACTTCTTCCTGTGTTTCATGCTGATGGTCACCGGCTACAACTTCATCGAGAATATCTATGTTCCGCGCCGCCCCATCATGCTGGGGGAAATGTGGCAGTCGTTCTACAAAACGCCGCTGCTGAATCTGTTCTACGGTGAAGAAGAGTACGAACAGTATTTGCGCTTTATTAACCGCGACAGCGGCGAGTGGATAGGGCACGAAATGGATCTCGGTTAATGCCGACGGATGCGGGCGCTGCCCCGCATCCTACCCCCAAATACCCCAGCCCGGTCTGTCACTCCCCCCATCAAACGCAATCCCTCATTTTTTGTTTTTATTTTCAATAAATTACTCTTTCTCCCCCCGATGATACTTTAGGGGTAGTTATACCCATCCCTTCGCTTATCTCCCTCGATTCCCTTGATCGCAATCAATTTGCCGCCGTTCTGGCCTCAGTAGGCTGGCGGCTGATTGAGCAATTCTATTTTTTATAACGATAAAATATTAAAAGCCTTCAGGAGAACTCCGGATGAGCAAGTTTCTAGACCGCTTCCGCTATTTCAAGCAACTGGCGGAACCCTTTTCTGGCGATCATGGCCAAACGCTGGACACCAACCGCGACTGGGAAGATGGCTACCGCAGCCGCTGGCAGCACGACAAGATTGTGCGCTCGACCCACGGGGTAAACTGCACCGGTTCATGCAGTTGGAAGATTTACGTCAAAAACGGCCTGGTGACCTGGGAAACCCAGCAGACCGATTACCCGCGCACCCGCCCCGATCTGCCCAACCATGAACCGCGCGGTTGCCCACGCGGCGCCAGCTATTCCTGGTATCTGTACAGCGCCAACCGGCTGAAATACCCGCTGATGCGTAAACGCCTGATCGCACTGTGGCGTGAGGCGAAGGCGCTGCACAGCGATCCGGTCGACGCCTGGGGCTCTATCGTCTCCGACCCCGAAAAATCCAAGAGTTATAAGGTCGCCCGTGGCCGCGGCGGCTTTGTGCGCTCCAGTTGGCAGGAGGTGAACGAACTGATCGCCGCTTCCAACGTTTATACCGCCAAAACCTTTGGCCCGGACCGCATTATCGGTTTCTCGCCGATCCCTGCGATGTCGATGGTGTCCTATGCCGCCGGTGCCCGCTATCTGTCGCTGATTGGCGGCACCTGCCTGAGTTTCTACGACTGGTATTGCGACTTGCCGCCGGCTTCGCCGATGACCTGGGGCGAGCAGACCGACGTGCCGGAGTCCGCCGACTGGTACAACTCCTCTTATATTATCGCCTGGGGCTCCAACGTGCCGCAGACCCGCACCCCGGATGCCCATTTCTTCACCGAAGTGCGCTACAAAGGCACCAAAACCGTGGCGGTGACGCCGGACTATGCCGAAGTGGCCAAGCTGTGCGACCAATGGTTGAACCCGAAGCAGGGCACCGACAGCGCAATGGCGCTGGCGATGGGCCACGTGATGCTGAAAGAATTCCACCTGGATCGCGAGGTCGGCTATTTCCGCGACTATGTGCGCCGCTATACCGATATGCCGATGCTGGTGGTACTGGAGCCGCGTGAAGAGGGGTACTACGCTGCCGGCCGCCTGCTGCGAGCCGCCGATCTGGTGGACGGGCTGGGGCAGGAAAACAATCCGGAGTGGAAAACCGTCGCTATCGATCAACGCAGCGGCGAGCTGGTGGCGCCGCAAGGGTCAATAGGTTTCCGCTGGGGCGAGCAGGGCAAATGGAACCTGGAACAGCGCGAAGGCAAGGGCCGGCAGGAAGTGGAGCTGCAGCTCAGTCTGTTGGGTGCCCATGACGAGGTCGCCGAGGTGGGCTTCCCGTATTTTGGCGGCATAAAAGCCGAGGGTGAGCACTTCAATAGCGTGGCGCTGGATGAGATCCTGCTGCACAAGTTGCCGGTAAAACGCCTGCGTCTGGCGGACGGCAGCGAGGCGTTGGTCACCAGCGTCTACGATCTGACCCTGGCCAACTACGGGTTGGAACGCGGCCTGGGCGACGCCAACTGTGCCGCTAACTACGACGACGTCAAAGCTTACACGCCGGCCTGGGCCGAGCAGATCACCGGCGTGTCGCGCCACAACATTATCCGCATCGCCCGCGAGTTCGCCGACAACGCCGAGAAAACCCGTGGCCGCTCAATGATTATCGTCGGTGCCGGCGTCAACCACTGGTACCACATGGACATGACCTACCGCGGCCTGATCAACATGCTGATCTTCTGCGGTTGCGTTGGCCAAAGCGGTGGCGGCTGGGCGCACTATGTCGGCCAGGAAAAACTGCGGCCGCAAACCGGCTGGCTGCCGCTGGCGTTCGGTCTCGACTGGCAACGCCCGCCGCGCCACATGAACAGCACCTCGTTCTTCTATAACCACTCCAGCCAATGGCGGTATGAAACCGTCGCAACCGAAGAGCTGTTGTCGCCGCTGGCGGACAAGTCGCGCTTTGGCGGCAGCCTGATCGATCTCAACGTGCGTGCCGAGCGCATGGGTTGGCTGCCTTCCGCGCCGCAGTTGGGTGCCAACCCGCTGCATCTGGCGGCGCAGGCGAAAGCAGCAGGACAATCTCCCGTAGATTTCACCGTCGACGCCCTGAAGACGGGGCGACTTGGCTTCGCCGCCGAGCAGCCGGACAACCCGCAGAACTTCCCGCGTAACCTGTTCGTCTGGCGCTCCAACCTGTTGGGCTCCTCCGGCAAGGGCCATGAGTACATGCTCAAATACCTGCTGGGTACCGAAAACGGTATTCAGGGCAAGGATCTGGGCCAACAGGGCGGCGCCAAACCGCAGGAAGTGGAATGGCTGGATAACGGCGGTGAAGGCAAGCTGGATCTGGTGGTGACGCTCGATTTCCGCATGTCCAGCACCTGCCTTTACTCTGATATCGTGCTGCCGACCGCCACCTGGTACGAAAAAGACGACATGAATACCTCGGACATGCATCCCTTTATTCACCCGCTGTCGGCGGCGGTCGATCCGGCATGGGATTCCAGGAGCGACTGGGAGATCTACAAGGGCATCGCCAAAGCCTTCTCCGAGGTGTGCGTAGGGCATCTGGGCCAGGAAACCGACGTGGTGACGCTGCCTATCCAGCACGATTCCCCGGCAGAGCTGGCGCAACCTTATGGCGTGAAAGACTGGAAGAAGGGCGAATGCGAGCTGATCCCCGGTAAAACCGCGCCGCACATCATGGTGGTGGAGCGCGATTACCCGGCTACCTACGAACGTTTTACCTCGCTGGGGCCGTTGCTGGACAAGCTGGGTAACGGTGGCAAGGGCATCAACTGGAATACCCAGACCGAAGTCGATTTCCTGAAAAAGCTCAACTACGTGAAAACCGAAGGCCCGGCGGCGGGCCGACCGAAGATTGAAAGCGCGATCGACGCCGCTGAGGTGATTTTGTCGCTGGCACCGGAAACCAACGGGCAGGTGGCGGTCAAGGCGTGGGAAGCGCTGGGCAACATTACCGGCCGCGATCACCGCCATCTGGCGCTGAACAAGGAAGATGAAAAGATTCGCTTCCGCGATATCCAGGCCCAGCCGCGCAAAATCATCTCCAGCCCCACCTGGTCAGGGTTGGAAGATGAGCATGTGTCGTACAACGCCTGTTACACCAACGTGCATGAGTTGATCCCTTGGCGCACCCTCAGCGGTCGCCAGCAGTTGTATCAGGATCACGAATGGATGCGCGCCTTTGGCGAAAGCCTGCTGGTGTATCGTCCGCCGATCGATACCCGCGCCGCGCAGCCGCTGCTGAACCGGAAGCCAAACGGCAACAAAGAGAAGGCGCTGAATTTCCTGACGCCGCATCAGAAGTGGGGCATTCACTCGACCTACAGCGACAACCTGCTGATGCTGACCCTGTCGCGCGGCGGGCCGATTGTCTGGATGAGTGAAGACGACGCCCGGGATCTGGGCATCCAGGACAACGACTGGATCGAGGCCTTTAACGCCAACGGCGCGCTGACCGCGCGTGCGGTGGTCAGCCAGCGCATTCCGGCGGGCATGACCATGATGTACCACGCGCAGGAACGCATCGTGAACATTCCCGGTTCGGAAATCACCAGCCAACGCGGCGGCATCCACAACTCGGTGACCCGTGTATGCCCGAAACCGACTCACATGATCGGCGGTTATGCGCAACTGGCCTACGGTTTCAACTATTACGGCACCGTCGGCTCCAACCGCGACGAGTTCGTGGTGGTGCGTAAAATGAACCGGATCGACTGGTTAGACGGTGAAGGCAACGACGACTCGCAGGGCAGCCAGCAGGAGAAAGCAAAATGAAAATTCGTTCGCAAGTCGGCATGGTGCTGAACCTGGACAAATGCATCGGCTGCCACACCTGCTCGGTGACCTGCAAGAACGTCTGGACCAGCCGCGAGGGCATGGAATACGCCTGGTTCAACAACGTGGAAAGCAAGCCGGGCGTCGGCTATCCGCACGCCTGGGAAGATCAGGAAAAATGGAAGGGCGGTTGGATCCGCAAAATCAACGGCAAACTGGAACCGCGCATGGGCAGCCGCGTCGGCCTGCTGTCGAAGATTTTCGCCAACCCGGACGTGCCGGCGCTGGACGATTACTACGAGCCGTTCGACTACGACTACCAGAATCTGCATAGCGCGCCGCAGGGCAAGCATCAGCCGATCGCCCGGCCACGCTCGCTGATCACCGGCCAGCGCATGAAGAAGATCGAAAATGGCCCGAACTGGGAGGAGATCCTCGGCGGTGAATTCGAAAAACGCTCGCAGGACAAAAACTTCGACAACATGCAGAAGGCGATGTACGGGCAGTTCGAAAACACCTTCATGATGTATCTGCCGCGCCTGTGCGAGCACTGCCTCAACCCGGCTTGCGTCGCCACCTGCCCGAGCGGCGCGATCTATAAACGCGGCGAAGACGGCATTGTGCTGATCGATCAGGATAAATGCCGCGGCTGGCGCATGTGCCTGACCGGCTGCCCGTACAAGAAAATCTATTTCAACTGGAAGAGCGGCAAGTCCGAGAAGTGCATTTTCTGTTATCCGCGCATTGAGTCCGGCCAGCCGACAGTCTGTTCGGAAACCTGCGTCGGCCGTATCCGCTATCTGGGCGTGCTGCTGTATGACGCCGACCGCATTGAACAGGCGGCCGCGGCCGAAAATGAGCAAGACCTCTACCAGAGTCAACTGGATATCTTCCTCGATCCGCACGACCCGGCGGTGATTGCCCAGGCGCTGAAGGATGGCGTTCCGCAAGGGGTGATCGAGGCCGCCCAACAGTCGCCGGTATACAAAATGGCGATGGACTGGAAACTGGCGCTGCCGCTGCACCCGGAATACCGCACGCTGCCGATGGTGTGGTACGTGCCGCCGTTGTCGCCGATCCAGTCTGCCGCAGATGCCGGCGAGCTGGCGCACAGCGGCGTGTTGCCGGACGTGGAAAGCCTGCGTATCCCGGTGCAATATCTGGCGAACCTGCTGACTGCCGGCGACACCGGGCCGGTGTTGCTGGCGCTGAAACGCATGCTGGCGATGCGCCACTACAAACGGGCGGAAACCGTGGACGGCGTGGTGGACACCAGCGCGCTGGAGCAGGTAGGGCTGAGCGAGGCGCAGGCGCAGGAGATGTATCGCTATCTGGCGATCGCCAACTACGAGGACCGCTTCGTTATCCCGTCCAGCCACCGCGAACTGGCACGTGAAGCCTTCCCGGAAAGCAAAGGCTGCGGTTTCAGCTTTGGCGACGGTTGCCACGGCAGCGACGGTAAATTCAACCTGTTCAACAGCCGCCGCATCGACGCTATCGACGTGACACGGAAGACCGGCCGTCAGGAGGATATCTCATGATTAGCCTGAAAGTGATTGCCCGTCTGCTGGATTACCCGGAGCAGGCCTTGTTTGACCACCGGCAGGCGCTGATCGAGGCGTTGGAGCCGGCCAACGAGCTGGATTTGCACCGCAGTGCACAGCTGATTTTGTTTATTCGCCGCTTCTGCGCCCGCCCGTTGCTGGACGTGCAGGCCGAATATTGCGAGCTGTTCGATCGGGGCCGCGCCACCTCGCTGTTGCTGTTTGAACACGTGCACGGCGAGTCACGCGATCGCGGTCAGGCGATGGTCGATCTGATGGCGCAATACCGCACTGCCGGGCTGGAGATCGACAGCCGCGAGCTGCCGGATTTCCTGCCGCTGTATCTGGAGTATCTCGCCAGCCGCAGCCAGGCGCAGGCCGTTGAGGGGCTGCAGGACATCGCCCCGATTCTGGCGTTGCTGGGCGCCCGGTTGCAGCAGCGCGAAAGCCCGTATGCGGTGCTGTTTGATCTGTTGCTGACGCTGTCCGGCACCGGCGTCAATAGCGCCAGCCTGGAGAGCCAGGTAGCGGGTGAGGCCAGAGACGATACGCCGCAGGCGTTGGACGCGGTGTGGGAAGAGGAACAGATCAAGTTTTTGGGTGAGCAGGGCTGCGCTTCGGCACAGCAGACGGCGCACCAGCGGCGTTTTGCCGGCGCCGTGGCACCACAGTATCTGGATCTGACGCATGCGCTAACCGCAACCAAAGGACACTAATCATGCAATTTTTGAATCTGTTCTTCTTCGATATTTACCCCTATCTGGCGGGGGCGATTTTCCTGATCGGCAGCTGGCTGCGCTACGATTACGGGCAATACAGCTGGCGTGCCGGCTCCAGCCAGATGCTGGATAAAAAGGGCGTGCGTCTGGCCTCCAACCTGTTCCACATCGGTATTCTGGGCATCTTCGCCGGGCACTTTCTCGGTATGCTGACGCCGCACTGGATGTATGAGTCCTTCCTGCCTATCGATGTGAAGCAGAAATTGGCGATGATCGCCGGGGGGGCCTGTGGAGTGATGACGCTAATTGGCGGCGCATTGCTGCTGAAACGCCGTCTGACCAATCCGCGGGTGCGCGCCACCAGCAGCTTTGCCGATATCATGATCCTGACGTTGCTGGTGGTGCAGGTATGCCTCGGTCTGCTGACCATTCCGTTCTCCGCCCAGCATATGGACGGCAGCGAGATGATGAAACTGGTGGCCTGGGCGCAGGCGGTGGTGACTTTCCATGCCGGAGCTTCGCACTACCTGGCGGACGTTGCGCCGATCTTTAAACTGCATATGGTGCTGGGCATGACGTTGTTCGTGCTGTTCCCGTTCTGCCGCCTGGTACATATCTGGAGCGTGCCGGTGGAATACCTGACTCGCCGTTACCAACTGGTGCGCAACCGCCGCTAAGCATCGCAATGCCGCCGCTGGTCGCCAGTGGCGGTTTTTTGTCCGTATCAAAATCCCCCACTTTACCTGCACACTATAACAACAACCGATGGCCCCGGCTCAAGGGGCGTTTGGGGACTTAAAACAAAGGATGACCTGCAGCCGTCGTCATGCCGACAGCGTGTCA
Source organism: Serratia inhibens (assembly GCF_003591175.1). Classification (GTDB taxonomy): domain Bacteria; phylum Pseudomonadota; class Gammaproteobacteria; order Enterobacterales; family Enterobacteriaceae; genus Serratia; species Serratia inhibens. The sequence goes on along the minus strand of NZ_QYYG01000002.1, from coordinate 68,920 downwards.
CCTCTCAAAGTTATAGCCATCGGCGGATTATAGTGTTGCATTCTGCTGAGTTTGCGAAGCATTGCGCAGTTCGCTAATTGAACGATTTTTGTAGGTAAAGTAGACTTTATGCCACTGACAGGCAACCACAGGAGGTGGAGTATGCGTAGTTTGTCTATTCTGGCCTTCAGGGCATCTGCTGTACATGTACGTGATAATGGCCTGTTGACATGTTAATCTCTACCATAAGAACTTAGATATGCAATGGATAGAGGCTGCCATGAAAGAAATTACTTACACTCGACTCCGGGCTGATTTATCCCAGGTATTAGATGAAATTCGTGACGGAGAGACTTTTGTTGTTACTCAACGGGGAAAGGAGTCTATAGTGCTGGGACAGGGAAATAAAAAATTACCAACGTCTAATGTCAATAAACTGGACAGTAAGTTTCTTAAAGCGGCAATTCGTAATACTGTATCAGCAATGAGTACTAATACAGTGACTTCTTTAATTGCATCGAAAGAGCTCGAAGCCCTCGGGATAATGATGAAGGCTCAGGGTAAACTTGATCCTACTACTATCAGGGCTCTCCAGAAACAAGCTGAGTCTGCGGCAAAACTGAAACCTTCTAATCAGGTATCAATAAAAGATGCTGTGGCTGAGGTGAGAAAACGCCATGCTAAAACCATAAAGGATCTGGAGGATAAGTAATGGAAGATCTTATCTTTTTATCAGCTCAGGAGGTCATTGATATTCAACGTGAAACGTTGCCACAGGGAGCCGTAGTAGACATTGATAAACTAGAGGGAGCTTTGGGGCGGGTTGCTAATCACCATCACTACAAATTGTGTGATGATATATTTGAACTTGCAGCAGTGTATCTGATTTCCATAGCAAAAGCGCATGCATTTGCTGATGCAAATAAACGAACTGCGTTTATCACCTGCGCATCATTTCTACAGGCTAATGGGCAAGCATTAAGAGAGTCGTTCTTTCTTGTAAAACTAACCGTAATGGTTGCTGAAGACAGAGTGGATATTAATCAGGCCGCATTTTTGCTACGGCTTCTTGCAGATTATTATTATAAATCTGTTTTTGGTGATGATGATGATTTGCCTGCCGATGAGCGAGAGTGTCTGCTATATAATTTAACGGTATTCACAATTACTGCTGATATTGTTGGCGTTGGAGAGTTAATTGCTGTGGCAAATAGCTTAATGGATGACGCTGAATTAGATGAAATGGCAAACCAAATTGTTGCGGGCTACCGTAACCCTGAATAGAGATCTTCCCGATCTCATTATCATCGTCAAAATGACCACCAATCATTGGTAGTCATTTTGACTTGCATTATTAGTGATCAGTGCGACTTCATGCCCGCCGCGGTCATCAGCAGGCGGAACAGCGAGGCGACCAGGAACAACCCCAGTACGCTGGCGCTCCAGATGATCACCAGCCAGCCGACGCGTTTCCACCAGGGAGTGGATGCGGTTGCGGTTTTATCGTGCATACTTTCCTCCCTTATCAGTGATAGCCATGTTCATGGCTGACCTTGCCGCGGAACACGTAATAGCTCCAGAAGGTGTAAACCAAAATAATCGGGATGATAAACAGCGCGCCAACCAGCATAAAGCCAAGGCTTTGCGGCGGGGCGGCCGCGTCCCACAGAGTGATGGACGGCGGGATCAACAGCGGCCAGATGCTGATGCCCAATCCGCTCAGGCCGAGGAATACCAGCAGCAGGGTCAGCATAAACGGCGAATAGTGCGCGCCGCGTTTCACCCCGCGCTGGATGCCCCAGGCGCTGAGCAGCACCAGTACCGGCACCGGCAGCAGTACGAACAGGTTTGGCAGCGTAAACCAGCGGCCGGCGATCTCCGGGTGAGCAATCGGCGTCCAGATACTGACCGCCGCCAGCACCAGCAGCAGCGTCGCCAGCAACGGCGTCGCCAGCCGGTACATACGCGCCTGCAGGTCACCGGCGGTTTTCATCACCAGCCAGGTGCAACCCAGCAGCGCATAGGTCACTACCAATCCCAGCCCGCAAAACAGCGCGAACGGAGTCAGCCAGTCCAGCGCGCCGCCGGCATAGCTGCGACCGCTGACCGGAAAACCGTTGATGATGGAACCCACCACGACGCCCAGGCTGAAAGTGGCGAAGATCGAACCCCAGATAAACGCCTTGTCCCAGATGTGGCGCTTCTCTTCCGTCGCCTTGAAGCGGAACTCAAAGGCTACGCCGCGGAAGATCAGCCCGAACAGCATCAGCGTTAACGGGATAGCCAGCGCGTCGAGGATCACCGCGTAAGCCAGCGGGAAGGCGCCGAACAGCGCCGCGCCGCCCAACACCAACCAGGTTTCGTTGCCGTCCCACACCGGGGCGACGGTGTTCATCATCACATCGCGGTCACCGCTGTCCTTAACCCACGGGAACAGGATGCCGATACCCAAATCAAAGCCGTCCATTACCACGTACATCATGGTGCTGAACACGATGATCACAAACCAAATCAGCGGAAGATCGATGCCCATGCTCAGCTCCTGTCATCCAGAGTTTCTTTCACCGCAGACAGCGGACGCGCCGGTCGGCCTTCGGTGTCATCTTCTTTATGTTCATGCTGCTGCGGCCCTTTACGGATCAAGCGCATCATGTAGGAATACCCTACGCCGAACACCGAACAGTAAACGACGATAAACGCCAGCAGGCTAATGCTCATGTGCAGGTCGCCGTGCGCAGAAACGGCGTCCTTGGTGCGCAACAGGCCATACACCACCCACGGCTGTCGGCCGATTTCGGTGGTGAACCAGCCTGCCAGCAGTGCCAACAGCCCGGAAGGCCCCATCCACAGGATGAAATAGAGGAATGGCCGTGACTGGTATAACCCGCCGCGCCAGCGCAGCCACAGGCTCCATACCCCGGCGAGGATCATCAGCATGCCGAGCGCCACCATGATGCGGAACGTCCAGAACACCACGGTGGAGTTCGGGCGATCTTCCGGCGGGAAGGATTTCAGCGCCGGCACCTGCTCGGTCAGGCTATGGGTCAGGATCAGGCTACCGAGATAGGGCACTTCCAGCTTGAAACGCGTTTCTTCGCGCTGCATATCCGGCCAGCCGAACAGGATCAGCGGTGTGGCCTCGCCCGGCGGGTTTTCCCAGTGGCCTTCGATGGCGGCGATCTTCGCCGGTTGATGTTTCAGCGTATTCAGGCCGTGGGCATCGCCGATCATCGCCTGCACCGGCGCGACGATCAGCGCCATCCACATCGCCATCGACAGCATTTTGCGCATGGCCGGCGTATCACGCCCGCGCAGCAGGTGCCAGGCGGCGGACGCGCCGACAAAGAAGGCCGAGGACAGGAAAGCGGCGGTCGACATGTGCAGCAGGCGGTATGGGAATGACGGGTTAAAGATCACCTTAAGCCAGTCGACCGGCACCACCTGGCCGTTGATGATTTCGTGCCCCTGCGGGGTTTGCATCCAGCTATTGGAAGCCAGGATCCAGAAAGTGGAAATCAGCGTGCCAAGGGCTACCATGCAGGTAGCGAAGAAGTGCAGGCCAGGGCCGACGCGGTTCCAGCCGAACAGCATCACCCCCAGGAAACCGGCCTCAAGGAAGAAGGCGGTGAGCACTTCATAGGTCAGCAGCGGGCCGGTTATGCTGCCGGCGAACTCGGAGAAGAAGCTCCAGTTGGTGCCGAACTGGTAAGCCATCACCAGGCCGGAAACCACGCCCATGCCGAAGTTGACGGCGAAAATCTTGGACCAGAAATGGTACAGATCGCGGTAGGCTTCATTGTGCGTTTTCAGCCACATGCCTTCCAGCACGGCCAGATAACTGGCCAGACCGATGGTAATCGCAGGAAAAAGGATATGGAAAGACACGGTGAAGGCGAACTGTATTCTGGCAAGTTCCAGTGCATCAAGACCCAGCATGGCGCCTCCTTGGGTTGAACATAAAATAACCTCTTCAGTATAGCGGTAATTTTTCTGGTGAAAGCTTGGCGTTAAGTTAAGCACGGAGTACAGTGACTATAATAGTGACAGTTATTTCACTTTTTCATATAACAGTTAGGGCTTATGACCAGATACGAACAGCTTGCGCAACAGATTCGCGAACAAATTCAGAACCGGGTGTGGCGGGCGGGGGACAAGTTACCGTCGCTGCGCGAAAGCGGTAAACGCGCCGGTCTCAGTTTGATGACGGTGGTGCAGTCGTATCAATTGCTGGAAAGCCAGGGCTGGATCGTCGCGCGGCCGCAGTCAGGCTACTACGTGGCCGCGCGCCCACAGCCGCTGCCGCAGCCGGCGCGCGGCGAGAAGCTTGTGCTGAGCGAGCAGGTGGACATCAACACCTTTGTTTTCGACGTGCTGCAGGCGTGCAAAGATCCGGAGATCGTCCCCTTTGGCTCGGCGTTTCCCGACGCCACGCTGTTTGCCCAACCGAAGTTGGCGCGGGCGCTGAGCAGCGTGGCGCGCAAGTTCACACCGCACAGCTCGCTGGCCAACCTGCCGCCCGGCAACGATGCGTTACGGCGTAACATCGCCCAGCGTTATGCGTTGAGCGGCATGCAGGTGGCACCGGACGAGATAGTGATCACCGCCGGGGCAATGGAATCGCTAAGCCTCAGCCTGCAGGCGGTGACCCAACCGGGCGACTACGTGGCGATTGAGTCGCCGGCCTTTTACGGCGCGCTACAGGCGCTGGAGCGGCTGCGGCTAAAGGCGGTGGCGATCGCCACTCACCCGCAGGACGGCATAGATCTGGACGCGCTGGAGCAGGCGCTGGAGCAGTATCCGATCAAGGCCTGCTGGCTGATGACCCACTTCCAGAACCCGCTGGGCGCCACCATGCCGGACGAGAACAAGCAGCGGCTAGTGTCCTTGTTGCGTGAACGGCAGATCTCGTTGATTGAGGACGATGTTTACGGTGAGCTGTACTTCAGCGCCGAACGGCCGTTACCGGCCAAGGCGCTGGACAGCGGCGGCCAGATCCTGCACTGCTCGTCGTTTTCCAAATGCCTGGCGCCGGGGTTTCGCGTCGGCTGGGTGGCGGCCGGGCGCTACGCGCAGCAGATCCAACGGTTGCAGCTGATGAGCACCGTATCGACCAGCGTGCCGACCCAGATGGCGATTGCCGACTACCTGCTGCACGGTGGCTACGATACCCACCTGCGGCGTTTGCGGCGGTTGCTGGCCCAGCGCCAGAGCATGATGCGCCAGGCGATTGCCCACCATTTTCCGCCCACGGTGAAGGTCAGCCAGCCCGACGGCGGCTACTTTCTGTGGCTGGAACTGGATCCAGCGCTGTCGTCGATGGAGCTGTACCAGCGTGCGCTGGCGCTGGGGGTGAGCATCGCGCCGGGCAGAATGTTCACCACCGGCAATCATTTCAACCACTGCTTCCGCCTGAACGCCTCTTTTGACTGGAGCGACAGGCATGAGGCGGCGATCAAAACCTTAGCCAAACTTATCCGGCAGCTCGAACCGGCAGGCTGAACAGTGCCGAGCGGGTAAGCATCGCAATAGAAAAATTCATAATGCTTTTTTCGGCAATGGAATGCCGGTTTCGTTGTTAGACAGCCCTATGGCCGCCCATTACTCTGCGATAAATTTTGTCACATTTTATCAACGGGCAGACAAGGGGCAGTGAGTGAGCGGAATAAAAAACAAGATAAACAAACGGTTGCAAAAACGGCTGGCACCATTGGCGATAGCCTGTGCCCTGGGCCTGGCATTCAGCGCTCAGGCGGCCCCTCTGGCGGAAGGCATTACCCCGGCCACCGACGCCAACCAGGTGCCGGCGGCGGCCAAGCTGCGTAAAGACACCCTGGTGGCCGGCATTCTCGAGCCGCAGGGCAATTTTAACCCTTATCTGTTTACCAACGGCTGGGACGAGAACGTTACCGACGTGATATTCACCCGGCTGATTGGCCTGGACAGCCAGGGCAAACCTGTGGCGCGGCTGGCAGAATCCTGGCAGATCAGTCCGGACAACCGGGTGTATACCCTCAAGCTGCGCCCCAACCTGGTCTACAGCGACGGCTCGCCGATAAAGGCGGAAGATATCGCCTTCACCCTGACGCTGTTGCATGACCCGGCCTATGACGGCGATACCGACATTGCTCCGGCGCACATCCAGGGTGGGGCGGAGTATAAAAACGGTACCGCGCCGGGCATCAGCGGGCTGAAGGTTGTCGACGATCGCACTATTCAAATTACCACCACCCAGCCGGGGGCCACTACCTTGCAACTGATCGGCGGGCCGGTGTTGTCGAAAGCCTATTACGGCAAGGATTACCAGCGCGGCAAGCTGGAGAGCGTACGTGCACTGAACGGCAAGCCGTTGGGCAACGGCCCGTATATTTACGATAAATACGTGCCGGGACAGGAGATCCGTTTCCACGCCAACCCGAACTTCTACCTCGGCCCGCCAGCCGTGGCGCGCTTTATTTACCGCGTGACCAACCCGGCCACCAACTTCCAGCTGTTCCAGACCGGCGAAACCGACTACGACGCCTTCACCGCCAAGCCGGACGATATTGAACAGTTGAAGCTGCTCGGCTTTGCCAACATCAATCTGTATAGCTCCAGCGACTACAGCCGTATCGATTTCAACTTTAAGCGGCCGGCGTTGCAGGATGCGCGCGTGCGCCAGGCCTTAATCTACGGGCTTGATCGCCAAAAGCTGATTACCGTGGTGTATCAGGGGTACGGCACTGTGGCTAATCAGCCGATCTCTCCCGTTTCCTGGGCTTACGATCCGCAGGGTATTAATCCGTACGCCTACGACGTCAACAAAGCGAAGCAACTGCTGGATCAGGCCGGCTGGAAACCGGGCGCGGACGGCATTCGTCAAAAAGACGGCAAAAAGCTGGAGCTGACGCTGCTGGTGACCAAAAAGTTGCTGAATGACGCGCTGGTACCGATCGCCAAAGACAACTATCGGCAGATTGGCGTGCTGCTGAAGCCGCAGGTGCTGGATTTCAACGCCTTATTGGCGCAACGCAAGGCGGGCAATTATGACCTGGCGTCGCTCAGCACCAGTAGCCTGAACGACCCGCATGACGGAGTGCGCGATTACCTCAGCCAGGTGAGTGAAACCGGCTATAACAACCCGCAGGTGGACAAGCTGATCGGCCAGGCCAACGCTACGCTGGAGATCGGGCAACGCAAGCCGCTGTATCACCAGCTGTATCAGACGTTGGCCGAAGATCCGCCGGTGATCCTGCTGGGCAACCGCAAAATCCTCAGTGCCAGCAGCGCCCGCGTAACCGGTTTTAAACCGGACGTCTACAACGGCTTGACCGGCAGCCTGCCGGACGTAAAACGGGTTCAGTAACGGCGAGATACCGCCGCGCCATCCCGCGCGGCGGTGAGGGAAAACACCATGAGAAATTTTATCCTGCGCCGCCTGCTGCAAACCATTCCGATGATGCTGCTGGCATCACTGCTGATTTTCTTTATCTTCGCGCTGACCCCCGGCGACTTTATCGACGGCAACATCAACCTGACGCCGCAACGCGCCGCCGAACTGCGGGCGTTGTATGGGTTGGACCAGCCGCTGCTCATCCGCTATTGGCACTGGCTCGGCCAGTTGCTGCAAGGCAACCTCGGTTTTTCGCTGCAATATCAAATCCCGGTCAGCACGCTGCTGAATCAGTACATCTGGAACTCGTTCCTGCTGGCATCGGTGGCGCTGGTGCTGTACTGGGGCATTGCGCTGGCGGTGGGGGTGGCTTCGGCGATGAAACCCTATTCGCTGTTCGATCATCTGGTCACAGTGGCGGTGTTCGGCGCCATGTCATTTCCGACCTTTTTCCTCTGCCTGTTGTTGATTAAATGGTTCGCCGTCGATCTGCACTGGTTGCCGGCGGGCGGCATGCTGCGTACCGGCAGTGAGGCGACCGGGCTGGCGTGGGTGTTGGAAGTGGCGGCGCATCTGTTGTTGCCGGTACTGGCGCTGGTGATGCTGCAGGCAGGTACCCTGACGCGTTATTTCCGCGCCAGCATGCTGGACGTTATCCGGATGGACTATATCCGCACCGCGCGCGCCAAAGGGCTTAAAGAGAAAACGGTGATCGTCAAACATGCGCTGCGCAATGCGCTGTTGCCGATCATCACGCTGTTGGGGTTCGAGCTGCCGGCGCTGTTTTCCGGTGCGCTGATCACCGAAAAGATCTTCAACTGGCCGGGGGCGGGGCATATCCACATCGACTCGCTGGCCGCGCGCGACTATCCGGTGCTGATGGGCTTTACGCTGTTTCTGGCGGTGTTGACCATTTTGGGCAACCTGCTGGCGGACATTCTGTACGCCTATGCCGACCCACGCATTCGTTTGAGGTAAACATGTTGGCAACGCTGTTTTTTGGTCGCCGTCGCCGCTGGCGGCAGGCGCAACTCCCGGCGCTGGCGCAGTTGTCGCCGCCGCCGACCGCACAGGCCTGGCAACGCTTGCGGCGCCACCGGTTGGCGATGGCCTCGCTGTTGTTGCTGCTGATACTGGCAGTGCTGTGCATTTTTGGGCCGATGCTGTCGCCGTGGCAGGACGATGCCGGGGATGCGCTGAACATTAATCAGGCACCCAATGCCGCGCACTGGCTCGGTACCGATTTTCTCGGCCGCGATATTTACACCCGCCTGCTGCTGGCGGGGCGCATCTCGCTGACCATCGGCCTGGTGTCGATGCTGCTGTCGGTGACGCTCGGCTACCTGTTGGGGGCGTTATCCGGTTATCTGGGCGGCATCGTGGACAAGCTGATCATGCGTTTTGCCGATCTGCTGATGACCATCCCCAGCCTGCCGTTGCTGATCATTATGGGAGCGATGCTGTCCGAACTGGACGTTTCGCCGGATTACCGTATCTACATGGTAATGATCATGCTCAGCCTGTTGGGCTGGCCTTCGCTGGCGCGGCTGGTGCGCGGCCAGATCCTGTCGCTGCGCGAGCGTGATTTCATGCTGGCGACCGAAGTGTTGGGGCTATCCACCCGGCGGCGTATTTTTGGCCACCTGCTGCCGAATACCGTCCCGATCCTGGTGGTGGTGGCGACCATGGGGGTGGCCAATGCCATTCTCAGCGAATCGGCGCTCAGCTATCTGGGGCTGGGCGTGGTTCCTCCGACGCCGTCGTGGGGCAACATGATGGATGCCGCCAACAGCCTGATCGATTTTCAGCGTCGCCCCTGGTTGTGGATGCCGCCGGGTCTGGCGATTTTTATCACCGTAGTGGCGATTAATATTCTGGGTGACGGCCTGCGGGACGCGCTCGATCCGAAAATGAACGGGGTAAGACGATGAGCCAACCGCTGGTAGCCTTTAATCAACTGTCGGTGGCCTTCAACGGCGAACAGGGCCGAATACGGGCGGTGCAGCAGGTGAGTTTCGAATTGCACGCCGGGCAGACGCTGGGCGTGGTCGGCGAGTCCGGCTGTGGCAAAAGCGTCACCGCCCTGGCGATGATGGGGTTGTTGCCGCAGCCGCTGGCACAGATCGACGGCGGCGAGATTCATTTTGACGGCCAGGATTTGCTGAAACTGCGGCCACAGCAGATGGCCGATTTGCGCGGCAACCGCTTGGCGATGATCTTCCAGGAGCCGATGAGCGCGCTGAACCCGGTGCTGACCATTGGCGAGCAACTGGTGGAGCCGCTGATCCGCCACCGGGGGGCGGCGCCGAAGGCCGCCTGGCGGGAAGCGACGGCGTTGATTACGGAAGTGGGATTGGCGCGCGCTGAACAGTTGATGGCCAGCTACCCGCACCAGCTTTCCGGCGGCATGCTGCAACGCATCATGATCGCCATGGCCATCAGTTGCCGCCCGGCGCTGCTGATTGCCGACGAGCCGACCACGGCGCTCGACGTCACTGTGCAGGCGCAAATCCTGGCGCTGCTGCGCGAACAGGCGCAAAGGCACAATATGGCGATGATGCTGATCACCCACGATCTCGGGGTCATCGCTCAGATGGCCGACCGGTTGGTGGTGATGTACGCCGGGCGGATTGTCGAACAGGGCGCTACGCGAGAGGTGCTGGCTAATCCGCAACATCCTTATACCCAGGGGCTGATGGCATCGCGGCCGGTGGCCGGGCAGCGCCGCCGCCGATTGTATTCGATCCCCGGCCAGGTGCCCGATCTGGCCCGTTTGCCCGACCATTGCGCTTTTGCCGATCGTTGCTCGCAGGTGAGCGCACGCTGTCGTGACGGCATTCCGCCGCTGTACGGCCATGCGCAGCGCCAGTCCGCCTGCTTTCTGAACGCGGGAGGGCGCATTCATGTCGGCTGAATTACTGGTTGAAGTGAAAGGGCTGAAGAAATATTTCCCGCTGCGCGATGGCCTGTTCGGCCAAACTACCGGCCAGTTGCGGGCGGTGGATGACGTCAGCTTCAGCATTCGCAGGGGAACCATTTTCGGTTTGGTGGGTGAGTCCGGCAGCGGCAAAACCACCGTTGGCCGCACGTTGCTGGGGCTGCATGATAAAACCGCCGGCGAAGTGCTGTTTAACGGGCAGGCACTGGATGCGCTCGGTCCACGCCAACTGCGCGCCATGCGCCCGAAGATGCAACTGGTGTTTCAGGATCCCTACAGTTCGCTGAATCCGAGAATGCGCGTTGGCGATGCGATTGGCGAAGCCCTGCTGCAACACGGTCTGGCGACTAAAAGTGAATTGCGCGACCGGGTGATCGACACTATGGAGATCTGCGGGCTGTCGGCGCAGCATTACGGACGTTTTCCGCATGAGTTCTCCGGCGGCCAGCGGCAACGTATCGGCATTGCGCGTGCGGTGATCCTGCAGCCGGAGTTTATCGTCGCCGATGAGCCGATTTCGGCGCTCGACGTCTCGATTCAGGCGCAGATCATCAACCTGTTTTCCGATCTCCAGGAGCAGCAGGGCGTAACCTTTCTGTTTATTTCGCACGATCTCGGGGTGGTGGAACATCTGTGCCAGGACGTGGCGGTGATGTATCTCGGCCAGATTGTCGAGAGCGCCGATCGCGACAGCCTGTTTCGCCGGCCGCGCCACCCTTATACCCAGGCGTTACTGGCGTCGGTACCCAGCCTGGATCCGCTGCGGCAGCCGCAGGCAATGGCACGGGGGGAACTGCCCAACCCGGCTCAACCGCCGCAGGGCTGCCGTTTTCACCCCCGTTGCCCGCAGGCTACCGCTCAGTGTCGGCAATTGGCCCCCGCGTTGCGCACTGTGGCTGCCGGGCACCGGGTGGCCTGCCATTATGCCGATTAAGCCAGATAGTGTTTCAGCGCGCGCCCGGCCTGATGAATGGCCGAGTGCACTGCCGGCACGTGGGCTACCGGGTTCAGCAAACCATAATCGTGGATCAGCCCGTTATAACGGGTAGAAGTCACTTCTACCCCGGCGGCGTTCAGCAGGCGGGCATAGGCTTCGCCTTCGTCGCGCAGTACGTCCAGCTCGGCAGTCTGCACCAGCGCCGGCGGCAGGCCTTTCAACTGTTCCAGCGTGGCATTGAGCGGCGACGCGTAGATCTCTTTGCGCTGTGCCTTGTCGGTGGTGTAGTTGTCCCAGAACCATTTCATCATGTTGCGCGTCAGGAAGTGGCCTTCGGCGAACTGGTGATAGGAGTCGGTATCGAAGCTGGCGTGGGTCACCGGCCACAGCAGGATCTGGCTGCGCAGCGCCGGCGTGCCTTTTTCCTTGGCCATCAGGCTGACCACCGCTGCCATATTGCCGCCTACGCTGTTGCCGACTACCGCCAGCCGCGAACCGTCGACGTTGATTTTTTCGCCGTATTCGGCCACCCATTCGGTGGCGGCATAGGCCTGGTTGATGGCGGTGGGGTAATGCGCTTCCGGTGAAGGGGTGTAATTGACAAACACCGCCGCCGCGCCGGAACTGTGCACCAGATCGCGCACCAACCGTTCATGAGTAGGAAAGTCTCCCAACACCCAGCCCCCGCCGTGGAAGAACATGAATACCGGCAGCGCTTCTTTTACTCTGGCCGGCCGCACCAGATGCAGCAGGATGTCCTGTCCCTCAACGTGAATGGTCTTCTCGCTGATTTCGACTTCGTACAGCGGGACTTCAACGCTGCTTTGCGCCCCTTCCAGCACTTTACGCGCCTCCTTCGGCTTCATTTGCTCCATGGGTTTGCCGCCGCCGGCGTTTAACGCGTCCAGAAATACGCGAATATCCTTTTGTGCCGCCGGCTGGGTGGGATCAACAGTTTTTTTTGACATCATGGCTCCTCAAGCGCTGGGTGGTCGAAATCACAGTGTAGTTGCTGCTCAACAAATCGGTGATCTGGCGCACGAATGCGTCGCCGGGGAAAAGGTTTTCTGCCCGGCAGAGCCTTGACTGAGGCGGGTTGCTCGTCTTTGGTGCATTAGCCGCACTCTGATGGAGCAAAAGTGTGATCGGGCGCAAATCGGGCCAAATTATTTTTGCGAGCGCGATCAGAAATATTGAAGTTTTTTGCAATTGAATAGGATTTCGCGACCAATGATGATTTTTAGCCTTATTTTTTCAATTATTCATTACCAATGCATAATTATTGAATAAGTATGCATTGTAAGCCGTTGTTTTAACGTAAAAAAACGCGATATTCGCCAAAAATCCCGTTTTGGCACGATAGCTGCTCTACACTCTTTATCAAACGGCATGTATTTTAACTGCTCGTTAACATTTATTCCCCGTTCAGGGACCGGATACCCGGCAGAAATAGTGGAAAACCGATTTTATGTAACAGATTTGTTTCTGAATAGCCGGTTGGTGGCAGAGTTATCACCGGGCGAAAAGCGGATTCAACGACGCGGTTTTTTTGTTTTGTTGCGGAATATCCGGGCAGGAACGGCCCTTACAGTCAAAATTCAGCCTTTGCTGAGGTTATGAGGTCATTATGGAACAGCCAATCGCAGTTACCCGCCAGTCTTTCGACGACTGGATGGTCCCGGTTTATGCCCCCGCTGATTTTATTCTGGTTCGGGGAGAGGGTTCACAGGTCTGGGACCAACAAGGTAAGTCTTACATCGATTTTGCCGGCGGCATCGCGGTTAATGCGTTGGGACATGCGCATCCGGCGGTGAAGGCGGCGCTGGTGGAACAGGCGGGGAAACTGTGGCATCTGGGCAACGGCTACACCAATGAACCCGTGCTGCAGCTGGCGAAACAGCTGATTGACGCCACCTTTGCCGACAAGGTGTTTTTCTGCAACTCCGGGGCGGAAGCCAACGAAGCGGCATTGAAGCTGGCGCGTAAACGTGCGCTGGACAACGGCAACGCCGGCAAGAACCAGATTGTGGCGTTCAATAACGCTTTCCATGGCCGGACGCTGTTCACCGTGTCTGCCGGCGGCCAGCCGAAGTATTCAAAAGATTTCGCACCGCTGCCTGGCGGCATCAGTCACACGGGGTTTAACGATCTGGCTGCCGCGGCTGAGCTGATCAACGACCAGACCTGCGCGGTGATTGTGGAGCCGATTCAGGGCGAAGGCGGCGTGCTGCCGGCCGATGGCGCTTTCCTGCAGGGTCTGCGTGAACTGTGCGATCGCCACGATGCGTTGTTGATTTTCGACGAAGTGCAAACCGGCGTGGGCCGTACCGGTCATCTGTATGCCTACATGCAATACGGCGTAGTGCCGGACGTGCTGACCACCGCGAAAGCGCTGGGCGGCGGTTTCCCGATTGGCGCCATGCTGACCACCGACGCGTTGGCCAAAACCCTGAGCGTAGGCACCCACGGCACCACCTATGGCGGCAACCCGCTGGCGACGGCGGTGGCGGGCGCGGTGTTCTCCATCATCAATACGCCAGAAGTGCTGGAAGGGGTGAAGCAGCGCCACCTGTGGTTTATCGAAGGTTTGCACAAGATTAACCAGCAATACCCGATTTTCTCTGAAATCCGCGGCGGCGGCCTGCTGATTGGTTGCCAGCTGAATAAGGATTATGCCGGCAAGGCAAAACAGATTACCCAGTTGGCTAATGAAGAGGGCGTGATTGCGCTGATCGCCGGTCCGGATGTGGTGCGCTTCACCCCTTCACTGATCATTCCAGAGCAGGATGTGAAAGAGGGGCTGGCGCGATTCGCGCGTGCCGTGGCGCGGATTTGCAGCTAATACACAGGCTGCGCCTTAACCGGCGCAGCCTGATTCTGACGAGGTTCGCATTATGATGATTATTCGCCCTATTGAGCGTCGCGATTTGGCTGACTTACTGACGCTTGCCGGTAAATCCGGCATCGGTCTCACTTCCCTGCCGCAAGATGAAGATACCTTGTCGGCACGCATTGAGCGGGCGTTAAAAACCTGGCAAGGCGAACTTCCGCGTGGCGAGCAGTGTTACCTGTTTGTGCTGGAGGACAGTGAGCGCCAGCAGGCGGTAGGGGTTTGCGCGATTGAAGTGGCCGTTGGGCTGACCGAGCCGTGGTACAGCTTTCGCGTCGGTACCCAGGTGCATGCGTCCAAACAGTTGAACGTCTATAAATCGGTGCCGACGCTATTTCTCAGTAACGATCACACCGGTCATTCCGAGCTGTGCACGCTGTTCCTCGATCCGGACTACCGGCATGGCGAAAACGGCAAGCTGTTATCGAAGGTGCGTTTCCTGTTTATCGCCGCTTTCCGCGAGCGTTTTTCCGCACGGCTGATTGCCGAAATGCGCGGTTTTTCCGATGAAGAAGGCCGTTCGCCGTTCTGGGAGAGTGTCGGAAACCATTTCTTTTCCATCGAGTTCGCCAAGGCGGACTACCTGAGCGGCACCGGGCAAAAGGCGTTTATCGCCGAACTGATGCCGAAACACCCGCTGTATGTCGATTTCCTGGCCGAAGACGCGCAAAAGGTGATTGGCCAAGTGCACCCGCAGACCGTTCCCGCCCGCCGGGTGCTGGAGTCGGAGGGCCTGCGCTATCAGGGTTATGTCGATATTTTCGATGGCGGCCCGACGCTGGAAGCGGAAATCGACCAAATCCGTGCGGTCAAAGAGAGCCGTCTGGCGAAAGTGGTGCTGGACGAGACGCCGATGCGCGCAGATGCGCCGGCTCTTCTGGTGGCCAATGATCATTATCAGTCCTATCGCGCACTGTTGGTCAATGCCGACCTGTATGACGAACGCTTGCATATCAATGCGGAAACCGCTGCGGCGCTGGGCGTTGAGCAAGGCAGCCCGGTACGGGTCATCACCCTTATTTCACAGGAGAAAGCGTAATGTCACATCCTGCACTGTTTATTAACGGCGCCTGGCAGCAGGGCCGGGGCGCTGAATTCAGCAAAGCCGATCCGGTCGACAACCAAAGGCTGTGGCAGGCCAATGCCGCGGACGGCAGTGATGTCGCCGCCGCCTGCGAGGCCGCCCGTGCCGCGTTCCCGGCCTGGGCCCGTACCCCGTTTGAACAGCGTGAGCAGTTGGTGAAGCGTTTTGCCGCCCTGCTGGAAGAGCATAAACAAGATTTGGCGGCGGTGATCAGCCGTGAAACCGGTAAACCGCGCTGGGAGACGCTGACCGAAGTGCAGGCGATGATCGGTAAAGTGGCGATTTCCCTGCAGGCTTACCAGACGCGTACCGGCATCAGCGAAACCGCGATGGCAGACGGCGCTTCGGTGCTGCGCCACCGGCCGCATGGCGTGCTGGCGGTGTTCGGGCCTTATAACTTCCCGGGCCATTTGCCGAACGGCCATATTGTGCCGGCCTTGCTGGCGGGCAATACGGTGGTATTTAAACCCAGCGAGCTGACGCCGCTGACCGCCGAGGAAACGCTGAAGCTGTGGCAGCAGGCCGGTTTGCCAAACGGGGTGATCAACCTGGTGCAGGGCGGGCGTGAAACCGGCGAGGCGCTGGCTGCCAGCGCGGATATCGACGGTCTGCTGTTTACCGGCAGCGCCGGCACCGGTTATCACCTGCATCGCCAGTTGGCGGGGCAGCCTGAAAAGATGCTGGCGCTGGAAATGGGTGGCAACAACGCGCTGATTATCGATCAGATCGACGATCGCGATGCGGCGGTCAATCTGGCTATTCAGTCGGCGTTTATCTCCGCCGGCCAGCGTTGCACCTGTTCGCGCCGCATTCTGGTGAAACGCGGCAGCGAAGGCGATGCCTTTATCGAGCGTTTGGTACAGGTGGCGGGTGCTTTGCGCGTCGGCCGCTGGGACGCCGAACCGCAGCCGTTCATGGGCGGGGTGATCTCCTCTGCGGCGGCGGAAAAAATGCTGGCGGCGCAGCACCATTTGTTGTCTTTGGGCGGCAAAGCCTTGCTGACCATGCAGCAGCTGGAAAGCGGCAGCGCGCTGCTGAGCCCAGGCATTATCGATGTGACCGGCGTGCGCGATGTGCCGGACGAAGAATATTTTGGCCCGCTGACCACCGTCATTCGTTATAACGATTTTGACGAGGCGTTACGCATCGCCAACCAGACGCGCTATGGCCTGTCCGTCGGCCTGGTGTCGCCGCAGCGTGAGCGGTTTGAGCAACTGCTGTTGGAAGCGCGCGCCGGTATCGTCAACTGGAACAAACCCTTGACCGGTGCCTCCAGTGCCGCACCGTTCGGCGGCGTGGGCGCCTCGGGTAACCACCGTCCAAGCGCCTACTACGCGGCGGATTACTGCGCCTGGCCAATGGCGTCGCTGGAAAGCGAAAGTTTGACGCTGCCGGCCAACCTGTCGCCAGGGCTGTCGTTTAATACCGCTACACCCTAAGTTTGAGGCCGGTGGGGTCATTACAGGTTAGCCGACCGCTGAGCGCAGGCATGCGTTCACGGCGTGTCGGCGCTCTGTATGCCCCCACCTGTAGCACTATCAGGCGCAGCTACTTAGCTGGGTGCCTGGTTGTGCTGTACGGGGATGTACAAATGCCGCGAGCGCATGGGCGCGCCAGAGCGGCCAACGTGAAACTACAGGGTGTATTTTTTGAACAGGGGCGAGCCTGCTCGGCCCGGGAGAACCACATGTCAGGATATGAAGTCAATTTCGATGGTCTGGTGGGCCTGACGCATCATTACGCCGGATTGTCGTTTGGCAATGAGGCCTCTACGCAGCATCAAAACAGCGTGTCTAACCCGAAACTGGCGGCCAAGCAGGGTTTGCTGAAGATGAAGGCGCTGGCCGATCTCGGTTTCCAGCAGGGCGTTTTGCCGCCGCAGGAGCGACCGCATGTGCCGATGCTGCGCAAACTGGGCTTCAGCGGCAGCGATGAGGCCGTGTTGGCACAGGCGATGCGTCAGTCGCCACGCCTGCTGTCGGCACTCAGTTCGGCTTCCAGTATGTGGACCGCCAATGCGGCTACGGTTTCGCCTTCGGCGGACAGCAAGGATGGCAAGGTGCATTTCACCGCCGCCAACCTGAACAATAAATTCCACCGCGCCATTGAGGCTGAGACCACCTCTGGCGTGCTGCGCGCGATTTTCAACGATGAACGTCACTTCACCCACCACGAAGCCCTGCCGCAGGTGGCGCTGTTTGGTGATGAAGGTGCAGCCAACCACAATCGGCTGGGTGGCGACTACGGCAAACGCAGCGTGCAGATGTTTGTTTATGGCCGCCAGGAATTCGGCGGCGAAACCGCACCGACGCGCTACCCGGCGCGCCAGACGCGTGAGGCCGGCGAGGCGATTGCCCGACTGCATCAATTGGATGAGCGGCACACGGTGTTTGTGCAACAAAACCCGGCGGTGATTGACCAGGGCGTGTTTCATAACGACGTGATTGCGGTCAGTAACCAGAACGTGCTGTTCCATCATCAGCAGGCGTTTCATCAGCAGCAGCAAGCGCTGGATGAGGTGCGCCGCAAGATGGCGACGCTGGAAAGCGAATTGACGGCGATTGAGGTGCCGACGGCGCAGGTCTCGGTGGCGGATGCGGTATCGACCTATCTGTTCAACAGCCAGATTTTAACCAAACCTGACGGCAAGATGATGATTGTGGTGCCGGAAGAGTCGCGTCAGCATGACGGCGTGTGGCGCTATCTGAGCGAGATGGTGGCTGGCGGCGGGCCGATCGATGAAATCAAGGTATTCGACCTGCGTGAGAGCATGCGTAACGGCGGCGGACCGGCTTGCCTGAGGCTGCGCGTAGCGCTGAATGAACAGGAACTGCGGGCGGTGAACCCGCGCGCGATGATGAACGACACGCTGTTTGTCACGCTGAATGAGTGGGTCGATCGCTATTACCGCGATCGGCTGACGCAAAACGATTTGGCCGATCCGCAATTGTTGCGTGAGGGGCGCGACGCGCTGGACGCCTTGACGTCTATCCTCGGGCTGGGTTCGGTTTATCCTTTCCAACAATAGACGGAGTCGCCATGTTTGATTTGCTGGCCCTGACGCTGGCGGGGCAAGCCCCGGCCAACCAGCAGGGTGAGAACCTGAATGTCCGCTGGCGCTGGCTGGGGGAAGGTTTGCTGGAAATTACCCCACGCCAGGCTTACCGCCAGGCGGTAGTGCTTTCCGCCGGGATCCACGGTAATGAAACGGCGCCGATTGAACTGCTGAACCAATGGGTCAATACGCTGTTGGCGGGCGAGCGGCCGCTGGCGGTTCGGCTGTTGGTAGTGCTGGGCAATCCGGCGGCGATACGCGCCGGCAAGCGTTATCTGCACAGTGACATGAATCGCATGTTCGGCGGCCGTTATCGCGATTTCAACCACAGCGGTGAAACCGTGCGGGCGCAGCAGCTGGAGCAAGTGATAGCGGCTTTTTTCGACGGCGAAGAGGCTGAGCGTTTCCATTATGATCTGCATACGGCGATACGTGAATCGCGGTTGCCGCGCTTTGGCATCTTGCCATTCCAGACACGGCCCTACAGTGCGGATATGCTGGCCGTGCTGGATGCTGCCGATCTGGACGCGCTGGTGATCCACAGCGCGCCTGGCGGCACCTTCAGCCATTTTTCCAGCGAACACGCCGCTGCTGCAAGCTGCACGCTGGAGCTGGGCAAGGCGAAACCCTTCGGCAGCAACGATCTGCAACAGTTTGCCGCCATTAACCGTGCGTTGCAGGCGGTGGTGAGCGGTGAACCTTTACCTTCGCGGCCGGGTGTTGCGCTGCGCCTATTCCGCGTCGAACAGTCGTTGATTAAGCGCAGCGAGGATTTCAGGCTGCATCTTAGCGACGACACCGCCAACTTTACCGAGCTTAAGCAGGGCACTTTGTTGTGCGAACAACCGGGTGAGGAGTACCGGGTTCAACATGCCAGCGAGTGGATTTTGTTCCCCAATCCTGCCGTTGCGCTTGGGCTGCGCGCCGGTATGGTGTTGACTGAGGTGCCGCGCAGCACGCTGTATTAATCGGTCAGCTGTCCAGACGGTTTTATCTGTAGTGTACGTCAGGTTGCAGCGTTGTCAGCTGCAGCCTGTAATTAATCTGGCGTATTATCCTGTAAAATACGTTTGTTCTCCTCTCTTTATATATCCGCTATTCACTATTGCCATTTCTTAAATTTAATTTCCCCCGGTATTACTATTTTGACGCTTTGAGTCGCATTGATTATGTGAACCTGTAAAAGATCTGGTTAAAACCCGCTTAATGGCCTAAATCAGTGCAGTGACTTTGTTTAGATGAAAATGTGAAATAAGTAACGTTATTAGTAACCACGCTAAGTTTCATGTTATTTCCGTATCGTGTAGAAAGTAGGCTAAAATAAGTCAAATTGCACTAATTTGGTGCATTGCACCAATTTGGTTATAAGGTATGTGACAAATATCAATATGAATCAATGGTTTGTTTGTGTCCTTTGTTGTAACATTCAGTTACACATAAACATGCTTTACCCACGGTATTTTATGAACTTTTTCTTTTGAAGTTTGGATTCATGATGCTAATGTCACATGGCCCCTGATTAGGGGCGCTCATAAAATACTAAATGATAAAGATCACAGCCCAAATCATAAATTGGGCGTGATGGGCAGGTTTTTAATTATAATATCTAGGAAAATAAATGATGAATCGCAGTGTATTAGCCTTAGCTGTTGCCCTTGCGGCAATCACCTCCTTTGCCAACGCGGCTGAAATTTATAATAAGGATGGCAATAAACTTGACCTGTACGGTCGCGTTTCTGCCAAACATGTTTTCAGCGATGACAAATCCGAAGATGGCGACAAGACTTATGTCCGTCTGGGTTTCAAGGGCGAAACGCAAATCAATGACCAACTGACCGGTTACGGCCAGTGGGAATATAACGTCCAGGCCAACCACGACGAAGCGCAGGGTACCACAGGCACCAAAACCCGTCTGGGCTTTGCCGGTCTGAAGTTCGCCAACTACGGTTCATTCGACTACGGCCGCAACTACGGCGTAGTGTACGACGCGGAAGCCTACACCGACATGCTGCCGGAATTCGGCGGTGATAGTTACAGCTACACCGATAACTACATGACCGCGCGTTCCAACGGCTTGGCGACTTATCGTAACCGTGATTTCTTCGGGTTGGTGGAAGGTCTGAACCTGGCGGTACAGTACCAGGGTAAAAACGACGGCGACGGTCGCAGCGTGACCAAGCAAAACGGTGACGGCTACGGTCTGTCATTGGATTACCAGGATATCGGTGGTTCAGGTATCGGCGTGGCGGCGGCATTCTCTGACTCGAACCGCACCAGCGATCAAAAGAAACTGCAGTACGGCAAAGGCGACAGCGCGACGGCCTGGACCACGGCGGTTAAATACGACGCCAATCAGGTTTACCTGGCGGCAATGTACGCTGAAACCCGTAACATGACGCCAATCAGCGGCAACGGCGTGTCTGGCTTCGCCAACAAAACTCAGAACTTCGAAATGGTCGCTCAATACCAGTTCGAAAACGGTCTGCGTCCATCTCTGGCCTACGTGCAGTCTAAAGGCAAGGATATCGAAGGGTTTGGCGATGTCGATCTGGTGAAATACGTGGAAGTGGGCGCGACTTACTACTTCAACAAAAACATGTATACCTACGTTGATTACAAAATCAACCAGCTGAATGACGACAACAAGCTGAAACTGAGCACTGACGATATCGTCGCGGTTAACCTGACTTATCGTTTCTAAGTTTCAACGCTATTACCTTCATCCTGTGTCGGGAGAACGGTAAAAAGGCAGAGCGAAAGCTCTGCCTTCTTTATTTGGGCCGCTATCCTTTGGGGGCCAGGCCCATCAGTTCAATCGCAGAGCGCAGGGTGGCAGAGCGTTGCTGATTTTTCTCGTGTTCAATCTCGGTGACCAATTGGGCCAGAATATTATTGCCGGAGACTTTCTTATTGAGATTGATCAGTTGGATCACCGCGCCGCCGACCACCAGGCTGACATCGCGTAACAGGGTTTCATAATGTTCGTCTGAGAGAGTAGATACGGGCATGATGCCGTCTCCATATCGTTCGGGTGAAGCAATTTAGCAAAATAGCGGCATAAAACATCGTAGATATACCTCTTTCCCGATGAATTCAGAAATTCCTCAGAGGTAAATAGCAGAAAACCCGCATTCCGCTCTACAACGGCGCATATTCGCTGGCAGGCAGCCAGAAACCGTCGATAAAATCTTCCACCGGAAAACAGCCGGCGTGGCGCAGATTTTGTTCTTTCATGACGACCAGGCACTGGGGTTCGTCGCGCAGCACGTCAACCACGATATCGGCGCAGCCGCCATCCAGATAACAGACAAACATGACCAGTGCGTACATAGCCTCTTGCATCCTCGAGCCAAAATCTCTCCATACCCTTATTGTAGGTAAAAAAGGTGCGTCTTTCAGCGTGGACATCGGTACAAAGTGATGAATTGGCACTCAAAGAGGGCACTTTCGGATTACTCCAACGGCTAAATGCTACAGGAGCGATGGAATATCCGTTTTGCAGTGCTAAGCTTAACAAGCCTTAAGTGAACGCAACATTGTAACCATCGAAAGGAGTGAATATGGGATTGTTTAACTTCGTCAAAGAAGCTGGCGAAAAACTGTGGGACACAGTGACCGGCAACGCGACTGCCGAAGATCAAAGCGCCAAACTGAAGGAGCATTTGAATAAAACCGGTCTGCCGGGTACCGATAAGGTCGATGTGCAGGTGGTTGATGGTAAAGCCGTGGTGACCGGCGATGCCGCCAGCCAGGAGCTGAAAGAAAAAATCCTGGTGGCGATCGGTAACGTGGCGGGTATCAGCGGTGTGGAAGATAAGGTGTCGGTGGCACAATCTGCAGCAGAGAGCCGTTTCTATACCGTTAAGAAGGGCGACACGCTGAGTGCGGTGTCGAAAGAAGTGTACGGTAACGCCAACCTGTACAACAAGATCTTCGAAGCGAACAAGCCCATGCTATCCAGTCCGGACAAAATTTATCCGGGACAGGTTCTGCGCATTCCTCAGTAAAGAAGAAAAGATGTTCAGAAGCCCGATGTGATATCGGGCTTTTTTATCGTTTATATTATAAGTTTGACTAATTATTTTTTGTTTTAATAAAATTTTCGAATGTTTTATACTCACCGCCACCTCTGCTTCCGGGGGATATTGACCCTGGTGAGGAAAGTTGATAGCGTCTTGCCACTATTGAGGTCTGAATGGCATTGGACGCAGAATCTAAGAAAACCGCAGTAGCGAGTTTTTATCGATCATCCCACCACAATAACGTTTACGTGATGAGTTAAGATAGATTTTGTGAAAGAACAACGTAATGCCTCACAAGACAAAAACTACCGTGAAACTCTGGGAGATGCGCAGTTTGCCATCATCGTGCTGGCGATAGCGTCTTGCTCCCTGATCATTTTTACGCTGTCGGTCACCTTATGGCTGACATGACGTCGTTCTGAACAGGAGATAAAATGGAGCATAATCTCCACGACGAAACCAAACTGCTGGCGCTTATCGGCCTGCTGGTTTCCGTGTTGTTGGTCGTATCAATACTCTTTGGTGTGACGTATTTCTCCGATCTGAAGCATGCACATGACGAAGTTGATGTAAAAGGCTGCTATATCAAGTCATCCTGACAGGCTCCGCCTCCCTGGTTGCATTTAGGCCACTTGCTGTGTGATAAGCTGGCTTTGTCATTAATTCAACCTGTGTGTCGTTCTGGAGGCGTTACGATGAGCAACTCCCGCCCAACCCATTCTTCCTCTTCCCGCGATTGTCCAACGGTCGGTGGCGTGCGTCAGATTCAGCGTATTACCGCACGCAATGCCGAAGTCGGCGGTATCCCGATCAACCGCGCCTTACCCACCCGTGAACGTCGTACCGTAGGTGCCTGGTGCTTTCTCGACCACGCCGGGCCTTCGGTCTTCAGCGGTTCTTCTAAAGGCATGGACGTGGGTCCACACCCGCATATTGGCTTGCAAACCTTTACCTGGATGATTGAAGGAGAGGTGCTGCATCGCGACAGTCTGGGCAGCGAGCAGGTGATTCGCCCGGGCCAGGTCAACCTGATGACGGCGGGGCGCGGTATCGCCCATACCGAGCAGTCAACGGGGGAAGAGCGGCTTTTGCATGCTGCGCAGCTGTGGATTGCTTTGCCGGCCGGCAATGCCGATATGGCGCCGCGCTTCGATCATTATCCTGACTTGCCGTCCTGGGCACAAAATGGCGTGAGACATACTTTGTTGGTGGGGGAGTTTGAGCAATACCGTTCCCCGGTGTTTACTCTTTCGCCATTAATCGCCATTGATCTGGAGTGGCAGAGCGACGGCTATTTGCCGTTACCCTTGCGGGAAGACTTTGAAATAGGATTTTTGCCCCTTATTGGTGCATTTGAGGTTAATGATGAAAAATTTTCACCTGATGAGTTCGCCTATTTAGGGATGAATGTTAACCAGATCGGGTTAAATGCCAGGAAGGGCAGCCGGGCATTATTAATCGGTGGGGCACCATTAAACGAAGAGATTCTCATTTGGTGGAACTTTGTCGGCCACAGTAAGCAGGATATTACTCGGGCACAACATGACTGGGAGCAGGGGAATAGCCGTTTCCCGGATGTCGGTGGCTATAGTGGCCCGCGCTTGACCGCACCACGCCTGCCCTGGAGCGATGTTTGATGCCCTCTGGCTATAACGGCGGGATGATCTTATTCATTTCTTTCTATTAACGCTGAATTAATGTGATCGAAAGTCCATGTTTTGGATCGAATATAGTTTATCTGGTAAATAGTGATCTGGCGCAAATAATTGGTCGGAGCAGTGGATTAAGATATCTATCAAGAAGTGTTGTTATCTAACCGCTAGTCAGTAGCCTGTGAGGTCATTATGAGCCAAGTATTCTATCGTGCAAGATTATCCCATGTTGTTATTGCAACGGCGGCTTTCTGGATCTCAATCGCAGCTATGCTTGTTGTTGCGCTAAGTTAACACTGAATGATTAGGTAATAGACCCGCTGCGGCGGGTTTTTTTATGTCTGGCTATTCGCAATTTTCTGAATGTGGTTATACTTATTAAACCTAATCCTCAATTAACCTTACAAAATACAATGATAATAATTTCTAATATTATCGTCTTATTAATAGCCGCGATTCATTTGTATATTCTGATCCTGGAAATGTTCCTTTGGCAGGCACCGACCGGCAGGCGCGTATTCGCCACCACGGCGGAATTTGCGGCTGCAACACGCGTGCTGGCGGCTAATCAGGGGCTGTATAACGGTTTTCTGGCTGCCGGGCTGGCATGGGGTGTTTGGCGCGCTGATCCGGCTGTGCAACTGTTTTTCCTTGGCTGCGTGCTGGTAGCGGGCGTCTTCGGTGGCCTGACGGCGAGCCGTAAAATTCTTAAGGTCCAGGCGCTACCCGCGTTGATTGCCATACTGGTGGTTATTTGGGCCCATCTTTAGCCCGCCGGCCGGTGCGGCGGGAGAGCTGTCAGGCGGTTTTCTGATGGATGATGTGCAATGGAGGGGCGATGTGCAAATCTACGCTTAAATCCTGGCGGAAATCATAAGGCGTGATGTTGAACCGCTTTCTGAACATATAAGTAAAATGTGACTGCGAGCCAAAACCGAAATCCAGCGCAATGTCAAAAATAGTAGCGTCGCTGCTGCGTAATTGGTAAACCGCGCCGGCCAGCCGGCGTTCGCGGATATACTTGCCCAGCGAAATCCCGGTCGCTTCTTTGAACAACTTCTGCATGTGCCACAGGGAGTAGCCGGAGTACTCGGCCAGCTCTTCGAGATGGATCACTCTACCGAGGTGAGTTTCGACCCATTTGCTGAGGGCGCAGACCAATGAGAGGTGATGTTCTTGTATCATCAGTGCGTCTGTGTGAGATCTACATAGCGGTGAAGTATACACAACTTGCCGCCCCGGACAAAAAGCCCGCTGGCACCAGGGTGAAATTATTCGGAAAAACCATCATCAGGTGGCTTGTCAGCTGGAAGGAAAAACGGCTAATCTGAGATTGCCCGCTACCGCTGATACTGAAGTGGTTCAGGCCGCAGGAAATAAACCGCCTAGACAGAGTCAGCCGTGACAACTCAGCGTTGATGGGGTGATCGCATGTTAATGACAGTGATTATTACTCTGGTTGTAATCGTGGGTGTTGCCGCTTTTATGGTGACGCCGGTGATGAGAATGAACAATGCGGAAGGTGTGGGAGGTGAAGAGCCGTGATTTTTGGCCACAATATAACCCGCAATGGGGTATGACAGACGACCGAAAAAGCCTGGATGCCAATACCCGTCGTGTTTCAAGCTAGCGCGTTTTTGGCTGCAAACTGAAATTCACGGATATCGTTCATCCGGGCTTTTTGTTGATAACTTCCCAATCAGACGTTTTTGCGTTCTACGGTTTCTTCGCCCCAGTACAGCTGATCGGCGCTGGTTTTGGCGAAGGCCATTTGCAACGCTTCGTCGCTGCCTTCCTCCCAGATTTTTTGCGCCAATATTTCGTCGTTCTTGGCCAGTTCAAAAATCGCCTCGGCAATTTCAACCGACGTTTCACGCACTGTTGCCCAGGATTTCACATTGTGGTTGGCCATCGCACTCTCCCGTTAGGTTAGGGTTTGCAATGCGCTGCCGAGCGCAGCGCTCAAGCCCCAAGTATAGGCCAATTCGGCAGGGCATTTTGATGGCTAATGCGCATTAGCGCTGAAAATTCAGCGGTAAACGGCCAGGGGGCGGAAAAGCGGCAGGCGGCATGGTATTCTGTGCGGCGTCTGAACTAAGAAGGAAAGTAACCATGTCCGACATGCTGAGCAACGACCAGGAATTGGCTTCCGATCTGGTCGCCTGCCAACTGGTCATCAAACAAATTCTGGATGTCATTGACGTTATCGCACCAACCGAGGTGCGGGACAAAATGGCAAGTCAGTTGAAAAGCATCGATTTTTCCACCCATCCTGCCGGTGCCGACCCGGTGACGCGGCGGGCGATCGAAAAAGCGATTGCATTGATTGAGATGAAATTTACTCGCAATTGATGTGAAACCGCCGTTTGGCGGCGGTTTCGGACGGTGGTGATCAATCCACCACCGTTTCGATCTTTTTGAACAGCGGGCAGTCGGCAACGCCAATCACGCCGTTGTCACCGTGCAGATATTGCGCAATCACCACATTACGTGCCGTCAGGTATTTACACTGCAACCCCAGCCCTCCGACGTTTTGATTGCTGCCGATAAGCACCCCGTACCCCGAAAACAGAAATACGCCGTACATCACCGCCAGCGCTACGATCCACTTAATCAGCTTACCCATAGTGACTCCTTTTAGTTATCGCTATAACGATATAGCCATGAGCCAGGACAGGGCGCAACGGTAACATTCTGAAAAGTAAACCCAGGTGAGATTTCTAAACGACAGGTTAAACTTCGTTTAAGTTGGCTGTGATAGGCTGAATAACCAATTACCAAGATAACAATGAGGCTGCTAAATTTGTTGCGAAAAAAATTCCTCGTGATAATTGCGGCTCTGGCTGCCTGTCTGTTTTTTTACCTGCTGGCGCTGGATAGTTATTGCGATGAGGGGGAAACTTTTGCTCTGGGGATTTGTTCAATCACTCGCTTTGTTCCCTGGTAAGCTGCGCAGCGGGGCGCAACAATTTGCCGCGGAGATGTTCGCGCCCCTGCCCGGAGTGTTAAGATGTCCGCCTGTTTTTTGCAGTAGATAGGGTTGTCCATGTACGATTTAGGTTTTGGTCCAAATGGCCTGGTTTCGCTGGCCATCGCAGCGCTGGTGCTGCTGGTGGGATTATGGGGCTGGTTCCTGGTGAACCGCGCCAGCGTGCGTGCCAATGAACAGATTCGCCTGTTGCAGGAAATCGCCGAGCAGCAGCGCCAGCAAACGGCGTTACTGAAGAGCCTGGCGCAAAGCGCCCGCGGCGGCAGCGTGGCGGACGATGACGATCTCAGCCCGGCGCTGGATTTCAAAGGTTTTATCCCCGAACGTTAATCAGATGCCTGTCGGGTGGCGCTCCACGCTCTGTGCCACCCGCACCCGCTTCCTCAGAAAAACTCCATCCCCCGATAAGGCTGAACGCGGCATGCTGCCAAACGGCTCGCCAGATCGCCGCTGTGAATTTCTAACCTATGCCCATCGGGATCGAGAAAGTACAGCGATTCCCCCTCGCTGCGATTGCTTTTCCACTCTTTTACTCCTGCCTGGCGCAGCCGTAATGCCACGGCCGCAAAATTCTCCGCCGCCACGCTGAAGGCGTAATGGGTGTAGTCACCTGGCGCGTTCAGCGCTCGAGAATTGTCCCATGACAGGCACAGCCACAATTCGCCAAGAGACAGATAGGCGCCATGTTGCCAGCGTGCACGCGCAATGAATCCCAACGGGTTGGTATAGAAATCGAAACTGCGGTTGACGTCGCTTACCGCGAGTGTCAGGTGGTTAAGGCCGCTCAACATGGCGATCATTTCCGTGTAAAGGAACAGCTAAAAAGTGTAATCATCCGATTCGAAAATATAAAGTGGTAAAACATTAGTATGGATAATATGAAAAGCCGTCGTTTTGTCATAAATCTGTCGTATTGGCATCGTAATGTAGCGCCAACCTTACGAAAGATGGATAAAGCCGATGATTAAATGGTATGAAGAAAGCGACGCCGAGGTGAACCGCAGCATTGCGTTGATCACCGGAGAAAATCCGGACAAATGGTATCCTTATGGCGGCGTGAAAGGTAAAGACTATTGCAAGAATCCCTCCGATGCCTGGCCGATTATCTGTGCCAACAAAATCAGCTTGAATGCCGACGACCAAAGCGATAGCCCGCAGTGGCAGGCGCGAATGATCACCCAGCGTGGTGAGTGGCAAGCGGACAGCAGCAGCCCATTGCGTGCAGCGATGATCTGTTTCCTGCTGAGCCAGCAAACCACCGAAACGGTACGTTGAACCACCAGAAATACTGATGATTTTTCCCTTTTTATGACAACAGAACTGTCTCTGGCGGAGCCTGTTTATGAAGCGCATTATTAAAGGTGATAAAAACTTGTCTCATCTGGTGATTGCCCACGCGGCAATCGATCGTCACGCAGAAAGCTTTGGGCAGCGCCGACAGGGCTGGCCCTCAACCTACCTGATAAAATATCAAAACGATCGCGTGGCGGTGGAAGTGGTCACGCGCAGCCAGTCTTACGTCGCAACGCTGATGATTGGCGCACGCAATCTGACCAAACTGTGCGGTCTGCCCAACTGAATCTCAGCCATTCTGGCTCCCTTCTTTGCATAAAATAGCTCCCTGGCCTCCGTTGCCGGGGTGCTTCTCCTTGATGCTCCTTGGGTTAAGTGTTAAAAAGCCGCCCGCAGATACATTTATTGATTGGCGAAATCTTGTGCAAAATCGACGGGATCCAACGCCATATGAGGATAAGATGGGCGGTCAGCAACAGGATACCCCGCTAAAACGCGGTTTAAAAAACAGACATATACAACTTATCGCCCTTGGGGGCGCCATAGGTACCGGCTTGTTTCTCGGCATCGCGCAGACCATTAAAATGGCCGGCCCTTCCGTGCTGCTGGGCTACGCAATCGGTGGCTTTATCGCTTTTCTTATTATGCGCCAACTGGGTGAGATGGTGGTTGAAGAGCCGGTCGCGGGGTCATTCAGCCACTTTGCCTATAAATACTGGGGCGATTTCGCCGGTTTTCTTTCCGGCTGGAATTATTGGGCGATGTTCATCCTGGTCGGCATGGCCGAGTTAACGGCCGTAGGGATTTATATTCAATATTGGTGGCCGGACATCCCGACCTGGGTCTCCGCAGCGGTCTTTTTTGTGCTGATTAATCTGATCAACCTGGTCAACGTGCGACTGTACGGTGAAACGGAGTTCTGGTTCGCCATCATCAAGGTGGTAGCGATTGTCGGCATGATCCTCTTCGGTGCCTGGCTGTTGGCCAGCGGCAACGGCGGCCCGCAAGCCAGCTTCGGTAACCTGTGGGAGCAGGGCGGCTTTATGCCGCACGGCATCGAAGGGTTGGTGATGGCGATGGCGGTCATCATGTTTTCATTCGGTGGGCTGGAGATGGTCGGCATTACCGCGGCGGAAGCCGCCGATCCGCGCCGCAGCATTCCGAAAGCCACCAACCAGGTGGTGTACCGCATCCTGATTTTTTATATCGGTTCGCTGACCGTGCTGCTTTCTCTCTACCCATGGGACAAAGTGGTGGAAGGCGGTAGCCCGTTCGTGATGATTTTCCACGCGCTGAACAGCAGCCTGGTGGCGACCCTTCTTAACGTGGTGGTGCTGACGGCGGCGCTGTCGGTGTATAACAGCGGGGTCTACGCCAACAGCCGCATGCTGTTCGGCCTGGCGACTCAGGGGAATGCGCCGAAGGCGTTGACCCGGGTGAATAAGCGCGGCGTGCCGGTGCTGTCCATCGCGCTGTCGGCGCTGGTGACCTCTGTCGGCGTGCTGATCAACTACGTGATGCCCGGCAAGGCGTTTGAGCTGCTGATGGCGCTGGTGGTGTCCACACTGGTGATTAACTGGGTGATGATTTGCCTGGCGCACCTGAAGTTCCGTGCGGCGAAAAACCGCCAAGGGGTGATCCCGAGTTTCAAGGCGCTGTGGTATCCCTTTGGCAACTACCTGTGTTTGGTGTTTCTCGGTCTGATTCTGGTGATCATGTATTTCAGCGAGGGGATCCGCATCTCCGTATTGCTGATGCCGGCATGGATCCTGCTGCTGTGGGTTGGCTTTATGCTGACGCGCCGTAAAGGCGCCAAAGTGCGGTGTTAATCTCTACCGGAGGCGCCTTGCGCGCCTCCGGTTCAGGCTTTAGCTACGTGGCATAAAGGCGTTGCCCTGATTGCCGCGCCCCAGCCCCAACAGTTTCCTGCACAGCAGGAACAGGGTGGTGACGATATCGATAGCGACCACGCTAAGCATCAACACACCCAGCATGAAAAAACTCACCAGCGCGCCAAACAACAGCACCAGCGGGGCAGGTACCCTTATACGCCGGAGTTTCATCGCGGCATACATTTTCCAATACTGCCCTTGTGACCGCATCGCGCTACGGATACGGCCCATACGAACACGTGATTTGCGTGATGTAGAACGGCTCATAACTTCTCCTTTTCTGAATGTCCTATAAGTGAATCATAAAGATCTTAAGAGATGCTTAACAGGCTCTTTACGGCCCTGGCATGCTCATAGGGACTGTGACACCACAATATCCGAAAAGGTCCCCCCTGAGGTGAGCACGGTTCACAAAGCGCACTCATCGACTATCTTGTTATGTTATCTAATCTGCCCGTGCAGGGTGTCCGCAGTGGTCGGGAGAGCAATTTGAAGAGAACCAATCGTTACTATGATGCCGCGAAAGCGCACCACACCCCGGAGGGGTTTCGCAATCCGGAACCGACTCAGCGTCAGGAAGGGGATCTGAGGCGCTGGCAGAATGAGCGTAAGCAGCAAGGATTGCCCAAACCGCCGCAGTTGGGGTATCAGCAGTTTACCCAGCGTTGGTGGCAGAGCGCCGATCTCAGCGGCAGCGATAACAGCATCTGGTGGCTGGGGCACGCTTCGATGCTGCTGCGCCTGGATGGCCGCTATATCCTGATCGATCCGGTGCTTTCGCAACGCGCATCACCGTTGAGTTTCTACGGCCCCAAGCGCAAGACGCCACCTCCGTTGACGGTGCAGCAATTGCCGGCGGTGGATGTGGTATTAATTTCCCACAACCATTACGACCACCTCGATCGGCGTACCGTGCGCCAACTGGCGAAACGTTTCCCCACTGCGACTTTTATCGTGCCGCTGGGGTTAAAGAGTTGGTTCAGCCGTTATCGCCTCAAGCGTGTGGAGGAACTGGACTGGTGGGATAGTCTGTCGTTGGGCGAGTTAACGCTCCACTGCACGCCGGCGCGCCATTGGAGCATGCGCACCCTGTGGGATCGCAATCGCTCTTTATGGTGCGGTTGGGTTATTCATCATCCGGCGCTCCGTTTCTATTTTTCCGGGGACAGCGGTTATTCCGAGCGGCTGGCGAATATTGGCGCGCGTTTGGGGCCGTTTGACGTGGCGGCGTTGCCAATCGGCGCTTATGCACCGCGCTGGTTCATGCAGGAACAACATATGGATCCGCAGCAGTCGGTGACGCTGTATCAGCAATTAAATTCACCGCGGGTTATTCCGATTCATTGGGGGGTTTTTGAATTGGCCGATGAGTCGCTGGATGAACCGCCGCAGCAATTAAATCTGGCGTTGAGTTCTGCCGGAATAGATCAGCATCAGTTCCTGCCAATCAAAATTGGCGAGCGCATTGTGCTTGAACCTAACTCTTAAGCGTTATAGCCCATCCCTTGTGAGCGGCTTTTCAGGTTGAATTGCCTGCAAGGCCGCCCGGTTGCGGGCTGCCGTTGTACGGGCGAACGGCGGAGGGCGGTTAGCCGGTGCTGAACCTGATAAGCGGATGCGAATGGTGAAACGCAAAAAAACGAAATAAATAGGCTCGCGAGCCGGCATTATCGGCAGCGTAAATACCCACTGTCTTTTTAATATTTAATTCCGCTATACATTCTCGCCGACGTCAGGGTTATTGCCGTTATTTAATTCGCCCATCAACAGGGTATTTATCCGCTTATGCACAATGATGGTGCGTAAATTCCCCCCGTTGCATGCCTATGCACCTTAAAGCGGCAATGCCCTTTGTTTTTATGCCGGGGTGCGGTTGCGCAAATTATGCTCATAATAACGAATATCAATAATTAGTATCGGTATTGTTTTCTGTGACGACGGTAGCGTTATCAGACTGGGGGCGGTGCCGGCGTTGGGCCATCCAGATGGCGACGTGCTGGTCAGATGAGCCGGGCTGCGGGGACGCCCGTTCATCGATATTCAAATGTTGCATAAGAAATTCCATAAAGATTCAAATTTTTTAACGTTCTAAGCGTCCTGCAGCGGTTATATGTCGTAACGCATGGGGGCAATCGGATGAAAGAATTGTTAAAATTCAGTCAGGCTGCGGAGTGTAGCGCCGTGTGACCGTTAAGCAGAAAATAGCTAAGGCTTCAACATCTTTTAGCCTATTTAAGCTTCTGTTGCTATCGACCGTTTCAAATATGTGCGACAGGTCCATCAGTGATTAAAAATGGCTTGCCATCGAATACAGAGTATGTGATAACGCATCTGGGTAAAACGAGGTACAGTTCTGTATATGTGTGGCATTTTCAGTAAAGAAGTTCTGAGTAAAGACGTTAGCGTTGAATACCGCTTCTCTGCCGATCCTTATCTTAGTGCCTCAAGCAGTAACGACTCTAGTTTGTCTATGTAACGCCTCCGGGCGGTTTAAACAATCCAAAGGAAATACTCAAGATGGCAAAGATCAAAGGTCAAGTTAAGTGGTTCAACGAGTCTAAAGGTTTCGGTTTCATCACCCCAGCTGACGGCAGCAAAGACGTGTTCGTACACTTCTCTGCAATCCAGGGTAACGGCTTCAAAACCCTGGCTGAAGGCCAGAACGTTGAGTTCGAAATCCAAGATGGCCAGAAAGGCCCATCTGCAGTAAACGTTACTGCTATCTAATCAGCGTCAGCTGTACAAAAAGCCCGCCTCCGTGCGGGCTTTTTCGTGTCTGCGCTCAGCCGGCGATAATAATGCCCGCGTACTGATTGCGGCCGGTAATGCCTGGGTGCCCAGGATCTTGCTCGCGTCGATGGCTGTTGCGGCGGTAGCTGGTGTATTTAAAGCGCTGCGGGTGCCGCGAGTCGGTATTCGGCGTGCAGATGGTACAACTCCCGGCGCGATCAACGGCGGCAAACCCCAGCTCGCTGAGTTTGTATTCGGCGATGGCGGCCAGATCCAGGTGGCGATAGCTTGGGCTTATCAAGGCGGCGGGCAGCGGCAACTGCTGCTTAAAGCGCGCTACCAGCTCTTCGTTCACTTCATAGCAGCACGGGCCGGCAGCCGGGCCAATGGCGGCCACCCAGTTAGCCGTCGAATCATCGCGGCCGATGCGTGCCGCCAGTTGCTCAAGAATGCCATCCAGCAAGCCGCGCCAACCGGCATGCACGGCGGCAATGGCCGAGCCGTCGTTGCGGCTGAAAATGACCGGCAGGCAGTCTGCCGTCAATACGCTGAGCAGAATACCGGGTTGGGTAGTGTAAAAACCGTCGGCTTCACCGCAAATTTGGGCCGCCTGATGAATGTCGACGATGCGCGTACCGTGCACCTGTTTTTTTTCCGGCAGCGTGGCACGGTAAGGTTGCAAGTGCCCGGGCAGCAGGGCACTTTTGTTGCCGAATCCGTGCTGAATGGCCGGAACGGTGCTGAGAAGCGGGGAGTAGTCGGTCATATAACGTCTTTGCCTGCGTCAGAAAACATTACGTCAGTGTAGCCAGCTTTTTTATCCGTTGGCCAGGCCTGCCTTGCATCGCGCAGAAGCCTTCTTTAGACTACCCGCGCCGTATCTCTCTGGAATCCAATCATGTCTTATCAGTGCCCTCTGTGCCACCAGCCGCTTCATTTTTCTCACTTGCAATGGCGTTGCGATGCCAACCATCAGTTTGACTGCGCCAAAGAAGGCTATGTCAATCTGCTGCCGGTGCAGCATAAGCGCTCGAAGCAGCCGGGAGACAGTGCGGAAATGATGCAGGCGCGGCGCGCCTTTCTCGACGCCGGGTTTTATCGGCCGTTGCAGCAACGGGTGGCGGAACTGCTGGAACAGGCGCTGGGGGCCGAGGCGCAGGCGCTGCTGGATATTGGCTGCGGCGAAGGCTATTACACCGCCGAAGTAGCTGCACGATTGGCGCCGCGTGACATCACCGTTTATGGGTTGGACGTCGCTAAGGTGGCGATCCGCTATGCGGCCAAGCGTTATCCTGCGGTGTCGTTCTGCGTGGCGTCCAGCCACCGTTTACCCTTTGCCGACCGTTCTTTGGACGGGATCCTGCGCATTTATGCGCCGTGCAAAGCCGAAGAGCTGGCGCGGGTGGTGAAGCCCGGCGGCGTGGTAGTGACGGTATCGCCCGGTCCGCGCCACCTGTATCAACTGAAAGAACAGGTTTATCAGCAGGTGCAACTGCATGCCGAACCGGATGAGCAGTTGACGGGCTTTGACTGTGAGCGGCTAGAGGCGCTTTCTTACCCGATGACATTGCCGGGCGAGCAGGCGGCCAATCTGCTGCAAATGACGCCTTTCGCCTGGCGGGCCTCTCCAGAGGTGCAACAACGTCTGGGCGCCAGTGAATCCTTCGCCTGTGAAACGGATTTCGCCATAGGGCTGTACCGCCGCCAACCCGATTAAGCCACCGGATATGCCGCTTCGCCATTGACTCTCTCGTCCTCCAGATCTGCGCGCTCAACGGCGAGGTGCGTTTTCAACGCCGTCCACCCCAAAGGTGTTACTTTGAGCGCACGGGTTGCCGGCAAGCGCTGTAACCAGCCCCAATGGCAAAAAGCGTCAAGCAGATAAGCCGCCAGCGGCCCCGCGAGGTGATATTGCCGCTCGGTCCAGTCCAGACATTGACGGCCTTTGCCCACCGTCGCCGGCGCTACTGCGGTAGCCTCGGCCCCCAATTCCTGCAGCCAATCAGCCCCGGCCGGTGTCAGCACATATTCGCACGCGCCATTTTCGACGATTAGTCCCTGTTTCAGCAGGCTGCGCGTGACGGCAACGCCAACTTTCCCCGCCAGATGGTCATAACAACAGCGCGCGAAACGCATCTCACGCGCGGAGCGGTTGGGCGTATTGCGCCAGGCTGGCGTTACCGGCCCGATCGATGCAAGACTTTCCAACAGGTGCGAGACGTGCGGCCCCGACAATCGGTAGTAGCGATAACGCCCAAGCTGTTCGACGCTGAGCAGGCCACCGCCCAACAGCTTTGCCAGATGCGAGCTGGCGGTTTGCGGGGTGACGCCTGCCGCCTCTGCAAGCGCGCTGGCTGATAGCGCGTTGCCGTCGGCCAGGGTGATCAACATCACCGCCCGTACCGGCTCGGCGATCAGATGCGCCACGGATGAAATATTATGTTGGCCCACGAATTTCTCCTTCATCAATAGCGGGCGATGTTTTCATCGCTCAAAGCACACTTCGATATGGCTCGAAGCATTCCAGGTGAATAGCGGCTTATAGTCAATGCCTGTTTTATCAGTCTGGGGCTGCAGCCAGTGGCAAGCTTGAATCAACAACAAAAACGGGTACTGATGGCGACCAGCCTCAGCTATGTCATTGTCATCCTGGATACGTCGATCGTTAACGTCGCCTTACCGCCGATCGCGGCCGATCTGGGCTCCGGGCTTACCGGCCTGCAGTGGGTGGTGAGCGCCTATACGTTGACGTTTGCCAGCCTGTTGCTTAGCGGAGGAGCATGGGGTGACAGGTTGGGGGCCAGGCAGGTTTACCTTGCCGGGTTGGCGATTTTTGCCGGCGCTTCCGCCCTTTGCGGGCTGGCGGGCGGATTACCCTTACTGGTCGTTGCCAGAGTATTGCAAGGCGTTGGGGCCGCTTTGCTGGTCCCCAGTTCCTTAACGTTGATTAACGGGGCTTTCCCCGATGCCAGGCAGCGGGCAGGTGCGATTGGCGTGTGGGCCGGGTGCGGCGGAGTGGCGATGGCGGCGGGGCCGCTGATTGGTGGCATGTTGATCCAATTTTTGGGCTGGCGCAGCCTGTTTTGGATCAATATTCCGGTGATTGTGCTGGGAATAGGGCTCACGCTGCGTATTACGGCCGTTCGTGCGTTAATTTCCCAGCGCCAGATGGACTATGCCGGTCAGGGGGCGGTGATTGTGGCGTTAGCCACATCGGTGGCCGTGTTGATTGAGGGCGCACGGCTAGGCTGGCACTCTGGCTGGGTGTTGGGCGGTATCGTCGTGGCTACCCTAAGCTGGCTGATGTTTGTAGCGATAGAGCGACGAGGCAGGCAGCCCATGCTACCGCCGGCACTTTTCCGCAGTGCGGTTTTTTCGGCCTCGGTATGGGTGTCGTTGGTCTCTGCGTTGGTGTTTTATGGGGCGTTCTTTTTGCTGAGCCTCTATTTTCAAACCGTGCGCGGTTGGTCGCCGCTGCAGTCCGGCCTGGCATTCCTTCCCCTGACAATTATGGTCACCCTCGGCAGCTTTGTTTCTGGCCGCCTGGTTCGGGCGTTTGGCGCGGGACGGGTGGTTTATGGCAGTTTGCTGCTGTATACGCTGGGTTTTGGTGGTTTGCTGGCGCTGGCCGCAAGCTTGCCTTACTGGCGTATTGCACTATGCTTCCCCCTGCTTGGCCTGGCGGCCGGCATTATTACGCCTGCGGCCACGGCAGCGCTGTTGAATGAGGTCGAGAGCGGGCGGGCGGGCATAGCTGCCGGTGTGCTCAATGCCGGCAGGCAAAGCGGTTCCGCATTTGGCGTGGCGATTTTCGGTGCGCTGATGACGGCATTTCATCCGCTGGAAAGCGGGATCCGGATCGCCGTGTACGGCGCGATGGGCCTGTCGTTGCTAACGGCTGTTCTATGGGGATTGGCGATCAGGTTTGCCGTGCGCGCAGGAGCCAGGCAACCGACAGGGCGATAGCTAAGGCGATGCGTTGCCAGAAACGAAAAAACCTGCCATTGGCAGGTTTTTTTGTGTTCGGCGACAATCAGGCGAGGTAGCCCAAATGCTCCAGCAGAATGTTGATGCCGATACCAATCAGCACCACGCCGCCGATGATCTCTGCGCGTTTGCCCAGTAGCGGCCCGATAAAGCGGCCAATCATCATGCCCAGCGTCGCCATAATCATGGTGGCCATACCGATAGCCATAGCGGTATGCACAATATTGACCTGCAGGAAGGCCAGGCCGACGCCGATGGCCATGGCATCAAGGCTGGTGGCGATAGCGGTGGCCACCAGCAGCCAGAATCCGTGACGCTTCACTTTTTCCACTTCGTCCGGCCGGTTTCTGATGCCTTCGACAATCATGCGCATGCCGAGAATAAACAGCAGCGAGAAGGCTACCCAGTGATCCCACTCCATGATGTATTGGCTGGCGAACAGGCCAATCGCCCAGCCGATGATCGGCGTAATGGCTTCGACCACACCGAAGATAAGTCCGGTACGCAGGGCTTCACGAAAACGGGGTTGATGCAGGCTGGCACCTTTGCCGATCGACGCGGCGAACGCATCCATAGACATGCCAAAAGCGAGAATGAGTGTAGCGGAAATATTCATGTTAACTAGCCTCGGCCGGGCGGCTCCATATACACGTAACCCACCCCCAACCATACGACGGAGTTACGTGTCTATGGTCTCGCCAACCTTACCTGGCTGCCCGCACCACGTTTCAAAGAACAAAACGAGTATGTTGATACGGGCGTTTCTGGCGTTTTATTGCCCAGAAACCGGCTACTCCCCAATGACGGCGCAACCATACCATAATATTTCTGACGGCGACAACCTTAATTACTTGATAATATTCTTGTTGGAATTGAGACTTGTTTTCATTAAAGAATTGCAAGAGGGAATATAATGTAGGCTGATGCAACAATGTTGCGCAAATAATAAACGGATAAGCGCTGAGTTTGTCGATTAATTATCCATATACAGCGCATGTTAGCGGAGGGAGGAACTTGAATTTTATTTTATTTATTGATTTTCAACGAAAAAATGATAAATCCTCTCCAGATCATCTAATTGTGTAACCTGAATGAGCAACCGGCGCTGCTCCAGATCTATGACCAGGATGCCATCTTCGGATAAATTCATGGCTTTAATGCGCTTATATTCAATGAAGGTATTGGCATAAAAGAAACCCTGCGGTTTAAACAACATCTTTGGCCAGCGAATATAGGAAATGTAGACGGCGATCAATGCTAAAGAAATAAGCAGATAGGTGGTCAATATTGCACCGTTAGCGGTGACGTTACGGTAAATCAAAATGGCAATCAGGCCGACGAAAATCAGGCAGTCGATCCGATTACGGCGTTTTAACTGCACTTTAAGCAGCGTTTTGCCCTTCAGCAGGTTCATGCCGAATTCGTCGTAAATCGCATACAGCAGCATCAGCGCGGTAAAAATCAGTAATACGCTATCGGTCAGCGACATCTTTCAACTCCACAAATAAAAAAACCGGGGGTTTCCCCCCGGCCGTGACCCGCTTTACAGGCCCAGCAGGCCAATCCAGTAACCGAAGATACCGATGGCGAAGAAGCCGATGATAATCCACAACGCGTTCACTTTTCTGCGCAGCAGCCACATGCAGCCGAAGGTCAGCAGCAGCGGTACCAGACCCGGCATCAACTGGTCGAGAATGGTTTGCACTGTGGTCACCGTGGTATGCCCGGTCTGATCGGTGATCTTCGATACCACCAGCGGGATATTCACGTGCGTCCACTTGTTAACTAATGCCCCCATCACAAACAGGCCAAGAATGGACGCTCCTTCCGTCAGTTTTTGCAGGAAGCCGCCACCCATGTCATTAACGATATCCACCCCTTTGCGGTAACCGTAGGCCACGCCGTAATAGCGGGTCAGCAGGCGCACCAGGTTGAACAAGACAAAGAACAGAATAGGGCCAAGCAGGCTGCCGCTCATGGCGATACCGGCACCGAGTGCGGCGAATACCGGCCGCACCGTGCCCCAGAAGATCGGGTCGCCCACGCCGGCCAGCGGCCCCATCAAACCGACCTTGATGCCGTTGATGGCCGCATCGTCGATCGGTGCGCCGTTGGCGCGCTGTTCTTCCATCGCCATGGTAACGCCAAGCACCGGCGCCGCCACGTAAGGGTGGGTGTTGAAGAATTCCAGGTGGCGTTTGATCGCCTGTTTGCGGTCGTCGTTATTTTCCGGGTACAGGCGACGGATCACCGGCACCATAGAGAAGCAAAAACCCAACGCCTGCATGCGTTCGAAGTTCCATGAGCCCTGGAACAGGTTCGAGCGCAGGAACACACCGCGAATATCGGCCGGCGTGAGTTTCTTTTGAGCTGTTGTATCAACCATTTCTCTCACCTATTCCTAGTCGAGTTCGTTATCGAGATCGTTGGCATTAGCCGGGCCAGCCTGTACAACCTGAGACTTGTTGTATTTCGGACTGAGCTGGATATAAAGCACGGCCATCACCACGCCGATGACGCCGAGCGCCACCAGGTTGAAGTTGGTGAAGGCTGCGGTAACGAAGCCGAGGTAGAAGAAGGGCATCAGGTAACCGGCGCGCATCATGTTGATCACCATGGCGTAGCCGACCACCACGATCATCCCGCCGGCGATGTTCAGGCCGCTGGTGACGACTTCCGGGATCGAGTTAAGCAGAGCGTGAACGCCTGCGGTGCCCACCGAGATGGCCACAATGACCGCCGGGATGGCGATGCGCATCGCCTGCAACAGCAGGGCGGAGATGTGGATCCAGGTGATGGCGCGCAAGCTGCCGCGTTCTGCCGCGCTGTCTGCCGCGTGCTGGAAGGCCACGGTCAGGGTACGCACTATGATGGTCAGCACTTGCCCGGCTGCCGCCAGCGGTATGGCCAGCGCGATACCGGCGCCGACGCTCTGGCCGCCGGCAATAACCAGAATGGTGGAAATGATTGACGCCAATGCTGCATCCGGCGCGACCGCAGCACCGATATTCATCCAGCCCAGGGCTATCATCTCCAGCGTGCCGCCGATGATGATGCCGGTTTTCATATCGCCGAGAATAAAGCCAATCAGGGTACAGGCGACCAGCGGACGGTGGAACTGGAACTCGTCGAGGACGGATCCCATCCCGGCGATACAGGCAACGATAAATATCAGCACAATCTGAAGAGTGGTAATCTCCATTGCACTTCTCCTATGACCAAAGAGCTCTGAGTAAAATAATTATTGGCTGTCGCCATTAATTGAGTTTGTTAATCAGGTCCATCATTTTTAATCGGCTGTCGGACGAGACTTTGCGAACTTCCAGTTCAATACCGCGATCGTTTAATTTCTTAAACGCTTCGATATCCTTTTCGTCGACCGACACGGCGTTATTGACCTGGGTTTTCCCCTGGCGAAACGCCATGCCGCCGATATTCACCGATTTGATATCCACGCCGGCCTCGACCAGGCGCCAAACGTCGGTCGGGTTGGTGAACAGCAGCATCACGCGGTCACCGGCATATTTCGGGTTGTCCCATACGCGGATGGCTTTCGCCACGTCGACCACGTGTGCGGTAACGCCCGGCGGAGCCACTTGGGTCAGTAAGGTTTTGCGGACGTGATCGGCGGCTACTTCGTCGCTGATGACGATGATGCGACTGACGTTGGTTTCCTTGGTCCAACGGGTGGCAACCTGGCCGTGAATCAGGCGGTCATCGATGCGCGCCAGGCCGATCTTCATACGGTCATTGGGGCCAAGCGGTGCCTGCGGTGCGGCGGGTTTGGCGGCGGGGGAACTTTGTGGTGCCGCGGGCTTAACACTCTCTTCTTCCGGTTTTTTCAGCGCTTTAACGCCTTCACGGCCGGTTTCCAACGCCAGAGCGACCAATTCGTCGAAGCCCGGGTTATCGTCTCGCGCCATGAACGTTTCCACCAGCATGGGAATGTTAACCCCGGTGACGACCTCATGATTTTCCTTATCGACGGCAATGCGGCTGGCCGCGTTGAATGGGCTGCCGCCCCAGGTATCGACCAGGAACAAGACGCCACCGCTGGTGTCTAGCTCGCTGATTTTCAGGTTATATTTTTCGATTAACGTTTCGGCATTTTCACCGGGGACGAAGTCTATAAAAGCGACGTTATCTTGTTCACCCAATAGCATTTCCGTCGTCTTCAGCAATTGTTCCGCTGCGGTCCCGTGTGTGCCGATGATAATAGCTATTGCCACTCGCTACCTCCTCATTGAACTTCATACCCGTCATCTTTCAAGCCGCAGCGTTGTTGGCTGCACTCACTCACCCCAGTCACTTACTTGAGTAAGCTCTTGGGGATTCCTGAGTTTGCCGCCTAGCTGCAACGTGAAAGCTATAGGGTATATGCACGGATTGTGTCGTTATTGATTTCCTTTCTGGCAGTCACTTTCGCGTTTCAAATACATTATGGTAGAAAATTAAAAACGCGGGCTTAACATTTTTCGCGCAGTTTCAAAAGCCTGTGCGCGTTAATTCACATTCGCGTCATTTATTTTAGTGAGTGAAAAAATAAATTTTGTGACGTTGCTCCGTTATTGAGCGCTCAGACAACGCTTAAGGCGGTGTTTGCGGAATTAAACAACAGACCTGTTACAAGACGATGCTGAAGGTAAAAAAGCTTCTTTGCCGTAAAAAAAATTCCTGCTAGAGTATTTCCTCTTTCATATTTAGGAGTGAAGGGCCTCAGCCCACCCTATGGACTGTCACCGAAGTTACTGTTTTTCAAGGTTCCACCCGCCACCTGCTGGCGTAACACAAGTCACACGGCCGTTCGGCCATCCCCCGGTACCGCAATCCCGTTATCTTGCTGTTGTTGTCTGTGCGCACTCTGCGTCGGCATCGTCACGCCTGAGCCCCGCTCGGCAATCCTGTCTTTTTTCCGGAGTCTGATATGGAATTTTTAATGGACCCCTCGATTTGGGCTGGGTTACTTACACTGGTGGTATTGGAAATTGTACTGGGCATCGACAACCTGGTGTTTATCGCCATTCTGGCCGATAAGCTGCCGCCGAAGCAGCGCGACAAAGCGCGCATACTGGGTCTGTCGCTGGCGCTGTTTATGCGCCTGGGCCTGTTGTCGGTCATTTCCTGGATGGTTACGCTGACTACGCCGCTGTTCAGCGTGGCGGATTTCAACTTCTCCGGACGTGATTTGATCTTGCTGTTCGGCGGTGTCTTCCTGTTGTTCAAAGCCACCATGGAATTGCATGAACGGCTGGAAGGTCAGACGCACCAGGACGGCGCCAACCGTGGCTACGCCAAGTTCTGGGCGGTTGTGGTGCAGATTGTGATCCTTGACGCCGTGTTCTCGCTTGATGCGGTGATTACCGCCGTGGGGATGGTGAACGACCTGCCGGTAATGATGACTGCGGTGGTCATTGCCATGGTGGTGATGTTGGTGGCGTCAAAACCGCTGACTAACTTCGTGAACGCGCACCCTACCATTGTGGTGCTGTGCCTGAGTTTCCTGTTGATGATCGGCCTGAGCCTGATCGCCGAAGGCTTTGGCATGCATATTCCTAAAGGTTATCTGTACGCCGCGATTGGCTTCTCGATCCTGATCGAGTTGTTTAACCAGATTGCTCGTCGTAACTTTATCAAACACCAGGCGCACCGCCCGATGCGCGAGCGTACCGCCGAGGCGATTATGCGCCTGATGGGGCAACAGCGTTCACAGCAGACGGATGAAGCCGTACCTCAGCCGGTGAATGAGACCTTTGCCGCGGAAGAGCGCTACATGATCAGCGGTGTGTTGACGCTGGCTTCGCGTTCCCTGCGCAGCGTAATGACGCCGCGTACCGAAATTTCGTGGGTGGATTGCGATCGCTCTCGTGAAGAGGTGCGCGAACAACTGCTGGATACGCCGCACAGTCTGTTCCCTGTTTGCCGTGACTCGCTGGACGAGATTATCGGCGTGGTGCGCGCCAAGGATCTGCTGGTGGCGGTGGAACAGGGCGAGAATATCGCCGAGTTTGCCGCACGCACGCCGCCGATAGTGGTGCCGGAAACCATGGACGTGATTAACCTGTTGGCGGTATTGCGCCGGGCCAAAGGGCGTCTGGTGGTGGTGACCAATGAATTTGGTGTGGTACAGGGGCTGGTAACGCCGCTGGACGTGCTGGAAGCCATTGCCGGCGAATTCCCGGATGAGGATGAGACGCCGGATATCGTAGTGGAAGACGCGAGCTGGCTGGCGAAGGGCGGCACCGATCTGCATTCGTTGGAGCAGGCGCTGAACTGCGAAGATCTGGTTAGCCCGACGGCGGATTACGCCACATTGGCGGGCTTCCTGCTTTCTCACTACGGCCAGATGCCGGTGGTGGGGGATGTCGTGGAGTTAAACCAGCTGCGCTTCGAAATTATTGAAGTGTCGGAGTACCGCATCGAGCTGGTGCGTATCACTAAAGTGACGCCTCACGACGAGGAACCGCAGTAACATGACGAACCGGGGGCAATCACGCCTCCGGTTTGCTTTCCCCCTCGTTTTGCCGCTCTTCGCGCGCACTCACCGCTCGCAACCGCGATTCATATTGCTGTAACCACAGCGGAAATACGTTGATTGGCATCGGTTTGGCGAAATAAAATCCCTGCAGCGCGTTCACGTCGCGTGAGCGTAGATAATCCGCCTGTTCGGCGGTTTCCACCCCTTCGGCCACCAGCTTTAGCTTCAGTCGGTGCGCCAAAGTAATGATGGTATCGGTGACGGTGGCGTTGATCGCATCGGTACCGATGGCGGCGGTAAAACCGCGATCGATTTTCAACACGTCAGGGCTCAGTTTTTTCAGGTAGCTGAGCGAGCTGTGGCCGGTGCCGAAATCATCGATTGCCAGCATGATCCCCATTTCCTTCAGCGTTTTGATTTGTTCATACTGAATTTCAGACAAAGCGGTGCGTTCGGTAAGCTCCAGCATCAGCGAGGGCATCGGCTGGGCCGGTAGCCAGATACGCCGAATATCGTCGATAAGGGTGACCGCATTGAAATGCTCCGCCGCGACATTAATGCTGATATAAAACGACGGGCGCGGCGGGAACAACTGCAAATTTTCCACCACGGTGGCCATCAGGTAGCGGGTCAGGGCGACGATTAGCCCATGTTGCTCCGCGAGGGGGATAAATACGTCCGGCGAGATCCAGCCCTGGCGTTTGTTTTTCCAGCGCAGCAGGGTTTCCACCCCGATGCAGCGGCCCGTTTCGGCGTTGATGATCGGCTGGCAGTAAACGCGGAATTCACGGTGGGTAATGGCATGGCCAATATGATAGGACAGGCTCATGCGATTGGCGGTGAGCAGGTACACGACATAGGCCGCCAGCAGGCTGATCAGCAACGCCAACGGGATATGGCGCGGCAGCGCAGCCAGAGCGAGCCGACTGGCCTGCGGGCCAAACAGCGAGATGGAGAAAGGGTATTGCGCTGATTTTGCGGTATAGAGAAGGCCTCTGGTCAGGGAATCGCTGCGCAGGATCTCCCGTCGACCATATTCCAGGCTGTAGTCGCCGACGTTCAGCACCACCCGCTGTGCGTAAGGCTCCTGCGGTTCCAGCAGGAAATTCGCCAACAGCTCAATATTGAATACATGCAGAACGCCGTTCAGGTTGTGACCGGCCGCACCCGGCGTCCACATGATCAGCGTTGGCACCCCTT
Organism: Serratia inhibens; assembly: GCF_003591175.1. Taxonomy (GTDB): domain Bacteria; phylum Pseudomonadota; class Gammaproteobacteria; order Enterobacterales; family Enterobacteriaceae; genus Serratia; species Serratia inhibens. The sequence continues at coordinate 24,428 of NZ_QYYG01000002.1, read as the reverse complement.
TGGCGACAGAAAGAGAAGGGCGCAGCGCCAACTTCGCGCTACCGTCCGCCAGGGTGGGCAAGATAGCGCTGAAAACATAGTTACGTACGCCGAACAGGCTGGAACAGTAAATAACCCCGTCTTTGACCAACAGCATGGCCCGCAGCGCCTGATTTTGCGCAGCGCGAAAGCGCAGCGTCGGCATGACGGTCTCGCAGGGTTGCTCCAGCAAGGGCATGGAGCGTACGGCCTGCTGCTCGGCCGGTGCCAGCAGATTGTTGATTTTGGTGACAGTGCGGGTGGCCAGTACCCGTTGGCTTTGCTCGATGGTACCGAGTTCCTGATAGTAGCGGGTGTACAGAGAGAGCAGCAGAATAGCCAACCCAACCGCCCCGGCCAGCAGCCAACGGTAATAGCGGTATTTAGTTACGGCAAGTTGGGTCATCAACATCGGTAAATCCTTGTTCGGTAAGCTAGCCAAGCATCCTCGACCGGCCAAATTGCCATGGAATGATACTCGGCTAATTCTAGCTTGTCGTTATACAAGAGTGATGATAACCCAGTAAATTATTTAAATTTGGCGAAACAAAGGGCTAAATTGCAGGTTAACCGGAGGATCGACGCGATATTGTAAAAATATTTTTTCGTGACGCCGTCACATTTTGGTGGGTGGGTTTTTTATTATCAATAGGTTACGCAAAGAAAAACCCCGCCAGGAAGGCGGGGTGTGGGATCAATCGCACTGCACTTTTATCGCCAGGCCGCCGCGCGAGGTTTCGCGGTATTTGGCGTTCATATCTTTACCGGTTTCGTACATGGTCTCGATCACTTTATCCAGAGAAACGCGTGGCTCACTGGTGCGGCGCAGCGCCATGCGCGCCGAGTTGATCGCCTTCACGGACGCAATCGCATTACGCTCGATGCAAGGTACCTGAACCTGCCCGGCAACCGGATCGCAGGTCAGACCCAGATTATGTTCCATGCCGATTTCTGCCGCGATACAAACCTGTTCCGGGCTGCCGCCCAGCAGTTCAGCCAGACCTGCCGCCGCCATTGAGCAGGCGACGCCCACTTCACCCTGGCAGCCAACCTCGGCACCAGAGATGGAGGCGTTCATCTTGTACAGGGCGCCGACGGCACCCGCAGCCATAAAGTAGCGAATATAAATGTCCGGGCTGACGGATTCGATAAAGTGGTCATAGTAAGCCAACACGGCAGGAACGATGCCGCAGGCGCCGTTGGTCGGCGCTGTGACTACGCGGCCACCGGCGGCGTTTTCTTCGTTAACCGCCAGCGCGAACATATTGACCCAGTCAATGACGTTCATCGGGTCGCTGGACAGCTTATCGGAGGAAACCAGCAGGCGGCGCAGTGCGGAAGCGCGACGCGGTACACGCAGCGGCCCAGGCAGCACGCCCTCGGTATTCAGGCCGCGATCGATACAGGCGCGCATGGTCTGCCAGATGTTGCCGAAATAGGTTTCGATTTCCTGTTTGCTGTGCAGTGCCAACTCGTTCTGCATCACCATGCCCGACAAGGACAGCCCGGTTTCGCGGCAGTGATCGAGCATTTCACGGGCAAAATTGAACGGATAAGGGACGGCCAACTCATGTTCGTCGACTTTGCCGAAGTTCTCTTCATCGACGATAAAACCGCCGCCAATGGAGTAGTAGGTCTTGCTGTAAACTTCTTTATCACCGGCGAAGGCATGAACCTGCATGCCGTTTTCATGCAGCGGCAGGTTGTCGCTGCGGAAAACCATGCCGCCGTCGCGCGGGAAATCAACCTCATGCAAGCCACCGGCCAGCATCAGGCGTTGACGTTGTTCTACATCGTGAATAAAACCCGGGATGCTATCGATATCAACGGTATCCGGCATATTGCCTGCCAGGCCGAGGATGATAGCGATATCGGTATGGTGACCTTTACCGGTCAATGAGAGTGAGCCGTAAACGTCTACAGCCACACGCGTGATAGAAGGCATCAGGCCTTTATTTACCAGATCGTCGACAAACTGTTTGCCGGCTTTCATCGGTCCAACCGTATGAGAGCTGGACGGGCCGATGCCGATCTTAAACATGTCGAAAACGCTAATCACGCTAAAACTCCTTAGAGGCATATTGTTATGGTTGCATCGGTTAAAAACCGAGCAGGGAACAGCGATATTGTAAAAGGCCCGTACGGGTTCGGTTGCCTTTTTCGCATGAAATAAAATAATCCTTGGTGTTAACTTGCTTATTGATTGCCTCAGGCACTCGGTCAGCCGTGGAGCCTTCCGTTGCCCAAATTCCGTTAATGACAATCGCGTCAGCTTCCGTTGCTGGACGCTGCCGGCTTAATCCCTGTTTTGATAGTGGTTTATTCCGGACGGCAGTATTTTACAGGTATTTCGTAAGGTTGAAGAGAGGGTTTACAGTTTTTTTAAAACTCTGATAGCCAGAAAGGTAGTTGAAAAAGCAGATGAATGAAGTGATGAGGATCGCTTTACCTGCGGGTGTTACGCAGGTAACCGTTTGGCTTGTGATATTCATCACGAAATAAGCGTTAAATACTGACCTGTTGCGCCAGCCGCCGAATGATGGCGGCGGTCAGACCCCAGACAAACTGGCTCTGATACCAGGAAAGATAAATGCGGTGCGAATGGCCTGCACGGTGAATATCCAGCGGGTAATAGCGCGACAGCGTCAGTGCTTCATGCAGCGGCATCTCGAAGACGTCGGCCACTTCGTCTTCGTTGGCGCGGAATTGCACATCGGGCGAGATGAGACCGACCACCGGCGTGACCTGAAAGCCGGTGCTGCTGTCGAGCGGCGCCAGTTGGCCCAGCACGGTCACCGACCGGGGCGGGATCGCCACTTCTTCCTGCGCTTCACGCAGAGCGGTGATAATCGCAGAGCCATCTTCAGCATCGGTTTTACCGCCCGGAAACGCGACCTGGCCCGCATGTTTGCGCAGCGAGTCGGCGCGGCGGGTGAGCAGCAGCGTAGGTTCGGGGTGGCAGATAATAGGGATCAATACCGCCGCAGGGCGGATATTGTGCGAAATCTGCGACGCCTGCGGCAGCTGCAACTGGAAACGGCTGATAAAGGCGGTAAGCGAGGTCGGGTAGGTTGGTTGGCTCACGAGGCGGTAACCTCCCCCAGTTGCGGCAAGATGCGGCCGACTTTATCAAAGGTTTCCTGATACTCCGCCTGCTCCTGGCTGTCGGCCACGATGCCGCCGCCCGCAGAACAGTAAATGCGACCGTTTTCGGTGATTAACGTGCGGATGGTGATATTGGTGTCCATGGTGCCGCAGGCGCTGATATAACCTATGCTGCCGCAGTAGGCATTGCGCCGCTGCGGCTCAAGTTCCTCGATGATTTCCATCGCCCGCACTTTTGGCGCGCCGGTAATGGAGCCCCCCGGAAAGCAAGCGCGCAGCAGATCGGTTGCCGCGGTGCGTTCCGGCAGGATGGCGGTGATGGTGCTGACCAAATGATGGACTGCGGGGAAGGCTTCGACCACGAACAATTCGGGGACACGCACGCTGCCCGGCTCGGCGACACGGCCGATATCATTACGCAGCAGATCGACAATCATCAGATTCTCCGCACGGTCTTTCGCAGAGTGTGCCAAGCGCCGTGCCTGTTGCGCATCCTGCTCGGCATCGGCCAGCCTCGGCAAGGTGCCTTTGATCGGGCGGGTTTGAATATGCCGGTTCGCCAGCCACAGGAAACGCTCGGGCGAAACGCTCAGCACGGCGTTGTCCGGCAGGCGCAAAAAGGCGGAGAAGGGCGCGCGGTTGCTGGCGTTCAATTGTTGAAAGGCTTGCCATTCATCGCCCTGATAATCTGCTGAAAAGCGCTGCGCCAGATTAATTTGATAGCAATCACCGCTACGCAGGTAATGCTGAATGCGCTGGAACTTTTCGCCGTACTGTTGGCGCGTCATATTGGCTTGCCAGCGGCTGGTCAAGGCAAATGCCTGCTGCGGTTCCGGCCGTTGTGCGTTAAGCCACTGCCAGCGCTGTTCCGTGTCGCCGTAGCTGAGCAACGTCAATGTCTGCCGATGGTGATCGGCAATCAGCGCCCAGTCGTAAATGCCAATCGCCATATCCGGCAGCGCGATATCCGCTTGCGCCCATTGCGGCAGCTTTTCCACTCTGCGCCCCAAGTCGTAACCGAACAGCCCGAGTGCGCCCCCCTGAAACGGCAGGTTGGGATCTGCCGCGGGATGCCACCCTTGTCGTTCCAACTCTTCTTGCAGCAGGCTGAAAGGGTCTTCTTGCGACTGTCGGTGATCCTCACCGCGGCGAACCTCGGTGATTTGTCCTCGTGTGGTGAGCGTTGCGCAGGGATCCGCGACCAGAATATCGAAACGGTTATGCGAGTGCTCGGCAAACCCGGAGTGCAGCAACATTGCCCACGGTTGCTGAGCAAGCGGAGCAAAGTGCTCCAACAGGGCGGTACGGGTGTAAGGCAAAGACTTAAGATTCGGTGCGATCGCGCTCATGGGCCTCAATAAACCTGACTGACGGTAACGGCTGTTTCTGGCGGCTATTCTGCCATATTCGACCGGCGGGCGCATGCCCTGGCGTTGGAAGCCTGAGCACACTTCACATAAACGGCGAGTAAACGATTTTGTAATGAAGCATTTTTTGCGCCATTGACCAGAATCTTATGTGTTAGAAAATAATAAATTCAACCGAGATTAAATCAATTTTTACCTGCGTGTACTGATTGGAAAATAAAGCGATGAGTTGGTTTTGTCTTGTTATTATTTCAGGTTGACATCAAAAATGGCGAGGGCAAATATGTTTTATTGTCAGCTGCATCATAAGCGGAGTTTCGATTTTTCGCATCCTTGTGGCGTTCATCTTTCTTTGCGGGAAAGGCCGGCTAAAGAAATTAATTTGGGGACAAAACGCATTCATAAAGCTTGTTTGATTATTTAACTCCCCCCTTTTTTTAGAAAAAAATAAATATTTATTCGTTACTTTTTGCGAAGAGCTACCTATGCCCCTAATGTTGAGTGTCATTGTCCCGTTGCATAACGCGGGTGAACTGTTCGAGCCTTTTATGGCGTCGCTGCTGGCCCAGGATGAACAACGGCTGGAGGTGATCATCGTCAATGACGGCTCCACCGACGGCTCCGGTGCTGCCGCCCACCGCTATGCCCGGCTGCACCCGCATATTACCGTGATCGACCAGCCTAATTCTGGCGTTTCCTGCGCGCGCAATGCGGGTCTGGCTATTGCTCGGGGGAAATATGTGGCGTTTCCGGACGCGGATGATGTATTGGCACCTGAAATGTATTCAACGTTGGTGGCCTTGGCCGAACAAGAACAATTAGATGTCATGCAGTGTAACGGGGAACGTTATTTTACCCACAGGGATGAATTGCAATCGATTATTCCGCAAGATCGACTGGGCGACACCGGTGTAATTAGCGGGGCGCAATGGTTGGAGCGCGCGTTGAAAACAAGAAGGTTTATCCATGTGGTTTGGTTGGCGGTGTATCGCCTTGATTTTATTAAGCGGCATCGGTTGTATTTCGAACCGGGTTTGCATCACCAGGATATTCCCTGGACCACCGAAGTGATGTTTAATGCGCAGCGGGTCAGGTACCTCAGCAAAGCCTTGTATCGGCAACGGGTGCACGATCAATCCATCAGCAATCGTCGCCGCACCGGCAAGGCGAACGTGGAATACCAGCGGCACTACATGAAAATAGTGGAAATGCTGGTGGTGCTTAACCAGCGTTATGCCGGCAAAATGGTTATTAGACCGGCTTTTCACTGGCAGATTGCCCGCGAGGCGTTGGGTATTTGCCACAGTATTCGCCGGGAACCTGAGCTGGCGGCGCAGTGCCAAATCACCGATGAGTTCTATCAGCGCGGCATTGATCGAACCATGGCGGCTAACGCGCGCGGTCTCAAGCAGAGCTGGCACGTTATGTTGTGGTTGCATCGTCTGAAGCAGTGGCAAGGCGGCGATCATTGCTCGCAGCCCGCCGCCGAATAACAGGCGTTGGGATCCGCCGGTTTAAGGCGTATAATCCCCCTCCATTTTGCCGGAGAGAAACACATGCTTGCAGGTATGCCGTCATTGAGTCACCAAGAGCAGCAGGAAGCTGCGGACCGTATCCATCTATTGATGGAACAAGGCATGAGCAGTGGTGAAGCCATAGCGCGCGTCGCGCAGGAAATCCGCGAAAAACACCAGGGCGACCAGGTTAGCGTTCTGTTTGATGACGAAGACGAAGACGAAGATTATCAGGAAAGGCCGGACGAGCAGGATGACGACGAGTCGGAAGAAGACGAAAACTATTGATGTTGCAGGGGCCGGCAAAGCCGGCCCCAACGTTTACCCCTCAATCACTACCGCGGCGGCAGCCTGTTTGGCTAGCGCCACTGCATGCTCTACATTTTCCGCCGTTGCCAGCGCCACACCCATCCTGCGTTGCCCGTTAATTTCCGGTTTGCCGAACAAACGCAGCTGATTGTGGCCGCTCAGTGCGCGATCCAAACCGCTGAAGCGCAGATCGCTGCTGGTCATTTGTGGCAGGATCACCGCCGAGGCCGAAGGGCCGAACTGACGAATCGCGCCAATGGGCAGACCAAGGAAGGCGCGAACGTGCAGGGCGAATTCGGACAGGTCCTGCGAGATCAACGTCACCATGCCGGTATCGTGCGGGCGCGGCGATACCTCGCTGAAGATCACTTCATCGCCGCAGACGAACAATTCAACGCCGAACAGGCCGAATCCGCCTAACGCCTGCACCACGTTTTGCGCAATCTCCTGCGCGCGGTTCAATGCCAGCTCGCTCATCCGTTGCGGTTGCCACGATTCGCGATAATCTCCGTCCTCCTGGCGGTGGCCTATTGGCGCGCAGAAATGGACACCGTCGATCGCACTGATGGTCAACAGGGTAATTTCAAAATCAAACTTCACCAGACCTTCGACAATCACTCGCCCGCCGCCGGCGCGGCCGCCCTGTTGGGCATAATCCCAGGCGGTTTTCAGCTGCTCCGGGCTGCGGATCAGGCTCTGGCCCTTACCGGAGGAGCTCATGACCGGTTTGATAATGCACGGATAGCCAATTTCGGCGACGGCCTGCCGGAAGGCTTCTTCGCCGTCGGCAAAGCGGTAGCTGGAGGTCGGCAGGCCCAGGGTTTCAGCGGCCAGACGGCGGATACCTTCACGGTTCATGGTCAGGCGAGTCGCTTCGGCACAGGGCACTACGCGGTGTCCTTGCTGCTCCAACTCAACCAGCATGCTGGTGGCGATGGCTTCGATCTCCGGCACGATGTAATCGGGACGTTCCTGTTCAATCAGGGCTTTCAGTGCGTTGCCGTCCAGCATATTGATGACGTGGCTGCGGTGCGCCACGTGCATGGCCGGGGCGTCCGCATAACGGTCTACGGCAATCACTTCCAGTCCTAAACGCTGGCATTCGATGGCAACTTCTTTACCCAATTCGCCGGAGCCGAGCAGCATGACGCGGGTGGCGGACGGGCGCAGGGCGGTTCCAATAGTTAACATAGTCTCGTACCTGGATCTGTGGATTTAACGCGGTCTGATAATGGGTGTGCAGTATATACGAAAACGTTTGCGCATGCAGGCGGGGGAGACGGAGGGCGATGTTATTGTCAAAAAAACCTGTCCGGCGGCTTTTTTTATGCGTGAAATCCGTAAACCCTACTATCTCTGTTATCATCTGCGGCTGATTCGGCGCCAACCCGTGGGCGCGCCGCCATTCCATTTGCCATATAAGAGTTATCGCCGTGAGCACAGTATCTTTTTCTTCCCTGCCGCTGCCAGCCGAACAGTTGGCCAACCTCAACGAACTGGGGTACGCCGAAATGACGCCGGTACAGGCCGCCGCGTTGCCCGCCATCCTGAAAGGGCAGGACGTTCGTGCCAAAGCAAAAACCGGCAGCGGTAAAACGGCGGCGTTCGGTATCGGCCTGCTGGACAAAATCAATGTTTCCCAGGTGGCGACACAGGCGTTGATTTTGTGCCCGACACGCGAACTGGCTGACCAGGTAAGCAAAGAGTTGCGTCGGCTGGCGCGTTTCACCCAGAACATCAAAATCCTTACCCTGTGCGGTGGCCAACCAATGGGGCCTCAGCTCGATTCGCTGGTGCATGCACCGCATATCGTGGTGGGCACGCCGGGGCGTCTTCAGGAGCATTTGCGCAAGAAAACGCTGGTGTTGGATGAATTGAAAGTGCTGGTGCTGGATGAAGCCGATCGCATGCTGGACATGGGCTTTGCCGATGACATCGACGATGTGATCAGTTACACCCCGCCGCAGCGCCAGACTCTGTTGTTCTCGGCGACCTATCCGAGTGGCATTGAGCGCATCAGCGCTCGCGTGCAGCGTGAGCCGTTGAATGTGGAAGTGGACGATGGCGACGATCAGACCTCCATTGAACAACGCTTCTACGAGACTACCCGCGATCAGCGCCCGGCGGTGCTGGTGTCCGCCATTCGTCATTATCAGCCTTCTTCCTGCGTGGTGTTCTGCAACACCAAGCGCGATTGCCAGAGCGTATATGAAGCGCTGGAAGCCCGTGGTATCAGCGTATCGGCTCTGCATGGCGATTTGGAACAGCGCGATCGCGATCAGGTGCTGGTGCGTTTTGCCAACCGCAGTTGCCGGGTGCTGGTAGCGACCGACGTAGCCGCTCGCGGGCTGGATATCAAAGAGCTGGAGCTGGTAGTCAACTATGAGTTGGCATTTGATCCGGAAGTACACGTACACCGTATTGGCCGTACTGGCCGCGCGGGCCTGAACGGCCTGGCGATCAGCCTGTGTACGCCGCAGGAGATGGAGCGTGCGCATGCGGTCGAGGAGTACCAGCGCAAGGCGGTCAACTGGGCGCCGGTGTCTGAACTGAGCGGTGCTTCCAATACCACGCTGGAGGCCGAAATGGTCACCCTGTGCATCGACGGCGGGCGCAAAGCCAAAATTCGCCCTGGCGACATTCTCGGTGCCTTGACCGGCGACGCCGGGTTGACGGCCGCTGAAGTGGGGAAAATCGACATGTTCCCGGTACACGCCTATGTGGCGATCCGCAAGGCCAGCGCTCGCAAGGCGCTGCAACAGCTTCAGCAGGGCAAAATCAAAGGCAAGAACTGCAAGGTGCGGTTGTTGAAATAATTCGCGTCAGGGGTGCGCCTTGCATCCCTGCGTAAAATCACCTTATACTGTATAAAAATACAGTATTCTAACCTTTGAGGAATGCACACATGGCTGTTGAAGTAAAATATGTGGTGGTGAGAAACGGTGAGGAAAAGATGACTTTCGCAACCAAGAAAGAAGCCGATGCTTACGACAAAATGCTGGATCTGGCGGACAGTCTCGGTGAATGGCTGCAACAGGCGCCTCTTAACCTGGATGACGAGCAGCGTGAAGGGCTGAGCTTCTTCCTGGCGGAGCATAAAGACGCGCTGGGGCAAATTTTGCGTGGCGCCGCGCCGGCGGAAGCGCCGAAGAAAGCGGCCAAAGTAAAAATGGAAAAATCTGTCGCTACCTCAAAAGAGGGGTCTACGTCAGAAAAGCAGGCAGCATAATGACTTATGTTGCGGCAATGTGATGAAAAAGGATCTAGAATGACCCGTGGAATAACTTTCTTCAGTCGCTTTGAGCAAGACATTCTGGCCGGGCTCAAGACCATTACTCTCCGGGACGCCAGTGAATCCCACTTTCAACCCGGGGAAGTATTGCGTGTTAGCCGTAATGAAGACGACGTATTTTTCTGCTTTATTGAAGTGCTGTCAGTCACGCCGATTCACCTGGATGCGCTAACCGAACAGCATGCCAAACAAGAAAATATGTCGCTCAGCGAGCTGAAGCAGGTGATCAAGGAAATCTATCCGGGGTTGGATGAGCTGTTTGTCATCAGCTTCGTAAAACGCTGATCCTTTGCCAGACCTGTTGTGAGCCAGGGGGCAAATGCCCATGGATAGTGTCAATCACAACTGGAGGGCATATGAAAAGAACGGGACTGAGTTTGGCCGTAGCGCTGTTGGCCATGGCGGGTTTGACGACGACGGTACAGGCACAGGAGCAGCGCACTGCCAAAGTGGCGCAATGTAGCGGCCTGCAACCGGCAGGCGTCGCCGCTCAGGTAAAACGCGATTATCTGCAGAACCGCATCACGCGCTGGGCATCGGATAAAAAGTTGCTGGGCACAGACACTCCGATAGTTTGGATCAGCCCGGAAGCCATCACCGGCAAGGACGCGATCTGGCAGGTGCCGTTGACGGTACGGGGTACCAGACAGGATAAAACCTATAACGTTACTCTTGACTGCAACACGGGTGGAATCACCTACAGCGAACCGCAGTAACGCCACTGCTTTCAGGCTAAAGTCTGCCTGAAAATAATAAACCCGCCTTGTCAGCGGGTTTTTTGGTTTTAGCTGTTTACCTTAGTCGGTGAACGGAATAACCAGTTCACCAGGCTTCACTTCCAGCCCTTTTGCCAGCTTCTTCGCCAGCGCTTCGGTTTTGCTGTTATCCGGGTTCAGCACGTAGGCCGGTTTTTGATCGAAGTAGGATTTCAGCGACTGATTCAGGTAAGGGGTCAGCGCTTTCATCACCGTCTGCATTTTTTCCGGCTGCACGCTATAGTCGGTCAGCTCCATGTCCTTCAGGAATATCGCACCTTGCTCACGGTCATAGACCGGCTGCGCCTTCAGCGTCAGTTTCAGGTCTGCCGTCTGCGGGCCGAGGATCGAGCTGATATTCACCTTGGCATCGCCGGAAAGGGTGACCTTGCCCGGCTCACTGCGGCCAATCTGACTTTTTAACTGGGTCAGCACAATATTGGCATCCAACAGCCCCGGCACGCCGATTTGCTTCTGATAATCGTTGTGCTTTTGCAGGTAATCATTCACTTCCTGTTCGCTGAGCGTGTATTGAGTGAGTTGATTACAACCAGCCAATACGCCGGCGAACAGCAGGGCGGCCGCGCCCATCAGAATCTTCTTCATTTGTGCCTCATAGCTACTGCCAACAAATTGCTGCAGATAATTGATTTGTCATTATAAGCGGCCACCGCCTGTGAGGGAAATCGCTGACGGTGGCAAGCAGAATGATAGTGCGCGTGAAAGATGGCATCACCTATCGGATAACGCTGAAACTGCTCAGCGCCGCAGACGCAGCGCCAGCAACAGCACGCCGCCCAGACAGGCCAGCCCACCCAACGCAGGAAACAGCGGAATGCCCCAAAGCCGCAGCGAAGCGTGCATCAGGTAGGGCGCAAGCCCCAGCGCGAAGGCTGCGGTGACAATGGCGATAGCCAGAGTGACGGCGGCCCGTTCCAGCGCTTTGCTCAACTGATCGATATTCTTGACGTTGATGTCGGCGCCGATTTGCCCGCGCTTCATACGGCGCATCAGCAGCCGCAGGGTTTGCGGGATCTCTTCACCGGCATCCAGCGCTTCCGCACCCAACGCCAGCATGCGCCGTTGCACCGCGTCGGGGGCGTAACGCTGCAACATCACCTGCTGCAGCATGGGTTTCAACGTGGCGATAATGTCAAAGTTGGGATCGAGCCGGTGCAGCACGCCGTCTGCGGTGATCAACGCCTTGAACAGCAGCACCAGGTCCGGCGGCATCGCCAGTTGGTGCTCACGTGCCATTACCAGCAGATCGGTCAACGCCTTGCCTAACGTCAGGGTGGCGGAGGCTTGCTTATCGAGGAAGTTTTGCGCCGCCAGTTCCAGATCCAACAGATCCAGCGGATCGCTGTCCGACCAGGCAATCAGGGTATTAACGATGCCACCGGACTCGCGTTCAGCGATGGACTGCAACAGAAGTAACAGTTGATTGCGACGCCGTTCGGAAAGCTGCCCCACCATGCCGAAATCGATAAAACCGACGCGGTTACCCGCTAACGCCATGACGTTGCCGGGATGAGGGTCGGCGTGGTAAAGGCGATGCTCCAGCACCATTTTCATAAAAGCTTGTGCGCCGCGTTGCGCCAGTAACGGGCCGTCAAACCCGGCCGCCGCCAACTGCTGAGGGTTCTCCGGCGCGGTACCCGGCAAGAATTCCTGAACCAGCAGGCGTTTTGACGACCACTGCCAGTAAATCTTCGGGATTGCCACCTCAGGTTGCCGGGCAAAGCATTCAGCAATACGCTCGCAGTTATTGCCTTCGTGGGTCAAGTCCAGTTCGTGATTGAGCGCGGTCGCCAGCGCTCGCACCATTTGACGCGGGCGGTGACGGGCCAGCGTCGGGCTTTGCTGTTCAACGGTTTCCGCCAGATAAGTCAGCAGGCGTAAATCGGCGTGAATGGTTTTCGCAAGGCTTGGTCGCAGCACCTTGATCACCACCGCTTCGCCGCTGTGCAGGCGTGCGCGGTAAATTTGCGCCATCGAGGCGGCGGCCAGCGGCGTGTTGTCAAACTCGGCAAACAGCTTGTGCGGTTCGGCGCCCAGATCGGCCGTGACTTGCGCTGCCAGCTCGCTCCATGGCAGGGTAGACGCCTGACTGTGCAAGCGATCAAGTTCGTCGGTCCAACTCGAGTCAAGCAGGTCCGAACGGGTAGCCAGAATCTGCCCGAATTTGACAAAGGTGGGCCCCAGCGCCTCCAGCGCAGCGCGCAAACGCGCCGGCAGGGTTTGGTTATCTTGTTGAACACCGCCGTTTTCGGCACCGCTCAGCAGGGAGCCCAGGCCCAGCAGGCGAATGATATCCTGTAATCCGTAGCGGATTAACACCGAGGAAATCTCTTTCAGTCGCGCCCGGTCGCGGGCGGTAACCAACACCATTTTCAGCATATGCGCGCTATATCCTTATTGCGAAAGGGCTCACTGTTCCATATCGAGCAGCAGCGGAACGTCACTGAGTTGCGCCATACGGTTGCGGTAGGCCTCAACGTTTTCCGGTAGCGTAACCCCGGCGACGATCGACAGAGAACGCAGCAGCGGAAACAGCTGAATGTCATCTTCAGACAAGGTGCCATTCACCGCATCAGGGGCGACAATCAGGCCGGAAAGCGCCTGGAGATCGATCTCCAGCTCAGCGATCAGATCGGCGCTGTTGGCCAGATGCTCGGCAAAATCACCGATCGAGGCCTGTTTCTTGCGGGCAAAGTATTGGCGTGCGCTGTCAGTGGCGAACTCTTCGAAATCGGCATTGGCAATGCGCGGCAGCAGTAATTTTGCGGAGTAGGCACCGACCCGTTGCAGCCAGTCGGCGATGGCCGGGTTGGTTTTGCCGGTCAGCAGCGGCAGGCCGTCGAGGTTATCGACGTAGCGTACGATATCCATGCTTTCCGGCAGATAACTGCCATCGTCTTTTTGCAGAATGGGCGCCATTTTCTTGCCAATCATGCTGATGGGCGTGGCTTCATCATCGTTGAGCAAGGTGACGAGGCGGACAGGCAGATTTTTCAGGCCGAAAATCATGCGGGCTTTAACGCAGAATGGGCAATGATCGTAGATAAACAGTTTCATGCTTGCTCCGGTTGTCAGGTTTGAACAGCAATAGTTATCACAGCATACTGAGGCTGTCGCGAAGAGTTGTGTTGGAAGGTGCGTTATTGTGGCGTGGCCCGCGCATTGCGCACGGGCCATAGCAGAGGTTACTTTTTGGTCGGCACTGAATTGATGACGTCTATCAGGTGCGTACGCGCCTCTTCCAAATCGATTTTATCGCGCTCGTTGGCTGCATTGACTATCTGCAACTGCTTGATGATGTCACTTTTCAGAGTGGCATTTTCAGCAATGATATGAGCCAGGGCTTTTTCTACCAACGTTGAGCGCGCGTAGATCATGCGCAAGTTAAGTACCATGTGTTCCAGCAGTTGCGGTAATTTTTCTTCATCTGTCATTGCCAACTTCTCCTGTTCCCATTTTTACTATCAGGATAGCAGCTCTGGGAAATTCGGCTGATTTTCTGGCAACTTAGAGAAAAAACTCACCCGTCGCGCAAGATCGCCGGTGCGGCAGTGCGCGGATTGAACTGCCAGTACAGAGCGAACAGCGTAATAAAACCCACGATACCCAGCAGGATCCACGGCAGTTCGGGCAGATTCATCGTCCGGCCGGTGTCGTACATCCAACCGCCGCCGGTGTAACCGATCGCGCCACCCAAAGCCAGCCCGAGGCGGCTGAATCCCATATAGCTACCGCGTGCGCGCGGATCCGCCAGTGAGGCGCCGAGGGTTTCCCGCGCCGGTTCGGCGATGATGGAACCGAGGTAGAAACAGCAGATCAGGGTGAAGACGCTCTGCAGGCTGGTCGCCAGGCCGATAGGCAGCAGGCTGAGGGTCATCAGCAGCAGGCCTGCCATCAACCGCTGTTCCAGGCGAAAACGCTTTTCGCTCCAGCGTGCCAGCGGGTAGAGCAGTGACAGCGACAGCGCGGCCTCAATGGCATACATCCATTTTACCGCTGCCGGCGAGCCGGCGATTTCATTGACCACGATAGGCAACATCAGCATCACCTGAACCGACAGCATGTAGTAGCCGGTCAGCGTCAGCACATAAGTCAGGAAACGGCGGTCGCGCAGCACGCGCATCATGCCTTCTTTCATCGGGGCGCGAACGGTGGAAATTCGGTAAGCCGGCAGCAGCCAGGCGTTCCAACCTGCCGCCAGCACGAAAATGGCCGCGCCAACCCAGCAAACGAAGTGGAAATCATATTGCAGCAGCCAACTGCCGATCAGGGCGCCAATCACTGCGCCGGCGCTGTCTTGCATCATCAACAGAGAATAAAAGCGGCTGCGTTCATGCGGGCGGGTGAGCTTAATCACCAGCGCGGTGCGTGGCGGATCAAACAGCGTGCCACCGAGTGCGGAAAGGGCGCAAGAGAACCACAGCAGCCAGGGCTCATCGGCCATCGCCATGGTGGCGAAGCCTGCCGCGCGCATCAGCATGCCGGTGACGATCATCGGCTTGGCGCCGAACCGGTCGGCTATCGCGCCGCCGAAGATCCCCAACCCTTGCTGAATCAACTGTCGTAAACCCAGGGCGACGCCAACCACCACCGCCGCCCAGCCGAGTTGGTCGACAAAGCGGATTGAAATAAGCGGAAAGACCACAAAGAAGCCCAAAACAACCAACAGATTATCGAGTAACAGGAAATATTTACCCAAGCTCCGAGCTTGCGATACCAGAGACATGCTTCACCACGAGCAATTAAGAGGGAGAGGAGAGCGACCCGTCTAGTTTGTACCCAATCCCCGGAGGCCGATAGGGGCGAGGTAGATAATATTTTTTTATCGTCAATACGTTACCCGTACGGCAAAACAGCACGAAAATAGCCGTAAAATGATTAATCGCTTATTTACTGAGCTGTCGGGGTTTTACCTCCAGGGCAGGCTACGGTTATATTAAATGAGGGGAAGTGCGGTTCTGCGCCGGTCGTTGAAAAATAATGGCTCAGGATATGATCGTTACGGGATTATTATCCGGACGCGCACCCAATAAATACTTCTTATCGAACCGTTCTGACCGCGGGGGAAATGATGTTTGGCTACCGCTCTGCATCACCGAAAGTACGTCTCATCACCGACCGACAGGTCGTGCGTTTGGTTCATGAACGCGATGCTTACCGTATGGCGGAATACTATGCCGAGAACCGGGCTTTTCTGAAGCCCTGGGAACCGGTGCGGGATGAAAGCCATTGTTATCCGTCCGGCTGGCAGGCGCGGCTGGGGATGATCACTGAAATGCAAAAGCAGGGCAGCGCTTACTATTTTATCCTGCTCGATCCGGAAGAAAATGAAGTGCGGGGCGTGGCGAACTTCAGCAACGTACTGCGCGGTTCGTTTCATGCCTGTTTTCTCGGCTATTCGCTGGCTGAAAAGTGGCAAGGGCAGGGCCTGATGTATGAAGCCCTGCAGTCGGCGATCCGCTATATGCTGCGTCAACAGCGCATGCACCGCATTATGGCCAACTATATGCCGCACAATCAGCGCAGCGGCGCGCTGCTCGCTCGTCTGGGATTTGAACGTGAAGGTTATGCCAAGGATTATCTGCTGATCGACGGGCAGTGGCAGGATCACGTCCTGACTGCATTCACCAATAAAGAATGGCTACCGCCACGCTGAGAGCAAAAATGAAATACGAATTAAGCGCTAAAGAAGCCAGAGTGATTGGCTGCCTGCTGGAAAAACAGGTCACCACGCCGGACCAGTATCCTCTCTCCCTGAATGGGATCACCCTGGCGTGCAACCAGAAAACCAACCGCGAACCGGTGATGGATCTGACGGAAAGCGAAGTGCAGCAAGTTCTCGACCTGTTGTTAAAAAAACATTTTTTGCGAACGCTGAGCGGCTTCGGTAACCGGGTAGTCAAGTATGAACACCGTTTTTGCAATTCGGAATTCGGTCAACTGAAACTGTCTGCCGCCGAACTGGCGGTGATAGCCACCCTGCTGCTGCGCGGTGCGCAAACCCCCGGTGAATTGCGGACCCGTACCAACCGCATGCATGAATTCAGCGATGTTTCTGAAGTGGAGCTGGTGCTGCAGCAGTTGAGCGCCCGTGAGGACGGGCCGTTTGTCGTGCGTTTGGCGCGGGAGCCGGGCAAACGCGAAAGCCGCTTTATGCATCTGTTCAGCGGCCCGATTGATGAGGCGGCGGCGGAGGTTGTGGCGATCGATGACGCTGAATTGAGTGAGCGCGTCAGCGTGCTGGAAAGCGAAGTCGCAGAATTGAAACAACAGTTGCAGGCGTTACTGGCTCGGGGGCAGCATGACTAAATTACGCGTTGGCGTTGTGGGGCTGGGTG
Source organism: Serratia inhibens (assembly GCF_003591175.1). Classification (GTDB taxonomy): domain Bacteria; phylum Pseudomonadota; class Gammaproteobacteria; order Enterobacterales; family Enterobacteriaceae; genus Serratia; species Serratia inhibens. The sequence continues at coordinate 7,709 of NZ_QYYG01000002.1, read as the reverse complement.
GCATCGCGCAAAAAGCCTATCTGCCGATCCTCTCCCAGGCAGCGGATTGGACGCTGGTCGGCGGCTTTTCCCCTAATCAGCAAAAAGCGCAGCCGATATGCGACAGCTACCGCATGGCCTGTTTTTCCAGCCTGGATAGCCTGGCGCAGCAGTGTGATGCGGTATTTGTTCACAGCAGCACCGCCAGTCATTTTCAGGTGATAAGCGAGCTGCTGCGTCATGGCGTGCATGTTTATGTCGATAAACCGCTGGCGGAGACCCTGGAGCAGGGCGAGCAGTTGCTCGCCTTGGCCGAGAAGCAGCGCAAAACGCTGATGGTGGGTTTTAACCGCCGTTTTTCCCCGGTGTATCGCCAGTTGAAACAGGAAATGCAACGGCCGGCGTCGATTCGCATGGATAAGCACCGGGCCGACAGCGTCGGGCCAAACGGCCTGCGTTTTACCTTGCTGGACGATTATTTGCATGTGGTTGATACCGCGTTGTGGCTGGGGGGAAGTGAAGGGCAGTTACTCAGCGGCAGCCTGCGTGTCACAGATGCCGGTGAACTGCTGTATGCCGAACACCACTTTGCCTGCGGCGAAACTCTGGTGACCACCAGCATGCATCGCCGGGCCGGCAGCCAGCGCGAAAGCGTGCAGGCGGTGGCCGAGGGGGCCGTGTATCAGGTGAACGATATGCGGCAATGGTTGCGGGAAGATCCGCAGGGCGTGCTGGAGCAGCCGGTGGCCGGTTGGCAAACTACCCTGGCGCAGCGCGGTTTTGACGGCGCCATCCGGCATTTTATCGAGTCTGTCAGCAACCAGACCGTGCCGGAAACGGCCGGGGAACAGGCTATCGCCGCTCAGCGGGTGATCGAACGGCTGCTGCAGGATGCCGGTTTGTAAGGCGATGCCCCGCGTGGGGCGCACGCGCTATTGCGGGATGTGCCTATAACTCCATGTAACATATGGCGGTAGCTATTCTGCTGTGGATGCGTAAACTTATCCGCTAGTTTTACGGACGCCTGCTGATGCAGGCGTCGACATTTACGGGATACATCAGACAACCACATGAACCTACTAAAATCACTGGCCGCCGTGAGCTCTATGACGATGTTTTCACGGGTGCTGGGCTTTGCCCGTGACGCCATAGTGGCGCGCGTGTTTGGTGCCGGTATGGCGACAGACGCCTTCTTCGTGGCGTTCAAACTGCCTAACCTGCTGCGCCGTATTTTTGCCGAAGGCGCATTTTCTCAGGCCTTTGTGCCGATCCTGGCCGAATATAAAACCCAGCAGGGTGAGGAGGCGACTCGGACCTTCATCGCCTACGTTTCCGGCTTACTTACGCTGGTGCTGGCGGTGGTCACCGTATTGGGGATGCTGGCTGCCCCTTGGGTGATCTACATTACCGCGCCGGGCTTCGCCGATTCGCCGGACAAGTTCGCGCTGACCTCGTCGCTGCTGCGCATCACTTTCCCCTATATTCTGCTGATTTCACTGGCTTCGCTGGTGGGTTCGATCCTCAATACCTGGAACCGTTTTTCGATCCCGGCCTTTGCGCCGACGCTGTTGAACGTCAGCATGATTGGCTTTGCGCTGTTTGCCGCACCTTATTTCAACCCACCGGTGCTGGCGTTGGCCTGGGCGGTGGTAGTGGGCGGCGTGCTGCAACTGGGTTACCAGCTCCCACACCTGAAAAAGATCGGCATGCTGGTATTGCCGCGCCTCAAGCTGGGCGATGCCGGCGTATGGCGGGTGATGCGCCAAATGGGGCCGGCGATCTTTGGCGTTTCGGTAAGCCAGATCTCGCTGATTATCAATACCATTTTCGCTTCGTTCCTGGTCTCGGGCTCGGTATCCTGGATGTACTATGCCGATCGTCTGATGGAGTTCCCTTCCGGCGTGCTGGGCGTGGCCCTGGGTACCATCCTGCTGCCGTCGCTGGCCAGGAGCTTTTCCAGCGGTAACCACGAGGAGTATTCGCGCCTGATGGACTGGGGGTTGCGCCTGTGTTTCCTGCTGGCGCTGCCGAGCGCCATTGCCTTGGGGATATTGGCCAAACCCTTGACCGTATCGCTGTTCCAGTACGGCAAGTTCAGCGCTTTTGACGCGGCCATGACCCAGCGTGCGCTGGTGGCGTACTCGATAGGCCTGATGGGATTGATCGTGGTGAAGGTATTGGCGCCGGGCTTCTATTCGCGGCAGGACATTAAAACGCCGGTGAAAATCGCCATTATTACGCTGGTCATGACGCAGGTGATGAATCTGATGTTTATTGGCCCGTTAAAGCATGCCGGCCTTTCGCTGTCGATTGGGTTGGGAGCTTGTCTTAACGCCTCGCTGCTGTACTGGCAGTTGCGTAAGCAACAAATTTTCCACCCGCAGCCGGGCTGGGCAATGTTCCTCACCAAACTGGTGATTGCGGTGATCGTGATGTCGGCGGTGTTGGTGGGCGTGATGTGGCTGATGCCGGCCTGGGATCAGGGCAACATGCTGGAGCGCCTGCTGCGACTGGCGGTGGTGGTGGTGGCCGGCGTGGTCGCCTATTTTGGCGTGTTGGCCGGTTTGGGCTTCCGCCCACGGGACTTCGCGCGCCGGGTGGCATAAACGGGAATTCCCGGCCGCCATTGCACAAAAAAGGGTCGCCTCGGCGACCCTTTCTCGTTTTCAAACGCTGCCTTACATGCGTTCGACAGTGTCGATACCCAGCGTATCCAGACCGGTTTTCAGTGTCCTGGCGGTCAACAATGCCAGTTTCAGGCGGCTTTGGCGCGCTTCTTCGCTGTCTGCATTCAGGATTTGGCAATGTTCGTAGAAACCGGAGAACAGGCCCGCCAGGTCGTACAGGTAAGTACACATCACGTGTGGCGTGCCATCGCGTGCCACGGTGGTGATGACTTCTTCAAATTGCAGCAGACGGGTCGCCAGCGCAATCTCACGCTCTTCGCTCATCACCAGCGGCAGCGTCAGGTTGCTCTCGTCGAGACCGGCGCGTTTGAATACCGAGGCCACGCGGGTATAGGCATACTGCATATAAGGGGCGGTATTGCCCTCAAACGCCAGCATGTTGTCCCAGTCGAAGATGTAGTCGGTCGTACGGCTTTTTGACAGATCGGCGTATTTGACTGCGCCGATACCGACCACGTTCGCCAGGTGCTGCATTTCTGCCGCCGGCATATCCGGGTTTTTCTCGGCAATCAGTTTGCCGGCGCGATCGATAGCTTCATCCAGCAGATCGGACAGCCTCACGGTACCGCCCGCACGGGTTTTGAACGGCTTGCCGTCTTTGCCCAGCATCATGCCGAACATGTGGTGTTCCAGCGAGAGGGAGTCCGGGATGTAACCGGCTTTACGCACGATGGTCCACGCCTGCATCAGATGCTGGTGCTGGCGGGAGTCGATGTAGTACAGCACGCGGTCTGCGCCCAGCGTTTCGTAGCGGTATTTGGCGCAGGCGATATCGGTGGTGGTGTACAGGTAGCCGCCATCCTTCTTCTGGATGATGACGCCCATAGGTTCGCCGTCTTTATTCTGGTATTCGTCGAGAAATACCACGGTGGCGCCTTCGCTTTCCACCGCCAGCCCCTTGGCTTTCAGATCGGAGACGATGCCCGGCAGCATCGCGTTATACAGGCTCTCGCCCATTACGTCGTCTTCGGTCAGGGTGACATTCAGGCGGTTATAGGTGAGCTGGTTTTGCGCCATGGTGATGTCGACCAGCTTACGCCACATCTTCAGGCAGTATTGATCGCCGCCCTGCAATTTCACCACGTAGGCGCGGGCGCGTTCGGCGAAACCGGCATCTTCGTCGTAGTGTTTCTTCGCTTCACGATAGAACTGTTCCAGATCGGACAGGCCCATGTCGCTGGCATTTTCATTCTGCATTTTTTCCAGGTAGGCAATCAGCATGCCGAACTGGGTGCCCCAATCGCCGACGTGGTTGGCGCGGATCACTTTATGGCCCAGGAATTCCTGAGTGCGTGCAGCGGCGTCGCCGATAATGGTCGAACGCAAGTGACCGACGTGCATCTCTTTCGCCACGTTGGGCGCGGAGTAGTCGATGACGATGGTTTGTTGTTTAACCGGTGCAATGCCAAGCTTTGGCGCACTCAGCACTTGATCGACCTGCTGAGCAACCCATTCACCGTTCAGGAAGATATTAATAAAGCCGGGGCCGGCAATTTCTACTTTGCTGGCGATGTCGCCGAGATCAAGCAGCTGTACCACTTTTTCCGCCAACTGGCGTGGCGGCATGCCGAGTTTCTTGGCTACGGACATCACGCCGTTTGCCTGATAGTCGCCAAATTGTGCTTTTGCTGACTGACGGACCTGCGCTTCGCAATCGGCTGGCGCGCCTGCGGCAATCAGCGCCTGGCTGACTTTATCTGAAAGAAGAACCTGAATATTCACCGGGTTACCTTAATGACGAACGAGGGGCCGTATGCCATGCCCCTGCGGGATTCAAAGGTGGTTTTCTGGCTGCGCGTCAAGACGGCGGCCCACCACAAAACAGCCTGTAATTGTAACCGATCTGATGTGTTACGTCAGCAGTTGGCGCGGGAGAGAAGGCGAAAGTGCAGGTCTGAAAATGCCCGCCCAACAAAGAGAGCGTGTTTTAAAGGGGAGGAGCGCACAGTGCAAGAAGGTCAAGAAGAGCGAAAAGGAATAGGCGAGAAGGAAACGAAATAAGCGGTTCTAATGCTTTTTGTTATGACGTCGGGAGTCCAGAGTGTTAATGCGACGCGATTTGAAATGGCGGTATATCGCGTACACGGCAATAACTACCAGTAGCAAAGATGTGATTAAAAGAAACATAAGCATTATCTCAATTTTTGATTTTACCCAAAGTAGCGTAATTGATTTTTATAATCAATTATTAAAGTGACCTTTAAGATAAGTCTCAGGTTTTTGCGGGGTTAAAATCAATGAAAACAATAAATTGGCATTCCATTTCTTACTGCTTAATTATTATATTGCATTGTTAATCCTGTGGTTTTTGGCACGTGCTATAGAGTGTGAATGATCCGTTTTTTGGATTCGATATGGCTTGTTAAGTTAATAGTCTCTGAAATTTTTTCGTCATAAGAAAAAGCTATGTCTTGTTGCGAATATTCTGAGTTTTAATTAATCAATCAGGGCTGTTAAATCGCCATTAATAAACTCAATAACGCTTATTCTTTTGTGCTCTTTATCGGCATTACCCGAAATATTTTACGCAACGGTAATGCAGAGGACACAAATGTTGCATCTTGCCAGGGCAAAACGTGGATAGCTGCGCCCCAGCCGTGTAAATTACCCCCCTGAATTTGCTTTCCGTTGTTTCGAGGACCTTATGACGATCTTCCCGGCCATTGCCGAGCTTAATGATTTAGCGCTGGATCTGCCGCGTTTCGAACTGGCGCTGAGCCAGTTTGCGGAAAAACTGCATCTGGATTTGTCGCAGTTCAGTGCGGACCACATTTCGGTGCGTTGCCACCAGAACACTACCGCTGAACGCTGGCGACAGGGGTTGCTGCAGTGTGGTTCGTTGCTGTCTGAAGCGACGATCAAAGGTCGCCCGATTTGCCTGTTTGATCTACAGCAGCCGTTGCAGGTAGGACCGTGGTTAATTGACTGCGTGGAACTGCCTTACCCGGGGGAAAAGCGCTATCCGCACGAAGGATGGGAACATGTGGAACTGGTGCTTAGCGGCGATCCTGCATCGCTGTATGCACGCGCGCTGAGCCATTTGCCCGATGAGGCACTGTTGGCACCGGGGATCAAGTTGAAACAGAGTTCACCGCGGGGCGAGAGTGAACGGTTGCCGAATCCGACGCTGGCGATCACTGACGGTAGCGTGACGATTAAGTTTCACCCTTATTCCATCCGGGATATCGTCGCCAGCGAGCAAGCTTAACCGGGCATCAGAGCTTGGGTGGCCAGCATCATGCGATCCAGCGCCTGCGCCAGCAGCTCGCGCCGGCAGCCGAAATTCAGGCGTACAAAACGGCGGTTACCGAAATCCAGGCCCGCACTTAAGCCCACCCCGGCCCGTTCAAAGAAAGCGTGCGGATTGTCGGTCGCCAGTTGGCTGCAATCGATCCAGGCCAGATAGGTGGCTTCGATCGGATGCAACAGCAGGCCGGGCATGGCGTTGATGCGCTCGGTCACCAAATTGCGGTTGGCACGCAGATAAACCAACAGGGCATCCAGCCACTCTTGTCCGTCCTGGTAGGCAGCCTGCGCGGCAACCAGCGCCAGCACGTCAACGTCCGGGACTATGCCGTTGCGCGCCCGGACCAGCTTTTGACGAAGGCCGGCGTTGGGGATCACCGCCATTGATGCACCCAGTCCGGCAATATTGAAGGTTTTCGAGGGCGACATCAGCGTAATGCTACGTTGGGCGGCGTCTTCATTAAGCGTGGCAAAGGGGATATGTTCACAGCCCGGTTCAAGCAACAGATCACAATGAATTTCATCAGAACAGACGATCAAATCATGGCGACGGGCGAATTCATGCTGTTGCAACAACTCCTCCCGCCGGTAGACGGTTCCGCCCGGATTTTGCGGGTTGCACAGCAACAGCAATTTTTCGCTGCCGTTGAGCTGACCCGCTACCGCGTTGAAATCCAGCAACCAGCGCTCATCGTGCAGCCTGAGCGGTACCGGCAGATGCGGGCGTCCGGCGAATTTCGCCGCCTTGCGAAACGGTGGGTAGATGGGCGATGGCGCCAGGCTGCCTTCGCCCTCAGCGGTAAAGGCGCGGACGCACAAATTGAGTCCACAGACCAGGCCGGGCAGGAAAATCAGCCATTCGGGCAAAATGTGCCAGCCGTAGCGCTCTAGCATGCGGCGGGTAAAAACCTCGATAAGTTCAGGGGCGGGATGACCGTAGCCGAACACACCATGGGCCACGCGCCGCTGCAATGCGTCGATGATGGCGGGCGGTGACGGGAAGTCGGTGTCGGCGACCCAGAGCGGAATAATGTCGCGGTCGCGATATTTATCCCACTTAACGCTGTCACTGTGACTACGGTCTACCCATTGATCAAAATTGAATGCCATAGTTATTATCCTGAACCGGTTCATGTCTACCAATGAGCCTACGCGAGAAATTCTGAAGTTAACAAATTGCCGTCACATTTTGGCCGTCATCTGGGGGTGACAATGATTAAACTGGAAGTTTGCTGCTATAGCGTCGATTGTGCGCTGACGGCTGAGCGGGCAGGAGCTGACCGCATAGAATTGTGCGCCAGCCAAAGTGAGGGGGGTTTGACGCCCAGCTACGGCTCTTTGCGTCTGGCGCGCGACAGGGTATCCGTCCCGGTGCATCCGATAGTCCGCCCGCGCGGCGGGGATTTTTGCTACGGCGCGGTGGATTTCGACGTGATCAAGCAGGATATCGTGCAGATCCGCGACATGGGTTTTGCCGGCGTGGTTGTTGGCATGCTGGATCAAGAAGGGCACATCGACCTGCCGCGCATGCGCGAAGTCATGCGGTTGAGCGGCAATATGGCGGTCACTTTCCATCGTGCTTTCGACATGTGTCAGAACCCGATGGTGGCACTTGATCAACTGACGCAACTGGGCGTGGCGCGGATTCTGACTTCTGGCCAACAGCAAAGCGCCGAGCTTGGGCTGCCGTTGCTGCGCGATCTGGTGCAGGCCAGCCAAGGGCCGGTGATTATGGCCGGTGCCGGCGTAAGGCTCAGTAATCTGCACAAGTTTGTGGATATCGGTATTCAGGAGGTG
>NZ_QYYG01000019.1:3714-5466 GCF_003591175.1 Serratia inhibens | reverse complement strand
GCTCTTTAACAATTTATCAGACAATCTGTGTGGGCACTCCACAAGACGATATCCAGTACCTTCGGGTACGAAAAAATATCAAGTCTTGAAGAGTGACTACTGAAGTAAAATTCATTTAGTAACCTTTGAGCATCGCTTCACGAGTTGAAGCAAATCGAACTTTTAAATTGAAGAGTTTGATCATGGCTCAGATTGAACGCTGGCGGCAGGCCTAACACATGCAAGTCGAGCGGTAGCACAGGAGAGCTTGCTCTCCGGGTGACGAGCGGCGGACGGGTGAGTAATGTCTGGGAAACTGCCTGATGGAGGGGGATAACTACTGGAAACGGTAGCTAATACCGCATAACGTCTACGGACCAAAGTGGGGGACCTTCGGGCCTCACGCCATCAGATGTGCCCAGATGGGATTAGCTAGTAGGTGGGGTAATGGCTCACCTAGGCGACGATCCCTAGCTGGTCTGAGAGGATGACCAGCCACACTGGAACTGAGACACGGTCCAGACTCCTACGGGAGGCAGCAGTGGGGAATATTGCACAATGGGCGCAAGCCTGATGCAGCCATGCCGCGTGTGTGAAGAAGGCCTTAGGGTTGTAAAGCACTTTCAGCGAGGAGGAAGGGCAGTGTGTTAATAGCACATTGCATTGACGTTACTCGCAGAAGAAGCACCGGCTAACTCCGTGCCAGCAGCCGCGGTAATACGGAGGGTGCAAGCGTTAATCGGAATTACTGGGCGTAAAGCGCACGCAGGCGGTTTGTTAAGTCAGATGTGAAATCCCCGCGCTTAACGTGGGAACTGCATTTGAAACTGGCAAGCTAGAGTCTTGTAGAGGGGGGTAGAATTCCAGGTGTAGCGGTGAAATGCGTAGAGATCTGGAGGAATACCGGTGGCGAAGGCGGCCCCCTGGACAAAGACTGACGCTCAGGTGCGAAAGCGTGGGGAGCAAACAGGATTAGATACCCTGGTAGTCCACGCTGTAAACGATGTCGATTTGGAGGTTGTGCCCTTGAGGCGTGGCTTCCGGAGCTAACGCGTTAAATCGACCGCCTGGGGAGTACGGCCGCAAGGTTAAAACTCAAATGAATTGACGGGGGCCCGCACAAGCGGTGGAGCATGTGGTTTAATTCGATGCAACGCGAAGAACCTTACCTACTCTTGACATCCAGAGAATTCGCTAGAGATAGCTTAGTGCCTTCGGGAACTCTGAGACAGGTGCTGCATGGCTGTCGTCAGCTCGTGTTGTGAAATGTTGGGTTAAGTCCCGCAACGAGCGCAACCCTTATCCTTTGTTGCCAGCGATTCGGTCGGGAACTCAAAGGAGACTGCCGGTGATAAACCGGAGGAAGGTGGGGATGACGTCAAGTCATCATGGCCCTTACGAGTAGGGCTACACACGTGCTACAATGGCGTATACAAAGAGAAGCGAACTCGCGAGAGCAAGCGGACCTCATAAAGTACGTCGTAGTCCGGATTGGAGTCTGCAACTCGACTCCATGAAGTCGGAATCGCTAGTAATCGTAGATCAGAATGCTACGGTGAATACGTTCCCGGGCCTTGTACACACCGCCCGTCACACCATGGGAGTGGGTTGCAAAAGAAGTAGGTAGCTTAACCTTCGGGAGGGCGCTTACCACTTTGTGATTCATGACTGGGGTGAAGTCGTAACAAGGTAACCGTAGGGGAACCTGCGGTTGGATCACCTCCTTACCTAATGATATTGATTCGAGTGGCGTGCTCACACAGATTGTCTGAT
>NZ_QYYG01000019.1:0-3281 GCF_003591175.1 Serratia inhibens | reverse complement strand
TTGCTCTTTAACAATCTGGAACAAGCTGAAAATTGAAACATGACAGCTGAAACTTATCCCTCCGTAGAAGTACTGGGATAAGGATTAACCTGTCATAGAGTCTCTCAAATGTAGCAATGCGAAGTGAAACACCTTCGGGTTGTGAGGTTAAGTGACTAAGCGTACACGGTGGATGCCTAGGCAGTCAGAGGCGATGAAGGGCGTGCTAATCTGCGAAAAGTGTCGGTAAGGTGATATGAACCGTTATAACCGGCAATACCCGAATGGGGAAACCCAGTGCAATCCGTTGCACTATCGTTAAGTGAATACATAGCTTAACGAGGCGAACCGGGGGAACTGAAACATCTAAGTACCCCGAGGAAAAGAAATCAACCGAGATTCCCCCAGTAGCGGCGAGCGAACGGGGAACAGCCCAGAACCTGAATCAGTTTGTGTGTTAGTGGAAGCGTCTGGAAAGTCGCGCAGTAAAGGGTGATAGCCCCGTACACTAAAATGCATATTCTGTGAGTTCGATGAGTAGGGCGGGACACGTGACATCCTGTCTGAATATGGGGGGACCATCCTCCAAGGCTAAATACTCCTGACTGACCGATAGTGAACCAGTACCGTGAGGGAAAGGCGAAAAGAACCCCGGCGAGGGGAGTGAAATAGAACCTGAAACCGTGTACGTACAAGCAGTGGGAGCCTACTTTGTTGGGTGACTGCGTACCTTTTGTATAATGGGTCAGCGACTTATATTTTGTAGCAAGGTTAACCGTATAGGGGAGCCGTAGGGAAACCGAGTCTTAACTGGGCGAATAGTTGCAAGGTATAGACCCGAAACCCGGTGATCTAGCCATGGGCAGGTTGAAGGTTGGGTAACACTAACTGGAGGACCGAACCGACTAATGTTGAAAAATTAGCGGATGACTTGTGGCTGGGGGTGAAAGGCCAATCAAACCGGGAGATAGCTGGTTCTCCCCGAAAGCTATTTAGGTAGCGCCTCGTGAACTCATCTTCGGGGGTAGAGCACTGTTTCGGCTAGGGGGCCATCCCGGCTTACCAAACCGATGCAAACTCCGAATACCGAAGAATGTTATCACGGGAGACACACGGCGGGTGCTAACGTCCGTCGTGAAGAGGGAAACAACCCAGACCGCCAGCTAAGGTCCCAAAGTCATGGTTAAGTGGGAAACGATGTGGGAAGGCATAGACAGCCAGGATGTTGGCTTAGAAGCAGCCATCATTTAAAGAAAGCGTAATAGCTCACTGGTCGAGTCGGCCTGCGCGGAAGATGTAACGGGGCTAAACCATGCACCGAAGCTGCGGCAGCGACGCTTAGGCGTTGTTGGGTAGGGGAGCGTTCTGTAAGCCGTTGAAGGTGGCCTGTGAGGGTTGCTGGAGGTATCAGAAGTGCGAATGCTGACATAAGTAACGATAAAGCGGGTGAAAAACCCGCTCGCCGGAAGACCAAGGGTTCCTGTCCAACGTTAATCGGGGCAGGGTGAGTCGACCCCTAAGGCGAGGCCGAAAGGCGTAGTCGATGGGAAACAGGTTAATATTCCTGTACTCGGTGTTACTGCGAAGGGGGGACGGAGAAGGCTAGGCTAGCCGGGCGACGGTTGTCCCGGTTTAAGCGTGTAGGGGGAGAGAATTGGTAAATCCGTTCTCTTATTCAACCCTGAGGCGTGATGACGATGCACTACGGTGCAGAAGTAGTTGATGCCAAGCTTCCAGGAAAAGCCTCTAAGCATCAGGTAACACAGAATCGTACCCCAAACCGACACAGGTGGTCAGGTAGAGAATACCAAGGCGCTTGAGAGAACTCGGGTGAAGGAACTAGGCAAAATGGTGCCGTAACTTCGGGAGAAGGCACGCTGGCGCGTAGGTGAAGAGACTTGCTCTCGGAGCTGAAGCCAGTCGCAGATACCAGCTGGCTGCAACTGTTTAATAAAAACACAGCACTGTGCAAACACGAAAGTGGACGTATACGGTGTGACGCCTGCCCGGTGCTGGAAGGTTAATTGATGGGGTCAGCCGCAAGGCGAAGCTCTTGATCGAAGCCCCAGTAAACGGCGGCCGTAACTATAACGGTCCTAAGGTAGCGAAATTCCTTGTCGGGTAAGTTCCGACCTGCACGAATGGCGTAATGATGGCCAGGCTGTCTCCACCCGAGACTCAGTGAAATTGAACTCGCTGTGAAGATGCAGTGTACCCGCGGCAAGACGGAAAGACCCCGTGAACCTTTACTATAGCTTGACACTGAACATTGAGCCTTGATGTGTAGGATAGGTGGGAGGCTTTGAAGCGTGGACGCCAGTCTGCGTGGAGCCAACCTTGAAATACCACCCTTTAATGTTTGATGTTCTAACTCGGCCCCGTAATCCGGGGTGAGGACAGTGTCTGGTGGGTAGTTTGACTGGGGCGGTCTCCTCCCAAAGAGTAACGGAGGAGCACGAAGGTTAGCTAATCACGGTCGGACATCGTGAGGTTAGTGCAAAGGCATAAGCTAGCTTGACTGCGAGAGTGACGGCTCGAGCAGGTACGAAAGTAGGTCTTAGTGATCCGGTGGTTCTGAATGGAAGGGCCATCGCTCAACGGATAAAAGGTACTCCGGGGATAACAGGCTGATACCGCCCAAGAGTTCATATCGACGGCGGTGTTTGGCACCTCGATGTCGGCTCATCACATCCTGGGGCTGAAGTAGGTCCCAAGGGTATGGCTGTTCGCCATTTAAAGTGGTACGCGAGCTGGGTTTAGAACGTCGTGAGACAGTTCGGTCCCTATCTGCCGTGGGCGTTGGAAGATTGAGAGGGGTTGCTCCTAGTACGAGAGGACCGGAGTGAACGCACCACTGGTGTTCGGGTTGTCATGCCAATGGCACTGCCCGGTAGCTAAGTGCGGAAAAGATAAGCGCTGAAAGCATCTAAGCGCGAAACTTGCCTCGAGATGAGTCTTCCCTGGGCCTTTAAGGTCCCTGAAGGAACGTTTAAGACTAAGACGTTGATAGGCTGGGTGTGTAAGTGCAGCGATGCATTGAGCTAACCAGTACTAATGATCCGTGAGGCTTAACCTTACAACACCGAAGGTGTTTTAGAGAGAGTATATTTTCAGCGAAGTTCCGAGATTGGTTTCAATGGCGACACGAGAGTGAAGCGGTTGGAATGAAACAGAATTTGCCTGGCGGCAATAGCGCGGTGGTCCCACCTGACCCCATGCCGAACTCAGAAGTGAAACGCCGTAGCGCCGATGGTAGTGTGGGGTCTCCCCATGCGAGAGTAGGACACTGCCAGGCATCAAAT
>NZ_QYYG01000018.1 GCF_003591175.1 Serratia inhibens | reverse complement strand
CTTTTTCTTCTGGCGCGTTATCGATCTGGTCGAAAGCACGTGCAGAACCGCCGTAGGTTTTAGCCAGAACGGTGGTGATTGCTGCAGTCAGGGTAGTTTTACCGTGGTCAACGTGGCCGATAGTACCGACGTTAACGTGCGGTTTTGAACGTTCAAACTTTTCTTTAGACATCGATTGTCCCTCTAAGACACGGATAAATCGGTGGTATCACCACATCAACCAAGCATTTGCCTGTTGAATCCAGAACAGAAAGAAAATCAGGGGGCGAGATAATAAGAAGTGGTGCTGATAGGCAGATTCGAACTGCCGACCTCACCCTTACCAAGGGTGCGCTCTACCAACTGAGCTATATCAGCACATCTTGGAGCGGGCAGTGGGAATCGAACCCACATCATCAGCTTGGAAGGCTGAGGTAATAGCCATTATACGATGCCCGCATCCTGGAACTCGGCTACCTGACTTTTCTGTAGAATTTTTAGGTGGGAGAAGGATTGTTCGTCGCTTAACTCTCACCCTTCGGGCCTGCTGCGCTTTACGCTGCACAACTCGAACCTTGCTGAAGGCTTTCGCCTTCCCCTTCCGCAAATTAACCGCTACGAGTTATTCGCTGGTCAGTCAACTGCCGAAGGCAAGATTTGGTGGTGGGGGAAGGATTCGAACCTTCGAAGTCTGTGACGGCAGATTTACAGTCTGCTCCCTTTGGCCGCTCGGGAACCCCACCAAATTTTAACTACTGTGACTTGATTGGTGCCGGCTACCGGAATCGAACTGGTGACCTACTGATTACAAGTCAGTTGCTCTACCAACTGAGCTAAGCCGGCATCAAGTGCAGCGCATTCTAGGTAGACCGAGCGGCCTATGCAACAAAAAAATTGCGTTTCGCGCACTTTCGCTCACAAATTACCCAATTATGCATAGTACCTGGCAATTCACAGCGCGCAGCGGGCAAAGATTCATCAATTGCAGGAGTCATTCTCTATAATTTAATCCACTTTTTGCAAGTATTGGCCCTTCCTTTCCCCGTGCCCGTTATCTCAAATCCGTAAACCGAAATCAGGAAACTGTGAGCGGGATCGATGCACCAGAAAAGGGAAGAATGCCCCACGTGACGGCATCAACTACAATTATTCCTCACCTCTTTCGCCGCCGGAGCGCCCTTCGCCGCTCTGGCGCAATTATTGCTTATCTTCATTACCCCCTCATCCAGGAGGAATGACCGATGAAAATTGTCCTGATTAATGCCGCCACGCTACCCATTTACCGTAATGAACTGGCTCGTCTGTTGACCGATGCAGTGACGCATGGAGCCTCTGTGGGCTACGACACGCTGATCCCGCATGAAGACGCCGAGAGCTACTTCCACAGCCTGAGACCTGCCTTGGCCAAAGGAGAGCTGTTGCTGTGGATCGCCAGAGACGAGCGCGGTGTCATCGGCACGGTTCAACTCGAGCTGTGTCAGAAACCGAATGGACGCAACCGTGCTGAAGTGCAAAAACTGTTAGTTCACAGCCGCGCACGCCGCAGTGGTGTCGGACAAGCCCTGATGAAGGCATTGGAACAGTCGGCGCTGCAGCAACAGCGTGGCCTGCTGTATCTCGACACGCAGGCAGCTTCCGCCGCAGAAGCACTGTATCGCTCGCTGGGCTATCGCTGTCTGGGAGAGTTGCCCGACTATGCCGCAGCACCAGATGGCTACTATCACCCGACGGTCATTTATTACAAACGCCTGTTCACGGTTAACCAAGCCCCCTCCGCCATCGCCAGCTAGCATGAAAGCGGTATCATTCCCCAGAGATACCGCTTTGCAACACCTCTGCAATCAACTGCGCGCCGCTTCTCACAATTGACATAAACTGCCGCCAATCGATAACTTTTGCGAAAAAAGTCTACGCCAAAAACCAAGCTGTCTATAATATGCAGCTTGTTTATTATCTGGAGTTGGCGTCCGGCGCCTTTCCCAACCTGCGTTAACAGGCAGAATTTGGCTTATGATAAAAAGAGATCAATCTTTAGCGACGCCTTACCTTCAGTTCGATCGTAACCAGTGGGCCGCGTTGCGAGATTCGGTGCCACTGACGCTGTCAGAAGAAGAGATCGTTAAACTAAAAGGGATTAACGAAGACCTCTCTCTGGAAGAGGTAGCACAGATTTATCTGCCGCTATCGCGTCTGCTGAACTTCTATATCAGCTCCAACCTTCGTCGTCAGGCCGTACTTGAACAATTCCTCGGTACCGATGGTCAGAAAATTCCCTATGTCATCGGCATTGCTGGCAGCGTTGCCGTAGGTAAAAGCACTACTGCGCGTTTGCTGCAGGCATTACTTAGCAGTTGGCCGGAACATCGCAGCGTTGAACTGATCACTACCGACGGTTTCCTGCATCCAAATAAGGTGCTGAACGAACGTGGGCTGATGAAGAAAAAAGGATTCCCGCAGTCCTACGATATGCACAGCCTGGTAAAATTCGTTTCTGAGGTGAAGTCAGGTGCCAAACGCGTGACTGCTCCCGTATATTCTCATCTGATCTATGATGTTGTTCCGGATGGTAATAAAGTTATTGAGCAGCCGGATATTCTCATTCTGGAAGGGTTAAACGTATTACAAAGCGGAATGGATTACCCTCACGATCCTCATCACGTATTTGTTTCCGACTTTGTTGATTTCTCAATATATGTCGATGCACCAGCCCAGTTATTGCAAACCTGGTATATCAATAGGTTTCTGAAATTCCGTCAGGGCGCATTTTCTAATCCTGACTCTTATTTCCACAACTACGCAAAGCTGCCCGAAGCGGAGGCCATCAATATTGCCACCCAGCTTTGGAATGAGATTAATGGCTTGAATTTACAGCAAAATATTCTTCCAACCCGTGAGCGCGCCAGCCTGATAATGACGAAAAGTGCTAATCATGCCGTCGAACACGTACGTTTGAGGAAATAATGCTATAAAAAATGGGGACAACGTTGGTCCCCTATCAAAAATAGTTATTCAGCACTACGTAGAGATATTTCCCCACCGATAAATGGCTTAATCACACCATTCTGCTCGAGCAATAATGCCCCTTGCTGATCAATGCCACGCGCAATACCAAAAATTTGTTGTTCACCTATTAGTAGCTTAACCGGCCTATCAATAAAGTTATCCAAAGCACGCCAACGTGAAATAAAGGGCGCCAGCCCGTCAATTTCAAACTGCGGCAAAGATTGGCGCAACTCATTCAGCAAGGTTGCTGCCAGCTCATTGCGATCTATGCTAATCCCCGCTTCCTGCAGATTGATCCACCCTTGGTTGATAGCATTTGCATTGCTTTCACGCATCGCCAAATTGATACCGGCACCAATTACCAATTGCGCGGCATCACCAGTCTTTCCGGTTAATTCAACTAAAATACCCGCAAGTTTACGATCGTTGAGATACAAGTCATTCGGCCATTTAACCCTGACATCTTCAGCGCCCAAGCGTTGTAACACCTCTGCCATCACTATGCCAATCACCAGGCTCAGGCCCATTGCGGCTGCAGGCCCTTGCTCCAGACGCCAAAACATCGAAAGATACAGATTGGCACCAAACGGCGATATCCATTGCCGTCCGCGGCGGCCACGGCCGGCCTGCTGATACTCGGCGATACAAGCATCACCCGACTGTAACTCAGTGATACGGTCCAGCAAGTATTGATTGGTGGAGTCTACGACAGGTAACACAGTTACACGCTTATCTTCCAGTTGGCCAAGAATACTGTCAGCATCCAATAGTTGGATGGGGCCAGGTAGACTGTACCCTTTTCCCGGTACGGTAAATACATCCAGCCCCCACTCACGAATAGTCTGGATATGTTTATTAATCGCTGCGCGACTCATCCCCAGATACTCACCAAGATGCTCGCCTGAATGGAAGCTGCCGTCAGCCAATAGCTCAATTATCTTTAATGGTACTTTGGAGTCTTTCATGCGAGAACTTCCAGGGCATTTCGTTCGCCCGTCGCACCGATAAAACGGACTTCAGGTTCCAACCATACATCGAACTTCTTCGCGACCGTATTACGCACATGGCGAGCCAAAGCAACTACGTCCTGACTGCTGGCATCATTCAGATTAACCAGAACGAGCGCTTGTTGACGATGTACCGCTGCACCACCAATTTGATAGCCCTTCAACTCACATTGGTCGATCAACCAACCGGCAGCCAACTTCACCTGGCCATCCCGTTGCGGATAATGTGGCATACCGGGGTACAACGCAACCAGCTCAGCGCCCTTCTCCTCGCTGACAAGCGGGTTCTTGAAGAAGCTACCTGCATTACCGGTCACAGCTGGATCAGGCAACTTGCTGCGGCGCATTGCGCATACCGAATCAAATATCTGGCGTGGCGTCACCGTTTCCGGATCCAGTTTCGTCAGATCGCCATAATTCAGCATCGGGCTCCACTGTTTGCTCAGTCGCAAGCCTACGCCGACAATGATATGGCCGGTCTGAAAATGGTGCTTGAAAATACTTTCACGATAACCGAATCCGCACTCTGATGTCGGAATGCGATCGATGGCTCCCGTATTAAAGTCCAGTAAATCAACGTAGTCGCATACACTTTTTAGTTCGATGCCGTAGGCACCTATATTTTGAATAGGTGCAGAACCGACCAGACCCGGGATTAGAGCCAGGTTTTCCAACCCGGGAATACCTTTGTCCAGAGTACTGCAGACCAAACCATGCCAGTTTTCGCCGGCACCGACATGAAGGTACCAGGCATCTTTCTCTTCTCTGATATCGATGCCTTTGAATTGATTGATCATAACCGTACCGGCGAAGTCCTCAAGAAACAGGACATTACTTCCTTCACCGAGCACCAACAATGGCTCTTGACGCTTTTGCGTTTTCTGCCAGACCTTGATCATTAATTCGATTGTATCTGCAATGACCAGATGCGCTGCGTTGACCGGGAGCGCAAAGGTATTGTGTGTTTTTAAAGACGCATGTTCAGTAGACATAGTGTTAAATACCTATACGGAAATAAACTTCTGCCTAGTCTACTCGATTCGGCGCGCTAGGCTAATGTTTGTTTTTATTGATTTTAATTTAACCCGGCGATCATCCACGTGAAATATATTTCTAATTGTTTTATAAGGAAATATTTATACAAATAGATAGGTAATCCAATGAAGATAATTGGCGGCATGATTAATACAGACATTATCTTAGGTAGAGATTTATAGTCACATAGTACTAACCTACTATATTAGCGCTATTTATATATATCTAATATTACTCATCGTTTTTATACATTGGCCATACTTATGATTATAAATATAACCTCAGTAGCCTTTTATTCATTCAGAAATGTAGCAACTGAGACGTTGACCACATGCCTGAGTCCGTTGCTTCCTGACCCCAAAGCAAAAAACCCCTGCTTTCGCATGAGGCTTTCGACTTTATTTGATACCTGGCAGTATCCTGCAATACTCGTCTCATCCTGAGACTCACCCCTTCGGGGCCGCCGCAAGCGGCGTTGAAGCCCGTTCCCGACGGGCTTTCCGCATGCTCATGCTCAAGTAAAACACCGCAATGTAGCAACTGAGGCGCAGCGTAGCTGCGTCCGTTATTTCCCGACCCAAAAACAAAAAGCCCTACGCTTTCACGTAGGGCTTGTTGCTTTATTTGATGCCTGGCAGTGTCCTACTCTCGCATGGGGAGACCCCACACTACCATCGGCGCTACGGCGTTTCACTTCTGAGTTCGGCATGGGGTCAGGTGGGACCACCGCGCTATTGCCGCCAGGCAAA
>NZ_QYYG01000017.1 GCF_003591175.1 Serratia inhibens | reverse complement strand
GTCAGGCGCGGCTTTCATCGGGGCGCGGGAACAGGCTTAGTTTCCCAACAGACGCCGGATAGATTTAAGCAAAGCTCACTGTACCTCAAAATTCATCTTGCAAAAACGGGGGTGACCATAGATTTTTAATGCTTACTCTTCGCGTTCAATGCCAAAGTGTTTATAGGCATGATTGGTCGCCATGCGCCCACGCGGCGTACGCTGGATAAAACCTTGCTGGATCAGGAAGGGTTCAATAACGTCTTCGATGGTTTCCCGTTCCTCGCCAATCGCCGCCGCCAGGTTATCCAGACCCACCGGTCCGCCCATAAACTTGTCGATTATCGCCAGCAACAGCTTGCGGTCCATATAGTCGAAACCTTCGGCGTCAACGTTCAGCATGTCCAGCGCCTGCATCGCGACTTCGCCATTGATCACGCCGTTGGCGCGGACTTCGGCAAAGTCGCGCACCCTGCGCAACAAGCGGTTGGCGATACGCGGCGTTCCGCGCGCCCGGCGCGCCACCTGGTGAGCGCCCTCTTCCGAAAGATCCAGCCCCAGGCAGTTGGCGCTGCGTGAAACGATATGCTGCAAATCGGCGACCTGATAGAACTCCAGGCGCTGCACAATCCCGAAGCGATCGCGCAGCGGTGAGGTCAGAGAGCCGGCACGGGTGGTAGCCCCCACCAGCGTAAAGGGCGGCAAATCGAGTTTGATCGAGCGCGCGGCCGGGCCTTCGCCGATCATGATATCCAGCTGGTAATCTTCCATTGCCGGGTACAGCACTTCTTCGACCACCGGCGACAGACGATGGATCTCATCGATAAACAAGACGTCGTGTGGTTCGAGGTTGGTCAGCATTGCCGCCAGATCGCCCGCTTTCTCCAGCACCGGGCCGGAGGTGGTGCGCAGGTTAACGCCCATCTCATTGGCGACGATATTCGCCAGCGTGGTTTTACCCAGCCCAGGCGGGCCGAAGATCAGCAAATGGTCCAGTGCGTCGCCACGCTGCTTTGCCGCCTGAATAAAAATCTCCATCTGCTCACGCACGTGCGGCTGGCCGACATATTCCGTCAACAACTTTGGCCGAATGGCGCGATCGAGAATTTCTTCTTCGTTGATCGGTTCAGCAGAAATCAGGCGATCGGCTTCAATCATTCTCTATCCCTTATCAACCTTACAGGGCGGCGCGCAGCGCGTCGCGGATCAGGGTTTCGCAATCGGCACCCGGCTTGGCGATTTTGCTGACCATGCGACTGGCTTCTTGCGGTTTATAGCCCAATGCCACCAGCGCAGAAGCGGCTTCGGCTTCCGCATCCATCTCGGCCGCCTGCGTTGCCGTAGCGGGGAGCGTGATTTCGCTGCTGTTATTGAACAGATCGCCATTAAGCCCTTTAAAGCGGTCTTTCATTTCGACCACCAGGCGCTCAGCGGTTTTCTTGCCAACCCCCGGCAATTTCACCAGCGAGGTGATCTCTTCGCGTTCTACCGCGCTGACAAACTGCTGTGCGGACATCCCGGACAAGATTGCCAGCGCCAGTTTTGGCCCCACGCCGTTCACTTTAATCAACTCGCGAAACAGCGCGCGCTCTTGTTTATCGTTGAAACCGTACAATAGCTGCGCGTCTTCGCGCACCACAAATTGGGTAAATACGATAGCTTCTTGCCCCAGATCCGGCAGCTCATAAAAGCAGGTCATGGGCATATGCACTTCATAACCCACGCCGTTTGCCTCCAGTAACACCAGCGGCGGCTGCTTTTCCAGAATGTATCCTCTGAGACGACCTATCATTTACCCTCCTGCAGAATTCTTGAGCATGACCGACTGTCATACCGTGCTGGTAAAGCTTATAACATAAAAAAGGCTGGATGAATATCCAGCCTGAGTTGTCACTGATTCAGCGCTACTTTAAACGGCCACGAGCCAGGTTTAGCCGCCCTTCGCTCATTCGCAGCACGTTTTGGCTGAGATGGCAGTGGGTGATGGCGATAGCCAGCGCATCGGCGGCGTCCGCCTGGGGATTGGCCGACAGTTTAAGCAACGAGCGTACCATGTGCTGCACCTGCGCCTTTTCTGCCGCGCCGGTGCCGACCACCGTTTGCTTCACCTGACGCGCCGCATATTCAAACACTTCCAGATCCTGGTTCACGGCGGCAACGATCGCCACGCCTCGCGCCTGCCCGAGTTTGAGCGCAGAATCCGGGTTCTTCGCCATAAACACCTGTTCGATGGCGAAAAAATCCGGTTTAAACTGGGTGATGATTTCGCTGACGCCTGCGTAGATCAATTTCAGCCGCGTCGGCATGTCATCCACCACGGTGCGAATGCAGCCACTGGCGATATAGCTCAGTTGGCGACCCTGCTGGCGAATGAGGCCATAACCGGTGACGCGCGATCCGGGATCGATACCCAGTATGATCGTCATCCCTACCCCCACCTTGCGTTAAGCATGAACATCGCCAGGCGCTGCCACAGAGCAGCGCCGTACTTCAACTTCATTACAGCGTCGCTGCAACCTCGTCGGAGATCTCACCGTTGTGGTAAACCTCCTGCACGTCGTCACAGTCTTCCAGCATGTCGATCAAACGCAACAGCTTCGGCGCGGTTTCTTCATCCATATCGGCCTTGGTCGATGGGATCATGGAAACTTCCGCCGCGTCGGCGGTGAAACCGGCCGCAGTCAGCGCGTCTTTCACCTCACCCAGGTTTTCCCAGGCGGTGAACACGTCGATAGCACCGTCGTCGTAGCTGACGATGTCTTCAGCACCAGCTTCCAGCGCCGCTTCCATCACCACGTCTTCATCCAGGCCCGGGGCGTAAGTGATCACGCCCTTCTTGGTGAACAGATAAGCCACGGAACCGTCGGTACCGAGGTTACCGCCGCATTTGGTGAAGGCATGACGCACTTCGGCGACGGTACGGTTGCGGTTGTCGCTCAGGCATTCGATCATGACGGCGGTACCGCCCGGGCCGTAACCTTCGTAAATGATGGTTTCCATGTTGGTATCATCATCACCGCCTACGCCACGCGCGATGGCGCGGTTCAGGGTGTCACGCGTCATGTTGTTGGACAGCGCCTTGTCGATCGCCGCTCGCAGACGCGGGTTAGCCCCCGGATCGCCACCGCCCAGTTTCGCGGCGGTCACCAGCTCGCGAATAATTTTGGTGAAAATTTTACCGCGCTTGGAATCCTGCGCAGCTTTACGGTGCTTTGTGTTGGCCCACTTACTATGACCTGCCATAAAAAATCTCCGAAAAAAATTACTGGACTGAATTAATCACAAACTCTTCAATCGCCTGCTGATTGCTCCAGGACTTGGTCAACTTCACGGCTTGCGCCGCCTCAAGCCAGCGGTAAGCGTGATGCTCGGTAATCACCGGATCGCGCTCTTCAGGCAACGCCAGACAGAACCAGTGCTCTTTATTGCGCGTGGTTCCCGGGGCATAGCGATGTCGCAAATGGACAAAGAGTTCAAACTCCACACAGCGCTGGCAATCGAACAACGGCAGATTCTCTGCTTCGATATCGATGCCGACTTCTTCCATGACCTCACGCCGTGCGGCATGCGGCGGCAACTCATCTTCCTCCAGGCTGCCGGTAACCGACTGCCAGAACTCGGTATCGTCGCGCCGCTGTAACATCAGCACCCGTCCACTGGATTTGGCGTAAATCACTACCAAAATGGACTCGGGCCGCTTGTAACTCATCACTCGTTCTCTTCCGGTAACGCGGCTTTCTTGACCACGCAAATTCCCAACTCCTGCAACGACGCCGGATTGGCGAAGCTTGGTGCTTCGGTCATCAGACAGGCGGCAGCGGTGGTTTTCGGGAAGGCAATCACGTCACGAATGTTGTCGGTGCCGGTCAGCAGCATCACCAGTCGGTCCAGACCGAAGGCCAGGCCGGCATGCGGTGGTGCACCGTACTTCAATGCATCCAGCAGGAAGCCGAATTTCTCGCGCTGTTCGTGTTCGTCGATACCCAGAATGCTGAAGACCGTCTGCTGCATTTCGCTGCGGTGAATACGCACTGAACCACCGCCGACTTCGTAGCCGTTAATCACCATGTCATAGGCATTGGCAATGGCCGTGGTTGGCGCCGCATTCAGCTCTTCCGGGCTCATGTCGCGCGGTGCGGTGAACGGGTGGTGCATCGCCGCCAGGCCGCCTTCCCCGTCCTCTTCGAACATTGGGAAGTCCACCACCCACAGAGGTGCCCAGCTGTCCAGCTTGGTCAGTTGCAGGTCACGGCCCAGCTTCAGACGCAGCGCGCCCATCGCATCGGTCACAATCTTGAAGCTGTCTGCGCCGAAGAACAGGATGTCGCCGGTCTGCGCGTTGGTACGCGCCAGGATCGCTTCCAGCACTTCCGCGCTGAGGAATTTGGCGATCGGGCTTTGTACGCCTTCCATGCCGGCGGCACGGTCATTGACCTTCAGCCAGGCCAGACCTTTGGCGCCATAGATGTTAACGAAGGTACCGTACTCATCGATCAACTTGCGAGTCAGTTGTGCGCCGCCCGGCACGCAGATAGCGGCAACCCGGCCTTTGACGTCGTTAGCCGGGCCGGAGAACACTTTGAACTCAACGTCTTTCACCAGGTCGGCGACGTCCACCAGCTCCAGCGGGTTACGCAGATCCGGTTTGTCGGAACCGTAACGACGCATCGCTTCCGCGAAGGTCATGACCGGGAAATCGCCCAGATCCACGCCCTTCACATCCAGCCACAGGTCACGCGCCAGTTTTTCCATCACTTCACGCACTTGTTCGGCGGTCATGAAGGAAGTTTCAACGTCGATCTGAGTAAATTCAGGCTGACGATCGGCACGCAAGTCTTCATCACGGAAGCATTTGACGATTTGGTAGTAGCGATCAAAGCCCGACATCATCAGCAGCTGTTTGAACAGCTGTGGCGACTGTGGCAACGCATAAAATTTACCTTTGTGCACACGGCTCGGCACCAGGTAGTCACGCGCGCCTTCCGGCGTGGCTTTGGTCAACATCGGGGTTTCGATGTCGAGGAAGCCGTTGCTGTCCATAAAGCGACGCACGAAGCTGGTGATTTTCGCACGGGTCTTCAGGCGATCGGCCATTTCCGGGCGACGCAGATCCAGGTAGCGATATTTCAGACGAGCTTCTTCAGTGTTGACCTGGTTGGAGTCCAGCGGCAACGGCTCGGAGCGGTTGATAATCTCCAGAGCATGAGCGAACACTTCCACTTCACCGGTGGACATATCTTTATTGATTTGGCTGTCCGGGCGTGCACGCACGGTACCGACAATCTGAATGCAGAACTCGTTGCGCAGGTCGTACGCCTTGTCAAACGCGGCTTTCTGGTCAGGATCGAAGAACACCTGCACGATGCCTGCGCGGTCGCGCATATCAATAAAGATCAGGCCGCCCAGATCGCGACGACGGTTGACCCAACCACACAAAGTGACTTCCTGGCCCACGTGGGACAGATTCAATTGCCCGCAATATTCAGTACGCATACGCTATCCTTTTGGCTTAAGCCGATTCCGCGCGGGCTTTTGCGCCGGCCACGCGGCTGTTAACTGATGAACTCTACTTATTACCCGGTTTGAAGTCTGTTGCATACCAACCGGTGCCCTTTAACTGGAAACCCGTGGAAGAAATCAACTTGGTTAACGCGGGCTGCCCACACGCCGGACAGTCAGTCAGCGGCGTATCGGAAAATTTTTGCAATTTCTCTAACCGAAGGCTGCAAGCACCACATGCATATTCATAAATCGGCATAGGTCGTTGGAATAAAGTGTGTTGAAAAAAGGCGATCATTATAAAGGAAATTCATGCTCCAGATAAGTGCGAACACAGCTTTGTTGCAGCACTAAATGGCGTGTTTTTGTTCGAAGTAACACATTGATTAACAAATTTCTCATTAACCGGTGACCCTTTTTTCACGTAGCCTGAATTCACCCTTGTTTTAGTGCGCCGTTTTGGCTGCACATATTTCATCCACCCAGTAACGGGAGCCCCTATGTTGAAACTTGACGCTCAAACCACAGCGCTGGTGCTGATTGATTTGCAAAACGGCATCCTGCCCTACGCCGGTGGGCCGCACAGCGCCGAAAGCGTGGTAGCCCACGGCGCGCAACTGGCGGCGCGTTTTCGTTCGCTCGACGCGCCGGTGATCCTGGTGCGCGTTGGCTGGTCCGATACATTTGCCGATGCGCTTAAACAGCCGGTAGACAAACCCGCTCCGTCGCCGGCAGGTGGATTACCGGCAAACTGGTGGGAGTTCCCGGAGTCCCTGGCGGTCAGCGACGGCGATATTCTGGTGACCAAACGTCAATGGGGCGCGTTTTACGGTACCGATCTCGATTTGCAATTACGCCGCCGCGGCATTAAAACCGTTGTATTGGGCGGGATCTCCACCAATATCGGCGTTGAATCTACCGCCCGCGCCGGCTGGGAACTGGGTTACGAGTTAGTGATCGCCGAAGATCTGTGCAGCGCGCAAAATGCCGAGATGCACAGATTTGCCGTCGAGAATATCTTCCCGCGCCTGGCTCGCGTGCGCAGTACCGGCGAAATTCTTGCCGCATTCGGCGAGTAACAATGACAGGGCGCTGCATGCTGCGCCTACGTTTATCTCACAGGAACATTAAGGAAGATGGCGCGTTGATCTACATCGGACTACCACAGTGGCAGCACACAGCCTGGAACCGCATCGGGCTGCGCGATCTGGCGGATTACAGCCGCTATTTTAACTGCGTAGAAGGCAATACGACTTTCTACGCGTTACCCAAACTGGAGATCGTTCAACGCTGGCGCGACATGACCACCGATGATTTTCGTTTTTGTTTCAAATTCCCCTCAGAGATCAGCCATAAGGCAGCACTGCGCAACTGCGATGCCGAGCTGCAGGCATTTTATCACTGCCTGAACCCGGTCCATCAGCGTATCGGGCAGCTTTGGTTGCAGTTACCCTCGGCATTTGGGCCGGATGAGTTGCCGCGCATGTGGCAGTTCTTTGACGGGTTGCCGAAAGAATTCACCTACGGCGTAGAGGTACGTCACCCTGCATTCTTCGCCAAGGGCGAGGAAGAGCGCCTGTTGAATCAGGGGTTGCATCTGCGCGGTATTAACCGGGTAATCCTCGACAGCCGGCCGGTGCATCATGCCGCCCCTGACAGCGCGGCGGTGCGCGACGCTCAGCAAAAGAAACCCAAGCTGCCGGTACATGCGCTGGTCACCGCCAACAACCCGCTGGTCCGTTTTATCGGCGGTGACGTGTTGCAAGACAATCTGCGGTGGTTTGATGCCTGGCAGCAGAAACTGCCCACCTGGCAACAGCAATCCACCCCCTTCCTGTTTATTCATACGCCGGATAATGGCGATTCACCGCAACAGGCGCAAAAAATCTGGCAGCAGCTTCATCAGGCTATTCCTAATTTGCCCCCGCCGCCGGACTGGCCGGAGCAGGATGCGCTGTTTTGACCGATTAATCTGACCGATTACATCAGATTTTTCCTCGCGACACTGATTGCAATGGCCGCTATGATGCTCGCTGCCAGTTTTGGTTAGGGAATGGAGTTAAAAATGGTAAGCGCGCTTTATGTCGTGCTCGGCGCATTGTTGTTGATCAAACTCTCTTATGACGTGGTTAAGTTAAGGATGCAATACCGTGTCGCTTACGGAGACGGCGGCTTTTATGAGCTGCAGACCGCCATCCGCGTTCACGGCAATGCCGTAGAATATATTCCTATCGCCGCCGTACTGCTGGTGATCATGGAAATGAACGGTGCAGGAATATGGATGATCCATATTTGCGGCCTGATGTTGATGACCGGGCGCCTGGTGCACTACTACGGTTTGCGTAACCGTGAAGTCCGTTGGCGCCGTTCAGGTATGTCGGCAACCTATATTTCGTTGGTCTTGATGGTGTTGACCAACATTTTCTATCTGCCCTGGGATCTGATTTTCAGCCTGTATTGATCTCCTGTTCGTCATCAGGCGGCCACGCCGCCTGCTTCCGCTCCGCTTTTTTGCCGTTATCTGTTAGAATACGCGCCTTCGAATTCTGAACTGACTTCCCGCTATGCCAAACCGCGATACTCTTTTTTCTGCCCCCATCGCCAAACTGGGCGACTGGACCTTCGACGAACGCGTCGCTGAAGTGTTTCCGGACATGATCCAGCGTTCCGTTCCCGGCTATTCCAACATCATTTCGATGATTGGCATGCTGGCCGAACGCTTCGTGCAGCCCGACAGCCAGGTGTATGACCTGGGATGCTCGCTGGGCGCGGCAACGCTGTCGATGCGTCGGAATATCAAGGTGGCGGGTTGCAATATCATTGCCGTCGACAACTCTCCGGCGATGGTAGAACGCTGCCGCCGCCATATCGACGCCTTTCGCGCCGACACCCCGGTAGAGGTTATCGAAGCCGATATCCTCGATATCAAGATCGAAAATGCCTCCATGGTGGTGCTGAATTTTACCCTGCAATTCCTCGAGCCGGCCGACCGTCTTCGCCTGCTGGAGCAGGTTTATCGCGGCCTGCGCCCAGGCGGCGCGCTGGTACTGTCGGAGAAATTCAGCTTTGAAGATGCTGACGTCGGCGAACTGTTGTTCAACATGCACCACGATTTCAAACGTGCCAACGGCTACAGCGAGCTGGAGATCAGCCAAAAGCGCAGCATGCTGGAACATGTCATGCTGACCAATTCGGTAGAGGCCCACAAAGCCCGCCTGAAGCAGGCCGGTTTTAAACATGCGGAAGTGTGGTTCCAGTGCTTTAACTTCGGCTCATTGATCGCGTTGAAAGCAGGAGCTGAGCAATGATTGAGTTTGGTGATTTCTATCAGCGCATCGCTAAAGGCAACCTCAGCCACTGGCTGGATACCCTGCCCGCGCAGCTCAGCGCCTGGCAGCGCGAGTCGCTGCACGGCAAGTTCAAACAGTGGTTTAACTCGGTCGAACACCTGCCGGAACTGACGCCAACCCGTCTCGATTTGCTGCACGGCGTGCGCGCCGAGATGGACGCCCCGCTGTCGCCGGGCCAGTTGGAAGGCATCGAAAAGATGCTGCGTACCCTGATGCCATGGCGTAAAGGCCCGTTCTCGTTGTACGGCATCGATATTGACACCGAATGGCACTCCGACTGGAAATGGGATCGCGTTCTGCCGCACATTTCGCCGCTGGCCGGCCGCACCATTCTGGACGTCGGCTGCGGTAGCGGCTATCACCTGTGGCGAATGGTGGGTGCCGGCGCGCAAATGGCGGTGGGCATTGATCCGATGCAGCTGTTCCTGTGCCAGTTCGAAGCGGTTCGCAAACTGCTGGGTGGCGATCAACGCGCTCACCTGCTGCCGCTGGGTATTGAGCAACTGCCTGAGCTGGCCGCTTTCGATACGGTATTTTCCATGGGCGTGCTATACCACCGCCGTTCGCCATTGGATCATCTGTATCAACTGAAAAACCAGTTGGTCTCCGAAGGTGAGCTGGTCTTGGAAACCCTGGTGGTGGAAGGCGATCGCAACCAGGTGCTGGTGCCCGGCGATCGTTATGCCCAGATGCGCAACGTCTACTTCATTCCTTCGGCCGAAGCGTTGAAATGCTGGCTGGAGAAATGCGGTTTTGTCGACGTGAAGATCGCCGACATGTGTGTAACCAGCACCGAAGAGCAGCGCCGAACCGACTGGATGACCAGCGAATCACTGGCCGAATTCCTTGATCCCAAGGATAACAGCAAGACGATCGAAGGTTACCCGGCCCCGTTGCGTGCGGTGTTGGTAGCCAAGAAGCCTTAACTCTTGCCAAACGGGGACCTGGAAAACCAGGCCCCCGCATTATCCCTTATCGGTATCCACTATCCGCAGCGCATTGCCTCAAATTCAGGTTGGTATTGCTGCATACGCTCGGCCTCGCGCCACTGCTTGTTCCCTTTCTCTCGGTCAAAGACACTCATCTTATTATCGCTAAGGCGTATCTTTTTTTATTCTCACAACCACCTAAGAGCATCATACTGGCCATCAATAACGGCAGAAAAAATAGCACCGCAGCAGTTTCCTTCATAATTCATCACATCAATCTCCGTTTTTAGTTCACCTTTTCCGGAAACGATAAGTGTTTTTCCATCAAGTTCATAATTGCCTTGGTTGTAACGTCGATAGTCGAAATAATTCTTAGATATACTCCAGTCAACCTGATTCAGGCTTTATATTTTCATTCAAAAGTCACACCAACCAAAATCGTAAATGTAATCAACAATGACACAAAGGCAAGAAACCTAAAAAGCCATAAAACAAGAGCAATCTAACCAATACATCCCCAACTCATCTTGACGTTGGAAATAACAAACATTAATTCCAGAAAATAAAATCATTCATAATGTATATTAACCCTGGATTTTCTTATTTGTTGTGCCATGGTTCAAAGGACTTCCTGCGCTTTCCTACTTTTCCAGTAGCCAAGATAATATTGACTCCAAACAAGAGGAGAGCAGCAATGAATAACTTACTCAGCGTTAACAATGTCAATGAACTGCGGAATTTGGTGCCTACGGCTGATGATCAGGTGGTTTTTCTGGTTTCACACACCGCAGGACGCTATGCCGGTGGTGGGGAGTTTTACTATGCAAATGGTGATTCAACCACCGCTGACAATAACGGTACCACTATTGTCACTGTGGGAGGCGCAAGATGGAAAAGACTTAGCGATAAAATCACCTTTGACCATTTCGGCGCAGATCCCACGGGTTCAACGGCTTCAGACATCGCTGTAATAGCAGCAATTAACTACGTTTCAACCCAAAAAAATAAGGTTGTATACGCCTCGGAGCATGGCCAGTATTTGCTGAATGCGGCGACGTCAATCCAGGTCGCCTCAGGCGTGACACTTAAAGGCACCCGCAGTGCCATGGCGCAAGGTCCCTCCAGTAATACAGCCAACGGCCCCGGCCGAGCCGGGCTATCAGACGACAGCGCATTCATCATCAAAAAACCCGCTGGCGTTATTTGCTTTAACTGTGGAAGAGACGTTGTTTTTGACGGCTGGTCCTTCTTATACCCTAACCAGCAATACGCCATTAGTGAACCAGAAAAGTTTATCCAATACGGTACGACCATCACTGCAACCGGTGCACTCTCCGTAGCCAACTGCCGTTACGTTGGAGCCTATAACTTCGTTGAGGCCAGTGGTGAGGCCAATAACTTCAACAATATTTATGGCTGGGCGGTACGCTGTGATTACCGAATCTTTCAAAGCCGTGAAATTAACCGGTTCACTAACGTACACGTTAACGCCAACGTCGTACGGCCAACCGAAGATGCGGTTACCGCGTCTATTGCCGTCGAAGGTTCTTGCGCATTCCACCTTGACCGTCATGACAATACCTTTATGGTTAACGTTTTTTCCTACGGCAAAAAAACCTTCATTAAAACCACTACTCAAGGTACCAGTTATTTAGGCGGTGTCAGTTTAAGTAATTTTATGGCCGACCGAAACGGCACGTGCATTGATATTGACTCTGACTCCGCGGCAAACATCCAAATAGCCAACGGATCTTATATTAATGATTATGGCGACCCGAACGGAGGTTTTTTGGTATTAAGAAAGTCCAGCAGTAAAGTGAATGTCACTCCTGTTCAGGTTAGCAACGTTGCCTTTGCCACGGCCAATGGTCCAAAAAGTACATTATCTCCGCAGGCTATCCGTTTTGAAACGGACTCTGGCTATCAGTTGTCATTCAGTAATGCCATTATGCCTTTGTGGACAAACGGCTCACTCAATAATGAGGCAGGGTACAACATTCTCAGAGGCAGTCTGAGTATCGGAATACGTAACTTCGAGTTACAAACCAAGTCACTCAACTATCTAAATAACAACAACATGATAACGGTAGACGCCAACCAACAACCGACCGGATGGTTTATTGACGGTAACCTGACAGTGAATGGCAACATCCTTACGTCGACGGGGGGAAATCCCGCATATAAAGGGTTAGGGCAACGTATTTTCAAGGCTATGGGACCACGGACATTTTGGGCCGTTGCTTCATATATCGGTAATCAACCTACACCACCCGCTTCAACGGGTATTTGGGCCAGATCATATAATGATAATTACACCGACATCGTCGAAAGCGGTACTATCCCATGGGTGCGGATTGGCAATCTGTATTATGCTCGGCATTATATGAATAATAATAGAACCATTCATGACATTCTTATTAACCCTGGAGATAAAGACAACGTGGTGCGCATTCTTGCCTGCGGTATCAGCCCTGGAGATGTTTTTGATTTTTCATCCTCCTCTCTTCAATAGTCCTATCCTTGCATAAAAAAAGCCCCGACAAAACGTCGGGGCCTGGTACTCGCGTGATCACCGAGGGTTCAGTTGCACGCTAAAGGGTCTTGCGGCCCGGAAACCGGTGGTCAGAGCGCGGTTAGCTGCGTGTTTATGCGCTTTGTGCCAAAGGATCAACCAAGGCCAGCGCGTTTTTCATCGCCTCCACCATTTCGCCATCCACGCAATAATGGCTAAATTCATCAAACTCATTGTCTGAACACATGGTCACACCGGCTTTGCGATAGCGCATGGTCGAAGGTACCGCGTGGCCCGAAGAGCTGTGCACCTCCTGAATACCGATATCCACAAACTTGTGCAGATTACTGAGCCTTACGCCGGCACCGGCCATAATCACCGGCCCTTGGCTGGCCTGCACCAGATCGCGCAGCAACGGCAGCCCAAGCTCGGCGTTTTGCTGTTGGCCGGAGGTCAGGATCCGCGCCACGCCCAGTTGCGTCAGTTGATCAAGGGCTACCATCGGGTTCTGACACATGTCGAAAGCACGATGGAAAGTGACCGCCATATTGCCACTCAACCGCATCACTTCACGCATGCGCGGCAAGCACCGAAGAGCAGCGCCGAACCGACTGGATGACCAGTGAATCACTGGCCGAATTCCTTGATCCTAAGGACAGCAGCAAGACAATTGAAGGTTACCCGGCCCCGTTACGTACAGTGCTGGTGGCCAAGAAGCCTTAAGGCCAAGTTTAACAGGGGCAGTGTAATACTGCCCCTTTACCCTGAAATTACAGTAATGTAGAATTTTCTTTGGCGCGATCCGTAGCACAATTGCCTTAATTGTATGCCGCACTAAATCGTTGCAGAAGTGATTTCATTGGTTGCAGACCAGCTAGAACCATTCCAGACACGATAATATATTTTAGGATTATCTCTTCCGACAAACG
Source organism: Serratia inhibens (assembly GCF_003591175.1). GTDB lineage: Bacteria > Pseudomonadota > Gammaproteobacteria > Enterobacterales > Enterobacteriaceae > Serratia > Serratia inhibens. The sequence goes on along the minus strand of NZ_QYYG01000017.1, from coordinate 2,624 downwards.
TTTGTCGCGTGCCGTTACCTACCAACGCTGCCACAGAACATGAACCGGCTTTACCAGACAGCTTGTTAGGGAGTCCTGGGCTGTTAACATCTGTAAGTAAAGAACCAAATACGTAGTAGCCAGGTGTCATAAGATTATCGAAGCTGGTTGCTTTATTTAACGCAACAAAATCTCTCATTCTAGGCATGGTATCTCCTTTATTTATATTCGCCAGTATAATTGGAATATGAGTTGAAATTCTCGCGGACAGTCCCATTTGTTACGTTGTAATCAGACTCTGTCGTCGTAGAGGTAAGCCACACATCGCCGAAGGCAAAACTGAATATGCCAGAAATATAACCAGCAATAACCCCATTAAGTATCGAAGGCGTTGTCGCAGTCGCTGTATTATTTGAAACCGTCAAGCTGGAAATATTACAAGACGTCAAACGTATTCCTTTAACATAACTTACGGTAATATCATTTGCTGAACAATCCGTCATACTTAACGGGTAGTCTTTAGCATTACCTCCATTTAGCTGCACATCACCAAGAACAGAGTTAACTGCGGATAACTTACTTGGCGTATTTCCTGATGATACGAGTATTTTGTTAATGTTCGGAAACCTTATGTTTTCTAAGGAAAGTTCTGAGTATCGGCCTACTCTAGCAGTATAAGAATATGCATTGGCATACATTGACCCACCGTACCAATAAACATACGCTCCGAAATTTGCTGCGTTTTCATTCCAACCTAAGGAAGGATCTCCCATAAATTGAGTAATGCCAGCACTAAGGGCCATCGCCGTTTTTCTTGAACTCGCTGGGGCAACACCATCAGCTTCAAAATGGCAGTTTTCGATCCATATTGGTGATGCTTGGCCCCTTGCCATTATATCTGCTGTTCCGTAGTTATCCTCAATATGGCAGTCATATATACGGATAAAATTACTATTATCACTGCTTTCACTAGGTAGCGTTCCGCTTCCCCTCGGAGACATCATAACTTGAATGGCAGAATGTAACTGCCTCTCTATAATATCGGTTTCAGCAGCAGAGTAATCGGTACGGTCCATCATCCGTCCAGATCTCATAATCAAGCAATTGGTGATCTTACTATCCCAACACCAATCAAATAGAATCCCTCCCCCCCAAACGTTATATACCTGGACATTTTCAACCAGATTCTGTGTTCCGTTAAATGAAACAATACCGTGACACCACCCAGAATATTGGCTTGGTGTCATTAAATATGAACCCAAGTTAACATTTCTTATGACACATGTTCCCGGCCAGGCTTTTTTCACCATAGCACTTTGATTAAATTGCTCTGCTTCTGTTGGACCAACATGAATTATCCCATAATTTTGGTAAGTAAGGTCCGCATCGTTATTTAAGTCTAAGTATATTTGAGTGCCCGCATTGGGGTTAGTCCCAGCATTGTAATGTTTACGGTATGTACCCTCAATAATCGTTGGCCATGTAGATTTGTATCTGCCGGTGACAGGGTTGTAAAATTGCAAGTCAGGTCTGGCAGTATGGATAGCATCCCCCAACGCTTGAGCGCCTAGAATTGGTCTCTTTAAATGAATAATACCACTTGGAAATACAAGTTTAGGTGAGTAACCTTTAAGATAAATGTTCATCTGTGCTTGAAAAATTGCATCATCCCAATTTCCAATCTCATCATAGTAAATCTGTACATACTGACATGTTTTAAAAAAGTTATTGAAAGTATTCCCTATCGTTCCCTTAGGGTAATCCTCTTCGATGTCGAAACCAATCTTTGAGGCCCCTTTGGGACTTAGCAATTCATCCATAACCTGATTTTTAAATTGATTCCACCCGTAATTAAAAACATTAGAAAAATAAAACTGCCGAGTATTATTAGCATCTAAAATCGCCATGCTATGTTCGCCGGTAGTAATAAATTTTGCGACCTGACCAGAATATACCGGATATCCGCCAGCGTTGATGGCTATCGGTTGTGTTACTGGCACCCGGTTGCCATTAGCACTTTCCATATATACCTGGATTTGATTACTTACAATGGTTGGGTCAGCATCAATTTTTCCGATATAAATATGGCCATTCGCAATGGCACCAAACGAATTCGCTAATGTGAAAAGTTGTGATGGCATCGAAACAACAACATTTTGAGCAATTATATCCGTCATCTACATCACCTTTATCATTAAGTGAAAACTTATATTTAAGCATTGTCAAAGTGTTAATTTCACAAGGGAAATTCACTTCCCCTTAAGAATTAATAAGTTATTAATGCAGCCATTCAGCATGACTTGTAGCAAAGGTTACTGCGCCTGGTATAACGCTGTCATTCGAAGCTGTTTGTGTGGGTGCTGACAGTGTAGCCCGTCTATCTGCCGGCCAATCAAACGAAACATTGCGGTTTAAACCTGACATCAGACTGCTTGATCGTGACTAGTCCTGGCATAGGTTGACACTTTTATGCCTGTAAAACGCCTGATGCACTGCATCGGGCGTTTTGTATTTTAGCGACTGGTGAGGCCGCTCTCTGTTGTAAATTTCTATCGATTCCCTCACCATCTTTCTTGCCTGCTCCAGATCTGCCGGGCGTGATAGCAAAAACTCCGTCTTCAGTATCCCGTTCACCCTTTCCGCCA
>NZ_QYYG01000016.1 GCF_003591175.1 Serratia inhibens | reverse complement strand
TGGCGGAAAGGGTGAACGGGATACTGAAGACGGAGTTTTTGCTATCACGCCCGGCAGATCTGGAGCAGGCAAGAAAGATGGTGAGGGAATCGATAGAAATTTACAACAGAGAGCGGCCTCACCAGTCACTAAAATACAAAACGCCCGATGCAGTGCATCAGGCGTTTTACAGGCATAAAAGTGTCAACCTATGTCAGGACTAGTCAGCGCAATTTCTTCCAATACCTCTCTTTAGCGGCATGATGAGATGACGCATCGTCCCAATGAAAAGAGCTTGTCGCTATGTTGCCGTTTTCCAATGGTTTTTTACTCAGTCTGTCGCTTTGTCTGGATATTGGCATCGCCAATATCGCCATGATCACGCTGGCGATGCAGCGCGGCTATTTTCACGGTTTCTGGCTGGGCATCGGTACCTGCGTGGGGGACCTGATTTATGCGGTGCTGGCGCTGGCGGGCATGGCGGTGCTGTTGCAATACCCGGGCGTCCGCTGGGTACTGTGGGTCGGCGGTTCAACGATGCTGCTGTGGTTCGCTTACAAGATGCTGCGCGCGGCCTTCGCCCAGGCGACTGAGCTGGCGGCGGCTGAGCCGGAGAGGCCGCGCTCGGTGCCGCGCAGCTTCCTGCGTGGCGTGGTTCTGGCGATGTCTTCGCCAACGGCGATTTTGTGGTTTGCGGCGGTGGGTGGCGCACTGATTTCACGTATGGGTCAGGGGGGACCGACGGCGACGTCGTGGTTCCTCTCCGGCTTTTTTATTGCCGGCGTGGTGTGGACGGCGGTGCTTTGCTCTGTGGGTAGCCTGGGCGGTAAAATGCTGGGGGCTCGCCTGCTGAAATATTCTTACTTCGCTTCGGCGGTTATTTTTGGCTACTTCGCGCTGTACGTGGTGGTGTCGGGCTACCGCGAGTTTATTTAGCGGGTGAAGGATTGCAGGTAATGATGCGGCGTTATGCCCATGGTTTTGCGAAAAGCGTTAATAAAATGACTTTGATCGTAAAAACCCAAGGCCAGCGCCACGTCCATCGTGTGTTGATTTTGCCGCAGCAGGTTACGCGCCTCCAGTAGCCGCAGCTGCATGTGGTATTGCAACGGCGGCATGCCGACGCGTTGCCGGAACAGCCGGACAAAATGATATTTACTCATGCCGCTGACCTGGGCCAGCGTGTCCAGACTGATTTTCAGCGTCAGGTTGTCGCGCATGAACTCCAGCGCCCGGCCGACGGTTTCCGTCGGTTGCGGGTGATCCGCGGTGCGATCGTCCAGCAGGGTCCCCAACAGCCACAGCAGATTTTGCTCTTGTTCAACGGCGTCGTGCGGGGTGCAGGCGTAACGGCAAATGGCGTCGAACAGCGCCGGGTTGCGCAGCACACCTTCGGTCAACACCGGCGCCTGACGATCGGAACTCAGGTTATGGTTGTTAGCCAGGCTGCGCAGCAGTGATTGCGGTAAATGCACGCTGCAGAATTCGACTTTCTCACTGCCAAATTGCGAGGACTGAATGCTGGCCGGGTTGTAAACGGTGATCTCGCCACCGTGCACCAGAGAGGTTTTGCCGTCCAGCCAAATTTGTTCGGTGCCACTCAGATTGGCGCTGATCACGTATTCATCGTGGGTGTGACGAGGGAAAGAGGCATTGATCGCCGTCAGGCGCGAGCACTCGATATCGTTGGCAACAAACCAGTCCGAGAGGGATAACGCCATCGCGCACCTCCGCGCCCGTCAGCGACACATAGAAAAACGGCTCCTGTGAACAGGAGCCGTGCTTTGGCGCGCAACCTAGCCGGTGTTGCGCATTCCGGCGGCGACGCCGGCAATGGTGACCATCAATGCCTGTTCAACGCGGGTATCAGGATGTTCCTGCTGGCGCGAGCGGTGCAGCAGTTCTGCCTGCAGCACGTTCAGCGGATCGGTATACACGTTACGCAGCGCGATGGATTCGGCGATCCACGGCAGATCTTCCATCAGATGAGCGTCATTGGCGATGGTCAACACGACCTTGATGTCGCTTTCGAGCTGATCGCGCAGCTGCTGGCCCAGCGGCCACAGCGATTTGTCGACCAGGCGCTGATCGTAGTATTCCGCCAGCCACAGGTCGGCTTTGGCGAAGACCATTTCCAGCATGGCGATACGGGTGGAGAAGAACGGCCAGTCGCGGCACATGGCTTCCAACTGATTCTGTTTGCCGGCTTTCACCGCTTCCTGCAAACCTGCGCCGGCGCCCAGCCAGGCCGGCAGCATCAGGCGGTTCTGCGTCCAGGCGAAGATCCACGGAATGGCGCGCAGGCTTTCTACGCCGCCGTTTGGCTTGCGCTTGGCCGGGCGTGAACCCAGCGGCAGTTTACCCAGCTCCAGCTCCGGCGTTGCGGCGCGGAAGTAAGGGACGAAGTCCGGGTTCTCACGCACGTAACCGCGGTACATTTTGCATGATGTCTCCGACAGGTCGTCCATCAGCGAACGCCACTCTTTCTTCGGCTCCGGCGGCGGCAGCAGGTTGGCTTCCAGAACCGCGCCGGCATACAGCGCCAGGCTGCTGATGGCCACTTCCGGCAGGCCAAACTTGAAGCGGATCATCTCACCCTGCTCGGTCACGCGCAGGCCACCTTTCAGGCTGCCCGGCGGCTGCGATAGCAGCGCCGCATGTGCAGGCGCACCGCCGCGGCCAATCGAACCGCCACGGCCGTGGAACAGCGTTAACGCCACGCCGGCCTTTTCACAGGTTTTGATCAACGCATCTTGCGCGCGATATTGCGCCCAGGAGGCGGCCATTACCCCGGCGTCTTTCGCCGAGTCGGAATAGCCGATCATCACCATCTGCTTGCCCTGGATAAAGCCGCGATACCAGTCGATATTCAGCAACTGGGTCATAACGTCGTCGGCATTGTTCAGGTCGTCGAGGGTTTCGAACAGCGGCGCTACCGGCAGCGCGAACGGGCAACCGGCTTCTTTCAGCAGCAGATGAACCGCCAGCACGTCAGAAGGGGTGCGCGCCATGGAGATCACGTAGGCTGCGATGGAGCCTTGCGGCGCTTCGGCGATCACGCGGCAGGTTTCTAGCACTTCCTGGGTGTCGGCGCTCGGTTCCCACTTCAGCGGCACCAGCGGGCGTTTGGAGTTCAATTCGCGGATCAGGAATGCCTGTTTGTCGGCTTCTGACCAGCTTTCGTAGTCGCCAAGGCCCAGATAACGGGTCAGTTCGGCGATGGCTTCGGTATGGCGGTTGCTTTCCTGACGGACGTCGATACGCACCAGCGGCACGCCAAAGCAGCGGACGCGTCGCAGGGTATCCAGCAACTGACCGTTGGCAATGATGCTCATGCCGCAGGCCTGCAGCGACTGATAACAGGCGAACAAAGGTTCCCACAGCTGATCGTTGCTCACCAGCAGATCCTGTGGCTTAAGCACGCGCTCGCCTTTCAGGCGGCCTTCCAGATAGGCTTGAGAGCTCATCAACTGGCCGCGCAGCTGTTTCATGATCTCGCGATACGGTTCCTGCACTTGGTCGCCGCCGGCGAGCGCGCGCAATTCCGGGGTGCATTCGGTCATCGACAGCTCGGACACCAACACCTGAATATCGCGGGTGAACAGGTCGCAAGCTTTCCAGCGGCTGAGCAGCAGCACGTGACGGGTGATTTCGGCGGTCACGTTCGGGTTGCCGTCGCGGTCACCGCCCATCCAGGAGGTGAAACGCACCGGCACGGCTTCCGCCGGCAGGCTGTAATCGATGGAGTTTTCCAACTGCTCGTTGAATTCGCGCAGGAAGGCGGGCACTCCTTCCCACAGGCTGTTTTCCACCACCGCGAAGCCCCATTTGGCCTCATCGATAGGCGAAGGGCGGTTTTTACGGATCTCGTCGGTGTGCCATGACTGGGCAACCAGCTGGCGCAGGCGGCGCATGATCTTGTTGCGCTCGTAATCGGCCAGATCGTTATGATCGAGTTGGCTCAGGCAGGTATTGACCTCAACCAGCTTGTGGATCAGGGTGCGGCGGGTGATTTCCGTCGGGTGCGCCGTCAGCACCAGCTCGATGGAGAGCTGAGAGACCGCATTTTGCAGCTCTTTGGTGCTGAGTTTTTTGTCTTTCAGCCGGGTGAACAGTTGGGCCAGCGCTTCCGGATTGCTGGCGGCTTCGCCATTGGGCGAAATACTGTGGTACTGCTCGGCGACGTTGGTCAGATTAAGGAACTGGCTGAAGGCGCGCGCGACCGGCAGCAACTCGTCGTTGGACAGGTTCTGCAAGGTGGAAAGCAGCTCCTGACGGTGCGCCTCGTTGCCGGCACGTGAAGATTTGGAAAGCTTACGGATAGTTTCAACGCGATCGAGAATATGCTCGCCCAGCGCATCTTTGATGGTATCGCCGAGCAATTTGCCGAGCATACTGACATTACTTCGCATTGCCGAATATTGTTCGTTCATATAACCCCTGACCCAGTTCTGTATGATTTTTTATCTTGTAAGTAAATTTCACGTGTCAGGCGAAGAGCGCCTGTTTCATCTCGCCACGTTCCTGTCCAATCGTCAATTGACACTATTTTTAGCAAAAAAACATCAAAATCGGCGCGTTTTCTGAAATTTAATTACGGCACGCCGGTTATCAGTCTGGCTTATTATATTGTTTTGATACTTCTTAATAGGTAGGGGTGATGATAAATCATTAACCCTACCTTGTATCAGGTTTATTGATGGCAAAAGTGCTCGACCAACTGGCCCAGCAGCTTGCGCGTCGGCTCGATAAACGCCGTATCAATGTATTCATCCGGTTGGTGCGCCTGGTTGATTGACCCTGGGCCAAGCACCAGCGTCGGGCACACCTGCTGGACGAACGGCGCTTCGGTGCAGTAGTTGACCACCTGAGTACGGGTGCCCAGCAGTTGCTCAATCACCGCCACCATATGGTGATCGGTCGGGCACTCGTAGCCCGGGACCGAGGCATGCAGTTCCTCAATGTTCAGGCGGCCCGGCCAGCGCTGGCTGATCGGTTCCAGCGTCTGGTGCATCAGCTCGTTGATATTGTCGAGCGTCATGCCCGGCAGCGGGCGAATATCCAGATGCAGTTCACAACAGGCGCAGATGCGGTTGGCCGCGTCGCCGCCGCTGATATGACCGAAGTTCATCGTCGGATAAGGCACGGCGAATGCCGGATTGTTGTAGCGCTCCTGCAGCGTTTTGCGCAGTTCCATCAGGCGGCCAATGGTGTCGTGCATCAAATCGATGGCGTTGACGCCACGTGCCGGGTCGCTCGAGTGTCCGGACTGGCCGACAATGCGGATGGCGTTGGCCATATGTCCTTTGTGCGCGCGCACCGGTTGCAGTGAGGTGGGCTCGCCGATAATGGCGAAATCCGGGCGGATGGCGGTCGAGGCAGCGAAATAACGCGCGCCGGCCATCGTCGTTTCTTCATCTGCGGTTGCCAGAATGTACAGCGGCTTGGTCAACTTGCCGGCATCGATGTCGCGCACGGCATCCAGAATAAAGGCAAAGAAGCCTTTCATGTCCGCGGTGCCCAGACCGTACAGCTTATTGTCGTGTTCGGTCAGAGTGAAGGGATCGCGCGTCCAGCGGCCTTCGTCATAAGGGACGGTGTCGGTGTGGCCCGCCAAAAGCAAGCCGCCGCTACCTTCGCCAATGCTGGCGAGCAGGTTGAATTTGTTGCGGGTATCGGGCACCGGCTGTACGTCGACGCGGAAGCCCAAATCGGCAAACCACCCGGCCAGCAAGTTGATTAACGCTTCATTACTCTGATCGAGGGCGCCATCGGTGGCACTGATCGACGGAGTGGCGATCAACGCCCGGTACAGCTCAATAAATGGAGGTAATTTCATCTTCACTGTTGACAGCCTTTGGTTAGGGTAGTATCAATATTCATGCATTTATTTTGAATAAAAATACAGTAAGCTAGAGCGTAAGGGAACCCGATTCCCGGATGATTATAAAAACATCAACGCTCGACCACGTGGGTGAACGGCGAAACAACGCTGGTGAGCCCGGTTACCTGAGTCGAATACGACCACTCGTAAGCCAAGAAGGTGAAAGGCCACATGTTGAATACGCTGATCGTTGGTGCCAGCGGTTACGCCGGAGCGGAGCTCACGGCCTACCTGAATCGTCACCCACACATGAACATAACCGCATTAGCGGTTTCAGCGCAAAGTGCAGATGCAGGAAAATTGCTTTCTGATTTGCATCCCCAATTAAAAGGCATCGTCGATCTGCCGTTGCAACCGCTGGTCGACGTGGCTGCCGCCGCCGATGGCATCGACGTGGTGTTCCTGGCCACGGCGCACGAGGTCAGCCACGATATCGCGCCTTTGTTCCTGGCAGCGGGTTGCGTGGTGTTCGATCTGTCCGGTGCGTTCCGCGTGAAAGACGCCGGTTTCTATACCCAGTACTACGGTTTCGAGCATCAGCATCCTGAACTGCTGGATCAGGCGGTATATGGCCTGGCGGAGTGGCAGAGCGAAAAAATCAAACAGGCGCAACTGATCGCCGTACCGGGCTGCTACCCGACGGCGGCGCAGTTGGCGTTGAAACCCTTGATCGATCAACAGCTGTTGAATCTTGACCAATGGCCGGTCATCAACGCCACCAGCGGCGTCAGCGGCGCGGGCCGCAAAGCCAGCGTGACCACCAGCTTCTGTGAAGTGAGCTTGCAGCCGTACGGCATCTTCAACCACCGTCATCACCCGGAAATTGTTGCGCATCTGGGCACGCCGGTCATCTTCACGCCACATTTGGGTAACTTCCCGCGTGGTATTCTCGAAACCATCACCTGCCGTTTGAAAGCCGGCGTTACCGCGCAGGACGTGGCCGCTGCCTATCACGCCGCCTATGACGACAAACCGCTGGTGCGGCTGTACGACCAAGGCGTGCCGGCATTGAAAGCGGTGGTGGGCCTGCCGTTCTGCGATATCGGCTTTGCCGTGCAGGGTGAACACCTGATCGCCGTAGCGGCGGAAGACAACCTGTTGAAAGGCGCGGCCGCTCAGGCGGTGCAATGCCTGAATATCCGTTTTGGGTTCCCGGAAACCCAGTCATTACTTTAATGAATAACCAGCGTGGGATGTAAACAGCGATGAATCCGTTAATTATCAAGTTAGGTGGCGTGTTATTAGACAGTGAAGAAGCGCTGGAGCGTTTATTCACCGCCCTGGACAGCTACCGTCAGCAGCATCAGCGCCCGCTGGTTATCGTTCACGGTGGCGGTTGCCTGGTGGATGAGCTGATGAAACAACTTTCTCTGCCGGTGGTGAAGAAAAACGGTCTGCGGGTGACCCCTGCGGACCAGATCGACATCATTACCGGCGCGCTGGCCGGTACTGCCAACAAGACCCTGCTGGCGTGGGCCATCAAGCACCGGATCAATGCGGTGGGCCTGAGCCTGGCGGACGGCGGCAGCGTTTCCGTGACCCAACTCGATCCGGCGCTGGGCCACGTAGGTAACGCGCAGCCGGGTTCGCCGGTGCTGCTCAATACCCTGCTGGACGCCGGTTATCTGCCGGTGATCAGCTCTATCGGCATCACCGCCGAAGGGGAATTAATGAATGTGAACGCCGATCAGGCGGCGACGGCCCTGGCCGCCACGCTGGGTGCGGATTTGATCCTGCTGTCGGATGTCAGCGGCATTCTCGATGGGAAAGGGCAACGCATTGCAGAAATGACGGCACAAAAAGCGGAACAACTGATTGCCCAAGGCATCATCACCGATGGTATGGTGGTGAAGGTGAATGCGGCGCTCGACGCGGCCCGCACCCTTGGCCGGCCGGTGGATATCGCCAGCTGGCGCCATGCCGATCAGCTTCCAGCTCTGTTTAACGGCGTGTCGATTGGCACCCGGATCCTCGCTTAAATTTAGAATTAAAAAGGAAAAGACCATGCAAAACCAAGGCATCAAAAAAATCGTTCTGGCGTACTCTGGCGGCCTGGATACTTCGGCCATCATTCCCTGGTTGAAAGAAAACTACGGCGGCTGCGAAGTGGTAGCGTTCGTGGCGGATATCGGCCAGGAGCGCAGCGATCTGGAAGGCGTGGAGCAAAAAGCCCTGCAATCCGGTGCCTCTGAGTGTCACGTGGTTGATCTGCGTGAAGAATTCATCCGCGATTACGTTTATCCGGTTCTGCAGACCGGCGCGTTGTATGAAGGCAGCTATCTGCTGGGCACTTCAATGGCGCGCCCGATTATCGCTAAAGCGCAGGTTGAGCTGGCGTTGAAAGTCGGCGCTGATGCGCTGTGCCACGGTGCAACCGGCAAAGGCAATGACCAGGTGCGTTTCGAAACCACCTACACCGCGCTGGCACCGCACCTGAAAGTAGTTGCGCCTTGGCGTGAGTGGAACCTGCGTTCCCGTGAAGCGCTGCTGGATTACCTGAAAGAGCGCAATATCCCGACGACTGCGTCGCTGGAAAAAATCTACAGCCGTGACGAGAACGCCTGGCATATCTCTACCGAAGGCGGCGTGCTGGAAAGCCCATGGAATGCACCGAACAAAGACTGCTGGGTTTGGACCGTGGATCCGCAGGAAGCGCCGGACCAGCCTGAGCAAGTGACCATCACCGTAGAAAAAGGCCGCGTTGTGGCGGTTAACGGTGAAGCCTTGAGCCCATACAAATGTCTGGAAACCCTGAATGTGCTGGGGGCCAAACATGGCGTAGGCCGGATCGACATCGTGGAAAACCGTCTGGTGGGCATCAAATCCCGCGGTTGCTACGAAACCCCGGGCGGCACCATCATGGTGGCGGCACTGCGTGGCGTCGAGCAACTGGTGCTGGATCGCGACAGCTTCAAATGGCGTGAGCAGTTGGGCCTGGAAATGTCCTACGTAGTGTACGACGGCCGCTGGTTTGCTCCGCTGCGTCGTTCTCTGCAGGCCTCTGCAGAAGCGCTGGCCGAAGAAGTGAACGGCGAAGTGGTGCTGCAGCTGTACAAAGGTCAGGTGACGGCGATTCAGAAGAAATCCGCCAACAGCCTGTACTCTGAAGAGTTTGCTACCTTTGGCGAAGACGAAGTTTACGATCACAGCCACGCGGGCGGCTTTATCCGCCTGTTCTCGCTCTCTTCACGCATTCGCGCGCTGAACGAGAAAAAGAACAAGTAATTTCATTATTCGGCGTGACTTGTTAAGGGCGCAGCGTGCTGCGCCCTTATTTGCATAAAATTCAGGAGTAAAGGTATGGCACTTTGGGGCGGACGGTTCAGTCAGGCGGCAGATCAGCGGTTCAAACAGTTAAACGACTCTCTGCGCTTTGATTATCGCCTGGCGGAACAGGACATTGTTGGCTCTGTGGCCTGGTCGAAAGCGCTGGTCACCGTCAACGTGCTGACGGCAGCCGAGCAGCAACAGCTTGAGCAGGCTTTGAGCGTGTTGTTGGAAGAGGTGCAGGCCGACCCGCAGGCGATTGTCAGCAGCGATGCGGAAGATATCCATAGCTGGGTGGAGCAGAAACTGATCGACAAAGTCGGCGATCTGGGCAAGAAGCTGCATACCGGCCGTAGCCGTAACGATCAGGTCGCGACCGATCTGAAACTGTGGTGCAAACAGCAAATCGGTGAACTGCATCAGGCCATCGTGCAACTGCAGCAGGCGCTGGTGGAAACTGCCGAAGCCAATCAGGATGCGGTGATGCCGGGTTATACCCACTTGCAACGCGCGCAGCCGGTCACTTTCGCCCACTGGTGTCTGGCCTATGTGGAAATGCTGGCCCGCGATGAAAGCCGCCTGCAAGATACGCTCAAGCGCCTGGATGTCAGCCCGCTGGGCAGCGGCGCGCTGGCCGGTACCGCTTATCCGATCGATCGTGAACAGCTTGCCGGTTGGTTGGGTTTTGCCTCGGCCACCCGCAACAGCCTGGACAGCGTTTCCGATCGCGACCACGTGCTGGAGCTGCTGTCCAATGCTTCCATCAGCATGGTGCACCTGTCGCGCTTTGCCGAAGACCTGATCTTCTTCAACAGCGGCGAAGCGGCGTTTGTCGACCTGTCCGACCGTGTAACTTCCGGTTCTTCGTTGATGCCGCAGAAGAAAAACCCGGATGCGCTGGAGCTGATCCGCGGCAAATGCGGCCGTGTACAGGGTGCATTGACCGGCATGATGATGACGCTGAAAGGTTTGCCGCTGGCGTATAACAAAGACATGCAGGAAGACAAGGAAGGGCTGTTCGACGCTCTGGATACCTGGATGGATTGTCTGCAAATGGCGGCGCTGGTGCTGGACGGTATTCAGGTGAAACGTCCACGCTGCAAAGAGGCGGCAGAGCAGGGCTACGCCAACTCGACCGAACTGGCGGACTATCTGGTCGCCAAAGGCGTGCCGTTCCGTGAGGCGCACCATATCGTCGGTGAAGCGGTGGTAGAAGCCATCCAACAGGGCAAGGCGCTTGAGGCACTGACGCTGACCGAGTTGCAGAAGTTCAGTGCGGTGATTGGTGACGACGTGTACCCGATTCTGGCGCTGCAATCTTGCCTGGACAAGCGTTCGGCCAAGGGCGGAGTGTCTCCTCAGCAGGTCGCCAGTGCGATCGCCGAAGCGAAACGGCGGTTGTTTTAAGTTAAGTTAGTCCGTTCATAAGGGCGCGGTTCACAGTGTGAGCCGCGCTTTTTTTATGATGGTTTACTCGCCCGGGCAGCGCTGGCAGCGTTCCGCTTCGGCCTCACCCAGCTTGAGCCTGGTCTGCAGGTCGCGCAGTGCGGTGCGCAGGCCTTCTTCGATCACCGGGTGGTAGAACGGCATATCCAGCATCTGGTTGATGGTCATCTGCTGCTGATGCGCCCAGGCCAGCAGGTGAGCGATATGTTCAACGTCCGGCCCCATCATTTCCGCCCCCAGGAAACGCCCGGTGCCTTGCTCGCCGTAGACATGCAGGAGGCCTTTATTACGCAGCATCACGCGCGAGCGCCCCTGATTCTCGAACGAAACCTCGCCGACTTCGAAGCAGCCGCAAGCGCTGAATTTCTCGCTCAGTTCGCGGAAGGTCGAACCGACCATGGCGATCTGCGGATCGGAGAATACGACCGAAATCGCGCTGCGGCGCAGGCCTGGGGTGATTTCCGGGAAGCTGCCGGCGTTGGCCCCGGCAATGCGTGCCTGATCGCTGGCCTCATGCAGGAGCGGCAGCTGGTTGCTGGCGTCGCCGGCGATGAAAATATGCGGCACGCTGGTTTGCATGGTCGAACGATTGGCCTGCGGCACGCCTCGGGTATCGAGTGCGAGGCGAGTGTTTTCCAGGCCCAGTTTATCGACGTTCGGCCTGCGACCGGTGGCGGCCAGTACGTAATCCACCATGATTTCCTGTGGCCGACCCTGCAGATCCTGATAGCGGATAAACACTTTGTCGCCTTCGCGCTGCATCATCTCGACCTTCACGTCGGCATCCAGATAAAACTCTTCGCCCAGGGTTTTGGCGGCATAGCTGCGCACCGCACTGTCGGTTAATGGGCCGACGGCGCCGCCAACGCCAAATACTTTGGTGTCGACCCCCAGACGGTGCAGCGCCTGACCCAGCTCCAGGCCAATGACACCCGGGCCAAATACCGCGACGGACTGCGGCAAATCATCCCAGTTAAACACGTCGTCATTGACGATCAACCGGTCGCCCAGTGAGTTCCACTGTGCCGGCCAGCTTGGGCGGGAACCGGTGGCGATAACGATCCGCTGCGCCACGATGCGGGTGTGTTCATCGACCTGCAGGGTATTGTCGTCGATAAAGCGGGCGTAGCCGTGAATTTTGTCGGCGGCCGGGATCTCGTCGACGCCTTCCAGCACAAATCCGACAAAGCGGTCACGTTCGCGTTTGACGCGGTCCATCACTTCACGGCCGTTAACGGTGGTTTTACCGGCGGGATACACGCCAAAGCCGGGGGCGCGCTCGATTTGATGCACCGCCTCGGCGGCGGCGATCAGCAATTTGGATGGCATGCAGCCGACGCGTGCGCAGGTGGTGCCATAAGGCCCGCCCTCGATCATCACTACGCTGGGGGTGGAAAGTTTAGCAGCGCGATAGGCGCCCAGACCGGCGGTGCCGCCGCCGATAACCGCGACGTCAACATTCAACTGTTTCATATCCGCTCCTGAAAGGTAAAAAAGGCGGGCCATAGCCCGCCAAAGGTTCACGTTGGCTTCGTTATTATTGATTAATCAGGCTGACAGGAAATTTTCCAGGTCATCGCTGCCGCCGATGTGACGGCCGCCGATGAACACTTGCGGTACGGTGGCACGGCCGCTGACGGCGCGCAGGCTGACGGTGGTGGCGTCTTTGCCCAGCACGATCTCTTCATACTGGATACCGCGTTCTTGCAGCATTTGCTTGGCTTTGGCGCAGAACGGGCAGCCGGGTTTGGTGAACAGCGAAACCGATTCCTGCACTTTGAATTCCGGCGCCAGGTATTTCAGCATGGTGTCGGCATCAGAGACTTCAAACGGGTCGCCCGGCTTGTTGGGCTCGACGAACATTTTTTCCACCACGCCGTTGCGCACCAGCATCGAGTAACGCCATGAACGTGGGCCGAAGCCCAGATCGGCTTTCTCGACCAGCATGTTCATGCCTTTGGTGAACTCACCGTTGCCGTCTGGCACGAAGGTGATGTTCTCGGCGTGCTGATCGGCTTTCCAGGCGTTCATCACGAAGGTGTCGTTGACCGAGACGCACAAGATGCTGTCAACGCCGTGCTGTTTGAACACGCTGGACAGCTCGTTGTAGCGTGGCAAATGGCTGGAAGAGCAGGTTGGGGTAAACGCGCCCGGCAGAGAAAATACGATGACGGTTTTATCTTTGAACAGGTCATTGGTGGTGACATCAATCCATTGGTCGCCCTGACGGGTGTGGAAAGTAACCTGAGGAACTTTTTTGCCTTCTTGGCTGGTAAACATGGATTAACCCCTTAATTAGGAAAATAATTTTTGGCTGTTAGCGCTGTATCGCTTCGTTGGGACACATTATTGACGTCGGGGCTTGATAGATCTAATCGCTCATTGCTATCTTATCTATCGCCATGAGCTATCATGGTCTGGAGGGAAAAAATGAATATTCGTGATTTAGAGTACCTGGTCGCCTTGGCCGAGCATCGGCATTTCCGCCGTGCCGCCGATTCATGCCATGTTAGCCAACCCACTCTCAGTGGGCAGATCCGCAAGCTGGAAGACGAACTGGGCGTGATGCTGCTCGAACGTACCAGCCGCAAGGTGTTATTCACTCAGGCGGGTTTGTTGCTGGTGGAGCAGGCGCGTACCGTGCTGCGCGAAGTCAAAGTCCTGAAAGAGATGGCCAGCCAGCAAGGGGAAGCTATGTCGGGGCCGCTGCATATCGGCTTGATCCCGACCGTCGGGCCTTATTTGCTGCCACAGATCATCCCTACGCTGCACAAAACCTTTCCCAAGCTGGAAATGTACCTGCATGAAGCGCAAACCCATCAACTGCTGGCGCAGCTCGACAGCGGCAAACTGGACTGCGCCATTCTGGCGCTGGTGAAGGAAACGGAAGCCTTTATCGAAGTGCCGCTATTTGATGAGCCGATGAAGCTGGCGGTGTATTCCGATCACCCATGGGCGCAGCGCGATCGCGTAGCGATGCCGGATTTGGCGGGGGAAAAACTGCTGATGCTGGAAGACGGCCACTGCCTGCGCGATCAGGCGATGGGCTTTTGCTTCCAGGCGGGGGCGGACGAGGATACCCATTTCCGCGCGACCAGTCTGGAAACTCTGCGCAATATGGTGGCGGCGGGCAGCGGCATTACCCTGCTGCCAACGCTTGCGGTACCGCCGCAGCGTGAGCGAGACGGCGTCTGCTACCTCGACTGTTATAAACCGGAACCGAAGCGCACCATAGCGCTGGTGTACCGCCCCGGTTCCCCATTGCGCAGTCGTTATGAGCAATTGGCCGAGGCGATCCGCGAGCACATGCAGAACTACTTCAATACCACGTTAAAACAGGCGGTTTAAGCCGTTTAGCGCTGCCACCCGGTAGGCTTCGGCCATGGTCGGATAGTTGAAGGTCGTATTAACGAAATATTCGATAGTATTGCCTTCACCTTTCTGTTCCATGATCGCCTGACCGATGTGGATGATCTCCGCCGCACGCTCGCCGAAGCAGTGGATCCCGAGGATCTGCAGGGTGTCGCGATGGAACAGGATCTTCAGGCTGCCGACGCTCATCCCGGCAATCTGCGCACGTGCGAGATGCTTGAACTGGGCGCGACCCACTTCATACGGCACTTTCATCGCCGTCAGTTCCTGCTCGGTTTTGCCGACGGAGCTGATTTCCGGAATGGTGTAGATGCCGGTCGGGATGTCTTCGATCAGATGCCCGCTGGCTTCGCCGGAGGCGATCGCCTGTGCGGCGATGCGGCCCTGATCGTAAGCGGCGGATGCCAGGCTCGGATAACCAATCACGTCACCCACGGCGTAAATGTGCGACAGCGCGGTTTGGTACATGCTGTTCACTTTCAACAGGCCTCGACTGTCTGACTCCAGACCGACATTCTCCAACCCGAGTGAATCGGTGTTACCGGTACGCCCGTTGGCGTACAGCAGGCAATCCGCTTTCACTTTCTTGCCGGATTTCAGGTGAACAATCACGCCGTCTTCGGTGCCTTCGATCTTCTCGAACTCTTCGTTGTGACGGATCACCACGCCATTGTTCCAGAAGTGGTATGACAGCGAGTCCGACATTTCCTGATCGAGGAAGGCCAACAGGCGATCGCGGGTGTTGATCAGATCCACCTTCACGTTCAAACCACGGAAAATCGACGCATATTCACAACCGATCACACCGGCGCCGTAAATGATTACGTGGCGCGGTTCGTGGCTCAGTTCGAGAATGGAATCGCTGTCATAGATGCGTGGATGGTTAAAGTCGACGCTGGCCGGGTGGTAGGGGCGCGAGCCGCAAGCGATCACGATATGATCGGCGCGGATGGTGTCCTGAGTGCCGTCCATGTAGCTGACGCTGACGGTGTTGGCGTCGATAAAGCGTGCATCGCCGGCAAACAGTTTGCACTGATTGCGTTCATAGAAACCCTGACGCATTCGGGTTTGTTGATTAATGACGTTATCGGCGTGGCGTAAAATGTCAGGGAAGGTTGCACTGAGCGTGCGTGAATTATTGTAAAGCGGGTTCTGGTTGAATTCGATAATGCGGCTGACGGCGTGGCGGAGGGCTTTGGACGGAATGGTACCCCAATGAGTACATCCGCCGCCCACATTATTGTACCGTTCGATAACGGCCACGCGAGCGCCTTGTTTCACCAGTCCCATAGCGGCACCTTCACCACCAGGGCCCGAGCCAATTACAATGGCATCAAATTGATAGTGCTGTTGCATGTAGGAGAGACCTGTTTTTATACAAAATTACAACGGTATCTTAACATCATAGCGCTGAGCGCCCAATCACCATTAGGCTTTTTGAGGCAAAGCACAAATGGTACAGGCTGAAACTGTGACAGGACGCGTTTGTATAAATGCTGTTGCAATAAAATTTGCTATATTGCCGACTCAGCGGCGTTAGACTCAATGAATGGATCTTATCTGGATATGCATATGGGCGTCAGAGCACAACAAAAAGAACGGACTCGTCGTTCCCTCATTGAGGCGGCATTCAGCCAGCTAAGCGCCGAACGCAGCTTTGCGAGCCTGAGTTTGCGCGAAGTCTCACGCGAGGCGGGTATCGCGCCCACGTCATTTTACCGCCACTTCCGTGACGTGGACGAGCTTGGGCTGACCATGGTCGATGAGAGCGGCCTGATGCTGCGCCAACTGATGCGGCAGGCGCGCCAGCGTATCGCCAAGGGCGGCAGCGTAATCCGCACCTCGGTCTCCACCTTTATGGAGTTTATCGGCAATAATCCCAACGCCTTCCGCCTGCTGTTGCGTGAGCGTTCCGGTACTTCGGCCGCCTTCCGTGCGGCGGTGGCACGCGAGATCCAACATTTTATCGCCGAACTGGCGGATTACCTCGAGCTGGAAAACCATATGCCGCGCAGCTTCACCGAAGCGCAGGCGGAAGCCATGGTGACTATCGTGTTCAGCGCCGGTGCCGAAGCGCTGGACATTGACATCGACCAACGGCGTCGGCTTGAGGAACGTTTAGTGCTGCAACTGCGGATGATTTCCAAGGGCGCTTATTACTGGTATCGCCGCGAGCAAGAAAAAGCTTCTGTGTCCCACGTATAAAAGGTAGAAAGTGATGGAAAAATCAGGCCGTGAGAATGGCACTTTACTGCTGGCGTTGATTGCCGGTCTTTCAATCAACGGTTCGTTTGCCGCGTTGTTCAGCTCGGTGGTGCCGTTTTCTATTTTCCCGATAATCGCTTTGGTTCTGGCGGTGTACTGCCTGCACCAGCGTTATCTGCATCGCGCCATGCCGGACGGCATGCCAAAGCTGGCCGCCGCCTGTTTCCTGTTGGGGATGCTGTTATACAGTGCGATCGTGCGTGCTGAATATCCGCAGATTGGCTCTAACTTCTTGCCGGCGATTGTCGCCGTGGCGCTGGTGCTCTGGATTGGCGTGAAGCTGAAGGCGCGCAAGGCGCTGGAAGGGAATACGCAGGTATAAAGGTGACCAGGCAGGGGCGCAACCACGTCGCCCCTGTCGGGTTAAACGCGTTTTTCCAACAGCACGCCGCATTCCATATGATGGGTGTACGGGAACTGATCAAACAGCGCCAGGCGACTGATCCGATGCGTCTCCTGCAGCGTTTCCAGATTGGCGCACAGCGTTTCCGGGTTGCACGAGATATACAGAATACGCGGATAGGCTTGCACCATTTTCACGGTTTCATCGTCCAGCCCGCTGCGCGGTGGGTCGACAAAAATGGTTTCGCAGTTATAGCTGCTTAGATCGATACCTTTCAGCCGGTTAAACTCCCGCACCCCGTTCATCGCCTGGGTAAAATCTTCCGCCGCCATGCGAATAATCTGTACGTTATCGATATGGTTGGCCGCAATGTTGTACTGCGCCGCCGCGACCGAAGGTTTGGCTATTTCAGTGGCCAACACCCGCTCGAAGTTACGCGCCAGCGCCAGCGAGAAGTTACCGTTGCCGCAGTAGAGTTCCAGCAAATCGCCTTTAGAGCCTGCCGTTACGTCCAGCGCCCATTCCAGCATCTGTATATTCATCGCTGCGTTCGGCTGGGTGAAGCTGTTTTCCACCTGGCGGTAGATCATGTCGCGGCCGGCGACCGGCAGGACTTCGTCTACGTAATCCTGATCCAGCATGATTTTCATTTTCGACGCACGGCCAATCAGCTGCAAATCAAAGCCCTGCGCGCGCAGGCTGTCACGCAGCTTTTCCGCTTGTTGTTGCCAAGCCTCATCCAGCTTACGGTGATACAACAACGAAGCAATGATTTTGCCGCTGCGGGTCGACAGATAGTCAATCTGGAACAGCTTCCGGCGCAGGATGGGTTCCGGCTTGATGGCGGCGATCAGTGCACTCATCAGGCGGTTAATCAATTCGCTGGCGGCAGGGAACCGATCGACGCGGATGCGTTGCTTGGTCTGCTGGTCAAACATGATGTGATACATCTCGTCTTCATCATGCCAGATGCGGAATTCGGCGCGCATGCGGTAATGCTCGACTTGCGAGCGGAACACTTCCGGCTCGGGTGCCGTGAACGGTGACATCAGCGTCTTCAGCCGGGCAGTTTTCTCCGCCAGTTGGTCATCGTAACGTTCAATAGGCAAATTCTCGGGCGTCATGTTTCTTCTCGTCAGGCAAATTTGATCAGCGGGGATTGTAGGGAATCAGCCCGTGAAGTCCAGTTTTGTCGTGTTTATTATTTGTAACATTGGTGGAAGTCTAGACATCTATTTACATTGATCGTAGCATTGCCGTCCGGCCTCAAGCAGCGAGTGAAAAGGGAATCCGGTGTGAATCCGGAGCTGACGCGCAGCGGTAAGGGGAAGTCACGGCGATAGCGTTTTTACGCAGACACTGTCCACTGCAGGATGGGAAGTCATCGCCTGGTGCAGGTTGCCTATGCAGCTTGTAACTCCCAAGCCCGAAGACCTGCCGGTATTACGTCGCAATGTCCGTGGCCGTCGCGAATTACCGGCCATGATCCTGCGGCATCCGCCAATTAAGTTTGGATGCTTTTTCATGACAATTACAAAAAATACACTGCTGGCGGTGGTTTCATCCATCACGGCTTTTTCTGGATGGGCGCAAGACAACACCACAGCCAATAACAGCGATAACCTGGTGGTTACCGCCAACCGCTTCCCGCAGCCGGTTTCTTCCGTACTGGCACCAACCTCTGTTGTTACCCGTGATGATATCGATCGCTGGCAGGCCAAAAGCCTGACTGACGTGATGCGTCGTTTGCCGGGTGTGGATGTCGGGCAAAGTGGTGGCCTGGGACAAAAAAGCTCGCTGTTTATCCGTGGCACCAATTCCAGCCATGTGCTGGTGCTGATTGACGGTATTCGCCTTAATCAGGCCGGTATCAGCGGCTCTTCCGACCTCAGCCAGATCCCGATCTCGCTGGTGCAAAAAGTCGAATATATCCGTGGGCCGCGTTCGGCAGCGTACGGATCTGATGCCATCGGCGGGGTGGTCAACATTATTACCACCCGCGAGAAGAATGGCACCACACTTTCCGCCGGTGCAGGTTCAAACGGCTATCAAGCCTATGACGCCTCTACTCAGCAACAACTGGGCGACAGTACGGTTGCAACGGTCGCCGGTAATTACACTTATACCAAAGGCTATGATGTGGTGGCCTATGGCAGCACTGGCATGCAAAGCCAGCAGGATCGCGACGGCTTTATGAGCAAGTCGCTGTACGGTGCCGTTGATCATCAGTTCAGCGAGGCTATCAGCGGTTTTGTTCGTGGTTATGGTTATGACAACCGCACGGCTTACGACGCTTACTACTCCTCGCCAACCAGCCCGCTGGTCGATACCCGCAAGTTGTACAGCCAAACCTGGGATACCGGCTTGCGTTATAAGGAAGGTATCTACGCAACGCAGTTGATCGGCAGCTACAGCCACAGCAAGGATTATGATTACGATCCACGCCTGGGCATGCATGACAGCTCGGCAAGTTTGGTCGACTCAGAGCAATACAATCTGCAGTGGGGGAACACGCTTCAGGTAGGTCAGGGGACGGTCAGTTCAGGGATTGACTGGCAACACCAGCAAATCAAGCCAGACTCCACTACGGTTAACGGTGAAAAAACCCAACGCAACGCCGGTGTTTATCTTACCGCGCAGCAGTTGGTCGGGCCGGTAACCCTGGAAGGGGCGGTTCGCGGCGACGATCACTCCGAATTCGGCTGGCATGGCACCTGGCAAACTAGCGCTGCCTGGGAATTTGTCGAAGGGTATCGTTTCATCGCTTCTTATGGCACGGCGTTTAAAGCGCCCAATATGAGCCAACTGTATGGCAACTTCGGCAACAACACTAATTTGAAGCCAGAAGAAAGCAAACAGTGGGAAGGCGGCTTTGAAGGGTTGACCGGGCCGGTAACCTGGCGCGTGTCCGGCTACCGCAACGATATTGATAACCTGATTGATGCCACCGGCGAGACCAATTACGTTTATTACAATGTCGGCAAGGCCACTATTAAAGGTATTGAGGCTACTGCTTCATTCGACACCGGTCCGTTAACCCATCGCATCGGTTACGATTATGTCGATCCACGCAATGCCAAAACTAATGAAGTTCTGCTGCGTCGAGCCAAACAGCAGGTGAAGTATGAGCTGGATTGGCAGATCTATGATTTTGACTGGGCAGTCACCTATCAATACCTCGGTGAGCGTTATGACAAAGACTACGGCACCTACCCAGAACAAAGCGTTAAACTCGGCGGCGTGAGCCTGTGGGATCTCGCAGTTTCATATCCGGTCACATCTCATCTGACAGTTCGTGGTAGAATTGCCAACCTGTTTGATAAAGATTATGAGACGGCTTATGGCTACGCTACTCCAGGAAGAGAATACTACCTCACTGGAAGCTATACCTTCTAACACCACCGCGACGCCCCGCCCGACGGTGCTGGTATTTGATTCCGGCGTCGGCGGGCTATCGGTGTATCAGGAGGTTCGGCAATTGCTGCCGGACCTCCACTATATCTATGCCTTCGACAACGTGGCGTTCCCCTACGGCGAGAAATCCGAAGAGTTTATCGTTGAACGCGTGCTGGAGATTGTCAGCGCGGTGCAGCAACGTCATCCTCTGGCGATTGTCGTTATTGCCTGTAATACCGCCAGCACCGTATCTCTGCCGGCGCTGCGCGAGCGCTTTACCTTCCCGGTAGTGGGCGTAGTGCCCGCGATTAAACCTGCTGCCCGCTTGACCGCCAATGGCATCGTGGGCCTGTTGGCTACCCGTGGCACGGTACAACGCACCTATACTCATGAGCTGATTGCCCGCTTCGCCACCGACTGCAAAATCGAGCTGCTGGGTTCTTCAGAGCTGGTGGAGTTGGCGGAAGCCAAGCTGCATGGCGAAGCCGTGCCGCTGTCCACGCTGAAGAAAATTCTTCACCCATGGCTGAGCATGCGCGAGCCGCCGGACACGGTAGTGTTGGGTTGCACCCACTTCCCTTTATTAGCAGAAGAGTTAATGCAGGTGTTGCCTGAGGGAACCCGACTGGTAGATTCCGGTGCTGCTATTGCCCGTCGCACCGCTTGGCTTATCTCTTCGCAGGAAAATCTGGTGTCGACCCAGGAAGATAATCTGGCGTATTGCATGGCGTTGAATGAAGACACTGATGCTTTATTGCCCGTTTTGCAGGGATATGGCTTTAAATCGTTGAAAAAACTACCTCTTTAATCGGGTTTTGGTTAAACATTCAACGGTTGGAAAAAATATTGAAATTAGGGGTTGCGGCCTTCTGAGAACTCCCTATAATGCGCCTCCACTGACCGGGAACAACGACTCCTCTAACGAGAACCAGTCGCCCAGCCAGGAAGAAGCAAGCCGGTGAAAACACCGTTTCTTAAT
>NZ_QYYG01000015.1 GCF_003591175.1 Serratia inhibens | reverse complement strand
GACAACGTGAACATGGTTGTAACCCTGATCCACCCAATCGCGATGGACGACGGCCTGCGTTTCGCAATCCGTGAAGGCGGCCGTACTGTTGGCGCTGGTGTTGTTGCTAAAGTTATCGCTTAATCGCGAATAATTTTTCGACACAAAAAGAGGGCACTTCGGTGCCCTTTTTTTATGCAATTTTCTCAAATCTTAATTGAAATAAAAAGCATTCCTATTTAGACTTATGGGATTGGTTAAGAAGTGAGTCTCTCTATGTATGTATGCCTCTGTAATGCCGTGACTGACAAAGCAATCCGTAAAGCCGTGCGTCAGCACAACCCTCATACCATGAAGCAATTGCGTGAATTAGTGCCGATTGGTACCGACTGCGGGAAGTGCATTCGACAGGCAAGACAGATTATGGTGGAGGAACGCGGAACCATTATCCCTATGCACGAAGTTGCCTAACTAAAGGTAAGGTTATTTTTTGACTCTTGGCCTCCAGCTTCTACACTTTCAGAACTGGCCAGGAGGAGTTACCTATGAAAGGCGATAAAAAGATCATTGCTCACCTCAACAAACTGCTCGGCAACGAGCTGGTTGCCATCAATCAATATTTCCTGCACGCCCGAATGTTCAAAAACTGGGGCTTAATGCGCCTTAATGACAAGGAATATCACGAGTCGATCGACGAAATGAAGCATGCCGATCGCTATATCGAGCGCATTTTATTCCTTGAAGGTCTGCCGAATTTACAAGATCTTGGCAAACTGAACATTGGCGAAGATATCGAAGAAATGCTGCGTTCAGACCTGGCCCTGGAGTTGGATGGCGCCAAGAATCTGCGCGAGGCCATCGCCTATGCCGACTCGATCCATGACTACGTCAGCCGTGATTTGATGATAGAGATCCTGGCAGATGAAGAAGGGCATATCGACTGGCTGGAAACTGAGCTGGATTTGATTGCGCGTCTGGGCATTCAAAATTACGCGCAAGCCCAGGTACTGGAACGCAAAGACTAGTTTCCTTATAATTCCCACTCCCCGTCGGCGGCTATTCTGTAGACACCGTAGGGGAGTAGCGGCAAGAGCTCACCTGCCTGCATAATCCCATCCCCGTGAATCGCTTTTCGTAGTCGAATACGCAAATCGGTAAAAAATGTCGATATCCTGAGCATATTTCCATCTGTGGCTTGCTTCCCGTTCTGTTTTGCGTATAATGCGCGGGCTTACCTAATCTTGGTAAGCCTGATTTTAGCGAATCAGTCGATAGGCAGGACTTTCTGCTCATCGAACAATACTCCCGATATGGGGGTTATATGTTGACGATTACACTCCCCCATCAATCGAAATGGGTGTGAGGAGTAATTATTTACGTTTATAAATAATTGGAGCTCTGGTCTCATGCAGAACCAAAGAATCCGTATCCGCCTGAAAGCGTTTGATCATCGTCTTATCGATCAATCAACCGCGGAAATCGTCGAGACTGCCAAGCGCACTGGTGCGCAAGTCCGTGGTCCGATCCCGCTGCCAACTCGCAAAGAGCGCTTTACCGTTCTGATCTCTCCGCACGTTAACAAAGACGCGCGTGATCAGTACGAGATTCGCACTCACAAGCGTCTGGTTGACATCGTTGAGCCAACCGAGAAAACCGTTGATGCTCTGATGCGTCTGGATCTGGCTGCCGGTGTAGACGTGCAGATCAGCCTGGGTTAATCAGGTCATTGAGCGATTGAGAGGTTGAAACAATGATTGGTTTAGTCGGTAAAAAAGTGGGTATGACTCGTATCTTCACTGAAGATGGCGTTTCTATCCCTGTAACCGTGATTGAAATTGAAGCGAACCGCGTGACTCAGGTTAAAGACCTGGCTAACGACGGATACCGTGCCGTTCAGGTCACCACTGGTAGCAAAAAAGCTAACCGCGTGACCAAACCGGAAGCGGGTCATTTCGCTAAAGCTGGCGTTGAAGCTGGCCGTGGTCTGTGGGAATTCCGCCTTGCAGAAGGTGAAGAGTTCACTGCAGGTCAAAACATCAGCGTAGAAATCTTCGCTGACGTTAAAAAAGTCGATGTTACCGGTACTTCTAAAGGTAAAGGTTTTGCCGGCACTGTAAAGCGCTGGAACTTCCGTACCCAAGACGCTACCCACGGTAACTCCTTGTCTCACCGCGTTCCGGGTTCTATCGGTCAGAACCAGACTCCGGGCAAAGTGTTCAAAGGCAAGAAAATGGCTGGCCACCTGGGTGACGAGCGTGTAACCGTTCAAAGCCTGGACGTAGTACGTGTTGACGCTGAGCGCAACCTGCTGCTGGTTAAGGGTGCTGTACCGGGCGCAACCGGTGGCAACCTGATCGTTAAACCAGCTGTGAAGGCGTAAGGGGATAGCAATGGAATTAGTATTGAAAGACGCGCAAAGCGCGCTGACTGTTTCCGAAACTACCTTCGGTCGTGATTTCAACGAAGCGCTGGTACACCAGGTTGTTGTTGCTTATGCAGCAGGTGCCCGTCAAGGTACCCGTGCTCAGAAGACCCGTGCTGAAGTGACTGGTTCCGGTAAAAAACCGTGGCGCCAGAAAGGTACCGGCCGTGCGCGTTCAGGTTCTGTAAAGAGCCCGATCTGGCGTTCAGGCGGCGTGACCTTTGCTGCTAAACCGCAGGACCACAGTCAGAAAGTAAACAAAAAGATGTACCGCGGCGCGCTGAAAAGCATCCTGTCCGAACTGGTACGTCAAGATCGTCTGATCGTTGTCGAGAAGTTCTCTGTAGAAGCGCCTAAAACTAAGCTGCTGGCACAGAAACTGAAAGATATGGCTCTGGAAGATGTGCTGATCGTGACCGGTGAACTGGATGAGAATCTGTTCCTGGCAGCTCGCAACCTGTACAAGGTTGACGTGCGCGATGTAGCTGGCATCGACCCGGTTAGCCTGATCGCCTTCGACAAAGTGGTTATGACTGCTGATGCTGTGAAGCAAGTTGAGGAGATGCTGGCATGATCCGTGAAGAACGTTTGCTGAAAGTGCTGCGTGCACCGCACGTATCTGAAAAAGCATCCGCTGCGATGGAGAAAAGCAACACCATCGTTCTCAAAGTTGCCAAAGACGCGACCAAAGCAGAAATCAAAGCTGCAGTGCAGAAACTGTTTGAAGTCGAAGTCGAAGACGTGAACACCCTGGTAGTTAAAGGGAAAGTGAAACGTCACGGTCAGCGTGTTGGTCGTCGTAGCGACTGGAAAAAAGCTTACGTCACCCTGAAAGAAGGCCAGAACCTGGACTTCATCGGCGGCGCAGAGTAAGTCGGAGGAGTAAGAACAATGGCAATTGTTAAATGTAAACCTACATCTCCGGGTCGTCGCCACGTTGTTAAAGTGGTTAACCCTGAGCTGCACAAGGGTAAACCTTATGCCCCGCTGCTTGAGAAACTGAGCAAAAGCGGTGGTCGTAACAACAATGGCCGTATCACCACCCGTCATATCGGTGGTGGCCACAAGCAACATTATCGTCTGGTTGACTTCAAACGCAACAAAGATGGTATTCCTGCTGTGGTTGAGCGTCTGGAGTACGATCCGAACCGTTCCGCGAACATCGCGCTGGTTCTGTACAAAGACGGCGAACGCCGTTACATCCTGGCGCCGAAAGGCCTGAAAGCTGGTGACCAGATTCAATCTGGCGTTGATGCTGCAATCAAAGCGGGTAACACCCTGCCAATGCGCAACATCCCGGTTGGTTCAACGGTTCACAACGTAGAAATGAAACCAGGTAAAGGCGGCCAGTTGGCTCGTTCTGCTGGTGCCTACGTTCAGATCGTTGCTCGTGACGGTTCCTACGTAACTCTGCGTCTGCGCTCAGGCGAAATGCGTAAAGTTCCAGTTGATTGCCGCGCCACCCTGGGTGAAGTCGGTAACGCTGAACATATGCTTCGCGTTCTGGGTAAAGCAGGTGCTGCACGTTGGCGTGGTGTTCGTCCTACCGTTCGCGGTACGGCGATGAACCCGGTAGATCACCCGCACGGTGGTGGTGAAGGTCGTAACTTTGGTAAGCACCCGGTAACTCCGTGGGGCGTTCAGACCAAAGGTAAGAAGACCCGTAGCAACAAGCGTACTGATAAGTTCATCGTACGTCGCCGTAGCAAAAAATAATTAGAGGATAAGCCATGCCACGTTCTCTCAAGAAAGGTCCTTTTATTGACCTGCACTTGCTGAAGAAGGTAGAGAAAGCGGTGGAAAGCGGTGACAAGAAGCCTTTGCGCACTTGGTCCCGTCGTTCAACGATCTTTCCTAACATGATCGGTTTGACCATCGCTGTCCATAATGGTCGTCAGCACGTACCAGTGTTCGTTTCCGATGAAATGGTCGGTCACAAACTGGGTGAATTCGCGCCGACTCGTACTTATCGCGGCCATGCGGCTGATAAAAAAGCTAAAAAGCGCTAAGGTAGGAGGAAGAGATGGAAACTATCGCTAAACATCGCCACGCTCGTTCTTCTGCTCAGAAGGTTCGCCTTGTTGCAGACCTGATCCGCGGTAAGAAAGTGTCGCAAGCTCTGGAAACTCTGAACTACACCAACAAGAAAGCTGCTGGTCTGGTTAAGAAAGTGCTGGAGTCTGCCATTGCTAACGCAGAACACAACGATGGCGCTGACATCGATGATCTGAAAGTCACGAAAATCTTCGTAGACGAAGGCCCAAGCATGAAGCGCATTATGCCGCGTGCAAAAGGTCGTGCAGATCGCATCCTGAAGCGCACCAGCCACATTACTGTGGTTGTGTCCGATCGCTGAGACTCTGGAGACTAGCAATGGGTCAGAAAGTACATCCTAATGGTATTCGCCTGGGTATTGTCAAACCTTGGAACTCTACTTGGTATGCGAATACCAAAGAATTCGCTGACAACCTGGACAGCGACTTTAAAGTTCGTCAATTCCTGATTAAGGAACTGGCGAAAGCTTCCGTTTCTCGCATCGTTATCGAGCGTCCTGCGAAGAGCATCCGTGTGACTATTCACACTGCTCGTCCAGGCATCGTTATCGGCAAGAAAGGTGAAGATGTCGAAAAACTGCGTAAGGTCGTAGCGGATATCGCTGGCGTTCCTGCACAGATTAACATCGCCGAAGTCCGTAAACCGGAACTTGACGCTAAATTGGTTGCTGACAGCATCACTTCCCAGCTGGAACGTCGCGTTATGTTCCGTCGTGCTATGAAGCGTGCTGTACAGAACGCAATGCGTCTTGGCGCTAAAGGTATCAAAGTTGAAGTAAGCGGCCGTCTTGGCGGTGCTGAAATCGCGCGTACCGAATGGTACCGTGAAGGTCGTGTTCCGTTGCACACACTGCGTGCGGATATCGATTACAACACATCTGAAGCGCACACCACTTATGGTGTAATCGGCGTTAAGGTATGGATCTTCAAAGGTGAGATCCTGGGTGGTATGGCTGCAGTTGAACAACCGGAACCGGCTGCTCAACCTAAAAAGCAGCAGCGTAAAGGCCGCAAGTAAGGAGAGTCGCTGATGTTACAACCAAAGCGTACAAAATTCCGTAAGATGCACAAAGGCCGCAACCGTGGTCTGGCGCAGGGTACGGATGTTAGCTTCGGCACTTTCGGTCTGAAAGCTGTTGGCCGTGGCCGTCTGACTGCTCGTCAAATCGAAGCAGCTCGTCGTGCAATGACTCGTGCAGTTAAGCGTCAAGGTAAAATCTGGATCCGTGTATTCCCGGACAAACCGATTACCGAGAAGCCGCTCGAAGTGCGTATGGGTAAAGGTAAGGGTAACGTAGAGTATTGGGTTGCCCTGATCCAACCTGGTAAGGTCCTGTACGAAATGGACGGTGTGCCAGAAGAGGTCGCCCGTGAGGCATTCAAGCTCGCTGCAGCTAAATTGCCGATCAAAACCACCTTTGTAACTAAGACGGTGATGTAATGAAAGCACAAGAGCTGCGTGAAAAAAGCGTTGAAGAGCTGAACACTGAGCTGCTCAACCTGCTGCGTGAGCAATTTAACTTGCGCATGCAGGCGGCAAGTGGCCAGCTGCAACAAACTCACCTGTTGAAACAAGTGCGTCGTAATGTCGCACGCGTTAAGACTTTACTGACTGAAAAGGCGGGTGTGTAAATGACTGATATTAACCGTACTCTGCAGGGTCGTGTTATTAGTGACAAAATGGAGAAATCCATGGTTGTTGCTATCGAACGCACTGTGAAGCACCCGATCTACGGGAAATTCATCAAGCGTACGACCAAGCTGCACGTACATGACGAGAACAACGAATGTGGTATCGGTGACGTGGTAGAAATCCGCGAATGCCGTCCACTGTCTAAGACTAAGTCTTGGACGTTGGTTCGCGTTGTAGAGAAAGCGATTCTGTAATAGAGTAGCGGCCTCTAACTTAATAAACGGCTCAGAAAATGAGCCGTTTATTTTTTCTACCCATACTTTGGAAGCGGTGTTATAATGCTGCGCCCTCGGTTATGGGGCTTTTCAACGACCTAGTAATAGGTCCTAAAGTTGTAGTTGACATTAGCGGAGCACTAACATGATCCAAGAACAGACTATGCTGAACGTGGCCGACAACTCCGGTGCACGTCGCGTAATGTGTATCAAGGTTCTAGGTGGCTCGCACCGTCGCTACGCAGGCATCGGCGACGTCATCAAAATTACCATCAAGGAAGCAATTCCTCGCGGTAAGGTGAAGAAAGGCGATGTGCTGAAGGCGGTAGTGGTGCGCACCAAGAAGGGTGTACGTCGCCCGGACGGTTCTGTCATTCGCTTCGATGGTAATGCATGCGTTATTTTAAACAATAACAGCGAGCAACCTATCGGTACGCGTATTTTTGGGCCGGTAACTCGTGAACTGCGTAATGAGAAGTTCATGAAAATTATCTCTCTGGCACCAGAAGTACTCTAAGGAGCGAACCATGGCAGCGAAAATCCGTCGTGATGACGAAGTTATCGTGCTTACCGGGAAAGACAAAGGTAAACGCGGTAAAGTAAAAAATGTCTTGTCTGCTGGCAAGGTCATTGTTGAAGGTATCAACCTGGTTAAGAAACATCAGAAGCCGGTTCCGGCCCTGAACCAACCAGGTGGCATTGTTGAAAAAGAAGCTGCTATTCAGGTTTCTAACATTGCTCTCTTCAACACGGCTACCGGTAAGGCTGACCGTGTAGGCTTTAGATTCGAAGACGGCAAAAAAGTCCGTTTCTTCAAATCTAACAGCGAAACTATCAAGTAATTTGGAGTAATACGATGGCGAAACTGCATGATTACTACAAAGACGAGGTAGTCAAACAACTGATGTCTCAGTTTGATTACAACTCTGTCATGCAAGTCCCTCGGGTCGAGAAGATCACCCTGAATATGGGTGTTGGTGAAGCGATCGCTGACAAGAAACTGCTGGATAATGCAGCAGCCGATTTGGCAGCAATCTCCGGTCAAAAGCCGTTCATCACCAAAGCACGCAAATCTGTTGCAGGCTTCAAAATCCGCCAGGGCTATCCGATCGGCTGTAAAGTAACTCTGCGTGGCGAACGCATGTGGGAGTTCTTTGAGCGTCTGATTTCCATTGCTGTTCCACGTATCCGTGACTTCCGTGGCTTGTCCGCTAAGTCATTCGATGGCCGTGGTAACTACAGCATGGGTGTGCGTGAGCAAATCATCTTCCCAGAAATCGACTATGACAAAGTCGATCGTGTTCGTGGCTTGGATATTACCATTACCACTACTGCGAAATCTGATGATGAAGGCCGTGCACTGTTGGCTGCTTTTAACTTCCCGTTCCGCAAGTAAGGCAGGGTTACTGATGGCTAAGCAATCAATGAAAGCACGCGAAGTCGTTCGCGTGAAACTGGCTGACAAGTACCGCGCTAAACGCGAGGAATTGAAAGCTATCATTTCTGGTGTGAACTCATCCGACGAAGATCGTTGGGATGCTGTTCTCAAGCTGCAAACTCTGCCGCGTGATTCCAGCCCGTCTCGTCAGCGTAAACGCTGCCGCCAAACTGGCCGTCCACATGGTTATGTGGGCAAATTCGGGTTGAGCCGTATCAAGCTACGTGAAGCCGCCATGCGCGGTGAAGTACCAGGCTTGAAAAAGGCTAGCTGGTAATTACCAATTGAATCACGGGAGTAAAGACAGATGAGCATGCAAGATCCGATCGCGGATATGCTGACCCGTATCCGTAACGGTCAAGCCGCGAACAAAGTTGCGGTCACCATGCCTTCCTCCAAGCTGAAAGTGGCAATTGCCAACGTGCTGAAGGAAGAAGGTTTTATTGAAGATTTCAAAATCGAAGGCGACACCAAGCCTGTACTGGAACTGGTACTGAAGTACTTCCAGGAAAAGGCAGTGGTAGAAAGCATTCAGCGAATCAGCCGTCCAGGTCTGCGCATCTATAAGAAAAAAGATGAGCTGCCTAAAGTTATGGCCGGTTTGGGTATTGCTGTTATTTCTACCTCTAAAGGTGTTATGACCGATCGTGCAGCTCGCCAAGCTGGTCTTGGTGGCGAGATTATCTGCTACGTAGCTTAATTCGGGAGGAAAGAATGTCTCGTGTTGCAAAAGCACCCGTCGTCATTCCTGCCGGCGTAGAGGTAAAACTCAACGGTCAGGTTATTTCGATTAAGGGTAAGAACGGCGAGCTGACTCGTACTGTCCACGACGCCGTTGAAGTGAAGCAAGAAGCTAACGCACTGACTTTCGCTCCACGCGAAGGTTTTGCTAACGCATGGGCCCAAGCGGGTACTACGCGCGCTCTGCTGAACGCAATGGTAGTTGGTGTTACCGACGGCTTCACCAAAAAGCTTCAACTGGTAGGTGTTGGTTATCGTGCTGCTGTTAAAGGCAACGTGGTGAATTTAGCCCTGGGCTTCTCTCACCCTGTCGATCACCAGCTGCCAGCAGGTATTACTGCTGAATGCCCTAGCCAAACTGAAATCGTGCTGAAAGGCGCTGATAAACAAGTTATTGGCCAGGTTGCTGCAGATCTGCGTGCCTACCGCCGTCCTGAGCCTTACAAAGGCAAGGGTGTCCGTTACGCCGACGAAGTCGTGCGTACCAAAGAGGCTAAGAAGAAGTAAGGTAACACTATGGATAAGAAATCTGCTCGTATCCGTCGTGCGACCCGCGCACGCCGTAAGCTCAAAGAACTGGGTGCAACCCGCCTGGTGGTACATCGTACCCCGCGTCACATTTACGCACAGGTAATTGCTCCAAATGGTTCTGAAGTACTGGTAGCAGCTTCTACTTTAGAAAAAGCTATCACTGAGCAACTGAAGTATTCCGGTAACAAAGACGCAGCAGCTGCCGTAGGTAAAACTCTGGCTGAGCGCGCGTTGGAAAAAGGGATCTCTAAAGTATCCTTTGACCGTTCCGGTTTCCAATATCATGGTCGAGTCCAGGCACTGGCAGATGCTGCCCGTGAAGCTGGCCTTCAGTTCTAAGGAAGAGGTTTAAGATGGCTCACATCGAAAAACAAGCTGGCGAACTGCAGGAAAAGCTGATCGCGGTAAACCGCGTATCTAAAACCGTAAAAGGTGGCCGTATTTTCAGCTTTACCGCACTGACAGTAGTTGGTGATGGTAACGGTCGCGTTGGTTTTGGCTACGGCAAAGCACGCGAAGTTCCGGCAGCGATCCAGAAAGCGATGGAAAAAGCCCGTCGCAACATGATGAATGTCGCGCTGAACAGCGGCACCCTGCAGCACCCTGTTAAAGGTGCTCATACGGGTTCCCGTGTGTTCATGCAGCCGGCTTCCGAAGGTACCGGTATTATTGCCGGTGGTGCAATGCGCGCCGTCCTGGAAGTCGCTGGGGTGCACAACGTATTGGCTAAAGCTTATGGTTCCACCAACCCGATCAACGTGGTTCGTGCAACTATTGATGCTTTGGCAAATATGAAGTCCCCTGAAATGGTCGCTGCCAAGCGTGGTAAATCCGTTGCAGACATTCTGGGGTAATTGACCATGGCTAAGACTATCAAAGTAACACAAGTTCGCAGCTCCATTGGCCGTCTGCCGAAGCATAAAGCTACACTGCTCGGTCTGGGTCTGCGTCGTATTGGTCACACCGTAGAGCGCGAGGATACTCCTGCTGTACGCGGTATGATCAACCTGGTTTCCTACATGGTTAAAGTTGAGGAGTAACAGATGCGTTTAAATACTCTGTCTCCGGCTGAAGGTGCCAAGCATGCGCCGAAGCGTGTAGGTCGTGGTATTGGTTCTGGCCTGGGTAAAACCGCCGGTCGTGGTCACAAAGGTCAGAACTCTCGTTCTGGCGGTGGCGTACGTCGTGGGTTTGAAGGTGGTCAGATGCCTTTATATCGTCGTTTGCCGAAATTCGGCTTTACCTCTCGCAAAGCTATGATCACGGCAGAAGTTCGTCTGTCTGAACTGGCACTTGTTGAAGGCGACGTAATCGACCTGAACGCGCTGAAAGCCGCTAACGTTGTTGGTATCCAGATCGAGTTCGTGAAAGTTATGCTTTCTGGCGAAGTCGCTCGTCCGGTTACCCTGCGTGGTCTGCGTGTCACCAAAGGCGCTCGTGCTGCTATCGAAGCTGCTGGCGGTAAAATTGAGGAATAAGTAGCAGATGGCTAAGCAACCAGGATTAGATTTTCAAAGTGCTAAAGGCGGGCTCGGCGAGCTGAAGCGCAGACTTTTGTTTGTAATCGGCGCGCTGATTGTCTTCCGTATCGGCTCTTTTATTCCGATTCCTGGTATCGATGCCACTGTGCTTGCCAAATTGCTCGAGCAGCAGAGAGGCACTATCATTGAAATGTTTAACATGTTCTCTGGTGGTGCCCTCAGCCGTGCTTCAATCTTTGCTCTGGGGATCATGCCGTATATTTCGGCATCGATCATTATCCAGCTGTTGACGGTGGTACATCCAGCGTTGGCAGAAATTAAGAAAGAAGGGGAGGCTGGCCGTCGCAAGATTAGCCAGTACACCCGTTACGGTACGCTGGTGTTGGCTATATTCCAGTCAATCGGTATTGCTACCGGTTTACCGAATATGCCTGGTATGCAGGGTCTGGTGTTAAATCCAGGCTTTGCATTCTACTTTACTGCAGTAGTGAGCTTGGTTACCGGAACAATGTTCCTTATGTGGCTGGGTGAGCAGATTACTGAACGCGGTATCGGTAACGGTATCTCGATCATTATCTTTGCAGGTATTGTAGCGGGACTTCCGCCGGCAGTGGCCCATACCATTGAGCAAGCTCGGCAAGGCGACCTGCACTTCCTCCTGTTGCTGTTGGTTGCAGTATTAGTGTTTGCAGTAACCTTCTTCGTTGTTTTCATCGAACGTGGTCAACGTCGTATCGTCGTTAACTATGCGAAACGTCAACAAGGGCGTCGTGTTTATGCAGCACAGAGCACACACTTACCGTTGAAAGTGAACATGGCAGGGGTTATCCCGGCAATCTTCGCTTCCAGCATTATTCTGTTCCCTGCCACGATCGCATCATGGTTTGGGGGCGGTACCGGTTGGAACTGGCTGACAACGATTTCGCTGTATTTGCAGCCAGGGCAACCGCTTTATGTGTTACTCTATGCATCTGCAATCATCTTCTTCTGTTTCTTTTACACGGCGTTGGTTTTCAACCCGCGTGAAACAGCAGATAACCTGAAGAAGTCCGGTGCCTTCGTACCAGGAATTCGTCCGGGAGAGCAAACGGCGAAGTACATCGATAAAGTAATGACGCGTTTAACCCTGGTGGGCGCGATGTACATTACTTTCATCTGCCTGATCCCGGAGTTCATGCGTGATGCAATGAAAGTACCATTCTACTTTGGTGGTACCTCGCTACTGATCGTGGTTGTCGTCATCATGGACTTTATGGCTCAAGTGCAAACTCTGATGATGTCAAGTCAGTACGAGTCTGCATTGAAGAAAGCAAACCTGAAAGGCTATAACCGCTAATCAGGCGCGTTTGAGAAGTTACGGAGAGTAAAAATGAAAGTTCGTGCTTCCGTCAAGAAATTATGTCGTAACTGCAAAATCGTTAAGCGTAACGGTGTCGTTCGTGTGATTTGCAGCGCCGAGCCGAAGCATAAACAGCGTCAAGGCTGATTATCTCGCATATTTTTCTTGCAAAGTTGGGTTGAGCTGGCTAGATTAGCCAGCCAATCTTTTGTATGTAGCTGCAACATTATTTGAGTATCCTGAAAACGGGCTTTTCAGAATGGTGTTGCCGTATAAAATAGTAGGAGTGCATAGTGGCCCGTATAGCAGGCATTAACATTCCTGATCATAAACATACCGTTATCGCCTTAACGTCGATCTTCGGAATCGGTAAGACCCGTTCACAGTCTATCTGTGCATCTACGGGTATTGCTGAAAATGTTAAGATCAGTGAGCTGTCTGAAGAGCAAATTGAACAGCTGCGTGAAGCAGTCGCCAAATTCACTGTAGAAGGTGATTTGCGTCGTGAAGTTACCCTGAGCATCAAGCGTCTGATGGATCTTGGTACTTACCGTGGTTTGCGTCATCGTCGTGGTCTGCCAGTTCGCGGTCAGCGTACGAAGACCAACGCACGTACCCGTAAGGGTCCGCGTAAACCAATCAAGAAATAATCAGGGTGATTGAATAATGGCAAAGGCACCTGTTCGTACACGTAAGCGTGTAAGAAAACAAGTCTCTGACGGCGTGGCTCATGTCCATGCTTCTTTCAACAACACCATTGTAACTATTACCGATCGTCAGGGTAATGCATTGGGTTGGGCAACTGCCGGTGGTTCTGGTTTCCGTGGTTCTCGTAAGTCAACTCCGTTTGCAGCTCAGGTTGCAGCAGAACGTTGTGCTGACGCAGTAAAAGAATACGGTATCAAGAACCTGGAAGTTATGGTTAAGGGACCGGGTCCGGGTCGCGAATCAACTATTCGTGCTCTGAACGCCGCTGGTTTCCGCATCACTAATATTACTGATGTGACTCCTATCCCTCACAACGGTTGTCGTCCGCCGAAAAAGCGCCGCGTATAACGCTGCTTTTAGGTTAGTTGGAGAAAGAAAATGGCAAGATATTTGGGTCCTAAGCTCAAGCTTAGCCGCCGTGAGGGCACAGACCTGTTCCTGAAGTCTGGCGTTCGCGCGATCGATACCAAGTGTAAAATTGAGCAACCGCCTGGTCAACACGGTGCGCGTAAACCGCGTCTGTCTGACTACGGTGTACAGTTACGTGAAAAGCAAAAAGTTCGCCGTATGTACGGTGTTCTGGAGCGTCAATTCCGTAACTATTATAAAGAAGCAGCACGCCTGAAAGGCAACACCGGTGCAAACCTGTTGCAACTGCTGGAAGGTCGTTTGGACAACGTTGTTTACCGTATGGGCTTCGGCGCTACTCGTGCAGAGTCACGTCAGTTGGTTAGCCACAAAGCAATTATGGTAAATGGTCGCGTTGTTAACATCGCTTCTTATCAGGTATCTCCGAATGACGTAGTCAGCATCCGCGAGAAGGCTAAAAAGCAATCTCGTGTTAAAGCTTCTCTGGAGCTGGCTGAGCAGCGTGAAAAGCCGACTTGGCTGGAAGTTGATGCTGCTAAGATGGAAGGCGTGTTCAAGCGTATGCCTGAACGTACCGATCTGTCTGCGGACATTAACGAACACCTGATCGTCGAGCTTTACTCCAAGTAAAGCTTAGTACCAAAGAGAGGACACAATGCAGGGTTCTGTGACAGAGTTTCTAAAACCGCGCCTGGTAGATATCGAGCAAGTCAGTTCGACGCACGCCAAGGTGACCCTTGAGCCTTTAGAGCGTGGCTTTGGCCATACTCTTGGCAACGCACTGCGCCGTATTCTGCTTTCATCTATGCCGGGTTGCGCGGTGACCGAGGTTGAGATTGATGGTGTACTGCATGAGTACAGCACCAAAGAAGGCGTACAGGAAGATATCCTGGAGATCCTGCTCAACCTGAAAGGGCTGGCGGTGAGAGTTCAAGGCAAAGACGAAGTTATTCTTACCCTGAATAAATCTGGCATTGGCCCTGTGACCGCTGCCGACATTACCCATGATGGTGATGTCGAAATCGTCAAGCCTCAGCATGTGATCTGCCACCTGACCGATGAGAACGCTGCTATCAGCATGCGTATCAAAGTTCAGCGCGGTCGTGGTTACGTGCCGGCTTCTGCCCGAATTCATTCGGAAGAAGATGAGCGCCCGATCGGTCGTCTGTTGGTTGACGCCTGCTATAGCCCTGTAGAGCGTATTGCCTACAATGTTGAAGCAGCGCGTGTAGAACAGCGTACTGACCTGGACAAGCTGGTTATCGAAATGGAAACCAATGGCACGATCGATCCTGAAGAGGCGATCCGCCGTGCGGCAACCATCCTGGCTGAACAACTTGAAGCTTTCGTTGACTTACGTGATGTTCGTCAACCAGAAGTTAAAGAAGAGAAACCAGAATTCGATCCGATCCTGCTGCGCCCTGTTGACGATCTGGAATTGACTGTCCGCTCTGCTAACTGCCTTAAGGCAGAAGCTATCCACTACATCGGTGATCTGGTACAGCGTACCGAGGTTGAGTTGCTGAAAACGCCGAACCTGGGTAAAAAATCTCTTACTGAGATTAAAGACGTGCTGGCTTCACGTGGTCTGTCACTGGGCATGCGCCTAGAAAACTGGCCACCGGCAAGCATTGCTGACGAGTAACCGGATCACAGGTTAAGGTTTTACTGAGAAGGATAAGGTCATGCGCCATCGTAAGAGTGGTCGTCAACTGAACCGTAACAGCAGCCACCGCCAGGCTATGTTCCGTAACATGGCCGGCTCTTTGGTTCGTCATGAGATCATCAAGACGACCCTGCCAAAAGCGAAAGAGCTGCGTCGCGTTGTTGAGCCGCTGATTACTCTTGCCAAGACCGACAGCGTAGCTAATCGTCGTCTGGCATTCGCCCGTACTCGTGATAACGAGATCGTGGCAAAACTGTTTAACGAGCTGGGCCCGCGTTTTGCGAGCCGTGCCGGTGGTTACACTCGCATTCTGAAGTGTGGCTTCCGCGCAGGCGACAACGCGCCGATGGCATACATCGAGCTGGTTGATCGTGCTGAGTCTCAAGCAGAAGTGGCAACTGCAGAGTAATCTGTAGACGCGTAAAAAAACCGGGCTTGCCCGGTTTTTTTACGTCCAGAGCTAGACGAATGTACTCTCTTCCCCCGTAAGACTTAAGATCCC
Source organism: Serratia inhibens (assembly GCF_003591175.1). Taxonomy (GTDB): domain Bacteria; phylum Pseudomonadota; class Gammaproteobacteria; order Enterobacterales; family Enterobacteriaceae; genus Serratia; species Serratia inhibens. Next base: position 10,775 of record NZ_QYYG01000015.1, on the reverse strand, counting down.
CTCCTCTATCCGCTATGCTAACGCTATTAATCAGGTCAACTGAAGGATACTGTTATGTGGTTACTTGATGAATGGGCGGAGCGCCATATTCGTGATGCACAAGCTAAAGGTGAACTGGACAATTTGCCGGGGCGAGGACAGCCGCTTAAGTTGGATGATGATAGCGCTGTGCCTGCTGAACTGCGTTCAGGGTTCCGCTTACTTAAAAACGCCGGCTATTTGCCTGCGGAACTTGAAGACCGTAAAGAGGCGTTAAGTGTAGCCCGCTTATTGCAGGAGATTAACAGCGAGCATCCAGACTATACCAGCCTCAGCAAACGCATGGCTTTGCTGGAATATCGCTTACGGCAGGCAGGAATGAGCACTGATTTTTTACACGGTGAATATCAGCGGACATTGAACGAGAAATTCACACTGGAGTAGAGTGATGTTTAAGATTGGCCAACTGGCAAAGCTTGCTGACGTAACGCCGGATACCGTTCGCTATTACGAAAAGCAGGGAATGATGGACCATAACGTTCGTACCGAGGGCGGTTATCGGTTATACAGCGATCAAGACTTGCAGCGCCTGCGTTTTATCCGCTATGCCAAGCAACTTGGTTTTACTTTGGAAACTATTGCCGAACTGCTATCGATCCGAGTTGATCCTGAGCATCATACCTGCCAGGAATCTAAATCGATCGTTGATGCGCGGCTTGGTGAGGTAGAGAATAAGTTGACCGAGTTGATGCGGATGCGCGAATCGTTAAAGCGGTTGAGCGATGCCTGCTGTGGTACCGCGCATACCAGCAACTATTGTTCTATTTTGGAAGCGCTGGAACAGGGGGCCAGTGACGAAAAGGCAAAAAAAGGCACGTAAAAGGACCCGCAGGTCTTTAATTTTTATACGCCCGGCAGTATTATCGGCTCGTTTTATAACCCAAGTTCAACAGGAGCATTACCGTGACTAAATACCGTCATACTAAAGGCCAGATACAGGACAACGCGATTGAAGCACTGCTTCATGATCCGTTATTTCGCCAGCGGATAGAGAAAAATAGTAAAGGGAAGGGCAGTTATCGACGTAAAGACAAACACGCAAAAGGCGGTAACTGGGAGGCCAGTGGCAAGTTATCTAACGATAATTTACCACTGGCCTTCTGGTTTTAAGACATTAAAAAAGCCATCTGAATACGATGGCTTTTTATTAGTCCAAGACAAATAGATTTACAGTTTTGGCTGCTGTTGGCTCAACAAATCACGAATTTCAGTCAGCAGTTTTTCTTCTGCAGTCGGTGCCGGAGGGGCTGCCGGTTCTTCTGCCTGCTTGCGACGCATTCTGTTCATTAATTTAATGGCCAGGAAAATAGCGAAGGCAACGATAACGAAATCAAAAACGGTCTGAATGAATGAACCATAGTTCATCACCACTGCTGGCACTGCACCCTGCGCTTCCCGCAGTACCAGGTGGAACTGCTTGAAATCTACGCCGCCAATCAGTAAACCCAGCGGCGGCATGATGATATCTGCAACGAAGGACGATACGATTTTACCGAAAGCAGCACCGATAATCACACCCACTGCCAGATCAACCACGTTGCCGCGCATGGCAAATTCGCGGAATTCTTTTAACATACTCATAGCACACCCCTTAAAGAAATTAATAACACAAGTTTAACAAAGCAATTTCCCTTTGCCACAATCAGGAGAGAAAAGTCTTTATCTCTTCCCACGGCAGCGAATATCTACCTGATTATAGACTATCGGTTAATACATTTGTTCTACAGGAAGAATGGGCTTGGTTGGAACAAGCGTTCAACGTCAGGAACGTACTTTTTGTCAGTAATAAACATAATGACATGGTCGCCCTGTTCAATCTTGCTGCTGCCATTGGCAATAATAACGTCGTCACCCCGCACAATCGCGCCAATGGTGGTACCTGGCGGCAATTTAATATCTTCAACGATGCGGCCAACCACTTTTGAAGTACTTTCGTCACCGTGCGCAATGGCTTCGATAGCTTCCGCTACGCCGCGGCGTAGCGATGAAACGCTGACGATATCCGCTTTACGCACATGGCCTAACAATGCGGAAATCGTCGCCTGCTGTGGGGATATAGCAATATCGATTACACTGCCTTGTACCAGATCGACGTAGGCGCGGCGCTGAATAAGCACCATTACTTTTTTTGCCCCCATGCGTTTGGCTAGCATGGCGGACATAATGTTGGCTTCGTCATCATTGGTAATGGCAATAAAGACGTCCACCTGATCAACGTGCTCTTCCGCCAGCAGCTCCTGGTCAGAAGCATCGCCATAAAACACGATGGTGTCATGCAATTGCTCGGCCAGCTCTGCCGCACGTTGCTGATTACGTTCAATCAGCTTCACGTTGTAAGATTTTTCTAACCGTTGCGCCAAGCCTGCACCTACATTGCCCCCACCGACAATCATGATACGTTTATAAGGTTTTTCCAGCCGCTGCAGTTCACTCATCACGGCACGAATGTGCTGTGAAGCGGCAACAAAAAATACTTCGTCCCCGGCTTCGATAATGGTAGAACCCTGCGGCCGAATCGGCCGGTCCTGGCGGAAGATAGCGGCAACGCGAGTATCAATGTGTGGCATATGCTCGCGCATTGCGGACAATGCGTTACCTACCAGCGGACCTCCGTAGTAGGCTTTTACCGCTGCAATGCTGACCTTGCCTTCGGCAAAATTGACAACCTGTAGCGCACCTGGGTATTCAATTAATTTATAGATGTAATCAATAACCAGCTGTTCCGGTGAAATCAGATGATCAATAGGTACGGCTTCCGGCTGAAATAGCTTCTCCGATTCGCGGATATATTCCGGTGCTCGGATACGCGCAATACGGTTAGGTGTATTAAACAGCGAGTAGGCAATCTGGCAGGCAATCATGTTGGTTTCGTCAGAGTTGGTAACGGCGACCAACATATCTGCGTCTTCCGCACCTGCTTCACGCAACACGCGCGGGTGGGAGCCATATCCCTGAACGACCCGCAGATCAAATTTATCCTGTAACTGACGCAGGCGGCCTGAATCGGTATCCACGACGGTGATATCGTTATTTTCACCCACCAGGTTTTCTGCCAGTGTTCCACCAACCTGACCTGCACCAAGAATAATTATTTTCATTTGGTTCTCTGCTTCACACTGAAACCGCTGAATATTATCTGACAGGGCGCAACAAGCGCGCCCTGAGCACTGAATTGCTACATTTTAATCAGCTTAGCGTAAAAGAAGCCATCCCCATCCTCTGGATGCGGAAGATTCTGTCGACCGGGCTGCTGTTCGTCACCCGTTTCAACCAACCTGGCATCGGGATGACGCTGAAGGAAGGCGGCAATTTGCTCAGCGTTCTCCGCCGGCAGGATAGAACAGGTGGCATACACCATCACACCACCGTTTTTGAGATGTGGCCAAATGGCCTCAATGATCTCAGCCTGTAACTTTGCCAGCTCAGCGATGTCACTGTCTCGGCGCAACCATTTGATATCTGGATGGCGGCGGATCACGCCGGTAGCAGAGCAGGGAGCGTCCAGTAAAATGCGATCGAATTGCTTATCACCACACCATTGTTGCGGGGTGCGGCCATCACCCAATTTCACTTCGGCGTGTAAACGCAGGCGCTGCAGGTTTTCTTTGACCCGGCCAAGGCGTTGTTCATCGATATCGACCGCCATCACATGGGCTTTGGGGGCAGCCTCCAGAATGTGAGTTGTTTTGCCGCCCGGGGCCGCGCACAGATCGAGGATCTGCTCCCCGTCTTGCGGATCCAGCAGATCGATACAGCCTTGCGCGGAGGCGTCTTGCACCGTGACCCAGCCTTCGGCAAAACCAGGCAGATCGGTAACGGCGCAGGGTGCCAGCAGACGCAGCGCATCAGGGTATTCTGCATGCGGTTCGGCGCGAATGCCTGCCTGGTCCATCAGTTGCAAGTAACTTTCGCGAGTGTGATGAAGGCGGTTGACGCGCAGCCACATCGGCGGTTTCTGGTTATTGGCATCAATAATCTGTTCCCACTGAGAGGGATAAGCCTGTTGGATGCGTTTTAAGAGCCAGCTTGGGTGTAGATAGCGGCTGTCGTTATTGGCGGCGCGCTGCAGTAATTCCTCCTGCTGGCGCTGGAACTGGCGCAATACGCCATTGATCAAGCCCTTAAGCTGTGGCCGTTTCAGCGCGACTGCGCCTTCCACCGTTTCCGCCAGCACTGCGTGAGCAGGGATACGGGTATACAGAAGCTGATATAAGCCAACCATCAGCAAATAATGCAGCGTGCGCTGCTTGCCGGTCATTGGTTTTGCCATTAATTGCTGAATGCACCATTCAAGCTGCGGCAGCACACGCAGGGTGCCGAAGCACAACTCCTGCAACAGCGCGCGGTCCTTGTCAGAAATGGTCTTTTGCAGGGCCGGCAGGACAGTACTGAGTGACTGTCCCTGATCCAATACCTGACCGATGGCTTTTGCAGCGTGGCTTCGGAGATTGTAATTGTTTTTCATAGGCTAAGGCTGATAACGATCGGTATTAAGAGAGAAACAGCCCGACGGTGATCGGTCGGGCAGTGGGGGCTTTATAACCGGTTACCCGGTGCAAACCATTCGCGACGTGAGTTCAAGAGATCTTGCGCCGACATGGGTTTTTTACCCGCCGGTTGCAACTGCGTCAGGTTAAGGATCCCGTCAGTGGTAGCCACCTGAATACCGTGCTTGTCGGCATGGATGATGGTGCCTGGCTCTGCGCCAGACGTTTCCGCCAGCACCGTCGCCTGCCACACTTTCACCGGTTGATCGTCAATGGTGAAATAGCTGACCGGCCATGGATTAAAGGCGCGGATGCAGCGCTCAAGCTGTGCGGCGGACAGGCGCCAGTCCAGGCGGGCCTCTTCCTTGCTCAGCTTCTCGGCGTAAGTGACATGCGCTTCATCTTGCACTTCACGTCGTGCCGTACCTTCGGCCATTTGCTGCAGCGTGGTCAGCATGCCTTGCGGGCCGAGTTTTGCCAGCTTGTCGTACAGGCTGGCGCTGGTGTCATCGGTTTCGATTGGGCAAGCGATCTTGTGCATCATATCGCCGGTATCCAATCCCACGTCCATCTGCATGATGGTGACGCCGGTTTCGCTGTCGCCAGCCCAGAGTGAGCGTTGAATGGGGGCTGCACCACGCCAACGCGGCAACAGTGAACCGTGTACGTTGATGCAACCGAGGCGCGGCATATCCAGTACCGCTTTAGGCAGGATCAGGCCATAGGCCACCACCACCATTACATCGGCGTTAAGATCGGCAACCAGATGCTGGTTCTCTTCCGGGCGCAATGATTTGGGTTGAAATACCGGCAGTTGGTGCTGTTGTGCCAGTACCTTAACCGGGCTGGGCGTCAGTTTGTTACCTCGGCCTGCCGGACGATCAGGTTGGGTAAATACCCCGACAATCTGGTGCCCAGATGACAACAGCGCGTCAAGGTGACGCGCTGCGAAGTCTGGAGTTCCGGCAAAAATAATCCGTAAAGTGTCAGACACGTTGATTTCCTGCTCGGTTAGGCGCGTGCGTTCAGCTTGGCCATTTTTTCCAGTTTCTGACGGATACGCTGGCGCTTCAGCGGCGACAAATAATCGACGAACAGTTTGCCCATCAGGTGATCCATTTCGTGCTGGATACAGATGGCCAACAGGTCATCGGCTTCGAGCTCAAAAGGTTTACCGTCACGGTCCAGCGCTCTGATTTTCACATTGGCGGCGCGCGGAACTAATGCACGCTGCTCAGGAATGGAAAGACAGCCTTCTTCGATCCCGGTTTCACCGCTTTTTTCCAGCAGTTCCGGGTTGATCAGCACGAGGCGCTGATCGCGGTTCTCAGAAACGTCAATGACGATAATCCGCTGATGGATATCCACCTGTGTTGCAGCCAGGCCAATGCCTTCCTCTGCGTACATGGTTTCAAACATATCATCCACGATGCGCTGGATAGTCGCGTTGACTTCTTTTACCGGGGCCGCAACTTTGCGTAGCCGCTCGTCTGGGTAATGTAATACCTGCAATACTGACATATATCTTGAGATCTGTTTCCGAGTGATAAACGAGGTTTAGCTTCTATTCTAGACATTTCCCGGCCTGATTGACAGCATTGCGCACCAATTGCTCGAATTGGTAAAACCACCGTTTTCTGCGAGGGGGCTGGCGATGCAGGCAGAGGAAATTGGCTTACGGATGCACGGGGTTACTGGATTGAGTGCCGCTCAGGCCAGTCAGATGATACGGCAAATGGTTGCAGCAGGGGGCGATCCTTATCGTTTGTTAGGATCATTGGGGCTGAATGACCGGCAGCAGGCGCAATTTCGCCAGATGGAGCCGCGTTATCTGGCCGCCACGCTCGCTTGGCTGGAGAAACCCGACAGCGTGCTGTTGACCTATGGTGAGGCCGGTTACCCCGAACAATTGCTTCCTATCGACGATGCCCCGCTACTGCTGTTGGTAAAGGGCAACCCGGAGGCCTTGCGGCAACCGCAAATCGCCATGGTCGGCAGTCGTCAGTTCAGTCATTACGGCGAACATTGGGGTAGTTTTTTTTCCACCGGGCTGGTGCATTGCGGGTTTACCATCACCAGCGGCTTGGCTATCGGTATTGATGGCATCTGTCACCGCGCGGCGCTGGAGGCGGAAGGAGGTACGGTGGCTGTGCTGGGGAGCGGTCTTGCCAATATCTATCCGCGTCGGCATCGTCACTTGGCCGCACAAATTGTCGAACACGGCGGGGCGGTAATCTCGGAATATCTGGTTACCGACCTGCCAATGGCCGACCACTTTCCGCGTCGTAATCGCATTATTAGCGGTCTGAGCCTGGGCGTGGTAGTGATTGAAGCTTCCCTACGTAGCGGAACGCTGATCACAGCCCGTTATGCGCTGGAACAAGGTCGTGAAGTCTTCGCGCTCCCTGGCGCTCTGGGCAACCCGATGAGTGAAGGAACGCATTGGTTGATCCAACAGGGAGCCTACCTGGTCACGGGGCCGAAAGAGATAGCTGAACAGCTGGGAAGTGGCCTGCATTGGCTATCGTTGAACGAAAATACAACTATTTGTGCGTCTGAGGCCGAAGTTGAATTGCCATTTGCTGATGTGTTGGCTAACGTAGGAGATGAGGTGACACCTGTTGACGTCGTCGCTGAACGTGCCGGCCAACCTGTGCCAGAAGTGGTAATCAAGTTACTCGATCTGGAGTTAGCAGGGTGGATCGCAGCTGTACCCGGCGGCTATGTCCGAATAAGGAGGGCAGGCCATGTTCGACGTACTCATGTACTTGTTTGAAACTTATATCCACAATGAACCAGAGATGCGCGTCGATCAGGATCAACTGACCGATGATCTCGCTCAGGCGGGGTTTCATCGGGATGATATCTACAACGCGTTGAATTGGCTTGAAAAACTCGCTGACCTGCAGGAAGGCGAAAATGCGCCCTATTTTATGGATGCCGATCCGCTGGCAATGCGGATTTACACCGAAGAAGAAGGCGTGCGTTTGGATGCCAGCTGCCGTGGTTTCCTCCTGTTCCTTGAGCAGATTCAAGTATTGAACCTCGAAACCCGTGAAATGGTTATCGATCGTGTTATGGCTTTAGATAACACGGAATTCGATCTCGAAGATCTGAAATGGGTGGTGCTGATGGTGCTGTTTAATATCCCAGGGTATGAAAGCGCCTATCAGCAAATGGAAGAACTGTTGTTTGAAGTAAACGAAGGTTATCTGCACTGAGCCGGTAACACGCATAGAAGATGTTATGACAAAAACAGCGATTTTTGCCGCCAGGCAAAATGAACCCTGTCCGGAATGCGGGGCCGAGTTGGTGATCCGCAGTGGTCGCCACGGCCCCTTTCTCGGCTGTTCTCGTTATCCCGAATGCCAACATATCCGGCCGCTTAAAGCGCAGGCCGATGGCCATATTGTCAAGGTGTTGGAGGGGCAGGAATGCCCGAAATGCCAGGCAACATTGGCGTTACGCCAGGGACGCTACGGCATGTTTGTCGGCTGCAGCAACTACCCGGAGTGCGATCACACCGAAGTTATCGACAAGCCGGATGAAACCAGCATCAGCTGTCCGCAATGCGAACAGGGGAAACTGCTGCAGCGCAAATCACGCTACGGCAAGGTATTCCATTCCTGCGATCGCTATCCTGAATGCCAGTTTGTCCTCAATTTTAAACCTGTCGCCGGTGAGTGCAAATACTGTCACTACCCACTGCTGATGGAAAAACGCACGGCAAAAGGGCCAACCCTTTGCTGCGCCAGCAAACTTTGCGGAAAACCCGTAGTCACCACAGAATAATGACATCATGAGCTCTGAATTCACTTCTATCTTAACGCCAATGATTGACGCGCTGCATAACCAGCAGGTCATTGCTTACCCGACCGAGGCGGTATTTGGCCTGGGGTGCGATCCTGACAGTGAGCAGGCGGTCAATGCCTTATTGGCTCTGAAACAACGTCCCTGGGAAAAAGGGTTGATCCTGATTGCGGCCGATTATGCGCAGCTAACACCTTATATTGATGATGAGGCTCTGAGCGAACAGCAGCGCGCTGCGATGTTTGCCACCTGGCCAGGCCCGGTGACCTGGGTTATTCCTGCCCGGCCTGAAACGCCTCGGCTGCTGACCGGTCGTTTCAATTCATTGGCGGTGCGTGTCAGCGATCATCCATTGGTGCAACAACTGTGCCGGCAGTTTGGCAAACCGCTGGTGTCGACCAGCGCCAATCTTAGCGGGCAAGAGCCTTGCCGCAGCGCCGATGAAGTCTTGCAACAGTTTGGCACCGCGTTTCCGGTGTTAACCGGCAGCGTAGGCGGTCGCCTTAATCCTTCCGAAATCAGAGATGCCTTGACCGGTAAGCAGATCCGTCAGGGCTAGAGGTTATATGCATGGAGAAGTTTGCGGTATTCGGCAACCCTATAGGCCACAGTAAATCGCCGCGTATTCATGCGCTGTTTGCCGCTCAAACCGGATTGGAACATCCTTACGGTAGAGTGTTGGCGCCGCTTGATGGTTTTGAAACCACTCTGCAGGCCTTTATCCAGGCGGGCGGCCAAGGAGCTAACGTCACGGTCCCTTTTAAAGAGCATGCCTATAAGGTTGCCACGGAGCTGAGTGAGCGAGCTTCGTTGGCGGGTGCGGTAAATACGCTGAAAGTACTGCCAGAAGGCCGCCTGTTGGGTGATAACACCGATGGGATCGGTTTACTGACCGATCTTGAACGCCAGAAGTTGATCCAGCAGAAGGATCGTATTTTGCTGGTGGGGGCTGGTGGTGCGGCACGAGGGGTGATCCTGCCGCTCTTGTCCTTTGGTTGTGAGGTAGTTATCGTCAACCGTACTTTCAGCCGCGCGCAACTGCTGGCGCAAGCATTCCAGCATCTGGGCGAAATATCCGCATTGCCAATGGATAAACTCGGTCAACGGCAGTTTGATTTAGTGATAAATGCCACGGCGTCTGGCATCAGCGGAGAGATCCCGGCATTGCCGGCCGGTACGGTTAACGCGCATACCCGCTGTTATGACATGTTTTATCAACAGGGGCTAACACCGTTTTTGGCCTGGGCGCAGCAACAGGGCGCGAAAGAGTATGCCGACGGTTTAGGGATGCTGGTGGGGCAGGCAGCCCATTCGTTCCTGTTATGGCATGGCGTTATGCCGGAAATCGAACCGGTGCTGCGCCAACTGCGCAGCGAATTGGCGGCATAGGTTGCTTCCCGTTCCCTTTATAAGGGAACGGGATCTTTCAGATGTCTTCCGACAGATATTCGTCTTTCCAGCGTACGTAGTTATTTGAAGAGTAAAGCAGCCCTTCTAATTCAGCAGCGCTCAGCGGACGAATTTGGCGCGCCGGGCTGCCCATATAGAGATAACCGCTTGCCAGATGTTTGCCAGGTGCTACCAGGCTTCCGGCACCAATCATCACATCATCTTCTATTACTGCTCCATCCAGCAGGATCGATCCCATCCCTATAAGTACTCGGTTGCCGATCGCGCAGCCGTGCAACATCGCTTTATGGCCGACGGTAACGTCTTCACCAATCAACAACGGGTAGCCTTCGGGATTATGATCAGACTTATGGGTAACATGCAGCACGCTGCCATCCTGAATATTACTACGCGCGCCGATCTTTACGGCGTTCACATCACCGCGGATGGCAACCAATGGCCAGATACTGACGTCATCAGCCAGTTCAACGTTGCCGATCACTACGCTGGAAGGGTCGATCATCACGCGTTGGCCCAGTTGAGGAGAGTAATGAAGATAAGAACGTACTGCATCGGACATGAGAATAGCCTCAGATCGGGATCATATTTACCGGCAATACTAGACGTTGGCGGTGGAATTACAACCAATGGAAGAGCCGGATCCTGCGAAAAATGGCCCTGTTAGCGCAAGATCCACCCGAAAGGGCTGAAAAGTGTGCAAACGGAAAGAAAAGATCAAGAAAGGGGTTGTGCAAAAAAATCGGATCCCTATAATGCGCCTCCATCGACACGGAACATGTGAACAACTTCACAGAGTCTCCGGGGTTCGAAGAGAAAAAATCCTGAAAATTGGGGTTGACTCTGAAAGAGGAAAGCGTAATATACGCCACCTCGAGATAGCAAGCTACGGCGGCTAACTCACTGCTCTTTAACAATTTATCAGACAATCTGTGTGGGCACTCCACAAGACGATATCCAGTACCTTCGGGTACGAAAAAATATCAAGTCTTGAAGAGTGACTACTGAAGTAAAATTCATTTAGTAACCTTT
>NZ_QYYG01000014.1 GCF_003591175.1 Serratia inhibens | reverse complement strand
GACAACGTGAACATGGTTGTAACCCTGATCCACCCAATCGCGATGGACGACGGCCTGCGTTTCGCAATCCGTGAAGGCGGCCGTACTGTTGGCGCTGGTGTTGTTGCTAAAGTTATCGCTTAATCGCTGATAATATTTGACGCAACACGCGGTAAAAGGGCATCATTTGATGCCCTTTTTCTACGCTGTGAACTAGAACCTATCTCATCAGCGATTTTGCAGTCATAATCATTGGTGAGATGGGCTCTTAAAACCGTATTGACTGAGATACGTCATAGCGTAAAACACCGAGATGCTGCCGAAGCAGCATCTGATCGGTTTGGTTTGCCTCGCGGTGCGAGGCAAAGTTGTCTGTTCTGAATTCATTGTGACAGGTTGGTTTATGAGTGCGAATACCGAGGCTCAAGGGAGCGGGCGCGGCCTGGAAGCGGCAAAGTGGGTGACCGTTGCCGTTCTGTTGGTTGTGGCTATTGTCGGTAACTATTACTACCGTGATTTCAGCCTGCCATTACGTGCGTTGGCCGTTGTAGTGGTTATCGCCATTGCAGGCGCAGTGGCGCTGATGACTACCAAAGGCAAAGCTACCGTTGCGTTTGCACGCGAAGCGCGTACTGAAGTGCGCAAAGTGATTTGGCCAACTCGTCAGGAAACGCTACATACCACGTTGATCGTTGCTGCGGTAACTGCCGTGATGTCACTGATTCTGTGGGGACTGGATGGTATTCTGGTCCGTCTGGTATCGTTTATTACTGGCCTGAGGTTCTAAAATGTCTGAAGCCCCAAAAAAACGTTGGTACGTCGTTCAGGCGTTTTCCGGTTTTGAAGGTCGCGTAGCGCAATCGCTGCGTGAGCATATCAAACTGCACGATATGGAAGAACTGTTCGGCGAAGTCATGGTTCCTACGGAAGAAGTTGTTGAAATCCGTGGTGGTCAACGTCGTAAAAGCGAGCGCAAATTCTTCCCGGGTTATGTGCTGGTTCAGATGGTGATGAACGATGCCAGCTGGCACTTGGTGCGCAGCGTTCCACGCGTAATGGGTTTCATCGGTGGCACCTCTGACCGCCCGGCACCGATCAGCGATAAAGAAGTTGATGCGATCATGAACCGCCTGCAGCAGGTTGGTGATAAGCCGCGTCCTAAAACGCTGTTCGAACCGGGTGAACTGGTCCGCGTTAACGATGGTCCATTCGCTGACTTCAACGGTGTTGTTGAAGAAGTGGACTACGAGAAGAGTCGCCTGAAAGTTTCTGTCTCCATCTTTGGGCGTGCAACGCCGGTGGAACTGGACTTTGCTCAGGTTGAAAAAGGCTGATCAATTAATCAGCGATAAGTGGCTTTTTGTCGCTTGTCAGAGGCGCGAAATTGAACTATAATTTCGCGCCTTTTGTTTTTATAGACCTTGCTCATTGAGCGAGGTGAAACACGGGGAGCCTCTTGTGAGGCGCTATTACCCAAACCGAGGAATTGTAAATGGCCAAGAAAGTACAAGCCTACGTTAAGCTGCAAGTTGCAGCCGGTATGGCAAACCCAAGTCCGCCAGTTGGTCCAGCTCTGGGTCAGCAAGGCGTTAACATCATGGAATTCTGTAAGGCGTTCAATGCTAAGACTGACAGCGTTGAGAAAGGCCTGCCGATTCCGGTTGTTATTACTGTTTATTCTGACCGTTCCTTCACTTTCGTTACCAAAACTCCGCCAGCAGCAGTTCTGCTGAAAAAAGCGGCTGGTATCAAGTCTGGTTCAGGCAAGCCGAACAAAGACAAAGTAGGTAAAGTGACTAGTGCTCAGGTACGTGAAATCGCAGAAACCAAAGCTGCGGACATGACTGGTTCTAACGTTGAAGCGATGACTCGCTCCATCGAAGGTACTGCTCGTTCCATGGGCCTGGTAGTGGAGGATTAAGAAATGGCTAAGCTGACCAAGCGCATGCGCGTGATCCGTGACAAAGTTGATGCTACTAAACAGTATGACATCACCGAAGCTGTTGCTCTGCTGAAAGAGCTGGCCACCGCTAAATTCGTAGAAAGCGTTGACGTTGCTGTTAACCTCGGCATCGACGCTCGTAAATCTGACCAAAACGTTCGTGGCGCTACCGTTCTGCCAAACGGCACCGGTCGTTCCGTTCGCGTTGCCGTATTTGCCCAAGGCCCTAACGCTGAAGCAGCTAAAGCTGCTGGCGCAGAGCTGGTAGGTATGGAAGATCTGGCAGACCAGATCAAGAAAGGCGAAATGAACTTCGACGTTGTTATTGCTTCTCCTGATGCAATGCGCGTTGTTGGTCAACTGGGCCAGATCTTGGGTCCACGTGGCCTGATGCCAAACCCGAAAGTGGGTACCGTTACTCCGAACGTTGCTGAAGCAGTGAAAAACGCTAAAGCAGGCCAGGTTCGTTACCGTAACGACAAAAACGGCATCATCCATACCACTATCGGTAAGGTTGATTTCGAGTCAGACAAGCTGAAAGAAAACCTGGAAGCTCTGCTGGTTGCGCTGAAAAAGGCAAAACCATCTCAGGCTAAAGGCGTGTACATCAAGAAAGTTAGCCTCTCCACCACCATGGGTGCTGGCGTTGCTATCGATCAAAGCGGCCTGACTGCTGTAGCGAACTAATCGCCTTGCGATTATCGCTTTGACTTGGGGCTAAGATTTGTCTAGAATCTTATCCCCCAAGGTTTCGCTATTGGTAATAGCTATCAGCGGAACAAAGATTTTTCGGTTGGAGCCTGGCCTATCCAGGCCTCCGTCCAAGACCGCAGGTGTATCGAAAGGTACTTAATCCTTCCTGCGTAGACGGTGACAGAGCCTAAAGAAAATTTTAAATTGTCTTTGCTGGATTCTGCTCACCGTGTTTGAACGCTCTCACCGCGTGATTTATCACAAGGTGTTGAGTGATGTGAGTGCCGGGGATTTCCCCCGGCTAAATCCAGGAGCAAAAAGCTAATGGCATTAAATCTTCAAGACAAACAAGCGATTGTTGCTGAAGTCAACGAAGTAGCCAAAGGCGCGCTGTCTGCGGTTGTTGCGGATTCCCGTGGCGTTACCGTTGATAAAATGACTGAACTGCGTAAAGCAGGTCGTGAAGCTGGCGTTTACATGCGTGTTGTTCGTAACACCTTGATGCGTCGCGTAGTTGAAGGCACTCCATTCGAATGCCTGAAAGACACGTTTGTCGGTCCTACCTTGATTGCATTTTCTCATGAACACCCGGGCGCTGCTGCTCGTCTGTTCAAAGATTTCGCGAAAGCGAATGCAAAGTTCGAGATTAAAGCTGCGGCCTTTGAAGGTGAGCTGATCCCTGCGGCACAAATTGACCGCTTGGCAACTCTGCCTACTTACGATGAAGCAATCGCACGCCTGATGGCAACCATGAAAGAAGCCGCTGCTGGCAAATTGGTTCGCACTCTGGCTGCACTGCGCGATCAGAAAGAAGCGGCATAAGCCCTCTTTCTTATCCGTTGCTTACGTATTTAAACTATTTCTGAATCTTAGGAACTTTTGTTATGTCTATCACTAAAGACCAAATTATCGAAGGCGTTGCAGCTCTGTCTGTAATGGAAATCGTTGAACTGATCGCCGCTATGGAAGAGAAGTTCGGTGTTTCTGCTGCTGCTGTAGCTGCAGGTCCTGCTGCTGCTGCTGAAGTTGTTGAAGAAAAAACTGAATTCGACGTTGTTCTGTCTGCTATCGGCGGCAACAAGGTTGCAGTTATCAAAGCAGTACGTGGCGCAACCGGTCTGGGCCTGAAAGAAGCCAAAGACCTGGTAGAATCTGCTCCAGCAGTACTGAAAGAAGGCATCAGCAAAGACGACGCTGAAGCACTGAAAAAAGCTCTGGAAGAAGCTGGCGCTTCTGTTGAAGTTAAGTAATTTTAACTTCTCAGAGTGCAGTCTGACTTAACAGACTGATGGCTGGTGACTTTTTGGTCGCCAGCCTTTTTGCGCTGTAGGGCGTCAGTAGAGTTTCACACTGTTTGGCTACTGGCTAACCCCAATATTTCTTTCTATCGACGACTTAATATATTGCTCTCCCTGCCGCAGCCGAATCTGCCGCACAGCGCGATGAAATGATTTAAGCGTGATAGAAACGAGTATTGCGGAAAGTGTTCCCGCTTTCCGATCCACAAAATGGTGTTGCATGAACCGTCCTCTATCCGGACGGACAGATTGGGTCACTGATCAGCGAGCTGAGGAACCCTATGGTTTACTCCTATACCGAGAAAAAACGTATTCGTAAGGATTTTGGTAAGCGTCCACAAGTTCTGGACATACCATATCTCCTTTCTATCCAGCTTGACTCGTTCCAGAAGTTTATCGAGCAAGACCCAGAAGGGCAGTACGGCCTTGAAGCCGCATTCCGTTCTGTATTCCCTATCCAGAGCTACAGTGGCAATTCGGAGCTGCAATACGTTAGCTACCGTCTTGGTGAGCCGGTGTTCGACGTCAAAGAGTGCCAGATCCGTGGTGTGACGTACTCTGCACCGCTGCGCGTAAAACTGCGCCTGGTAATCTATGAGCGCGAAGCTCCGGAAGGTACGGTCAAAGACATCAAGGAACAAGAAGTCTATATGGGCGAAATTCCGCTCATGACCGAAAACGGTACCTTTGTGATCAACGGTACTGAGAGGGTTATCGTATCTCAGCTTCACCGTAGTCCTGGCGTATTCTTTGACAGCGATAAGGGTAAAACCCACTCCTCGGGTAAAGTGCTTTATAACGCACGTATCATCCCTTACCGCGGTTCATGGTTGGATTTCGAGTTTGACCCGAAAGACAACCTGTTCGTGCGTATTGACCGTCGCCGCAAACTGCCTGCGACCATCATTCTGCGCGCGCTGCAATTCACCACTGAGCAGATCCTTGACCTGTTCTTTGCGAAAGTTGTATTCGAGATCCGTGATAACAAGCTGCAGATGGAGCTGGTTCCAGAACGTCTGCGTGGTGAGACTGCTTCGTTTGATATCGAAGCCAACGGCAAGATCTACATTGAGAAAGGCCGTCGTATCACCGCTCGTCATATCCGTCAGCTCGAAAAAGACGAAATTCAGAGTATTGAAGTACCGGTTGAGTACATTGCGGGCAAAGTGGTCGCGAAGGACTATATCGATACCAATACCGGTGAGCTGATCTGCGCAGCCAACATGGAGCTGTCGCTGGATCTGCTGGCCAAGCTGAGCCAGTCCGGCCACAAACGTATCGAAACGCTGTTCACCAACGATCTGGATCACGGTGCGTATATCTCCGAGACTATACGTGTCGACCCAACCAGCGATCGTCTGAGCGCACTGGTAGAAATCTACCGCATGATGCGCCCTGGTGAGCCGCCAACGCGCGAAGCTGCCGAAAGCCTGTTCGAGAACCTGTTCTTCTCTGAAGACCGCTACGATCTGTCTGCGGTTGGCCGTATGAAGTTCAACCGTTCTCTGCTGCGTGACGAGATCGAAGGTTCGGGCATCCTGAGCAAAGACGACATCATTGAAGTGATGAAGAAGCTCATCGATATCCGTAACGGTAAAGGCGAAGTGGACGACATCGACCACTTGGGCAACCGTCGTATCCGTTCCGTCGGCGAAATGGCTGAGAACCAGTTCCGTGTAGGTCTGGTGCGTGTTGAGCGTGCAGTTAAAGAACGTCTGTCCCTGGGCGATCTGGACACCCTGATGCCTCAGGACATGATCAACGCCAAGCCGATTTCGGCGGCGGTGAAAGAGTTCTTCGGCTCTAGCCAGCTGTCTCAGTTTATGGACCAGAACAACCCGTTGTCCGAGATTACGCACAAACGTCGTATCTCTGCATTGGGCCCAGGCGGTTTGACCCGTGAACGTGCCGGCTTTGAAGTTCGAGACGTACACCCGACTCACTACGGTCGCGTGTGCCCAATCGAAACGCCGGAAGGTCCAAACATCGGTCTGATCAACTCCTTGTCCGTGTACGCACAGACCAACGAGTATGGCTTCCTGGAAACTCCGTACCGCCGCGTGCGTGACGGTCTGGTTACCGATGAAATCAACTACCTGTCTGCTATTGAAGAAGGCAACTTCGTTATCGCTCAGGCGAACTCCAACCTGGATGATGACGGCCGCTTCGTAGAAGACCTGGTCACCTGTCGTAGCAAAGGCGAATCAAGCCTGTTTAGCCGCGATCAGGTTGACTATATGGACGTATCAACCCAGCAGGTTGTTTCCGTTGGTGCTTCACTGATTCCATTCCTGGAACACGATGACGCCAACCGTGCATTGATGGGTGCGAACATGCAACGTCAGGCGGTTCCTACTCTGCGTGCTGACAAGCCGCTGGTAGGTACCGGTATGGAACGTGCTGTAGCGGTTGACTCCGGTGTTACTGCCGTAGCCAAACGTGGCGGTGTGATCCAGTACGTGGATGCTTCCCGTATCGTTATCAAAGTTAACGAAGACGAGATGCACGCGGGCGAAGCAGGTATCGATATTTATAACCTGACCAAGTACACCCGTTCTAACCAGAACACCTGCATCAACCAGATGCCGTGCGTGAACCTGGGTGAGCCAATCGAGCGCGGCGACGTGCTGGCAGATGGCCCGTCCACGGATCTGGGTGAACTGGCGCTGGGCCAGAACATGCGCGTGGCGTTCATGCCATGGAACGGTTACAACTTCGAAGACTCCATCTTGGTGTCCGAGCGTGTGGTTCAGGAAGATCGCTTCACTACCATCCACATCCAGGAACTGGCGTGCGTGTCTCGTGACACCAAGCTGGGGCCTGAAGAGATCACTGCCGACATCCCTAATGTGGGTGAAGCTGCGCTCTCCAAACTGGATGAATCCGGTATCGTGTATATCGGTGCTGAAGTGACCGGTGGCGACATTCTGGTGGGCAAGGTAACGCCGAAAGGTGAAACCCAACTGACCCCGGAAGAGAAGCTGCTGCGCGCGATCTTCGGTGAGAAAGCGTCTGACGTTAAAGACTCTTCTCTGCGTGTACCAAACGGCGTTTCCGGTACGGTTATCGACGTGCAGGTCTTTACCCGCGATGGCGTGGAAAAAGACAAGCGTGCGTTGGAAATCGAAGAAATGCAGCTGAAGCAGGCGAAGAAAGACCTGACTGAAGAACTGCAGATCCTGGAAGCCGGTCTGTTTGCACGTATCCATGCGGTGTTGGTTGCCGGTGGCGTTGAAGCCGAGAAGCTGAGCAAACTGCCACGCGATCGCTGGCTGGAACTGGGCCTGACCGACGAAGAGAAGCAAAACCAGCTGGAACAGCTGGCAGAGCAGTACGACGAGCTGAAATCCGACTTCGAGAAGAAGCTGGACGCCAAGCGTCGTAAGATCACCCAAGGCGATGACCTGGCACCAGGCGTGCTGAAAATCGTTAAGGTTTATCTGGCTGTTAAGCGTCAGATCCAACCGGGTGACAAGATGGCAGGCCGCCACGGTAACAAGGGTGTTATCTCCAAGATCAACCCGATCGAAGATATGCCTTACGATGAAAACGGCACGCCGGTTGACATCGTACTGAACCCGCTGGGCGTACCATCACGTATGAACATCGGTCAGATCCTGGAAACCCACCTGGGTATGGCTGCGAAAGGCATTGGTGAGAAGATCAACCAAATGCTGAAGCAGCATCAGGAAGTGGCCAAGCTGCGTGAGTTCATTCAGAAGGCCTACGATCTGGGCGACGATGTCTGCCAGAAAGTTGACCTGAACACCTTCACCGACGACGAAGTACTGCGTCTGGCAGAGAACCTGAAAAAAGGTATGCCAATCGCCACGCCGGTGTTCGATGGTGCGAAAGAGACTGAAATCAAGCAACTGCTGGAAATGGGCGGAATCCCAACCTCCGGTCAGATTACGCTGTTCGATGGCCGTACCGGTGAGCAGTTCGAGCGCCAGGTTACCGTTGGCTATATGTACATGCTGAAACTGAACCACTTGGTTGACGATAAAATGCACGCCCGTTCAACCGGTTCTTACAGCTTGGTTACTCAGCAACCTCTGGGTGGTAAGGCGCAGTTCGGTGGTCAACGCTTCGGTGAGATGGAAGTGTGGGCACTGGAAGCATACGGCGCAGCTTACACCTTGCAGGAAATGCTCACCGTTAAGTCGGATGACGTTAACGGCCGTACCAAGATGTACAAAAACATCGTGGATGGCGATCACCGCATGGAACCAGGCATGCCGGAGTCCTTCAACGTACTGTTGAAAGAAATCCGCTCGCTCGGTATCAACATCGAACTGGAAGACGAGTAATCGTTTTTCCGGCTCAGGCTCCCGGCCTTAGGGAGCCTGAGGGTGGTTGTTCAGGTCACACGGGCGCGCGATTTGTCAGCGTGCGCCCAACAGGTTTAACTCCGACAGGAGCCAATCCGTGAAAGACTTATTGAAGTTTCTGAAAGCGCAAACTAAGACCGAAGAGTTTGATGCGATCAAGATTGCTCTGGCATCGCCAGATATGATCCGTTCGTGGTCGTTCGGTGAAGTTAAGAAGCCGGAAACCATTAACTACCGTACGTTCAAACCAGAACGTGACGGCCTTTTCTGCGCCCGTATCTTTGGGCCGGTAAAAGACTATGAGTGCCTGTGCGGTAAGTACAAGCGCTTAAAACACCGCGGCGTGATCTGTGAGAAGTGCGGCGTTGAAGTGACCCAGACCAAAGTGCGCCGTGAGCGCATGGGCCACATCGAGCTGGCATCACCGACTGCACATATCTGGTTCCTGAAATCGCTGCCTTCGCGCATCGGTTTGCTGCTGGATATGCCGCTGCGTGACATCGAACGCGTACTGTACTTCGAATCCTATGTGGTTGTTGAAGGCGGTATGACCAACCTCGAGCGTCGTCAGATCCTGACTGAAGAGCAGTATCTGGATGCGCTGGAAGAGTTCGGTGACGAATTCGACGCCAAGATGGGTGCGGAAGCTATTCAGGCCCTGTTGAAAAACATGGATCTGGAAGCGGAATGCGAACAGCTGCGTGAAGAGCTGAACGAAACCAACTCCGAAACCAAGCGTAAGAAGCTGACCAAGCGTATCAAGCTGCTGGAAGCGTTCGTACAGTCTGGCAACAAGCCAGAGTGGATGATCCTGACCGTGCTGCCGGTACTGCCACCGGATCTGCGTCCGCTGGTTCCGCTGGATGGTGGTCGTTTCGCGACTTCAGATCTGAACGATCTGTACCGCCGCGTAATCAACCGTAACAACCGTCTGAAACGCCTGCTGGATCTGGCCGCGCCTGACATCATCGTGCGCAACGAAAAGCGTATGCTGCAAGAAGCGGTAGATGCCCTGCTGGATAACGGCCGTCGCGGTCGTGCGATCACCGGTTCCAACAAACGTCCTCTGAAATCTTTGGCCGATATGATCAAAGGTAAGCAAGGTCGTTTCCGTCAGAACCTGTTGGGTAAACGTGTTGACTACTCCGGTCGTTCTGTAATCACCGTAGGTCCATACCTGCGTCTGCATCAGTGCGGTCTGCCTAAGAAAATGGCGCTGGAGCTGTTCAAACCGTTCATCTACGGCAAGCTGGAACTGCGTGGCCTGGCCACCACCATCAAAGCCGCCAAGAAAATGGTTGAGCGCGAAGAAGCTGTCGTTTGGGACATCCTCGACGAAGTTATCCGCGAACACCCGGTACTGCTGAACCGTGCACCAACCCTGCACCGTTTGGGTATCCAGGCGTTTGAACCGGTTCTGATCGAAGGCAAGGCAATCCAGCTGCACCCGCTGGTTTGTGCGGCATACAACGCCGACTTCGATGGTGACCAAATGGCTGTACACGTACCGCTGACGCTGGAAGCCCAGCTGGAAGCGCGTGCGTTGATGATGTCTACCAACAACATCCTGTCACCTGCGAACGGCGAGCCAATCATCGTTCCTTCTCAGGACGTTGTACTGGGTCTGTACTACATGACCCGTGACTGTGTTAACGCCAAAGGCGAAGGCATGGTGCTGAGCGGCCCGAAAGAAGCTGAGCGTATTTATCGCGCCGGTCTGGCCTCTCTGCATGCGCGTGTCAAAGTGCGTATCACCGAAGAGATCAAAAACACCGAAGGCGAGTCTGTACACCAGACTTCGATCATCGACACTACCGTTGGTCGCGCCATCCTGTGGATGATCGTGCCAAAAGGTCTGCCGTACTCGATCGTTAACCAGCCTTTGGGCAAGAAAGCGATCTCCAAGATGCTGAACACCTGTTACCGCATCCTGGGCCTGAAGCCGACCGTTATCTTTGCTGACCAGATCATGTACACCGGTTTTGCCTATGCAGCCCGTTCAGGTGCTTCAGTAGGTATCGATGACATGGTTATCCCAGCCAAGAAAGCGGAGATCATCGAAGAAGCGGAAACCGAAGTTGCCGAGATCCAGGAGCAGTTCCAGTCTGGTCTGGTAACCGCCGGCGAACGTTACAACAAAGTGATCGATATCTGGGCTGCGGCAAACGAACGTGTTGCTAAAGCGATGATGGAAAACCTGTCGGTTGAAGACGTGGTTAACCGTGACGGCGTTGTGGAACAACAAGTTTCCTTCAACAGCATCTTTATGATGGCCGACTCCGGTGCACGTGGTTCCGCCGCTCAGATTCGTCAGCTGGCCGGTATGCGTGGTCTGATGGCGAAGCCGGACGGCTCCATCATCGAAACGCCAATCACCGCGAACTTCCGTGAAGGTCTGAACGTACTCCAGTACTTCATCTCCACTCACGGTGCTCGTAAAGGTTTGGCGGATACCGCACTGAAAACGGCTAACTCCGGTTATCTGACCCGTCGTCTGGTTGACGTGGCGCAGGATCTGGTGGTGACCGAAGACGACTGTGGCACTCACAACGGCATCACGATGACTCCGGTTATCGAAGGTGGCGACGTTAAAGAGCCACTGCGTGAACGTGTTCTGGGTCGTGTGACTGCAGAAGATGTCATCAAGCCGGGTACGGCGGACATTCTGGTTCCACGCAACACGCTGTTGCATGAGAAGACCTGTGACCTGTTGGAAGAGAATTCTGTCGACAGCGTTAAAGTCCGCTCTGTAGTTAGCTGTGAAACCGACTTTGGTGTGTGTGCAAACTGCTATGGTCGCGACCTGGCACGTGGTCACATCATCAACAAAGGCGAAGCTATCGGCGTTATCGCGGCACAGTCAATCGGTGAGCCGGGTACACAGCTGACGATGCGTACGTTCCACATCGGTGGTGCGGCATCTCGTGCGGCTGCTGAATCCAGCATCCAGGTGAAAAACAAGGGTACGCTGAAGCTGAGCAATGTGAAGTTCGTTATGAACGCCGCAGGCAAGCTGGTGATTACCTCTCGTAACACCGAGCTGAAGCTGATCGACGAATTCGGTCGTACCAAAGAAAGCTACAAAGTGCCTTACGGTGCCGTGATGGGCAAAGGTGACGGTGCAGAAGTTAACGGCGGCGAAACCGTTGCTAACTGGGATCCGCACACCATGCCAGTTATCACCGAAGTGAGTGGTTTCATCCGCTTCGCTGATATGGTTGACGGCCAGACCATTACCCGCCAGACCGACGAACTGACCGGTTTGTCTTCTCTGGTCGTACTGGACAGCGCAGAGCGTACCGGTAGCGGTAAAGACCTGCGTCCGGCACTGAAAATCGTTGATGCTAAAGGCGACGACGTATTGATCCCAGGTACTGATATGCCTGCTCAATACTTCCTGCCAGGTAAAGCGATTGTGCAGCTGGAAGACGGCATTCAGATCGGTGCGGGTGATACCCTGGCGCGTATTCCTCAGGAATCCGGCGGTACCAAGGATATTACCGGTGGTCTGCCACGCGTTGCGGATCTGTTCGAAGCACGTCGTCCGAAAGAACCGGCTATCCTGGCTGAAATCAGCGGGATTATCTCGTTCGGTAAAGAGACCAAAGGCAAACGTCGCCTGGTAATCTCTCCGCTGGACGGCAGCGACGCTTACGAAGAGATGATTCCGAAATGGCGTCAGCTCAACGTGTTTGAAGGCGAAATTGTGGAACGTGGCGACGTTGTTTCTGACGGCCCAGAGTCTCCGCACGACATTCTGCGTCTGCGTGGTGTGCATGCGGTTACCCGCTACATCACCAACGAAGTGCAGGAAGTTTACCGTCTGCAAGGCGTTAAGATTAACGATAAACACATCGAAGTTATCGTTCGTCAGATGCTGCGCAAAGGCACCATCGTTAGCGCTGGTAGCACCGAGTTCCTGGAAGGCGAGCAGGCTGAAGTGTCTCGCGTTAAGATTGCCAACCGTCAGCTTGCTGCTGAAGGTAAAATCGAGGCAACCTTCTCACGCGATCTGCTGGGTATCACCAAGGCTTCCTTGGCGACCGAGTCCTTCATCTCCGCAGCATCGTTCCAGGAAACGACGCGTGTTCTGACCGAAGCGGCTGTTGCCGGTAAGCGTGATGAACTGCGCGGCCTGAAAGAGAACGTCATCGTGGGCCGTCTGATCCCAGCCGGTACCGGTTACGCTTATCACCAGGATCGTATGCGCCGTAAAGCACAGGGCGAAGTGCCGGTTGTTCCGCAGGTCAGCGCGGAAGAAGCGACAGCTAACCTGGCTGAATTGCTGAATGCAGGTAACCTGGGCGGTAACGACGAGTAATCGTTGATATGCCCTGGGGTCCGGTATGCCGGACCCTTGCCAGATAAACCGCTCCTTCGGGGGCGGTTTTTTTTTGCCTGAATCACACGCCGATGACGCCCTTCGCCTGCTGGTATTGCCGAACGCTTGCTACCACCACATCCGGCGCCACCACACCTTCTCGCCCTAAAATCACCGCCCGCGAGGTACCCTGAGCGACGATCCGATCTCCGATGCTGAAGGTATGGGTGGCATAGAAATAGCGCTCGTCCCAGTGGGTAATGCTCATGCTGACCTGATAGCGCTGGAAGGGTTGCAGCGCCTTTTTGTAATCCATGGTGTGCTGGCTGATGATCGGCGACCAGCGCCGTTTAAGCATCAACGCCATCAGGCCGGTGCGGATAAACAAATCGACCCGATTCAGGTCGCATACCGTCATGTAGCGGCCATTGTTCATATGCAAATTGAGATCGATGTCATTCAGCCACACTCGGGTCGCCAGTCGGTTGGTCAAAGCGTCCATCGACATGCGTGGCTTCCAGCACGATGAGAGTAAAACCCAGATCAGTCGCAGGTACAGATTCATGGTGGTTATCCCGCAGAGTTATCAGACCGGTTCAGCGATCAGACTTTAAATGTGGTCCAACCAGTTTGTTTTGTCAAAAGGCCGGTGAGATGAATGCGGGAAAATGCAGACATTGGGGGAGGTCCCGGAGTCGCGCGGGAGGGTATCCGGCGCGATCCGGGGGTTGGTAAGCAGAGCCGTTGAGAAAATAGCGGCTCCGGCTGGTGCCGGATTCGGAAGCCAGCATCGCCACTATAGCTGCACTGATTTCCCGTGCCAGCAGCCTTGGCAGGCTTTGCGCGGCGCTTCCATGGCTTTTCCAACCGCGCTGCAAAGATTGCAAATTACTGCGTGCTACGCCCCAAATATCCGTCCCAGTCTTTCCACACCGGCTGCAACCCGGCTGCGCTGATAGCTTGTGACACCTGCTGCGGTGTGCGGCCATCATGTGGTTCGAACTGTTCCAGTTCAGGCGGAACATCGTCGGCATAGCCGCCGGGCTGGGTCTTGGAGCCGGCACTGACGCTGTTGATCGCCAGCGGGATCATATGATCACGGAAGAACGGCGACTCGCGCGTAGACAGAGAAAGCTCTACGTCAGGCGCGAACAGGCGAAAGGCGCAGATTAACTGCACTAACTGCGATTCACTCATGATAGATGCCGGCTCAATGCCGCCGGCGCAGGGGCGCAGACGTGGGAATGAAATTGAGTAACGGCTCTGCCAGTAAGTTTGCTGCAGGTAGAACAGATGTTCGGCCAGCATATAGCAGTCGGTGCGCCAACTGTTGGAAAGCCCAATCAGCGCGCCGAGGCCGATCTTGTCGATCCCGGCACGGCCGAGGCGATCCGGCGTAGCCAGCCGCCAGTGAAAATCCTGTTTCTGCCCGCGCAAATGATGTTGCAGGTAAGTGGCAGGATGATAGGTTTCCTGATACACCAGCACCGCGTCCAATCCCAGCATTTTCAGTTCGGCATACTCTTCCTCCGCCAGCGGTTGCACTTCCATCATCAATGAACTGAAGTGGGTGCGGATTGCCGGAATATGCTGGCGAAAATAGTCCATGCCGACTTTGGTCTGGTGCTCGCCGGTGACCAGCAACAGATGCTCGAAACCCAATGCCTTAATCGCCAGGCATTCGCGCTCGATCTCGGTGGCATCCAGAGTTTTACGTTTTATACGATTGCTCATCGAGAAACCGCAGTAGGTGCAGTCGTTGGCGCATAGGTTGGACAAATATAGTGGCACATAGAAGCCGACCACATTGCCAAAGCGCTGGCGCGTCAACTGTTGGGCACGCTGCGCCAGCGGTTCCAGGTAGGGCGCCGCTGCGGGCGAGATCAGCGCCATAAAATCTTCACGCGTCAATTTTTGCGCATTGAGCGCCCGTTCGACATCCAGCGCGGTTTTGCTGTTGATGCGTAACGAGATATCGTCCCAATCGAGCTGCTGCCAGCGGCTACTGAAATCATCTGCCATTACAATGCCTCCCCGGTTTGGTTGAGGAAGGCGGTCAGCGGGCTGGAGGCTACCGCGCTGCGGCTGCGACCGCCCAACCCGGCCTGGCGCGCCAGCTCACCGGCTTCCAGCGCCAAACGGAATGCCCGTGCCATCTGTACCGGGTCGCGAGCCACGGCGATTGCGGTATTCACCAGCACCGCATCGGCACCCAGCTCCATCGCCTCCAGCGCATGGCTTGGCGCACCGATGCCGGCATCGACCACTACGGGCACTTTGGCCTGTTCGATAATGATTTCCAGGAAGTCGCGGGTCCGGAGCCCGCGATTGGAGCCTATCGGCGCGCCAAGCGGCATTACCGCCGCGCAACCGACTTCTTCCAACCGTTTGCACAGCACCGGATCGGCGCCGCAGTAGGGCAACACCACAAAACCTTCTTTTACCAACGTCTCTGCTGCTTTCAGAGTTTCAATCGGGTCCGGCAGCAGATATTTCACGTCGGGATGGATTTCCAGTTTTACCCAATGGGTGCCAAGTGCCTCGCGTGCCAAGCGGGCGGCAAACACCGCTTCAGCGGCAGTTTTGGCGCCGGAAGTATTGGGCAGCAGGCGCACGCCCAACTGTTGCAGCGGCGCAAGAATGGCATCATTGCCACCACGCAGGTCAACACGTTTCATTGCCATGGTCACTAACTGCGAGCCGGAGGCTTGCAGCGCGTCCAGCATCAGCGCAGGAGTAGCGAATTTGCCGGTGCCGGTAAACAGGCGTGAAGTAAAGGTGGTATCGGCGATTTGCAGCATGTCAGCCTCCGGCAATCGCTTGAAACAGCAGGATATCATCACCGTCCTGCACCAGGTGGTTAGCCCAGTCGGCACGCGGGATGATAGTTTGGTTAATAGCCAATGCGGTACCTGGCTGGTGGCGCTCCAACTGCTCAAGCAGGGTGGCGACGCTCAGTGGTTGCGTCAGCTCCAGCGGTTGGTCATTCAGCCTGACTTTCATGCTGCGCCTCCGCATACCGGGCAGGTGCTGGCCTGGCTGAGCTGCAACGTACTCCAGCTTTGCTGTTTACCATCGAACAACCGCAACTTGCCGCTGAGTGATGAAGGCATTCCCGCCAGCATTTTTATCGCCTCCAGCGCCTGCAGGGTGCCAATGACGCCGACCACCGGGCCGAGTACGCCTGCGGTACGGCAGTTGCGTTGCGGCTCGGTGTGTTCTGGGTACAGGCAGGCGTAGCAGCCGTGGGCATAAGGCGGTTCAATCACCAGCAACTGGCCGCTGAAGCCCACCGCGCTGCCGCTGATCAGAGGTTTGCCGGCGGCGATACAGGCGGCGTTCACGGCATGGCGGGTTGTCATGTTATCGCTGCAATCCAGGATCAGATCGGCACGCTTCACGGCGTCTTGCAAGGTTTCCCCCTGTAAACGCTGTTCCAGCGCGATGGATTCGACCATCGGGTTCAACGCCTGTAACTGACGCTGTGCCAGAGCGGCTTTGCCTTTGGATACGTCGGCGCTGCGGTAAAGGACCTGACGCTGCAGATTGGTGATGTGCAGCGTATCGTCATCGGCCAACAGCAGCTTACCGACGCCGGCAGCGGCCAGGTAGAGCGCGGCGGGGGAGCCTAATCCCCCCAGGCCGACCAGCAAAACCGATGCCTGTTTAAGCTTTTCCTGGCCTTGCGGACCTACGTCTTCCAGCAACAGCTGGCGGCTGTAGCGCAGAAATTCTTGATCGTTAAGCATCGAGTCACTCCTTGCCTTCGATCAGTTGCAAAAGCTGCGCGGTGGCCGCACGCCAGTCCGGAGCCTTGGTGATGGCGCTAACCACCGCCACGCTGCCGACGCCGCAATCCAGTACCGCCGTCACGCGATCAATCCCGATCCCGCCGATCGCCACTGTCGGGTAGTCACCCAGTCCGGCGACATGGCGTTTCAGCTCAGCCAGGCCTTGGGGTTCGGAAGGCATCTCTTTGGTCTGGGTCGGGAAGATGTGTCCCAGTGCGATATAAGAGGGTTTGACTGCGATTGCCCGGGCTAATTCGGCATCGTCATGGGTGGATACGCCAAGCCGTAACCCTGCCCGATGGATTGCCGCCAGATCGGTAGTATCCAAATCTTCCTGGCCGAGGTGCACGCCATAGGCGCGGTGCTTGATCGCCAATTGCCAGTAATCGTTGATAAACAGTCGGGCGTGATAGCGCTTGCCGAGGGCAATGGCGGCGGCGATGTCATCCTCGACCTGTTCATCCGGCAAATCCTTGATGCGCAGCTGGATCGTGGTCACGCCCGCCTCCAGCAGGCGGGCAATCCATTCAACGCTGTCGACGACCGGGTATAACCCCAGCCTGTGCGGCGTGGCGGGGAAAGGCGTGGCGATTTCAGTCATTGCTCATCTCCCCTTGCAGGGTACCGGCGCTGTGGTACAACTCGCTACCCCGTGAGCGGAACTCGGCTGACATCTTCTCCATGCCGGTTAGCTGCACCTCTATCGGCTTGGCAGCCTCCTGCGCGGCGGCGTAGTCGCGGACCTCTTGTGAGATCTTCATCGAGCAGAACTTCGGCCCGCACATTGAGCAGAAGTGGGCGATTTTGCCGGATTCCTGCGGCAGGGTTTCGTCGTGGTAGGCACGGGCGGTGGCGGGATCGAGCGCCAGGTTGAATTGATCTTCCCAGCGGAATTCGAAGCGAGCTTTGGACATGGCGTTATCACGGATTTGCGCGCCCGGATGCCCTTTGGCCAGGTCGGCGGCGTGGGCGGCAATTTTGTAGGTGATCAATCCCTGCTTCACGTCTTCTTTGTTTGGCAGACCGAGGTGTTCCTTCGGCGTGACGTAGCACAGCATGGCGCAGCCGAACCAGCCGATCATCGCGGCCCCGATGCCGGAGGTGAAGTGGTCATAACCTGGTGCGATATCGGTAGTCAGCGGGCCCAGGGTGTAGAACGGCGCTTCGTGGCAGTGTTCGAGCTCTTCGGTCATGTTGCGGCGGATCATCTGCATCGGCACGTGGCCAGGGCCTTCGATCATCACCTGCACGTCATATTCCCAGGCAATTTTTGTCAGTTCGCCCAGGGTGTGCAGCTCGGCGAACTGCGCTTCGTCGTTGGCGTCCTGAATCGAGCCGGGGCGAAGGCCGTCACCCAACGACAGCGATACGTCATAGGCGGCGCAGATTTCACAAATTTCGCGGAAGTGTTGATACAGGAAGTTTTCCTGATGATGCGACAGGCACCATTTGGCCATGATCGAACCGCCACGGGAGACGATGCCGGTCAGGCGTTTGGCGGTCATCGGCACATAACGCAGCAGTACACCGGCATGGATAGTGAAGTAGTCGACACCTTGCTCGGCTTGCTCCAGCAGCGTATCGCGGAACATTTCCCAGGTCAGGTTCTCCGCCACGCCGTTCACTTTTTCCAGCGCCTGATAGATAGGCACCGTGCCGATCGGCACCGGGCTGTTGCGCAGGATCCATTCGCGGGTTTCGTGGATATAGCGGCCGGTGGACAAATCCATCACGGTGTCCGCACCCCAGCGGGTGGACCACACCAGCTTCTCCACTTCTTCTTCAATCGACGAAGTCACTGCGGAATTGCCGATATTGGCGTTGACCTTCACCAGGAAGTTACGGCCGATGATCATCGGCTCGGCTTCCGGGTGGTTGATATTGGCGGGGATGATGGCACGTCCGGCGGCCACTTCCTGGCGAACGAATTCCGGCGTGATGTTTTGCGGCAGGTTAGCGCCCCAGCTTTGGCCGGGATGCTGGTGGCGCAACACCTCACCGCGGATACGTTCACGGCCCATGTTTTCGCGGATGGCGATGAACTCCATTTCTGGGGTGACGATGCCGGCGCGAGCGTAGTGCAACTGGGTGACGCATTTGCCCGTCTGAGCTTTGCGCGGCTGCGGCAGATGCTCGAAGCGCAGATGATCCAGACCTTCGTCCGCCAGGCGCTGCTGAGTGAACCCGGAACTGACGCCTTGGAGGGCTTCGGTATCGCCACGTTCTTCGATCCAGCCGGCGCGCAGTTTCGCCAGGCCGCGATGCACATCGAGCTCGGATTGCGGATCGCCGTACGGGCCGGCGGTGTCGTATACCGGGATAGCTTCGTTCTGCTCGTATTGCGGGTTGTTTTTGTCACCGCCAATCAGCGTCGGGCTGAGCTGGATTTCACGCATCGGGACCAGCACATCGCTACGCGAGCCTTGCAGATAGATGCGGTGTGAGTTGGGAAAGGATACGCCCTGCAACGTGTCGATAAACTGCTGGGCTTCATCGCGCTGTTCTTTACGGGCGCGTGGTTTTTTAACGTTAGACATAGCAAATTCCTACCAGTGTGATGAGTTGGGAAAATTGCTTGTCTGGAGCTCGGAGGGAGTAATGATGCTGGCCGGCAAGGCGGAGGTATCCCCGTTCGGGAAGCCCTGCCTGTGGCGATAGATTACTCTTGTTCCCTTCGCGGGTATTAACCCGATCAGGTTCCGCGGATCCCGAATTAACGGTCTCAGCCTGGCCAATTTGATGAGCAAATCAGCGCTAGGCACTCCGACAAGATGCCCTCCAGTATAGGAGGGATAATAAAAAAAACTACAAAATTCTAACGCGTCTGATCCAGTGCCTTATCCGCCAGAGGTTGCTGCGAGGCTTCCGTCGCCAGTTGGATCAACTTATCTTCCAGGGCAAAACGTGCCGCAAGCGTCTCACCGATATCTGACAGCGCCTGGTGGAATTCCATGCACACGTCCTGATCGATATCCACTTCGGTATAGCGATCGTGGAAAGCCATAATCTGCTCGGTATTGACCCAAAGTTTGGGATAGATGTTCACCGATAGCGCCATTTTCGGACTGGGTGCAGCTTCCACTTGTTTGATAATTCTGTCATAGATATGAAAATGCCCGGCAGAGAGATAATCCACCAAATTATGGCAAAAGTTCTCCAGCGCTTTTTCATTCAGCGGCGTATGCTTTTCTTTGTTCGGTTTGATGCCCACGAGGGTGCAATAGGCGACGAGCAATTGCTTGCGCGCCTGAAGCCATTGATCAACTAATTCATTACTACCACCAACGCGCTGAGTCAGGCTTTCCAAACGGTTGAGCATGTTTGACTCCGTAAGTAATAAAAAGTAACAGTAAGTTATTAAAATGTAACAAGGCCGATTTGTAGAGTGCCAGTGAAGCTGAGGTTGTGCAACAACGATATGGAACTTGCATTAACGGGTAATGAAAATGGCTGGTGGATCGTCAGCCATGAAAGCAAACTTTGGTTACCGCACGGTGAATTGCCGTTCGGTTCGGCGGCGTCGTTTTCCCTGCAGGGGCGAATGGCGCGCACCATTGGCGAGTGGGAAGGGCTGCCGGTGTGGCTGGTGCGCCAGACGATGCCGCAGGATATGGGCTCGGTGCGTCAACTGCTCGAGCTCGATCGCGGGCTGTTTCAGCTTGCCGGGCGCGGCGTGCAGTTGGCCGACTTTTACCGCTCTCATCGCTTCTGCGGCTATTGCGGCCATGAGATGCACCTCAGCCGTACCGAGAGCGCTTGCCTGTGCGGTCACTGTCGGGAGCGTTACTACCCGCAGATTGCACCCTGCGTGATCGTCGCTATTCGGCGCGACGATGAGATCCTGCTGGCGCAGCATGTGCGTCATCGCGGCGGCATTCATACTGTGCTGGCCGGTTTTGTCGAGGTCGGCGAAACGCTGGAGCAGGCGGCCGCGCGCGAGGTGATGGAAGAAAGTAATATTGAAATCAAAAACCTGCGTTATGTGACTTCTCAACCCTGGCCGTTCCCACATTCGCTGATGATGGCCTTTATGGCCGATTACCACCGCGGTGAGATTCGTCACGATCCGAAAGAGCTGCTGAACGCCGGCTGGTACCGTTATGACCAGTTGCCGCTGTTGCCGCCACCCGGCACCGTGGCGCGCCGCCTGATAGAGGACACCGTAGCCTTATGCCGTGAGCAATAAATCGCTACAATAACGGCAGATGAATAAGGGAGCCCTATGATGAATGAGTTGAAGAACGATCGTTACCTGCGCGCGCTGCAACGTATGCCGGTGGATGTGACCCCCATATGGATGATGCGTCAGGCCGGTCGTTATTTGCCGGAGTACAAAGCCACCCGCGCTCAAGCCGGCGATTTCATGTCGCTGTGCAAGAACGCGGAGTTGGCTTGTGAGGTTACGCTGCAACCGCTGCGCCGCTATGCGCTGGATGCCGCTATCCTGTTCTCCGATATCCTCACCATTCCCGATGCCATGGGGCTGGGTCTGTATTTCGAAGCCGGTGAAGGCCCGCGCTTCTCTTCGCCAATCACCAGCCGTGCCGACGTGGACAAACTGCCGGTGTTCGATCCGGAAGTGGAACTGGGCTATGTGATGAACGCGGTACGCACCATTCGTCGCGAACTGAAAGGCGAAGTGCCGCTGATTGGCTTCTCCGGTAGCCCGTGGACGCTGGCGACCTATATGGTGGAAGGTGGCAGCAGCAAGGCCTTTACCAAGCTGAAAAAAATGATGTACGCCGAGCCGGCCACGCTGCATTTGCTGCTGGATAAGCTGGCGGACAGCGTCATTTTGTATCTTAACGCCCAGATTAAAGCCGGTGCGCAGTCGGTGATGATATTCGATACCTGGGGCGGCGTGCTGACCGGCCGCGACTATCGCGAATTCTCGCTGCACTACATGCACAAGATTGTCGACGGGCTGCTGCGTGAAAACGACGGCCGCCGCGTCCCGGTCACGTTATTCACCAAAGGCGGTGGCCAGTGGCTGGAAGCGATGGCGGCGACCGGTTGCGACGCGCTGGGCCTGGACTGGACTACCGATATCGCGGATGCGCGCCGTCGCGTAGGCGACAAAGTGGCGCTGCAGGGGAATATGGATCCGTCCATGCTGTACGCTTCGCCTGAACGCATCGGCCAGGAAGTGGAAACCATTCTTGCCGGTTTCGGCCACGGCGAAGGCCACGTGTTCAATCTGGGTCACGGCATTCATCTGGACGTACCGCCGGAAAACGCGGGCGTCTTTGTGGAGGCCGTACACGCTCAATCGGCGAAATATCATCGCTAAGGACGGAATGTGATTGATACCCAGACCCTGCGCGCTGAGCAGTTGCAACGTGCGTCAGAAGTCATTCGCCACGATGACTTTCTGGTCGACACACCGGCTTTTATCGCCGGTGCCGATGTGGGTTTCGAGCAGGAGGGGGCGGTGACGCGAGCCGCCATCGCCATCCTGCGGTATCCGTCGCTGGAACTGGTTGAATACCAGATTGCCCGTGTGGCTACTACCATGCCTTATATTCCGGGTTTTCTTTCATTCCGCGAGTACCCAGCGTTGCTTGCCGCGTGGGAACGGCTGCAGCAGAAGCCGGATCTGGTTTTTGTCGACGGTCATGGCATTTCGCATCCGCGCCGCCTGGGCGTCGCCAGCCACTTTGGGTTGTTGGTCAATGTGCCGACCATCGGTGTGGCGAAGAAGCGCCTGTGCGGTAAATTCGCTCCTCTGGATGCCGTCGCCGGTGCGCTGGCTCCGCTGGAGGATAAAGGCGAACAGCTTGGCTGGGTGTGGCGCAGCAAGGCGCGCTGCAACCCGTTGTTTATCGCCACCGGCCACCGTGTAAGCGCCGACAGCGCACTGGCCTGGGTACAGCGCTGCATGGCGGGCTACCGTTTACCTGAACCTACGCGCTGGGCCGATGCCATCGCCTCGCGCCGCCCGGCCTTCCAGCGCTGGCTGCAACAGCATCCAGAGGTGCCGCAATGACCGATTTCGGGTACACTGCGGCGCAGATAACGCGTAAGAGAGTGAATAATGCTACGTAACCCGATTCATTTACGTCTGGAAAAGCTTGAAAGCTGGCAACATTTGACCTTTATGGCCAGTTTGTGCGAGCGTATGTATCCGAATTACCAGATGTTCTGCCTGCAGACCGAGTTCGGCGATCCGGCCATTTACCGTCGCATTCTGGATTTGGTGTGGGAAACACTGGTGGTGAAGGATGCCAAGGTCAACTTTGACAGCCAGCTGGAGAAGTTGGAAGAGGCGATACCCTCGGCAGAAGATTACGATCTTTACGGCGTTTACCCGGCGATTGACGCCTGTATCGCATTAGGGGAACTGATCCATTCGCGGCTCAGCGGGGAGACGCTGGAGCACGCCATTGCCATTAGCGAAACGTCAATTCGCACCGTGGCGATGCTGGAAATGACTCAGGCCGGTAAAGAAATGACCGACGATGAGTTGAAGGTTTTGCCTGCGGTAGAGGAAGAATGGGACATTCAATGGGAGATTTTCCGCCTGTTGGCTGACTGTGAAGAGCGCGATTTAGAGTTGATCAAAGGGTTGCGTTCGGACCTCCGCGAGGCCGCGGTAAGTAATATCGGGATAAATTTAACGCAATAAGGCAAGAAAACGTGATTTAACGCCTGATTTGTCATGCCTTAAGGCTTCACATCCGCACCCTGTCTGGTCTACATTTGGGGGGCGTAAAAAAAGTGGCTATCGGTGCGTGTATGCAGGAGGGTGCTGTCAATCGGCATATCCGTCGCACTCGATGCTTTGCAAACGATAAACACACTGTAAGGATAACTTATGAACAAGACTCAACTGATTGATGTAATCGCGGACAAGGCTGACCTTTCCAAAGCACAAGCTAAACTGGCTCTGGAATCCACCCTGGCTGCTATTACTGAGTCTCTGAAAGAAGGTGATGCAGTACAATTGGTTGGTTTCGGTACTTTCAAAGTGAACCATCGTAACGAGCGCACCGGCCGCAACCCACAGACTGGTAAAGAAATCAAAATCGCAGCTGCCAACGTGCCTGCGTTCGTTTCTGGTAAAGCACTGAAAGACGCAGTTAAGTAATACTGCGTGTTGGTGAAAAGATTAAACAGGGGGGCGATGGCGCCCCTTTTGTTTGTCCGTCAGGCGCTGTTGGCCATTGGCATTGCCGGTGGCCTGAGCGCCTGCAGCAGTCATTCCGATCCTCCCACCTTTACTGCCAGCGGCTACGTGGCTGACCAGGGCGTTATGCGTTTGTGGCGTAAAGACGACGACCAGCAACGTCCACAGGCGTTGATGAGTGTCTACAGTCCCTATCGCGGGCCAGGCACGGTCACCACAGTGTACGAATATCAGAATGGCGAACTGCGCCAGATTAAGCGCACTGATGCCGATCGCGATCAAGACTCTATTCAATTACGCTTTGCCGATGACGGCACGGTGAGCTTTATGCAACGCCAACTGGCTACGCGACGTGAACAACTGACCGGCGATGAGATCGCTTTGTATCAATACCAGGCGCGGCGAGCCCTTGAACTGAGCGATGCGTTGCGCGCCGGTAAGGTGAAGCTGATGCAGGGGCGTTGGCAACAGGGCGTAGTGCAAACCTGTGATGGGCAATCAATCAAGCCGGGGCTGGATAATAATGCAGAAACCTGGATAGCGCGGCGTGCCCGCAACAGCAACCAGCCGGTGAATATAGCCTGGTTGGATGCACCGGAAGGGCGCGAACTGCTGCTGGTGGCGAACGACGATTTTTGCCGCTGGGAACCTAAAGAAGAGACGTTATAAAAAAGGGCTCTGCATGCAGAACCCCTCATTTGACTGTGGTGCGACGTTCAGATTATTTGCCGCGGGCAATCGCCCGATAGCCAATATCGTTGCGACAGAAACTGCCCTGCCACTGAATGCCTTTCGCCAACTGGTATGCGCGTTGTTGCGCTTCCGCTACCGTTGTACCCAGAGCCGTCACGCACAGCACGCGCCCACCGTTAGTGACTACCTCATCACCCTGCATACGCGTGCCGGCATGGAACACTTTGCCGTCGGCGCTTTCCTGCTGCGGCAAGCCCTGAATCACGTCACCATTGCTGTAGTCGCCCGGATATCCACCGGCTGCCAGCACCACTCCCAAGGCAGGGCGCTCGTCCCACTCGGAAGTTTTCTCATTCAACTTGCCTTCCGCACCGGCCAGACACAGCTCAACCAGATCGGAGCGCAGACGCAGCATGATGGGTTGAGTTTCCGGATCGCCAAAGCGGCAGTTGAACTCAATCACCTTCGGCTGCCCCTCTGCGGAGATCATCAGCCCGGCATACAGGAAACCGACGTAGGTATTCCCTTCCGCGGCCATGCCACGTACCGTTGGCCAAATGACCTGGTCCATTGCTCGCTGGTGGATTTCATCAGTGACCACTGGGGCCGGGGAATAGGCGCCCATGCCGCCGGTGTTAGGGCCGGTATCACCATCGCCAACGCGTTTGTGATCCTGGCTGGTGGCCATCGGCACCACGTTCTCGCCGTCGACCATCACGATAAAACTGGCTTCTTCGCCCTCGAGGAACTCTTCCACCACGATACGGTGGCCAGCGTCACCAAAAGCGTTGCCGGCCAGCATGTCCTGCACTGCGTCTTCCGCTTCCTGCAGCGTCATGGCGACGATGACGCCTTTACCGGCGGCAAGACCATCGGCTTTGATGACGATGGGGGCGCCTTTACTGCGTACATAAGCCAGCGCCGGTTCAACTTCGGTAAAGTTCTGGTACTCGGCGCTCGGAATGTTATGACGCGCCAGGAAGTCTTTGGTAAAGGCTTTAGAGCCTTCCAACTGAGCGGCTGCCTGGGACGGGCCAAAGATTTTCAGGCCGGCGGCCTGGAAGGCATCAACCACGCCAATCACCAACGGCGCTTCCGGCCCAACGATGGTCAGACCGATGTCATGGCTTTGTGCAAAGGCGACCAGCGCCGGAATATCGGTGGCGGAGATCGCTACGTTTGTAAGGCTGGGTTCCAGCGCGGTACCGGCGTTGCCTGGTGCGACGTAAACTTTGTCTGCCAGCGGTGACTGAGCGGCTTTCCATGCCAGCGCATGTTCACGCCCGCCGTTGCCGATAATTAAAATGTTCATCAGGTACTCCATGCAGAGCGTGCGCCGCAGCGCACGCGGCAAAAGGGATTAATGGCGGAAGTGACGCATGTCGGTGAAGATCATCGCAATGCCGTGCTCGTTGGCGGCGGCAATCACTTCGTCGTCGCGGATCGAACCGCCAGGCTGGATCACGCAGGTGATGCCAACCGCTGCCGCCGCATCGATGCCGTCACGGAACGGGAAGAAGGCATCGGACGCCATGGCGGAACCTTTCACCTCAAGCCCTTCGTCCGCCGCTTTGATCCCGGCTATTTTGGCGGAGTAAACGCGGCTCATCTGGCCGGCGCCTATGCCGATGGTCATATTGTCACGCGCATAAACGATGGCGTTGGATTTCACGAATTTTGCCACTTTCCAGCAGAACAGCGCATCGCGCAGTTCCTGAGCGCTCGGCTGACGTTCGGACACCACGCGCAGGTCGCCTTCGCTCACCATACCCAGATCGCGATCCTGCACCAACAGGCCGCCGTTGACGCGTTTGAAGTCCAGAGCGGGAACGCGCTGTTGCCATTGGCCACAGGCCAGAACGCGAACGTTCTGCTTGGCGGCCAGCAGAGAGCGAGCTTCCTGGCTGATGCTCGGTGCAATGATCACCTCCACGAACTGGCGGCTGATGATGGCTTGCGCGGTGGCGGCATCCAGTTCACGGTTGAAGGCGATGATACCGCCGAAAGCCGAGGTCGGGTCGGTCTGGTAAGCGCGCTCGTAAGCCGCCAGAATATCGTTGCCAATCGCCACACCGCATGGGTTGGCGTGCTTGACGATCACGCAGGCCGGCTCGGCGAACTCTTTGACGCATTCCAACGCGGCGTCGGTATCGGCGATGTTGTTGTAGGAGAGCGCTTTGCCCTGCAGCTGGTCAGCGGTAGCGACAGAAGCTTCCTGAACGTTCTCTTCTATATAGAAGGCAGCTTGCTGGTGGCTGTTTTCGCCGTAGCGCATATCCTGCTTCTTGATGTAGTTAAGGTTCAGGGTGCGTGGGAACCGGCCGGCAGGTTGTTCAGTATCACCGTGATAGGCTGGAACCAGTGCGCCGAAGTAGTTAGCGATCATGCTGTCGTAGGCGGCGGTATGCTCGAAGGCTTTGATAGCCAGATCGAAACGAGTGGCGTATTGCAGTGAGCCATCGTTGTTATCCATCTCGGTAATGATGGCGGCGTAGTCACCGCTCTTCACCACGATAGCGACGTCTTTATGGTTCTTGGCTGCGGAGCGCACCATGGTCGGGCCGCCGATATCGATATTCTCGACCGCGTCTTCCAGCGAGCAGTCCGGGCGCGCGACTGTCTGGGCGAACGGATAAAGGTTAACGACCACCATGTCGATCGGCTTGATGTCGTGCTGGCCCATGATCGCATCGTCCTGACCGCGACGGCCCAGAATGCCACCGTGTACTTTGGGATGCAGGGTCTTGACTCGTCCGTCCATCATTTCCGGGAAACCGGTGTAGTCGGAAACTTCGGTAACAGGCAGGCCGGCATCTGCCAGCAGACGGGCGGTGCCGCCGGTGGAGAGTAGTTCGACGCCACGCTGGGAAAGCGCTTCGGCGAATTCAACGATACCGGCTTTGTCGGAGACGCTGAGCAGGGCCCGGCGGATTGGACGAGGTTGTTGCATGGTTTTATCCCTTGGCTTTGGAGTCGCAATAAAGAGCGTTACGTGAATTTCCACCTGCTTCTCTTTATAAGGAGAGGATTTTCTCTCTATAGAGGAGCAATCGGGCACAGATTCAGGTAACGACCTTATAAAAGAGGGAGCGTTTCGTCGCGAGGAATTGTAGCGAAAACGTTTGCGCGGTGCTCGTAAATTTTCCGCTCAAGTGGGTTCTGTGGATAAAGTTGTGCACAACAGGGTATAAGGACGGGTTTTGCTGTGGAATGCAGCAAACGATCGTTTTTGTCGAAAATACCTGTTGCGGCCTGCGAGGAACTCCCTATAATGCGCCTCCATCGACACGGAACATGTGAACAACTTCACAGAGTCTCCGGGGTTCGAAGAGAAAAAATCCTGAAAATTGGGGTTGACTCTGAAAGAGGAAAGCGTAATATACGCCACCTCGAGATAGCAAGCTACGGCGACTAACTCACTGCTCTTTAACAATTTATCAGACAATCTGTGTGGGCACTCCACAAGACGATATCCAGTACCTTCGGGTACGAAAAAATATCAAGTCTTGAAGAGTGACTACTGAAGTAAAATTCATTTAGTAACCTTT
>NZ_QYYG01000013.1 GCF_003591175.1 Serratia inhibens | reverse complement strand
TTTGCCTGGCGGCAATAGCGCGGTGGTCCCACCTGACCCCATGCCGAACTCAGAAGTGAAACGCCGTAGCGCCGATGGTAGTGTGGGGTCTCCCCATGCGAGAGTAGGACACTGCCAGGCATCAAATAAAGCAACAAGCCCTACGTGAAAGCGTAGGGCTTTTTGTTTTTGGGTCGGGAAATAACGGACGCAGCTACGCTGCGCCTTTTAACCACTCGACTATGAACGCAGCTATTGTCTCAGGCTGGTTTAGATCCAAAGATGTAATCCCAGCAACAGGCCGATCGCTGGCTACCGCAATAACAAACTTATCCAGCATATCCTCCAGCGGTCTGCCTATATTTTCACGATACAGAATGATCTTGCTCACCGGCTCATGTTTAAACCCTTCCACTAAAATCACATCCACCTTGTCACTATCAAATCGGCTGGCCAGATAGTGCAAATCAAGTGGCAATTGCTCTGGTGTTTCTGTCATCAGTGCCCACCGGCGATCGCTGGCAACCAGTGTTTGATCGGCACCTGCCTTACGTAATTCATAACTGTCTTTGCCTGGCGTATCTACATCCATATCATGATGTGTATGTTTAATCAGCCCAACGCGGATTTCCCGCTGTCTCAATAACGGTATTAACTGCTTAAGTAGTGTGGTTTTACCTGTACCACTATAGGCTGCAATGCCCAGTAAAGGAGGGAGAGGATTATTCATGGGGGAATCCTTTTTCCTGCAGCCAACGCTGGCAGTCTTCTCGCGTGTTAAGGTTGTGGAAAGCCGCTTGTTGGCCCGTGAACGGTACCTGGTGTGCGCCTGCTGCGTCCAGGAACAACATAAGCTTTCGATCCCCCCGAGCCAGATAACTCGCCAGCTTAGGCGCGAGGCTGGTATGCAACAGCGCCAGAGTTGGGTGCGCGCGCTCCCCGTCGCTGGCATAGGCGGCCAGTGAGCGGCCTTTTTGCTGCCAGAGTTGTTCAACCAGCGTGGTGGGGAAATCGGGTACATCGCAGGGAACAAATACGACCCATTCAGTGGTGGCATATCTCAGCCCGGCCAGTATGCCGGCCAAAGGGCCGGGAAAGTCAGGCGTTAAATCACCGATCGTCGGAAGACCGCTTTCCTGATAGCGGGCCTGGTTACGGTTAGCGCTGATGGCCATCGGGCCTACCTGCGGCCGTAACCGGGTCAGAACGTGCTTATAGAGCGGTATTCCGGCAACCTGAACCAGGCCTTTGTCCTCTCCCCCCATGCGGGTGGCGCGCCCTCCGGCCAGAATAATGCCGGTAATGTCTTCGTGCATATTTCTCATCCTGCATTGTGGCTAACGTCCTGATTGTAGCGCTAAAGCCGGTGTGGCATCAGGATTTACCTTTATTGACAAGCTGCTTCTTTCACTGCGTTGGTAAGCCTGTTACTTTGTGTGCTTATTCATTCTATTGGACGATATTGCGATGAAAACGCACCGCGTAAACGAGCTGATTGAGCTGTTACACCCGGCCTGGCAGGAAGAGCCGGATCTCAATCTGATTCAGTTTTTGCAAAAACTGGCGCAGGAAGCCGGTTTTCAAGGTGATTTGGCTGAGTTGAGTGATGATATTCTGATCTACCACCTGAAAATGCGCGGCAGCGCCGGCACGGAACAAATCCCAGGGCTGAAAAAGGATTACGAAGAAGACTTTAAAACGGCCTTATTGCGCGCCCGTGGCGTTATAAAGGATTAGCATTTGTGCGGTAGGGCTGAACCAGTGCTCGTGAAATTTGTCATTAATGCTACTATTTCTCATTCCCGGCACAGTGTTGTCACCCAATGAAACTGAATGTTGTTATGAACAACTCTGCTTTTAATTTTCAAACCCTGTCGCCCGATCTGATCATGGACGCGCTGGAAGGGGTTGGCCTGCGTGTAGATTCTGGGCTAACGGCGCTGAACAGTTATGAAAACCGCGTCTACCAGTTTATGGACGAAGATCGTAAGCGCTACGTGGTGAAGTTTTACCGCCCGGAACGTTGGAGCGCGGCGCAAATTATTGAAGAACACCAGTTCGCCGGGGATCTTGCCCTGGCGGAGATCCCCGCGGTTGCGCCTCTGGCCCTGCAGGGCAATACGCTACATATTCACAGCGGTTTCTTTTTTACCGTATTTCCCAGCGTTGGCGGGCGGCAGTATGAGATCGACAATCTCGATCAACTGGAGTGGGTTGGCCGTTTTCTGGGGCGGATTCATCAGGTGGGCAGTGAAAACCTGTTTGTGGAGCGTCCCACTATGGGGATTGAAGAGTATCTCACCGCGCCGCGTGAGGTACTGGCCGGCTGTAAACTGTTGCCCAAGGCACAGCGCGACAGCTTCCTGACCGCGACGGACACTCTGATTGAGGCGATAAAACACCATTGGCATCTGGACTGGCAGCCGCGGCGTTTGCACGGCGACTGCCACCCGGGCAATATCCTGTGGCGCGATGGCCCGCTGTTTGTTGATCTTGACGATGCGCGTAATGGGCCGGCGGTACAGGATCTGTGGATGTTGTTGCACGGTGAGCGCCGTGATCGCCTGATGCAGCTGGACGTTTTGCTGGAGGCTTACTCAGAGTTTGCCGAGTTTGATCAGAGTGAGTTGGCGTTGATCGAGCCGCTGCGTGCCATGCGAATGGTGTACTACTTGGCATGGGTAGCTCGCCGTTGGCAGGATCCCGCATTTCCTAAAAGTTTTCCGTGGATGGCGGAGTCTGATTTCTGGTTATCTCAGACCGCGGCATTTACTGAACAGGTTAAGCTGTTGCAGGAACCCCCTCTGCAGCTGATGCCAATGTATTGAAGCTTTAACATAATGGAGAGTTTAGTCTTATGAAGAAAATATGGTTGGCACTCGTTGGCATGGTAATGGCATTCAGTGCCTCTGCTGCGCAGTTTAGCGATGGTTCTCAGTATGTAACCCTGGACAAACCTGTGACCGGTGAGCCTCAGGTACTGGAGTTCTTTTCCTTCTATTGCCCGCACTGCTATCAGTTCGAGCAGGTTTATCACGTTTCCGAGAATGTGAAAAAAGCGCTGCCTGTGGGCACCAAAATGACCAAATACCACGTTGAGTTTCTGGGGCCGCTGGGTAAACAGCTGACTCAGGCCTGGGCGGTCGCGATGGCGCTGGGTGTGGAAGATAAAGTGAGCCCGCTGATGTTTGAAGCCGTACAGAAAACTCAGACTGTGCAAACTCCTGATGATATCCGTAACGTGTTTGTCAAAGCGGGCGTGAGCGCTGAAGACTACGATGCGGCATGGAACAGCTTTGTGGTGAAATCCCTGGTGGTTCAACAGGAAAAAGCTGCGGAAGATCTGCAACTGCGCGGCGTACCGGCAGTCTTTGTTAACGGTAAGTTTATGGTTAAAAATGACGGTCTGGACACCAGCTCGATGGATGCTTACGTGAAGCAATTCGCCGACGTGGTCAAATTCCTCAGCCAGCAGAAATAACTGAAATTGAAAGTGAAGAACGCCGGCTCAGCCGGCGTTTTTTTAACGGTATTGCCGCTTTAACTTATCCAACAGTCTGTCTTTTTCCTGCCACAGCGTATTCAACCACAGTTGGAAACGCCGCTTAAAGAGCTTGTCGTTAAAGTAATCGCCATGCAGGGTTTCATCGATAGGCAGCAGCTCAATTCTCACCACAATACGCTTTAACCGGCCGCACAACATATCCATAAAAGGCCGTTCGCTATTTTCCGGATAAAGCAGGGTGACATTTAACACTTTATCGAACTGCTTGCCTAATGCACTGAGCGTAAAAGCAATGCCGGCGGCCTTTGGAGCGAGTAAATTGTGATAAGGGGAGCGGGTTTTAATTTTCTTGGCTTCAGTAAAGCGAGAACCCTCCACAAAATTGACGATAGTGGTCGGGCGTTTACGGAATTTCTCGCAGGAGCGTCGTGTGGTTTCGATATCCCTACCACGTTTTTCCGGATGCTTGAGCAAATAGCCACGCGAATAGCGCTTCATGAATGGCATATCCAGCGCCCAGCAGGCGAGGCCGACAAAAGGTACCCAGGCTAGCTGTTGCTTGAGAAAGTATTTATTCATGGGAATATGATTACGGAACAGCACGCACAGCACGACAATATCCGACCAGCTTTCATGGTTGCTGATAAGCAGATACCAGTTTTTACGTTCCAACCCCTCCAGCCCTTGAATATCCCAGTGCAGCTGCCGGTTAATGCGCAATAGCAGCGCCAATCCCTGACACCAGCACCACATCATAAAATCGGCAAAGGCGGAGATATGTCGCCAGATGGCAGGATAAGGGATCAATAGCTTAACGATACCGGCCAATGCGATGGGGATCGAACACAGTACGGTCACCAAAATGGCAAGCAAGGCAGAAAATATAAAGATAACAGGGGATAATAGTCTTGGCATGGTTATGGGCTGATGGTCTATGGGAGCAGCGTTACATGCCGATATGCATGAACAAAAAAATATTTTAACAGAAACAGCAGGGAGAAGACGCTCGTTAACAGCAACAGTTTTCATCGCCGAACAAATAATCATTTGCTGCGTTTTCGTGCAACTTGCTCATCTTGTG
The DNA here is from genome assembly GCF_003591175.1 of Serratia inhibens. Taxonomy (GTDB): domain Bacteria; phylum Pseudomonadota; class Gammaproteobacteria; order Enterobacterales; family Enterobacteriaceae; genus Serratia; species Serratia inhibens. The sequence continues at coordinate 101,255 of NZ_QYYG01000013.1, read as the reverse complement.
CTAGGGTAATTGAGGTGCCAAATTTGATCAATGGAGCGATTAAAATCGAGCGCAAGTTATATCCACAAATTGTGTAAAAGTCGACAAATACTCCTCGTCAAATTAACGCCATTTAACACTGTGATTTCAATAGGAATTTTATTTCCAATTATAACGATAAACGTATCGTTATAATCTGCTGTCTTTTCTATGCACAAAGTTATCCACAGGCAGGATCTTGCGGATCGCTTCGCATAATCACATCATTTTCATCCGCAATGCACGCTAAGGTTCGTCTCAGGCGGCCAGCTATGGCATGCTTACCACTATGTCCGATCACGATAAAGAAACGCTATGGCCCAAATTGCAGAAAACCCATTAATCCTGGTTGACGGTTCCTCTTACCTCTACCGCGCTTATCACGCCTTCCCTCCGCTGACCAATTCCGCGGGCGAACCGACCGGGGCAATGTACGGCGTACTGAATATGCTGCGCAGCCTGCTGCTGCAGTACCAGCCAAGCCATGTTGCGGTGGTGTTTGATGCCAAGGGAAAAACCTTCCGTGATGAGCTGTTCGCAGAGTACAAATCACATCGCCCACCGATGCCGGACGATCTGCGCGCTCAAATTGAGCCACTGCATAAAATGGTCAAGGCCATGGGCCTGCCGCTGTTGGTCACGCCTGGTGTAGAAGCGGATGACGTTATCGGCACGCTGGCACTGGAAGCCGAAAAGGCCGGCCATGCAGTGTTGATCAGCACGGGTGATAAAGACATGGCACAGTTGGTCACACCGAACGTTACGCTGATCAACACCATGAATAACACCATTCTTGGTCCGCAAGAAGTATGCGATAAGTACGGCATTCCGCCGGAGCTGATTATCGACTTCCTGGCGCTGATGGGCGACTCCTCGGATAACATCCCTGGTGTGCCCGGAGTCGGTGAGAAAACCGCACAGGCCCTGTTACAGGGGCTTGGTGGGCTGGATGCACTCTATGCCAACCTGGACAACATCGCCACGCTCAGCTTCCGCGGCGCCAAAACCATGGCAGCCAAGCTGGAACAGAACAAAGAGGTGGCGTATCTCTCCTATAAGCTGGCGACCATTAAAACCGATGTAGAGCTGGATCTTTCCTGCGCCGATCTCGAAGTCTCTGCGCTGGACGTCGACACGCTGCAACAGTTGTTCAAACAGTACGAATTCAAACGTTGGCTGGCGGATGTTGAAGCCGGCATTTGGCTGGAAGGCAAAAAAGGTACCGGCGCGAAAGCGGCCAGCGCGGTGAAACCTGCCGGCGTAGCCGTGGACACCCCAAAAGTTGCTGCGGAAGCGACGCTGTCGCAAGAGGGCTACGTCACTATACTGGACGAGGAGACCTTCGCTGACTGGCTCAAAAAGCTGAAAAAAGCCGAAGTGTTTGCCTTTGATACCGAAACCGACGGTCTGGATACCCTGACTGCCAACCTGATCGGCCTATCCTTTGCCATTGCGCCGGGCGAAGCCGCTTACCTGCCAGTGGCGCATGATTATCTCGATGCACCGGCACAGTTGGATCGCACCTATGTGCTGGAAACGCTGAAACCGTTGCTGGAAGACGAGAAAGCGCTGAAGGTTGGCCAGAATCTGAAGTTTGATATGGGCTTGTTGGCGCGTTACGACATCACCCTGCGCGGCATTGCCTTCGACACCATGCTGGAGTCCTATGTGTTGGACAGCGTGGGCGGTCGCCACGACATGGACAGTTTGTCCGATCGCTATCTCGGCCATAAAACCGTTACCTTTGAAGAGATCGCCGGTAAGGGCAAAAAGCAGCTCACCTTCAACCAGATTGCTCTGGAGCAGGCGGCGCCTTACGCGGCTGAAGATGCCGATGTCACGCTGCAACTGCATTTGGCGATGTGGCCGCAGCTGAAAGAAAGCGCCGAGCTGCTGACGGTGTTCAATGAGATTGAAATGCCGCTGCTGCCAGTGCTGTCGCATATCGAGCGCACCGGGGTACTGATTGATCAAAGCATTTTGGCCGCCCACTCCATCGAGTTGACCAAGCGTCTGGCCGAGCTGGAAATTCAGGCGCATGAATTGGCAGAAGAGCCTTTCAACCTTGCGTCGACCAAACAGCTGCAGGCGATCTTGTACGAAAAGCAAAAGCTGCCGGTACTGAAGAAAACCCCAGGCGGCGCGCCATCGACCAACGAAGAGGTGCTGGCCGAGTTGGCGCTGGATTATCCGTTGCCGAAGGTGATTCTGGAATACCGTGGGCTGGCGAAGCTAAAAACTACCTATACCGATAAACTGCCGCTGATGATTAACCCGTTCAGTGGGCGGGTGCACACCTCCTATCATCAGGCGGTGACGGCGACTGGGCGTCTCTCCTCCAGCGATCCGAACTTGCAGAACATTCCGGTGCGTAACGACGAAGGGCGCCGCATCCGGCAGGCATTTATTGCCCCTGAAGGCTACCGCATCGTCGCGGCCGACTACTCGCAGATTGAACTGCGCATCATGGCCCACCTGTCGCAGGACGAGGGGTTGTTGAAGGCTTTTGCTGCCGGTAAAGATATCCACCGGGCTACCGCCGCCGAGGTATTTGGTCTGCCGCTCGACAAGGTGACGAATGAGCAGCGCCGCAGCGCCAAGGCGATTAACTTTGGCCTGATTTATGGCATGAGCGCATTCGGTTTGGCGCGTCAGTTGGGGATCCCGCGTGGCGAAGCGCAACGCTATATGGATCTTTATTTCGAGCGTTACCCGGGCGTGCTGGAGTATATGGAACGCACCCGCCAGCAGGCTGCCGAACAGGGTTATGTCAGTACGTTGGATGGTCGTCGCCTCTATCTGCCGGACGTCAGTTCCAGCAATGGCATGCGTCGCAAGGCCGCCGAACGTGCGGCGATCAACGCCCCTATGCAGGGGACTGCAGCCGATATCATCAAGCGTGCGATGATTGAGGTGGACGCCTGGCTGCAAGGTCAGGACGAGCCATTGGTGCGTATGATCATGCAGGTACACGATGAACTGGTGTTCGAGGTGCATGAGTCAGCGATTGAGGCGTCCAGCCAGCGCATCCGCGAGTTGATGGAAAACAGCATGACGTTGGCGGTACCGCTGAAAGTGGACGTCGGCGTGGGTGCTAACTGGGATGAAGCCCATTGATAACGCGGTTGCCCACCCGTTAATCCCTCACTGAGGCGCTAACTGGTGATAACCTAAGCACTTTTCGTAATTTAGCTACAAGATGCGGCGATTGTTTCCCCAACCTCGCCGTTATTACGCACTAAGTTGTGTAAGTAAACTACAAAAAATTCTTTTGCACTGCGAAAAAATCATGTAGAGTTACAGGCGTAGGGTACAGAGGTAAGATGTTCTATCTTTCAGACCTTTTACTTCACGTAATCGGATTTGGCTGAATATTTAGCCGCCCCAGTCAGTATTGACTGGGGCGTTTTTTATTGTAAAAACAACACTTACCCATAGTTTTTTCCTATTCTCATCCGCCTATCATCCTCTGATAAATCCTCTGTTATTGCCCGTCGGTTCTGGTGTTGCCGATAAGGTGTCATAAGAAATTATGATGGTTTTTCGTCAAAGCTGTAATTAGATAACGAAAATCACCTACTACCATGAATAACAGGCATAAAAAAGCCGATGCGTTTCCACATCGGCTATTGCGGCATCTGCGGCAGGTTACTCGCCGGCAGCGTCGTCTTCCGGTAACACTTCCGGCGGGATCTCGTTAAACCAGGTATTCAGTTTCTGGCTCAGCTTGTCGACACCGATTTTTTTCGGTGAGGAGAAGGCTTCTACCTGGATATCGCCCATAAACGGCACTACCGCTTCGCGCACCATATTGAGCTGCGCTTTACGCGCGCCGGAGGCAAGTTTGTCCGCTTTGGTCAGCAGAACCAGCACTGGCGTACCAACATCGACTGCCCATTGAATCATCTGCTGGTCGAGATCCTTCAGCGGGTGGCGGATATCCATCAGTACCACCAGGCCTTTCAGGCAGTTGCGCATCTGCAGGTATTCACCCAGCGCCCGCTGCCACTTGCGTTTCATTTCTTCAGGAACTTCTGCGTAACCATAACCCGGAAGGTCGACCAGGCGGATACCTTCTTCTACTTCAAACAGGTTGATGAGCTGGGTACGGCCAGGCGTTTTACTGGTACGTGCCAGACCTTTTTGATTGGTCAGGGTATTTAACGCGCTGGATTTACCGGCATTAGAGCGGCCGGCGAAGGCAACTTCAATACCTTCATCCCCCGGAAGATGGCGAATATCGGGCGCACTGGTGACGAAATGGGTCACATGATAATTGTAATTCTTGCTGGTCAAAATTTTTCGTCTCCGCGAGGATGGCTAACTGGTTGGCGATTATAACTGCATCAGCGGCAAAAATGGTGTGTTTCTCTGTTTTTAAGCGCCGGGCCAGCAGGGCGTGGCAGTCACGTCGCCTTGAGCGTGTGAGACATTTGCCATTCGAATAGTAGGTAATGTCGCTTTATTCGAAAGTGATTTTTATTCTTTTTATTAAAAAACAAAAAGTTAATATTTCTCTGCGTTATTGATGATAGGCATTCCGCGGCAGATACCTTGAGCACCCCCCTCAATCGCGTAAAGTAGATTGCAGCACAAGGCTGTGCAGGAGTAAGGAACATCCGGGAAGGGTGACAAACCTCAGGGAACGCACGGGAAGTGCAATGAGTGCCAGGATGACCTCAGCAGGACGCCTTGTTTGCACCTGAATGTGTGAACAACACAAGGATGGTGAAGTTATTGCAATTAGGATGCCCGCAGGAAGCGCGCTCAGGAAGAGTGGATGCGAACGGATTGCGCCATGGACGATTTCCCTTTCAGGATGAAGGACGTAGTAGCAGGGAGTGCGTTTATAGCAGAGGGAAAAACCAGGATGTTGAGTGTGCGCATGGAGCGCGTGGCAGGAATATCCTTCGAAAGAGGGTGAGAAATAGGCGGCAGGTTTAACCTGCCGCCTTTTTTCTTTGTCCGCTTTCTGCTAGATTCCGCCGCAATCGTATAGCATCTCTATACTGAATCTACATACCTAAGAGCGTACGCTATGAACCAGCCATCAAAAGCACCTCGCGCCCCACGCAGCAGCGCGGCGACGTCGAAATCGAAAAAGAAAAGCCGTGTGGAGCTCGATCAGGAAGCCCGCGAACGCAAGCGCTTGAAAAAACGCCGTGGTCTCGCTTCCGGTTCTCGCACCCAGGTTGAGTCTGCTAATCAGAAAAACAAGGCCGAGGCGCAGGTCAAAGATCCGCGTATTGGCAGCAAAGTACCGGTAGCGCTGGTGGCTGAAGCTAAACCAAAAGCCAAACCGCAGCCTAAGCCGAAGGCTGAAGCCAAACCGCGCCTGTCGCCGGAAGAAGAGCTGGCGAAACTGGAAAATGATGAGCGTTTGGATGCGTTGCTGGATCGTATCGACGACGGCGCGACGCTGAACGCCGAAGATCAGGCTTACGTTGACCAGACGCTGGATCGCATCGATGCGCTGATGGAGCAATTGGGCATTGAGCTGGGCGACGACGAAGACGATGAAAAAGAAGAAAAGCAGGAAGACATCCTGAAACTGCTGAAAAGCGGTAACCCGAAAGACGTATTTTAACGTGCCATGTGGCCGATCCTGATAATAGCCCTACTCTTGATGTGTTATCTGCTGTGGTTATTCGGTAAACTATGGCGGCTGTCTAAACGCAAAACGCGTTTTCGCAGCGCTTCCGCGGCCAGACAGCGTAGACAACTGCCCATTTCCCGGCCCGGTAGGAAAAAATATCGGAAGGAGTGAGCATGTCAGAGCAGGCAATCGTCTGGGATCTGGCCCTGATCCAGAAATATAACTATTCAGGGCCGCGTTATACCTCATACCCCACGGCGCTGGAGTTTAACCAGGGTTACGACGAAGCGGCGTTTCAACGCGCCGCAGCGCGTTATCCTGAGCGTCCGTTGTCACTGTACGTGCATATTCCGTTCTGCCATAAACTCTGTTATTTCTGCGGCTGCAACAAGCTGGTGACGCGTCAGACGCACAAGGCTGATGAGTATCTGGCGGTGCTGGCGCGTGAAATTGCCCAGCGCGCCCCGTTATTTTCCGGGCGTAAGGTTGGCCAGATGCACTGGGGCGGTGGCACACCTACCTACCTCAGTAAATCGCAAATCAGCAGATTGACGGCGATGCTGCGACAGCACTTTGATTTTCTGCCCGATGCGGAAATGTCGATCGAGGTCGATCCGCGCGAGATTGAACTGGACGTACTCGATCATTTACGCAGCGAAGGTTTCAACCGCCTGAGCATGGGGGTGCAGGACTTCAATAAAGAGGTTCAGCGGCTGGTGAACCGTGAGCAGGATGAAGAGTTTATCTTTGCCCTGATCGCTCGTGCCAAGGCGTTGGGATTTAATTCCACCAATATCGATTTGATTTACGGTCTGCCAAAACAGACGCCGGAGAGTTTTGCATTCACCCTGGAGCGGGTGGCGGAACTAAACCCGGATCGCCTCAGCGTGTTCAACTATGCGCATTTGCCGAGTCTGTTCGCCGCACAACGCAAGATCAAGGACGCCGACTTGCCAAGTGCACAGCAGAAACTGGATATCCTGCAGCAGACCATCGCTTCTCTGACTGAGGCCGGTTATCAGTTTATCGGCATGGATCACTTTGCTCGCCCGGATGATGAGCTGGCGGTGGCCCAGCGCGAAGGCAAGCTGCACCGCAATTTCCAGGGCTACACCACCCAGGGCGACAGCGATCTGTTGGGGTTGGGCGTTTCCGCCATCAGCATGTTAGGTGACAGCTATGCGCAGAACCAGAAAGAGCTGAAGACCTATTACAGTAGCGTTGAGGTGCAGGGCAATGCGCTGTGGCGGGGCTTGGCGATGACGGAAGACGACTGCCTGCGGCGTGAAGTAATCAAAACTCTGATCTGCAACTTCCAATTGGGCTATCGCGCGATAGAACAGCAATACGCTATCGACTTCGCCGCTTACTTTGCCGAAGACTTGCAACTGCTGGCACCCTTTGAACGCGATGGGCTGGTGGAGCGTGATGAGCAAGGCATTCGCGTAACGCCACGCGGGCGTTTGCTGATCCGCAATATTTGCATGTGTTTTGATCTCTATCTGCGTCAGCAGGCGCGCACTCAGCAGTTCTCGCGGGTGATTTGATGCATAAAAAACGGCCGCTGATGCGGCCGCTTTTCAACTGAAGAAATTAATCAGTGCTGCGCACAGCACCGCAGCAACGGCTGCCTGCGGCGTGTGACTGGCGGAAGAGCCAAGCTCTGCGCCTTGGGAAATAAATACGATGAATGAGTCCAACATCCTGAGCCTCCAGAGTGTGCGACCCGATCATACTGCGACTATGCAGGCTGTAAAGCCTGGAGTAGCCGTTTTTTTGTGCGCTTGATTGCGTTTTTTATAATCAATGACGCAAACTATTCCATTCCCAGCTCTTTCAATTTCCGCGTTAAGGTATTGCGGCCCCAGCCCAGCAGCCGGGCGGCTTCTTGCTTATGCCCCTGGGTGTGACGCAGCGCGGTGGTGAGCAGCGTACGCTCCATCTCCGGTTGTGCTTCCGACAACAGGTTTTGATGACCGGAACGCAGGGCGCGATCGGCCCACTGCGCCAGCAGCGTAGCCCAACTGTCCGGCAGGCTGTGGCCGGCGGCTTCCGGTGCGGAGGTTTCAAACAGCTCGCTCGGCAGATCCTGGATCAGCACTTCCTGTCCGGCGGCCATCACGGTCAACCAGCGGCAGGTATTTTCCAACTGGCGCACGTTCCCTGGCCATGGCAGGCGGGTCAGTGCGGTTTCGGTTTCCGGATGCAGATTCTTCGCTTCAACGCCCAGCTCTTTTGCCGCTACCTGCAGGAAGTAGCGCGCCAGACGCGGAATATCCTCACGGCGCTCGCGCAGTGGCGGCAGGTGCACGCGGATCACATTCAGGCGGTGAAACAAGTCTTCGCGGAATTTGCCTTCCTGGACCCGCAGTTCCAGGTTCTGATGCGTGGCGGCGATGATACGCACGTCCACCTTCACTGGCGCATAACCGCCGACCCGGTAGAATTGGCCGTCTGCCAGCACGCGCAGCAAGCGGGTTTGAACGTCCAGCGGCATATCGCCGATTTCGTCCAGGAACAGTGTGCCGCCGTCGGCCTGCTCAAAACGGCCCTGGCGGATCTGATTGGCGCCGGTAAAGGCTCCTTTCTCATGGCCGAACAGTTCGGATTCGATCAGGTCTTTGGGGATCGCCGCCATGTTCAGCGCGATAAAAGGCGATTTGGCGCGCGGGCTGTGGCGATGCAAGGCATGGGCCACCAACTCTTTACCGGTCCCTGATTCACCGTTGATCAGCACGCTGATCGACGAACGCGACAGGCGGCCGATGATGCGGAAAACATCCTGCATCGCCGGTGCCTCGCCGATAATGTCCGCAGCCGGATCGTTGGCAGGCTGGCTGCGCGCCGGCTGTTGCTGTTCCTGATAGTGGCTGATGGCGCGTTCTACCAGCGCCACCGCTTCATCGATATCAAAGGGTTTGGGCAGATAATCGAACGCCCCTTGCTGATAGGCGCTGACGGCGGCGTCCAGATCCGAATGTGCGGTCATTATGATGACCGGCAACATAGGGTGGCGCTGTTTGATCTGCTTGAGTAACGCTAAACCATCCATACCCGGCATGCGGATGTCAGACAGCAACACGTCGGGAGTTTGCGTGGCCAATGCTTCCAGCACTGCGTTGCCACTGTCGAAGGTGGCGCAGCTCACACCCGCTCCAGTGAGCGCGCGTTCAAGCACCCAGCGGATGGAGCTATCGTCATCGACGATCCAGACTATCCCTCGTTGCATAGAAAACCTCACTGGCGAATAGGCAGGTAAACCGAGAATTCGGTATGTCCTGGCCAACTGTTAAATTCAATTTTTCCGCAATGCTGATCGATAAGATTACGGGCGATGGATAAACCCAGGCCGGTACCGCCTTCGCGGCCGCTGACCATCGGGTAGAACAGGGTGTCCTGTAACTGCGCCGGTACGCCGGGGCCGTCATCTTCTATATCGATACGTGCCGCCAATCGGTAGCGAGTGCCGTGCAGGGTGATCTGGAACGCGGTGCGGGTGCGCAGCGTGATAGTGCCACCTTCAGCGCCCAGCGCCTGCAGGGCATTGCGGGTAATGTTCAGTAATACCTGTTCGATCTGGTCCGGATCGTGCGCCATTTCCGGCAGGCTGGGGTCATAGTCGCGCACCAGCGTCACGTTGTCCGGTTTCTCCAGCGACACCAGTTGGCATACTCGTTCCGCCACCTGATGAATGCTCTGGGTAATGTGCTGACCTGGCCGTTGCGGCCCCAGCAGACGATCGACCAGGTTGCGCAGGCGATCGGCCTGTTCAATGATCACTTTGGTGTATTCGGTCAGCGCCGGGTCGGGGAGTGCCTTGGCCAGCAATTGTGCTGCGCCGCGCAGGCCGCCAAGCGGATTTTTGATTTCGTGCGCCAGGCCGCGTACCAGATCGCGGGCTGCCACCTGCTGGGCGTGTTGCAATTGTTCCTGGCTCAGACGGCGTTGGTTATCCATGGGTGCCAGCTCAACCAGAATAAAGCCTTCAGGCAGCGCCTGAGCGGTCAGGGAGAGGATATGCGCACGGCCGTCAACCACCAGGGTGACTTCGCTATCGGTAAAGCCCTGGCCGGCACGCAGGCTCTCACGCATCAGATCGACGTTCAGTGAGAAATAGCCTAGCAGATCGGGTAGTGGTGTACCGAAAAGTTTACGGGAACTTTGCGCCAGCAGTTGTTGTGCCGCCGGATTGGCGTAATGAACCGCCAGATCATCATCCAACAGCAGGATGCTGTTGATGAGAGAATTGAGGATCTGCCCAGCATCGGGCAGCTTGCCAGTTGCCATACAGCAGACTCCTGCACCTTTTTAGTGCATCTATGCTACCCCATCCGCGATGCGTGCGGTATGGAATAGTTTTGCAGAAAATACGGTGGAGAAAAAAACCCATCCGAAGATGGGCTGAAAGTTTCCACGGCAACAAAAAAACGACAACTAAAATGTGGTGCGCCATCCGCAGATGGCGCGGTAAGGCTTAAACGCTGTAGTACAGTTCGAACTCAACCGGATGCGGCGTCATGCGAACGCGGTCCATTTCTTCTTTACGCAGGTCGATGTAAGCGTCGATTGCGTCGTCGGTGAATACGCCACCGCGGGTCAGGAACTCGCGGTCTTCGCTCAGTGCAGCCAGCGCTTCGTCCAGGGAACCTGCAACTTTTGGAATTTCAGCTTCTTCTTCCGGCGGCAGGTCATACAGGTTTTTGTCCATCGCATCGCCAGGGTGGATTTTGTTAATCACGCCATCCAGGCCTGCCATCAGCAGAGCCGCGAAGCACAGGTATGGGTTAGCCGCTGGATCCGGGAAACGGGCTTCGATACGGCGCGCTTTCGGGCTGGCAACCACTGGGATACGGATGGAAGCGGAACGGTTACGGGCTGAATAAGCCAGCATGACCGGTGCTTCGTAGCCTGGGACCAGACGCTTGTAAGAGTTGGTGGTCGGGTTGGCCAGGGCATTGATAGCTTTAGCGTGCTTGATGATACCGCCGATGTAGAACAGGGCAGTTTCAGACAGGCCGCCGTATTTGTCGCCTGCGAACAGGTTGGTGCCGTTCTTGGACAGCGACATGTGGCAGTGCATACCTGAGCCGTTATCACCGAACATAGGTTTCGGCATGAAGGTCGCGGTTTTGCCAAATGCGTGAGCCACGTTGTGAACCACGTATTTGTAGATTTGGATTTCGTCGGCTTTCTTGGTCATGGTGTTGAAGCGGGTTGCCACTTCGTTCTGACCCGCGGTTGCCACTTCGTGGTGGTGCGCTTCGACCACCAGACCCATTTCTTCCATGGTCAGACACATGGTTGAACGGATGTCCTGTGAGGAATCGACCGGAGGAACCGGGAAGTAACCGCCTTTTACTGCCGGACGGTGGCCTTTGTTGCCGCCATCGTATTTGGTGCCGGAGTTCCATGCGCCTTCGATATCGTCGATAGCCACGTGAGAACCACGGATGCTGCTGCCGAAACGGATATCGTCGAACAGGAAGAACTCAGGCTCTGGCCCGAACAGCACGGTGTCCGCGATGCCTGAAGCGCGAAGGAAGTCTTCTGCACGCTTGGAAATGGAACGCGGGTCACGGTCGTAGCCCTGCATGGTGCCTGGCTCGAGAATGTCGCAGCGAATAATCAGGGTGGATTCTTCGAAGAACGGATCCAGCACCGCAGTGCTGGCGTCTGGCATCAGCACCATGTCAGATTCGTTGATGCCTTTCCAACCGCCGATCGAGGAGCCGTCAAACATTTTACCTTCTTCGAAGAAGTCGGCATTCACCTGATGAGCAGGGATGGTGACGTGTTGTTCTTTACCCTTGGTGTCAGTGAAACGCAGGTCTACGAATTTCACTTCATGCTCATTCAGCATCGTCAAAACGTGTTCAGCGGACATACTTAACTCTCCCGGATTTATCATTGTCGTCGTCGTGGAACGAATCTGTGGAACTGGCTGTTTTTGCCTTGAATAGACTAAAGCGAAAACTGTGCCAACTTTGCAAAAGCGCTTTAATGGCCTCCCTGCGCGGGTTTTGCACAGAATCAGTATGCACCATTAGTGACGCATTGCACTTGAATGGTGCAATTGGAGTGGTGTGGGGCACTGTAATGGTGCAAAAGTGCACCAACTGCTGCTTTTTGCACCGTGAAAGGGATCACAAACTGACCTGTACACAGTTGTTTATAAGAGACTGTTGTGATCTTGTTTAGTACCTCGCTTAATACGTGTACAATAGCGCGCTATTTCTAATGCCTGAGGCAAAGCTGTGATCGAAAATTTGCGTAACATCGCCATTATTGCCCACGTTGACCATGGTAAAACCACCCTGGTTGATAAGCTGCTGCAACAATCCGGTACTTTCGGAGAGCGTGTAGAAGCCACCGAACGCGTAATGGACTCCAACGATTTGGAGAAAGAGCGTGGGATTACCATCCTCGCAAAAAACACCGCCATTAATTGGAAAGACTACCGCATCAACATCGTGGATACCCCAGGACACGCCGACTTCGGCGGTGAGGTTGAGCGTGTGATGTCAATGGTTGACTCGGTGCTGCTGGTTGTGGATGCAATGGATGGCCCAATGCCGCAAACCCGCTTCGTGACCAAAAAAGCCTTCGCTAATGGTCTGAAGCCGATCGTGGTAATCAACAAGGTTGACCGTCCGGGCGCACGTCCTGACTGGGTTGTCGATCAGGTCTTCGACCTGTTCGTTAACCTCGACGCGACCGATGAGCAGCTCGACTTCCCAATCATCTATGCTTCTGCATTGATGGGTATCGCGGGCACCGACCACAACGAGATGGCGGAAGACATGACTCCGCTGTATCAGGCGATCGTAGACCACGTGTCTGCGCCGCAGGTTGAGCTCGAAGCGCCGTTCCAGATGCAGATCTCTCAGCTGGACTACAACAACTACGTTGGCGTTATCGGTATCGGCCGTATCAAGCGCGGTAAGGTCAAACCTAACCAGCAGATCACTATCATTGATAGCGAAGGCAAAACCCGTAACGGTAAAGTCGCAAAAGTTCTGACCCACATGGGTCTGGAGCGTATCGAAGCGGCCGTGGCTGAAGCTGGCGACATCATCGCGATCACCGGTCTGGGCGAGTTGAACATCTCCGACACCATCTGTGACACCACGGCGGTTGAAGCGCTGCCAGCACTGTCTGTTGATGAACCGACCGTAACCATGTACTTCAACGTCAACACCTCTCCGTTCTGTGGTAAAGAAGGCAAGTACGTGACTTCACGTCAGATCCTCGACCGCCTGAACAAAGAGCTGGTGCACAACGTAGCGTTGCGCGTTGAAGAAACCGAAGATGCTGACGCGTTCCGCGTATCTGGCCGTGGTGAACTTCACCTGTCGGTTCTGATCGAAAACATGCGTCGTGAAGGTTTCGAGCTGGCGGTTTCCCGTCCTAAAGTTATCAACCGTAAAATCGATGGCCGCATGCAAGAGCCATTCGAGAACGTGACGCTGGATATCGAAGAACAGCACCAGGGTTCAGTCATGCAAGCCATGGGTGAGCGCAAAGGTGACGTTAAGGACATGATCCCAGACGGCAAAGGTCGTATTCGCCTGGATTACCTGATCCCTGCGCGTGGCCTGATCGGCTTCCGTACCGAGTTCATGACCATGACTTCCGGTACCGGTCTGCTGTACTCCACCTTCAGCCACTACGACGATGTACGCCAGGGCGAAATCGGCCAGCGTCAGAACGGCGTGCTGATCTCCAACGGCCAGGGTAAAGCGGTAGCGTTCGCCCTGTTCGGTCTGCAAGATCGCGGCAAGCTGTTCCTGGGCCACGGTGCGGAAGTGTATGAAGGCCAGATCATCGGTATTCACTCACGTTCCAACGACCTGACCGTAAACTGCCTGACCGGTAAGAAGCTGACCAACATGCGTGCTTCCGGTACTGACGAAGCCACTACTCTGGTTCCGGCTATCAAGATGTCTCTGGAGCAAGCTCTGGAATTCATCGATGATGACGAACTGGTAGAAGTAACGCCAACGTCCGTACGTATTCGTAAACGTCACCTGACGGAAAACGATCGTAAGCGTGCAAGCCGCGGTCCTAAAGACGCTTAATCGCTGATTTAGTGTTCCATGCTTAGGGCGCAGTTCATTCTTGCGCCCTGAGTTTTTTCCTCTACCTTTCCCCATTTCTGCCACGCGCTATGCGCTTTTCCACCTGCTCTCTGTTCAGCTCCTTCTTTTCCCGCTACAGTGAAATCTCACCGGCCCATCAGGAGAGGACTATGCTGTATATCTTTGATTTAGGTAATGTGATTGTCGATATCGATTTCAAACGTGTACTGGGTGTATGGAGCAATTTGAGTGGCACGCCGCTGGCGGTATTGTCCGAGCGTTTCGCCATGGGCGAGTTGTTCCAGCAGCATGAGCGCGGTGAAATCAGCGACGAAGATTTTGCCGAACGGCTGAGTGATGAAATGGGTATCGCCCTCAGTTTTGAGCAGTTCGCCACTGGTTGGCAGGCGGTGTTTGTCGCCCTGCGCCCAGAAGTGATCGACATCATGAAACGCCTGCGCAGCGAAGGTCACCGGGTGGTGGTGTTGTCGAACACCAATCGTCTGCACTGCAACTACTGGCCACAGCACTATCCCGAAGTAGCCGAGGCCGCCGATCATCTGTATCTGTCTCAGGACATCGGCATGCGCAAGCCGGACGCCAACATTTATCTGCACGTTTTAAACGCCGAAAATACGTCGCCGGAAGCCGCAGTGTTCTTTGACGATCATCCGGCCAACGTCGCCGCTGCACAGGCGCTGGGCATCAAAACGGTACACGTGACCGATCGTGACGTGGTGCCGGCTTATTTTGCCCAATGACCGCGAAGGGTTAAGCTTAAGGCGTACAAACTGACATCAAGGAGTGACCATGTCGTTTTTCCGCCGTAAAAAGCTGCCCTCTGCGATCAAACCCGGCGTCACCTTCGGACGATTGCTGTTCAAACGCGTCGACAGCGACGGCCTGACCATGCTGGCGGGCCACCTGGCCTATGTTTCCCTGCTGTCGCTGGTGCCGTTGATTACCGTGGTGTTCGCGTTGTTTGCCGCGTTCCCAATGTTTTCCGACATCAGCGTTCAGTTGAAAAGTTTTATCTTCTCTAATTTCATGCCGGCCGCCGGGAACGTGATCCAAAGCTATCTGGAACAGTTTGTCGCCAATTCCAACAAGATGACCGCCGTCGGGACTTGCGGGCTGATTGTCACCGCGTTGCTGCTGATTTCCTCGGTCGATAGCGTGCTGAACACTATCTGGCGCAGCAAGAACAAACGGCCAATCGTATTCTCGTTTGCGGTGTATTGGATGGTGCTGACCCTGGGGCCGCTGCTGGTGGGTGCCAGCATGGCTATCAGCTCTTACCTGCTGTCGCTCAACTGGCTGGCGCAGGCGGGCGTGAACAGCCTGGTGGATCAAGTACTGCGAATTTTCCCTCTGCTCCTGTCCTGGATATCGTTCTGGCTGCTGTATTGCATCGTGCCGACGGTGCGCGTACCGCCTAAAGATGCGCTGATTGGCGCGTTGGTGGCCGGGATATTGTTTGAACTGGGCAAGAAGGGTTTTGCGCTGTATATCACCATGTTCCCGTCTTATCAGCTGATTTACGGCGTGCTGGCGGTGATCCCGATTTTATTCCTGTGGGTCTACTGGAGCTGGTGTATCGTGTTACTCGGCGCGGAAATCACCGTTACCCTGGGGGAATACCGTGACTACCGCCGGCCAAAGACGGAGCAAGAGGATCAGACACAAGAAGGGCAGTTATGATTGCGTTAATTCAACGGGTGCTAAACGCCAGCGTCACGGTCAAGGGAGAGACGGTAGGCAAGATTGGCCCCGGTTTGTTAGTGTTATTGGGCGTGGAGCAGGACGATAACGAGCAAAAAGCCGTGCGCCTGTGTGAGCGCGTACTGGGGTACCGCATCTTTGGCGACGAGAACGACAAGATGAATCTCAATGTCCAGCAGGCGGGAGGCAGCCTGTTGGTGGTTTCGCAGTTCACGCTGGTGGCCGATACCCAAAAAGGCATGCGCCCAAGTTTCTCACGCGGTGCAGCACCGCAGGAAGCCGATCGGTTGTATCAATATTTTGTTGGTCAGTGCCGCGAACGCGGCGTAGAAACCCAGACCGGCGAGTTCGCCGCCGACATGCAAGTGGCGCTGGTGAACGACGGGCCGGTGACGTTTTGGCTTCAAGTCTAAGTATTTTGAGAGAGAAGGCGTCTATGTATCACCTACGAGTACCCGTAACAGAACAAGAGCTGAAGGATTATTACCAGTTTCGTTGGGAAATGCTGCGCAAGCCATTGCACCAACCGGTGGGTTCGGAAAAGGATGCCTACGACGCCATGGCGCACCATCAGATGGTGGTGGATGAGGGCGGTAAAATTGTCGCTATAGGGCGGCTGTATATCAATGCCGACAACGAAGCGGCGATCCGCTTTATGGCGGTCGACCCTACGGTGCAGGACAAAGGCCTCGGCACGCTGGTGGCGATGACGCTGGAATCCGTGGCACGCCAGGAAGGGGTAAAACGGGTAGTGTGTAGCGCCCGTGAAGATGCGGTGGCGTTCTTTGCCAAGCTTGGCTTTGTTAATCAGGGCGAGATCACCGCGCCGCAAACCACCCCGATCCGCCACTTCCTGATGATTAAACCGGTGGCGACGCTGGACGATATTTTGCATCGCCCAGACTGGTGCGGCCAACTGCAGCAGGCCTGGTACGATCATATCCCGCTCAGCGAGAAAATGGGGGTGCGCATCAGCCAGTATACCGGCCAGCGTTTCGTCACTACCATGCCGGAGATTGGCAATCAGAACCCGCACCATACGCTGTTTGCCGGCAGCCTGTTCTCTCTGGCCACGCTGACCGCCTGGGGGCTTATCTGGCTATTGCTGCGTGAGCGCCATCTTGGCGGCACCATTATTCTGGCAGATGCGCATATCCGCTACAGCAAACCGATCACCGGCAGACCGCGGGCGGTGGCGGATCTCAGCTCGCTGAGCGGCGATCTGGCCCGCTTGGCGCGGGGCCGCCGTGCACGCGTGCAGGCTGAGGTGCATTTGTTCGGTGACGACGATAAAGGCGCGATATTTGAAGGTACTTATATGGTGCTGCCGGCCGAGTCGGACGTGCCTCTGGATCAGGGCGGTTCCGAGGCGCTAGAAAGCTGAGTCATTGGCCCTCTTCTCCGGGAAGAGGGCGTGAAAGACTAGGGTAACTGTTGGTTGACCGTCCGGCCATCGGCGGCGGTAGCCTGCAGTTCGCCCTTAAGTGAAGATTTAAACAGCCCATCGCTGTTCAGCAACCCTTTCAACTGCAGTTGCAGGTTTCCGTCACCTTCTAGCGGAACCGGCTGCCATCCCCATTGCTGCAAGGTATTCACCGGCACCGAGCGGCCGCTCAACGACAGCGTAAACGGCTTGCCCGGCAACTGACTGACCGTGGCTTTGGCTTCCAGTAATCCCTTTGGCATAAAGGCGCTTAGCTCGGTGACGTTGATCTGCCCGTCATCGGCGTTTAGCACCAACGATGGGCGCCGAACGTCAATTTTGTTGAAGGTGGCTTCGCTGCCATTCAGGTTCAGCGTACCGGACCAAATACCCCACTGGTGGTCGCGTGCCAACAGCAGGTTGCCGCCGTAGCCGTCCAGCGCGGTGATCTGGAACGGGAAGTCCGGATTAATGTCGATAATCAGGTTGCGGTTGGTGGTCAGTTTGTTGACGTACACCTCCGCCAACCAGTGCGGCAGCGGTTGCAGCCACAGCGCGCGCCAGTCTTGCGGCAAGGTGTATTCGAGTGCCGCGACGGCCACTTCGTCCAGTTGCAGGCGGTTGTTGGCGCGCAGCCAACTGCCGGAGGTACGCAGCAGCCCGCCTTCCCAGCGGCTGGTGAACTGTTGAATGGCAATACCGGCCGGTGAAAGCCGCATATTCATGATCGGATCGATCAGGTGGAAACCGCCGTTGATCAGATCGCTGGCGTTGAAGTTCAGCGAGCCGTCCTCACTGCTCCAGTCGCCCTGCTGGAAGGTCACGTTCTGCAGCGACAGATCGAGATCGTTGAACGCCCACTCTTTGCCTTCCAGCCGCGCGTCGATCAGATCAAAACGTTTGAGAGTGACCGGCGGCAGGGCCGTAAAGCGCTGCCAAAACTCAGCCAGCGTCAGCGGGGTTTGCATGCGTACGCCACTCAGCCGCAGGCGTTCCACCTGCCAGCTGCCGTCGGCGGCGCGGCTGGCTACCCCGGTCAGGTCACCCTGCGCCAGATCGGCGCCGAAATTGTTGAGCTTCAACTGGTTCTGTTTAAGCTCACCTTGTACCAGCACCTGCGAAGCCGGGATGCCATTCAGCGTCATCGAGCCGGCGCTGAACTGGAACTGATTATTTTCTCCCAGCAGATGTCCGGCTTTAGGCTGCCAGGGGGTAATGCCGGCATTGACCTGCTGCGCGTTGAGCTGCCAGGTTTCATCGTTGGATTGCAGCGCCATATTGCTCAACTGCAACACATCGGCCTGCACCGGCAATGTCGCGGCTTGCGGTTGAACGGTAAGCGTGCCGTCGCGCAGCGTTACGCTGTGAAAATAGCGCGGTTCGGTGATTTGGCGCAGGCTCAGGCCGAGATCTACCCGTTTGGCGACCAACGCCTGCGGCTGATTATTTTTGGCCAGTTTGACGTCTTCCAGGCTGATTTGGCCCGGCTGATTCCATGAGTGCGAGATTTTTGCCACCGACAGGCGGTATTCGCTGTTATCGCTGATCCAACGACTTAACCAGCCCGCCGCCCAACCGGTTTGCCCCACGACGTACAACAGCACAATGGCAAGCACTACCAGCAGCAGCAACGTCAGCAACAGTTTTCCGATAAATTTCATCGTTTACATCCGCGTCGGTCAAAAAAGATACCCTGTTTATGCCGCAATTGGCCGGGCATCTCAAGTGCAATGGTCTGACAGGCAATAAAAAACGGCCGCAAGCGGCCGTTTGAGGCAGGCAGCGTGGCGGATTATGGCTTCTCGTGTTCGTGCGGGAACACCAGGTTAAGCACGATGGCGGTGATGCCGCCGGCGGCAATGCCTGAAGAGAGCAGGGTTTTCAGCCAGTCGGGCGCGAACTGCAGGATCAGCGGTTGCTGGGAAACGCCCATGCCGACGGCCAGCGACAGCGCCATGATCATGATCGCGCGGCGGTTCAGCCTTTCGCGTGACACGATACGCACGCCGGAGGCGGCGATGGTACCGAACATCACCAGGGTAGCGCCGCCAAGCACGGGTTCAGGAATATGTTGCACGAAACCGGCCACCGCCGGGAATAATCCCAGCGCAATCAGCATCAGCGCCACCACAAAACCGACGTAACGGCTGGCAACCCCGGTCAGTTGGATCACGCCATTGTTCTGACCAAAACAAGAGTTGGGAAAGGTGTTGAACACTGCCGACAACATAGAGTTCAGGCCATTGGCCAGCACGCCACCCTTCAGGCGTTTCATATACAAGGGGCCGCTGACCGGCTGTTCCGACACGTCCGAGGTGGCGGTGATGTCGCCGATGGTTTCCAGCGAGGTGACCATAAAGATCAACATCAGCGGCAGCAGCAGGCTCCAGTCAAAGCCCAGGCCGTAATACAGCGGGATCGGAAGGGTGAATGCCGCCGTTTGCGGAGCCGGCTGGCTTGCCGGCAGCATGTCCATCGCCCAGGCCAGCAGGTAGCCGACCGCCATGGCGATCACCAGCGAGGCGACGCGCAAGTACGGGTTGCGCTGGCGGTTAAGAAGAATAATCACCGCCAGCACCGCGCCGGCCAGCAGCAGATTTTTCGGCGCGCCGAAGCTGCCCCCGTTCATCGCGGCATAACCGCCGCCGATGGAGGTCAGCCCGACCTGAATCAGCGACAAACCGATAATCATCACCACAATGCCGGAGACCAGCGGGGTGATGATACGCCGCGCCAGGTGCAGCACGCGCGACAGGAGAATTTCGGTACAGGAAGCGACCATCAGCGTGCCGAACAGTGCAGCCATCATGGTGGGGACGTCGGCACCGCCGTTTTTCAGCGCCAGCCCGCCCATAATCAGCGGCGAAACAAAGTTAAAACTGGTGCCCTGAATCGACAGCAGGCCAGAACCGACCGGCCCCCAGGTTTTAATTTGCAGAATAGAGGCCAGGCCGGAGGCAAACAGCGACATGCTGATAATGTGCTGAGTATCTTGTGCCGGCAGACCGAGCGCCTGACAGATCAACAGGGCCGGGGTGATCACCGCCACAAACATCGCCAGCAGATGCTGACCGGCGGCAAACAGCGTTTGCGGCAGCGGCGGGCGGTCTTCCAGGCGATAAATCAGTTCGCTGGTGTGGGGAGTGACGGCGGCTTTTTGCACTGCATCAAGCTCGGTGGATGGCATGGTCATGATGTGGCATTTCCAGAAGCGGCAAAGCAGGCATTTTAATGATCCACCCCGCAAAAGCAAACGGTTGCGCCCCAGTATTACATCAGGGTTATCAATACCTATGTCGTATTTTTGTTCATTTTTTCTTGTCTTCTCAGCATTTTTTACTTCTAATCCCACCCTCATCAAGTTTTAAAAACTAAGCGGTTTTCTATAACTTATTATTTCTTATTGGATCTTTTCCGTTACAGGGAGTACCCGGATGTTTCATCTCGATACTTATGGCACGTTAGTCGCGGCAACGCTGGTTTTGCTCCTTGGGGGCAAATGCGTCACAAGCATTCCGCTGTTGCGAAAATACACTATTCCCGCACCTGTCGCCGGTGGTTTGCTGGTGGCGCTCTTGTTGTTAGCCTTGAAAAAGTTTGCTAACTGGGAAATCAGCTTCGATATGTCGCTGAAAGACCCGTTGATGCTGGCCTTCTTTGCCACCATTGGCCTGAACGCCAACCTGGCGCGGTTGCGCGCGGGCGGCAAAGCGCTAATGGTGTTCCTGTTTGTGGTGCTGGGCTTGTTGGTGGTGCAGAACGCCATTGGCATCGGCATGGCGAAAATGTTGGGCCTGGATCCGTTGATGGGTCTGATCGCCGGTTCAATTACGTTATCCGGTGGCCATGGTACCGGCGCAGCCTGGAGCAAGCTGTTCATCGAGCGTTATGGGTTTGAAAACGCTACGGAAGTCGCGATGGCCTGCGCGACTTTCGGCCTGGTGCTGGGCGGCCTGATCGGCGGCCCGGTGGCGCGTTATCTGGTGAAACACTCCTCCACGCCGGAAGGCACACCGGAAGATAGCGTGCAACCGAGCGGTTTTGAAAAGCCGGAGAGCGGTCGGCTGATCACCTCGTTGGTGATGATAGAAACTATTGCGATGATCGCCATCTGCTTGAGCCTGGGGCAGTTTATTGCCGGTCTGTTGAACGGTACGGTGTTTGAATTGCCAAACTTTGTCTGCGTGCTGTTTGTCGGGGTGATCCTCAGCAATACGCTGGCGTTCAGCGGTTTTTACACCGTGTTCGAGCGGGCGGTATCGGTGTTGGGGAACGTCAGCTTGTCGCTGTTCCTGGCGATGGCACTGATGAGCCTGCGCCTGTGGGAGCTGGCATCGCTGGCGCTGCCGATGCTGGCCATTCTGGCAGTGCAGACACTGGTGATGGCGCTCTACGCGATTTTCGTCACTTACCGGGTGATGGGCAAAAACTACGATGCGGCGGTGCTGGCGGCGGGCCATTGTGGTTTTGGCATGGGCGCTACACCAACGGCGATCGCCAATATGCAGGCGATTACCGATCGCTTCGGTCCATCGCACCTGGCGTTTCTGGTGGTGCCGATGGTGGGGGCGTTCTTTATCGATATCGCCAACGCGATCGTGATTAAGCTGTATCTGCTGTTGCCGGTGTTCCCGGCGGTGAGCTGAATAACGTTCGAGATATAAAGCAAGGGCGCCATTGGCGCCCTTGTCTCTGGCAGAGGATCAGGCGTTGGAGTAGCGCGCTTTCTCCGGCAGCCAGCGTTCAATCAGGGCGCGGGCATGTTCCGGGTACTGCTGATGAATATGGCGGGCGACGCGTTGCACTTCCGGTATCATCGCCTGGTCGCGCAGCAAATCGGCTACCTTGAATTCCGCACTGCCAGTCTGGCGCGTGCCGAGCAGCTCGCCTGGGCCTCGGATTTCCAGATCGCGTTGGGCAATCACAAAGCCGTCATTGCTGTCGCGCAGCACCTGCAGACGTTTCTGCGCAGTTTTGCTCAGCGGGGTTTTGTACAACAGCACGCAATGTGACGCCACGGCGCCACGGCCAACGCGGCCGCGCAGCTGATGCAGCTGCGCCAACCCAAGCCGCTCCGGGTTTTCGATGATCATCAGGCTGGCGTTCGGTACGTCGACGCCGACTTCGATCACTGTGGTTGCCACCAACAGCTGTAACTCACCCTGTTTAAAGGCCTGCATTACCGCCTGCTTTTCCTGCGCCTTCATGCGGCCGTGAACCAGCGCGACTTTCAGCTCGGGCAGCGCAGTTTTCAACTCTTCCCAGGTAGCCTCCGCCGCCTGCGCTTCCAGAAGCTCTGATTCCTCGATCAACGTACAGACCCAGTACGCTTGCCGCCCTTCTTCCATACAGGCGCTTTTCACCCGCTGGATAATATCGGCGCGCCGGGTATCTGGAATGGCGACGGTGGTGACCGGCGTCCTGCCTGGCGGCAGCTCGTCGATCACCGAAGTATCGAGATCGGCATAGGCGGTCATTGCCAGCGTGCGTGGGATTGGCGTGGCGGTCATGATCAACTGATGAGCATGGAAGCCTTGCTCCTCGCCCTTTTCCCACAGAGCCAGCCGCTGGTGCACGCCAAACCGGTGCTGTTCGTCGATGATCACCAGTGCCAGCCCGGAAAACTGCACCTGTTCCTGGAAGATGGCGTGCGTACCGACCACCATCGACACTTTTCCGTTGGCGATCGCTTCCTGTTGCGCAGCGCGAGCCTTGCCTTTTTGCTTGCCGGCCAGCCAGCCGACTTCAAGCCCCAGCGGTTCAAACCACTGGCGGAAGTTATTGGCGTGTTGTTCGGCCAGCAGTTCGGTGGGTGCCATCAATGCCACCTGTTTGCCGTGGGCGATGGCGCGTAGCGCCGCCAGCGCGGCTACCAGCGTTTTGCCTGAGCCGACATCACCTTGCACCAGCCGCATCATCGGGAAGCCTTTTTGCATATCGGCTTCGATATCGGCCACCACGCGCTCTTGCGCGCCGGTCGGTGCGAAGGGTAATTCGGCAAGAAACCGTTTTTTCAGGCGGTCATCCGGCATCAGCGGCAGCGCCTGATAACTCTGCGCACCGGCGCGCACCGCCAACATGCTGAGGTTATGCGCCAGCAGTTCCTCCAGGATCAGGCGTTTTTGCGCCGGATGCTTGCCCTGCTCCAAATCTTCCAACTGGATATCCGGCGGTGGGCGGTGCAGGGTGTGCAGCGCCTGCGGCAGGCTCATCAGCCCGCCACTGAGTTCCGGTGGCAACAGTTCGGCGATAGCGCAGGTGTCCAACAGCTCCAGCGCCTGATCGGTCAGCTTGCGCAGCGTGGCCTGCCTGATGCCTTCGGTGGTCGGATAAACCGGCGTCAGCGATTCCTGCAGCTCAACCTCGCTGCTTTCCCCCTGAATGCGGTATTCCGGGTGGATGATTTCTGCGCCGTGGTTGCCGCGTTTGATCTCACCGTAAGCGGTTACGCGCCGGCCTGCGGCCAGGCTGTTTTTCATCGCTGCGTTGAAGTTAAAGAAACGCATGGTGAGCAGGCCGGTGCCGTCGCTGATCTGGCAAGTCAGCATACGCCGACGTCCAAAACTGATATCGCTGCGCAGCACTTCGCCTTCCACCGTGGCAAAAATGCCCGGCAGCAGGTCGTTGATCGGATAGAGACGGGTGCGGTCTTCATAACGCAGCGGGAGGTGCAGCAGCAGGTCCTGAATGGTTTCCAGGCCAATTTTTGCCAGTTTGCCCGCCTGGCTGGCGCCAACTCCGGAAAGCGTGGTGAGAGGGACGGCGTCCAGCAGGCGGCCTTTCATCGGCGTACCGTTGCCTGCATGGTCGCCCACCATTCGGCGTCGGCGACCACCTGGCCCTGTTGGTCAATCTGCGGACGCGGTAGCCCTTTACGCTTGGCGACGTTGGCCAGCACCGGGTAGCCGCCTTCGAACAGCAGGCGTTGTTGTTGTTCTTCGTCCAGCGCGCTGTGGGTACGCAGGTACATACCGGCGTTGTGGCGCTGGCGTTGCGCTTCGTACAGGATCAAGGCCGAGGCGACCGACACGTTGAGGGATTGCACCATACCGATCATCGGAATGATGATGTCCTGGTCGGCCAGGGCCAGCGCTTCTTCGGTGATACCGGTTTTTTCCTGGCCCAGCAGCACGCAGGTTGGGCGGGTGTAATCCACTTCGCGGAAATCAACCGCGCGGGTGGAAAGGTGGGTCGCCAGAATCTGCATGCCTTGATCTTTCAGGTGGGTCACCGCGTCAGAGATGGTGCGGTGGGTTTTTACATTGACCCAGCTGTTGCTGCCGGCAGCGGAAGAAACCAGGGTACGCATGCGTGAGGTCGGCCACACGGCATGCACCTGATGCACGCCGACGGCGTCGGCGGTGCGGATAATGGCGGAGACGTTATGCGGTTTGTGCACCTGTTCCAGGCAGACCGTCAGATCCGGCTGCCGGGTCGCCAGCATTTCACAAATCCGCGCATAGCGTTCAGGGCTCATAAGCGCTAATTTCGGTTACGGTTAACTTTAATCACATCCGGCATGATACGGATTTTACGCATAATATTTGCCAGATGGATGCGATCGCGGGTGGTCAGGCGAATAAAGGCGCTATAAACCCGGCCGTCTTTCTCTTCGGTATTCAGGCTCTGAATATTGGACTCGGCCGCGTTGATGGCCGCCGTCAGGTTGGCCAGCGCACCCTGATGGTTAAACATGTCCACTTTGATCTCGGCGATGAACTCCTGCTCGATATCTTTATCCCACTCTACCGCCATGAATTTCTCAGGCTCTTTCTGGTAGCCGCGGATGTTCCGGCAGGATTCATGGTGGATCACCAGCCCTTTGCCTGGGCTGACGTGGGCAATGATCGGGTCGCCCGGAATAGGTCGGCAGCATTTGGCGAAGGTGATCAGCACGCCGTCTGCGCCCTTGATCGCCAGGTTGCGAACCCCGGAGGAGGTGCCCAGGTTGGATTGGTCACCTTGCAGGTTTTTCGCCACCACCACGCTCATGGCATTGCCGAGGCCGATTTCAGCCAGCAAATCATCCAGCGTTGCCAGCTTCATGCGATCCAGTTCGTGTTGGATATTTTCCGGTGGGATCTCTGCCAATTTGCGGCTGCCGCCCAATGCATGGTTCAGCAGGCGGCGGCCGAGACCGACCGAATCATCGCGCTTGAGGTTCTTCAGCATCTGGCGGATTTTGGCGCGCGCTTTTGAGCTGACAACAAAATTCAACCAGGCGGCATTTGGCCGCGCGCCTGGTGCGGTGATGATTTCGACCGTTTGACCGCTGCTCAGTGACTGCGACAAGGGGTACGGCTGACGATCGACTCGCGCGCCAACGCAGGCGTGGCCGATATCGGTGTGTACCGCGTAGGCGAAGTCGACCGGCGTTGCGCCCGCAGGCAATTCAACAATGCGGCCTTCCGGGGTGAAAACGTAAATCTCATCCGGGAACAGGTCGGATTTTACGCTCTCGATAAATTCAAATGAACTGCCGGCGCTTTGCTGCAACTCCAGCAAGCTTTGCATCCAGCGCTGGGCGCGGATCTGCGCGGTGGTGCCGGTTTCGCCCTGTTCTTTTTCTTTATAAGCCCAGTGTGCTGCCACCCCCATTTCTGCCATTTGATCCATATCTTCGGTACGGATCTGCACCTCGACCGGCACGCCGTGAGGGCCGATCAGGGATGTGTGCAGCGATTGATAGCCGTTGGCCTTGGGAATGGCGATATAGTCTTTGACCCTGCCCGGGCGCGGCTTATACAGGCTGTGAGCCTGGCCCAGCACGCGGTAACAGGTATCGACTTCCTTCACGATCACCCGGAACGCGTAGATGTCCATAATCGAATGGAAACGCTGTTCTTTCAGGTGCATCTTGAGGTAGATGGAATACAGGTGTTTTTCTCGCCCGCTGACGCGGCAAGGAATGCCGGCTTCGTTCAATCGGCCTTCGATCTCGGAGAGAATCTTTTGGATCATCTCTTTACGGTTACCGCGAGCGGCTTTCACCACTTCTTTGATTACACGGTAGCGGTTTGGGTACAACGCTTCAAAACCCAGCTCTTCCAGCTCGGTCTTCAGGTGGTGAATACCCAGGCGATGGGCCAATGGGCTGTAGATTTCCAGGGTTTCACGCGCGATACGCCGCCGTTTGTCAGGGCGCAGCGAACCCAGGGTACGCATGTTGTGCGTGCGGTCTGCCAGCTTGATCAGCACGACGCGGATATCCTGCACCATCGCCATGATCATTTTGCGGAAGTTTTCCGCCTGGGCTTCTTTTTTATCCTGGAACTTCAGCTTGTCGAGCTTGGATACGCCTTCAACCAGTTCAGCGACGCTCTTGCCGAACAGCTGTTCCATATCCTGGTAGGTGGCCGGGGTGTCTTCGATGACGTCATGCAGCAGCGCCGCCATCAGCGTCTCATGATCGAGACGCATTTCCGCCAGAATGCAGGCCACGGCG
Organism: Serratia inhibens; assembly: GCF_003591175.1. Lineage (GTDB taxonomy): Bacteria > Pseudomonadota > Gammaproteobacteria > Enterobacterales > Enterobacteriaceae > Serratia > Serratia inhibens. The sequence continues at coordinate 74,973 of NZ_QYYG01000013.1, read as the reverse complement.
ACCGGGTGAGTAATGTAGGGCTCACCGCTGGAGCGTGTCTGTCCCTCGTGAGCATCACGTGCAACGAGGTATGCCTGTTTGAGGCGCTTAATCTGCTCCTCAGGCAGGTAACGTTGAATCAGCAGATTCAGGCTTTCAAACAGGTACAAGGCAGACTCGCAGTCTAATTAACGACGACCTTCAGCAATTGCGGTAACCGCTTGAATTTCTGCGGCTTCCTGCTCTTGCTGCTCCTGACGATCACGAACATCGAGGATTTGGCTGGTGATCAGGCCTTCTTCGATTTCGCGCAGAGCGATAACGGTGTACTTGTCGTTTTCTTCCGGAACAAGTGCATCTTTACCGCCAGTCTGGATTTGACGTGCCCGACGAGCAGCGACCAACACCAGGTCAAAACGGTTACCAATTTTCTCTACAGCGTCTTGAACAGTTACGCGTGCCATATTTGTGCTACTCCACAGGTGACGAAAAGACTGGGCATAATACTGAAACTGTCTTCAGTCTGCCAATAGTTTGCTGATTAAAGCGTCATGCCGCAGTAATTGCCGGCCTAAACGCAGGCGCTCGGCGCGAATAATGGTTTTCAGATCGGACAGGGCCAGATCGAAATCATCGTTCACGATTAAATAATCATACTCCGCGTAGTGAGTCATTTCCGCCACGGCTTGCGCCATGCGTTTGGCGATCACCTCTTCAGAGTCTTGCCCACGGCCACGCAGGCGGCGGCCGAGTTCATCCTTCGACGGCGGCAAAATAAAGATGCTGCGCGCCTGCGGCATTTTAGCGCGGATCTGCTGCGCACCCTGCCAATCGATATCCAGGAAGACGTCTACGCCGGTCGACAGCACCTGCTCAATGGCGGCGCGTGAGGTCCCGTAATAGTTGCCGAACACTTCGGCGTGCTCAAGAAACTCATCCTGCTCAATCATCCGGCGGAATTCATCTTTTGAGACGAAGAAATAATGCTCGCCGTGATGTTCACCCGGGCGAGTGTCGCGCGTGGTGTGCGAAACCGAAACCTGCGTGTCGTACAGCGGTTGCGTCTTTAACAAAGCCTGAATCAGGCTTGATTTCCCTGCGCCACTGGGTGCAGAGACAATAAAAAGCGTGCCTTGAGCCATGATGATGTTCGTTGATAGCGGTTGATGTGCCAATAACAGCGGATGTGTATTTTCTCCGCACAGTATACACGGCTAACGCGCCGGGTGCAGCGTTAGCTCGCATTTTGCCCGTCGCTTTGTGCTGAAAAAACCTCTAAACGGCGGTTTTGCGCAGCATATCGGTAAATTTCCGCGGTTTCATGCAACGTAATCTGCCTTTCTCGAGCCGCTCGGCAGATTGGGCAATGGACCGTTGCCGAAGCGTCGTCACCCGGTTTTACTGCCGGTTATCAGGGAGGTGCAGTATGCGAAAATGCGGAATGCGGATCGGAATGGCGCTGTTGGGCGGGTTGATGTTTTGTGGTGTGCTGCGGGCAGAAAGTTGCCCGGCGTGGCGACCGGAGCGGCTGCAACTGGAGATAACCACGTTAAAAAACCAGCTTGAACGCTGGGATGTGGCTTATTACCAACAGGGCGACAGTTTAATTGAAGATGAGGTCTATGACAGCCTGCGGCAAAAACTGCAGCTATGGCATCGTTGCGCCGGGCTGGAAAGGGTTGAGGAGCCCAGTCCGCTTTTACCTGCGGGTAAAACGCCTCACCCGGTGGCGCATACCGGGCTGCATAAATTGGCGGATCCTGTCGCCGTGGCCCAATGGCTGCGTGGCCGCAGCGATGTCTGGGTTCAGCCTAAGGTGGACGGCGTAGCCGTTACTTTGGTGTATCGCGATGGTGAGTTGGCGGCGGCTGTCAGCCGGGGAAATGGGCTGAAGGGGGAAGATTGGCTGGAAAAGGTGCGTGCTATTCCATCGATACCGGCGGCGGTGAAGGGCGCTCCGTCGACGTTGATTCTTCAGGGTGAGCTGTTTTTGATGGTGAACGATCATCAGCAAAAGCTTCATGGCGGCATCAATGCCCGAGCCAGGGTAGCCGGTGCGCTGATGAAAAACCGGCTTTCGCCGGTCTTGCAACAGATAGGCCTGTTTGTCTGGGCATGGCCGGATGGCCCACAAGAAATGACGGAGCGTTTACAGCAGCTTGCCGCAATGGGTTTCCCCCTGGCATTGGCTTATTCACAGTCCGTGAGTTCACTGGAAGACGTGCGGCAATGGCGCGAGCGTTGGTATCGCGAAGCATTGCCCTTCGTCACGGATGGCGTGGTGATTCATCAGGCTCGGTCACCTTCGGGGCATTACTGGCAGGCAAAGCCCGGTGATTGGGCTGTTGCCTGGAAGTATCCGCCGGTGCGGCAGATCGCCAGGGTCAATGATGTCGAGTTCAGCGTAGGCCGCACCGGAAAGATTGCCGTGGTGCTGAGGCTTGCTCCCCTCAGGATGGATGATAAATGGGTCTCGCGGGTTAATCTGGGATCGCTGCCCCGCTGGCGGCAGTGGGCGGTTGTGCCCGGTGACCAGGTGGCAATCAGCCTGATGGGGCACGGGATCCCGCGTCTGGATAAAGTAGTCTGGCGGGCCGCAGAAAGAGTAGAGCCTGAAGCGCCGGCCGCAGATCGTTACCATGCTTTGAGTTGCTTTAGCTGGCTGCCGGAGTGCCGCCAGCAGTTTCTGGCCCGGCTGGTGTGGTTGGGCGGCCCACAGGGGTTAGGCTTGCACGGCGTCAGTGAATCTACCTGGCAGGCGTTGATTGATCGGGGGCTGGTGCGGCATTTGCTGGATTGGCTGGTGTTGACGCCGGAGCAACTGATGTCAGCGCCCGGCATGGGTGACAAGCGTGGGCGCAGTATCCACCGGCAATTTCAGTTGGCGCGGCAACAACCGTTTGCTCGCTGGCTGATAGCGTTAGGCGCACCGCTTAACCCGCAACAAGCACGGGCGTTGAAAAACTGGCACCAGGTACAGCAATTACCGGCCGGAGAGTGGCGTAAAATGACCGGGATAGGCGCCAAAAAGGCTGAGCAAATCGCCGGCTTTCTTCGACACCCGCCATTTCTGGCGCTGGTCAACACGCTGGAGGAGCAGGAAATAGCGGGCTTTGCCGGAACCCGGTGATGTGCCGTTACTCCGTAGATCTCTCAGCAAGTGATTGTGCGTTTGTCGTCTGTGAGGGAACGATTGGCGAGGGTGAGGCATGACGCAGGAAAATAAAAACGATGCCTGCCGAAATCGCCGTCGTTAGCGCCAGAATGTATAGCAGGCCTTGAAATGCGGCTTCGTAGCTCTGTTTCAAGGCGGCAGTATCGACGTTCAGCAATGCCGCAGCTTGCTGCAGGTCACCCATTGCCAGCCGGTGGGCGCCGGCGGCTGCATTGGCCAGCGGGGAACCCGGCAGATGCTGTTCAACCAAAGCGGCCAGCAGCGCACCCACCACGGCGAGGGCGATGCCTTCGCCCGCCACGCGGACAGTGCTGAAAATACCGGTGGCCATGCCTGCGCGATCCTTCGGCACCACGCTGACCGCCAGGCCGTCCATTAATCCCCAGGGCAGGCTGATGCCACAACCGATGGTCAACAGCGGCAGGATCAATAGCAGGAAGGGTTGCCCAGGCGCATATTGCGCCAGCCATAACAGGCCGAAGGCGCAGATCAGTAAACCCAGGCTGGAAATGATACCGGCGGAAAACCGGTGCGCCAACATGCCTGCCAGCAACGGCAATATCAGCATTGGCGCTGAGAGTGCGAACATAACGATACCTGCCTCCAGGGTGCCGTAACCTTCGATGCCAATAAAGCGCAGCGGGAGTAAAACCAGCAGTACCACATAGGAATAGGCCGGGGCAGCCGCCAGAAACTGTACGCCGACGAAACGCGGATAGCGGAATAAAGACAGATCAAGCATCGGCCTGCGTACGCGATTCTCGATCACGACAAAGGCAATCATGAAAAGCAGTGCGCCGCTGAACAGGGCGATGACTTCAGGGTTGCTCCAACCGCTGTCGGGGGCTTGCAGTACGGCATAAGTCAATAATGTCAGAGCCAGCGTAAAGGTGGCCGCGCCGGGCCAGTCGAGTTTGGCCGCAGCAGGATCGCGTGACTCATGCATATAGCGTATACCGGCGAACAGGGCGATGGCACTGAACAAAGACACGCTGATAAAAATCGCGCGCCAGTCAAAATGCTGTACCAAAAAACCGGCCAGCAGCGGGCCAAATGCCAGGCCGATGCCAAAGGTGGTTCCCAACAGGCTGAAGGCTTTGGCGCGTTCTGTGCCATCGAATACCTGAGCCAGTCCGGCGGTTCCTCCGGCAAATGCAGCGGCGGCGGCAACACCCTGTAGCGCACGTATCAAATCAAAGGCGATGATGTCCTGCACCATCAGCATAACCAGCGAGCTTAAGGTAAGCACCGCCAGGCCGCTGATGAACACGCGTTTGCGGCCAAAGCGATCGGCGAGCGCACCGGCAATCATCAGGCTGCAGCCAAAGGTCAGCATAAAGGCGTTGGTGACCCAACTGAGAGCGACTACGCTGCCCCCCAGGCTGGTGGCGATCGCGGGTAAAGAGACTGCCGGGCCGGTAAAGTTAATCGGCATGATCAACCCCGCCAGGCAGACGGAGAACAGGATAATCCAGCGCTGCGGATCGGGATACGGGTCTGGAAGAGGGTGAGGATTATTCATGATGAGCTCCAGCGGCAATATTGTCGGTTGGGATGGATGATAAAGTGGATTTAATTGGCCTGAAATGGGGCTATATTCCACTCTTTAAGGACAATAACGCTCTAATTGGAGACCCTATGGACAGCCTCAGTGGCTTATTGGCTTTTGTGCGCGCTGCCGAGCTACGCAGTTTTGTCGCCGCAGGTGAACGGCTGGGCGTGTCCGCCTCCGCCGTCGGGAAAAGCGTGGCCAGGCTTGAGGAATCATTGGGCGTCAGGCTGTTTAACCGCAGCACCCGGCGCATCAATCTCACCGATGAGGGCGCGTTGTTTTTTGAACGCTGCCAACGCATCGTCAGCGAAATTGAAAATGCCGAAGCCGAAATGGCGAGGATCTCCGATGCGCCGCGCGGCAAGCTGCGCGTGAGCATGCCGGCTATCGGCTATCGAATGTTGGTACCTCTGCTTGCTGATTTCAGCGCGCTTTATCCCGAGGTTGAGTTGGACGTGGACTTTAATGACCGGATGGTGGATCTGATAGCCGAGGGAATCGACGTGGCTGTGCGCAGCGGTGAGCTGGCGGATTCCCGGCTGATGGCCCGGCGGCTGGGGCCGTTCCGGTTGATACTGGCGGGTGCGCCTGAGTATTTACAGCGTCGGGGCGTGCCGCAGGGGCCGGAAGATTTGCTCAACCATGCCTGTCTGCGCTACCGCTACCCGGGGGGCCAGCAATTGCAGGAGTGGAGGTTGTTTGCTGATGGAGAGCCGGTTTCCCTGCGAATCCCGGTGACACTGAGCTGCAACAGCATTGAAGCGCTGATCCACGCCACCCAGGAAGGATTGGGTATCGCTTACCTGCCGGATTTTACGCTGTGTCCGGCCGTTAACGCCGGGCAACTGGTGGCGGTGTTGGATCAACACACGCAGGAGCAGGGTTTTTTCTCGGCTCTGTGGCCGTCAAGCCGGCATATGCTGCCCAAGGTGAGGGTCTTTGTAGACTACCTGGCGCAGCATATGTTGCCTCTGAGGTGAGCCGTATTAATGGTCTGGATGCTGGTAGTTAAATACCGGCAGTCCCAGACGAAAGCGCAGGGCGATCAAGCGTGCGCTCAGGCCGGCGACCAACGTGATGATGACGACCAGATTGTGCGGCAGGCTGAAGTGTTGCAGGCCGATGTACAACCAGGCGGCGGCGAAGGAGATACCTGCATAGATTTCCTTCTGAAAAACCAGAGGGATGCGGTTGCAGAGCATATCGCGCAGCACGCCACCGAACACGCCGGTGATGACAGCCGCAATGGCGGCGATGATGGGGCCGTGACCCATATCCAAAGCGACCTGAGCCCCGATGATTGAAAATACAATCAGGCCAACGGCGTCCAGCACCAGGAACAGGCGGCGCAAGTGGCGCATCAGTGGCGCTACCCAGGTAGTGACGATCGCGGCAATGGCGACAATCACGATATATTCAGGATGCTTGACCCACCCCAACGGGAAGTGTCCGAGCAGCATATCGCGCACCGAGCCGCCGCCAATAGCTGTGGCCGAAGCGATAATAATCACGCCAAACATATCCATCTGGCGGCGGCCGGCGGCCAGTGCGCCGGTCATGGCTTCGGCGGTGATGCCGATGATATAAAGAATGCTCAGTAACATAAGATATTCACAGGGTGGGCGGGAATGAGTGTAAGGCCGAAAGGGTAATCGCCGACGGGACAAGTTGCCACTGAGTTTTTCTAACCAATGCCATTTCGGATTACTTAAATTAATCACCATTTGCTTTATCTGGCTTTTTTTTAGCCTTTTTTAACCTTTCAATGCTCATGCAAACATTAGATATTTCGTGTTAGTTTCTCTTGCTGACTATGCTTTTTGCATTCTATCTTTACGCCGCGCATCGGCGATGTCTCTAAGGCTGATGACGGGTTTGTTCACCGAGGAATATAAAATGAAAAATACTCCCATGCTGGCGGCGGTCTTGGCGGCAGCCATACTGTTGAGCGGCTGTGTAGCAACGGCGCAGAATGCCGCGCAGCAAAAAACGAAGGTTTGCGGCACCGGAGATCCTATGGTCCAGACCACGCTTTATTTTGGTCTGAACCGCCCCGCCGGGCCGATGATTACCGCAGCAGAGTGGCAGGGTTTTGTCGATCGGCAGGTGACGCCGCGCTTTAAAGACGGCCTGTCGGTATTTGATGCCAAAGGACAGTGGCTGGGCAATGATGGCAAGCTGGCGCGCGAGAACAGCAAGGCATTGATGTTGATTTATGCGCCGGGCAAGGACAGTGAAACCGACATCGAGGCGCTGCGCAGCAGCTATAAGCAGCAGTTTGCGCAGGATTCGGTGATGCGTGTTGATGCACCGGTGTGCGTTGCATTCTGAGGTTATCCCGGCCGGGGCCGGGATATTTACTTACAGTACCAGTCCGGCGATGGCTGCCGAGAGCAGGCTGACCAGCGTTGAACCGTAGACCAGTTTCAGGCCAAAGCGGGACACTACGTTGCCTTGTCGTTCATTCAGCCCTTTGATCGCCCCGGCGACGATGCCGATAGAAGCAAAGTTGGCAAAGGAGACCAGGAACACGGACAGAATGCCCAGGCCGCGCGGCGACAGTTCCGCAGCAATTTTCTTCAGCTCGATCATCGCCACGAATTCATTGGCCACCAACTTGGTCGCCATGATGCTGCCGGCCCGCAACGCATCCTGCGCCGGGATGCCGATCAACCAGGCCAGCGGATAAAACACGTAGCCCAGAATTTGCTGGAAGCTGATGCCGAACACGGCGGAGAACAGAGCATTCACCGCAGAGATCAGCGCAATAAAGCCAATCAGCATCGCGGCGATAATCATCGCAATCTTGAAGCCCGCCAGAATGTATTCACCCAGCATTTCAAAGAAACTCTGATCTTCATGCAGTTTGTTCAGTTTCAGCTCAGGCTCATCGTCCAGTTGATAAGGGTTGATGATCGACAGAATGATAAAGGTGCTGAACATATTGAGGATCAGCGCCGCGACCACGTATTGCGCATCGATCATCGACATGTAGGCGCCAACGATGGACATGGAGACCGTCGACATGGCGGTTGCGGCCATGGTGTACATACGGCGCGGCGAAATATCGCCGATAATGCCCTTATAGGCGATAAAGTTTTCCGACTGACCGAGCACCAGCGTGCTGACGGCGTTGAAAGACTCCAGCTTGCCCATGCCGTTAACCTTGGACAGCAGGGTGCCGACCAGGCGGATAATCAGCGGCAGAATACGAAAGTGCTGCAAAATACCGATTAGCGCGGAAATAAAGATAATCGGGCACAAAACACCCAGGAAAATGAATGCCAGCCCGTCCTTGCTCATGCCACCGAACACAAAATCGGAGCCTTGCGCTGCATAGGTCAGCAGCGTTTCAAAGAAGCCTGCTACGTGCTTGATTACGCTGAGACCACTTTCCGAATGCAGGAAGAAATAGGCGAGTGCACCTTCAATGACCAAGAGCTGAATAATATAGCGCAGGCGGATTTTCTTGCGATCGTTGCTGACCAGCAACGCCAGGGCGATGATCACCACCAGGGCGAAAATAAATTGCAGAATTTGCGGCATAAAGGGTCCGTACGGCTTGCGGGCATGAAAAAAACACATTTAGCCACAGCTTAGCCTGCCTTTCATTACCTTACGTGATAATTAGAACAAAATACTTCGGGTGGCCGGTATGAGTTATGGATTGTCATTCCCTGCGTGATCGTCGCAGTTTTTCGTAAAAGCCCCGCTTTTACGGCGGAGATGCCTGTAAACCCATCGCGGATGCGGCTGGCAGCTTGGAATCTGTCCCGCATAATCTGAACGTTATCCCGCTTAAATATTGATTTTTTCCTCGCTGAGAGAGAAAAAGAGTTCACTATTTCGCCGCGCAAGACGGCCTACTTTCTCAGGATGAGGATGCGGATATGAAGACACAGGCAATGTTGCGGGCGCTGGCAAATGGCATTAACCCCGAGACGGGGGAGCTGCTGGGTACGGCGTCAATGACCGGTTCGCCGGAGGCGATTCGGCTACTGTTTGCATTGGCCGAGGAGTTTCAGGCTGAGCCGGAGCGCCAGAAGAAAGTAAAGCTCTCACCGGAAGAACGGCAGCAGAAGAACATTGCCGAGGGGCGGCCGGCGAAATCGCACTTCCCATGGGCAGAGGAAGAAAAACAGCGGCTGCAGGAGAGCTATGCAGAGGGCGGAACGCTTGAGGCATTGAGCAGCGAATTTGAGCGCACCACTTGGGCCATCGCCGTTCAACTGCAAAAAATGGGGCTGATTACCGAGCAGCAGGCGGCCGGGTATGTATAGGGTTGGTCCATAAAAAAACCCGCATAGCGCGGGTTTTGGTTCGTGAAGAAAACATCACTCGATATTCTGAATCTGCTCGCGCATTTGTTCGATCAGCACTTTCAGCTCGATAGCGGAAGTGGTGACGTCGGCATTAATCGACTTGGATGCCAGCGTGTTCGATTCGCGGTTAAACTCCTGCATCATAAAGTCGAGGCGGCGGCCCACGGCTTCTTTCTTCTTCAGGATGTTATGCGTTTCTTTTACGTGGGCTTCCAGACGGTCCAGCTCTTCGGCAACGTCAATACGTTGCGCCATCAACACCAGCTCCTGTTCCAGGCGGGTGTTTTCCAACTGCACCTGAGCTTCTTCCAACTTGCTGACCAGGCGCTCACGCTGCCATTGCAGGATGTTTGGCATCTGGGCGCGCACTTTGGTCACTTCGGCGCTGACGCCGTCCAGGCGCTGTTCGATCAGGGCTTTCAGCGCGGTGCCTTCGCTTTCGCGAGCGGTGATGAAGTCATCCAGTGCGTCATCCAGAGCCTGCATAAGCTGTGCGCTGATGGCATCCAGATCCTGCTCCTGAGCAGACATCACGCCAGGCCAACGCAGTACGTCGATAGGATCGATTTCCCCTTCATCGCTCTGCATTTTCACCCAGTTGGCGGCTTCAACCAGCTGTTTAGCCAGTTTTTCGTTCAGGATCAGCGAGCTTTGCGCGCTCGGGTCCAGCTCGAAGCGCAGGTTGCATTCCACTTTGCCGCGGGTCAGACGGCCACGGATACGTTCGCGGATCACCGGCTCCAGGCTGCGAAATTGTTCCGGTAAACGGATGTAGGTTTCTAGATAGCGTTGGTTAACGGAACGCAGCTCCCAAGCTGCGCTGCCCCATTCACCCTTGATTTCACTCCGTGCGTAGGCGGTCATGCTGCGGATCATTGATGCGTACCCGTAATAGGAAAAGATGGAACGATTATAACGTTGGACCTCTGGGCAGGATAGGCATTACGTCACGAAGCCCGTATAATGCGCAGCCAATCGTAGATTAGAAGCCGGAGAGAGCCCATGCGTCCTGCAGGCAGAGCACCACAACAAGTTCGCCCACTGACACTGACCCGTCACTATACCAAACACGCTGAAGGCTCAGTGCTGGTTGAGTTTGGCGATACCAAAGTTTTGTGCACCGCCACGGTAGAAGAAGGCGTTCCGCGCTTCCTGAAAGGTCAGGGCCAGGGTTGGATCACCGCCGAGTACGGCATGTTGCCGCGCTCCACCCACAGCCGTAACGCTCGCGAGGCCGCAAAAGGCAAGCAGGGCGGCCGTACGCTGGAAATCCAGCGCCTGATCGCCCGTTCGCTGCGTGCGGCGGTCGATCTGAAAAAACTGGGTGAGTTCACCATTACTCTCGACTGCGATGTACTGCAGGCCGATGGCGGTACCCGTACCGCCTCCATTTCCGGTGCCTGTGTTGCGCTGGCTGATGCGCTTAATGCGTTGGTTGCTGCGGGCAAACTGAAGGCCAACCCAATGAAAGGGCTGGTGGCTGCGGTGTCTGTCGGTATCGTCAAGGGCGAAGCGCTGTGCGATCTGGAGTACGTTGAGGACTCTGCGGCAGAAACCGATATGAACGTGGTCATGATGGAAGACGGCCGCATGATCGAGGTGCAAGGCACCGCCGAGGGCGAACCCTTCAGCCACGATGAGCTGTTGGCGCTGCTGGCGCTGGCCCGAGGGGGCATCGAAACCATCTTCCAGGCGCAGAAAGCGGCGCTGGCAGAGTAATTTTTAAGGCGACTGAAGAGTCGCCTTTTTTACGCCCGACGGTCGGGCGGCAGTAATGACAGATCTAACAGACCCAGACGAGGAGAAGCAGTAATGAAAGCCTATCAGCGCCAGTTTATCGAGTTCGCGCTTAACAAGCAGGTATTGAAATTCGGTGAGTTCACTCTGAAATCCGGCCGTACCAGCCCGTATTTCTTTAATGCCGGCCTGTTTAATACCGGGCGTGATCTCGCGCTGTTAGGGCGCTTCTACGCCGAAGCGCTGATGGACTCCGGCATCGATTTTGATCTGCTGTTTGGCCCGGCATACAAAGGTATCCCGATCGCCACCACCACGGCGGTAGCGCTGGCGGAACACCATGAGCGTGACGTGCCTTACTGCTTTAATCGTAAAGAAGCCAAAACCCACGGCGAAGGCGGCACTTTGGTGGGCAGCCCGCTGCAGGGCCGAGTGATGCTGGTGGACGATGTGATCACCGCCGGCACCGCAATCCGCGAGTCGATGGAAATCATCGGCGCCAGCGGTGCGACGCTGGCCGGGGTATTGATCTCCCTTGATCGTCAGGAGCGCGGGCGTGCGGAGATTTCGGCTATTCAGGAAGTTGAACGCGACTATCACTGTAAGGTGATTTCTATCGTGACGCTGAAGGATCTGATTGCTTATCTGGAAGAGAAACCGGAAATGGCGGCGAGTCTGGCGGCGGTGCGCGCCTATCGTGAACAGTACGGGGTTTAATGCGCGATTCACTTTGCCGGGCGCGTTAAACGCGCCCGGCAAAGGGCTTATTGCAGCTGTGCCGCCAGCAGCGGCCAGCGGCCGTCGAAGTCTTGCGTAGGACGATAACGGAACTCGGAACGCACGTAGCGTGACAGCATGCCTTCGCAGAATGCCAGCAGTTGGCTGGCAAGCAGCGTTTCATCCACGATAAAGCCTTTGCCTTCCCGCAGTTTGCGCTCTTTCAGCACCTGCCGCAGTTGCGCCTCTATACGTTCAAACAGCTGGCTGATCCTGCCCTGCAAGCGATCCTGCTCAAACATCAACGCATGGCCGGTCATGATGCGGGTCAGGCCAGGGTTACGTTCGGCAAACCCCAAAATCAGCAACAGAATCAGGCGCAGGCGGTTAAAGGTTTCTTTTTCGTCCTGCAGGATCAGGTTGATGCGCGTTATCAGGCTGTCTTCAATAAATTCGATCAGACTGTCGAACATCCGTGTTTTGCTGGGAAAATGCCGATACAACGCAGCTTCGGAGACACCGACGTTAGCGGCCAACTTCGCGGTGGTGATACGCTGGCTGCCGTCGCTGGATTCCAGCATCTGGGCTAACGCCTGCAGTATTTCCTCGCGCCGGTTCCTTTTGGTATTTTCTTTTTCTGCCATGTCTGATTAGACCCTTGCTAAAACTGCTTAGACTTTCGGAAACCCGCGCACCGGCCATTGCAGAGAGATCTCTGTGCGGCTTATGTGATAGCTTTTTTACGATGCTGGGGTCAGCGGCCTTAACGACCTGTGTTCTCCGCGCGACCTGGTGTGCGCTGTAATCGTTGCCGGACAAACCTTGCCAATATACCCGTCATACTTGAAGCTGCATCTGTGTTGGCTGCACCTACTCATCTGAATCACTTACCACAGTAAGCTCACCCCGTAGGGGCCAGCGCAAGCGCTGTTCAACAAAGCCACGGCTTTGTTGTGATGCAACTCCAATCATTTTGGGTATAGAGATATCCTTCTCTCTGGGCGGCAAGGTTTCGGACGACATTTCCCTGCCGGCCATCAAGCCTTGGGCTGCGCTTAGTGGCGGCCAGAGTGGCCAAAGCCACCAGCGCCACGTTCGCTGCTGTCGAACTCTTCTACCAGATTGAACTCAGCTTGCACAACAGGCACAAAGACCATTTGCGCGATACGTTCGCCGGGTTCAATGGTGAAGGATTTTTGGCCGCGGTTCCAGACGGAAACCATCAACTGACCCTGGTAGTCTGAGTCGATCAGGCCAACCAGGTTGCCCAACACCACGCCGTGCTTATGGCCCAAACCTGAGCGTGGCAAGATCACCGCAGCCAGATCGGTATCGGCAATGTGAATAGCCAGACCGGTAGGCAGCAGCGTGGTTTCACCTGGAGCCAGTTCAACCGCGCTGTCCAGACAGGCGCGCAGATCGAGGCCGGCTGAACCTGGGGTGGCGTAGGTCGGTAAAGGGAAATCCTGTCCGATACGCGGGTCGAGGATTTTAACGTCGATTTTTTTCATCATAACGGCTGACTATCTCGTCTATTAAACGTTGGCCAAGGAGTGCCTTATCGCTCAGCGCCAGGCGCTTTTCTCCATCCTGCCAAAAAAGGTGCAAGGCATTGGTGTCACTGTTAAACCCATGCTCTGCAAGCGATACATCATTAGCGCAAATTAAATCCAGTTTCTTACGCGCCAGTTTTTGTCGCGCGTATTCTTCCACATTCTGGGTTTCGGCGGCAAACCCCACGACAAAGGGTCGATTTTTAGTCATTGCGGCGACGCCGGCAACGATGTCGGGGTTTTTTACCATTTTGAGGATGATTTCATCACCCTGTTTTTTTATTTTTTCACCGGCGATCTGCCCGGCACGGTAATCGGCTACGGCGGCACAGGAAATGAAAATATCCTGCTGAGCGACGCGCTGCTGCACCGCCTGCTCCATTTCCAGCGCGCTGATGACGTCTACCCGGGTTACCCACGGCGGCGTCGGCTGGTTGACCGGCCCGGTCACTAACGTGACTTGCGCACCTCGTGCGGCGGCGGCCCGGGCGATAGAGAAGCCCATTTTACCCGAACTGTGGTTGCTGATGAAACGCACCGGGTCCAGCGCTTCACGCGTTGGACCCGCGGTGATCATAATCTTTAAATGTTGCAGATCTTGCGAAGCGGAGAAATGACCGTTCGCCAGATCGACGATGTCCAACGGATCGAGCATGCGGCCAGGGCCAACATCACCACAAGCCTGGCTGCCGCTGTCCGGGCCCCACAGCAATATGCCGCGTGCCTGCAGCGTTTGCAGATTGGCCTGGGTGGCGGCGGCGCGATACATCTGCTGGTTCATGGCGGGCGCTGCGGCTATCGGCGCGTCGGTCGCCAGGCAAAGGGTTGTCAGCAGATCGTTGGCCATGCCGGCGGCGACGCGTGCCAGCAAATCGGCGGTGGCCGGGGCCAAAATCACTAAATCCGCCCACTTGCCGAGCTCTATGTGGCCCATCGCGGCTTCGGCGGCAGGATCCAGCAGATCGTCGGAGACCGGATAGCCTGAAACTGCCTGCAGCGTCAGCGGCGTGATAAACGCTTTCGCCGCGCTGGTCATTACCACACGTACTTCCGCGCCTCTGTCACGCAGGCGGCGCACCAGCTCTGGGCATTTGTACGCGGCGATGCCGCCACTGATGCCAAGCACAATATGTTTGCCGGAAAGTCCCGTCATCATGATTGTCCGATTGAAAACCGAAAGATGCGCCATTTTAGCATAACCGCCCGGCAGGTGAGTGATTCCGCTGCTTCTGCAGCCCGTTACATTGCGCTTTGCGCAGTACTTCGCAATGTTATCAAACACCTGTCGTTACCCTTCGCGCTGCGTGGCATGCTTTGACGCTTTCGGGGGGATGATGATGAGCAGTCAGGTAATAACTTTGTGGCCGGGAGCGCTGGCGCCCCGGGAAAAATTGCTGCGTTACGGTGCGGCGGCGCTGTCCGATGTGGAGTTGCTGGCCATTTTTCTGCGCACCGGGTTCCCCGGTCTGCATGTCATGCAACTGGCGGAGCAGCTGTTGGAGCAGTTTGGCTCGCTGTACCACCTGATGTCGGCGGACCATCAGGTTTTCTGCAGCCACAAAGGGTTGGGCAATTCGAGTTATGCGCAGTTGCAGGCGATTTCAGAATTGGCGTTTCGCTTCTTTTCCAGTCACCTGACACAGGAAAACGCCATGCTCAACCCAAAAATAACCCAGCATTATTTGCAAAGCCTGCTGGCGCACCGTGAGCGGGAGGTGTTTCTGGTATTATTTTTAGACAATCAGCACCGCGTTATTCGCCATCAGGAGATGTTTGCTGGTACCATCAGCAGCGTCGTCGTGCACCCGAGAGAAATTGTGCGTGAAGCGTTGAAGGCTAATGCGGCCGCCATTATTCTGGCGCATAATCACCCTTCGGGTAAGGCTGAGCCCAGTCACGCTGACCGTTTGATAACAGAGCATGTGGTTAATGCCTGCCTGTTATTGGAGATCCGAGTGCTCGATCATTTGGTGATAGGTCGGGGTGAGTGCGTCTCTTTTGCCGAGCGCGGATGGCTTTAAGCGATTTTTTCGCGATCCTTGAGGGATCTTTAGCTGTTCGGGACTTGAGCACTTACGCCTCAGAGCGTATACTACGCCACCTTTGAGAATCTTGGGTTTGGCGTAAGGGCCTATCTCAGCAGGTTTCTAACCTGATGTGTGGTTTCTGACCTGATGACGGGAGTCTCCTCAGTATGGAGTTTGCTGAGATGGGCTCTAAAAGCCTGACGAGGCGGCCATACCCTATACGAAGCTCGAGCTGATTTGATTTTTGGAGAATAGACATGTCCCGAGTCTGCCAAGTTACTGGCAAGCGCCCGGTGAGCGGTAACAACCGTTCCCACGCAATGAACGCGACCAAGCGCCGTTTTCTGCCGAACCTGCACTCACACCGTTTTTGGGTTGAGGCTGAGAAGCGCTTTGTAACGCTGCGTGTATCTGCTAAAGGTATGCGTGTTATCGATAAGAAGGGTATTGAGACGGTCTTGGCCGATCTGCGTGCCCGTGGTGAGAAGTATTAAGGAACTGCATCATGGCTAAAGGTGTTCGCGAGAAGATCAAGCTGGTTTCTTCTGCTGGTACTGGTCACTTCTATACCACCACGAAGAACAAGCGTACTAAGCCGGAAAAATTGGAACTGAAGAAATTCGATCCAGTTGTCCGTCAACACGTACTGTACAAAGAAGCTAAAATTAAATAATTTTAGTGGATTAATAAAAACCCGGCTTAGGCCGGGTTTTTTGTTTTATAAGGGTAGGAAACCGACGGGAGAGTGCCAGATGCCTGAATTACCAGAAGTTGAGACCAGCCGACGTGGGATTGAACCTTATCTTGTTGGCCATAGCATTCAATATGCTGTGGTGCGCAATGCGCGGCTGCGCTGGCCTGTTTCCGAGCAAATTCTGGCGCTGAGCGACCGGCCGGTACGCAGCGTGCAACGCCGCGCCAAGTATCTGCTGATTGAACTGGACCAGGGTTGGATTATCGTCCATTTGGGGATGTCCGGCAGCCTGCGTATGCTGGCCGAGGAAACCGAAGCCGGTAAGCACGACCACGTTGATCTGGTGATCAGTAACGGCATGACGCTGCGTTATACCGATCCCCGCCGTTTTGGCGCCTGGCTGTGGTGTGAAGACCTGGCAACCAGCAACGTGCTGGCGCATCTTGGGCCGGAACCGCTGAGTGAAGCCTTCACTGGCGCCTACCTGTACGAAAAATCACGCAACAAGCGTACGTTGATCAAACCCTGGCTGATGGATAACAAGCTGGTCGTGGGGGTTGGCAATATCTACGCCAGCGAATCCCTGTTTACCGCTGGGATCCTGCCCGATCGTCCGGCCGGTTCGCTGAGTAAAGCGGAAGCTGAGCTGCTGGTGGAAACCATCAAAGCGGTATTGCTACGCTCGATTGAGCAAGGTGGCACCACGCTGCGCGATTTCCTGCAGTCGGACGGTAAACCAGGCTATTTCGCGCAAGAATTGCAGGTGTATGGTCGTGCGGGTGAGCCTTGCCGCGCGTGCGGCACGCCGATTGAATCCGCTAAACACGGGCAGCGCAGCACTTTCTTCTGCCGGCGCTGCCAACGCTGATTATTGTGCGGCGAGCTTTTCCATCAGTGCCTGGGTGACCACGTCCGGCAGGAAAGGTGCGATATCGCCGCCGTGACGCGCCACTTCCTTCACCAGGGAGGAAGAGATAAACGACCACTCTTCGGAAGGCATCAGGAACACGCTTTCCAGCGTCGGCATCAGATGGCGGTTCATGTTCGCCAACTGCAATTCATATTCAAAGTCAGAAACCGCACGCAGGCCGCGCACCAGAATGTTGGCATTTTGATGGGCGGCAAAATGCGCCATCAGTTCACTGAATCCCAACACTTCGACATTATCCAGATGCGATGTCACCTGGGTGGCTAACGCCACGCGTTCTTCCAGCGTGAACAGCGGTTTTTTGCTGGGGCTGGCGGCAATGGCGAGAATGACGTGATCGAACATCAATGATGCGCGCGTCACCAAATCCAGGTGGCCGTTGGTCAGGGGATCGAAAGTACCGGGATAAATGGCTTTACTGGTCATGATTCACTTCTCTGAAGAGTTGCGGCCCAATGCCCACAATGCGGCATATTTATTGAAGGTATATTGCGCGTTGACCACGGCTAACAGCAACCCCTGTTTACCGTCGAGGAAGCCGGCGCGCAGCAGCCAGGTTTTGCAAAAGGCGCCGAGAGTATGGGTCAGTATTGAGGAATAACCGCAGCGCTTGCCGGCCTGATGACGCTGATTGGCCCATTCTTCGGCATAACGCAGCTGTTTGCGTTGGAAGGCGAAAAAGTCACGACAAGTCAGGTGCAGCAGATCGCCGCTGAGGGGGACCACTTTCGCGGTGCCTATATTGAGCGATTCATGCACCAGGTCGTCGTTATAGCGAAAGCGTCGGTTGGCGTACAGCCGGTTGACGCGATCCGGATACCAGCCGCTGTGACGCATAAAACGCCCAAGGAACAGGTTGCGACGCGCACAGCTGTAGACCTGATTGTCGTCGGGTGCGGCCAACGTCTGTTCAATTGACTGGCGCAGTTCAGGCGTGACGCGCTCATCGGCGTCGAGCATCAGAATATAGTCGTGGCTGGCGTAGCTTTGGGCCCGTTGGCGCTGTTTGCCGAAGCCCTGCCAGTCGGTATGGACGAACACTTTGGCGCCGAGGCTTTCGGCAATGGCGATGCTGTCATCCTGGCTGCCTGAATCGAGAATGACCACTTCGTCCGCCCAGGCCACAGAGTGCAGACAATCCGGCAGCAGCCCGGCTTCGTTCTTGGCGATGATCACCACCGACAGGCTTTTGCGGTCGCTCATTTAATGGCTCCGTGGCGGCAGGTGCGGTTCCAGCAGTTGCAGCAGGCGCTGCAGCGCTCCCTGATTCTGATACAGCACTTCCACTGCGTGGCGGCCGTAATAGCGGCGATAGTCTTCGTCGGTGAGCAGGGTGGCGACTTCCTTGACCAGAGAGTCTTCGTCGGTCACGGTGATCAGCCCTTCGGCCTGCGACAGCTTGGCGCAGATATCCTTGAAGTTGAAGATATGCGGCCCCATCAGTACCGGAATTGCGTGTGCGGCGGCCTCCAGCGGATTATGCCCGCCGCGTTCTACCAGGCTGCCGCCGACAAAGGCCAGATCGGCAATGCCGTACAGCAGCATCAGTTCGCCCATGGTATCGCCAATCACCACCTGGGTGCTGCCGGAGGGGATTTCACCGCTGCTGCGCAGGGTGTAGCTGAAACCGGCTTTCTGCACCAGTTCTTTGGCGGTAGGGAAACGTTCAGGATGACGCGGCACCAGAATCAGCAGCAGGTCGGGGTGCTTTTCCAGTAACTTGCGGTGCGCCGCCAGCAGAATGGTTTCTTCACCTTCATGGGTGCTGGTCGCGATCCACACCGGGCGACGCGGTGCCCACTGGCGGCGTAACGTGATCGCGCGTGCAGCCAGCTCGGGAGTGACGGAAATGTCGAATTTCAGGCTGCCAGTCACGGTCAGCTGTGAGCGCTTCAGGCCAAGTTCGATGAAGCGTTCGCCATCTTCCTGATTTTGCGCTGCGATCAACGTAATGCGGCGCAGCATGTCGCGGACAAAACCGCCGATTTTTTTATAACCGGCCGCAGAGCGGGCAGAAAGGCGTGCGTTGGCGATCACCAGCGGGATCTGACGCTGGTGCAGCGCGTTAATCAGATTTGGCCACAGCTCGGTTTCCATGATGATAACCAGCTTGGGGTTCACCTGATCGAGGAAACGGCGCATGGAACCGGGCAGGTCGTAAGGCAGATAAACATGATGAACGTCTTTACCGAAAGCGGACTGAACGCGCTCTGAACCTGTTGGCGTCATCGTGGTCACAGTAATCGGTAAATAGGGATAGCGGTGGCGCAGTGCGCGGACCAACGGGATGGCGGCCAGCGTTTCCCCCACGGAGACGGAGTGCAGCATGATGCCGCCCGGCACCACTTTTCCGGCGCAGAAGCCATAGCGTTCTGCCCAGCGTTTACGGTAGGCTGGAGCTTTGCGGCTGCGCAGCAGTAAGCGGAGCCAGATCAGGGGTTGGATGAGGTAGAGTAGTACCTGATATAAACGCAGCAACATTCTATCAATTTCATTTATATGGGTTAGTCAGAATAGTACCATAACCGGAAGGGAAAGGCGCTAATTTGGTAACCTTTGGTGTCAGTTTCAGACAACAGGCGAGAGATTTCGCTGATAGGCTTGGAATGAAGAATATTTTAATTATTCGCCGTGACAATATTGGCGATCTTGTTTGTACGACTCCTCTGATTGAAGGGGTGAAAATTGCCTATCCGGATGCCAAACTTTATCTGTTAATCAATAAAGTCAGCCAGGATGTCGTTAAAAATAACCCGCACCTTGAAAAGGTTTTTGTCTATAAAAAGGCAAAGCACAAGACGAAAAATGAAACCACATTAGGGGTTTATTTTGAACGTCTGATGATTTTTCTTAAGCTGCGTAAAATAAAGTTCGACGCGGCGATTCTGGCCAATCCGGTTCCTTGCAAGTACAGCCTGCGTTTGGCGAAAATGGCGGGGGTAAGCAATATTATTGGCGCAGATTTAGGCACGTCTGATATTCATCATCCTTTCCGCAAGCAAGATTTCAGCGGCAAGCATCAGGTAGAACATACCTACAGCTACTTATCGGCGATTACCGAACAGCGTATCCCGATCCCGCCGGTCCGCGTGTTCCTGACCCCGGAAGAACGCCAACAGGCAGCGCAGCGTATGCAAAAACTCTTGCCGCCGGTCGGGCGAGTTTGCGCGGTCCATATCAGCAGTCGCAGCCCTAAACGACGCTGGCCGATAGAACGCTATGCCGAAATTATCAATCGCTTAGTCGCCGATCAAAACACCGCAGTGCTGATCTTCTGGTCCCCGCAAGGCACGCTGACGCCTGATGATATTGGTGACCAAAAACGTGCAGAACAGCTGTTGGCGCTGTGTCAGAATGAACATATCGCGCTTTATCCTACGGCCTCGGTGCGGGAATTACTCGCCGGTTTTGATTTATGCGACAGGGTGTTGTGCAGCGACGGCGGGCAGATGCATCTGGCCGCGGCGTTGAATAAAGATATGGTGGTGTTCTTTGGCGATACGAATAAAGAATCCTGGCATCCATGGACTGGGCGTTATCACATTCTGCAAACCGAGTCGGGTGATTGCATTGATGTCACTGTTGATGATGTCTGGCAGAAAATAAAAACGTTCGATTAATTAAAATAAAGGCAGGAATTCCCTGCCTTATTTATTTTTTAAGTGCCAAATAGCTCTGGCAAATAGATTCAAGCCCGTAGCTCAGTAACTGTTGGTGATTAATTTCAGGCGGTTGGGCGTAAATTTCCGCCATTTTTTCTGCCAGCGATTTTTCATTGAGTTCCGCCAGTGCGTTACCCATTCCGGCATTTTCCAGAATTTCCGCAGGCCCACCCGGGCAGCCTGTACTGACCACCGGCGTACCGCATAGCAACGCTTCCACCAGCACATTGCCAAAGCCTTCGCTGTCGGAACTGAGCACCAACAACGACGCGTGCCGAATAAACGGATAAGGGTTGGCCTGGAAACCGAGGAACAGTACGCGGTCGGCGATGCCCAGTTGGCTTGCCAGCTGTTTCACTTCCCCTACGTTGGCTTCGCTGCCGGCGCCAATCAGTGCCAACGGCGCCTGGATGCCCGATTGCGCATAGGCTTTCAGCAGGCGATCGTGCCGCTTGTGCGGATGAAAGCGCCCGACATGCACCAGATACTCCTGACCCGCCAGTTCACAGGGTTCCGCCGCCTGTTGTTCGATGGCGGCAATATCAAACGGATTGTTGATTACAGCCAATCGGTTCGGGTGGATAGGCAGGTTTTGTTGCAGATCTTCACCGACGGCTTTTGAGACGGCAACGATATTTTGGCCCTGGTAAACGCCGGCGATTTTCCGCTGTTTCAACCAACGATCCAGGCCCTTGCGATGACCGAGATAAGAGGTCGATAGCATGCCGTGGATGCAAAACCACAGGCGATCCGAAGAGAGCAGCTTGCTGCGGCTGACGATGCGATCGGTTTTATGCAGGTTCGAGAACACCAAATCATAGGCGCCCTGCCGGCGTTCGTTGTCGGCAATCACCCGATCCAGCGCGGCGGCGCGGCGTGACAGTTCGGTCAGTTTGCGCCAGGGTGAGCGGCTGCGATCCGCCACCACCTGATAATGAACGCCAGGAGGGATAGGGTAGTTACAGACGTCGCGAAGCGAAATCAGGCTGACGTCATTGCCCATTTGCTGCATGCCCTGGCACAGCGTCAGCACCACTTTTTCTGCGCCGCCGCCGGGCAGGCCGTCGATAATCATCAGAATACGCATCGTTAATCCAGCAGCCGGTTATAGAGGGAGATCAACTGTTCCGACAGGTGCGCCGGGGTGGCAGACATAATACGCAACCTCGCGGCTTCGCCCATAGGCGAGCCCAATGCCTGACGAGGCAGTGCCTTGATCGCCGCGACCAGGGCGGGAACATCCAGCGCATCGGTTACGAAGCCGTTTTCTCCCTGGGCGATAAATTCCGCGCCACCGCAGGTGGTGCTGGTGATGACAGGCAGACCGCAGGACATCGCCTCCAGAATCACATTGGGGAACGGGTCGTACAGTGTGGGCAGCAGCAGAGCATCAGCCACCTGATAGAACGGCAGCGTCTGTTTTTGCACGCCCATAAACCGCACCCGATCGCCGCATCCCAGCGATTGTGCCAGCGTCTGATAGCGTTTTTCAGCCTTGTCTTTACCGACGACCAGCAGATAGCTGTCTGTAGACGCGACGGCGCGGATGGCGGCGGTCAGCCCTTTACGTTCAAAGCCGGAGCCAACGAAAATCAGGCAATGCGCTTGTTGAGGGATCTGGTATTGCCGACGTAATTGCTGCCGCTGATCGGGCGTGGCGGGCAGAAATTTTTGATTATCAATGGCGTTGTAGATCACCGTGATTTTATCGGCCGGTACCCCAAAGTCGTCGATGATCTCCTGCTTAATCATTTCTGCGTTGCAGATGACCGCTTTCAGCTCCGGCGCGGCATACATCGCACGTTCCGCACACATTACGTAACGGTGATAGCGGTTGGAAAACAGCCATTTGCGGCGCCATTCGGGCAACAAGCGCGCCCTCTGCAACAACCAGCGGCGGTGCACGCCATCACCGGCGCGGTAAATATCGCAGCCGGGAATGCGTTCGTGGCTCTGCACCAGATCGAATTTCTCTTTCTGCCATAGCGCTCTGGCGGCCTCGGCAAAGCCGCGTTCACGGCTGATGCGTCCAAGCTTTAGCGGATTGCACAAATGAATATGCCAGTTCGGATGGGTGTCACCCTGCCATTCGCGGGTGATAACGTTCAGATCGAGATCCTGCTGCTCCAGCGCTTCCAGGGCGCGTGAGACGAAACGCTCCGCTCCACCGTCCGGGCGGTACTTCTGACGAACGATCGCCAAACGAAATGCTTTCATGCTAGCCGGCTCCGCGCGGCTGCAATCACCGCGTCTGTAGGTATAAGGTCCAGGTAACGTTCATCAGTGCCGGTATTGATGGCGTCGGGATCGGGCAAGGTGCCGAAGTCGCCGGCCCATATCACGCAGCCGTTAACCTGCCATGGGCGCCAAAACACCAGCTTGGAAGGACCAAACAGTGCAATGCAGGGTGTCTGCAGTGCAGCGGCCATGTGCATGGGCACCGAATCTACACCGATAAACAGTTTAGCGTGGTCGATCAGGGCGGCAAGCTGACGCAGCGTTAACTGGCCGGCCAGCGAAACTACGCCCTGCGGGGGACAGAGTGCCAGAATGCGCTCCACCATTTCCCGCTCTTTTGTGTCCGGCCCCGAGGTGATCACCAACCGGTGGCCGTCGGCCTGCAACGCGCTGACGGTGGCGGCCATTTTTTCTTCGCTCCAGCATTTGAAAAACCAGCGGGAGGTGGGTTGTACCACGATATAATCGCCGCTAATGCCCTGTTGCCGTAACAACTGTTCGCAGGTCTGCCAGTCCTGCGGCGGATAACTCATGGTCACCTGCTGGCTGAGGGCGGGCAGGCCGAGCGGTTGTAACAGCGACAGATTTTGCTCAACGGTATGCAGCCGCGCGTGATCGCTTACCGGCACCAAATGCGTGTGGCAATGGCGCCATAAGAAGCCTCGCCGCTTGGGGAAATCGAACCCCAGTCGAATACGCGCTCCGGTCAGGCGGGCGATAATGGCGCTACGCCACTGATCGGCCAGATTGACCACCAGATCGTAGCCTTGGCCTTTGAGTTGCCGGATCAGATTAAGCTCGTGGCGCAAATGGGCTTTCGTACCCTGTTTTTTCCACTGGCGATCGATAACGAAGATATTCGACAGCGCCGGGTGGCTGGCCAGCATATCCTGGGTTTCTTTATACAGCAGCACGTCGATCTGCGCCTGCGGGTAGTTTTGCTGCAGGGTATTGATCACCGGCGTGGTCAGCAACATGTCGCCGTGATGGCGAAGCTTAACGATCAGAATACGCTGTATTGAGGTATCAGGAGCTAGGGCTGGCGCGTCGTTCATCATGAGTCGCTTTCAGGGAAACCAATCTTTGATTCTAAATGACCCGATCGCATGTGGCTACTGTTGCACGGTTTTCTTGCCGCGAAGTGAAAAAATAGCGTGGAGGAGAGACAAAAGGCCTTCAACGTTGTCCAAATCAGGCAGTAAAGTCGTTTGCCCTGGCGAAACGCCCTGCGTAACATAATGCATATCTGTTGATATCAGGCCCGATATTTATGACTAAACCGGCATTTCTCATCACTATTGATACCGAAGGCGACAATCTGTGGCAAAACCACGATCGCATCTCGACCGAAAACACGCGCTTTTTGCCGCGCTTTCAGGCGTTGTGTGAGAAATATGGCTTCAAGCCGGTGTACCTCACCAACTATGAAATGGCGGTAGACGCCGAATATGTCGAGTTTGCCCGCGATGTGATTGCGCGCGGTACCGGGGAAGTAGGAATGCACCTGCATGCCTGGAACAGCCCGCCTCTGACGCCGTTGACTGACGATGACTGGCGACACAAACCTTATCTGATCGAATACCCGGCCGATCAAATTCGCGCCAAGGTCGATCATATGACCAAGCTGCTGGAAGATGCTTTCCAGACCAAAATGCTCAGCCACCGCGCCGGGCGCTGGGCGTTTAACGAGTACTATGCGGCGTTGTTGCTGGAATACGGTTATCAGGTAGATTGCTCGGTCACGCCACGCGTCAACTGGCAATATTCACCGGGCAACCCGCAAGGGAAAGGTGGCACCGACTACCGGCACTTCCCGTCACGGGCGTATTTTATCGATCCGGAAAATATCGCCGAAACGGGGGCTTCAACGCTGCTGGAAGTGCCGATGAGCATCCAGTATAAGCATTCGGCGCTGATGAATACGATCAAGCAGGGCTATGATCGGTTGCGCGGCAAGCAGCGTTCACCGTCGGTAAACTGGCTGCGGCCAAGCGGCGGCAATCTGGAAAAAATGCAGCGGGTGGCTGAGCGTTGTTTGGCGCAGGGGCATGACTACGTTGAATTTATGCTGCACTCTTCCGAGTTTATGCCCGGCGGCAGCCCGACGTTTAAAACCGAGCAGGATATTGAAGTGCTGTACCGCGATTTGGAGCAACTGTTCGCCTGGCTGCAACAGCGTACGGTGGGTATGACGCTAGCCGAGTACTATCAACTTAAAGTGAACTGAAATGTCGAAGCAATGGAAAGTAAAGCTGGCGAATGCCTGTCTGCGGCTTTATACGAACCTTGGCAGTAATTTTAAAGATAAATACACGTTCGACAAAAAACGCGAGTTTGACCGTATCGCCATCTTCTCAACTACCGCGTTGGGCGATTTGATGTTCAATACGCCTGCCATCCGCGCCATACGTGAACGCTACCCTGCAGCAAAAATCACGCTGATCTCCAGCTATAAGAACGGCGGCCTGGTGGGTACCAGCCGCTATTTTGACGACGTCATTTATTGGGATCATAAAGCCAAGGATATGCTCAGCGTCATCTGCCGGCTAAAGAAAAATCGGCCGCAGTTGGCGGTGATTCTGCATTCCAAAGCCCCTTATGATGTGATCACCGCTATATTTTCCGGCTGCGAATATCTGTTTAAAGATGCGTATAAAAACGATCTGACCGGCATGGAGCAATGGCTCACCGGCACCAGCACCCGTGGAAAAGGCCATCTGATTCAGCGCAAGTTGGACCTGGTGGGGCAGTTGGGTTGCGATACGCAAAACCGGGAAATGTTTATCCCGGTAGATTTCCCGTTGCAGGAAAAACAGCCAGGCAAGGTGGTGATTGGGTTCCAGATGGGCGCGTCCGAACCCTTGCGTTGTTGGCCGGTCAGCCGGTTTGTCGGATTGGCCAAAAAGCTGTTGGCCCGTTCGCCGGATTACCAGATAGCCCTGATTGGCACGCCGAAAGAAAAGGCGATTGAGCATGAGTTTATGGCAGGGTTGACGGCGGAAGAGCAAACCCGGGTTATCAGCCATATTGGTAAAACTACGTTGCCGCAACTGTTGGCGGTGATGAAAAATATGGAGGTGCTGGTTACCGGCGATACCGGGCCGCTGCATCTGGCCATTGCGCTGAAAACCAAAACCGTCAGCCTGTTCGTGACGGCGAATCCGAAGCAAACCGGGCCCTATCAGAACACCGAGTTGCATCAGGTAATGTATGTGCCGATAGATACGCAGAACCTCAGTGAAGAACAACGTCATCAGCCTTTGAGCATTATCAGCAGCGAAGAAGTGATGGAAAGAGTGTTGCGAATAGTTGTCGAATAAAAAAACGTCGGTTTTATTGATCGATGCAAGGGAAGGCATGACTGCCAAAAAAATGAGTTATCAACGATGAAGCTATTTGGCAAAGTTACTCGGGTAAAAAACCTTTTACTGAGAAAGGTAAAGTTGCGGCTGCTCATTTCCTGGTGCCTTATGAGGAAAAGGGGCAACCGCAGCTTTGAACCTGCAAGCGCAAAGAAAGTCTTGTTGTTACGTCTGGATGATAAAATAGGCGATATGGTGGTTGCCACCGGGGTTATAAAGAAACTCGCTGACTCTGGCCATCAGGTTTCTGTCCTTTCCGGGGAGGCCTGCAAAAATATGTTGTCCGGCGTAAAGCACATTGCAAAATTTTATATTTATCAACGACGAGAGTCGCTGAGGGCGCTGAAAAAACAGCATTTTGATGTGGTGATTGATTTTGATGACGTCACCACTTATGAGCGCTGCCGATTAATTTATAAGCTTGGTGCCAGACATGCCATTGGTTTTAACAAACAAGGTTATCCAATGTATGACACCTCAATTGATTTCCTGGACGCTGATACGCACATCACTGAACGGCATAAACGGGTGCTGCGTTTGCTGGGCGTGGGTTGCGCGGAATATTGCTATGATCTGGAGCCCACATCGGCGTCGGTCGATAAAGTCAGCGCTGCTCTGGCCGGATTGCACTACAACGCTCTTATTGCCATCAATCCTTTCACCGGCTCCGAGGACAAGGATTTATCCCGCCAGCAAACGCAGGACATCATCAGCCTCATAAAATCGCGGGCTAAAAATTCGCTGATTGTTCTTATTGGACAGGAAAGCAAGGTCGCCGCCCTTAACATGGCTGACTGCATTTACATCCCCGGCAGCACCGTAAACACGGCCGTAGAAATTGTTAAAAGAGCGGATTTGATTATTTCACCCGATACGTCGATCGTGCATATGGCCTGTGCTTTCAACAAGCGTCTGGTTGCCATTTATAACCAGCGAAAACTTAAAGATACCGGCCTGCCAGGTCATGTTATCTGGTCACCCAACTATGGCAATGCGGTGCAGATCGTGACGGAAAAGGAAAACGTGAGCGATGTGCCGGTTGAGGTTATCAATCAGCAGATTGGTGAGCAGATTGCATTGATGGAAAATGAGTGCTCTCCGCGGCGAGAAGTGGCCCTCTAAGGCATAAAAGTGCCACCCGAAGAGGTGGCACTGACGATCGGTCAACAGGTCTGTAGTTTCAGTTTGGGCGTTATGGCGACGCCTAACGTGAACCAGAACAGGTACCAGAATTCTGCCGGGTTACCGATCATGAACATGCCCTGTGAGGAATAGAACAGCAGCATGAAAATGAACAACGCAGCCTCAAGCCGCATACCGCTGCGCATGTGGCGCACGACCAGGGAGCCGCAGTAGCTCAAGACAGCCAACAGCAAGCCCAACCCGACGATTCCCCCCTTCAGCAAAGCGCCCCAGTAAAGGCTGTGCGTGGTGCGAATATGTTCGCCAGAATAGTTGGTAAAATCCAACTCATAATTGAAGCCGTAACCAAAATACGGTGCCTGGCTCACCAGTTCGAAGGTGTGTCGCCAGATACTCAAACGCAGGAAGCTCTGCACATACATTTCTTCAAAGCGGGTGAGGAACAAATGCCCGATGGGCGAGATCAGCACTGCCGCAGCCACGATGGCCAGAGCAATCACAAAACAAGCCAGATGCTTCAGCTTCAGTTGCTTGAAGGGTAGCGTTATCAGCAGCGCGATCAGTAATGAAAGCACCGGGCCACGGCTTTGGGTGAGCAGCATGGTACCGAACAGTATCGGGATGGCGATCAGGATCGTTGCGTTCTTTTTTTCGCGAAAAGCGATCAGGCTGAGTATCACGCCAATCCCGGCCAATCCCGCCAGATCAATCACATTCTCGGGGCCAGGATTGTTTTTTGATACCGCTCTGTTAATCAGAATGTCTTGGTAGTCAAAGCATAATGTGTACAGACACAGGATCGTTAATCCCATTACTATGCTGATCAACAGCAGATTACGCTGAGGCCCGCTCAGAACGGTGATCAGCATGCCCAAATACAGCAACAGATAAATACTGTGCGTCAGGGTCGACTCGATATTTCCTGGGTCGTCTGTCCACAGATTACTGCAGGCAAAGTAGAGCAACATCGCACCAATGAGCGCCAGCCCCCAGCGTGTTTCCCTATGGCGGAAAAACGACATCCGCAGATCTTTATCGAGATACAGCGTGATAATGAATAGAATCGCCGAAAGGTGGAACAGATTATTAACTCTGGTAAAGCCGCAGAATATGGCGCTGAAAAAAGAAAAAAGTAGAAAAAACAAGACGTATAGCTTTTTCGGATGAAAAGCATTACTTGAATAATGCATCAGGATCGGCCTTCTCGAAAATATCATTGCTGATTGCGCTGGTTACAGAAAGGTTTTTTATGGCGATATCTTTTGCTTTCATTTGAAAGCTGGCATGGCGAAATGACGGTATTACCAGGTCGTCAACTTTGCTCTCCAAATCGGTGGAAAGCTTATTCTCTGCGGCTTCATAAAAACGCGGTTGTTGGAAATTATTCATGTCCAGGCCGATGATAAACAATCGCTTGAAGCCGAGGAAGGTGAGGATCTGCAGCGCCCAGTAAATAACGGTGCCGGCATCAAAGATGCCGCTGCGAATATCATGATTAAACGCGATGTCTTTTCGGTCATCGGCAAAAGTGACGTCGCTATTATCGCGGTAAGCCGTCCACAGTTCATCATGGCTAATTCTGGGCCGATAAATTTTAAATGCGGCGTCTTCGATTACGGCGAAACGGCACTTCACCTGCTCCAGGGTGAATCTGTCGATGATTTTCGCCACGCCGTGCACCGTGGTGAACAACGTTAGCCGATCGTCCGCGATAATACGGCCGATGATTTCCGGTTTCTGGTCGATAAATCCCATATCCACAATGACATAGAATCTAAAGTCGACGCGGTCTTGCAAGGAGTAGGCACCGTTGACTCCCATCGCCGGCATCGGGGGGAATTTTTCCAGGCAAAGGTTTTTCACTGACGGGCCGGTAGCCGTCAACAGGATATCACCGGAAAAATGCCCCTGCAGCGTAGCCAGTTGCACCATCGGCACCCGTTGTCGTTTGTAATGCAGCGCGACGATTTCCCCGCTGGCGGCGCGCTTAATCTTTACGTATGGCCAGAGATTTTCGTTATGCCGAAAGGGCCTGGCATGCGTATAACGATATATTTGCTTGAAAAAGGTTCCCATTACACCGGCATCCTGTCGTGAATCAATGCC
The DNA here is from genome assembly GCF_003591175.1 of Serratia inhibens. GTDB lineage: Bacteria > Pseudomonadota > Gammaproteobacteria > Enterobacterales > Enterobacteriaceae > Serratia > Serratia inhibens. The sequence continues at coordinate 45,778 of NZ_QYYG01000013.1, read as the reverse complement.
GCGACTTTTTGCGCGGGGATCGCCGCCATACTGTTACCAGACTCTGGTCGGCAGGCATATTGATTTTGCCCATAACCGCCGATCAATCCCGGATCTGTCGGGCCGAACAGCGTGATGTTAGGCCTGTCGAGCGCCGCGGTCAGGTGGCTGAGACCGGTGTCGACCGAGACTACGCCTTTCGCGCCTGCCAGCACCTCGGCTACCTGTTGCAGACTGAGTTTTGGCAGCACTTCAACATGCGGGAAGCCTTCCGCCAAACGCAGCGCGCGCAGGCGTTCGTGTTCCGCGCCCCACGGCAATTTGAGCTTCAGCCCGCTTGGCGCCATCAGTTCAATCAGTTCACGCCAGTGCGACTCAGGCCAATGTTTCTCGTCGCGGGTCGTCGCGTGCAAAAACACCAGGTATTGCCCGGCGTCGGCCGGCAGGTGACTGAGAAAGCGCGCCGCAATGGCGTAATCGCCGTAGCTTTCCGGCTTGTCATAACCCAGGCTTTTGGCAAACAGCTCACGGGTGCGCTCCACGGCGTGCTGCTGTTTATCGATGTCATGACGGTGGTTGTAGAACCAGCTGGCAAAGGGTTCGCGGGCGCTCTTGGCATCCTGGCCGTGCTTGCTGCCTTTGGCGATGCGGGTGATCAATGCGGCGCTTTTGATTAACCCCTGGGCGTCGATCACCACGTCGTAGGTGCGCTCCTGCACCAGACGTTTAAAATCGCAACGCTCCTGACGGGTCTCGCTGCCAAACCAGTTTTTGCGCCAGCGGCGGATCGCCACCGGGATCACGCGGTCTACTGCCGGGTGCCAGGTGGGGATCTGGCTGAACCCTTCCTCCACCACCCAATCGAAGCGGATGCCGGGAATCGCCCGCATGGCGTCGGTCAACGCCGGTAACGTATGGAGCACGTCTCCCATCGAGGAGGTTTTTACAATCAACACCTGCATGCTTACTTATTCCTCGCTGGCGGCAAGTAACGGCGTCAGCGCGTCCAACACCTGCTGTGGCTGAATATCGATCAGGCTCTGATGGTAACCCTGATCGGCATCGCCTTTGCGTATCTTATGGTAACCACTGATTAAGCGGATAACTTTGGCTTTATCGGACAGCGGCGGCGTGAAGTCCGGGCTGCTTGGCCCGTACAAGGCTATCAGCGGCTTATTCAAAGCCGCGGCAACGTGCATCAGGCCTGAGTCGTTGCTGACCACCGCCTGGCAGGACGCCAGCAGGATCACAGCCTGTTCCAGCTGGGTTTCTCCGGCCAGATTCATACAAAATACTCGGGCGTCGTCATCCAGCGCCGCGCGGATTTGTTCGCCCGCTTCGTGATCCTTGGCCGAGCCAAACAGCGCGATTTGATAACCCTGGTCGATCAGCATCTGGGCCAGCCGGGCGTAGTGGTAGTGCGGCCAGCGTTTGGCCGGGCCAAATTCGGCCCCCGGGCAGAAACCGATAATCGGCCGGTGATCGGTCAGGTTGAAGGCCGCGGTGGTTTCGGCAATTTCTTCATCGCTCACCTTCAACTGCGGCCACAGCAACGGCTGCGGCAGATCTTCGGCACGCTGAATGCGTTGCTTGTCATAAGCCAGCGCCACATAGCGCTGTACCATCAGAGGAAAGGCCGCCTTGTCCAGCACCCGGAGATCATTCAGCAGGCCGTAGCGCATTTCGCCACGCCAACCGGTACGCTGCGGCACCTGAGCAAAGAACGGCACCAGCGCGGATTTGAACGAGTTGGGCAGCACGTACGCGCGATCGTAGCCGTTGGCGCGCAGCGCGCGCCCCAGACGGCGGCGTTCACCGAGCGCCAGCGCGCCGTGGCCTAATGGCATCGACAGAGCCTGATTGACCTCCGGCATACGCGCCAGCAACGGACGGCACCAGGCGGGTGCCATCACGTCTATTTCCGCTGTCGGGTGCTCGGCCTTCAGGGTGCGGTAGAGACTTTGCGACATCATCATATCGCCAACCCACGAAGGGCCGATAACCAGTATTTTCATACCCTGAATGATTTCCTTCAGCTTAAGCGGTGCGGTTCAACCAGGCCATGTACTCTTTCACGCCTTCGGCGACCGTTTTGAACGGCGCATCATAGCCGGCAGCGCGCAGCTTGGTCAGGTCAGCCTGGGTAAACGCCTGGTAGCGGCCTTTGAGTTTTTCCGGGAACGGGATATTTTCCACCGCGCCTTTCTGGTGGAAATCGACTACCGCGTCGGCTACCGCCTGGAAGGTTTCTGCACGGCCGGTGCCGCAGTTGAAGATGCCGGACACGCCGCTTTTCCAGAACCACAGGTTTACCGCCGCCACGTCGCCGACGTAGATAAAGTCACGCTTGAAGTCCTGGCTGCCGTCGAACAGTTTCGGGTTCTCGCCGCGGTTGATCTGGCTATTCAGGTGGAATGCAACGCTGGCCATGCTGCCTTTGTGGCCTTCGCGCGGGCCATAAACGTTGAAGTAACGGAAGCCGCAGATCTGTGAATCCGCCTCAGGCAGAATTTCACGCACGTACTGATCGAACAGGAATTTTGAGTAACCGTACACATTCAGCGGCTCTTCAAACTGGCGCTCTTCGATAAATTCTTCACGGCCGCCGTAGGTGGCTGCCGATGAGGCGTACAGGAACGGGATTTCGCGATCCAGGCAATAATGCAGCAAGTCTTTGGAGTACTGATAGTTGTTGTCCATCATGTACTTGCCATCCCACTCGGTGGTAGATGAACAGGCACCTTCATGGAACACCGCGTCGATTTCACCCAGATCGTCACCGGCCACGATGTTGGCGATAAAATCTTCTTTATCGATATAGTCGGCGATATCCAGATCGACCAGATTGGCGAATTTGGTGCCGTCTTTCAGGTTATCTACCACCAGGATATCGCGATACCCTGTGTCATTCAGCGCCTTAATGATATTGCTGCCGATCATGCCGGCGCCACCAGTAACGATAATCATTGGGTTACCCCTATTATTCTGCCCGGTGGGACAGGGTGCCCCACGCTCAATGTCGCTTATAATAGCATTTCATGCCGCTGCAAACATCGGACGGGCTCTGAATATCCCGCGATGTCGAGCATCAAAGCACTTTGCCGTGATATCTGCTGCAATTTTCATATTCTCTCCTGTGTATTGTCGTCAGTTTGGTTACAAATCAGTAAAATATGTGGAAAACAGACCCATCCTGGAGATAACCGAATGTCCGCGTCTTTTTATCAGCAGTTGGAACAACAGCTTGCAACCGCCCGTAGCGAAGGGTTGTTCAAGGAAGAGCGCATTATCACCACCGCTCAGCAGGCTGATATCGCCGTTGCCGACGGCCGCCATGTGATCAATTTTTGCGCCAACAACTACCTTGGCCTGGCTAACCATCCGGCGATGATCGCGGCGGCCAAGGCCGGTATGGACAGCCACGGTTTCGGCATGGCGTCGGTACGCTTTATTTGCGGTACCCAGGATAGCCATAAGCAGCTGGAGCGGAAATTGGCCGATTTTCTCGGTATGGAAGACGCCATCCTGTATTCCTCTTGCTTCGATGCCAACGGCGGGCTGTTCGAAACGCTGCTTGGGCCGGAAGACGCGATTATCTCCGACGCGCTGAACCACGCGTCGATCATCGATGGCGTACGTTTGTGCAAGGCGAAGCGTTACCGCTATGCCAATAACGACATGAACGAACTGGCTGCGCAGTTGAAACAGGCCAAGGCCGATGGCGCGCGCCACATCATGATCGCTACCGACGGCGTGTTCTCCATGGACGGCGTGATCGCCAACCTGAAAGGGGTATGCGACCTGGCGGACCAGTATCAGGCGCTGGTGATGGTGGATGATTCTCATGCGGTAGGTTTCGTTGGCGCCAATGGGCGTGGCACCCATGAGTATTGTGAAGTGATGGGCCGCGTCGACATCATTACCGGCACCCTGGGCAAAGCGCTGGGCGGCGCTTCCGGCGGTTATACCGCGGCGAAAAAAGAGGTGGTGGAGTGGTTGCGCCAGCGTTCGCGGCCTTATTTGTTCTCCAACTCGCTGGCACCGGCGATTGTCGCCGCTTCGATCAAAGTGCTGGAACTGCTGGAGCAGGGCGATGCGCTGCGCGATCGCCTGTGGGCCAATGCGAGCCTGTTCCGCGAAAAAATGACCGCGGCGGGCTTTGAGCTGGCCGGGGCCGATCACGCCATCATCCCGGTGATGTTGGGTGAAGCAAAGCTGGCGCAGGAGTTCGCCAACGCGCTGCTCAAGGAAGGCATTTATGTGACCGGTTTCTTCTATCCGGTGGTGCCGAAAGGCCAGGCGCGCATCCGTACCCAGATGTCTGCTGACCACACCCCGGAGCAAATTGAACGTGCGGTCGCGGCGTTCATTCGTATCGGTAAGGATCTTGGCGTTATTGCATAAGGTAAAACCATGAAAGCATTGTCAAAACTGAAAGCGGAAGAAGGGATTTGGATGACCGATGTGCCTCAGCCGGAGCTGGGCCATAACGACATCATGATTAAAATCCGTAAAACCGCAATCTGCGGCACCGATGTTCATATTTATAACTGGGATGAATGGTCGCAGAAAACCATTCCGGTACCTATGGTGGTCGGCCACGAGTACGTGGGTGAAGTGGTCGCCATGGGACAGGAAGTTAAAGGGTTTAACGTCGGCGACCGCGTTTCCGGCGAAGGCCACATCACTTGCGGGCACTGCCGTAACTGCCGTGGCGGCCGCACTCATCTGTGCCGCAACACCATTGGCGTGGGCGTGAACCGCCCGGGCTCGTTTGCTGAATACCTGGTGATCCCGGCGTTTAACGCTTTCAAGATCCCGGACAATATTTCCGATGAGCTGGCATCAATCTTCGACCCGTTCGGCAATGCGGTGCATACGGCGCTGTCGTTCGATCTGGTTGGTGAAGACGTGCTGGTTTCCGGCGCCGGCCCGATAGGCATTATGGCCGCGGCGGTGTGCAAGCACGTTGGCGCCCGCCACGTAGTGATCACCGACGTTAACGAATACCGACTGGAACTGGCGCGTAAAATGGGCGTGACCCGTGCGGTGAACGTCAGCAAAGAAAACCTGAACGACGTGATGACCGAACTGGGTATGACCGAAGGGTTCGACGTGGGGTTGGAAATGTCCGGCGCACCACCGGCGTTCCGTACGCTGCTGAATGCGATGAACCACGGCGGGCGTATCGCCATGCTGGGCATTCCGCCGTCGGATATGTCGATCGACTGGAATCAGGTGATCTTCAAAGGGCTGTTTATCAAAGGGATTTATGGCCGTGAGATGTTCGAGACCTGGTATAAGATGGCGGCGCTGATCCAGTCTGGTCTGGATCTGACGCCTATCATCACCCACCGTTTCTCGATCGATGAGTTCCAGCAGGGTTTTGACGCCATGCGTTCCGGACAGTCCGGAAAAGTGGTTTTGAGCTGGGACTGACGATAAAAAGGGCCGGAATTTTCCGGCCCTGATTTTATGCTTTCGGTTTGTCTGGCGCTGAGTCGGTCCAGCGATGCCACTGGCGCTTGATAAACTCTGCCGCCGATGATTGTGCCACGCTTTCGCTGATCACGCTTATCGCTTTGCCTGCGTTGACTTTTTCCTTCGGCAATTTGACCTTGCACTGTTTGATACCGCCGGTGAACGGGTTCTTCGGCTGTGGTTTCTGCGGCTTGACCGGTGGTGGAACGTAACTGCCGCCACCATTGTTACCCTGGGGTTCATTCAGCAGCGAGCTGGGTTTCACCAGCACGATATCGGCCGGCAGCGTCGGCAGCATTTGCTGCAACACCTTCACCGTTGCCGGGCGCGGGTGGCCAATCGCGATGGCGGAGCCGTTGCGCCGTGCCAACTCGACCGCGCGATTGAACTGGCGGCGAATATCGGCCTCGTTGGCTGTGTCGTCCAGGAATACCTTGCGTTTGATGACCTTCACTCCGGTGCCTGCGGCGGCGCGGGTGGCCTGGCTATTGCCGATGGTCATGCTATCGAGAAAATACAAACGGTAGCTTTCGAGCGCCTGCATGACTTTCTGCATACCCGGCAGGCTGGAGGTCATGGCGCTGCCCATGTGGTTGTTCATCCCCACCGCGTAAGGCACGTTATTCACCGCATTGCGCATGATGCGCTGGATCTCTTCGCTGCTCATGGAGGGCTGCAGCGTATCGCGCTCCAGCGGCTGTTTGCTGAGCGGAGCCATAGGCATATGGATTAGTACTTCGCGGCCCTGGCTGTGGGCGCGGGTGGCCATTAAACGGGCGTGGGGGGCGTTGGGCAGCACGGCAACGGAGATCGCCGTCGGCATTTGCAGCACGGCGTCTTCCTCATGTGGCCGATAACCCACGTCATCGATAACGATGGACAACTTCCCCGCCTGCGCGGCGCAAACCTGCAGCAGACAGCCAATCAATACGACAGTACGGGTTTTGATATAGCGCAAATCTATCTTCCCAACCACGGTAGTGGGTTAACCGCCTGACCCTGACGACGGATTTCGAAATAAAGCGACGGCGTTCCCTGACCTCCGCTGGTACCGACCAAGGCTATCGGCTGGCCGGCGCGGACCTGCGCCCCGACATTGACCAACGCGCTCTGGTTATAGCCATACAGACTCATGTCGCCCTTACCGTGCTCGACCACCACCACCAGACCGTAGCCTTGCAGCCAGTCGGCCAGCAATACGCGACCGTCGGCAATGGCTTTTACTTCACTGCCTTCGGCGGCCGAGATCACCATGCCTTTCCAGCGTAACTCACCCTGCAATTGTTCACCGAAGCTGTGCAAGGTGCGGCCACGAACCGGCCATATCGCCTGTCCGCCCGGTCTGCCGAGGCCGCCGGTACGGGCCATCAGCGAGCGGTCGGCTTCGCTGGGTTTGTAGCTGGTGCCGGTTTTCTTCGCCTGCTGTTCTTTGGCGCGCACTTGCTCACGCACCTTGGCGGCCTCACGCGCTTCGCGTTCGGCACGGGCGCGGGCTTCGCGTTCAGCACGGGCAATTTTATCGCGCATGCGGGTTTCGTTCTGACGCAGTTCCACCAGCCGCTGCTGATCTTTTTCCAGTGAGGCTTCCAGTGCGGTCAGGGTTTTTTTACGTGCGCCACGTGCCAGCTCCAGCTTCTGCTGTTGCGTCTGCTGTTCGCCCAGCAGCGATTTCTGTTGACCCTGTTTGGCCACCAGCGTGGTTTTTTGCTTTGCCAGCTCGGCGCGGGTTTGCTTCAGCTCTTCGATGGTTTGCTGACGCGCCTCGTTCAGATAGCCGAAGTAAGCCAGAATACGCTCGCTGCGTTGGCTCTCCTCACCGCTGAGGATCAGTTGCACTGCGCTGTGTTGCCCCTGACGGAAAGCGGCGTCGAGCTGTTTGGCGAGGATCTCTTGCTGAGTGGACTGCTGCTTTTGCAGCTTGGCGATGGAGGTATTCAGGCCGGAAATGTCTTTCCCCAGTTGGCTCAGCGTGCCTTGGGTGCCACGCAGCAGGCGGCTGGCCTGTGCGATGGTTTTTTCCTGCTGCTTAAGCTGATCCTGCAATGAGCTGCGTTGTTGCTGCTGCTGTTTAACCGCCTTTTCTTTTTCGGCGATACTTTGCTGGATATCTTTGAGCTGGGATTTGTTGTCTTCCGCCGCCTGTCCGGCTAACGGCAACAGCAAGACGCCAGCGCAAAATACGCTGGCGCACATGGCGGTCAACTTCCTTGGCGCGGTGCGTTCAGGCAGCGACTGGCTGCCTGCGTTTGCGCTTCGGGTTACCCTTGATAGTGCAAAAAACGCCTTCTCCCTCATGGAGAAGGATTATTCCACGATGAACAGCGGCTTACCAGTCATCTCTTTCGGGATTTCCATTCCCATCAGCGCCAGCATGGTTGGCGCGATGTCGGAAAGCTTGCCGCCGCTGACCGCGTGAGCAGGCTTACCGATGTAAATCAGCGGCACCGGCAGGCTGGTATGGGCGGTATGTGCCTGGCCGGTGGCCGGATCGCGCATTTGTTCGGCGTTGCCGTGATCGGCGGTGATCAACAGTTGCCCGTCGGCGGCCTTAACGGCCTCCACGACCTGCGCGATGCAGCTATCGAGGGTTTCGACCGCTTTCACCGCCGCGTCATAGACGCCGGTATGGCCCACCATGTCGCCGTTCGGGTAGTTGCAGATAATGGCGTCGTATTTGCCGCTGCTGATGGCACTCAGCAGTTTGTCGGTCAGCTCGGCCGAACTCATTTCCGGTTGCAGATCGTAGGTGGCGACCTTAGGCGAGTCGATCAACACGCGTTCTTCGCCTTTGAACGGCTCTTCCACACCGCCGTTATAGAAGAAAGTGACGTGCGCGTATTTTTCGGTTTCCGAGATGCGCAACTGGGTTTTGTCGTATTTCATCAGCCATTCGCCGAAGGTGTTGCTCAACGACGCCGGCGGGTAGGCGCAAGGGGTTTTGATGTCGGCGGCGTATTCGGTCAGCATCACGAAATCGCCGAAGCTCACAATCTTGGCGCGAGGGAATCCGTCGAAATCGGCATTCACGAAGGCGCGAACGATCTGGCGCGCGCGATCGGCGCGGAAGTTCATGAAAATCAGCGCGTCGCCATCTTGCAGAGCGGCCGAGGCTTCACCGGCGGCCTGGAGCACGGTCGGTTTCACGAACTCGTCGTTTTCGCCACGCTCATAAGCGGCCTGCAGAGCGGCAACGGCGTTATCGGTCACGTAGTCGCCCTGAGCCTGAGTCAGCAGATCATAAGCCAGTTGGACGCGGTCCCAGCGGTTGTCGCGGTCCATGGCGTAATAGCGGCCAATCAGTGAGGCTATGCGTCCGGTGCCCAGTTTGGCAAAGGCGTGGCTAAAGCGCTGCAGCGAGTTTTCTGCGCTACGTGGCGGGGTGTCGCGACCGTCCAGGAAGGCGTGCAGGTACACGGCTTTCGCGCCGCGTTGAGCGGCCAGTTCAATCATGGCCAAAATATGGTCTTCGTGGCTGTGCACGCCACCCGGCGACAGCAGGCCCATGATATGCACCGCTTTGCCTGCCCGCACTGCCTTGTCGACCGCCGCCGTCAGCGTTGGGTTAGCGAAAAAGTCGCCGTCCTTGATTTCTTTGTCCAGTCGGGTCAAATCCTGATAAACGATGCGCCCGGCGCCCAGGTTGACGTGGCCGACCTCCGAGTTGCCCATCTGGCCGTCAGGCAAGCCAACATCCAGACCTGAAGCGGCAATCAGGGTATGGGGCTGCCGTTGCCACAGGCGATCCATCACCGGCGTTTTGGCATTCAGAATGGCATTGTCCTGCTGCTCCTCCCGGTGGCCGTAGCCGTCCAGAATCACCAGCACCATCGGCTTTTTGTTACTCGACATTACATTAACCTCGTTATGAACTTTTAAGATGTGAATAGCCATCGGCCCACAGCCGGAATGATGGCTATTCACCCTAAAACCGCCTGATTTTACAACGCGTACGATTAAAAAGAGCCCCGAGAGATCAAAGTTGCGGCGAACAAGGCCGGCTTTTATGCTCTGACGCCGGCAATTTCTCAGCGTACCCCGCAGTTTCTGCAATAGCGTTTGCTTATTGGCTGTATTTGCCGCACTCGGCAGGTATACTCTGGAGCCTTGACTTATTTTTCCCTTAACTGACGGGAGTTGTTACACCCCATGCTGCAAGAAATTATGCAATTCGTTAGCAAGCATCCCATACTGAGCCTGGCTTGGATTGGCTTGCTCGTTGCCGTGATCGTCATGACGTTCAAAAGCCGTTTCTCCAAGGTGAAAGAGATCGCTCGTGGTGAAGCCACCCGCCTGATTAATAAAGAAGATGCGGTGGTGGTTGATACCCGCAGCCGTGATGATTTCCGTAAAGGCCACCTGGCCAATGCCATCAACCTGACGGCGAGTGAAATCAAAAGCGGCAGCCTGGGCGAACTGGAAAAACACAAGGCTCAGCCGATCATCGTGGTTTGCGCCAACGGCACCGCGTCCCGCGAGCCGGCGGAAAACCTGAGCAAGGCCGGTTTTGAAAACGTGGCCATGCTGAAAGACGGTATTGCCGGCTGGAGCGGGGAAAACCTGCCGTTAGTGCGCGGTAAGTAATTCTTTAACGTATTTGAGGTGGTAATCCATGGCTAACATTGATATCTACACCAAAGCGACCTGCCCGTTCTGCCATCGCGCCAAAGCGCTGCTGAACGATAAGGGCGCTGCGTTTAACGAAATCGCCATTGATGGCGATAATGAAAAACGCGAAGCGATGATTGCGCGCAGTGGGCGCACCACCGTGCCTCAGATTTTCATCGATGGCCAACACATCGGCGGCTGCGATGATTTATATGAACTCGATGCTCGTGGTGGTCTGGATCCGTTGCTTTAAACGGGCCGCTGCCGGTTACTGAGTGTCAATAAGGACGTTTAACCAAGGGTATTACACACATGTCAGAACAAAACAGCACAGAGATGGCTTTCCAGATTCAGCGCATTTACACCAAGGATATCTCCTTCGAAGCGCCAAACGCTCCGCAGGTTTTCCAGCAGGAATGGCAGCCAGAAGTTAAACTGGATCTAGATACCGCTTCCAGCCAACTGGCTGACGAAGTGTATGAAGTTGTACTGCGCGTAACCGTGACTGCGTCTCTGGGCGAAGAAACTGCGTTCCTGTGTGAAGTGCAGCAGGCGGGCATCTTCTCTGTTGCAGGCATCGACGGTACGCAGCTGGCGCATTGCCTGGGCGCATACTGCCCGAACATTCTGTTCCCGTATGCGCGTGAGTGCATCACCAGCCTGGTTTCTCGCGGCACATTCCCGCAGTTGAACCTGGCACCGGTTAACTTCGACGCGTTGTTCATGAACTATCTGCAACAGCAGTCGGAAGGCGAAGGTGCCGCACCACATCAGGATGCCTGATGAACACCGTCAATGCTTCAATGACTGTTATCGGTGCCGGCTCGTACGGCACCGCATTAGCCATTACGCTGGCGCGTAACGGCCACCCCGTGGTGCTGTGGGGGCATAACCCCGAGCAAATTCAAAAATTGCAGCGCGACCGCTGCAACCAGGCGTTTCTTCCCGACGTTGCCTTCCCCGACACGCTGTTGCTCGAAGCCGATTTGGCACGTGCGCTGGCTGCCAGCCGCGATGTGCTGGTGGTGGTGCCAAGCCATGTGTTCGGTGACGTATTGCACCAGTTGAAACCGCATCTGCGCCCGGATGCCCGCATCGTGTGGGCGACCAAAGGGCTGGAAGCGGAAACCGGCCGGCTGCTGCAGGACGTGGCGCGAGAAGTGCTGGGCGATGATATCCCGCTGGCGGTGGTCTCAGGGCCAACGTTCGCCAAAGAGCTGGCCGCTGGGCTGCCGACCGCGATTGCGCTGGCTTCCACCGATACTCAGTTCGCTGAAGATCTGCAACAGCTGCTGCACTGCGGCAAAAGCTTCCGCGTTTACAGTAACCCCGATTTTATCGGCGTGCAGTTGGGTGGGGCGGTGAAGAACGTGATTGCCATCGGTGCCGGGATGTCGGACGGCATCGGCTTTGGCGCCAATGCGCGTACAGCATTGATTACCCGTGGCCTGGCGGAAATGAGCCGCCTCGGTTCCGCGCTGGGCGCCGATCCGTCTACCTTCATGGGCATGGCCGGTTTGGGCGATCTGGTGCTGACCTGCACCGATAATCAATCGCGCAACCGCCGCTTCGGTATTATGCTGGGGCAGGGAAAAGGCGTGCAAGAAGCGCAAGACAGCATCGGTCAGGTAGTCGAAGGCTACCGTAATACCAAAGAGGTGTTGGCGCTGGCGCAACGGCACGGTGTGGAAATGCCGATTACCGAGCAGATTTATCAGGTGCTGTACTGCCATAAAAATGCCCGGGAAGCTGCGTTGAGCCTGTTGGGGCGTACCAAAAAAGACGAAAAGTACAGCGTCTGATCTCCATACCCCGGGGATTTCAGGCCACCGCCAACAACGGCTGGGCCTGAGAGGCGGCAAGTATAAAACCGATATGCAGGGCAGCATGCTGACCCGGCGATTGATTTGGGCTGCCTGACCGTGATGCGGTGGGGCAGCCTGTTTTGCAAGGTGGAGAGGAACCTGATGTCGTCAGAAGAGTTAGAGCAGGTCTGGAAGAGCATCAAATCAGAAGCGAGAGAGCTGGCTGAGTGTGAACCGATGCTGGCTAGCTTTTTCCATGCGACGTTGCTCAAGCATGAAAACCTGGGCAGTGCGCTCAGCTATATTCTGGCAAACAAGCTGGCAAACCCGATTATGCCGGCTATTGCGGTGCGTGAAGTGGTGGAAGACGCCTACCTTGCCGATAAGCAGATGATCGTCTCGGCTGCGCGCGATATTCTGGCGGTACGCCTGCGCGACCCGGCGGTAGATAAATACTCGACGCCGCTGCTGTATCTGAAAGGTTTCCATGCGCTACAGGCTTACCGTATCGGCCACTGGTTGTGGCTGCAGGGGCGTCAGGCGTTGGCGATTTACCTGCAAAATCAGATTTCGGTCGCCTTTGGCGTGGATATCCACCCAGCGGCTACCATCGGCTGCGGCATTATGCTCGACCATGCCACCGGCATCGTTATTGGTGAAACCGCAGTAGTAGAAAACGACGTATCTATCCTGCAGTCGGTCACCCTTGGCGGTACCGGTAAAACCAGCGGCGATCGTCATCCGAAGATCCGCGAAGGCGTAATGATTGGCGCCGGGGCTAAAATTCTCGGCAATATCGAGGTGGGCAAAGGTGCAAAAATCGGTGCTGGCTCGGTAGTGTTGCAATCGATACCGCCGCATACCACTGCCGCCGGGGTACCGGCGCGTATCGTGGGCCGGCCGGAAAGCGATACGCCTGCGATGGATATGGATCAGTACTTCAACGGCACTAACCAGGGTTTTGAATACGGCGACGGCATTTAAAACCGGTTTGCTGATGCATAACATCGGGGGAGCTTTTTGCTCCCCCGATGTTTTCCGCCAGAGAATTAACCCTGTTTCGGGAATTTTACGATATCGGTAACCATGTTATCGATTGCCGCTTTGACCTCGTTCGCCGTCACCGGCGCGGAGTCATTGCTGACGGTCTTGCCATAGCCCTTGCGCACCACTTCCATCACCGTTTTGCCGGTATCTTGATCGATCAGTTGCGCTTCGAGGAACAGCGTGGTGTTTTGCGTGCGGTGGCCGCTGACGGCCATGGTGCTGGCGATCACTGCGGTAACCGGGGTCACTTCATAGAACTTCATATCTTCATTTTCAGCCGACACGGCGGTGATCGCCACCTTGGCGAGCAGCACGCGCGGTCCTGACGGGCTTTGCAGCACGGTCATTCGCTCGCTCAGTGCGGCGTTGATTCGCAGATTGGCGTAGTCTTTGATTTTGTTCAGCGTATCCTGGTTGACGCGTGCCGTCGGTTTGGCCGCCGGGTAATAGGTCACAGGAGAAAAATAGACGCCACGGTAATTGGATTCTTTAAAGGTAGGATCGATCCAACGCAGCGTTTTATGGCCGGTGGCCGATTCGGTTTCCTGCAGCTTGCTGTAATCGCTCAGAAAACCTGAATACTGCTGCTTATTTGCTACTTTAGACGAACAGCCCGCCAACAACAGGCCTGTTGCCAGCACTGCCATGGCAACGCTCAAGCGTTTTTTTTTCATACGATTTCCTATGATGAATGTCTATTACCCTTACAAAACATAGCTCATTATCCTCTGTTGTAGCGAATGTTTTGGGGCCAGACGTGCACTGCCTTTACATACTTTGTCAGGATCGTGATGCGTCGAGGGTTTTAGAGGTTGAGGGCTCGCGAAAGCGCAAACAATTCAGCTTCAGCTCTCTCCAGCGTCGTTTCCTGAGCTTCCTGCCATTCTGGCAGCAGTGGCCAGAGATCTTGCTGATTTTCGGCTTGCCGGCACCAGACAAAACGATCGTGCCAGTCGCCCAATGCGCTTTGCGCCGTTTTCAGGCAGGCGGCGGCTTCCGGTGTGACAAGTGCGAATTGGGGGTAGGTGTCGGCAGCATAGCGCACCCGTTTGATCAGCAGGCGCAGCCGGTGGCGATCGTAGTGCGTATCGGCCAGCGCCAGACGCAATTGTTTAACTTGCCGGGACAGGCGATCAGCAACGCGGCGTTTTGCGTGCCGGCGTTTGGCCCGCCGGAAGCTTTTCGGCCAGCCATGCAGCAATTTGGGAAAGCGGAACAGCAAGGGATGTGACGCCAGGGCAAGGTTGCGGCTTTGCAGTTCGGTTTTGCGGACGTTGGTTTGCCACTCTAGTTGATGTCGCGCCAGCTCGGCAATCAGCACTTCCAAATCGCGTATCGGCGTGGTGAGTTTCCCCAGGCTGGCGGCAGCGTTGTCGAGCTGTGCGACGCCGGGTATGCCACGCAATGGCCTCAGCAGGCTTCTGATACGCCGCAGGTTGATGCGTACATCATGCAGAGCCTCGGTGTCCGTCGGGTCCTGTAAACGCAGCAGCGCCTGACTCAGCGCGTTTTCAAGCCTGCGGAACTGGGCGATGATACTCTCTGTGAAAGCCATGCGATGTCCCCGGAGAGGCGATCCCGTTGAGATTATCCTCCCCGTAGCGCCGATTGTCACCGCTTAAGGTTTAATCAGTGCGCCGGCATAGTCCAACTGCCGCCAGGCTTCGTATACCACCACTGCGACGGCATTCGACAGGTTCATGCTGCGGCTTTGTGCCTGCATCGGAATGCGGATTTTCTGCTGTGCAGGCAAGGCCTCGAGGATCTCGGCGGGCAAACCGCGAGTTTCTGGTCCGAACAGCAGGTAGTCGCCGGCCTGATAGCTGACCGCGCTGTGCGTTGGAGTCCCCTTGGTGGTCAGGGCAAACAGCCGCTGTGGGTTTTCGCTGGCGATAAAAGCGGCGTAATCGGCGTGGCGCCGGATATTGGCGAATTCATGATAATCCAGGCCGGCGCGGCGCAGCCGTTTGTCATCCCATGGGAAGCCCATCGGCTCTATCAGATGCAACTGAAAGCCGGTATTGGCGCACAGGCGGATAATATTGCCGGTATTGGGTGGAATTTCAGGTTCAAATAAAACGATATTCAGCATGTAAAAGGCCCCTCATGAAGAGGGGCGCAGAATAGCAAAATCTTGCTGACCTGTCTTAGGCGATCAACGCTGGTGCAGCGGGAGCCATAGCACCAGCCGCAGGCCGCCAAGCGGGCTGTCTTCCGCTTTCACCCAGCCGCGATGTTGATTGACTGCCGCCTCTACAATCGCCAGGCCCAAACCGGTGCCGCCCGAAGCGCGATCGCGGGCTTCGTCGGTGCGATAGAACGGCCGGAAAATCTGTTCGCGATCTTCCTCGCTGACGCCAGGGCCGTCGTCGTCGACCACAATAGTGATGCCCTGATTGTCGGCGCTGAATGCCACGGCAATGCGCGTGTGCGAATAGCGCAGAGCATTACGCACGATGTTTTCCAGCGCGCTGTCTAAAGCGCCTGGGTTGCCGAACAGTGTCCAGGGCCCTGGAGGGGAGGTGACTTCCAGATGTTTACCCATTTGCTCGGCTTCGAATCCGGCGTTATCCAGCACGTCGGCCCAGAGCTCGTTGGCCAGCAGCCGCTCACGCGCCAACTCGCTTTTTTGCTGCCCGCGCGACAGCACCAGCAGATCGTTGATCATCGAGTCCAGACGTTGAGCCTCGGTTTCGATGCGCGCCAACTCATGCCCTTCACCGTGACGTCGGCGCATCAGCGCGGTAGCCAGTTGCAGGCGGGTGAGCGGTGTGCGCAGCTCATGCGAGATGTCCGAGATTAGCCGCTGTTGGGCGGTCATCATGCGCTCCAGCGCACTAACCATCTGGTTGAAACTGGCACCGGTGGCCAGAAACTCTTGTGGCCCGGCTTCCAGCTCCGGATGCTGTTTCAGGTTGCCGCGCGCGACGTCATCGGCGGCGTTTTTCAACTTGCGCGCCGGTTTTGCCAGGCTCCAGGCCAGCCACAGCAGCAAGGGAGCGCTAATCAGCATGGTGACGATCAGCAGCAGCAGCGGCCGGTCGAACATCAGGTTGATAAAATCGGATTGCGGGCTATTGGCGGGACGAATGAGATACAGCTGATAATTGTCCTCGCCGTCGCGTACCGAGAACGGACCGACCAGTTCGACGCGGCCGTATTTTTTCTTCTTCGGATGATCAGAATTATCAGACTGGCCGATAAAGTTACGCACCAACTGCATTTCGTTGCGTTGCATGTTACCAATCACGCGGCCTTCGCTGGTGACCAGAAGCAGGCGCTGCCCCGGCGGGGCCCATTTTTCGATGGCGCGGAATAAACGCCGCCACCACATCAGGTCGTTGGCCGGATCGTTTTGCAACTCGGCCTCGACGTGCTGCTCTACCATTAATCCCTGCCGCTGCTCGCTGTCCAGCAGCGAGGTCATTTGGCGGGAGTCGAGCTTGGGCACCATCAACACCAGCATCAGCACCAGGGCTAATGTGAACCAAAAAATGGCGAAGATACGTGCCGTCAAACTGTTGATCATGTTGCCGATACCATTAAATAACCCCGGCCGCGCAGGGTCTTGAACCACGGATGGCCGTCTTTGCGGTTCGGCAGTTTACGCCGCAGATTGGAGATATGCATATCGATGGCGCGATCGAATGGCGTCAGGCGTTTACCCAGCACTTCCTGACTCAGCAGCTCACGCGACACGACCTGGCCGAGGTGCTGCGCCAGCAGATACAGCAGAGTAAATTCGGTGCCGGTGAGATCCAGCGTTTGGCCGTCAAAGCTGGCTTCCTGGCGACCCGGATTGAGCTGCAGGCCGTCAACGTCCAGCGTCGGTGCGCCGGTATCGACATTCTGCTGCTGTTCGCTCCAGTTGGAGCGGCGCAGGATAGCGCGGATACGCGCCACCAGCTCGCGATCGTTAAAGGGTTTCGGCAGGTAGTCATCGGCGCCCAGTTCCAGGCCCAGCACGCGATCCAGTTCGCTGCCGCGTGCGGTCAGCATAATGACCGGCGTCTGGTGATGCTGGCGCAGCTCTTTCAAGGTATCGATACCGTTTTTCTTCGGCATCATGATATCGAGCAGCAGCAGATCGATGGAGCTGTCGAGCAGCGACAACGCCTGTTCGCCATCGTAAGCAACGACGATAGTAAAACCTTCCATTTCAAGCAGTTCTTTTAACAGCGAGGTCAGCTCGCGGTCGTCGTCAACTAACAGAATTTTGTTCATTATGTTTTACCTCCTGACGCAAAATACGTCATCAACTGTTGGCATTCCATGACTTTACGTAGTTTTACATGCACTGACGCATGTTTGCAGGTGCAGCAGTACACTGCTCCTCGTTGATTCGCAAAGTGAGAAAGAACGAGGAGTTAAAATGCGTAAGGTGACCGCATTAGTTATGGCATCAATGCTGGCAATAGGTTCTACCGCTGCGTTTGCTGCCGAGACTACATCGGAAACTGCACCGACTCCCGGAAATGATGCGATAACCAGAACCCCTGGCCAGCACCACATGTTCGACGGTGTCAGCCTGACTGAACAGCAGCGCCAGCAAATGCGCGATTTAATGCGCCAGGCGCGCCACGATCTGCCTGGTGTCAATGTAGCTGAAATGGAAGCCATGCATAAACTGGTGACCGCAGACAAATTTGATGAATCCGCCGTGTATAGCCAGGCGGAAAAGATGGCTCAGCAACAGGTTAAGCGCCAGGTCGAAATGGCCCGGGTGCGTAATCAAATGTATAACCTGCTGACGCCAGAGCAAAAAAATGTTTTAGACCAGAAGCATCAGCAGCGCATGCAGCAGATGGAGCAACAAATTTCTGGTTTGCAGCAAACTTCTGCCCAGAAGTTGAGTATGACTGAGTAATCCCCTGTTTTTCCTTGCCATAGACACCATCCCTGTCTTCCCCGCCATGATGGCGGGGCTTTTTTTGCCTGTCATTCCGTTATACTGGCCCTCTCACGTTTTACCCAGGGTAGGTTATGGAACCGCAATATGCGCGTCTGGTGAAGTCTGCCGCGTTAGCAGTCACCGTGTTGGCCTCCACGCTGTTACTGATAAAGATTGTCGCATGGTACCGCACCGGCTCGGTGAGCCTGCTGGCTGCACTGGTGGATTCCCTGATGGACATTGCCGCATCGCTGACTAATCTGCTGGTGGTACGCTACTCGCTGCAACCGGCCGATGAGGAACACACTTTCGGGCACGGCAAGGCGGAGTCGCTGGCGGCGCTGGCGCAAAGCATGTTTGTTTCCGGCTCGGCGCTTTTTCTGTTTCTGACCGGTTTTCAGCATCTGTATTCGCCGGAAACCTTGCGCGCTCCCGGCATCGGTGTTGCCGTGACGATCGTTGCGCTGTTCAGTACCCTGATCCTGGTCACATATCAGCGATGGGTGGTCAGAAAAACTCGCAGTCAGGCAGTACGCGCAGATATGCTTCATTATCAGTCAGATGTCATGATGAATGGTGCTATTCTTATTGCGCTTGGGCTAAGCTGGTACGGTTTTCAGCGTGCAGATGCGCTGTTTGCATTGGGAATTGGCGTCTACATTCTCTATAGCGCGCTGCGGATGGGCTATGAAGCGGTACAATCGCTGCTGGACAGGGCATTGCCGGATGACGAGCGTCAGGCGATTATCGACGTAATTTCTTCCTGGCCGGGGGTGAAAGGCGCACACGATCTACGTACTCGCCAGTCCGGTCCGACGCGTTTTATCCAGTTGCATCTGGAGATGGACGATGCGCTGCCGCTGAGACAGGCGCATATTCTGGCCGAGCAGGTGGAGCAGGCGCTGCTGCATCGTTTTCCAGGGGCGGATGTCCTCATCCACCAAGACCCTTGTTCCGCGGTGCCAACGGGCCGACAGGGGCGTTGGGAGCTATAATTAATGCAGGGCGGTCAGGATAAGTTCGGCGGGCGAATGGCGAGTTAGCTCAGCGTGCCATGCCGATTTTTTACCGTAATATTGCGTGACTTGAATCAATTCAGCTGGGTGTTTTTGTTATAATATCCAGCAATAAAGCCGTAACGCTGGTTTTCTGCAACCGGAGAGGTTCCAAGGCAATCGGCGAATACAGAATTCTTAAGAAATTGCATCTACAGTTCAGAGGTAGTCATGATCAAGAAAATCGGTGTACTGACGAGTGGCGGTGATTCGCCGGGTATGAATGCTGCGATCCGTGGTGTTGTGCGTGCCGCGCTTTCGGAAGGTCTGGAAGTTTTTGGTATTTACGATGGCTACCTTGGTTTGTACGAAGATCGCATGGAACAATTGGACCGTTATAGCGTGTCCGATATGATCAACCGCGGCGGTACCTTTCTCGGTTCAGCGCGTTTCCCGGAGTTCAGAGACGACAGCGTACGCGCCAAGGCGATTGAAAACCTGCACAACCGCGGTATCGATGCGCTGGTAGTGATTGGGGGCGACGGCTCCTATATGGGTGCCAAGCGCCTGACGGAAGAAGGTTTCCCTTGTATCGGCCTGCCGGGCACCATCGATAATGACGTGGCCGGCACTGACTACACTATCGGCTTCTTCACCGCGCTTGAAACCGTGGTCGAAGCGATTGACCGCCTGCGTGACACTTCATCTTCACATCAGCGTATTTCCATCGTTGAAGTGATGGGGCGTTATTGTGGCGATCTGACGCTGGCGGCGGCCATCGCCGGCGGTTGTGAATTTATCGTGTTGCCTGAAACCGAATTCAACCGCGAAGACCTGGTCTGTGAAATCAAGGCCGGTATCGCCAAAGGCAAAAAACACGCGATTGTGGCGATCACCGAGCACATCTGCGATATCGATGAACTGGCGCGTCATATCGAACAAGAAACCAAGCGCGAAACCCGTGCTACCGTGCTGGGGCATATTCAGCGCGGCGGTTCGCCGGTGGCTTACGACCGTATTCTGGCTTCCCGCATGGGTGCTTACGCCATCGAACTGTTGTTGCAGGGTTACGGCGGCCGTTGCGTCGGTATCCAGAACGAGAAGATGGTGCATCACGACATCATCGATGCGATCGAAAACATGAAGCGTCCGTTTAAGGGCGACTGGCTGGATACGGCGAAAAAACTGTACTGATCTCCTTTCAGTCCGGCAATAACAAGCCTCCGCGTGCGGGGGCTTTTTTTTGTTTGTTGTGGTTATATTCCAGAATCGTCTAGCCCAAAATTTTTTATTCTTTAATTGGCGAGAGAGTTTCTGGCAGGCTCTGATGCTAAATCAACCGACTGAGGTTGCGATTATTTTTCCTGGGAGAGCGAGTCGATGCGTAAATGGGGTGTAGGTCTGACAATAATGCTGCTGGCGTCCGGCGCCATGGCGAAAGATATTCAACTGTTGAACGTTTCGTACGACCCGACGCGCGAGTTCTATCAGGAATACAACACCGCATTCGGTAAATACTGGCAGCAGCAGACCGGCGACAAAGTGACTGTGCGTCAGTCGCATGGCGGTTCCGGCAAGCAGGCTACCTCGGTGATTAACGGTATTGAGGCCGACGTGGTCACACTGGCGCTGGCCTATGATGTGGATGCTATCGCCGAACGTGGCCGTATCAACAAAGACTGGATCAAACGTCTGCCGGACAACTCCGCGCCTTATACCTCGACCATTGTGTTCCTGGTGCGCAAAGGTAACCCAAAACAAATTCACGACTGGGCTGATTTGATTAAACCGGGCGTGTCGGTGATTACACCGAACCCGAAAACCTCCGGCGGCGCACGCTGGAACTATCTGGCTGCCTGGGGTTACGCGCTGCACCATAACAATAACGATAAAGCCAAGGCGCAGGAGTTCGTGAAAAACCTGTATAAAAACGTTGAAGTGCTGGATTCCGGTGCGCGTGGCTCAACCAATACCTTCGTCGAACGCGGTATCGGCGATGTGCTGATCGCCTGGGAAAACGAAGCGCTGCTGGCGGAAAAAGAGCTGGGTAAAGACAAGTTTGAGATTATCACTCCGAGCGAATCGATCTTGGCTGAACCTACCGTGTCAGTGGTGGATAAAGTGGTCGATAAGCGCGGTACCCGCGAGGTCGCCAATGCTTATCTGAAGTATCTGTATACGCCGGAAGGGCAGACCATCGCGGCGAAAAACTACTACCGCCCGCGTGATGCGGCAGTGGCGGCCAAGTTTGTCGATCAGTTCCCGAAACTGAAACTGTTCACCGTGGATGATACCTTCGGCGGCTGGACCGAAGCGCAGAAGGTGCATTTCGCCACCGGCGGCGTGTTCGATGAGATCAGCAAACGCTGATCGCCAATTTTCGTCAACAAAAAAATCAACATGAACTGCACCCCAAAAGTTGGATATCAACAGATTAAGGTGCAGTTGAAATAATTCTGTCAACCGACTTAGTCCTTATGCTGATGCCGCCATGTGAACGACCACTTGACCGTCCTGTGACCATAGCTGCAATTTTTTAATGCTAGTTGGAATAGTTAGGTCCAGAAAGTGAAGCTGATGGCGAAGGGCGAGAGCCTCCAGCACTGCCATTCCATGATGGCCCGATTGGGACTTGAGGAATGGGGACATTTACGGGACCATGATTATAGCCCCCTGAACCACCGTCTGCACTGCACCACCAACAGCGCCAACACCGGCTCCAACAATGCCCCCACCACTTGCAGCTGCAAGCCCTGCTCCCCAAGCCATATTATTGCCTAAATTATTCATCAATTGTGTATTTGGATCTTTTCCTCCTGAAATAGCGTTCAGCATGGCGTCACTAAGTTCCTTCATTGTTTCATCCTTTTGTATATAGTAAATATTACTGTGTCTATAACCAAGGCGGTTAGCGACACGAGTAAAGATTTAATAAAGAAAATCTCATCCATGTCGTTGCTGTTATTAACAAGTGATCTGGAGATGGGGTATAGGAAACCAGTAAAAAAAGAGATCGCAAATACATAGGCCAGGTGAATGGAGTTGTTTTTACCATTCTTATATAAATATATAATACAGGCCATAATGGCGAAAAAAAGTGGAGAAAAAGCAAATGTGAACATTAATCACTCCCTGATATTCGGTACATTTTCCCTGATCCTATTCGATAATAATTCTCATTTCAACCATTTAAAAGGAACGCTTCTATATAGCAGTGGTGTTCGGGGATTACCATTGGTATGGGGTTAACAATAACGTTAATCCCGTAATTAACAGAATAAGGGAAATAGGGATGAATGATGGTATATCTTGGATAAGGGTTGTTGCTGAGGAGCGAGTTTTTGTGCGTAGAGGCCAGCCTGTTAACTGCACTGGTTTTATTAGATAAAAGTCCTGTCCTTACGGTCAGGACTTTGTTATTTCAGGCCGAATGAAATCAGGCTTTTTTAGCGGCTGCAGCGGCTTTGACGATCACGGCGAAAGCGTCAGCTTTCAGTGATGCGCCGCCAACCAGCGCGCCGTCGATGTCCGGCTGGGTGAACAGCTCGGCAGCATTTTTATCGTTCACGGAGCCGCCGTACTGGATGATCACTTCTGCAGCGACTGCAGCGTCCTGCTTGGCGATGTGATCGCGGATAAATTTGTGTACTGCCTGTGCCTGCGCAGGGGTAGCGGACTTGCCGGTACCGATGGCCCACACGGGTTCATAAGCGATAACGGTGCCTTTGAACGCTTCAGCACCCTGAGTTTTCAGCACGGCGTCGATCTGGCGTGCGCAAACTTCCTCGGTTTTACCCGCTTCGTTCTCTGCATCGGTTTCACCGATGCACAGCACCGGGATCAGACCGGCCGCTTTCAGCACGGCAAATTTTTCGGCGATCGCCGCGTCGGTTTCTTTGTGGTAAGTGCGACGTTCGGAGTGGCCGATGATGATGTATTGCGCGCCTACATCTTTCAGCATGTCAGCGGAAACTTCGCCGGTGAATGCACCGGACAGGTTCACGTCTACGTTTTGAGCGCCCAGAGCAATGCGGCTGCCGGCCAGAGCGTGCTTGGCCTGATCCAGGTACATTACCGGCGGTGCAATAGCGACGCCACAACCGTCAACGCTGCTCAGTTCATTGCGCAGAGCGGCAATGAGTTCGTTAACCATCTGAGTGCTGCCGTTAAGCTTCCAGTTACCCATAACTAATGGATGACGCATGTTTTTTCCTCCAACAAGGGAACGCGAGAGTCTAAATAACCACTGCCGGACCGGCAGTTTACCTGGCCAACAGTATAGAGATGATTAAGCGCGAAGGCTTTGCTTTTCGTCATTAAATGCCGTGCTGTTAAGGCTCGGATAACGCCAGCTTAACCGGTTCAACCGCGAAAGTTATCCCTTTATCGCCGTTGTCCGACACCACGTAGCGAATCGCGCCGACCTGCTGTTGGTAGAAGCGTGAGCCTTTACCCTTTTCCAGCAGGCTGGTCACTTTTGCCAGGCTTTGTTCCACCGTCAGCGCAGGTTCAAATTGGCGCATCAGCGCAGCCATGTAGTTGACGGCAACGCTGCGAGCAGCCTTCTCTTCGCCGCTTTGTTGCAGCGGCAGGTGCGTGATCTGCAGCGTTTTGATTTTACCGGTGCCCTTTTCCAGCGCGGTGGAGGCATAGAGGTTTTCATTCAGCTTGCTGGCGGCGCGCGTCAGCAGTGGCGAGTCATCTTCTGCGGTTGCGATGGCGCGAAACTCGCCGATCGGCAGCGTTGGATTATCGCGGTTGTATTTTTCGCGGAATTTTACCACCGTCAGATCAAACGTCGGTGCACCGGCCAGCAGATACGGTGCGGTGGGCGAAGCACTGGCGGCGGCATCCGGCGGATCGGCCCAAGCGTTGCCGATACTTAGCAACAGGCAGGCGAAGGCGGTGGTTTTTCTCAGCATGGCATACATGGCATCAAGAACAAAGATGACTCCGATTAAAGCGATAACCAAGGGGGATTGTCAAAGATCCCGCGCCATTATCGCTTGCTGACAGGAAAGCTGTGCGTTACTCCGCGTAATAGCAGGGCGTAAATCTCTGCCCAGCTGCGCCTATGTTACACTGCGCGACAGAATATGGGCAGGCAAAGAGCACAGGAATCGATGACGTTACAGCAGTGGTGTTTTTCTTTTAAGGGCCGCATCGGGCGGCGTGACTTCTGGATCTGGATGGGGGCCTGGCTGGTATTGATGGCCGCAGCTTTTACTCTGGCGAACTACCAACTGGTGGCTATCCAGTCGATCGCATTCTTCATTGTTGCGTTGCTGTGGCCAACGGCGGCGGTGCTGATTAAACGGCTGCACGATCGCAACAAGGCCGGTTGGTGGGCGCTGTTGTTGATTCTGGCGTGGATGTTGGCGGCGGGCAATTGGCAGATGCTGGCACCAATCTGGCAGTGGGGCGTTGGGCGTTTTATCCCGACGCTGATTATCGTAATGATGATGATTGATCTCGGCGCCTTTGTCGGCACCCCAGGGAACAACCGTTTCGGCCCGGAGGCCGAGCCGGTCAGGTTCCGCAGTAAATAACCCTGTAGGGTTACCAGTAATGCTCGCTGGTCATATGGCCCGGCTTGCGGCGCAGGTGTTTGCGCATTTGCCGCTGATCCTTCAACGTCTGCTGGGTATCTCGCACCATCTGCGGGTTACCGCACAACATGACGTGGCAGGTTTCGGCATCAAGGGGCAGCCCCACCGCGGCTTCCAGCCGGCCGTCTTCGATAAGAGCAGGCACGCGTCCGGTCAGTGAACCCGCGACGTCTTCACGGCTGACGACGGTCTGAATGCGCAGTTTACCGTTATAGCGCTGCTGCAATTGCTGCATCAACGGCAGGTAGCTGAGATCGCGCGCAAAGCGGGCTGCATGCACCAGCACCAAATTTTTGAAGCGCTCCAGGTCCTTGCCTTCCTGCAGGATGGACAGGTAAGGGCCGATGGCGGTACCGGTCGCCAACATCCACAAGGTATCGCATTCCGGCACTTCTTCCAGCACGAAAAAACCGGCGGCCTCTTTGGTCACCATCACTTCCGATCCCGGCCGCAGCTGGTTGAGCCGCGGGCTCAGTTTGCCTTCCGGCACGGTAACCAGGTAAAACTCCAGATTCGGATCGCTGGGTGCGTTGACGTAGGAATAGGCACGCTGCACGCGCTCACCGTCAACTTCCAGCGCCAGTTTGGCAAATTGCCCGGCGGTAAAGGTATCAATAGGGGCATCGACGGTAATGCTGAACAGCCCGTCGGTCCATTGCTCTACCTGCGTAACCTTGCCATTAACCCAGTCAGCCATACTCTAAAGCTCCAATGGTCGAATCAAATAAGCGCAATGTCGTGAGCCGGAAATGGCATGCGCCGCGCGTTCTATCCGGTAGCCGTGGCCAAACAGGCGGTGAAACAGCCGCAGTTCCGAATTGCACAGGCTGCTGCAGGCGGTGGCCGCCACGCCGATCGGGCAGTGGTTTTCCACCAGCAGCATGCCCTGCGGATGTTCGAACAGCTCGGCCATGTAACCATCGTGCTGCCGCAGGCGCACCAACCGGGCGAGTCTGCCCTGATGGCTGGTTTCTTCCGACAGCTCTTCGGCATAGCGCTGATAAAGCTTTTCTTCACGCTCGCTAATCAGCTGTTCCACCCCTTCGTCGCCAAACAGCGGATGGGCGGACTCCAGCAATGCCGTGGCAAGCGTATCGTGGCAATCGGCGAATTCGGCGTGGCCCTGATGGGTCAGCGACCAGTAACGCGTGGGGCGGCCCACTTTGGTACGCGCCTCTTCGTAGCAAACCAGCTCACGTCTTTCCAGGGATTGCAGATGCTGACGGATACCCATTGGGGTGATGTCCAGACGCTCAGCCAGCATTTTGGCGGAATGCGGCCCCAAGGTTTTCAACTGCAACAAAATCAGCTCTGGTGTTTTCATGAACCAAATCCCTATGGTGTTATTTTATTTCAATATGATGAAAATAATTATCGATTAAATGCTAAAGCCAAATTACGGCGAGTTCGCCATTTTTACCCCTTAAGCGTTATACGTACAGTTTAATTTACGAGGTTGGTTGCCTTTGCTGCCAGTGTGACCTGGATCAATATCTGTCTGAAACTCGCTAAAAAAATCAGATTTGTTAGCTTATGCCGCCATAGAGGGCTGCTCGCCGTTCTGGCTCAATCTGGAGTCATACCGAGACGCTGTGACGAGTTAATACGTTAACGAAGATAATGAGAAAAATAGACAATTTTCACCTGCTGGTGATGCTTACCCTGTTGGTGGCCGTCGGTCAGATGGCGCAAACCATTTATGTTCCTGTCATTGCTGACATAGCCCGAGATCTGTCGGTGCGCACCGGTGCGGTGCAGCGCGTGATGGCGGCATATCTGATGACCTACGGTTTTTCACAGCTGATTTACGGCCCTCTGTCGGACCGTATTGGCCGCCGCCCGGTGATCCTCGCCGGGATGATGATTTTCCTGGTTGGCGCTCTGGGCGCGCTATTGTCCAGTAGCCTGACGATGCTGGTCGCCGCCAGCGCCATTCAGGGCATGGGCACCGGCGTGGCGGGGGTGATGGCGCGAACCATGCCGCGTGATCTGTATGCCGGGACCTCGCTGCGCTATGCCAACAGTCTGCTCAATATGGGCATTCTGGTGAGCCCGCTGTTGGCACCGATCATCGGCGGAGCGTTGGCGATGATATTTGGTTGGCGTGCTTGTTACGCCTTCCTGTTGGCGCTTTGCGCCGGCGTTGCCTTCGCCATGTTCCGCTGGTTGCCGGAAACCCGGCCGCAACAGACAGAAAAACGGCGCATGCTGGCGAGCTTCGGCAAGCTGCTGGCGGACGGCACTTTCAGCTGTTATCTGGTGATGCTGATCGGTGCACTGGCGGGGATCGCGGTGTTTGAGGCCAGCTGCGGCGTGCTGATGGGCGGCGTGCTGGGTCTGAGCGGGCTGACCGTCAGTATCCTGTTTATCCTGCCGATCCCTGCGGCGTTTTTCGGTGCCTGGTACGCCGGCCGTGACGGCAAAACCTTCCCTAGCCTGATGTGGCATTCGGTCATCAGCTGTCTGCTGGCAGGTCTGATGATGTGGATCCCGGGTTGGTTTGGCGTGATGAACATCTGGACGCTAATCGTGCCGGCGGCGCTGTTCTTTTTCGGTGCAGGGATGTTGTTCCCGCTGGCTACCACCGGCGCGATGGAGCCTTTCCCCTATCTGGCGGGCGCGGCGGGCGCCTTGGTGGGCGGTATGCAGAATATGGGATCGGGTTTGGCGACCTGGCTCTCCGCCATGCTGCCGCAGACCGGGCAGTTTAGCCTCGGCTTGCTGATGTTTGCGATGGCGCTGCTGATTTTGCTGTGCTGGTGGCCGTTGTCAA
The DNA here is from genome assembly GCF_003591175.1 of Serratia inhibens. Classification (GTDB taxonomy): domain Bacteria; phylum Pseudomonadota; class Gammaproteobacteria; order Enterobacterales; family Enterobacteriaceae; genus Serratia; species Serratia inhibens. The sequence goes on along the minus strand of NZ_QYYG01000013.1, from coordinate 18,593 downwards.
ATCGTCTCCAGCATCAGGGACATACCGCATAAAACCAACAGGGGTGCCAATGGCACCCCTGTTTAATTACAGCAGAAACTCGTGCAGCGCCGGATCTTTACGGTCCAGATAATGGGTTGAGCGAATGCGGCGGATAGTGCGGGACTTGCCGCGGATCAGCAAGGTTTCCGTGGTGGCCATATTGCCCTGGCGGCTAATGCCTTCCAGCAGATCGCCCTTGGTGATGCCGGTGGCGGAGAAAATGACGTTGTCGTTGCGCGCCATTTGGTCCAATACCAACACCTTGCCGGCCTCAATCCCCATCTCTTTGCAGCGTACCAGTTCTTCTTCGCCGATGCGGCGGTTCTCGGCGCTGTCGCCTTTCACCTGATGGCGCGGCAGCAGTCGCGCCTGCATATCCCCATCCAGCGCACGGATCACCGCAGCGGAAATCACCCCTTCAGGTGCGCCGCCGATACCGTACATCACGTCGACTTCGCTTTCCGGCATGCAGGTCAGGATGGAGGCCGCTACGTCGCCGTCAGGGATAGCGAAAACCCGTACCCCGAGCTGTTGCAGCTGCGCGATAACGCCGTCGTGGCGCGGTTTGGCCAGAATGACTACCGTCAGCTGCGCCAGCGGCTTGTTCAGCCGGGCTGCGACCTGGATAAGATTTTCTGCCAGCGGCAGGTTGAGATCGATAGCGCCGCGCGCTGCCGGGCCCACCACCAGCTTTTCCATATACATGTCCGGCGCGTGCAGGAAGGTACCGCGATCGCCCACCGCCAGCACGGCCAGCGCGTTGGGTTGGCCCATGGCGGTCATGCGAGTGCCTTCGATGGGATCGACCGCGATATCCACCGCATCGCCCTGGCCGCTGCCGACTTGTTCGCCGATATACAGCATGGGCGCTTCATCAATTTCGCCTTCGCCGATCACGATGCGGCCATCGATATCCACTTTATTGAGCATAATGCGCATTGCGTTGACCGCGGCACCGTCGGCGGCATTCTTGTCGCCGCGCCCCAGCCATTTGTAGCCCGCCAGCGCGGCGGCTTCGGTAACGCGGGAAAATTCGATGGCTAATTCACGTTTCATGGCAAAACCCGTTGTGAGAAAGGAAGAAAATATCGGCAAAGTTTATCACAGCAGAGCGGTGGCGGGGCGGGGCAAAAAAAACGCGCCGCCCGGAGGCAGCGCGTGATTCGGTCAACAACGCAAAAGGATATTAGTCGTGATCTTCCCATGCCTGGGCGCGGGCAACCGCTTTTTTCCAGCCGCTGTAACGGAAGTTGCGCTCGGTGGTTTCAATGCTTGGGCGGAACTCACGCTCGATAACGGCTTTGCTCTTCACCTCGTCCAGATCGTTCCAGTAGCCAATGGCCAGGCCCGCCAGGAAAGCTGCGCCCAGCGCCGTCGATTCACGCACTTCAGGACGCTCTACGCGAGTGCCGAGGATGTCGGACTGGAACTGCATCAGGAAGTTGTTGGCAACTGCGCCACCATCCACACGCAGCGATTGCAGGCGGGTGTTGGAGTCAGCCTGCATGGCATCCAGCACGTCGCGGGTCTGGTAGGCGATGGACTCCAGCGTGGCGCGGATGATGTGGTTGCTGTTCGCGCCGCGGGTCAGGCCGAAGATGGCGCCACGGGCATACGGGTCCCAGTAAGGGGCGCCCAGGCCGGTGAAGGCCGGTACTACGTAGACGCCATTGCTGTCCTTCACCTTGGTGGCGAAGTATTCGGAGTCGGCCGCGTCGCTGATCAGTTTCAGCTCATCGCGCAGCCACTGGATAGAGGCGCCGCCGATAAATACCGCGCCTTCCAGCGCATAGTTCACTTCACCGCGCGGGCCGCAGGCGATGGTGGTCAGCAGGCCATGGCTGGATCGCACCGCTTCTTTGCCGGTATTCATCAGCAGGAAGCAACCGGTGCCGTAGGTGTTTTTCGCCATGCCCGGTTGAACGCACAGTTGGCCGTACAACGCCGCCTGCTGGTCACCGGCGATACCGGCGATAGGAATACGCGTGCCGCCTTTACCGCCGATATTGGTCTGGCCGTACACCTCAGAGGACGGACGGACTTTCGGCAGCATGACGCGCGGAATATCCAGCGCTTCCAGCATGCGATCGTCCCAGTCCAGCTCATGGATGTTAAACATCATGGTGCGCGAGGCGTTGGTGTAATCGGTCACATGTACCCGCCCCTGGGTCATTTTCCACACCAGCCAGGTGTCGACGGTACCGAACAGCAGCTCGCCGCGCTTGGCGCGTTCGCGGGCACCTTCAACGTTATCGAGGATCCATTTCACCTTGGTACCGGAGAAGTACGGGTCAACCACCAGGCCGGTGTTGTGACGAATGTACTCTTCCAGGCCGTCACGCTTGAGCTTTTCGCAGATCTCGGCGGTGCGGCGGCATTGCCAGACGATGGCGTTGTAAATCGGCTTGCCGGTCTCTTTTTCCCAGACGATGGTGGTTTCACGCTGGTTGGTGATGCCGATGCCGGCAATCTGATCGGAGTTGATGTCGGCTTTTGCCAGCACTTCTACCAGCGTGGAGCTTTGCGATGACCAGATCTCCATCGGATCGTGTTCAACCCAGCCGGCTTTCGGGTAAATCTGCGTGAATTCGCGCTGAGATACCGCAACAATGTTGGCATCGTGATCTAGCACTACGGCGCGTGAACTGGTGGTTCCCTGGTCGAGAGCGACAATGTATTTTTTTTCTACTGTCATGATCTTAATCCTGCTGTTGTTAACCGTTTTAAAACTGTGTCAATCACGCTTTGCGCTGCTGGGTCTTGGTAGCGGGTTCTTCTTCCTCTACGCAGACGTCGCACGGCAGATGGCGGCCAATCAGTGCGCGGTAGCCGAAGGCGCCCAGGCCGGCACCGAGGATTGGGCCAAAGATTGGCACCAGGAAGTACGGGATGTCACGCGCGCCGGTAAAGGCCACTTTGCCCCAGCCTGCCAGATAAGCGAACAGTTTCGGGCCGAAATCACGCGCCGGGTTCAATGCAAAGCCGGTCAATGGTCCCATGGAGGCGCCGATAACGGCAATCAGAATACCGATCAACAGCGGTGCCAGCGGGCCACGAGGAATGCCGTTACCGTCGTCGGTCAGCGCCAGAATCAGGCACATCAGAATCGCGGTGATCACCGTTTCCACCAGGAAAGCCTGGCCGACGGAAATGTGCGCGTTAGGATAGGTGGAGAAGATACCGGCCAGAGCCAGGCTCTCGTCGCTGCCGCGCACCATGTGATTGGCCGCTTCGAAATCGAAGAACAGGTTGTAATACAACCCGTAGACCAAGGCTGCTGCGCAGAAGGCTCCGGCGATCTGCGCGACAATGTAAGGAAGTACTTTGCGTCCGTCAAAGCAGGCGAACAACCACAGCGCGATAGTGACGGCCGGGTTAAGGTGCGCACCGGAGATGGCAGCGGTCAGATAGATGGCCATGGCAACGCCCAGGCCCCAAATGATACTGATTTCCCACTGACCGAAACTGGCGCCTGCCAGTTTCAGCGCGGCAACGCAGCCTACGCCAAAAAAGATCAACAAACCGGTGCCGAGGAACTCGGCGATACACTGGCCTTTTAGGGTCGGACTGGTGGTTTGGCTCATAATGTTGTTGTCCTGCAAAACGGCGGTTATAGGTTTATAGGCTCACTGGGCTAATCCACCCGGCCTATGGGTACAGTTTTTTTCATCTCGTCCAATTATCAATTGAGGACGTGATGTAAATTTATCGTTAACGAACATAAACGAGAAATAGCGAAATCAAAATGTGTGTGCTTCGTCATAAAATTGAGCGAATTCGCGTCACTCGGTGTTCTTTCTGCGCCATGAAAGTGTGATCTGACCAGTGGTTTACCCGCCAATTGTTAACAAACCGCTTTTTGTCCGGCGGGCATTTTCAGTTTTTGCTGATGGCGGGGGCAGGAAAATTGCAACAGACTGCGCGATGAGCCGGTATGTTGCTAGACAGTCGGGGACAGGCTACTTACAATCGTTTTTATCGAAAGAAACGTTTTATCGAGACAGGCGCGTTTTTTCAATAAAAACGCGTGTCACTTGGCGCGATGCATATTCGCAGCAGTTGCAACCGAGTTGCGGCCGCTAGCTATAGATGTACGCCTTGCTATCATGAGGGGACTGAAGAATGTCATTTGAAGTATTTGAGAAATTGGAAGCAAAAGTTCAGCAGGCGATCGATACCATCACCCTGCTGCAGATGGAAATTGAAGAGCTGAAAGACAAAAACAACACGCTGTCTCACGAAGTTCAGGCTGCCTCAGGCAACCACGAATCCTTGGTGCGTGAAAACCAGCAACTGAAAGAAGAGCAGCACGTATGGCAAGATCGCCTGCGCGCGCTGTTGGGCAAAATGGAAGAAGTCTGATTCCCGGATGCCAGGATCGAAAAGGGCGCCTCAGGCGCCCTTTTTCATATCTGCGGGTTACTCGATGTCGAGCGGGTCCTCAGACAGAATGATCCCGGTATTGTCGGCATACAGATGATCGCCGGAGAAGAAGGTGACACCACCGAAATTAACGCGGATATCGCTTTCGCCGACGCCTTCACTGATGGCGCCCGCCGGAATGGCCGCCATCGCCTGAATGCCGATGTCCAGCTCTTCCAGATCGTCAACCTGGCGCACCGCCCCGTAAACCACGATGCCTTCCCATTCGTTCAGGGTTGCCAGACGCGCCAGTTCTGCGTTGATCAAGGCGCGACGCACTGAGCCGCCACCGTCGATCAGCAGAACGCGGCCACGGCCGTTCTCGTCGAGCAGATCGAATAACAGGCCGTTATCCTCAAAGCATTTCACCGTAGTGATTTGCCCGCCAAATGAAGTACGCCCGCCAAAATTGGAGAATAGAGGCTCAACAACGTTCACCTCTTCATGATAGATGTCGCAAAGTTCGGAAGTATCGTATTTCATAGGATTTTACGTCTGTTTGCCGCTGGAATAACCAGTATATCCCTTTATTCGCCCTGTTGGCAAAATCATCAGTTTTTAACTGAGCGCCACGCCAATGGCGAACAGCACGTTGGCCAGCAGCGCCGCCTTGACCATATGCTCCAGCATAGGCCGCATGCCGGTCGGGGTCGGATCGCGCAGTACGCGCAGGCCATGACGCACCAACAACGGGATGGCCAGCACAAACAGCCAGCCCCAAAGGCTATGCAGATTAAGCAGTGTGAACAGAGCAAAGCATACCACCGCGCCGATCAGCAGCAGTGCGTGGTAATAGCGCGCCTTCTGTGGCCCGAGCCGTACCGCCAGGGTATTTTTGCCATTGGCGCGGTCGCTTTCGATATCACGCAAGTTATTGATATTGAGCACTGCGGTTGCCAGCAGGCCACAGGCGGTGGCCGGTAACATCACGATGCTGTCGAAAACGTGGGTTTGCAGATAGTAGGTGCCCGCCACGCTTAGCCAGCCAAAGAATACCAGCACCGAAATATCGCCCAATCCCAGATAACCGTAGGGCTTATTGCCTACGGTATAGGTAATGGCGGCGACGATGGAAAGCCCACCCAGCACCAGGAAACCCACAACATCACTGGGCTGCTCACAGCCGACAGCGATCAGCGAACTGCCCGCGATAGCAATCAACACCACCGTCACGACCAGCGCGCGTTTCATCTGCGCCTGGGTGATCATACCTTTCTGCATGCCGCGCAGCGGCCCAATGCGATCTTCCTTGTCGCTGCCTTTTACCGCATCGCCATAGTCGTTCGCCAGATTGGAGAGAATTTGCAGCAAGCCGGCAGTCAGCAGCGCCAGCAGCGCCACGCCGGGTTTCAGGCTGTCATGCCAGGCGGCAATGGCGGAACCGACGACGATCGAGGCAAAGGCCAGCGGCAGGGTGCGTGGTCGTAAACTTTCAAGCCAGGCTCTGGCCGGGGAGGTGGAAGTTGATGAGCTCATTTTTCGCTTCAGAGTAAGTGGCTGTGTCCGTTAGAAATAATTGTGGGAGGCAATGCCTCCCACACAGATGACCGACAGGACATGATTGAGCGATTATAGGATAAAACGACTCAAATCTTCATCCGCTACCAGTTCATCCAGATGATTACGCACGTAATCCGCATCAATTGTAATGGATTGGCCGTTAATTTCACTCGCATCGTAGGAAATATCTTCCATCAGACGCTCAAGCACGGTGTGCAGACGGCGTGCACCAATGTTTTCGGTGCTTTCGTTAACCTGCCACGCGGCTTCGGCTATACGACGGATACCTTCGGCGGTGAACTCGATATTGACGCCTTCGGTGCCCATCAACGCTTTGTACTGCTCGGTCAGCGAGGCGCTTGGCTCGGTCAGAATGCGTTCGAAATCTTCGGTGGTCAGCGCCTGCAACTCAACGCGGATCGGCAGGCGACCCTGCAGTTCCGGGATCAAATCCGACGGGCTGGCGGTCTGGAACGCGCCGGAGGCGATAAACAGAATGTGATCGGTTTTCACCATGCCGTGCTTGGTGGAAACGGTACAACCTTCCACCAGCGGCAGCAGGTCGCGCTGCACGCCTTCGCGGGATACGTCCGGGCCGGAGCTTTGGCCACCGCGCTTACAGATTTTGTCGATCTCGTCGATAAACACGATGCCGTGTTGCTCAACCGCTTCGATCGCCTGCTCTTTCAGCTCTTCCGGGTTCACCAGCTTGGCGGCTTCTTCTTCGATCAACAGCTTGAAGGCTTCTTTGATCTTCAGCTTGCGCGGTTTGTGCTTCTGGCCGCCGAGGTTCTGGAACATCGACTGCAACTGATTGGTCATCTCTTCCATGCCCGGAGGCGCCATGATTTCGACGCCCATTGGCGCAGAAGCCAGATCGATTTCAATCTCTTTGTCGTCCAGCTGGCCTTCACGCAATTTCTTGCGGAATGCCTGGCGCGCGGCCGACGGCTCTTGATGCTCGTCCGGCTGGCCCCAGTTGTTTTTGGCCGGTGGGATCAGTACGTCGAGAATGCGCTCTTCCGCCATTTCTTCGGCGCGAGTGCGGTTTTTCTCGATCGACTGCAAGCGCACCATTTTGATTGCCGCATCGGTCAGATCGCGGATGATGGAATCCACTTCTTTACCGACATAGCCCACTTCGGTGAACTTGGTGGCCTCTACTTTAATGAACGGCGCATTGGCCAGCTTCGCCAGACGACGGGCGATTTCAGTTTTACCGACGCCGGTCGGGCCGATCATCAGAATATTTTTTGGCGTGACTTCATGACGCAGCATCTCGTCGAGCTGCATGCGGCGCCAGCGGTTACGCAGGGCGATGGCAACGGCACGTTTGGCCTTGTTCTGGCCGATAATGTAGCTGTCCAGCTCGCTGACGATCTCGCGCGGGGTCATTTCAGACATAGTATTCGATCCTTACGCTTTGGAAGGCAATTCTTCGATGGTGTGGAAATGGTTGGTGTAAATACAGATATCACCGGCGATGTTGAGAGATTTATCAACGATTTCGCGGGCGCTCAGCTCGGTATTTTCCAACATCGCACGAGCGGCAGCCTGGGCATATGGCCCGCCGGAACCGATCGCAATCAAATCATTTTCAGGCTGGATCACGTCACCATTGCCGGTGATGATCAGCGAAGAGTGTTCATCCGCTACGGCCAGCAGCGCTTCAAGCTTGCGCAGCATGCGGTCGGTACGCCAGTCTTTAGCCAACTCAACGGCCGCTTTAACCAAATGGCCCTGGTGCATTTCCAGTTTGCGCTCGAACAGCTCAAACAGCGTGAAGGCATCTGCGGTACCACCGGCGAAACCGGCAATCACTTTGTCGTTATACAGGCGACGCACTTTCTTGACGTTGCCCTTCATTACCGTATTGCCCAAGGTGGCCTGGCCATCGCCACCGATCACTACCTGGCCGTTGCGGCGTACGCTTACAATTGTTGTCACGAGCAGACCCTCGTTGAAGACGGAAAGAAGCCCTCGCAGCGTCTGCTTGCGCAGACACTACGAGGCATATTGAGAGTATAGATGGGGGGGGATTGACGCTTTTCAACCCCCAACGGAGAGGGGAATGCAACTTGACATGCCAACGCCCTTCAGGCGCGATAGGGTTTTGTCCGCCGTCGCGCGGCTGCTGTAGGGACCGAGCACCACGCGATTCCAACCGCCACCGGCGGTAATGCGGCTTTCTATACCTTCAAACGCCAGGCGCGCACGGACGGATTCAGCCTGATCGGTGGCGCGGAACGAACCGCATTGCACCATCCACTTCTGTTTCTGCTCAGGCTTGGTTTCCTGCTTGGCCGTTTCCTGTTTCACTTCCGGCTTGGTTTCCGGTTTTACTTCAGGTTTTACCTCAGGTTTTGGCTGCGGTTTAGGCTCAGGCTGCTTAACCTGGACTGGCGGCGGCGTTACCGGCTGCGGCTTGGGTTTGGGTTGAGCCTGCTGCTGGTGCTGCTGCACCGGCGCCGTGGTTGCACCGTTGTTAAACGGATTACGCGGCTGGGTAACCTGTGGTTGCTGCACTTGTTGCTGAACTTGCTGCTGCATTTGTTGTTGTTGCATCTGCTGCTGACGGCTGTTGTTGCCGCGCGCCGCAGCTTGAGAAGGGTCGTTATACGGCACTTCATTCAGCTGCGTTGGGCGCTGTTGCATGTCCGCCTGCATCTGTTCCAGCAGTTGGCGCTGTTCAGTGGTCAATTGAGTCTTGGAGTTGACTTCGCCGCCGGCCGTTGGCTCGGTCGGTGTTTGCACGCCAATCTGGCGGTTCTCCAGCTCTTTGATATAGCGCCAGCGCTCTTCCGGCTTCGGCGGCAGGCCATTGCCGGGGCGATTGCTGTGTGCAGGCAACAGCGGCACATCGTCCGCTTTGTTGTGCGTAATGAAATAGAGGCCACCGATAAAGATCACCACCAGTGCGACGGCTAACGCCAGCACGGTTTTGGATACTTTCGGAGAACTGCTTTTTTTACGGCTGGGGGTTTTGCGCCGCGCTCCTGTGCGCCCACGGCCTACATAGTCTTTTTGTGCCACTATTATTCCGCTGTGTCCTGATGAGGAGATAAGTCCTGCATGTTACTGAACCCTAAAATATTTGACTAGCGTTTAGGGGCAGCGGTGCTGCCTCTGATAATTAACTCACTGTCCAATAGCCGGGAGCCACTTGGTACTGCCTGTCCGTGCAGTTGTTCCAACAACAGCAGCATCGCTTGCCGGCCGATCTCATAGCGCGGTTGAGCCACCGTGGTTAACGGCGGATCGCAATACTGCGTCAGCTTGATGTCGTCAAAGCCGACGATGGAAAGGTCCTGCGGTATCCGCAGCCCCATTTTTTTCGCCTGCGACAGCACGCCGATCGCCATTACGTCACTGTGGCAGAAGATCGCCGTCGGGGGTTTTGGTTGCGCCATCAGCGCTGTCAGCGCCTGTGCACCGGCTTCGTAAGTGAAATCACCCCGGGTAATATAGCTGCTTTCGACGTTAATGCCATTACGACGTAGCGCCTGAATGTAACCTTGCAGCCGATAATGGCTGAGCGGCATCTGTTCCGGCCCGGCGACACAGGCGATTTGCTTGTGTCCGAGCTGGTGCAAATAATGTACGGCCTCGAAGGCGGCAGTCAGGTTATCGATGTGTACCGTCGGCAGTTCCAGCTCCGGGGCAAACTCGTTGGCCATCACCATCGGCGGCAGATTACGCTGCTCCTCCTTGCTGGCGTCAAAGGGCAGATTGGAACCGAGCAGCAGCATGCCATCGATTTGCTTGGTGATAATCAGATTGACGAAAGTGCGCTCCTGCTGGTTTTGCTGAGCGCAGTCGCCAATCAGCACCAGATAACCTTGCTGTGCGGCGGTCTGCTCGATCCCCTGGATCACGTCGGCGAAGAACGGATCGCAAATGTCGGGGACGATAACCAGAATGGTACGGGATTCATTACGCTTGATATTGCGCGAGAGGGCATGGGGAGAGTAGCCCACGGCCAAAACGGCCTGCTCCACTTTCTGACGCGTCGGCGTTGATACCTTCTCCGGGTTCATCAGTGCGCGCGACACGGTTGCCGTTGAAACGCCAGCCATCTCGGCAACGTCTTTCATGGTTGCCATGGGTAATTCTTTCTTGTGTTCCAACGCCTTTCTCCTTGCGTTAGCCCCATGCCAACGCGACTACTGCAGTTTGCTCACAAATTCTGGCGTACGGTGGTGTTGTTATCATTTAGCGCCATCCGCATTCGAACATTCTGTCACGGCGCTACTTTAGGTGACAAAATTGCCTTGGCAGACATTCTAAACAGAATGTGTCCTGCTTTTGTTACCTAATTTGCATAAAAAATGTGACCTGGGAAGGTTTTTTAGCGTTCGCTCGCAATTTCAAGGGTAAACGTTTGCCTTGCCTGAACTGAATCAGACTTTTCCGGGTTCAGCTATCTATCGGATCGACGTCCAGCGTCCATTTCACCTTACGTGCCTGCGGCAGCGTGCCGATCAGCGGCAAAGAGCTTTTCATCAACTGTTGCAGCAAGCGTCGCGAAGGGTGTTGCAACAGCAGTTGCCAACGGAAGCGGCCACCGCGTTTTGACTGCAATGCCGGGACTGGCCCCATGACCCACAAAGCGTCGTCTTTCAGCGGGCTGGCCTCCAGCAGGTTGCGCAGCTGCTGCAGGAACAGCGGCGCCTGTTGGTTATCGTGATCTTCCGAACGCACGATAATATGGCTGGTGTAGGGCGGCAGGAAGACGCTGTTGCGCTCCGCCAGCGTCTGTTTGGCGAAGGCGTCGTAGCCTTGCTGCAGCAGAATTTGCAGCAGCGGGTGTTCCGGGTGGTGAGTCTGCAGGAGGACCTCTCCCTGTTTGCCGGCGCGGCCGGCACGACCGGAAACCTGGGTATACAGCTGGGCAAAGCGTTCGGCGGAACGAAAATCAGCCGAAAACAGCGCGCCGTCAACGTCCAGCAGGGCGACCAGCGTCACGTCCGGGAAATGGTGACCTTTTGCCAACATCTGGGTGCCGATCAAAATGCGCGAGCCGCCACGGTGAATATCCGCCAGATGCTGTTCAAGCGAGCCCTTGCGGCTGGTGGTATCTCGGTCAATACGGGTGATCGGCGTTTCCGGGAACAGCGGCGCCAGTTCGTTTTCCAATTGCTCGGTGCCGACGCCGACCGAGACCAGATGCGTTGAACCACACTGCGGGCACTGGTGCGGCACCGGGCGCTGGCTGTCGCAGTGGTGGCAGCGCAGCTGGCGCTGGTTCTGATGAAAGGTGTAGTAATGATCGCAGCGCTGACATTCTGCAATCCAACCGCACTCGTGGCACAACAACGCCGGCGCGTAGCCGCGGCGGTTAAGGAATAGCATCACCTGATTACCGGCTTTCAGGTGGTGCTGCATGCTTTTCAGCAGTGGCTGCGACAGGCCGACCTTCAGCGGCAGGCCCTTCAGATCGATCAGGTGCTGCGCTGCCGGTTTGGCGTTGCCCGCGCGCTGGGTGAGCTTGAGCTGACGATATTTACCGAGTTGCACGTTGTGCAGCGTTTCCAGCGCCGGTGTGGCGGAACCCATGACCATCGGGATGTTCTCTTCGCGGGCACGAAACACCGCCAGGTCGCGTGCGTGGTAGCGCCAGCCTTCCTGCTGTTTATAGGAGTTGTCGTGCTCTTCGTCGATAATGATCACGCCCAGGCGTGAGAACGGGGTAAACAGCGCCGAGCGGGTACCTATGACGATCGCCGCCTCGCCGCTACGGGCGCGTAGCCATACCGCCAGCCGTTCGCTGTCGTTGAGGCCGGAGTGCAGCACGTCCACCGGCGCATTGAAGCGTTCGCGAAAGCGGGCGATGGTTTGCGGCGTCAGGCCGATTTCCGGTACCAGCACCAGCGCCTGTTTGCCCATGGCCAGAATGTTTTCCAGCACGCTGAGATAGACTTCGGTCTTGCCGGAGCCGGTGACCCCGGCCAGCAGCCAGGCGGCGAACTGATCGTCTTCGCTGCGGATCGCCCCCACGGCGGTGGCCTGTTCGGTATTCAGCCGCAGCCGTTCGCCGAGCACTTCAAAGCCCGGCCTCCAGTCCTGCGTCGCCAACGCCTGAGCACGTAAGTCGATCAGCCCCTTGGCGCGCAATGCCTGCAGGGCGCTCTCGGTCAGTTCAAGTTCGCTGACCTGGTGGCGATACACCGGGCGCTGCAGCAGCGCGGCCAGCGCCTGCTGTTGTTTGGGCGCGCGTTTCAGGCTGTCCGGCGGCGTGGCGCGGCCCTGTTCAGTGGCGAACCATTGCCACAACGGCGCAGCTTCCGCCGGTTTCCCTTGCCTTAGCAGGATGGGTAACGCGTGGAACAGCACTTCGCCGATCGGGTAATGATAATAGTCGCTGGCCCAGCGAAGAATGCGCCACAGGCTGGGGGAGAACAGAGAGGCGTTGTCGATGATGCTGTCGATGGGCTTAAGCTTATCCAGCGGCAGTTCGCTGGTGTCGCTGCTGCCGGTGACGATGCCGATCGCCCGTTGCTTACCCCAGGGTACACAAACGCGCGCGCCGGCTACCGGTTGCAGGCCTTGCGGCAACAGATAGTCGAAGGTGCGGGCGAGGGGAACCGGTAAAGCAACGTGTACAACGGGCATGTGGCGGCCATCCAGATGGAAAAAGTGTCGGGTAGTTTACACCGCGGGCCGCAAAATGTACGGATCCAATTGCGCGCTAGGTTGAATTTCTGTATAGTTTGCCGCCTTTGGTATAATCCGATACCAAAATATATTATCAACCACGTGTGGTGTCTGGCGAAACAGGGCTGGATAGCGACACGGCCTTAACTGAGGTTTCCCATGAAACAAGGTATCCACCCAAAATACGAAGAAGTTACTGCTAACTGCTCTTGCGGTAACGTGATCAAAATCCGCTCTACCGTGGGTCACGATCTGAACCTGGACGTTTGTGGTCAATGCCACCCGTTCTACACTGGCAAGCAGCGTGATGTTGCTACCGGTGGCCGCGTTGACCGCTTCAACAAGCGCTTCAGCGTACCAGGCGCCAAGAAATAATATTTCTTATCGTCAGATGAAAAAGGCGCCTTCGGCGCCTTTTTTCGTTTCTGCCGCCTGCTTTCGCAGGCCGCCAGTCAGTATTCCCAGGTATCGGGATCCACACCCAATTCACGCATCAGCACTTTTGCGGCTTCCGGGATTTCATCGCTGCGTTCTTTGCGCAGGTCTTCATCGTTCGGCAGCGGCTGGCCGGTAAAAGCATGCAGGAATGCTTCGCACAGCAATTCGCTGTTGGTGGCGTGGCGCAGGTTATTGACCTGGCGACGAGTCCGTTCATCGGTGAGGATTTTCAGGACCTTCAGCGGAATGGATACCGTGATTTTTTTTACTTGCTCGCTTTTTTTACCGTGTTCAGCGTAAGGGCTGACATACTCGCCGTTCCACTCAGCCATGGGACACCTTAAATTTGTCAGAAAAATTACAAAATTCTAAAAACCGGCCGATTATGCCCGATCTTCACTGTTCTCACTAAATAAATGTCAATTTTACGCGACCAGGGTCACTGTATGCTCAAGATCAATAGGTGTCGCCTATGCATTCCGCGTTAACATCGTATCGTCATATCAAACTGGCATAATTTTAGCGGGTATTATCGCTTTGCTCAATCTATACGCAAAGAAGTTTAGATGTCCAGATGTATTGACGTCCATCTCTACTGCGATTAATCTTTAGCCCTCATTCATCCGAATCCTGAGAGCCGAGCGACCCTATGACGCGTAAACCAGCCACGATTGCCGTACGTAGCGGCCTGAACGATGACGAACAGTACGGCTGCGTTGTCCCGCCGATCCATCTTTCCAGTACCTATAATTTCACTGATTTCAACCAGCCTCGCGCCCATGACTACTCACGGCGCGGCAACCCGACGCGTGATGTGGTGCAACGTGCGCTGGCGGAACTGGAAGGCGGCGCCGGCGCAGTGATGACCAGCAGCGGCATGTCGGCGATCCATCTGGTGACCACCGTGTTCCTGAAACCCGGCGATCTACTGGTGGCACCGCACGATTGCTATGGTGGCAGCTACCGTCTCTTCGACAGCCTGAGCAAGCGTGGCGCTTACCGCGTGTTGTTTGTCGATCAGAGTAATGAAGAAGCGTTAGCGCAGGCGTTGGCGCAAAAACCAAAGCTGGTGCTGATTGAAAGTCCAAGCAACCCGTTGCTGCGCGTGGTGGACATTGCGGCGATTTGCGATGCGGCACACGCGGCAGGCGCGCTGACGGTGGTGGATAACACCTTCCTCAGCCCGGCGCTGCAGCAACCGATTGGGTTGGGCGCCGATCTGGTGGTTCACTCCTGCACCAAATATCTCAACGGCCATTCCGATGTGGTGGCCGGCGCGGTGATCGCCAAAGACAAAGATCTGGCGGTGGAACTGGCGTGGTGGGCCAATAATATCGGCGTTACCGGCGGCGCGTTCGACAGCTATTTACTGCTGCGTGGCATGCGCACCCTGTCGCCACGCATCAAGGCGGCGCAACAAAACGCCGAAGCGATTGTCAGTTATTTACAGCAGCAACCCTTGGTGAAAAAGCTGTATCATCCTTCTCTGCCACAGAACCCAGGGCATGAGATTGCACGCCGCCAGCAACGCGGTTTTGGTGCGATGCTCAGTTTTGAACTGGATGGTGATGAGGCGCTTCTTCGCCGTTTCCTCTCTGCCCTTGAGCTGTTTACTCTGGCAGAATCCCTGGGGGGCGTAGAAAGCCTGATTTCGCATGCAGCGACCATGACCCATGCCGGTATGGCAGCGGAGGCACGTGCGGCGGCCGGTATCTCCGAGAGCCTGCTGCGTATTTCCGTGGGTATTGAAGACAGTGAAGATTTGATTGCCGATCTGGAACGTGCTTTCCAGGCGGCGGCAACGAGGTAAGCATGAATGCAATTGCGGTAGCAGGGCCGGTGAGCGGGCGTCAACTGCACAAGTTTGGCGGCAGCAGCCTGGCGGACGTGAAGTGTTATCTGCGGGTGGCCGGGATCATGGCCGAATACAGCCAGCCGGGCGATATGATGGTGGTGTCGGCTGCCGGCAGCACTACCAACCAACTGATTAGCTGGCTGAAGCTCAGTCAGAGCGATCGCCTTTCTGCGCATCAGGTTCAGCAGGCGCTGCGCCGTTATCACAGCGAACTGATCGGCGGTTTATTGCCACCGGAAACCGCCGAACCGCTGATCGCCGAATTTATTCAGGATCTGGAGCGTCTGGCGGTATTGCTGGATGACAAGATTGACGACGTGACCTATGCCGAGGTCGTCGGACATGGCGAAATCTGGTCGGCGCGGCTGATGGCGGCGGTGCTGAACAAGCTGGATATGCAGGCTGCCTGGCTGGATGCGCGCGATTTCCTGCGTACGGAACGCTCTGCCCAGCCGCAGGTTGATGAAGGCCGCTCTTACCCGCTGCTGCAACAGTTGCTGACTCAGCACCCGGGCAAACGCCTGGTGGTGACCGGCTTTATTTCACGCAACGACGCCGGTGAAACCGTGCTGTTGGGGCGTAACGGCAGTGACTATTCAGCTACCCAGGTCGGCGCTTTGGCCGGCGTGGAGCGAGTGACCATCTGGAGCGACGTGGCCGGTGTGTACAGTGCCGACCCACGTAAAGTGAAAGATGCCTGCCTGCTGCCGCTGCTGCGGCTGGACGAGGCCAGCGAACTGGCGCGTCTGGCGGCACCGGTGCTGCATACTCGCACCTTGCAACCGGTTTCCGGCAGCGATATCGATCTCCAACTGCGATGCAGCTACCAGCCGGAACAGGGATCAACGCGTATCGAGCGCGTGCTGGCTTCCGGTACTGGCGCCAAGATTGTCACCAGCCATGATGACGTGTGCCTGATTGAGCTGCGCGTCGCCAGCCAGCATGACTTCAAGCTGGCGCAGAAAGAGTTGGATCTGGTGCTGAAGCGCGCGCAGATCAAACCGCTGGCCGTGGGTATTCATCCGGACCGCAATCTGGTTCAGCTGTGCTACACCTCGGAAGTGGTGAACAGCGTGCTGCGTACCCTGCAGGACGCGGGGTTGCCGGGTGAGCTGAAACTGCGCGAAGGGCTGGCGCTGGTGGCGCTGGTGGGGGCGGGGGTGTGCAAAAATCCGTTGCACAGCCATCGTTTCTACCAACAGTTGAAGGACCAGCCGGTTGAGTTTATCTGGCAGGCTGAAGACGGCATCAGCCTGGTGGCGGTGCTGCGTCAGGGGCCGACTGCCTTGCTGATTCAGGGTCTGCATCAGTCATTGTTCCGTGCTGAAAAACGCATTGGCCTGGTGCTGTTCGGCAAAGGCAATATTGGCGCTCGCTGGCTGGAACTGTTTGCCCGCGAGCAGAAAAATATTTCCGCCCGCAGCGGTTTTGAATTCACTCTGGCCGGGGTGGTGGATAGCCGCCGCAGTCTGCTGAATTACGACGGGCTGGACGCCAGCCGTGCGCTGGCATTCTTCGAGGACGAAGCGCAGGAGCTGGACGAAGAGTCTCTGTTCCTGTGGATGCGTGCGCACCCGTTCGACGATCTGGTGGTGCTTGACGTTACCGCCAGTGAAAATCTGGCCGAGCAGTATCTGGACTTTGCCAGCTACGGCTTCCATGTGATTAGCGCCAACAAGCTGGCGGGCGCGTCGTGCGGTGATAACTATCGTCAAATCCGCGATGCCTTCGCCAAAACCGGTCGTCACTGGCTGTATAACGCCACCGTCGGTGCCGGCCTGCCGGTCAACCATACGGTGCGCGATCTGCGCGACAGCGGCGACAGCATTCTGGCGATCAGCGGTATTTTCTCCGGTACGCTTTCCTGGCTGTTCCTGCAGTTCGACGGCACGGTGCCGTTCACCGAGTTGGTGGATCAGGCCTGGCAGCAGGGGCTGACAGAACCGGACCCGCGGGTCGATCTCTCCGGCCAGGACGTAATGCGCAAGCTGGTCATTCTGGCGCGCGAAGCAGGCTATGACATCGAACCGAATCAGGTGCGGGTAGAGTCGCTGGTGCCTGCCGGCGCCGAGCAGGGCTCTATCGATCAGTTCTTCGAGAACGGCGATGCGCTGAACCAACAGATGCTGCAGCGTTTTGAGGCTGCCAGTGAAATGGGGCTGGTGCTGCGGCATGTGGCGCGCTTCGATGCCAACGGCAAGGCGCGTGTCGGGGTTGAAGCGGTGCGTCCTGAGCACCCGTTGGCGGCGCTGTTGCCATGCGACAACGTGTTTGCTATCGAAAGCCGCTGGTACCGTGATAATCCCTTGGTGATCCGCGGGCCGGGGGCCGGCCGCGACGTTACCGCGGGGGCGATCCAATCAGACCTTAACCGTTTGGCACAACTGCTTTAATTGTTTTTCGGGCGCGGGTTCACCGCGCCCTTCGTTTTTCCTGCCATAATTCCTCTTGTTCCAAACATGAAATTCTTTCTCTTTGCGGGTGAGGATTAATCATCTTATTCCCCCCAGTTTCCTGTTGACTCTTTAGCCAACATACGGCATTTTCTATCTAGACGTCTAAACGTATAGACGCTTATTAAAATAAAGCAAAATGCGAAACAGTGATCGATAAGAGGCGGACAGGGTATGAGTTTTTTTCACGCAAACCAGCGGGAAGCGCTGAATCAGAGTCTGGCGGAATTAAATGGTCAGATTAACGTATCGTTCGAGTTTTTCCCGCCGCGCACCAGCGAGATGGAAGATACCCTGTGGCAGTCCATTGATCGTCTGAGCAGCCTGAAACCTAAATTTGTCTCTGTGACCTATGGCGCCAACTCCGGTGAGCGCGATCGCACCCACAGCATTATCAAAGGCATTAAAGACCGTACAGGTCTGGATGCGGCTCCGCACCTGACCTGCATCGACGCCAGCCCGGCACAGCTGCGTGAAATCGCTACCGATTATTGGAACAGCGGCATTCGTCATATCGTGGCGCTGCGCGGCGACCTGCCACCGGGTGGCGGCAAACCGGACATGTATGCGACCGATCTGGTTCGGTTGCTGAAAGAGGTCGGTGATTTCGATATCTCCGTCGCCGCCTACCCTGAAGTGCATCCGGAGGCGAAAAGCCCGCAGGCGGATCTGATTAACCTGAAGCGCAAAATCGATGCCGGTGCCAATCGCGCGATCACCCAGTTTTTCTTTGACGTGGAAAGCTATCTGCGTTTCCGCGACCGTTGCGTCGCCACCGGTATTGATGTGGAAATCGTGCCGGGCATTCTGCCCGTATCCAACTTCAAGCAGTTGCAACGTTTCGCCACCATGACCAACGTGCGCGTACCGAGCTGGATGACCAGCATGTTTGAAGGGCTGGACGACGACGCCGAAACCCGCAAAATGGTCGGCGCCAATATCGCGATGGACATGGTGAAAATCCTCAGCCGCGAAGGGGTGAAAGATTTCCACTTCTATACGCTGAACCGCGCCGAGATGAGCTATGCCATCTGCCACACGCTGGGTGTGCGCCCGGCCGCTGCATAATCCATTCGCTATCGGGAGGGGCGCTGCGTAAAAACAGCGCCCTTTTTGTTGGGCGTGACCCGTCCTGAATAGCGTTGACACGTTTTCGACTTAAATCCGGAGAACGTGATAATGGCTGAGTTTAAACGCACACAACGTGACTATCCTTTGTCTTTTAAAATTGCTGTTGTTGAGCAGGTTGA
>NZ_QYYG01000012.1 GCF_003591175.1 Serratia inhibens | reverse complement strand
TTTGCCTGGCGGCAATAGCGCGGTGGTCCCACCTGACCCCATGCCGAACTCAGAAGTGAAACGCCGTAGCGCCGATGGTAGTGTGGGGTCTCCCCATGCGAGAGTAGGACACTGCCAGGCATCAAATTAGTGTGCTGATATGGCTCAGTTGGTAGAGCGCACCCTTGGTAAGGGTGAGGTCCCCAGTTCGACTCTGGGTATCAGCACCACTTTATTTAAAGTGGGTTTAGAAGTTCGGCAAAAAGAATTAAAAGAATTTGCTTGGCGGCAATAGCGCGGTGGTCCCACCTGACCCCATGCCGAACTCAGAAGTGAAACGCCGTAGCGCCGATGGTAGTGTGGGGTCTCCCCATGCGAGAGTAGGACACTGCCAAGCATCAATTAAAGCAACAAGCCCTATGCGAAAGCATAGGGCTTTTTGTTTTATCTATTTTTGGGTGTTCTACACGAGCATGGGCATGCGAAAAGCCCGTCGGGAAACGGGCTTCAACGCCGCTTGCGGCGGCCCCAAAGGGGTGAGTCTCAGGATGAGACGAATATTGTAGGACACTGCCAAGCATCAATTAAGCCGAGAGGCCATCCGAAAGGATGGCCTTTTTGCTTTTCAGCATTTGCCCGATAACGGTGCTTCATCCCCCTAGGTTCTCAGCAATGAAACATTTTCACCTTACCGTTGAACACTCGACATTGAGCCAAAAAAACGCTATCTTCGGGCATCTAGAAGTCTAAACGTATAAACGGATGTGTGAGGATTAAGCAATGCCGATTCGTGTTCCTGATGAGTTACCTGCAGTCAGTTTCTTGCGCAATGAGAATGTCTTTGTGATGACATCCTCTCGGGCAAAAACACAGGAAATCAGGCCGTTGAAAGTACTGATCCTCAACCTGATGCCAAAGAAGATCGAGACGGAAAACCAGTTTTTGCGTCTACTTTCCAACTCTTCGCTGCAAATTGACATCCAGCTGCTGCGCATCGACAGCCGTGAGTCGAAGAACACGCCGGCGGAGCATCTGAACAATTTTTACTGTGATTTTGAAGACATTCAGGATCAGAACTTCGATGGCCTGATCGTGACCGGCGCGCCGCTGGGGTTAGTTGATTTCTGTGACGTTGCCTACTGGCCGCAGATAGAACGCGTTATCGACTGGGCGAAGAACCACGTCACCTCCACGCTGTTCGTGTGCTGGGCGGTCCAGGCCGCGCTGAATATCCTCTACGGCATCCCGAAGATGACGCGTGAGGAGAAGCTCTCGGGCGTTTATCAGCATCAGACATTGCAGCAGCATGCACTGCTGACTCGTGGCTTTGATGAGACCTTCCTGGCACCGCATTCACGCTATGCGGACTTCCCTACAGAGATTATTCGTCAATACACGGATCTGGACATTCTGGCCGAGTCGGAGCAAACCGGGGCTTATTTATTCGCCAGCAAAGACAAGCGACTGGCATTTGTGACAGGCCACCCTGAATATGATGCGTTGACGTTAGCGGGGGAGTATTGTCGCGATAACGAGGCCGGCCTTAACCCTGTCGTTCCGCTAAACTACTTCCCCGATGATAACCCCGAACTCACTCCAAAAGCCTCCTGGCGCAGCCATGGCCATCTGCTGTTCGCCAACTGGCTGAACTACTATGTCTACCAGATCACGCCGTACGATCTGCGCCATATGAACCCCACTCTCGAGTAACGTTTTTTACCTTTACCGGCGGCTGAATCGAGGCCGCCGATGTCTTTTCCTCCTGGCCAGAACCCATTTTCCACTCCAAATTCTCAATAAAATCCATTCATTAACAAACACTTATTTTATATTCTGATATTTAATGGAACCGGTTTCCTTGTCGGTTAAATTCGTTATTCAAATTAACTTATTGATAATTATAGGTTAATAAAATATTTAATATTAAAATGGAAATCGTTTTTGATTTTTATTTTTAGTTGAGTATTCTTAGATCCAATGGGGTTGAGATCTGACCAGCCGAGATCGTTTTGCATGCCCTGATCCACATTGATTTCTGATGAAGAAGCACCTGTCTTCTGGCGACGGCGGGTGCGCAACAATGGGAAGGAGTAAGACAATGACGCAACAGATAGTAGGCACGGAGTTAACGTTTACGCAGGGTTTTACCGCTGCTGAGCGACAGGTGTTAACGGATGACGCGGTCGAATTCCTGGCGGAACTGGTGAGTAAATTTACTCCACAGCGCAACAAGCTATTGGCTGCGCGTGCCTGCTGGCAGCAGAAGATCGATCAAGGCGATCTTCCTGGATTTATTTCGGAAACCACTTCCATTCGTGAGAGTGAGTGGAAGATCCTGGGTATTCCCGATGATCTGCGCGACCGCAGGGTAGAAATCACCGGGCCGGTTGAACGCAAGATGGTGATCAATGCCTTGAACGCCAATGTGAAGGTGTTTATGGCCGATTTCGAAGACTCGCTTGCACCTAGCTGGGACAAAGTGATCGAGGGGCAAATCAACCTGCATGATGCAGTGAACGGCACCATCTCCTATACCAACGAAGCCGGAAAGATTTATCAGTTGAAGCCAAACCCGGCGGTATTGATCGCCCGTGTACGCGGCCTGCATCTGCCGGAGAAACACGTGCAGTGGCAAGGGGAAGCGATCCCCGGCGGCCTGTTTGATTTCGCACTGTATTTCTTTCACAACTACCGCCAACTGCTGGAAAAAGGCAGCGGCCCTTACTTCTATCTGCCGAAAACCCAGTCCTGGCAGGAAGCGGCCTGGTGGAGCGAGGTATTCAGCTTTACCGAGGATCGCTTTGATCTGCCGCGCGGCACCATCAAAGCCACGGTACTGATTGAAACGCTGCCGGCGGTCTTCCAGATGGATGAGATCCTGTATCACCTGCGCGACCATATCGTCGGGTTGAACTGCGGTCGTTGGGATTACATCTTCAGCTACATAAAAACGCTGAAAAACCATGCTGACCGAGTGTTGCCGGATCGTCAGTCGGTCACGATGGACAAATCGTTCCTCAGCGCCTATTCCCGCTTGCTGATCAAAACCTGCCATAAACGTGGCGCCTTCGCGATGGGCGGCATGGCAGCGTTTATCCCGAGCAAAGACGCCGAGAAAAATGCCTGGGTGCTGAACAAGGTGCGGGCGGATAAAGAGCTGGAGGCCAATAACGGTCACGACGGCACCTGGGTGGCGCACCCAGGGCTGGCGGACACCGTGATGGAAGTGTTCAGCCGGGTACTCGGCGAGCGCCGCAACCAGTTGGAAGTGCTGCGTGAAAGCGATGCGCCGATCAGTGCCGCGCAACTGCTGGAGCCTTGCGACGGCGAGCGGACCGAAGCCGGTATGCGTGCCAACATTCGCGTGGCGGTGCAATACATCGAGGCCTGGATCTCAGGCAACGGCTGCGTACCGATTTACGGGCTGATGGAGGATGCGGCGACGGCAGAAATTTCCCGTACCTCGATCTGGCAGTGGATCCACCATGAAAAATCCCTCAGCGACGGCCAACTGGTCACCAAAGCGCTGTTTCGTAAGATGCTTGCCGAAGAAGTTCTCGTTATTCAAGAAGAACTCGGTGAGCAACGTTTCAGCCACGGGCGTTTTACCGAGGCCGCGCGCCTGATGGAGAAAATCACCGTTTCAGATGAGCTGATCGATTTCCTGACATTGCCCGGCTACGAATTACTGGCCTGAAAACATTCCTGAACATTAACCCTACATTATTGAAAAGGATAAAAATTATGTCTACCTCACGTACTCAACAGATTCAACAGCTGGAACAGGAATGGAAATCGGCCCGCTGGAAAGGCATCACTCGCCCGTACAGCGCCGAAGACGTGATCAACCTGCGTGGCTCAGTCAACCCGGTTTGCACTCTGGCGCAGAACGGCGCTGCCAAACTTTGGGATCTGCTGAATGGCAAATCACGCAAAGGCTACGTTAACTGCCTGGGGGCGCTGACTGGCGGCCAGGCGTTGCAGCAGGCCAAAGCGGGCGTCGAGGCGATTTACCTGTCTGGCTGGCAGGTGGCGGCGGATGCCAACACCGCGACCGCGATGTACCCGGACCAGTCGCTGTACCCGGTGGACTCGGTGCCGACGGTGGTTGAGCGCATCAACAACACTTTCCGCCGCGCCGATCAGATCCAGTGGTCCAACAAGATTGAACCGGGCAGCAAAGGTTACACCGATTTCTTCCTGCCGATCGTCGCCGATGCGGAAGCCGGCTTTGGCGGCGTACTGAACGCCTACGAACTGATGAAAGCGATGATTGAAGCCGGTGCCGCCGGGGTGCATTTCGAAGACCAACTGGCGGCGGTAAAAAAATGCGGCCATATGGGCGGCAAAGTGCTGGTGCCAACCCAGGAAGCGATCCAAAAGCTGGTTGCCGCGCGTCTGGCAGCCGACGTACTCGGCGTGCCAACGCTGGTGATTGCGCGTACGGATGCCGATGCGGCTGATTTGCTGACATCCGATTGCGATCCTTACGACAGCGAATTCGTTTCCGGTGAACGCACCGCCGAGGGCTTTTTCCGCACCCATGCCGGCATCGAACAGGCGATCAGCCGCGGGCTGGCCTACTCCCCTTATGCGGACATGGTGTGGTGTGAAACCTCAACCCCGGATCTGCAAGCGGCCAAGCGTTTCGCCGACGCGATCCATGCCAAGTTCCCGGGCAAGCTGCTGGCCTACAACTGCTCGCCGTCGTTCAACTGGAAAAAGAACCTGGACGATCAGACTATCGCTCGCTTCCAGGAAGAGCTGTCCGCGATGGGCTACAAATACCAGTTCATTACCCTGGCCGGCATCCACAGCATGTGGTTCAACATGTTCGATCTGGCACACGCTTATGCGCAGGGTGAAGGCATGAAACACTACGTCGAGAAGGTGCAAGAGCCGGAATTCGCCGCCGTTGCGCGTGGCTACACCTTTGCCTCACACCAGCAGGAAGTGGGCACCGGCTACTTCGATAAAGTCACCACCATCATTCAGGGTGGCGCATCCTCGGTGACCGCGCTGACCGGTTCGACGGAAGAGCAACAGTTCTGATGGAACTGCGCTGATAACGGGTATTCCGGAGCCTGCTTATGCAGGCTCTGTTTTCTGGCGGGAGGTAAGGATGGCGGCAAAACTGGAGTTGTTGATCGCACAGACGATCCTGCAGGGCTTTGATGCGCAATACGGCCGTTTCCTCGAGGTGACCGCCGGCGCGCAGCAGCGCTTTGAGCGGGCGGATTGGCCTGCCGTACAGCAGGCGATGAAAAAGCGTATCCATCTGTATGATCATCATGTCGGTCTGGTGGTGGAGCAACTCAAGTGCATCACCGGGCAAAAATATTTTGATGCGGATTTCCCTTGCCGGGTGAAAGCGGTCTATACCGATCTGTTGCCGGAGTACCCGCGTTTTGAGATTGCCGAGAGCTTCTTCAATTCGGTCTATTGCCGTCTGTTCCGGCACCGCGATCTGACGCCGGAAAAGCTGTTTGTTTTCAGTTCGCAGCCGGAAGGGCGTTTTCGCGACATCCCGCGCCCGCTATCGCGCAATTTTACCGCCGGCGGCGACGTCCCGGCGATGCTGCACACCTTGCTGACCGATTTACCCCTGCGCCTGCCGTGGGAGAACTTGCCGCGCGATATTCATTACATCACCCTGGCATTGCAGCAAAGCTTCAGCGCACAGCAACTGGCGGGGGCAACGTTCCAGATCGCCAATGAACTGTTTTATCGCAACAAGGCCGCCTGGCTGGTTGGCAAACTGCGGTTGCCAGACGGCGTTTATCCTTTCCTGCTGCCTATTCATCACAGCGATTCCGGCGCGCTGTTTATCGACACCTGCCTGACCAGCAAGGCCGAGGCCAGCATCGTGTTCGGCTTCGCCCGCTCGTACTTCATGGTTTATGCACCCTTGCCGGCGGCTATGGTCGAGTGGCTGCGCGAGATCCTGCCGGGTAAAACCACCGCCGAGTTGTATATGGCGATTGGCTGCCAGAAGCACGGTAAAACAGAGTGTTACCGCGAATACCTTAGGTTCATGGCCCGCTCGCAGGAGCAGTTCATCATCGCGCCAGGGGTTAAGGGCATGGTGATGCTGGTGTTTACTCTGCCGTCGTTCGATCGGGTGTTCAAAGTGATCAAAGATCAGTTTGCACCGCAAAAAGAGGTGACGCAGGCGCAGGTGATGGCCTGTTACCAACTGGTGAAAGAGCACGATCGCGTCGGGCGTATGGCGGATACCCAGGAATACGAGAATTTTGTCGTCGACAAGGCGCGTCTCAGCCCGGAACTGTTGGCGGAGTTGCAGCGCGAAGTGCCGGGCAAGCTGGAGGATCTGGGCGATCGCGTCGTGATCAAGCATCTGTATATGGAAAGGCGCATGACGCCGCTGAACCTGTATCTGGAGCAGGCCAGTGAGCAGCAGATACGCGATGCGATTGAGGAGTACGGCAACGCCATCAAGCAACTGGCGGCGGCCAATATCTTCCCCGGCGATATGCTGTTCAAGAATTTCGGCGTGACCCGTCACGGGCGGGTGGTGTTCTACGATTACGATGAAATTTGCTACATGACCGAGGTGAATTTCCGCGATATCCCGCCGCCGCGCTATCCGGAGGACGAACTGGCCAGCGAGCCGTGGTACAGCGTGTCGCCGAACGACGTGTTTCCGGAGGAGTTCAGGCATTTCCTGTGCGGCGATCGACGCATTCGCCAAGTGTTTGAAGAGATGCACAGTGACCTGTTCGAGGCCGACTACTGGCGCGGGTTGCAACAGCGTATCCGCGATGGGCATGTGGAAGATGTGTTCGCTTACCGCAAGAAGCGGCGTTTCAGCCAGCGCAGCGGCACGGCGCTGCCCGCGACATCCGCCACCGCGTAGAAGCGCGGCAAGCCGCGCCCGATACGATTAAGCCACGGCACCCGCAACGGCTGCGCGCGCCAATTCGGTGATGCGCGCGTAGTCGCCGTTTTCCAGCGCATCCGCCGGCACCAGCCAGGAGCCGCCGATGCACAGCACGCTTTTCAGCGCCAAATAGTCGCGGTAGTTACCCGGTGAAATGCCACCGGTGGGGCAAAAGCGCACCTGCGGGAACGGGCCGCCGATCGCCTGCAGCGCTTTCACGCCGCCGTTGGCTTCCGCCGGGAAGAACTTGAACTCGCGCAGGCCATAATCCATACCCAACATCAGTTCAGACACGGTACTGATACCGGGAATTAACGGGATCGAACCGGCGGTGGCCGCTTTCAGCAACGCGTCGGTCAGGCCCGGGCTGATGGCGAACTGTGCGCCGGCGTCGGTCACCTGCTGCAACTGCTGAGGGTTAATCACGGTGCCTGCACCGATAATCGCGTCCGGCACTTCCTGGGCAATGGCGCGGATCGCGTCCATCGCGCAGGCGGTGCGCAGCGTCACTTCCAGCACCCGCACGCCGCCGGCGACCAGGGCTTTTGCCAGCGGAACCGCATGTTCGAGCTTGTTGATGACGATCACCGGTACGACCGGCCCGGCCATCAGGATTTGCTCTGCGCTTGTCTTCCAATTGTTCATTAACGATGTTCTCCAGTTATGGCCGCCGCGGCCATGCTAACGATTAAAATTTGATGCAGCAGGCACCTTGTTCAGCGCCGGAAAGCTGGCTGCGCAAGGCGCCGAACAGTTCGCGGCCGCAACCGACGTGTTCCGCGCTCAGGTCCGGCTGAGAAGGGGCGCGCTGCGCCAGCACATCGGCATCGACCAACAACTCCAGCTCGCCGGTGCGGCCGTTAACGCGGATCGGGTCGCCGTTTTGCACCTTCGCCAGCAGGCCACCGGTGTAGGCTTCCGGGGTAACGTGAATCGCGGAGGGCACTTTGCCGGAAGCGCCTGACAAGCGGCCGTCGGTCACCAGCGCCACCTTGAAACCGCGGTCCATCAACACGCCCAGCGGTGGCATCAGCTTGTGCAGCTCCGGCATGCCGTTGGCCTGTGGCCCCTGGAAACGCACCACCACCACGCAGTCGCGGTCCAGTTTGCCGGCCTCGAACGCTGGTACGATGTCGTGCTGGCTTTCGAAGACTACCGCCGGCGCTTCGATAATCTGATTGTCGGTCGGCACCGCCGAGGTTTTCATCACCGCCCGGCCGAGGTTGCCGGAAAGCACCTTGGTGCCACCGTGATGTTCGAACGGTTGGGCAAGGCTGGCGATAACCTTGGCGTCGAGCGAACTTTCCACCCCTTCACGCCAGGCCAGTTGGCCGTTATCCAGCCACGGCTCCTGGGTGTAACGCGCCAGGCCAAAACCGGCCACGGTGTGCACGTCCTCGTGCAGCAGGCCATGCTTCAAAAGCTCGCGTACCACCAAGGCTACGCCGCCCGCAGCCTGGAACTGATTGATGTCCGCCGGGCCGTTCGGGTAGATGCGGCACAGCAGCGGCACCGCATCCGACAGTTCTGAGAAATCGTCCCAGTTGATGATGATGCCTGCGGCGCGCGCCATCGCCACCATGTGCATGGTCAGGTTGGTGGAGCCGCCGGTGGCCAGCAGCGAAACAATGCCGTTCACCACCACTTTCTCATCCACCAGTTGGCCGACGGGCAGATAATTGCCGGCGGTTTCGGTCAGGCGGGTGACCTGGCGTGCGGCGGCGTCGGTCAGCGCGTCGCGCAGCGGCGTGGCCGGGTGAACAAAGGACGCGCCCGGCAGGTGCAGACCCATCACTTCCATCACCATCTGGTTGGTGTTGGCGGTGCCGTAGAAGGTGCAGGTGCCGATGCCGTGATAAGAGGCGGCCTCCGCTTCCAGCAGCGCCAGGCGGTCAGCCTTGCCTTCGGCGTACAGCTGGCGCACGCGCACTTTCTCTTTGTTCGGCAGACCGCTGCTCATCGGGCCGGCGGGCACAAACAGCGCCGGCAAATGGCCGAAGGACAGGGCGGACATCACCAGACCCGGCACGATTTTGTCGCAGATGCCGAGGAACAGCGCACCGTCGAACATGTTGTGCGACAGCCCGATGGCTGAAGACATAGCGATTACGTCGCGGCTCATCAGCGACAGCTCCATGCCGTCCTGCCCCTGGGTCACGCCGTCGCACATCGCCGGTACGCCGCCGGCTACCTGGCCGACAGCGCCTACCGCGTGCAGCGCCTGTTTCAGCCGCTGTGGGTAGTTCTCATACGGCTGGTGGGCGGAAAGCATGTCGTTATAGGCGGTGATGATGGCGATATCGCTGCGCACCATATTTTTCAGCGCGGTTTTGTCATCCGGCTGGCAGGCGGCAAAGCCGTGCGCCAGGTTGCCGCAGGCCAGTTGGGCGCGGTGCACGGTTTGGGAGCGGGCGGCCTCGATGCGCGCCAGATAGGCGGTTCGGCTCTCTTTGGAGCGTTCGATGATGCGCTGTGTGACACGAGATAGGGTTGGATTAAGCATACCTTCCTCACATTGCTGTTGTTATTGACGTCGCCAGTGGCGCTGCCCCCGGGGGTTGATTGCAGCCCTGATGTGCAATGACCGGGGGCGGGTTATGTCGTTATATTTTTTTAAAACAGGGTGAAGGCGACCATGCCGATGATCCCACCCACGCTGCCCAGAATGGTTTCCATCACCGTCCAGGTTTTCAGCGTTTGCAGTTCGTTGGCGCCGGTAAATTTACCGAACAGCCAAAAACCGGCGTCGTTCACGTGGCTGAGTACGATCGAGCCGCCGGCGATGCAGATAGCCAGCGCGGCCAGTTGTCCACCGCCCAGCCCCAGTTGGCTGGTGACCGGCAGCACCAGGCCGACGGTAGTCAGGCAGGCGACGGTCGCAGACCCCTGAATCACCCGCACTACGGCGGACAGCGCGAAACAGGCTACGGCGATCGGCAGGCCGGCGCCGATCATGGCATCACCCAGCGCCGGGCCAACGCCGGAATCCACCAGGATCTGTTTGAACACGCCGCCCGCGCCGGTCATCAGCAGAATAATCCCGGCGGGTTGCACCGCCGCAGAGCAGATGGCCAGCGTTTGTTCATTGGTCATGCCGCGCGGTTTCGCCAGGCCGTAAATCACGATCAGACAGGCGATCAGAATGGCGGTGAACGGGTGGCCGATAAACTCCAGCCACTGCTGCAATTGCGAGCCGGGCGTAACCAGTCGCGCGCCAATGGTTTTCATGCCGACCAGCACCAGCGGGCAGAGTACCAGCGCCAGGCTAAAGCCAAATGACGGCAGATTGCCTTTATTGAGCGTAGGTTCGTTTTCCTCCGCCGGCATTGGCCAGTTAACGAAGCGGCTGATAAAGCTGCCGTACAACGGACCTGCAATCAGCATGCCGAGAGTGGCGGCGACCAGCCCGATGGCGATCATCCAGCCGAAATCGGCCTTCATCTGCGAAGCCAGCAGCATCGGCACTGGCCCCGGCAGCAGGAACGAGGCGGCTGCCGCGACCCCGGCAAACAGCGGAATAGCCAGCTTGACGATGTTGCCGTCGGTGCGGCGCGCCACGGCAAATACGATGCCGATCAGCAGCACCACCGCCACGTCAAAGAACAGCGGCAGGGCGCAGATCAAACCGGCGATGCCGAGGGCATAATGTGCTTTGCTCTGACCGAAACGTTTCAGTAAATGCGCCGCAATTTGGTCCAGCGCGCCGACTTCATGCAGGATCTTGCCGAACATGGCTCCCAGCGCCACCACAATCGCCAGAAACCCCAGCGTATCGCCCATGCCTTTCTGCATGGTGTCGGCGATGCGGTCGAGCGGCATGCCGGAGAAAATACCGGCGGCGATAGACACCAGCATTAACGCGACGAAGGCGTGCATGCGCGCCTTCATCACCAGGAATAACAGCAGTAAAACCGAGCCGACTGCGGTACCGACCAGCGTTATCGTACTCACGCGCACACGTCCTGTGGCAGGAAGCTTTGGATATGGCGCACCGTATCGGCAATTACGCCTTCCAGCGGCTGATTGATGTCGACGGCCATCACGTCGCTTTCATCGACGCCCGGCTGTTCCAGCGCGGCGAACTGGGTGACCAGCATTTGCGGTTTGAAGAAGTGGCCGTTGCGCGCTGCCAGGCGGGCTTCGATCACCGGGAAATCACCGTGCAGATAGATGAATGACAGGTTGCCGTTACCGGCGCGCAGGCGATCGCGGTAATGCTTTTTCAGCGCAGAGCAGACGATGATCGACACGCTATTGGTGCGCTGCATGGCGAAGGCGGCGTCGTTGAGCGCGGCCAGCCACGGGGCGCGGTCATCATCGTTGAGCGGCTCACCGGCGGCCATTTTCAGGATATTGCTGCGTGGATGCAGGAAATCGCCGTCGAGGAACCCGGCGGACAGTTG
Organism: Serratia inhibens; assembly: GCF_003591175.1. Lineage (GTDB taxonomy): Bacteria > Pseudomonadota > Gammaproteobacteria > Enterobacterales > Enterobacteriaceae > Serratia > Serratia inhibens. The sequence goes on along the minus strand of NZ_QYYG01000012.1, from coordinate 121,890 downwards.
GCGGGCGGTCGCCGCGGCCACGGCGGATTTGCCGCTGCCGGAAACGCCCATGATGACGTAGATTCGGTTTTGATTGTTGGTCATGGCTTAGCTCCAAAACGGCAAACAGGGTTAGTTGACAGGTGTTGTTACCGGTAACATGTTATCGGTAACATTGTCGAAGGAAGTTTGGCCGGTTGCAATGGGCTTTAGCTGTGAGGATCGTTAACTGTGATCGGCTTCAAGGTTTTTTCGGGGCTGGAAACACTCTGCCTACAGAGTTTTACATGCTGACAACAGCATGAGATACGGGGCGCCGCTGGCGGCGCCACGGGGTCTCTTCAGCGTACGCCGCCGTACTCCAGACTGATCTCTTTCGCTGCGTGGATCACCAGCGCGCCCAGCTCAATTACGCGGTTATCGGTGATGCGCGACACCGGACCGGAGATGGAAATGGCGGCGAAGGCTTCCCGGTGCTCGTCGAAGATGCAGGCCGCCACGCAGCGCAGGCCGAGGGCATGCTCTTCGTCGTCGAAGGAAAAGCCCTGTTTGCGGATCTGCGCCAGCCCTTCCTTCAGATTATGCGGCGTCATCGTATGTTGGGTGTAGGTCTGCATGCCCTTTTTATGCAGCAGTTTGGTGACTTGCTCATCCGACAGGGTAGAGAGAAAAGCCTTCCCCGCGCCGGAGGCATGCATCGGCAGTTTACCGCCGATCGGCGCCGACATGCGCATCAGCGCGGTGCATTGCACCTGATCGATAATGATGGCCTGATACTCGCTGGTATCCAGCACGGCCAGATTGACCGTCTCGCCGGATTCTTCCATCAGACGGCGCAGCGTCGGGTGCACCATCGCCAGCAGATTACGGCTTTGCAGAAAGCTGCTGCCGACCACAAAGGCGTGTGAGCCAATGGTCCACAGGCCCAGATCGCCCACCTGCCGCACGAATCCCTGCTGTTGCATGGTGGTGAGCAGGCGGTGAGTGGTGGAATTCGGCAGCCCGGCCTGCTGGGCCAGATCGGTCAGCGCCACGTTTCCCTGGGCTTCGGCAATGTATTCCAGCAGTTTCAGGCCACGGGTCAGCGATTGAACCTGACCGGTCGCCGCGCTGGCGGCCGGCGAGGCGGCGCGGGGCTTTTTGCCGCGTTTGGCGGGAGCGGGGGTGACCATAATTCGCATTCCTCTTTCCGTATGATGGAATTCATTTTCGTTTTTTGCAGATGAATTGCAAGCCGTCTGTCATCTCATCGGATGTGTTGTCGGGCAACCTGAAAAACTCTCAATTGCCGCGCGCCACTTTGGCCCCACAAGCTGTGCTAGGATGACTCGTTGGTTTTTGCGGCAGTTAAGCGATGGGCTGGATGGCAATTGAAGGGGTTACAGTGACAAATCGAGTAGAACAGCTGCGCCGGCAGTTAGCACAGCGCATTTTAGTGTTGGACGGCGGCATGGGCACCATGATCCAGAGCTACCGGCTGGAAGAGAGCGATTTTCGCGGCGAACGTTTTGCCGACTGGCAGAGCGATCTGAAAGGCAATAACGACCTGCTGGTGCTGACCAAGCCGGAAGTGATTACCGCGATCCACTACGGTTATCTGGAAGCGGGCGCCGATATTCTCGAAACCAACACCTTCAACTCCACCACCATCGCCATGGCCGACTACCACATGGAGTCGCTGTCAGCCGAGATTAACTATCAGGCCGCTTGTCTGGCACGCGCCTGCGCCGACGAATGGACCGCGCGCACGCCGGATAAACCGCGCTACGTGGCCGGGGTGCTTGGCCCGACCAACCGCACCGCTTCCATTTCGCCGAACGTCAACGATCCGGCATTCCGCAATGTCTCCTTCGACGAACTGGTGGAAGCCTACCGCGAATCAACGCGCGCGCTGGTGGAAGGCGGCGTCGATCTGATCATGATCGAAACCATTTTCGATACCCTGAACGCCAAAGCGGCCGCCTTTGCGGTGGAAACCGAATTCGAAGCGTTGGGCGTGGAGTTGCCGATCATGATCTCCGGCACCATCACCGACGCCTCCGGCCGTACCCTGTCCGGCCAAACCACCGAAGCCTTCTATAACTCGATGCGCCACGTCAAGCCGCTGAGTTTTGGCCTGAACTGTGCGTTGGGGCCGGACGAGCTGCGTCAATACGTTGCCGAGCTGTCGCGCATCTCGGAAACCTACGTCACCGCACACCCTAACGCCGGTTTGCCCAACGCTTTCGGTGAGTACGATCTGGACGCGCAAGAGATGGCGAAACAGGTGGGCGAGTGGGCGCATGCCGGTTTCCTCAATATTATCGGCGGTTGTTGCGGCACCACGCCGGAGCATATCGCCGCAATGGTCGATGTGGTGGCGGGCGTACCGCCGCGCCCCTTGCCGGATATCCCGGTAGCCTGCCGTTTGGCCGGCCTTGAACCGCTGAATATCGACGCCAAAACGCTGTTCGTCAACGTCGGTGAACGGACCAACGTCACCGGCTCTGCGCGCTTCAAACGGCTGATTAAAGAAGAAAAATATAACGAAGCCTTGGCCGTGGCGCGCCAACAGGTGGAAAGCGGCGCGCAGATAATAGATATCAACATGGATGAAGGGATGCTGGACGCCGAAGCGGCGATGGTGCGTTTTCTCAGCCTGATTGCCGGCGAGCCGGACATCGCCCGGGTGCCGATCATGATCGACTCCTCCAAATGGTCGGTGATCGAAAAAGGCCTGAAGTGCATTCAGGGCAAAGGCATCGTTAACTCCATCTCGATGAAAGAAGGTGAAGAGGCCTTTATTCACCACGCCAAACTGGTGCGCCGCTACGGCGCGGCGGTGGTGGTCATGGCGTTTGACGAGGTTGGCCAGGCCGATACCCGCGAGCGCAAGTTCGAGATCTGTCGCCGCGCCTATAAAATTCTGACCGAACGCGTCGGCTTCCCGCCGGAAGACATTATTTTTGACCCGAACATCTTTGCCGTCGCCACCGGTATCGAAGAGCATAACAACTATGCCGTCGACTTTATCGAGGCCTGCGCCGACATCAAAACCCACCTGCCGCACGCGATGATCTCCGGCGGGGTGTCCAATGTGTCGTTCTCGTTCCGCGGCAACGATCCGGTGCGCGAAGCGATCCACGCGGTCTTCCTGTACCACGCGATCCGCAACGGCATGGACATGGGCATCGTCAACGCCGGGCAACTGGCGATCTACGACGATCTGAGTGACGAACTGCGTAACGCGGTGGAGGACGTGATCCTCAACCGCCGTGACGACGGTACCGAACGCCTGTTGGATCTGGCGGAAAAATATCGCGGCAGCAAAGACAACGAAGTGGCGGTGCAGCAGGCGGAATGGCGCGGCTGGCCGGTGGAAAAGCGGCTGGAATACTCGCTGGTGAAAGGCATTACCGAGTTTATCGAGCTGGATACCGAAGAGGCCCGCCAGCGTGCGGAACGCCCGATCGAAGTGATCGAAGGGCCGCTGATGGCGGGGATGAACGTGGTCGGCGACCTGTTCGGCGAAGGCAAGATGTTCCTGCCGCAGGTGGTGAAGTCCGCCCGCGTGATGAAGCAGGCGGTGGCCTATCTGGAACCCTACATCGAGGCCAGCAAGCAGAAAGGCACCACGGCGGGCAAAATCCTGCTGGCGACGGTGAAGGGCGACGTGCATGACATCGGCAAAAACATCGTCGGCGTGGTGTTGCAGTGCAACAATTACGAAATCGTCGATCTGGGCGTGATGGTGCCGACGGAGAAAATCCTGAAAACCGCACGCGAACAGAACGTGGACATCATCGGCTTGTCGGGGCTGATCACCCCGTCGCTGGATGAAATGGTCAACGTGGCGAAAGAGATGGAGCGCCAGGGCTTTACCCTGCCGCTGCTGATTGGCGGCGCGACCACTTCCAAAGCGCATACCGCGGTGAAGATTGAACAGAACTACAGCGGCTCGACCACCTACGTGCAAAATGCCTCCCGCACCGTGGGCGTAGTGTCGGCGTTGCTGTCCGATACTCAGCGCGACGATTTTGTGGCGCGTACCCGCAAAGAATACGAAACCGTGCGTATCCAGCATGCGCGCAAAAAACCGCGCACCCCGCCGGTCAGCCTGCAGAAAGCGCGTGATAACGCCATGGCGCTGGATTGGGAAAACTACCGGCCGCCGGTGCCGAAGCAGCTTGGGGTACATGCGGTGGAGGCCGGCATCGAGACGCTGCGCCAGTACATCGACTGGACACCGTTCTTTATGACCTGGTCGCTGGCAGGTAAATACCCGCGGATTCTGGAAGACGAGGTGGTGGGGGAGGAGGCCAAGCGCCTGTTCGCCGATGCCAACCACATGCTGGATATGCTGGCCGCCAACGGCAGCCTCAACCCGCGCGGCGTCTACGGCCTGTTCCCGGCCAACCGCGTCGGCGACGACATCGAGGTGTATCGCGACGAAAACCGCGACGAGGTGCTGGTGGTCAGCCGTCACCTGCGCCAGCAGACCGAGAAAACCGACTTCCCGAACTACTGCCTGGCGGACTTCGTCGCGCCGAAAAGCAGCGGCAAGGCCGACTATTTCGGTGCTTTCGCCGTGACCGGCGGTCTGGAAGAGGATGAGCTGGCGGCGGCCTATGATGCGCAGCATGACGATTACAATAAAATCATGATCAAGGCGTTGTCCGATCGCCTGGCGGAAGCTTTCGCCGAGTACCTGCATGAGCAGGTGCGTAAATTGCACTGGGGCTTTGCCGCTGACGAGAACCTGAGCAACGAAGAGCTGATACGCGAGAATTACCAGGGCATCCGCCCGGCGCCGGGCTACCCGGCCTGCCCGGAGCATACCGAGAAAGCGGAGATCTGGCGCCTGCTGGACGTTAACCGCCACACCGGCATGGAGCTGACCGAATCCTTCGCCATGTGGCCGGGAGCGGCGGTGTCGGGCTGGTACTTCAGCCATCCGGAGAGCAAGTACTTTGCGGTGGCGCAGATCCAGCGCGATCAGGTGGAAGACTATGCGGCGCGCAAAGGCATGAGCACCAGCGAAGTTGAACGCTGGCTGGCGCCTAACCTGGGCTACGACGCCGACTGATGACGCAGGGGCGCTGCACACGGCGCCCTTGTCAGCCAGTTCCTCTCGTAAGGGGCCAACATGTTGGCCCCTTCTTATCCCTCGTCGTTCGCCACCGCCTCGACATCAATGTGCAGCGCGTCGTAGCGCCAATACTCCAAATCGCAATCAATCACCCGATCGTGTTGATCCCGGTTCACCCGGGTAATAAACAGCGACGGGCTGCCGTAGGTGACCTTCAGCATCGTGGCTGCCTCTTGCGGTAACAGGGTCGGCAGCATATCGAAGCGCACCCGGCCATAACGGATACCGTAGCGCTCTGCGTACAGCGAGGTCAGCGACTGCGTCAAATCGGCATCTAGGATACCGGCGAAGTAGGCCGGGTTGAGGTAGTGCTCGCAATACAGCACTGCACGCCCGTCGATAAAGCGTAGCCGGCGGATGCGGTAAACCTCTGCGCCCTCCGGCAGCTCCAGCCGCCGAGCCAGGGCGGCGTCGGCCTGCACGTGGCCACTGTCGATCACCTGGGTGTGGGCGTCGCGCCCCTGCTGCTGGGCCATGGCGTGGAAGTGGCTGCGCTGCAACGGGTTGTACACCAACCGCGGCGGTGAGATAAACCAGCCGCGCCTCACCTGACGGTAAATCACCCCTTGCGCCTCCAACTGGCCGAGCGCTTCCTGCAGCGTAATGCGGGTGGTGGAAAACTGCTCGCTCAGGGCGCGTTCGGAAGGCAGTTTGCCGCCAGTATTAAATTCCCCCGCGACAATACGGGCGTTCAACGCCTGACAGATGGTCGACACGGTAGTCGATACTTCACTCATGCCACAAATGCCCCATTTCAGTGCGTATTGCTCCCGTTAAGGTAGACCAGCGGGCGGCCTCTTGAGGCGTAAATGAGATAAAACTGCTGCTTTTTTGGGCTGACATATAATTATCACATTCGTCCGTTAGATTGGCTTGGTTCTTGCTGGACTAGTCCAGACACTCCCACACTACCACCTGGAGCATCTGTTATGAAACGTTTGTGCGCTTCTGTGTTAACCAGTGCCATTGTACTGACCAGCCAGATGAGCTGGGCCGCGGATCCCGATCTGGCTGCGCTGGAGCAGGCCGCCAAGAAGGAAGGTGAAGTCAACAGCGTCGGCATGCCGGACAGCTGGGCCAACTGGAAAGACACCTGGCAGGATCTGCAGAGCAAGTACGGCTTGAAGCATCTCGATACCGACATGAGCTCGGCGCAGGAAATCGCCAAGTTCGACGCGGAAAAGGGCAATGCCACGGCCGATATCGGTGACGTGGGCGCGGCATTCGGCCCCATCGCGGTGCAAAAAGGGGTAACCCAACCTTATAAGCCGTCCACCTGGGAGCAGGTGCCTGGCTGGGCGAAAGACAAGGATGGCCATTGGGCGCTGGCCTATACCGGCACCATCGCCTTCATTATCAACAAACAGCAGGTGAAAGAGATCCCGCACAGCTGGGCCGATCTGCTGAAAGGCACTTATCAGGTCACCATCGGTGACGTCGGTACCGCCTCGCAGGCGGCAAGCGGCGTGCTGGCGGCCACTTACGCCATGGGCGGCAACGAGAAAAACCTGAAGCCGGGTCTGGAGTTCTTCGGCAAGTTGGCCAAGGCAGGGCGCCTGAGCCTGAGCAACCCGGTGATCGCCTCGCTGGAAAAAGGCGAAGTGCAGGTCGGCGTGGTGTGGGACTTTAACGGCCTGAACTACCGCGACCAGATCGACAAAACCCGTTTTGAAGTGTTGATCCCGTCCGACGGCTCAATCACGTCAGGCTACACCACCATCATCAACAAATTCGCCAAACACCCGAACGCCGCCAAGCTGGCGCGTGAATACATCTTCTCCGACGCCGGTCAGATCAACCTGGCACGCGGCTATGCTCGCCCGATCCGTGCGGAACACCTGACGCTGCCGGACGACGTAAAAGCTAAGCTGTTGCCGGCCGAACAGTATAAAAACGCCCACCCGATCGCCGATCCGGCGGCCTGGGAGCAAAGCGCCAAAACGCTGCCGCGCCAGTGGCAGGAAAACGTCATTATGTTTATGCAGCAGTGAGTTAAACCATCATGAAAACGATCCTCGTACTGCTGGACGGCCTGAACTATCAGGTGGCGCATGATGCCATGGGGTATCTGCAGGCCGAGTGTGCGGCAGGGCGCGGACGGTTGTATCAGCTGGAGAGCGAGCTGCCTTCGCTCTCTCGGCCGCTGTATGAATGCATCCTCACCGGCGTGCCGCCGGTGGAGAGCGGCGTGGTGCATAACCAGGTATCGCGCCTCTCGCATCAACAAAGCGTGTTTCACTATGCGCGCGCCGCAGGGTTGACTACCGCTGCGGCCGCCTACCATTGGTTCAGTGAGCTGTATAACCGTACCCCGTTCGACGCCGCGCGCGATCGCCATACCGACGATGCCGAACTGCCCATTCAGCACGGCCATTTTTATTACGACGACCGCTACCCGGACTCCCATCTGTTTGACGACGCCGAAAGCCTGCGCCGCCGTCATCAGCCCGATTTCCTGCTGATCCATCCGATGAACATCGACGATGCCGGGCACCGCTTCGGCCTGTCTTCATCGCAGTACCGTAACGCGGCGCGCAATGCCGACGGCGTGCTGTCGCGCTATCTGGGCGACTGGTTAAGGGCCGGATATCAGGTGATGGTGACGGCCGATCACGGCATGAATGACGACCGCAGCCACGGTGGTGTATTGCCGGAGGAGCGACAGGTGCCGCTGTTCGTGTTCGGTGCGGCTTTCAGCCAGAACGACGCCAACCCGCAGCAAACCGACCTGTGCGGCACGCTGTGCGAGGTGCTGCAGGTGGCGCACGACAAGCCGCGCTGCCGTGCGCTGTTGGCATAAGGGTGAACATGAAAGCTAAGTGGATTGCCGCGCTGTGCCTGCTGCCGTTTATTCTGCTGTTCGGCGCGTTTCAAATCGCGCCGCTGGTGTGGATTGCGGTCAGCAGTTTTTTCAGCCAGACCAGCGGTTGGGGGCTGGGCAATTACGTTGACGTCCTGACCTCGCCGTTCTATTTGCAGGCGTTTCAGTTCTCGCTGGAGATTTCCCTCTGGTCGAGCGTTTACGGGCTGCTGATTGCCCTGGTCGGCAGTTACTCGCTGCGTCAATTGGGCCAGACGCGGTTCCACGATTTTGTGATGTCGTTTACCAATATGACCAGCAACTTTGCCGGGGTGCCGCTGGCCTTCGCCTTTGTCATCCTGTTGGGGTTGAACGGCTGCCTGACGTTGCTGCTGCGCAAGTACGGCCTGATGGAGAGTTTTAATCTTTACTCCAAAACCGGGCTGATCGTGCTTTACACCTACTTCCAAATCCCGCTGGGCGTATTGCTGTTGTACCCGGCGTTTGATGCGCTGCGCGAAGACTGGCGCGAGTCGGCATCGCTGCTCGGCGCCAGCCCGTGGCGCTACTGGCGGCATATCGGCCTGCCGGTGCTGGCGCCGGCGCTGATGGGCACCTTTGTCATCCTGCTGGCTAACGCGCTGGGCGCCTATGCCACGGTATATGCGTTGACCACCGGCAATTTCAACGTGATACCGATACGTATTTCGTCGCTGGTGGCGGGGGATATTTCCCTCGACCCGAACCTGGCCAGCGCGCTGGCGATGCTGTTGGTGGCGATGATGGCGTTCATTACCCTGATCCACCAATGGCTGTTGCGCAGGAGTTACCTGAATGCGCGCTCATAATGTTGCGGAGGGCGGCCATGTCCCGTTTTGAAACCGGCTACCACCGCGTGGTGACCAGTCTGCTGTTGCTGATCCTGCTGCTACCGCTGGCGGCGACGCTGATTTACGCGCTGGCCACTCAGTGGGGCGCCACCATCCTGCCGGACGGTTTTACCCTGAAGTGGGTGACGGCGTTGTGGAGCGATCCCCGTTTCCTGCTGGCGCTGTGGCACTCGTTGCTGATCTGTTTCGGCACCCTGGTGCTGGCGGTGGTGGTGATTTTGCCGATGATGTTCGTGATTGCGTACTATTTTCCCAAACTGGACGCGGCGATGAACGTGCTGATCCTGTTGCCGTTCGCCGTACCGCCGGTGGTGTCGGCGGTCGGGCTGATGCAGCTGTTCGCCGCCGATCCGCTGCCGCTGCTCGGTACGCCCTGGATCCTGATCGGCTGCTACTTCTCGATTGCTCTGCCGTTTATTTACCGCGCCATCAGCAACAACATGCAGGCGATCAACCTGCGCGATCTGATGGATGCGGCACACCTATTGGGCGCCAGCACCTGGCAGGCGGCGCTGCTGGTGGTGCTGCCGAACCTGCGCAAGGGCGGGATGATTGCGGTGCTGCTGTCGTTCTCGTTCCTGATTGGCGAATTCGTCTTCGCCAACCTGCTGGTGGGCAGCCAGTATGAAACGCTGCAGGTTTATCTCTATAACATGCGCAACGGCAGTGGCCACTTCACCAGCGCACTGGTCATTTCTTATTTCGCCGTGGTGCTGATTGTCACCTGGCTGGCGAATTTGCTGAATAAAAATAAGGGTTAACGCATGGCATATCTCACCGTCACCCGCCTCAACAAACGCTATGGCCAAACCCAGGTGTTTCAGGATATCGATTTCACCGCCGAGGAGGGCGAGTTCGTCACGCTGCTCGGGCCGAGCGGCTGCGGTAAATCCACGCTGCTGCGTTGTCTGGCGGGGCTGACGTCGGTCGACAGCGGGCAAATCTTGCTGCAGGGCCAGGATCTGGTGCCGGTGCCGCCGCAAAAGCGCGGCATCGGTATGGTGTTCCAGAGCTATGCGCTGTTCCCGAACATGACCGTTGAAGGCAACGTGGCGTTTGGTCTGAAAATGCAGAAACTGGCGGCCGGGCAGATCCAGCAGCGGGTACAGGAAGTGCTGGCGCTGGTGGAGTTGACCGAACTGGCGAAGCGTTACCCGCATCAACTGTCCGGCGGGCAGTGTCAGCGGGTAGCGCTGGCGCGATCGCTGGTGACCCGCCCGCGTCTGCTGCTGCTCGACGAGCCGCTGTCGGCGCTGGATGCACGTATCCGCAAGCACCTGCGCGAGCAGATTCGCCGTATCCAGCGTGAACTGAATCTGACGGCAATCTTCGTCACCCACGATCAGGAAGAGGCGCTGACGTTGTCGGATCGCATCGTGCTGATGAACAAGGGCCAAATCGTGCAGAGCGGCGATGCGGAAACCCTGTACACCCAGCCGGCTAACGTCTTCGCCGCCGGGTTTATCGGCAACTACAACTTGCTGAGCGCCGAACAGGCGAGCGCACTTACCGGTCGTAACTATGCCGGCAAGGTGGCGATACGCCCTGAATCCATCGCGCTGCTGCCGGCCGGGCAGGGGATCGAGGGGGTGATCCTCAGCCATAGCCTGCTGGGGAATGTGGTACGCTACCGTGTCCAGGTTCGTGGCGTCGAGCTGCTGGTTGACGCGCTCAACCGGTCGGTCGAGGATTTGCGGCCCGACGGCAGCGAAATTGGGCTACACTTGGAAACTGTTACATTACGGGAAGTTGCATGACTTCGCTGCGGCAATCAATGATAACTCCAGGGTAATGCCTGCCATTGCGTTAACCCTCCAATATGCGGTCTGCAGCCTGTTACCGCTGTCCTGCCCGACTACCGCCCGGCAGGCAGGATAGCCTGCCATACCCGTCACCTTTCAAGCAGCAGGTGTGTTGGCCGTGCGGTCTCACCCCAGTCACTTACTTGGGTAAGCTCCTGGGGATTCACGCGCTTGCCGCCGTCCTGCAGCCCGAAATTCATAGGGTATGGATTTGATTTTTCCTGCCGGGCGTTAATGGAGCGTATTTTCCGTGTTGACCCTTCTTCACCTGCTTTCCTCCGTGGCGCTGTTAGTGTGGGGTACTCACATCGTGCGCACCGGGATTATGCGGGTCTACGGCGCTAATCTGCGCCGGGTATTGAGCGACAGCGTCGAGAAAAAGCCGCTGGCGTTCGTCTCCGGTATCGGCGTAACCGCGCTGGTGCAAAGCAGCAACGCCACCGCGCTGCTGGTCACCTCGTTCGTCGCGCAAGGGTTGGTGGGGCTGGCACCTGCGCTGGTGATCATGCTGGGCGCCGATGTCGGCACCGCCTTGATGGCGCGAGTGCTGACCTTCGACCTCTCCTGGTTGTCGCCGCTGTTGATTTTGGTCGGCGTTTTCCTGTTCCTCAGCCGCAAGCAAACCCGGGTTGGTCAAATGGGACGCGTGTGCATCGGCCTTGGGCTGATCGTACTGGCGCTGGAGCTGATCGTGGCCGCCGCGACGCCCATTACCCAGGCGGCGGGCGTGAAGGTGCTGTTCTCGTCGCTGACTGGCGACGTGATGCTGGATGCCCTTACCGGCGCGTTGTTCGCCATCGTCAGCTATTCCAGCCTGGCGGCAGTGTTGCTGACCGCCACCCTGACCGCCTCCGGCGTGATCTCGCTGAAAGTGGCGCTGTGTCTGGTGATCGGCGCCAATCTCGGCAGTGGCCTGTTGGCGGTCATCAATACCAGCGGCCAGAACGCCGCCGGCCGTCGGGTGGCGCTCGGCAGCCTGCTGTTCAAGCTGATTGGCTGCGTGTTGGTGCTGCCGTTTGTCTCTTATCTGGCAGAGGTAATGACCCGTCTGCCGGGCGAAAACGAAGAACTGGTGATCTACTTTCACGTCTTCTACAACCTGATCCGCTGCCTGGTGCTGATCCCGCTGGCCGGGCCGATGGCGCGTTTATGCGAAACCCTGATCGCCGACGTGGCGGCTGACGATCCCCGTCTGCGGCCGCGACACCTGGACGCCAGCGCGCTGGATACGCCGACGCTGGCGCTGGCCAATGCGGCACGTGAAACCCTGCGCATGGGCGACGTGGTGGAGCATATGATGATCCTGCTCCGCGAAGTGCTGCACGGCAATAATGGACAGGATAAAGAGGTGTGCCGGTTAGACGACGATGTCGACGTGCTGTATACCGCCATCAAGCTGTACCTGGCGCAGATCCAGAAAGAGGATTTGGGCGAGGAAGATTCGCGCCGCTGGGCGGAAATCATCGAAATGGCGCTGAACCTGGAGCAAGCCGGGGACATCATTGAGCGCATGACCGGCGACGTGGCGGCGAAATCGCACGCGGCGCGGCGGGCGTTCTCGGCGGAAGGCTTGGCGGAGCTGGATACGCTGCATGAGCGGTTGGTCGGCAACCTGCGGCTGAGTTTGTCGGTGTTCCTGTCCGGCGATCTTACCAGCGCCAAACGGCTGCGGCGCTCCAAGCACCGTTTCCGCATTCTGGATCGCCGCTACGCGCATGCGCACGTCGACCGCCTGCATCAGCAGAACGTGCAAAGCATCGAAACCAGTTCGCTGCATCTGGGACTGTTGGGGGATATGAAACGCCTGAACTCGCTATTCTGCGCCGTGGCTTATAACGTGCTGGATCAGGATGAACGCGATGATGAGCGTGAGTGGGACGATACGCCGAGCACGCTGTAAAAAATGCCTGCCTTGGCATCAAACCTGTTGGAGGAAATACGACATTTCGCAGAAGCGGGATGGGGCGCAAATGACTGCGCCCCGGGGTGAGATTATTTTTTCTTGATCGGTCGGCCAGACCAGTACCCTGCCAGCAGCGAGCCGGAAAGGTTATGCCACACGGAGAACAGGGCGCCCGGCAGCGCGGCCAGCGGTGAGAAGTAAATTTTGCCCAGCGTCGCCGCCAGCCCTGAATTCTGCATGCCGACCTCAATGGCCAGCGTGCGGCAGGTGGATTCGTCAAAGCCGAACAGCTTGCCGCCCCAGTAACCGCTCAACAAGCCAATGCCGTTATGCAGGATCACCGCGATGATCACCACCAGCCCGACAGAGGCGATGTGACTCTGGCTGCCTGCGACCACCGCACTGATTATCGCCAGGATGCAGACCATCGACAGCGCCGGCAGGAACGGCTCGATACGTTTGACGGTTTTGGTAAAGGTGTGATGCACGATCAGGCCGAGGCCAATCGGGATCACGACGATCTGCAGGATACTCAGCAGCATGCCCATCACATCGACGCTGATTTCGGTATCGACATACAGGCGAGTCAGCAGCGGCGTGGCGAATACGCCCACCAGAGTGGAGACCGCCGAAATGGTCACAGACAGCGCGACGTCCCCTTTTGCCAGGTAGATCATCACGTTGGAGGCGGTGCCGCTGGCAACGCTGCCGACCAACACCATACCGGCGGAAAGATCCGGCGGCATATGGAACAGCATCGCCAGCAACCAGGCCGCCAGCGGCATGATCAGATAATGCAGAAAGATGCCCGCAGCCACCGGCGCGGGGCGTGACAGTACGCGTTTGAAGTCATCCAGCCGCAGCGTGACACCCATGGCGAACATGATCAGCATCAGCAGTGGGCTGACGTACGGACCAATACCGGTGAAGGTGGTGGGCGCAGCGTAGGCGGCGGCGGCGAGCAGCACTGCCCACAGGGGGAATAATCGGGTTAGTAATGCCAGCATGAGTACGGTTTTCCTTAGCCAAAATGGAACTATGGGATGGAGCTGTGTTTTTTGCGGGTTCAGCGTGCTGGACCCCTACGAATTATGAACGGCCTTTTTTGGAAGTAGGGGCGCAGCATGCTGCGCCCGCAATGGGGGGAGATCCGGTTATTCGAACAGATTGTGGTGCAGGGTGCGTACTACCTGTTCTGCGTCATCGCCCGGTACCAGGAAGCACAGGTTGTAGCTGCTGGCACCGTAGCAGATCATGCGGATATTGAACGGGTCAAGCACGCCGAACACCTCTTTACCTACGCCGCAGGCCTGGGAAAGCTTGTTGCCGATGATCGCCACCAGCGCCAGGTTCTCCTCCACTTCCACCCGACACAGCGACGACAACTCGGTCAGCAGCGAGGTGGTCAGCAGGCTGCCGCCGGTGGAGGTGGAGCCGGTGGTATCCATGGTCAGTGCTACGCTGACTTCGGAGGTGGTGATCAAATCCACCGAAATATTGTGGCGCGCCAGAATGCTGAACACTTCGGCCAGGAAACCGCGTGCGTGCAGCATATTGAGGCTGTGCAGCGTTAGCAGGGTTTGTTTGCGGCGCAGCGCCAATGCGCGGAACAGCGGCGGGTTCTCGGTGGTATTGCACACCAGGGTGCCGCCGGCGGACGGATCCTTGCTGGAACCGACAAACACCGGAATATCGCTGCGTACTGCCGGCAACAGGGTGGCCGGGTGCAGCACTTTCGCGCCGAAGGTGGCCATCTCAGCGGCTTCTTCAAAGGTGATTTTGTCGATGCGCTTCGCCGTAGGGACCACGCGCGGGTCGGTGGTGTAGATGCCCGGCACGTCGGTCCAGATATCCACCCGGCCGACGCTCAGCGCTTCACCCAGCAGGGCGGCGGTGTAATCGCTGCCGCCACGGCCCAGTGTGGTGGTGCGGCCCTTGGGTTCGCTGCCGATAAAGCCTTGAGTGACTACCAGCGCTTCCTGCAGACGCGGTTTGAGCAGCGTCTGGGTCAGTTCTTTCAGTACTGCGCTGTCCGGCGTGGCGCGGCCGAAATGATCGTCGGTGTGCATCACTTTGCGCACGTCAAACCACTCCGCCTGCACCTTGCGGCAGCGCAGGATCTCAACGAAAAGCAGGGTGGACATCAGTTCGCCGTGGCTGACCAGTTCGTCGGTCAGTGCCGTCGAGGTCGCCAGCGCCGCCGCTTCGGACAGCATGGCGATGTTTTCCAGCATGCGGTCGATTTCCTCGCGGATAACCGCCGGGTTATCGAGGCGGTCGAGAATGGCGTACTGGATACGGCGGATTTCATCGAGCTGGTAGCTGCGCTTGTCGGCGTCGCTGCCTTCGGCCAGTGCGACCAGCAGGTTGGTGACGCCCGCAGAAGCGGACAGGACCACCAGGCGAACCTGCGGATTGGCGAGCACGACGTCGGCGCTGCGGTTCATGGCTTCATAGTCGGCAACGCTGGTGCCGCCGAATTTGGCCACAACGGTAGAATTTTGGGGTACTGCTTGGTTCATGTAAAACCTCGTGTCAGGGATGCCCTATTTTGAGAGCACTTTTTCCATAGCCTTGGCACAAGGGGAGAGCGATAAACAGGGGGCAGACGTAGAGGTTGAAACTACGATACACCCAGAAGCGCCCCACCTTGCTGATTGCCCCCGCGGGGCAAACTTTGGTGACAACCCAGAGGATTCAGCCCCTGTAGCCGATACGATGAATGCCGTGCATCACCCTACCTCGGCGTCGCTCCCCCTCAAGTGCCGTCATGGGAAACGGCTCCTCTGACACTCTACCTGGGCGACGCGCCTCTTCTGGCTTGCGCACCGGGTGCGCAAGTAGGCTGATAGGAATAGCCGGTTATTGCGCTTGTGTCAACGGTCAGACGTTGAGGGATTTTCAATTTGCACTAACGCGATCAGCGTGCAAGGCATGGTGGGGACAAAACCGGTGCCTATCGGCTGCAGTTTGCCGTCCTCACGCTGGCACAACAGCGGAATAACGCCCTGATGTTTTTCCAGATATTCCAGCCAGCCAAAGTTTTCGTTCAACTTGGTGGCCTTGATGGTCGCGCCTTTGGCGATCAGGCTGCTTAACCGGCCGTAGGTGGCCTCCTGATTGAACAGGATTTCGTGACGGCGGAAGCGCGAACTTTCCGAGCTGTTGCCGCGTCCTTTCAGCGGCGCGCCGGAGCGGATGGCGAAGACCTGTTCGTCACCGAAGATATGGCTGAAGTGGTATACCGCCAGCGCATTCTGATGGCGATTGGGCGAGAGTGCCAACACCTGTGCGGTATCGCTCAGATCGAGGTAGTTCTCGGCATGTTCGGAGTAAGCATGCCCATAATAGGCGGGGATGCCGTCCATACGCGCCTGGCGGTAATATTCCCAACTGCTGTCGGTGACCAGCACCGGGATGTTCATTTTTATCAACGCCTGCGCCAGCATGCGCGCCACGCTGTTGGCGCCGACGATCAGCACGCCGCGCGGTTTTTGCTGCTGCACCCGCAGCCAGCGCGCCATCATGCCGCTGGTCAGGCTTTGCAACACCACCGTGCCGATGATGACGGCGAACACCACGGTCACCAGCCGATCGGCACCCTGATAGCCGCTGCGCTGCAATGTCAGGGCGAACAGCGAGCTGACCGCTGCGGCGACGATGCCGCGTGGGGCGATCCAGCACAGCAGCAGACGATCGCGCCAATGCAGGGAAGAGCGCCAGGTCGACACCGCAATGCACAGCGGCCGGGCGATAAACTGTACCACCAGCAGCAGACCCAGCAGCGGCCAGCCCATGTTCCACAGCGCATGGATATCCAGCCGCGCCGCCAGAATGATAAACAGCGCCGAAATCAGGATAGCCGACAGCTCTTCCTTGAACGCCAGAATGTCGCTGGTATCCACATCGCGCATATTGGCCAGCCAAATGCCCATCACCGTCACGGTCAGCAGACCGGATTCGTCGGCAATGGCGTTGGACACGCCAAAGGCGGTCAGCATGATCGCCAGCACCGCCAGGTTTTGCAGGTAGCGCGGCAGCCAGACACGGCGCAGAGCCAGCCCCAGCAGATAACCGAACAGCGCGCCGATCGCCAGGCCGACGGCGGCGGTAATGCCCAGAGTCCAGAACAGGTGGGTAAAGGACTCCGAATGCTGTTTCAGCGCGATAAACTCAAACACCAGCAGGGTGAAGATGGCGCCAACCGGGTCGATCACTATCCCTTCCCAACGCAACACCTGGTTGATATTGGCATTGGGCCGCACCACGCGCATCAGCGGGGCTATTACCGTAGGCCCGGTCACCACGGTTACCGCACCGATCAGCGCTGCCAGCTCGGGCGGAAAGCCCAGCAGCCACCAGCAGGCGACGCCAATCACCAGGAAGGTCATCAGCATGCCGATGGTCACCAGGTTGCGCACCACGCCGCCCAGGCCGCGTATTTCTTCTACCCGCAGCGTCAGCGCACCTTCAAATAAAATGATCGCCACCGACAGCGACACCAGCGGGAACAGCAGATCGCCGAACAGCGCGTCCGGCTGGACCAGATGCACTGCCGGCCCCAGCACGATGCCAAACAGCAGCAGTGGCAGAATGGCCGGCAGGCGCAGCAGCCAGGCCAGCCATTGCGCCAGCAGTGAACTTAAACCGATGATTACCAACATCAGTGGGGCAGATAATTCCATGGCGGAGGTCCTTCTCGAATTGGTTATCAGCAACAATGGCACATTTCAGTGACAGTTCGGCAACCCTGATAACAGGCTGTTATCCAAAAGTATAGGGGAATGGCTGAAACGATGCAGGGGAGGTTTGACAGTTAGCGCCTATCGCAAGAAAAGAGATCATAATCGCAGTCGAACAGGCTACAATCGGGCAACCACGTCACATTTATTCTCAAGCCTAAGAGTGTTGCTATGAAAAATATCAATCCTAGTCAAACCGCTGCTTGGCAAGCCCTGCAGCAACATTTTGAACAGATGAAAGACGTCCGGATCAGCGATCTGTTCGCTCAGGACAAAGAGCGTTTCTCTCGCTTCTCGGCCACCTTCAACGACCAGATGCTGGTGGACTACTCCAAGAACCGCATCACCGCAGAAACGCTGGAGAAGCTGCAGGCGCTGGCGAAAGAAACCGATCTGCAAGGCGCGATCAAATCGATGTTTGCCGGCGAGAAAATCAACCGTACCGAAGACCGTGCGGTGCTGCACGTTGCCCTGCGCAACCGCAGCAACAGCCCGATTATCGTTGACGGCAAAGACGTGATGCCGGAAGTGAACGCGGTGCTGGCCAAGATGAAACAGTTCTGCGACCGCGTGATTGGCGGCGACTGGAAAGGTTACACCGGCAAAGCGATTACCGACGTGGTGAATATCGGTATCGGCGGTTCGGATCTCGGCCCTTATATGGCTACCGAAGCGCTGCGTCCTTACAAAAATCACCTGAACATGCATTTTGTCTCCAACGTTGACGGCACCCATATCGCCGAAACGCTTAAACCGCTGAACCCGGAAACCACGTTGTTCCTGGTGGCGTCCAAAACCTTTACCACGCAGGAAACCATGACCAACGCCCACAGCGCGCGCGATTGGTTCCTGAACACTGCTGGCGATCAACAGCACGTGGCTAAGCACTTTGCGGCGCTGTCCACCAACGGCAAGGCGGTAGGTGAGTTTGGTATTGATACAGCCAATATGTTCGAGTTCTGGGACTGGGTCGGTGGCCGTTATTCTCTGTGGTCGGCGATTGGCCTGTCTATCGCGTTGTCGCTGGGCTATGAGAATTTCGAACAGCTGCTGAGCGGCGCGCACGAGATGGACAAGCACTTTGCGCAAACGCCGGCGGAGCAAAACCTGCCGGTACTGCTGGCGCTGATCGGCATCTGGTACAACAATTTCTTCGGAGCAGAGACTGAAGCGATTTTGCCGTACGACCAGTACATGCACCGTTTTGCCGCTTACTTCCAGCAAGGCAATATGGAATCGAACGGCAAATACGTGGATCGTAACGGTAACCCGGTAGATTACCAGACTGGCCCAATCATCTGGGGCGAGCCGGGCACCAATGGCCAGCACGCGTTCTACCAACTGATTCACCAGGGCACCAAGCTGGTTCCTTGCGACTTTATCGCACCGGCCATCAGCCACAATCCGCTGAGCGACCACCACGCTAAACTGCTGTCGAATTTCTTCGCGCAGACCGAGGCGCTGGCATTCGGCAAGTCGCTGGAGGCGGTGGAAGAAGAGTTCGCCGCTCAGGGCAAGACTGCGGAAGAAGTCAAACACGTGGCGCCGTTCAAGGTGTTTGAAGGCAACCGCCCGACCAACTCCATCCTGCTGCGCGAAATCACGCCGTTTAGCCTGGGCAGCCTGATTGCGCTGTATGAACACAAGATCTTCACCCAGGGTGCGATCCTGAACATCTTCACCTTCGACCAGTGGGGCGTAGAGCTGGGCAAACAGCTGGCTAACCGTATTCTGCCTGAGCTGGCGGGTAGCGAGAAAGTCAGCAGCCACGACAGCTCAACCAACGCGCTGATCAACCGCTTTAAAGAATGGCGTTAATAGCCATATCTGATTGATACCAATAAAAAACCCGCCGCGGCGGGTTTTTTTACATCTTGATGATTACAGGTTGATAGGCACTTCGAAGCTGATGCCTGCGCCCACGTCATCGGCGGTGCTGGCATTGTTATCGGTATACCACAGGCTGGTATCAAACTTGACCTGGGAATCCAGGGTGTAACCCCAGCCGAGCTGAATGCCTTTCAGCGTGTCAGATTTCGGGAACGCCTGGTTGATTGACTGGTTGTTCGGGTTCACTTTGGCGTACACCAAACGGGTGCTCCAGCGTTGGCTGTCATCCAGTACCAGCTCTATGCGACCAGACAACATCTGACCATCGCCGCCCATCGCATGGCCCAGCGGATAACCCTGCTGGTAGTAACCGCCTTTATAAGTATAGTGACGGTACATCACGTTGTCGGTTTTACCGTCGGAACGGGTATCGGTCCCCTCGATGCTCCAGTTAATCGTAGTTGAACCCCATTCTGGATGGCCTTCCAGCCCTAACAAGTAGGCGTTGTGTGACGGTAACATACCCGCTTCGTCTTCCCCTACCAACTGACCATACAAGCTTACCGGCAAGCCAATCAACGGCTGCATTTTCAGTTTGAAGTCGAAGCCGGCAAGCTGGTTACCCGGATCGTTGCCTTGGCCGGAGTCATCGTTGTCATTACCAGCAAACGCATTCCAGAAAGAACTCCAGGACTGAGGTCGGCCTTCACCACCCCATTGCATGATGCGCGAGGCACCCAACTCCACGAAGTCGGTTGGCATCATGGTGAAACGACCACCAATCAACTTGGTATGGGGGACTGCAGCATATTGCGACAGCTGGCCTGCGGTCAGTTGGTACTGCCAGCGGCCAATCCACGACAGCCAAGGCGTTTCAAACGGCGACTGGTCGGCGCGTTGCAGCATAAAGCCGGCCACCGGGCGTGCGGCGTCGGAGCGAATCAGGCTGCCGTCGTAACCTGGGCCCCACCATTGGGAGACTTCACCGAAGGACAGCCACTGGTTCCAGATCTTCACTGCACCATAAGAGCCCTGCATATTGAATTTGGAACCGTCGCTGACGCGTTGATCGCCTTCGACGGAACCTTGTACACGCACGTCCCAGAATTCGCCGTTGGCGCCGGCGCCGATGGTCAGGCGATCGTCAGCATATTCATTCTGACCGAAGCCCTGCGGGGTGCCGGGTTTGTCGGTAGAGGCGTAGCCGCTGACGCGGATATTGGCTTTCAGGGCATCGACACGGCGCTGAACGCGGTCAATGACGCTTTTCTCGGTACCGGTTACCGGCTTGGCTTGTGAAATAACCGAGCTGATTTCTTCCTGGCTCAGCGGCCAGGTGGACAAACTGACGTTAATCACGCCGCGGTCGGACAACCAGGCGAGGTCGTTACGCAGATCGTTATCAGGAGTGACCAGGCCGGCTGCGTGGCCGGTTAATGCACAGGTAAACAGGCCCGCCGCGACCAGTCCGTTAAGTTTAGCGCGCATAAAGAATTCCCTTGTTAATTCGAGGTTATTAGTTTTATGTAAAGATCTATGTCCCATCATAGTTGACATTTCAATTTGCTACAAATATATCAACCAGAAATATCCTAATGTAACTAATTGAATTAAATTGAGTTTAAAGTGATTTCATCAGGGGTAATAAATTTTAAGATAATGCCTATGTTAGGATGCGCGGATAATTTCAGTGGTATTTAAGGGGAGTTCTTATGGCGAAAACATCGCGTTCGATAATGGTTGCGAAGGGGTTGCAGCGGGTACTGAACGTCGGGCTGCTGCTGCTGGCGGCGATCTTGATCGTTTTTTTGGTGAAAGAAACTATTCACTTGGCGAAAGTATTGTTTGTAAACAGTGAGGAATCATCGTCCTATCTGTTGATCGAAGGCATCGTGATTTACTTTCTGTATTTTGAGTTCATCGCCTTGATCGTCAAGTATTTTGAATCGGGATATCATTTTCCGCTGCGCTATTTCATCTATATCGGCATTACCGCGATTATTCGTTTGATCATAGTAGATCATAAAAACCCATTTGATACCTTGATTTATGCCGGGGCGATATTGCTGTTGGTAGTGACTCTCTATTTGGCCAACACCGACCGCTTGAAACGCGAATAAATACCCTTCATATTTGACGCTGCAGCAGCCTTGGTTGCAACGCCAATTATTTTGGATAGGCCATAAAAATGGCGGCCCATAGGGCCGCCGAAGACACAGGTATTGATTACCCGTCGTCTTTCAAGCTACAGCGTTGTTGACTGCACTGGCACACCCCAGTTACTTACCAAAGTAAGCGCCTGGGGATGAGCGAGCTGGTCGCCTGGCTGTAACTTGATATCCATAGGGTAAAGAAAATAAACCTAAGTACATCAAGCGCATTGCAGTGGCAAAAACCTTAACCTTTGACTCCGCCGGCCGTCAGGCCACCCACCAACCAGCGCTGAGCCAGCAGGAATACGGCGGTAATTGGAATAGCCGACAACACCGCCGCGGCGGCAAAGTCGCCCCATAAATAGTTCTGCGGGTTCAGATATTGCTGCATCCCTACCGCCAGCGTATAGCTGTTGACGTCGCGCAGCAGCAGAGAGGCTACCGGCACCTCGGTGATAGCGGCGATAAACGACAGAATAAACACCACCGCCAAAATCGGCACCGACAGTGGCAGCAGCACCAGGCGGAAGGCTTGCCACGGGCTGGCGCCATCCAGTGCCGCCGCTTCTTCCAGCGAATTGTCGATAGTTTCGAAATAGCCCTTGATGGTCCAGACGTGCAGCGCAATGCCGCCCATATAGGCGAAGATCACCCCGCCGTGGGTGTTCAGGCCGATAAAGGGAATGTACTGACCCAGACGATCGAACAACGCGTATAGCGCCACCAGCGACAGCACTGCCGGGAACATCTGGAAAATCAGCATGCTTTTCAGCAACGTGCTTTTACCGCGAAAGCGCATGCGGGCAAAGGCATAGGCGCAGGTCGTGGACAGGGTGACGATGCCGATAGCGGTGATCACCGCGATCTTGATCGAATTCCACAACCACAGCAGCACCGGGAATGGCGGCGGGGTGACGCTGCCATCGGCGTGCGTCACGCTCATGCCGAGCGCCAAACGCCAGTGATCCCATGAAATCTGCTCCGGTATCAGACTGCCGGTGGCAAAGTTGCCGGAGCGCAGTGAAATCGTCACCACCATCAGCAACGGGAACATGATCAGGGCAATAAAGCACAGCATCAAAGTGTGAGTCATCCACAGGCGCAGGCGCTGGGATTTGGGTTGGACCATAGCCATTCTTTTTCTCCCTAGTCGAAGTTCATCTTGCTGGCTTTCAGGTTCAGGATCGCCAGGGCGCCTACCAGCAGGAAGATCAGCGTGGCAATCGCGGCCGCCAGACCGAAGTCCTGCCCGCCGCCGCCTTCGAAGGCAATGCGGTAGGTGTAGCTGACCAGCAGGTCGGTATAACCGGCCGGCGTGGTGGTGCCGATCATGTCCGGCCCACCGTTGGTCAACAGCTGAATCAAGACGAAGTTGTTAAAGTTAAAGGCGAAACTGGCAATCATCAACGGCGTCAGCGGCTTGATCAACAGCGGGAGAGTGATGCGGAAAAAGTTCTGCATCGGGGTGGCGCCGTCCATTGCCGAGGCTTCGTACAGATCGTCGGGGATAGCTTTCAACAGCCCCATGCACAGGATCATCATGTACGGATAACCCAGCCAGGTGTTGACGATCAGAATCATGCTCTTGGCGGTAATGGGATCGCTGAACCAAGCCGGTTTGATGCCGAACAGATGGCTGAGCATCATGTTGATTTCACCGAAGCTTTGGTTAAACAACCCTTTGAAAATCAGAATCGAAATAAACGACGGTACCGCGTAGGGCAGGATCAGCATGACGCGGTACACGGCTTTGCCTTTCAGCGCTTCCCACTGCACCACGCAGGCCAGCACCATGCCCACGGCCACGGTGAGGATCACGGTCAGCACCGAGAACACTATGGTCCAGATAAAGATCGACACGAACGGCTTTTTGATGCCTTCATCCTGCAAAACGCGCAGGAAGTTTTTCCAGCCGATGGTGACGGTGTACCCCGGGCTAAGGGTTTCTTTGGCCCAGTTGCCGTCGGCATTCAGCGCCTGATAGAAGCCAATGTCCGGGTTCGGTCGGTATTGTATATGGGTCTGTTGGTCGGTCAGCACCTTGCTGTCTTTGTCCAGCAGGTACAGCGGGGAGGTACCGGAAAACTGGCGCAGTGAACTCATGCGCAGCTCGCCGCCTTCCGGTAACTGCGCCACCAATTGGCTCAGTGCCTGGCGGTTCTGGGTAATCACCCGCAGCGTGGCGCGTTCGCCTGTCGGTTCGGCATTTTCCACCGTCAATTTCAGCGTTTGCGGCGCGTTGGCATCAAAGCTGAACGGCCCGGAAATCAGCTGTTGGCCACTGTCAGGGTGGGTTAACTGCAGGCGCCACTGCTGGTTTTCCGCCGGGTACAGACCGAAAGTGAAGGTCTTGCCGGTCTGGAACTGGCGTTGCATCAGCACCGACTGGGCGCGCTCAAAGGTGAGCTGGTTGGTGCTGCTGTAGTTGGTAAAGGCGATGGCGATGGTGCAAATCAGCGGAAACAGGACAAACAGCCCCATGCCGGCGATGCCCGGATAGACGTAACGCCAGGCGTAAGCACGGCGGTTGGCGAAGACGTAAAGCCCGGCGCTGACCAGAATCAGCGTCAGAATGGCAAACAGGTATTCACCCTGTGCATACATCAACACAATCAGGTAGCAGGTAACCAGACTGAACAGGCCGATCACCAGCCATTTCAGTACGTCACTCTGCCACCACTTCGATTTCTTGCGCGCAGGCGACCCGGCGTGAGCTAATTGCATAGGGCGTTCCTTTCTGTGGAGCAACAGCGGGGCGCTTTACCGCGCCCCGCACAACGTAGTTTGTTACTTGGTAATACGAGTTTGCACGTCATCCAGCGCGGCTTTCACCGTCTGGCGGCCGCTGACGGCGTTGATCACCGCGCTGCGTTCGGCGTACCAGAAGGCGCTCATCTGCGGGATGTTAGGCATGATTTCGCCGGTCTGCGAGTTTGCCATGGTGGCGGCAATCTTCGGATCTTTCGCCAACTGCTCCTGGTATGACTTCAGCGCCACGGCACCCAGCGGTTTGTCCTTGTTGACGTCCGCCAAACCCTCGTTGGTCAGCAGGTAGTTTTCCAGGAATTCGGTCGCCAGCTCTTTGTTCGGGCTGGCGGCGTTGATCCCGGCGGTCAGCACGCCGACGAAGGGTTTGGACGCCTTGCCTTTGAAGGTCGGCAGCAGGGTAACGCCGTAATTGATTTTGCTTTGCTCGATGTTTGCCCACGCCCAAGGGCCGTTGATGGTCATTGCGGTCTGGCCTTTGTTGAAGGCGGCTTCGGCAATCGAGTAATCGGTATCGGCGTTGACGTGTTTGTTTTTCACCAGATCGACGATGAACTGCAGGCCGGCCTGTGAACCGGCGTTGGCGACGCCAACGTCCTTGATGTTGTATTTGCCGTTCTCATACTTGAAGGCATAACCGCCGTCGGCGGCAATAATCGGCCAGGTGAAGTAGGGTTCCTGCAGGTTCCACATGATGGCGCTCTTGCCTTTG
Source organism: Serratia inhibens (assembly GCF_003591175.1). Classification (GTDB taxonomy): domain Bacteria; phylum Pseudomonadota; class Gammaproteobacteria; order Enterobacterales; family Enterobacteriaceae; genus Serratia; species Serratia inhibens. The sequence continues at coordinate 97,185 of NZ_QYYG01000012.1, read as the reverse complement.
GCGCGCAGCTCTTTGTCCAGCGCCGGGATCTCTTCCCAGGTTTTTGGCGCTTCTTTGATCAGGTCTTTGTTATAAATCAGCGACAGCGCTTCTACCGCGATCGGGTAGCCAATCAGCTTGCCGTCATAACGCACCGCGTCCCAGGTGAACGGGAACAGCTTGTCCTGGAAGGCTTTGGAAGGGTGGATCTCGGCCAACAGGCCGGACTGCGCGTAGCCGCCAAAGCGGTCATGAGCCCAGAAGATGATGTCCGGGCCGTCGCCGGTGGCGGCTACCTGCGGATATTTTTCTTCCAGCTTGTCCGGGTGCTCAATGGTGACTTTAATGCCGGTGTCTTTCTCGAACTTTTTGCCGACTTCGGCCAGGCCGTTATAGCCTTTATCGCCGTTGATCCAGATAACCAGTTTCCCTTCCTCGATCTTGGCGAAGGCGGAAGAGGAAAGCACCAAGGTGGTCAGAGCGGAAAGCACCAGCGTACGGGCGGTGGTAAAGCTGCGAGTCATAATCCAATCCTTCTTTTTTATGGGCACGTAAATCAAGGAGAGAGGTTTCGCGGTAATAGTGGGTCACAAAGCGACACATTCTCATCCTCCCCCCCTCTACGCCCCACTGCTGTGGAGTGTGATCCAGTTAACGTTGTGCCCTATTCTGTGGTGTCAGACACAGAATAGGGTGACGATTTTTGCCATAGGGATCACAGATTTGCTTTAAGCGTTGAACTTCTCGCCGCGTCTGTCGTTCTCTCATCCTCCCATCTCCTCCCCCATGAAAAATCTTGTTACGGATGATTACCCCTTGTGGGGATTACCGCAGTATCGGCCTCATTGATTTTCATCGTCACGTGCAGCAGGGAACCGGATTTATGTCGCTAATGCCTACCGTCACTCAACCCACCCTGTACCGGATCCATCCGGTCAGTTTCCGCGATGGAAACGGGGATGGCGTGGGCGACGTGCACGGCATGGTTGCGGCGCTGCCTTACCTGAAAACGTTGTCTGTCGATGGTCTGGTATTGCCGCATGAGCTGTCGGCGCAAGCCGCCGCTGCGGTAGCCGCTCAGGGGCTCGGGCTGTGGTACTGCGATGGGCAGAGCCTTGTCCGCCACTCTGCCGTCCGGCAGCAGTACGTCCGCAGTCGGTTGGCGCTGGAGGTCGTGCCCTTCAGCATCGAGCTGCTGGTTGAGGTATTGCATGCTCGTCGCACCACGCTGACTGACAGTCTGTGGAGCACCGGCGATGCGGACCAGCCACGGGTGGTCAGCCATTGGGGACAGGGGAATTTACGCTCTGCCGATGCGTTTTTGACGCTGCTGGCGATGTTGCCTGCGCCTGTCTGCCTGTATCAGGGCGAGGAACTGGGCCTGCCGCATGCCGCCGGCCTGCTGGATCCCCTGGGCGCGCAAACGCCGATGCCGTGGCACGAGGCACCAGAACAGGTGACTGCCGGGGAAATCCACTGGTATCAGCAGGTGGCGATAGAGCATCGCGCGCTGGCGATTAGTCGTCAACAGCATGACAACCAATCCACTTTGCGTTACTGCCAGTCGCTGCTGGCGCTGCGTCGCTTACCGGTGATCCAGCACGGCGAGTTGAGCGCAGTCAGCCAAAAGAATGGCGTGGTTCGTTTACTTATTACCCATCAGGATCAATGCCTTGAAGCGCTGATTAATCTGCAGCCCTATACTCAGGCGGCCGCACCGTCTGAGGCGACCTTGCCACTGGCATGGCAGCACGGCGCGCAGCAAGAGGGTCATCAATGGGTTTTGGCGGGTTTTGCGTCCGCCATTTTTACACGAAATGTTAACTGCGAAAGCAGGGGAGTAACGCATGGCTAGCGTCACACTGCGCAGCGTTTATAAGGCCTTCGGCGAAGCTGTGATTTCCAAAGACGTCAATCTGACCATCGATGACGGCGAGTTTGTGGTGTTTGTCGGGCCATCGGGCTGCGGCAAATCGACGCTGCTGCGCATGATCGCCGGGCTGGAGGACATTACCTCCGGCGACCTGCTGATCGGCGATAAACGCATGAATGAAGTACCGCCTTCCGAGCGCGGTATTGGGATGGTGTTCCAGTCCTATGCCCTTTACCCGCATTTGTCCGTGGCCGACAACATGTCGTTCGGCCTGAAACTGGCGGGTGCGAAGAAAGCGGAAATCAGCCAGCGGGTGAATCAGGTATCGGAAGTGCTGCAACTGGCTCACCTGCTCGACAGGCGGCCCAAAGCGCTGTCCGGCGGGCAGCGTCAGCGGGTGGCTATCGGCCGTACGCTGGTGGCGGAACCTGATGTGTTCCTGCTCGACGAACCGCTGTCAAACCTCGACGCCGCGCTGCGGGTTCAAATGCGCATCGAGATTTCCCGTCTGCACAAACGCCTGCAGCGCACCATGATTTACGTCACTCACGATCAGGTGGAAGCGATGACGCTGGCCGACAAGATCGTGGTGCTGGACGCCGGGCGAGTAGCCCAGGTCGGCAAACCGCTGGAGCTGTATCACTACCCGGCCAACCGCTTTGTCGCCGGCTTTATCGGTTCGCCAAAAATGAATTTCCTGCCGGTCAAAGTGACCGCCGCAGAGCCGCAACAGGTGCAGGTCGAACTGCCTAACCGCCAGCTGGTATGGCTGCCGGTGGAAGGCACGCAGGTTCAGGCCGGCGCGAACATGTCTCTGGGCATCCGCCCGGAACATCTGCTGCCCAGCAATGCCTCTGAAGTTCAGCTTTCAGGGGACGTACAGGTGGTGGAGCAACTCGGCAACGAGACGCAAATCCACATCCAAATCCCGGCAATTCGTCAGAACCTGGTTTACCGCCAGAACGACGTGGTGCTGGTAGAAGAAGGTGCAACATTCGCTATAGGCCTGCCGCCTCACCGCTGCCATCTGTTCCGTGAAGACGGTACGGCATGTAAACGGCTGCACCAGGAGCCGGGCGTTTAAAGCATCACAGTCTGTATAACAGGAGAATAATGATGACTACTCTGCGCAAACTTCCTCTGGCACTGGCAATCGCCGCTGGTGTGCTGACCACCCAGGCAATGGCCGTTGATTTTAAGGGCTATGCTCGTTCCGGCATCGGCTGGACCGGCAGCGGCGGTGAGCAACAGTGCTTCCAGGCCACCGGCGCCTCGAGCAAATACCGTCTCGGTAACGAATGTGAAACCTACGCTGAATTGAAGCTGGGTCAGGAAGTGTGGAAAGAAGGTGATAAAAGCTTCTACTTCGATACCAACCTGGCTTATTCCGTTTCACAACGTTCCGACTGGGAAGACGTGACACCGGGCTTCCGTGAAGTGAACGTGCAGGGTAAAAACCTGATCGAATGGCTGCCTGGTTCTACCATGTGGGCCGGTAAGCGCTTCTATCAGCGTCATGATGTTCATATGATCGACTTCTACTACTGGGATATCTCTGGCCCGGGCGCCGGTCTGGAAAACATCGACCTGGGCTTCGGCAAGCTGTCTGCCGCCGTGACCCGTAACTCCGAATCCGGCGGCTCCTACGGCTACCTGGACAATGAGTGGGATCAACGCCCAACCGTCAACGACACCTTCGACGTACGCCTGGCCGGCCTGGAGCTGAACCCGGGCGGCACGCTGGAACTCGGCGTGGACTACGGCCGCGCCAATGTGCAGGACGGTTACAGCCTGGCTGATGGCGCCAGCAAAGACGGCTGGATGTTCACTGCTGAACATACCCAGAGCATCCTGAGTGGCTACAACAAGTTCGTGCTGCAATACGCCACCGACTCGATGACTTCGCAAAACAACGGCCGCAATCAGGGCTCCACCATCGACAATAACGGCAACATGATCCGCGTGCTGGATCACGGTGCCATCGACTTCAACGATAAATGGGCGCTGATGTACGTCGGCATGTTCCAGGACATCGATCGCGACAACAATAACGGCACCACCTGGTACACCGTGGGCGTGCGCCCAATGTACAAATGGACGCCAATCATGAGCACCTTGCTGGAAGCCGGTTACGACAACGTGAAATCCCAGCGCACCGGCGATCGCAACGGCCAGTACAAAGTCACCCTGGCGCAACAATGGCAGGCGGGCAACAGCATCTGGTCACGTCCGGCTATCCGCGTCTTCGCAACCTATGCCAAGTGGGATGAGAAATGGGGCTATGCCAACAGCGATTCCGGCACCGGTTACAACTCAGGTACCGCGTATAACGACACCAGCGTGCACACCTTCAGCCGCGGCAATGACGATGAAGTCACCTTCGGTGCCCAGATGGAAATCTGGTGGTAATGACAGGACGGGGAGGGCCATGCGCTCTCCCCAACATGTATTCGCCGACGCCGGCTCTCTTGCCTGACCTGCGTCGGCGCTGATAGAGGGTATAACAATGAAAAAGAATCTGCTGTCACTCTGCTTGTCACTGGCGCTGAGCCTGGGGGCGCCATTGGCGGCCCATGCCGATACGCCGGCCAATGTCTCCGTTGCTCCGGCCATCAGCGCCACCACGCTGCAAAGCCTGCCATGGCAACCGCTGGTACCGCCGGTCAGCCAGGAAGTGAAACTGGATAATGTCAGCCCGCAAATCAATCAGGGCGACATTCAGGGCGCCATAGCCGCCTATACGCTGCCGGCCGATCGCGGTTCGCTGGAAGTCACGCTGAGCAGCATCAGCAAGAATAATTCGATTTACGCGCCAAGCGTGTTGGTGCTGGACGAGCACCTGCGCCCGGCAGCCTATTACCCGAGCAGCTACTTCCCGTACCAACCGCCGGGGGCGATGTCCTCCGATCGCCTCGAGGGCACGCTGAAGCTGACCCCGGCGCTCGGTCAAAAACAGATTTATATGCTGGTGTACACCACCCGTCAGGATCTGGCCAAAACCACTCAGTTGACCAACCCGGCCAAGGCCTATGCCGCCGGTGTGGGTAACGCGGTACCGGATATTCCGGACCCGATCGCCAGCCATAGCGTCAGCGGGACGCTTAAGTTGAAGGTGACCGCTGAACAGGGTTCCGGCAACGTGATGATCGGTATGCTGCAACCGGCGCCGGCCGCTGCACCGGTGGTGGTGGGGTCAACCGCACCGGCCACGGCGGCACCTGCCGCGGCACCGGCCAAGCCTTCGGAGCCGATGCTGAACGACACCGAAAGCTACTTCAATAACAGCATCAGGCAGGCGGTGAAGGCGGGCGATATCGATAAGGCGCTGAAACTGATGAATGAGGCTGAAAGACTGGGTTCCACCACAGCGCGTGAAACGTTTATTGGCAGCGTGAAAGGCAAGGGGTAGTACCCGACGCTGCCGATGCTGGCTCGATGATTGGTGCGCCCCGGCGCACCTTTTTTCATGCGCGGGCCAGAGTTTCGCCAATCAGCGCCAGCAGACGGGCGTTATCTACCTGTTCCATCACCCGTACCCTTTTGCCCTGCGGTTCCGGCATGCCGACTGTCAACCGCAGGCTGTCCGGTCGCCAGCGGCGAGAGCTGCCGCGTGTCACTTCACATGCTATTGCGCATGGTCACCTATCGCTCCAGCAACCTGGCCATCACTAACGCATGCCCGGCAGATAAGGATCTGGTGCTTGCATGATGTTGGTGCTGCTGTCAGCACCTGTTCGGCGGTTTCAGAAAGGGCAGAAAGATGACATTGCGACGTTTTACCGCCGCGATTTTGCTGCCTGCCGCGCCACGAATCCGCCTGCCGCTTTTGAATTTCTGCGTTACAATGGATTTCTGTTAACAGTTTGTATGGTCCGGTGCGGTCCGCAGGGGGCGGCGTCGGGCCTGGAGTAGAACAATGTCTGGCAATAGGGATTCCATCCTGCCGCCGCTTGAGTGGTTATCTACGCAATCCCCCCCGGTACCCGCCACCGTCAGCGATTGGCTGATGGAGTTAGGATCCATGACCCGCCGTTTTGAACGCCACTGCGGGCGCGTGCACGTTGAACCGCAGCGCGAATGTTTCGTCACCCGCGACCAGTTGGGTGAAGAGGCCGAGCACCTGCCGGACAGCCCGCGTTATTGGCTGCGTGAGATTATACTGCTGGGCGATAACCAGCCCTGGCTGTTGGGGCGCACGGTGATCCCGCAGGAAACCCTGACCGGCCCGGATCAGGCGCTGGTGGATTTGGGCACGCTGCCGCTGGGGCGCTATCTGTTCAGCAGCGGTGAATTGACCCGCGATTACATTCATATGGGTCGGCAGGGTGCGCTGTGGGCGCGCCGCTCCCGTTTGCGGCTGGCGGGCAAGCCGTTGTTGCTGACCGAACTGTTTTTACCCGGTTCGCCGTTGTACGCGGCGGGCAGTACGGAAACCGCATGATGAGGAGAGGAAATACCTTGGAGGGAAGCGTGACTCAAAGCAAATGGCGGGCTTACAGCCATCTGATGCGCCTCGATAAACCGATCGGCAGCCTGCTGCTGCTGTGGCCAACGCTGTGGGCGCTGTGGATTGCGGGGCAGGGTGTGCCGCCGCTGTCCATTCTGCTGGTGTTTGTCCTTGGGGTGTTCCTGATGCGCGCTGCCGGCTGCGTGGTGAATGACTATGCCGATCGCGCCGTTGACGGTCACGTGAAGCGCACTGCGGGGCGCCCAATGCCGAGTGGCCGGGTTAGCGAGAAAGAGGCCAAGATCCTGTTCGTGGTGCTGGTGCTGGTCTCGTTTGGGCTGGTGCTGACGTTGAACGCCATGACCATCTGGCTATCGCTGGCGGCGTTGGCGCTGGCGTGGATCTATCCGTTTATGAAACGGGTGACCAATCTGCCGCAGTTCGTGCTGGGGGCGGCGTTCGGCTGGGGCATTCCAATGGGTTACGCCGCCGTCAGCGAGTCGCTGCCGCTGAGCTGCTGGCTGCTGCTGCTGGCCAATATCTGCTGGACGGTGGCTTACGATACGCTGTATGCAATGGTAGACCGCGACGATGACCTGAAGATTGGCGTCAAATCCACCGCCATTCTGTTTGGCCGTTACGACAAGCTGATCGTCGGTCTGCTGCAGTTCGCCACACTGCTGCTGCTGCTGTGGGTGGGCTATCTGGCACAGCTGAGCGGGGCATTTTATTGGTCGTTGCTGCTGGCGGGTGCCTTGTTTATCCATCAGCAAAAGCAAATCGCTACCCGCGATCGCGATGCCTGCTTCAAGGCGTTCCTGGATAACAACTATGTCGGACTGGTACTGTTTATCGGTATCGCATTGAGTTACTGGCAGGGATAGCGGTATTTCGGCAATAAAAAAGGCACCTGACGGTGCCTTTTTGTTTTTGATTATCAATCGATTATTCGTCTTTCTCTTCCACAGTCGCCGTTTCCGGCTGCGCGTTGGTTTCCGCCGGCATGCTGACGCTTTCGATAGTCAGCTTGATTTCCGGGGTAATTAAATCGCTCAGCATGCTGTACACCTCGAGGGTGTGCTCACGAACTGCATCGCCGATATCGTTGATGTAGCCTTCTTCACGCAGCGTCGCCACCAGGGTAGAGAACACTGCCTTGTCGAAGAACTCCGGCGCGTTGATGCCGTGCAGCACCGAAAGGCGCTGGGCCATGATGCGGCTCTCTTTCTCCAGCGCGCCGCGGTTGATGCTCGGGTTGGCGCTGAGGATAGACATGGTGATGGCATAGCGCTGCAAGGTTTCGCGCACGCCGGCTGCCAGCAGTTGCAGAGGGCGAATGCGCGCCGGGTTAAGCACCAAATCGTCGCCTTTGTCGCAGATGAGCTGTTGGCGGATCATTTCCTCGATCAGCGGCCGCAGTACTTCCGGCAACTGTTCCTTGTCGTTATGCAGGAACAGTTCGGCTTTCAGCATCGGGTAAATCAGGCCGATCTGCCGCAGCAGTTCAGCGCGTGACACCCGGCGGTGATGCATCACTATGGTGGCGATCAGCGAAGGCAGCACCAGCAGATGGTGGATATTGTTGCGGTAATAGGTCATCAGCACCGCCTGCTCGCGCGGCAGGATGATGATGTCGCCGATGTTATCCTTCTCCACCTCGAACTTGTTCATGTTCAGCGCGTGATCCAGCAGCTCGTCCGGCGTCTGGGTCGGCACGGTGACGTCGCCGGCGTAAGGCACGTTGCGCATCAGTTGCAGATAACACTCCAACTGCTCAAGCAGCTGTTCGCGGGTCAACGAACGCTGGCGTGAGGCCAGCAGCGCCGTGGAACACAGGTTCATGGCATTGGCGGCGGCCGCGTTGTTGATGCGCACCATAATCTTGGCAGCCAGGTCGTTGACCGTTGGCGTCAGCCAGCTTGGACGTTGGGCTTCGATCGGGTCAATCGATTCGCGCCACTGCGGCACGTTCTGGTTCAGGTAGGTGGTCAACGGCAGCGGATCGCCAAAGTTGACGTAACCCTGGCCGAGATTACGCAGCTTGCGCAGGCCGCGCAGCATCTGCAACAGGCTCTCTTTTTCCTTGGTCGCCCCGCGCAGCTCTTTGGCGTAAGTACCTACTTCCATCACGTGTTCGTAACCGATGTAGATCGGGACCAGCGTGATAGGGCGAGTACCACCGCGCAACATTGCCTGGATGGTCATCGACAGGGTACCGGTCTTCGGTTCCAGCAGGCGCCCGGTACGGGAACGGCCGCCTTCAACGAAGTATTCCACCGAGTAGCCACGGGTAAACAGCTCGCCGAGGTATTCGCGGAACACCGTCGAGTACAACTTGTTGCCTTTGAAGGTACGACGAATAAAGAACGCGCCCAGGCGACGGAAGATCGGCCCGGCCGGCCAGAAGTTGAGGTTGATGCCGGCGGCGATGTGCGGCGGCACCAGGCCCTGGTGATACAGCACGTAGGACAGCAGCAGGTAGTCCATATGGCTACGGTGGCACGGCACGTACACGATCTCGTGGCCGTCCTGCGCCAACTGGCGCACGCGCTCGGCGTTGGTGACGTTGATGCCCTGATACAGCCGGTTCCAGGTCCAGCTCAGCACGCGATCGGAAAGACGCACCGTCTCGTACGAGAAGTCGGCGGCGATCTCTTCCATCAGCGCAATGGCGTTCTGCTGAGCCTTTTCATGGGAAATTTTCTTGCTGCGCGCTTCGTCTTCGACCGCTTTTTCGATCGCTTTGGAGGCCAGCAGCTTATTGAACAGATCCTGACGGGCCGGCAGGCTTGGGCCGACGGCGGCCAGACGTTGACGCGAGAAATGCATGCGCGCCACGCGCGCCAGTTTCTGCGCGATAATTTTGTCCGTGCCGTGTTCGGTCGCCATTCGGCGCAGCGAAACGGTGTTGGAGAAACGCACGAAGCTGTCGCGGCCCAGCCACAGCACGGCGAAGAATTTCTGAACGCCGTTCAGCAAGCGCAGATGCGGCGTGCCGTGACCTTCGCGGCCTGGGGACCGGCCAAACATCACCGAAACCGGCAGCATCTGAATATCGAGATCCGGATTGCTGCGATGCAGATCCAGATAGTCGTGAAACAGCTTTACCGATTCTTCTTTCGGCGTGTAGTAGCGGAACACGCGCGGGCCGTCGTGAATGAACACGTGGCTTGGCAGCACGGTGCCGTCTATCTCCAGCGGATTGAGGGGGTCGGGCAAATCCTGCGCCAGGCACTGGGTGCGCAGCGTCAGTAAATCCGCCTTGGAATTATAAGGTAAAACATACAAAATCGGCCGTGAGGGATCCAACCCTAACTCCGTGACCGGATCTGAAGGGATAACCTTACTTCTTACCAACAATTTGAGTGGTAAATTCAATAATTTATAATAAATTTTACGCCAACCTGACATAACAACGTGAAGCCTCTTGTTAGCAATGCGCCGCAAGCATACCAGAAACCGGGTAGCAGATCTGTGGTGTTGGAAAACCGGGAGCCGGGAGAGTTTCCTGACCCAAGCTCTATAATTATGACTTACCTCTGTGAAAGGCACTAAAAAACATGGCAAACCAAGCAACCGGCCTGACCCGTATTATTAAAGCCGCCGGCTATTCCTATAAAGGGTTTTCTGCTGCCTGGCAGCACGAAGCCGCATTCCGCCAGGAGCTGGTGGCGACCGTACTGGCTATCATACTGGCGATCTGGCTGGATGTGGGTGCGATAGCGCGTATTTTACTGATCGGATCGGTGCTGCTGGTCGTGGTCGTCGAGATGCTGAACAGCGCGATTGAAGCCATTGTCGATAGGGTGGGTACGGAACACCACGAGCTTTCCGGCCGCGCGAAAGATATGGGGTCGGCGGCGGTAACGCTGACGATCGTACTGGCGCTGTTTGTCTGGGGTTCCGTACTGTGGCAGCACTTTGTCTGAGTGGAATGCTCCGTTGCGGCGGGGGCGCTAATCCCTGATTTTTATTCATTCTTCGGTTCCCAAGGCGCGCTTACCTGTATATACTCACAGCAAGACTGTATAAACAAACAGGGGGCGGAATGAAAGCACTAACTACCAGACAACAAGAAGTCTATGATCTGATTCGCGATCATATTTCGTCAACTGGCATGCCGCCAACGCGCGCCGAGATCGCCATGCGTCTGGGGTTCCGTTCGCCAAATGCTGCAGAAGAACACCTGAAAGCGCTGGCGCGCAAGGGCGTGATCGAGATCGTCTCCGGCGCTTCGCGCGGTATTCGCCTGCTGATGGAAGATGAAGAAGGTTTACCGCTGATTGGCCGCGTGGCCGCCGGTGAACCGCTGCTGGCGCAGCAGCATATCGAAGGGCACTATAAGGTGGATCCTTCCCTGTTCAAACCGAGTGCGGATTTCCTGCTGCGGGTCAACGGCATGTCGATGCGTGACATCGGCATTCTCGATGGTGATCTGCTGGCGGTGCATAAAACCCAGGACGTGCGTAACGGCCAGGTGGTCGTGGCGCGTATTGAAGACGAAGTAACGGTCAAGCGTCTGAAAAAACACGGCAATGTGGTTGAATTGCTGCCGGAAAACAGCGAATTCCAGCCTATCGTGGTCGATCTGCGTCAGCAGAATTTCACCATTGAAGGCCTGGCGGTCGGTGTGATCCGTAATGGCGACTGGATTTAACCCACCCGCCTGAACGTCGTCCCCTGATTTAAATCGCCCCAGCTCTGGGGCGATGTCATTTCTGATTCATTCAAACCCTACCGCCACGGGAACATTTCACTATGCGCCTGCTTTCTGCCTTCACCAGCGATACTGATAAAGCCCTATGGCGCCTTGCGTTGCCCATGATCTTTTCCAATATTACCGTCCCGCTGCTTGGGTTGGTGGATACTGCGGTGATTGGCCACCTGGACAGTTCTACCTATCTGGGCGGCGTTGCGATTGGCGCCATGGCTACCAGCTTCCTGTTTATGCTACTGCTGTTCCTGCGCATGAGCACTACCGGCCTGGCGGCGCAGGCGCTCGGTGCGCAGGATCCGCCGGCACTGGCTCGCGCTTTTATGCAACCGCTCCTGATGGCGGTCTTGGCCGGGTTGGCCATCGTATTGCTGCGCCATCCGTTGATCGATGCAGCTCTGCAGGTTGTGGGCGGTGATGGTGCAGTGCTGGAACAGGCGCGGCTTTTCCTCGAAATCCGTTGGCTAAGCGCGCCGGCAGCGCTGGCCAATATGGTGATTCTGGGCTGGCTGCTTGGGGTGCAATACGTGCGTGCGCCGGTGATCTTGCTGATTGTCGGTAATCTGTTGAATATCTTACTGGATATCTGGCTGGTAGTAGGGTTGGGCTGGAATGTGCAGGGTGCGGCGATAGCCACCGCCATCTCTGAATATGCCACGTTGTTGCTGGGGCTGTGGCTTGCCTGGCGGGTGATGCGCATACGCGGCATTTCCGCCCCGATGTTGCGCCAGGCCTGGCGCGGTAATCTGCGGCGCCTGTTGGCGCTGAATCGCGACATTATGTTGCGTTCATTGTTGCTGCAATTGTGTTTTGCTTCACTGACCATCTTCGGTGCCCGGCTTGGTGGTGAGGTAGTGGCGGTAAACGCGGTGCTGATGAATTTACTGACTTTTACTGCCTACGCGCTCGACGGTTTTGCCTACGCGGTAGAGGCGCATTCCGGCCATGCCTATGGCGCCCGCGACGATAGCCAACTGCGCAAGGTGTGGAGCGCGGCATGTCGCCAGGCTTGCCTGGTGGCGCTGGCCTTTGGGGTGGTGTATGCCTTTGCCGGGCAGCATATCGTGGCAGCGCTAACCTCTTTGCCTGAACTGCGTACGCTGGCAAGTCATTATCTGCCGTGGCAAGTGGCGCTGCCGTTGGTAGGTGTGTGGTGCTATCTGCTGGACGGCATGTTTATTGGCGCCACCCGCGGTGCAGAAATGCGCAACAGCATGGCGGTGGCCGCCGTCGGTTTCGGCCTGACGTTGTTTACCGTCCCGGTATTAGGCAACCACGGATTATGGCTGGCGCTGGCGGTGTTTCTGTCGCTGCGGGGTATTGCGCTGGGCTGGTTCTGGCACCGTCACCGGCTGCAGGGTACCTGGTTTGCGGTGCGATAGGCCAGTGATCCTTATTGAAAATTAATTAATTTATCTTATGTTTTTATTTATATTTGCTTACATGTTCCGAAGCGTCTTCACATTCGGGTAGTGCCTTGTTTGTTGGCGTGTTTTTCTGGTAAATTGTTTCTTAATGGGGTTTTGTTCTGGGTTTTGTTATTTTTTCGTTATCTGCGTCTACAATTGATCATGTGGCTGGCTAAATAAATGGGGCGTGGCAACCCTTTGGTTGGCGGTAATAGACCATAAAAATTGCTTGGTTAGATGCCCTGTCAGCACAGTGTCAAACTGATTTAGCACAGGTTAACGGAGAGATTATGAACAAAGATCAAGCCGACGGTAGCTGGAAACAGTTCAAAGGGAAAGTGAAGGAACAATGGGGCAAGCTGACCGATGACGATTTGGCGGTCATTGAAGGGAAACGCGAACAGCTTGTCGGTAAAATCCAGGAACGTTACGGCTACCAGAAAGAGGCGGCCGAGAAAGAAGTTAAATCCTGGGAAGACCACAACAAGTATCGCTGGTAGCGAGCAGGGCCACAGCGGACGGTGGCCGTAAGCGACTGACTGTAGCCGGCCCGGCGTTTTTCATCCCCTTGACGCCACGGCCGCAGGTACAGGGAAGTGCCTGACCAACCCCGCATAATTTATTTCTTCTTGATGGCGATACTGTGATCGTGCTCGCCGCAATCATGCTTGCTGTCGCAGGCCTCTACCTCAACACAGCCTGAACACAGGCCATGCGCTTCCACCACGCTGTGGCGCAGCACAAAACCCGACTCTTTCGCCAGCTTTTGCAGCGTCTCCTCGACCCCTTCGGTGGTGCGTTCAGTCACCTGAGCACAGCGATCGCAGATAAACAGGGCAGAGGTATGCATCGGTTGTTCGAAGTGATGGCACAACACATAGCTGTTGGCTGACTCCACCCGATGAATAAACCCTTGTTCCAAAAGAAAATCCAGCGCGCGATATACCGTTGGCGGTTTAGCCTGCGGTTCGGCCACCCGCAGCAGATCCAGCAGGTCATAAGCGCTGATGGCACCGGGCTGTTGTGCCATCAGGCGTAACACTTCCAGCCGCTGCGGTGTCAGCCGCACATTGCGTTGCTGGCAGAGTTGTTCAGCCTGCGACAGCAGCTTTTCCTGGGTGCTTGAGTTCATGGCAAATATCCCGGTACGTAAAAAAGCCGATTTTACCATGATTAAGCGTAATCGCCGAGAGTCGCCCCCTTTTCCGCTGATAAGGATGTTCCGGGAGGCAGGAGCAGGGTTTGCGCGCCTGAAAAGAAGAGGAAAATCAAACGCTATGCCGACACCTGAGCGGTGAGCAACGCCCATTCCCTCTCTCAGACGGAAAGTGAGCCTTGCAGGCGCTCCGCCAGCGCGGTCATTTCCGCCGCCGGATTATGGCCAATCAGCATAAAGCTGTGGCTGCCATCGGCCCAATACACCACATTCATCCCCTGACGGCGTTCGCTTTGTGCGGATTCCGGCTTGCCCGATTGTTGGATGATGCACAGCGCCAGCGGGCCAAACCGGGCGTCCAGCCAGGTCAACTGCGCAATACGACGATCGTCGTAAGCCAGCACGCGGGCATTTTTCAGCTCTGCGCCGTTCAATGCCAGTTTGGGAGCGGGAAGGGCAATGCCCAGCCGTTCACCGGTGTATTGCAACTGGCTGGCGAGTAACGCAGGGGAGCTATCGAAGCCTGCCAGCGTTTCCGGGGTATAGAGCGCCATGTATTGGGCGACCAGGCCGCGCCAGTTGTCTTCTGGCTGACTCGCTTGCAGCCAGGCGCGATCGCCCGCGACACCCAGTGCCAGAAAACCGACGGCAGCGGCAATCAGGGCACGGCGGCTGACGCCGCGTTGTGGGGCGGGAGTGGCAAGTGGCCATCTGGCCTGGAGCCGTTGCGCCGGTGCTTCATCCAGTAAAGGGGCAAATGCCTGTTTGAACGGCAGATTGCTGCGCTCCAGCAGCGACAAACGGTCGGCCAATGCCGGTTCGTCGGCCAGGCGCTGTTCCAGGCTGCGGCGCTGTTGGGGATCCAGTTGATTATCCAGATAAGCGACCAGCAGTTCATCCGCAGTATAGTATGAGCTCATGATCGTTCTCCTTTTGACTGCGGGGCGCGGGTTTGCAGCGCGCTGTCGTTTGCAAGCCGTAGACGTGCCGCTGCCAGGCGGCTCATGATGGTGCCGATGGGGACGCCGAGTACCTCGGCCGCTTCCCGGTAAGAAAGCTCCTCCACGTACACCAGGAATAGCGTATTGCGCTGCGCCTCCGGCAAGCGATTGACCCGCTGCATCACCTCATTGGCCCATATCGTCTCTTCCCCGTTTTCCTCGCCGGCCAGATCGTCGACGTCGACAAAACCCTGCCCCTGACGGATATGCCGGGCACGGACTTCGTTCAGCCAAATGGAATGCAGAATCGAAAACAGCCAGCGATCCATACGCGAACCCAGCGTAAACTGTGCGGCGCGCTCCAGCGCCCGCACACAGGTGGCTTGTACCAAATCGTCGGCGATATCCCGCCGGTGAGAGAGCACTAAACCATAGCGCCACAGGCGGGAAAGATACTGGCCGATTTCGTTGCGGATTGCGTCGTTGCTGATGCTCGCCTCCGGGCCTTGCTGTCTTATGATTCGGGATGGTGATCTATGGCTGCCGCCAGGTCGCGGTACTCTTCGCAACCGGTGCCGCACAGTGACTGGATCACGCTGAGCTGTTCTTTCGCCAGGTCCGGACGGCCTTTTACCATATAGGCCTCGCCCAGATATTCGCGGACTTTCGCGTAGTTGGGGTCGAGCGCCACTGATTTTAAATAGTAGCCGATCCCTTCATCCGTGCGCCCGAGCTTGCGGGTGGCGTAACCCCGGTAGTTCAACGCTACGGCGGTGTTGGGATTTTTCAGGGTGTTCAGCACGTCGAGGGCATCCTGATAGCGGCCGCTTTTTGCCAGCGCATAGGCGTAGTTCGCCCGATCGTTGTCGCCGATCATGCTGCTTTTATCGACCATGCAGGTCTTGGTTTTTGTGTCGTATATCTGGCCTTTCGGGCAGGTCGGCGTGGTTTGGCCGCTGCCGTCACCCCCCATTGCCAGGGCCGCGCCGGAAAACAACGCAGAGCCGGCAATAATGGGCAGCAACAGGCGTTTAACGAAACTGTTCATGGTTTTTTCCTCATTGGAAGAGAGACGAATTGCCCCCTTGGTGAGAGAACACCTGAAGAGGCGTTTTTATTCGTTTTTTCTTTTTCTTTTTGGCCTGATGACACGGCGGTTTTCCCAATGCCGCCGATTGTCGTTATAATAGCCGTTTGCGGCAGTACGCCGTTCGTTGAATCCCAGACAGATCAGGTAGCCAGTAACTCAGCATGACGACAGACAACCACGCCTCAAAATATGCCGCCAATCGTTTCTCCATTGCGCCGATGCTCGACTGGACCGATCGTCATTGCCGTTACTTCCATCGCCTGCTGACCAAAGAAACGTTGCTGTACACCGAAATGGTGACCACCGGCGCTATTATTCACGGCAAGGGCGACTATCTGGCCTACAGCGAAGAAGAACATCCGGTGGCGTTGCAACTGGGCGGCAGCGATCCGACTGCGCTGGCGCACTGTGCCAAACTGGCCGAACAGCGTGGCTACGACGAGATTAACCTTAACGTCGGTTGCCCGTCCGATCGGGTGCAGAACGGCATGTTCGGCGCCTGTCTGATGGGGCAGGCGACGCTGGTTGCCGACTGCATCAAGGCGATGCGTGACGTGGTGTCGATCCCGGTGACGGTCAAGACCCGCATCGGTATTGACGACCAGGACAGCTACGAGTTTCTGTGTGATTTTATCGCCACCGTCGCCGGGCGCGGCGAGTGCGACATGTTTACTATCCATGCGCGCAAGGCCTGGTTGTCCGGCCTCAGCCCGAAAGAAAACCGTGAGGTGCCACCGCTGGACTACCCGCGCGTGTACCAACTGAAACGGGATTTCCCGCAGTTGACTCTTGCCATCAACGGCGGTGTGAAAACGCT
Organism: Serratia inhibens; assembly: GCF_003591175.1. Classification (GTDB taxonomy): domain Bacteria; phylum Pseudomonadota; class Gammaproteobacteria; order Enterobacterales; family Enterobacteriaceae; genus Serratia; species Serratia inhibens. The sequence continues at coordinate 80,759 of NZ_QYYG01000012.1, read as the reverse complement.
GGAAGAAGCAAAGCAGCATCTGGAGCATCTGGATGGCGTGATGATGGGGCGCGAGGCTTATCAGAATCCGGGCATTTTGGCGCGGGTCGACAGTGAGCTGTTTGGTCGCCAGACCGAGGTCATGGACAGCGTGGCGATTATCGAATCGCTGTATCCGTATATTGAACGTGAGCTGTCGAACGGCACCTATTTGGGGCACATCACCCGCCATATCCTCGGCCTGTTCCAGGGCGTGCCGGGTGCGCGCCAGTGGCGTCGCCATCTGAGCGAGAACGCCCACAAACCGGGCGCCGATGCGCGCGTGGTGGAAGCTGCGCTGGATCTGGTACGTTTGCCGCGTACCGAAGTGGCGTAATACACAAAAAATTTGACTAATAGTTAGTCTTTTTCATCAGGCATTCAGCGCTCTGCTGTTTGCCTGTTTTTATATTTCAATTACTTATCTTTTCCGCCGTTCTGGCACGCATCTTGTAATACTCCTGCAGAGACTTTGTTTTGCGAAGGAGCAATCATGTTAGAACTCTTCTTTCTCATTGGCTTTGTAGTGATGCTGATGGTGACCGGAATTTCGCTGCTGGGCGTGTTCGCCGCGTTACTGGTAGCGGCGGCGTTTATGCTGTTGGGCGGCCTGTTTGCGATGGTGATAAAGCTGTTGCCCTGGCTGATTTTGGCGGTGGTGGGCGTCTGGATATACCGTTCGATGCAGAAGCCGCAAATACGCCGGTACTGATTTTTTGTCGAGTAATCAGGCAGTCATGCTGAAATGTGCGTAACAAATTCATCGTGAATGCGGCGACGATCACACCTTGGCGTTTTAAATGCGAATGCGGCACATTAAGCGTGTTTTTCGCGTTTAGGGGCTGGTAGGATATTTGTCGATGCAGCGATGCGACCTATTTCATCACCGCAAGAGACAATAATACCCAATACGAGCGTTGCTGAAGCAACCCCCTGTCTCTGGCGGACTCTGCTCTACCCCTACAAATGCAGTAATAGAAAGGGCTCCTTACGGAGCCCTTTTCTTTTGTCTGGGATCAGGGGATCAGCAGGCTTGAACCGCTGGTGTTGCGGCTTTCCAGCACCTCATGCGCACGCTGCGCATCGGCCAGCGCAAACTTTTGCTCTTCTTTTACGTCGATCTTGATGGCGCCGCTGCCGATCAATGAGAACAGCTCATTGCTGGCGAATTGCAACTCGTCGCGGTTAGTGACGTAACCGTTAAGCGAAGGGCGGGTGACGTACAGCGAACCTTTCTGGTTCAACAGCGCCAGATCGACGCCGGTTACCGGGCCGGAAGCGTTGCCGAAGCTGACCATCAGCCCACGGCGTTTCAGGCTATTGAGTGAAGCCTGCCAGGTGCTTTGGCCCACCGAATCGTATACCACACCGACTTTTTCGCCCTGCGTCAGTTCAGCCACGCGCTGGGCGATATCTTCTTTATGGTAATTGATGGTCGCCCAGGCGCCGGCGCGTTTAGCCAGTTCAGCTTTTTCGTCGGAGCCGACGCTGCCGATAAGCTTTGCGCCGAGCGCCTTGGCCCACTGGCAGGCAATCAGCCCGACGCCGCCTGCGGCGGCATGGAACAGAAACACTTCGCCCGGCTGCACTTCATGGGTTTGGCGCAGCAGATAATGTACCGTCAGCCCTTTCAGGAACGAGGCTGCACCCTGCTCAAAGCTCAGGTTATGCGGCAGGATCGCCACTTTCTCCACCGAAACATTGTGAATGTCGCTGTAGGCGCCGAGCGACGACTGGGCGTAAACCACGCGGTCGCCAGGTTTCACCGCGCTGACGCCGGCGCCCACCTTGATCACCACGCCGGCCGCTTCGGTGCCCAACCCGCTTGGCAGGCTGGCGGGCGCATAGAGGCCGCTGCGAATATAGGTATCGATGTAGTTGATGCCGATCGCCTTATTCTCAACCTGGACCTCACCGGCTGCCGGATCGATAGGTGTAAAATCAACGTATTGCAACACTTCCGGACCGCCGGTGGCGGAGAATTGAATGCGCTTTGCCATTTCATTACCTCGTTGGGGTGTCTGATTTCACCCTACGCGTTTTAGTATTGACGATCCAGTTTAGCCGGGTGCGGATTGATACCTTTTTTGCATCGGTTATGCCGCGGGAATCACAGATAAAAATCACGTATACTCTCGCGTCAGGATTCTCCATTCGCAACCGGATAAAGAATACGCTTCATGGCAGGAAAAAAACCAACCAACAAAAATTACGCGGACGAAGCCAGAGATCGCCCCCGAGATCGCCAGATGGAAGGGCTGAAGATGCCGCCACATTCGCTGGAGGCGGAACAGTCCGTGTTGGGCGGTTTGATGCTGGATAACGAACGCTGGGATAACGTATCGGAACGCGTGGTCTCCAACGATTTCTTCAGCCGCCCGCACCGCCTGATCTTCACCGAGATGCAGCGGCTGTTGGAAATGAGCCGGCCTATCGACCTGATCACCCTGTCCGAATCGCTCGAGCAGCGCGGTGAACTGGATTCGGTGGGCGGTTTCGCCTATCTGGCCGAGCTGTCGAAAAACACCCCAAGCGCCGCGAACATCGGTGCTTATGCTGACATCGTGCGTGAACGCGCGGTGGTGCGCGAAATGATCTCGGTCGCCAATGAGATCGCCGACGCCGGTTACGATCCGCAAGGCCGCAGCAGCGAAGATCTGCTCGATTTGGCCGAGTCGCGGGTATTCCAGATCGCGGAAAATCGCGCCAGTAAAGATGAAGGCCCGAAAGGTATTGAGCGTATTCTGGAAGACACCGTTTCGCGTATCGAACAGCTGTACCAGCAGCCGCACGACGGGGTTACCGGGGTAGACACCGGCTATCAGGATCTCAACAAGAAAACCGCCGGTTTGCAAAAGTCGGACCTGATCATCGTCGCCGCCCGTCCTTCGATGGGGAAAACCACTTTCGCCATGAACCTGTGTGAACACGCCGCGATGACGCAGGAAAAACCGGTGCTGATCTTCAGCCTGGAGATGCCCGGCAACCAGATCATGATGCGTATGCTGGCGTCGCTGTCGCGCGTCGACCAGACGCGTATCCGTACCGGCCAGCTCGACGACGAGGATTGGGCGCGCATTTCCAGCACCATGGGTATCCTGTTGGAGAAGCGCAACATGTATATCGATGACTCCTCCGGCCTGACGCCAACCGAAGTGCGCTCCCGCGCGCGCCGTATTTTCCGCGAACATGACGGCCTCAGCCTGATCATGATCGACTACCTGCAGCTGATGCGCGTGCCGGCCCTGTCCGACAACCGTACGCTGGAGATCGCTGAAATTTCCCGCTCGCTGAAGGCGCTGGCGAAAGAGCTGCAGGTACCGGTGGTGGCGCTGTCGCAGCTGAACCGAAGCCTGGAGCAACGCGCCGACAAACGCCCGGTCAACTCCGACCTGCGTGAGTCCGGTTCCATCGAGCAGGATGCCGACTTGATCATGTTTATCTACCGTGACGAGGTTTATCACGAGAACAGCGACATGAAAGGGATTGCCGAAATTATTCTGGGTAAGCAGCGTAACGGCCCGATCGGTACCGTGCGCCTGACCTTTAACGGCCAGTGGTCGCGTTTCGATAACTACGCGGGGCCACAATATGATGATGAATAATCAGCTAAGGAATTGAAATGAAAGCGGCAACCGCTGTTATCGACCGCCGCGCTCTGCGACATAATCTGCAACAGGTGCGCCGTCAGGCGCCGCAAAGCCGCCTGATTGCCGTTGTGAAAGCAAACGCTTATGGACATGGCCTGCTGGAAACAGCTCATACCCTGCAAGACGCAGACTGCTACGGTGTGGCACGCATTGGTGAGGCTCTGATGTTGCGCTCCGGCGGCATCGTGAAACCGATCCTGCTGCTGGAAGGCTTCTTTTGCGCGGAAGATTTGCCGGTGTTGGTGGCGAATAACATTGAAACCGCGGTGCACAGTATCGAACAGCTTGAAGCGCTGGAGCTGGCCGAGCTGGCGCGCCCGGTGCCGGTATGGATGAAGCTGGATACCGGTATGCACCGTCTGGGCGTGCGTCCGGAACAGGCCGAAGCCTTTTATCAGCGTCTGAGCGCCTGCCGTAACGTCGCGCAGCCGGTCAATATCATGAGCCACTTCAGCCGTGCCGATGAACCGGGCTCTGACGCTACGCTCAAGCAAATACAGTGTTTCGAAAGTTTTGCCCGTGGCAAGCCAGGCCAGCGCTCGATCGCCGCTTCGGGCGGTACCTTGCTGTGGCCGGATGCGCACAATGATTGGGTGCGCCCGGGCATTATCTTGTATGGCGTTTCGCCGATGGAGGATTCCTGCGGCAGCCAGTTTGATCTGCAGCCGGCGATGACGCTGAAGTCCAACCTGATCGCGGTACGTGACCACAAGGCCGGCGAGTCGGTGGGGTACGGCGGTACCTGGGTGAGCGAAGGCGATACTCGTCTGGGTGTGGTGGCGATGGGTTACGGCGACGGTTACCCGCGCAGTGCGCCTTCCGGTACCCCGGTGTGGCTCAATGGCCGTGAAGTACCGGTGGTCGGCCGGGTGTCGATGGACATGATTTCGGTCGATCTCGGGCCGGATGCGACCGATAAGGTCGGCGATGAAGTGGTGCTGTGGGGCAAGGCGTTGCCGGTTGAACGCATTGCCGCTTGTACCGGCATCAGCGCCTATGAGCTGATTACCAAGCTGACGCAACGCGTGGCGATGGAATATATCGGCGAATAGCCTGTCGTGGGCCGGCAAGATGCCGGCCCCAACCTTCAATGCGTTACTTCTTTACCGCCAGCCACTGATCGATAATGCTCTGATACTCGCCGGTCGCTTTGGCCAGGTGCAGCCACTGATCCACATACAGCTTCCAACTCAGATCATCACGCGGCAACATATAGGCCTTCTCGCCATATTGCAGCGGTTTGTCCGGATTGACCGCACACAGTTTCGGGTAGCGCTTTTGCTGATACAGCGCTTCGGAAGCATCGGTGATCATCACATCGGCTTTCTTGTCCACTAACTGCTGAAAAATACCTACGTTATCATGGGTCAACGTCAGTTTGGCGTCGGGCAGGTAAGCATGTACGAAAGCTTCGTTGGTGCCACCTGCCGGTTCCAGCAGGCGCACGGACGCCTTGTTGATTTGATCGACGGTCCGGTATTTCTTCACGTCGGTGCAGCGCACCAGCGGGATTTTACCGTCGGTATCCAGCTTATCGGCGAAGAACACCTGTTTTTGCCGTTGTAGCGTGACGGAAATGCCGCCCATGGCGATGTCGCATTTGCCGGCGACAAAGTCCGGCGTCAGGGTTTTCCAACTGGTTTTCACCCATTTCACTTTGGCGCCCAGGCTCTTGGCCAGCGATTCCGCCATGGCGATATCAATGCCTTCGTAGCTGCCGTCTTCCTTCAAAAAGGTGTAGGGCTTATAATCGCCGGTGGTGCAAACTTCCAGCGTGCCCTGTTGTGTCACCTTATCCAGATGGGATTGGGCGCTGGCGCTCCCGGCGGCGACCAGCAGTGCGAGAGGTAGTAGCTTTTTCATCTGTTTCCCTTGCTTAGACGTTATTGGATTCAGCAATGGCGCCCGGCGCGGCGGCGTTCTTTTTCTTCAGCAGATAGCTTGCCGCCAACACCAACAGCCAAACCGGAATCAACACTACCGAAATCCGGATGCCTGGCGTCATAAACATAATGACCAAAATCCCGGCTAAAAACAGCAGACAAATCAGATTGGTGAACGGGTAACCCCAACTTTGGAAACGCGTTTGCTGCCCGGCCAGCCGCTTGGCGCGCCGAAACTTCAGGTGGGTAATGCAGATCATTGCCCAGTTGATCACCAATGCGGACACCACCAACGCCATCAGCAATTCAAACGCCTTGCCCGGCATCAGGTAGTTGAGCAGCACGCACAGTGCGGTCACCAGCGCCGACACGCTCAGCGCCGCCAGCGGAATGCCACGGCGATTGATCTTCAGCAGTGTGCGCGGCGCGTTGCCCTGCTTCGCCAGCCCAAACAGCATGCGGCTGTTGCAGTACACGCAGCTGTTGTACACCGACAGCGCGGCGGACAGTACCACCATGTTCAGCAGCGTCGCCACCAGATTGCTGTCCAGCGCATGGAAGATCAGGACGAACGGGCTGCCGCCTTCCACCACCTTCTGCCACGGATACAGTGACAGCAGCACCGCCAGTGCGCCGACATAAAACAGCAGAATACGGTAAATCACCTGATTGGTGGCCTGCGGAATACTTTTTTCCGGGTTATCCGCTTCGGCGGCGGTAATGCCGACCAGCTCCAGGCCACCGAACGAGAACATGATCACCGCCATTGCCATCACCAGGCCGCTGATGCCGTTAGGGAAGAAACCGCCGTATTGCCACAGGTTGGCCACGCTGGCGTCCGGTCCGCCGTGCCCGCTGGCCAACAGCCAGGCGCCAAATGCGATCATGCTGATGATCGCCGCCACTTTGATGATGGAAAACCAGAATTCCATCTCGCCGTACACTTTGACGCTGGTCAGGTTGATGGCGTTGATCGCCACAAAGAATACCGCTGCGGAGACCCAGGTCGGGATTTCCGGCCACCAGTACTGTACGTAAATGCCCACGGCGGTCAGCTCTGCCATGCTCACCAACACGTACAGCACCCAATAGTTCCAGCCGGACATAAAGCCGGCAAAACCGCTCCAGTATTTATTGGCAAAGTGGCTGAAGGAACCGGCCACCGGCTCTTCCACTACCATTTCACCCAGTTGGCGCATGATAAAGAAGGCGATAACCCCGGCGATGGCGTAACCGAGCAGCACCGAGGGGCCGGCCATCTTTATGGTCTGGGCGATGCCGAGAAACAGCCCGGTGCCGATGGCGCCGCCGAGAGCGATCAGCTGGATATGACGGTTTTTTAACCCTCTTTTCAACTGGTTTTCTGACTGATGATTGTCCATCTGTGTTCCCCAAAAAGGTAAATGCGTGTCGCTGGGGATTTAGCAACTATCGGGCCAGCGGGTAAGGGGGATGGGGGCGTTTCACTAATAACCTGCTGAAAACGTTATTTAATTATTTTTCGTTTTGACTCACGAACCGTGCATTAAACCGTGATTATTGCGGAGTTTAAGGCGTTTTAACCTTGTTTTTCGCACGCAATGCTCGCATTGCGTGCTCGTGATGACCGGAAATGGGCCAGGGTGGTGCAATGAAACTGTGAGGCGTCGCCGGGGAATCAAAACGGGGGGATTACAGGGGCAAAAAAACTGATAGTCTGTAACGTCAACATTTCTTAACGGGTTTACAGGTGGCTATGTACAACATTGACGATTTTGATATGAAAATCCTGACGCTGTTACAGGCCAATGGCCGTCTGACCAATCAGGAACTGAGCGAGTTGGTGGGGTTGTCCGCTTCCCAGTGCTCACGGCGGCGTATCAGCCTGGAACAGGCTCAGTTGATCCGCGGTTACCATGCGCGGCTGGCGCCGGAGGCCGTGGGGCTGGGGATGGTGGGGTTAATCGAAGTGAGTCTGACCAACCATGCCCAGGAGCATGTGGACAGCTTTCATCGCATGCTGGAAGAGGTTGACGCTATTCTCGACGCCTATAAAACCACCGGCGACGCTGACTACCTGTTAAAGGTGGCGGTGGCCGATCTGGCGGCGTTGAGCGACTTTATCAGCAAAACCCTGTCGATGCACAAGAGCGTAGCGCACGTGAAAACCGCGGTGGTACTGAACCGGCTGAAAGAAAACGGGTTGCTGCCGGTAGCGCGCTGATCGGACATCGTCGCATCCATTTAATGAACCATTTGAGGGCGGGCTGCACCATTAATGGGCATTTGATGCGAGATGTGGCTGGTAAATATGAATTTAATGCATGGTGTTTGCAGTTATTTTGATATTTATGCGTGTTTTGTGCGTTTTTTATTTTAAATAAAAACAGCGGCTTATTGTGGGTAAATGCCGAACATCCTGCGGAATCGCATGATGACGACCGTTTTGCTTATCTTATGGTGTGGCTTTTGCATTATTCAGCGTACAAACCCGGTTCACCGGGTGGTGACGGCAACCTACTTTGAGTAATAACACCATGGATAACTGCATCAGCCCTGAAGACAATATTTCCCATACTCTGCTGGAAGACGTGCTGGCGATCCTGATCGGCACGCTGATGGTGTCGTTCGGCGTGATCCTGCTGCGGCAGGCCGGCGCGCTGACCGGCGGCACCGCCGGATTGGCTTTTTTAATCAACTACCTGACACCGCTGTCGTTCGGCGTAGCGTTCTTTTTGCTTAACCTGCCGTTCTATTATCTGGCGATCCGCCGTATGGGGTGGGCGTTCACCGTCAAAACCTTCTGCTCGGTGGCGCTGGTGTCGATATTTTCCGATTTGCACCCCTATTTCATCCATTTTGATCGCCTGCAGCCTTTTTATGCAACGGTGTTCGGTAGCATGATCATGGGATTAGGGTTTATTGTGTTATTTCGCCATAAGGCCAGCTTGGGCGGCGTCAATATTCTCGCGCTGTATCTGCAGGATAAATACGGTTTGCGCGCCGGCAAGTTGCAAATGGCGGTCGATATTTCTATCGTGTTAGCCTCACTGTTTGTGGTGAATATTTCCCTGCTAATTGCGTCTATATTAGGTGCAATGGTGCTGAATCTGATTATCGCGATGAACCATCGCCCTGGTCGTTACAGCGTTTGAATCTGTACCCTGTGAATAACCCAATCTAGGAGAACGACCCCGTGTTCCAGAACGTTGATGCCTATGCAGGCGATCCTATCCTGTCGCTGATGGAAAAATTCAAAAAAGACACACGTGCGCACAAGGTTAACCTGAGTATCGGCCTTTACTATGACGAGCGGGGTATTATCCCGCAGATGAAGGCGGTTGCCGCAGCGGAAGCGCAGTTGAACAGCGTGGATCAGGGCGCGTCGGTGTATCTGCCGATGGAAGGTCTGCTGCCTTACCGTACTGCCATTCAGCACCTGCTGTTCGGGGCCGAACACCCGATGCTGCAACAGGGGCGCATCGCCACCATTCAGACCGTAGGCGGTTCCGGCGCGCTGAAAGTGGGGGCCGACTTCCTGAAAAGCTACTTCCCGGATTCGCAGGTATGGGTCAGTGATCCCACCTGGGAAAACCATATTGCCATCTTCGGCGGGGCCGGTTTCAAAGTGAACACCTATCCGTACTTTGATGGCGAAAGCCTGGGCGTGAAGTTCGACGCGATGCTGAGCGCGTTGAAACAGCTGCCGAAACACAGCATCGCGCTGCTGCATCCGTGCTGCCACAACCCGACAGGCTCTGACCTGACCAATGCCCAGTGGGATGAAGTGGTCAAGGTGATCGCCGAGCGTGAGCTAATCCCGTTCCTCGATATCGCCTATCAGGGTTTTGGCGGCGGTATCACTGAAGATGCCTACGCTATCCGCACTATCGCCGCCGCCGGCCTGCCGTGCCTGGTGAGTAACTCGTTCTCGAAAATCTTCTCGCTGTATGGCGAACGCGTCGGCGGCCTGTCGGTGGTGTGCGAAAGCGAAGAAGCCGCCGGGCGCGTGCTGGGGCAATTGAAGGCCACCGTACGCCGCAACTACTCCAGCCCGCCGAACTTCGGTGCGCAGGTGGTGGCGAAGGTGCTGAACGATACGCAGTTGAAAGCCCAGTGGCTGGCGGAAGTGGAAAGCATGCGCACCCGTATCCTTGAGATGCGCAAAACGCTGGTAGAGGCGCTGAAAATTGCGTTGCCGCAGCGTAACTTCGATTACCTGCTGCAGCAGCGCGGCATGTTCAGCTACACCGGTTTCAGCGCGGCGCAGGTTGATCGCCTGCGTGAAGAGTTCGGCGTGTACCTGATCCACAGCGGACGCGTTTGCATGGCCGGCCTGAACCACAACAACGTGCATCAGGTGGCCGAGGCGTTTGCCGCGGTGCAGTAAAAACTGTTAGGGTAAAGCTGCGTTAGCAAAGGAGCGATAGCGATATCGCTCCTTTTTTGTTGTCGGTTTGCCGCCAAAGTTGCCGCAAACCGGATAGAGAATATACTGATTGAGGGGCGCTCACTCATGTGGCATCAGCAAACGCTTATCCTCAGCGCAAAAGCGCGTGGTTTTCATCTGGTTACCGAAGAGATTACTGACCAGTTAACTCACTTACACCGCCTGCAAACTGGCTTGCTGCATCTGTTGTTGCAGCATACCTCGGCCTCGCTGACGCTCAACGAGAACTGCGATCCCACGGTGCGAGCCGACATGGAGCAGCATTTCCTGCGTCAGGTACCTGAGAACGCACCCTATCAGCATGACTACGAAGGGCTGGACGACATGCCGGCACACATCAAATCCTCGCTGCTGGGCGCATCTTTAACGCTGCCTGTGAGCCACGGGCGGCTGATGTTGGGCACATGGCAGGGGATTTGGCTGGGGGAGCACCGCATCCACGGCGGTTCACGCCGTATTGTGGCCACTTTACAGGGGGAGTAACCCAATGAATAACACAGCACTGCTGGAATACTGCATGGCGAAGCCGGGCGCGGAACAAAGCGACCAGAACCAGTGGCAGGCCAGCCAGATCAAGGTCGGCGACGTGATGTTCGCCATGGTGTGCGAGGTACAGGGCCGGCCGGCCCTGGCGGTGAAATCAAGCCCGGAGTTGGCAGAAAGCCTGCGCGAGCATCACCCCGAGATCGTCGCCTGCGCTGGCATGAACAAGGCGCACTGGAATACGGTGTTTCTCGACGGCAACTTGCCGAACTCGCAATTTTATACCCTGATCGACAGTTCATATCAGCTGGTGCTGGAAGGGTTACCCGACCACGTGCGGCAGGAACTGCGCGCTTAATCGGCAGGGCAGGCGTGGTTGCCTGCCTTTTCCGCTTCTTCATCTCTTTTTTCTCTTTAAATTGTGATCGCGATTCGAAAATGGGAACGTTCCCTTTTTATTGGGCACCAGGAAAGACTAGGCTTTTTTAATCAATGAGCCGCGAGACCAAAGGATACCCTGAGATGGCGATGAGTGAAGAAAAACGCAAGATGATTGCCGGCGAACTGTACGATGCCGGTGACGAGCTGCTGCGCAGCGAACGCAAGCGCGCGCGCCAGCTGGTGCACCATTACAACCATTCATCCCCTGACGAGGGCGACCTGCGTAAGCAGTGGCTGACGGCGCTGCTGGGCCGGTATCAGGGGGGAACCATCGAACCGACGTTCCGCTGCGATTACGGTTATAACATCTATCTGGGGAAGAATTTTTACGCCAATTTTGACTGTGTCATCCTGGATGTGTGCGAAGTGCATATTGGCGATAACTGCCTGTTGGCACCGGGGGTACATATTTATACCGCTACCCATCCGTTGGATGCGCAAACCCGCGTCGGCGGTGCGGAGTTCGGCAAACCGGTCAGCATTGGCAATAACGTGTGGATTGGCGGCCGGGCGGTAATTAACCCTGGCGTCACTCTGGGAGATAACGTGGTGGTGGCGTCCGGGGCGGTAGTCACCAAGGACGTGCCGGCCAACTGCGTGGTCGGCGGTAATCCGGCGCGGGTGATTAAACAGCTATGACAAAAAACGGGCGCCGCAGTGGGCGCCCGTCGCATTATGCTCGCAGAGAGTTGATATCCACCACGAAACGGTATTTCACGTCGCTTTTCAGCATGCGCTCATAGGCTTCGTTGATTTGCTGCATCGGGATCAGTTCGATATCCGAGGTAATACCGTGCTGGCCGCAAAAATCCAGCATCTCCTGGGTTTCTGCAATGCCACCGATCAGCGAGCCGGCGAGGCGGCGGCGTTTCATGATCAGGTTAAACACCTGCGGCGACGGGTGATCGTGTTCCGGTGCACCCACCAACGTCAAAGTGCCATCACGCCGCAGCAGGTTGAGGAACGGGTTCAGATCGTGCTGAGCCGCCACCGTGTTGAGAATAAAATCGAAGCTGTTGACGTGCTGCGCCATTTCTTCCGGGTTGCGCGAGATCACCACTTCATGGGCGCCGAGGCGTTTGGCGTCTTCAACTTTGGAGGCCGACGTGGTGAACAGCACCACATGAGCGCCCATGGCTCGCGCCAGCTTGACCCCCATGTGCCCCAAGCCGCCGAGGCCGACGATACCGACCTTCTTGCCCGGCCCGGCACCCCATTGGCGCAACGGCGAATAGGTGGTGATACCGGCGCAAAGCAGCGGCGCAACGCCGGCCGGATCGAGATTTGCCGGCACCCGCAGCACAAAGTCCTGATCCACCACCATAGCGGTTGAGTAGCCGCCGTAGGTGATGGCGCCGGTTTGCCGATCCTGACCGTTGTAGGTGCCGGTAAAGCCGCTTTCGCAGTATTGCTCCAGCCCTTCGTCACAGCTCGGGCAGGTGCGACAGGAATCGACCATGCAGCCGACGCCGACCAGATCGCCAACCTGATGGCGTGATACGTGGCTGCCGACGGCGGTTACGCGGCCAACAATTTCATGGCCGGGCACCACCGGGAAAATCGAGTTGTTCCATTCGTTGCGGGCCTGGTGCAGATCAGAATGGCAGACGCCACAGAACAGAACCTCGATTTGCACATCGTGGTCGCGCAGGGCGCGCGGTGTGTAATCGAAAGGAACGAGCGCTGACTTCGCGTCATGCGCGGCATAGGCATGCGTAATGTTCATGGTAACTCCAGTCATCAGTGAATGGGGGAGGATGTTTTCCGGCAGCAGGGTACCGGTGAGACGCGGCCCAGGTCATACGGGCGACGCAGAGGGAACATTGATGATAAAAGCTGCGAGCGGGGAGGGAAATGCCTGAAAATGTCTAAATCTTGCCTGTTTCTCTTTAATTATGGCGGGCGGATGAAAGGGCGGGCCGCAAACGGCCCGCCGGCAAGAAAGGTTATTTCTTCATTTTCAGTAACGGCTTGAGGAAGCGAGCGGTATGCGAAGCTTCGCAGTTGGCCACGGTTTCCGGCGTGCCGGAGACCAGGATTTCACCGCCGCCGCTGCCGCCTTCCGGCCCCAGGTCGACAATCCAGTCCGCCGTTTTAATCACGTCAAGGTTGTGCTCAATCACCACGATGGTGTTGCCCTGATCGCGCAGCTGATGCAGCACCGCCAGCAGTTGCTGGATATCGGCGAAGTGCAGACCGGTGGTCGGCTCATCGAGGATATACAGCGTCTGTCCGGTACCGCGTTTAGACAGCTCGCGCGCCAGCTTGACGCGTTGCGCCTCACCGCCGGACAGCGTGGTCGCCGACTGGCCGAGGCGAATGTAGGACAGGCCGACGTCCATCAGCGTTTGCAGCTTGCGCGCCAGCGCCGGTACCACGTCGAAGAAATCGCGCGCTTCTTCGATGGTCATTTCCAGCACTTCGTGGATGCTCTTGCCCTTGTACTTCACTTCCAGCGTTTCACGGTTATAGCGCTTGCCTTTGCATTGGTCGCAAGGCACATAGATATCCGGCAGGAAGTGCATTTCCACCTTGATCACGCCATCGCCCTGACAGGCTTCACAGCGCCCGCCCTTGACGTTAAAGCTGAAGCGGCCTGGGTTATAGCCGCGGCTGCGCGACTCAGGTACGCCGGCGAACAGCTCGCGCACCGGGGTGAAGATGCCGGTGTAGGTAGCCGGGTTGGAGCGCGGTGTACGGCCGATCGGGCTCTGATCGATGTCGATCACTTTGTCGAAATGCTCGAGGCCGGTCACTTCGCGGAACGGCGCCGGTTCGGCAATGGTGGCGCCGTTGAGCTGGCGTTGGGCGATCGGGAACAGCGTGTCGTTGATCAACGTGGATTTACCGGATCCGGAGACCCCGGTGATGCAGGTAAACAGCCCCACCGGCAGCGTCAGCGTCACGTCTTTCAGGTTGTTGCCGCGCGCGCCGCTCAGCTTCAGCACCTTGGTCGGATCGGCCGGTACGCGCTGCTCAGGAATGGCAATCTCGCGTTTGCCGCTGAGGAACTGGCCGGTCAGCGATTCGGGCTGCGCCATGATGTCTTCGACCGTGCCTTCCGCCACCACCTGGCCGCCGTGCACGCCGGCGCCGGGGCCGATGTCGATCACATGATCGGCGGCACGGATGGCGTCTTCGTCATGCTCCACCACGATCACCGTGTTGCCCAGGTTACGCAGGTGGATCAGCGTTTCCAGCAGGCGTTCGTTGTCACGCTGGTGCAGGCCGATCGACGGTTCATCAAGAACGTACATTACGCCCACCAGGCCGGCGCCGATCTGGCTGGCCAGACGAATACGCTGCGCCTCGCCGCCGGACAGGGTTTCCGCCGAGCGCGACAGCGACAGGTAGTTAAGCCCGACGTTTACCAGGAATTTCAGCCGGTCGCCAATCTCTTTCAGGACTTTTTCGGCGATCTGGGCGCGCTGGCCGCTGAGCTTCATGTTCTGGAAGAAGGTCATGGCGTGGCCGATGCTCAGATCGGAGATTTCCGGCAGCGTGGTGTCTTCGACAAACACGTTGCGCGCTTCTTCGCGCAGGCGGGTGCCGTGACAGGAGGCGCAAGGGCGGTTGCTGATAAACTTCGCCAGCTCTTCGCGCACCGCGCTGGATTCCGTCTCTTTATAGCGGCGTTCCATGTTGTGCAGCACGCCTTCGAACGGGTGGCGGCGCACGGTGGTATCACCGCGATCGTTAATGTATTTGAATTCGATCGACTCTTTGCCGGAACCGCTGAGCACCGCTTTCTGCACGTTGGCGTCCAGGGTGTTGAACGGCGCTTCGACGTCGAACGCATAATGCTCCGCCAGCGAACGCAGCATCTGGAAATAATAAAAGTTGCGGCGATCCCAACCGCGGATCGCACCGCCGGCCAGCGAAAGCTCGGGGTTCTGCACCACGCGTTCCGGATCGAAGAACTGCTGTACGCCCAGGCCGTCACAGGTCGGGCAGGCACCGGCCGGGTTATTGAACGAGAACAGACGCGGTTCCAGCTCGCGCATGCTGTAGCCGCAGATCGGGCAGGCGAAGTTGGCGGAGAACAGCAGCTCATCCGCTTTTTCGTCGTCCATGTCGGCCACTACCGCCGTGCCGCCGGACAATTCCAGCGCGGTTTCGAACGATTCCGCCAGGCGCTGCGCCAGATCTTCGCGCACCTTGAAGCGATCGACCACCACTTCAATGGTGTGCTTCTTCTGCAGTTCCAGCTTCGGCGGATCGGATAGGTCACAGACTTCGCCGTCGATACGCGCCCGGATATAGCCCTGGGTCGCCAGGTTTTCCAGCGTTTTGGTGTGCTCGCCCTTGCGGTCTTTCACCACCGGCGCCAGCAGCATCAGGCGTTTGCCTTCCGGCTGGCTGAGCACGTTGTCCACCATCTGGCTGACGGTTTGCGCCGCCAGTTCCACATGGTGATCCGGGCAGCGCGGTTCGCCGACGCGGGCGAACAGCAGGCGCAGGTAATCGTGGATCTCGGTGATGGTGCCGACCGTGGATCGCGGGTTATGCGAGGTGGATTTCTGCTCGATGGAAATCGCCGGCGACAGACCTTCAATATGGTCGACGTCCGGTTTTTCCATCAGCGAAAGAAACTGGCGTGCATAGGCGGAGAGCGACTCGACGTAGCGGCGCTGCCCTTCGGCATACAGCGTATCAAAAGCCAGCGAGGACTTGCCTGAACCGGACAAACCGGTGACGACGATCAGCTTGTCACGCGGGATAATCAGGTTGATGTTTTTGAGATTATGGGTTCGAGCACCACGAACTTCGATATTGTCCATTTACACTTCCCGTCTTGATGATACACCGCGCCTGTCTGGATTTAGTGCGGGTTATTTTGTGATCAAACGCGCAAAAAATCGGCACAGCCAGTACGAAACGCATAATTATGACACAAAAAAACCTGAATGAATATCCAGTATACGAATGCAACAAGGTCGTTCGAAAGGACAATTCTGGAATACAATACGCAGTTATCAACACGGGTGTCGTTTCAGGCTGAGCGTGTTAAACTTACTCGTTTATACTGTGTAAAAATCAATCATCAGGAGAGTTCTCATGGCCAGCAGAGGCGTAAACAAAGTAATTCTGGTCGGGAATCTGGGCCAAGACCCGGAAGTCCGTTACATGCCGAATGGCGGCGCAGTGGCCAACATTACCCTGGCGACCTCCGAAAGCTGGCGTGACAAGGCGACTGGCGAGCAGAAAGAAAAAACCGAGTGGCACCGCGTGGTGTTGTTCGGCAAGCTGGCTGAAGTGGCGGGCGAATATCTGCGTAAAGGTTCCCAGGTGTATATCGAAGGTGCCCTGCAGACCCGTAAATGGACCGATCAGGCTGGCGTAGAAAAATACACCACCGAAGTTGTGGTTAACGTTGGCGGCACCATGCAGATGCTGGGCGGCCGTCAAGGCGGCGGCGCACCTGCCGGCGGTGGCCAGGCAGCGGGTGGCCAGGGCGGTTGGGGCCAGCCTCAGCAACCACAGGGCGGCAACCAGTTCAGCGGCGGCCAGCAGGCTCGCCCAGCGCAGAACAATGCGCCGGCAGCCAGCAGCAACGAACCGCCAATGGACTTCGACGACGATATTCCTTTCTGATATCAGGCTGTCTGAAGCCCATAAAAAAGCCCCTTGCGGGGCTTTTTGCATTTAAGAAACCTTAAGCCGAGAAGCCGCCGTCGATACTCAGACTGGCACCGGTAATGTAGCCTGCTTGCGGGCCGGCCAGGTAGGCGACGAAGCTGGCGATCTCTTCATCTTTACCGTAGCGGCCGATGGCCATCAGCTGTTTCAACTGCTCGGCGAAATCGCCGTCGTCCGGGTTCATCTCGGTATCCACCGGGCCGGGCTGCACGTTGTTGACGGTGATGCCGCGCGGGCCGAGATCGCGCGCCATGCCCTTGGTCAGGCCGACCAGCGCGGATTTGCTCATTGCGTAAACTGCGGCACCGCCAAAGGGCACGCGCTCGGCGTTGGTGCTGCCGATGTGGATGATGCGGCCACCGTCGTTCATATGGCGCGCAGCTTCCTGGCTGGCAACAAAGACGCTGCGTACGTTCACCGCCAACATACGGTCCAGATCTTCCAGCGCCAGTTCTTCGGTGCTGCCCAACGTAAACACCCCGGCGTTATTCACCAGAATATCCAGATTGCCGAAGCTGTTCACCGCCTGGCGTACCGCTCGCTGTACTGCTGCGGCGTCGGCACTGTCGGCTTTGATGGCGATAGCCTTGCCGCCGACGGCGGTGATTTCACTTGCCACGGCATCGGCCCGGTCGGCGGAAGCTACGTAAGTGAATGCCACCGCTGCGCCGTCACGCGCCAGTCGTTTGACGATGGCGGCGCCGATACCGCGTGAGCCGCCCTGAACGAATGCGACTTTGCCTTGCAGAGAGAGGGTTGCTGACATGATGTTTCTCCAGAGTGGGTAAGGTTAAAAAATCTACCGGACCAGTATCGGAGAAACGCAACGCGGCCACTAGCCGCAAAGCGCTATAATCAGCTTAAACCACAGGTTTGAAATCTACAGGGGAAAGCCATGCTCGGCCATCTGGAATGTTTTGTCAGCAGTGCGGAAAACGGCAGTTTTTCCGCTGCCGGCCGCAAACTGGGCATCAGCTCTGCGGCGGTGGGGAAGAATGTCACCAGGCTGGAGACGCTGGTGGGGGTACGGCTGTTCCAGCGCAACACGCGCAAGCTGATCCTGACCGAAGAAGGGGAACGTTTTCTGCAGGAGGTGAGCGGTGGTTTGCAGTCGATCCAGTGCGCGCTGAAAGGGGTGAGCAGCAGTGGCGGCATAGCGGCAGGTACGCTCAAGGTCAGTATGGGCACCGCCTTCGGTCTGCATTTTGTGATGCCTCTGTTGCCGGCGTTTTTGTCTCGTTATCCGGCGATCGTGCCAGACTGGCATTTTGACAATCGCAAAGTGGATATGATTGGCGAGCATTTCGACGCTGCAATCGGCGGGGGCATCGAACTGGCGCAGGGAATGATCGCGCGTGAACTGGCACCGGCCCACGGGGTATTGGTGGCCTCGGCGGATTATCTGCGGCGCCATCCGCTTTTGAGCCAACCGGAACAGCTGGCGAATCACGCGGGGATTTTTATCCGCTCGCCGCAAACCGGGCGCATTCGCAACCTGCCGCTGCGCAATGCGGATAACGAACAGCGGGCACCCTTGATGACCATTAACATGATGGTGAATGAGCCTGAGGCGGCGGCGCGAGCGGCGGAAATGGGGCTGGGCATTGCTTTGATCGCCATGCCAAATGCCTTGCCTTATCTGGAAAGCGACCGCCTGGTGCGGGTGTTGCCAGCCTGGTATGTCGATCGCGGTAGCGTCTATCTTTACTTTCCCACCACCAAATTTCTGCCGAGTAAAACCCGAGTGTTTGTCGACTACATTACCGAGCAATTTCGTCTGCAGAAGCTGGCGAAGCGTTTTGATGCGCGCTAGAAACGAGAAAAGCCCCTCGCGGGGCTTTTTTTCTTCCGTCAGTGGGCTGTCTGACGATCAGTTGAAGATTTCAGCGGTGCCGTGCAGTTTGTTCTGGCCACCGGCAGAGATGATGCGGTAAGAGCTGGCGCCTGATGCTGCGGCCTTGTTAGCCAGTTCGGTTTCCAGTGCACTCAGGTTAGAAGCGCCGGCAACGGAGATGACACCGATTTTCTGAGCGTCGGCGGCAGGTTGGCTGGAAGGCTGGTCAGCGGCAACGGTGGCGAAAGAAGCGGTAGTCAGCAGTAGAGCAGTAGCAAAAATTTTGATGTTTTTCATGATTCAATCCTCAGGGTATTTGTCAGGTGAGAGGTTGTTGCCTCTCGATGTGTTGAATAATAGACCGACATGCCTACAGAGAAAATCGGAGAGTTTTGAGTATTTCATTCAAATAAACTGACTTAATTTTGAGCGCTGGCGTGCTGGAATAATCGCCACTACCCTTTAATGACGATCCTTAAAGGGGGATGCACCATGGCAATCAATGCATTTATCGGCAGCTGGTCGCTACTGTCTTCGGTATTTAAAGACGAAGACGGCAAGGTCAATTACCCGTTGGGGGAGCAGGTGCTGGGTCGCATTAATTATGAGGCCAACGGCACCATGGCGGCGCAGCTTTACAGCGCTACGCGGCCGCGCTTTACCGCTGACGATTTTGGCCAGGGCAACGAGCAGGAAATCCGCGCCGCCTTCATCAATATGATTTGTTACTTCGGCCGCTATCGGGTGGATGAGAGCGACCAACGGATTGTTCATCAGGTCGAGGGCAGCTCGTTCCCCAACTGGATCGGCAGCCGTCAGGTGCGCTTTTACAGCTTCACTGACGATCGGCTGACGCTGCGTACCGTGCCGCTGCAAATCGGCAACGGCGTGCAGATTGGCGAACTGGTTTGGCAACGGATTGGAGAAACGTCATGATTATCGTGCACCATCTGAATAACTCACGCTCGCAGCGTATCTTGTGGTTTCTGGAAGAACTGGGTGTGCCTTATCAGGTGCAGCGTTACCAACGCGATCCGCAAACCATGCTGGCTCCACCGGAGCTGAAAAAGATCCACCCGCTTGGCAAATCTCCGGTGATTGTCGATGGCGATCTGACCCTGGCGGAATCCGGCGCCATTATCGAATATTTGCAAGAAGCCTACGATGCCCAGGGGCTGTTTATCCCGACCGACCACCATGCCCGCCAGCAATATCGTTACTGGCTGCATTATGCGGAAGGATCGCTGATGCCGCTGCAGGTCATGAAGCTGGTGTTCGGTCGCCTGGGACAACCGCCAATCCCCTGGTTGTTGCGACCGGTGGCGGGGGCGATTGGCAAAGGGGTTCAGCGAGAATATCTGGACAAACAGATCGCCACGCATCGCGACTATCTCGAGCAGCACCTGAGCAAAAGCACCTGGTTTGTCGGCAATGAGTTCAGCGCGGCGGATATCCAGATGAGCTTCCCACTGGAAGTGATGGCGGCACGCGGCTCGCTGGACGGTTGCCCGAAGCTGCGTGGCTATCTGCAACGTATCCATACCCGGCCGGCCTACCAACGGGCGCTGGAGCAGGGCGGCCCTTATGAACTGCTGAGCTGATGACATGATCTATACTTGAGGGGTTAACGTCTGTTCGGAGGTAGCTCATGGCTACGCAAATTTTTGTTAACCTGCCGGTGGGCAATCTGCCTGCATCCATCGAGTTTTTTACCCGGCTGGGTTTCAGCTTTAATCAGCAGTTTACCGATGATACCGCCGCCTGCATGGTGGTCAGCGATACCATTTATGTGATGCTGCTGACCCACGATAAATTCAAAATGTTCACCCCGAATCCGATTGGCGATGCCAGGAAAACGACGGAAGTGCTGGTTTGCCTGTCGCAGCCCAGCCGGGCGGAAGTGGACAGCATGGTGCGCAAGGCGATAGCCGCCGGTGGCAATACCTATAATCAGCCGCAGGATTACGGCTTTATGTACGGTCACGGTTTCCAGGATTTGGACGGCCATATCTGGGAACTGATGTACATGGACGAAAAAGCCGCACAGGCTCAGTAACCGATTTTTGCCCTCCTGAGCCGGGGGCGTTCCCATCGGATTTACCTATGTGACAAATATCGCCTTTTCGATAATGATTGATCTCGGCGCTTTTTTGCATGAATTGCCGCGATCTTTGGTTGATCGGAGGATATGGAAGGCCGGATAATCGTTTGCCTTGAATAAACCACCATAAATCACCCGCATCACGCGATGGGAGTTAAACGTTTGCCTTTTTACGCGGCGCCAATGGGCGGCGCGGCCGAAGGGCAGGGAAGCCAACGTGACGGAAACGATTTCGTAATGAACATGCGCGGGCGGAATAACAAGCCTTTTGAAACGGGCTGGCAATGACACACAGGGGACAGCAACATGTCGAATTCTCAAGCGAACAACGCCGTTAAACCAAAAGGCGGGCTTGATGGCTATTTTAATATTTCCGCACGCGGCAGCACCGTGCGTCAGGAAGTGGTGGCGGGCTTAACCACCTTCCTGGCGATGGTTTATTCGGTGATCGTGGTGCCGAGCATGTTGGGTAAAGCGGGTTTCCCGCCCACGGCGGTGTTCGTCGCCACCTGCCTGGTCGCCGGTCTCGGCTCATTGTTGATGGGGTTGTGGGCTAACCTGCCGATGGCCATCGGTTGTGCGATTTCCCTTACTGCCTTCACCGCCTTCAGCCTGGTGCTGGGCCAGCACATCAGCATTCCTGTAGCGCTGGGTGCGGTATTCCTGATGGGCGTGCTGTTTACCATTATCTCGATCACCGGCATCCGTTCCTGGATCTTGCGCAATCTGCCGATGGGCGTGGCGCACGGCACAGGTATCGGCATCGGTCTGTTCCTGCTGCTGATCGCCGCCAACGGCGTTGGTCTGGTGGTGAAGAACCCGCTGGATGGCCTGCCGGTAGCGCTGGGCGCATTCACCTCTTTCCCGGTGGTGATGACGTTGCTCGGCCTGGCAGTGATTTTCGGGTTGGAAAAACTGCGCGTACCCGGCGGTATTCTGCTGGTGATTATCGCTATTTCGGTGATTGGCCTGTTGTTTGACCCGGCGGTGAAATATCAGGGGCTGTTCGCCATGCCAAGTCTGGCGGATGCCAATGGCAACTCGCTGATCTTCAGCCTGGATATCATGGGGGCGTTGCAACCCGTGGTGTTGCCTAGCGTGCTGGCACTGGTGATGACGGCAGTGTTTGACGCGACCGGTACCATTCGCGCGGTGGCCGGTCAGGCGAACCTGCTGGACAAAGACGGGCAGATCATCAACGGCGGCAAGGCACTGACCTCGGATTCCCTGAGCAGCATTTTCTCGGGTCTGGTGGGCGCGGCTCCGGCGGCAGTCTATATCGAATCCGCCGCGGGCACCGCAGCGGGCGGGAAAACCGGCCTGACCGCAACCGTGGTTGGCCTGCTGTTCCTGCTAATCCTGTTCCTGTCGCCGCTGTCTTATCTGGTGCCGGTTTACGCTACCGCACCGGCGCTGATGTACGTTGGCCTGCTGATGTTGAGCAACGTCACCAAGCTGGATTTCAACGACTTCGTCGACGCCATGTCCGGCCTGCTGTGCGCGGTGTTTATCGTGCTGACCTGTAATATCGTCACCGGCATCATGCTGGGCTTCAGCTCGCTGGTCATCGGCCGTATTTTCTCCGGCGAATGGCGCAGGCTGAATATCGGCACCGTGCTGATTGCCGTCGCACTGGTGGCGTTCTACGCCGGTGGTTGGGCTATTTAACCCTCCGCGTTTCCCCCTCCCGCTGGGCGGGGGAAAGTTTGACCCTATTCCCCTTCAGAAAAATCTCCTTCTGCCTGCGCTGCGTTTTGAAAGGCACAACAAGCTTTAATCGCTGTAAAAAAAGTGATCTACTATTCGGGTATATATCAGAGATGTAGTCTGAACCCGAGAGTCTAAGGAAAGCATGGAAATATTTTTTACAATCCTCATTTTGATCCTGGTGGTCTCCCTGTCCGGGGTGGTGACACGTATGTTGCCGTTCCAAATACCGCTGCCGTTAATGCAAATCGCCATCGGGGCCCTGCTGGCCTGGCCCCATTTCGGGCTGCACGTCGACTTTGACCCCGAACTGTTCCTGGTGCTGTTTATCCCGCCGCTGCTGTTTGCCGACGGTTGGAAAACCCCAACGCGCGAATTCCTGCATCACGGCCGTGAAATCCTGGGCCTGGCGCTGGTGCTGGTGCTGCTTACCGTGGTGGGTATCGGTTACCTGATTTACGCCATGGTGCCGGGCATCCCGCTGGTGGCGGCGTTTGCGCTGGCGGCGGTACTGTCGCCAACTGACGCCGTGGCGCTGGGCGGCATCGTCGGTAAAGGGCGCATCCCGAAACCGATTATGGGCGTGCTGGAAGGCGAGGCGCTGATGAACGACGCGTCCGGCTTGGTTTCGCTCAAATTCGCCATCGCAGTGGCGATGGGCACCATGGTGTTTACCGTGGGCGGCGCTACCCTGGAGTTCCTCAAGGTCGCTATCGGCGGCCTGCTGGCCGGTGTGGCGGTCACCTGGTGCTACAGCAAATCGCTGCGGATGATGAGCCGCTGGAGCGGCGATGATCCGGCCACGCAGATTGTGTTCCTGCTGCTGTTGCCGTTTGCTTCCTACTTGATTGCCGAACACATCGGCGTCTCCGGCATTCTGGCCGCGGTTGCCGCGGGGATGACCATCAGCCAGTCCGGCGTGATCCGCAATGCGCCGCTGGCGATGCGCCTGCGCGCCAACAGCGTCTGGGCGATGCTGGAATTCGTGTTTAACGGCATGGTGTTCATCATGTTGGGCCTGCAACTGCCGGGGATCCTGGAAACCTCAATCTTGCAGGCGGAGCTGGATCCGACCATTCAGACCTGGTACTTGTTCGCCGACGTGGCGATTATCTATGCAGCGTTGTTGTTGCTGCGCTTTACCTGGCTGTGGCTGATGAAAAACGCCAGCCGGCGCTTTATGAAAAAACGGCCATTGCAGTTTGGCGATTACAGTACGCGTGAGCTGTGGGTGGCATCGTTCGCTGGGGTGCGCGGGGCAATCACCCTGGCCGGCGTGCTGTCGATTCCACTGCTGCTCAGTGACGGTTCCGCCTTCCCCGCGCGCTATCAGTTGGTGTTTATCGCCGCCGGCGTGATCCTGCTTTCACTGATCGTCGGTGTGCTGGCATTGCCGTTGCTGCTGCGTGGCGTAGTGGTGGTGGACAAGAGCGCCAGCAAGAGCGAGGAGCGGATGGCGATTGCCCTGGCGGCTGAAGTGGCGATCGAAAGCATCAACAAGATGGAAGAACGTCTGGCCGTCGACGTAGAGGAGAACATCGACCCGCAGGTGCTGAAAGAGATCAGTTCACGGGTGGTGGGCACGCTGCGGCGGCGCATCACCACCAAAGACGATATCGAAAATGCATTGATGCTGGAGAACCTGGAGCGACGCTTCCGCCTGACCGCACTGCGCGCCGAGCGCGGGGAGTTGTATCACCTGCGCGCTACGCAGAAAATCAGCAACGAGACGCTGCAAAAGCTGTTGCACGATCTCGACCTGCTGGAAGCGCTGCTGATAGAGCGCGAAGGGTAACGCCAACAGGGCCGCAGATGCGGCCCTTGTTATTGGGGCTATTTGATCGGCGGCCAGTAGTCGCGGCAGCAGGCGATCCAGGCCTGGGCGCCGTGCGACAGGTAGCTGCCCTGGCGCCAGATGAGCCCCACGCGCCATTCCATCCTCGGTTCCAGCGGCAGCCAGATCAGGTTTTCTTTATCCAGCCACTGGCATACCGGCTCCGGCAGGGTAGCGATGCCGACCCCGGCCTGTACCATCGATGCCAGAAAATCCCACTGCCCACTGCGTACGGCAATCTGCGGTTCAAAACCGGCCTGGCGGAATGCCTTCATCAGCATTTTGTACAGCGAAAAATCTTCGTTATAAATCAGGATCGGCCAGTTGGCCAATTCGGCGATATCGATGCTGGTGCGGTTAAGCCAGTGCGGCGTACGCGGCGCCACCACGCACATCGGATGGTTCAGCAGCGGCAGGAAGGTCAGCGGCTGATCCAGGTCGACGGGCAGCACCGTCATGGCCAGATCCAGTTCGCCGGACATCACTGCTTGCTCAACCGACAACCCGCCCAGCTCGGAAATTTTCAGTTCGATGCCGGGATAGGTCTGACGAAACTGACGGATCAAATCGGCGATCTGCCGGCCGACCATCGGCGGGATACCCAGCCGCAACACGCCTTTTTTCACCGAGCTGATGTCTTCCAGTTCGGCTTCCAATTGGCGGAACTCATCCAGGATCGCCAGCCCGCGCTGGTATACCGCCTGGCCGCTGTCGGTCAGGTGCAGCTTGCGTCCTTCGCGGATCAGCAGCGTACACTCCAACTCTTCTTCCAGATGCCGCAGCATCTTGCTGATGGTCGGCTGGGTGACGAACAGTTTCTCCGCCGCGCGGGTAAAGCTTTGCTGGCGCACGACTTCCACGAAGTAACGCAGGGTGCGGACATCCACGTTGGGTTCTCCTCAGGACAATACCGGCGGGAAACTATTCCCTGATGGCATGATATTGATGATTTTAATTCATTTCAGGCAAGGTTTCCTGGCCGCGTATACTGCAATCCTTGAATTTTTTGAGGCTATCTCCCATGTCACTGGCGTTACGCCGCGCAGCCCCCTCTCTGTTGACCCGCCTGCAGGTACCGGTTCAGGTTGCTTTATACGCGGTGCTGTTTCTGATTGCCGATCGGCTGGTACAGCAATTTCATCTGCCGCTGCCCGCCAACATTGTCGGCATGCTGATGTTGTTGGCGCTGATCCTGCTGAGGATTTTGCCGTTGAGCTGGGTCAGGGCCGGCTCGCGCTGGCTGCTGGCAGAAATGCTGCTGTTTTTTGTTCCGGCGGTGGTGGCGGTGGTCAACTATGCCCAGTTGCTGATGGTGGAAGGCTGGAAGATTTTTCTGGTGATTGCGATCAGCACCATGCTGACGCTCGGCGCCACCGGGTTGGTGGTCGACCGGGTATACCGTTTAGAGCTTTGGTTGCAGCGACGGAAACAGCGCGATGAATGATTATATCCTTAGCCTGGTTTGTTTTCTGGCGACGCTGGCGTTGTACTTCGCCAATAAGAAACTCTACCGCCGCCGCCGAACCCTGCTGCTGATGCCGTTAGTGCTGACCCCGATGATCCTGGTGCTGTTACTGGTGGTGACGCATATCTCGTATCAGGATTACATTGGCGAAACGCACTGGCTGCTGTGGCTGTTGGGGCCGGCGACTATCGCGTTTGCGGTGCCGGTTTATGAAAATCTGCATATTATCCGCCGCCACTGGCTATCGCTCAGCGCCGGGGTATTGACGGCGGTGCTGGTGGCGGTCTACAGCTCGGTGTGGTTGGCGCGGCTGCTAACGCTGCCGGAAGAGGTGCAACGTAGTCTGGCGGTACGTTCCATCACCACGCCGTTTGCGCTGGAGGCCGCCAAACAGATGGGCGGCCAGCCGGATTTGGTGGCGCTGTTCGTGGTGATCACCGGAGTGTTCGGCATGGCGGTGGGGGACATTCTGTTTCTGCGGCTGGCGGTGCGCAGCAGTCTGGCCAAGGGGGCGGGGCTGGGGGCGTCGTCGCACGGTGCCGGCACGGCAAAAGCCTATGAAATGGGGCAGGAAGAAGGCGTGGTTTCCAGCCTGGTGATGATGCTGGCGGGGATTATTACGGTGATCGCCGCACCGCTGATTGGGCAACTGATGTGGTGAGCCCTGAACGGATCATTCCGTTCAGAGGTTCTCTGAAACGCCGGCGGGAACGATGCCAGATACAACAGACGAGAAAAAATTAAATAATTTTCAGCACGTTTTTTTCCATCGTTAGAACAAAAATCGATAGATATCGCGGCGGTCAGGCCGGTTGTCAATTTTCAATCTTCTTTTATCTATTTTATTTTGAAAAGTGATCGTGCTAATCATAAAGGATAACTTACTGATGTGGGAAAGGTTTTATCATTAGGTTATTTGTACACTTATAGTATTGAATAATGTTTTTTAAAATAAATCATTATGAAATCATTATATTTAAATAATTAATAAGTCCGCTGGTCATCCTCGGGTAATATAAGTTAAACAAATCGTTAATTAATTCAATTGCCCCCCTTTCGCCAAACAAAATATCTTCTTCTATACTACATCCCTCCAGGAAATGAAGTGCGCAGGAGGCTCTGTATTAGCGATCAATTCCTTACTTAGTTGGCGTAAAGATCCAACTTTTTCATTTTTTATTCTGACTCGACCTGTCGGGCGGCCAGGCTTTGCCTAAAAATCGATCAGTTATTTTCATTCACTTAATGAAATCGTACTAGAGAGTATTATGAGCAAACAAACTAATGTGAAAGGTGAGGAATTCCGCGCAGATGCCCTGGCGGTAACGAATAAAACGGAGCTGCATGAAATTACTACGGCGCAGCGTGAACTCTGGTTGGGAGAAAATATTTCCAAAGAGTTGTCGTTTAATATTTGGGGGTATGGCCGGGTAGAGGGTCCGCTAGACATTACGCTGTTGCGGCAGGCCATCGATGCAATAGTCGAAGAAACCCCCGCTCTGCAGGCTCATTTTGTGGAAAAAGACGGTGAGTTGTACCAATACCGTGCGCCACGGACCCATGAACCCTTGTTCACGCTTGATTTCAGCCACGAGGAAAGCCCCGAACAGGCCGCCAGCCGCTGGATGATCGCGGACGCCGCGCTGACCCGCCGGGCCACCGATGCCGAGCCCTTCAGTTTTTATGTCATCACGCTTGCTCCGCAAACCTATTTTATCTATCGCCGTTTCCACCACATGATGACCGATGGTCGCAGCGCGGAAGAAGTGATGCGGCGCATTGCAGCCTATTACAATGCGTTGGCTTCCGGGGCAGAGATACCCGAATTTGCCAACTGCCCCTTCTCTCTGCTGTGCGAGAACGACGCCAAATATCGCTCTTCCTCACGTTATGTTTCGGACCAGGCTTTCTGGCGAGAATATACCGTCGCCGCATCGGGCAGCCTGTCGCGCAAAGCGATATTGACTCCTGAGTCGGCCATGCAGCACAGTACGCGGTTGCTGGAAAAAAGCGTGCTGGATCAGCTTCAGGAGCGTGCTGAAATTATTGGCGTTCACCGTGCTCATATTCTGGTTGCCGCAGTGGCATTATCTTTCTACAGCCTGACGGGTAGCGAATGTCTTAATTTCAGCATGCCGGTGACCGGCACGCGCGAACGCAATAGCATTGGCATGACGTCCAACGTAGTCCCATTAATTATTCACGTTAACCCACAGAAAACTCTGGCGGAATTTGTTCAGCAGGTTGCGGCGGAAATAGCCAGAGTTGCACGTCATCAATTATATCGCTGCGAGGATATTCGCCGCGATAAAGGCACCACGGATGCCGGCTGGTTTGGTCCTTCGATTAATATTATTTCCTTCGATCATGGTGAGCCATTTTGGGGGTGCCGCACTCGTTGGTATTACGGTGGGAACATTCCTGCCGGCGATTTACAAATTATGCTGTATGAAGATCAGCAGGCAGAGGAGTTGGACGTCACGTTCTCGGATGCCGTTTATGCAAATTCATTAGCCGATCTGGATGTTTTGCAGCAGCGTTTCCAGTTTGTTCTGCGTGCGCTGAACACCCCGGCGACGGGGACCGTCGAGGCGCTGGATCGGCAGATTGCGGCTCAGGCAGAGTTGGACGCTACCGGCAGTTTTTATGCTAACCGTCGTCAACCGCCGGCCGGGGGATTCCTTCGTTGGGATCGCCCGGCGGAGGAGTTACGGCACATGGTTGCTTCGCTGAGCCAGGGCGTTGGTTCTGGCTACCCGGCAAAGATACTGCTGGCCGATCGCGTTTTGGGGCTGACGGCATTAAAGGCTGTGCGGAGTGAGGATGCAGGCGAACCTGGAACGCTGCTGCAGATCGACGCAAACGGTTGGTATATCGCCACCCATCCCGGCGTAGTGCGGGCCGGGCCGTTTTTGCGCGCTGATGGCACGCGCCAACCGGCAGACGCGCTGGCGCAGGCCTGTGGCCTGTCGGTAGGCGACGTATTGCCGTTGCTGAGCGACACAGAAGCGCTGCATTTTGGCACTGTTTATGCCACCAGCGTCAATAATGCCGCGTTTTGGACACCGCGCCTGACGCAT
Source organism: Serratia inhibens (assembly GCF_003591175.1). Taxonomy (GTDB): domain Bacteria; phylum Pseudomonadota; class Gammaproteobacteria; order Enterobacterales; family Enterobacteriaceae; genus Serratia; species Serratia inhibens. Next base: position 52,194 of record NZ_QYYG01000012.1, on the reverse strand, counting down.
TTTTATCCCGCGCCTTTCCCGCCGGGCCCAGGGCGCCGGGCGGGCGTTCCTGCTCGCTGGCAAGCCACTGCGTGGCAGCGCCTGGAGCACATTTCCGGTGAGCAGGTATTGGCCGCAGCGACCCTCTATCTGGCGCGCATGTGCAATGAGAGCGATTTTCAACTCGGCTGGATTACGCAAGACGATCACGATTGGGGACGTTGGTCCAACTTGTCCGTGTGGGCGCTACCGCTGCAGGTTTCGATCGACAACGGTCAGAATTTTCAGCATGCACTGACGGCGCTGCAGCAGGAGTATGGGCAACTCAAGGCACATGCTTCATGCCATCCCGCACTGTTGACGCGCGATGCGGAACTGCGTGCGCCGCTGGCCTGGCCAACGGCAGTATCCATTGTCAGCCGGCGCACGGATCAAGGATTGCAACCTGAAGATGAGGGTGTCGCCGCCATCATGGCGTCCGGTTCACGGGCAGTATTGCAGATTTGCAAAACCGACGGTGCCTTCCGTTGGACATATGACGCCGCTTCGGTGGCCGATGAGCAAATGCTGCGCGCGACTCAGCACCTGTTGATGCTGCTTAACGAAGCGGTCCGGGCAGGTTCCCACCGACGACCGGTCAATGAACTCAATCTGGTGTCCACCGAGGAGCGCGAACTGCTGCTGAAAACCCTCAATCACACCTTTACGGCACATCAATCACCTTCCTGCCTGCACAGCATGTTTGAAGCGCAGGCGAAGCGGACGCCAGACGCTACGGCGGTGGTGAGCGGCGCCGAGAGCCTGAGCTATGCCGAATTGAACGATCGGGCCAACCGCTGGGCACTGCGGCTGATACAGCAGGGCGTTCGGCCAGACAGCCTGGTGGCGTTGTGTGCCGAGCGTGGGTTGCCGATGCTGGCCGGGCTGTTGGGGATCCTCAAGGCCGGTGGCGCCTATGTGCCGTTGGATCCCGCCTATGGTGGGGAGCGGCTAGAGTATATTTTGCAAGACTCCGCACCGGTGCTGCTGTTGGCGGACGCCGCTGGCCGTCAGGCGTTGGGTGAGTCGGAGGTACCGGTGCTGGCGTTGGAGCAGCTGCCTGAGGAAAGTGCCGGAAATCCGCAGCCCGCCGGGCTGACCCCGGCAAATCTGGCGTATGTGATTTATACCTCAGGTTCGACGGGCAAACCCAAAGGCGTAATGGTTGAGCATCGTCAGGTTGCGCGGCTGTTCAGTGCTACCGAAAACGGATTCCACTTTACCGCCGACGACAAATGGTGCCTGTTCCACTCGTTCGCGTTCGACTTCTCGGTGTGGGAGATCTGGGGTGCGCTGCTGCACGGCGGCCAGCTGTTTATCGTACCGCAGGAGATTGCTCGCTCGGCTCCGGATTTCTACCATTTTGTCTGTCACAGCGGCATCACGGTGCTGAACCAAACGCCCAGCGCCTTCAAAGCGTTTATTCAGGCACAGGCCCACAGCGACCAGCGGCAGCAACTGCAACTGCGTTATATCGTATTTGGCGGCGAAATGCTGAAACCGTCCGATCTGACGCCGTGGTATGCGCGTAATCCGGACAACCGACCACAGCTGATCAACATGTACGGCATTACTGAAACCACGGTGCACGTCACCTATCGCCCGCTGTTGGTACAGGACGTGGCGATCACCACCAGCCCAATCGGGCAACGTATTCCCGATCTGCGGCTGTATCTGCTGGGCGCCGATGGCCAGCCGGTACCGCTGGGTGCGATTGGTGAACTGTACGTGGGTGGTGAAGGTGTGGCGCGCGGCTATCTGAATCGTCCGGAACTGACGGCGGAACGCTTCCTCGACGATCCCTTTAACCGGGCGCCGGGTGCGCGCATGTATCGCACAGGCGATCTGGCTCGTTATCTGCCGGACGGCGATATCGAGTACCTGGGGCGCAACGACCAACAGGTGAAAATTCGTGGTTTCCGCATTGAGTGCGGCGAAGTGGAAGCGCAGTTGAGCACTCATCCGGCGGTGAGCGGTGTTGCGGTCGACGCGATTGATGATGGCGACGGCGGCAAACGGCTGGTGGCCTGGATTGTTCCGACACAGGGCGCAGACCGCGGGGAACTGGCGGCCGGGCTGCGGCAGCACCTGCAGGCACGTCTGCCGGACTATATGGTACCTGTGGCCTATGTCTGGCTGGAGGCGTTGCCGTTGACCGGCAACGGCAAGCTGGACAAGCGAGCGCTACCTGCGCCGCAAGCCGGCTCCTGTGTGCGTGAAGCCTATGTGGCACCGCAAGGGGTCACTGAAACCTTATTGGCGGCTATCTGGGGTGAGTTACTGGGTGTGGAGCAGATCGGCCGCTACGACAATTTCTTCGAGCTGGGCGGGCATTCCCTGATGGCGGTGCGTTTGGCCAACCGGGTGCAACAGGCCGGATGGCAATTGCCGTTGGCGGCTCTGTTCGCCGGACCGACGTTACACATGGTGGCCAAGGCGTTGGAAGCGGCGCCTGCCACGGCGTTGCCGCCGATAAACCCAACGGCACGCGAAGGTGCATTGCCCCTGTCATTCGCCCAGCAACGTTTGTGGTTCCTGACTCAACTGGAGGGGATGAGCGAAACCTACCATATTCCTTTGGCGCTGCGCCTGTGCGGACGGCTGGATCGGCAGGCCCTGCAAGGTAGCCTGGATGCGCTCTACACCCGTCATGAAGCGCTGCGCAGCGTATTCGTCACCCGTGACGATCGGCCACAGGTACAGCTTTTGCCGGCGGACGGACTGTCGTTGACGTTCCACGACCTGAGCAAGCACCCTGAGGAAGCCGAGATGCTGTGCCGGTGTGCGGCCACCCAAGCCTTCGATCTGGTGCAGGGGCCGCTGGTGCGCGCCAGCCTGATCCGCCTGGCGGACGAAGAGCATGTACTGCTGCTGACCTGCCACCACATCGTGTCCGACGGTTGGTCCACCGGCATTTTGCTACGCGAACTGGGTGCCCTGTACGGCGCCTTCCGCCACGGCGAAGCCAATCCGTTGCCACCGCTGGCATTGCAATACCCGGATTACGCTGCCTGGCAGCGCAGTTACCTGACGCCGGAGCGGCTGTCGACACAGGCGCAGTACTGGCGCGAGGCTCTGAGTGGTGCGCCGGCGCTGTTGACGCTGCCCACCGACCGGCCGCGTCCGGCGCTGCAGTCGTTGAACGGCGCGGAGGTACCGGTCGTCATCGACGCCGGACTGACGCAGGCGCTGCGGCAACTCAGCCGTCAACACGGGTGCACGCTATTTATGACGGTGCTGGCGGCCTGGAGCCTGGTGCTGGCGCGGATGGCCGGTCAGCAAGAGTTGGTGATCGGCACGCCGGAGGCCAACCGTAGCCGATTGGAGACCGAGCCGCTGGTCGGTTTCTTCGTCAGCACGCTGGCGCTGTGGATCGACCTGAGTGACGATCCTGATCTGTCGACGCTGCTCGGGCGGATCCGCAAGACGGTACTGGCGGCGCGGGAAAACAGCGATCTACCGTTCGAACAGGTGGTGGAGCAGGTCAACCCGCCACGTCACCTGGGTTATACCCCGTTGTTCCAGGTGATGCTGGCCTGGCAGGACGGGTCGGTGCGCGATATTGCGTTGCCGGGGCTACGGGTGGAGCCTGCGGGCTTGGAATACAGCGCGGCGAAATTTGATCTGACACTGGATTTGGCCGATACCGGCGAACAGATCAGCGGTACGCTGAACTTCGCTACCGCGTTGTTTGACCGTGCTACCGTGGAACGTTACGGCGTCTATCTGCAGCAGGCGCTGCGAGCGATGATGCAGGAAGAACCTCAGCGGGTCAGCCGGATCAATATGTTACCGGCAGCGGAACGCGAACATTTGTTGCACGGCTGGAATCAAACCGCACGGGATTACCCGCTGCACCAGACGCTGCACGCGCTGTTCGAGCAACAGGTACAACGCACCCCGGATGCTACTGCGTTGGTGAGCGGCGAGGAAAGCCTGAGCTACGCCCAGTTGAACGCCCGCGCCAACAAGCTGGCGCATGCGTTGATCGCCCGCGGCGTGGGGCCGGACTGCCGGGTGGCGGTATGTGCCGAACGCAGCCTGGGCATGGTCACCGCGCTGCTGGGGATCCTCAAGGCCGGCGGCGCCTATGTGCCGTTGGATCCGTCCTATCCGGGCGAGCGCCTGCAGTACATCCTGCAGGATGCCGATCCGGTGCTGCTGCTGGCGGACGCCGCCGGGCGGGCGGCGCTGGCGGCGCACGAGGTACCGCAACTGGCGCTGGACGAGGCGCTGCCCACCACTCTGAGCACCGACAATCCGCTGCCGCGGGCGCAGTCGTCGCATCTGGCGTACGTGATTTACACCTCGGGCTCGACCGGCAAGCCGAAAGGGGTGATGAACGAACACCGCGGAGTGGTCAACCTGCTGCTGTGGATGCAGGACGCCCACGGCCTGACGGTGCAGGAACGGGTGCTGCAAAAAACGCCGTTCGGTTTCGACGCGGCGGTACCGGAGTTCTTCTGGCCGCTGATGGTCGGGGCGCAGCTGGTGATGGCGAAGCCAGACGGACACAAGGATCCGGACTACCTGAGCCGGGCGATAGCCGAACACGGCATCACCACGCTGCATTTCGTGCCCTCGATGCTGCAAAGCTTCCTGGCGGACGAGCGGGCGGCGGCGCGCTGCCAAAAGGTGCGGCGGGTGATGTGCGGCGGGGAAGCGCTGCCGGCGACGCTGGTGACGGAGTTCTACCGCCGGCTGCCGCAGGTGGAGCTGCATAACCTGTATGGGCCGACCGAGGCGGCGGTGGACACCATCGTCTGGGACTGCAGCCGCGAGCCGGGACGGGTGTCGGTGCCGATCGGCCGGCCGATCGCCAACACGCGGGTTTATCTGCTGGACGAACGCGGGCGGCCGGTGCCGTTGGGGGCGGTAGGCGAGCTGTATATCGGCGGGGTGCAGGTGGCGCGCGGCTACCTGAACCGGCCGGAGCTGACGGCGGAGCGTTTCCTGAGCGATCCGTTCAACCCGGGCGGGCGGATGTACCGCACCGGCGATGTGGCGCGCTATCTGGCTGACGGCGCTATCGAGTACCTGGGGCGCAACGATCAGCAGGTGAAAATCCGCGGGTTCCGTATCGAATGCGGCGAGATAGAAGCGGTGCTGGTGACGCACCCGGCGGTGCGTGAAGCAGTGGTGGATGCACGCGAGCTGGGCGGCGACACGCGGCTGGTGGTCTGGGTGGTGCCGGCCGCGGGCGCGGAGCCCGAAGGGCTGGCGGGGGCGCTGCGTCAGCATCTGAGCGCGGCGTTGCCGGATTACATGGTGCCGGCGGCCTGGGTGCTGCTGGAGGCGCTGCCGCTGTTGCCGAACGGCAAGCTGGACCGGCGTGCGTTGCCGGAGCCGCAGGGGGCGCAGAGTCAGGTGGCCTACGCGGCGCCACAAGGCGAGCGCGAAACGCTGCTGGCGGCCATCTGGCGCGAGCTGTTGGGCGTGGAGCGGGTGGGACGGCACGACAACTTCTTCGAACTGGGCGGTCACTCTCTGCTGGCGGTACGCCTGACCAACCGTTTGCAACAGGCGGGGCTGCAACTGCAGCTGCAGGCGCTGTTTGCCAGCCCGACATTGCACGTGCTGGCTCAGCAGCTGCGATCGGCTGCGGGCGAGGCGCTGCCGCCGATCGAGGCGACGGCCCGCGATGCGGCGCTTCCGCTGTCGTTCGCCCAGCAGCGCCTGTGGTTCCTGACCCAGTTGGAAGGCATGAGTGAAACCTACCATATCCCGCTGGCGCTGCGCCTGAACGGCGAGTTGGATCTAGACGCCTGGCGCCGGAGCCTGGATGCGATCTATACGCGCCATGAGGCATTGCGCAGCCGATTCGCGACTCTGGACGATCGGCCGCAGGCGCACATTCTGCCGGCCGACGGTCTGCCGCTGGCGCTGCACGATCTGCGCGGTCAGCAGGATGCGCAGAACCGCGCACGGCAGCTGGCGCAACAGCAGGCGGATGCGCCTTTTGACCTGAGCGCCGGGCCGCTGGTGCGGGCCACGCTGATCCGCTTGGCGGAGGAAGAGCATTTGTTCCTGCTCACCTGCCATCACATCGTTTCCGACGGCTGGTCGACCGGCATTCTGCTGCGCGAACTGGGTGCCCTGTACGGCGCTTTCCGCCATGACGAAGCCAATCCGTTGCCGCCGTTGGCGCTGCAGTACCCGGATTACGCCGCCTGGCAGCGCAGTTACCTGACGCCGGAACGGCTGTCGGCGCAGGCGCAATACTGGCGCGAAACCCTGAGCGGCGCGCCGGCACTGTTGACGCTGCCGACCGATCGGCCGCGCCCGACGGTGCAGTCGTTCAGCGGCGCGGAGGTACCGGTCGTCATCGATGCCGAGCTGACGCAGGCGCTGCGGCAGTTCAGCCGGCAGCACGGCGCTACGCTGTTCATGACGGTGCTGGCGGCCTGGAGCCTGGTGCTGGCGCGCATGGCCGGGCAGCAGGAGCTGGTCATCGGCACGCCGGAGGCCAACCGCAGCCGGCTGGAAACCGAGCCGCTGGTCGGCTTCTTCGTCAGCACGCTGGCGCTGCGCATCGATCTTCAGGACGATCCGAGTCTGCCGACGCTGATCGAACGGATCCGCAGCACGGTGCTGACGGCGCGCGAAAACCGTGATCTGCCGTTCGAGCAGGTGGTGGAGCAGGTGAATCCACCGCGCCACCTGGGCTATACCCCGCTATTCCAGGTGATGCTGGCCTGGCAGGACGGGTCGGTGCGCGATATCGCGCTGCCCGGCCTGCAGGCAGAAAGCGCGAATCTGTGTTATCAGACCGCCAAGTATGATTTGACGCTCGATCTGGCGGAGATCGGCGGGCAGGTCAGCGGCACGCTGAACTTCGCCACCGCGCTGTTCGATCGTGCCACCGCCGAACGCTATGGCGCTTATCTGCTGCAGGCGCTGCGGGCAATGGCGCAGGGCAGCACCCTGCCGGTTTCGGGGATCGATCTGCTGCCGGCCACGGAGCGCGAACTGCTGCTGCATGGTTGGAACCAGACCGCCGAAGCCTATCCGGCACAGAGCAGCGTGCACGGCCTGTTTGAACAGCAGGTGCGGCACGATCCGGATGCCGTCGCGCTGGTGAGCGATGACGGCAGCCTGAGCTATGCCCAGCTGAATGCCCGCGCCAACCAGCTGGCGCATCAGCTGATTGCGCAGGGCGTGCGTCCTGGCGATCGAGTGGCGACCTGCGTTGAACGCAGCGCTGCGCTCACCCTCGCTCAGTTGGCGATCCTTAAGGCGGGGGCGGCGTATGTACCGGTCGATCCGCAGTTGCCTGCCGTACGGCAGACATGGATCCTCGGCGATAGCGGAGCGATGTTGATCCTGTGCGATCGCGATCTCGACGGCGCAATCACCGGAGATGTGAAACGTCTGCGTATCGATCGTCCGCTGGAGGGCGCGGCCACCGACCCGGGGTTGCCGATCGCCAGCGATCAGCCGGCTTACGTCATGTACACCTCGGGCTCGACCGGCACCCCTAAAGGCGTGATGGTGGCGCACCGGGGCATCGTTCGCCTGGCGGTCAACAATCGCTTTGCCACCTTCGAGCGCGGCGATCGCCTCGCCTTCGCCGCCAACCCGGCATTCGACGCCTCTACCCTGGAGATGTGGGGGGCGCTGCTGAACGGCGCCAGCCTGGCGGTGATTACGCCAGAGGTGCTGACGGATGCCGATGCGTTGGCGGCCGCGCTGGTGCGGCAGCGGGTCAACGTGCTGTTCCTCACCACGTCGCTGTTTAACCAATACGCCCACAGCATCGCCGGCACGCTGGCGCAGTTGAAGTACCTGATCAGCGGCGGCGAAGCGGCGGATCCGCATGCCTATGCCCGCCTGCTGAAAGAAGGGGGACCGGTGCAGTTGGTGAATGCCTATGGACCGACCGAGGGCACCGTCATTGCCACTGCGGCGGCGATTACCCGGGTAGAGCAATGGCAACGTCTGCCGATCGGCCGGCCTGCCGGCAACACCCGGATCTACCTGTTGGATCCATGCCAACAGCCGGTGCCGATTGGGGCAACCGGCGAGCTGTATATCGGCGGCGCCGGGGTGGCGCTGGGCTATCTCAATCGTGCTGATCTGACCGCCGAGCGCTTCCTGGCGGATCCGTTCATCCCGGGTGGACGCATGTACCGTACCGGCGATCTGGCGCGTTATCTGCCGGACGGCAATATCGATTATCTGGGGCGCAACGATCGGCAGGTGAAAATCCGCGGTTTCCGCATCGAATGCGGTGAAATCGAAGCGCGGTTGGCCGGCCATGTTGCGGTACGCGAGGCGGTGGTCGATGTGTGCGGCGAAGGGGACGACAAGCGTCTGGTGGCCTGGCTGGTACCGGAGGCCGCAGCGGAGCGCACGACATTGGCGACGACGCTGCGGCAGTACCTGGCGGGCATGCTGCCGGAGTTTATGCTGCCTGTGGCCTACGTACCGCTGGAGGTGCTGCCGCTGACGGCGAACGGCAAACTGGATCGGCTGGCGTTGCCGGCGCCGGAGGAAGAGGCCTATGCGCGTGAAGCCTACGCCGAACCTGAAGGCGAGCTGGAGACGCTGCTGGCCGGGATCTGGTGCGAGCTGCTGGGCGTGAAGCGGGTAGGGCGGCACGACAACTTCTTCGAGCTGGGCGGCCATTCGCTGTTGGCGGTGAAGCTGATGGCGCAGCTGCGCCGCTGCGGATTGGCTGCCGGCGTTCAGACGCTGTTCACCGCACCGACGTTGTCGGCGCTGGCGCAGGCGATGGGTGCGCAGCAGGAGGTGAGTGTACCGACCAACCGCATTGATGCCGACAGTGAACACATTACGCCGGAGATGCTGCCGCTGGCGACGCTGAGTCAGGCGGATATCGACCAGGTAGTGGCGCAGGTGCCGGGCGGCGTGGCCAACGTGCAGGACATTTATGCGCTGTCGCCGCTGCAGGAAGGGATCCTGTTCCACCACTTGATGGCGGAACAGGGTGACCCGTATCAGTTGTCGGCGGTGCTGCGTTTCGACAGCCGCGCGCGGCTGGACGACTGGCTGGCGGCGATGCAACAAGTGATTGATCGTCATGACATTCTACGCACTGCCTTTGTCTGCGAGGGGATTTCTTCGCCGGTGCAGGTGGTATGGCGACGCGCCGAGTTGTCGCTGAGTGAGCTGCGTCTCGACCCGGCGGCGGGTGAGATTGGCGCACAACTGACGGCATTGTTCGATCCCCGCCGTATCAGACCGGATCTGACTCGTGCGCCGCTGCTGAACTTTGTCACGGCGCAGCAGGCTGACGGCAGCTGGTGCGTGCTGCAACAGTGGCATCATTTGATCGGTGACCATTCCACGCTGGCGGTGATGCAGGAGGAAATTAACCTTATCCTGGCGGGCCGCGGGGATGAACTGGCCGCCGCACCGCCGTTCCGCAATGCGGTGGCGCAGGCACTGCTGGGGGTCAGCGAGGCCGAACATGAGCAATTTTTCCGCGATATGTTAGCGGGCATCGATGATCCGGTGCTGCCGTTTGGATTGAGCGATGTGCACGGCGATGGGCAGGGGGGATCGACGGCGCATTTGGCCTTGTCGTCAGCGCTCAATCTGCAGCTGCGGCGGCAGGCAAGGCGTCTGGGTGTCAGTCTGGCCAGCCTGTGCCATCTGGCCTGGGCGCAGGTGCTGGCGCGCATTTGCGGACGTGATGAGGTGGTATTCGGTACCGTTCTGCTTGGTCGTTTACAGGCAGGGGAAGGGGCTGATCGAGCGCTGGGGTTATTTATCAACACATTGCCGCTACGGTTGGACATCGACGATAGTAACGTGGAAACGGCGGTGCGGCAGGCGCATGGTCGGCTGAGCGGGCTGCTGGCCCACGAACATGCCCCGCTGGCGCTGGCGCAGCGTTGCAGCGGCGTGGCGGCCGGAACGCCGCTGTTCAGCGCTTTGCTGAACTACCGCCATAACAGTGGAGAGGACACGGCATTGCCGACTGGGGTGACGCTGCTGGACTCGCAGGAACGGACCAACTACCCGTTCGTGCTGTCGGTGGAGGACGGCGGCGATTCGCTGGGTATAACGGCGCAGGTAAGCCAACCGATCGAAGCGCAACGAGTGTGCGGTTATATGGCGAAGGCTTTGTCCGCATTGGCGGAGGCTTTAGAGCAGGCACCGGATACACCGGTGTGTGAATTGGAGGTGATGCCGGACGAAGAGTATGCGTTGCAACTGTGCCGCTGGAATCATACCTCTGAGCCTTACCCGGCGCAGGCGTGCGTCCACAGCCTGTTTGAGGAGCAGGTACGGCTTTCACCGAACGCCGTTGCATTGGTCGATGGCGATCTCCAACTGAGTTATGGGCAACTTAACGTTCGTGCCAACCAATTGGCGCAGAGGTTAATCGAGTCAGGCATTCAGCCGGGGGATCGCGTGGTGGCACGGCTGGTACGCGGCGTCGATCTGGTCGGTGCGCAACTGGCGATCATGAAAGCTGGAGCTGTGTATGTACCGATTGATCCTCTGCTGCCGGCAGCGCGTCAGGCATGGATCATCGACGACAGCGGAGCGCGACTGATTGTGGCTGAAACCGCCGGCGACGAGACGATAGCGCATCTGCCGGTCAACGATGTCGGTGAGGACGATGCGGCAGACAATCCGTCGCTTCTGCTGTCGAGCACGTCGACGGCGTATATCATGTATACCTCGGGCTCGACCGGTATGCCTAAAGGGGTGATGACGCCGCATCAGGGTGTCACTCGGCTGGTACGCAATAATCGCTACGCCGCCTTTGATGCCGACGATCGCGTCGCTTTCGCGGCCAATCCGGCCTTTGACGCCAGTACCATGGAAGTGTGGGCGGCATTGTTGAACGGCGGGACATTGGTGGTCATTGCACCTGAGGTGGTGATGGATGCCGGGTTGCTGGCCGAGACGCTAGAGCACCAGCGTATTACCACTTTGTTCCTGACGACTGCGTTGTTTAATCAGTATGCGCACAGCATCGGTGGTGCGCTGACCCAACTGAAATACCTGATTAGCGGTGGTGAGCAAGAGGATCCGGGCGCTTATGCACGCTTGCTGCAGGAGGAGGGCCCGGTGAAGCTGATCCATGCCTATGGCCCAACGGAGTCCACCTCCTTTGCCACTACGGCGTTGATCGAACGGGCTGAAGGATACAAACGCCTGCCGATTGGCCGGCCAATCGGTAACACCCGAGCCTATTTGCTGGATAGCCGTGGGCGCCCAGCGCCTGTGGGGGCGGTTGGCGAGTTGTATATTGGCGGTGTTGGCGTGGCGCTCGGCTATCTGAACCGACCTGAACTGACGGCGGAGCGTTTCCTGAACGATCCGTTCAACCCGGTTGGTGGTCGTATGTATCGTACCGGCGATCTGGCGCGCTACTTGCCGGATGGCAATATCGAATATCAGGGGCGCAACGATCAGCAGGTCAAGCTTCGCGGTTTCCGCATTGAGCCGGGCGAGATAGAAGTGCAGTTGGCGGCGAGCCCGTGGGTGCGGGAGGCGGCGGTACAGGTCTGTTCGGCGGCGCATAGCCCGAGGCTGGTGGCCTGGATTGTGCCGGCGGCGGATGCCGACCGCGTGGCGCTGCCCGGCCAACTGCGGGCGTACCTGAGCGATCGGCTACCGGATTACATGGTGCCGTCGGCCTACGTTTGGCTGGAGGCGATGCCGTTGACCGCCAACGGCAAGCTGGATCGGCGTGCGCTGCCGGAACCGGATCTGGCGGCCAGTACCGCGCGGGAATATGCGGCGCCGCAAGGGTACACTGAAATGGCATTGGCGCAGGCCTGGGCGGGGCTATTGGGGATTGAACAAGTGGGCCGTCAGGACAACTTCTTTGAACTTGGCGGCCACTCGCTGCTGGCGGTGCGTCTGTCGAGCCAGATGAGGCAGGTTGGCGTTATTCTGCCGGTACAGACCCTCTTTAATCATCCTGTCCTGGCTGAACTGGCCGAGCGGATCGATAGTCGCAGTGAGGGTACGCCTCTGCGCAAAGCGGTGCCGGCCCGTAGCAGCGGCAGCCGACATCCGCTGTTCTTCGTGCCTACAGGGTTTGGTGATCATTCCTACGTGTTTGAACTGGCGAAGGAAATTGATCGCGAATACCCGGTTTACGCCGTGCCGTGGCCAGCGTTGGAGGAGAGGCCGGCCACCATGCACGAGATGGCCGCAAGCGCTGTGACGCTGATTCGTGAGGTGCAGCCGAGTGGGCCCTACCACCTGGCGGGATACTCTTCCGGCGGCGTATTGGCCTATGCCATCGCCGAGCAGTTGCAGTCGGCTGGGGAACCAATCTCATTCCTGGGGCTGATAGATACTCTGCGGCCGGTGGATGCGATGCACAGCCCGGTGCAACTGTTGTTGAACTGGGTCGAGTCGGCGCTGGAAACGCCGGATCCGCGGCTTTGCCAGCAACTGGCCGAACTGCCGTTGCCTGAGGCGATTGAGGTAGTGCAGCGGGCGGGGATAAAAACCCAGCATTCCACAGTGGCTGACGAGGCGGCGCTTTGGCAGCAGCGTCATCACTATGCCAAGCTGGTGGAGGCCACCCAGGTGCAGCCGGTCTCATTGAAGATCCATCTGTTTAAGGCGAAGCAGGAGCAGGTTTCCGCCAATTCGCAGAATGAACACTTCAGAGAATATTGGCAGAAGATCAGGCAGGCGGGCTATTGTCGTGAAGATGCCTCCGCGCTGGGTTGGGATATGCTGTTATCGCCTGGTGCAGTGAGCGTCAGCCAGATCAGCGGCGACCACGTGTCGATGATGGAACATCCGGAACACCGGCGAGAACTGGGTAGGCACTTCAATCTGGCGCTGGGCAGCCTCGACCAGGCGTAACCGATACGACCATGATGCAAAAGCCCTCTTGATGAGGGCTTTTTTTCAGCCATTGGCCGCGGTTTTAATCAATTCGACCACCAGAGGCGACAGCTCATCGCGCAACGCGGCTCGTTCGGACTGGAACAGCGTCGCGGCGTAAAAACGGTGCCCCGGCAGTTCTATCGAACGTACGTCACCTTCGCGGTCATGGCTACTGATAATCAGCGGGTGTTGCTGCAGATCGGCAACGAACTCCGGGTTAACGCCGAAATTGCAGTGGTAGCCTTCATGCGTTTCCAGCTTGCCGTAAGCGCGGGCGACCAGCGTGTCCGGTTGGAAAATGATGTCCCCGTCGATTTCCACCAGCGAACAGCTCAATGGCGAGATAACCAATCGGCCGCCGGTGTTGGTTTCCGCATGCCCGGCATCGTGCCATCCCATGACATTACGAGCGTATTCCACAACCGCATACTGGAAGCCACCGCAGGAGCCGAGGAAGGGGATATTCTGTTCGCGTGCATGGCGAATGGTCATAAAGACGCCATCGTCATGGTTGTACGGGCTGCCGGGTACCACCCAGATAGCATCATAATCTTGCAATACCGAGGTGTCGGTAAGGGTTTCTGTGGGCAGCCAGTGGGATTGAATATCGACGTTAAGGTGTGCGGCGGTGAGCTGGAGAGCGACGGGGATAGCCTGGTGAGATACGGCCTGGGGTTTGTAGTCACCGACCAGAGCAATGCGGACTTGAGTTTTCATCGTTTCCTTTTCCTGTACGGGTAAAAAAAGAGGTTACAGCAAAGCCGAAGGACCGGCCGCAGGTTTTTTAAACGCAGCGCACAAAAAAGCCCGGCGTCTTGGCCGGGCTGGGAAACAGCATCTGGGCTCAGTACAGCGACGGTGCGCCGGCCGGCCGGGTTTTGAAGCGGCGATGCAGCCACATGTACTGCTCCGGCGCGCGCATGATCTCTTTTTCCACCACTTTATTCATGTAGGTGGCTGCAGCGAGTTCATCGCCTATCGGGTAATCTTCCAGAGCAGGCTGGATCAACAGGTCATAGCCGCGGCCTTTCTCGCGGCGGATCAGTACCACCGGAACCAGCGCCGGCTTGGCCATACGCGCCAGCATAAAGGTGCCGCTGGTGGTGGCGGCCTGATCGACGGCGAATAACGGCGCGAATACGCTGCCACGTGGGCCGTAGTCTTGATCCGGAGCGAACCAAACGGCCTCGCCGCGTTTCAGGGCATGCACCATGCCGCGCAGGTCTTTGCGATCGAGCATGGCCTTGTTGGAGCGCATGCGGCCTTTGGTCTGTGCCCATTCCATCGCTTTATTGTTGTGTGGGCGGTACATCGCCATCATGGGCTGACACAGCCCCATAGCGCGGCCACCCAGCTCCAGCGACATAAAGTGCACGCCAATCACCAGCACGCCGCGCTCATTCTGTTGCGCCATTTTCAGGTGATTGATGCCGGAGACGTTGAACCAGCGTTTGACTCGCTTATCCGACCAAAACCAGGCCATGCCGGTTTCCAGCAGACCCATGCCGAGGGATTCGAAATTGCCGATCACTTTGCGCTCGCGTTGCGCCTCGTCCATATCCGGGAAACACAGCTCCAGATTACGACGGGTGATGGAAACGCGGCGTTTCAGGAAACGCATCGAGGTGCGGCCCATCCATACGCCGAGCTTGTGCAGCAGCGGGTAAGGCAGTTGAACCAGCAGGAACAGAATGCCCAGACCGAACCAGGTAAACCAGTAACGCGGGTGCAGCAGGGCCGAACGGAATTTTTGTGGACGCTTCATATCAACTCATTTATGCAATAAGGGGGTAGTAACCTGTAACGCATAAAGGATCCACTCGATTGCGATACGACTACTAAGACACCCAGACATCATTATGGTTTAGCCAGATTCCATAATTGACTAAATCTTTACACTCGAAGGGGCAGTTCGCGCTGCTGTCAGGCTTCGGAAGGATGGCTGTAGGCCAGCGAAGGCGGCTCCAGGAATGCATATTGTATCACACAATACGGGCTACGAAGTAAGAGGGGCATGCGAATATTCTCATTCGCATTGCGGCTGGGTTTATTCGGTGCAAGGTTAAAGAAAAAGGCGCTTACCAAATGAGGTAAAAGCGCCTTTTTTCAATACGTTAACTGACTAGTATCAGTTCATGCCGTATTTTTTCAATTTCTTACGCAGCGTACCACGGTTGATGCCCATCATCAGAGCAGCACGGGTTTGGTTGCCACGGGTGTATTGCATCACCATGTCCAACAGTGGCTGTTCAACTTCAGCCAAAACCAGCTCATACAAGTCATTAACGTCCTGACCATTCAGTTGAGCAAAATAGTTCTTCAGTGCTTGTTTAACCGAGTCACGCAGAGGCTTTTGAGTCACTTGATCCTGTGAGTTCACGGTAGAAACGGTCAGTACGTCAGAATTTACGCGTTGTTCGAACATAGTTCTGTCAGCTCTTTTTTGTTACGCAAGATTTTCGAAATATGCCTCCAACGCCTCCAGCTGTTCGCTGGCATCCTCTATGGCGTTGAATGTGCGCCGAAACTGGTCATTCGGGGCGTGTTCCTGGAGATACCAGGACACGTGCTTGCGAGCAATCCGGAATCCCTTGCCTTGGCCATAAAAGCCGTGCAATTCCCGAATATGCCCTATCAACAAGCGCTTAACCTCGCCAAGCGGCAAAGGTGGCAGCAACTCCCCAGTGTCCAGATAATGCTGGATTTCCCGGAAGATCCAGGGTCTCCCCTGAGCAGCACGGCCTATCATCAGGGCATCGGCCCCGGTGTAGTCGAGCACTGCTCTGGCTTTATGCGGGTCAGTAATGTCGCCATTCGCGATAATCGGAATGGAAACACTCTGCTTAACTGCCCGAATGCTGTCGTACTCCGCGTTGCCGTTGAACAGGCAAGCACGGGTTCGGCCATGAATAGTCAGGGCCTGTATACCACAATCTTCGGCCAGTTGGGCAATCTCTACACAGTTACGGTGTTCTGGCGCCCAGCCGGTGCGAATCTTAAGCGTTACCGGCACATCCACTGCGTTAACCACCGCGTGGAGGATCTGTTTAACCAGATCCGGGTACTGCAGCAATGCAGACCCTGCAAGCTTCCGGTTCACTTTTTTGGCCGGACATCCCATATTGATGTCGATGATCTGTGCACCGCTGGCCACGTTAATACGCGCCGCGGCGGCCATATCATCGGGATCGCATCCGGCAATCTGCACGGAACGGATCCCTGGTTCATCGCTATGTACCATACGCAGACGCGACTTATCCGTCCGCCATACCTCCGGATTGGAGGAGAGCATTTCGGATACAGCCATCCCAGCACCCATTGCATGACATAGGGTTCTAAACGGGCGATCTGTAATGCCGGCCATAGGGGCCGCAATCAGGCAATTTGTAAGCTGGTGGTGTCCAATGCGCATAGACAAAGAGTAACCATACTGTGTCCGCAAGGGCGCGTATATTACGCATTTTTGCGTTGAGATGAAAGGCCAAACTTTGACCAATTCGCCGTTATCGGGCAGGGAAAAGGGTCTGCGTCAGGATTCATAAAAATATTGTATATATTTAACAATGAGTTGACTTGGTTTGCTTGTTTTTTGCGCAATAAAATATTCCCGACACAACAGAATTTTATCTGTAATCAGTGCGGATTCCACTGGAGAACCGCGGCAATATAGGGTGTTTCTCAGGGCATTCCGTTGAGAATAGGCGGAATTACGCTGAACCACCTTGCGCTGGGGCGGCTAAACAGGCGCTTATTCACCGCCGGCGACCAAAACCGGCGGCAACCTGCTGATAGCCTTAGTCGACGATGACCCGGCCATTCAGCGGCTGTATCGGGCGGTTGTTTGCATGCCGGACTATGCCCTTGAATTGGGCGATCTGCTCGGTCGACGCGCTGACCGGTTTATCCAGCACCATCCAGCTAACCCCTTCGGAGCAGGGTGGCGTGGTCAGCGAACCGCTGAAGCGATAGAAGTTAAACTGCTTGGGCAGCAGGGCCTTGATATCCAGCGGAGCGTTCAATACAGCGGTTTGATCGACGGCGGTCGGTATCTGTTGCCAGGCCTTCGCCAGTTGCGCGTTCGCTTTGCCTGGCTGGAACATCAGTGCCAGCACCGCCAGTTCCCCCTCTTTGCCTTTATAAACAAAGTGGCCCTCCAGCGGGAACTGTTTGCCGTCAATTTCATTTTCGCTTGGGGCGTGGAAGTGGAACTGTTGCAGCGTAAAGGTATTGTTATCCAGCACCAATGTATTGCCGCCGCTGACGTTGACCTGCAGGGTGTGACCGTTGTTGACGATCTGCTGTTTGCCTGGCTGGAACGCCAATTGCAGTTGGCCGTGTTGGGTTTTCAGGGCACCCTTGATATTGACCGGGGACTGGTTTTTACCGGTTTCGCACAGCGAGAAGTCTGGAGAGAGCTTGCCCCAGTGCGCCGGATCTTCCTGGCCATCATAGCCCCAATGCGCCTGTTCAGCCGCAGTGACCGAAAAGCTGCCGGCTAAAAGCACGGCAATCAATAAGTGACCTTTCATGTTAACTCCCTTTAAAAACGACGGTGTGAGGTTTGTCTGAAGAGTCGCCGTCGCCTCTGTGGGCGTTGGCGTCAGGGAGAAGAGAATACACCTACTAACTATAGGTATAAATCAGTCAGGCTCGGAGGAAATAAAAAATCCACCGAAAGGGGTAACTTCCGATGGATTTTTGCATGAAGGGAAGGTGTGATTATTTACGCTGGCCGGTAATGCGGCACCATTCTTCGCGCTCTGCGACCGGATCGAGCGTGAATTTATCTTCATAGGCTTCCGCCACGCTTGCCGCCTGGGTGGCCAGCACGCCGGACAGGCCCAGGTAGCCGCCGGACTTCGGCAGGCAGCCGATCAGCGGCGCCAGTTCGCGCAAGGGGCCGGCCAGAATGTTGGCGACCACTACGTCTGCCAGCAGGTCGGCCGGCTGGTCTTTCGGCAGATACAGTTCCAGACGCTCTGAAACGCCGTTACGCTGCGCGTTGTCGCGGCTGGCCTGAATGGCCTGGGGATCGATATCGATGCCGATAGCGCGCTCTGCACCGAGCTTCAGTGCGGCAATCGCCAGAATGCCGGAGCCGCAGCCGAAGTCGATAATGGTCTTACCGGCCAGATCGAGGCCATCCAGCCACTGCAGGCACAGCGCGGTGGTCGGGTGGGTGCCGGTACCAAACGCCAGACCCGGGTCGAGCATCACGTTGACCGCATCCGGATCGGGCACGTCGCGCCAGCTCGGGCAGATCCACAGACGCTCGCCAAAGCGCATCGGATGGAAGTTGTCCATCCACTCGCGTTCCCAGTCCTTGTCTTCCAGCTGTTCAATCTTGTGGCGGAAACCGGCGCCCAGCAGCGGGTGCTGTTCCAGTATCGCCACCACTTCGACCATATCGGTTTCCGCGTCGTACAGCCCGATCACATCGGTATCGCCCCACAGCAGGGTTTCGCCCGGCAGCGGCTCGAACACCGGATTGTCGTGGGTATCCTGGAAGGTCACGGATACCGCGCCGCTTTCAACCAGCGCGTCGCTCAGGTCTTCCGCCTGGCTGCCGGTGGTGTTCAGTTTTAGTTGGATCCAAGGCATAGCTATTCTCTTTAAGAGGGTAATGATGACGCCACCCGGCGCTTTTCGCCGACGACGTTACCGATATAAAACGCCAGCAGGCTGAGCAACAACGAAGGCACGATAGGGTGCAACCCCGCCAACTGCAACTTGAAGCTGGCCAATAGCGTATAGCATACCGCACCCGTCACCATTGAGCTAAGCGCTCCCTGCGCGTTGGCGCGCTCCCAGTACAGCCCAAGCACCAGCGGCCACAGGAATACCGCCTCCAGGCCGCCAAACGCCAGCAGATTCAGCCAGATGATCATTTCCGGCGGTCGCCAGGCCGCCAGCAGCACCAACAGGCCGAGGATCAACGTGGTCAGGCTGGAGAAACGCTTGATCAACCTTTCGTTCTGCATTTGCTGCGGGCGCACGCCAAGATAGAGATCTTTGACGATAGTGGCGGAAGATTGCAGCAGTTGGGCGTTAATCGTCGACATGATTGCCGCCATCGGTGCGGCCAGGAAAATGCCGGCGGCATACGGCGGCAGCACGGTAATCATCAGCGTCGGGATCACCTGATCGGGGATCTTCAGGTCCGGCAACACCGCGCGGCCCAGCGCGCCGGCCAGATGCATGCCGAACATCAGCACCGCCACCACCATGGTACCGAGGATAATGCCGCGATGTACCGCTTTGCTGTCTTTGTATGAGATGCAGCGCACCGCGGTATGCGGCAGGCCAATCACGCCAAAGCACACCAGGATCCAGAACGATGCCATAAAGGGCAGGCTGAGGATCTGTTCGCCGCCCTGAGGCGAGACCAGCGCCGGGTCGATCTGTTGCAGCTTGTCCACCGCACTGTGCAGGCCGCCGGCGGCGTGGATCACCGCAACCAGCAGCAGCACGGTGCCGATCAGCATCACCAGCCCTTGCATGGCATCATTCAGCACGCTGGCGCGGAAGCCGCCAAAGGCGGTATACAGCGCGATGCTGATGCCGAAAATCAGCAGACCGGTGTCGTAAGGGATACCGGCGGCGGTTTCCAGCAGGCGCGCGCCACCGATAAATTGCACCGTCATGGCGCCCAGGAAAGCCACCAGCAGGCTGAGGCTGGCCAGCCATACCAACAGGCGGCTTTGATAGCGGCCGTACAGCATGTCGTTCAGGGTGATGGCGTTGTAGCGGCGCGCCAGAATGGCGAACTTTTTACCCAGCACCCCGAGCGACAGCCACACCGCAGGCAGTTGGATCATGGCCAGCAGCACCCAGCCAAGGCCGTATTTGTAGGCGGCACCGGGGCCACCGATGAATGAACTGGCGCTGATATAGGTCGCGGTCAGCGTCATGGCCAGCACAAAGCCGCCCATTGAGCGGTTACCGAGGAAATATTCGCTGAGGAAGTTGCCGCTCTGACGCCGGCTGTATGCGTACACCGACAGCCCGAACACCAGCAGCAGGTAGGCGATCAACGGCAGGATCACTTCAGTTTGCATCGCCATCCTCCAGCGAAATATCGCGGAACACGCCGCGTACCATCAGCCAGCACAGGCCGATAAATAGCAGCGGTACCAGCAGGCAGGCCATTTCGAACCAGTGCGGCAGGCCGGTGATGCCGGCATCGCTGTCCGGCAGATAGGCCGCCAGCGACCAGGCCAGCAGGTAGAGCAGCGTCAGCCCCAGCGCCCAGCGCGCTTCGCGGTGTGCCTGAATAAAGCGTTTGTCCATCAGTGTCTCCCACAGGTTTAGGGTGAGGGATGTATCAAAGGTAGGGAATTCTACGGCATGCTATCGTTTTGCCAAGCCGTTACTGGCCTGAAATGAAAAAGAAAAAGGCCGGTGATTAACCGGCCTTCTGTCAGGCAATACGGGCAGCCTGCCTTAGGTTTCCTGCATACCCAGCTTCTTCTCCAGATAGTGGATGTTGGTACCACCGTGCTGGAAGTTTTCGTCGCTCATGATCTTTTGCTGCAGTTCAACGTTGGTTTTGATGCCATCGATGATCAGCTCAGCCAGGGCGTTCTTCATGCGGGCAATGGCCACGTCACGGTTTTCACCGTAAGTGATCAGTTTGCCGATCATGGAATCATAGTACGGCGGTACGGTATAACCGGCGTAAATATGAGATTCCCAACGCACGCCGAAACCGCCTGGCGCATGGAAACGGGTGATCTTGCCCGGGCTCGGCAGGAAGGTGTTCGGGTCTTCGGCGTTGATACGGCATTCCACCGCGTGGCCGTGAACCTTCACTTCGTCTTGTTTGATCGACAGCGGCTGACCGGCAGCGATGCGCAGCTGCTCTTTGATCAGATCCACGCCGGTGATCATTTCGGTAACCGGGTGTTCAACCTGAATACGGGTGTTCATTTCGATGAAATAGAACTCGCCGTTTTCATACAGGAACTCGAAGGTGCCTGCACCGCGATAACCGATTTCCACACAGGCCTTCGAACAGCGCTCGCCGATGTAACGGCGCATTTCGCTGGTGATGCCCGGTGCCGGAGCCTCTTCAACCACTTTCTGGTGGCGGCGCTGCATGGAGCAGTCGCGCTCGGCCAGATAGATGGCGTTGCCCTGGCCGTCCGCCAAAATCTGAATTTCGATATGGCGTGGGTTTTCCAGGTATTTTTCCATGTAAACCATGTCATTGTTGAAAGCCGCTTTGGCTTCCGCTTTGGTCATGGAAATGGACTGTTCGAGATCTTTGTCGCTGCGCACAACGCGCATACCACGGCCGCCGCCGCCGCCGGACGCCTTGATGATCACCGGGTAGCCGATGCGCTTGGCGAAGGCACGGTTTTTATCCATGTCGTCGGTCAGCGGGCCATCGGAGCCAGGGACGCAAGGCACGCCGGCTTTCTTCATGGCGTTGATCGCAGAAACCTTGTCGCCCATCAGGCGGATGGTTTCGGCTTTCGGGCCGATGAAGATAAAGCCGGAGCGTTCGATCTGCTCGGCGAAGTCGGCGTTTTCGGACAGGAAGCCGTAACCCGGGTGGATCGCCACTGCGCCGGTAATTTCCGCCGCAGAGATGATTGCCGGGATGTTCAAATAGCTTTTTACCGAAGGCGCAGGACCGATACAGACGGTCTCGTCAGCCAGCAGTACGTGTTTCAGATCGCGATCGGCTGTGGAGTGCACGGCAACGGTTTTGATGCCCAGCTCTTTACAAGCACGCAGGATACGAAGCGCGATCTCGCCGCGGTTGGCGATAACAATTTTATCAAGCATGTTCGCCTCGTTATTCGATGACGACCAGTGGCTCGTCAAATTCAACCGGTTGGCCGTTTTCTACCAGAATAGCTTTAACAACGCCGGATTTGTCCGCTTCGATCTGGTTCATCATTTTCATGGCTTCAACGATGCACAGAGTGTCGCCGGCGTTCACTTTCTGGCCGACTTCGATGAAGGCTTTCGCATCCGGGCTTGGCGTGCGGTAGAAAGTGCCGACCATTGGGGAACGGACGATGTGGCCACTCATGGCCGCCGGTGCTGCAGGAGCTTCTGCGGCAGGCGCGCTGGCAACGGCGTTAGCCAGAGCCGGCTGCTGCTGTGCCGGCATGGCATAGGCCTGTGGCATCATTGGGTAAGCCTGCACCGGAGCGGCACGGCTGATGCGAACCGACTCTTCGCCTTCAGAGATTTCCAGTTCAGAAATGCCTGATTCTTCAACCAGTTCGATCAGTTTCTTGATTTTACGAATATCCATGAGTGTGATTCCGTACTCTTTTTGCGTAGCAATTAGTGGGTTTTTGACAGACGGTTAACCGCTGCCTGTAAAGCAAATGTGTAGCCATCCGCGCCGAGGCCGCAAATCACGCCTACCGCAACATCGGAAAGGTAGGAATGATGGCGGAAAGGCTCGCGGGCGTGCACATTGGAGAGGTGGATCTCGATAAACGGGATCTGCACCGCCAGCAATGCATCACGCAGCGCCACGCTGGTATGCGTGAACGCGGCAGGGTTGATCAGAATAAAATCCGTGTTGCCGCGTGCCTGGTGTATGCGATCGATAAGCTGATACTCGGCGTTGGATTGCAGATGGCTCAGGGTGATATCCAGCGCGGATGCCTGGTTTTCCAATCCGTTAACTATCTCTGTCAGCGTCGTGCTGCCGTACTTCTCCGGCTCACGCGTCCCCAGCAGATTCAGATTGGGGCCGTTCAGAAGCAAAATGTGAGACTTGTCTGCCATTGTGCTGGTATCTCCGGCAATAAAACCATCATCGTAGAAAATAACCCGATGTCACCGATTTGTCACCTGTTAAGGGGGAAATTCACCCTGCGAACAGGAGCAAGGCCGGGCATTATAACGATATCGTAGCAATTCGCAGCTAAATACTGGTCTTATCAGCGAAGATATTCAACCCCAAATCGGCAAACTGACGATGGCGTTATCGCATTATGAGGGGTAGAACACAGAAAAGTTCCGCCCTTTAACGCCACCAATTGCGGAATTTTTTGTATCGCAGCGCCAGCAGCAGTATAGCCAACAGGGCGTAAATGAAAGGCTGCGGCGAAAAGGTTTTTACCGACCACAGGTAGTGAATCGGTGCCAATATCGCCGCCAGATAGACGAAGTTATGCAACATTTGCCATTTGGCGCCCAGTTTGCGCATTGCCCATAGCGTAGAGGTGGCGGCCAGAGCGAGCAAAATCAGCCAACTGATAATGCCTAGCGTCAGATAAGGGCGGGTCACCAGTTCTCGCCCCAACAGGCCGATATTGCTCAGCCCCAATTCGAGCGTCGAATAG
Organism: Serratia inhibens; assembly: GCF_003591175.1. Lineage (GTDB taxonomy): Bacteria > Pseudomonadota > Gammaproteobacteria > Enterobacterales > Enterobacteriaceae > Serratia > Serratia inhibens. The sequence continues at coordinate 29,023 of NZ_QYYG01000012.1, read as the reverse complement.
CTTATCAGATGCAGCGTGCCCCAGGCAAAACACCACAACCCCACCAGGCGGCGACAGCGGATCAACAGCGGTTGGCGGGCATAGCGGGCCAGCGGGGCAATCATCAGGGTCGCCAGCAGCAGTTTCAGCGTCATTCTGCCGGTAAAATGCTGAATATCCTTGGCCGGATCGGCGCTGAACCAGCCCTGATCCACTGCCAACAGCAGCCAGAGAAACGGCAGGAATGCCGCCAGATAAATGGCGACCTTGATCCCTTTGATGTGAAGCGGAGTCAAACGCACTTAGAAATTCTCCCGCAGGTCCATCCCGCGATACAACGACGCGACCTGATCGGCATAGCCGTTAAACAGCAGCGTCGGTTGGCGTTTGACATCCAGAATGCCGCCGGAGCCGATAAAACGTTCGGTGGCCTGCGACCAGCGCGGATGATCGACGTGCGGGTTCACGTTGGCGTAGAAACCGTATTCATTTGGCGCAGACTCATTCCAGGTCGTCGGCGGTTGATCACGCACCAGGCGGATATGAACAATCGATTTAATGCCTTTGAAACCGTATTTCCATGGGGTGATCAGCCGCAGCGGTGCGCCATTTTGCGGCGGCAGCGTTTTGCCGTACACGCCAACGGTCAGCAGAGCCAGCGGGTTCATGGCCTCATCGAGACGCAGCCCTTCGACATACGGATACTTCAGGCCGCCGCCGATAAAACGATCCTTCTGGCCCGGCATCTGTTCCGGATCGTACAGCGTCTGGAAGGCAACGTAGCGCGCATTGCTGTTCGGTTCCGCCAGTTTGATGAGTTTACCCAACTCAAAGCCAATCCAGGGGACGACCATCGACCAGGCCTCCACGCAGCGCATGCGGTAGATGCGCTGTTCCAGTGGGAAGCGTTTGATCAAATCATCGATATCCAGCGTGATCGGTTTACCGACTTCACCGTCGATGCGCACCTTCCAGCCTTCGGTTTTCAATCCCCCGGCATTGGCGGCGGGATCGGCCTTATCGAGGCCGAATTCGTAAAAATTGTTGTAACCGGAAACCTTGTCTTCGGGCGTCATGGCCAGTTGCGCCTGCCAGGCGGCCGGTTTGCTGAATTCCAGCGGCTTGCCGGCCGGGGCTTTGGGCCTGTCGTTACCTTTGAACCATGACAGCACATCGGCCTGCGCGTTAAGCGGCAGGGCCAGCGATGCGGCGGTGATGCCTAACGCCTGCAACACTTTGCGCCGCTGATGAAATACGCTCTCGGGCGTGACATCGGCCTCGGTCAGTTTAGGGAATTTGCTCATGGTGTTTTTCTCCGCATTTTTACCCGTCGCCTTGCAAAATAGGGCATTCAAACCTGCCCCGGTCAGACTTACCGGGGCAGGCGAATATGTTCGCCCCGATTAACGCGGGCGCAGCATGCTGTGCCTCTACAATACTCCGGGATATTAGAGGTAAGCATGGCGTGAAAGCAGGGCTTATGCGAGAGGCGGCAGGAAAATATGAAATTTCGTAGAGCGGGTTCCCCCCGTTGCCGGGGGGCGAGCAGATTTAGCGGATTTTCACCAGCGTGCGGCCGGTGACCTGGTTATCCAGTAGCGCCGCGGCAGTGGCCGGTGCCTGTTCCAGCGTAATTTCCTGCGTGGCCTGCTGGTAGAAGCTGTCCGGCAGAATGCCGGCCAGGCGTTCCCAGGCGGTTTGGCGGCGGTGCAGCGGGGTATGTACCGAGTCTACCCCCTGCAGGCGCACGTTGCGCAGAATAAACGGCATCACCGTGGTTGGCAGGTGGTAACCGCCGGCCAGCCCGCAGGCGGCGACGACGCCGTTATAGTTCATCTGTGCCAGCACTCGCGCCAGCAAGGTATCGCCAACGGTATCTACCGCTCCGGCCCACAGCTGTTTCTCCAGCGGACGTGGCGCCTCCAGATAGCCGCTGCGCGAGAGCACCTCTTTGGCACCCAGCGCTTTCAGGTAGTCGGTGTTGCTTTCGCGGCCGCTGATCGCGGTCACGTGATAGCCCAACGCCGTCAGAATGGCGATCGCCGCGCTGCCAACGCCGCCGCTGGCGCCGGTCACCAGAATATCGCCGTCATCCGGTCGTACGCCGCCTTCCTCCAGCGCCATCACGCATAACATGGCGGTAAACCCCGCAGTGCCGAGGATCATCGCTTTGCGTTCATCCAACCCATGCGGCAGCGGCACCAGCCATTCGCCGGATACCCGTGCCTGCTCTGCCAGGCCGCCCCAGTGATTTTCGCCGACGCCCCAGCCGGTGAGCACCACGCTCTGGCCTTCCTTAAACCGCGGGTCTTTGCTGTCGCGTACCGTACCGGCGAAATCGATGCCAGGCACCATAGGGAATTGGCGGATGATCTTGCCTTTGCCGGTGATCGCCAGTGCATCTTTATAGTTAAGGCTGGACCAGTTGACGTCAATCGTCACATCGCCATCGGGCAGTTGATCGCTGTTGATGTCTTTGATGTGAGCCAGAGTTTGATCGTCTTGTTGTTCCAATAACAGTGCGCGCATGTCACTCTTCCTCGCTTTTTCATTTTTGCCATAGATGGCTGAATCAGATTTATTTGACTATATGCATAATAAGAAATTTATGTCCTGATAAAGGACAAATAATGACGTTTTAAGGTTTTCTTCGTTGGCTATGCTTGATAGGTTGATCGGCATGACTTGCTGCCTTATGTTGGCGGAATGAGCGAAGCGAAAGGTTAGTTATTAATTAAAAATCAAGGTATTGAGTTGCATTCATTTGAGCGGATTCGGGGCCTTTATACCTCCAAAGGTGAAAATTTTCGTAACCATAACGGACAGGGCACAGGGATGCGATTTACCACGAAGCTGTCTACGTTGATCACCCTGCTGGTTGCTCTGGCGATGTTTTTGATGCTGATGGGGTGTTCATACAGTTTTTTCTACGTTACTCAGGATCGCCTGGAGCGCCGCTTCGATTCGCTGGTGACGTCGCTCGATCAGTCAATGCTGCATGGCGCCCCGGACGAACAGCAACAATGGTTGCCGCTGGTGATGCGTCCGCTCGGTATCGTGGCCGTCAGCGTCGATAGCGGCCGCACCAATCTCCTCACCTATAAACTGCCGACTTTGAAGCTGCCCTGGGATTCGCTGAACGGCTACCGTCAGGTCTCCCGACCTCTGCTGCAGCACCCGGGCAGTTCGCTTAACATCACCTATGTCGATCCCTTCGCCAGCGATGTGCGCTCGCTGCAATCCACCGGCGTCGTCACGCTGTCGATCGTCGTGATGATGGTGATTTTGCTGTTCAGCCTGCGCTGGCTGCGTGAGCAGGCCGAGGGAGAGGATCGGCTGGAACGCCGTGCGCGGCGCATTCTTAACGGCGAACGAGAGAGTGTGATGCAGGGCGATGTGCGCGAATGGCCGGCGAACGTCAGCGGTGCGCTTGATCGCCTGCTGGCGGATCTGGCGGAAGCGCGCGAAGAGCGTAGCCGGGTCGATACGCTGATCCGCGCCTTTGCCGCGCAGGACGCCAAAACCGGGCTGAACAACCGACTGTTTTTTGATAACCAACTGGCGACTCAGTTGGAGGAAGAAGGCTCGCACGGCATTGTCATGATGGTGCGGTTACCCGACTTCGACACGCTGCGGGAAACCCACGGCAACAACGCGGTACAGGAACTGATGTACTCGCTGGTCAATCTGCTGTCGACTTTCGTGATGCGCTATCCGGCAGCGCTGCTGGCGCGTTATTTCCACAGCGACTTCACCGTATTGTTGCCGCACCGTACGCTGAAAGAGGCGGACGGCATCGCCGCGCAGCTGGTGAATGCCATTGACTCACTCCCTTCAACGGCGCTAATCGATCGCGAGGCGTTCTTGCATATCGGCATCGTGGCGTATCGCAGCGGACAGACCCCGGAACAGGTGATTGATTACGCGGAGCAGGCAACGCGACACGCCACGCTACAGGGAGGAAATGGCTGGTACGTATATGACAGCCAGGTGCCCGAAAAGGGGCGCGGCAGCGTCAAATGGCGCACCCTGCTGGAGCAGGTGCTGGTGCGGGGCGGTCCGCGCCTGTATCAAAAACCGGCGGTAACGGTGGAGGGGGATGTTCATCACCGTGAAATCCTGAGCCGGATTTATGATGGAACCCAAGAGTTGTTGCCATCTGAATATATGCCGCTGGTGCAGCAGTTGGGGTTGGCTGAAAGTTACGATCGCCAGCATATCAGCCGTATCCTTCCTCTGCTGGCGCTGTGGCCGGAAGAGACGCTGGCATTTACGCTGTGCGTAGATTCATTATTGCAGCGCAGTTTCCAGCGCTGGTTGCGCGATACCCTGCTCCAGTGTGAAAAAAGTCACCGTCGGCGAATTCTGATTGAACTTGCAGAGGCAGATGTGTGTCAACATATCGACCGTTTGCGCCCGGTGCTGAGATTGCTTTCAGGATTGGGTTGCCGTCTTGCCGTTTCTCAGGCGGGATTAACCGTGGTCAGTGCCTCCTATATCAAGTCCTTACCGGTGGAGATCGTCAAACTCCACCCTGGTTTAGTGCGTGGGATTGATAAGCGTGATGAAAATCAGCTGTTCGTACAGAGCCTGACCGGTGCCTGCGAAGGCACCAGCGCCAGGGTGTTTGCCGCCGGCGTGCGGACGAACAACGAATGGCAGACGCTGAAAGAACGCGGGATCCTTGGCGGGCAGGGTGACTTTTTTGCGCCGCCGGAGCCGATAGACGTGGGGCGTAAAAAATATTCGCGCCGTTATCGCGTTTAACCTGAATGCCGGGCAAAAATTGACGTAGAATGAGCGCCAATTCATCTGGGCCATTTTATCTGTCATTTTGGGATTATCCCCAAACTGCCTGCGACAAGAACGCCTATTTGATATAGGCTCTTGTCAGCCCTTTTCTGTTGTACGTTGGTAGGTGCTTACCACCCGCGTCAATCAGGGAATATGTTAGATTTTATGAGCTGTGTTACGCCGTTTCGTGCGCTGACAGGGTGGTAAACTGAGCCTTTGTTCAGGGAATTCAGGCCTCATCCAATTTTCGTGCATTCGAGCAGAAACAATACAGACTATTTTTCACCGAAGCAGAACATTTTTGCGCCTTGTCGCTGCTTCGTGTGGTTGGTAAAGTAGGCGGATTTTATTTTCCGCCCCCAGCTTGCAGGATTATCCCTTAGTTATGTTTAAGAAATTTCGTGGCATGTTTTCCAATGACTTGTCCATCGACTTGGGTACCGCCAATACCCTGATTTATGTTAAAGGGCAAGGCATTGTACTGAACGAACCGTCGGTGGTTGCCATTCGCCAGGATCGTGCCGGTTCACCCAAGAGCGTTGCGGCCGTGGGCCATGGCGCCAAACAGATGCTGGGCCGTACGCCTGGCAATATCGCGGCTATTCGCCCGATGAAAGACGGCGTGATCGCCGATTTCTTCGTGACCGAAAAAATGCTGCAGCACTTTATCAAACAGGTTCACAGCAACAGCTTCATGCGACCAAGCCCGCGTGTGCTGGTGTGCGTACCTGTTGGCGCAACTCAGGTTGAACGCCGCGCCATTCGCGAATCCGCCCAAGGGGCCGGTGCGCGTGAGGTGTTTCTGATTGAAGAACCGATGGCTGCGGCAATCGGTGCAGGCTTGCCGGTATCGGAAGCGACCGGTTCAATGGTTGTGGATATCGGTGGCGGTACTACTGAAGTGGCGGTGATCTCACTGAACGGTGTGGTGTACTCCTCTTCCGTACGTATCGGTGGCGATCGTTTCGACGAAGCCATCATTAATTATGTGCGTCGTAACTATGGCTCGCTGATTGGTGAAGCCACTGCTGAACGCATCAAGCACGAAATCGGCTCAGCCTATCCGGGCGACGAAGTGCTGGAAATCGAAGTTCGCGGCCGTAACCTGGCTGAGGGCGTGCCACGCGGCTTTACCCTGAACTCCAATGAAATCCTCGAAGCGTTGCAGGAGCCGTTGACCGGCATCGTCAGCGCGGTGATGGTGGCGCTGGAACAGTGTCCGCCGGAGCTGGCCTCTGACATTTCCGAACGCGGTATGGTGTTGACCGGCGGTGGCGCACTGCTGCGCAATCTGGATCGCCTGCTGATGGAAGAAACCGGTATTCCGGTAGTCGTGGCAGAAGATCCACTGACCTGCGTAGCCCGCGGCGGCGGCAAGGCGTTGGAAATGATCGACATGCATGGCGGCGATTTGTTCAGCGAAGAATAGTCAGCCCCAGGAAGGAGGAATCGTATCGGATGACAGCGCAAAGCGAAAATCAGGTACGGTTCCTCTTTCTGTTGTCGAGGAACTCGCATAATTTATGAAGCCGATTTTTAGCAGGGGGCCTTCCCTGCAACTCCGACTTTTTTTGGCGGTGATTGCGGCCATTGGCCTGATCGTTGCCGATAGCCGTCTCGGTACGTTCGTGAAAATTCGCACCTACATGGACACGGCCGTCAGCCCTTTCTATTTTTTGGCCAATGGGCCACGTAAAGTTTTGGACGGCGTTTCAGAAACGCTGGCTACCCGCCAACAGCTGGAGCTGGAAAACCGGGCTCTGCGGCAGGAACTGTTGCTGAAAAACAGCGATATTCTTCTTCTTGGCCAATTCAAGCAGGAAAACGCCCGCTTGCGTGAGCTGTTAGGCTCGCCGCTGCGCCAGGATGAACACAAAATGGTCACCCAGGTGATCTCCACCGGCTCCGACCCTTATAGCGATCAAGTGGTGATCGACAAAGGCTCGGACAACGGCGTTTATGAAGGCCAGCCGGTGATCAGCGATAAAGGCGTGGTCGGCCAGGTGGTAGCGGTGGCGAAGGTCACCAGCCGCGTGCTGCTGATTTGCGACGCTTCTCACGCGCTGCCGATTCAGGTACTGCGCAACGATATCCGGGTGATTGCCGCAGGCAGCGGTTGCGCCGACGATTTACAGCTCGAGCATCTGCCGAACAATACCGATATCCGCGCAGGGGACGTGCTGGTGACTTCAGGCCTGGGCGGCCGCTTCCCGGAAGGTTATCCGGTAGCGGTAGTTTCCTCGGTCAAAGTGGATAACCAGCGCGCTTATACCGTGATCCAGGCGCGGCCAACCGCAGGTCTGCAACGTTTGCGCTACCTGCTGCTGCTTTGGGGCGCCGATCGCAATGGCGATATGCCGCTGCCGCCCGATGAAGTTCACCGTGTCGCCAATGAACGCCTGATGCAGATGATGCCGCAGGTGCTGCCGCCGGCCGACGCCATGGGGCCGCAACCGTCCCTGCCTGCAGCGGCAACCGGCGCCGCTGCGCCGCAGACCGCCGCACCGGCTGCGGGAGCCGCACAATGAACCGCTACCGCAGCAACGGGCGCTGGATAATCTGGCTATCATTTTTGGTGGCGCTGGTGCTGCAAATCATGCCGTGGCCGGAGCAAATTTATATGTTCCGGCCGTCCTGGCTGGCTTTGATCCTGATTTACTGGGTGATGGCGTTGCCGCACCGGGTGAACGTCGGCACCGGCTTCGTGCTGGGGCTGGTTATGGATCTGATCCTCGGCTCCACGCTGGGCGTACGCGCACTGGCGTTGGGCATCATCGCCTACCTGGTGGCGTTCAAATTCCAGCTGTTCCGCAATATGGCGCTATGGCAACAGGCGCTGATCGTCGTGCTGTTATCCCTGGCGATGGACGTTGTGGTGTTCTGGGCTGAGTTTTTAGTGATCAACGTCTCTTTCCGCCCAGAGGTGTTCTGGAGTAGTGTGGTTAACGGCATTCTGTGGCCGTGGTTGTTCCTGCTGATGCGCAAAATCCGCCGTCAGTTCGCCGTACAATGAGGATTGCAATGACTTCGCTTTATCTGGCCTCCGGCTCTCCGCGTCGACGTGAATTACTGACCCTGCTGGGCGTTCCGTTTGAAATTATCCTGACGGATACCGAAGAGCAGCGTCAGGAAGGGGAAGCCGCAGAAGCCTATGTGCGCCGTCTGGCGCAGGACAAGGCCAAAGCGGGCGTGGCGCTGGCGCAGCAGGACTGGCCGGTGCTGGGCGCGGATACTATTGTGGTACTCAACGGCCGGGTGTTGGAAAAACCGCGCGACGAAGCGCATGCGGCAGAAATGCTGGCGCTGCTCTCGGGCAAGCAGCATCAGGTGATGACCGCAGTGGCGATCGCCGATAGCCAGGACGTTTTGTGCCAACTGGTGGTGACAGACGTGACGTTCCGCAACCTGTCACACCAGGATATCTGCGACTATATTGCAACGGGCGAGCCGATGGATAAAGCGGGCGCCTACGGAATTCAAGGAAAGGGTGGTTGTTTCGTCAGAACGATAACCGGGAGTTATCACGCGGTGATGGGCTTGCCGCTGGTCGAAACACATGAGCTGCTCAGTCATTTTGTCGCATTACGTGATGTAAGAACCGGTTGATGGGCGCTGCCATTATCGACCGGCTCTGAGGAGAAGGCATGACAGCTGAGCTACTGGTTAATATCACACCGTCTGAAACGCGGGTTGCCTATATTGATGGCGGCATCCTGCAAGAGATCCACATCGAACGCGAATCCAAACGCGGCATCGTCGGCAATATTTATAAAGGGCGCGTAAGCCGCGTCTTGCCGGGCATGCAGGCGGCATTCGTCGATATCGGCCTGGACAAGGCCGCCTTCCTGCACGCCTCCGATATCATGCCGCACACCGAATGCGTCGCCGGTGACGAGCAGAAGAATTTCCACGTGCGCGATATCGCCGAACTGGTGCGCCAGGGGCAGGATCTGATGGTGCAGGTGGTGAAAGATCCTCTTGGCACCAAAGGCGCGCGCCTGACCACCGATATTACCCTGCCTTCGCGTTATCTGGTGTTCATGCCGGGTGCGGCGCACGTTGGCGTTTCACAGCGCATTGAAAGCGAAGCCGAGCGCGAGCGGTTGAAAAAGGCCGTAGCCGCCTACTGCGACGAACTGGGCGGTTTTATCATCCGCACTGCGGCGGAAGGCATCGGCGAAGAAGAGCTGTCGCAAGACGCCGCATTCCTCAAGCGCCTGTGGACCAAGGTCATGGAGCGCAAAAAGCGCAATCAGACCAAATACAAATTGTACGGCGAACTGGCGTTGGCGCACCGCATTCTGCGCGATTTCGCCGGTGCGGCGTTGGACAGGATCCGCATTGATTCGCGCCAGACTCACGATCAACTGGTGGAGTTTACCGGCGAATACATTCCGGACATCACCGACAAGCTGGAGTTGTACACCGGCAGCCAACCGATCTTCGACCTGTACGATGTCGAAAACGAAGTCCAGCGGGCGCTGGAGCGCAAGGTGGAGCTGAAATCCGGCGGTTACCTGATCATCGACCAGACCGAGGCGATGACCACCGTGGATATCAACACCGGTGCCTTTGTCGGCCACCGCAATCTCGACGAAACCATTTTCAATACCAATATCGAAGCGACGCAGGCCATTGCCCGCCAACTGCGGTTGCGCAATCTGGGCGGCATCATCATCATTGACTTCATCGACATGAACAATGACGAACATCGCCGCCGGGTACTGCATTCGCTGGAGCAGGCGTTGAGTAAAGATCGGGTAAAAACCACGATCAACGGCTTCTCTCAGCTAGGCTTAGTGGAAATGACGCGTAAACGCACGCGCGAAAGCATTGAACATGTGCTGTGTCATGATTGTCCTACCTGTAATGGGCGCGGCACCGTGAAAACGGTGGAAACCGTCTGCTACGAAATTTTGCGTGAAATTGTGCGTGTACACCATGCTTACGATTCCGATCGTTTCCTGGTATACGCCTCTGCGGCGGTTGGCGAAGCGCTGAAAAGCGAAGAATCGCATGCGCTGGCCGAAGTGGAAATCTTCGTTGGCAAACAAGTTAAGGTGCAGATCGAACCCTTGTACAGCCAGGAACAGTTTGACGTTGTCATGATGTGATCGTTGGCCCTCACTCCATACCTCACCCCGAGGTAGGGTGAGGACGAACAGTCGAGAGATTCCCGTTGCCAGGCAGCGGAAGCAAGGAGAACTGCGTGAGGCGACTGCCTGGGATTTTGTTAGCAACAGGCGCCACTCTGGTTGTTGTTGTGGCGTTACTGATCAGTGGGCTGCGTCTGGCACTGCCTGAGCTGAACAAGTACCGCCCTCAAGTGCTGGAAAAAGTGGCGAGCCTCACCGGCGTGCCTTTCCAGGTCGACTTCATGCAGGGGAGTTGGGAAACCTTCGGCCCGCAGCTTGAAATGCGTAACGTGCGCGCCACGCTGCCCAAGAGCAATTTGCACATCGAACGCGTTACGCTGGCGCTGGACGTGTGGCAGTCGTTGCTGCACTGGCGCTGGCAGTTTCGCGATCTCACCTTTTATCAATTCCAGCTCGATATGAACACCACGCTGGGTGGCGATGATCACAAGGGCAACACCATCGAGCCGGGCAAAATCAGCGATCTGATGCTGCACCAGCTCGATCATTTTGATCTGCGCGACAGCCGAGTCTCTTTTCTAATGCCTTCCGGCGCACGCGCCGAATTCGAAATCCCGCAGCTCACCTGGCTTAATGGCCGCGATCGCCACCGTGCCGAAGGGCAGCTTAGCCTGTCGACGCTGAATGGCCAGCACGGCGTGGTGCAGCTGCGCATGGATCTGCGCGATAACCAGGGGTTATTGAATACCGGTACGATCTATATGCAGGCCGATAACATTGACATGAAGCCGTGGTTTACCCGCTGGTTGCGCGCCAATACCGGCCTGGAGAGCGCTGATTTCAGCCTGGCGGCCTGGCTGCAGATTAAAAACGGCGATATAGCCGGCGGCAACGCATTGTTGAAACAAGGCGCGGCGAACTGGAACGTGGGAACAAAACAGCACCGGCTGGACGTGGATAACCTGGCGCTGGCGCTCAGCCGTCAGGGCAATGGCTGGCGGGTTGAGGTGCCACAGCTCAGGTTGCAAACCGACGGCAAGGTCTGGCCGCAGGGCCGGCTTTCGGCGCTGTGGTTGCCGGAAAATACCGAATTTATGGGGCCGGAGCAGAACGAGGAATTGCGCGTCCGCGCCACCGATATTCAGCTTGAGCGGCTGGCGGCGTTGTTGCCCACGTTCTCATTCCTCAGCCCGGACGTATTGGAGCGCTGGAACGATTTACAGCCGCAGGGCAAGCTCGATGCGCTGGCGCTCGACATCCCGCTGAAGCAACCGGAAAAAACCCGCTTCCAGGCCCGCTGGCAGGATGTCAGTTGGCAGCACTGGAAACTGCTGCCGGGGGTGAATCACTTCTCCGGCGCGCTGAGCGGCGGCGTGGAGAATGGCCGCCTGACGTTGGGTCTCAACAACAGTACCTTGCCTTACGGCGACATGTTCCGCGCCCCGCTGGAAGTCAGCAGTGCACGCGGTGCGCTGACCTGGCTTTACAACGATCAGGGCTGGGAACTGGCCAGCAAGAACCTGGATGTGAAGGCCAAATCGCTGTGGGTTAACGGCGATTTCCGCTACCAGCAGCCGGCGAAAGGCGACCCCTGGCTGAGCATTTTGGCCGGTATCCGTTTGTACGATGGGGCGGACGCATGGCGTTACTTCCCCGAACCGCTGATGGGCAAGCACCTGGTGGATTACCTTGGCGGCGCCATCCAGGGCGGCCAGGTGGATAACGCCACGCTGATTTACGCCGGCGATCCGCAGCATTTCCCTTATCGCAAGAACGAAGGGCAGTTTGAAGTGTTCGTGCCGCTGCGTCATTCCACCTTTCAGTTCCAGCCGGGCTGGCCGGCACTGACCGATCTGGCGATCGACCTCGACTTTGCCAATCAGGGGTTGTGGATGAATGCTCCGCAAACCAAATTGGGCAAGGTGGACGGCAAGAATATTACGGCGGTCATTCCGGACTACCTGAAAGAACGCTTGCTGATTGACGCCGACGTGGCGGGCGAAGGCGCGGAGATCCATAACTATTTTAACCAGACCCCGTTGCATGATTCGCTCGGTTCCGCCCTGGATGAGCTGCAGATTGGCGGTAATGTCAGTGGGCGCTTACATCTCGATATCCCCTTGAACGGCGAGCTGGTGCGTGCGCAGGGTGAGGTCGCGCTGAACAACAATTCGCTGCTGGTGAAGCCGATTGAAAGCGAGCTGAAACAGGTCAGCGGCAAATTCCGCTTCGATAACGGCAATCTGACAAGCGACACGCTGTCGGCTAACTGGTTCGGGCAGCCGGTGGCGGTGAATTTCACCACCCAAGAAGGCAAAAGTGACTATAAGGTCAATGTTGGCCTGAAAGCTGACTGGTTGCCGGCTAAATTCCCCGGCATACCGCAGGAAGTGAGCGACGCGCTGAGCGGCAGCGCGCCCTGGCAGAGCCAGGTTGCGATCGTCCTGCCACATCAGGGTGCGGCCAGTTATGACATCGGCCTCGATGCCGACCTCAAAAAAGTAAGCAGTCACTTACCGCCACCGCTGGATAAACCGGCGGGTGAGCCCTTGCCGTTGAGCGTTAAGGTGAAGGGCGGACTGAATGGGTTCATGTTGACCGGCAGCGCAGGCAGGCAAAACCGCTTCAACAGCGAATGGATCTTTGCCAAAAAACAGGTGACGCTGGCGCGCGCCGCATGGCAAACCGATGCCGGCGCTACGCCGCCGTTGCCGGGCAGCCCCTCGTTGACGCTGAATCTGCCGCCGCTGGACGGTGAAAAATGGCTGGCGCTGTTGGCGCCGGCGCTAAAACAAGGCGGTGGCTCGGGCCAGGTGGGCGGTTTTAATTTCCCGACCACAGTGGCGCTGAAAACGCCGCAATTGATGCTGGGCGGCCAGGCATGGCACAAGCTGCAACTGACGGCGGAGAAACAACCGGGTGGCACGTTGGTCAGCGCCAAGGGCGATGAAGTCGACGGCAACCTGCAGGTCGCGGATCGCGGGCCATGGCGTGCGGACATCAACTACCTCTATTACAACCCGCAGTTCAGCACGGACAAGAGCGCCCCGGCGGCGACCAACCCGTTGGCCGTTGCGGATAAAGTTTCCTTCAGTGACTGGCCCTCGCTGATGCTGCGCTGCAAGTCGTGCTGGGTGATGGGGCAGAACCTCGGTAAGGTCGAAGCCGATCTGGCCAATCAGGGGGATACCCTGACGTTGGAGCATGGGTTGATCGACACCGGCAAAGGGCGCATGACCGCCAGCGGCCTGTGGAAGCAAAACGCGCAGGAAGAGCGCAGTTCGCTGAAAGGCAAGTTGCTGGGCGGCAAGATCGACGAAACCGCCGCCTTCTTTGGGATCACCACCCCGCTGAAGGGAGCGCCTTACGATGTCGATTTCGACCTGTACTGGCGTGGCCAACCCTGGAAACCGCAGGTGGACACTCTCAGCGGCGCGTTGACGATTAAAATGGGCAAGGGCGAGATCGACAGCATCGGTGGCGGCCGTGCCGGCCAATTGCTGCGTTTGGTGAGTTTCGATGCCCTGTTGCGCAAGCTGCAGTTTGATTTCAGTGATACCTTCGGTAAGGGCTTCTACTTTGACTCCATCCGCAGCACCGCGTGGATGAAAGATGGCATAATGCATACCGACAATCTTTTGGTTGACGGGCTGGCGGCGGACATCGCCATGAATGGCCAGATTGATCTGGCGCGTCGGCAGATTGATATGGAAGCGGTGGTGGCGCCGGAGATCTCCGCCACGGTCGGCGTGGCGACGGCGTTCGTGATCAACCCGATCGTCGGTGCGGCGGTGTTTGCCGCCTCCAAAGTGTTGGCACCGCTGTGGAACAAGATCTCGCTGATTCGCTATCACATCAGCGGCAGCCTGGATCAGCCGAAAATTAACGAGGTGTTGCGTAAGCCAAAGGAGAATAAGGCGTCATGAGAAATGCTAACGTTGCGTTGTTACAGTTGTGCAGTGGCGATCGGGTGCGCGATAACCTGGCCCAGATTGAACAGCAGATCAAGCAGCTCAATGCCGGAGTAAAACTGGTCATGACGCCGGAGAACGCGCTGCTGTTCGCCAACTCTGCCGCTTATCGCCAGCATGCGGAAGCGCAGGGCGATGGCCCTCTGCAACAGGCGGTACGCGAGTTGGCGCGGCGCTATGGCGTATGGTTGCTGGTCGGTTCGATGCCGTTGATCAGCCGCGAAAATCCTGCGTTGATCACCACCAGCAGCCTGCTGTTTGACGACCAGGGTGAAATCCGGGCGCGCTACGACAAGCTGCATATGTTCGACGTGGACATTAACGACTCCCACGGCCATTATCGGGAATCGGACACTTACCAACATGGTCAGCAGTTGACCGTGGTGGATACGCCGGTCGGCCGTCTTGGCATGACGATATGTTACGACCTGCGCTTCCCGGCCCTGTATCAGGCGCTGCGCGCACAGGGGGCGGAGCTGATTTCCGTGCCGGCCGCCTTTACCCGCGTGACCGGCGAGGCGCATTGGGAAATCCTGCTGCGCGCAAGGGCGATTGAAAACCAGTGCGTGATCCTGGCGCCGGCGCAGGTGGGTAGCCACGGCCCGACCCGCCGCACCTGGGGCCACTCGCTGGCGGTGGACGGTTGGGGCAAGGTGCTGGCCGAAAACCCGGATGCGGTTTCGGCGTTGAAAGTACGGGTCGACACTGCCGGCCTCAGCACCCTTCGCGCGCAAATGCCGGTATTGCAACACAACAGATTCCAGACGTCGCTGACGGCGCCGTTTGAAAAAACCTCCTCCAATAAAGAGTGAAAAAATTATGAGCCTGACGTTTGTCAGTGAGCAGTTACTTGCTGCGAATAAGTTGAGCCACCAGGACCTGTTCTCTGTCTTGGGGCAACTGGCCGAACGCCGCCTCGATTACGCCGACCTCTATTTTCAGTCCAGCTACCACGAGGCCTGGGTGATTGAAGACAGCATCATCAAGGACGGTTCTTATAATATCGACCAGGGCGTTGGGGTGCGCGCCGTCAGCGGCGAAAAAACCGGGTTCGCCTATGCCGATCAGATAACCCTGAACGCCTTGCATCAAAGCGCCCAGGCGGCGCGCAGCATCGTGCGTGACAGCGGTGACGGCCGGGTGCATACGCTGGGTGAGATCAGCCATAAGGCGCTGTATCCGCTGCTCGATCCGCTGCAAAGCCTGCCGCGCGAAGAGAAAATTGCCCTGCTGCACCGCGTCGACAAGGTTGCCCGTGCGGCCGATAAGCGGGTACAGGAAGTGAGCGCCAGCATCACCGGCGTGTATGAGCAAATCCTGGTGGCCGCGACCGACGGCACCCTGGCGGCGGACGTTCGCCCGCTGGTACGTCTTTCCGTCAGCGTGCTGGTGGAAGAAGACGGCAAGCGCGAACGCGGCTCCAGCGGCGGCGGCGGCCGTTTCGGTTATGACTACTTCCTGGAAATCGCCGATGGTGAAGTTCGCGCGGACGCTTACGCCAAAGAAGCGGTACGCATGGCGTTGATCAACCTTTCCGCCGTCGCGGCCCCGGCCGGCAATATGCCTGTGGTGCTGGGGGCCGGCTGGCCTGGCGTGCTGCTGCATGAAGCGGTAGGTCACGGCCTGGAAGGCGATTTCAACCGTCGCGGCACCTCGGTGTTCAGCGGTCAGATGGGCCAACTGGTGGCTTCCGAGCTTTGCACCGTGGTGGACGACGGCACCCTGCAGGGGCGCCGCGGTTCGCTGGCCATCGATGATGAAGGCGTGCCGGGACAGTACAATGTGCTGATCGAAAACGGCATCCTGAAAGGCTACATGCAGGACAAGCTTAATGCGCGCCTGATGGGCGTTGCGCCGACCGGCAACGGCCGCCGCGAGTCCTATGCGCATCTGCCGATGCCACGTATGACCAACACTTACATGCTGGCGGGCAAATCCACGCCGGAAGATATCATCGCCAGCGTGGAGTACGGCCTGTATGCGCCGAACTTTGGCGGTGGCCAGGTGGATATCACCTCCGGCAAGTTTGTGTTCTCCACCACTGAAGCCTATCTGATCGAAAAAGGCCGCATCACCAAGCCGGTGAAGGGCGCGACGCTGATCGGCTCCGGCATTGAGGCGATGCAGCAGATTTCGATGGTCGGCAACGATTTGGCGTTGGATAAAGGCGTGGGCGTTTGCGGCAAAGAAGGGCAAAGCCTGCCGGTGGGCGTCGGCCAGCCGACCCTGAAACTGGATATGCTGACCGTTGGCGGTACCGCGTAGTTCTTTTCCGGGGCCGGTTCACGGCCCCAATAAATCCGTTTTTTGCGGTGCTTATCGCATTAGCCATAATTAAGACGGATTCGCTGCTTTTTCCGATTAGAGAAAACCAATAAGCCATTTTTAAGTGTAAAAACTGATTTTATGGGGTTTTTATTTAAGATTTTCTTGTTTGGTTAGTCTATCTAATGTTTACCCGATAATTTATGCCTTGTTACCTGCCTTGCGTAGCCTTTAGAATGCCGAAAAATCATACGGACGGCCTTCTGAATGGATTCAGTAACTCGGCGGCTATCAGCCGCTTTACTTTGCATTTTCTTTTCCTCCGCTACCGGTGCAAACCTGCTTAGCCCGGCGGATCGCGACAGTATTCAACAACAGCAGCGTGAATTGCTTGAGCAAAATCAGCAGCAGCGGCAGGAGCTGCAACGCAGTCTGACGCCGACGTTGCCCGCGCCTGCAGAATCAAACGCCAGTTCTGGCGGCCCCTGCTTCACCATCACCACCCTTCGGCTGGAAGGCGCGGATCACCTGCCGGCCAGCGCGCGGCAGGAACTAACCCAAGCCTACCTGCAACGCTGCCTGAATCTGGGCCAAATCCAAACGCTGGTACGGAAGATCTCCGATTGGTATATCAGCCGTGGCTATATCACCAGCCGCGCATTTCTGACCGAGCAGGATTTGTCGCGTGGCGAGCTGCGGCTGTTGGTGCTGGAAGGCAAGCTGGAAAAGATCCTGCTGGAGCAGCACGACGATCGCATGCTGAAAATGGCTTTCCCCGGCCTGCAGGGCAATATTCTTAATCTGCGCGATATCGAACAGGGCATGGAGCAGATCAACCGCCTGCGGCAGCAGCCGATACAGATTGAGATTCTGCCCGGCAGCAGGCCGGGTTATTCGGTGGTCAATTTGAGCGCCAAACCCGAATTCCCGCTGACGCTGGGGCTGGGGTTTGATAATAGCGGTCAGAAGAGTACCGGCACCGGTCAAATCAACGGTTCGCTGACCGGCAATAATTTGTTGGGTGTGGCGGACCAGTGGTTCGTTTCCGGCGCGCGCAGCAGCGATTTTGCCAAGGATCACAATGCACGCAGCGTGCAGGCCGGCGTCAGCCTGCCTTATGGCTATTGGCTGCTGGATTATAACTATGCCTACAGCGACTACCTGGCCACCATCAACAATCAGGGCTTTGACTGGCGATCCAGCGGCGACAGCCAGACTCACCGATTGAGCCTGTCGCGGGTGCTGTTTCGCGACGGTGAAATGAAAACCGGCCTGTCTCTGGGGCTGACGCACCGCATTAACCGTAACGCTCTCAACGATACCCGGTTGGAAAGCAGCAGTCGCAAGTTGACCAGCGTCACGCTGGGGCTCAGCCATAGCCAGAAATTGCTGGGCGGATTCGCCACGTTAAACCCGGCTTACAGCCGCGGCGTGCCCTGGCTGGGTGCCGAAGACGACAGCGGTAAAATCAAGGAAGCGCCACGCGCCGAGTTCCACAAGCTTTCGCTTTCCGGCAGTTACTACCTGCCGCTGACGCAGGACTGGACTTACCTCACCAGCCTGTATGGCCAGTGGACACCCCAGCATTTGTACGGCAGCGAGCGCCTGACTATTGGCGGCGAAAGCTCGGTGCGCGGCTTCAAAGAGCAGTATCTTTCCGGCGACAAGGGCGGCTACTGGCGCAATGAACTTAACCGGTCGCTGGTGACGCTGCCGTATCTGGGCAGTATCAACGCCCTGGCCGCGCTGGACGGCGGCTGGCTGCATCACGACGCGCTGGACGCCAACGCTTCCGGCACGCTGTGGGGCGGTGCCATCGGGCTGGGAAGCCGCAACCGTTATTTCGGCAGCCAACTGACCGTCGGTTGGCCGCTGGCTTATCCAGACTGGCTGAGGCCGGATCGGGTGTCGGTGTATTACCGGGTCAATATCGTACTTTAACGCTAACGTACAGGAAGGTTTCAGGGATGAAACATAAAAACAATCAACCGCTTAATACCTATCAGCGCCTGCTGAGCTACACCCTGTGCGGCCTGCTGGCCGGCCAGCCGCTGCTTCCGGTTTTTGCCGCAGGCGTTAACGTCGCCGAAGGCAATACCCGTGTCGATCAGGCTGCCAACGGCGTGCCGGTGGTCAATATCGCCACGCCAAACCAGGCCGGTATTTCTCATAATAAATACAACGATTTCAACGTCGGCAAAGAAGGCTTGATCCTCAATAACGCCACCGGTCAGCTCAACCAGAGCCAACTGGGCGGCCTGATCCAGAATAACCCCAACCTGCAGGCCGGCAAGGCGGCGCAGGGCATCATTAACGAAGTGGTGGCGCCCAATCCTTCACAACTGCAAGGCTACCTGGAAGTGGCGGGCAAGCAGGCCAGCGTGATGGTGGCCAACCCTTATGGCATTACCTGCGACGGCTGCGGTTTTATCAATACCCCCAACGTGACGCTGACCACCGGCAAACCGGTGCTGGGCGCTGACGGCAAGCTGCAGGCGCTGGAAGTGACTCAGGGGGCGATCACCGTTCAGGGCCAAGGGCTGGACGCCAGCCAGAGCGATAAATTCGCCCTGATCGCTCGCGCCACCGAGATCAACGCAAAACTGCATGCCAAAGACGCCCGCATCACGCTCGGTGCCAATCGGGTAGACGCGGCAGGCAACGCCACGCCGATCGCCGGCCACGGCGCGGCACCCAGAGTGGCTATCGACACTGGCGCGCTCGGCGGCATGTATGCCAACCGCATCCATCTGGTGTCCAGCGAACAGGGCGTGGGGGTGAATCTCGGCAACCTTAACGCCCGCGAGGGGGATATCAACCTCGACGCCAGGGGCAGGCTGACGCTGCACAATTCGTTGGCGCAGGGTGCGTTGAGCGCGAATGCGGCCGACCTGGCGCTGAGCGGCAGCCACCAGGCCGGGCAGGCGATAACCCTGAACAGCGGGGGCAATATCGCGTTGAATCAGGCCACGCTGAGCGCGGCAGGCGATATGGCGCTTAACGCGGCCGGCAAACTGCAGGCCGACGGCAGCACACTGTTGGCCGGCGCCGATCAGCAACAACGGGCCACCGGCGGGCAAAGGCTGAAGGTGAAAACCGGGGAGCAGCAATGGAATAACAGCCGCCTCACGGCCGGGACGATAACGGCGCAGGCGCAACGTGACCTGCAACTGGACGGTACATCAACGCTCACCGGGCTGAAGCAGTTGGATCTGCAAGCCGGCGCGTTGACGCTGGCGGGTAAGGTTGCCTCCGGCGGCGATCTGCAACTGAACGCCGCTAGCCTCAACGGTGGAGCGACCAGCCGGGTGACCGCCGAAGGCGATATCGGGCTGACGCTCAGCGGCGATGGCGACTGGCAGGGAACATTGACTGCCGGGCGTGATCTGCAACTGCAGGCCAACACGTTGAAAAACCATGGCCAATTGGCCGCCAATCGCGACAGCCGGGTTCAGGCACAGCAACTGAGCAACACCGGATTGATGCAGGCGCAGGGGGCGCAGAACCTGACCGGCAGGCAGTTGGATAACAGCGGCAAACTGCAGGCGGGCGGCGCGCTGACGATCAACGCCGATGGCGTGAACAATCAGGGGCTGATTGGTTCTCAACAACGGCTTGATTTGACGGTGAAAAACGGCCTGAACCTGGGCGGTTCTCTGTATGCCGACGGCCCGCTGAGGGTACGGGCGGGCGAGTTTTTACTGGCCGGCAGCGCTACCGGCAAACAGGGCGTAGCATTTAATGGCGGCGTGCTGAAAACCGCGCAGGGTTCTTCGCTACTCAGTGATGGCGACATCGCGCTCCAGGCGGATGAGGTGCGGCTCGGTGGTTTGCTTTCTGCGGAGCGCGAGCTGACGATCGACAGCCAACGGATGATTGCCGCTGCGAGCGGACAAACCCAGGCCAAACAGGGCATGTCTCTGAAAGCCACCGAGGGTGCGCAACTTGCCGGGGTGTTCAGCACCCTGGGGGATCTGAAGGTCAGCGGCGCGACGGTGGACAATACCGCAGAGATCGGCGCGCGCAACCTCGACTGGCACGGGAATTATTTGAACCAGCGTGGGCAGTTGCACGCCAGTGAGCAATTGACGCTGGCCGTCAATCGTCTTGATCAGCAGGGTGAATTGCTGGCCGGCCAGCAACTGACTCTGCGCGGCGAACGGCTGGCCAACAGTGGATCAATAGGTGCTGCGGCGCTGGATTTGGCCTTCACGCAGTCGGTAGACAACCTGGGCGAGCTGGTGGCGGAGAATGCGCTGACGCTGGCCGCCCCGCTGCTGAATAACGCCGGACGGCTTGCGGCGACCGATGTCGCAATCAATACAAGCGCTCTGGAAAACGGTGGGCTGCTGCAGGCCAAAGGCAAGGCGGATGTCGCTGCCAACGAGCTGCAGAACCGCCTGTCGGGCAGGATCCTGGCCGGCGGTGCGCTGGGGCTGCAAGCTGTGCAACTGAACAATGCCGGCAAGCTGCAGGGGCAGGTTATTGATATCACCGCGCAGCGCTGGGACAACGCCGGCAGCGCGCTGGGCATTGACGGGCTGACCGCCCGGGTCGGCCAACTGGATAACCCGGGGCAGGTATTGAGCCGCGGGGCATTGGCGTTGAACGCCGACGTGCTGGACAACGGCGGTAAGGTCCTGACGGAAGGCGCGCTGAGGCTGAAAGCCGGCAGCGTCGATAACCGGGGGGAAGTACAGGGCGACAGCGCGCAGATCGAAGCCGACGCGTTGAACAACAGCGGCAACCTGATCGGCGTGAAAAAGCTGGCGCTGCAACTGCAACAGGATCTGCATAATCTTGCCGCTGGCCAGTTGCTGAGCGGCGGCGAACTCAACGTCGCGGCGGCAGCGGTCAATAACGCCGGGCTTTGGCAGGGCGATCGCATTCTGCTGTCGGCGCGGCAGCTGGATCATACCGGTACCTTGCAGGCGAAACAGTTGATCCGCGTGGATCTGAACGGCGATCTCAACGCCGGCGCGGGCAGCAAAATCGTCTCTAATGGCGAAGCGGCGCTGACGGCGCTGGCGTTGAACAATCAGGGCAGCTGGCAGGCTGCCGCATTGCGCCTGAAAGGCGACAACCTGAATAACGGCGGTGTGTTGACCGGCGTTAACCGGCTTGATGCCGAGATGGCCGGTGCAGCAGTGCAGCAGGCCTCGGGGCAGATGCTGAGCGACGGCGAATTGCGACTGAATGCGGAACGCATCGATAATCCGGGCCTGATGCAGGCGGGGGATCTGCGGCTCACGGCCGTGCAATTGGACAACGGTGGCAGGCTGCTGGGAAAAAACAGCCTTAACGCTGAGCTGAGTGGGGTATTCAATAACCTGGCCGGCGGCAACGTGCGCAGCCAAAATGCGCTGCAACTGACGGCGGCAGAGCTGAACAACGCCGGTGAGATGCAGGGCGATGGCCGCAGCGAACTGCGGCTGGATCGTCAGTTGATCAACCCGGGCAAACTGATCGTCGGCGGCGCATTGGATCTGCAGGCGCCAACGCTGAATAACGCTGGCTGGCTGCAGGCGGGTAGTCTGATCTTCAACGGATCTCAGCTTGATAACAGCGGTACACTGCTTGCCGCCGGTGATAACCAACTGACGCTTAACCACCTGAATAATCAGGGGACGCTGCAAGGCGGCAATCTGCAACTCAAGGCGGACAGCCTGGAGAATGCCGGTACGCTGCTGGCTACGCGCCAGATGGCGATCGAAGCGCGGCAGATGGATAACCGACAGGGTGGCAAGCTGTTCAGCGCCGGTGATGCGGTGCTGGCAGGCAGCCTGTTGAATCAGTACGGCCAACTGGTGGCGCTGGGCAACATCGCGCTGACGCTGAAAGAGGCCTTTACTCAGCAAGGTACCCTGGCGGCGGGCAATGCGCTGAGCCTTGAGGCCGATGGCGATATTCTGCTGCAAGGGACCACTCAGGGGCAAAGCCTGAACCTGCGCAGCCGCGGGCTGCTGACTAACGCCGGCACGGTACGCGGCGGTGGTGGAGAGGTGCGTCTCGAGGCTGAGCGCATCAAACAAAACGATGGCGCCAGCCTGCAATCGGGCGGGCGGGTGCAACTGCTCAGCCGCAGCGACATTACCAACAACGGTTTTATCGGCACCGCCGGCGATCTGCTGCTGATTGCCGCCAATCAGCTGTTTAACAGTGGCATGCTGTACGGCGGTGGCAATATGCAGCTGATGGCGGATCGCATCGTCAACCAGCGCGGCGATATTCTGGCGGGCAACAGTCTGTGGATGCAGAAAGATGCCGACGGCAATGCCAACAGCGAGATCGTCAATACTTCCGGCACCGTCGAGACCGAAAACGGCGATATCCAGATAAAAACCGCGCACCTGCTTAACCAACGTGATGGCCTGAAAACCTCGGTTACGCAGGAGGATCTGACGCAGAAATACGATTGGTTGAACGGCGCTACCGCCAGCATTCCATTGAGTTTCTTTAACGACGACGAGTATGGCTACTACACCGTTACCACCTGGCATCAATTGGCGGGGAATGACGCGCGGGAAATCACCAAGGTGTATACCTACGCCTCGCCGTATGCCACCACCCGTGAGGTGGCGCTGTCGGTCAGCAAAGTGACGGTCAGCAGCGAGGGCGGTGCGGCGCGCATTGCCGCCGGTCGCAATATGGCTGTGAATGCCGCGACCCTGGATAACCTGGCCAGCGATATTCTGGCCAACGGGGATATTGCGCTCTCCGGCGGCACACTGAATAACCAGTCCTGGGCGGCGGGTACGGAAACGCGTTATCAAACTTATGCCTATCAAAAACCTGCGCTGCCGGGCTCGGATCGCCCACCTCGGGTATCGGAGGTTTCCCCCATCAACGACTATTCGAAAGGGAAAATCGACGATAAACATATTCACTACAAGGCCAGTGGTGAGGTGCGGACCGAACGCACCGACGATGGCGTCTACCGTTCGGTAATTCAGGCGGGCGGTGCGGTTAACGCCAGCTTTACCGACACGATCAGCAACACGGCGGTAACGCCGAATGCCGGCAGCCTGAGCCATACGATCGTCCGGCCGACGCTCGACAGCCTGCAACAACCGGATGCCGTCGACGGCGTACAGCAGCAAGGGCTGGCGGGCGATCAGGGTGTCGCCGTCGGCGGCCCGGCGTGGCGCGACAGTCTGCAGAGTGCATTGGGTTCGCTCGGCAACAACGCCGCCGAACTGGCGGATTATCCGCTGCCGAATGGCGGTAATGGCCGCTTTGTCCCGACCGAGGATCCGAACAGCCCGTATCTGATCACCACCAACCCCAAACTGGAAGGTCTGGGGCAACTGGACAGCGGCCTGTTCAACGATTTGTACGCCATGCTGGGCCAGCAGCCCGGCGCTGCGCCGCGTGAGAATGACAGCCGCTTCACTAACGAGACGCAGTTTATCGGTTCGGCTTATTTCCTCGATCGTCTCAAATTGAATCCGGACTACGACTACCGCTTCCTTGGCGATGCGGCGTTCGATACCCGTTATATCAGCAACGCCC
The DNA here is from genome assembly GCF_003591175.1 of Serratia inhibens. Classification (GTDB taxonomy): domain Bacteria; phylum Pseudomonadota; class Gammaproteobacteria; order Enterobacterales; family Enterobacteriaceae; genus Serratia; species Serratia inhibens. The sequence goes on along the minus strand of NZ_QYYG01000012.1, from coordinate 5,406 downwards.
TGCTGACTCAGACCGGTAAGCGTTATATCGACGGCGTCGGCTCCGATCTGCAGCAGATGCAACAGCTTATCGACAATGCCGCCCAGGCGCAGAGCGGCCTGAATTTGCAGCTCGGGATCAGCCTGACGCCGCAGCAGGTGGCACAGCTGGACAGCAGCATCGTCTGGTGGGAGAAGGTGACGGTCAATGGCCAAAGGGTGCTGGCACCGAAGCTGTACCTGGCCAAAAAAGACCTGGCACCGCTCAGTGGAAGCGTGATTGCAGGCAACAGCGTTAATCTGAACGCCGGCAGCATCGGCAACGACGGCAGTACGTTGCAGGGCGGCGAACGGCTGAGCGTTACCAGCCAGAACGGCATCAGCAATATCAATCGCGGGCTGATCGACGCCGCGGGCGAACTGCAACTCACCGCCATCGGCGATATCAACAATGTCGGTTCCACCCTCAGCGGCCGGCAGGTGGCGCTGGAAAGTCTCGACGGCAGCATCATCAACAAAACCCAGACTCGTCAATGGGATGCCAAAGGTTCTCTGGGCGGCGAGTCCCTGGCTCTGTCACGCACTGAAATCGGCAATATTGCCGCCATCAGCGCCGAAGGCGGGCTGAGCATGCAGGCCGAGCGGAACATCGACATCACCGGCGCTAAGGTGACCTCCGGTGGTGGGATGAGCCTGCAAGCGGGTGGCGACGTTAACCTGATAGCCAACAACACCTATACCGCCGACAGCGCGGATGGCGGCCGCTGGGGGGGCGGGCGTAAAGAAAGCGAAGTGCGCGGCAACCAGGCCAGTGAGATCAGCGCAGGCGGGGCGCTGGGCGTGAAAGCCGGGCAGGATCTTAACCTGACCGCCAGCCAGATCGGCAGCAAGGGGGATGCTGCATTGAGCGCAGGCCGCGACATTAATCTGCACACCGCCGAACAGAGCCAACGCCAGAAAACCGACGGCAACGAGCGCATCGGCAGTGGCGCCACTCGCAGCACCCTCACCAGCGGCGGCGATTTGCAGTTGCAGGCCGGGAGTGACCTGAACTCGCAGGCGGCGGCGATAGTGGCGGATAACCATGTCGGGCTGAACGCTGGGCGTGACCTTAACCTCAACGCACAGCAAAGCCGGGAGTATCAGGCGAGCCACGGCGGCGGCAAGCAGCAGGTGAACGAATCTTTCCGCCAACAAGGCACTGAAATCGCCAGCGGCGGCGATACGCACATGCAGGCCGGACGCGACGCGACCCTCAACGCTGCGCAGGTGCAGGCAGGCGGCGACGTCTCGGTCAACGCCGGGCGCGATATCGCGCTCAACAGCGCCACCGAGAGCGACTACAGCTTCTTCGAGGAGACCAAAACCAGGAAAGGCTTGCTGTCCAAAACCACCACCCATACGGTGAAAGAGGACTATGCCACCCACGAGAAAGGCAGCTTGCTGAGCGGCAATAACGTCTCGCTCAACGCCGGCAACGACCTGAAGGTACAGGGCTCGACGGTAGTGGGCGACGGCAAGGTCAATCTGCAGGCAGGCAATAATGTCGCGATCGTGGCGGCCACCGAAGAACAATCGAGTTACCGGCTGAACGAGAAGAAAACCAGCGGCATGTTCAGCGGCGGCGGCATCGGCGTAACCTTCGGCAGTAAATCTTCGCGCCATCAATTGAACGAAGACGGCACCACCCAAAGCCAGAGCGTCAGCACCATTGGCTCGACCGGCGGCGACGTGAATATCATGGCGGGCGGCAAGGCGCATATCGGCGGCGCGGATGTGATTGCGGATAAAAACCTGTCGGTGATTGCGGATAGTGTGCAAATCGATCCGGGTCAGGATATTCGCCGCCGTGATGAAACCTTCGAGCAAAAGCAGAGCGGTTTGAGCCTTGCTTTGTCCGGCACGGTAGGCAGTGCGGTTAACAGCGCGGTGACGACTGCCCAGCAGGCGAAGAAGGAAACCGATGGCCGACTGGCGGCGTTGCAGGGTACCAAAGCGGCCTTGTCCGGCGTACAGGCATTGCAGGCGGGGCAACTGGCCGAAGCCGGGAATACCGATACCCAAGAGGGCAGCATGGTGGGCGTCAGCGTTTCGCTTGGTGCGCAGAAATCGTCGTCAACACAGCATCAGGAGCAAACCAGCGTTACCGGTTCAACGCTCAGTGCGGGCAATAATCTGCAGGTGACCGCTACCGGGAAAGGGAGCAGCGCCAACAGCGGCGATATCGCGATAGTCGGCAGTCAACTGAAGGCCGGTGGAGACACAACGCTGAGCGCTGAGCGTGATTTGCTGCTGCTGGGCGCTGCCAACACGCAGAAAACGGAGGGTAGCAACAAGAGCAGCGGGGGTAATGTCGGTATCAGCATTGGTGTCGGCCAGCAAACCGGGCTGAGCGTATTCGCCAATGCCAACAAGAGCCAGGGCAGTGAGCATGGCGACGGCACCTTCTGGAGCGAAGCAACGGTCGACAGTGGCGGCACATTATCCATGCGCAGCGGCCGGGATACTACCTTGGCAGGGGCGCAGGCCAGCGGTGAAACGGTGAAGGTGGATGCCGGACGCAATCTGACCTTGCAGAGCCAACAAGACAGCGACAACTATGACGCGAAACAGACCAGCGTCAGCGGCGGTGTCAGCGTGGCGATCATTGGCGGCGGCGGTTCCGCCAACCTGAGCATGAGCCGTGACAAGCTGCACAGTAATTACGACAGCGTACAGGAGCAGAGTGGGCTGTTTGCCGGCAAGGGCGGCTATGATGTTAAGGTAGGCAAGCATACGCAATTGGACGGCGCGGTGATTGCCAGTACTGCTCCCGCGGATAAAAACCGCCTTGACACTGGCACGCTCGGCTTCAGCGATATCCATAACCAGGCGGACTTTAAGGCCGAACATCAGGGCGGCAGTCTCAGCAGCGGTGGCCCGGTGGGGTCGGACTTGCTGACCAACCTTGCGGGCGCAGCGCTCTCCGGTGCGGGTAATAAGGGGCACGCAGAAGGCACCACGCAGGCGGCGGTGTCGGGCGGTAGCGTGGTCATTCGGGACACGGCGAATCAGCAGCAGGATGTCAATCAACTGAGCCGGGATACCGATAACGCCAACGGCAGCATCGGGCCAATCTTCGACAAGGAGAAAGAGCAGAACCGGCTGAAGCAGGCGCAGCTTATCGGCGAGATAGGCCGGCAGGCGATGGATGTTATCCGCACGCAGGGTGACATCAATGGGTTGCAGACGGCGAAAGCGAAGTATCCGGGGCTGGATGCGAAAGCGTTGCGCGAAACGCCGGAATACAAAGCGGAGATGCAGAAATACGGTACCGGCAGCGACCTGCAAAAGGCAGCGCAGGCGGTAACCGGAGCGCTGCAGGGGCTGGCGGGCAACAATCTGGCGGGGGCGTTGGCGGCCGGTGCCGCGCCGTATCTGGCGACGGAAATCAAGACGCGGGTCGGTGAAGCGAACCCGGCAGCCAACGCGATGGCGCATGCGGTGCTGGGTGCGATAACGGCGGAGCTGAACCACCAGTCTGGTGTCGCCGGTGCAGTGGGGGCCGGCGGCGGTGAACTGGCGGCACGGGTGATAGCCGGCGAGCTGTTCCCGGGACGCAAAGTTGGCGAGCTGAGTGAAGGCGAGAAACAGCAGGTCAGCGTCCTGAGCCAACTGGCGGCAGGGCTGGCGGGCGGAGTGGCAACAGGGAATACAGCCGGTGTGGTGACCGGTTCTCAGGCCGGGAAGAATGCGGTTGAGAATAACTTCTTGGCGGTTCCTGCGCCGGTTCCGCCACCGGTAGCGGTGCCGAATGCTTCTGTTAATGGTGCTGGAGGCAATGAGGCGTGGGATGCTGATGATGGCTCAGATCCAAGTAAGTCTCGTGAAGAGAACGCGCGGCAGCCGAATGTGGCGAAGGATCTGACGGACGAGGATAAAGCGGAGCTGGGTGGGTCGGGATCTGGGACTCCGGGTGGGCATGGGCCGGAGGATGAGGAGAATGCTCGGAATCAGGAAGCTCTTCAACATGGCTTCTCAAAGGATAAACTTAACCAAGCTGCTTCAGCCCCTAATAGAAATGGTTTGACTGATGCAGGTCGTGCTTTGCAGAAGCATGGTGGAAGGGATGGTTCTGTTTATTCTTATACAAGCCAAAAGGCCGCTGTTTTAAACCAAGAGGCTCAAGCAATAGTTAACGATATTTTGAATAACCCTAGTACGAAAGTGGAAACTAGAGTTGTATTCGAAAATAAGCAAAGAATTACTGTGCTTGAAGCAACTGCTCCTGATGGGCGTGCTTTGCGCTTTAATGCTGATGGTTCAAGGCTGATTGGTTTTAGAGAGCCGCCGATTAAATGATAAGGATTACATTATGTTGGAATATAGCGTAGGAAGCTCTATGGACAGGGAGGATCTTTATGCTGAATTATCATTTAATAGAATTCAGTGGGGAGAAATCTCATTATCAGAGGATAGAAAATCCGTGAATATTATTATTTATCCCAATGATAATGATGTTCTTGAATTCAAGTATGATGAGTTTTTACATCTTGTCGAGAAGGCCAAAAACCATCTTCTCAAGCTGGAACCATTAGCAGAATGAAGATCCCGGCCAGCTGGCCGGGATTTTTACATCTAAGCCCTAAAAACTTCCTCATCCCGCCGCTACAACTGGATCATGATCTCCAGCTAGCACGTTAACACGCGGGTGCAGGGCGGCGAACGGCTGAGCGTTACCAGCCAGAGCGGCATCAGCAATATCAATCGCGGGCTGATGGACGCCGCGGGTGAACTGCAACTCACCGCCATCGGCGACATCAACAATGTCGGTTCCACCCTCAGCGGCCGGCAGGTGGCGCTGGAAAGTCTCGACGGCAGCATCATCAACAAAACCCAGACCCGCCAATGGGATGCTAAAGGGACGCTGGGCGGCGAGTCCCTGGCCCTGTCGCGCACTGAAATCGGTGATATCGCCGCCATCAGCGCCGAAGGCGGGCTGAGCATGAAGGCGGGTGGCAACATCGACATCACTGGCGCGAAGGTGACCTCCGGCGGTGGGATGAGCCTGCAAGCGGGCGGCGACGTTAACCTGATTGCCAACAACACCTATACCGCCGATGAACATAACGGCAACGAGCGCATCAGCAGTGGCGCTATTCGCAGTACCCTCACCAGCGGCGGCGATTTGCAGTTGCAGGCCGGGCGTGACCTGAACTCGCAGGCGGCGGCGATAGTGGCGGATAACCATGTCGGGCTGAACGTCGGGCGTGACCTTAACCTCAACGCGCAGCAAAGCCGGGAGTATCAGGCGAGCCACGACGGCGGCAAGCAGCAGGTGAACGAATCTTTCCGCCAACAAGGCACTGAAATCGCCAGCGGCGGCGATACGCACATGCAGGCCGGACGCGACGCGACCCTCAACGCTGCGCAGGTGCAGGCAGGCGGC
>NZ_QYYG01000011.1 GCF_003591175.1 Serratia inhibens | reverse complement strand
GTCAGGCGCGGCTTTCATCGGGGCGCGGGAACAGGCTTAGTTTCCCAACAGACGCCGGATAGATTTAAGCAAAGCTCACTGTACCTCAAAATTCATCTTGCAAAAACGGGGGTGACCATAGATTTTTTGTTGGATTCAGAAATCCGGCTCGGCGCGGAAATGCATCGGCGTCTGGAATGCCGGATGGGTGATGCGCAGTTCCTGCGCATGCAGTTGCAATCGCGGTGCCATTGCCTTGGCTTCGGGATGGGCATAGAACCCGTCACCGAGGATCGGGTGGCCCAGTGCCAGCATGTGTACGCGCAACTGGTGAGAGCGGCCGGTGATCGGCGTCAGTTTTACCCGCGTGCTGCCATCGGCATCGTGCGACAGCACCAGATACTCTGTTTGCGCCGCTTTGCCGGTTTCGAAGCATACCTTCTGCAGCGGCCGGTTCGGCCAGTCGCAAATCAGCGGTAAATCCACCAGCCCTTCATCGTTCTCCAGATGGCCCCACACGCGGGCGATATAGGATTTCTTCGGCTCGCGATCGCGGAACTGACGCTTGAGCTCACGCTCTGCGGCCTTGTTCAACGCCACCACAATCACCCCGCTGGTCGCCATATCCAGGCGATGCACCGATTCGGCGGCCGGAAAATCGGCCTGAATGCGCGTCATCAGGCTGTCTTTGTTTTCCGGTGCGCGGCCAGGCACCGACAGCAGGCCGCTCGCCTTGTTGACCACGATAATGTGCTCATCCTGATACAGGATATGCATCGGGTCCTGAGGGGGATTGTAGGGTTCCATCTTGGCTCCGCTGAAAGTGACTGTACGGGGAACCGGAGTTCCCCGTGCCGCAGGTTACTGGTGGGTGACCACCACCAGACGGATAGCGTCCAGACGCCATCCCGCTTCATTCAGGTTGACCAGCACCTGTTTACGGTTGAACTCCAGCGCTTCCACTTCGTCATCACGGATATTCGGGTTAACCGCCTTCAGTGCTTCCAGACGCGCCAGCTCGGTGCTCAGCTTGTCGTCCGCTTCCTGTTTCGCCTGTTCAATCAGCGCGCGCGCCTGGGCTTCAACCAGGCTTTCCGCCTGTTGCAGCATGGCGTGCACGTCCTGTTGCACCGCGTTGACCAGCTTGCTGGAGGTATGGCGGTTGACTGCGTTCAACTGGCGGTTGAAGCTTTCGAATTCGACCTGCGCCGCCAGGTTGGTGCCTTTGCGGTCCATCAGCATGCGGATTGGCGTTGGCGGCAGGAAGCGGGTCAGTTGCAGGTGTTTCGGTGCCTGCGCCTCAACCACGTACACCAGTTCGACCAGCAAGGTGCCGACCGGCAGCGCCTTGTTTTTCAACAAGGACACCGCACAGCTGCCGGTATCGCCGGACAGGATCAGGTCCAGGCCGTTGCGGATGATCGGGTGTTCCCAACTGACGAACTGCGCGTCTTCACGCGACAGCGCCTGCTCGCGATCGAAAGTGACGGTGCAGCCGTCCTGCGGCAGGCCCGGGAAGTCCGGCACCAGCATGTGATCGGACGGCGTCAGCACAATCAGGTTGTCGCTGCGATCGTCCTGGTTGATGCCGACGATGTCGAACAGGTTAAGCGCAAAGCCCACCAGGTTGACGTCGTTGTCTTGATTGGCGATGGCTTCTGCCAGCACCTGAGCTTTCTCGCCGCCGTTGGAGTGCATTTCCAGCAGGCGATCGCGGCCCTGTTCCAACTGCGCCTTGAGATGGTCGTGCTGCTGGCGGCAGGCGTGAATGAATTCGTCCAACCCCTCATGTTCGGTCGGCGCAGCCAGGAAGCCGATCAACTGCTCGTAGCCGCTGTCATAAATGGTGCGGCCGGTCGGGCAGGTGTGCTCAAAGGCGTCCAGCCCTTCATGGAACCAACGTACCAGTACCGCCTGAGCGGTGTTTTCCAGGTACGGCACCATGATTTCAATTTCATGCATCTGGCCGATACGGTCCAGACGGCCGATACGCTGCTCCAGCAGATCGGGGTTGAACGGCAGGTCGAACATCACCAGGTGGCTGGCGAACTGGAAGTTGCGGCCTTCGGAACCGATCTCCGAGCACAGCAACACCTGGGCGCCGTCTTCTTCCGAGGCGAAGTAGGCGGCGGCACGATCGCGTTCGATAATCGACAGCCCTTCGTGGAACACCGCAGCGCGGATCGCTTCGCGCTCACGCAGTACCTGTTCCAGCTGCAGCGCGGTGTCGGCCTTGGCGCAAATCACCAGCACTTTCTTATCGCGGTTGGCCACCAGGTAGTCCAGCAGCCACTCCACACGCGGATCAAAGTTCCACCAGGTGGCGTTCTCGCCCTCGAACTCCTGATAGATTTGCTCCGGGTACAGCATGTCGCGCGCACGCGCTTCAATGGTTTTCTTCGCCCCCATGATACCGGACACTTTGATTGCGGTCTGGTACTGGGTCGGCAGCTGCAGCTTGATCTGGTGCAGATTGCGGTGCGGGAAGCCTTTAACGCCGTTGCGGGTGTTGCGGAACAGCACGCGGCTGGTACCGTGGCGGTCCATCAGCATGGTGACCAGCTCCTGGCGCGCTTGCTCGGCGCCCTCGGCGTCGCTATTGGCGGCTTTCAGCAGCGGTTCGATGTCCTGTTCGTCGATCAGTTCACCCAGCATGTTCAGCTTGTCATCGGCCAGACGTTCACCGCTCAGCAGCAGGGTAACGGCATCGGCGACCGGGCGGTATTTTTGCTGTTCGCTGACGAATTCTTGGTAATCGTGGAAACGGCTCGGGTCCAGCAGGCGCAGACGGGCGAAATGGCTCTGCTGGCCAAGTTGCTCCGGGGTCGCTGTCAGCAGCAGTACGCCGGGGATATGTTCCGCCAGCTGTTCGATGACCTGGTATTCGCGACTTGGCGCTTCTTCGCTCCAGGCCAGATGGTGGGCTTCGTCGACTACCAGCAGATCCCACTGGGCGTCTGCCAGCTCTTCCAGGCGCTGTTTGTTGCGGCGCACGAAGTCCAGCGAACAGATCACCAGCTGTTCGGTTTCAAACGGATTGCTGCTGTCGAGTTTGGCTTCCGAGTAACGGCTGTCGTCGAACAGCGAGAAATACAGGTTGAAGCGGCGCATCATTTCGACCAGCCACTGGTGCTGGAGGGTCTCAGGCACCACGATCAGTACGCGCTCGGCGCGGCCCGCCAGCAGTTGCTGATGGATGATCATCCCGGCTTCGATGGTTTTCCCCAAACCGACTTCATCTGCCAGCAGTACGCGTGGCGCGTGGCGCTGCCCGACTTCGTAAGCGATGTGCAACTGGTGGGGGATCAGGCTGGCACGCATGCCGCGCAGGCCGGCGAACGGCAGGCGATACTGCTCGCTCTGGTATTTACGCGCGCGGAAACGCAGGGCGAAGCGATCCATACGGTCGATCTGGCCGGCGAACAGACGGTCCTGCGGTTTGCTGAAGGTCAGCTTGCTGTCCAGCAGCACTTCGCGCATCGCCACGCCGCTTTCCTGGGTGTCCAGGCGGGTGCCGATATAGGTCAGCAGGCCGTTATCCTCTTTGACCTCTTCTACCTGTAACTCCCACCCTTCGTGGTTGCTGATGGTGTCGCCCGGATTGAACATCACGCGGGTGATTGGCGAGTCACTTCTGGCATAGAGTCGGTTTTCACCGGTTGCGGGGAAAAGCAGGGTAACCATGCGCACATCCAGCGCCACGACGGTTCCCAGACCTAATTCGCTTTCCGTATCGCTGATCCAGCGTTGACCAAGTGTAAAAGGCATATATTGTCGGCTCGATTCTTTTTAAGTAAGTCTTGTTACCGGGCGGGAAGGGCCGCGGCACCTGTATCAAACGTTTGCTAATCCCGGTTTATTTTAATTTGACGGGCAATAGCTGTTCACGCCATGCAGGCGTCGCGAGACGGCATGGGCGCAGCGTGGTTCAGAATTTGGGAAGGGCGCTATGGTAATGGAAGGCGGCGCGTTCGTCACCTGCAAAACCCGATGATTTTTCTTAACCCTTCGCCAAAGCCCGCATGGCGGGCGCAATGTCAGAACAGCCCCATCTGCCCGGTCACCAGCGTGGTAAAATCGTCGTGCAGAAAAGGGAGTATGGCGTCTGCCACCGGTTGCAACTGGCGGTCCAGATAATGCTGGTAATCTATGGCCGACTGCTGGGTCTCCAGGGGTTCCGGGCCGGCTACGGTCATGACGTAGCTGATCCAGCCGCCGCTCTGATATTGCAGCGGCCGCCCCTGTTGACGATTATAGTCGTCGGCGATACGCGCTGCACGGACGTGCGGCGGCACGTTGCGCTGATACTCTTCCAGCTTCCTGCGCAGGCGCTTGCGGTAGACCAGCCGATCGTCAAAGTCGCCGTTCAGCGTTTTGCTGACGTATTCACGCACAAAATCCTGATACGGCTGCTGTTTGAATATGCGCTGGTAGAGCAACTGCTGGAATTGTTGCGCCAGCGGCGTCCAGTCGGTACGCACCGTTTCCAGACCTTTGTAGACCATTTCTTCGTTGCCGTCGGGTTTGACGATCAGCCCGGCATAGCGTTTTTTACTGCCCTGTTCGGCGCCGCGGATGGTGGGCATCAGAAAGCGCGAGTAATGGGTTTCAAACTCCAGCTCCAGCGCGTTCTCCAGCCCGAACTGTTGCTGAAGGTGCTGCTGCCACCATTGGTTGACCTGCTGCACCAGCGTCCTGCCAATCTGCGCCGCCTGCTGTTCGCTGTGCGGCTGTTTCAGCCAGACGAAGGTGGAATCGGTGTCGCCGTAGATCACCTGATAGCCCTGTGCCTCGATCAGTTCGCGCGTCTGGCGCATGATCTCATGGCCGCGCAGGGTGATCGACGAAGCCAAACGGGGATCGAAAAAGCGACAGCCGCTAGATCCCAACACACCGTATAGCGCGTTCATGATGATTTTTAGAGCCTGGGATAACGGCTTGTTCTGTTGGCGTTTTGCTGCCTCGCGTCCTTGCCAGATTTGTTCGACGATCGCCGGCAGGCAATGTTTCCCGCGCGAGAAACGCGCGTGGCGAAAACCGGGTACGGAATCGGCATCGCCTGGGTGCCGCATGCCTTCCACCAGCCCGACCGGATCGATCAGGAAGGTGCGGATGATCGACGGGTACAGGCTTTTGTAATCCAGCACCAGCACCGAATCATACAGGCCGGGTCGGGAATCCATGACAAAGCCGCCGGGGCTGTGTTCCTCCGGCTGTTCGCCGAGGTTGGGCGCCACAAAACCCAGCCGGTGCATGCGCGGCATATACAGGTTGCTGAACGCGGCCACCGAACCACCGCTGCGGTCCGCCGCCAGCCCGGTGACGGTCGCACGCTCCAGCAAGAAGGTCAGCAGCTCGGCTTTGGCGAAAATCCGCGTGACCAACTCGCAGTCCTTCAGGTTGTAGCGCGCCAGCGCCGGTTTGTCTTCGGCGAAGCGCCGATCGATTTCCGCCATCCGCTGGTAGGGGTTATCGATGGATTTACCTTCTCCCAGCAGCGCTTGCGCTACGTACTCCAGGCTGAAAGAAGGGAAGTTCCAGGTGGCGGATTTCAGCGCTTCTATGCCGTCGATAATCAGCCGCCCGGCGGCAGAGGCGAAAAAGTGATTCTGCTTGAAGCCGTGCTCGCGCCATTCCAGCAGGTTGCCGCCACGGCCCAGTCGCAGGGGGATTTGGTAGCGCTCTGCGTGTTTTTGCAGCACGCGTAAATCGAACTGTACCAGGTTCCAGCCGATGATGGCGTCCGGATCGTGCCGTTCCAGCCACTGATTCAGGCGTTCCAGCATCTGTGGGCGGCTGGTGCAGTATTCCAGCTCGAAATCCAGCGGTTCATTGCCGCCGTTGGCCGGCCCCAGCATGTAGACCTGACGCTGGCCGCAGCCTTCCAGCGCGATTGAATACAGCTCGCCGTGGGCGGTGGTTTCAATGTCCAGCGAGACTATTTTCAGCGTCGGGCGGTAGTCCGGCGCAGGTTTCATCTGGCCGTCGAGCAGCGGACCGCTGCCATTGGGCCGGCCGCTGAACCACACCGGCGCGGTGATAAAACGCTCCATCAGGTAGCGTTCCGGCGGGCGAATATCGGCTTCGTAGACATTGACGCCGCCGTCTTTCAGCAGCTTTTCCAGTTTGATCAATTGACGATGCTGGCGGCAATACAGCCCCAGAACCGGGCGATGATGGAAATCGGTCAACGGCAGGGTTTTCAGCTCCAGTTGCCGCTCTTCACGCAGCAACAGCTCAGCGCGCTGGCGTTGTTCGGCTGGGATAAAGGCTATGGAGGTCTGCGGTGGCAGGCGAAGTTGCTGCGGCCCGCGGTCGGTCGCCAGCCAGAACTCCACCTCGGTACCTGCGGGCGTATCGCGCCAGTGGCGGGTGAGCAGAAAACCCTGTTGGAGTGACATCACGCGGTTCCTGAGAGGCTAAACTGAAAGGCTATAGGCATAAGTTACAGTATGGGTTTTTATACAGTGATTGTCCATTGTCGGGCGGTTTTGCCAAAAACGCATACAATTCATCGGTTGACTCACCCCCGGCCGCACCGGACAATCCCACGCCCACGCGCTTTTGATTACGAGTAGAGGTATATGGAAGCCTATCTGCAGCATTTGATCACCCAGTCATTGGCTTTCACTCTGATGGTCGTCATGTTTGTCGCGTTTCTGGAATCTCTGGCTCTGGTTGGGTTGCTGTTGCCCGGCACGGTAATGATGGCCAGCATTGGTGCGCTGATCGGCAGCGGCCAGGTGGATTTCTATTACGCCTGGGGGGCGGGGATCCTCGGTTGCCTGCTGGGGGATTGGATCTCGTACTTTATCGGCCGCGCCTTCAAGGGGCCGCTGCATCGTTGGTCATTTCTGAAAAAGAACAAGGCGATGCTGGACAAGACCGAGCATGCGCTGCATCAACACAGTATGGCGACCATTCTGATTGGCCGTTTTGTCGGCCCGACGCGCCCGCTGGTGCCGATGGTCGCCGGGATGCTCGACCTGCCGCCATACAAATTCGCCCTGCCTAACATTATCGGCTGCATCACCTGGCCGCCGGTTTATTTCTTCCCCGGTATTCTGGCCGGCGTGGCGATAGACATTCCCGCCAGCGCCAGCAGCGCGTTATTCAAATGGCTGCTGTTTGCGGTGGTGGTGCTGATTTGGCTGGCCGCCTGGTTGAGCTGGCGTTGGTGGCGTGAAGGCAAGCGCAGCGCCGATCGGCTGAGCAACTGGCTGTCGCCGGTGCGGTTGCGGATGGCCTGCGTGCTGAGTTGGATACTGGCGCTCGGGACCTTTTACTATTTATCCCAACAACCGTTGATGCCGGTGTATCGGCATCTGCTGTGGAAGGTGTTGGCCGGCTGATATCCCCGTTGTCTTTCAAGTGGCAGCGTTGTTGGCTGCGTCCCTAAACCCCAGTTACTTACCTAAGTAAGCGCTTGGGGATTCAGGCTCTTGCCGCCTGGCTGTCACGTGAAATCCATAGGGGATAGGGTTTGGTGCTCTGCCACCTTACTGGAAGAAGGCTTCCAGCTGTTCAAACACCCGCATGTCTTCGTTGTGGCGTTTCACCTGCAGCACATCCTCAAGTTTTTCTACCTGGCTGATCATTTGCACCAGCCGTTGATCGTCCGCCACCAATAGCCAGATGCGGCTCTGTTTGCCGTCTTTCAACGGCATGCACAGGATGCCCTCCACGTTGAAGGCGCGGCGGGCAAACAGGCCGCACACGTGCGACATCACGCCGGGATGGTTGCGGACCGCCAGCTCAAGGATCACCTGTGGATTATTGTGTTGTTCTGACATGGCTTATTCTCCAATCATGTCGATGTTGGCGGCACCCGGCGGTACCATCGGGAAGACTTTTTCATTGATATCGATCAGCGCGTGGATCAGGCACGGGCCAGGGCGTTGGATCGCCTCGGCCAGCGCGGCCTGCGGATCTTCTGCGGCGTTCAGATCGCAGGTATCCAGCCCGAAACCGGCGGCAATCTTGATAAAATCGGTGCGTTTCGGGTAGGCGGCGGCAAAGATGCGTTGCTGATAGAACAGGGTTTGCTGCTGATGCACCAGCCCCAGCGCCTGATTGTTCATCAGGATAATTTTCACGTCCAAATCGTGCTCGACGGCGGTGGCCATTTCCTGAATGTTCATCATCAGGCTGCCGTCACCGGAGAAGCACAGCACCTTGCGCTGCGGTTCAGCCAGCGCCGCGCCGATAGCCGCCGGCAGGCCAAAGCCCATGGTGCCCAGGCCGCCGGAGGTCAGCCACTGGCGTGGCCGACTGAGCGGATAGGCTTGCGCCACCCACATCTGATGCTGGCCCACGTCGGTGGTGATGATGGCGCTTTCATCCACGCAGCGCGCGGCGGCCAGCACCAGCCCGTAGTGGCTCAGCGGATCTTCGGCGTTCGGCATGCTGAACGGGAACTCGCGTTTCAGGCCGTCGACGGTGTCCAGCCACTCGCTGCGCGGTTGCGCTTCAATTTGCGGCAACAATTGTTGCAGCACCTGGCCTACGTCGGCATGAATGGCAATATTCGCCTGCTTCACCTTGCCCAGTTCGGCGCGGTCGATATCCACGTGAATGATGCTGGCGTTGGGGCAGAACTGTTCGGTTTTGCCAATCGCCCGATCGTCAAAGCGTGCGCCCAATACGATCAGCAGATCGGCTTCCTGCAGAATAAAGTTGGTGCTGCGGGCCGCATGCATTCCCAGCATGCCCAGTGACAGCGGGTGCTGCACCGGCATGGCGCCCAGCGCCATCAGCGTCATGGTGGTCGGCAGGTTGGCGCGTTCGGCCAGCTCAATTGCCTGTTGGTAGGCGTTGGCGCAGATAATGCCGCCCCCCAGATACAACACCGGGCGCTTGGCCTGGTTGATCATCGCGGCGGCTTGCGCCACTGCGGCGGCTTCGAAGACCGGCGCAGCGTCTGGCACTGCGACGGGCGGCAGTTCATCCAGGCTGATAACCGCAGTTTGTACGTCTTTCGGCACGTCGATCCATACCGGGCCGGGGCGGCCGGATTCGGCAATGCGGAACGCGTCGCAGATCACCTGCGGCAGTTCGCGGATATCGCGTACCAGATGGTTGTGTTTGGTAATGGGAATCGAGATGCCGTAGGTATCCACTTCCTGGAAGGCATCGGTACCAATCATTGAGGAAGGCACCTGGCCGGTGATGCACACCAGCGGGATGGAATCGAGTTTGGCGTCGGCGATGGCGGTGACCAGGTTGGTCGCCCCCGGCCCGCTGGAAGCGATGCAAACTGCCGCCTTGCCGTTGGCGCGCGCCATGCCCTGCGCCATAAAGCCCGCGCCCTGTTCGTGGCGCGCCAGCACGTGGTGAATGCGGGTGCTTTGGCTCAGCGCGTCATACAACGGCAGTGCCGCGCCGCCGGGAATGCCGGCTACGGTGGTGATGCCCTGGCGCTCCAGCAAATGAACGATCAGTTCTGCGCCGGTGAAGCGCTGGCCTTGATGTGACGTGCCCGAAATTGCCATGTTCCTATCCTTTCTCAGGGCCGGTTCGCTTTTCTGGGCAGGGGGCTAAAACAAGAAACCCCGCCCGGTTTGCGCCGGCGGGGTTTGGGAATCGATGCGTTGATTCGGACCCTACGGCGCATTGCCGACGACCACTACCACACGCACGACGACCATCACCGCGGCTGGTAGCGCGGTAACTAGTAGGGTCGAAGTCAGCGAGGATGCGATCACAGGGAACCTTATCATCAGTAATAAAAGTCAGGTTTTTATAAAACCACAGGCGAAAAATTCGCACAACAGGTTTATTCACCCAGCATAAAAAACGCGCTGCGGATCACGGTTTGTGCGAAATGCCCAGCACCCGAGCTTCCGGTGCGCTGCCGTCCAACAGCGCCTGCGTGGGGCCGTCGTAATAAATCCGCCCGTCGACCACCAACAGGGTGCGCGGCGCGATGCGTGCGGCGTCATCCAGGTTGTGCGACACCATCAGCAGCGTCAGGTTGCGTTGGTCGCAAACCTCTTGCAACAGTTGCAGCATCTCGTTGCGCAGAGCGGGGTCGAGCGCCGAGAAAGGCTCGTCGAGCAGCAGGATGGGCCGCTGGCGGATCAGGCAGCGGGCCAGGGCCGCACGCTGGCGCTGGCCGCCGGAAAGCTGTGACGGCAGGCGCTGAAGATGTTCTTCCAACCCCACCTGGCGGGCGATCTGCGCCAACTGTTGTTTTTGGTCCGCGTTCAGCCGCAGCCCGGGGTCGAGGCCCAAGCCGATATTCTGCGCTACCCTCAGGTGGGCGAACAGGTTGTTTTCCTGAAACAGCATCGAGACCGGCCTTTTGGCCGGCGGCGTGCCGGTGTGGTCGCAGCCGTTCAGCAGCAGCCTGCCGCTGGCGGCCGGCAGGAAACCGGCGATCAGGCTGAGCAGGGTGCTTTTACCCGCGCCACTGGGGCCGAGCACCGCGACACGTTCGCCCGGCCGGATACGCAGGTCAAAGCGCATCGGCAGGTGTTCATACAGATAGGTCAGTTTTTCAAGCGTCAGCATGGCGGCCCGGTAAGCGTTCGATCAGGGTAAACAGCAGGAAGCACAGCAGCAGCAGCAACAGTGCGGTGACCGCGCCGTCATTGCTGCGATAGGCGCCGATCTGCTGGTACAGGTAAAAAGGCAGGGTGCGGAACTGCTCGTTGCCAAACAGGGCCACCACGCCGAAATCGCCGATCGACAGTACGCAGGCGAAAGCCAGCGCCTGCGCCAGCGGGCGGCGCAGCGCTTTCAGCTCGATCCAGCGCAGCCGTTGCCAGCCGTGCATATCCAGCGACAGGCACAGCGGGTTGTAACGCTCGGCCAGGTCTCGCATCGGGTTTTCCAGCACCTTCAGGGCGTAGGGTACCGCCATCAGCGCATTGGTGAGGATCACCAAAGCATAGGGAGACTGCGGCAACCCGACAGTATCGCTCAACAACAGGAAGAAACCGGTGGCCAGCACGATCCCCGGCATCGCCAGAATCACCATGCCGCTCAGTTCAAGCGTTTGGCCCCAGCGTAGCCGCTGTTGCAGCTTCAGTTCACGGCTGCTCCACAGCAACATCATGGTCAACACCACGCACAACGCGCCGGCACCGAGCGCGATACGCAGTGACGTGAACAGCGCTTGCCACAGCACCTGCTGTTGCAGGACGCTGATCATCGTCTGATTGGCGCCATCGGCAATCACCGCCAGCAGCGGGGGCAGCAACAGCAGCAGGGCGGCGGCGATCAGCAGAAAATCGCTGGCGCGACGCCACAGGCTGTCTTCGGGATTGCGCCAAATGTGGGCCTGGGTGCTGCCGACCGGCAGCGCCTGGCTCAGTCGCTGGCTGAGCACTACCAGCCCCAGACAGCACGCCAACTGGATCAGCGCCAGCAGGGCGGCGCGGCTGAGATCGTAGTCATAGCTGAGCGCCTGGTAGATCGCCAGTTCTATGGTGGTGGCCTGCGGCCCGCCGCCCAGTGACAACACGGTGGCGAAGCTGGCGAAACAGAGCATGAAGATCAGCGCGCCGCTCGGCAGGATCTGGCGGCGCAGCGCCGGCCACTCGACGAAGCGGAACTGTTGCCAGCCGTTCATGCCGAGTTGGGCCGCCAGTTGGCGCTGTTCGACCGGAATGTTTTCCAACGCCTGCAGCAGCAGGCGGGCGGCCAGCGGCAGATTGAAGAACATATGCGCCAGCAGGATGCCCTGCAGACCATAGGGGGAAAAACTGTAGTTGATGCCGAGCCAGCCGCACAGCAATGCCAGCCAGCCCTGTCGGCCATACACGCTGAGCAGGCCGAACACCGCCACCAATACCGGCAACACCAGCGTCATGGCGCACAGCCGCAGCAGCAACAGCCGGCCTGGAAAGCGGCGGCGATACAGCGCGCGGGCCAGCGCTATGGCGGGTAGCACCGAGATCAGTGCGGACAGCAACGCCTGCCAGAAGGTAAAGCGGACTACGTGCCACAGGTAGCTATCCTGCCACAGGCCACGCCAATCGCTTTCCGGTGCGTGCCGCCACAGCGAGCCCATCGCCAGCGCGGCGACGGCCAGGATCAGGCCGGCGGCCAGCAGCCCCGGCCAGAGCCAGTGCGGGATCAGCGGCTGACGGCGGTTTGCCATGCCCGGATCCAGTTACCGCGTTGTTTGGCGACCTCTTCGGCGCTGTATTGCAGCGCGGTCTGGGGGACGGTCATTTGATCAAAGCCTGCCGGCAGTTGAGTCTTGATCACCGGGTACATCCAGTTACCGGTTGGAATGGCGTTCTGGAACGCCGGGGTCACCATAAATTGCATGAAGCGTTCCGCCAGCTCAGGCTGCTTGCCGGCCTTGAGCTTGCCCGCCACTTCCACCTGCAAATAATGGCCTTCGCTGAAGTTGGCCGCGGCGTAGCTGTCTTTCTTCTCTTCGATCAGATGATAAGCCGGGGAGGTGGTGTAGCTGAGCACCAGATCGCCTTCGCCTTTCAGGAACAGGCCGTAGGCTTCACTCCAGCCTTTGGTGACGGTGACGGTTTTCTTCGCCAGTTTCTGCCAGGCTTCCGGCGCTTTATCGCCAAACACTTTCTGCATCCACAGCAGCAGACCCAGGCCTGGGGTGCTGGTGCGCGGATCTTCGTAGATCACCTTCCAGTTCTGATCGCCGTTGACCAGTTCTTGCAGGCTCTTTGGTGGGTTCTTCAGCTTTTCTTTGTTGTAAACGAAGGCAAAGTAGCCGTAGTCATAAGGCACGAAGGTTTTATCCTGCCAGCCGCCAGGCACGTTCAGTTTGGCGCCGTCAACGCGGCTAGGCGCGAATAAGCCGGTTTGTTGCGCGGCCTGCAGCAGGTTGTTGTCCAGCCCCAGCACCACGTCGGCGGCGCTGTTTTTCCCTTCCATGCGCAAGCGGTTAAGCAGCGAAACGCCATCTTCCAGCGCGACGAATTTCAGCTCGCAGTTGCAGTCTGCTTCGAACGCTTTTTTTACCGCCGGGCCGGGGCCCCAGTCGGCAGCGAAGGAATCATAGGTGTAGACCGTCAACGTGGGCTTGGCAAACACCGGTAAGGTGCACAACAACAGTAATAAGGGCAGGCTTTTTTTGACCACTTTGCACTCCTGAAAGATAAGGGGGCAAAGGTATCTGAGGGCGAGGTGATTAAACCGGGTCGCTATGCTCAAATCCCTCCGCCGGTATTGACCGGATCAGGTTCGACGGGTTTGTTCTCAGCAAAACCTGCACGCCGCGTTTTCATCGCACCGCCGTTTCGCACCCCGTTGAGACGGCGCTATTGTAGAGACTAACGGGCGTCGGCGAAAGGCGCTTATGCTTCCGGCGGCGCAAACCAGGCGGATTTAAAATCAAACCAGCCAAGGGTATTCATTCGTACGCCGCGCATGCTGCGTTGGCCATGCAGTTGCAGCCAGTGATGAAACAGCGGGTGTAACTGGTGACCCTTGACCAACCGTTGGCAAAAATCCGCCAGCGGCAAGGCATTGGCGCGCCACAGCGCGGCATCTGCGGCGAGATCTTCATTCATGCAGTGCTGCATCAGCGGCAGTTCATACAGGGTGGCGAACAGCGAAAACTCCAGCGGCAGGTAGAAGTTGGCGCTGCCCAGCCACAGATCGCTGGTCGCTTCCCCTTGATGCCAGGCGTCGTAGCTCACCACCTGCACGTTAAGCCGCACCCCGTGCAGTGCCAGCAGTGGTTCAATTGCCTGCTGAATGGCGTGGAACTCCGAGTGTTCACTGTAGTAGGTCAGCGTCAACTCGGTCAGCCCGGCCGGCTTGGGTTGTTGCGCCAGCGCACGATTGTGATGCCAGCGCGGCAGGATGCCATAGGCCGGTGACCAATAGCGTTGATAAACCGGCCCGGCGTTGCTCAGCAGCGAGATGGGATTAATCAGCTCGCACAGCCAACTGCGAATGGCCGGATCGGCCGCCAAAGGAGAGCGTTGATCGAACAGCAGGAAATAGCAGCCTTCCTCCAGCCGGCTTTCCAGTTCGTTGTTGCCGGTGTCATCCGCCTGCAGTTGCACGCCGGAATGCACCAGCTCTTCGGTAAGCTCCGGCAACACCCAGATATTCACCTCATCAATCAGTGCCCGGTAGCCGAAGTAGTCATCGAAGGCGTGGATTTTCATCTGGCTGCGGTGGTTGCGCACCACGCTGTACGGCCCGGTGCCCACAGGATGGCGCGAGAATTCCGGCATACTTTGCCACTCGCGCGGCAGGATCATGGCAGGCACGCTGCCCAGCAGCCAGGGCAACCAGTAATCGGGGCTGTGCAGGCGCACGTCAATCACGAAAGGCGTCGGTGAGGTCACGCTCTCGATATGCGAAAACAGCGGCTGAGGGATCAGACGAGTGAGGGAGCTAATCACATCGTCCATTTCCAGCTCGCGTCCGTGATGAAAATGTATCGCCGGGCGCAGATAAAAACGCCAGTGCAAGGGCGTCAGCGGCTGCCAGTGATGAGACAGGTCCGACTCCAGTTCCCCGTTTTCCTCGTTTATCCGCGTCAGGCCGCTGAAAATCTGTCGGGCCAGGTGAATTTCCGAACGGCGCAGCGCCGAGCCGGGCAGCAGGTTATACAACTGGCGATAGTAGAGTACGCGCAGGATGTGTTTACCTTGCCGAAAGCTGCGCCCAAGCTGGGACAGCAGCATTTGCCGCACCACGTTTTTATCGCCGACCAGTTGCACCAGTTGATCGATGCGATCCTGCTCCAGCAGCTCTTCTGCTCGCTGCTGCTGCAGCGCCAGGCCGGTGTAGTGGAAGGTGAGGCGCGAACGCTTGCCGCGCCCCGATTCCGCTTGCCAGGTCAGCCACCCTTGTTGTTGCATGGCGCCGAGCAATGAACGCACGTGACGGCGCGAGCAAGTGAGCACTTCGGCCAACTCTTGCAGCGTGGTGTCGGTGGTCTCGCCGTGGCAGCGCTGCCACAGGCGAATGAACTGCTGTTGCAAACGTGAGGTAGACATAAAAGAGGAACGCTCCGGCATCAACTCATCAATTTATCTTTCCCCATATTACGCCGATAATTTTCCTCAATGAAAGGGGGAGGGCGAATGATGAAAGCTTTCTTGTCAAAACAGTTCTATCAGCGCTACTTCAGCGCGGTGTGCCGCCAGCACGCCGACTGGCTGGGCCTGGTGCCGGAACAGGCCCGGCTGGAGATGTTGGCCCACCTGACACAGTGGGATATCAAGGATATGACGGACAAGCAATATCGCGAGCATCTCTGAGTTTGCGGCGGCAAAAAAGTTTCTGAGTAATGGTGTTGTTCACCAGCCAGTGGGGTCATACCCACTGGTTTTTTTATCGTCGGCAACGGCATTATCCTTGCAATTTCCCCACCTTAACCTAAGGTTTGCTCTTCTGCTTTAGGGCCAGGGACGAAGATATGAAACGACTGTACTGGTTGCCGCGCCGCTTTAATCCCATCTTTGCCGCATTCCTGCTGATTGCTTTTCTTTCCGGGATCGCCGGGGCGCTGTTGGCGCCGACGCTGAGCCTGTTCCTCACCACCGAAGTCAAGGTACGGCCGCTGTGGGTGGGGTTGTTCTACACCGTCAACGCCATTGCCGGCATCGCCGTCAGTTTTCTGCTGGCCAAGCGTTCGGATACGCGCGGTGACCGGCGCACGCTGATCCTGGTGTGTTGCCTGATGGCGGTCGGCAACTGCCTGTTGTTTGCCTTCAACCGCGACTACCTGACGCTGATCACCGCCGGGGTGCTGATGTCGGCGATTGCCAATACCGCCATGCCGCAGATTTTCGCGCTGGCGCGGGAATATGCCGACAGCTCGGCGCGTGAAGTGGTGATGTTCAGTTCGGTCATGCGTGCGCAACTGTCGCTGGCGTGGGTGATTGGCCCACCTCTGGCGTTCACGTTGGCGTTGAACTACGGCTTTACCTGGATGTTTATCATCGCCGCCGCCACCTTCGCGATCTGCGCCTTGCTGGTGTGGTTTACCTTGCCTTCAGTGCCGCGCACCCAGTCGGCGCAACAGGGCGATGAGCCGGACGGCGCGTCTTCGGCCCCGATAGCGCCCGCTGGCGACTGGCGAAACCCCGATGTGCGGCGGCTGTTTATCGCCTCTATGTTGATGTGGACTTGCAATACCCTGTACATCATCGATATGCCGCTGTATATCACCGCCGATCTGGGCCTGCCGGAGAGTCTTGCGGGGTTGTTGATGGGCACGGCTGCCGGGCTTGAGATCCCGGCGATGCTGCTGGCCGGTTATTACGTCAAACGTTTCGGCAAGCGCAATATGATGCTGTTTGCCGTGGCGGCCGGCATCCTGTTTTATGCCGGGTTGGTGGTATTTAAATTCAAGCTGGCGCTGATGGTGTTGCAACTGTTCAACGCCATATTTATCGGCATCATCGCCGGTATCGGCATGCTCTATTTCCAGGATCTGATGCCCGGGCGGCCCGGTGCGGCGACTACCTTGTTTACCAACAGCATTTCTACCGGGGTGATCCTGGCCGGCGTATTGCAAGGCGTGCTGGTGGAAAACCTGGGGCACTATGCGGTTTATTGGCTGGCGACAGCCCTGGCGGTGATGGCGCTGTGGATCAGCGCCCGCGTGCGAGAAGTGTAAACACTAACGTCATTAACATTGATGCATGTCATTGAGAACATTACGCCAGAACCCCAAGCTAAACGGACCCGGAGCGCGATTGCGGCGCTCTTGCCCATCTTGCTGCTGAGATGCCGATCCGTTTAGACCATTTGGGTATGCCATGGACAAACTAACACCGCTCAAACCCGTCCCCTCTCTGTGTGCCGTTGCCGCCGCTTCGCTTATTTGGTTTGTCATCCCGGTTCCAGCAGGGGTTGCGCCCAATGCCTGGCACCTGCTGGCGCTGTTTATCGGCACTATCATCGCCATCATCGGCAAGGCGATGCCGATTGGCGCCGTTTCTGTGGTGGCCATCGCGCTGGTGGCGATCACCGGCGTGACTAATCCCGGCAAGCCGGGGGCGGCGCTGGAGGATGCGCTCAGCGGTTTTTCCAATCAGTTGATTTGGCTGATTGGCTTCTCGATCATGATCTCCTTTAGCCTCAACAAAACCGGGTTGGGCTCGCGGATCGGTTACTATTTTATCTCCCTGTTCGGCAAAAAGACGCTGGGTATCGCCTACGCGCTGACGCTGGCGGAACTCACTTTGGCGCCGGTTACCCCGAGCAATACCGCCCGTGGCGGCGGGATTATTCATCCGATAATGAAGTCGATCGCCGATAGCTTCGGATCCCGGCCGGAGTTGAACAGTTCCGGCAAGATTGGCCGTTATCTGGCACTGGTGAATTACAATATCAACCCGGTGAGCTCGGCGATGTTTATTACCGCCACCGCGTCTAACCCTCTGATCGTCAGCCTGATCGCCAAAGGCACCGGCGGCAGCCTGGAACTGTCATGGTCGATGTGGGCGCTCGCCGCATTGGTGCCGGGGCTCTGTTCGTTGGTGGCGATACCGCTGGTGCTTTATCTGTTGTACCCACCGGAAATCAAAAGCACGCCGGACGCACCGCGTTTTGCGCGGGAAAAACTCACTGCGTTGGGGCCGGTGACGCTGCCGGAGAAAATCACTTTAGGGGTGTTTGCCCTGTTGTTGGTGCTGTGGGCCGGCATTCCGGCGATGATCTTTGGCCCGGCGTTGTTGGTAAATCCGACCACGGCGGCGTTGATCGGCCTGGCAGTGCTGCTGGCGACCGGCGTGCTGAGCTGGGAGGACGTGCTCAAGCACAAAGGAGCCTGGGATACGGTGGTGTGGTTTTCCGCGCTGGTGATGATGGCCAGCTTCCTCGGCAAGCTAGGGCTGATTGACTGGCTGTCGCACTCTGTCGGCAGTGGCATCGACCATATGGGCATGAGCTGGGTGGGCGGCGCCATCTTGCTGACCGCCATCTACCTCTATTCGCATTATTTTTTCGCCAGCGCTACTGCCCACGTTACCGCGATGTTTGCCGCCTTCCTGGCTGCAGGAATGACATTGGGCGCACCGCCGGCGCTGCTGGGGTTGATTCTGGCGTTCGCCTCTTCACTGATGATGTCGCTGACCCATTACGGCACCGGCACCGCACCTATAGTTTTCGGTTCCGGTTATGTGACGCTGGGGGAATGGTGGAAAACCGGCTTTGTGGTGAGCGTGATTAACCTGCTGATCTGGATCCTGATCGGTGGGGCGTGGTGGAAGTGGCTGGGTTACTGGTGAGGAAAAAACTCACCCGCCGGATGGCGGGTGAAAGCGTTAATTCAGAAACGCCGGCTGTTGCGCCTCGTAGCAGGAGATGTCCGCTTCGTGTTGCAGCGTGAGGCCGATACTGTCCAACCCGTGGATCATGCAGTGGCGGCGGAAGCCGTCGATCTCGAACGGATAGCTTTTGCCACCGGCATTCACCGTCTGATTTTCCAGATCCACCACAAACTCGGTACCTTCGTTTTCGGCCACCAGCTTGAACAGCGTATCCACGTCCTGTTCGCTCAGCGTTACCGGCAGCAGCTGGTTGTTGAACGAGTTACCGTAAAAAATATCGGCGAAGCTTGGCGCTATCACCACTTTGAAGCCGTAGTCGGTCAGCGCCCAGGGCGCATGCTCGCGTGAGGATCCGCAGCCGAAGTTCTCACGCGCCAACAGAATGCTGGCTCCTTTGTAGCGCGGCTTGTTCAGCACGAACTCCGGGTTCGGTTGCTGGCCGGCATCGTCCAAAAAGCGCCAGTCGTTGAACAGGTGCTGGCCGAAACCCGTGCGGGTAACTTTCTGCAAAAACTGTTTTGGAATAATGGCGTCGGTGTCGACGTTGGCCGCATCCAAAGGCACCACTAAACCGGTATGTTGAGTAAATTTAGCCACGGTAGTGCCCCTTAGTGAATATCACGGATATCGGCGAAATGGCCGGCAACGGCGGCGGCGGCGGCCATCGCCGGGCTGACCAGGTGGGTGCGCCCACCGCGGCCCTGACGCCCTTCGAAGTTACGGTTGCTGGTGGATGCGCAGCGTTCGCCCGGGTTCAGGCGATCGTTGTTCATCGCCAGGCACATGGAACAGCCCGGCAAACGCCATTCAAAACCGGCTTCAATAAAAATCTTGTCCAGGCCTTCGGCTTCCGCCTGCGCTTTTACCGGGCCGGAACCCGGCACCACGATGGCCTGAACGCCGCTGGCGACTTTGCGCCCTTTGGCAATTGCCGCCGCCGCACGCAGATCTTCAATGCGCGAGTTGGTACAGGAACCGATAAACACTTTGTCGATCGGCACTTCCGTCAGCTTGATGCCCGGCTTCAGATCCATATAGGCCAACGCCTTTTCGGCCGAGGCGCGTTCGACCGGATCGCTAAAGGACTCCGGCGCCGGGATCGCCTGGTTGACGGCGATCACCTGTCCTGGGTTGGTGCCCCAGGTCACCTGCGGCGCGATGTCTTCGGCGCGCAGGGTTACCACGGCGTCGAATTTGGCATCGTCGTCGGATTTCAGCGTGCGCCAATAAGCGACACCTTGTTCCCAGTTTTCGCCGGTAGGGGCAAATTGGCGGCCTTTCAGATAGTCAAAGGTGGTGTCGTCCGGTGCGACCAGGCCCGCTTTGGCGCCCATTTCGATCGCCATGTTGCACAGCGTCATGCGGCCTTCCATGCTCAGCGCTTCAATCGCCTTGCCACAGAATTCCACCACGTGGCCGGTACCGCCGGCACTGCCGGTTTTACCGATCACCGCCAACACGATGTCCTTGGCGGTGATGCCTTCCGCGGCGACGCCGGTCACTTCAATTTTCATGGTCTTGGCGCGGCCCTGTTTCAGGGTCTGGGTCGCCAGCACGTGCTCCACTTCCGAGGTACCGATACCAAACGCCAACGAACCGAAGGCGCCATGGGTGGCGGTGTGGGAGTCGCCACAGACGATGGTCATCCCCGGCAGCGTCATGCCCTGCTCTGGGCCGATAACGTGCACGATGCCCTGGAACGGGTGGTTCAGGTCGTACAGCGAAACGCCGAACTCAGCGCAGTTCTTGATCAGTTCCTGCATCTGAATGCGGGCCATCTCGCCGCTGGCGTTAATGTCTTTGGTCTGGGTGGACACGTTGTGGTCCATGGTGGCAAAGGTCTTGCCCGGCTGGCGCACTTTGCGGCCCATGGCGCGCAGGCCGTCGAACGCCTGCGGAGACGTGACTTCGTGCACCAGGTGGCGATCGATATACAACAGCGGCGTTTCGTTCGGCGCTTCGTACACCACGTGGGCATCATATAATTTCTGATATAAGGTTTTCGACATGTTATGCCCCCTGAGCTATAAAGCGGGCGATAACGTCACCCATTTCATCGGTGCTGATGGCCTTGCCCTCACCGGCCAGGTCGGCGGTGCGGTAACCTTGTTCCAGCGCCTGGTTGATGGCGCGTTCAATGGCGTCGGCCGCCTCGGAGGCGCCCAGGCTGTAACGCAGCAACAGGGTCGCGGACAGGATCTGGGCGATCGGGTTGGCGATGCCTTTACCCGCGATATCCGGCGCAGAACCGCCCGCAGGCTCATACAGGCCAAAGCCCTGTTCGTTCAGGCTGGCGGAAGGCAGCATGCCCATGGAACCGGTGATCATCGCGCATTCGTCGGACAAGATATCGCCGAACAGGTTGGAGCACAGCAACACGTCGAACTGCGACGGATCTTTAATCAGCTGCATGGTGGCGTTGTCGATGTACATGTGCGACAGCGACACGTCCGGATAGTCTTTGGCAACCTGGCTCACCACTTCGCGCCACAGAATGGAGCTTTGCAGTACGTTGGCCTTATCGATAGAGGTAACCTTGTTACGGCGCTTGCGGGCGGACTCAAAGGCGATGCGCGCGATGCGTTCGATCTCGAAGCGGTGATACACCTCGGTATCAAAGGCGCGTTCCTGCATGCCCTGGCCTTCACGGCCTTTCGGTTGACCGAAGTAGATACCGCCGGTCAGCTCACGCACGCACAAGATGTCAAAACCACGGGCGGCGATGTCGGCACGCAGCGGGCAGAATTCTTCCAACCCTTGGTACAGGCGGGCCGGTCGCAGGTTGCTGAACAGTTTGAAGTGCTTGCGTAACGGCAGCAATGCACCGCGCTCAGGCTGTTCTGCCGGTGGCAGGTGTTCCCATTTCGGACCACCCACCGAGCCGAACAGGATCGCATCGGCTTGCTCGCACCCACTGAGGGTGGCCTGCGGCAGCGGGCTGCCGTGGCGATCGATGGCAATGCCACCGACGTCGTATTCGCTGGTGGTGATGCGGATATCAAAGCGTTGACGCACTGCGTCCAGCACCTTGTGCGCCTGAGCCATTACTTCCGGGCCGATTCCGTCTCCGGGCAAGACGGCAATATGGTAAGTCTTCGTCATGTTCACACCGTTTCCTGATTATTTTGATGTTTGCTTTGCTGCAGACGCTGTTTTTCTTTTTCTACCTGCTGGGAGCGCCAAATATTGTTCAATACGTGAACCATCGCCTTGGCGGAGGATTCCACGATGTCGGTCGCCAGACCCACGCCATGGAAGCGGCGGCCGTTGTAGGACACCACGATATCAACCTGGCCCAGTGCGTCGCGGCCCTGGCCTTTGGCGGTCAACTGATACTTCACTAATTCGATCGGGTAATCGGTAATGCGATTGATGGCCTGATAAACCGCGTCGACCGGGCCGTTGCCGGTTGCCGCTTCGGCTTTTTCTTCATCGCCGCAGATCAGTTTCACCGAGGCGGTGGCCATAATGTTGGTGCCGGACTGCACGCTGAAATAGCCCAGGCTGAAATGCTCCGGCTCTTCCTGCTGCTTATTAATGAAGGCTAAAGCCTCCAGATCGTAATCGAACACCTGGCCTTTCTTGTCGGCCAGCTTCAGGAAAGCGGTGTACAGAGTGTCCAGGTTGTAGTCCTGTTCCTTATAGCCCATCTCTTCCATGCGGTGTTTTACCGCAGCGCGGCCGGAACGGGAGGTCAGGTTCAACTGCACGTCTTTCAGACCTATGGTCTGCGGGGACATGATTTCGTAATTTTCGCGGTTCTTCAGCACACCGTCCTGATGAATGCCGGAGGAGTGGGCGAAGGCGTTGGAACCCACGATAGCTTTGTTGGCCGGAATTGGCATGTTGCACAGCTGGCTGACCAATTGGCTGGTGCGGAAGATTTCCTGATGATTAATGTTGGTGTGCACGTTCATGATGTCCTGGCGCACTTTGATCGCCATGATCACTTCTTCCAGCGAGGTGTTGCCGGCGCGTTCGCCGATACCGTTCAACGTACCTTCTACCTGGCGCGCACCTGCCTGTACGGCGGCGATGGAGTTACCTACCGCCATGCCCAGATCGTCGTGACAGTGGACCGAAATAATGGCTTTATCAATGTTCGGGACGCGGTCATACAGCGTGGTGATGATGCCGCCGAACTGGTTCGGCGTGGTATAGCCGACGGTGTCCGGGATATTGATGGTGGTGGCACCGGCGTTGATGGCGGCTTCCACGACACGGCACAGATTATCGATCGGCGTCCGGCCGGCGTCTTCGCAAGAGAACTCCACATCGTCAGTGTAGTTGCGGGCGCGTTTCACCGAGCGTACCGCCATCTCCAGCACTTCATCGAACGAGCGCTTCAATTTGGATTCGATGTGCAGGGTCGATGTGGCCAGGAAGACGTGAATGCGGAAGGCCTCGGCGACGCGCAGCGCTTCTGCGGCGACGTCGATATCGTTATCTACGCAGCGGGCCAGGCCACAGACGCGGCTGTTTTTGATCTGACGGGCGATGGTCTGCACCGATTCAAAATCACCCGGAGAGGATACCGGGAAACCGACTTCCATTACGTCGACGCCCATTCTCTCCAGTGCCATGGCTATCTGAATCTTCTCTTTTACGCTCAGACTGGCTTGCAGCGCTTGTTCACCATCACGCAGCGTGGTATCGAAAATAATGACTTGTTGGCTCATCAGGGCGTTCCTTATCGTGTTTATTTCACGCTAAGCGGGTAAAAAAAAACCCGCGCAGTAGCGCGGGTTTGTTATGAGTGAGGGACTGAATCAGCTCTGAACTCTGTCCACCAGCATACCGCGCAAAGAAGATGCGTTAAGTAGTAGGCTTAGTAGACGGTGAGTACGGATCATGAGGGTTCAGCTTCTCTTAAATTGTGTCGTTCCTAATTTGATACGTTATTGGCCTGGCGATGTCAACACCTGATTGAATAAAGGGGCAATCAGGTGTCAGTGAATTGGACAAAGATGCCAGTAGAGGATAATCCGGTGAAAACGTATTTGGTTAGCGTAAAAAAAGGTAGGGTTTTGCGCGCTGCTTAGCATAAATTAATCGAACATAGGCTGCAGCAATTGCTTCTGTATCTTATTGCGTTAAAATTTATCGTGAAACGGTAAAGATATCTGACCGTCGGAGGAAGAAGGAGGGGTATCTTCCTGGTAAATGATTCCATTCTAAAATATATGATTTATTTATCAGTTGAAAGAAAGATAATAAATTAATCCATTTTACATAAGCAAATATCTGTTTTAGACGGTTAGTGATATGTTTTTATAGTATGGCTTAAAGTTGAAACTTCGTTGCTTAATAGTATTGAGTATTTTGATACCTATTTAGTAGTAGTGTCTTGGTGCCCTTTTCCCCGTTGCGGCGAAATTCTCTGATATGCACCCCATATGCGGCTTGCGCCACGGCAGTATAACGATGGTTTCTATCGGTCGATTGAAGGAATAACTGATTTTATCTTGTGGGAATAACACAGTGTGGTTTCACATTGTTTGTCCTGCACAGGGATAGGATTATCTACACAGGATTTAGTGGAGTGATATATGGCTGAATATGATTCAGAAGTTGCCATGGTAAAAGAGCCTGCGGACATTCATTTACGCAGTGTCGATCTTAATTTACTGACTGTTTTTGACGCGGTGATGCAAATGCAGAATATTACGCGGGCTGCTACTTCTTTGGGGATGTCGCAACCGGCGGTGAGCAATGCCGTTGCCCGCCTGAAGATGATGTTCAATGATGAGCTGTTTGTACGCAGCGGGCGGGGGATACAGCCCACCCTGCGGGCCCGGCAGTTGTTTGGGCCGGTGCGTCAGGCACTGCAATTGGTGCAAAATGAGCTGCCTGGTTCGGAGTTTGAACCGCTTACCAGCTCGCGGGTTTTCTCGCTGTCTCTCTGCAGCCCGCTTGATTTGCGATTGGGAGCCAAGATAATCAACCATGTCAAACTGATTGCCCCCCAGCTTAATTTGCAAATAAAGTCATACATTAACAATAATATTGAGCATCAGCTACGCTATCAGGACGTTGAGTTTGTTATTGGCTACAGCCGGTTTGAATCGACGGAGTTTCGCAGTGTGGCGTTGTTCGACGATGAACTGGTGCTGGCAGTGGCGCAGGCGCACCCGAGAATGACTGCCAGTCTTACGCCCGAGCAAGTTTTATCTGAGCAACATGCTGTGGTCTCTCTGGAAAGTTATGGGGCTTTCAGCAAGCCTTATTATATAGACGAGGCCATGCAGCGTGCCGTTACTCAGCAGTGTACCGATTTATATAGTGTATTAAACCTGGTTTCCCAGACGGAAATGGTGGCCATCGCTCCTGCATGGTTGGTGCAGCAACAAGCTGCATCACTGAAAATAAAAGCGGTTCCTTTATGCACGGCAAGCAACAAAGCGACCTGCTATCTTTCCTGGCATGAGTCTTCCGAGCGCGATAAAGGGCATCAATGGATGAAATCCGTTCTGACTGAGGCCGGCAATCCAGGGTAAATTCAGGCTGTGCTTTTCCTAAAGAAAGACAACATTTCCGTGAGAGTGTTATTCTCATGTTTAAAAGCTAGGAACTATCTTGCTTTTTATTAAGATGTTTCTTGGTTTTAGACGAGGAAATAACTTTTTTATAGCTGGCGTGTCTATTTATGAAAAATAAATAACATGAATTTATATTCTGTATTTATTATTTTTGTTGGTGTTTTAAACTGATTTGAAGCGACGGCCCGCAGGGGCCGCGTTTTGTTGCCGGTATAGAATCTTTTCACTGCCGCTTTGTCCAATCTGAAGGATGACGAAGTTAAGCTGAGTTTTAGCTCACACTTCTACGCTGAAATCTCTTTTCCCACTGACTGAGAGTAGGTAGACTGCGCGAAAAAAAGTAAACACGTGTAAGCTGAGACGCAGGGTGAAATGTTCTGCTCAAGGTTAACTGTTTGATTCATTTCAGGCTTAGAGCGCTATGATCAATAATTTGCTGCAATACCATCTGACTCATCGTATACAGCACCAGGTTTCCCACCGTGCCGATCGCACAGCTTTTCGCCAATGGTCTCCTGATGGCGAGACACAACTAACCTGGGGGCAGGCCGATACCCAAATTAACCGCATCGCCAGCGCATTGCTGGCGCTGGGGGCGGAAGTGCAAGAACGCATCGCGATTTTTGCCAATAATTGCATGGCGTGGTCGCTGGCGGATTTGGCTATTCTGCAATTGCGGGCGGTGAGCGTACCGCTTTACGCCACCAATACGCCGGCTCAGGCAGCATTTATCATTAATGATGCGGATATCCGCATTCTCTTCGTCGGCGAGCAGGCGCAGTTGGATGCGGCCATTGCGCTGCGTGGCGTATGCCCGCAGTTGAGACATATCATCGTGTTTGACGACGCTACCGATCTGCGCGGGTGCGATATTGCTCAACGCCTGAGCGCCTTTGAGCGCGGGGCTGATGTTGAGGCCTTCAAGCCTCAACATCTGCAGCGCATTGCGGAATGCGATTTGCGGGATCTGTTCACCCTGATCTATACCTCCGGCACCACCGGCGAGCCAAAGGGAGTTATGCTGGATTACCGTAATTTGGCCGCGCAACTTTATCTGCATGATGAACGGCTAACGGTGAACGAAGAGGATGTCTCCCTCAGCTTCCTGCCGATATCACACGTATTTGAGCGCATCTGGAGCTTCTTCATCATGCACAGCGGCGCACAGAACGTGTATCTGCCGAATACTGACTGGGTGCGTGAAGCCATGACGGCGGTACGCCCGACGTTGATGTGCGCGGTACCCCGTTTCTACGAAAAAATCTTTAGCGCGGTGCATGAAAAGGTAGCGCGTGCGCCCTGGTTGCGTCGTGCGCTGTTCCATTGGGCAATCGTCTGTGGCGAACGCAAGTTCCTGCAGGAGCGCGCCGGTAAGCCATTGGGCAAGTTGTTCAGCCTTTCTCACCGTTGGGCCGACAAGCTGGTCTTGAGCAAGCTGCGCGGCATCCTCGGCGGAAGGGTGCGTTTCTTGCCGGCGGCAGGTGCCAAACTTGACGACAATGTCATTCTGTTTTTCCAGGCGATGGGCGTCAACATCAAATATGGTTACGGCATGACCGAGACTTGCGCTACCGTTTCCTGCTGGGAAGAGGGCAATTTCCGCTTTGGATCCATCGGCAAACCCTTGCCGGGGGTTGAAGTACGTATTGCCGAGGAGAATGAGATTCAGGTTCGCGGCCCCATTGTGATGCGTGGCTATTTCAATAAGCCGCTGGAAACCGCCGCTTCTTTTACCGGGGACGGTTGGCTGAAAACCGGTGACGCCGGTGCGATTGACGAGGCCGGTAACCTGTTTATTACCGAACGCCTGAAGGATTTGATGAAAACCTCCGGCGGCAAATACATTGCCCCTCAGATGCTCGAAGGCACGCTGGCTCAGGATCGCTTTATCGAGCAGGTGGCGATCATCGCCGATGCGCGTAAATTCGTTTCGGCCTTGATAGTCCCCAGCTTTGAGTCGCTGGAAGAGTATGCGAAATCCATCAATCTGAAATATCAGGATCGGCTGGAGCTGCTGCGCAATAGCCACATTATAGAGATGTTCGAGAACCGTCTGCGCGACATGCAAAAAGAGCTGGCGCGCTTTGAGCAGGTGAAGAGGTTTACCCTGTTGCCGGCGGCCTTTTCGATGGAGTTGGGTGAACTTACCCCAACGCTGAAGCTGCGCCGGAAGGTGATTCTACAGCGCTACCAGCATGAAATTGACTCGATGTACCAGGATCAGGCTTAAAGATGCCGCCGGGCAGTGTGACCAGCTAAAAAAACAGCATAATTCTTGCCTGATATAGTTCTGTAATTCCCTACCTGCTCGAAACAATGCCTAGCCTGATCCGCCAGCGGCTAGTGCATTGTTTTTGTAAACCCCCGATCCCCAGCTGCATGGCAATAACCATTCTATTGTTAAGCCCTTTTGCCGTTTGCCTGCCCAATATTCTGACGTTATGTTAATCAGTTAGAATCAATCCACAAAAATTTTGGGGCATTACCCCACAACAGGCGCTACGTTCCGGCGCCAGACAAGAATAAGTAAGCCTGGAGGCAAACCCATGGAGATGTTGTCAGGAGCCGAGATGGTCGTCCGATCGTTGATCGATCAGGGCGTTAAGCATGTATTCGGATATCCGGGCGGGGCGGTACTTGATATTTACGACGCCCTGCATACGGTCGGAGGAATCGATCACATATTGGTGCGTCATGAGCAGGGCGCAGTGCATATGGCCGATGGCTATGCGCGCGCAACCGGTGAGGTAGGTGTGGTGCTGGTGACTTCCGGCCCTGGCGCGACCAATGCGATTACCGGCATTGCGACCGCCTATATGGACTCCATCCCGATGGTGGTGCTCTCCGGCCAGGTTCCAAGCTCGCTGATTGGCTACGACGCTTTCCAGGAGTGCGACATGGTCGGGATTTCGCGTCCGGTGGTGAAGCACAGTTTCCTGGTGAAGCGTACCGAAGATATTCCCGGCATCCTGAAAAAAGCCTTTTACCTGGCTTCAACCGGCCGCCCGGGCCCGGTCGTGATCGACCTGCCGAAAGATATCGTCGGCCCGGCGGTCAGAATGCCTTACGCCTACCCGCAGGAAGTGAGCATGCGCTCATACAACCCAACGGTGCAGGGCCACCGCGGGCAGATAAAGCGCGCGCTGCAAACCATTTTGTCGGCCAAAAAGCCGGTCATGTACGTTGGCGGCGGGGCGATTAACTCGGCCTGCGACGCAGAACTGCTGGAACTGGCCGAGAAGTTGAATCTGCCGGTGACCTGCACCCTGATGGGGCTGGGCGCGTTCCCCGGTACGCACCGCCAGAGCGTTGGCATGCTCGGTATGCACGGCACTTACGAAGCCAACAAAACCATGCACCATTCCGATGTGATCTTTGCCGTCGGCGTGCGTTTTGACGATCGCACTACCAACAACCTGGCAAAATACTGCCCGGACGCCACCGTACTGCATATCGATATTGATCCCACCTCAATCTCCAAGACGGTCGACGCCGATATTCCGATCGTGGGCGACGCCAAACAGGTGCTGACCCAGATGCTGGAACTGTTGGCGCAGGACGACAAGGCGCAGGACTTCGATGCGCTGCGCGACTGGTGGCAGTCCATTGAGCAATGGCGCGCGCGCGATTGCCTGAGCTATGACAAAAACAGCGGTACCATCAAGCCGCAGGCAGTGATCGAAACCCTGCATCGTTTGACCAAAGGCGACGCTTACGTCACCTCCGATGTGGGTCAGCACCAGATGTTCGCTGCGCTCTACTACCCGTTCGACAAACCGCGTCGCTGGATCAACTCCGGCGGCTTGGGCACCATGGGCTTCGGCCTGCCGGCTGCGTTGGGCGTGAAGCTGGCGTTGCCTGATGAGACCGTCGTATGTGTGACCGGCGACGGCAGTATCCAGATGAACATTCAGGAACTTTCTACCGCGTTGCAGTACAACCTGCCGGTGATCGTGGTGAACCTCAACAACCGCTATCTGGGCATGGTGAAGCAGTGGCAGGACATGATCTACTCCGGCCGGCATTCGCAGTCTTATATGGATTCCCTGCCTGATTTCGTCAAACTGGCGGAGGCTTACGGTCACGTTGGCATCGCCATTCGCACGCCGGATGAGCTGGAAAGCAAACTGGCTCAGGCATTGGCCGAGAAAGAACGACTGGTGTTTGTCGATGTCACCGTCGATGAGACCGAACATGTTTACCCAATGCAGATCCGCGGCGGAAGCATGGACGAAATGTGGTTAAGCAAAACGGAGAGGACCTGATCATGCGGCGTATTTTATCTGTATTGCTGGAAAACGAATCCGGTGCGTTGTCGCGTGTGGTGGGGCTGTTCTCCCAGCGTGGTTACAACATTGAAAGCCTGACGGTGGCGCCGACCGACGATCCCACGCTGTCACGTATGACCATCCAAACCGTCGGCGATGAGAAAGTGCTGGAGCAGATCGAAAAGCAACTGCATAAGCTGGTGGACGTGCTGCGCGTCAGTGAACTGGTGCAGGGGGCGCATGTTGAACGCGAAATCATGCTGGTGAAGCTGCAGGCCAGCGGTTATGGTCGTGAAGAGGTAAAACGCTGCGCCGATATTTTCCGTGGGCAGATTGTTGATGTCACGGCGACGCTTTACACCGTTCAACTGGCCGGCACCAGCGACAAGCTGGATGCTTTCCTCAATGCGGTACGTGAAGTGGCTGAAATTGTCGAAGTGGCACGTTCCGGCGTCGTCGGCGTGTCGCGCGGCGATAAAATCATGCGCTGAGGCGTGATATTGGCATAATCTGAGGGCGCGGCATGGCTGCGCCTTTTGTTTTTCGGTGTTTTTTTGTCTGTTTGCTGGCACCTTTCGGCAAAAGCGGTTGCTAGGCAGTGTTTTCTGCTGTTAGATCGCAGAGGCTGGATTGAATAACCGCACGGGATGCGATGGTTAATCCGAGCATAGCTTTCACTTCTATTTTCAGCGTCATTAAGGGGTTAACGTGAAACTGGATGAAATCGCGCGTCTCGCGGGCGTTTCGCGCACTACGGCCAGTTATGTCATCAACGGCAAAGCGAAGCAGTATCGTGTCAGCGATAAAACCGTCGAAAAAGTGATGGCCGTGGTCAGGGAGCATAACTATCACCCGAATGCCGTCGCGGCAGGGTTACGCGCCGGACGTACGCGTTCTATCGGCCTGGTGATACCGGATCTGGAAAACACCAGCTACACCCGTATCGCCAACTACCTGGAGCGTCAGGCACGTCAGCGCGGTTACCAGCTATTGATTGCCTGTTCGGAAGATCAGCCGGATAACGAAATGCGCTGTATTGAACACCTGCTGCAACGCCAGGTCGACGCCATTATCGTCTCCACTGCCTTACCGCCGGAACATCCGTTCTATCAGCGCTGGGCCAAGGATCCTTTGCCGATTATCGCTCTGGACCGGGCACTGGATCGCGAGCATTTCATCAGCGTAGTGGGGGCCGACCAAGAGGATTCCTTCGCGCTGGCGCAGGAACTTCGCACTTTTCCGGCGGAGTCAGTGCTGTATCTGGGCGCGTTGCCGGAGCTTTCCGTCAGTTTCCTGCGTGAGCAGGGATTTCGCCAGGCGTGGGAAGGCGATGAACGGCCTGTCGATTACCTGTACGCCAACAGTTATGAACGCGAGGCTGCCGGCGTACTCTTTGCTGAATGGTTGAAAACTCATCCGATGCCGCAGGCGCTTTTCACCACCTCGTTCTCTCTGTTGCAGGGGGTCATGGATGTGACGTTGAAACAGCGCGGCCGCTTGCCGACCGATCTGGCGATCGCCACCTTCGGCGATCACGAACTGCTGGATTTTCTTGAGTGCCCGGTACTGGCGGTAGCGCAGCGCCACCGTGATGTAGCTGAACGGGTGCTGGAACTGGTGCTGGCCAGCCTGGATGAGCCGCGCAAGCCTAAACCGGGTCTGACGCGCATTCGTCGCAATCTGTTCCGCCGCGGTAGTCTGAGCCGCAAATAAATACTGCAGGCAGGATGGCTACGTTGCTTCCTGCCTCTACGCTTTACACATAACCGGTTACCCGAAACAGCTTTCTGCAGTATTCAAGAAAGTAGCCATAGGCTACGCCCATCGCCATCGATACCACTGCATTCCCGGCCACCGCAGTCATGATTTGCTGCCCGTCTGCACCTACGCTCCACAATATGGCAGCATACACTGGCGATTGAAAACTGACATAGGCCAGCAAATCGGCGAGGTTGCGCAGTAGCCATTGCCTGTGCTGAAAGCGTTTCGCGAGACGAATAAACAGGTCGCGATAGCATCCATAGGGCCAGGCGATCAGGATATTTACCGGGATCGACACCAGGCGGGAGGAAAGTGATTGGTGAAAACTCATGCCCGAAACCAGGATTTCTATCGCCATACCGGCGATGAAACAGTACACCACCAGCGCAAAAGTATCGGCGGCGGCGCTGCGCCAATAAGAGACAGGCGAAAGCATGGTGTAATCTCCGTAACTGCTGGTTGATACTCTGTTAATTTTAATGATGGCAGTTGTTAATTCTTGGTTTTGCTATTTTTTATAGTTTACTCCTCTATGTTTATTTCCTTGGATAGCTGAATATTTTTATTTATAGCTGTTGGCTGATTTTTATCCTGAGAGAGGGCGGTAGAATCTGGCGCGAAAGGATTAAAACGGGGTGTTTTTGGTTTTTTTTATTTAAAACATATGGTTACGATTATTTCCATTATAAGAGGCATTTTCACAGCAAAAATTGTGGGAATAAATGATGTAAGGAAATGAAACCATAATTGTAAACAGGTATTTTGAGAATAATCTTACCAAACTGATTTAAATCGAAAATAGCTAGCCTCGTAATATCCGAGTGATTTATTTTTTCATCGGGCTTATCACTGGCGCTTTAATTGAAGTAAAATAGCGCCGGCCTGAAGTGCAATAACCGTTGAGCGTTATTAACTCAATGGCTTATGACGTATTTCGTCAACGGCGGGAGTTAACGCCGGGCCTTGGCCGGTGCGGGTCGCGGCGGGTTACAGGATTGTGATTGCCGAGCTAAAAAATGAGACATCGATTGCAGAAGGAAGTAATGAGTTAATTAATCGCCAATTTGTCAGGTTTTTAATCACCCTCTTTCCGCTCAGAAAATTATCCCCGTTTATCATGATGTTAATTTTAAGTCATCGAATAAATAGCGTTCCTTTCGCGAGTCAGCTCCCAAAATGACGGGAGAAATATTGCCAAAGCGCCGGTGCTCTGGCTTGACAAGGTTTTCATACCCTCCGTAAACTCCCTTATGTGGGAATTTGTGGTGTAAAGTGGTGAAAACGGTCATGAAGGGGTAGCTCAGGAATGTTCCGTGGGGCAACGATGGTTAATCTCGACAGCAAAGGGCGGCTTGCCGTACCCACCCGTTATCGGGATTTGCTGAACGAGCAATCGCAAGGCCAAATGGTCTGTACCATTGACCTCCATCAGTCCTGCCTGCTGCTTTACCCTTTGCCCGAATGGGAAATTATTGAACAAAAATTATCCCGTCTGTCGAGTATGAATCCCGCAGAGCGCCGCGTTCAGCGCTTATTGTTGGGGCATGCCAGTGAGTGTCAGATGGATAGCGCCGGTCGGTTGTTGCTAGCTACTACGCTACGTCAACACGCCGGGCTTACAAAAGAAGTGATGCTGGTCGGGCAGTTCAACAAGTTTGAACTGTGGGATGAACAGACCTGGTATCAACAAGTCAAGGATGATATTGACGCAGAACAGTCGACTCAGGAACCGTTGTCTGAGCGGCTACAGGACTTGTCGCTATAAGCATGTTGGAAAACTATAAACACACCACCGTACTGTTGGATGAGGCGGTTAATGGCCTCAATATTCGCAGTAACGGCATATATATCGACGGTACTTTTGGTCGCGGTGGCCATTCTCGTCTGATTCTGTCCCAACTGGGGCCGGAAGGACGTTTGTTGGCAATTGACCGCGATCCACAGGCGATTGCAGCCGCCAAGTCTATTGAAGATCCTCGTTTTACCATCGTACACGGCCCATTTTCAGATTTGTCACACTATGTGCGGGAACGCGAATTGGTGGGGCAGATTGATGGCGTCTTACTCGATCTGGGCGTTTCTTCGCCGCAGTTGGATGACGCAGAACGCGGTTTCTCCTTCATGCGTGACGGCCCACTGGATATGCGCATGGACCCATCAAGCGGCCAGTCAGCCTCTGAATGGCTGCTGAAAGCGGAAGCGGAAGATATTGCCTGGGTGCTGAAAACCTTCGGCGAGGAGCGTTTCGCCAAGCGCATTGCCCGCGCGATCGTGGAAAGAAACCGTGTCGAGCCGATGACGCGGACCAAAGAGCTGGCCGATCTGATCGCCAATGCCAGTCCGTTCCGGGAAAAACACAAGCACCCGGCAACGCGCAGTTTCCAGGCGATTCGCATCTACATCAACAGTGAGCTGGAAGAGATTGAGCGTGCGCTGGACGGCGCGCTGGAAGTGCTGGCCCCGCAGGGCCGCCTGTCGATCATCAGCTTCCACTCGTTGGAAGATCGCATCGTTAAACGCTTTATGCGTCACCACAGTCGTGGCGCCCAGGTGCCGGCAGGTTTGCCGCTGACGGAAGAGCAACTGCGCAGTATGGGCGGGCGCACGCTGAAAGCGCTGGGCAAGATGATGCCTTCGCAAGATGAAGTGGCGGAAAACCCACGTGCGCGCAGTTCAGTACTGCGCATTGCCGAGAGGATGCCTGCGTGATTGGCAATGAACGCCACGGTTTGGTTGGGGTGATTGGCGGCGATCTGCTGCGTAACGCCAAGATCCCATTGATTTTACTGGTCGCTTCACTGATTTCTGCGATTTTTGTGGTGACTACCGCACACCGTACCCGCCTGCTGACCGCTGAACGCGAGCAGTTGGTGCTTGAGCGGGATGCTCTGGATATTGAATGGCGCAACCTGATTTTGGAGGAGAACGCCCTCGGCGACCATAGCCGGGTCGAGCGTATCGCCACCGAGAAACTGCAGATGCAACATGTTGATCCATCGCAGGAAAATATCATCGTTAAACAATGAATAGTTTAACTGAAACCATGACACGGAGAAGAAAGGGAACGCATGAAAGCAGCACGCCCCGGTAAGTTGAAACGCCCGGAAAATCAGGCCAGCTTTGTAAGCTGGCGTTTTGCGTTGCTGTGCGGCTGTATTTTGCTGGCGCTGGTGGGATTGATGCTGCGCGTGGCCTATCTGCAGGTCATCAATCCGGACCGCCTGGTGAAAGAAGGTGACATGCGTTCGTTGCGTGTTCAAGAGGTGCCCACCTCACGCGGCATGATCAGCGACCGCGCCGGCAGACCCTTGGCGGTGAGCGTACCGGTCAACGCCATTTGGGCGGACCCTAAAGAGCTTAACGAGCGTGGTGGCATTACGCTGGACAGCCGTTGGAAGGCGTTGTCCGACGCATTGAATATCCCTCTGGATCAGCTTTCTACCCGTGTTAACGCCAACCCGAAAGGGCGCTTTGTTTACCTGGCACGTCAGGTGAACCCGGCGGTAGGCGATTACATTCGCAAGCTCAAGCTACCGGGGATTTACCTGCGTCAGGAGTCGCGTCGTTACTATCCGGCCGGCCAGGTCACCTCGCACATTATCGGCGTGACCAACATTGACGGCCAGGGCATCGAAGGCGTCGAGAAGAGCTTCGACCGCTGGCTGACCGGGCAACCGGGTGAACGAACCGTGCGTAAAGACCGCTATGGCCGGGTGATCGAGGATATCTCCTCGGTCGACAGCCAGGCGGCGCATAACCTGGTGTTGAGCGTCGATGAGCGCCTGCAGGCGCTGGTGTATCGCGAACTGAACAACGCAGTGGCGTTCAACAAGGCTGAATCCGGCACGGCGGTGTTGATCGACGTGAACACCGGCGAAGTGCTGGCGATGGCCAACAGCCCGTCCTACAACCCGAATAATATGGCCGGTACGCCGAAAGACACCATGCGTAACCGCGCCATTACCGATATTTTTGAGCCCGGCTCCACCGTGAAACCAATGGTGGTGATGACAGCGCTACATAACGGTGTGGTAAAAGAAAACAGCGTGCTGAACACCGTTCCTTTCCGCATTCAGGGCCACGAAATTAAAGACGTGGCGCGCT
The DNA here is from genome assembly GCF_003591175.1 of Serratia inhibens. Lineage (GTDB taxonomy): Bacteria > Pseudomonadota > Gammaproteobacteria > Enterobacterales > Enterobacteriaceae > Serratia > Serratia inhibens. The sequence goes on along the minus strand of NZ_QYYG01000011.1, from coordinate 143,897 downwards.
ATGCGGAGCTGTCGGTTACCGGGATCTTGCAGAAGTCGAGTAACGTTGGCGTTACCAAGCTGGCGTTAGCGATGCCGTCCTCGGCGTTAGTAGATACTTACTCTCGTTTTGGACTGGGAAAAGCGACCAATTTGGGGCTGGTCGGAGAAAGCAGTGGCATATACCCAAAAAAACAACGGTGGTCTGACATAGAGAGGGCCACCTTCTCTTTCGGCTACGGGCTAATGGTAACTCCGTTACAGTTGGCGCGAGTCTACGCAACGATCGGCAGCCTGGGCGTGTATCGCCCATTGTCGATCACCAAGGTTGACCCTCCGGTTGCCGGCGAACGCATCTTCCCTGAGCCTTTGGTGCGCACCGTGGTGCACATGATGGAAAGCGTGGCCCTGCCGGGCGGCGGCGGCGTGAAAGCCGCCATCAAGGGTTACCGCATCGCTATTAAAACCGGTACCGCCAAAAAGGTCGGCCCGGATGGCAAATACGTCAACCGATATCTCGCTTATACCGCCGGCGTCGCGCCGGCCAGTAACCCCCGTTTCGCTCTGGTGGTGGTGATTAACGATCCACAGGGTGGGAAGTACTATGGCGGTGCAATTTCCGCACCGGTGTTCGGCGCCATCATGGGCGGCGTATTGCGCACCATGAACGTCGAACCGGACGCGTTGCCCACCGCTGATAAAAGCGAATTAGTGATTAATAAAAAAGAGGGTTCAGGTGGCAGATCGTAATTTGCGCGATTTACTCGCTCCATGGGTGCCGACGGCGCCCGGGCGCGCGCTGCGGGAAATGACATTAGACAGCCGTATTGCGGCTGCCGGGGATCTGTTTGTCGCCGTTGTTGGCCATCAGACGGATGGACGCCGCTATATTCCGCAGGCTATCGCGCAGGGTGTCGCCGCAGTGATTGCCGAAGCTGAAGGCCAGGCCGAAGACGGCACCATCACGGAAATGCACGGTGTGCCGGTGATTTATCTAAGCCAGCTTAACCAGCGCCTGTCCGCCCTGGCCGGGCGTTTTTACCACCAACCGGCAGAGCGTCTGCGTCTGGTGGGTGTGACCGGCACCAACGGCAAAACCACCACCACGCAACTGCTGGCGCAATGGAGCCAACTGTTGGGTGAAACCAGCGCAGTGATGGGCACCGTCGGTAACGGTTTGCTGGGCCAGGTGTGCCCGACTGAGAATACCACCGGTTCTGCGGTGGATGTTCAACACATATTAAACGAGCTGGTCGATCGGGGCGCAACCTTCGCCGCGATGGAAGTCTCTTCCCACGGGCTGGTGCAAAACCGCGTGGCGGCGCTGCCGTTTGCCGCTGCGGTGTTCACCAACCTGAGCCGTGATCACCTGGATTACCACGGTGATATGGCCAATTACGAGGCGGCCAAGTGGTCGCTGTTTGCCGGCCACGAAGTGGGGCAGGCGATCATCAACGCCGATGACGAAGTGGGGCAGCGCTGGCTGAGCAAATTGCCGGATGCGGTGGCGGTCACCATGCAGGATAACCTGCAACCGGGTTGCCATGGCCGCTGGTTGAAAACCACCGCGGTCAGCTATCACGATAATGGCGCCACCGTCCGCTTCAGCTCAAGCTGGGGCGACGGCGAAATTGAAAGCCGCCTGATGGGCGCCTTCAACGTCAGCAACCTGTTGCTGGCGCTGGCTACATTGCTGTCACTGGGCTATCCGCTGGACAAACTGGTAGAAACCGGCAATCGGCTGCAACCTGTGTGTGGCCGTATGGAAGTGTTCAACGCGCCAGGCAAACCGACGGTAGTGGTGGATTACGCCCACACCCCGGACGCGCTGGAAAAAGCGTTGGAAGCGGCGCGACTGCACTGCCTGGGGCAGTTGTGGTGCGTGTTTGGTTGCGGCGGCGATCGTGACAAAGGCAAGCGCCCGTTGATGGGCGGTATCGCCGAACAGTTCGCCGATCGTGTAGTGGTCACCGACGATAACCCGCGCACCGAAGAGCCGCAGGCGATCATCGCCGATATCCTGGCCGGGCTGCTGGATGCCGGGCGTGCACTGGTGATCCACGGCCGTGCCGAAGCGGTAACCAGCGCGATTATGCAGGCTAAAGAACAAGATGTGGTGCTGGTGGCGGGTAAAGGTCACGAGGACTACCAAGTGGTGGGCAACCGACGCCTGGATTACTCCGATCGCACCACCGTCGCACGTCTGCTGGGGGTAATAGCATGATTCCTGTCTCCCTTCAGGCACTGGCCGATGTATTGAGCGCTGAGTTGATCGGCGCCGATTGCCAAATTATTGAGGTGACGACAGATACCCGTCAGGTAACCGCAGGTTGCCTGTTTGTGGCGCTGAAGGGCGAGCGTTTTGATGCTCACTCCTTCGCTGCCGATGCTGTAGCCGCAGGTGCCGGGGCGTTGCTGGTAAGTAAGCGCTTATTGGTGGATGTTCCGCAACTGGTGGTGAAAGACACGCGTCTGGCGCTGGGGCAACTGGCTGCCTGGGTGCGCCAGCAAGTGCCGGCCCGCGTCGTGGCCTTAACCGGTTCATCGGGCAAGACCTCGGTAAAAGAAATGGCCGCTGCTATTTTGCGCGAATGCGGTGAAGTGCTGTATACCGCAGGTAACTTCAATAACGACATCGGCGTGCCGCTGACGCTGCTGCGTTTGCAGCCGCAGCATGATTTTGCCGTGATTGAGCTGGGCGCCAACCATATTGGCGAGATTGCCTATACCACGGCATTGACGCGGCCACAGACTGCTTTGGTGAATAACCTGGCGGCAGCCCACCTGGAAGGCTTTGGCTCTTTGGCCGGCGTCGCCCAGGCGAAAGGTGAAATTTTTGCCGGCTTGCCGGCTGACGGCGTGGCAATCATCAACGCCGACAATAATGACTGGCCACACTGGCAGAGCATGCTGAACGATAAAACCGTTTGGCGCTTCTCGCCGCAGGCGGCGGAAGGTGTGGATTTCTTCGCCAGCGACGTGCTGGTGAACGCCAGGGGCACGCAATTTACGCTGCACAGTCCGTTCGGCACTACGGCGGTAGCGCTACCGCTGCCGGGCCGTCATAACGTGGCCAATGCGCTGGCCGCTGCGGCGCTCGCTATGTCGGTTGGCGCATCGCTCGAAGCCGTGCGTCAGGGGCTGAAACAGTTGCAAGGGGTGCCGGGGCGTTTGTTCCCGATTGCGCTTGCCGAAGACAAACTGCTGCTCGATGACAGCTATAACGCCAACGTCGGATCGATGACCGCTGCGGCGCAGGTGCTGGCGGACATGCCGGGCTACCGCGTAATGGTGGTTGGCGATATGGCCGAGTTGGGGGTGGATGCCGAAGAATGCCACCGTCAGGTGGGCGAAGCTGCCCGGTTGGCCGGCGTCGATAAAGTGATAGGCATCGGTCCGTTAAGCCAGGCGCTGTGTGTAGCCTCCGGTAACGGCGAACATTTTCAGGACAAGGCAGCAGTGATCGCGCGCGTGGCGGAATTACTGTCGGAACATGCGGTAATTACCGTGTTAATCAAGGGTTCACGTAGTGCCGCAATGGAGCAGGTAGTACGCGCGTTACAGGAGAAAGCACCATGTTAGTTTGGCTGGCCGAGCATTTGGTCAAATATTATTCCGGCTTCAACGTCTTCTCCTATCTGACGTTCAGGGCCATTGTCAGCCTGCTGACCGCGCTGTTTCTCTCCTTATGGATGGGCCCGCGGGTGATTAAACGCCTGCAGGAGATGTCCTTCGGCCAGGTCGTGCGCAACGATGGCCCGGAGTCGCATTTCAGCAAACGCGGTACGCCGACCATGGGCGGCATCATGATCCTGACCTCCATCACCATTTCGGTGCTGATGTGGGCTTATCCGTCCAACCCTTACGTGTGGGGCGTGCTGTTCGTGCTGGTGGGCTACGGCATCGTCGGCTTTGTCGATGACTACCGCAAAGTGGTGCGTAAAGACACCAAGGGGCTGATTGCCCGCTGGAAATACTTCTGGCAGTCGGTGATTGCGCTGATTTTCGCCTTCGCCATGTATGCCGTAGGAAAAGACACGCCAGCCACCGAGCTGGTTGTGCCGTTCTTTAAGGACATCATGCCGCAGCTCGGCCTGCTGTATGTGCTGTTGGCGTACTTTGTGGTTGTCGGCACCAGCAATGCGGTCAACCTGACCGACGGGCTGGATGGCCTGGCGATCATGCCAACGGTGTTCGTGGCGGCGGGCTTTGCGCTGGTGGCATGGGCGACCGGTAACATGAATTTCGCCAACTACCTGCACATTCCTTATCTGCGTCATGCGGGTGAGCTGGTGATCGTCTGTACCGCCATCGTCGGCGCCGGTCTGGGCTTTTTGTGGTTCAACACCTACCCGGCACAGGTTTTTATGGGCGATGTTGGCTCACTGGCGTTGGGCGGCGCGCTGGGCACTATCGCGGTGCTGCTGCGTCAAGAGTTCCTGTTATTGATTATGGGTGGCGTGTTTGTGGTTGAGACGCTGTCGGTGATCTTGCAGGTGGGATCGTTCAAGCTGCGCGGGCAACGTATTTTCCGCATGGCGCCGATTCACCACCATTATGAATTGAAGGGCTGGCCGGAACCGCGCGTGATCGTGCGCTTCTGGATTATTTCGCTGATGCTGGTGCTGATTGGCCTGGCGACGCTGAAGGTACGGTAATTATGGCGGATTATCAGGGTAAAAAAGTGGTCATCATCGGGTTAGGTCTCACCGGCCTGTCCTGTGTTGATTTCTTTATGGCGCGTGGCGTAACGCCGCGCGTTATGGATACCCGCATTTCGCCGCCGGGGCTGGACAAGCTGCCTGAAAGCGTTGAACGGCATTTGGGCGATTTGAATCTGGACTGGTTGCTGGCGGCGGATTTGATCGTTGCCAGCCCGGGCATGGCGCTGGCTCACCCGGCGTTGAGCGCTGCGGCGGATGCGGGGGTGGAGATCGTCGGCGACGTCGAGCTGTTCTGCCGCGAAGCCCAGGCCCCGATCGTAGCGATCACCGGCTCTAACGGTAAAAGTACCGTCACCACTTTGATGGGCGAGATGGCGAAAGCGGCCGGTTGGGCGGTGGGCGTGGGCGGTAACATTGGCCTGCCTGCGCTGAGCCTGCTGCGCCAGGAATGCCAGCTGTACGTGCTGGAACTGTCAAGCTTCCAACTGGAAACCACTTTTAGCCTGAAAGCGGCGGCGGCGACCATCCTGAACGTGACGGAAGATCATATGGACCGCTATCCGTTTGGCCTGCAGCAGTATCGCGCCGCCAAACTGCGCGTCTATGAAAATGCCGCCCTGTGCGTGGTTAACGCGGATGACGCGCTGACCATGCCGGTACGCGGCGCAGACCAGCGCTGTATCAGCTTCGGTGCCGACGTGGGCGACTACCACCTCAACCGCCAGCAGGGCGAAACCTGGCTGCGCGTGCGCGGTGAGAAAATCCTGAATACCCGCGAGATGAAGCTGACTGGCCGTCACAACTACACCAATGCGCTGGCGGCGTTGGCGCTGGCCGATGCGGTGAATATCCCGCGCGCCTCCAGCCTGAAAGCGCTCACCACTTTTACCGGCTTGGCGCACCGTTTCCAACTGGCCTGGGAACATAACGGCGTACGTTGGATTAACGATTCGAAAGCCACCAATGTCGGCAGCACCGAAGCGGCGTTGAATGGCCTGCAGGTGGACGGCACCTTGCACCTGCTGTTGGGCGGCGACGGCAAGTCTGCCGATTTCTCTCCGTTGGGGCGCTATCTGCAGGGCGATAACGTCCGCCTGTATTGCTTCGGCCGCGATGGCGAACAACTGGCAGAGCTGCGGCCGGAGGTCGCCACGCTGACCGACACGATGGAACAGGCGATGCAAAAGATCGCCGGCCGGGTACAGCCTGGCGATATGGTGCTGCTGTCACCGGCATGCGCCAGCCTGGATCAGTTCCGTAACTTTGAAGTGCGTGGCGACGAGTTTGCCCGCCTGGCACAGGAGCTTGGCGGATGAAACTACGGGTGCCGACGTTCGGGTTGACCGAAAGACTGAAAGACTGGGTGATGGGATCGCGTGAGAACGATTCCGTGAATATGGTGCTGTACGACCGTACCCTGCTGTGGCTGACCTTCGGGTTGGCCATTATCGGTTTTGTCATGGTGACCTCGGCGTCAATGCCGATTGGTCAGCGTCTGGCGGACGATCCTTTCCTGTTTGCCAAGCGTGACGCGCTGTATCTCGGGCTGGCCTTTGGTCTGTCGATGGTGACGCTGCGCATTCCGATGGAAGTCTGGCAGCGCTACAGCAATGTGATGCTGCTGTTGTCGATTGTGATGCTGTTGATCGTACTGGTGGTCGGCAGCTCGGTAAACGGCGCATCGCGCTGGATCGCGCTGGGGCCGTTGCGTATTCAGCCGGCGGAGCTGTCCAAACTGTCGCTGTTCTGCTATCTGGCGAGTTATCTGGTGCGCAAGGTAGAAGAAGTGCGTACCAACTTTTGGGGCTTCTGCAAGCCGATGGGCGTAATGGTCGTGCTGGCGGTACTGCTGCTGGCGCAACCGGACCTCGGTACCGTGGTGGTGTTGTTTATCACTACTCTGGCAATGCTGTTCCTGGCCGGTGCCAAAATGTGGCAGTTCCTGGCGATTATCGGCTCCGGCGCATTCGCGGTGGTGCTGTTGATCATTGCCGAACCTTACCGTATGCGCCGCGTGACGTCGTTCTGGAACCCCTGGGCCGATCCGTTCGGCAGCGGCTACCAGTTGACCCAGTCGCTGATGGCGTTTGGCCGCGGTGAATTCTGGGGGCAGGGGCTGGGGAACTCGGTACAGAAACTCGAGTATTTACCTGAAGCTCATACCGACTTTATCTTCTCGATTTTAGGCGAAGAACTCGGCTATATCGGTGTGGTTTTCGCATTGTTAATGGTATTCTTCGTCGCTTTTCGCGCTATGTCGATTGGCCGCCGCGCGCTGGAGATCGATCAGCGCTTTTCCGGCTTTCTGGCCTGCTCGATCGGCGTCTGGTTCAGCTTCCAGGCACTGGTCAATGTCGGTGCCGCAGCCGGCATGCTGCCGACCAAAGGGCTGACGCTGCCGCTGATAAGTTACGGCGGTTCAAGCTTGCTGATTATGTCGACGGCGATCGTGCTGTTACTGCGTATTGATTATGAAACGCGTCTGGCGAAAGCCCAGGCGTTTGTGAAGAGGTAAGGGATGAGCGGGAAACCTAAGCGTTTAATGGTGATGGCAGGCGGTACCGGCGGACACGTGTTCCCGGGGCTGGCGGTCGCGCATCATCTGATGGCGCAGGGCTGGCAGGTGCGCTGGCTCGGAACCGCAGACCGAATGGAAGCCGATCTGGTGCCAAAGCACGGGATCGAGATTGATTTCATCCGTATTTCCGGCCTGCGCGGCAAAGGGCTGAAGGCACAGCTGAGCGCGCCGTTGCGTATCTGGCATGCGGTACGCCAGGCGAAGGCGATTATGCGCAGCTACCAACCGGACGTGGTACTCGGCATGGGCGGTTACGTTTCCGGTCCCGGCGGTTTGGCGGCGTGGTTGTGCGGCATCCCGGTGGTGCTGCACGAACAAAACGGCATTGCCGGGCTGACCAACCGCTGGTTGGCGCGCATCGCCAAAAAAGTATTGCAGGCGTTCCCAGGCGCGTTCCCGAACGCGGATGTCGTGGGCAACCCGGTACGCACCGACGTACTGGCGCTGCCGCTGCCGGCGGAACGACTGACCGGGCGTGAAGGGCCTATCCGCGTGCTGGTGATTGGCGGAAGTCAGGGGGCCCGGGTGCTGAATCAGACAGTTCCTGAAGTCGCGGCGAGATTGGGCGATAGAATTACGCTCTGGCATCAGGTAGGCAAAGGTGCACTGGAAAACGTGCTGCGCGACTACGAGAGGGTAGGGCAGACGCAACATAAGGTGACCGAGTTTATCGATGACATGGCTGCGGCTTACGCCTGGGCTGACGTAGTGGTTTGCCGTTCCGGCGCGCTGACCGTCAGCGAGATCGCCGCCGCGGGCCTGCCGGCGATATTTGTGCCGTTCCAGCATAAAGACCGGCAGCAGTACTGGAATGCCCGTCCGCTGGAAGAAGCCGGCGCGGCGAAGATCATCGAACAACCGCAGTTCAATGCCGATGCGGTGGCTGAGTTACTGGCTGGTTGGGATCGCCCGCAGTTGCTGGCGATGGCAGAAAAAGCGCGTGCAGTGGCTATTCCGGACGCCACCGAGCGCGTGGCGGCTGAGCTGGTGCGGGTTGCCAAATAAATAATGCAGGGGTTCGGTACGCCGGGCCTGAATCAAAGAAATGTCATGTAGTGGCCCGGCATGCCGGGCCCGGATTAGAGAGAGTGATGAATACACAACAACTGGCGAAACTACGTACTATCGTGCCCGAGATGCGACGCGTCCGGCACATTCACTTTGTCGGCATCGGTGGTGCCGGCATGGGTGGTATCGCCGAAGTGTTGGCTAACGAAGGTTATCAGATCAGCGGCTCCGACCTGGCGCCTAACCCGGTAACCCAACAGTTGAGCGCGCTCGGGGCGACGATTTATTTCCATCACCGCCCGGAAAACGTACAGGATGCGAGCGTAGTGGTGGTCTCCACCGCGATTTCCGCCGACAACCCGGAGATTGTCGCTGCCCGTGAAGCGCGTATCCCGGTTATCCGCCGCGCGGAGATGCTGGCCGAACTGATGCGTTTCCGTCACGGCATTGCCGTCGCCGGTACGCACGGCAAGACCACGACCACGGCGATGGTATCGAGCATTTACGCCGAAGCCGGCCTGGACCCGACCTTTGTCAATGGCGGGCTGGTGAAAGCGGCCGGAACTCATGCGCGTCTGGGGTCCAGCCGTTACCTGATCGCGGAAGCGGATGAGAGCGACGCGTCGTTCCTGCACTTGCAACCGATGGTGGCGATTGTCACCAATATCGAACCCGACCACATGGATACCTACCAGGGCGATTTCGAGAACCTGAAGCAGACGTTTATCAACTTTTTGCACAACCTGCCGTTCTACGGCCGTGCGGTGATGTGTGTTGATGACCCGGTGGTGCGCGAACTGCTGCCACGCGTGGGCCGCCATATCACTACCTACGGCTTCAACGAAGATGCCGATGTGCGCATTGAGAGTTATCGCCAGGTTGGGCCGCAGGGCCACTTTACGCTGAGCCGCCAGGATAAGCCCTTGATGACGGTGACCCTGAATGCCCCGGGCCGCCACAACGCGTTGAATGCGGCGGCGGCAGTGGCGGTGGCGACAGAAGAAGGCATTGACGACGAATACATCTTGCGTGCACTGGCGGGCTTCCAGGGCACAGGTCGCCGCTTTGATTTCCTGGGCGAGTTCCCGCTGGAGCCGGTGAACGGCAAAAGCGGCAGCGCGATGCTGGTCGACGACTATGGCCACCATCCGACCGAAGTCGACGTGACGCTGAAAGCTGCACGCGCCGGCTGGCCGGAGAAACGTCTGGTGATGATTTTCCAGCCGCACCGTTACACACGTACCCGCGATCTCTACGACGACTTCGCCAACGTGTTGTCACAGGTCGATGTGCTACTGATGCTCGATGTGTACTCCGCGGGTGAAGCGGTAATCCCGGGGGCGGACAGCCGCTCGCTGTGCCGTACCATTCGCAGCCGCGGCAAGCTGGATCCGATCCTGGTTTCCGATGCGGACATCGTACCGGAAACGCTGGCGCAACTGCTGCAGGCCGACGATCTGGTGTTGGTGCAAGGCGCCGGTAACGTGGGCAAAATCGCCCGCAAACTGGCTGAGCTGAAGCTGCAGCCACAGAAAAAAGAGGAGGAACATCATGGCTGATAAAGTTGCCGTACTGCTGGGTGGCACCTCCGCTGAACGTGAAGTGTCATTGCAATCGGGCGCTGCCGTGCTGGCAGGGCTGCGGGAAGCCGGTATCGACGCCCATGGCATCGATATCCGCGATTTCCCGGTAACCCAGCTTAAAGAACATGGGTTTACCAAAGTGTTTATCGCGCTGCACGGGCGTGGTGGCGAGGATGGCACCCTGCAGGGGATGCTGGAATTCCTTGAGCTGCCTTATACCGGCAGTGGCGTGATGGCGTCGGCGCTGACCATGGACAAGTGGCGCACCAAGATGGTGTGGCAGTCGATGGGGCTGCCGGTCGCACCTTATGTGGCGCTGAACCGCCGGCAATATGCCGGCGCAGAGAAACAGAGCCTGATTGCTCGCGTGGAGGCTCTGGGCCTGCCGCTGATCGTCAAGCCGAGCCGCGAAGGCTCCAGCGTTGGCATGAGCAAGGTGACCGAGCGCACTGCCCTTGAGGCCGCGCTGGAAGAAGGTTTCCGCCATGACGACGACGTGCTGGTGGAGAAGTGGCTGAGCGGCCCTGAATACACCGTAGCCATGCTGGGTGACCAGGTTCTGCCTTCGATCCGTATTCAGCCGGCAGGCGTATTTTACGACTACCAAGCCAAGTACATTTCGGACGATACCCAGTATTTCTGTCCAAGTGGCCTGGGCGCTGAACAAGAGGCCGAAATGGCCGCGCTGGCGTTACGCGCCTACCGTGGACTGGACTGCAGCGGCTGGGGCCGCGTGGATGTGATGCAGGATAGCGATGGCAGCTTCTATCTGCTTGAGGTGAACACCTCGCCGGGCATGACCAGTCATAGCCTGGTGCCGATGGCAGCGCGCCAGTCTGGTTTAAGCTTCTCGCAGCTGGTAGCGAGAATTTTGGAGTTGGCCGACTGATATGTCGCAAGCTGCCCTGAATGCGCGTGAACGCGAGGTGGATAACAACCCGCGCCGCAGCAATGGAACCCAATTGGCGGGAATGGTTTTCCTGCTGATGGTGCTGGGAACGGTCCTGTGGAGTGGCTGGATGGTCATTGGCTGGATGAAGGACGCCAGCCGACTGCCGCTCTCACGGTTGGTGGTTACCGGCGAGCGCCACTACACCACTAACGATGATATTCGCCAGGCGATTCTGGCGCTGGGAGCACCGGGCACCTTCATGACGCAGGATGTCGATGTCATCCAGCAACAGATTGAACGCCTGCCGTGGATCAAGCAGGCCAGCGTGCGCAAGCAGTGGCCGGACGAGCTGAAGATCCACCTGGTCGAGTATGTCCCGGTGGCGCGCTGGAATGATTTACATATGGTGGACGCCGAAGGCAAATCCTTCAGCGTGCCGGCAGAACGAATCGGCAAACAGAAATTGCCGTTGCTCTATGGCCCGGAAGGGAGCGAACAGGATGTTCTGGAAGGCTATCAGGCCATGAGCAACATGTTAGCGGCCAGCAAGTTTACGCTGAAAATGGCGGCCATGAGCGCCCGCCATTCCTGGCAGCTGGCTTTGGATAATGATGTTCGGCTGGAGCTGGGACGCGACGATCGTACCGGACGCCTGCAGCGGTTTATCGAGCTCTATCCGGTATTGCTGCAGCAGGGGCAGGCGGAAAGCAAGCGCGTCAACTATGTCGACTTGCGCTACGAGTCCGGTGCCTCGGTAGGTTGGACACCGGTATTGATCGACCCGCAGGCGGTAGACGGTCAGCAGAACAGTAATCAGCAACAGAATCAGGCACAGGCAAAACAACAATGATCAAGTCGACGGACAGAAAACTGGTAGTTGGACTGGAGATCGGTACTGCAAAAGTCTCCGCATTGGTAGGGGAAGTTCTGCCCGATGGCATGGTCAACATTATCGGGGTGGGCAGCTGCCCGTCTCGCGGTATGGATAAGGGTGGCGTTAACGACCTGGAATCGGTAGTCAAATGCGTACAGCGTGCTATCGATCAGGCCGAGCTGATGGCGGATTGCCAGATTTCTTCGGTTTACCTGGCATTATCGGGCAAACACATCAGCTGTCAGAACGAGATAGGGATGGTTCCTATTTCCGAAGAGGAAGTGACGCAGGAAGATGTGGAGAACGTGGTGCATACCGCTAAATCGGTACGCGTACGTGACGAACACCGCATCCTGCACGTTATCCCTCAGGAATACGCCATCGACTATCAGGAAGGCATCAAGAACCCGGTTGGGTTGTCCGGCGTGCGCATGCAGGCCAAGGTGCACCTGATTACCTGCCATAACGATATGGCAAAGAACATTGTCAAAGCGGTAGAACGCTGTGGTCTGAAAGTTGACCAACTTATTTTCGCCGGTCTGGCCGCCAGCTATGCGGTACTGACCGAGGATGAGCGCGAACTTGGCGTTTGTGTGGTGGATATCGGCGGCGGCACCATGGATATGGCGGTGTACACCGGCGGTGCGCTGCGCCACACCAAAGTGATCCCTTACGCCGGGAACGTGGTCACCAGCGATATCGCCTACGCCTTCGGCACGCCGCCGACAGACGCGGAAGCGATCAAAGTTCGACACGGCTGTGCGCTTGGGTCGATTGTTAGCAAGGATGAAAGTGTAGAGGTGCCAAGCGTTGGAGGACGTCCTCCTCGTAGTCTGCAAAGACAGACACTGGCTGAAGTGATTGAGCCACGCTACACCGAACTGTTGAATCTGGTTAACGATGAAATTTTGCAATTGCAGGAGCAACTGCGTCAGCAAGGGGTGAAGCATCATCTGGCAGCGGGTATTGTGCTGACCGGTGGCGCCGCCCAGATTGATGGCCTGGCAGCTTGTGCGCAACGGGTGTTCCACACCCAGGTACGCATCGGCCAACCCTTGAACATCACGGGTCTGACGGATTATGCGCAGGAGCCTTACTACTCTACGGCGGTAGGTCTGCTGCACTATGGAAAAGAGTCTCACCTGAGCGGTGAGGCAGAAGTAGAAAAACGCGCCTCGGTGGGCAATTGGTTTAAACGTATCAATAGCTGGCTGAGAAAAGAGTTTTAATGTTTCAACAAAGAGATCATGCTGAGTAATCTTTTTATGATCTCGCAGCGACAGGCACAAAACGGAGAGAAACTATGTTTGAACCAATGGAACTAACCAATGACGCGGTGATTAAAGTCATCGGCGTCGGCGGTGGCGGTGGCAACGCCGTTGAACACATGGTGCGCGAGCGCATCGAAGGTGTTGAATTCTTCGCCGTTAATACAGACGCTCAGGCGCTTCGTAAAACGGCAGTTGGCCAAACCATCCAGATCGGTAGTGGTATTACCAAAGGTCTGGGTGCTGGCGCGAACCCTGAAGTGGGTCGCAATTCAGCGGAAGAAGATCGTGAAGCTCTGCGTGCCGCGCTCGATGGCGCAGACATGGTCTTCATTGCAGCCGGCATGGGCGGCGGTACCGGTACCGGTGCAGCACCTGTTGTGGCTGAAGTTGCTAAAGATCTGGGTATTTTGACAGTGGCCGTGGTTACCAAGCCTTTCAATTTTGAAGGCAAGAAACGCATGGCGTTCGCTGAGCAGGGTATTGCAGAGCTGTCCAAACATGTGGACTCACTGATCACTATCCCGAACGACAAGCTGTTGAAAGTTCTGGGTCGTGGCATTTCTCTGCTGGACGCGTTCGGCGCGGCCAACGACGTGCTGAAAGGTGCGGTGCAGGGGATCGCCGAGCTGATCACCCGTCCGGGCCTGATGAACGTCGACTTCGCCGACGTGCGCACCGTGATGTCCGAAATGGGCTACGCGATGATGGGTTCCGGCGTTGCCTGTGGTGAAGACCGCGCTGAAGAAGCGGCGGAAATGGCGATCTCCAGCCCACTGCTGGAAGACATCGACCTGTCCGGCGCTCGCGGCGTTCTGGTCAACATCACCGCCGGTTTCGACCTGCGTCTGGATGAGTTCGAAACTGTGGGTAACACCATTCGTGCTTTCGCTTCCGACAACGCTACCGTGGTTATCGGTACTTCGCTGGATCCGGAAATGAACGACGAACTGCGCGTGACCGTGGTTGCGACCGGTATCGGCATGGACAAACGTCCTGAAATCACTCTGGTGACCAATAAGCAGGTTAGCCAGCCAGTGATGGATCATCGCTACCAGCAGCACGGCATGTCGCCGCTGCCGCAGGAAGTGAAACCAGCCGCCAAGGTGGTCAACGATCCGACTGCGCAGCCTAATAAAGAGCCCGACTATCTTGATATTCCTGCCTTCCTGCGCAAGCAGGCAGACTAAGAATATCCTGAGAATTTGGAATCTCCGCTCTTTGTGCTAAACTGTCCCGCCGGCCATGCTGTATGCTTGGTCGGTAGGATGGATAACATTGCGAGATAAAACGATGATCAAACAAAGGACATTAAAACGTATTGTTCAGGCGACTGGTGTCGGTTTGCATACCGGCAAGAAGGTCACGCTGACAATGCGCCCAGCGTCGGCTAATACCGGGGTCATCTATCGTCGCACTGACTTGAATCCACCGGTTGATTTTCCGGCTGATGCAAAATCCGTGCGTGATACCATGCTCTGTACTTGCCTGGTCAATGAGCATGACGTGCGTATTTCTACCGTTGAGCATCTGAATGCTGCGCTGGCTGGGCTGGGTATCGACAACATCATTATTGAAGTTGACGCCGCCGAAATCCCAATCATGGACGGTAGCGCCAGTCCGTTCGTCTATCTGTTGCTGGACGCCGGCATCGAAGAACTGAACTCAGCGAAGAAATTCCTGCGTCTGAAAGACACCGTGCGTGTTGAAGATGGCGACAAATGGGCAGAGCTGTCCCCGCATAACGGGTTCCGTCTGGACTTTACCATCGACTTCAACCACCCGGCGATCGACGCCAGCACGCAACGCTACCGCCTGGATTTTTCCGCCGACTCGTTCGTGCGTCAAATCAGCCGTGCGCGTACCTTCGGTTTTATGCGTGACATCGAGTATTTGCAGTCTCGTGGTTTGGCTCTGGGCGGCAGCTTTGACTGCGCCATCGTGGTAGATGACTACCGCGTTCTGAACGAAGACGGCCTGCGCTTTGAAGACGAATTCGTACGCCACAAAATGCTGGACGCCATCGGCGACCTGTTCATGTGCGGCCATAACATCATTGGCGCGTTTACCGCGTACAAGTCAGGCCATGCGCTGAACAACAAACTGCTGCAAGCCGTTCTGGCGAAACAGGAAGCGTGGGAATACGTCACCTTCCAGGACGAAGCCGAAATGCCGTTGGCATTCAAAGCCCCGTCCACCGTATTGGCATAAGCCGATACTGCTGATTACTTCTTACGACTGGTAGCGTTGGCACTCTCTCCGGCCAGCGACGCCAGTCGTTCCAATACCTTGCGCAGTTTTTCCGGGCTCCGGCTCGCCAATCCCCTTAATTCCTCAGCACTTTCCTGACTCAGATGCCGCATGGGCACTTTTGTCTGCGTATTTCCCAAGGTTTTTGCGGCATCCTGCACAAGGTTGCTCCCTTTTGCCATCAAGGCCGGATTAATCCTGATGTCGATCGACGACAATGATGGTAGAATTTGCGCTCGTAGTGCAGATAATAGAGCCGGTTGTTCGTAGCGCAGGCGCATCAGCCAGCTGGCATTGGCCGTTTCTAGCACTAAAATACCCTGTCGGAAATTCGCGACGCGGCACCAGGGATGCAGTTGAACGGGCAATACGCCTTTCACTGCACGGTTAAGCTTAAGCAGCGCCACAGCGCGTTGCTGGACGTTATGCAGCGGCCCTTTGTCTTCTGCAGACGCGTCGTCGAACAGGACATCTAATAATTGTGGACGGCTATCGCGCATAATGGGCTCCGGCGGATTATAAACTCGTGATCGGTATTCTAAATCGTTGGCGACAATTTGGCAGACGTTATTTCTGGCCCCATCTCCTGTTAGGGATGGTCGCGGCCACGCTTGGCGTACCTTCAAATCTGTCAGGCAGCTCCGATCAAACCGCTCTGCCGAGCACCTCGTCCAGCCTGAACCGGCAAAATTCCGCCAGCGGCGCCTTTAATAGCCTGGCGTTGCTGCAAGAAGCGCACCGCCGCCCGACCTTCAGCGTCGACTACTGGCACCAGCATGCGCTT
Source organism: Serratia inhibens (assembly GCF_003591175.1). Classification (GTDB taxonomy): domain Bacteria; phylum Pseudomonadota; class Gammaproteobacteria; order Enterobacterales; family Enterobacteriaceae; genus Serratia; species Serratia inhibens. The sequence continues at coordinate 128,018 of NZ_QYYG01000011.1, read as the reverse complement.
CGTACCGTCATTCGTCACCTCTCTTTTGCACTTGCGCCGCAGGCAGTCTACGCACGGGTGCAGGAAAGCGAGGCGGAAGTCGCTGAACCTCCGTTGCAGGTGGCGCAACTTGCGCTGCTTTCTACACTTAACGCGCTGCTGACGCATGAGCCGAAGCCGCCGACCATCATTCGTAATACCCATCATGCCGTGCTGCCCGCTTTCGCGCAGCACCAGACCGGGTTGTGGCTCGCGCAGGTGCGGGGCATCCGCGCCGGGCCAATGGCGTAAGCTGATTCTTTGCCCTTTGGGCGACAAAACCTAAAAATAACAGCAAGTTGACTGCCTGTGCTGGCCGTCATGACAGAGATATTAAACATCATGTTAGTGAAATTATTGACCAAAGTTTTTGGTAGCCGTAACGATCGTACACTGCGTCGCATGCGTAAGTCGGTTGAACTGATCAACCGCATGGAACCGGACATGGAAAAGCTGTCCGACGACGAGCTGAAAGCCAAGACCAACGAGTTCCGTGCGCGCCTGGAAAAGGGTGAAGTGCTGGAAAATCTGCTCCCGGAAGCTTTCGCCGTGGTACGTGAGGCGAGCAAGCGCGTATTCGGGATGCGCCATTTCGACGTGCAGTTGCTGGGCGGTATGGTACTGAACGATCGCTGCATCGCGGAAATGCGTACCGGTGAAGGTAAAACGCTGACCGCAACCCTGCCCGCCTACCTGAACGCCCTGAGCGGCCGCGGTGTGCACGTAGTGACCGTCAATGACTATTTGGCACAGCGTGACGCCGAAAACAACCGTCCGCTGTTCGAGTTCCTTGGTCTGAGCATCGGTATCAACCTGCCGGGCATGCCTGCGCCGGCCAAGCGTGAAGCCTATGCCGCCGATATTACCTACGGTACCAACAACGAATACGGTTTCGACTATCTGCGCGACAACATGGCGTTCAGCCCGGAAGAGCGCGTTCAGCGCAAGCTGCACTATGCGCTGGTGGATGAGGTTGACTCCATCCTGATCGATGAAGCCCGTACTCCGCTGATCATCTCCGGCCCGGCCGAAGACAGCTCAGAAATGTACATCAAGGTTAACAAGCTGATTCCAAAGCTTATCCGTCAGGAAAAAGAGGATTCAGACTCCTTCCAGGGCGAAGGTCACTTCTCGGTAGACGAGAAAGCGCGCCAGGTGCACCTGACCGAACGCGGCCTGATCCTGATCGAAGAAATGCTGGTGGAAGCCGGCATTATGGAAGAAGGGGAGTCGCTGTACTCACCGACCAACATCATGTTGATGCACCATGTGACCGCCGCTTTGCGCGCGCACGTGCTGTTCACCCGCGACGTTGACTACATCGTGAAAGACGGTGAAGTGATCATCGTCGACGAACATACCGGCCGTACCATGCAGGGCCGTCGTTGGTCCGATGGTCTGCATCAGGCGGTGGAAGCCAAAGAAGGCGTGGAAATCCAGAACGAGAACCAGACGCTGGCATCCATCACCTTCCAGAACTACTTCCGCTTGTACGAGAAGCTGGCCGGCATGACAGGTACTGCCGACACCGAAGCGTTCGAATTCAGCTCCATCTACAAGCTGGATACCATCGTGGTGCCGACCAACCGCCCGATGCTGCGTAAAGACATGCCGGATCTGGTCTATATGACCGAGCTGGAGAAGATTGGCGCCATCATTGAAGATATCCGCGAGCGTACCGCCAACGGCCAGCCGGTGTTGGTGGGGACTATCTCGATCGAAAAATCCGAAGTCGTTTCCCGCGAACTGGCTAAAGCCGGCATCGACCACAAGGTGCTGAACGCCAAATTCCACGCCATGGAAGCGGACATCGTGGCGCAGGCTGGCCAGACAGGTGCGGTGACTATCGCCACCAACATGGCGGGCCGTGGTACCGATATCGTGTTGGGCGGCAGCTGGCAGGCAGAGATTGCCCAGTTGGAAGAGCCAACCGAAGAGCAAATTGCGGCAATTAAAGAGGCCTGGAAAATCCGCCATGAAGCGGTATTGAAGGCGGGTGGTTTGCACATCATTGGTACCGAGCGCCATGAATCGCGCCGTATCGATAACCAGCTGCGCGGCCGTTCCGGTCGTCAGGGTGACGCCGGTTCATCTCGCTTCTACCTGTCGATGGAAGATGCTCTGATGCGTATTTTCGCCTCGGATCGCGTTTCCGGCATGATGCGTAAACTGGGTATGAAAGAGGGTGAGGCCATTGAGCACCCATGGGTCACCAAGGCGATTGCCAACGCGCAGCGTAAAGTGGAAAGCCGTAACTTCGATATTCGTAAGCAACTGCTGGAATACGATGATGTGGCCAGCGATCAGCGTCGCGCTATCTACAGCCAGCGTAATGAGCTGCTGGACGTGTCCGACGTGAGCGAAACCATTGCCAGCATCCGCGAAGACGTCTTCAAGACCACCATCGACAGCTACATTACGCCGCAGTCGCTGGAAGAAGAGTGGGATATTCAGGGTCTGGAAGAGCGCCTGAAGACCGACTTCGATCTGGATATGCCTATCGCCGAGTGGCTGGATAAAGAGCCGGATCTGCACGAAGAAACGCTGCGTGAGCGTATTCTGGAAAAGGCCAAGGAAGACTATCTGCGCAAAGAAGAAGTGGTTGGCACGGATATGATGCGCAACTTCGAGAAGGGCGTGATGCTGCAAACGTTGGATTCCCTGTGGAAGGAGCATCTGGCGGCAATGGACTATCTGCGTCAGGGTATCCACCTGCGTGGTTACGCGCAGAAAGATCCTAAGCAAGAGTACAAGCGTGAATCCTTCAACATGTTTGCGACTATGCTGGAATCGCTGAAATACGAAGTGATCAGCGTACTGAGCAAAGTGCAGGTGCGGATGCCGGAAGAGGTTGAAGCGATGGAGTTGCAACGTCGTGAAGAAGCGGAGCGCCTGGCGGCACAACAACAGTTGAGCCACTACGAAGAAAATTCGTTGGTCACCGAGGATCCTAATGCGCCTGCAAGCGCGGAGCGCAAGGTAGGCCGCAACGATCTTTGCCCGTGCGGTTCGGGTAAAAAATACAAACAGTGCCACGGCCGCCTGCAGAAGTAAGCCCGGCAGCGTTTAACGAGTCAAACCCTGGGGTTCAGCATGCTGAACCCCAGTTTTTTAGGGCCAAAGTCCGCGCCCTTATGAATCAATCAGGAGGATGTGATGAAGCATCTGAACATCGCCGTCGGTATCATTCGCAATGCCCAGCAGGAAATTTTTATCACCCGTCGGGCCGCCGATTCGCATATGGCCGGTTTCTGGGAGTTTCCCGGCGGCAAAATTGAGCAAGGGGAAACCCCGGAGCAGGCGCTGAGCCGCGAATTACGCGAAGAAACCGGTATTGAAACCGAATGCGCAACGCTGCTGGAGGTGCTGGAGCACCGCTTTAGCGATCGCATCGTCACGCTGAACTTCTATCTGGTGGAAGGTTGGCAGGGCGAGCCGTTTGGCCGCGAAGGCCAGCCAATGCGCTGGGTGAAGCAGGCGGATTTGCGTGAGGAAGAGTTCCCCGAAGCCAATATCAGTATTATCAAACTGCTGGTGCAGCAGGCCAACGCTGCGCAATAAGGCGGACGGCCTGGCTGGCGCCAGGCCGGAAGGGGCGATCAGCGATCGTCCTTTTCACTCCATTCTTCGCTTTCCGACAGATCGCTGTTGCTGGGAATGCGCTTCTCTTCATCGGCCCATTCGCCGAGATCGATTAACTGGCAACGTTTGCTGCAAAATGGGCGGAACGGGCTTACTTCACCCCATACCACACCTTTGCCACAGGTTGGGCATTTCACTACGGTAGTCATCTTCTGTTCCTTACTCCCTTCCACACGTGAAAGGTTTTTATATCATTGGGTTAGCAACAGGCCAACTCAAAGGTTAACCGTTCCGGTACCACGCCAAGCTCGCTGTCCAAAGGCAGGAAGCGGATCGCATAACGTGTTTTATGGCCGGAAATCTGCGGATAAAGCTGGTGTGCCAGGTTAATGCGCAAACGCAACAGATCGGCGCCTTCCGCGTTATCCTGGAAGAAGCCGTTCAAGCTGATTTGGTTGCGGAATGGCCCGGCCTGACGGATCAGATCCAGCACCATCGTCAGCGCCAGATTCAACGGCTCCAGGGTCAGCAGCCAATCAGTGACGTCGGTATCTCGCTCTTGCTGCGGCGCATGCATCCACATGTGCAACGTGGGCAAGTCAAAGCTGCAGCAACCGCCGGGGATGCTCAGACGTTGGCGCACCAGGCTAATCAGCCGATCTTCACGCAGTGCCTGCCCGAGACGCGGTGCGGACATCAGCGCCGCAGCGCGTTCCTTCAGTTGGCCGCGCAGCTGATCCATCACAGACATATCGACGCCCGGCACATCGGCCCATGCCAACAGCTTCTGCTGCTGACGCTCCAGCTCTTTCAACAGCTCGGTGCGCACTTCGCCGCGTTCCAATACGTCCAGCAGGTCCGAAACGGTGCGGAAGAAGGTCAACGCAATGGCGGTTTCGCTCAATGCCCGCTGACCATGCAATTGTTGCAGTAAAAACTCGATACGCAGCCAGGTGCGCATTTTTTCATTCAACGGATGTTCAAAAAGAACGCTTGGGGAAACATCATTCATTCGGTTTAATCCTGTCGGGTCGCTGATACCGCCAGTTCAAGGTAGCGGCGATGCAGTGCGGCAACAAATGGCTCTATCCCCTGAGCGGTACCGCTATTATCGATTATGTCGTCTGCAACGGCCAGGCGCTGCTCACGCGTGGCCTGTGCAGACATGATGTTTTGCGCCTGTTGACGGTTGATTCCGTCGCGGTTGACGGTTCTTGCCAATTGCGTTTCGCTGTCGACATCGACCACCAGCACGCGATCTGCGCGCGCTTGCAGGTTATTTTCTACCAGCAGCGGCACTACCCACAGTGCATAGGGGCTGGCGACCTGCGCCAACCGGCGTTGTGTTTCCTGATGAATCAGCGGGTGCAGCAATTGATTCAGCCAGCGTTTTTCATCCGGGTTGCTGAATATACGTTGACGCAGTGCGGAACGGTTAAGCGTGCCGTCAGCCAGCAACATTTCATTACCAAAACGTTCGGCGATAGCGTCTAAAGCCGGAGCGCCGGGTTCGACAACCTGCCGTGCAATGACGTCAGCGTCGACAATCTCCACGCCGTGGCGGGCAAAGGCGTCTGCTACGGTGGACTTGCCGCTGCCGATACCCCCTGTCAACGCTACAATGTAGGCCATGGTATAAATGCATCCGATATTCATAAAAAAATAATAGACGAATCATAAAGCGATCGTGCAGAAGTGCAAGCCGGTAGGGTGCGCTAGCCTGGCAGGTTGCGTTGTACGGTGATAAAAAACGCGACAGGGACAGGAAAATGAGCGATGAATCACGCCGCAGGTTCGTAGGTAAATTTGTCGGATTGTAACGCAAATAAAGGTGAATTCGCAGTCTTGTCCGGTGATTTTTCCCGCGTATGATAGCGTCACTGGAACTGGCATTAATCTATACCCGTCATTCTTCAAGCTGCAGGTGTGTTGACTGCGAGTGTTCACCCGAATCACTTACGTGAGTAAGCTCATCGGGACTCTCACTCTTGTCGCCTTCCTGCAACTCGAATTATTTAGGGTATACCCCGTCGCTTTTCAAGCCATTGCGTTCTTGCGATCCGTCGCCAAAAACCAGGAAATCATAAGTCATGCGTATTGAAGAAGATTTGAAGTTAGGCTTTAAAGATGTGCTGATTCGCCCAAAGCGTTCCACGTTGAAAAGCCGTTCTGAGGTTGAACTGGAGCGTCAGTTTACCTTCAAACATTCTGGCTGGAACTGGTCCGGTGTGCCGATTATTGCCGCCAACATGGACACGGTCGGCACCTTCAGCATGGCAGAGGCCCTGGCTTCCTTCGATGTTCTCACCGCCGTACACAAACACTACACCGTTGAACAATGGGCCGCATTCGTGCAGCGCGTACCGGCATCGTTGCTGCGACACGTTATGGTTTCAACCGGCACCTCAGAGGCCGACTTTGTGAAGATGAAGCAGATTCTGGCATTGTCGCCGGGTCTGAAGTTTATCTGCATCGACGTGGCCAACGGTTACTCGGAGCATTTTGTCGCCTTCTTGCAGAAAGCGCGCGAAGCGTGCCCTAACCATGTGATCTGCGCCGGTAACGTAGTCACTGGCGAAATGGTGGAAGAACTGATCCTGTCCGGCGCCGATATCGTAAAAGTTGGCATTGGACCGGGGTCGGTTTGCACCACTCGGGTAAAAACCGGTGTAGGTTATCCGCAGCTGTCTGCTGTGATTGAGTGCGCCGATGCGGCACACGGTCTCGGTGGCCAAATCGTCAGCGATGGCGGCTGTTCAGTGCCGGGCGACGTGGCCAAAGCCTTTGGCGGCGGCGCTGATTTTGTCATGCTGGGCGGTATGTTGGCCGGACATGACGAGTGTGAAGGCACCGTAGTGGAAGAGAACGGCGAAAAATTCATGCTGTTCTACGGCATGAGCTCCGAGTCGGCGATGAAGCGCCACGTGGGCGGCGTTGCCGAATACCGAGCCGCTGAGGGGAAAACCGTCAAGCTGCCCCTGCGCGGTGAGGTTGAGTTTACCGTGCGTGATATCCTCGGTGGCTTGCGCTCCGCCTGCACCTATGTCGGAGCAGAGCGCCTGAAAGAGCTGACCAAGCGCACCACCTTCATCCGCGTAGCGGAACAGGAAAACCGCGTATTTGGCGCTAAGTAACCTGTAGGGTAGTTCCTCCCCGGGGGCACAGTTCATATCTTGCTGTGCTCCAGATCGCTCTGCTTAGCCCAAAACATTCCCCAACTGAAATATCGGCAGATACATGGCGATCACCAGCGTCCCGACTATTGCGCCCACCACCAGCATCAGTATCGGCTCCAGCGTTTGCGCCAGCGTATCGGCCAGTTCAAAGGTTTGCTGCTCATGCCACAGCGCCAGCTTGCCCAGCAAGGTGTCAAGCGAGCCGGACTCTTCGCCCACTCGTACCAACTGTTGGCATAATGGGGGAAAGAGCACTTGTTGGCCCAGGGCGCTGTAGAAAGTATGCCCCTGTGCAATCTGTTGCCGAACTGTCTCAATCGCCTGGCGGTAAAACAGGCTGTCCACCGACAGCGCTGCGGCGTTCAGCCCCTCAACCAGCGTCAGTCCCGCCTGCTGCGTCATGGCCAGAATACGGAATGTTTGGCTCAGGCAGCCGCCTTTGATCAGCTGCGCGATCAGCGGCAAGCGCAACAGCGTCGCCTGTTCGCGCCTGCGCCACTGTGGCTGTGGATGCAGCCAGCGAAAATAAGAAAACACCGCGCCGGCCACTATCAACACCAACCATGGCCCGCTGCGGATCAATATCGCGGACAGGTTCAATAGCCCCTGGGTAAACCAGGGCAATGGCGCATCGAACGACTGGTAAACGCCGGCAAACTCCGGGAGCACCATCACCAGCATCAGAATGCTCACCAACAGCGCTACTGCGCAGATAAACAGCGGGTAACGCAGCGCCTTAATCACCTTTTTTTGCAGTTTTTGTTGCGCTTCCTGCTGTTGGGCCAGTTGCAGGCAACAAGCGTCAAGATTGCCGGTCAGTTCCCCGATGGCGATCAACTGGCGGTAGATGAGCGGAAATATAGCCTGTTGCCCGGCGATAACCTCGGAGAAGGGCTGTCCCTGCCGCACCTGTTCGGTTATCTCGCGCAGCAGGCAGCGCCAGGCGGCAGACGGATGTTCCTCCGCCAGCAGCTGTAATCCGTTGACCAGCGGTAACCCGGCTTGCAGCAGGGTGGCGAGCTGGCGGGTGAATTGGATCATGGGTTCGCCGCGCCACTGGGCGGGGGTAATGCGTTTCCCGCTATTGATATGGCAGGGTTGCAACCCCTGCTCAATAAGCCACTGGCTGACCCGCCGTTTTTCGTCGCTCATCCGCTCACCCAGGCGCAACTGGCCGTGAGGATCGACGGCTTGCCACAGGAAAAGGCGTTGTGCTTTCACGGCGCAGCTCCGCTTTCGGCGGTGAGGCCGACAATGCGATATACCTCTTCCAGCGAAGTGAGGCCTTGAGAAACCAGCGTTAATCCAGCTTGCAGTAGCGTTATTTGCCCTTGTTGTCGGGCGATATCGGCCAGTTGACCGGGAGCTGCGCCCTGCAGCAGACCGGCTTGCACTTCCGGCGTGATCGTCAGCAGTTCATAAACCCCTGTGCGGCCATAGTAACCGCTAAAGCAGTGCTCGCATCCGTCAGCCTGCCAGGGTAGCAGGGGCTTGGCCCAAATAGCGGCGGGAAAGTGCACGGGCAGGTTCTGTTGATAGCGGCAGTGGCTGCACAGTTTGCGCACCAGCCGCTGGGCGATAACCAGCTTCAGACAGGCGGCGATCAGATAACCCGGAATGCCCATATGGGTCAGGCGCGTCAGAGTCTCGCTGGTGGAGTTGGTATGCAGCGTCGAGAGGACCAGATGGCCGGTTTGAGCGGCTTTCACTGCGATTTCCGCCGTTTCCCGGTCGCGGATCTCACCGATCATGATGACGTCCGGATCCTGGCGCAGCAAGGCGCGCAATACGCGAGAAAAATCCAACTCGGTTTTGGGGTTTATCTGGGTCTGGTTAATACCGAACAGCGGGATTTCAATCGGGTCCTCGACGCTGCATAAATTGCTTTGCGCGTCATTCAATTGCCGCAGGCCGCTGTACAGCGTGACGGTTTTACCGCTGCCGGTCGGGCCAGTGACCAGGATCATGCCCTGCGGGCAAGACAGAGCATCAGCATACTGCGCCAGCGCCGTTTGGCTCATACCCAATTGTTCCAACGGCAGCTCCTGGCGTTCGGTTTGCAGGATCCTCAACACCACTTTCTCACCGTGCAGTGTCGGCAGGGTGGCGATGCGCATCGAGTAACTGGCGTTATCCAGTTGTACGCTGAGCTGCCCATCCTGCGGCAGGCGGCGCTCGGCGATATCCAACTGCCCCATGATCTTCAGCCGGGCGACAAGGGGAGCGGCAAGCGGGAAAGGCGGTGAAGCTACGGCTTGCAACACGCCGTCGATACGTAGCCGGATACGCAGTGTCTGCTGATAAGGTTCGAAATGAATGTCCGAGGCGCGTCGTTGCAGGGCGATGCGCAGTGTCTGGTTGATAAACTGCACCACGGGTGTGTCGCTGTCGTCATTCAACGAGGGCGCGTCCGGCTCGACCTCCTGCGTGTTTTGCCCAAGCCGGTCGCCTTGCATCTGCCGGCGGTTCAGTTCCAGCTCCAGCCGGGCCGCAGGCCACTGCTCCAGATGAATGCGTTTGCCGGTGGCGAAACGCAGGGCTGGCAGCAGCCCCTGCGGTACGTCAGCGTTCAGGGCCACGGTCAGGCTGTCGTCGTCTTCGCTGAGTGCCAGCGCTTGGTAGCGTTGGCACAGGGCGTGAATTTCATCGCCGATCGCGATACTCATTGCGAGCCCCCCTTCGCCGTATCGTCAAAGCGGAAAACTTCCTGGCAGGTCTCCTGCAGATTGGCGTTGTCGCTGGTGCACTGGCGTGTCCAGCGTGTCATGCCGCTGGCGTTTTGGGTGGGTGTCAGTGCGACTGTCAGCCCTTGCAGCGTTTGCGTGCCGGTCAGTGTGATCATGCCCTGGCTGACCTTAACGTCGCTGACGTAACGTGAAGTGCCGCCGGCAGGAATGCCTTTACTGCCGGCATTACAACCCGCAGGTGCGCCGCCATCAAGCACGCACAGCTCCACGGCCAGTTTGTAAGGCGTCATGACTTGCAGCATGTCAGTCATTGCCGCTTTCTGGATATAGCGTTGGTAGGCGGGTATGCCTATGGCGCTCAATATCGCGATAATGGCGATCACCACCATCAGTTCGATCAGAGTAAAACCGCGCTGTGTTTCCATTTGTTAGTGCCTCCCTGTGAATGTGGAGGTAACGGTAACGGCTCAGACAGCGGGTTTCTAGCGGGGAGTCAGCGTTCTGCGGCATGCTTCCATGGCAAGTTGTTCAGTTTGCAGTGGAAGGAAAATAGTTGCGGCGGGATTCGCAATGTTGACGCAAAAGCACCGCCCCAGTTTGCCAGGGCGGTGTGAATGGCAGAGATTATTTGAAGCGCATTGACAGATCGAGTGCGGTGACATGTTTGGTCAGCGCGCCAACGGAGATGTAGTCCACGCCGGTTTCGGCGAAGGTGCGCAGGGTTTCGCTGGTCACGTTGCCGGAGACTTCCAGCTGTGCGCGGCCTTGGGTTTGCGCCACGGCGGTACGCATCATCTCGACGCTGAAGTTATCCAGCATGACGATATCGGCGCCGGCGTCCAGCGCCTGCTGCAACTCGTCGAGGGATTCAACTTCCACTTCGACCGGCACCTCGGCATGCAGCCAAAAAGCTTTTTCGACCGCATTTTTGATCGAACCGGAGGCGATGATGTGGTTTTCCTTGATCAGGAAGGCATCGGATAACCCCAACCGGTGGTTGCTGCCGCCGCCGCACAACACCGCATATTTCAGCGCGGTGCGCAGCCCTGGCAGCGTCTTGCGAGTATCCAGCAAGCGGGTTTGCGTCCCCTGCAGCAGCGCCACATAACGGCTGACTTCGGTCGCTACGCCGGAAAGCGTCTGCACAAAGTTCAGCGCGGTGCGCTCGCCGGTCAGCAGCACCCGCGCCGGACCGCTCAGCTTGCACAGCGGCTGGTCAGGCACCAGGCTATCGCCATCCGCCACCAGCCATTCCACCTTCACCTGGTTGCCCAGCTGGATGAAGACCTCGCTCAACCAGCGTCGGCCGCAAAATACGCCGGGTTCACGGGTGATAATGGTGGCTTCTGCCTGCTTGTCGGCCGGTAACAATTGCGCAGTAATATCGCGGTCGGCATCGACTTCGCCTCCCAGGTCTTCGCGCAGCGCCTGGGCAACGGCATTGGGGATATCGCTTTCAATTCGTTCAAGAAGCTCGGTGCGGCGACTGTCGGCATCGTAGCGGCGTGTCGGCATGGAAAACTCCGAAATGGACGGTAAGATCGTAGGGGGAACATGCTACTCTGTTGCCGTGATAAGTACCACCGCAGAGAGGTGTCCGATGCAGTTAGAATATGGCTGGATTGTGGGGGTGAAACGGGTTGTTTCGCCGCATTGCGATCTTCGCCCGAATGATGAAGCCCCTTCGCTGTTGGTGATCCACAATATCAGCCTGCCGCCCGGCGAGTTTGGCGGCCCCTATATCGATCGGTTGTTTACCGGCACGCTCGATCCCGCAGAACACCCTTATTTTTCCGGTATCCATCAGCTTCGGGTTTCGGCGCATTGTCTGATCCGCCGCGAGGGGGAAATCATTCAGTATGTGCCGTTCGACAAGCGCGCCTGGCACGCCGGCGTTTCCGAGTATCAGGGGCGCGAACGCTGCAACGATTTTTCGATTGGCATTGAACTGGAAGGTACCGACCAACTGCCGTTCACGCCACAGCAATATCAGAGCCTGAAAGCGGTGACCGCGCTGCTAATCAGGTATTATCCGATGTCGGCGGCGAGCATTACCGGGCACAGTGACATTGCCCCTGGCCGCAAAACCGATCCAGGCCCGGCGTTTGACTGGGGCTTTTATCTGGCATCTCTGGAACAACCCGACGAGCCCGATGGCGCTATGCTTGGGAAAATGGAAAGGGAGAGGAGTCGCTAATGACGCTGTTTACGCTGTTACTGGTTCTGGCGTGGGAACGTTTATTCAAGCTGGGGGAGCACTGGCAACTGGATCATCGCCTGGAAGTGGTCTTCCACCGGTTGCATCGAGTTTCGCTGGCGCAGACGCTGCTGCTGACCGTTGCCTGGATGGTGGTGGTGTGGGGCATTTTGTGGTTGGCTCACGGGCTGTTTTTTGGCGTGGTGACGCTGCTGCTGTGGATTATTATTGATCTGCTGTGTGTGGGCGCCGGTATCAAGCGCAAACACTATCGTGCCTATCTTAAGGCGGCGCGGCAGGGAGATGCCCATGCCAGCGAGCAGATGGCGGAGGAGCTGGCGCTGATCCACGGTTTGCCGGTGGATTGCAGCGAAGAGGTGCGCCTGCGCGAACTGCAAAATGCGCTGCTGTGGATTAACTTCCGCTATTATCTGGCGCCGCTGTTTTGGTTTGTGGTCTGTGGGCCATACGGGCCAATCGCGCTGGCGGGTTATGCTTTCCTGCGTGCTTATCAAACCTGGCTGGCGCGCCACAATACCCCGCTGGAGCGTTCGCAGTCCGGCATCGATCATCTGTTGCACTGGCTGGATTGGATCCCGGTGCGTCTGGCTGGCGTGGCCTACGCGCTGCTGGGGCACGGTGAAAAAGCCTTGCCGGCATGGTTTGCGTCGTTGGGCGATCGCCATACCTCGCAATATCAGGTACTGACTCGCCTGGCGCAGTTTTCTCTGGCGCGTGAGCCGCATAGGGACCCGGTGCAAACTCCGCGTGCGGCGGTCACTCTGGCGCGTAAGGTGACGATGATTATCGTGGTGGTTGTGGCGCTGTTGACGATTTACGGCACCTTGCTCTAAGGATAAAAATAAAAACGGGCGCTCGGTTCACACTGGCGCCCGTTTTTGTTTGGCTGCGAACTATTACAGTTTGGCGAAGCAGCGGCGTGCGGCATCGATGGTGCGTTGAATGTCTTCCTTGCTGTGCGCAACGGACATAAAGCCGGCTTCAAAGGCGGAAGGCGCCAGATAAACCCCCTCATCCAGCATCAGGTGGAAGAAGCGCTTAAAGCGTTCCACATCGCACTGCATCACGTCCTGGTAGCAGGTCACCGCCGGTGCATCGGTAAAGAACAGGCCGAACATGCCGCCGACATGGTTGACGACCAGCGCGACGTTTTCTTCTTTGGCTGCATCCAGCAGGCCTGCCGCCAGCATATCGGTCAATTCGGTCAGCGTCTGGTGGATACCGACCTGCGAAACCTCGGTCAGGCAGGCATAACCGGCCGCCATCGCAATCGGGTTACCGGACAGCGTCCCCGCCTGATAGACCGGGCCGGTTGGCGCCAATGCCGCCATCACTTCGCGACGGCCGCCGAACGCACCGACAGGCATGCCGCCGCCGATGATTTTGCCCAGGCAGGTAAGGTCGGGTTTCACATCGTAATAGGCCTGTGCCCCGGCCAGCGCGACGCGGAAGCCGGTCATCACTTCATCGATAATCAGCAGTGCGCCGTATTTGTCGCACAGCGTACGCAGGCCGGGCAGGAATTCCGGCAGCGGTGGCACACAGTTCATGTTGCCGGCGACCGGTTCGACGATGATGCAGGCGATCTCGGAAGGGTACTGCTCGAAAGCGGTACGGACCGACTCCAGATCGTTATAGGTGCAGGTCAGCGTGTGCTTGGCGAAATCGGCCGGCACGCCCGGCGAGTTCGGCTGGCCCAGAGTCAGCGCGCCGGAACCGGCTTTCACCAGCAGGCAGTCGGCATGGCCGTGGTAGCAGCCTTCGAACTTGATGATCTTATCGCGGTTGGTATAGCCGCGTGCCAGGCGGATGGCGCTCATGGTGGCTTCGGTGCCGGAATTCACCATCCGCACCATATCCATGGTTGGCACCAGTTCGGTCACCAACTCCGCCATTTTGACTTCCATCTCGGTGGGGGCGCCAAAACTCAGGCCGCGCTGTGCCGCTTCGATGACCGCGTTGCGGATCGCCGGGTGGTTGTGACCCAGCACCATTGGGCCCCAGGAACCGACGTAGTCGATATAGGCTTTGCCGTCGACGTCGAACAGGTAAGCCCCGTCCGCCCGCTCGATAAACAGCGGCACACCGCCAACGCCGCTGAATGCGCGCACCGGAGAGTTAACCCCACCTGGGATAACCTGTTGTGCCTGGGCATACAGACTTTCGGACTTGCTGTGTAAGCTCATAAATCGGCTCCTGGATTCTCTTTTGAATGATTCGACGGCGCTATTCTAGTGAAGTGTTCGCTGATATGAAACGATCACAGTCAGATACCTATTTTGGGATGGCACACCTTTGCCGCTACGTTGCCTGCACCCTTGACCGGGATCGTGCTGGTGTCGGAGATGACCGATAATTATCAGCTCATACTGCCAATGATCATTACCTGCCTTGGTGCTACGCTGGTGGCGCAGTTCCTCGGGGGTAAGCCGTTGTATTCGTCGATATTGGCCCGTACGTTGCAACGGCAGGAAGCGCTGCAGGCGCGTGAAGCGGCAGATAAAACAGGTAAAGAAAATACAACAAATGCGGTGAATACTTGAACGCAGCACTCAGGTATTGGATAATCAAAAACATTAATCAGGCTGCCATTGTAGCGGTCTGATGCAGAACAATGTTGGGAGTAAAGAGTATGAGTGATGAAACAGCACTGCCCCTGCAATTTACCGAGGCAGCAGCAAGCAAGGTTAAGGTCCTGATTGCTGACGAAGAAAATCCGAATCTGAAGTTGCGGGTTTACATTACCGGTGGCGGCTGCAGCGGATTCCAGTACGGCTTCACTTTTGACGACAAGGTCAACGACGGTGATATGACCATCGAGAAGCAGGGCGTTGCGCTGGTGGTTGACCCAATGAGCCTGCAATATCTGGTAGGCGGTTCGGTCGATTATACCGAAGGGCTGGAGGGTTCACGTTTCGTGGTGACCAACCCTAACGCCAAAACCACCTGCGGCTGCGGTTCTTCGTTCAGCGTCTGATCCCGCCGGCAGCAGCATAAAACCCGCCAACCTTACCGGTTTGCGGGTTTTTTTATGCCTGCCATTTTACTCTGGCCCGAGCCGGATCCGCTTGGTTTCGATTTCGGCCGGCAATCGCTACTGTTCGAGGATAAACGCCGGCAGTTTCAGGTGCCAGCGGATGGCCGCCAGCCGGATCGCCAGCGTGATGCCCATGCCAAGCATCATCGCCTGCTGCAACGGCATACCTAAGGTGGCGAATGCGGTAACGTGCACGATGCCGCCGACAATACAGGCGGTGGCATAAATCTCGGTTCGCAGGATCATCGGAATTTCCCGTGCCAGCACGTCACGGATAATGCCGCCGCCAACCCCGGTAATGACACCCATGCAGACCGCCACCAGCGGGCCGGTATCGGCGGCGAAGGCTTTATTGACGCCGATGCCGACGAACACCGCCAGCCCGACGGCATCCAGCACCGGCAGGATCCATTTCGGCAGGCGTCGCGGCTGGCGTACCAGCAGCAGCGTCAGCACGCAGGTGATCATCGCCACCACCAGATCGGTCGGGTCTTTCACCCAAAATACCGGGCCATTGGCCAGCGCCATATCGCGGATGGTGCCGCCGCCGACCGCAGTGACCACGCCGAGTACCAACACGCCGAACGGATCCATGCGCAGCTTGCCGGCCAGCAATACGCCGGAGATGGCGAAAACTGCGGTGCCGAGAATATCCAGCCAAAACACCAGCATTAATGTGTCTCCGCCAGTTGGCTGCACAGCTGCTGCGCGGCCAGCATGATACGTGGGCCAGCGCGGTTGAACCAGTCGCCGTTCAATGCAATCACCGGCACTTGCAGCTGTGGCGCCCAAAAGGCCTTCACGCTGGCAATCTCTTTTGCGTCGCCGGTAATCACTACGGCCTGAGGTTGGCGAGCCAGCACCTGCTCACGGCTGATTTGCGGCCATGGCATGCGGCTGTCGGCAAAGATATTCTCCGCTCCGCACAGCGACAGCACCTGGCTTTGCAGGGTAGCGCCGGAGCTGGTGAACAGCGGCTGGGTGCCAAACTGCAACAAGACCCGGCGCGGCTGGTTGTGCGGGTATTTTGCTTTCAGCGCGGCGATCTGTTGGCGCATGGTGCCCGCCGCCTGGTGCGCCTGCTCCGGATGTGGGCTGTATTTGGCCAGATCATCCAGCGACTGGGCGATGTCATCGAGCGTGGTGGCATCCGCATAAAAAATCGGGATGCCGAAGGCGGCGAGCTGATCCAGCACCCGCTGCGGATTGCCGCCGCGCCAGGCGAGGATCAGATCCGGCTTCAGCGCCAGCACCCGCTCCAGGTTGATCCCCTGCCAGGAAGCCACCTGTTCCAGCTTCTTGGCCGCCGGCGGGTAATCGGAAAAGGCACTGACTGCCAGCAGGGTATCGCCCATGCCGGCGGCATAGGCAAGCTCGGTGGCATTGGGTGCCAGGCTGATCACGCGTTGAGCGGCGCTGGCAGGCAGAGCGGCCCAGAGCGCGAGCAGCCACAGCAGGGCTGAAAAGCGGGGTTTCACATCAACCGCGCTTGGCCAGGGTTTGCAGCATCGCGTTGACCATCAGCGTTGATTGCTGGGCGGCCACCACAAGGAACTCGTCAAAGCTCATGTGCGATTCACTGTCGGCGACGTCAGAGATGGCGCGCACCACCACAAACGGCGTGCCGAACAGGTGGCAAACGTGGCCGACGGCGGCGGCTTCCATTTCAACCGCGGCAACGGTCGGGAAGGTGGTGCGGATGCGCTCCAGCGGTTCTGCGCCGTTAATGAAGGCGTCACCGCTGCAGATCAGGCCGCGCACCGCGTTAAGATCCAACTGCCTGATGCAGCTTTCCGCCAGCGCAATCAGTGCTTCGTCCGCCACGAAGGCCGCCGGGCAACCGGCCATCTGGCCTGGCTCGTAACCAAAGGCGGTGACGTCGGCATCGTGATAGCGCACTTCTTCGGACACCACGATATCACCCACTTTCAGCGTGGCGGCCAGGCCACCGGCGGAACCGGTATTGATCACCAGATCCGGCTTGCAGTGTTCCAGCAGCAGGGTGGTGCCCATTGCCGCAGAAACTTTACCGATACCGGATTTCAGCAACGCCACGTCAACGCCACCGATCTGGCCGGTATAGATTTCACAACCCGCGCGTTGAATGGTTTGACGGTTTTCAATTTGTTCGCGCAGCAGGGTAACTTCCTGCTCCATGGCGCCGATGATGCCTACTTTCATAAATAACACTCGCTGATTGGGTGTGGGAATTGCGCCATAGTCTATCATGGCTCTCATAGAGAGATAATCCGTTGCATATGCCGTCGGGAATTGTTATCACGGGGGCTGGGCGCAACGGGGGAGAAACAGATGTCCGGGATCGACTTTAAGCAAAAAATCAGCTTCCAGCGGCCTTTCAGTAAGCCTATCGAGGCTGAGGAAGAATATGACATCGTGCGGCAGTTTGAGAGCGATCGCGGGCGTATCGTCAATTCAGCCGCCATTCGCCGTCTGCAGCAAAAAACCCAGGTGTTCCCGCTGGAGCGCAACGCCGCGGTGCGTAGCCGCCTGACGCACTCGATGGAGGTGCAGCAGGTCGGGCGGCACATTGCCAAAGAGATCCTCAACCGTTTCAAACAGGAACGGCGGATCGACGCGCTCGGCCTGACCAAACTGCTCGATCCTTTTGAAAGCATAGTTGAGATGTCCTGCCTGATGCATGACATCGGCAACCCGCCGTTTGGGCATTTCGGCGAGTCGGCGATTAACGACTGGTTTTCCCAGCGGCTCGATCCCGCCAGCTGCGGGAGCGAGCCCGCCAGCAACGATCGTTGCCAGATCGGCGTGCTGCGCCTGCACGAAGGCGAAGGCGATCTCAACCGCCTGCGCAGCCGCATCCGCCACGATCTCAGCCATTTCGAGGGCAATGCCCAGGCGATTCGGCTGGTGCATACGTTACTGAAGCTCAACCTGACCTATGCGCAGGTGGGCTGCATTCTGAAATATACCCGTCCGGCATACTGGGCGAGCGAGATCCCCGCCAGCCACAGCTACCTGATGAAAAAACCGGGCTTTTATCTGGCGGAAGAGGCATTTGTCGATCGCTTGCGGCGCGAGCTGAATATGGGCGAGTTCGATCGCTTCCCGCTGACTTATATCATGGAGGCGGCTGACGATATTTCTTACTGCGTCGCCGATCTGGAAGACGCGGTGGAAAAAAACATTTTCACCGTTGAACAACTTTATCAGCATTTAACCCAGGAATGGGGCGAGGTATCGCCGGGCGATTTGTTTGATAAAACCGTGGCCAGCGCTTTTCGCAAGATCGACCGCGGCGGCGCGCGGCGCAGCAGCGAAGATCAGTTCTTCATGTATTTGCGGGTGTTCACCGTGGCGCGGCTGGTGCCGCATGCGGCGCAGCGTTTTATTGATAATCTGGATGCGGTTTATCGGGGCAACTTTAATCAGGCGTTGCTGGAAGACTCCAGCCCGGCGTACCAACTGCTGAAGATTTTCAAGAATGTGGCCTTCAAGCACGTGTTCAACCACCCCGAAGTGGAGCAGCTTGAGCTGCAGGGCTACCGGGTGATCAGTGGTTTGCTGGATATCTACAGCCCCTTGCTGGCGATGTCGCTGGCGGATTTTACCCGGCTGGTGCAGGAAGACAGCCATCGCGCTTACCCGATCGAAACGCGGCTGTTCCACAAGCTTTCCACCAAACATCGGTTGGCGTATGTCGAAGCGATTGAAGGGTTGCAGCACCTGTCGCCGGAGCAACTGGCGATCCGGGAATACTATTTTCGCGCACGTTTGCTGCAAGATTATATCAGCGGCATGACCGATCTTTATGCCTACGACGAATATAGAAAATTAATGGCAGCTGAATAATTAATTCAGTTAATAAATATTATTTGAACGCTTGCGTTGCAGGTTACAGTGAATATTTCGAGTTTTGTAAAGACGGACAATATTTGTTTACTATTACCAATAACCTGCGCCGGAACTTCGGGCTATTAATAAGCTCTGACTATCCACAAAGAACGCAATACTTTCTGAACGACTTTATAAGAGACACACAGATGAAAAAAACCGCATTAGTTCTTAGCGCCCTGGCTTTCAGTATTGGTATGGCAATGGGCCCGATGACGGCCGGCGCCGCAGAAACCGCCTCTTCAAGCACTCAACAACTGCCAAGCCTGGCGCCGATGCTGGAAAAAGTGATGCCCTCCGTGGTGAGCATTAACGTTGAAGGCAGCACCACCGTCAACGCGCAGAAGATGCCGCCGCAGTTCCAGCAGTTCTTCGGCGAAGATTCACCTTTCTGCCAGGACGGTTCGCCGTTCCAGGCTTCGCCGATGTGTCAAGGCGGCGGGCCGGGCGCACCTGGCCAGGGCACCCAGGAAAAATTCCAGGCTCTGGGCGCCGGTGTGGTGATTGACGCCGCCAAAGGCTATGTGGTGACCAATAACCACGTGGTGGATAACGCCAGTAAAATTCAGGTGCAACTGAGCGACGGCCGCAAGTTCGACGCCAAGGTGATAGGCAAGGATCCGCGTTCCGATATCGCGCTGATCCAACTGAAAGATTTTAAAAACCTGACGGCAATCAAGATGGCGGATTCCGAGCAACTGCGCGTCGGCGATTACACCGTGGCGATCGGCAACCCGTACGGATTAGGCGAGACCGCGACTTCCGGCATCGTTTCCGCGTTGGGCCGCAGCGGGTTGAATATCGAAAACTACGAGAACTTTATCCAGACCGATGCGGCGATTAACCGCGGTAACTCCGGTGGCGCGCTGGTTAACCTGAACGGTGAACTGATCGGCATTAACACCGCGATCCTGGCGCCGGACGGCGGCAACATCGGCATCGGTTTCGCCATCCCGAGCAACATGGTGAAAAACCTGACGGCGCAAATGGTTGAGTTCGGCCAGGTGAAACGTGGCGAGCTGGGCATTATGGGCACCGAGTTGAACTCCGAACTGGCGAAAGCGATGAAGGTGGACGCCCAGCGCGGTGCCTTTGTCAGCCAGGTAATGCCGAAATCCTCCGCCGCCAAGGCGGGCATCAAGGCCGGTGACGTTATCGTCACCATGAACGGTAAAGCCATCTCCAGCTTTGCCTCGTTCCGTGCGGAAATCGGCACGCTGCCGGTCGGCAGCAAAATGTCGCTGGGTATCATCCGCGATGGCAAACCGGTAACCGTGGACGTCACGCTGGAGCAAAGCGCCCAGACTCAGGTTGAATCCGGCAATATCTACACCGGTATTGAAGGGGCCGAGCTGAGCAATGCCCAGGTCGGCAGCCAGAAAGGCGTGAAGGTGGATAACGTCAAAGCCGGCAGTGCCGCTGCGCGTATCGGCCTGAAAAAAGGCGATATTATCCTCGGGGTTAACCAGCAGCCTATCCAGAACCTGGGCGAACTGCGCAAAATTCTCGACAGCAAGCCGTCGGTGCTGGCGTTGAACATCCAACGCGGCGATACCCAGCTGTATCTGTTGATGCAGTAATTTCTTCCCGGTCTCCGCTCTCCAGGCACGCCACGGCGTGCCTTTTTTACGTCGTGAAAACTGTGAACCTCGCCGCAACTTCAGCAATGGTCACCAAGCTTTGTGCAACTGCACAATGTGCCTGAGGATCGCCGTCGGTATGCTGAAGAATTGGCACCTTTCCGGGCAGGAGAAGACGGCATGTCGGAATACCATCTCGATGGCAAGCTGGCGCAAGAGATCGTTGCGCGCACCATGCAAATCATCGACAGCAATGTCAATGTGATGGATGCGCGCGGCAAGATTATCGGCAGCGGCGATCGTGAGCGGGTGGGGGAACTGCACGAAGGTGCGCTGCTGGTGCTGTCACAGGCGCGGGTGGTGGATATTGACGAAGCGGTGGCGCGTCACCTGCATGGCGTGCGGCCCGGCGTTAATCTGCCGCTGCGCATTGACGGGCGCATCGTCGGGGTCATCGGCCTGACCGGTAACCCTGGCCAACTGCGGCAGTATGGCGAGCTGGTTTGCATGACCGCCGAAATGATGCTGGAGCAGGCTCGGCTGCTGCATATGCTGGCGCAGGACAGCCGGCTGCGGGAGGAGTTGGTGCTGAACCTGATCCGTACCGACGAACTTACTCCGGCGCTGATGGAGTGGGCGCAGCGGCTGGGGATCGATCCCAACCAGCCACGGGTCGCGGCGGTGGTGGAGGTGGACAGCGGCCAGCTTGGCGTTGACAGCGCAATGGCCGAACTGCAGCAATTGCAGACGCTGCTGACCATGCCGGAGCGCGACAACCTGATCGCCATCGTTTCGTTGAGTGAAATGGTGGTGCTGAAACCTGCGCTCAATGGCCATGGGCGATGGGATGCGGAAGATCACCGGCGACGGGTGGATAATCTGTTGTCGAGGATGAATGAGAGCAGCCGACTGCGGGTGCGCATCGCGCTCGGCAATTACTTCACCGGGCCGGGCAGCATCGCCCGTTCCTATCGCACCGCGCGCACCACCATGATGGTCGGCAAGCAGCGGATGGGGGAGCAACGCACTTATTACTATCAGGATCTGATGTTGCCGGTATTGCTGGATAGCCTGCGCGGCGGCTGGCAGGCGGATGAGCTGGCCCGCCCGCTGATGAAGCTCAAGGCGATGGACGGCAACGGCCTGCTGCGCCGCACGCTGGCTGCCTGGTTTCTGCATAACGTACAACCGACCGTCACCGCCAAGGCACTGTATATTCACCGTAATACGCTGGAATACCGGCTCAACCGCATTGCTGAACTGACCGGGTTGAACCTCGCCAGTTTTGACGATCGCCTGCTGCTGTATATCGGGCTGCAACTGGATGCTGATGCCTGATCTAGGTCACCGGCGCCGGATTAAATACCGCCAGCGCGTTATGCAGCCCCCATTGATCCGACCAGGTTTTCTTGCGCCCGCTGGCGATATCCAGAATCAGTTCAAACAGCTGCCAGCCCACCTGTTCAATAGTGGCTTCGCCGGTGGCGATAGTACCGGCGTTGATGTCCATTAAATCGTACCAGCGATCCGCCAGTGCGCTGCGGGTCGCCATTTTAATCACCGGCACCGCCGTCAGGCCGTAGGGCGTACCGCGTCCGGTGGTGAACACCTGGATAGTGATGCCGGAGGCCAGTTGCTGGGTGCCGCAGACAAAGTCGCTGGCGGGCGTGGCGGCGTAGATCAGGCCGCGCTTGGTGGGGCGCTGGCCGGGGGACAGTACCTCTACAATAGCGCTGGTACCTGATTTGGCGATCGACCCCAATGCTTTTTCCACCACGTTGGCCAACCCGCCTTTTTTATTGCCGGGAGACGGATTGGCGCTGCGATCGCTTTGCCCGGCCTCGAGATAGGCATCGTACCAGGCCATCTCCTCCAGCAAGCGCTTGCCAACCTGTTCATCCGCCACTCTCGGCGTCAGCAGATGCACCGCATCGCGCACTTCAGTGACTTCAGAGAACATCACCGTCGCGCCGCAGCGCACCAGCAGATCGGAAGCGAAACCCACCGCCGGGTTGGCCGTCACGCCGGAAAACGCATCGCTGCCGCCGCACTGCATGCCGACCACCAATTCTGAGGCTGCGCAGCTTTCGCGCTGGCGGCGATTCAGGCGTTGGAGGTGGCGCTCGGCGAGCGTCAGGATGTCGTCAACCATCGATCTGAACCCCCGATGCTTCTCGTCTTGCAAACGGACAATCTGGCTCTCGTCGAGCGAGATCGCCTGCACGTCCGGTGTGCCTTGCAACAGGCGCTCCGGCTGCAGTTTTTCGCAGCCCAGGCCGACCACCATCACCTCGCCGCCAAAATTGGGATTCAGCGCCAGATTATGGATAGTGCGGATCGGCACCACCGCCGCCGGCGCGTTGATCGCCACTCCGCAACCGTAAAGATGGTTGAGGCCGACCACGCCATCCACATTGGGGTAGCGCGGCAGCAGATCGCGTTCAATGATTTTCACCACGTAGTCAACCACGCCGGCGACACATTGCACGCTGGTGGTAATGCCGAGCAAGTTTTTGGTGCCGACGCTGCCGTCGGCGTTGCGGTAGCCCTCGAAGCGGTAACCCTCGAGTGGCGGCAGCGGGGCGGGAACCTTATTGGCCAGTGGCAGGCACTGCAGCTCGGGGGCCTCCGGCAGTGATACCAGCGATTCATCGATCCAGCAGCCGCGCAAAATGGCACGTTGCGCATGACCGATGATCTCGCCGTAGCGGACAATCTCGCCGCCGGCGGCAATGTTTTTCAGCGCTACCTTGTGCCCCTGCGGTACATGTTCCAGTAATTGCAGCCCGCAGGAAAATAATGCGCCTTTCGGCAAGCCGCGATCGTTTACCACGATGGCGACGTTATCCGAGTCGTGAACCTTAATATAAAGCGGCGTCTCGTTTATATCGGACATGCTTATTATCCTGAGTCGATTTATTTTGGGTTGGCTGTAGGTAATAACCGGCACGGTTGCTCATTAAGCAGTATATGTGCGGTACGGCCGAGGGGCATTATGCAAATGACCGGGATTAGCGGGTATTCGGCATGGATTATTTGGCATCGGACCAGTCTGCTGTGAGGCGGCTCACGGATACCCCTTCACCTCCAGGTGGCGGCCGGGTTGCAGATTGAAAGCCAGAGGGCAGGAAAGCTTCGTGGGCGGCGTTTCGTGAGCCAGTCGCCACTGCATTGGGCAAATGCCATAAATTACCCGTGATATCCCCGTAATCCTTGTTGTATTGCCTGATGAGATATGAATTTACGGCGCATATACTTTTCTGCGTAGTGAAATTCATTGGATTTAAATATTGCCGCTGGCGTATTAACCGCACCGCTCATTGTTGGCGCAATCTAATTTAATCGATTTCGTTCTGAGATATTTACATGCCCGTTGTATTTCAATTGCATGGGATGTGCGAATGGGCCGATTGGCGGCCAATTGAAATCCATAGGGGATATATCTGTGGTTCAGGATGAATATAGCAAGCCGCTATCATTCAGGAGAACACAATGTCTACCATCAGCTCCGCAACGAGTTCGATTAAAAGAACCCATGCGCGTTACTGGATCGTGGTGATGCTGTTTATCGTTACCTCGTTCAACTACGGCGATCGCGCTACTCTGTCGATCGCCGGCTCGTCGATGGCCAAGGATATCGGTCTGGATCCCGTTGGGATGGGCTATATCTTCTCTGCTTTCTCATGGGCTTACGTAATCGGCCAGATCCCCGGCGGCTGGTTGCTCGACCGCTTCGGGTCGAAGCGCGTCTATTTCTGGAGCATCTTTATTTGGTCGCTGTTCACCCTGTTGCAGGGGTTCGTGGATATCTTCAGCGGTTTTGGCATCGTGGTGGCGCTGTTCGCCCTGCGTTTCCTGGTGGGGCTGGCGGAGGCGCCGTCCTTCCCCGGCAACAGCCGCATTGTCGCCGCCTGGTTTCCGGCGCACGAGCGCGGCACGGCGGTGTCGATCTTTAACTCGGCGCAATACTTCGCCACGGTGATCTTCGCGCCGATCATGGGCTGGCTGACTCACGCTGTGGGCTGGTCACACGTGTTCTTCTTTATGGGCGGGCTTGGCATCGTGCTCAGCTTCATCTGGCTGAAAGTGCTGCACAATCCCAAGGAGCATCCCGGCGTAAACCAGGCTGAGCTGGACTATATCGAGGCCGGCGGCGGTTTGATCAACATGGATCAACCGCGGTCGCAGCAGGTAAAAGTGAAAGGCGAGAAGTGGCACCAGATCAAACAGCTGCTGCAGTCGCGCATGATGGTCGGGGTGTATATCGGCCAATACTGCATTAACGCACTGACCTATTTTTTCATCACCTGGTTCCCGGTCTATCTGGTGCAGGCGCGCGGCATGTCGATCCTTAAGGCCGGGATGGTGGCTTCGGTGCCGGCCATCTGCGGTTTTGTCGGCGGCGTGCTCGGCGGCGTGATCTCCGACTACCTGATGCGCCGCACGCAGTCACTGACCTTCGCCCGCAAGGCGCCGATTGTGCTGGGCATGCTGTTGTCGATGTCGATGGTGTTCTGCAACTACGTCGACACCGAATGGATGGTGGTCGGCATTATGGCGCTGGCGTTCTTCGGCAAAGGGGTGGGGGCGCTCGGCTGGGCGGTCATGGCGGATACCGCGCCAAAAGAGATCAGTGGCCTGAGCGGCGGGCTGTTCAATATGTTCGGCAACGTTTCCGGCATCGTCACGCCGATCGCTATCGGCTACATCATCGGCACCACGGGATCCTTTAACGGCGCGTTGGTGTATGTGGGTATCCACGCCCTGCTGGCGGTGGCGAGCTACCTGTTCATTGTCGGTGAAATCAAACGCATCGAATTGAAACCGTTGCACGGGTGAGGAAATCAACATGATCAACACGCAAAGCACGCCGGTGATCACCGAGATGCGCGTGATCCCGGTGGCCGGGTACGACAGCATGCTGCTGAATATCGGTGGCGCGCACGGGGCCTGTTTCACCCGCAACGTGGTGGTGCTGACCGACAGCGCCGGGCATACCGGCGTCGGGGAGGCGCCGGGCGGCGAAGTGATTTATCGCACGCTGATGGAGGTTATTCCCCGGGTCATCGGCCAGCAGGTGGCGCGCATGAACCGGTTGATGCACGACATTCACAGCGGCAATCAGGAAGCCGATTTTAACGCCTTCGGCCGGGGGGCCTGGACCTTTGAGTTGCGGGTGAACGCGGTGGCGGCTTTGGAGGCCGCGCTGCTCGATCTGCTCGGCCAGTTCCTCGGCGTGCCGGTGGCGGAACTGCTCGGGCCCGGCAAGCAGCGTGAGGAGGTGGCGGTGCTTGGCTACCTGTTTTATATCGGCGACGCCGGGAAAACGGATTTGCCCTATCAACCCGCTCAACGCGGCCGGCACCCCTGGTACCAACTGCGACATCAGCAGGCAATGGACACGCCGGCGATCGTCGAACTGGCCGCAGCAGCCAGGGATCGTTACGGCTTCCGGGATTTCAAGCTGAAAGGCGGTGTGTTGCCGGGCGAACAGGAAATTGACGCGGTGTGCGCTCTGGCGAAGCATTTCCCGGATGCCCGCATTACCGTCGATCCCAATGGTGCCTGGCTGCTCGACGAGGCTATCGCCTTGTGCAAGGGCATGCAGGGCATTCTTAGCTATGCCGAGGATCCTTGCGGTGCCGAACAGGGGTTCTCCGGTCGTGAAGTGATGGCGGAGTTCCGCCGCGCCACCGGCTTGCCGGTCGCCACTAACATGATCGCCACCAACTGGCGCGAGATGTGTCATGCGGTGATGCTGCAAGCGGTGGATATCCCCCTGGCGGATCCGCATTTCTGGACCCTGCACGGCGCGGTGCGGGTAGCCCAGTTGTGCAACGACTGGGGGCTGACCTGGGGTTGCCATTCCAATAATCACTTCGATATCTCGCTGGCGATGTTTACCCATGTCGCCGCCGCCGCACCCGGTAATCCCACCGCCATCGACACCCATTGGATCTGGCAGGAAGGCCAGCATCTGACGAAAAACCCGCTGCAGATCGTCAACGGCCGCATTGCCGTGCCGGATCGACCGGGGCTGGGCGTTGATCTGGATTGGGCCGCATTGGAACAGGCGCATCGGTTGCACCAGCAGCTTCCGTCAGGCGCGCGCAACGACGCTGTTGCCATGCAGTACCTGGTTCCCGGCTGGCAGTTCGATGCCAAACGCCCGGCCTTTGGCCGCTGATTTTTCTTAAAGGATAACCTTATGACTTCACTCAGTTCCGCAGCCAAAATAACCGCCATGCAGATCGTGCCGGTCGCCGGCCATGACAGCATGCTGCTAAATCTGAGCGGCGCCCATGCGCCGTTTTTTACGCGTAATATCGTGATCCTGCAGGATAATGCCGGCCACACCGGCGTGGGCGAAGTGCCGGGCGGCGAGAAAATTCGCCACACGCTGGAAGAGGCCCGGTCGTTGGTGGTGGGTAAAACCCTGGGGGAATACAAAAACGTGATGGCGGCGGTACGCAGCCGCTTTGCCGAGCGTGATGCCGGTGGGCGCGGCCTGCAAACCTTCGATCTGCGCACCACCATTCACGTGGTGACCGGCATTGAAGCGGCGATGCTGGATTTGCTCGGACAGTTTCTCGACGTGCCGGTGGCGGCGCTGCTCGGAGACGGCCAGCAGCGTGACTCGGTGGAAATGCTCGGCTATCTGTTCTACCTCGGTGACCGCAACAAGACGCCGCTGGCGTATCGCAGCCAACTGGATGAGCGCTGCGACTGGTACCGACTGCGGCATGAAGAGGCGCTGACGCCGGCGAGTGTGGTGCGGCTGGCAGAGGCGGCCTATGAAAAATACGGTTTCAACGATTTCAAGCTCAAGGGCGGGGTGCTGGCCGGGGAAGAGGAAGCTGAGGCTGTGACCGCGCTGGCCGAGCGTTTTCCGCAGGCACGCATTACCCTTGATCCCAACGGTGCCTGGTCGCTGGACGAAGCGGTTTCCCTTGGCAGGCAACTGCGCAACGTGCTGGCTTATGCAGAAGATCCCTGCGGCGCCGAGCAAGGGTTCTCCGGCCGTGAGGTGATGGCGGAGTTTCGCCGCGCCACCGGCCTGCCGACCGCCACCAACATGATCGCTACCGACTGGCGGCAGATGGGCCATACGCTGCAATTGCAGTCGGTGGACATTCCGCTGGCGGACCCGCATTTTTGGACAATGCAAGGCTCGGTGAGGGTGGCGCAGATGTGCCACGAGTTCGGGCTGACCTGGGGTTCCCACTCCAATAATCACTTTGATATTTCGCTGGCGATGTTTACCCATGTCGCCGCCGCTGCGCCGGGCAACATCACCGCTATCGACACCCATTGGATCTGGCAGGAGGGTGATCAGCGCCTGACCCGCGAACCTTTGCAGATTGTCGGCGGCCGCATTGAGGTGCCGAAGAAACCGGGGCTGGGCATAGAGCTGGATCGCGATCGGTTGATGAAGGCCCATGAGCTGTACAAGGCCAACGGACTGGGTGCCCGAGACGATGCTCAGGGCATGCAGTATCTGGTGCCGGACTGGGTCTTTGATCCCAAGCGCCCGTGCCTGGTGCGTTAACGTCCCGGTGCATAACATTTCAATCTTAACCCAAGGAAACGCCATGAAGACTAGCCTTCTCCCCAACCGCTTCCGCCAGTCCCTGTTGCAGGGCGAAACCCTGATTGGCTGCTGGTCGGCGCTGGGCAACCCGATATCTACCGAGGTGCTGGGGCTGGCCGGTTTCGACTGGCTGGTGCTGGACGGCGAGCATGCGCCTAACGACATTACCACTTTCGTGCCGCAACTGATGGCGCTGAAAGACAGCGACAGCGCGGCGGTGGTGCGGCCGCCGTGCAACGAACCGGTGATTATCAAGCGCCTGCTGGATATCGGTTTTTACAACTTCCTGATCCCCTTTGTGGAAAACGCGGAACAGGCACGGCTGGCGGTAGCTTCCACCCGTTATCCGCCGGCGGGCATTCGCGGCGTATCGGTCTCTCATCGCAGCAACGGTTACGGCACGGTGGCGGATTATTTCACCACCATCAACGACAACATCAGCGTGCTGGTCCAGATAGAAAACCAGGCCGGGGTGGATAACCTGAATGAGATTGCCGCCGTGGACGGCGTTGACGGTATCTTTGTCGGCCCAAGCGATTTATCGGCGGCGCTGGGCTACCTCGGCCAGCCCAATCACCCGCAGGTACAGGCGGCGATCCGCCATATCTTTGATTGCGCCAAGGCGCACGGCAAACCGAGCGGCATACTGGCGCCGGCGGAGGCCGATGCGCGCCGCTACCTGGAGTGGGGGGCCACGTTTGTCGCGGTGGGGAGCGATCTTGGGGTGTTCCGCGCGGCCACCCAGGCGCTGTGCGATCGGTTTAAAAAATAACGTTCAACTTTGTAAAGAGGTTAACCGCATGAAAATTGGATTTATTGGCCTGGGTATCATGGGTAAACCCATGAGTAAAAATCTGCTGAAAGCCGGTTATTCGCTGGTGGTGCTCAATCATCATCCTCAGACCACCGCCGAGCTGGTTGCGCTGGGCGCCACCGCCGCCGAGACGCCGAAAGCGGTGGCGGCACAAAGCGATATCCTGATCACCATGCTGCCGAATTCGCCGCAGGTGCAAGAGGTTGCATTGGGCAAGGACGGCATTATCGAAGGCGCCAGACCGGGCAGCGTGCTTGTCGACATGAGTTCGATTGCGCCGCTTGCCAGCCGTGAAATCAGCGCCGCGCTGGCGGAAAAACAGATTGCCATGCTGGACGCGCCGGTCAGCGGCGGTGAACCGAAGGCCATCGATGCGACCTTGTCGGTCATGGTCGGCGGCGACAAGGCGGTATTTGAGCGCTGCCTGCCGGTCATGAAGGCGATGGCCGGCTCGGTCGTGCACACCGGGGAGATCGGGGCCGGCAATGTCACCAAGCTGGCGAATCAGGTGATTGTGGCGCTGAACATCGCCGCGATGTCCGAAGCTCTGGTGCTGGCAACCAAGGCGGGCGTCAACCCGGATCTGGTCTATCAGGCCATTCGCGGCGGGCTGGCCGGCAGCACGGTGCTGGACGCCAAAGCGCCGATGGTGATGGATCGTAATTTTAAGCCGGGCTTTCGCATTGAACTGCATATCAAGGATTTGGCCAACGCGCTGGATACCTCGCACGGCGTCGGCGCACAGCTGCCGCTCACCGCCGCAGTCATGGAAATGATGCAGGCGCTGCAAGCCGATGGGCTGGGGGCGGCGGATCACAGTGCGCTGGCCTGCTATTATGAGAAATTAGCCAAGGCGGAAGTGAGCCGATAAGGGGCCGTCTGGTCAGGTGAACAGGCTCAGCCTCTGCCGAGGGTGCCAATGCGCCGGTTGGCGAATCAAAGGACGAGTGCAGTCGAGGAAACGGACCGTATATGAAAATAGTGATCGCGCCGGACTCATACAAAGAAAGCCTGTCGGCACTGGAAGTGGCGACCCAGATTGAAGCGGGCTTTCGCGAGATATTTCCTGATGCCGAGTACATCAAACTGCCGGTAGCCGACGGCGGGGAAGGTACGGTGGAGGCGATGGTTGCCGCTACCGGCGGGCGTAAAGTGGATGTCGAAGTCACCGGGCCGCTGGGCGCAAAGGTGCAGGCCTTTTTCGGCCTGTCCGGCGATGAGCAGAGCGCCTTTATCGAGATGGCCGCCGCCAGCGGATTGGAACTGGTGCCGGGGCGGCAACGTAACCCGCTGAACACCACCTCTTATGGCACCGGCGAACTGATCCGCTCGGCGCTGGATCACGGCGTAAAACATTGCATTATCGGCATTGGCGGCAGCGCCACCAACGACGGCGGCGCCGGCATGGTGCAGGCGCTGGGGGCGAGGCTGCTGGATAAAAACGGTGATGACATTGGCTTTGGCGGTGCGCAGCTGGAACACCTTGTCGCCATCGACCTCAGCGAGCTGGATGCACGCATTGGCCAGTGCAAGTTTGAGGTAGCTTGTGATGTCACTAACCCGTTAACCGGCAAAGAGGGCGCTTCGGCGATTTTCGGCCCGCAGAAAGGGGCTACGCCGCAAATGGTGGCGCAGCTTGATCGCTGCCTGCTGCACTATGCGCAGGTGATCGCGCAGGATATGGCGATTGAGGTGGGCGGGGTGCCCGGTGCGGGTGCGGCCGGCGGCATGGGGGCGGCGCTGTTGGCGTTCTGCCATGCCGACCTGCGTCAGGGGATTGAGATCGTCACCGAAGCGTTGGGGCTGGACGCGTTGGTGCGCGACGCGACGCTGGTGATCACCGGCGAAGGGCGCATCGACAGTCAGAGTATCAACGGCAAGGTACCTATCGGCGTGGCGCGCGTCGCCAAACGCTACAACAAGCCGGTGATCGGCATTGCCGGCAGCCTGACGGCCGACGTCGGGGTGGTGCATCAGCACGGGCTGGATGCGGTGTTCAGCGTGCTGTACAGCATCTGCACGCTCGAGGAAGCGCTGGAGAATGCCGCCGACAACGTGCGCATGACCGCTCGCAATATTGCGGCGACCATCAGGCTGTCGCAGCAGATATAGGTTGCGCCAATCCTGCTGAGGGGCAACCCTCAGCTTGTCGCTGGGCGATCGCTCTCCAGATGGCTGCGGGCCGCCTGGCTCACCAGCTCGATTTCATCCAGCAGTTCCAGCCATTCCGGTTCCAGCTCCTCGTTGCCGACGCCCTTGCGCAACTGCTGTTCAAGATAGAAGCACAGCTGCTTCAGGCGCGGCACGCCACTGTAGCTGCAGCTGCCGTGCAATTTATGGATCAAATCGAGAATGCTGTCGTCTGGGGTGCCGTCCAGCACCGCCTGCACCCGTTCGCTGACTTGCGGCAGGAAGTCGAGCAGCATCTGCAGCAGATCGCGCGCCAAATCCTGTTTGTTCGCCGCCTGGCGCAGCGCCAGCGGCCAGTCTAACGACAGTAACGGCTCGGCGGCCGGTTCGCCGCTGTAATAACGGGCCAGCACGCGGGTAAGCATAGCTTCGTCAATCGGCTTGGCCAGATAATCATCCATTCCCGCTTGCAGCAAATGCTCGCGCTCGCCGCTCACCGCATGGGCGGTAACCGCGACGATCGGCGTAGAGTTGTGGTGCGGCAGTTGGCGGATCAGTTCGCTGGTGCGGATACCGTCGATATTCGGCATTTGAATATCCATCAGGATCAAATCCAGCACGTTATCGCGCGCCAGCGCCAGCGCCTCTTCCCCGCTTTCGCACAGCAGGGTCTTTTCCACCTGCTCGGCCAACAGGGTGCCTATCAGCTTCAGGTTGGCCGGGTTGTCGTCGACCGCCATCACCGTTAGCGGCAGGCGTTTGCGTTCCGGCGCAGCGAGCAGGCGCAATGGAGTTTCCATGCGCAGCAGCGGGAACAGACGGTTGCTGGTGATCGGTTTGATCAGGCAGCCAATAGCGCCCTGTTGCTTAAGCTGTTCGGCGTTGATCTGCGACTGGCAGGGCAGCGCCAGAATCACCCGACCGGCGATATCCAGCGCCGCTTTCAGCTTGCTTTCGTGCTGTGTCAGGTTATCGCGGAACGGGATCGGCACCCCTACCAGCAGGAAGTCGTAATTCTTTTTCGGTAACTGAGCCAGCGTAGGCGAATGGGTGATCACCAGCGAGGTCACGCTCAGCATGTTGAGCGTGGCTTCCGCCGCCATCGGGTTGGCCTCGATATACCCCAGCGTCTTGCCGCGCAGGTCCGGCAGGCTTGGCGGCAGCGACAGCATGCCTTCGTGCAACTCAAGCGTGATATGGAACCAGAAGGTCGAACCGCGGTTCAACTGGCTGTGGAAGCAGATATCGCCGCCCATCTCTTTCACCAGTTTTTGGGTGATCACCAGCCCCAGGCCGGTGCCGCCGTGGCGGCGTGAAATGCTGGCGTCCGCCTGACGGAACGCCTGGAACAGCTGCGACTGCTGCCGTTCGGAGATGCCGATGCCAGTGTCGTGGATTTGCACTTCAAGCTCGACCTGGTGATCTTGCAGGTCACGTAACTCGACGCGGATATCGATGTTGCCGGTTTCGGTAAATTTGATCGCGTTGCCCAGCAGATTGGTGATGATCTGTTGCAGCCGCAACGAGTCGCCGATCACTTGCTCCGGCACGTCGTTATGCACGTCCAGCGTCAGTTCCAGCCCTTTCTCGTGGGCGCTGGGCGCCAACAACACAATCACTTCGTCCAGCGTTTCACGCAGCGAGAACGGAATGTGTTCCAGCACCAGCTTGCCGGCTTCCAGCTTGGAGAAGTCCAGCACGTCGTTGATGATGGTCAACAGGTTGTTGGCCGAGCGTTCGATGGTTTGCAGATAATCGGTTTGGGTGACGCTCATCTCGGTTTTCAGCATCTGCCGCGTAAAGCCAATCACGCCGTTGAGCGGGGTACGCAGCTCATGCGACATGTTCGCCAGAAACTCGGATTTGATGCGCGCGGCTTCCTGAGCGCGTTTTTTCGCCAGATCCAGCTCGACGTTCTGGATCTCCATCTGCTCCAGCGTTTCACGCAGGTCTGAGGTAGCCTGATCGATATTCTGTTGCATCTCCTCGTGATAGGCGGTCAACGACATCGCCATCGAGTTGATGCCGTTCTTCAACATATGCAGTTCGCCGAGCATAAAGCCTTCGACGCGGCTGTCGAGCTGGCCGCGGCGAATGCGGTCGACGGTGTTCACCATATTGCGGATCGGGCCGGTAACGTCGCGCATCAGACGGTAAGCGAACAGGATGGCGATGCACATGCACAGCAACAGCAGCAGGGTGGAGATAAACACCTCTTTATACTGCTGCAACCGTACCGACTGCAGATCCAGTTCGATCGCCACATAACCCAGATTATTGTCCTGCGGAATCGGGTCGGTGGCATTTTGATCCGGGTACTGGCTTTCCGACAGGATCGGCGTGCGCAGGATCAATGAATTGCCGCGCCGCGTCAGCATCAGATCGGTGGGCATTGGCACACCTTTCGGCAGCTGCAACTGGGCAAAGTTGTGATGATAATTGGAGGTGACAAACAGATTATTCTGCGCATCGAACACCGTAATTGAACGCACAATATCTGAATGACGACGGTGCAACAGGCTGACCAACTGCCTGACCGACTCGCGGCTGCGGAATGTCATGCCGTACTCGCTGGCCACCGCCAGGGGTTCGATAATACTGGCACCGGCGTCAACCAACTGTTCTTGCAGCTCATTGTAACGGTGCACCACGAAGAAGGTGCTGAGCAGCAGACCAATCAACAGCGTTGGGGCCAGAATCAGGATCATCATGCGCGCACGCAAGCTGTATTTGGTCATGGGATTCCAATGTGGGAGAATTGCCGGACACTCACTACTTTAATGAACCAGCACTCAATCGACAAATATGGCGCAATTCTACTCTCCCAAACGCCGCGTGACGACCCGGCAAAGCCTACAAATATTCACCGTAACGGTGAGCGACCTCGATCCCTTTGGCCAGGGCGTGGCGCGCCACAACGGCAAAGCGGTGTTTGTGCCGGGAGTGTTGCCGGGCGAGCAGGCGGAAATCCAACTGACGGAAGAAAAAAGCAAGTTTGCCAAAGGCCGGTTGAAACGCCTGTTGAGCCGCAGCCCGCAACGTGTGGAGCCGCGTTGCCCGCACTTTGGCGTTTGCGGTGGTTGCCAGCAGCAGCATGCGGATGAAAGTCTGCAACAGCAAAGCAAATCTGCCGCACTGGTGCGCATGATCGCCCGCGAAACCGGCATTACGCCACAGCAGGAGCCGGTGATCGCCGGCCCGCAATACGGATACCGTCGCCGCGCCCGTCTGGGGTTGATGTGGCAACCCAAACAGCAACAATTGGTGATGGGGTTTCGCCAGGCGGCTTCCAGCGATCTGGTGCCGGTGACGCAGTGCCCGGTCCTTCATCCCGAGCTGGAACATTTGCTGACGCCGCTGCGCGCCTGCCTGAATGGGCTACACGCCGCCCGGCGTCTGGGGCATGCCGAGCTGGTGCAGGCGGACAATGGCCCGGTGTTGGTTTTGCGGCATCTGGACGCGTTGAAAGATGACGATCGCCAGGCATTGCAGGCCTTTGCGCAGCAAAAAAACGTAACTATTTATTTGGCGCCGGACAGCGACAGGGTCGAAAAACTGTGCGGCGAAACGCCGTATTATCAGGTCGACGGGCTACGCTTAGACTTCAGCCCGCGCGACTTTATTCAGGTCAATGACACAGTAAATCAACAAATGGTGGCGCAGGCCCTTGAATGGCTCGACATTCAGCCCAATGATCGGGTATTGGATCTGTTCTGCGGCATGGGCAATTTTACCCTGCCGCTGGCGCGACGCGCCGCTGCGGTGGTGGGGATAGAAGGTGTTGCCACGCTGGTAGCGAATGGGCAATATAATGCACATAAGAATAAACTGAATAATGCCGCCTTCTTCCATGAAAATCTGGAAGACGACGTTGAGCGGCAACCTTGGGCAGCACAAGGATTTGATAAAGTGATGCTGGATCCTGCCCGTGCGGGCGCGGCCGGCGTGATGTCACATATTGTAAAACTGGCGCCAGAGCGGGTGGTTTACGTTTCTTGTAACCCCACCACGCTGGCACGCGACAGCAAAATATTGCTGGATGCCGGTTATCGTCTTGCACGTGTGCGGATGTTGGATATGTTTCCGCATACGGGGCATCTTGAGTCAATGGCGCTGTTTATTAACGACAACACGCCTGGGGTCGCTGCAAAGTAGGGAGAGGGTATGGTTGCGGTAAGAAGTGCACATCTGAACACGGCTGGTGAATTTGCTCTCGACGAGTGGATTGCCAGCTTGGGGCTACCTAACCCGCAGTCATGTGAGCGATTAGCCGCAACCTGGCGCTACTGTGAGCAACAGACCCAGAACCACCCTGACGCGTCGCTGCTGTTGTGGCGCGGACTGGAAATGGTGGAAATCCTCTCCACGCTGAGCATGGACAACGACAGCATGCGCGCCGCGCTGCTGTTCCCGCTGGTGGACGCTGGCATCGTGCCGGAGGAAACCCTGACCGAAGAGTTTGGCAAGGGCATCACCTACCTGGTGCACGGCGTGCGCGATATGGACGCCATCCGCCAACTGAAAGCCACCCAGAATGACTCCATGGCCTCCGAACAGGTCGACAACGTGCGCCGCATGCTGTTGGCGATGGTGGAGGATTTCCGCTGCGTGGTGATCAAGCTGGCGGAGCGTATCGCCCACCTGCGTGAAGTGAAGGATGCGCCGGAAGACGAGCGCGTGCTGGCAGCAAAAGAGTGTTCGAATATCTATGCGCCGCTGGCCAACCGCCTCGGCATCGGGCAACTTAAATGGGAACTGGAGGATTTCTGCTTCCGTTACCTGCACCCGGATGAATACAAGCGTATCGCCAAGCTGCTGCACGAACGCCGCATCGATCGCGAACAGTTTATCGACGACTTCGTTGCCTCGCTGAGAAAAGCGATGGGCGACGAGGGCATCAAAGCGGATATCTACGGCCGCCCGAAACATATTTACAGCATCTGGCGCAAAATGCAGAAGAAGGCGTTGGCCTTCGACGAGCTGTTTGACGTGCGCGCGGTGCGTGTGGTGGTCGAGCGTTTGCAAGACTGCTATGCGGCGCTGGGGATTGTGCATACCCACTTCCGCCATCTGCCGGATGAGTTCGACGACTACGTCGCCAACCCGAAACCCAACGGCTATCAGTCGATCCACACCGTGGTGCTGGGCCCGCGCGGCAAAACGCTCGAAATCCAGATCCGTACCCGCCAGATGCATGAAGACGCGGAACTGGGCGTGGCCGCGCACTGGAAATACAAAGAAGGCGCGGTAGCGACGGTACGTTCAGGCTATGAAGAACGTATCGCCTGGCTGCGCAAGCTGATCGCCTGGCAGGAAGAGATGGCGGACTCCGGCGAGATGCTCGACGAGGTACGCAGCCAGGTATTCGACGATCGGGTGTACGTGTTTACCCCGAAAGGCGATGTGGTGGATCTGCCGGCCGGCTCCACGCCGCTCGACTTTGCCTATCATATTCACAGCGACGTCGGCCACCGCTGCATCGGCGCCAAGATTGGCGGGCGTATCGTGCCGTTTACCTATCAGCTGCGGATGGGCGATCAGATTGAAATCATCACCCAGAAGCAGCCGAACCCGAGCCGTGACTGGCTGAACCCGAACCTGGGCTATGTCACCACCAGCCGTGGCCGCTCCAAGATCCATAACTGGTTCCGCAAGCAGGATCGCGACAAGAACATCCTCGCTGGCCGCCAGATGCTGGACAGCGAGCTGGAGCACCTTGGCATCAGCCTGAAAGAAGCCGAGAAGCTGCTGATCCCGCGTTACAACATGAACTCGCTGGATGAAGTGCTGGCGGCGATTGGCGGCGGCGATATCCGTCTGAATCAGATGGTGAACTTCCTGCAAGGCAAGTTCAACAAGCCGAGCGCCGAGGAACAGGATCGCGAAGCGTTGCGCCAACTGGTGCAGCATAAAGCGCCGCCGGTGAGCCGCAGCAAGGACAACGGCCGGGTGGTGGTGGAAGGGGTCGGCAACCTGATGCACCACATTGCCCGCTGCTGTCAGCCGATCCCGGGCGACGACATTGTCGGCTTTATCACCCAGGGGCGCGGTATCTCCATCCACCGTGCGGACTGTGACCAACTGGTGGATTTGCAGTCGCACGCGCCGGAACGCATCGTTGACGCGGTGTGGGGCGAAAGCTATTCCAGCGGTTATTCGCTGGTGGTGCGAGTGATGGCCAACGATCGCAGCGGTCTGCTGCGCGACATCACCACCATTCTGGCCAATGAAAAGGTCAACGTGCTGGGCGTGGCCAGCCGGAGCGACACCAAAAAGCAACTGGCGACCATCGATATGGACATTGAAATTTACAACCAGCAGGTTCTCGGCCGGGTGCTGGCCAAACTTAATCAGCTGCCGGATGTGATTGACGCCAAACGCCTGCACGGCAGCTAAATCCCCTGCGTCTTTCAAACCGTATCGGTGTTGGTTGCAAGCGAACACCGATGCGGCCCGGAAATCCATTGGTGACTAATCCGGCGGACGCACAAATGCGCACCCATTCTTTCTCAGAGATCTTTTTATGACCCAATCCTCCCCACTGCAGCGCCTGCTGAACATCATGAAAACGCTGCGCGACCCGCAGAACGGTTGCCCATGGGACCGCAAGCAGACCTTCGCCACCATCGCGCCTTACACGCTGGAAGAAACCTACGAAGTGCTGGACGCCATTGAGCGTCAGGACTACGCCGATTTGCGCGATGAGTTGGGCGATCTGCTGTTCCAGGTGGTGTTTTACGCCCAAATGGGCCAGGAGCAGGGGCTGTTCGACTTCGATGAGGTGTGCAACGCCATCAGCGACAAACTGGAGCGCCGCCACCCGCATATCTTCGGCGATGCCGATGCAACAGACAGCAAAGCCGTTGCGGCGCGCTGGGAGCAGTTGAAGGCTGGCGAGCGAGCCGAAAAAGAGCTGCATTCTGCGCTGGACGATATCCCGCAGGCGCTGCCGGCGCTGATGAAGGCGCACAAAATCCAGAAGCGTTGCGCCTCGGTCGGCTTCGACTGGCATACCCTGGGGCCGGTATTGGACAAGGTGTATGAAGAGATCGACGAAGTGATGCATGAAGCCAGGCAAGCGGTGGTCGACGAACAGAAGCTGGAAGAGGAAATCGGCGATCTGCTGTTCGCTACGGTGAATTTATCGCGCCATCTCGGGCACAAGGCAGAAAACGCGCTGCAGGCGGCCAACCGCAAGTTCGAACGCCGTTTCCGGCAGGTGGAAGAGATTGTCAAACAGCGCGGGTTGCAGATGGAAGAGGCTACGCTGGAGCAGATGGAAGAGGCGTGGCAGCAGGTTAAAAAATCTGAAGTCTGAGTGGGCGGGGAGAACGACACTTTCGTTTTAACGCTGAGTTGGACCCTATGGCGACGATACGCTCAGAGTAACCAATGACCCTATATTTTCCCCATTGGGAATGTTCGATCTTTAACGCCCTCAGATACTCTTGCGTCATGGCAGATATGAAAGTATTTGGATGTGAATAATCATCTGTCAAACGTTTGTACTTACAGTATCAGGCAAAAGGCGTGCGGCGGTGGGCACTATATCCACGCTATTCAAAGGCTGATGATTTTAATCGTGAAACCGCATTTTGCCCTCGGTAAAAAAGAGCATGAGCCGTGCAGCCTCGCATTTGATTGAATCGGGAGTGTCGGAGGATATAATCATGAATAACTTAGAGGTTAAATCATGTTAAAACGACTCTTCTTGTTAGTCTTCCTGTTTCCTGGCATTAGCATGGCGAGCCTTCCTGGTGATTTTGGGCGGTTGAGATATGATGAGCGCGGGCTGCCATTAATCGATGTTCGGATCGGCAACCGGTTTCACTCATTAATGCTGGATACCGGCAGCGGGGAGGGCATGCATCTTTATCAGCATAATTTAGAAAGTCTGGTAGCCAACCCAAGCCTGAAAGCTGTCCAACAGGTGCCTCGTCGGCTTATCGATGTGTCCGGAGGCGAAAATAAAGTTTCTGCATGGAAGATTAGTCGATTATTCATTTCCAATGTTCGTTTTGACGATGTTGAAACCGTGAGCTTCAAGCCATGGGGGTTGAGTGTTGGAGACGACGTCCCTGTGAATGAAGTGATGGGGCTTGGGTTTTTTCGTGAGCGTCGGGTTCTGATGGACTTCAAAAACGATCGGTTACAGATGTTAGGGCATCTGCCTTCTGACATAGGTAAATGGTCATCCTATCCCATTGAGCGAACAGCATCTGGATTACGTGTTACAGCATCCGCCGGCAATACGCCTTTACATTTGATTGTCGACACTGCCGCCAGCCACTCTCTCTTGTTCTCCGACCGTTTGCTGGCAGGTATTCTTTTTTCTGGCTGCCGCGCCATTGAGCCTGAAGCATCCAACTTAGACTGTAGAGTGACTAAAATCACTTTTACCGATCGTGAAGGCAAAGTACGTGATGACCTGGCCGTTGTCACTAATGGTTCAACCCCTAAGGAGCTGGATTTTGACGGGCTGCTGGGCATGAAATTTATGCGGGGTCACCAGGTGATTATCGATATGCCTGAACGCATGCTTTATATCAGTCGCTAGCGCGAGGGGCAAAGAGAGCTCTTTTTTCGCCCTGAGGAGCCGCAGTATAATGCGCTCCAGGCAGGTTGCGTTTCTGTAGCCGCTAAAAGCCAGGAAAACTAATCCCGGGCGGCGTTGTCCTAAAGTTGTTCGATGAGGGTCGCTATGTTGATCGGCGACAAGTTTCGCTTAAGCTGAAACGGTTAAGCTGAGAGCCGTGGTTTGCTGAACGACGAGAGAACGGCAAGAAAATGCCAACAAACTGAAATTTAAGGCGTTTTATTGCCATGAAAGGGCGGTAAAAGAAAATTTATCATGCTAACTCATTGTTTTGAAAAGGCAGTAAGCAAGGTGTCGACGGATTAAACCCTGATGAACTCCCGGTGGTGACAGAGATGATGGACAGCAAAACGATCGTTTGTAGGTCTGAAGAGGTTCGGGTATACTACTTTCCCGTCTTGGTACTTCCATCGTCTTTAAACCTAAACTCTCAGGTTCAGCATGACAACTAATTATATTTTTGTGACCGGCGGGGTCGTATCCTCTCTGGGTAAAGGCATTGCCGCAGCCTCTCTGGCGGCTATTCTCGAAGCCCGTGGCCTCAACGTTACCATCATGAAACTGGACCCGTACATCAACGTGGATCCGGGCACCATGAGCCCGATTCAGCATGGGGAAGTTTTCG
The DNA here is from genome assembly GCF_003591175.1 of Serratia inhibens. Taxonomy (GTDB): domain Bacteria; phylum Pseudomonadota; class Gammaproteobacteria; order Enterobacterales; family Enterobacteriaceae; genus Serratia; species Serratia inhibens. Next base: position 88,094 of record NZ_QYYG01000011.1, on the reverse strand, counting down.
TCACCGAAGACGGGGCAGAAACCGATCTGGATTTGGGTCACTACGAGCGCTTCATCCGCACCAAAATGTCGCGCCGCAACAACTTCACCACGGGTCGCATTTACTCCGACGTTCTGCGTAAAGAACGCCGTGGCGACTATCTGGGCGCCACCGTACAGGTTATCCCGCACATCACCAACGCGATCAAAGAGCGCATCCTCGAAGGCGGCGAAGGCCACGACGTGGTGTTGGTGGAAGTCGGCGGTACCGTCGGCGATATCGAATCGCTGCCGTTCCTGGAAGCCATCCGCCAGATGGCGGTCGAAGTGGGCCGTGAGCACACCCTGTACATGCACCTGACGCTGGTGCCGTACCTGGCCGCCGCCGGTGAAGTGAAAACCAAACCTACCCAGCATTCCGTAAAAGAGCTGCTTTCTATCGGTATTCAGCCTGATGTGCTGATTTGCCGTTCTGATCGCACCGTTCCTGCTAACGAACGCGCGAAAATCGCACTTTTCTGCAACGTGCCGGAAAAAGCGGTTATCTCTCTGAAAGACGTTGATTCTATTTATAAAATCCCAGGCCTCTTGAAATCTCAGGGCTTGGACGATTATATTTGTAAACGATTCAGCCTCAACGCACCGGAAGCTAACCTGATCGAATGGGAACAGGTAATTTCCGAAGAAGCCAATCCGGGCGGTGAAGTGACCATCGGTATGGTGGGCAAATATGTCGAACTGCCGGATGCGTATAAGTCGGTGATTGAAGCCTTGAAACACGGCGGCCTGAAAAATCGTCTGACCGTGAACATCAAGCTGATCGACTCGCAGGATGTCGAAACCCGCGGTGTGGAAGTGCTGAAAGGTCTGGACGCGATTCTGATCCCAGGCGGTTTTGGTTACCGTGGCGTAGAAGGCAAGGTGATGACCGCGCGTTATGCGCGTGAAAACAACATCCCTTATCTGGGTATCTGCCTGGGTATGCAGGTGGCGCTGATGGAGTTCGCCCGCAACGTAGCGGGTATGGAGAACGCCAACTCAACCGAGTTTGTGCCAGACTGCAAGTATCCGGTAGTAGCGTTGATCACCGAATGGCGTGACGAAGACGGCAACGTTGAAGTGCGCACTGAAGAAAGCGATTTGGGCGGCACGATGCGTGTCGGTGGCCAGCAATGCCACCTGACCGACAATAGCCTGGTGCGCCAGATGTACGGCGAACCGACCATTGTTGAACGTCATCGCCACCGTTATGAAGTCAACAACATGCTGTTGAAGCAGATCGAAGCCGCCGGGCTGCGCGTTGCCGGCCGTTCTGCAGACAACAAGCTGGTTGAGATTATTGAACTGCCGAATCACCCGTGGTTTGTAGCTTGTCAGTTCCACCCGGAATTTACTTCAACGCCGCGTGATGGTCATCCGTTGTTCACCGGCTTTGTGAAGGCCGCCGGCGAGCACCAGAAGCGCCAGGTGAAATAAAATATTTGGTAAGCGGCGCGCGGTGAGAACCGCGCGTTGTTTGTCTGGAGTTTTAGTTTAACTTGTACTGAGGAAAACCTAATGTCCAAAATCGTTAAAGTCATCGGTCGTGAAATCATCGACTCCCGCGGTAACCCGACTGTTGAAGCTGAAGTGCATCTGGAAGGCGGTTTCGTAGGTCTGGCTGCTGCGCCGTCAGGTGCTTCTACCGGTTCCCGTGAAGCACTGGAACTGCGTGACGGTGACAAGTCTCGTTTCCTGGGTAAAGGCGTACTGAAAGCCGTTGCTGCAGTAAACGGCCCGATTGCTCAGGCAGTACTGGGTAAAGATGCCAAAGACCAGGCTAACATCGACAAGATCATGATCGACCTGGACGGCACTGAAAACAAATCCCAATTCGGTGCAAACGCCATTCTGGCGGTTTCCCTGGCTGCAGCCAAAGCGGCTGCTGCCTCCAAAGGCATGCCGCTGTATGAGCACATCGCTGAACTGAACGGCACCCCAGGCAAATTCTCTATGCCACTGCCTATGATGAACATCATCAACGGCGGCGAGCACGCTGACAACAACGTCGACATTCAGGAATTCATGATTCAGCCGGTTGGCGCGAAGACCCTGAAAGAAGCCGTTCGCATCGGTTCTGAAGTGTTCCATCACCTGGCGAAAGTGCTGAAGGCCAAAGGCCTGAACACCGCTGTCGGTGACGAAGGCGGCTACGCGCCAAACCTGGGTTCCAACGCCGAAGCGCTGGCTGTTATCGCTGAAGCGGTAAAAGCGGCAGGTTACGTGCTGGGCAAAGACGTGACCCTGGCGATGGACTGTGCAGCTTCCGAGTTCTACAAAGACGGTAAATACGTTCTGGCCGGCGAAGGCAACAAAGCCTTCACTTCCGAAGAGTTCACTCACTTCCTGGAAGACCTGACCAAACAGTACCCAATCGTATCTATCGAAGACGGTCTGGACGAATCTGACTGGGCTGGTTTCGCATACCAGACCAAAGTGCTGGGCGACAAAATCCAGCTGGTGGGCGACGACCTGTTCGTTACCAACACCAAGATCCTGAAAGAAGGCATCGATAAAGGCATCGCTAACTCCATCCTGATCAAATTCAACCAGATCGGTTCTCTGACCGAAACTCTGGCTGCTATCAAGATGGCGAAAGACGCAGGCTACACTGCGGTGATCTCTCACCGTTCAGGTGAAACCGAAGACGCAACCATCGCCGACCTGGCGGTAGGTACTGCGGCTGGCCAGATCAAAACCGGTTCCATGAGCCGTTCTGACCGCGTTGCCAAATACAACCAACTGATCCGTATCGAAGAAGCGCTGGGCGACCGCGCACCGTTCAACGGCCTGAAAGAAGTTAAAGGTCAGTAATAACGGCTTGGTTCGTTGTTAAATAAAACCCGCTACGGCGGGTTTTTTTATCGCCATTTTTCAGCATTCATTATTTACGTGATTTATAGTGTGTTATTTATTGGTATTGAATTAATATTTTAATGGCGGTTTTTAAATCTATAATTTAATTATAATAATAAAGTTCCTGCTTATAAATTCCATTTTTAATTGCTTTATATCTTTTAGTTACTAGACTGCCTGTAAGGCAGAGCTATTACCCGCTGTCCTGCCTCTTTGAGTTTCCTGACAGAATCGCTGCCCTGTGGGCGGCTGGAGGAGGGCTTGATGCGGAACAGGATTGTGATTGTCGGCGGTGGAACCGGTGGGACGATATTGGCCAATTTACTGGCTGCCAAATTACACCGGGAGATATTGAATAATAAAGTTGAGTTATTAATGATTTCGGACTCTCCGATTCATTATTATAAACCGGCATTTATGTACGTGGCATTTAACGCCTTTTTTAAACAGGAGTTAATGCGCCCACAACAAAATTTGCTGAGTCCGGAAATTAAGTTTGTTGTTGATAAAGCGGAGCGGTTCGATTTATCTCGACGGGTGATCCATACCCGTGGCGGCAAACAGTATGCGTACGATTTCCTGGTGTTTGCTACCGGTTGCGTGCCTTGGCCTGAGCGTATCGAGGGGTTGGCACAGGCGGGGGATCACTTCTATCAGTATCAGGCGGCCCGGCAGTTGGCACAAAAGCTGGCGACGATCGAAAAAGGCCGCATTTTTATTACCGTCTCCTTCCCTGAAACGCCCAACGTACCACACCAATGCGGCATTGCGCCGATTGAGACCACGCTGATGCTGGATGATTACCTGCGTCGGCGCGGCGTGCGTAAGGCGATTGAGATTGTCTATACCTATCCCAGCGTTTCACAGCTGCTGCGTAATTGCCTGTTTCTACAGCGCCCTACCGCCGAAGCCTTACCCGCGATTTTCGCGGCGCGAGATATTCGCCATCAACGTGGTTTTACCCTCAACCGGGTGGATACGCAGCGACAGGTGGCTTACTCCGCCGAGGGCGAGGAGCAACCTTTCGATATCCTGATGGCCACGCCACCGATCCGTGCGGTTGAAGCGGTACGCAATACCGGGCTGAGCGATATTAAAAATGGAGAAGGCTGGCTGCCGACCGATCACCAGACGCTGCAGGTGTACGGCCAGCAGGGGGTTTATGTGATCGGCGATACCGTGGATCTCCCGGTCAGCAAGGCCGGCGGCTCCTGCCACAATCAGGCGCCGGTGATTGCCGATAACATTGTGGCTGAACTGAGGCTGGGCCAGACCGTAAGCCACTACGACGGCAAGGTGCAGGCGATTGCCCAGATGGGGCTGCACGCCGGTATGCCGCTGGTTTATGACTACCGGCATGATGTGCTGCCGACGCCGCCGACCAAGATGGGCGGTATGCTGCGCAACGCGTTTAACCGCGGGCTCTACTGGGCCACGGTAAGGGGGCTGATATGAGCGATAACGCGACGAGCGCACTACCGCATGCGCTGTTGGACAAGCTGCAGCCGTTACTGGCCGGCGGCAGGCTGGATAACGTGGTCGATCTGCTGTCGCTGCTGTCGGACCTGGTGGATATTGCCGACAATGCGCTGGTGGAAAAGCTGGCTGGCGTATTTGAAGGGCTGGTCACGGTGGGGTGGGAGGGCGGCACGGCGTTGAAACTGGCGCATAGCGAACTGCAGCTGAACCCGCAGTCCGCCAACTTTCGCGCGTTGTACGCCCTGCTGCGGCAGCCGGATACTCTGTTGGGGCTGATGCTGGTGCTGCGCACCCTGCAAATCATCGGCGAGCGCACACGCAACAGCGCACTGCCGCCGGATACCCCCGACGAGTAATCGAATTGGCCGTATTCACTGAGATAAGGAGCTGCTATGTCTACCGCTTTTGACCACGCTTTTGCCACCCGTGCGATCCACCACGGTTACGATCCTCAGCAGCACCAGGGCGCACTTTGCCCGCCGGTGTATATGAGCTCTACCTTCACCTTCCCCACGGCGGAATACGGCGGGGCCTGTTTTGCCGGCAGTGAGCCGGGCTATTTCTATTCGCGTATCGCCAACCCGACGCTAAATCTGCTGGAACAGCGCATCGCCAACCTGGAGGGCGGTGAGGCGGCGGTGGCGTTTTCTTCCGGTATGGGGGCGATAACCGCCTGTTGCTGGACGTTGCTTAGCCCTGGCGATGAGCTGATCGTCGATGAAACCATTTATGGCTGCACCTTCAGCTATTTTCATCATGGTTTGGCGCGTTATGGCGTCAAGATTACGCACGTCGATCTGACACAGCCGGAAAAACTGGCCGCAGCCATAGGTCCACGTACCCGTTTGGTGTACTGCGAAACGCCGGCCAACCCCAATATGCGGTTGATCGATATCGCCGCCGTGGCGGAGATTACTCATCGGCAGCAGGCGTTGCTGCTGGTGGATAACACGTATTGCACGCCCTATCTGCAACAGCCGATGGCGCTCGGGGCTGACATCGTAGTGCATTCCGCGACCAAATATATCGGTGGCCACGGGGATTTGCTGGCCGGATTGGTGGTGACCACTCAGGATCTGGCGCAGGAGATCCGGCTGGTGGGGCTGAAGGACATGAACGGCGCGGTGCTGTCGGCGCAAGATGCGGCGTTGTTGCTGCGCGGCCTGAAGACGCTACCGCTTCGCATGGAGCGCCATTGCGACAATGCCCAGCGGCTGGCGGAGATGCTGGCGCAGCATCCGGCGGTGGAACGGGTTGACTATCCCGGCCTCGAAACCTTCCCGCAGTACGCATTGGCGCAGCGGCAAATGGCGCGGCCGGGCGGTATGCTGGCGTTCGAGCTTAAGGGGGGCATGGCGGCGGGCATCCGCTTCCTCAATGCGCTGCGGTTGATACTGCGAGCGGTCAGTCTGGGTGACTGTGAAAGCCTGGCGCAACACCCGGCCAGCATGACCCACTCGGCCTACAGCGCCGAAGAGCGGCAGCGCCATCATATCAGCGATGGGCTGATTCGGTTGTCGGCTGGCCTGGAAGACATAGAAGATTTGCGCGCCGATATCGAACAGGCGTTGGCGCAGGTGTGATAAAAAACCCGCCTGTGGCGGGTTTGAGCGTTAATACTGAGGCGAGCTTGTGACGGGTGAACCCCCGCCTTTTTTACGCACCCACAACCAGTATGCCAGGGTGAGGAAAGCGACCCACACCAGCCCGACGTACAGGGCGATGCGGCTATCCTCGAAGTAACCGAGCAGGCCGATGACGAACAGCATAAATACCGTCGCCAGCGCCGGCGCTATCGGCCACCAGGGAACAGGAAAACTCAGTTTGCTGACTTCCTGTGGCGTCAGCGTACGGCGCATGGCTGCCTGCGACAGCAGGATCATCAGCCACACCCAGACGGTAGCGAAGGTGGCGATGGAGGCGATGATCATAAACACCTGTTTTGGCATCAGGTAGTTAAGCACCACGCCCAGCAGCAGGGCGACAGACATCACCAGCACCGTCATCCAGGGCACGCCGTTGGCGGTCAGTTTGGAGAAGCTTCTCGGTGCCTGGCCATCCTGCGCCATGCCGTACATCATGCGGCCGGCGCCGAAGATATCGCTGTTGATGGCGGAAATGGCGGCGGTGATCACCACCACGTTCAGCACGTTGGCGGCGGAACTGATGCCCAGATTGCTGAAGATCTCCACAAACGGGCTGCCGTTCTGGCCGATGCTGTTCCACGGATAGATGGCCATCAGCACCAGCAGCGTCAGCACATAAAACAGCAGGATACGCACCGGCACCGCATTGATCGCTTTCGGCAACACCTTCGCAGGGTCTTTCGCCTCGCTGGCGGTGATGCCGATGATCTCAATGCCGCCGAAAGCGAACATCACTACCGCCAGCGAGGCGATCACGCCGCCGATGCCGTTTGGCATAAAGCCACCGTGCTGCCACAGATTGCTAAAGCCGGTGGCGTGCTGGGTCTGGCCGAAACCAAACAGCATCACCGCCGCGCCGCCGACGATCATCGCCACGATAGCCGCGACCTTGATCAGCGACAGCCAGAATTCCATTTCGCCGAACACCTTCACGCTGCACAGGTTGAGCGCGCCGATGAACATGATAATGCTGAGCACCCACACCCACTGGGCGACGTCCGGGAACCACAGCCCCATATAGATGCCGAAGGCGGTGACGTCCGCCAGAGCGACGATCACCATTTCGAAGGTATAGGTCCAGCCGGTGAGGAAACCGGCCAGTGGGCCAAGATAGTGGCTGGCGTAGTGGCCGAACGAACCGGAGACCGGTTGATGCACCGCCATTTCACCCAGCGCGCGCATCACCATAAACACCGCCGCGCCGCCGACCAGATAAGCCAGCAGCACGGCCGGGCCGGCCAGTTGGATCGCCCCGGCAGAGCCGTAGAACAGACCGGTACCTATGGCTGAGCCGAGCGCCATAAAGCGGATATGCCGCGCGTTTAATCCGCGTCTGAGTTGTGTTGTTTCGTTACGCATGTTGCTTCCCGTTGAGTTTTTATTGCCGAACAGGCACGCGCTATCCGCACCGGGTGGAACGCACCCGGTGGGACAGAACAAACTGCGTGGTAGGTTTTCTTTATGCCTGGCTAGGCAGCAGCGCTGCTGGCATCAGCGATGTCAGATGACCGGCCGCCAACAGCAGGCTGGCGGCTTCAATGTCGGGGGCGAAGAAACGATCCTTGTCGTAGTAACTGACATGTTCACGCAGCGTGCGGCGCGCCTGCTCCAGGGCTGCCGACGTTTTCAGGCCCTTGCGCAGATCCAGCCCCTGACAGGCGGCCAGCCACTCGACGGCTAAAATGCCGCGAACGTTATCCGCCATTTCCCACAGGCGGCGGCCTGCGGCAGGTGCCATGGAGACATGGTCTTCCTGGTTGGCGGAGGTAGGGATGCTGTCGACGCTGGCCGGATGGGCCAGCGCCTTGTTCTCGCTGGTCAGCGCCGCGGCGGTCACCTGGGCGATCATAAAGCCGGAGTTCACCCCGCCGTTATCCACCAGGAATGGCGGCAACTGCGACATGTGCTTATCCATCATCAGCGAGATACGGCGCTCGGACAGCGAGCCGATTTCGGCAAACGCCAGCGCCAGGTTGTCGGCGGCCATGGCTACCGGTTCGGCATGGAAGTTACCCCCGGACAGCACGTCGCCCTGCTCGGCGAACACCAGTGGGTTGTCGGACACCGCGTTGGCTTCGATCTCCAGCACTTCGCTGGCCTGGCGGATCTGCGTCAGGCAGGCGCCCATGACTTGCGGCTGGCAGCGCAGGGAGTAAGGATCCTGCACTTTCTCGCAGTTGCGATGCGAATCGGACACTTCGCTGCGTTCGCCGAGCAGGTGGCGGTAGGCGGCGGCGGCATCGATCTGGCCACGCTGGCCGCGCACCGCATGGATACGCGCGTCAAATGGGCTGCGTGAACCCAGAGCGGCTTCCACCGTCAGGCTGCCGGTGACCGTAGCCGCCGCGTACAGATCTTCCGCGTCGAACAGGCCGCGCAGGGCAAAGGCGGCGGAAACCTGGGTGCCGTTCAGCAGCGCCAGGCCTTCTTTGGCGGCCAGCGTCAGCGGCTTCAGGCCCGCTTTGGCCAGCGCCTCGGTGGCAGGTAGCCATTCGCCCTGATAACGGGCCTTGCCTTCACCCAGCAGCACAAGGCTCATGTGAGCCAGCGGCGCCAGGTCACCGGAGGCGCCAACGGAGCCTTTCAGTGGAATGTGCGGATAAACTTCTGCATTCACCAGCGCCATCAGCGCCTGGATCACTTCCAGACGGATGCCGGAAAAACCGCGCGACAGACTGTTGATTTTCAGCACCATGATCAGGCGCACCAGGTTGTCGTCGGTCGGGGCGCCCACACCGGCGGCGTGTGACAGCACGATCGAACGCTGCAGGTTTTCCAGATCTTCACGGGCGATGCGGGTGGACGCCAGCAGGCCGAAACCGGTATTGATGCCGTAAGTGGTACGGTTTTCTTCAACGATGCGCTCTACGCAGGCAACGCTTTGCTGAATGGCGGCATAGGCGCTGTCATCAAGCTGAAGGCTAACCGGATGTTGATAAACCTCACGCAGTTGCGCCAGTGTCAGTTGGCCTGGGCGAATAGTCAGCGCTTTCATGCTTTGCCTCCTTGGGTGGCGGCGACCATCGGCAGGTTCAGACCCTGCTCGCGGGCGCATTCGATGGCGATGTCGTAACCGGCATCGGCATGACGCATGACGCCGGTAGCCGGATCGTTATGCAATACGCGGGCGATGCGCTCGGCGGCTTCATCGGTGCCGTCGCAAACGATCACCATGCCGGAATGTTGCGAGAAGCCCATGCCGACGCCACCGCCGTGGTGCAAAGAAACCCAGGTCGCGCCACTGGCGGTATTCAGCAGGGCGTTGAGCAGCGGCCAGTCGGATACGGCGTCCGAGCCGTCTTTCATCGATTCGGTTTCGCGGTTCGGGCTGGATACCGAGCCGGAGTCCAGGTGGTCGCGGCCAATCACGATCGGCGCAGACAGTTCACCGCTGCGTACCATCTCGTTGAACGCCAGGCCCAGCTTGGCGCGCTGGCCCAGACCGACCCAGCAGATACGCGCCGGCAGCCCCTGGAAGCTGATGCGCTCGCGCGCCATATCCAGCCAGTGGTGCAGATGCTCATCATCCGGGATCAACTCTTTAACTTTAGCGTCGGTTTTGTAGATGTCCTGCGGATCGCCGGACAATGCAGCCCAGCGGAAGGGGCCGACACCGCGGCAGAACAGCGGGCGAATATAGGCTGGCACGAAGCCCGGGAAGTCGAAGGCGTTGCTGACGCCCATTTCTTTCGCCATCTGGCGGATGTTGTTGCCGTAGTCGAAGGTCGGCACGCCCATCTTCTGGAAGGCCAGCATGGCTTCCACGTGTTCGGCCATTGATTGCTTGGCGGCGATGACCACTTGAGCGGGTTCGGTCTGCGCGCGCTGGCGGTATTCTTCCCAGCTCCAGCCCTTCGGCAGGTAGCCGTTCAACGGGTCATGAGCGCTGGTCTGGTCGGTGACCATGTCAGGACGCACGCCACGGCGCACCAGTTCCGGCAGGATATCCGCTGCGTTGCCGCACAGGGCGATGGAGATGGCTTTGCCTTCGGCGGTGTATTTCTTGAGGCGTGCCAGCGCGTCGTCCAGATCCTTGGCCTGTTCATCGACGTAGCGGGTTTTCAGACGGAAATCGATGCGGCTCTGTTGGCATTCGATGTTCAGCGAGCTGGCACCGGCCAGCGTGGCAGCCAGCGGCTGAGCGCCGCCCATGCCGCCCAGACCGGCGGTCAGTACCCAGCGGCCTTTCAGGCTACCGTCGTAATGCTGGCGGCCGGCTTCCACGAAGGTCTCGTAAGTCCCCTGCACGATGCCCTGGCTGCCGATGTAGATCCAGCTGCCGGCGGTCATCTGGCCGTACATGGCCAGGCCTTTGGCATCCAGTTCGTTAAAGTGTTCCCAGGTGGCCCAATGCGGTACCAGGTTGGAGTTGGCGATCAGCACGCGCGGCGCGTTGCTGTGGGTTTTAAATACGCCGACCGGCTTGCCGGATTGCACCAGCAGCGTTTCGTCGTCTTCCAGCGTTTTCAGGGTGGCGACAATTTTGTCGTAGCAATCCCAGTCACGCGCGGCGCGGCCAATACCGCCGTACACCACCAGTTCATGCGGGTTTTCCGCTACTTCAGGATCGAGGTTGTTCATCAGCATGCGCAGCGGTGCTTCGGTCAGCCAGCTTTTTGCATTTAATTGTGTGCCGCGTGGCGCGCGTACATCGACATGGCGAACTTTGTTATTTGCAGTCACAGCATTTTCCTCAAACAGTATCGGTGCAGATTCCATAACGCGGTGGGGTCAATCACCACGCCATAACTATGCGTAGGGTTTATTAACATATACTTGTATGTACAAGCATATGCAACACTAACCAGTGAACGTCTTAAATGGCATAAGAGAAAGTTATTTGTGTTTATTATCAAATAGATAGTTTTATTTTTGGTGGTTGGATCATTAGGTTGGCGCAGGAGAATAGTGAGCTATTCGACAAAAATGAATTAAAAATGGGTCATTTTTGAGCGTTAAATCACAATAATTTTACATACCCATTACAAGTTGGCGGTGGTGATAAAAAAATCATATCGCTGACAGCAAAACGCCCGCCATGATGTGTACCCCATCATGGCGGGCGTTAGCCTTATGCTGCCGGTTGCAGCACCGTTTTCCGGGTCATTTTGAAGACCGTAGCGATGGCGGCGATCAGCGCCGGCACGCACAGGAACATCAGAATGCTTTGCACTTCCCAGTGTATGGCCAGCAATTGTGCGCCCATCATGGTGCCTGCCACACCCCCAAAGCGGCCGATGCCCTGCATCCAGGCGATACCGGTGGCGCGGCTATGGGTGGGGTAAAAGGTGGCGGCCAGCGTTTGCAGGCCCGACTGCGCGCCGTTCATGGTGATACCCATCAGGAAAATAAAGGTACCCAGCAGCACGATGTGGCTGTCCTCGGTCGCCATTGCCACAATCAGCAGGGCGGTAATGACAAAACCGCTCGACACCACTTTATGGGCGTTCCAGCGGTCCATCAGCCAGCCGGCCACCAGAATGCCGAGGGTGCCGCCGAAGGTGAACAGCGAGGTCAGAATGGCCGACTGTTCAAGTTGATAACCCAGCCCCTGCATCAGGATCGGCATCCAGCTCAGCAGCACGTAATAAATCACCAGCCCCATGAAGTAGGTCAGCCACAGCATCAGCGTGCCGGCCAGATAGGGACGGGTGAACAGCAGGCCGACGCTGGTTTTTGACTGCGCCAGCTTCTCTTCATACAGATAGAAACGCGTGACGTTATCAATATTCTGGCTGACGAAGCGCTGGGCGATGCGTCTGATTTTCATCGCGTCCTTGCCGCGGTTCACCAGGTACTTCACCGATTCCGGCAGGAACAGGATCAATAATACCGTCAAGATCAGCGGGGCGATCGCCCCCAGCAGCAGCACGCTGTGCCAGCCATAGGCCGGGATCAGCCACGAGGAGATGGCGCCACCACCGGCGGCACCCAGCGGGAAACCGCAGTACATGGTGTTAATCGCCATCGAACGGCAGCGCTGCGGCGCATATTCGGAAATGAGCGTGATGGCGTTCGGCATCGCCGCACCCAGGCCCAGCCCGGTCAGAAAGCGCCACAGCGTCAGGCTGTTGAGCGAGCCGGCATAGGCGGTGGCCAGGCTGGACAGGCCGAAGAACAGGCACGAAAATACCAGCACTCGCTTGCGGCCGATGCGATCGGAGATCGGCCCGGCCACCAGCGCGCCGAGTGACAACCCCAGCAGCGCGGCGCTCAGCACCGGACCGAGATCCTGTTTCACAATTCCCCAATCTTTGGCGACCGAAGGGGCGATATAACCCATTGCCGCAGTGTCAAAGCCATCAATGGCAAGGATCAGGAATCCCAAAATGATTAAGGTCCAATGAAACAGCGAGAATTTGCTGTCGTCGATGGCCTGCTGAATATTCAACTCGGTGGAATGAGCCATAGCACCCTCTAAACGCAGATGTGATGTTGGTGGATGCACTGTCGGAACTGATGCCCGACTTGTGCTTGCCTGTATATACATCTGCGTCGCGACGATTTATGTCAAATATATTTGTCTGATTTGTTATCTATATGTTGTTTTTGCGCCGCGGGATGCATCGCCAATGCGGCGCCTGACGCCGATAAATGTACTAAATGAAGCAGATAGACGGTGGGATAGGCTGGAGCATGGCCAGAAGATAAAATTTAATACACTTTAGCCGGTTTGGTTGCCGGGCCGTAATCTGAGATAATCGCTTTTTTCCTATCCTGATTGAGAAACCGATGCAGTACCCGATTAATGAAATGTTCCAAACCTTGCAGGGCGAAGGCTTTTTTACCGGCGTTCCGGCCATTTTTATCCGCCTGCAAGGCTGCCCGGTAGGATGCAGCTGGTGCGATACCAAACATACCTGGGAAAAGGAAGCCAATCGGGAAGTGGATATGCAGCGGATCCTGGTAAAAACCGAAGAGAGCGACGCCTGGGGCAGCGCCAGTGCGGAACAACTGCTCGCGGTTATCCGTCAGCAGGGCTATACCGCCCGTCACGTGGTGATCACCGGCGGCGAGCCGTGTATTTACGATTTGACCCCGCTGACCCAACTGCTGGAAGACAACGGTTATGGCTGCCAGATTGAAACCAGCGGTACCCATGAGGTCCTATGCTCGGCGAAAACCTGGGTGACGGTTTCCCCCAAGGTGAATATGCGCGGCGGCATGAAGGTGCTGGATCAGGCTTTGCAGCGTGCAGACGAGGTGAAGCATCCGGTTGGACGCGAGCGCGATATTGAAGCGCTGGATGCGCTATTGGCGACATTGCACGATGAAAAGCCGCGGATTATCGCGTTGCAGCCAATCAGTCAAAAGGAAGAGGCGACTCGGCTGTGCATTGAAACCTGCATTGCGCGCAACTGGCGCTTGTCGATGCAGACGCATAAGTATTTGAATATTGCATAATAATTAACCAAGGACGGTTGATGTTGAACAGAGAAATTGCTTGGGAAGAGCCTTTTAATGACAGTTATGGACCGGGATTTATTACCAGAATGTTTGTTGTAGGGTCTATGCGGTGGGTTTTGAGGCGATTTACAGCGATCAACAGTTGATAAATAAAGGTATTCGCATCAACGCGGATATACCTGATTTCCGCTTCCCTGATACGGGAATGTGGGCAGTGGCATTTGATCGGGTTGAAACCGTCGAAGCATGGGGTGGCTATAACCATGTTAATTTACCCGGACTATCGGCAGGTAAGGTACTGCTTAATGTTGCCAGGTCAATTATTGAGCATTGCTATGTATCAAATGCAGGCGCTTATGTCTTCACTGCAGCAGTGGACAGAGAGCACGAGAGAGAAGTGGATCTCGTCAATATTTATAATGGTTTCTTAGGGTTAGGGTATAAACGAACGAAACCATTAATCGCGCTGCCTAATATGAAATGCTATGGCAACCTGGGTGAAGGAGGGAGAGGATATGTCGTCACTACAGAAAGTTACTGATGCTCGGACCATGGAGCGGTTGTCTTTAGACTTAGGTTCCAAACTTCACGCCGCAGCCAGTGACATTATGAAGAAGAAACTGCAGACGGGTGAATACCAGGTGGTTAATGGTCGCATTGTTCAAGTTGGCCGGAAGACTAGCAAAAAACGGGTTGCTAAGGCTTGAACCAGTTCATTTTGTAGAAGGGCGCTATAAAGCGCCCTTTCTTCAACCTTTATAGACGCATCCCGCGCTGCAGGTTTCTTTCACCATGACCGCGCTCAGTTCCGGCAGCTGGGGTTTAAGCTGTTGCCAGATCCAGGCGGCGAGCACTTCGCTGGTGGGATTTTCCAATCCTGGAATATCGTTCAGATAATGGTGATCCAAGCGCTCCCAGATCGGGGAGAACACGGCTTTAAGCTCGGCGAAATCCATCACCCATCCGGTGTGTGCATCCACTTCACCGGTCACTTCCAGACGCACCATAAACGAATGCCCGTGCAGACGACCGCATTTATGGCCCTCCGGCACATGCGGCAAGCGGTGTGCGGCTTCAAACTGAAAATCTTTAAACAGCGTGGTTGCCATTATTACGGCCTCATTGACTCAAAAACCGCCGCATAGTACCGGAAAGCGCGCCTGCTTGCCATTTATACCGCTTTAGTCTACTGGCGCCCCCTTTAACCGGCGTTAACACTTTTTTTGTTTGGTCCGCGCAGCACCTATCGGATGGGCTAATCAGCGGTAAATGCGATTCATTCAAAAGTTGTCAAAAAAACGGATTTATTTTCAATAAGATAAAAAACTCCCTTTAGCGTTTTAACCGTTATCTCTTACCAGAAAAACCGCTTAGTCATTTTGGTTATTATTTATTGCTATCCCTTATTTAATCGTTGCTATTGTGCTCGGTAACCTTACAGAATCTCCTGATCTTTTCAGGATCCCGGAATGAACGAAAAGACAGCGACTGATACTGGCGAGCACCTGGCTGGATAGGTGCCATACCCGTTGCCTTTCAAACTGCAGCGTTGTTACCTGCACTCGCTCACCCCAGTGACTTACTAAAGTAAGTCACTGGGGTGAGCGAGTTGGCCGCCTGGCTGCAGCTTGAAATTCATAGGCTATAAGTAAGGAAATAAGTACCGCAATGACGACTCAGGCTCCTCCAACATCTTTGCTCCCGCTGACGCCCGAACAGCTGGCGCGCCTGCAGGCGGCGATTGGTGAATATTCACCGACGCAGCTGGCGTGGCTGTCAGGCTATTTCTGGGGAATGGTTAACCAACAACCTGGAGCCGTAGCCATTGCGCCGGCTGCATCCGCTGCCGCCAGCATCACGATAATTTCTGCGTCTCAGACCGGCAATGCGCGCCGCCTGGCGGAGCAACTGCGTGACGATCTGCTGGCCGCCAAACTGAGCGTCACTCTGGTGAATGCCGGCGACTACAAGTTCAAGCAGATCGCCCAGGAGCGTCTGCTGGTGATCGTCGCCTCCACGCAGGGGGAGGGCGAGCCGGCGGAAGAGGCGGTTGCGCTGCATAAATTCCTGTTCTCGAAGAAAGCACCCAAGCTCACCGAGACGGCGTTCGCAGTCTTCGGTTTGGGGGACACGTCTTACGAGAATTTCTGTCAGTCCGGTAAAGACTTCGACGGCAAGCTGGCCGAACTGGGCGCCGAACGCCTGGTGGAACGCATTGATGCCGATGTGGAATACCAGGAGCTGGCCACGGCCTGGCGCAAGCAGGTAGTGGATGTGCTGAAAGCGCGTGCGCCGGCGGAAAACGCCGCACCGGGCGTGCTGGCTAGTGGAGCGGTTGACCTGCTCGACAGCAGCCCGTACAGCAAGGAACAGCCGCTGATCGCGCAACTGGCTGTGAAGCAAAAAATCACCGGCCGCGGCTCCGATAAAGACGTACGCCACATCGAGATCGATCTGGGCGATTCCGGCCTGCGCTACAAACCGGGTGATGCACTGGGCGTATGGTTCGATAACGATCCCGCGTTGGTAGACGAACTGGTTCAGTTGCTGTGGCTGAAAGGCGATGAGCCAGTGGCGGTGGAAGGCAAAACCCTGCCGTTGGCCGAAGCGTTGCGCAGCCACTTCGAGCTGACGCAAAACACCACGCCGATTGTCGACAAATATGCCGCGCTGTCGCGTGACGAAAAATTGATTGGCCTGTTGGCGGATAAAGCCGCGTTGCAGCATTACGCGCACAATACGCCGATCGTCGACATGGTGCGCCAGGCCCCGGCGGATCTCAGCGCCGAGCAGTTGATCGGCCTGCTGCGCCCGTTGACGCCGCGTCTGTATTCCATCGCCTCCTCGCAGGCTGAGACCGAAAACGAAGTACACGTCACCGTTGGCGTCGTACGCTACGACATCGACGGCCGCGCCCGTGCCGGCGGGGCTTCCAGCTTCCTGGCCGATCGCCTGGAAGAAGATGGCGACGTACGGGTTTTCATTGAGCATAACGACAACTTCCGCCTGCCGGCCAACCCGGAAACCCCGGTGATCATGATTGGCCCTGGCACCGGTATCGCGCCGTTCCGCGCCTTTATGCAACAGCGTGACGTCGAGGGGGCCGGCGGCAAGAACTGGTTGTTCTTCGGCAATCCGCATTTCACCGAAGATTTCCTGTATCAGGTTGAATGGCAGCGCTATGTCAAAGAGGGTCTGCTGACCCGCATTGATCTGGCCTGGTCACGTGACCAGCAACATAAAGTCTACGTACAAGACAAACTGCGCGAACAGGGCGCGGAAGTGTGGCGCTGGATTCAGGAAGGCGCGCACATTTACGTCTGTGGCGATGCGAACCGCATGGCGAAAGACGTGGAAAACACATTACTGGAACTGGTGGCCGAGCACGGTGGCATGGATACCGAGCTGGCGGATGAATTTTTAAGCGAGCTGCGCCTTGAGCGCCGTTATCAGCGAGATGTTTACTGATGAGTGATAAACACCCGGGGCCTCTGGTGGTCGAAGGCAAACTGTCCGATGCCGAGCGTTTGAAGAAAGAAAGCAACTTCCTGCGCGGTACCATCGCCGAAGACTTGAAGGACGGCCTGACCGGCGGTTTCAACGGCGACAACTTCTTGCTGATCCGTTTCCACGGCATGTACCAGCAGGACGACCGTGATATCCGTGCCGAGCGCGCCGAGCAGAAGCTGGAACCGCGTCATGCGATGATGCTGCGCTGCCGTTTGCCGGGGGGAATTATTTCCCCGCAGCAATGGCTGGGCATCGATAAGTTCGCACAGGAAAGTACGCTGTACGGCAGCATTCGCATCACCAACCGTCAGACCTTCCAGTTCCACGGCATTGTGAAGGGCAACGTCAAGCCGGTGCACCAATTGCTGAACCGTCTGGGGTTGGACGCGCTGGCTACCGCCAATGACGTGAACCGTAACGTGCTCTGTACCTCGAACCCGGTGGAATCCGAGCTGCATCAGGAAGCCTACGAGTGGGCGAAGAAAATTTCCGAGCATCTGCTGCCGCGCACCCGCGCTTATGCGGAGGTATGGCTGGATCAGGAAAAAGTGGCGACCACCGACGAAGAGCCGATCCTCGGTGCCACCTATCTGCCGCGCAAGTTCAAGACTACGGTGGTGATCCCACCGCAGAATGACGTCGATCTGCACGCCAACGACATGAACTTTGTGGCGATCGCCAAGAATGGCAAACTGGTGGGCTTTAACCTGCTGGTGGGTGGTGGCCTGTCGATTGAACACGGCAACAAAAAAACCTATGCGCGTCAGGCCAGCGAGTTCGGTTACATCCCGCTGGAACATACGCTGGCGGTAGCCGAAGCGGTGGTGACTACCCAGCGTGACTGGGGTAATCGCACCGATCGCAAGAACGCCAAAACCAAATACACGCTGGAACGCGTCGGTGTGGATACCTTCCGCGCCGAAGTGGAAAAACGCGCCGGCATTACCTTTGAACCTATCCGCCCGTACGAATTCACCGGCCGTGGCGATCGTATCGGTTGGGTAAAAGGCATTGATAATCAATGGCACCTGACGCTGTTTATTGAAAATGGCCGCCTGCTGGACTATCCGGGCCGCCCGCTGAAAACCGGCATCGCCGAGATTGCCCGGATCCACAAGGGGGATTTCCGCCTGACCGCCAATCAGAACCTGATCGTTGCCGGCGTGCCGGAAAGCGAGAAGGCGAAGATCGAAGCCCTGGCGCGCGAGCATGGCCTGATCGATGATGGGATCAGCGAACAGCGTAAAAACTCGATGGCCTGCGTGTCGTACCCTACCTGCCCGCTGGCGATGGCGGAGGCCGAACGCTTCCTGCCGGAGTTTGTTACCAAGGTGGAAGGGATCATGCATCGGCACGGCGTGGGTGACGAACACATCGTGCTGCGTATCACCGGTTGCCCGAACGGTTGCGGCCGTGCGCTGCTGGCGGAACTGGGCCTGGTGGGCAAGGCAATTGGCCGTTATAACCTGCACCTGGGCGGCAACCGCGAAGGTACGCGCATTCCGCGCATGTACCGTGAAAATATTAATGAAGAAGAAATCCTCAAGGAGATCGACCAACTGGTTGGCCGCTGGGCGAAAGAACGCACTGCGGGCGAAGGCTTTGGCGATTTCACTATCCGCACCGGCATTGTCAGACCGGTAGTGGATCCGGCGCAGGATTTCTGGGACTGACGTTGTTTGGCCCCTCTGCGAAGGGGCCAAACAGCGCAGTAGAATTCAAGAATCAGGAGGCAGGCAACATGGCTGAATTCGATCTGGCGGCGCTGAATGCGTTGCCCAAGTCTGGACAGGCGCTGAAGCTGGGGGCCGTCAATGGTCAACTGGAAGCCCTTTCCGCCGAGCAACGCGTGGAATGGGCGCTGGAACATCTGCCCGGCGAGTTTGTGCTTTCTTCAAGCTTTGGCATTCAGGCGGCGGTGTGTCTGCATCTGGTCACCCGGATCAAGCCGGATATCCCGGTGATCCTCACCGACACCGGTTATCTGTTCCCGGAAACCTATCAGTTTATCGATCAACTGGTCGACAAGCTTAAGCTGAACCTGCAGGTGTTCCGTGCCGAGCAGTCGCCCGCCTGGCAGGAGGCGCGCTATGGCAAACTGTGGGAGCAGGGCGTTGAAGGTATCGAGAAATACAACCAGATCAACAAGGTTGAACCCATGAACCGTGCGCTGGAAACCCTCGGCGGGCAGACCTGGTTCGCCGGCCTGCGCCGCGAGCAATCCGGCAGCCGCGCCAATTTGCCAGTGCTGGCGGTGCAGCGTGGCGTATTCAAAATTCTGCCGATTATCGACTGGGATAACCGCAGGATTTATCAGTACCTGACCGATCACGGCCTGAGTTACCACCCGCTATGGGAGCAAGGCTACCTGTCGGTCGGGGATACCCATACCACGCAGAAATGGGAGCCGGGCATGAGCGAAGAAGAAACCCGTTTCTTCGGCCTCAAGCGCGAGTGCGGTCTGCACGAAGGGTAAGTTTGCGGTCAACTCGTTCAGGGCCCGGCAAAATTTGCCGGGCCCTGTTATTTCTGCAGGAAATTACTTTTTCTGCGCTTTAACCGGGTGCGCCTTCGCCAATTCTTTGATCAGCGGCAACAGGATCTGCACGCTCTCGCGGCTGCGCTTGTCGATCCGGCCCGGCAGATAACGCTCCAGATACTGCAGGTTGTCGTACTGCGGGCGGTGCCAGGTGATGCCCTGCGGGAAATGCGGGCTGAGCGCGCGCTGCTGGTAGCCGTTTTTATCACCCAGCGACCAGTTGGTGGCTTCGACCGAAAGCACCGGCATACCCGCGTTATCGAACACTTCTTGATCCGAGCAACAGCCGGTGCCTTTCGGCCATTGTTTGCTGCCAGGGTTAGTAGCGGCGGCGATGCCGTAACGATGGGCGATATCCAGGGCGCGATCGCGGCTCTGTTTGGCTATCTTCTTCGGCGTATTGCGGCCGGCATTGAAGTACAGGCGATCGCCGGTCACCAGGCTGTCCAGGTTAATCACCAGCACGGTATTGTTTTTTTCTTCCGCGCTCATGCGCTGCAGGTAGTTCTGCGCGCCCAGAGAGCCGATCTCCTCTGCGCTGGTGGCGACAAAACGCAGGCCGTAAGCGGTGGGGATGTTCTTTAGGCGTTCCGCCAACTCCAGCATCACGCCAACGCCTGAGGCGTTGTCGTCGACGCCTTGCAGCGTCAGCCCGCCGAGGTTGTTGTCCAGATCGGCATCGCTTTGCGGGGTGTAAGTATCAAAATGCGCCACGATCAAGATTTGTTGCGGGCCGCTGCCATTTTTTGCGGCGATCACCGAGCTGGCGGTGACGTTATTCCAGTTCTTTTTGCCGTCCTTGCTGGTGTAAAGATAGCGGGTGTTGAAGCTGCGGATATCGCTTTGATAGCCCATCTTGCCGAACTGCTGTTTGAGGTAGTCTGCGGTGAGCAGTTCCGCCGGGCTACCCGCCATACGACCGGGGAAATAGGTGGCGATATGGCGAATCTGGTCGGCGGCGAATTTACCCACAGGGGCTTCTTTCACTGCCGGGATAGCGGCCGAAACGCTGAAAACGCCGCCGAGCGCCGCCATCAGCAGGCTCGTCTTCAGGTAAACGCGGGAAAACATACCGAAAAATCCTTCTTTGATATCGGCGATACCGATGATTTTTTTGCGGTGTCCAGTATGAGACGACACGCGGCATTACACAATTTCTTCGGCTCCTAATTTTGGTGCCGGTGCGCAAACTTTCAGCCCGATTATCACCCCCCTGAACCCTGCAATGCGGCCTATATTCCATAAAGGAACTATTAATTCCTTTTCGTCATTTCAGAGGCCAAATCTCAGCCCGTATAGTCACCCTATCATTCTGCATATATAAAAAGGCTGTTGTGGACTATCTACCAATATTTGCCGACCTGAAACAACGCCCGGTGCTGGTCGTTGGCGGTGGCGAAGTGGCTGCGCGCAAAGTTGAACTTCTCACGCGTGCCGGGGCTGAAATACGGATAGTTGCGCAGTCGCTCTCACCGGAACTTGAACATCAGCGCCAGCAGGGGCATATCCGCTGGCTGGGGCAGGCTTTTGTCGCGCAACAGCTGGACGATGTTTTCCTGGTGATTGCCGCTACCGACGACGTCGCGCTGAATGCCGAGGTGTTTAGCGAGGCGGATAAACGCCGGGTGCTGGCCAACGTGGTCGACGATCAGCCGCGCTGTTCGTTTATCTTCCCGTCGATTATCGATCGCTCGCCGCTGGTGGTGGCTGTCTCTTCCAGCGGTCAGGCACCGGTATTGGCGCGCATGCTGCGCGAAAAGCTCGAAGCGCTGTTGCCTGCCAGTCTGGGGCAGATGGCAGAGGTGGCCGGGCGCTGGCGCGGCCAGGTGAAGCAACGGCTGAATTCGATCGGCGAACGTCGGCGCTTTTGGGAGAAAACCTTCGGCGGCCGCTTCTCAACGCTGGTGGCCAATGGCCAGCAGGCGCAGGCGGAGCGGCAGTTGGAACAGGATTTACAGCAGTTTGCACTGGGCAGCGAAGGCACCCAGGGTGAAATTGCGCTGGTGGGCGCCGGCCCTGGCGACGTCGGGCTGCTGACCCTGCGCGGGTTGCAGGTAATGCAGCAGGCCGATGTGGTGCTGTATGACCATCTGGTTAGCGATGAAATCCTGGATTTGGTGCGTCGCGACGCCGAACGCATCTGCGTGGGTAAACGCGCTGGGGCGCACTCGGTGATTCAGGAGGAAACCAACCGTCTGTTGGTGGAACTGGCGCAGCAGGGCAAACGCGTGGTGCGCTTGAAGGGGGGCGATCCCTTTATCTTTGGCCGCGGTGGCGAAGAGCTGCAGGTGGCAGCCGCCGCAGGCATTCCGTTCCAGGTCGTGCCGGGCGTAACCGCCGCTGCCGGAGCGACGGCCTATGCCGGCATCCCGCTGACGCACCGTGATCATGCGCAGAGCGTTACCTTTATTACCGGCCACTGTCGGCCCGATGGCGACGGGCTGGATTGGGCCGATCTGGCGCGTGCGCGCCAGACGCTGGCTATCTACATGGGCACCATGAAGGCGGCGGATATCAGCCAGCGCCTGATCGCCCACGGCCGCGCGGCCAGTACGCCGGTCGCGGTGATCAGCCGTGGCACGCGAGCGGACCAACAGGTGCAGATCGGTACCTTGCAACAACTCGAACAATTGGCTCAACAGGCACCGTTACCGGCGCTGCTGGTGATCGGCGAAGTGGTGGAACTGCATCACCAAATCGCCTGGTTTGGGCATCAACCGCAGACGGAAGGGGTATCACGCCCTGCCGTCGTGAATTTGGCTTAAGGATCTGTTATGGACGAAAAACGACTCACTCATTTGCGGCAATTGGAGGCGGAGAGTATCCATATCATCCGTGAAGTCGCCGCTGAATTCGGCAACCCGGTGATGCTCTATTCCATCGGTAAAGACTCTTCCGTGATGCTGCATCTGGCGCGTAAGGCGTTCTATCCGGGCACGCTGCCGTTCCCGCTGCTGCATGTGGATACCGGCTGGAAATTCCGCGAAATGTACGAATTCCGTGACCGCACGGCGAAAGAATACGGTTTTGAACTGCTGATACACAAAAACCCGGAAGGCGTGGCGATGGGCATCAACCCATTCGTGCACGGCAGCGCCAAGCACACCGATATCATGAAAACCGAAGGCCTGAAACAGGCGCTGAACAAGTACGGTTTTGACGCCGCCTTTGGCGGGGCGCGCCGTGACGAAGAGAAATCGCGCGCCAAAGAGCGCATCTATTCATTCCGTGATCGCTTCCACCGCTGGGATCCGAAAAACCAGCGTCCGGAGCTGTGGCACAACTACAACGGTCAGATCAACAAGGGTGAGAGCATTCGCGTGTTCCCGCTGTCGAACTGGACCGAGCTGGATATCTGGCAATATATCTTCCTGGAAAAAATCGACATAGTGCCGTTGTACCTGGCCGCACCGCGTCCTGTGGTAGAACGTGACGGCATGTTGCTGATGGTGGACGACGATCGTATCGATCTGCAGCCGGGCGAAGAGATCAGCCAGCGTATGGTGCGTTTCCGCACCCTGGGCTGCTGGCCGCTGACCGGCGCGGTGGAGTCGGAGGCGGAAACGCTGCCGGAGATCATCGAAGAGATGTTGGTATCCACCACCAGTGAGCGCCAGGGACGGATGATCGATCGCGATCAGTCCGGCTCGATGGAGCTGAAGAAGCGTCAAGGGTATTTCTAAGGAGCCGCCGGATGAAAACTATAGTTTCGCAAAACCAGGCAATTGCCAAACAAATCGCTGAGCAGGGCGGGGTGGAGTCTTACCTGCATGCGCAGCAACATAAAAGCCTGTTACGGTTCCTGACTTGCGGCAGCGTCGACGATGGCAAAAGCACCCTGATCGGCCGCCTGCTGCACGATACTCGCCAGATCTACGAAGATCAGCTGTCTACGCTGCACAGTGACAGCAAGCGTATCGGTACCCAGGGCGAGAAGCTCGATCTGGCGCTGTTGGTGGACGGCCTGCAGGCCGAGCGCGAGCAGGGCATCACCATCGACGTGGCCTATCGTTATTTCTCGACCGAAAAACGCAAATTTATTATCGCCGACACCCCGGGGCATGAGCAGTACACCCGCAATATGGCGACCGGCGCTTCCACCTGCGATCTGGCGATCCTGCTGATCGACGCGCGCAAAGGGGTATTGGATCAAACCCGCCGACACAGCTTTATCGCTACGCTGCTGGGGATTCGTCACCTGGTGGTGGCGGTCAACAAAATGGATCTGGTGGACTATAAAGAGTCGGTGTTCGAGCAGTTCAAACAGGATTACCTGACCTTTGCGCAACAGTTGCCGAACGATCTGGACATCAAATTTGTGCCGCTGTCGGCTCTCGACGGCGACAACGTCGCGACCGAAAGCGCGCATATGCCCTGGTACAGCGGCCCGACGCTGCTGCAGGTATTGGAAACCGTGGATGTGATCAGCGAGCGTGAAGCACAGCCGCTGCGCTTCCCGGTGCAATACGTCAACCGACCGAATCTGGATTTCCGTGGCTACGCGGGCACTCTGTCGGCCGGTGTGGTGCGTGTGGGCCAACGTGTGAAGGTACTGCCTTCCGGCGTGGAATCCACCGTAGCGCGCATCGTCACCTTTGATGGCGATTTGCAGGAGGCGGTACCGGGTGAAGCCATTACGCTGGTGCTGAAAGACGAAGTGGACATCAGCCGCGGCGATCTGCTGGTCGATGCCGGGGAAACCCTGCAGGCGGCGCAAAGTGCGCTGGTCGACGTGGTGTGGATGGCTGAAAAGCCACTTCTGCCGGGCCAGAGCTATGACATTAAAGTAGCGGGTAAAAAGACCCGTGCGCGTGTGGAAGGCATTCGCCACCAGGTAGAAATCAACTCGCTGGCGCAGCATCAGGCGGATACCCTGCCGTTGAACGGCATCGGTTTGGTGGAGCTGACCTTTGACGAGCCGCTGGTGCTGGACAGCTATCAGCGTAACCATGATACCGGTGGGCTGATCTTTATCGATCGCCTGAGCAACGTTACGGTCGGCGCCGGCCTGATCCGCGAAACCTTGCATGGCGCGCAGGCGTTGGCGGGAGAGCATAGCGCGTTCGAGCTGGAACTGAACGCCCTGGTGCGCAAGCACTTCCCGCATTGGGGTGCGCGCGACCTGCTTGGGGGCAAATAACGTGACCGAGGATCAACGACGGCCCACCGGGCCGGATGATGACAACGTGGTCTGGCATCCGCATGCGGTAGCGCGTGCGGATCGCGAAGCCCGCAATGGCCATAAAGGCGTGGTGCTGTGGTTTACCGGGCTGTCCGGTTCGGGTAAATCCACCGTTGCCGGCGCGCTGGAGCAGGCGCTGCACGCGCTTGGCGTCAGTACCTATTTGCTGGACGGCGATAACGTGCGTCACGGCCTGTGCCGCGATCTGGGCTTCTCCGATGACGATCGTCGTGAGAATATTCGCCGCGTTGGCGAAGTGGCGAAGCTGATGGTGGATGCCGGGTTGGTGGTGCTGACTGCGTTTATTTCCCCGCATCGCGCTGAACGGCAAATGGTGCGTGAACTGCTCGATAGCGATCGTTTTATCGAGGTGTTTGTCGATACCCCGCTGGCTATTTGCGAAGCGCGCGATCCGAAGGGATTATACAAAAAAGCGCGTGCCGGCGAGCTGCGTAATTTCACCGGGATCGACTCGGTTTACGAGGCACCGCAGCAGCCTGATATTCACCTTGATGGCCAACAATTGGTAACAAATTTGATTGCGCAATTGTTAGACGTGTTGCGTGGTCGGGCTATTATCAAACCCTGAATTCAAAAAAGCGTGTGGCGTTTTTGCGCCACACGCTTTTTACGCTAAGCCCGCCGCAGAGCGCGCCGAATAACCAGGGATTACTATGCAAAATGTCTCGCCCGTCTTGATCGACTCAACGCTTGAGAAAGAAGAACCCTCGTATTCTTTCCTGGGCGGCGTCTGCGGCTTTGTTTTTTACTGGCTGGCGTTCGCGGTGCCGTTTCTGGTTTACGGCTCTAACACTCTGTTTTTTCTGCTCTACACCTGGCCGTTCTTCCTGGCCCTGATGCCGGTTTCGGTGCTGATTGGCATTACGCTCAGCATGCTGCTGCGCGGCAGGCTCCTTCTGACGCTGTTGCTGACCTGCGCCATCGTGCTGTGTCTGTTCTGGCTGGTATTCAGTTTTCTGACCGGCTGGTGAATCTGTGTGCCCGAAACATTGCAAAGCGGTTCGGAAGGTTACAGAACTTTGCTTAACACGCTGGCATGCGCGGACTGGTCGGGCGGGTGAACATCTGTTGCGGCGAGCCTTTTTTGAATCACACTCCTTCGGTGAATTTAACTCCATCGGTATCATAAGGCTGTTTTCCAGCACCGCCACAGGTGCAAACAGCCTAAAGTTGCCGGCTGATTTTTCTTGCTGCATCCCTCTCAAAGACGGCACAAGAGAAAAAACTGTGCGGTCAGCAGGTTTTTTCTGAGATGAAAGTGGCTTTTTTTACCGCTTTCAGCGCGAATTTAGGTTATAAACTCAGTAAATTCTCATCCTTACTCTGAATTTGGCGGTGAATGCCGCTCTCAGTGTGGAGTCCAACGAAAAGTTGTGGGATGATTGGTCGGTTTTTCAGGGGGCGGAGATGGGAAAACTTACGCTGCTATTGCTGGCATTGCTCGGTTGGTTACAGTATTCACTGTGGCTGGGTAAAAATGGTGTTCACGATTACGTGCGGGTCAATGAAGACGTTGCGCTCCAACAGGGCAGCAATGCTAAATTGAAAGCGCGTAACGATCAGTTGTTTGCCGAAATAGACGATTTGAACGGTGGTCAGGAAGCGATCGAAGAGCGTGCGCGCAATGAACTGAGCATGATTAAGCCCGGTGAAACCTTCTATCGTCTGGTTCCGGATCAATCAAGACGCAACGCGACGTCCTCCTCGCAAAATAACGTACAAAAGTAACGAATGAATCACTCTGCAGGCACCTTTCCATCGGTGATTGCCGTCTTGCCCGCTGCCGGTGTCGGCAGCCGCATGCAGGCGGATTGCCCGAAACAATATCTCACCATCGGTAAGCAAACCATCCTCGAACACGCGATCCACGCGCTGCTGCGTCATCCGCGCATTCCACAGGTGATTGTGGCGATCGGCCCTGACGATCAACAGTTCCGCCAGTTACCTATTGCCCAGGATCCCCGTGTACGGGTGACCATTGGCGGCCGCCAACGCGCCGATTCGGTGATGGCCGGGTTGCAACTGGCCGGTGAGGCCGAGTGGGTATTGGTACATGACGCCGCACGCCCCTGCTTGCATGCAGAAGATCTCGATCGTCTGCTGGCGATCACCGCACACAGCAAAGTTGGCGGCATTCTGGCAGCACCGGTGCGCGACACCATGAAGCGTGGGGAGCCTGGCCGGGAAACTATCTCCCATACCGTTGAACGCCAGGACCTGTGGCATGCGCTTACGCCGCAACTCTTTCCGCTGCAATTGCTCAAACTCTGCTTGCAGCGCGCGCTGGACGATGACGCGGTGGTCACCGATGAAGCCTCTGCGCTGGAGCATTGCGGCTATCATCCGCTGCTGATCGCCGGGCGCTCGGACAATATTAAAGTCACGCGGCCGGAGGATTTGGCGCTGGCGGCGTTCTATTTAACCCAGTTGGACGATTAAGGAGCGCATCATGCGTATCGGTCACGGTTTTGACGTACATAAATTTGGCGGCGAAGGGCCGCTGGTGATCGGTGGTGTTCGCATCCCTTATGAGAAAGGTTTGCTGGCCCACTCGGACGGTGACGTGGCTTTGCATGCGGCGACCGATGCTCTGTTGGGGGCGGCGGCGCTTGGGGATATCGGCAAACTGTTCCCGGATACCGATCCGGCTTTCAAAGGCGCCGACAGCCGTGAACTGCTGCGTGAAGCCTGGAAACGCATTCGCGCCAAAGGCTACCGCCTGGGGAACCTGGATATCACCATTATTGCCCAGGCACCCAAAATGGCGCCGCATATTCCGCAGATGCGTATTTTCCTGGCGGAAGACCTGCAGTGTCATATGGATGACGTTAACGTTAAAGCCACTACCACCGAACAGCTTGGTTTTACCGGGCGTGGCGAGGGCATTGCCTGCGAAGCGGTTGCCTTGTTGATCAAGGAATAGCGCATGGATATGGCTAATCTGACCTGGCTGTATGGCCAACCGCAAAGCACCGGGATGCTGAAAGCCAGCCCGGAAGATTTCGTGGTGGTGGAAGATCTGGGCTTTGAACCGGACGGTGAAGGCGAACATGTGTTGGTGAACATCCGCAAGAGCGGGTGCAACACCCAGTTTGTCGCCGATTATCTGGCGCGTTTTGCCGGCATTCACGCCCGTTCGGTAAGCTATGCCGGCCTGAAAGATCGCCATGCGGTGACCGAACAATGGTTCTGTTTGCATCTGCCGGGCAAGGAAACGCCCGATTTCAGCCAGTTCGCGCTGGAGGGCTGCGAAGTGTTGGCCAGTGCCCGGCATCTGCGAAAAATGCGCATCGGCACGCTAAAAGGCAATGCTTTTACTCTGGTACTGCGTCAGATCTCCGATCGTCAGGATGTCGAACCGCGTCTGCAGGCCATTGCGGCGGGTGGCGTGCCGAACTACTTCGGCAGCCAGCGTTTTGGTCGTGGTGGCAATAACCTGGTCATGGCGCGCCGTTGGGCGAATGATGAGATCCGGGTTAAAGAACGCAGCAAGCGCAGTTTTTATCTCTCCGCCAGCCGCAGTGCGCTGTTTAATCTGATCGCCAGCCGACGCTTGGCCAATCAACAGCACCGTAGGGTACTGGAAGGGGATGCGCTGCAACTCCATGGCCGCGGCAGTTGGTTTGTCGCCAAACCGGATGAGCTGGCCGAGTTGCAACAGCGGCTGGATGCCGGCGAACTGCTGATTACCGCGCCGTTGCCGGGCGACGGCGAACCGGGTACCGCTGGGGAAGCGCTGGATTTTGAACGGCAGTGTTTAGTGGAACAGCCGGAGCTGATGGCGTTATTAACGCGTGAGCGCGTTGATCCGGCCCGTCGTGCGCTGCTGTTGCTGCCGCAAAAAATGCAGTGGAATTGGTGGGATGACGCGACCGTCGAATTGCGCTTTTGGTTGCCGGCCGGCAGTTTTGCCACCAGCGTAGTGCGCGAAATCATGCGGCAAGATAGCGGTGACGCGGACATTGGCGAGTAATCAAGAAAACCTGCATTTGCAGGTTTTTTTTCGTCTGGCAAATGACGGTAGAGGTTAAGCTTATTGTTTGTGGCGTGGTCAATGGCTGGCCGGAAAATTCGACTTTCCCTTGGTTACTGGACACGCCGGGGGGAGTAAACATAATATCTGCTGGTTAAGCGCCGCCTTTGGGGTGGTCATCCCGAGTATTTAATTGCCGGGCTGCGTTAAGCGCTGCCCGGTTGAGAGAGATAAAAGAAGACAACCTCTTATGCGGATATTGCTGAGTAATGACGACGGAGTTACCGCCCCAGGTATTCAGATGCTGGCGGCGGCGCTGCGAGAATTCGCTGAGGTGCAGGTTGTGGCGCCCGATCGTAACCGCAGCGGTTCTTCCAATGCATTGACGCTGGAGTCGCCGCTGCGCACCCTGACGTTGCCCAATGGTGACATTGCAGTGCAGCAGGGAACGCCGACCGACTGCGTGTATCTGGGGGTGAATGCCTTGATGCAGCCTGCGCCGGACATCGTGGTTTCCGGCATCAACGCCGGGCCCAATCTTGGCGATGACGTTATCTATTCCGGCACCGTAGCCGCCGCCATGGAGGGGCGCCATCTGGGCTTGCCCGCGTTGGCGGTGTCGTTGAACGGCCATCAGCACTACGCTACTGCTGCGGCGATCACCTGCCGCGTGCTGCGCGCTTTACAGCGTGAACCGTTGCGAACGGGGAAAATTCTGAATATTAACGTGCCGGATTTGCCGCTGGACCAGATCAAAGGCATTCGCGTGACTCGCTGCGGCAGCCGCCACCCGGCCGACAAAGTATTCTGCCAGCAGGATCCGCGTGGGCAAAACCTCTATTGGATCGGGCCACCGGGTGATAAGTTTGATGCCGGGCCGGACACCGATTTCGCTGCTGTGGAGCAAGGTTATGTGGCGATTACGCCCTTACAGGTGGATTTAACCGCCTATGCAGCCCAGGACGTGGTAAAAACGTGGTTAACCAAAGCAGGGGTTGGCGGGGAATGGTGAACAAGCGTATGCAAACATTGCTGACGCAGCTGCGTCAACAGGGGATCCAGGAAGAAAGGTTGCTGCAGGCGATAGAAGCGGTGCCGCGCGAACGCTTTGTTGACGAAGCGCTTGAACACAAAGCCTATGAAAATACTGCGCTGCCCATCGGTTCCGGTCAAACCATTTCTCAGCCTTATATGGTTGCGCGAATGACCGAGTTGCTAAATCTGACGCCAACTTCAAGAGTATTGGAAATCGGCACAGGTTCCGGTTATCAAACCGCTATTCTGGCGCATCTGGTACAACATGTCTGTTCCGTAGAACGTATTAAAGGGTTGCAATGGCAGGCCAAGCGCCGCTTGAAACAGCTCGATCTTCACAATGTATCTACACGGCATGGCGACGGCTGGCAGGGTTGGGCGTCGCGCGGTCCGTTTGATGCCATTATCGTTACGGCGGCGCCGCCAGAAATCCCGCCGGCGCTGATGGAACAGCTGGATGACGGCGGCATTCTCGTGCTGCCGGTGGGGGAGCAGGCCCAAACCCTCAAGCGGATTCAACGTCAGGGCAATGATTTTGTCATCGATACCGTCGAAGCGGTGCGTTTTGTACCGCTGGTGAAGGGCGAACTGGCCTAAGGATTGTCTGAATTTTAGGTGCAAAATGAAATCTGTTGCACTTTCATCGCCTCCGGTTAAGGTTTTAACGTTTCAATAAAGTTAATTTTCAATACAATTGCCTTTCTGCGTAGTTGTCTTATGGTGCGGCACCGCTAATGTGGTTAGCATTGGCGCGCTGTTTTGAGGCTCCGGCAGGAGATTTCCTGGCATTCAGGGATCGGCCGCGGGCACCTTTCATCGCAGAAACTGAGAGAGTGGTAAAAGCTCAGCTACGATGTAAAGGGTATTTTGGATATATCGCTGATATTGCTGTCATGGGGGAAGCATGAGCACGGGAAGCCCAATGATTACTTTACGCCGGGTTGCGGTGTGTACGATGGTAAGTTTGTGGTTGGCGGGTTGTACGAATGATGCATCGACATCAGCCCCTATCAGTAGTGTGGGCGGTGGCGGAGCCGCTGCATCCGGCAACGCCGGAGCAAATGCAAGCCCTGAAGGGCGCATCGTTTACAACCGCAGTTACAATTCAATTCCCAAAGGGAGCTAC
This sequence comes from Serratia inhibens, assembly GCF_003591175.1. Classification (GTDB taxonomy): domain Bacteria; phylum Pseudomonadota; class Gammaproteobacteria; order Enterobacterales; family Enterobacteriaceae; genus Serratia; species Serratia inhibens. The sequence continues at coordinate 57,303 of NZ_QYYG01000011.1, read as the reverse complement.
AGCGGTAATACCTACACGGTAAAAAGAGGCGATACGTTATTTTACATCGCGTGGATCACCGGGAACGATTTCCGTGACCTGGCGCAACGTAATAATATTCCTGAGCCTTACAGTTTGAATGTGGGTCAAAGCATTCAGCTTGGTAATGGTTCCGCCAACGGAAACGGTGGCATGCTGGCGGCGACAGACGCAACCAGCGGCGGTGTTCCGAAGCCGCCGTCAACTACGCAGATACAAACTGCAACGGTTGATTCTCCATCAACTAACGCGTATTCTGATAATTCGGGTAAACAGAATGTAGGTAAGATGTTACCTGCAGCAGGTGCAGTAGCGGCAACCACCGCAGCAGCGCCTGTTACCGCGCCGGTCGTTGCTCCACCAGTGAGCAGCACCGTCAGTAACAGCTCGCCAGTGAGTACCTGGAGATGGCCAACTGACGGTAAGATCATTGATAACTTTTCCTCATCAGAAGGTGGGAATAAAGGTGTCGATATCGCCGGTTCTCGTGGGCAGCCTATCTTCGCTACCGCCGATGGTCGCGTAGTGTATGCAGGCAACGCTTTACGGGGTTACGGTAATCTTATCATCATCAAACACAATGATGATTACCTGAGCGCCTACGCTCACAACGACACAATGCTGGTCCGGGAACAACAAGAAGTGAAGGCGGGTCAAAAAATAGCAACCATGGGTAGCACCGGAACCAGTTCAGTACGTTTGCATTTTGAAATTCGTTACAAGGGGAAATCCGTAAACCCGCTGCGTTTTCTTCCGCAGCGATAGATTGGGCAGAATACGCTGATATTCTGCTCGCGGTATCACGGGTAGGAGCAGCATATGAACCAAAATACGCTGAAAGTTAACGAGTTACAGGATGATGCGGATTTCGACGAGAACGCAACGGAAGCGGAATCATTCGACGAAAAAGCACTGGTCGAAGAAGAGGTCAGTGAGAGTGATCTGGCAGAAGAAGAGTTGTTGTCTCAAGGCGTTACCCAACGCGTATTGGATGCGACGCAGCTCTATCTGGGCGAAATCGGTTATTCTCCGCTGCTTACCGCAGAGGAAGAAGTTTATTTTGCGCGGCGAGCACTGCGCGGTGACGTGCCGTCCCGCCGCCGAATGATCGAAAGCAACCTGCGGCTGGTGGTGAAAATCGCCCGCCGCTACAGCAATCGCGGCCTGGCGCTGCTGGATCTGATTGAAGAGGGTAACCTCGGCCTGATCCGTGCAGTGGAAAAGTTTGACCCGGAACGCGGTTTCCGTTTCTCAACTTACGCAACCTGGTGGATCCGTCAGACGATTGAACGGGCGATAATGAACCAAACCCGAACCATTCGTTTGCCTATCCACATCGTTAAAGAACTGAATGTCTATTTGCGCACCGCGCGCGAGCTTTCTCATAAACTGGATCATGAACCGAGCGCTGAAGAGATTGCCGAGCAACTCGACAAGCCGGTCGATGACGTCAGCCGTATGCTGCGTCTGAACGAACGTATCACTTCTGTCGATACGCCGTTGGGCGGTGATTCAGAGAAAGCGCTGCTGGACATTCTGGCTGACGAGAAAGACAACGGCCCGGAAGACACCACGCAAGACGATGACATGAAACAGAGCATCGTTAAGTGGCTGTTCGAACTGAACGCCAAGCAGCGTGAAGTGCTGGCTCGTCGTTTCGGCCTGTTGGGCTATGAAGCGGCGACGCTCGAAGATGTGGGCCGTGAAATTGGCCTGACTCGCGAACGCGTTCGCCAGATCCAGGTTGAAGGTTTGCGTCGCCTGCGTGAAATTCTGCAGTTGCAGGGCCTGAGCATTGAGGCGCTGTTCCGCGAATAACGTCGGCAGTTGAATCGCATCAAAATAAAAACGGTGAGCATTATGCTCACCGTTTTTTTATGCCTGTAGCGCTGACGGATTTACACCATCTTCTTCAGGCGGTAAAGCCATTCCAGCGCCTGCCGTGGCGACAGAGAATCCGGATCAAGTGCTTCTAGCGCTTCTACCGCCGGTGACGTTTCCTCATTCAGCAGCGTCATCTGGGTGGCGTCAACGGTACCGGAGGCGGTATGGCTGGAGATGGCTTCCAGCTCACGCAGTTTCTGGCGCGCGCGTTTGATCACCTCTCGTGGCACGCCGGCCAGCGCCGCAACCGCCAGACCATAACTTTTACTTGCTGCTCCATCCTGCACGCTGTGCATGAAGGCGATGGTGTCACCATGTTCCAGCGCATCCAGGTGAACGTTGACCACGCCTTCCATTTTCTCCGGCAGGGTAGTCAGCTCGAAGTAATGGGTGGCGAACAGCGTCATGGCCTTAATGCGGCTGGCCAGATTCTCCGCGCAGGCCCAGGCCAGAGACAGGCCGTCGTAGGTTGACGTGCCACGACCGATTTCATCCATCAACACCAGGCTGTGTTCGGTGGCGTTATGCAGAATATTGGCGGTCTCGGTCATTTCCACCATGAAGGTGGAGCGGCCAGAGGCCAGGTCGTCCGCTGCACCGACGCGGGTAAAGATACGGTCCACCGGGCCGATAACGGCCTTGGCCGCCGGCACATAGCTGCCGATGTGCGCCATCAGAACGATCAGCGCCGTTTGACGCATATAGGTGCTTTTACCGCCCATATTGGGGCCGGTAATGATCAGCATTCGACGCTGAGGTGACAGCGATAGCGGGTTGGAAATAAATGGCTCGCTCAGCACCTGCTCCACCACCGGATGGCGGCCTTCGGTGATGCGCACACCCGGCTGCTCGCTCATGGTCGGGCAGGCATAGTTCAGCGTTTCCGCACGCTCCGCCAGGTTAGCCAGTACGTCCAGTTCAGCCAGCGCACCGGCGCTTTGCTGCAATTCCCCGAGATGCGGCAGCAGTAAATCGAACAGTTCTTCATACAGACCTTTCTCGATCGCCAGCGCTTTGCCTTTGGAGGTCAGGACCTTGTCTTCATACTCTTTCAGTTCGGGAATGATATAGCGTTCGGCGTTTTTCAGCGTCTGGCGGCGCACGTAGTGGATCGGTACCAGGTGGCTTTGTCCACGGCTGACCTGAATGTAATAACCGTGCACGCCGTTGAACCCCACCTTCAGCGTATCCAGCCCTAACTTTTCGCGTTCGCGGATCTCCAGACGGTCCAGGTAGTCGCTGGCGCCGTCGGCCAATGCGCGCCACTCATCCAGCTCGCTGTTGTAACCGGGGGCGATGACGCCGCCGTCACGCACCAGCACAGGCGGAGCTTCAACTACCGCTCGTTCCAGAAGATCCTGCAGTTCATTAAACTGGCCGACTTGCGACAACAGATGCTGCACATGCGGGGTTTCCGCACCCTGGAGCAGCGCGTGGATATCTGGCAACTGCTGGAATGCATGGCGCATGCGCGCCAAATCGCGCGGACGGGCGGTACGCAATGCCAGACGCGCCAGTATGCGTTCCAGATCGCCCACTTGCCGCAGCGAAGGCTGCAGATCGGCGTACAGATCCTGTAGAGCACCAATCGCCTGTTGGCGGTTGTTCAGTACCTTGATGTCGCGGGTCGGCATATGCAGCCAACGTTTGAGCATACGGCTACCCATCGCCGTTGCGGTGCAATCGAGAATGGCCGCCAGCGTATTTTCGCTGCCACCAGACAGGCTCTGGGTCAGTTCAAGGTTACGCCGCGTTGCGGCATCCATGATGATGCCGTCCTGCTGACGCTCCATGGTGATGCCACGGATATGCGGCAATGCCGTGCGCTGAGTATCCTTGACGTACTGCAACAGGCAGCCGGCGGCGCGCAATGCCTGATGGGCCTGTTCCACGCCAAAACCGGTGAGATCGCGGGTGCCGAACTGCAGGTTAAGCTGCTGGCGTGCGGTCTCGGGTTCAAACTCCCACAATGGACGACGACGCAGGCCGTGGCGCTTCTCGATAAGCGCCATGTGTTCAAAGGTTTCCGGATAAAGCAGCTCGGCGGGATTGGTGCGCTGCAACTCGGCCGCCATGGTTTCAACGTCTTCCGGTTCGGCGACGCGAAAACGGCCGGAGCTGATGTCCAGCGTGGCGTAGCCAAAGCCCCTTGCGTCCTGCCAGATAGCCGCCAACAGGTTATCCTGGCGTTCCTGTAGCAGCGCTTCGTCGGTAATGGTGCCGGGCGTGACGATACGCACGACCTTGCGCTCGACCGGGCCTTTGCTGGTTGCCGGATCGCCGATTTGTTCGCACAGGGCAACGGACTCGCCGAGCTGAACCAGCTTGGCAAGATAGTTTTCTACCGCGTGGTGCGGCACGCCGGCCATGGGAATGGGTTCACCCGCTGAAGCGCCGCGTTTGGTCAGCGAAATATCCAGCAGTTGGGAAGCGCGCTTGGCGTCATCGTAGAACAACTCATAGAAATCGCCCATGCGGTAGAACAGCAGGATTTCGGGATGCTGGGCCTTGAGGCGCAGGTACTGCTGCATCATCGGCGTGTGTGAATCGAGTTTATCGGTGCTGGTCATAACGTTACCGTTTCCAATCCATTGAATTTAAGGTTAATTGTGATTTTCATTGTCATCATTGGGTATCAGGCCGTTTCACAAAAAATCACTAAATCTGTGGGTTGCGAGCAAAATAGACGATAGCTCATGTAAATCAATCAGTTGGTCTAAAACGGAGCTTATAGGACAGGCAAACAGGCTGGCAAACTTTTGTCGCCTGAGTCATCAAGATGATGAGGCTTGCGTGTTACTTGAAGCGCTACGAATAGAGGACCTTTTTCCAACGCTATACTAGCCCAGTGGGCAATCCGCTGTCACAGGTAAAAATTGGAAGCTTTGCGCAAAGTTGGCTTGCAATGAAAGGATGAAGTTGCAGAGCAATCTGCCAGTCGGCACCAAAGTATCCTTATCTTTCCCATCGAGGTTTTATTTTCCCTTTCGGTTGGCGCACGCCAGACGCGTAATGCCAGGACATGCCCGTTCGGTCACAGACTTCCGGGTGCTTTCTGTACAGCGCCATAATCAACTGTGAACTATTTGATGCTTTTACCCTGAATGCTATAAGACAAAGCCACTGATAAGACGTATATATAGCGTGTGTATTTTCAACCTATTGTTTATAGATAACATTTAATGCTTTTATGCGTTTTTATTTCGTCACGTGCATTTATTTGTTAAGCCGATCACATAATTTTTTTGCCCGAAATGTGAAGAGGGTCAATCTGTCAGGTCAAGGAGAGACGGTTCTGTAGGGTGGTGAATTACTTATCCCTGCCTGCGGCTCCGTATACTGTTCGCAACCAGGGCAACATTCATGGAATCTTCACAAGGAAAGTGCGTAGGGCAATCGTCATTGCATCTGGCATACAAATGACATGTGGCTTTTTTGATTATCTCAAGGTGCTTGGTATGGAAAAGAAAAAAATCTATCTGTTTTGTTCTGCCGGTATGTCCACCTCTCTGCTGGTTTCAAAAATGAAAGCGCAAGCGGAGAAGTACGAGGTGCCGGTGATCATTGCCGCTTATCCCGAAGCTCTGGCTGCGGAGAAAGGCGCTGAGGCAGATGTGATCCTGCTGGGGCCACAGATTGCCTACACGCTTGCCGAAGTACAGAAACAGTTGCCGCATAAGCCGGTCGAAGTGATCGACTCCGTTTTGTACGGCAAACTCGATGGCCTTGGGGTGCTGAAGGCGGCGGTTGCCACAATAAAAAAAGCTAACCAATAAGGGGCGTTGCCGTGAATACGTTAATTGCCTCATTGGAAAAGGTCATTCTGCCTTTTGCCGTGAAAATTGGTAAGCAACCCCATGTTAATGCCATCAAAAACGGGTTTATCCGGTTAATGCCGCTGACGCTGACCGGGGCGATGTTCGTTCTGATCAACAACGTGTTTCTCAGTTTCGGTGAGGGCTCGTTCTTCTTCTCGCTGGGGGTGCGGCTGGATGCCTCCACCATTGAAACGCTGAATGGCCTGAAAAGCATCGGCGGCAGCGTTTATAACGGCACCCTGGGGATAATGTCCCTGATGACGCCCTTTTTTATCAGTATGGCTTTAGCGGAAGAACGCAAGGTTGACCCGCTGGCGGCTGCGCTGCTGGCGGTTGCCGCCTTTATGACGTTAACGCCGTTCAGCGTTGGTGAGGCTTATGCCGTCGGTGCTAACTGGCTTGGGGGAGCCAACATCATTTCCGGTATGGTGATCGGCCTGGTGGTGGCGGAGATGTTTGCCTTTGTGGTGCGCCGCAATTGGGTGATCAGCCTGCCGGACAGCGTGCCTTCCTCCGTGTCTCGCTCGTTCTCGGCACTGATCCCCGGTTTCCTGATTCTGTCGATTATGGGCGTGATTGCCTATTGCCTGACGTTGTGGGGCACCAACTTCCACCAAATCATCATGGACAGCATCTCGGCTCCGCTGGCGAAAATGGGCAGCGTAGTGGGTTGGGTGTATGTGATGTTCTCCTCGCTGCTGTGGTTCTTTGGGGTGCATGGCTCAATGGCGCTGGCGGCGCTGGACAGCGGCATCATGACGCCATTCGCGCTGGAGAACGTGGAGCTTTACAACAAGTACGGTTCCGTCGAAGCGGCGGTTGCTGCGGGCAAAGAGTTCCATATGTGGGCGAAACCCTTTGTGGACTCCTATATCTACCTGGGTGGGACCGGTTCGACGCTGGGGCTGATTATCGCCATCTTTATCGCCTCACGCCGTGAAGACTACCGTCAGGTTGCCAAGCTGGCTACTCCGTCGGGCATCTTCCAGATCAATGAACCTATCCTGTTTGGCCTGCCGGTGATTATGAACCCGGTGATGTTTATTCCGTTCATCCTGGTTCAACCGGTATTGACGATTATCACCACGGTGGCCTATTACACCGGGATGATCCCGCCAATCACCAACATTGCGCCATGGACCATGCCGGTCGGGCTGGGGGCGTTCTTCAACACCAACGGCAGTATCGTCGCCATGTTGCTGAGCTTCTTCAACCTGGGTGTGGCGACCTTGATTTACCTGCCGTTTGTGATGATTTCCAATAAGGCGCAAAGCCAGATCGATCAGGCGACCGAGAGCGAAGAAGATATCGCCAAGGCGCTGAAATTCTAACTGTCGGAACGGGGCAGCCTCTGCTGCCCCGGTTTTAGGGGCGTTTGGATGAAATATCAATTTGCTGACGATTTCTGGTGGGGAAGCGCCACGTCTGCGCCGCAGTCTGAAGGGGCCTCTGCGCGGGATGGCAAAAGCCGCAACATCTTCGACTACTGGCATGAAACCGTCCCCGAACGTTTTCATCATCAGGTTGGCCCCTCCGAGGCGTCCACGTTTTATGACAACTTCCAGCAAGATATCCTGCTGCTAAAAAAACTCGGGCATAACACCTTCAGAACCTCCATCTCCTGGTCCCGGCTGATCCCGGAGGGCGATAGCGAAGTGAACCCCAAAGCGGTTGCTTTCTATAACGCGCTTATTGATAGCCTGTTGGCCCAAGGCATCACGCCATTTATCAATCTCTACCACTTCGATATGCCGTTGTGCATGCAGCAGAAAGGCGGCTGGGAAAGCAGGGCGGTGGTCGAAGCCTATGCAAACTATGCCAAGACCTGCTTCACCCTGTTCGGCGACAGAGTCACCCACTGGTTCACGTTCAATGAGCCGATTGTGCCGGTGGAAGCGGGGTATCTGAACGACCTGCACTATCCGTGCGTGGTCGATTTCAAAAGGGCAGTCGTGGTGGCTTACCACAGCGTTCTGGCGCACGCCAAAGCGGTGAGCCATTTCAGAGCGCTGGGCAACGAGGGCACGATAGGCATTATTTTGAACCTGATCCCAACCTATCCCCGGTCGACCAGCCAGGAAGACCTCTTGGCGGCCAACTATGCGGATCTGTTGCTGAACAAGAGCTTCCTGGATCCAGTGACAAAAGGGCGTTATCCGCAAGAATTGGTGGATTTGCTGAAAGCGAATGGGCTGTTGCCACAGACGGCACCAGAGGACGCACAGCTGATCGCCAATGGGGTTGTGGATATCCTGGGCGTCAATTATTACCAGCCTCGCAGGGTTAAAGCGAAAGAAGACTTCCGGGCCACCGATAGGGTGACGATGCCGGAAGATCTGTTCAGCTACTATGAGATGCCGGACCGCAAGATCAACCCGCACCGAGGCTGGGAGATATATGAAAAAGGGCTGTATGACATTCTGACGGATCTGAAGGAAAACTACGGCAACATTCCCTGCTATATTTCAGAAAACGGCATGGGCGTAGAGGGTGAAGAGGCCTTTATCGGCGCCACTGGGCGGGTGGAGGACGATTATCGAATCGACTTTATCCGCGAGCATCTCAAATGGTTGCATCAGGCGTTGGCGGAGGGTTCCAACTGTAAAGGTTATCATTTGTGGACCTTTATTGACTGCTGGTCCTGGCTCAATGCCTACAAGAATCGCTACGGGCTGGTCAGACTGGATCGGGAAAGCCAACGGCGCACGCTTAAAAAGAGTGGCTACTGGTTTGCCGAAACGGCCAAACAAAACGGTTTTGACTAATGGGAGCGAGCGCGGTGACTGATAATCAGGTTTCGCTGAATGCGAACGACGTTAAGCTGATTCGGGAGCAGGATTTTTTTAACTGCAAAGACTTTCATCTGTTTATCTATAACAAGGTGGAGAGCGCGACCGGGCTGCATCAGCATGACTACTATGAGTTCACCATCGTCCTGAGCGGTAAATGCTATCAGGAGATCAACGGCAAGCGGGTGCTGCTCGAGCGGGGAGACTTTGTTTTTATCCCTATCGGCTCACACCACCAAAGCTTTTATGAGTTTGGCGCCGCGAAAATTTTCAACGTGGCGGTCGGCAAGGTCTTCTTTGAGGAGCATTACCTGCAGCTTCTGCCGCGCTGCTTTGTCGCCTCGCAGGCCTATAGCCTGAAGAACGAGTTTTTGGCCTATATCGAGTCGGTGGTCGGCTCGCCTCAGTTTCGCGAAGACGACTTTGCCGAGTTCCTGGAAACGCTGACTTTTTATATCGTCAGCCGCATCCGTCATTACAAGGAAGAGTGCGGCGAAGGCGATGATATTCCCCAATGGCTGAAGAACACGCTGGCGGGCATGCATGATAAAGCGATGTTTGGCGAAAAGGCTCTGCTGAATATGGTTGAGCTGTCGGGGAAAACTCAGGAATACCTGACCCGGGCGATGCGGCGCTACTACCATAAAACGCCGATGCAGGTGATTAATGAAATCCGCGTCAACTTCGCCAAAACGCAGCTTGAGGTGACGAATTATTCAGTGTCGGATATCGCCTTCGATTCAGGTTACGGCGACGTGAGCCTGTTTATTAAAAACTTTAAAAGACTCACCGAAGTCACGCCGGGTAATTACCGAAAAAAGTTCTACGGCCCTGTTTAGGGCCGCTCCCGATAAGTATTAACGCCGATATTCCGAATACCTTTCAGGCCACCCATAACCTGATGAAATAAGTTTTTTTGCATACGCGAAGGGGACCTGCCGTACCTGACGGACGGCTTTCCCTTGCCAAAAATTTGTCAAATGGATACCAAAATGGAAAAGTTACTGATAGTGAATGCCGACGACTTTGGCCTGAGCAAGGGCCAGAACTACGGGGTTATCGAGGCGTTTCATTACGGGGTGGTCTCTTCAACTACCGCCATGGTGAATGGCGAGGATGTGTACCACGCGGCGAAATTGAGCCAGGTTTTTACCGGGTTGCGGGTGGGGCTGCATTTTGTGTTGACTCATGGGCGCCCATTGACCCTGATGCCGTCATTGGTCAACGAGCGGGGGGAACTCGGTAAGTGGCTGTGGGAAAGGGCCGAGTCTGCGATGCTGGATTTGGACGAAATCTACAATGAGCTGGTGGGGCAATACGACAGGTTTGTGGCCGTTTTCGGCAAAGCGCCGACTCATATCGACAGCCACCATCATACGCATATGTTGCCGCAAATCTATCCGTTGGTGGAAGCCTTCGCTCAGTCCAAATCCATTCCGCTGCGTATTGACCGCCAGGTAGTGGCGCAACAAGACATTCCGCTGCGTTATGATCGTAGCACCGAGTGGTTTGATGCGGGCTTTTATGGCGAGGCCATATCTGAAGCGCTGTTTTTGCAGGTGCTTGAGCGGGCCGACGAACGCAGCGCCGGTTCAGTCGAGATGATGTGCCATCCGGCATTCCTGGATAAAACCCTTCTGGCGAGCAAATACTGCTACCCGCGGCTTGCCGAAGTGGATGTTTTAACCGCACCAGGCATTAAAAACGCGATTGCGGAGCGCGGTTACCGCCTGGGATCCTTCCTGGATCTGTGACGCTCGGATATCGCGCTCAAAGAGGGGCCAATGATTAAAGCATCGAGTGGGCCTTTTTCAACCCCGTATCTTCATCGGGATCTGCACCCTGCGGGATGGGTTCCTCCGCTGCCGGCGTTTCGCTGGGTTGATCATCTACCGGATCCGGTGCGGCCTCCGGAGGCGGCATGGTATCGTGGATGATCTGCTCATCGAAGGTTGGGTTCAGTGCCGGGGAAAGCGGCGAACTGGTCAGGCTGTCCGGCAGGGGAATATGCGGTAATGGCGCATCCTGCACAAACTGCGACTCGTCTTCTTTTACCGTACGGCTGAAGGCCACCAGCAATACGCCGCAAAGCGAGAAGAACGCATACAGAATGTTGCCGCCCAGCGGCTGAATCAGCGCCCCGACCGCCAGCGGACCGATACTGGCACCGACGCCGAACGCCATCAGCAAACAGGCTGCCAGCGATACGCGCCGCTCAGGCTCGATCAGATCGTTCGCCAATGCCACGACCAGTGGATACAGCGTGAATTGCAGCATGCTGACGATAAATCCCACCACCAGCAGCACAGGAAAATCAATGTGCGGTACCAGAGCCAGCGGCAATGCCGCCACTATCAGTAAAATGGCATTGATGCGCATCAACAGCGTACGATTATAGCGGTCTGACAGCCAACTGAGCGGGAACTGCGCCACCAGTCCGGCAAAGATGGCGATCGCCATAAACAGGCCGGTTTGTTGGGTAGTTAGTGTCTGCATGCTGGCGTAGACCGGAGCCAGCCCATAGAAAGAGCCTACTACCATGCCGATCACCAGCGTGGTCGCCAGCACCTTGGGAATAGCGCCGACAAAATAGCGTAGTTCCATTGGTGCCGGTGACATGTGACGCGCATTGGTACGAGTGGTGAGGGCGATAGGTACCAGGCAGAGTGCAAAACACAGCGCGATCAACAGCAACGTGGTGATGCCGAGATTGGTCTGCAGCATCAGCACCACCTGGCCCAGCGACATGCCCAGGTAGGTGGCCGCCATATAGAAACCGAAAACTATGCCGCGCTGATTGGATTCCGCCTGGTCGTTCAGCCAACTCTCCAGCACCATAAATTGGCACATCATGCACAGGCCGATAATCAGGCGCAGCACCACCCAGACAGGAATGTACTCCGTCAGGCCGTGCCCCAGCACCGCAGCGGTAATGATGCCGGCGCAGGAGACGTAAGCGCGGATATGGCCGACGCGGGCAATCAGGAAATGACCGACTTTACCGCCGATCACCAGGCCGATGTAGTTGGCGGCAATAATTGCGCCGATCAGCGCACCTGTTACATGGATTGAGGTTAAACGCAGGGAGATGTAAGTGGTGAGCAACCCTGACCCCAGCAGCATCAGCAGGGTGGTGGTATACAACGGAAAGAAGACGCCTAACGTTTTTTTCACTCTATCATCCTAATCTTTTGTCCTGGTTTGCCTGGGCCCGCCACGCCGGCAGCACAGACGGCCCTGTGAGATCCCTCATCCTGAAACGCCGTTCGTTAACCCGGGCGTTACATTTGATACTAGCAGTTTGACCCGCGGCTTAACACCGCCTCTCCTGCGAGGCGCTGCGCATTTCTGTCATCGCGGCGTCGGTCAGGCTTGATAAATGCTACTATCGGGCGCATATACCTGATTCGCTATGGAGGGGTTATGAGTGAAAATCAGCTGCGGGAACTCAGCATTGCCGTAGGGGAAAAACTGAAGGCCAAGGGGCTGTGGATCACCTGTGCGGAATCCTGCACCGGCGGCGGCATCGCCAAAGCCATCACTGACATTGCCGGCAGCTCTGCCTATTTCGATCGCGGGTTCGTCACTTACAGCAACGCGGCGAAACACGAGTTGCTGGGTGTGGCGGAATCGACCCTGACTGCCCACGGTGCCGTGAGCGAAGAAGTGGTGCGCGAGATGGCGCAGGGGGCGTTACATGCGGCGCAGGCTGGTCTGGCGCTGTCGGTCAGCGGCATTGCCGGGCCGGACGGCGGCAGTGCGGAAAAACCGGTAGGTACCGTATGGTTTGGTTTTGCCGAACGCTCTGGGCAGGTGCAGGCGCATAAAATGCAATTTGCCGGCGATCGTGATGCGGTGCGGCTTCAGGCGACGATTTTCGCGCTGCAAACCGCACTTGACGAATTTTTGTAAAATTAGGCTTGATACTGTATGAGCATACAGTATAATTAGCGACATTTCCTGCACAACATACATTCCGTTGCAGTGTGGGGTAACACCGGCATTGCGAAACGAAGGAGCAAAAATGGCTATTGATGAGAACAAGCAAAAGGCGTTAGCTGCGGCACTGGGCCAGATTGAGAAACAGTTCGGCAAAGGCTCCATCATGCGTCTGGGTGAAGACCGTTCTATGGATGTAGAAACGATCTCTACCGGCTCACTGTCACTCGATATCGCGCTGGGTGCGGGCGGCCTGCCAATGGGCCGTATCGTTGAAATTTATGGCCCGGAATCCTCCGGTAAAACCACTCTGACGCTGCAAGTTATCGCTGCCGCGCAGCGCGAAGGCAAAACCTGTGCATTCATCGATGCCGAGCACGCGCTGGATCCGATTTATGCCAAAAAACTGGGCGTCGATATCGACAACCTGCTGTGTTCCCAGCCGGACACCGGTGAGCAGGCTCTGGAAATTTGTGATGCTTTGACCCGCTCTGGCGCGGTTGACGTGATCATCGTTGACTCCGTCGCGGCGCTGACACCAAAAGCGGAAATTGAAGGTGAAATCGGTGACTCACACATGGGCCTTGCGGCGCGCATGATGAGCCAGGCGATGCGTAAGCTGGCCGGTAACCTGAAAAACGCCAACACGCTGCTGATCTTCATCAACCAGATCCGTATGAAAATTGGTGTCATGTTCGGCAACCCGGAAACCACTACCGGTGGTAACGCACTGAAATTCTATGCTTCTGTTCGTCTGGATATCCGCCGTATCGGTGCGGTTAAAGAAGGCGATGAAGTGGTGGGCAGTGAAACCCGCGTTAAAGTAGTGAAAAACAAAATTGCAGCGCCTTTCAAGCAGGCTGAGTTCCAAATTCTGTACGGTGAAGGCATCAACAGCCGCGGTGAACTGGTCGATCTGGGCGTTAAGCACAAGATGATCGAGAAAGCCGGCGCCTGGTACAGCTACAACGGCGATAAAATCGGTCAGGGTAAGGCAAATGCCTGCAACTTCCTGAAAGAAAACCCTGCGGTTGCCGCTGAACTGGACAAAAAACTGCGTGACCTGCTGCTGCACAGCAACGGTGAACTGGTTACCGCTACCAATGAAAGCTTCGATGATGGTGAAGCTGAAACCAGCGAAGAGTTTTAATCGCTGTTGAGGTTGGTGCATGCCATTTAGGTTGCACCAACATCGATTAAATCAGGCTTGAATAATGAATGATTTGCTAAGCCGCGCCATGCGCCTGCTGTCGCAACGCGATCATAGTGAAGCTGAACTGCGCCGCAAACTTGCGGCGCAGCCATTTATGGCGAAAACCAGATTTGGCTCCAAGACCCTCCCCACCTCTGCACCGTCCCCTGAAGAACCCGTAGATCCCGCCGTTATCGAGCAGGTTATTACCTATTGCTACCAGCACAACTGGTTGGACGATCAACGCTTTGCCCGCAGCTATATCGGCAGTCGCAGCCGTAAAGGTTACGGCGCGCAGCGCATCCGCTCGGAACTGATGCAAAAGGGTGTGGATAAAGAGCTGACTCAGACGGCGCTGGCGGACTGTGATATCGACTGGTGTGAACAAGCTAAGCAGGTGGCGCAGCGGAAATTTGGCGACGAGTTGCCAACGGACTGGAAAGAGAAAGCCAAAGTTCAGCGTTATCTGCTCTATCGAGGCTTCTTTCAGGAAGAAATTCAGTCAATTTACCGTGATTTTGCGCAATGAACGCACACGGGGTTTTACTTCCCTCTGAAGAAAATTTATCTTATCCCCACTTTTTGTTCGTGAGCTAGATGCCATCGTCAGGATGTCGCGCTCTTGCTCACGTGTCGTTATTCTAGCCTTTCCGGGAAAATTATGAGCAAGAGCACCGCTGAGATCCGTCAAGCGTTTCTCGATTTCTTTCATAGTAAAGGCCACCAGGTTGTAGCAAGCAGCTCCCTGGTACCTAACAATGATCCGACATTGCTGTTTACCAATGCCGGCATGAACCAATTTAAAGATGTTTTCCTGGGGCTGGACAAGCGTGCCTATTCCCGAGCCACTACCTCACAGCGTTGCGTGCGTGCGGGTGGTAAGCATAACGATCTGGAGAACGTCGGTTATACAGCACGTCACCATACGTTCTTTGAAATGCTGGGCAACTTCAGCTTCGGCGACTATTTCAAACACGATGCCATCAGCTACGCGTGGGAACTGTTGACCGGTGAAAACTGGTTTAACCTGCCGAAAGAAAGGCTGTGGGTGACCGTCTATGAAACCGATGACGAAGCCTTCGACATCTGGCAGAAACAGATTGGCGTACCGGCAGAACGCATTATCCGTATTGGCGACAATAAGGGGGCGGCCTTCGCGTCTGACAACTTCTGGCAAATGGGCGATACCGGCCCATGCGGCCCGTGCACCGAGATCTTCTACGATCACGGCGATCACATCTGGGGTGGCCCGCCAGGCAGCGCGGAAGAGGACGGCGATCGTTACATTGAGATCTGGAACATCGTTTTCATGCAGTTCAACCGTCAATCCGACGGCACTATGTTGCCACTGCCAAAACCTTCGGTAGATACCGGTATGGGCCTGGAGCGCATTGCCGCGGTGTTGCAGCATGTCAATTCCAACTATGAAATCGACCTGTTCAGCAAGCTGATTACCGCTGTGGCGAAAGTGACGGGTGCGGTTGATTTGGATAACAAATCCCTGCGTGTTATCGCCGACCATATCCGTTCCTGTGCCTTCCTGGTGTCAGACGGCGTAATGCCTTCAAGTGAAGGCCGTGGCTACGTGCTGCGTCGCATCATTCGTCGCGCTATCCGCCACGGCAATATGCTGGGCGCGAAAGAGAGCTTCTTCTATAAACTGGTTGCACCGTTGATAGAAGTGATGGGCCCGGCAGCCGAAGAACTGAAGCGTCAGCAATCGTTGGTTGAGCAAGTGCTGAAAACCGAAGAAGACCAGTTTGCCCGCACGTTGGAACGTGGCCTGGCCTTGCTGGACGAAGAGCTGGCCAAGCTGCAGGGCGATACTCTGGATGGCGAAGCGGCCTTCCGCCTGTATGACACTTACGGCTTCCCGGTCGATTTGACCGCAGACGTGTGCCGTGAACGCGGTTTGAAAGTGGATGAAGCTGGCTTCGAGCTGGCGATGGAAGCGCAGCGCCGCCGTGCGCGCGAGTCCAGCGGCTTCGGTGCCGACTACAACAGCATGATCCGCGTTGACGACGCCAGCCAGTTCAGCGGATATGACCGCGAAGAGCAGCAGGCTACAGTGACGGCATTGTTCCGCGACGGTCAGCCGGTGAATGAGATCCACGCAGGCGAAGAGGCTGTGGTGGTGCTGGATGAAACGCCATTCTACGGCGAATCCGGTGGCCAGGTTGGCGATAAAGGCGTGCTGAAAGCCGCTGGCGCTGATTTTGTGGTTAGCGATACTCAGAAATATGGCCAGGCCATCGGCCATCAGGGCAAATTGTCTCAGGGTTCGCTGAAGGTGAAGGATCGCGTTGATGCGCAGATCGATACCGCCCGCCGTAATCGCATTCGTCTGAACCACTCCGCTACCCACTTGCTGCATGCGGCTTTGCGTCAGACTCTGGGCGATCACGTAGCGCAGAAAGGCTCGTTGGTTAACGATAAATATCTGCGTTTCGACTTCTCGCATTTTGAAGCGATGAAGCCGGAGCAAATTCGCGTAGTGGAAGATTTGGTTAACCAGCAGATACGTCGCAACCTGCCGGTGCAAACCGACGTGATGGCGCTGGATGATGCCAAAGAGAAGGGCGCGATGGCGCTGTTTGGTGAGAAGTACGACGACAGCGTACGAGTACTGACCATGGGCGACTTCTCTACCGAACTGTGTGGCGGTACTCACGCCAGTCGTACCGGCGATATCGGCCTGTTCCGCATTCTGACCGAGTCAGGTACCGCCGCGGGCATTCGCCGTATTGAGGCCGTAACCGGCGAGGGCGCTATTGCTACCCTTCATCAGCAAAACGATCTGTTACAGGACGTAGCGCACCTGGTTAAAGGTGACAGTAACAACCTGACGGACAAGGTACGTGCGGTGCTGGATCGTACTCGCGCACTGGAGAAAGAGCTGCAGCAGCTGAAAGATCAGCAGGCGGCACAGGAAAGCGCTTCGTTGTCCAGCCAGGCAAAAATGGTCAATGGCGTGCAGCTGTTGGTCAGCCGGCTTGATAACGTTGAAGCGAAAATGCTGCGGACCATGGTTGACGATCTGAAAAATCAGCTGGGTTCTGCAATTATCGTGCTGGCCACTACGGCCGACGATAAGGTTAGCCTGATTGCCGGCGTGACCAAAGATTTGACCGACCGGGTGAAAGCCGGCGAGTTGATCGGTCAGGTAGCGCAGCAGGTTGGCGGCAAAGGGGGTGGGCGCCCCGATATGGCGCAGGCTGGGGGCACCGATGTCAGTGCTCTGCCGGCGGCATTAAACAGTGTAGAGGCCTGGGTGGCTTCGAAACTGTGAATATAAATAAATAGCACTTATAAACGCCATAAGTCATTGCTGATTATGGCGTTTTTAGCCTGTGCTAACACAATTTAGTTACAATTCCGGGAACAAAGTTTTTCAGGTCGGCTAAACTTATCATTATCTGAGGTGAGACCAAGCCTGCTTACACTTATTGTGGGTTACATGGCTTACGTTTTCGCAGCATATGATGGATAATGACGGGGAAACTGAGAGACCCGACTCTTTTAATCTTTCAAGGAGCAAAGAATGTTAATTCTGACTCGTCGAGTTGGTGAAACCCTCATGATTGGCGATGAGGTCACGGTCACAGTATTAGGGGTCAAGGGCAACCAGGTTCGTATTGGTGTGAATGCCCCTAAAGAGGTGTCAGTGCACCGCGAAGAAATCTATCAGCGCATTCAGGCAGAGAAGTCTCAACAGACGACCTTCTGATTTCGAAGCAGCGTCTCGTTGCTTAGCGAGACGCTACTGAGCTTTTTTGTGCCCATCATTATCCTTTCCGCTTTCCTCCTTACTCATTTCTTGTTTGAAGCCATTCACTTTGTTTGCGGTTTTACTGGAGTTGCCTGTTGATAAAACACTCTTTTTGCCGCGAAATCGCCCATGTTGAGCGTGAATTGTGCAAATGCGCGTGAGTTGGGAAAAATTGTTTGACTTAAAAGTCGGAGAAAGTAATATGTGCGCCACGCAGTGCCGATGAGCTTCTCCAAAGCAAGTTAGGCACAATTCGAAAGAAGCGTATGGTGAGGTGGCCGAGAGGCTGAAGGCGCTCCCCTGCTAAGGGAGTATGCGGTCAAAAGCTGCATCCGGGGTTCGAATCCCCGCCTCACCGCCATTTGCATCCATAGCTCAGCTGGATAGAGTACTCGGCTACGAACCGAGCGGTCGGAGGTTCGAATCCTCCTGGATGCACCATATTTTGCAGTATGGTGGGGTAGTAACAACGTACCATACGGTATCAAAAAAGAATTCCTGTGCATCCATAGCTCAGCTGGATAGAGTACTCGGCTACGAACCGAGCGGTCGGAGGTTCGAATCCTCCTGGATGCACCATTCTTTCTGTCAAACTTGTTTCTTCAAGCAGACAAACCAAAAAACAGTAATGCATCCATAGCTCAGCTGGATAGAGTACTCGGCTACGAACCGAGCGGTCGGAGGTTCGAATCCTCCTGGATGCACCATCTAAGAAAAACCCGCTTCGGCGGGTTTTTCGCTTTTCCGACCGCGAGGAGAGCGGTTGGAGGTTCGAGCCGAGCGAAGCGAGACAACGTTGCTTCAGCAACGGCCCATAGGGCGAAGCGTTTACGCTGAGTAATCCTCCTGGATGCACCATCTAAGAAAAACCCGCTTCGGCGGGTTTTTCGCTTTCCGGTCTTGGGAAAATACTTTCCGCACTACTCTTCTTACCGGGCTTTTCTCAGAGCACATTCCGCCATTACGCGATCAGCGACAACCTTCCGGCTTTACGCTAAAGTAGTTTTCTTTCCTCAACGATCATGGAGTAACGATGTACGACCGCTATCAGGGTCTGATCTTCGACATGGACGGCACTATTCTTGATACCGAGCCGACGCACCGCAAAGCGTGGCACGAGGTGCTGGCCCGTTACGGTATGACGTTTGATGAAGCGGCCATGGTGGCGTTGAACGGCTCTCCGAGCTGGCGTATTGCCCAGTCGATTATTACCCGCCATCAGGCCGATCTCGATCCCCATCAACTGGCTGCGGAGAAAACCCGCGCGGTGGAAACGATGCTGTTGGATACCGTGCGGCCCCTGCCGCTGATTGAGGTGGTCAAAGCCTATCAAGGTCGCCGCCCGATGGCGGTAGGTACTGGCAGTGAACATCGCATGGCGGAGTCTTTGTTGCGCCATTTGGGTCTGTTCCACTGTTTTGATGCGATCGTGGGTGCCGATGACGTACTGCGGCACAAGCCTGAACCCGATACTTTCCTGCGATGTGCCGAGCTGATTGGCGTGCCGCCGGAAAAATGCGTGGTATTTGAAGACGCAGATTTCGGTATTCAGGCGGCGAAAAGCGCCAATATGGCTGTCGTAGATGTCCGCACGCTTTGAGTAGTACGCTGGCGGTCATGTCGCTATTCGGCAGCAGCTTCCTCAGTGCGACGCTGTTGCCGGGAAATTCAGAGATTGTTTTGGTCGCCTTGCTGACTAACAGCCGCGTCTCACCGGAGTTACTGGTGTTGGCCGCGACGTTGGGGAATACGCTCGGCGGGGTGACCAATGTCATTATCGGGCGCTTGTTACCGGCGTTGAAACCGCAGCGGGGGCTGGAGACAGCGCTCGGGTGGATGCAACGCTTCGGCCCGGCTGCGCTGTTGCTCAGCTGGGTGCCGGTAGTGGGCGATTTGTTGTGCGTGTTGGCAGGTTGGCTGCGCATGCCCTGGGGCCCTGTAGCGCTGTTTCTGTGTATCGGAAAGGCGCTGCGTTACATCATTTTGACTATGATAACGTTACAGGGAATGGCCTGGTGGCATTAACGAAGTGAATATAACTCAATATTCACTCGGGTGCAGATTCAGTATGCTTACGAGTTATTGTTTTTAGAAGCGGGAGGTCAATTTGATCCCGGACGTATCACAGGCGCTTTCTTGGTTGGAAGCCCATCCCCATGCATTAAAAGGTATTCGTCGCGGCATCGAGCGTGAAACGCTGCGTGTCACCGCGGACGGAAAACTGGCGACAACCGGACATCCGGAGAAGTTGGGGGCGGCATTAACGCACCACTGGATTACCACAGACTTTGCCGAGGCGCTGTTAGAGTTTATTACGCCGGTTGACGATAACCTCGATCACCTGCTGACGTTCCTGCGTGATATCCACCGTCACGTGGCGCGTAATCTGGGTGATGAACGCATGTGGCCGCTCAGCATGCCGTGCTTTATTGAAGCCGAGCAGGACATTGAGCTGGCGCAGTTCGGTTCGTCGAATATTGGCCGCATGAAAACGCTGTACCGTGAAGGATTGAAAAATCGCTACGGTGCACTGATGCAGACCATTTCCGGCGTGCATTACAATTTCTCGCTGCCGTTGGAGTTCTGGCAGGCATGGGCCGGCGTTAAAGATGCAGAAAGCGGCAAAGAGCAGATTTCTGCGGGCTATTTCCGCTTGATCCGCAATTACTACCGTTTTGGCTGGGTGATCCCGTATTTGTTCGGCGCGTCACCGGCGATCTGTTCCTCGTTCCTGAAAGGGCGTGAAACCGCATTGCCGTTCGAGCGTACCGAGCAGGGTATGTGCTATCTGCCGTATGCCACTTCGCTGCGGTTGAGTGACCTGGGCTACACCAATAAATCTCAGAGCAATCTGGGCATTACCTTCAACGATCTGCAGAGTTATGTCGCCGGTCTGAAGCGGGCGATTGTCACGCCTTCCGAAGAGTTCGCCGAATTGGGTGTAAAGGACGGCGATCGTTACCTGCAATTGAACAGTAACGTGCTGCAGATTGAAAATGAACTGTATGCGCCGATCCGGCCGAAGCGTGTGACCAAAAGCGGTGAGACGCCATCAGATGCGCTGCTGCGCGGTGGTATCGAATACATCGAAGTTCGTTCGCTGGACATCAACCCGTTCTCGCCAATCGGCGTGGATGCGGTGCAGGCGCGTTTCCTGGACCTCTTCCTGGTGTGGTGTGTGCTGGCCGATGCGCCAGAGATGGACAGTGATGAACTGCTTTGCACGCGCAAGAACTGGAATCGTGTGATCCTCGAAGGACGCAAGCCTGGCCAGACCATCGGCATGGGCTGTGATGACAGCCGTAAGCCTTTGGAGAAAGTCGGTAAGGCGTTGTTTGACGATCTGCGACGCGTAGCGGAGGTGCTGGATAGCGAAGCCGGCGATCGGCAGTACCAGCAAGTTTGCGATGAGCTGGTTGCGGCGTTTGACGATCCGGAGCTGACGTTTTCTGCTCGTATCCTGAAAGCGATGAAGGAAGAGGGAACCGGCCGCGTGGGTCTGCAATTGGCTGAAAAGTACCGTCAGATGCTGATGGAGGAACCGTTGGAAATTCTGACCGAAGCCGATCTGGCGAAGGAACAGGAAGCCTCATGGCAGCGCCAACGCAACATAGAAGCCGGCGATACGCTAAGCTTTGAAGAGTTCCTGAAGCAACACGGCGGGGGCTGAAAAAGAAAAAGGCCACATCAATGTGGCCAAATATGCATCTCTGATGACAGGGATGATGATAACAAATGCGCGTCTTTCACATACTCAGACTCGCTGGGTTGGAAAAGGTTTCCTGGTTAGTTAAAAAAGTTTCGAAATAAATACTCTTTTACGAGGAGGTAACGAAATGCCACTGCTGGATAGCTTCACCGTAGACCATACCCGCATGGCAGCCCCGGCTGTCCGCGTTGCGAAAACCATGAAAACTCCTCATGGCGATACCATCACCGTGTTCGATCTGCGCTTCTGTCGGCCGAACCTGGAAGTGATGCCAGAACGCGGCATTCATACGCTGGAACACCTGTTTGCCGGCTTTATGCGCGATCATCTGAATGGTCAGGGCGTTGAGATTATCGATATCTCCCCGATGGGATGCCGCACGGGTTTCTATATGAGCCTGATTGGCGTGCCGGAAGAGCAGCGCGTTGCCGATGCGTGGAAAGCGGCGATGGCCGACGTGCTGAAAGTGACTGATCAGCGTAAAATTCCTGAGCTGAACGAGTTCCAGTGTGGCACCTATCACATGCACTCTTTGGAAGAAGCGCAGGAAATCGCCAAGCACATTCTCGACCACGACGTGGTAGTAAACCACAACGAAGAGCTGGCGCTGCCGGAAGAAAAGCTGCAGGAACTGCACATCTAGTTTGCCGCCTGGCTACAGCAATAAAAAAAGACGCGATGTTCGCGTCTTTTCTCTTTCTGGCGGGCAATCAGCGTTGTTGAACGCTGGATTGCAGCGACTTTATCGGCGTGACCCGCACCTGTTTGATCATGTTGTCCTGCACGTCGAGAATATCGACGTCGTAGTGACTAACGCGTACCCGGGTACCGATCTCGGGGATCTCTTCCAGCTCTTCCAGCAGCATGCCGTTAATGGTGCGCGCTTCGGTGGCCGGCAGCGTCCAGTTGAACGCCTTGTTTAACTCGCGCACGTTGGCAGTACCGTCTATCAATACGGAGCCGTCGCTCTGTGGATTAACTTCCTCCGCCAGCGTGGGTGACATGGAGGTCGTGAAATCGCCTACGATCTCCTCCAGAATATCCTCCACCGTTACCAGCCCCTGAATATCACCGTATTCGTCCACCACGATGCCGACTTTCTCTTTATTCCGCTGGAATTTCACCAGTTGAACATTGAGCGGCGTGCCTTCAGGCACGTAGTAAATTTCGTCAGCGGCGCGCAGCAGGTTCTCTTTGTTAAACTCTTTTTTCTCGGTCATCAGGCGGTAAGCTTCACGCACCCGCAGCATGCCGATGGCGTCATCCAACGAGCTGCGATACAGCACGATGCGGCCGTGCGGCGAGTGGGTAAGCTGGCGCATGATCGACTTCCAGTCGTCACTGACGTCGATGCCGACGATTTCGTTGCGCGGCACCATAATGTCATCGACCGTCACCTTTTCCAGATCCAGCACCGAGATCAGCATGTCCTGATTGCGGCGGGAAATCTGCGAGTGGGATTCGTTGACGATGGTACGCAGCTCATCCTTGCTCACCGCATCGCTGACGCGCACGTTGGTGCGGATACCGAACAGGCGCAATATCAGCGTGGTGATACCGTTGAGCAGCCACACCAGCGGGAACATCACCTTCTGCAGCGGCGCCAGTAAAAAGCTGCTGGGGAAGGCGATGCGCTCCGGATACAGCGCTGCGAAGGTTTTGGGCAACACTTCGGCAAACAACAGCACGGCGAGCGTCAATATGCCGGTGGCGATGGCTACGCCGAGGTCGCCATACAGTCGCATGCCGACGATGGTTCCCAGCGCCGAAGCGAGAATGTTTACCAGGTTATTGCCGATTAACACCAGACCAATCAGGCGATCCGGTTTTTGCAGCAGTTTCTCGACCCGGCGCGCAGAGCGGTTACCCTGCTTGGAGAGATGACGGAGACGATAGCGGTTGAGCGTCATCATGCCGGTTTCGGATGCTGAGAAGTAAGCGGAGACCACAATCATGATCACCAGGATAATGATCAGGGTCCCTGTCGAAACGTGCTCCAACGCGGTATTCCTTATATAGGGAAAAAGATGGCCTGAGGCGGTTAGCGCACCATGACTTGTTGAATCAGACGGCTACCGAAGTAGGCCAGCGTCAGCAAAAAGGCGCCGGCAAAGCTGAACCAAACGACGCGGCGGCCGCGCCAACCTTCATGATAATGGCCCCACAGCAGAACGATGTACACAAACCAGGCCATGATGGACAGCACGGCTTTGTGCACGTTCTCTTTGCTGAACAGGTTATCCATATAAAGCAGGCCGGTGCACAGGGTGAGCGTGAGCAACACTACGCCGATCTGGGTGATGTGGAACATTTTGCGTTCGATGCTCATCAAGGGCGGCATGTCAGCGCTGAAGGACAGCTTTTTGTTTTTTAGCAGGTAGTCCAGCCAGGCCAGTTGCAGCGCATACAATGCGGCAATAATCAGCGTAGCATAGGAGAACAGAGCCAGGCCGATATGCACCATCAGCTCCGGGCTGGCCTCCAGATGAGTGATGAACTCGCCCGGCATAAAGCTGGCGAAGGCCAGATTGATCATCGCAAAGCTGTAAACTATGGGCAGCAGGAACCAGCCGCGATTGCGCGAAGCGACAAAGGTCATGATCGAACAAATGATCAGGCTGACGATAGAACCGATGTTCAGCAGGCTGAGGTTTTGCCCGGTGTTGACGTCAAAGATGCGCTGCTGCAGTGCGATGGCATGGCAAATTAGCGCCACCACCGCCGAGACGATAGCAAGCCGACGGTATGCGCTGTTCTTCCGCAACAAGCTGGGAATAATCAGTCCAAGGCTGAGCAGGTAGGCGATCAAAGCCACAATGGAGAAAACTGGCATAGCGTTTAATTTTGCTTCGGCATGGTTAATTGGATTGCCAGTATAGCGTTGAGCGCGTCCCACTCCAACCGATCTCCAACGCTGAGGCAGAGATCCTGTGCGCTTCGTGTTATCATCGCCGCAATTGTGTCGCCAAAGCGGCCTGTCATTACACGTTGAGCATGAGACGATGTTTGAAAATTTAACCGATCGATTGTCGCGCACACTGCGCAATATCAGCGGCCGTGGGCGGCTGACCGAAGAGAATATCAAGGATACCCTGCGTGAAGTGCGCATGGCGTTGCTGGAAGCGGACGTTGCGCTGCCGGTGGTGCGCGACTTTATCAACCGCGTCAAAGAGAGCGCTGTGGGGCATGAGGTCAATAAAAGCCTGACGCCGGGGCAAGAATTCGTCAAGATCGTCAAGAGCGAGCTGATTGCCGCGATGGGCGAAGTGAATACCGAGCTGAACCTGGCTGCGCAACCGCCGGCCGTGGTGCTGATGGCGGGCCTGCAGGGTGCCGGTAAAACCACCAGCGTCGCCAAGCTCGGCAAATTCCTGAAAGAAAAACAGAAGAAAAAAGTGTTGGTGGTTTCTGCGGACGTTTACCGTCCGGCGGCGATCAGGCAGTTGGAGACGTTGGCGGAAGGTGTCGGCATCGATTTCTTCCCGTCGGATGTCAAAGAAAAGCCGATCGACATCGTTAACCGCGCATTGCAGCAGGCCAAGCTGAAATTCTACGACGTGCTGATCGTCGATACCGCCGGCCGTTTGCACGTAGACGAAGCGATGATGGACGAAATCAAACAGGTGCATGCGGCGATCAAGCCGGTGGAAACCCTGTTTGTGGTCGATGCCATGACCGGTCAGGACGCCGCCAATACGGCCAAGGCCTTTAACGAAGCGCTGCCGCTGACCGGCGTGGTGCTGACCAAGGTCGACGGCGACGCGCGTGGCGGTGCTGCGCTGTCGATCCGCCACATTACCGGCAAACCCATCAAGTTCCTCGGTGTGGGTGAGAAGACCGACGCGCTGGAGCCATTCCATCCGGACCGCGTGGCGTCACGTATTCTCGGCATGGGCGACGTACTGTCGCTGATCGAAGATATCGAAAGCAAAGTTGATCGCGAACAAGCGGAAAAACTGGCTAACAAGCTGAAGAAGGGCGACGGTTTCGATCTGACCGACTTCCTGGAGCAGTTGAAGCAGATGCGTAACATGGGCGGCATGGCCAACATGCTGAGCAAACTGCCCGGTGCCGGCCAACTGCCGGACAATGTGAAATCGCAGATGGACGATAAAGTGCTGGTGCGCATGGAGGCGATCATCAACTCGATGACGTTGAAAGAGCGCGCCAAGCCGGAAATCATCAAAGGTTCGCGTAAACGCCGCATCGCGATGGGTTCCGGCATGCAGGTGCAGGACGTCAACCGCTTGCTGAAGCAGTTCGACGAGATGCAACGCATGATGAAAAAGATGAAGAAAGGCGGAATGGCGAAGATGATGCGCGGCATGAAAGGTATGATGCCGCCTGGCTTCCCAGGCCGCTGACAGGCGCTTGCCCTCTGGGGTGAGCCTGTTTAAGCATTTGCCGTTCGCGGCAAAAACCGCCCGAAATATTGCTGGCCGCAAAAAGTTGTTGACGGTGATCTACGCTTTAGATTGCTTTTTGCGCCAAAATGAGTAAAATTTTCGGGCTTTTTATATTGCAACCGGGCCCCGTTCCCTCAATGGGGCCCGGCTGTTTTATTAACTAAAGAGGATGTTATGGTAACAATTCGTTTGGCACGTGGCGGCGCTAAAAAGCGTCCGTTCTATCAAGTAGTAGTGACCGACAGCCGCAATGCTCGTGATGGTCGCTTCATCGAGCGCGTAGGCTTCTTCAACCCGATCGCATCTGGTCAGGCTGAAGCACTGCGTCTGGACCTGGACCGCATCGAACATTGGGTCGGCCTGGGTGCAACCGTTTCTGATCGCGTTCACGCGCTGATCAAAGACGCTAAGAAAGCAGCTTAATCTGTCGCGGTGGTGGCAATGAGCAAGCAACTCAAACCGGTAGCACCGATCGCGCCGATTGTACTCGGTAAAATGGGGTCTACTTACGGCATCCGTGGTTGGCTCAGAATATTTTCATCCACCGAGAACGCCGAAAGCATTTTTGACTATCAGCCGTGGTTTATCCAGCAGGCGGGTCAATGGCAGCTTGTCGAGTTGGAAGACTGGAAGCGCCACAGTCAGGACCTGATCATCAAAGTCAAAGGCATTGACGATCGGGATGCTGCGAATCTACTGACCAATCGTGAGATTATCGTGGATTCGGAACAACTTCCCGAGCTGGAAGGTGATGATTACTACTGGAAAGACCTTATGGGCTGCCAGGTAGTCACTACCACCGGCTACGAACTGGGTAAAGTCGTCGATATGATGGAAACCGGTTCGAACGACGTGATGGTTGTGAAGGCTAACCTGAAGGATGCGTTCGGCATGAAGGAGCGGTTGGTCCCGTTTCTTCATGGGCAGGTTATCAAGAAAGTCGATCTCACTGCTCGCGTGATTGAAGCAGATTGGGATCCTGGTTTTTGACCTCCGAATTAAACGGTCGAAGCAAGTGGAATAACGGAATGGGGATTGGCTTGTGTTCATTGGTATTGTAAGCCTGTTTCCTGAGATGTTCCGCGCGATCACCGATTATGGGGTGACTGGCCGGGCAGTAAAAAATGGCCTGCTGAGCGTGCAGTGTTGGAGTCCGCGTGACTTCACCTACGACCGGCATCGTACCGTGGACGATCGCCCTTATGGCGGCGGCCCGGGAATGCTGATGATGGTGCAGCCCTTGCGGGAAGCCATTCATGCAGCAAAAGCAGCGGCAGGCGAGGGAGCAAAGGTGATTTATCTGTCACCTCAGGGGCGCAAGCTGGATCAAACCGGCGTGTGCGAACTGGCGGCCAACCCGAAGATGATTCTGGTTTGTGGCCGTTATGAAGGGATAGACGAGCGCGTAATCCAAACCGAAATTGATGAAGAATGGTCAATCGGCGATTACGTTCTCAGCGGCGGCGAACTGCCGGCAATGACCCTGATCGATTCTGTCGCCCGTTTTATACCGGGTGTACTGGGCCATCAGGCTTCAGCAGAAGAGGATTCTTTTGTCGATGGATTGCTGGACTGCCCGCACTATACCCGTCCTGAGGTGTTGGAAGGGATGGAGGTTCCGTCGGTTTTACTGTCGGGCAACCATGCCGAGATACGTCGCTGGCGCTTAAAGCAGTCGCTGGGCCGTACCTGGCTTAGAAGACCTGAACTTCTGGAAAGCCTAGCTCTGACTGACGAGCAAGCGGTGTTGCTGGCTGAGTTCCAACGGGAACATCAGGCCAAGCAGCAGGACTATGAAGGGAACGTCTGAGCATCTGGCTCGACGGGACCGATATATCAGTTTACCTAGGGTAAGAGACATATTATGAGCAACATTATTAAGCAAATTGAACAAGAGCAGATGAAGCAAGACGTACCTGCATTCCGTCCGGGTGATTCCGTGGAAGTTAAGGTATGGGTCGTTGAAGGTAGCAAAAAACGTCTGCAGGCATTCGAGGGCGTGGTTATCGCTATCCGTAACCGCGGTCTGCACTCTGCATTCACTGTTCGTAAGATTTCCAACGGCGAAGGTGTTGAGCGTGTATTCCAGACTCACTCCCCAGTAATCGACAGCATTACTGTTAAACGTCGTGGTGCCGTTCGTAAAGCCAAACTGTACTATCTGCGTGAGCGTACTGGTAAGTCTGCTCGTATCAAAGAGCGTCTGAACCGCGTAGGCTAACGCTGCATCCGAAAGTTAATAGCTATGAAGGGGTTGGCAATATGCCAACCCCTTTTTTTATGCTTATTGTTTTTTTGAGTTGTATATGCAAGATTTTGTTTCGTAAATACGATATTCAAGTTGTATTTGGAAGGCATAAAAAAGCCTGCTGTAGCAGGCTATGTATTAGAGTGCGGTAGCGCGCTGTTTGCCTTTCTCCGGGTGCGGCTGAGCCGGGATGATATCACCGGGCTTTACGATCACCCGCGCGACGGACTCATGCGTGGCAAAGGTACAGCTGCAGTTAATGTTCTGGCATTGATGATAGCGCTCCTTGGTCGACTCGCTCAGGTAGCGGCTGGAGCGAGTGTGGGCCACGTTACCGCATAGTGGACAGTGCATCATAGTTGAATCCCCCTTTCGACTGCATCAAGTTATGTGACTTATAATAGCCCATTAACTTGCAAAAGCAAGTTAATGTGATGAAAGAGAGGTCAGGTTTCTTTAGTGGCGATATCGATACCCTCAATGTAGACATTGAGCTCCAGATTGCTGAAGAAGCCACCGTTGCTTAAAGTGTGACTGACCTTATTGACCACCCAGAGCTGTTGGTCGATAGCCTCTTTGAAACCGTAAACTTTGATGGGCGTCTCCGGGAACAGATCGGGCTGGCCGGTAGCCAGAGTGATACTGAAGGTGGCGATCCCCCTTTGCAGTTGTTCGAACAACGATTTTGCCGCCCGCATAGCGGTTTCTTTATCACGGAAGATCTTGGCAATGTGATAGACCTGTTTTTCCTTGCCGACCATATAGCTGCCGCTTTGTTGCTGTTCGGTTGTGGCATGGTTACTTGGCCTGGCAGCGGGATGCTGGGTGACACTGGCATTTTCCAAGCGATTTGTTCGCTCAATTTGTACGCTGCTATTTGCTTGTTCGGGTTGTTTGGTATTCAGCCAGCTGGCGCTGACACCGGTGTAACTGCCGCGATCTTTCAGCTCAAAGCGATGGCTGTCTCCATCGTTACGGATCAAGGTTTTAAACGGGTTTGGTTCACCCCGCGGGTTGCGGCCGTATCCGGGGCGGATAAACTGCAGGCGTTGGTATTTGACGGTCACCCGGGCGCTGTTTGCCAGAGCCAGCCGAGAAAGGAACTGAACGTCAGTTTCATCCGTTTGGTCGACATGTGGGATTCGGGTTGCCGCCAGCTCATTGCTCAAATAGGGTTCGCGCAGCCCATTGCGGGCCGAGATTTGTTGCACGATTTCGCCAAAGGTTGCATCTGAATAGGACTGGGTGCGGGATTCGTTCAGTGAGCCGCGAAAATCGATGCTGCGTGCCGTGATCATGATCATGTCAGGGGCGCCTGAATGGACGATGGTATCGACGATGAATTTTCCTTGGCCAATCAGCGCCGAGTTCTCCCACCCCAGGAACAGTTCTAGAATGGCTCCCCTTCTGGGCAGGACCATCAGACCGTCGCTGTCGTCCAGGGAAATACTCAATTGATCTGCGCTCAGGCCGCCGTTATCCACCATATTCAGTGAAATCAGCCTGTTACGGATGTTGCTGGTAATATCTTTGTCAGCCAGCGTCAGGATGAAATCGGGAGCTGGCTTGGCTCCCATAGGTTGAAATACATCGGCGATCATAATGAAATCCCCGTCGCCTTTTGCGTTTTACTCAACAGATCTCCGGCTTGCTGACGTAGATCGCCGAACATGGCATACAGCGACTCATCCACACGCTTCAACGTAATGCTGAAGTTGATTTCGCGAGGCTGACCGTTGGCAAAAAACTGTTTGTTGTCCTGTGTGATTTTTTCGATCACAAACATGCCGTAAATAGTGCCGGTACCTTCGATAAGTGGCCAGGCCCGTCCTTGTTCTGCCATGGTTTGCAGAGCGAGCAACGACAGTCGACCGCCGGTCAGTTCAGGCAGCAATTGTCCGCTCAGGGTGATTGTTTCGGCGTCTACCCCCAGAAACTGAGCACTGGGCCGTTGGCCTACACGGCTCCCTGTCGGCCAACGATAGCTCAACTGACGGTTCATGCTTTGGTAGGGTAGGGTGCGTAACATAAATACGAACAACCCCAATGTTAGCATCATGAGTCTGGCTCCTTACGTAGGCGCATAAGCGCTGAGGTTTTGATTACGGCGGGTATTTTCGACGTCCATCATGGCGGTACGGACGATGTGCTCCATTTCCTCGCGCGTACTCCCCGCCGGTACGCTGATGGCGACGTTATTGGTCAGTACGCTGTGATCGGTAACGACAGGGCCACTCGTTGGGCGAACGGCTCGGTAGTTTTCGTTCCCCAGACTCAACACACCGCCGCTGGGAGAAAGGCTGCTGTCGTATTCTGCCGAGGTCGGATCCGCTTTTTCATTGCCAAACCAGCCAATGGCTTTATCGATAAACCCCCTTGCCTTACCTATTAAGCCGATTAATTGGTTAAGCGCATCGCCGGGCAACCTAAAGGCCCATAGCAGCCATTCACCCAGCTTCTTTCCGTAAGCAGCAGCGGTGTCCAGTTCTTCTTGCGTGCTTTTGATTGGTGTCAACAAGGCCTTGAACCAGTCGTATACTGGCCTTAACGTATCCATCACGCTGTTGAACGCGGCAATAACTGGAGAAAATGCATCGCTGATCGGCCCCATAGCCGCGCTGAAACTTTCTGCTATCCCCCCCATAAAGGCACTGATAGGCTCCCAATATTTATAAATTAAAGCGGCACCGCCGATAATGGCCGCCACTACGGCGACGATCGGCAGGCTGAGAGCGGCAAAGGCGCCGGCAATAACCGCACCAACGGAGGTAAATACGCTGCCCAGCAGGCCAGCACCGGCCATCAACATGTTGATGGCACTCAATGCCGGGACGATAAAGGTGCCAATAGTCGACAGGCCGCCAAGCAGTGCGGTAATGGCAATACCTACCGTCATTAAGCTGTTGGCCAATGCAGGATTTTCTGTCGACCATTGAGCGAGAGTGTTTAACCAGCCGGTCGCGGTCTGCGTCAGCTGACGCAGGGACGAGTCTTGGCCGGTAAACAGATCGATGCGGATACTGTCCCATGAGGTGAACAGCTTCTTGATATCGCCATCCAGATTGTCGCCCCTGACGGTGACGATAGC
This sequence comes from Serratia inhibens, assembly GCF_003591175.1. Classification (GTDB taxonomy): domain Bacteria; phylum Pseudomonadota; class Gammaproteobacteria; order Enterobacterales; family Enterobacteriaceae; genus Serratia; species Serratia inhibens. The sequence continues at coordinate 26,443 of NZ_QYYG01000011.1, read as the reverse complement.
CTGAGCGGCACCCTCTACTTTCCCCAGGCTACGCCCCTGAGGTGCCAATTGCGCGGCGGTTTGCTCCAGCCCCATGCCGTTCTTTAGGGCTGCCGGAGCGGCGGCCTGCATTTTTTTATCGAGATCGGAAAGGCTCAACTGATAACTGCTGCTGGCCTTGGCCATCACATCAGCGATGTTTTCCGCCTGATCGGCAGGCAGCTGAAAAGCTTGCTGGATGCCCGACAGCGCTTTTACTGCCTCATCAATGCTGCTACCACTAGCCTTGGCCAGGTTCAGCGCGGCGGGAACGGCAGCCAGAACGTCTTGTGGGTTATAGCCTGCGCTCGCCAGAGCGGATTGAGCCTGAGTGACATCCTGTGCGGATTGCCCCTTGGCTGCCCTGCCAGTCGCCTGCTGACGCAGAGCGATCAGCCGTTGATCGCCGCTATCTAATCCCAGTTGCGCTTGTACTCCGGACATTTGTTGCTCAAACTTTATCCCTGGTGCCAGCAAATTTTTACCGGTGTCGAAGGCTTTGTTGGCCAGGCCAAATCCCTGAGAACTGACGTCGCGAATTTTTCCAATTCCATTCTGACGGGTTTGAAAATCATCAAGTACCTCAGAACGTCTTTGCTGACGCAGTTTTTGGCCGGTACCGCGATGATGGTTAATATAACCTTGAGTGACGTCTGGTTTTTTTTGGGCTTGTTGTTGGGCTCCGGCTAAATCCGCAGTATCTATTCCTTTTGCCTGTAGTTGTCGTTCAAGCCGGTTTTGTTGGAGTGAGGCGATGGCGCCACGGGCCTTTTGCACAACGTAATTCAGATTAACTTGTTGTGTTGTTTCGATATCCTCGGGCGAAGATATAAATTTTGGCAAAGCGTTACGGGTATTTTTAATCTCCTCGAATTTCTGGAATATATCCGCCTGGGCTTCTTTTATTTTCAGTAACTGGGTTAACTGAGAATAATTCGTCTGCTCTAACCTAAGCTGTTTGCTGAGGTTTCGGACGGCGGCGTCCTCTTTCGCCAACGCCTCTTTGCTGTCGGTATTACTCATCTGTATTTACTCCGCTGCGTTGCAGCGCCCTGTGGCGCCAGCCTATTAGCTCTGTCAGCGTCATGCCGCTCATCTCCGATGGCGGCCAATGAAAAATCACTGCGATGTCCGCCATCAGATCGTCCACGGTCAGAACGGGGTCGATGTTTACTCGGCCGATTTCGGCGACAAAAAACCGATCACCTGGCCGGCCAGCGCAATCAGGTCCGGCAGTTCCAGGCGCGCGCACTCTTCCTTGGTCAGATTCGGGTAGGTGACGCGCGGCAGGATGGTGATCAGGGCGTCAACGTCGGCGTTGGCCAGGGCCGCCAAACCGATGCCGCGCAGGCTGCCGGCATTCGGTTTGGTGACTTGCACTTCGCGGATTTCGCTGTCGCCACGTTTGATCGGGGTTTCCAATACAACGGTATTTTCTGGGGATGCATTCAGTTCCATGGGATTTCCAATTATCAGTCAGGTAAAGAAGGCCAGCGCATGGCTGGCCGTTAATGTTATGAATTACAGGCCAATGGCACGACGGTGAGCCGCCAGCAGATCCACGCCGTCGACTTTCTCGATCATGTTGACGGTATCGATCTCGATCAGCTCTTTGCCGTCGATGCTCAGCTTGAAGTAGGTACAGTCGGTAGAGACCTTGGTTTCGGTGTCTTCGCCTTGCTTGAAGTCGCCGCTGTCGATTTCCTTGTGACGGCCGCGCATCACCACTTCGAGTGCTGAAACTTCGCCGGTGTCATCACGCTGGAAAGAGCCGGTAAAGCGCAGCGGCACTGCATCTACGCGGCCCCACTGTTTCAGCACCAACTCATCGATGCCGCCCATGGTCCACTCAACAACCAGCGCATCGTCGTCCAGACCGAAGTCCACGGACGCTGCACCGCTCATACCGCCGCCGCGGAATTTTTCCAGCTTGCGGGTCAGTTTCGGCAGGGTCATGGCGGATACCACGCCCATGTAGTTGAAGCCGTCGTTAAACAGGTTCAGGTATTTCAATTTTTTTGGCAGTGCCATGATTCAGGTTTCCTTAGCTGTTCACGGACGCGGCGAAGTTCGCCAGGTAACGGTCGGTAATGCGTTGGCGCAGGGTCAAATCTTCCAGCGGCGGCACCGGGGTGTAGTCGTAATCAATAAACAGTTTGCCGGCCTTCAGGGTGTCCTTATCGTTGGCGTTTTCGTCATACCAGCAGTCGCCATCGATGATCAGCCCTGCGGATTTCAGTTCGCGGAACTTGGCTTTGATACCGTCGATCATGTCGCGGATCAGCGTTGGAGTGACCGGGCGGTCAACCGCCCACAGATGCGCTTCGGCCATGGTGTCTGCCAGTACTTGCGCGGTGCGGGTGTAGTTTTCGAACTGGAATAACGGATCGTCGGAGCAGGTGCGTGAGCCCCAGAACTTAAAGCCATCCTTACGGATCAAGGTGGTAACACAACCCTGGTTCAGCAGATCGGCGTCGGTACCCACGGTTTGCAGATCCCAGAACACGCTGGACGAAATGCCGCTCACTCCGTTCACACCGACGTTGGACAGGGTTTTGTGCCAGCCGGTTTCCTGGTCGATTTTGGCTCGCAGGCCGAGTGCGCGGGCTGTAGCGAAGGCGATGTCGCTGCTGTTGGTGGTGGTGTTCCAGTTGACAAAATCCGGCCAGATCAACATCAGTTCACGCTGGCTGAAGCCTGCACGGTACTTGATGGCGTCGGAAACGGTTTTGCAGCCGTAGGCGCTGATATAACCGAAGGCGCGGAGTTGTTGGCAGATACCGGCCAATGCGGTAGCCACTTCCAGGTTATCGTGGCCAGGTACGCCCAGGATACGAGGTTTCACGCCCAGTTCAGACTGTGCAGCCAGCAAGGCTTTCATGCCAGTGTACTTACCGTTCTCATCGGCGCCGCCAATGATATTGGAGGTGGTTTCGGCTTCGTCTTTGCCTTCCGCCACGCGCACGACGACGGTCACCGGTTTGGCCTGCTCGGCAATCGCCAGCAGCGAGCGTGCCAGAGTGCCTTCCTTTCCGGCCTTGCCGCTGGCGGCCAAAACGTCAGTGATCAGCACCGGGGTGTTGAGGGGAAACAAGGTTGCATCGGCATCTTCTGCGGTACAAACCATGCCGACAATTGCCGTCGAGACGGTGGAAATTACGCGGGTGCCTTCGTTGATTTCGAGGACACGCACGCCGTGGTGATAATCACCCATAGTATTACTCCGTTTGTGGTTGGTAGTAACAGGATGCCCTTCACGATGCGACGACGCACGTCATTGGGTTTGTATGGGATCTGGTACAACAGCAGGAAAAATAAAGATAAAAAAAACGCCCCGTGCGGGGCGTTGAGTGGATTACTGCGGTGACTGCGGCCAATCAATATCGGGGGCGGTGCCGGGATCCAGCCGGCTAAGCAGAACCCGGTAGGTTTTCCAGTCGGTCAGACGTCGTTGTTCTTCATCACTCGCCATTCCCAATTCGATGGCATCGGCAAGCGTTGCTATTTGCAGCGTGGCCTGTTTCATCAGATCCTGCTTTTTATTCATGGCTTGCTGTTGCAGTTCTGCGGATGAATACTCTCTGGGTTTAACCTGTATTCCATCAAAAAACCAGCGACCATCGATATCAGCCCCTTCTGGTAGTTGGTCTGTTTCTGCAACGCTCATGTTTTCCGGGAAAAAACCTGAAACGTCATAATGCCCCTCGGTATTCGATTTATTGGTAATTGAGCGAATTATTCCATTGTTGTCATACATTATTTTTATAGTGTCATTGCGGAATTTTTTTTGGCATTCATACCAATCATCACCACTTTCAGACCTTAAGAAAAGAACGCCATGTGACGCTGCCAACGATTTTTGATCCGCAGTTTCGGGTTCAATGAGAGTGAAGTTTTTTATGTTTTTCATATTAAGCGATCCAGACGGTAACCCAAGTACCGTTAATGAGTTTTTGTAACGGACGGCGAAAAATAACATCAATAAATTCGTCTTGATTGTTATTCGCCGCCCCGGTTAAAACATAGCCGGCACTGTCTGCGTAACCAGGGCCGTTCCAGGAAGCGGCACTTTCTACATTACCCAAGCGAACGTCGCGAACGAAGTTTTGGTTAAGGTAATTAGATAAGAAACCACCCCAAATGCTACCGTTGATATCACCATTGGTTTGAAAGGCGGCAGTGCCGGCATATAAAGTATTGCCTGCCCGACATTCCCCCGTGACATATAATGTGCGATCAATATAGGCATCAGCACCAACAGAAATGTTTTCATTAACCCGAACAACCTTAGCTCCCAGAGTGAGCTTTCCTGGATTTTCATTAATAATACGGACGTCATAATCTCCAGACGTATTGGCATAATGAAAATCTATATAAGGAGAGGCTCCAAATAATTCAATGCTGGCTTTGGCCGTCAACGAGCCTGAAATAACTGAGTTGCCATTCACAGTTAATGACGGCGTAGTCAGCCCCGATTTGGTTTCAATAGCGCCATTAACCGTTAGACCGCCGCTAATGGTATCGCCGCTCTGTTTAACAAACTTGCCGTCGGCCTCACCTTTGCTGTAAGCACCGACATCCGCCGCGGTGGGTTTATAGGCAGTGGTGTAAATTCGGTACCACGACAGCGGTTTCTCCGGTGTAGTGGAGCTACCGACATAAGCGGCTGCGCTATTTTGGACTGCCAGATAGCCGCTTGAAGGACCGCCATCGCATGGCAGGTTTATCACACCATAAATTCCTGAACCCGGTGCGTTTTTCGACGTGCCATTGACCCGATAGATTGCGCCAAGATTGCCGTAGGCATCTGCACGATGCGTTGAGCCCGAGCCGAGACCGAACGCGCCAACTTCCATCAAGTTTGCAGCTTCAGTCCCCACGTTACGAGTGGCCGCGCTGCCTAAGCCCAGATTGCTCCGCGCAGTGACTTTATCCGCCACATCTTTCAAGTTTGCGGCGATTTTTAGCGAGGCGTCATTCACCGCCTTCACCGCCTTCGGTGTTGCCGCCAGAGATTCGCTGTTGCTGTTGTTGTCATTGCTCAATTGGGTAAAGCCTTTGGCCAGCAGAGTTGCATCCGGGTGATTGCGTGAACGGGCATGTTCGGCGATTGCCGCATCCAGCGTGTCGCGGGAAACCAGCACGGCGGTTTTGTCCGCGACAATCATCGCGCTGGCGTCACCTTTGACCAGTAGCACCATGCGTACCACTTGAGTACGGCCAGCACCTTCGGCCAGCAGCGGTTTATAGGTGTCAGGGGTATTGGCGATCGCCACCAGCACACCGTTTTTATCGTATAACCCCAGCTCTCTGATCCACCAGCCGCCGACATCTTCCGGGATCACCTGCTCGGCGATCACCTGATTATTGCTGTTGGTGTTCACCTGCAGCGAGTTCAGCGCGGCACGACGTCTTTCGTTCACCAGTTTGGTCTGGCTTTCGCTCGGAATGGTGGCTGTACCGCCGCCGTCTCCGACCGCCATTTGGGTTATTTCCAGCTTTTGGCCGGTTGCTGTGGCGTTGGCCAGCAGCGCTTTGCCCTGTTCGGTGAGCAGGGCGCGGTATTTTGCTGTCATAGTGTTGCTCTCTTCTGTTCGTCGACCGGGTAGTTAAGGCCGCTCTTGTACATCACATACAGGCTCAATCCGCGCAGGATTTCACCCGACCAAAAACCGAAGAACATCCCATTGTCGGTACCGGGACGCGGTGCCGGCGACCATGCGCCATCCATCACGTCGCCAGTGGCCAGATAGTTCTTCTGTAACTCTGTTACGCATTGCTCAATAAAGTGATCTGTGCCGCTGACCGAGCAACCGGCCATTTTTGCCATTACTGCGCCGGCCAGCCACAGGCCGCACATATGGCCGGTGAAGTCGTGTTGATCGGGTTGCGGAACGCCGGCCATCGGGAAATCGGTCGGCGTGATGCCGCCGGAATCCTGGGTAAAACCGATCAGCCAGCGCAGCCAGTTTTCGACATAATCAACCAGTTTGGTTGGCGGCGTTTTACCCGCCAGTTTCAGTTCATACCAGGCACGGGTCGCACCAAAGAAAGCGCGCGGCTGATAGCCGGCCCATGCAGTCCCCTTACCCCAGTGGTACATGGTCCAACTGTCCGCACTGCCGTAGCTCAGGTTATCCCAGCGATTCCAGATATAGGCGGAAGCACCGGGACCTAATACGCCGAACTGCTGCTGATACCACTGCTGTGATTGCCACAGAAATTCGGCCATGTTGTTGAGCATCACGTCGTCGGGGTCGGCGTCGGCATTAACGAAAATAAAGGGGTACTGGTAACCCGGATAAGGCATGCCGTGCCAGCCGTCAAACTGTTGGCTGTCGGCCTGGTAGATATTGGAAAACGGAATCACGCCAGGTGTGCAGAACAGGCTGTCCTGACGATGACCCAGCATGGTGCAATCCCCCAGCAGGGCGGTATAAGGGTTTTCCGCTTGCAATGTGATGCGGTACTTGATGGTGTAACCGTCATCGGCGTTAAAGGTAGGTGGGATATCGTTCAATACGTAATAGCTGAAATTGGCGTCCGTCACGTTGCCATCTTGCAGGATGGTGATTTGTTCAACGCTGCTGAAGTTGGGGTGAGCAGGTTGCTCATCGCCCTCTTGATGATCAGGTTGGTAGCCGCTCAGCACCGCGGCTGCCGGGGCAAAGGTTGCCAACATCCATTTGCCGTCGGTCGCGGGCAGCATCCAGTACCAACGCCATTTATCGTCATCCTCCAGCCGCAGGTTAAAGTCGGCGTCGGCGCGGTAAACCAATTGGGTAACAGGGAAGCGTTCCCCATCGGTCAACCAGGCGCCAATGACCATGCCGGCATCATCATTGGGGAAGCGGGCGTTGATCACCATTGCGCTGCGGCTATCGTAAACCTGTTCTTCAAACAGACTGCCGATCACGCAACCACCGTAATCGGTCACCGCGCGTTGGTCGGCCAGCAGATAATCGCTGCCGTCTTCGCGGGTCAGCGCCGCCAGACTGCTGAGTGCGATATCGTAAGTTTTCACCTGTGCAAGGGTGGATTGCGGCAAACCTATGCCCCATTCGGTGGCCTGAGCAGCATTTTTTTCCGGTGCAATGGAAAGCTGCAGTTTGCAGGTAATGGGCTGATTCTGGTCATCAACACCGCCAAAACTGGTGCGAACTTTTGACTGGCTGTTGATACGGAACCACACCGCCTGCTGCTCCAGCGATTGCTGTGACGCGACATCCTTGCGAAGGGTGATCATGCCATCTGTATTGCGTGCATAGCTGACCGGTGCATCAGCGGGGTAGGACCAGTCGTAGGAGATGCCGTCGGTGAATGGCGTATTGGCATGCTGACTCTGACGGAAGAATTTATCCTGCGCATCAATGTCGGTATATTCCATGGCGGTGAATTCAACGCTTTTCCATGCCTTGAAATAGCGTTGTTCACCGGTGATTTTGTACAGCAGATAACAGGCGTCGGCGAACCACAGCTCGGCGTCTGCCGCATTGCCCATGTTGTTATGTGAGACCGGAACATGCAGCGGACGATTATGCTGGATCTGATTGCGCTCGATCATTACGCCACCCTTTTCGAGCGGCTGACGATTGGCAAAGTTCAGCTTATGGCTACCGCCGAGCGTGGCGTCTTCCAATTGCACGGTGCCGAACTGAGCGGCGGGTAACCCTTTGGCGAGAATGTCGCCGTCGGCATTAATCTGATAACCCTGCCAGTTGATGATCCACGCAACGTCATAGCGTTTGCCATCGCGATTCCAGTCAATGTTGCCGGCGGCGTTAACCGCGCGGACCTGGGCATTGATGGCATCCCACGCCAGAACACCGTCAAAGGCGAAGGTAGCGATATCCAGATACTCCCCCCAATAAGGAGCACCCTGAGGGATCTGCGTACGCCCTTTGTTAAAGGTCATCGACACGCCTTTGAAACCGCTGTGCGTTGGATCCTTGCTATCCACCGGCCAGTTGGCGAGTACCGGCTCTTTGGCGTTGACGATCCAATTGGCTACCCAACGCTGAGGGGTTTCCGGGATAGGGGCTCCATCGTAAAAATGAGTCACGTAAGCGTCGAAGCAGGCGATGGCTTGATCCAGATACTTCTGTTGTCGGGTCGCCTGATAGGCATGCGCATAACCGAGGATTTGCAACGCTTGCCCCTCGGTGGTGGCGTCATTGGGTAATCCGGCCATGCGAGAAAGCTCTCGTTCATGACGTGAGTCGGCCAGAACATGTTCTTCATTGAGAACAAAATGTTGTTTGGTCGAATCAAGAGTAGTGCCGGTATTGCGCTGTAAAAACTGGTAATGGCCTTCCAGCATCTGTCGGGCAAATTCAACATAGTCTGGATACAGGGTGGTGATCTCTGCGTCGTAATTGCCGCCGGCTACCTCGATGTTACCGGAGGCTTCCAGATTCAGGGCAAGGCTGCTCAGGTGGCGACTGACGGGTTTGGCATCGGCGATCATCCGTTCCATTTCCAGGTACATTTCTTCGGTAATACCGTTCTCCAGCACACCGATATCCAGCGAAAAAGTACCGGGTTCACCGTTGGTCTCCCACCATTCGCGCAGTTTAATCAGGTAACCCAATGGCTCAACCACGCGGCGGATAGCGCCGATGGTGCCTTTATGGCGGTGCACGAGGAAGGCGGAGGAGACGACCTCGCGCTTGACTTCTTCCGTCCAACTCTCGTCCCAATGATCCACCGAAAACGCCCAGGCCAAATAGGGCAACAGGTTGAGCGGGCAGGTAGCCGGGTCCCACAACTCACGCAGCGGTACCGGTATCGCGGCCAGCTCGGCACAGGCGGCCGCGGCGGCGACCTCCAGCGCTGATGAGCCAACCGGCAACAGGCGGTTACTCATCGGAACCCCCTACGATCAACTTATAGTCGGAGCAATATGAAGCCTGGGTTTTATCCAATACGATGTCGGCAGGAGGGCTTTTCAGCTCCACCCGCTGGACGCCTTCGGCATGCAGCGCCGCATAAATTGCCGACAGACGGATATCACGCCCGAGGCGGTGTTGGGCGCTGATGTAGCTTTTTAGCTTGGCTTCGGCGGCGCGCCGGATTGGTTCTGCTTCAGGGCCAGGGTAAAGGTAAAGCACCGCGTCAATACTGTAATTGACGATGGTGGCGGAGCGAACGCTGACGCGGTCCGCCACGGGACGCACATCTTCGTCATTCAAGGCTTTATCGACGATGGCTAGCAGCTCGGCGCTGGCGGTGCCATTCCCTTCACGCGACAGTACTGAGATCAGTACGTTAGCCGGGCTGGGGCTGGTAGCGGATACGTCGGCCACCCGGCCATCTGCGGAGCGGCCATGGTACTCGTAGGAGCCGCTGGAGCCGGCGACGCTCAGCCCTTCAAACGCCTGCTGGATACGTACGCGAAAATCGCTATCGGACTCCATAATCGCTGGAGTCGGCGGGATGATCGTGGTATCGGGCTGCTGCACCACCAGGCGCTGAACCTGGAAGTTGGCGCCAAGCTGATCGAGGTCGCTGCCGCTGGCGTAGCCGAGCATCACCGACTGTGCGGCTTCGTTAATGCGTTGACGCAGGATCAATTCGCGATAAGCGTTTTCCTGCAGCAGTTTGACGATCGGCTCCGATTCCAGCGTCAGCGTGCGTGCAATCGCTTCACGCTGCTCTTCCGGGTAGAGGGAAATCAGCGTGGCCTTGCGATCGGCCAGCAGCGACTCGTAATCGAGTGAGTCCACTACAGTGGGGGCGGGTAATAAGCTCAGGTCAATGGTTGGCATGGTGTCAGCTCACAGAAACAGAAAGAGAAAAGGTATCCGGCGTATCCGTGCGATTGCCGGTGATGTCGACCACCATTTTTCCGTCAAAGGTGGTGTTAAAGGTGATACCGCTTAGTTGAATACGCGGTTCCCACTGCAGCAGTGCGCTGTAACAGGCAGCCATTATCTGCAGCCGCAATACGTCGTTTTGCGGCTGATCCAGCAGTTCGGATAGCAGAGAGCCGTAGCTGCGGCGCATGGTGCGTGAGCCAATCGGGGTGATCAGAATGTCGCTCACCGATTGGCGAATATGTTCGAGGTCGGTGATCGTGCGGCCCGAGCCTCGGTTCATGCCGAGATATTTCGCGTTGTTCATGCTGGTTTGTCCGTTTGGCTTCCGCCGTTCTGCACGCCGCCGTGGGTGTGGGTGTGCACTACAATGCCGTTGGAGCTGATGCTACCGCCGGAGTGGTTGATATCGCCGGTCATCGAGCCGCCTTGACGGATGGCAATGGTGCCGGCAGTTAATAGCTGGGTGCATTCCACCTCAGGAGCATCCAATGTGATTTTGCTCGTTGCGTGGCAAACGATGGCCGGTGCGGCGACGTTCACCTGCTCAGTAGCATCGATCGTGGCGCTTTTGATGCCGACGGCCTTCAGCGCTCCCTCGGCCGGTTCATACTCGATCACCGCGCCGTCGGGAAAGGTAATGTGCGCTGCTTGCGCTGAGACCGACGGTGCCGGGTGGGCATCGGAAAAAATGCCGGGTAGCACGAACGCGGTATCGAGTTCGCCGCCCAGTGACAGCACTAACACTTGTTCTCCTACACTGGGTGCCCACCAGGTGCGGGCACCGCCAGCGCGGCCGGACAGCCAGTTAAGCCAGTCGGTGAGGTTGCCACCGGTGGCGATGCGGCAGAGGCCGCGGTCAAGATCGACCTCGCTGACGGTGCCAATGCGTATCAGGTTGCGCACCAGGCGCTGAATATCGAAGTTGTCTGTGTTCATCTCTCAAGAATGCCGTCGAGTGTGGGGGGCGACAACGCAGCGGTGTTTAGCTGACGCCAGCACAACCGAAGCCGTCCCCGCAGATAAATTTATGGTTGCTGAAAGTGGCTGATCAGCTCACCGTGCAAGTAAACCTGGGTAAATCGCATGACATTCTCCGGTTCCGGCGGCTCCGCCTGCGGGGTGATGTACAGCGCACCGTCGCGTTGTTCAACCAGGATGCGTTCGGTTAGCTGTAGCTGCAGATCGAGCTGACCGGTGGAGGTGACGCCGTGCTGGAATGCAAATCCGTTTTTACGTTTTTCCGGATTGACGAGAAGGTCCGGTTGATGGCTGCGCAACCAGGCCAGCACAGTGACCATCACCAGATCGTTATTGGCTGTCGGTTCGTCCAGCGTCAGGTTGAGCTGGTATTGGTACTCGAACGACAGTGAAGGGCCCAGCGTGGAAACCACGCGGCCGTTATCAATACTGAGGTGCAGCCTGTCGGGGAATTCCTGCAGAGCAGGCAGAGCGTTGACCAGCGCTGTGCGCAGTTGCTCGGGTTTTAACATGATAAGTCTCCTGGCAGGCGGAGCCTGCTTGGGTGGATGAATAGAAGAGAGCCACGTCAGAAGCCGCCGTCATAAACTGCTCCCCTGCAGGCAGAGCGTTCGCTCGGCATTGCGACGGCGTTCCAGTCCTTTGTTTTTGACGCCATTGACATAAACCCAGCGCGGCAATTGATCGCAGGCAGCCTGCCATTGCCGACGTTTAATAAAGGTGGCCAGGGTGGAATTGCAGGCGGCGTTGACGCCAACGTTAAAAGCAAAGGCGCTGACAGCGTCGTAAACAGGCTGTGGCATCGCCACGCTCATGCAGCGAGCTATGCCGTTTTCGACATTGCGGACATCGTCGAGCAGATTGGCGGCTGCCTGGCGTTCGTTGATGACGGTACCCGGTTTTACGCCAGCGGTATGGCCGATACCGTTGGTCCAGACACCTGCACTGCATTGATAGGGTGCGAGCTGGCAGCCTTCAAAATCGGCGATCAGGCGTAATCCTTGTTCGGACGTTTGCAGGTTATCGAACTGCGGCAGTAAGGCGGCGATCGCTAGAATAACGGCCACGCTGCAGCGTTTAGCGAGTGAGTTCATCGTAGACTCCGGGTTTCAGTCCGTTTTTTTTTAATGACTTCAACAGCTGATAGCTTTTGCGCCGGTAGTACCAATTCACCGCGAAGGTGCCGACACCGACCGCCGCGCCGACCAGAATGGCGATATCCTGCGCAGAGTGTCGCCCGAGCCAGGCCAGGCACGCCGCCACGATATAGGCAAAGGTTGATGTGAATTTTTCCATCGCTTAGTCCCAGAGTTTGACTGTTTCGCGTTGGGCCGCCGCCGGCAGCTCCGGTAGCTCGATCGGATGACCGTGCGGTAGCAACGGGCCAACGTCGGCCAAGCCGGCGTTGGCGAGATAGACCTGCTCTACCAGACGTTGTGTGCTGCCGTAATAGCGCCAGCAAATCGCGTCAATGGTGTCGCCTTGTTGTGCATAAATTTTCATCATTACCATCCTGCGATGTGAGTGGGTGGGGCATCAGGCCCCCGAGTGCTCATCAGTTTCCCGCGCGTGACGAGAACCGGCAATGTGATGGCGTTGTGGATGAGGTGGCACAACCAAAGGGAAAACGCCTGTGATAGAAACGAAAACACCCGCCGGTGGCGGGTGTTGGGAATAGGCGTTTGGATCGTCTGCAGGCTTTCGGTTAGCGCGGAACCTGGCTGTCGACAGGGTAAAATATTTCTTGATAATCATTGTCTGGCAGCACCTGACCGGCGAGATCGGAGATCAGCGACATGGCGATCAGCAATTCTGTAGCGCTGCATTGTGCAGCTTGTGAAACGTCGGCTATGAACTGAATTCGGGACAGTGTTACTTGTTGTTTATCCATAATATTCACTGTTTTTTGCCCTCTGTTAAATGCACTGTTTATTTATACAGTATTAAGCAAAACGCTAAAGGCGTCAATGGCCAGACTTATCATTTGTGCAGCAAAAATATGCCCGGTCATTGATTAGCAGAAATTGTATGAGAGGGGCGTTGAAGGTGATTTCCCCCCTCTGACCAGGACTTTCAATTACCAGCGTTGAAGAGTAATACCTCTTTGCTGCGCAGAGTGGGCAATACTCAGACAGCGTTGTTGTTGTGCCGGCGCCCGGTTAATTTGAGGCGATCCACAGTTATTGGCAGAACTCAAAGGTGTTGCGACGCCAGGATTTTTGGGGACTATGCGCCACTGTATGGTTCGTGTCCGATTTACCCGTTCAGAACCAGGATGGGGGAATAAGTGCCGATAACTTTTTGTACTTGTTTGTCATCGGCGTTCAGCGTTGGGGAGGCGGTGGCGTGGGTTGATCCTGTACCGGTGAGAGGGAACAGGGCATGACTTTAGCGCCGAATAAAATGACGTTGTTGAATCTCTGCGATTTCCTGACAGGCCACGCAGCGGCTTACGCCGGGAATAGCGATGCGTCGTGCTGTCGGGATCGCGGTTTCGCATTCAATGCAAAACAGGGCCGAGATTTGCGTTATTGCCGGTCTGGCGTGTTCAATTTGCTTCTCGAGCATCAATGCTTGGCGCTCCTGCGCCATATCAATGGTATCAGCCAAGGTGAGTTCTCCTGACAAGGTGGGGATTTGGGACGAGCGGCATCCGGCGGGTTGCACGCCTTGAATTGCCAACGGTTACTTTTTCTGAGTTAACAGGCAGTCTTCTTCGCTGATATAGCGTGGCAGAGACTTGCCCAGCGCAATAAACTCATTGAGCGTGGCGACAATTTTCTGTCGCTGGGAATAATTCATTTCGTGGAACAACAGCATTACGTGGCGTTCGGTCAACCCGGCGTGAAAACAGAACGTGTGGCGCAAATGCAGTGGTGCCGTGTTGTAGATCTCCTCGGCCTGGTTGGCCTGTTGGGCAAACAGCGTACGTCGAATTTCTGCGATGCGCCGTAGGCCGATAGCCCGTTGCTCTTCACTGGCCAGCAGCATGACAACCTCCTCTGCATGCAAATTGACGTTTTACTTGTAAAAGCAAGGTCAGGTCTTTACCGAGCATCCGCACTACAGATATGGTGAGTCTGATATCCGCAGACTTGCTATTGGCATGATGTCGTGTTTGCTTTTTCGTCAATCATGTCGCATCATCTTAACTAAAGTGGCATGAAAATCGTTTATCAAGCGATTTAATGGCATTCTAGATCGCAAAATGCGACTTGTAAATGCAAATTTTGATTTTAATCGGTGATGATATGCATGAAGAGACTGTGAGCGATAATGCCTCTGTAGGCGCAGTGATTGAAAGGCTCCTTTCATCTTATGGCGTTGGTACGCAAAAAGAACTAAGTGAAATCCTTGGGATAGCGCCAAATAACATCAGCAGCTGGCAACAACGCGGCAGCGTGCCTGGTTATGTGATCATCAGCTGCGCGTTAGCCACAGGTGCAGATTTGGCTTGGTTAATGAATGGGGAGCTTGCAAAAGCAAAATACTCCCGTAGGCCAGTACAGCCCGCTCAGGGTAAAGCGCTTTACGATAGGGTACTTGCTTCGGGCGGAAAGAGCGTGCTTCGCCGTATTCTCGACGCTTATGGTTTCAGTCTGCAAAAAGAACTGGGGGATCTGCTGGGGATTTCTTCTGGCACGATGAGCACCTGGGTGCGCCGCAACTATTTCCCAGGGGATATTGTAGTGACCTGTGCCCTGGATACCGGCGTGTCTCTATTATGGCTGGCGACAGGCCAGGGAGAGATGTGGGCTGATAAAGGAGCTGAAGCCGCGCCTGCAGGAGGGAGAGCGTTGCCAAAATATCGCTTGATCGCCGGGCAGTTGAAAGACGCGGGTGAATGGTTGGCGGACAGTTCGTTGATCCCGGTCAGCGTAGCGCAACCGGCCTATATCGACGGTGGACGCTTATCCTGGTTAGTGGATTTGTCGGTGACGCACATTGCCAATGGGCGTTGGCTGATCGATATCGACGGCAATCTGGACGTTTATGATATTGCGCGTCTGCCAGGTAATCAGGTGCAGGTGAGCGGGGGACATACCGACTTTCAGTGTTCTCCTGATGCTCTGAAAGCCTTGGGCATGGTCTGGCTGACGCTGTCTCCGCAAGCATAAAAAAAGCCCATCAATGATGGGCTTGGCAGGAGCGGGCTTGGCAGGATTACAGACCGTAAACCAGCGAGACCGAGGTAGTGGTGTCGGTGTTTTTCGGCGCAGACGCTGGTGGTTTGCTGTTGTAAGTTACTGTGTAAGCCAGGCGCAGCGAGAACTTGTCGTTAATCGCAACGCTCAATGCAGTCTCGGAGTTCAGCGTGGTTTCTTCGTTAGCCAGCGCCGAAACGCCTTCGGAGAACTTGGTGGTGTCGGTCAACTGGTATGAATAGTTGGCTGCGCCGTAAGCCAGCGCTTTCGTTGAGCGGCCACCGCCATGATATTCATCGTGACGCACGCCCGGACCAAATTCTACCCGTAAATCGCTGAGCGGCCCGTTGAGCACTTGGCGGCCGTAACCACCCGTTGCAGTGGAGCGAGAGTCGTAACCGTTGAAACGATCGCTCAACCAGCTTGCCTGGCCGAACAGATAGTTGCGATCGGACAGGTTATACCGGGTACGGCCGCCGGCCTGATACTTTTCCGATGAGCGCACGTTGGAAGACGTGGTGTTGTTGGCGGCTCCCCACAGGCTGTAGGCAGCATCGCTGTTAAACCAGGTCATGCTGGTATTGGCCAACAAGGTAGAGCTTTGCGAGTTGCCTGACTGGGAGTTGTACCCGGCCTGGACATTGCCTTCAAACGGTTTTTTAGCGGTGGCCGGATCGTCCATCGCGGTGAAAAGCGTATTGTCGGCAAAGGCTGAAACGCTGGTGAAGGCAGTCAAGCAGCTGATGACTAGCGGAATAGCGCGACGAGCGCGTAAAGAGAGCATTTTGGATCCAGTTGTTAAGAGTGATTATAGGTGATAACGGTCACATTATAGCGATTCCGCATTGCGACAAAAATAGCCGCGATTAGCTTAAGTTTTAAATTTTTCATCCTCACTTATTCATTTTTCTTCTACTTAATTAATCCCTTCCGCTGGCATATCATGCTAAGTGTCCTTAAGGTTTGATGGGTTTTTTTGTGAGATTGTCGCCTGCCGGCAACAAAACCCACAGCCATAGCTTTTGCGGAAGCTCCGTGCCTGCCTGCTTGGTGCTGTAATATTTTGTGTACAAAATAATTTACAGTTTTCAGCCTGGGCGTTCTTTGGAATGAGCCGCAAAATAGAGGGCGGTGATGTTGGGTTTTTTATTGTTTTTTAATTTAAATCAATTGGTTTGGTTGTTTTTATTGGTGTGGTTATGGTTGGTTTTTGATTTGACATTGCAGTGGTAATTTTTTATTTACGGATTTCGGATTGAAAACTTTACAGTTCGTGGTAGGGTAAGGTTCTGAAACGCTCAACGTTCTCTTCACGCTTACGCATAACGGCAAACGACAGGAATAGCATCATGCAAAAAGACGCGCTCAATAACGTACATATCAGTGCAGAACAAATTCTGATCACTCCGGAAGAATTGAAGAACCAGTTCCCGCTTAGCGCCAACGATGAAAATGAAATCGCCACTGCGCGCAAAACCATCGCCGATATTTTGCAGGGGCGCGATCACCGCCTGCTGGTGGTGTGCGGCCCTTGTTCTATCCACGATCCGGATGCGGCACTGGATTACGCCCGTCATTTGAAAACCCTGTCGGCTGAATTGAGCGATCAGCTATATATCGTTATGCGTGTCTATTTTGAGAAGCCGCGGACTACCGTCGGCTGGAAAGGTCTGATTAACGATCCGTACATGGATGGTTCGTTTGACGTTGAGGCAGGTTTGCACATCGCGCGTCGCCTGTTGCTTGACCTGGTCGGAATGGGGTTGCCGTTGGCGACTGAGGCGTTGGATCCGAATAGCCCGCAATACCTGGGGGATTTGTTCAGCTGGTCAGCGATTGGTGCCCGTACCACTGAATCACAAACTCACCGTGAAATGGCTTCAGGGTTGTCAATGCCGGTAGGTTTCAAAAACGGTACCGACGGCAGCCTGGGGACGGCAATTAACGCTATGCGTGCAGCGGCAATGCCGCACCGGTTTGTCGGTATCAATCAGGCGGGCCAGGTGTGCCTGCTGCAAACTCAGGGAAATCCGGATGGCCACGTGATCCTGCGAGGCGGCAAAACGCCAAACTACAGCGCCGAGCACGTTGCAGCCTGCGAAAAACAGATGCAGGACGCGGGACTCCACCCGTCCTTGATGATAGATTGCAGCCATGGCAATTCGAATAAAGACTATCGCCGTCAGCCGGCAGTTGCCGAATCCGTGGTTGAGCAGATCAAAGCGGGTAACCGTTCGATCACCGGCATCATGCTGGAAAGTCATCTGCATGAAGGCAGCCAGTCCTCCGAGCAACCGCGTGCAGATATGCGCTACGGGGTTTCTGTTACTGACGCCTGCATTAACTGGGAGAGTACAGAGACTCTGCTGCGTCATATGCACCAGGAACTCGGCGCTGCGCTGACGGCACGCACTGGAGAGTAGTAAGTTATGGTGGCTGAACTGACCGCGTTGCGCGATCAAATCGACGAAGTGGACAAGGCGCTGCTGCAGCTGCTGGCGAAACGCCTGCAACTGGTGGCAGATGTAGGCGAGGTTAAAAGCCACCACGGGTTACCGGTGTACGTTCCCGAGCGTGAGGCGGCGATGCTGGCCTCGCGCCGTAAAGAAGCTGAAAATCTTGGTGTACCGCCGGATCTGATCGAAGACGTACTGCGTCGCGTGATGCGAGAGTCTTACGTCAGTGAGAACGACAAAGGCTTTAAAACCCTGTGTCCGCAGTTGCGCCCGATTGTGATTATCGGCGGTAATGGTCAAATGGGACGGTTGTTCAATCGTCTGCTGACTCTGTCTGGCTACCGGGTCAAGGTGCTGGATCAGGAAGACTGGCCGCAGGCTGAAGCGTTGCTGGCAGACGCCGGTATGGTAATTGTCAGCGTGCCTATTCACGTGACCGAGCAGGTGATTGAGCGGCTGCCGCCGTTGCCGGCGGATTGTATTTTGGTCGATCTGGCCTCGGTGAAAAATCGTCCTCTGAATGCCATGCTTGCGGCGCACGGTGGCCCGGTGGTGGGGCTGCACCCGATGTTCGGTCCGGATGTGGGCAGCGTGGCCAAGCAGGTTGTGGTTTATTGCGATGGCCGCCAACCGGAAGCCTATCAGTGGCTGCTGGAGCAGTTGCAGGTGTGGGGCGCGCGTTTGCATCGCATCAGCGCGGTTGAGCACGATCAGAATATGGCGTTTATCCAGGCACTCCGTCATTTCGCGACCTTTGCCTATGGGCTGCATCTGGCGGAAGAGAACGTTCAACTGGAACAGTTGCTGGCGCTGTCTTCGCCAATCTACAGGCTGGAACTGGCGATGGTTGGGCGGCTCTTTGCTCAGGACCCGCAGTTATATGCGGATATCATCATGTCGTCGGAAGAGAATATTGCGCTGATTAAACGCTACTATCAGCGTTTTGGCGAGGCGATAAAGTTGCTGGAGCATGGGGATAAACAGGCGTTTATCCAGAGTTTCCGGAAGGTCGAGGACTGGTTTGGCGACTACGCCCAACGCTTCCTGGTAGAAAGCCGCTCGCTGCTGCGGCAGGCAAATGACAGCCGGCAATAAGTTATCAGGGTTCGGCTGTGCCGAACCCTGTTTTATCTCATTCAGGATGGATTGACAGGTACCACGTTGTCGCTGGGGTAACATCCCAGTACTTTCAGCGAACGGGTGATCGGCGTCAGATCTTTCAACGCTTTTTGCATCGCTTCAGAACGCAGGTTCGCTTGCACATCGATATAAAACATCTCTTCCCATGGATTACCGTTAATTGGGCGGGATTCCAGCTTGGTCATGATGATGCCATTGTCACGCAGCACCAGCAGCGCTTCAACCAGAGCGCCTGACTGCTGGCCGGTGGCCATAATCAGGGTGGTCTTGGCCGGTACCTGTTCTGACACCTCGATAGCCTTGCGCGCCAACACGATGAAACGGGTAATGTTCTGCTGTTGGTTCGCCAGATTGTGTTCCAGTACCTGCAGACCATACAGTGCGCCGCCAGCCTCGCTGCCCAATGCTGCCGCTTTAGGTGAGTTCAGTTTGGCGACTTTTTCCATTGCTGCCGCGGTGCTCTCGCAGTACTCGATTTTCCAGTGCGGGTAGCGGTTAATAAACTGGCTGCACTGCTGGAACGGCTGTGGGTGGCTGTACACGGTTTCGATTTGGTTCAGGTCGGTGTTATCGGCCACCAGGACGCAGTGATCGATTGGGTTGGTCAGTTCGCCAACGATCGACAGGCTGGTGTGCTGCAGCAGATCGTAGACGTCGTTGATCGAGCCGGAACTGGTATTTTCAATCGGCAAGATAGCGTAATCCGCCTGGCCGGTTTCGACCTGGGTGAAAATGTCCTGAAATTTTTGGCAACCGCATTCAATCAGTTGGTCGAAATGGCGAGCGGCATATTGGCGAGCGGCCAGGTGCGAATAGGAACCTTTAGGTCCAAGGAAGGCGATGCGGGCAGAATGCTGGCTGACTTGATTAAGCTGATGCTGCAACAGCGCTTGCTGGGTCAATACCGAGTCTTCGATAATCAGCTGGAACAGGCGGGTGACGTAAAAACCGTCGAGGTCGTAGGGTTTGGCGGCGGCGATTAACGCATCCAGCAGGTCTCGCTCGCGTTCTTTATCGCGGATGGGACGATGGGAATGCAACTTGGTTTTTCCCACCTCGACCGCCAGCTCACGGCGCTCTGCCAGCAGTGCCAGCAGTTTGAGATCCAGTGCGCTGATGCGTTCGCGCAGCACGAGTAACGGGTTGTCTGTCATAATCAGCTTCTGCCTTGTATTTTTATACGTCGTAAATAGCCATAAAAAAAGCCCCCTGTTTCAGGAGGCTTTGCTGTTCGTCTTCGCATTCTTTATCACACGACGAAACGCCTCCCAATCAGGGGAAGGTAAAAAAGAATGCGAAGAAAAACGGTTTACGGGCCATGTGTTATCCAAAAATGTGCGCGAGACAGGTTTTAAAGTAACCGCAGGCTTTTATCTCTGTCAATAAAAAAACCAGACAAAAAACGCGCCCTCAGGCGCGTTTGATGTGAAACAGCCGCTAAACGGTTATTCCTGTTCGGGCTCAACTTCTGGAACAATGTCTTTCACGCTGGCGGCGGCGCGGCGCGCTTCGCCTTTGTGCTGCACCTTATTCAACTGACGCTCCAGCTTGGCGATCAGATCGTTAACGGCGGTGTACATGTCTTCATGTTTTGCGCTGGCAACCAGCGGGCCGTTAGGGGTGGTAATGGTGGCATCGGCTACAAACCCTTTAGGTTCTTTGGATAAAACAATATGCGGGTTAATCAGCTGGGCCTGCCATTTTTCCAGTTTGGTGAGACGGTCTTCGACGTGACTGCGGATTGCGGGAGTGATATCCATTTGTTTGCTGGTAATGTTCAATGTCATATAACTTACCTCTCTGTCTTTCCGTCTTAGATGACCCCAGCATACCCCGCTTTTTGTTTAAATGCGTGATGATAATCACGTTTTTTTGTCACTTTTTGCAAAGTTAGTTCAATCTGTGATTCAGCATCTGAATCGGCCATCTAACGCTTGAGTCTTGAGAGTAGAACGCGCATTATTGAGAGGATAAGCGGTTGCGCAATTTTGCTAATGCCGTGTTTTTACTCGTGTATTTTTCAAGTCATGGTCAAATGTGCAGCAAATGAAAACGGCAGCCGAAGCTGCCGTTTTGTTTTTCTGCTAGCACTAATCCGCTTACGACGGATTGGCGGCGATCACTTTGGCTACTTTGTCGGCCTGGCCGTTCAACTGCAGCTGTTTGTAAGCGTTTTCCATCAGGGGTAAGGCGTCGCGCGTTGCCTGGGTATCCGGGTATTCACGCAACATCTGATCGGCACGATTAACGACCGCGACGTAAGCACCGCGTTTAGTGTAGTATTCCACCACCGAAAGCTCATATTTGGCCAGGCGGTCTTTCAGATACACCAGACGCTTGTTGGCATCGGTTACATACTGGCTGTTCGGGTATTGCTGAATCAGCTGGCTGAAATCGCGAAAAGCAGCGCGAGCATGCTGTGGATCGCGGTCTGAACGATCGACCCCGAAGAAGCCTTGCAACGCACTGTCATCCAGCGCCATATCGGTCAGACCACGCATGTACATCACGTAGTCGATGTTCGGGTGCGTTGGGTTCAAACGCATGAAACGATCGATAGACGCCTGAGCCAGTGGTAAATCGGCAGATTTATAATAGGCATAAATCAGGTCCAACTGAACCTGCTGGGAGTACGGCCCGAAAGGATAGCGGTTATCTAACGCTTCGAGTTGCGTAATCGCGCCCTTAAAGTTACCGTCCTGCAGTTTTTGCTGGGCAGTAGCATAGATTTCCGAAGGTGGGTTGTCGGGAACCGCATCCTTGGATGTGGAGCAACCTGCCAGCGCCAGGCTCAACGTGGCTGCCGCCACCAGATATTTCATACGCGTCATGACGTTTTGATTATCCTCAGGGTGTTATTCCGGGAGACTGTCCGTTAAGCTCCCGACAAAGACCAGGTACAATAGCACATTATATTAAACGGCATCGCCGTGAAAACCCAACGTTAACGAAGAAGCTGCATATGGCACAACAAGTACAACTCACCGCAACGGTGGCCGAATCTCAACTCGGACAACGTTTAGATCAGGCTTTGGCCGAATTGTTCCCTGATTATTCGCGATCTCGCATAAAAGAATGGATCCTGGACGATCGAGTACAGGTTAATGGCAAAACGACGAACAAACCGAAAGAGAAAGTGCTGGGGGGAGAGACGGTCGCCATTGATGCCCAGATAGAAGAAGAAGCCCGTTGGGAACCGCAGGATATCGCACTGAATATCGTCTACGAAGACAGTGACATTTTAGTGATCAACAAGCCGCGTGACCTGGTTGTGCATCCTGGTGCCGGTAATCCTGATGGTACGGTGCTCAACGCGCTGCTGTACTACTATCCGGAAATCGCGGACGTGCCGCGTGCCGGCATCGTACACCGTCTGGATAAAGACACCACAGGTCTGATGGTGGTGGCGAAAACCGTTCCGGCGCAAACCCGTCTGGTCGAGGCGTTGCAGGCACGTGAAATCACCCGTGAATACGAAGCGGTCGCTATTGGTACCATGACCGCCGGCGGTACCGTTGAAGAGCCGATTTCCCGCCACTCCACCAAACGCACGCATATGGCGGTGCACCCGATGGGCAAACCGGCGGTGACGCATTACCGCATTATGGAGCACTTCCGTGCGCATACCCGTTTGCGTTTGCGCCTGGAAACCGGTCGTACCCACCAGATCCGCGTGCATATGTCGCACATCAACCATCCACTGGTTGGCGATCAGCTGTACGGTGGCCGCCCACGTCCGCCGAAAGGTGCATCGGAGGCGTTTATTGCTACGCTGCGCGGTTTCGATCGCCAGGCGCTGCACGCTACCATGCTGCGTTTATATCATCCAATCAGCGGTATCCAGATGGAGTGGCATGCGCCGCTTCCGCAGGATATGGTCGATCTGATTAACGCGCTGAAGGTTGATACCGAAGAATTCAAAGATCAGATGAATTGGTAATGGATCCCTTTATCCTGCCTGATTGGTCGTTGCCTGCGGGGGTAAAAGCCTGCAGCACTACCCGCGGTGGCGGTATTAGCCTATCGCCGTATGATTCGCTCAACCTCGGTACCCATGTCGGGGATGTTGCGTCTGCGGTGGAACTTAACCGTGAACGGTTGGTGGCGGGTGCGAGTCTGCCGCAAATGCCGGTTTGGCTGGAACAGGTTCACGGTACCCGCGTAGTGCGGTTGGATGGGCAAACCCCAACTGACCTGCGCGCGGATGCTGTTTACAGCAACGTGCCGGGGCAGGTGTGTGCAGTAATGACGGCGGATTGCTTGCCTGTGTTGTTCTGCTCACGTGCAGGCGATGAAGTGGCTGCTGCCCACGCCGGTTGGCGCGGGCTTTGCAATGGCGTGCTGGAACAGACTTTGGCAGCGTTTGCCGCTGAACCGGGCCATATCAGCGCCTGGCTTGGTCCGGCAATCGGTCCGCAGCAGTTTGAAGTGGGGCCAGAGGTTCGTGCCGCATTTATGGCAGTGGATAGCGCTGCAGCGGCCGCTTTTATCCCGCACGGCGACAAGTTCCTGGCAGATATCTACCTGCTGGCTCGCCAGCGCCTGCAGCACGCCGGCGTAAAACTCATCTACGGCGGTGATCGCTGTACGGTTAGCGAAATCAGTCAATTTTTCTCCTATCGACGCGATGGAGTAACCGGACGTATGGCAAGTTTAATCTGGCTGATATAACCTATTGAATTAGGACGGTCCGCTGACGCATGACGTTGTACTGATAATATAGTGTCGAAATAACCTTGAAAATTTGAGGGATGACCTCATTTAATCTCCAGTAGCAATTTTGACCTACATTGGAGGTGTTATGCGTCTGGATCGTCTTACCAATAAATTCCAGCTTGCCCTCGCCGATGCCCAATCTTTAGCCCTTGGGCACGACAACCAGTTTATGGAACCGTTACATCTGATGAGCGCTCTGCTCACTCAGGAAGGGGGCACGGTTCGTCCACTATTAACTTCTGCCGGTATCGATAGCGGGCGCGTGCGCACCGAAATCGAACAGGCTTTGTCACGTCTGCCTCAGGTTGAAGGCACCGGCGGTGACGTTCAACCCTCCCATGAACTGGTGCGCGTTCTGAACCTGTGCGACAAGCTGGCGCAAAAGCGGGCGGACAAATTCATTTCTTCCGAACTGTTCGTCCTGGCGGTGCTTGAAGATCGCGGAACCTTGACCGATCTGCTGAAAGCCGCCGGAGCGACAGCCGATAAAATCAGTAAGGCCATTGAGCAAATGCGGGGTGGTGACAGCGTGGAAGATCAGGGTGCCGAAGATCAGCGTCAGGCGTTGAAGAAATACACTATCGATCTGACCGAGCGTGCCGAGCAGGGCAAACTTGACCCGGTTATCGGCCGTGACGAAGAGATCCGCCGTACCATTCAGGTGTTGCAACGCCGTACCAAGAATAACCCGGTGCTGATCGGTGAGCCTGGCGTGGGTAAAACCGCGATTGTCGAAGGTCTGGCGCAACGTATCATTAATGGTGAGGTGCCTGAAGGGCTGAAGCACAAACGCGTGTTGTCCCTCGATATGGGGGCGCTGATCGCCGGGGCCAAATACCGCGGTGAATTTGAAGAGCGACTCAAAGGCGTACTGAGCGATCTGTCAAAACAGGAAGGCAGTGTCATTCTGTTTATCGATGAGTTGCACACTATGGTCGGCGCGGGCAAGGCCGATGGTGCAATGGATGCCGGTAACATGCTGAAGCCTGCGTTGGCACGTGGGGAGCTGCACTGCGTCGGCGCGACCACCTTGAACGAGTACCGTCAGTATATAGAGAAGGATGCGGCGCTTGAACGTCGTTTCCAGAAGGTCTATGTGGCTGAGCCGAGCGTCGAAGATACCATTGCTATCCTGCGCGGCCTGAAAGAGCGTTATGAGCTGCACCACCACGTGCAGATCACCGACCCGGCGATCGTTGCGGCGGCTACGCTGTCACATCGCTATATCTCCGATCGTCAGTTGCCGGATAAGGCTATTGACCTGATCGATGAGGCGGCGTCAAGTATCCGCATGCAGATGGACTCCAAACCGGAATCGCTCGACAGACTGGAGCGTCGCATTATTCAGCTCAAGCTGGAACAGCAGGCGCTGAACAAAGAGTCGGATGACGCCAGCAAGAAACGCCTGGAAATGCTCAGCAGCGAGTTGGAGCAGAAAGAGCGCGAATATTCAGAGTTGGAAGAAGAGTGGAAAGCCGAGAAAGCCTCGCTCTCCGGCACCCAGAATATAAAAGCGGAACTGGAGCAGGCCAAGATCACCCTGGAGCAGGCGCGGCGCGTCGGCGATCTGGGGCGTATGTCGGAACTGCAGTACGGCAAGATCCCTGAGCTGGAAAAACAGCTCGCCGCCGCTACGCAGGCCGAAGGCAAGACCATGAAGCTATTGCGTAACCGGGTGACTGACGCGGAAATCGCTGAAGTACTGGCTCGTGCCACCGGTATTCCGGTAGCCAGGATGCTGGAAGGCGAGCGTGACAAACTGCTGCGTCTGGAGCAGGAGTTACATTCGCGGGTGATTGGTCAGGATGAAGCGGTCACTGCGGTATCCAATGCAATCCGCCGTAGCCGCGCGGGGTTATCTGACCCTAACCGGCCGATCGGTTCGTTCCTGTTCCTCGGCCCGACCGGGGTAGGTAAAACCGAGCTTTGCAAAGCGTTGGCGTCGTTCCTGTTCGACAGTGATGATGCGATGGTACGTATCGATATGTCCGAGTTTATGGAGAAACATTCGGTATCGCGGCTGGTGGGTGCGCCTCCGGGCTATGTTGGCTATGAAGAGGGCGGTTATCTGACCGAGGCCGTGCGTCGTCGACCTTATTCAGTGATCCTGCTGGATGAAGTGGAAAAAGCGCACCCGGATGTGTTCAACATCCTGCTGCAGGTATTGGATGACGGGCGTCTGACCGATGGTCAGGGCCGCACCGTTGATTTCCGCAATACCGTGGTGATCATGACCTCTAACCTTGGGTCTGATCTGATCCAGGAACACTTTGGTCAGATGAACTATGCACAGATGAAAGAATCGGTTATGGAAATGGTTACACATCACTTCCGTCCGGAATTCATCAACCGTATAGATGAGGTGGTAGTGTTCCATCCGCTCGGGCAGAAGCATATTGCGGAGATTGCCAAGATTCAGTTGGCGCGTCTGTACAAGCGTCTTGAAGAGCGTGGTTACGAAGTCACTATGACTGAACCGGCCTTGGCACTGTTGGGCCAAACCGGCTATGACCCTGTTTATGGTGCGCGCCCGCTGAAACGCGCTATTCAGCAGGAAATAGAGAACCCGCTGGCGCAGCAAATCCTTTCTGGCAAGCTGATCCCGGGCAAGCTGGTGACGCTGGATGTGGAAAACGAGCATATCGTCGCCAGGCAGTAACGGTTATTTAGAGCCATAAACAAAAAGGGAGCGGAGTATCGCTCCCTTTTTGTTATCTATTTTTGGCCTGACTTCTGGGGTTTGCATCTTCCGTAGCCTTAAAATCCCACTTTTTAGGCTAATAAATATCCTAAAAAGCTGTTATTGGTTAATGTTTGAACGGTTGGAAGGTTTTTTGCATTTAGGGGTTGCGGCCTTCTGAGAACTCCCTATAATGCGCCTCCACTGACCGGGAACAACGACTCCTCTAACGAGAACCAGTCGCCCAGCCAGGAAGAAGCAAGCCGGTGAAAACACCGTTTCTTAATAAGAAAAAAGCTTGACTCTTCAGCGGGAAAGCGTAATATGCACCTCCCGCGTTACCGAGAGTTATCTCAGTAACGAACGCTCTTTAACAATTTATCAGACAATCTGTGTGGGCACTCCACAAGACGATATCCAGTACCTTCGGGTACGAAAAAATATCAAGTCTTGAAGAGTGACTACTGAAGTAAAATTCATTTAGTAACCTTT
>NZ_QYYG01000010.1 GCF_003591175.1 Serratia inhibens | reverse complement strand
AATTAAAAAACAGCTACCCACTTTAAAATAAGGACGACTCTATGCCCACAACCGCTGATATCATTGCTTCCCTGAGCGGAAAAACCAAAACGCTCGGCTGGGATGCGGTTGTCGCCTATGACCGCGATAAAATCAACCATCTGTTTCAACAGCAATACATCAGTAAACTCGCCGCAGGTGTCCACTTTTCTCCCATCAGCTGGAGCAATGAACGCAACACCATTCAGTTTGAAAATATCACCCTGTCCGCACCCCGCATTTCATTTGTGGATGCCTCCACAGAGAATTCCCGCGCCGTCGCGATCCTCGAGTTCCTTGACGGCAACGTGATCGAGCGTGATACCGACGGCCAGGTCAACAGCTATATCCGCATTCGCCCCGGCATGGGGTACGGCCTCACGTTGAGCGTCGATTTAATCACCGGACAGGGCTCGGTGGATGAGCAGGGCAGGGTGCAGATCGACTTCAGCAAGGGTAATATCACTACCATCAATGTTATCAACCACCTGCCGGCTGAGGCGCTCGCCTTCTTCCAGCAATGGCTGGCCAATAACGCGGTGACCTATGAGCTGGGCCAACTGTCGTTACAAGACCTCGGGAGTGGTCTCACCCCGAAAAAATTCATCATCCGCACGCAGCAGGCCCCGCTAACCGCCCGCCGGGTGGCAGAAGACGACGGGTACGGCGCAGTGCTGTTATTTGTCGCCACCAACGCTAACCCGGAAGGTGGCTTGCTGCCGACGGATGCATATCCGTGGCTGATCCCCCAGGAGTCTTCCTCGACGATACTGGTGAACAACCGCCTGGTGCTCGAACGCTACCTCAAGCCGGAACTGGATAAAATGCTGACCAGCGGTCAGTGGGAACTGATCCGCGGCACCAATGACGACGACGCCTTCTCGTTGCGTGCGTCCGATAACGCGACCTTCAACGGTGGGCATGTCCGCACCCGTCCTCTTGACAAAGATACAGGTTACACCTGGTCGGGTTATTACTTTGTATCTTCGAGCGGAGTCATTCCTGAAGATTTTATTTATTCCCTCAGGGGCGCCACCCTGTTACTCGATAATGAAAAGGTGGCGATTAACTTCGACGGGGGCAATGCTTTCCGGCAAAGAATGGGGGCATATTTCCCTGGTGATAGGTGGAAGAGTGAATCTCTGACATTCACGCTAACGGGCAGAATCATTTTTCAACTGGTTATCGGCCACGACACTGAAACCGTCGGTATCGTTCTCAGTGAAAGCGTTGCGCAAGCCGGGAGCAACTTTGCGGGAGTATGGGCCGACTATGACACAGAGCAGAAGGTGGAATCAGCGCTTTATTCAGATCTTCAGTTGCTGCTTGTACAGATAGTTCGTAACCTCATGGAAGACGTGAAGTTCAACGACATTGAAGTCTTTGCGCTCAACCATGTGCTGTTCCCGGAGCACAACATTAACCGACTGAAATCGGCCCATATGCCGGGCGATATGGCCATTTTCGGCGAAATTTCCCCCTTCCTGGCCAGTCTGGTGCTCGCTCCCCTGCAGACCGTTTTGCCTGTCGGAAAGTCCCAGCAGTTCACCACCAATACGGCCACCGGTGTGACCTACAGCCTGTCGCCGGCCAATGGCGGGACTATCTCGGCGTCGGGCCTGTACCGTGCGCCCGAGACCATCAACGGTGGGGGACTGAGCGTTACGATCACCGCGAAGACCGCCACCGCCAGCGCCGCCGCCTATATTACCGTTGTATCGACCCCGGTGCAGATCTCACCCGCCTTCTTTGCCCTGCACGAGGACAATCCCCGTGCGGTACAGCTCAATGCCATGGTGCTGGGCGACGAGAATGCGCCCCTGAGCTGGAGCCTGACGTCCAGCACGCCGGGTGTGACCGGCAGTATCACGAGTGACGGCCTTTATATGCCGCCTGGCGAGGCCTACCCGCTCGGCTACACCTATGTGACCGCCACCGCCACTTCTCCGGAGGGCCAGACCAGCCAGGCCTACATTTTACTGATCAGTGCTCAGACCCTGCCCGAGTTTAAGCTCACCCCGCCTGTTGTGACGGGCCTGGCCCTCGGCGCGGTGCAGACGCTGTCTGCCGACGCGACGCTGGATTTTGAACCGAATGACTGGGCGTGTTACCCGCCGCTCGGCACCCTGAGCCAGCCGGAGCAGGAAGGCAGCACCTACCGGGTCGAGTACACCGCACCGGCAACGGTAAAAGGGGATGAAATAGTCATCGTAAGCGCCCAGCCTGAAGGTATTTCTCATCGCCTCGGGTACGCTATTATCGAGATAAGCAATGTTCATAATTAACCCGAATATCTGCGCCATTCAGTTACAGGTATTGCTCGACACTTTTAGTGATTGACAATGGGATTATTGTCTTTTCATTAACATATAGCGACAGCGGTGCTTTTAATCGATAGACAATATTCGATATTCAGAATATGCAAATTTTTGACTATCCGAGTGTGGAAAGGATATCCACACTCACGTCTTTGATACTGCAGTCAGGGCCCCCGGAAATAAAATTTATTATCAGCCAATTCTGTGAGAGTTTAAAACAACTAAAGGACAAAGCTATATGTACCTTACTGAAGAACTATTAGCTAAATTGAATAACCGCCGCGAAAATATTGCCAACCAATCAATTACGTTATCAGACATCATGGTCCGTTCCTTTGCCGAGGTGAGGGAGCTGGCCGGCGATAGCCTGAGTTGGGGCGAGCAAAACTTTTTGTACCAGCAGGCGCAGAAAGCACTGAAAGAAAACCAGATGACGGAGTCACGCATTCTCAGCCGCGCCAATCCCCAGTTGGCCAATGCGGTGCGTCTGGGCATTCGCGAGTCCACTGAGCAACGCAGTTATGACGATTTATTCGGTGGTCGAGCCGGAAAATTCGTGAGGCCAGGCTCGGTGGCGTCGATGTTCTCTCCGGCCGGTTACCTGACCGAGCTTTACCGTGAGGCCCGAAAACTGCACCCCGCCAGTTCTGAATTTAATCTGGACCGGCGCCGCCCCGATCTGGCCTGGCTTGCTTTGTCGCAAAGCAATCTGGATGACGAGCTGTCGACCCTGTCGCTCTCCAATGAATTGCTGCTGAGTAACATCAGACAGCAAGAAAATACCTATGATGATGCCGTGTTGGAGAGGCTTTCCACCTACAGACATACGGGAATGACGCCCTACCACCTGCCTTTTGAAAAAACGCGACAGGCCATTTTGTTACAAGATGAGGAGTTTACTGCTTTCCAGCGTAACCCGGGCGTGGCGGCATCGATGGATACCCACTCCATGTTGGCCCTCAAAAACGGCATCTCCCCGGCGCTGTATAACATACTGACCGAGGAGATCACGGCAGACAACGCCGATGAATTGTTCAAACGGAATTTTCCTGAAGAAACCCAGCCGGAGATGTTCTCTGACCTGGGTTATATTGCCCGCTACTATGATTTGACCCCTGAAGAGGTCAGCCGATATATCCCGGTGATGCTGCTGGATAAAAACATGTTATCGGAGAAAAACCTGCCGCTGTACTCTGACAATATTCATACCGGTACATTTGTTGATAGCGAAGGCAAAATTGCCGCTTACCGAATAACTAAAAGTAATATTGGCGCCACTGGATTTCATCATTACTGGGATTTGATATGCCGGAAAGACAACACCTTTTATATGAGTTGCAGTTTTAAAACGAATGACGGTAGTGTTTCTGTCAGAAGAGAAAGCCCCACTGTGGAGCTAAATAAGATCAAGAGGCCGACTAACGCCGGTGTCAATTACACCAGCCCGGATTTTCAGTTGCCATTTAGCTCCTCACTCACCATCAAGCTGTTTGCCTATCGTTACGATGGGGGGGAGTCAAGTCCTGGCGTTCACGCGTCGGCGGAGTTCACCTGCGAAAGCGCCCCGCTGACCATTTTCGCCCTCAAACTGAACAAAGCCATTCGCCTGTGTCAGGCTACCGGCCTCTCGCCAGCAGAATTGGACATGCTGGTTTGCAGTGACAATCTGGAGGGCACGATCAATAAGCATGTGCTGGGGACCATTTTCTACACGCTGCGCTGGCGTCAAGGTTACGGGCTTGCCTGGGGAGATGCCCAGGTGCTGG
This sequence comes from Serratia inhibens, assembly GCF_003591175.1. Taxonomy (GTDB): domain Bacteria; phylum Pseudomonadota; class Gammaproteobacteria; order Enterobacterales; family Enterobacteriaceae; genus Serratia; species Serratia inhibens. Next base: position 178,135 of record NZ_QYYG01000010.1, on the reverse strand, counting down.
CCGGCAGTGATATTGGTCTGACAAGCGAAGGCGGCGATCCTGCTGCCTTTACCCGGCTGTTCAATACCCCCCCGTTGAATGGACAGGTATTTTTTGCCGATGGCGCGACCGTCAAACTCAAACCTTCGGACATTACCGACAGCTTCCGCACTGGCGTGATGAAGCGCGCTTTCCGGGTCAATGACACAGAGTTATACAGTCTCTGGCGCAGGGCGCAGGGCAGCGATTCGCCGGCGGATTTTACCTGTACCCTCGACAATCTGTCTGCCCTGTACCGGGTAAAGTTACTGGCTGACGCTCATGGGTTGAGCCTGACTGAACTGGGGATGCTGTTGTCGGTGTCCCCTTATGCCACTACCCATATCGCCGGTCTTTCCGGTGAGGCGCTCAGCGGACTGGTCGGTTTTCTTGCGCAATATACGCAGTGGCTGAGGGCGCAAGGTTGGACGGTCAGCGAGCTGTATCTGACAACCACCGACCGATACAGCACCGCGTTGTCGCCGGATATCGAGAACCTGATCAGTACGCTGAAAGACGGGCTGGCCGGCCAGGACATTGGTCGGCTGGACGAGGCTGAGCTGATCCGCGTCACGGCGCCATTTATTGCGGCCGCCAACCAGCTGGATTCGGCCGAGCTGGCGACAGCGGTGTTGCAATGGCTGGCCCAGCTAAAACCCCAGGGGCTGACGATAACAACCTTCCTCGGGTTGGTCATTAAAGAAAACCTGACGGCAGACGAGTCCGCCAAACTGGCTGCCTTCTGTCAGGTTATGGGGCAGTTGGCACTGATTGTTCGCGAGCTCAGGTTAACGTCGGGTGAGATTTCCCTGGCCGTCACCCAGCCTGAGAAAATTCGTCCGGGTATGAGTTCCCTCCCGCATGATATTGCCACCATTCATACCCTGGCGCGTTTCCATAACTGGCTACAGAGCTGCGGTACCTCTGCCACGGAGATATTGTCGGCGTTAGGCAAAGGGACGCTGACCCCGGCGCAATTGGCGCAGGCCATGACGCTGGATGAGCAAATGGTGATCCAGGGGCTGGCGCAACACGACGACAAGGCCGGTGTGTTCAGTAGCTGGACGGCGATTGACGTGACCCTGCAATGGGTAGATGCCGCCGGTGCGCTGGGCATTACGCCGGCGGGGGTCGCTACGCTGCTGAGCCTGAAGTACACCGATTCGGCCCCGCAACCGCCTTACGCCGACTGGGTCGCCATTAGCCAAACACTCCAGAGTGGCCTCAATGGATATCACAACCAAGGGTTGCAGGCGGTAGTCGATGAGTCGCTCAGCGGTGCCGTCAGCGCCTATGTTCTTAAAAACATCGCGCCTTCCTGGGTTACCGACCGCAATAAGCTCTACAGCTGGCTGCTGCTGGATAACCAGATCTCGGCACAGGTGAAAACCACCCGGCTGGCGGAGGCGATTGCCGGTGTGCAGCTGTACGTGAACCGGGCGCTGAGCGGCCAGGAAGAGGAGGTGGAGAGTGGCGTCCAGTCACGGCGGTTCTTCACCGACTGGGACAGCTACAACAAACGTTACAGCACCTGGGCCGGGGTGTCGCAGTTGGTTTATTACCCGGAAAACTACGTAGATCCTACGCTGCGTATCGGTCAGACCGGGATGATGGATGAAATGCTGCAGACGCTCAGCCAGAGCCAGTTGAACAGCGATTCGGTGGAAAATGCGTTTAAAACCTACATGACGCGTTTTGAGGAGATAGCCAACCTGGACGTTATCAGTGGTTATCATGACGGTGTCAGCGACCAGGAAGGCATGACCTACCTGATCGGGCGCTCCGCCATCGGCGACTACTATTGGCGCTCGGCGGATATCGGCCTGTTGTCGGGGGGAAAACTGCCCGCCAATGCCTGGAGAGAATGGAAAAAAATAAACACGGCGATAAGCGCCGTCAATAATCTGGTCCGCCCGGTCATCTTCCAATCAAGGCTGTATATTCTGTGGGTGGAGAGCCGGGAAGTGGCCACAACCAGCAGCACGCCGATAAAATCGCTGGAATACACGTTAAAATATGCCCACATTCTGCATGATGGCAGCTGGAGTGCGCCGGTATCGGTGACACCTGCCGCGGGTGTTCTGCCGCCGGCGAAGGTCGATATTGACAAGACCGGCATGTATTGCGCCCGGGATGTGGAGCAGGAAACGCTTTATATTTGTTTTTACCAGAAACAAGATAACTACAATAAAGCTCCCCAAATGGCAGTGACTTCAGGGTTACTCATGCAGTCGGACGGTAGCGTTACCGAAATGGACGATGGGGTATTAACACTGACCGTTTCGGATACTTACAAGCAGATGGACTCCACTGCGGAGGTCAGGCTCAATACGCCTTATGCTCGTGAAAGTTACGCCAATATATCTGACAACCGTCTGACGACTAATATTGGGGGGGACCGGGGATACACAATTATCACGCAGCACACGTTGACCGATTTAAAGGCCACCATAACCGGCAACAACGTCAATCTGAGTTTTAATACTGGTATCGCAATAGGTTATATCACCACAATGTTTGGCAGGGCTCAGCGCCAGGTTAGCCTGTTTAAGAAAGTGAGGAAGGCGCCAGGCGATGTGTATTATGTGGCGAAAACCTTAAAGAGAGGTCAGAACGCACAACGCGAAAAACACGAGCTAGAGGTGGTATATCAGTATGACGGTCCAAAAGTGGTTTTTTATGCTGAGGCGAACAGTAGTTATACTCCTGGGCCTGGGGCCATGTTTTATAAACCGTATTATGCGGTAAATACAGAGACAATGAACTGGACAAATGTCTCTGGGGTTCGGATGAATCACTATCCTGGCTTCAGCGATACATGGTGGAACCCGATTAGCGAAGTTAATGTGCCAACATATAATCTTACTTTCTGTCGGAGTAATCTTTTCCCGTCTGCGGGGCCTGATTTCACATTCAGTACATTTGAGAAAGTAGACACCGCGGTGTTGCTCGAGGGGGTAACTCTTCGAGTTGATGACGCAATTTTTAAAGCGAGCCGCCAGACAAAGAACACTTTTGACGAATCGATTTTCGAGTTCGGTGAAAACACCGCGGTTATTTCTCTGGACCGCTTTCGCAATAATACATACGACGCTGATTTTTTGTACGTTGTCAGAGCCAGGGATGGACAAAGGCTGGGGCAACAGAACGTGCGGGTGACCCTGGTCAGAGTGCTGGCGTCTTCATTGCCGATCATCACCTTGAAGCGTACGGCGACATTTGCGCAGTACCTGCAATACGGCGTTTATCGCATCCGGGTGAATACGCTGTTTGCAAAACAGCTGGTTGCGCGGGCGAATGCCGGTTTGAACACCGTATTGTCGATGGCGACCCAGCAGTTGCAGGAGCCGCAGCTCGGTAAGGGGTTCTATGCGGACTTTGTCCTGCCGCCGTATGATAAAAATATTCACGGCAACAGCCGGGCGTTTACCCTTAATTTAAAACACGTGGTTGATGACTCTGCGCATGTCGTTTATTCAGGCCAGCTGTCTGACGGGCAGTTAAACGTAAAGCTTTTTGTGCCCCTGGATAATCAACCTCTTTCGGAGGATCTTGCCGCCAAAGTGTTTTTGCGTACCGAGAAACAAAACGATGGCTCTTCGATTGGTGCCCATTTTAGTTATGTTTCAGGCACCGAGCTGCCGGTGGAAATTGACTCTATCTCCAAGATCGACATGTTTGACCATGTAGGGATTTTGACGGATGAAACCGAACCCATGGACTTCAGCGGCGCCAACGCCCTGTATTTCTGGGAGATGTTTTACTATGTCCCTATGATGGTATTTCGCCGCCTGCTGCAGGAGAACAACTTCAGCGCCGCCACCCAGTGGATCAAATACGTCTGGAGCCCCGAGGGTTACCTGCTTGGCGGGCAGCCCGCCCCTTATCAGTGGAACGTCCGGCCACTGGAAGAGGATACCGTCTGGAACGCCAACCCGCTGGATACGGTGGATCCGGACGCCGTGGCGCAGGCCGACCCGATGCACTACAAGGTCGCCACCTTTATGGGCATGCTGGATCTGCTGATTGCCCGCGGCGATGCCGCCTACCGGCTACTGGAGCGCGACACCCTCAACGAAGCCAAAATGTGGTATGTGCAGGCGCTGAACATACTCGGTGACGAGCCTTACGTGTCTGCGGATGCCGGTTGGGCCAGCCCGGCGCTGGGCGAAGCGGCAGACCAGACCCGGCAGGTCCGCGTACTGCAGGCACTGGAGGCCATACGCCAGGGGGCTGTGGAGCCAGAGACGGATACGGCCAACTCGCTGATCGGCCTGTTCCTGCCACAGCAAAACGAGAAGCTGAAAGGGTACTGGCAGACGCTGGCGCAGCGCCTGTATAACCTGAGACATCATCTCTCCATTGACGGCCAGCCGCTTTCGCTGGCTATCTACGCGGCACCGGCGGACCCAACGGCATTGCTGACGGCAGCGGTGAACGCCTCGCAGGGCAACCAGGCTTTACCGCCGGTGGCGATGCCGTTGTACCGTTTCCCGGTCATGCTGGAGAGTGCCCGGGGCATGGTGTGGCAATTGACGCAGTTTGGTAACGCGTTGCTCAGCATCAGCGAGCGTCAGGACGGGGAAGCGTTGTCAGAGCTGTTGCAGACTCAGGGCGCTGCATTGATGCTTCAGAGCCTCTCCCTGCAAGAGAAAATCCTTGAGGAAATCGACGCCGACCGCCTGGCACTGGAGCAAAGCCGCGACGGCGCGCAGCAGCGCCTGCAGCACTATACCGCTCTCCATAATGAAGATGTCAGCGCGATTGAAAAAAGGGTCATGGATCTGTACACCAGTTCCTCCTCTGTCGGCGCCGGGGCGAATGCGTTGCATATGGCGGCGGCGGGGATGGATTTGATGCCCAATATCTATGGTTTTTCCGTAGGGGGCTCGCGTTTCGGGGCTCTTAGCACGGCCTTTGCGATTGGCGCGCAGATCACCTCCGATACCACGCGCATCGCAGCGGATCGCCTCGGGCAGTCAGAAGCCTATCGACGCCGCCGTCAGGACTGGGAAATCCAGCGCAATACCGCCGAATCGGAGGTGAAGCAGATTGACGCAAGCCTGGCGGCGCTGGCGATACGTCGTGAGGCGGCCACGTTGCAGAAAATCTATCTGGAGACCCAGCAAAGCCAGATTCAGGTGCAGCTGGCCTTCCTGCAGAACAAGTTCACCTGCAAGGCGCTGTACAGCTGGTTACGTGGCAAACTGGCCGCTATTTATCACCAGTTCTACGACCTGACCGTATCCCGTTGCCTGATGGCACAGGAAGCGTATAAATGGGAGTTTGGTCTTGATTCTGCAGCCTTTATTCGCCCTGGCGCCTGGCAGGGAGCCTATGCCGGGCTGATGGCGGGCGAGACACTGATGTTGAGCCTTGGGCAAATGGAGCAGGCACGTCTGCAGAAAATAGAGCGGGAGAGGGAGGTGACACGCACTCTTTGCCTGTCTGAGGTCTATGCGGGGCTTGCCGGCAACGATAAGTTTACCTTTGTGGACAAAGTCATCGAGCTGGTCAGCGCCGGCAAGGGGGGGGCCGGGACGAGCAGCAACGGTCTGAGGGTGGAGAATAAACAACTGCTGGCGACGCTGAAGCTTTCCGACCTGAACATCCGTGGGGATTACCCGGATTCGTTGGGGAAAACCCGCCGCATCAAACAAATCAGCGTCACGTTGCCGGCGCTGGTCGGGCCGTATCAGGACGTGCGCGCGGTGCTCAGCTACGGTGGTAGCCTGGTATTGCCGCAGGGCTGCAATGCGGTGGCGGTTTCGCACGGCATGAACGACAGCGGGCAGTTCCAGCTGGACTTCAACGACAGCCGCTGGCTGCCGTTCGAGGGGATCCCGGTGAACGATACCGGTACGCTGACGCTGAGCTTCCCGGATGTGGACAGCAAGCAGCAAGCGCTGTTGCTTAGCCTGACGGACATCATCCTGCATATCCGTTACACCATCATTGACTGACCGTCGCCGTCATCAGGCTCCCTCCAGGGAGCCTGTGGAGAGTTTATTATGCAAAATTCAGATTCTGTAAAACTGGAGACCCCGTCGTTACCCAAGGGCGGAGGGGCAATAACCGGTCTGAAAGGGGATATCTCGGCGGCTGGGCCGGACGGCGCTGCCACACAGACCCTTCCGCTACCGATCAGCGCCGGACGAGGGTATGCACCTTCCCTGACGCTGAACTACCACAGCCGGGCAGGGAACGGGCCATTCGGGATGGGCTGGGATATTGGCCTGCCCGCCATCCGTTTGCGTACCCACCATGGTGTTCCCGCTTATCAAGGGACGGATGAATTCACCGGGCCGGACGGTGAGGTACTGGTGCCGGTGCTGGCGGATAATGGATTGCCGGAAACCCGCACGGGTGTCACGACCCTGTTGGGGACAGGTTTGAGTGACAGCTTTCGCGTTCACGCTTACCGCTCTCGTACGGAAACCCACTTTAGCCGCATGGAGTACTGGGTTGCAGAGGCCAATGCCGAACAGAACTTCTGGGTGCTGTACAGCCCGGATGGGCAGGTGCAACTGCTGGGCCGGAATGCGCAGGCGCGCATCGGCAACCCTGCCGACCTGACGCAGACCGCTGCCTGGCTGGCCGAGTCTTCGGTCTCGCTGACCGGTGAGCAGATCTATTGGCAATACCGGGCCGAGGATGACATAGGTTGCGACGAGACCGAGAAAAGCGCGCATCCGATCGCCACGGCGCAGCGCTATCTGGCGGCGGTCTGGTACGGCAACAAAAAGGCCGGGCGCACTCTGCCGGGGCTGGCTGATATCCCCACCGCAGATGACTGGTTGTTCACCCTGATACTGGATTACGGCGAGCGGGGCACGGTATTGACTACGGCACCGGGCTGGCTGGCACCGGGAAGCGGCGATTGGCTGTGCCGCCCGGACCGGTTTTCCGGTTGGGAATATGGCTTTGAAGTGCGCTGCCGTCGCCTTTGTCGGCAGATATTGATGTACCACGCGGTATCGGTGCTGGCGGGGGATGAGAGTGTGGGGGATACGCCACAGTTGGTAGCCCGTCTGCTGCTGGATTATGACGAATCACCGTCCGTCACCACAATGAAAAAGGCGAGCCAGGTGGCGTATGAGCCGGATGACGCACTCTGTGCTCTACCGCCGATAACCTATGGCTGGCAGACGTTCACGCCGCCGGAAACGGCGCAGTGGCAGCCACGCGACGATATGGGCAAACTGAACCTGCAGCAACCGTACCAGATGGTCGATCTCAATGGAGAAGGTGCCGCGGGTATTCTGTATCAGGACAGCGGCGCCTGGTGGTACCGGGCTCCTGTCCGTCAGCAAAATGCCGCCGAAGACGCCGTGACATGGGATACGCCATGCCGGCTACCCGCGATTCCCGCTCTGCGTGACGGTGGCTTGCTGGCCGATCTCAACGGTGACGGGCAACTGGAGTGGGTGGTCACTATACCTGGGGCACGCGGGCGTTATGACCGCACGCCGGAGGGGGAGTGGCGCCACTTTACGCCGTTGTCGGCATTGCCTGTGGAATATGCCCATCCGCGCGCACAATTGGCGGATATCAGCGGTAGTGGTCTGACAGATCTGGTGCTTATCGGTCCGAAAAGCGTGCGGCTCTACAGCGGCACCGGCGATGGCTGGAAAAAGGCGCAAACGGTGATGCAGGCAGAGGGCATTACCCTGCCGAGCGTCGGATCGGATGCCCGCGTACTGGTTGCCTTCAGCGATATGGCCGGCAGCGGCCAGCAGCATCTGGTCGAGGTGCGCGCCGACGGCGTACGTTACTGGCCTAACACCGGTCACGGCCGGTTCGGTTCACCCGTCAAGATGTCGGGGTTCAGTCCGGCGACAGAGCTGCCTGCTGAAAGCTTCAATCCAGACCGGCTTTACCTGGCCGATATTGACGGTTCCGGTACCACCGATCTGATTTATGCCTGCGGCAACCACCTGCGGGTTTACCTCAACCTCAGCGGCAATACCTTTGCCGAGCCGTTCAGCCTGGCGCTGCCTGAAGGTGTTCATTATGACAACACCTGCAGCCTGCAACTGGCCGACATTCAGGGCCTGGGTGTGGCCAGCCTGGTGCTGACGGTGCCGCACCCGCAGCCGCGACACTGGGTTTGCCATCTCTCAGCCAGCAAGCCCTGGTTGCTGACTACGATGAACAATGCAATGGGGGCACATCACCAGTGGCATTACCGCAGTTCGGTACAATTCTGGCTGGATGAAAAAGCGGAAGCTCTGGCGGCGGGAAAACCCGTCCCGGCCAGCTATCTGCCGTTTGCCTTGCACACGCTGGCGGGTACCGAGGTGGCGGATGAGATAACCGGCAACCGGCTGGTCAGCACCGTGCGTTATCGTCACGGCGCCTGGGATGGGCGGGAGCGGGAGTTTCTGGGGTTCGGCTTTGTGGAAGTGAGCGACACAGACACTCTGGCCAGCCAAGGGACGGCGGGCAATATCAGCATGCCGGCTATCAGCCGCACCTGGTACGCCACCGGTCTGGCCGCCGTGGACGGCTGCCTGCAGGCGGAGTATTGGGCGGAGGACGACGCGGCCTTTGATCATTTTATCCCCCGCTTTACGGCCGGCAGCGGGGATGCCGAGCAGGCATGCTCGCCGGACGACACCACCGCCTTCTGGCTGAACCGGGGGCTGAAAGGCCTGCCGTTGCGCAGCGAGCTGTACGGTGCGGACGGTAGCCCGCAGGCCGTTACGCCTTACACCGTGACTGAAAACCACCTGCAGGTGCGGCTGGTAGAACAACAAGGCGCTTACCCCGTGGTGTGGCCGTCAGTGGTGGAGAGCCGCAGCTATGTTTATGAGCGCGTCGGCAGCGACCCGCAGTGTAGCCAGCAGGTGCAACTGACCAGTGATGAATACGGTAATCCGCTATGCCAGGTGAGCATCAACTACCCGCGGCGTAGTCAGCCGACAGGCAACCCTTATCCGCCGACACTGCCGGAGGGGCTGTTTGCCTCCAGCTTTGATGAGCAACAGCAAATACTTCGTCTGGTGCGGCAGCAGAGCGGTTGGCACATCCTGTCGGACGGCGCAAAAGGTATCTGGCTGCCCGGGTTGCCGGATGCCACCCGGAGTGACGTTTTCAGCCATGCCGCTTCCGCCGTGCCGCCCGGTGGCGTGACGGTTCAGTTGCTGCGGGACAACGCCGGGCTGCTGGCGGACACCCATACCCCCGTATTTTCCGGCCAACAGCAGGCCTGGTATCTGGACAGCCGCAATGCGGCGACTGTTGCTGCGCCGGCTTTTCCTCCGTTGCCGGCCTTTACCGAAGCCGCTGTGCTGGATGAGGATACTGTCGCGCTGCTGGCGGCGCATATTTCTCCTGAAAACCTGAAACAGGCGGGTTACTCGCAGATGGGGTATCTGTTCCCTCGCGCCGGTGAAGCTGGCCGAACACTGTGGGCCATTCGCCAGGGATATGCCACCTATGCTGGCGCCGAGCGTTTCTGGCTGCCGCAGAGCTGGCGCGATACCTTGCTGACCGGCGCACTCAGCGTTACCCGGGATAAGCACGAATGTGTGATCACGCAGACCGAGGATGCCGCAGGGTTGAAAACCACAATGGAGTATGACTGGCGTTTCCTGACGCCGGTCAGGCTGACCGATGCGAACGACAATGTCCAGACGATCACGCTGGACGCGCTGGGGCGAATGACCAGCCTGCGTATCAGCGGGACGGAGAATGGCGTAGCGGCGGGGTATACGGATACGCCACTGACACTGCCGGGCACGGCTAATGAGATGATCAGCCTGTCGGCGCCTTTGCCGGTGGCACAGTGTATGTTGTATGTCACGGACAGCTGGCAGGAAGGCAAGGGTGTGCCGCCGCATGTGGTGATGCTCTCTACCGATCGCTATGACCGCTATGCAGAAGAAAGGGCCGCCCAACAGGTTCGCCAGCAGGTAACCTTTAGCGACGGATTCGGTCGCATTCTACAAAGCTCAGTACGCCAGGCTGATGGTGAAGCTTGGCAACGTACGGAAGAAGGGGCGTTGGCTATTGATGCAGGGGGCGAGCCGGTCATGACCGAAACGGCGTTTCGTTGGGCGGTATCCGGCCGGACGGAATACGACAACAAGGGGCAAGCCATCCGAACCTATCAGCCCTATTTCCTCGATAGCTGGGAACATGTCAGTGACGACAGTGCGCGGCAGGATCTGTATGCCGACACCCACTATTACGATCCGGCGGGGCGTGAATGGCAGGTCATCACGGCGAAGGGCTGGCTGCGGCGAATGCTGTTTACGCCCTGGTTTGTGGTCAACGAGGATGAAAATGACACCTTAGAGGAAATTAAAACCTGCGTTTAACGGCTATACCGGCAGAGTTGCTGCCGGTATTTTCTGACGGCTCTAAGGGTGATCTGTTTATGACCCAAACGACGTTCTATGCTAACACCCCGATGGCCACTGTTTTCGATAACAGGGAACTCCTGAAAATCAATTTTATTTCATTATGATATCATGTTCTATCTTGCGGGCTCGCCCGAGTGGTATACACTTTTTGGCGATGGTAAAAGTCATTATTGTTATTTAATTAAAGATTGGAATATGAGATTTAATTAAATAATCCATACCAATCAATATTTAATGCGTTAATTTTTGATTTTATCGGTGGGGGTTTATAATTATTTTTATTGAGAGTTGTGCGTGGGAATTGTCCGATATTTCTTGATTTTATTATGGTGAAATATATAATTAACTTATTAAAGATAAACTTGATTGGCAATTTATTTGTAAGGCGCGCTGTCGAGGTTGAATAGTTTTTTACCTGTCTATTTTTTTTGGTGGTGATGTTCCAAAAGAACAATTATTTATCTGTTTGGAGTTTGGTTTTGAATATAATAAAAAAGGTTGTCACGGTGGCTATTGTCGACACCAATCGTTTTTTTTTGGATGGATTGCGCCTGGGGGTGTTGGAGCATTTTAGGAAGAAGGGGTTGCTGGTTAACTTTGTCAGTGGGCCATCAATGGGACATGCCGATATAATATTCCAGCATATTATCGTGGGTCGGCCGTCGTTTTACTGTTCAAGAATGCAAAGTGAACTTTCATATAATCCACTGTTTTTTTTCATATATGATTCAGTGGCCAAGCCAGACACCTTGCAATGGCAGGATCGTGATGGGTGTCTGCGAAATGGGGGGAATGTATACAGGAATGAGTCGCTGAACGTAGTGATACCACGGGTTTATGATGCTCTTATAGCGGCGAACAAGAAATCGCAAGAAACAAACCAGAAGTATGGTTGTTGCTGTCGTCGAAATCGATTGACCTCACGTGAATATCAGGTGTTACGATATTTTTCAATGGTCGGTTCGTCGAATGCAGTCGCGCGTTTGTTGAAAATCAGCGCTAAGTCAGTGAGTACGCATAAGCGCAGCGCCATGCTCAAGATAGGTCTGAGAAATAATCTGGATTTGTATCATTGGCTACGGTTGGAACGAAAAAACACCGGCCGATCCTTATCTATCCAAAGTTGAAGATTACAGAGTTAACATTACCAATAAATGGATTTATAAACGCGCGCAGACAGAAAAAATTTGGCTATGGTATATGCCGCAGCGCGTTATGTGAGTTTTAATATGACCGCGTGGATATTATTAATAAAAATCATTTTTGACATTTTCAATTTATTTTTTTGTTAACCAAGCGGTTTCTGTGTTGCAAAAACACCAGGGTAGATGATGTATATATATAGATGGATATTTTTATTTTGTGCTGTTTTTTGGATTTCAGTTGGTTATGTGTTTTTTTAATTTGAGTGACATCATGGGGCTTCTGGATGCGATTAATGCGACGCATCATGTATCCACGCTTAACGGTGGTGTTTTTGCTTTAAAATTAGAGTGACGTTATATTTTATACGGCAATGTAAATTTTTAATCACATCCTGTCTCATTTTGACTTGGTTGCATCTGATACAAAACTCTGGGCTTGATAACAGTATGTTTATTTGAAGTCTGTGTAAATATACGCCAGTTCATACTCTGTGTGAGGAGCGCTTATGAGTACAGTTTACAGCAATACTCCGGAAGTCAGGGTCTATGACAACCGTGGCCTGAGCATACGCACCATCGAGTATCACCGTCACCCCGACTCCCCGGATATCACACAGGAACGTATTACCCGCCACCGCCATGATGCACGCGGCTTCCAGGCACAAAGTGCCGACCCGCGCATGCACGAGGCTGGCCGTATGAACCTCCGGTACCTGACAGATCTCTTCGGCAACGTTCTGCACACCGACAGCGCTGATGCCGGTGCTACCCTGGCCTTCGGCGATGCGGCAGGGAGACCTTTCATGTCGATCATTAACATTAGTCACGCTGGCGACGGTATCTGGGACCTCTGCAAGGCCATCACCCGTACCTGGCAGTATGAAGCTCCTTCGCTCCCTGGGCGCCCCCTGAGTATTACGGAGACTACGGCAGAGGGCATTACTCGTATCCTTGACCGCTTCGTGTATGCGGGTAACAGCGACACGGAGAAGGCACAGAACCTGGCCGGACAGTGCGTCAGCCACTACGATGCCGCCGGGCTGCAGCAGACGGATAGTATCAGCCTCACCGGTATACCCCTGTACGTCACCCGTCGTTTGCTGGAGGGGGCAGATAACCCGGACGTAGTGGCAGACTGGCTGGGAGCAGATACATCAGCCTGGAACGACCTGCTGACTACAGAAAGCTTCACCACCCTGACCGCCTCTGATGCCACCGGGGCGGTGCTGACCACCACCGATGCATCGGGCAATATGCAGCGCATGGCGTACAATGTAGCTGGCCAGCTTTCAGGCAGCTGGCTGTCCCTGAAGGGGGGCAAGGAACAGGCCATCATCCGCTCTGTCACCTGGTCGGCTGCCGGACAGAAACTGCAGGAAGTGCAGGGTAACGGCGTGGTCACCTCCTATACATATGAGCCTGAGACCCAGCGCCTGATCGGCATCCGGGTGGAACGGCCTGCCGGACATACCACCGGTGCGAAGGTATTGCAGGATCTTCGCTATGAGTATGATCCTGTGGGTAACGTGCTCAGCATCACGAATGATGCGGAAGAGACTCGCTTCTGGCGCAACCAGAAAGTGGTGCCGGAGAACATGTATACCTACGACAGTCTCTACCAACTGGTCAGCGCCACCGGACGCGAGATGGCGAATGCCGCTCAACAGGGCTGCGGGTTACCTTCCGCTACTATTCACCTTCCGACAGACAGTACCGCCTTTACAAACTACACTCGCACCTACACCTACGATAACGGTGGCAACCTGACCCGGATACGCCACCATGCCCCGGCCACGAACAATACTTACACCACGGATATCACCGTCAGTGACCGCAGCAACCGCGGCGTGCTGAGCTCCCTGGCCACCACACCGGCAGCAGTGGATGCCCTGTTTACGGCGGGAGGGCAGCAGAAGCAACTGCAACCGGGGCAACAGCTGGTCTGGACGACCCGCAATGAACTATTGAAGGTGAGTCCGGTGGTGCGTGAAGGCAACACGGACGACCGGGAAAGCTACCGTTATGACAGCGGAAGTCAGCGTGTGCTGAAGGTCAGTACACAAAAAACAGGTAACAGCACGCAGGTGCAACGGGCGATGTATTTGCCGGGACTGGAGCTGAGGATGACAGCCGCCGGGAGTGCGGAGGCGGAGAATCTGCAGGTTATCACTGTGGGGAATGCGGGGCGTGCTCAGGTACGGGTACTGCACTGGGAGAGTGGCAGACCGCCCGGTATCAGTAACGGACAGGTACGTTATAGCTATGATGGACTGACAGGCAACAGCGGGTTGGAAGTGGACAAGGACGGCCATGTTATCAGCATGGAGGAATACTACCCGTACGGGGGGACAGCGGTGTGGACGGCTCGTGGCCGGGTTGAGGCGGATTATAAAACGGCGCGTTACTCGGGCAAGGAGCGTGATGCGACGGGGCTGTATTACTACGGGTACCGGTACTACCAGCCGTACTCGGGAAGGTGGCTGAGCGCAGACCCGGCTGGCACAGTTGACGGGTTAAACCTTTTTCGTATGGTTAGAAATAATCCTATTCGATTCAGAGATATAGATGGCAGACTTTCTGTTGAGGAGTTATCTATAATAGGTATTGCGGTCATTATATTTGCGCTTTCAATATTAAATGCAATGAAAGGAGCAAAAGGAATTAAAAATGAAGAAGTTGCTATCAACCCAATGATTGATAAGTTAAAGGAATATGCGAGATCAAAAATAGCAAATGAAGGTTTATCAGAAAGCTTGGTGGCACCTTTTGAAAGATTCATTATTTCAGAATATGAGAGTAAATACAAAAACAAGTCTGGATTTTCTATAAAAATATTAAAGTGCAATGACAGTGTCTATGCTTACGTTTCGCCATATGAAAAAGCTGAGGAAGCCGAGAGGATTATAATTGAAGGGGTTGATGTTGGTAGAAAACTGAATAAAATAAACGCAAGTTATTTGCTTCTTGAACGAGCAAAAAATCAAACAATAAGTGAGTCATCATCTTCCGCCAGAACTGATACTTCTATATTTGAGTTGAAGGGTTCTGGTGTGATGAAAAATAAGAATATTTCATCGCATAAACCCGAGAAAGCAACAGAAAGAATGATTCCCTCATCTAATGTCAGTGCCAGCACTGGAGGCCAGAGGGGATTTATGATTGTAAATAGGGCCAGGTTTGACGAGTTAAATCTTAATGCAATAGACAGGAAAATACTAAATAAGGCCATCGGTGATATTAGTGAGGGAAAAGTTGGTTATAAGCTGGAAAATACAAATGAGTATGTGGTCGATTTGGCTGGCTTTAGGGGGCAAAAAGGAAGAGGTGCATTCAGATTGGCTTTTACACAAGAACAACGTACAAGGACATTGACTCGTATAATTGATCCCCATTAATTGTAAGCATCCCTGCAAAGCGAATCATTCACTTTTAGAGATCTTCCTATTCAGATTCAATTGATTAGATTAATCATTGGCCTGCCATTACGGCTCCTTCACATCAGTGTGTCATGGGAGCGTGGCAGATTTTCTACGCCGGAAAGCGGTTGGGAAAGTTTCTCCTGGCTATTATGAACCAGCATGGTGAGGAAGTCTGCTACTGCTCTTACACGCGGTGTATGGGATAGATCGGAATGGATAACCAACCATAAAGGATACTTAATATCCTGGGGGGCATTTAGGCAGATAAGTCTGCAGCGATTGGCCACAAAATGAGGTAGCAGGGCGATCCCTGAGCCGGCTGCTACGGCCGCGAGCTGGGTTGCCAGCGAGGTGGTTTGCAGTGCCAGCTGTCTACCATTTAATTTCTCTGAAATCCATTTTGCTGCTGGCAGATGCGACTGCAATTTCGTCCAGCCAATAAAGCGTCCTCTGGTATAAAGGTCTTCCAGTGAAGTGAAATTGACACTATCAATATAGTGCTGATTACTGTAGAGCCCAAAACCCAGCTCTCCTAAACGCCTGACCGTAACATTGCCGCGTTCAGGTTTGACCAAGCGCAGCGCAAGATCGGCATCAAACTGATGAACATTGACGACTTTACTGTCGGTCACAATTTCCAGATTCAACCGCGTATGTTCTTTTTGTAATGCAGGCAGGGCAGGTAAAATCAGCTCACTGGCTAGCATCTCTGAGGTCGCAAGACGCACTGTACCGTCAATTTCCCCTGGTTCGCGGCAACGACAAAGCAACTGCATCGCGGTTGTTTCCATCTCTTCGGCATTCGACAATATTGCCGCGCCTTCGGCGGTCAGCTTATAACCTGATTGATGGTGTACAAAAAGACGCAGGCCGAGCGATTCCTCCAGCCGCTCAATACGGCGCGACATGGTGGCGATACCCAGTCCGAGTAACTTCGCCGCGTTACCTAGCGTGCCGTGATGAGCAACAGCCAAAAAGACGCGAATATCATCCCAGACAAATTTTTGATTCTTTGCATTTTTCATAAATGAAAATTCGCTTCCCATTTTTGTCAGCTTCCCAAGAATTAACTCTATGTTATGTTCTATCTCACCGCAGGAACAGAACGAGATGGTGATGTCCTAATCCTTAAATTAATTATTATAGCAAGTGTAATACTCTGCTAATGCTAAATAACTGACTATAACAGGCAGGGTAAAGTAGATCAATCGCTTACCAATGCCGGTTGCTGAGCATGCATATAATTGATGGTTATATACAGTGGTAAGTTGGTTTTTGATTTGCGTAATTATTATTGCAAAGGAATGGGTAATTGATTTTTAGATGATAATCATTTCCGTGTTTTGGGTTAATTGATTTTTTAATAATATATTAAGGGTATTATTATGATGCAGGAAAGACGAATTTTTGTTACCGGTGCAAGTGGGGGTATTGGGGCTACCTTGGTAAAAGAACTTTTGAAGGATGGTCATTGGGTTGCTGCTACCGACGTTGTTAAACCAGAGCTGGTAACTGGAAAAGAAAATCTTCTGACACTGAAGTTGGATGTGAGAAACAGTGATGACTGTAAAGTTGCAGTTAATCAAATTATAGAAAATTTCGGTCACCTTGATACGCTAATTAACGTCGCTGGAATTTGTTACGGTGGTGATCCATTGACCGCAAATGTTGATGAATGGAGTGAAACTTTTGATGTTAATGTCAAAGGGATGTTTCAACTAACGCAGCTAACGTTGCCGTATCTTCAACAGTCTAAACGGGCTGATATTATTAATATCTCATCGGTCTGGGGAGTTGATTACAACCCGAACCTGCTGTCTTACTCTGCCTCTAAGTTTGCGGTAGAAGGCTATACCGGTGGATTGCGTGCTTGGGCTTTTCCAAAAAATATTCGGGTTACCTCTCTGCAGGTCGATAAAGTGGATACTGGATTCCGTCGTCACCTTGGTGAGAAAGGTGAGTTTCCAACGGAGCAACTGAGGAAAATGCTGACACCGGAGGATATTGCCAGCGCAGTGCGCTTTGCTCTTAATATGTCTGCAACCGGCTGTGTTTCTTCTATGCGTCTGGATGCCCCACTCTGGTACAAAAATGATACGGGGAATGACTAAATGCAAACGACACCGAAAGTTGCTGTGATATTAACATTACTGGCGACATTTTTCTGGGGATCAAATTTCCAGGCAACCAAAATAGCTCTTTCGACATTACCACCCTGGACAGCGTCTGCTGAGCGATTTCTGATCGCTGTTATTGTTATCTTGCTGTATATGTCGATTAAAAATGGTATGTCACTGCAGGTGCTGAAAAAAAATCTTCTGGCATTTATTTTTCTCGGGGCGATCGGTGTAGCCGGTTTCAACGGTGCACTGTTTGTTGGATTGCAAACATCCAGCCCGGTTACGGCAGCGCTGATAATGGCTACTACACCAATTTCTGCAAACATACTGGAAGCAATTATCAATCGCCGTGTACCGCAATTCATCAGAGTCATTGGTATGTTGATCAGCTTGTTTGGCGTATCAATGGTAATTACCAACGGAAAAATATTAATGGGAGGAACATTCATCTTCTCTCCTGGCGATATAATTATTTTTATCGGTAGCTTGGGTTGGGCTATCTACACCGTAGGAACGCGGGCGATGATATCTGATTCAACACCGCTGCAAACTACAACCTGGACCATGCTGTTTGGTGCCATAATTCTGGGGGCAATTGCCATGATGGAAGAGCAACCACTCACTGCAGTCAGTTCAGCTTCTGTGAGTAGCCATCTTGCTGGGTTGTATATGGGGATTGCAGGATCGGTTCTTGCCTATCTCTTCTGGGTAATTGGTATCTCTACTCGTGGTCCGGGTAAAACCTCTATATTCTTTAATTTCGTCCCATTATTTGCAATTTTAGTCCAAATTGCTTTTGGTAATGTGCCGGGAAACCTGCAATTAATTGGTGCTGTCATTACTATCTTCGGCGTGCTGCTGGGGCAGGGACAACTCTCTGGCTTCGTAAGAAAAGGCGCTGCCGCGTAATATAAAATCTTTATTTTCTAGCGTCATTTAAATGAATTTAATTCAAGGAGATTTATTATGTCTGCCAAGTATATTTTAATTACCACCTATTCATTGAAAGATGGTGTTACTGTCAACGATCTAAAAAAATCATCTAGAGTACAGGGGAGTAAAAACTTTTATCTGTCGGAGGAAGATAGCTCCAATGAGCTTATTGAACTGCGTGCATATAATAGTATTGCTTCAATCAGCAGTGATGAAAGTACTCTTGAATCTGACTTCTCTATTTTTTCAACCTGGCTGTCGGGAGATATCCGTCGAGAATTGATTAAGTTTGTTGAAGCCCCTATCGACAGCAAAGATGAACTACCGGCCACAGAGTTTATTCAGTTGCGCCACGTTGAGGTTCCCCCAGAAAATTATAATAAATATCGAAAATGGCGGGAAGAGACCATCTTTGAAGTGGTGCGTGAAAATAAAAACAAAATCATTAGCTTTGGTGCCTATCATTCTCTAATTAGTGGTTATCCAGGGGTGATGTTTGTTTCGGCGTTTAACGGTGATAAAGCCAGTTATCTTGAGGCATTTACCAATTCTCGGTATCAAAAAATTGTCAAGGATGCTGGTGATAATTATATTACTGGCGGTGACGGCGGTTTGTATACCCGTATCTATCGCGCTGTTAACTTTAATTGACCATTGCATGACGGAATAATAAAAATGGCTAAGAAAATGATGGTTGTAGGTGATAAATTTTATGAGTTCGCGAAAGGTAAAAATGCGGTTACAGTCAGTCAGTTAGAATTGATAACGCAAATCCCGGCGAATATTATTGATGGTAAAAGTGAATTTTTCCCGGGGCAAGGTATTCGTGATGATTTTCTACAGAAAATTTTTGAAAATCAAGAAAAGAACAAACACCATAATAATAACATTGACCTCAGCGGATTAAGGATGTCTGTTGAAAAAAACACATACTCACATAAATTCGTTAGCAGCAATACACTTATTGGCCGATGTAGTCAGCTGGCTGAGAACAGTTTTTCACTGCACCTGCTGATTGATGAGCGCTGTGAACTTATGGCAGATCATCAGACGGGGCAGCACGTTCAGGGGATGCTTCTGGTTGAAGCATGTCGACAGACATTCATTGCCGTGACCGAAGAGTTCTACATGGGAGATAAAGTTAATAGTTCCTATTATGTTATCAATAATATGAATATAGATTTCTCTAACTTCTTGTTCCCTCTGCCGGCGACAATTCATTATGAACTGATGGAAAAGGATATCAATGAGCGCCGGGCGCGGTTTAAAGCTAACGTTAGCATTCTGCAAAATAAATTGCTGTGCTCATCGATGTCTGTGAGCTTCACCGTTTACCCTTCTGAGGTCATTAACGCGAAAGAGTCGGAGATGGCGAGTGCGACGGCCAGCGCTATCTTAAATGCTTTAAATAATGACTCGTATGCAGAACGGGGGGCAATGCATGTCTGATAAATGCGGCCAGAGTTATCAGCTGGCCGTAACCACGCAGGGGCCACTATACCCCCCTGCTGAAGTTATGGACGCTGATGGCAATTTTGTGGTGATCGGTCAAATTCCAAGCGAAACAGGTATCAGTTGGGGGGCGGCAATTGTCGATAAAGACAGCCCGCTGCCACCGTTTGGTCAGGTGCAACCCTATCAGATAGTGCAGGAACTCGGCAGGGCTACGAAACAGTATTTGAGGGATATCGTTTTACATACACTGCCTTTGCCTCTACCTCTAAACAATTATCCGATGGTATTTTCGCCCGAGCAGCATCCAGATGCTGCAAGAGAGGTAAGAGCAAGCTTGCCATTGCATGAAGGCTACATTGCTGATTACCGTGCCGCTGATGGGCGGCGAAAATTAGCGCCCATCACGCTTGCTGACTGGCTCAGGGCGGAAGGTGAGTTAACTGTCACGCTCAGTGATGATAACAAAAGTGCTCGTTTTGATTTTCGTTTTCGACGGTTGGTGCCATATAGCGTTTATACGGTAATGAGTTTGCGTGAACAGGACCTGGCAACGAATGATCCTAGCCGTCCTGGGCCGCTGGGAATCCCGAACGTGTTCGTCACCGACGCCGATGGCAATGCCGAGTATTGGGCTGAATTACCTAATCCTTTTCCACCGGTCGCTGAGCACCGTAATCGTATTATCAACGTGGTGGTGCTGTTTATGAGCTCTCAGCAGTGTTATGGGGGGGCGATCGGCCGGCATGGTTTAGGCGGGGATATTCATGCCCACCTTAAGTTGCGTGCAACCAGCTTTAGTGAGTTCACCACTACATCTTGAAAAAATGCTGTAGAGAAAATAAAAGAACTGTCTCTTTTCGATTCGGATATATAAATTTTATGGTGAATAATGAGCTCTGTTGCAGCGTTTTTTGATGTTGATGAAACACTTATTAAAATAAAAAGCATGTTTCATTTCTATAAATACTGGTGTGAAAGCCGTTGTGCACAGCAGGAATATAATGAATTTAATGAAAGATTCAAACTGGCAATCGCTCAGGGAGTCAATCGGCAAGAATTGAATCGCATGTATTACCAACAATTTAAACAAATCAGCATTGATGAATTAAATGACGCTGGGGAGCGCTGGTTTGTACAGACCTTCTCCGACAAAAATATCTATCTCTCTCCGGTTATTGCAAAGCTGCAAGAGCATAAACGACTGGGGCATCTGACGGTATTTGTATCAGGTTCGATGTTGCCATTGTTAAAGCCGATTGCAGAACAGCTGGGAGTGGATGCAATCCTTTGTACTCGTTTGTTGCTGGATGATGAAGGTAAACTGACGGGCGATATCGATGTGCCACAAACCATCGGCGAAGGAAAAAGAGAAGCTTTGCTCTCTTATACTCTAAATACTGATATTGATCCTGAAAACTGTTTCGGCTATGGAGATGATATTTCCGATATTCCAATGATGTTGGCCACAGGTAATCCGATCTGTATTGGGGATGGAACGGCGCTTGCCGACTACGCACGTAAAAATAACTGGGCAGTTATCGGTTTGTAACTGGAGTTATTTGTATTTTCAGGGTGGGCTTGTGAATAATAAAAGGTCACTCTTGGGAATAGACAGTAATGGGGTTATTCCAGTCGGGTCAGTCGGAAAAATTAATGATTATCGGAGTGAGATTGCTCCATCTTTATCCTCTCTGATTACTGATTATGCGTTCGATTTTTTTTATCGCCAGTGAATGAATTTATTTAAAGGTATGTGAAATGGTTACGTTCGCTTCGTTGATTTCACAGGGTAATGCGCAGCCATAGCTGGATAGGCTTGCCGTGCTGAATGTGGGAGTCATTAGATAAGAGTAACTCGAAATTATTATTCAAATGGCGCTTACGCTGGAGTTTCTGCCTGTATGAATTTTCATACGGTTGCGATGCTGGCGTACGCTGATACTGAATCACAAGGAAAATAAAATGAAAGAAGTGGTAGTGGTCGCAGCAAAAAGAACGGCAACGGGGAGTTTTCATGGCGCGCTGGCCAGCCAACCTGCGACGACATTGGGTGCGGCAGTGATCCGGGCGTTGCTGCAACAGAGTCAGGTTCCGGCAGAAGAGATTGATCAGGTGATTATTGGCCAGGTACTCACCGCAGGCTGCGGACAGAATCCAGCCCGCCAGTCGGCATTGCTCGCTGGATTACCGGTGACCACGAATGCGCTGACTATCAATAAAGTGTGCGGTTCCGGTATTAAGGCTGTGCACTTGGCGATGCAGGCTATTCAATGCGGTGATGCAGAAATGGTTATCGCCGGTGGTCAAGAGAATATGTCACTGGCACCCCATATTTTTTCCTCTTCACGTACCGGCCAGCGGCTGGGCCATGGTCAGCTAAAAGATACCTTGATTCATGATGGTTTATGGGACGCCCATTGCGATATTCATATGGGAGTTACTGCCGAAAACGTCGCGCGCAAGTTCAACTTGTCACGTGCTCAACAAGATGAGTACGCGCTGCTGTCACATCAGCGTGCATTAACGGCACAGCGTAACGGCTATTTCAACGACGAGATCGTGGCAGTGGAGTGTCAGCGTCGCGGCAAAGAGAGCGTGTTTTTTTCCCAGGACGAAGGGCCGCGTGACACCAGTTTTGAGAAATTATCCGGGCTGAAGCCGGTTTTTGAGCAGAACGGTACTGTCACCGCCGGCAACTCCTCATCTCTGAATGATGGTGCCGCCGCTGTATTGCTCTGTAGCCGGGAAAAAGCGGAGCAGCTTAAGTTGCCGGTACTGGCCAGCCTGGGCTGTTTCAGCAACACAGGTATTACGCCGGATGTGATGGGAGCAGCACCGATTGAAGCTATTCGTCAATGCCTTGATAAACAGCATTGGCAAGCCAGCGAAGTCGATGCGCTTGAATCCAATGAAGCCTTTGCTGCCCAGGCTCTAGCGGTACTGCACTCATCAGGTGTGCCAGGAGAGCGGGTGAATCCTTGTGGCGGCGCTATCGCCCTGGGGCACGCCATAGGGGCATCAGGCTGCCGTATTTTAGTTACGCTTATCCACCATATGCAGCGCAACCAGCTACAAAAAGGCATTGCCGCACTCTGTATAGGCGGAGGGGAAGGAGTGGCGCTGGCGGTAAAACGCCCTGCTCAGTGCGCCTAAGTTAATCACTACCCTGTGGCACGTTATGACCATTGGTTCGCCTTGAAAACCGCATTGTAGGTGGTTTTCAGGGGAGCTGAAGCTGAAGAACACGCTCATTTACTGGATGTAAAATCATGCGAAATCTACACAGCATTTGTAAAAATCAAGGCAACGTCTCTGCTGGCCGCTCTGTTCAGCAACTGCTGATGATAATGCTGCTGGCTACACTGCTTTCTGGATGTGATTTCACCCAGCAGCACAAACCTGCGGCAGCAGCACCGGCAGTGACGATTGCTGATGTGATTGTTAAACCGATTCGACAGTGGGATACCTTTAATGGCCGTATTGAGGCGGTGCAAAGCGTACAGCTCCGGCCACGGGTTTCAGGATATATTTCTCGAGTTAATTACACCGAAGGTGAGGTCGTTAAAAAAGGACAGTTGCTTTTCACTATCGATGATCGCACCTATCGTGCGGCACTTGGACAAGCGCAGGCTGAACTGGCGCATGCACGCAGCCAGGCAGCGCTGGCGCGCAATGAATCTACACGTACTGACAAATTGATCGCATCTCATGTCATTTCTACCGAACTCTGGGAACAGCGCCGTTCTGCAGCTTCTCAAGCACAGGCGGATGTACTCTCGGCCGAGTCCAGTGTTGCACTGGCCCAGTTGAATCTGGACTTTACCCGTGTTACTGCGCCGATTGAGGGGCGCGCCAGCCGGGCACTGATGACCGAAGGTAATCTGGTCACGGCTGGTGACAGCGCAAGCGTTCTGACCTCACTGGTTGCCGTCGATCATATGTACGTCTATTTCGATGTCGATGAGGATACCTTCCTGCATTACCAGGAACTGGCACGAATTGCCCGTTCGGCATCTACGACGACGAATACGCAATTGCCGGTGATGCTGGCCCTGACGGGCGAACAGGGCTACACCCACCAGGGCATCGTTAACTTTACGGATAACCAACTGAACCCGGATACGGGCACGATACGTATGCGTGCGTTGCTGGACAACCGCGACAGCGATTTCACACCCGGCTTATTTGCGCGGGTGAAAATGCCCGCCAGTAACGAGTTTACCGCGATGCTGATTGACGATAAGTCCGTTATGACCGATCAGGACCGTAAATTCGTTTATATCGTTGACCACGACGGCCGGGCGCAGCGGCGGGATATTGAGCCCGGACGCGAAGCTGAGGGGATGCGGATTGTGACGAAAGGGTTGTCGGCGGGTGACCGGGTGATGATTGCAGGTATGCAGAAAGTGTTTAAACCTGGGATAGCGGTGAACGCTGAAGTGGCGAGGTTCCCGAAACTGAACGGCAGTTCTGCCGCTACGGCGCTCAACTCAGCAACTGCGGAGTAAACGGAATTATGCAATTTTCTCGCTTCTTTATTGATCGCCCGGTATTTGCGGCGGTGATCTCTATTTTGATTTTTGTCGGCGGCCTGATCAGCATGCCACTGTTGCCGATTAGTGAGTATCCTGATGTGGTTCCACCCAGCGTGCAGGTTCGCGCGATTTACCCGGGCGCCAATCCCAAAGAGATTGCCGATACCGTAGCCATGCCGTTGGAAGAGGCAATCAACGGTGTTGAAAATATGATGTATATGAAGTCGGTCGCTGGTTCTGATGGCGTATTGGTTATCACGGTGACCTTCCGGCCCGGAACTGATCCCGATCAAGCCCAGGTGCAGGTACAAAATCGCGTAGCTCAGGCTGAAGCACGTTTGCCTGGCGATGTGTTACGGCAGGGGATCACCACGCAGAAACAGTCTCCTGCACTGACGATGGTTGTGCACCTCTTTGCACCAACGGGTAAGTACGATTCCCTCTATCTGCGTAACTACGCCACTTTGAAGGTGAAGGATGAGCTGGCGCGACTACCGGGGATTGGTCAAATTGTGTTTTACGGCGCCGGCGAGTATGCCATGCGTATCTGGTTGGATCCGAATAAGGTCGCAGCGCGCGGCATGACGGCAACAGATGTGGTGGCCCAGATTAAACAGCAGAATGTGCAAGTCTCTGCCGGTCAATTGGGTGCGGAACCAATGGCCAACAGTAGCGATTTCCTTATTTCTATCAATGCACAAGGTCGCCTGCAATCAGAGGAAGAGTTTGGCAATATCATTCTGAAAAACGGCGATAATGGCGAAGTTGTACGACTGCGCGATGTGGCGCGGATCGAAATGGGTTCCGGCAGCTATGCACTGCGTTCGCAGCTCAACAATATTGATGCCGTCGGGCTGGGTATTATGCAGGCTCCGGGCGCGAACGCCATTGAGCTATCCGACGCCATTCGCAGTAAAATGTCGGAGTTGGCCACCCAGTTTCCGGAGGGCATGAGCTGGGCGGCGGCCTACGATTCGACTGTTTTTGTCAGAGATTCGATTCGAGCCGTGGTACATACGCTGTTTGAAGCCGTGCTGCTGGTAGTATTGGTGGTGATTCTGTTCCTGCAAACCTGGCGAGCATCGATCATTCCGCTGATTGCAGTGCCAGTGTCTATTGTCGGTACCTTCAGCGTGCTCTACCTTCTCGGTTTCTCCATCAATACTCTTAGTCTGTTTGGCTTGGTACTGGCGATAGGCATCGTGGTGGATGACGCCATAGTGGTGGTCGAGAACGTTGAACGTAATATTGAATTAGGTCTGTCACCCAGGTCGGCGGCGTATCAGGCAATGCAGGAAGTTTCGGGGCCCATTGTCGCCATTGCGTTGGTACTGTGTGCGGTATTTGTGCCGATGGCGTTTTTATCCGGTGTTACTGGTGAATTCTATAAACAGTTCGCAGTTACCATTGCCATTTCAACGGTAATTTCGGCCATAAACTCATTGACTCTTTCACCGGCACTGGCAGCGCTGTTATTGAAATCACATGGTACGCCGAAAGATCTGCCCACTCGGCTGATTGACCGCCTTTTCGGTTGGCTATTCCGTCCTTTTAACCGTTTTTTTGTCTTCAGTTCGTTTGGTTACCGCCAGGCGGTCTCTGCGGTACTTCGCCGTCGAGGTGCGGTGTTTGCCGTCTATGTTTTGCTGCTGGGCGCAGCCGTAATGATGTTTAACACAGTGCCCGGCGGATTTATTCCCACGCAGGATAAAATGTATCTTATTGGTGGAGTGAAGATGCCGCCGGGAACCTCACTGGAACGCACGAATAACGTGATTCGCCAGATGAGCGTGATTGGCGCGGAGACGGAAGGCGTGGCGAATGTGGTTGCCTTTCCCGGGTTGAACGCTTTACAGTTTACCAACACGCCCAACACCGGCACTGTATTTTTCATGTTAAAACCGTTTAATCAGCGAGCACGTACTGCGTTGCAGATTAATGAGGAAATTAACCGCAAACTGGCTGCCATTCAACAGGGTTTTACCTTCTCGATTATGCCCCCCTCGATTCATGGGATCGGCCAGGGAGCCGGGTACGCGTTCTATATTCAAGACCGGACCGGGTTGGGCTATGGCGCACTGCAAACGGCTACCAATACTTTGTCAGGCACGATTAGGCAGACGCCAGGCATGGGCGCTCCGGTCTCTTCTTATCAGGCGAACGTGCCGCAACTGGATGCCAGAGTGGATCGTGAGAAGGCCAAAGCACAGGGTGTGGCGATTGATGATGTGTTCAGTACGCTGCAAACCTATCTTGGTTCCTCTTATGTTAATGATTTCACCCGTTACGGACGAACTTGGAAAGTGATGGTTCAGGCTGATGGCGAGTTCCGCGACAGCGTTGAAGATATTACTAATTTACGTACCCGTAACAGCAAAGGTGAGATGGTGCCAATTGGCAGTGTAGTGTCAGTTGGTACTACCTATGGGCCTGATCCGGTGATTCGTTATAACGGTTATCCTGCAGCCGATATTATTGGCGAAGCAGATACTCATCTGTTCTCATCATCTCAGGCAATGCAACAGTTGCAGCAACTGGCTATGCAGACATTACCGGGTGGTATGACCATCCAGTGGACCGATCTGAGCTATCAGCAGTCGATTCAGGATAACGCGGCGGTAGTGGTGTTTCCTGTGGCGGTACTGCTGGCATTCCTGGTGCTGGCAGCACTCTATGAAAGCTGGACGCTGCCATTGACGGTGATTTTGATTGTACCGATTACCATGCTCTCTGCGTTGGTTGGTGTTTGGTTGAGCGGGGGGGATAACAACGTATTTGTGCAGATTGGCTTAGTCGTACTTATGGGGTTGGCGTGTAAAAACGCGATTCTTATCGTCGAGTTTGCCCGTGAACTGGAACTGCAAGGGAAGAGCACCGTTGAGGCTGCGCTGGAATCCTGTCGCTTACGTTTAAGGCCGATTGTAATGACCTCGATCGCCTTTATTGCCGGGACCATTCCACTCCTTATTGGTCAGGGTGCTGGCGCAGAAGTTCGGTCGGTGACCGGGATCACCGTATTTGCCGGTATGCTTGGCGTGACATTGTTCGGTATCTTTCTAACGCCAGTCTTCTATGTGGCCTTACGACTCTTGGTGCTGCGAAAACAGGCAGTAAAAGAGTAAGAGAACAGGAAGTTGGAGCCCAAGGATGGGTTAAGTATCCCGTTTAATCGAACCATTCACTTTTAGAGATCTTCCTGCGTCCCCCGAGGAGATCTCCTGCGAGATCCACCGCTTCTTCAATCCGATGCCATCAGCATTGTGCTGCCGGGCGATCGCGAGGATCGCGTGACGATCTACGCCACCCATTATCTGCAAGATAACCTGGCTAAACGTCAGCAATACCGCGTACCGGTGGACCGCGTGGTGCTGCGCAACCGCTGGGGCTGAAACATACGACCCTGCTCAGGATGAAGAAAATGGGTATTTGAGGCAGAAAAAAATTGCCGAATGTTGTTGGGTATTCGTATGAAAATTAGATGGATAATTGTTTTTAGACTGAATGCTTGATTGTGCAAATAATATTATTCTATGGGTATTTTTATACGTAAGTAACATATAAATCGGAATCGATTATTTTTGTTGGCTGGCAAGTTAATAATGCGTCACCTATAACTAACTGGGTGTTTGATTTATAGAATTGTAAGCGTGCTAACAATTCAAAATCTATTAATATCTAATTGATGGTGTATTTATTTAAGGAAGAAGACAAATCTGAACTGGCAGTGATTGAAAACATCGAATATGACATTTTGGATAAGGTTTGCTGTCTTTTTTTATTGTAAAAACACAGTAAAAGCAGTGTGTTGTGCGTAAATTATTTGAGGGTGATAGGGGCCGTTATAAGGCTTGGTTTTATTGTGGTGAATAATTTTGTGTTCTTGCTTTCTCTGCTTTATCCGTAATTATAACTGGTTGAAAATAATATTTTTAACTAGTGATGGAGTGGTGGGTAATTAGGGTTTTTAGGGAGTGGTTCGCGTGAGGATATATCGCTGAGTTAATTCGTAAACGGAATTTGCACTTTTTAAATTAGATTCTAGTCTGAATTAGAACCTAATTTAACATCTCCACTAGTTCCTATGGGAGAGTGTCATGAGCAAACCGATCAAGAATATCGTCATCGTGGGCGGCGGCACTGCGGGCTGGATGTCCGCCTCGTACCTCGTCAAGGCGCTCCAACAGCAGGCGAACATTACGCTCATCGAATCTGCGGCGATCCCCCGGATCGGCGTGGGCGAGGCGACCATCCCGAGTTTGCAGAAGGTATTCTTCGACTTCCTCGGGATACCGGAGCAGGAGTGGATGCCCCAGGTGAACGGCGCGTTCAAGGCCGGCATCAAGTTCGTGAATTGGAGAACGTCTCCCGACCACTCGCGCAACGATTACTTCTACCATTTGTTCGGCAATGTGCCGAGCTGCGACGGCGTGCCGCTTACCCACTACTGGCTGCGCAAGCGCGAACAGGGCTTTCAGCAGTCGATGGCGTACGCTTGCTACCCGCAGCCCGGGGCGCTCGATGGCAATCTGGCACCGTGCCTGCATGACGGCACCCGTCAGATGTCCCACGCGTGGCACTTCGACGCGCACCTGGTGGCCGATTTCTTGAAGCGCTGGGCCGTCGATCGCGGGGTGAACCGCGTGGTCGACGAGGTTGTTGAGGTTAACCTGAACGAGCACGGCTTCATCTCCAGCCTGTTCACCAAGGAGGGCCGGAAGCTGGAGGCGGACCTGTTCATCGACTGCTCCGGTATGCGGGGGCTCTTGATCAACCAGGCCCTGAAAGAGCCCTTCATTGACATGTCCGACTACCTGCTGTGCGACAGCGCGGTCGCCACTGCCGTACCCAACGACGACGCGCAAGTGGGGGTCGAGCCCTACACCTCCTCGATCGCCATGAACTCGGGGTGGACCTGGAAGATTCCGATGCTGGGCCGGTTCGGTAGCGGCTACGTCTTCTCGAGCAAGTTCACCTCCCGCGACCAGGCCACCACCGACTTCCTCAACCTCTGGGGCCTCTCGGACAATCAGTCGCTCAACCAGATCAAGTTCCGGGTCGGGCGCAACAAGCGGTCGTGGGTCAACAACTGCGTCTCTATCGGGCTGGCGTCGTGCTTTTTGGAACCTCTGGAATCGACGGGGATCTACTTCATCTACGCGGCGCTTTACCAACTCGTGAAGCACTTCCCCGACACCTCGTTCGACCCGCGGTTGGCCGACGCGTTCAACGCCGAGATCACCTACATGTTCGACGACTGCCGAGATTTTGTTCAGGCGCACTATTTCACCTCGTCGCGCGAAGACACGCCGTTCTGGCTCGCGAACCGGCACGACCTGCGGCTCTCTGACTCCATCAAAGAGAAGGTTGAGCGCTACAAGGCGGGGCTGCCGCTGACTACCACGTCGTTCGACGACTCCACGTACTATGAGACCTTCGACTTCGAATTCAAGAACTTCTGGTTGAACGGGAACTACTACTGCATTTTTGCCGGCTTGGGCATGCTGCCCGACCGGTCGCTGCCGCTGTTGCAACTGCGACCGGAGTCGATCGAAAAGGCCGAGGCGATGTTCGCCCGCATCCAGCGTGAAGCCGAGCGTCTGCGGGTGAGCCTGCCGACGAACTATGACTACCTGCGGTCACTGCGCGAGGGGGGAGTGGGGCTGTCTCGACCCGGGCCGACGCCCGCGTCGCCGGAGAGCCGGTAGTGGAGCGCGCCCAGGACCGGGCATGTGTATTCGCGGCCACGCACGCTGCCGTGGCGGCCTGCGATCCGCTGCAGGCTCGCTCGCTCGTTCTGCAACTGCCGGGCCTGAACCGTAACAAGGACGTGCCCGGCATCGTCGGCCTGCTGCGCGAGTTCCTCCCGGTACGCGGCGTGCCCTCCGGCTGGGGCTTCGTCGAAGCCGCCGCCGCGATGCGGGACATTGGGTTCTTTCTGGGGTCGCTCAAGCGGCATGGACACGAGCCCGCGGACGTGGTGCCCGGGCTCGAGCCGGTGCTGCTCGACCTGGCGCGCATGACCGACCTGCCGCCGCGTGAGACGCTCCTGCATGTGACGGTCTGGAACCCCGCGGCGGCCGACGCGCAACGGAGTTACACCGGGCTCAGCGACGAAGCGCACCTGCTCGAGAGTGTGCGCATCTCAATGGCGGCCCTCGAGGCGGCCATCGCGGTGACCGTCGAGCTGCACGACGTACCCCTGAGATCGCCCGGGTTCGCGCAAGGGTGCGACGAACTGGCAGCCTATCTGCAAAAAATGGTCGAATCGATCGTCTACGCGTACCGCTTCATCTCGCCGCAGGTTTTCTACGATGAGCTCCGCCCCTTCTACGAACCGATTCGTGTCGGGGGCCAGAGCTACCTTGGCCCCGGCGCCGTAGAAATGCCCCTTTTCGTGCTGGATCACGTCTTGTGGGGCTCGCAATCGGACCACCAGGCTTATCGAGAATTCAAAGAGACGTATCTGCCCTATGTACTTCCCGCGTACCGGGCGGTCTACGCTCGGTTCGCCGGGAAGCCGGCGCTCATCGACCGCGCGATCGGCGAGGCGCGAGCGGCCGGTGCGCAGGATGAACTCGTCCGGGCCGGGCTGGCTGCCCTCAACCGGGTCTTCGTGGTCCTGCTGCGCTTCCGGGCACCTCATGTTCAATTGGCGGAGCGGGTGTACGAAGTCGGGCGAAGCGGCCCGGCAATCGGCAGTGGGGGGTACGCGCCCAGCATGCTCGGCGATCTGGTCACGCTCACGCTTGCCGCGCGCTCCCGCATCCGCACCGCTCTCAACGAGTCCTGACACGCACGGCCATTTGTTCCATCTCATTAAGGAGATTTGCCCTCATGACTCAGAAGAGCCCCGCGCACGGGCGCGATAACAACCACTTCGACGTGATCATCCTCGGTTCGGGCATGTCCGGCACCCAGATGGGGGCTATCCTGGCCAAACAGCAGTTTCGCGTGCTGATCATCGAGGAGTCGTCGCACCCGCGGTTCACGATCGGCGAATCGTCGATTCCCGAGACGTCTCTTATGAACCGCATCATCGCCGATCGCTACGGCATTCCGGAGCTCGACCACATCACGTCGTTCTACTCGACGCAGCGTTACGTCTCGTCGAGCACGGGCATCAAGCGCAACTTTGGCTTCGTGTTCCACAAGCCCGGCCAGGAGCACGATCCGAAGGAGTTCACGCAGTGCGTCATCCCCGAACTGCCCTGGGGGCCGGAGAGCCATTATTACCGGCAAGACGTCGACGCCTACCTGTTGCAAGCCGCCATTAAATACGGCTGCACGGTCCGCCAGAAGACTAAAGTGACCGAATACCACGCCGATAAAGACGGCGTCGCGGTGACCACCGCCGAGGACGAACGGTTCACCGGCCGGTACATGATCGACTGCGGAGGACCCCGCGCGCCGCTCGCGACCAAGTTCAATCTCCGCGAAGAGCCGTGTCGCTTCAAGACGCACTCACGCAGCCTCTATACGCACATGCTCGGGGTCAAGCCGTTCGACGACATCTTCAAGGTCAAGGGGCAGCGCTGGCGCTGGCATGAGGGGACCTTGCACCACATGTTCACGGGTGGCTGGCTCTGGGTGATTCCATTCAACAACCACCCGCGGTCGACCAACAACCTGGTGAGCGTCGGCCTGCAGCTCGACCCGCGTGTCTACCCGAAAACGGACATCTCCGCGCAGCAAGAATTCGACGAGTTCCTCGCGCGGTTCCCGAGTATCGGGGCGCAGTTCCGGGACGCCATACCGGTGCGCGACTGGGTCAGGACCGATCGGCTGCAGTTCTCGTCGACCAGTTGCATTGGCGATCGCTACTGCCTGATGCTGCACGCGAACGGGTTCATCGACCCGCTCTTCTCCCGGGGGCTCGAGAACACCGCGGTGACCATCCACGCGCTCGCGGCGCGCCTTATCAAGGCGCTGCGCGACGATGACTTCTCCCCTGAGCGCTTCGAGTACATCGAACGCCTGCAGCAAAAGCTTTTGGACCACAACGACGACTTCGTCAGCTGTTGCTACACGGCGTTCACGGACTTCCGCCTGTGGGACGCGTTCCACAGGCTGTGGGCAGTCGGCACGATCCTCGGGCAGTTCCGGCTCGTGCAAGCCCACGCGAGGTTCCGCGCGTCGCGCGACGAGGGCGACCTCGATCACCTCGACAATGACCCCCCGTACCTCGGGTACCTGTGCGCGGACATGGAGGGATACTATCAGTTGTTCAACGACGCCAAAGCCGAGATCGAGGCCGTGAACGCCGGGCACAAGCCGACCGAGGAGGCCGCGGCGCGGATCCACGCCCTCATCGACGAACGAGACTTCGCCAAGCAGATGTTCGGCTTCGGCTACTGCATCACCGGGGACAAGCCGCAGCTCAACAACTCGAAGTACAGCCTATTGCCGGCGATGAAGCTGATGCACTGGACACAAACCAGCGCACCGGCAGAGGTGAAAAAGTACTTCGACTACAACCCTATGTTCGCGCTGCTCAAGGCGTACATCACGACCCGTATCAACTTGACTCGGAAGAAGTAATCGGCCGTCGAGGACACAAAAATGATGAACGACATTCAATTGGTTCAAGTGAACGCCGAGGATCATCCGTCGAGGGCGTACGATGCGACTACGAGCGTGGCCGCGAGCTGGTACGTCGCGATGCGCTCGGATGACCTCAAGGACAAACCGACGGCGTTGACGCTCTTCGGCCGGCCGTGCGTGGCGTGGCGCGGAGCGACGGGGCAGGCGGTGGTGATGGACCGCCACTGCTCGCACCTCGGCGCGAACCTAGCCGACGGGCAGGTCAAGGACGGGTGCATCCAGTGCCCGTTTCATCACTGGCGGTACGACGAGCAGGGCCAGTGCGTCCACATCCCCGGTCACAACCAGAGGGTGCGCCGGCTGGAGCCCGTGCCGCGTTCGGTGCGCCAGCCGACGTTGGTCACCGCCGAGCGATACGGCTACGTGTGGGTTTGGTACGGCTCCCCGGAGCCGCTGCACCCGCTGCCCGAAATCGCCGCAGCCGACGTCGACAACGGCGACTTTATGCACCTGCACTTCGCGTTCGAGACGACGACGGCGGTTTTGCGGATCGTAGAGAACTTCTACGACGCGCAACACGCGTCCCCCGTGCACGAGCTCCCGATCTCGGCCTTCGAGCTCAAGCTGTTCGACGATTGGCAGCGGTGGCCGGAGGTTGAGTCTCTGGCACAGGCGGGCGCGTGGTTCGGTGCCGGGATCGACTTCACCGTGGATCGGTATTTCGGGGCCTCCGGCATGCTGGCACGGGTGCTCGGCCTGAACATGTCGCAGATGAACCTGCACTTCGATGGCTACCCCGGCGGGTGCGTCATGACCGTCTCCCTGGACGGAGACTTCAAATACAAGCTGCTCCAGTGTGTGACGCCGGTGAGCGACGGCAAGAACGTCATGCACATGCTCATCTCGATCAAGAAGGTGGGGGGGGCCCTGCGCCGCGCGACCGACTACGTGCTGTTCGGGCTGCAGACCCGACAGGCAGCGAAGTACGACGTCAAAATCTGGAACGGGATGAAGCCGGACGGCGGCGGCGCGTACAGCAAGTACGATAAGCTCGTGCTCAAGTACCGTGCGTTCTACCGGGGCTGGGTCGACCGCGTTGCGAGTGAGCGGTGATGAGTGAGTCGGCGGTCCTAAACGAGCCGGTCCCGGACAGGGCGTGCCGCCGGGCGCTCGCGAACCTGGCGAGCGGCGTCACGGCGTATGGCGCGGCCAGCAGATACGTGTCGGTGTCGCTCTTTCCGAGGTGTTCATGACTGTCTGGCTGTTGCAACTGGTGCTGGTGATCGCGCTCTGCAACGTCTGCGGCCGCCTTGCCGAACGGCTCGGCCAGTGCGCGGTCGTCGGCGAGATCGCGGCCGGTTTGCTGTTGGGGCCTTCGCTGTTCGGTGTGGTCGCACCGGATTTCTACGACGCATTGTTCGGCCCAAGCACGCTGTCGGCGATGGGGCAGGTCGGTGAAGTCGGCCTGATACTGCTGATGTTTCAGGTTGGTCTGCATATGGAATTGGGCGAGACGCTGCGCGACAGGCGCTGGCGTATGCCCGTCGCGATCGCCGTGGGTGGGCTTGTCGTACCGGCCGTGATCGGCATGATTGTCGCCACTGTCTCGAAAGACATGCTCGCCGGCGACGCGCCGGCGCTGCCCTATATACTCTTCTGCGGTGTCGCGCTTGCGATATCAGCGGTACCGGTGATGGCGCGCATCGTCGACGACCTGGCGCTCAACGCCATGGCGGGCGCACGGCACGCCATGTCTGCCGCGATGCTGACGGATGCGCTCGGATGGATGCTGCTTGCAGCTATTGCTTCGCTATCGAGCGGGCCTGGTTGGGCATTTGCGCGCATGCTCGTCAGCCTGCTTGCGTATCTGGTGCTGTGTGCGCTCCTGGTGCGCTTCGTGGTTCGACCGACGCTTATGCGGCTCGCATCGACTGCGCATGCGGCGCGCGACCGCTTGGCCGTGTTGTTATGCTTCGTCATGGCGTCGGCACTCGCGACGTCGCTGATCGGATTTCATAGCGCATTTGGCGCACTTGCGGCGGCGCTGTTCGTGCGGCGCGTGCCCGGCATCGCGAATGAGTGGCGGGATAACGTCGAAGGTTTTGTCAGGCTTGTGCTGATGCCGGTGTTTTTCGCGTATGCGGGGCTGCATGCGTCGGTCGGCACGATCGACGACGCGGCATCATGGATGTGGTTCGGCGTATTCCTCGTGGGCGGATTCATCGGCAAGTTCGGCGGCAGTTATCTGGGCGCGCGTGCCACCGGGCTTGAGCCACGCGATGCGATGTTGGTGAGCTCGCTGATGAATACGCGCGGCTTGATGGAGCTAATAGTCCTGTCAATCGGTCTGCAGATGCAGATCCTTCCGCCAAAGGTCTACACGATCCTCGTGGTGTTCGCGCTGGTGACGACGGCGCTGACCGTACCGCTGGTTCGACTCACGCTGCGCGTGCAATCGCGCGCGACGCCGGCAATGCCGGGTGCCGATAAGTGACGCGCATCAGGTAGGTTACGCCAATTGAAAATAGCCCCTCTGGCGGGGGCTATAGCCGCACAAGATATTTCCTCACTAAGCATCTGCAGCTCTCTGTGATCAGCGCGCAGAGCCGCATGATTACTTTCCGTAGCGAATGCTCCGGCAAAAATGCACTGCTCCAGCAGAATCCAGAGTCGTTGAACGCTCACTTTTTTCTTCAAAATCTGAAGTGCCTGAGCAGCAATATCTTTCGTGTTATCAATCATGGTTCACCTCGCGTCATATACCGATTTGGCTCCATTACTAACAGTCGCGCCTGGGGTGTAGGTACCCGAAGAAATTTTATTCGGAGTCTTCAGGGTACCTGTTGCTTCCGGCTTTAACCGAAAGCGGAAACCTCGCTCCTGCCAGATTGAGAAGGGGTATCCTGCCTGAGTCCGCTTACGCACCCAACCAGGCTTTATGCGCCGGTGAGATCACGATCGTCACAGAGAGCCAATTTGGGCCTGAAAGCAAGGCCGCAAACGCAGCTGTATCATAAATAATTTATAATGCGACCCGGTGTTTTTGCGGGAGGAAATAAATGATATATGAGTAACTTTTCGATTAAGAAATTAATCTTGAACGTTGTTTTTTATAACTTCCCCCATGGTTTTTTAACTATCATACGCGAGAATAACCAATTCAACTGGTTCAATTGAAAATGTTGCAAGGTAATTATTAGCTTGATCAATCTGAGTGATTGGTATAATTATCCTGCATGCAAAAATACTATTTCGTATCTGAGATGTTTCTATTGTGAACATCAGTACGCTCAATAACAGATGATGAATAAAAAACAAACAAACGCAGCATAAAAGATCGAATTTAGTATAATTAGAAATAAATACTCCAGCAAAAAACGTCAATTGTTTTTTTTCAATCACATACGATAGCTCACGTGAAGTTTATCATTCTGAAAACCTAAACTACATTTGAAACTCATCAGTTATTCAGACAATCAAATGAGGTACTTTCATGGCTATCGAAAATGAGCAGTTTGCAATAATTTTAAGCACCCTTAGCAATGGGCAACTCGACATAACCGTCTCTGGGGAAAGTTATAATCTCATCACAGACAGCGAAAAGAAACTCTTCGGAATAGAGGAGTCAACACTAAAAGAACTCATTAAAAAGGACTTTTATGATGCTGAAAAAAATGTGGTAACGCCAGATAATATTTTCTATAAGGACGATGGTGATTTTAACAACTTTAGCACTTATGAATGGACTCCAACATATGTAAGAATCGCACCAGCCGGGGTGACATGGGAATTCGAACCTGATCGCAGCGATATGGCTCTCGCGACGTCTACGCAAGTAAATAATTCAAGTGAAGCATCAATATTCACTTGTGCACTCTCAAAACAAGAAACCTTAACCGCAGAAATGACATGGAGTACAAACGACAGTATCAGCGTCGGCCAGAGCATTAACTATAATCTCGGGGTTCCAGGCGCCGAAATTGGCGGAGAGACGACATTTCAATATACCCATGAATGGGGTACATCGACGACTGAAGCTATAGAAAAAACTATCGGCCTTACCCAAACGGTACAAACGGAGCTTCAACCACATCAAGCTGTCGATGTCACCCTGTCAGCGATACCCAACACATTAACTATAACGATACCCTACACCGCAGAATTGGTAGGCTATATAAACCCTTGTTTCCCGGACCCTGTCGGACAGATAAATGCCGAGAGCCGACATTATTTCTGGCGGCTGGACCCAACCGCTTATGCGAAAGAATCAATGATAGTTGGTACGCTCACCATTGAATTGAATTATTACACACAAGGCAGGCTCGTGGTAACAGATCATAAGAAAGACGTTATTGCTGAAAAACAGCTTTATCTCAAAACGCTGGCCGTGCCCGGTGTGGGTTTTGCCATAAATAGCATTGATCGGGCATAAACTCACCGCCTGACGTTATGCACATCCTATAAGTTCGAGTTATTCCAGCTCGTTTAATTATCTAGCTTTGCCCGGCACCATGCCGGGCTTTATATTACCGCGATTGAAAAAGTGAAGGAAAATGACCGTGATGCCGCTACCATCAAGGACGCACACAGTACGATATTCCACTGCCTCACCGAGGTGGATAATGACCATTTGTAGCGCTATATCAATGAGATCTGCGCCGAAATGAAACACTCGTCGGTGTTGCCGGATGCGTCAGTACGGAATGTCGTCCTAGCCTGAGGCTGATTCTCATGGGGGGATTCAGAACCCGTTTGTCTTGCAGTTGAAGGTGTATAGCTGCACCTGTCCCGCCTGACGGTGTCGGCGGAATACTCAAAGCGAGCCGCCCTGATACCGTGAACGCTGACAGAAGATAGCTCAATCTCCATCATTACCACCCTCGTGTCGATGGATTTGGGGCATGGTGATGGTAGAGGGCGTTATATTAAACAAGTGTATTTTAAAGGTGATATAGAGTAAGTGAGTTTTATTTGATAGAAGGTTATGAAATGATTATATGATTTTGCATATCGGTCGCAGCTTTCACAGGGTTGCGACCTTAATATCGTTTATATATTAGAATGTTAAGCTTTTTTGGTGTGCTCGAGATGAGTGTTTGTTAATGCCAACCTTTGTAGTACGAAGTGCATACGAGAGGGAAGTTATGTATGAATACAATGGCGGGTTACCACCAGAAGAATCGGAAAAACTATATAGGTAAACGCCAGACCACTGACCAGTTATAGTTGACTCCTACAGCAATGCGCAATAATTTTGTCCGAATGATTTATCGTAACGCGATTATACCGTGCTCACAAACGTCACCGAACCTATTATTGGGCTTATTCCCTTCGCCGTTCATTCTGGCTGCACCGGGTCAGACTTTATTAGCCAGCACAAAATCCACAAAAGCGCGCAGTTTGGGAAGAACAGTACTACGACTAGGGTAGTAGAGCGCCAACCCCGGAAATTTTGTTGAGAAGCTGCTGAGAGTAACTTCCAGTGTTCCCGCATGAATATTGCGCGCGACAATGGAACGAGGAAGTCTGAAAAGGCCGACGCCTTGTTCTGCAGCGTGGACGCAGGCTGCAACGTCGTCGAGTATTAAGGGGCCGCTCACGTGGATGCTAATAGGTTCCCCTCCTCCTGGATTGAATGCCCACTCGTCAAGCACTATACCGGCCTGTTTGTACGTGATGCATGGAATGTTTCGAATGTCTTGGGGGGTTGCCGGTCGGCCGTAGCGTGCCAGAAACGCAGGTGAGCCAACTACCACTTGCGGTTCCTCAGGGGTAAGCGGTACCGCCACCATGTCTGCATGGACGACCGAACGGGGACGCACCCCAGCGTCACACCCCTCAGCAATGATGTCAATCATGCGGTCATCGCTGACGAACTCCAGTTGCAATTGGGGGTATACGGCAAGAAGTCCCACAGCGTACCTCTCAGTCAGTATCTGCACACTTGCTTTTGGGACACTGATTCGTAACAACCCTGTGACTGAATGGCCCAGGCTGCGAGCGGACTCTATTCCTTGGAGCATTTGCTGAGTTGCCGGCCCCACTTGAAGCAGTAGGCGCTCTCCCGCCTCGGTCAGGCCAACACTGCGAGTTGTCCTGGCCAGCAATGTCACTCCAATCCTTTTCTCGAATGCGCGGATAGCCTGGCTAACAGCGGAAGGCGTTATACCTAGGCGTTTGGCTGCTGCTCGAAAGCCTCGCTCCTCGGCAACAGCCAGGAACACTACCACGCCGTCAAGATCACTTCGACCAATTGTGTAGTTCATCTTCACAGTATGAGCAGTTGCATACGGATTGTCAAAAACGAACTGCTGGTGAAATATGGGATACCCAATTATCGAGGACTTTCATATGTACAGTACAACCAAACAATCCCGAGCTTTTGGCATTGACGAAGCAGTTGGCGTCACCGGCCTTTCCGTTCGCACGCTTCCCATTCCCAAGCCCGCCCCCGGTGAAGTACTTGTGAATGTAAGGGCGTCTACATTGAACTACCGAGACCTGATCATCCTGGAGGGTAATTACTATATGCCCATCCCGGTAGGTCGCATTCCTCTTTCGGATGGGGCTGGCGAGGTGGTAGCCGTTGGGCAGGGGGTTACTAGATTTAAAGCAGGCGATCGTGTGGTCAACGCATTCTTCCCCGAATGGATCGAGGGTCCCTTCACCGGAAAGTACTCGCAGTACTCCGGTGATGTGGATGGCTGGCTTGCTGATTATCGCTCGGTGGCTGCAGAAGCATTGATCTTGATTCCAGACAGTCTGGATTTCGACCAAGCAGCTGCGCTGCCGTGCGCGGGTGTTACGGCATGGTCTGCCGTCAAAGGTGTGAAGGCAGGTGATACCGTTGTTACTTTGGGAACTGGCGGTGTGTCGTTATTTGCAGTCCAACTGGCGAAAGGGCTGGGGGCCAGAGTGATTGCTACCACATCCAGTGATGCGAAGGCCCAGCAACTTAAAGCGTTGGGTGCGGACGAAACGATCAACTACAAAGAACAGCCCGAGTGGTCCAAGCGGGTGCGCGAACTGACGGGCGGAGGCGGTGCGAACCGCATCGTGGAAGTCGGTGGCGCAGGAACTTTTGAACAATCGATCAAGGCCATCGCAGTGGGTGGACAGGTATCAATAGTGGGCGCGGTGGCAGGTTTGCAGGGCAAGGTTGAATTCATGTCTATGTTCATGAGTCATGCGTGTTACCAGTGCATCGCGCTGGGCAGCCGCCAGGACCTTGAGGATCTGGCGCGATTCATTGCCGAACACAAGATCCGCCCGGTTATTGACAGCCGTTTCGCATTCGACGATGCAAAGCTTGCATATGAGCGGCTGATGACACGCAACGTGTTCGGAAAGGTGGTTGTCAATCATTGACTGTAGAGTTGACCGCTACGAACACTCACAAATTAGGAGTCCACCATGACTGCTTACGTTATATTCATTCGAGAGAAAACGCTGGATCAAAGTGAAATGGACATATATGCCGAAAAGATCACATCCACGTTACCCAACGTACCCATCCAGATGCTTTCTGCCTACAGCCGTCTGGAAGTGTTCGAGGGCGAAACGCCAGAAGGCGTTGTACTGTTCTCATTCCCGACCCTTGAAGACGCCAAGGTTTGGTACTACAGCGAGGCTTACCAATCGGTTGTAAAGCACAGGCATGCAGGTGCAACGTACAGGGGATTTGTTGTGGAAGGCGTGACATGACAGATAGCAACGCTTACTGAATAAGGACGTTATTCTGCTGATTTCAAACTTCTGGCGTTGAAGGGTGTTTAAGATGATGGTTTTTCCATCCGCCAGAAGACTGTAAAACATGAGTTAGCATTGGCGCCCAGCGCTTTTTATACATTGTGCGTCGATTAATACCTACAAGAGTACCCTTTCGCTTTTTCGTAGGGTCACTCGGGATCATTACTAAATATATCCTGACCGCCGCTATTGTGGTGTTGGTATCTGAAGCGGCAAAACGCAGCGATAAGTTTGGCGGTTTTGTGGCGGCTTTGCCGTTAATCATCATCCTTGCTTTGATTTGGCTCTATGTCGAAAAGCAACTGATGGAGAAAATTGCTAACCATGTCTGGTATACGTTTTTGTATGTGATACCGATGTTCCAGGTGTTTCCTGCGTTGCTTTCTCGGTTGGGATTCTGGCTCACCCTCGGTGCCTGCGTCATTATGACGGCGATATTCTTTGGGCTGTTTGCTCTGGTGGTACGCCGTTTCGGCATCGACCTGCTCTAGCTTTGTTATAGCCCCGGTATCACGTCGGGGCTATTGTTAAGTTTAAAGCACACGCTTAATGTTTTGATAATCACCATTGGTTAACACGACAATCACCAGATGTTTTCGGTATGTTTTTCACAGCAGTATATGGCACTCGCTCTAGTGACCATTATCGATGAGTTGAGTAAATTTTCTTATTGAATTTTTAAAGGGAAGATAAATTAATTAGTTACGAATGATTTAAGTTCTGCTATTTACTTCTGATATTAATTGCAAAAAATAATTTAATAAACTGACACGCAAATTTATTCCATTGTATCAATCCCGTTTTAACACTAAAGACCAAGATTTTTTATTGAATGGTCCGGTTTTTCAATTTTCTAGGCTTATCTCTTTTTTCTTGGGCACTCACTCCCCCACAGTTCCAGAATACTGCAGCATAAGGTCATTTGGTCAGCGCTTTGACAGAATCCTTATCTATACTTGCTTTAATAATTGGTGTTTTATACCGATATTGTTATTTTAACTTTTCCTATT
Organism: Serratia inhibens; assembly: GCF_003591175.1. GTDB lineage: Bacteria > Pseudomonadota > Gammaproteobacteria > Enterobacterales > Enterobacteriaceae > Serratia > Serratia inhibens. The sequence continues at coordinate 136,840 of NZ_QYYG01000010.1, read as the reverse complement.
ATCCTGCATTACATACAGATATAGTTTTTTTTGCAGGGTTAGGTATACTCTCAAAAATAGGTTTTTCGTCGTACATAACGCTGTCATCAGATATCCATGCTGGGCAATTTTTTTTCTCGGGCGTAGCGCCATGTGACAAAAAATTTCTCTTCGTATGCCTTTATAACAGGTGCGAACGCCGATAATGAATATTACACCCTCCATCAAACTTAGAAGTTTTCTTCAGATGGCTCCCTATCTGGCCATGCGAGGCGTATCTTCGTTAGAGTTTTTTCAACGTTTTGGCATTTCCCCTAATATTTTCCAAAACCCTGATATCTGGATCCCACGTTCGGCCTGCTTTCGTATCGCTAATGAAATGGCATCTATTACACAGGATCCTTTCAGTGGTGCCTATGTGGGGCATCTGACCGAAATTCGCTCACTTGGCGTCTGGGGCGAATTGATCATGGGGTCAACAAACATTGCCCAGGCTTGTGCATTGGCTGCAACCCATGCGGCCATGCTGCATCAGGGAGGTGAAGTAAACATTGTTACTGAAGGCCGTACAATAAAGCTTATCCACCAATTTACAGGGCAATATGAAGCCGATCCGAGGCAATTCATTCTCGGTAGTTTGGCGGTGCTCAGAAAAGTGCCTCTCATGTCCGGCGAACCTTCCTCCATACGTGTACATATCAAGTCCTCAAGAGAAAGGGGAGACGAGGCGCTTGAAGAATGCTTAGGGCCAAACCTGGTCATGAATTCGAAGTACAACATGATCGAATTCGACCGCGATTTGCTCGAGATCCCACTGAAAAATATCCGAGATGAAGCATGGAAAACGACCGAAGCCTTGAGAACGACAGTTGAAACTGCAGGTGCCCTGATCAAGCGGATAGCGGACCTGGAGCAACCTAAACTTACTGTTATTTCAAAAAGCATCAGGCTGTCCCCAAGAACTCTGCAGCGTCGTTTAAAATATTGCGGTGTTGAATTTGAAGCCTTACGTGACGAGACGCGTCGTTGTGAAGCACTTCAGCTAATGGCTTGCGGTAAATACACGGCGACTGAAATTGCCTATATGGTTGGGTACAGCGATCAAGCGCACTTTACTCGTGCTTTTAAACGTTGGACCGGTAGCACGCCATCGTTTTATCGGTCTGCTTCAAAGAAAGGGTGAGCGCCAACTCGCCTATGCCTGCCAACCTGCCGAAGGTTCCCGCCGCCAATAAGCTTTGCTTTCAATATTCCATCTGATCATCCGGCTTTAGGAGCTTCGTATCTACAGCAACCCTCGATCAAGGGCGGTCAGCAGAAATAAACCCATCCCCCCTGCATTTTACTCCTTCTACACATGCCGGCTTTACCTTTGGCGTCAAATGGCAAGTCTCTGTTGAGGTGTTCTTATACAGTCTGTTGAGACAATTCTTAGATCCGTCAGAGGTACATAATTAGAAAGTTTGAAATTGGGAAAAGGTATTAAATTTCATACCATCAGGGGGTTACATGTCATATCTATCCAAGGCCAGTATTGTCGTACTCACGTTGGCTACGTTAGGGAGCGTAAACGCTCAACCTGTCGCTGGTGAGGCGGTACCGGTCGGTGTCGATAATTTTGTCCGTGCCGAGTCCGATCTTTACATGGGCAATATGGTGGCGGACGGCGGGTTGGGGCGGTTTGTGCATAGCCGCGAACCGATTTCCATTGACGCGCAGAGTGTCATCCGCATGAATCGGGACACGCTGTATTCGAGTGCGGTATTCGATCTCGATGCCGGTCCGGTTACGATCACCTTGCCGGAGGCCGGTAACCGATTCATGTCGATGCAGGTGGTCAACGAAGACCACTACGTGCCCGCCGTCTTTTACGGTGCCGGTCGCCATAGGTTGACGAAGGAGGAGGTCGGCACGCGTTATGTTTTTGTCGCTATACGTACGCTTGTCGATCCTGCCGATCGCAAAGACGTTGGGCTGGTACATGTGCTACAGGATGCCATCAAGGTCAGTCAGGCTCGGGTAGGGGAATTCGTGGTACCGAAATGGGATCCGGCGAGCCAGAAAAAGATGCGCGATGCCCTGCTGGTGCTCGGCGCGACGCTCCCCAACTACAACCAGGCCTTTGGTACCAAGAGCGCGGTTGATCCTATCCAGCATCTGATCGCCACGGCATCCGGATGGGGTGGGAATCCGAGCAAGGACGCCATTTATCTCGGCGGCGTGATGCCGAAGAATGATGGAAAAACCCTTTATCGGCTCAAGGTCGGGCATGTTCCGGTTAAGAGTTTCTGGTCCGTGAGCGTTTATAACGCCGAGGGTTACTTCGAGAAAAACCCGTATGACGCCTATTCGCTAAATAACCTCACCGCCAAAAAAAGTGATGACGGTTCGATAGTGATCCAATTTGGCGGTTGCGACGGCAAGATTGCTAATTGCCTGCCGACGATGCCCGGTTGGAACTACACGGTCAGGCTTTATCAGCCTGGCGATGAAATCCTGAATGGCCAATGGCATTTTCCGCAGCCGCAGTGATCCGCCTGGCGTTTTCCCTGACATGTTTTTTTACTTTTTCTCCCCTGATTGTGTCGTTTGACACAATCAGGGGTAAGAAAAATCTGTATTAAAAATACCTCAGGGAGAAACAGATATGGGCAACAGGGATAAAGCCGTATCTGGGCATGACGTTCGGCAATGAGGAGCGCGGGAAGTGAGGGCGTGTTTTCACCCGCTCTTTTGTTTCAATCGCCCCTTTGGCTTGTCGAAATGTACTTTTCGGTAAGCGGTGCGAAGACATAACACATTTTCCAGCTGTGCGAGGGCTTTTAAACAGGCTCTCGCGCACCGGGGTTTTTCACGCCCTTTTCCGGGCAGAGGGGGGGGATCCGCAGGCATAGGATGGGCTATGCCATGCCTGAAAAAATAAAAAGTAATTAGCCAAACCTATTTCCGGTCAAGGGAATGGATGACGGGAATATATCCCGGATAGAAGTTAAGCATGCCGATGAGTCAGGATAAAAACGAAAATAGAGAAAGGAACAAAGAGATATGGCAAGCAAAAAAAACAGGATTTATAAATCGTTCGGGCTTCCTGCCTTTGCGCTGATGGCCGCGCTGCCGTTGTCCGTGCAGGCCGCTCCCGATGCGGGCCCGAGTGTGACACTGGGCGGTGGGGTGGCGGTGAGCCCGCTGTATGAAGGGTCCTCGCGTTATGAAGCCTTCCCCTCTCTGGTGGCGAAGGCGGTGATGCCGACGCAGAGCTGGGGAACCTTCACTGCCGGTTTTCCTGAGGGTTTGCGCTGGGACCTGCCGGGGTCTTCTTCCCTGGGGCTGGCGCTGCTGGCGGGTTATGACATGGGCCGCAAGGAAAAAATCCGTACCCTGGGGGGCAGCAATAGCCACCTGAAGGGAATGGGCGATCTGGACGGCACCGCAATGATCGGTGCGGAAGCCTACTGGCGTCTGCCGGCCGGCCGGTTGTTCGTCCGTGGCTGGCAGGCTACCCGCAGCCGCGACTACGGCGGCGAGGATCTGGGGCACACGGCATACCTTGAAGCCGGTGCCGATTATTCGCAGCCGCTGTCTTCCTCGCTGACGCTGGATTCCGCGCTGTACGGGACCTGGAGCGACAGAGACGACATGATGGCGCGTTTCGGAGTGACGGGGGAGCAGGCAGAGCGCAGTGGCTTCAGCGAATATCATGCCGGCGGCGGCATGCGGAATGTGACGTTAAAAACCGGTCTGACCGTTCAATTGCAGCCTCATATTGCCCTGCAGGGTGGGATGAAGCTGTACGCCCTGACGGCGGATGCGCGTCGCAGCCCGCTGACGGATAAGACGGTAGGGGCGGGTTTCTACCTGAATGCGGTGTACCAATTCTGAGTGCCTCGATAGTGCTTTGCCCTCTGCGGCACCAATCGACTCTGGAGATCATCATTAATGAAAAAATCATGCGTCCCTTTGTACCTGATAGCGCCGTTGGCCGGTCTGTTGTGTTCCGGCCAGGCGGCGGCGAGCGATACCGGGCCGACGGTAACGGACCCGCATTTTAAGCTGGCGCCGGGTTACCTTGAACCGGCCAGCCTGCCGGTGCGCTTGGCCTTGCTTGGGGGGCCGCCAAAACCGGACTCTGCGGCATTCGCACGCGATGAAGAGGCGCGGCGGGCGGCATTGGCGTTACGTGGGTCTACCCGTGAAAAACTGGCGGCAACGGATGCCGAGTTGACCTTCCCGGCACCGGCAAAATCGTTCTCGTGCGCGCTGGGCACCGATATCGACGAGAAAACGACGCCGCACCTTTACGCCATGATGCAGCATGTATTGACGGATGCGGGTGGCTCTACCTATGCAGGAAAGAACGCCTATAACCGGACTCGCCCGTTTGTGCAGCATGACGAGGGAACCTGCCGCAAAGACATGGAGCCGGTGCTGCGTACCGACGGCTCCTGGCCGTCCGGCCACTCGGCGGCTGGCTGGGCCTGGGGCCTGGTGCTGGCCGAGGTGCAGCCTGCACGGGCGACCGAGCTGCTGGCACGCGGCCTGGCGTTTGGTCAGAGCCGTGTGGTCTGCAATGCGCATTGGCAGAGCGACGTGGATGCAGGGCGCATCATGGGGGCTGCCACGGTCGCCGTGCTGCATGATAATCCGGCTTTCCTGGCAGATTTGGCCGCCGCCAAGCGTGAAGTGCAGGACGCCACCAAAGCGAAGCTGAAACCCACCGAGGACTGCGCAGCTGAACGTGTTGCACTCTCCCTGAGTATGCACTGAGAAGATCATGACCATGATGAACAGTGACAATGTGCAAAACAGACTCGCCTGGCGGGCTCTGCCTGCGGCGCTTTTGGCGTCTGGCGTTTTGAGTTTCCCGGCTGTGGCGGCCCAAGCGGCACCACCGGTCTATCAACCGGCGGAGGAGTGGCAGTTCACCCTCTCTCCTTATCTCTGGGCGGCAGGCATTCGCGGAGATGTTGGCCATCGGTCAACGGGCACGCAATTTATGAAAACGGATTTCTCTGCCATTGCCCGTGACCTCGATGTCGCGGTGATGGCGATGGGGGAAGCCCGCAAAGGGCCTTACAGCCTGCTGATGGACCTGATGTTTATCGACACCACGACGCGTAACGGCCTGCCGGATGGGGCGCCGGCGTCACGGCTGAAAGTGGATAGCCGGACGGTGTCAGGCTTCCTCGGCGGTGGATATACCCTGCTGGAAGAGGGCGGCGCTCGCCTTGATGCCACCGGCGGCGTTCGGGTGTGGTACAGCAGCACTAGCTTGCATTTTCAGGGAGGGGTTATCGATGGGGGATCGGGCAGTGATCGTGCAACCTGGGTGGATGGCGTTGCGGGCCTGCGCGGCCATTATGCGCTGACGCCAACCGTCAGGCTTTCGGCCTGGGGATTGGCCGGTGGCGGGCAGTCCCGATTGGACTGGGATGCGGCGGCACTGCTGAGTTGGGAGTTTATGCCGGGCTTCTCTGCCGTGGCGGGATACCGGGCCATGGGCGTCGATTATCGTCATAACGGTTTTGTGTATGACGTGGTACAGCAGGGGCCGATATTAGGGATGAACGGTAGATTTTAAGGTCAAAAGTATAACGAAAAACTTCGGACAGTTGCTTTTCCGGGATAGGCATGCCGGGAAGAACGAGAATGACACAGAGAGATGAACTGTTAACCATTAATTTAATGGCAATTTCCCGGTGGGGGGAAAACCACGGTATGAAGGCTCCTCGCGTTACGCAGTTTTCCCTTCACTGGTGGCGAAAGCCGTGATGCCGACGGAGTCCACTGACGGATGATACCGTCGATGTGGGTTTTTATCTGAATGCCTTGGATCAATTCTGACGGAGTGACATGACACGCAATGGCTATGCGTTTTTTGCTGATGACAGACAGTCCAGTACTGGCGCACCACTTCGCGGTGGTGTGTGCTGGACGAGGTAATGTATCGGAGACGCCCTGTGGGCCGATCGTACTGCAGGCGGGGTTGTTGCCCTGGTTGACGGAGCGTCGCCCGGATGCTCTGCTGCTTGACTTGATGCCAGCACAACGTCCGCGGAGCGTGGCCGTGCTGGCTCAGTGGCGGGCGTTGTGCCCAGGGGTTCCGGTGATGGTGGTGTTGGCCGACGGTAGCCTGTCGGACCGGTTGAAGCTACTGCAAGCCGGAGCGGATGGCTGCCATAACGACGCTGTAGATGCGCGGGTGCTGGCTGCCCGGGTTGAAGCGCTGGTGCGCCGCCATCAGGGGTTCAGCGGTCCGAGCCTCGAGTGTCCACCGTTCAGCCTGGAGCCGCAGGCACGGCGGGTGAGTATAGAGGGGCAACTGGTACCGGTGACCGGGTATGAGTTTCAGGTGCTGGAGATACTGGTTCGTCACCGCGGTCGAGTGCTGAGCCGGACGGATATCCTTTCTCGGGTTGGTCCGGAGGCCCTGGTGAATGAGGCGCGCAGCCGTTCGTTGTACGTCATTTACTGGCGGATACGCCGCCGGTTCTCTGCCTTTCCCCGGGCTCTGGCCATGTTACAACATCGCCGGGGCGAAGGATTTGTGCTGGATCCCGGGCGTGAGTAATGGGTATGGATTAGGGGCTGGACCAACAGACAAACCTGATGCATACCAGGTGCAATCACAAATTTATCGAGTGCTTGCATAAGGCAAAGTGGAAACAGGTTATTCCGGTGCCTGATTTTGTGAACCACTACAATAGGCTCTTACTGCCGTTAATGCGACAGAGCCGCTGACCAGCAATAAAGTATAACCGGTGACTGAATTAATCAGTATAAACTCATATAATTTCGGCGTGTGAATTGAATAAAACTTATTTAACCTCGGCCATACCCTGCAACCCATTAAGAATGAGAGCTAAATATGAAGATAATATCTAAGATTTTATTATTTGTAATCACCTTGTCAGGGCTTTTTCTGGCTGGGGGGGGCGGATGGTTAGCCATCCTGGGAGGTAGTTTATATTATCTATTTGCCGGGGTTGTTTATTTGCTTTCTGTTTATTTTATTTTTCGCAGAAAAAAGATCGGGATATACTGTATATATTTCGTTTTAGTATTCTCAATTCTGTGGGCTATTTGGGAACGAGGTTTTTTATTTTGGCCATTCTTCTCAAGAAGTCTTGTTCCGTTGGCGCTAACAATTTTAGCTACTTGTCTATTAAACGAGATGCGTCCGTTAATCGGTGTTAAAGAAAAACGAATGTTCATTGCCGGCGGACTGGCTGCTACAATGACTTTCTTTTCGATATTCATAGGGGCATTTTTTCCACATGATGCTCAATATGGTGATGCCGCGGTATACAAAAAACATCCTGAAAATAACAAGTCAGAAAATTGGTACGCTTACGGACGTTCCACTCACGGCACTCGCTTTTCTCCATTCACCCAAATAAACAGGGAGAATATAAAGTCATTACATCCTGTATGGCAATATAGAACCGGTGATCTTGGGCCTGGCATTGACCAAAATACTCCCCTGCAAATTGACCATTTTCTTTACAGTTGCTCACGCAATGGCGTGATAGCTGCACTGGACGTCGATACAGGAAAGGCTACATGGACATTTGATGCAAACGAGCGTTCTCCCATCTGGCAACGATGTCGTGGGCTAGGGTATTACGAGGCACCAAAAGTAGTTGAAACACAACAGCAACCAGAGAGAAGTACATGCTCGGAACGCATTATCCAAACAACGAACACTGCAAAATTGATCGCACTGGATGCAAAAACTGGCCTGCGATGTGCAGGATTTGGTCACAACGGAACTGTAGATCTTAAACAAGGAATGGGGGAGGTTAAACCTGGATTTTATTTCCAAACTTCAGCTCCATTAGTTGCAGGGAATAAAATTGTCGTGGGCGGATGGGTCGTGGATAACCAAGAAGTGGGTGAACCCTCTGGCGTGATACGTGCATTTGATGCTGAGACAGGTGAACTTGCCTGGGCTTGGGACCTCGGTAATCCGGCTATCGACCGCCTTCCTCCACCGGGAAAATCGTACACACGCGGTACCCCAAATATGTGGAGTACAGCCGCATATGATGAAAAATTGGGATTGGTGTATATACCATTAGGTAACACAACGCCTGATTATTATGGCGTTTTGAGAACCGAGTTGGAAAATAAATATAATTCATCTCTGGTTGCACTCGACGTAAATACAGGGAAGGAACGTTGGCATTATCAAACAGTTCATCGTGATATCTGGGATTATGACCTTCCATCACAGCCCGCGCTGGTAGATGTTCCTGATGAAAAAGGGAACATTGTCGCTGCTGTAATGCAAACGACTAAACGCGGTGAAATATTTTTACTCAACCGTGAAACTGGAGAGCCCATTACTGCAGTTGAGGAGAAGGCCGTCCCGACCAAGAGCACAATTCCCGGAGAGATACTCTCACCGACTCAACCGTACTCTGTTGGTATGCCTAGCGTTCGAGCGGGTATATTGTCAGAAAATAAAATATGGGGAGCTACACTTTTTGATCAACTAGCTTGCCGAATTGAATTTAAACAGTCGGTCTATCAGGGGGATTTCACGCCTATTGGCCTTAAAAAAGCGATTCAATATCCAAGTAACCTGGGGGGGCTAAACTGGGGCAGTGTTTCTGTTGATACTAAAAACAATATAGCTTATGTTAATGACGTCAGAGTTCCCGTAACCTATTGGTTAATAAAAAGAAACGAATATCCTGAAGTTGAAAAAAAATACCACAGTGATCATACAGGCCACGGACCTTCCGCTCAGACTGGAACACCTTACGGTATGGTTACTATTGTATGGACATCCGCTGCGGGGATCCCTTGCGTTGAACCCCCATTTGGGACATTAACTGCAGTTGACCTCAATAGTCGTAAAATTGCATGGCAGGTACCAGTGGGTACAACAGAAGAATTAGGTCCTTTTGGAATAAAATCTCATTTGCCTATGCCTATGGGATTACCTACCTATGCTGGGAACTCCACAACTGCGGGAGGGGTAGTCTTCTTCGCGGGTTCACAAGATTACTATTTAAGAGCTTATGACGCTGCAACAGGAAAAGAAATATGGAAATATCCTTTGCCAGTCGGTGCAAGTGCAACCCCCATGACGTATATATCTCCCAAGACAAGCAAACAATATGTAGTGGTTTCCGTTGGTGGGGCCGCACATTCGCAGGATATTGGCGACTACGTGATTGCATTTTCTTTGTAGCCAAATAGACTTTGTCATCATGTGGCTTTCTTGGGCTATGTTGAACCGCAGCGGGTTTCCGGGAGACTAAACTCTCAGTGAAAGGAGACCCAAAATGACTGGCTCTGTCGTGTTAACAGAAGTGAGTTGGCAAAAGTGACGCCGCCGCTTTTTAGGCGGCCAGCAAATAGAATTGTTCAGCCGGTGATAAACACTCACCGGCTGGATACTGGCGTTGCCCTTTGCGTATCATGTGCACCAACTCCATACCCGCCAATATCGTCTGCACCCGACGGAATGATTTGAATCCCGGCATCGGGCGTATCCGACCTGCAGCGAGTGGTGGTCAGCCGGCGATACGGGCCTGGAGGCCCGCGTGGTGAAATAGGTCGACCCGGGCGTAATGCTGCGGATGTCCGCTGCGCTGAAAATGATGGGGCAATCTGACGCGGACTATAAAGAAGCGGTGGTGCGTCGTCTGGTCAGCCCGGATAACCTGACGGTCTCCCAGGGCGGACAGGCGTATGCCGGCTATGGCGGCAACGCTGACTTTACCCTGGACAACTCGGTTAACCGTATTACATCAATGGGCGGAACTGCGCTGGGGAGCCTGGCGGCGTATCCGGCATTTGATGCGATGCGTCAGGCGCTGCCGATGGTGCAGGCGGTACTGTTGATGGCGGTGTACATCATGGTGCCACTTATCTTGGCATTCGCAGCCTACGAGTACAAGACGGTGATCACCGTGACGTTCGTGGTGTTTGCGCTGAACTTCCTGACGTTCTGGTGGGAGCTGGCGCGCTGGCTGGACAGTTGGTTACTGGAAGCGCTTTACGGCTCGGATACGCATAGCCGATGGAACGTGGCTGGTTTTCAGAATAGTTCTGATGACCTCATTATGAATTTGGTGATGGGGTGTATGTTCTTGGTGCTGCCAGCTGTATGGCTTGGGGCATTATCATGGGCAGGGATTAGTGTCGGTCAAGCCGTTGGTAGCGCACTAAGAACTGGCGTATCTAAAGCTCAAGAGACTGGTGGTGATGCAGTTAATACGCTTAAAAAATCGGTAAAATTATAATATCTATGGGTACGGGGGAAACTGCAAAAATGCTCCCCCTAACTCTTGTTTTTGCTCAGTCTAATCGCTCTGAAGTGAGGTCATCAGAACTAGTGTAGTAGCCGTACCCGTCATTACCATGCCTGATTGATGGCCCAGAGCCCCTATCATCATCAAATATATTCTCATTAGAAGTGTTTACATTCTGAAGAATGATAGCTATAGCCCAAATGAAAAGCAGGCTGCCTGCAATGATGATTCCACCAAACAGGGCGGCGGCGGCTGAACCTAGGAACGCAACAGCAATGGGTACATGCCCAATCCAGCCAGGAAGCTTGTGCTTACGAGCTTTAGACACACAGAATGTATCCCATCTCAAAATCGTGCCTTTAAGACGCTTCCACATACGTGCTATCCGAATGCCCCGTTGGTAGGCTTGCTGGTTTCGAGTTTGGCTCACAATGCCACCCTAATCTTGTTAGGTCTTTCCGCCACTATAGCTTAAATAACAACCAAGTGCTATTTACCTGGCTCTACAGGAGGCTGTTGCACACGCTTGTCTTGAATCGCCACGGGTTTAACAGACACCTCAGCGTCATTTATGGAGTGCCCTTACACCAGTAGACATTTCCTGTCCTCACGACGAGGCCAGATTTGTCTTCAGGCTCGGGGCACTCCAGTACAATTTTGTACAATGTCCAAAATACTCCCGTCACAAGTAGGGTCGGAGCGGGTATTAGCACAGTCGCACAACCAGTCTTGCTACGTCAGTTTGTTTAATATTCATTACCCTACAGCGGCTTATCATCATGAACAAGATAGACAAGGAGTGTCAGATGAAAAATTTACTATTTTTATTCGCTTTCATATTGTTCTCCGGATGTTCCGGCCCTTTAGGCGGAGTGTGGGGAGTTATACCGCAAAATACGGATGTGTGCCCTCAGGGGCGAGATGCGGTCTCCGGTGTATGCCGATAACAAAACGAATTGATAAATATATAGTTTGTTGCATCAAGCCGCTCTCAATGAGAGCGGCTCAAACACAAACCTGAATGATGAGTGACTATGTGTTCGTTTCTGCTTCAGCGATCATTTTTAACGCCAGAGATAGTTTTATTATTCCACTATCCTCCAGATAGTGCCCCTGACAGGTTTCAAACCTGACATGAGTTTCAAGAACATAAAATGCTCGTTTAGCGCCGTTAAAGGCCTTTTTCCAGTCAATGATATTTCCGCTATTTAATTTATATAAGGCATTTTCTATTTGTCGAAAATTTGCAATAAACTCGCGAACGACATGTTTTAACAGATCCAGGTTGTTTTCTGTGATCTGTTCTGCTTGTTCTATTTTCAGATAAAAGTCACATAAGGTATTTTTCAGTAGCAGGTAATCCATAAATAAATTGCTGAGCAGGTTGCTAGGTTTGTTAACGTGCGTATTGATGATGAAGGGAAGTTCCCTGTGCTGTAAAATATAATGATAAAGCCCATTGATCGCCGTAGTTGGTTTTATACCAAGGCTACGTAATATTTCATCGACTTCATCTTTCAAGTTCTTGTCTACCTTTACACCAATTTGTGCTTGTTCTCCCATTTTAACATCCTTATTATAACAAATGGTTATTAACAATTTGTTATTTTCAATCCTTACTCATAAATAATGTTTAATGTGGCGTTGGTGTTTATTTTTCCTTTCCCCGCTGCGGATAAGTTATAGGGGAAATAATAAGCACCCATGGTCATTGTGAATTGGGCATCCAGGGTGTCACCTGCGTTAGTTTTAAACAGTGAGGTTGCGTTGCCTTTATGGATCGTAGAAGTTGACATTATCACCGGCGTTGAAGGTGTGTCCTGCTGAGCAAGACGGATACCGACGCCTTTGGCCGATCCGGCACTGGTGTCTATCATCACGCTGTTATCTGTAGCCAGCAAGTTGTTGCTAGATAAAAACATTTCTATGCCTCTGTCCGAAGTTCCATTCTCCAGTCTGTTTTCACAGCGCATATTCAGGGTAAAAGGGGTATAGCCGGGACGAGTCTGGCCGGCTAATTGGGCAATACCCAAACGTGGCAACTGCACCGCCAGGCCAGCATTCTCAAACTGGCAGGTTGTGGCTTTCGGAGTGTAGAGAATAGTTAGCGGCTGCATATACATATCACGTTGATCCACTGGCCAACCATTGCCCGCTAACCAGGCTAAAAACTTACCCGCCTGCTTGATAGGCCAGGTAATGATTTCCCAGAGAGACATGCCGGTCCAGTCGGATACCATCATGGAGTTATCGATGTAGTAACGATCTTTTGCCGTGGTGTTGCCGGATTTTTTCACCAGCGTTGCCTTGACGGTATAACCGATATTGAGTTCAGTTGCTGAATGTTGCCCCTTTTCCGCCAGGATAATTTCCCCTTTCTCAGGTGCGGAGGTTTGTATCTTAATCCAGTGTTTACCATCGCCAAAGCCGACAACCAACGTATTACTGGCAGTGTCTGCAATGGGGGAGAAATAACCCAATTTGCTGTTTTTTCCTGAGCAATTGAAGGTTCCATTGAATTGCGAATGAACTTGCCCGGTCCATTCTGGCGAGTTAGCGCTGAGTTTATCTGACAGATCGATTGCGATGGCGCGTGCTGTCCCCAGCGGATTTCCGTAGCATTTTGCCTGGCTTTCGCCAACGGAAAGACCGGCGATTAAAATGGATAAATATAACGTTTTCATAATTTCCTCAATCACACGGAATCAACGGCAAATGACTTTGTTCACCGTCGTAATATCGGCGGCAGTCAGATCAATGACGCAACTATTTGCGTCAGCTCGGTTGAGTTTAACGTCGAGGCGCTTCGGCGGCTGTTCACTCTTGACGTACAGGACGCTGGCCTGGCCGACATAACCGACGGCGTGCCCGGTTTGATCGACAACCTCAGTGCCGAATGGCAGGGGTTTGCCGTCGGGGAAGCTGGCGGTCAGGGTATAAGATTGGCGCAGATCGGTGGCAAATTTGACGCGATTGACCGCACCGTAGAACGGCACGATATAACCGACGTTGTTGGTAATTTCTGCGCCGGAAGCGTCGTTGGTATCTGAGAGCGTGAGCGTATTCTGACGATAAGGTGTGGCGTAGGGAACCAGTGCCAATCCGTCCCGGTTAGTGATAATACTTTCATCGCCATTAACCATCAGGCCGGCGGCCTGAGGAGCGTCGACTACCGTCAGGGTGTGGCCAATTTCATTGGCGGCCAGTACATCCCAGGGAATAGCGACCAGGCTGCCGCGCGCGCTAAGGCCGGCCTGCCGGTAATCGCTCGCTTCGCTGTAAGACCCGCCGAGTGTCGAAAGCGACGTACGGTAACTGGCGCTCACTCCAGCCATGTTTTCACCGCCGGGCTGATTGGCGCCGGACAGCGTATAACTCAGTTGGTTGGCGTCGCCGGACACGCCGCTGACGCTGAGCTGGCTCTGCTGGTAATGGCTGTCTGTCATCGACAGGCTGCTGCTTAAATAGGCGGTGTGTTCGAAAGCATCGAAGGGCACATTGATCGACAGGTAATACCGGGTTTCTTCCTCGTGGCTGTCATTACGAACGCGGCTGGCGGAGAGATTGTAATCCACTTTGCCGAAGTTGTTGGAATAGCCCAGTTGGTATTCGCGGCTATTGCCCTGTTCGGTCCAATAATCACGTTGAGTGCCAGAGAAAAACAGTGTGCCCAGATTGTCGCCTAGCCGTTGGTTCAGGCTCAGGTTAAAGGTATTACGTGGGCGGGCCGAACGCAGCGCATCCAGCGTATTCATATCCAACGGATCTCCTGACCATTCTCCCGCTGGATTTTGTATATCGGGTTGTCGATCGGCCAGTTGGCGATAACCGTCGTGGGTATAAATAGCGTCTGAAAAGCTATAATAACCCTTGGTCGAATAACGGTAGGCGGCCAGGGTAAAGTTGGTGGCAGTGGTGTCCAGGAATTTGCTGTAGGCGATTCGGTAACTTTGTCCGCTTTCACTACGGCCCGGAAAATGAGCGTCTGCCTGGGTGATATCCACGGATACCGCCCCAAAGGGCAGGTTCCAGCCGCTCCCCAGCAGATAAGAACGGTAGTCGTTACCGATAAGTGCACCGGCATAACCGGTAACCAAATTGTTGAAGCCATATTGCAACGAACTTTGCAGGAAATCCGGGCTGTAACGAGTATTGCTTTGCTTAACCTTGCCGGCCAACAGAGCGTATTTGGCGATACCCGGCTTCAACATATTCGGCACGGCGGAAAAGGGCACGGTGAAAGACTGTTCACTGCCGTCCGCTTCTTTCACGATCACCAGCAGATCGCCACCGGAGCCGGTGGGCTGAATGCTGTCAAGGCTAAATGCACCTGGCGGGACGTTTTCCTGGTAAATCACGTTACCGCTCTGCATCACTTTAACCAGAGCATTGGTTTGTGCCACGCCGTGAACCACGGGTGAGAATCCCTGTTGGGAATTGGGCAACATATTGGTATCGGATGCCAGTGAGATCCCGCGCAAACGGATAGAATCAAACATATTGCCAGGTGAATAGAAATCGCCCCCGGTTAGTGTTGAGGTAATAGATGAAAACCCGTGCTGCAAATAACGGGTATTGTTCCGCCATTGGCTGTCGCGGCCGGAATAATGTGAAAAGGTACTGTTATCGCGAAACTGCCAGCCTTCAAAGTTAAAGCCTGAATTCAACCCGGCGTACAGATCGTCCCGGGTGGCAGTATTGCCGGTTTTGAATTGTGAACGGTAGTAGGTGGTATTGTAGGAAAATAGCAGGGCGGATTCGCCCTGTTGCCAGAACTGCGGGTCAACATAACCATTTTTCGCGTGGATAATATGAGCCTGCGGTACCGACAGTTTCATGCTGAGCGTATCGGTTTCCTGTGTGACGCTACCGCCTTGAACCAGTGCGTTAAGGGGCAGAAGTTGTGTAGCCTTTTGCTGGTTGGGCAAGGCGCTGAGATCGATCCCCAACACGGCGGCATCTTCATAGCGCATCGCGATCTGCTCAGGCTGCTCCCCCAGTTGCAGCGGGAAACGTCCCTTCCAGTTGCCGTTAACATAGATATCAAAGGTATGTTGCCCAGCGGGGAGGTCTGACTGACGATAAAAGCGTGAAAGGTCGGCTTCTTGCGACGCCCCTGCCAGTAAACGGGTGTCGAACTCGATGGCCTCTGCCCGGTTAGTCAGCAGAATTGACGTTAATATCAGCAGCGAAGTGAGGGTTTTGTTTATCGTCATCCTTGCTTAACCTCATCAATGAGACGTTATGATTTTTTCTTTATAGGCGCCAAGGTCATCAACATATTTTAGCGATAGCTTGTCATTGGCTTTTAGTGGTTGCCGGGTTTGCGCCGTTGCGCTGGAAAATGGCGGGATCATGATGGAATCGGTCAATATATTCTTCTGGTTAGCACGGTCGATATTGGCCAGGGTAAAGTGGTAGGGAGCATTATTTTTGACCGTCACAGAGTTACCGCGTGAATACAGTTCGACATGATTGGCCACGGAATCAGGATTGATCTGCAGATCCTTAGGGCGGTAAAACAGCTTTATCCGCGACTTCACAGCCAGTTGTAGAGTATTTTGTCCCTGTAGGTTCTCGGGCACCGGTGGAATATCCAATACGTTCAGATAGAACACTGATTCGCGATCGGCAGCGAGCTGCGGACCGATTTTTTTTATACGTAATTGCTGACCGCTATTAGCGGAAACTTTAACTACCGGAGGTGAAAGTAAAAATGGCACATTGGCGGTTTCTGGCGTCGAGTTAATATCGCCATCATCGATCCAGGCCTGGACCAATGACGGATCGTTGCCGTTATTGATCAACTGAACAACAACGTCCTTATTGCTTTCCTGATAAATAACTCGGGTGGTGTTGATTACCACGTTGGCGCAGGCGTGAGTCGTCACCAGGGCTAAACTGGCTAATAGAATATTTTTTATCATACTATCTCCCGATAGCCAGGCTCATCCGTTGAGCCTGGCGAATAGCTAAATTACAGGTAAGAAATGGTATAGGTCACGTTAGAATGCAGTGCGCCGACTTTTGCCGCTGCTGTATTGGTTTTGTAGTAATACGCGTCCAGCGTCAGGGTTTCCGAGTCCGGATCGGCGCTGTTGCCGAGAATATCGGTTACGAAAGGTTGATTCAGCGCGATGGGGGTTGAGGAGTTGGCGTTGGCCAGAGAGAAACCGACATTTTTGGCGACTGCAGTATCCTGCTCGTTGACAGTATCATTCAGCAGATATTTGCCGTCGGTAGAAATATTGTCAGCGGAAGAGAAGTAAATCTTTAACGGTTGCCCAGAGGTACCGGAGGCCGGGGAACAGTTAGAGAAGGTGAGAGAAAAAGACTTTTTGTTTTTGATAATCGGCCCCACGGTGTTACCGGCATCGGTCACGGAGATCGGGCTGAGCGCAACGGTGAAATCCGCGCTTTTACCGCCATTAATGGTACAGGTGGTATCGGTAATCGCGCCAGAGAACGAAATAATGCCACCGGCGGATTGATCTGCCGCCAGTGCGCTGCCTGAGCTTAGCACAGCGGCCATTACTGTGAGATAAAGGATTTTATTAACCATATTGACTCCAAATTCCATATAGAGAGTTATAGGTATATGAGAAGATATATTGATTTACCCGAAAAGATAAAAAGCGTCATGCTCTCATTCTACCGGGTATATTGCTGATATCTATAAATATACATATTTCAAACATTGTATTACTGACTGAACATAGCAAAGCTATGCCTGCTCAGTGATACCATGATAAATCATGTGGATTTCAAATCAACACTAATAAAATGGTTTCTAATATGTTGTATTTTACAATTTAATTTCTTTTAAAAACAATTAATTGAAAAATACCCTTCGACACGCAATCAGGTTGTGTCCCAGGCTTGCGTCCGAAAACTCTGGGTGACGTTTATTTGTATATAAAATAATATACCTTCTTTGTGTGATTTAACGCTTTTTTAACATAGAAATAGGATACCTATCACCGTAGTCCAGAACAGTAAACTGCCACCAACGACTAATAAAAAACCATCTCTGCGGGTATAGTCATGTAATTTGATTCTATTTAGTACTTTTTTATAGTATTCCATTCTTCAATTCTTCTTGTTTAATGCCTGGAAAGTGCATCTGAGGTGCCATAAATAACAGGAATAAAAAAATGACTGCTGACGAAGGGGAGGACGTCAGCAGCTTAGCGGCGATGAGCCAGAGAATAGGGGGCTACCGGGGTGCTGCTGCAGTATCCGGCGCTCCCTTTTTTTTCTGTGTTTCTGGGTACATTTCAGCAATACGCAGTTGGTACACCATGGTGGCGTTAGGCGGAATGTTTGGTGGGTAACCTTTTTCCCCGTAGGCCAGCTCAGGAGGCACTACCAGGGTTAATGAACCGTGGTTTTTTAATTGCTTCAATGCGTCGGCAAATAACGGCGGGAATTGCGCCAGGGGCTGAGACAGCACCGCACCGTTGGTGTCCATATCCTGGATCACGGTGCCATCGGTGAGCGTTTCTTTTATGACGACGTCCAGGGTGGCACCAGTGGGGATCGGCGCGTCGCCGGTATAGTCAATGCGATACCAAGCTCCGGCGGCGGTGGTTTTAACCTGTTTGTCTTTTTTGAAGCGGGTAAGGTAAGCATTATCCTGTTTTAACTGTGTTGCCATCACGTTATTTCTGGCTTTCGTTACCTGCTGCTCAGAATCGGCCAGTGCCTGATTGAGCGCCTTATCATCCAGTTGCCGCTGCCCGGAGAAGGTATCGAATAGCCCTGTCAGCAATACTTGCTTGTCGACTTTCACCCCCCATTTCTGGCGCTCCGCATGCATTTGCAGGACTTCTTCACCCAACGAAACGCCAGCGGCGTAAGACTGGCGTACAGCAGGCTGTTTCATCCTGTCCGCTTGGATTTTTTCAGGGGCGACTTTTCGCAAGTCACTCAGTTCGGCTTTCAGGTTGGCGGCCGCAGTCACCTGTTCATCCAGCTCTTTTTGCATGGTGTTGCGCTGTAGCAGCAGTTCATTCAACTGTGTCTGTGTTTGCGTATGGATTTCACGCAGCTCGGACTCTGCCGTTTTTAACCTTGCCAGCTGCGCCTTTACATTTTCACTGGCGGCGGTCAGCGTTTGGTTTCTGTTTTGGGCTTCTGACAGGTGCGTTTGTAACGTGATTTTATCCTGTTCAACGTGCTGTAACTGGGCTGTGAGAGTGTTATGCGCCTCGGTTGCCGATGCCTGGTTTTGCGTTTTCATCGCGGCCAGTTGATTTTTAAGCCTGTCGTTTTCTGTGCGCAGGTTTTTCTCCGCCGTCTGCGCCAAACTAATCTGTTGCTGTGTCTGCCGCAGACGTTCTTTTACCTGAGTTTCCTCCGGCGTGGGCGACAGTGCCTGACGCACCCCATGAACCAGCCTACTCAGTGCCGTGGTATCTATTGATATTTGAGGGGGGGCAGGTGCTGTTTTCGTCTGTTTTTTTTCCAATATGCTCATCTGCTGCTCAAGCTGGACAATGGTTTCCTGCAGGTGCCGTATCTTGGCATCTTTGGTTTGCCAAAGCGCAGCGGCAGCTGCGTTTTCCCGGGAAGAGCGGTTGCCCTGTGGGCTGGCAGTCTTATTAGCGGGAGGCTTTGCACCAGTATCGGCCGGTTTCACCGCCGGTTTAGTCACCGGCGGCGCCGCGTCTTTTGATTGTTGTTGATATTGTTCGGCAAACTGTAAAAGAGCCGGCACGCCAGCCTGCGGTGCAGCCTGTACGGCGGCAGATGCCGCCAGACCGATAGCAGCCATTAACCCGCTTAACCGAGACTGCAAGCCGGGGGCGCTCTGCGTGTATTTGTTGTTCATTGCGCTGTTCCACCCTGTTCAGCCAGACGATTGAGTACGGCCTGGTTGATTTGAGCACAGAGCAAATTGACGCGATAACGATAGAGTGAATCTACGGTGTCTTGTGTGTTTTCATTGACGTTGGTGCGCAGGACTGCGTATTGCGCCGCGCCGCGCATCAACTGTTCAAAGGTACGCTGGAGAGCCGGGTAGCTGGCGGCCTGCAGAGTATTAAGCGCTTTCAGTTCCTGCTGACATTGGCGCAGGTGCTGCACCTCCTTACTGACTTGTTGTTCGGTTTGCATCGGGAGCTGTGCTCCTGCTCCTGTGGTTGCGGTGCGTAGCTTTGATTGGCAGCCACTTAACAAGACAGCCAACAGTATGAAAGGCAGGGGCAGCAGGGAAGTATTAGGCATAGTCATTCTCTGGGGGGTTCTGTGATGGCCCGCTCTGCCGATGCGGCAATAATAAAAGCGGGGGGGTTTTCTGGTGCGATGAATTTGCTGCGGCATTCCACCGGTGCCCGGTCGGCAAGCAATGCGATGCTAATTGCCCAATGCCGCCGCGGAGCAACCAGTAATTCAGATCCGAGGAGCGAGTGATGCCCAATTTTTCCATTGCGTTGCGTTTATGGCCGCTGACGGTTTTGGGGCTGATGCGTAAATAATGACTGATCTCGCAGGCGCGCTGGCCATTGGCCAGATAGCGCAGGATCTCAATTTCCCGATCGGTCAGTGGTGGCCGGTGAGCACTGGTGCGCTTTTTTGGCATACTTGGCAGCGCCATACTGTGCAGTGCTTGCGTCACTATTTGCATGGCCCAGCTCATGCTTTGATGACGATAAAAAATGCCATCTAAATTTTTGAACTGGATATTGTCGTGTCGACTGGGTTTTTCTTTAAATATAAAAATACATTGGTGAGCCGGCGCGGTTCGCCGTTGGGTCAGATAACGTAATTCGGCGGCATCCTGTTCCGCGGCCAGAAAGACCATATCGCAAACAGTTTTATCCAACAGATTTTCGCTGATGCGAACATCGATCTCAAGATTATTAAAATATGTCATTATCCCCTGCGAAAATCCCAGGGAAAAGTACATATTTGGCTCGGCAAGTAATATCGTTACAGTGGGTTTCATGTTTGTTTTCCCTCATGAAAAACCAGCCGGGTTAAACCGTGCAGGTATTAGCAGTAGTCTACGCCAGTCAACTGAAAAACCTTTATTATCATAATGTTAGTCATCTTTTTTTATGTCAGGGCAGATATACCAACGCAGGGCATTATTTATTGGCTGTGGCGTCACTTTCACCCAGCCCTTTTTAGCCATTTTCAGCAATAAATACCGGGTCTTATAGATGCTGAAATCACAATCTTCGGCAATATCCCGTGTACTAGCCCATGTGGCAGGCACGTCCGCGCAGCGTAGTTCTTTAGCGGCACATAACTTTATGATGGTCTCCGCGACCCGTTCGAAATCCTCGTGCTGCAATTGACGGGCGGAGGTTTTATCTTCGTGTTCACTCATTTCTCTGCTCACTCCCTGATGAATGAGATTGTCCGTGGGATTTACAGGTCAGGAGACCAATGAAAAAAATCACTTTCGCAATAATTACATTTTGTCGAAAAGCGATTTCTTTATAAATCAAAGGTATCGATTCGGTGAGATATCGGATACAGCCTTAAAATCACCAATCATTAGATGATTATATCGTGATTTTTTAATATGCGATCCATGATGTTGCCGTTTCATTGATATTTGGTTTTATGTTCTGTATTTGTCTTTTGTTGCGATATTAAAGATCGCCAAGATTAGTTATTGTAAATAAAAGTGGATTTATGTCTCGTATTTATTGGTTTATTGTTTTTTGTGTTTTAAAATTAATTTCCATTTGTAATAATTGTTTCCGCTGGAGACGAGTCAGCCTTCAGCTTATGAGATTGCATGTTCTGCATTTTTAGATGTGTTGTCAGTTTCCACTTTGCGTTTTGCTTATAAGGTTCGGCATCGGTTTTTTGCAATTTTATTTAGTGATGCGCACAAGGATTTCAATGTGGTAAATATCTCTCCTTAGTGATGTGAGTGAGTATTTGTTGCGTTAAATACATTCACGATTAGTGAGTGATAAAGGGTTCCCATACCCCAATATATATTGGGGGGAACAAAAGTGTAAGTGAATGAACTTAGGTTCATCATTGTTAATGAATTAAGGACAAAAAATGAAATTGAACAAAATTATGATGGCGGCAGTAGTAGCTTTTGGTATGTCTGCTGTAGCACATGCGGATTCAGGTCACGGTAAAGTGAATTTCGCAGGTTCTATCGTTGATGCTCCGTGCTCTATCTCTCCAGAGGCTGCTGATCAGACCGTAAACCTGGGCCAGGTGTCCAACGTGGCTCTGAAAGACGGTGGTAAATCCACGCCGAGAAACTTCCAGATCGATCTGGAAAACTGCACCGTTGCTACCGGTAAAACCGTCCAGGTAACTTTCACCGGTGCTAAGGCACAGGAAACCAATAAAAACCTGTTGGCTATCACTGGTTCTGCCAGTGGCGCAGGTATTGCCATGACTGACACCAGCGGTGCTCTGGTTGAGCTGGGTAAAGGCGGTACTGCGCAGATACTGCAGAACGGCAATAACACTCTGCAGTTCGGAGCCTACATGCAAGGTCTGACTGCCGGCGAAGGCGGCAGTGCCGTTGCCGTGGTACCAGGTGACTTCACCGCAGTGACTGACTTTACCTTGGCTTACCCGTAAGTCGCGTCAACGCCGGGTTATGCAGCATGCGGGGCAACCCGCATGTTTTTTCCTTTAAAGGGCCGTGTAATAGCATGGAGTGGATTAATGAAGCGATTAACCGGTTATGTGGCGTTTTCCCTATTGGCAGTATTGCTGGTTCGTTTGCCAGTAGCGACTGCATCAACCCCTGCAGGTTGGGGCAGAGTCAATATGGAAGGGGCTATTCTCGATACCGCCTGCGCAATAGAGGCTGGAAGCCGGGATCAGAGCATAGAAATGTCTACACTGCCACTCAGCCAGATTATTCGTGATGGGCAGGGGCTAACGAAACCCTTCACTATCCGTTTGGTGAACTGTGTCTTGTCCCGGGCAACGGCTGGCCTGCCCGACTGGCAGCGATTTCAGGTGACATTTGACGGAGATGGCCGCAACGGACTGTTTCAGGTGCATGGTGAGGCGCGAGGTGTGGCACTGCAAATCACCGATGCACGGGGCAATATTGCTTTGCCGGGCAAGCCATTGCCGATGAGCGACGTGAATCCTGGCAATATGGACCTTAACTATTTCCTGCGTCTGGTCGGCGATCAGAATGTATTACGGGTAGGGGAATACTATTCTGCCGTACGTTTTAAACTGGATTATTACTGATAATAATAAAGGGGCAGTGGTTATGGCGTATTTATCTCCTGCGTCCAGGGTATTTCGTGTGCGCTTGCTGGGTATTTTCATTGTGGCTGCTTTAGGTGGAGAGGTTATATTCGCCCAGGCTGGGGAAGAGGTTCAGTTCAATACCGATATTTTAGATTTAAAAGATCGGGAAAATATCGATTTAAGCCAGTTTTCTCAGGGCGGATTTATTATGCCCGGTACTTATCCGATGGTGGTGCGGATTAATGAGCAGGATTTACCTGAGCAGCCGGTCGTGTTTCGAGCACCGGATAGTGACCCCAAAGGTAGTTTGGTGTGCTTGTCCCCCGAGCTGGTTGGTCAACTAGGGTTGAAGCCCGAAATGCTCGAAGGGCTGACCTGGTGGCATGATGGGCAGTGCCTTGATCTCAGTAGCCTGAAGGGGATGGAAGCGCGGGGTAATCTGAGCAATGGGGTTTTGTATTTGAGCATCCCACAGGCTTATCTGGAATACACCTCCGATAACTGGGAGCCCCCTTCGCGCTGGGATGATGGCATACCTGGTTTGTTGCTGGATTATAACGTTAATGCGCAGACTCGGCGGCAGCAGTCTCATGGTGATAAAGGCTATAGCCTGAGCGGTAACGGAACTATGGGGGCCAACCTTGGTGCCTGGCGTTTGCGTGCGGACTGGCAGACACGGCTTGAACATCAAACCGGCCAGGGGCAGAGAAACCAGCAAAACTGGGAGTGGAGCCGTTATTACGCCTACCGCGCTATCCGTAGCCTGGGGGCGCGTTTAACGCTGGGTGAAGACTACCTCAGTTCCGAAGTATTCGACAGCTTCCGCTTTAGCGGCCTGAGCTTGAATTCCGATGACAACATGTTACCGCCGAACCTGCGCGGCTACGCACCGGAGGTCACCGGGATCGCCCGCAGTAACGCAAAAGTGACTATAAGCCAGCAGGGGCGCGTGTTGTACGAGACTCAGGTGGCCTCGGGGCCTTTTCGGATCCAGGACATCAATAATGCGGTGAACGGCAAATTGGATGTTCGGGTAGAAGAGCAGGACGGCACCGTACAGAAATTCCAAATGGATACTGCCAGCGTGCCTTACCTGACGCGCCCGGGGCGGGTGCGCTACAAGCTGGCGAGCGGTAAACCTTCGGATTGGCAGCACCGTAGTGACGGCCCGTTGTTCGCTATGGGGGATTTCTCCTGGGGCATCAACAACGGCTGGTCACTGTATGGCGGTGGGCTGGCAGCCGGTGATTACAACGCGGCATCGATTGGCTTTGGGCGTGATTTACTGGTGTTCGGGGCGTTGGCGTTCGACGTTACCCAGTCTCGGGCTGTGCTGGATCGCTACGGCACGTTAAGCGGGCGTTCGTATCGACTCAGCTATTCCAAAACGTTCGACGAATACGACAGTCAGGTGACGTTTGCCGGGTACCGGTTCTCTGAGCGCAACTTTATGCGTATGGGGGAGTTTTTGGCGGCGCGGCGAGACAGTTCTTTGCTCAATCACAGCAAAGAAATGTACACGGTCTCATTCAACAAGCAATTCCGTGATCTGGGGCTGAGCGCGTATGTGGATTACCAACACCAGACCTATTGGGACCGCCCGGTCAACGATCGGTTAAGCCTGTCGGTGTCGCGTTACTTTGATATTGGAGAATTCCGCAACCTTAGCCTGTCGCTGTCGGCCTATCGCAACACTTATAACGGAGTGCGCGACGACGGTATGTACCTTTCGCTGTCGATGCCATTCGGTAGCAACGGCTCGGTGAGTTACAACACCACGGTCAATCGTAATGATACCACTCACCGGGTGGGTTATTACGACCGGGTGGATGATCGCACCAACTATCAGCTCAATGCTGGTACCGCCCACAGTGGTGAGTCGTTGAGTGGTTACATCAGCCATCGTGGCGATGTGGCGCAGGTGAATGCCAACGCCAGCTATCAGGCAGGGCAATATTCTTCGATGGGGCTTTCACTGCAAGGGGGCGCTACTGCGACGCTGGAAGGCGCTGCATTGCATCGCTCCGGCATGACGGGGGGCACGCGGCTGTTAATTGATACCGATGGTGCGCCAAACGTGCCGGTGCGTGGTTATGGTCCAAGCGTGCGCTCTAACGCCTTCGGTAAAGTAGTGGTGGCAGATATCAGCAGTTACTACCGCAGCAAGGCGAGCATCGATCTGGACAAATTGGATGAGAATACGGAGGCGACCAACTCGGTAACGCAGGCCACATTGACGGAAGGTGCTATTGGCTACCGACATTTTGAAGTGATCTCGGGAATGAAGGCAATGGCGGTTATCCGGTTGGCTGATGGCAGCACCCCGCCGTTTGGCGCCACGGTGCGAAACAGCAAAGATCAGGATACCGGCATCGTCAACGAGGACGGCAGCGTTTATCTGAGCGGTATCAAGGCCGGGCAAATGATGTCGGTTAACTGGGATGGCCGCAGGCAATGTGAGATTTCTTTGCCGGAGACGCTGCCACAGAGTGACCAAACAAATTTATTGCTGCCGTGTAGTGCGGTAGCGACTACAGAGAAAACAGGTAACGAATCATGAACATGAACAAGATTTTTCCCCTTTCCGCGTTGCTGTTGTGCACGGGAATGATGGCCCAACAGGCAAACGCTGCGATTTCGCTGGACCGCACCCGGATCGTATTTAACGGCGGGGAAAAATCACAGAGTCTGACGGTAAGCAACCAGAACAAACAGTTGCCCTATTTGGCCCAGGGTTGGATTGAAGATACCCAAGGCAATAAAATTCAGACTCCGCTGACTATTTTGCCGCCGGTACAACGCATTGAACCGGGCGCACAGAGTCAGATTAAAATTCAGGCTTTGCCGGGTGCTAATTTGCTGGCGCAAGACCGGGAATCGCTGTTTTATTTCAACCTGCGGGAAATCCCGCCGAAGAGCGATAAACCCAATACTTTGCAAATTGCCTTGCAAACGCGCATCAAGCTTTTTTATCGGCCGGCATCCATTGTGCCGACCAAAACGCAGATGGCTGCCCCATGGCAGGAAAAGCTGACACTGACACGTCAGGGCGACAGCTATCAACTGAACAACCCGACGCCGTACTTTATCACGTTGGTGGATGCGGGCAGTAAACCGAATGCTGAAGGCATTAAGGGTTTTGAGCCGGTGATGGTACCGCCGAAAGGCCAAGCGCCGTTGGGGGTGAACGCTGGTGTGTTGGGTGCCAATCCAGTTCTGACCTACATCAACGACTACGGTGGTCGTCCACAGTTGAAATTCACCTGTAGCGGCACTACCTGTAGCGCCACACCGGTCAAAGATAGCCAATAAATCGATGTGAACGACTGAGCGCATGCCTTTGCAAGGAGGGAAAGATGAGACAACAAAACAAAACTGTGCGCCTACCGCCGTCACGCCATGAGCGGTTGTACCGTTGGTGTTTGGCCGCATGGGTGATGATGGTGCCGGTGGTGGTTGTCGTCGGCTGGTTGTTGATCCCCTCAGCGCGGGCGGCGGACTGGGTATTGACCGAACATGGTGATGTGGACGGCAACAGCGGCCAGTTGTGGGTACACGGCGCGTTGACGGAAAGCGCCTGTCGGCTGGACATGACGTCCGCCTATCAGGACGTGAACCTGGGGGATATCGGTACCGGACGCTTGCTGAATGTCGGCGATCGCGGCATGCCGGTGGCGGTACAACTGCACCTGCGCGATTGTCTGCGCATGTCCGGCGGCAGCCAGGATAGCCGAACCGGTAATCTGACCTGGAGCGCCAGCCAGCCGGCAGTGTCGTTGAGCTTTATCGCACCGATGGATCCAGATACCCCTGGATTGTTGCAGGTGCGGGGCGCAAAAGGGATCGGGTTGCGGTTGCTGGACGAACAAATGCGGGATGTTCATATCGGGGAACGGGGGCCAAAACAATTGCTGACGCCGGGATTGGCCACGCTGACCTATACGATTGCGCCGGAGCGGACCGCTGCACCGTTGCAGGCCGGGGCATACAGGGCGACGGTAGATTTCCGACTGAGTTATGACTGAGGCGCAAACAATGACAGAGCCTAATACTAAAAGACGTGGAAAAATGCTGCTGCTGTTGCTGCCCCTGTTGACGGGAAGCTCCGCCGGGCGCGCGGCTACGACGCTACCGGACATTAACGTGCAGATTACCGGCACCATTGTGGCTTCCGCGTCATGCCAGATAAACAACGGCAACGTTATAGAAGTGAACTTTGGCGAAGTAGTTAATTCGCAGATCAATGGTGTGAATTACAAAAAGACATTCGATTTAAATCTGAATTGCCGCGGCGGGAAATCAAATACAGTGCGGTTGAGATTTAACGGAACGGCGCATCCGCAACTACCAAATGCCTTGGAGGTCAACGGTAATGGCGGCCTGGGGATACAAATGATGAAGGATGGTGTGGCGTTTCAACCCTACAGCTGGATCCAATTTGAATACCCGAACTTGCCGATATTCTCAGCGGTGCCGGTGAAAGCACCGGGAAGCAAGATTATAGGTGGGTCCTTTGGCACTGCAGCCATTATCGAGATTGATTATCAATAAGGGGCCGGGAGATGAACGATAACCAGGTTGGCCTAAACAATGACCGGGCCAGGTATTGCGGCCTGTTGCTGCTATTTTCGTGCGGACTGGTGCAGGCTCAGGATCGAGTGAACTTTAACATTCAGGTGATAGAAGGCCCGCCGTGCAACATCAATAATGGCCAGGCTATTGAAGTTAACTTTGGCGATGACCTGCTGATCACCCGGATCGACGGCGTGAATTACAGCAAGACCATCGATTACACCCTGGACTGCCGCGAAGCGGGCAATAATGCGATTCGGATGCAGATACAGGGACTTGCGGCCTCTTTCGATGGCAATGTGCTGGCGACGGTAGAGAGGCCGGAACTTGGGGTCGCGATAAAACTCGCCAATGCCATGACCATGCCGGTAAACAGCTGGTTAAACCTGGCGAGTTCGTCGACAAGACCGGCACTCACAGCGGTTCCGGTAAAAGCACCGAGCAGTGTGCTGCAGCCGGGGGGATTTTCCGCCGGCGCCACCATGTTATTTGAGTATCAATAAGGGGCAGATGATGCAGCATAAACACATTTTGCGGGCAGTCTCTGCCTGCTCGTTGGCGGTATTGCTGGGCGGTTTACCCGTGCGAGCGGAAGAGAACATGCGTTTTCTGGGGACGTTGCTCTCCCCGCCGCCCTGCATCATCAATGGTGGCCAGATGATCGAAGTCAACTTTGGTGAGCGTCTCGGGGTGAAGCAGATTGATGGCGTGAAATATATGCAAACTGTGGATTACCGATTGGAGTGTGATCCAGGCGCTGGGGGAGCAGGGCTGGGACTGACGTTGATCGCCAATGATAGTCCGCTTGGCCGGGACGTCATAACGACCAATCTTTTTGGATTTGGCATTCGCATGATGCTCAATGGCCAACCGTTTAATCTTAACCAGCGGGTGTTGATCGATGCCGCCAATCCGCCGGTGATGCAGGCGGTACCGGTACAGAAGCCCGACTTGTTTTTGACAGAAGGCGCGTTCGAAGGGTTGGCGACCCTGTTGGCTGACTATCAATAAGGAAATTCAATGCAAACGCAAAAAAAATGGAAATTATTGCCAGCGGCGTTGAGCCTGATACTGGGGGGGCTGAGTATAACTCCGGTTGAGGCGAATAATATGCGTTTGTTCGGTGCCCTGGTGGCCGAGCCCTGCGCACTGTTACCGGGGGATGAGAATATCTCGCTGGATTTCGGTACGGTGGTGGAGAAATACCTTTATCTGAATCAGCGTACGCACGGCAAACCCTTTCAATTGCACCTGACAGGTTGTGATGTTCAACCCGGCAGCGGCGTTACCCTGACCTTCAGCGGCTCGCCCAATGTTGCCTTGCCCGGCTTGCTGGCGCTGGACGGCGGCAGCCAGGCCGCGGGCATCGCTATCGGTATGGAGACGGTGGCGGGGAAGATGCTGCCGTTTAACGAGGTCAGCGAGGTTTTCCCGCTGACGCCTGGCGATAACGTAATCACCCTGCAGGCTTACGTGCAGGGTGAACCGGACGCGCTTAATAATCAGCGTATTCGGCGCGGTAATTTCAGCGCAGTGGCCACCTTCAGCCTGACATACCCCTGACGCCAAATAGCGAACACTGGCAAGCCGCTTACCAATGGCTATGCAGCACGCGTTCACATGCGCCAACCGGGGCCGGCATATGGCACTTGCGATTTCACTGGGGTGAGCAGGGCGCCCGTTTGCAACGGCAGGTTGAACGGAGCGACTATCGTCTTTCGCCAATGCAGTTGGTGGGACGGAGAGGAAAGGGTGAAGAGCAACTGGCGCAATGGAATGCGCAGGACGCGCTGGTGCTGAAATGGGTTGCGTTGCGGATTGGGGGGCTACTGCCCACTCACGCCAGATGTGCGCACTTAAAAGGCCACGGCGGGGCAGGGAGTCGGGCGGCAGGCTGCCAGGGCACTGGCGAGTGGAGAGTTTAATTTTGTTTACCGCACCGATAATGAACGACGCCTGCGGCTTTACGAGCAGGCCCGCAGACGTGGATTGTCGGCAGCGGCAACCGAGGCGCGGGTGCAGGCGTATGAGGTGCGATGGAAAATATGGGCGGCAGGGCTGCTTTGTGCGGCTGACGGTCTGTTCTGCAATGGAACGTAGCATACGATGAGTAAACAGGGGAGGACAGTTGTGAGTATCGATCGATTGCAGAGTATAGTGGTGGTTGTTATGTGGGTAATTGCTATGCACGCGACACCCGTTCGCGCGTTCCAGTGGACCGCGGTGGATGACACGGGCAGTGGCAGCATTTCCTCCTTTAGGATTTCCGGGCGAGATGTGGACGTGTCCCATTGTACATGGTATCCCTTAACCTTGGGCTGGATTAATGGCGTATATGCCAGCAAGTCTGGCCATCGGTACACGGCGAGGTACAGTGATTTATTGTCGTCATTGCATCCAAAAAACTGCAAGGAGGCTGTTGACATGATTAACCGAGCTAACATATGGGATAGGGACCTCCGTCGCAATGGTCTTACCACAGGTCTAGGGGGGGACGCTATTTTTTTCATACTAAATTCCAGCTCGCAGATTGACTCTCCGGTCGCGGAGATCAGGTACGAGGTGCCACCCGTGCCTACTGAGCCTACTGAGCCATCCTGCACCGTTACTCAACCGCCTATGATTGATTTTAAAACGATTAGCGCGAATGATATTCCGTCAGGTCGTTTCGGGTCCCGCATGGTGGTGTCGTGCCGATCGGACACTACATTTACAGTGAAATTTGTCTTCGCGAATGGAACGGACAACGAAACCCTGAGGAACGGGCTGAATGTGAAACTTCTTGTCGGTGGGTGGGACGGTGCTGGTGGGTTCACCTCCAGTATCAAGAAGGATGTTCCAGAAGACTTCACCGTCAACGCCACACTAACTGCGGTGGGGAATGTATCTGAAGGTTTTTTCCGCACCGTAGGTGTGGTTAAGATGAACTATGACTGATGACTGATGACTGATGACTGATGACTGATGACTGATGACTGTACTGTAGCGGGAGAAAGATCAACGACTATAGCCGATTTCCTCTTGCTGTAAAACATGCCCAATGTCGCCCATCCCATATCTGCATCAAAAGAATAGCCGCCGTCGCGGCTATTCTTTTTGTCTTCAACGCAATATTTTTAAATAGCACGTCAAATTTATCTCTCTGGCGGAGGTGGATTTTTCTTTAGTAAACAGAGATGAAAAGCATCTCTGTGAACCTCCTTACCTTCCTCTGACTGGGCTGGCATCAGCGCTCTCCCTCTGGGTTCTGTGGTTGATTATACGTCAAACCTCTATTTTTCGATCTATTGTTTCATAAAAAAAACATATTTGGGATAATATATTAAAATGTAACTTCATTGCGACGATATAGATCGCAAATTGGCACTTTTTAATATTTTAAAAGTGTTATGTGGTTAATTTTTGAATTTGATTAATTTGATATTTTAAAAATAATTTTTCTTGGTGATAATCGATTTTATTAATCGGATTCACGATCTGGTTTAAGCGGCAAGGTTTAAATTTATCGTTTTTTTCAATCTGATTTTTTCCTGTCTAATTTCGTGATGATTCGTAAAGTGACGAGAAACTTAATTTATTTATGGAGGAAATTTGTTGCTTATGCGGTTTAACTTTCTGGTGCACATGCTGTGTAGGGTTTAACAGCTCTGTGTAAATAGCCTGCCGGTTCAGGGGGAATAGCACAGGGATTCGACTGGCTGGGAACAAGGTTTAGCACAGCGGGCTCACCATAGCGCTGCGCGCATTATAGAATCATCATTAGACAAAGTGCCGACTCAAAAAAATCGACTACAGTGGCGGATTCGCTGAAAATAATTTGAGAAATAATAATGCATAGATACTTTTTTCATTTCATCGCACTAATATCATTTGTTTTTGTGCCGCCCACAAGGGCCGGGGTGAACGTGGTCAATGTTGCAGATGGTAGCACCATGCTTACCGGGGACGTCGCAGGGTTGATTTTTAAATCAATGTGGGTTGGTAGCCAAACCACGACCACCAGTTTGTTCATGGATAAAAAGCTCTGGCTAAGAAGTCAACAAGACTGGCATTCCCCTGGATTTGGCGAAACCTCTATGCGTAACTTTGTGAATAGCGCGTTAGCAGAAGGGATTCCGCTCTCTAAGCGCCCAGATACGACCAGTGATGTCACGGCTCGTGTACAAATTTGTCTCAATGATGCCGGCAGATTAATAATATATTGTTTCTCTGGAGCCGCCACATCGACTCCTCCGGTAACCCCCACCACATGCTTAGCCACCCAACCCGCGAGTATCGATTTTAAAACGATGCCGGCGAACGATATTCCCACAGCGCCGACGGGCACAACGATCGTGGTTACCTGTACGAAGAACACCAAAGTGGACGCGACATTTGTGTTTGGGGATGGTACTGACAACAATAACCTGGCTAACGGTCTGAATGTGAAGCTTCGGGTAGGCGGCTGGTCAGGCCAGGATGGATTTACCTATAACGCGAACAAGGATATACCTGTGACCATTAATGTGAATGCCATGCTTAGTGCTAGCGGAAGAGTGAGCGAAGGGATTTTCCGTACCACAGGAGTAGTTAAATTGAGTTACGACTGATGACCTTTTTATTTATATAACTCATGATGAGTGGCAGGGCGAGTTATGTTTACTAATCTTACATTTCTTGACAGCTCGCAAAGGGTTTGGCAACGGCAAGAATCATCTTGGTTGACTCACCCTTTCTGGATGTGCATAAAATAAAACCATGTGCTCTGGATCGAGTTTTCGTGGGTTTTTAACTATTTTTCGTTGAAAGATGGAAAAAAATTTGAGTGGGGTGCTTCCGGTAAATAACTGCGCTTATAGTGTACCGAGTGCCGGGAAAGAGCTTACTAACGAGTGGCGATGATATGGAAAAACAGATAGTTATCCTGGTTGGAATTCTCGCCTTGGCGGGTATGTACATGCGGGAAGCCTACGCTGAGGTATCCGTCACGTCCACTGACACAGGCGAACAGGCTGGCACCTGGTCAGGGAAACAATGGAACTATGTTACCGGCCATGTTCTCTGGCGAGAACAAAACGCCTCTGCCGCTCATGTTAGCTGCACAGCAGTACTGGATTGTGCATTGGCTGTGGGTACAGTGAATAGTGGCAAATTTTACCCCCGCTACGGTTTTGTCAGTATTGCTCGTGGCACAAGTTGGGAGGAGGCATATTCTGTCTGGCGCTACCAGCATGGCACCGAGACTACCTTTAAGTACCCTGAACCGGTGGCGCGATTATCCGCCAGCGGTATCTGCACGCTTATTGGTTTGTACTGGGGCAAAGATGAGGACGGTGGTTACCAAAACTGGTTTCCGGTTCCAGAAAGCCACTGTGCACCCATTAGTAACTTGTAATTATCTCCTCTAAAGAGACCGGTATACTTATATCGATCTGTCAGTATCCTTCATGCCGTCAAGGTAAGTGAAGAGTTTTTCATAGTCAGACCAAAGCGATGCCAGTAAACATCGCATTGGCCTGGGGGAACGAAGCTATTGATTGTGTTCGCAATGTGTTTTATCTGCGGCCTAGTCTATTTATCGTTCTTCAAGAGCGTATATCGTAGATGAACATCCCTTGATCGCTTAGCAATCCCTTCTTTTGATTTTCGTCCGTGGGTGCAGGTTTCAATAAATTCATATTTAAACATACGCCATACTTAGGCATAGTGATGATAGTATCCTCAGGAAATCCACACCTCGCCAGCAACACCTTGGTTTGAAAAATTAACTGAGTGTAATTATTTTCCTTAGATTTCGCATTTTTTCCTGCCCAGATCTTCTCAATAATATGGTTTTTATCGTTTACTTCATCGAGTAAACAGATAAATAGTTTCTTCTGATTATTACTCAATGCGACTTTTTTTCCGCTAGCCTTGAGTGTTAATCTATTGTTTACTAAGCTCATTACATCGTTTTCAAAAATTACGGTGTTGTTAAAATGACAGTTCATGATTTTTTCTGGTGTAAAAGTTACCTTGGGGATATTCCCCAATATTTGTGTGTTATATTTTTACTTTGCAGTATGGTTGCTACGAACTCTATTATCTCTACAGTTTCATGATGGGTTTTCTTCTTTTGGCTACGGTCATTCTCGGTCATTTCGTTGAGAGTAATCCTATCATCAAGAAATCCAAAGTGGTCTCATATAATGAATTTTGCGCTGACAATAGATTTTTATTTTTTTTATTTGTTTTACATAGATTTTTATGCTGTTTTTGTGAGGGGGATCATTACTACATGTCCGTGACTGGGAATAGGCGCAGTGGCTAACAGCAACTTTCTGTTAAAATTCAAATTGATTTTCAAGATTAGGTATCAAGCGCATGTCTTGTTCACTGGATTAGCAGTAAGCTTGCGCTAACATGATAAATATATATAATTATATATATTAAATATATTTAGATTTTTGGTGCCGTATGGAGTTTATAATTAATGAGGTTTTAAAATATAACTCGTCAGATGGCACCTTAATTTGCCCTGATAACAGTGTGGATATGATTACCTTAACGAGGGTAACCAACGAGCTTTTTTTATTGTTCATTAATAATAATCATATTTCCCTACGCAGAGATGATATCTTAAATGAATTGTGGGAGAAGAGGGGGTTAAGCGCGTCGAGCAATAACTTAAACAATTACGTCTCGATGTTGAGGAAAGCCTTGGAACAATGTGGTCTTGTCGGGCTCATCACCACCATCCCTAAACATGGGTTTATATTTGATGCTGACATTATATTGGTGGTTACCCAAAGTAAGGATA
This sequence comes from Serratia inhibens, assembly GCF_003591175.1. Classification (GTDB taxonomy): domain Bacteria; phylum Pseudomonadota; class Gammaproteobacteria; order Enterobacterales; family Enterobacteriaceae; genus Serratia; species Serratia inhibens. The sequence continues at coordinate 103,045 of NZ_QYYG01000010.1, read as the reverse complement.
TTAAAGGTAATCAACAAGTGGTTGAAAATGCATTGTCAGTACCAATTCCTGCTTATAATAAAACAATTGTGGAGCCGCCCTCGCGTAGCTATAGTTCGTCACTCAAGGTAAAAGTGATTGCGCTTCTTGTTACGGCCATATTGATGATCGTCTCGCCCAGCGTTTATAATTATATAAGGTTAAAATTTATTCGAACGGAAGTTTTTAGCATGGAAAACTGTAACTTATATCTTCTCGACGATAAAATTTATGGTGCTGTTGGGCAAGAAGATATTAATAATATCAAGGCTATTGCGATTAAAGCGAAATTGAATTGCAAGGTTAAAGCTAATGTCTATTACTTTAGCGAAGAAATGCTGGATGTGATAGGGCGAAAGTTCGTCAGTAAATCGCTTAGCTATTGCCCATATAAAAATAAAGTCCCTTGTGAAAACTACTACTTACAATATTATGAAAAATAAAAATAGTATGTTTATAATTTCCCTGTTAGGGATGTTGGCGATTTTTTTTGCCTATCTGTGGTGGAAAAGTGAGGTGAATAGTGGTGGTTTTGAATGCCGAGCTAAGATGCATGTCAACATGGCCGTTAATATCTGCGATAGGGGGTACAGTGATTTTGATATTTTCCTCTCTATGCAGGATAATGGTCTGGGGTATTATATGGTTTTAGGGGCTTATACGTGCCCTAACTTGCCACCGAAAGTTGTTGATAGTACGTTTCATTTTACCTATAAAAAGAACGGGCAGTATTATTTCTTATATCTGGATAAGCGAGAATCTGGGGTTTCTAATATGATTAAGATATTTAAAGATGATGAATTAAAGATTAAAATAAATAAGATCGATAATTATGAGTATATTGTCTATTTGCCTTTTGAGCAGCCGATGATTTGCAAACAGGATTGATTTATTATCTGGCAGATAATAACAGTCGGATACATCGATGTTATGGTATTCGCGGATGTAAAATATGGCGATCATTAGATCGCCATAACCACTTTATATTCCAATTTTATTAGTTCAAGCGGTGCAGTTGAGTGTTGATGTAAACACGGAACTGGGCATGCGTAACAAAATAAATTTTCAGTTGTTCTTTTAATTCCGAACCCATCACTCGCAACATATTACGGTTAACTTCACTTTGTTGCTTGTTAACGTCTCGTAAATGGTAGTTAAGTTCGTGGTCTTCAGAAAAATTAACGTACTCGTGATCACTGATACCCATTTCATATTCTCCTTGGTTAGGATTTTGTGGTTCTTCATGAACTCACAACTTATTTTATTAATCAATTTCAGTGCAAGTCAATAGTGGCAGTATAGGTTTATTTTCTTTGATTTTAAAAATTACTATTGAATTGATTTTATTTTGAGGTCTTATAGGGTGGCTTTATATTAAATGATATATAAAACCAATTTAAAGCGCGGTGATTTTATATGGTTAAAGGCTTTTTATTTTTTAGGATATGCATGTGGGGTTCTGTAGCCTTGTTACTGTTTTTTCTAGAGGTTATCTTCATTAAGAAGCCCTACCATTTCGGGCAGGGCTTGAATTCATTTTCGGTTTTTCCCGACTATCGTTGTGCATCAATGGGGACAATGCGATCACCAATAATAGGCGAGAGGCGTATAAAAAATAAAATGTACCCATCTATCCCTATTATGGATTTGACCACTCAACAGTAATTTTAATTGCAAATCACAAATCTATTTTTATAGATAATTTTTTTTATAATCAATTGCCTCAGTCAGAGTTTCTTTATAGTTGGGTGTTTCTTTGGCCAGATAGGCTGCTGTCATTTCTTTCGCCTGGTCAGTGAGTTTTTGGCCCGCCAGCTGTGGGGTGCCAGCGTTGAATGGAGGGTGGGGATCATATTGGATAAATAGCTGCATTAACTCAGCGGTAGTTTTTCCTTTTAATAAAGAAAGTAAATACAGGCCAAAATCAATGCCGGCCGTCACCCCGCCACCTGTGATTCTGTTCCGATCAATAGTAACGCGTTCATCTGAAGGGGTTGCCCCCAATGCTGTCAATGTGTCTTGAAAACTCCAGTGAGTTGAGGCCTTATAGCCATCAAGCAAACCAGCGGCGGCAATAATAATTCCACCAGTACATACGCTAGTGACGTACTCTGCACGCTTACCAACGGTATTGATCCAATCCAGCATTTTTTTATCAGCGATAGCATTAAAAGGATTGTGTGTGCCTGTCACGCAAAGGATATCGACTGAGTTTAACTCAGAAAAAGTAGCAGTAGGAATTAATGATAGAGAATTTATCTCTGTCGGTACTGGATTTTTATCATGATAGACGTACTCAACGTTGAAACCATGGTTTTGGAGCATAGTGACAGGCCCAACGATATCCAAGGGTGTCATATTCGGGAATAGGACGAAGGCAATGGTTTTAGCATTAGGATCTTTTTTCTTTTCAGCTCCGGAGTTGGGAGTGACCATGGTAGTTGAAGATATTCCCTGTGAAATGTAGGTTGCAGCAAGGGTAGCGGTTGCCAATATTGTCTTTACGATAAAATCGCGTCTTTCCATTTTTGCCTCTGATTAAGATAGTAGCTAATAATGGGAAGATGCCAGTAAAAATGTTCCATTGCAAACAAATGGATATAACTTAATAGGCGTCAACTATTAATTTTTAGCAGTGTAAGAAATATAAGAGGAATCTGATCGATTTAAGCTGGCATAATTATATATCCGTTAGTGTGAGGTTCAATAATTACTTCTTTTTTATGTTATCGGTTAATGGCTTTAAACTACATAAAGTAGGGTTATTTTATTTGGGTTGTAATCCATCTGCTTGTCAATTTCCGGTGTTGTTATTTTACTAAATAACCAAATTAATTTTAGACGTGTTTTCGTTTTGTTTGCGGGTATTTATTTTTTTACCGTTCTTACCCACGTAAAGTGGACTCAATCCTGAGCGAGGTTCTGGTTTTTAAATTGTTCAGGGCTGATACCATGGGCGCTGCGACGACGCCAGCGATTGTAATCACATTCAATATAATTAAGCACTGCCGTTCGCATTCTTTCCCGGTTGGCAAAATACCCGCCGTGGATACATTACACCTTCAGCGAGCGGAACTGCTGATGTGGAGTTATCTGACGACGATGCCGACGCCAGACATACCAGCCGCTACGGACGACCCGAAGTATCTGACACATGGCTTTAATGCTAAATTCAGCCTGTTCTGCCAATTGGCACCTGAACCGGGCATTTTCAGGCACGAGCTCCTCTCACATTCGCAAGCTGGCAGGCTCTGCTGTTACTGGGTAAGAGCACGCCGGTAATCACGGTTTCATCGCAACTTTTTCACCTTCTCACCTCGCTCTGAATGAAAATAAAGTACCGGCAAATGGTAAAATAATGAGGGTAATCTAAAATTATGATTATTTGGTAAACTGCTCAACAGGCTGGTGCACACTAATGAAAATTGCGCCGTTAAAGTATATAGCCCCTGATACCCTTGAAGAAGCGCTGACAACGTTATCCCAAAGTGAAGCGGGAAAAGTCCTCGCCGGGGGGCAAAGTTTATTACCACAGCTTATTTCTCGATATTTACATTGTGACTGGTTAGTGGACATCCAAAACATTCCAGACTGCAATGTGATTGAAGAAAAATCAGGGCAGGTTGTTATTTGCTCCATGGCCCGGCAGCGTGACGTGGAACTGAATTCGATGGTGAAAAAACAGCTTCCACTGATGAATCATCTGATGAGCTACATTGGCTCGATAGCTATCAGAAACAGGGGAACGGTTGTTGGCAGTTTATGTCAGGGTGGGGCCTGGGCCGAAATACCTCTGCTCTTCGTATTATTGGGGGGAACGCTTGTAACGCAGTCCCTCCAGGGAAAACGATACATCCCTGCCCACCAACTGTTTGTCAGCAATAATAAAACCTCTCTTTCCTCAAATGAGATTGCTACTGCAGCCTGCTTTCCGGTTCCTTCCTCCGATTATAGCTGGGGATATTGCGAATACTCACAGCGCACCAATGACCGTGCACTGTGTCTTGCCATAGTGATCGTGCTTATTGATAGCCTGGGGCGGGTGGCTGACATCAAAATTGCCATCGGGGGGGTAACGGAGACCCCTAGACGCTGCCATGACCTGGAAAGCGCACTGATCGGTGGATCCCCGGAAGATTCACTGGCCGTGCAGGCCGGGCAACATGCGGCCATGCACGTTCAACTGACTGACGATACAACACTCGCCACGGATTATCGGCGTCAGCTTGTAAGCACACTCGTCTGTCGAGCTTTACTGCAGGCATTTGCCGCATCAAAAAGTCGTAAAGCAGAGGGGAAATCATGACAGAGAGAATGGATCCTCACCATGAGATCATGGCAAATATTGCCGTTACTGTTAATGATGAACATGTCATTCGTGTGATACCGGTTCGGTTAACCCTGTCTGATTTTCTGCGCCAGGATTTGATGCTGACGGGCACCCATGTTGGCTGTGAGCAGGGCGATTGTGGTGCTTGTACGGTACATGTCGATGGGCGCGCCACACGGTCTTGCCTGATGCTCGCGGTGCAGGCCACGGGTTGCTCCGTTCAAACAATTGAATCTGTTGCAGGACTTCAACTGCATCCCCTTCAACAGGCCTTCATCACTCACAGGGCCTTCCAGTGTGGGTTCTGTACACCGGGTATTATTATGACCTTACTCGAGCAGTATCAACACCCGCCAACGCCAGCACTGGGTGAGGACGCTATCCGGCACGTATTGGCGGGACACTTGTGCCGCTGTACCGGGTACCAACAAATGCGGGAGGCGATAAGCGACGTCTTTTCTGCCTTGCACTGGCCAGCATCATGACCTCAACGTCCGAACGCCGGCAACTGAACGAGGAGGAGCGGTTTGTCAGGGGGCAAGGCAGGTTCGTTGACGACCTCACTTTTACAGGGGCTCTGCATGTGGCTTTTGTCCGCAGTACGTACGCTCGCGCCACGATTGTAAAGGTAGATATCAGCCAGGCGCAGTGTTCTCCGGGGGTGGTGGCCATTTACCAGGCAAAAGACATTGGCATGTTGAATTCACCCTTACCGCTCCTGATCCCCCATCCAGCCATTATCTCGGGCAAAACACAGTCTCCACTGGCAGAGTATGAGGTTCACTACGTGGGGCAGCCCATTGCCATGATCGTGGCTGAAAGCCGTTATGACGCAGAGGATGCTGCGGCATGGGTAGACGTTGAATATTCTCCCTTGCCTTTTGTGATTGACCTCGCGAAGGCGGCACAAAAAGAAGCCCCCCGGGTACATGCTGATATGTCTGATAATATTGGCGCACGCTTTACGCAGAAAAGTGGCATGTTGTCGACAGCCCAACGTCTTGCTGACCATGTCACTACGGTGACTGTACACATGGATCGTGCGACCGCAGCCCCCATCGAAACGCGGGCGGTTGCTGCGGAGTTTGATGACAGAACAGGGGAGTTGACGGTATGGGACACGGCACAGGCTCCTATAGCGGTGAGAAACGGATTGGCGGCACTGCTGGAACTGGATGAACATCGGGTACGCGTTATCGCGCCGGATGTCGGCGGGGGGTTTGGGCAAAAACTGCTGTTCTTTTATCCTGATGAACTGCTGGTTCCTTTCGCGGCGATGCAATTAAAGAGACCGGTTAAATACACGGAAGATCGGAGAGAAAACTTTCTGGCCTCCTCACAGGAGCGAACGCAGATCCATTCGCTTACCCTGTACGCCCGCAAGAATGGAGAAATACTCGGATTGCACGACAATATCCAGCACGATAGTGGGGCTTTTATGCCCTACGGTATTATTGTTGCTCACGTCAGTGCCACTTCTATTGCGGGTCCTTATCGCATACCTCACCTGCACATTGACTGCGATGTGGTGTATACCCCAACAATGCCCGTCACCCCTTACCGAGGATGCGGCCGCCCCCATGCCTGTTTTGCCATTGAGAGGGCGCTGGACCAGCTCGCCCTTGAACTGTCAATCGACCCAGTTGAAATCCGTAAACGTAACCTGATCCGGGATGATGAATTTCCCTACCGGCGTGAGGGACTGGTGTTCCAGGATGGCGCCTCCGTTGAACTGGACAGCGGGCAATATTTACGGGCCTTAGACATGCTGAGTAACGCCGTTAATTTTGAAACATTTCGTGCCGAGCAAGCTTGTTACCGCTCCCAGGGGCGCTACCTTGGTGTAGGGCTGGCCTGTTGTGTCGAGGGAACGGGGATCGGCCCCTACGAAGGGGCGATAGTCAGAGTGCATCCGATTAGCGGTAACGTGTTTGTTTCCTCCGGAGTCACCTGCCAGGGACAAGACCATAAAGCCCTGTTTACCCGCATCGTGGCGGAACAGCTCAGTGTCCCTCCCAGGCAAATCATCGTGTTGGGCGGAGATACCCATGCCTTTGATCTTGGCGGGGGGACCTACGCCAGTCGCAGCACGGTTGTGGCGGGAAATGCCGTCTATCTGGCCGCGTGCCAGGTACGCCAGGAAATACGACAAAAAGCTGCGGCGGTGTTTGGGGTTTCTGTTGAAGAGGTCATCCTGGAAAATGGCCAGGTTCGTCATCGCAACGGTTCGCTAACTATGCCTTTGGCTGCGGTGGCGACGCTCGCCAATCCGTTACGGTACGCTTTTAATGATACCGCCAGGATAGCCACGCAGTTCGCGGGACAACATCATGATGGGCCGGCATTGGCTCGAGATAAAACACCAGGGATTGAAAGCCGCACTTTTTTCAGCCCCCCGAGAGCCTGTTGGGGGTTTGGGGCGCATGCCGTTATTGTCGAGGTAGATCCAGGCACGGGCCACGTGACGCTTCTTCGTTATCTCTGTATCCACGACTGTGGTCATATTATCAATCACGATATCGTGCGTGGCCAGATAATTGGGGGGATTGCGCAAGGCATCGGTGGAGCGCTTTATGAATCATTAGGAATCAATAAACATGGAGAAGTTCAAAACAGCACCTTTTCGCAGTTTTTAATGCCCCAGACAGCTGATATCCCCGATATCGAACTGATGCATTTGGAAACACCGACACCGTTAAATCCGCTTGGTGTTAAAGGCGTGGGAGAGGCGGGTTGTATCGCCGTCAGTGCGGTTATCGCCAGCGCCATCGATGATGCCCTGACACCGTTGAACTCTGCACCGGTTCGTCATTCCCCCATGACGGCACCGTACATTTACCAACGGCTAAAAAAATAGTGAAAATAGCAGGTTAATATGCTGGATGTATGAGGGGGAGAGTGCCGGCATTGCCGCTACGCTGGAACGATAAGGGCAGTTGATGCCGGCATTCGAGCAGTGTGCCTGAAAAACAAGTTGTAGACTAAAACGCCACCGAAACAGTCATTTTCACACATAAATCTGCACAACTCCGCGTTATCAAGGGATGTTAAACCCTACCGTTCATGGTCAGTCGCCCTCAAAAGAAGCCTGCCGGACGCCTAACCATGAACCGAAATAGTTGTGTCAGAGGGGGAGTTCAGAAAGTTTATCCAGGACATTTCTTTCCGCGTCCACGAGATTAATTTGCTGGAAAGTCTGACAACCTGAAATTGCCGATTTCAGTATATCTTTCTGTATGTTCCCCCGTTTGTGAGCTATCGAGTAAGGCAGGCAGGTGAATGTCACCATGTGATAACGTGGAATAAAACGCTGTGGGTAGCGTTTTTCCAGCCAGGCAGAAAGTTCCCGTTCAAGCAAGTAATCATGTGAGCTGACCCGCGCTCTCATCTCCTCGTAGTTGTCCAAAGCCATCGCCTGAATGGCTTCAACATCAGGTTTGCGTTGAGTTTCGTAGCGCGCGAGAGCACTCCCTATATCCCCAGAAGGTGCCGCCAGGCACTGAGCCAGGAACACGGCATCTTCAAAAGCGCAGTTCATACCCTGGCCATGAAACGGTACCATTTGGTGAGCCGCATCACCGATCAACACCGTTTGGTTATAGTGCCAACGCGAAACGTGCAGGGTAGCCATCATGCCAACAGGGCGAGCCATGTAGTTCGCTTCCAAATCACAAAGCAATCGCGAAAGTGCATTAAATTCAGAATTAAAGAACTGGCGAACTACATCTCTGTGGTTGAGTGCGGCAAAGCTGGAAAGCTGTTGGCCCTGTATTTTAAGAGGCAAGAAAGCAGTAGCTGTAAAACTGCCATCATGATTAGGCAGCGCCATACACATATACCCGCCACGTGGCCAGATGTGAAGTGCTTTAGGATTTAGAAGCGCCTGGCGCGCCGCCTCGACAGAGATATCCAACTCTTTATAGCCATGAGCTAAAATTTCACATTCACAGTCAACGTCACAAACGCGGGTTAGTGCGTCTCTGACTGCGGAATTTGCACCGTCGGCACCGACAATCAGATCAAAAATGAACGTCGTTCCATGTTGAGTGGTTAATCGGGATGCCTGCAGATCAATCGCCACTAAATCTATGTCAAAGAAGAACCGCACACCTTTCTGCTCCGCAACATCCAGTAAATGCGCATTAAGTTGGCTACGCTGCACGGACCAGATGACATCGCCCTCTCTGGAACTGTAAGCATGGAAACTGCTTTTTTCTTCCACATGTACCATCCGGCCGGACACAGGGACTGCATAACTCAACACATCCTGTTCAATTCCCGCCAGGCGTAACGCCTGAAGGCCACGTTCCGCAATGGCCAGATTAAGCGAACGCCCTTCGGGAGCCGGGTGTGTTCGCGGATCTGCGCGCTTTTCAAATACGATCACTTCAAATCCATGCTGCCGCAGCAGACAGGCCAGCAAAGGGCCGGCGAGCCCCGCTCCCACAATCGCAACCTGCCGACGCGTCATGCCAGTGGGGTCGGTGATTTCATGTAATAAATTCATAATCAGACTCTTCTGAATAAAGCTATAGCTGCACACGCATGCTATAAAGTTCTGGGAAGAATGAGCTATCCAACGTCGAACGTAGATAATTCACGCCACTAGTGCCATCAGTCCCCGGACGATCGCCAATGATGCGTTCAACCAGGGAAACGCCAGTTTTTGAAGCTTTGCGCAATATCGACAAGTTTTTCACCCAGCTCATAAAGTGGCCAGTAGTGGCTACGCTGTTGATAGATCCGCAACCATTTTTGCTTCATCGTCGTTGTTGCACAGTGAGTAGCGGATGGAAGAGGGGAGTATGGCGAGCCAACAAGTCGATGACCTCATTATATAAAAAAGCTCCTTAAGATGAGTTTGCAAGGCAAGGAACGCAACCAGGTTGCTGCGATAGTTTGCGAGGTTATTATTATCTTTATTACCTATAAATAACTCAATTTCCCGAAACTGATATGATGTCATCCCTGAAGCGCTCCCTGGCACATTGTGTATGGATAAGAAGTCAAGAGGGCTTGGTATCGTGAGCTCCGCCCAGGTATGGGTAAGGTATTTCATAGTAATATGATCTCGGCCAAGAGACTTTAATCCGTGACCAATATTATCATTTTGCATGTAGCGCAGGTCTCTATCAATTCATGAAACAATAATTTACCTACAGCACTGAAGTCTGATGTTGAATAATAAATGATATTTCACCAGGCATCGTTGGATAACAAATCTTGACTATTTAATGTTTTTTAGATGGGTGTAGCTAGTGCGATCTTTCTATGATTTCCTTTGATTTTTAAGGTTATTTTTAATCTGGCAAGGTGTTTGATAAATTAAATTATACAGGCGTGGTGTTTGATTGTAAGCCAAGTATCAGACTACGTGCGTCCTTGTATAAAAATAAACAAACATGATAAATTTTTATGATATAAAAGTTATCGTTTAAAAGATAAGTGTAAAAATTGCATGGTCTTTTATACCATTATAGCCTTTCAATAATTTGAGCTGACATGCAATTTTATAGTGGTTTTATTATGATTTGAATATATACGGCCGACCATATTGCAATCCTCTCATTAACTTGTGCTATTTCATTAAAGCATTCAATCATGGATTGGATATTCGGGTTTTCTTTAACTAAAATAGTTATAGCTTACCTCAGAAAATAATCAAGGCTTGAGTACGTGATTTTATGGCAGCGGATTGGTCCTTATAACTCCAGGTACATTGACTCTATTATATAGACCTGCCGGCGCCGTCGATATTCCCGTGGCGAACGGTAGCCTGATACTCTGTGCAGATGCCACTCGCGCCAGCAGTTCCGCCTCGTCTTGCTGATGAGCTTCCTGCATACAGCGTCAAAACCATTGCAGCCAGCCTGTGCTGTCAGGGCTGTGTGCAAAGGGCGCACGGCGGTTCGGCCCAGTCAGTTACCGTGAACATGGCCTGCCAGTGTCTGAAAACCTGCTGAAGCAGAACTTTTACGCCGGTGAGCCGAATCAGAAATGGGTGGGAGGCATCATCTACCCTCATTTGTACCCTCACGAGGGACTTGATGTGGGTAGAATTGATGGGGTTGGATTGAATGGAACGATTCGATATGTGTGATTTGGGGCAGAATTAGAAAGCAAAAACGGACCTCCATCGGGGCCGTTGATATAAGTAGTACCCGGACTCGGACAACCGGCGCTTGCGCCGGGTTGAACAACGCTTCAGCGTTGGCCCGTAGGGTGAGGCCTTCGGCCGAATAATCGAACTTGTTCGATGGAGAGTCCTATCCCTGAAAAGCAAAAACCCAGCCATAGGCTGGGTTCTTCTAAATATGGTGCCCGGACTCGGACAACCGGCGCTTGCGCCGGGTTGAACAACGCTTCAGCGTTGGCCCGCAGGGTGAGGCCTTCGGCCGAATAATCGAACTTGTTCGATGGAGAGTCCTGTCCCTGAAAAGCAAAAAACCCGCCATAGGCGGGTTCTTCTAAATATGGTGCCCGGACTCGGACAACCGGCGCTTGCGCCGAGTTGAACAACGCTTCAGCGTTGGCCCGCAGGGTGAGGCCTTCGGCCGAATAATCGAACTTGTTCGATGGAGAGTCCTATCCCTGAAAAGCAAAAACCCAGCCATAGGCTGGGTTCTCTAAATATGGTGCCCGGACTCGGAATCGAACCAAGGACACGGGGATTTTCAATCCCCTGCTCTACCGACTGAGCTATCCGGGCAACGGGGCGCATTTAACCCTATTGGCCGGATATCGTCAATCGCTTTCTGTCACAAACCCGATCGGTTGCTCTTTTTTCATTCAATGGGGCGGGGCGCTGGCGGGCGTCTGTTTCGACCTGCAGCAATAGATATGCAGAAAACATGTGTATTTATACCATTTTGATTTTGCAGGTTTTTATTTTTATGTCATAAATAACAACAAGTTAAATAGTTCTGGATTCAAGGGGAAGTAACATAATTGTTACTTGAACCTCATAAAAAAACATGCAATCATTGCGCAAATTTTAGCACTCTTCGTCTTTTAACGGTGTTTGCGCTCATTTAAGTCAGAGGGTTACTGGCATGACTGGTTTTGTTACTCAAGCGCCATTGCGCACCAGACATCTGAAGATGCCATCACGACGCCGTTACCTTTCCCGAACACAGTACGCCAAGAACGCCCTGCCGACCATGCGGTAAGGCATCTTCCGATGCTCGCTGTTAGGCATTATTAAAAATAGAGCTGCGGCTCTGATTTTACTGATGTCTATTGGACGCTGCCGATACCAGTCCCCGATAGCTGCCTGATGATCTCGCGATCATGAGCCGGTCACGGTTGCGTTTTATGCTGCAACGCCGGACATCACTTTGCCGGGATAACCTTTGTTATCTCATCGCCGTGCCCCGTGGCACCACCTCATCCTTAACCGTTTGAGAGTTAGCATGATGAAAGAATTGAAAATAGCAACAAGCGCCGGCCTGGTCGCCACCATTGAAACGCTGCGCCAGATTGTCCGCATTGAACAGACGGACTATACCGACGTGGCTGCGGTAGTCGTGTCGGTTGATGACGTTAACGCCGGTATTTTGGCGCAGTTGAAAGCCACCGGATTCGAGATCCCAACGTTTGTTGCTGTTGAAGGGGACGAACATCTTTCCCCGGACTACCTACCGTTTATTACCGGCGTCTTTGCCCTGGCAGGCGCCAGCAAGGCGTTCTATATGGCGCAACTGGAAGCCGCTGCGGACGCCTACGAGCAGGCGCTGCTGCCGCCGTTTTTCAAGACGCTGAAGACTTATGTGGAAATGGAAAATTCCACTTTTGCCTGCCCGGGGCATCAGGGCGGGGAGTTTTTCCGCAAGCACCCGGCCGGCCGGAAGTTTTTCGAGTTCTACGGCGAAACGCTTTTCCGTTCAGACATGTGCAACGCCGACGTCAAGTTGGGCGACCTGCTGATCCACGAAGGCTCGGCCAAGGATGCGCAGAAGCATGCGGCGCGGGTCTTCAACGCCGATAAAACCTATTTCGTGCTCAACGGCACTTCGGCGGCCAACAAGGTGGTGACCAATGCGCTGCTGACCCGCGGCGATCTGGTGCTGTTCGATCGCAACAACCATAAATCCAACCACCACGGCGCGCTGATCCAGGCCGGGGCGACGCCGGTGTATCTGGAAACCGCGCGCAACCCGTTTGGTTTTATCGGCGGCATCGATTCACGGTGTTTTGACGAGCGCTATCTGCGTGAGCAAATCCGTGAGGTAGCCCCTGAGAAGGCGAATGAGGCGCGGCCGTTCCGCCTGGCGATCATTCAGCTCGGCACTTACGATGGCACTATCTATAATGCGCGCCAGGTGATCGACACCATCGGCCACCTGTGCGATTACATCCTGTTTGACTCCGCCTGGGTGGGTTACGAAGGCTTTATCCCGATGCTGAAAGAGTGCTCGCCGCTGCTGCTGGAGCTGGATGAACTCGATCCGGGTATTTTTGTTACCCAGTCGGTGCATAAGCAGCAGGCCGGTTTCTCGCAAACCTCGCAGATCCACAAGAAAGACGATCACATCAAGGGCCAGAAGCGCCACTGTAACCATAAGCACCTTAATAATGCTTTCATGTTGCATGCCTCGACCAGCCCGTTCTACCCGCTGTTCGCCGCGCTGGACGTTAACGCCAAGATGCATGCCGGCGCCGCCGGCCGCCGCATGTGGATGGACTGCGTGAAGCTCGGCATCGAGACGCGCAAACAGCTGCTGGAACGCTGTTCGCAGCTCCGGCCGTTTATTCCGCTGCAGGTAGCGGGCAAGGACTGGCAAGATTACGATACTGACCTGATCGCCAATGACGCCCGTTTCTTCAACTTTGTGCCGGGCGAGACATGGCACGGTTTCGAAGGCTATGCTCAGGACCAGTATCTGGTTGATCCGTGCAAGCTGCTGCTGACCACGCCGGGCATCGACGCGGCCACCGGCCAATACACCGAGTTCGGCGTGCCGGCCACCATTCTGGCCAACTTCCTGCGTGAGAACGGCATAGTGCCGGAGAAATGCGATCTTAACTCGATCCTGTTCCTGCTGACCCCGGCGGAAAACCCGGCCAAGATGGAGCACCTGGTCGATATGCTGGTGCGGTTCGAACGCTACGTGGAAGAAGACGCGCCGCTGAGCGAAGTGTTGCCGACGGTGTACCGCAAGAACGAGCAGCGCTACCGCGGCTATACCATTCGCCAGCTGTGCCAGGAAATGCACGATCTGTACGTCAGCTTCGACGTTAAGCAGCTGCAAAAAGAGATGTTCCGCCAGAACCATTTCCCGCAGGTGGTGATGAACCCGCAGGACGCCAACGTGGAGTTTATCCGCGACAACGTTGAGCTGGTGCCGATCGGTCAGGCTGAAGGGCGCATTGCGGCGGAAGGTGCGTTACCATACCCGCCGGGCGTGCTGTGCGTAGTGCCGGGGGAAGTGTGGGGCGGAGCGGTACAGCGTTACTTCCTGGCGCTGGAAGACGGCATCAACCGTTTGCCGGGCTTCTCGCCGGAGCTGCAGGGCGTGTATATCGAGAAAAAAGATCACGGCTGGAAACGCATTTTCGGCTATATGATCAAGCAGTAAACAACAAGGGCCGGTTAGCACCGGCCCTTTTCATTGATAACAACCTCGCCGTGCGTTACTTCCTGCGATAACTCTTCTGCGCGTTATTCACCTTCACCAGATAACGACGTGACTCGCTGGCCGGGTGCTTGGTGGTCAGCGTCTGGTAAATGTCACCCGGCTGCATGCCGTTGATGATACTCACCGCGCGGGTTCTGTCGCTGGAGAACACTCGCAACACGCTGCCTGCGCCGCCGTTATAGGCGGTGATCACCGCATAGCGACGCGATGTCGGGTTCTGAATGCCGCCCAGGTAGTTGTTTTGCAGGATCGCCAGATAAGCGGTACCTGTGTCGATGTTGTTCTCCGGATCGAACAGGTAACTGCGGCTTGGCGTGCCCCATTTGCCGCGCATCTTAAACACGTCTTTACCGGCGGTGTGCTGCACAACCTGCATCAGGCCAAGCGCATCCGAACCGCTTACCGCATACGGGTTAAAGCTGGATTCGGTCTGCATGATCGCCAGGATCAGCGACTCTTCCACACCGTATTTCTCCGACGCCTTGCGTACCATCGGCAGGTACTTGTGCGCACGTTGATCCAGGTGGTTTGGCACCAACTGAATGGTGACCGAGTAAATCACGTGCAGGCCCGAGTTGCGTTTTTGCAGCTTGGTTTGCAGCAGATAGTCGGCAAAGTGCGCCGCACGCCATTCCCAGCGGATCGGCGCGCCTTTGTTATCCAGCACCTGGCCGTACAGGAACGGCTCTTTACTGATCTGGATATCGTTGACGTCGGAATAGAGATCGATTGAACCCGGATCGTCGCCCATCAGCAGGGTGCTGATGATCGCCTGGCGCAGGTGAGCGGCAGGATCGGTGGTGGCGATGGTTTCAATGGTAATCGCGCCAGAATCGAAGTTGATGTGGCTACGGGTTTGATACTGATCGGTATATTTAACGTAATCTTTTGGCCCGGCGATCAGAACTTCGTTCAGACCCCAGATATTCTCGATGTTGTGGGCAAACTGGCCCATCAGGATCTCGAAGCCATTAGTGTCTTTGACCCAGGCTTCGTTGACTTCGTCGGTTTTCTTGCCGGAACAGGAAATCAGCAATGGCGCTATCACTAGCAAAGCTAAAATTTTCTTCATCTTAAAGCCGTATACGAGAAGTTTTGGAAGGGCCAGCGCCTGGCCCCAACAGCATTATTCGCTTGGTGGCGTATAGCCTTCGATATGGACGTCGTGCCCTTCGAACAGGAATTTGACCATTTCGGCTTCCAGCAGTTTGCGGTCATCCACGTTCATCATGTTCAGCTTTTTCTCGTTGATCAGCATGGTTTGTTTTTTCATCCATTCGGCCCAGGCCTCTTTCGAGATCTCGTTATAGATGCGTTTGCCGATGTCCCCTGGATAAAGTTGGAAGTCCTGCCCTTCGGCATCGCGCTGCAAGAAGGTACAAAAAATGGTTCTGCTCATGCTAATTCCTCATCAATGGCGCTAGCGCCAAATAAACCCTGTTGGAGCGGGGAGTGTTTTGCCAACTGTTGCAACAGGCGGTCAACCGGCGCTGCCAACCCGACGGCGGGCGGTTGCGCCAGGTTATACCAGAGACCGATTCCCTCATCCATACTGCCGCCGGCATCGTTCATTTCCAGCCACATTGGCACGATATCGAGATGGAAATGGCTGAAAGTATGACGAAATGCGGTCAACTGCTCTAGGCGATTGCCTTTCAGACCGCGCTGTTGCAGCCAGAGTTCCATCTCTTCGCGTTCGCTGAACTGCGGGAAGCAAAACAGCCCGCCCCACAGCCCCACGGCCGGGCGTTGTTCCAGCCAGGCCCGCTCGCCGCTCTGCAGCAATAAAAAGTAGGCGGTTTTTTCCGGCAGCGTCTGCTTCGGTTTTTTGCCGGGGTATTTTGCCCAGCTGTGGTTAGCGTAAGCGATGCAGCCGGTGTTAAGGGGGCACAGCTCGCATTTGGGTTTGGAGCGGGTGCAGACCATCGCCCCCAGATCCATCATTGCCTGATTGAACTGACCGACGCCCTGGGCCGGGGTGACGTCTTCACTGATCCGCCACAGGCGGTTCTCTACATCCTTCTTGCCCGGCCAGCCTTCAACCGCATAGCAGCGGGCCAGCACGCGCTTCACGTTGCCGTCGAGGATCGGATAGTGTTGGCCGAGCGCCAGCGACAGCACCGCACCGGCGGTTGAGCGGCCGATGCCGGGCAAAGCGGCGATTTCTTCAAAGGTTGTCGGGAACTCGCCGCCGTGCTGTGCGACAATGGTTTGCGCAGCCTTGTGCAGGTTGCGCGCTCGGGCGTAGTAGCCCAGGCCGGTCCACAGGTGCAGCACTTCGTCCAGCGGCGCTTCTGCCAAGGCGCGTACGTTGGGAAAGCGTGCCATAAAACGCTGGAAGTAAGGAATAACGGTGGCAACCTGAGTTTGTTGCAACATGACCTCGGAGAGCCATACTTGATAGGCGGTTTTATCAAGCTGCCACGGCAGGGTTTTACGGCCGTAACGCTGGTACCAGTCAAGCACCACCTGTGCGAACTGTTGTGCTTGCATCATAAGCAGATTCGATATCCGGCAGAAAATGAAGCGAGATTGCAGCATAGAGTCATGTTGCTGTAAACCGGAACTTTCCGACGTCGCACGGCAGGTATCAAGATGAACACTTGCTAAACCAAGGTATCTTTGCATAATGCGCGTTTCCCTAATTGGCAGCCAAACAGACAGAAAGCACTATGATTAATGACGTCATCTCCCCGGAATTTGATGAGAACGGCCGCGCGATGCGCCGTATCCGCAGTTTTGTCCGCCGCCAGGGGCGGTTGACCAAAGGCCAGCAGCACGCGCTGGACAACTATTGGCCGGTGATGGGCGTGGAGTATCAGGCTGAACCTGTCGATATCGCCGCACTGTTCGGGCGCGAAGCGCCGACCGTGCTGGAGATCGGTTTTGGCATGGGCGCCTCGCTGGTGACCATGGCGAGCAACAATCCACAGCAGAACTTCCTGGGGATTGAGGTGCATTCGCCGGGCGTGGGCGCTTGCCTGGCTGACGCCACAGAAGCGGAATTGAGCAACCTGCGCGTGATGTGTCACGATGCGGTTGAGGTGCTGGAGAATATGATCCCGGACGGGTCGCTGGACATGGTGCAGCTGTTTTTCCCCGATCCGTGGCACAAGGCGCGCCACAACAAACGCCGCATCGTACAGACGCCGTTCGTTGAACTGGTGCGGCGCAAACTGAAAGTCGGCGGCGTGTTCCATATGGCCACCGACTGGCAACCTTATGCAGAACATATGTTAGAGGTTATGAACGGGATCTCAGGCTACCGTAATCTTTCCAGCGATAATGATTACGTGCCGCGTCCGGATTCACGCCCGCTGACAAAATTTGAATTACGCGGCCAGCGTCTGGGACATGGCGTTTGGGATTTGATGTTTGAGAGGAAAGAATAATGGCTAAGAACCGCAGTCGTCGTTTACGTAAAAAGTTACACATTGAAGAGTTTCAGGAGCTGGGTTTCTCCGTAGCATGGCGCTTTGCCGAAGGCACCGCGGTTGAGGATATCGACAGCACGCTGGACGCTTTCATCGACGAAATGATTGAGCCGAATGGCCTGGCGTTTGACGGCAGCGGCTACCTGCAGTGGGAAGGGTTAATCTGCCTGCAAACCATCGGCCATTGCACCGACGAACAGCGCGAGCTGGTCAAAAAATGGCTGGAAGCGCGCAAGCTGTCTGACGTTAAAGTCAGCGATCTGTTCGATATCTGGTGGGATTGATTTTCTCAGCTTGATGAGTGCGGCATCGCGCCGCGTTGTTCATTGATTTAAGGTGCCTTAACGGCACCTTTATTTTGTCCGGAGTGTGACCGAGGTGGTAACGACATTGGATAACGCGTTGCTGGATGACATCCTGCAACAGGTGCGCCCGCTGATTGGCAAAGGGAAGGTGGCGGACTATATACCGGCGCTGGCGGAAGTGGCCGCCGACCGTCTGGCGATCGCCGTTTGCACCGTCGACGGCGAGATGTTCCAGGCCGGGGACGCCACGGAACGTTTCTCTATTCAGTCTATTTCCAAGGTGCTGAGCCTGACGCTGGCGCTGACGCGCTACCAGGAACACGAGATCTGGCAACGGGTCGGTAAAGAGCCCTCCGGCTTGCCGTTCAACTCGTTGTTGCAGTTGGAAATGGAACAGGGCAAGCCGCGCAATCCGTTTATCAACCCCGGCGCGCTGGTGGTGTGCGACATGCTGCAAACCCGGCTCAGTGCTCCTAAACAGCGGATGCTGGAAGTGGTGCGGCAACTGACCGGCGAAGACGATCTGGCTTATGACTCCCGCGTGGCGCGCTCCGAGTTCGAACACTCCGATCGCAATGCGGCGATAGCCTATTTGATGAAGTCGTTCGGCAACTTCGAAAACGACGTGCTCACCGTTCTGCAAACCTATTTCCACTACTGTGCGCTGCGCATGAGCTGCGTGGAGCTGGCGCGCAGCTTTGCCTATCTGGCCAATCACGGGCGTGACCTCAGTGGGCGCGAAGTGATAAGCCCGCTGCAAGCCCGCCAGATCAATGCGCTGATGATGACCAGCGGTATGTACGACGGCGCGGGGGAGTTTGCTTATCGGGTAGGGATGCCGGGCAAATCCGGCGTGGGCGGCGGCATTGTCGCTATCGTGCCCGATGAGCTGTCGATCGCCGTCTGGTCGCCGGAACTGGATGCGTCCGGTAACTCCCTGGCGGGAACTGCGGCACTGGAACTGTTGTCTCAACGGATTAGCCGTTCGATTTTTTAATCCCACCACGGAAGGGAGTCAGGAGAAAATATGTTAAAGAAAACCGGGTTAGCCTTACTGCTGTTGACCGCTTCACAGGCGCATGCCGAATATCAGTGCAGCGTTAAACCTCAGGACGACGTGGTTATCAGCCCGCAGAACGTGCAGGTGACTGGCGCCAGCGGCAATCTGCAGATTTCGGCGGATGGCGATGTCACCCGTAACGGCCAGGCTCTGAGCCTCAACGACAGCCAGCGCCAGAAAGCTTTCAGTTACCAGAGTGCGCTACGCAAAGAACTGCCGTGGATCGACAAGGGTGCGCAGCAGCATCTGGAAAAAGCGCGGGTGGCGCTGGACAAGGTGATCGTGAAGGAATTGGGTAGCGACAGCAATGTACGCAATCGCCTGACCACGCTGAACGACCAACTTAAGCAGCAGATGAACCGCATTATCGAACACCGCAGCGACGGCCTGGCCTTCCACCACAAGGCGATCGACCAGGTTGAGCAGGATGGCCGCAATCTCGTGCAGCAAAGCATGGGCGGCGTACTGCAAGACAGCCTGAACGAGATGGGCGTCAAGCAGGCCGCCAGCAGCGGCGGTAACCCGTTGCAGGCGATTATGGGCAATCTGGGCGGCCTGCAGAAGGCGATTCAGAACGAATGGAACAACCAGGAGCAGGATTTCCAGAACTTTGGTCACGACGTCTGCAACCGGGTTACCGGCCTGGAAACCCAGCGTAAAGACCTGCTTAACGCATTGAAGTAACATGAGCCTTACCGCTATCGGAGCGTTTTTTGACCTGCTGACGACTATCTGACAAACTGGCTAAACTATAATCAATTGACAAAAGGATTTTGCATTGATGCCAGTGATATTTCGTTTTAAAGGGTATAAGTTCTTCTTTTACTCAAATGAAGGCGATCCGTTAGAACCTGCTCATATTCATGTCAGAGACGCGGGGACGGAAGCCAAGTTCTGGTTGACGCCGGTTGTGCAACTGGCACGCAATGATGGGTTTAATTCCAGAGTATTAAAAGAGTTAACTGGAATTATCGAAGATCACCAGTCGCTGTTTTTGGAGGCCTGGAATGAGTATTTCAGCTAAAGCTGTCAGCTTTGATGAGGTGACAATGTGGGTGGAACTGAGCGATGCCAGAATTATTGGCGTGCCATTAACCTGGTTCCCCCGGCTGCTGAATGCAACGGATGAACAACGTGCTTGCTATGAGCTGAGTGCTTGTGGGATCCATTGGGATGCGTTGGATGAAGATATTTCCGTTGAAGGTTTGCTAAAGGGGCGTGGCGATGTGACACATCGCCCCCATCAGGCGGCCTGAGACACAGGTCCGTTGACTTAATAAAAAAGCGCTGATAATTCAGCGCTTTTTGTTTATTCATCCGCCAGGAACAGCTCCAGCAGCGAGTTAAGGAACAGCTTGCCTTTTTCGGTGATCTGCCAGTATTCCGCCGTTTCCTCTAGATAACCTTTTGCCAGTGCCTCGTCCAACTGTGGGCGAATCACGCTTTCGTCCAGCCCGGTGTAGTTGGCGAAATCGGCACGCGGCGCGGCCTCCAGCAGGCGGAAGCGGTTCATAAAGAATTCGAACGGTCGATCTGCCGCCGTCACCTCATGCTGCTTGTCCATGTACTTGCCCTGCATAAAACCGCGCGGATGCTTGGTTTTCGCGGTGCGCAGAATACGGCCGTCGCTAAAGGTCAGCTTGCCGTGCGCGCCGCAGCCAATCCCCAGGTAGTCGCCGAAACGCCAGTAGTTGAGGTTGTGCTGGCACTGGTAGCCCGGCTTGGCGTAGGCCGAGGTTTCATACTGCCGGTAGCCGGCGGCGCTCAGCAACTGGTGGCCGCGTTCGAAGATGTCCCACAGCGCATCGTCGTCCGGCAGCACCGGCGGTCGCGAGCTGAACAGGGTGTTTGGCTCGATGGTCAGCTGATACCACGACAGATGCGGCGGGTTCAGAGCGATCGCCTGGCGCAGATCGTCCAGCGCCTCTTCCAGCGACTGGTCCGGCAAGCCGTGCATCAGATCGAGGTTAAAGCTGCGCAAGCCGAGACCGGTGGCCAGGTGTGCCGCGCGCTTGGCTTCTTCCGGGCCGTGAATGCGCCCCAGACGGGTTAACTTCTCCGCGCTGAAGCTCTGCACGCCGATCGAGATGCGGTTCACACCGGCGCGCTGGTAGCCGCTGAAGCGATCGGCCTCCACGGTGCCGGGGTTGGCCTCCATGGTGATCTCCGCGTCATCGGCGACGCGAATACGCGCCCGCACACCGTCGAGCAGCGATTGCATCGCCTCGGCGCTCAGCAGGCTGGGGGTGCCGCCACCGATAAAAATGGTGCTGATCTCCCGGCCGCCGGCCAGCGGCAGATCGGCATCCAGATCGGCCAGCAGGTGATCGACGTATTCCTGATGCGGCACTTCTCCCTTCAACGCGTGCGAGTTGAAGTCGCAGTACGGGCACTTCTGCACGCACCACGGGATGTGAATGTACAAACTCAGCGGGGGCAGCTTAAGCATTGCGCATGGCTTCCAGCATCAGCTTCAGCGCCTTACCGCGGTGTGACACCGCGCTCTTCTCGTCGCGGCTCAGTTCGGCGGCGGTGCGGCCCAACTCCGGCACGTAGAAGACAGGATCGTAACCGAAACCACCGGCACCGGCGGATTCAAAGGCGATTTCACCCGCCCAGCTGCCGTGGAACACCAGCGGCGTCGGGTCTTCTGCATGGCGCATGTACACCAGCACGCAGTGGAATTGCGCGCCGCGGCTGCCTTGCGGCACGTCTTTCAGCGCCACCAGCAGCTTGTCGAGGTTTTGCTGATCAGAAGCCTCTACGCCGGCGTAGCGCGCAGAATAGATGCCAGGCGCGCCGCCCAGGACGTCCACCGCCAGGCCGGAGTCATCGGCGATCGCCGGCAGGCCGGTGATTTGCGCCGCGTGGCGGGCTTTCAGGATGGCGTTTTCGATAAACGTCAGGCCGGTTTCCTCGGCGGAATCCACGCCCAGCTCGGTTTGTGCGACCACGTTCAGACCGAAATCGGCCAGCAGGTCGGCGAGTTCACGCACTTTTCCCGGGTTACCGGTGGCAAGAACGACTTTTTGCATGATGACTACCTTGAAAATTATTCGATAAGCGCCGCGACCACGGCGGGGATCTGTTGCGGATTAACGATGCGTAACTGTTTATGCCGCCCCAGTTCGCCTTTCTCGATGGTGACGTTGCTTTTCGCCACTTTAAACTGCTTGGCGATAAACTTGATCAGATGGGCGTTGGCCTGGCCGTCAACCGGCGGGGCGGTAATGGCGACTTTCAGTTCGTCGCCATGCAAACCGATAATCTGGTCGCGGCTGGCTTTCGGCTGAATATATAGCCTGATTGCCAGCCCGTCCAGCACGGGGGTGACTGCACTCACAGCAGGAACCAGATCTCACCGAACAGATCCATACCCAGGTAGTTGATCAGATACAGGATCAGGATCACCACCATCGCTGAAAAATCGATACCGCCCATGGCCGGAAGAATGCGGCGGATCGGGGCCATCAGGGGTTCCGTCAACTGATACATCACATAGTCAATCGGGCTGCGGCCCTGGCTGATCCAGCTCATCAGGGCGCGGATAATCATCACCCAGAAGATCAGATAACCGGCCGACTTGACCAGCGAAATCAGGCCAAACAGCAGGTTATACGGGCTGAGTGACATCGCGCCGCCCTGGATCAGCAGCAGCAGCGGATACTTGATGGTCATCAGCAGGAACGCCAGCAACAGCGAAGCGCTGTCGACAGGCCCCAGTGATGGGATAATGCGGCGCAGCGGGCCGACCACCGGCTGGGTGATCTTCACCACGAACTGGGCGAACGGGTTATAAAAATCGGTACGCGTCCACTGCATCCAAATACGCAGCAGCAGTACCATGACGTAAAGATCAATAACGGTTTTGACCAAAAAAGTCAGCGTTAGCATGAAAGGATCCTTCTCCTTAACTCTCGGTTATTTAAAATGATTTTTCCATTTCCTGCGCACGGGAAACCGCCGCGCGCATGGCTTTGGCCACGGTCTCCGGCAGTTGTTGCTCGTTGAATACCCGCAGCGCTTCGGCGGTGGTGCCGCCTTTGGAGGTGACCTGCTCGCGCAGGGTCGATAATGGCGTATCCGGGTTGGCTTCCACCAGCGCAGCAGCGCCGGAGGCGGCCTGTTGCACCAGCTCGCGCGCGGTTTGGCTGTCGAAGCCCATGCGCTCGGCTTCTTGTTGCATGGCTTCCATAAACAGGAAGAAGTAGGCCGGTGCGCTGCCTGCGGCGGCGATGACGCCGTTGATGCCGTTTTCGTCATCCACCCAGCAAACCTTGCCGACGGAGGCCATCAAATCGCCGGTGTAGTCGCGATCCTGTTGGCTGACCTGCGGCGGCGCATACAGGCCGCTCATGCCTTTGCCAACCAGGGACGGGGTATTGGGCATAATGCGCACGATGCTCAGCTTGTCGCTCAACAGTTGGTAAAAACGGCTGACCTGAATGCCGGCGGCGATCGACAGCACCAGCTTGCCGGAGAAATCGACCTGTTGCAGCGGCTGGCAGACGTCGGCCATCATCTGCGGCTTTACCGCCAGCACCACGACCTCGGCCTCGCGCGCGCAGGCCAGGTTGTCGCCGCTGCTGACGATGCCGTAGTCCGCCGCCAGCGCATCGCGGTTTTTAGCCGAAGGCGCGCAAACGCTGATGGATTTAGCCGGGTATCCGCCCGCCACCAGGCCGGCGATAATCGCGCGCGCCATGTTGCCGGCGCCAATAAAGGTAATCTTACGGTGTTGCATCAAAATTCCTCGTCATATGTCAGGCCGGTGAATAATCACGAGCGCCAAAAATTGCGGTGCCGATACGCACCAGAGTGCTACCTGCGGCGATCGCCGCCGCCATATCATCCGTCATGCCCATCGACAGGGTATCCACCTGCGGATAGCGCTGTTGCAGGGCCTGGAAGGCGTCGCTCATCTGGCCGAATACCGCCAACTGGCGCTGGTAGTTTTGTTCCGGAGCAGGAATCGCCATCAGCCCACGCAGCGTAACGTTCGGCAGCGCGGCTACCGCCTCCGCCAGCGCCGGTAATTCAGCCAGTACAATGCCAGATTTACTCTGTTCATCGCTGATATTAATTTGGATCAGAACGTTAAGCGGCGGCATGCCTGCCGGGCGTTGATCGCTGAGCCGTTGGGCGATGCGCAGCCGATCCACCGTGTGGCACCAGGCGAAGTGCTCTGCCACCAGCCGGCTTTTATTGGATTGCAGCGGGCCGATAAAGTGCCAATCCAGCGTTGCGCCTTCCGGCTGCGTGGCGAAATGCTGAACTTTATCCACGCCTTCCTGCACGTAATTCTCGCCAAAGGCACGCTGGCCGGCGGCGATGGCTTCTGCGATCGCCGCCACAGGTTTGGTCTTGCTGACTGCAAGCAGAGTGATTTCTTCTGGAACGCGTGCGCAACCTTGAGCGGCTGCCGCGATGCGGCTTCTGACATCCTGCAGATTCTGTTGGATAGTGCTCATTATTGACCCAGGAGATTGATATGGATATCGATGAATTCGTGGCCCTTAGTGTAAAGCATAATGCTTCCGATCTGCACCTTTGTGCGGGCCATCAACCCATGTTGCGCATTGATGGTGAATTGCAACCGCTGGAAGGGGCGGAAATACTGACTCAGGAGCGCATGCACCAACTGTGCGGCACGCTGCTGCAACCGCCGCAACGGCAACATTTGCAGCAACAGGGCCAGCTCGATCTGGCGTTGACGCTGGCGGGCGATATCCGGCTGCGCGCCAATTTCTTTTTGCAGAATCTGGGGATATCCATCGCGCTGCGGTTGATTGCCGGCCACTGCCCGACGCTGGCGGCGTTAGCGGCACCGGCTATTGTCCCTGCGCTGCTGCGGCGTGAGGATGGCCTGATACTGGTTACCGGTGCGACCGGCAGCGGTAAATCCACCACGCTGGCGGCGATGATTGACGATATCAATCAGCATCAACGGCGGCATATCCTCACGCTGGAAGACCCGATCGAGTTTATGCACCGCAGCCGGAAGTCGCTGATCCAACAGCGTGAGCTGGGCCGCGACAGCTACGGCTTTGATGAAGCGCTACGCGCCGCGCTGCGTGAAGATCCGGATGTGATTCTGTTGGGGGAACTGCGCGACACCACCACCATTCGTTTGGCGCTCACTGCGGCGGAAACCGGCCACCTGGTGCTGGCGACGCTGCATACCCGCAGTGCGCCGCAGGCGGTGGATCGTTTGGTCGATGTTTTCCCGGCGGAAGAAAAGCCTTATGTGCGCGCGCAGCTGGCCGCCAGCCTGCAGGCGGTGATTGCGCAAAAGTTGCTAAGCAGGCCCGGTGGCGGGCGGGTGGCGATCTTCGAGGTGCTGACGGCAACGGCGGCGGTCAGCAGCATGATCCGCGAAGGCAAAACCCATCAGCTCGCCAGCGTGCTGCAAACCGGTGCGCAGTCCGGCATGCAGACCTTTGAACAGGGATTGCAGCAGCGCATCAACGCTGGGTTGCTCGGTGGAGAAGAAGGGGCGTGACGGGCCGATCAGCCCAAGTGCCGTTCGAACCAACTTTCCAGGATGACCACCGCGGAGGCGGAGTCCACGCTGCCTTTGTCCAGAGCGCGGAAACCGCCGCGATCGAACAGATTGGCGCGGGCTTCGACGGTGCTGAGGCGTTCGTCATGCAGCGCGACCTGCACGCCAAAGCGGCCATGCAGACGGTTGGCGAACTTGCGTGCCTGCTCGGTCACCAACTGCTCGGTGCCATCCATATTCAACGGCAGGCCGACCACCACCAGATCCGGCTGCCACTCTTTCAGCAGCTTTTCGATCTTTTGCCAGTCCGGAGAGCCGTCCTGCGCCTTGAATGCCGCCAACGCGCGGGCGCTGCCGGTGAGTTCCTGACCTATGGCCGCGCCGATGCTTTTGGTGCCGAAGTCGAAGGCGATAATGGTGCGGTTGGTCATCAGGCGTGTCCTGCGTGGTTGGCAATGCTGCGGATATCGATGCCAAGGCGGTTGGCGGCTTCGCGCCAGCGGCTGGCGATCGGCGTATGGAACAGAATGTCGGTGTCGGCTTCGATGGTCAGCCAGGCGTTTTCCAGCACTTCCTGTTCCAACTGGCCTTTTTCCCAGCCGGCATAGCCGAGCGCCACCAGCACGTCATCCGGTTGCTCCGGGGTGCCGAGCGTTTCCAGCACGTCTTTCGAGGTGGTGATCATGGTATCCGGCGAGATCTGGATGCTGGAGCCGAAGCCACTGCGCGGCGTATGCAGAATAAACCCGCGATCGTCCGCCAATGGGCCGCCGGCAAATACCGGTTTATCCAGGCTGATGGCCGGATTGCGAGCGGGCGGCATGATCTTCAGCTTGCTCAGCACCGTTTCCACCGTGAACTGTTCCACCGGTTTGTTGATCACCAGGCCCATGGCGCCGTCTTCATTGTGCTCACAGACGTAAATCACCGAGCGTTTGAAGCGAGGATCCTGAAGAGATGGCATGGCGATAAGAAAATGGTGCTGTAAATTCATGGCGTTATTTAAGGTAATTGAGTGGTGATAAGTTAAACAGCCGCCAGTATGCGGCTATACCCGTCGCCTTTCAAGCCGCAGCGTTGTTGGCTGCACGCGCTTCGAAAGGTCAGGATTGCGGGCGACGGCGCCGCCCGCATGGCGGATTACTTCGCTGCCAGACGCTTTTCGATCGCGTCCATCAGCATGCCGGTGATGGAAACCGGGAAGGCCGCTTCGATTTCGCGTGCACAGGTTGGGCTGGTGACGTTGATCTCGGTCAGACGATCGCCAATCACGTCCAGGCCAACGAAGATCAGGCCTTTCTCTTTCAGCGTCGGGGCCACTGCGCGGGCAATTTTCCAGTCGCTTTCGCTCAGAGGGCGCGGTTCACCACGGCCACCGGCCGCCAGATTACCACGGGTTTCACCCTGTGCCGGGATACGCGCCAGGCAGTACGGCACAGGTTCGCCGTCAACCACCAGAATGCGCTTATCGCCTTCCTTGATCGCCGGCAGGAAGTTCTGCGCCATGCAGAAACGGCTGCCATGTTCGGTCAGGGTTTCGATAATCACCGACAGGTTAGGATCATCCTGTTTCACGCGGAAGATGGACGCGCCGCCCATGCCATCCAGCGGTTTGAGGATAATGTCGCCGTGCTGCTGGTGGAATTTGCGGATGTGGGCTGCGCTACGGCTGACCAGGGTGTCCGGCGTCAGCTCCGGGAACCAGGCGGTGAACAGCTTCTCGTTGCAGTCACGCAGACTCTGAGGCTTGTTGACCACCAGCGTGCCTTTCACCTCTGCGCGCTCCAGAATATAGGTCGCATAGATGTATTCGGTATCGAATGGCGGATCCTTGCGCATCAGGATTACGTCCAGATCCTGCAGCGCCAGATCCTGCTCGGTTCCGAAGCTGAACCAGCTTTCTTTATCTTCTTTCACGCTCAGCAAGCGGGTGCGGGCGCGTCCATCACCGGCGTGCAGATAGAGATCGTTCATCTCCATGTAGTGCAGTTCCCAGCCACGGCGCTGCGCTTCGAGCAGCATGGCGAAGCTGGTGTCTTTCTTGATATTGATGGAGGCGATAGGGTCCATCACGATGCCGAGCTTAATCATTTTCTCTCCTTTAACCCAGATCGCCGAAACGTACCTGCAAAGCGGTAATTGCGGTGAGCGCTGTGGTTTCTGTACGCAGAACGCGTGGCCCCAGCAGGATATCAGTAAATCCGTAGCCTGTGGTCATCGCAATTTCGTCGGCGGATAACCCGCCTTCCGGCCCAATCAGCAGGCGGACATGGTCCACCGGCAGCGGCAGGGTATTGATGCTGTGGTTGGCACGCGGATGCAGGTTAAGCTTCAGACTGCCGTCCTGCTCGGCGCACCAGGCTTCCAGCTGCATTGCCTCGCGAATTTCCGGGATGCGGTTGCGGCCGCATTGTTCGCAGGCGGCAACGGCGATTTTCTGCCATTGCTGAATTTTTTTCGCCAGACGCTCGCCATCCAGTTTGACGCCGCAGCGTTCGGAAAACAGCGGGGTAATGACGTTAACGCCCAGTTCGATGGATTTCTGTATGGTGAACTCCATCTTCTCCCCACGGGAAATCACCTGGCCCAGGTGCAGATTGAGCGGCGACTCGCGGTCTTCCAACTGGCCGGCGCTGAGTTGCACCTGCACGTTTTTCTTATCAACCCGAACGATCTCGGCGTTAAACACCCGGTTACTGCCGTCGAACAGTTGCAACGTCTGGCCGGCGCTCATGCGCAGCACGCGCCCGACGTGGTTGGCGGCGTCTTCGCTCAACGCGATTTCCGCATTGTCGATCAAGGGTTGCGGGTGATAAATGCGGGGTATACGCATGTGAGTATTCGATCCTGACTAAAGGGGTAGGCAGCTTGATAGATGGAGGCTATACCCTATGAATTTCGAGTTGCAGCTAGGCGCCCAGCTCGTTCATCCCCAGGAGCTTACTCAAGTAAGTGACTGGGGTGAGCGAGTGCAGGTAACAACGCTGCGGCTTGAAAGGCGACGGGTATATAGTAGGTTAGCCTTTTCGTTGCTGGCAAGCCTGTTGAATATAGTTGTTATGGTTGCCCTGAACCTTGGCGATACGTGCTTCGCGCAGGCATTCCCATTGGCTGACCGGATATTGGCGGTTCCACACCTCGAACAGCTGGGTTTGCTGGCGTGAAAGCCGCAGTTGGTAACGGTCGCGCATATAGAAATAGGTGCGTGCGATAGCGCCACGGGCGCGGGCGGGCGGCTCAGCCTGCTTATTTTTGAAATCCACTTTCATCGGGCATTGGCCGTACTGGCCTTCACCGCCTTTCCACTGGCTGTACATAAAGTTATTGCGATCGCCGTTCACTTCCCCGATGGCCGGTTGCAGGTTGTGCAGATCGGTTTCGATTTGGCGGTAGGTCGCGTCTTTATTGCAGTTTTTGCGGCCGCCCTGCTGCCAGCATTGCAACTGGTGGCCGAACTGCCAGGCCGGCACCACGTGTTCCCATTCAATACGCTGTGCGCGCTGGGCGTTTTTACGCGCCTGATAGCCGCAGCTGTTGAGGTCAGGAATGCCTTTTTTACCCTGCCAGTCGATCCGACAACCGCAGTAAAAAGAACCGGGTGCGTCCTGATTGATTTTGGCCGCCGCAGTCTTGGCCTGAGAGAAATTATTGATGCCGTGGGCGTGCGCGGCACCTGCAATGAAAATCACCATAAACAGAATTTTGCGAAGCATATTCCAAAACAGCTCGAAATTGGAAAAGCAGGCAGGGTAACGGAAGTTTACGGTAGTGGCAAATGGCGATATTTACTTGTTTTAACGTATAAATCGTTTAGTTAAGGGGTTTCGTTAGCGATAAATCTCAGTCTTTCGCCGCACTGGCGGCAGCGGTATTCGCTTTCACCGCGCAGCACCCGATTGTGGCGGCGCACGGTGAGCTGGTGCTGCTGGCAACCGCACAGGTAGGGGAAAGTTTTGCTTTGCACCGAGGCAATTTCAAACTGGTGGGTGCGGCTGGCGGGTACCCGCAAGACGTTTTCCATCATGCGGCGCCATTCGCGGCCATGTGGCGGCACGCGGCCAAACTGGCGGAACACCAGCAGGTGCGCCAGCTCATGCGGCACCACTTCATCGATAAACGGCTGCTGATTTTCCATTAACAGCACTGGATTCAGCCTGATTTCCCAGGCTTGCAGCCAGGCGGTGCCCGCAGTGGTACCGCGCTGCTGGTAAACGACTTTGGGTTCAGGAAAATCGACGGAAAAATGCTGGCGGGCCAGCTGAAGCTTTTCCCGCAGACAGCGCATTACCGCCTGTTGCAGCGCAATGGGGATTCTTACTTTGTTCATTGCCGCTAGCTTAAGCAAAGGCGCCCCGGCTGGCAACAAGACGGAAAACTAATTCCTCGCTCATTTACTCCCGGCAGGTTTTTCACCGCATTGATAACCCGATCGTCTCCGATGGATTGTAATCAATGTGTTAACTGCGGGATAATAAAGCGTGCATGCTGAGTCTGTACCCGCAGCGCTCACCGTATGAGGTTGGAAAAAACACCTGAACTGATGCCTTGCTAATATAGGGGTTATTATGCGATTCAGCGCAATAACCGACTGATTAAAAATAAGTAAGGTGTGGGCAGTTTTTTGCCGCAGCCTGCCCCGGGCATGCTGAGTAAGTGTGAATTTAACGCAGCTGATGTTGCAAGTGAGAGATCAATGTCGAATAAACCGTTCCATTATCAAGATCCGTTCCCGCTGAAGAAAGACGATACCGAATACTATCTGCTGAGCCGCGATCACGTTTCTGTGAGTGAGTTTGAAGGCCAGGAAATCCTGAAAGTTGCCCCTGAAGCGTTAACCCTGCTCGCACAGCATGCCTTCCATGACGCTTCGTTCATGCTGCGCCCGGCGCACCAACAGCAGGTTGCCGATATTCTTGACGACCCGGACGCCAGCGAAAACGATAAGTACGTTGCGCTGCAATTTCTGCGTAACTCAGAAATCGCCGCCAAGGGTATTTTGCCAACCTGCCAGGACACCGGCACCGCGATCATCATGGGGAAAAAGGGCCAGCGCGTCTGGACCGGCGGCGGTGATGAAGAAGCGTTGTCGCGCGGGGTGTACAACACCTTTATCGAAGACAACCTGCGCTATTCGCAAAACGCCGCGCTGGACATGTACAAAGAGGTCAACACCGGCAGCAACCTGCCGGCGCAGATCGATCTGTACAGCGTGGACGGTGAAGAATACAAGTTCCTGTGTGTCGCCAAAGGCGGCGGTTCGGCCAACAAAACCTATCTGTATCAAGAAACCAAGGCGCTGCTGTCGCCGGGCAAGCTGAAAGATTACCTGGTCGATAAAATGCGCACGCTGGGCACCGCGGCCTGTCCGCCGTACCACGTGGCATTTGTCATTGGCGGCACCTCGGCTGAAGCAACGCTGAAAACCGTCAAACTGG
Organism: Serratia inhibens; assembly: GCF_003591175.1. Taxonomy (GTDB): domain Bacteria; phylum Pseudomonadota; class Gammaproteobacteria; order Enterobacterales; family Enterobacteriaceae; genus Serratia; species Serratia inhibens. The sequence continues at coordinate 72,323 of NZ_QYYG01000010.1, read as the reverse complement.
CATCGACCAAGTACTACGACGGCCTGCCGACCGAAGGCAACGAACACGGCCAGGCGTTCCGTGATGTGGCGCTGGAAGAAGAGCTGCTGAAAGAAGCGCAAAATCTGGGGCTGGGCGCGCAATTTGGCGGTAAATACTTTGCGCACGATATCCGCGTGGTGCGTTTGCCGCGCCATGGCGCGTCCTGCCCGGTTGGCATGGGCGTTTCCTGTTCCGCTGACCGCAACATCAAGGGCAAAATCAACCGCGACGGTATCTGGCTCGAGAAGCTGGAGCACAATCCGGGCAAATTTATCCCGCAGGAGCTGCGTCAGGCCGGAGAGGGCGAGGCGATCAAGATCGACCTCAACCGCCCGATGAGCGATATTCTCAAGCAGCTGTCGCAGTACCCGGTATCGACCCGCCTGTCGCTGAGCGGCACCATCATCGTTGGCCGCGATATCGCGCACGCCAAGCTGAAAGAGCGGTTGGACCGCGGTGAAGGTTTGCCGCAATACGTTAAGGATCACCCGATTTACTACGCCGGCCCGGCCAAAACGCCGGACGGTTACGCTTCGGGTTCGTTGGGGCCGACCACCGCCGGGCGCATGGATTCTTACGTTGATTTGCTGCAATCTCACGGCGGCAGCATGATCATGCTGGCGAAGGGGAACCGCAGCCAGCAGGTGACGGATGCCTGCAACAAGCACGGCGGTTTCTATCTTGGCAGCATCGGCGGCCCGGCTGCGGTACTGGCGCAGCAAAGCATCAAGAGCCTGACCTGTGTGGAATACCCGGAGCTGGGGATGGAAGCGATCTGGAAAATCGAAGTAGAAGATTTCCCGGCGTTTATTTTGGTGGATGATAAAGGCAATGACTTCTTCCAGAAGATCCAGGCCGGCCAGTGCTCGCGCTGCGTGAAATAACCTTTCAAAACGGTTGCCGCCTGATAGGGGCGGCAACTTTCAGACTGAATCCCTCCCTGTGTAAAGTCCTGTAGCCCGCTGGACGCCTTGTTTTAACCTGTATACCCTACGCACAAAGCAGTAAAACGTGCGCAAAGGCATATTTGGAACGGAAGGTTCGGCAAGAAAATGGGAACGCAGGAAAATCACATCAGGGATCTGCTGGTCTGGATTGAAGACAATCTGACTAATCCACTGTCATTGGATATCGTGTCCGCCAAATCAGGCTACTCGAAATGGTATCTGCAGCGGCTTTTCAAGAAGCAGACCGGTCTGTCGCTGGCGTCGTATATTCGCGCACGACGTTTGTATCTGGCCGCTTTCGCTTTGCGTTTCACGCGCAAGAGCATTCTTGATATTTCCGTAGAATATCAATTTGATAACCAACAAACCTTTTCCCGCTGTTTCAAAAAACACTTTGCCGAATCCCCCAGCGTCTACCGCCATGCCCGCAAGCAGGACTTCAGCCATCTGGTGCGTTCGCTGTCCGCCGGTCAGCCTGGTGATATTAAGGTCGATCGCGTCACCGTTGATAAAGGCCAGTATCTCCTCAGCGGGAAAAATTACGCCTATCACCTGGACATCGAACATCTGGATAAGTCGCATCTGCATCTGCGCAGCGGAATCAAAGAGAACTTCTATAAACTGCTTGGTGGCCGCCCTCCGTTGATCTACGCGCTAACCCATTTTAGGCCGGATGGGCAGCGGGTCAGGGTGGACTATTCGCTCGGTGTTGAGGCGGGCTGTTCTGTCGATGCCGATCTGGAGCCGCTGCCGGACATCCACGGCGATTTTTGCCGCTTTTGTTATTCCGGCAAGCCGGTGGCACTGAACGACCACGTGGTGCAGATATACACTCAGATATTGCCGGAGCTCGGCCTGGCCCGCCGGGAAGGGCCTGACCTGACGATGTTCAGCTATTCGCTCAATGAGCGGGAGGAGCTGCATCTGGAGCTTCAGCACCTGGTACCCGTAATCCCTCTGGGCTGAAAGGCCGGGCCGCCGTGCGATTTTTCTGTTGCACGATATCGGCCATTACCGCCAGGGCGATTTCTGCCGGCGTTTTACTGCCGAGCGGCAGCCCGATTGGCGCATGAATGCGTTCCAGTTCTTGTGGGCTGAACTCGGCAATCTGCTGCAGACGCTGGCGGCGGCGTGCGCTGTTGCGCAGCGAGCCCATGGCGCCGATGTAAAACGCCGGCGTGTGTATGGCCTCCATCAGCGTCAGATCGTCCATCCGCGGGTCGTGAGTCAGCGCCACAATGGCGGTATTGGCGTGGCATCCACCGTCCTCGATAAATTTGGCCGGGAACTGACGCAGCAGCGTCACGCCGGGCCTGAGCAGGGGGGCGAAATTATCCAGCGCCTCCGGGCGATTTTCACACACCAGCACCTCGAACCCCAACGAACTGGCGAAATCGGCGCAATACAACGCCACGCTCGACAACCCGGCAATCAGCAGGCGCGGTGCAGCGGCGATATTCAGCGTGATTTGTTGCCCATTGCGCTCCACCTGGGTAGCGCTGGCGAAATCGGTCAGTTCCAGGCTGTGGCAGGCATCGGGTAAGACCAGGCGTTTGACCAACGCGTGGTGTCCGTCCAGCGCGCCGGCGATTTTCGTCAGGTAGCCTATGCTGCCGTCACCGGCGGGCAGGTATTCAATCAGCACGTCCAGCACGCCGCCGCAGGGCAACGCCACGTTCGGCTCCAGACCGCCTTCACCGTAGCGGATCACCTGGCTGGCTGCCTGATATTCCCCGGCCGCCACGCGCCGCAGAAAATCCTCTTCCACGCAGCCGCCAGACAGCGAACCGCAGTAATCCCCGTTCTGGGTCGCCGCCAACAGTGCCCCGGGCGATCGCGGCGAGGAGCCGTAAGTATTCAGTACGGTACACAGCCACACCGGCTGCTGTTTCAGCCAGCTTATCGCCTGGCTGATCACGGTGATATCAAGATGCTGCATAGATGATTTTACTCGCTGGCCGGTAGCTGTGATGGAAGATCAATATCCTGCACGACGCTTGCCCGATCAAGAGGCAACAGATAAACCGCTTCCCCTTGCAGCAGCTCGCGCGCGCCATTGTCACCGCGCAACAGGCAAAGCCTCTTGCGCAATGGAGCGGAAAAGCCGACCGGGTGGCCAGGCCGTTGGTCGAAGCAGGGGCGAGCTATCGCATGATGCCGCAGCGCATCGGCGACCAGACGGAAGATATCGGGTGTGACGAACGGCATATCCGCCAGATGGATCAACCAGCCCTGCCAGTGCGGCGTAGCGCCAACGCCGGCGGCAATGGAATCCCCGAGACCTGCACTGGCGATCGGCGTGACCGGCACCTGATACGCGGCGCAAACCTGCTGTACCCACTGGTTATCCGGCCGAGTGACGACCCACACCGGCAGACCGGAGGCCAGCGCCTGGCGCAAGGTATGTTCAAACAACGGGCGCCGGTGGCCCGTCTGATCCGCAAACTCAGCGTTTAATTTGTTGCCTGCGCCACCGGCCTGCGAGAAACGTTCCCCACGCCCGGCGGCGGCGATCACTATGCCTGTTGTCATCTGCTCTGCCCGAATTTGCGCAACTATTGATTACCTTAGCGCCAATGCGTGTTTTTGATAGGTGTTTTTGCCGAAAACAGGATGTTAATCACCGGTGGGGCAGAGACGGGGGGTCAGTGAGCTGAACCCCTGTTATGACACTAGCGATTATCTGCCGGCGGTTCCCCCAACACCGGCATGCCTTCTTCATTCCACTCTATCGGCTTAATCCGCGTATGACGATTGGGATCATAGAGCGGATCTCCCTCGATTTCCGTGTAATTGCGCGCATGGTAAACCAACAGATCCCGGCCCTGCTCGTCGAGGGTAAAGCTGTTGTGTCCGGGGCCGAATTGGTGGTTTTTGGCGCTGGTGCGGAATATCGGTTGGCTGGCCTTGTGCCATTGGGCCATGTCGGTGATGTCACTGTCGATATCGGCCCAGAGCAGCCCGATGCAGTAATTTTCATCGGTGGCGCTGGCAGAATAGCTGATAAATATCCGTTGGCCATGAGTAATCACAGCAGGCCCTTCATTGACCTGAAAACCCACGATTTCCCAGGGCAGCTCCGGCTTGCTGAGCAGCACCGGCTCGCCCTTTAGCGTCCACGGATTTTCCATCTCCGCCAGGTACAGGTTGGAGTTACCGCTGATGGCCGGATCCTTTTGCGCCCATAAATAATAGTGTTTGCCGCGATGCTCAAAATGGGTAGCGTCGAGGGAGAAGCTGTCGATATGGCTGTATATCCTGCCTTTTTCTGTCCATTCCCCGGTTAACGGATTGTCTGCGCTGCATTCCAGCGCAAACATACGGTGCTGGAACAGGCCATCTGCAATCTCTGGGCTGTGGGCTGCGGCAAAATACAAATACCACTTGCCGCTGATAAAGTGCAGTTCCGGCGCCCAGATCAGCGCGCTCATTGGCCCTTGCTGCGGCTTTCGCCACACTACCGTTGCAGTGGCCTGCGGCAGTTCGTCGAGGCTGCGCGCCCGGCGAAGCTCCAGGCGATCATATTCCGGCACCGAGGCGGTGAAATAGTAATAGCCATCGCTGTGGCGCAAAACAAACGGATCGGCCCGCTGTTCAATAAAGGGATTAGGATAGTCTCGCATTGCGGGCTCCTTACGGGTGTTTGGTTTCTAGCTGCTGCTCACGATAGTCGGCCAGCTCCTGGTAATTGACCCGACGCTTTTCCAGATCGACCTGAATCCGCTGCATCAGTTGACGATCGACCTTCAGCAGGCGCACTACGCCTGCGGTGATCAGATAGCCAATGCCTGGGATCACGGTGAACAACAATACGATGCTGTTGAGTGCGCTGGCGCTTTGGCTGGCCGCATCTGCCTGATAACCGGAATACGACATCAGGAAACCGACCATGGCGCCGGCTACCGCCAGCCCGACTTTCAGGAAGAACAGATTGCCGGAAAAGCTGATGCCGGTGATGCGCTTGCCGGTTTTCCACTCGCCGTAGTCGTCCACGTCGGCCATTAACGACCAGTGCAGCGGTGAGGGGATCTGATGCAAGATATTCAGCAGGAAGTAGGCGACCACGATTAATGAGGTCAACTGAGGGTTGAGGAAGTAAAAACCGCAGGAAAACGCCGCCAGCACGATATTGGTCCAAAAGAACACTTTCAGTTTGCAGAAGCGGTCGGTCAGCGGTTTCGCCAATGCGCTGCCGATCATCATGCCGACTACGCCCAGCGCGATAAACAGGCTGGCGAATGAGGTTGACTGCTGCATGACGTAGGTCACGTAATACATGGTTGCCGCCATGCGGATAAAACCGGGGCAAACGTTGCAGAAGGTCAGCAGCAGAATGCGCACCCATTGGTCATTTTTCCACACGTCTTTCAGATCGGATTTGAGCGCGTCGTGAGTCGGCACCGCCGGGCGTATGCGCTCTTTGACCGTGGCAAAGCAGAACAGAAACATGAACAGGGCGATCAGCGCCAGCACGCCCATCGCCATCTGATAGCCGCGCGCCTTGTCGGCACCGCCAAACCATTCGGCCATCGGCAGCAGGGTTAGCGAGAGGATGAGCGTAGCAATGCCGACCAGAATAAAACGGTATGACTGGCAGGATACCCGCTCTTGCGGATCGGCGGTGATTACGCCGCCTAATGAACAGTAGGGAATGTTAATGGCGGTGTAAGTTAGCGACATCAAGAAGTAAGTCGCGAAGGCATAGACGACCTTGCTGTTGTAGCTCCATTCCGGCGTGGTAAACATCAACACGCTGAATAATACATAGGGCAGGGATACCCACAACAACCAGGGACGAAAGCGCCCCCAGCGGCTTTGGGTACGATCGGCGATGGCACCCATAATCGGATCGGTTACCGCATCCAGCACCCGAACCGAGAGCAGCAGAATGCCGACCAGCGCCGGAGTCAATCCAAAGATGTCGGTATAGAAATAGTTGAGAAACAACATAATCGCTCCGCCAATCATGTTGCAGCCGGCATCTCCCATGCCATAGCCAATCTTTTCTTTTATCGATAGGGCATTGCTCTTCATGGACATTTTCTCCGCGACGGCAGGATCTGACTGAGTGGCAACGATTATTGTCCCGGCAGGGGGCGAGTTATCAGAAACTATTGGTTGTAGAGATGGACAAACCGGGCGTGGCGAGGAAACTGTGAGCCAGTTGGCAAAATTGAAGGGCAATAAAATGGCCCGCATTTGCGGGCCAGGTTGATTTTAACGCGGTTTATCAGCGGCCGACGGTACTCGCCGCGCGCTGGCTGCGCTGTTTGATGACGTAGCCGATGGCCAGAACCGCTACCCATACCGGGATCAGCAGCACCGAGATTTGAATGCCCGGCGTCAGATACATGATCACCAGAATACCGGCCATAAAGGCCAGGCACAGGTAGTTGCTGAACGGATACCAGAATGCCTTGAACTTCGGCTCTACGCCTTCGCGATTCTTGGCCGCGCGGAACTTCAGGTGCGCCAGGCTGATCATCGCCCAGTTGATCACCAGCGCCGATACCACCAGCGCCATCAGCAGCTCGAAGGCACGCCCTGGGATCAGGTAGTTGATCAGCACGCAGAAGGCGGTGGCAATGGCGGACACGCCGATGGCGATCACCGGCACGCCGCGGCCGTCGACTTTCAGCAGGCTTTTCGGGCCGTTGCCCTGTTGCGCCAGGCCGTACAGCATGCGGCTGTTGCAGTAAACGCAGCTGTTATAGACCGACAGCGCGGCGGTCAGCACCACAATGTTCAGCACCGTTGCCACCACGTCGCTGTTCAGCGCGTGGAAGATCAGCACGAACGGGCTGCCACCTTCAACCACTTTGCCCCACGGGTACAGCGACAGCAGAATGGTCAGTGAGCCGATATAGAAAATCAGAATACGGTAGATCACCTGGTTGGTGGCTTTAGGGATGCTTTTCTGCGGGTTATCGGCTTCGGCGGCGGTGATGCCCACCAGCTCCAGACCGCCGAACGAGAACATGATCACTGCCATCGCCATCACCAGCCCCATGATACCGTTCGGGAAGAACCCGCCCTGTGCCCACAGATTGGTTACGGTGGCTTCCGGGCCGCCCATGCCGCTGAACAACAGGTAGGCGCCGAACACGATCATGCCGATAATCGCCACCACTTTGATAATGGCGAACCAGAACTCCATCTCGCCATACACCTTCACATTGGCCAGGTTGATGGCGTTAATTGCCAGGAAGAATACCGCGGCGGATACCCAGGTCGGGATTTCCGGCCACCAGTACTGAACATAGATGCCGACTGCGGTCAGTTCCGCCATCGCCACCAGTACGTACAGCACCCAGTAGTTCCAGCCGGAAGCGAAGCCGGCGAAATTGCCCCAGTATTTATAGGCGAAATGGCTGAAGGAACCGGCAACCGGCTCTTCCACCACCATTTCACCCAGTTGGCGCATAATCAGAAACGCGATGAAGCCGCCAATGGCATAGCCGAGAATGACCGACGGGCCGGCCATTTTTATTGTTTGAGCGATACCGAGAAACAGCCCGGTACCAATTGCGCCACCTAGGGCTATAAGCTGAATATGGCGGTTTTTCAGGCCGCGCTTCAGCTGGTCGCCTTGCTGTTGACCATCCATCAATGAAACCCTCTGTCGTTGCAAAATACTCACATGCTGTAAAGCAGTGGTTACGATGTGTGTTTTGTTTTATTTACGGCGTTATAGCTATTAATTCCACGGAGCCGCTACCGTTTGGAAAAGAATAATGTTATGCGAGCCAGTTTGCACCTGCTTTATTCTGTGAGTGATTAAGATTTCAGCAGTTTAGGAAACAAAATGCGGGTTGTGTGACGACAGGGGGGATTCAATGCACGAAACAAGCAGCAAATCACATAATGCGCAGAAATAACGTAGATATGAATCCTGGGCGGTGGTGAAATAGTAATCAGCTTTGTGCCGGGTATACGACGCAAATAGTCATTCACTAAAGCTTAATAAACATGCAATAAAACTCTGTCTTTGACGCTTCAGTCTTCCTGACGGGAGGTTTCGCAAAGGTTAAATCAGAAACCTACCTCGTAAATGGTATTACCAACCCTCAGTTATCGGTGTGCGGCAGGCTTGATATCGAGGTGTTAAAATGTGCGGGGAATCATGATTTCGAATGAGGCCCATATGGACAGGAGGTGAATACTTTGTTACTTTACCGTCACGTTTTTGAAATTGGTATTACCAATTGACTCCGCGCCATTCGCAGAGAAGAATTCACCCATGGCCTACAGCAAAATCCGCCAACCCAAGTTGTCAGACGTTATCGAGCAGCAGCTCGAACACCTGATCCTCGAGGGAACGTTGCGTCCAGGCGAAAAGTTGCCACCGGAGCGCGAACTGGCGAAACAATTTGATGTTTCCCGTCCTTCTCTGAGAGAGGCCATCCAGCGCCTGGAAGCTAAAGGGCTGCTCCTGCGCCGTCAGGGCGGCGGCACCTTTGTACAAACTAATCTGTGGCAGAGCTTCAGCGATCCGCTGGCTGAACTGCTGGCCGACCATCCTGAATCACAATTCGATCTGTTGGAAACTCGTCATGCCCTCGAAGGCATCGCTGCCTATTATGCGGCGCTGCGCGGTACCGACGAAGATCTGGCGCGCATCCGCGATTGCCATATCGTGATTCAGCAGGCCCAGGACAGCGGCGATCTCGACGCCGAAGCCGACGCGGTCATGCAATACCAAATCGCCGTGACCGAAGCTGCCCACAACGTTGTGTTACTGCACCTGTTACGCTGTATGGGGCCGATGCTGGAACAGAACGTGCGTCAGAACTTTGAATTGCTCTACTCGCGCCGTGAGATGTTGGCAAAAGTGAGCAGCCACCGCGCCGGGATTTTTGAGGCGATTGTGGCACGCGAGCCGGAAAGGGCCCGCGAAGCTTCGCACCGCCATTTGGCGTTTATCGAGGAAATATTGCTGGATCTCAGTCGGGAACATACCCGGCGCGAGAGATCGCTGCGGCGTCTCCAGCAACGCAAGGATTAAGAACGGTTCTCTTCAGGGTACACCAGCCTGCGGGGTTTACGTTCGGAATGCTTATTTAAGCATTTAAGCGGCAACTAAACTGATGGGCCTGTCTTCGTGTGTTTTGCTTCAGAACACAGGAAGACAGGCTCCAAACAAACCATTAGACAGATAAGGAATACCACCATGTCAGAACGTTTAAACAATGACGTGGATCCGATCGAAACCCGCGACTGGCTGCAGGCGATCGAATCGGTCATCCGTGAAGAGGGTGTTGAGCGAGCTCAGTTTCTGATTGATCAGGTATTGGGTGAAGCCCGTAAAGGCGGTGTTAGCGTTGCAGCCGGTGCTGCCGCCAACAACTACGTCAACACCATCGCGGTGGAAGACGAACCTGCTTACCCAGGCAACCTGGATCTGGAACGTCGTATCCGTTCAGCCATCCGCTGGAACGCGGTAATGACCGTTCTGCGTGCATCCAAGAAAGATCTGGACCTGGGCGGCCACATGGCTTCCTTCCAGTCTTCCGCGACCTTCTATGAAGTCTGCTTCAACCACTTCTTCCGTGCGCGCAACGAGCAAGACGGCGGCGATCTGGTTTACTTCCAGGGCCACATCTCTCCAGGCGTTTACGCACGAGCCTTCCTTGAAGGCCGCCTGACCGAAGACCAAATGAACAACTTCCGTCAGGAAGTTCACGGCAAAGGCCTGTCTTCTTACCCGCATCCGAAACTGATGCCGGAATTCTGGCAGTTCCCGACCGTTTCCATGGGCCTGGGCCCAATCAGCGCCATCTATCAAGCTAAGTTCCTGAAATATCTGGAACACCGTGGCCTGAAGAACACCTCTGCCCAAACCGTTTACGCCTTCCTGGGCGACGGCGAGATGGACGAACCTGAATCCAAGGGCGCGATCACCATCGCTACCCGTGAAAAACTGGACAACCTGGTCTTCGTCATCAACTGTAACCTGCAGCGTCTGGACGGCCCGGTCACCGGCAACGGCAAGATCATCAACGAGCTGGAAGGCATCTTCGCCGGTGCAGGCTGGCAGGTTCTGAAAGTGATTTGGGGCGGACGTTGGGATGAACTGCTGCGTAAAGATACCAGCGGCAAACTGATCCAGCTGATGAACGAAACCCTGGACGGCGACTACCAGACCTTCAAATCCAAAGACGGCGCTTACGTACGCGAGCACTTCTTCGGCCGCTTCCCGGAAACTGCCGCTCTGGTCAAAGACATGACCGACGACGAAATCTGGGCGCTGAACCGTGGTGGTCACGATCCGAAGAAAGTCTTTGCTGCACTGAAAAAAGCGCAGGACACCCAAGGCAAACCAACCGTTATCCTGGCCCATACCATCAAAGGTTACGGCATGGGTGAAACTGCGGAAGGTAAAAACATTGCTCACCAGGTGAAGAAAATGAACATGGAAGGGGTTCACCACTTCCGCGATCGTTTCAACGTGCCGGTTGCCGATGCTGACATCGAAAAACTGCCGTACATCACCTTCGAAAAAGAGTCTGAAGAGTACAAATACCTGCACGAACGCCGTCAGGCGCTGAAAGGTTATGTGCCGACTCGTCTGCCGGCCTTCACCCAGAAGCTGGAAATGCCGGCTCTGGAAGACTTCAGCTCACTGCTGGAAGAGCAGAACAAAGAAATCTCCACCACTATCGCTTTCGTACGTGCCCTGAACGTGATGCTGAAGAACAAGTCGATCAAAGATCGCCTGGTTCCAATTATCGCCGACGAAGCCCGTACCTTCGGTATGGAAGGTCTGTTCCGTCAGATCGGTATCTACAGCCCGAACGGCCAGCAGTACACTCCGCAGGACCGTGAGCAGGTTGCTTACTACAAAGAAGACGAGAAAGGCCAGATCCTGCAGGAAGGCATCAACGAACTGGGCGCAGCCTCTTCATGGCTGGCCGCGGCGACCTCCTACAGCACCAACGATCTGCCAATGATTCCGTTCTACATCTACTATTCGATGTTCGGTTTCCAGCGTATCGGTGACCTGTGCTGGGCTGCGGGCGACCAACAGGCGCGCGGCTTCCTGATCGGCGGTACTTCAGGCCGTACTACCCTGAACGGCGAAGGTCTGCAGCACGAAGACGGCCACAGCCACATTCAGTCTCTGACTATCCCTAACTGTATCTCTTACGATCCGGCTTACGCATACGAAGTGGCTGTAATCATGCATGACGGCCTGGTCCGCATGTACGGCGACGCGCAGGAAAACGTCTACTACTACATCACCACGCTGAACGAAAACTACCACATGCCGGCCATGCCGCAGGGTGCAGAAGAAGGTATCCGTAAAGGTATCTACAAGCTGGAAACTCTGGAAGGCAGCAAAGGTAAAGTGCAGTTGCTGGGTTCAGGCTCCATCCTGCGTCACGTGCGCGAAGCTGCGCAGATCCTGGCGAAAGACTACGGCGTTGGTTCTGACATCTACAGCGTGACTTCCTTCACCGAACTGGCGCGCGATGGTCAGGACTGTGAGCGTTGGAACATGCTGCACCCGACCGAAACCCCACGCGTGCCTTACATCGCTCAGGTGATGAACGATGCGCCTGCGGTTGCGTCTACCGACTACATGAAGCTGTTCGCAGAACAGGTTCGTACTTACGTTCCAGCCAGCGATTATCGCGTTCTGGGTACTGACGGCTTCGGTCGTTCGGACAGCCGCGAAAACCTGCGCCACCACTTTGAAGTCGATGCTTCTTACGTTGTGGTTGCTGCTCTGGGTGAACTGGCTAAACGCGGTGAAATCGAAGCTTCTGTGGTAGCTGATGCGATTAAGAAATTCGACATCAACCCAGAAAAAGTCAACCCGCGTCTGGCATAAGAGGTACAGAAGAATGTCTATCGAAATCAAGGTACCGGACATCGGTGCAGACGAAGTGGAAATCACCGAAATTCTGGTGAAAGTGGGCGATAAAGTTGAAGCTGAACAATCGCTGATCACCGTTGAAGGTGATAAAGCTTCCATGGAAGTCCCGTCCCCGCAAGCGGGCGTGGTGAAAGAGATCAAGGTTTCCGTCGGTGATAAAACCGAAACCGGCAAACTGCTGATGATCTTTGAAGCAGAAGGTGCGGCAGCTGCCGCACCAGCCGCCAAAGCGGAAGAAAAACCGGCCGCGGCACCTGCTGCTGCACCGGCTGCCGCTGCTGCCAAAGACGTTGCGGTACCGGACATCGGTGCCGACGAAGTTGAAGTGACCGAGATCCTGGTGAAAGTGGGCGACAAGGTGGAAGCCGAGCAGTCCCTGATCACCGTGGAAGGCGACAAGGCTTCAATGGAAGTCCCGGCACCCTTCGCGGGCACCGTGAAAGAGATCAAAATCGGCGCCGGCGACAAAGTGAAAACCGGTTCCCTGATCATGGTCTTCGAAGTGGCCGGCGCAGCTTCTGCTGCCGCTCCGGCTGCGGTTGAAGCCCCTGCGGCCCCGGCTGCACCGGCGGCTGCCGCTGCCAAAGACGTTGCCGTGCCGGACATCGGCGGCGACGAAGTAGAAGTGACCGAAGTGATGGTGAAAGTGGGCGACAAAGTTGCCGCTGAGCAGTCGCTGATCACCGTTGAAGGTGACAAGGCTTCTATGGAAGTGCCGGCACCGTTCGCAGGTACCGTGAAAGAAATCAAAATCAGCGCCGGCGACAAAGTGAAAACCGGCTCTCTGATCATGGTGTTCGAAGTTGAAGGCGCGGCACCAGCCGCCGCTCCGGCCCAGAAAGCAGAAGCTGCACCGGCTCCGGCCAAGCAGGAAACCGCTGCGGCCGCTCCGGCTGCCAAAGCGGAAAGCAAAGGCGAATTCGCAGAGAACGACGCTTATGTGCACGCTACCCCGGTCATCCGTCGTCTGGCGCGTGAATTCGGCGTAAACCTGGCGAAAGTGAAAGGCACCGGTCGTAAAGGCCGCATCCTGCGCGAAGACGTCCAGACTTACGTGAAAGACGCAGTCAAACGTGCGGAAGCGGCTCCAACCGCTGCTGCCGGTGGCGGTCTGCCAGGCATGCTGCCATGGCCGAAAGTGGACTTCAGCAAGTTCGGTGAGATCGAAGAAGTCGAACTGGGCCGCATCCAGAAGATTTCGGGTGCCAACCTGAGCCGCAACTGGGTGATGATCCCGCACGTGACTCACTTCGACAAAACCGATATCACCGATCTGGAAGCGTTCCGCAAGCAACAGAACGACGAAGCCGCCAAGCGCAAGCTGGACGTGAAGTTCACCCCTGTGGTGTTCATCATGAAGGCTGTCGCCGCCGCTCTGGAGCAGATGCCGCGCTTCAACAGCTCTCTGTCCGAAGATGGCCAGAAGCTGACGCTGAAAAAATACATCAACGTCGGTGTTGCGGTTGATACGCCAAACGGCCTGGTGGTTCCGGTATTCAAGGATGTGAACAAGAAAAGCATCACCGAGCTGTCCCGCGAACTGATGGCTATCTCCAAAAAAGCGCGTGACGGCAAGCTGACCGCAGGCGAAATGCAGGGCGGTTGCTTCACCATCTCCAGCCTGGGCGGTATCGGGACGACTCACTTCGCACCTATCGTCAACGCGCCGGAAGTGGCTATCCTGGGTGTCTCCAAGTCTGCAATGGAGCCAGTCTGGAACGGTAAAGAGTTCATGCCGCGTCTGATGATGCCGATGTCGCTCTCCTTCGACCACCGCGTTATCGACGGTGCAGATGGTGCGCGTTTCATCACCATCATCAACAATATGCTGTCTGACATCCGCCGTCTGGTGATGTAATGAAAAAAGGGCGCAGCATGCTGCGCCCTTACCACTTCAGTAGCAGTTTTGTCGGTTTTTGCATGACTCGACAAAATTGTTGAGACACGGGTCACTTCGAACACGCTTTGCAGATTATTAACAATTCTGTAAACTGCTCGCGGTGTAAGCGTCCCGGTGGATGAAGGGCGTTATGAGATCGATTAGCAATAAAAATGACGTCTGACCCGCCGGACAATCAATTAAGAGGTCATGATGAGTACTGAAATTAAAACTCAGGTCGTGGTACTTGGGGCGGGCCCGGCAGGTTACTCTGCTGCCTTTCGTTGCGCTGACTTAGGTCTTGAAACCGTTCTGGTTGAACGTTATTCCACGCTGGGCGGTGTTTGCCTGAACGTGGGATGTATCCCTTCCAAAGCACTGCTGCACGTTGCCAAAGTGATCGAAGAAGCCAAAGCGCTGGCCGAGCACGGCATCGTTTTCGGCGAGCCGAAAACCGACATCGATAAAGTGCGCGTCTGGAAAGAAAAAGTCATCAATCAGCTGACCGGTGGTCTGGCTGGCATGGCTAAAGGCCGTAAAGTTAAAGTCGTTAACGGTCTGGGCAAGTTCACCGGCGCTAACACCCTGGTCGTTGAAGGCGAAAATGGTCCTACTACCATCAACTTCGACAACGCCATCATTGCCGCAGGCTCCCGTCCGATCCAACTGCCATTCATTCCTCATGAAGACCCGCGCGTGTGGGACTCTACCGATGCGCTGGAACTGAAAACCGTCCCAGAGCGTCTGCTGGTGATGGGCGGCGGTATTATCGGCCTGGAAATGGGTACCGTATACCATGCGTTGGGTTCACAGATCGACGTGGTCGAGATGTTTGACCAGGTGATCCCGGCTGCCGACAAAGACGTGGTGAAAGTCTTCACCAAACGTATCAGCAAGCAGTTCAACCTGATGCTGGAAACCAAAGTGACTGCGGTAGAAGCCAAAGAAGACGGTATCTACGTTACTATGGAAGGCAAAAAAGCGCCTGCAGAACCACAGCGTTACGACGCGGTGCTGGTGGCTATCGGCCGTGTGCCGAACGGCAAACTGCTGGAAGCGGGCAAAGCCGGTGTGGAAGTTGACGAGCGTGGCTTTATCCGCGTCGACAAACAGCTACGCACCAACGTGCCGCACATCTTCGCTATCGGCGACATCGTCGGTCAACCGATGCTGGCGCACAAAGGCGTGCATGAAGGCCACGTTGCCGCTGAAGTTATCGCCGGCATGAAGCACTACTTCGACCCGAAAGTGATCCCATCAATCGCTTACACCGAGCCGGAAGTTGCGTGGGTGGGTCTGACCGAGAAAGAAGCGAAAGAGAAAGGCATCAGCTACGAAACGTCCACCTTCCCGTGGGCAGCTTCCGGCCGTGCTATCGCTTCCGATTGTGCAGACGGCATGACCAAACTGATCTTCGACAAAGAAACTCACCGTATCATCGGTGGCGCGATTGTCGGCACCAACGGCGGTGAGCTGCTGGGCGAAATCGGTCTGGCTATCGAGATGGGTTGTGATGCGGAAGATATCGCGCTGACCATCCATGCTCACCCAACCCTGCACGAATCCGTAGGTTTGGCGGCAGAGATCTTCGAAGGCAGCATCACCGATCTGCCAAACCCGAAAGCCAAGAAGAAGTAATTCTTCCGGCTGACAAGGTTGAAACAACGGCTCCTGAAAAGGGGCCGTTTTTTATGGATGGCATTCAGGTAAAAGGCCGCTCAATGAGCGGCCAGTAGCTTACTTGTTCTGGAATATCACGTTCAACGTGAGGCTGTTGCCGTTAACCGACCAACTGCCTTTACTCACGCCAAACGCCGATCCCAGTACAATGAGCAGGATAAACCAAGAACTCCCTTTCATTGCGCGATCCTTGTGGAACCACGACCACCGCGACTTCACCGGAAAAATCCCGGCGGAACAAGCGCCCGGTAGCGCCTGTATCGCAGTAGTTGCAGCGCTGTTCTCAAGTCCGATGACCCGCTGCTAAACGGGCAGAACAGACCCATAGAAAGAATACCCAAAAAACGAGATTGATAATATTGTTTAGTTGATTTTTTGAACGATGTTGCGCACAATGTTTTGGCTCGGTAGCGCTTGTATCGTTCTTTAACGATGTAAGAAATCCGTAAGGTGCCTGCTAACACCGAACGGAACAACAGAACCGCCTTAACGGCGGTTTTTTTGTGTCTTCCGCTCCCAATTTTTGGTATTCGCAATCAATAACCATTGTAAGGGGGTGGGTATTGTGTTGTGCTCATCGGGCTGTTTTATGTTGCGAGCGGAACCTTCCTGCAATCCCGTCGAGCCTGTGTCGCAGCCGATTACACTGCGCTCAACGATTCAGCAAAGATTTAATGTTGCTTTTATGTGAACGAATTAACAACCGTTTCAAATCCTGATATGCTGGCTGAGCGGAACCGGGCACTGTACCTTACAGGCCAGGACATCGACAGCAGTGCCCCGTCAGGATCAATGGCATCAACACCGTGCGCTAAACCCGGTTTGAACCTATACCTTATGGCTTTCAGGTTGCAGTTAGGCGCCCAGTTCGTTCATCCCCAGGCGCTTACTTAGGTAAGTAACTGGGGTTAACGAGCGCAGGTAACAACACTGTGGCTTGAAAGACGACGGGTATAAAACGCCAGGCACAATAAATGACAATGAGAGCGAGGAGAATGTCGTGCTAGAAGAATACCGTAAGCACGTAGCCGAGCGTGCTGCAGAGGGCATCGTCCCTAAGCCGTTAGACGCCACCCAAATGGCAGCGCTGGTTGAATCATTAAAAAATCCGCCAAAAGGCGAAGAAGAATTCCTGTTAGACCTGCTGATTAATCGTGTTCCACCAGGCGTCGACGAAGCCGCCTACGTCAAAGCAGGTTTTCTGGCGGCCATCGCCAAAGGTGAAGCGACCTCTCCCCTGATTACCTCCGAGAAAGCCGTAGAACTGTTGGGCACCATGCAGGGCGGTTATAACATTCATCCGCTGATCGACGCGCTGGATAACGAAAAACTGGCCGCTATTGCCGCCAAAGCGCTTTCCCATACGCTGCTGATGTTCGACAACTTCTACGACGTGGAAGAGAAAGCCAAGGCGGGTAACCCGCACGCCAAACAGATTATGCAGTCCTGGGCCGATGCCGAGTGGTATCTGTCACGCCCGAAACTGGCGGAAAAAATCACCGTTACCGTATTCAAAGTCACCGGCGAAACCAACACCGACGATCTGTCGCCGGCGCCGGATGCCTGGTCACGCCCGGATATCCCATTGCACGCCCTGGCGATGCTGAAAAACGAACGTGAAGGCATAGTGCCGGATCAACCGGGCAGCGTTGGCCCGATTAAGCAGATTGAACTGCTGAACAAGAAAGGTTTCCCGTTGGCCTACGTCGGTGACGTGGTCGGTACCGGTTCTTCCCGTAAGTCCGCCACCAACTCTGTGCTGTGGTTTATGGGCGACGACATCCCGTATGTGCCGAACAAGCGCGGTGGCGGTGTGGTGCTGGGCAGTAAAATCGCGCCTATCTTCTTCAATACCATGGAAGATGCCGGCGCCTTGCCGATTGAAGTGGACGTTTCCGAGCTGAACATGGGCGACGTGATCGACGTTTACCCGTACAAAGGCGAAGTGCGTAACCACGAAACCGGCGAACTGATCGCCAACTTCGAACTGAAAACCGACGTATTGCTGGATGAAGTGCGCGCCGGCGGCCGTATCCCGCTGATTATCGGTCGTGGCCTGACCACCAAGGCGCGTGAAGCCCTGGGCCTGCCGCACAGCGATGTGTTCCGTATCGCCAAAGAAGTTGCCTCCAGCAACAAGGGCTTCTCGCTGGCGCAAAAAATGGTGGGCCGCGCCTGTGGCGTTGCCGGCGTGCGTCCGGGTGAATATTGCGAGCCGAAGATGGCCTCCGTGGGTTCTCAGGACACCACCGGCCCGATGACCCGTGACGAGCTGAAAGACCTTGCGTGTCTGGGCTTCTCCGCCGATCTGGTCATGCAGTCGTTCTGTCACACCGCCGCGTACCCGAAACCGGTTGATGTGACCACTCACCACACGCTGCCTGACTTTATCATGAACCGTGGCGGCGTATCGCTGCGTCCGGGCGACGGCGTTATTCACTCTTGGCTGAACCGTATGCTGTTGCCGGATACCGTCGGCACCGGTGGGGACTCCCACACCCGTTTCCCGATCGGCATTTCCTTCCCTGCCGGTTCCGGTCTGGTGGCGTTTGCCGCAGCGACCGGCGTTATGCCGCTGGATATGCCTGAGTCGGTGCTGGTGCGCTTCAAAGGCAAAATGCAGCCGGGCATCACACTGCGTGATCTGGTGCACGCCATTCCTTACTACGCGATCCAGCAGGGCCTGCTGACCGTAGAGAAGAAGGGCAAGAAAAACATCTTCTCCGGCCGCATTCTGGAAATCGAAGGCTTACCGGAATTGAAAGTGGAGCAGGCGTTTGAACTGACCGACGCTTCAGCCGAACGTTCCGCCGCCGGTTGCACCATCAAGCTGGATAAGGCGCCGATCGAAGAGTACCTGAACTCCAACATCGTGCTGTTGAAATGGATGATCTCCGAAGGTTACGGCGATCGCCGTACGCTGGAGCGCCGCATTCAAGGCATGCAAAAATGGCTGGCGGATCCGCAACTGCTTGAAGGCGATGCGGATGCGGAATACGCGGCGGTGATCGACATCGATCTGGCAGAGATCACTCAGCCAATCCTGTGTGCACCGAACGATCCTGACGACGCGCGCCTGCTGTCCGACGTGGCTAACAGCAAGATCGATGAAGTGTTCATCGGTTCCTGCATGACCAACATCGGCCACTTCCGCGCCGCCGGCAAGTTGCTGGACCAGCACAAGGGCCAGTTGCCAACCCGCCTGTGGGTTGCGCCGCCGACCAAGATGGATGCGGCTCAACTGACCGAAGAGGGCTATTACAGCGTGTTCGGCAAGAGCGGTGCGCGTATCGAGATCCCGGGTTGTTCACTGTGCATGGGTAACCAGGCGCGAGTGGCTGACGGCGCGACGGTGGTTTCCACCTCTACCCGTAACTTCCCGAACCGTCTGGGTACCGGCGCCAACGTTTATCTGGCCTCCGCAGAGCTGGCGGCGGTAGCTTCGCTGCTGGGCCGTTTGCCAACGCCGGACGAGTATCAAACGTACATGGCACAGGTCGATAAAACGGCGGCGGATACCTATCGCTACCTGAACTTCGACCAACTGGGCCAGTACACTGAAAAAGCCGATGGCGTGATCTTCCAAACCGCCGTTTAAGCCGCTATATTGCGCAACCGTTCAACGGGAGGCCTTGGCCTCCCGTTTTATTTTGCTCAGTTGCCAACTTTGCGAGCGCTCGCTGAGTTAGTCATGAATTAATGTTTACACTAAGAAAAAGGCTCAGGAGGGCGTGCTATGGATTACGAATTTCTGCGTGACGTGACCGGTCAGGTGGTGGTCAGATTTTCGATGGGGCATGAAGCTATTGGCCATTGGATCAATGAGGAAGTCAAAGGCGACTTCAATCTGCTGGACCGGATAGAAGCCGGGGCGGCGGAAGTCAAAGGCAGCGAGCGTCAATGGCAGCTGGAGGGTCACGAATATACGTTGCTGATGGACGGTGAAGAGGTGATGATCCGCGCCAATCTATTGGCGTTTGAAGGCGACGAGATGGAGGAGGGGATGAATTATTATGATGAAGAAAGCCTCTCGTTCTGCGGTGTCGAAGACTTCCTGGCGGTGCTGAAGGCCTACCGTTCTTTCATGCTCAAATACTGAACCTAAGGGCGCGGCGTGCCGCACCCTTTACACATCACAAGTGCGGAATATTGCGGCCGTAATAGATTTCCTGCATCTCCTTCCACAGCAGATCGGTAATCTCTTTACGCTCGGCCTCGCTCAGGGCTTCCGGCTTGGCGTTAAACAGGTAGTGCTTCAGATCGAAATCCTTCAGCAGCATCTTGGTATGGAAGATGTTCTCCTGGTAAACGTTGACGTCCATCATGTGGTATAGCGCCTTCATGTCATCAGACATAAAGTTCTGGATCGAGTTGATCTCATGATCGATGTAATGCTTCACGCCATTTACGTCGCGTGTAAAGCCACGCACACGGTAATCCATGGTGACGATGTCAGATTCCAACTGGTGGATCAGGTAATTCAGCGCTTTCAGCGGTGAAATCACGCCGCAGGTCGACACTTCAATATCGGCGCGGAAGGTGCACAGCCCGCCTTCTGGGTGGCTTTCCGGATAGGTATGAACGCAGATGTGGCTCTTGTCCAGGTGTGCAACCACCGTCTTCGACAGTGGACCAGGCTGCTCCGACGTATCGACATCTTTCGGGTCGACCGGCTCTTCGCTGACCAGAATGGTTACGCTGGCACCCTGAGGCTCATAGTCCTGACGTGCGACGTTCAGAATATTTGCGCCAATGATCGAGCAGGTCTCACTCAGGATCTCGGTCAGGCGGTTGGCATTGTATTGCTCGTCAATGTAGGCGATATAGCCATCGCGGTCATCCGCGGTTTTGGCGTAACAAATATCGTAAATACAAAAGCTCAGGCTCTTGGTCAGGTTGTTGAAGCCGTGCAGTTTTAGCTTTTGCAATTTGGTTCACCTCCTTATCTTCTCGCTTAACGTGTAACGTTCAGTGCGTTGAGCAAATACTGTGGCAGGGCAAAGCTGCCCGCGTGGATCGCCGGGTTGTAATAACGGCAGTTTAGGCCGCTTTGATTAAAGCGATGTTGCAGGGCGGATAAATCGAGCTGACGCAGCGCCGGGTTTTGGCTCGCCCAGGCGAAGGTCATGATGCCGCCGTAATAGGTCGGGATCGCCGCCTGATAGAAGCTGACGTCGTTGAAATACTGGCTTAATTTGGTGTGGCTGTTGACCGCTTCGTCTTGTTGCAGGAAACAGACGCCGTTCTGCGCGACAAAAATGCCGCCCTCGTTCAGGCAGCGTGCGCAGCCTTCGTAGAACGCCGAGGTGAACAGGCTTTCGCCGGGGCCGATGGGATCGGTACAGTCCGAGATAATCACATCGAATTTTTCATCGGTCTGATTGACGAAGTTGACGCCGTCGTCGATCACCAGCTTGAAGCGCGGGTCGTCGTAGGAACCGGCATTATGGTTCGGCAGGTACTGGCGGCAGAATTCCACCACCCCGGCGTCGATCTCGACCATGGTGATCTGCTCTACGCCCCGATGGCGGCTGACTTCGCGCAGCATGCCACCGTCGCCGCCGCCGATGATCAATACCTTCTTCACCTGGCCATGTGCCAGCAATGGAACATGGGTCATCATTTCGTGATAGATGAACTCATCGCGCTCGGTGGTTTGCACCACGCCGTCGAGCGCCATCACGCGCCCCAGCACCGGGTTTTCAAAAATCACCAAATCCTGATGCTCGGTCTTCTCGCGGTACAGCACATTCTCTACCGAGAAGTACTGGCCGAAGTTGGCATGCAGCGTTTCATACCAAATTTCTTTCTGGGTCATGTGCGGGAACTCCGTAATAACGGCCATGAAAAATTGGCGCAACATCATAGCTAACTCTGCCTGATGATGCACGGCTGAATTTCAAACAGAGGTAGCGGAAGGCGGGAGGGATTAGTTGGCGTACGCCAGCAGGCTCAGCGAGTCGCGCGCCAGAGATTTGCATTTGTTGGGGGTAGGGATGGCGATGCCACTGAGATCGCGATAACTGTCTTCACCCAGCGCCTTCATGTTGTAGCTATTATAGTTGCTCAAATCCCAACGGTTTTGCTGGGCAAAGTAAACGATGGCGCGTTTGATTTGCGCATTGGGCAAGTCGTTGTAGCCGCAATCGTTTTTCAGGTAAACAAATACCGCCGTCAGATCGGCCAGATCTTCCGCCTCAGACTCATTCAGCGCCAGACTGGCGTTGGAGAACCCCAGCATGGCGAGCAACAGCACCAATAACGTTGTTTTTTTCATCATGAAAATAGACCTGTTTGTTGTCAGCAGACGTTATCACACTTGCCTGTAAAGGCACCAAATTTTATTACTGGCGGATAACATAACCGGTAGCAAAGGCTTGACCTTCCGCTAAGGGGAGGGTTTAGGCTGTCTGGCATGTAAGTCATACCCGTCGTCTTGCAAGCCGCAGCGTCGTTGTCCGTATTAGCGCCCCTACCATAGCTGGGGATGAGCGAGCTGGAACTTGAAAGCCATAGGGTACATCTCACTGAGAAAAGGGAGTCAGCGATGTTACGTCGTGATTTTATCAAACTGACCGCTGCGCTGGGCGCAGCAAGCACCTTACCGCTGTGGAGCCGAGGCGTGTGGGCGGCTGAGTTGCCGGCCTTACCGATCCCGCCACTGTTGACGCCGGACGCGCAGGGAAGAATCGCGCTGGCGCTGCAAACCGGTGCAATGAACTGGCTGCCGGGCAAAACCACCCGAACCTGGGGCATCAATGGGGCGCTGCTGGGGCCTGCGGTGCGGCTGCAGCGCGGCAAGCCGGTGACGGTCGATATCAAAAACGGCTTGCCGGAAGCCAGCACCGTCCATTGGCACGGTTTGGAAATTCCCGGTGATGTCGATGGTGGCCCGCAAGCGCTGATTCAGCCGGGTAGCACGCGCAGAGTGAGTTTCACTGTCGAACAGCCCGCAGCTACCTGTTGGTTCCACCCGCATACCCACGGTAAAACCGGGCATCAGGTGATGATGGGGTTGGCGGGGCTGGTTCTGCTGGAAGACGACGAGAGCGGTAAACTGCCGCTGCCTAAGACCTGGGGGCAGGATGATATTCCGGTGATCCTGCAGGACAAACGCTTGGGTAAAGACGCACAAATTGAATACCAACTGGATGTGATGAGCGCTGCGGTTGGCTGGTTCGGCGACCGTATGTTCACCAACGGTGCCCAATACCCGCAACACGTCGCGCCACGCGGCTGGCTACGGCTGCGTTTTCTCAACGGCTGTAATGCACGGTCGCTGAACCTGGCGGCCAGCGATAACCGCCCGTTATACGTTATTGCCAGTGACGGCGGCTTCCTGGCCGAACCGGTGAAGCTGGCCGAATTGCCAATGCTGATGGGCGAGCGCTTTGAAGTGCTGGTGGATGCCTCGGATGGCAAACCGTTCGACATCGTCACGTTGCCGGTCAAACAAATGGGCATGACGTTGGCACCGTTCGACCAGCCGTTGCCGGTGTTGCGCATTCAGCCTTCGCTGGCGCAGGGTATCAAGACGATGCCGGACAGCCTGGTGAAACTGCCGGTACTGCCGCCGATGGCCGGCATTCAGGAGCGCTGGCTGCAACTGATGATGGATCCGCAGTTGGACAAGCTGGGCATGCAGGCATTGATGGATCGTTATGGTCATCAGGCGATGGCCGGGATGAGTATGGATCATGGCTCCATGGGCAAGAGCGATGGCGACATGGCCGGCATGGATCATGGCAAGATGCCGGACATGGATCATGGCGGCATGAAAGGTATGGATCACGGCAACATGAAGGGCATGGATCATGGTGCCAAGCCTTTCGATTTCAGCCACGGCAATAAGATCAACGGCAAAGCCTTTGATATGACCAAGCCGGCGTTCGAGGCCAAACGCGGCAAGTACGAGAAATGGACCCTTTCCGGCGAAGGCGACATGATGCTGCACCCGTTCCATATTCACGGCACCCAGTTCCGCATCCTGTCGGAGAACGGCCAGCCGCCGGCGGCTCATCGCAGTGGCTGGAAAGACACGGTGCGGGTCGAGGGTTGGCGCAGCGAAGTGCTGGTGCGTTTTGATCATCCGGCTAACAGTGAACATGCCTATATGGCACATTGTCACCTGCTGGAGCATGAGGATACCGGCATGATGCTGGGCTTTACGGTAAGCGACTAGAGAAGAAGTGGCGGCGCACTCGCGTCGCCACCGGCGTCAGGCTATGCTAAACTCTGCGCCCTTCTTCCGGCAACTGACCTGAAACCTATGAAACACACTGTAGACGTAATGATTTCCGAGCAGGAAGTTAAGACCCGTATCGCCGAACTTGGCCGTCAAATCACCGAACATTACCGCGATAGCGGCAGTGATATGGTGTTGGTCGGGCTGCTGCGCGGTTCCTTCATGTTCATGGCCGATCTGTGCCGCACGATTGAAGTGCCGCACGAAGTCGACTTTATGACCGCCTCAAGCTACGGCAGCGGTATGTCCACCACCCGCGACGTGAAAATCCTCAAGGATCTCGATGAGGATATCCGCGGCAAGGACGTGCTGATCGTGGAAGACATCATTGATTCCGGCAACACGCTGAATAAAGTGCGCGAAATTTTGGCGCTGCGCGGGCCGAAATCTCTGGCGATCTGTACCTTGCTGGACAAGCCTGAGCGCCGCGAGGTGGAAGTGCCGGTGGAGTTCGTCGGTTTCTCGATCCCGGACGAGTTTGTGGTGGGCTATGGTATTGACTACGCTCAGCGTTATCGTCATTTGCCGTACGTTGGCAAAGTGGTGCTGCTGGACGAGTAATCGGCAGGGGCGCGGCTTTGCCCGCGCCCACACCTAAAGCTGGATAAACTTCCAGGCTTTTATGCGTTGTCCTGCTGCAGTTTGGCCATTGCCTTGCGATACCCCATTTCCAGGCTCTCGCGGCTGGTGGCAGCCACTTCCAGATCGCGCAGGCGTCCGTCCTGAATCCCGTAAACCCAACCGTGGATCGTCACTTTCTGGCCGCGTTTCCAGGCCGACTGCATGATGGTGGAGTGGCCCAGGTTGTAGACCTGCTCGATCACGTTGATTTCACACAGTACGTCGAGACGCTGTTCCGGATCCAGTTCACCCAGCAGTGAACTGTGCTTGTACCACAGGTCGCGGATATGCAGCAGCCAGTTGTTGATCAGCCCCAGTTCCGGGTTCTCGACCGCGGCCTCTACGCCGCCGCAACCCAGATGGCCGCAGATGATGATATGTTCAACTTCCAGCACATCCACCGCATACTGCACCACAGACAGGCAGTTAAGATCGGTGTGAACCACCAGGTTTGCCACATTGCGATGGACAAAGAGTTCGCCAGGTTCCAACCCGGTCAGTCTTTCTGCAGGGACGCGGCTGTCTGAGCAACCAATCCATAAAAAGCGGGGCTTTTGCGCCTGGGATAAACGTTCAAAAAAGTCTGGATCTTCCTGGTTGATATTGGCCGACCAGGCTTTGTTGTTGGCGATAAGCGTTTCGATTTCTTTCATGGAGGGTTATAGGCCTGTAACAAACAGATTGCGTTGGGCTAATATAGGACAAGCGTCACAATTTGGAAATCGGAACAGTCACGCTTTTTTCCGCACGGATTCGCCTCAGTGAAATCGCTGCTGATGATAAGATCCTCTTTATTACAATACGCAGCAGCATACTCATCGTCACAAGGTACTTTCTAACTTATGAATTATGCACTGGAATTAGCGCAGTTGACCAAGACCTACGCGGGTGGCGTCAAGGCATTGCGCGGGATCGATCTTAACGTCGAAGCGGGGGATTTTTATGCCCTGCTGGGGCCGAACGGTGCCGGTAAATCCACCACCATCGGTATTATCAGCTCGCTGGTTAACAAAACGGCCGGCAGCGTGCGGGTGTTCGGCTACGACATCGATAAAGATATCGTTAACGCCAAGCGCCAACTCGGGCTGGTGCCGCAAGAATTCAACTTTAACCCGTTCGAAACCGTCATGCAGATTGTGGTCAATCAGGCGGGTTACTACGGCGTAACCCGGCGTGAAGCGCTGGCGCGTGCGGAAAAATACCTGACCCAGTTGGATCTGTGGGGCAAGCGCGATGAACGCGCCCGCATGTTGTCCGGCGGCATGAAACGCCGTCTGATGATCGCCCGCGCCTTGATGCACCAGCCAAAGCTGCTGATCCTCGATGAGCCGACCGCTGGGGTGGATATCGAACTGCGCCGCTCCATGTGGGGCTTCCTGAAAGAGCTGAACGCTCAAGGCACTACCATTATTCTCACGACCCACTATCTGGAAGAGGCGGAAATGCTGTGCCGCAATATCGGCATCATCCAGAACGGGGAACTGGTGGAAAACACCTCAATGAAAGGGTTGTTGGCCAAGCTGAAGTCCGAAACCTTTATCCTCGATCTGGCGGCCAAAAGCCCCTTGCCGAAGCTGGATGGCTATCGCAACCGCCTGACGGATACCTCAACGCTGGAAGTGGAAGTGATGCGCGAGCAGGGCCTGAACGGCTTGTTTGCTCAGCTCAGCGCGCAAGGGGTGCAGGTATTGAGCATGCGTAACAAGGCTAACCGGCTGGAAGAGCTGTTTGTCACCCTGGTTAACGGTAATGGAGAAAAAGCATGACGCGTTTGTATTGGGTGGCTTTACAGAGTATCTGGGCCAAAGAGATCAACCGCTTTGCCCGTATCTGGATCCAGACCCTGGTGCCGCCGGTGATCACCATGACGCTGTATTTCATCATTTTCGGCAACCTGATTGGTTCGCGCATTGGTGATATGCACGGTTTTGATTACATGCAGTTTATCGTTCCCGGCCTGATTATGATGGCGGTGATCACCAACTCGTACGCCAACGTCGCATCGTCGTTCTTCAGCGCCAAGTTCCAGCGCAATATCGAAGAGCTGCTGGTGGCGCCGGTGCCGACTCATGTGGTGATTGCCGGTTACGTCGGCGGCGGCGTGGCGCGCGGTATTTGCGTCGGCGTGCTGGTGACGGTGATCTCGCTGTTCTTTGTGCCGCTGCAGGTGCATGCCTGGTGGGTGATTGTGGTCACGCTGCTGCTGACGGCAATCCTGTTCTCGCTGGCGGGCCTGATCAACGCGGTGTTCGCCACCACTTTTGACGACATCAGCCTGATCCCGACTTTCGTGCTGACGCCGTTGACCTATCTGGGCGGGGTTTTCTATTCGCTTACGCTGCTGCCGCCGTTCTGGCAGGCGGTATCCAAGCTGAACCCGATCGTCTATATGATCAGCGGCTTTCGCTACGGTTTCCTCGGCATCAGTGATGTGCCGCTGGTGCTGACCATGGCGGTGCTGGTGGCGTTTATCCTGGTGTTCTATCTGCTGTCCTGGTACCTGATAGAGCGTGGCCGCGGCCTGCGCACCTGAGGCGCTGACGCCCCCGGACAGCCGTTCGGGGGCGCTTTGATTTATTTGAAGCTCGCATCACATAAATCAATAGAATTGCTCACATAACCCCTTTCTCCCCGATGTTCAAATCGTGCTATGCTGACGCTCCACACTTTCTCCATTTTGTTATATACCCTATGAATTTCAAGTTGCAGCCAGGCGGCCAACTTACTCATCCTCAGGCGCTTACTTTAGTAAGTCACTGGGGTGAGTGCAGGTAACAACTTGAAAGGCGACGGGTATTACGCACTCGTAAGCAGAACATAACCATGCGGTCTACACACAAGATAGCGGCTGGGCTACTCGGCATCCTGATGTCGCTCGCCTCTCCGGCGACGATGGCAAATTTGTTGTCGGAAGACAGCGCTGTTAAATCTGAATATATGGAAGCGCAACGCGACAGCGAGGTTTATTCGCTGATTGGCGAACATGTGATCCCGGTCGGTGAAGTGAAGCAGGGCCAGTTGATTCAGGTGTTTCCGGCGGATGCGGAGTATTACGAATTCAAGTTTGGCCACGGCATTGGTTTTATCGATAAAGACGATGTGCGCAACCTCAAAAAATCGCGCAAGGTGCAAGACGATCTCGGTGAACTGAATAAGCCGCTGACCAATCAGAATCTGATCACTCAGAAGGCGATCAACGTCTATACCGCAGCGGATAACGCCAGCGAAGTGTTTGGCGTGCTGGAAGAGAACCTGCGTTACCCGATCATCGGTAAACTGAAGGATCGGCTGAACAACACCTGGTATGAGATCAATATTGGCGATCGTCTGGGTTATATCAGCGAGCTGGACTGCGAGATTGATACCGGCGTTCCGGTGCTGACCTACCACCATTTGCTGAAAAACGAAGAGAACAAGCGTTTCCGCCATACCTCGACCACCACTTCGGACGTGGCGTTCAGTAACCAGATGACCTATCTGAAGCAGGCGGGTTATGACACCATTTCCCTGTACCAGTTGGAAGCTTACCTGAAGAACCAAATCAACCTGCCGGGCAAGGCGGTGGTGCTGACTTTTGATGACGGGTTGAAGTCGGTGTATCGCTATGCTTACCCGGTGTTGAAGGACTACGGCTTCCGCGCAACGGCGTTCATTATTTCTTCGCGCATCAAACGCCATCCGCAGAAATGGAACCCGGACTCGCTGCAGTTTATGAGCATTTCAGAACTCAAGCAGATCCAGGATGTGTTCGACGTACAGTCACACACGCATTTCCTGCACCGTACTGACGGCAACCGCCAGCCTATTCTGCTGAGCCGTTCCCTGCATAATATCGAATTCGATTTTGAGCGCTCGCGCCGCGCGCTGTCGCAGTTTAACCCGCATGTATTGTACGTGTCCTATCCGTTCGGCGGCTACAACCAGCGGGCAATACAGGCGGCGAAAGACGCCGGCTTCCATATGGCGGTGACCACGGTGCAGGGTAAGGTCAAGCCGGGGGATAATCCGTATACGCTGAAGCGGTTGTATATTTTGCGCACCGATTCCATTCAGACCATGGCGGACAGAATAGCCAACAAGCCGGGAACTGTGGTGGTGCAATAGCAGGAAACGGGCGCCGAATGCGCCCGTTTTTACTTTCAGGCGACCTGAACCGGCACGGCTTTCGCTTTGCGTTGCAGGTTGTTGTCACCTTCGAAATAGGCGACTTTCGGGTGGTGCTGGCGGGCATCGGCATCGCTCATCTGCACGTAGGAGCAGATGATCAGTTTGTCGCCGACGCAGGCGCAGCGCGCCGCCGCACCGTTGACCGAAATGATGTGCGAACCGCGTTCGGCGGCGATGGCGTAGGTCGAGAAACGCTGACCGTTATCAACGTTATAAATATCTATAGCTTCATATTCCAGAATGCCTGCGGCCTCCAGGAAATCCTGATCGATGGCGCAGGAGCCTTCATAGTGCAAGTCGGCCTGAGTCACTTTCACCCGATGCAGCTTGCCTTGCAGCATAGTACGTATCATAACTTTACCTAACTGAATATCCGCCTATATCTGTCATATTTGGAGTATATACAGGCGATTGGGGTTGAACATCCATCCGGTGTTTATCGTCACCGATAACGCCATCCTTGTCTACTTTCGGGTGGGCTGCAACGGTGACGATTGCACAAAAAGTAACTTATAGTGTCAGATCAACCTGCTGGTTGTCGATCAGTCGCGCCTTGCCCAGCCAGGCGGCCATCAGCACCACCGCGCGTTGGCTTTCAACACTCAGCGGTTGCAGGTTGTCGGCGTCACGGATAAACAGTTCGTCCGGGGTGAAACCGGCGGCGCGCAGGTGCGCGGCGGTTTGCTCCAGCAGATCGTCTACGTGGCGTTCGCCGTTGCTGAGTTGTTCTGCCAATGCGTTCATGATCTTGCTGAGTTGAGGCGCGATTTTACGCTCTTCTGCGGTCAGGTAGCCGTTGCGCGAGCTGAGCGCCAGGCCGTCTTTAGCGCGCACGGTCGGCACGCCGACGATGTCGATGTCGTACCCCATGTCCGCCACCATTTTGCGGATCAGCGCCAGTTGTTGATAATCCTTCTCGCCAAAACAGGCCAAATCCGGCTGCACCAGATTGAACAGTTTGCTGACGATGGTGGAGACGCCGCGGAAATGGCCAGGGCGGCTGGCGCCTTCCAGCATGGTGGAAATGCCCGGCACGTCGACATAGGTTTGCTGTTCCAGCCCCTGTGGGTAGACATCGGCCGGCGCGGGTGCGAACACCAGGTCGACGTTGCGGCGGGTCAGTTTTTCGCTGTCTTCCTGCAAGGTGCGCGGGTAGCGCGCCAGATCGTCAGGGCGTTCGAACTGCATCGGATTCACGAAAATGCTGACCACCACGATATCGGCACGCGCTCGGGCTTCATCAACCAGCGTCATATGGCCTTCGTGCAGGTTGCCCATGGTCGGCACCAACGCGATGCGTTTGCCGTCCTGGCGCCAGCGGCGGATCTGCTGACGCAGCAAAGGCAGGGTTTCGATAATAATCATTGATAGCTCCTGGAACGATCGCTTAATTAAAAGAGTGTTCTTCAGCGGGGTAAGCGCCTTGCTCCACTTCCTGCATATACTGTTGTACCGCCAGGCGGATATCGCCGCTTTGCGCCAGGAAATTTTTAGCGAATTTCGGCGTATGGCCGCCGGTAATGCCAAATGCGTCGTGCATCACCAGGATCTGGCCGTCGGTCACGTTGCCGGCGCCAATGCCGATCACCGGAATGGACAGCGCTTCGGTGATCTTGCGCGCCAGTTCGGTCGGTACGCACTCCAGCACCAGCAGTTGCATGCCGGCCAGCTCCAGATTTTGCGCATCTTCCAGCAGTTGTTTGGCGGCGAGCTCGTCGCGGCCTTGCACCTTGTAGCCACCGAATACGTTCACCGACTGCGGCGTCAGGCCGAGATGGCCGCACACCGGCACGGCGCGCTCGGTGAGCATTTTCACCGTTTCGCACAACCAACTGCCGCCTTCGATTTTCACCATATTGGCGCCGGCCTGCATCAGCTCGGCGGCGTTGGCGAAGGCCCGTTCCGGGGTGGCGTAACTCATGAAAGGCATGTCAGCCAGCAGCAGACAGGCCGGAGCACCACGGCGTACGGCTCGGGTGTGGTAGGCGATGTCGGCGACGGTGACCGGCAGCGTGGAGTCGTGGCCTTGCAGCGTCATGCCCAGCGAATCGCCCACCAGCAGCACTTTAACGCCTTGCTCTTCAAACAGTTTGGCAAAGCTGGCATCGTAGGCGGTCAGTGAAGCAAACTTGCGTTGCTCCTGTTTCCACTGGCGCAAATGGGTCACGGTGGTGGGTTTCATCACTACGTCTCCTGAATAGAGCCGCGCGATACGCGCAGGGCCCTGGCTGCAAAAAAGTGCTGTCATTCTACTGTAACCCTAACGGGGTGGGTAGCGCAGATCATGAAGCTTAAGGGGTTCTTAAGAACCTTGTGATGTAATAGCGAAAAAGGGACGAGCATGCGAATTCTGTTGATAGAAGATGACAAGTTAATCGGTGACGGTATCAAGGCCGGGTTGACCAAGCTCGGTTTTAATCTGGACTGGTTTACCGACGGGCTGGTCGGTAAAAATGCGCTGGAAAGCGCGCCTTACGATGCGGTGATCCTCGATCTCAGCCTGCCGGGCCTGGATGGGCTGGATTTGTTGCGCCAGTGGCGCCAGGCCGGCCATGACGTGCCGGTGCTGATCCTTACCGCGCGCGATGCGCTGGAACAGCGCGTCAGCGGCTTGCAGGGCGGCGCTGATGATTACCTGTGCAAACCTTTTGCCCTGGCGGAAGTCGCGGCGCGCTTGCAGGCGTTGATCCGCCGTCGTCACGGTCAACTGATGCCGCAGTTGGTACATGGCAACCTGGTGTTTGACTCCGCCACGCGCAGCGTGAGCTTCAACGGCGAGCCGGTAACCTTGACGCCGCGTGAACTGGCGGTGCTGGAGCTGTTTCTGCATAACAAGGGACGAGTGCTGGCGCGGCCGCTGATCCAGGAAAAACTGTACAACTGGGATGACGAAGTCAGCAGTAATGCCGTGGAAGTGCATATCCATCATCTGCGGCGCAAGCTGGGTAACGGTTTTATCCGCACCATTCACGGCGTGGGCTATACGTTGGGGGAGGCATCGTGAAACATCTCAGTTTGCGGTTGCGGCTGATCCTGATTTTCAGCCTGCTGGCGCTGGTGACCTGGTGTGCCGCCAGTCTGGTGGCGTGGATGATGACGCGCAACAACATCAATGAAGTGTTTGATACCCAGCAGATGCTCTTCGCCAAGCGCCTGGCGACCGCCAATCTGGGTGATCTGCTGGCCGACGAAAGCGTGCGTAGCCTGCCGAAAACCAAGAAGCTGGTGCATCACGGCAAGCGGGGCAAGCAGGATGACGACGCATTGGCGTTCGCCATCTTCGACCCTAACGGCAAGATGCTGCTCAATGACGGTGAAAACGGCGCGGATTTCCGCTTTGACGGCGAGCGCGAAGGCTTTATCGATGGCGAACGGCGAGGCGACGACGACAGCTGGCGGCTGCTGTGGCTGACCAGCCCGGACGGCCGCTATCGTATCGTGGTCGGGCAGGAGTGGGATTACCGGCGGGATATGGCGCTGGGCATGGTAACCGGGCAATGGGTGCCGTGGCTGGTGACGTTACCGATTTTGATGCTGTTGATTGCGCTGATGGTGGGGCGTGAACTGCGGCCATTGCGCGCGGTGGCCGCCGGGCTGCGCAAACGCGCGCCGGACGACGCTACGCCGTTGGATGCGCGTCAGGTACCGACCGAAGTCAGGCCGCTGGTGGATGCGCTGAACGCGTTGTTTACGCGCATCAACGCGCTGCTGGTGCGTGAGCGGCGTTTTACCTCAGACGCCGCCCATGAGTTGCGCAGTCCGTTGGCGGCGCTGCGGGTGCAGACGGAAGTGGTGCAATTGGCCGGTGACGACGAGCCGATGCGCGAGCATGCGCTGGACAATCTGACGGTGAGCATCGATCGCGCCACCCACTTGGTCGATCAGTTGCTGACGCTGTCGCGGCTGGATTCACTGTCGGATCTGGCCGATTTGGAGCCGGTCGACTGGAGCCAACTGGTGCCGATGACCCTGGCGGAGCAGGATCGCCACGCTTATGCCGCCGGCGTGACACTGCGTTACGAACAACAGGGCATACCGGCGCCGTTACAGGGGCAAGCACTGCTGCTGTCGCTGCTGGTGCGTAATTTGGTGGACAATGCGGTACGTTACACGCCTGCGGGCGGCACCGTCACTGTGAGGCTTGCAGAGCGCTTGCTGACGGTTGAAGACAATGGGCCTGGCGTCACTACGGAACATCTGGCGCGGCTGGGGGAGCGTTTTTATCGTCCGCCGGGTCAGGAGCAAACCGGCAGCGGACTGGGGCTGTCTATTGTACAGCGCATCGCCGGTTTGCACGGGCTGAAGATCAGCTTTGCCAATCGGGCAGAAGGCGGATTTATTGCCAAGGTGATGTTGTAGGGGGCGCATGTTGCGCCCGATTCAGGCTTTTTGCTTGGGCTGATGCCACAGTTCCATGCCGTTCTCCGGCACGCGTTTCAGGCAACTGGCCAGCGACTCACCGTCCGGGAACACCAACTCGGGGGCGATTTCCGCCAGCGGGTAGAGCATGAACTCGCGTTCTTTCAGGCCGTAGTGCGGCACTGTCAGGCGATCGGTATGAATAACCTGCTCGCCATACAGCATGATGTCCAGATCCAGGGTGCGCGGGCCCCAGCGCTCATCTTTGCGCACGCGGCCCTGATTGCGTTCTATCGCTTGGGTATGATCGAGCAGTTGTTCGGCGGGCAGCAAGGTATCCAGCGCCACCACCGCATTGAGAAAGTCCGGCTGGTTCTGCGGCCCCAGCGGCTTGGTGCGGTAAAACGACGAACAGAGGATCAACCGGGTGCGCGGAAGATGCTCCAGCGCCTCCAGTGCGGCTTTCACCTGTTGCAGCGGTTGCGCCAGATTACTGCCCAGCGCGATATAAACGCGGATCATTATGCTCCTTCTTTACGCGGCGTCCGGCGGCGAGGGCGACGCTGACGCGCGCGGCGTGGCGCGGGGTCGTCACCCAAAGTGCTCAACATGGTTTTCTGACGCGCCGGCGTGGCTTCCTGGAACTCACCCCACCATTCGGTCAGACGCAGCATTTCCTGGTTTTCTTCCACTTCGGCGCGCAGCGCCAGCAGATCGTAAGCGGCGCGGAATTTCGGGTGTTCCATCAGCTTGTGCGCACGCTTGCCCTGCCGGCGAGACAGGCGCAGCTGCAATTGCCAGATATCGCGAACCAGCGTGGTGATGCGTTTCGGGATCGCCAGTGAACGACACTGTTCGTCCAGCACGTCATTCATCGCCAGCGCGAAGGCGTCGTAATACGCCAGCCCGCTCTCCTGCGCCAGTTTCTGCGCATGTTCCAGCAGCGGATACCAAAGCATAGCAGCAAACAGGAACGCCGGATTGACGCGCATGTCGTTCTGCAGCCGATAATCGGTGTTCTTCAGCACCTGCACCAAAATACGTTCCATCGGCGTGTCGTGGGTAGGCGTAAAGTGGCGTGCTATCTGTGGGAACAGCGGCTGGAACAGCTGGTATTCGCACAGCTTCAAATAGGTTGGATAACCGTAACCCGCCTGCAGGAGCTTGAGTGATTCCTCAAACAGACGCGCCGGCGGGATCTCATGCAGCAACGAAGCCAGGCGTGGGATAGGCTCGGCGGTTTCGTCACTGATGCTCATGTCCAGCTTGGCGGCAAAGCGCACCGCGCGCAGCATGCGCACCGGATCTTCGCGGTAGCGGGTTTCCGGATCGCCGATCAGGCGAATCACGCCCTGCTGCAGGTCACGCATACCGTCGACGTAATCGCGCAGGGTGAAGTCCGCCACGCCGTAATACAGGCTGTTGATGGTGAAGTCGCGGCGCTGAGCATCTTCTTCAATCGAACCGAAGATGTTATCGCGCAGCAGCATGCCGTTTTGGGCTTGCTGGGACGAATTTTTGTCAGATTCCGGCGTTTGCTGCTCGTGGTGGCCGCGGAAGGTGGCAACCTCAATGATTTCCGGCCCGAACATCACGTGCGCCAGACGGAAACGGCGGCCGACCAGGCGACAGTTGCGGAACAGCTTGCGCACCTGGTCCGGCGTGGCGTTGGTGGTGATGTCGAAATCTTTCGGCTTTTTGCCGAGCAACAGGTCACGCACGCCGCCACCGACCAGATAGGCTTCGTAGCCGGATTTGTTCAGGCGGTACAATACCTTCAGCGCATTCTCGCTGATGTCTTTGCGTGAGATTGAATGCTGATCTCGTGGGATCACGGTCATGGGGCCGGTACCCTCTGCTGCGGGAAAAGGAGGGCGCTTACGCGGTGTCGGCCGGCGGGCAGGGGTTTCTCTGCCGCTTTCGGTACGCCGATGTTGTTGCGGCGCGGCAGGCTGTTCAGCGGCCACGCTTTCTTCGCGGACTACGTTTTTATCGCTGACCGGCGCATCATCGCGGGGCAGCTTGTCATCGCGGATTAGTACCTTACGGCAGAAATTGGCTACTCGGGTAAAAATGGTACACCTCGATAGTGACTGATAAAAATGGAGCTAACAAAAAATAGCGGCTAATCATAGCTCACCATGGCTCCTTTGAGAATGCCGATGTGTTTTCATCCACCTGGCGCGGCACATTTTCTAACGTCCAGTGTGCTATAGCCCAGCTCAATAATAACGACAGGTCAAGATCTTGCCAGCTTTCCGGCAGCGGTTGACGCAGAAATTTCAGCGCGGCGATCAACACCGGGCGCGGATCGCCTTCGGGCAGCGCGGGCGCATGATTTTGCTTCGACAACTTGATGCCGTTTGCACCCAGAGCCAGCGGCAGATGCACATAGGCGGGGACCGGCGCCTGCAACTGATGATACAGCGCAATCTGGCGCACCGTCGGTTCAATCAGATCGGCGCCGCGCACGATTTCGGTCACGCCCTGGAAATGGTCGTCAACCACCACTGCCAAATTATAGGCAAACAACCCATCGCGTCGGCGAATGATAAAATCTTCCCGCGCCAGAGCCGGATCGGCCCGCAACTCGCCCTGAAGGCGATCGTGAAAGGCGTAAACCGGTGCGGATTGACGTAAACGGATAGCGGCGCCTTGCGGGCCAAGATGCAAATCACGGCAGTGGCCGTCATACAGACCGCCAATTTGCTGGATACGACTGCGGGTGCAATTGCAGAAATAGCTAAGCCCCTGTTGTTGCAGCTGATCCAGGGTTGCGCGGTAGGCTTCGTGACGTTGGGACTGATAGATGACCTGGCCGTCCCAGAGGAGACCATAACGTTCCAGTGCGGATAAGATACGGACGGCCGCACCGGCGACTTCGCGCGGGGGGTCAATATCTTCAATGCGAACCAGCCACTGCCCGCGTTGGGCACGAGCCTGGAGGTAGCTTCCCAGAGCGGCAATCAGCGAGCCGAAATGCAGATCTCCGGAAGGCGATGGGGCAAAGCGCCCCACATAATGACTTTCTTGCATATCAGAGGGGAAACTTTCCCTTTTCTCTGTGCGGCGCACATTGGAGCGTGCGCCACAGCGGTAACATACTCGTTATGCTTGAAACTGCATCTGTGTTGGCTGCGCCTGCTTACCCAAATCACTTGACTTCTGTAAGCTCATCGGGATGCACATTCTTGCCGCCGTGATGCAGTTCCAATCATTTAGAGTAACTGTATTAGCCGGCCATCTGCTTTTCGCGGATTTCTGCCAGGGTCTTGCAGTCGATGCACAAATCGGCAGTCGGACGCGCTTCAAGGCGACGAATGCCAATCTCCACGCCGCAGGATTCGCAGTAGCCGAAATCTTCGTCTTCTACTTTCTTCAGCGTTTTCTCGATCTTTTTGATCAGTTTGCGTTCACGGTCGCGGTTACGCAGTTCAAGGCTGAACTCTTCTTCCTGCGCGGCACGATCTACCGGATCCGGGAAGTTGGCCGCTTCGTCTTGCATATGCGATACAGTACGGTCCACTTCGTCCCTGAGCTGGTTGCGCCACGCTTCAAGAATAAGCTTGAAATGCTTCAACTGGGCGACGTTCATGTACTCTTCGCCCGGCTTCTCTTGGTACGGCTCCACCCCAGCGATGGCGAGAATGCTCAAGGACGAGGTTTTACGGGTTTGCCCTTCTTGCATGTTGCTTCTCCTACATACACACGCACTATCGAATCCCCAATGCGGGGGAAAAACAGGCCGCTATAAATAACAGATGGAAGGTAGGTTGGCAATTATTCCTGTCGCCTGCTTGACAATGGTGTGAAGGAAGGCGTATTTGGCGACGCGATGACCGGTTGTTGAATTATTGGTGCCCGGTGTCGCTAATCGATAAAAAACGGTAACTTATCGCAGAGAGATATACCGTCAGGTGATAATTTAGCCCCATAACAAACAACTTCTACTCCCAACTGCCGAACCTGTGCCAACAGTGCCGCATAACGCTCATCTATATGATGTGCCGGTGCGACCTGTCCGATTCCGCTATGTAACACGGCAAAAAACAAAACCGCCCGCTGCCCACTTTCAACCACACTGAGCAACTCACGCAGGTGCTTTTGTCCTCTGAGCGTTACCGCATCAGGGAAGTAACCACGTTGTTGTTGCAGTAATGTGACTGACTTAACTTCAATATAGCAGTTAACCCTATTTTCTGCCTGTAATAACAAATCGATACGGCTGTTTTCACTGCCATATTTTACTTCGCCGATGATTTTACTGTAACCGGATAATTCGTTGATTAAATTCTGTTCAATGGCTTCGCGCACCAATCCGTTGGCGCGCAGGGTGTTGACGCAGATCCAATCCCCTTGTTGGGTGTGCGTCAGCTCCCAGCTGTGGGCGTATTTGCGCTTGGCGTTATCCGAAGTGGAATACCAAACGGTATCGCCCGGGGTGGCGCAACCGGTCATGGCACCCGTGTTGGCGCAGTGCAGGGTGAAGGTTTCGCCTTCTGGGGTTATCACGTCGGCCAGAAAACGTTTGTAACGTTTAATCAGCGTGGCGCAACGCAGCGGTGGGGTGAAAATCATGGGGTATCCTGATGGGCTAAAGGCCATTGTTCAAGCGGGTGATAACGCGTGCGGCCGTTTTCAAATACCGACTGGTACAGGGCGAAGGCGTCAGCGCTGAAGGT
The DNA here is from genome assembly GCF_003591175.1 of Serratia inhibens. Taxonomy (GTDB): domain Bacteria; phylum Pseudomonadota; class Gammaproteobacteria; order Enterobacterales; family Enterobacteriaceae; genus Serratia; species Serratia inhibens. The sequence goes on along the minus strand of NZ_QYYG01000010.1, from coordinate 34,843 downwards.
CCAGCCCGGCGTTGCGGGCGGTACGGCTACCGGCTGCGTCGCAGAGCGCAGCAGGGTGATGTGCGGATGAAACGGCATCGGGCTTTGGTAGCAGCCGCTGCGGGCCGCCTGCGATCGCAACAATTCGGCAAGCTGCAGAACCCCTCGCGGCGCGCGGCGCGTACCAAGCCACACCACGCCAGGACGCGGCCAGTGGCCAAGATCGTCCAGCACCATGCTGAAGCCGGGTTGGCTAATGCGACCGGCCAACTTTTTCAGCGCCGTTTCCTTTTGCGCGCTGACGTCACCGAGAAACGCCAGCGTCAGGTGCAGGTTAGCCGCGGCGACTGGCCGACCTGCTTCGGGCGTGAAAGCTTCGGCGCGCCAGCGGATCACCTGTTGCTGTAACGCATCAGGCAAGGTCAGGGCGAAAAACAGGCGGCGCGAACTGGACATAGATACCCGGCAAGTGAATGAAACGCAGAGTCTAATGCTACAATGTGCGCCGCCCAATGTTAACCACCACGGAGAGTTCTGTGTCTTCACTGCCCGTCAGTGCGGTTCTTGATGAATTGCTCACTGCGTTGCAATCCGCCCCGCAGGTGTTGCTGCACGCGCCCACCGGCGCCGGTAAATCGACCTGGTTGCCGCTGCAGATCCTGGCTAAAGCCGGGCTGCCGGGCCGCATCATCATGCTGGAGCCGCGCCGGTTGGCGGCGAAAAACGTGGCGTATCGGTTGGCGCAACAGTTGGGAGAAGAGCCGGGCCAGACCGTGGGTTACCGCATGCGCGCCGAAAGCAAAAGCGGGCCGCATACCCGGCTGGAAGTGGTAACCGAAGGCATTCTCACCCGTATGCTGCAGCAGGACGCCGAGCTGCAGGGCGTCTCGCTGGTGATCCTCGATGAATTCCATGAACGCAGCCTGCAGGCCGATCTGGCGTTGGCGCTGTTGCTGGACGTGCAACAGGGGCTGCGAGACGATCTCAAACTGCTGATTATGTCGGCGACGCTGGATAATGCCCGTATGACGCAGCTGCTGCCGCAAGCGCCGGTGGTGGTGTCCGAGGGACGCAGCTTCCCGGTTGAACGCCAATATCAGCCATTGGCCAGTCATCAACGGCTGGAGGACGGTGTGGCGGCGGCAGTGAAACGTCTGCTGTCCGAACAGGGCGGATCGCTGCTGCTGTTCCTGCCCGGCGTGGCGGAAATCAATCGGGTGCTGGAGCGGTTGAACGGTGAAGTGGCGGCCGATACCGACCTGTGCCCGCTGTATGGCGCCTTGCCGCTGGCACAGCAGCAAAAAGCGATTCAACCGTCGCCGGCCGGGCGCCGCAAGGTGGTGCTGGCGACCAATATTGCAGAAACCAGCCTGACCATCGAAGGCATTCGGCTGGTGGTGGACAGCGGGTTGGAACGCGTGGCGCGTTATGACGTGCGTAACGGCCTGACGCGGCTGGTGACGCAGCGCATCAGCCAGGCGTCGATGATCCAGCGCGCCGGCCGTGCCGGGCGCTTGGAGCCGGGTATTTGCTGGCACCTGTTTGCCAAAGAGCAGGCTGAACGCGCAGCGGAACACGCCGAACCTGAAATCCTGCAAAGCGATCTCGCCGGTTTTTGGCTGGAGTTGTTGCAGTGGGGCTGCCATGACGTTGGGCAACTGACCTGGCTCGATCGGCCGCCGGAAACGGCACTGGCAGCGGCAAAAAGGCTGCTGCTGCGTCTCGGCGCCACCGACGAAGCCGATAAATTAACCGCACGAGGCCGGCAGATGGCTATGCTGGGCTGTGAGCCCCGGCTGGCGGCGATGCTGACCTACGGCACAGAGCAGGGAGCGGATGGATTGGCGACAGCTGCCGCGCTGGCGGCGTTGCTGGAAGAGCCACCACGCAGCGGACAGATGGATATCGGCTACTGGCTGAGCCGTCCGCAGCCGAATTGGCAGCGCCGTGCCGCCCAGTTAGCGCGGCGTTTGCCGCCGCGCAGCGGGCAGATTGACGTCGAGATGGCTCCGCGCCTGCTGGCGTTGGCGTTTACCGATCGCATCGCCCAGCGGCGCGGTCAGGATGGCCGTTACCTGCTGGCCAATGGCATGGGGGCGGCGATGAATCAGGATGAGGCGTTGTCGCGTGCGGCCTGGCTGATCGCGCCAAGCCTGCTGCAGGGCCACAACAGTCCCGATGCGCGCATTCTGCTGGCGCTGCCGGTGGAGATTGATGCATTGGCGGCGCAACTGCCGGCGATCGTTTCCCAGCAGACCGCGGTGGAGTGGGATGAAGAAAAGGGTACGTTGCGCGCCTGGAAGCGCCAGCAGATTGGCCGTCTGACGCTGCGGGCGCAGCCGTTGGCCAAACCGGCCGACGAAGAGTTGCAACTGGCGCTGCTCAATTGGGTACGCGCTCAGGGTATCGCGGTGCTCAACTGGGATCCCGCCGCCGAACAGCTGCGTCTGCGTTTGCAGTGCGCGCAAAACTGGTTGCCGGAAGCCGCCTGGCCGCCTGTCGATGACGAGTCGCTGCTGGATCGGCTGGAGCAATGGTTGCTGCCTTCCCTGAGCGGCGTACGCGATATGCGCGGGCTGAAGCAGGTCAATATCGCCGAAGCCCTTGCGCGCCTGCTGGACTGGCAGCAAAAGCAGCGGCTGGATAATGCGTTGCCCACTCATTACACTGTGCCGACCGGCAGCCGTTTGCCGATTCGCTATGATGCCGGCAAATCGCCGGCGCTGGCGGTGCGTTTACAGGAAGTGTTCGGTGAACAGCGTAGCCCAATGCTGGCCGAGGGTCGCATCCCGGTGGTGCTTGAGTTACTCTCACCGGCACACCGGCCGCTGCAAATCACCGGCGATTTGGCGGCGTTTTGGCAAGGCGCCTACCGGGAAGTGCAGAAAGAGATGAAAGGGCGCTACCCGAAGCACGTGTGGCCGGATGATCCGGCGAATACCGCCCCCACGCGGCGCACGAAAAAATATCAGTAAATGAATTCAGATGTTTCTTCTGTTCAGCGGCCTGGCGTCGGGACAGATTAAGCGACTAATAATGGCCGGCAGTGCCGCCAAGTCTGGAGAATGACAGCAATGGCTGGGGATGACCGCGAGCCCATCGGGCGCAAAGGGAAACAACCGAAACGCACCGCGTCGGGCAAGCCGCCGCGCCGTCGCCGAGACGACGATTATGATGATTACGAGGAAGACGATCAGCAAGATGATGAATATGAAGACGAGGAGGAAAGCGTGCCGCGTAAGGTAAAAGCGACTCCGCCGCGTAAAAAACGCCGTTGGCTTGGCCTGCTTATCAAACTGATTCTGGTGGTCGCGGTTCTGTTGGCGATCTACGGCGTGTACCTGGATTCGCAGATCCGCAGCCGCATTGACGGCAAGGTCTGGCAGTTGCCGGCGGCGGTCTATGGCCGCATGGTCAACCTGGAACCGGGCATGCCGTACAGCAAGAAGGAAATGGTCGATCTGCTGGAGGGCATGCAATACCGTCAGGTTAGCCGCATGACCCGTCCGGGCGAATTTACCGTGCAGGCCAACAGCATCGAGATGCTGCGCCGCCCGTTTGACTTCCCGGATGGTAAAGAGGGGCAGATCCACGCCCGCCTGGATTTCCAGAACAACCGTTTGGCGAAAATCGAGAACATGGAGAACCAACGTAACTTCGGGTTCTTCCGTCTCGATCCGCGCCTGATCACCATGCTGCAGTCACCGAACGGCGAACAGCGTCTGTTCGTGCCGCGCGCCGGTTTCCCGGACCTGCTGGTGGATACGCTGATTGCCACCGAAGACCGTCATTTCTACGAGCATGACGGCATCAGCCCGTACTCCATCGGCCGAGCGGTGCTGGCGAACCTGACCGCCGGGCGCGCGGTGCAGGGCGGCAGTACTCTGACGCAGCAGTTGGTGAAGAACCTGTTCCTGACCAACGAACGCTCGCTATGGCGTAAGGCCAACGAAGCCTATATGGCGCTGCTGGTAGATTACCGTTACAGCAAGGACCGTATTCTTGAGCTGTATCTGAACGAGGTGTACCTCGGTCAGAGCGGCAGCGACCAGATCCGCGGTTTCCCGTTGGCCAGCCTGTATTACTTCGGCCGTCCGGTGGATGAACTGAGCCTGGATCAGCAAGCGTTGCTGGTGGGGATGGTGAAAGGTGCGTCGCTGTATAACCCTTGGCGCAACCCGACGCTGGCGCTGGAGCGCCGTAACCTGGTGCTCAAGCTGTTGCAAAACCAGGGGGTGATCGACGCCGAGCTGTACAACATGCTCAGCGCAAGGCCACTGGGCGTGCAGCCGAAAGGTGGGGTGATCACGCCGCAGCCGGCGTTTATGCAGATGGTGCGTCAGGAACTGCAGGCCAAGCTGGGCGACAAGGTGAACGACCTGTCCGGAGTGAAAATCTTCACTACGCTGGATCCGGTTTCTCAGGATGCGGCGGAAAAAGCGGTCGAAGACGGCATTCCGGCGCTGCGTGCCGCCCGCCACGTAAAAGATCTGGAAGCGGCGATGGTGATTGTCGATCGCTTCAGCGGTGAGGTGCGCGCCATGGTCGGCGGTGCCAATCCGCAGTTCGCCGGTTTTAACCGTGCGATGCAGGCGCGTCGCTTGGTCGGGTCGCTGGCCAAGCCGCCAACCTACCTGACCGCGCTTTCCGAGCCGGACAAATACCGCCTGAATACCTGGCTGGCGGACCAGCCGCTGTCGCTGAAACAACCGAATGGCAGCCTGTGGCAGCCGAACAACTACGACCGCAAATTCCGCGGGCAGGTGATGCTGGTGGATGGCCTGGCCTTCTCGCTCAACGTGCCGACGGTGAATCTGGGTATGGCGGTCGGACTGGATCAAATCAGTGCCACTCTGCAGCGCCTGGGTATTCCGAAAGCGGAAATCAATCCGGTGCCTTCGATGCTGCTGGGGGCGATTGGCCTGACGCCGATGGAAGTGGCGCAGGAATACCAAACCATCGCCAGCGGCGGCAACCGTGCGCCGCTGTCTGCGGTGCGTTCGGTGATCGCGGAAGACGGTGCGGTGCTGTACCAGAGCTTCCCGCAGGCGGAACGCATGGTACCGGCTCAGGCTGCTTACCTGACGTTGTACGCCATGCAACAGGGCGTAGCGCGCGGGACCTCACGTTCTCTGTCGGTGAAGTTCCCCAACTACAATCTGGCGGCGAAAACCGGTACCACCAACGATCTGCGCGACAGCTGGTTTGCCGGTATCGACGGTAAAGAAGTGGCTATCGCCTGGGTTGGCCGTGATAACAACGGCCCGGCCAAGCTGACCGGTGCCAACGGTGCGCTGACTCTCTATCGCCGTTACCTGGAAAACCAGACGCCGCTGCCGCTGATGCTGCAGCCGCCGGAAGGTATCAACCAGATTGGCATCGACTCCGGCGGTAACTTTGTCTGTGGCGGCGGTGGGCGTAGCATCCCGGTGTGGACTGATAATCCGCAAGGGTTGTGCCAGGCAAGCCAGGCTGCTCAGCAGCAGCAACAACAGCAACAACAGCAACAGCAGCAACAGGCGGGTGAGCAAAAAGACGGCGACGGCGTCGCCGGCTGGATCAAGGACATGTTCGGTCAAGGGCAGTAAGTTGGCGACCGACTAATCCCCGTGGTAGAAAAGTTTTTTGTTGCAGGCCCGTAACGTCAGTTGCGGGCTTTTTTATTTTTGCTCGCTTTATTTCCATTCAGTTAATGCGACTAAACGGTGAATCCCCACCTATTTACTGGCTGAATTCGACTTGCAGTTTAATTTGGCTTCTGCATAAAATGCGTCGCTTATAATAATTATTATCGTTTACATTCGTTATCAAATAATTCATCAGAGAAACCACCTATGCCGACCAAGCGTCCAACTTCATCACGAGCCATGAAGGGCCGTTCTCCCGTTAGTGGGTTAGCGATCACTATCGCTGCCGCGTTGGGTACGCTGGCGATGCCGGCATTTTCTGCCGAAGCCAATCCGCCAGACAGGGAAGACACCCTTACCGTGGTGGGCAGCAGCCAGCCGCAACAGGAAAGCGCCTGGGGGCCGGTCGGCACCTACGTGGCCAAGCACAGCGCCACCGGTACCAAAACCGATACGCCGATTGAAAAGAATCCGCAGTCGGTTTCCGTGGTCACGCGTGAAGAGATGGACATGCGCCAGCCGGATACGGTGAAAGGCGCGTTGGCTTATGCGCCAGGGGTTTATGCCAGCCGTGGCAGCTCCACCACCTATGATTCGGTGGCCATTCGCGGTTTCCCGGCGGTGAATACCAACCAGTATCTGGACGGCCTGCGCCTGCAGGGCGACAACTATACCGAAGCTTCGGTCGATCCTTATTTCCTCGAGCGAGCGGAACTGCTGCGCGGCCCGGTATCGGTGCTGTACGGCAAGAGCAGTCCGGGTGGGCTGGTGGCGCTGGTCAGCAAGCGGCCAACCACCGAACCGCTGCATGAAATCCAGTTCAAAATGGGCACCGACAATCTGTTCCAGACCGGCTTTGACTTCAGCGATGTGCTGGATGATAACGGCGTCTATTCCTACCGTTTGACCGGCCTGGCGAAAGACAGCGATGCGCAGCAGAACATGGCGAAAGAGAAGCGCTATGCGATTGCGCCGTCATTCAGTTGGCGGCCGGATGACAGGACCAACTTTACGCTGTTGGCCAATATCCAAAACGATCCCTATACCGGCTTCTACGGCTGGTTGCCGAAGCAGGGCACGCTGATCCCGCTGCCGGATGGCAGCAAGCTGCCAACCAGTTTCAACGATGGTGAAGCAAGCAATTACTTTGCGCGCAAGCAGCGTATGATCGGCTATAGCTTCGAACATGCGTTCAACGATACCTGGGCGGTGCGCCAGAACCTGCGTTACATGCAGCTGGAAAGCGACATGAAGAGCATCTATGGCAGCGGCGTTAGCGCGACGGCTCCGACCTCGCTGAACCGCGCCTATGTGCAGTCGAAGGAGCATCTGAACAGTTTCTCGGTGGATACGCAGGCGCAGGCAAGGCTGAAAACCGGCGATGTCGACCATACCCTGCTGTTTGGCGTCGACTATTCGCGCATGCGCAATGACATCAACTCCGGCTTCGGTTCTGCAAGCAGCCTGAGCATGACCGATCCGCAATACGGCAACGACGACACCACCGTCACCTTCCCGTATAACTATCTGAACCGTCAGGAACAGACTGGCTTGTACGTGCAGGAGCAGGGCGAGTGGAACCAATGGTTGCTGACGCTGGGCGGCCGTTATGACTGGGCCAAAACCTCGGCCAATAACCGCATCGATAATTACACCAACGAACGCTCGGACGGCCAGTTCACCTGGCGCGGCGGTCTGAACTATCTGTTCGATAACGGTATCACGCCGTATTTCAGCTACAGCGAGTCATTTGAACCGACGCTGGACACCTCCGCGAACGGGCAGACGTTTATCCCGTCGATTGGCAAACAGTATGAAGCCGGCGTGAAATACGTGCCGAAGGATCGTCCTGTTGTTCTGACCGGGGCACTGTACCAGCTGACCAAAAACAACAACCTGACGCCGGACCCGGATAACGCACAGTTCAGCGTTCAGAGCGGCGAGATCCGTTCGCGCGGCGTAGAGCTGGAGGCCAAGGCGGCGTTGAATGCCAACGTCAACCTGATCGCTTCCTACACCTACACCGACGCGAAATACACCAGGGACAACACTTATCAGGGCAAGCCAACCACCGAGATCCCTAAACATATGGCCTCGCTGTGGGCGGACTACAGCTTCCACGAAACGCTAGTCAGCGGTCTGACTCTGGGTTCCGGCGTGCGCTATGTGGGTTCCAGCTCATCCTTTAACAGTGACAACAGCACCTTTAAAGTACCGGATTACACGTTGGTGGATGCGACCATCAAATACGATCTGGCGCGTTTTGGTCTGCCGGGCTCGTCAGTTGGCGTCAATATCAACAACCTGTTTGACAAGACTTACGTTTCAAGCTGCTATCGCGACTACGCCTGCTATTGGGGCGCAGAACGTCAGGTGGTCGCCACCGCAACCTTCCGCTTCTAACCGGATAATCGGGGCGGCGGATCGCCGCTCCGAACAGAATAGGGCCTATGCAGGATAAACACCTCGATCACGACGCCACTTTCGCGTTAGACAACGTCAGTTTTGCCGTTCCCGGCCGTGTACTGTTGCAACCGCTGTCGCTGACCTTTCCCCAGGGTAAAGTCTGCGGGTTGATCGGCCACAATGGTTCCGGCAAATCCACCTTGCTGAAAATCCTTGGCCGCCACCAGAACCCGACCGCCGGCAGCGCGCAGCTTAACCGACGCCCGTTGGCGCAATGGGACAGCAAAGCCTTCGCGCGTCAGGTCGCCTATCTGCCCCAGCAACTGCCTGCCGCAGAAGGTATGACGGTACGCGAGCTGGTGGCGATCGGCCGCTATCCGTGGCACGGCGCGCTGGGCCGCTTTGGCGTGAACGACCGCGAACAGGTGGAAGAAGCGATAGCGCTGGTTGGCCTGAAGCCCTTCGCCAACCGCCTGGTGGACAGCCTGTCCGGCGGTGAGCGCCAACGCGCCTGGCTGGCGATGATGGTGGCGCAGGACAGCCGCTGCCTGCTGTTGGACGAGCCGACCTCCGCGCTGGACATTGCGCACCAGGTTGAGGTGTTGGCGCTGATTCAACGGCTGAGCCATGAACGTGGCCTGACGGTGATTGCGGTGCTGCACGACATCAACATGGCGGCGCGCTACTGCGACCATTTGGTGGCGTTGCGCGGCGGCGAGATGATTGCGCAGGGCGCCCCGCTGGAGCTGATGCAAGGCCCGGTGCTGGAGCAAATTTATGGTATTCCAATGGGCACGCTGGCGCATCCGAGCGGCGGTGCGCCGGTGAGTTTTGTCTACTGATGTCCGTTTCCTCCGATTTTCAACCCGATCCCGTACGCCGCCGCCTGCTGACCGCCATGGCGCTGTCGCCGCTGTTGTTCTCTTTACCGGGGCGCGGGGCGGTGACCCCGCCCGATCTCACGCGCATCGTGGCGCTGGAATGGCTGCCGATTGAGCTGCTGCTGGCGCTGGGGGTCACGCCGCTGGCGGTGGCGGATATCCATAACTACAACCTGTGGGTGGAAGAGCCGAAAATGCCGGCGTCGGTGGTCGACGTGGGCCAACGCACCGAACCGAACCTGGAGTTGCTGCAGCAATTGCAGCCTTCGCTGATGCTGCTGTCAAAGGGCTACGGGCCAACGCCGCAAAAACTGGCTCCAATAGCCCCGACGATGAGTTTTGGCTTCAACGACGGCAGCGGAAAACCCCTGACGGTGGGCCGGAATTCGTTGCAGCAACTGGCACAGCGGCTGGGGCTTGAGGCGCGCGCTGAACAGCATCTGATGCAGTTCGACCGGTTTATTCAGGATGCACGCCAACGCCTGCATTCTTACACCAGACAGCCGCTGTTGTTGTTCTCCTTGCTGGATACGCGGCATGTGCTGATTATCGGCCAGAAAAGCCTGTTCCAGGAGGTGATGGCTCAGCTTGGCATCCACAATGCCTGGGAAGGGGAAACCAATTTCTGGGGCACGGCGGTCGTGGGCATTGAACGCCTGATTACGGTGAAAAATGCGCGAGCGATTTATCTCGACCACGGTAATCAGGCGATGATGGAAAAAGTCAGCTCGACACCGTTGTGGCAGGCTTTGCCCTTTGTGCGTCAGAACCAACTGCGGCAGGTGCCGGCGGTCTGGTTCTACGGTGCGACGCTGTCGGCGATGCGTTTTTGCCATCTGCTGGAGCAGACGCAGGAGAGCTATTCATGAGCGCGCGCATCCGGGTATTACCGCTGACGTTGATCCTGCTATTGCTGGCGACGGCGGGCGGTTTGACGATCTACAACCTGTTGCAACAGTTGCCTTGGGCATTGTGGGCACAGGCGCTGAGCGCGCCGAATCACGACGATGTACGTCAGATGCTGTTCCATTACAGCCTGTTGCCACGGCTGTCGGTCTCCCTGTTGGCCGGCGCCGGATTGGGGCTGGTCGGCGTGCTGTTCCAGCAGGTGTTGCGCAATCCGTTGGCGGAGCCGGCGACGCTGGGCGTATCCGCCGGTGCGCAGCTCGGCTTGACCATCGCCACCTTGTGGATGCTGCCGGGGGGGGAGATGACCCGCCAACTGGCGGCAATGGCCGGGGCGATCCTGGTCGGCGGGCTGGTGTTCGGCGTGGCCTGGGGCAAACGCATGTCGCCGGTGACGCTGATTCTGGCCGGTCTGGTGCTGGGGCTGTACTGCGGTGCGGTCAACAGCCTGTTGGCGCTGTTTAACTACGATCAGCTGCAGGGATTGTTCTTGTGGAGCACCGGCGCGCTGAACCAGCAGGACTGGAGCACTGCGCAATTTATCCTGCCGCGCCTGGCGGTGGCCGGGCTGTTGGCGCTGCTGCTGTTGCGCCCGTTGACGTTGCTGGGGTTGGACGACGGCGTGGCGCGCAATTTGGGGTTGGGGTTGTCGATGGCGCGTTTTTGCGCGCTGGCGGTGGCGATTATCTTCAGCGCGATGTTGGTGAATGCGGTGGGCGTGATCGGTTTTATCGGTCTGTTTGCCCCCTTAATGGCCAAAATGCTGGGGGCGCGTCGGTTGGCGCATCGCATGATACTGGCGCCGTTGCTGGGTGCTTTGCTGCTGTGGCTGACCGACCAGGTGATGATTTGGCTGACGCAGGTCTGGCGTGAGATCCCGACCGGAGCGGCGACCGCGCTGTTTGGCGCTCCGCTGTTGCTGTGGCTGTTGCCGCGCCTGCGTAGCGCCGCCACGCCGCCGCCGATGAACCTGGGCGACAAGGTACCGGTCGAACGCGGCCACCTGTTGGGGTGGGTGACGCTGGCGGGGGTTATGTTGCTGGTTGGCATCGCCGTGGCGCTGATGTTCGGACAAAACGCCGCTGGCTGGCATTGGAGCTACGGCTCAGAACTGGAATCATTGATGCCGTGGCGTTGGCCACGGGTACTGTCCGCGCTGGCGGCGGGCATGATGCTGGCAGTGGCCGGCACCCTAATCCAGAAGTTGACCGGTAACCCGATGTCCAGCCCGGAAGTGCTGGGTATCAGCTCCGGAGCGGCCTTTGGTGTGGTGGTGATGCTGTTTATCGTACCGGGCGATGCCTTCGGCTGGTTGCTGCCCGCCGGCAGCCTGGGGGCGGCGGCGACGTTGCTGGTGATTATGGTCGCCGCCGGTCGCGGCGGTTTTTCTACCGAACGCATGCTGTTGGCCGGCATCGCGCTCAGCACGGCGTTTACCACCACCATTTTCCTGCTGCTGGCCAGCGGCGATCCGCGGATGGGCGGGCTGCTGACCTGGATTTCCGGCTCGACCTATTCGGTGACTTCGGAGCAGGCGATCCGTACCGCAGTCATTGCGGCAACGCTGATAATGCTGGCACCGTTGTGTCGCCGTTGGTTGACCATTCTGCCGTTGGGCAGCGCCACCGCCCGCTCGGTGGGCATTGCGCTGACGCCGGTGCGGGTGGTGATTCTGCTGCTGGCCGCCACGCTGACCGCCATGGCGACGTTGACGGTGGGGCCGCTGAGCTTTATCGGCCTGATGGCGCCGCATATGGCGCGCATGCTGGGCTTCCGCCGCGCATTACCGCAGATGGTGATTGCCGCACTGTTGGGCGGCCTGCTGATGGTGTTTGCCGACTGGTGCGGCCGGATGGTGATGTTCCCGTATCAAATCCCCGCCGGGCTGCTGGCGACCTTTATCGGCGCGCCGTATTTCGTTTACCTGCTGCGTAAACAAACCTCGTAACCGTCATCGCAACACCCGTTTCCGCCATCAAAGGCTCAGCATTGCTGAGCCTTTGTCTTTTCTGTTTTCAGTGGGTTGTAACGTTTTGCGCAAGGTTGCGCAGAAACGAAATTTAGCGCAGAAAGGGCTGCCAAGACCTGGGGAGAGATGCATATACTGCGCGCCGGTGCTCTGGCTTTCTGCCGAGATCCAAGGAACGGAGCCCATTACACTCAAGTTACATTGGTGTACTATGTACCTCAACATGGAGAGGGTGCCGGTGAGTCATGCACTAGTATTTATTGAGACCCCGATGTTCACGCGGCAGGTAAAGCAACTAGCCACGGACGACGAGCTAAAAGAACTTCAGAAAGAACTCATTGAATCGCCAGACAAAGGTGATCTGATTCAGAAAACTGGTGGTCTGCGAAAAATCAGGATGGCAACAGGTTCGCAGGGGAAAAGCGGGAGCGCCAGAGTGATTTACTTTCTGGCGACCGAGGAGGTTATCTATCTGGTGATGGCCTACCCGAAAAGTATTAAAGACAGTTTGACCGATGCAGAGAAATCACAGCTGAAGAGATTAACGAGATTACTGAAAAATGAGGTGTGACATGAGTTTTTTTGACGATATGAAAACGTCTCTTGAAGAGGCTGTCGACATTAAAAATGGCGTTACTGCACCTGCCAATGTCACTCGTTATGATATCGCAGATGTGAGGGCGATCAGGGAGCAGTTGAACGTTTCACAGAGTGAAATGGCCAAGGCACTGGGTACCAGCGTTGATACCATCAAAAGCTGGGAAACCAAAAGGCGTAACCCAACCGGTCTGGCGGCAAAGGTGTTGGCGGCCATCCAGGCTAACCCGGCTTTCTTCCGGGAACTTGCTGCACATTAGTTGACTCACCGGCTGTCTGAGCTGGGCCCAGCGCCTTTCCGACGGCGTTAACAACAAAGCATTAGGGTAAATACGAGTCACACAGATGAATCGAATGCTCCCGCATACCCTAACCGGGGGTTCTGAAAGTGCCTGACAGGATTTACAACGTCCGATAAAACAAAAACGGCGAGCCTTGGCTCGCCGTTTTCATGTTGATGCGCAGGCTTATTTCAGGCCGGCGGCATCGCGCAGCAATTCTGCTTTGTCGGTCGCTTCCCAAGGGAAGTGTTCACGACCGAAGTGGCCGTAGGCCGCGGTTTCGCGGTAGATCGGCTGCAGCAGGTCCATCATCTGGATCAGGCCGTATGGGCGCAGATCGAAGAACTCGCGCACCAGCAGGGTCAACTGTTCGGTAGGCACTTTCTCGGTACCGAAGGTTTCCACCATGATGGAGGTTGGCTCTGCCACGCCGATGGCGTAGGAAACCTGGATCTCGCAGCGGTCGGCCAGGCCGGCAGCAACGATGTTTTTCGCCACGTAACGCGCCGCGTACGCCGCTGAACGGTCAACCTTGGACGGGTCCTTACCGGAGAATGCACCGCCGCCGTGACGGGCCATGCCGCCGTAGGTATCCACGATGATTTTACGCCCGGTCAGGCCGCAGTCGCCCATTGGGCCACCGATAACGAAACGGCCGGTCGGGTTGATGTGGTATTTGGTGCCGGCGCTCAGCCATTCGGTAGGCAGAACCGGCTTGATGATCTCTTCCATCACCGCTTCTTGCAGATCTTTCAGAGAGATATCTTCGGAATGCTGGGTGGACAACACTACCGCGTCGATGCCGACGATTTTGCCGTCGTCATACTGGAAAGTGACCTGGCTTTTCGCATCCGGACGCAGCCACGGCAGCGTGCCGTTTTTACGTACTTCGGCCTGGCGCTGCACCAGACGGTGTGCGTAGGTCACCGGTGCAGGCATCAATACTTCGGTTTCATTGGTGGCATAGCCAAACATCAGGCCCTGGTCGCCGGCACCCTGTTCCAGCGGATCGGTACGGTCAACGCCCTGATTGATATCCGGGGATTGCTTGCCGATGGCGCTCAGTACGGCACAAGAGTTGGCGTCAAAACCCATATCCGAATGAACATAGCCGATTTCACGCACGGTTTTACGGGTGATTTCTTCGATATCTACCCAAGCGCTGGTGGTGATTTCACCGCCGACCAGCACCATGCCGGTTTTCACGTAGGTTTCGCAGGCTACGCGCGCTTTCGGATCCTGTTCCAGGATGGCGTCAAGGACGGCATCGGAGATCTGGTCGGCGATTTTATCGGGATGTCCTTCGGAGACGGATTCTGACGTGAATAGGTGTTTAGCCATTGTATTCTTTACCTTGCATAAGACGGGTTAGAAATTACTGCACAGCGCTGGAGATCCGGCATCAAAGCGAAGGGTCTTCCGCTGATGGCGCGAGATGCATCCTGCAACGCCCCTCAGGCAAAGCCGTTAAGCAGTTTCTCAGTCATGCCCGCCGCCTTTCAAGCCGCGACTTGAAATTCATAGGGCATAATAATCAGTATAGATGGATTAACATCTGGACGTCTATTTTAGGTCAGGCTTTAGCCGGATTGCCAGTATTTTTTTGTCGTTTCGCTCTTTTGCGCAAAGCCACCGGCGCCATTTTCATCGCTTGAAACAGTTTCCGGCGAATTTTCATTTTGCATTTTCCCCAGGTTATCGGTATAAACTGCGCGCGCGGCTCATTTGGTGCACAGCGTGGAGCAAAAGTGGCAAGCTCCCGCTCATGGCTTTCATGGTCAGCCGCAGACGCCGACGCTTGGCGTCGCCGCTTCATAGAACGGTCACGTTCTTACACTATTAATAGAGGCTCAGTCGTTCATTCCGGGCGGCGTGCGTGGAGGTGGTTGGATTAATGATCCGTTGTCTACCGGTTGTTGGTTCTCAACAGCAGTGCCGTTCTGGCGCACATTCTTCTGCTATTTCCCGTCTTGTCTCTACTCCACCTTCCAGGTGTGATAAACACTTGGGCGCTACTCAGGATTCTCGGGCCGGTTAACGGTCGTCTGAAGAACTGAACAAGGGTAGCCTGCAGCCTTCCTGTGGGATGTTTCTTGACCCGATTCACGAGGTTTGAACAGGGTGTCTTACAATTATATGAGTGATAAACCGATCGCTGACCGCGAACGGCAGTTTTATTCGCTGCCGCAAGGGCGGTTTGTTGGGTTGTTCTCGCGGGTTGTAGCTGCGATAGTGGCTGACTGTATCGTCAGTACGGGATGTGAGGCGAGTAATGTCTGATGATCTGTTGATTCACCGTCCGCCAGCCGCGGGCGAACCTATATCTTTACGCTCCATGCAGGAGGTTGCCATGAATGACCGTGATGCCAGCAAGATGCTGCGCACTTATAACGTCGCCTACTGGGGCAACAATTATTATGACGTCAATGAACTGGGCCACATCAGCGTGTGCCCGGATCCGGACGTCCCGCAGGCGCGTGTCGATCTGGCTGAACTGGTGAAAGAACGTCGCAAAGACGGCCAGCGTCTGCCGGCGCTGTTCTGCTTCCCGCAGATCCTTCAGCATCGCCTGCGTTCGATTAACGCGGCATTCAAACGCGCGCGCGAGTCATTCGGCTATGAAGGCGGCTATTTCCTGGTTTACCCGATCAAGGTAAACCAGCATCGTCGCGTGATCGAATCCCTGGTCAACTCAGGCGAACCGCTGGGGCTGGAAGCCGGCTCCAAAGCCGAACTGATGGCGGTGCTGGCACATGCCGGCATGACCCGTTCGGTCATCGTTTGTAACGGCTATAAAGACCGCGAATATATTCGTCTGGCGCTGATCGGCGAAAAACTGGGGCACAAGGTGTACCTGGTGATCGAGAAGATGTCCGAGATCAACATGGTGCTGGAAGAAGCCGAGCGCCTGAACGTGGTGCCGCGTCTGGGCGTGCGTGCGCGTCTGGCGTCTCAGGGCTCCGGCAAATGGCAGTCGAGCGGCGGCGAGAAGTCCAAGTTCGGTCTGGCGGCCATTCAGGTCCTGAAGTTGGTGGAAACCCTGCGTGAAGCGGGCCGCCTCGACAGCCTGCAACTGCTGCATTTCCATCTGGGCTCGCAACTGGCCAATATTCGCGACATCGCCACCGGCGTGCGTGAATCGGCGCGTTTCTACGTTGAATTGCACAAGCTGGGCGTTAACATCCAGTGCTTCGACGTGGGCGGCGGTTTGGGCGTGGATTATGAAGGCACCCGTTCGCAATCCGACTGTTCGGTGAATTACGGCCTGAACGAATATGCCAACAACGTGATTTGGGGCATCGGCGACGCCTGTAACGAGCACGGCCTGCCTCATCCGACGGTGATTACCGAATCCGGCCGTGCGGTTACTGCGCACCATACGGTGCTGGTGTCCAACGTGATCGGCGTTGAACGCAACGAATTCAGCGATCCTTTGCCGCCGGCGGAAGATGCGCCGCGTGCGCTGGAAAGCATGTGGGAAACCTGGCAGGAAATGAACGAGCCGGAGAACCGCCGCTCGTTGCGCGAATGGCTGCACGACAGCCAAATGGACCTGCACGACGTTCACACCCAGTACGCCCACGGTATGCTGGATCTGACCAAGCGCGCCTGGGCCGAGCAGCTGTATCTGAACATCTGCAACAAGATCCAGCAGCAGCTTGATCCAAGTAACCGTGCGCACCGTCCGATCATCGACGAACTGCAAGAGCGTATGGCGGACAAGTTCTACGTCAACTTCTCGCTGTTCCAGTCCATGCCGGACGCCTGGGGTATCGATCAACTGTTCCCGGTGCTGCCGCTGGAAGGGTTGGATAAGCCGCCGGAAGGCCGCGCGGTGCTGCTGGACATCACCTGTGATTCCGACGGTACGATCGATCACTACATCGACGGTGACGGCGTGGCGACCACCATGCCAATGCCGCCGTACGATCCGGAAAACCCGCCGGCGCTGGGCTTCTTTATGGTGGGCGCCTACCAGGAAATCCTCGGCAACATGCACAACCTGTTCGGTGATACCGCTTCGGTCGACGTGTTCGTCTTCCCGGACGGTACGGTAGAAACCGAGTTGTCCGACGAAGGCGACACCGTTGCCGACATGCTGGAATATGTGCAGCTCGATCCGATCGCACTGCTGGCCAAATTCCGCGATCAGGTGAAAGAAACCGATCTGGACGATGAACTGCAGGCGCAGTTCGTAGAAGAGTTCGAAGCCGGTTTGTATGGTTATACTTATCTGGAAGACGAGTAAGTCATAGGCTCATAGGTCCTCAGGTTGCGGTTTGTTGCGGCAGCCTGAGGTTACTGTGATGCTTGGGTTATATAGTGGGCGCTTTGCGCCCGCTTTTATTTACCATCGACACTGGCCATTAACACTATTGCGACTAGAATTTCCACCTAATGGGTCATTTCTATTGTTATTATCTCCACAGTTACGAGAGTGTGAACGAATACCTTCGATAGCCGCACCACGAATAGAACCATAGGCGAAACCTGAAATAGCACCCGCTGCAATCCCTGTTGGTCCGCCAGGCAATCCTTTTAGTCCACCTACTATTGCACCAGCATATCCCCCTGCCAAGGCTCCTCTGCTGGCATCGCTGGTAACCTGCGAGGCACATCCTCGGCCTTCATAGCCAGAATCTGCATTTCCACCAGAAATGGTGGGTATTTCCTTTGTTGTTAGCTCTCTCATAACGCTTATTTCCTTTCAAGACGTTGATAAAGATAATCCACTGTGATCATAGATACAGGGACATAGATGAGAATGATTTCTAAGGTAATATCATTCAATGAATCAATTTGGGAACAAAGATAGCCCAGCGGAATACTTAATAGAAAAGTAATAACTTCTAGTGTTACATAAAGTTTTTTGTTTTTAATTATCCACTTGCGACGTGTCGGCATGATGTTAAACATCGGGTTTATTTATCTCTCTTTTATCTTTGTATGTAAGTTCTAATTATTACGCGTACTATTAACTTGTCTGATTTAAATTTTTTTCAAAGTGAGTTTCTTCTTGTGGTTAATATAATAACCACTAATGTCGTGAATTATTAATAGTATTGCCGGAGTTAATTTATATATTCCCACCTTCAGATAAAGGGATCGAAATCACAAAAATAATCATCGGGAGCTTAATGGATGTCAGCCTCCAGGTTCGTGAAGGCGGTAACGATCACATAGCTGCAGGATGCAGGGTCTATACTTGCTAACGACGAGCAACCAGGAAGACGATGCGCGGGCTTGAAGCGCGAACCAAATACGGCGATAATCTGCCGCATCAGCAGTATCGAAACAGACATCGTATCAATCCCTTTCTCGTCGGGCTAACGACGCGGGAGGGATTTTTTTTTGCCAACGCCTGTGTGATTTTACCGCAGGCGAAACGTTGAAATATGAGGGTTTACAATGAGCACGTTAGGCCATCAGTCCGATAATTCCTTAGTGTCCAACGCCTTTGGTTTCCTGCGCTTTCCGCTGAATTTCATGCCTTATGACAGCGATGCAGAGTGGGTCATCACCGGCATTCCATTCGATATGGCAACCTCCGGCCGCGCCGGTGGCCGTCATGGCCCTGCGGCGATCCGTCAGGTTTCCACCAATCTGGCGTGGGAAGGCAACCGCTGGCCGTGGAGCTTTGATCTGCGCGATCGCCTGAACGTGATCGACTGCGGCGATATCGTGTTCAACTTCGGCGACGCTCAAGACATGAGCGACAAGCTGCAGGCGCACGCGGAGAAATTGCTGAAGGCCGGCAAACGCATGCTCTCATTCGGCGGTGACCACTTCGTCACGCTGCCGCTGCTGCGCGCTCACGCCAAGCATTTCGGCAAACTGGCGCTGGTGCATTTTGACGCCCACACCGACACCTACGCCAACGGCAGCAAATACGACCACGGCACCATGTTCTTCCATGCGCCGAACGAAGGCCTGATCGATCCGAACCACTCGGTGCAGATCGGCATTCGTACCGAGTTCGATCATGACAACGGCTTTACCGTATTGGATGCCGCACAGGTTAACGATCGCAGCGTGGACGACCTGCTGACGCAGATCAAACAGATCGTCGGCGATATGCCGGTTTACCTGACCTTCGACATCGACTGCCTGGATCCGGCGTTCGCACCGGGCACCGGCACCCCGGTGATCGGCGGCCTGACCTCCGATCGCGCGCTGAAACTGGTACGCGGCATGCAGTCGCTGAACATCGTCGGCATGGACGTGGTGGAAGTGGCGCCAGCCTATGACCAATCCGAAATCACCGCGCTGGCCGCGGCGACGCTGGGTCTGGAAATGCTGTATCTGCAAGCGGCCAAGAAACACGCCTAAAACGATGACAATGTTATTGAGCGGCGGGCTGACGCTGGCCTGCCGCGCGTAATCGCACCGTAGTAAGGCATACACAGCCGGTTTCTGTTCGCCTTAACGATAGGCTGTATTCCGGGGTTACGGAGAAACCATGCTCAGCAAACCATCTATACGTCTTAACAAATATATCAGCGAGAGCGGCATCTGCTCCCGCCGCGATGCCGATCGTTACATCGAACAAGGCAACGTTTTTATCAACGGCAAGCGCGTTGCGCTTGGCGATCGGGTATTTCCAGGGGACGTGGTCAAGGTCAATGGCCAACTGATTGAACCCCGCAACGAAGACAACCTGATCTTCATTGCACTCAACAAGCCGGTGGGTATTGTCAGCACCACGGAAGAGGGCGAGAAAGACAATATTGTCGATTTCGTTAACCACAGCACCCGAATCTTCCCGATCGGCCGCTTGGATAAGGATTCGCAGGGGCTGATCTTCCTTACCAACCACGGCGATCTGGTAAACAAGATCCTGCGCGCAGGCAACGACCACGAGAAAGAATATCTGGTTACGGTCAACAAACCGGTGACCGACGATTTTATCCGTGGCCTGGGGGCCGGCGTGCCGATGCTGGGTACGGTGACTAAAAAGTGCAAGGTAAAGAAAGAAGCGCCGTTTGTTTTTCGCATCGTGCTGGTGCAGGGGCTTAACCGCCAGATCCGCCGTATGTGCGAGCATTTCGGTTATGAGGTCACCAAGCTGGAACGTACTCGCATCATGAATGTGAGCATGGCCGGGCTGCCGCCGGGTGAATGGCGCGATTTAACGGATGACGAACTGGTCGAACTGTTTAAATCGATTGAGGATTCCTCCTCAGAAGCGAAACCGGCGAAGAAAGCCAAACCTGCGGTGAAAAAACCGGCCGGCAGTGCGCCGAAAAGCGCCGAGAAACCCGCCGGCAATGCGGCTGCCCGCAAGCGCTTTGCCCAACCCGGCCGCAAAAAGAAAGGCCGCTGAGTGGTCAATAATCCCCGTTAGCCGCCGCGCTGGGGGATTTTTAAATAGCGATAATGAAACGCCCCCGGTCTTGATGATCGGGGGCGTTTTGCTTTAAGGGCCTGCTCACGCCAACCAAAACGCCAGAACCCCCATTAACGACTTCTAATATATAAACTCACTATGAAGCGCATGCCTGATATCGGTTTTTCATATCGGTGCATTTTTTCGTGATCCTTCCCACACTTGTTACGTTCAAATAACCTTTCATTAACATTTGCCGCTTTGCTCCCTTGACGAAAGTTTCGCCAGACTTATAGTGAGTGTATTAAATAAGAAACTGAGTTTCATATATGAAACAATCAGATAGAGGACAGAAGCAATGAGCTGGAAGAACGTGTGTGAAGTGTCTCAGGTAAAAGAAGATTTTCCTTTCTCCGCCAACGTGGAAGGGAAAGAAGTCGGGGTATATCTGATCGACGGCAACTATTACGCGCTGGAAGACGTTTGCCCACATGCCTATGCCTTGCTCAGCCAGGGGTTTGTCGATGACGGCAAGATCGAGTGCCCGTTGCACGAAGCGCTGTTCGATGTGCGTACCGGTCAGTGCCTGCGTGAGCCAGGCGGCCGCGATCTGCAAACCTATCCCACCCGGGTGATAGACAATCAAATCCAAATCACCTTTATCGCGGAGGAGTAATCATGCAGCACATCACCGATTTCAATCCCTGGCTGCCGGACACCCAACAGGTGATCCCGGCACGCGTTGGCGGCAACGGCCAGATCCACCAACCGGGCCAGTTCCAGAATGTCATCTGGCAGAACCGCGGCCGGGTACCGGACGGTTTCGAAACCGCGCTGGTCGCGGCGTTGGAAGAGATCTTCGAGCAGGGTGCGGAAGAGCTTGAGCAGATCGTCAGCGCGCTGAACCAGCGCCGCCTGTTTGATCGCAGCGGCCAGCCGTGGAATGAGGCGACTTTCCGCGAATTCCTTCACGTTAACGGTTACTGAGCAGTCCGGGAGAAGGCAATGACAGCAAACACAACACCCTCCGCACAGACTTTGCAGGATTATCTCGATCAGGGGCTGCGCGGCATGTGGTACCCGGTACTGGCCAGTTGGGAAGTGGGCAATAATCCGGTCGGCATTACGCGTCTTGAGCAGCAGATTGTGGTGTGGCGCGACGGTGAAGGTGGGATCCACGCACTGGAAGATCGTTGCCCGCATCGCGGCGCGCGGCTTTCTATGGGCTGGAATCTGGGCGATCGCATCGCCTGCTGGTATCACGGCGTGGAGGTCGGCGGCGACGGTACGGTCAAAGACGTGCCTGCGGTCGATCGTTGCCCGCTGGTGGGGCAAAAATGCCTGCGTTCTTACCCGGCCAAAGAGGCCTACGGTGCCGTGTTCCTTTATTTCGGCATCACCGCCGATGAAGCGCCGCCGGAGCTGACCTTCCCGCAGGAACTGGCAGATGAAGTCTCCTACAGCAACTTCCTGTGTACCGCCAGCTGGGACTGCAACTATCAGTATGCATTGGAAAACGTCATGGATCCGATGCACGGCACCTATCTGCACTCCTCTTCGCATTCGATGGCGGAAGGGGATCGCAAGGCGGATATGGCACTGGAGCCGACCGATACCGGGTTCATCTTCAAGAAGAACGGCCAGATCGGCGTTAACTTTGACTGGGTAGAGTTCGGCAGCAGCGGCGCCTACTGGATGCGGCTGTCGATCCCGTACAAAAAACGCTTTGGGCCGGGTGGCCACTTTTGGATCATCGGCATGGTGGTGCCGGAAGATAAAGATCATTGCCGGGTATTCTTCTGGCGTATCCGCAAGGTCAAAGACTGGCAGCGCGACATCTGGCGCTTTATGTACCGCAACCGCCTGGAAGCACTGCATTGGGACGTACTGGAACAAGATCGCATCGTGCTGGAGAACATGGCGCCAAACGCGCGTGGTCGTGAATATTTGTATCAGCATGACGTCGGCCTTTCCCGTCTGCGCCGCATGATGCAGAAAGAGGCGCAAAAACAACTGGCGACACTCGCCGAACAGGAGGCTGCGCAGTGAACGGCCTGTTGACGGGAAAACGTATTGTGGTGACCGGTGCGGCACGCGGTCTGGGCCGCAGCTTTGCCGGGGCCATCGCCCAGGCGGGCGGCCGGGTGGTGATGTGCGATATTCTGGCGGATGAATTGGCGGACAGCGCTGCCAACCTGCGTGAGCAGGGGGCCGAGGTGGAAACGCAGGTTATCGATCTGGCGTCGCCAGCCTCGATCACCGCCACGTTCAGCGCCATTGCCGAAGGCGGTACGATCGACGGGCTGGTGAACAACGCGGCGCTGGCTACCGGCGTCGGCGGTAAAACCATGATGGAATACGATATCGATCTGTGGGATCGGGTCATGCAGGTCAACGTGCGCGGTACCTGGCTGGTGAGCCAGGCAGCGGTACCGCTGTTGGCGCAAAACCCGCATGCCAAGATCGTCAACGTGGCTTCGGATACCGCGCTGTGGGGCGCTCCGCGCTTGATGGCCTATGTGGCCAGCAAAGGGGCGATTATCTCTATGACCCGCTCGATGGCGCGTGAGCTGGGGCCACAGGGGATTTGCGTTAACGCTATCGCACCGGGTCTGACGCGGGTAGAAGCTACCGAATATGTCCCCGCCGAGCGCCACCAACTATACGAACAGGGCCGGGCGCTGGCCGGGGCGCAACATCCTGACGACGTGAACGGCACGGTGCTTTATCTGCTGTCGCCGCTGGCGAATTTCGTCACCGGGCAACTGTTGCCGGTCAACGGCGGCTTTGTCTTTAACTAATCTACATTTTATTAGCCAGGAGCAGCACATGGCAGACGATCAAGCGTGTAAGTATCTGATCCCGGGGCTGGATCGCGGGTTGCAGCTGCTGCTGGCGTTTGGCGAGCAGCACAAGGAAATGACCTTTGCAGAATTACATCGCCTGGTCGATATGCCGAAGGCGACCGCCTACCGGGTGGTACAAACGCTGGAGCATCTGGGTTTTCTGGAGCGTAACCCGCGCACCAACACCTTTGCACTGGGCATCAAGGTGCTGCGGCTCGGTTTTGAATATATTGCCTCGCTGGACGTGGCGCAGGCCGGCCAGCCAGTGATCGAACAGCTGCGCGATCGCAGCCAGTGCAGCAGCCACCTGGCGATCCGCGATGAGCGTGACGTGATCTACATCGCCCGCGTCAGCGCCGCCGGTTCGCAAATCAATCAGGTCAGCGTTGGCACTCGCCTGCCGGTACACCAGACTTCGCTTGGTCGCATGCTGCTGACCAGCGCCACCCGCGAAGAGTTCGAGCTGCTGTATCCGCAAGAACAATTGCCGGGCAGCGGGCCGGGCACCCCGGCGGATCGTGAAACCTTGTGGCAGATGGTTCAGCAGGACAAGGCGCGCGGCTATGTGATCGGCGAGTCGTTTTTTCGCCACGGCATTTCTTCGATCGTCTATCCGATCTTCAACCGCGAGCAGCGGGTTGAGGCCGTGGTCAGCATTATGGTGCCGTTCGATGAGATCCCGAAAGCGGATCGCGAGCGGCTACGCAGGGAAGTGCGGGACGCAGCGGAGAAAATCTCCGGCTTCCTGGGCGCACCGCCGCAGGCAAACGTCGGTTAACTGACGGCACCGACTCTTTTACTCAGGCAGGGATAAGGTCCACACCAATCAGGGGCCGGGGTTCGATCATGCCTGAAAAACGCATTCAGCGAGAACGTGAGGCACAATAATGAGCATAACCGGAATCGAAAAGCTGGAATTTGGCGTCGAAGATCTGCCAACTTGCGAAAAATTCATGCAGGACTTCGGCCTGCAGGCGGCGCAGCAGCATTGGGGAGAACGCCGGCGCGAATTCACTACCCTGAGCGGTGCGCGCGTGGTGCTGCATCCGTTGCAGAGCGAAACATTGCCGGCGGCGTTCGAGGGCGGCTCCACCCTGCGCCGCATGACCTGGGGCGTCGACAACCCAAGCGAATTGGCGGCTCTGGCCCCCTTGCTGGCGCAGATACCGGGTTTCCGCCAGGTGGGAGAAGAGCTGGAGTGCCGCGATCCGAACGGCATGACGCTGCGCTTTAGCGTCAGCCAACAGCGCGATGTCGATTTGCCGGTATCGCCGATCAACCAATGGGGCGACGTGCGCCGCATCGATCAGCCCAGCCCGGTGTATGCACAGGCGCAGCCGATCAACATCGGCCACGTGGTGTTCTTCGTCGAGGATCTCGCCGCTACCGAAAAATTTTACCGTGAAGTGCTGGGTTTTCAGGTGTCGGATCGCTATATCGATCGCGCGGTGTTCCTGCGGACCCAGGCGCGCGGCGGCCATCACAACCTGTTCCTGCTGAAACTGCCTAATCGCCCGCGTGGCCTCAATCACGTGGCCTTTACCGTACGCGACATCCACGAGGTGATCGGCGGCGGCATCGCCATGAACAAAGAGAAATGGAGCACTTTTATCGGCCCCGGCCGCCATCCGATCTCCTCGGCCTATTTCTGGTACGTCAACAGCCCGACCGGCGGTGCATTCGAGTACTACACCAACGACGATTACCTGACCGAAAACTGGCAACCGCGTGAGCTGGAGCATTCTCTGGTGTCGTTCACCGAGTGGGCGGTGGAAGGCGGTATCGACCACGACACGCGCCGCCAGCAGAAAAAACCGGAGGCGGTATGAACCAGCCAGTGCAGGCGGGCATCGTGATTATCGGCGGCGGGCAGGCTGGCGGTTGGGCGGCGAAAACGCTGCGCGACCGGGGTTACGCGGGCCGGCTGACGGTGATCAGCGATGAACCTTATGATTTTTACGAACGCCCGCCGCTCTCCAAGGCGGTGTTGCTGGACGGCAATGCGCCGCTCAGCAGACTGTTCAGCGAACAGGTGGTCACCGGGTTGAACATCGACTGGTATCGCCCGCTGCGTGCCGAAGCCATTGATGGGCAGCAGCAAATCGTCACGCTTGGCGATGGGCGACAGTTGCAGTTTGAGCAACTGTTGATCGCCACCGGCGGTCGCCCACGCGTGCCGAATGCCGCCTGGGCCAGCCATCCGCGGGTGATGACGCTGCGCTCCTGGGACGATGCGGCAAAACTGCGCCAGGCATTGCAAGGTTGTCGCCGGCTGGCGATCGTCGGCGGCGGCTGGATTGGGCTGGAGATCGCCGCTTCCGCCCGGCGGCTCGGTGCCGAGGTGACGGTGTTTGAGCGCCAACCTGCGTTATGCATGCGCAGCGTAGGCGCTGATGTTTCACAGGCGTTGCTTGAGCTGCACCGGCAGCAGGGCGTAACGGTACGCTGCGGCTGCGGCGAAATCTCGCTGGAGGATCGCGACGGCACCGCCTGGATCGGCAGTGAAAGCAGCGATCCTCAGGCTTTCGATCTGGTGGTGGTCGGTATCGGCGTCGAGCTTAACCTCGAGCTGGCGCACAGCGCCGGGTTGAAGGTGGACGCCGGCATCGTGATCGACGGCCAGGGGCGCACCAGCCACCCGGCGATCTTCGCCGCCGGCGATGTGGCGCGCCACCCGACGCTCGGCCTGTGTCTGCAGTCCTGGGCCTATGCGCAGAATCAGGCGATCAGCACCGCTTGCGCGATGCTGGATGCCTTTGCCGCCCCTTACAACGACGTGGCCTGGCTGTGGTCGGATCAATACGACACCAATATTCAGATCCTCGGCGTGCCGATCGGCGGGGTACATCACGTGGTGCGCCGTACGCCGCAGTCGCAGGTGTTCTTTACGCTCAACGCCGACCGGCAGTTGGTGCAGATGGTGGCGTTTAACGACGCGCGCACCATCAAGCTGGGCAAACGCTGGCTGGCCGGCGGGCGGGTGCTGGATCCGCAGCAGTTGGCGGACGCGGAATTTTCTCTGATGGCGTTGAAATAACGCCCGAACCACGGGAGCGTTTCATGACTACGCAAGACATTGACGCCCGCGCTGGACGGGTGGGGGACGCCGTTGCCGACAATCCGCAGCAACGGGTACGCTGGTCGGTACCGATCGCGCTGTTCGCCTGCGTCCTGCTGGCGTTTTTCGACAAGATCAGCATTGCGGCGCTGTTTTCCGACAGCGAGTTCCAGCAGGCGTTGGGCATCAGTTTTGATCCGGCGCGGCTCGGCTTGCTGATGAGCGCGTTTTTGTTCTCTTACGGCATTTCCTCCATGCTGCTGAGCGGCATTGGCGACCGGCTGAATCCGGTGAAAGTGCTGATAGGCATGATGGTGGTGTGGGGCGTGCTGATGGTGTTGATGGGGCTGTCCCGTTCTTATCACACCATGATGACGCTGCGTATCCTGCTCGGCATCGCGGAAGGGCCATTGCTGCCGATGGCGTACGCCATTATTCGCCAGGCCTTCCCGCAGCGGTTGCAGGCTCGCGCCACCATGTTATGGCTGCTTGGCACGCCGCTCGGGGCTGCGCTCGGCTTCCCGGTGACGCTGTATATCCTCAATACCTTCGATTGGCAGACCACCTTCTTCTTTATGGCGTTTTTGACGCTGCCGGTCATGTTGTTGGTGCTGTTTGGCATGCGCCACCTGAACGTGGCGCGTCCGGCAGCCAAAACCGATGCACAGCCTGTGGCGGCGGAACGTAAACAACAGCGCCGGGAACTGTTGCGCAACCCGCATTTCTGGATGATTTGCCTGTTTAACATCGCCTTCCTGACCTACCTGTGGGGCATGAACGGTTGGCTGCCCAGCTATCTGATCAAGGGGAAAGGCATCCACCTGGAACACGCCGGTTACCTGTCATCGCTGCCGTTTATCGCCATGCTGCTCGGCGAAGTGGTCGGTGCCTGGCTGTCGGACAAGCTGGATCGTCGCGCGCTGGCCTGCTTTGTCTCGCTGTGCGGCGCCGGACTGGGCCTGGGTGTGGTACTGCATCTGCAGGGTACCTACAGCGTGATTGCCGCGATGGCCTTTAGCACCTTTATGTGGGGGGCCGGTGCGCCGAACATCTTTGCGCTGTTGGCGAAAGCGACCAGCAGCAAGGTCAGCGCCACCGCAGGCGGTATTTTTAACGGATTGGGCAATTTTGCCGGCGCGCTGGCGCCGGTGCTGATGGGAGCGCTGATCGCCGCCACCGGCAACATGGATAACGGCCTGCTGTTCCTGGTGGTGATGGCCTTTATCGGCAGCATCATTCTGCTGCCGTTGCTGAAAAAGTACTGAATTAACAATTGCTGAGCCCAATGGATTTCACGCTGCGGCCAGGCGACAAGTTTGTGAGTCTCCAGGAGCTTACTGAGGTAAGCGACTGGAGTGAGCGAATGCAGTCAACAACGCGGCGGTGTGAAAGACGAAGGGGGATAACCGTTTGATTCAACACAGGAGTAACAACATGTCCCAGGTTGAGAAACCCGCCGGCGTCAAGCCGCAGGATCAGTCGATGGAGAATTGGGTGGAATCACGTATCGCCCGCTTTGAAGGCCGTAAATATGACTGGAATGCGTTGAAGTTCCAGGCCGACTACGACCCGAAATACCGTCGCGCGCAGATGCGCTACATCGGCACCGGCGCTACCGGGGTGGTTAACGACACCAACACCATTCCGGCGGGAAATTTCACCTTCTCCACCATGGTGTTGCCGTCGAAATGCGAAGGCCCGCTGCACCTGCACGACGACGTGGAAGAAGTGTTCTTTATGCTGAAAGGCAGCATCACGCTGATGATCCAGGATGGCACGGAATATTACGAAACCAAGCTGAAAGAGCGCGATCTGATCTCGGTGCCGGCCGGCGTCTACCGTGGGTTGTTCAATCACGGCGAGGAAGAGGCGCTGATGTGCGTGATGCTCGGCACGGCCAAACCGGAAACGCCGACCTACCCGGCCGATCACCCGTTATCTAAAGTGAAACGCAACTGATGAACGGTCTGGCGCAACGTCAGCAGCGGCGCTGCGGGGGTTACTCCCTCAGTTGGCGCGAAGCGGGGCACGGCCGACCGGTGGTGTTGCTGCATGGCATCAGCTCCGGTTCAGCTTCGTGGATCAGGCAGTTTAACGACGCTGGGCTGACCGACGGTCACCGTCTGCTGGCCTGGGATGCTCCGGGCTACGGCGGCAGCCTGCCGCTGGCTGCTACCGAGCCGGACGCCGCCGCCTATGCCGCCGCGCTGGCGGCGCTGGTGAGCGAACTGGGGCTGGAGCAACCGCTGATTATCGGCCACTCGCTTGGTGCGTTGATCGCCAGCGCCTATGCCGCAGGCTATCCGGACGGGCTGTGCGGGCTGGTGCTGGCGGACCCCGCGCAGGGCTACGCCACGGCACCGGAGGAAAAACGGCGTCAGGTTTACGGCCAGCGCAAACAGATGATTGAAACGCTGGGGCCGCTGGGCTACGGCGAACAGCGGGCGACTGCGTTGCTGAGTGACAAGGCGTCGGAGCAGGATATCGCCTGGGTGCGCAATGGCATGCAGCAGCTCGATCCTGAGGGGTTTCTCAGCGCTGCCTGGATGTTGGCCAACGAGGATATCGACCGCTATTTGGCGCGCTATCGCGGCCCGCTGGAAGTGTGGTGCGGTGATCAAGACCGCATCACGCCCCCCGAGGCGGCTGCGAGACTGGCGCAACGGCATGACGCGCCGCTACGTCTGATTGACGGCGCCGGGCATGCCAGCTACCTCGAGGCGGCGGTGCTGTTTAACCGCTATCTGCAAGATTTTACGGGAGCAATTCAACCATGAATTTTCAGCTTGAGGATCGGGTCGCGGTCGTCACCGGCGGTTCGTCGGGCATTGGCTTCGAAACCCTGCGTCTGTTGTTGGCGGAAGGGGCCAGGGTGGCGTTTTGCGGCCGCAATGCGGACAAACTGGCCGGCGCCGAAGCCAGCCTGCGCAATGAATTCCCGCAGGCGCAAGTGCTGGCGCTGTGCTGCGACGTGCTCGATGAGCGGCAGGTGGCACAGTTCGCCGAGCGGGTGACGACACATTTCGGCGGCGTGGATCTGTTGATCAATAACGCCGGTCAGGGATTTGTCGCCCATTTT
Source organism: Serratia inhibens (assembly GCF_003591175.1). Taxonomy (GTDB): domain Bacteria; phylum Pseudomonadota; class Gammaproteobacteria; order Enterobacterales; family Enterobacteriaceae; genus Serratia; species Serratia inhibens. Next base: position 5,887 of record NZ_QYYG01000010.1, on the reverse strand, counting down.
GACCAAACGCCGCGCGCCGCCTGGCTGCATGAGGCGGAGCTCAAGTTGTTCGGCGTGATTAACCCGGTGCAGGCGTTTTTACCGGCTCTGGAGCGCTCGGACGTTGCCTCAATCACCTGCGTGAATTCGCTGCTGGCGTTGCAGCCGGAAGAACACATGATCGCCACCTCGGCGGCGCGCGCCGCGTTGCTAAACCTGACGCTGACGCTGTCGAAAGAGCTGGTGGCGAAGGGCATTCGCGTTAATTCGATTCTGCTGGGTATGGTCGAATCCGGCCAGTGGCGGCGGCGCTTCGAAGAGCGCAGCGATAAGGATCAAAGCTGGGAACAGTGGACGGCGGCGATCGCCGAACGGCGCGGCATTCCGATGAAACGCCTGGGTAAACCGCAGGAGCCGGCGCGGGCATTGCTGTTCCTTGCCTCGCCGTTGGCGTCCTTTACCACCGGCGCGGCGCTGGACGTTTCCGGCGGCTTTAACCGCCATCTGTAACTGTTGGGGGCTGAGAAATGAAAAACATCATGATGATTGGTTACGGCGCGATGGCGAAGGAAGTGCTTTCCCGCCTGCCGGAGGGCGTCGACGTTGGCTGGATCGTGGCGCGCGCGGCCCATCATGCGGCTATCGATAGCGCCTTCGGCGGCAAAGTGCAGGCCTTGACGCACCCGGATCACTGTAGCGGGCTGCCGGATCTGGTGCTGGAGTGCGCCAGCCAGCAGGCGGTGGCGGAGTTTGGCGAGGCGGTGGTAAAACGCGGCTGGTCGTTGGCGGTGATCTCCACCGGTGCGCTGGCGGATGCGGCGTTGCAGCTCAGATTGCAACAGGCCGGGCGGCAATATCAGGGACGGGTGATAGTGCTGTCAGGCGCGGTGGCGGGCATGGACGGGTTGGCGTCGGCGCGCGAAGGCGGGCTGGACAGCGTTACCTATCAGGCCAGCAAAAGCCCGGCCAGCTGGCGCGGCAGCCTGGCGGAAAAACTGATCGATCTCGATAAGGTCAGCGAGGCGCGGGTGTTCTTTGAAGGTTCGGCACGCGAAGCGGCGCGGCTGTTTCCGGCCAATGCCAACGTGGCGGCGACCATCGCGCTGAACGGGCTGGGCATGGACGCTACGCGGGTGCGATTGCAGGTCGATCCGCACACCCGACGCAATACTCACCGGCTACAGGTGTGCGGCAGCTTCGGCGAGTTCCACATTGAGCTGAGTGGCAACCCGCTGGCGAGCAATCCCAAGACGTCTACCCTGGCGGCGCTGAGTGCGGTACAAGCCTGCCGCCGTCTGATCGACGGTGGCTTTATTGCCTGAACGGCAGGAGCGGAGCATGGAAAAGTTAAAGATTTTTGTGGCCGGGCGCTGGTGCGAAGGCCGGGGCGATGAGATGGCTTCGGTATTCCCGGCCGACGGCAGCATCAATGCGCGGCTGAATGCCGCCAGCGTCGAGGACGTGAATGAAGCGGTGGCAGCGGCGGAACGCGCCTGGCGCGCCCCCGAGTGGCGCGGGCTGGTGCCGCACCAACGCGCCTCGATTCTCTATCGCGTCAGCAACCTGATTCTGGCGCAACAGGAACAGTTGGCGCAGTTGCAAACCCGTGACAACGGCAAGCCGCTGGCGGAAACCCGTGGTCTGGTGGCCAGCGCGGCAGCCACTGCCCGCTATTTCGCCGCCGCCTGCGAAGTGCTGGAGGGCGAACTGCCCACCCAGCGCAGCGCCGAAGTGATGACCCTGAGCCAGTATCAGCCGATGGGCGTTATTGCCGCCATCACGCCGTGGAACTCGCCCATTGCCAGTGAAATGCAAAAGGTGGCTCCGGCGCTGGCGGCAGGCAATGCGGTGATCCTCAAACCGGCCGAAGCCACACCGCTGATGGCGCTAAAACTGGCGGAGTTGTTCGAGCAGGCCGGGCTGCCTGCCGGGTTGCTCAGCGTGCTGCCGGGCAAAGGATCGGTGATTGGCGAAGCGCTGGCGCGTCACCCGTTGGTGAAAAAGATTTCCTTTACCGGCGGCACCAATACCGGCCGTCATCTGGCGCATGTTGCCGCCGAAAAACTGATCCCCACCTCGCTGGAACTGGGCGGCAAGTCGCCGACCATTGTGCTGGAAGATGCCGATCTGGAACAGGCGGCACGCGGGATCTGCTACGGCATTTTCAGTTCAGCCGGCCAGGCCTGCATCGCCGGTTCGCGGCTGTTTGTGCAGCGTTCGCTGTACCGGCCGCTGCTGGCGCGCCTGAGCGAACTGGCGGCCGGACTGCGGGTGGGCAATCCGCTGACGCCGGGAGTGCACCTCGGCCCGTTGATTAACGACCAACATCGCCAAAGCGTGGCGGACTATGTGGCGCTGGCGCAGCAAGAGGGCGGCCGGGTAGTGATTGGCGGCGAGGCTCCGGCCGATCCGCTGCTGGCAGGCGGCAGCTATTACCTGCCGACGATTATCGAAGGGTTAAGCAACAGCGCCCGAGCTTGTCAGGAAGAGATTTTTGGCCCGGTGCTGGTGGCACTGCCGTTCGATGATGAACGGCAATTGATCGAGCAGGCCAATGACTCGGTGTACGGCTTGGCGGCGGGGATCTGGAGCCGCGACTTCCCACGGGCAATGGCGCTGGCGGAGCGATTGGAAACCGGCACGGTGTGGATCAATACCTACAAAACGTTTTCTATTTCTACGCCTTTCGGCGGTTTCAAAGAGAGCGGTCTGGGCCGCGAAAAGGGTCTGAACGGCATCAAAGCCTACATGCAGCAGAAAAGCTTGTACCTGGCGCTGAACCATCAGGTGAACCGCTGGAGCGACTGACCAATAGGTCAGGAAAAATCTGTCGGGAACCCTGCAACGAACACAATAAGAAGGCTGATGATGAGCGATAAAATAACGGTTGGTGAAGCGATAGCCCGAACGCTGGAGCAATACGGGGTGTCGGCGATGTACGGCATCATTTCTATCCACAATCTGCCGATTGCCGATGCGGTGGGGCAGCGCGGAAAAATCCGTTTCGTACCGGCACGCGGCGAAGCGGGGGCCGTCACTATGGCCGACGCTCACGGGCGCTTTTCCGGCCTGGGCGTGGCGTTGACCAGCACCGGCGCGGGCGCCGGCAATGCGGTCGGTGCGATGATCGAGGCGTTAAACGCCAACACGCCGCTGCTGCACATTACCGGCCAGGTGGAAAAAGCCTGGTTGGACGCCGATGCCGGGTTTATTCATGAAACTCGCGATCAGCTCGGTTTCCTGCGTGCCTGCTCCAAGCGCGCCTACCGGGTTAACTCCCCGGAGCAGGCGGTGGCGGTGATCCAGCGGGCGATCCTGGATGCGCAGACCCTGCCTTGCGGGCCGGTGGCGGTAGAGATCCCGATCGATATTCAAAGCAGCCTGGTGTCCAGCTCGGTGTTGAGCCGGCCGTTAGCACCCGCGCCGTTGCCGCCGGCGGATGACGATGCGCTAGAACGCCTCTATCAGCGGGTGAAAAACGCCAAACGGCCGCTGCTGTGGTTGGGGGGCGGGGCGCTTGCCTGCGGCGATGCGGTGCGCAAGCTGGCCGACGCCGGGGTGGCGGTGATCTCCAGCACCCACGGGCGCGGCATTCTGCCGGATAGCCATCCGCGCAGCCTGCGTGCCTTCCATAATTCGCCGAGTATTGAGGCGATCCTGACGCAGTGCGATCTGACGCTGGTGGCCGGCTCGCGCCTGCGCAGCAATGAAACCCGCACCTGGACGTTGCCGCTGCCGCGCCCATTGGTGCAGATTGATATCGATCCGGCGGCGGGCAACCGCAACTATCTGGCCGATGAGCAAATCAACGGCGACTGCGCCGCATTGCTTAACGCGCTGGCCGCCCGGTTGAGCCCGGCAGAGAAGGTGAATGCCGACTGGGATGCCGAGATCGCCTCTGCGGTGCGGCAGGCGGAAGGCGCGCTGCGTGAGCAGTCGGGAGAATACGCCAAACTGAACGACGCCATTGCCGCCGCGTTACCGCAGGATGGGCTGTTGGTACGCGATATCACCGTGTCCGGCAGCGTATGGGGCAGCCGCTTGTTCCGCGCCATTTCGCCGCTTTGCAACATTCACTCGCTGGCCGGGGCGATCGGCATGGGCCTGCCGATGGCGATCGGCACCGCGATCGCTAACCCGCAGCGCAAGGTGGTTGGGCTGGTGGGCGACGGCGGGCTGGCGCTGGGGCTGGGAGAGCTGGCGACCATGGCGCAGGAGCAGGCCAATATCACGCTGCTGGTCATGAACGACGGCGGCTATGGCGTGATGCGCGGTATTCAGGATAAATACTTTGCCGGCCGTCAGTATTACAACGAGCTGCATACCCCGGCGTTTACGCTGGTCGCCGAGGCGATGGGGCTGAAGGCCTGGAAGGTGGACAATGCGGCGCAGTTCAAGGGCGTGCTGGCGGAAGCGATTAACTACCCGGGGCCGTCGGTGGTGGAGGTGGACATGAACAGTATCGGGCCGCTGACCTTCGCCGGGCCACCGCAGAAATCCTTGTATTAAGAGATAAAAAACGCCCGGCAGGGGCCGGGCGTTGAGGCTTACTTGCCTGCGGCGATGCGATCGCGAATATGCTGCGCGCGCTCTTCGGAGGCCGGGTGATCGTCGAACATGCTGCTCTGACGACCGGCTTCCATTTTCGCCAGTTTTTCAAAGCTGGTGACCAGGCCGTTAGGATCGATACCGCGTTTTTTCAGCAGGTCGAACGAATAATCGTCCGCTTCGCTTTCCTGTTTCTGCGAGAACTGGGCATTAACCAGTTTTTCGCCCACATCCGCCAGCTGTGATTGCGACAGCGAACCTATGATGCCGCCGGTTGAGGATGCCGCAGTGCGCAGCGCCACGGTGCCGTAAGCGACCTGCATCGCCTTGCGGGTATGACCCAGCGCCACGTGGCCCATTTCATGGCCCAGCACGCCTTCCACTTCGTTGTCGGTCATCATGTCCATCAGGCCGCTGTAAACGCGGATACAGCCGTTGGCCATCGCCCAGGCGTTCACGTCTTTGGTAACGTAAACCTTGTAGTTGGCCGGCGTGCCATTGATATTGTCTCCCAGCGCCGCCGCGATTTTGTTCAGACGTTTGGCGTAGGTGCTGTCGGCCGGCGCGATTTGTGCCTTGCTGTCCATCTCTGCACAGGATTTAACACTCAGGGTTTTTACGTCGTCATTGCTCAGCGTTGCCGCCTGAAACGCCTGTGCCCCAGACTGCATCAGCGTATCGGTATTCAGGTTTTGACAGCCGCTTACCAAAGTGGCAATGCTTAATGCAATCAAAGAAGTACGAATTTTCATAAGGCCATCTTCCTGTGATAGTAACAAGGGATAGTGCGATTGTAGTTTAGGGGAAATCTTGCCGCACGAGACTAGTGTACGTCAGCAATCGGGAGAATAGTGTTATTCCGAAAAAACGTCCGATCGTGCTAATAAGTTGTGAACTCGCTCTCATTTGGTATTAGGGATTGCCGTTTTAATGCTGAGTCTGAGAAAATAGAAAACTTGACTGATTTTTTAATCCGACCTGGAGTAAAACATGTCCTCTCGTAAAGAGCTTGCCAACGCCATCCGCGCACTCAGCATGGACGCCGTACAAAAAGCAAATTCCGGCCATCCGGGCGCACCTATGGGCATGGCGGACATCGCCGAAGTCCTGTGGCGCGACTACATGAACCACAACCCGACCAACCCGCACTGGGCTGACCGCGACCGCTTCGTGCTGTCCAATGGCCACGGCTCCATGTTGATTTACAGCCTGCTGCACCTCACCGGCTACGACCTGCCGATGAGCGAGCTGGAAAACTTCCGCCAGCTGCACTCCAAAACCCCGGGCCACCCGGAATACGGCTACACCCCAGGCGTCGAAACCACCACCGGCCCGCTGGGCCAGGGCATCGCCAACGCCG
>NZ_QYYG01000001.1 GCF_003591175.1 Serratia inhibens | reverse complement strand
TCAACCTGCTCAACAACAGCAATTTTAAAAGACAAAGGATAGTCACGTTGTGTGCGTTTAAACTCAGCCATTATCACGTTCTCCGGATTTAAGTCGAAAACGTGTCAACGCTATTCAGGACGGGTCACCGCAAACAAAAAAGGCGCTGATGATCAGCGCCTTTTTCTATGGAGCGGGGCTTACGGCTTAACCACAACCTGGCCGCCGTTAAACTCCACTACCTGATCGGCGACGATTTTGCAGCGTTTGCGCGTTTCGACCTTGCCGTTCACTTTCACCAACCCTTCGGCGATGACTTCTTTGGCGGCACCGCCGCTTTCACACCAGCCCTGGAACTTGAGCAGGTCGCACAGTTCGACGTGCGGGTGATTATCCAGATTAAAAGTTTCCATACTGCCTTACTTATTTAGGTTGAACGTCGTGATATTCCTCGCAGGCCTGCAAGGTATTTTGGATCAGTGTAGCAACGGTCATCGGGCCAACGCCACCCGGAACCGGGGTAATGTAGGCTGCACGCTCACTGGCGGCATCGAAATCCACGTCACCGACCACTTTACCACTTTCCAGACGGTTAATGCCGACATCGACCACGATCGCGCCCGGTTTGATCCAGTCGCCCGGAATAAAGCCCGGTTTACCGACCGCCACCACCAGCAGATCGGCGTTTTCAACGTGATGACGCAGGTTCTTGGTGAAACGGTGGGTCACGGTGGTGGTGCAACCGGCCAGCAGCAGCTCCATGCTCATCGGGCGGCCAACGATGTTGGATGCGCCAACCACCACGGCATTCAGGCCGTAGGTGTCGATGTCATAACGCTCGAGCAGGGTGACGATGCCGCGCGGGGTGCAGGGGCGCAGCTTCGGCGCGCGCTGGCACAGGCGACCGACGTTGTACGGGTGGAAACCGTCGACGTCTTTATCCGGATGGATGCGTTCCAGCACTTTGACGTTATCGATGCCGGCCGGCAGCGGCAACTGCACCAGAATGCCGTCGATTTCGCCGTCGGCGTTCAGTTTGTCGATCAGTGCCAGCAGTTCGGCCTCACTGGTGGTGGCAGGCAGATCGTAAGAGCGGGAGAGAAAGCCCACTTCATCACAGGCACGGCGCTTGCTGGCGACGTAAATCTGTGACGCCGGGTTCTCGCCAACCAGCACGACCGCCAGGCCCGGGGCGCGTTTGCCGGCCGCCAGACGTTGTTTAACTTGCTCAGCCACTTCGTTTCTAACCTGCTGCGCAATCGTTTTACCATCAATAATCTTTGCTGCCATCAGTGAGGAAATCCATCAATTAAGAAAAGCGGGGGATGGCGCTATTTTGTCAGAAGCTGAGCGCGCTGTCAGGCGTTGAATCGCGATCGATGGCGTTTGCCGGTGGGGATTTACGTTTTTTTTATGCCAACGGAATGATCCTCTACGCCTTTTTTACCGGCTGCTGAGTAAGCTGGCATTATTCATACTGCGCTACGAGAGTAAAAATCATGATGGTCATCGCCCGGCTGCACTCATTGCGCCGCCCGATTGATAGCCAACCGAAGCACGTTGGTGAAACGGTGTTCGACTCTTCTTTGCACCCGGCGGATGTGGCGCAGCTGATTGCGTTGCACAAACTAGCGGTACACAAAGCGCAGCCTTCATGGAAAGCGCGGCTGCATGCGTTGTGCCGGGGGCTGCGAGCATGAGAAAACTCATGGGTATTAGTATGCTGCTGGCGTGGATGCCATTGGGCCACGCCTCGTTAAATGCTGAACCGGTCAGCGCCGCGCTTAACCAACAACTGACGGCGGCCTGCAACCTGCTGACGACGCAGCACGCCGACTGGGGGAATATCAACGCGGTGGTGCGCTCGGCCCGCGTTTGCCTGCAACGCCCGGCAGGGCAGGAGCAATCGGAACGCCTTCCCGCCACCGCCGATCGCGGCCTGGCCCAGCGCAGCAGCAGCCTGCTGCCGGATCTCACCCAAGATAAATGAAGGTGCTGGCCCAATGGGCGGCACGGGGGATGGGTGAAAAATCGCCATAAAGCACGGCTGCCGCCGTAACGTCATGAAAAGGCATTGACTCAGTGACCTCTGACCGTATAATCCCAACCCGCAACCCCCGGTTGCCGCATCTCAATGCGCCCTTAGCTCAGTTGGATAGAGCAACGGCCTTCTAAGCCGTAGGTCACAGGTTCGAGCCCTGTAGGGCGTACCATTTAGAATCAATGGCTTACGCTTATTCCCCAACGGCCACATTTTCCAAAAGTGCCAGATTAGTGACATTGCCCGCCAAGACTTCGTCAATTTTTCTCGCATGTTCGGTTAAATGGGAAGGGGAAAGGTGAGCGTAACGCTGAACCATCTCTATGCTCTCCCACCCCCCCATTTCTTGTAGCGCTGAAAGTGGCACCCCTGCCTGAACCAATCAACTTGCCTAGGTATGCCTCAAGTCATGGAAACGGAAATCAGTGATCCCTGCACGCCGTTTTCCTGTGTTCCATGCTGAGTTATCGTCAACGCGCATTTTCCTCACCGCTGGTGTTACTCCGCCACCAGGACGTCTGCGTACCGTCGTATGTACAAACACATAATTGGCCCGCCTCTGTGCGGGCTTTGTTATTTCTGGCGTATGGAACAACAAGGCTTGGAGCGCTTTCTATAGGGTGCGAAAACATGAAAAATTTTATGCCCTTTAAACGAAACAGAAAGCCATCTAAAAGGCGCATTTCTTGACAATAGGGTAACCTGCCTTCATTTTGCTCTTTATGGCGATGAGTATGGCGCTCTACAAGACGAGATAATTCAACTAGAAGTTGAAGAGGTCACGGCTAGGCGTTACACTGTTCGTTAAACAACCGTAGTTGTATGAAATAGCCGAAGCCTAAAACGCTTCGGCCTTCTTATCAGAAGTACTCCGGCAATGTTGGAGGACATTATGAACAGACAAACAGCGAACACGAGAATGCCATTAAATATCCCTGAGGCTGGTTTCAACACCAAGCTGAACGTCACAGCCAACAACATCGAGCACACGACAGCTTTCATGCAGAAAGGCGTTGTGGACTTCTCGCTGCCTGGCTACACGACGCCTCACGGTTATCGCCTCGTAAAAGCGCGTACTGAAGACCACTACCGCTTGGTTACCGACTCTCCAGATCCGGTGACGGTCTACGCTGTTCGTCTTGAATTCATGGACAACATCGTGCCCGGTAGAAGAAGCTGCACCCAGATTATGGTTTGGCGGAGTGTTCAGCCACAGTACACTTCTGCTGTTACAGGCTTGCCAAGAATGTTCTTCCAATATTTCTTGGAAAGTCATTCTATCGTGGTCTCCGACAGCGAGCAGACCAGCGACGGTCGCCGATTCTGGGAAGGCATGATTGCATGGGCAATTCAGGCGGATGGCTACCATGTTTATGTGTCAGATGGCACTGAGGAAGAACGTCCTCTGACTTTCATGACCTCGTGGGATGATTTCTATGGAACTTGGACTGATTTCTGTTGGGGTGATGATCGCGACTGTCATTCGCATCGATTGCTGGTAATAAGCAAAGATCAGCTTCACTGAGAATCAAGCACCAAAAATGAAACCCACCTCAGCCGGTGGGTTTTTTGCTATTAGGCACAGCAAAAGGGCGCATTTAGTTTTGATATGCACTATCGATCCCTATCCTGGGTATATTCTGAGTGTGCCCCTCTGATGTGAAGTGACAGTCGGGAAAGACCGACACCTAATCTAAGCCCTGGCATCCGCCGGGGCTTTTTACTTTCTGAAACCCGGAGCCGGGCAATGAATAACCAACACCTGCCGTCGGGGTTTCTCGAGGCGACTTTGCTGTGGATGAAAACCAATGCGTCAGCACTTTATGGCTCGTTCGCGGCATTCGGCATGGCTACCTTGCTGACGCTGCGCGATGGCAAGTTATGGATGGATGCTTTTATCGTCTTACGTCAATGGCTCAGACTTGGTAATTAATGGGGCTTACACTACCGCTTGAGGAGCTACCCATTAGCCTTCGGCATTGATGGACATTTTTCATTTCTCTTACTTTCTCGCAGTGGCCTACCACTAACGGGTAATCATCTTGGTGCATTTCCTTCATGCTAAGCACCTTCGAGGTGCATTGCTTAAACATACCCCCTGAGATATCCCTGCTAATACAGGCTTTATAACTTTGGCATGTCGCTTGCTTAACTTACGAACGGTCGTTCGTATTGGTGTTTGGTATCAACATTCATTTGACCAATAAATGTTGAGTCCTATGCCTTTCATAATTAAAACCATTCATCTGTGTGAGAAACTAACATGAGCCTGGAAACCAATGATTATGTTGTCACTCCTGCAACCGCTGGCGAATATAAGCTCAGCGGGCAGATGGGCATTATCAGCTTGGCACTGACGGTGCTGGCATTCTCTGCCCCGTTAACTACCGTTGCAGGTTATATTCCGGTTGCAATGATGTTTGGCGGTGTTTCAACGCCATTGATGTTTATAATCGTAACAGCAGTCATTCTGATTTTTGCTATCGGTTATACTGAGCTGATTGCAGTGATCAAAAAACCTGGCGATTTCTATGCTTTCATTAGCTTCGCTTTGGGAAAATCTACAGGGCTAGGAGCTGGGTTAATGGCTGCTGTCGCCTATTTCCTTATCCTGACTGGAGTCGCCTCTTATTTTGGCGTTGCGACAGCAGAATTGGTAAAAGGAGTGACTGGACTACAATATCCTTGGTACTATTACTCCATCATCTGCTGGGCTGCTGTTGCTCTGCTGGGATATCTACATGTTGAGCTTTCCGCCAAAGTCCTTACTTGGGTAATGCTGGCAGAAGTAATCATTTGTCTTTTTTTTTCTGGCAGCGTGATTGGCAGCGGCAACATTGCCATCCCCGTATTAATGCCATTTTCGGTTTCTGGCCTGACTGCTGAGGGGGTCAATACACCTTTCGCCATGCTTTTTGCTGTTTCTTTCTTTATAGGATTTGAGGCGACCTCCCTCTTTCGCGATGAAGTCCGATCGCCAGAGAAAACCATTCCACGAGCTACTTTTGGCGCCATCATCTTTATTGGGGCCATTTATACTATTTGCGCCTTCGCTCTGATTGCAGCTTATGGTCCAGAAGTTAGAACGGTAGCTCAGAACTCCCCGGCCACCATGTTCTCAGATGCACTGGCAAAATTTGTTAGCCCCAAAGTTAGCTTGACCGTTTCCGTATTAGTAATGACATCATCATTCGCTTCAGTGCTTTCCATTCATAACGTGCTGTCACGTTATTTATACAACCTAGGCACTGATGGTGCATTTCCTCGTGTGTTACGCAAAGTTCATCCACGCCATTCTTCTCCTTATATTGCATCACTTAGCGTTTCAGGCTTGGTCTTACTGGTGATGATGCCCTTTATCATGGGTGGCGTAAAACCTGAAGTTCTGTATGGACAGCTTTCCGGTGTAGGTACCGCAGGAATTATTATGTTGATGGCAGTAGTATGTATTGCATCTCTGGTCTGGTACTTCAAACAAGGCAGGAAAAGTACACTTAATTTTGGAAAACTGTTCTTCGCACCAGCGATTTCGGGAAGCTTTTTTATCGGGTTAACCGCGCTGGTGATGAAAAACTTCGATTTGTTAGTAGGTGGAGTACCAGGTGAACGGAGATGGATGCTGTTTTGTCTGCTTGGTGTGATGTGTATCGGCGCAGGTCTGGCACGAATTTATAAAAAAACAAGACCAGATGTTTATGCTCGTCTTGGTAGAACACATATGTAAGCGGTACAGCATAGTAAAGATGAGCTGCACTATGTGGCTCATCTCATTTAGTCGCTCTCAACTAATTTTAAGAATACCCGTCGCTATCTTTTCTGCATACTGAATACATTGTTCTAAATTCTCTTCACTGCCATCCCATTTCCACCAAGAGTTTGCGCCATCCAAAGTAACCCGAATTAATACCCCTTTCTGGTTGGCGTCTTCAATGCCAAAGTCTGTAGCAATTGACTCATACATAAAATCACAGAATGCCAGCCACTCAAGCATCTCTGAACGAAGCTCATAGGGCAAAATACCGCCCAGACGATCTGTTGACATCAGCATATCAAACAGGTCATTTTCGGGGTTTTTAATCTGTTGAGTGATATGTACACGAATCAATGCTGACCAATATTCGCTTTTGGTCTGACTTTGGCTCAACCCTTCTTTAACCGCAATGGCAAATGAATAGTAATGCCAGCGTAAAGCAGAGGAGACTATCTGATCCTTCCCATCAGGAAAATGTGAATAAATTGAAGGTGGCTTTAGATTCACTGCCTTTGCTAGGCTACGCATGGTTACAGCATCGTAACCATTCTTGGTAGCAAGCTTCAGGAAGGCTTGCAGGATTGATAGCTTACTTTTGGTGATATTTTCCCATTCAAAGGATGTCAGATAAGCATCCAGTCGCTGCAGCATTTCTTTTGTTGTACTGAGGGAGGACATAATTACCGCATAGATCAGAGAAAAGCTCACTTTACCTCAAAAAACACACATAACCTAAACGAAAATCATGCCTGTCAGGCCCCTTAAGAGCGGCCTGATAAACACCAATTTTGGACCATGGTTGGTTTTGGGTAAGTTATGACCTGCAGTAAAGAACGGGTAATTGCTTTCGAAGGACATTAAGCTGATTCATTTACGGCTCGAAAAACTTTACATCCCAGCAGTATAAGGGATAAAACATGCATAAAGACTCGAAACTATCAGCATTGCCATACTAACAGATATCATCAGAGTTGATGAAACAGTCATGTTCTTTACCCTTTTCATAACAATGATTTAATGACCGGAGCTAAAATAGTTTCCCGTTTTTCAGAGGCTTAACGATTAGTAAATGCGCAGCGGGAGTGAAAGATAACCACGTACGCGGTCAGTGTGCGCCAGGCCCGCTTCACCAGCGATTTCAATGCGGGACGCTTTTTTTGCGACGGCATCGAACACGGCCCGGATAGCCGCGCGACTGATCAACTGCCCAGCACACGCGTGATGGCCCACGCCAAACGTGAGGTTCATGCTGGTTTCAGGCGGGCGTTTATGATTGAACTCATGTGGATTTTCGAAGAATTCAGGGTCACGATTCGCCGCCGCAATCACTGAACGAACAGGCGTGCCTTTTACTACCGGAATACCATCAATTTCCGTATCTTCTGTCGCATAACGGATCATGGAAATTTCGGCCGGATACAGGCGCAGCATTTCGTTAATGATGGCATTACGTTCTTCAGGCTGTGTCCGATAAAGCTCGAATATTTTCGGCTCGCGAGCAAAATGGTTCAGGCCAGAAGCAATGACGGTCGCAGGGTTTGGCGAGCCTGAACCATAGAACAGCACCATCGTCTCCAGAACGGTACGTTCCGTTAGCTTACCTTCATCCACCAGCTTCAGAAAATCATCCACAAGACCTTGCGGTCCTTCATTGGGATTGCGGCGCTTCTCAGCAATATAATACGCGCAACGCTCGAACAAATAATTGAACGAATGCGCAGCCTTATCGGTATCATCCTGTCCTACACTATGGCCAAGTGCATCAGTACATGTCAGAAAATGGCGGTAAATTAAACCGGCATCATCTTCTGGTACACCGAGCGCGCGGCACATGGTTGCATGAGGAGGAACCACCGCCAGCTCGTAAAAGGCATCCATGATGCCGCCATCGCTGTAGCGAGCCAGCGCCTCTTCAGCAAGCTCCGTTGCCACGGTGACAAACTGATTGACCAGTTTAGGCGTAAACCATTTATTGGAGTATCGACGCAAGGTAGTGTGTTCCGGTGGATCGCAGTTCAGTACCGTATTGTCGAAATTGTTCCAAGGGCCATTACCGAAATGCGTCACACCTAGTGGGGCTTTCAGCCACTTCATTACATCATGATAACGTGTCAATACCACTTCGCCGTTTTCCATACGGTACACTGGATGTTCTGCGCGAACTTTATCGTACCAGGGATAGGGATTAACACGAAACAGGCGATCGGCCCATGGGAAGTATTTATCCTGTTTTTCTGGATGTGCAAACATAGCGGCTCTCCTCGTTAATTAAGCTACAATAAATTGACGACTGGCCCAACATACCGCCATGTCACTCACGTTATAAGGCAGAGTTGCATCATGGAAGCCTGTTTCTCCTACTTCCACTGCACCCAGTTCCCTCATCAAGGAAATCAGAGACTTAATTCCTTGATTATAAGTTTCGTAGGAACTGTCACCTAAGCCGAACGCGGAGAATTTCAGTCCCGACAGATCCGGAGAAGCCGCTTTTAAACTATCGTAAAACGGCGCGGCGGTCATAGGCAGTTCTCCTTCGCCATAAGTGGATGCCATCAAAATGACGTGTTCTTCCTGTGTAATCAGCGCCACATCATAGGTGTCCATTGCGACGGCTGCGGCTTCAATACCTGATTCGTTCAAGGCTGCAACCATGTCTTCTGCTGCCATTTCTGCGTTACCACTTTCTGTTCCAAAAATAATTTTCAACATATCAACCTCAGCAAAGTATTTGTCTAAAGTTACTGCATTTTTTTGCTTAAAAAAGAAAGCCTAAATGCTCAATTCATCTCCGATTGCGCAACCGAAAACGGCATCGTCATGACGGCAAGCATCTCCTCTACAGAAGTCATTTTCTTCCTGCACCGACCCGGAGGAGCAGAGAGAATTTCATGCTGATCCAAAAGCTTCCATTGCTCAAACGATACGGCTTTGTGCTGGATAACTGCCTCAATCGCGCAGAAACCAGGCTTGCCTTTACCAACCTTGCTTTTACGTAAATTAGCTACGATTGTCGCCGCGACCTCAGCTGCATCTCTTCTGTTTTCAGCTACTGTGCCGTTCGGTCCCCGTTTTACCCAGCCGGTGTAATAAATGTCAGTGGCCGGTTCAAATCGATCTGAAGGTGCATGGCAGAAGCCGATGGCCGTAATAATTGAGTCGCACAGGAAGTTCTTAACTTCACCACCGTCACTAGATTTCACCGTCAACACGGTATTTTCATTACGTGAAGAAATTAAAAGGGGAGTTGTATTGAAGTGAAAGCGGATCGCGACCTTTCCTTTTTTCTCTGTATTTGCTGCTAACGTGCTGAGCAGCAGATCTGCCGCGGGACAACTGATCGAAAGAGATTGATCTGCCGTACTCACCACAGCCTCTTGCAAATGACAAATCTCACGCAACATGGCGAGGTCAAATTTTGCGGCATCAATGGGAGAACGGCCTATGACGTCAATATGATTGACGCTACGGATATCATACTCACGTTTTGCCTCATCATTAATATCCGAACCATCCAGCTCGATTTCTGATTTCGCGATCAGTCTCACCACATCCATTGCAACATTGCCGTTACCAATCACTATCAATCTGCTACCTAAAGGGCGTGGCGCTTGATCGACACGCTCATCGCGTTTGGGATAACCATTAAGCGCTCTTAGCAGCTGCGCTGCACCCATTACACTCGGTTGGTCGTCTCCCGGAATCCCCAGTTGGCGATCAGCACTGAGCCCTGTTGCCATAACCACCGCATCGAACGCCGCCTTAAGCTCTTCGAGGCTGATGTCTTTGCCAATTTCGACGTTTCCTATAAAGCGCACTCCACCACGGCTGAACAACCGCTCAAATTGTGCAGAAACGTTCTTTGTTCCCTGATGGTCAGCGGCCACTCCGTAGCGCAAGAGGCCATAAGGTACAGGTAACGCTTCAAACACAGTGATGTCAGCATCAGGCAGAGCTTTCTTCAAAAACTGCGCGCTATAACATCCCGCTGGGCCGCTACCGATAATTGCTATAGAAGGGGTCAGTTCGCTCATACGAGTACCTTGATATTAAATACTACACAATACGAACGAACGGTCGTTCGCATGGATAAGGCTAAAAAAAACGACGCTATTATCACGGCCGTTGTTAACGATGCACATCAAGCTGTTGAACAAATCGCGTCAGGTTACTTCGCATCTCTGAACATACACTGGCATGCCACGAAGACAATAATCAATCTGTTTTTTAAAAAAAAAATCAGTAAGTTGGTAATTTATTTTTGAACACTTTTAGTGCGAAAAAAAACCAACTGCACCGTAAAGATGCAACTAGCCTTTTGTCAAATATTAAGGTTATCGGCTACTTTTATCGAAAACTAAAAAGCAAGGCTAACTCATTACTTTAGAATCACAGTGGTCAACGTGTGGTATTCCTGGACATGTAAGGAAGACTGATTACTTTGCTCAAAAATGGTGCAAGCCGAATTCTTTTCCTAATTTTTACCTTTAACGAAAAGTATATCTAAATTGGGCTTGCAAGCTTACGAGATTAAACTGTAAGTATCCCTGCAAACCGAACCATTCACTTTTAGAGATCTTCCGACATTCTTGACTATATCTCCTGAGGAGATCGCCATGCGTAAAGCCCGATTCACCGAACACCAGATCATCGCCATGGTTAAATCGGGCATGCAGGAGACTATCGCTAAGCTGGTGGAACTACCCCCGACCTCATAGACATTTCCCCCAACCCCCCTATAAACACAGCAGTTCGATCATCGCTCGCGTTGCCGGCGATTGGCGGCGATGCGGTGCGTATACCACCGAGAAGGGGCGTGAACGGCCGCGCAAATGCGGCAGTATTTCCACCAACCGGCCGTTTTCCATTCGGTCGTGAACGATAAATTCATAGCTCTGGCAAATACCGATACCCTGTTCGGCCAGGGAAACCACACCCAGTACGTCATCCGAAATTTCGATGGATGAGCTGGGTAGCCAGTCAACGTCACGCTCACCGTTGCGAAATACCCAGGGTGCGAGCCGGCCGGTGCGTGGCATGACGAATGGCAGGCACATATGCCGCTCCAATTCTTCCAATGTCTTGGGGGTACCGGCGCGATTGAGGTAGCCGGGTGAGGCGACCAAAAGCAACGCCGCATCCTCGAGCTTTCGCGCGACCAGGCCGCTGTCGGGCAAGTCGCCAAGGCGGATGGCGAGATCAAAACCCTCCGCGACCAAATCGACATTGCGATTGGTGATATTCAACTCCACCCGGACTTGCGGGTACTGCTGGGCAAAGCGCGCCAGCAGCGGCGGTAGACGGTAGTGCCCATAAGTGGTGGGCACGCTTATCCGCACGCGACCGGTCAGTTCGCCTTCCAACCCCTGGATCTCGCGCCCGGCGTCGTCCAACTGCTGAAATGCCGATCGCGCCTGCTCCAGGTAGAGCCGCCCGGCTTCGGTCAGGCCCAGATGGCGGGTGGTTCGATGCAGCAATTGTCGCCCCAGGCGCGTTTCAAGGCGGGAAACGGCCCGGCTCAGCACGGAAGCCGTGGTGGAAAGCGCCACGGCACCCGCAGTAAAAGAACCTTTCTCGCTCACCGCAATGAAAGCCTCTACATCCCCAAGGTAGTCAAATTTACGGCTCATCTTATCCTCTAAAGAACAAATCTTTGTCTATTAAGCCAATTTATCACCCTGAGAGTTATCAATACAATTTCCCTATTCCTTATTAAAGGGGGATTTACTGCAGCCTCGCCAAAACGCCTGAGCCCCCATTCACCGCTTTTCCTTACCTTCAACGGAGCACGTTTATGCCCAAACATTTCTTTCGTCTTTCCGCCATGGCCATGGTGGCTCTGCTGTCTTTCGAAAACGCGGCGATAGCGGCAGATTCACCAACCCTCGAACGCTGGCGCAGCTATACCGGTGTGAGCTGGGAATCGCCCAAAGGTGGCAAAGATCCGGTTGTTTTTTCCGGGTCGGTCAACGCGCCTATCGCCGGTATTCATTTCGATAAGCAAGGCACCGCGTTCGTGAGTACGCCGCGTCTGGTGTCCGCCGCTGCGCCTGCCACATTGAGCATTCTGGACACCCGCGCCACGTCCGGCCCCGCACGCTTGGCGGCATTCCCGTCCCGCGAGGGCAACGCCGTGAATGCCGCGCCGGAGCAAAGTCTGCGCAATGTGCTGGGCTTTTATGTCGATCGCGAGAACGGCTGGTTGTGGGCATTGGACATGGGCTTCGTCGCCGGCGAAGCCGAGGCTCCGGCCGGCTCGCAGAAGGTGCTGGTGCTGGATCTGAAGTCGGGCCGAACGATCAAGCGCATCGGCCTGGATGGCGTGGCCGACCGCAAAGGCAGCTTCCTGAACGACATTGTCGTCGATGAGCGCCGTCGCGTTGCCTATATCTCCGACAGCGGTTCGCGCAGCGCACCGAACAATAAGGTCGGCCTGATCGTGGTGGATTTTGCCACCGGCAATGCCCGCCGGGTACTCGACCGGCACGCGAGCCTGCAGGTTGAGGCGGGCGTGAAGGTCGTTGCGCATGGCGCAGACGTTTGGCCAGGTAACCCGTTACTTATCGGCATTAACGGCATCGCCTTGTCGCCGGATGGCCGCACGCTGTATTGGACAGTGACGACAGGCACGCACGCTCATGCGGTACCGACCGAGATGTTGCGCAATGCGGCGGCCACAGATGAACAGATTGCCGCAAAAATCCAGGATCTTGGCTCCGTCGGCGGTAATACCGATGGCATCGTGACCGACGCCGTCGGCAACCTTTATATTACCGACGTCACTCACAATGGCATCGTGAAGTTTGATCCCAAGAGCAGGGTGATGTCGCTGCTCGCCGCCGACGAGGGCATACGTTGGCCAGACACGCCGGCTATCCAGCCAGGAGGAGAGCTTATCTTTACCTCGAGCAGCTTGAATGATCACTTTGCGGGAAGCGTTAAACGGGGAGAAGAACGTTACGACCTGTGGCGCTTGCCATTGAGCGAGCGGCGAAAGCTGACTGATTGAGCATGAGATGTGATTGGGGCCCCTTGCGGGGCCCCTTCAGGTTAAAACTCTGATTCAGCCTCAGCGGTGGGGTGTTCGGCACGGAACATCTTGGCGCGAACGGTTTTGCGATAATCACCGGGCGAAACGCTGGAGATGCGTTTGAACTGGCGGTTAAAGTGCGCAATATCCTGGTAACCCACCAGAGCGGCAATTTCTTGAATACTTAAATTAGTCGTTTGTAACATATTGATTGCGGACTCAATCCGAACCTTTAATAGATATTGCAAGGGCGAAATATCGGTCGCATTTTTGAAGCGGCGGTTAAAGTTGCGCAAACTCATGCCTACCATATCGGCGAGTTTCTGCATCGGTAAGTCTGTCGTGCAATTTTCCTTTATCCAGGTTTGGATTTGGATTATATCCTCGTCAGGATGAGGCTTATTTTCTTCTCGGTAACACAGGCGTTCAAAGTGGCTGCGGATCTCGTGGAAGAAAGTCCGTTGCGTATGGTTTGCCACTTTTTTACCGTAGGTGGTCTCAATAAAATGAATGGTGAGGTCGGAAAGGGCCTTAACGCTGGCTGCACAGAAAATATTCTCGGACTGGGTGATGAAGTATTTTGTTTTTAAATTAACCTCGGGATAATCATGTGCGAACTGTTCGAAATAGTGCCAGTGGGTGGTGGCCGGTTGGTCATCCAGTAGCCGGGCTTCCGCCAGGAAGCAGCAACCGGTCCCGACGGCGGCTATCCGCGTGCCTTTTGCCGCCTGAATTGTCAGCCACCGGGTGATGGCCGTGTTTCGTCTCACAATAGGGCGCGGATTACGCCAGATGGCGGGAAGATAGATGATATCGTAATCGGCATCGTCTTCCAGTACGTCATCGGCAATCAGGCTAAAACCGCTGTGTGTCGGTATAGGATTTTTATTAATACCGATCGTGCTAATACTGAGGATGCTTTCAGGTTTACATAAGGTAAGTGCGTATTTATCTTGATTTTTATGATTGTTTCTTTGTTCTGCGAAATAACTACTCGCTGCTGCTTTCCACATTTCTATTGGCAGGCTGAGGCCGGAACTCAGCATGTGCTCACACAATACAAATCCTATCTTTGTATTTATCATTTTCCAATCAATACCTGATTTATTATTGGATTATTACTGCTACACCCGTCTTGGCCAAAAAAGTCTGCATTTTGGCCGGATTTTCATAATAGCTTTTGCCCACGCTTTGTAAACTGATATCTGTAAATTATCTAAAGTAAGTGAAGGCATAACGATGCCGCAGAAAGGCTAGGATACTCTATGGTCAAGTTACCTGTCATAACCGCATTCGGTGGCTACGGTCCCGCAGGTCGGAGCTCTTCGCACCACGCGTTTCGTCGCATGGTCATGGACGCTTTGCCGCAGGACCAGCAGCAAGAGACGCTATTATCATTAGCAGTACTGATGGGATTGCTTGAATATCAGGACGAAGGCTACCGTAACGCGGAAGGGAATATACGCTCAGCCGCACAGGCTGCGGCTGAAATAAAAGAAGCCGTGTTGCAAGGCACATTGATCAGAAAGATCGCCAAAGAGTATTTTGACGTCGATGCCGTGGCCAGCCATGCCAAATTGAATATGGCGGCGGGTGCCGAACCTTTGAGTTTTGATCTACCCAGCCGGCAGGTGCCCCAGCCTCTGCCGCAGGGGTGGCGGGCTGAACCGCTCACGAACGATCTGGTGCGCATTACCGTTCGCGGCGAGATGGATTGCAAAATCGACGTCACGCTGCGCACCGAAGCGCAAGCCGCGGGTCAATTGCCGCAGGGATTCAGGCCGGGCGACCACTACAGCTCGCAGTTTCATCCCCGTGCGTTGCAGATGGCGATCGTTGCGGCCTCCGATGCCATTAATGCCCTGGGGATCCCGTGGGACGAAGTCCGGGCGGCGATTGCGCCAGATCAGTTAGGGGTGTATTCCGGCAATATTCTGGGGCAGCTCGACGACCAGGGGTTTGGCGGTATGCTGCAATCGCGCCTGAAGGGCCACCGCGTCAGCGCCAAACAGTGCCCGTTGGGCCTGAACAGCATGTGCGCCGATTTTTTGAATGCCTATGTGTTGGGCAGTGTGGGGCACACCAGCGCTACCCTGGGCGCTTGCGCCACCTTTCTCTACAACCTGAATGCCGCAGCGGAAGATATCAAGGCGGGCAGGATCCGCGTGGCGATCGTGGGGAGCGCAGAGGCGCCGATCACCCCGGAAGTGATCGAGGGCTTCGATGCGATGGGGGCGTTGGCGACGGAGAGCAAGCTCAAACGTATCGACGAAACCGAAACGGCAGACTGGCGCAACAGCAGCCGCCCGTTCGGCAACAGCTGCGGTTTTGTGATTGCCGAGTCCAGCCAATATATCGTGCTGATGGATGATGAGCTGGCGTTGCAGCTGGGGGCGGAGATTCACGGTTCGGTGAGCGATGTTTTCATCAACGCCGACGGCTATAAACGCTCCATCGCCTCGCCGGGGCCGGGCAATTACATCACCATGGCGAAGGCTGTCGCTTCTGCCGTCACGATGGCCGGGCTGGAATGTGTACAACAAGGCTCTTTCATTCAGGCGCACGGTTCCAGCACGCCAAAAAACTGCGTGTCCGAAGCCGAAATCTTTGACCGAGTCGCCGAAGCCTTCTCCATTAACCAATGGCCCGTTACGGCGGTGAAATCCTATCTGGGGCACTCATTGGGGCCGGCGAGTGGCGATCAGTTGATTAGCTGCCTGGGCACCTTTAAGTACGGCATCTTGCCGGGAATCAAAAGCCTGTCTCAGATATCGCCGCAGGTGAATGACGCTCGCTTACTGATCCCGACCCAGGATCGGCCTTTGTCTGCCGAACAGGCGCAGATCGCTTTTATCAACTCGAAAGGGTTTGGCGGAAACAATGCCACCGGCGTGGTCTACTCACCGCAACTGACGGCGCAGTGGTTGCGCAAACGGCACGGCGAACAGGCCTTTGCCGACTACCTGCAACGTAGGAGACAGGTACAGCAGCAGGTGGCGGCTTATGATGCGGCGGCCTCACGCGGTGAACTGAAGGTTATCTATCTTTTTGGGCAGCATGGCATAAATGAGGCTGAAGTCGAGATCGACATGAACGGTATCAGAATGCCGGGATTTGAACAGCCGATTCATTATTCCAAGGTTAAACAATTTACCGACTTTTAATTATCCAGCTTTATAAATTTATAAAGTTTAAGCTATTCAAATAAATGTTTTTTATAAAGGTGCTTGCGATTGCGTAAGCACCTTGTCTATGTGGTGATAATAAACAGGAGAAGTAAAGTGGTTAATCTCGGTGAGATGCTGATTGCCTTTGGGTGGAGCGGTATTGTGGTGGGTATTATGATGGGGGGCTTAATGGGGATGTACGCCTTTAAGGGGCCTTTTCGGGCACCTAAAGGGCACGAAAATTACACCGATTTAAACCGCAGAATGCTGAGATTGGCGCATATCGCTTTTATCATGCTGCCATTGATATCAATGCTTTATGGAATGAGCATTGACGATTTACAGGTTCCTTATATCTACAAGTATTATGCAGCGATATGCATGGTCATTCTTTCTGTGGGTATCCCTGTATTACTGATTGCCGCCTGTTTTTACTTACCCTTCAAATATATTCAGGTTATTCCTTTTAGCTGTGGGATGTTTGCATTAGTTGTTATGGCAGTAGGCAGGGTATCCGCCCTGTAATCTATCAATCGTAGTCTTTATATTGAGATGCTAATCATGGAAAAGTTACTGAGTGCACGCCAACTCGGCAGAGACGCTATTGCTGCAACGGTAGAAAAGAATAACTATCAGCGTAATCATAAGTTCGCAAAGAGATTAATTGATCGCGTTGAATCGCATCCGTTGATGACAAATCCTATCTTGTCAAAAATGAATGGCGGTGAATTTGATCTCAACCAGATGAAAGTATTCCATCTGGAGTTTTATCATGCTTTTGCCCAGGTATTTACCGATGCGGTGATCGAAGCGTTGAGCTCGGCAAAACAGCTGGAAGGCCGCCTGGGTGCCAGGGCAAAAATGGCCGCGCGTTTCCTGCTGCAGATCAACCTGCTGGACGAACTGGGCTTCCACCCGGGGACCGGCAGTGACGGCAGCTATAACGGGCAGCCAGCGTTGGCGCACTATGTGCAATTCTTCAATACCATTGAACAGCTGGGCATGAGCGAGAACGAGGTGAAAGCCTGGATGCCGATGTCCAGTTCTGTGGCTTGCCGCGCGACCTTTGAAAATGCCTACGGCGATTACCCGCAGCTGGTCGCGCTGCTGGCCGTTGCGGAAACGGTGTTCCATGATTTTGCGACGCCTTGGGCGAAGAGCGTGGACGTGGCGACCGACATCGATGTCTCCCGCGGTTATCACAGCATTCACGTAGAAACGGAAACCGGTGAGTCGATTGAAGACGGCCATTCTGAAGATGCCTGGATTTTATTCTGCCAGGCAATAACGGAAGATCGTTTTGAGGAAATGGTACAACGTGTGGATTTGTGGCTGAAGGTATGGAATGACTTCTGCAACGATCTGCTTGCCGGCCGCGCCGCAAAATAATTTCGGGCTAATTTAACTTTTCATATTTTATATTGAGAATAAAGAGCTAATCATTATGCCGTCTCATCAGTTGTTTAACAGGGGATTTAATTCCTTCAACCAACTATTGCCCGAGCTTGCTGTTCGACATACCGACAAGACGGCATTTGAATTTTTGCGAAGTGCCAAAGAAATAAGCAACCAAAGCTACAGACAATTGCATCAGCGCGCCGCATCTCTGGCCAGCGCGCTTCAGCAATACGGTCATCGTGGCGATCGGGTTATTTTACTTTATCCCGACGGCGAAGATTTTATTGGCGCATTTTTCGGGTGTCTTTATGCCGGCATGATTGCCGTTCCTGTCCCTATGCCGGCCAAGGCCTCAGGAAGTGCGTGGGAGCGTTTTAGCGGGGTTTTACGCAATGCGCAAACGGGATTTATCGTCACCACAGGAAAAGGCGCTGAAACCTTAATATCGCTCGGTTTACCGCTGGCGCCGCTAATTTTCACCTTTGACCCACTGCCCGCAGTGGCATTGCCGGCGGGATACCGCCTTCAGCATCTCGATAGCCATTTTTCAGGGGAGTTTAATCCTGCACCGGTTAGCGATGACGATGTGGCTTTTTTGCAATATACCTCGGGTTCAACCGGTACGCCAAAAGGGGTCATGGTCACTCATGGCAACCTGTGGGCCAACTCGCAGGCCATTCATCACTATTTTGGTCACCACCATGAAAGCCGCGGCATGATATGGCTGCCGCATTTCCATGATATGGGGCTTATCGGCGGCCTACTGCAGCCGGTATTCGGAGCATTCCCTTGCCGGGTGATGTCGCCGATGATGCTGATGAAAAACCCGCTTAACTGGCTAAAGCAGGTGTCGGAGTACCGTGCGACGACCTCGGGCGGCCCTAATTTCGCCTACGATCTCTGCGTGCGCAAAATCAGCCCGCAGCAGGCCGAAGGCCTGGATCTCTCCTGTTGGGATGTGGCGTTTTGCGGCGCGGAGCCGATCCGCCCAGCCACGTTGCGCCAGTTCAGTGAACATTTTGCCCCTGCCGGTTTCCGGGCGCAGGCGTTTTTACCCTGCTACGGCATGGCGGAAACCACGCTGATCGTTACCGGCAGGGAGAAAGGCCAGGGGATGGCGATCGCCGAAGAAAAAGCGGGGGAGGTCGTCAACTGTGGCGAGGCGTTGCCCGGCACCGATGTACGCATTGTCGATCCCGACACTCTACAACCGCTTGCGGCCGGCCAAACCGGCGAGATCTGGTTACGTGGGCCCAGCATTGCGGCCGGCTATTGGAATAACCCGGCGGCGACAGAAGCCACCTTCCAGGCGCGTATCGAGCCCGATCCGGCGCATTGGTTACGCAGTGGCGACCTGGGTTTCCTGCAAGCGGGGGCGCTGTACGTCACCGGGCGCGCGAAAGAGCTGTTGATCGTCAATGGGCAAAACCATTACCCGACGGACATCGAGGAAACCCTCAGGGGAGCAGATATTTTGCTCGCAGACGCAACCGTTTGCGTCTTCGCCGCCGAAGTTGCCGAAACGGAACAAGCGGTAGCCTTGCTGGAGATCCCGGAGCGTCTCAGGGAGACCCTGGATACCGCTGCGTTGAACCGGCGTTTGAATGCCGTGGTGGCCGAGCGGCACGGCATTACCCTGGGGGAATGGGTGTGGGTCGGCCGCCGGGGCATTCCACGTACGACCAGCGGCAAATTGCAACGAACCCGCGCCAGAGAGATGTACCGGCAAAATGAGCTGGCGGTGCAATGGCGCAGCCGTGTCGTACAGCCCCCACCGGCCCAGGTTGCCGACGTTGCCTCATACAGCGAGCCTGCTCTGGCCGCGCTTATCGCCGGTATCATCGGCACTGCGGTCAACAGCGCTGTCGGTGAAGAACAGTGGGATGAGGCCTTTACCGCCTTTGGCCTGAATTCGTTACAGGCGGTTGGCGTGATCGGCGAGTTGGAACAACATTTGGGGCGCGAGCTGTCGCCGGCGCTGATTTACGATTATCCGACGATCAACAAGCTGGCTGCGGGTCTGTTGCAACCCGCTGAGCGACCGGAAGCACTTGCGATGGCCGTGGCCGGCCAGGATATCGCCGTGATTGGCATCGGGGTTGAACTGCCGGGCCACAGCGGCGTGCAGGCGCTATGGTCGATGTTGCAACAGGGGCAAAGCACCATGGGGGAAATACCGGCTCATCGTTGGGCCGGCTCTGCACTCAGCGGTTTTAACCGCAAAGGCAGTTTTTTTGATCGCGTGAGCGATTTTGACGCCGGTTACTTTGGTATTTCGCCGCGTGAGGCGGAGTATATCGATCCGCAACATCGCCTGCTGTTGGAAACCGTGCAACAGGCACTGACCGATGCGGGATTACAGGCTTCGGCGCTGCGGGGAAGCGATACCGCGGTGTTTATCGGCATCAGCGCCAGTGATTATGCCCTGGTCTCGGGCGACCGGGTTTCCGCTTATAGCGGGTTGGGTAACGCGCACAGCATTGCCGCCAACCGCATATCTTATCTTTATGATTTTAAAGGGCCCAGCGTCGCCATCGATACCGCCTGTTCCTCTTCGCTGGTGGCCATCGACGGGGCCATGCAAAGCCTGCGCTCGGGGCGCAGTTCGCTGGCGATTGCCGGCGGCGTGAATCTGGCGCTGACGCCGCATTTGCAAAAGGTCTTCACCGAGGCGCAGATGTTGGCACCGGACGGCCAGTGCAAAACCTTTGACGCGCGCGCCGATGGCTATGCGCGTGGCGAGGGGTGCGGCATCGTGGTGTTGAAACCCCTGGCGCAGGCATTGGCCGATGGTGACCGGGTTTATGCCACCTTGGTTGCCAGCGCCATCAATCAGGATGGCCGCAGCAACGGCATCACGGCGCCTAACGGGCCATCGCAGCAGGCGGTGATCGCGCGTGCGCTGGCCGAGGCGGGCATCGACGGCAATCAAATCGACTATGTGGAGGCGCATGGCACCGGGACTGCGCTGGGTGACCTGATCGAGTATCAGGCGCTGGAAGCGGTGTTTGCCGAGCGTAGCCAACCGGCACCGGTTCAGGTGGGGTCGGTCAAGACCAATATCGGCCATCTCGAAGCCGCCGCCGGCGTGCTTGGGGTGGTGAAGACCGCGTTGATGCTGCATGGCCAACAGCGCGTGCCTCATTTGAATTTCCAACAAAAAAATCCGCATATCGCCGCCATTAGCCGCCGGGTGGCGGTAGCGGGAAGCCAGCCTTGTGCCTGGGAATCTGCGGCGGGGCAACGTTATGCCGGCGTCAGCAGTTTTGGCTTCGGCGGGACGAACAGCCACGTGATACTGCGTGATTGTCCACAGGCCGCGAAGCGCGATGAGGCGGCCCAGCCGCTGGCGCTGCTGCTGGTGGCCTCGCACGAAGAACAAGGGTTCAGCGCGCAGCGTGACGGCATTTATAACACCTTGCAAATGCAACACGACGTTGACGTCCCGGCATGGTGTCGCCTGGTCAATACCCGTTATGACCACCCGCGCTATCGTGGGTTTGCCTATGGCGCCAACCGCCGGCAACTGGCAGAAAACATGGCGCAACTTACCGCAAATAAAGTGGAGAAACCGCGCCCGCAGGTCTGGTTGTTCCCCGGGCAGGGAACGCAGCAAATCGGTATGGGGGCGGCTTTATACCAGCACCTGCCGCACTACCGCACGCGCTTCGATAGCCTGGCTGATACCGTTCAGGAACGGTATCAAATTGATATTCGGCAAGCGCTGCATGCGCAGGACGACAGTTGGCAGCATTGCGCCAAAACCTGCCAGTTGGCCCTGTTTGCCTGCACTTATGCCACGGCGGATAGCCTGTTGCAGTTCGGGCTACGCCCGGCGGCGGTGATTGGCCATAGCCTGGGTGAGTATTGCGCTGCGGTTGTCGCCGGCCAGATTTCGCTGGATCAAGGGCTGGCGATGGTGCATCAGCGTGCAAATCTGATGGCCGGCCTGGAGCAACAGGGTTCGATGGCGGTGGTGTTCAGCGGCGAAAACGAGGTTCGTCGCTGTATCGCCCCCTGGGCCGACGATATTGATATTGCCGCGTTCAATACGCCGACGCTGACCACCATCACCGGCAGTTCGCCGGCGATCGATGCCTGCCTGCAGGCGATTTCAGCGCAAGGCGGCCATGCCCGCCGGATTAAAACCACCAACGCATTCCATTCTCACCTGATGGCTCCCATCTTGCCGGCGTATCGCCTCTGGTTGACGCAGCATATTGATTTTGCCGAGGGGAATATCCCTTTCTACAGCAATCTGGACGCTCTGCCGCGCCGGCACACCGATGCCGATTACTGGAGCCAACAAATCCGGCAACCCGTTCATTTCCTGCAAGGCATACAGGCGCTGCGAGAGGAAGGGAAATATACCTTTGTGGATCTGAGCGCCGACAGTTCGCTGGGCAAGTTTGTCGCCGCCACCGATCGCAGCCAACCGATTTTGGCGGCCGCTGATCATCGCCATGAATACCAATCACTGCTGACGCTGCTGGGTTCGTTGTGGCAGCAAGGGCATGACATCGACTGGTCCAGGCTGTATCGCGCAACAAGCCGCGAGGCGTTGACGCTGCCGGCCATCCAATTCTGTCGGAAAACCTATTGGTTGGCCGATGAAAAGCCAACGCTGCCACCATCTTCATACGAGGACGCTATGTCAAAACAACATCAATTACGCGCCGAAATCAAAGCGATCATTGCCGGGTATTTGGGGGCATCGCCCGAAGCTCTGGATGATGATCTGCCCTTCCTGGAAATGGGGGCCGATTCGCTGGTCTTGCTGGATGCGATTAATACCATCAAGGATCGCTATGGCGTGGTGATCCCGCTGAGATCGCTGTTTGAAGAGTTGAACACGCTGGATGCGGTGATCCATTTCGTTGTGGAGCGTGCGCAAGTGGCGGAGCCTGAACCTGTGGCCAGTGAAAGCCGGGTTGTGGCGGTAGTGCCGCAAGCTGCAGCCTCGGCGGCACCCGCGCCACCCTCTGTGATCGAACACGAATGGGCCATGCCGGCAGCGGCACCGGACGCGTTGCAAGGGGTGATTGCACGGCAATTAGAGGTTATGTCGCAACAGCTGCGCCTGTTGAGCGGCGGCCATGCTCAACCGCTTTCAGCACCCGCGCTGCCTTCGGTGCCGGCAAGTGCGCCGGTAGAGGCTCTTCCTCCACCGGCCGTGGCGAATAACGCGGCGGCCACCGCTGCACCGGCCAAAGCCGGCGCCCACAGTAGCTGGTTTAAAAAGGAAACCCAAAAGACCTCATTGGGGGCCGAGCGCGATAACCATATACAGCAACTGACGCAGCAGTTTGTCAGCAAAACCTCTGGCTCCAGGCACAATGCGCAGCAGTACCGCGCCGTGCTGGCAGATAACCGGGCATCGGCAGGTTTTCGTTTATCCACCAAGGAAATGCTGTACCCCCTGGTGGGCGTGCGTTCACAAGGCTCCCGTATTTGGGATGTCGACGATAACGAGTACGTTGATTTCACCATGGGGTTTGGTGCCAACCTGTTGGGGCATGCACCGGAGTGCGTGCAGCAGGCCGTTGCCGCACAACTGGCGCAAGGCATGCAAATCGGGCCGCAGAGCGCTCTGGCCGGTGAAGTTGCGACATTGATAGCGGAGCTGACGGGCCAGCAGCGCGTGGCTTTTTGTAACTCCGGTTCTGAAGCCGTCATGAGCGCGGTGCGCCTGGCGCGGGCCGTAACGGGCAAGAATAAAGTGGCGCTGTTCAGTGGCTCTTATCACGGCGTTTTTGATGGCATCCTGGGGCGCCAACAGGGGGGCGAAACCCCGGAGCGGGCAGTGCCGATCGCCGCAGGGACGACGGCGTCCCTGGTCGAGGATCTGCTGGTGCTCGACTACGGCAGCGAAGAGAGCCTGGCTTTGATTGCCCAGTATGCCGATCAACTGGCTGCGGTCATTGTGGAGCCGATACAAAGCCGCTATCCCGATCATCAGCCGCGCGACTATTTGCATGCGCTGCGTAAGCTGACGGCCGAACGCAATATCGCCTTGATGTTCGATGAAGTGATTACCGGTTTCCGCCTGGCTGCCGGCGGCGCGCAGGCGTATTACGGTGTCCAGGCCGATATTGCCACCTACGGCAAGATTGTCGGCGGCGGCCTGCCGATTGGCGCCATTGCGGGGTCGGCGCGCTTTATGGACAGCATTGACGGCGGTTTCTGGCAATACGGCGATGAGTCCTGGCCGCAATCCGAACTGATTTTCTTTGCCGGGACCTTCTCCAAACACCCCCTGACCATGGCGGCCAGCAAAGCGGTGCTCGACTATATCAAGAGCCACCCCGGGTTATATGACGACATCAACCAAAAGACGCATTACCTCGCGCAAACGCTCAACACCTGGTTTGCCACGACGGGCACGCCTATCGAGATCGTTTCGGCGGGCAGTTTGTTCCGTTTCAAATTCAGCGGTAACTACGACATTCTGTTCCATCACCTGATGCTGCGCGGCATCTTTATTTGGGAAGGCCGCAACTGCTTCGTGTCCACCGCGCACTCTTCGCAAGACATCGAGCACTTTATCGCGGCGGTAAAAGAGAGCGTTAATGCCATGCGCGTTGACGGCTTCTTTGGTGACGCCGGTTTGCACCCCAATACGCCTTACCCGGCCGCCGACAGCCAGCAGCGTTTTATGCTGCTGGCCGCCAAAGACGAAAGCGGGCTGTGCGCGGGCAACATTGGCTGCGTGGTTGAAACGGCGCGTGAAATCGAGGGATCACTTCTGGCCGAAGCCTGGGCGCTGCTGAGCGAACGTCATGAGTCCTTGCGTATGCAGTTCAACGGCGCGGGGGAGTTGCGGGTGGTTCCGGGCGGGGCCAATGTCGATTTTATTGAAGAACGCAGCGAGTCGGCAGATCTCGCTGCCCGGCTGGCCGAGTTTGCCGCTAAACCCTTCGCATTGACGGCCGCGCCGCTGGCGCGCGTTTTGTTGCTGAGCCAGCCCGGCCAAACGGCCCTGGCGTTGTCGGCGCACCATACGGTGGCGGATGGCTGGTCATTCATGGTGATACTGCGTGAACTGCTGCATATCTACGATGCGCTGGCGGCAGGGTTTAGCCCTGAGCTGTCGGCGGCACCGAGCTATCTGCGTTTTATGCGTGCGGAAAAGACGGCCAATGATGCCGAGGTTGCTCAACGGCTGGCCGCTATTCCAGCGCGTCGTTTCGATCCCGCCAGTGCGCTGCCGGTGGTTTTGCAAGCAGCACCCTATCAAGGCCGGCGTTTGAAACAGACCCTGGCTTACCCGAGTTTGTCGGCCCAACTGCGTAAAGTTGCCGCAGAACTGCGTACCACTCGCTTTGTGATGTTGAACGCTCTGTTTGTATCGACGCTCGAGAAGTTTATCGGCGGCTCTCTGTTGCCGATCGCCGTGCCGGATGCCGGACGTGACTTCGAGAGCAGCGAAGGGCTGGTCGGCCAATGCGTCAGCCTGATGCCGCTGTGCTTCAACAGTGCCGAGAGCGCTTCGTGGCCAGAGTTTGTCGGCAGGGTGCATCAGGCGGTGCTGGCGCAGCGTGAGGCTCCGGCATTGCCGTCCCGCTGTTTCCATGGCGAGCAGGCGCCACTGCCTCTGATTGCCACGTTCAATGTCGAACCGCCTGCGCCGTTGGCGGAAATGCGCCAGTGGCAGGCCAGCCTGTCGATGCTGCCGGTCAACGCGGTCGAATTCCCCTTGATGATGAACGTGGTGGAAATGGCCGACGAGCTGTCGATTGAACTTGATTATCAGGCGCGTTATTTCACCGAGCAAACCGCCTCAGCGCTACTGGAGCAGTATCTGGCTGCGATCGCGGTTCTGGCAGAACAAGGTGTGAGCGCAGTAAATCAGCAGTTTTATTCACCGGTTACCGTGGAAGCATGATGAAAAAGTTGATGGGTGTAGCACTGGCTGTCGCTGTGCTGGCGTATGTAATCAATCTGCTGTTTGACGCAGGCGCGTTCTACCGGGTTCAGGATATTAACCTGCGGCAATGCCAAAAAATATCGGGGATCAGCGGGGCGGAGGACATCGCGCCGTTGAAGGAGGGGGGCGCGCTGGTCAGCAGCCTGAATCGCCATGATAAGGCACCGGGCGCGCTCTATTACGTCCAGCAGGGGCAGGCGCCCCTGCGTTTGCCCGGCGACTATCCGCCCGAGTTTTACCCGCATGGCATCGATGTGTGGCAAAAGGACGCCGAGACGTGGGTTTATGCAGTGAGCCACGGCTCTCAGGGGGATCGCATCGAAACGTTCCGTTTTGAGCGGGCGGCGATGCGGCTGGTTTATCAGCCTGAGCTGTCGCGCAGCGTCGGCAAGAATATCAATGACATCAGCGTGATTGATCGATCCCGTTGGCTGCTGACGCGCGACCATGCCTATGCCGGGGGACTTGGGCGCGCGGAAGACTATTTGCGCCTGCCACTCGCCAGGGTCTTGCTGGTCGACGACGCGGGGGAGCATACGCTGCTCGATGGGTTGCACTTTGCCAACGGCATTTACTACAACCCGCAACGGGGGCGGCTGTATGTGGCGGAAACCACCAGCGGTGCCGTGAGCAGTTGGGCATGGCGGCCGGGTGAGGCGTCACCCGTCTTGCTGGGGCGATTCACCGGGTTGCACGGCGTCGACAATATCATGCCCGAGGGCGATGGACTGTTGGTGGCCGCGCATCCGAAACTGTTGAAATTGTCCGCCTATCAAAAGGATGCGCAAGCGCGCTCGCCATCACTGGTCTGGCGCCTGGCGTTGGGCCCACAGGGCGCGGTCGAGCGCTCACGGATTTTTTACCAGAGCCACGGCCAGGCGCTGGCGGCGATCAGCGTGGCGGCGCCGATCGGCGGGCAGATCCTGATGGGCAGCGTATTCGACGATGGGCTGCTGATATGCGGAGAGCAATAACATGCTGAAGAGATGGTTCTCACGCCGCAGCACCTTCCAGGGGATGCTGGAGGGGCAAACGTTCACCTTGGCTGCGGGGGAAACGGTGCTGGAAAGCGCCCTGAAAGCCGGCGTGGCGTTGCCTTACAACTGCCAGGTGGGGTCTTGCAAATCCTGTCTGTGTCGGGTGGTCAGCGGTGAAGTGCGTTCGCTGGTGGATCTCGGCTACTTGCTCAGTGCCGAAGAAATTGCGGCAGGCCATGTGTTGGCTTGCCAGTGCCTGCCCCAATCGGATTTAACCCTGATGCCGGCTACCGTAGCGACGCATTGGGTGCCAGCTCAGATAAAGCAGGCGACCCCTCTGTCAGCTTCGGTATGGCGGATCACTTTGTCGCCCGAGCAGGCCATGCCCTTCCTGCCTGGGCAGTTTTTCCAGCTTTGCCACCAGCCGGACACGGATGTCCGCAGTTATTCGGTGAGCTGGTCCAGTAGCGCGCGGGAGATTGTCGTGGATGTCACGCTGAGAGAGCAGGGACGCCTCTCTCCCTTTTTATGCGATCGGAACAACATCGGGCGCACCCTGTGGCTTTCTGGCGGCAGCGGGCAGTTTGGGCAAGCGGATGACGGGAAAGGGCCCTTGCTGGCCATAGCCAGCGGTTCAGGTTTAGGGACCACGCTGGGGCTGGTTCGAGCGGCCCTGGCGCGTAATCCCTACCGGGCTGTGATGCTGGTGCATGCCATTCGCAAGCGGCAGGACAAGTTCGACGTTGCCGAACTGCAGCGGTTGCAGCAACAACATCAGGGCTTCCATTACCTGCATGCGCTATCGCAAGAAAGCGAAGGGCACGCGCACGAGCTTGCCGGGCGCTTCACATCCTGGCTGGAGGCGTGGCGCAGTCTCTACCCGCATCAAAAGTACGGGTTGGAGGCTCACGGCTGGCGGGTGTTGATCTGCGGTAACCCGGGGTTGGCGCAGGCGTGCCAACGGGGGCTGCCGGCATCCGGGGTGATGGCGCAGCATATTCAAACAGACTGTTTTTCTCCCGCCGGTGCCGAGCAAAAAATATCGAATAATAAGGAGTTAGTATGTTGAGTTACCTAAGGTTTGCCTTGGTGCCACTGGTGTTTTTGCCCATGACTGCGGTGGCCAATTTGCTCGGTGGCGGGTGGATAGTGGCCGCCATGCTGTGCGTATCCTTGAGTTATTTGATCTTCGATAACCTGACCAAAGTAGATACTGCCGATCACCACTATCGGCTAACCGCTTTTTTGGCGTTGATCCCCTATCTGCAACTGCCTGCCGCCTTGCTGGCGTTGTTTACGTTGATCTGGCAGGCGGCGCCGGGCGATTTGTTGGGGGCTGGGGCCTGGATCTCGGCGGCGACGGGGTGGGATGTGCCGGCTTTGCACGGTATGCGGACGCCAGAATTGCTGCTGGCCGCCGTCTCCACCGGTTATACGCTGAGCACCAACACTGTGGTGGCTCATGAGCTTATCCACAAAACCCAGAGCCTGTTGGCGATGACCGTTGGGCGCTGGTTACTGGCATTGGTTGCGGACGCGCAGTTTTCCATCTCCCACGTGTACTCGCATCACCCCAATGTGGCGACGTATGCCGATGGGGCTACGGCACGCCGTGGCGAACATGTTTACCGTTTCTTTATCCGCTCGTCGCTGTCGCAGTACCGCGAGTCGTGGCAGGTGGAACAGCAACGGCTAAAAGGCCAGGGCAAACGGAGTATTACGCTGGGCAATAGGGTGATTCGCGGCGTCATCATGAGCTTGATGATCCTGGCCGCCTGTTATGCGGCGGCGGGGGGGCGTGGATTACTCGCTTGTCTGGTGGCCATGCTGGTCTCCAAGTTCTTGTTTGAAACCGTCAACTATATCCAGCATTACGGTTTAATCCGGGTTCCCAACACCCGCGTTGAGCCAAGACACAGCTGGGATTGCAACAATCAGGCTTCTTCTGCCGGCCTGTTGAATCTGACGCGCCACTCGGATCACCATACGAACCCACGTCGGGAATTCTGGAAGCTGCAAACGCACAGTTATGCGGTGGGGATCGACCATGGCTACGTGGCGCATATCCTGTATGCGCTGGTACCGCCACTGTGGTTTAAACGCATGGAAGCAAAACTGGCGTATTGGGATCGGCATGTCGCAACGGATGCGGAAAGGGCCCTTATTCGGCAGCTCGATAAACGCCAAGCGGCGCAAGATGCGCCCGCGCAAATCTAACGTTACCCGCCATTCTGGAGAGTACAATGAGTGAACACTTTGACCAACTTATCGAACAAGCCTACCGGCAGTATCGTGGGCCGGCTTATATGCGTTCACCGGCCGTATCCTGCATTAAAATGGGTATTCGGTTGATGGATCTTGTGGTGCCTGGCCCCACGGCCGCCTACCTTGGCAAACGTTTTTTCACCCCACGTCGCGTCCCAACGCGTGAAAGCGATAAACAGACGATGGGGATGGCGAGCAGCGTTACTTACATCACCCTGAGCAACGATAAGCAAGCGGTGGTCTATCACTGGGGGCAACAGGGGCCAAAGGTACTGTTGGCGCACGGTTGGGAGTCGCGGGCATCGCATTTCGCGCGTTTGATCCAGGTGCTGGTGGAACGCGGTTTCCAGGTTATCGGTTTTGACGCGCCTGCACACGGGGATGCGGAAGGTGACCAGAGCAGCATCGTCGAATTCATTGAAATCATTCAGCAACTGGAACGGCAAGAGGGCGGGTTTGACGCGATCGTGGCCCACTCCTTCGGCGGCCTGTCGGCGATCAATGCGGTGAAAGCGGGGCTGCGTACCAAAGCCTTGGTGATTGTCGGCGCGCCCACGCACTTTAGCGGCCTGGTGACCAAGTATGCTTCTATCCTCAATTTGCCTGCGCGCCAGCAGCAACGTTTACGGGGCTACATTGAGCGTTATTTCGGTATCGGGGAGGCCGTTTGGCAGCGTTTTAACGCCTATGAAGGGTTGCGGCAGATTGAGCAACCGGCGTTAATCATCCACGACAGCGCCGACGATATCGTCCTGGAGGTTGAAGCTGAATGCCTGGCCCAAGCCTGGCCTGCCGCCTGTCTGGTGAAAACCCAGGGGCTGGGGCATAACCCGTTGCGCCGCCCGGGGGAGGGCATAGACCTGGTGCTGGCGCATTTGGCTCCGCTTCAACCTTAACCGGCGCTATTCTTGCCGGGGCGGGATGATTTGCCCGATAGCGAGAAATAATGGCTATCGGGCTCCGCTAAATAGCAGCGGTTGACGCTTATCCTGCTTACGGGGATTTCAAGTCGAAGGGCCGATGAGAATGCTGCGGGCAAAATTATTCTTACTGACATAGGGTGAAAAGCTAGGAGTATGTAATAGCTACAGGCTGACAAATTGATGTAATTCATTGAATAGAGCTATCATCAAGCCTTGTATATAGCGGATTACGGCAAATGTTCAGAAGAGATAATGTGATACCACGCGCCTACAAACAGGTGGATGTATTTACCACCTCGCCCTTGCAGGGGAATCCCTTGGCGGTGATCCTGGAGGCGGAAGGGTTGAATGAAATGCAGATGCTTTCATTAGCTCGTTGGACCAACCTTTCGGAAACGACGTTTGTTTTCAAACCGACTAATCCGGTTGCAGATTATCAGGTGCGCATTTTTACCCCCGAAAAAGAGTTGCCCTTTGCCGGACATCCGACATTGGGTACGGCCCATGCATTATTGGAAGCCGGATTGGTGACCAAACAGCCGGGGGTTGTTATGCAAGAATGCGGGGTTGGTCTGGTTGCGGTCAATATCTTGCCTGACGAAACACTGGCGTTTGCCGCACCTGAGGTAACGTTTCGAACGCTGGCCGTTGAGGAAAGGGAACGGCTCATGGCTGCTTTTCAGCCTGCGGTCATTGAAACGGACAGGATGCCGGTGATTGCCGACATGGGCATTCGCTGGCTTATGGTACGTATGCCAAACGCTCAGTCCTGCCTGACGATGACGCCGGATCAAGCCATGATTAAAAAGCTGCAAATGGCTTGTCATGTTGATGGCGTGGTGATTTATGGCGCCTATTCATCTGGTGGTCCGGCAGATTACGAAATGCGAGCGTTTCTGGTCGAATGGGATAAGTTGGTTGAGGATCCTGTGACCGGCAGTGCCAATGCATGCCTGGCCCGTTGGTTGAAGGCCAATAACTTCCCCGACGGTGGCTTGACGGCACAGGGGTATCAGGTTCGACAAGGTACCCAACTACATCGGGAAGGACGGGTTAGCGTTCGTTTTATTCACGATGAGCCATGGATTGGTGGCCAGAGTTGTACGCTGATTAATGGCTGGTTGCATATTCCAGAGGAACAATAATCCTCGTTGTTAAATCGTCAAAATAATCATTCTGAATAATCAGGCAAACTACTCCGTTGAATCGGTGTGGCGGGTAATCTCCCGCACCACTTCCAATAGCCACAATAAGGCCGGATCCTGATTGCGTTTGTGGTGCCACAGCATTGCTACTTCGAAAGGTGGGATCTCGAGCGGGAGTTCACTGCGTTTCAGGCCGTAATTCTTTTTCCAACCAGGACTAGCAACAGGCGGTGCAAACGCGCGAGCGCATTCTGGCGCAGGTTGCGCGTGAAGGGGACTGGGTGGCCGCGGCCCATATTTCATTCCCCAGGCTGGGGCATGTGAAGGCCGAGGGCAGCGGCTACCGTTGGCTAGCCGCCAACTACACCACAGAGTTGGCGCATTGACGGGAGGCGTTACTTTTCTTCTCCAGGGCGGAAATAGTGCCCGCATTTAGGGCAGATCATGGTGATATTTTTGCGCACCTTGCTGCTGCTTTGTTCGGAGGCGTAAGCGCATTTTGGGCAGGTCACTTTTACGGATGTGGCGCTGAACATCTTAAGGGCATCAAAGATAGACATATCTTTCACCGGGTAGATGTAGGGGCTATCAGTATACCACCCGGCGCTTTCAATAGCCCTGAATCGATTATTTATTAATCTGTTGTGTGAGATAGGTAAGGCGTTATGCCCATCCCTGAGCGTCGGCGCCACGGTCAACATGTCACATTTCCATCCGGCGTTACATCTGCCGGAGCAACCTTACGCAGGAATGACAGTTCTATACATAGGGATTGGTAAGGTAGTTCTACCCGATGATGTTGTGTGTTAGTCCCTGTAGTGTATTACCCCATCCCTGTTAAGTTTATCCCGCCTCGTGCGGGATTTTTTTTATCTGCGCCCGGCGATATTCAGGCCGCCGGACATGATGTCGCGGGTGGTCGACAGCGTCAGAAAATCATGCGGGAAGCCCAATTCAATCGCGCTAAGTGCATCCAGCCGTTGCCACCGATCTTCCGCCAGCCCGACCGCCAGCGCGCCGAGGTTATCATCCAGTTGCGTCAGCGTGCGTGCGCCGATAATCGGCGCGGTTACCGCCGGATTGCGCAGCGTCCAGGCCAGCGCCACCTGGGCGGGCGTGTAACCGGCTTCGCGGGCGATATCGCCCACGGCATCGGCAATGTCGAGGTTGTGGGCGGTCAGCGTTCCTTTGGTGCGCACGACCTCGCGGCGGGTACCCGCTTCATTCCCCTCGGGGTGCAGATCCTGCCGCCGGTATTTGCCGCTCAACACACCGCCCGCGAGCGGTGACCAGGGGATCACGCCCAACCCCAACTCTTGCGCCATCGGGATCAATTCACGCTCCACCGTGCGCTCCAGCAGGCTGTATTCGATCTGCAGGCCGATCAGTGGCGACCAGCCGCGCAAATCCGCCAGCATCTGCATTCTGGATGCCTGCCAGGCCGGGAGATCCGATACCGCCAGGTACAGCACCTTGCCGGCGCGCACCAGATCGTCCATCGCGCGCATGATTTCTTCCACCGGGGTGGTGTAGTCCCAGGCGTGCAAATACAGCAGGTCGATATAGTCGGTGTTCAGCCGCCGCAGGCTATCCTCCACCGATCGCACCATGCTTTTGCGGTGATTGCCGCCGGAGTTCGGGTTATCGGGCTGCATCGGCAAAGTGTATTTGGTGGCGATCACCAGACGATCGCGGCGCCCGGTGGCGAATTCGCCGACAAAGCGTTCGGCGCTGCCTTCGGTATAGCGGTTGGCGGTATCGATAAAGTTGCCGCCGCGATCGACATAGGTGTCGAACAGGCGGCGAGCTTCGGCCTGTTCCGCTCCCCAGCCCCAGTCGGCACCGAAGGTCATGGTGCCGAGCGCCAGCGGCGAGACGCGCAGGCCGGAGCGGCCCAGCAGGCGGTAACTGT
Organism: Serratia inhibens; assembly: GCF_003591175.1. GTDB lineage: Bacteria > Pseudomonadota > Gammaproteobacteria > Enterobacterales > Enterobacteriaceae > Serratia > Serratia inhibens. The sequence continues at coordinate 1,857,433 of NZ_QYYG01000001.1, read as the reverse complement.
CCAGCGATAAGGATGTGTTCATGGGTATTCTCCTGTTGATGTGGATTTCAAGATAGACCCGGCGGGCTGTTCACGGAATACGCTATAATCTTCATGAATTAATAAGCGATGGATGCATAATGAGAGGAAGTGAATTTGCAGAACTGCGCGCTTTTGCCGCCATTGTCGAACACGGCAGCTTCGCCCGCGCCGCAGTGCACCTGGGCATGACCGCTTCAGCGCTGAGCCAGACGCTGCGCAATCTGGAAAGCCGCCTGGGGTTGCGGCTGCTGAACCGCACCACCCGCAGCGTGGCACCCACCGACGCCGGGGCGCAGATGTTGGCGCGCCTGTTGCCGGCTATCGCCGAAATCGATGCGGCGGTGGAGCAGGCGGTCAACCAACGCCAGCAGCCCACCGGGCGTTTGCGTCTTAATATTACGCGGATCGCCGCCATGCATTATCTGGCACCCTTGATCGCACCGTTTCATCGGCAGTACCCGGATATCCTTCTCGATCTCAACGTGGAAGACCGGCTGGTGGACATTGTCGCCGGCGGTTTCGATGCCGGCGTGCGCCTGCACGAGAAGCTGGAAAAGGACATGGTGGCGATCAAGCTTGGCGGAGATCTGCGGATGCGGGTAGTCGCCTCCCCGGCGTATCTGGATCGTCATGGCCAACCGCAGGCGCCGCGCGAGCTGCGCCAACACCTTTGCCTGAATTTTCGCTGGCCAACCAATGGCAATCTTTACCGCTGGGAGTTTGAGCGCGACGGTGAAACGCTGGATATCGCGGTGGAAGGGCCGGTGATCGTCGACGAACCGGAGATCCTGGTGCGGGCGGCGCTGGACGGCGTGGGCATCGCCTACCTGTTTGAGCATCAGGTGGCCGCCGCGCTGGCAGAAGGCCGGCTGGTGCCGCTGTTGGATGCCTGGACACCGCCTTTTCCCGGTTTTTATCTTTACTACCCCGCCAACCGACAAATGCCGCGCCCGCTGCGCGCGTTTATTGATTTCACCCGGCAACAGGGCGCGCAAGGGAGCGGCGCATAAATACCACCCGGTTTTTTTGAATAACTCCGTCAGATAAATTGGGTATTCACCCTGTGGCCGCTTGAGTAGATTGGATCAGAGTATTTATGGGTGCCGCCGGCACCCCGATGCAACTACCCGGGAGTTCCTTATGGCGAAGACAGTGGTGATTTTTCATTCCGGCTACGGCCACACCGAGCGTTTGGCGAACATTGTTGCCGAAGGCGCAGAAGCCGAGCTGATCGCTATCGATCAAGACGGCAACATCAGCGAGGAAGCCTGGCAGAAACTGGATGAGGCCGACGCCATCATCTTTGGTTCGCCGACCTATATGGGCGGTCCGTCGTGGCAGTTCAAGAAATTTGCCGATGCCAGCTCAAAAGCCTGGTTCACGCGCAAATGGCAGGACAAGGTGTTCGGCGGTTTCACCAACAGCGCCAGCCTGAACGGCGACAAGCAGGTTACGCTGATTGCCCTGCAAACGCTGGCTTCACAGCACGGCGGCCTGTGGGTCAGTCTGGGGTTGCCGCCGGCCAACAGCAAAGCGGCGCAGCGTACCGATGTGAACAATTTGGGCGGTTCTGTCGGCCTGCTGGTACAGACGCCTGCCGATGCCGGCGTAGATGAAATGCTGTCGGGGGATTTGGAAACCGCCAAATTGTATGGTCAGCGCGTCGCGAGCATTGCCGCCAAATTGGCGTGATCCTGCTCCCCACCACGTCCGGCGGAAGGAAGGCTTCGTTCATTTTTTCTGCACATTTGGCGTGTATACTGCGAAGTGTTATTAGCCTGCTTGGGCTAACACTGCATTTCGTACAAATATTCCCGGTTCCTAGACCGGGTTTTTTGTCACTAAGGTCCGCTTAAGCTTCAGTCGATATCATGAACAGCAGCACAGACATGCAATGGCTGTGTCGTAACTGTCAATTTGCTGCTCTTCAAGCGAGCCCGTTCTGCGGGCTTTTTTTATGTTTCCGGTTCTAATTGCGCTTCCGGGTGACTTGCTGGAAAATAATCGGCGGTACAATAGGGTAAATGTAAATACCCATTTTATTTATATGGTCTTTATGTTTGTGCGGATCCGCGGTGGCTTAGGCTATGCTGTTAGATATCGTTGAACATTATTCTGCGGATCGGTGTGAATGCGTTTCACACGGAGTTGTGCTGATGGGCCGTGGTGTTAAGAACATTCTGCTAAATAAAAATGAATGTCTCTTTTTTTGATTCATCTGTATTTACTGGTTGAAAACGGGTGTTTTGTCCTCCTTATCACGCCGGGCGAGGGAATATGCAGACAATTGCTCTGGTTATTATGAATGTATGGGTAAGGTGATGAACGCCAGAATAAATGCCAGACATGGCCTGCCTGTTACTCTCCAGCTGATCACTCTTTTTCTGCTGGCGTTTTTGCTTTCCTTGCTGGGTATATTTACTCGTCCTATTGGATCCCTTTCCCTGTTTTGGCCGGTGAATGCGATTTTACTCGGCCTGCTGTTGCGCAAACCCGCCTATGCCACGCCGCTGGGCTGGCTAACCACCTACCTTGGCATGATTGCCGCCGATTTGACGACCGGCGAAGCGCTGCCTTTGGCGATGTGGTTGAATGCCTGCAATATGTCGCTGATCGCCACCGGTTACGGCGTGATGCTGCTGTTACCGCAGTCGCAACGCAGAATGGGCAAACCGCAGGCGATACTCTATATGTTTACCGCCAGCCTGAGTGGCGCGGCGGTGGCATCGACCCTGTCGATCCTGCGCAATGACAGCCTGTACAATAATACGGTGATCACCGCCTGGCTGGCGTGGTTCAGTGAACAGTTCTCCACTAACCTGCTGCTGTTGCCGGTGTTTCTGGCGGCGCCGCGGCTGAAGCAACTGCTGCGCATGCCGATCAACTGGCCGCTGCGGGCCGGCATGCCGCTGTTGGCGCTGTTGTTTTCCCTGATCTTCAGCGTGTACATCGGCGGCCCGGGGGCGATTGCCTTCCCGATCCCGGCATTGCTGTGGTGTGCGGTCCGCTACCAGTTGTTCACCGTGACCTTGCTGACGCTGTTGACCGGCATGACCGAAATCAGCAGCATCTCCGCCAACCTGATGCTGTATGAAACGCCGAACAACCACAACGCATTTCTCGATACCCTGATGTCCGCCCGATTAGGGATCGCCATGCTGGTAATGGGGCCGCTGATCCTCGCCAGTTCGATAGCCGTTAACCGCAAGCTGATGCGCCGGCTGGAGCACAGTGCCAATCACGATTTCCTGACCGGGGTACTGGCGCGCAGCGCGCTGACGCGAAAGGCCGGCGAGTTGCTGGAGCACAAATATAAATCGAAAGAGGCAGTGTCGCTGCTGTTGATTGATATCGACCATTTCAAGCTGATTAACGACACTCACGGCCACGTAGTGGGCGATCAGGTATTGGCTTCCTTCGCCCACATCGTCCGGCGTGAACTGCGCCACGATCAGCTGTTTGGCCGCCTCGGCGGGGAAGAGTTCGCGATTATGCTACCGCGTGCGCTGGCGGCGCAGGGGGTGGCTTTGGCGGAGCATCTGCGGCAGTTGGTGCAAAAAACCGATCTGTATCCCGGCGGCAAAACGCCGCTCAAAATCACCATCAGCGTAGGCGTCGCCAGCCTGGCAATGAATGAAGTGAAGTCGCTGGAACAGCTGATGAATATGGCGGACATTGCGCTTTATCGCGCCAAATCGCAGGGGCGCAATCGCGTAGAGTCGTTTAACGTGGTGAGTGGCAACAGCGTTGAGCACATCATGTTCAGATAAAGGCTTCAGTTCTGCCTGGGCTCAAATCGGGTACCGCAGTTTGGGCAAATCAGCATAACGTTTTGCCGTAGCGTCGCGCATTTTTGGCTGGTGACGTAGGCGCATTTGGGGCAGGCGATGTCGGTGGAGCGGTTGATAAAGCCTTTGACGCTGCTGGAATCAGTCATATAGCACGGCCTGTGTCAGGTGAAAACCCACGCTAACATAGGTGATATCAAATTGCTTCGATAGTTTTATACCCGTCGCCTTTCAAGCCGCAGCGTTGTTGGCTGCGACTCGAAATTCATAGGGTATAGGAGTTAGGTGGTGATTAGAGGCTTTTCAGCACTTTCAGCGTTTCATCCATGTCGATCTCCTGTTCGGAGAAGGTATGGGTCGCGTTCTGGAAAGTGGTGATGGTCAGCATGCGCAGCGTCTGCATGGTTTGTGGCGCTTCTTCGGACTGCGGACGGATGCGGTTCATCAGCAGGCCCACCGAGAGCACGGTATTTTCTTTGTCGACGTCCGCTTTTACCGGCACTTCTTTGGTGAAAGTGTTGAAGGACTTGATGCTGGCGATCTTGATTCTTTCGTTGGCGATGATGATGTATTTGCTTGCCGCCAGCACCTTGACCGCATACGCCGAAGGGCCTTTGGTGTTGTTGGTCGGCTCGAAGGTCACCGCCGCATTTTTCTTAATCAGCTCCGGGTTTTGCACTTTAATCACGTGAAAATAACGATTTTCCCCGTTCTCATCGGTAATAAAGCCGAAGCCTTTGTCTTCAAAAAAAGTCGTTATCTTGCCGTTCATCATCATTCTCGTTAATTCGTTCAATACAATATTTATCCCCTATGAATTTCAAGTTGCAGACAACAGGCTGCGGCTTGAAAGGCGACGGGGATATGATAGCGCGGAATGCCTTGCAGTGACAGGTTAGGCTCTCCGGTTTTGATAATGCGATAACGGCATTTAGCGGGTTTCCGGCCACATGCTATTTTCAAGCTGACTGTATTCAATGCGGAAAGGGAAAATCGATGGGAATTAAACGGCTTAACCACGCGGTGTTGTATGTCAGCGATGTGCAGCAAAGCGCGAATTTTTATCATCAGGTGCTGGGGTTTAAGCTAAAACCTTCGGGCAGCCCCGACAAAGCGGTGTTTACCCAGGCGGCCGATTCGGATAACGATCACGATCTGGCGCTGTTCAGCAAAAATCTCGGGCAGCAGCGGGCCGGGGTGTTTCGTGCCAAGGGTGAACCGCCGGCGGAAAACGAACCACCGGCCGGGCTGTACCATCTGGCGTGGGAAGTCGATAGCCTGGATGAACTCGAACGCATTCGCGAGCAGCTGGCGCAGCGTGGCATTCTCGGGCTGGAGGAGGATCACGGCGTGCACAAGAGCATCTATGGACACGATCCTGACGGGTTGTTATTTGAAGTGACCTGGTTTATTCCGCCGGCGTTGCTGACCGAGCAGGATCGCAATCAGCGCGGCATCAAGCCGCTGGATTTCGCTGCGGAGAAACGCCGCTTCGCGGAGGGATAAGCTCATCGGGCGGGGCGCGGTTGCGCCCCGTAAGTCACAGTACTTTGTTGAGGAAGTTAATGGTGCGATGGTGCTGCGGATGGTTCAGTACCTGCCGGGCGTTACCCTGCTCGACGATCTGTCCGTCGACCATAAACACGATCTGATCCGCCGCTTCACGCGCAAAACCAATCTCATGGGTGACCACCACCAGCGTTACGCCCAGATCCGCCAGCCCCTTGATCACGTCCAGCACTTCGCCGACCAGCTCAGGATCGAGCGCCGAAGTGGGCTCATCGAATAAAATGACCTTCGGGTTCAACGCCAACGCACGTGCAATGGCGATACGCTGCTGCTGGCCGCCGGACAGGTGGCGCGGATAGGCGTCGGCCTTGTGGCGCAGGCCGACGGTATCCAGCAGCTGATAAGCCACCTCTTTAGCCTGAGCCCGTGAGTAGATCCCATGTACCACCGGCGCTTCAATGATGTTCTCCAGCACGGTCAGATGCGGGAACAGATTGAAATTCTGAAATACGTAGCCGACGTTGATGCGCTGCCTGAGAATGGCGTTCTCTTTCAGTTCGTACAGTTTGTCGCCTTTACGCCGGTAGCCGACGTAGTCGCCGTCGATGCGGATAAAGCCTTCATCGACCCGCTCCAGGTGGTTGATGGCGCGCAGCAGGGTGGATTTGCCCGAGCCGGACGGCCCGAGGATCACCGTGACCGTGCCCGGCTGGAGCGTCAGGCTTACGTCGTCCAGTGCCTTGTGCTTGCCGAAAAACTTGCTCACGTTACTGATTTCAATCAGGCCACGCGCCGGCACCGGAACGATATTGCGCACCGGCGCTTCGCGCAGGGCATAGTAATCAATAGCTTCGGACATAAAATTCTCCTAACGTTTTATCCAGCCGGCCAGTTTCTGCCAGGGTGTCGGCGGCAGTTCGCGCACGGCGCCCCGGGCGAAATAGCGCTCAATGTAGTATTGGATCACCGACAGCGCGGTGGTGATGAACAGGTACCAGACGGTCGCGACCATCAGCAGCGGTATCACCTGCTGCGTGCGGTTATAGATGACCTGAATGGTGTAGAACAGCTCCGGCAGCGCCAGCACGTAAACGATCGAGGTGCCCTTGGCCAGGCTGATGATTTCGTTGAAACCGGTGGGAACGATTGAGCGCAGCGCCTGCGGCAGAATGATGCGGAAAGTACGGCGATAGCCCGGCAGGCCAAGCGCCGCTGCGGCCTCATGCTGGCCGTATTCCACCCCGAGAATGCCGCCGCGGATGATTTCTGCGGTATAGGCCGATTGCACCAGGGTCAGCCCCAGCACCGCGACGGAAAACTGGCTGAGTATATCTATGGTCGGGTAGCTGGCGAACACCAGCGAGGTAAAGGGAATGCCCAGCGAGATGGAATCATACAGGTAAGAAAAATTATACAAGATGATCAGTACCAGAATCAGCGGCAGCGAACGGAACAGCCAGATATAGCCCCAGGCCAGCGACGCCAGCAGATAAGAGCGCGACAGCCGCGCCAGCGCCAGCAAGGTACCGAAAATAATGCTGAACAGCGTGCCGAGCAGCGTCAGCAGCAGGGTTTGCCCCAGGCCGGAAAGCACCGCCGGCGCGAAGAACCATTCGGCAAACACGCCCCATTCCCAGCGCTCGTTGGCCGCCACCGACTGGACGATCGCCGCCAGAATAAACACCGAAAACAGCGCGCCCACCAGCCGCAGCGGGTAGCGCGCGGGAACCACTTTCAACACTTCTTGTTTGGACATCGTATCGCTCCTGAAACAGATAAAAGGGGAGGGGGCAGGCCCCTAGGCAATCTTCCTTTCCGGCGCGCAACAGAGTGCGCCGGCTGTCATCAGGCTCTTGCGAAACGGCAACCGGCCGTCGTAGGGCGGGCGGCTGTAAACTTCACTGTCGACGGTGGGATCGAACTGCGGCTGATAGCCGTTGCTCAGATACAGGCCCACCGCCTCCGGCTGGCGAAAACCGGTGGTCAGGTAGAGCTGGCGGTAGCCCTGTTCCAGTGCCAGCGTCTCCAGTTGCTGCAAGACCTTTTGCGCCAGCCCCTGGCGACGCAGGTCGGTTCGCGTCCAGATGCGCTTCAGCTCGGCGGTGTGCGGATCGTAGCGTTTGAACGCGCCCATGGCGATCGGCTCTCCGGCGCGCAACAGCACGATAAACGCGCCCTGTGGCGGGGCGTACAGATCCAGCGTTTCTTGTTCCTGGTCACCAAAATAATCGCCGTAGCGCTGACGATACTCGCCGAACAGTCCTTGAATTACCGGTTCGACCAGCGGGTCGTCCGGCAGCGTTTGAATGAAGACGTCGTGTGCCATAGGTATGCTCCTAGTCGCCCAGAATTTGCTGGTTTTTCGCCACGTGGAGACGGGTTTTGATGGCTTTTAAATTGATGCCGGTAACGGTTTTTCGCATAGCGGAATATCCCTGAAGAAAGAGTATTTTTATTGCGTAAATTGGTTCAGCGGTTGCTTCAGGCCAAGGTGGTCGCGCAGCGTATCGCCGCTGTAATCGCTACGGAACAGGCCACGTTGCTGCAGGATAGGCACTACGCGGTCAATAAAGTGGTCGAAGGAGTTCGGCGTACCGCCACTGATGATGAAACCGTCGGCGGCCTGGGTGTCGAACCAGTTTTGCAGGCCATCCGCTACCGCCTCCGGCGTGCCGCCGAACACCGGGCGCGGCGAGGCAGCTTCCAGCGCCACTTCGCGCAGCGTCAGGTTGCGCTCGCGGGCGTTGCGTTTGATGGCATCGGTGGTGCTGCGGAAGCTGTTTTGCCCCAAATTGCCGACGTCCGGGAAGGGCTCGTCCAGCGGATGGCGGGAAAAGTCATAATGCTCGAAATAGCGGCCAAGGTAGTTGAGTGCGTTTTCGATGCTGACCAGCCGTGCGGTTTCCCAATATTGGCGTTCCACGTCTTCATTGTCGTCGCCGACGATCACGCTGACGCCCTGGAAAATTCGCAGGTCGTCCGGTTCGCGGCCCTGTTCTACCAATTGTTTTTTTACGTCCTGATAAAACGTCTGCGCCAACTGTTGGGTTTCATGGTGGGTGAAAATGGCGTCGGCGTGCTTTGCCGCCAGTTGCTTGCCGTCTTCCGATGCACCGGCCTGGAACAGAATCGGGCGGCCCTGCGGCGTGCGGCCGATATTCAGCGGCCCCTGCACCGAGAAGAACTCCCCCTGATGGTTCAGGGTATGCAGCTTACCGGCGCTGAAAAATTCACCGTTGTTTTTGTTACGCACAAAGGCGTCGCCTTCCCACGAATCCCACAGCCCTTTGGTGACATCGAGATATTCGCTGGCGATGCGATAACGCAGGCTGTGCTCCGGGTGCTCGGTGCGCGAGAAATTCTTTGCCGACCCTTCCAGTGGCGACGTCACTACGTTCCAGCCCGCCCGGCCTTTGCTCAGGTGATCCAGGCTGGCGAACTGGCGCGCGACGGTAAAGGGATCGCTGTATGAAGTGGACAGCGTGCCCACCAGCCCGATTTTGTCGGTGGCGGCGGACAGGGCGGCAAGCAGGGTCAGGGGTTCAAAACGGTTGAGGAAATGCGGAATGGATTTCTCATTGATATATAAGCCGTCGGCGACAAACACGAAATCCAATTTACCCTGTTCGGCTTTTTTCGCCGTGGCAATATTAAAATCGAGATTAATGCTGGCGTCGGCGGTGGCATCCGGATGCCGCCAGGCAGACATATTTCCCGATGCGCCATGCAAAATGGCGCCAAGACGCAATTGCCGTTTGTTTTTCGCACTGTTGCTCATTGCTTTCACCCTGTTAAGTGCCGCTGTGGCGCTATCTGTCGAGTTCCCACTATTGATGAGCGCTCTCAGGATGTAAAACAACAAAACAGCATATTCAAATGTTGAAATAGCAAATATCGTGGCGGGTATGGATAAAGGGAAAATAATAATTCGCAGCGCAGAACCTGCTGCACCGCGAAATAATAATGAGGTGATTTTTTACGCCTTGCTGGTGATTTTTTCCGGTGCGGTGGCTAATTGTTGCAGCGTGCGTTCAGCGAGCAGCTCGAAATATTGCGAGGCCGGGAAGATCGCCTGTTCATCCGGATTAAAGCGCGGATGGTGCAGGCCAAACTCACTGGCTGAACCGATACTGACAAAAGCGCCCGGCACGTGGTGCAGGTAAAGCGCGAAATCCTCGCCCCCCATCTGCAGGTCCGCTTCCTCCACCCGATAGCCGGCTTCGGCGGCGACGGTTTTGCTGAAGGCTGCCCAGCGCGCGTCATTGACCACCGCCGGTGGACCAGGCTGCCAGCGCAGTTCCGCTTGGGCGCCAAGCGATGCGGCTACGCCGTTAATCACCTGACGGATTTTGTCCGGGACCTGAAGGCGGACTTTCTCGTTGTGGGTGCGCACCGTCCCTTCCAGTTCTACGGTCTGCGGCAAGACGTTCCAGGTGTTGCCCCCCTCGATGCGCGTCACGCTCACCACCAGCGACTCCAGCGAGCTAAAGCTGCGGCTGGGCAGGGTTTGCAGCGCGTTGACAATTTGGCTGGCGGTGACAATGGTGTCTACGCCTTGCTCCGGTTTGGCGGCGTGTGCGCCTTTACCGGTGATCAGGATCTGGAAGCGGTCGACGTTGGCGTAAAACGCGCCGGCGCGGGTGGCAAAGGTGCCGGTCGGCAGCTCCGGCGCATTGTGCAGGCCGAATACCGCGGCCACGTTATCCAGGGCGCCGGCGTCGATCAGGTGCTGGGCACCGTTGAAGGTTTCCTCCGCCGGTTGGAAGAAAATACGCACCCTTCCGGGCAGGGTGGCCTCGCGCGCTTTCAGCAAATGCGCTGCGCCGAGCATCACCGAGGTATGAAAATCATGCCCGCAGGCGTGCATTACACCGCTATTTTGCGAGCTGAAGGGTACGCCGGAAATTTCCTCTATCGGCAGGGCGTCAATATCGCCGCGCAGCGCAATGATCGGGCCCTTGCCGCTGCCGATTTCGGCGATCACGCCGGTCTTCAGCCCGAGCGGCAGAATACGGATACCGGCCTCTTCCAGCCAGCGGGTGAGGCGCGCGGTAGTGGCAAACTCGTGGTTGGACAGCTCAGGGTTCTGATGCAGTTCACGGCGGTAGGCGATGATCTTCTCGGCCAGTTGGCTGGTCATAGTCTTGGCTCACAGTGGTTGATAAGCCCTAACCCTAGTGCAGGGTGGCCGGAAGCAAAAAGACTATCTGGTTATATTTCATAGCTATTATGTCTGCATCACACTGGCAACGAGCGCTGCCGAGGCTGAAACAGGCGTTCGGCCGCTGTTCGACGGGGATTAAAGAGCATTGAGCTGTCAAGATTGGCAACGGCGATCGGTGCAACAGATTTACAGCGGACGATACCGATTTTTTCACTTTTTATCGGTTTTATGTGATCCAGGTTGTGGACAAAATCCGGTCTAATTGCTGTACTGTACTGGACACACATTTTGTGTCTTACATTCACGTTAAAGGTAAGTTTGATGTCTAAGATTAAAGGTAGCGTTAAGTGGTTTAATGAATCCAAAGGCTTCGGCTTCATTACTCCGGAAGATGGTAGCAAGGACGTTTTCGTTCACTTCTCTGCCATCGCTAGCAATGGTTTCAAAACTCTTGCTGAAGGCCAGCGTGTAGAATTTGAAATCACGAACGGTGCCAAAGGGCCATCTGCTGCTAACGTTATCGCTATCTAAGCTACAGTAGCCGAAATTCTTAAAACCCGCTCCCAGAGCGGGTTTTTTATTGCCTTTTTTGCGCTAGCTTACGCCTGCGGTTTGCGTACCAGCAAGGTGAACAGCAGGATGGCAATGGCATAACAGCCGACGATGGTCAGCGCCATCGACACGCTGGAAGTGCCACCCAGCCCGGTGATGGGCACGCTGCACGCGCCGAGCGCGAACATGCATACGCCGATCAGCGCCGAGGCGCTGCCCGCTTTGTCACCCTGGCTTTGCATCGCCAATGATGACGCCGTTGGGCCGACAATGCCGATCACCGCCACCGAGAAGAACAGCGGAACCATCAACAGCGGCAGCGGCGCGTGCAGGCTGCCTGCCAGCAGCAACAGCAGTGAGGCGACGGCCGCTAATGTCAAACCGCCTTTCAGCACTTGCCTTTCCCCCCAACGCGCGCTCAGGCGGCTGGCAAGCTGTGCGGAAATAATCAAACCTACGCCGTTAACGGCAAAGCACAGGCTGAACATCTGCGGGCTGAGGCCATAAATCTGCTGCAATACGAAGGGAGATGCGCCGATGTAGGCGAACATCCCGGCCATGACGAACCCTTGCGTCAGGCACAGGCCCATAAACTGGCGCTGGGTCAGTAACCCGCCCAGCGACATCAGCATCGCCAAAATACCGCCCTGGCTGCGGCGCTCCACGGGTAAGGATTCGTGCAGCTTCAGGCTTGAAAGGGTAAACAGCAGCACGGCAATGGCCGCCAGTACACCGAAGATCCCGCGCCAGTCCATTAACCGCAACATGGCGCCGCCCAGCACCGGCGCAATAATCGGCGCCAGGCCGTTAACCAGCATCAGCAGGGCGAAGAAGCGCGTCAGTTCGTGCCCGGCATAGAGATCGCGCGCGATGGCGCGGGAGATCACCGCACCGCCGGCGCCGGCCAGCCCTTGCAACAAACGAGCAATCAGCAACTGGTCGATATTCGGCGCCAGCGCGCACCACAGAGAGGCGGCCAATAACAGCACCAGCGACAGCAGCAACGGCCGCATGCGGCCGAGTTTGTCGCTGAAGGGGCCAAAAATCAGTTGGCCCACGCCCAGCCCGAGCAGGCCGGCGGTCAGGCTGAGCTGAGCCGTGGCGGTGGAAGTGTTCAGCTCGCCGGCCATTTCCGGCAGGGCTGGCAGGTAGAGATCGGTGCACAGCGGCCCCAGTGCGGCCAGCAGGCCAAGCACCACCGCGTACACCAGACGTTGTCTGGATAATTGTCTGGTCATAGGGAATCAGGGTTTCCTGAACAGGTGAGAGATAGCTTGTTGATATAAGCCGCTCAGCAAGCTGACATCGGCTTTTTGCGTGGTAAGGATGCGATAACCTGTGCCTTCGCTTAATACGGCGATAAATTCCACCCGTGCGGCGATTTCCTGTTCGGTGAAATGCGGATACATCCGCTGCAGATTCTGGCAGACATGACGAAACAGCCGCGTTTCCGCATCGCTGAGCATTTTCGCGACCACCGGGTTACGCGTGGCTTCGGCGGTGACCTCCAGCATCAGCATATGGTCAGTTTCGTTTTCACCCGGTTGCTGGAACTGGGCGCGGGCTGCCAGAGTGCCGGCAATCAGGTTAATGTGATCGCCCAGATCCTCCAGACGGCGCATTTTACTGGCGATGATGCGATTGACGATTTCTTCGATGATCGCGTCTTTATTGGCAAAGTAGCGGTAGATTTGACCGACGCTGAGCTGCGAACCCTGGGCGATTTCCGCCATGCTGGCGGCGTGAAAACCATGCTGACGAAAACAAAGTTTCGCCGCATCGACAATTTGATCGCGGCGGGCCTGCGCTTTGGCTTGCCTGCTGTCGCTGGTGGATATCATTTCCCGATCCTTTACCAAGAGAGGGGTTCGCGTTTTGGGTGCGAACGTTCATTCTCAATTGTAATGCAAGAACGGCAGAAGGGGAACTCTAAAGGGGGAGCCAGTGGGGACGAAGCGTCAGGCGAACAGATAAACTTTGATAAAAGCGGCGACAATCAGCAGGCACAGCAGGGTGGCGGTCACTTCAGCGGCGGTTTTGGGCAGGCTAAACATCAGAGGTCTCATCCAGTTTGGGGCACTGGATGAGATTATGCGTGCGGCAGATTAAGGAAACATTAAGAGAACTAAATTAGCTATTGCCCGTTAACCCAGACGACCAGCATAAACGCCAGCAGGGTCATTGCCAGTGAGCCGGCCAGATTGAGCAACATATTGGCCAGCGCCCAGGCGAAGCGGCCATCTTGCAGCAAGTACACGACCTCCAGCGAAAAGGTGGAGAAGGTGGTTAAACCGCCGCAGAAACCGGTGGTAATCAGCAATTTCCAGGTGGGATCCAGGTGCGTCATACGGGTAAATATCGCGATGGCCAGCCCGATGACAAAACCGCCCACCAGATTCACCGCCAGTGTGCCCAGGGGGATATGCGCGTTAAGCGGGTTCATCTTCATGCTTACGGCCCAACGCAACACGCTACCGACACCACCGCCAATAAAGACTGCCAGTAAAGAACTCAACATGGTTGAAATACCTTTCACTAAAAGGGGAAACCCAGGCTCAGAAAGGGTCAGGCGCAATGCTACGCACCCTTTGAGAGGTTACGTAGACATCATCAGCCTGTGAAGGCGGTTATGGAGGAATGTCATCTCCTTCGATCGGCGCCGCTTTTTGCCGCGCAGACTGGATCTTACACCTGGCGTCGCCTATTTTGTAGTATCTGTGACGACGGAAACAACCGAAATGAAAGTGAGAACGGCGGTACAGGCTGATAAAGAAGCCATTGTGGCGTTGATGGCGGCGCTGGATTACGCCGGAACCGAAGCATTTATTGACGCGCGTCTGGCGCAACTATTGGTGCACCCCGATGAAGCGTTGCTGGTCGCGACCGACGATGACGATAATGAGGTGCTGGGGATTTTGTCGCTGCATTTTTTGCCGCAATTGGCGTTGGCCGGAGATATTTGCCGTATCAGCTATTTTTGCGTTGATAGCCACGCGCGCGGTTTGGGTGTCGGCCAGACCTTGCTGGCTGAAGGCGAGGCATTGGCCCGCCGGCGCGGCTGCGATCGCCTTGAAGTGCATTGCCACAGCCGCCGTGAACGGGCTCACGTGTTCTATCAGCGGGAGGGCTTTTTTGAAGCCCCTAAATACTTTGCCAAGCTGTTGAGTTAGTTGCCGGGCACCGCCAGTTCCAGGCGGTTGCGACCGTTGTTTTTTGCCCGGTACAGCGCATTGTCGGCGGCTTTCAGCCAGTCCAGATAGCCGCCCATTTCACCGTGGTAATCGGCTATACCGGCGCTGATGTTCAGCCGCAACTGCGGCGCTTCACGAAAAATAATGTCATTCAGCCGTTCCTGAATGCGCATCAGCGCAATGCTGGCCTGTTCGGCACTGGTGTTCGGCAGCACGGCGCCAAACTCGTCACCGCCGTAGCGCCCAACGATATCCACGGTGCGCAGGCCAATTAACAGTTCTTCTGCCAGCACCGCCAGCGCTTCGTCACCCAGCGCATGGCCGAAGGTGTCATTGATGGTTTTAAAACGATCGATATCTATCAGGATCAGGGTCGCGGTGTGTTGGTAGCGGCCGCAACTGTCGAATTGGTGATGCAGTAAATGCTCCCAATGGCGGCGATTGTATAGCCCGGTCAGGCCGTCGCGCATGCTGATGCGCAGCAGCTCTTGTTTTTTCTGCGCCAACCGCTTGGCGGTGCGGTAGGTGACTAACCCCAGCAGCGCCGGGTAGAGATAGATCATCGGCAGGCACAGATAGATCTGCAGCGGCGTACTCTGCGGTTGGAAGGGAAAGCCTAACAGGGCGCTGACCATCAGGGCTCCGGCCAACTGGGCAACCAGCCCTTTAAAGAACAGCGTCTTGCCGGAGGCGGCAATGTTGTTCATGCCCATCATCGACAGAATGACCACCGACGGCAATGCATTGAAGGCCATCATGGCTGCCCACAGGCCGCCAAAAAACGAATCGATCAGCAGATTGCGGGTTTCAGCCTTGAAGGGCATGGCTGAGCGACTCGCCCACTGGTAGGCGATATGTGGCCAAATAAAACCGTGAAAAATCAGCAGACCCCATACCCAGGGGCCAGGCTGATGCGAATAGAGCACCGAGAACACACAGAGAAAACCGATCCCCAGGCCGACGATGCGTGGCAGATAGGTACGTCTGGCGAAGCTGAGGCCGGATCGTCGGGTATCGATAACTGATGGTGCATACATCCTGCGGCTCCCTGATAGGTGTAGCGACAGCGTACCATGCAGTGCGATAACTCAGAATAGTCTGATTAATGCTCAACGCATTTAAAAGAGGTATCGGCGCAGGGATCTCACTCTGTTACATGTTGCTGTTGTCTTGGTTTAGCGAAAGTAGGTAAATAACCGCAGGCAAGGTTTGTTTTTTCGCTGCCTCTGCAGCGCTATATGAATAAGAAGGTGAGTATGGAAGGTATCAGTATTACCAAACTTCTGGTGATTGCGGTGTTGATCATCTTGCTGTTCGGTACCAGCAAACTGCGCACTCTGGGCGCCGATCTGGGCGCTGCGCTGAAGGGCTTTAAAAAGGCCGTGGGCGACGACACCACGCCGCCGGCAAATGCGGCAGAAAGCCAATCCAACCCGCAAAGCGTCGAAAAGAAAGACCAGTAATTACGTTTTCTGCGGAGCAATAAAAAACGGATGCCGCAAGGACATCCGTTTTTGGCGTTTCCGCCAGCCGAAACGTAACAAGTTATTTCCGCGTTTACTTCACTTCCATCCCTTTCGCCTGCAAATCGGCATGATAGGAAGAACGGACAAACGGGCCGCAGGCCGCATGGGTAAAGCCCATCGCCATCGCTTCTTCTTTCATTTCATCGAATTCGGCCGGGCTGACATAGCGCTGGACCGGCAGGTGATGACGGCTTGGCTGCAGGTACTGGCCCAGGGTCAACATGGTGACACCGTGGCGGCGCAGGTCGCGCATGACTTCAACGATTTCCGCATTGGTTTCCCCCAGGCCGACCATCAGACCGGATTTGGTTGGGATGTGCGGATGCGCTTCTTTAAACCGCTCGAGCAGTTTTAGCGACCATTCGTAGTTGGCGCCCGGGCGAACCTGACGGTAAACGCGCGGCACGTTTTCCAGGTTGTGGTTGAACACGTCCGGCGGTGTCTCGGTCAGAATTTCCAGCGCGCGATCCATACGGCCGCGGAAATCCGGCACCAGCGTTTCGATTTTGATGGTCGGGTTTTTGGCGCGGATCGCGGCGATACAGTCGGCAAAGTGCTGAGCACCGCCGTCGCGCAGATCGTCACGGTCAACCGAGGTGATCACCACGTAGCGCAGCGCCATATCGGCGATGGTCTGGGCCAGTTTTTCCGGCTCGTTGGCATCCGGGGCTACCGGGCGGCCGTGGGCCACGTCGCAGAACGGGCAGCGGCGGGTACAGATGGCGCCCAGGATCATAAAGGTGGCGGTGCCGTGGTTAAAACATTCAGACAGGTTCGGACAGGAAGCTTCTTCGCACACCGAATGCAGACCGTTTTTACGCATGGCGGCTTTAATGCCCTGAATGCGCGTAGAGTCGGCAGGCAGTTTGATCTTCATCCACTCGGGTTTACGTAACAGCTCCTGCCGTTCGGTGACCACCGTTTTAACCGGGATCAACGCCATTTTGTCTGCATCGCGGTATTTAACGCCGCGTTCCATCTGAATTGGTTTACTCATAATCGTGCAGGTTCCAGTTACGAAGCTCGACCTTCGGGTAGCCGAGTAAATGAACAAATTCCTGTACCAGGATTGGATGTACGTCTTCTATGCCTACGCCGGGCGCCAGCGCGCTGACCTGCGCCATTTGCATGCCGGCGTAACCGCAAGGGTTGATACGTTGGAAGGGGCTGAGATCCATGGCCACATTCAGTGCCAGGCCGTGGAATGAACTGCCTTTGCGGATCCGCAGACCCAACGAACAGATTTTTTGTTCCCCCACGTAAACACCGGGCGCATCCGGGCGGGCGCGTGATTCGATATGAAAGTGGGCGAGGGTATTAATAACGGTATCTTCGATAGCCGTGACCAGCTGGCGAACGCCAACCTTGTTGCGTTTCAGATCGACCATCACGTACATCACCTGCTGCCCCGGACCGTGATAGGTCACCTGACCACCGCGATCGCTCTGGACAACCGGAATATCCCCCGGCATTAACACATGCTCCGCTTTACCGGCCTGGCCCTGAGTAAACACGGGCTGATGCTGAACCAACCACAGTTCATCGGGCGTGGCATCGGTTCTGCGATCGGTGAAGTTGTGCATGGCTTGGGATACAGGCTCGTAGGGCTGCAAACCCAGCTGACGCAAAATGATCTTGTCTGGTTGCAAAAGAGTCATCGTCAGGTTACAGAAGTGGTAATGCCATTATACCGGGCGCTCTGGCCGGCGACCAGCATTTAGCTGACCAAAAATGCGCAACCCGGGCAGACGATCCTCTGGCCCGGGTTGGTAAGCAGGGTTTTATGCTGGAATTACAGCACCATGCGGACAATTTCAATGTTGCCCAATTCATCATATAACGTCTCCACCTGGTCGATATGGGTGGCGTTGATGGTGATGGAAACGGAGTGGTAATTGCCTTTGCTGCTCGGTTTAACTTCCGGGTTGTAATCCCCGGGTGCATGGCGCTGTACCACTTCCACCACCTGGTCTACCAGCTCTGGTTGTGCCAGGCCCATTACCTTGTAGGTAAACGAGCAAGGGAATTCGAGCAGTTCGTTCAGTTTAGTTTTCATGTGCGCTCCAGAGTGCTGCTATCAACATAGCGAATCTATAAATTATAACTCCCGCCGGAGCGGGAGTTAATGTTAATCAGTATATGGGGGCAATTTTGCCCGTTTCAACTGTTAACCGAACCAGTGGTGGAACATCAGTTTGATATAATCCACGATGCGGCTGAAGAAACCGCCTTCTTTCACTTCGTTCATTACCACCAGAGGACGCTGATCGATGGTTTTGCCATCCAGCTGGAAGTTGATGCTGCCGACAACCTGGTTTTTCGCCAGTGGCGCATGAATTTCCGGTGTGTTCAGCACGTAGCTGGCTTTGAGATCTTTCATCCGGCCGCGTGGGATGGTCAGGTAGACGTCTTTGTCCACGCCCAGCTCAACGCGATCTGCATCGCCGAACCAGACAGGTTCAGACGCAAACTCTTTGCCCACTTTCAGCGGTGCAACGGTTTCGAAGAAGCGGAAGCCCCAGGTCAGCAGCTTTTTGCTCTCGGTTTCACGGCCTTTATAAGTCCGACCGCCCAATACCGCAGAAATCAGGCGCATCTGGCCTTCAGTGGCGGAAGCCACCAGGTTGTAACCCGCCGCATCGGTATGGCCGGTTTTGATGCCGTCCACATTCAGGCTGGTATCCCACAGCAGACCGTTACGGTTCATCTGACGGATGTTGTTGAAGGTGAACTCTTTTTCTTTATAAATCGCGTATTCGTCCGGCACGTCGCGGATCAGCGCCTGGCCGATCAGCGCCATATCGCGCGCCGAGCTGTATTGGCCCTGTGCGTCGAGGCCGTGTACCGTCTGGAAGTGGGTGTTCTGCAGGCCCAGCTTGTTGACGTAAGTGTTCATCAGGTTAACGAACGCGTCCTGGCTGCCGGCTACGTAATCGGCCATCGCCACACAGGCGTCGTTACCGGATTGCAGGTTGATGCCGCGGGTCAGTTTGGAAACCGGCACGCGATCGCCTGGCTTCAGGAACATCAGCGAGGAACCTTTGAATACCGGGTTGCCGGTTGCCCAGGCGTCTTGCCCCACGGTAACCATGTCTTCCTGGCCGATTTTGCCCGCTTTCAGCGCCTGGCCGATGACGTAGCTGGTCATCATTTTCGTCAGACTGGCCGGATCGCGGCGTGCGTCGGCGTTCATTTCCGCCAAAACTTTACCGGAGTTGTAGTCAATCAGGACATAGGCTTCCGCATCGATCTGCGGGACCCCTGGGATCATGGTCTTGATATTAACGTCATCGGCTTGCGCAACGGAAACTGCGCTCATCGCGATAACGGAGCCGAGCGCTATGCTCTTGATTAAGCGAAAAGAAGTTACTTGTTTCATGATCGAGAGGACAACATCCATGAGGGTAAAGTTAAAAACGAGCCACACTATAACAGATGAGATCCCGGCAGGCATTATCCATTCATCTGACTCATAGCGCTTTACGGACATTTTGCTGAAAGAAAATGTTTCAGCTAGAGAAACGCTTATCAGTCGCGATCGCTCGCCGGGCTTCATGCTTTTGACCTTTCAGGTTGCAGCGTGGTTGGCTGCAACTTGAAATTGATCGGGTATCTCTGTTTAGGGTGCGGCAGTGACAAAAGATTGTTGTTGCGCTTCTGCGGCCAGGCGCTGTTGCAGCTGGGCAGCCTGCTGGCGATCGCTGAACGGGCCTAACTGCACGCGGTAGACGCCGCCGCTGGCGGCAACCTTGCCTGGCACGCCAAACTGCTGGCTCAGGCTCTGTTGCCAGGTTTGCGCGCGTTCGGCGCTGCTGAGAGCGCCAACCTGCACGACATAACTCCCGGCGGAAGAAGCTCCGGCAGCAACGGCCGCGGTGGCGGCAACGGGAGCCGCAATGGCTGCGGCGCTGACGGCCGGTTCAGGCTCTGAACCTTCCAATACTCCGGAAGGAACCTGGCTTGGCGCGCCGAGGAAACCGGTACGCGAGTTGCCCACAGCGGCGGCCGGGGCGTTGTCATCGGCGTTCAGGCTGCTGTTATCGATTGGACGCACTGCGGCACCGCTGGCGACAGGAGCTTCCTGTTGCACTGGCGTCCCCATGCTGCTCGAACCGAGATCCGGGCGCGACGGCAGGGCGTAGCTTTGTTTGGCGACGGTGGTACCAATGGTGCCGGGGCCGCTCAGAGTACCGTCCGGCGCCACGTTGATGAAATCAACTTTAACCTTGGTGTTGTTGGACAGGTTCAGACGATCGGCGACGGCTTTTGACAGATCGATAATGCGGCCGTTGGTGTAAGGCCCGCGATCGTTAACGCGCACCACCAGTTGACGGCCATTGGCGAGGTTAGTTACACGTACATAGCTTGGGATCGGCAGCGTGGGGTGCGCGGCGGTGAGGCCGTTAGGATCGAACTGCTCGCCCAGCGCGGTGGTGTTGCCCCGGGCTTCTTCGCCATAGGAGCTGGCCAGGCCAGTCTGCGAGAAGTTCTGCGGATCTTTCACGATGCGGTAAGTGTCGCCATTAACCTTATAATCCTGCAGGGTGCCAGGGTTATAGGGTTCATATTGAGGCTCAACGCCGCCGATTTCCACCACCGGCCCGTTATACGGTTGCTGCGGCGGTGCCTGCTGTTCCGTGGTCGGGGAGGTACAGGCGGAAAGCAACACAGCCACTACGCCGACCCAAAGCCATTCCTTACGCATTACTCACCTCTTATAAACTTTTAGACAGCATTTTCCGATGCGTGTGGATCGACATGATGATGCCGAACCCAGCCATAAGTACGATCAGCGCCGAACCCCCATAACTGACCAGAGGCAAAGGTACGCCAACTACCGGTAAAATGCCACTGACCATACCAATGTTAACAAACACATAAACGAACAGTATCAGCATCAGGCCGCCGACCATGACGCGGCCGAAGGTCGTTTGCGCTTTGGCGGCGATCATCAGCCCGCGAATAATCACCAGCAGGTACAGCGCCAGCAGCACCAGCACCCCAACCAGCCCCAGCTCCTCGGCCAATACCGCGAAGATGAAGTCGGTATGGCGCTCCGGCAAAAACTCCAGCTGCGACTGGGTGCCATGCAGCCAGCCCTTGCCGGACAGGCCGCCGGAACCTATGGCGATTTTCGACTGAATAATGTGGTAGCCGGCGCCGAGCGGATCGCTTTCCGGATCGAGCAACATCATCACGCGGTCGCGTTGATAGCCGTGCATCAGGAAGAACCATAGTACCGGAATAAAGGCCGCCAGCATTACGGCGGCGACGGCGATCAGCTTCCAGCTCATACCGGACAGGAACAGCACGAACAGGCCGGAGGCTGCGATCAAAATCGACGTGCCCAGGTCCGGCTGCGCGGCAACCAGCAGGGTCGGCAGGAAAATCAGCACCAGCGCAATACCGGTATTCTTCAGTGAAGGCGGGCAGACGTCGCGGTTCATAAAGCGCGCAACCATCAGCGGGACGGCGATTTTAGCGATTTCTGACGGCTGGAAGCGCACAAAACCGAGATCCAGCCAGCGCTGAGCGCCTTTACTGATCTGCCCGAACGCGTCGACCATAATCAGCAGGATCACGCAGAAGATGTACAGATAGGGCGCCCAGCTTTCATAGACCCGCGGCGGGATCTGAGCCATTACGCCCATCACGATCAGGCCCATGACGATCTGGCCGATTTTGCGTTCCATCATGCCGATATCCTGGCCGCTGGCGCTCCACATCACGAATGCGCTATAGACCAGCAGGGCCAGAATGAATAGCAGGAAAGTGGGGTCGATATGGATTTTGGTCCAGATCGAGCCTTTTTGTTGGCTTTCAGTCATGTTCTACCTTAATCACCTTCTACACCAGGCGGCAGTGGGGCCTCGGCTGGTAATTGCGTATTGTTGTCGCCCAGCAGGATATGGTCGAGGATCTGGCGGGTAATCGTCCCGACCGCCGGACCGGCACCGCCGTTTTCCAAAATGATGGCGACCGATACCGTTGGATTATTGTACGGCGCAAAGGCGGTCATCAGCTTATGGTCACGCAGGTGCTCTGCCAGTTTGTGGGCGTTGTAGGTTTCGTAGCCGAATACCTGTGCGGTACCCGATTTTGCCGCGGCTTTGTAGGGTGCATCTGCGAAGTACTTGCGCGCCGTCCCGTTAGGACGGTTGGCGACACCATACATGCCGTCTTTGGCAATTTCCCAGAAGCCGGAATGAATATCACCGATCTGCGTGCTCTCTTCCTGACGGAAAGGCACCAGCGCACCGTTGACGCGGGTGCTTTGCAGCAGATGCGGCGTTTTGACGTTACCGTCGTTAATCAGGGTGTTCAGCGCCTTGGACATCTGGATCGGCGTTGCGGTCCAGTAACCCTGGCCGATGCCCACCGGGATGGTATCGCCCTGGTACCAGGGTTTTTTATAGCGTTTGAATTTCCAGTCGCGAGTCGGCATCAGGCCGGAACGTTCTTCGGAAAGATCGATGCCGGTGTACTGGCCGTAGCCGAACTTGGTCAACCAGGTCGACAAGCGATCGATGCCCATATCGTACGCCACCTGATAGAAGAAGGTATCCGCCGATTCTTCCAGCGCCTTGGTGACGTTCAGGCGGCCATGGCCCCATTTTTTCCAGTCGCGAAAGCGTTTTTCCGAACCGGGCAACTGCCACCAACCGGGATCGAACACTATGGTGTTTTTGGTGATCACCCCGGCGCTGAGCGCCGAGACGGAAATATAGGGTTTTACCGTCGACGCAGGTGGGTAAACCCCTTGCGTGGCGCGGTTGATCAGTGGCCGGTTCGGATCGTTCAGCAGCCCCTGATACTCTTTGCTCGAGATGCCGTCCACGAACAGGTTCGGGTCGTAGCTGGGGTTGGAGACCATGGCCAGAATGCCGCCGGTGCGCGGGTCGCTCACCACCACCGCTGCCCGGCTGCCCACCAGCAATTGCTCGATATAGCGTTGCAGGTTGAGATCCAGCGTCAGGTAAACGTCCTGGCCGGCGGAAGGCGGCTGCTCGTGCAATTGACGGATGACCCGGCCGCGGTTGTTGACCTCGACCTCTTCGTAGCCGGTTTTGCCGTGCAGGGTGTCTTCGTAATAGCGTTCGATGCCCAGCTTGCCGATATCGTGGGTGGCGGCGTAGTTGGCCAGTTTGCCGTCTTTGTCCAGCCGTTCGACGTCGCGATCGTTGATCTTCGAGACGTAACCGGTGACGTGGGTGAGGGCGGAGCCATAAGGATAATAGCGGCGCTGGTAGCCTTTCACTTCCACGCCGGGGAAGCGGAACTGATTGACCGCAAAGCGGGCGACCTGGACTTCGTTCAGCGCGGTTTTCACCGGGATGGAAACGAAACGGCGTGAGCGCTTGCGCTCTTTCTCGAAGTTGGTGATGTCGTCATCGGTCAGATCGACCACCGGACGCAGCGCCTGCAGCGTCGCTTTCAGGTCATCGATTTTTTCCGGCATCAGTTCCAACTGATAGATGGTGCGGTTGAGCGCCAGCGGGGTGCCGTTACGATCGTAGATAATGCCGCGGCTGGGGGCGATGGGCACCAGCTTGATGCGGTTTTCGTTGGAGCGGGTGCGGTAATCCTCAACGCGGACAATTTGCAGATTATACAGATTGGCGATCAGGGTGCCGCTCAGCACCAGAATGACCAAAAACGCCACCAGGGCGCGGCGTACAAACAGGGCAGATTCAGCCGTATAGTCGCGAAAAGGGTTACGTTCTATTTTCATCCCGCTGCTTTATTTCACTCTGTCACTGTCACCACCGGTTATTCCCGGTGGTAAGGATGATTTGTTGTAATACTCCAGGCGCGATAGAGGCTTTCAGCCACCAGGACGCGCACTAAAGGATGCGGTAATGTCAATGGCGAGAGCGACCAGCTTTGTTCGGCAGCGGCTTTGCAGGCCGGCGCCAGCCCTTCAGGGCCGCCAATCAGCAGGCTGACGTTGCGGCCATCCTGCTTCCAGCGTTCGAGCTGTTGCGCCAACTGCGGGGTTTCCCACGGCGTACCGGGGATATCCAGCGTGACAATGCGGTTGCCTTTGCCCACCGCAGCCAGCATCTGCTCGCCTTCCTTTTCCAGAATGCGTTTGATGTCGGCATTCTTGCCGCGCTTGCCTGCCGGGATTTCGGTCAGCTCAAACGGCATGTCTTTCGGAAAACGATGCAGATAATCCATAAAACCGGTCTGCACCCAGTCTGGCATCTTGGTGCCGACCGCTACCAGTTGCAGTTTCACCGCTTAGCCCCAGAGTTTTTCCAGCTCATACAGCTGACGGCTTTCTTCCTGCATGATATGTACGATCACATCGCCCAAATCGACGACTACCCAGTCGGAGGCTTCCTGACCTTTCATGCCGTACAGTTCCATACCTGCGGAACGGGCTTCCTGCACTACGTGGTTGGCGATAGACATCACGTGGCGGGTGGAGGTCCCGGTGCAGATGATCATGCAATCGGTGATGCTGGATTTGCCCTGTACATCCAGAGCGATAATGTCTTGGCCTTTCAGGTCATCAATTTTATCGATGACGAAATCTTGGAGCGCTTTACCTTGCAAAGGTTCCCCCTCGGGTGTGTTCTGTTTGTTCGACTGCGGCAGGCAAATGCCCGCATGCGGCCTGAATCAATGATAATGTCGGCAGGATGCCGCTGAAAGCCAGCTGGTAATTGCCCGGCCAGCTAAGGTTTCCGGGGTTTTCAGCGAATACCTGAAAAATAGCGGCGCAGTATATCACGCGACTTCGGCTAGCGATATAAACCCTGCAACTCGATATAGCGCTGTACCGAGCGCGGCAACAGGTCGTCACAGCTGATGCCCTGATGGCGGCGCTGGCGGATTTCCGTGGCGGAAATTTCCAACAACGGCGTGTCGGCCAGATAAATATGCCCCTGCGGTCGTTGGCTGAGCAGCGCGGCGTCGGTGACCCGATGGCGCTCCAGCCACTGTTGCAGTTCCGGCGTATCCATTTGGTCATTGTAGCCGGGGCGGGCCAGCACCAACAGATGGCAGATATCCAGCAACGCCTGCCAGCGATGCCATTTGTGCAGCGTCAGCAGCGAATCCTGACCAATAATAAACGCCAACGGCAACGTGGGGCCCCGTTCTTTACGCACGTTTTCCAACGTCTCGATGGTATAGGAAGGCGCAGTGCGGTGCAGTTCACGGTCGTCAACGGCGAACAGCGGGTTATTGGCGATCGCCAGCTCAACCATCTTCAGCCGTTGTTGGGCATTGGCCTCAGGTTGCGGACGGTGGGGGGGGACGTGGTTTGGCAGCAGCGTGACCTGGTTCAGGCCGACTTCTGCGGCCAGCGCTTCCACCGGCCGCAAATGGCCGTAATGGATAGGATCAAAGGTGCCGCCGAACAGGGCATGCAGGATTGTCGCGCTTTGTGGATTAGTGGGCATCTGAAAAACTCGTGGCCAGGGGTTTGCCGCACAGCAGCATCGACAGGGTTTCCAGTTCCGGCCACACCGACTGACCGTAATCCTGTTTAAGGGTGATTTCAATTTGCGCCAGCAGATGGACCGCTTGCTGCAATTGAGCGCCGGACAGCCGCTGCAGCGCCTGCGTCACCAGGTTGCGACGGTTTTGCCAGACCTTGTATTGATCGAACAGCGTGCGCAGCGGCACGGAGGCCATGCGTCGTTGCAGGTTCAGCAGTTGCAGCAGTTCGCGTTGCAGGGTGCGCAGCAGGATCACCGGTTCGACATCTTCCTGCTGCATTTGCTGCAGGATATGCCAGGCGCGCTTGCTTTTGCCTGCCAGCAGGGCGTCCAGCCAGTGGAATGGCGTAAAGTGGGCGGCGTCATTGACTGCCAGTTCAACGCGCGGCAGCGTGAGTTTACCGTCCGGGTGCAACAGAGACAGCCTTTCCAGCGCCTGTGATAACGCCAGCAGGTTGCCTTCGTAGCAGTAACACAGCAGTTGATTGGCCGCATCGTCCAGCTCGAGCTTCATGCTTTTGGCACGCTGCATCACCCAGCGCGGCAACTGCGCCTGTTCAGGCGTCTGGCAACTGACGTAAGCGCCATTTGGGCTAAGCGCTTTGAACCAGGCGCTGTTTTCCTGCGCTTTGGTCAGGCGAGGGCCGCGCAGCATCAGCAAGATGTCGTCATGCAGCAGAGCCGCCAGCTTGATCAGTTGTTCACCGATAGGGGCGGTCGGGCCGTTTTCCGGGAAGATCAGCAGCAGCGTCTGGCGGCTGGCGAACAGGCTCATGGCCTGACAGATGCTGAAAATGGCGTCCCAGTCGGTATGGGCGTCGAGAGAAATGCTGTAGTGCTCGGTGAACTGCTGCTGTTGCGCGGCCTGCCGGATCAGATCCTGGCTTTCCTGCAGCAGTAACGGTTCATTGCCACTCAGTAAATAACAAGCGCGCAGCCCCTCTCGGAGCTGCGCGGCAAGTTGTTCAGGATAAATACGGATCATTGCGCTGAGAGACTTTCCGCTTTTTCACCGGCGGCGGCAGCTTTTTGCTGAGCTTGTTCTTCCGCCGCATGCACGGTCAGCAGTTTGCGCACCAGTTGCTGGGCGGCCTGATCACGCATTTCCTGGCGAATAATGTCCTGTTCGGAATCTTTTGCCAGCGCGGTCAGCGGGTTGTCGAAGAACGAACGGAAGACTTTCACGTTCAGCGGATACAGATCATGACCCGGGATCAGCACCTGAGCCTGAACGGTCAGCACCATCTGATACTCAGCGGTTTTACCGTCCTGGAAGATCGAGGCGGTGTCCTGGCTTTCGCTGGAACCGATGATACGCAGGGAAGGAACATCCTTACGTTTCGGATCTTTGACGATTGTCACGTCATTCAGGCGCAATTGCTCACGCACTGCCCGGGTCAGCGGACCATAAGGATCCCCACTGTCCAGTATCAGCGTTTTCATTTCCGAGGGAACCTGCGTGGTGCCACGCAGGTGAAAACCGCAGCCGGCGGTGACCAGCACCGCCAACCCCAGCAACAGCGTCAGAATACGATGTCGCACAACTCCTCCTTGTGTTAACCCACAACCAGGTTAAGCAATTTGCCCGGAACATAGATCACTTTACGAACCGTAACCCCGTCCAGATATTTAGCGACCAGATGTTCCTCAGCGGCACGCGCACGTACCTGCTCTTCGGTTGCATCTGCTGCCACAGTGATTTTAGCGCGAACTTTGCCGTTTACCTGTACTACAACCAGCTTGGAATCTTCGACCATCGCTTGCTCGTCAGCCTGCGGCCAGGCTGCGGTATCCACATCGCCTTCACCGCCCAACGCCTGCCACAGCGAGAAACAAACGTGCGGGGTAAACGGATACAGCATACGAACGACGGACAACAACGCTTCCTGCAGCAGAGCGCGATCCTGCTCGCTTTCCTGCGGAGCGCGGGCCAGTTTGTTCATCAGCTCCATCACGGCCGCAATGGCGGTGTTGAAGGTTTGACGACGGCCAATATCATCGGTCACTTTGGCGATGGTCTTATGCAGATCACGGCGCAGCGCTTTCTGATCTTCGTTCAGCGTCGCGACGTTCAGCGGCTGGACAGCGCCTTTCTCAAGGTGTTCGTAGGCCAGTTTCCAAACGCGTTTCAGGAAGCGGTTTGCCCCTTCAACACCGGATTCCTGCCATTCCAGCGTCATTTCTGCCGGCGAAGCAAACATCATGAACAGACGCACGGTATCCGCGCCGTATTTCTCAACCATCACCTGCGGGTCGATGCCGTTGTTTTTCGACTTCGACATTTTGCTCATGCCAGCATAGACCAGTTCACGGCCTTGTGGATCGGTGGCTTTAACAATGCGGCCTTTGTCGTCGCGTTCAACGGTGGCGTCGACCGGGGAAACCCAGACGCGCTCGCCGCTGTTGCCGGTGTAGTAGAAGGCGTCCGCCAGTACCATACCCTGGCACAGCAGGCGTTTTGCCGGCTCGTCGGAATCGACCAGACCTGCGTCACGCAGCAGTTTGTGGAAGAAGCGGAAATACATCAGGTGCATGATGGCGTGTTCGATACCGCCGACATACTGATCGACCGGCAGCCAGTAGTTGGCGGCAGCCGGGTCCAGCATGCCCTGGTCGTACTGCGGGCAGGTGTAGCGCGCGTAGTACCAGGAGGACTCCATAAAGGTGTCGAAGGTGTCGGTTTCACGCAGCGCCGGCTGGCCGTTAACGGTGGTTTTCGCCCACTCGGGATCGGCTTTGATCGGGCTGGTAATACCGTCCATCACTACGTCTTCCGGCAGGATCACCGGCAGTTGGTCTTCCGGGGTTGGCATTACGGTGCCGTCTTCCAGCGTCACCATCGGGATCGGGGCGCCCCAGTAACGTTGACGAGAGACACCCCAGTCGCGCAGGCGGTAGTTGATCTTGCGTTGGCCCACGCCTTTGGCAACCAGTTTGTCGGCAATGGCGTTGAAACCGGCTTCGTGATCCAGGCCATCGAACTCGCCGGAGTTGAACAGTGTGCCTTTTTCGGTCATCGCTTCGGCGTGCACGTCCGGCTGGCTGCCGTCGAGCGCCAGCACTACCGGTTTGATCGGCAGGCCATATTTGGTGGCGAACTCCCAGTCGCGTTGATCGTGAGCCGGAACCGCCATTACCGCGCCGGTGCCGTATTCCATCAAGACGAAGTTGGCGACCCAAACCGGCACTTTCTCGCCGGACAGCGGATGAATGGCGAACAGGCCGGTCGGCATGCCTTTCTTCTCCATCGTCGCCATGTCGGCTTCGGCCACTTTGGTATTGCGGCACTCTTCGATAAATTCAGCCAGCGCCGGGTTATTCACCGCACCCTGTTGCGCCAGCGGGTGGCCCGCAGCGACGGCCACATAAGTGGCACCCATGAAGGTATCCGGGCGGGTGGTGTAAACGGTCAGCTTCTCGTCGCTGCCCGCCACGTCAAAGGTGATGTCCACCCCTTCAGAACGGCCAATCCAGTTGCGCTGCATGGTTTTCACCTGCTCTGGCCAGCTTTCCAGCGTATCCAGATCGTTGAGCAACTGATCGGCGTAGTCGGTGATTTTGATAAACCACTGCGGGATCTCTTTACGCTCGACCTTGGTGTCGCAGCGCCAGCAGCAGCCGTCGATAACCTGTTCGTTGGCCAGTACGGTCAGATCGTGTGGGCACCAGTTGACCGCAGAGGTTTTCTTGTAGACCAGGCCTTTTTCGTACAGTTTGGTGAAGAACCACTGTTCCCAACGGTAGTAATCCGGATCGCAGGTGGCGATCTCGCGATCCCAGTCATAGCCGAAGCCCAGCAGTTTCAACTGGTTCTTCATGTATTCGATGTTGTCGTAGGTCCACGGGGCCGGTGCGGTGTTGTTCTTCACCGCGGCGCCTTCCGCCGGCAGGCCGAACGCATCCCAGCCGATTGGCTGCAGCACGTTTTTGCCCAGCATGCGCTGATAGCGCGAGATCACGTCGCCGATAGTGTAGTTACGAACGTGTCCCATGTGCAGACGGCCTGATGGGTAGGGCAGCATGGATAGGCAGTAGTACTTTTCCTTGCTCGCGTCTTCGGTAACCTTGAAAGTCTGCTTCTCTTGCCAGTGAAGCTGTACATTCGATTCTATGTCTTCTGGACGGTATTGCTCTTGCATGGCGGCCGGTGGTCCTGTAGGTGTAAAACCGTTACCTCAGTCAGAGATAAGGCTATGAAGATTTAGTATTCGTAGATCCGCATAGCATAGCTGATAAGACCTCCCGGCAACAACACCAAGCGCCCGACTCGGCGTATTTAAAAAATCCCCGCCATGATGTGACTCACATCTTGAGGATCCCGTGCCTTGCCAAGTGACATCAGCAATTTACGACTAAAATGATAAGAGATAGTTTTGGGAGATAAGCCCTGTCACGTGAGTTCATCGAGGAGAGAATATGAACAAGGTTGCTCAGTATTACCGCGAATTGGTGGCATCTCTGACCGAACGTCTGAAAAATGGAGAGCGTGATATTGACGAATTGGTCGCCGGCGCCGAAAAACGGCTGAACGAAGCGGGCGAATTGACGCGCGGTGAGGTGGAGCAGGTGATCCAGGCGGTACGGCGCGACCTGGAAGAGTTCGCCCGCAGTTACCAGGAAAGCAAGGGCGAGTTTACCGACAGCGTCTTTATGCGGGTCATCAAGGAGAGCCTGTGGCAGGAGCTGGCGGATATTACGGATAAAACCCAGTTGGAATGGCGAGAAGTGTTTAAAGACGTCAGCCATCACGGCGTCTACCACAGCGGTGAGGTGGTTGGGCTGGGTAACCTGGTGTGCGAACAGTGCCACCATCATTTGGCGTTTTACACGCCGGAAGTGCTGCCGCTGTGCCCTAAGTGCGGCCATGACCAGTTCCAGCGTCGGCCTTTCGAACCCTGAGTTTGCCCCCTCATTCTTCTTGCCCGGTAAATCAGAATGAGGGGCGGCGATCAGCCGAAGAGCTTTTTCATCAGATTACTCAGAAAACCGCCGTTTGCCGTGGCCTGTACCGCCGCGGGCTGGGCCACTGAGGTTAACCGTATCTTGGCCGGCACCTTTTGCAGCACGGCGATGCGGCTGTCTTGTGCGGCTTTTTCAGCGGCATCCGGCCCGTAGGCAAAACCTTCCGCCAGCACGAATTCTACGTCGGTGATGCCGATAAAACCGAGGAACAGTTTCAGATAAGGGGTGATCAGATCGGTTGGCGTATCGGCGTGGATACCGCCGCGGCTGGAGATCACGATCGCTTTTTTACCCGTAACCAGGCCTTCCGCACCTTCAGAGGTGTAACGGAAGGTTTGGCCGGCGCGGGCCACCAGATCGAAGTAGATCTTCAGTTGAGTGGGAATATTGAAGTTGTACATCGGGGCACCGATGATGATGGTGTCGTGCGATTTCAATTCAGCAATCAGCTCATCGGAAAGCGCCAGCGTTTCTTTTTGGTGCGGCGTCAATGGGTTATCGCCGGCGTTAAAACCGCCAATCACTTCGCCATCCAGTTCGGGCAGAGTTGGGTTGGCCAGATCACGAAGGGTAAAGGTGTCATCCGGATGCGCTTCGCGCCACTGTTCAACAAAAAAATCGACTAATTTTCCAGACTGGGAATAATCGCCCAGAATACTTGATTTCAGGACCAGTATGCGACTCATTATGCTATCTCCGGGCTTACTCTAAGGGATAATTGATGCTGCGTGTGCAAAGCATATTAGAGGCAAGCTGCAGCCGGTGATAGCGTAAAAATTCGCTGAGTTAAATCAAAAAAATTGAATGTACCAGGGCGCAATCGGCGCCCCGGCAGATCAGTAGCGTGCCACGCGTTCAATCAGCAGCTCGATAAATCCTTCGCGATCAATACCGGTCAGCACTTGAACGTTGGCCGGTTTGCCGCTCTGCTGGAAGTCATCCACCACCGTCATGCCGAGGGTATATTCCCCTTTGGTTTCCACGCCGACCCAGCGTTCGATGCCGGTAAACAGCTGCGGTGCCAGCAGCCAGGCAATGGTGCAGGGATCGTGCATCGCGGCACCCGGCAACCCGCGTGGGTGGCGGAGGTACAGCGGCAGATAGAAATCGAGCATCTCTGCGACCGCCTGCGCCATCGGGTTGTCAATCTGGCGGATACGCTCGATATCCTTCGGCAACACCAGTGCCTGATGGGTAACGTTCAACCCGGCCATGGTCAGCGGCACGCCGGACTTCAGCACTATTTCTGCGGCTTCCGGATCGACAAAGATATTGAATTCCGCCACCGGCGTGGCGTTGCCGGCATTCATACCACCGCCCATAAATACAATACGCTCGATGTTGCCTTTCAGCTCGGCATGCTGGGCCAGTAACAGGGCGATATTGGTCATCGGGCCGGTGACCACCAGGGTGATCGGCTGCGGGCTGGTGCGCAGCAGGCCGGCTATCAATTCCACGGCGGTTTGCGTGACCGGTTTTATCGTTGGCGTTGGCAGATGGGTATTGCCCATACCGGTTTTGCCGTGGACATGATCGGCAATCACCAGCGCACGCATCAGCGGCGCTGCGGCACCGGCAGCGACGGGAATATCTTCGCGTTTCATCAGCGTCAGCAGGCCAAGCGCGTTATGCAGGGTTTTCTCCGGCGTCTGGTTGCCGGCGGAAGTGGTGATGGCCTTGACGTCCAGTTCCGGCGAGCGCAGCGCCATGGCAAGGGCAATGGCATCGTCCAGGCCGGGGTCACAATCGATAATGATAGGGCGGGGCATGTTTATCTCCTTTGTTGTTATCCAACGAGCATCGGATCAAAACAGGGGAGAAACAAGCGCTTTTAGTGCCGGGAAAGGGGGCGAAAATGCGCCCCGGGCGGGGCGCATAGTGTCAATGAATCAATGCAGGATCTTGGCCAGGAAGTCTTTGGCGCGCTCTGATTCCGGGTTGTTGAAGAAGTCGTCTTTGTTGCGGTCTTCGACAATTTTGCCTTCATCCATAAAGATCACCCGGTGGGCCACCTTACGGGCAAAGCCCATTTCGTGGGTTACCACCATCATGGTCATGCCTTCTTGCGCCAGCTCGACCATGACGTCCAGCACTTCGTTGATCATTTCCGGATCAAGCGCGGAGGTCGGTTCATCGAACAGCATGGCGATCGGATCCATGCACAGCGCACGGGCGATGGCCACGCGCTGCTGCTGGCCGCCGGAAAGCTGCCCTGGGAACTTGTTGGCGTGGGCGGTCAGGCCAACGCGCTCCAGCAATTTAAGGCCTTTCTCTCGGGAGGCGGCTTTATCGCGTTTTAGCACTTTTACCTGCGCCAGCGTCAGGTTGTCGATGATCGACAAGTGCGGGAACAGCTCAAAATGCTGGAATACCATACCCACTTTGGAGCGCAGCTGCGCCAGGTTGGTGCTCTTGTTGTTGACCGCCGTGCCGTTCACCAGGATATCGCCTTGCTGAATCGGCTCCAGACCGTTGACGGTTTTGATCAGGGTAGATTTGCCCGAGCCTGAAGGACCACAGACCACCACCACCTCGCCTTTTTTTACTTCTGTGGTGCAATCGGTCAGAACCTGAAAGTGACCGTACCACTTAGAAACATTTTTCAGGGATATCATCAAACAGTCCTTTTCTTCAAATAGCTTACCAGCGCCGAGGCGGCGAGACTGATAACAAAATAGACAAAGCCGGCGAACAGGATCATTTCAACCTGTGTGCCGTCGCGCTCGCCGATGGTTGAGGCGGTACGGAAGAAGTCGGCCAGGCTCAGTACGTAGACCAGCGAAGTATCCTGGAACAGTACGATGCCCTGAGTCAGCAGCAGCGGAACCATCGCGCGGAACGCTTGCGGCAGGATCACCAGCTTCATCGACTGCCAGTGGGTCATGCCCAGCGCCAGTGCGGCGGAAGACTGGCCGCGGGAAATACTGATAATGCCGGCGCGGATAATTTCCGAGTAATAGGCCGCTTCAAACAGGGAAAAGGCTACCATAGCCGAGATCAGGCGAATATCGGTTTTCGGCGACAGCCCCAGAACTTGTTGTAATAAGCTTGGAACCACCAGGTAGAACCACAGCAGCACCATCACCAGCGGTACGGAACGGAAAAGGTTGACGTAGAGTGTGGCAAACCAGCTGATAGGCTTGATTGGCGACAGGCGCATGACCGCCAAAATGGTGCCCCAGAGGATGCCGAAAACGATGGCGGTCACGGTGATCTTCAGCGTGATGACCAACCCTTGCAGCAGGTAAGGGAAGCTTGGGACAATGGATGCCCAGTCAAATTCGTACATTATTTACTCCCCATATTGCCAGGCAACTGCACTTTCTTCTCTACCAGACGCATAAACAGCATGATCACGGCGTTGATGCCGATATAGGCCAGCGTAATGGCGGTAAAGGATTCATAGGCATGCGCGGAGTAATCCAGCAGTTTACCGGCTTGAGCGGCCATATCCACCAGACCAATGGTTGAAGCGATAGCGGAGTTTTTGACCAGGTTGAGCATTTCCGAGGTCATCGGCGGCACTATCACCCGGTAGGCGTTCGGCAGCAGCACGTAGCGATAGGTTTGCGGCAGCGTCAAGCCCATGGCGAGCCCGGCGGCGCGTTGGCCACGCGGCAGGGACTGAATAGCGGCGCGCACCTGTTCGCATACGCGGGCAGCGGTAAACAGCCCGAGGCACAGCATGGAGGAGACAAAGAACTGCACGTTAGGATCGAGTTCGGTTTTGAACCACATACCCAGATTGGCCGGCAGCAGTTCCGGAACCACCAGATACCAGGTAAAGAATTGCACAATCAGCGGCACATTACGGAACAGTTCGACGTAACAGGTGCCGAGAGCGGAAAGAAAACGGTTTGGCACGGTACGCAAAATACCGAACAGCGAACCGACAAAGAAAGCGATAATCCATGCACAGACGGAGAGGGCTACCGTGACCTGGAAGCCGGACCAAATCCAGCCGAGGTAGGTGGTATTCCCAAACGGGGCCTGCTGCAGGAAGATACCCCAGTTCCAATCTATTGACATAACAAACTCCGTTAAGCGGGCGCAGAGCGCCTAAAGATTGATGACTATTCAGCTCAGTACAGATCGAATCGCGGCCAGTCAGGCTGGCTTATGTGCGCGCATATCGGTTGTGAGTTATGGGGAAAATGAGGGAGGGGAACGGCCCCCCTCATTCCTGTCTGTCCCAGCCATCAACAGGGCTGGTTTGGCCTGGCGGCCGCCCCAGCTCTTTTTCTATTAGTTCAGTGCTTTATCGTTCGGCTCTTTGAACAGTTGCTTCATGTCGTCTGACAGGGCGAAGTTCATGTTGAGGTTCTTTGGTGGAATTGGCTGGTTGAACCACTTATCAAACCATTTTGCCGCTTCACCGGAGGTTTGGGCCTGAGCGATGGTGTCATCGACCAGTTTTTTGAACTCGGCGTCGTCTTTACGCAGCATACAGCCGTAAGCTTCTTTCGACTGAGGTGTGCCGAGGATTTCCCATTGATCCGGCTTCTTCGCTTTGGCTCGTTCGCCTGCCAGCAGCGCATCATCCATCATGAAGGCTACGGCACGGCCGCTTTCCAGGGTGCGGAACGAGTCACCGTGGTCCTTGGCGCTGATGATACGCATGTTCATCTTGCCGCTGTCGTTCAGTTTGTTCAGCAGCACTTCTGACGTGGTGCCGGAGGTGACCACCACCGGTTTGCCGGCCAGGTCTTTGAAGTCTTTGACGTCAGAGCCTTTTTTCACCAGCAAGCGGGTACCCACCACGAAGATGGTGTCGGAGAAGGCAGCCTGTTTTTGACGTTCAATATTGTTGGTGGTTGAACCGCATTCAAAATCAAAGGTGCCGTTCTGCAGCAGCGGGATACGGTTCTGCGAGGTGATCGGCAGCATTTTTACCTGCAGATCGGGGATGTTCAGTTTTTTCTTAACAGCGTCAACGATTTGGTTGGAGTAGTCCTGAGAGTAGCCCACAACTTTCTGCTGGTTGTCGTAGTAGGAGAACGGCACTGACGATTCGCGGTGGCCGATAACGATCACGCCGTTGTCTTTGATTTTCTTCAGCGTACCTGTCAGTTCTTCCGCATGGGCTACGTTACTCGCCATACCGATCAGCAGTAACGATAACGCCAATTTACGCATTTGCATGGTCCAGCTCCTTTGCTGTTGTCGTGGTTCTGACGAAAGAGCGTCAGATTTAAAACGGGGATCTCTTGCTCAAGATATAAAGATAGTCTTGGAACGGATAACCGTTAGAAAATAGCCGATTGTGAACGCAATGAAACTAAAATGTTTCATTTTTTGAGACGCCACGCGCACCAAATTAATGCAACAAAACCCTGATGCACCTTTCCGGTGCTGGTGATGCTCTCAGGTTGTGCGTAAGTGCGACAAAACGTCAGTAAAAGTAAATCGGCTTTAAATCACAGAGTAATTAAAGCAAGGAGTGTGCCAGAAGCGTTGATTTGACGGGCATTTGACGGGGACAGGGACGAGGGCGCAGTTCAGTGAACTGCGCCCCGGGTGAGATTACTTACGACGCAGGCCGAGCATCAACGCCATGCCGCCAAGCAGCAGGGTGATGATCCACAGCGGTGTGGCGCCAAAGCGAGCGTATGGCGTAATGCCGGTGGTCGGGGTGACTTTCACCTCGAGCACGCTGCGGGTGAACTGCGGGATCTCGGCTATCACTTCACCGTTGGCGTCAACAGCGGCGGTTACGCCGTTGTTGGTGCTGCGCAACAGCGGGCGACCCAATTCCAGTGCACGCATGCGCGCCATCTGGAAGTGCTGCCACGGGCCGATGGAATGGCCGAACCAGGCGTCATTGGAGAGGGTCAGCAGGAAGTTGGTGTCCGGGCGGAAGTTATCGCGCACCTGCTGGCCGAGGACAATTTCATAACAGATCGCCGCCGTCAGGTTATACCCCTTCACGCTCAACTGCGGTTGAACGTAATCGCCACGGCTGAAGGATGACATTGGCAGATCGAAGAACGGCGCCAGTGGCCTCAACAGCGTTTCCAACGGCACAAACTCGCCGAACGGTACCAGATGATGCTTGTTATAGCGGTCTTTGGCCGGGTAGACGTACGGCGTCTGTTCACCCAATACAATGGCGCTGTTATAGATTTGCTGGCCCTGCGGGGTGGCGCGCACGTCGACAATGCCGGTGATCAGGCTGCTGTTTTTGGCGCGCATCAGGTCGTCCATCATGGTCAGGAAGCCGTTCTGACTGGCCTCGTAATCCGGGATGGCGGATTCCGGCCAGATGATGATCGGCGCCTTGCCCATATAAGGACGGGTTTCATCCAGATAGGTTTGCAGCGTGCTGACCAGCGCTTTCGGATCCCACTTCATCGATTGGGCGATGTTGCCTTGTACCATGGCGACATTCACCGCTTTCTCCGGCTGCGGGGTAAACCAGTGCAACTGACGCAGCGGCCAGGGCAACAACAGCAGTGCGATGGCAACGGCCGCAGCGGCAACGCGGCGTTGGTTGATGGCATACACCAGCAACCCGGCGATCGCCATCAGCATGAAGGTGATGGCGTCAACTCCCAGTAGCGGCGCGACGCCTTTCAGCGGCCCGTTGAGTTGGCTGTAGCCGAACTGTAACCAGGGGAAGCCGGTCAGCACCCAACCGCGCAGGAACTCGGTCACTTGCCACAGCACCGGCGCGGCAATCGCCAGGCGGTACCAACTGGTGGCCGGCCACAGGCGTGCCAACAACCCGGCGAACAGCCCGGTATACAAAGCCAGGTAGGCGGCCAGCAGCGCAACCAGAAAAATATTGACGGCAAACGGCATGCCGCCGAAGTCGGCTATGCTGACGTAAACCCAGTGGACGCCGGCGCCAAACAGACCAAACCCCCAACAGAAGCCGAGCAGGGCGGATTGTCTGGTGGTGCGGTTCAGGGTAACGGCCAGCAGGCCGAACAGGGAAACAATGGCCGCAGGCCATATATCGTAAGGGGAAAACGCCAGCGCGCCGCCGGCACCAGACAACAGCGCCAGCAGGGCGCGAACCCGCTGGCGTTCAAGGATAGAGGCTTTAGCCATGTTGGATTTAGTCTTCCAGTTTCGGTTGTGGAGAATCGTCCGGAATTTTTACATGAACCTGGATGATACGTCGACTGTCGGCCATCGCAACCTTAAACAGGTAACCTTCGATTTCAATGGTTTCCCCACGCGCAGGCAGGTGCCCGAAGGCTTGCATCACCAGGCCACCTATGGTGTCGACCTCGTCGTCGCTGAAGTGTGTATTGAAGGCTTCGTTGAAGTCTTCAATCGGCGCCAACGCCCGCACGGTATACATATGGCGGCTGAGTTGGCGGATGTCCAGATCTTCTTCGTCGTCATATTCGTCTTCGATTTCGCCGACAATCAGTTCCAGAATGTCTTCGATGGTGACCAGGCCGGAAACGCCGCCGAATTCGTCAATGACAATCGCCATGTGATAGCGCTGGGAGCGAAACTCCTTCAGCATCCGATCGACCCGCTTGCTTTCGGGCACCACCACCGCGGTGCGCAGCACCTTGTCGATGCTGAACGGCTCAGACTCTGCGCGCATAAACGGCAGCAGATCCTTGGCCATCAGAATGCCTTCGATGTGATCTTTATCTTCGCTGATCACCGGGAAGCGTGAGTGGGCGGATTCAATAATCACGTCCAGGCACTCTTCCAGAGTCTGGTTACGCTTGAGCGTGACCATCTGGGAGCGCGGGATCATGATGTCGCGCACGCGCTGCTCGGCGATATCCATCACGCCTTCCAGCATGTCTCGGGTATCGGGGTCGATCAGATCGTTCTGCTCGGAATCGCGGATCAGCTCTACCAGATCGCCACGGTTTTTCGGTTCGCCGTGGAACAGCTGGTTAAGGATGAGAGTAAAGAACCCCTTCTTGGGACTGGGGCTGTCATTGCTTTGTGAATGGTCGTCGCTCATGGCGTTTTAGTTAATATCACTCATGTAAGAGTTAGGGGCGTCAGCGACAGCCCCTTACAGGGGCTGCGGGGGAATCAGCTGACGTCAGATGGGGTCTTTTTCCGCCAGGTACGGGTCCGGATAGCCCAGGCCGTGCATGATTTCGGTTTCCAAAGACTCCATTTCTTCGGCTTCATCGTCTTCGATGTGGTCATACCCTAGCAGATGAAGGCTGCCGTGGACAACCATATGCGCCCAGTGGGCCTCCAGCGCCTTGTCTTGCTCAACCGCTTCCTGTTCAACGACCTGACGGCAGATGATCAGATCGCCGAGCAGCGGTAGCTCGATGCCCGGTGGGGCTTCGAACGGGAAGGACAGCACGTTGGTCGGTTTGTCTTTCCCGCGATAGGTCAGGTTCAGTTCGTTGCTCTCGGCTTCGTCCACCACGCGAATGGTGACCTCGGCCTCTTCCTGAAACTGCGGCAGCACGCCCTCCAGCCAGCGCTGGAAGGTGGCTTCGTCCGGCAGGCCGTTGCTGTCTGCACAGGCAATCTGCAGATCCAAAATCACCTGACTCATAGTGTCTCCTGCCCGGAGGCGATGATGGCCTCGTGCTTGCGTTGTTCGGCAATCGCGTCTTTGCGTTTTTGTTCGGCGGCTTCCCAGGCTTCATAGGCGATAACCACGCGGGCTACCACCGGGTGGCGCACCACGTCTTCGCTATGGAAGAAGTTGAAGCTCAGTTCTTCGACATCCGACAGGACTTCTATCGCATGGCGAAGGCCGGATTTCTGGTTGCGCGGCAGGTCAATCTGGGTAACGTCGCCGGTGATCACCGCCTTCGAGTTGAAGCCGATGCGCGTCAGGAACATCTTCATCTGTTCGATGGTGGTGTTCTGGCTCTCATCGAGAATGATAAACGCATCGTTCAGCGTGCGACCGCGCATATAGGCCAGCGGCGCGACCTCAATCACGTTGCGTTCGATCAGCTTCTCCACGCGCTCAAAGCCCAGCATTTCGAACAGGGCGTCGTACAGAGGGCGCAGGTAAGGATCGACCTTCTGGCTCAGATCCCCCGGCAGGAAGCCCAGTTTTTCACCGGCCTCAACCGCCGGGCGCGTCAGCAGAATGCGGCGAATCTCCTGGCGTTCCAGGGCGTCTACCGCAGCGGCGACGGCCAGATAGGTCTTCCCGGTCCCCGCCGGCCCAATGCCGAAGGTGATGTCGTGATCGAGAATATTGGCGATGTACTGCGCCTGATTCGGCGTGCGCGGTTTCACCATGCCACGTTTGGTTTTGATGGTTACCGCTTTGCCGTAATCCGGCACGCTATCGGCTACCTGCTCAAGCACCCGACTCTCTTTGATCGCCAGATGGATCTGTTCCGGGTCGATATCCGGGATCACGCCGCGAATGGGCGCGGTATCCACGTACAGGTGGCGCAAGATATCGGCGGCGGCAACTACGCACGGGTTTTTGCCAACCAGTTTGAAACGGTTGTCGCGGCGGTTGATCTCAATCCCCAACCGGCGTTCGAGTTGTTTGATATTGTCATCAAACGGGCCGCACAGGCTGAGCAATCGCTTATTGTCTGCCGGCTCTAACAGAATTTCTTGTGTTGCGACGTTCAAACTATTCCTCAAGGCTCATATCGGGCCTGGTTGATTTTCGGTACGCGCATTCAGGGGCAAGCCCTGAAGTTTCTTCTTGAATTATTCATGGTGCGCCGTACTGGCGCAAGTTTACCCATGATCTATCTGTGCGCCGGCGATGTAATTCAAGGGCGGAGTGAGGAAAAAACGCGGCAAAAACAGCCGCGTAATTGCGCGGGGATCAGTTCTTTTTCACGAACTCGGATTTCAGCTTCATCGGGCCAAAACCATCGATTTTACAGTCAATGTTGTGGTCGCCTTCCACCAGGCGAATGTTTTTCACCTTGGTGCCAATCTTCAGCATAGAAGAGCTGCCTTTCACTTTTAGGTCTTTCACCACGGTCACGGCATCGCCGTCGGCCAGCAGGTTGCCGTTGGCGTCTTTGACGATCAGCGCATCGCTGTCTTCTGCCGGCGCGTTGTCGCTCCACTCGTGGGCGCACTCAGGGCAGATAAACATCGCATTGTCCTGATAGGTGTATTCGGAGTTGCACTGCGGGCAGTGTGGGAGTTGCATGCTATATCGCCTCTTAATAATAAAAAAAACAAAAAAGAACATCACCGGACGCAAGCGCCCGGCGGAGAAATAATAAGGATAAACGTCAACGTGGCGACAGGCGCCACGGCAATGCGGAAACGGCGTCAGGGCTGGTAAGTACCGACACCCAGCGCATTTTCTTTGCGGGTACGGGCGATCACCGACTGCGGGGATTCATGTACGCGCAGATCCATCTGCTGTTCGGTACGCACCACTGCGCCACGCAGTGTGTTGGTCATTACCTCGGTGATTTCCACATCGACGAATTGGCCGATCATATCCGGCGTGCCTTCAAAATTCACCATACGGTTGCATTCGGTGCGACCGGCCAGCTCCATCAGGCTTTTGCGCGAGGTACCCTCAACCAGAATACGCTGCACGGTACCGAGCATGCGGCGGCTGAACTGCAACACCTGCTGGTTGATACGATCCTGCAGGATATACAGGCGCTGTTTCTTTTCGTCTTCGCTGACGTCGTCCACCATATCGGCCGCTGGGGTGCCTGGGCGTGACGAATAGATAAAACTGAAGCTGGCATCGAAGTTAATCTCGGCGACCAGGTTTATGGTTTGTTCGAAGTCGGCCTGGGTTTCCCCCGGGAAGCCGATGATAAAGTCAGAGCTGAGCTGTATGTTCGGCCGCGCCTTGCGCAGTTTGCGAATGATCGCTTTGTATTCCAACGCGGTGTGCGCGCGTTTCATCATGGTCAGTATGCGGTCTGAGCCGCTCTGTACCGGCAGATGCAGGAAGCTGACCAGCTCTGGCGTGTCTTGATACACCGCGATGATGTCGTCGGTGAACTCAATCGGATGGCTGGTGGTGAAACGGATGCGGTCGATGCCGTCAATCGCCGCCACCAGGCGCAGCAGCTCGGCAAACGAGCAGATACCGCCATCGTAGGTAGCGCCGCGGTAGGCGTTGACGTTCTGGCCGAGCAGGTTCACTTCACGCACGCCCTGTGCCGCCAGTTGGGCGATTTCGAACAGCACGTCATCGCTTGGGCGGCTCACTTCCTCGCCGCGGGTGTAAGGCACCACGCAGAAGGTACAGTATTTGTTGCAACCTTCCATGATGGAAACAAAGGCGGTTGGGCCTTCGGCGCGCGGTTCCGGCAGGCGGTCGAATTTCTCGATTTCCGGGAAGCTGATGTCGACGATTGGGCTGCGGGTGCCGCGCACGTGGTTGATCATTTCCGGCAGGCGGTGCAGGGTCTGCGGGCCGAACACTACGTCAACGCAGGGAGCGCGGGTGCGGATCAATTCGCCTTCCTGAGAGGCGACGCAGCCGCCCACACCGATGATCAGCGCCGGGTTTTTCTCTTTCAGCAATCTCCAGCGCCCGAGCATGGCGAAAACTTTTTCCTGCGCCTTTTCACGAATTGAGCAGGTGTTCAGCAGCAGCACGTCCGCTTCTTCGGCGTTTTCGGTCCACTCGAAGCCGTGCGTGCTGTTCAACAGGTCGGCCATTTTCGATGAATCGTATTCATTCATCTGGCAGCCCCAGGTTTTGATATGTAGTTTTTTCGTCATTGACTTGCCATTACTCAGTGCGGAGCGAAAGTTGCGTTACGCGACATGCAGAAGGCGTATTGTAATCATTTGGCGCCGTTGTGACCAGCGCGGGGAAAACGCTATGCGACCTGATGCGCAATTAAAAATCCGGTACACTGAGGCCAAATGCCGTGCCCGCTGGGATGGCGATAATTCACTAAGAAAACATGGCCAAAATGAACACATCTCAAAAAAGGTATGACGTCGTAGTGGTAGGCGGCGGGATGGTCGGCGCGGCGGCGGCGCTGGGATTGGCGCAGGCCGGTTGGTCGGTGGCGCTGTTGGAACATCAGGCACCGCAGGCGTTCGATGTGCAAAGCCCGCCGGACCTGCGTATTTCCGCGATTGGCTGCACCTCGGTGGGGCTGCTCAAGCAGCTTGGCGTCTGGCAAGCGGTGGCGGGCATGCGTGTGGCACCGTACCGCCGGTTGGAAACCTGGGAGTGGGCGTCTTCACGCGTGGCGTTTGACGCGGCTTCGCTGGGCCTGCCTGAGCTGGGCTTCATGGTGGAAAATCGGATTTTGCAATTGGCGCTGTGGCAGCAAATGGAGCAGTGCGACAATTTGACGCTCTGTTGCCCCGCCAGGCTGCGTTCGCTGCAACGGGCAGATGACCACTGGCATCTGGAGCTGGACTCTTCTGAGAGGCTGCAGGCGCGGCTGGTGGTGGGCGCCGACGGCGCTAATTCGCAGGTGCGTAATCTGGCGGCCATCGGCACCAGCGGTTGGCAGTATCGCCAGTCCTGCATGTTGATCACCGTCGATACCGGCGCGCCGCAGCAGGATGTGACCTGGCAGCAATTTTTCCCTTCCGGGCCGCGCGCTTTCCTGCCGTTGTACGATCAATGGGCTTCGCTGGTTTGGTACGACAGCCCGCAGCGTATCCGTCAGTTGCAAGCGATGCCGCCGGCGCAGCTTGAGCGGGAAATCGCCGAAGCGTTTCCGGCTCGTCTGGGGGCGGTAAAAGTGCATGCCGCCGGGGCTTTTCCGCTGGCGCGCCGCCACGCACAGCGCTATGTACTGCCGGGGCTGGCGTTGCTCGGTGATGCAGCGCACACCATCAACCCGTTGGCGGGGCAGGGGGTGAACCTGGGCTATCGCGATGTGGAAGCGTTGCTGGCGGTACTGAGTGACGCGCGGGAGCAGGGCGAGGACTGGAGTAGTGAAGCTGTGCTGATGCGCTATCAGCGCCGTCGTCGCACCGATAACCTGCTGATGCAAAGTGGCATGGATCTGTTTTATACCGCTTTCAGCAATAATTTGGCACCGCTGAACGTAGCGCGCAATATTGCGCTGATGGCGGCCCAGCGGGCGGGCAAGCTGAAGGAACATGCGCTGAAATATGCATTAGGGTTGTAGTCGAGAGGATATTTTCCTGGTACGGGCGCAACAGGCTGCGCCCGTTTTAACGCGACTTCAACGAACGCAGAATAGCAAAAAGCCCGCCGAAGCGGGCTTTTCTAAATGTGGCTGGGGTGCCAGGATTCGAACCTGGGTATGCTGGTATCAGAAACCAGAGCCTTACCGCTTGGCGACACCCCAATGGTATAACAGTAAAATATGGTGGCTACGACGGGATTTGAACCTGTGACCCCATCATTATGAGTGATGTGCTCTAACCAGCTGAGCTACGTAGCCATTTTTCGATATTTTACCTTAAAAGTCAACAGTGTCGGTATGGCTGGGGTACCTGGATTCGAACCAGGGAATGCTGGTATCAAAAACCAGTGCCTTACCGCTTGGCGATACCCCATCAACACGTAAACCTTTTTTGCAGCATCCCCATCCTAAAAAAGATGGCTGGGGTACCTGGATTCGAACCAGGGAATGCCGGTATCAAAAACCGGTGCCTTACCGCTTGGCGATACCCCACCTGCTGCCTGCTCGACGATGAAAAGAAATGGTGCGGGAGGCGAGACTTGAACTCGCACACCTTGCGGCGCTAGAACCTAAATCTAGTGCGTCTACCAATTTCGCCACTCCCGCAAAAAGATGGTGGCTACGACGGGATTTGAACCTGTGACCCCATCATTATGAGTGATGTGCTCTAACCAGCTGAGCTACGTAGCCATCTTTTTTCGCGCAACCTTCATCGGCGTTGCGGGGCGCATTATGCGTATATGGCCGTTTTGCGTCAACAAGTTTTTTCCCGAAAAAGCGGCTGGATGTGTTGTTTGTCTGGGTTGTGAACAGTATGGTGATAAAAGCATCAATTCAGGTGATTAACGGTTGAAAACATCAACAAAAAAGCGGGCCATGAGGCCCGCCTGGATATAAAACCCGCGCTATTACTTGTAGGCGGATTGGTGGACGCCGACGGCACGGCCAGAAGGGTCATCCATCTTTTTGAAGGATTCATCCCATTCGATGGCTTTCGCTGAAGAGCAAGCCACTGAAGGGCCGCCAGGTACGCATTCGGCCGCGCTTGGCAGTGGGAACAGCTCTTCGAAGATTTCGCGATACAGATAGCCTTCTTTGGAGCTCGGCGTGTTGTACGGGAAACGGAAACGTGCAGTTTCGAGCTGTTGATCGCTGATTTGCTTCGCGGCGACTTCTTTCAGCGTGTCGATCCAGCTATAGCCCACGCCGTCGGAGAACTGCTCTTTCTGGC
Source organism: Serratia inhibens (assembly GCF_003591175.1). Classification (GTDB taxonomy): domain Bacteria; phylum Pseudomonadota; class Gammaproteobacteria; order Enterobacterales; family Enterobacteriaceae; genus Serratia; species Serratia inhibens. The sequence goes on along the minus strand of NZ_QYYG01000001.1, from coordinate 1,813,000 downwards.
GCCAGGCCACGCTGGCCGGCAGATAGGATTCAAAACACTCGCGCAGGATGTGTTTTTCCATTTTGCCGTTGCCGCACATTTTATCTTTCGGGTTGATGCGCATCGCCACGTCGAGGAATTTCTTGTCCAGGAAGGGTACGCGAGCTTCCACGCCCCAGGCGGACATCGCCTTGTTGGCGCGCGCACAGTCAAACATATGCAGCGCCAGCAGCTTACGCACGGTCTCGTCGTGGAACTCACGCGCATCCGGCGCCTTATGGAAATACAGATAGCCACCGAACACTTCGTCCGCACCCTCGCCGGACAGCACCATCTTGATACCCATCGCCTTGATTTTACGCGACATCAGGTACATTGGCGTGGAGGCGCGAATGGTGGTGACGTCGTAGGTTTCGATGTGATAAATCACGTCGCGGATGGCATCCAGGCCTTCCTGCACGGTGAAGTGAATTTCATGGTGCACGGTGCCCAGATGGTTGGCCACTTCCTGCGCGGCGCGCAGATCCGGTGAACCTTCCAGGCCGACGGCGAAGGAGTGCAGCTGTGGCCACCAGGCTTCGCTGCGCTCTTGATCTTCCACACGGCGTGCGGCGTATTTTTTGGTAATGGCGGAGATGACTGAAGAATCCAGCCCGCCGGACAGCAATACGCCGTACGGCACGTCGGACATCAGATGGCTTTTCACCGAATCTTCCAGCGCGTTGCGCAGGGCGTTGGCATCGGTCACGTTGTCTTTGACATTGTCGTAATCGAACCAGTCGCGCTGGTAATATTCACGGATCTCGCCGTCCTGGCTCCACAGGTAGCTGCCCGCCGGGAATTCTTTGATGGTGCGGCAGACCGGCACCAGCGCTTTCATTTCGGAGGCGACATACAGGTTGCCGAATTCGTCATGGCCCATGTACAGCGGGATAATACCCAGGTGATCGCGTCCGATCAGGTAAGCGTCTTTCTCTGAATCATAAAGGGCGAAGGCGAACATGCCCTGCAAATCGTCGAGGAAATCGATGCCTTTTTCCTGATACAGCGCCAGGATCACTTCACAGTCGGAAGCGGTCTGGAACTCGTAACGATCGCCCAGTTCTTGACGCAGTGCCTGGTGGTTATAGATCTCACCGTTTACGGCCAGAACGTGGGTGTGCGCAGCGTTGTACAGCGGTTGGGCGCCATTGTTGACGTCGACAATCGACAGGCGCTCATGCACCAGAATGGCTTTATCGCTGGCATAAACGCCGGACCAGTCCGGGCCGCGATGGCGCATCAGACGAGACAGCTCCAGCGCTTTCTTGCGCAGTTCAACGGGATCGGACTTCAGATCGAGCACACCGAAAATAGAACACATATAACGACTCTCCTAACGACTTTTTTAGACTGTGATGTTGTTTTGCTGTTATGGGCGGCGCGGCCGGTTCATCAGTGATGACGCGGTCTTGCTGCGTTGTGTTTATGAAAATGCGTCAAAACCGGCAGGGGATGCAAGCGTTTTAGCGTTACGCAGAGAAATAGTTGTTTTGGGGGTGTCGATTTTTAGCGGATATTCAGTTTTTATCTATTTTAATTAGTGAATGTTTAATTTTTTGATGAATGAATAAGTCGCCGGACAATTTTACCGGCGACTCATTGCTGACTATCAGGCGGTCAGCTGCCACAGGGTGAAGGCGGCATCCGGTGTCCAACCGGTATTCGAGGTGTGTGCCTGAAGGCAGGTGTATTTTTTGCCTTTATAGGTCACCACATCGCCCGCCTTGTAGCTATGATTGCTTTGCCACTCGCTCACGCCCGGCTCGGGCGGCGTGCCGCCGTCGGCCGTTTTCACCGCCAGCGCACTGCCAGGCAACGAGGTATTGCCCTGGCTGTCGGTTGCGGTAACAAAATAGCTGTATTGAGTCGATGGGAGCAGGCCGCTGTCCTGCAGCGAAAGGCTGCCGGTCTGGCCGATGGCGCTGCCGTCGCGGTAAACCGCATAGTGGCTGATCGGATAAGTGCTGGCTGCTGCGGTCCAGTTTAACGTCAGTGACGTCGAGGTCAGTGCGGTGGCGTTCAGCGCCGTGGGCGCATCAGGCTTTCCCGGCTGAGGTGGGGTGGCTCCACCCTGGATCAACGGCGCATAGCGTGTTTTGAATTCCCAGTTATAGGCAACGCCGGCGCTGCTTTTGCCATTGTCCCAGTTGACCGACCAGGTCATCAGCCCTTTGATCGACAGCCCTTTGGTGTCGAGCCGCGCGAAGGCGTTATACACTGCCTGCTTGTTGACCACATAACCGGTGGCGGCGGCGTCGTTGTTGCTTGGCAGGCCGATAACGAATTTCGTCGCCGGGATTTTGGTATAACCGCGGGTACCGGTGACCAGGCTCTCGGTCAGATAATAGAGAAAGTCTTCTTTCATCGCGTCATTATCCTGAGTGATCCAGGCGCCTTTACCGCCATTGGCTTCATCAACCCAGATCCCGTCGCCGCCCTGATTGTAATATTGCGGTGCAATAAAATCGTAGTAGCCTTCGAGCGCGGTAATATAATCCAGGTAAGTGCCATTGGTGCGTAAATAAGGGAATTCAGGCGCCATGCTGACAATAAAGTTTTTACCTTCGGCGGCGTAATGTGCTTTCACTTTTTTCAATGCGGCCGGCAATACGGTTTTATTATTGGCTGCGCCAATTGCTGCCTGTTCAAGATCGATATCCAGGCCATCGAAACCGTAAGTTTCCACCAGACGGATAATCTCATTGGCCAGTTTGTCTTCATCGCCGGTTTTCAACTCGATGTGCGCATCTGCGCCGCCGAGTGAAATCAGTACCGCCCGGCCCTGGTTATTAAGCACGCCAACCTGGCGGCGGAACTCGGCGTCGGACAGATTATAAGGCTTGAAGGTAGGGATGCCTTCACCCTTCATAAAGGCGACCGCCACCACATTATATTCAGGCGGGATATCGGTCAGATCCATATTGGTGAATTTACCTTGCTTGTAACCATCGCTGGCGCCGGCCAGCCAGTTATGCCAAAAGCCCATCAGGATTTTCTTGCCGCTCAGGTCCGGCATCGCGGCAGCAGCGTCTGCGGCTTGTACATTGATAATGTTATTCGTGCTCATTATGGCCTCGTTATATTTTTGGGTAAGGGTATTTTCACTCGCCGGCAATTCAGTGATTGGCGGGGTGTAAATACATAGTGCGGATTTTTAACGAGGACAGGCTGAAACCTTTTGCGCCCATGAATAAATTAAATTCACGCTGGCGAGGGTTTTATTATTGAGACAATAGGGCAGAGGCGGCCATTGAGGCCGCCGCAGTATTTAAAAAATGGTGATGTCGGCCACGGAAGGGAAAATATAGCTCGGGCGGAACGGCATGGTTTCGACATCGTTAAGCGTCGAGACGCCGGACAGCACCAGCACGGTTTCCAGACCGGCCTGGAAGCCCGCCAGAATGTCGGTGCGCAGGTTGTCGCCGACGATCACCGTTTCTTCCGAGTGTGCCTGCATCTTGTTCAGCGCGGCGCGAATGATCCACGGGCTTGGCTTACCGACGTAAAACGGCTTGCGGCCGGTGATCTTTTCGATAGGTGCGCACAGCGCACCGCAGGCAGGCGTAAAACCATGACCATGGCTATCCGGGTTGGTGGCGATAAAGCGCGCACCGTTGTTCACGAAGTAGGCGGCCTTATGCATCATATCCCAGTTGTAGGAGCGGGTTTCGCCGACAATCACGAAGTCCGGGTTGATGTCGGTAATGGTGAAACCGGCCTTATAGAGTTCGTGAATCAACGCACCTTCACCGACCACATAGGCTTTTTTGCCCTCCTGGCGGCGCAGAAAATCGGCGGTGGCCATCGCGGAGGTATAAAACGCGCTCTCCGGCACTTCCAATCCGGCGGCGGCGAAGCGGTTCGCCAGATCCTGCGCGGTTTGCGACGGATAGTTGGTCAGCACCACCAGCGGCATGCCTTGTTCCTGAATGCGCGCCAGGAAAAGATCGGCACCGGGGACCGGCGTGTTGTCATGCAGCAGCACGCCGTCGATATCGCATATAACGTTCTTGATTGTCATCGTTGCTGTTTCTCATGATTTACGGCAGGCAAAAACGCGAAGATGCACACCTGCCTGAAGCGGCGGCTCAACTTTCCAGCAATCGCTGCAATAGCACGCCGTTGAGCATCGCCCGCTTGGCCAGGGCGAAAGCGCCGATCGCCGAGCGATGATTGAGTTCGGAAGTGACCACCGGCAGATTTTTGCGGAAGTCCTTCAGCACCTGCGTATTGATGCAGCTTTGGATCGCCGGCAGCAGCACTTTTTCGGCTTCGGTAATTTCACCGGCGATCACCACTTTTTGCGGATTAAACAGGTTAATGGCGATAGCCACCGCTTTGCCGAGGTAGCGGCCGACGTGCTCTATCACTTCGCTGGCCAGCAGATCGCCGCGGTTGGCCGCTTTGCAGATGGCGGCGATGCTGCAATCGTCGAGCGTCAGCTTGCTTGGGTAGCCCTGGGTCAGCAAATGGCGCACGCGGTGTTCAATCGCGGCGTTGGCGGCCACGGTTTCCAGGCAGCCGAAGTTGCCGCAGTGGCAGCGCTCACCGAGGGGATCGATCTGAATGTGGCCGATTTCGCCGACGTTGCCGTTATTGCCAAGGAAAATCTGGCCATTGACGATAATACCTGCACCGGTACCCCGGTGCAGACGCACCAGAATAGAGTCTTCGCAGTCACGGGTGGCGCCAAAGTAATGCTCCGCCAGCGCCAGGCTGCGGATGTCGTGCCCGACAAAGCTGGTGACGTTGAAACGTTGCTGCAGGTTATCTACCAACGGCCAGTGGCTGACGCTGATGTGCGGCATATAGCGCACCACGCCCAGCGCCGGATCAACCAGGCCCGGCAGGATCACCGCGATGGCGATCAGCTCGCGCAGTTTGCGCTGGTAGCTTTCGATAAACTGCGCAATGGCGTTGAACAGTGCGTTTTCCAGCGTCTCTTGAGTGCGTTCCGGCAGTGGATAGTGTTCTTCACCGAGCGATTTTCCGCTCATGTCGTACAGAGTGATGGTGGCGTCGTGACGCCCAAGACGCACTGCCACGGTGTGGAAGTGCCGGGTTTCGGAGACAATGGAAATGGCGCGACGGCCACCGGTAGAGGCTTGCTGATCGACTTCCTTGATCAGCCCGCGCTCCAACAGCTGGCGAGTAATTTTGGTGACGCTGGCGGGCGCTAGCTGGCTGAGTTCGGCTATCTGAATGCGCGAGATCGGACCCTGCTGGTCGATCAGGCGATACACTGCTGCGCCGTTGAGTTGTTTGACTAAGTCAACGTTCCCTATTTGTGCCTGTCCGCCAGTACTCATCAATAATTTTACTCGCTGTTCATTAAGTTAAACCTCGTTACCGTTAACGAGCGTTTTGGTGATATCAAAATCACGGGTAAATGCGGTCAGGTTCGCCACTTTGCCGGCTTCGATTGTGCCTAACAGGTGGTCTACGCCGATGGCGCGCGCCGGATACAACGTTGCCATGCGCAGCGCTTCGTCCAGCGCGATACCGACGTGCTCTACGCTGTTTTTCACCGCGTCGATCATGGTCAGCGCCGAGCCGCTCAGGGTGCCGTTCTCATCCACGCACAGCCCGTCGCGATAGTATATTGTTTTACCGGCAAAAATAAATTGGTCAATCTCTGCGCCCGCCGGGGCGGTGGCATCGGTGACCAACACCAATTTATCACCTTTCATGCGTTTGGCGTTACGGATACTCGCCCAGGCTACGTGATGGCCGTCGGCAATGATGCCGGTATACACTTCGGGCGTATCGAAAATCGCCCCCATCAGGCCAGGTTCGCGCCCGGTGATATACGGCATGGCGTTATACAGATGGGTCGCAAAGGTGATGCCGGCGGCAAAGCCGGTGCGGGCCTGATCGTAAGTGGCGTTAGAGTGGCCGGCGGAAACCACGATGCCCGCTGCGGTCAGTTGCTTGATAAAGTGCGGTTCTACCATTTCCGGCGCCAGGGTGACTTTGGTGATCACATCGGCGTTGGCGCACAGATAGTCGATCATCTCGCTGGTCGGTTTGCGGATGAACGCCGGGTTGTGGGTGCCTTTTTTCAGTGGGCTAAGGTACGGCCCTTCCAGATGCAGGCCGAGTGCCTGATTCGGGTGTTTTTTCAGATAAGCACGCATCACATCGATGCTGTGCTTCATAAATTCGTCGCTGCTGGTGATCAGCGTAGGCAGATAGCTGGTGCAGCCGGATTTTTCGTTGGCGCGCTGCATGATCTCCAGCGTCTCTTCCGAAATGGCGTCCAGCGAATCGTTAAATTGTACGCCGCCACAGCCGTTAAGCTGCACGTCGATCAAACCGGGGGCCAGGATGGCGCCACCCAGATCGCGCGTTTCAATGTCGGCCGGCAGTTCAGCCAGCGGACAGACTCGTTCAATCAGTCCATCAGCGATGATTACCGCATGGTCGTCAAGCACGTCGTGGCCGGTGAAAATCCGGCATTGGGTTAAAGCGAACATCGTAGCCCCCTGCAAAAATTAAAGACTCTTAACGCTTTCCGCTTCTAACTCGCGGAAGTATTTAACGGTTTTGACTTTCAGTTCCATGGTGGAAGGCTCATCGCACACCACAACCGCCTTGGCGTGCAGCTGCAGGCAACTGATGGTCCACATATGGTTGATATTGCCTTCCACTGCGGCTTCCAGCGCCTGTGCCTTGGCATGGCCGGTCACCAGAATCATCACTTCTTCTGCGTCGAGCAGCGTACCCACGCCCACGGTCAGCGCGTATTTCGGCACCAGGCTAACATCGCCGCCGAAGAAACGAGAGTTGGCGATGCGGGTATCTTCAGTCAGCGTTTTGATGCGGGTACGCGACGCCAGTGATGAAGCCGGCTCGTTAAACGCGATATGACCGTCAATGCCGACGCCGCCCATAAACAGGTTGATTTTACCGTAGGACTTGATTTTTTCTTCGTATTTACGGCACTCGGCGTCCACGTCCGGCGCATTGCCATTCAGCAGGTTGATGTTTTCACGTGGAATATCAACGTGATCAAAGAAATTACGGTACATGAAGGTATGATAGCTTTCCGGGTGTTCCTGCGGCAGGCCAACGTATTCGTCCATGTTGAAAGTCACTACATGCTTAAAGCTTACTTCACCTGCTTTGTGCATCGCAATCAGATGTTTGTAGGCTTCGAGCGGAGTCCCGCCGGTTGGCAGGCCGAGTACAAACGGACGCTCCGCAGTAGGCTTGAATGCGTTGATGCGCTGGACGATATGGCGGGCGGCCCATTTGCCGACTTGTGCAGTATCTTTCAGTGGGATAAGTCTCATCTAACACCTCTTTGGGTAAGTAAACTAAAGCTATACTGTTACGGGCCTGAACAAGAGTCTAAGCGTAATCCAACTTTATGATTCTCACGTGATGCGTCAGCCCCGATGATTTTTTGAATGATAAAATAAGTTTTGTGTGATGGCTAGCAATGTGGCAGCTTAAGACTACTTTTTGGTGATATAAATCACAAAAAAGGAGCTTTTAATTTGCGATACGAAATAATTTTTTTACACTCCGCATGAGTGATACGTGCCATGCGTTATTTCTAAAAGGTAGTGAGAGAGTTAAATAAACTACTAATAGGGTCCGTCCGCGGACAACATAGGGGGAAAAGGTGAACATTCTTAGTTATTTGCAAAAAGTGGGCCGCGCCTTGATGGTGCCGGTTGCCACGCTGCCCGCCGCCGCGATCTTGATGGGCGTAGGGTACTGGATTGACCCTACGGGTTGGGGCGCCTCCAACGCTCTCGCTGCTTTCTTTATTAAATCCGGCTCTGCCATTATCGAACACATGTCGGTGCTGTTCGCCGTCGGTGTGGCTTATGGCATGTCCAAAGACAAGGACGGCGCCGCCGCGCTGACCGGCTTTGTCGGTTTCCTGGTATTAACCACTCTCTGTTCACCGTCCGCCGTGTCGATGATTCAGAAGATCCCCCTCGACCAGGTCCCTGCCGCTTTTGGCAAAATTGAGAACCAGTTCGTCGGTATTCTGGTGGGCATTATTTCCGCCGAAGTCTACAACCGTTTCAGCAGCGTTGAGCTGCCGAAAGCGCTGTCGTTCTTCAGCGGCCGCCGTCTGGTGCCTATCCTGATCTCCTTCCTGATGATCCTGGTGGCTTTCATTCTGATGTATATCTGGCCGATGATTTTCGGTGGCCTGGTTAACTTCGGTGAACATATTCAGAAGTTAGGCTCCGCCGGCGCAGGTATTTATGCGTTCTTTAACCGTCTGCTGATCCCGGTCGGCCTGCATCATGCGTTGAACTCGGTGTTCTGGTTCGACGTGGCCGGCATTAACGACATCCCTAACTTCCTCGGTGGCCAGCAGTCTATCGAAGCCGGTAAAGCGGTTGTCGGCATCACCGGTCGTTATCAGGCGGGCTTCTTCCCTATCATGATGTTCGGTCTGCCGGGTGCTGCGCTGGCTATCTATCACTGCGCGCGTCCGGAAAACAAAGCCAAGGTTCTGGGTATCATGATGGCGGGCGCCTTTGCCGCCTTCTTTACCGGGATCACCGAACCGCTGGAATTCTCCTTCATGTTCGTGGCTCCAGTGTTGTATGTGATCCACGCGATACTGACCGGTATTTCGGTATACATCGCCGCCAGCATGCACTGGATTGCCGGTTTCGGCTTCAGTGCCGGTCTGGTGGATATGGTGCTTTCGTCACGTAACCCATTGGCGACCCACTGGTACATGTTGATCCCGCAGGGCCTGGTGTTCTTCGCCATTTACTACGTGGTGTTCCGCTTCACCATCAACAAGTTCAACCTGATGACCCCAGGGCGCGAACTGGCGGTTGCCGGTGACGAAACCGACGGTTATGACGTAAACGTCGGTACCGACGACGGTAAAGGCGAAAACGAAACCACTACCCTGGCACGCCGTTACGTGGGCGCCATCGGCGGTTCTGACAACCTGACCGGCATCGACGCCTGTATCACCCGTCTGCGTCTGAACGTGAAAGACTCTGCACTGGTGAACGACGCGGTGGCGAAACGTCTGGGTGCTTCCGGCGTGATCCGCCTGAACAAACAAAGCGTACAGGTGATCGTCGGCACCCGTGCGGAGCTGATTGCCAGCGCCATGCGCAACGTGGTCGCCGCAGGTCCGGTTGCCGCTACCGTAGCGCCTGCTGCAGCCCCTGTAGCCGAAGCCAAGCCGCAGGCGGTGCCTAACGCACCTAAGGTGGCTTTTGAGACGCTGGTGGCACCGGTAACCGGCGAAGTGGTGTTGTTGGATCAGGTTCCTGATGAAGCCTTTGCCAGCAAAGCGGTGGGTGATGGCCTGGCGATCCGCCCGACCGACAAAACCGTGGTGGCGCCGGCGGACGGCACCATCGTGAAAATCTTCAACACCAACCACGCTTTCTGTCTGGAAACCGTCAAGGGCGCGGAGATTGTGGTGCATATGGGCATCGACACCGTGGCGCTGAACGGTCAGGGGTTCAAACGTCTGGTAGAAGAGGGTGCTGAGGTGAAAGCCGGCCAGCCGATTCTCGAGTTGGATCTGGACTTCCTGAACGCCAATGCCCGCTCGATGATAAGCCCGGTGGTGGTGAGCAACTCTGACGATTACGCCGGCCTGACTGCACTGGCGACCGGTTCCGTAGTGGCAGGCCAAACCAAGCTGTTCGACATCCAGAAGTAAAGTGTTTTACCTGAGTAGTACCCAGGGTGTTTAACGAGTCATGACGGAACACACCCTACCTTTGGCGGGAAGAGAGCGATCTCTTCCCGCTTTTTTATGAGCGCAATTTGCCCCGTTGTGGTGCCGTGGTCTATTGCGGTGCAGAGCCCTGCATTTTTCGTGAAACAAACGGTTGTTTCCGGGCGTGGCTTGTTGGATCATAGGCGGTTATGTGTAGCGCTTTGCATTGAGGAATAGTCAAATGAGTGAGGCTGAAGCCCGCCCAACCAATTTTATCCGTCAGATCGTTGATGAAGATCTGGCGTCAGGGAAACACGCGTCGGTACATACCCGTTTCCCGCCGGAGCCAAATGGCTATCTGCATATCGGCCATGCCAAATCCATCTGCCTGAACTTCGGCATCGCCCAGGATTACCGGGGCCAGTGCAACCTGCGTTTCGATGATACCAACCCGGTAAAAGAAGACATCGAATTCGTCGAGTCAATCAAGCACGACGTCGAGTGGCTGGGCTTTGAGTGGAGCGGCAATGTCCGTTACTCCTCGGATTACTTCGATCAGTTGCACCACTATGCGGTTGAGCTGATCAACAAAGGTCTGGCCTACGTCGACGAACTGTCGCCTGAGCAGATCCGCGAATATCGCGGCAGCCTGACTGCACCCGGCAAAGACAGTCCGTATCGCGGCCGCAGCGTGGAAGAGAACCTGGCGCTGTTTGAGAAAATGCGTAATGGCGAATTTGCCGAAGGCACCGCCTGCCTGCGAGCCAAAATTGACATGGCTTCACCGTTCATCGTGATGCGTGATCCGGTGCTGTACCGCATTAAATTTGCAGAACACCATCAGACCGGCAACAAGTGGTGCATCTACCCGATGTACGATTTTACCCACTGCATTTCCGATGCGCTGGAAGGGATCACCCATTCGCTGTGTACGCTGGAGTTCCAGGACAACCGCCGTCTGTATGACTGGGTGCTGGATAACATCACCATCCCTTGCCATCCGCGTCAGTACGAGTTCTCGCGTCTCAATCTTGAGTACGCCATCATGTCGAAGCGCAAGCTGAACCAGTTGGTGACCGAGAATATCGTTGAAGGCTGGGATGACCCGCGTATGCCGACCGTTTCCGGCCTGCGTCGCCGTGGTTATACCGCGGCCTCGATCCGTGAGTTCTGCCAGCGCATCGGCGTGACCAAGCAGGATAACAACGTCGAAATGGTGGCGCTGGAGGCTTGCATTCGTGAAGATCTGAACGAGAACGCGCCGCGTGCGATGGCGGTGCTGGATCCGGTGAAAGTGATCATCGAGAACCGGGCCGAAGGTGTGGAAATGGTCACCATGCCCAACCACCCGAACAAGCCGGAAATGGGCAGCCGCGAAGTGCCGTTCAGCCGTGAGATTTATATCGATCGTGCCGACTTCCGCGAAGAAGCCAACAAGCAATACAAGCGTCTGGTGCTGGGTAAGGAAGTGCGTCTGCGCAATGCGTATGTGATCAAGGCTGAGCGCGTCGAGAAGGACGCCGAGGGCGAGATCACCACCATTTTCTGCAGCTACGATGCGGATACGCTGAGCAAGGATCCTGCCGATGGCCGCAAGGTGAAGGGCGTGATCCACTGGGTTTCCGCTGCGCATGCGTTGCCGGCGGAAATCCGCCTGTACGATCGCCTGTTCAACGTGGCGAACCCGGCGGCGGCAGAGGATTTCCTCGCGACCATCAACCCGGAGTCGCTGGTTGTCAAGCATGGCTTCGTGGAGCCAAGCCTGGCTGCCGCGCAGCCGGAAAAAGCCTACCAGTTCGAACGTGAAGGCTATTTCTGCGCCGACAGCCGCTACTCTTCGGCTGAGCATCTGGTGTTTAACCGCACCGTTGGCCTGCGTGACACCTGGGCGAAAATCGACGTCTGAGGGTGATATACCGCTGACGGATAAAAGCGCAACTTCGGTTGCGCTTTTTTTTTAATGACATTCACCGCTTTTCCTCTGCGCACATACCTTATTTCATCAACCCTGCTGTAGATTTTCATCACGTCCTTTCATTATCAATTTCTTGATATAAGGCTTCATTCAGTTAACATTACCTTATATATTCGTGATGCGAATTAATGTCATTTGGAGAGCGCTCTCATTTTTTCCTTTCTGGCTGATGGTTTTTGTTATGCTGAAACCATTAATCGTCTCTGCTTGACCTGGTATCAATATTTATTCTGATTTTATTGAATTTTTTATTCAAATCCCTCTTTGCACAGCGACGTAACACAATCTCAGCGATATGTGCTCTTTGTCATACTTTGACAAATCTCTCTCATTTTTCATTTGATAATTCGCGTCGCGAAAAATAGTCTAGCTGTAGCAATAAGTGCTGTGGGGATTTCACCCCGCGCACTATTTTTTACCCGGTTGGGTTTTTTATTGGCAGTCGTGCAGGGCAGTGGTGAACACGGGCGGCTGCAACTTTTAAAGTTAAGTCAAAGAGGAATTTCATTATGGGTACGCACGGTGCTCAGCGTAAAACGCTGGCGCTCGCTATCGCGGGTGCGCTGTTGGGAACAGGGTTTGCCATGGCCCCTGAGGCGAAAGCCGCAGGGTTTGTCGATGATTCCACGCTGACCGGCGGTATTTATTACTGGCAACGTGAGCGCGACCGTAAAGATCTCAATCCGACCAGTGACGATTACAATAAATACACCACCAACCTGTCGCACTCGACGGCTAACCTGAGCCTTGATTTCGCTTCGGGCTATGCCTGGGATATGTTCGGTCTGGACGTGGGCGCGTTCACCGCCATTGAGCTGGCCGAGTCCAGTGCCAGTGGCCACCCGAACGAAATTGCGTTCTCCTCGAAAAACCGTACCTATGATGAAGACTACAGCGGCGACAAAGGCGGCATCAGCCTGTATAAAGCGGCCGGTAAGTTCAAATACGGCCCGCTCTGGGCGCGTGCCGGTTATATCCAGCCAAGCGGTCAGACGCTGCTGGCGCCGCACTGGAGCTTTATGCCTGGCACCTATCAGGGGGCCGAGGCCGGCGCCAAGTTTGACTACGGCGATGCCGGCGCGTTGAGCTTCTCCTACATGTGGACCAACAAGTACAAGGCTCCTTGGCATACCGAGATGGACGACTTCCGCCAAAACGATAAAAAAACCGGCGTGTCTTACCTGCACTCATTAGGCGCCAAGTACGACTTCAAAAATGATCTGGTGCTGGAAGCGGCGTTCGGCCAGGCCCAGGGGTATGTAAACCAGTACTTCACCAAGGCATCTTATAAGTTCGATCTGTTAGGCAACCCGTTAACCACCAGCTACCAGTTCTACGGCGCGGAAGACCGCATCAACGACAAAAACGATGCCAACAGCATTTACGACGGTCTGGCCTGGCTGCAGGCGTTGACCTTCGGCTACACCACCGGTCAGTTCAACTGGCGGTTGGAAGGCACCATGGTTAAAGCCGAAGGCAATCAGGGCTTCTTCCTGCAGCGTATGACCCCAACCTATGCTTCCTCCAATGGCCGCCTCGACGTGTGGTGGGATAACCGCTCCGACTTCAACGCCAACGGTGAGAAAGCCGTTTATGCCGGCGTGATGTACGACCTGAGCAACTGGAATCTTCCGGGCATGGCGGTGGGCGGTTCTTACGTGTATGCCTGGGATGCCAAACCAAGCACCAACCCGATCTACGATCAGGGCCAGCGCCTGAAAGAGAGCGCCTGGAGCCTGGACGCCATGTACACGGTGCAGGACGGCCGCGCCAAAGGCACTTTGCTGAAACTGCATTACACCCAGTACGACAATCACACCAACATCCCGAGCTGGGGCGGCGGTTACGGCAACATCTTCCAGGATGAGAAAGACGTCAAATTCATGGTTATCGCGCCATTCACCATTTTCTGATGCCCTCCCCGGCGATGACGCCGGGGAAGCTTAAAAGGGACATAGCAATGAAAAAAATGATGCTGACGTTGGCCGCCGTAGTCACGCTGAATGCTTGTGTGCAGCCCGCCGCACCGCCGGAAGATGCCAAATTGAAACAGGCGTACAGCGCCTGCATTAACACTGCGGAAGGTTCGCCGGAAAAACTGCAGTCGTGCCAGGCGGTGCTGGACGTGCTGCGGCAAGAGAAGCAGCACCAACAGTTTGCCGCGCAGGAAAGGGTGCGCGTGATGGATTATCAGAGCTGCATTCAGGCAGCCCACAGCGGTAACGGGCAGGCCTACGACGCCAAATGCGGCAAGATTTGGCAAGAGATCCGCGAAAATAACAATTAATTAAGGATGATGTTAACGATGAATACATTCAAATTGAGCGCGCTTGCCGCCCTGACGGCGACCGCTGGATTGTTTGGCGGCGTGGGGAACGCAATGGCCGATCAACAGCTGGTGGATCAACTCGGCCAGTTAAAGCTGAATTTAAAGATGGTGGACAACCGCGCGGCCGACAGCGGTCTGGATTGCGGTAAGCTGGGCGCCGACTGGGCTGCCTGCAATAAAGTCCTGATCGGCCTGACCAACGATAATCAGGACATTAAAGGCCAGGACTGGGCGATCTATTTTCACAGTGCCCGCCAGACTATGAGAGTGGATAACGACCAATTCACCGTCTCTCATGTGACCGGGGATCTGTACAAACTGGAGCCGACCGACAAGTTTACCGGATTCCCGGCCGGTAAAACGGTGGAAATTCCGATTATTGCGGAATACTGGCAACTGTTTAAAACCGACTTCGTACCGCGCTGGTACGCGACCTCCGGCGATGCCAAGCCAAAAATTCTGCTCAATACCGATACCGAAGATCTGAACCGGTTTGTGGCACCCTTTACCGGTGACCAGTGGAAGCGCACCAGGGATGACAACAATATCCTGATGACTCCGGCCACTCGTTTCACTAAAAACGCCGAGCTGAAAACCTTACCGGCAGCGTCGTTGCGTGGCCAAATCGTGCCGACGCCGCTGGAAGTGAAAGTGCATCCGCAGGATGTGGATCTGAGCAAAGGCGTGGCGCTTGAACTGAGCGCATTGAATAAGCCTGCGGCTGACGCGGTTGCTGAACGCTTTACGCTGCTGGGGGTGACGAATAATGCGGGCGGTTATCCCATAAGAACCGATATCCAACCGAGTAAATTTAAAGGTGAGCTGGCGGTGCCGGGCGCTTATGAGCTGAAGATTGGCAATAAGGAAACTCGGGTCATCGGCTTCGATCAGGCCGGGGTGTTCTATGGCCTGCAGTCTATTTTATCGCTTGTCCCGACAGACGGCAGCGCCAGCATCGCCACGCTAGGCGCTAAAGATGCACCGCGCTTCCAGTATCGCGGCATCTTCCTCGACGTGGCGCGCAATTTCCACCAGAAGGATGCGGTGCTGCGCCTGCTGGATCAGATGGCGGTTTACAAACTCAATAAATTCCACTTCCACCTGAGCGATGACGAAGGCTGGCGCATCGAGATCCCGGGCCTGCCGGAGTTGACCGAAGTAGGGGGGCAACGTTGTCATGATCTGAGCGAAACCACCTGCCTGCTGCCGCAATACGGCCAGGGGCCTGATGTGTACGGCGGGTTCTTCTCGCGTCAGGATTACATCGACATTATCAAATATGCCCAGGCGCGCCAGATTGAGGTGATCCCGGAAATCGATATGCCGGCACATGCCCGTGCGGCGGTGGTTTCGATGGAGGCGCGCTACAAAAAACTGCATGCCGCCGGGAAAGAGAAAGAGGCGGACGAGTTCCGTCTGGTGGATCCGACCGATACCTCGAACACCACGTCGGTGCAGTACTTCAACCGTCAAAGCTACCTGAACCCGTGCCTGGATTCATCCAAACGCTTTGTCGACAAGGTGATCGGCGAAATTGCCCAGATGCACAAAGAGGCCGGGCAGCCGCTGCGCACCTGGCACTTTGGCGGCGATGAAGCGAAAAACATTCGTCTGGGCGCGGGCTATACCAATCTGACCAAGCCGGAGGCGGGCAAAGGCATCATCGATCAGAGCAAGGAAGACAAACCCTGGGCGAAATCTCAGGTGTGCCAAGCGATGATTAAAGAAGGCAAAGTGGCCGATATGGAGCACCTGCCAAGCTACTTCGGGCTGGAAGTCAGCCAACTGGTGAAGGCGCACGGCATTGACAGAATGCAGGCCTGGCAGGATGGCCTGAAAGATGCGAAAGACGCCAAGGCATTCGCCACCCAACGTGTTGGGGTGAACTTCTGGGATACCCTGTATTGGGGTGGTTTTGATAGCGCGAACGATTGGGCGAACAAAGGTTACGAAGTTATCCTTTCCAACCCGGATTACGTCTACATGGACTTCCCGTATGAGGTGAACCCGGACGAGCGCGGCTACTACTGGGGGACACGCTTCAGCGACGAACGGAAAATGTTCAGTTTCGCGCCGAATAACCTACCGCAGAACGCCGAAACCTCGGTTGACCGCGACGGCAACCACTTTACCGCCAAGAGCGACAAACCCTGGCCGGGGGCTTACGGCATCTCCGCGCAGATGTGGAGTGAAACCCAACGTACCGATCCGCAAATGGAATACATGATCTTTCCTCGTTCGTTGTCGGTGGCTGAACGCGCATGGCATCGCGCCGGCTGGGAACAGGATTACCAGGCGGGGCGTGAGTATAAAGGCGGGGAAACTCACTTTGTCGACAGCAAGAAACTGGATCGGGACTGGTTGCGCTTTGCCAATATTCTGGGGCAACGCGAGTTGGCAAAACTGGACAAGGGCGGGGTGAGTTATCGCTTGCCGGTTCCGGGCGCTCGCGTGCTGGACGGCAAACTGGAAGCCAATATCTCGCTGCCGGGCCTGGGCATCGAGTATTCCATCGACGGCGGCAAACATTGGCAGCGTTATGACGCTACTGCCAAACCTGCGGTAACCGGCGACGTGCAGATCCGGGCGGTAAGCCCGGATGGCAAGCGTTATAGCCGCGCAGAGAAAGTGTAAGCCTTAACCCTGGCCCGTCTGACTGCAGGCGGGCCATTCTTTTTCAACGGCAACGTTCGGCGGTAATCAATCATGAATTCGATACGGCTGACGTTTATGGTGGTCGCTTTTTTCTCCGGTATTGCCGGCGCACTGCAAATACCGACGCTGAGCCTGTTTCTTACTACTGAAGTGCAGGTCTCGTCGTTATGGGTCGGATTTTTTTATGCGGTTAACGCCGGCACGGGCATTGCAGTCAGTTTCTTGCTGGCAAAAAAATCAGATCGCCAGCGTGACCGGCGCAATCTGATTTTAATCTGTTATTTATTGGCTGCGGGCAACTGCCTGCTGTTTGCGTTTAACCGCAATTATTTGACGTTAATTACGGTGGGCGTGCTGTTAACCGCCATCGCCAATACGGCGATACCGCAATTATTTGCGCTGGCGCGCGAGTATGGGGAGAAAACATCGCATAACGTGGCGATGTTCAGCGCGATTATGCGCGCCCAGCTTTCGCTTGCCTGGGTATTTGGCCCGCCATTGGCCTTTATGCTGGTGATGAAGTACGGCTTTACGGCCATGTTTATGTTTGCCGCTGGGATATTCCTGTTGGTCACGCTGTTGGCCTGGTGGGTATTGCCCTGCGTGGTGCGAACCGAAGAGGGCAACGTCGCTGTTGATCCGCCGTTGCGGCAAAAAGGGGCCTTCGACAAAGACGTTGGCCTGCTGTTTTGCACCTCGGTATTGATGTGGACTTGCAGCGCCATGTATCTGATCGACGTACCGCTGTATATCACCGCCGAGCTGGGGTTGTCGCAGAGTCTGACCGGTTGGATTATGGGCGTTGCCGCCGCAGTCGAGATCCCGATCATGATTCTGGCCGGGCGTTATGTGAACCTGGTGGGCAAGCGCCCGATGATGGCGGGCGCAATCGTGGCCGGCATGCTGTTTTATGCCGGCATGCCGTGGTTCAGCACTGCCGGCGGGTTGCTGGCCCTGCAAGCGTTTAACGCGATATTTATCGGCATTATCGCCACCGTCGGCATGCTCTATTTTCAGGATCTGATGCCTGAACGGGCCGGAATGGCCACTACGTTGTTTACCAACAGTATTTCAACCGGCGTGATCCTGGCCGGAATATTACAAGGAGTTCTGACCGAGTACGGGCCGCATTCCTCCGTTTATCTGTTAGCCGTGTTACTGCTTTTAATTGCTTTGCCCGTGGTGTGTAAAGTTCGGGAAGTTTAGTGGTTTCTGAGTGAGTCGTTTATTTTTAAACACAAACAAGGATACATGATGGCTATATTAGTGACGGGCGGCGCCGGTTATATCGGTTCGCATACCGTATTGGCATTGCTGGAAAGGGGAGAGGACGTTGTCGTGTTGGACAATTTATCCAACAGTTCACCGGAATCGCTGTTTCGGGTTGAGAGGCTGACCGGTAAAAAAGTGATTTTTTATCAGGGGGATATTCAAGAACATCATTTACTGGATCATCTCTTTCGCCAGCATGATATTCATGCGGTTATTCATCTTGCGGGGTTGAAGTCGGTTCGAGAGTCTACCGAAGAGCCGCTGAAGTATTATCAAAATAACATTTCCGGCTCGCTGATCGTACTGGACAGAATGCGGCATGCCGGGGTGCGGCAATTTATTTTCAGCTCGTCAGCCACCGTTTACGGGCCGGCGGAATATACCCCGCTGACGGAGAGTTGCCGCGTCGGGCAGACGACGAATCCTTACGGTACTTCCAAGCTGATTGTGGAGCAGATCCTGGCGGAGTTCGCCAGAACCGCGCCGCAGATGGCGATCACCGCGCTGCGTTACTTTAACCCGGCCGGGGCGCACGAGTCGGGTTTGATCGGTGAAGATCCCGCAGGCATTCCCAATAATCTTCTGGCTTATCTGGCACAGGTGGCTATTGGCAAACTTGCGGTGTTGCCGGTGTATGGTAACGACTATCCCACCAGTGATGGCACCGGGGTGCGAGATTACATTCACGTTATGGATCTGGCCGAAGGGCACTTGAAAGCGCTGGATAATCTGCGGCCGGGTTTTAACGTGTATAACCTGGGCACCGGCAAAGGTTATTCGGTGCTGGAGATTATCCAGGCATTTGAACGCGCCTGCGGATTTAAAATCGCCTATCAAATTAACCCGCGCCGTGCAGGAGATATTGCCGAGTGCTGGTCTGATCCGACGCTGGCGGCGGAAAAATTAGGCTGGCAAGCCAAAAGAAGCCTGGAAAAAATGGTTTGCGACGCCTGGCATTGGCAGAGCAAAAATCCACAGGGATACGGTTCTTGTGCACCGCTGGTGGGAGGCTGACGATGAAACTTGACGACGAGCGTTTGGGGTTGATGCAGCGTGACCTGTTTCGCGCCGACTATGAGGCCTGGATTAATAACCTGAAGTTAGCGTTCGTGAAATATCAGCGCCAGCTTTCCCCGGCGTTACTGGGGCAATACCAGCGAGGGGTTAGCCAGCTGCGAGCCTGGTTGGCTGATCAAGGGCATTTATTCGATGCTGCGCAGTGCTCCTCATTATTCTGCGTACCTACGCGCCAGTTGGCCGCGCAGGAAAAATTGCTGCACCGCATCTGGCTGGGTGGTGCCATTCCAGACGATGCCAGAGAGGTTATCTCCCAATGGGGAGATGCGCAGCAGGCTGTTCGCAGCGCAACCGCCGACGAATGGGTCGGGATGCTTTGGGTATGGGATGCGCGGCAACTCAAAAACGAGGCGTATTTTACCCCCGCGGCGCAAGTGGAAGGTGGGCTGTTGGGGGAGTTCGATGCCGGCAACCACCGGTTGCAGGTGCATTCGCTTAGCGAACTGGCGCAAAAAAGCGTCGGCGACAACCTGGGTTTTATCCACGCACTCCATGATAAGCGCTATTACGCCACGCTTTCTGACTACTTTCGCTTTTTGATCCTGATCGAAATGGGCGGAATGTATATGGATATCGACACCCTCCCGCACCGTTCGGCGACGTTTTTCCTGCTGAAGCCGGAAGTGCCGGATTACCTTCAACTCCTGCCCAATGGCGAAGTCAGCCACGTCAGCGGGTTGAATTTGTTTCTGGATGAAACCGGGATGATCATTGGCCGCAGCGGCGACGGGGCGCTGTGCAAAATATTGGTGGGTCTGGATCAAATCTATGCGGCGCAAACCGGTGAAGTGCCGGATAAAAACCCCGTCTATGAAAGA
The DNA here is from genome assembly GCF_003591175.1 of Serratia inhibens. Lineage (GTDB taxonomy): Bacteria > Pseudomonadota > Gammaproteobacteria > Enterobacterales > Enterobacteriaceae > Serratia > Serratia inhibens. The sequence continues at coordinate 1,793,186 of NZ_QYYG01000001.1, read as the reverse complement.
AAGTTGTTCGATGCGTTTTATCTGTTGTGGAGCCGTCACATCGGCAGGACTTTCCTCAGCCACGATAGCTTTTGCAAGGAGCACGGAGTTCATTATGACGCCGTTCCGCAGGCGGTGACCTGCGGTATCCGCGGCATGCGCCTGTTGGAAGACGTGATCACCAATGAGACGCTGCCGCTGGGGGAGGACGAACTGCGCAGCTATCGGCAGTGTATAAGCCGGCTGGATCAGGTGGATTGGCAGCTTGAGCAACCGACGGATCTGGCGCGTTATGCGGAAATATTTACCGTCGATGAGGTGCCGCGCATGGCCTATCCGGCGCAGATAAGGTCCGATATCGATCACTATCATTACTATTCGGTGCTGTCCCATGATCGCGCGCTGGATCGGGTGAACCGGCTTTTCGGCGAGTATTTGATAACCGATAACCGGCGGCTGATCGACGAAGGCAATTACTGGCGACCAACCGTTGGAGCGGGCGATGCGGTATTGCCGCTATCGCAGGGCGGGTTGCATTTTCTGCCTGGGCGGCAGGCGGACGAAGCGGACAAGACCCGCATGGCGAAGCTGATTTTTGCCACCAGCTACCTGGAGTATTGCTCCGTCGGCAACCCGGCCGGGATGGATCTGGTCTCTCTGCAGCAGGCGCAAAATATTGACCCCTATCTGGATCTGATTACCCTGGCTTACGAGCGGTGCGGGGCGTTTGTCGGATTTTTCACGGCGGCGAGCGTTGACGAATTGTATGGCGTTGAGGCGAACTCTCTATATCGCGATGAAATAAAGCCGCTTGATGAAGCCTACGACGGTTTTGTGCGAACACAGAGCGCGGAGGGCGATTACTTTATCTGCAGCCTGGCCATCGAGAGCCGGTTCCGCGGGCAGGGCTATTTTAACCCGATGTTTGCCCTGATTAAGCAGCGCGCGCAGCAGCGCCGGGCAAAACATATCGTGCTGTGCGTATGGCAAAGTAGTGATGCCTGCCAAATCTACCTGAACAAAGGGTTCCGCGTTCGCGGCGTTTTCGACTATGCCTGGCCGATTTTCTTCGATCGGCTGCTGTTGCTTGAATATGCATTGTGACGAGTTTACCCATCCGCGTGTCGGCGGGTGAGTTGACGGTGAAGTGAGTGTAAGTGGGTAGTGAGAGAAGTACCGCGGAGAAGTGCCGCTGCGATTGTTGTCTTTCAGATGTGATTTTCCCCGGGCCTGTCCGGGGATTTTTTTGTCCTGCAAACACAGGGATAAAGCCCGAGGTGGAATTCCATATTTGTTATTTCGTATTAGGACCTTGTTTTTCCTTTGGAATGATGTATTGATAATTATTTATCATCAATTAGTTGATGTCTGGAATTATTTATCGATAAATTAAATTATAGAACATTGAGGGTAAATCAAGAAATATGTCTTTCTCTTCTTGATGTTTTTTGTTTTACGCTATGCTTAATAAGTAAGTTTTTGCTTATGCTTCTGAGCCAGACGGAGTTTATTTCTTCCAGAAACCTAGCCAAGGTGACATATGACCACAAAACAAGATAATGAGTTTATTCTCACATACAGTGAAATTAAAAATATTGAATATCGAACTAATAGCGCATATGTTAGCTCGGGGCAACCTTTTGATGTGCCTCCCACAATTACTGAGCAAAGTAGCGGCAGCTGGAAAATCAATTTCGCTGCCGGTCGGCATAAAACCTCTGCCGTGTCTAAGAGCTTTATGGCTGTAACCGGAGGTTCGTCGCTAACGGTAATCGCTTCAGACTCATGGGATAAAACACCCGAAGAGCTGAATTTTTACTTCGGTCTGGACATTTCATTTAAGACTAGCGGATTTGATAACTTGCTCATTTATCTGGCTCAGGGTAGCAGTGGGGCACATAATAACTGGTGGCTAGGTTCAGCCAATCTAGTTAATTCTAATGGTACTGCACTTCTTGTTGGTACTCAGGCAAACAAAATCGCCTGGAAGGCTCTTCTCAACATGTCGAACAGCTCTTGCTCACTGTCCAGTCAATAAATAACGGATGAGTTTTCCTGTAACCTAAATACAGCTGCGGCACCAGCGTTTTTATGACTCGAGAATATCAAGATGATTCATTCTCGCTGCCGCAGTATATTGAATACATCACCATACAGAAGAGAATGTTATGACTACCAAGCATGATAATGAATTCATTCTGACATGTGACGCGATTAAAAACATCTGTTACATAGATAATAGCGAAGTCGCCTCGAGTGGGCAGCCTTACGATACCCCACCGACTATTTCTAACGAAGGTAATGGCAGGTGGAAGATTATTTTCACATGTGGCCGCCACAAAACCGAATCGGTAGCCAATAGTTTTAAGTCAACTGTGGGTAATACAAAATATGCGATGGTCACGGCATCATCGGGGGACAATACACCTAAAGAGCTTAACTTCTATTTTGGTTTGAGTTTGTCATTAAAGCTACCCAATGGCAGTTTGCTGGATACGTTGCCAATCTATTTGGGGCAAGGCAGTAGTGGATCGACAAATAACTGGTGGCTAGGTGCAAGGGCGCTTGTAAATACCAGTAAAACTTACCTTTTGGCAACTCAATCAGGCCAGATCGCCTGGCGTGCAAAGGTGAGTATGTCGAACAATTCCATGTCGCTATCGCCAGAATCGCCTAATACCCCGTCCAGCATCGAGTTACTGGATGTGTGGGGGGAAGGACGTATCGTGGAGGGGGATATAATTACAGGATTCGACAACGCGCTCAATCTCAATAAATATACGCAGAAAATCAGCAATGGTCCTAACAAGAACCAACCTATCCCACAACAGGTGATGGTGTTTGATTACGATTATCCCCAGTTTCCAGTAAGCGACGGTGCCGTTCAATTTGTGACGTTGATGGGGGCACCGATGACTACTGTGACTGCGCAAGAGATAGTTCGGGTGCTTAACCCCAACACGGGAGTTGTGATCCTCTATGATCTGTCAGCTAGCGATATCGAGACCTTCGAAAAAAACAAGGGCAAGCTCGTTTACAAACCCAACGAAGTACTGGGGATCCCATTTAACGAGATCACGATTCCCAACCCGCGAATCTACGGTATTTCGGGAGTGACAGACAAGATTGAGGACCATGATGAACTTTGATTCAAGCGGGAGAAGTTATTTACCGGGGTTTTTCAAGCGAGGTGGGTATTAAAAGAGCCGGTGAATTTAAGATTTTTCCATGCCTTTGACATGGTTGCTGCCGAGCAGATAAAGTAAAAAACCCCTACTTGTTGGAGTGCCAACTTTTGGGGTTTTCTTTACTTAAGGCGGTTCTCAATGCCGGTCAGGGCATTATTTTTTGTCGTGCAAGGTGTCGTCTTCGCGGCAATCACCGATTTCACAGTGACCATACAGGTACAGGCTGTGGTTGGTGAGCTTGATACCATGCTGCTTGGCGATATCACGCTGGCGCACTTCGATAGACTCATCGCTGAATTCGATCACTTTGCCGCAGTCCAGGCAAATCAGGTGATCGTGGTGATGCTGTTGGGTCAATTCGAACACGGACTTGCCGCCTTCGAAATTGTGACGGGTTACAATGCCGGCATCATCAAACTGGTTCAGTACGCGGTAAACTGTCGCCAGGCCAATTTCTTCGCCCATATCGATCAGTTTTTTGTACAAATCTTCCGCACTGACGTGATGGCATTCCGGATTTTGCAGTACTTCCAGGATTTTGAGTCGCGGAAGCGTGACTTTTAGGCCGGCCTTCTTCAATGCGGTGTTGTTGTCAGTCATGCGGATTCAGTCCTGTTACTATGCTAATCAAGTTGAGGCATTTTTGCCTGTGGCATCGGTCGGCACAAAGAGTTAATTGCGTGTCATTATAGAGCCGGTTGCCCCAAATGGAAACCGCCGGTTGTTAACAAAGATATCATGGCACAATTGCATGTTACACACGCAACGTCTTGATGGATGGGATAAACCGATATCTCAGTCTACCTTGACGATGTGGGAAGTTACAAACATGTAGCTTCTATTGCAGAAATCCGTGCTGCCGATGAACGGCCCTGCTGGCAACACTATGCACTTTGCAGGGCTTTTGTTCAACCTTTGAGGGTTAGCCGACGATATCGGCCAGGCTCAGTTCTTCGCTGATCTGCTTCACCCAGGCTGCGACGCGATCGTTGGTCAATTCCGGTTGACGGTCTTCGTCAATCGCCAGACCGATGAAGAAATTGTCATCCGCCAAACCTTTCGATGCTTCAAAGTGGTAACCCTTGGTCGGCCAGTGGCCTACAATCGCGGCGCCGCGTGGCTCAATGATGTCGCGGATGGTGCCCATCGCATCACAGAAATATTCCGCGTAGTCTTCCTGATCGCCACAACCGAACAGCGCAACCAGCTTGCCGTTGAAATCGATTTCTTCCAGCGTCGGGAAGAAGTCATCCCAATCGCACTGGGCTTCGCCGTAGTACCAGGTAGGAATACCCAACAGCAGGATGTCGAAAGCTTCCAGGTCCTCTTTGCTGCTTTTGGCGATGTCGCGGATTTCCGACACCTCGTTGCCAAACTGCTGCTGAAGAATTTTCTGGATCATCTTGGCAATGTTTTCGGTATTGCCAGTGTCGCTGCCAAAGAAAATGCCTACATTAGCCATATCGCGTATAACCTTTAAATTCAATTAATTGCATTGCACGATGTTAGCGTTGAACGCGATAACACCGATTAAAATGATGACATGGCAAGAATCTGCCTCTTACCGGTAAGTGCGTATCATGCCAGAGATTTACCCCAGGGTTTTATCGCGTTTATGCGATGCCGGGAGGAATAAAACGGTGTTGATCGGTGTCATCCATAACACCGTGCCGCATGTGCGGCTGCAAAGATCAATGTTCCGGCTGTTCATCCGCCAGTTGTGCCAGCAGCATTTGCTCAATAAGCTCGCTGCGGCTGATATTGCGCTGTTCCGCCAGTTTGTTCAGGGCGTCCACCGCATCCGCGTTGATTTTCAGTTCCACACGCCGTAAGCCACGGACTTTATCGCGTCGAAGCTGATTACGCTTATTGATTCTAAGCTGTTCATCTCGGGATAGCGGGTTGGTTTTCGGGCGCCCCGGACGGCGTTCATCTGCGAACAGATCCAGCGTCGTGCGATCCGTTTGTTCTTTTGCCATAGGTAGCGGTACTGCAAGGGAGTTTGCATCAAAAAGCGTATACGCTTCCGGACGGTTCGGTTAACACACTTCGGGCCAATAAACCCTAACCCAAATTTACCCCCAGCCTGACGTTACTGAACACGCTGAGCAGGGCGGCAAAATTATAGCGCGCCATATTACCCCAGCAGATAGAGCAACGACAATGTTTAACTGAGCCGAAAACGCGCTAAGCCGTTATCTTTAGCGCATTTTTTCGCCAGTGGGTGGTTTTTATTCAGGCTTCGTCGAGAAAACGGTGGATGGCGCGCAGCACCGCCTCCGGTTTTTCCGCGTGAACCCAGTGGCCTGTGCCGGCAACCACGTGCGCTCGCGCCTGCGGGAACTGGCGCGCGATATCTTCACGGTAGCTGTCCTGAACGTAGGGTGACAGGCCGCCGCGGATAAACAGTGTCGGGTGCGGCCATGCGGGAACTTCCTGCCAGCCGGTGACGTTTTCGTATTGGTCGATCAGCACCGGCAGATTAAAGCGCCACTCGCCTTGATGAAAGGACTTCAGCAGAAACTGGATCACGCCTTCTTCCTGCAGGTAGCCGCGCATCAATTCCGCCGCCTGCTGGCGTTGGGTGATGCCGGCCGCGCTCACCGCGGTTAAGGCGGCAAAAATCTCGTCGTGGCGGCGAGTGCGGTAATCCACCGGCGCCACGTCGATAACAATCAGCTTTTCAACCCGTTGCGGGGCGATCGCCGTCAGCGCCATCGCCGCTTTACCGCCCATAGAGTGGCCGATCACAATCGCCTTCTCCAACTGCAACTCATCGAGCAGGGCCAGCAGGTCCTGTGCCATCTCGGGATAGGTCATTACCGCAGAACGCGGCGAAAGGCCGTGGTTGCGCAGATCGACTTTAATCACGCTGTGCTGTTGATTCAGATCGCGCGCCAGCACGCCCAGGTTATCCAGATTGCCGAACAGCCCGTGGATCAGCACTACCGGCAGGGCGGCGGACTCGGTGGCCAGCAGTTGATAATGTAATTTCATGGCGAAGTTCATACTGAGAGAGATTCAGATTAGGGTATCATGATTAAAACACACGACGAATATGCCCGTCGCCTTTCAAGCAGCAGCGTGGTTAGCGGCAACTTGAAATCCGGAGGGTATGACGCGGATTTTTCGAGGTTCGGGCTTGGCAGCGCCGACTATAGGTATTAGTCTGCATTTTCCGCCCGCAGACACATAGTTGTGTTCGCCCTTGCGCTTTTAACCTTATAATCCCATGGCTTGAATGCAGGATCTGGCTTCAGGTTCTAAGTAGAAAAAAACAGTACTGGATAAAGATGAAAACTATTGAAGTCGACGAAGAGCTTTACCGTTATATTGCCAGCCACACGCAACATATTGGTGAGAGCGCGTCCGATATTTTGCGCCGTATGTTGAAGTTTACCGCAGGCCAGCCATTGCGCGCCGCGCCTGTCGCCAGTGCTCAGAGTGCCGAGCAGGAAAAAACCGTTGCCGCGCAGCGTCCTCGCGATCGTGTACGCGCAGTGCGCGAACTGTTGCTGTCGGACGAATATGCCGAACAGAGCAGAGCGGTTAATCGTTTTATGCTGGTACTTTCGACCTTGTATACCCTCGATGCGGCGGGCTTTGCCGCAGCTACCGATGCATTGCATGGCCGCACCCGCACCTATTTTGCCGGCGATCAACAAACCCTGCTGGCGAACGGAACTCATACCAAGCCAAAGCACGTTCCGGGTACGCCTTACTGGGTGATCACCAATACCAACACCGGTCGTAAACGCAGCATGGTTGAACACATCATGCAGGCTATGCAGTTCCCTGCGGAACTGACAGATAAAGTTTGCGGCACTATCTAATTTAGCGAACAGCCCGTCATGGCGGCCGTGAGCGACATATTGCCCGGCTGCCGGACAGGGATTAGGGAGATATGTCGATGGCGAATAACCCACGTGCCGGGCAGCCGGCTCAGCAAAGCGATTTGATCAACGTGGCCCAGCTGACGTCGCAGTACTATGTACTGCAGCCGGAAGCGGGCAACGCCGCACATGCGGTGAAGTTCGGTACTTCAGGGCATCGCGGCAGCGCCCTGCGCCACAGCTTCAATGAAGCCCATATCCTCGCTATCGCTCAGGCGATTGCCGAAGTGCGTCGCCAGCAAGGGGTTACCGGCCCTTGTTACGTCGGTAAAGACACCCACGCGCTGTCGGAGCCGGCCTTTATTTCCGTGCTGGAAGTCCTGACCGCCAACGGCGTAGATGTGATCGTGCAGGAAAATAACGGTTTTACGCCAACCCCTGCGGTATCTCATGCCATTTTGTGCCACAACCGCAACGGCGGGGCGCAGGCCGACGGTATCGTCATTACCCCTTCGCACAACCCGCCTGAAGACGGCGGCATCAAGTATAACCCGACCAACGGCGGCCCGGCCGACACCAACCTGACCTCAGTGATTGAAAAGCGCGCCAACGAACTGCTGGCGCAGCAGCTGAAAGGCGTTCAGCGCCAGTCGCTGGACAAAGCCTGGAACAGCGGTCATCTGCACGCGCAGGATTTGGTGCAACCTTATGTGGAAGGGCTGGTGGACGTGGTTGATATGCCCGCGATTCAGCGTGCCGGCCTGAAGCTGGGCGTTGATCCGCTTGGCGGCTCCGGTATTGCCTACTGGCAGCGCATTGCTGAGCATTACAAGCTGGATCTGACGCTGGTCAACGACTCCATCGATCAGACCTTCCGCTTTATGCACCTGGACCACGACGGCATTATCCGCATGGACTGCTCGTCGGAATCTGCGATGGCCGGCCTGCTGGCGTTGCGCGACAAGTTCGATTTGGCGTTCGCCAATGACCCGGACTACGATCGCCACGGTATCGTGACGCCTAAAGGTCTGATGAATCCGAACCACTATCTGGCCGTTGCCATCAACTACCTGTTCCAGCATCGCCCGCAGTGGGGCGCCGATGTGGCCGTGGGCAAAACGCTGGTTTCCAGCGCGATGATTGACCGCGTGGTGGCCGATCTGGGCCGCAAGCTGGTGGAAGTGCCGGTCGGTTTCAAATGGTTTGTTGACGGTCTGTTCGACGGCAGCTTCGGTTTTGGCGGCGAAGAGAGCGCCGGGGCTTCGTTCCTGCGTTTCAATGGCACCCCGTGGTCGACCGACAAAGACGGCATCATCATGTGCCTGCTGGCGGCGGAAATCACCGCAGTGACTGGCGAAAACCCACAGAATCATTACGAAGATCTGGCCAAGCGTTTCGGTGCACCGAGCTATAACCGTATTCAGGCACCGGCTACCCATGCGCAGAAAGCCGCATTGGCCAAGCTGTCGCCGGAAATGGTCAAGGCCAACACGTTAGCGGGTGACCCGATCACCGCTCGTCTGACGGCGGCTCCGGGCAACGGTGCCTCCATCGGCGGCCTGAAAGTGATGACCGACAACGGCTGGTTTGCTGCGCGTCCTTCAGGTACCGAAGAAGCCTACAAAATCTATTGTGAAAGCTTCCTGGGCGCCGAACACCGCGAAAAAATCGAGCATGAAGCGGTAGAGATCGTCAGCGAAGTGCTGGCTTCCGCCAAATAATACCTTCTTCGCCATAATGAAAAGCGCTGTTTTTACAGCGCTTTTTTTATGCCTGCAATTTAGATATATCTATTTACAAAGACCCTTTGCGTATTTCGATATATCGATCTAGATTAGATATATCGAAGTGAGTTAGATATATCTAAATCACCTCGTCAACCGACTATTCATTGAGAGGCAAAACCCTATGTTCCATCGATTAGGTTTACACCGCCGGCACGGTTGCCACCATGACGGCGAAGAAGGGCACGAACATCGTCGGCGCGGCGGGCGCCACCACTTTGGCGGCGAGCACGACGAAGAACATGGACGCGGTGGTCGCGGCGGCCGTGGCGGGCGTCACCGCATGTTTGAACATGGCGATTTGCGGTTGGTGCTGCTGGCGCTGGTTGCGCGCAAGCCGAGCCACGGCTATGAGCTGATCAAGGCGATCGACGAAGCTTCCTCCGGTTTGTACGTGCCAAGTCCGGGCGTTATTTATCCGACTCTGACGCTGTTGGAAGAGCAGGACTTCCTTGAGCCGCTCACCACCGGTAACGGCCGCAAAAGCTACCAAATTACCGCGCTTGGCCAGAGTGAACTGCAAAAACACCAGGCCGCCGTAGACCTGATCCTTGCCCGTTTGGCCGGGGCCGGCCGCAGCCATCATCATCACGGCAATCTGGCGGAGGGTATTTCCGAAGCCATGAACCGCCTGCGCAGTTTGCTGCGCGGTAACGTGATGCGCGCCGATCTCTCGCCCCAGCAGGTTGAACGCATCAATCAGGCGTTGCTCACCGCAGTGGCGGCGATCGAAAGCGAAATGAACATTCGCCCAACAGCGCAGGAGAACGACTGATGCCAGGCCACCGTTTTCGTATCACCGTTGAAGCGCTGAGCGATCGCAAGGGTGACCCGGTCGATAAAGCGCCGTTGAGTTTTGAAGTGGAAAACCACGACGACATTCTCGGCATCGTTGAGCGTATCAAAGCGCGTGAAGATCTGAACTTTGGCGAAGATAAAAGTGCGGCCTTTGCCGTCGGCTTGAAGCTGTTCTCGGAAGTGATGATCGAGAACCGCAAGCATCCGGTGTTTGCACCGCTGCGCGAGGCGTTCAAGGAATTTATGATGGGGTTGAAGAAAGGGCCGCATTCGTAGGGGAGTCGCACAACCCCGTGAACTGGGTTTGCGTTTAACACAATGGCAACTATCATTAACTCTGGTCATTTTATCAAAGTCAGCGGTTGCCATTTTCTTTAATAGATCCTTCAAGATTATTAAAACCAAAAAAACGCCATAAAATCAGTTTTTCTGCAGTAATTAAGTGCAGTAAATAATAATTATCCTAATTAATTAAATGCTAACAATAGCATCATTTCCCCTTACCGCCATTATAGTGATGGCGAGAAAGTTTCTTGATATTCAAAGGATTGCTTTTAGGTGTGGGTTCGAAAATGAATTCACGCCGAGCCGTACTGCGCCTGCTGTATCACGAAAGGGGGAGTGATGAGAAAAACATACGTTAGTAGTAATAAAAAAACCGATGGTTTTGATTACGCGGTTTATTCTAATGTGCCGGTAGAGGAAAGTCCCCGCTATCATTATGACTTTCCGCTAAAAGCGGTTTATAGCCGTGAGGATATCACTTCATTTCCCTACGTGGATGCCTTGCCGGGAATGCCGCCTTATATTCGTGGGCCGAATGCGACGATGTATACGGTAAAACCCTGGACCATAAGACAATATGCCGGGTTTTCTACCAGTCAAGAATCCAATGCTTTTTACCGTAAAGCGCTGGCGGGGGGAATGCAGGGGATTTCCGTGGCTTTTGATCTGGCTACGCACCGTGGGTATGACTCGGACCACCCTCGAGTAGAAGGCGATGTCGGCAAGGCTGGCGTCGCCATTGATTCCGCAGAGGATATGAAAGCCCTGTTTGAGGGTATTCCTCTCGATCAGGTTTCGGTATCGATGACGATGAACGGCGCCGTTTTGCCGGTGATGGCAGCCTATATTGTTGCCGCGGAAGAAAGCGGCGTGGCGCCAGAGCAGCTTAAAGGAACTCTGCAAAATGATATTTTGAAAGAGTTCATGGTCCGTAATACTTATATTTATCCTCCTGCACCTTCAATGCGTATTGTCACCGATATTCTCGCTTACGCCGCTGAGCGCATGCCGAAATTCAACGCGCTGTCCATTTCGGGTTACCACATGCAAGAGGCCGGCGCGCCTGACGTACTTGAGTTGGCGCTGACGCTGGCTAATGGCAAAGCCTATGTTCAGGCGGCTCTGGATCGCGGATTGAAAATCGATGAGTTTGCCGGCCGCCTGAGTTTCTTTTTCGGCATGGGTATGCAGTTCTATGCCAACATCGCCAAGCTGCGTGCCGCCCGCCTGCTATGGTGCCAAATCATGCAATCATTTGGTGCCGCCAAGCCCAACTCATTGCTGCTGCGTACGCATTGCCAGACTTCGGGCTGGTCGCTGACGGAACAAGATCCGCTGAACAATGTGGTACGCACCACTATTGAAGCCATGGCCGCCGTTTTCGGCGGGACCCAGTCTCTGCACACCAACGCGTTCGATGAAGCCATGGGGTTGCCAACCGATAACTCCGCCAGGCTCGCCCGCAATACCCAACTCATTTTGCAGGAGGAGACCGCCATCTGTGACGTGGCCGATCCCTGGGCCGGCTCTTACATGATGGAAACGCTGACGATGGAGATGGCGGAAGGGGCGAGAAACATCATGAACGACATCAGTGCCATGGGCGGAATGCTGGTCGCTCTGGAAAGCGGTTGGGTAAAGCGACAAATTGAACATTGTTCGGCCATTACCCAGGCGCAGATTGATTCTGGCAGAAAAGTGATTGTTGGCGTCAATAAGTATCAGTTGCCGGGAGAGCGGCCGCTTGAGGTTCGTTTTATTGACAACAGCAAAGTGCGGGCTCAGCAAATAACCCGGCTGGCCTCACTGCGCCGGCAACGCAACGATACCCAGGTCGCCCATGCGCTGGCGGCATTGACGCGCTGTGCCGGGAGTGATGGCAATTTATTGGCTGCGGCAGTCGATGCCATGCGTCTGCGGGCCACGGTCGGTGAGGTGACCGCAGCGCTCGAGCAGGTATGGGGGCGTTATCAGGCGGAGCCGCAGTTTGTCACTCATGTTTATGGCGAGGAGCTCAGGCACGATCCGCAGTGGCAAAGAGTGACAGCGCAGATTGGCGCGCTCACCCGGCGACTGGGCCAGCGGCCAAAATTGCTGATCGCAAAAATGGGGCAGGACGGACACGATCGGGGGGCAAAGGTGGTGGCCGCCGGTCTGCATGACATGGGCTTTGACGTTGTACTGGGCGCGTTATTCCAGACCCCGGAGGAAGTGGTGCAACAGGCCGGCGCAAGCCACTGCCATGCTATTGGCGTCTCATCGCTGGTGGCAGGGCATAAAACGCTGGTTCCTGCATTAATGACGGCGCTGGCGGCGGCCGGTAAAGAGGAGATCACCGTGTTCGTTGGCGGGGTGCTGCCTGTGGCCGATTACCCGTTTCTCTTCGATTGCGGTGTGGCCGATATTTTTGGCCCCGGTACGACATTACTGACCTGCGCCGATCGGATCCTGGAACACATTGAACGCCAGCAGGTTTCTCAACAGAGTTCCGCAGCAATTCTCTCTCCAAAAATCAAGTGAGGCATATATGAACGGTGAGCAGCAAGGGCAGACCTTCAAATATAAACTGGCGGGCATCTCTACGTTGATTGGCCAGGTGGTATCGATGGACGAATGGGCGGAAATGTTTAAAGTTCCACACCGGAAAAAACCGGGGCAATACTTAACCGGCAAGGACATTCAAAAAATTATTGGTCCCGTGGAGTCCAAAAGCTGGGATCCGGATTTATTTCGCGATTTCACTCATGTCGTCAATGTGGCGCAAGAGGCTATGCAGGCAGCGGGGCTTGGCCCGAACGATATTGACGTCGTGATGGTTGCCAGCAGCACCCCGTATGAGGTTCAACTGGATTACGACTCTTTTCGCCTGATGCGAGCGCTGGGAATTCCCGATCACATTCCGCCATTACAATTGGCTGCCGGCTGCGCCGGTATGGGGCGAGCGCTGTCTTTAGCCGCCCGTTTGCAGGCGAAAAATATCCTGGTTGTGACGTATGAAGTCTCGAGCCTGTACATGGTTTCACCCATTTACCGTTATAACAGCGCGCACCCGTTGCGCGATTCGTTATGGGCTTCGCCGGCGTTATTTTCGGACGGTATAGCGGCGATCGTATTAAGACAGCATGACGATGCGCAAGGCTACAGTCTTTATAGTCGGGACTCACTGTCCTTCGGTGATGAAGCGGGGTTTGAAGATCCGCTCATTCATTATCCCGGCGGCGGCGGATTGAATCCTCCCGGCGTTGAGCGTAATGAAGAACTGTCTTGCTATGCGATGGCGGGTGATCAAACCAAACGTTACTATGCAAAAGGGATGAAATTGAATCACCTGGGGTTGGCTCAATATAATAGTAATTATTACAATGAGGTAGCGCGAATCTATACCCATCAGGCCAGCCCTAATATGGTCGAAAGCTATATTGAGCAATACTGCCATGAGACGCAGGTGGAGCAGGGTAAATTCAGTACTCACGCCCGGCGTTATGGCAACCTGGTGATCCCGAGTACGCTAAAACTTATTCACGATGATTTGAAAGAGAAAAAACTCCATTCGGGCGATGATATTGCCGTGCTGGTGGTCGGTGCCGGGCCGGAAAGGGGCGCGTTTCTCATTGGCGTGGAATAACCTGTCAGGCCGCATGTGGCGCTCGCTAAATCGCATGCGGCACCCATAACCTCAAGGCATAAATCGGTACCCGACGCCGGTCTCGGTCAACAGGTGTTTCGGCCGCGCCGGGTCGGCCTCCAGCTTCTGCCGCAGGTGCCCCATATAAATGCGCAGATAGTGGCTGTGTTCGACGTAGTTCGGCCCCCAGACGTGGCTCAGCAACTGACGTTGGGTGATCACTTTGCCGGAGTTGGCCAGCAACTCGGCCAGCAGACGAAACTCTATCGGCGTCAGGTGCAAGTCTTCGCCATTGCGCAGCACCCGGCGGTTGATCAGATCGACAGTGATTTCGGAAAAGCTGATCAGCGGGCTCTCCTGCTGGTTGCCGGAGTGGCGCCGCAAGGCAACCCGTACCCGCGCCAGCAACTCGCCGATGCCAAAGGGCTTGCTGAGATAGTCATCTGCCCCGGCGTCCAGTGCGGCGACTTTGTCTTCTTCGGCATTGCGCGCCGAAAGGACGATCACCGGAATGGCGCTCCACTGCCGCAGATCGCGGATATAGTTCAGCCCGTCGCCGTCCGGCAACCCTAAATCGAGAATAATCAGATCCGGTTTACGCGTGCCGGCTTCAATCAACCCGCGTTGCAGCGTCTCGCTTTCAAACACCCGCAGACCTTCGCTTTCCAATGCGATGCGTACGAAACGCCGGATCTCTTTTTCATCTTCGACAATCAGAATATTGGTTGGCGTGCTGCTCACAGTGCTCCCAGGGTTTGATTACAGATCAAAGGACTCGCCGTCAATTTCGGGCGGTTTTTCCAGCGGCAGAACAAAACGGAAACTGGCACCGCCGTTGGCGCCGTTTTCCGCCCAGATGCGGCCACCGTGCACTTCAATAATGGCACGGCAAATCGCTAACCCCAACCCTACGCCGGGGATTGCCGACTCTTTATTGCCGCGAGAGAATTTATCGAAAATCAGCTGTTTTTTCCCTTCGGGGATGCCAGGGCCATTATCCCAGACTTCGACTTCCAGCCACTCCGGCAGAGTATGGGCGCGAATGCCGATAATAGCATCGATGCCGGCGTATTTATTGGCGTTTTCCAACAAGTTAGTGAAAACGCGTTCCAGCAGGCTGCCGTCGCAATTGACCAGCACCAGCTCAGGCGGCAGCTCAACCTTGATCTGGTGTTGGGTCAGCAAGGGTTCCAGCATGTGCAGCGATGCGCCGACGATCTCCTCCAGCGATTGCCACTCTTTACGCAGGTTAAAACCGCCGGACTGAATACGCGCCATATCCAGCAGGTTATTCACCAGCCGGGTGGTGCTCAGCACCTGCTGGCGGATCTGGCTGGCTTGCGGTGCGTGGCTGGAACCTTCTGCCGCCAGATCGAGCGTCAGAATTTCCGCCTGACCGAACAGCACCGTCAGCGGGGTGCGTAAATCGTGGGACAGTGCCGCCAGCAGAGAGTTGCGCAACTGTTCGCGCTCGGCGTCCAGCTTGGCTTCCTGGGCGCTGCGCGCCAGGTGCAGCCGCTCCAACGCGCTGGCGATCAGCACCGTAAAGGTTTGCAGCAGCCGCTGTTGTTCCGGCACCATCAGTTGGCGCAGGTTACTGGGTTCGATAGCCAGCAGGCCGAAGGTTTGCTTCGAGGTGGTTAACGGCAGCAGCTGATAAGGCACGCCGGGCAGGGTGTCGGTGCCGGCACCGGCCGGCATGCCCTTGTCAAAGCTCCAGCGGGCAATCGCCTCATCCACCGACAACAGCCCGCCGGCCTCGCCGACCATCTGTTGCAGCCTGCCATCCTCCTGCGGCAGCAGCAGCACGGTTTTGGCCTGGAAGCTGCTGGAGAGGAAATGGCGGCTGGTCTTGGCGATATCTTCGGGGGTCAGCGCCTGGCTCAGGCCGCGCGAGATTTCATACAGGTGGCGGGCTCGCTGTTCGCGATAGCGTGCGACCCTGGCCTGGTAACGCACCCCGGCGGTCAGGTTCCCTATGGTGATGCCGACGGTCAGCATGACGCCGAAGGTCAGCAGATATTGCATATCGCTGACGGCGAACGACCATTGGGGTTGAACGAAAAACAGGTCAAAGCTGGCGACGTTGATCACCGCCGCCAGCACCGACGGCCAGCGGCCGAAGAACAGCGCGACGATCGCCACGCCGAGCAGATACACCATCACCAGGTTAGCCTGGTCAAAGCCCGGCAGCAGCCATTGCGAAAGCAGGGTGATCAGGGCGCACAGCGCCACGGCGACGGCACAGCCGCGCAATTGCATACGCCACTTTTCGGTGAAGTTACGGTTGTCGTGCTCTTTGCCGGGGGGCGGGAAGCTGTCGTTTTCCAGCGCGACAATCACCAAATCGAGATCCGGCCCCAGACGGCCAAGACGATCGGCGAAGCTGCCGCGCAGTTTCCAGCGCTGTTCGCCACGCCGGCCGATAATGATTTTCCCCAGGTTATGCTCGCGGGCGTAGCGTAGCACCGCACGTTCTTCGGAAGGATCGGACAGGGTGGCGGTTTCGGCACCCAGCTCTTGCGCCAGCCGCAGCGCCCGCAGGATCGCCCGGCGTCGGTTTTCCGGCAGCCGGTGCAGCTTCGGCGTTTCCACATATACCGCATGCCAGTGGCAACCCAGCCGCGCCGCCAGCCGGGCGGCGATGCGCACCAGCTTTTCGTTGCCGCTGTTGTGGCCGACGCACAGCAAAATGCTGTCGCGGGTGTGCCACACTTTCTCTCGACCCTGGGTGTCGCGAAAGGCGCGCATTTGGTCATCGACCCGATCGGCAGTGCGGCGCAGCGCCAGTTCGCGCAGGGCGATCAGGTTACCCTTGCGGAAAAAGTGCTCGATGGCGCGCTCGGCCTGGCCGGGGATATACACCTTGCCTTCATTTAGCCGTTGGCGCAGATCGTCCGGCGGAAGATCGACCAGCACCACTTCGGTGGCATCGTCGAATACATGGTCGGGTACGGTCTCCCGCACCCGCACTCCGGTTACGCCGCCGACCACGTCGTTCAGGCTTTCCAGATGCTGCACGTTCACGGTGGTGAGCACGTCGATACCGGCGTCCAGCAGCTCCTCTACATCCTGCCAGCGTTTCGGGTGGCGCGAACCCTGGGCGTTGCTGTGTGCCAGTTCGTCCATCAGCACCAACGCCGGATGGCGCGCCAGCGCAGCATCGAGGTCAAACTCCTGCACCAGCCGGCCGCGATACTGGATACGCTTTTTCGCCAGCACGTCCAGGCCGGTCAGCAGCGCAGCGGTTTCGGAGCGTCCGTGGGTTTCGACTACGCCGACCAGCACGTCCAGCCCCTGGCCGCGCAGGCGCTGCGCTTCTTGCAGCATGGCGTAAGTTTTGCCCACCCCGGCGCAGGCGCCGAAGAACACCTTCAGCCGGCCGCGCGGTTTTTCATTGGCTACCGCCAGCAGGCTGTCAGGATCGGGGCGCTGCTGTTCTTCTTCGACCATTACAATTCCTTGCGTAACAAAGCAAAAATGGGTTCGGCACGCCGAACCCTCTTACTATGCTGAATGCGGCGTATTACCGCAATGCGTCGAGCGCCAGGTTCAATTTCAGCACGTTAACCACCGATTCGCCCATAAAGTTGGGCGTTGCCTGATCGGTGTTTTCGTCAATCAACTTGGCGATTTGCTCCGGCGGCAGCTGGCGCGCTGCGGCAACCCTGGCCAGTTGATATTGCGCCGCAGCGATGGAAATCTGCGGATCCAGCCCGCTGCCGGAGGCGGTCAGCAGATCGACCGGGATCGGGCCTTTCATCGCCGGATTGGCCTGACGCAGTTGCGCTGCACGTTCGGCGATGGCCTTATCCAGCGCCGGGTTGGTGGC
The DNA here is from genome assembly GCF_003591175.1 of Serratia inhibens. Classification (GTDB taxonomy): domain Bacteria; phylum Pseudomonadota; class Gammaproteobacteria; order Enterobacterales; family Enterobacteriaceae; genus Serratia; species Serratia inhibens. The sequence goes on along the minus strand of NZ_QYYG01000001.1, from coordinate 1,775,862 downwards.
GGCCAGATTGCTGCCGGCGGACGCCATGGCATTATAGGCGGAATCACCGGTGGCAGAAGGGCGACCCCAGAAATACTCCGGCTTGGTAAAGTTTTGGCCGATCAGCGCCGACCCGACCACCTTGTCGCCCTGATACAGCAGCGAGCCGTTGGCCGCACCGGAAAACAGCAACTGCGACAGCCCGGTAGTCAGCAACGGATAGGCAATGCCGGTAATCAACGTCAGCAGAATCAGCATTACCAGCGAAGGACGTAAATATGACATGTTCATTTCCCCTTAATTCTTAACCGGCGATATGCAAGGCGACCAAGACCAGATCGATCAGTTTGATGCCGACAAAGGGCACCAGCAGACCGCCCACACCGTACATCCACAGGTTGCGGCGCAGCAGAGCTGCGGCGCTCATGGGTTTATAGCTCACCCCTTTCAGCGCCAGCGGGATCAGGAACACGATCACCAGGGCGTTGAAAATGACCGCAGACATAATGGCGGAAGCGGGGGAGTGCAGGTGCATCACGTTCAGCGCGTTCAACTGCGGATAGGTTGCAGCGAACGCCGCCGGGATAATGGCGAAATACTTCGCCACGTCGTTGGCGATACTGAAGGTGGTCAGAGAACCGCGCGTCATCAGCATCTGTTTACCGATATGCACCACTTCAATCAGTTTGGTCGGGTTGGAGTCCAGATCGACCATGTTGCCCGCCTCTTTGGCGGCCTGGGTGCCCGAGTTCATCGCCACCGCCACGTCGGCCTGCGCCAGCGCCGGCGCATCGTTGGTGCCGTCGCCGGTCATCGCCACCAGTCTGCCTTCCGCCTGGTACTGGCGGATTAAGGCCAGTTTGGCTTCCGGCGTAGCTTCCGACAGGAAGTCATCCACCCCGGCCTCGGCGGCGATCGCCGCAGCGGTCAACGGGTTATCGCCGGTGATCATCACCGTTTTGATGCCCATTTTACGCAGCTCGGCGAAGCGCTCTTTAATGCCGCCCTTGACGATATCTTTCAGCGCCACCACGCCCAGCACCCGTGGTCCTTCGGCCACCACCAGCGGCGTGCCGCCGGTGCGCGCGACGCTAGCCACCAGATCGTCCACCGCCTGCGGGAAGTGGCCCTGATTGGATTCCACGTGACGGCGAATGGCATCCACCGCCCCTTTACGGATCATGCGGTCCTGCACGTTGACGCCGCTCATGCGCGTCTGGGCGGAGAAGGGCACGAAGGTGGCGTTCAGCGCCTGCAGGTCGCGTTCGCGCAGGTTAAAGCGCTGTTTGGCCAACACCACTATACTGCGGCCTTCCGGCGTTTCATCGGCCAGGGAAGACAACTGCGCCGCATCGGCCAGATCCTGTTCCTTCACGCCGGGAGCAGGCAGAAACTCGGAGGCCTGACGGTTACCCAGCGTGATGGTGCCGGTTTTGTCCAGCAACAGCACGTCGACGTCGCCGGCAGCTTCCACCGCACGGCCGCTGGTGGCTATCACGTTAGCGCCCAGCATCCGGCTCATCCCCGCCACGCCGATGGCAGACAGCAGGCCACCGATAGTCGTTGGGATCAGGCAGACCAACAGCGCCACCAACACGGTGATGGTGACTACCGAGCCGCCTTTGGCCGCGTCGACGCTGTACTGCGAGAACGGGAACAGCGTAGCGGTCGCCAGCACGAACACGATAGTCAGCGCCACCAGCAGAATGGTCAGCGCCACCTCGTTCGGGGTTTTACGCCGTTTGGCGCCTTCCACCATGGCGATCATCCGATCGAGGAAGGTTTCGCCCGGGTTGACGCTGCACTGCACCACCAGCCAGTCGGACAGCACGCGGGTGCCGCCGGTCACCGACGAGAAGTCGCCGCCGGACTCGCGGATCACCGGTGCGGATTCGCCGGTAATGGCGCTTTCGTCCACCGACGCGCCGCCTTCCAGCACCTCGCCGTCGCAGGGGATGGTATCGCCGGCTTCCACCAGCACCACGTCACCTTTGCGCAGGCTTTCGGCGGACACTTTTTCGGTAGCGCCCTCGCGATTTGGCCCGGCCAATTTCTTCGCCCAACTGGTTTTTTTGGTGCCCCTCAGGCTTTCTGCCTGTGCCTTGCTGCGCCCCTCGGCCAGCGCTTCGGCAAAGTTGGCGAACAGCACGGTGAACCACAGCCACAGGGCGATGCTGCCGGTAAAGGCGGCGCTGCCGTCGGTTTGTTTCGCCAGGATCGCCAGCCAGATGATGGTGGTCAGAATACTGCCGATATACACCACGAACATGACCGGGTTACGCCATTGGGTGCGCGGATCCAGCTTTTTCACCGCATCGATCAGCGCGGTGCGGACCAATGCCGGTTCAAACAGTGCGCGTTGTTTGCGAGTCATCTTTTATTCTCTCTCTCTTTATTCCATTCCCTATGGATTTCGAGTTGCAGCTAGGCGACCAGCTCGCTCATCCCCAGGCGCTTACTTGAGTAAGTAACTGGGGTGAGTGAGTGCAGGTAACAACGCTGCGGCTCGAAAGGCGACGGGAATGCGCCTGTTATTTGGCCAACCAAAGCTGCAGGTGCTCGGCCACCGGTCCCAGCGCCAGCGCCGGTACGAAGGTTAATGCGCCCACCAGCAGCACGGTGCCGATCAGCAGACCGATAAACAGCGGCCCGTAGGTTGGCAGGGTGCCGTTGCCCGCAGGCTGACGTTTTTTCGCGCACAGCGAACCGGCAATCGCCAGCACCGGCAGGATCACCCCGAAGCGGCCGACGAACATGGCGAAGGCCAGCAACAGGTTGTAAAACGGCGTGTTGACGCTCAAGCCGGCAAAGGCGCTGCCGTTGTTGTTGGCGGCAGAGGACAGGGCATACAGCACTTCGCTGAAGCCATGCGCGCCCGGGTTAAGGATGCCGGCGCGGCCTGCGTCGGTGGCGATGGCCAGTGCCGTACCCAGCAACACCAGTGTCGGCGTGACCAGGATCGCCAACGCGGTCATTTTCATGTCATAGACGTCGATCTTTTTGCCCAGGTACTCCGGCGTGCGGCCGATCATCAGCCCGGCGATAAACACCGTCAGCAGCACGAACAACAGCATGCCGTACAGGCCGGAACCCACGCCGCCGAACACCACCTCACCAATCTGCATCAGCCACATCGGCACCATGCCGCCCAACGCGGTGAAGGAGTCGTGCATCGCGTTGACCGCACCGCAGGAGGCCGCGGTGGTCACCACCGAGAACAGGCTGGTGGCGAGAATGCCAAAGCGTGATTCCTTGCCTTCCATATTGATGTTGCTGGCGCTGCCCAATTCACCCAGATGCGGGTTGCCCGTCAGTTCGGCGGACATCACCACGATCACCGCCACCACGAAGATCAGCGCCATCGCCCAGATCAGTGCGTGGCCCTGGCGGTTCTCACCGGCAACCTGACCGAAGGCGAAGCACAATGCGCACGGGATCAGGAAGATCGCCAGCATCTGCACAAAGTTGGTCAGTACGGTCGGGTTCTCGAACGGGTGAGCCGAGTTTGCGCCAAAGAAGCCGCCGCCGTTGGTACCGAGCATCTTGATCGCTTCCTGCGAGGCCACCGGCCCCATCGGCAGCGTCTGCTGCGCGCCTTCCAGCGTAGTGGTATGCAGATAAGGCAGGAAGTTTTGCAGCGTGCCCTGGCTGACGAAGAACAGCGCGATCAACAGAGAAATCGGCAGCAGTACGTACAGCGTCACGCGGAAAATATCCAGCCAGGCGTTGCCTATGGTGGCGCTGGAACGGCGAGTGAAGGCACGGATCAGCGCAAAGGCCACGGCGATGCCGGTGGCGGCGGACAAGAAGTTTTGCACTGCCAGCCCGGCCATCTGGCTGAGGTAACTGAGGGTGCTTTCGCCGCTGTAAGCCTGCCAGTTGGTGTTGGTGACAAAGCTGACGGCGGTATTGAACGCCAGATCCCAAGACAGCCCAGGGAAACCCTGTGGGTTAAGCGGCAACGAGCCTTGAGTCATCAGCAATGCGAACAGCAGCGCCAGACCCAGCAGGTTGAACCACAGGATCGCCAACGCGTACTGCCACCAGTTCATCTCGGCGGTGTCATTGCCGCAGCAGCGCCAGACGGTGGCCTCCACATGGCGCAGGATAGGCAGCGGCTCGCCTTCGATCAGGCGTGCCAAAAAGCTGCCTAAAGGCCGGGCCAGCAGCAGAAGCACCAGCAGGAAGCTGGCAATCAGTAAAAAGGCTGAAGCTGCCATCAGAAATCCTCCGCGTTGAACAGGGCATAAACCAGATAGCCCAATAGCAGCAGAACCAACAGCGCACCACCAATAACGCTGATACTCACAGGACACCTCCAGAGGTGTAGTTTTTGATACTGCGAGTGTAGGGAGGGCAATAAAAAGAAGATGAAAAAATAGCGCGAGCCGGTGTAAAAAAAGTATAAAAATGGCTGAAATTACAGCAAAAAATGGCTTTTTAACGGCGGTTTTGTGAGTGTGTGGCGCGTTTCAGCCGGTGTTCAACTCTGTCTGGGGAAGTGGTGGGCGTAAACAGGTTGTAAATAACCACAATATAACCAATGGTTAGTTATTCATTAACTCTGTTGTAACAAAATTACGGAACGGTGCATTTATTTGCGATTTTTTGTACAATTTGGTGGTCGGATGAGTAGTAAACTTTCATCGGTTGCGCTAAAATTTTGCTCAGTTACCAAATTGTCGCATTTACATTGTCTACGCCAGCGCTGTTTCCAGAAAATCAACGGCCGGGCGTTTTTGAGGAGGTTCGCATGTCTATTTATCACGCTTATTCATTGCATCGGATTCTCCTGCGCCGCAGCGCAGTGATCCTGGCAGGAACTTTGGCTTTACCGGTTATGCTGTTCCGCAGCGACCGGGCACGTTTTTACAGCTATCTGCACCGCGTCTGGTCTAAAACCAGCGATAAGCCGGTCTGGCTGCAGCAGGCAGAACTGGCGTCCTGCGATTTCTACTGATCGCCGCCAGCGTCCCCTGAAACCCTCGCTTCGCAGCGGGGGTTTTTTTATGGGAACAGCCCGGTCATTGCCCAGCTAACTGTCGTTTCCCGGCGTGAATTACTCTACACTTTTAGCATCGTCCAGGACTGTGGGAGCAAATCATGAGTGACAAAATTCCGGTCGGGATTAGCGCTTGCCTGTTGGGCGATGCGGTGCGTTTCGACGGCGGCCATAAACGCCTGGCCTTTGCGGTGGAGCAACTGGCACCTTATGTGCGTTTTGAGTCGGTGTGCCCGGAAATGGCGATCGGCTTGCCCACTCCACGCCCGGCACTGCGCTTGAGCAAACAGCCACATCCGTCACCGGCAATGCGCTTCAGTAACGACGACAGCGTCGACGTAACCGACAAAATGCAGCGGTTCTCAGAGCAACGCATCGCAGAACTGGGGCATCTGTGCGGCTATATCGTCTGCGCAAAATCCCCGAGCTGCGGTATGGAGCGGGTGCGGGTTTACAGCGAAAACGGGAAAGAGTCGCGCAAAAACGGCGTCGGGTTATTCACCGCCGAACTGATGCGCCAGATGCCGTGGCTGCCGGTAGAAGAAGACGGGCGGCTGAACGATGCCACCCTGCGGGAAAACTTTGTCGAGCGGGTTTATGCGTTGTATGAACTGAATATGCTGTGGCGCAAGGGGCTGACCCGTGGCGGGCTGATCGCTTTCCACAGCCGCTATAAGCTTTCTCTGCTGGCGCATTCGCAGCCGGAATACCGCGAACTGGGTCGCTTTGTCGCCGATATCGAAAAGTGGGCGTCGCTGGAGGCGTTCGCCATTGAATACCGCAGCCGTCTGATGAGGCTGTTGGCGCACAAGGCTACGCGCCGCAATCACACCAATGTGCTGATGCACGTGCAGGGTTATTTCCGCCGCCAGCTCAGCTCGGCTCAGCGGCAGGAGTTGGCGCAACTGATCGACCGCTATCGCCAGGGAATGCAGCCGCTGTTGGCGCCGATCACCCTGCTCAAACATTACATGGCCGAATACCCGGATCGCTATCTGGCCGAACAACGTTATTTCGAACCCTATCCCGAAGCGTTACGCCTGCGTTACGGCCACTAACCGACAAGGAATTTTATGGCCACTCATCTGGTCTGGTTACGTAACGATCTGCGTATAACCGATAACAAAGCGCTGCACGCCGCCTGTTGCGATCCCACTGCCCGCGTGCTGGCGGTGTTTATCGCTACTCCTGGGCAGTGGCGGCAGCATCAGATGGCACCGCGTCAGGCGGCGTTTATCCATGCCAACCTGCTGCAGGTTCAACAGGCGCTGGCGGATCGCGGTATTCCGCTGGTCTGCCATCAGTGTGATGATTTTGCCGCTGCGATTGACTGGCTGGTGGCATATTGCGCGCAAGAGCGGGTGGATGCGCTGTTTTATAACCGCCAGCACGAGATTAATGAGCTAAGGCGCGACCGACAGGCAGAGCGGCGTTTATCCGGGCAGGTGATTTGCCAAAGCTTCGATGACAGCCTGCTGTTACCGCCGGGCAGCGTACAAACCGGCGGCGGGGAGATGTACAAGATTTATACGCCGTTTCGCAAGGCGTTTATCCAGCGGCTGAGCGAATTCGACGTTAGTTCCCTGCCGGCACCCAAACCTCGTGAAGGTGGCGCATTGCCGGTGTCAGCTGCGCCGGCGGCGTTCGATTACCCGTCGGCCGGGGTGGGTGCAGATTTTCCCGCCGGGGAAGAGGCGGCGCTGCAACGGCTGCGCGTTTTCTGCCGTGAACAGGTGCAAGATTACCTGCAACAACGTGATTTTCCGGCTATTGCCGGCACCAGCAGCCTGTCGCCGTATCTGGCGATTGGCGTACTGTCGCCGCGCCAGTGTTTTAACCGCCTGCGTGCCGAATGCCCGCAGGTGCTGGAAAACAGCGACAGCGGTGCCTTTGGCTGGCTGAACGAACTGATCTGGCGCGAATTTTATCGGCATCTGATGGTGGCTTATCCTGCGTTATGCAGGCACCGTCCCTTTATCGAGTGGACGGATAAGGTACGCTGGCGGGATAACGACGCACTGTTGCTGGCCTGGCAGCAAGGTGCGACCGGCTATCCGATCGTCGATGCCGCCATGCGTCAGTTGAATAAAACCGGCTGGATGCACAACAGGTTACGCATGATCAGCGCCAGCTTTTTGGTGAAGGACCTGCTGATCGACTGGCGCGCCGGCGAACGTTATTTCATGTCGCAACTGTTGGACGGCGATCTGGCGGCGAATAACGGTGGCTGGCAGTGGGCGGCCTCAACCGGTACCGACGCCGCGCCGTATTTCCGCATCTTTAACCCGACCACCCAGGGCGAACGTTTTGATCCGCAAGGCACTTTTATCCGTAAATGGTTGCCCGAGCTGGCGGATGTACCGGACAATGATCTCCATCAACCCTATCGCTGGGCGGAAAAACAGCAACGCACGCTGGATTACCCGCTGCCGATTGTCGATCACAAGCAGGCCCGGCTGGAGACGCTGGCGGCCTTTGAAGCGGCCAGGCGGGGGGAATATTAAGGCAACAGCAAGGAGCGAAAGAATGATGAACAAGGTGTTGGCCCTGTGCCTGAGCGGCTATTCAGCCCTGGCGCTGGCCGGCTTTGACGTAGTGGCGCTCGGCGTTGACGGCGGCGTCAGCGACGGCAATCTGACATCCTATCTGATCCGCAGCGACAACCAGCCGCAGTACCTGGCGCTCGATGCCGGTTCACTGTTGCCTGGCATTGCCAAGGGGCTGGAAAAAGGCAGTTTCCCGCAGGTGACCCCCGAACTGGCGGCGCCATACACCCCGCAGGGCTATGTGTTCCGGCAACTGATCGGCGGTTACTTTATCAGTCACGGTCATCTGGACCACGTGGCCGGGTTGATTATCGGTTCGCCGGAGGACGGCAAGAAAAATATTTATGCCCAGGCCGATACCATTCTGACCTTGCGTAATCATTACTTTAACTGGAAGGCCTGGCCGAACTTCACCGACGCCGGCAACGGGTCGCGGCTGGGTACCTATCGGTTGCAAACGGTGCGGCCGCAGCAGCGCTTTACCCTGGGCGTCACCGGCCTGAGCGGCGTGATGTATCCGCTTAGCCACGATCGTTATTCCTCCTCGATGCTGCTGGTGTCCGATCGCAGCGGATCCTTCGCCTATTTCGGCGACACCGGGCCGGATGCGCTCGAGCAGTCGCGCAATCTGGATACCGCCTGGCGCGCGCTGGGGCCGTTGATTGAACAGAAAAAGCTGAAGGGGATGATTATTGAAACCTCTTACCCCAATGGCGTTGAAGATAAAAACCTGTACGGCCACCTGACGCCGGCGTGGCTGTTGAAAGAGCTGAAAAATCTGGCCCGGTACAGCGGCGGCGAAGGCTCGCTGAAAGATTTCCCGGTAGTGATCAGCCACATCAAACCCAGCCTGAAGCAGGGCGAGGACGTGCGCGCTACCATTAAACAGCAGTTGGATCAGGGCAACGATCTGGGCGTGAAGTTTATCCTGATGGAACAGGGCGACCGACAGACATTTTGAATTGAAGAGAGAAGACTATGCGTAACCTCGATCTGGAAAATCTGATCAACAACGAACTGAACACCGCCGCGTTTCAGGACTATGCGCCGAATGGCCTGCAGGTAGAAGGGCGGTCGCACGTGAAGCGCATCGTCACCGGTGTGACCGCCTGTCAGGCGCTACTGGATGCGGCGGTGGAGCAGCAGGCGGACGCCATCCTGGTGCATCACGGGTATTTTTGGAAAAACGAAGCGCCGGCGGTGCGCGGCATGAAACGCAATCGGCTGAAAACCTTGCTGACCAATGACATCAACCTGTACGGCTATCATCTGCCGCTGGATGCCCACCCGGTGCTGGGCAACAACGCGCAACTGGCGCGTTTGCTCGGTATTCGCGTGATTGGCGAAGTGGAGCCGCTGGTGCCGCACGGCGAGTTTGAACAACCGCTGACCGGCGCTGAGCTGCAGCAGCGCATTGAAAGCCGCCTGGGTCGTGCGGTGCTGCACTGTGGCGATAACGCGCCGGCGCACATTCGCCGCGTGGCCTGGTGTACCGGCGGCGGCCAGGGTTTCATCGATAGCGCGGCGCGTTTCGGCGTAGATGCCTTTATCAGCGGCGAGGTGTCGGAACAAACCATTCACACCGCACGGGAAATGGGCGTTCACTTCTTCGCTGCCGGTCATCATGCCACCGAGCGCGGCGGCGTGAAGGCGCTGGGTGAATGGTTGGCGCAGCATCATGGCTTTGAAGTGACCTTTATCGATATCCCGAATCCTGCCTGATTTCTCCCTGGGATTCAGCCAGACTCACACCTCGGCTGAATCCTTCTGCGTCGCTAATTCCTTATTTTCCCAATGGTTGCGTTTTATTGACAGCCGGACCCGTGTCGCGCATAACTGTGTTATTGCAAATAATAAAATGCCTATGCATTTCAAGTTGTGGCCAGACGACCTGTTCGTTGATAGCCAAATATCGTAGGGGCGTTGCAAGCTGCGCCCAGGTGAGTTGGGCAGAACGCTGCGGCTTGAAAGACGGCGGTTAGCGGTTATAAGGAGAATAAGGGTGCAACAAGCGCGATATTACCTGTTGGGTGAAAGAGCGGTAGTGCTTGAGCTGTCGCCGCCGGTGACGCTGCCAAGTCAGCGGCGGATCTGGGCACTGGCCGAAAAACTGAATCATCATCCCGATGTGCTGGAAGTGGTGCCGGGCATGAACAATCTCACGTTGTTGCTGAATACGCCGCAGGCTGACGCCGAAGCGATGCTGGCGCTGTTGCAGCAGGGCTGGGACAGCGAGGAAAGCCTGGTGCCGGAATTGCGCGAGGTGGATATTCCGGTGGTCTACGGCGGTGAGTATGGGCCGGATCTGGACGAGGTAGCGCGCCATACCGGCATGACGCCGCAGCAGGTGGTGGAATGCCATTCTTCTGCGGCCTATGTGGTTTATTTCCTTGGCTTCCAGCCGGGCTTTTCTTATATGGGCGGCATGCCGGAAAAATTGGCGACGCCGCGCCGTGCCGAACCGCGCCTGGCGGTGGCCGCAGGCTCCGTCGGCATCGGCGGCAGCCAGACCGGCATTTATCCGCTGGTCACGCCGGGGGGCTGGCAGTTGATTGGCCGCACGCCGCTGTCGTTATTCAATCCTTATGACATGCCGCCGACGCTGCTGCGCCCTGGCGATAACGTGCGCTTCGTGCCGCAGAAGGAGGGCGTATGTTGAAGATCCTGCGTGCGGGCATTTACACCACGGTACAGGATGCGGGCCGTCACGGTTTCCGCCGTCTGGGCGTTAGCCAGGGCGGTGCGCTCGACCTGCCGGCGCTGAAAATTGCTAACCTGCTGGTGGGTAATTCAGCGGATGCCGCCGGGTTGGAAATCACCCTGGGCCAATTCAGCGTCGAATTCACTCAGGCGGGGTGGATCGCTCTGACCGGGGCCGGTTGCGATGCAAAACTGGACGAAAAACCGTTGTGGACCGGCTGGCGTTACCCGGTTAAAGCGGGCCAGCAACTGATCATGAACATGCCTAAACGCGGTATGCGCAGCTATCTGGCGCTCTCCGGGGGCATCGCCGTGCCCGAAATGCTCGGTTCGCGCAGCACGGATATCAAAGCTGCCTTTGGCGGGTTGGAAGGGCGCAACCTGAAAGACGGCGACAGCCTGCCGTTGGGCAAGCCGGGTTCCCTGCCGCAAAACAGCTGTGGCGTAAAGCAACTGTTGTTCAATAATCGCATCCGCGCCTTGCCGGGACCGGAATATGCCGAGTTCAGCTCCGAGGCGCAGGAGGCTTTTTGGCGCACCGCCTGGCAACTCAGCCCGCAGAGCAATCGCATGGGATATCGTCTGCACGGCGGCAATGCGCTGGGTCGCACCACCGACCGCGAAATGCTGTCGCACGGGCTGCTGCCGGGCGTGGTGCAGGTGCCGCATAACGGCCAACCGATCGTGCTGATGGCCGACGCGCAAACTACCGGCGGTTACCCGCGCATTGCCTGTGTGATCGAGGCCGATCTCTATCATTTGGCGCAGATCCGTCTGGGCGAGGCTATCCACTTTGTTCCCTGCACCCTGGCGGAGGCGCAACGTGCCAAGGCAGAGCAGGATCACTTTATCCAACAAATTGCTTGGGGGTTAGATGCTCATTGATCTGAACGCCGATCTCGGCGAAGGCTGCGCCAACGACGAGGCGCTGCTGCAACTGGTCAGTTCGGCCAATATTGCCTGCGGTTTTCACGCCGGTGATGCGCAAACCCTGCGTCAGTCGATCCGTTGGGCGCTGCAATATGGCGTGGCGATTGGCGCGCACCCCAGCTTCCCCGATCGCGAGAATTTTGGCCGCACCCGCATGCAGCTGCCGCCGGAAACGGTATATGCGCAGGTGGTGTATCAGCTGGGGGCGGTGGCGGCGATGGCCCGCGCCGAAGGCGGGGTGATGGTACATGTGAAGCCACACGGCATGTTGTACAACCAGGCAGCGGTTGAACCGGCTTTGGCGGAGGCCATCGCCCGGGCGGTGAAGGCGGTCGATCCCGCTCTGCGGCTGGTGGGATTGGCGGGCAGCGAACTTATCCGCGCCGGTGAAAAACTGGGGTTGGCGACGCGGCAGGAAGTGTTCGCCGATCGCGGCTATCAGGCCGACGGCACGCTGGTACCGCGTGGCCAGCCGGGCGCACTGATCGAAGACGATGAACAGGCGCTGACGCAAACGCTGGACATGGTGCGCCATCATCGGGTCCGCACTCTGGAAGGCACTTGGGCTGCGGTGCAGGCAGAAACCGTCTGCCTGCACGGCGACGGTGAACATGCGTTGAGCTTTGCGCGCACGCTGCGCGAGCGTTTCGCTGTAGAGGGCATTAACGTCAGCGCAGACTGACAGCGGGACACGCAACATCACTCATAAAAAACGATTAGCAACTATCGGGGAAGATTATGGAACAGGCCATTAACCTCTGGCCATTGATTGGCATTGCCGCCATCGTGGCTGGATTTGTTTTGCGTTTCAACCCGGTGCTGGTGGTGATTGCCGCCGGCATCATCACCGGGCTGGCGGCGCTGATGCCGCTGGACGTCATTCTGGAAAAACTGGGTGAAGGCTTCCTCAATACCCGAAACCTGCCGCTGATCCTGCTGTTGCCGCTGGCGGTAATCGGTCTGCTGGAACGTCACGGGCTGAAGGAACGTGCGCAGGCGTGGATCGCCAAGATCAAGAGCGCCACCGCAGGGCGATTATTGATCGTCTATCTGTTTGTGCGTGAAATTACCGCCGCCATGGGGCTGACCAGCCTGGGTGGCCACCCGCAAATGGTGCGCCCGCTGCTGGCGCCGATGGCGGAAGGGGCAACCGAAAACCGCTACGGCGATCTGCCGGAACGCACGCGGCATCGCCTGCGTGCCATGTCCGCCGCCACCGATAACGTCGGGCTGTTCTTTGGCGAGGACATCTTCGTGGCCTTTGGTGCGATCATCTTCATGCATAACTTTATGCTGGAGTCAGGCGGTATCCAGACCGAGCCGTTGCATATCGCTTTATGGGGCATTCCGACCGCCATTTTCGCTTTCCTGATCCACGCCTTCCGGCTTTACCGGATGGACAAACAGCTCAGCGCCGAGCTGGCGCAGCTTAACCAGGCGGCGTTGCGGGCCAAAGGAGATGCTCAATGAATTTCCAACAACAATATCTCTACTGGCTGGCCGGTGCGGTGCTGTTGATCGTGGCGGTGATGTCGTTTCGCGATCGTGCCAACCCGCGCCGCATCACCACCGGGCTGTTCTGGGCGCTGTACGGTCTGGTCTTTTTGGTCGGCGATTGGACCTACAGCCTGCTGGGTGAGGTGTTGGGCGAGGGCAGCAATGAGAAGCGCATGCTGCATATCATCGTCGGCGTAGTGGTGATAGTGATGGCATTGATCGCCGGCTTTGGCGGAATGCGGCTTGGCAGCTACCATCAACGTACTCCGCAGCAGCGTGAAGAAAGTGCCAAACGGTTGGGGAACCGGCTGTTTATTCCTGCGCTGGCTATTCCGGTGGTGACGGTGGCCGGTGTATTGCTGTTCAACAATATTCCGGCTCTGCAGCAGGCGGTGTTCGGCAGCGGCAATCACGCCACGTTGATTACGCTGTTCTCGATGGCGCTGGGTGTGGTGTTGGGCGGCATTATTGCGGTGCGAATGACTCGCGAAACCCTTTCGCAGCCGATACAGGAAGCGCGTCGTCTGTTGGATTCGGTCGGCTGGGCGTTTATTTTACCGCAGATTCTGGCCACGCTGGGGCTGCTGTTCACTGCCGCCGGCGTCGGTACCGCGATTTCCCATCTGACCCAGGAATACCTGGCGGTCGACAACCGCTTTATCGCCGTGGCGGTTTACGCCATCGGCATGGCGCTGCTGACCATGGTGATGGGCAACGCCTTCGCCGCCTTCCCGATCGTCACTGCCGGTATCGGCATCCCGATCCTGGTGCTGCAACACGGCGGTAATCCGGCGGTGATGGCGGCAATCGGCATGTTTTCCGGCTATTGCGGCACGCTGATGACGCCAATGGCGGCTAACTTTAATATTGTGCCGGCGGCGTTGCTGGAATTGCCGGACAAGAATGCGGTGATCAAGGCGCAGGTGCCGACCGGGGTGCTGCTGCTGTTGGTTAACGTGTTCCTGCTGTATTTCCTGATGTTCCTGTAGGAGAACTCATGCAAAAGGTATTGATTACGGGCTTTGAACCCTTTGGCGGAGAACGAGTTAATCCTTCGTGGGAAGTGGTAAAGCAACTGAACGACAGGGAGTTTGTCGGCGCGCGCATTATTGCGCGCCAGCTGCCTTGCGTATTTGGCGTGGCGCTTGAGGCGTTGAACGCAGCGATTGATGAGGTGCAGCCAGTGATGGTACTGGCCATCGGCCAGGCCGGTGGACGTACCGATATTACCCTCGAACGGGTGGCGATCAACGTTGATGATGCACGCATTCCTGATAATCAGGGCCGGCAACCGATCGACGAACCGATCCTTGAAACCGGACCGGCGGCCTATTTCAGTACCTTGCCGATCAAGGCGATGGTCAACTCGATGCGTGAAGCCGGCATTCCCGCTTCGGTATCGCAAACCGCCGGGACCTACGTTTGCAACCACGTGATGTACGGCCTGCTGCACCGGTTAAACGGCCAGCAAGAGATCAAGGGCGGGTTTATTCATATCCCTTATCTGCCGGAACAGGCCGCTGCGTATCCTGGTGCGCCCAGCATGGCGTCCCAGACGGTGCTGTTCGCTCTGGAGCTGGCGATCTCCGTCGCATTGCAGGTGGAGCACGATCTGAAAGTGGTGGGCGGCGCGACGCATTAACAGGTGTTTTTTACCGGGGTGCCCGCTGCGGTGGCCTGGCTAATTCAGGAGTTGCAACATGCCGGAAGGACCGGAAATTCGCCGGGCGGCGGATGCGCTGGCTACGGCGGTGATCGATCGGCCGCTGACCGAGGTCGAGTTTGCTTTTCCCCAGCTTAAACATTATCGCGACCGGTTAATTGGTGAACGCATTATTGCTATCGAGCCACGCGGCAAGGCGCTGTTGACCCATTTTTCCAACGGGTTGACGATGTACAGCCATAATCAGTTGTATGGCGTGTGGAAAGTGGCCAGGGCGGGAGATACGCCAGATACCAAGCGTGATTTGCGCGTACGGCTGGAAACGGCTGAGCGGGCGATTTTATTGTACAGCGCCTCGGAGATCACCCTGGGGCCGCGCGAAGAGATCGAGCTGCACCCGTTCTTGCAACGTATCGGGCCTGATGTGCTGGATATGTCGCTGACGGCGACAACGGTGGAACAACGGCTGTTGTCGCCGGCGTTTCGTCGCCGGCAATTGGGAGGGATGCTGCTCGATCAGGCGTTTCTTGCCGGTTTGGGCAATTATCTGCGAGCCGAAATTCTCTGGCAGGCGGAACTGGCGCCGCAGCACCGGCCGCAGGATCTGGCACCGGAAGTATTACGGCGGCTGGCGGAGGCGCTGTTGGCGGTGCCGCGTCTGTCTTACCGGACGCGCGGGCTGGTGGATGAGAATCGTCATCACGGTGCGCTGTTCAGCTTTAAGGTGTTCCATCGCAGCGGTGAGCCTTGCGGGCGCTGCGGCGCGATGATTGTCAGAACCCAACTGTCGTCGCGGCCGTTTTATTGGTGCCCCGGTTGCCAAAAATAGCAAAAAAAACGCCGCCCAATCGGACGGCGCTGTGCTGCTTTATGTAGGGTAAAGCGGCGTTACTTGTTTTTCAGCTGGGATTTGAAATCACGCTCGGCATAGCCGGTATACAGCTGACGCGGACGGGCAATTTTGATGCCTTCGTCATGCATTTCGTTCCAGTGCGCAATCCAGCCGATGGTACGGGCGATGGCAAAGATAACGGTGAACATGGAAGAAGGGATACCCATAGCTTTCAGGATGATACCCGAGTAGAAGTCGACGTTCGGGTACAGTTTCTTCTCGATGAAGTACGGGTCGTTCAGTGCGATGTGTTCCAGCTCCATCGCCACTTCCAACAGGTTGTCGTCCTTCTTGTTCAGCTCTTTCAGCACTTCGTGACAGGTTTCGCGCATCACGGTGGCGCGCGGATCGTAGTTCTTGTACACGCGGTGGCCAAAGCCCATCAGACGGAACGAATCGTTCTTGTCTTTCGCGCGCTTGATGAACTCCGGGATGTGTTCAACGGTTTTGATCTCTTCGAGCATCTTCAGCGCGGCTTCGTTGGCGCCGCCGTGTGCCGGCCCCCACAGGGAGGCGATACCGGCCGCGATACAGGCAAACGGGTTAGCGCCTGAAGAACCTGCGGTACGTACGGTAGAAGTGGACGCGTTTTGCTCGTGGTCGGCGTGCAGGATCAGGATGCGATCCATTGCGCGTTCCAGCACCGGGTTCACCACGTATTCTTCACACGGGGTAGCGAACATCATGTGCAGGAAGTTGCCGGCGTAGGACAGATCGTTACGTGGGTAAACGAACGGCTGGCCCAGGGAATATTTGTAACACATCGCCGCCACGGTAGGCATTTTGGACAGCAGGCGGAATGCGGTGATCTCGCGGTGACGCTCGTTGTTCACATCCAGCGCGTCGTGGTAGAACGCCGCCAGCGCACCGGTTACGCCGCACAGCACCGCCATAGGGTGCGAGTCGCGACGGAAGCCACGGAACAGATGGGTGATCTGGTCGTGGATCATGGTGTGGCGGGTCACGGTAGTTTTGAAGGTCTCGAACTCTTCTGCGGTCGGGGTCTCGCCATACAGCAGGATGTAGCACACTTCCAGGTAGGAAGACTCTTTCGCCAGCTGTTCGATCGGGAAGCCGCGGTGCAGCAGCACGCCTTTGTCACCGTCGATAAAGGTGATTTTGGATTCGCAGGAAGCGGTAGAAGTAAAGCCGGGATCAAATGTGAAATAACCTTTGGAGCCCAGAGCGCGGACATCGAGGACATCGGGGCCCAGTGTCGGGGATAATACGCCCAGTTCGATCGGAGCTTCGCCATCGTTAATGGTTAGCGTCGCTTTCTTATCAGTCATTTACTGTCTCCTTAGCGCCTTATTTTAAAAACCTCTAACAACTGAAATACCTTAATTCTCCGCAGGTTGCCCGCAAAAAATGGAGCGGACGCTAACTCTGTGAGCGACTGCGCAATTGCGCGGGTAGGGTACAGAGTGCTAACCAGGCGAACGAGGCGGGTGACCAGTTGTTAACGATTCATCGGAATTCGTTATATTCTGTTAATCGTACCTACGACGTGTTCGGGGGTTTTATGAACCTATCCCAATAAGTTGTTTTATTTGTCTTATTTGCTTTTACCTGCGGTGATTTGTTGCAAACATGACCGGCAAAAACGGTTATTGGGATAGGTTCTGCCAAATACACTGTTGCATATCTTGAACACTGGGGGAAGTGTATCCGCTGACCTATAGCGCATCATAGGACCGTTTGTGCCCCTATATGTAATGGAAATGTTGATCTCTTGTCAAATCAGATAATTAATTTTGTGCCAATTGTGAAATCCGTGATCTAAATCACTGTTCGGGGGAAATGTTACCAAACAGATTGTATGGGAATTGTAATCAGAATGTGATCCTCCTATACTGCCGCCAGGTCTCCGGATTACCCTGAAGTAGGAGCACCCAGCGTTATAAATGCGCGCCGTTTAAGCACAGAGGATGTTGATGTTTGAGCGCGTGACGTGTAAGGGTTTTGGCTCTTAACGCTGTCTGATCCCCACCCAGGCCCGGAGGAAGGAAAATAATAAGAGCTGTGTGGGCAAAAACGTGAAAAAACAAAGACCTGTCAACCTGGATCTGCAAACGATTCAGTTTCCCGTAACTGCGATAGCGTCCATTTTACACCGAGTCTCTGGCGTAATTACCTTCGTTGCCGTGGGTATCCTCCTCTGGCTGCTGGGCCTGTCTCTCTCTTCCCAAGAGGGTTTCATGCAGGCTGCTGCCATCATGAATAGCTTCATCGTCAAATTCATATTCTGGGGCATCCTCACGGCGTTGGCCTATCACATTTGCGGTGGCATCCGTCACTTGTTAATGGATTTTGGCTATATCGAAGAGAGTTTAGCCGCCGGTACCCGTTCTGCCCAGGTGGCGATCGGTCTGACCGTCGTGCTGTCAGTTCTGGCTGGAGTCCTCGTATGGTAAACAATGTTTCTGCATTAGGGCGCAATGGCGTACACGATTGGTTGTTACTGCGTGCTTCCGCTATCGTCATCACCCTGTACGTGTTGTATATCCTGGGCTTCTTCGTCACGGCTCCGGATCTCACCTATGAAATCTGGCGCGGCTTCTTCGCCACCTCTATTACGAAAGTGTTCACGCTGCTGACGCTGCTGTCGATTCTGGTTCACGCCTGGGTCGGTTTGTGGCAGGTGCTGACGGATTACGTCAAGCCGCTGGCAGTGCGTCTGGTATTGCAACTGGCGATCGTTGTCGTGTTGCTGGTCTATTTACTGTACGGAACAATCGTAGTGTGGGGTGTGTAAATGAAATTGCCGGTCAGAGAGTTTGATGCTGTAGTTATCGGAGCTGGCGGTGCAGGTATGCGCGCGGCACTGCAGATTTCTCAAGCGGGCTCCACCTGTGCCCTGATATCCAAAGTATTCCCGACCCGTTCCCATACCGTGTCTGCGCAGGGCGGCATTACCGTAGCCCTGGGTAATAACCACGATGATAACTGGGAATGGCATATGTATGACACGGTGAAAGGTTCCGATTATATCGGTGACCAGGACGCCATTGAATATATGTGTAAAACCGGCCCGGAAGCGGTTCTGGAGCTGGAGCACATGGGGCTGCCGTTCTCCCGTACGGATGAAGGCCGCATCTATCAGCGCCCGTTCGGCGGCCAGTCACTGAACTTTGGTGGCGAGCAGGCGGCACGCACCGCGGCGGCGGCTGACCGTACCGGCCACGCCCTGTTGCACACCCTGTATCAACAGAACCTGAAAAACCACACCACTATTTTCTCCGAGTGGTATGCGCTGGATCTGGTGAAAAACCAGGATGGCGCGGTGGTGGGTACCACGGCTATCTGCATTGAAACCGGTGAAGTGGTTTACTTCAAAGCCAAAGCCACCGTGCTGGCGACCGGCGGTGCAGGCCGTATTTACCAGTCCACCACCAACGCGCATATCAACACCGGTGACGGTGTCGGCATGGCGCTGCGCGCCGGCGTGCCGGTGCAGGACATGGAAATGTGGCAGTTCCACCCGACCGGCATCGCCGGCGCCGGGGTACTGGTGACCGAAGGTTGCCGTGGTGAAGGCGGTTACCTGCTGAACAAACACGGCGAGCGTTTCATGGAGCGCTATGCGCCGAACGCCAAAGACCTGGCGGGCCGTGATGTGGTTGCCCGTTCGATCATGATTGAAATCCGCGAAGGCCGCGGCTGTGACGGCCCGTGGGGCCCGCACGTCAAGCTGAAGCTGGATCACCTGGGTAAAGAGGTGCTGGAATCCCGCCTGCCGGGCATTCTGGAGTTGTCGCGCACCTTCGCGCACGTCGATCCGGTGAAAGAGCCGATCCCGGTTATCCCGACCTGCCACTACATGATGGGCGGCATTCCGACCAAGGTGACCGGCCAGGCACTGACCGTGAACGAGAAAGGCGAAGACGTGGTGATACCGGGTCTGTTTGCCGTGGGCGAAATCGCCTGCGTATCGGTGCACGGCGCCAACCGCCTGGGCGGCAACTCGCTGCTTGATCTGGTGGTGTTCGGGCGTGCTGCCGGCATGCATTTGCAGGAGTCACTCGCGGAGCAGGGCGAAAGCCGTGACGCCAGCGAGTCGGATGTGGATGCGTCGCTGGAGCGCCTGAATCGCTGGAACAACACCCGCTCGGGTGAAGACCCGGTCGAAATTCGCAAGGCGTTGCAAGCCTGTATGCAGCACAACTTCTCGGTATTCCGTGAAGGCGATGCCATGGCGAAAGGGCTGGAAGAGTTGAAAGAGATCCGTGAACGTCTGAAGAACGCACGCCTGGACGATACCTCCAGCGAATTCAACACCCAGCGCATCGAATGCCTGGAGTTGGATAACCTGATGGAGACTGCGTTTTCCACTGCCGTGTCGGCCAACTTCCGTACCGAGAGCCGTGGGGCACACAGCCGCTTCGACTTCCCGGAGCGTGATGACGCCAACTGGCTGTGCCATTCGCTGTATCAGCCGCAATCGGAAAGCATGACGCGTCGTGAAGTGAACATGCAACCGAAACTGCGCCCGGCATTCCCACCGAAAGTGCGTTCCTACTGATCGCGGAGATCGATTGATGAAACTCGAATTCTCAATATATCGCTATAACCCGGATGTCGATGACGCTCCGCATATGCAGGATTACACCCTGGAAGCGGAAGAAGGCCGGGACATGATGCTGCTGGATGCGTTAATCCAGTTGAAAGAAAAAGATCCGACCCTGTCGTTCCGCCGTTCGTGCCGTGAAGGCGTGTGCGGTTCCGATGGCCTGAACATGAACGGTAAAAACGGTCTGGCGTGCATTACCCCCATCTCGGCGTTGCGCAAAGGCAACAACAAGATTGTGATCCGCCCGCTGCCGGGTTTGCCGGTGGTGCGGGATCTGGTGGTTGATATGGGCCAGTTCTATACCCAGTATGAAAAGATCAAGCCTTACCTGCTGAACGACGGCAAGAATCCTCCGGCGCGCGAGCACCTGCAATCGCCGGAACAACGGGCTAAGCTGGACGGTTTGTATGAATGTATCCTGTGTGCCTGTTGCTCGACGTCTTGCCCATCGTTCTGGTGGAATCCTGACAAGTTTGTAGGGCCGGCCGGTCTGTTGGCAGCGTACCGCTTCCTGATCGACAGCCGTGACACGGAAACGCAAGAACGTTTAGACGATCTGGACGACGCTTTCAGTGTTTTCCGCTGCCATAGCATTATGAATTGTGTCAGTGTATGCCCTAAAGGCTTGAATCCGACGCGTGCGATCGGTCATATCAAGTCTATGCTGCTGCAACGCGGCGCATAAGCGGAGCGAGATGCTGCGCCGGGCAGGTCCCGGCGCACATCACAAAGGAGGGAGCCTCTAAAAACTGACCCGTGGTTGCGGCGCTATGCAGCCTGGTTTGCCCGCCGGTTTTTAGAGGTTCCTTGTAAGGGGCCGCAAGGTCCATAACAAAACGTATCAGGCCATAATGGCATACCCTATGACTTTCGAGTTGCAGCCAGGCAACCAGTTCGTGAGTCCTCAGGCGCTTACTTCAGTAAGTAACTGGGGGGAGCGAACGCAGGCAACAACGCTGCGGCTTGAAAGGCGACGGGTATTAAGTACGTCGAGTGAACCGTTTCTACGGCAAACCGTATCCATCACGGTAATTATGTTAACCACGGCGAAAACTAAAGCTTCAAAGCTTAAGGGATCATGATGCAGAACGGCGCAATGAAGGCCTGGCTGGATTCCTCCTATCTGGCGGGCGCGAACCAGTCTTACATAGAACAGCTCTATGAAGACTTCTTAACCGATCCGGGCTCCGTTGAAGATAGCTGGCGTTCCATTTTTCAACAGCTACCAACCGCGGGTGTTAAACCCGATCAGCTTCACTCTCAAACGCGTGACTACTTCCGCCGCCTGGCGAAAGACTCTGCGCGTTACAACACCACCATCAACGATCCAGACACCGACGCCAAACAGGTCAAGGTACTGCAGCTGATCAACGCCTTCCGTTTCCGCGGACATCAGCATGCCAACCTCGATCCGCTCGGCCTGTGGCAACAAGAAACCGTTGCCGATCTCGATCCCGCTTACCACAATCTGACCGAAGCCGACTTCCAGGAAACCTTCAACGTGGGTTCATTTGCCATCGGCAAAGAAACCATGAAGCTGGGCGATCTGTATGCCGCGCTGAAGCAGACTTACTGCGGTTCGATCGGTGCGGAATACATGCACATCACCAATACCGAAGAGAAACGCTGGATCCAACAGCGCATCGAATCGGTAGCGGGGCGCGCCAGCTTTACCAACGTAGAGAAACGTCGTTTCCTGAACGAGCTGACTGCAGCGGAAGGTCTGGAACGCTATCTCGGCGCTAAATTCCCGGGAGCGAAACGCTTCTCGCTGGAAGGTGGCGATGCGCTGGTGCCCATGCTGAAAGAGATGGTTCGCCACGCCGGCAAGAACGGCACGCGCGAAGTGGTGCTGGGTATGGCTCACCGCGGCCGTCTGAACGTGTTGATCAACGTGCTGGGTAAAAAGCCCGCCGACCTGTTCGACGAGTTTGCCGGCAAGCATAAAGAACACCTCGGTACCGGTGACGTAAAATATCACCAGGGCTTCTCCTCCGACGTCGAAACCGAAGGCGGCATGGTTCACCTGGCGCTGGCGTTCAACCCGTCGCACCTGGAGATCGTCAGCCCGGTGGTTATGGGCTCCGTACGTGCCCGCCGCGATCGCCTGGACGAAGCGCGCAGCAACATGGTGCTGCCAATCACCATTCACGGTGACGCCGCCATTACCGGCCAGGGCGTGGTTCAGGAAACCCTGAACATGTCGCAGGCTCGCGGTTACGAAGTGGGCGGCACGGTGCGTATCGTCATCAACAACCAGGTTGGTTTCACCACCTCCAACCCGCTGGATGCGCGCTCGACCCAATACTGTACCGACATCGCCAAAATGGTGCAGTCGCCGATCTTCCACGTCAATGCTGACGATCCGGAAGCGGTGGCGTTCGTTACCCGCCTGGCGCTGGATTTCCGTAACACCTTCAAACGCGATGTGATGATCGATCTGGTCTGCTACCGTCGTCATGGGCATAACGAGGCCGACGAGCCAAGTGCAACCCAGCCGGTGATGTACCAGAAGATCAAAAAACACCCGACGCCGCGCAAGCTGTATGCTGACGTTCTTACCGAACAGAAAGTCGCCAGCCTGGAAGATGCCACGGAAATGGTCAACCTGTATCGCGATGCGCTCGATCGCGGCGATTGCGTGGTTGAAGAATGGCGTCCAATGAATCTGCATTCCTTTACCTGGTCGCCGTACCTGAACCACGAGTGGGACGAAGAGTACCCAAGCAAGGTTGAGATGAAGCGCTTGCAGGAACTGGCTCGTCGCATCAGCACCGTACCGGAAGCGATCGAAATGCAGTCGCGCGTAGCGAAAATCTACGGCGACCGTGCAGAGATGGCCGCAGGCAACAAAGCGTTCGACTGGGGCGCGGCCGAAACGCTGGCCTACGCCACTATGGTCGATGAAGGCATTCCGATTCGTATCTCCGGTGAAGATGCCGGACGCGGAACCTTCTTCCACCGTCATGCGGTGGTGCACAACCAGAAAAACGGTTCGGTCTACGTTCCGCTGGCGAATGTGCACAGCGGGCAGGGCGAGTTTAAAGTCTGGGACTCCGTGCTGTCTGAAGAAGCGGTACTGGCGTTCGAATACGGCTACGCTACTGCGGAACCGCGCACCCTGACCATTTGGGAAGCGCAGTTCGGCGACTTCGCCAACGGCGCTCAGGTGGTGATCGATCAGTTCATCAGCTCCGGCGAGCAGAAATGGGGCCGTATGTGCGGCCTGGTGATGCTGCTGCCGCACGGTTACGAAGGCCAGGGTCCGGAGCACTCCTCCGCGCGTCTGGAGCGTTACCTGCAGCTGTGTGCAGAACAGAATATGCAAGTGTGCATCCCGTCCACTCCGGCACAGGTTTACCATATGCTGCGTCGTCAGGCGCTGCGCGGTATGCGCCGTCCGTTGGTGGTGATGTCACCGAAATCCCTGCTGCGTCATCCGCTGGCGGTTTCTTCCCTGGAAGAACTGGCTAACGGCACCTTCCTGCCGGCTATCGGCGAGATCGACGAGCTGGATCCGAAAGCGGTCAAACGCGTGGTGATGTGCTCCGGCAAGGTGTATTACGACCTGCTGGAACAGCGCCGCAAGAACGACCAGAAAGATGTGGCCATCGTACGTATCGAGCAGCTGTACCCGTTCCCGCACCAGGCCGTTCAGGCCGTGCTGGAGAAGTATGCTCACGTGCATGATTTCGTCTGGTGCCAGGAAGAGCCGCTGAACCAGGGTGCCTGGTACTGCAGCCAACACAATTTCCGTGAAGTCGTGCCGTTCGGGGCTTCTTTACGTTACGCCGGACGTCCAGCCTCCGCCTCTCCGGCGGTCGGTTATATGTCCGTACACCAGAAGCAGCAACAGGCTCTGGTTAATGACGCGCTGAATATTGAATAAAGATTAAGGGAAAGCTAAATGAGTAGCGTAGATATTCTGGTTCCTGACCTTCCTGAATCGGTTGCCGATGCGACCGTAGCCACCTGGCACAAGAAACCAGGCGACAGCGTCCAGCGTGACGAAGTTCTGGTTGAAATCGAAACTGACAAAGTTGTGTTGGAAGTGCCGGCCAGCGAAGCAGGTATTCTTGATGCGATCGTGGAAGAAGAGGGCGCAACCGTGCTTTCTCGCCAGATCCTCGGCCGTATTCGCCCGGGCGATAGCTCTGGCAAGCCGACCGAAGAGAAAAGCCAGGCTAAAGAAGCCACTCCGGCACAGCGCGCAACCGCCAGCCTGGAAGAAGAGAGCAACGATGCACTCAGCCCGGCGATCCGCCGTCTGATCGCTGAGCACGATCTCGACGCTGCAGCCATCAAAGGCAGCGGCGTGGGTGGCCGTATCACTCGCGAAGACGTGGAAGCGCATCTGGCTAACGGCAAGAAAGCCGACAAGCCGGCCGCCGCAGCAGTTGCCGAAGCCGCACCGCAGCCGGCCCTGAGCAACCGCAGCGAAAAACGCGTACCTATGACCCGCCTGCGCAAGCGCGTGGCTGAGCGCCTGTTGGAAGCGAAGAACAGCACTGCGATGCTGACGACCTTCAACGAAATCAACATGCAGCCGATCATGGACCTGCGCAAGCAGTACGGTGAAGCCTTCGAAAAACGCCACGGTGTACGTCTGGGCTTCATGTCCTTCTACATCAAAGCGGTGGTTGAAGCGCTGAAACGCTTCCCGGAAGTGAACGCTTCCATCGACGGCACTGACGTGGTCTACCACAACTACTTCGATATCAGCATTGCGGTATCTACCCCACGCGGCCTGGTGACCCCGGTGCTGCGCGATGTAGACAGCATGAGCATGGCGGACATCGAGAAGAAAATCAAAGAACTGGCGGTCAAGGGCCGTGACGGCAAATTGACCGTGGAAGAACTGACCGGCGGTAACTTCACCATTACCAACGGCGGCGTATTCGGTTCATTGATGTCTACCCCGATCATCAACCCACCGCAGAGCGCGATCTTGGGCATGCACGCCATTAAAGATCGCCCAATGGCGGTGAATGGCCAGGTTGTGATCCAGCCAATGATGTATCTGGCGCTTTCTTACGATCACCGCCTGATCGACGGCAAAGAGTCCGTTGGTTACCTGGTGACGGTGAAAGAGATGCTGGAAGATCCGGCTCGTCTGCTGCTGGACGTATAACCCTGATGGGCGCGGTACGCCGCGCCCACACTCTGTGCTATGTGGCCGATTAAAGTCATGCGGTTTTCCGCCAAAATGGCTCGGCTAAAACCTTCAGAACTGAATGGATAGAACATCATGAATTTACACGAATATCAGGCAAAACAGCTGTTTGCTCGGTATGGCATGCCGGCACCGACCGGTTACGCCTGTACCACACCGCGTGAAGCAGAAGAAGCCGCATCCAAAATCGGCTCCGGCCCGTGGGTGGTGAAATGTCAGGTTCATGCTGGCGGTCGCGGTAAAGCTGGCGGCGTTAAAGTGGTTAACAGCAAAGAAGATATCCGTGCTTTCGCTGAAGCCTGGCTGGGCAAGCGTCTGGTGACCTACCAGACTGACGCGCTGGGCCAACCGGTTCACCAGATCCTGGTAGAAGCGGCGACCGACATCGATAAAGAACTGTATCTGGGCGCGGTAGTTGACCGTGCAAGCCGTCGCGTGGTGTTTATGGCATCCACCGAAGGTGGCGTCGAGATTGAAAAAGTTGCGGAAGAAACCCCGGAACTGATCCACAAAATGACCATCGACCCACTGGCAGGCCCACAGCCTTACCAGGGCCGTGAGCTGGCCTTCAAACTGGGCCTGACCGGCAAGCAAGTCGGGCAGTTCGCCAAGATCTTCATGGGCCTGGCGACCTTGTTCCTGGAGCGCGATCTGGCGATGGTTGAGATCAACCCGCTGGTAGTGACCAAGCAGGGCGATCTGATCTGCCTGGACGGCAAATTGGGCGCTGACGGCAACGCACTGTTCCGCCAGTCTGAACTGCGCGAAATGCGTGACCCTTCTCAGGAAGATGAGCGTGAATCCCGTGCCGCACAGTGGGAGCTGAACTACGTTGCTCTCGACGGCAACATCGGCTGCATGGTTAACGGCGCAGGTCTGGCGATGGGCACCATGGACATCGTTAAACTGCACGGCGGCGAACCGGCCAACTTCCTCGACGTAGGCGGCGGCGCAACCAAAGAGCGCGTAACTGAAGCGTTCAAAATCATCCTGTCCGACGACAAGGTGAAAGCGGTTCTGGTTAACATTTTCGGTGGTATCGTGCGCTGCGATCTGATCGCCGACGGCATCATTGGCGCAGTAGCCGAAGTGGGCGTTAACGTCCCTGTGGTCGTGCGTCTGGAAGGGAACAATGCCGAACTGGGCGCCAAGAAACTGGCGGACAGCGGTCTGAATATCATTGCTGCGACCAGCCTGACTGATGCGGCTCAGCAAGTTGTTGCGGCAGTGGAGGGTAAATAATGTCCATTTTAATCGATAAGAACACCAAAGTAATTTGCCAGGGCTTCACCGGTAGCCAGGGGACCTTCCACTCCGAGCAGGCTATCGCTTACGGCACCAAAATGGTCGGTGGCGTTACGCCAGGCAAAGGCGGCACTCAACACCTGGGTCTGCCGGTGTTCAACACCGTACGCGAAGCGGTAGAAGCCACTGGCGCGACTGCGTCCGTGATCTACGTCCCGGCGCCGTTCTGCAAAGATTCCATTCTGGAAGCTATCGATGCAGGCATCAAACTGATCATCACCATCACCGAAGGCATCCCGACTCTGGATATGCTGACCGTGAAAGTGAAGCTGGATGAAGCCGGCGTGCGCATGATTGGCCCGAACTGCCCAGGCGTTATCACTCCGGGCGAGTGCAAAATCGGCATCATGCCAGGCCACATCCACCTGCCGGGTAAAGTGGGCATCGTTTCCCGCTCTGGCACCCTGACCTATGAAGCGGTTAAGCAAACCACCGATACCGGTCTGGGCCAGTCTACCTGTGTGGGCATCGGCGGCGACCCGATCCCGGGCTCCAACTTCATCGATATCCTGAAACTGTTCCAGGAAGATCCGCAAACTGAAGCGATAGTGATGATCGGCGAGATCGGCGGTAGCGCGGAAGAAGAAGCGGCGGCTTACATCAAAGAACACGTCACCAAGCCGGTTGTGGGCTACATTGCCGGCGTTACCGCGCCGAAAGGCAAACGTATGGGCCACGCAGGCGCCATCATCGCCGGCGGCAAAGGCACTGCGGACGAAAAATTCGCAGCGCTGGAAGCGGCCGGGGTTAAAACCGTGCGCAGCCTGGCTGACATCGGTGAAGCGGTAAAAGCGGTATTGAATCGCTGATACGGCAATACTGTTTCGACATGACTGGCCACCCTTTTGGGTGGCCTTTTTTATGGGAAGGGGTCAGAAGTTGTTAAGCGCCTTGATCAGCGCGATGCGATCCTGCAGACGTTGTTTTTGCATTGCGTCGTTGCTGGTACCCTGCTGCTTTTCGAGTGAGGAGAGGGCGGCGTTATAGCCCGCGGCGTCACTGAATAATGCGTCTTTGACGTTGATTGATGCCACGTTGGTATAACGGCCGTCATCGGTAGTGGGGACGCGGATGATGCCTTGATTTAACAGACTTTTGACGATCGCCCGCTGGGGTTCATAACCTTCCATGCCCACCAGTTTCCAGCGCTGCTGCGGCAGCCCTTGATATTGCCCTTTTTTCACTTCCGTCAGATAACGAAGGGTGAGATTGCGGATAGTGCCTTCCTCCTCGCCGTATTGCGCCTTGCTGTCGGACAGTACCGGGAAGGATTGCCCCTCCAGCGCACCGCCTTTTTGCGTCAGATGCCCCATGCGATAGCTGTTCATGCCCAGACGGATCGGCATCTCGTCGGTAACCGGGGTGCCATCGGCCAGGCGTAAATCGGTAATGCGCGAACCGGCGGGTTGGCGCAGATCGATGCTGTAGGTGACGCCGTCGAAAAAGTCGTTGGTGGAGTATTTGGACGAGCGACGCGCCGGGTTAAAGCTGTAGGTGACGTCACCCGGTTTAAGCTGATTAAAGTAACCGGCGGACCATTCCATATACTGTTTTAACGCTTTGCCGTTGAGCTGATAAACGGTGATTTCGCCGCCGGCGTATTGATAGTTAAACGCGATATCCTTGGCCTTGATTTCACCGACATCGAGTTTGGCGAAGTCATTATCGATTTGCAGGGCGATCACCTGCGCCTGCGGCGCGTAATAACGGGCGGCTTGCTGGAACAGGGCGCTGATGCCGGTATCCTGGATATGCACTTGCGGAATCCCCTTGATCTCGTCGGCAGGCACCAGATCGCTGCCGGTCAGCGTCGCTACCACCCGGTTGGCATTGGCGCGCAGGATATCGTGATACGGCCGGTAGAGGGCCAGCATGCCGCTGTCGGGCGTGATGCCCTTAATCGGGTAGGTAAAACTGTCTTTATTGATCAGGGCGAACTTGCCGTCGCGCCGTTCAAACTGCAGATCGATGCGCGATAGCGCGCGGCCATATTTATCCGGCTCGGTAATAATGACGCCGTTGACCACCGCCTTGTCGATTTTTACATGCATATGCCCGGCGACGATCGCTGCCAGCTGCGGGTTGGCGTTGGCAATGTCGGCCACGCCGGTGCCTGGCCGCTGGTTTTCGTTATCGATACCCATATGCGCCACCAGAACGATGGCGTCGACCTGGCTGTCAATCTCGCTGATTACGTTCTTCACCGCCTGCACGGGATCGGTAAAGTTCAGCCCTTTGGTGCGATCGGTGCCTTTGGCAAACTCGGCGGTCATTGGCGTATCCATGCCGATAATGCCGATTTTCACGCCCTGGCGTTCGATAATTTTGTACGCCGGCAGGAACGGCTTGCCGTTATCCCAGAAAATATTGCCCGCCAACGCGGTGCCTTCAAACTGTTTGAGTGGCGTCGCCAACACCGGCAGACCGAAATCAAATTCGTGGTTACCCATCACCCATACGTCGTACTTGAGCGCGTTGAAGCCCAGCATCATCGGGCTGATGGCTTCATGTTTGAAGGTCTCGACAAAGTTGCCCTGAATGGTGTCGCCGGCGTCAACCAGGATCAGGTTGGGCTGTTCGGCGCGCAGTTTTTTAATCTGAGTGGCGATCTGGCTCAGGCTGCCTGCCAGGTTTTCGGTATCGCTGGCGTAGTCCCAGGGCACGAAGGTGCCGTGCAGATCAGAGGTGCCCAGCAGCGTGATATTTACCGTTTCGGCGGCAATGGCGCTCCCTGAGAGTCCAAGAACAGAGGCAAAAAGAATTTTTTTCATAAGTTATTGTAGACCAAAGGTTTTTTATACAAGCTTCTATTTTGCTACAAAAATGCAACCTTTACGATCGAATAGCCAAAAATAGACTAATATTGGAGAGAGTTTTTTGCTTTTGTGACTGAAATCACTGTGTTTGGTTATTGGAAATAAAAAGTTAATTATGTCGCATAATAAGCGCGTAATAATACAATGACATTGCTTTTGAATTACATTTATTTAACACAAAAATATCATTAAAAAACAATTAAACCATTGCGCAACATGACCCCAAGAAAATTATGAGAAATGTGCTGATGAATATGGAAATAATACTGAGATAGGCTTAAATTGTTTTAGATCAAATTAGCCCGAAGTACCTCTTTTGGCCAGGATTTGACCTGTAACCAAAAGTCTAACCCACATCACGCAAAAACCTATTTATTGTGTGGGATTGGGCGAGTATCATCCTGTTGTGATTATGGATGGTTGATCTTGTTGCATTTGTTACCCGTTGTCGGTTTTCAGTGGTGTGCTTGGCGATGGCCCGCGCGGCCTTGCGGTGAGTGTGCGGTTGAAAGCGGAAAAGCTGGATCAAATTTGTTGTGTTTAAGGGCATTCACTGCGGGGCGTTACCGGTGGCTTCGAAAGAAGTATTACCGATAACCGCATGTCGGAGTCTTCCTGCGAGGAGCAAGGAGTCAAGATGTTTGATATTGTCGAACTGTCGCGCTTACAGTTTGCTTTAACGGCGATGTACCATTTCTTATTTGTCCCATTAACGCTAGGCATGGCGTTTTTGCTGGCAATTATGGAAACGGTATATGTGCTGTCTGGCAAACAAATCTATAAAGATATGACCAAATTCTGGGGCAAGTTATTTGCAATTAACTTTGCTCTGGGTGTGGCCACCGGTTTGACCATGGAGTTCCAGTTCGGGACCAACTGGTCATATTTCTCCCACTACGTCGGTGATATTTTCGGGGCCCCGCTGGCCATCGAAGGTCTGATGGCGTTCTTCCTGGAATCGACGCTGGTCGGCCTGTTCTTCTTCGGTTGGGATCGTCTGAGCAAAGTGCAGCACATGGCGGTAACCTGGCTTGTGGCGCTGGGCTCGAACTTCTCCGCACTGTGGATCCTGGTTGCCAACGGCTGGATGCAGAACCCGATCGCTTCCGACTTCAACTTCGAAACCATGCGCATGGAGATGCTCAGCTTCTCCGAACTGGTACTCAACCCGGTTGCGCAGGTGAAGTTTGTGCACACCGTGGCTGCCGGCTACACCTGTGGCGCGATGTTCGTTCTGGGTATCAGCTCTTACTACCTGTTGAAAGGCCGCGATGTCGCTTTCGCCAAGCGCTCCTTCGCCATTGCCGCCAGTTTCGGTATGGCTGCCGTATTGTCCGTTATCGTGCTGGGTGATGAATCCGGTTACGAAATGGGCGACGTGCAGAAAACCAAGCTGGCCGCTATCGAAGCCGAGTGGGAAACCCAACCGGCTCCGGCCGCCTTTACCCTGTTCGGTATCCCGAATCAGGATAAAATGGAAAACTCCTACGCGATTCAAATCCCTTACGCGCTTGGCCTGATTGCGACTCGTTCCACGGATACCCAGGTCACCGGCCTGAAAGATCTGATGGCGCAGCATGAAGTGCGGATCCGCAACGGGATGAAAGCCTACCAACTGCTGGAAGAGCTGCGTGGTGGCAATACCGATCCGGCGGTCCGCGCCGAGTTCAATAAAGCCAAGCAGGATCTGGGCTACGGTCTGTTGCTGAAGCGTTATACCCCGAACGTCACCGACGCGACGGAAGCGCAAATCCAGCAAGCGACCAAAGACTCCATCCCACGCGTGGCGCCGCTGTACTTCGCCTTCCGCATCATGGTGGCCTGTGGCGTGCTGATGCTGTTTATCATCGGTCTGTCGTTCTGGAGCGTGATTCGCGGGCGCATCGGTCAGCGAAAATGGCTGCATCGCGCGGCGTTGTATGGCTTGCCGCTGCCCTGGATCGCGATCGAAGCCGGCTGGTTTGTGGCTGAATACGGCCGTCAACCCTGGGCGATCGGTGAGGTGCTGCCGACGGCTGTCGCCAACTCTTCACTGACTGCGGGCGACATTCTGTTCTCGATGGGGCTGATTTGCGGCTTGTACACCCTGTTCCTGGTGGCTGAGATGTACCTGATGTTCAAATTTGCGCGTCTGGGTCCAAGCAGCCTGAAAACTGGCCGCTACCACTTTGAACAACCGACTGCCGCCGTGCAGGAAGCGCGCTAAACAGGAGTCCACGTATGTTTGACTATGAAGTACTGCGATTTATCTGGTGGGCTCTGATTGGCGTACTGCTGATCGGTTTCGCCGTCACCGACGGTTTCGACATGGGCGTCGGCATCTTGCTGCGCATTATCGGCAGAACCGATACTGAGCGCCGGGTGATGATCAACTCCATCGCTCCGCACTGGGACGGTAACCAGGTGTGGTTGATCACCGCAGGTGGCGCGCTGTTCGCCGCCTGGCCGATGGTCTACGCGGCGGCGTTCTCCGGTTTCTATGTCGCGATGATCCTGGTGCTGTCAGCCTTGTTCTTCCGCCCGGTCGGTTTTGACTACCGTTCGAAGCTGGAAAACAGCCGCTGGCGCAACATGTGGGACTGGGGCATTTTCATCGGCAGCTTCGTGCCGGCCGTGGTATTCGGCGTAGCGTTCGGCAACCTGTTGCAGGGCGTGCCGTTCCACATGGACGAATACATGCGTCTGTTCTACACCGGCAACTTCTTCCAACTGCTGAACCCGTTCGGCCTGTTGGCGGGTGTGGTCAGCCTGACCATGCTGGTGACGCAAGGGGCAACTTATCTGCAGATGCGTACCTCCGGCGAGATCCACCTGCGCGCACGCGCTGCGGCGCAGATCTCCACGCTGGTGATGGCGGTATGCTTCCTGTTGGGTGGCGTATGGCTGGTGAAAGGCATCGATGGGTATGTGATTACCTCGGCGCTGAATACCATGGCGGAGTCTAATCCGATGCGTAAAGAAGTGGCGCATCAGGCGGGTGCCTGGTTGATTAATTTCAACAAGTATCCGGCTCTGTGGGCTTTGCCTGCTCTGGGCGTAGTGCTGCCATTGTTCACCGCGTTGTTCTCGCGCTTGCAGAAAGACGCGCTGGCCTTCGTGTCTTCGTCATTGACCATTGCCTGCGTGATCCTGACCGCCGGGGTAACCATGTTCCCGTTCGTGATGCCGTCAAGCACCGTGCCTAACGTTAGCCTGACCATGTGGGACGCGACGTCCAGCCTGTTTACGCTAGAAGTGATGACCGTTGTTGCGGCGATCTTCGTGCCTATCGTTCTGGCGTACACCAGCTGGTCGTACTACAAAATGTTTGGCCGTCTCGACAAGAACTTCATCGAGAACAACAAGCATTCGCTGTATTAAGGATAAGGAGCTAAACCATGTGGTATTTTGCCTGGATCCTCGGAACGCTTCTTGCCTGTGCCTTCGGTATCATTACGGCGCTGGCGCTTGAGCACCACGAAGATTCAAAAGCGCAGCAAGACGGCAAGTGATGAGTTCGTCATTGGCTGACAAGCTGTACGCCATGACTGACAAGGGCCCGGTTCGGGCCCTTTCATTGGTGCTGGCGTTGATTTTGGCGGGCTGTATTTTCTGGGATCCGACCCGCTTTGCGGCGAAGACCAGCTCGCTGGAGATTTGGGAAGGCCTGTTGCTTATTTGGGCGGTGTGCACCGGCGTGATCCACGGCGTCGGGTTCCGGCCGCAACGTTCGCTATGGCGTGCTTTTTTTGCGCCACTTCCGGCAATTGTGATCTTGGCCGCAGGATTACTTTACGTTTCTTTATAATCTCCGTTATATCCCCGTGTTATGGGCCGTTCCGGCCCATAATTATTTTCGTTCCCTCCTTGTAACCCATTCCCAACCCGATCCGTCTTGCGTATAGTAGCACCGTTAAATTGCATTGCTGGGAAGTAGAGTGAGTAATACGTTGTTTCGATGGCCGGTTCGCGTTTACTACGAGGATACCGATGCCAGTGGAGTGGTCTATCACGCCCGCTATGTCGCCTTTTTTGAAAGAGCGCGCACCGAGATGCTGCGTCACCACAACTTTCATCAACAGCAGATGCTCAGTGAACATATCGCTTTCGTAGTCCGGCGCATCACGGTGGATTATCTGGCTTCGGCTCGTCTCGACGAACAGCTGGAAGTGCAGAGTGAAATCACCTCAATGCGCGGGGCTTCTTTCACGTTTGCTCAACGTATTGTCAATTCTGACGGAACTCTTTTGAGTCAGGCCGATGTGTTGATTGCATGCATTAATCCACACCAAATGAAGCCGATAGCGCTTCCTAAGTCTATTGTCGCGGAGTTTAAGCAGTGAATGAGATGAACATCCTAGATTTATTCTTGAAGGCAAGCCTGCTGGTTAAGCTTATCATGTTGATTTTGATATGCTTCTCAGTGGCCTCCTGGGCGATCATCATTCAGCGCACCCGCATCCTTAATGCGGCCACGCGTGACGCCGAGGCCTTTGAAGACAAATTCTGGTCCGGTATTGAACTTTCCCGTCTGTATCAGGAAAGCCAGGCACGTCGCGATAGCCTGACCGGCTCCGAACAAATTTTCCATTCAGGTTTCAAAGAATTCGCTCGTTTGCACCGCGCTAACAACCATGCGCCGGAATCGGTGATCGAAGGCGCGTCACGCGCTATGCGCATCTCGATGAACCGCGAGCTGGAAACGCTGGAAAACCACATTCCTTTCCTCGGCACCGTGGGGTCGATCAGTCCGTATATCGGTTTGTTCGGCACCGTGTGGGGGATCATGCACGCCTTTATCGCACTGGGTGCGGTGAAACAGGCCACGCTGCAAATGGTAGCACCGGGTATCGCCGAAGCACTGATCGCAACCGCCATCGGTCTGTTCGCCGCTATCCCGGCCGTTATGGCCTATAACCGCCTCAACCAGCGCGTCAACAAGCTTGAGCAGAATTACGACAACTTTATGGAAGAGTTCACCGCTATTCTGCATCGTCAGGCCTTCTCCAGCGACAGCAAATAAGTAGGAGGTAGCATGGCGAGAGTTCGTGGACGCAATCGGCGCGAGCTGAAGTCC
Organism: Serratia inhibens; assembly: GCF_003591175.1. Classification (GTDB taxonomy): domain Bacteria; phylum Pseudomonadota; class Gammaproteobacteria; order Enterobacterales; family Enterobacteriaceae; genus Serratia; species Serratia inhibens. The sequence continues at coordinate 1,741,733 of NZ_QYYG01000001.1, read as the reverse complement.
GAAATTAACATAGTTCCGTTGCTCGACGTGTTGCTGGTGCTGTTGCTGATCTTTATGGCAACCGCGCCGATCATCACCCAGAGCGTTGAGGTTGATCTGCCGGATGCCACCGATTCCAAGGCGGTGTCCAGTGACGATAACCCACCGGTGATCCTCGAGGTTTCCGGTGTCGGTCAATACACCCTGGTGGTGGATCACAACCGCATGGAGTTGTTGCCGCCGGAACAGGTTGCAGCCGAAGCCAAGTCGCGTTTAGCGGCTAACCCGAAGACGGTCTTTTTGATCGGCGGGGCGAAGGAAGTACCCTACGATGAGATTATCAAGGCATTGAATATTCTCCATCAGGCGGGCGTCGCTTCCGTGGGGCTGATGACCCAGCCAATCTGACCATAAGGTTAGAGGCAACCCGGTTCCTGTGCTCTGGCCCAGGAACCCCGTATAAGCAACACCAGTTTTTGGGAATCTATTTTGGTAAAGGCAACTGAGCAAAACGATAAGCTGAACCGCGCCGTTATTGTTTCGGTCGTTCTGCACTTCATATTGATTGCCCTGCTGATTTGGGGATCGCTGCAAGAAAACGTCAACATGGACAGCGCCGGCGGTGGCGGCGAAGGTTCGGTTGTCGGCGCAGTGATGGTCGATCCCGGGGCAGTGGTGGAGCAGTACAACCGCCAGCAACAGCAGAGTAACGACGCGCAGCGTGCTGAAAAGCAGCGCCAGAAAAAAGCGGAGCAACAGGCCGAAGAACTTCAGCAGAAGCAGGCGGCGGAACAACAGCGCCTGAAAGAGCTGGAGAAAGAGCGTTTGACCGCGCAGGAAAAAGCGGCGCAGGACGCGAAAGAACAGGCTGAACAGCAAAAGCAGGCCGCGGAGCAGCAAAAGCAAGCGGCAGAGCAGCAGAAACAGGCAGCCGAACAGCAAAAGCAGGCCGCTGAACAGCAAAAAGTGGCCGAGAACGCCGCGGCGAAAGCCAAAGAACAACAGAAAGTAGCGGAAGCGGCGGCCGCCAAGGCCAAAGCCGAAGCGGATAAAGTTGCCAAGGCACAAGCGGACGCGCAGAAGAAAGCGGAAGCTGAAGCCAAGAAAGAAGCCGCCGCCGCCGCTGCCGCCAAGAAACAGGCGGAAGAAGCGAAGAAAGCGGCTGCCGCCGAGCAAAAAGCGACTGAAGCCGCAGAGAAAAAAGCGGCGGCCGACGCCGAGAAGAAAGCCGCCGCGGAAGCCGAGAAGAAAGCTGCAGCAGAAGCCGAGAAAGCCGAGAAAAAGGCGGCTGCTGACGCCGAGAAGAAAGCGGCCGCAGAGGCTGAGAAAAAAGCCGCTGCTGCCGAGAAGGCCGCAGCCAAGAAAGCCGCAGCGGATGCCAAGAAGAAGGCGGCAGCCGCAGCTGCGGAGCAGTCTTCCGATGTAAACGATCTGTTTGGCGATCTGGCGGACGGTAAAAACGCACCGAAAGGCGGCGGCGCCAAGTCTGGCGGCGCTAAGTCGAAGGGCGATGGTAAACCTGCGGGGCAGGGTAATGCCAAGACTGCGGGGGCCAGTGGGGCTGATATTAACGGTTATAAGAGCCAAATTCAGGCAGCTATAAAGAGCAAGTTCTACGGTGCTTCGGATTACAGTGGGAAAACCTGCGATCTGCGTATTCGCTTGGCTCCTGATGGTTTATTGATTAGCGTTCAGGCTGCGGGCGGCGATCCTGCTTTATGTCAGGCGGCGGTAGCAGCAGCAAAATCGGCAAATATTCCTAAACCGCCGAGTGATGCCGTTTATCAGGAATTTAAGAGTTCTATCCTTGAATTTAAACCACAGTAATGGTTGTTTGAGCTGAGTCATACCGCAGGGATGTACTAAGGTAACCAACAGGGATTATGTAGTTTTGTTTGCGTTGGTTTGTTAAAATTCTGCTAATTTATCGCAGGCATCCCGCCTGGATAAGGGAGATGAGATGAAGCAGGCATTTCGAGTAGCGTTAGGTTTTTTAATACTGTGGGCGTCCGTTCTTCACGCGGAAGTTCGCATCGAAATCACCCAAGGGGTCGACTCCGCTCGTCCGATTGGCGTGGTACCCTTTAAATGGGCTGGCCCAGGCACGCCTCCGGAAGACATTGGCAAGATTGTCGGCGCAGATTTGCGCAACAGCGGCAAATTCAACCCGATTGACGTGGCGCGCATGCCGCAGCAACCGACCACCGCGTCTGAAGTGACGCCGGCGGCCTGGACTGCATTGGGCATTGACGCGGTCGTGGTCGGCCAGGTGCAACCTGGCGCAGACGGCGGCTACCTGATCTCCTATCAGCTGGTGGACACTTCAGGTTCACCGGGCACCGTATTGGCGCAGAACCAGTATAAAGTGACCAAGCAATGGTTGCGTTATTCTGCTCATACCGCCAGTGACGAAGTGTTCGAGAAGCTGACCGGTATCAAGGGCGCATTCCGTACCCGTATCGCCTACGTAGTGCAGACCAACGGCGGCAAATTCCCGTATGAGTTGCGCGTAGCGGATTACGACGGTTACAACCAGTTTGTGGTACACCGTTCACCGGAACCGCTGATGTCCCCGGCCTGGTCGCCGGATGGCAGCAAACTGGCGTACGTGACCTTTGAAAGCGGCCGTTCTGCGTTGGTCGTACAGACCCTGGCTAACGGCGCTATCCGTCAGATCGCTTCGTTCCCGCGCCACAACGGTGCACCGGCGTTTTCGCCGGACGGCAGCCGTCTGGCCTTTGCGCTGTCTAAAAGCGGCAGCCTGAACCTGTATGTGATGAATCTCGGCTCTGGCCAGATCACGCAAATCACCGACGGGCGCAGCAACAATACCGAACCGACCTGGTTCCCGGATGGCCAGTCTCTGGCATATACCTCCGATCAGGGTGGCCGACCGCAGATTTATAAAGTCAGCGCCAGTGGCGGTGCGTCACAGCGTCTGACATGGGAAGGCTCTCAGAATCAGGATTCTGAAGTCAGCTCTGATGGTAAATTCCTGGTGATGGTGAGCTCCAATAGCGGCGCCCAGCATATCGCCAAACAAGATCTTGGATCGGGAGCCGTTCAAGTTTTAACCGGCACGTTCCTGGACGAAACGCCTAGTATTGCGCCAAATGGCACCATGGTGATCTATAGCTCCACGCAAGGTATGGGCTCCGTGCTGCAACTGGTATCGACTGATGGGCGTTTTAAAGCGCGTCTTCCGGCAACCGATGGACAGGTCAAATTCCCTGCCTGGTCGCCGTATCTGTGATGCATGTGTAAATATGTATGGCAAACTATAAAAGGATCAAAGAAATGCAACTGAACAAAGTGCTGAAAGGGCTTCTGCTGGCACTGCCAGTTCTGGCTGTAGCGGCTTGTAGTTCTAACAAAAGCGCAAACAACGACCAATCTGGTCTGGGCGCTGGCGCTGGCACTGGTACAGAAAACGGCAGCAGCAACCTGTCTTCTGAAGAACAAGCTCGTCTGCAGATGCAAGAACTGCAGAAGAACAACATTGTTTACTTCGGCCTGGACAAGTATGACGTGAGCTCCGAGTTCGCTCAGATGCTGGACGCGCACTCTGCATTCCTGCGTAACAACCCGTCTTACAAAGTGACCGTTGAAGGCCACGCGGACGAACGCGGCACGCCGGAATACAACATCGCTCTGGGCGAGCGTCGTGCTAACGCAGTTAAAATGTACCTGCAAGGCAAAGGCGTTTCAGCTGACCAGATCTCTATCGTTTCTTACGGTAAAGAAAAACCAGCAGTACTGGGCCACGACGAAGCGGCTTATGCTAAAAACCGTCGTGCCGTTCTGGTTTACTAAGAGAATCGCATGAACAGTAACTTCAGACGTCACTTGTTGAGTCTGTCGTTACTGGTTGGCGTAGCGGTCCCATGGGCCGCTACTGCCCAAGCGCCAATCAGTAATGTCGGCTCCGGCTCGGTCGAAGACCGTGTCACTTCACTTGAGCGTATCTCCAATGCTCAGGGCCAGCTTTTAAACCAACTCCAGCAGCAACTCTCTGACAACCAGCGCGATATTGACTCTCTCCGTGGGCAAATCCAGGAAAGCCAATATCAACTGAATCAGGTTGTTGAACGCCAGAAGCAGATCTATCAACAGATGGATAGCATCAGCCAGGGCGGCGCTCAGAGCTCCGCAGCCGCTGCGGGTGCCGCAGGTGGGGCAGCCGCGGCTGCTTCCTCCGACGGCGCTGACAGCGCGTCTGCGGGCGCCTCAGCGGCAGCACCGGCCAGTACGGGTGATGAAAACAGCGACTACAACGCCGCTGTTTCATTGGCGCTGGAAAAAAAACAGTATGATCAGGCGATCTCCGCTTTTCAGACCTTCGTAAAACAGTACCCAAAGTCTACTTACCAGCCCAACGCCAATTATTGGCTAGGGCAGTTGTTCTACAACAAGGGAAAGAAAGACGATGCGGCCTACTATTTTGCCGTCGTGGTGAAGAATTACGCAAAATCACCTAAGGCGCCGGACGCAATGTACAAGGTGGGTATCATCATGCAGGAAAAAGGGCAGGCCGATAAAGCCAAAGCCGTGTTCCAGCAGGTGATTAAACAATACCCAACCAGTGCTGCGGCCAAACAGGCGAAAAGTCGCGTTGCCGGTTAGTCAGCAAAAAAATGAGCCCAGAAATTAGTCTATCTGACCGCTTTCTGGGCTCATTCGTGTGAAGAACAAGCAGTTGAACCACTTGTTTTAAAATTTAAGTTGCGCTGCCAAGATAAATTAGTAATATATGCCGCCGTTGCCAAGACAACTTGCAAGATGTTAAAGCAGCTAGGAAATTGGGTCGTTAGCTCAGTTGGTAGAGCAGTTGACTTTTAATCAATTGGTCGCAGGTTCGAATCCCGCACGACCCACCAATTCCTGAAGTAGTAGCAGTAACCACACTAGTGGGTGATTAGCTCAGTTGGTAGAGCATCTCCTTTACACGGAGGGGGTCGGCGGTTCGAGCCCGTCATCACCCACCACTGCTGTGGGTCGTTAGCTCAGTTGGTAGAGCAGTTGACTTTTAATCAATTGGTCGCAGGTTCGAATCCCGCACGACCCACCATTTTTAGATGTGATTACGATGTGGAATCGTAAGGGTGAGGCCAAACGCCGAATTATCCCGCACGACCCACTGTTCCAGAGTTGTTTTTCCGCAATACAAATCCTCGGTTTTGTATTCGTAGTTCAGCAGTAAACCACGTCAGTGGGTCGTTAGCTCAGTTGGTAGAGCAGTTGACTTTTAATCAATTGGTCGCAGGTTCGAATCCCGCACGACCCACCATTTTAGACGTGATTACGATGTGGAATCGTAAGGGTGAGGCGCTAGCCGAATAACCCCGCACGCCCCACTCGTTATTGCAGTGAGTTTCTCTCCTGCTTACGCGGTTCAGCAGTAAACCACATCAGTGGGTCGTTAGCTCAGTTGGTAGAGCAGTTGACTTTTAATCAATTGGTCGCAGGTTCGAATCCCGCACGACCCACCATTCTTTCTGATATCTCAGCACTTTCCCCAAACCATAGCCTTGCATAACGCACGAATCCTGTGGGTGAGTAACCTGCGTTCAGGTTCGACAAAATTGCTTCGTCAATTTTGGGCAGCGCTTGCGCTGGCCCGAAGGGCGAGGCCAAAGGCCGAATCAATCCCGCACGACCCACCATTCTTTCTGATATCTCAGCACTTTCCCCAACCATAGCCTCGCATAACGCACGAATCCTGTGGGTGAGTAACCTGCGTTCAGGTTCGAACATTGCACCTGGCCATTCAAAGGCTGAATCAATCCTGCACCCTTAATCCATTCCCTTTCTCCTCAAAAATGCATTTTGCTTCCTGCAGATTCCCTGCTTTCATCAAAAATTCAATCCATTAAACGCTATGAACGTAATAATGAAAATATCAGCGGACTTTTGGCGGGTTTTTAGGTATTTTGTTTAGTATATAAAACGAGTGGCGGTTGCAAGTGGGGAAACCCGTGCAGCAGACACCCAGCCTAGCACAGAGACGATTGCAGCGATGAGTGAAATGTTTGATGTCAATGCGGCGGTGTACCCGTTCCCGCCCAAACCGGTGCCGCTGGACGTAGCGGAAAAGGCGTTTTATCGCGAGAAGATTAAAACCCTGCTCAGGCAGCGCAATGCGGTAATGGTGGCCCATTACTACACCGATCCGGAAATTCAGGCGCTGGCGGAAGAGACCGGCGGCTGCGTGGCGGACTCGCTGGAGATGGCGCGCTTTGGCAGCAATCACCCGGCTTCGACCTTGCTGGTCGCCGGCGTGCGCTTTATGGGGGAGACCGCCAAGATCCTCAGCCCGGAAAAACAGGTGCTGATGCCGACGCTGAACGCCGAGTGTTCGCTTGATCTCGGTTGCCCGGAAGACGAATTTCATGCATTTTGCGACAGCCACCCGGATCGCACCGTGGTGGTCTACGCTAATACTTCAGCCGCGGTCAAAGCGCGCGCGGATTGGGTGGTAACATCCAGCATCGCCGTAGAGTTGATAGAACACCTCGACAGCCTGGGCGAAAAAATCATCTGGGCGCCGGACCGCCATCTGGGCAACTATGTGCAAAAGCAGACGGGCGCCGACGTGCTGTGCTGGCAAGGGGCCTGTATCGTCCATGACGAGTTTAAAACCCAGGCGCTGATGCGCATGAAGGCCCTGTACCCGGAAGCGGCGATACTGGTGCATCCGGAGTCCCCACAGGCGGTGGTCGATTTGGCCGATGCGGTCGGTTCCACCAGCCAGCTGATTCAGGCGGCCAAAACGCTGCCCAACCCTCAGCTGATTGTTGCCACCGATCGCGGTATTTTTTATAAGATGCAGCAGGCCTGCCCGGACAAAGAACTGTTCGAGGCCCCGACCGCCGGCGAAGGCGCCACCTGCCGCAGCTGCGCGCACTGCCCGTGGATGGCGATGAACGGCCTTAAGGCGATTGCCGACGGGTTGGAGCAGGGCGGCGCGCTGCATGAAATCCACGTGGATGCCGCGCTGCGCGAAAAGGCGCTGATCCCGCTTAACCGGATGCTGGACTTTGCCGCGCAGCTGAAAATGCAGGTTAAAGGAAACGCCTGATTTAACCCTTTGATAAGGAAGAACAGATGAGCTTTTTCAGTACCAGCAATATATTGGTGCACATCCCGCTGGGGGCGGGCGGCTACGATCTGTCATGGATTGAAGCCATAGGTACCTTGTTCGGCCTGCTGTGCATCTGGTACGCCAGCAAAGAGAAAATTATCAACTATCTGTTCGGCCTGATTAACGTCACGCTGTTTGCGGTGATTTTCTTTCAGATCCAGCTTTACGCCAGCCTGTTGCTGCAGTTGTTCTTTTTTGTCGCCAATATTTACGGCTGGTATGCCTGGAGCCGCCAAACCCAGGACAATCAGGCCGAGCTGAAAATCCGCTGGTTGCCGTTACCGAAAGCATTGGCCTGGGCGGCGGTGTGCGTTATCGGCATTGCCCTGATGACCTTCAATATCGACAGAGTCTTTGCCTGGTTGACGCAGCTTGCGGTGACGGTAATGCAGGGAATGGGCCTCAGCGTGCAAATGCCGCAGCTGCAACCGGACGCTTTCCCGTTCTGGGACTCGGCGATGATGGTGTTGTCGATCGTGGCGATGGTTTTGATGACGCGCAAATACGTGGAAAACTGGCTGCTGTGGGTGGTGATTGACGTAATCAGCGTGGCGATTTTCGCCTACCAGGGCGTGTATGCCATGGCGCTGGAATACGTGATCCTGACGCTGATTGCGCTGAACGGTTCCTGGTTGTGGATCAAAAGCGCCGGTCGCAACCATTCCCGGCCGTTATCTTCCTCGACATAGCAAACGCAGAGGGCGCCAAACCGGCGCCCTCTTGCTTTTAGTGGTGATGGCCCAGATGTGAATGTGAGCCGGAATGTGAGTGGTCACTTGGCTCGGGTGCCCGGTTAATCCCGCAGTCCGGCGTATCGCAGTGCTGATATTCCATTTGAATGGTGACATGGCCGATCCGGTAGTGTTCCAGCAGATAAGCCTGAATGCGGCGCAGCAGGCCATCGTGGTCGTTGGGCGGTATCACTTGCGCATGCAACGTCATCAGTTTCTGTTCGCCAATCTGCCATACGTGAACGTGATGAATATTGCGCACCTCAGGAATATTAAGGCACAGGTCTTTTTGCAGTTTGTTGATATCCACCTCCTGCGGTGTGCCTTCCAGCAACTCGTGGAAGCTCTCTTTCAGCAGCCGCCAGGCGCTGCGCAGCACCAGACAGGACACCAGCACCGACAGTATCGGGTCAATCGGCGTCCAACCGGTGCTCAGGATCACAATGGCGGCAACGATGGCCCCCACCGAACCCAGCAAATCCCCCAACACATGCAACGCAGCGGCCCGCACGTTGATGTTCTTCTCTTCCGTACCGCGGTGCAGCAGCCAGAAGGCGAACAGGTTAGCCAGAAGCCCCGCTATGGCGATGATCAGCATCGGCGTACCCATCACCGGCTGTGGCTCGAAGAAACGCCGTATCGCTTCCCACAGGATGAATACCACGATCACCAACAGGGCGGCGGCATTGAGAAATGCCGCCAGCGTGGTCAGGCGCAAATAGCCGAAGGTATGGCGTGCGTTGGGTTTACGCTGTGAAAAGTGTACCGCCATCAGCGCCACCAGCAGCGCCGCCGCGTCGGTGAGCATATGGCCGGCATCGGCCAGCAGAGCCAGCGAGCCGGAAATCAGCCCGCCGGCCACTTCGGCGATCATAAATACCGCAGTGACTAAAAAAGCGGTCAGTAGGCGTTTACTATTACTGTCTTTTGGCAGGTGTGCCTGTGGGGAGTCCGTCATTATTTATCCTTATGCATAGCGAAATACGGCGCGTCAGTGCTGACCAGACCGTCCAGTTCTATCAGTATCTGTTCTACCAACGCACTCAATTCAGTATAGGCGGCCTGAGCCAGCACCCCTTCACGGCCGCTTTCCACCAATAATTGGCACCAGCTTGCCGCCGCCGGCCGTTGCAACATCAACAGGCTGCCCTTGATGCGATGTGCGGCCTGCCCAAGGTTCGGCCAGTCTTCGCTTTCCGCCGCCTGGTCAAGCCGTTGCAGGTCTTGTCGCAGAGTCGAGATCAGCGTGGTGGCCAGGCGTTGCGCCATCAGTTGATCATTGCCGGCCATATCGGCCAGCACCCGTTTTAGGTCAGTAAGGGCTAACTGCTGTTCCGGAGCCTGCGGTTGCTGTGGCAGTGCCTGAGCAATGGCGGCCAGTGAAATGGGTTTGGTCAAAAAGCGATCGACAGCCCCCCGTTCCTGTGGAATACGGGTAAATTCCTGCACGTCGGCCGAACAGAGAATAATCTGGCAGGCCGGACGATGATAACGCTGTTCATCGCGGCGTATCAGTCGCGCCAATGTCAGGCCGTCCGGGCGCGGCATGTTGTAATCGATAAACAGCAGGTCAAACGGTTGTCTGCGGTGAGCTTTCAGCAGTGCATAACCGTGCTCGAACAGCGCCGGTTGCAGGCCGAAGTGACGCAGTTGCCGTTCCATCAGCAGCAGGTTGGTCGGGTGATCGTCAATCAGCGCCACGCGCAGCGTGGAGGGCGACGGCAAGCTGAGCGGTGGGTCGGTCTGGTTGAGGGGGGCGGCATCCAGGGGAACCTGGGTGATCGGCACTGAAACCTTGACCTGCGTACCTATGCCGGGCTGTGATTGCAGCTCGATCCGGCCGCCCATTTGCTCGATAATTTCCTTGCAGATAGACAACCCCAGCCCGGTACCCTGCACCGATACGCGCTGTACGCCGCGGGCGCGGTAGAAGGGTTGGAACAGTTTGCCGATCTCATCGGCGGCGATGCCACAGCCGCTATCGGTCACCGTCAGCAACAACTCGCCCTGTTGTTTATCCTGCTCGCGCCAGTCGATATTGACCTGAATGCTGCCGCGGGGAGTGAATTTAATGGCATTATTTATCAGGTTGTTAGCCACTTGAAGTAAACGCTCACCATCAATAACGACGGCGGCAGGCAACAGGTTACTGGCGGTAACGCTCAAGGTTACCGGGCGCTCGCCGATCAACGGCTGATACAGTGCGCTGATATGGGCAACCCAGGGGTGCAGCGCCAGGGTTTTTGGCACCAGCGTCAAGGTTCCGGTTTCCAGCCGGGCGTAATCTTGTAAATCATTGAGCAGATTGAGCAAGGATGACGCCGAACTGTAAATGACTGGCAGCCCCTCCGGTATCGGCCGGCGTTTCAGCTCCAGTTCCAACAGGCCGAGGATGGCGTGCATGGGCGTGCGCAGTTCATGGCTGACGGTAGCCAAAAACTTGCTCTTCATCCGGTTCTCGGCTTCGGCGTGGCGGCGCGCCTGCTCGATCACTTCACGCTCGCGCTTTTCCCTTCGTTGCAAAATAAACCGGCGCAGTGTCAGCGCCAGCAGCAGCAGGATCGCCGCTGCGAGTAGCGCCAGCAGCCAGGTCGTTTGCGGTGGCATGCGGTTGTCGTTCACCGCATCGATCAGGTTGCTGCGGTCGACAATCCACTCGTCGCGCAGCGACTGCAGGGTTTCCGAGGGGATCTGCATCAGGTTTTTATCGAGGATAGCCAGTAGCAGCGGCTGATCCTGACGCACGCCGAACGCCACCGGGTAGGCGATGTTATTGGCGGCGAACGCCAGTTTTATTGCCCCGGAATAACGCGACAGGGCGATAAAGTTTGCCGAGATCACGTTATCCACCAGCGCATCCAATTGGCCGTTGGCCAGGGCGTCATACATCGCCTTGCTGTCGGCAAAGCGCACCGGCTCTTCGTTAGGCGGTACCAGCCCCTGCGCCAGATCGCCTTGCAGTACGCCGATGCGCTTGCCGGCCAGATCGTTCCAGGTAGAAATTCCGTTGGCGTACTGACCGACGTAAACCCCCCACAGCGAACGGTGAATCGGCATGCTGGTGCTGTAACGTGCCTTAACGCCGCGCGCCAGCGGCAGAGCGGTGCGGAAACTGGCCTGGCCGGACAGCACCAGTTGGTCTGCCTGTTCGGCATTGCGCGCCCATAACGGAGCAAAACGCAGCCCGGTGTTTTGCGCAATGATATTGAGTATGTCGATCGCGTAGCCGCGCGGCTGACCGTCGGAGCCGCGATAGGCGAACGGGAAGTTATTCTCTATGGCGGCGTAATAAACGGTGCGGTGCTCTTCTACCCAGTCTTTTTCCATCTGCGTTAGATCGGCGTTGCCGGTATCGAGATAGCTGGGGATCTTTTTGCTCCAGCGGCCTTGAATGGCATTCATCAACTCCATGGGCGTATCGGCGATAGCGATGTTAAGAGTATCGATCAGCGCCGGATTGGCGGCGGCGAAGACGAACGACAGGTTACCGAGATTGACCGTGCTTTCGATCTGATAAAGCTGACCAAGCTGCAACTGGTCAATAATAAAACTGGCGCTGGCTTCGTCGGCAATAAAGTAATCGCTGCTGCCGTTCAGCAAGGCATACACCGCCTGCAGGTTATTGTCATAACGCTGCACGTGGGAAGACACTGCCTTCAGCGCGTTACCGGCCTGCATATCGGTCAGGGTACTGATCGCCACTCGCGCATCGGCGGAGTTAAGCATCACCTGGCGGTTATTGCTCCGATCGCGCAATACGCGCAGGTTACTGACGTAATAAGGCTGGGAGATTTTCAGATCCTCCAGCGCCTCATTCTGCGGAATGCCGTACACCAGATCGATAACGCCGCCGTGCAGCGCCTGTTCGAGCTGCGCCAGATCGGCGAAGCCGTAAATCTGAAAACGGATGCCGGTGACCTGCTGGATATAACCGAGGTAGTCGGCGTTCAACCCGTACAGGTCGTCATCCACAATAATGTTATAGGGGCTGGCATTCTCGCTGATGATACCCACGCGCAGCGTAGCGCCACGCCAGGGATTTTTCTCGCTGGCGATCAGCATATCCGCCGGAATATTCAGGCTGCTGACCAACCGATAAGACACCGGTTGCGCAGCGTATGCGACGTTGCCGAGGTTGAACAGCATCGCCAACAGCAGCAGAACGCCACGCATCATGGCGTCAGTTCTCTAAATACCGCCACCAGCTCCAACAGGTTGCCGGCGCCGGTTTTGCGCAAAATATTCTTCTTGTGGGTGCTGACGGTTTTGTTGCTGATGCTCAACATCTCGGCAATTTGCAGATTGGACAACCCCTTGCTGAGCAGACCGAGGATTTGCAGTTCTTTGGGCGTCAGTAGCGTTCCCGCTGCCGACTGCGTTTCTTCCGCCATCGCGCCGGCAGGAAAACTAGGCTCCCCGGCCAGCACGGTTTCAATGGCCTGCACCAACTGTTCGAGTCGGCTGCCTTTATGCACAAATCCGTTAGCGCCGGCCGCCCAGGCCATGTGTGCGTAAATCTCTTCTTCTTGCGCGGTATAGATCAGGATCGGTTGCTGCGGATAATGGCGGCGGATTTTTTTCAGCAGTTGCAAGCCGTCTGACTGCGGCAGGCCGATATCCAGAATGACCAGCGAAAAATCGGCGGTGGCCAATTGGGCCAAGGCCTGCACGTCGTCCTCTACCGCCTGCAGGCTATAAGAACGGGAAGACTTCATTAGCGCCGCTTCCAGTGCGACATGAACCACCGGGTGGTCATCAACTAATAACAGAGAAGGCATGGTTTGGCTCAAATAGCGGTATCCTGATCGCTAGCATAGCGAAAAAGGAGCCACTGCGCTCTCCCGATGAAACAGCACAATCTACTGATAATTTGGTCGTTCAGCCGGGAGGCGGCTAAGGTGATTTACAGCGCTACCCTCACAGGCTAAATTGGTGAGATCCACGCTTTGTGAAATACCGCCCCTCGATACCGAATGGAAAAGTTATGAATTACCAAAATGATGATTTACGCATTAAAGAAATTAAGGAACTCCTGCCACCGGTGGCCCTGTTAGAGAAGTTTCCGGCCACTGAACGTGCAGCTGAGACGGTGTCCCTGGCGCGCAGTGCAATTCACAAGATCCTTCGCGGTAACGACGATCGCCTGTTGGTGGTCATCGGCCCATGTTCGATCCACGACACCAAAGCGGCAAAAGAGTATGCCGAGCGCTTGCTGACGCTGCGCCAGGAACTGAGCGGCGAACTGGAGGTGGTGATGCGCGTTTACTTTGAAAAACCGCGTACCACCGTGGGTTGGAAAGGGCTGATCAACGATCCGCAGATGGATAACAGCTTCCAGATCAACGACGGTCTGCGCCTGGCCCGCAAGCTGTTGTTGGATATCAACGATAGCGGCTTGCCGGCTGCGGGGGAATTCCTCGACATGATCACCCCGCAGTACCTGGCGGATCTGATGAGCTGGGGTGCGATCGGTGCACGTACCACGGAATCCCAGGTACACCGCGAGCTGTCTTCCGGCCTGTCTTGCCCGGTTGGTTTCAAGAACGGTACCGACGGCACCATCAAAGTGGCGATTGACGCCATCAACGCGGCCAGCGCACCGCACTGTTTCCTGTCGGTGACCAAATGGGGCCACTCGGCGATCGTTAACACCAGCGGTAACGGCGATTGCCACATTATCCTGCGCGGCGGCAAAGAGCCGAACTACAGCGCGGCGCATGTGAAAGAAGTCAAAGACGGCCTGGTCAAAGCGGGCCTGCCGGCACAGGTGATGATCGATTTCAGCCACGCCAACAGCAGCAAGCAGTTCAAAAAGCAGCTGGAAGTGAATGCGGACGTGTGCAAACAGGTAGCCGGCGGTGAAAAAGCGATTATCGGCGTGATGATCGAAAGCCATCTGGTGGAAGGCAACCAGAATCTGGAAAGCGGCGAGCCGCTGGTCTATGGCAAGAGCGTGACAGACGCTTGCATCGGCTGGGAAGACACTGAGACCGTGCTGCGTGAGTTGGCGGCGGCAGTGAAAGCACGCCGCACCTAATATCCCCGTCGTCTTTCAAGCCGCAGCGTTGTTACCTGCTTACAAGGCCCATCCATGGTCCTTGCCCTTTTAGGGCCGCTGCAAGCAGCGTTCAAATCTGTTCCCGACAGATTTGTCGCTCACCCCAGTTACTTACTCATGTAAGCGCCTGGGGATGAGCGAGTTGGTCGCCTAGCTGCAACTTGAAAGCTATAGGGGATAGAATGGGGAGTTTCTTAATAAAAAAAGCCCCCGGCCAAAAAACGGGGGCTTTTTAGATCAACGGGCGAAAATTACTTCGCTTTACCCTGGTTTGCCACGGCGGCCGCTTTAGCAGCGATCTCGTCGGCATTGCCCAGATAGTAACGTTTGATTGGCTTGAAGTTTTCGTCGAATTCATACACCAACGGCACGCCGGTTGGGATGTTCAGTTCGAGGATCTCATCTTCGCTCAGGTTATCCAGGTATTTCACCAGCGCACGCAGCGAGTTGCCGTGAGCGGCAACGATAACGCGCTCGCCGCTTTTGATGCGTGGCAGAATTTCTTCGTCCCAGTAAGGGATCACGCGATCGATGGTCAGAGCCAGGCTTTCGGTCAGCGGCAGCTCTTGTTCGGTCAGCGCTGAGTAGCGTGGATCGTGGCCCGGGTAACGCTCATCATCTTTGGTCAGCTCTGGTGGAGTTACGGCGAAGCCGCGACGCCATTGCTTAACCTGCTCGTCACCGTATTTTTCAGCGGTTTCAGCCTTGTTCAGACCCTGCAGCGCACCGTAGTGGCGTTCGTTCAGCTTCCAGGATTTTTCGGTCGGCAGCCAGGCCTGATCCAGTTCGTCCAGAATGTTCCACAGGGTATGGATCGCGCGCTTCAGTACGGAGGTGTAAGCAAAGTCAAAAGAGAAACCTTCATCTTTCAACAGCTTGCCTGCTGCTTTCGCTTCGGTGCGACCTTTGTCGGACAGATCAACATCATACCAACCGGTAAAGCGGTTTTCGTTGTTCCACTGGCTTTCGCCGTGACGCACCAGAACCAGCTTAGTTACAGCCATAGCTTAACTCCTTAATAATCTGACATTTCAATGATAACGAAAATCATTATATTGCCGTGGCCGGTGGCTCGGCAATCGATAGTGTCTAACCATAGCCAATTTCTTGTCGCAAAGTAAGTGCTGTTCCGAGGAAAAAGCTGAATCGATCAGGCGGGCGTCACGAGGGAAACCGGCACGGCGGAATGAGATCCGGCCGCACCGTGGGAGAAGGGGGATCAGGCTGCTTTTTTCAGGCAACTGCTCATAAAGGTTTTACGCTCGTCGCCTTTCAGGCTTTTAGCTTTGGCGTCGGCGTTGCAGGTTTTCATTTTCTGCTGTTGCGGCGTCAGGGTTTTCGCTGCAGCGGAACCTTCCGCCTTCAGGCAGGTGCTCATGAAGGTGGTGCGATCCGCGCCTTTCAGCGTTTTGGTGGAGGCTTGTTGATTACAATCGGTCATGCGCTTTTGTTGTGCAGCCTGCGCCGGCGAAGGCGTTTTTGTTGCGGTTGCGGTATCGGCAGCCATCAGGTTGGTGCTCAGCAGTAAACCCGCCAGTAAAGGGAGTGCAGTAATCAGACGCATAGGTGTTCCTTCAGCTATTGGCCAGAGATGGCCGAAAATTGTGACGCAGCACAAGACGTTGTGCTTATCACCGTAGCCTGATTCTAGTGTGCGCTTTGGAATAAGGAAAGGCAGGTGCCGGTGGGGCCGGCGTGTAAAAAGGTAAGCATTTATAACAAACGGCCCCTGGCCGTATGGCAAGGGGCGCGACGGGTCAGATAGGATAAAACTGATAATGGGTGGCGCTTTGATATTGCTGCCCCGGTTTGAGCCAACAGTCCGGCTGCGGCCATTCCGGGTGGTGCGGGCTGTCCGGCAAAAACTCGCTTTCCAGCGCCACGCCGGCGTAACTGGCGTAGTTGCCGCCGTCACGCGCCGGCGTACCGTCCAGGTAATTGCCGCTGTACAGTTGCAGCGCCGGTGCGCTGGTGAATACGCTCATTTGCACCTGACCATCGGCCGACCACAGATGTGCCGCCGGGCAGTCCAGCGCACCGCAGGTACGGTGCAGCAGATAGGCATGATCATAGCCTTTTACCCGCTGTTGATCGCGGTCGCGCAGAAAATCCTGCAGCAGCGTTTTCGGGTGGCGGAAATCCATGCCACTGCCTTCCACCGGCGTGAGTTCGGCGTTGGGTATGCCCTCGCTGTCGACCGGCAGATAAAGGTCGGCAAACAGTTGCAGCCGTTGCCGGCGGGCGTCGGTGCCGGCGCCATCCAGGTTGAAATACGCATGGTTGGTCAGATTGACCGGGCAGGCGCGATCGGTCCGGGCCTGATAACTGATTTCCAAGCGGTTATCGGCAGTGAGCCGGTAATTGACCTGAACGTCGAGGTTACCGGGAAATCCCTGGTCGCCGTCGGGTGAATGCAACGCGTAGCTCACCTGTTGGGTATCTTGCTGAACAATCCGCCAGCGGCGGGCGTTGAAGCCTTCCGGCCCACCATGCAGTTGGTGTTCCCCTTGATTGGCGAGCAGCGGATGCGGCTTGTTGCCGACCAGCAGACTGGCGTAGGCGATGCGGTTGGCATAGCGCCCGACGGTGGCGCCAAGATAGGCCGCCTGCCGCTGATAGTCCGCCGGTGTCCGGCAACCCAACAGCAGTTCACGCGTTTCGCCCGATTTCAACGGCAGCATGGCGGAAAGCCAGGTGGCGCCCCAATCCATCAGCGAGATCGTCATCCCACCGGCGTTTTGCAACCGGGTTAGCTGGTAAGGCTGGCCATCAGGGGCCAGCTGCAGGCTCTCCGTCAGCATATCCCGGCCCCCGCTGATGCCTTGCAAACGTAAAAGGTTTCTTTCAGTCCATTGGTTTGCAAAGGATATTCGCGCGCTACCGTCTCGCGCACCGGCTCCACCAGTTCTTGCGGCATCAGCGCCACTATGCAGCCGCCAAAGCCGCCGCCGGTCATGCGCACGCCGCCGCGATCGCCGATAACGTTTTTGACGATCTCCACCAATTGGTCGATCGGCGGTACGGTAATGGCAAAGTCATCCCGCATTGAAGCGTGAGATTCCGCCATCAGCCTGCCCATCAGTTTCATATCGCCCGCCGCCAGTGCATCTGCGGCGGCCAAGGTGCGATCGTTTTCAGTGATCACGTGGCGCGCTCGCTTGGCGACGATCGGATCCAATTCATGCTGGATCGGGAAGAACAGCTCCGGGCTGACGTCGCGCAGTGCCTTGACGCCGAAGAAGCGCGCGGCGGCTTCGCATTGTTCGCGACGGGTGTTGTATTCGCTGTCCACCAGCCCGCGCTTCACGTTGGAGTTGATGATCACCACGGCAATATTTTCCGGGACCGACACCGCACGGGTCTCCAGTGAACGACAGTCGATCAGTAATGCATGATCCTGTTCACCTAGCGCGGAAATCAGCTGATCCATGATCCCGCAATTGCAGCCGACAAACCGGTTCTCCGCCTCCTGGCCATTCAAAGCCAGCGCTACGCCATCCAGCGGCAGTTCATACAATGCCTGCATCACCTGGCCAACGGCCACTTCCAGCGAGGCGGAAGAGCTGAGGCCGGCACCTTGCGGCACGTTGCCGGCGATCACCAGATCCGCGCCGCCAAAATTGGCGTTGCGAAGTTGCAGGTGTTTGATCACGCCGCGCACGTAATCGGACCAAAGCTGGTCCGGGTGGCTGACGATCGGAGCGTCGAGCGAGAATTGATCCTGCTGGCCGTCGTAATCGGCTGCGATCACTCGGATCTGGCGATCGTCACGTCTGGCACCGGCGATCACCGTTTGGTAATCAATGGCGCACGGCAACACGAAACCGTCGTTATAGTCGGTATGTTCACCGATCAAATTCACCCGCCCTGGAGCCTGAATGGTCAGCGCGGGGGCGTAACCAAAGCGTTCGGTAAAAATGGTGTGGGTAATATTTTTCAAACTCATTATTTGGCTCCGGCTTCACGGTAATGAATATCGTTAACGGCGCGCAGACGTTCTGCCGCCTGCTCTGCAGTCAGATCTCGCTGGGTTTCCGCCAGCATCTCGTAACCCACCATAAATTTACGCACCGTGGCGGAGCGCAGCAGCGGCGGATAGAAATGCGCATGCAACTGCCAGTGGCGGTTATCCGCATCGTTGAACGGCGCACCGTGCCAGCCCATGGAATAAGGGAAAGAACACTGGAACAGATTGTCGTAGCGGCTGGTCAGTTTTTTCAGCGCGACGGCCAGGTCACTGCTCTGCGCGGCGCTCAGATCGGTAATGCGCTGCACGGCGGCCTTCGGCAGCAGCAGCGTTTCAAACGGCCAGGCGGCCCAGTAAGGCACTACGGCCAGCCAGTGCTCGGTTTCTACTACCGTCCGGCTGCCGTCAGCGAGTTCACGCTGTACGTAGTCCACCAGCAGGGGGGACTGATGCTGTTGGAAATATTCGCGCTGCAGGCGATCTTCATGTTCGACTTCGTTCGGCAGGAAGCTGTTGGCCCAGACCTGGCCATGCGGGTGCGGGTTGGAGCATCCCATCGCCGCCCCTTTGTTTTCAAATACCTGCACCCACGGATAGCTGCGCCCGAGATCGGCAGTTTGCTCCTGCCAGGTGGCAATCACTCGCTCCAGTGCCGCAAGCGTCAGTTCCGGTAAGGTTTTACTGTGATCGGGGGAGAAGCAGATGACCCGGCTGGTGCCGCGCGCGCTTTGGCAGCGCATGAGCGGATCCTGGCTTTCCGGAGCCTGCGGCGTATCCGTCATCAGCGCGGCGAAGTCATTGGTGAACACATAGGTGTCCTGATAATCCGGGTTTTTATCGCCGGTCACACGGGTATTGCCTGGGCAGAGGAAGCAGTCCGGATCATGTTGCGGCAGCCTTTCCTGCTGCGCGGATTCCTGTTGACCCTGCCATGGGCGCTTGGCGCGGTGCGGCGATACCAACACCCATTGACCGGTCAGCGGGTTATAGCGGCGATGGGGATGATCGATGGGATTAAAATCCGTCATTGCGGTTCCTTTTTCTTGGCTGGTGCGGCTGAATGTAATCGCTTTCATCAATGCCGGGCGCACCCTTTACAGATTAAAATGGATAACGATGCGCAAAAAGATAGCATGCCCGACAGAGTAAAAAGGTGATCCAGAGCGAAAAATGGAATCGTTTACACTTGGGTGCAGCAAGAAGGGATACAGGACAGGCAGCAGGGGTTACAGGGCGGTGCAGGGAGGGGGAGAAGCAGGATGATAGCGTTTTCATCCATATCGCCGGCAGGGGGATCCCTGCCGGCTGAGAATATCAGGGATGTTGATACAGTGGATAAGTGAATAACAGCAGATGCGTGAGGTTAAGCCCGAAATGGAACAGGATCGGCACCCACAGGCGGCCGCTCCACATCCATGCCAGGCCGTAAATCAAGCCGGCAAGCGTGGCAAATACCACCATCAGCATGCCGCCGGCCAGGTGCGCGGCGCCAAACACCAGCGCTGCAATAATCAAGGCCGGCCAGGCGCCCAGCCACTGGCTAAGGCGCTGTTGCAAATAACCGCGGAACAGCGCTTCTTCCGCCATACAGACGAAGAACAGGTTGGCCATCACAAACGCCAGGATCCAGCCCGGTGCATGCAGTTCAATCTTCAAGCCGCCGAGCGCCACCGCCACCAGCAGTAAGGCAGGTACTGCCACTATCAGCGCGATCCAAGCGGTTTTACCGACGCTTTTACCGGTTTCAGCGGCAAACAATGTCGGCAGGCAGGCAAACAACAGGAATGGCACCAGCGCCTTGTCGAAGTTGTAATACATGGTGAAAGGCGCGCTGAGCGGGCCGGGTTTTTCACCGTCGATCATCAACTGGTTATGGAACCCCGGCACCAGATGCAAGAATAACGCCACGCAGCTTGTCACCACCAGCACTTCTAGCGGCACCGCCAGATTAGGTTGGGCGCGGTAATGGTGCCGCAGGCCGGCCAGTGCAGCAATGACCAACACGCAGCCCAGGCTGAGCGGGGTCAATACCCCGTGGTACATCCCCATGCCCGCCGATGCGGCCAGAAATAACCAGGCAATCAGCCGGTTAAATGGCAAAAAGAATAACGAAATCGAAAGTACGCCCCACATAGCTCTATCCCTTTAAAATATGCACACAGCGCTCAGTGCCTGTGCGGCGTGTGAGTATGGCGAAGTTGAGCGCTACGATGAATAGTAACATAGAGAGGTTACAGCAAAGGTCCGGACAGTGATCTGAAGTGAGTTTATTCGGCAGCCGTCTGATTTATCCTTTCATCCAGGCCTGCGAACGGGTGATTTCCGCCAGGTTTTGCAAAATATCCAGGCTTTGCTGATGTATCTCCTCGCTCGGCGCGGCGCACAAATCCTGCAATACGGTGACCTGAAAACCGGCATCGTGCGCCTGTCGCGCGGTGCTTTCAATTGCCAGCGGGGTACTGACGCCCCCCAGCAACAGGTGATGGCAACGATGCTGCTGCAACCAGGCTAACAAATTGTTACCGGCAAAGGCGGAAACGGCATTCTTTTCGAATTGAAAATCCACCGGCAACACCTGTAAAGCCTTGTCCCATTGGCAACCGGGGCCGCTCAAACGCAGGGCGCCTATCTGCTTAAGGTGGTTGAACAAGGGAGAGTGGGGAGGGATATCGTGATAATCGTCGGCAAACCCCACGCGTACCCAAATCACCGGAATTTTGCGCACGCGCGCGTAGGCTGCGGCAGCATTGGTGTTGGCAATCAGGTTATGCGCCACCACCTGTTCACGGCAATGATTCGCGCGCCCCTTGGGGCCAATCAGATCCTCAATCAGATCGATAATAATCAGTGCAGCGGACATAGCCTCTCCAAAAATGAATCCTTCATCCCTTTATGATAAAAGGCCCACTGCGATGTGTTGCGGAGGAAGTGTTGCCGGATATGTCATCGGAGGAGCGCCGGGCCCCCCTCCGCAGGATAATCCGGGATATCAGGCCAACCGATCGTGCTGATAGCGGTAACCGTCACCGTCGGGCAAAAAGCTCAGGCGGTGAGTAATGCACTGTGGCGCGTCTTCCGCATGGTGGGAAACAAACAGCAATTGGGTGGCACCCTGGCCGATCAGCACGTCGACAAAGCGGCGCACCAGTTGGCGATTGAGCGGATCCAGGCCTTGCAGCGGTTCGTCGAGGATCAGTAACGCCGGGTGCTTGACCAGCGCACGGGCTATCAACGCCAGCCGCTGTTGACCCCAGGACAAACTGTGAAACGGCATATCGCCGCGTGAACCGCCCAACCCCAATAGCGCCAACCATTGGTCGGCCAATTGCTGCTGCCGGTCAGACACGGCCTGATAGATGCCGATGGAGTCGAAAAAGCCGGACAGGATCACGTTGCGGACGTTCGAACTGACGCGATAGTCCAGATGCAGGCTGCTGCTGACGTAGCCGATATGGCGTTTGATGTCCCAGATGGTTTCTCCGCTGCCGCGACGGCGGCCGAACAGGGTAAGATCGTTGCTGTAGCCCTGTGGGTGATCGCCGGTGATCAGGCTGAGCAGGGTAGATTTACCGGCACCGTTCGGGCCAACGATTTGCCAGTGCTCACCGGGGTTAACCTGCCAGTCGAGATGATTAAGGATGGGGCGATCGTTGTAACTGACCACCCCGTCACGCAGCACGATTAACGGTTGATCCGCCGGCAAGGCGGATTTCTGGGCCGGATCCTCGGTTTCCGGCAGCGCCAGACCATCCAGGTTCTCGCTGTGCGCCAATTGCGCCACCAGCGCGTCCGCCATTACCTGTTGGCGCGTGCCCTGGCTTGCCAGCGTGCAATCCGCCAACACCCCCACCTGCCGGATAAAGTCCGGTACCTCGTCAAAACGGTTGAGCACCAGCACCAGGGTGTAACCCTGTTCGGAGAGATCGCTCAACAGCGCAGCCAACTGCGCACGGGAATTCACGTCCAACCCGTCGAAGGGTTCATCCAGGATCAGCAAGTCGGGCTGCGGCATCAATGCTCTGCACAGCAAGGTCTTGCGTGTTTCGCCGGTGGAAAGGTACTTGAAACGGCGCGATAGCAGCGCAGTTATGCCGAACTGTGCGGCCAGTTGCGCGCAGCGCTCCGGGTTTTTCACTTCTTCTTGAATGATTTCCGCCGCGGTGCGGCCGGTGTCTTCTTCGCCGGGGCTGAGCAGGTCGGTATTGTTGCGTTGCCATTCGTCGCTGACCAGTTTTTGCAACTGTTCGAAGGAGATGCGCACCTGGCGGCTGAAATCGCTGCGACGTTCGCCGCTCAGCAATACCAGCTCATCGGCCAGCGCACGCGCCAGGGCAGATTTTCCGCTGCCGTTGGCACCGACGAAGGCCCAACTGTCGCCAGACTGAATCTCCAGCGCATCCAGCGTCAGGGTTCGGGTATCACTTAAGCGAAATGAACCTTGCGAAATGTGCAACCATGACATTACCTATTCCTTATTGTGCAATTATTTGATTTAGAAATAGGCGTATTGGCGTGTGAAGTCAATCGGCAAAAACGCAACGTTATGTTGCGTTTAACACAACGTGGCGACAATCACCCGGTCGGCGTTAAACAGGGCGTGTACCGCGCTGCCGGGCTGCAATTTAAGCTGTTGCAGCTCCTGATTGGCCACCGTGGCGCACAGGGTTTCGCCGCCCGCAAGTGTCACCAGCACTTCGCTGTGATCGGCACCTGGCTGGATGCTGGCCACCACGCCCGCCAGCGCATTGTCCGCCGCCCCGACGAGGGCCGGATCGCTATTCAGTTTCACCCACGGCGCTTTGATCAGCGCCAGCACTTCCTTGCCGGGGGCGAGTTGCAGCCGGTCGGCGCTCTGTTGGGTAAGCGCCGCGCTGAGGCGAGTTTTTCCGTCGCTCAGTAAAATATCCAGATGCTGCTGCACCTGCTGGTGGTCGCGCTCGATGACGGTGCCGAAGAACTGGTTACGCGCGCTGGTTTGCAGCGAAAAGCGGGAAATCGCCGCCAGCAGGCTGTCGAGCGGCAGGTTGTCTTGCTGCAGCACGTCGAAGGCTTTTTGCTGGATTTGGCCCAGCAGATCGTAAAGCTGGATCAGCCGTTCACCGTAGTGGGTGACCTGAGCGCCGCCGCCACCCTTGCCGCCGGTGGCGCGTTCCACCACCGTTTGCTCCGCCAGTTGGTTCATTTCGTTAATGGCGTCCCAGGCGCTTTTATAGCTGATGCCCGCCAGTTTGGCGCCCTGGCTGATGGAGCCGGTGTGCCGGACCTGCTTGAGCAGCGCGATGCGGCGTGGATCGGCGAACAGTTTTTGCTGGAGTTTTAGGGTGAGGAGGATTTCGGCCTGCATAACGCGTCCTGTCGGCTGCAAAAGCCTTATTGTCGCCGATTTGCCGGCAAAGCGCCAAAATGGCACGTTTGGCCGGTTACAAATCCCGAACGGTGTTTAAAATAACCCCGTTTTAGCGGCTATTTTAGTTTAGAATAGCTCTTGCGTAGCGGTGCCGATTACCGCTCAATGGGCAGTTAAGTGAGGCTACCATGTTGGAATTACTGGAAAGTTTGCTGTTTGCCATAGTGATGGTGCCGGTTGTTATGGCCATCATTCTTGGTCTGATCTACGGTTTGGCGGAAGTGTTCAACATTTTCTCCAAAGTGGGCCGCGCGAAAGAAAACCGCACTCAGCACTGATCGTCACCCATACCCATCTCAATGCCCGCCGGCGCCGTTCGGCGGGTGTATCTCAAGATATCTCTTCCCCTGCCGATAAACCGCATGACAAGCTTCTGCGCAACGTTATATTATTTTTTATATAACGAAGAGCGGTATTGCACATTAACTTGCGGAGAACACCATGAAACAGCAATGGACTAAATGGGTCGGCGGTATTGTATTGGCATCGGGTTTGGTCATGCAGGCCTCTGCGGCGGAGAAAATTACCGTTTTTGCTGCAGCATCCCTGACTAACGCGCTGCAGGATATCGCGACCCAGTATCAGAAAGGCAAGGATGTGCAGGTGGTTTCTTCATTCGCTTCGTCTTCTACGCTGGCACGCCAGATTGAGCAGGGCGCTCCGGCCGATCTGTTTATCTCTGCCGATCAGCAGTGGATGGACTACGCTATCGACAAGCAGCAGATGGTCAAAGAGACGCGGTATACGCTATTGGGTAACGAACTGGTGCTGATCGCCGGCAAAGACGGCAAGCAGGGTAAAATCACGCTTAACAAACAGACCGACTGGGTGAAGCTGTTGAACGGTGGTCGCCTGGCGGTGGGCGATCCGGACCATGTACCGGCGGGGATCTACGCCAAAGAAGCGCTGCAGAACCTCGGTGTTTGGGCCGCACTTGAGCCTGAACTGGCGCGGGCCAACAACGTACGCAGCGCAATGGCGCTGGTGGAGCGCGGCGAGGCGCCGTTGGGCATTGTTTATGGCTCGGATGCGGTGGCCAGTGATAAAGTCAGCGTCGTGGGCGTCTTCCCGGAAGACAGCCACAAACCGGTTGAATACCCGATGGCGGTGGTTAAAGACCATCAAACGCCGGCCGTCAGCGCTTTCTACAACTATCTGAAAAGCCCGCAAGCGGCGGCTATTTTTCAACATTATGGATTTTCCCCGCGTAAATGATTCTGAGTGAGTACGAGTGGCAGGCCGTTGAACTGAGCCTGAAAGTGTCCGCCGTGGCGGTGGCTTGCAGCTTGCCTTTCGGCATTCTGATGGCCTGGATCCTGGTGCGCTGCCGTTTCCCCGGCAAATCGCTGCTGGACAGCATTATCCACCTGCCGCTGGTGTTACCGCCGGTGGTGGTCGGCTACCTATTGCTGATCGCCATGGGGCGGCGCGGTGTGATTGGCGAATGGCTGTATGACTGGTTCGGTTTCAGTTTCAGCTTTAGCTGGCGCGGTGCGGCGCTGGCTTCCGCCGTGGTGGCGTTTCCGCTGATGGTGCGCGCCATCCGGCTGGCGCTGGAGGCGGTGGATACCCGCCTTGAACAGGCTGCCCGCACTCTGGGTGCCAATCCGTGGCGGGTGTTTTTCACCATTACGCTGCCGCTATCGCTGCCTGGGGTTATCGTCGGCGTGGTGCTGGGTTTTGCCCGCTCGCTGGGGGAGTTCGGCGCCACCATTACTTTTGTCTCCAATATTCCCGGCGAAACGCGCACCATTCCGCTGGCGATGTATACCCTGATTGAAACGCCGGGGGCGGAAGCTGCCGCCGCGCGCCTGTGCGTGATTGCCATAGTGTTGTCGCTGGTTTCACTGATGGTTTCCGAGTGGCTGGCCCGCTGGGGCCGCAAACGTATGGGTATCTAAATGCTGGAGCTGGATTTTTCCCAACGCCTTGGCGATCTCGACCTCAACGTGCGCGCGGATCTGCCCGCTCAAGGCATTACCGCCATTTTTGGCCTGTCCGGCGCCGGTAAAACCTCCTTAATCAACGCCATTGGCGGCCTGACGCGTTTGCAGCAGGGGCGCATAGCGCTCAATGGCCGTACGCTGGTGGACACCGCCAGCGGCCTGTGCCTGCCGCCGGAAAAACGCCGTATCGGCTACGTGTTTCAGGATGCGCGCCTGTTCCCGCATTATCGGGTGCGCGGCAACCTGCAATACGGCATGGCGGCCGGCATGCGCGCGCAGTTCGACGGCATCGTTGAGCTGTTGGGCATCGGTCCCTTGCTCAACCGGCTGCCGCTGACCTTGTCCGGCGGTGAAAAACAACGGGTGGCGATTGGCCGCGCCTTGCTGACCGCCCCGGAACTGCTGTTGATGGACGAACCGCTGGCGTCGCTGGATCTGCCGCGCAAACGCGAACTGCTGCCGTATCTGGAGCGGCTGGCGCAGGACGTCAATATCCCGATCCTCTACGTCAGCCACAGCATGGACGAAATTCTGCGCCTGGCGGAACAGGTGATGGTGCTGGATAACGGCCAGGTTCGGGCATTCGGCGGGCTGGAAGAGGTTTGGGCCAGCAGCGCGCTGCGGCCTTGGTTGCAGCGGGAAGATCAAAGCAGCGTGTTGCGCGTCAGCGTGATCGAACATCACTCGCGCTATGCCATGACCGCACTGGCGCTGGGCGATCAGCGCCTGTGGGTCAGCGGTGTCGATGCTCCACTGGGGGCACAACTGCGTATCCGCATCAACGCCGCCGACGTTTCGCTGGTGTTGCAGCCGCCGGTTAACAGCAGCATTCGCAACGTTTTGCCGGCCAGGGTGACCGAGTGTCTGGAGGTTGACGGGCAGGTGGAGGTGAAGCTGGCGGTAGGGGAAAGCGTGCTGTGGGCGCGTATTACGCCGTGGGCGCGTGACGAGCTGGCGATCCGGCCGGGGCTGTGGCTGTATGCTCAGGTGAAAAGCGTATCGATCAGTCGCGAGGCGCGTTGAATACGGCCCTCCCGCAAGGGGAGGGCGAGGGGGTTATTGGCCCAGCACCCGCGTGCGGATCACGTCGGCGATGCCTGGTTGCAGGTGATCGGCGATCACCAGATCGGCGCGTTGCTTGATAGCGTCATCGGCGTTGCCCATGGCTACACCCAGACCGGCCGCTTCCAGCATGCTGAGATCGTTGTAGTTATCCCCGAAGGCCACCACCTGATCCATGTTCAGCCCCTGAGACTCGACCCACTGTTGCAGGCGTTTGCCCTTGCTGTTGCCGCCTTTGGCGATATCTACCTGATCGTGCCATGACCATTCACATGCCAGCCCCAGCTCTTTTTCCACCGTTTCGGCGAAGTTGCGCAGCGCGGGAATATCGTCGTGCGACGTCGCGAACTTCCAGATCGACTGCACCTCGTCCACCGCCTGCACCAGACTGTCGACGTGAAGCAGCGTTGGGCGTTGCGCCGGGGGCAGGGTTTCCGCCCAGGCCAGCGAGCGGGTAATGTGGCCGCTGGTGTCCTGATACAGCATGGCGTCGTCCACATACATCAGGCCGTGAATGCCGCTTTGTTTCAGCATTTGCAGCACCAGCCTGGCCTGCTCTTTTGGCAAGGGATCGGCAGCCAGCACCTTTTTCTGCTGGAAGTCATACAGATAGGTGCCGTTGCAGCAGATCGCCGGCGTGTCTATTTCCAGCGCCTGATAGAACGGGTGGATCGCCACGTGATGGCGACCTGTGGCCACCACCACTTTGATACCGGCGGCGCGTGCTTCAGCCAGGGCCGCCAGCGATTGCGGCAAAATGCGTTTTTGGTTGTCCAGCAGGGTGCCGTCCAGATCGAGGGCAATGACGCGGTAGCTCATAGGGATCTCATTATCGTTAGCAAGAAAACTAAGCCGATGGTACACCGGATAAGCGATGGATAAAACTGCACAGATTTCATCTGCAATCCGGGGTTGTTATGTCACCGATGTGAGGTAAGCTAGGGGAAACCGACAAATCTGAAACCGGTTTCTCTTTTACTCTATTCAAGGAGAACACATGAAGCAAATCGTTTATGTCGCCAGCCCGGAAAGCCAGCAAATCCACGTGTGGCAGTTAGATGACACCGGCGCACTGGATCTGCTGCAAACCCTCGACGTACCGGGCCAGGTACAACCGATGGCGATCCACCCGGATAGAACCCACCTGTACGTTGGCGTGCGCCCGGCCTTCGGTATCGTCAGCTACCGCATTGAGGCGGACGGCAAACTGCAACAGGCCGGCATGGCGCCGCTGCCGGGCAGCCCGACCCATATTTCCACCGATTTGCAGGGCCGCTATCTGTTCTCCGCTTCCTACAGCGGCAACTGTGCCAGCATCAGCCCGATCGGCCATGACGGCGTGGTAGTGGCGCCCATTCAGCAGATCGACGGTTTAACCGCGCCGCACTCGGCCAATATCGATCCGACCAATCAGTTGCTGCTGGTGCCTTGCCTGAAAGAAGATCGTATTCGCCTGTTCAACCTGAGTCAGCAAGGCAAACTGACGCCGCACGCGCAGGACGCGGTGGCTACCGCAACCGGCGCCGGCCCGCGTCATATGGCGTTCCATCACAATGACAACTATGCCTACTGCGTGAACGAGCTGGACGGCACGGTGGACGTGTTCGTCATCACTGAAAACGGCAGCAAATACACGCTGACGCAGACGGTGAATATCATGCCGGACGATTTCGACGGCACCCGCTGGGCGGCGGATATCCACATCACGCCGAATGGCCGCTTCCTGTACACCAGCGACCGCACTGCCAGCATCCTGACGATTTTCAGAGTGTCCGAAGACGGCAGCACCCTGTCGCCTGTCGGCCATCATCCGACCGAAGAGCAGCCACGCGGTTTCAACATCGACCACAGCGGCCGCTTTGTCATTGCCGCAGGTCAGAAATCCGACCATATCGGCGTCTATGAAATCGATCAGACCAACGGCAAGCTGACCACGCTGGCGCGTTATCCGGTAGGTAAGGGCCCGATGTGGGTGAGCGTGTTAGCCAAGTAATTAATACCCGTCGCCTTTCAAGCTGCAGCGTTGTTACCTGCACTCGATTATTCGGCCCATCCGTGGGCCGAACCTCTTCGGGGCCGCTGCAAGCAGCGTTCAAATCTGCTCCCGGCAGATTTGTCACCCAGTCACTTACTTGAGTAAGCTCCGGGGATGAGCGAGCTTGGCGCCTAGCTGCAACTTGAAATTCATAGGGTATGAATTATTGGAAAGCGGGCGCGATAGCGCCGCATTTCTTGCCAAAGAATCAGCTGTACTTCACCGTCAGCGTGGCGCTGCCAAGGCTGTGAAAGTACACGTTAAAGCCGACCAGGGCGCCGCTGGAACCTTTATCCACTTCAATGCTCTCCACATTCAATGCATGAATCGTGAAGTGATAGCGATGGCTTTCACCCTGCGGTGGCGCTGCGCCGCCGTAACCGGCGGAGCCAAAATCGGTGCGGGTCTGGATGGCGCCGGCCGGCAGACCGCCTTTGCCGGAGCCTGCGCCCTGCGGCAGTTCGCGCGTCTGCGCCGGAATATTGGCCACCACCCAGTGCCACCAGCCGGAGCCGGTCGGGGCATCGGGATCGTACACCGACATCACGAAACTCTTGGTGCCTTCCGGCACGCCATCCCAGGCCAGATGCGGTGACAGATTCTCGCCCTGATAACCCATGCCGTTAAATACCTGGCGCTCCGGCATTTTCGCGCCGTCTTGCAGATCGTTGCTGTACAAACGAAAGCTCATAATGACTCCGTTGGTCGGTAAAGCTGAATGCCTAAGCTAGACCTTTTTGGCGCGATAACACAAGCGTCATTGCATCTCGCCAGTGGCTTCACCTATGAGTTACCATAGTTAACGCCGAAGCTACATACGCGATATCAATAATTCACAAATCGATAAAAGTAATCATGATCTCATTCAAAAAACGCACGCCGTGGTTTGGCTGGCTACGCCGCTGGGCCAAGGGCATCAAGCGCGACATCTATGCACTGTGGCTGGCGGCCCGCGATCGGCGCACGCCCTGGTACGCCAAACTGGTTGCCTTGCTGGTGGCCGGCTATGCGGTGTCGCCTATCGATTTGATCCCGGACTTTATCCCGGTGCTGGGTTATCTGGACGACGTGATCATCGTGCCGTTGGGCATCATGCTGGCGGTGCGCCTGATCCCCAGGCCGCTGATGGCGGAACTGCGTGAGAAGGCGCAACGGCGTATCGATAATCCCACCGGCCGCATGGCGGCGGTGATGATCATTTTATTGTGGGTGCTGTGTCTGGTGATGCTGGCCCGCTATCTGGACCAGCACTGGTAAGTGCTTATCTCGCCGCTGCGGCCACGGCGGCGGTCAACCGGCTGAGCTGATCGGGCTGAATGATGTAAGGCGGCATCAGATAAATCAGCTTGCCGAATGGCCGGATCCACACCCCGCGCTCGACAAAACCGCGCTGCAACTGTGCCACGTCCACCGGCTCGCGCATTTCCACCACGCCAATCGCCCCCAGCACTCGCACATCCGCCACTTTTGGCAGCGACAGGAGCGGCAATAGCTGCTGTTTTAGCTGTGTTTCGATAGCGGCGACCTGCTGTTGCCAATGGTTTTCCGCCAGCAACGACAGGCTGGCTTCGGCCACCGCGCAGGCCAGCGGGTTGCCCATAAAGGTCGGCCCGTGCATAAAGCAGCCCGCCGCGCCATTGCTGATGGTTTCAGCTACGTGGCGGGTGGTCAGAGTGGCCGACAGCGTCATATAACCGCCGGTCAGCGCCTTGCCCAGGCAGAGAATATCCGGTACCACTCCCGCATGTTCGCAGGCGAACAGCTTGCCGGTGCGGCCAAAGCCGGTGGCGATTTCATCGGCAATCAACAGCACCTGATGCTGGTCGCACAGCTCGCGCACCCGCTTGAGGTAGGTAGGGTGATAGATGCGCATCCCTCCCGCGCCTTGCACCACAGGTTCCAGGATCACCGCTGCGAGCTCACCGGCGTGCTGTTCCAGCAGCGCGGCGAAGGGGGCTATGTCGCCTTCGTTCCAGGGTTCGTCAAAACGGCACTGCGGTGCGGTGGCGAACAGGTGTGGTGCGAGATAACCCTGATACAGACTGTGCATCGAGTTGTCAGGATCGCACACCGACATCGCGCCGAATGTATCGCCGTGATAGCCGTGACGCAGAGTCAGAATACGTTGCCGCCGCTCCCCGCGCGCCTGCCAGTATTGCAGCGCCATCTTCAGCGCCACTTCAACGGCCACCGAGCCGGAGTCCGCCAGAAACACGCATTGCAGCGCCTCCGGCGTCATCTCCACCAGCCTGCGGCACAGTGCGATGGCGGCGGGATGGGTAATGCCGCCGAACATCACGTGCGACATTTTTTCCAGTTGCCGGGTGGCGGCCAGGTTCAACTGCGGGTGGTTATAGCCGTGGATTGCGGCCCACCAGGATGACATACCGTCTACCAGGCGCCGGCCATCGGCCAATTGCAGCTCGACGCCGCTGGCGGTCTCTACCGGATAACAGGGCAACGGATGGCTCATGGAAGTATAAGGGTGCCAAATGTGGCGCTGGTCGAATTCAAGGTCGGAGGCGCTGATAGACATACTTGTAAACCAAATCATGTTCGTAATGGTTGACAGTATATCCACAATATCTACACTGACGACACTTTTTTCATTTTTGGAGACGCCGTGATGGCCGATCGCATTCACTGGACAGTGGGTCTCGCCCAGACCTTGTTTGATAAACCGTTACTTGAGCTGTTGTTTGAAGCCCAGACCGTTCACCGCCGCCATTTTGACCCGCGCCAGGTGCAGGTGAGCACGTTGTTATCAATCAAAACCGGTGCCTGTCCGGAAGATTGCAAATACTGCCCGCAGAGTTCTCGCTACAAAACCGGCCTTGAGTCGGAGCGGTTGATGCAGGTGGAACAGGTGCTGGAATCGGCGCGCAAGGCCAAAGCGAATGGCTCGACCCGCTTCTGCATGGGGGCGGCGTGGAAGAACCCGCACGAGCGCGATATGCCCTATTTGCAACAGATGGTGCAAGGGGTGAAGGCGATGGGCATGGAAACCTGCATGACGTTGGGCACGCTTGACCATACCCAGGCAGAACGGCTGGCGGACGCCGGGCTGGATTATTACAACCACAACCTGGACACCTCGCCGGAGTTTTACGGCAACATCATCACCACCCGCAGCTATCAGGAACGTCTGGACACGCTGGACAAGGTGCGCGGGGCGGGCATTAAAGTTTGTTCCGGCGGCATCGTCGGGTTGGGCGAGACGGTGCGTGACCGCGCCGGGCTGCTGGTGCAGTTGGCCAACCTGCCGACACCGCCGGAGAGCGTGCCGATCAACATGCTGGTGAAGGTAAAAGGCACGCCGCTGGCGGATAACGATGACGTGGATCCGTTCGATTTCATCCGCACCATCGCGGTGGCGCGCATCATGATGCCGGCCTCTTACGTCCGCCTTTCCGCCGGTCGCGAACAAATGAACGAGCAAACTCAGGCGATGTGCTTTATGGCCGGCGCCAACTCCATCTTCTACGGCTGCAAACTGCTGACCACGCCAAATCCGGAAGAAGACAAAGACCTGCAACTGTTCCGCAAGCTGGGCCTCAACCCGCAGCAGACCGAAACCGAGCATGGCGACAACCAGCAGCAACAGGTACTGGCGGAGCAACTGCTGCATGCCGATACCGCTGAGTTTTACAACGCGGCGCTGTAATGAGCTGGCAACAACGTATTGAACAGGCGCTGGAGGAGCGGCAGCAGAATGCCGCTTACCGTCGTCGCCAGGTGAACCAGGGCGGCAATGGCCGCCATATTCAGCTCAACGACGAGCGCTACCTGAACTTTTCCGGCAACGACTATCTTGGTCTGAGCCAGGATCCGCAGGTGATCGCCGCCTGGCAGCAGGGCGCCCGGCAGTATGGCGTCGGCAGCGGCGGCTCCGGGCACGTTACCGGGTTCTGTGCGGCGCATCAGGCGCTGGAACAGCAACTGGCGGAGTGGCTCGGCTACCCGCGCGCGCTGCTGTTTATCTCCGGCTATGCCGCCAATCAGGCATTGCTGGCGGCGCTGATGCAGGCGGACGATCGCATCTTGGCGGACCGGCTCAGCCACGCGTCGCTGCTGGAAGCCGCCGCCCATTCACCGGCCCAACTGCGTCGTTTTCGCCACAATCAGCCGCAGGCGCTGGCCGGCCTGCTGGCAAAACCCTGCGCTGGCCAGATGCTGGCGGTGACCGAAGGGGTGTTCAGCATGGACGGCGACAGCGCACCGCTGGCGGAGTTGCATCGCCTGACCCAGGCGGCAGGGGCCTGGCTGATGGTCGATGACGCGCACGGCATCGGCGTTCACGGCGAACAGGGGCGCGGCAGTTGCTGGCAGCAGGGCGTGCGGCCCGAACTGCTGGTGGTCACCTTCGGCAAAGCCTTTGGCGTCAGCGGCGCGGCTGTGCTGTGCGACGAGGCCACGGCGGAATATCTGCTGCAGTTTGCCCGCCATTTGATTTACAGCACCGCAATGCCGCCGGCGCAGGCTTGCGCCTTGCAGACGGCGTTGCAGCGCATCCAGCAGGGTGACGAGTTGCGCGCCCGGCTGCAGGACAATATTCAGCGTTTCCGGCAAGGTGCGGCCCGGTTGCCATTAGCCCTGACGGCGTCGGTGACCGCCATTCAGCCGCTGCTGGTGGGCGACAACCAGCGTGCGCTCGATCTGGCGCAGCAGCTGCGTGGTCAGGGATTGTGGGTGAGCGCCATTCGCCCGCCAACGGTGCCGCCGGGCGGCGCGCGCCTGCGCATTACCCTGACGGCGGCGCATCAGCCGCAGGATATCGATCGCCTGCTGGAGGTATTGCATGACGTCAGCCTTTGAGCCGGTCAACAAGCAGGCGGTCGCCTCGGCTTTCAGCCGTGCGGCGGGCAGTTATGATTCGGCGGCGGTACTGCAACGCGACGTCGGTGAGCGCTTGCTGGAGATGGGGGCGGCGCATAGTGGCGAACAGCTGCTCGACGCAGGCTGCGGCACCGGGCACTTCAGCCGCCGCTGGCGCGAACGGGGGAAACAGGTCACCGCGCTCGATCTGGCGCCGGGCATGTTGGCATTCGCCCGCCAGCAGCAGGCTGCGGACCACTATCTGCTGGGGGATATCGAAAATGTGCCGCTGCCTGCGGCCGCGGTAGATATCTGTTTCAGCAGCCTGGTGGTGCAATGGTGCAGCGATTTACCGCGCGCTTTGGCGGAGCTGTACCGGGTAACCCGGCCAGGTGGCATGATTTTGTTTTCCACGCTGGCGGAAGGCTCGCTGGAGGAACTGGGCGACGCCTGGCAGCAGGTAGACGGCGAACGTCACGTGAACGACTTTCTGCCGCTGGCGCAGATCGACGCGGCCTGCGCCGGCTATCGCCACCGTCTGGAGACGGAGCGGCAAACCCTGCATTATCCTGATGTGATGGCGCTGATGCGATCGCTCAAGGGGATCGGCGCTACCCATTTGCATCAGGGGCGCGAAGCCGGTTTGCTGTCCCGTCGGCGGCTTGCCGCCTTGCAGGCTGCCTATCCGCGCCGGGGCGGGCAATTCCCGCTCAGCTATCATCTGGTTTATGGAGTGATTTATCGTGATTAAGCGTTGGTTCGTCACCGGCACCGATACCGAAGTGGGTAAAACCGTGGCCAGCAGCGCCTTGTTGCAGGCGGCCAATTCGGCGGGTTATCGCACGGCCGGTTACAAGCCGGTCGCTTCCGGCAGTGACATGACGGCCGAGGGGCTGCGCAACGGCGACGCGCTGGCATTGCAGGCCAACAGCGCCGTGGCGCTGAGCTACGAAGAAGTGAATCCTTATGTGTTTGCCGAACCGACTTCGCCGCACATTGTCAGTGCCGACGAGGGGCGGCCAATCGAGCTGGCCCGGCTTTCCGCCGGTCTGCGCCACCTGGAGCAAAGGGCCGACTGGCTGTTAATCGAGGGAGCAGGCGGTTGGTTTACGCCGCTTTCCGGGCAGCATACCTTCGCCGACTGGGTACAGCGGGAGCAACTGCCGGTGATCCTGGTGGTGGGCATCAAACTGGGTTGCATTAACCATGCCGTGCTGACCGCGCAGGCGATCCAGCAGGCGGGGTTGCAGCTTGCCGGGTGGATTGCCAACGACGTCACCGCCCCAGGCCGCCGTCATCAGGAATATTTGGCTACGCTGTGCCGTATGCTGCCTGCGCCATTGCTGGGGGAGATCCCGCATCTGCCGCAACCTGAACGGCAGGCGCTGGGGGCGTATCTGGATTTGAGCGTTTTATCCCACTGATCGTCAAGTCGTCCGTCCAGGGTATTTACCCTGGACGGAGATAACGTGATTTGCCGTTTTACATGGTGGTAACGCAGGCATTATCGAAGTACAGAACGCCATTTTTCGCTAAAGCGTACAAATTGAAAGACAGGATGACATGGGTTGCCCAAACCGGCACTTTTCGTCTGTTGCTGTTGAAACGGTACTCTTTGAACTGGGCATAGTCATTGGCGTTTAGCGTGCCATCCCAGGCGGCGGCATCAGATTTGGCGATGATCGACACGCCATTGCTTTCCGTTTCCTGAATGCAGACATAGCGAAGCGTGGCAAATAAATTGCCGGACCCGCCATTCAGCGCTTTCAGAGTAAAGCAGGCGCCCAACTGTTCATATTGCGATACCGGAACAACCACCCTCAGACCGGCGTTGGTATTGGTATTGCCCAATTTGGTCACTTTTAGCGCATTGCTGCCGTTAACGCCCGCACCGGCTTCAATGGCGAGGGTAATGGCATCCGAGGTAAAAGGATCGCTGACGTTACCGCCGGAAACCTCCCAACCGAAAGGTTTGGTGCTGAATGCGAAACTGCCGTCCTTGATTTTATTATTATTCGCGGTGGTTAGCGTTTGAATACCGGCGCCCGCACCACCGCCATCAAGCCGACTGTGGCTAATCACAAAGTCACCTGTGCCGCCGAAATAACGTCCGGTCGCGGTTCTGACACCATAAAATTTAACGTTTTCGACGATAATCCCGCTACTGCCCGCTTCGGCGTAGAAGCAATAATCTTGCGGCAGAACCCCTTTAAGCGTAATGATTTCTCCACCCTGAATAAGTAATGAAGCATTCTGGTGGGCGCTGCAGCGGAAAGGAATATCCGTAATTGGGCTATTTTCATTATTGAATTCAATATGGCAGCCGTGAAACTCGACGCTCCCGGCTCCGACATTGACGATAGCGTTGGCGTAATCTATTGAGGTACCGAAGAAACGAAAAGCGCCATTCGGGTTCTGATTCCTGATGGCCAGTCCTTGCGAGTTACCAAGGGTGCCGCCAAAGAAATTGATCCCTTCACCAAAGTTCTTGGCACTACTGTTGGCAGGCGGCATATACACGCATTCATGGCAGCGGATAATATGACAGGCGTAGTGATGCGCAATATAAGCGTTAGTACCAAAATACATGCCGTAATAAAAACCGGAGATATACAGGTTATTAACGGAGAAATTCCCCAGCAAGCTTTCTGGTGAATCAAACCGGATCCCGTCGATAAAGTTATAAACTGGAGCTTGGCCGGTCACTTCAGGTTGTTTTGCCCCAATCCCCTTGACGGTAAAGTCTTTCAAAACAGGCGCCGGTCGAATAGGCACTCCATTGTCCAGCGCGGCGGGTGATGTGTAACAACG
The DNA here is from genome assembly GCF_003591175.1 of Serratia inhibens. GTDB lineage: Bacteria > Pseudomonadota > Gammaproteobacteria > Enterobacterales > Enterobacteriaceae > Serratia > Serratia inhibens. Next base: position 1,705,781 of record NZ_QYYG01000001.1, on the reverse strand, counting down.
CATAAAGTAGTTGTGATCGCTTTCAGTGCCGCTTGGAATATTAGTCGTTATTTTGACGCCATTGCCGTCGATATAAACGAAGCCCACGTCGATATCGGTCTTGGGGGCTACCCATTCCTCAAAGGGCGCAGTGAATTTGACGATTGCCGGTCTTTTTAATGTGTCTTTAATGAAGGTTTGCGCTTTGATCAGCTCATCGCGTGACTTGACGTAAATACCCCCGATATCGAGACGTTCTTTTAGGGGCCAGATCTTCGTATTCAGATCGCTATATTGAATAAATGCTGCGTCGTTATCGGCCATTGTCCACTCCTCAGTAAGGTCAATCAGGTATGAAAGCTCGTTGAGTATGGAAGGCGCTTTGACTCATTCACAGCAACGCGGGCTCTGTCCTGGCTGGTACAACACAGGAGCAGAGAAAGAGGATCAACCGGCTCGAACGAGAGCAGGGGCGCAATGCTCCGCGCCCCGCCAGTTACACTGCCAGATAGGCATTGATCAACTCCTCGTCCAACTGCTCCAGCGTGCCGTTCGCTACACTGCGGCCCTGATCCATCAGGCAAAAACGATCCGCCACGCGGCGTACAAACGGCAACTTGTGCTCCACCAGCAGGATCGTCATGCCCAGCTCGCGGTTCAGCTTGCGGATCGCGTTGCCGATATCGGCGGCGATCGAAGGCTGTACCCCGCTGGTAGGCTCGTCGAGGATCAGCAACTCCGGCTCCAGCACCAGCGCACGGCCAATCGCCAGTTGCTGCTGTTCGCCATCGCACAAGTCACCGGCCCGGCGGCTGCGCATTTCTCGCAGGTTGGGGAACAGACTATAAATGAGCGGCGGAATGCGCCGGGTTTTGTCCCGGCCGGCCATCAGCGCCACCTGCAGGTTCTCCTCCACGCTGAGCTGCGAGAAGATTTGCCGCCCTTGCGGCACGTAGCTGATGCCCAGCGCCGCCCGGTTTTCCATCGGCTGCTGCAGCAGATTCTGCGGAGGTTCGTCCGCCAACTGCCAGGTCATACTGCCGCTGACGACCGGCAAATGCCCCATAATGCAGTTGACCAACGTGGTTTTACCCACGCCGTTACGACCGATAAGCACCGTGCACTGGCCGCGCGGCAACTCCAGGTTAATATCCCACAGGGTATGATTTTGCCCGTAGAACTGGTTCACTGACCTTAAACTCAACATCCGGCACTCTCCTCAAAGACCCGTATTCCACTCGTGGATGTGCGCCCAGATAGGCGCAGGCGTAACGCGTTCCTGTTAAAGACCGCACCGGTTTCACCGGGCGGCATTGGCGCAGGAACGGCAATCAAACGTCTGCTTCCCTGCGTTATCCACTCCTTACTGCTTGATCCGCCTTAGCGGTTTATTTCCCGAGTGTCTTAATGTCCAGAACAAAATGCTGCATGGCTACCTTTAACGAGGTAGTTCAGGTTCAGAAAAAACAAAGGATTTACAGGTAAAAATGGCCGTTAATGGCGGTTTACCAGCGCTCTCTCGCCTTTATCGCGGCATTGCCAGTTATTTAGCCCCATGCCGGTGGCGAGCGAAGAGCAGGTAATACTGCCGTGCCGGCACGGATATTTCATCCGGTCGCACTTTCGCCGCTAAACGATATTGCAACTCTCAGGCCAACTTTTTCAATCCGAAAAAAAAAGGGAATGTTATTGCTATGTTAACCATTTGGCAGGCGTGAGCTGGCCCGGCGGCCTGGATGAAAATGAGGTGTAAAGTTAACGCGGACGATTTTTGCACTGTTGCAGTGCTGTGAAGAAAAGTGATGGTGCAAACTATTTTACCGGTTGCGGCAAGATGCGGCACATGAGTGCGATAATGGGATAAATGTGTTTTTGGCAATGGGTCTTTTTAGCATTAATCGGCATAAACAAAGCGATATTTTTGTGAAAAAATAACTAAAAAAGCCGTTTCGGCGAGCTGAAACGCCAAAAAGCGTTCTTTCTGCAACTCCCGTCACGGGCGGGGCGGTGGGAGTTATCCACTATTCCTGTGGATAACCTTGTGCATTAGATTTAGAAAAGCGGTTTAAAGCGAGAGCGGGCGCGGGTTCTGTTCCCGTTGGCCGCATTCTCATCTTTTTATTAATTGTGTTTTATATCAATAAATTAACTAAAATCAAGACACCAATGTATTGATGCAGTGGCTATGTATGATTTTTCACCGCAGTGCTATCAATAAGTTAATTTTTGACGGATTTTGGGGATAAATCAGTTATTGACAATAAAAATGTCACGCGGCTGTAACCCTGCCGGTGCATTCACGCCCCGCCGACGTGCGCGTCGGCAGCGGGGTCAATAGCGGGATGCGTCATCTTGAGCAACGAATCGCTTGAAGCTGGTTTTATATCCAGTATCATAGGCACTGGCGAAAATCGCCGGGGCTTTCCATAATTAGGGGCCATTCGTCGAGCATCCGCTCCATGGCCGCCTGAGCGCGCGCATCTCCACAGGGTAGCCGAGTCAATGAGTAAAATTTTCAAACTGCGTTCCGATTTCAAACCGGCCGGCGATCAGCCGGAAGCCATTCGCAAGCTGGAAGAGGGCCTGGAAGACGGTCTGGCGCATCAAACGCTGCTGGGCGTTACCGGTTCGGGCAAGACATTTACCGTCGCCAACGTCATCGCCGATCTAAACCGGCCGACCATGGTGCTGGCGCCAAACAAGACGCTGGCGGCGCAGCTGTATGGCGAGATGAAAGAGTTCTTCCCCGAGAATGCGGTTGAGTATTTTGTCTCGTACTACGACTACTACCAGCCGGAAGCCTATGTCCCCAGCTCCGACACCTTTATTGAAAAAGACTCCGCGGTGAACGAGCACATCGAACAAATGCGCCTTTCAGCCACCAAGGCGCTGCTGGAACGCCGCGACGTAGTGGTGGTGGCATCGGTGTCGGCAATCTATGGCCTGGGCGATCCGGAGCTGTATCTGAAGATGATGCTGCACCTGACCAAGGGCATGATCATCGATCAACGCTCGATCCTGCGGCGTTTGACGGAGCTGCAATATTCCCGCAACGATCAGGCTTTCCAGCGCGCCACCTTCCGCGTGCGCGGCGAGGTGATCGACATCTTCCCGGCAGAGTCGGACGAGCTGGCGCTGCGCATCGAGCTGTTTGATGAAGAAGTCGAACGGCTTTCGCTGTTCGATCCGCTGACCGGCCAGATCGAGCAGGTGGTACAGCGTTTCACCATTTACCCGAAGTCGCACTACGTGACGCCGCGCGAGCGGATCCTGCAGGCGATGGAAGAGATCAAGGTGGATCTGGCCGAGCGGCGCAAGGTGCTGCTGGCCAACAACAAGCTGTTGGAAGAACAGCGTCTGACGCAGCGCACCCAGTTTGATCTGGAGATGATGAACGAGCTGGGCTACTGCTCCGGTATTGAAAACTATTCACGCTATTTGTCCGGCCGCAGCGAGGGTGAGCCGCCACCGACGCTGTTTGACTATCTGCCGGCGGATGGCCTGCTGGTGGTCGATGAATCGCACGTTACCATTCCGCAAATCGGCGGCATGTACAAAGGTGACCGTTCGCGCAAGGAAACGCTGGTGGAATACGGCTTCCGCCTGCCGTCGGCGCTGGATAACCGCCCGATGCGTTTTGAAGAGTTCGAAGCGCTGGCGCCGCAGACCATCTACGTGTCCGCCACGCCGGGCAAATATGAGCTGGAGAAATCCGGCGACGATATTATCGATCAGGTCGTGCGGCCTACCGGGCTGCTGGATCCGATAGTGGAAGTGCGGCCGGTCACCACCCAGGTGGATGACCTGCTTTCCGAGATCCGCAAGCGGGTGGCGGTCAAGGAACGCGTGTTGGTCACTACCCTGACCAAGCGCATGGCGGAAGATCTGACCGAATATCTGGAAGAGCACGGCGAGCGCGTGCGCTATCTGCACTCGGACATCGATACCGTGGAACGCGTCGAAATCATTCGTGACCTGCGCCTGGGCGAGTTTGACGTGCTGGTGGGCATCAACCTGTTGCGTGAGGGGCTGGACATGCCTGAGGTGTCGCTGGTGGCGATTCTGGACGCAGACAAGGAAGGCTTCCTGCGTTCCGAACGCTCCCTGATCCAAACCATCGGCCGTGCGGCGCGTAACCTCAACGGCAAGGCGATCCTCTACGGCGACAGAATTACCGACTCGATGGCCAGAGCGATTGGTGAGACCGAACGCCGCCGCGCCAAGCAGCAGGCGTTCAACGAAGAAAACGGCATCGTGCCTAAAGGCCTGAACAAGAAAGTGTCCGATATCCTGCAACTGGGCCAACCGGGCAACCGCAGCAAGGGCCGAGGGAAGGGCAAGGCCGCAGAAAGTGCCGCCCAGTATCAGCATCTGACGCCAAAAGCCCTGGATCAGAAAATCCGCGAGCTGGAAGCGCAGATGTATACTCACGCGCAGAATCTGGAGTTCGAGCTGGCCGCCGGTTTGCGTGACGAAATCCACCAGTTGCGCGAGCAGTTTATCGCCATTTCGTGAACCGAAGGGGCACCGTATTCGGTGTCCGGATCCATCGGGGCGAATTTCTTCGCCCCCACGGTGATTTGAACGCTGCAGTTTGAAAGACGAAGGGGATAAATTTCTTGTCGCCTGTGCCAAAGCTGATTATGGTGTGCGGCCAATTGACTAACGCGAGCCAAAGACCATGACCGAACACCAGTCCAAAGACCCGTTGCACGGCGTCACTCTGGAACAACTTTTAACTAAGCTGGTGGAGAGCTATGGCTGGTCAGGGCTGGCCGAACGCATTCGCATCAACTGTTTCAGCAGCGATCCCAGCATCAAGTCCAGCCTGAAGTTTTTGCGCCGCACGCCCTGGGCGCGCAAGCAGGTGGAAGATCTCTATATCGATATGGTCAACAGCGCCGCCAGCGACAACCCGTGGCTGCGCGGGCGCGATTAACCGCCCGCGATTAACTCAGGCGCGGGTACCCAATTCTATCAGCGCCTGATCCAGCGCCTGGCGCAGCAGTTGACGATCGTGGCGGTAAGGAATATCGGCCGCTTCCAGCGGTTGCTGAATCACTACCCGATCGAGCACCGCGCCGGTATCCACCGCCGGGCCGACAATCAGCGCATCAATCATCTTGCGGCCAATCCGTTCTTCCATCAGCTCCAGCTTGTCTTTCAGCGTCAATGCCGCCGCCGCGACGCTCAGTTCTCGCCCCAGATTGCCGATGTAGATCATATTGGCGCTGCTGCGACGCAGAGCCTGGGTGAGATCGTCCAGCAATAACAGCGGCATCAGGCTGGTGAGAAAACTGCCCGGCCCAATCAGGATCACGTCGGCCTGCGCGATGGCATCCAGCGCCTCACGCGTGGCGTGGACGTGTGGCGACAGCATCAGTTCCTGCGGCATATGGGTAAGCTGGTCGATGTTCACCTCACCGTAAACCTGATGGCCTTCGTGATCGTGCGCCATCAGATCCACCGGCTGCTCGGACATCGGGATCAGCGCCGCGTCCACTTTCAGCAGGCTGCGTACCAGATTGATCGCCTCCAGCGGGCGCACGCTGAGGTGATCCAGGGCTTTCAACATCAGGTTGCCGAGATTATGCCCCGACAGCTCGCCGTTGCCGCTGAAGCGGTATTCGAACATCGCGGAGGCGACGCTCGGTTCGGTGATCAGTTGATTGAGACAGTTGCGGGTATCGCCCCAGGCAATGCCGCCTTCCGAGCGGCGGATGCGACCGGTAGAACCGCCATTATCGGTGGTGGTAACAATGCCGGTTAAACGGGAGCCTAAAGACGACAGGGAAGACATCACGCGGCCAAGACCGTGGCCGCCACCTAATGCCACCACCCGATCGAGATCGGCCAGGGTACGATTACGCATAAATTTCCTTACAAAGGGGCTGAAACTGCCCGCATAAAGTAGCGGATTTGGCGTAAAAACGCGAAAAAGAGTGTCATTTGCGTGATTCTGGTCAATTCGCCTGCGCAAGGGGCGTTTATCATGGTTAACCAGATTTGCAGCCACGTAAAATCGCTGTATAGACAATTATATAGCGAAATTGCGAGTTGGCTATCGCGTTTATTTAGCGCTAGTATTCTGGTGAAAACCACGGTTTCGTTCCGGCTTTCAAACAGCGGGAACTGAGACCAAAACTCCTAGCCTCTGGGCCTACGTTGTTCCTGCGAACAATATGGCGCTTGGGCCGTGGCGAAGTCAGCCACCAGGGTGCAGAGCGGAAACGCTCGCATCTCCCGACTTTGGAAAGGTGTTATGGTGCCGCAACTCATTGATGCTTATGAGCGCAAGTTCTATTACCTGCGCCTGTCGATCACCGACGTGTGTAACTTTCGTTGCACCTACTGCTTGCCTGACGGCTACCAGCCTAACGGCAGCCCGAAAACCTTCCTGTCGCTGGATGAGATCCGGCGTGTCAGCCGCGCATTTGCCGAACTGGGCACCGAAAAGGTCCGCCTTACCGGCGGTGAACCTTCGCTGCGCCGCGATTTTACCGAGATCATTGCCGCCGTGCGTGAAAACCCGGCCATCCGAACGCTGGCGGTCACCACCAACGGCTACCGCCTGGCGCGCGACGTTGCCCAGTGGCGCGACGCCGGCCTGACGGCGATTAACGTCAGCGTCGACAGCCTGGATGCCCGTCAGTTTCACGCCATTACCGGCCAGGACAAGTTCCGCCAGGTGATGGACGGCATCGATGCCGCGTTTGCCGCCGGGTTCAGCAAGGTCAAGGTCAATGCGGTGCTGATGCGTGACGTCAATCATCAGCAACTGAGCGCCTTTCTGCACTGGATCAAAGACCGCCCGATCCAACTGCGTTTTATCGAACTGATGGAAACCGGCGAAGGCGGCGAGCTGTTCCGCCGGCATCACCTGTCCGGCGAAGTGATTCGTTTGCAACTGGAGCAGCAGGGCTGGCAACGGCAACCGCGCGGCCGCAGCGACGGCCCGGCGCAGGTGTTCAGCCACCCGGATTACCAGGGCGAAGTGGGCTTGATCATGCCGTACGAAAAAGACTTCTGCGCCAGTTGCAACCGGCTGCGGGTCTCCGCCATCGGCAACCTGCACCTGTGCCTGTTCGGCGAGCAAGGCATCACGCTGCGCGATCTGCTGGCGGATGACGGTCAGCTCGAGGAATTGAAGCAACGCATCCAGGGCGGGCTGCTGAGCAAAAAGCAGACCCATTTCCTGCATCAGAACAACAGTGGCATTACCCAGAACCTGTCGTTTATCGGCGGCTGACCGCTGCGTGTTTCAAACCGCAGCGTTGTCGGTTGCCTGCGGCCGCCCCTGATAACGGCAGGTAGTTTACTGGGTATTCAACGAAGAGGAGCATCGTTAACAATGAGCCATGCCAGCAGTGAATTCATTCCGGCGCACATCGCCATTCTGACCGTCTCGGACAGCCGGGGCGAAGCTGAAGATACCTCAGGCCAATACCTGCAGGAAGCGGCGCTGGAGGCGGGCCATCGGGTGGTGGATCGCGCCATCGTCAAAGACGATAAATACCTGATCCGTGCGCGGGTTTCCGCGTGGATTGCCGATGAAGGCGTACAGGCGGTGTTGATCACCGGCGGCACCGGTTTTACCACCCGCGACAATACCCCGGAAGCGCTGCTGCCGCTGTTTGACCGCGAGGTCGAAGGGTTTGGCGAGCTGTTCCGCATGGTGTCCTACGAAGAAATCGGCACCGCCACTATCCAGTCGCGTGCGTTGGCCGGCATCGCCAACCAGACGGTGATTTTCGCCATGCCGGGTTCGACCCGTGCCTGCCGCACCGCCTGGGAGCGCATCATTGAAGAGCAGTTGGACGCGCGCCACCGCCCGTGCAACTTCCAGCCACATCTGAAGAAATAAGAGCCATGACGCAGTTAACCCATATTAACGCCGCGGGCGAAGCCCATATGGTCGACGTGTCCGCCAAGGCAGAGACGGTGCGCGAAGCCCGTGCCGAGGCCTTTGTCGAGATGCTGCCCGCCACGCTGGCGATGATTATCGACGGCAGCCACCACAAGGGCGACGTCTTCGCTACGGCGCGCATCGCCGGCATTCAGGCGGCGAAACGCACCTGGGAGCTAATCCCGCTGTGCCACCCGCTGATGCTGAGCAAGGTTGAAGTGCAACTGGAGGCGCAACCGGAACACAGCAGGGTGCGCATTGAAACCTGCTGCCGGCTGACCGGCAAGACCGGCGTCGAAATGGAGGCGCTGACCGCTGCCTCGGTAGCCGCGTTGACCATTTACGACATGTGCAAAGCGGTGCAGAAAGACATGGTGATTGGCCCGGTGCGGCTGCTGGCGAAAAGCGGCGGCAAGTCCGGTGATTTCAAGGTGGATCTATGATTAACATTCTGTTTTTTGCGCAAGTGCGCGAACTGGTGGGCACTGGCGACTTGTCGATGCCGGCGGACTATCCCACGGTAGAGGCGCTGCGCAAGGCGCTTTGCGCACGCGGCGAACGTTGGGCGTTGGCGCTGGAATCCGGCAAGCTGTTGACGGCGGTCAATCAGTCGCTGGTGGCGGCAGAGCACCCGCTGCGCGCCGGCGATGAAGTCGCTTTCTTTCCGCCGGTAACCGGAGGTTAACAGTGGAAAACACCCGTATCCGCGTCGGCGCAGCGCCCTTCAGCGTCGGCGATGAGTATCAGTGGCTGGCGCAGTGCGATGACGACGGCGCCGTCGTGACCTTCACCGGCAAGGTGCGCAACCATAATCTGGGCGACGACGTCAGCGCGTTGACGCTGGAGCACTACCCGGGCATGACCGAAAAAGCGCTGGCGGAGATCGTGGAGGAGGCGCGCAGCCGCTGGCCGTTGCAGCGCGCTACGGTGATCCATCGTGTGGGCGAGCTGTTTCCCGGCGAGGAGATTGTGTTCGTCGGCGTGACCAGCGCGCACCGCAGCATGGCATTCGCCGCCACCGAGTTCATCATGGACTATCTGAAAACCCGAGCGCCGTTCTGGAAGCGCGAAGCGACCGGGCAGGGCGACCGCTGGGTCGACGCGCGCGACAGCGATCGTCAGGCGGCGGAACGTTGGCATAATGCGAATAAATAAAGGGTAAACCGCAGAAATATATCAATACCTTTGCAACTTTCAGGCTAGGCTTTCTGTGGTAGGCTTATAGCAGGTGAAACCTGACATAACAGGGTTTCGAAATCTTGTTCAATACGCAAAAGGTAACCGTCATGGACCGATATCCACGCTCTAATGGTTCAATCGTTGAACGTGCCAACAGCGGCATTCAGGCTTATATGGCGCAGGTTTATGGCTGGATGACCTGTGGCCTGCTGTTGACGGCGTTCGTTTCCTGGTACGCGGCCAACACGCCCGCGATCCTCAACTTTATCTTCTCCAGCCAGATCACCTTCTTCGGCCTGATTATCGCTCAGTTGGCGCTGGTGTTCGTGATTTCCGGTATGGTCAACCGCCTCAGCGGCACTGTGGCTACGTCACTGTTTATGCTTTATTCGGCGCTGACCGGGCTGACGCTGTCGAGCATTTTCATCGCTTATACCTACAGCTCGATCGCCAGCACCTTTGTGGTGACCGCCGGCATGTTCGGCGCGATGAGCCTGTACGGCTACACCACCAAGCGTGATTTGAGCGGTTTCGGCAGCATGCTGTTTATGGCGCTGATCGGCATCGTGCTGGCTTCGCTGGTGAACATCTGGTTGAAAAGCACCGCGCTGATGTGGGCGATTACCTATATCGGAGTGGTGGTGTTCGTTGGCCTGACGGCGTACGACACCCAGAAACTGAAGGCGATGGGCGAACAATTGAACGCCGATGACAAAGACAGCTTCCGCAAATACGCCATCGTCGGCGCGCTGACGCTGTATCTTGATTTCATCAACCTGTTCCTGATGTTGTTGCGTATTTTCGGCAACCGTCGCTAAATCCGTCGTCTTTCAAGCTGCGGCGTTGTTGCAAGGCGCCTAGCCGCAGCATGAAATCCATAGGATTTACAGCGAGTAGAAAGACTCTGCGATCCCTATCGCAGAGTCTTTTTTTATGCCATTTTGCGGCGGAACATGGCGTAGGCGGCGCTGCCGGTGGTGGCGGTGATCACCAGCAGCGGCCACAGGCTGTGCCAGATAATGCCGAAGCTGGCGTCCTTCAAATAGATCTGTTTGGTGATGTCGGTAAAGTGGCGAATCGGGTTGACCCAGGTAAGATCCTGTAGCCACACCGGCATGTTCTCCACCGGCGAGACATAACCGGAAAGCAGGATCGCCGGCATCATAAACACGAACACGCCGATAAACGCCTGCTGCTGCGTGGCGCACAGCGACGAAATCAGCAGGCCGAACCCCACCAACGACAGCCCGTAAACCAGCATGGTGCCGTAGAACAGCAGCAGCGAGCCGGCGAACGGGATCTGGTACATAAAGATGCCAATCAGCAGCACGATGCTGGCCTGGAAGGTGGCGACGATCAGCGCCGGTACCGCTTTGCCGATAAAAATCTGCCAGGTGGTCAGCGGCGACACCAGCAACTGCTCCAGCGTGCCCTGTTCGCGCTCGCGCGCCACCGACAGCGAAGTGACAATCAGCACGCCGATGGTGGTGATCATGGCGATCAGCGAAGGCACCACGAACCATTTGTAATCCAGATTCGGGTTATACCAGTTACGCACCACCAGCTCGCTGTTGTTGGGCTTGGCTCGGTTGCCGATCAGCTCGTTTTGATAATCCTGCACAATCTGCTGCACATAGTTGGCGGCGATCTGCGCGCTGTTGGAATTGCGCCCGTCGAGCAGCAATTGCAGCGGGGCGGTAGTACCGCTGGCGATATCGCGCGAAAACTGCGCCGGGAAGCGGATCAGCAGCAGCGCCCGCTGGTTGTCGAGGGTGGCTTGTATCTCTTGCGGGTTGCGCAGCAGCAATACGTGCGAAAAGGCTTTCGCCTTGGCGAAGCGCTGGGTCAGCTCCACCGAAGCATGGCCGTTGTCTTCGCTGTACACCGCGATGGTGGCGTTGGTCACCTCCAGCGTGGCGGCGAACGGGAACAGCAGCACCTGCAGAATAACCGGTAAAATCAGGATCGCGCGGGTCTGCGGATCGCGCAGCAACGATTGCATTTCCTTAATGATTAACGTCCAAAGACGGTGAAACATCATCTGGCTCCTTAATCCAGCCGCCGCTGGGTTTTCCAGGCCGTCAGGCCGATAAACACTACCGCCGAGGCGATCAGGAACAGCAGGTTAATCATCAGCACCGTGCCGACGTTGCCCGCCAAAAACAGCGTCTGCAACGTGCTGACGAAGTAGCGTGCCGGAATGATATAGGTTACGGCGCGCACGATCGCCGGCATGCTGTCGATTTGGAAGATAAAGCCGGACAGCATAATCGAAGGCAGAAAGGCGGCGTTCAGCGCCACCATCGCCGCGTTGAACTGATTGCGGGTGATGGTGGAAATCAGCAGCCCCATACCGAGCGTACTGGCGAGGAACAGGCTGCTGATCACGAACAAAATCAGCAGCGAACCGCGGTAGGGCACGCCGAGCACGAATACCGACACCACCATGCACAGCACCATGGCGATCATGCCGAGGAAGTAGTAGGGCACCAGTTTGGAAAGCAACAGTTCGCTGCGCGTCACCTGGGTGGAGAGCAGCGCCTCCATGGTGCCGCGTTCCCACTCGCGGGCGATCACCAGCGAGGTGAGGATCGCGCCAATCACCGTCATGATAATGGTGATGGCACCGGGAATGATGTAATGCCGGCTGATGGCCGCCGGGTTAAACCAGTAACGCATCTGCACGTCAATCAGCGGCTTGTCCTCGCGCCCGCGATCGGTGGCGCGCTGCTGCTGCCAGATTTGCCACACTCCCTGGGTATAGCCCTGGACAAAGTTGGCGGTATTCGGCTCGCTGCCGTCGGTGATTACCTGGATTGGCGCGCTATCGTGCGGCCGCGCCATATGTTGGGCAAAGTCATTGGGGATCACCACCAGCCCGCGGATCTGCCCGGCCTGCATCAGCTGGATCAACTGTTGGCGGTTGTCGCTGATGGTCGGTTCAATGTAGGGCGAACCGGCAAAAGCGTGGGCCAGATCGCGGGCGTCTTCGCTCTGTTGCTCCATTAAAATACCCAGCCGCAGCTTGCTGGAGTCCAGGTTGATGCCGTAGCCGAAGATAAACAGCAGCATCAAAGGGATCACAAAGGCAATCAGCCCACTGCTGGGATCGCGCAGGATCTGCCGCGTCTCTTTCAGACACAGCGCACGCAGCCGCCGCCAGGAGAAACTGCTGGCGTCGGCGGAGGTTGTTTTCTCGTTCACGGCTATGTCTTCGCTCACGGCTGCTTTCTCGCTCACGGCTGCTCCTCCCGATCGTAACCCTGCACCAGATCGATAAACGCCTGCTCCATTGAAGGGTTGGGGTTGTCGTCGCTGGCGACCTGTTGTTTGAGATCGTCCGGCGTGCCGGCGGCGATGATCTTGCCGCGATACACCAGCCCGATGCGATCGCAGTATTCCGCCTCGTCCATAAAGTGGGTCGTGACCATCACCGTCACGCCTTTGTCGACCATGCCGTTGATGTGCAACCAGAACTCGCGGCGGGTCAGGGGATCGACGCCCGAGGTCGGTTCGTCGAGGAACAGAATGTCCGGTTCGTGCATCAGTGCGCAGGCCAGGGCCAGCCGTTGCTTGAAGCCGAGCGGCAGCGAATCCGGCGTTTGGCTGAGGATCGGCCCAAAGTTGAAGGCGGTCGACATCTCGTTGATTTTGTCGCGCTGCGCTTTGCCGCTCAGGCCGTAGACGCCGGAGAAAAACTTCAGGTTCTGCGCCACCGTCAGGTTGCCGTACAGCGAGAATTTCTGCGCCATATAGCCCAGGTGTTGGCGCGCCTTGCCGGAGCTGGTTTTTAAGTCCATATCCAGCACCAGCGCCTTGCCTTCGGTCGGTACCAGCAGCCCGCACATCATTTTGAAGGTGGTGGATTTGCCGGCGCCGTTCGGGCCGAGCAGGCCGAAAATCTCGCCGCGCTGCACCTTGAAGTCCACATGGTCGGTGGCGGCGAAATCGCCGAACTTCTTGGTCAGCCCCTGAGCTTCAATCACCGTTTGCGTGCTTTCACCTTCGACGGTCGGCATGATCTCCGCCAGCGCCGATTTACTGTTTGGTCCGCCGCCGAGCAGATCGATAAACGCATCCTCGAAGCGCGGATCCGCTTCCGTCATTTCCGCATCCGGCAGATCCAGCGCCTGCAGTACCTGGCGGTGATCTTCGCCCTGCTTGAGGATCAGCCGCAGGTATTTGCCCTGGATCACCCCGTCGGTAACCGAAGGCAGGCAGATCGCCCGTTGCAGCAGGGCGCGGTGGCTGCCGGCGGGGGGCGTAATCAGCACCGTGCGCCCGGCCATGCGCTGGGTCAGATCTTTAGGCGCGCCGCTGAACAGCAATTCCCCTTCATTGAGCAACAGCACTTCGCGACACTGCTCGGCCTCGTCAAGATAGGAGGTGCTCCACAGGATCAGCATGCCGTCGTTGGCCAGCTCATGCACCATGCGCCACAGTTCGCGGCGCGAGATCGGATCGACGCCCACTCCCGGCTCATCCAGCAGCAGCACCTGCGGTTGGCCCACCAGCGTGCAGGCCAGCCCGAGTTTTTGCTTCATGCCGCCGGAAAGCTTGCCTGCGAGGCGGGTGGTGAAGCGGGTGAGATCGGTGAAGGTCAGCAGCCGCTCGAAAGTCTGTTTACGCAGATCGCCGGTGACGCCGCGCAGATCGGCGTACAGCGTCAGGTTTTCCATGACCGTCAGATCTTCATACAGCCCGAACTTTTGCGGCATGTAGCCGAGGATGGCGTGCAGTTGACGATCTTGCGCGATCGGATCCAACCCGGCGACGCGCAGCGTACCGCTGCTGGGTTTCAGCAACCCGGCCAGCATGCGCAGCAGGGTGGTTTTACCTGCGCCGTCCGGGCCAACCAGCCCGGTGACCGCGCCACTGGTCAGGCGGGTGGTCAGGCTGGCGACCGCGGGTTTTGCCAACGACGGGAAACGTTTTTCCAACGCCTCCAGCTCAATGACCTGTTCCATTACCGCCCTCTCAAGGTTTGGCAAAACGAACGGTGACCGGCATGCCCTGGCGCAACGCGTCATCGGCGTCGGTGACGATCACCCGCAGGCGGTACACCAAATCGGTGCGCAGATCCGGGGTTTCGACGCTTTTCGGCGTAAATTCGGCGGTCGGCGACACAAAGCCGATTTTGCCGTGATAAGGCTTGTTCGGCCGGCCATCGGTATAAATTTCCAGTTCGGCGCCCGACACCGCTTTACCCAGGCTGGATTCGTTCACATAGGCGCGCACCCACACCGGGCGGGTCAGCGAAAGCGTGAATACCGTACTGCCGGCGCTGAGCATGGTGCCGGGCTCGATTGCGCGCGTCAGCACCGTGCCGGCCGAAGGGGAAACCAGGGTGGTATCGTGCAAATTCAGCTGTGCCTGCGCCAGCGCGGCTTCATTTTGCGCCAGATTGGCTTTGGCTTCTTCTATCTCCTGCGGGCGGTTGCCGCTGAGGTATTGCGACAGCTTGTCTTTCGAGGCTTGCAGGTTGGCCTGCGCCTGATTGCGCGAGGTGCGGGCATCTTCCAGCGCATCGGCGGAGGTGGCGTTTTTCGCCCATAGCCCCTGCTGACGTTTGAGGAAGCTGTCGGCATAGCTAAAGGCGGAAAGGCGTTGCGCCACTTCCGAACGCACCTGGGCAATCTCTTCGGCGCGGTAACCGGCCATCAGCAGCGCCAGCTTGGCCTTGGCGCTGGCGACGTTGGCCTGCGCCTGTTGCAGCGCGTTAATGTAGGGCGCGTCGTCCAGCTTGCCGAGCAGTTGCCCCGGTTGGAGCGGGTCGCCTTCGTCGACGGTCAGCGACGCCAGTCGCCCGTCGACGCGGAAACCGAGATTCACCGTGCGGATATCGACGTTGCCGTACAGCGTCAGCGGCTGGTCTTGCTGCTGTTGGTAATACCAAAAGCCATAACCGGCGGCGGCGATCAGCACGATAACCGCCACAATAATGGCACTGCGTTTCTTGTTCATAACACTCCCTGCCTATAAAGATTAAACCCAATGAATTTCACGTTACGGCCAGGCGACAAGTGCGTGAGTCCCCAGGAGCTTACTCAAGTAAGTGACTGGGGGGAGTGCACGCAGTCAACAACGCCGTAGCTTGAAATACGCAGGGTTTACGCGCCATAACGCTGGCGCAGCCCATTAACCAGAAGATCTATGTGTTCCGTCAGCACCTCGCTGATCTGTGCCGCTTCGGCCGCACCGATCTGCTGCCAGCCCGCTTGCCGGCGCACGGTTTCCCGCGCGATGCGAAACGACAGCACCTCGCCGAGCAGCGCGTGGGTGTGCAGCACGATTTTGGTCGAGCGCTCGTCGATGCCGGTATAGGCCGCCAACAGGCGGCACAGTTTGCTATGCAGCGGCGCTATCACCTGCTGGTGGATCAGCGGATAAGCATCGGTAGGCGAGAGCTGCTCGCGCGACATGATTTTGCTCAGGTTCAGCGTGTGCGGTTGGGTCATCAGTTCGCTGAACGCCAGCAGCCCGCTTTTCAGGTAAGCGAGATACTGTTCCGGCCGGCGCTCGGCGGCAGGCCGTTGCCAGAAGCGGTCAATCTCCTCGGCCAACGGGCGGAACGCCTGCTGGATAAAATCGGCGATCCACTGCGCAACGGCCAGATAGAGGCCTTCTTTGGAATTGAAGTAGTAGGTAATGGCGGCGATGTTCTGCCCGGCGCGCTGGGCGATATCGCGGGTGGTCGCGCCCTGAATGCCGTATTCGCCGAACATCTCGATGGCGGCGGCGATCAGCTGCTGGCGCGCCTGTTCGCCGCGTGCCCGGCCGGCAGTTTGATTACCTGACATAGAGAGTGCTCGCAAAAGTTAATCAATCATATGATTAACTTTATGCCAGATTGAGTGAAATGCAATCATAAACCATTTTTAAATTAAGGTTACTTTCAGCATGTACTGAATTTCCGGCATATTGTGCTCTCAGTCAGTAAAATTGCGTTTTCTTGTGCGACTTCTGCTACACTCCCGCGCTGGTGCACTGCAGTTTGTGCCAAATCCCTCGTGGTCATGCTTAATGCCCCGTCTGATCATCCTCCCAGGAAACTGCACCGAACATTGTTTAGGTTAGGGGGGATCTGGAGCTTTTCTCTACTATGTCATTTGAAACTCTCGGCTTAAGTGCTGAAATTCTGCGCGCTGTTGAAGAACAGGGCTATCGCGAACCTACGCCAATTCAGCGCCAGGCTATCCCTGTTGTATTGGAAGGTCGTGACCTGATGGCCAGCGCACAGACCGGTACCGGTAAAACCGCTGGCTTTACCCTGCCGCTGTTGCAGCTGCTGAGTAAGCATGATCATCCGATCAAAGGCCGTCGCCCGGTACGTGCGCTGATCCTGACGCCAACCCGTGAACTGGCGGCGCAGATCGGCGAAAACGTCGAAGCTTACAGCAAACACCTGCGCCTGCGTTCGCTGGTGGTGTTTGGCGGCGTGAGCATCAACCCGCAGATGATGAAACTGCGCGGCGGCGTCGACATTCTGGTGGCAACACCGGGTCGCCTGCTGGATCTGGAACACCAGAACGCGGTTGATCTGTCCAAAATTGAAATTCTGGTGCTGGACGAAGCTGACCGCATGCTGGATATGGGCTTTATCCATGATATCCGCCGCGTGCTGGCCAAGCTGCCTGCCAAGCGTCAGAACCTGCTGTTCTCAGCGACTTTCTCCGACGACATCAAAGCGTTGGCGAACAAGCTGCTGCACAACCCGGCATCGGTGGAAGTGGCGCGCCGCAATACCGCGTCCGAGCAGATCGAACAAAGCGTGCACTTCGTCGACAAGAAGCGTAAGCGGGAACTGCTGTCGCAGATGATCGGCGAAGGCGACTGGAAGCAAGTATTGGTGTTCAACCGCACCAAGCACGGCGCCAACCACCTGGCCGAGCAGCTGAACAAAGACGGCATCACCGCCGCGGCGATCCACGGCAATAAAAGCCAGGGCGCGCGTACCCGTGCATTGGCCGATTTTAAAGACGGCAAAATTCGCGTGCTGGTGGCAACCGACATCGCGGCGCGCGGTCTGGATATCGACCAACTGCCGCACGTGGTGAACTACGAGCTGCCTAACGTGCCGGAAGATTACGTGCACCGCATCGGCCGTACCGGCCGTGCAGAGCGTACCGGTGAGGCTATCTCGTTGGTCTGCGTGGATGAACACAAACTGCTGCGCGACATCGAGCGCCTGCTGAAGCGTGAAATCCCGCGTATTGCCCTACCAGGCTACGAGCCGGACCCAAGCATCAAGGCGGAGCCGATCATCAACGGCCGTCAGGGTGGCGGGCGCGGCAACGGCGGCGGTCAACGCTCCGGTGGCGGCCAGCGCAGCGGTAACGGCGGCGGCCATAGCGGCCAACGTGAAAACCGTGGCGGCGGCAGTGCCCGTCCTCAGGGCGATGGCAAACCGCGTTCAGGCGCGCCGGCACGTCGTCCGCGCAGCCGCAAACCGGGCGAATAATATCGCGCTGTTGCAAGACGCTATCAGGCCACCTTTATAGGTGGCTAATGAGATGGTCCCCACCACCCTGTGAGCGGTACGCTGACAGGGTGTTTCTTTATGGAGAAGACCATCATGCAAAACGTCACGCTTATTGGTATCGATCTCGGCAAACATTCTTTTCACATTCATTGCCAGGATAAATCAGGCAAAGCATTACTGCGCAAAAAGCTTACCCGTACCAAACTCATTGAATTTCTGGCTGGATGTACATCAGCTACCGTTGTAATGGAAGCCTGCGCCGGTGCCCATTTTATGGCTCGCCGGATCGCTGATTTAGGCCATGAAGCAAAATTGATTTCTCCGCAATTCGTTCGCCCTTTTGTTAAGAGCAACAAGAACGATTTTGTCGATGCAGAAGCCATATGCGAGGCGGCATCCCGTCCCTCCATGCGATTTGTACAACCACGAACCGAAGCTCAACAGGCCATGCGGGCACTTCACCGGGTCAGGGAATCGCTGGTCAGAGATAAAGTCAAAACGACTAATCAGATGCATGCTTTTTTGCTGGAATTTGGCATCAGTATGCCGATCGGAGCCGCAGTGATAAAACGGCTCTCAACAGTCCTTGCAGAGAATGAACTTCCTCCCTATCTGGCACAGTTGCTGATGCGTTTACACGCTCATTATCTTTACCTTGTCGAACAGATTACCGAGCTTGAAACGGCACTGGAACAAGAGCTGAGTCGCGATGAAACAGGACAACGTCTTCAGACAATACCCGGTGTTGGGCCGATAACTGCCAGCGTTTTATCATCGCAACTGAGCGACGGTAAACAATATGGCTGTAGCCGGGATTTTGCGGCCTCAACCGGCCTGGTACCACGACAGTACAGCACGGGCGGCAAAAATACGCTTTTAGGGATAAGTAAACGGGGAGACAAAAATCTGCGACGGTTACTTGTCCAGTGCGCCAGAGTCTTTATCCAGAGAATCGATTATCAGTCAGGCAAGCTGGCTGACTGGGTCAGGGCGCAACTGGCAAGAAAACACTCCTGCGTAGTGTGTTGTGCTCTGGCCAACAAGCTGGCCCGGATAGCATGGGCAATCACAACCCGGCAGACCGTGTTCGAAAGGTAACGATGACACCAGTCTGACTGGCAGGTTAATCGTTAATAAAACAGTTCCCAATCTGGTTTTGCGAAGACTGATTATTGATGACATGAACGACCTATCGGCCTGATGAAAACCTAACATAAAAAATGGCTCTCTGAAGCCGTGTGGCTTTTTAGGCTTATCAGGTGCGGAACTCATCGAGGCGCGGGCATCCATGCCCATAGTGACGCCGGATAGATTTAGGCAAGCCAACATTAATCAAAAATCAGTGTTGCAAAAATGGTGGGGACCATAGATTTTTATGTCTGGCGGAAGTGAATTTTCGTACTAGGATCGACGGGGTAACTCAATTTCTCTGGAGCCGATGATGAAACTGAAGTGCGCAATTCTTGATGATTATCAGCAGGTGGCACTCACCATGGCGGACTGGTCGACGCTAGCCGGGCGGGTTGAGGTGTTCGCCATGAGCCAGCATTTTACCGACGAGGCGGAGCTGGCGGTGCACCTGCAAGACTGCGACATGCTGGTGATCATGCGCGAGCGCACGCCGATCACCGCCACGCTGCTGGCCCGCTTGCCGAAGTTAAAACTGCTGATCACCTCCGGTATGCGCAATGCCTCTATCGATCTGGCCGCTGCCGAACAACGTGGCATTGTGGTTTGCGGCACCGCCAGCGGCTCGGCCGCGCCGATGGAGCTGACCTGGGCGCTGCTGCTGGGGCTGGCAAAGCACACGGTGGCGGAAAATACCGGGCTGCGCAATAACGGCCCCTGGCAACAGGCGCTTGGCGTCACCCTGCAAGGCAAAACGCTGGGCCTGCTGGGGCTGGGCAAGATTGGCAGCCAGATGGCCAAGGTGGCGCAGGCGTTCGGCATGCGGGTGCTGGCCTGGAGCCAGAACCTGACGGCGGAAAGAGCCGGGCAACAGGGCGTTGCGCTGGCCGAGTCGAAACTGGCGCTGTTCGA
This sequence comes from Serratia inhibens, assembly GCF_003591175.1. Lineage (GTDB taxonomy): Bacteria > Pseudomonadota > Gammaproteobacteria > Enterobacterales > Enterobacteriaceae > Serratia > Serratia inhibens. The sequence continues at coordinate 1,686,195 of NZ_QYYG01000001.1, read as the reverse complement.
GCAGAGCGATTTTGTCTCCGTCCATTTGGTGCTGAGCGAACGCAGCCGTGGGCTGGTGGGGCGCGATGAACTGGCCGCGATGAAACCTTCCGCCTATCTGATCAACACCTCGCGCGCGGCGATTGTCGATCAGGCGGCATTGATAGAAGCCCTGCAACAACAACGGATCGCCGGCGCCGGGCTGGACGTGTTCGAGGTTGAGCCTTTGCCGATGGACGATATCTTCCGCCGCCTGCCCAACGTGCTGGCGACGCCGCACCTGGGTTACGTGGCCGATGACAACTACCGTACCTACTTCCGCGAGGCGATTGAGGACATCGAGGCGTTTCTCGCCGGGCAGCCCCTGCGCAGGTTGAGCTAAGCGGCTTTTTATTCCCCCGTGCGCTTGTCTGATGCCGGCATTCCCCCGTATCATTGCGCGTCTTTTTAAGCAGGGGTAATCATGCGCGTATTATTGGCTCCGATGGAGGGCGTTCTCGATTCTTTGGTGCGCGAGCTGCTCACCGAAGTGAACGACTACGACCTGTGCATCACCGAATTTCTGCGCGTGGTCGATCAACTGCTGCCGGCCAAATCTTTCTATCGCCTGTGCCCCGAACTGCATCACGCCAGCCGCACCCCGTCCGGCACGCTGGTGCGCATCCAACTGCTGGGCCAGCACCCGCAGTGGCTGGGGGAAAACGCCGCCCGCGCGGTCGAACTGGGCTCTTACGGCGTCGATCTCAACTGCGGTTGCCCATCCAAGCTGGTTAACGGCAGCGGCGGCGGGGCGACCTTGCTGAAAGACCCGGAACTGATTTACCAGGGCGCCAAAGCGATGCGTGCGGCGGTGCCGGATCATCTGCCGGTAACGGTAAAGGTACGCCTGGGGTGGGACAGCGACAGCCGCAGTTTTGAAATCGCCGACGCGGTACAACAGGCGGGTGCCACCGAGCTGGCGGTGCATGGCCGTACCAAAGAGGACGGCTACAAGGCCGAGCGCATTAACTGGGCGGCGATTGGCGAGATCCGCAAGCGGCTGACCATTCCGGTGATCGCCAACGGCGAAATCTGGGATTACCAAAGCGCGCAAGACTGCCTGCAAACTACCGGCTGTGACGCGGTGATGCTGGGGCGAGGCGCATTAAACGTGCCGAACCTGAGCCGGGTGGTGAAATACAACGAACCGCGCATGCCGTGGCCGCAGGTGGTGCAGCTGCTGCAAAAATACGTTCATCTGGAAAAGCAGGGCGACACCGGCCTGTATCATGTGGCGCGTATCAAGCAGTGGCTGGGGTATTTACGCAAAGAGTATGCCGAGGCGACGGAGCTGTTCGGCGAAGTGCGCGCTCTGACCAACTCGAAGGACATTGCGCGGGTGATTTGCCGCTGAAGCGAGAAAAGCGGCGGGTTACCCTGGTGATAACCCGCGCTAATTTTTCTCTTTGAGATAAATTATCAGTTCTTGGCACAAATGAGATACCCGGTGTTGATGGACTTCACCATCATAAGGTTATCCTTTAGGCGCCATATTTCTATATGAAAATCTATCCCTGGTAGCTCTGGTAAAATATCGGCCAGCCAAAGAGGGTCTGGTGTGGTGTCGCTAGGGTGCTTTATCACCTTGGTGATCGTCGCCTGCTTGACCTGATTAACCTCATGCTGGGCGAGGGTAAAATAGCTTTTCCTGACCAACAGGTAATTTTTTTCTTTGGTTGAAACCTTTCCGGACAGGCTGAAAAAACCCTCATGTTCATCTTTCAGAAATAGGGTGAGACGACCATCAAACAGTGTGTAGTCATTATCCTTTTCTACCAAGGTTTTATACTGAGATGTGCATTTGAAGGGTTCTTCTGCATGCATGCTGAATGAAAAAAACAGCAAAAAAAGAAACCCATTAAGTACCATTAGTAACTTCGTCATTTTGTAGTGTTTCTCTGGTTTTTTATATTGAAACAGGCGTCGTAATGATTGTTTTTATTTTTATTACAAAAGGAAATTAAACTAGCCCGTACGTCTTTTTTATTAAGCCTGTCCTCGATGTAAAAAACATCACCTGAGCTATGTAGGCAATCAATACCTTCTCGATTCAGAATGCCCTCAATATTCATTCTCAAGTCATCTTTGCTATCTATTTTTCCCACGCCATAGACATCGCAGCTATTAAATTTGAATATTTTTTGATGCGGATGGGAGTCGTCACTGTCCTCCCACTTAATAAGAGTGGTGACTGTTAATATAAAAACACCGGCCAATCCAAGAGCAGTAATTAACCACTTTGTTTTGGCTTTTGAAGAGTATTTTATCGGGCGGTTAACTGTCTCCTCACCGTTTTCACTCTCGTCAACCCTATTCTTTTCCTCTGTTTCTTCTGCGGACGAAGTTATATCTGCTTCCTCTGCGTAAGGATTGATGAGATCAATATAGCCTTCAAAGCGAAACCCCAGTTTAGGAATGGTCACGATAATTTCGTTCGCTAACCCCAAAAGTGCGAATGCCTTACGCAGCTCACTAATGTAATTATTTAAGCCGGCATTAGAGGCGGTGAAACCATAAGTGGTCCATACCCTTTCAAGAAGATCATCCCGGGTAATGTTTTTCTTGTTGTTCTGTATTAACTCCAACAATAACCGGCTTGCCGGTTTAGTCAGCCTGGTGACAACCTGGTTATTCTCGTACAGAAACAATGTCAATTCTTCAGAGTTGAAAACAACGATTTTGTTTATTATGTATTTCATATTTATAAGTTTTATGTGGATTGGCAGGTGTTGTTGTTAGCCGATATCCTAACCCAGATGACTTGGTTTTCAAGAAAAATCTTATTGCCGCCATAAGATTTTTCCATTGACGATAATTTATTGTTTTTATTCTGGTGTAATAATCTTGTTGCTGCCATTATTTTGATAATTTTTAGTATAAAAATATAATTAATATCATTTTTTCAGATTTTAATGTTGTAAATTTTAACTTATTTAGTTTATTTTGCTGTTTTGCTTTTGGCGGGGGTATCATTTTCACATCGCCAAAACAGGGGGGTAGCAAGATTCTCTGTGTTGGCGAACGTGAACAAATAAAGGGTGGCTGCGTAAGCACAAGGACTCTTTCTTTATTAAACTAATTGTATATATGGAATTAACACAATGAAACTGAACAAAATCATGCTGGCAGCCGTAATGACTCTGGGTACTATCTCTATGGCTAACGCCGCTAACCAGGGTTCCGGCACCGTAACCTTTAAAGGTTCTATCATTGATGCACCGTGCTCTATCGAACCAGGTAGCCTGGATCAGACCGTGAAGTTGGGTGATATCGCCTCTGCACAGCTGAAAAACGGTGGCAAGTCTACACCGCAGGACATCCTGATCAAGCTGGTAGGTTGTGATCTGCAAACGGCTAAAGACGTGACCACCACCTTTAGCGGTACCGAGTCTGAAGCGGCTCCTGGCCTGTTGGCAATGAAAGGTACTGCACGCGGTGCCAGCATCGCTATCAACGACCTCGACGGTAAACTGCTGCCATTGACCAAAGCCAGCAAGGCGCAAAAAATTGAAGACGGCCAGGCGACTCTGCGCTTCAGCGCACACCTGCAGGGCGACGGTGCTTCTGCTGCCATCACCCCGGGCGAATTCAACTCTGTTGCTGACTTTACCCTGGCGTACCAATAAGCCCACGGCGATTAATTCGCACAGTTAATTGCATGCGGGGCAACCCGCATGCTGCTTATTAACTCGTTATGTGGGGAGAAGGTATGCATTCACAGCATGGCAAAAGGATATTGCACAGTGCGGTGTTAGTTAATCTGTTGCTGTGTTCCTCTTTGGCGCAATCGGCCAATCAGGGGCGTGGCGAAGTGACCGTGAATGGCAGGATTATCGCCTCCGCCTGCGCCATTGATACCGAAAGCCTTGACCAAACCATAACCCTGGCGACGCTGCCCGTCAGCCAGATTATTCGTGACGGCCAGGGCGAGTTGCATGAGTTTACTATTAAGCTGGTGAATTGCACGTTAGAGAAATTCAACCCTGCACTGGATGACTGGCGATATTTTGCCGTGACCTTTGACGGCAGAGAAGATGCCGGATTATTTGGTATTGACGGTAACGCGAAGGGCATTGCCCTGCAAATATCCGATAAACGTGGGAATGTCGCCGCACCCGGTATGCCCATGGCAAAAAATGAAATTCAACCCGGTACCATGGAATTTAATTATGGCCTGCGGTTGATTGGCAATAATCAGGTAATGAAGGCCGGGAGTTATTACTCCACCGTGCGCTTTAAAATGGATTACTACTAAACCTGCCTGAAGGCTGTAACTGCGAATTAAATAATTATTGATAAGGGTCTGCGGATGTCAACTACTCCGTCATATGGCTGTATAGGGAAAATACGACCGCGAATTTTGGGGCTATTGATCGCCTTTATTCTGGCGGGGAATGCTGCCAATGTCGCAGCTGCTGATATTGAATTCAATACCGACGTACTGGATGTGACGGATCGCGCCAATATTGACCTGGAGCAGTTTTCTCGCGGCAATTTTATTATGCCCGGCGATTATCTGTTTTCCGTGCATATTAATAAACAGACATTAACCGATCAGCCGGTGGCGTTTTACCCGCCGGATGACGATGCCAAAGGCAGTGAAGCCTGTATTACGCCGCAGTTGGTTGAACAACTGGGGTTAAAAGAGTCTGCATTACTGAAATTGACCTGGTGGCACCAAAACCAGTGTCTGGATCCCCGCAGCCTGGAGGGGATGGAAGTGCGCGGCGATTTAGGCGCGGCGGCGCTGTACCTGAATATTCCGCAGGCGTATCTGGAATATACCGCAGAAAACTGGGACCCGCCTTCACGCTGGGACGAGGGGATCCCGGGGGTGCTGTTTGATTACAACCTGAATGCGCAAAGCCAGCGCCAGCAAAAGCAGGGCACGCAGAGTTATAACCTCAGCGGCAACGGCACCCTTGGCGGCAATCTGGGCGCCTGGCGCCTGCGGGCAGACTGGCAATCGCGGCTGGATCACCAGGGTGGCTCGGGCGAGCCGACCCGCACCAGCTGGGACTGGAGCCGTTACTACGCTTACCGCGCACTGCCGAAGCTGGGTGCCAGGCTGACGATGGGCGAGGACTATTTAAACTCCGACATCTTCGACAGCGTGCGTTTTGCCGGCGCCAGCCTGGTGACCGACGACAACATGCTGCCGCCCAACCTGCGCGGCTATGCGCCGGAGGTGACCGGCGTGGCGCGCAGCAACGCCAAGGTGATTATTCGCCAGCAAGGGCGCGTGTTGTATGAGACCCAGGTGGCGGCGGGGCCGTTCCGCATTCAGGACATCAACGATGCGGTCAGCGGCCAGTTGGACGTGCGGGTGGAAGAGCAGGACGGCAGCGTGCAGGAGTTCAAGATGGACACCGCCAGCATCCCGTACCTGACCCGGCCCGGCTCGGTGCGTTACAAGGTGGCGGCCGGCCGGCCGGCGGACTGGGAACACCATAGCGACGGGCCGATGTTCGGCACCGGCGAGTTTTCCTGGGGCGTGAGCAACGGCTGGTCGCTGTACGGCGGCGGCGTGGCGGGCGGCGATTACAACGCGCTGGCGCTGGGGGTGGGGCGTGACCTGATGATGTTCGGCGCACTGTCGTTCGATGCCACCCAGTCACGCGCCAACCTGCCGCAGCAGGGCACGCTGAGCGGCGGTTCATACCGCCTGAGCTATTCCAAGCGCTTTGACGACTATGACAGCCAGGTGACCTTTGCCGGTTACCGCTTCTCGGAACGCAACTATATGTCGATGGGCGAATACCTGGATGCACGCCGCGACGGTACGCGAACCAACAGCAGCAAGGAGATGTACACCATCACCTTTAACCAGCAGTTCCGCGATCTGGGGTTGAGTGCCTATCTCAACTACAACCACCAGACCTACTGGGACCGGCCGGCGAATGACCGTTACAACCTGACGCTGTCGCGCTATTTCGACCTGGGGCGCTTCAGGAATATCAGCCTGTCGCTGACCGGCTATCGCAACAAATATAACGGCACCAATGACGACGGCATGTACCTGTCGCTGTCGCTGCCGTGGGGCAGCAATGGCTCACTGAGCTACAGCGGCAGTTACAACCGCAACGATAACACCCATCAGGTGGGGTATTACGACCGGCTCAATGAGCGCGACACCTACCAGGTGAGCGCCGGTACTGCGCGCAGCGGCGCGACAGCCAGCGGCTACTACAGCCACAGCGGCGATCTCAGCCAGGTGAACGCCAGCGCCAGCTACCAGGCCGGGCAGTACAGCTCGCTGGGGCTGTCGATGCAGGGCGGCGCGACCGCCACCCTGAAAGGGGCGGCGTTGCACCGCAGCAGCATGAGCGGTGGCACCCGTATGTTGCTGGATACCGACGGCGTGCCGGGGATCCCGATCCGCGGTTACAGCTCACCGACCCTGACCAATGCCTTCGGTAAAGCGGTGGTGGTGGATGTCGGCAGTTACTACCGCAACCAGTTCAGTATCGATCTGAACACGTTGCCGGAAAACGCCGAAGTCAGCCAGAGCGTGGCGCAGGCCACCCTGACCGAAGGCGCTATCGGCTACCGGCACTTTGAGGTGATCGCCGGCGAGAAGGCGATGGCGGTAGTGCGGCTGGCGGACGGTTCTGCCCCGCCGTTTGGCGCCACGGTGCGCAACGGCAAGCGGCAGGAGGTGGGCATTATCAATGACAACGGCGAAGTCTACCTGAGCGGCATCAACGCCGGGGAAGCCATGAGCGTGAGCTGGGGCGGCGCGGAGCAGTGCGGCTTTACCCTGCCGCAGACGCTGTCGCCTGGCCAATTGACCAATCTGTTACTGCCTTGCGGCCCGGTGGCCAACGGCAAGGCGTTAAACACTGTTAAAGAGTAGAGAGCAATGAAAACCAATAATCTAGTGACATTAATTGCCGGCGGCCTGGCGGGCCTGCTGTGCGCCCAACAGGCAACGGCCGCCATCGCGCTGGACCGCACCCGGGTGATCTTCAGCGGCGGCGACAAGTCGGTGAGCATGAGCATCAGCAACGAGAACAAGCAGCTGCCGTACCTGGCGCAGGGCTGGATCGAAGACGCCAACGGCAAAAAAATCACCAGCCCATTGACGGTATTGCCGCCGGTGCAGCGCCTGGAGCCGGGGGCCAAAAGCCAGGTGAAAGTGCAGGGGCTGCCAGCCGCCAATACGTTGCCGCAGGATCGCGAAACGCTGTTCTACTTCAACCTGCGCGAGATCCCGCCGAAGAGCGACAAACCCAACACGCTGCAACTGGCGCTGCAAACCCGCATCAAGCTGTTCTACCGGCCGAAGGCGATTGCGGTAGCTAACCCGGAAGCCAGCGCGCCGTGGCAGGAAAAACTGACCCTGACCAAACAGGGCGACAGCTACCAGGTGAATAACCCGACGCCGTATTACGTGACGCTGGTGGACGCCAGCAGCAAAAAGGGCGGTGCCAGCGCACCGGGCTTCGAACCGCTGATGGTAGCGCCCAAGGGCAGTGCGCCGCTGAAGGTTGCGGCCTCTGCGTTGGGTAACGCGCCGGTGCTGACTTACGTCAACGACTACGGCGGCCGCCCGCAACTGAGTTTTAACTGTAACGGCGCGAGCTGCCAGGCGGTAGCGGGCAGCAAATAAGGCTCACTGACACAACAGGTGGATAAGCGATGCGAAGAACATCCCGGCGATGGAACGGCGGCGGTTACCACCGCCATGAATGGTTGTATGCCCTGGTGATTACCGCAGTGGTGATGATGGTACCGGCGTGCCTGTGCGTGATGCTGTGGCTGATGCCGTCAGCCATAGCGGCGAATAGCTGGCAGGTGGAAGGGGCCCATGGCGTGCTGCATGTGCGCGGCGAACTGACCGAAAGCGCCTGCCGGCTGGAGATGGCCTCCGCGTATCAGGCGGTGCAACTGGGCAATACGGCTACTGCACAGCTGGCGAAGGTGGGCGATCGCGGTGCGCCAGTGAACCTGCAATTGCACCTACGCGACTGCCTGCGCGGCCCGGCCGTCAACCGGGATCAACGCACCGGCAATCTGCTGTGGAGCGCCCATCAGCCGGCGGTGTCGGTGAGTTTTATCGCCCCGGCGGATGCTGACAACCCGGAACTGGTGAAGGTGCACGGCGCTTCCGGGCTGGCGTTGCGCATTAGTGATGAGCGCGGCAGGGATATCCGCCTTGGCAGTCGCGGGGCGCCACTGGCGCTGGCGGTGGGGCAAAACGCGCTGAATTACCGTATTACGCCGGAGCGCACCCGTGCGCGGTTATTGCCAGGCGCCTACGCGGCGGTGGTGGATTTCCAGCTCAGCTATGACTAAGGGAATGGGCATGAAGGCAAAATTTAGACAGTGTTTGCCCGGCTGTGGGCTGGCGGCGTTGGTGTTGTTGTACGGCCAGCAGGTGCAGGCGGTCACTACGATCAAAGTGACAGTGACCATCGTCGCGCCACCGCCCTGTGTGATTAACGACAATAACCTGATCGAAGTGAATTTCGGTAACGACGTCATGACCACCCGCATCGACGGCAGTTACAAGAAACAGCCGGTGGTGTACTCGGTGGAGTGTAAAAACGCGCCGAACAATGCGATGAAACTGCAAATCCAGGGTACCGGCGCCGGCTTTGATACTGACGTGCTGAAAACCAACAAGGATGATTTGGGGGTGGCGCTGTTGCGCAACGGCAATCGGCAGCCGATCAACACCTGGGTGAATTTTACCTACCCCAATATGCCAACGTTTGAGGCGGTGCCGGTCAAGCAGGCCGGGGCGACGTTGAGCGGCGGGGCCTTCTCCGCCGGGGCGACCATGAAGGTGGAATACCAGTGAAAGGGGCTGAGGCAATGGCGCGATACGGCAGCATTTTTCTGTTAATGGCCCTCGGCGGCCCGGCAGCGGCGGCGGACAACATGCGTTTTTCCGGCACCCTGATCGAACCGCCGCCGTGCACCATCAACGACGGTGGCGAGGTAGATGTCGATTTCGGCAACCGGGTTGGGGTCACCAAAGTGGATGGCGTTAACTACCTGCAACCGGTGAACTACCGGGTCACCTGCGGCCCCGGTGCCGGGGCATGGAGCATGACGCTGGAAGTGGTCGGCACCCCGGCGGATTACGACGAGGCGGCGATCGAGAGCAACGTGGAGGATCTGGCTATCCGCCTGCTGCAAAACGGCAAGCGGTTTACGTTGAATCAACCGATCCCGATCAAGTTGAACGCGCCGCCAACGCTTGCGGCGGTGCCGGTCAAACGGCCGGGCGCAGCGCTGAAAGAAGGGGCGTTTGAAGCTACGGCCACCCTGCTGGCGGTGTACCAATGAGCCGGAGAAGAACCATGGTGAATAAAGCAGGCTGGTGCGCAACGGCGGCGCTGCTGCTGTGCAGCCAGTTGAGTCTGGCGGCGGACAATATGCGCCTGCATGGCGCGCTGGTGGCCGAACCCTGCGTGATCCCGCCGGGCGATGAAACGGTGGTGCTGGATTTTGACACGGTGATCGACAAGTACCTGTATATGAACACCCGCACCCACGGTCAGCCGTTTGAGCTGCATCTGGCGCAGTGCGATCTGAGCCTGGGCAAAACGGTCAAGGTGACGTTCAGCGGCAATGAAAGTACCGCGTTGCCGGGGCTGCTGGCACTGAACGGTGCCAGCCAGGCCAGCGGCATCGCCATCGGTATGGAAACCCCGCAGGGCGATCCCTTGCCGATTAACCAGCCAGGCAAGGCGCAGGCATTGGTGAGTGGGGCCAACATTCTGACGGCGCACGCCTATGTGCAGGGTGAACCGGACGCGCTGAAGCATAAAGCCATCGAACGCGGGCCGTTCAGCGCGGTGGCGACCTTTAGCCTGGAGTATGAATAACCGCGCGGCGGCATGGCATGCAGCCTGGCGCTGGCTGTGCCAACGTCGCCGCCATGCGCCGCCCAATGCGGACATTTGGCATTTGCGCTTTCACTGGGCGCAGCAGGGCGACCGGCTCTATCGGCAACTGCAAAGTGGGCATTACCGGCTGGCGCCGATGCAGGTGTTGCGGCGGGGTGGCCGCAGTTGGGTGCAGTGGTGTGCGCAGGATGCGCTGATATTGAAGTGGGCCGCGTTGTTGGCGGAACCGCTGTTGCCAAAACCCGCGCGTTGCCTGCATTTGCGCGGGCATGGCGGTAGCGTGGTTTCGGTAGCGGAAGTGCGGGCTGCCTTGGCCGGCGGAGAATACGCTTTTGTCTACCGAACGGACATTCGCGGTTACTACCGGCATATCCGTAAGCATCAGGTGACCAATCAGCTGAAATGGCATGTGGCCGACCCGGTGCTGTTTGATGTGATTCAGCAATATGTGCACTACAGCGTAGAAGACGGCGGTGAGTTTTATACCCCACCCAGCGGCATCTGCCGGGGTTGTGCGCTGAGCCCGCTGATTGGCGGCAGCCTGTTGCACCACGTAGATAACTTTTTTAACGCTCAGGAGGGCCTGTGGTATGCGCGCTATATGGATGACTTTTTGTTGTTTACCCGCACCCGCTGGCAACTGCGGCGCTGCGTTAAGCGGCTGCACGAATTTTTTGACCTGGGCGGTTTTGAAACCCACCCGGACAAAACCCAACTGGGCAGGATCGCGCAGGGTTTTGACTGGCTGGGGGTATGGTTTACCCCCACGGGGGCCACCATAGCGCCCAGAGCGCTGGAAAACCATCGTGCACGACGCGCGCGGCTTTACGAGCAGGCTCGCCGACAGGGGCTGTCATCGACAGAGACTGAATTGCGGGTGCGTGCGTACGAGGCACGGTGGAGAATATGGGCAGAGCGTATGCTGAACCAACCCGCAGGGAAAGGTTGATTTCGCTTTGCCAGATATATGACTTAAGTTGGATAACCCCCTCATGGCATACACAGCCGAAAAACATACTGCGCAATCAACTTTACTCCTCATCGGTGGCTTGTTCGCAATTCTCCTGTGCGCTGCAACGATTCCTCCGGCAAACGCATACGATTTGAACACCGAAGTATTTGGCAACGGCGAATTCCCTTTGACCGTTCAATGGCCGAAGCGCGTGAAGGATCCTGTCATTATTACAAATGCCATAATCGGCCAACCTTCGCGTTGTAGGTCTTGCTCCAGCAATTTTGGCCTATTGGCAAATCACGATATGGGTGACGCATACGATTCATGGGAAATCCGAAGCGCCGCCTCATGGGCATGTATACCTCTCAAGGGTCCCGGGACTTTACAGTCGGCCCTGCAACTGCTGTGGAATACGCATTTGGCGGGTAGACCACTGCCGTATGCAGGACGCGGTTGGGGTGCGAGTTACAACCGACGCTACGTCGTCTGGAATGTTCCTGTGTGCAAGGTGGACTCAAACGGAAAATGGGGTGGCACATTGCATTACAGTACTACGCTCAATAGTGAGGGGACCCGGTCTTGTGCGGTCTCCGCGCCGAATGTAGTCGAATTGGGCAATACAACTGCGAACGTGTCAAAGTCTGTGGATCTTGATGTTGTGTGCCTCGGCGATGGGGACTGGGATGTGCGATTTTCCGTGACTGGGCCCACAACGGTGTCCCCGACCGACGGATTGACATTGTGGACCGAACCGCCTCGCGGTCCCATCCGGGTTGAGGGTGATGGTCGACATTATACGGTTCAGGCAAAATTTGGGGCTACCGTGACATCCCCTCGCGCTGGGTCGTACTCCACATCGTTTATTTACACAATCGAATACGATTGATTGTCATAAAAACCGTAACGCGACCGTCGCCGGAATCCCTGGTTGGCGGGGACTATCTGATGTTATGCGTTTATTCAACAGGCGGATCATCAGTTTGCTCTATGAACAAGCTCTCGTTGAACAAAATGTATTGATAGAAACCTAGTTAAAACAATAACAGGCATGATTTTATTATTTCTTTATTTTTATCCAGGGGCTGAGATTAAGCCTTAATGTAAGCATGGTGTCAGCAGTAATTCCCATGGGATCTGCAGTGCATGTTAACGGCGGCATATGGTTTAGGGCCGCAGGTTTTTGGATGTTCGGCCGCTTAAGTGCCGATGTGAATAAAACCACTGGAGATAGCATGATGAAAATAGGGAAGAAAGTTATTGCTCATTTGGGGTTGTGCGGCGTTTTATTGGCCTGCGGCCGGGGAGTACTGGCGCTGGAATGTCATCTTGATAGTGAGAATGGCATCACCGAAGAAAGCGAAAATATCGGTGCTTTGACCGTGGCCGCAGATTTACCCTTAGGTAGCCGTCTATGGACGTCAAAAATTATGACGCGCAGCGTAGTGTGTTGGGCTCAAGGCAGCACCAAGGGAGAGTGGGTTTATTTCTATGGCAACCCGGTGGGTGATGTGGTGCGCCCCGGCATTGGTATGGGGTTGATTTATAACGATGCGGATCTCGGTATCGTCAAGGCCGGCAGCAAGGTGCAAACCGACATGTGGCGCTTGAAAAACAAACCGGAAAAGGGGCAGGTCAAATATCAAATTTATTTGCAGAAAACCGGAGAAATAAAAGAGGGAGGCAATGATAGGGTGGCTGTGTTCCAACTGGATGGTGTCGGGGGAATTAACAGTAACCCAGGGAAAAACTATCGTTATATCTTGCAAGGTATGGCAGGAATCAAGGTCTCGAACTGTTCGGTGACAATCGATGTGCCGCGTGAAATTGATTTTGGCGTTATTTCATCGGTTACGGCTCCGGGATTGATCGCCGCCAAACCCTTGAGTGTGACGGCGGTTAAGAACCAGGCGTGCCATGCCGGTAGCAAATTAGGCGTTGCGCTGATCTTCTCTTCGCCCGGCGGCGGGTTGGTGGAGAGTAATACCGCTTTGGATCTGGGTAACGGCACTTATTTCAGTATTAAGGACAAGGAAAGGAAAATCGCCTTCGAAACGCCGGTCAAGTTTTGGGATAACGTGCAAAGCGGCAATCAGCAGACCGTCACGTATCAAACCGAACTTAGCGCGAAGGATGTATTAAAGATGGGTGTGGCGGCTAAAAGCATCGTGCTGTACGCCAATTATCGTTAAGTTTTACGCTTAGCTGATATTTTCATAATCTCAATGGCGTTATTTCTAACGCCATTTTTTCTAATGTCTCCAGGTTTTTTATGATATTCGATCGTATTTTTTTCTTATTTATATTTTTGCTTTTTATTCCGCTGGCAATATATCTCCCCAACCCCGGCGGTATTGGATTGGCGTTGCCGTTTAATTTGCTGGTCTACGGCGGCGGGGCCCTATTAATGGGTATTTGCTGGCGGGCAACACCGCTGCGCCGGGTTGTGATAACGCCGACCTGTCGCGCAATAATAGCCGTCTGTTTGCTGTTGGTACTGCCGGTTATATTTACCCGGCCCGAATGGCAAAGCACTGCCATTTGGCGGTTGGCCGGCTTATGTGCCGGGGCAGCGTTCTATTTCACCTGGCTGCAGGTGCGCATGACCGCACGCCAGCGCCATGCGGTGTTGTATGTGATTTTATCGGCGGCGGCGGTTCAGGCGTTAATCGTGCTGTTGCAGCTGTTTGCGCCCGCGATTGCACAATCCTGGATCCCATCCGGTAATCCGCGCGCCTTTGGCATGTTCCAGCAACCTAACGTGTTGGCAAGTTTTATCGCCACCGGTTTGGCGCTGGCGCAGGCAGCATTTGTGCTGCCGGGATTCCACTTACTAAACCCGCGAGCAGAATGCTGGCGTCGCCGTGCCCTGGCCGTGGTGTTGCTATTGCTGCCGATGGTGCTGGTGTGGGTGCAATCCCGCACCGGCTGGCTGGCGGGTGCCCTGGTGTTGGGGCTGTTTGTTCTGTGCTTTTGCCGCCGTTATCCGCAGGTTATCGCCATTGCTTCACTGCTGATGGCCGGCGGCACCCTGGTGGGCGTGCTGGTGCTGTGGTGGGGGAGTGAGCTGGGCGGTGCATTGCGCTACGCCAGCCATGCCGGCTCCAACCATGCGCGCTACACCATGCTGCGCGATACGCTGGCGATGATCGCCGAAAAACCGCTGCTTGGCTGGGGTTACGGCGGTTTTGAGTACAGTTTTCAGCATTTTCGCATTAACCAAACGCCGCCCACGGCAGTGACTGAAATTGCGCGTCATCCGCATAACGAATTGCTGCTGTGGTGGGTGGAAGGGGGCGTGGTCGCGCTGTTGGGGATGCTGCTGCTGGTATGGGCGGGCATCAAACTGCTGGCCCGCGCCCGCTGGCATGACAAGCGGACCTTTGCCTGCGGCAAAGCATCGGCGGGCGAGGCACTGGCATTGTGTGTAGCGCTGCTGCCGATTACGCTGCATAGCCAAACCGAATACCCGTTTTACCTGTCGGCGCTACACTGGCTGGTGTTCCTGCTTTTGCTGGCAATGCTCGATCGGCTGGTCGGCCCGCGCCTTGGCGCCGGCTGTGGGTTAAAACCTTGGCGACTGCCGATGCTGGCCCTGTCACTGGCGGCGCTGTTCGTCATGGCGACCGGGTTTTACAGCGCGCGGGTATTGACCCAGGCGGAGCGCGGCGGGTTGCAGGATATGCGGCAGGTGGAGGCATTGCCGGGCTGGGCCAGTTGGATGCATGACGATCGCCTGCAGTTTGATCGCCAGTTGGCGGGGTTGCTTGCCTTTAACCGAACGCGTGACGAGCAGCGGCTGGAAACCTATGCCCAATGGGCGCAGCGTTATCTGAATCACCGCATTGATAAAAACGTTTACGCCAACCTGTTGGTTATCTTGTATCAACAGCAACAATATGTTCGGGCCGATGAACTGCGGTACGAGGCGGCGTTATTGTTTCCCCATGACAGGCGGTTTGCGCGCTCAACCTTCTGACAGCGATAGGTATAAATCACTGTCTACTCCAGAAGTTTTTTTACTCTTTAGCGTATTGACCGAAATGAAAAAAATATTATTGATGAGTCAATGCCAGTTCACGAGGCTGGCATTAAAGGCCGTGTTTGAAAATAAAACAGGCTATGAAATGGCGTTTATCGGACCGGATGATTTAAGTGAGGGTAATGTTAATCAGGCGATAGTGTTAATTCATGTTACCGATGACGATTACCCAACCATTTTACCCTTGCTAAGAAATGCGCATTTTTACGGACATCGGGATATCATCTTCATTGCGCAAAAGCGGGTTATCGCAATCATGGAGTATTTATCCATGAAAACGCTTAGGTTTATCGAGGAGGATGCAGGCGTTGAGGTGTTTGAACGCGAAATCATAGGGGGAGGGGACTTTTCCGGCATTCAAGGGAGTCGCGAGGTTTTATCTTTTATCGAGTATAATGTGCTAAAACTTATCATATTGGGCATGAGCCCCACAAAGATTGCATTTAGAACAAGGAAAAGTATCAAAACCATCAGCAGCCAAAAAATCAACGCGCTGAGAAAGTTGGGTTTAGATAACACTCCCTATTCTTTGGTTAAACTGTCGAAATTATTTAATTAACCCTGTAGCGAATGCCTGCTGTTTGAATGGCGTTTTTATTTTTATTATAGAAGGATGTTAGTATGTTAAGAACTCAATGGGTGTTGCAAAAATCTCGCGAAATGGCGCTGCACTATATTGCACACGCCGGGGTGGTGTATTCACCAGAGGAATTTATAAAGAAAGTGAGCGAAATGGAAGGCGTATTTGCGAGCATTTTATTAGCCGAGAAAAACTAAAACCCGGTGCATAGCCGGAGCATTGCGGATCTTTCACCTATTTTCCCTTCGTCAGATCCGTTTTCGCTAAATAACGGCGTTTAATACCGCGACACCCTGAGCTTGAGACAGGTGAGGAACATGCAGGTTAGCTGACCGTTGAGCGCATAGACGGATTCACGGCGTGTCGGCGCTCTGCATGCTCTTCACCTGTAGCACGATTAGGTGCAGCTCTTTAGCGGATGAAGCACATCATCCGGCACGGTTATACCCGTCATACTTGAAGCTGTATCTTTGTTGGCTGCGCCTGTGCGCCCCAGTCACATAGTTATCTATGCTCCTGGGGACTTCCAGACTGGCCGCCTCAATACAACTCCAATTATTTTGGGTATATATTCTCAATTTTCCAAATCAATCCCAAAATAGCGCATCAGCGTTGCACGCCGTTCTTCTTCGGAATGCAGCGTCGATTCATGGCGCTGGTGATCTTCGGTGATAATCAGTTTGTTCTCGCTGAGGGTCACCCGGCCATTTTCCGTTGGCCGCGAGCACACCAGCCGCTGGGTGAAATGCGACTGCGGCGAGGTGCTGTGGTAGTGGCACATGCCGTCGAACTCACTCGGCTCACGGGCTTGCAGGGTAAAACGGTACAGGGTTTTGGCATGCGAGCGATTGTCGCCGTTTCTGCGTTCCAGATAGTAGGTCTCGCCTTCCTGTTCTAAATGGAAGGTGCCGCTGGTCTGCGGTTGCTGCTCGGTGGTGGTGATTTTCAGCGGCGTCAGGAACGAGTCGCCAAACCCCACGTCCACCAGATACGGCTGATCCAGCTCCACCTTCAGCGCCATATGGTCGAAGGGCGCGCCGAAGCTGCCGTCGCGGGCGCGGATCTCGCCGGAAATAAACTGCACGTTAAAGCCGATGTCCTTCAACAGCGCGGCAAACAGCCGGTTCAGCTCATAGCAAAAGCCGCCGCGGTTGCGCTCGACAATTTTATTGAACAGCGCCGGTTCTTCCAGATGAATGCCCTGGCGATAAATAATGCTCAGGTTTTCAAAGGGCACGCTCAGCATATGGCAGCGGTGCAATTGTTGCAGCGTCAGGAGGTCAGCCTGGGGGATGCCTGCGAATCCAATATGTTGCAGGTAGCGTTGTCTATCCACGGTTTGTCTCGCAGCAAAAAAATTGATTATAAAATAGTTGGATTTTTCACTGCTGTGGGCGCAATACGTGCTGCGTCAGAATGCCGGGGGTTTGCCTGCCGCTTGCAGCAGCAGATTCACCCAGCGGCGGGTGGTGGTGCTAACGAACGCGCTGTCCGCCCAGCACAGGCGATATTGATAGGCGCAGGGCAACTGCCCGTGCTCGCCAAACACCGGCACCAGCTTGCCTGCGGCTAACGCATCCTGCGCCACCGCCAGGCTGCCGAGCACGATACCGTTGCCTTCCATCGCTTCCTGCAACGCATGGCCAACGCTGTTAACGGTGAGGATGCCGCGCGGTGCCGCCGCGCCTGCGCCAAAGGCGGCGAACCAGTCTTGCCAGCCGGCGGCGCCCAGCCCTTGCGCATCCTTCCACGGCGAATGAATCAAGGGGGCCTGCGGGAGATCGGCGAGGCTGAACGCAGGGTGCGCGGCAAGAAAGGCGGGGCTTGCCAGTGGCGCAAAGGCATCGGCCAACAGTTCGCGGGAATGCGGCGGCGGGTTGGCGGTGGGGCTGTAACGGATGGCGATGTCCGCTTCGCCGCTGGCTAAATCGCGCAGGCTTTCGTTGGCGTCCAACACCAGCGAGACATCAGGATCGGCGTGGCGCAGCGCCGGTAAACGCGCCGCCAGCCAGTGGCTGGCAATGCCCAGCGTGCAGGTCAGTTTCAGCGTCTGCTGTTGCGCCGGCCGGGCGCGATCGCTGGCTTTTTGCAGCAGCGTCAGCGCACGGGTGACGTCGGTGGCCAACCGTTTGCCGGTGTCGTTGAGCGCTACCGCATTGCCCTTGCGGTGAAACAGTTCAACGCCCAGTTCATTCTCCAACTGGCGTATCTGGCGGCTGACTGCCCCCAACGTGACGTTCAACTGCTCCGCCGCCTCGGTAAAACTGGCGCAGCGCGCCGCCACCTCGAAGGTATGCAAGGCTTTCAGCGACGGCAGGCGTGGTTGAGCGTTCAGCTTGAGTTTCATTCAACCATATTGCCAATCTATCGATGTTCCACAAGCGATTTTTCTCTTACTTTTTGTCAACGAATCGGACGGGAGAATTGGGTGGATATATTCATGGGGTTAGCCGCCGCGCTGTGCTGGGGCAGCACGGATTTTTTGATCGGCATCAACGCGCGGGCGGTGGGGGTGCGCAGGGCGGTATTCTTCTCCCAGGCGATCGGTTTTGTCATTCTGAGCGCATTGTTGCTGACCACCGCCATTCCCGCCTTTGCGGCGTCGGGCAGGGTTTGGGGGTTGGCGCTGCTGGCCGCCGGCCTGACGGTGGGCGCAACCTTGGCGCTGTCCCAGGCTTTTGCCATCGGCAAGGCGGCGCTGGTAGCACCCTTGGTCACCAGCTACGGCGTGGTGACCACGCTGTTATCCTGGCTCGGTGGCGAACGGCTTGGCGCACTGACGCTGGCCGGGCTGGCGGTATGTCTGTTTGGGGTGATACTCAGCGCGATGGAGCCGGGCCGCCAGCCTGAAAAATCCGGTTCGGCATGGCCCTCCGTCGCCTTCTCGTTGATGGCTGCGCTCGGTTACGGTGCCGGTTTTTGGTTGCAGGGAAAATACACGCTGCCGGTGCTGGGGGCACGCGTCAGTCTGTGGCTCGGCTACACGGTCGGGTTGGCGGCGGTGTTGATCCTGAACACTGACCGACGGGCGCTGGTTGCACGGCCCAGTTGGCGGCAAGGCGGGCTGTTGCTGGCCGCCAGCCTGCTGAGTTTGGGCGGTTTTACCGCCTTTGCCGTGGGGGCCGGGGCGGGCTCGGTGGCTGTCGTTACCGTGCTCAGCACGCTGTCCGGCGGCATCGCCGCGCTGTTGGGCGCGCTTTTGTTGCGCGAACGGCTTTCCGGCTTGCAGTGGCTGGGGGTATTAACGGTATTGGCCGGCGCTGTGGTGCTGCATTTGAAACCGGTATAACTCATAACCAAACAGACTCTCTTACCCCGGATGATCGCCGTTAAAATGGGGATATTCAGATAAGGAGTCAGCATGGATTTAACGCAAAAAGCCCGGCGGTTCGCCACGGCGGCACACGAGAGCTGCAAGCAGAAGCGCAAGTTTACCGGCGAGCCTTATATCGTTCACCCCACCGCTGTGGTGGCGCTGTTGCAGCAGGCGGATCCTACGCCGGAAATGATCGCCGCCGCCTGGCTGCATGATACGGTGGAAGACACCCCGGTGACCCTGGCGGATATCCGCCGCGAGTTCGGCCCTACGGTCGAAAGGTACGTGGAGATGCTGACCGACGTGCAAACTCGCGGTTACGGCGGTGAGCGGTTGCACCGCAAGAATACCAACCTGCAACACAGTGCGTTGGCCTGCCCGGAAGCGCAAACCATCAAGCTGTGCGATCTGATCGACAACAGCAAAAACATCACCGACTACGAGCTGACCTTTGCGCGCCAGTACCTGGTAGAGATGTCGCGCTTGCTGTGCGTGTTGCAGCAAGGCGACGCCGGGCTGTTGGCTATCGCCCGCAGCCAATGTGAGGCCGCCGTCGCACTGATTAACCGGCGCAGCGGCGACGACAGTTGGTTCAACGCGCTGTGGCAGCAATACGAGGAGCATTTCAGGCTGACTGTGTAGGTGATGATTGAAGCTAAAACGGATTATGCTTTTTTCTGTATTAGTAATTCTGAAATTAACATAATGAATTATGAGGGCTGCCTTTGCCAGGAAACGTGGCAAGGGCAGATGTTGAGGGGAAACTCAGGAGCTGAGCGGCGTGCGGCGAAGATAAGTGCGCGGGTGCAGCATTTGCGTGCGAGTTTATGAGAATGAAGGTTATTAAATGAGGGGGAAAGAGCCGCCTCTAATGAGGCGACCCTTGTGCGTTACCAGGATTTACGTGGGTTACGGGAAACAATATCAATCTTCTGACACAGCAGTTTGGTGATGTCCACCGAAGCCGGGTTGCTGGCGCTACCGCCGAAGTTTTTCAGGACGATGACAATTCGGGCGTAATTGACATAACCTTCCGGTAGCGGCAAATACTCTGCAGAATTCAATGCAGTAATACGATCCGCAGTCATGGTGGTCGGTGAAGTTGGCGTTACGGTGCCGCTTCGCCCCCACTGGCAGGTTTTTTCCATCACGGTAGTGGTTCCACTGTTACCGTTAAGTTCGTATTTACCCTGATAGGTGTTAACGGCGACATCCATGCTGCTCAGGCCCTGGAGGTTCTCCAATGTGGTGCGCCACAACACCAGATCGTTTTTTTCAATCGGGAAATAAACTTCGATTTTCTTGTCCGCCGCTGCCGTTTTGGTGGTGGCGGTAAGAACGCCGTTTTGCAGCGTCACCGTCAAATCGGAGGTTTCGGTTTGCGAGATCCGGGTACCACTGGCGGCGTAAACGTTATTCAATCGCAGTGCGGCACTTTCCTTCCAGGTCGGTTCCGGTAGGTGGTTAACACCATCCCCAAGATACAATGAACGCCACATATTAATGTAGCCGGGTGCCCTGACTCTCTTCATTTCAATATGGTTGTTTGACCAGCCTTTCTTGATGTCAGAGTTCACTAGATCGAAACCGTCAATGTAGCATTTACCGCTCAAATCGCTGGACTTATCGAAATAGAAATATTCAACGTATTGATAGGGAACCGTGCTGTCGGGATCGGTAACGTTGGTTTCCACGCTGTGCCACTGGCTGTCCTTGATTTTTACCGTACCGCCGTTATCACTGGTAAATACCGGCCGGGAGTTGCGGGAATTTTTATTGCCCCATTCGAAGTGACAGTTTTTAAAATCCAGCGTACCGGCCTTGAGATCGAATAACCCGTAGTTAGTATTCGCTTGTTGAGCGGCGACATTGTTAAATCCACTGTAGTCAAACGAGCAATCGCGGAAGGCCAACGAATGAACGCCTTGATAATAGTTGTTGCTGTCGCCGAACAGGCATTTGTAGAACACGATTTTTTCACCGGCATTGGATGCGCTTTCGGACCAAATTGGCCACCAACAGCCACGAACCATAATGCTGTGCCAGCTCTGGATATAGGCGTTGTTGCCAAAAACGATGCCTTTGTAGAGGTTGGTCAGCCAAACGTTTTGCACCAGCAACTGGCTGGCTGGAATGCCATACATATTTGTCGCATCGCTGTAAACGCACAGGCCACACAGGTTAGCCTCGGCACCGGGGGTACCGACAATGCGCAGGTTATAGATCGCCGGTGCACCCTGACTATACATCACTCTTACGCACTCATTTCCGTATGGGCGGGGGTTCTTTTCTGGGCCGGGGGCGGGGGAGCCAGTAGCACCGCGGAAATCTAGAATGGTGCCCTTAAAGTCGACAGAGTTTTTCCATAATTTTAAATCGGCGGTGGTTTTACATCGGCGGACGCCACCGGGGCCGACCAGGGTAATGCCTGCAGGTGTGGTCGGGATTGGCGCATCCGACCATTCTACCCCTGTAACCTGTAAAAAATCACTGGCGCGGGTAATGGTCAGGGAATAATCCAGTTCATCGCCAGCCTGATACCACCAGTCGATGCTGTACTCGCCGTTATTGATAATACGTTTCCAGCGGCGGTTCTGCGTGTCGATCAGAAGGGTGGCACCATTATCCAGGCTGGTGGTGTCTGCGCTGTCACGGAGGAATACGCCGTGGTGATAGCGATTTTCAATCATTACGGTTGACTCACTGCCGGTATAGGCGCGCAGGTTGGCATAATCATTTAATGTAATCATGGTGTAATCCTCACTCTTTCGATGATGCAGGTTACTGCAAGGTCATAATTGCAGTAGCACAGTGATGTATTGAAAATAAAAGTGTGCAGGCCGAGAACGATGCATTTTTAAATCTCCCGGCCTGTGGGAGAAACTTAGCAGGAAGGGCAAGGCAGGTTAAGCCGTGAGCGTTGTGCCCGCTGTCAGCGGGCTAACGGCACTCTGTTACGGATGGGGGAGAATCTAACCGGCCTGCGGTGTGCGGCGAAGATAAGTGAGCGGGTTCAGCGAGCGCAGGTGCATTTGCAAGACTACGCCGCGGTGGAAGACGTAGTTGAGCAGAGTCAGCGACAGCAGTTCGGTCAGCAGGGTGCTGTAGGCGGCGCCCATTATGCCGTACTGGCGGATCAGGCAATAAGACAGCGGGATATTGATGATAAACACCAGGAACATCTTCTTCGACAAGAAGCCGTAACCCGAGAACATCACAATGTATTTATAGGCCAGGGTGCCGAGTGCCGAGAGCAGCGTGGCTACCGCCAGCACGCCCATGGCCGGATAGGCCGCCAGATATTGCTCCCCGTACAGCAGCACGATCACCGGTTTGCCGAGCAAAATTATGCCCGCCACGATCGCGGTGGCGATCGCCAGCACCAGCCCATTCAGTTTGGCGGTGGCGCGCACGGCATCGTCACGGCGGTATGCGAATATCTTGGCAAAAAATGAGGAGATCACTGCGTTGGTGACGAACATCCAGGCGGTGGCCAGCGTGATGGCGACGGAATAAATACCCAGCGCTTCGGCGGAAACGAACCACATCAGGAACAGCTGCGCCAGCCGGGTGTAAATGGCGATGGAGACGTTGGAGACCGCCAGCGGCAGCCCGCTGGCGAGCAGATAGCGCACATACTTGCGCCGAACGCGGGCGGGGGCGATAAAGCGCGTGTGGCGGCGATGGTACAGGTGGTGGCGGATCAGGTAAGGGATCAGATAAACCATCACTATGGGGATCGCCAGGAAATACAGATGCAGATCAAAATAAACAATCAGATAACGCACCAGCAGGGCGCTGCCCAGGCCGGCAACGTTGGCCAGCGTATTGAAGCGCGATTCCAGCCGGGCGTCGTGGTAAATGGTGAACACGTCCCTGAGCGAGAAAAAACCGGCGATAAAGGTGGCGGCGCAAAAGTAGAAGGTAATGAAATCGTCCCGTAACCCGGTGTAAAGCAGGATGGCTGCGGAAAACAGGATAAAACAGCCCTGGCGCAGCCGATTGGTGGAAAACATCAATGCGGTGCCGGAGCGCGGATTGCGGCTAATGCGCTTGAACAGCACGGTGTCGGAACCCAGCAGCGCCAGCGTCTGGGTAATGGCGAAAATAGCGGTAGCGAAGGTGATCTTGCCAAAACTTTCCGGGCCAACATATTTCGCCATATAGGCGGTGATAAAAATGACGCCCAGAATAGAGACCATTTTTTCAGATATCATCCAGAAGGCGTTTTTTACTATACTGATATCTATGAATTTTAATTGCATCAGCGATTTTCCCTGTCGCATGCCATAATAAGAATCATCCGATTATTCCCGCACCCCCTGTAAGGATAGGGCCGCAGGGTTTTATAATTGAGCGGCAATAATCGAAATGTCAAAAGCATTTCATCGTATGCTATCCTCATGGAAGAAACAGAAGAATGAGAAAACTCGCAAAACGGCTCTATCGGGCCGCGCCCGACGCTATCTATTATCAAATTAGCCATTATCTTGCCCATGGTTCTTGGGTTAACTTCAAAAAACCAAAGACATTTTCCGAGAAAATTTATCAACGTATGCGCTATCCGCGGCGTGATTTCAGCCTGCTGGCGGATAAGGTGGCGGTGAGGGCGTATATTTCACAGCGAGTATCGGAAAAATACCTAACGCCGATCATCATGATCACCGATGACTTTACCGAACAGGACTACCTTTCTCTGCCACAATCGTTTGTAATTAAAACCAATAATGCGTCTCAGCAGGTGAAAATAGTCAAAGATAAAAGTCAGACCAGCTATCAGGATATTATGAATATTCTTAATGGCTGGTCTGAAATAACCTATTGGAAAAGGTTTCGGGAAAAACATTACGCTACTATTCCACAGAGAATAATTGTCGAGAAATTGCTGGATATCGAGTGCTGCGGGGAATTGATCGATTACAAGGTGCATGTTTTTAATGGCAATCAATCTTATCTGTTCGTTGAGTTGCTGCGCGGCGGGCCTGAACCCACTTCGCTGGAATTTCTGGAGGAACATGTTCACCCCTGCTTTTTTATTCAGAAGGATATTCCGCAGATCAACACGTTGCATGAGAAACCTGCGTTCTGGGATGAGATGATCCAGGTAGCCAAAGCCGTATCGGCGGATCTCGACTATTGCCGCGTCGATTTTTATCGCACCCCCGAACAGCTCTACATTGGCGAACTGACGCTGACGCCCGGCGCCGGTAATGAGGTTTTTCTGCCGCGCGCGACCAACCTGTTGTTGGGCGAGATGATGTCCAGGGCCGATAGCCGCTGCGGCGTTTAGATCGATAGCCGGTCGATATCCGGCGGTGCGAGGTTTTGCAGCCAGGCCAAAAATTCCGCTGCTTTCGGTTTGTCCAGCGTACGCTGCGGAAAGGCTACATAGTAAGGCTTGCTGAGCGGCAGCACCGGTTCCGCCAACGGCACCAGCGTGCCGTTGGCCAGTTCGCGCTGGATCAGCCGCTGTTGGCCGAGCAAAATACCCTGGCCTGCCACCGCCGCATCAATCGCCAGTGAGGTCAGGTTATAGGTCAGGCCCCGCCGCTGAGGCAGCGGTAGCCCGGCGGCGCTGAACCACTCATGCCAGCCCGGCAGGAACTGGCTCTCCTTGCCCCAATCGACATGAATCAACGGCTGCCGGGCCCAGTCGCCGGCGGCCTGCCGTTGCGGGCTGCACACCGGCTGCACGCAATCCTGAAACAGCCGCACTTTTTCCAGCAGCGGATAGTCCTGATCGCCAAAACACAGCGCAAAATCCGCCGCCGAGGCAGCGAAATCCACGGCAGCATGGGTGGCGTGCAGGCGGATATCCACCTGTGGATGGTGCGCCAGCCAATCACCAATCGCCGGGTTCAGCCATTTTGACGCCAGTGCCGGCAGCGCAAACACCGTCAAGGTTTCCTGGCCCCGTTGGCGATCGACGTGCTGCTGCGCCACGCGCAGCGTCTCGAAGGCTTCCTGCACATAGGCCAGATAATCCGCGCCCTGTTCGGTCAGCGTCACGCCGCTTTTGGCGCGGGTAAACAGCTGAATGCCCAGATGCTGTTCAAGCTGGCGGATTTGCTGGCTGACGGCGGCGGCGGTCAGCGCCAGGCTGTCTGCCGCTCTGGCCAGGCTGCCGGTACGGGCGGCGGTTTCAAACGCCAAAATGGCGCTCAGTTTGGGCAGGCGGCTGCGGGAAGGTGCGTTCATGGCGGCTATCGTTAAGAATGGGTTACCTCATCCTTAACGCATTTTTGTTATTACGGCAATGCGACATTCGCTACAGTGGGGTATCCGGCCGCCAAGCCTTCAGGAGCTTCTCATGCAGCAACTCGCTCATATCGTTGATTTATCCGCCAACCCGATTGGCGACGCCGGCTTTCAGGCCCAGTGCAAAGCGACCCTGGACACGTCGGGTGCGCTGGTGCTGCGGGGCTTTCTGACCGCCGCCGCGCTGGCGACCGTTCGTCTCGAAGGGGCGGAGCACAGCCATGCGGCGTTTTATGCCGCCAGCAAGCATAACGTATACCTGAAACCGCAGGACGAAAGCCTGCCTGCCGACCATGCGCGCAACCGGCAGGTGGTGTCGTCCAAGGGGTGTATTACCGACGAGGATATCCCGGCGCAGTCGCCATTGCGCACGCTGTATGATGCCCAGCCTTTCCGCGACTTCCTCTGTGCGGTGCTGGAAGAGCAACAGCTTTATCCCTACGCCGATCGGCTGTCGTCGATCAACCTGCACTACGCGCATCGCGGGCAGGAGCTGGGCTGGCATTTTGATAACTCCTCATTCGCCATCACGCTCCTGATCCAAAAACCGCAGGCCGGCGGCCGGTTTGAATATGTGGAAAACCTGCGCGATGCCGATCGCGGCGAGATGAATTACGCGGGGGTGACCCAGGTGCTGGACGGCGAGCGTGCGGTGAAAACGCTGGCGATGGAGGAGGGGGATTTGGTGCTGTTTCGCGGGCGCAATGCCATGCACCGGGTTACGCCAACCGAAGGCGATATCACCCGTATGCTGGTGGTGCTGGCCTATAATGCCCAGCCGGATATCGCGCTGTCAGAAAGCGCCCGCATGACATTTTATGGCCGCTTGTAACGGATAAAAAAACTGCCCCGGTGGGGGCAGTTCAGAGACTCAGTGGTGGGCTTCTTCGTGAGCCAACTGTTCCAGCTTCACTTCCTGCGCGCGCTTGCGCAGGCCAAACCAGCCCAGCACCAGCAGCACGGCCAGCACCGGAATGGTGGCGATGGTCCAGGTGCCGTTCGGGTAATCGAACGCCATCATCACCACGACCGCCAGCAGGAACGCCAGCGTCAGCCATGAGGTGACCGGCGCGCCGGGCATCTTGAAGGTGACTGGCTGAGCGCGACCTTCTTTCACCGCTTTACGCAGACGCATCTGGCAAACGATGATAAATGCCCAGGAGCTGATAATGCCCAGTGAGGCAATGTTCAGCACGATCTCAAACACCTGCGAAGGCACCAGATAGTTCAGCACTACGCCGAGCACATAGATACCACAGGTCACCAGAATACCGGCATAAGGCACCTGCTGGCTGCTCATCCTGGACATGAATTTCGGCGCGGAACCGCCCATCGACAGTGAACGCAGAATACGGCCGGTGGAGTACAGGCCGGAGTTCAGGCTCGAAAGCGCGGCGGTCAGCACCACGATGTTCATGATGGTGCCGATATAAGGCACGCCCAGTTTACTGAAGAAGGTGACGAACGGGCTTTGGCCGGCCTGATAGGCATTCCACGGCAGCAGCAGCACCAGCAGTACTACCGAACCGACATAGAACAGACCGATACGCCAGATCACGCTGTTGATCGCCTTCGGCAGCATTTTTGCCGGATCTTTGCATTCTCCGGCGGCGGTGCCGATAAGCTCGATACCGGCGAAGGCGAAGATCACCCCTTGCACCAGTACAAGCGCAGGCAGCAAGCCGTGCGGGAACATGCCGCCGTTTTCGGTAATCAGGTGCAGGCCGGTAGTGTTACCCGCCACCGGGGTGCCCATGCCGAGAAACACCACGCCGACTATCAGGAAAATGGCAATGGCGGCGACTTTGATCAGCGCAAACCAGAACTCCATCTCGGCGAACCACTTCACGCCGATCATGTTCATGGTGGCGACTACCCCGAGAGCGCAAAGTGCGAACAGCCATTGCGGCACATCGGCGAAAGTGCCCCAGTAGTGCATATACAGCGCCACGGCGGTGATATCCACAATGCCGGTCATCGCCCAGTTGAGGAAATACATCCAGCCGGCCACATAAGAGGCTTTTTCGCCGAGAAACTCACGGGCATAAGAAACGAAGCTGCCGCTGGAGGGGCGGTGCAGCACCAACTCGCCCAGCGCGCGAAGAATGAAGAAAGAGAAAATCCCGCACACCAGATAGACCAAAGCCAGTGCCGGGCCGGCCATTGCCAACCGGCCGCCGGTGCCGAGGAACAGGCCGGTACCGATGGAACCGCCGATGGCGATCATCTGTATCTGCCGGTTGCCCATGCTTTTGTGATATCCGGATTCATGTGAGTCTAACCAACGTCTTCTGGCGGCGTGTTTGTCATGCGCAGTTTTTTTATGTGATTGCATCATCCGTCCTGTTTACCTGTCTATAGGGTTACCCAGCTCTCGGACGAGAGCAAACGATTGCTATTGCCAATCGTTATGAGAATGAGGTCATGGCATCATTCTGTTGTTTTATACCCGTCGTCTTTCAAGCTGCAGCGTTGTTGGCTGCACTACAAGACTCATCCATGGGTCTTGCCCCTTCGGGGCCGCTGCAAGCAGCGTTCAAATCTGTTCCCGACAGATTTGTGGCTTACCCCAGTGACTTACCGGAGTAAGCGCCGGGGGATAAGCGAGCGGGCCGCCTGGCCGCAACTTGAAACCCATAGGTATATTATATGTACAGCCATCATTAAATAACGGCGAGGCATGCTACCTTTTCTCCGTAAATGTGGCAAAAAATCCTGCGTATAAATCGTGATAAATTGTGTTTATTTTTTATTCCATATAAAAAACAGTATATTATTCAACATCATGTGTGATTTTATCAACGCGGAAATATCGAGGAATAAAAAGTGACGAAAATCACAAAATATTAATTACCGTGCAAATTGCAGGGGGTTTTGCTTATTTTTCGAGGCGTGAAAAAAGGGGAGAAATAAGATTCTTGTGGCCTGCGGCGATTATAGCCAGCAGGCGAGGGGATTAACGGCGATTTTTTAGGCAGACTCCCCGGCCGGCAGAGCCGAGGCAGGCAGACCGAAAATCAGGTCGAACGCCCAGTTAAACACGAAGGTGTAGCACGGGATAATGACGATCAGCGCCATATCCAGCAGCAGCGCTTCCAGCAGTGAAATCCCCATCCACCAGGCGATCAGCGGGATCAGGTACACCACCAGCGTCAGTTGAAACCCCACGGCATGCACAATGCGGCGCTTTAGCGTGCGGGTGCGTGACGTCTGGCGACTTTCCCAGCGCTCAAACAGCGCGTTGTAGATGAAGTTCCAGCTTACGGCGATGGTGGTAATGATCACCGCCAGCGGCCCGGTGCTGCTGGGGGCGTTGCCGGAAAGCAGCGCCAGCCCCAAAGCCGAGATCGCCATGCCGATAATTTCATAGGCGGTGACATACACCAGTTTGCGTTTAACGCCTTGCATCATGTTCTCCTGCGTTATTTTTGGTGGTTTCTTGGGTGGTGGCGGCTAAGATAACGTCAATCACATTGATAGAAAAAGTCAGGAGCTGTCAGTTTTACTGACAGGTAACGCAATGAACTTTTCCAGCGATAACATTGAGCTGTTTCTGGCGGTATTGGATCGCGGCTCGTTTTCCGCCGCCGCCCGTTCGCTGCGGCGCGTGCCTTCGGCAGTCAGTATGGGCATCGCCAACATGGAGGCGGAACTGGGGTTCCCGCTGTTTGACCGTTCGCACCGCGAACCGGTGCCGACCCCGCTGGCACTGGCGCTGGCACCGCATGCGCGGCTGATTGCCGACCAACTTAAACAATTGCAAAACCACGCCATCGAGCTGTCGCAGGGGCTGGAGAGTACGTTGTCTATCGGCGTCGCTTCGGACATCAACGGCAGCGGCCTGCTGGCGGCGATCAAAACGCTGGCGGAGCGTTATCCGTTGCTGAACATCGAAGTGTTGACCGCCCCGCAAGATGACGTGTTGCATATGCTGCATCAGGGCAGGGTTGGCGTTTGCCTGGCGTTTGGCGGGCTTAACGTCAACAGCCAGGAACAGTTCCACTTCGTGGGTGCGGAATCACTGGTCGCCACGTTATCGCCACACCATCCGGCGCTGCAGGGGGCGGCAGCCGAGCTGTTTCTCGAGGACCTGGTCAACGTGCGGCAGATTATGGTGGCCAGCCGCGATCTGCCGATCGCCGATCTGCGGCCACGGGTGGCGGAATCCTATTGGCGCACCGACAGCCTGCCGATGGCGCTGAGCATGGTTGAGGCCGGATTGGGCTGGGGCAATTTTCCGCTGTCGCTGACTGCGCCGCTGCTGGCGCAGGGGCGGTTAATCCGGCTGAAATTCAAAAATACCAAAAACGAACTGCGGTTGCCGATACATCTGGTCTGGCTAAAAAATGCGCCGCTGGACAAGGCCGCGCGCGAGCTGGTAGCGCTGATGCGCGACGCGGCTCAGGTTGAATGATCCCCGGTAGTCATTGCTTTTATTTTCGTCGCTGGGCTACTTTGAGCAATGGATTGTTAAGGGGATACCGCGAGCATGATGAGTGAAACGGCATTATCGGTATTGAGCATTACCGGGGCGATAACGCTCGGGGCGATGAGCCCGGGGCAAAGTTTTATTCTGGTGGCGCGCACCGCAGTTGCTTCTTCGCGCCGCGACGGCATGGCGGTGGCGTTAGGCATGGGCGTCGGTTGTTTTATCTTTGCCTTGATCGCGCTATTGGGATTGCAGTCGCTGCTGCTGGCGCTGCCGTGGTTGTACACCACGCTGAAAGTGCTGGGCGGCGCGTATCTTATTTATTTGGCGTTTAAAATGCTGCGTGGGGCCAATCGGCCGCTGAACGTGGAGGCGGTCGGCGAGCGGCATCTGGGGTTTCGCAAGGCGTTTACCACGGGTTTGCTGACCCAACTCGGCAACCCGAACACCGCTATCGTGTTCGGCAGCGTGTTCGCCGCGCTGCTCAGCCATAAAATTTCGCCGCTGATGTACGTGGTGTTGCCGGTGATTGCCTTGACGGTCGACGTACTCTGGTACGCCTTTGTGGCGTTTGTGTTGTCATCGCCGCGCCCGCGCCGCACTTACCTGCGTTTTAAAGCCTGGTTCGATCGGTTGGGGGGCGGCGTGCTGGCCTTGCTGGGCCTGAAGCTGATGCTCAATAAATAACGCTATTCGGCGCGATGCCGCCGCCACCAGAAGCGCAGCAGCAGAATGGCGGCGATCACCAGCGCGCAGAACAGCAGGCTGGTCAGCCTTTTGTCGAAGCCGGAGATAAAGCGGGCGATGGCTTCACCGCCGAAGTAGCCCAGCAGCACGAAAATCGTCGCCCACAGAATGGCGCCCAGAATGTTCAGCGGCACAAAGCGTGACGGCGGCAGCCTGCTGGCGCCGATCAGCACCGGGCCGATAATGCGAAAGCCGTACATAAAGCGCACGCCGATCACGAACAGCATCGGGTGGCGGGCAATCAGTTTGTTGGCGCGCTCGATGCGCTTTTCCTGGCTTTTCATCCGTGAAATCACTTTCCCACCGAAGCGGCGGCCCAGAAAGAACAGCAACTGATCCCCCAGTGTGCCACCCAGCGCCACCACCGCAATTACCCAGGGCAGATGCAGCAACCCCTGATGCGCGGCAATGCCGCCCAGCAACGTGATGGTTTCCCCTTCGGCCAGGCAGCCGATAAACAGCGCCCAGTAGCCGTAATCGGTAATGTAGTAGGCCAGATCCGCCATGCTTAATCCTTACGTCTATGACACTTAAGGTTAAGTATACGCCCTGTGCGCTAGCCGCGGGCGGCAATCTGCGCCACCAGCGCCCGGCGTTGTTGCAGGCTGTCGGCCATTTTTTCCTCTACTCGCGCCAGAATCCCCGCAGGTGCCAGCTCAGGCGTTCCCCCCAGGAAAGGCGGTGCCGGGGCATACTCCAGATACAGCTGGATCATTTGCGCGGTTTCTTCGTCGTGCAGCTCCGCTATCAGTGTCAGGGCGAAGTCGATACCTGCGGTTACGCCGCCACCGGTGATCACGTTGCCGTCGCGCTCCACCCGCGCACTGCTAGGGATAGCGCCGAATAGCGTCAGGCTTTCACGCATCGACCAATGGCAGGTCGCACGCTTGCCTTGCAGCAGCCCGGCGGCGGCCAGGATCAGCGAACCGGTGCACACCGAGGTCAGATAGCGGGCATCGGTCCCCAGCCGGCGGATCTGCAGCATGAAGTTTTCATCCAACAGTGCCTGGGTGCAACCACTGCCACCCGGCACGCACAGGACATCACAGTGCGTGACGTCTTCCAGCGTTTGCAGACGGGAGAAGTGCAGCCCCTCAGAACTGACGTCCGCACCGTCGACTGAGGCGACGATAATTTCTGCATCGGGCATACGCCGCAGAAATTGCAGCGGGCCGGTGAAATCCAACTGGGTAACCCCCTGATAGATCGGAAAAACTATGACTAATGGTACAGACATGATATTCGCCTCGGTTTTGTCCTTTGGTCTGGGTAATAATAACTGTCCTGTTTTTGGCTGATATGCCATATAACCCTCAAAAAGCGCCATCATGAAAAACATTGGCTTTGTGATCTTCCCCGATTTTAACCTGCTGGATTTTGCGGGGCCGCTGGCGGCTTTCGATCAGGCCGACCGGTTTACCGATGCCCCGGCATACCGTTGTTTGCCGGTATCGCAGGCGGGCGGAATGGTGATCGGTTCGTCCGGCGTGGCGGTGATGACCCAACCATTGGGTGATAGTCTTTTTGATACTCTGCTGATTGCCGGTGGCCGCGGCAACGTGGCGGCGGCGGAGTCCCCGGCGTTGATCGCGATGTTGCAGCGGCAGAACCGGCAGGTGCGGCGCATGGCCAGCGTGTGTACCGGAGCATTTATCCTGGCTGCCGCCGGGCTGCTGGACGGCAAGCGCGCCACTACCCATTGGTTTCATGCCGCGCGGTTGCAGCAGCGCTACCCGCGTATTCGCGTTGACAGCAACCGCATTTTTATTCGCGACGGTGCCCTTTGGACCTCGGCCGGCATCAGCGCAGGCATCGATCTGGCGCTGGCGATGGTTGAAGAGGACCTCGGCGCAGAGGTGGCGGCCAACGTGGCGCGGCAACTGGTGGTGTATCACCGCCGTCCTGGCGGGCAGTCGCAGTATTCACTGCTGCTGGCGCTTAATCCTTCTTCAGACCGGATCCGCAGCGCACTTTCTTACGCCCGTGAGCATCTGCATCAGCCGCTCAGGGTGACGGATCTGGCCGATGCCGCTTGCCTGAGCGAACGCCAGTTCGGCAGGTTGTTTCGCGCGGAAACCGGGCAGACGCCGGCCAAGGTGATTGAGCAACTGCGGGTGGAAGCGGCGCGGGGGCGGGTTGAAGAGAGCGGCGAAGCGCTGGAGGCTATCGCCCGTGCCGTCGGTTTTAGCGATCCTGAGCGTATGCGGCGGGCATTCATTCGCGTCTTCGGTTTGTCGCCGCAGGCGATGCGGCGCCTGAGCCGCGCCGGTTAATTCATTCAGCTATGCCCCAGTGGCGTGGCGCAGTAAAGGAGCAACAGATGTATCAGGATTTTGAGAGCGAACTGGATTGGGCGATGCGCCATATGCCGCGCACCCGTGCGGCGGTTGCGGCGCTGCCCGATTTGAACGGCGTGCGGTTGGCGTGCAATATGCACCTGGATCTGAAAATGGCGCCGCTGGTGGCGGGCCTGCTGGACAAGGGCGCGGCGGTTTACCTGACCACCTGCAACCCGACCACGGTGCAGGATGACGTAGTCGCTTGGCTGGAGCGGCGCGGCGCACAGGCTCACGCCTGGCGTGACATGAGCGATGCGGACTGGTCGGCTTCCTTCGATCGTGCGTTGGCCTGGGAACCGACCCACCTGTGTGAAATGGGTGCGGATCTGACGACCCGCCTGCACCAGTCGGCCGCAGGCCCGCAGATTGTCGCCGGCCTGGAAGCGACCGGTTCCGGCATCAGCCGGCTGAATGGTATGGCGCCGCGCTACCCGATCTTCAATTGGGACGATCTGCCGGTGAAAGAAGGGTTGCACAACCGTCATATGGTCGGCCTCACCGCCTGGCACACCTTCTTCCAGACCACGCATCTGACGCTGCATGAAAAATGCGTGCTGGTGATTGGCTATGGCCTGGTTGGGCAGGGCGTTGCGGCGGCGGCGAAAGCCTACGGCGGGCAGGTTGTGGTGGCGGAAATCGATCCGGCGCGGGCATTGCAGGCGCGTTACGACGGCTGGGCGGTGGTCGATCTGGCTACGGCGGTTACCCAGGCGGACGTGATCGCCACGGCGACCGGGGCGAAAAACGTGCTGTCGGCGCAGCATCTGCAACAGGTGAAGGACGGGGTGTTTATTCTCAACGTCGGCCACGTGGCGGCCGAAATTGACGTCGGCTTCCTGAAGAACCTGCCGCACAGCGAGCCTATGCCGTTTGTGAACGCCTACCAACTGGGCGATAAAAAGATCTATTTGCTGGCCAACGGGTCGATGTTCAACCTGACGGCGGGCTACGGCGACAGCCTGAACGCCTTCGATGTGACGTTGGCGGTGATGGCGGCGGGCATCGGCCATATCGTCGGTGACGGCGCCCGCCAGGCCCCCGGTTTGTATCTGTTGCCGCAGTCGGCGTGGCAACCGGCGCTGTAACTTTTCCATCGCGGGCGCTCGCCCCAGAGCGCTCGCGGTTTGCGCAATATTCTGTCCGACAGAATTTGTCACAAATGGGGGCGCATAATCCCAGTGCCAACTTGAGATCCCTCACATATAATTCTGCCAAATAAGACCTTTATCTTCTCCAGTTACAGAGTAATGCATGTGAAAATACGTGTTTTGGTACTAACCCTGCTCGCTTTGCAGGCGGGAGCAGGCATCGCGCCGCGCGCGCTGGCCAGTGAAAATAACGCCGCCGCATATGCCGCCCAGCCTGAGCTGGCTTCCGGCAGTGCGATGGTGGTGGATATGCAGACCCACAAAGTGATGTATGCGCGCAATCCGGATGAAGTGGTGCCGATCGCCTCCATCACCAAGCTGATGACCGCCATGGTGACGCTGGATGCTCATCTGCCGCTGGATGAAATGCTGTCGGTGGATATCCACCAGACGCCAGAAATGAAAGGCGTTTATTCCCGCGTGCGTCTGAACAGCGAAATCACCCGCAAA
Organism: Serratia inhibens; assembly: GCF_003591175.1. GTDB lineage: Bacteria > Pseudomonadota > Gammaproteobacteria > Enterobacterales > Enterobacteriaceae > Serratia > Serratia inhibens. Next base: position 1,652,056 of record NZ_QYYG01000001.1, on the reverse strand, counting down.
GACATGCTGCTGCTGGCGCTGATGTCGTCGGAAAACCGTGCCGCCGCCAGTCTGGCGCATCACTATCCGGGCGGTTACGGTGCCTTTATCAAGGCGATGAACGCCAAGGCGAGATCGCTCGGCATGACCAATACCCGTTATGTGGAGCCGACCGGGTTGTCGATTCATAACGTTTCGACCGCGCGTGACCTGACCAAGCTATTGATCGCCACCAAGCAATATCCGCTGATTGGCCAGCTCAGCACCACCACCGAGCGCATGGCGAGCTTTAAGGATCCGAACTACACGCTGCCGTTTCGCAATACCAACCATTTGGTGTACAACCCGAAATGGAATATCCAGCTGACCAAAACCGGCTTCACTAACGAAGCGGGGCATTGCCTGGCGATGCGCACCACGATCGGCAGCCGCTCGGTATCGCTGGTGGTGCTCGACGCGTTTGGCAAGTACACCCACTTTGCCGACGCCAACCGCCTGCGCAGCTGGATTGAAACCGGTAAGGTGACGCCGATCCCGGCCGCTGCCCGCGACTATCGCCGCCAAAAAGACGCCCGTCTGGCGAAGAACGAAACCGAATAATCCCGATCTGGCCTGCGGTTTCCGCCGCAGGCCGCTAGCGGCCCTCAGGGCGCCGAATGACAAAACCCCGTTCCCGATCGCCGTCGAACCCGGCGCGCAGATACAATTGGTGCGCCCCGGTACGCTGTTGGCCGGAAAGCAGCATCACTTTGTAGCACCCTTTACGCCACGCCAGTTGCAAGGTGTATTCCAGCATCGCCAGGGCAATGCCTTGCCCGCGATACGGCGGCGCCGTGACCACGTGCTCAATGATACCGAACGGCTGAGCCTGATGAATCAACCCCGGCACCATCGCCAGCATGCAGGTCGCCACCGGTTGTTCAGCGTCGGCGGTGACCACCAGTCGAATCGCCGGGTTGTCCAGCAAACGTTGTAAAGTGCGCTGGGCGCTATCCGGGCGCAGCGGCGGATCCTGCGGGCGCAATTCCTGATACAGCGCCTGAAGGCCGGCCAGATCGTTCAACTGTGCCAGGCGATAGGTGATTGCCATCTTTCCTCCTTTTTGGCGGCGGTTTATTCATCCGCTATCATCAATCCATACACTATCGCATGCGAGAGAGGGATCCTATGAGTCAGGTTGCAACCTTTATCATGTTTCAGGGCGACGCCCGGCAGGCTATCGATCTTTACAGCGAGTTGTTCGACAGCTTCAAGGTTCAACAGCTGCTGCATTATGACGAGACGCCCGACGGGCAGCGGCGAATCAAACACGCCTCGATAGACTTTGACCGACAGAATCTGGTGTTTATCGACAGCCCGGTCAGCCATGATTTCAGCTTTACCCCGGCGGTGTCTCTTCACGTTAATTTGGCGACCGAAGCCGAACTTGAACGGGTATTCGCCCGCCTGGCGGAGGGCGGTGAAGTGCTGATGCCGCTCGATGACTATGGCTTCAGCGCACGTTTCGGTTGGCTGAACGACCGTTTTGGGCTCTCCTGGCAGTTGAACGTGCCCATCGCGGGGTAGGGAGACATCGAGTCTGATGCGTTTTTAACCGGCTGTTTTAAATGAACTAATGGAGGTTTCTGCGCCCAGTGATTAGGATCACGATTTTAGTTAATAAATCTTTATGATTTTGCTTACAGAATGTTAACATCCGCGCCGTATCATTAGATGTTCTAATGATACCGATGTTTTCAAGGAACAAGCAAAATGGATTATCAGAACGTCTTCCCATTGACGGATCAGGAAAAAAACGAATTATTTTTGGCATTGGATAAAATAACTTACGATCCTGCCGGTGGCGATGCCTATATTCACGCTATCCGATCGGCAATGATGCATTATTTGCCTCATCGCGTGAGTGCTGCGTTGGGCAAACAAAAAGCTTCGATCAAACCCAGACCCTATTTTATTCTAAAGAATGCGCCAATAGATAAAGAAGTTTTTTTCTCACCTTGCCCGAATGAATATACGCCATCGGCAAAATCAGGAAATATAAGTGAAAACCTGTTGGTAGGTATATCTACTCTTATTGGTGAACCTTACTCCATGTATTTTGAAGGAAAGGAGATTATCAATAATTTGATCCCCAAACGGGAGGCGAAAAAAGAATACACCGGGCTGGGGTTTGATGTGGAATTGGATTTTCATATTGAAAACGCGGCACTGAAACATCTTGAACAGTTTAACGTATCCCCGATGGGCCTGCTGTTAGCTGGAGTGCGGCGTGATCCGCAAAGCCCGATGACGCGGATTTCCGATTCACGGTTGGCGATCGCCCAACTGAGTCAGGAAGATATAGCGACGCTGGCCAGCCCGCTGTACAGCATCAAGCTGCCTTACCGTTGGCGCCAGTCCACGCAGGGTGGCAGAGAGGAAACCGCACTGGTGCCGTTGATTTCGCAAAACCATATTCTGCCGGATGTCAGCGCCGTCTTCTATCCGGGAATGATCTCTGCCAGCACGCCGCGAGCGGAGGCTGCGCTGGAGCGTTTTTATGGCCTGATTAAAGAAAATGCAATCGGAATAGATATCTGCCCTGGCGATTTGGTTTATATCGATAATCGATTCGCTTTACACTCGCGTGATAAATTCACCCCTTCTTATGATGAGAATGATACGCCACTGCGTTGGGTACAGCGAGTTTTCGTTTCAGCCAGTTTGTGGAACCATCGCAATCTTAATCAGGTTGAAGAGCGCATTTTTTCGATTTAAAGGCGATTGTGTATGTTAAACGTTTTTCTTTCTATTTTACCTATTTTTCTATTGATTGTGCTTGGCTTTCTCTCCAAGTTGTATGTCAAGGATGTCGCCGTTTTTTGGGGTTTTTCAGATAAGTTTGTTTATTATCTTTTCTTCCCGGCATTATTGATTATGGATATTAGTGAGGCGGATTTTAGCGGTGCGGACAGTTTTTATCCCGTTATGGCGACTATCATATCGACCCTGGTCATTGCCTTGATTATCTTTGCGGTAAAGTTCTTTGTTGATACCTCGCCCGACCTCTTCACTTCAATTTTTCAGGGGGGAGTCAGGTATAACTCTTATGTGTTTATCGCGTTGTCTCAGTCGCTGTTCGGCAGTGAAGGCGTAGCGCTGTCCGGTTTTTTCGTGGCCTACATGATTATTCTGACCAATATCCTGAGCGTGCTGGTGATGAATCACTACGGTACCGGCAGCAAGAAAAGTCTGAGCGGCGCGGTATTGGCCTTGACCAAAAACCCCTTGATTATCGGCGCCTTGTTGGGTGTCCTGATGAACTTGCTTAACCTGCATATCACCGGTGCCATCAAACAGTTGTTCCAGTATCTGGCCAACGCCGCTACGCCGCTGAGCCTGATGTCGGTCGGCGCGGGGCTGATTGTCAGCATGCATATTCGCAAAATGGTTTCCATCTCCTATGCGACGCTGCTCAAACTGGTGGCGATGCCACTGATCACCATTGCGCTGGTGAAGTATTTTGGCGCCACAGGCGTGCCGGCCAGCATCGCTATCCTCTATTCCGCCGTCCCCTGCGCCGGTAATGCCTATATTTTGGCGCGGCAGATGGGGGGCGATCATGAAGCGATGGCGTCCATCATTACCTGGACCACGCTGTTGTCAGTCATGACCGTCACTTTCATTCTGGGAAGCGTGGCGATTTAACCAGCAGGCCGGGAGCGGTTGGTTCTGCTCCCGGTATTTTCCGCCATCATCCGATACCCATTCCAGGACGTTTAACGCTATGCTAAACGGGTAACGACCAATGAATTTGAAAAGGATGAACCGCTTTGGCTGGAAGTAGCTTACTGACTTTAATCGACGACATAGCTTCGTTGCTGGACGACGTCTCGTTGATGACAAAAATGGCGGCGAAAAAGACCGCCGGGGTTCTGGGTGACGATCTGGCGCTGAATGCGCAGCAGGTTAGCGGGGTAACGGCCGATCGCGAACTGCCGGTGGTGTGGAGCGTGGCCAAAGGCTCGTTTATCAACAAGCTGATTCTGGTGCCGTTGGCGCTGCTGATCAGCGCCTTCGCTCCCTGGGCGATCACGCCGCTGCTGATGGTGGGCGGTGCCTATCTGTGTTACGAAGGCTTTGAAAAAGTATTCCACAGCCTGACCCACGGTAAGCAAGGGGAGGAGGAAAAAGAACAACTGGACGCCAATGAAGACGTGGCGGCCTACGAGCAACGTAAGGTGAAAGGGGCAATCCGTACCGATTTCGTGCTGTCTGCCGAGATTATCGCCATCACCCTCGGCACTGTGGCTGGGGCGAGTTTCAGCCAGCAGGTGATTGTGCTGAGCGGTATCGCGATTGTGATGACGATCGGCGTTTACGGCATTGTGGCCGGCATCGTCAAGCTCGATGATCTGGGGCTGTACCTGAGCCGAAAAACCAGCGCGTTGGCGCGTTCGTTTGGCAATGGCATTGTCAGTGCAGCGCCTTACCTGATGAAAACCCTGTCGATCGTCGGTACTGTCGCCATGTTTATGGTCGGCGGCGGCATTCTGACCCACGGCCTGCCTGCGGTGCATCATTTGTTCGAAGACTGGGCGTCGTTCGCTACCGTAGTACCGACCTTCGGCCATATTTTGCAGGGGGCGATCCCCACTCTGCTCAACGTGGTGTTCGGCCTGATTGCCGGCGGCGTGGTGCTGTTGGTGGTGTCGGCTCTGGGTGCCATTCGCGCGCGCTTTACCGCCTGATAACCGCGGGGTGCGTTTTGCGCACCCCGTAGCTGTTGTTAGGGTCGGCTGTCGTCGCCGCCACTCAGTGCACGTTGCATGATATGCGTATCGCGCCATTCACCCAGTTTGAATCCCACCGCCTTCAGCGTCCCCACGCTGGTAAAGCCCAGTTTCTGATGCAAGGCCAACGAGCCCCGATTGCCTTCGGCATTACCGACGATCGCCAGCATCTGCCGCCAGGGGCCGCGCTCGCAACGGGCGATCAGTTCGGCCAGCAGCGCTTTACCGATGCCGTTACCCTGCTGGCCTTCGGCGATGTACACCGAGTCTTCTACGGTAAACCGGTAGGCCGGGCGCGGCCGATAAGGCGTGGCGTAACAGTAGCCCACTACGCGATCCTGCCGTTTGGCGACCAGCCAGGGCAGCCCGGCCGCCTGTACCTTGCTGCACCGCTGCTGCATTTCTTCCCGAGTGGGCGGCGTTTCTTCAAAGGATGCCGCGCCGTAAAGCACGTGGTAGGCGTAGATCTGTTGTACGGCAGCCAGGTCATCCGGCGTGGCGTCGGTGATGGTCAACGGGGCGGCGAGGGGCATAAGGGTTCTCTGTTTACCTTGAGAAATCAGAAGATAAGCGCATTATGCTCCCCGTTCGCCGCCAAGGTAAATTGGGCTTTTTTATGCCGATGATAAAAAAAACCTATAGTTGCCTGGCGGCCCGGTGCCGTGGCGCCAGGCGGTTTACTGCGCCGGAGGCCAGCAGCACGCCGAGGATCACCCAGGCGGCACCGGCCAATTGCCAAACGTTGGGTGCCGTGCCGGTGAGGGTGGCTACCAGCATGGTGAATACCGGTGCCAGATTGAAGAAAATGGCGGTGCGTACCGAACCGATTTTTTCCAACCCGTTGAACCACAGCAGATAGGCCAGCAGCGATCCGCACAGCGCCAGATAAACCACCGCCGCATGCACGCTGAGGCTGGCAGAAGCCAGACTTTGCAGTGGGTTTTCGAAGATAAACCCCAACGGCAGCAGGGCCAGCGTGCCGAACAGCATCGAATAGCTGGTGGTTTCGATGGCGGTGGCGTTATGCACCAGCCGCCGGGTACCGACCATATTCAGCGCCCAGGCCAGGCTGCCGAGCAGGATAATGCCGTCGCCGGGGTTGATTTCCAGCCGCAACAGCGTTTGCAGGCTGCCTTTGGTGAGCACCAGCGTTACGCCGATAAAACCCGCCAGAAGGCCGGCGGCACGTGACCCACTCAGTTTTTCATTCTCCCAAAATACCCCGAACAGCATTGTCCACAGCGGCGTGGTGGCGAGGATCAGCGCACCGTTGATCGGCGTGGTGGACTGCAGGCCGAAAAAGGTGCACAGGTTAAACAGCGTAAAGCCGAGCACGCCCAGCCCAAGGTAGGCCGGCCAGTTGTTCTTCAGCGTACTGAGGCGTAACTGCCCGCGCAGACCGAAGAACAGCAACAGCGCCAGCGTCGCCAGGCTGAAGCGCTCAATCGACGCGGTGATCGGCGGCTGATGGGCGATGATATAGGCACCGGCATTGAAGTTGGTGCCCCAGAAGAAGGTGGCGATAATCACCCCCAAATAGGCCAGCGGCAGCGAAGTTTTCATGGTGATGTCCTGTGGTGTGAAATAAACAAAAACAGTTTGCGCCACGGATTGTTGCGGTAAAATCCCCTATCTATTCACTTGTGATGTGAGAAAACACCCATGTTCAATTGGGAAGATTTGCACTACTTCATGGTGTTTGCGCGCGAGAAGTCGCTGTCAGGCGCCGCCCGCAGTTTGCAGGTCGATCACGCCACTGTTGCCCGACGCATCGCCAGCCTGGAAGCGTCGCTGGCGTTAAAACTGGTGGATCGCCGCCCGCGCAGCTATCTGCTCACCGCCGACGGGCAACGCATCGCGGCGCAAGGGGACAGCATGACGCTCAACGCCTTCGCCGTCAGCCGCGCCGCCCTCAGTGGGCGACAGGGCATTGCGGGCGAGGTGACGCTGAGCGTGCCGCCGGTGATGGGGCTGAAACTGATCGCTCCGCGTATTGCCGAGTTGCAGTGCCGTTATCCGGATCTGCGACTGGTTTTGCTGGCCGATACCGCCAACGTATCGCTGCTGCGCGGCGAGGCGGATATTGCCATCAGGCTCAGCCGCGTCACTGAAAGCGATCTGGTGGCGAGAAAAATTGGCACCGTCGAATTTGGGCTGTACGCCAACGTCGGTTATCTGCAAGACACGCCGGAGGCGGAGCGGGGGTTTATCGGTTATCACGATGAACGGGCCGCTTCGGCACAGCAAAAATGGTTGCTGGAGCAGGCCGGGCCACGGCCGCTGGTGATGCGCAGCAACGACCTGATGATTCAGGCTGCCGCCGCTGCGGCCGGCGCGGGCATTGCGCTGCCGCCGCTGCGGCCGGCGCGGGCATTGCGCTGCTGCCGCATTTTGTCGCGCAGGAACTGGGGCTTGAACGCCTGTCGCCGCCGCTTGGGCTGCGGCGCGAAGTCTGGTTAACGGTGCATGACGACATTCGCCATGCACCGGGCATCGTCGCCGTGACGGCATTTTTACTGGAATGCTACGCGGGCGTGGCGGGGATCACCCGGCTGGTGGATAACCTTACCTAGCCGCGCATCAGGTGCGCCACTGCCTGTTGCAGATAGCTCAACAGCGCCGGGGTCAACCAGGTGCCTTCGGTCAGCGTCGGCTCTTGTTCCATTGCCTGGCGGATTTTCATCTGGGTAGCCGGGTCGGTGCCGGCATAAGACTGAAACAGCGCCAGCCATTGGGCCGCCAGTTGCTTCGCCTGAGCGGACTCCGGCGGCACGCCGTCTCTTAGCGCCTGATGGAACTGGGCGATCAGCGCCGGCCATTCGTGCAGGCGGGTAAAGTAGTGTTGGCGCACGTAGGCGTATTCTTCCTCCGACAGATACTTTTGATAAATCCCCAGCTTGGTTTCGGCAAAGGCACGGGTGACATAGTCGGTCATGGCCGGAGTGATGCCGGTTTGCTCGCGCATTGAGGGTTCATCGGCATGCATGGCGTTAAGCCGGGTAAGAAACGCCGGGTTATGCGCGGTGTCGCGTTCCAGCATCTGCATCCAACGCCGCGCCAGAGCCTGCGCCTGCGGTGCTTGCGTTTCGACACCGCTATCGATCAACTGGCGCATGCTGTCGACCAGTTCGGCCCATTCCTGATTGCGCGTCCGATCGGCCTGATAGAAAGGCAACTGCGCCAGTTCGTCTGCGGTAAAGTATTTGTCGTACATGGTCATTAACTCCAACGTAGTCAGCCAGTCGTTCAGTTCCGGTTCGTTCCCGGCGGTGAGCTGGGCATGCATATGCTGCAAACGGTCGCGCAGCGCGACAGTCTGCGCCAATTGCCGATCCAGCATGGTTATTTGCTGCTCAATCACCGCGGTTAACGCCATGCCTGAACGTGCCAGAAGTGCCCCGACTTCCGCAAGCGTAACCCCCATTCGGCGCAACGCCTGAATATGGTGCAAGCGGGTGATGTCAGCCCGGTTGTATAAACGGTACCCGGCGTCGGAACGCGCAGAAGGGATCAGCAAACCAATGCCGTCGTAATAATGCAGCGTCCTGACGGTGATGCCGGAACGGCGGGCCAGTTCGCCCACTTTTAATAACATGGCGTGTTCCTCCCAAGTGCGTGTAGGGATACTAAAGCCTGACGCAACGTGAGGGTCAATAGTGCGGAAGGGGATATTTTCAGGAAAGTGGCGGGTGCCGAAAATAGCACCCGCAAAGAGAGGAACCGCTTGCTTACCAGCCTTTTACCGCACCGCCGTTAAAGATTTTCTCGGCGGCTTTGGCCACTTCGTCCGACTCGTAGGCCTTGACGAAGTTTTGCACGTTCAGCGCGTCTTTGTTGTCTTCGCGCGTGACGATGATATTGGTGTACGGCGAATCCTTGTCTTCGATAAAGATGCCGTCTTTGGTTGGCGTCAGCCCGGTCTGGTTGATGTAGGTGGTGCTGATGATGGCGACGGTGACTTTAGGGTCATCCAGTACCTGCGGCAATTGCGCACCTTCCAGCTCCATAATCTTGTAGTTATGCGGGTTGGCGCTGATATCCAGCGACGTCGGCAGCAAACCTTTGCCCGGTTTCAGCGTAATCAGGCCGGTTTTTTCCAGCAGCAGCAACGCGCGACCGAGGTTGGTCGGATCCAGCGGAATAGCGATAACGGCGCCATCCTGCAGCTCTTTCAACGATTTGATTTTTTTCGAATAGCCGGCCATCGGGAACACGAAGGTATTGCCCACCGCCACCAACTTGTAACCCTGATCTCTGTTTTGCTGTTCGAGGAACGGCCGGTGCTGGAATACGTTGGCATCCAGCTCACCTTTATCGGTGGCGTCGTTTGGCAGCAGAGAGCCGCTGAAACCGACCAGCTCAACCTCCAGACCGTATTTCTCTTTCGCTACCTGTTTGGCGACTTCCGCCACGTCTTGCTCCGCGCCGTTGATAACCCCGACCTTGATAAGGTTCTGGTCTACCGGCTTATCGCAACCTTGCAGTGCCAGCGTGGCGGCAAACGCCGCCGTCAAGGCGGTAAAACGCCAGGTCTTTAACATCGTGCTCTCCCTGAAAAAAACAGTAAAATCAGTTGGTTTTGTGCTGCCTAGCTAAGCCTGAACCCACGGGGAAGTCAAACGCTTGCTCAGCACAAAGGGTTATAGGTAATAACAGAGAGTTGTATAGCGACTATGGCTTTCAGATTGCACCCTGAAAGCCATAGGGTCTGGAAGGGCGGTTATTTGGCGCGCAGCACGACGATGCCCGGCGTGTTGATCACATAGTCCATAAAGGGCGAATCCACCACCTTCATGTTTTCCTTGCGCGAAGAGGCATTGCGCAACATTGGGCCGTTTTCGGTCATGATAAAGATGCCGGTGTGAGTGACGTCCAGCCCGGCAAGATTGGTGTAGATACCGATGTAATCGCCGGTGCGCAACTGGGCCAGCACCTTATCGTCAATCACATCGCTGGGCAGATAAGTGATGCTGCGCTGAACGTTTTTCAGGCCGGGCAGATAGCTGCCGCCATCGGCTTTCTGGTTCAGATTTTTTACCAGCGTCACCGCGCGCGGGCTGAGTTGAGCGGTAATGTCGGTCACGTTTGTTTTGGCGACCTGCGCCCAGTCGGTGAAGAAGTGTTTGCGCTGCTGGAAGCTGATGTCGCTATCGGCGTAGCGCGTCTGGATCAGGCGTTGCACGAATTCAGCCTGATTGTGCGATTTGCTCAGTGCATCGACGTAGTCGATATAGGTAAAGCAATCCAGGCCGCGGAAGTCGATCACCAGCTTTTCCGGCGTGCTCTGCGAGCCTATCAGCCTGTTGGCAACGTAGGGTGTACCGAGAAATTGCTGAGAGATCAGATTGATAGTTTGGCCGTTGTCCTGTCCTGCAGGCCAGGTGGCGCGTTTGGCGAAAATGTCGTTGAGCTTGCTTGACGTCTCGTCGTCCAGGTTTATCGGGGTCACCGCAGGGGGGGTGATCCCGGTGCCGGGTTTATTCATGGGCACCTGATGATTTTTGTCTGCGCATCCGCTCATCGCTATAACTAACATCAATGAAACAACCTTGTACATTTAACCCTCCAATGGTTTCAGTCCGTGATCATATAAATGATAACAGTTCTCACCATATAGCGGGTGGTTAATAAATAAACATAGCCTAAATGCCGGCCAATAATCAGTAACCGATTTCGTTATTAAACGGCAGATACCAAAATAACGCGATTTCATGGTCGGCAATATCCGGCTGAGCGCGATACAGCAGGTGATCGATACCGCCGAGAATAAAACCGAAGCGCTGATAACAGCGGCAGGCGATCAGATTATTGTTTTGCGTTTCCAGCATCAACCCCGGGGTTTCCTGTTGCTGTGCCCAGCGGCGTGCGGCATCCAGCAGCGCGGTGGCAACGCCCAGGCGGCGCACATGGGCGCTGACGACAATTTCTTCAATCAGCGCATAGCCGTTCCAGTTTTTGCTCAGCGTGATGTGGCCGACGGCTTCTCCCCGGTGGCGTGCCAGAAAGGTTTCGCTTTCCTCATTGATGAAGGGGGCCAGCGGATAGTGCTTGCGAAACGGCGTGACCGGCCGCAGTGGCCAGCTGTCGACCGGGGCATCGAAAACCGGTTGGGCGTAGTGGGCGACCGGGAAACTGAAATCGCAGCTTTCCAGATACCCGTCGGGCAACTGGGAGACGGGAGCGATATGGATAGCCTGGCTCATGGGGCCAGCTCTCTCGGCAGGCGTGCCGGATTACCGACCAGGCGAAGAGTGATAGCAGATGACATGACATTCCTCACGGCTTTGCTCAATCGGAGGATTATAAAACAAACCGCTGCCGCGTCTGTGCTTTCCGAACGTTTTTTCAGCGAAAGACTATAATTAGTATAGGGGGAGAGAGAGCCCCGTGGCCGCAATCCTCGCACGGTCAACAATCCGTCAGAGGGAAATTCGTTCGCCGATCGCGACCTACGGCGATGGAGGAGGTGTCTCATGGTTAATCATGTTTGGGGACTTTTGGCGCATCCAAGCACCGAGTTCGAACACATTAAAAGCGAGAACGAAAGCGTCTCGCACCTTTACACCCACCACGTGCTGCTGCTGGCGGCGATCCCTGTGGTCTGCGCCTTTATCGGCACCACCCAGTTGGGCTGGCTCTCCGGCGAAGGGCATGCGATCCGGCTCGATATGTTTACCGCATTTTATACCGCAGTGGCGTTTTACCTGTTGATGCTGGCGGGTGTGGCGATCATGGGGAAAGTGATCCACTGGATGGCGCGGCGTTATGAAGCACGCCCGAGTTTGCACCGCTGCATGGTGTTTGCCGGCTATGTTGCTACCCCGATGTTCCTGAGTGGTATAGTCGCGCTCTATCCCGTCGTGTGGCTATGCCTGTTTGTCGGCGTGATTGGCCTGTGTTATTCGGGCTATCTGCTGAATCTGGGGATTCCCCACTTCCTGAATATCGACAGTAAAGAAGGTTTTATTTTTTCCAGCTCCACTTTTGCCATCGGCATCCTGCTGCTTGAGTTTTTGCTCGGGGTAACGGTGCTGCTGTGGGGGTATGGTTCCTGGTTATTTTGAAAAGTCTGTTTTGATATTGCCCCTCATGCCACCCGGCATGAGGGGCTTTTGCGTTTTACGGTTTACGGAACACCAGCATTACGCCGAGTACGATGGCCGCCATGCCCAGCATACTCATTGCCGCCAGCGCATGGCCGAGCAACAGGTAGTCCAACAGAGCGGTGACCGCCGGGATCAGGTAAAACAGGCTGGTGACCTGCACCAGATTGCCGCGTTGGATCAGCCGGTACAGCAAGAAGGTGGCCAGCACGGAAATTACCACCGCCATCCACAGCAGCGGAACGATAAGCGCCATGCTCCACTCGACCCGCAGCGGCTCGAACGGTAACACCAGCGTGCACATCAGCAACCCGATGGCGTACTGCAGCGGCAACACCGCCAGCGGCGGCTGACTCATGCCTTTTTGCAGCAATGTGCCGGCGGTCATGCAGCCCAGCGCGATAAAGGCGCAGAGCATGCCGGGCAGGGAGAAGTGGGCGATCGCCAGGCTTTGGTACACCACCAGCGTCAGCCCGGCCATCGCCAGCAGCAAGCCGAGGCCGCGCAGCCCGGAACAACGGCGTTCGGTAATGAACTGGGTGAGTATCGGCTGTACGCCGAGCAGCGTCGCCAGCACGCCGGGCGTGATGCCCTGTTCCAGTGCCAGCAGATAGCTAATCTGGTAACTGCCAATCATCAGCAACCCGATCAGCGCTACGCGCCAGCGGGTGCCGCGAGCGGGCAGACATTGCCGCTGCCACAGGCCGATCGCCAGCAGCAGCGCCAGAGCGATGGCGCAGCGGAAGAACAGGAAGGCAAAGGCGGAGGCATGCTCCAGCCCCCAGCGGGAGAAAATTGCGCCGCTGCTCCAAAGCAGGACGAACAGCGTAGCCAGGCCGGCATTGGCCCATTGAGTGATAAATCGCATTCGGTTTCACCTGTCGTGAAAATAACAAGCTCCAGCACGCGCAACGGCCTACGCCTGAGCGCAAATAAAGAAAGCTGGAGGTAAAATTCGGTTTGGCTTAGCGCACAACCACAGAGCGTGGCGGGTAAGCGGCAACCGCAGTGACGACAGAGAAAACGGCAGGAGGGGCGGAAGATGCGCACAGCTGAACGACGGCCGGAAGCGGCGTGTTCGTTGGGTCTGTGGTGTGCGCAAACTGAGCCATTGATATTCCTGAAAGCAGGGAGTGATTAACGGATCAAAGATAGTGAAGTTCGGCGGGAGGCGCAACATAAACTTAACGCCTCCCGCCGAGATTGCGGTTTAGCTTTTGCTCACCACCACCAGTTTCTGGTTTACAAACTCTTTGATCCCCAGATCCGACAGTTCACGGCCGAAGCCGGAACGCTTCACGCCGCCAAAAGGCAGCTCGGGTGCGGTGTCGGTCAACGAGTTGATATACACCATGCCGGTTTCGATGCGCGAGGCCAGCTTTTTGGCGCGCTCGATATCCGTGCTGAAGATAGCGCCACCGAGGCCGTAGTGGGAGTCATTGGCCAGTTTGACGATCTCGTCGTCATCCTTGACCACATAGATCTGCGCCACCGGGCCGAAGAACTCTTCGAAGTACGCCGGGTTGTCACGGCCGATGTGGGTCAGTATCGTCGGTTCGAAGAAGTTGCCGTCATGCGGTATCGGCTTGCCGCCGTAATGCAGTTTGGCGCCGTTTTGCACTGCGGCGTCGACCTGTTTGGCCAGGCCCTCCAGCGCTTCGCGGGAAGACAGCGGCCCCAAGGTGGTGGTTTCATCCAACGGATCGCCGATTTTCACCGCGCGGAAATGCTCGGTAAAGGCCTGCAGGAAGGATTCCGCCACTTTTTCTTGCACGATAAAACGTTTGGCTGCGGTACAAACCTGGCCGGCATTGCTCAACCGCGCCTGCGCGCCGATCTTGGCGGCTCTGGCGATATCGCTGTCGTCCAGCACCACGAATACGTCGTTGCCGCCCAGCTCCAGCGTAGACTTTTTCAGTGCCTTCGCCGCCTGCGCGGCCACTATGCTACCGGCTTTTTCCGAGCCGGTCAGCGCCACGCCCTGCACCCGGTCGTCGGCGATGACGTTCGCCACCTGTTGCTGCGAAATATACAGATTGGTGTAGGCGCCTTGCGGTGCGCCGGCCTCGGCGACCAATTGTTCAAAGGCCTGCGCGCAGTGCGGCACTATGCCGGCATGCTTCACCAGCACCGGATTGCCGGCGGCCAGGTTGGGGGCCAGCACGCGCATCAACTGGTAGAACGGGAAGTTCCAGGGTTCTACCGCCATCAGTACGCCGATCGGATGATGCTCCACCCAGGCTTCGCCTAGGCTGGATTCATAGCGCACTGGCGCGAGAAATTTTTTGGCGTTGTCGGCATAGTAGCGGGCGATCTGGGCACAGAGTTGCACTTCGCCGCGGCTTTGCGCGATCAACTTGCCCATTTCCCGGCTGGCGATTTTCGCCAGTTCCTCGACCCGGCTCTCCATCAGGTCCGCCAGTTTGTGCAGCACCGGCAGCCGCTGGTCGATATCGCCCTTGGCCCAGCCGGAGCGATACAGCGCATCAGCCTTTGCCAATGCCTGCTCTACCTGCTGGTCAGTATGCGGCGTGTACTCTTTGATAAGTTGGTTGTTAAAAGGGTTTACCGTTTGGTATGGCATGAAGAGTTCCTCTCGTCGCGGATGGTGACGCATGACATACGCCTTGAACGGCGCAGCAAAAGCGGCTGCACCGGTCTTTAAGTCTAGACGATAGGGGGATGTGGGCCGAAGATGCAGAAGGGAACTTCGGCTTTGCCCCCGCATGCCGGGGGCGCGGGCCGAAAGCGGAAATGTTACCGGGTATTGCCGGCCCAATGTTTCCGCTTGCTGGTCTTGCCGAGACCGGGGTTAAAGCTGTTGGTCGGATCGGCAGATTGGTAGAACGCTTGCAGATCGGGCTTGGCGTGGTAGAGATGGCCGACGTTATGCTCGGCCGGGTATTCTGCGCCGCGCCGGTCGAGGATCGCCAGCATTTGTTCTTTCAGCGCGTGGCTGTCGACGCCTTTTTTCACCACGTAATCCTGGTGGAATACGTGGCACATAAAATGGCCGTAATAGAGTTTGTGCACCAGTTGGCTGTCGATTTCCGGCGGCAGGGTTTCAAACCACTCGGTATCGTTGCGGCGCAGCGCAATATCCAGCGCCAGAATATCCTCTACCTTGTCGGCATGCACCGCATGGTAGCGCACCGCCGCGCCGGCGGCGGCGAAACGGTGCAGGAAGGCCTTTTTGCCTTCGTCTGCGGTGCAGGCGAAAAATGCGCCCTTGGCCTGGGCAAAGTACTGGCTCAGATACCGCTGCGCTTCGTCGACGCCAGGGCCGGCCATTTTCAGCAGCAGGTGATGTTCAAAGCGTTCTCGATACTCTTTCATCCGCTTCGGCAGATGGCTGGGGGCCAGGTGGCTCAGGCCCTGCATCAGCCGGTCGGTCAGGTTGTGCGGCAGCAGCGGCAGTTTGTTGAAGCTGGCGTCCACGCGGCCTTTCAGGGTGAAGAAACGCGGCATTTGATCGGTGCCGAGCTTGTCGATCATCATAAAGGTGTCTTTGCCGTACACTTCGGCGATATCGAAAATATCGCGGTGCATGTATTCGCCGGCCACCGGCAGATTGTCGAATTTGCCGAGCATATGGCGGCGCAGCTCGGTCAACACGGCGGTGTCGTTGGTGCCGATATAAAATACCTGCTCTTTGCCTTCTTTCTCGAAGGTGTCCAGGCGTACCGCAAACACCGCCAGCTTGCCGGCGCAGCCGGAGGCCTCGAACAGGCGCCGTTTATCCGCGTTGAAGCGGGACGGGGTATCGGCATCGACGTCGCGCACCCGGCTGGCGTATTCGTTGTCGGAGGCGCGCAGTTCGCCGTGCTCGACGTCCTCCGGCCGGTAGTCGGCTTTCTCCAGCCGGGTAAGGATCTCTTCCGGCGTGTCGCCGAGTTTAATCCCCAGATGGTTCACCAGCCGCAGTTGGCCGTCTTTACCCAACTGGGCGTACAGCGCCATTTCGGTGTAGGCCGGGCCGCGTTTCACCAGCGAACCGCCGGAGTTATTGCACACGCCGCCAATAACCGAAGCGCCGATGCAGGAAGAGCCGATCACCGAATGCGGCTCTCGGCCGTAGGGTTTCAGCAACTTTTCCAGTTGATTGAGGGTGCTGCCGGGGAAGCCGACCACCTGTTTGCCGTTGTCCAGCACCTGCACGTGATCGAGCCGCAGGGTGCTGACGATGACGATATCGCGGTCATAATCGTTGCCGCTGGGCGTCGAGCCTTCGGTCAGGCCGGTGTTCGCCGCCTGCATGATGACGATTTTGTCGGCGGCCACGCAGGCCTCCAGTATCCGCCACAGCTGCAACAGGCGGGTAGGGAACACCACCGCCAGCGCTTTGCCTTCGCCGGAGCGGAACCCCTTGCGATAACGTTCGGTGCTGCGTTCGCCGGTCAGCAGCTGCGGGCCGCCGACGATGTCTTTGAGCTGAGCGAGAAATGCCTGGTTACCTGACTGCGTCATGCCGATCTCCCTGTCATACCTGTCGTCTTTCAAACGGCGGCGCGCTTACCCCAGAGGACGAAGATATTCGTCTCGATTAGCGTGGGCACCGCATGCTGCGCCCCTGCATGACCAGTGGTTCTTGCCGTTACCGCCGTTTGAAATCCATCGGGTAAATTAATTTAGTCGTTTGTTGGCTTAATGATTTGTTAGCTTAATAACTTATTGGCTTGGTAGCTTAATAGCGTTCTGCGTACCCGGCCTGGCGCTCTTCGTCACGCAGCGTCAGGATTTCCACGCCGTCTGCGGTAACCGCCACGGTGTGCTCCCATTGGGCAGACAGCTTTTTGTCGCGGGTCACCACCGTCCAGCCGTCTTTCTTCTGCTTGATCCGGTGGTCGCCCTGGTTAATCATGGGTTCGATGGTAAATACCATCCCTTCCTGCAACACCATACCGGTGCCCGGCTGGCCGAAGTGCAGCACCGCCGGCTCTTCGTGCATATCGCGGCCGATGCCGTGGCCACAGTATTCACGCACGATGCTGTAACCGGCCTGTTCCGCGTGCTGCTGAATGGCATGACCGATATCCCCCAAGGTTGCGCCAGGTTTTACCGCGCGGATGCCTTGCCACAGGGACTCATACACGTTGTTCACCAGCCGTTTGGCCAATGGCGTAGTCTGGCCGATACAGTACATCTTGCTGGAGTCGGCAATGTAACCGCCGTTTTCCAGCGTAATGTCGACGTTAACGATCATGCCGGAACGCAGGATTTTGCTGGCCGAAGGAATGCCGTGGCAAATCACGTCGTCGATCGAGGTATTCAGCACGTAAGGGAAATCGTACTGGCCCTTGCTGGCCGGGCGCGATTTCAACTCATCGACGATAAAGGCTTCGGCGCGATCGTTAATTTCCATGGTCGACATACCTTCGACAATCACCCCATCGAGCATAGCAAACACCTTGGCCAGCAGTGCGCCAGAGTGACGCATTTTGGCGATCTCTTCCGGCGTTTTGATCACAATCTGTTTCACCCGACAATCTCCTTCAGCGTCAGCGCGTTATCTTTCATCATTTTTTTTACCAGTTGGGGGTAGGTCAATTCTGGATGGAACTCCGCCAGCATGCCGATCTTGATCCAGTATTCCGCCTGCGCGTTGATCGAACGCGTCATCGTCAGGCTGGCGAGGCGCAGATCGTCATGCAGCGCATCTGAAATTTTCACAATGCCCATAGGCTGCTCCTTAAAGGAATAATATACGAAGTGTATATGGTTTGGATGGTGGGGATTGTACATTCCGTGGCATAAGAAGTTTCCTGATGACAACGATTGCCGCCATCGGGCAATGCGTTTATTGTGATAAACGACTTTTTTTGCATGATTTTTCAGAAGGATTCAGGGCGTGACTAAATTACGGGTTGGGGTGATCTTTGGCGGTAAATCGGCTGAGCATGAGGTGTCTCTGCAGTCGGCAAAAAACATTGTGGACGCTATCGACAAAGAGAAGTTTGACGTCACGCTGCTGGGGATCGACAAGCAGGGACAATGGCACATTAACGATGCTTCCAATTACCTGCTGAATGCGGAAAACCCGGCGCTGATCGCGCTGAACCGCTCAAATAAAAATGTGGCGCTGATCCCCGGTCAGGAGAAACAGCAACTGATTGAGGCGAGCAGTGCCGGCGCACTGGGCCAGCTCGACGTGGTATTCCCGATCGTACACGGCACGCTGGGCGAAGACGGTTCACTGCAGGGGCTGTTGCGGATGGCCAATATGCCGTTCGTCGGTGCTGGCGTGTTGGGTTCGGCGGTCAGCATGGACAAAGACGTCACCAAACGCCTGCTGCGCGATGCCGGGCTGGCGGTTGCCCCCTTTGTCACCCTGACGCGCACCAATCGCAGCAAATACGATTTCGATCAGCTTAGCGAACGTTTGGGCCTGCCGTTGTTTATCAAACCGGCTAACCAGGGCTCTTCGGTGGGGGTCAGCAAGGTGCAGGATCGGGCCGGCTTTGACGCCGCTTTGGCGCTGGCGTTCAGCTTCGATCACAAGGTGCTGGTGGAGTCGGCGATTGTCGGCCGCGAGATTGAGTGCGCGGTGTTGGGCAATGACGAACCGCAGGCCAGCCTGTGTGGTGAAATCGTGCTGAGCGACGCTTTCTACTCTTACGACACCAAATACATCAACGAGCAGGGCGCGCAGGTAGTGGTGCCGGCAGAGATCGCACCGGAAGTCAGCGACAAAATTCGCGACGTGGCGCTAAAAGCGTTCCGGGCACTGGAATGCTTCGGCCTGGCGCGCGTTGACGTGTTCCTGACGCCGGACAACAACGTGGTGATTAACGAGATCAACACGCTGCCGGGCTTCACCAATATCAGCATGTATCCCAAACTGTGGGCAGCCAGCGGCGTCAGCTACAGCAAGCTGATTACCCGGTTGATCGAGCTGGCGCTTGAACGCCATCAGCAAGATCGCGCGCTTAACAGTTCGGTGTTCGAGCGGTAATAATCGGATATTTCTCGCGTTGTTTTTTGGTAAAAAGGTATTTATGAGGCTGGTCCAAGGGAGTTCCAGCCTCATAAAAGTTATCACGTTCATCTTTTTGTTCTTAAGGGCAGGTAATACCCGAAGGTTCTTAAGGGAAAAAATTGTTGTTATCTAGTCTCAGTTAAAAGGAATTCCTGATACTAATGCACTATAGAATGCACTACGACGAAGTGCTTCCTGACGACGGTTGTGGTTGGGAGCGCAAGCGTTTTACCTATGATCGAGCAACGCATTATTCTTATAAGTTTATGGTATCGGGTGAGTTTTATTCTGTGGTAGCCCGACATATAAACTCAGAACGTGAGCTTAACCAATTAGGGTATGCACTTCCTCAAGACTGTAGTTTTCCTGATCCTCTCATGGCGGAAGTTTATTTTGACCGCTTTCATGATATTGAATCATTTGGTAATTTTTTCCATTACTCCAGCAAGGGACTGGGAAATGGAACTGTATTGCTCAATGTTGCATCACTTATGCTGGAGCACTACAATACTTTCAATCTCGGTGGTTTTGTTTTTCAAGCGGCTCTCCCCTCTCAAACCGGAGCTAAGCGACAGGCAGATCTGGTTGAGATTTATGATTGTTTGCTTGGGTTGAGCACAACACCCCGTGTTAATGTCAAAACGGGAAGGTTGAAAAAGAGCATTACACCGCTTCTGCCACCTAACATGAGAGCCTTTAAGTCAACTTCGACGGGGAGGGATTATGTCATCATCTGCTAAAGTTGTTGCCCGTGAAGTGACTGTCGAAATGGTCATGAGCAGGCATCGTAAGACTATGAAGAGTTTACTCGTAGCGGAGACAGAACGTCTGCTTTGCGGAACTTCCGGGGTTTACGGAAAAGACGGTGAGGCCGACGTGACTGATAATAAACTGAGCACGCGAGCTTCAATGAGTGAGTTACGCCGTAAGCTGAAAGCTTAAGTTTTTAAGGTGAAAATGGCTCCAGTTAGTAACGGAGCCATTTTTATCGGCCAGACAGAGGTAGACTAAAAGATACATTCCCCAGCGTCACCTTACTCATTGTGAACGGCCTGAGGGAGGCGCTTATTTCACCGTCACGTCGATATCGCCAAAATACTTCTTCGCCAGCTCGGTCACGGTGCCTTGCTGCTTCACTTTCACGATCGCGTCGTTCAGCTTTTTCTTCAATTCGTCATCCCCTTTGCGCAGACCGAAGGCAATGCCTTCACCGAGGATCTTGTCATCGCTGACCGCATCGCCGACGAAGGCGAAGCCCTTGCCGTCCGGGCGCGCCAGGAAACCGCTTTGCCCTGACGGCGCCATCACCAGGGTGGCGTCGAGGCGGCCGGCGGTCAGGTCAAGGTACGCCTGGTTTTGATCCTGATAGGACACCACGTCCACGCCCTGCGGCGCCCAGTGGGATTTGGCGTAGGTTTCCTGAATAGATCCTTGCAGCACGCCGACGTGTTTGCCCGCCAGCGATTTGGCGTTGGGCAGCAGGCCGCTGTCGGTTTTGGCGATCAGGCGGTTCGGCACTTGATAGATGGAGTCGGTAAAGTCAATTGCCTGGCGGCGCTGGTCGGTGACGTTCATCGCCGAGTTGATGGCGTCAAACTTGCGTGCCTTCAACGCCGGGATCAGGCTGTCGAACGAGGTCTCGACCCAACTGCACTTCAACTGGGCGGCGGCGCAGACCGCGTTACCCAGATCGATATCGAAGCCTTCCAGCGTGCCGCTGGCGGATTTGGATTCGAACGGCGGATACAGCGCTTCCAGGCCGAAGCGCAGCGTATTTTCCGCCGCCAGAGAGGAACCGGCGGCCAGCAGGCAGCCCACAGCGATCAGCGTTTTCAGTGATTTCATAGTCAGTGCCTTTTTCCCATGGTCAAACCAAAAGTGAATGCATTACACCTGACACAGACGGCGTGCGCCTTCCAGCAGGGTTTCGTTATCTTTTGAAAAACTCAGCCGGATGATGCCGGTGTCGGTCCCGTCGCTGTAAAACGCAGACAGCGGGATAGTCGCGACTTTCGCTTCACGGATTAAACGCACCGCAAAATCGTTGTCGCTTTCGCTGCTGAAACCGCTAAAGCGGGCCAGCATAAAGAAACTGCCACGGCTGGGTAATAATTCAAAGCGCGAATCTTGCAAAGCGCTGGCCAGCAAATCGCGTTTTTGCTGATAGAAATCCGCCAGCCCCAGATAGCTTTGCGGATTGCCCAGCGCTTCGGCGAAGGCGTATTGCATCGGCGTATCGGCGGAGAACACCATAAACTGGTGTACCTTGCGGATCTCATCCATCAGCGCCGCCGGCGCCATGCAGTAACCGACGCGCCAGCCGGTAACGTGATAGGTTTTGCCAAACGACGACACAATCACGCTGCGTTCGGCCAATTGCGGGTGGCGCGCCATGCTGTGGTGGATATCGCCGTCGAATACCACGTGTTCGTAAACCTCGTCGGACAGGATAACGATATCGGTATTGCGTGTCAGAGCGGTCAGGCGCTCAATGTCATGCTCGCCGAACACGCTGCCGGTTGGGTTATGCGGGCTGTTGACGATGATCATCCGCGTTTTGCTATTGATGGCGGCGGCGACTTCGTCCCAGTCAATGTGCAAGTCCTGCAACGACAGCTTGATGGCTATCGGCGTGGCGCCTTGCAGGCGGACAATCGGCGCGTAGCTGTCGAACGCCGGTTCGAAATAAATCACCTCATCGCCCGGGTGCACCAGCGCACTGATGGCGGAATACAATCCTTCGCTGGCGCTGGCGATGACCGTGATTTCTTCGTCGGCGTCATAACGTGCGCCATACAATCGTTCAACTTTATCCGCCAACGCAGCGCGCAATGCGGCCACGCCACTCATCGGCGCGTACTGGTTATGACCTGCGCGCATGGCTTGCGCCACCGCCTCAACCAGTTGCGGTTGGCAGGCGAAGTTCGGTGCGCCCTGCGACAGGTTCAGTGCCTGATGTTCCGCGCTGAGCTGGCCGATTACGGTGAAAATGGTGGTGCCGACATCCGGCAATTTCGAGCGTTGTGAGCAGGCGCTCTGCATGATTGGCTCCTGGAAAAAGGGGAGAAGTATTGATTGATTAAGCATCAGTGCCGGTAGGCGGACAAGGGAATGTTTGTCATACTAGCCATGAGTTAAAATCATGGCTAACCGAGGCCCGCTATGCAGACATCTCTGCCGTCGCTCGACGTTTTGAAAACTTTTGTGGTGGTGGCTCAGCGCCTTAATTTCACTCATGCCGCCCAGACACTGCACCTGACGCAAGGCGCGGTCAGCCGTCAGATCCTCGGGCTGGAGCAGCATCTGGGCTATCCGCTGTTCAGCCGCCGGGCGCGCGGGCTGACGCTGACCCCACAGGGTGCCATGCTGCTGGCGCCGGTGCAGCAGGCGCTGGGGCAACTGGGCGAGGCGTTGGCGCGGATTGGGGCGCAGCCGGGCACCTTGCGCATCAAGTGCCCGACCTGCGCCATGCGCTGGGTATTGCCGCGTATTATCCGATTGCAAAACGAACGCCCGGAAATGCATATCGAACTGACCGCCTCGGTATCGCACGGGTTGGATTTCAGCGCAGAGCACTTCGATGCTGCGGTGGTGTTCGGTCAACCGCAGGGCAAAAAGCTGGCGGTGCATCATCTGTTCGATGAAATCCTCACGCCGGTCTGCACGCCGTCTTACCTTCCCGATTTAGCCCGCCCGCCAACCCCGGCCGATCTGGCGGAGAAAACCCTGCTGCATCCCACGCGCGATCGCCGCGACTGGCTGCTGTGGCTGAAGGCGGCGGGGCTGGAGACGCTGCCCTCCGGCAAGGCGCAGCATTTTGATACTCTGGATCTGGCGATGAGTGCCGCGTTGCAAGGTTTTGGCATCGCCATCGGCGACTTGTGCCTGCTGGAGGAAGATATCCAGGCGCAGCGCGTCGTTACGCCGTTCCCGCTCAGCGTGGTCAGCGGCGCGGCCTACTATTTGGTCTATCCTGAACGGGCGATGATGCCCGCGACATTAGCCACGCTGGTCAATTTTCTGGGCGAAGAGGCGGCGCAAAGCCGCGCCCGGCTGCAAAATGGCTTATCCGCCTCCGCTAACAGCTTGTAACCTTTAACATTACAAATTATTTCTGCGGTGAAAAAGAGTATGTCACACTGCTTTTTCACTTTGACTAATCCTCCCCGTCGCCGGCTGCGGCGGGAACATGCCTGAGACAAAAAATATGAAATGGCTTTGTGTGGTGAGTTTGCTGTCCGGCCTGGCCATCAGCCCGGTTTTTGCGCAGGAGAACGGTGCGGCGCAAGGAGTTAATGCCCAACAGC
Organism: Serratia inhibens; assembly: GCF_003591175.1. Classification (GTDB taxonomy): domain Bacteria; phylum Pseudomonadota; class Gammaproteobacteria; order Enterobacterales; family Enterobacteriaceae; genus Serratia; species Serratia inhibens. Next base: position 1,628,919 of record NZ_QYYG01000001.1, on the reverse strand, counting down.
GCGATGCTTTCGTTTCCAACCTGATGAAACAGATGACGCTGGAAGAAAAAATCGGTCAGTTGCGTTTAATCAGCGTCGGACCGGATAACCCGAAAGAAGCGATCCGCGACAGTATCAGCAAGGGCCAGATTGGCGCTATTTTCAACACCGTCACCCGGCCGGATATCCGCGCGATGCAGGATCAGGCCATGCAACTCAGCCGCTTGAAAATCCCGCTGTTCTTCGCCTACGACGTGGTGCACGGTCAACGCACCGTCTTCCCGATCAGCCTGGGGCTGGCGGCCAGTTTTGATCTCGAAGCCATCGCGCTCAGCGGCCGGGTATCGGCGCAGGAAGCCAGCGATGACGGCCTGAACATGACCTTCTCGCCGATGGTCGATATCACCCGCGATCCGCGCTGGGGCCGAGTATCGGAAGGTTTCGGCGAAGACACCTGGCTGGTGTCCAAAATTGCCAAAGTGATGGTCGATGCTTACCAGAACGGTGACCCGTCCCAGCCTGGCTCAGTGATGGCCAGCGTTAAACACTTCGCGCTGTACGGCGCCACCGAAGGCGGCCGCGATTACAACACCGTCGATATGAGCCCGCTGAGAATGCATCAGGACTATTTGCCGCCGTATAAGGCAGCGGTAGACGCCGGCAGCGGTGGGGTGATGGTATCGCTCAACTCGATCAACGGTATTCCTGCCACCGCCAACCCGTGGTTGCTGAAAGATCTGTTGCGCAGCCAGTGGGGCTTTGGCGGCATCACCATCAGCGACCACGGCGCGATTAAAGAGCTGATCAAGCACGGCGTAGCCGAAGATGCGCGCGATGCGGTGCGGCTGGCGATCACCTCGGGTGTCGACATGAGCATGAGCGACGAATACTACGACCAATACCTGCCGGGGCTGGTGAAGGACGGGCTGGTTTCGGAAAGCGACATCGATCGCGCCTGCCGCGACGTGCTGAACACCAAATATGACATGGGCCTGTTCAAAGACCCTTATAACCACCTTGGCCCGGTAGGCTCGGATCCGCAGGACACCAATGCCGAAAGCCGTCTGCACCGCGCCGAAGCGCGCGTAGTAGCGCGCAAAACTCTGGTGCTGCTGAAGAATGACAAGCAGACGCTGCCGTTGAGCAAGCAAGACACCATTGCGCTGGTAGGGCCGATGGCCGACAGCCAGCGTGATGTGATGGGCAGTTGGTCGGCGGCCGGCGTGGTCAAACAGTCGGTGACTCTTCGTCAGGGGCTGGAGCATGCGGTGGGCGACAAGGCGAAGATCCTCTATGCCAAAGGCGCCAACATTACCCAGGACAAAAGTATTATCGACTATCTGAATGAGTATGAGCCGGCGGTGGTGTTTGATACCCGTCCGCCGCAGCAGATGATTGATGAAGCGGTACAGGCGGCCAGGCAGGCCGATGTCGTGGTAGCGGTAGTGGGTGAGGCGCAGGGCATGGCGCACGAAGCTTCCAGCCGCGCCGATATCACTATTCCGCAAAGCCAACGGGATCTGATCGCCGCGCTGAAGGCGACCGGCAAGCCGCTGGTGTTGGTGCTGATGAATGGCCGGCCGTTGGCGCTGAGCTGGGAAAGCCAGCAGGCGGATGCGATGCTGGAAACCTGGTACAGCGGCACCGAGGGTGGCAATGCGGTGGCCGACGTGTTGTTCGGCGACTACAACCCGTCGGGCAAGCTGCCGATGACCTTCCCGCGTTCTGTCGGCCAGATCCCGATGTATTACAACCATCTGAATACCGGCCGGCCGTTCGGCAAGGAAAACCCAGGCAAGTACACGTCGCGTTACTTCGACTCGCCTAACGGCCCGCTGTATCCCTTTGGTTACGGCCTGAGTTACACCACCTTCAGCCTGTCGGATCTCAAGCTTTCCAGCCCGACGATGGCGCGCAACGGTAAACTGACCGCCAGCGTCACATTGAAGAATACCGGCAAATATGACGGTGCTACCCTGGTGCAGTTATACGTACAGGATGTCACCGCATCGGTCAGCCGCCCGGTGAAAGAGCTGCGCAACTTCAAAAAGGTGATGCTGAAAGCCGGCCAGTCGCAACAAGTGGAGCTGCCGATCACTGAAGAGGATCTCAAGTTCTATAACGCCAGCCTGAAATGGGGCGCGGAGCCGGGTAAGTTCAACGTGTTTGTCGGCCTGGATTCCGACAACGTACAGGCGCAAAGCTTTACGCTGCAGTAAATCGTATCGCCCTCTCTTACTGCGGTAAGAGAGGGTTTTCTATCTTTTCAATTCCTGCGCGAAATCAGAGTCATCATTCAAATACCCGCTGCGGGTAACCAGCAGCATAGCTCTGTTTGTCGAAAATGGGCAGATGTGGTCCTGATGCCGACACCGGGCACCATTCCCGGCATATCGCAGAAAAAGTTGGCCCCGTTGATGGCGTTTATCCAACAACGGAGCGCGTAGGCTATGAGCGCTACCGGGCCTTTCGGCCCGGTAAGCCGCTATCAAAATAGCGGAGTGGTGCTTTCGGCCAGGAAAGCCAACAGCGCTTTGGTGACCGCTTCCGGGTTTTCTTTGTTGCTGATATGGCCCGCCCCGGGGATCAGCACATGTTCGCAGCCAAGGATATCCGCCATTCGCTGGCCTTCTGCCGGCGGGCGCGGTTTATCCAGCTCGCCGGTGATCACCAGGGTTGTTGCGGTAATTTTTTCCAGCAGCGCCAGTTTATCGGGACGGCCGAAGATCATTTTGCCCAGCGGCACTATGCTGTTGCGCAGAAGGTCGGCGGGCAGGCTTTGCAAATGCTCAATCAATGGTTGCAACAGCGATGCGGGGACATTGTCGGAGTAAAACTGTGCGGCAATGTATTCCAGTAACGGTGAGGTGATCGCCCCTGCCTGATCGACGGCGTCCAGCATGGCGAAATAGCGCTGGCGCTCCTCAGGCGTTTCGTCGCCCATATAACTGTCCAGCAGCACCAGCACCTTAACCCGCTCGGGCGCCACTGCCGCTAACTCGGCACCCCACATGCCGCCGACCGACAAACCGACGATGCCGAATTCTTGGATGCCGAGCTGATCCATCAGCGCCAGATGGTCGGCGGCGATATCCGACAGGCTGGTGTGCGAAGCCGGTAGCTGCGGCGATTCGCCGTGCCCCCAGAGATCCGGAACGATAACGCGATAATGTTCGGCCAGCGCATCAAGCTGCGGCTCCCACATATGCCGATCGAACAGATAGCTGTGGCCAAGTAATAACGGGAAACCTGAGCCGATATCCAGGTAATTAAACTGCTTATCCGTAGTTTGCATATTATATGCTTCCTTGTTAAGTAGGGGGTGTCTTGACCTATTTATAATATCATGCTGATTTTATCAAATGGCGTTAATTTATCTTCGCAAAACCTTATTTTTAATTATTTATCGCTCAGAAAATGAATGCAAGTTAGGGTTTCGGTATAATATTCTGGCCGTTTATTGCCGGCTGATTTATGCTGGCCACTCTTTGGTGAAGGAAGTATTGAACATGGAGTGGTGATGAAAAGGTTTCTAAAGTTATCAATTATCTTGCTTGTTATTTTGATCCTGGCAGTGGTGTTATGGTTTTTCTTCGGGCGTGGCAATCAGGATGCGTTGTGGCAGATTGTCAGCCAACAGTGCGTACCCAACCAGCAACAGAATAACGACCCGGATCCTTGCTTAAAGGTTGATTTAAAAGAAGGTTATGTGCTGTTTAAAGACAGTAAAGGTCCTTATCACGATCTGGCGATGCCAACCGAAAAAATCAGCGGTATTGAGAGCCCAGAGTTGCAAACGGAACACACGCCGCCTTATTTTTCCCAGGCCTGGGAAAATCGCAGCCATATATCCACAGAGCTGGGAAAACCGCTAAAAGATACCTGGTTATCGTTGGCGATAAATTCGAGATATGGCCGCTCCCAAAATCAGTTGCATATCCATATCGCCTGCCTGCGTCAGGACGTATATAAACAGCTTGGGGAACAAGCGAAGCATATAGATCAAAACTGGCGGCCGCTGGCGGAAAAACTGGTCGGCCATCAGTATTTGGCCAGAAAATTGGTTGGCGTTGATTTAACCAAAGAAGACCCGTTCAGGCTGCTGCAGCAATATGTTGTCGGGCAGGGTGATGATATGGCCAATTATGGGCTGGCGCTGGCAGTGAGCCCAGAAGGTGAGATGATTTTGCTGGCCAACCGTTTAAAATTGACCGACCTGAATCTGGGGTCCGCAGGCGAGATCCAGGATTACCAGTGTGCAGTTGCCGGTAATGGGTTGTAATTCCTGTCATTGTTAGCCTGCCAACTTATTAAGCTGGCAGGCTATCAGGTTAATTACAGCTTTTTCAGCAACTGCAGCAGATGTTCTTCGCTTTTTTCGGCCAGCCCGTCAATGGCCAGCTTGATGATGTCGGAACGGGTAATGCGTACCACGCCATTGCGTGCCGCCTGCACAATGATTTCATCGATGGTGTCGACGTGGTTATCGGTCAGGCTGACCGAAATCGCCTTATAGGTGCGTTTACGGCCCTGTGGCTTGGTTTCGGCAACGGGGGTAATCAGGGTATGCGACGTGGCGCTGTTGATAAACTCGTCTTCCGACATGCGGTGAGTTGGGGTGCGCTTTTTCACAGGATCACCTCTTTCACCAGGCTTTCGATTTCCGCCTGCGCCTTGGCGTTGTGCGCCTCGTGTACGGTAATCGCCTCACCCCAGGCATCGCGGTAAATCTTGCGGTCGCACAGGCGGTTGCTGACCAGGGTAAATTCCGGATATTCGCTCAGCACCTGTGCCGCTTCGTTGGCTTCGTTAATAAAGATATTGGTCGGGCACATGTTCAGCACGATGTAGCCTTTCACCTTCTCGTTATATTCCTGCGCGGTGGAGAACATTTCCGACAGATAACCGATGGTGTCGAGATCCATCTGCGATGGGCGCAGCGGGGAGAGGAACAGATCTGCGGCCAGCAGGCCGGAGCGCAGTTCGGCGCTGTCGCGGCCGGCGGTGTCGACAATCACATAATCGTAATGACGATCCAATTCCAGCAGGGTTTCTTTGATTTTTCCCGAGGCGGCGACTACCGGGATATGCGGCAGGCCCTCCACATTCTGGCGATCGTTATACCAGGTCATGATTGATTTCTGATCGTCAGCATCGACGATGATGGCGGTTTTCCCCTGTTTGAGGATCAGATATCCGGCGATATTGACCGCCTTGGTCGATTTTCCTACGCCACCTTTTTGCGAGCCAATCAAAACAATCATGCTGCCATCTCTCAGGTTATCAAGATGCTAACTGGTTAAGCTGATGGCTTATTAAGTTAGTATCTTATCAGGTTGATAATTAAACAGGTTAACAAGAACAACTTATGGACAATATGCACCAACCGTGGCCGCTTGCCAAGCCAGTATGCTGTTAACTTTGCAGCTTATTTTGCTGGTAACTTATCAAGTGGGTAAGTAGGAATGCTCTGGGAAATGGTGTTGAGGGAGGGATTATTTGCTTTTTTATTAGCTTAATAAGTTGCTAGCTTGCTTGTTTTTTGCGGATGCGACAGCGCGCATCCGCAGCGGCAGCATTACTTTTTCAACATCGATTTCAGGTTGGCGAACGGATTATGGGTCGCAACGCCGACATCTTTTTGCGCGTCTTCACCGGCGATCACCGTTGAACCGTACTGGTCTGCTTCGGTGTACTTGGAGTGTTCATGGTCGTGGCAGTACAGGCACAACATTTCCCAGTTGCTGCCATCTTCCGGGTTGTTGCTGTGGTCGTGATCGATATGGTGAACCGTCAGCTCGCGCAGGTTGGAGTAAACGAATTCGCGCGAGCAGCGCCCACAGACCCACGGGAAAATTTTCAGCGCTTTTTCGCGGTAGCCGGTCTCCAGCCTTGCGTAGTTTTTGGGAATATATGCCATGGTGAGTGCCTGTAGAATGATAACAATATTACGTTTAATACTATCACAATGCGCCGGGTTACAGCGTGCGGCACATCACTGTCACTTCTTCGCCGGAAACCTGACGTTGTTCCACCGGTTGCCAGCCCAATTTTTGATACAGCGACTGTTGGTCCGGCGTGTAGAGATACAGCTCGGTAATATTTTTCTGTTTGCAGTGGGTAATGCATTGGTCGATCAGGCGGCGTGCAACGCCCAAACCGCGGTGCTGGGGATGGGTGAAGACTTCGCCCAGCCAGAATTTGCGCTCCGGTTTATCCGCCAGATCGTAAATGACCAGGCTGGCGGTGCCGAGGATGTGTTGTTGCGGTGACAGGGCCAGCAACGTCATGCCGGAATGCTGCGGTTCGCAGCGCTGTTCAAAGCGTTGGCTGATTTTCTCGTGGCTGCTCCACGGCGAGAAATCGCGCCATTCCTGATGCAGCAAAGCAGCCAGTTCGCCAATGCGCTGGCGGTGTGCGGAAAGTCGTTCGATATGCATACTCATGTTCCTGAACTCTCTTAAGATCCTTTTAGGCAGGGCCGGTCTGTGCCGGCCCCGGAATTATCATTCAATCAAACCTGCATCACGGCGATAGTTTGCCATCACCCCAGCGGCCAGCAGCAGCCCGAATAACGAAAGCAGGATGATGGCGGCAGATGCGCCGAGACGGTCGGCCAACAGCCCGCAGCTTAAGGTACTGGCGGCGCTTATCAGGATCTGCCACCGATAGGCGCGGGCCATTGCCATACCAACCTGTGCCTGGGAGAAATTGGCCATCAACCCATAGCTGGCGAGTGCAAATACCACGTTAGAGCATACATGCGCGGAAAAAATCAGCAACAACGCAATGCTTTCTGAAGGCACCAGCGGCACGCTCAGATAGCAGAGGATAAAGCCGCACAGGCAGCCCAATTGCAGGCTATTGCTGTGGCTCATGGCATGAAACCGGGTTACCGGCAGTATAAAGGGGCCGAACAGTTGGCCCAGACTGCGGGCGAACAGCAGAGACAGGCCGATGTTTTCACCTGCCTGCGGCAACTGCGGTGCCAGAGCGGGTAGTAACGCCATCGCCGGCGAGCCAACCAGAGCCAGCATTGGCAGCATCAGCATGGCCCGCTGTTGTCGGGGTTGCAGTGTACGCCAATGAAATGGCACCGCCGGGTGTGGCGAGCCAGGCGGCCGGCTACGGGTGAAAGCCTTTTTGGCCACGACCAATAGCAGCAGGCTGGAGACAAAGCTCATTGCATCCAGCAATAGCAATGTTTTTGTAGCCACCCGACCATACAGCAACACGCCAAGGCCAATGCCAAACAGCACGTTGGCGGCAAAAAACAGGGTTTCCAGCCCCGCTGCCAACGGCAGCTCTTCCCGTTTTAACCCGCCTTTGAAGAGCTGGCCCAGCGGCGGAACGATCATTCCCTGACAAAATGCGGCGACGCCCGGGGTCAATAGCAGCAACGTCGTCTGATGATGACTTAGCGCCCAAAACGGCAGGGCCAGCCCGCAGAGCCCGAGCGATTCACTGAGTAACAGCAGGGCAAAGGGTGAACAGCGCAGTGAGAGTTTTTCACTGAGCAAGCTGCCGATAAAACCCGGAGAAAAGGCCAGCAGGTACGCCAGGGCGAGGGAGGAAGGCGGAGCCTGCGAACGCAACAGCTCACCGAAAACGATAACAAAGGTAAGCCCGTTGCCCACGGAAGAAAGGATAAAGCCGCAGCCCAGCGCCCTGAGCCAAGGATGGCGCCGCAATGCGCACAGTAATGCCTGAAACATGTCGATGTTCCTCTTCAATAATCACAGTCCGGCTGCGTGCGGGACGAGGCCGGTTTGACGACAACAGTGACTGATTAAAGAAGGACTACATTGGTGGGCGGGCTCCTGAAATAGTGCGAGGTTTTAAATCTAGCACAACTTAACCCTCTGTCTATCCGCCGGATTTAAGCAAAGGCCTCCACCGCCCAGTCGATGAACACCCGCAGTTTGGCGCTAAGATGGCGGTTGGAGGGATACACCACGTACATTTGCTCCGATGGCGGTTGCCAGTCGTGCAGCAGGCTGACCAGTTCGCCGTTGTCCAGGTGCGGTTGCGCCATAAAGCGGAAGGTCTGGATGATGCCCAGGCCGGCCAGCGCCGCCGCCAACAGCGCATTGCCTTCGTTGACGCTGACGTGATAGCGGTGCTGGATGTCGATCTCTTTGCCCCGGTCAACAAAGTGCAGCGGCTGGATGCGATCGTTCAGCGCATGACGATAGTGCGCCAACGGATATCCCAGCTCCAGATCGCAGGGGTGCTTCGGCGTGCCGTAACGGGCCAGATAGGCTGGCGTGGCGCAGGTCACCCATTCCAGCTCGAACAGGCGGCGGGCAATCAGGCTGGAGTCGGCCAGCGGGCCGCTGCGGATCACGCAGTCGGCACTGTCGTTGATCAGGTCGATCAAGCGGTCGCCGACGCCCAAATCAATCTGAATCTGCGGATAACGCGCGATAAAATCAGGCAGTGCCGGCACCAGCAGCTGACGCGCTGTCGAACCACCGGCATCAATGCGCAACACGCCCTGCGGCGCGCTCTGGGATTCGGTCATGCAGCCTTCCATCTGTTCCAGTTCCGCCAGCCACTTTACCGTGCGCTGGTAATAACACTCGCCCTCAGGGGTGACAGACACGCTGCGGGTGGTGCGCTGGAACAGCTTGGTCTGCAGGTGATCTTCCAGGTTCTGGATCAGTTTGGTGACGGTGGCCTTGGGCATCCGCAGCGAGTCTGCCGCGCGGGTGAAGCCGCCGGTTTCCACCACGCGGTTAAACACCCGGATGGCCAGTAAATGATGATCCATAACGCTCTCAGTGCAAAACCCCGGTCGGAGAACCGGGGTGTTTCTGTGGATAGACAATGATTATGACTGTTTAGCGCCAATCATGCCGGAACGCAAGGTCAAGCCAAATACCAGCGCGGCGGAAAGGGTAAGGGCGCCGCCGAACAGCATGGCGCTGCTGACGCCCTGCCAGTCGACCACTTCCCCGCCCAGCAGCGCGCCGGAGGCCAGTGCAATCTGGATCACGCAGACCAGCAGCGCCTGGCCGGCTTCCGGCGCCTGCGGTACGGCGGCAAACATCCAGTTGGTGGCGCAGACCGGCACGGCACCGAATGCCAACCCCCAAACCATGACCATCAACGTGGCACCGGCAATGCCGCTGAGGAAAGGCGAAACGATCAGGATGGCGGCCAGCATGGTGGCGATCAGGATAAAGGTGGCGCGCAAGCTGCGCTCGGCCAGGCGTTCGCCGAGGAAGGTACCCAGCAGGCCGATGGCGCCGTAGGCCAGAAGTTGCAATGAAATTGCCGACGGGCTGAGGACAAACACCTGTTGCAGCAGCGGTTTCAGGTAGGTGTAGGCGGCAAAATGGCCGATAAACAGCAGGACGATGGCAATCAGCCCGGTGCGCGCCATCGGTAAACGCAGCGGCAACAACAGATCACGCGGGGTGACCGGCCGGGTTGGCGGCACCGATGTCAGCAGGCGCAACTGCGCCAACAGCACGCCCACCGCCAGCACCGCGCCACCAAAGAAGGCGGCGCGCCAGCCGAACAGGTCGCCAATCAGCGCGCCGGCAGGCACGCCACATACTGCACCGACTGAAATGCCACTCAGGATCAGCGCGGTGGCTCGGCCCTGGCTGGCTTCCGGCACCAGATGGCGGCCGTAGTTGGCGGCGAAGGCCCAGAAACCGCCGACGCAGACACCCAGCAGCACGCGGCCCAGCAGCATCATCGGGAAGTTAACCGCCAGCGCCGAAACCAGATTGGACACCACCAGCAACAAACTCAACGCCAGCATCAGCAGGCGACGATCAAGCCGGCCGGCCGCCAGGCTCAGCGCCGGTGCGGCTATCGCTGCCACGATGCCGGGTACGGTAACCATCAGGCCGGCCCTGCCGGTGCTGACGTCCAGCGACGGCGCGATATTGGTCAGCAGGCCGATCGGCAGAAACTCGGTGGTGACCATCACAAAGCAGGCGACCGTCAGCGAGAAGATCGCCAGCCAGGGTGATGATGCAGGTTTATCTTTATTATTCAGCATAGTACCGCTCGTCTCAGGTGAGTGCGTACACCGCGCGGTAAGGCGCGGAGTGACAGAGATCACAATTTACGCAGGCATTGGCGACGGATAAATCCGTTTGCCGTAGTTACACTGTTTCTGTGGGGGAATAATCATCCGGAGCAAGCAAAGCGGCGGGTTGTGGCAGAATGGCAGGTTAAATGCTCAATGGGCATAAGCTTATGCGGCGGGCGCAGCAGACTGCGCCCAGGGGCATTACAACCCCGGCGCTTTCCACATTGAGGTGGTCAGGCCGTGGTCCACCAGCGTGAGCTGATCGGCATAGATCTGCCGCCAGGTGTGTTTTTGCTGTTGATAGAGCTCATGATTGGCGCTATCAGGCTGATATTCGCGCTCCCAGCGCACCAGTTTTTCACCGGTGGCCGCCAGCGACTCATACAGCCCTGCGCCGACGCCGGCGGCAATAGCGCAACCCAGCGCGGTGGCTTCTTTCACCACCGGCACGCGAACCCTCAGGCCGGTAACATCGCTCAGGATCTGGCTCCACAGTTTGCCTTTTGAACCACCTCCGGCGAATACCAGCGAGTGCGCCTGCACGCCGGAGAAGCTGGCGATCTGTTCCAGATTACAGGCGGAGACAATGGCGGCATTCTCTTCCAGAGCACGGAACAGGGTTTGCTTATTGCAGCGTTCCGGGTCGAGCGACATATTGATAAACGACGGCGCGGCGTGGTACCAGGTTTTGAAGTGCATGGCATCGGAAAATATCGGCATCACCCCGTAGGCACCCGGCGGCACCCGCGCCGCCATTTCTTCCAACAGGCTGTAAGCGTCCACCCCCAATCTTTCCGCCATCAGCTTTTCCTCGGCGCAGAAGGCATCGCGGAACCAGCGCATGGTCAACCCTGTGAAGAAGCTGATGGATTCCGCCTGCGCCATGCCAGGGATCACGTGCGGGTTAATGCGGATGTTCATGTCCGGATCGGTGGCCGGCTCCGGCAGATTGACGATTTGCTGCCAGAAGGTGCCGCCCAATACCGCCGTTTGCCCGGCATGCACCACGCCCAGCCCCAGGCTGCCCAGTTGAACGTCGCCGCCGCCCATCACCACCGGCGTGCCGCGCAACAGGCCGCTTTGCTCCGCTGCCTGCGCGGTAACCTGCCCGAGCAGGCTGCCGGTCTCTTTCACCGGTGACAGAATATCGGCACGAAGCCCGGCCATGTCGAGCAGCGCCGGTCGCCAGTCGCGGCTGACCAAATCCAGCATGCCGGTGGTGCCTGCATTGGAAGGATCCACCGCCAGTTCGCCGCTCAGCATATTCGCCAGCCAGTCGCTGATCATGGTCAGCGTCGCTGCCTGCCGATAGATGTCCGGCCGGTGGTGGGCCAGCCACAGCAGGCGCGGCATGGCGCTCAGCGCCAGCGTTTGCCCGGAATATTGGTACACCTCGCTTTCGAAATTATTGTTATGCAGCTCTTTGAGCTCGCTGACTTCATGGCTGGCACGCGCATCCACATTGGCACAGGCCCAAATAGGTACGCCGTTGCGATCGTACAGCACTATGCCTTCGCGCATTGAGCAGCAGGCTACAGAGCGGATAGCCTGGCCAGTCAGGCCTGCATTTTGCAGCGCCTGACGGATGCACTGGCAGGTCAATTGCCAGTTGTGGGTTAAATCAAACTCCATCGAGCCGGGTACCCCAGATACCGCCAGATGCCGCCACTCAGCCTGGCCCTGGGCGATCTGATTGCCCGCCAGATCGAAGATTACCGCGCGAACGCTGCCGGTGCCTGCATCCAGCGCCATCAAATAGTTATCCATAGCTCACACTCTCTGGGGTTGGGATCTTAACTATAGATGGCGGGTTCACGCCCTCGCGTGAGCAAGACCTGGGGGCGGCGGGATTTGTGAGCTGTGCAGCAAAATTGCCGCCGCGCAGGGTAAATCCGGGGGAATAAACCTATGGTTTGAAAGAACAGTGATTTCAAGGTTAAACAAGGAGCCGCCATGCACGTCACTTTGGTAGAAATTAACGTTAAGCAGGACAAAATCGACGAGTTTATTGAGGTGTTCCGCGCCAACCATCTGGGAGCGATCGAAGAGCCGGGTAACCTGCGCTTTGACGTGCTGCAGGATGAAAGTGTCCCGACGCGGTTTTACATCTATGAAGCCTATAAGGATGAGCAGGCGGTTGCCGCCCATAAAAAGACCCCGCACTATCTGCAATGCGTAGAGAAACTGGAAGCGCTGATGACCGGCCCGCGCAAGAAAACCACCTTTATCGGCTTGATGCCGGCTTAGTGGGGGGCATCAGGGTAATTTTGTTCAATACTTTGCCGCCCCTGAGCGGCAATCTGGCATCTGCGAACTTTTTCTCAGGTGCTTGTAATCATGAATATTTACTTTTCCATGGCCGCATTTGCGCTGGCCGCTTCCATCACCCCCGGCCCGGTCAATATCCTTGCCCTGAGCGCCGGGGCGCAATTCGGTTTTAACGCGACCCTGCGGCATGTGCTTGGCGCCACGCTGGGGTTTACTTTGCTGTTGATCCTGCTTGGTCTGGGGTTGCACCAACTGCTGACCCTGTGGCCGGTGCTGACGCAGATCATCCAGTGGGCGGGCAGCGCATTCTTGCTGTTTATGGCCTATCAACTGGCATTTGATGACGGGAAGTTGGGCAGCGGCAACCGGCGGCAGGCACCGTCATTCTGGTACGGCGCGCTATTGCAGTGGCTGAATCCCAAAGCCTGGCTGGCGTCGGTGGCCAGCCTGGGAGCGTTTGTCGCCGACGGCGACAGGTTGCTGCTGTGGCAGTTCGCGGCGATTTATTGCGTTATCTGTTATGCCTCGGTGGCCTGCTGGGCTTACGCCGGCACGATGCTGACCGGTTTATTGCAACAGGCCCGCAATGTGCGGCGTTTTAATCGGCTGATGGCGCTGCTGCTGGCGGCCAGCGCCTGCTATCTGCTGGCCGATGGCGTTTAACGCGGGTTTTGATACTGGCCGGGCGTGGCGGCCAGCAACTGTTTGAAGGTGCGCTGGAAGTGCGCCTGATCGGCAAAGCCGCTTTCGCTGGCGGCTGCGGCGATAGGGTAGCCGCGTTTTAGCAGCCTGTGGCCAAACTGGATACGGCGATTCACCAGATAGGCGTGCGGCGTCATGCCGTAATGCTGCTTGAAGGCGCGGATCAGGTAGGAAGGCGACAGCGCCGCCGCCTGGCAGATCGCCTCCAGCGTCAGCGGCTGGGTGCAATGTTTGCTGATAAAGGCTGCCGCAGCTTCCAGTCGGGGGTGGGCGGCAACGGCGTGGGGTTGCGCTTCGCCCAGCCTAATTTGCAGATCGGTAAAATACTCCACCAGAGCAATTTGCTTTTCCAGATGGCGGCATTGCGGGTCAACCAGGAGTTCATAAAGCCGGTTCAGGCCGCTGAACAGCAGCGGATCGCGGCTGAGCACCTCATGGAATGGGATAAAGCTGCCGTCGCCGCCGGCTATCTCCCGTTGCAGCTCGCCCAGCCAGGCGGTATCGATATAAAACATGATGTACGACCAACGCTGGTCGCCGATCGGGTTGCAGGCGTGGGCCTGCTGCGGGTTGATAATCACCACGTCGCCGGCGTTGACCTGCAACTGCCGGTGACCGTTAATATAAATGCTGGTGCCGTCGGTGATGGTGCCGATGGAAAAGATTTCATGGCTGTGCAGGGCGTAGCAGACCTTGCGGCCATCTTCAATGGCGCGGGCTTCCACAAAGGGGAACTGCGGATCACGCCAGAATTGCGGCGCATTAGCGGTCATTGGTTTTCCTTTTAAGTGCGATGAGGCTAGCTTGTTATAGCGTAAAACGAATGCAGGAGGGAATGAGGATGATGATTTTTAATGTGTTCGGCCGCCTGCTGGGTGTTAAAAGGGTGGGTGATGAGTGGCAATTGTTCCGCGTGACGCTGCCGGAGCGCAAATATGCGCGCAGTTACGACATCGTGCTGCCGGAGGAGTTGACCGAGGCCGATATTGCCGGCTATCTGGGGGATATTTATCATGAAGCGGCGACTGAAAGGTACCCCGACGTTTTCAGACTAGAATAAGGCCCCGGCCGAATGACCGGGGCGCAGATTAATCTTCTTCGTTGCGGGCCATCAGCTGGCGCTGGTGTTCTTCACTGGCCGCCTGAATCTCTTCCAGCACTGAACCGACATCGGCGCGTTTGTTGCTTTCCACGAACTTCCCGGTCAGCACGCTTTCCGGCGTCAGATTGCCTTCCTGATACAGCGCCCAGATCTCTTTGGCGTATTTACTGTTGAGCAGTTCCGGCGCGTATTGACCGTAAAAATTCGACATATTGTTGATATCGCGTTCGAACATGCTTTTGGCGTGATTATTGGCGGCAGCGTCTACCACCTGCGGCAGATCGATAATCACCGGCCCGTTTTTGTCCATCAGCACGTTGAACTCCGACAGATCGCCGTGTACCAGCCCGGCGCACAGCATGCGCACCGCGTAGTTCATCATCACCGCGTGATCGGCCAAAGCCTGTTCCGGCGTCAGGGTCACATCGCTCAGGCGCGGCGCAACCAGGCCTTCTTCATCGGTGATCAGCTCCATCAGCAGCACGCCATCCAGGCAAATATCCGGCTGAGGTACGCGCACGCCCGCTTTGGCGAGCAGGTACAGCGCGTCGACCTCGGTGTTCTGCCAGGCTTCTTCCTGCTGCTGGCGGCCGAATTTAGAACCCTTGCTCATGGCGCGGGCATCGCGGCTGTTACGCACTTTACGGCCTTCCTGATAATTGACGGCCTGCTTGAAGTTACGTTTGTCCGCTTCTTTGTAGACTTTGGCGCAACGGATCTCTTCGCCGCAACGCACGATAAAGACGTCGGCTTCTTTGCCACTCTTCAAACGGCGGATGACGTCGTCGATTAAACCATCATCTACCAATGGCTGGAGTCGTTTTGGAATTTTCATGCAGCCTTGTACCCTATTTAGGCTCCTGTGTGAATGGTTTGCTAAGGTGATACCGCAATTTAGACCTGAAAGGCAAAAATTAGTTTTGCCGCCGGGGTGACTCGTCGCCGCGACGGCGGTTTTGCTACAGGTTTTCAGCCGGCACCCAGACGCTGACGCTGCCGCCGTTTACCGGAAAAGTGGCGTTCCCCCGATCGTCGGTGGTGACCTCATCCTGGCGGTTGCCGAGCAGATCTCGCCAGGTTTTATGTGCCAGCTCCGCGCCCAGCGACACCGCCTTGCCGTTTTCGGCGCCATTGGTGAGCACCACCACGCAGCCGGGGGCGTCTGCGGTACCGCTGCGGCTAAAGGCCACGCAGTTTTTATCGTCAAAATAATCGGTTTGCACGCCGTTGGCAAAGCGCTGACGCGCCTGGATCAGTTTTTCCAGTTCGGGGATCACCGGCATGTCAATCTGGTATTCATTGCCGTCGCCGCCTTGGTCTTTATAACTGGCACCGTACAGGTCGGGATAGAACACGCAGGGCACGCCTTGTTCGCGCAACAAGATCAGGGCGTAGGCCAGTGGTTTAAACCAGGGCTCGACCGGCGCTTCCAGCGACTGCAGCGGCTGAGTGTCGTGGTTGGCGACCAGTGTAACCGAGTGGGCCGGATCGGCGGCGGTCAGGGTACCGGTGAAAATTTGCGCCATATCGAATCCGGCACCCTGTTTCGAGGCGTGATGAAACTTCAGGTGCAACGCCACGTCGAACAGCATCACTTTGCCGTCCACCAGGTCAATATACTGCCGTAACGCTGCCAGATCGTGTGACCAATATTCGGCGACGATAAACAGGTCGCGCTGTGCGGCGCCGCGCACATGGTCCGCCCATTCCTTAAAGAACCAGGCTGGAATGTGTTTGGCGGCATCCAGCCGGAACCCGTCGCACGGCAGGGTTTCCATCAGCCAGCGCGCCCAGAACTTCAGCTCTTCCGCCACCGCGGTATTGCGAAATTCCACGTCGGCGCCCATCAGATAATCGTAATTGCCTTTCTCGTCGCCGACCTGATCGTTCCAGCCGTCGTCGCCGTAGTCATTGTCGATTTTGAACACGCCTTTTTCATCCGGCTGTTCAATGTAATCGACCCCGCCAAAACATTTATAATCCCAAATAAACTTGGAGTAGGTGCCCTGGCGTCCGGGGAAAGTAAAACGTGTATAAGCCAGCGCGTCGAAGCCCTGCTCGTTGATATTGTTGCGGTTGTTGACGTCCGCCCGGTACACGCGGACCTGTTCTTTCTCGTCGGCGCCGAGCTTGTGGTTGAACACCACGTCATAAATCACCCGTACGCCGTTGTCGCGCAGCGTAGCGGCGGCATGGGTCAGCGCCTCTTTATCGCCGTATTTGGTGGCGCGGCTGCCTTTTTGATCGAACTCGCCCAGATCGAACAGATCATAACTGTCGTAACCCACCGAATAACCGCCGGAAGCGCCCTTATAGGCGGGCGGCAGCCACAGATCGGTGATGCCCAGCCCGGCAATGTGCGGTGCACGTTCGGCGGCTTCCTGCCATAGCTTACCTCCATCGGGATAATACCAATGAAAAAATTGCAGCAGCGTGGTTTTTTTCGTCATGAGCCAGCATCCCGGTTAGCCAGAAAGAGGTGAGGAATTGGCCTTGTTCCTGCCACATCCTCTTTTAGCATGGGCTATTTTTGGCAAAAGGGAAAATTCGATGCAGGCAGCCGCGAGCGGCCGCCTGGAGTGCGGGTTAACGTTGACCGGCGTAATGCGGCGAGCGTGGACCATAGAGAATGGCGCCGTTGCCGCCCGTGGCCGACAGCAGGCGAGTATTGGCGATGGCGCCGATATCGAAGCCTTTGTCGCTGATGGTATCGACGATTTGCGCCACGGCAGCGCTGATCACCATACCCAGCAAACCGCCGCTGGAGTTGTTGTTATTTTCATTGCTGGATGCGCTGGCGACGCCGGCCCACAGTTGCTTGCCGTTGCGCAGATCAACCAGCTTCGCATTGACGGTAACGCGCGTCTCGCTGTTGATCACCATGTAGCTGGTACCATATTGCGTGACGTCGAGATAAAGCACCGCGTCGGCGCCAAAGATGCTATGCAGTTTTTGGATGCTGACCGTGCGGATATCGTTGGCGTTAGTCAGGCCATTTTGCTGGAAGGTTTCTTCAACCACGGCGACCGGGAACACGTAGTAACCTGCCTCGGCCAAGGGCAGCGTGGTGGTGGAAAGCACGCTATGGCTGGCTTTGACATCCGGCGAATGGTTAACCGGCGGCAGCACCAGAATCGATTTGGGTTTGCTTTCATGGAAGGCGGCGTAATCGTAAGGCGCCTGTTTGGCGCAGCCGGTTAGCAGCAGCGTGGCAATCACGCTGAATAAGCCTAATGCACGCTTCATTTAAAACTCCCCTTATCTTTGCTCAGCAAGAAATTCATAAACGGCGCTGACTCAGGGAACAGCGATTTTTCCGTGTTGAATTCAGCCAATGCCTGGCCGGTATTGCCGGTTTTGCTGTACAGCAAACCGAGCTGCGCATGCAGGCCCGGCGGTACGGCTTTATCTTTGGCGCGGGATTTTTCGATGATGGCTTTCAGCGTGGCGATCTGCTGCTCAGGGCTTTGCCCATCTTGCTGATAATATTGATAAAGAGAAGTTTGATACCCATCCCAATTGTAAATCGTTTTTGGCGCGGCACAGCCGGCCAGCAGGGTGGCTGCGAACAGCACCCCGCCCATTTTTTTAGTTATCATAATGCTGCTTCTATTCCGTTAGTTAGCAGGGCGCCATGCGCCACTTTCGATCCCGGCAACCAGATTGTTTACCGCCTCGCGTACCGCGAGATCCAACACTTTGCCGTTCAGGGTAGAATCGTAGCTGGCGGTTCCGCCAAAGCCGATGATTTCGCGGTTGGACAATTCGTATTCGCCTGCACCCTGGCTGGAATACACCACTTCCGAAGTTTGGACGTTAACCACATTCAGGTTTACCTTGGCGTAAGCCACCTGCGATTTACCTCGCCCAAGAATGCCCCACAGCTGGTGATCGCCGACTTCCTTGCGACCGAATTCAGTCACATCACCGGTAATCACGTAGTTGGCGCCTTTCAGCGTTTGCGTTTTGCCCTTAATGCCGGCTTCGGTTTTCAGCTCATCCATATTGGCGCGGTCCAGCACGTTGAAGCGGCCAGTTTGCTGCAGATGGGTGATCAGGATGGTTTTGGACTGGTTGCCCAGACGGTCGACGCCGTCAGAGAAAATACCGTTCATGTAGCTGGAGCGGTTATCGAATTTGCCGACGGCGATGGGGCTGCGCTGGCCTTGGTAGGCAGTGTTGTAGGAAGCCACTTTGGGCACTTCCAAAGAACGGGAGGATTCCGTTGCGCATCCTGCCAGCAAACTGGCGGCAAGCGCTACGGAACAAAGAGTGAAGGTCGTTTTCATTGAAAATAATCTCTCCATGATTATAAAACGGCGACAGGTTGATGCACCCTGCGCCAACCGTTCAAATAGGCGCGAAAACAGGCTGCAACCCTTGAACGGCGTAATCCTGCCATGGATAAGCGACAAAATACAACCTGTTAGCGTCGCAATGGGGTGTATTTGATGGGAGGTAAATCATTTAAATACAATGAATTGATCGTGGTTATAGGTCATTTCGCGTTTTTCGGATGGTATTGAGTGCTTTCATGCCGAATGATTATTTGTATGACTTTAATTTACTGGTTTTTTATTTTTATGATTTTTTATAAGTGAGATTTTAACTCTGTGCGCGGCGGCATTTGATGTGTCGGTGCCGGCTGCGCACATTGTCCGATTAAATTATTTTTATTCGCCTGCCATCATATTTGAATATTAGCGTTTCTCACGCCGATGCAGGGCTTCTTCTCCGCCAATAAAGCAGTCTTCGTCCAGCGTCAGGCTGGCGATTTTATGCACCGGCCCGCGCATGCGGACGTGAAAATCCCCGCTAAAGCTAATCTGCAACTGGCCGCCCGGCATCCGAACGCTGACGTTGTCATCGACCCGATTCAGCTTGCGCATCACGCTGGCGGCCGCGCAGCTGCTGCTGCCGGAGGCCAGGGTAAAACCGGCGCCGCGTTCCCAAATGCCGATATGCAGCGTCTGGCGATCTATCACTTCCACCAACTGTACGTTGGTTCTTTTGGGAAACAGCGGGTGATTTTCTATCTGTGGCCCCAACCGGTGAACCTGCGCCAGATCCAGCGTGTTCACCGGCACCACGCAGTGCGGGTTACCCATGGATACCAGCGATACGCTGAGCGTTTCCTTTGCCAGCGGCAGCGGATAGTTGAGCGCTTCGGGCAAGTCGATTAGTGCCGGCAGCGCTGCCGGATTGAAATTGGCGCGGCCCATATCCACGCTGACCTGGTGTTTATCTTCATCGACCCGGCACTGCACGTCGCCGCCGGCGGTATGCACCAGAAAAGGCAGATGGCTGACGCGGCCGATATCAAACAGATAGCGGGCATAAATGCGCAGGCCGTTACCGCTTTTCTCAGCTTCCGAGCCGTCCGGGTTAATGATGCGTAGCCTGGGATTGATGCTGTCGCCGCTGTCGATCAGCAGGCCATCTGAACCTATGCCGTAATGGGGGTGACACAGTATGCGGATTTGCTCGTTGCTCAGCCGCGCAGCGACCGAACGGTGGCACACCAGGTAATCGTTACCCAGCCCGTGATATTTATGGAACAGCAGAGGAGTCATGGCGTTGTCAGATTCGCTGTAAGAGGAAACCACAGCTTACAACAGATTTTTGGCGGGGGAATAAAACAAAAGGCGGCTTAAGCCGCCTCTTTGCTCAACTACTGATTCAGCAATTAATTATAGATGATCGCAGTACCGTGCAGCTTGTTGTCGCCGGTGGTTGAGATGATCTGGAATGATTTGGCGCCGGCTTCATCCGCTTTGGCGGCCAGTTTGTTTTCCAGGCTGGTCAGGTCGGAAGCGCCGCTGACGGTGATCACGCCGGTTTTTTGCAGGTCGGACGGTTGAGCGTTAACCAGTTCGGCTGCGAAGCTACCGAAAGAAGCAGAAGCCAGTGCGATGGCTGCGAGGGTGATTTTCAGGTTTTTCATGGTCTTATTTCCTATCTCTATTCTGTACGATGTTTGTTTAGTAGCTCGTTAAATTGATTAACGATCGATAATTTAATGTTAGACGCCTGTTCGGCGTATTGCAACTATTTTTTTAATGTTCGTTAATTAATTTTCTTTTCACCGTCGTCCACGGGGGAGGAAACTGCCGTCACCGGCCCCGTAGAAAACGATTAACTTATTGTTATTTATAAATTACTGCGGTGCCGTGCAGTTGATTATCGCCACTGGCACCAATGATGCGGAATGATTTCGCACCGGCTGCGTCAGCTTTTTCCGCCAAACTGGCTTCCAGTGAGGTAATATCGGAAGCGCCGCTGACGGTGATCACGCCGGTTTTTTGCTGGCCTGTCGGTTGGCTGTTAACCAGATCGGCAGCGAAGCTCCCGAAGGAAGCAGAGGCCAGGGCGATGGCAGTAAGAGTAATTTTTAAGTTTTTCATGATATTAGTTCCTATCCGAGAAGCGTAAATTGGGTTTTCAATGTCTGTCGTCAAAGATTACTTAACGATCGATAACTAAATGTTAATCGCTTCTCGACGAGAGCGCAATATTTTTTTATAATGATCGTTAATTTAATTGTGAAGCCCTGCTGCGGGGCGGGATAAGAGAGGGTCTATGAGTATCAATGAAGAGGTCTGCACCAAAAAAACTCGCGGCAGACCGAAGCAGTTTGATCGCGACCGTGCGCTGGAAAGCGCACTCGATCTGTTCTGGCGGCACGGTTATGAGTCGACGTCGCTGGCCGATCTGGTCGAGGTGACCGGTGCCAAGGCACCCACGCTGTACGCCGAGTTCGGCAACAAAGAAGGGCTGTTCCGCGCTGCGGTGGAACGTTACCTGCAAAAATACACCACCTGCACCAATCAACTGTTGGAGCAGGATCTGCCGATTGCGGAAATCGTAGAGGCTTACGTCCGATCTTCAGCGCAGGTGTTTACCGATCCGGACACGCCGTCCGGTTGCTTTATGGTGTGTGCGTCCGCCGCGCTGTCATCTTCTTCTGACGAAGTCGCCATGATGCTGCGTAAAAAGCACCATTCGCAGGAAACCAGCCTGAAGGCCTGCTTCGACCGTAAAGTGCAGCAGGGCGAGTTGCTGGCAAAAACCGACACCGGGTTGCTGGCGAAGTACATTATTTGCACCATTGAAGGCATGTCGGTGCAGGCGCGTGAAGGGGCAAGCCGCGAGGAGTTGTTCCGTCTGCTCGATGCGCTGATGCTGGTTTGGCCGCGTCTCAGCCAGGTGGGGAATAAAGTTTAGGGAAGGTATCGGGATAAGATAAGGCCGCATCGCTGCGGCCTTGATTCTGAATTACTGATTAACCGGGATCACCGCGCCTTTGTATTTTTCGCGGATAAAGTCCTGAATTTCTTTGGAATGCAGCACTTTTACCAGCGCCACAATCTCCGGCTTGTTCACGTCGGCCTTATGCACGGTGATGATGTTGGCATAGGGGTTATTTTCACCGCTTTCGATAGCGATCGGATCCTTCGTCGGGTTCAGCCCG
Source organism: Serratia inhibens (assembly GCF_003591175.1). Taxonomy (GTDB): domain Bacteria; phylum Pseudomonadota; class Gammaproteobacteria; order Enterobacterales; family Enterobacteriaceae; genus Serratia; species Serratia inhibens. The sequence goes on along the minus strand of NZ_QYYG01000001.1, from coordinate 1,607,346 downwards.
GCGTCAATGGCGTAGTTGGCGTTAATCACTACCGCGTCGCCCTCATCATTGTTGTACATCTGCGGCAGCAGCGCGCCTTCGACGTTAGCCAGGAATTTCAGGTGTTTCGGGTTTTCCACCACGTCGGTGATACGCGCATCCACCTTGCTCACGCCCGGCTTCAGCTTAATCACGCCTTCTTTTTCGAAGATGGACAGAATGCGGCCTTCTTCCGCCACCGCGTCACGCATGATGATTTTGCCGTTGTCCGGCAGATCTTTCAGGCTTTTATACTTCTTGGAATAAATGCCGATCGGTTCGATATGGATGGCGCCTGCGCTGACGAAGTCATAGGTCTTATCGCCGGCATGGTCCTTCAATACCGAATTCAGATACGGCACGTGCTGGAAATAGTTGGCGTCAATATCGTGGCTGGCCAGCGCCGTGTTCGGCAGAATGTAATCCTGGAAAGGTTTGATTACCAGATCGATGCCTTCCTTTGCCAGAATCGGTTTTGCCTGCTCGAGGATCTCGGCATGGGGTACGTTGGACGCGCCGACCACCAGCTTGGTTTCCGCCGCCGCACCAAAGGACGCCAACGCGGTCAGAGAGGCGAAGGCCAGCATCATCATTTGCTTTTTCATCATCATTATTCCTGAGTTATTTATCGTTTATCGAGCGTTCTTGTCATGGTGTCGCCAATGAACTGGATAACGAAAACGATCACCAGGATCGTCAGCGTCGCCGCCAGCGTCACGTCACCGTGGTTGCGTTGAAACCCTTCCAGATAGGCCAGATTGCCCAGCCCGCCGGCGCCGATCACCCCGGCCATCGCGGTGCAGCTCACCAGCGCGATCAGGGTAACGGTAATGCCGGAAACCAGCGCCGGAGAAGACTCCGGCAGCAGCACGCGGAAGATAATGGTGCTGGTTTTGGCGCCCATGGAGCGCGCCGCTTCGATCACGCCTTTGTCCACCTCGCGCAGGCCAATCTCGACCAGCCGGGCATAGAAAGGCGCGGCACCGATAATCAGCGCCGGCAGGGCGGCATCGGCCCCCAAAATAGTGCCAATCAGCGCCTTGGTGAACGGGATCAGCAATACGATCAGAATGATGAAGGGTATGGAGCGGAACACGTTGACCAGCACCGAAATCAACGAATAGACCGCGCGGTTCTGCAACAGTTGGCCCCGGGAGGTCAGAAACAGAATCACCCCCAACAAAATGCCGAGCACCAGCGTTGCCAGCCCGGCGATACCCGTCATATAAAGGGTTTCCCAGGTGGCGTTCAGCAACTGATCAATACGCAGGTGAGGGAACAGTGACTCAATCATGTTTGATGACCTCAACGGCGATATCGCGTTCTTTCAATAATTTCAGCATGTTGTCGATTTGCAGGTCGTTGCCTTCCGCGTGGATATACAGCTCGCCGAACGACCCGTTAAGGGTGTGGCTGATCTTGCCGTGCAGGATATTGATGGTCACCCGATAGCGCTGGATCACATCGGAAATTACCGCCTGATGGGTTTGCATGCCGACAAAGGTCAGCTTGAAAATGGCGCCCGGCAGATGTTGGGCCAGCAGCGGATTGAAACTTTCCTCGGTTTCCTGATACCGGGAAACCTGCTTGACGAACTGCCGGGTAATCGGCTGTTGCGGCTGGGTAAAGACGTCAATCACCGGGCCTTCCTCCACGATGCGGCCGTTTTCCATCACCGCCACCCGGTGGCAGATTTTGCGCACCACGTGCATTTCATGGGTGATCAGCACAATGGTCAGGTTCAGCTTGCGGTTGATATCCAGCAGCAGCTCGAGAATCGAATCGGTGGTCTGGGGATCGAGCGCCGAGGTGGCTTCATCGCACAGCAGTACGCCAGGGTTATTGGCCAGTGCGCGGGCAATGCCGACGCGCTGCTTCTGCCCACCGCTGAGCTGCGAAGGATAGGCATCTTCGCGGCCCTGCAGGCCAACCAGCGCGACCAGCTCCGCCACCCGCTGCTTGATTTGCGCCTTGGGCACGCCGGCGATTTGCATGGAGAAGGCAATATTTTGGCTGACGGTGCGCGACCACAGCAGGTTGAAGTGCTGGAACACCATGCTGATTTTCAGCCGCGCCTGGCGCAGTTGATCGCCTTTGGCGCGCGCGATATCGAAGCCATCGACCTGAATACTGCCGCTGGTAGGGGTTTCCAACCCGTTAAGCAAACGAATCAGGGTGCTTTTACCGGCACCGCTGTAGCCGATGATGCCGTAGATTTGCCCGGCCTCCACGGCCAGGTTGACATCATCAACCGCGACAACGCGGCCTTGCGCGCTGTCAAAAGTTTTGCAAACGTTCGAAAGAACGATCATAGAACAGCCAATCCTTATCAAAACATCACAGCATTCCGCCCGGAGCGAGTCACGCCGGACAGGGGCGGCTTCTGGGGATAAAAGGCAGGCGGAACTTCTGTTTCTGGTGAGTACGGGCCAATCCTACCGGGGGTTTATAGTGACAGGAAGAATGTAAAATCTATTAGTTATTCTGATTCGGTATATCAAATCATGAGAGGAAGTGATGACAAAAAATCGACCAAGGTAAACCTCGGTCGATTTGTTTTATTTAACGTTTGTCGAGCTTCATATGAAGCAGCGGGAAGGGATTGCCCTGGCCGTCTAGCGCGGAACGGCCGGTGATCTCAAAACCGTAGTGGCGGTAAAATCCACTGGCCTGCGGGTTTTGCTCATTAACGTCCAGCAACAGCTCATCGTGCAGCGTTTCAGCGTGCGCCAGCAGCGCTTTGCCGACCCCTTTGCCGCGTTGTTCCGCATCGATAAACAGCATTTCCACCTTGTTGCCGCTCAGCCCGATAAAACCGCAAGGGTGGCCGGGGCGATCTTCCGCCACCCAAACGTCGACCGCCGGCAGGTAATGGTTCAACACCAGCGGGAACAGTTGGGCAATGTTATCTTCGGTAAGAAAGTGGTGGGTGGCGCGTACCGAACGCTGCCAAATCTCTGCCAGTTGCGCGTTGTCTTCCGCCGCGCGTGCTCTGAGGATAATCATCGAAGTCTCTGCTATCTAAGTTGAAGAAAAACAAAAATTAGATAGAGGTTTTGTGGGGTTAATGCCGAATTAACGTGGGTTAACGCCCTGCAAAAACGCCTCTGCAGTGAGTCGGACAGAAAATGTAATTCAGTGCGGTGTCAGTTACAACCGCCACATTGCGCATTTATGCGCGCCCCCACAGTCTGGCAACGGTCAGGGCGATAAAGGCTTCCAGCTTGGGCGATTGCCGCCGTTCGGGCAAATAGACCAGATGCATCGGCCGCGGCAGCGGCGAATAGTCCGGAAGCACGCGCAGCAGCCGGCCGGCGGCGATATCCTCATCCAACAGCATAGCGGCATGCAGCGCAATGCCGAAACCGGCCAGCGCCGCACGGCGCACCCCTTCGCCGGAGTCCATCCGCAGCCGTGGCCTGACCGGCACGCTGATTTCCCCCAGAGCGCCTTGCAGCCGCCAAAAATGATTGCCATCCCACTGACTAAAGCCAAAGCAGTTGTGCTCGCGGAGCTGTTCCGGCCGCGTTGGGGCGCCATGCTGCGCCAGATAGGCGGGAGAGGCCGCCAGCGTCATGCGGTAATCGGGCAGGGCACGCGCCACCAGGCCGTCATCCGCTACCGGCCCGATGCGAAACGCGGCTTCGTACCTTTCTTCAATCAAATCCACCTTGCGATCCGACAGCACCACCTCCGCTTCTACGTCCGGGTGTTGTTGCAGGAATTCGGTGAGGATCGGCGTCAAAACGCGATTCCCGAAGGTGACCGGCGCGCTGATGCGCAACAGCCCGCTGGGCGAGCTCAACAGCGCCCTTGCGCTGGCTTCGGCGGCGTCGGCATCGGCCAGCAGGCGACGGCAGCGTTCGTAAAATACCCGGCCGGCTTCGGTCAATCCTTGCCTGCGGGTGGTACGGTTCAGCAATGGCGCGTTCAGCCGCTGCTCCAGATAGCGAATATGCTTGCCGACCATCGTGGGGGAAATCGCCATCTCTTCGGCGGCGGCGACAAAACTGCCTTTTTCCACCACTCGTACAAACACCGCCATGCTGGTTAAACGATCCATTATAAACCCCTGGTGTTTTCTGAACGCCCTTTTGGCTACTTTTCGGCAGTATAACGCTCTGGGATACTGGATAGTAACGACCATCAGTGCGTTATTGGCGAAAAATTACCGGAGTAACACCATGCAGGCATTAACCTTTGAACGATTTGGCGGGCCAGAGGTGCTCGAATACCTTGAGCTGCCGACACCACCGGTACCGGCAGGCTCAGTGCAGGTACGGATGGGGGCGGCCGGGCTGAACTTCGCAGATATCTACCGCCGCAAGGGCAATTATGTGCTGCACGGCAAGCCGCCGCATATCGGCGGTTACGAAGGCGTGGGCACCATCATCGCCGTGGGCGAGGGCGTTAACGGTTGGCAGGTGGGGGATCGGATTGGTTTTGCCGACGTGCCTTTCTGCCACGCCACGCGCATCAACGTGCCGGTGGATCACGCGTTGCGGCTGCCGCAGGCGTTGAGCGACGTCGAGGCCGCCTCGATTTTATTGCAGGGGTTGACGGCGCAGTACCTGATTAACGACAGCGTGCAGGTGCAGGCGGGCGATCGTGCGCTGGTGCATGCGGCCGCCGGCGGCGTCGGGCAAATATTGACCCGTATGTTGGTGGCGCGTGGCGCGCAAGTCTATGCGCTGGTGTCTTCGGCGCATAAACAGCAGATTGCGCTGAAGAATGGCGCGGCGGCGGCCTTTACCTATCAGCAGGACTGGGTGGCGCAAATCGCCGCGTTGACCGACGGCGGTGTCGAGTACGCTTTTGATTCGGTTGGCATCACGCTACAACAAAGTATTGACGCGCTGCGCCCCGGCGGCCGGGTGGTGACTTTCGGCATGGCCGGGGGTGAGGCACCGGCGATCTCGGCTTATCACCTGATGATGGATTCCAAGGGCGTGGTGGGCGGCGATCTCTGGACCTACCTCAATAGCGGCGAGGCGCGCCGCGAGCGGGCAGAACGTTTGTTCGCCAGTTGGCAGAACGGCGAATTTACTCTGCCGCATATCGAGACTTTCCCGTTGAGCGAAGGCGCGGCTGCCCACCGCCGGTTGGAGGATCGCAGCTTTGCCGGCAAGATTGTTTTGCTCAACGATCGGGACTAAAACCGCCGCGTGATACACTGGCCACCGGATAATAAAGGGGCCGGGCAGGATGGAAGCACTACGCGCAGCGATAGAAAAACAGGTGATCGGCCTGACCGGGCTGGCGCTCGGTGGCATAGATTTCGAAAATCCGGCGGGTGACCCCGGCCTGTTTGGCCCGCAGTCGGTCATTTGGCGGGTACACTGCGATTTCACCTCAATGCTGTGCGGCGGCGTCAGCGCCTTGCTGTTGCAAATGCTGCACCCGCTGGCGTTGGCCGGGGTGTGGGATCACTCCAATTTTCGCGAAGACATGCTTGGCCGCCTGCGCCGCACCAGCCAGTTTGTCTCCGTCACCACCTTTGGCCCCACCGCAGAAGCCGAACGGCTGATCGACAAAGTGCGGGCTATTCATTTGCGGGTCACCGGGGTCAGCAATGACGGCAGGCCCTATGCCGCCAGCGATCCCGATTTGCTCACCTGGGTACACGTGGTGGAAAGCAGCTGTTTCCTGGCGAGCCACCTGCGCTACCGCAACCCGCATCTTTCCCCCGAACTGCAAGATCGCTATTACCAGGAGACGGCGCGTGTTGCCGCCGCTCTGGGCGCGCGCGATATTCCCACTTCCTGCGCGGCGGTGGCCGACTATCTGCAACGGATGCGGCCGCAACTGGTGTGCGATGAACGCACGCGGGAAGTGGCGCGCATTCTGCTGGCCGCTCCGGCACCGAGCGCATTGGCACGGCCCTTTGGTTGGCTGGTGATGCAGGCGGGCATCGATCTGCTGCCCGACTGGGCGCAGCAGCAGTTTGATTTTTATCCCGGCAGGCTGCGGCGGCGCCTGGTGAGAGTGGGCGCAGGTGGCGTCGGTAAAGTGTTGCGCGCGTCGATGCGCAACGGCTCCTATCAGCGTGCCGTACGGCGAATTAACAAACCGGCGTAAGCCTCTGCCGCCACAAGCGCTATACCCAAAATAATTGGAGTTGCATCTAGGCGGCAAGGCCGTTCATCCCCGGAAGCTTAGTAAACTAAGTGACTGGGGTGCACGGGTGCAGCCAACACAGATGCAGCTTCAAGTATGACGGGTATATAGTTATTACCAATAACCCAATGTTTTATCCCCGTTTATGGCCATTTTTGAGACTTTTACGGGTGATCCGGCCACGGATGCGCTTTACACTTGGGAAAAGCCGAATTCCAATTTATTAGTGCGCAGCATTATTCTGCGCCGTGACCCCATTATTGAGGTGATATGAACGAGTCATACGTACTTGCTGAAGTCAGTAATGAGAATCAGACGCTGGTGGCGGTGGTTCAGCAAGGGAGCCGGGCAGCTTATTTTTATATTTACCCTGCGGAAGAAAACGGCGAGCGTTTTCAGGTGCGTGCCTGCTGGCTGCGTAATTTGGTCGCTGCGCCCTTGCAGGAAGATCGCGCCGCACTTGAACTGGGCCAACCGCCCATGCTGGCGGCCGAGTTTTGCCGCAATCTGGAAGGGGAAGCGCCGCTGAATCCGGATGGGTTGACGGTGGTCTGGACCGAAAGCGACGACGGCGCGGCGCTGTGGTATTACGGCCAATTGCTGGCGGTGATCCCCGGCTGGAGCCTGTATATCGACCATTCGGTGTGCTATTCCGCCAGTTGCATCAAAGAGAGCCCGCTGGCTTATCCACTGGGTTCCGCCTCCACCAACACCCAGTACGCGCTGGCGGAAAACACCCGCCAGTTTTGGCGCAGTTGGCAGCGGGAGGAAGGCAACCCGTGGCCAAAAATGCAGAGCGATTATCAGGCGCGTTATGAACAGCACTTTGGCCCTTCGGTAAAATACTACGCCATCGATCAAGGCAAATGGCCGCCGATGGCGATTACCCAGCACGAACGCGACGGTATTTATTATTTTCTCACCATGGGCGTCAGCATTCGGCCGATGCCCTGGGTAGAAATTCTGTTTAACGACGATGCCAGCCGTTATCGCCGCATGGAGATGGGCATCGCCATCGACGGCCAGTACATGACCGAAGAGAACGCGGTGCAGATGGCCAGCGCGCTGGCCGGCTTCGCGCACGTGCCATGGGCTAAAATCACCTGGTTTGGCGAAGGGCATACGCTGGAATCGGAAGTGGCGCCGCTGGGTTATGAAGGCTATGTGCTGTCCTCGGCGTTTTATCCTTACAACGAACATCTGACGCTGCCGAAGCAGTACGGCGACCCGGTGAACATTTTCTGGGCCAGCCCGGTCTTTGAAGCCGAACGCCTGTTAGCGCACGCCACGCCGAACGGCGGCCACGATCTGGTGAACAAGCTGCGCGAGCAGGGCGTTGACCATATCTTCCGCCCACGCCAACCGGTATGCTGAGACGGAATTTTTCTCGGGGGATCAATCATGAAGTCAGCGTTGTTGATTATCGATGTGCAGAAAGGGTTGTTTACGCCACCGCCGGCGGATGCCGAAGCGACGCTTGGCCGGATTAACCAACTGAGCGACCGCGCTCGCCTGGCCGGCGTGCCGGTGATTTTTATCCAGCATCGCACGGCTGACGAAGAGCTGGCGCACGGCAGCGACGCCTGGCAGATTGACCCCGCATTGCAGGTGAAAACCGGCGATCATCGGGTGGAGAAAACCACGCCGGATTCGTTCCTGCGCACCGGATTGGGGCCGCTGTTGATCGCCAACGGCGTAACGCACCTGGTGATTTGCGGTTATTCCACCGAGTTCTGCGTGGATACCACCACCCGCCGCGCCGCCGCGCTTGGCTACCCGGTCACGCTGGCGGCCGATGCCCACACCAGCCATGACAAGCCGCACGCGACGGGCCTGCAAATTCGTGCCCACCACAATGCCACGCTGTCGAATATCGAGAGCTTCGGCGTACCGATCGACGCGCTGCCGGCGGCAGAGATCCACTTCTGATCGCCAGAGAAAAGGCCCGGAATCTGCGTTCCGGGCCGTACGCTTTTTTCCGCGTAAGCGGGTTTTGCCTCAGGCAGGTGGCGGCAATAGATTTGTTACTTCTGCGATACAGGTTTGCCCCTCTTCAGGGCTTAGCATAACGAACCAAATTCCATGCTCTCCGGTTCAATCATGTCCAAAAAGGCATCGCAGACAGCCTGCCCCTGCCAGGATGCGCAAATCGCTTCTGCATGCTGCCGGTCGTCGGCAAAGGCGAGATCGACAAATACCCCATTGCCCAGACTGACCAGATACTGGCTTTTCCATCCAGGCTGAAGCGCAAGATGATTTTCTACCATTCGATTATAAACTTTACGCATGTCACTCTCGCCGATACCCGGTTTCAAGCGAAATCTCCCTATTTCGATGCCATGTCCTGTTTTCAACGACGGCGTTTTCTCCATCTGTCCGGCATAGTGCCCCATGCTGTGCAAACAGCTGACCGAAGATCTGAAACTGGAGAATTCAGGTTGATTGCCAACGGCTTTTGCTGCCGCCAGGGCGTCTTCTGGGCTATTCCAGACGACGAGGTCAACGCGTTCGTCAGTCATATCCCTCCCTGAAAATGCAATCCAGTCGACAAATCCAGGAAAATGCTTCAGCAGGCTCTGCGCAAGCGCTCTGGCCGAATCCGCAGCTTTTGGGTTTTTCACCTTATAGGTGACTATTTCGTAACAGGGGGTCGTCATTATTAACTCCGTTATCAGGATGATATGAAGTCTTGATCCTATGACACCCCACTGACAGTTCTTGTCAGGGTGATGTAAGCTCTTGTGATGAAAACTATTCGGCTCTTCACTTTACTTGAGCATCTTCGCTGTCGCGTACACCCGGTATCGGCTGAGGTATTGGCTCAGGCTTTAGATGTGTCTGTGAGAACTGTCTACAGGGACATGGCAACGCTACAGGCGATCGGGGCTCCCGTGCGTGGCGAATCGGGTTTGGGTTATTTGCTTGAAAAAGATTACTTTCTCCCGCCGCTTAATTTTGATGCCGATGAACTGGACGCGATTATGCTCGGAATGCGGCTGATAGGGGCGCGGGGCGATGACCTACTTTCCGCAGCGGCAACCCGGGTTTCAGCGAAGATCGGTTCAGTCATCGATGTCAAAAAAATAGATACTTATAAGCGACTCCCTCTCAGAGCCGTCTCTCGGCCTACTGAGGAAAGTGAGAAAGCGATGAAACACCTCGCGTTTCTCCGCCAGGCGATTCGCAAGAAGCTTCAACTGAACATCCATTATGTCGATCTGCAAGGAAGAGAGAGCGACCGGATAGTTCGCCCTCTTGGTTTGACGGTATTCGACTCTGTGTGGTTATTGACGGTCTGGTGCGAAAAACGCGCCGATTTTCGTAATCTGCGGGTAGATAACATAACGTCTGTTGCGGGAACTGGCCTCTGTTTCAGGCCCGAGAATGGAAAGCTGTTTGAAGATTATCTCAAAACGCTTTAAGCGGGAGAAAAGCCCGCTCGAAGGCGGCTTGCAACGCCGCCGGTACCGGCGGCATTGCAAGGACGGAAGTCAGGCCGCGTTGTCGACAATCGGGTGTTTGACCACGAACAGATACGATAGCGCGCCGATGACGGTGAAGCAGGCGCAAAGGATAAGCGCCAGTTTAAACGAGTGGGTGGTGTCCAGGATAAAGCCGGTGATCACCGGGGCGAACGAGGCGAAAATAAAGCTGGCGAAGTTCTGAATGCTGCCGACCGAGGCGGTCATGCGCGAGGTCACCGCCACGTGGATCAGGCCCCAGCAGGAGGTACCGGCAAAGTGGATGCAAAACAGCGCCATGCCGATCAGCACTACGGCGCTGTAGGTGGTGGTGGCCTGCGGCACAATGGCGGTGAAGGACGCGGACAGCAACATGCCGGCCACGATGCAGATTTTGCGGCTTTTCAGCGGGACCATGCCACGGCGCACCAGGAAGTCGGTGACAAAGCCGTTCGACAACATGCCGGCGGCGCCGAACAGGAACGGAATGGCGCTCATCAGCCCGGTGCTTTTCAGATCCAGATGATAGGTGGTTTGCAGATAGCCCGGCAGCCAGGCCAGATACAACCACGCAGTGTAGTTGATGCCGCTAAAACCGATCATCATGCCCCACATGGTGCGGTTCCTGAATAACGAGCGCCACTCGCGGAAGTTCATCGGTTCGCGCCGCGCGCTGACGCTGCCGGCATTCAGATAGGCCTGCTCCTGGGCGCTCAGGTCGATGTCCTGGCGGTTGCGATACAGCATATACCACCCGAGTGACAGCGCGATCCCCAGCACGCCGATGGTGATGAACATCCCGCGCCAACCGAAAGCCAGCATCATGGCGGTGAGGATCGGCGGGCTGATCGCCAGGCCAATGGTGGATGCCGCATTGAAGATCCCCATCGGCATGCCACGGTGTTTGATATTGAACCAGTCGTTGATCACCTTCACGCCGCACGGGTTCATCGGCGCTTCGCCGATCCCCAGCCCGATGCGTACCCAGATAAACTGGGTGAAATTGTGGATCATGCCGGACAGCGTCTGGAACACTGACCAGACGAACATTCCCACCCCCAGCATAATGCGCGGGCCCTTGCGATCCAGCAGCAATCCGCAGGGCAGTTGGGCGATGCCGTAAGCCAATGAAAACGCCGAAAGCAGCAGGCCGATTTCGGTGCCGCTCAGGCCCATTTCTTCCCGGATGGTGGAGTTCGCGACCGAAAGCGAACTGCGGTCAAGGAAGTTGATGATGGCGGCGAAAAACAACAACAGCATGGCGGTGGTCTGGATTTTTTTAATTCTCGCCGAACGTACCAGCAGACCGTTTGGCGGCATCGGAATGATGTGGTCTGAATAAGGGTCAATCTGTTCTTTTCCGCTGTCAACGGTGGTGGTTCTTTCCATCTTTGCCTCCAGAATTTCGCATTAATAATATTTATTATTCCGGGTATTCCCCTGGGTGGTGCATTAGCAGGCGGTCGGCAGTAAGCCTAGATGGAGGGATATTTTAGCGATGCGTTTTTGTCGCGGTTCCGTGCGGCAGTTACTATTTTGCTGCTCTTTATCGGTTTTAAATGCCGCCTTCGGTGTTTTTTATCGATAAAAAACGATCAGGCGGCATCCTGATTGATGGAGCGGATCATCGATTGCTTGGCGGTGTCCAAGTGGCGATGCAACGCGTTAATCGCCTCCTGGTCATTGCGGCAGATCAACGCGCTGAGGATGATCATATGTTCTTCAATGGCAAGGATATTGCGCTGTTTCAGGTCGGTTTCATCCCACTGGTAGTGGAAGTGGAAAATCACTGAAATGATCTCCAGCGACTGGTTGAAAAACGGATTATTGGCGGCGGAGAGGATCAGCCCGTGGAAGTCGCGATCCAGCTGGGAGAACAGGCGATAGCTGTCGCTGATGCTTTCCCGCAGCTGACGGTGACGGCTCAACAGCTCCCTGGCCTGCAACCAGCGTTCATCGTCGGCGGGCAAGTTGATAAAGCGCGACAGGGCATGGGTTTCCAGCATCTGGCGCAGTTCAAACAGCTGTTCGGCATAGTTTTGATCAAACTTTTTCATGCGCCACTGGCCGCGCTTGACGGTTTCGATCAGATTATAACGGCTGAAGTGCAACAGGAATTCCCGCACCACCAGCGGGCTGACGTTGGCGATGCGCGACAGTTGCAGCTCGCTGAAGCTGTCGCCGGCGCGCAGCTGCTTCTGGTTAATCATCTGATAGAAGGCTTTCTTGAACTGTTTGTCCTGCTCTTCCAGCGAATGGCTCACGCACTCGAAGCCGTCCTCCGCCTGCGGCGGCCGTACAATCACATAGTCGTCCCCGACCTTTTCCAACACCCCGCGCCGGTCGAAGTGAGCCAGCGTGTGGCGTACCGTGGTGCGGCTGATGTTATACATTTCGGCCAGCGCCGCCTGTGAAGGCAGCGGTGAACGGAGATGGCCGCCGTGAATACCCTCAATCATCTGGTTAACCACGTTGTGCCGCAGGTTCTGGGTTCTGCTCATGTGCTGTCTCTGGTGTTTTTTATGCATTTAAAACCAATTTAAATCGGTTTATTTAGTGCTGCCTCACAGATCTGCTCAATGGCATAACCGGTCGCCGCGTTTTTATTGAATAACCTTCTCACCTGACTGGAGGAAAGACGATGACGACAATGAAAACATTAGTGTGCGAGCAGCCGACGAAATTGGTTTATCAACAACGCCCGGTGCCTTTGCCCGCAGACCAGGAGGCGGTGATCAAAATAATCACCGTCGGCATTTGCGGAACGGATATTCACGCCTGGTCCGGTCATCAGCCTTTCTTTAGTTATCCCCGCGTATTGGGCCATGAAATATGCGGCGAGATTGTCAGCATCGGCAATAATGTCAGCGGCTGGCGGGTGGGCCAGCGCGTGACGGTGATGCCGTATATTTCTTGCCGGCGTTGCGGTGCCTGCCAAAGCGGCAAAACCAACTGCTGCGAGAATATTTCGGTGATTGGCGTTCATCAGGATGGCGGTTTCTGCGAGTTCCTGAGCGTGCCGGCCGACAACCTGCTGGCGGTGGACGGCCTGCCGCCGGAAACGGCGGCGCTGATTGAACCCTTCGCCATCAGCGCCCACGCGGTGCGCCGGGCGGCGGTGGCACCGGACGATCACCTGCTGGTGGTGGGGGCCGGGCCGATCGGGCTGGGCGTAGCGGCGATAGCCGCCGCCGACGGCGCACAGGTGGTGGTCGCCGATACCAGCGCCGAGCGGCGGGCGCATATTGAAAAGGCCCTGGGGCTACCGACGCTCAACCCGGCGGATGAGCAATTTGACGCGGCGCTGCGCGTTCGGTTCGGCGGCATGCTGGCGGCCAAGGTGATTGATGCCACCGGCAACCCGCACGCGATGAATAATAGCCTGAACCTGATCCGCCACGGCGGCAGCATCGTCTTCGTCGGGCTGTTCAAGGGGGATATTCAGTTCTCCGATCCGGAGTTCCATAAAAAAGAAACCACTCTGATGGGCAGCCGCAATGCGACCCATGAGGATTTCGCCAAGGTGGGCCGTTTGATGGCGGCAGGGCAAATTACCGCGCAGATGATGCTCTCCCACCATTTTGATTTCGACACCCTGGCGGAACATTACGAACAGCAGGTGATTAATAATAAGCAGCTGATCAAAGGCGTTATCCATTTCAATTAGCCCCGACGCCGCTCCTCAATGCGTTATGTTGAGCGGGCGGCATGCGTCACTTCCCAGCCATAAAACCATCATCCCGCTGTCATAAATTTATTCGTTAATAGGTGCCCATAATGATTAGCCACTGAAACCAGAGAAATCATATGGCTCAGGCACAGTTAAAACTTGCACCAACCGATTTTCCAGGGCAGCAACCGATATCTTCACGCAAGGTGTTGTCGGTGAAAGGCTTGGGCAAAGCCTATAAATCCCAGCAGCTGGTGCTGGATGACATCAATTTCGATCTGCACGCAGGCGAGTTCGTGGCGGTGATTGGGCGTTCGGGCGCAGGCAAATCCACCTTGCTGCACACCCTGAACGGCACCATTCCTTCGAGCTGCGGCGAGATGCTGCATTTTGAAGATGACGGCGTGGCGCAGGATATCGCCCAACTTTCCGCCCGCCAGATGCGCCAGTGGCGTTCCCGCTGCGGCATGATCTTCCAGGACTTCTGCCTGGTGCCGCGGCTGGACGTCATGACCAACGTACTGTTGGGCCGCCTGAGCCACACTTCTACCCTGAAATCCTTCTTCAAACTGTTTGACGACGCCGACCGCGGGCGCGCCATCGAGCTGCTGCAGTGGCTCAATATGCTGCCGCACGCCCTGCAGCGCGCCGAAAACCTGTCGGGTGGTCAAATGCAGCGGGTGGCGATCTGCCGTGCGCTGATGCAAAACCCTAAAATCTTGCTGGCCGACGAGCCGGTAGCCTCCCTCGATCCGAAAAACACCCGCCGCATTATGGATGCGCTGCAAAAAGTCAGCGAGAACGACATCGCGGTGATGGTGAACCTGCACTCGGTTGAACTGGTGAAAGAATATTGCACCCGGGTCATCGGCATCGCCCAGGGCAAAATCGTGTTTGACGGGCATCCGTCGCAACTGAACGAACGGATACTGCACCAGCTGTACGGCGAGGAAGCCAATCAGATCCATTGATTCACTTTTACCTTTACACACACAGGGCACACGTAATGAAAAAAGTATTGAGTCTGACCACAGTGATGGCCGGCGCGATGATGGTATTTAATGCTGCCGCAGCGGACGCACCTAAAGAACTGAACCTGGGCATTCTCGGCGGCCAAAACGCCACCCAGCAGATCGGCGATAACCAGTGCGTGAAGCAGTTCCTGGACAAAGAGCTGAACGTGGACACCAAGATGCGCAACTCTTCCGACTATTCCGGGGTGATCCAGGGCCTGCTGGGCGGCAAGATCGATCTGGTGCTGAGCATGTCGCCATCGTCGTTCGCCTCGGTGTACATCAAGGATCCGAAAGCGGTGGACATCGTCGGTATTGCGGTTGATGACGTTGACCAATCCCGCGGTTACCACTCGGTGGTGGTGGTCAAAGCCGGTAGCCCGTATAAAAAGCTGGAAGATCTGAAGGGTAAAGCCGTCGGTTTCGCCGATCCTGATTCCACTTCCGGCTTCCTGATCCCGAACCAGGCGTTCAAAAAACTGTTCGGCGGCACGGTGGACAACAAATACAACAACGCCTTCTCCAGCGTCACCTTCTCCGGTGGCCATGAGCAGGACATTCTCGGCGTGCTGAACGGCCAGTTCGAAGGCGCGGTGACCTGGGCTTCGATGATCGGCGATTACAACACCGGTTACACCAGCGGTGCCTTCACCCGCATGATCCGCATGGATCACCCGGACCTGATGAAACAGATCCGCATTATCTGGCAGTCGCCGCTGATCCCGAATGGCCCAATCCTGGTGAGCAACTCGCTGCCGGCCGATTTCAAAGCCAAAGTCGTGACCGCCATCAAAAAGCTGGATAAGGACGATCACCAGTGCTTTATCAAGGCGATGGGCGGCAAACAGCACATCGGCGACACCACCCTGGCGGAATACCAGAACATCATCGATATGAAGCGTGAGCTGACCAAAGGCGACCGTTAATGCTGCCGGGGCTTGGCCAGGCTGAGCCCCGCTGATTTCCACACGTCGGAAACCTATTTTGAATACAGATTTTGCGCACTACTACCAACAGATCCGCAGCAAGCAAAAGCGCGAGACGCTGTTCTGGTCGCTCGGTCTGGTGGCGCTCTACCTGGGCGCCGGCAACATCGCCGAGTTCAACCTGCATATCGTGTGGGTGTCCATTCCCCACTTCTTCGATTACCTGGCGGAAACCGTCCCGACGCTGCACTGGAAGCTGCTGTTCGCCGATGGCCATACCGAAGGGTCATTGGCCTACTGGGGTTATCGGCTCAACATTCAGCTGCCGCTGATCTGGGAAACGCTGCAACTGGCGCTGGCGGCGACCCTTCTTTCGGTGCTGGTGGCGGGGGGGCTGGCGTTTCTGGCGGCTAACAATACCCACAGCCCGGCGTCGCTGCGCCTGGCGATCCGCACGCTGGTGGCTTTTTTGCGCACCATGCCGGAGCTGGCGTGGGCGGTGATGTTTGTGATGGCGTTCGGCATTGGCGCCACCCCCGGCTTTTTGGCGCTGGCGCTGCACACTATCGGCAGCCTGACAAAACTGTTTTATGAGTCGATCGAAACCGCCTCCAACAAGCCGGTGCGCGGGCTGGCGGCCTGCGGCGCGACGCCGTTGCAACGCATGCGTTTCGGCCTGTGGCCGCAGGTGAAGCCGGTGTTTCTGTCGTACAGCTTTATGCGGCTGGAAATCAACTTCCGCCAGTCGACCATTCTGGGGCTGGTGGGGGCGGGCGGCATCGGCCAGGAGCTGATGACCAATATCAAGCTCGATCGCTACGATCAGGTCAGCATGACGCTGTTGCTGATTATCCTGGTGGTTTCGCTGCTGGATTACACCTCCGGCGAACTGCGCAAACGGGTCGTGGAGGGGAAAAAATGATCACCGCGCCAACGCTCACGGCACAAAGGCTGCAAACGCTCAAACAGCAGCACCCGGAAATATTCTCGCAGCAGCGCCGCTATCTGCGTACCCTCGGTATTATCGCCGTGGCGATCGCGCTGTATTATCTGTTCTTCTTCCAGTTCTTCGGCATCTCCTGGCCGCAGTTCGTTAACGGCTGCCAGCAACTGGGCCGTTACTTTGTGCGCATGTTCGTCTGGCACGATTTCGTCAACTGGCCGTTTATGTATTACTTCCAGCAGATCTTCATCACCATCGGCATCGTATTTGCCGGCACCATCACCGCTTCGCTTATCGCCTTGCCGCTGTCGTTCTTCGCCGCGCGCAACGTGATGTCGACGCCGCTGCTGCGGCCGATCTCGGTGGCGGTACGGCGGTTGCTGGATATTTTACGCGGCATCGATATGGCGATCTGGGGGCTGATCTTCGTGCGCGCCGTCGGCATGGGGCCGTTGGCCGGGGTGCTGGCGATTGTGATGCAGGACGTCGGGCTGCTCGGCAAGCTGTATGCCGAAGGGCACGAAGCGGTGGATAAATCCCCCAGCCGCGGCTTGACGGCGGTGGGTGCCAACGGCTTGCAAAAGCACCGTTACGGTATTTTCACCCAGTCGTTTCCCACCTTCCTGGCGCTGAGCCTGTACCAGATTGAATCCAACACCCGCTCTGCGGCGGTGCTGGGCTTCGTCGGCGCCGGCGGTATCGGCCTGGTCTATGCGGAGAACATGCGGCTGTGGAACTGGGACGTGGTGATGTTCATCACCCTGATCCTGGTGGTGGTAGTGATGGTGATGGATAAGGTGTCGTCTCTCCTGCGCAACAAATACATTATTGGCGAAGATATCCCGCTGTATCGGCAAAAAAGCCAAATCGATTGAGAAACCCTTCACCGATCCCTATACTGCCGCACATATTCAAGGTGTGCGGCCATACCCGTCGTCTTTCAAGCCGCAGCGTTGTTACCTGCACTCGCCCACCCCAGTGACTTACCTGAGTAAGCGCCTGGGATGAGCGAGCTGGGCGCCTAGCTGCAACTTGAAAGCCATAGGGTATATATCAAATGCGTACCTCCCCGGTTTACAAGCTAAAGGCAACTCCATGATCAACAACGATGTGCTGCGCAGCGTGCGCTACATGCTGAGTCTTAACGACGCCAAAATGACCGAGATTATCAAACTGGATAATTTCGACGTTGAGGTCTCTGCGATGCGCGCTTACGTCATCAAAGAAGGCGAGCCGGGTTTCGAAAACTGCCCGGACGAAGTGATGGCGCACTTCCTGAACGGCCTGGTGTTCCTCAAGCGCGGCAAGGACGACAAGTTCCCGGCACCGGAAGTGGAACTGCCGATCACCAACAATCTGGTGTTGAAAAAGCTGCGCGTGGCGTTCGAACTGAAAGACACCGACATGCACCAGATCTTCACCGCCGTGGAGTTCCGCATCTCCAAGCCGGAGCTGAGCGCGCTGTTCCGTAAAGAAGGCACCAAAAACTTCCGCCCGTGCGGCGATCAGATGCTGCGTTATTTCCTCAAAGGTTTGGCGCAACGCATTCGCGGCGAGTAAACCGCAGGAAAAATCATCAGGCGCCGTCGCAAGACGGCGCTTTTTTTGCACCTTTTTTGTCCGACGATTGCGCGCCGCTGGTGCAGGTTTTTTACTCTCCCGTCATAAGTTTTAATTATAATTTATTGAAATCAGTGGATTAAAAATTGGCACGCCGGTTGCTCTATTGAATCCCATCTTGTGTACTAGATGGAATTCAGACGATGACCCAGCCAGTTAAACAACGCGGTTTCACCCTCAGCGAATGGCAGCACCATTACCACACCCGGCCGGCCGGTGAGCGAATGGCCTGCGTGCGCGCTACCCTGGCGGCGCTGACGTCGGGCCTGAGCCTGGACGACAACGCCTGGCTTTACCTGGCCACCGCCGCGCAGCTGGAAGCGCAATACCAACAGCTGGCGCAGCAGCTGGACGCGGTCGCCGGGGATATCAGCCGCCTGCCGCTGTTCGGCGTGCCCTTTGCGGTTAAAGACAATATCGACGTCGGCGGCTGGCCGACCAGCGCCGCCTGCCCGGAATTCACCTACCAGGCCGCAGAGGATGCCAGGGTCGTCGCCAATCTGCGCGCCGCCGGCGCCATCGTTATCGGTAAAACCAACCTCGATCAGTTCGCCACCGGCCTGGTCGGCACCCGCTCACCGCACGGTGCGGTGGTCAACAGCTTTGACTGCCGCTACGTCAGCGGCGGCTCCAGTTCCGGTTCGGCCTCGGTGGTGGCGCGCGGCCTGACGCCGTTCTCGCTGGGTACCGATACTGCAGGCTCCGGGCGCGTTCCTGCGGGGTTCAACAATATCGTCGGTCTCAAACCGACCAAAGGTTGGCTGTCGAACCGTGGCGTGGTGCCCGCATGTCGCCTGAACGACAGCGTCTCGGTATTTGCCCTGACGGTGGCGGATGCCGCTCTGGTAGCCGAGATGGCCGGCGGCTATGACGCGGCCGACGCCTATTCGCGCATCAACCCCCGCACCGCCCCGGCGGATTTGCCCGCAGCGCCGCGTTTTGCGGTGCCCGCGCAGCCCGAGTTTTTCGGCGACACACAGGCCGAGCAGGCGTTTCAACGGGCGCTGGCGCAGTTGCAACGCTGCGGTGTCGCGCTTGAACCCATAGATTTCACCCCCTTTCACCAACTGGCCGAGCAGCTCTATTACGGCCCCTGGGTCGCGGAGCGCACCGTGGCGGTCGAGAAAATGCTGAACAGCGATCCTCAGGCCATCAACCCGGTGGTGCGCGGCATCCTCAATAATGGCCTTAAGTACAGCGCCTGCGATGCCTACAAGGCGGAATACCTGCGTGCCGAGCTGGCACGGGAAATTGGCCAGCAACTGGCGCAGTACGACGCGCTGGTGGTGCCGACTTCGCCGACGCTGCGCACCTTGGCGGAAATGGAGCAGGAGCCGGTGTTGTTCAATTCGCAATTCGGTACCTACACCAACTTTACCAACCTGGCCGATCTGAGCGCGCTGGCCTTGCCTGCGCCGATGCGCGACGACGGCCTGCCTGCCGGCATCACGCTGATCGCGCCGGCCTGGCACGATCGTGCGTTGGCGGTCTTCGGCCTGCGCTGGCAACAGGCTCAGAACCTGCCGCTTGGCGCCACCGGTCGCGCGCTGCCGCCGCCGGCGCCGCTGACGCCATCGGTGGAACATGTGCGGGTGGCGGTGGT
The DNA here is from genome assembly GCF_003591175.1 of Serratia inhibens. Taxonomy (GTDB): domain Bacteria; phylum Pseudomonadota; class Gammaproteobacteria; order Enterobacterales; family Enterobacteriaceae; genus Serratia; species Serratia inhibens. The sequence goes on along the minus strand of NZ_QYYG01000001.1, from coordinate 1,587,975 downwards.
GGGCGCTCACCTCAGCGGTATGCCGCTCAATGCCCAGCTTACCCAGCGCAACGCGGTATGGGTGGAGCAAACCGCCACCGCGCCGTGCTACCGGCTATACGCCCTGGCCAATACTCAGCCGCCCAAACCGGGGCTGGTCAAAACCGGGCAGGGGGCCGCCATCAGCGTTGAGCTGTGGGACATCCCGCTGGCGCGTTTCGGCGAGTTTGTCGCGGAGATCCCGGCGCCGCTGGGCATCGGCACGCTGCTGCTGGCGGATGGCCGCCGGGTAAAAGGCTTTATCTGCGAACCCTGGGCGCTGGAAGGCGCATCAGACATCACTGAGTTTGGCGGCTGGCGCAACTATACCCGTCATCTTTCCGACCCTGGCGTTGTTGGCTGCACAGACTCACCCTAGTCACTTACCTGAGTAAGCTCCTGGGGATGTGTCTGCTTGCCGCCTGGCCACAGCCTGAAAGCTATTGGGTATCGTTCTATGAGGATTGCATAATGTTTACCACTGTATTGATAGCCAACCGCGGCGAAATTGCCTGCCGCGCGATCCGTACCCTGAAACGTCTGGGGGTGACCAGCGTGGCGGTCTATTCCGATGCCGACCGCAATGCGCCACATGTCACCGAGGCCGATCTGGCGGTGGCGATCGGCGGCGAAAAGGCCGCCGACAGTTACCTGTGCATTGATAAAATCCTCGCTGCCGCAGCGGAAACCGGCGCGCAGGCGATCTATCCCGGCTACGGTTTTCTCTCCGAGAGCGCCGAATTCGCCGATGCCTGCGAAGCGGCGGGCATCGCCTTTATCGGGCCGACGGCGGCGCAGATCCGCGAATTCGGCCTGAAGCACCGGGCGCGTGAACTGGCGGCGGTGGCGCAGGTGCCGATGACGCCGGGTACCGGCCTGCTGGACAGCATTGAGGACGCGGTCACTGCCGCCGCGCGGATTGGCTATCCGGTCATGTTGAAAAGCACCGCCGGCGGTGGCGGCATTGGTCTGACGCGCTGTGACGACGAAGCGGCGCTGCGCGAAGCTTACGACAGCGTAAAGCGGCTGGGCGAGCAGTTCTTCCGCGACTCCGGGGCCTTTATCGAGCGCTTTGTCGATCAGGCGCGCCATGTGGAAGTGCAAATCTTTGGCGATGGCCAGGGCCGGGTGGTGGCGCTCGGCGAGCGCGATTGTTCGTTGCAGCGCCGTAACCAGAAGGTGGTGGAAGAAACCCCGGCGCCGAACCTGCCGGCGGCGACCCGTCAGGCGCTGCATCGGGCAGCGGTAGCGCTGGGTGAATCGGTGAATTACCGCAGCGCCGGCACCGTGGAGTTTATCTACGACGGCGCGCGCGACGAGTTCTATTTCCTTGAGGTAAACACTCGCTTGCAGGTGGAACATCCGGTGACCGAGATGGTGACCGGCTTGGATCTGATCGAATGCATGTTGCAGGTGGCGGCGGGCGATGCGCTGGACTGGGCGGCGCTGCAACGCGCACCGCAGGGGGCTTCGATCGAGGTGCGCATCTATGCCGAAGATCCGCTGAAGAATTTCCAGCCCAGCCCCGGCGTGCTGACCGAGGTGCATTTCCCGGATAACGTGCGCGTCGACGGCTGGGTGGCGACTGGCAGTGAAGTGTCGGCATTTTACGACCCGATGATCGCCAAACTGATCGTCCACGGCGAAGATCGCCAACAGGCGCTGGCGAAAATGCGCACGGTGCTCGGCGCTACCCGTTTGCACGGCATCGCCACCAACCTCGATTACCTGCGCCAGGTGATCGCCACGGCGCAATTCCAGAGCGGCGAAGTCTGGACCCGCATGCTGGACAGCTTCCGTTTCCAGCCCAGCAGCATTGAAGTGCTGCAACCGGGCACCTACAGCAGCGTGCAGGATTACCCGGGCCGCCTTGGCTATTGGGATATCGGCGTGCCGCCTTCCGGGCCGATGGATGATTTCGCTTTCCGGCTGGCCAACCGCATTGTCGGCAACCACCCGAGCGCCGCCGGGCTGGAGTTTACCTTGCAGGGGCCGACCTTGCGCTTCCACTGCGACGCGATCATCGCCCTGACCGGCGCCGACTGCCCGGCGAACCTGGATGGGGAAGCGGTGGCCTATTGGCAGCCGGTGGCGGTTCGCGCCGGGCAGGTTCTGAGCTTGGGCCGCGCCACGCACGGTTGCCGCACCTATCTGGCGGTGCGTAATGGGTTCGACGTGCCGGTGTATTTGGGCAGCCGCTCGACCTTCGCCCTCGGGCAGTTTGGCGGCCACGCCGGGCGCACCCTGCGGGTCGCCGATATGCTGGCGGTAGCCCAGCCTGCGCTGGCGGCCAGCACCACCCCGGCACCCATCGCGGCGCCGCAGGCGGTGGACGACAGCCTGATCCCGCAATACGGTAACCTGTGGAACATCGGCGTGCTCTATGGCCCGCACGGTGCGCCGGATTTCTTTACCCCGGAGTCGATCGACACCTTCTTTGCCGCCGAATGGCAGGTGCACTACAACTCCAACCGGCTGGGCGTGCGCCTGTCGGGGCCGAAACCTGGCTGGGCGCGGCAGGACGGCGGCGAAGCCGGGCTGCACCCTTCTAACGTACACGACTGCGAGTACGCTATCGGCTCGATTAATTTCACTGGCGATTTCCCGGTGATCCTCACCCGCGACGGGCCGAGCCTCGGCGGTTTTGTCTGCCCGGTAACCATCGCCAAAGCCGAACTGTGGAAGGTGGGCCAGGTGAAGCCGGGCGACCGCATCCGCTTCCATCCTATCGGTTTCAAACAGGCGCAATCGCTGGAGCAGGCGCAGCTTGGCAGCATCGAAGCGCTGGCGGCGGTGAAGGCGATAACCCTGCCGACGCCGGATCTGACGCCGGGCGCCACGGCTTCTGCCGCTATCGTCGCCGCGTTGCCGGCCGGAGACGGCCGCCCCTCGGTGGTCTATCGCCAGGCCGGGGACGGCTACATTTTGATGGAGTACGGCGACAACCTGCTCGATCTGGCGTTGCGCTTGCGTATTCATCTGCTGATGCAGTCGCTCAAACAGGACGCGATCCCCGGTGTCGAGGAACTGGCTCCGGGCGTGCGTTCGCTGCAGATCCGTTACGACAGCCGCACTATCGGCCAGGCCGATTTGCTCCAGCGCCTGCTGGCGCGTGAACAGGCGCTGGGCGACGTCAGCCGCCTGAAGGTGCCGACGCGCACGGTTTATCTGCCGATGGCGTTTGAAGACTCCGCCACCCTGGGCGCGGTGGAGCGCTATAGCCAAACGGTACGCAGCTCTGCGCCCTGGCTGCCGAACAACGTCGATTTTATCCAGCGCATCAATGGCCTCAGCCACCGCGAACAGGTGCGCGACATTATCTTCGACGCCAGTTATTTGATCCTCGGGTTGGGCGATGTCTATCTCGGCGCGCCATGCGCGGTGCCGATTGATCCGCGCCACCGGTTGCTCAGCTCCAAATACAACCCGGCACGCACCCACACCGCCGAAGGCACGGTCGGTATCGGGGGCATGTACATGTGCATTTATGGCATGGATTCGCCGGGTGGTTATCAGCTGGTTGGGCGCACGCTGCCGATCTGGAACAAATTCCTCAAAAACCCGCAGTTCAACGCCGGTGAACCCTGGTTACTGCACTTCTTCGATCAGGTGCGTTTCTATCCGGTCAGCGAGCAGGAACTGGATGAGCAGCGCGAGGCGTTCCGTGAAGGGCGTGCGCAGGTCCGCATCGAGAACAGCGAATTCGACTTTGCCGAGTACACCCGTTTTCTGGCGGACAACGCCGCAGACATCGCCGCATTCCAGCAGCGCCAGCAACAGGCATTCAACCATGAAGTGACGCTCTGGCAGGCGCAAGAGAGCGAGGCCGAGGCGCAATTGCTGCCGCCGCAGAATGATGAAGAAGAGGTCGACGGCTATCTGGTCAGTGCCGATCTGAACGGCAACGTGTGGAAGATCCTGGTGGAACCGGGACAGGCGGTGGAAGCCGGCCAGCCGCTGATTGTGGTCGAGGCGATGAAAATGGAACTGGCGGTCACCGCGCCGCGCGCCGGGATCATCAAACGCATCGGTTGCCGGCAAGGGCGGCCGGTAGGGCCAGGCGATGCTTTGCTGTGGCTGGAACACGCCGGTTGAGCATCGTGGGGTCAGCCTGTATCAGGATTTAACGCACAGGGCGCCGCATGCCGCGCCCGGCAAGAGGAACACTATGCAAATCACCAATAACCGCAGCAAGGCGCGGCCGGAGGGGCTGGCGGAGCGTATCTACCTCCAGCTCAAGGATGACATCTTTGATTTTCATCTGCTGCCGGGCGATCGCTTCAGCGAAAACGAGGTGGCGCTGCGTATGGACGTCAGCCGTACGCCGGTGCGTCAGGCCCTGTTCTGGCTGGAGCGCGAGGGGTACGTCGAAGTGCATTTCCGCAGCGGCTGGCAGGTGCGACCCTTCGATTTCGACTACTTCGAGCAACTCTACGATCTGCGTATCGTGCTGGAGTGCGAAGCGGTCAAACGGCTGTGCGCTCGCCCGGCGGGAGAGGTGCCGCCGCCACTGGCGGCGCTCAACGGCTTCTGGATCGACGAGCCGCGGCTGGAGGACGGCAAAACCGTCTCGCTGCACGACGAGCAGTTCCATATGACGCTGGTGGAGGCGGTGGGCAACGGGGAAATGGCGCGCATTCATCGCGACCTGACCGAGAAGATCCGCATCATCCGCCGGCTGGACTTCACCCAGGGAACCCGGGTCGAGGCCACCTATAACGAACACGCCGCCATTCTGCGGGCGATCCTGCAACACCAGACCGAGGAGGCGCAAAGGCTGCTAAGTAACCACATTGCCGTCAGTAAGGCGGAAGTACGGAAAATAACCTTGCATATGCTGCACCAGGCAAGGCTTTAGCAATAACCCGTCGTCTTTCGAGCTGCAGAGTTGTTGGCTGCGGGCGCTCACCCCGGTCACTTACTTGAGTAAGCTCCCGGGGACTCCCGCCCTTGCCGCCTAGCTGCAACTCGAAATCCATAGGGTTAGTTTTTCTTAACGTTAGCAATAACCTGTCGTCTTTCGAGCCGCAGCGTTGTTGGCTGCGATTCGAAATCCATAGGGTTAGTTTTGGTTGGTTTCCTAACATTCACCGGGAGTTTGAATTATGCAACGTCGTCACTTTATAAAAGCTTTTGCGTTGTCCGCCACCGTGATCGGCATGGGTATGGCCTGGAGCGCGCAGGCGGCCGATACCATTAAAATCGGTATCCTGAGCTCGCTGTCAGGCACCATGGCGATCTCTGAAACGCCGCTGAAGGATGTGGCGCTGATGACCATCGATGACATCAACGCCAAGGGCGGCGTACTGGGTAAAAAACTCGAGCCGGTGGTGGTGGATCCCGCTTCCAACTGGCCGCTGTTCGCCGAGAAAGCGCGCCAGTTGCTGACCCAGGACAAAGTGGCGGCGGTGTTCGGTTGCTGGACGTCGGTGTCGCGCAAATCGGTACTGCCGGTGTTTGAAGAGCTGAACGGGTTGCTGTTCTATCCGGTGCAATACGAAGGGGAAGAGATGTCGCCAAACGTGTTCTACACCGGCGCCGCCCCTAACCAACAGGCGATCCCGGCGGTGGAATACCTGCTGAGCGAAGACGGCGGATCGGCCAAGCGCTTCTTCCTGCTGGGCACCGATTATGTGTATCCGCGCACCACCAACAAGATCCTGCGCGCCTTCCTGCACTCTAAAGGGATCCAGGACAAGGACATCGAAGAGGTCTATACGCCGTTCGGCTACAGCGATTATCAGACCATTGTCGCCAACATCAAGAAATTCTCTGCCGACGGCAAAACCGCAGTGATCTCCACCATCAACGGCGACTCCAACGTGCCGTTCTACAAAGAGCTGGCCAATCAGGGCATCAAGGCGACCGACGTGCCGGTGATCGCCTTCTCGGTGGGTGAAGAAGAGCTGCGCGGCATCGACACCACACCGCTGGTGGGCAACCTGGCGGCCTGGAACTACTTCGAGTCGGTGGATAACCCAACCAACAAGCAGTTCGTCAGCGAATGGAAAGCCTACGCCAAGGCGCACAACCTGCCGAACTACGCCACTGCCGTGACCAACGATCCGATGGAAGCCACCTATGTCGGCATCCACATGTGGGCGCAGGCGGTCGAGAAAGCCGGCACCACCGACGTCGACAAGGTGCGCGCGGCGATGGCGGGGCAGACCTTTGCCGCGCCGTCGGGCTTCACGCTCACCATGGACGCCACCAACCACCACCTGCACAAACCGGTGATGATCGGCGAGATTGAAGGCAACGGCCAGTTCAACGTGGTGTGGCAGACCGACGCCCCGGTGCGTGCGCAGCCGTGGAGCCCGTTCATCGCCGGCAACGACAAAAAGCCGGATCACCCGGTAAAAGGCGGCAAGTAACCGTCGTCATCCCGCAGGGCGCCGCAGGCTGCGCCCGTCGTAACGGTAGGGGCCGGGCATGCCCGGCCCCTGCAGAGGAGGCAGCTGATGCAATCCCCATTCTTGTTCCCTTTCCGCTTCTGGCTAGGGTTGCTGTGTTGCCTGCCGATGTTCGCGCAGGCTGGGCCGGCCGATGACTTTGCCGCGGCCAATCGCACGCAGCAGGCCAAATTGTTGCAGGCATGGGCGACCGCGCCGGACGCTGCGCGCCTGCCGTTATTGCAGGGGCTGAAGCAGGAAAACGTGGTGATCGACGAGGCCAAACATGCCTTTATCCAGCGGGGCGAAGCTTATCACCCGCTGGATGGCGTAGCCCCGCCGGTCGGCACGCCGAAAAAAGTGTGGTTGAACAACCGGCTGCGCATTCTGATCGCCAACGCGCTGTCGGCGCATCGGCTGGTCAGTGACGATCCTGCGGTACGTTTACAGGCGGCGCAGGCCCTGCAACGCGAGGCGCAAAGCGATCAGTTGCCGCTGCTGGCCCAGCGGCTGGCGCAGGAAAAAAACGCCCGGGTGCATGATGCGCTGAGCATCGCGCTGGCGAATCTGCAACTGAGCGACGCCAATCCGCAGGTGCGCCTCAACGCCGTGCGGCTGCTGGGCAGCTCGGGGGCGCCGGAGACGCAGCCAAGGTTACAGGCATTGACCGACGCCGCCCACGAGCCGGACGCCGCAGTGCGTGCCGAAGCCTTGAAAAGCCTGACCAGCGTGAAACACCGGCTGATGATTGGCGATCTGATCGGCCAGGCGTTTACCGGCCTTTCGCTCGGTTCGATCCTGCTGCTGGCGGCGCTCGGGTTGGCGATTACCTATGGGCTGCTGGGGGTGATTAACATGGCGCACGGCGAAATGCTGATGCTGGGCGCCTACTCGGCCTACCTGGTTCAGGGGCTGTTTCAACAGTTCGCACCGCAGTGGCTGGCGTTGTATCCGCTGGTGGCGCTGCCGGTGGCGTTCGCCATTACCGCCGGCATCGGCATGGCGCTGGAGCGCACGGTGATCCGTCACCTGTACGGCCGGCCGCTGGAAACCTTGCTGGCGACCTGGGGCATCAGCCTGGTGCTGATCCAGGGGGTGCGGGTGCTGTTCGGCGCACAAAACCTGGAGGTCGCCAACCCGGCCTGGCTGTCGGGCGGCATTCAACTGCTGCCTAACCTGGTGCTGCCGTGGAACCGCATTGCGGTGATCGTATTTGTGGTGCTGGTGCTGGCGCTCACCTGGTTGCTGCTGAACAAAACCCGTCTTGGCATGAACGTGCGCGCCGTGACGCAGAACCGTGCGATGGCCGCCTGCTGCGGCGTGCCCACCGGGCGCGTCGATATGCTGGCGTTCGGTCTGGGATCCGGCATTGCCGGGTTGGGCGGGGTGGCGCTGTCGCAGCTGGGTAACGTGGGGCCGGAACTGGGCCAGGGCTATATCATCGACTCGTTCCTGGTGGTGGTGCTCGGCGGCGTGGGTCAACTGGCCGGCACCGTGGTGGCGGCCTTTGGCCTTGGCATCGTCAACAAAATTCTTGAACCGCAGATTGGCGCCGTGCTGGGTAAAATCCTGATCCTGGCGCTGATTGTCCTGTTTATTCAAAAACGTCCTCAGGGGCTGTTTGCCTTCAAGGGCAGGGTGATCGACTGATGAGCCAACCATTAACTCTCACTGGCGTGCAGAAAGCCCCCCGGCTGGCGCTGAGTATCGGCGGGCTGGCGTTGCTGGCGCTGTTAATCATGCCGTTTTTGGCCCTGTTGCCGGCGGACCACCCGTTGGCGATCTCCACCTATACCCTGACGCTGGCGGGCAAAATCCTGTGCTACGCCGTGGTGGCGGTGGCGCTCGATTTGGTGTGGGGCTATGCCGGGCTGCTGTCGCTGGGGCACGGGCTGTTTTTCGCTCTCGGCGGCTATGCGATGGGCATGTATCTGATGCGACAGGCGGCGGGAGACGGCTTGCCGGCGTTTATGTCATTTCTGTCGTGGAGCGAGCTGCCCTGGTTCTGGAGCGGCACCCAGTATTTCGCCTGGGCGCTGTGCCTGATGATATTGGTGCCCGGCGTGCTGGCCTTTGTCTTTGGCTATTTCGCCTTCCGTTCAAAAATCAAGGGCGTCTATTTCTCGATCATGACCCAGGCGTTGACCTACGCCGGCATGCTGCTGTTCTTCCGTAACGAAACCGGTTTTGGCGGCAACAACGGCTTTACCGGTTTCACCACGCTCTTGGGGTTCCCGATTACCGCCACCGGCACGCGGGTGGCGCTGTTTCTGGCCACGGTACTGCTGCTGGCCGCCAGCCTGGCTATCGGCTTCGCCCTGGCGCGCAGCAAGTTCGGCCGGGTGCTGACCGCCGTGCGCGATGCGGAAAACCGCCTGACGTTCTGCGGTTACGATCCCAAAGGCTTCAAGCTGTTTGTCTGGACGCTCTCTGCGGTGTTGTGCGGGCTGGCCGGGGCGCTGTATGTGCCGCAGGTGGGCATTATCAACCCGGGCGAGATGTCGCCGACCAACTCGATCGAGGCCGCTATCTGGGTGGCGCTGGGCGGCCGCGGCACGCTGGTGGGCCCGCTGCTCGGCGCCGGTATCGTTAACGGCGCCAAGAGCTGGTTCACCGTGGCGATCCCGGAATACTGGCAATTCTTCCTTGGCCTGATGTTTATCATCGTCACGCTGTTCCTGCCGAAAGGGGTTATCGGCCTGCTGCGCAGGGGGAAATCGCAATGAATTCGCTGCAAATGACCGACGATCTGTTTACCCAACCGCTGCCTGCCGACAAGCACCGTCAACAAACCGATCCGGTGCTGGTGCTCGATAACATCAACGTCAGCTTCGACGGCTTTCGCGCGCTGAGCGATCTTTCGCTGCAGATTGGCGTCGGTGAGCTGCGCTGCGTGATCGGGCCCAATGGCGCGGGCAAAACCACCTTGATGGATGTGATCACCGGCAAAACCCGGCCGGACAGCGGCAGCGTGTTTTACGATCAAACCGTCGATCTGACCGCGCTGGACCCGATGCAGATAGCCCAGGCCGGCATTGGCCGCAAGTTCCAGAAGCCGACGGTGTTTGAGGCGTTGACGGTGTTCGAGAACCTGGAGATCGCGCAGAAAACCCAGAAGTCGGTGTGGGCCTGTCTGCGCGCCAGGCTGAGCGGCGAACAGCGCGATCGTATCGATGAAATGCTGCAAACCCTGCGGCTGAGCCACGAACGGCACCGGCCGGCCGGGTTGCTGTCCCACGGGCAAAAGCAGTTTCTGGAGATCGGCATGCTGCTGGTGCAGGAGCCGCATTTGCTGCTGCTCGACGAGCCAGCGGCCGGCATGACCGATGCGGAAACCGAGTACACCGCCGAGCTGTTTCGCTCGCTGGCGGGCAAGCATTCGCTGATGGTGGTGGAGCACGATATGGGGTTTGTCGAAACCATCGCCGACCACGTCACCGTGCTGCATCAGGGCCAGGTGCTGGCGGAAGGTTCACTGGCGCAGGTGCAGGCCAATGAGCAGGTGATCGACGTCTATCTGGGACGCTAAGGAGCCACTATGTTGCAAGTAAACGAACTGAATCAGTATTACGGCGGCAGCCACATTCTGCGCGGCCTGTCGTTTGAGGCCAATATCGGCGAAGTGACCTGCCTGCTGGGGCGCAACGGCGTGGGCAAAACCACGCTGCTGAAATGCCTGATGGGGCTGATCCCGGCCAAGAGCGGCACCCTCCATTGGCAGGGCAACCTGATCAACGGCAGAAAACCGCATCAGCGGGTGCAGGCGGGCATTGCCTATGTGCCGCAGGGGCGGGAGATCTTTCCGCGCCTGACGGTGGAGGAAAATCTGCTGATGGGATTGGCGCGCTTTTCCGGCGCCGAAGCACGCAGCGTGCCGGAGAATATCTATGAGCTGTTCCCGGTACTGCGGCAGATGAAGGATCGGCGTGGCGGCGATCTCTCCGGCGGGCAGCAACAGCAATTGGCGATTGGCCGCGCATTGGCCTGCCGGCCGCAACTGTTGATCCTCGATGAGCCGACGGAGGGGATCCAACCTTCGGTGATCAAAGAGATTGGCGCGGTGATCAAACAACTGGCGGCGCGCGGCGATATGGCGATCCTGCTGGTGGAACAATTCTATGACTTCGCCGCCGAGCTGGCGGACAGCTATCTGGTGATGTCGCGCGGCAGCATCGTGCAGCGCGGCGCCGGCAGCGCGATGGAGCAGGATGGGGTGCGCGGGCTGGTGGCGATCTGAGTTTTGTTAACGGGTTGGGGGGGGACTTTGAGGCTGGACGTTGAGAATAACATACAGGGTATTCCACAGGGAGATCGCAGCCGTCAGCAGCGTCAGTCCACTGGCGGGATAGCTCTGATTCTCTGGTTTTCGGTCCCTGATTTCTCTCAGTCGGTGCATGAATACCGCACGCGCCAGCGCATTACGGGCTTCTCTTTATTCAGCCCCGCCGACGCAGTGCAGGATCGCGGAACCAGTCGAGCATAAACAGCGTTCGCTCAATACGACCAATCTCTCTCAGTGCTTTGGCAAGTCCATTTTGTTTGGGGTAGCTGGCCAGTTTTTTCAGCATCAGAGATGCCGTTACAGTCCCCTGTTTTATCGAGGTTGCCAGGCGGAGAATTTCACGCCAGTGTATTTCGATCTCTTTGATATTCGGGCGGGTTGAGGATATCAGCGGAACAAAACTTGACCGCCCGGAGCTGGGACGCTTACTGATGGACAGTCACACTAATTAAAAGGGTTTTTACCATCATATATGATGTTTATTTGATGAAAATGTATATCATCCAATGAAATCACCTCTGTTACATGACTCCCAGAAGTGACGGGAGCTGAGCGCAGGTAACGAGGACTATTGAAGACAAAAATAATGCAATACATAGCACTTAACGCGTATCTTTCTTCACCAAGAAACAAATAGTTATGTGCATTCATGCCATTCATAGCATCTTTAGCTAAGGTGATATACACCCCTTTTTTGGCATTTTTTCCCCTCCGTTCACGATTTGGATTTGCTGATATTTTTCTTTGCATTTTTATCGCATTGAGTCCTTCCTTGGAAGTGTAATGAATGTAAACAATTTTCCCGTTAAACAAACCATTGTTGATGTGCATATTAATACGATGGTCTTTACTGAACACTGTAGCTACTCCCATAAATCACAAGAAAATTTAATCGGCTTAGGATGGTTAATATAATGAATAGATTCCATATTTATAATCAGTTATGGGTTATCCGGCATGACTAACAGATAGCTGTGGGAAAACTACATTGCTCTTAATACCGGGGAAGCCCTTATAGTACAATAATTTTCGATATCCAAACTGACCCCGTTAAGGGTGTCTGCCGTTGTAAGATTAGTTCTTACAATATATTCGTCAAGATACTCCAGGAGGTTACCGACTGTAAACCGCAGTCATCTCGGGGAATCGGATATTCACATAATAATAATTAAGGATAATTATGAACGAAATCGCTGCGTCACACCTGTCTTGCATCGTCCTGTCGCTGTTCCCGGCCCTGTGGGGCCTTGGCTTTATGGTGATAGCCGGCGACTGGTTTATGGCCTGGCAGGCCAGGGACAACCCGCCTGTGTCATGGCTGCTCTCTGTATTGCCATTGAAGAAAATATGTCCCTGAATGTTTCAATCAGCCCGGTGACCTGCCTGCAACTGACAGCCATCAAAGGTTTTTTCATGCAAAAAATGGAACTGCAACATTAATTATTTTTAATTATGCAATTAAAAATAATTAATGTTATTTGTACTTAAACTGAATTATTTTTATTGCGAGTAATTTTTATTTATGTAACACGTTGTTTTTATTTAATTAAATGAAAAAACAATATTTAATGTTGAATTGATTCGTTTTTGAGCTTAGGTTTTAATCAGGACGGCATTGATTATTGTGGCTTATGATTTTGTTTGATTTTCTCGCTTTCCCGCTGTTTCAGAAGATAACGCCATCCATATATAAAGGAGCAGGCGCCTCTTTATGGTCAAGTGACACATTTTTTTAATAAAATCCTGGCGTATGCCAGTGGCGGTAGCGTGGTTTTTATTAAAGGTTGAACAACGTTAAATTTAATCTGGAAGCCAGGTTCCTGATAGTGATACAGGGCAACCATCAACTGCAATCAGAGAAGGTAAATATGGCCACGACCGCTGAAGAGATCGCCGTACAGCAGGTGACGTTGATGGCCGATCGGGTCACCATTCAACCAGTCTGATCACGGGGGTTTATTATGGCTATTGTCACCAGTTATCCCGGCGTATATTCAAGTGAAGACGCATTGCCGAATTTTTCAATAACCGGCGGCGCTATGCCAGTACCGGCTTTTTTAACGACTCTTTCAGAGAGTGGTGCCCCAAAAAATAAAATCTGTTATTTCCAATCATGGAGCGATTTTAAAAAAGTTGTTCCCGGCGAACATTGGAATGCAAAATACTACAATACATTATATTTGTGGTTCAGTAATGGTGGTGGCGGCTGCTATCTGATCGATTATCCGGAAGTCAAAAAAATTTCGGCTATGGATGATGTGACTTTGGTTGTTGCACATGGGCGCAATAAGAATCTTATTCCCAACATAGCGGCGCTATGCGGCCCAGGAAAAAACCGTTTTGTCTTGCTTGATGGGCCGATGGAAAGAATCACTCCAGACGCCGTTCCTGCCGAGGTGACTACCGATCTGCCTGAGTCACCTTATGCGGCAGCCTGGTATCCAGGGGTTTATTCAGACAAATCAGGCACCACTGTTCCCCCCAGCGCCATTGCCGCCATCAGCATCGCCAAAACCGAGCGCACCCGCGGCGTGTGGAAGGCACCCGCCAATGTCGTCATTAACGGCATCACCCCCCGCTTTCCGGTCAGTGACGATTTACAGGGCCGTTTTACCCAGGGCAAGGCGCTGAATATGATCCGCACTTTCCCGGGTATGGGTACGGTGATGTGGGGGAGCCGCACCCTGGATGACAGCGACAACTGGCGCTATATCCCGGTGCGGCGCCTGTTCAGCATGGTGGAGCAGGATGTCAAGGCGGCGCTGAACAAATTGGTGTTTGAAGCCAATAGCCAACCGACCTGGCTGCGGGTGAAAGCGGCGGTGGATAGCTATCTTTACCGCTTGTGGCAGCAGGGCGCGTTGCTTGGCAATAAAGAAGACGAAGCCTGGTTTGTGCAGATTGGCAAGGATATCACCATGACGGACGAGGATATCAGGCAGGGGAAAATGGTGGTTAACGTGGGGCTTGCCGCCGTCCGGCCCGCTGAATTTATTCTTCTGCAGTTCCGACAGGATATTGCCCGCTAGTTTATTGAAGGAAAATAACCTTGCTTACAGCTATCGCCGCTGCCGGTAATTCCATTGAGAATAAGCGTCTCTGGAAATATCAACCGGCGAGGGTAGCGGCAGAGGTGAAAAATAACGAGGTCAAATACCCGTAGCGAGGGACGGTAGCGTGATTTTTCGCTTACCTGAATAAGCTCATCGGGACACGTTCAGTTGCCGCCTTCCCGCAACTCGAATTATTTAGGTATAGAACAACCATTAACCGCAATCAAAAAAGGTAAAGAATATGGCCACGACCGCTGAAGAGATCGCCGTACAGTATCCTATCCCCACCTACCGTTTTGTTGTCATCCTGGGGGACGAGCAGGTTCCCTTTACCAGCGCCTCCGGCCTGGACATCGCTTACGACACTATCGAATACCGCGATGGCACCGGTAACTGGTTCAAAATGCCGGGGCAGCGTCAGGTTCCCAGCATCACCCTGAGCAAAGGCGTTTTCCCGGGTGAAAATGCGCTTTATAGCTGGATTAACGCCATCCAGCTTAATCAGGTGGAAAAGAAAGACATCATGATTAACCTGACCAACGATGCCGGCACAGAGGTGCTGATGAGCTGGAACGTCGCCAATGCGTTTCCCACTTCTCTGACGTCCCCTTCTTTTGACGCCACCAGTAATGAAATTGCCGTACAGCAGGTAACGTTGATGGCCGATCGGATCACCATTCAACCAGTCTGATCACGGGGGTTATAATGGCGATTATCACCAGTTATCCCGGCGTGTATTCAAGTGAAGACGCATTGCCGAATTTTTCAATATCCCATAGCGCTACGGTCGTGCCTGTTTTTTTTACTTCCCGTAACGAAGACGGCGTGCCCAAGGATAAGGCAGTTCAGCATTATCAGTCATGGGCGGATGTTAAGAAAGCCGTTCCAGAAGATTACTGGAATATGCGGTACTACAACGTGTTGTATCTGTGGTTCAGCCATGGCGGCGGCGAGTGTTATCTCGTCGATTATTCCAATGTAAAAGACGTTGCAGCATTGGATGATGTCACGCTGATAGTTTCTACATATAGAAATGAGTTTGTTATTCCGCAAATACCACTATTAACCGGCCCCGGGAAAAACCGGTTTGTCTTGCTTGATGGGCCGGAGAAAAGGATCACCCCAGACTCCGTCCCTGCCGAGGTGACTGCCGATCTGCCTGAGTCCCCTTATGCGGCAGCCTGGTATCCAGGGGTTTATTCAGACAAATCAACCATCGTCATACCGCCCAGCGTCATTGCCGCCATTAGCATCGCCAAAACCGACCGCACCCGCGGCGTGTGGAAGGCACCCGCCAATGTCGCCGTTAACGGCGTTACTCCCCGGTTTCCGGTCAGTGACGATTTACAGGGCCGTTTTACCCAGGGCAAGGCGCTGAATATGATCCGCACCTTCCCGGGTATGGGTACGGTGATGTGGGGGAGCCGCACCCTGGATGACAGCGACAACTGGCGCTATATCCCGGTGCGGCGCCTGTTCAGCATGGTGGAGCAGGATGTCAAGGCGGCGCTGAACAAATTGGTGTTTGAAGCCAATAGCCAACCGACCTGGCTGCGGGTGAAAGCGGCGGTGGATAGCTATCTTTACCGCTTGTGGCAGCAGGGTGCGTTGCTTGGCAATAAAGAAGACGAAGCCTGGTTTGTGCAGATTGGCAAGGATATCACCATGACGGACGAGGATATCAGGCAGGGGAAAATGGTGGTTAACGTGGGGCTTGCCGCTGTCCGGCCCGCTGAATTTATTCTTCTGCAATTCCGACAGGATATTGCTCAATAATTCATTGAAGGAAAATAACCATGCCTACAGTTACCTCAACTCCAGGGGTTTATATTGAAGAGGACGCGTCTCCGGCAATTTCAGTCAGCCAGGGCGCGACCGCCGTTCCGTTATTTATTACCCCGTTGACAGCTATCGATGCAGGAAGTCTCGACGTTATTATCCGCGTCAGCAGTTGGCTCAGTTTTACGCAGCTGTTTTCTGCCGGAACCGACAAGAAGCAAGCAACCGCATATCAGGCGATTCGGCTCTATTTTCAGAATGGCGGCGGTGCATGCTATGTGCTGGCGTTGAAGGATGAGAAAGCTGGAGCTCTCAATACGTTGCTCGCTCAGATTGAAGCCGTGGGGGAGATCACGTTATTTTCTGCGCCTTACAATGTTGCAGCATTTCGCAAGATCGTCTACGAGGCATTAGCCCCATTGCTGAATAAAAATCAGGGCTATTTCCTGTTGGCCGACAGTGCCGATGGCAAGGTGCCTGCCGGGATCGACGAATCCTCTCATGCCGCGGTTTATTACCCCACTCTGCTGCCTGTCGGCGACAATGCCGAGGCTGTGATGCCCTCTGCGCTGATGGCTGCCGTGTATTGCAAAACCGACCGTGAACGCGGCGTCTGGAAAGCGCCGGCCAATGTGGTGTTGAGCGGTATCAGCGATGTCAGCGTGCGGGTCACGGATAACGCTCAGGGAGCGATGAATAAACTGGGCATTAATGTGATCCGTTATTTCAGTGGCCGCGGCGTGGTGGTGTGGGGGGCGCGCACGCAGCAGAACGATGATAACTGGCGTTATATCCCGGTGCGCAGGCTGTTTGACGCCGCAGAGCGGGACATCAAAAAGGCGATGAGGAGCCTGGTGTTTGAACCGAACCACCAACTGACCTGGCAGCGGGTGCAAACGGCGATTGAAAACTACCTCCACAGCCTGTGGCGGCAGGGGGGCTTAAGCGGCAACAAAGCCAGCGAGGCCTACTTTGTGCGCATCGGTAAAGATCTCACCATGACAACGGATGACATCAATCAGGGCAAAATGATTGTTCAAGTGGGCATGGCTGCGGTGCGGCCGGCGGAGTTCATTATCCTGCAATTTACCCAGGATATGCCGCAGTAATTCCCCTGTGTTTAATTGACCGAAGGAAAATAACCATGCCTACCGTGACCTCAGTTCCAGGTGTTTATATTGAAGAAGACGCCTCTCCGGCAATTTCAGTCAGCCAGGGCGCGACCGCCGTTCCGTTATTTATTACCCTGTTGACACCTATCGATAAGGGAAATCTCGACGTTATTATCCGCATCAGCAGTTGGCTCAGTTTTACGCAGCTGTTTTCCGCCGAAACCGCCGAAACCGCCGAAACCGCCGAAACCGCCGAAACCGCCGAAACCGCCGAAACCGCCGAAACCACCGAAACCACCGAAACCACCGAAACCACCGAAACCGGCAACCAGGCGCAGCAGGCTGCCTCATATCAGGCGATCAGACTCTATTTTCAGAATGGCGGCGGCGCATGTTATGTACTGGCAACGGCAGCGGGAGACGACGACGCTTTCAAGGCATTGCCTGAACAGATTGAAGCCGTGGGGGAGATCACCCTGATTTCTGTACCTGAAAATGACGCAGCATTTCGCGAGAAGGTCTACGCAGGATTAAAAGAATTGCTGAATAAAAATCAGGGCTATTTCCTGTTGGCCGACAGTGCTGATGGCGAGGTATCTGACAGTCTCAAAAATTCCTCTCATGTCGCGGTTTATTACCCCGCTCTGCTGCCTGTCGGCGACAGCGCCGAGGCTGTGATGCCCTCTGCGCTGATGGCCGCCGTGTATTGCAAAACCGACCGTGAACGCGGCGTCTGGAAAGCGCCGGCCAATGTGGTGCTGAGCGGCGTCAGTGACGTCAGCGTGCGGCTCACGGATGACGATCAGGGCGCGCTGAATCTCGCAGGTATTAATGTGATCCGTTATTTCCGTGACCGCGGAGCGGTGGTGTGGGGGGCGCGCACGCTGCAGAACGATGATAACTGGCGCTATATCCCGGTACGCAGGTTGTTTGACGCCGCAGAGCGGGACATCAAAAAGGCGATTCTCCCCATGGTATTCGAACCGAACCACCAACTGACCTGGCAGCGGGTGCACACGGCGATTGAAAACTACCTCCATAGCCTGTGGCGCCAGGGGGGCTTAAGCGGCAACAAAGCCAGCGAGGCTTACTTTGTGCGCATCGGCAAGGATGTCACCATGACCACGGATGACATCAATCAGGGAAAAATGATCGTTCAGGTGGGCATGGCCGCGGTGCGGCCGGCGGAGTTCATTATCCTGCAATTTACCCAGGATATGTCGCAGTAACGCCTCCGAGCCGTTCGTTTCTTCATGCAAATAAAAGGACACCCTGATGGCAATGGTCAATCCCGGGGTTTCGATCGACGAAACCCTGTTAACCCCCGCGCCGGCAGGCGACCCGGTAACGGTGCCGCTGTTTATTGGTTATACCCTTGAGGCTCAGGGCGTAACACGCATTGAAACTATGGTGCCGCATAGCGTGGGTTCTCTGACTGAGGCGATATCCCTCTTTGGCCGGCATGGAACGCTGGCATTGGCTTTGCGTCACTTCTTTGATAATGAGGGGCAGGGGTGTTATGTGCTCTCTCTGGGGGCAGGTGCGGCGGAGGACACCCAGCGTTTAAAGGCGCTGGTTACCGCATTGCAGAGTGCGCAAATGCGCGAGGCGATAGCCGCAGATAACCATACCGGTTTATTGCTGGCTCCAGAGATCAGCGAATTAAACGATCTCGCGCTGGTTTCCGGTTTCGACGCTGCGGCGCTTTGGTATGAAAGTTGGCAGGCGTTGCTGCAATTATGCAACCTGGGGCAGCAACGCTTTGCGCTGCTTGAACTGCCGGATGAACCTTCTCAGGCCATTGAGCTGGCAAACGGCCTGTTTTCCGCCGAACTGTGTCAAAACGGCGCAGCCTGGTGGCCACGCCTGGAAACCCGCTATGTGGCCGATACGGGGGAGGATAATGCCTATCGTCTGCTGTCGCCACTGCCGGCGGTAGCCGCGGCCATTCAGCGCAATGCCGTTGAACGCGGTGTTTGGCAGGCGCCCGCCAATATTCCCCTGGCGAAGACCCTCCGGCCTGCCCGAAATATTCTTCAGTCTCAGACATTGCTGAATCAACAAGGCGTTTCCTGCAACCTGATCCGCAGTTTCCCGGGGAAAGGGGTTCGTCTGTGGGGGTGTCGAACGCTCTTAAACGATCGGACGACCCCCTGGCGCTATATTCAGACCCGGTTACTGGCAAACAGCGTGGAGAGTCAGATTGGCCGGCTGGCACGCGCTTTTATGTTTGAGCCGAATAATGCGCTGACCTGGATGAAACTGAAAGGTCAAGTCTGGACATGGCTACGCCAGCAATGGCTGGCCGGCATGTTTTACGGTGCGACGGAGGAAGAGGCTTTTACGCTCGGTATCGGGTTGAACGAAACCATGTCCGCCGAAGATATAAGCGCCGGCAAAATGATCCTCAGGGTTCAATTGGCCCTGTTGGCGCCGGCGGAGTTCATTGATATCAACCTGACGCTGGACATGCGTGACGGCGCAGAAACAGCATTAAATGGGAGTTGATGATGGATACGCCGGTTGTTGCTCATCGTTTTATGGTCAATTTTTTATTCAACAATATCCCGAGCCCGTTGGATATCGCTTTTCAGCGCGTGTCGGGTTTATCGCGCGAGCTGGCGGTGAGCCAGCACCGTGAAGGCGGGGAGAATGCGCGCAACCTTTGGCTGGCTGAACAGGTCAATCACGGCAGCCTGGTGTTGGAGCGTGGCGTGATGAACGCTTCGGTGCTGACGCAGCAGTTTGACCGCGTTCTGCGTCGGGAAAGCACGCTGTGGGCGAACGTGGTGATCATGCTGTTGAACGAATCCTCTTTGCCGGTGACAACCTGGACGCTGAGTCATGCACTGCCGGTGCGCTGGCAAATGGGCGATTTGGATGCCGCCAGCAATACCGTATTGATTAACACGCTTGAACTCCGTTATCAGGACATGCGCATGCTGGGGATAAAACTATGACTATCGAGATCCGGGAACTGGTGATTCAGGTTCAGGTGACGGAACCGACACCATCGGCCGCGCCGTTGTGGGCCACAGGCCCCACGCCATGGGATGAGCAGCGGTTACTCGAAAAGCTCAAGCAGGAAATCCTGGAGCATCTGTTGGAAAGGGGGCACCTGTGAGCCTGCTCGAACGCGGCCTGGCAAGGCTGACCATCAGCGCCTGGAAAGATCGGGAAGGGAAAATCCCTGCGGGTAGTATGAAGGTAATGTATAACCCGGAAAGTATTCACCTGGATTATCAAACTCGTTACCGGACGGAAGATACCATCAATAAATCTTCTCAAAGTAATCGCTTTGTGATCTCCGAACCGCTCGGCCTCAGCCTCAACCTGCTGTTCGACGGCCAGATGCCGGGAAACTCCACGCCGGTGGAGGCCCAACTGGCGATGCTGAAATCACTTTGCGCGGTGGATGCCGGCACTGACTCCCCCTGTTTCCTGCGTATCACCTGGGGGAAAATGCGTTGGGAAAACAAAGGGTGGTTTGCCGGGCGAGCCAGCGCTCTGTCCGTTACTTATACCCTGTTTGATCGTGACGCCACGCCGCTGCGCGCTACGGTGCACCTTAGCCTGGTGGCAGATGAAAGCTTTGTCATTCAGCAGACGGAAAAGAATCAGAAAGCCCCCTCCAGTGCGCTGGTCAGCGTAACGGATCTGGCCTCTTTGTCTCAGGTGGCCATCAGCGCCGGCAGTACGCTGGCCGGCAGCGTGGATTACCTGTCGCTGGCCTGGGAGAACGATCTGGATAACCTGGATGACCTTGCGGCTGGGGACTATCTGCAGGCGACGAAAGGGGAGGGGTATGAATAATATCGTCCTGAAAATAGCCGGGAAGATTTGCCGGATTGGCATTACCCGGCTGCGGGTGCAGCAACAGATTAATGAGATCCCTTCCGCGCAGCTGGAACTGCAGATCCCAACAGACAGCAATGACGCAGACGAGACGCAGACGTTGAACGCGGTAGGCAGTTTTACCACCGGGGCAAGCGTGGTGATTGAACTGGATAATGCCACGCTGTTCAGTGGTTATCTCACGCAAAAGAAAATGTCCCTGCGGGGTAAGCTGTGGTCCGTCAGGCTGGAGGCGCGCCATGCTCTGCAAACGCTGACGTTTTTCCCCCGCAGCCGGGTATTTCGGCAACAAGACGACGGCGCAATACTGAACACGCTGTTTCGGCAGGCCGAGGTGACGATGGCCCGAACGGCGGCGAAGCAACTGAGTCGTCAACACGAACAACTGGTGCAGTTTCGTGTTAGCGATTGGCATTTCATGCGCAGCCGGCTGCTGTCCACAAACTGCTGGATGTTGCCCGATGCCGCGTCAAACAATGTCAGGGTCGTTCCTCTGGCAAAGCCGGAGAGGCAGCCCCATAGACTTGATCGCCATAGCGATCGCGCTGGGTACAGCCTGTATGACATTGACCTGACGTTTGATAATCGCTTCACGCCCGATAGCCTCTCGTTGCAGGGGTGGGATATTGCTACGCAGCAACTCAGCCCGGCATTCAAAAGCGGCACATCCCAATTTGATCCCTGGAAAACGACATCCGGCATCGGTCCGGCGACGCCTTCCTGGCGGCGGCAGGCTTATCTTCAGGCGTTCAGCTGCCTGCCGGAAACCTCGCTCGATACCCTTGCGCGCTCCTGGATGAACCACCTGCAGCTGACCGGGGTGCAGGGGCGTATTGAATTGGACGGAACGCGGGATTTTAAACTGGGGGAGAGCATCGAACTGAACAAATTCGGTGCCGGCCTGGATGGCACCGCCATACTGACCGGGGTGAATCAGCGGTTTGATACGGCGCAGGGGTGGCGGAGTGAGTTATTGATTGGCATGCCGGGTGCCTTGCTTGAGCCGGTTCCCCCGGTTCAGTCTCTGCATATTGCGACGGTGGCGGAATTTACCGCCGATCCGCAGCAGTTGGACAGAATCCCCATTTATCTGCCGGCGCTTAATCTGCCTGGGGAATCTATTTTTGCCCGTTTGGGCAAACCCTGGGCCAGCCATGGCAGCGGTTTCTGTTTTTACCCTGAGCCCGGCGACGAAGTGGTGGTGGGATTTATTGAGAACGATCCGCGCTACCCGATTATTTTAGACGCCATGCATAACCCGAAAAACAACGCGCCATTCCCGCCGGATAAAAAAAATAATCGCAAGGGCCTGGTTATGAATAGTGCCGATGCCAAGGCGTCACTGCTGATTGACAGTGAAAATAACACGCTGACGCTCTCTGAAGGCAAGAGCAGCATCACCCTCACTGGCAAGGGTGCCGAAAGCCTGCAGCTCAGGGCGGATGCCATTATTCAGCAGGCGGAAAAGGGGCTGTCGCTTCATGGGAAAACGCAGGTGGAAATTACCAGCGCCAGTATCAATATGAAAAAATAATATCGCAGCAGCGGGGCTAATCATGAATGACGATATATTAGTTAATACCCTGGGACGATGCTGGGCTTTTCCGCCAAAATTTTCCCCTGAAACGGGGGTGAAAATGGCGGGTGGCACGGACGCCGTATTACAGAGCCTTCAGGTCCTGTTCATGACCGAACCCGGCGAGCGGATTATGCGCGAAAGCTGGGGGGGCGGTATGAATGACTTTCTGTTTGAAAACATTTCCGATGAGCTGTTGGCGAGAATACAGAGTCGGGTTGAAGAGAGTATTTTGCGCTACGAGCCGCGGGTGGTATTGAAAGCCGTCACCATTCAGCCGGCAAGTGATGAGGCGAGCCGGTTACGGGTACAAATTAGCGTCTCTCTTTCCGGAAGCGATATTACTGAAACCCTCGAGGGGACGTTTAATCTCAATGAAGGCCAGACGCTGAGGTTATTATGAGCAATATTGTCATTGTGGATGGTGACCAACTGATTTTTGAAAAAATATTTGGCGCATATACGGTGATACCCATCGGCGCTACGTTAATTAATGGCAGTGGTGAAGCCAGCATCAATAATAAAAAAATATGTATTCTGGGCGACGAGAAAAAGGTCTCGATTAAGGCAGCCTATACCAGTCCCGGTTTCCCCATTTCGGGAGACGGCACCATTACCATCGCCGCGCTGGCGCCGGATCAACAGGCACCCTTTGCCACAGCCACGACGCCGGTGATTGTGGTGGGCAGCCGGTTTACGGCGCTGTTTACGCCCGGTAAACCCGCCGGCAACGCGCAGTCAGGCCTGGAACCGGCCCCGGTACCGAGCACGGGAAGCGGGCAATTTACGCACAGCCAGTCTTTTGTTACGGCGGGGTAGATCCTGTCTTGTGGCTCTGTAGCCAGGGTTGCCTATTTTCCGTCATCAGAATATGAGTGAAATAATTATGTCTGACCTGGAAGAACTGAAAAAAAAGCTGGCTGTCGCGGTGGCAGAAAGCACCTTTGAATTGGAGCCGCGCACGGCGGCGGCAGTGCTGAAAAATATCGAGGAATATACCCGGCTTATTCCCTTTGCCGGCGATAAAAATGCCACCTGGGACCGTTTTTGGCTGGCTGAACGGACGCCGGATAAACTGGGTGAGATTTATCGGGATGTTTCTCTGGCGGGCAGAGCATTGCCGCCGCATCAGGCTTTTTTACTGGCATTACTGCGGTTGCTGGAAACGCCCAGGCTGTTGATGAATACCCTGCCGGCGCGGCACCGCTCGCTTTACTACCAGAATTTGCTGGGTTTTTCCCCGCGAGACAATCAGCCGGATCGGGTGGTGGTCAGCTTTGCGTTGCAGAGGGATATCGCGCAATACCTGTTGCCGATCGGTACGCCGCTGGATGCGGGCCAGGACGGCGCGGGGAATGCGATCCTTTACCGCACCGACGAGGCGCTGTTGATCACCCGGCAGCGGCTTAGCCAGCTGTGCTGGACGCGTCAGGAGAAGCCCGGTGAGGTGGGCAGTGAATGGTGGATCTGCACTGCGCTGGATCAGGATAACAATATCGATCTGCCAGCGGACGGTATTCGGCTGTTTTCCGCCACGGACAATGAACAAAAACTGAATCAGAACATTTTTCTGACCTTGCCGCCTGGGCTATTGAATGCCGACGTGCAACTGGAGGCGCGTTGGGAAACCGAGGATACGCGCGGGCCGCTTTTTTCGTTGGTGGGCGATAACGCGTATCTCGATTTCCGGCCGGCCGGCACTGATGGGCAACGGACAGTGTATGTTTTATCTTCCGCAACCTTGCGCAGGGAGCGGGAAGAAGCCCCACAGGCGTGGAAAACCCCGCATCTAGCGCTGCGGTTTCCTGCGGGAGAAGCGGTTGTATTACCCGCTTCACTGACTCTGACGGTCAGCAATGATCCGGCAGTCAGTTATCTTTCCCACAACAGGGACGGCCATATCCATGCTTTCAGCTTTCCTTTCGGTTTGCAGCCTCAGTTGGGCAATGCGTTTGAGCTTGCGCTGCCTGCGGCGTTTTTACGCACCGGCGGTGAGCTGACCATTGAGCCACGGTGGCACGACGTGCCGCAGGAGAGTTTCCCCCGCTGGTATGCCGATTATCCCGAGCCGCCGGCGGATAATGCGGTCTTCAAGGTGCGGATTCATCTGCTTACCCCGGAAGGAGGGCTGTGGCAAAGCGAAGAGCAAGCGCTGTTTTCCGGTGAGGGGGTGCCACAGGGGGCGGCCTTGCGCGTCATGCTGCCGGCGTTAGCCGCCGCTGTTTCTGGTTGCACTGTCAGGGTGGAACTGTGCAGTTCTGATTTTTTACACGCAGCCTGGCGGCAGGCGCCCGCCGGCAAAAATGCCCCCTGGACGCCGCAGGTGAGCGGTATCGACACCCATTTTCACTGTGCGTTGCCCCTGCCCACGATGGCAAAAGCGCAGAGATCGACGCAGATTGGACAGGCGTTATACCTCGGATTCAGCGAGGTCGCTCCCGGCGACTCGCTGTCGGTCTATTGGTCGCTGAGTGCGTCGGAGGCGCTGGCGCTTTCGTGGTTCTATTACAGCCAGCAAGAGGTCTGGTTGCCGCTGGAAGCGGAGCTTCTGGACGGCACCGGCGGGTTGTCCGCCAGCGCGCTCTGGCAGGCGACCTTGCCGGCGGATTGCGCCCCGGGCGGTGATGGCCGCGCAGCCGAGTGCTATTGGATAAAAGCGATCCCGGCCGGGGGGGCAACCCTTTCCACCGACAGGGCGCCGATGCTGCGGGCGGTGATGGCCGGGGCTATGACCGCAACTCTGGATAACACGACCGACATTGATGACAGCCATTTTGTTCAGGCATTGCCGGCAGGCACCATTAGCCAGTTAGTCAGCCCGATAGCGGAAATCAGCCGCGTCAGCCAGCCGCTGCCGTCCACTGGCGGGAAGGTTCGCGAAACGGAGGAAAAGATGTTTGCGCGGGCAGCCGCCCGAATTACCCACCGCCGGCGCGGCATCACCTGGGGAGACATGCGCAGCCTGTTAATGGAGCAATACCCCCAGCTGTTTGATGTGCAAACGCCCGGGGTGGCCCAACTCAACCGGATCCCCGCCCCGAAGACCCAGCAGTTGCTGGTGATCCCCGACAGCCGCTACCGGGACAACGATGACGCGCTGCGCCCGGCGTTAAGCCCCGGGCGCCTGGTAACCATGGCCGAGTGGCTGGCGCAGTACGTCAGCCTGTGGGTCACCCCAGAATTGGTTAATCCGGTATATATCGATATCACCGCGCGCTATCGGGTGACGTTTACCGCCGGGATCAGCGCCGGGTACGGCTACCAACAGTTGGCCGGCTGGCTGCAACGGCGGTATATGCCCTGGGGGGAAAACCAACAGCTGGCGGTTACGCCCGGCAATCAACTGGATTATTACCAACTGTTGGCGACGATCCAGCAATTCCCTCTGGTGCAGCGGGTACTCGCCCTGACGCTGACGGACCAGGACGGGGTGGATCAGCAGCAGACTATTATCGCCGGCGACAATGAAGTCCTCATTCTACTTCCGGAACCTGAGGCAACCAGCCTGAACGGAGAGCACCATGTCTAAAGAAAACGCGTTGTTTCAGCGGGTAAGAGACGATATTTCCTTTGACACGCTTTGGCGGCAGGTCACGGAGATCATCGAGCCGCTCAGTGGGAACCTCTGGACGGATACCGGCGATCACGATCCCGGCATGACATTGTTGCAAGCCCTCACCTGGAACAGCGCCGATCTCAGTTACCGGGCCAGCTTGTCGCTCAATGATCTGCTCACCCGCGCAGGGCAAGAAAATCTGTTTCCGGCGGACTTTGGCCCGCATCAGGTACTGACCTGCAATACGGTGACGGAGGAAGATTACCGTCGGGCGCTGCGCGATCTGCACGGCAGGGACGTGGCGATTGCCGGCGGCGCGCCCGATTTTCTTTTCCAGGATGCTCGCCTGATTAAAGAGCCGCAGGAGAGCCGTTTCCACTGGTGGTATGACGCCGAAAAGCGGGAGTACAGCTTTGCAGAGCCGACGAAGGTCGGCAGTGAGGGTCAGCAAGAGATGACATTGCGCGGGAATTATTGGCTTTACCTTCTGCCAACCCGCTATACCCTGACGCTGTCATCGGATGAGCGCACCAAGGTGGAACGGTATCTTGCCGATTTTCTGGCTAATCACCGTAACCTGGGGGAGAAGGTCTCGCGGATCCTCTGGCTGGAACCGGCGGCGTTCAGCCCGCAGATAACCCTTGAGCTGTCTGATGACGTAAGGGATGTGAATCAGATCGTGGCGCAGGTTTTCCAGGTAACCGGCGAGCTGTTGCTGCCCCCGGCCAGGCGTTATACCGGCGAAGAGCTGGGCAAACTGGGTTACGGTAGCGAGGAGATCTTTGAAGGCCCGTTTTTACAGTATGGCTGGCAACGGGATTCGGCAGCGCTGATCTCGGATAAGGGAATAACCCTTAATCTCAGCTTGCTGTTTAACCGGTTGCTGGACATTGATGGTGTGGCCGGCGTCATGCGGTTTTCCGCCGGCAGTTTGCCTGCGCAGATCACGGCCGAGGGCGGTGACGCCTGGTCGTGGCAGGTGGCCTCCGGTTTTTTCCCGCAGTTATGGGGGGATGATCCGCTGACGCTGCTGACCTCTCAAAGCAGCCCGTTGACCCTGATTGCCAAAGGCGGGATCAACGAAAGGGCGGAGCACGATAAAGTGGCCGCCTATCTGAGCACGCCGCCACCGCAACCCACGGCCCCGGTTGTGATGCCGGCCGGGCGGCTGCGCGATCTGGCCGCTTATACGCCCGCCGGACAGCGCCTGCCGGAGTGCTATCAATTGCAACGGCCCGACGAGGTCATTGACGATCGCGTACGCGAATTGCACCAGTTCCTGCTGCCTGCCGATCAGCAATTGGCCGATGGCTGCGCGGAGCTGGCGCTGCTGCCCCATTTGCTGGCGTTTACCGAGCGGGATAAAACCAACCTGATCCGCGGCACCCTCTGGCCTTATGCCAAAGACTCGGTGAATCAGCAGGTGCATCAGGACTATGCCGCTGAACTGACCCAATTTCAGCAGCAGGATGCCGCCATCTTTTCCGATGACGGCGGCGCACTGAACAGCGAAAACTTTTACCGTGAGCTGGATTATCTGCAATACCTGCTGGGGTATTTCGGCACCCGCCGGGCGCCCAGACCGCTGACGCTGGATCTGGCGGATTTTCTCGCCACCCAGCGCGCTTATCTGGCGCAGCAGCCGTCGCTGGGCTATGACCGGATCAATATTCGCGTTGACCGGGTATCCGCGCTGCAAAAACGCATCGCGGCGCGCATTGGCCTGAACAGCGAATGCTTCGCCGATAACCCGGACCTCAGCCAACTGCCTTTTTATCTGATTGAGCATCGCCAATTGCTGCCGCTGATGCCGGATGCCGCTTTTACGGATGAAAAGACACCGGATAATTTCAGTATTGCAGGGCAACAGGTGACCCTCACGCAAAAAGGCAGCGCGGGTAAAATCGTTCAGGGGCAATTGGTTGATCTGATCCTGATCGAAGAGAGCAGCAAACGGAATGTGAGCCGGCAGTTGGTTATCGCCACCAGCGGGGACAGTTTTACGCTGAGCACCGCCAACAGTAAGCAGTTGGCGAATAACCTGCATAACTTACAGGCCGCCTGGGCCGGCAAGAACCTGCGTTGGCGAAACAGCGATGTCTGGCTGCAGGACATGGATTACCGGCTGAATTATGCGCAGAAAGATAGCCAGCCGACGGATAAAAATCAGCGTCTGCTGGCCAGCAACGATCAGAGCCCTTACCCCGCAATGGCCGAGGTTGGCGACAGCATTGTCATTCGCCCGGCGACGCTTTCACTGACGATGAATGGCCAGGCAGAAAAAACGCCGCAGGTTTCGGGCGACAGCGACGACTGGCTGCTGAAAGCCACCGTGAAAGCGCGGGATCCGGTGACCGGGACAGTGCTGGTGGAGAAAGAACAGGGCAGCCAGCAGGACTTCCCGCCAGAACAGGATGCCTGGCGTTTTCAATGGAGTTTTAGCGGCTCAGGGCATGCCATCAGCGACCGTTTTTCCTTTGTCGTCAGCCTGGTACACAACCGCGGGCTGTTCGAGGGCGGCAATATTGATGCAGACGGGCTGATTAACTGGGTGCAACAGACCACGATGGCCGAATTCCCGGCGCATGTCGCGCTGGTTAACCATTGGCTGAGTGACTCGGCATTCAACAACTTTGCCCAGACCTATCAGCGCTGGCAGAACGACGGCAACCCCTTGGGTGACGACGCCTACGCGATCATGCAGCTATTGACGTTGGGGCACCTGCCGGTCAGCGAGCTGGGTATTGGGCTGATGCGTATCGCCACGGAAGATCAACGTGAGGCAGTGACAGGCAGCGACGGCAGTGAATGGCATACCGATGTCATTCTCAGTGAAGAATTGTTTTATATACCGCAAGACGTCCCGGGCACCAAATAAGCGCTGAAAACGAATCTGGAGAGAGGAAAAATGACTGATATTAATAACGGAAAGAAAACACCGGTGAGCAAAGCAAAGAAAAGCACGGCGGTGAAAAAAGAACCGGTGGTGGCGAAGACCGAGCGGATGCTGCGCGCTTTACCCAACGCGGAGGCGTTAAAAGCGCGTTTTAAAGCCGGGAGTATTCCTTTGCAAAGCGATTTTTCTGATTTGATTGATATGGCGGATATTGGCGTCAAGGCAGTAGGGAGCGAAGAGACTGGTTGGGGGTTAAGAAAAGACCATAAGGAACGTCTGGCATGGGACCCCAAGTTTATTTTTAATACTTATTATGATTTATCTGCGTCAAAAGATAATAAGAGACTCTCGCTTAACAATGTTTATGCCGGCGAAATGTCGATGCACAAAAAAACGGCCATCCTTGCATTCGAACCTGCGTCTGGTCCTCATAAAGCAACAAATGAGAAAGTCGGGGATAACACACTCTTTATGGTTCCGGCGGTTAAAATAGAATCGAATGGAACGAGAGAATACATAAAAGTGCGTATTATTGCTGAAAAAGCAATAGGGGAAGGGAGTGGGGCGGTTCCGTTCGAATATGTGAATGGTGGAACTAATACCGATCTTAATATGTGGTACAGGTTTACACTGGACCCCGGAGCAGATGATTTCACTGACAGTACATTGGTAATAGATCCTCTTATGCTTGGGGTTTATTATATTCCAGATTTCGCCAACGACCCTAAGGGAGAGATTATTTCTCTTTTAAATGTAAACTTTATCTATACCAGCACCATACAGATTATAAAACCGTCAAACGGTATCGCCATGGTTGAAAGCGGCCTGGCGATAAAACTGGCGAAAGGTAGTCATAACAATGGCGGCGGCGGTCAGGGGACGGATGGCGCAACTGACGGGAGCGCCGGCGGGTTGAATTTGAGCTCGAATGGATTGTCGATAGACGCCGGGATCGGGATTCAAATTGATGAGAAAGGGCTGGGTGTTAAGCTGACGGCCAACAGTGGGTTGAGTGTAGACGAGAGCAAAGGCTTAAAAGTGCAATCTGGCGCTGGGCTTCAGGTCAATGGGGACGGTATCGGTCTGCTTCCTGAACAAACCTTCCAGAAAGGCATGATTATGATGTTTTCTGGTTCTGCTACTCCTGCGGGCTGGGCCTTATGTGATGGCAATAACGGTACGCCTGATTTGGTTGACCGCTTTATTATGGGGGGTAATCTTAGTGGCATTAATGGCGTTTCATCAGCGAAATTTACGGGAGATAAAAATAACAAAAAATTTTCAACCAGTACGAACAATAACAATTCACAAAATATTACGGTAAAGGTGGGGGGAACGGCATTGACGGTTGATCAAATGCCTTCCCATAGCCATGAAACTGGGCAGAGGTATTCTACAATTAATGCTGTTGATAAATATGGATTTGTTGTAGATAAAGTTCCATTTTCTGGCTATTATATTGTGAACAACTCACCAGTGATTGCATACGGTACTAGTCGTTACGTCTATCCTTATACCCAACCTATAGGGGCAGGGAAATCACATACCCATAGTTCCAGCGCTACATTGCCTGCGCATCAGCACGCCATAGATATCACGCCACCCTACTATATCTTGGCCTTTATTATAAAGCTGTGACGATTTTCCCGCGGACCCTTGGGGTTTTATATGGCTGATAATGCTTTAATGATAAATAAAGTCCAATATCAGATTCAGGCCGATAACCCATCTGCGGGGCGGCTATTGCTGCAATCTGATTTTTTTACGGGCGATAATCTAAAGAACGTGCTGTTGGATATCGTGACAGCCCTGGATAGTGAAACGGAAATAAGCCTGGCTAAAGTGGTCATTAACCTTGGCGCCATTCAGAGGGAACTGCTTGACGCACAGTTTAATCCGCGTCTGGCTCAGGCGCTGAAAGATTATCTTAAGCCCTATGTTGAAAAAAACGGCCGGCAGCGGTTGGATGCTCCTTCCTTACCCGCTCTGGCCAGCCCCACCGCGTTATTGTCCGGGTTCGGTCGCGATACCGTATCACTTTATCCGCTGGCGCTGTGCTGCCTGCAACCGGCAAATCTGCAAGAGTTGTTGCACCACCCGCAGCCGGGCCGGTTGCAGCAACTGTTAAAGCGGCTGCTGCAAGAGGCGGCGCAAGGTCGGGATGCCTTACCCGCCGCTTATTACCGCCGGGTCACCGCCAGCCGGTTGGCGGTAGCGGCACTGAGCTATTTGCTGAATGACAGCCGGGGGCTTCGCTGGCTGCAGGCTAATCACCCGGCCCACAGCCAGTTGAATGAATGGTGCGACGCCATCACCCAGGGTGAAATCCCCACAATGCAGGCGGTGCGGTTGCTGAGTGGCCCTGACCGGCCGGCGCCCCCCACACAGCTGGCCGCGATTGCCCGCCGCTGGCTGCTGCCGTTATGGCAGCGAAAGCCCGTGCGCAACGTCATCGCCAGGCAGGTGGGCAAAGGGAACGTGGAGGAGATTAGCGCTTATCTTGATCGGCTTTTACCACAACCAGACCGACAACTGTGGGAGCACCTTGATGCCGGGCATCAACAGTGGCCGCGGGGACACTCAGATACCGAGCCAGGACAGCAGCGGAGCCACTCTGATAGCGAGCCACGACAGCAGCGGAAACTCTCTGATGGCGAGCCACGACAGCAGCGGAGACTCTCTGATAGCGAGTCAGGGCAGCCGCGGAAACTCTCTGATGCCGAGCCACGACAGCAGCGGAGCCACTCTGATGCCGAGCCACAACAGCAGCGAAGCCACTCTGATAGCGAGTCAGGACAGCAGCGGAGACTCTCGGGTACTGAATCGCAACAACCGGTCAGCAACGCCGGCCTGGTGCTGCTGTGGCCGCTGCTGCCGCAGCTGTTTTCCCTGCTGGAATTCTGCCGGGAGGGGCGATTTATCAGTGATGAAGCTCGCCGCCTGGCTGCCGTAAGCCTGGACTGGCTGGCGTGGGCTGCAGAGACGCCGGCCGCCGAACGGCTGAAGGTCAATCATTTACTGTGCGGTATCCCGCTCGGTGAGCCACTGTCGGAGATAGCCCCGTTAAGCGAGCCTCTGTGCCGGCAGATTGACGAATGGCTGACGGCGGTGGGCCGGCAGCTTCCTGCCTGGCAAAAACTGGGCCTGGCGGATATCCGGGCGCTGTTTCTGCAACGCCCGGGCGCAATCAACGATGAAACCTCACCGGCGCAGATTGCGGTAAAACCCGAATCCTTCGATCTGCTGTTGGGCGACTGGCCCTGGCCGCTGACGCTGGCGCCGCTCCCCTGGTTGGAACTGCCGCTGGCGATCAACTGGCCGCTTCATAATTTTTAGGGTAAACCATGAACTTCCTGTCTGAACCCGCCTATGTATACCGCCCGGATACCGGGCCTGAAGATAACGATTTCTGTCTCTGCCTGGAGCGCATCGATCTGTTGTTCCAGCAGGACTATTTGCTGCGAATGGATGAACCGCCTGCCGGCCTGCAAGACTTTTTCCTGCCGGAAGAGGCCATTAGGCTGCGCCTCGGCTTTCCGCACGGCGTCCCGTACTTCACCGAGGTTCCGGGCGCTTACTTGCCAGATACCGGCGATGCGCTGACCCAGCGTCTGCGCGCTGTGGTGGCCGCTTTTGATTTAACCGACGTAGAGCGCGATATTCTGCTGACCGGAATGTTGCCCCGGCTGAGTGGCCATTACGCCATGCTGCCAAACGGCGACTTGAAGGAGGGGATAGGCCAGCCACTGCTGTACCGCCTGTTTGCCGGGACGCAAATGGCGTATCGGCAGCTGCAATCGGCATTGCATCCTTCTTCGCCGCTGTTTCGCTTTCATCTGATGTCTGAGGAGAAAAATGCCGGCAAAAAAGCGGGAGGGCCGGTTTATAGGGTGAGCGCATCGGTTTGGCATTATTTCTGCGGTGACGGCGCGCCGGTAACCGACCAGCACCCGTACACGCGTTGGGCCGTACCGGGCAGCTCCGCATGGTACCCGCAGTCGCTGTGTGAAAATATCTCCCGTCTGTGTCTGCGGCATAGCGCTGAAGTGGTGCCGATGGTGGTGGTGGAAGGACAGGAGTTGGACGGTCGTGAACTGGCGTTAGCCACCATAGTGGCGGAATACGGTTACGCGATGCTGTGTATTGACGTGGAGTCACTGCCTGACGTGGCGGAAACGCAACAGGGGAAGATCATGGCGGAAATTATCCGCGATGCTCTGTTGTCACACGCAGTTTTGTTGCTGGAGAACGGCGAACCACTGGCGAGCGAGAAAAACGGCTATCTGCGCGAGATGGAACGGCTGCTGCCACAGGTGAAACTGCCGGTGTTGATAATGTCGGACGCCGCCGCTCATGTGCCCGTTTTCAGGGGCCTGACCACGGTCCATCTTTCCATGCCGCCGTTGGCTGCAGAAGAGAAAGCGCAACTGTTGCAAGGGGCGTGGCCGGCTTCACCCAATGAGGAAGAGAAACGCGCGCTGTTTGCGCTGGCGCAGCGATACGCCTTTAATCCCGCCGATGCGCCTTTGCTGATGCAGGAAGCCGATTATTATCGGCAGATCAGAGATGAAAACGCTCCGCTTATTGCGGAGGATTTACGCCAGACGCTGGCCAGGCGTTCACGTAAAAACTTCGGCAAACTGGCGCAACGTATTGCCCCGGTGCGCACCTTCGACGACATGATCTTGTCGCCGGCGCTGCAAAAGCAGCTAAACGAAATTCTGGCGACCATCCGGCTGCGGGAAAGCGTCACGGAAAAACACTTCAGCCGTAAAACGGCAGGGAAAATCGGCATCAGCGCGCTGTTTTATGGTGATTCCGGTACCGGTAAAACGCTGGCGGCAGAGGTGTTGGCGCAGCATCTTGGGGTGGATCTGATCAAAGTGGATCTCTCTACGGTGGTGAACAAATATATCGGTGAGACGGAAAAAAATCTGGCGCGTATTTTCGACCTGGCGCAGGCGGACAGCGGCGTGCTGTTCTTTGATGAGGCCGATGCGCTGTTCGGCAAACGCAGCGAAACAAAAGATGCGCACGATCGCCATGCCAACATCGAAGTCTCTTATCTGTTGCAGCGGCTGGAAAATTATCCCGGCCTGGTGATCCTGGCCACCAACAACCGCAATCATCTCGACAGCGCCTTTAACCGGCGTTTTACCTTTATCACCCGCTTTACTTATCCGGACGTCTCTTTGCGTACGCAACTGTGGCGCTCGGTATGGCCAGAGACGCTGGAGCTTGCCGAGGATGTGGACTTTTCCGCGTTGGCCGCCCGCAGCGAACTGACCGGCGCCAATATCCGTAATGTGGCTCTTCTGGCCGCAGTGCTGGCTGCGGAGGGGGAAAACGACAGGATTCACCTGCACCATATAGAAAAAGCGATCGCCCGGGAACTGGGGAAGTTGGGGCGCGTGGCGCTCTGATCTCCTTCCCTTCATCCAGAATAACTCAGTGAGGTTTTATGTCGGCTATGACCACATCTTCCAACGTTATCGTGGCAGTCAATGAGGCGCTGTACGCCGCGTTAAATACCTATATCAATCCCAAGCCGGAAGATCCGGAAAACGAGGAACCCTCGGCAGGCGTTGATATCCGTTTTGATTTGCCGCAGGTTGACAGTACGCAATCGTCACCCACCGTAAGCGTGTTTCTGTATGACGTGCATGAAGACCTGCAATTGCGGCAGAGTCAACCCGCACGGCTGAACGCCGGCAGCGGTATGCTGCGGGCGGGGTGGGTCAATCTGAACTGCAATTACCTGATCACCTACTGGGAGACGCAAAGCGCCGGCAGCGACGGCAATGGGCCGGACAGCAGCCCGGATAATCAGGCTGTCAGGGTAATGACCCGGGCGCTGCAGGCGTTGCTGAATAACCGCGAACTCGACGGCATTGCCGGTTCCTATAGCCGTATTATCCCGCCGCAGGAAAATCTCAACAGCCTGGGTAATTTCTGGCAGTCGTTGGGCAACCGTCCGCGGCTGTCGTTGATGTATTCCGTTACCGTGCCGATTTTGCTGG
The DNA here is from genome assembly GCF_003591175.1 of Serratia inhibens. Lineage (GTDB taxonomy): Bacteria > Pseudomonadota > Gammaproteobacteria > Enterobacterales > Enterobacteriaceae > Serratia > Serratia inhibens. The sequence goes on along the minus strand of NZ_QYYG01000001.1, from coordinate 1,553,436 downwards.
ATAACAGCCTGCCGCAGACGCTGGTGAAAAGCGTCAGCAACGAGATTGTGCAGGCCGCCGCCGTGGATATGAACGCGCTGGGCAGCCTGCTGTGGAAAACGCTGTGTGAACAGATGGGAACGGGAGCCGAACAAAAACTGGCGCGAGTGACGCTGAAATGTCGGCAAAAGGCGGCCGACGAGGGGGGAGCCTTTGCCGTAACCATTAATCTGGCACTGGCCGGCATGATGGATAAAGACAACCAGAGCAACCTTGAGGCCATTCTAAAACGGTGGGAAAGCAGTCAAGAAGCGGTGACGGAAATAAACGGGGGGAGCGTTTATATCTCGGAAATAAATAGGGATAAGATAGTCTTTATTTAATCGTCTGACTCGAACTTGTTTTACTCCGGCAGGAAAGATCCCTGCCGAGTCAGGGTCGGCTCTGTAGTTAACTGCACGAGCTGATGGATGAACGTGGTTTATCTGCATAAATACTGCACCCGAGAATTTATTAATCTCTTCTCTTTGTTGTTCTCTGCAAAGGATATCCGCACTGCCAATATTTCCCCAGGTCGATAAAGATGAAGTTTTCCCCGGCCCGGGGCGTCGGCCACGCGTCTTTATTTCGGAATAAAAGCCCTGTTTAGAACGGCATCCTTAATTATCTCTGCTAAAGGTATTTTTATGAGTTTATACGATGAATTTAAAGAGGAGGCGGCAAGCAGCCAGCATGCAAGCCCTTTGGGGCGCTATGATATTGAAGGACTGCAAGAACTCATCGGGGAGGGCGATTTAGACGACGATTTGCACGATTTGGGTTTTTCATTGGGGGATAAATGGCCTGTTTTGGCTAAGGAAAATAACAACAGCGCTGAGGTATTTTCACATTTACAGGGGGAGGATGATTTCGACAATCTGAAAAAAGTCATCAGCGACGCTTTTATCGGGAAGCTTCCACTGCTGATGGAGTATCAGGATAAGGGCTATAACATCTCGGGGCTTTATCTTGATAAGGAAGGCATAGCAAAACTGGCCGGTGTGCTGTGGGGAAGCAATATACCCAAGGCGCTGCATCCCCTTTTGCTTCCCGTACGGCAATTTCTGGACACCCTGGAAACCGTGTTAAACGCCGGGCAGAAGACCTCACCTGACGTTCAGGCGATTATACCGCAGGCAAATGCAGTAATCAGAAACATCAATGCCGCATTGGAAGCCCTGCAAGCCGCCGGAAAAGTTGGCCAGTTGAATTGGGCGGAAGAAGTTGACAAAACGACCAGAGAACAGCGGGAAGCGCTGGTTGCGGCAATAGAGCTGCCGCCCTTGCATGGCTTGCGGCTTAGTGGCGAACAGGAAAGACAACGGGCAGAAGGCTTGCTCTTTTCAGACAGTAACAGGTACACGGCAGAATACGCCAGGTTCAAACAGCTGGAGGTGTCGTTGCTGGCGGAGAGCCGGCTGGCAAGGCAAAAGCTGGCGGTATATCTGGAAGTCGCCTCTGCCGGGATATTAACGGGCACCAGGGAGGCCCGGCAGCTTGCTATGAAAACGTTGCTGGTGTCGGTTAACCTGCCAACCTTGGTGAGCGTAACGCCACTCATTCACTGGAGCCTGAATTTTAATCAGTACGCCCGGCGTATCCCCGCCATTGACGGGAAGATTGCAGGTGTCACTGAATCAGGTAATCCCCTGATTCAGGAGGCCATCAAAACTGCGAACTCAGCCTCAGCCTCAGCCGATGTCCGCCTTGCCTGCGCCATTATTGAGGTATCTGACGCTCTGGGCTGCGTTGTTGCTGCGCTCAGGCAAGAGAAGGTGCGGGTTGAGCCTTTGGGAAAAGACACGGATATACCGAATAGCGAATTTTGGCCGGATATCAAAAACAAAGTTGTCCAGACGAAAAGACATGTCTTTCATTTATCCAATAAAGCGGTCAGTAAAACCCGTAAAACAGGCCACAGGATATCGCATGCTCTCTTGGGGGGAGGCAGTGCCGACTCTGAAAAGGTCAATGGGGCGATTAAAGCTGCGGCGCTGTTGTTGCTGGATGAAATCCAGCAGGCGGAGCAGCGGATAAAACAGATGCCGGCACTTGCCGGGATGTTGCAGGAGGCGAGTGAGCAGCAACAAAGATTGGCCGTGAAGCCTGTCTTGCCCGAGGAGATGCCGGCGCTGAGCAAGCCGCTTGATCAACTGCTGGAACATGAAGCGGCGCGCTGGCAGGCTGACGAGCAGCAATTCCGGGGCCAACTGCAGGCTCTGCTGGCACCGATAACCCGCTTGCAGGAGGGGAAAGAGGTGCGGGCGTTTATTTCCCGGCAGAGAGAGGAACTAAGAGCGGTGTTGCACGATGACGGACATATTGCCCGCTTTGATGACATCATCACTGCGGCCGTTGGGCACTTTGTCGAGCTTGCCGGTGAAATCGAAAATGTTGCCGTACGTCTGGCTGAGCATGGACATCAGGGCGGCGAGGAATTGCGTAAAATAGCGATTGGGTGGCTGCTGGGCCTGAGTGAGCTTAAAGCAGACGTCAAAGCCGGCGTTGCCGAGACGACCGGGACGTCGTTGAACAATTACTCCCGCGGCGGCATGTTGTCGCGCGGAATAGGCGAATGGGCGCATGAGTTAAGGCAAGGTTACCTGCAGCATAAGCACCCGGGAGACAAAGCCGCCGCAGGGGCGTTATTTGAGCGCGCGCTGACGGCCGTTTTGACAGAAAATCGTTCACATTTCGCCAAAGAGGCCGATCCTGACGGTGAGGGATTCCTGAAAAGAGTCATGCTGGCGGTAAAACACGCTGCCGAGAATAGCACTGTCTATCCGCCGACGCCGGAAGAGATCCTCGCGGGGGCTCGCAGCCTGCCGGAGGATATTCGCCACTGGGCAGAGCGAAGAGTGGCGAGCGGCGCGCTCTATGCGCTATTCAACGGCGGTTTTAAACTGATTACAGGACCCATTTCATTCCCCCTGCGCGTTGCTATTCGAGGCGTCAGAACCGGCGTAACCCTGTATAACGGTATTCGGGCCATGAACCGGGCGAGGCTGGGGCAAGGCCCTGTCGGGCAGGAAAAAAACAGATTTATCAATCAGGAGCTTGTCAAAATAACATTCCGATTGACTCTGTCTCTCTCGCCCGCGCTGGCGTTGAGTATGGCTGCGCCAATAATCGCTGGGCGCCTATATGATGAAGAGGGTTACGCTAAAGAGATAACAAAAAAAATCGCGTTTGACTTGCCGGAGGCGTTGTTCTGGAGCGGGGGATATGCCGGGGTAAAAGCGGCAATCAGAACCTATTCTGAGCAGGCCATACAAGAAATGCTGGCCAAAGCGGCAATGGAAACGGCGGGAGGCCGTACCGGCGCTGAATTTAACGTCGTCGCTGTACAGGAAAGTGCTGCCTCGACATCCGCTCAAATTGATACGGCCGTGCAGGCTTTATCATCGTCTGGTTCATTTGCGGAACAAACCAAAATACCCAGTACGCCCTCGCGGCAGGACAACGCCCCACCGGAGCATGAAATCTCCTCTCAGCGATCAAAACGCGCTATTGATTCTGACGGCGGGATGACGGTGGAAAGCAGGCCGCCATCGACCTCGGCAGAGCGCCTTTCCGGCTCGTCCCACTCCAATCATGAGGATAAGGCCGTTTGGTTAACACAGGTGCTGGCAGAGAGGCTGGGTGGGAACCGTGACGTAACGCCGGCAGACCTGAGGGAGGCATTGACGGATTTATTCGTTCAGCACCATCAGGATATGGAGAAGGGATTGGAGATTCTGCTGGCGGCAAATGGGGCGGCGCTGATGGAGGACTCTGCAGCGGGGGAGAGTATCCTGGGCGAACAGGCAGCAAATATCGACTTTTCCCTGATGTCTGCCTATCAACAGAGTGTCCCTGATCACCTGAGTGACACTGCGTTGTTTACTGCGGCACATGGCTGGGTGATTAACGGGGTAAAAGACAGTATAACGCTGGAAAGAGAATCAAAAGAAAAAGTCATAGCCCAGAAAGAAAGAGAGCGTGGCAAGGCGATCTTCGATCTGAATAACATGCCCGGAATACAGCAGATGAATGATACTCATGAACTCTTTTTTTCGTCTGGGATAGCGAAGCGGGAAATATCAGCTCAGTCGAGTTGGGAAAGGGATTATTATGCGCGGGATAAAGGTTATAGGGATAAAATTAAGCAACTGAACGATGATATCGCCGAATTGAAGGCAGCACTGACGGCGTTTAATTTACGCCACTTTCAGCAGACTGCATACCAGGACGGGATTACCTCAGCGCGAGAGTCACTGAGAGAACATGCTCCCGGTTTTCTGAATGACGGTGTTGACCACACTGAATTTATGACTGTCAACCGGCTGTATTTTTCCCTTATCGGGGAAGCAATGCAGATTTATAATAAACAGAGAACCGGTTTTAGCCCGGATGAAATGACCCGGCTGTACCAGATTGAAGCCGGTAAACGATATCTGCGTAGCATCATTGATAAACAGCAAATACTGAGTCATTTAGTGCCTGAATTAGAACAGCGCAGGATTGAGGTTAGAAAACACAATGACTACCGGGATATTGCTGTTGCACAGGTGGAGGCGCAGAAAATACTGCAAAACAACGCTCTTATCTCCTCGTTAGGTAGCGGAAGGGACGAAGATGAAGATGAAGATAATGTCGCCCTGATGCATGAGTTGCTGAGCGCAATGATTTACCGTCAGCTCAAAGAAGGCGCCGGCCTGGAAGAGATGAAAAAATACTCTGTCGTGAAAACAATAGAGTTGTTTGCCGCAGACAGCATGAGATTAGATCCGCTCCGTAAGACGCTGTCCCGGCCGGAAGGTTTTATCTCTTTTGGCGAGTTCAGGAAAAACAGCGAATTTGAATGGCAGCATGATTACAACGAACAGTTTAACCGTTATAAACAGCAGTACAGCCAGTATGAAGCGCAGGAAAGTGCCCATTTGTTACTGTTGACGCAATGGAATGAGATTCCTATGGAGAGTTTTGTTACACACCCGCGGCGTGTCTTGTATTTCAAAGCAGCAAACAAGCCTGGAAATTTCGCGATGATTGAGCTGAAAAACCGTAACTGGGTGGCGTTATCTACCCTGAATGGGCGGCTGAAAATGCAGCTTGTCAGGAAGAGGATGGTAGCTCAAAAACCATATCTGCAGATAATGACCCAGCCAGAAGAAAAGTTTGGGTATCTTCAGGAATATATGCCTCATTATAAGCTGCGATACACCCCCTATTATGATCATGTTCCTCTGATTTCCAGCACTGAACGAGTTTACCCTTATGTAATAAATGCGGAGAAAAAAAGTGTCTCCAGCTATGCCACAGAGAGGGATTATAAAGGTTTTTGGCGGGGTTTTGATGATAAAGGCGATGTCCCTACACTCCTTTTTATTCAAGGCCAGGTGGACCAGCCGGTCGCGAAAGATCTTGCCGGGACGGTCAGTGATATTTTGAAGAAAAGTTTTGACGGCATTGCCGATGAAAATAAGAAGGGATTACAGGAGCATGGTTTTGCACAGAGGGCGGCAAACTTCATCGTTCCTTATTATGAGGTTGTCTATAAATTTATGAACGATTCTCAATACCAACTGACGCCGGAGGATACCACATCGGTGGTAATGGATACGCTGAATCTCTTGACGGTACTCACTACTGCCGGGATAAAAGTCACGAAAAAAGCAGCAACGCAATTGGCCTCTTTAGTCACTGAAAAACGTTTGGCGGGGTTAGTTGGCCCTAAGCTGATAGCCGCCGTGGCGGCTGAATCTCCCCATATGCTGCGCAAGATCCTTATCAGCCGTTACGGCGCTAAACTTTTGGGGAGTACTGTGCTGGATATCGTGGAACCGGTGCCGATAAGGGCGGCTGCGGGGTGGCTGAAAAGAGGATTCAATCATTTACATGATGGGCAACGGAAGTATGGTCAACTCAACGCGGAGTGGCAACAACAGGTTGATCTGTCAAGCGCTATGCCGGGCGAAGCCGGCAGCAGGTGGGAGGGTATCTACAGTGTGACCCCGCAAAATGCCGTCAGTCGGGGTGAGAAAAATTACTACATCCGCGAAGCGGGACAAAATTTTCAGGTCAGGTGGGATGAATATGCGCAGAGCTGGCGAGCGATTGATCCCGCACGTCCCGGGCAGTTTAATTACGCCTCTCCGGTGAAACAGAATGCGGAAGGGCGTTGGGTAACCCACATGGATCTGCCGGGCTTGGGGGGAATGAGGCCGACAGCGACAACTCCGGCAGTCAGGAATAGAGTGATGAGGGAATTTGTTGCTGAAAATCATATGGAGGCATTGGAGGAGGCTTCACGGATGTATAGGTATGCGGTGAGCTTCAGGCTGGCAGGAAGGCCAACCTTGAAGGCGCTTGGCTTTGGGGCCGGAGCCAAGGGACATGACATTCTCGAAAAAACAATAAAAAGCAGTTCTATTACCAATGTTTATCCGGGTAATAGCGAAGAAATGTTGAAAAAGGTCCAGGCGGCGCAAATAGAAGGATATGTGGGGAACTGGGAGAATAATCAGTTGAGCGGTATTTATGTTACGCCAAATCATGGGCTGGGCGATATTGTTAAAAATGGCATTTATCCCATCGACATGAATAACCTGGAAGAATCTCTGCAAAGGCTTAAACAGCAGGATAACTGGCAGGCTATTCCTTATACTGGTGATTATGATATGCATTGTATGATTACTTTCAGGTCGGGCCGGCCAAGAACCGTGCATGATGACTCTAAAGAAGAAAAAGCAATCATAGACAGCCTAAATCAAGCCATCGCTAAAGTTGATACGCATCGCTCTTTTGGAGATATTCAACACAATGTCATCCGTCATGGTGCCCAAGTGAATTATCCCAGCCATATGTTGGCGTCTGAGCGTAATACAGTAAAAAATAATCGAGGCTTGGTATTGGATGTAGCTAATCCTGGGCCATTTCCTATTGCAATGCTGGATCGGGGCGTCTGGTCCATCATCAATAATATCGATGAATTGGACGCCTACTATACAAGTGTTGGGGCCGTGATGAAAGAAGCCTGGAAGCCTGGCGGATTAATTGTGTATACCAATACGGGTATTCAACGCCGATTGAATCCTAATAGACACTAAGCGTTATAATATAACCCTGTCAAACTTTTATTGATGAAGTACCTTATAACAATAAAATTAGCGAAGAATAATGTTTATTTAACCAAGACATCTGCCTTTATGGGGCAGTTTGTACAGTCCCTCTGTCAGCGTATTCTGCAAAGAACGGGTGCTGAGAATTTAGTTATCCGATGATATGTGGACGAGTTTTTACCAGCGGAGGCATTATCCCCGTTGCAGAAGGTTGAGAGCGCTCAGGGTATATTTTTCTCGTTTAGGGTCGTGACTATGTAAAAGAGGCCAACATGAATTACGCAGATCTTACCAACGAAGCGAGTAAAAAATGCTGATAGCATGGAGTCGCAGGATATATCAGATTCCATCACAGAATGCCAAGCTTATTCAGATGATGTGCTGAGGGATTGCCTGAATAATACCATCAGTGATTACCTGCCTAGACTGGCCCCGTGAATCTCCAGACAGTTGGTATCACTTAAGTTAGTGATAGTCTTAATACTAGTTTTTAGACTAGTCGTTGGAGTACGGATGATTGATGTTTTAGGTCCAGAGAAGCGCAGGCGGCGCAGCGTTCAGGAAAAAATCACCATTGTTCAGAAGAGCTTTGAACCCGGCATGACGGTGTCGCTGGTTGCCCGTCAGCACGGCGTAGCTGCAAGCCAGGTGTTCCTCTGGCGCAAGCAGTATCAGGAAGGCAGCCTCACCGCTGTTGCCGCAGGTGAACAGGTCGTACCCGCGTCGGGGCTGGCTTCGGCAATGAAGCAAATTAAAGAGTTTCAGCGCCCACACGCGGCGATAACCATACGTGGGAAGGGGCGCTACTAACCCCGGCGAGTTTCCTATCGCAATGCTGGATCGAAGCGTCTTGCCAATCGTTAGGGATGTTAATGGTTTGAATGACTACCCTGCCTGCGCAGCAACTGGAACAGCTTCTTAAAGCCGTATCGCGGATAGCGCTCCGCCAGTTCAGTCAGCGCCTGGATCACCGGCTCATCGCGCCGGGTATCGGACTGGTAAAAATACACCGTCCTGCTCAGAGATAATGTCCTGCATGCCTGGCGTACGCTCATCGAAAACATCTCTTTCACATAGCTGACGAGCTCACGCTTTATCGCTGGTTTTAAAGCTTTTTTTCAATGACGTCTTTTAACGCACGATTTTCCAGACTCAGATCGGCAAACATCTGTTTGAGACGGCGGTTTTCGTCCTCAAGATCCTTCATCTTTTTGATATCAGAGGCTTCCATGCCGCCAAACTTCGCTTTCCAGTTATAGTCCGAAGCCTCAGATATGCCCGCTTCGCGGCAGACATCTTTGACGGTACGTCCGGCTTCAACAGACTTCAGAACAGTGATGATCTGGTGCTCGGTAAATCGGGTTTTACGCATGGTGATCTCCTCAGGGACATAATCAGTATGTCGGAAGATCTCTAAAAGTGAATGGTTCGTTTTGCAGGGATGCTTACAGTACCAATGGAAAAGTCACTTGATGGGAAATATCTCTTGGCTGAGAAAAAGGCAAAGTGGCCTTAATCTGAGTAGCACCTGAATAGATAACCGTTAACTATCATGGCAGATCTGAAATAATATATAGCAGCACTTTAATTAGCAGGGGCGGCCTGTTTACTAATAACAATACTAAATTGGCATGCAAGATATCAGGCCTTATGGAAGCAGCTTATACATCAGAGTGGGCTGCCGAAAATCACGGAGCGCTGAATTCAGCTAGCACTCCGTGCTTTCAGTACTTCGTCCAGTGTGCTGACGAAATGGCTCCTCTGAACGTATTAGCTTGCAGATATTTGTAATAGTTCTGATGAATACGCTCTCGAAAAACTGCGGCGGTTTACTAAATAATAAATTCAATTGAGTAAAAGGAAGCGTTATGCCTTATTTTTATGATAGCGAAAATCCTGAGAGAGAAAAAAAACACCATTATGGCAAAGGGGTACTCGATGAGGAAAATGCAGAATTCGAGGAGGAAATTTATATTGACGCCGAGGATGTACTGTATTTCGATGCGCTGGACTTTTTCTCTGATCCTGCGGCGATTTTGCCATCGTCTGAAGGCCAGCGCATAGGCGATACTTCAGAGCCCCAAAGCACAGTAATTGCCCTCGTCAGGCATATTGTGGGTAAAACGCTGTTCAGTATCCAGCTGCGATTATTTTACCGTATGGCAGGCTTGGACGACCTTTATATCGATCTCCGTCGACTGGCGCAGAGTCATGAATCCTTCCCCGTTCGCCTGAAAAAACTCAGCGAGCTACTGGGTGAGCATAAGAACATTGTGCCTGAGCGCTATCGTCCCTTACTGCAACAATCCACTGAACTGACTCGTCTGGGTATCAACCTTTACCAAATTCTGGCTGCACGATCGGAAAATTTTTTTAGTGAGATGCGCAATTTTGCTGACAGGGCTGAAGATATGCTTTCTCTTGAGGTAGTCAGAGCACAGCTCGCAGCCCCGGTCCTCGACAAGCTGGCATTCGTCCCAGGGCAGTTGCGCAATGTGGCCAGCATTCTGAGTCTGTTGCAACTGATGCCTGCCGGGGCGTCTTTTGACGAATGGCTGCGGATGTTTGAACGGCAGACCATCCTGCCGGAATCAGTACGGCTACTGTTGTCAGAATACAGGGCGCTCTCAGATCAGCTGCAGGAATTGAGCGCAGATATCAGCGTAATTGGCGAACGCTATCCTTTCTCTGCAGAAGATAACTGGGGTCAGCGCATCAGTTGGGTACATCGGGTACTGAATGATCCGATAACAGCCGGCTATCTGGTCCCTCATCTGCCATCCGGTATTACGGAGACGGTAAATCTCAGCGTGCCGTTGATTCAGTTGGGCAGTCGCTTTCCTGCAGGCAGCTCGCTGGCTCAGCAACTGAGCTGGCTAGGACGGCAGGCCACCACGCCTGCTCCAGAACTGAGTCAGCTGCTGGCGCAGCGTCCGTTTAGTGAATTTATCGCCCCCCTTCGCGACCAACTTAGCGAGAGGATTGTCAATCCTGTCCTGTTTAATGCGCTGCTGACCCTGGCGGACCCGGCGCAGTCGCTTTGGGTTAAATCCATTAACATTACCTCTGTTTTTTTGAGCGGGGTCAACGCCCGTCAGGCCCTTTCTTATGCCGTGCGCACCAGCGTCAGTTCGTTTCCTGGGGGAACGCTGTTACTCAGCGGCTGGGACTGGTATCAGAGTCTGCCGGCAGGTCTGAGTTGGCAGGACACCCTGGCACGGTTTACCGGTGATCTTGTGGATGAAGTCAACAGGGATCCGCAGCGGCTCCGGGGCTTGCTTCCTCTACTCCCTGTTGGTATCAAGCAAAGCGCGGATGCGCTGTCAGCACTTATTACCTTGCCAGTGGGCAAGCCATGGCAAGAAGTACTGCGTTGGGCTTGCGGACAGCTAGGTGTGGGTAATGAGTACAACTGGTTCTATCAGCGCTTCGTTGATATCTGTCTGATTCGCGGCGTGTATGAAACATTGCAACAGGGTGATGCAATGCAGCGTGAGGGTATGTTGCGCGAATTGTCAGCCGGCCTGAAAGATTATCTGGCACTTCAGCCTGACTCGGCGTTAGTGGGCATGCTTGATATGCTGCCTTACCTGCCGCTGCTGGCCAGCATGCGTGAGGAAATGAGTACCATGCCGGCGACAAACAGTTGGTTCGGCTGGGCCACCAACCTGCTGTCGGTAGTGGAAAATCACCCACATCCGGTATTGAATGAGTTGCGGGAGAAACTGGAGGCGCAGACAGTCAATTATCTCAGCGACAGTTTGGTCGAGGGTATTGATACACTGTGGGCACAGTTGCCGGAGTTCAGCGACCCATTGCGTTTTCCAGAGGCGAGTGCGGTTGTCATTCCTGACGGCAGAACCGCGAGGATGCCCGCCTCCCGGCTGGAACCAGAAGGGCCGGAAAGTGCTGTGGAAGCGGTTCCCGATGACTTACGTCTCTATGTAGAAGGCGCAGGGATTGCCGCCATGTGGGTAGGCATTATTTATTTTTTATATAGAAGTTTGCAGAGTGAAAAGGGAATAAACGCAAGAAATGATCGGACGGGTATTCCAATCGACGATATAGAATTGAGTCAATTGTTCACAAATGCCGAAAATAACATTAAGACGGATAACCCAAGCGATGATACAGAGTTTGTTCAACTGGTCATAAATGCTGAAGATAATATCCCTGATGTACCTGGGAATCCTGGAAATCATAGAGTAATGAGATATGTTATTCCTGCGCTTGTTACTGTCGCAGGTATGGGGCTAACCGCGGGCTGGGTTTATAAAAATATCTTCTCCTCTGAGGAGGGAAATGAAACGGATCTACCAGGCCATTCTCTGGATGAAATCAGACTTTCTCCGGCCATGCTGATTTATATGTCAGAAGACATTGGAATCGATAATGGCGAAGGAATGGAAAATAGTGAAATTAGTAAGTCTGAGATTGATGAAATAGTCCATTCTTATAAAGAGTTTATTTCATCTCCAGAATTCGTGAAAAATAATATAATTGGATACGAAACAACCGCTGATACCGCAGTGAGAGAAAAAAGAGAAATCAGGAGTGGTGCTCAATCTTTGGGGCTTGAGGTTGCAAAACCGGATAGCAAAATTTCTAACGAAATAGTGAATTTTTTAGAGTTTCACTGGTATCAGACCAATGGTGACTTAACATTGACCGATAACCAAGTCACCTATAAAAGTAATGAATGGCTTTATAACTATGGAACCTATGCACTCCTAAAAATAAATCATCGCTATTGGATGGTAGAGAAATTATATTCATCACCAAACAAACCGAAAAAGATAATCTTGGTTAATAACGTAAATAATGAAAAGTTACCATTAAGTCTTAATAGAAATCATGTTTGGGAGTTAGATGAAGAAAGTGGAGATATTAAGGAAATAAACGATTTTATAAATAACCTACTGACATGGGAATTTTACCCTGAGTCTTTTTCAAAGATGATGAAGGATTTAATGAAAGGAATTGCTTTGTCCTCAATGGGAAACGATTTAAAACCGACCTTCAAAGACTTGAAAAAGATTTTATTTAAGATGATTGAATCTATTGTTTTAAAAAGAAAATATGCTGATGTAGCGCATGCTAATGAGTTTATTCAAGCGCTTTTTGAATTAAAAATTCAGCTCGGTGATGATATAGGATTTATAAATAAAGGCAATGTACATCATCAGGAAAATGGCAATGGCTCGATACTCGATTTGGTAATAACAGCTTATAATATTAATGATGTCAATGAAGATATTTATAACGAAATGATTATGCATTTTTTGTATGGACAAAGTAGTTATGATGATGTTTGTAGAACACTTGCTGAGGATATTTTAAATAAAGAAAAACTACGCGCCATGTATCAGGGATATATAGACAAAAATGAAAAAGATATAATTTCAATAACCAGGGAGTTAAACGGGATCGACAGTAAGTTTTCTGATATGGGATTAGGTAATTCTATGATGCAAAATTATAGGAAGCATGAAAAGACCAAACAGGAAAATTTGCTAAAAGAAAAAATTAACGCTCTAAAAGAAGATAAAACTGCAGCAGATTATAAGCTTCTACTGCCTTTGAACAATGCCAAGCTAGAAAAACTAACTGAAAAAAAGGAAGGGCTTCTGCTCTTTTGGAAGGACAACAGAGAATCACATAACAATTACTTAACAGGTATAGCAGCAGCATATGATAAAATGAAAAAGGAAGTTCCGGAAATGTTATCCCGGACAGGTAAAAAACGTTCTTTGAATAAAGCCTATTTGGTTTATTTATATTTTGTTATGGAGGAGTTAAAAGTTTATGAGTTAGCAGGAGAAAACTTGATTGATATAGATGTAACTGACCTAAAACAAATACAGGCTATGAAAAAATTCGTCTATACTAGTATTAGTCAGCAATTTTTTGCTGACGAGTTGGCGAAAAAAATACCTTATAACATTAATGAGATAATATGGCATAATGATCTGCGCGATATTACATCGGTGCATAATTATGCAACTAACATGATGTCAACACCTTGGCAGAAAATGCATGTTGATTTTCATTCTGACGTTGAGGAAAAACATACTGAAGAGCAAAGCTATACGTTTCTTTGCGCAATGCTATATTTTCTTAAAGAAAATAAAAAAACGACAAGTGAGCTTTCCTATACACCAATAATATATATCCTTAAGAGATATATTGAAGCAACGAAGGAATTAAATATCTTTAGTAAGGATAATAATCCTGAACCAGAAGGTTATTACACTCTTTCAGATATGAAATCACGGGATTTTTTTTCGAGTCAATATTATTATAATGAGCAGTTCAATATTTATAAAGATAGATTCCTTAATTACGATGCTGATAAATATGTTATAGATAGTTTGTTTATAAACGGGGTTTCCGTCAACTCAGCGCTGTCAAAATGTAAAAATTATTATTATTATTCTATCTCTGACGATGCATATAATTCCTACATTAATGTTGAGCAAAACCCATTGCGCTTTGGTCGTTTAGTAATGATACAACTTGACAATGATGACTGGATTTTCTTTGCCGATTTAGATGGGGCGATTGCATTTAAAAAATATACTCAACAAGATGTAACAAACAATATAACGCTTCGCGATCTCACTACTCCTCAGCAAAGCATGGGAGCCCGATACGTTGGCAGTAATAACGGGTATACAGAATTATATTCTAATAGATATTATCCTTATGATGAATTGGGGAATGTTGAAGAGACGTTTTCAGATAAGAAAATATCTTCATTTGATAAATTGTGGAAAAGTTTTTTTGGAAATGAAGTAATAGAGCCGCAATTAGAATACCGTTCAAATAAAAAGATAAATGGTAAAAATTCTTTCGAAGTTATGACTAGCGTTATGAAAGAAAACTTAACCGAGTTAAATGATGTTTATAAAAATGGGTTAGATAAGAAAAGCGGATGGCATATAACTGCGGAAATTCTCGTTCCTTTTTATCAGGTCATTTACAATGCCGTTACTGACAGGTATTACTCCCCTTCGGTATCGGATATAGCTTCGATAACCACTGATGTTATTTCAGTAGTGTCAATACTTCACAGTGTTGCTTCAAAATTAATTAAAGTTACAGATGATATAGTAAGAAAAATTACATATAAAATGGCCACTCTTAATGCAACAGGCATTAGTGGCAAGAATGCAATAAAGATTATTATTGCTGATCTACCCATTATACTAGGCAGAAAAATAGCACCCGAACTAGTGAAAATCCTGCTTTCTGCTGCGTTAGATGTTATTGACCCTCTGCCATACCCTACGCGAGAAATAATAAAAACCATTCATCGCTCGATTAAAAAATTTAGTTTGTACGATGCAAATGATTTTGTTAAAAATCGTATTTTTAGCATTAGAACTGACCAGGGTAGCAGTCGCACTGCTAAATTAAGTGAAAAATATGCGATCAAAAACTCCTCGGTGAAACTGGATGAAATGATATTTCATGATGAAAAAGGGAAATATAAAAATATTTATGAACTGCGAGAAATTAATGATAGACATTACTTTATTCGCCAGGATGAAGCTACTTATCAGGTTCGCTGGGACGATTATGCACATACATGGCGAGTAATAAATCCGGATAACCCGGGGCGTTTCATTTATGCTGTTCCGGTTATGCAGAAAAACGGTGCCTGGGTTACTCATTCTTATCTTCCAGGTTTAGGTGGCGGTAAAAACACCGACGATATATTTTCAGGTGCAAAAAAAGAATTCGTGATTGAAAATACACCTCAGGGGATAAATAATATCAGAGCCGCAAAGGAAGATTCATTAGTTAAGACTTTTGACATTGAAAAAGGCTATTATCTGCCAAATGCTAAATTTGATGTTGTTCCTGTTGGAACAGCGTTAAGAACTCATGAGTTAAATATCTCTGAGAAAGAAGCAATCAACGCCCTTACCACCATGATTAAAAAAGGGGTGAGTGTGCTTGAATTACTCAAGAAATATAATGGGAAAGATAAATTAAATCTTCAGGAAAAGATTAATCTCATGATTAGCTTTGCTGAAAATTCCGCTTCTACAATTAAAAATCCTGCTCTGGATAATATAGATGAACTACTTTCATATTTCGTATTGGTCGAGAAAACAGATGGAGGGGTAATAAAAGAAGAACAGGTTTATGGTTATATTTCACTGGGATATAGTACCGAAGAGGTATTGGATTTGCGATATCTTTTTGGTCACCCCTACACTATATTAAATAGCTCCATTGAATTTCGAGAGTTTGTTATTTCTGAGGGGTATCTTACGGACAGTGAGCTTGAGAGGTACAGAGTGAGGTCTATCTCTTCGCAGCTTACTCAGGGTTCTTTAGCTCAGTTGTTGGATTTTTATGGTCGACAGGAATTATCGGTGAAATTATTCAAAACGGATACGGTAACTCCGGTTACAGAAAAACTTGCTACCAGCTTCCAGAAAAAACTGGCGGACGTACTTCCTGACGAAATGACGGGTAATCAAACTCTGCTTGATGAAACCAGAAAAATGATAGCTGGCGTATCAGGGAAAAAAGTTCAACGGGATACTATATTCAATATTCTTAATGAAAATAAAAAAATAAAAATGGAACTTGCTGGATACACAAGAGATCCCGAGGGAAAGTGTAATTTAGCCACTGAAATAATTATTGAAGGATTAAAAAATAAAGGGTATGACACTCAGGTTGCCGGCGTTCTTTTTTATAAGTCACCTAGCGATCCGGCCCCAGGAAACCACTATGCAGTCATCGCTAGAAAAGGGAATGAATATCTTGTTATTGATGCGACCATTGAGCAGTTTATGAAAAGAGAAAATAGAGGGTATGAGTGGTTAATAAGCTCTTATGAAGAATGGTATAATAAATTGCGTTCTTCTGATAAATTGAAAAATAAAATAATTGTATCAAGTGAATACAGTTCTGTTATAAGTGCATCTTCTGATCTGGAGCGGCCAGGCGATCTGTCATGGCTAAATAGCAGATATATAAAAGACTCTAAATACAAGTTGATTAACCTGCCCGAGAAGTTTGCGCCTTTGATTCGTGATACTTATAAGAAAGACATGGAGTTTTTAAATAGCAAAAAAGGATTTAGCACCATAAATAATCTTGAGAAAGAGATGGTTGAAATTGAAAATAAAAAGAGAGTGCTTTTGAAAAGAGAAAAAGATCTCACTGATCAGGATAAACTAGTACCCAATAAAATTAAGGATGACATCATAAAATTTGAAGAAGAAATAGTTGATCTGCAAGACAAAGAGGATGTTTTTCAACGCGTGGAAAATATTATGTTTTTAGCTAGGAATCATACAGAGATAGCAATTTCTGATTTCACATTCAAGACACCAATCAGCAAGGGGCTTGTTTCAAAAATAAAAAATGTAAAAATAGGTAAAGATATTGTTCTTAATGATTTCGATTCAATTGATCATAACGGTATCGTAATGAAAGAGGGTGGGTGTTATTTGTCATTAGGAGGGAGTGGAAAACCTCTTGAAAATTATGATCCTGATGAAGGAACGGCAAAAATACTATTTGGAAGTGAAAGGGGTGATATTTATTTTAAAGAATCGAGTTGGGTGGAAGGTAGGAAACCAAGATCCGAAAATCTTCTTAAAAACATAAGTAAGGCCAATCCTGTTGCTGCATTTGAAGAGGGTTATATCGCAATTAATCATAATGAAATGCCTAAAAATACGCGATTGTCTCAAATATCTATGCTGGGTAGTCATGATGCGGGGACCTATGCATTCAGAAGAAAAAAAGGTATTCCTGGCAGCTTGGGAGAAGCTTTTCCATTTGCATTCAAAACCCAAAATCTGAACCTGAGAGAGCAGGCAGAGGCCGGTGCCAGATATTTCGATATTAGAGTTGCAGTGCGAAGTGACGGTTCTTTTGGCTTCTTTCACGGCCCCAGCGTAGCAAACGGAGATGCGGTTGCCGATATCAGGGAGTTATTAGCGTATGCAAAAAGTGATTCGAAAAACTTCTATTTAATAAAGTTTGTTTTTAAAAATGAAATACGTAAGAAAGGAACTATTACACCGGATTCAGACATTTTTTTAAACAAGGTTTTACAAGGTTATCGTGACAACATGATTACATTTAAAGATACATCAAGCTTGGCTATGGCGCAGGTTGGCTTGTTGGAAAAAGGGAAGTACTTGGGGGTTATGGTCAATGAATATCATGGTAATGAATGGCATTGGCAATACAAGGAACAGACCTATACTAGCTGGGCAAACAGTCCTGATGCAAAAAAAACGGCGGACTTTATCACTGCATTTCATGCCAATGCGTCACCTGAGGATAAATTGACAATTATCCAATCTAATATGCCGTTTGCTCATGTCGGAACCGGGGAGTTATCTCTGGGAGTGGAAAACAATTTGGGCAGGAGTTCAGAAACATTAGCTTCGGCTGTTGATAATATAAAACAACCTGGAATCATTAGCGCTGATTTCATCGGTGAAGAAAAAAGTGCCACGAAAAGATTTAATACGAAAGTGGTCTTAAATAATACAAAATTGTTAAGGCGGGTTTGATGGCGCTGATGCAAATAAACACATTTTATTTAAACAGGGTGAGCTATCACCCTTATCTGTAAAACGGAAATAATTCACCAAGGGGGTTATGATGTACTGAAATAGCACCGGCGTCATAGGTTATCTACAGCAGCTAGTAAAGATGCGCGGTCATTATATAAATGCGTAAACAGCTTATTGGGGTGCCTGGGCTGATGTGGCGCGCCATCACCGAGCCTTGGGCCGGGATGGTCGGGTTGGCGCTTATTACGCTGCTGGAATCCCTGGCCGGCATAACGGCAGCCTTTGGCATCGTGTTGATGGTGAAACATCTGAGCCACCCTTATGCGGCGTTTGCCAAAGGCAAAGCCTGGGCGATGCTGGGCGCGCTTTGCGCGATCGCGGTGTGGGGCCTCGGTTTTATGGTGGTGGCCGGCGACTGGTTTATGGCCTGGCAGGCCAGGGACAACCCGCTGGCGGTACAGTTGGGTGCGCTGCTGTATATGCTGCCCAACGCGCTGACGTTAATGCTATTGATGGTGCAACGCGACGCTCGCTAGCCGGCAGCCAGGTGGGAGAGTGATTAAACTGCGGCAATCCTCGCGAAATTGTTGCCAAATGCTAACCTGTCGCCCACTGTCACATTTCGTTCATAACTGTGCCCTAGCATAATGTCTCTTAAATAAATTTATAACAAATCAACAAGTTAAAAATTTTAGAGGGAAGGCACATGAGCGATAAACCGTATAACGATCTGCCGCCGTCCGCGGGCGACAACGAACAACAACCCGCTAACCCGGCGCGCCGCCGTTTTCTGGCGGGGGCGACGGTGCTGAGCGTCGGCGCCACCCTTGCGCCGCTGGCCAATGCTGCCGGTGATGGCAATAAGAAACTGTTGTTGAGCGGCCTGCCGGACGGTGCGCAAAATCCGCTGCTGCGCCGCCATGTGAAAAACGTGGTAGTGATCTACGCCGAGAACCGCAGCTTCAATAACCTGTTCGCCAATTTCCCCGGCGTGGAAAAACCGCTGTCGGCGCTCAAGCCCGAAGAGTACCAGCAGCGCGATCGCGACGATCGGCTGCTGGATACGCTGCCGCCAATCTGGAAAGGGTTGGTGCCGAAGGCGCAGGAAGTCGGGCACGTGAATTACAGCATTGGCGAGGATGCGGTATTCACCAATCAGTTGCCGAATCAGCCGTTTGTCTTGACCGGGCCGCAAGGGGAGAACCTGCCGCACGGCGTGGTAACGCGTGACCTGTGGCATGTGTTCTATCAAAACCAGATGCAGATCAACGGCGGTAAAAACGACAAGTTCGTCGCTTGGGCGGATTCCGGTGCGCTGACCATGGGCTACTACGGTGACGGCGCCTATAACCTGCGGCTGTGGACGTTGGCGCAGGAATTCACCCTGTGCGACAACTTTTTCCAGGGCGCCTTTGGTGGCTCCTTCCTCAATCATCAGTATCTGATCTGCGCCCGCCCGCCGTTTTACCCCGACGTACAAAACTCCATCGCCAAAGAGGGCATTTCCCAGCTTGAAAGCGATGACGCAGCCGACCCGCGTCTGAAGCCACTGGGCGATTCGCCGGCCAGCGCTTCATTCGGCATCCCGCTGTTTGGCAAAAGCTTGCTGACGCCGGACGGTTATGCGGTAAACACCATGGCGCCGCCGTACTGGCCGTCGTGGACCCGGGATGAAAAAGACCCCGCGATGGCGGATGCCACCCAGCCCAATGTATTGCTGCCGCAAAAGCACACGCACATCGGTGACCTGCTTAATCAGAAAGGTGTCGACTGGGCGTGGTACGCCGGCGGCTGGCAGTATGCGCTGGACAACCGCAAGGATCAGGGCGATTTTCCCGGCGCGCCGGACTTCCAGTATCACCATCAGCCGTTCAATTACTTCGAAAATCTGGGGCCGGGCAACCCACAGGCCCGCGAAGCCCATTTGCGCGACGGCGGCATTGGCGACTCACCGGCCACCAACGCATTTTTGGCGGCGGTAGAGGCAGGCACACTGCCGCCGGTGACTTTCTACAAGCCGCAGGGCAACCTTAATATGCATGCCGGTTATTCCGATGTGGAAGCCGGCGATCGTCATATCGCCCACATCATCAACAGCCTGCGCAATGGCCCGCAGTGGAGCAACAGCGTGGTGGTGATCACCTTCGACGAAAACGGCGGCTGGTGGGATCACGTTGCGCCGCCGCAGGGCGATCGTTGGGGGCCGGGATCGCGCATTCCGGCGTTGGTTGTCTCGCCGTTTGCCCGTAAAGGCTATGTCGATCACAAGGTATACGATACCGGCTCGATCCTGCGCTTGATCAGTCGGGTATTCGATCTGCCGACGCTGGAAGGGGTGGCCGAGCGCGATAAAGCGATGGCGGAACGCGGTCAAAAACCGCTGGGGGATTTGACCGACGCGCTGGAGTTTCCGGCCTGATAGGGCGGGGCAAGCGCTGCGATTACAGCGCCTTGTTCATGTACCACAGGTCGATCGTGCCTTGCGCACTGGTGTAGCAGGTTTCGCCGCAGATCTTCAGCCCCTGACGCTGGTAAAAACGCTGAGCGCTGGTATTGCGTTGCAACACCTCCAGCCACAGCATGGGTTGTTGCCGTTCAACCGCCCGTTGTTGTACCTGTTCAAAGAAAAGTTGGCCGTAACCCCGGCCGGCGTATTCCGGCAGGAAATAGATTTTCTGCAGCTCTGCGCCGGCGGTTTGCGTCGGCGCCAGCAGGCTGTTGAAATTCAGCCGCGCATAGCCCACCAGATCCTCGCCTTCATAGCCCAGCAGCCAGCAAATGCCCGCATCCGGCAGCGTTTTTTCTAACGCCTCAACCGCAAAGTCTTTCGCCAAAAAAGCGTCCAGTTCCTCTTTAGAGTGCCAAAGCTCGCCGAAATGCGCTTGATAGGTGCGAATACCGACATCGCGAACCAGCAACAAATCACCGATCAAAGCCTGACGAACAGTGAACATAGGGAGCCTCATGGTAAGTGGAGAGCGATAAGTATAGCGCGTTAGTTTTCAAGATGTTTAGGCGTTTCCCGGCGAAACCCCAGGCCGATAATGCGGCCGAACAGGTGCGGCAGCCAGCGGCTGTTGCCGACGCGGCTCATCAGGCTGGAGCCACCGCCGGCACGCCGTTTTTTCGGCCTGCGCTGGCTCATCTTGATCTGCAGAAACTGGGTGGCTTTGGTAGGGAAATTACGTCGGCGCTGCACGCGGTGCAGGTGTTTCAGCTGCAGGCAATGGCTGCGCAGCGGCGGAATAATACTGTTGGCGGTGGCGACCGCATCCTGAATCGCCAGATTTACCCCGACGCCGCCAATCGGCGACATGGCGTGTGCGGCGTCGCCGATGCACAGCACGCCGGGTTTGGCCCAGCGCTCGAGTCTGTCGATGCGAATACTCAACAGCTTTACCTGTTGCCAGCTTTGGATGTCCTGCAGGCGATCGTCCTGAAACGGTGCCACTTCGGCGATGTGCAGTAAAAACTTCTCCAGGCCGTCTTGCTGAATTTCCGCAAAGCTGCCCTTATCGATAGAATATCCGCACTGCCAATATTCGCCCCGGTCGATCATGATGAAGTTCTGCTTCGGGCCGGTGTGGCCCATCGACCAGGCCGGATCGCCGGGTTTTTTATCGAGTTTCAGCCACAGCACATCGCGCGGCGAGCCAAACGCGCGGCTGCTGAATGCCGCCTGTTCGCGCACCACCGAGTTGCGCCCGTCGGTACCGACCACCAACTGACAGCGCACGCGGATCGGGCCTTCGGGCGTATCCGCCAGCACGCCGCATACCTGACCGCGATCGTACAGCAACTGGTGCGCCTGCGCCGATTTGATCAGCGTGAATTCAGGAAAGGCCGCCGCCTTTTCTGCCAGAAAGTTGAGGAACTCCCACTGCGGCATGAACGCGATAAATTTGCAGCGCGTCGGCAGCCGGGTGAAGTCTGCCAGCGTGATATCGCGTCCGGCGATCTCGGCCTGCAGCCTTTCTGCGCGTTGGTGCGGCAACGCCAGCAACTCATCGAGCAGGCCAAGCTGATGCATGATGTCCAGCGTGGAAGGGTGAAGGGTATCGCCGCGAAAATCGCGCAGGAAATCGGCGTGCTTTTCCAGCACCGTTACGTTAATGCCCGCCCGTGCCAGCAGGTAGCCGAGCATCAGCCCGGCGGGGCCACCACCGACGATACAGCAAGAGGTGGCGTAAGGTGTGACAGGCGACTGTGACATAGCGGTGGCCCTGACGATCGGCATCCTGCGGATCCTGGTTGAATGACTTTATTTGATAATGATTATCAATATCAAGTCTGGCTGTCAACCCGCGGTACTGTGTGGTCAAAGGGGACGGAAAGGTGGCCAACCCGGTAGCACTGGGTGCCGGGTTCCGGTGTCAGCGGCAATTCCCGCCACAGGTGCAGCCGCACCAACTGCCAGGCGGCGGGATCAAACGCCACTATGCTGGCCACGGCATTGCAGTCCAGGGTGGATAAGTCGACCTGCTGCCGGCGCAGCGCAGCCAGATCGCTGTAAGGTGCAATCGGCAGCGTTTGGCGCGTGGCGCAGGTGGCTTCGGCGAGCCTTTGGCGGTCAAAATGCGTCAACCACGGCAGCCAATGGGTCACCTGCGGCCAGCCAAAGGCCTGGCTTACGCCCCTGAAGCCGTCGCCGGTCAGAAAATCGCTCATGCCGGCACTGCTGTTCCACAGATAAAACGGCGCATAGAGATTTTCGCCGCTGTGCTCACCTTTCTGTGCATAGAGATAGGCTTTAATCAATAACTGCGGACAGTTATCCAGCAGGTGGCCAAAACGGCTGATGCGGTCGCGGATAATCGCCATATCGTAATCGGCGGGCAGAGAAAAGTTGTATTGCATGGCAAGCATGATGATTCTCCTGAAAGGCATTGACCCGGCGAGCATGACACGCCATCTTTATCAGTAAAATCGGCATTATTTTGACTAATGGTTCTTGAAAACGGGATGGTCAGCATGGGGCGAGTCACCTTCGATCTCGACGATCTGCGCAGTTACGTTACCGGCATTGAGTTGGGCAGCTTCGCCAGGGCGGCGGAGCGGCTGGGGCGTTCGACCTCGGCGGTTAGCGCGCACCTGAAAAAACTGGAGCAGCAGATCGGTGCGCCGATCTTGCGTAAATCCGGGCGCGGTATGGTGATGACCGAGGCCGGTGAAACGCTGCTGGGCTATGCCCGGCGGTTGCTGGAACTGAACGACGAGGCTGCCGCTGCGGTGCGCGGGCTGGATTTACAAGGCACCGTGCGGCTTGGGTTGCAGGAAGACTTCGGTGAAACCTTTTTACCTCAGGTGCTGGGTAGCTTCACCCGCGCCCATCCGAAGGTGCGCATAGAGGCGCGCATCGCCCGCAACGCGGAGCTGATCGACTGGGTGCTGAAAGGGCAACTGGATTTATCGCTGGCGTGGGACGGCGGCATCAGCACGCCATTTCAGCAGGATTTGGGCCGCCGGATGATGCATTGGATCGCCTCGCCGAACTTCGATCTGAGCCAGTGGCAGGGCGGTGATGAACCCTTGCCGCTGGTGATGTTCGACGCCCCTTGCCTGATGCGCAGTGCGGCGACCAACGCGCTGGATCGCGCCGGTATCGCGTGGCGCATCGCCTTCACCAGCCGCAGCCTGAACGGCGTGTGGGCGGCGGTCAGCGCCGGGCTGGGGGTCACGGTACGCACCGATGCCGGGTTGCCATCGGGATTACTCCGCCTGGCACCCGGTGCCTTGCCGGCGCTCAGCCACATCGGCGTGGTGCTGCACCGCGCCGAAGAAAACCCCTCTGCGGCTATTGGGCGGTTGGCGCAGATCGTGGCCGAACGGATCGACGGTTAGTCCTGTTCGATCGGTTGGTTGCCGCTCAGCGCACCCCATTCGGTCCAGGCACCGTCATACAGCTTCACCTGCGGTGCATCGAGCGACAGCAGGCCAAACGCCAGCACCGCGGCGGTGACGCCGGAGCCGCAGCTGGTGACGATCGGCCCGTTGATGTCCACCCCTTTATCGCTGAAGGTTTTCTTCAGCGCTTCCAGCGATTTGAAGCGGCCGTTTTCCAGCAGTTCGCCGTACGGAATATTGATGCTGCCGGGGATATGGCCGCGATGCAGTCCTGGGCGTGGCTCCGGCGCTTCGGCGTAAAAACGCGGTGCGGCGCGGGCGTCCAAAATCTGCACCTCCGTGTTCAACGCCTGTTCCACCTGTTGCATATTCACTACTGCATCGGCGTTGAAGCGGGCGTTAAAGGTTTGGGGGTCAGGCTGTGCCGGGCCGGTTTCCAGTGCCTGGCCCAATGCGGCCCAACCGTTCAGGCCTTCGTCCAGCACGTAAACCTGCTGCGCGCCAAAGTTGCGGAAGGTCCACCAGCCACGCGGTGCGGAAAACTGATTGCCCTCGTCATAAAACACGATGGTGTGCTTATCGTTGATACCCAGCTTGCCCGCTGCCGCGCTGAATGCTTCCGCCGTCGGCAACATGTGCGGCAGGGCGGTGTTTTTGTCGGCTACGTCGTCGATATCAAAGTACACCGCGCCCGGTATATGGCCGCGTTCAAACTCGGCGAGCATATCCTTTTTCGGCACCAGGCCGACCGGGGACATCCTGACATCGACCACCACCAGATCTTCATCGTTGATATGCTGTGCAAGCCATTGTGGGGTAACCAGAAACGGAGAGTTCATCGCTATTGTTCGCCTGTCGTGAAAACGGATTTTCACTATACACCAGCGGGCAGAAGGATGAGGTAATATGATTGGCAAACGGGCGGAGAATCATGAGGCGTAATGGACAACGACAGCTTCGGCGGCGCCAAAATCGCGCTGCTGTGCGGCGATAGCCTGCTGACCTATCGGCGTGATGACAAAATCGGTATCCCCTGGCCCGGCTGCTGGGATCTGCCCGGCGGCGGGCGCGAAGGCGATGAAACGCCGCTGCAATGCGTGCAACGCGAAACCTTCGAGGAATTTGGCCTGCGTATTGCCGCTCGGCAGGTGAGCCGGCAACAGCGCCATGAGGGTATTCTGGCCGGCTACCCAGCCACCTGGTTTATGGTGGGCGAAATCACGCCGGCGCAAATTGCCGCCATTCGCTTTGGCGATGAGGGACAATGCTGGCAGATGATGGCCATCGACCGCTTTATCGCCCATCCACAGGGCATTTCGCACTTGCAGCAGCGGCTGGCGGCGTATCTGCGCCGCTAGCTCCGTTCCGTCGCCTCAATCCGGGCGATCAGCGCCGTAAGCTGGCGATCGGAAAACACTTCTATGCCATGCCGGCGCAGCAACTCGGCGGTAACGCCGCTGCCGGGTTTGGTCTGGCCGCTGAACGAACCGTCATAGATAAACTGGCTGCCGCAGGATGGGCTGCCGTCGGTGAGCAGCGCAAAGCGGCAGCCGTGCCGCCGCGCGGTTTCCAGAGCCAGATGGGCGCCAAGCAGATAGCTGTCGGTGACGTCGCCGCCGCCGGCCTCCATCACCCGCGCCTGCTGGGCGAGTACGCTGGCGCCATTGGCGGCCGGGGTGATTTCTGCGCTGGGGCGCGGGGTGGAAAAACCGGCGGCCAGTTCCGGGCAGCAAACCACCAGGCGGCCTTCGCGCTGCCAGCGTTGCAGGGTCGCGTTGACCAGCGGTTTGTCGGAGCCGTTATAGCGAACTTTAAATCCGGCCAGGCAGGCGCTGAATAAAATCTTTTGCGGCATGATAACTGTCTTCTGTCACAGGGGCGAAAGCGCGGGCAAACAGCCCGCACGCGCGGCTTTAACATAGCAGAGTCATACTGCCGATGGCAGCGCCAACCGGTTAATTTCTGCCTGTTCGATGATTAGCAGCGGCGTCGTATGTCGCGCAACCGCCAGCATCGCCAGCCCGATCCTTTCGGTCGTGGTGACCTGATTGGGGAACAGCCGCAAGGCACCCAGCCACAGCGGTTTAAACAGCGTATACAGCAAATGGTAAGCACGGGTTTTGGAACGGATGCCGTGTAACGGCAGGATAGCGCCGGGGCGGAACATCACCGCATGGAACGGTAGCGCCAGCAGGGCGTTTTCGGTCGCCCCCTTGACTCTGGCCCACATGCTGCGGCCGTGCTCGCTGCTGTCGGTACCGGCGCCGGAAACGTAGATAAAAGTCATGGCCGGATTTAACTGCGCCAGTGGACGGGCGGCGGCCAGCGTCAGATCGTAGGTCACCGCGCGATAGTCGGCTTCGCTCATGCCGAAGGACGACACGCCGAGGCAAAATAAACAGGTGTCATAGCCGGCGAACTGCGGCTCCAGCGCCGACAGGTCGTTGAGGGCAGGCGTCGTCAACTGCCTGAGTTTGGCGTGGCTTTGCGCCAGCGGGCTGCGGCCGACGCTGAGCACTTCTGTGACCTGCGGGTCGAGCAGGCATTCGCGCAACGCACCTTGGCCGACCATACCGCTGGCCCCGAAGATTATCACTCTCATCATCTGTTCTCCTGACGGGCGGTCACGCGTCGGTTGCGCCAACGGTTCGGCGTTTGCGATTCCCATTGCATAAAGGCGCGGCTGAACGAGTTCAACTCTTCAAATCCCAGCACGAAGGCAATTTCACCCGGCTCCAGATCGGTGTTTGACAGCAGATGACAGGCCGTGCGGTGGCGGGTTTTATCCAGCAATTGCTGATAGCTGTAACCCTGTTGTTGCAGCCGACGTTGCAGGGTGCGCGGGCTGACGTACAACTCGGCGGCCACGCTGTTCACGCTGGGCCGTTGCCCGCGCATGCTGCGAGCGAGAATTTCCATCACCTGGGCGGGCAGGCTGTCATCCTGCCGCGCCCTGGCCAGCTCGGCTTCCAGCCCGGGCAGCAACCCGGCCAACCTGTCCTGGTTATAGGTAATAAAAGGTAGCTTCATCAGTGCGCGGTCGAACACCAACACGTCCAGCGGCGCGTTGAAATGGATCGGGCAGGAAAAATAGCGCAGCAGCGGGGAGGCGGGATCCTGACTGCGCGTCAGCTCGATCGCCCGGGGTTGGATCGCCATGCCGGTGCCGCGGCGGCACAGGGCAGTGATGTAGGCGAACATGGTATCAATCAGCAGGTCGGGAGCGTGGCCTTCGGCCATAAGCCAGCGGGTATGCAGCCGCACGCCGTTGCCGTCTTCCGTCAGCATCAACTCCTCCGGGCATACCAGCCGCTTATAGCGGGCCACCTTTTGCAAGGCTTCCCCCAAGGTGGCGGAATGCAGCGCCGCGACCGAGGCGATATCGTAGTGTTCCTGCGCCGCGTCGCCGCCGAGGCGCAGACCGAATGCGGCGTCATCGGTCAACCTGGCGAGCGCGCGCCAGATGTCAAAATACTGGCGGGTGGAAAGCCTGGCTTTTTCGCGTCCGTCGCTGAGCAACCCGCCGGGAAGGCCGGCCAGTTGGCTAACCTGTTCAATATCCACCCCCAGCGCCGCGAAGCGAACCGCCAGCGCGCCGGAAACCGGAATTTGATCGCTGCTCATGATGATTCCTTTGGCTGCCTGTTGAGAAAGGCTCCAGTGTAAAAGGTTAGGGCAGGCGCGGATAATCCGATTGCGACAAGCTTTAACCCCGCTGCGCCAGGGCGCTTTCAATGCCGGCTACCGGCGCCAACAGGAGGCTTTGGATGGTCTCGCCGACCCGGCGAACCGCCTGCTCAATTTCTGACGTCAGTTTCGGCGCGTAGTTGATGCGCAGGCAGTTACGGTATTTGCCGGAGGCGGAAAAAATGCTGCCGACGGCGATCTGCACACCTTGTCGCTCCAGATAGCGGTTCAGCCGCAGGGTATCAAATTCGTCGTCCAGCTCAATCCACAGCATGAAACCGCCGCGCGGCTGGCTGACGCGGGTGCCGGGTGGGAAGTATTTCATGATCCAACCGGTCATCAGATCGCGGTTTTGTTGATAGCGGGTACGCATGCGCCGCAGATGCTGCAGATAGTGGCCGTGGCGGATAAAGTCGGCAATCGCCAATTGCGGTTGGGTGGCGGTGGAGCCGGTGCCGATATATTTCATGTGCAGCACGCGCTCCAGATAACGACCGGGGGCAATCCAGCCGATGCGCAGGCCGGGAGCCAGCGTTTTGGAAAAGGAGCTGCACAGCAGCACGCGGCCATCGTCGTCGAAGGATTTAATGGTGCGCGGCCGCGGATACTGGTAGGCGATATCGCCGTAGACGTCATCTTCGATGATCGCCACATCATGGCGCTGCGCCAGCGTCAGTAAACGCTGCTTGCGCGCCTCGGGCATGATGTAACCCAGCGGATTATTGCAGTTGGGCGTCAGCAGAATTGCCTTGATGGGCCACTGGTCCAGCGCCATTTCCAGCGCTTCCAGGCTGATGCCGGTCAGCGGATCTGTGGGGACCTCCAGCGCCTTCATGCCCAGCCCCTTCAGCGTTTGCATGGTGCCGTGAAAACAGGGGGAGTCCACCGCCACGATGTCCCCCGGCTGGCACACGGCGCGCAGCCCGGCGGACAGCGCCTCATGACAACCGGTGGTGATCACCAACTGATCGGCGCTTATCTGGCAACCGGAATCCAGCAGCAGGCGGGCAATTTGCTCACGCAAGCCCATCACGCCCTGAATATTGTCGTAATACAGGCTGCGCAGATCGCCGTGGCGGCCCATATGCCCCAGCGCCTTAATCAGCGGTTTCAGCGTCGGCTCGCTGATATCCGGCATGCCACGCCCCAGCTGTACCAAATCTTCACGCGGTTTGGTGCGGATCAGTTCCAGCACCTGTTCCCATTGCGAAATGTCCACCGGCCGCTGCACCGGGCGGGTGACGGCAGGCAGCTCGGCCAATGTACGCACCCCTCGCACGAAATAGCCCGATTTCGGCCGCGCTTCCACCAGTTGGCTCTCTTCCAGCAGGCGATAAGCCTGTTGCACCGTGCTGATGCTGACGCCGTGTTCCTGGCTCAGCGTACGTACCGACGGCAGGCGCTGACCGGTCGGATAAAGCCCCTGTTCGATGCGTTGGCTAAGGATGGCGGCCAGCGTGGCGTAGCGTGTCATACAGATACCCAAAATGAGAGTGAATGGGAAAATAACCGGCACAGATGGGATTAAATTAGACCATTCAGATACGCAGAGACAGCTTTTGTATGGAAAAAATACCCATGACTTGAATCTGTACCGTTTTTCACCCGCACCGCATCATGAACGTCGAGGCTAAACCGAAGGAGAACGCAATAATGACCCTGTTTGCAGATAGCGCGCCGGCGCGAAGCCGGTTACTCTTTTTCCGTTGGCGTTTATACCTGCAACGCCACCGCACGCGTAAATCGCTGTTGCTGCTGGACGACGCGCAGTTGGCGGATGTCGGTCTGACGCGCGCCGATGCGCAACGGGAAGGGCGCAAACCTTTTTGGCTGGGATAATAAGGAAACGGCATGCTCAAGTTATTGGGTAAGGCGTCATCGATTAACGTGCGCAAGGTGTTGTGGACCTGCCATGAACTGGATGTGGCATTGCAGCGGGAGGATTGGGGCAGCGGTTTTCGCTCCACCCAGGAACCGGCGTTTTTGGCGCTTAACCCCAACGGGCTGGTGCCGGTACTGATCGACGGCGAGCGGGTGCTGTGGGAATCCAATACGATTTGCCGCTACCTGGTGGGCCGTGAAGGGCGTCAGGATCTGCTGCCGCTGGAGCCGGGCGCGCGGGCCGGGGTCGAGATGTGGATGGACTGGCAGGCCACCGATCTGAACAACGCCTGGCGCTATGTGTTCATGTCGCGGGTGCGTCAGGATGCCGCTTATCAGGATCAGGCCCGGTTGGCGGACGCCGAAAGGGAGTGGAACCGGCTGATGGGCATACTGGAGCAGCATCTGGCGCAGGGCCAGGCTTATATGGCCGGTGCGGCTTTTAGCCTGGCGGACGTGGTGATCGGGCTGTCGCTGAACCGCTGGTTGATGACGCCGTTCTCGCGTCCGGATTACCCAGAGCTGAATGCGTATCTGCAGCGGCTTAAACAGCGGCCGGGGTTCTTGCTGTATGGTGCCAACGGTTTGCCGTGATATGAAATAAAATATCCATTTTATTCGCTCGTTCTTCACCGCCGGGTGCAGCGTATCGCGATCATCGCACCGTTGCATCATGGTCTGCAGGGTTTCATGAACGGCATCACGGATATGAGTTTTATTTTTCCTTTGGCTTGTCATTGAAATTTATATTCCATATAACCTTGTCTCAGATGGCGCGTTTCATTAAGCGGCGCGCCGGCCACATTACGGATATCGGCAGGGGAGAAGGTGATGAAACAGGTACGCGTTGGGTTAATTGGCACCGGCTACATTGGGCGTTGCCACGCTATTGCTTATGCGCAGGCAGCCACGGTATTTCCACTGAAAGGCGAACTGGTGCTGGAAATGCTGGCGGAGGTGACGCCGGAGCTGGCGCAACAGCGCGCCGCCGAATTTGGTTTCTCACGTTCTACCGGCGACTGGCGGCAGTTGGTGGCGGATCCGGCTATTGATGTGGTGGATATCTGCGCGCCAAACTTCCTGCACAAGGAGATGGCGCTGGAGGCGATCCGCCACGGCAAGCACGTTTATTCCGAAAAACCGCTGGCGCTGGACGCCAACGATGCCGCCGAAATGGTGCGGGCCGCCCGCGCCAAAGGGGTTAAAACGCTGGTGGGTTTCAACTACATGAAAAACCCGACCAGCCAGCTGGCGCGCGAAATCATCGCCAACGGCGAGATTGGCGAGGTGGTGCATTTCTATGGCACCCACAATGAGGATTATCTCGCCGATCCGCGCACCCCGATAGACTGGCATTGCCGCAAGGCCAGCGCCGGATTGGGCGCGCTGGGGGATCTGGCGGCGCATATCGTTAACATGGCGCATTACCTGGTGGGCGATATCGTGGCGGTCTCCGGCGACATGCAGACCATTATCAAACAGCGGCCGGATGCCAAAGACCCGACGGTGATGCACGAAGTGGAAAATGAAGATCAGGCCAGTGCGCTGGTGCGTTTTGCCGGCGGCGCCATGGGCACCATCGAAACTTCGCGCATTGCCTGCGGGCGCAAGATGGGGCTGACCTACGTAGTGACCGGCACCAAAGGCACGCTCAGCTATACCCAGGAGCGGATGGCGGAACTGAAGCTGTATCGTCATGACGAACCGGCTGAGCGGCAGGGCTTCAAAACGCTGCTGGTGGGGCCGAAGCACCCGGACTACGCGGCGTTTTGCATCAGCGCCGGGCACGGTATCGGTTTTAACGATCAGAAGACGGTGGAGATCCGCGATCTGGTCAACGGCATTGCCGCCGGCGATCGCATGTGGCCGGATTTTGAAGAGGGCTGGAAAGTCTCCTGCGTGCTGGATGCGATAGCCGCCTCCGCCGAGCAGCGCCGCTGGCTGGATATCAATCGCGACTAGAGGCGGCCGGCTATGGCGCGCTCAGGCTGAGAACGCCATAGCTCAGAACGTTAATCAGCTACCGGCTTAATAAGTTATCAAGTTGGTAGCTTAATATGATTAAAACGCACCGCATGAACAACCGAGCGTGCCCCAAGCCGCCGGTGGCATAAACCCTTTCCCTGTCAACCCCCGTAATCGCCCATTCAATCCCTGTGAACTGCTCTCCTGGCAAACCGCTTAGTGGCGGATGAGCCATTGATGGAATACGCGGGTCACGATCGGCATCCAGAGGAAAACCACCAGCGCGACCACGGTAGCGTCATTGAGAAAATGGCCGGGCAGCGTGCCGCCCAATTGCGGCAGCAGCTTGCCCCAGAACCAGGGCACCAGATTGGTGGAGGGGAAGATCACCAGCAGGGTGATCAAAAACTGTTTCCACTTGGCGGGTGGCCGGGTAGTGGCGCTCGGCGGCGTGAACCAGAATTCCGCCCCCGGGCGAATATCAACGTGGTCGTCTTCCAGCAGCATCGGCGCCACTTCTGCGATGTACTTCTTGCGCAGCGGCGAGTTGTTCCACCGGTTCAAATTGTCGATGCTGTCGAAACGCACCAATATCGTATAGGCCTGCTCGCTGCCGGTGGGGCGGATCACGTTAACGCCCAGGTGGCCGGTGAAGCCGGCGGCCTCCGGCATAATACGTTTCAGCCAGGCCTCATAGGCCTGTTCCTGACCCGGTGCCAGACGATGAGTGATCACTAACGTGACATGTTGCTGATGAACCATTAAGTCAACTCCCAAAAAAACCTGGCGTGCAGCCGGGGCAACAGATTATTTTGCCGTGCGTGCCGGAGCAGGAGGCACCAGCGCGTCAGTGTTGCGGTGTTCGCGTATCAGCGCCATCACCGCGTCGTAGGTTTCTTTACTTGCCCAGTTACGTTGGTATTCCAACAAGACCTGCTGCCAGGTCACCGGAGCGGCCCCGGCCTGGATCAGAGGTGCGATAGCGCGCTCATGCACATCGTCCGGGGTGCCGCCGGAGGCATCGGTAACCAGGTAAACTTCGTAACCGGCTTCCAGCGCCATCAATGCCGGGAAGGTCAAACCCGTTTCGGCCCACAGTGCGGAAATCACCAGTTTCTTGCGGCCGGTGGCCGCAATGGCTTTTATGAAGGCGGCGTCTTCCCAGGCGTTCATTGAAGCGCGTTTAAGGGGGACGATGTCAGGGCGAACCGCCAGCAGTTCCGGCCAGATATCGCCGCTGAAACGCTCGGTTTCGACCGCGCTGAACACGGTGGGAACGTTAAAAATCTTGCCGGCTTTGGCCAAACCGACAGCGTTGTTTTTCAGTAGCCGGCGATCAATATTAGTCACACCAAAGGCCATCTGCGGCTGGTGGTCGATAAAAATCAGTGCGGAGTTATCTTTATCAAGTAATTGAAATTCAGACATGATTTACTTTCCCAATCCTACTGCGAATTAACCGCCGTAATGCAAAGCCGATAAAATGCAGGGTAGACAGGGGCTGATTTCAAAGATAGCGCAGAATTTTTGCCATCTTGTTGAGTTTTTTTATACACGGGGGAATACGGTGAGACTAAACCTGGAAGCGTTACTGATTCTGGATGCGCTGGATCGGCACGGCTCGTTCGCCGCTGCGGCTTCGGCACTGTTCAAAACGCCATCGGCGCTGAGCTATATGGTGCAAAAATTGGAGAGCGACCTCGAGATTACTTTGCTTGACCGTTCCGGCCACCGGGCGAAATTCACCGATACCGGCAAACTGATGTTGGAAAAGGGCCGGGTGCTGCTGCGGGCGGCGCAGGATCTGGAACAGCAGGCGCGCTATGTGGAAAACGGCTGGGAGAGCGAGATCACGCTGGGTATTGACGCGTCTTTCCCGTTCGAACGGCTGTTGCCGCTGATTGAAGAGTTTTATCAGCGTCATCATCATACCCGCCTGAGCTTTAGCCATGAGGTGCTGGCCGGTTCCTGGGAGTCGCTGGTGTATGGCTGCGCGGACATTATTATCGGCGCTATTTGTGAACCGCCGTCGCGCGTCGGCTATGCTTTCAGCCAATTGGGCCGGCTGGATTACGTGTTTGCCGTGGCCCCGCAGCACCCGCTGGCGGCGCTGGCCGAGCCCTTGCTGAAGGCCGATATCCGGCAGCACCGGGCCGTAGTGGTGCGGGATACCTCGCGAGTGAATGCCCCGCAGAACCTGAATATCCTCGAGGAACAAGATCAACTGACGGTCTTTGGGTTTGACGCCAAATTGCGGGCGCAGCTCCGTGGTCTTGGCTGCGGTTATCTGCCGCGCTACCTGGCTGAACCTTACCTTAACAGCGGCGAGTTGGTGGCGAAAAAGGTCGAAGCGGAACGTTGCAGCGATATCGCCTATTTTGGCTGGCGTGAAAGCGCCACCGGCCTGGCGGCAAAATGGTGGCGCGAACGGTTGCAGCAGTATGCCGATGCCGGGGATGTCTACCCGGCTCATCTCTGAATAGCGTTTTTTGATGCATGACAAAAGGAACATCGGGCAATGAAAGGTGAACATCGGTACGACGTGGCAGTGAACTGGGAAGGTAACCTGGGCGCCAGTACGCCGGATTACAAATCTTATGGTCGCGATCATCGCATCAGCGCGGCGGGCAAGGCGGATATTGCCGGTTCCGCCGACCCGGCCTTTCGCGGCGACGCCGCCCGCTGGAACCCGGAGGATCTGCTGGTGGCCTCGCTCAGCGCCTGCCACAAACTTTGGTATCTGCACCTGTGCGCCACCTCGGGGATTTCGGTGCTGGCCTATCAGGACAACGCCGTCGGTATCATGCGCGAAGATGCCCAGCGCGGCGGGTTCTTTACTGCGGTTACGCTGCGCCCGCGGGTAACGCTCCGTGACGGCGACGATCTGCAACTGGCGCAGCAACTGCATGAAAAAGCGCACCACCTGTGCTTTATCGCCAACTCGGTCAATTTCCCTATCGAATGTCAACCGCAGGCCGTTTACGCAAATAGCTGATTTTTAACTTTGCTTTACCGCTTTCGTTATTTTGAGCGCCCATGCGGCTCGCAGATACTGGGGAAAATTCCCTACAGCGAGCCGCAGCATGTCCTCACCCCAAAGCCACAGCCACTATCTGCATTCTGCCCAGCATAACTGGATCCGGCAGCTTAAACGGCGCTGGTACTGGCGCCTGGAGCTGCCGACCTGGGGCATTATGGCGGCGGTCTACGGCGGCTGGTTTGGCGTGGCGCAGTATTGGCAGACGCTGGGGCCGTGGCTTGGCACGCCGCTGCTGATCTTGCTGACCACCTGGTATATGTCACTGCAACATGAACTTATCCATGGCCACCCAACGCGCTGGCCGCGAGTCAATCAGCTGTTTGGCCTGTTGCCGCTGGCGGTCTGGTATCCCTATGGCCTGTATCGCGATTCGCATATTCAGCACCACCGTAACGAACACCTGACCGATCCGCATGAAGATCCCGAAAGCTATTATTTCAGCCAGGCCCAATGGCAGCGTTTCCCACGGCTGTTTCCGCTGTTGGCGAAGGTTCGCAATACGCTGGTCGGGCGGGTACTGCTTGGCCCGGCGCTGGATATCGCCGCCACGCTGGCCAACGCACTGAAGGCTATTGTCGCCGGCGAACTGCGCACGCTGGCGATGTGGCTGGTGCATCTGCTGCTGTTGGTAGCGGTGCTGGGTTGGTTGCAACAGCAGGGCATTGGCGTGGCATTTTATCTGTTGGCCGTCAGCTACCCGGCGCTGGCGCTGACCAAGGTGAGATCGTTTTTTGAGCATCGCGCCGTTGAAGCTCCGCAGGCACGTTCTATTATTAATGAGGCGGCGTGGCCGTGGCGGCTGCTGTTTCTCAATCTGAACTATCATTTAGTTCACCATGACCTGCCCGGCCTGCCGTGGTACGGTTTACGGGAAGTGTATCTGGCGGAGCGCGGCGCGTACCGGCAGCGCAGCCAGGGATTTGTGGTGCAGGGCTATGGCCAATGGATGAGCGACTACGCGTTGACTCCGGTTGCCGTTGAGGTTCACCCTTTCAACGGCGGTGAGAGGCCGGCGGCGCACCAGGGCGAATATGACGCCTGGCCGGCAGAGACATTGATTGCGCGATGGAAGCGCGCTTCTCAGGATTTTCCAATCGATCTGGCCAAATAGCCGGAAAACACACAACAAGAGGAAAAAGTATGGCTATCACCCCATCACGTGGACGTTTCTTTGCTCTGGCGTTGACCTTGCTCGCCGCGAGCGTCGGCGTGGCGCAGGCGGCCGATACGGTGCGCGTCGGGTCCAAAATCGACACCGAAGGCTCGCTGCTCGGCAACATCATTGTGCAGGTGCTGGAATCCAACGGCATCAAAACCACCAACAAATTGCAGCTCGGCACCACCAAGGTGCTGCGCGGGGCGATCACCTCCGGCGAGATTGACGTCTACCCGGAATACACCGGCAACGGCGCATTTTTCTTCTCCGACGAAAAGGACCCGGCATGGAAAAATGCCCAGGCCGGTTTCGAGAAGGTGAAGAAGCTCGATTATGACAAGAACAAAATCGTCTGGCTGGATGCCTCGCCGGCCAATAATACCTGGACTATCGCCATCCGTCAGGACGTGGCGGACGCCAACCACCTGAAAACCCTGGCCGACCTGGGCAAGTGGATCAACGGCGGCGGCAAGTTCAAGCTGGCGGCTTCGGCGGAGTTTATCGAACGCCCGGATGCACTGCCGGCGTTCCAAAATGCTTACGGCTTTAAACTGAATCAGGATCAACTGCTGTCGCTGGCCGGCGGCGATACCGCCGTGACCATCAAGGCGGCGGCGGAGCAAACCTCCGGCGTGAATGCGGCGATGGCCTATGGCACCGACGGCCCGGTGGCGGCGCTGGGGCTGCAAACGCTGGAAGATCCAAAAGGCGTGCAGCCGATTTACGCGCCGGCGCCAATTATCCGCGAGGCGGCGCTAAAACAGCACGCCAATATCGCCGAATTGCTGAAGCCGGTATTTGCCTCACTGGATGGCCCGACGTTGCAGAAACTCAATGCGCAGATCGCGGTGGAAGGCCAGGATGCCAAACAGGTTGCGGCCGCTTATCTGAAAGAGAAAGGATTTGTTAAGGGATAACGCCGATCTTCCCCCTCTCCCTTTGGGAGAGGGGCGGGATACGGCCCACCAGACATGGAGCCGGAGAGTTTCTTTGATTATTGCCGTAAAAAACCGCGTTTTACTGACATTGCTTATCCTGTTGCTGCTGGCCGCATTTGGCCTGCCGTTTCTCAGTTATGCCCCCAATCGCCTGTTGTCGGGCAAGCCCATTTCCTTGATCTCCCTGCTGCACGGCCCGGCGCTGTGGCTGTTGGCCCCGATGCTGGTGCTGGCGGCGCTTAGCCTGCTGGCGCCGAACCGGCGTAATGCGTTGCTCACCGCGTTGGCCGCTTCGGCGCTGCTGACGCTGGCCTTCTGGCTGAGCGGCCATGCCGCGCAACAACTGGCGCAGGACGGGTCCAAACTGGCGCGCACCTCCTGGGGTAGCGGCTGCTGGCTGATATTGGCGTTGAGCCTGCTGATGGCCGCGGACGCCATGACCCGCCTCACCGCCTCGCATCTGTGGCGCATCCTCGGCAATCTGCTGGTGGTGCTGCCTGCGGTGGCGCTGCTGTTTGGGCATCAGTTGGATCAGCTTTCGTTGCTTAAGGAGTACTACAACCGGCAGGACGTATTTGACGCCGCGCTGTTGCAGCACCTGACCATTCTGCTGGCGACGCTGGTGCCGGCGCTGTTGATTGGCGTGCCGCTCGGGGTGCTGTGTTTCCGTTCCCGCCGCTGGCAAACGCCGATCTTCTCGACCCTGAACATTATCCAGACCGTGCCCTCGATTGCGCTGTTTGGCCTGCTGATAGCGCCTTTGGCCGGGTTGGCGACGGCGGTGCCGTGGCTGGCGGAGCACGGCGTCAGCGGCATCGGCATGGCGCCGGCGATCGTTGCGCTGGTGCTGTACGCCCTGTTGCCGCTGGTGCGCAGCGTGGTGGCCGGGCTGCAAAGCGTGCCGGCCAGCGTGATCGAGTCCGCCCGCGGCATGGGTCTGACGCGCGGGCAGATTTTCTTCCGTGTGCAGTTGCCGCTGGCGTTACCGCTGTTTTTGACCGGCGTGCGCATTCTGGCGGTGCAAACCGTCGGCATGGCGGTGGTGGCGGCGCTGATCGGTGCCGGGGGTTTTGGCGCCATTGTCTTCCAGGGCCTGCTCAGCAGCGCGCTGGATCTGGTGCTGCTGGGGGTGATCCCGGTGATCGTGATGGCGGTAATCGTCGATTCGCTGTTTAAATTTATGGTTTCATTATTGGAAGTCTCACGCCGATGATTCACTTTACTCAGGTCAGCAAGATTTTTCAGGGCAAGCCGGCGGTGGACGACCTTACGCTGCAGATTGCCGAGGGCGAATTTGCCGTACTGATCGGCACCTCGGGTTCCGGTAAATCCACGACGTTAAAAATGATCAACCGGCTGATCGAACACGATCAGGGCAAGATTTATTTTGCCGGCGAAGAGATCCAGAAATTCAAACCGCAGGATCTGCGCCGCCGGATGGGTTATGCCATTCAGTCGATCGGGCTGTTTCCGCACTGGACTGTGGAGGAGAACATCGCCACCGTGCCGCAACTGCTGAAATGGCCGCGAGCGCGCATCCGCGACCGGGTGACCGAACTGCTGGAGCTGCTGCATCTGGAACCGGATCTGTTCCGCCGCCGCTACCCGCACCAGCTTTCCGGCGGGCAGCAGCAGCGGGTTGGGGTGGCACGCGCGCTGGCCGCCGATCCTGAGGTGCTGCTGATGGATGAACCTTTCGGGGCACTGGATCCGGTGACGCGCGCGGCGCTGCAAACGGAGATCGCGCGCATTCATCATCTTTCCGGGCGCACCATAGTGCTGGTGACGCACGACATCGACGAAGCGCTGGCGCTGGCGGACCGCATCGTATTGCTCGATCAGGGGCGCATTGTGCAGCAGGGCACGCCGCTGGAACTGCTGACCGCGCCGGCCAACGATTTTGTCCGCGATTTCTTCGGCCGCAGCGATCGCGGCATCAAGCTGCTGTCGCTGGCAACGGTGGCGGAACGCGTGCGCCCCGGCAGTGCCGACGGCGAGCCGATCGCTGCCGCCATGAGCCTGCGCGAAGCTCTGTCGGTGTTTGTGGCACGCGGCAGTGAAAGTTTACCGGTGGTAGGCGAACAGGGCGAAGCGCTCGGCGTGCTGCATTTCAACGATCTGATTAGCCAACAGGCGCTGTCATGAGTGCGCCGCGTTTCACGCGCTGGCTGCGCGATCCGCTGCCCTGGACCTTCGCTTTGCTGCTGGCGCTGGTGTTTGGCATGAATCATTTGCACGGGCTGTTCGCTGCCTGGTTCCCCGATCTGGACCGGCCGATCTACCAGCAAGACAGCTTTATCTCGCTGGTGTGGGCGCACCTGTTGCTGGTGGCGGTTTCCAGCCTGATCGCCGTGGTGATTGGCGTAGCGGCAGGGATCGGCGTGACCCGCCGGGCCGGCAAGGAATTCCGTTCGCTGGTGGAAACCCTGGTGGCGGTCGGTCAGACCTTCCCGCCGGTGGCGGTGCTGGCGATTGCTGTGCCGGTGATGGGCTTTAGCGAGCAACCGGCGATTATTGCCCTGGTGCTGTATGGCCTGCTGCCCATCTTGCAGGGGACTCTGGCGGGGATTGAATCGGTGCCCAGCGCCACGCGCGAGATTGCGCAGGGGGTGGGGATGAACGCCAGGCAGATCCTGTGGCGCGTCGAGCTGCCGCTGGCGGCGCCGGTGATTGTCGCCGGCATCCGCACGTCGGTCATCATTAACATCGGCACGGCGGCGATCGCCTCCACCGTCGGCACCAAAACGCTGGGTTCGCCGATTATCATCGGCCTGAGCGGTTTCAATACCGCCTATGTCATTCAGGGGGCGGCGGTGGTGGCCTTGCTGGCGATCATCACCGATATGCTGTTTGAGCGCTGGGTGCGCTATCTCACCGCCTGGCGTCAGCAGACGCCGGTGGGTTCTTCTGCGGGGTAAGGGACATGAAGCAGGTATCTTTGCCGATGTACGGCGTTACGCATCAACCGGCCGAGGCCTTTTGGCAGGTGCTGCGCGAAAAACTTCAAGATTTGGGGCTGGCGGATTTGCCGCCGCAACTGAGTTGGCCGCAAGATTTGGCGCGGCATTGGCAGCAGGGCGATGTCCTGCTCAGCCAGACTTGCGGTTATCCGCTGGTCAGCAGCCTGCCGCAGGTACAACTGGTCGGCACTTACCACTATCGCGTCGAGGGTTGCGAGGGGCCGGACTACAGTAGCTGGTTGGTGGTGCGCGATGATGAACCGGGAGAAAGCCTGGCGGATTTTCGCGGCCGGGTAGCGGCCTATAACAGCACAGATTCGCAGTCTGGCCATAACAGCCTGCGCGCACTGATCGCGCCTTTGGCGCAAGACGGAAAATTCTTCCGCGCCGCCATCGCCTCCGGCGCGCATTATCAATCGCTCAGGCTAATCCAAAGCCGCGAAGCGGACATTGCGGCCATCGACTGCGTCAGCCTGGAATTGCTCAAGCGGGCGCAACCGCAGGCGCTGGCGGGGTTGAAAATTATTGGCCGTACGGCCGTCGTTCCGGGGCTGCCGCTGATTACTTCTGCACATACGCCGCCGGAACAGCTGGAAATATTGCGCGCCGGAGCGAAGGCGATGGTGGGGGAGGCGGTGAGCGACAGCCTGCTGATCGGCGATTTCACGCTGGTACCCCGTTCGGCGTACCAAAAAATCACCGTACTGGAACAACAGGCCGCCGCGCTGGGGGTGACGGCGCTGTAGGCGTTCCCCCAGGCGGCGCTTGCCAAATTTACAGCAGGCCGCCGCCGTCGATGTCAATCACGCTGCCGGTGATAAAGCCGTTTTCCATTGCCAGCAGATACCCTGCCGCCACGTCCGCCGCCTGGCCGACGCGCCCGACCGGCAGCCCGGCGCCGATTTTGGCGAACATCGCCTGACGCTGTTCGGCGCCCAGGGCATCGTAAGCTTCGGTGACGGTAATGCCGGGGCTGACCACGTTGACCCGTCGCGGCGCCAGCTCTTTCGCCAACTGTTTGCCCATCGCCTCCAGCGCCGCATTGATGCCGGTTTTAATTAACTGCCCGCTGAGGTATTTGCGCGACAGCTGGCCAGAGGTCAGGGTGATGGAGCCCTGCGGCGACAAGGTAGGCAGCGCAGCCTGAATGGCGCGCAGTGCGCCCCACAATTTGACGTCAAAACTGGCCTGCGCTTCGTCAAAATCCGTATCCGCCAGCAGTTTGGCCTGTACGACCGGCCCGGCGGTGAACACCAGATGATCGAACTCGCCGACCTCGGCGAACAGCGCCCGCAGCGAAGCTTGGTCGGTGACGTCCGCCTGCATCACCCGCAGGTTGCCACCGTCGGCAGGATGATAGTGTTGCATACACCCGGTACGGCGTGAGGCCAGCACTACGCTGGCGCCGTTTGCCACGGCGGCGTAAGCCACCGCCGCACCGATACCGCTGTTACCGCCGATAATCACCAGCTTTTGCCGGTGCAGGGGAGAAGAAGAGAGGGTCATGATAGGGCCTCGATTGCCATGAATGTCGATGTTATCTATCATCAATCATTGAAAATCCGCGAACAATCAGCCTAAATGGCAAACACTTATAAATTATTTTTAATAATAGGCGTAGCGCCAGGATCCCCATGACATCCTTTATCGATCTCGAGGTGTTCGTTCGTACGGTTGACGGCGGCAGTTTTTCAGAGGCGGCACGAGCGCTGGATATCACCCCTGCGGCGGCCAGCATTGCGGTTAAAAGGCTGGAGCAGCGGTTGGGGGTACGGCTGTTGGTGCGTTCCACCCGCAGCCTGCGCTTGACGGAGGAAGGGCGGCGTTATCTTGATAGCGCCCGGCTGGCGTTAGGCGCGTTGGCGGAAGGGGAGCAGGCGATACGCGAGAAACATCAGGGGCTCTCCGGCGTGCTGCAAATTTCTGCGCCGTCGGATTTTGGCCGCAACCTGCTGTTGGGCTGGCTGGACGAATTCAAACTACAGCACCCGCATATTCAGCTGCAATTGCTGATTAACGATCGCCAGGCCGATCTGTTCCGCGAGCCGGTAGATATTGCGCTGCGTTTTGGCCAACTGGCGGATTCTTCGCTGGTGGCACTGCCCATTTTACCGCAGCACCGGCGCTTAATCTGCGCCAGCCCGGCTTACCTGCAACGGTATGGCGTGCCGCAGACGCCGGCAGAACTGGCGCAACACGGCATTCTGATTTATCAGCCCAGCGGGCGCAGGCAGGCAGAATGGCGCTTGTGGCGTGGGGATGAGTGCATTGAAGTGCCGTTGAACGGCCATTATTTTACCGACGACGGCGAGGTGGCGCGGCGCTGGGCGCTGGCCGGGCACGGTATTGTCCGTAAATCGGCCATCGATGTGGTGGCGGATATTCACGCAGGGCGCCTGGTACAGCTATTGCCGGAATGGCAAAGCGACGCAGTGCCCATCAGCCTGGTGTGCCCGCACCGTTCGCAGGTATCGGAGCGCGTCAGGCTGTTGCAACGCTTTTTACAGCAGCGTTGCCAGGGCTGGATGGAGCATCACTTGGCCTGAATGCCGTCTGCCGGAGCCGTGCTGACGGCGGCATCGCTGGTGGTGGTGCTCTCTTCGAGCGGCGTGGTGGAACGGGTGTACATATTCAGCCCGGCCAGGAATACGCCGCCCAGTGAACCAAAGGCGGCCAGGGCGATAACGATGATAAAGGCTTTTTTCAGCATAGGAATAATTTCGCAGGTTGTTCGGAACAGTGGGAATTATAGACCCTTTGTCGGCGGCGGCATAGGGGCGAATATCTTCGCCCCGAATCATACTATTTTCTGTTTATACGGCTTGCCGGACGGGTGAACAGGTATTTTCCCAGCGTCACCAGCACCACCGCAGCGACGATAATCACCAGCGCGGCCCATTCGCGTGGCGCCAGCGACTCGCCGGCAAAGCCGATGCCGAGCAGCACCGCTACCACCGGGTTGACGTAGGCATAGCTGGTCGCCACCGCCGGGCGCACGTTTTTCAGCAAAAACATGTAGGCGCTGATCGCCAGCATGGAGCCGAAGACGATCAGGTAACCCAGCGCGAAGAAGCCTTTGGCGGTGGGCATCTGGGTCAGGCGCTCGCCGCTCAGTTGGCTGACCGCCAGCAACACCACGCCGGCGACCAGCATTTCCGCCGCACCGGCCATCGGCCCGGCGGGGAGTGAGATGCGCGATCCCAGCACCGATCCAAACGCCCAACTGGCGGAAGCCAGCAGGATCAGCAGCGCGCCGGTCGGGTTGCCGACCAGGTTATTGCCGGTATTCAGCAGCACAATCCCCACCAGGCCCAGCGCAATGCCCGCCCATTCCAGTTTGGTATTGCGCATGCCCCACAGCAGGCTAAAGCACAGGGTAAACAGCGGCACCGTCGCCACCATCACCGCGGCAATGCCGGAAGGCACGTTCTGATGCTCCGCCACGGTCACCAGGCCGTTGCCCACCGCCAACAGCAAAATGCCGATGGTGCCGGCGGCCAGCCACTGTTTTGGCGTTGGCAGAGCATGGCCGCGCAGTGCCAGGAAACTGAACAGCACGATCCCGGCGACCAGAAAGCGGATACCGGCCATCATCAACGGCGGCCAGCTCTCTACCCCCAGACGAATAACGAAGTAGGTCGACCCCCAAACAATATATAACGTGAACAGCGCCCCGATTAACGGCAGGACGTTACGGCTATTTTGGCTAAGCATGGGTTTTTATTCTGTAGGGAAGGTTATTATTAGAGGACTCAGTAAACCCGATCGGGTGGCGGATAAGCAACGCTTTTCAGCACTTTTTAATGGAAAAAAGGCCGGTGAAAAAGGAATGGCAGGCAAGCCTGCGCCGTTACGGGGCCGGCTTGTTCAGACGCGGCCAGCTCACCGCGGGCAGAAAGGCGGCCCAACCGACAGAAAGCAGCAACAGCATGATTTCCGGCGCGATGCCCGGCTGTATTGCTCCCAACTTCCAACCGATAATGCCCGCCAGCGGCCCGGCGATGGAACCCAGGACTGCCAGCGGCCAGAGGGCGGCCTTTATCAGGTCCAACAGCCAAAACCACCAGCAGCCAAAGGCCAGCCACAGGGCAATCATCCATAACGGCAACAGGCTATGGCCGCTGAAATGCAGCACGCCGGCATAGCTCCACAGGCTGTCCATCAGGATACCGGTCAGGGCGGCCAACAGCGCCCATCGCCGCCGGTGCGCCGGGGTAAAGATAAGCGCCAGCACCGCGCCGGCCAGCAGTACGGCATTGACCCGATCGTGGCCCAGGATCGCCAACAGCCAGGCGGCGTTGATCCCCAGTGTCGCCAGCCAGAATCCGGCATGCGTTTTCATTGCGGTTGCGCCCGGTGCATGGGGGAGTGCCTGCTTACAGCAACGAGATGCGATAAGCGCAACGGCGCGCGCCGGCCAGGATATGCTCGGAGCGCTCGACCTGCGCCTGCAACACTTCGGTGAAAATACTCAGTTCAGCGCGGCAGAATCCCTGGCAGACGGTGGCGGCGGCGCAGATCGGGCAGTGATTTTCCACCAACAGAAACGAGCCGTCTTCCTGGGCGCGCCATTCGGCCATGTAACCTTCGCGGGTGCGGATGGCCGTCAGGCGCGCGACGCGTTCTTGCAAGTCGGTCGCACCGATCATCGCCTGTTTGTAGTTAATGCGCGTTTCCTGTTCACGGGTGTCGATCAGCAAGTCGATCGCCTGTTCGCCCAGTTTGTCGCGTACGGTGCGCAGCAGTTGCACCGTCAATTCGGAGTGGGTATCCGGAAAACGCGCATTGCCGGCGGCGGTCAGGTGCCACAACTGCACCGGGCGACCGACGCCGCGCGTTTCCGCCACCGCTTCAACCAAACCCTCTTTTGCCAGCTTGACGAACTGCTGGCGCGCAGCTTCACCGGTGGTGCCAAGGACTCTCCCTGCATCAGACGCCTGTTGTGGGCCGCGGGTTTTCAATAGCGTCAGCAAACGGTCACTGACCGACTGCGTGGTGTTACCGCTATTTTCCAAGTTTATTCTTGACATATTTCTCCGCCTCGCCCTACCATTATTCCAAGTTAACACTTGTTAAAATTAACGCATTATCACCCGCAACTCAATGCCATTACTCTGAAAACAGGACGACAACCGTGATAACTAACGATGATAGCCGTTGGGGCGATCTTTTCTCCGGCAAAAATGGTGCCAGTGCGATCGCGCTCTCGCTCGGCGTAGCGCTGCACGCCATCAATATTCTGGTCGCCACCACCATTTTGCCCTCGGTGGTGCAGGATATTGGCGGCCTGAATCTCTATGCCTGGAACACCACGCTGTTTGTGGTGGCGTCCATTCTCGGTTCTGCGTTATCCGCGCGGTTGCTCAGCGGTTATGGCGCACGCAGTGCCTATCTGGTGGCGTCGCTGTTCTTTATCGCCGGGGCGATGCTGTGCGCGTTGGCACCGTCGATGCCGGTCATGCTGATCGGCCGAACGGTACAGGGGTTTGGCGGTGGTCTGATCTTTGCGTTGTCCTACGCCATGATCAATCTGGTCTTTGAGCAAAAGCTGTGGCCGCGCGCGATGGCATTGGTGTCGGCGATGTGGGGTATTGCGACGCTGG
Organism: Serratia inhibens; assembly: GCF_003591175.1. Taxonomy (GTDB): domain Bacteria; phylum Pseudomonadota; class Gammaproteobacteria; order Enterobacterales; family Enterobacteriaceae; genus Serratia; species Serratia inhibens. Next base: position 1,508,682 of record NZ_QYYG01000001.1, on the reverse strand, counting down.
TAGGGCCGGCGGTGGGCGGAGTTTTTGCCGAACTGAACGCCTGGCGCTGGGCATTCGGCATCCTGCTGCCGATCATGGTGCTGTACGCCGGCTTCACTTTCCTGATCCTGCCCAAGGGCAAACCCCAGCAACAGGCGGCGCCGTTGCCGGCGGCTCAGTTGCTGCTGTTGGCGACGGCGGTGCTGGTGGTTTCCGCCGGTAGCCTGGCGGACAGCGCGTGGATCAACCTGGGCGGCATTGCTCTGGCGCTGCTGTTGATGGCCTGGCTGATCCAGCGTGAGGCGCACTCTCGTGCACGGCTGTTACCGCATGGCGCTCTGCGTCGCGGCTCGCAACTGGCCTCGCTGTATATCACCGTCTCCCTGCTGGTGATAGGCATGACCAGCGAAATTTTCGTGCCTTACTTCCTGCAAACCCTGCATGGTCAGTCGCCGCTGATCTCCGGCTACATTGCGGCCACCATGGCGGCGGGGTGGACGCTGTCGGAAATCCTCAGTTCCGGCTGGCGCAGTGCGGGCATCCGCCGGGCGATCATCAGCGGGCCGCTGTTCGTGCTGGTGGGGTTATTGGCGCTGGGTATTTTGATGCCGACACCTTCCGGCGGCCACTGGTTGGCGCTGACGCCGATTGTGATCGCGCTGACGCTGGTGGGATTCGGCATCGGTTTCGGCTGGCCGCATCTGTTGACGCGTATCTTGCAGGTCGCCCCTGAAGCGGATAAGGATATCGCCGGCGCATCCATCACCACGGTGCAGCTGTTTGCCACCGCCTTTGGCGCGGCGCTGGCCGGGATGATCGCGAATCTGGCCGGGCTGAACGAGCCGGGTGGTGCGGCGGGGGCGGCCAATGCCGCGCGTTGGCTGTTCCTGCTGTTTGCCCTGGCGCCGTTGCTGGCGGTGTTTAGCGCCTGGCGCTGTGCGGCAATCGCGCCGCCGGCCGACGAAACGGGCAATTTTGTACAAAACCATCCGTCCACTGAATGATAGAATAAACTTCATTCAGCGGAGGCGGATATTATGGTGGAAAGCGCAGGGCGTAACCTTCGCCGGGAGCAGGCCAGCTTCATGCACGTCGACGAACTCGGTGGGTTGGGGGTGCTGCAGGCCACCTATCGCCGCCAGACTTTCTCGCGCCATAGCCACGAAGGCTTCTGCGTAGGGGTAATCGACGACGGCGCCCAGCGTTTTTACCGGACCGGCGGCGAGCACGTGGCGCCGCTGGGCAGCATCATTCTGGTCAACGCCGACGATATTCATACCGGCAGCGCCGCCAGCGAAGACGGCTGGTCCTATCAGGCGATGTATCCCACCCCGGAACTGCTGGCGTTTCTCTCGCGAGACTTGAAAACCGGTGCCGGGGCAACGCCTTATTTCCCCAGTCCGGTGGTTCACGACGTCGGCCTTGCCGGCCAACTGCGGTTGGCGTTCAGCCTGCTGCACAGCGATGAAAACCGTCTGCTGAAAGAAACCATGGTGTTTTCTGCGCTCACCTGGCTGATGTTGCGGCACGGTAAAAGCCGCATCGACCCCGCGCCGCAGAGTAAGGCGCAGCGCCAGGTCACGCAGGTAAAGGCTTTTCTGGATGATTTCCCCGAGGCAGACATTTCGTTGCTGGAGCTGGCGGAACGGGTAGCGCTCAGTCCTTACTATCTGCTGCGTCAGTTTCAATTGGCTACCGGTTTGCCGCCGCATGCTTACCAAATCCAGGCCCGGTTGCGCAAGGCACGCCAAATGCTGAAGGCCGGCCACGGCGTGCTGGACAGTGCGCTGAGCAGCGGTTTTCACGATCAAAGCCATTTCCACCGCCATTTCCGCAAATCTATGGGCATCACGCCCGGCGACTATGTTAAGTCGCTGAAATAGCCGCGCAATCCTGTGCAATACCCCAGAGTAATCCTGCCGTAGGCTGTGCCTTCAAACCAAGGAGAACAGCATGACGCACTTATCAATCCTCACCGAGCCGCCGGTGTCCCGGCTGCGCCCGGCGCTGCAAGGGGCGGCGGCGATCCTGCCGCTGTGTCTGGCGGTGTTGCCCTGGGGCATCCTGGCGGGGTCGATGGCCATCCAGAGTGGCCTGACGGCGGCGCAGGGGCTGGGCATGTCGGCCATTGTCTTTGCCGGTGCCTCGCAACTGGTGGCGATGGGCATGATCAAAGGCGGTGCGGGGTTGCTGGCTATTTTGGTCTCGACCTTTTTTGTCACCGCCCAACATTTTCTGTATGGCCTGCGGCTGCGGGAAAGCGTAGCGCCGCTCCCTTTGCGCTGGCGTTTGCTGTTGGGGTTTCTGTTGACCGATGAGCTGTTTGCCCTCACCGGCAACCAGGCCCCGGCGCGGTTTAACCGCTGGTACGCGCTGGGTGCCGGGCTGACCTTTTACCTGAGCTGGATTTTTTTCACCCTGTTGGGCGTGTTGGCCGCCGGCAGTGCCGAGGATCTGGACTCTTATGGCCTGGATTTCTCCATTGCCGCCACTTTTATCGCCATCGTGGTACCGATGATCCGTAGCCTGCCGGTGCTGGCGTGCGTACTGACCGCGTTGCCGCTGTCGGTAGCGCTGCATTATTTTCAGGTACCGGGCGCGTTGATTATCACCACCCTCGCGGCGATGGGCGTCGGCATGCTGTGCAGCAAGGAGTGCGCATGATTTGGCTGACGATAGTGCTGATGGGCCTGGTGGTGTTTTTTAACCGTTACTGTTTTCTGGCACCGGGCCTGCCGGTGCGGCTGTCGCCACGCTTCAGACGCTTGCTGAGTTTTTCCGTGCCGGCGGTGCTGACGGCGATCTGCGGGCCGATCCTGGCGTTCAGCGGCGATACCTTGCGCGCGGTGCCGGATAATCCTTATCTGTGGGGCGCGCTGTTTGCGGTGATCTTGGCGTTTTTCTTGCGCAATATGTTGGCGGTGCTGCTGAGCATGCTGTTTTTTATCGCCCTGTGCGGCCTGTTTTAAAATCCGATTGACTAATCCCTAATTTGAGATTATTTCTCTTATATGGGATTTATCATCAGGAGCACGAGAATGGATAACGGATTGGAAAGCGCCGATCTCCGCTTGGCCCAGCGGCTGTCTGATTTGCGTCAGCGGCAGAGTTGGTCGCTCGAGGAGTTGGCGCAGCAAACCGGCATCAGCCGGGCGACGCTGTCGCGGGTGGAGCGTGCGGAAACCAGCCCGACCGCTTCGCTGCTGAACAAGCTGTGCTCGGCGTATGGGCTGACCATGTCACGCCTGCTGAGCGAGGTCGAGGATGAACCGCCGGAGCTGCTGCGCCGCGAGCAGCAACCGGTATGGATCGACAGCGCCAGCGGTTTTCATCGCCGCTCGGTATCGCCGCCTGCCGCGCTGTTCAAGGCGGAGTTTATCGAAGGCCGGCTTGAAGCTGGCGCAGAGATTGCCTATGACGCGCCTTCGGTACATGCGCTCGAGCACCATCTTTGGCTGCTGGAAGGCCGGCTCGAGCTGACGCTCGAGGACCGCACCTTCCAGCTTGAGCCTGGCGACTGTCTGCGCTACCGGCTATTCGGCGCTTCCAGGTTTGCTGTGCCCGGCACCGAGCCGGCCCATTACACCCTTGTCATCTGCAGGCCCTAATCATGATTGAGATACAGCAACTGAACGCCGGCGCGGTACAAAACACCCTTCCTGAGCTGGCCGATATGCTGCATGCCAGCGTATCGCAAGGCGCGAGCATTGGTTTTGTGATGCCTTTCACCCTGGAACAGGCGCAGGCGTTCTGGCGCCGTCTGCTGCCGGCGATTGAGCGAGAAGAACGGATCCTGTTGGTCGCCCGGCAAGCGGGGCGAGTGGTCGGCACGGTGCAACTGCTGCTGGACATGCCTGACAACGGCCGCCACCGCGCCGAAGTAGTGAAATTGATGGTGCATCCGCAGGCCCGCCGCCAGGGCATCGCCCGTGAGCTGATGCTGCAAATTCAGCAAAAGGCGATTCAGCATCAGCGGCATTTATTGGTGCTGGATACCCTGACCGGCGACACGGCCGAGGGTATGTATCGCCAACTGGGGTTTCAGCTGGCGGGAAGTATTCCGCAGTACGCGCGGGCCAGCAACGGCAGCGCGCTGGATGCCACCAGTTATATGTACAAACTATTGTAAGTATACCCGTCGTCTTTCAAGCTACAGCGTTGTTGGCCGCGCCCGTTCACCCCAGTCACTTACTTGAGTAAGCTCCTGGGGATGAACGAGCTTGCCGCCTAGCTGTAACTTGAAATCCATAGGGTATACGCAGAGCGCGACTGTACTGGAAAGTACTCTGTTTGTAGGCGATTACTGCCCGTTCCAGGCCTTGATGGCCTGTTGGCGGATTTGCAGCTTCTGCTCCGGCGTCAGCTTGTTGTAATCGCGGGCCATACCGCTTTCCCAGTCGCCGTACAGCGGGTTAGGCAGCACGATAAATTCGGTGCCGAACCTGCTTTGATTATCGCTGACGAATGCCCGACGTTGCGCATTATCCTTGTGATAGGTTGCCGCGCCGAAGTCGTTCAGGTTGTCGCCGGCGTACACCACGATGTCATAACCTGCCTGTTTGATGGCGTCAAAGCGCGCCTGCTTGTTGGACGTGTCGCTGCTGAGCAGCACGGTTTTTTCCGACATGCCGGTAAAACCCAGTTTCTGCATATTGGCGACCGTAGCGGCGTATTCGGACACTTTGCGATTGGAGACGTAGAACATCGTGCCCTGATGGCTGTTGACGTAACGGGCAAACTGCACCGCGCCCGGTACCGCACCGGCCTGCTCGGCCTGCGACCATTTCGCCCAGGTGGCGGCGGCGAACGGCTTGCCTTGCTGCGCCTGCCAGCCTGAATACGGGCTATTGTCCAGCAGGGTTTCGTCCAGATCGACCACCACGGCTTTCTTCTTGCCCGGCGCGGCCCTGGCCTGATCGAAGGCGCGTTTGCCGCTGTTGAATGCCTGGTGCGCCAACGCCTGGTATTCACCGGACTGTTGGAACCAGTTCAGCGCCAGCACCGACTGGTCCGCCAGCCGCTGCTGAGCCTGCAGATCGGTTTTCGGCGGCTGCGCGCAGCCGGTCAGCGTCAATAGCGCAATGCCGATCGCTGCGCCAAGGGTCATTTTTTGCATGTTTTCTCCTGCCATAAAAGAATAACTTACGGGTTGTTATGGTGCGGTATTCAACGTCATCGCCATCTCAAACTGGCGTAGCGCGTCTTGCCGCCAGCCAAGGCGGTCAAAGAAGGGTGCCGCTACCTCGGGAACGTAAACGTTGGCCGCCAGCGGCAGCGGCGAAAACTGCACCTGTAACGCGGCCAGCAGCGCCCGGGCATGCCCTTTGCCACGGTGCTGCGGCGGCACGTAAATCATGCGCAGGAAGCACTTCTCGGCCCCGGCCTGCACCACCGCATAGGCCTGGCGGTCAAGGGTAAAGGCGTGCGGTTTACCGGGCAGTTTGTAGAGCGATTCCGGTGCGATCAGCCAAGGCTGGTCGGTGGCGCCTTCGGCCGTCAGGCGGTGCGAGACGGTCAAGGGGTCAATCTCCTGCAGCATTGCCACTTCGGCGGTTGTCGGTGCGTCGGTCTGGTGGCCGGTCAGGGTGCGGACGATGCGCAGGCCGGCCTGATGATAGAGCGCCAGCGCGGCGTCATTGCCTTCGATCACCTCAAGAGACAGCCGACGATCGCCACGACTACGCGCGTCGGCGACGATACGCTGCATCAGCGCTTTTCCCAGCCCTTTGCCGCGCATTTCCGGGCGGATGGACAGCGCCGCCACCCGGCTGTGCAGGCCACGGCGGCTGATCAGCGCCAGCGCTACCGGTTGTTGCTGGTGGGTGACGATAATGCTGTCGTTCAGGCTGAGATCTTCGGCGCCAAAGCGGCTGGCGAAAGTGGCGCCGTCAATGACAAAACGCACAATGTAGTTTTCAAAACAGTGGCAGAGGATCTGCGCCAATTGGTCGCTGCTGTAGCGCAGGGCGCTTTGATACTCAAACTGTCCATCGCTATGCATGCTTTGCTCCGTTCGGAAAGGGAATCTACAGGGTATTACATCTAGACCCGATTGTTTTACAAGGCAAGTTTCTGCGTGCGGTTACGGGATGCAGAGCGGGAATCGGGCAGGGGCCTGGGGGCAGAAAGCGTAAATGAAAAAAACCGGGCGCAGCCGCCCGGCGAAATAAACCTTTTCAAGTAGCCGAAGCTAAAGATTGCAGTGGTGGTTATTCGTCACATCAGAACTGATAAGTCAGGGCGACGGCTACAACGTCGTCGGTTTTCAGGCCCAGCTTATTGTTGTCGTCGAGTTGGTTGATTTTATAATCGATATAGGTCGACATGTTCTTGTTGAAATAATAGTAAGCGCCGACGTCAAAATATTTCACCAGGTCGGCATCGCCGACGCCTTCGATATTTTTACCTTTCGACTGAACATAACCCAGCGATGGGCGCAGGCCGAAGTCGAACAGATATTGCGCAACCAATTCCACGCCTTCTGCCTTGTTGGCAAAGCCGCTAACGGAGGTGGAGTTGTTATTGATGGTTGCGGTGCCGGAAATAGGCACGATATTACGGCTCTGCGAATAGGTCGCGGCCAGGTAAACATTATTGTTGTCGTATTTCAGACCGCCGGCCCAGATATCGGCTTTATCGCCTTTACCGAAGGTGCCCGCTTTTTGGCCTGCGGTGCGGTTGGAAGAGGCATAGGCACCGCCCAGGCTCAGACCGTCGATGATTTCGTAGCTGGAAGACAGGCCCCAACCGTCGCCGTTCGCCTTGCTGTTGGCGCGGCCATCGTTTTCGTTTTTGCCCTGATACTGTACCGCGAACTTCAGGCCGTCGACCAGGCCGAAGAAATCGTTGTTACGGTAGGTTGCCACGCCGTTGGCGCGGCCGTTCATAAAGTTGTCGGTTTTGACATAAGCGTCATCGCCGAACTCAGGCAGCATATCGGTCCAGGCGCCCACGTCATAAATAACGCCGTAGTTGCGGCCGTAGTCGAACGAGCCGAGATCTTTGTATTTCAGACCGGCGAAGCCCAGACGGGTTTTGGTGTCTTTCGCGCCGTCGGATTCGGCATGGTTAGCTGAAATCTGATATTCCCACTGGCCGTAGCCGGTCAGCATATCGTTAATTTGAGTCGCGCCTTTAAAACCGATACGCACGTAGGTTTTATCGCCATCATTACCGGTATCGTCAGAGAAATAGTGCAGTGCTTTTACGCGGCCGTAAAAATCGAGTTTGTTGCCGTCTTTATTGTAGATTTCTGCTGCCTGTGCTGTCTGCGCAATTAAAAGTGCCGGAATAATAACGGCCAGAAGATTAGGTTTCATGATTTACCCTGCTTTATTCGATTGAAAGACGCTTATCATTAGATGCATTGCTGTTTTGCTTCGCTGCCTAAATGTTTGCAGCGAGGATTTTTTACCTCAGTTATGTGATCTATTTATGACAAAATATTCATTTCCATATCGAACGATTAAAAAAGTTGCATAAAGAGTGAATTTCTTCAACGGACAGGTGTCTGCGGCCACTTTACCGCTAACAATCTCTCTCCTGGTTTCCGGAAGAATCATGCGCGAGATTTATGCACCGGGCAGTCCCGCGCGCCGTTCAATGATCCAACTGTTCTGATTTTGTGGATTAAGACTGTCAAAAATCCCGATTTTCACCTGCGATGACGGCGAGTAGCTTAAGGCTATCCGTTAAACAGCAGGAGAAAATGATGCAACCTTCCCAACAGGCCGGCCAACAGGCGTTCGGCGATATTGCCCCCAAGCTGGCGCAGCTCAGCGACAGCGTATTATTCGACGATGTGTGGCAACGGCCGGAGCTTGGCCCGCGCGAACGCAGCCTGATTACCGTCGCCGCGCTGGTGGCGCTGAACCGCGTAGAGCAGTTGCCGTTTCACTTGCAACTGGCGCAACGCAACGGCGTGAGCCGCGAGCAGCTTGCCGAGTTGATCACCCATCTGGCGTTCTATGCCGGCTGGCCGGCGGCGGCCAGCGCCGTGGCGCGCCTGCGTGAATTGGAACAGGAGTAACGTTATGCCTTTCAGCCGCATTGCCTTGCATCAGGGAAAATCAGCGCAATATCTGCAAACGCTGTCCGACAGCCTGCATCAGGCGCTGGTCGAAACCTTCAACGTACCGCCGGCCGACAAGTTTCAGGCCATCGATCAATACCGCCCCGGCGAGTTGATTTACGACCGCGATTACCTTGGCGGGCCACGTTCGGTGGATTATGTGCTGTTTTACATCACCATCGGCCGCCCGCGCGATACCGCCACCAAACAGCGTTTTTATCAACGCTTGGCGGCGCTGCTGGGGGAGAACCTGCAACTGCGTCCGGAAGATGTGATGATCGTCATCACCACCACTCAACTGGATGAGTGGTCGTTCAGTGCGGGCCGTGCCTCAATGATTGAAAGCCAGCCATAACTCGGGCTGACTCGGCCGGCGGTCTGTGGGACAATAGCGCCATCATTTCGTTTAGATATAGAGTTGAATGGCGCTCTCCCCCGCAGTAAAAGATCAGATTGGCCAGTGGTACAAAGCCCTGCAGCAACAAATACCGGATTTTATTTCCCGTGCGCCGCAACGGCAGATGATCGCCGAAGTCGCCAAGACGCTGGCCGGCGATTACCCGCGCCACCTGGCGATTGAGGCGCCGACCGGCGTCGGCAAAACGCTGTCGTATTTGATCCCGGGGATCGCCGTCGGCCGCGCGGAGAGCAAACCGCTGGTGGTCAGCACCGCCAACGTGGCGCTGCAGGATCAGATCTACAGCAAAGACTTGCCGCTGCTGAAAAAGATCATCCCCGATCTGAAATTTACCGGTGCCTTTGGCCGTGGGCGCTACGTTTGCCCGCGCAATCTGGCGGCGCTGAGCACCGACGTCAGCGAGCAGGGTGACCTTACGCTGTTTCTCGATGACGAACTGGCGCCGTCCAGCGGCGAAGAGCAGGCGCTGTGCCAAAAGTTGACCAAGGCGCTCAGCCGCCATGAATGGGACGGGCTGCGCGACCATTATCAGCTGTCGATCGACGATCCGCTGTGGAGCAAACTGAGCACCGACAAAGCCAACTGCCTGGGGCGCAACTGCCATTACATCCGCGAATGCCCGTTTTATATCGCCCGCAAAGAGATTGAAACCGCTGACGTGGTGGTGGCCAACCATGCCCTGGTGATGGCGGCGCTGGAGACCGAATCGGTGCTGCCGAACCCGAAGGAGCTGCTGCTGGTGCTGGACGAAGGCCATCATTTGCCGGAGGTGGCGCGCGACGCGCTGGAGATTGACGGCGAAATCACCGCACTGTCGACCAATCTGCAATTGGATATGATCGTGCGCCACGTCGAACAGTGCATGACGCAATACCGGCCGAAAAACCCGCCGGGGCTGGCAAATGACGAACGATTGAAAAACCACTGCGAAGAGCTGCGCGAGCTGATCCAGATCTTCGAACGTCAGGTCAGCGCCTATCTGCCTACCGACAGCGCTCCCGCCGAACACCGGTTTGAAATGGGCGAGCTGCCGGCGGAGATGGTGGAGACCAGTGCAAGGCTATTTAAGCTGACCGATGCCTTGCGTGGGGTGGCGGAGTTCATATTGAACGATCTCACCGAACAGACCGGCAAGCACGATATCGTGCGCCTGCACCGTTCGATCATTCAGATGAGCCGCACGCTGGGCTACCTGGAGGCAATGAGCAAACTGTGGCGGCTGGCGGCGCTGGATAAATCCTCCAACGCGCCGATCTCCAAATGGGTCACGCGCGACCTGCGCGATAACGTGACGCACCTGTATCTGCACTGCGTTGGCATTCGCGTCAGCGATCAACTGGAAAAGTTGCTGTGGCGCAAGGTGCCGCACGTGGTGATCACCTCGGCGACGCTGCGTTCGCTCAACAGCTTTGCGCGCCTGCAGGAAATGAGCGGGCTGAGCGAAAAGGCCGGTGATCGCTTCGAAACCCTGTCTTCGCCGTTCAATCACGTTGAACAGGGCAAAATTGTCATTCCGAACATGCGCTTTGAGCCTGCGATGGCCAACGAAGCGGAACACCTGGAAGAGATGGCGCGCTTCTTTCGCGCCGAGCAGGCCAGCGGCAAACACAAGGGCATGCTGATCCTGTTCAGCAGCCACCGGGCGATGCAAACCTTCCTCAGCTACGTCACCGATCTGCGCCTGATGCTGCTGGTGCAGGGGGATCAGCCGCGCTACCGGCTGGTGGAGGAACACCGCAAACGGGTCGAGAAGGGCACGGCCAGCGTGTTGATTGGCCTGCAGTCGTTTGCCGAAGGGCTGGATCTGAAAGGTGAACTGCTGACCCAGGTGCATATTCACAAAATCGCGTTCCCGCCGATCGACAGCCCGGTGATCCTCACCGAGGGCGAATGGCTGAAATCGCTCAAACGTTATCCGTTTGAAGTACAGAGCCTGCCCAGCGCTTCGTTCAACCTGATCCAACAGGTTGGCCGGTTGATCCGCAGCAATGAGTGCCACGGCGAGATCGTGATTTACGATCGCCGCCTGCTGACCAAAAGCTACGGTTCGCGGCTGCTGGCGGCGTTGCCGGTGTTTCCGATCGAGCAGCGCGAGGTGCCGGAAGCGGACAAGGCCCACAAGGCCGCGCTCAAGTCTGCCGCCGAAGCGGAGAAAAAAGACAAAAAGCGCAAGACTCCCTTTACTCGCCGGCGTACGCGTTAATCAAAGCAGCGGCGGCAAGCGGCGTTTCACCGGTGTGGTTTTGACGATCGAGGTGTTGCTCTGCGCCCGCTCGGCCAGCTTGTCGAGGATGTGGTCGAGCTGCTCCATCGAATGCGCCACCAGGCGCACGATAAAGCAGTCCTCGCCGGTCACCTTGTCGCACTCAATCACTTCGGGGATTTCCTGAATCATCTGTTCGACCTTCTTCAGCATGCCCGGCAGTGGCTTGATGCGCACCAGCGACTGAAAAGCGTAACCCAGCGCCTGCAGATTGACGTTCAGGGTGTAGCCCTGGATCACGCCGCTTTCCTCCAGCCGCCGCAGCCGCTCTGAGGTACTGGGCGACGACAGCCCGGCCCTGGCGCTCAGGGTTTTCAGCGACGCTCGCGCGTCCTCCGCCAGAATGGTCAGGATCTGGCGATCTATATCATCCATAAGCTCTCCATTAGGTATTTTGTTTATTATGCCTGCGATAAAAAGGCAGTTAAGCATATTAGCCTTTTTTATGCGATGGAAACCTGTGCGGAAAAACCTCAAGCTAAGGGCATAGGCTTAACCTTGAGGAAATAACCATGAATGCAGAGATAAAGCGTGGTTCGCTGGAGATGATCGCCGCGATGCTGATTTCCGGTACCATTGGCTGGTTTGTGCTGATGTCCGGCCAGCCGGTGATTAATGTGGTGTTCTGGCGCTGTGCGGTGGGCGCGCTGGTACTGTTGGCTATCTGCGGGGCGCTGGGCCAGCTGCGGCGCGATTGCCTGACGCGCGCCACTTTGTTGCTGGCGATTGCCGGCGGCGTGGCGCTGGTGATCAACTGGCTGCTGCTGTTCGCCGCCTACTCTTATGCGTCTATTTCCATTGCCACCGCGGTGTACAACACCCAGCCGTTTATGTTGGTCGCGTTGGGAGCGCTGTTCCTCGGCGAAAAGCTGACCGCCCGCAAGCTGCTGTGGCTGGTGTTGGCGTTCGTCGGCATGATGCTGGTGGTGCTGGCTCAGCCCAAACAGGCGGGCGATCAGAGCAACTACCTGCTGGGCATTCTGCTGTCGCTCGGTGCGGCATTTTTCTATGCGCTGATGGCGTTAGCGGCCAAACGGCTGAAAGGCACGCCGCCGCATCTGATCGCACTGATTCAGGTGACGGTTGGCGTGGTGATGCTGTTGCCGCTGGTGGATTTCCACGCGCCGGCGACGGCCGGGCAATGGGGCATGCTGGCCACGCTTGGCGTGCTGCATACCGGGTTGATGTACGTGCTGCTGTACGGCGCGATCCAAAAACTGCCGACCAACCTGATCGGATCGCTGTCGTTTATTTATCCGATCGCCGCCATGCTGGTGGACCGGTTGGCGTTCGGTCACCGGCTGGTCGCGCTGCAGTTTGCCGGCGCCGCCATCATCCTGTTGGCTGCGGCGGGCATGAACCTGCTGGGAGAGCGCCGGGGCGAACCAAGGGCAGAGCGGGACGCCAGGCCGACACCCGAACCGCACAAGTTATAGCAAGAGAATGACATCGCCGCGGCCATGATTTGGCGCTGGTAAAAGCCGATGGGGCGACTATGATAAAGCTTCGCTCCCGCTACGTTCCGCTCAGGTGATTTATGGTTGACGCTTCCACGCTTTTATTGTTTTCCGGCGCCTGTCTGGCGTTAACGCTAACCCCAGGTCCGGATATGCTGCTAATCGCTTCGCGCAGCGTCAGCCAGGGGCGCCGCGCCGGTTTCGCTTCACTGGCGGGCATCCAGCTCGGCACTTACTGCCACGCGTTGGCGGCGGCGTTGGGCCTGTCGCAGCTGTTTGTCGCGGTGCCGCTGGCCTATGATGCGGTGAGAGTGCTGGGTGCGGCATACTTGCTGTATCTGGCGTGGAAAACGCTGCGATCCGGCAGCAGTCTGCAAGCATCTGCCGGGTTAGCCGCAGTGCCGACGGTACGCATTTTCCGCCAGGGGCTGTTCACCAACCTACTCAATCCGAAAATGGCGCTGTTCGTTCTGGCGTTGTTCCCGCAGTTTCTCGATCCGCATGCCGGTTCGGTGGTGGTGCAGATGCTGCTGCTGGCGACGGTACTTAATCTGGTGGGCCTGCTGATTAACGGCGGGGTGATCCTGGCGGCCAGCAGCATGAAAAGCCGTTTTGTCGGCCACCGATTCAGCGCGCGTTGGCCGAACTACCTGCTGAGCGGCGTATTCGCCGGCTTGGCCTGCAAGCTGCTTTTTGACAGCCGCAAATAGCCTCACGCCTGCAACAACGCCTCAAACGCCGCGCTGGCCGGGCATTGCGCCAGCGCGCTGTACATCACCAGCCGCAAATGATTTTCCTCATCGACGATAAACGACGCATGCTCAAAGGTCACCTGGCCGGCACCCGGTATGTTGAAGGTGCGTTGCCCGTGGCAACGGCCGTGAATGTCATGCTGTTGCCACAGTTGGCGGAACTGCGGTGATACCTGTTCCAGCGCCTGTATCCGTTGCTGCATGGTGGCGTCATCTGGCGCGCGGGCATAGTCGCGGCGAAAGCTGGCGAGGATTTGCGGCGCCTGCGCCTGCCATTCCACCAGCCGCTGGTTGAGTTGCGGATCGGCGAACAACATCCACAGCATGTTACGCTGTTCCGCCGGGCGATCGCCGATGGCAAACAGCCTTTCCGCCGCCGGATTCCAGGCGATGATGTCCCAACTCAGGTTCATCACGTAAGCCGGGCGCAACTGCAGGTCGTCCAGCAGGCGGCGTACCAGCGGTGAAACCTGGCACCACTGATGGCCGACCGGTACCGGCGGGCGCTGGTGCGCCAGCAAAAACAGATGGTAACGCCCGGTTGCATCCAGCTTTAACACCCGTGCCAGATTCTCCAGAAAATCCACCGAGACGTTGATTTCCCGCCCTTGTTCCAGCCAGGTGTACCAGGTGAGGCCCACGCCCGCCAGCGCCGCAACCTCTTCGCGCCGCAGCCCCGGCGTACGGCGTCGGTTACCGCTCGGCAAGCCGACAGCCTGCGGCGACAGTTTCTCGCGCTTCTGACGCAGAAAGTCCGCCAGATCCTGACGGGTTCGGTTGAGGGTGCGTGGCGGCATACGGCAGTCCTGTTGTTCTCAGTAATAGTATAAACGGCTATATAGTAACAGTTTAAGACATGTTCCATACTGCCGCCATCGTAATCTTGGAGGGTGTTATGGAGCAGACATTATCTTGTGGCGATCGGGGTTTACCTGGATTGCCGGTGTTGCTGTTGGGGGGATTTGTGACGGTGTTTGACCTGTTTGTCGTGAACGTGGCGGCACCGGTTATCCAGCAGCAGTTCGCCGCCGATTTTGCCGGCGTGGGGCTGATTATCGCCGGCTATGAGCTGGCTTTCGGCGTGTTGTTGATAGCCGGCGGGCGCTTGGGCGATCGCTTTGGCCGTCGCCGCCTGTTCAGCCTCGGCATGTTGGGGTTCACCCTGACTTCGGCGCTGTGCGGCATGGCTACGTCGCTCGGTATGCTGATTGCGGCGCGTTTTCTGCAAGGGGCGGCAGCGGCGCTGTTGTTCCCGCAGATCTATGCTTTGCTGCGCGTATTGTACGGCCCGCAACAGCGGCGGCGCGCCTTTGCCTGGCTGGGCATGACGCTGGGGCTGGCGGCGATTTTCGGCCAGATCCTCGGTGGGTTCATTATTGAGGCCGATGTTTTCGGCAGTGGCTGGCGCATGATTTTCCTGATCAACCTGCCGATTGGCGTGCTGGCTTTGCTGGCGGCGCGGCGCATTCCCGAATCGCGCCTCGAGCAGGCGCAGCGGCTGGATGGCGTTGGTCTGCTGCTGGCCGCTGTGGGCTTGTTGTTGCTGTTAGTGCCGTTACTGGAAGGGCCGTCGCGCGGCTGGCCCTGGTGGGTGTGGCCCGCGCTGGCAATGGCGGTGTCGGTACTCTGGGTTTTTGTGCGTTGGGAACGCCGGTTGGCGCTGCATACCGGCGATGCGGTGATCGATCCGGCGCTGTTCCGGCAGGGAAGCTTTGGCCCCGGGGTCGCGGTGGTGTTGGCAATTTACTCGACTGCCTCCTCGTTCTTCCTGTGTTTTGCGCTGCTGTTGCAGGCGGGGATTGGCCTGACGCCGTTTCAGGCGGGCAGTTTGTTCGCGCCCGCCAGCGCGGCCTTTATGCTGGCCTCGTTTCTTGCGCCAAAGCTGGCGCAGCGCTGGGGTAACGGCGTCTTGGCCGGTGGCGTGGCCGTCTACGCCGCCGGGATGATGTTGTTGGTGGCACAGGTGTTGTGGGGCGCGGCGCTGGCGAATCCGCTCCGGTTGCTGCCGGGGTTGGTGATCCTGGGATTTGGCCAGGCATTGAGCATGACGCCGTTGCTTAACCTGGTGCTCGGGCTGGCAAAGGAGCAGCAGGCCGGCATGGCCGCCGGGGTGATTTCCACCGTGCAGCAGGTGGGCGGGGCGCTGGGTATTGCCGCCAGCGGCGCGTTTTTTGTTCCGTTGTTGGCTGCGGGCGGCGGAGCGGATCGCTATGGGCAGGCATTTGCCGGTGCCATGATCTACAACCTGTCGGCGATGGGGGTGGCCTTTGTGCTGCTAAGGTGGATCATCCAACAACAGCCTAAACTGGCTCTTTAGCAAACCGACGGCGGGTGTTATTGCTAGTGGCTTCTACTCGACGTCAAAGGAGCCAAACGCATGTATCAACCCGCCTCATTCCGTGAAGATGACCTGGAAGCACAAATTGCGCTGGTGCGCGCCAACCCGCTGGGCATGTTGATCAGCCAGGGTGAGCAAGGGCTGGTGGCGGATCCGCTGCCGTTTTTGGTTGATGCCGACGCACAGGGAAACATCTGCTTGCGGGCGCACCTGTCACGCGCCAATCGCCACTGGCAAGGGTTGCAGGCGGTGCAGGAGTGTCTGGTGGTGTTTCAGGGGACGGATGGCTATATCTCGCCGGGCTGGTACGAAACCAAACGCCAGACCGGCAAGGCGGTGCCGACCTGGAATTACAGTCTGGTGCAGCTATACGGCGTACCGACGGTAACCGAAGATGCGGGCTGGTTGCGCCGGCAACTGGCAGGGTTAACGGCATTGCAGGAAGGCCGACAGCCTGAACCCTGGCGGATTGACGATGCCCCGGCGAACTATATCGCCGCGCAGATCAAGGGCATTGTCGGCATCGAAATCGCCGTGACCCGGCGCGAGGGCAAATGGAAGATGAGCCAGAACCGCAGCAGTGACGATATCGACGGCGTGATCGCCGGACTGCGCGCCGGTAACGCCGACCAGCAGCGGTTGGCGGATGAGGTTGAGCGGCGGCGTGGATAGGGTATGCTAATCCCAGACTGAATCAGGGGACGCAGGCGATGGATTACACCAAAATTATCAAAGAAATAGGCCGTGGCAAGAACCACGCGCGCGATCTGGACCGAGAAACCGCCTTCCAGCTTTATCAAAAGATACTGGCTGATGAGGTGGGTGAACTGGAGTTGGGCGGCATTCTGATCGCCATGCGCATCAAAGGGGAAGCCGAAGAGGAAATGCTGGGCTTTTACCAGGCGATGCAACAGCAGGTGATGCGCCTGCAGGCGCCGCAGGGGCGACCGATGCCGGTGGTGTTGCCCAGCTATAATGGCGCGCGCAAACAGGCGAATTTGACGCCGCTGCTGGCGCTGCTGTTGACGCGCGTCGGCCTGCCGGTGGTGGTACATGGCGTGCTGGATGACAGCACCCGCGTCACCAGTGCGGAAACCTTCCGTGCGCTGGGCCTGCCCTGGTCGCAAGATGCCGCCCATGCCCAGCAACGTCTGGACAACGGCGAAACGGTATTTATCCCGGTCAGCGCCTTATCCGCCCCGCTGGACAGGCAGCTTGGCCTGCGCTGGCGCATGGGGGTGCGCAACAGTGCCCATACGCTGGCCAAACTGGCAACGCCCTTTGCCGAACAGGATGTGCTGCGCATCGCCAGCGTGTCGCACCCGGAATATGTCGGCCGCGTGGCATCCTTCTTTCGCCAGATTGGCGCCCGCGGGTTGCTGATGCACGGTACCGAAGGGGAAGCCTACGCCAACCCGCAGCGCTGCCCGCAGATCCATTACATCGTCAATGGCGAGCAGCAGGTGCTGCTGGAGCGGCCGGCACAGGACGAGACGCCGGAGCTGCCGGCGACCAAGGATGCCGAAACCACCGCGCGCTGGACCGAACGTTGCCTGGCGGGGGAAGTGGCTATTCCGCTGGCGATCCAACGCCAGATTGCCTGCTGTCTGCTGGCCGCCGGTGAAGTCGACAGCCTGGAGCAAGGATTGGCGCGTTTACGCAGCGCGTAAATCCCTTGGCTATACTGGAACATCACGCATATTGGCCGAAAGGATGGTTATGCAACAGGCTCTCGATTACTTCAATCAATTGAATCAGGACTACCTCGAGGTTCACCGCACCAAAGAAGATCTGTTCTGGCAGAACTATATGGGTACCGGCGGTGATGGGGTTTCGGCGCGTTTCTCGGCGGCGGAAAGCGCCTACAAGCGTTTTATCGGCGAACCGCGTCGGTTGGCTGAAATTCGCCGATTGCTGGCCGCGCTGGAGATCCTGCCGCAGGATGCGCAGCGTGACGCGTTGCAACATGGGTTGAACGGTTGGCTGCGTTTCTTCGACTGCAACGCGATTGAAGATGTGCAAGCGCAAACGTTGCTGGATCAGATCATCAGCGCCGAGGCGGACCTTTATACCCGGCGCAAGGCCAACCCGGTCAGCCACCTGAATGCCGCAGGGCAGCGGGTGAATGCTTCGCTCGGCGAGCTGTTGACCAATCAGGCCACCAATGAAAACGAAGACTACCGCCGCAGTTCGCAAGAGGCGCTGCGCGAGCTGGAACAGTGGCTGCTGCACAATGGCCTGCCGGAACTGATTAGCCTGCGCAACCGCTTCGCACGCCAGATGGGTTTTCGCAACTATTTTGACTACAAGGTGAACAAAACCGAGCGTATGACGCCGGAACAGCTGTTCACCATCCTCGATCGTTTCGAGCTTCAGACCCGGGAAGCCAACTCACGCAGCTTGCAACAGCTGGCGGCGGAGAAGGGCGCGCAGGCGCTGGAGCCCTGGAACCTGCGTTTTGCCAGCGCCGGTGACGTGACCCGCCAGTTGGATCCCTATTTCCCGTTTGCTCAGTCGCTGGAACGTTGGATAAACAGCTTCAAACGGCTGCACATCGGTTTTCGCGGTGCGCAGATGGATCTCGATCTGCTGGTGCGCCCTGGCAAGTATGAAAACGGCTTCATGCACGGGCCGGTGCCACCGTTTATCCAGCAGGGCAAATGGCTGCCGGCGCGGATTAACTTTACCAGCCTGGCGCAGCCGGATCAGGTAGGCAGCGGCGCTCATGGCTTGAACACCCTGTTCCACGAGGGCGGGCATGCCGCGCACTTTGCCAATATTTGTCAGAACGCACCCTGTTTCTCGCAGGAGTTTCCGCCGACGTCAATGGCCTATGCCGAAACGCAATCGATGTTCTGCGACAGCTTGCTGGACGATGCCGATTGGCTGAAACGCTATGCGAAGAACGCCGCCGGCGAACCGGTGCCGGATGCGCTGATTGAGGCCAGTATCGCAGCACGCCAACCGATGCGGGCCTTCAACGAACGCCATATCTTGCTGGTGCCTTACTTTGAATGGGCGCTGTACCAGTGGGAGGATGAACAACGTACGCCGGAGGCGATTACCGCGCTGGCGCGCGAGGTAGAAAGCAAAATACTGGGTATCAGTGGCAGCCCGCGCCCGACGCTGGCGATCCCGCATCTGTTGTCGCTGGAGTCGGCCTGCTCGTATCAGGGCTATCTGCTGGCGTTGATGGCGGTTGAGCAGACGCGCCAATTCTTCCTGCAGCGCGACGGTTATCTGACCGACAACCCGGCGATTGGCCCGGATCTGGCGCGCCACTACTGGCTACCGGGCAACGGCGTCAGCCACGACGATACGCTGCGTAGCCTGACCGGCGAAGGCTTTAACCCGGACTATCTGGCGCAGGCCTGTAACCAGACGGTAGCGCAGTCCTGGCAGGAGGCGCGGCAGACTATTGCCGATGCCGCCGCCCGGCCGCAACCGGCGGCGGATTTCGATCTGGCGGCGCATATCCGGGTGGTGGATGGCGATCAGGTGCTGGCGGATAACGCTGAGGGCGACGATCGGATGTGTCGTGATTTCGCTGCGGCGATTAACGCTCGCCTGGCCTGACAGCCCATTGAAAAAAGCCCGCCGATAGCGCGTATCTGCGGGCTTTTTTTTATCTGAAATCAAATTCTTAGTTGTAGATTACCGCAGTGGCATGCATCAGGTTATTACCGCTGGTAGAGGTAATGGTAAAGGCTTTGGCGCCGGCCGCATCGGCTTTGGCCGCCAACTGAGCTTTCAGGGTGCTCAGGTCGGTAGCGCCGCTGGCGGTGATCACGCCGGCTTTTTCGAACTGGGCGGCGTCTTGTGCGCTGACATGCTCAGCGGCAAAAGAAGTGAAAGAAAGGGTAGCCAGAGCGATAGCAGCAGCAAAAGTTTTGATGTTTTTCATGAGAGTCATTCCTGTCAGTTTTGTAAGGGAGAAAGGGGCTTGCCTTTCGATGGAGTGATTATTGCGCAGTGACGGACAGGATGAAATCGGAGAGTATTGATAATCTTTTTCAGATTTTTTGATTGTTAACTCCCCCTTCTTCCCGCGGAAGAAAAGGGGGCTTGTTCAGCGCTTCAGGGCGTCCGGGCGCAGCAGATCGAAACGGTGCTGTTCCGAAATGCCGTAGTAGGCGCTCGGCCCGCCGGCGCGCAGGATCGGTTCGGCAGCGGCGGTTTGATACACGCCATGCTCGTCCAGCAACGCAGGGTCGATATGCACCGCGATCACTTCACCCAGCACCAGCCAGGTTTCCACTTTCTCGCCGGCGGCGCTTTGCAGCTGAATGCACTGCGTCAGGCGGCATTCAAAGTTTACCGGGCTTTCCGCTACGCGCTCGGCCTTCACTCGCCGGCCGGGCAGCGGCGTTACGCCGGCAAAGGCAAATTCATCTTCGCCGCGCGCCAGGCTGGCGGAACTGTTGTTCATGGCCTCGGCGAGCGGGCGCGTCGCCAGGTTCCACACAAACTCCCCGGTTTCCACGATATTCGCCACGCTGTCTTTCCAGCCGGTGCTGGCGAAGCCGATGATGGGCGGGCGGTAGTTGAAACAGTTAAAGAAGCTGTAAGGCGCCAAATTGCGCTGGCCGTTGGCGCCGACCGAGGAGATCCAACCTATAGGGCGCGGGCCGACGATGGCGTTCAGCGGATCGTGCGGCAGACCGTGGCCTGCGGCGGGTTCATAGTAATAACGGGACTCACTGCTCATAAATGACCTGGTGTGGATAAACCGAGCTTTTATTTTGACGGGTTTCTCGTCGGCTGCAAGTTTGACGTCGCTTTATGGTATCTTACGCGCCAGAAATGCCTTTAAAGAGAGCCCGTCACGGTGGAAAAAAAGAAAACCTTCCCGCAGCAGAAAAGCGGCCTGCACCCGCGTAACCGTCATCGCTCACGCTATGATTTTCCGGCGCTGATCGCCAGTTGCCCGGCTTTGGAGCCGTTCGTCAAACCGAACGCCTGGGGCGATATCTCGGTAGACTTTGCCGATCCGGCGGCGGTTAAAATGCTCAACCGTGCGTTGCTGCAACATTTTTATGGTATCGAACACTGGGATATTCCCGCCGACTACCTTTGCCCGCCGATCCCTGGGCGAGCCGATTACCTGCACCATCTGGCGGACCTGCTGGCCACCAGCAACGGTGGCGAGATCCCGCGCGGTAAAGGCGTGGCGATCCTCGATGTGGGCATTGGCGCCAACTGCATTTATCCGATCGTCGGCCTGCGCGAGTACGGTTGGCGTTTCACCGGTTCGGAGATCGACCCGGTATCGCTCAATTCGGCCAAGATGATCGTAGAGATGAACCCGACGCTGAGAAACAGCGTGCGTTTGCGCCTGCAGAAACAGCCGGAGTTTATTCTTGACGGCATTATCGGCGTGGCGGAGAAGTTTGACGCCACGCTGTGCAACCCGCCGTTCCACGGTTCAGAACAGGAAGCGCGCGCCAGCACTCGCCTTAAACTGCACAAGCTGGGTAAAGGCGAAGTGGCCGATAAGCCGATACAGAATTTCGGCGGCAAGAATAACGAACTGTGGTGTGAAGGCGGCGAAGAAGCCTTCGTGCGCAAGATGGTTGAAGAGAGCGTCGGCAAGGCACAGAACTGCCTGTGGTTTACCTCGCTTATCTCCAAAAATACTACTTTGCCAAGCATTTACCACGCACTGAAGCTGGCGGGCGCGGTGGAAGTGCGCACCATCGAGATGGCGCAAGGGCAAAAGATCAGCCGTTTCGTTGCCTGGACCTTCCATGACGCCGAACAGCAAGCTGCCTGGGCGGCGGAACGCTGGCATTGATTTTATCGGTGCTGGTTTTTTCGACCGGCACCTATAAATATTGTAATTTATTATCAATGAGTTGATGGATAATAAAGTTATTGCTCGTTTGTTTTTGAAAGAAAAATAGTCACCTCACTGAATAGAGCTACTCACCGGTCAGTCTTTCCCTCGTTTAACTATTCCCTGCCTCGATTGTTGAGCTTCTGTTTAAGCAAGCTGGCTTGACAGGATTTGAGTTACGCCTGAATATGAACGAACGTTCGTTCTTTATCAGTTTATTTAATCCTGGCGGCAATAGCCGTCTCTTCAACTGCAGGACAGGGCCGATGGGAAACCGTGAAAAAATCGTTGATGCCGCGTTGTACAGCTTTACCCACAAAGGGTTCCACCAGACCAGCATGCGGGATATTGCGCAGGTGGCAGGGGTTAGCGTGGGCAATCTCTACAATCACTTTGCCGGAAAGGAAGCGTTGATCGGCGAAATTGCGTTTATGGAGAGTCGTTTTTTTACCGAGCTGGCTACCCAATTGATGGCCGAAAAGGATCGGCCGAGGCAGGCGTTATCCGCTTTTTTTACCGCCTATTATGCTTTTGTTGCTTCACCGGACAACGTGCAACTGTCGGCGGAAATCGTGGCGGAAGTGGCACGAAACCCTGCCCTGGCCAAGACATTCAGCGCCAATCAGCAGCAACTGACGGATGCGCTGGAGCAGGTCATTACTCTGGCGCAACAAAGCGAAGTGATAGAGCCGGCATTAAATCCTCGCGAACTTGCCCAACTCATCCTTGACGCTATCGAAAGCCAGGCCTGGCGTCAGACGATTTTTCCATCCGGCACACCGACGGCGGTCACGCCAAACCCACTGCTGGAGCAGTTGATCTTCCGATAACAATAACGGAGACCGCGATGCTTGATGTGGAGCCTTATCGTGAATCCTGCCGTTTGCAGACGGCAGCGCTTATTTATTCCGCCTTCAGCGATAAATTTCGACGTCCGAGCGGTTTAAGCGCGCGTCAGCAGTGGCGGCTGTTTTACCGGCTGTGGAACTGGAAACAGCGTGACAGCCAAGAGCATAACTTTGTCGTCAGGCGATCCGGCAAGATAGTTGCGGCATTTGGATTGACCTTTGCCGACTCGTCGGGAAATGCCGTCTTACGGGGACGATCTCTGCCGATAATGCGTCTGTGCCGTTGCTACGGCCTGTGGAATTTTTGGCGGATGTACCTGCAAATTGCGGTGCTGCAGCATGTTCCTGCAGCCGATGAGGTCTATCTCTCATATCTGGCGGTGGATGAAACGCAGCGCGGAAAAGGCGTGGGAAAAATGTTGCTTCAATGGATAGACGAATATGCAGTGGCGCGTCGGCCGAACCTCCGACTATGTCTGCATGTGAGCCAACAAAACGTCGGTGCGCAGCACCTCTATCGGCAATGCGGCTTCAGGAGCGGTCAACCAAAGCAATACCTCTCGCTTTGGTTGCTGTTCCGCCAGGCCAGTTGGCTGGTAATGGAAAAAAACCTCGGAGTGGGACGATGAAAAAAATAGTGGCCTGCGCGTTGATGCTGATATTGGCGATGCTGGGGTGGGTCCTCTATGCCAATGATTACCAATTTATCACCGAACGGATCGCGCTGGAGGCAGGCGGAAATCGGTTGACCGGTACGCTAGTGCTACCTAAGCTCGCGTCCGGCAAACCGGGCGTGATCGTCTTCATTCATGGCGATGGCCCAGCCAACGCCAGCCTCGATGAAGGCTATTACAGCGTCTGGGAAACCATGGCGAAGCAAGGATACGCCGTCTTGGCCTTCGATAAAGCGGGTGTCGGCGGTTCCTCCGGCAACTGGCTGCATCAAACCATGAACGATCGGGCCAAAGAAGCGGTCGACATTATTGATTGGGCCAGAAAGGATGAGCGTTTTAATTCGCAATGCGTCGGACTGTGGGGGGCCAGTCAGGCCGGCTGGGTAATGCCGGAAATTGCCGGGCAACGACCGGATATCGCCTTTACGTTAGCGGTAGCGCCGGCAATTAACTGGCTTCGTCAGGGGCGTTATAACACCCGTGCGGAGATGGCCGCGGCGGCGATGACTGAACGACAGATTCAGACGCGCGAGGCGCAGGATCGACACCTGCTGTCGTTGCTTGGCCAGCCGAACGGCTATGCGCAGTACGGCAGAGAATATGGGCCTCTGGCGCCGTTAAGCGCCGATCGCTGGCGGTTTATTCGCGCCAATATGGCCAGCGATGCCACCAAGGGATTGCGTAACTTCACAACGCCGGTGCATCTGATCGTCGGTGGGCGCGATCTTAATGTGGATGTGGATGAAACCGAACGCGTGTATCGGCAAAATATTCCCGCCAGCCTGTTGACGGTCACGCGGATTGAGCGCGCTGACCACAAGATGTTAAAGCCACTGTTTGTCCGCCATCCGGTGCTGATCAATGTGATTGGCCTATTCGCCCCCCGATCGGTGCAGGATGAAGCTTATCTGCAGGACGTGGCGGCCTTCCTTGGCGACCAGCCTTGTAGCCGCGGTCGATAACCGCTTGGGGGCGGCAGGATGCTCGCCTGCGACTTAAAAAACAGGGAATACTCGGAAAATGGAGATGTGTGTGGCGTGAGAAAGCCGGCTAAAATAGAAACGGCGGGCGCAGAATGCGCCCGCCGCTGAGCAGGATAAATCAGGAAACGTGCTGCAGGAACTCTTGCAGGCGCGGGCTTGGCGGCGAGTTGATCAGATCGTGCGGGTTGCCGTCTTCGGCTATACGGCCCTTGTCGATGAAGATCAGACGCGACGCCACTTTCTCGGCAAAGCCGACTTCGTGGGTCACGATCACCATGGTCATGCCTTCTTCGGCCAGATCTTGCATAACCTTCAGCACTTCGTGACGAAGTTCCGGGTCAAGCGCCGAGGTGGGTTCATCGAACAGCATCATTTTCGGTTTTACCGCCAGCGCACGGGCGATAGCCACGCGCTGCTGTTGGCCGCCGGACAGTTCGGAAGGGTAGTGATGCGCGCGTTCCGCCAGGCCCACTTTGGCCAACAGTTCACGCGCCAGTTTTTCCGCTTCCGACTTTTTCAGACCGCGTACGCGGATCGGGCCAAAGGCGACGTTTTCCAGCGCCGTCAGGTGCGGGAACAGGTAAAACTGTTGGAACACCATGCCGGCTTCCTGACGGATCAGGCGATCGTCGACCTTGGGATCGTTGGCTTTCAGACCATCGACGAACAGATCGCCGCTGGTGATCTCTTCCAGTTTGTTGATGCAGCGCAGCAGCGTGGATTTGCCGGAGCCGGAAGGCCCGATAATCACTACGACTTCACCCTGGTTAATTTTCAGGTCGATATTGTGCAGCACTTGGGTTTGGCCAAAATGCTTGGAGACGTTTTTAAATTCAATCACAGGATTTTCATCCTTCTTTCCAGACGACGCAGAACGAAGCTCAGCACCAGGGTGATAATCAGATAGATAACCGCCACGGCGCTCCAGATTTCCAGCGCACGGAAGTTGCCGGCAATAATTTCCTGGCCCTGACGGGTCAGTTCCGCCACGCCGATCACGATGAACAGCGACGTGTCTTTAATGCTGATGATCCACTGGTTACCCAGCGGCGGCAGCATGCGGCGCAGCGCCAGCGGCATAATGACGTAACGGATGGTTTCACGGCGCGACAGACCCAACGCCAGGCCCGCTTCACGGAATCCGTTGTGGATCGACAACACCGCACCACGGGTAATTTCCGCAATGTAGGCGCCGGAGTTGATCATGATGGTGACCACCGCCGCGCTAAACGGATCTATGCGTAAATCGCTGAACGCCATTGGCAGGGCGAAGTAAATAAACATCACCTGCACCACGATTGGCGTACCGCGGATCACTTCGATGAACGCCAGGGCGATATGGTTGGCAATCCAACCGCCGTAGGTACGGGCAAAGCCGGCGACAAGGCCGATGATCAGGCCGCCAGTCAGACCGAGGACCGAAATCCACAGGGTCATTTTGGCGCCTTCTAACAGAATGGGGATGGCGGGCCAGATGGCGCTCCAGTCGAACTGCATGGTGTTTTCTCCCGATGATCCCAACGCTGGGAATCAGATACAACAAAGCGCAGGGGCTAAGGCACAACCCCCGTGCTCAAGTTAAACAGTGGCTGACTTCACCCGTTATTTAGGTTCGGTACCGAACCATTTTTTGTAGATTTCGTTGTAGGTACCGTTGTCGCGCAGCGTTTTCAACGCCCCGTTCACCTTCACGCGCAGATCGTCACTGCCTTTCGGGAAGGCGATGCCGTATTGCTGGGCTTCCAGAGATTCACCGACGGTTTTGAACTTGCCTGCGCCTGCGGTTTTAATGAAGTACAGGATGTTTGGCGTATCGTGCAGTACCGCGTCAGCGCGCTTGGTACCCAGTTCCATATAGGCGTTATCGATGTTCGGGAACTGACGCAGATCTTTGGTTTTGATGTTCTGCTTGGCGTAATCCACCGAGCCGGTGCCGCTCTTCACCGCTACCACTTTACCGTCCAGATCCTTCACGCTTTTTACGCTGTCGTCGTTGGCATTAACCATAACCAACAGGCCGCTTTTGTAGTAACCGTCGGAAAACTCGATGGCTTTTTTACGTTCTTCGGTGATGGTGATGCCTGCCAGCGCCAAATCGATGTTTTTGGTTTGCAGCGCCGGGATAATGCCGCTGAAATCCATAGGTTTCAGGGTGTAATCCAATTTCAGTTCTTTAGCGATCGCGGCCCACAGGTCGATATCGAAGCCAACGTATTTGTCGCCTTGTTTGAATTCAAAAGGAACGAATGCGGTATCGGTTGCGACGACCAGTTTGTCTGCTGCGTGGGAGCTTACGGCAAAAGCCAGCGAAAGTGCGGCCAGGGAGACTTTGAAAATTGACTTCATGTGAGGAATTTCCTGTACAGGTTGCGGATTACCCATTTTTTATATTGCAGTTGGTGCCATGAAAAAATCGTGCCATGTTTGCAACTACCATAAAAACAAAGAGTTGTGATGCGATGTTGTGCCTTAAAGGCGTATTATTATTTTTATGCACCAAACTGAGGCCCCAAAATGGTGCTTTTGGTTTCGTGCTGGTGCATTGGCCTATCATTAACCAAATAATGGGGGTGAAACAACCGATAGTTAACAGTTTCGCTTCAATATTGATAACTAACTCTAACTTTTATGATTCATGGTTGTTGCATATGGTGCAGGAGTGTTCGATAAGTACAGAAAATGGCTTCAGAACCCGGTGCTCTTGATTAGCCGCCACCTTAGCGCAACTGGCTGTCTTTGCTTCCGCGCCGGTTATACAAGCCGCTGTCGGCCTGCTTTTTGTCCTGTTCGGTTTGGCAGACCAGACAATAGCGGACGCCTTTTAACGCCTGGCGGCGCACCAGGGGGATTTCTTCGCCGCACTCCTGACAATAACGTTCGCTTTCACCTTGACCCAGTGCATGTCGTGCACGTTGCACTGCATCATCAACGGTGGAGTCGATTTGATCCTGTACGGCACCATCCGCCGCCCATCCGTTTGCCATGTTGACCTCGCTTCGGTGTCTTCGCCGTATTCCTCTGTATATAACGCGACCAGGCGCTGTCTGATTAAGTCTACTATGGGCGTTTTTTTGAGCAATTCAAGCGGCGCAAAAAGAAAAACAGGCCGGAGAAAAAGCCCGCAGCCTGTTTAATCCCGCAAAGCGGGTTGGGGATAACGCTTACCGGGGGTTATTCAATATTGGATTCGATAAACCACAGGTACTTGTCCAGATCGCGTGATGCGGCAGTGAACATATCGGCAGTATCTTCATCTTCTACTTCGGAGATGGCCTTGCGAATGTCGTTCGCCACTGCGCCATAACGATCCGCCAAGGCTTTCAGATGTTCTTGCACGCTGTGGATGTTGGTTGGGTAGCTTTTCAGGGGCGTTTTATCGTTCACCACCTGCACGGTACCCAGTGCCACGCCGCCCAACTGCACTATGCGCTCGGCGAAGGTATCCTGATGCTCGGTGATCGCGGTGCGGAACCCGTCCAGCATTTCATGGACGGCAATAAAGTTGGCACCGCGCATATTCCAGTGTGCCTGTTTGGTGATCAACGACAGGTCAATAAACTGCACTACCTGATGGTTCAGGGCCTTGATAGCAGCCAGTTTTGTTTTTTCGTCCATGTCATTACGGGTGTAAAGCAGATCAGAAGATTTCGTTTTCACCAGTTTAGCGGTACTCATATCAGATATCCTCTTTGTGGGTCGTTGTCCTATTTTTGTCACGGAAATAATTATAGCAGCCATATTCATTCTTGCAGCACGAAAATGGCTATTGGATAAATAGGTCATAACGAATGGAAAATTGGCATTAGAAATTAAAATGCAATTTTCTCCACTCGTTTTATTTAATTAACCAATTGAATTTTATGTATTTATATCTTTAAAGATAGAGTGTGATTCGAGCGATGATAATAATTTAAATATGAGGAGTTGCCGTTGTGGTTTTATTTTTCATAAGAATATATTTTTAATTGGTAGTTATTGTGTAAGCATATTAATTGACTGTTAATTCAGGTTGATAGCTTGATAACATCTGGTTAAAATAATTCCCCCTCTTATTTATCGCTATAATCCTATGAAAATTAACGTAGTGGGAACCAGCGGCAGTGGCAAAAGCACGGTGGCGCGCCAGTTGGCAGAGAAATTCGCAGTCCCTTATATCGAGCTGGATAGGCTGTTTTGGCGGCGGGACTGGCAAGGCACGCCGGATGACGAGTTTTTGGCCCGTCTCGCTCAGGTGTTGGGCGATGCGGACAGCGGCTGGGTGCTGGACGGCAATTATACCCGAACCAAATCGCTCAAGTGGCGTGAGGTCGATTGGGTCGTGTGGGTGGACTACGGGTTCTGCCGCACGTTGTTTCAGGCGGTGCGCCGTGCGGCCATGCGCGCCTGGACCCGCACTGAATTGTGGCCCGACACCGGTAATCGTGAAAGTTTTCGCCGCTCTTTTTTCAGCCGCGACTCGATAATTCTGTGGACCCTCAAAACCTACCGTAAAAACCGGGCCAGTTACCTTGATGATATGAATAATGCCCGGTATGGGCATATCCGTTTCATTCGGCTGCGTTCACCCGGGCAGACCCTGGAGTTTATTCGTTCTTTACCCCAAGGTTAATCGACTACAGCAGCAGGCTGTAATGCACGTTCACCACCGCTTTCTTGATAACCGTTGGGGCAGTCAACTGGCAGTTGGGTTGATGCGGCTCATGGGGCAAGAAGATGGCGTACATACCGGGAAACATATGCAGCGTTTGGCGATGGCGGCTGATATCCGACAGTTGCTGATCCTGCTTCTCGTCGTAGGGCTGATCGCTTTGCCAACCTCCCGGCAGCCCGTAATCGATGCGCTCTTCGCCGCTGATTAGCAGATGGATAGCGGCATATTCCCGATGCAGTTCGGCTCGATGGGCTTGCGCCGGCCCGGTTGTCAGCGACATTACCTCCATAAAGAGCTTCTCGCCGTCGATCTCATGCCGCCCCAGCGCCAGCTCAGGCAGATCGTATTGACGGAGGGCCGTAAGGGCTTTAACCAATATCGGCGACATGCCACGGCCGTAGCGTGGGTTAAACAGGGTGTTATAAATCACTTTAGTTTTCTCCATGTGATCAACCCAGCCGGGTTGGGTTCCATAAAAAGCATCGGTTGCTGTGGGAATAGTATGCCTGCTTATCAGTGCGAAAACAGTTAACCCGCCAGCATTCCGCTTCTGGCAAATGTGGGCGTATCCGATTTTCAGGACAGTTTTTCGATTTGCGGTTTGGATTTGATGGTCAGAGTCGAGCCCATCGATGCCGCGATAATCGCCGCCAGAGCCAGCCATTGCACCGGGGTCAGGTGCTCATTAAGGAACAGCATGCCGGAAAGTGCCGCCATTGCCGGCTCAAGGCTCATCAGAGTGCCGAAGGTACGCGCCGGGATTTTGGGCAGTGCGATGATCTCCAGCGAATAAGGCAGTGCGGTGGAGAGGATCGCCACCGCCAGCGCCGTGGGCAGAATATCGACATTCAGCAATACGCTACCGGCTTGCCAGGCCCCAATCGGGCAGAATACCAAAGCGGCTATCAGTGAACCGACCGCCACCGTGCCTGGCCCGTGATCGCCGCCGGCCTTCTGGCCAAAAATAATATAGACCGCCCAGCAGGCGCCTGCGCCAAGCGCACAGGCCGCGCCAAACGGGTCGATGCTGCCCATATCATGGCCAAGTGGCAACAGGAACCACAACCCGACCAGCGCCAGCGCTACCCATAAAAAGTCGATCGCGCGGCGTGAGGAAAACATGGCGACCGCCAGCGGCCCGGTGAACTCCAGCGCCACGGCGATACCGAGCGGCAGGGTGCGCAGCGAAAGGTAAAACAGGTAATTCATGGCGCCCAGCGCCAGGCCATAGACCAGCAGCGGCAGGCGGCTGCCGGCGGCGAAACGCATGCGCCATGGGCGGAAGATAATAAACAGAATCAACGTACCGATGCTTAGGCGCAGCGTGGTGATCCCTTCCGCGCCTACCAGCGGAAACAGGCTTTTGGCCAGCGAGGCGCCGCCCTGGATCGACACCATGGCGATGATTAACAAACAGATGGGTAGCAGCGCGGAAGACGCTTTAGCGGGTGTAGACGCAGACATCCTTATGAGCCTTTTGTTCGCCTTCCACAGCCTTGGGAAGACAGTCGAAATCTGGATGAGGGCAGTGTAAATGAAATGAGGTAAATGTGTCTGCGAAAAGCGTGCGAAACGATAAATGCTGCCACCTTCCTGCGCTACAAAAGCAGATTTGGTCAAAAAGTGCGCATTTATTTCGGAATTGTCTGGATATTAAATAGGTGATTGTTGTCACACAAAAGAGTAGAATGCGGCTCGAAAATAGAGCGAAAAGAAGCAGATACACTGTTCTTGAAATCTTATGTTACACGATATAAAGCGTTAGACACTCATTTTAAGGCAGAGTTTCACGCTAATTTTTGCTATATTTTCAATGCATGAACAAATGGATTTACTTAAAAATATAACGCGTTTGAGGTGGTTATGAAAAAAATTGCATGTCTTTCCGCAGTAGCAGCCTGTGTATTAGCAGTAACCGCAGGTACCGCATTCGCTGGTCAGAGCACCGTATCCGCTGGCTATGCGCAGGGTGATCTCCAAGGCGTTGCCAACAAAGCCGACGGTTTCAACCTGAAGTACCGTTACGAGTTCGACAACAGCCCACTGGGCGTGATCGGTTCCTTTACCCATCTGGAAAAGAACGGTTCTCAAGACGGTTACTACGGTAAAGCGCAGTACAACTCAATCACTGCCGGTCCAGCTTACCGCTTCAACGACTGGGCAAGCATCTACGGTGTAGTTGGTGTTGGCTACGGCAAAAACATCGCTAATGCACAAGATGGCACCGATCGTAACGGCAACAGCGACTACGGCTTCACTTACGGCGCTGGTCTGCAGTTCAACCCAATCCAGGAAGTTGCTCTGGACGTAGGTTACGAGCAGAGCCGCATCCGCAGTGTTGACGTTGGCACCTGGATGGTTGGCGTAGGCTACCGTTTCTAAGATTTCTCCATGCCTGCGGGCGTGAGCGTGCGGTGCAGTTGGCCGTACCGGATAAAAATCCGCCTTCGGGCGGATTTTTTTTGCCTGAAATTCGGCGCTACTTACCCAATTTTTGCGCCGGTTGCGACGAGAAACGGGCGCTGCGGGCATCACGCTCGTAACCCTGAGGTTCCGTAAGGATGCCATATAATGCCGGTCGACGACCGTGGATCCAGCGCCGCCCGGTGCTGAGCGGGATCAACGACAGATCGAGATCGGCGATCACCATTTTATCTTCTGCCGCCCATGTCTCCGCCAGAATACGGCCATAGGGATCGAGGATCATCGCGTTGCCGGTGCGCACTTCGTCGTCATCGCGACCCACGCCGTTGCTGAACAGAATAAACAGGCCATTGTCATGTGCGCGCGCCGGTAACCAGCGCATTAGCCAGCCGCGGCCATGTTCGCCCCGAAAGGCTTCTTCTATCGCCGCCGGATGCTCTTTGCGCTGCTGCCATAGTGCCAGCGGGATCGGCTTCATGCCGTGCGGGCTGCGCGAGTGGGTGCCACCGGTCTGGTGCGGTGCCAACAGCACGTCTGCTCCCAGCAGAGCGGTGGCGCGTACGTTTTCCACCAGGTTATTGTCCCAGCAAATCAGAACGCCCATCCGCACTCCCCAGGGGGTATCGAACAGGGTAAAGCTGTCGCCGCTGGCTATCGCCTCATGTTCAAAGGCGTGCAGTTTACGGTGAACGTGAAGGCCACCGTCAGGCAGGCATACGGCGTAGGCGTTGTAATAGTTGCCATCCTCGCCCAGCTCAATCAACCCGACGCCGATTGCCATATTATAGCGTTCCGACAACGGACGAATGCGCGCCAGCGAAGGGCTGTCGGCGATCGGTTCCGCCAGCGCGCCAATCTCGCCGGCGCTGAGGTGCCGTACGTGCCAGTAGCCGGTAATGCACATTTCCGGAAAGGTTAATACCTGGATCTGTTCGGCGGCGGCGCGGGCGATAAAGCCCTCCATCACCGACAGGTTGTAGTTTTTATCATTGGCGCGATGCTGAAATTGCACCGTCGCGGCGCGCAGAGAGGTTGTCATAAGGTTACCTTTGGCTGTTATCTGGCGTTGATTACAGCAGGCATATTGATTACTGTATAATCAATTAAATTCCTAAATCGATAACCTGGTGGAATGGATATAAAACAACTGCGCGCCTTCGTGGTGCTGGCCGAACAGGGTAATTATCGTCTGGCGGCGGAGCGGCTGTGCATCACTCAGCCGGCGTTGAGCAAACAGATCCAGTCGCTGGAAATGCTGCTCGGCGCCCGGCTGTTTAACCGTGGTCGCCAGGGCGCTCAGCTTACCGCCAGCGGGCAGCGGTTGTATCCCGAAGCCCAGACGTTGGTTGACCGGCATCTGCAGTTTCAACAGCACGCTTTGCGGGTGGTACAAGGGGAGGCGGGGCGGCTGGCGCTCGGGTTCGGCCTGTCCAGCTTTCATTTGGCGCCGCGGCTGGTCGCCGCCTTCCGTCAACGTTTTCCAGCGGTTGCCGTGGGGCTGGAGGATCTGCCCTCGGAGCAGCAATATCAGCTGTTATTGCAGGGAGAATTGCAGGTGGGGTTCGTGCGGTTACCGGTCAGTGCGCCGCTGCGGGCCACGGCATTGCTGAGCGATCGGCTGGTATTGGCGGCACCATCGACGCTGGCGCTGCGGACGGAAACCCTGATGGAGCAATTTAACTCGTTGCCACTGTTGCAACTGACGCCCAAGCGCGGGCGCGGCCTGAGCGATCAGTCGCTGCGCTTTATTGCCGCGCATCAACTGACGCCGCATGTGGTGCAGCAGGCCGGGGACATCCAGACGCTGCTGGCGCTGGTTGCCGCCGGCATTGGCGTGGCGCTGTTGCCGCAAAGCGTCACCCATATTGTGCCGACGGGCATCGACATTTTAGCGTTAAGCGGTGCTTTGACCGAATGGCAGGTGGGCATTGCCTGGAACCCGCAGCAACCCGACGCGTTACGGGATAATTTTATTCAGGTTGCGCTGGCGACGGCACAGGCGCCTTAAAGCCCGCGTTCATAAGGGGCAGTGCATCACCACAATCGGATTCTGATGGTATTCACTGCGGTGGCTTTCGCTAAAACCGACTTTTCTTGCCAGCGCCAGAGAAGGCTGGTTCTCCGGCGAGATAATGCATACCGCCTTATCGCCGGGTAAGTGCTCTTTCCCCCAGGCCAATGCCGCCCGCAACGCTTCGGTGGCATAACCTTTGCCTTGTGCCGCCGTTACCAGCGTCCAGCCCATCTCCGGGGCATCGAGCGCCGGGATAATAGTGCGCTGGAAGTCGGCAAAACCGATGCCGCCAAGATAAGCGCCGCTGATTTTATCGCGTACCGCCCAGTAGCCATAACCCAATAGCGCCCAGTGGCCGACGTAACGCATCAGGCGGCCCCAGGAGTCTTCACGATCCCTCGGCGTGCCGCCGATATAGCGCACCACCTCGGGATCGGCCCACATGGCGGCCAGCGATTCAAAGTCGTCAAGCCTATGCGCATCCAGGCGTAAACGTTCGGTCAGCAGCGTCGGAGCGGTGGTGATAAGCGGCATTGTTTTTTCCTGCACAGAGCCAAAAGTGGTGTGTGGAGTATGCCAGAGAAGTGACATCGCCAGCTATTAGAGGTAAGGCTTTATCCAGCCAAGACCGGCACCGGTTTCGCCACGGGGTTTGTACTCGCAGCCGATCCAGCCCTGGTAACCTATATTGTCCAACTGAGCGAACAGCCAGGGATAATTAAGCTCGCCATCGTCAGGTTCATGGCGATCTGGCACCGATGCGATCTGAATATGAGCATAGCGCCCGGCCAGCGAGGTTATCAGGCCGCCGATATTGCCATCCACCAGCTGAGCATGGAAAAAATCAAACTGAATGAAAACGTTCGGGCGATCGATAGCCTCGACCAGTTGCGCGGCCTGATGTTGGCTGGAGAACAGATACCGGGGCTTTACCTGCGGGCTGAGGGCTTCGATTAAAACCTTGATGCCGTGCCTGGCGAAGGTATCGGCGGCATAGCGGATATTGCCGATAAAGGTCTCGCGATAGCGCTGCCACTGCGCTCCCGGCGGGACCAAACCGGCCATCACGTGTACACAGGGGCAATTGAGAGTGATGGCGTAGACCAGCGCACGTTCGATATCGGCGCGCGCATCCTGTTCGCGGCCAGGGACTGCCGCCAGGCCCCATTCACCGGCTTCAACATTGCCCGGCGGGGCATTGAACAGCACCTGTTGCAGATCATTACGCCGCAGCCGTTCCGCCAGCAATTCGGCTGGATATTCATAGGGGAACAGGAATTCCACCGCCTTGAATCCTGCGCCCGCGGCGGCCTCGAACCGCTCCAGGAATGGCAGTTCGTTAAACATCATCGATAAATTGGCAGCAAATTTAGGCATGTCCCAACTCCGTAATCCGGTAATTTCGCGATGGTACAGGGCTGTATCGGTGCGCAGAAATGATTTTGCAGATGGATATCAGAAAATGAGGTTTAAATAGAGAAACCCCCAGGCGGGGGTTATTGCGGCGAAGTGAATTTATTGCTGAAGATAATCGGCCCTGGCTCGCCAAGGCTACCGCGCTCACGCCATTCCTGACATCTTTCCTCCCACCAGGCATCGTGGAAGGTTTGTATGGCTTTCAGTCGCTGCTCTTTAATGCTCAGATCTGTTGAAGCTTGTTCCTGCGGTTGTTCTGATACGCTGGATTTCGATAACATAGAGTCCGTCCTTTATGAATTCCATTCTGTATAAATACTGTACTCCTTGGGCGTGTTTTTTCAACAAAGAATCATAGATTTTGGCTAATGCGGGCCTTAATGGTGCGCTAAAAACAAGCCTGGCCTGGGATCGAGCGGCGAAATTGATGATTGCTTCGCCAACCCCTTTAACGAACAACAGTTCGCGTTCACGAAAGGTGTAATTCATGGTGGTGTAGGTATCGAATGCCGAATGCTTTTGTCCGACGGTAAAATTCAACGCTTCGATATTATAAAACTCCAGCATATAAGCGTTATCTAAAATTTCCGAATCGACATAAATATGCATAAACCAATGGTGCATTTCCTGGGTTATCTTTTTGATATCGAGATAGTATTTCGCTGCACGTCCCCCACCTTTGTTCACCGTTATCTGATATCTGAATGTGCCCGCCACCCAGGTGTGCCACGCCCTGACATCAATATCCATGATAAAATCCTTTTTGTTATTACTTTTCCTATAGTTACCTTCCTTGCTAGCGGTGAATTATTAACGGGGATTAATGTTCTTTTCCAGCCGGCGGGGTGGGTTCTGCGCAGTACTGCGCAGAAAACTAAATACCGCTAAACCAGTTATAGCCCTGATCTTCCCAGTAGCCGCCGGGATTGGTATCGCTGACAAAAATGGCAGCGATATGCTTGGCGTTCTTGAAGCCCAGTTTGGTGGGCACCCGCAGCCGCAGCGGGTAGCCGTAGTCCGCCGGTAGCGCCTTGCCGCCGAAATCCAGAGCCAGAAGGGTCTGAGGGTGCAGCGCGGTGGCCATGTCGATGCTGGAGTAATAACGATCCGCGCACTTGAAACCGACGTAGCGGGCGTTCAGATCTGCGCCGACATGTTGCAGGAAGCTGCGCAGCGGTACGCCGCCCCATTGCCCGATGGCGCTCCAGCCTTCGATGCAGATCAGCCGGGTTATCTGGCTTTGCTGCGGCAGGCGCTGCAATTGTTCCAGCGTCCAGGGGGCGTTTTTTTCCACCTTGCCGGAAACCTCCAGCCGATAGCTGGCGAGATCCACCTCCGGGACGTTGTACTCGGGGTAAAACGCGTTGAACGGGAAGGGGTGAGTAATCTGATCCGGCCGATAGGTTTGCGCCAGCCGCTGGCCGCTGAACAGCCAGGCCTGCACCCGATCGTTCCAGCGCGACATGGCCCACAGCACTTTATCCACCTGATCGCCGTCCTGCAGGTTACAACCGGTCAGCATGGCGATGCCGCCTAGCGTCAGGCCGGAGCGCAGCATCAGGCGACGTTGCAGGTTGACCAGCTGTTTTTTCTGATCCGGTTCCAGGGCCGGCGTCGAAGGGCGCCGTTGTTTATCATTCATGTTTGCCACCCGTAATCATTGCCCATAGCGTGCGTGGCACGATAATCACCATCAGCAGGTGAATCACTACAAATAACCCGATGGCGGACATGGCGA
Organism: Serratia inhibens; assembly: GCF_003591175.1. GTDB lineage: Bacteria > Pseudomonadota > Gammaproteobacteria > Enterobacterales > Enterobacteriaceae > Serratia > Serratia inhibens. Next base: position 1,472,820 of record NZ_QYYG01000001.1, on the reverse strand, counting down.
AAAAGTGCACGTAGCGCGCGGTGTCAAACCCGCCGAACAGGTCCACCAGGCCTTGTAGCTGCACGGGTTTCCAGATGGCCAGTCCGGAGAGCACCAACAGCAGCCCCAGTACCAGTACGCCGAGGTACATCAACTTCTGAATGGCGTTATAGCGGCCGTGTTGATGCTTCAAACGCAGCGTTAGCGCCTGCCCGATATCGCGCCGCAGCGCGCCGAGGCCGAGCGGCAGCAGATCGCGCCGAAAATGGCCGCTGAACAGGCTCCACAACAGGTAGCACAACGCGTTAAAAGCCAGCAGCCACATCACCGCCAGATGCCAACCAATCGCGCCGCCCAACCAGCCGCCGAGTGTCATCTGCGGCGGAAAACGGAAGCCGAACAGCGGTGAAGCGTTATAGATTTCCCAGCCGCTCATGAACATGCAAATCATGGCGAACAGGTTAACCCAATGGGTGATCCGGACCGGCCAACGATGCACCGGCCGCGGCGCGTTGGTTTTCATCTTTTTCTCCCGAATCACATTGGCGGCACGGTGCCGTCTTTACCGGCGGAAATGCGGGTGGCAACACGTTCGCCTTTATCGTCAGTGGCGGAGAACAGCACGATATGCGCGCCCGGTTTCAACAGGCTGCGATCGCCGGGATCCAGGGTGACGATCGGCACATCTTCCGGTACGGCGACGGTTTTCTGCTGGTTGCCGTAGGTCACGGTCAGGGTGCGGCCGTTGGATTTCACCAGCTTGCCGACGGTGCCGTTGGTCATGGTGTCTACCTTGCCGTCGGCGGATTCCCAGGCCGAATGACCCTCGCCGGTGCCGCGCAGGCTGGCGGCGAACACGTGCACTTCCAGCGCTTTCAGGGTGCCATCCGCTTGCGGTACGGCGGCGGTGCCGATAAAGCTGTCCGGCTTGATATCCTCCAGCGTGCCTTTCGAAACGCTGAACACCTTGGTTTGGTCGTTGATTTTTACGCTGACCTTTTCCCCTTTACGGTCAGTCAATTGCAGGCTGTTGTCGGTGATTTGATCGATGGTGCCACGCAGTGGGGCAATGACTTTTCCCGGTGCCGGGGCGGCGGCGGCAATGCCGCTGCACAGCATCAGGGTGGACAGCAATAAACCGGCAAAACGATGACGGGTAATCATAAAGTTCTCCTTTGTATGGGTTGCCGGTTAAGCATGGTCGAACAATAGGGACAGCACCATGTCCGTTTGATGACATTAATGTCATCAAGAATGTCCGCCGAAACTGCTAGTATTTCCGCAAGTGCAATGAGGTGACGACAATGCGGATACTGGTGGTTGAAGACGACATCAGCACGGGTGATTACCTGAAAAAAGGGCTGGGAGAGGCAGGGTACAGCGTCGATCTGGCGCGTAACGGCACTGACGGGTTGTTCCGGGCGCTGGAGCACGGTTACGACGCCATCGTGCTCGACGTGATGCTGCCGGGGCTGGACGGCTGGCAGATAGTGGAAGTGCTGCGCAAGAAAAGCGACGTGCCGATCCTGTTTCTGACTGCGCGTGACGGGGTGCAGGATCGCATTCATGGCCTGGAACTGGGCGCCGAGGATTACCTGATTAAACCCTTTTCTTTCACGGAATTGGTGTTGCGTATCCGTACGCTGCTGCGGCGCGGCACGGTGCGTGAAGCCGATCACTATACCCTTGCCGATCTGCAGCTCGACGTGTTGCGCCGCAAGGCGGTGCGGCAGGATGTGGTGATCCCGCTGACCAATAAGGAGTTTATGCTGTTGCACCTGTTGGTGCGGCGCGAAGGCGAGGTGCTGTCGCGCACCCTGATCGCCTCGCAGGTCTGGGACATGAATTTTGACAGCGACACCAACGTGGTGGATGTGGCGATCAAACGCCTGCGCGCCAAGATTGACCGGCCGTTCGATATCAAGCTGATCCATACCGTGCGTGGCATCGGTTATGTCTGCGAGCCGCGCTCATGAACGCACTGGCTCAACGCTGGCGCGCCCTGTCGCTGACGTTGCGCAGCGCCATGCTGTTCGCTTTGGTGGCGGCGCTGGTGGTCAGTGGCGCAGGCTGGTATCTGTATGGCGCTATGCGTCAGGAGATGACCACCCGCAGCGATTTTCAGGTTACCGGCCGGGTGGAGTATTTTCGTCATTTGCTGAGCCAGCGCTTTCCGCTCGACCGGTTGGTGGCCAACACCGGCCTGTTTGAAAACATGCTGGGTAATGAACAGGACGTATTGATTTTTCAGCAGCCGGGGCAAAAACCGTTAATCAACGTCAATCCGGCCAGGTTGAGCCTGCCGCCCGTTACGCCGACGCCGGCCGATGCGCCGCAGCTACTGAGTGCCATAAGAAGTGGGGAAACGGCGCAGGGCGTGCCATTGCGTGTCGCATCGGCGCTGGTGAGGCTGGATGACGGCAACCTGCTGCAGATCTCGGCGGCTCACGTGATGTTCAATGAACAGAAGATGCTGGCGCGTTACCTTTGGCGAATTGTGGCCGCTGTGGCGGTGGCGTTTGTGCTGATCGCATTGCTGGGTTATTGGGTGATGCGCCGTGGGTTACAGCCGCTGTGGCGCATGGCGGCGCAGGCGGCCGTGATCACGCCGAATACGCTGTCGACCCGCCTGAGCGAGCAGGGGGTGCCGACAGAACTGCAACAGCTGACCCGTTCGTTTAATGCCATGCTCGATCGGCTGAATGAAGGCTATCAGCGCCTGACGCAGTTTTCCGCCGATCTGGCGCACGAGATCCGCACCCCGGTGGGGGCGTTGATGGGGCATTGTCAGGTGGCGCTGTATCAGCCGCGCAGCGTGGAAGAGTATGAAACCCTGTTGTCGAACAATATGGACGAGTTGGAGCGCATTTCGCGCATGGTGGAAAATATTCTGTTTCTGGCGCGTGCCGGGGAAGCGCAGGCGGTGCTGAACTATAGCCGCCTGGATGTGACGCAGGAGCTGCGGCGGGTGGCGGACTATTTCGAAGGCCTGGCGGAAGAGCGGGGCATCACTTTGGTTTGCCAGGGCGAAGGGCCACTGCTGGCGGATGCGATGCTGTTCCAACGTGCGTTGAGCAATCTGGTCGCCAACGCGGTGCGTTATGCCGACGAAAACAGCCAGATACAGTTGCAGGTGGTCAGTCAGCCGACGGGAGAGAGAGTGGTACAGGTGGTCAATCAGGGACGGCCCATTTCACCGGTGCACCTGGACAAGCTGTTCGACCGTTTTTACCGTGTCGATGCCGCCCGCAGCGCCGGCAGCCATGCCAGCGGCCTGGGGCTGGCGATCGTTAGTGCGATCATGACGTTGCACGGCGGTAAGGCCCGTGCAGAATGCGCGCAAGGGGATAAGGCTGCTCGAATAACCTTTAGCCTGATATTTCCTGCTGCCGATGAATTCAACGTGGTTTGTAGAGCGACAGGTGCAATGAAGCTGTAATCGGCTCCAGTAGTGGCGAACTCCGCAGAAACAAAAGGCCACGTGGTGTGGCCTTTTGGGTTTTAGCGGGGGTTACATATCCGGGAAGGTCAGGGTATTGCCCGGCGCTTCGCGGTGAATATGCAGGAAGTTCAGGTGCTTTTCGTACTGATCGAGGATATCGCCGATCACCTGCTCCTTGCTGTAGTCCATCAGATCATTGCCCTGGGTGCCTTCCATCAGGAAGGTTTCCAGCCGGTAATAGTGCGATTTGCCTGAGCGGGCGCGATAGGTGAAACCCGGCACCGAATAACGCTGTGGCCAAATCTGATAGATAAAGTTCTGCTCTTCGCCCAAATGCACCAGCAGTTCCAGGTGGTTCAAACGCTCATCTTCTGCCGGCGGCACTTCGGTAAATTCCACTTTGGCACCGCGCAGTTCCAGCTCACGCGCCACTTCCTGCATTGCCGGTCGGCAACGGGTATCCAGCATTTTTTGCGTGTACTGGGTGCCGGGGTAGTTCATTACCCGCGACAGGCGTTGCTTCCAGTTCAGCACGTCATTGCTCGAAATCGGCATGGGTGCGTTGGTGTTCAGCGCGCTGGCCTTGCGATAGTCCTCGACCCGCAGCGATTTATACAACCCGGCCATCACGAAGAAGATCACAAAGCTGAACGGCAGGCCCATGATCACCGTCGTTTTCTGCAGTGCGGGCACCCCGTCGGTCATCAGCATGCCGATGGTCAGCAGGCCGATGGCCACCGACCAGAAAATCCGCAGCCAGTTGGGTGCATCGTTATTGATGTCGGCCAGGCGCGAGGTAAAGTTGCCCAGCACCAGTGAGCCGGAATCCGCCGAGGTCACATAGAACAGCAGGCCGGTAATGGTGGCCACCGAGGCGCTGAAGGTGAAGCCCGGGTATTGCGCCAGCAGGCTGTAGAAGCCGCGTTCCGGGTATTGCATCACTTCCTGCGCAAAGGCGGCATTGCCGTGGATAATCTGGTACAGCGCGCTGTTACCGAAGATCGACAGCCACAGCAGGGTGAACACGAAAGGAATGATCAGCGTGCCGACCACAAACTGACGGATGGTACGCCCGCGCGAAATACGCGCCAGGAACAGGCCGACAAACGGCGACCACGCCACCCACCAGGCCCAGAAGAACAGGGTCCAGTTGTTCATCCATTCCACCGGACGATCGAAGGCGAAGCTGTTGAGCGTCATGCCCATAAAGCGGTTGACGTAATCGCCGACGTTGAGCACCAGCGCATTGAGCAGGAACTCGGTATCGCCGCAGAACAGCACGAACAGGATCAAACCCAGCGCCAGCAACACGTTGAGCTCAGACAAAATACGAATGCCCTTGTTGACGCCTGAGGTCACCGAAATGGTGGCCATAATCACCGAAAGCAGGATAAGTGCGCTTTGAACCGTCAGGTTTTCCGGCACCTGGAACAGCACCTTCAATCCATAGTTGAGCTGTACCACGCCAATGCCGAGCGTGGTGGCGATGCCGAAAATGGTGCCCAGCACCGCCGCGATATCCACGCTGTGGCCGATAGGGCCGTTGATGCGTTTACCGAAGATCGGGTACAGCGCCGAACGTATGGTCAGCGGCAGGTTATAGCGGTAGCTGAAATAACCGAGGGCAATGCCCATCAACGCATACATCGACCAGCCGGTCAGCCCATAGTGGAACAGCGTCCACACCATGGCCTGTCGCGCCGCTTCCAGCGTTTGGGCATCGCCTTCCGGCGGCATCATATATTGCGTCACGGGTTCGGCGACCGAGAAGAACATCAAATCGATGCCGATGCCGGCGGCGAACAGCATCGCCGCCCAGCTCATCAGGCTGAACTCGGGCTTGGACTGTTCCGGCCCGAGCTTGATCGAACCGAAGCGCGAGGCGGCGATAAACACCACGAATACGATGTACAGGGTGGCGGCCAGCAGGTAATACCAGCCGAAGGTGGTTGAAACCCAATTCAGGGTGCGGGTGATCCATCGCCCGGAGAAATCGGTAAAAAAGATGGTCATCAGCGAGAAGGCCAGAATCAGCCCTGCCGAGGTAAAGAAAACCACAGGATTAAGGCGATCCTGTTGCGGTTTTGAGGAGGTTTCGCTGGTTGTCATCGTCGTCCTCTATTTTTAACAACTGAGTAAAATCGTGCCCACATTTCTGCTCTGAACGGCGCGCAGGCGTCGTCCGGAAAGTGCGGATAAAAAGCGGCACTGTTTGCCGTTTAGCCTGTTAACGAAACGGGAAATCGTTTCGTGGTGGGAACCGCTTACAGACACTGATTTTGGTCAGATTCGTTAAATACCTCACAAAAATCAGCCAGTTCCACAACCGAAAAGTACATTTTTGTAACCAGGCAGCAATAAAATATATGCAATTTTTATTGAACGTTCAATCAAAAAAAAGTTTAATAGTCCACATGAAGACCAAGTTCAGCAGGCTGAAAGTCGATGAAATTCGCCGCTGAGATGAGGCCGAAGTCGGTTTTGCGAGAGTCGAATTATGCCAAAGGTAGGAATGCAGCCAATAAGAAGGCAGCAGTTGATTGATGCCACGCTGGCCGCGGTAAACGAAGTCGGAATGCATGATGCCACCATTGCGCAGATAGCGCGCAGGGCGGGCGTTTCCAACGGCATCATCAGCCACTATTTCAAGGACAAGAACGGCTTGCTGGAAGCCACGATGCGCTATTTGATCAGCCATTTGGGCGAGGCGGTGAAGCTGCGGTTGCAGGCGCTCAACGACCAGAGCCCGGCTTCAAGGCTGCAGGCGATCGTTGCCGGCAACTTCGACGACAGCCAGATCAACAGCGCAGCGATGAAAACCTGGCTGGCCTTTTGGGCCAGCAGCCTGCATCAGCCGCAGCTTAACCGGTTGCAGCAGGTGAATGGCCGTCGTCTGTATTCCAATCTGTGCGCCGAATTCAGACGCACCTTGCCGCAGGCGCAGGCGCGTTTGGCGGCCAAAGGGCTGGCGGCGTTGATCGACGGTCTGTGGTTGCGCAGCGCACTGCGCGGTGCGGCGTTTAACCAGGCGCAGGCGATCGCGCTCACTACCGATTACATTACGTTTCAACTCCGGGGGCAAACGCCACCCTGAGGACAATCCAAGGAGAACCTATGTCCCGTTTTGGCTTGCAGAAGCTCTATATTAATGGCGCCTATGTAGACAGTACCGAGGTGAAAACCTTCAACGCAGTGAACCCGGCGAATGGCGAAGTGCTTGCCGAGATCCAGTCCGCCAGCGCTGAAGACGTCAACCGTGCGGTTGCCAGCGCAGCCAGCGGGCAGAAGGTGTGGGCGGCGATGACGGCGATGGCGCGTTCGCGCATTCTGCGCCGTGCGGTGGATATTCTGCGCGAGCGCAATGACGAACTGGCGGCGCTGGAAACGCTGGATACCGGCAAGGCGATGTCGGAAACCACCGCTGTTGATATCGTCACCGGCGCCGACGTACTGGAATACTACGCAGGGCTGATCCCGGCTATCGAAGGTCAGCAGATCCCGCTGCGCGACACCTCTTTCGTTTATACCCGCCGTGAACCGCTGGGCGTGGTGGCCGGTATCGGCGCCTGGAACTACCCGATTCAGATTGCCTTGTGGAAGTCCGCGCCGGCTCTGGCGGCGGGCAACGCGATGATCTTCAAACCGAGCGAAGTGACCTCCCTGACGGCGCTGAAGCTGGCCGAGATCTACACCGAAGCCGGCGTGCCGGACGGCGTGTTCAACGTGCTCACCGGCAGCGGCGCAGAGGTCGGCCAGTATCTGACCGATCATCCGGGCATCGCCAAGGTATCCTTCACCGGCGGGGTAAAAACCGGCAAGAAAGTGATGGCCAACGCCTCCGGTTCCACGCTGAAAGAAGTCACCATGGAACTGGGCGGCAAGTCGCCGCTGATTATCTTTGACGACGCCGATCTGGATCGCGCCGCCGACATCGCCATGATGGCCAATTTCTACAGCTCCGGCCAGGTGTGCACCAACGGTACGCGCGTGTTTGTTCCGGCGGCGCTGCAGGCGCAGTTTGAAGCGAAAATTCTCGAGCGCGTGAAGCGCATTCGTCTGGGTGATCCTACCGATCCGCAAACCAATTTCGGGCCGCTGGTCAGCTTCGCGCATATGGAATCCGTGTTGCGCTTTATCGAGAGCGGCAAGAACAGCGGCGCGCGTTTGCTGTGCGGCGGTGAGCGCGTGACCGAAGGCGAATATGCCAAGGGCGCCTATGTGGCACCGACGGTGTTTACCGATTGCCGCGACGACATGGAAATTGTGCGCGAAGAAATCTTCGGCCCGGTGATGAGCATCCTCAGCTATCACAGCGAAGAAGAAGTGGTACGCCGTGCCAACGACACCACCTTCGGCCTGGCCGCAGGGCTGGTGACCAAGGATTTAACCCGCGCCCACCGCGTGATTCACCAGCTTGAAGCCGGCATTTGCTGGATCAACACCTGGGGCGAGTCGGCGGCGGAAATGCCGGTTGGCGGTTACAAACAATCCGGCGTCGGCCGCGAGAATGGCCTGAGTACGCTGGAGCACTACACCCAGATCAAGTCGGTGCAAGTAGAGTTGGGCGAATACGCCTCGGTGTTCTGATATTCCCGTCGCCTTTCGCGCTACAGCGTTGTTGGGGCTTCCGAATGCTGAGGCCCCCCAAGTTCTTGACCCTACATATTTATACCCAATGGATTTCAAGCTGCAGCTAGGTGGCAAGTGCGTACACCCCCAACAACGCTGCGGCTTGAAAGACGAAGGGGATAAGGAGATCATTAATGGAATTTGACTACATCATTATCGGTGCCGGCTCTGCCGGTAACGTATTAGCCACCCGTTTAACCGAAGACGCCGATGTCAGCGTGTTGCTGCTGGAAGCCGGCGGCCCGGATTATCGGATGGATTTTCGTACGCAGATGCCGGCCGCGCTGGCCTTCCCGCTGCAGGGCCGCCGCTACAATTGGGCCTACGAAACCGATCCCGAACCCCACATGAACAACCGCCGTATGGAATGCGGCCGCGGCAAAGGCCTGGGCGGCTCTTCGCTGATCAACGGCATGTGTTACATCCGCGGCAACGCGATGGATTTCGACAACTGGGCAACGGCGCCGGGTCTGGAAGACTGGAGCTATCTGGACTGCCTGCCGTATTTCCGCAAGGCGGAAACCCGCGACATCGGGCCGAACGATTATCACGGCGGCGACGGCCCGGTCAGCGTCACTACCCCGAAAACCGGCAACAATGAACTGTTCCACGCGATGGTGGAAGCCGGCGTGCAGGCAGGGTATCCGCGTACCGAGGACCTGAACGGCTATCAGCAGGAAGGGTTCGGCCCGATGGATCGTACCGTGACGCCGAAAGGCCGCCGCGCCAGTACCGCTCGCGGTTATCTGGATCAGGCGCGTTCACGCCCAAATCTGAAAATCGTTACCCATGCGCTGACCGATCGTATCCGCTTCGACGGCAAACGTGCGGTGGGGGTCGACTATTTGCAGGGCGACGGCAATCAGATCAACAGCGCCAGCGCGCGGCGTGAAGTGCTGCTGTGCGCCGGGGCGATTGCGTCGCCGCAGATCCTGCAACGCAGCGGTGTTGGCCCTGCGTCGTTGTTGAAAAGCCTGGATATTGAGGTGGTGCACGATCTGCCGGGCGTCGGTGAGAACTTGCAGGATCACCTGGAAATGTATCTGCAGTACGCCTGTAAAAAACCGGTGTCGCTGTATCCGGCACTGCAATGGTTCAACCAGCCGAAGATTGGCGCAGAGTGGCTGTTCAACGGCACTGGCATTGGCGCCAGTAACCAGTTTGAAGCCGGCGGCTTTATCCGTAGCCGCGAGGAGTTCGCCTGGCCGAATATCCAGTATCACTTCCTGCCGGTGGCGATTAATTACAACGGCAGCAATGCGGTCAAAGAACACGGGTTCCAGGCTCATGTCGGATCGATGCGCTCGCCAAGCCGTGGCCGGGTACAGGTAAAATCGAAAGATCCGCGTCAGCATCCGAGCATCCTGTTCAACTATATGGCGACAGAGCAAGACTGGCAGGAGTTCCGCGATGCGATCCGCATTACGCGTGAAATCATGGCTCAGCCGGCGCTGGACGAGTACCGCGGTCGCGAAATCAGCCCGGGGCCGGAGGTACAGACCGACGAGCAACTGGACGCTTTTGTGCGTGAGCATGCTGAAACCGCCTTTCACCCTTCCTGTTCATGCAAAATGGGCGAAGATGAAATGGCGGTGGTCGACGGCCAGGGCCGGGTGCACGGCATGGAAGGGTTGCGGGTGGTGGATGCCTCCATCATGCCGCTGATCATTACCGGTAACCTGAACGCCACCACCATAATGATTGCCGAGAAGATTGCCGACAACATTCGCCGGCGTGCGCCGCTGCCGCGCAGTACCGCAGAGTATTACGTGGCTGGCGACGCCCCGGCGCGCAAACCGTAACCTACATGCCCTCTCGCCGCTGAGGGGGAGGGCCGCCGTAGCAAGCACCCCCTCTCCAATGCTCTTCCCCGAGGCGAGGGGGCAATACTTTCTCTCTTCTGTTAAGCCGGCAGCGAGATCGCCTGATCGAAACTGTTGGGTGTCGCCATGCGCCACATACGGGCGTAAAAGTCGCTTTTAATCTCTTCCTCCAGCAATGCGCCCGGCTCCAGGTAGTAATAGATGTCCGCATAGACCTTGATTTCGGTCGAGGTAATGCGCCTTAGCATATGGTGAGACGTCAACTGCTCCGGGCGGCTGACGCCGGCCGCGGCCAGCATTTCCGCCAGCGCTTTGACCGTATTTTGGTGGAAGTGGTAAACGCGTTCTGCCTTGTTCGGCACCACTAATGCTTTTTGCCGCAAAGGGTCCTGAGTAGCGACGCCGGTTGGGCAGTGGTTGGTGTGGCAGCTTTGCGACTGAATGCAGCCGACGGCGAACATGAAACCGCGCGCCGAGTTCACCCAGTCGGCGCCCAGCACCAGCACGCTGGCGATGTCGAAGGCGCTGATGATTTTGCCGCTGGCGCCGACCCTGACCTTGTCGCGCAGGCCGCAGCCTACCAGGGTGTTGTGGACGAACAGCAACCCTTCGCGCAACGGCATGCCCATATAGTTGGACAACTCAAGCGGTGCGGCGCCGGTGCCGCCTTCCTTGCCGTCTACTACGATAAAGTCCGGCAAAATCTGGGTATGCAGCATTGCCTTGGCGATGGCGACAAATTCCCACGGGTGGCCGATGCACAGCTTAAACCCCACAGGTTTACCGCCGGACAGTTCACGCAACTGCTGGATAAAATGCATCATTTCCACCGGGGTGGTGAAGGCGCTGTGCGAGGCCGGAGAAATGCAGTCTTCCCCTTCGGGCACGCCGCGCGTGGCGGCAATTTCGGCATCCACTTTTTTCGCCGGCAGAATGCCGCCATGGCCCGGTTTGGCACCCTGGCTGAGTTTGATTTCAATCATTTTTACCTGCGGGCTTTTTGCCTGCTCGGCGAAGCGCTGCGGATCGAAATGGCCGTCGGCGGTGCGGCAGCCGAAATAGCCGCTGCCCAGTTCCCACACCAGGTCGCCGCCGTGCTCGCGGTGATAGCGGCTGATGCTGCCCTCGCCGGTGTCATGATAGAAATTGCCTTTGGCTGCACCAAGATTAAGGGCGCGGATAGCGTTGGCCGACAGCGCGCCGAAGCTCATGGCGGAGATATTAAAGATCGAGGCGGAATAGGGCTGGCGGCAATCCGGGCCGCCGATCGCCACGCGAAAACTGGTGGGATCTGATGCTGTCACCGGGCGCATGGAATGGCCGATGCATTCATAGCCGGTTTGATAAACGTCCAGTTGGGTACCGAAGGGTTTGTCGCCCATTTCATTTTTGGCACGGCGATAGACCAGCGTGCGTTGAGTACGTGAGAACGGGATCTGCGCGTTATCTTCTTCCAGTAAATACTGGCGTATTTCCGGGCGGATAAATTCGAAGAAAAAGCGCAGGCGGCCGATGATCGGGTAGTTACGGCAGATGGCGTGACGTTGCTGAGTCAGATCGTAAATTCCCAGTGCGCTCAGGCAACCGAAAAGGATTGTCGGCAACCAGAACCAGGGCTGTTGCGGCGATAGCGCCAATGACGCCAGCGCAAGCAAGATGCTCAAAACAAAGCAGGTATAACGGCTGAATAAGGATGATTTCATAACATCTCCTGATGTTTTTATTTAATCCATACGACATGGCTCGCGGGAAAATCCGGTGGGCAAATCGTAACCAATAGACAGGAGGGTTATGTGGCTGTTGCTGCTTTGTTGTTAATTGTTACATTAATTTAACCTGACGCCACGAAGCCAGGCCGCAAGATAGCGGCCTGAAGGGTTATTTACCGGCGACGAAGATGGTGCTCATGCTGCGCAAACGCAGCTTTTTCATCGCGCTGTATTTTTGCGAGAAAATGGTTTTGGGGTGCGTGCCGCGCTTCTGGGCAATGTGCAGCAGGCTGTCGCCACGCAGCAGGTTGAAGATGACATCGCTTTCCGCCGGGCTAAGCTCACGGGTTTTCTGCATTTTTATCCCGCCGGCCTCTTTGCTTTCCAACAGGTTTTGTATTTTTTCCTGCAGCGAATAAAGTGGAATGCGGGTTGAGACCAATTCAACGGAAATACCCAGTATCGACAGCAGTTTCACTACGCGTTCATCATCATAAAACACCAGGATCCGCGTTTTGGTGTTGTATTGCTGATGCATTGACACCAGGCTTTCAATGACATTGACGCTTTGCTCCAGATTTTGCGAAGTAAAGATCAACGCTATATCGTGCTTAATTATCTTTTCCGCCTTGGATCCACCTTGCATAAAATCCGAAAACAGTCTGATATCGTACTTGCCGTAATGTTTTTTCACTAACACCGAAAGGCCGACATAGCTGTACTTACACTCACTAATAACAAGGACATTGTTTTTAGACATAATGGCAGATACCAATAATGAGTTAAAAGTATTCCGCTGTAAGAAGCGAGTTCAAATCCTTGATGTCGGATTCCTTCCACAGCTTTCCCTGCAGTGCGTAATATGGCATTTCGTCCAGCCATTTTTTATGGTCGGGAGTTTCAACTCCTTCGATGATTACCTTGTAATGATTAAGGTAAAAAAAACGCAATAAAGCGCGCATTAAGCCATCGCCGCCGGACTTTTTCATAAAATCCCATAACAAAAAACGGTCGAGCTTAACGAAGCGGAACTGGCTGTTATACAACGCGGAAAAACCGGCGTAACCAGAACCAAAATCATCCAGCCAAAATGAATAACTTTTCAGCGAAGGATCGCCATGAACCCGATCTTTTACCAACCGGGTTGAGTTCTCGCTGATTTCAAAATGAATACAATGAGTGGCGCGAATTCTTTCTGCAAAATGGTCGTTGGCCAGCGATCTCAGAGAATGATCGTCCACGTTCAATGTGGCGATAACCTGATTATCGCGAAACCAGTGATTATATTTTTCTATCAGACTGACTTGTTCTAACAGAATCTCAATTCGGGTGGCGCTATCGGCAGATCGAAAAAACTGTTCAGGGGAGAAATGAGCGTATTCGCTATTGAAAGTGAATCGGGATAAGCATTCAACGGCCAGCAATTGTCCGGATTTTCCGAACATTGGCTGGAAAACGTAATTAATTCCGTTATTTTTCGCTCTAAAAGAACTGCTCATTCCTCAATCCCTTGATTGATATACAACTGTTTGTTTTTTAAAGATAAAAAAATTAAAAACAGGCTGTTTATTGGTAATTATCTTATTTATCGTCACCGGGACGTGTCAGGGTGCTTGCAGACCATTAAACGCGCAATTTGTCGTGAAGTCCAAATGATTTCAAAGGTAACTAAATGTAAATTTACAGGATAATATCCTGATAATCATGACTTAAAGTAAAATGTTGCACTGCCTGGCTTTTCAAAACACAGATTATTCCTATTCAGTTAAATCGTCAACATCGATCGATAGGTATTTGTTGATAGTTTTTTCCTATCAAGGAGTGGGATATGAATGTTATAAACGATTTAACAATAAGAATATGCCTAGTCTATATTTCGCCGGGCAATGGATTCATCGGGGCTTCATTCCTGACAAGGAGTAGCATCGCTGAATGTACTTAATAGTTGTATTAATTCATCGAGAGTCTAAATATGAAAATTTCTAAACTGTCTGCCGTATTGGCATTGGCTGCAAGCGCCGCGACTATTTCTTCTTTCTCTGCACAAGCGGCTGACGGTACTATTACTTTCAACGGTAAAGTGACTGACCAGACTTGTACTATCAGCACCCCAGGCGGTAAAGACTTCACCGTAACTCTGCCAACCGTTTCTGCTTCAACTCTGGCAACTCAGAGCGCGACTGCCGGCCGTACGCCATTTGCAATCAACCTGACCCAATGTTCTAAAGGCCAGGTAGCCACTTATTTCGAACCAGGCGCAACGGTTGATTTCAACACTGGCCGTCTGAACAACCAGGCGCAGACTGATGCAGCGACCAACGTGCAAATTCAGTTGCTGGGTAGCAACAACCAGTTCCTGCCAATTCTGGCAGCCGGCACCAATGGCGCACAGAATAACTCTCAGTGGGTTACCGTTGCTAACGAAGGCGATTCTGCTGACCTGAACTACTACGCTGAATATTACGCGACCAATGCTGCCGGCGCTGGTGATGTGACTTCAAGCGTTCAGTACACCATCATTTACCAATAAGTCATATTCTTATTCGGGCGGGGGATAATACTCCCGCCGCTTTTCCCTACCCTAGTGATAAAATAATGAAAAATTCATTTAAAAAATACAGTGTATTGCTGATCGCCACGCTATTCAGCAGCAGCGTTTTTTCCAGTGTCATCATTAACGGTACGCGTATTATTTATCCGGGAAAACAACGGGAAGTTACCGTCCAATTATCAAATAATGGAACTTCACCGGCATTGGTCCAATCCTGGATTGACGAAGGCGATGCGAAAACCACGCCAGAGAACAGCAAGGCGCCGTTTATCGTTTCCCCGCCAATCAGCCGTGTTGAACCGGCGACCGGCCAGGCGCTGCGTGTTTCCCTGACCACGTCAGCATTGGCACAAGACAAAGAATCCCTGTTCTGGTTGAACGTACTGGAGATCCCTCCTGCGCCGACCGGGGCAAACAACAGCACGCCTGAGAACTTTTTACAGGTGGCTTTCCGCACCCGCGTCAAACTGCTGTATCGTCCGGCCGGCCTGACTGGCGAAGCGAACGATGCGCCTGAAAAACTGCAGTGGCGCTTTAGCGGCGCCGGCGTCAGCGTGAAAAACCCAACGCCGTATTACGTGTCGTTCACTGAAATCAATGCCGTCGTCAACCAGAAGAAAGTGCCGTTGGCGCCACACGGCGACATGCTGGCCCCAGGCCAGGAAAAAACGCTGTCGTTTTCCGGTGACAGCTCGCGCATTGCGGACGTTGCATTTACCACCATCAACGATTTTGGCGGACGCGTGTCCCGCACTAAGAATAAGCAAAAGTAACTCTTGGAAGAGAGACTCATATCCCAGAGCGCAAGCTGTCGGCGGGGTGAGCTTAATTTGGTAAAGGAATGCTTTTATATGAAAGAGTTGCCTATCTCCGCGGCCGTTAAACTGGCGCTATTTAACTATAAATCGATTCTGTTGTTGACCGGTGGCGCGCTTTTCCTGGCTGCCCCCGGCTTTGCCCGGGCGGAAATCGCTGCCGACAGCAAAAAGCCCACTGCACCGGTTGAAGCGACCTTCAACAGCAGCTTCCTGATTGGGGAGGCGCAAGGGGTCGATCTTTCGCGTTTCCGCGACGGTAACCCTATTCTGGCAGGCAAATACTCGCTTGATGTTTACGTTAACGGCGAGTGGAAAGGCAAAAAAAGTATCGATTTCAAAAACGTGCCGGGTAAAAACAGTGCCGATACCTGTTTTTCTCTGCTGTCGCTGGATGAATTCGGTGTGGATACTGCGGCGTTGAGCAGCGATCCGTCGGTCAATACCGATACCTGTAAGAGCCTGTCGCAGTGGGTGCCGGAAGCCTATTACCGCCTTGATACCAGTTCGCTGCGTATGGATATCAGTATCCCGCAGGCGTCGCTGCGCCGCAGTGCGCGTGGTTACGTTGACCCGAAATTCTGGGATCGCGGCATTACCGCCGGCAGCCTGTCGTATAATTTTAATGCCTTTAATACCCACAGTTCCGCCAACGGCAGCAGCGCGGATTCAACCAATGCCTACCTGACTCTGAACGCCGGGTTAAACGTGGCCGGTTGGCAGTTGCGCCACGACTCTAACGTCAACTGGCGCTCCAACGAAAGCACCCATTGGCAAAACACCGCCACTTACGCACAGCGCGCCATCCCGGCCGTGCGCGGCATGCTGACGTTGGGCGATACCTATACCAGCGGCGAGTTCTTTGATTCTATCGGTTTTCGCGGCGTGCAGGTCGCGACGGATGACCGCATGCTGCCTGACTCTCTGAACGGCTATGCGCCCGTGGTGCGCGGCGTGGCGCAAAGTAACGCGCTGGTGGAGATCCGTCAGAATAACCAGTTGATCTACCAGACTACCGTTGCCCCGGGTGAATTCGTGATTAACGATCTTTACCCTACCGGTTACGGCGGCGATTTGGACGTCACCGTCAACGAGGCCGACGGCAGCAAGCGTCAGTTCAGCGTGCCTTACGCTTCGGTAGCGCAGATGTTGCGCCCGGGGATCCAGCGTTATGCCCTGACCGCCGGCCGAGTACGCGATGATAATTTGAGCAAGGAACCCGATATGTTCCAGGCGACTTATCAGCGCGGGTTCACCAATATCATCACCGGTTACACCGGTGCTATCGCCAGTGACGGTTACAGCGCCGTGCTGTTGGGGAGCGCGGTGGCAACGCCGATCGGTGCCTTTGCTCTGGATGTGACCCAGGCCAATACCCGCCTGAAGCAGGGCGACCAATCCGGCCAGAGTTATAAGCTCAGCTACAGCAAGTTGATGACTGAAACCAACACCAACTTCACCATCGCCGCTTATCGCTATTCCACCTCCGGTTACCTTTCGTTGCGTGACGCCGTTTACTCGCGAGACAACGAACGCAAGAACCTGAGCGCCGACGCCGTTAACCGCCAGCGCAGCGAATACCAGCTGACCCTGAATCAGGGGCTGGGCGATAACTTCGGCTCTTTGTATATCACTGGTTCGGTTCGCGATTACTGGAACCGGGGCGGCAGCACCAAGCAATATCAGGTGGGTTATAACAACTATTATGGCCGCGTTACCTATGGCCTGTCCGCCATGCGTACCTCGGACATGTATAACCGCGATGAAACCCGTTATTACCTGACGCTGTCGATCCCGTTCAGCGTCGGTTCGCAGACCCTGAGCCTGAACAGTTCACTGGGCTATACCGATAACGGCTACGACAGCAGCCGCGTGGGTATCAACGGTTCTACCGGTGAAGATAACAACGTCAGCTACAGCGCGACGCTGGCCAACGATCAATCCGGCGGCACCAACAGCAGCGTAAGCGGCGAATACCGTAGCCGGTTCTCGACGCTGAACGGCTCTTACAGCTATGGCAAAGATTATCGCCAGTCGTCGATCGGCGCATCGGGCAGTGTAGTGGCCCACAGCGGCGGGGTGACCATGACGCCGCAGCGCGGCCAGACCATGGTGCTGGTCGAGGCGCCGGACGCCGCCGGGGCTATCGTGACCAACTCGCCGGGCGTGCGTATCGATGACAACGGCTATGCGGTGGTCCCTTATGTGGCGCCATACCGCATGACCAGCGTCACGCTCGATCCGAGCGGCATGTCGCGCGATGTGGAATTGGAAAGCAGCAGCCAGCAGATTGCGCCTTACGCCGGCGCCATCGCACGGCTGGAGTTCAAGACCATCAAAGGCCAGGCGTTGATCATCCATGCCCTCGGCCCGGACGGTAATGCGTTGCCATTTGGCTCGGAAGTGCTGGATACCCGCAATCAGGTGGTGGGCATCGTTGGCCAGGGCAGCCGTATCTACTTGCGTACGGAAGCGCAAAAAGGGTTGTTACAGGTGAAATGGGGCACGCAGCCGACGCAGCAGTGTTCTGTCAGCTACAGCGCGAAAGCGCAGGGCAATACTGACTACGAAATTATTGAAGCGAGTTGCAAATGATGAAATTAACGCGTGTTCTTTCGCTGAACAAAACGGCGGTTCAACGGTTGGCGCTGTTCGGCGTGTTGATGGCCGCCGGTCAGAGCGCTTACGCCAGCTGTACGGTCAACAGCGGTTACAAGGCTCAGGTGATCAATATGAAGCTCGGACGCGTGCTGGTCACGCCTGGCAGCCAGGTCGGTGATACCCTGGTCACCGGCCAGTTCCCGATTAATGCCGTGAACGGTATCGGTCGTTGCAACAGCAGTGGCGGTAGCGCCATCGGCCAGATATTGCAGGGGAGCCGCTCTACTCTGACCAACGTCTGGAGCACCAATATTCCGGGAATTGGCATCCGTTTGTATCGTGAAGCAGGATCGATCAGCACCTTTTACCCGCATACCTTACGGCTGGGCGGGAACACGACCGTTAACCTGAACGGCGGTTACTTCAAGATCGATGTGGTGAAAACGGCGGCTCAGACAGGCACCGGCCAACTGACAACCGGGTTATATACCAACTATTATATGGATGGTAGCGGTCCTGGGTTGCCCTTGCTGCAATCGATTGTCGACGCCAACAGCCTGACGATTGTCACCTCAACCTGTAACGTCGACAGTGGCTCAAAGGACAAGGTGGTCAATCTGGACAGCGTTACGGCCGCCTCTTTTGGCGGCGTTGGCTCAACCCAGGGTGAAAAAGCGTTTGATATCAACATTAACTGCGTTGGCGGCGTCGGTGAAGATCTGCTGCCGGGCAGTGCCGGGCAGGGGATTGTGAATGTGCGTTTCAATTACGATCAGGATACCTCCAATGCGCCAGGCGTGATCAAATCGCAGCCCGGTGCCAATACGGCCTCCGGCGTTGCCGTGCAGCTGTTGACGGGCACCACGACGCAACCTATCAAGAATGGCGATGCGGTCAATGCCGGCCGTACCGTGCCAAACCAGGCCAACACCCTGACCCTGCCGTTGAAAGCCCGTTACTACCGTACCGGTACCACGATCAAAGGCGGCAATATCAAGTCGACCGCAACCTTTACCATCGAATACAACTGAGTATTGCGGGCATTAAAAAAGCCAATGGGGTTGCCCATTGGCTTTTTGCTTTTTAGTCGCCTCAGCGCAGGCCCATCCAATGAGTGCAGGCGCTATCCACGCATTTCCCCGCATACCATAAATGCACGCCCGGCGACTCGTGCCGGTGCCCGTTCAGCGGCGCTATGGGTTGCGGACGCATTTCCACCACGTCCCAGCGCGTAGTGCGGCGATACACCGCCGGCGTTTTGCCGAACTGTTTTTTAAACGCGCGTGAAAATGACGGTTGGGAATCAAAATGGAACTGCAGTGCGATGTCGAGAATAGGGCGTGGGGTCGAACGCAGCGCCTGCGCAGCCTGTGACAGGCGACGCTCGCGGATATAGCTGCCCAGCGCATGGCCGGTGGTGCTGCGGAACATCCTTTGCAGGTGCCATTTGGAGTAGCCTGACTTCGCCGCCACGTTGTCCAACAGCAGCGGTTGATCCAGGTGAGTTTCAATCCAGTTCAGCAAATCGTGAATGATATTGACGCGATCCATTGTTTAAGTTCTCCCGCGGTACGGCATTCAGGTCACAGTAGGTAAGAGTAATTATCCAAGTTAGTTCTTTGATAATAGGCCGCGGAATCGGGTTACGCAAGTGTTAACTGGGGGGCTAAAGGTGGCTAAAAGTGCTTTCCCAGCCGTGGGGAAACAAAAAAGGCCGCGCGAGGCGGCCTTGATGGAAGGGAGAACAAACGTCGGTCAGTTGGTTTCCGGCTTCACTTCGATATAGTCCAACTGCAAGACGCTGCTGGTGTAGCCGCGGATCTTGTTGGTCATTTCAATATCGCCGTTCAGCTTGTGACCATAGGATGGAATGATCTCTTTCAGCTTGCTCTGCCATTCCGGCGTCGCCACTTTATCTTTGAACACTTTTTCCATCAGGTGCAGCATGATTGGCGCAGCGGTAGAGGCACCCGGTGATGCGCCGAGCAGGGCGGCGATGCTGCCGTCCTCGGAGCTGACCACTTCGGTGCCGAACTGCAACACGCCGCCTTTCTCATCATCTTTCTTGATGATCTGCACGCGTTGGCCAGCGGTCCACAGCTTCCAGTCGGCCTGTTTGGCCTCAGGGAAGTACTCTTTCAGCGCAGCGAAACGGTCATCGTCGTTCATCATCAACTGGCCAACCAGGTATTTCACCAGGTCGAAGTTATCCAGCCCGACGTGGGTCATCGGCATCAGGTTAGACGTGCTCAGCGAGTGCAGCAGATCGAACAGCGAACCGTTTTTCAGGAACTTGCTGGAGAAGGTGGCGAATGGCCCGAACAGCACGACGCGCTTGCCATCCAGCATGCGGGTATCCAGGTGCGGAACCGACATTGGCGGCGAACCTACGCTGGCCAGACCGTAAACCTTGGCCAGATGCTGATTCGCCACTTCCGGGTTGCTGGTCACCAGGAACTGGCCGCCGACCGGGAAGCCGCCGTAGCCGTCGGCTTCAGGAATGCCGGATTTCTGCAGCAGCGTCAGGGATGCGCCGCCTGCACCGATAAACACGAATTTGGCGTTAACGGTGGTTTCTTTACCGTCACGGTTCAGATCGGCCACGGTTACGCGCCAGGTGTTGTCGGCGTTGCGTTTGATGTCGCGCACTTCATGGCTCAGGTTCAGCTTGAAGTTAGGATTTTTGGTCAGCGTATCCACCAGTTGATGGGTGATCACGCCAAAGTTGACGTCGGTACCCAGCGGCATGCGGGTCGCGGCAATTTTCTGCGCCGGATCGCGGCCGTTCATCACCAGCGGCGCCCACTGTTTAATCTGGTTGGGGTCTTCGGAGTATTCCATCCCACGGAACAGGGTGCTGTGCTGCAGTGCCGCATAGCGTTTGCGCAGGAAGTTGACGTTATCGTCACCCCAGACAAAGCTCATGTGCGGCACGCTGTTAATAAAGGATTTTGGATCTTTCAGGACGTTATGTTTTACCTGATAAGACCAGAACTGACGAGAAATCTCAAAAGACTCGTTAACCACCACGGCTTTGCTGATATCAATGGTGCCGTCTTCTTTCTCTGGGGTGTAGTTCATTTCGGCGAAAGCGGAGTGGCCGGTACCGGCATTATTCCAGCCGTTGGAACTTTCTTCCGCAACGCCGCTCATGCGCTCATACATGTCGATGGACCAGTTCGGCTCCAGCTCATGCAGGTAAGTCCCCAGGGTGGCGCTCATGATACCGCCGCCAATCAGTACCACATCGACGGTCTTATTCTCTTCTGCTGCAGCCTGTTGCGTGACGCCGAACAGATTCAGACAGAAGATCAGGACGAGTAATTTTCTCATTAAATCAAATCTCTTATGTGTAAATTCTACTCATTGCAGGTGAAAGAATTTATCGGGAGTTACCCTGGAAATAAGTCAAAACAGACCGCCCGGCATGAGCCGAATTGCAGTGATAATGTCTTTTTGTTAATAGTTTTCTTTAACGAAAAGTGGATTATTACAGGCCATCTGGAGGCGGATTGTTCAACTCAGGTTACTGAGGGGATATTATTGTTTGCGAGAATGTTAAAAACTACTTTTGTAACTAAAAAAAGAGAAATATAGGCCGGAATAATTCATTTATTATTGCGGGCTAAATATAACCGCTGAATTAGCAGGGTTTAATTGTCGCCGATTTAAACGATATTGCCTTATCACACAATATTTAACGATCAATTGCAAAGCGTGGCCGGTAACAAAAAGAAAATGGCCGCCGTGAGGCGGCCAGCATCCGATTAGCGCGGTTGCCAAATACCGCGGGTTGCGGTGTCGGTGGCATAGGCGCTGAAATCGCGCGCCGGACGCCCAAGGCTGCGCTGGACGCCGTCGGTCAGTGACGCATTGCGTCCGTCCAGCACCGTACTGAATAAATACTCCAGCAAGCTGACCATCTCCTCCGGCAATTGCGCCTCGCGCAGATAACCGACGTAATCGGCTATCGGCACCTGCCGATAGAGAATCTCGCGTCCGCTGGCAGCGGCAATCTCGCTAATGGCTTGTTCAAACGTCATCAGTCGCGGGCCGGTTAACTCATACACAGCATTGCTGTGGCCGGGTTGGGTGAGAGCGGCGACCGCAGCGTCGGCGATATCGTCGGCATCAATAAAGGGTTCTGGAATTTCACCCGGCGGCAAATAAACCGTGCCGTTCAGCAGCTCATCGAGAATAAAGCTTTCGCTGAAGTTTTGCATAAACCAGCTGGCGCGCAATATCGTCCAGTCCGCGCCGCTGCGCTCTACCACTTCTTCTGCCTGGCGAGCTTCGTCTTCTCCGCGCCCGCTGAGCAACACGATCTTTTGCACACCGCCCGTTACCGCCTGTCGGCAAAAACGTTCAACGGTGTCGATGGCGCCCGGCACGGCCAGATCGGGTTGGAAGCTGAGATACACCTTTTTCACATCCTGTAAGGCCGGTTGCCAACTGTCGCTGTCCTCCCAGTCAAAAGGAATGGCGGCGCCACGATGGCCGGCGCGTATTGCCACGCCTTGCTGTTGCAAACGCGCCGCTACACGGCTGCCGGTTTTACCGGTAGCACCTAAAACCAGTATCGGTGAGGTCATATCGCTGTTATCCATCGTTCATCTCCAAAATGTGAGTATTACTCATGTTTTGTAAATATGATAAACCCTCGTATTATTGTCAAGGTAGTTTTTGGGTCAAAGGACGATGCTGATGAATGACAAGCAAAAAAATCCGCCTGCGTTGCGGCGTAAACCCAGCCAGACGCGGAGCCGCGAGAAGGTGGAACTGATCCTGGGTTGTGCCACCGCGCTGATAGCCCGGCAGGGTAGCGATGCGATGCGCATGAGCGAAGTGGCGCAAAATGCCGGTATTTCCATTGGGGCGCTGTATCAGTACTTCCCGGATAAGACCGCTATCGTGCGCGTGTTGGCACAGCGTTATAATCAGGAAGCGCGTGAGTGCATTGAACAGTGTTTAACTCAGGTGCAAGATTTTCCTCACTTGATTGCAGCTTTTGGCTGCCTGATTGACGAATATTATGCCTTGTTTATGGCCGAGCCCGTCATGCGGGACATCTGGGCGGCGACGCAGGCCAACAAAACGCTGCGCGAAGAAGAGGTGGCGGAAAGCCGGTTGAACGGTGCGTTGCTGGCAGCGGCGATACGGCGTTTGCGGCCACAGGCGGATCCCGTTGCGGTTGAAAATGCCGCTTTTCTGCTGATGCATTTGGGGGAGGCGACGATGCGCCTGGCGGTCAGTACCGGCCCCGATGAGGGCCGTGAACTGGTGGAGAGCTATAAGCAAATGGCGGCGAAGATGCTGGCAGATGCCTAGAACGCGCTATGGCAGCCTGCGCTGTCACTCTGGGTTCAACAAGGCGTAAATAAACTCGTCGCCCATTCGCCGTTGAAACGGGCGTTTTGCCGCAGGTGTGCCTCTTTGCGCGGGCCCAGCCGCTCGACTACGCCGACCGAGCCGGGCCACCAGCTTACTTAATCGCCATCGCGTCGCGCATGGTATAGAACAGGTCGGTTTGATCGGTCAGGCCCACGACGTTAGCGGCATGCGGGCCGTAGGCGGCAACGCGCAACTGGGTGCCGGTGTGTCCCTGAGAGCCTTCTTCCGAATTGCCATAGCTGATGGTCATTGGCGCACCGTCTTTGGTGGTCAGTGTTTGCGTCAGGCCTGGGGCTTTGGCATCGACGGCAATAATCTGGCTGGAGTGGGCATGGTCGGCAGTGACGATCACCAGGGTGTTGCCGTCGGCGCGGGCGAAGGCCAGCGCTTTCTGTACCGCTTCATCCAGATCGACAGTTTCGCCGAACTGGCCGCAAGGGTTGGCATCATGATCCTGCTTGTCTATCGATGCGCCTTCCACCTGCAGGAAGAAACCGTTCTGCTGGGTCTTCAACAGGTCGATCGCTTTTTCGGTCATCGCCGCCAACGTTGGGATGTCGGCAGTACGCGCCGGGTTGTTTTCGCAGGTGACCGCCGGTTGGTCGATATTACCGTGATGCGAGGCTTTCGGGCCCTGCCAGCGCACCGGCATATTGCCGGCGGCAAACAGCCCCAGCAGCGGTTTTTGCTGATTGGCCACGCTGACGGCATTCAGGCCATCGAGGTTTTCCACCCACTGATAGCCGAGTGCGGTTGCCTGGTCTTTCAATGATTTCCCCTGCCATTCGCCGCTTTTCGCCAGCTGATTAAAGGATTTCGCCCCGCCGCCCAGCGTGACGTCGGCGCGGGTTTTGAGCAATTGCTCGGTGATCGAGCCGCGGCCGCCATTTTCCAACGCATTGGTGGCGCATTTTTCGCTGGTTTCTTCCGGGCCGTAACATTTGCGTGAGGTGACATGCGAAACCTGCGCGGCCGGCGTGGCATCCTGCAGCTCGGCGGTGGAGACGTTGCCGGTGGCTTTACCCGCTGCCTTGGCGATTTCCAGCAGCGTCGGCTGGTCCTTGCCGTTGACGTCAACCGCCAGCGCGCCGTTATAGGTTTTTACGCCGGTGGACCACGCGCTCGCCGAGGCGGCGGAATCCGTCACGTAATTCGGTTTGTGGGTTTTCTTATCCAGCGAGTAATGGGTGTATTGGCCGGTCAACGGCAGGGCATCGATACCTTTAAAATAGCCGCCCGCACCTTCTGCATAGTTGCGTGCCGAGGTGATTTCAGAATCGCCCATGCCGTCGCCGATCAATAAAATCACGTTTTTGACCGTTTTGTCAGACAGCGAGGCTTTCAGCGCGGCGGTTTGATCGCCGCTCAGGCGGCGTGCGCCGCCGGGCTCAACGATGTTGCCGCGAGCCGCGCGCTCGGAAAGACCAGCGGTATTGGCCGGTGTTTCATCGGCGAAGGCGGCAGAACAAAGCAGGGCGGATAACACGGCACCGGCGATCAGGGAAAGGGATTGCTGCATGGGGAAAACTCCTTGTCATAATTCAACATATATCAATTTGTTAGGCAGGGAGAGTAGTGCAGGGATGTGACACTTTTATGACGATACGGGGGGCTGAAATGGGATAGCCGGCGGCTATCCCAGGCAATAAATTATTCGTTGCGAGCGGGAATATTCAGACCGCGTTGTACTGCCGGGCGCGCCAAACCGCGCTCCAGCCATTGCCCCACCCGTGGGAAACTGTCGAATTCCACCAGTTCGCGCGCCTCATAGAAACCGATCAGGTTGCGCACCCAGCCCAGCAGTGAAATGTCGGCGATGGTGTAATCCTCGCCCATGATCCACTCGCGGCCTTCGAGGCGGCTTTCCAGCACGCCGAGCAGGCGTTTGGATTCATTTTTATAACGCTCCAGCGGGCGTTTATCTTCGTATTCGCGCCCGGCGAACCGGTGGAAGAAGCCGAGCTGGCCGAACATCGGGCCGACCGCGGCCATCTGGAAAAATACCCATTGGATGGTTTCGTAACGCTGCGCGGGATCCTGTGGCAGGAATTGACCGCTTTTCTCTGCCAGATACAGCAGGATGGCGCCGGATTCAAACAGCGGCAGCGGCTTGCCGCCTGGGCCTTCGGGATCGATGATTGATGGTATTTTACCGTTCGGGTTCAGCGACAGAAATTCCGGCGTCCAGGTTTCATTCTTGCCGATATCGATCAGATGCGCTTCATACGGCAGGCCGATTTCCTCCAGCATGATGGAGACTTTTACGCCGTTAGGCGTTGGCAGCGAGTAAAGCTGCAGCCGTTCCGGATGCTGTGCCGGCCACAGTTTGGTGATGGGAAATTGAGTTTGATCGAGCATGAAGAGTCCTCGGGTTGACGGTTTGCCTAATAAGTATTGCACCAAAGCTAGCGCGTTGCGGGGTTAAACAGTGAGGTCAAAATGTGCTTTCAGGGCATTCTTGCCGGCGGCGGTGAGTTGCAGCTCGCGGCTATCGAGCCGGCGCCTTATCCAGCCGCGCTCGATAAAAGCGTTAAGCATCGCTGAGCCAAGTGCGCCACCGAGATGAGCCTTGCGTTCGCTCCAGTCCAGGCAACCGCAGGCGAAGCGCCGCCGCGAAGGCGCTGGCGTACAGTCGACGCCCAACCGCGTCAGGGCAGTCTGCCCCGCCTCGCTCAGCCGGTAGTCTTCTTCGCCCACCAGCCAGGCCAACTGATGCAAACGGTCATGCAGTTTTACCGCCACCTCGCCGGCCATATGATCGTAGCAGGTGCGGGCGAATTGCAGCGAGGTGGGGGTAGTGGTTTTCACCGTCGGCCGTTCGACACCGGCCAGCGCCATCAGCGTTTCCAGCACATCGGCCACCGGTTGCCCCGCCAGGCGGAAATAGCGATAGCGCCCCTGTTTGACGCAGGCGATCAACCTCTGTTCCTGCAAACGCGCCAAATGCCCGCTGGCGGTAGAGGCGGCGACATCCACGGCGGCGCTGAGCTCGGTGGCGGTATAGGCGCGCCCGTCCATCAGCAGGCACAACATGCGCGCACGGGTACGGTCGGCGATGGCGGCGGTCAGGGCCGCCAGGCGATCTTCGATATCGATGTCATTCATACTTCGAGGTTAGACGAAGTATGGCTGTAGGTCTAGCCTTAGGATAGGGTTAATCTTCCTGACAGGAACTCTCTATGATTGCCGTTATTTTTGAATTGCAGGCCGCCGACGGGCAGCGTGAAACCTACCTTAAGCTGGCGGCAGAGCTAAAGCCGCTGTTGGCGGAGATTGACGGATTTATCTCCATCGAGCGCTTTCAAAGCCTGGCCGATCCGCAGCGGTTGCTGTCGCTGTCCTTCTGGCGGGATGAAGAGGCGGTAAAACAGTGGCGCAATATCGAGCAGCACCGGGCTGCGCAGGCGCGTGGCCGCCATGATGTACTGGTGCAGTATCGCCTGCGGGTGGCAGAGGTGGTGCGTGACTATGGTTTGGATCAGCGGGATCAAGCGCCGCCGGATAGCTGCGGCTATCACGCAGGTTAATGCGAGACGGGTTTTGCTGTTGACAGAACTCCAGGCTTTATTCTATTGATAGTGGATGAACAAAAAACGTTTTGTATTCGCGCTGATTATTATCACCATTCTCAGAGTGGTGGGATAGCGCGTCTCTTTCAAGCCAAAACCCGCCAGTAAGGCGGGGCAATCTCTCCTCCTGCTGGCCATCACCCAGGAGGACGTCATGGAAAATCACCCCCAGGCTGTTTTACATCTGATGTGCGGCAAAGCCGGTTCAGGCAAGTCGACGTTGGCAAACCGCTTGTCGCAGCAGCCACAAACGCTGTTGATTGTTGAGGACAGCTGGCTGGCGACGCTGTATGAACAACAGATGGCCGGATTGCAGGATTACGTCCGCTACTCGGCCCGGCTGCGGCAGGTATTGAGTGAACATATTGTACAGCTGCTGCGTCATGGATTGTCGGTGGTGCTCGATTTTCCGATGAACACGCCGGATCGTCGTCTTTGGGCCAGACAACTGGCGGACGCCGCCGGTGTTAGCCATTGCCTGCATTTTCTGGACGTCAGCGATACGCAATGCAAGAGCCGGATCAAACTGAGAAATGAGCAGGGCGATCATCCTTTCGTACTAAGCGAAGAGGCTTTCGATCTGCTTACTCACTACTTTGTTCCCCCTTCCGGGGACGAACGCTTGAGTGTTGTCAGATACGGCGAGCATGCCTGAGTCAGCGGGTTTGAGGGACGCGGTTTTAAATGCGGCATAGACAGCGACCCCCGCTCTGCGGTGCAGAGCGGGGGTTATCCGGAAACCTATGCCAGCGTGTTCCAGCATGTAAGCTCCATTCATTAAATTATCAGAGGTCGTTATTTATCTGTTTTTTGTAAATTGAAGTGCGCTGTTATAAGTTATCTAAATGGTTTCCTGTGATTTATTTTTCACGTGGCAAATAATTACAACTGGGTACAGAAGTAAGGGGGCTTGGTTATTTGATATTTTTAAATGTCTGCTGTCATTTATGTTGCGGTGTGATAATTATAAAAACCATATAAAATAACAAGTTGTTTTGAGTTTTATAGATTTTAAAAAAACATGTAATTAATGCGGTTATAATTTTTATTTGCCATACCTTTATTCATATGGTCAGATTGGATGTAAGGTAAACTTTTTAGAATACAGGAGAGGTTATGAAAAGGATTTTTATAGTTACTACTTTGTTTTTTACTTCGTTATGTTCTCTCTATTGCTACGCAAATGAAAATCACTATGAAACTATAGAAACCAACTTATCCCAGGTTGGTTATTTTTCCTTAGGCATGAATGGCTTTGTTGGCAGGATTAGTGAGGGAGAAGT
The DNA here is from genome assembly GCF_003591175.1 of Serratia inhibens. Lineage (GTDB taxonomy): Bacteria > Pseudomonadota > Gammaproteobacteria > Enterobacterales > Enterobacteriaceae > Serratia > Serratia inhibens. The sequence continues at coordinate 1,445,028 of NZ_QYYG01000001.1, read as the reverse complement.
TGCTGTAATAGACATACTTAAAAGCAAGAGTGCAACGGATATTTTTTTGAGAATAGCCAATAATCCCAAGGCAACGGCAGAAAGTAAACTTTATGCAGCTTGTGGATTGAAGCAACTAGGTAAACTAAATCACAATGACGTCAAATCCATTTTTGAGAAAGAGTGGGGTGAGGATGTTTCGGTATTGAAAGCAGACATTCTAAGAAAAGAAAAATTCAAATATTTATATTTTGGTATTTTAAATCATGGGTGCATGTGAGTGTATTTACTGAATTACTCTATGTCTTGGTGAAGTGGCCCATGGCAACCTTCAAGCGGTAATAGCTTAACCGGTATCCCTCCGTCAGCGGGCAGGCTTGCATTGCGCCGAGTCATCGGGCCCGGCATGTCGGGTTAACCGCATGATCCTCTGCCGCCGCACCTTTGCTCAAATTGTCACCGAAACTTCCCGCGATCTCTTATCCTCGTTATGGCATAATGCGCGCCAAATCACATTCCCAATGATATGAAGAGCGAGCGCTGTGTTAAGCACTAACAACATCACAGTGTTGTTTCATATGTAAAAATAAAGCGTCCTACATTATCACTATGAATAATGGTAGAATGCGGCTACCTTACTAAGTTGTAATAATTAGGAATTAGCAGAGTAACTTAAGGATTTGGATATGATTTTTGAACAGCAAGATATTTTGGCATTTGAATATTTTAACAAAGAAAAATTTGTGGCCATGCCTATAGAATGGCTCGAAAATGAATTCGACTATGCCGATAGCCCCTTGGTTAAATTTATTAAGGTGTACGATGAAGGTGTTTGGCGTTCGGTGGTCTCAAAAGAAGAATACGTAAAGTTTCTAGAGAAAAATGATAATTCAGAAATAAAATACGATGATAATTTGAATTCTTATATTGATGCATATAATAATGACGAGAATATAAAGGTGATTGTTGATAATGATATTACTTTATCAAATCCAGAATATAAATTAGTTGACATAATTGATATTTACGAAGAGCGTGCTGACTATGATTTTAAAGAGTTAGTAAAGCAGTCTAAGTACACCAAAGAAAATGATTATGGTGTATTTTTGACCGACTTATCGGCCAATAGTCTAGTCATGATTGAGGGGCGTAAGGAATCATATAATCAAGATTTAGTTGTGCGATGGATTAATGAATCTGAGGTGATTCGCAGACGAATACAAAGAAATCAGCCATATAAAGATATTAAAGTCTTTGCGGTTTTCGAAGGCGCCGTATTAGAGTTGAGTTATGGTGATATTTATAAAAATAAGTACAACCTATTTAAAAAAGAAAAAAGAAATCGATGTTTATTATAAGGACGACTTCATAAGGGAGTGTTTGCTCCCTTTTTTAAACGTAATGCTCAAGAAAGAATAAATTTTTATTATTAGCTAATGAAAAATATCAACATATATAAATCAACACTAAGTTGATATGTATATAACCAAAATCATGGCATGTTGAATTTCTATATGATGAATATCGTTTGACTCCCAGAGATAAAAATTGATAGTACTAATGGTACGGCATGCCAGAAAATGCTGTTAAAGTTAGCGTGTCAATGCGTCGCGCTCGAATAACTGACTTTCTATTGTTAATTAATAAAATATCAACAATATATCGTGAGGAAGGCCGTGGGGCGTCCCATAGCACATGTCATGATGGAGTTAAGTAATAAATTTGATTTTTTTATGAGAATGTTGTCAATTAGCGTATTATTCTCAATATTGTCCATTTAAGGGAGGTTCATTGCCAGTCCTAATGTTATATTTTACAGCAAGACTAATGGGAGCTGTGACTACAAGCGTGATTTTTTGTAAGGTGTGTAGTCAGAGTTTCTAATTCATATCGCCCCTATTGCTTGAAATCACATTGCTAACAGTAAGATATATTGTGTTTTGTTGACAATCTTACCATTGCATGCTATTTGTTTATGGTTAATGGTGGTTGAGGGCTTAGTTATTGCTATCCAAAATACAAGGAAAAATCGCGGAAGGCCAAGAACTTTTGACTTAGAGCTTGCTCTAGGGAAAGCTATTCTCTTTTTTAAAAAAACGCCATTTAAAGACTGCTCTCTTGATGCATTGATGTTACACATGGGTCTAACGACAGGTAGTTTTTATAAGGCTTTTAGTAGTAAAAATAAAATATTCCAAGATGTATTTGAAGTTTTTATTAATGAAATTAACAATGAAGTTAATGTTATACTGTTTGGCTGTGATGGGAAAAAAGATAAAATTAAAAAATACCTTTATTTTTTAATGTCTTTTGATGGTGTGTATGGAAATCAATTATTGAGGACTGCAATTTTAATTTCTAACGATGATGTTACTGTAAGCAAATACATCGACCAACTATCAAATATTTTACAAGATGGTTTTAACTTAATATTTGATGTGAGTTGTAATAAGTATGAACGCGAATCATGTGATTATAAAACAAAAATAGTATCTAATTATTTGTTAGGGGTTTACATTTTAAATAAAGAACAAAAATATTCGTTCGAATTAGATAAAGAATTAGATGAGCTAATATTAAAATTTTTAGAAGGATGTAATTAATGTACAATGAAAATTCGTTTTTTTATAAAATACCCAACCCTCATGACGTAATTACGGCAATACCCAATTCCAGAACTTTTCCTGAGTTTTTAGAACAACGTGTAGAGACCTATTCCCCAGCTATTAATACTTTTTGTGAATTAGTAAAAAGTAATTGCTCAAGCTTTACTTTATTAGAGGAAATCAGGCGGCAGGGTAGGTTTGATGCTGTATCAAGAATGTCACTGCTCAAAATATTTAGACGGTGTGTGTGTACTGTATTAGATACTGAGGCAACTAAAAAAATCACAAAGGTCAGCACTGCCAGTTTGGTTTCTTCTTATGGTTATTTGTTTAAAGATATTGATCAGTTAAGAGAACAGTTTTTAAATATTAGTCAATCTGAAGTATATGCGTTATCCATGCTTTTAGGTGAGTATGATGATCGAGGCCAGCAAGGCTATATACTTTCAGATTTATTTTTTGACTGGTTTGAAAGTAATTTTAAAGATAAGTTTTGCATCGAAGGTCCCCGCGGTGCTGGTAGAGATATTGAGTTAAGTTCTGTGTTTCCTGATTTTACGGGGTCGTACCCCTGCGATTTTATTATTCGTGATATTTTTACGCAAGAAGTTAAAGCAATAGGATTCGCTCGTTATGATAGCACTAGGGGAGGTTCTCAGTCTGACGATAGGACTGGTGGCAATAGTGATAAAGTCCATAAGGCAATGAATTATAATGCGTTGACAAATAAAAACTTCAAAATTATATTTTTATCTGATGGGCCTGGACTGACCCATAGAGATACTTGGCATGAAGCATGTCTATTGGATGGTTCTTGGAGCGGAAATGTAAGGGCTAGTACATTAAAAACAGCAGATGTAAGGATTACTGAAGAGTGGTTACGTTCATAATATCCTAATTATTAATTAAAGCCACATTAAATTAATCACATGTGGCTTTAATGGTATCCCTTTATTTCTTTAGTGAAAATAGATATTCTATTTCGTCCTTGTGATGGTCGTATACATCCTTATCGACAATCAAATTGTAGTTAATATAAGGTCTTTTTGACAAACATTCTTCACTGTTATGATCAGAAAATAAAGAAGGTTGTTCGATTTTCTTATTTACAAAGTCACCCATTGGGTTTAAACCATTTTGTAATCTTTTAATTGATGTCTCAATGGCTAAAAACGATTGATCTATACCAATCCATTGACGTTTTAATTCGTGCGCAGCATGTATAGTTGTACCTGAACCACTGAAAGGATCTAATACAAGATCTCCTTCGTTAGTACTTGCCTCAATGATCTTTTTAAGCATGTCGAAGTTTTTTTCTGTGGGATAACCTGTAATTGGGATACTTTGGTGGTGTGCATCTCTGAACTGGTCCCAATAATCAGTAAGTGGTAATTTTTTATCTTCAGGAAGATATACTTTTCTTCTTGGATTTCCATTTTTAGACCAATGAATTTCTCCTTTAGAATCAAGAATATCTAATTTAGAAGGAAGCATTTGCCAATGTTTACCTGCTGGAGGTAACATTCCTTTCCATGGCATTCCTGTCTCCCCATTCCTTACTCCTGGAGCATGAATAGGTACCAGTTTAAAGGATCCTTTATCATCTTTTTTATTATATTCTTTTGACATCCATTCTTTATCGGCAGGCATTCCTGGATTTTTAAAATGGGTGTTTTTGCTCTTGCCGTAAAAAAGAATATAGTCATTGATATTTGGATACTGTTTTTTAGTATAGTTTTTTGAACTACATTTCTTTCTAACTATCATGTTCCTAAAGTTATCTTGGCCGAAGACTTCGTCCATGACTAACTTGAGATGGAATAGCATTTGATGCCCAATGTGAACATAAATACTGCCATCGTCAGTAAGAAGCTCTCTCATCAGTATTAATCTTCTCCGCATAAATTCTAACCACGGAGCTAATCCCATTACATCTTTATATGCATGTTTTAGTTCACGGCTTTGAAAGTCAAACCCGGTTCCGTATGGCGGATCTAAATAAATAAGTTTTACGCTATTCTCATAATTGGTGATTAGTTTTTTTAGTCCAAAAAAATTATCGGCAAGCAAAATGGTATTTTCAGGGATGTTTTTAATTTCTACAGCACTTTGAACGTTGTCAAGGTGAACAAAATCTAGCGCTTGCTTTTTTAATAGTTGCTCTTTAGTTATTTTGTTTTTATAGTTAATGGATATTACTTCATTGTTTTCTGGTAATTCAAAAATTTCACTTTTAACAGAACCAGCTAAAAGTGAATCTTTTGAGCTTTTTTCGTTTTTAGAAACACCAGTTGCCATTTTGACCTCTTGCTTAACTGTTTCCTTTATTATAACTCAATGCTGTTTATATGTACAGTTAAAAAGGATGTGACAAATATGTTTGCTCACTTTCTAGGAGGTTTAATTTCACGATTGAATAGACTATTTGAAAAAAAACCACTCGGTAGTGGTGTTTTTTTTATAAAAATTATTGCGTTAATGTTGATTCTCCCCAAGGAACTAATTTAAATTTTTCTAAATTATTTTGTTATTCTGATGTTTTAATTAAGTTTATTAAAATTCTAGAAATATATTTCTCACTGGTATTTTTAATCCGATTGCAATGGCACCAATCACCTCTAAGGTAGGGTTCCTTACCCCACGCTCTATCCCACTGACATAGGTGCGGTCTAGCCCGCACTTATCAGCGAACTCTTCCTGTGACCAGCCACGCTCTTTGCGTAACTCTCGAACACGTTGGCCAAATTTGACTTGAAGTTCATTTTTCATCTAACAAGCATCATGTTTTGTTGCTTATCAGACCACGGACTATGAGTCACATTTCGTTTGTGTTAATGTGACTTATAGTCATCAATGAGTTGTACGAAAAATACTCTTTTTGTTAATATTCATGCTGTTAGTAATTGATAGGAGCGAATGATAATGAAGAAATGTATGTTGCCACTTTTAGTGGCATTCCCAGCAACAGTCTTGGCATGGGCGCCGGCAGACCCTTTCAAGTATCCCGACGAGTATACAAACCCTTATAAGCAGAGTGAATGGAGCAAAGCTGCCCCATACGAAATGGCTCTCTTCTACAACAACAATACAGATCAGTTCTCAATGGCATTCCGCGCTCTTCGTAGCGATAGACTCACCAGATTTTCGAGTGAGGATACGCCGAACAATGTGGAAATTTCTGGTTGCAGGAAAGAAATGAAAGGTTCTTTAGAGTATGGGACAGGGCTACCGAAACTAACGCTGAAAACTGCAGGAAACCTCGAGCTGAAAACTCTTTTCCTTGACTGTGCAGATGTCTTCTTCCGTGTTTCAGACGGAAGTAGTCAACAAACCTATAAGCCAGTCGCAGGAAGCATAAGTCGGATGCAATGGAGAGACTTAGTTAAAGACGGCACTATTTCTATTAAATGACAGGGATGTCTACCGAGTACCACCAGTTACTCGGTGGACAAGTTGTTAAATATTTGTATTCAAAATGGTGAAAAATGAACAATCATGAAAAAGAGACTGCATCAGAACAAGTAGATCCTTGGAAAGGTCAAGAACGAACAACTCTGTCCTCTAACGGTCCAATCCCACTACTGAAAGATTTTTTTGCTATTTTGGGGCTTCTATTCGCGTTGGCAATTTTTTCATATTTTTTATTTGGGAATATTCAAATAGGCAAACTGAGCATCGGCCACAACATATTGCTTGGTTATTACATTCGCTACGGCGTGTAGTTTATAAGTGCACCATTTAACGAATAGTAATCATATGTTAATTTTTATGGCAAATAGAATGAATATATTAAAAAAGAAATTTATGTCTTGCATAAAGAGAATCTGTTGTTTAGCTATCCTGGTCGTATCTATTGATGTAAGTGCGGCTGGGTTCGATTGTTCAAAAGCGTCTACCGCCGTAGAAAAGATGATTTGCAATCATAGGGCGCTAAGCGATCTTGATTCTGCAATGTCCAATTTGTATAACAGTAAAAAGGACGATAAACTCAAAGTGATCCAGTTAGATTGGATCAAAAACAAAAGAAATAATGCACACTCTACAGATGAGTTGAATGCACTATATGCAGAGCATATTCAGTTTTTATCTACATATGCCGCAAAAACTGACAAGTATGATTCTGAAGGTAAATTAGTAGATGCATCAAGGCCCGTAGAGGCACGCCAATCAGTAGCCAAAGAAAAGGATAAATCAGATAAATTACAGTTATCAGATTTTGAAAATGAATTTATATCTGTCGATGGCATGGAGTACTCTACTAGATACCAAGAGATGAATAAATCGAATTATGTTATACGATGTACTGACGCTATGATGATAGATGTAATGAATGCATGGAGGAAAGATTCTGCCAAGAAAAATAAAAGTCGTGAGTTCAGCAGACTGAGAAAAAATCTCTATAATGGATTATGGAATGTAACTGTAGATAATATAGAGAGTAAGGTAAACACTCGAGAAATGAGGATGATTTGTGATTTGCTGAGCGCCGCTAATCGATAAGGAAGAATGGCCTTTACAAGGCCATTTAAACTACGATGAAAAGTGACTATGCGTCTGCGACGCAGTGGCGAGCCACACATTTATATTACTCCTTGGAATGTAAGGAGTAATATAACAGAGGTAATATTGGCCATTATAATAATATTAATTAAAATATAGAGAGTATAGATATGCGTCTTCGACGCAGTGGCGAGCCACATGTTTTTAAATCTTCTTTGCTGGCAGGTAGTATTAGTTGTAACGGTAAGAACCTAGATTCATTATAACATTGCTGTTTTAAAGCGAATAACAGGATAGAAAATAATTTTATTAATCAGATTATAATGTTGGCGGATGTAATAGTTGGAAAGGCATTATAAAGATAATAACACACTTTTTGAGATTCCTTTGAAAGTGCGAAAAAAGATTAAAATTCACAAGGTTTAAATTATTTGTTTATGTATATCATAAGGTTATGTATGCGCAGCATAGGAATCGCTTCAGCGATTTAAGGCTTTACGCAATGTTGTCCGTGAGATTGGCAAGCCTATCTTGGTTAGATGAGCGAGCATTTGAGCCTCAGAGGCTCCCTGAGCGATTTTACCCTTAAGGTGATTGGTAATCATAAAGTAGCGTTCCATGGCCGCCTGGTGCCTTGCTGACGCTTTTTTCGCTATACCTTGGCGTACTGCCTCAATCTTATAACCGTAAGCTTTACCATTATGGCGGCCATTGCTAAATCCGTCTTTGATGCGTTCTGCGATACGTTTACGCTCAAATGTGGCGACAGAAGCCATGATGGTTAGAATCATCTCGCCGATCGGTGTTGACACATCAAGTGCGATATCAAGGATCTTGAGAGTAATTTTCTTTTGCTGGAGCCATTTCACGGTGTTCAAACAATCAGCAGTATCGCGAAAACCACGATCCAACTTGGCAATGACGATGGTATCACCAGCGCTGAGTTTCTCGATAAGCTTCTGTGCCTCAGGTCGTTTTTGAAAAGGCATCGAACCTGAAATATTCACATCTGAAAAAACACTGTCAATTCTATGCTGTGACTCTATCAGGGTGATTTGGTTATCGGTCGTACCGGTTTCATTCTCGGCTTTTGATACACGGGTATAGGCAAAAATGGTCATATTCTCCTCCTGCGAATAATTATATCCAGCCTACAGGAGGAGTACATTACGTTATGATAATTCTAACTATTCTCCGTTGGTTCGCGAAATCCAGCCAATAGATTTTGCAATGCAATGGTATCGCTCAAGAACTTGATCTTGCCATCAACCATCAGGAAGTTTTGCTTATGGCCAGACAGGTGGAGAACTTTCACCGCCCAGCCATTACCTGAGCGGATAACAGTGATGCTTTTTAAAACGCGTTTCAGCAACAGGTTAAGTTCTAAACCATCCGTAATGCTGGAGAGCTTCTCACTTTTAACGGCTTCGATACCACGTTGCTCACGCTCGTCCTTTGCTATCTGATCGGTAATCTCTTTCAGTCTGGATTCCATTGTGCCGATGCTTTTAATGACGGATAAAGGGATGTCATCCAGAACTTGCAATTTGCTGTTCAGATCATTAATACGAGCCTCAAGTTGTTGCCTTTCTTGATGAATGGATTGGTCCAGCGTCTGTTTCTTCTTGAACTCTAACCGGCCAAGAATAGTGGTTAGCGCGCCATCTAATCCTTTGATTGAAATATTTTGTGTGCAACGACCATCCTTGGCATTTAAGCAGCCATGATAAACGTACAGTTTCTCTTTTACGGTGTGCTTTCGTTTTACTAATGCACCACCGCATTCACAGCGTAATAGGCCACTATAAGGGTTATCAGCGCTGCGGCGTCCTCGTTTGGATTTGCTTTGGTCTGATTGCAGCAATAGCCATTCTTCTTTGCTGATCAGGGCAGGGTAGTACGCTTCAACCAGTTCTAGCTTGATCAGTTCCCTGTCTTTGGTTGTTTCACCCGTCTGATAGGCACCATACAGCGCAGGATTTTTTAGCATTTTGGTGATAGAGGCATGATTCCATTGTGCCGTCCGGACTCCGGCAATACCCAGCTTATTGAGCGCTTTTGCTATCATATTGCTGCCTTTTCCTTCTTGCTTGAGCTGAACGATTTGCCTGGCGACTCCTGCTTTATCGCTGAAGGCATAACCGGTTTCGGTACGCTGTAGCCAAAAAGGCAGGATTTTATTGATAGGTTTCCCGCTAAGTGCTGCTTGCCGTTGTTGTCCTTTGGTTTCACGCAGGCGTATCGCTTTACGTTCTGACTCTTTGTGAGCCAGATCGGCTGCTACCGCTATGCGAATGACACTTTGCAGATCATTCAGACTGTTTTTGGTTAACAGCAAACCATCGGAAAGGCTGACTACCTGAACGTCTTTGCGTAGAATCTCTTTCACCGTTTCCAGCGTTGCATCGATACCACGGCGTGAAAGCCGGTCTAATGCTTCGATAATGATTGTTGATCCAGCAGTAATCTGGCCTTCTTCAATGGCGGCAAGCATATCAACCAGAGATGCACGTTTACCTTCCCGGAAGGCGCTGATACCAAGGTCTTGGAAGTTTTTGCTGGAGAGTTTAAGTCCATTTTTGATGGCGTATTCTTCCGCCATTTCCGTCTGCCTGCGCAGACTGTCGCCCAGTTCTTGTCGCTTGCTTGAAAAACGAACATAACTGTAGGCGATCCCGTTGTTCCGTTGTGGCATAATGTGTCCAAAATCACGTTTCTATAAGAGTAAATCCTTTGCTATTAAGTAACAACATCACTATGCAGTTTGGCAGTAAGCCGTTGTTTGAAAACATCTCCGTCAAGTTTGGCGGCGGTAACCGCTACGGTTTGATCGGGGCCAACGGCTGCGGCAAATCCACCTTTATGAAAATTCTGGGCGGCGATCTGGTGCCGAGCGGCGGCAACGTGTTCCTCGATCCGAACGAACGCCTGGGCAAACTGCGTCAGGATCAGTTCGCTTTCGAACAATACAGCGTGCTGGACACCGTCATCATGGGCCACCACGAGCTGTGGGCGGTGAAGGAAGAGCGTGACCGCATTTACGGTCTGGCCGAAATGAGCGAAGAAGACGGCTATAAAGTGGCCGATCTGGAAGTCGCTTACGGCGAGATGGACGGTTACACCGCCGAAGCGCGCGCCGGCGAACTGCTGCTTGGCGTGGGCATCCCGGTTGAGCAGCATTACGGCCCGATGAGCGAGATCGCGCCGGGCTTCAAACTGCGCGTATTGCTGGCGCAGGCGCTGTTCTCCGATCCGGAAATTCTGCTGCTCGACGAACCGACGAACAACCTGGACATCGATACCATTCGCTGGCTGGAGCAGGTGCTGAACGATCGTAACAGTACCATGGTCATCATTTCGCACGACCGTCACTTCCTGAACATGGTCTGTACTCACATGGCGGATCTGGACTACGGCGAGCTGCGCGTTTATCCGGGTAACTACGACGAATACATGACCGCGGCCACTCAGGCGCGTGAACGTCTGGTTGCGGACAACGCCAAGAAGAAGGCACAGATTAACGAACTGCAGTCGTTCGTGAGCCGCTTCAGCGCCAACGCCTCCAAATCCAAGCAGGCGACCTCTCGCGCCCGCCAGATCGACAAGATCCAACTGGAAGAAGTGAAGGCCTCGAGCCGTCAGAACCCGTTCATCCGTTTTGATCAGGACAAGAAACTGTTCCGTAACGCGCTGGAAGTGGAAGCGCTGACCAAAGGCTTCGATAACGGCCCGCTGTTCAGCAAGTTCAACCTGATGGTTGAAGTCGGCGAGAAAGTGGCGGTGCTGGGCCCGAACGGTATCGGTAAATCCACTCTGCTGAAAACGCTGGTGGGCGACGCCCAGCCGGACAGCGGCAGCGTGAAGTGGTCCGAAAACGCCAAGATCGGCTACTACGCTCAGGATCATGAATATGAGTTCGATGACACCCTGACGGTATTCGACTGGATGAGCCAGTGGAAGCAGGAAAAAGACGACGAGCAGGCGGTGCGCAGCGTGCTGGGCCGTTTGCTGTTCAGCCAGGACGACATCAAGAAGAAAGTTAAGGTGCTGTCCGGTGGTGAAAAGGGCCGCATGCTGTTCGGCAAGCTGATGATGCAGCGCCCTAATATTCTGGTTATGGATGAACCAACCAACCACCTGGATATGGAATCCATCGAATCGCTGAACATGGCGCTGGAAATGTACGAAGGTACGTTGATCTTCGTTTCCCACGACCGTGAGTTCGTCAGCTCGCTGGCGACGCGCGTGCTGGAAATGACGCCGACCAAGGTTGTCGACTTTACCGGCAACTACGAAGACTATCTGCGTAGCCAGGGTATCGTTTAACTCTGCTTAGGCAGTCAAAAGGCGGGAGCATTCCCGCCTTTTTTGTCTCCGTTATAGTGCAGAGTAAAATGTTCTGTTGAAATTCTGACATACACTCCTCAAATATCGTTCACTATCTGCATTTTTCCCCGTAAGCATAAAATCTGGAATGCATGTCTTTTATTTATCGTAAAGCGAGTGTAGAAGCTTAATTTTATTATTTTAAGCTGGCCGTATATTTACCTGGTTCGTTAATGCCATTAATTAACCTTGCCATAAAATTCGTTAAAAATCGGTTATGCGAATGACTTATATATTGAAGTAGTTGCTGTTTTTAGTCTGTTCACCTTGCTTTTAATAAGGATGAAAATATCTTGATGTTTTCTCGCGTAAACGTTAGTAATAATCGCTATCACACATGATGAGAGGTTTTTTCAGTATTTTAGGGGGGGTTAATGCAGTCTGTTAGAACTAATGGCATATTTTTTCGGAAATGGATGCGCTGCTCTACATACATATTTATGATATTTACTGCTGTGAATTATATTGGTAACAGTATTCATGGTGGAGATTTTTATTTCTTTTTCTTGATTGTTCTTTTATGCCTTTTGGGCGGCTTTGTCTTTGTTTTTTTCAACATTATCAATGTAAAGGATGACAAAAAATGAATGAGCTTGGCTTGCGTGAAATTGCTCAGATATCGGGTGCTCCAGGCAATGGCTGGGCAAGGTTTCAAAAAGATGTTTGGGGTGGATAGCATCGGTCAGGTTCAGAAGATGATTGGGTCAGGCATAATATAGGGCGAACCACCAAAGTCATGAGGGTTTGCCCTATATGTTATTCATCAGAATGGGGGCTTACGTGGAGGTTCTGTGGTCCGGCATGATTACCCGTTTGGCCAATACTGACTATTCTCCGCCGCACACTTCGCACTGCGGGTTTTTCGGCAATTTCATCTCGCGGAACTGCATCGTCATGGCGTCGAACATCAGCAGTTTTCCGGTGAGGGGTTGGCCGTATTGTGCCAACAGCTTAATCGCTTCCAGAGCTTGCAGCGTGCCGATAGTGCCTACCAGCGGCGCCATAACCCCGGCCTCGACGCAGGTCAGGGCGTTCTCGCCGAATAACCGGCTCAGGCAGCGGTAGCAGGGCTCGTCCGGCTGGTAGGTGAATACGCTGAGCTGCCCCTCCATGCGGATCGCTGCGCCGGAAACCAGCGGTTTGCGTTGCGCATGGCACTGGCGGTTGAGTAGATCGCGTGTCGCTACGTTGTCGGTGCAGTCCAGCACCAGATCGCAGGCGGCAATGTGCGTCGCCATCTGTTCGTCGTTCAACTGCCCGTCCACGGTATCAATACGGATATGCGGATTGATGGCGCTCAGCTCGAGGCGAGCCGATTCGACCTTCGTCATGCCAAGGCGCGCATCGCGATGCAGGATCTGGCGTTGCAGGTTGGAGAGGGACACGGTGTCGAAATCAACCAGCGTCAAATGGCCGACGCCCGCCGCAGCCAGGTAAGGCGCAGCAGCGCAACCCAGCCCGCCGAGGCCGACAATCAGCACTCGAGCGGCCTTCAGTTTTTCCTGGCCGTCGAAGTCAAAGCCGCGCAGGATAATCTGGCGGTTATAGCGCAGCGTTTCGGCGTCGGTTAATTCCGGCAGCATGTTCAGCTCCTCAGCAGGTTGTTGAATGGCTCGATTTCCACCATTTCGCCCACCGCCACGGAACCGCGTTCGCGCTCCAGCACGATGAAACAGTTCCCCTGGCTGAATGAACTGAATACGTGCGAGCCCTGATGGCCGGTGGTGCCCACTACCAACTCGCCCTGGGCATTGCTGCCAAACACGCCGCGCTGGAAATCCAGGCGACCCGGTGCTTTCTTCAGCGGCGTCAGTGCGCGTGCGCGCAGGCGCGGTGGCAGATGCCACTCGCTGTGGCCGGCCAGTTTTGCCAGCAACGGTTGCACCAACTGGTAGAAGGTCAGAGCGGCGGAAACCGGGTTGCCCGGCAGGCCGCAGAACCAGGCGTGCTTCAGCTTGCCAAACGCAAAGGGTTTACCGGGTTTGATCGCCAGTTTCCAGAAACTGACCTCGCCCAACTCATCGAGCATTTGTTTGGTGTAGTCGGCTTCACCCACCGACACGCCGCCGCTGCTGATCACTACGTCCGCCTGGCTGTCCGCCTGCTCGAAGGCGGCGCGCAGCGCGTTCTGGTCATCACGGATAATGCCCAGATCGAGCGTTTCGCAGCCCAATTGCTCGAGCATCAGGCGTACCGCAAAGCGGTTGGTGTCATAAATTTGCCCGGCCTCTAGCGGCTGGCCTACCGGCTGCAATTCGTCGCCGGTGGAGAACACCGCGACCTTCAACTTGCGGATCACCAACACTTCGGCGACACCGAGCGAGGCCAGCAGCGGCAACTGCGCAGCGCCCAATTTGACGCCGGCGGGCAACACGCCGGCGCCCTGTTGGATATCTTCTCCCGCCAAACGGATATTTTGCCCGGTGCGCACCACGGTATTGAAGCGAACGCCGGCATCGCTCACCTCAGCCTGCTCTTGCATGATCACCGCTTCGGCGCCGGTGGGAATTGGCGCGCCGGTCATGATGCGTACGCAGGTACCTGCCGGCCAGTCACCGTTGAACGGCGCACCGGCAAAGGCTTTGCCTGCGACCGGTAGCGGGGCGTTGCCATGCAGATCTGCGATACGCACCGCATAACCGTCCATGGCCGAATTGGCGAACGGCGGCACGTCGATCGGTGAAATCACCGGCGCGGCGGTAATGCGGCCGGCGGCGGCGTTCAGGGGGATGGATTCGGTCTGCTGCAGGGGGGAGAGTTGGCCGAGCATCTTCTCCAGCGCCTGCTCAAGGGAGATGAGATCGGAAGTATGGCAATGATCCATAAAGGAACTCCGTATTCGGGGTGCGCGAAAAATAGCGGCAATGTGGGGGTATTATGGCAGATAACGCCGGAGGGTAGAACGGGTTACACTGAGTAAAACAAGGGAGAAAGGTTATGCATAAACAGGTCATAGATTTCTGGTTCGAGGAAATCGATCCGGTGATGTGGTTCAAGAAAGACGATGATTTCGACAGCCGGTTGCAGGTGCGTTTTGGCGAATTGTGGCACGCGGCGGCCGCGGGGGAGTTGGCGCACTGGCGCGAAACTATTGAAGGACGGTTGGCGGAGGTGATCGTGCTCGATCAGTTCAGCCGTAATCTGTATCGGGGTACGCCCCGTGCATTTTCCAGCGACTGCATGGCGCTGGTGCTGGCGCAAGAGGCGATCCGCTCCGGGCAATGTGAACAACTCAGCCGCGAACAGCGCGGTTTTCTCTATTTACCCTTTATGCATTCGGAATCGGCGGTGATTCATCAGCAGGCGCTGGCGCTGTATACCGAACTGAATAATGGCGATCAGTTGGAATTTGAATTACGGCATAAGGCGATCATTGATCGTTTTGGCCGTTATCCGCACCGTAATGCGATATTAGGCCGGGTCAGCACACCGGAGGAAGCGGCATTTTTACTGCTGCCGGGATCGGGGTTCTGAATATTGATTATCTGCGTTCAACCGGCGAAAACACAGCAGGTTGAACGCTAAGCGGCTATTTATCCAGAGCGATCGGCTGCGGTTTTTAACAAAAATCCCAGCTGCTGTTTCCGTGCTGATGCGTTAGTCTAACCTTCTGTTTTTATTCCATTAAGCTATTTCAATGTGCGAAATAATCTAAGCGGGCTACGCTAAATGCTGAGTGGCGACTTTATGCTTTACTTCGATAGCCAGGCTAAATATAGTCGAAAAAAGTCAGAATAATAATTATACCCGTGGTATTTCAAGCATACCTGGGGGCTCCCGAACTGGCCGCCTGGCTGCAACTTGAAATCCATTGGGTATAGGCGTCTTGGAAAGGGTTGGGTTTAACACAGGGTGTCAGGCAAATGAGCAAACCAGTGATTGCCATTCATGGTGGCGCGGGCGCAATTACCCGTGCGGCGCTGAGTGCTGAAAAAGAACAAGAGTATATTCAGGCGTTGTCCTCTATTGTCGCCGCAGGCCAGAATATTCTGGCCCAGGGCGGCAGCGCGCTGGATGCGGTCACCGAGGCCGTCAGGCTGCTGGAAGAGTGTCCGCTCTTCAACGCCGGAAAAGGCTCGGTGTTTACCCATCAGGGTACCCACGAACTGGATGCCTGCGTGATGGACGGGCGCACCTGCGACGCCGGTGCCGTCGCCGGGGTCAGCCGCATTCGTAATCCGATTTTGGCCGCCCGCGCGGTATTGGAAAACAGCCAGCATGTGCTGTTCGCCGGTGAGGGCGCAGAAAAATTTGCCGCCGCACACGGCCTGGAAATGGTTACCCCCGATTTCTTCTTTACCCAGGAACGCTTCGATCAACTGCACCGCGCCCAGGCGGAGCAGGGCCGAGTGCTGCTCGATCACGACGGTGCGGCGCAGACCGGCGATCCGATAGACCCCGATCGTAAATTCGGTACCGTCGGTGCGGTAGCGCTGGATGCTTTAGGCAATCTGGCGGCCGCCACCTCAACCGGCGGCATGACCAATAAACAGGCCGGCCGGATAGGCGACACGCCGATCATCGGCGCCGGCTGCTATGCCAACAACGCCACGGTAGCGGTCTCCAGCACCGGCACCGGCGAAATATTCATGCGCGGCGTGGCGGCTTATGACGTTTCTGCATTGATCGAGTACGCCGGTCTGAGCCTGCAGCAGGCCAGCGACCGGGTGGTGATGGAAAAACTGTCGGCAATGGGCGGCAGCGGCGGGCTGATCGCCATCGATCACCACGGTAACGTGGCTCTGCCTTTCAACAGCGAAGGGATGTACCGCGGTTTTGGTTATGTCGGCGATGCGCCGTCCATAGGGATTTATCGCTAACCTATCACCAGGAGGGTGCATGACCGATACTGCAATGCCGCTTGCGGCTGACTCCGAGTTATTTTTGCCACCGCAGCGCGTACTGTCGGTGCGCAATCTTGGCATCAGGTTTAACCAGCAAGGCGATACCGTCGAGGCGGTGCGCAACCTGTCATTTGATATCGATCGCGGTGAAACGCTGGCGATTGTCGGCGAGTCCGGCTCGGGCAAATCGGTGACCTCTCTGGCCTTGATGCGGCTGGTTGAGCAGGGCGGCGGCGCTATCGTCAGCGGCGCCATGCCGTTTCGCCGGCGCAACGGCGAGGTGCTGGATCTGGCGCGAGCGCGTCAGAGCACCTTGCGAACCCTGCGCGGTGCCGATATGGCGATGATTTTTCAGGAGCCGATGACTTCGCTGAATCCGGTGTTTCCGGTCGGCGAGCAGATCGCCGAGTCTCTGCGGCTGCATCAGGCGATGGGCGGCCGTGCCGCGAAACAAGAAGCCTTGCGTATGCTCGATCTGGTGCGTATTCCCGAAGCCAAAGAAGTGCTTAACCGTTATCCGCACCAGCTTTCCGGCGGCATGCGCCAGCGGGTGATGATCGCCATGGCGTTATCTTGCAAACCCGCGCTGCTGATTGCCGATGAACCGACCACCGCACTGGACGTCACCATTCAGGCGCAAATCCTGCAACTGATTCGCGTGTTGCAGCAGGAAATGCAGATGGGGGTGATTTTCATCACTCACGATATGGGCGTGGTGGCGGAGATTGCCGACCGGGTGCTGGTGATGCATCAGGGCGAGCAAGTGGAGCAAGGGCCGGTGCGCGATCTGTTCGCCGCGCCGCAACAGCCCTACACTCGGGCGTTGCTGGCGGCAGTACCCAAGCTGGGTTCGATGGCGGATAAAGACTTTCCGGCCAAATTCCCTCTGCCCAGCGGCGAAGACAATGGGCTGCCGCAGGATACCGTGCCGCCGGGCGCAGCACCGATCCTGCGAGTGGAAAACCTGGTCACGCGCTTTGATCTGCGCAGCGGCATCTTCAACCGCGTCACCCGTCGGGTACATGCGGTGGAAAACGTCAGTTTTGATCTCTATCCCGGCGAAACGCTGGGGCTGGTGGGGGAGTCCGGCTGCGGCAAATCCACCACCGGCCGTTCGCTGTTAAAGCTGGTGGACAGCCAGCACGGCACCATCACCTTTGACGGCCGTCAGATAAACCAACTGAAAGGCCCGGCGTTGCAGCACCTGCGGCGCGATATCCAGTTTATCTTCCAGGATCCTTACGCTTCGCTGGACCCGCGGCTGACCGTCGGCTTCTCGATTATGGAGCCGCTGTTGGTACATAACGTGGCACGTGGCAAGGCGGCAGAGGAGCGCGTGGCCTGGTTGCTGGAGCGCGTAGGGCTGAAACCTGAGCATGCGCGGCGTTACCCGCATGAATTTTCCGGTGGCCAGCGGCAGCGTATTTGCATTGCGCGTGCGCTGGCATTGAACCCTAAGGTGGTGATCGCCGACGAGTCGGTGTCGGCGCTCGACGTGTCGATTCAGGCGCAGATCGTCAACTTATTGCTCGACTTGCAGCGTGAGCTCGGCATCGCATTCTTGTTTATCTCGCACGATATGGCGGTGGTGGAACGCATAAGCCACCGCGTGGCGGTCATGTACCTCGGCCAGATCGTCGAAATTGGCCCGCGCCGGGCGGTGTTCGACAACCCGCAGCACGCTTACACCCGCAAGCTGATGGCGGCGGTACCGGTGGCAGATCCGGCGCATGCTCACAAACGCCAACCGCTGTTGGCGGATGAAATTCCCAGCCCGATCCGCGCGCTGGGCGATGAACCCGTTACCGCACCGCTGGTACAGGTTGGGCCGGGGCACTTTGTTGCCCGCCACCCGATCGCCGGTGCTTATTAAAGACCTCAGGAGAGACAAGCGACATGAAGCACACATTCAAACGTAATGCGTTGGTGGCCGCCGTGCTGCTGGCTGCGGTGGGGGCCGGCCCGGCTTGGGCGGCGAAGGACGCGGTGATTGCCGTGGCTTCCAACTTCACCACGCTGGACCCGTATGACGCCAACGACACGCTGTCTCAGGCGGTGGCCAAGTCTTTCTATCAGGGGCTGTTCGGCTTTGATAAAGATATGAAGCTGGTTAACGTGCTGGCGGACGGCTACGAGGTGAGTAAAGACGGACTGACTTACACCCTCAAGCTGCATCCGGGGGTGAAATTCCACGACGGCACCGAGTTCAACGCCGAGGCGGTGAAAGTTAACCTGGATCGCGCCAGCAACCCGGACAGCCATCTCAAGCGCTACAACCTGTTCAAGATGATCGACAAAACCGAAGTGGTGGACGCCAATACGGTGAAAATCGTGCTGAAGGCGCCGTTCTCGGCGTTTATCAACAATCTGGCACACCCGGCGGCGGCGATCATTTCGCCGGCGGCGTTGAAGCAGTATGGCAAGGAGATTGGCTTCCATCCGGTGGGTACCGGGCCGTATCAGTTCGTTACCTGGAACCAGACCGACTTCGTCAAGGTGAAGAAATTCGACGGTTATTGGAAGCCGGGGTTGCCGAAGCTCGACAGCATCACCTGGCGCCCGGTGGTGGACAACAACACCCGCGCGGCGATGCTGCAAACCGGCGAAGCGACCTTTGCCTTCCCGATCCCCTACGAGCAGGCCAAGGTGCTGGAAGGCAACGGCAAGCTCGACGTGGTGGCGGCTCCGTCGATCCTGCAACGTTATATCAGCTTGAACGTGACTCAGAAGCCGTTTGACAACCCGAAGGTGCGTCAGGCGCTGAACTACGCCATCAACAAGGATGCGCTGATCAAAGTGGCGTTCTCCGGCTACGCGGTACCGGCGGAAGGGCCGGTACCGCCGGCGATCGACTTCGCGACCCGCTACAAGCCGTGGCCGTACGATCCGGCCAAGGCGCGCGAACTGCTGAAAGAGGCCGGTTACCCGAACGGTTTCACCACCACGTTGTGGTCTTCGCATAATCACAGCACCGCGCAGAAAGTGCTGCAGTTTGCCCAGCAGCAGCTGGCGCAGGTCGGGGTGAAAGTGACGGTGACCGCGATGGATGCCGGCCAGCGCGCCGCGCAGGTGGAAAGCATCGGGGTGAAAGATACCGGCGTGCGCATGTTCTATACCGGTTGGTCGGCGTCGACCGGTGAGGCGGATTGGGCGCTGTCGCCGCTGTTCTCCACCCAGGCTGCACCGCCCAAGCAGTTCAACACCGCGTTTTACAGCAACCCGCAGGTGGACAAGGATCTGACCGGCGCGCTGGCGACCACCGATCGCGCCGAGAAGCAAAAACTCTACAAGGATGCGCAGGATCGTATCTGGGCCGACGCACCGTGGATCTTCCTGGCGACCGAGCGCCTGCTGTCGGCCAACAACAAGCAGCTGAGCGGTTTCTATGTGATGCCGGACACCTCGTTCAACTTTGATAATGCCGATCTCAAATAAGGCGCCAATCCCCGCCCTCTATCCGGGGGCGGGGTGAGGGGATTAACCCGACATGCTTAATTATTTTCTGAAACGACTGCTGGGTCTGATCCCGACGCTGCTGATTGTCGCGGTGCTGGTGTTTCTGTTCGTTCACCTGTTGCCCGGCGATCCGGCGCGGCTGGCGGCGGGGCCGGATGCCGACGACGCGGTGGTGCAACTGGTGCGCAAGGATCTGGGGCTGGATAAGCCGTTGCCTCAGCAGTTCGTCCATTTTTTTGTCAACGCGCTGCAGGGCGATTTCGGCACTTCGATGGTGTCCAAGCGCCCGGTGAGCGAAGAGATAGGTTCGCGCTTTATGCCAACGCTGTGGCTGACTCTCACCAGCATGCTGTGGGCGGTGATCTTCGGCATGGCCATTGGCATGGTGTCTGCCGTGTGGCGCAACCGTTGGCCGGACCGCCTCGGCATGACGCTGGCGGTCTCCGGCATTTCATTTCCCGCCTTTGCGTTGGGCATGCTGCTGATGCAGGTGTTTTCCGTCAACCTCGGCTGGCTGCCGACGGTGGGCGCCGACAGCTGGCGGCACTATATTCTGCCCTCCATTACGTTGGGCGCGGCGGTGGCGGCGGTGATGGCGCGTTTTACCCGCGCTTCATTCGTTGAGGTGATGCAAGAAGACTATATGCGCACCGCCCGGGCCAAAGGGGTGCGGGAAATCACGGTGGTGGTGAAGCACGGGCTGCGCAACGCGATGATCCCGGTGGTGACCATGATGGGATTGCAGTTCGGTTTTCTGCTTGGCGGCTCGATCGTGGTGGAGAAAGTCTTTAACTGGCCGGGGCTGGGCAGGCTGCTGGTCGATGCCGTCGAGATGCGCGATTACCCGGTGATACAGGCCGAGGTGCTGTTGTTTTCTCTGGAGTTCATTCTGATTAACCTGTTGGTGGACATGCTGTATGCGGCAATTAACCCGGCGATACGCTACAAATGAGGGCGCTGCATGATTAAGCATTGGCGACGTAATGCCGCACTGAAGGCGATGCCGACGATCAACCCTAACGCGGTGCGCACGCCGTGGCATGAGTTTTGGCGGCGTTTCCGCCGGCAGCATGTGGCGCTGGTGGCGGGACTGTTTGTGTTGCTGTTGGTGGTGGCAGCGCTGTTTGCGCCGTACCTGGCTCCCTTTGATGCGGAAAACTATTTTGATTATGACCGTCTGAACGAAGGCCCTTCGTTGGTGCATTGGCTGGGTGTGGATTCACTTGGGCGGGATATCTTTAGCCGCATTCTGATGGGCACGCGCATTTCGCTGGCCGCCGGGGTGTTCTCGGTACTGGCCGGCGGGTTGATTGGCACTTTGTTGGGCCTGTTGGCGGGCTATTATGAAGGCTGGTGGGATCGTATCACCATGCGCATTTGCGACGTGCTGTTCGCGTTCCCCGGTATCCTGCTGGCGATTGGCGTGGTGGCGATCATGGGCAGCGGCATGGCCAATGTGATTATCGCGGTGGCCATTTTCAGTATTCCGGCGTTTGCCCGGTTGGTGCGGGGCAACACCCTGGTGTTGAAGCACCTGACCTATATCGAGTCGGCGCGCAGCATTGGCGCTTCGGACTGGACCATCATCATGCGGCATATTCTGCCGGGTACCCTTTCGTCGATCGTGGTGTATTTCACCATGCGTATCGGCACCTCGATCATTACCGCCGCCAGCCTCTCGTTCCTCGGCCTGGGCGCGCAGCCGCCGACGCCGGAGTGGGGCGCGATGCTCAACGAGGCGCGTGCCGATATGGTGATTGCGCCGCACGTGGCGATTTTCCCCAGTTTGGCGATTTTCCTCACCGTGCTGGCGTTTAACCTGTTGGGCGACGGGCTGCGCGATGCGCTGGATCCGAAACTGAAGGGGTAAAGGGCATCGCTGAATTGGCACACCCCTGCTTTACGAGTATAATTGATGAAAATTTGACCCGTGTATATTACAGGGATGAGGTATGGATATGGCAAATAGCAATGTGACGAAAAAGACAGTCAACGTAACCATCGATCGCGATCTTTTCCAGCGTGCAAAATCCCTGGGTGTCAATGTGTCATCCGTATTAACGGATGCATTGAGCGTACGTGTTAGAGACATTGAGATTCAACAGTGGCGTGAGCAAAATCGCGCAGCGTTAGAAGAGCTTAATCGCATCACTGAAGAAAATGGTTTGTTGTCTGATGAATATCGGGCATTTTGAATATGCAGTTTACCGTATATGACAATATATATCCGGCATCGGCTTATCCATATTTGCTGGACGTTCAAAGCGATCTTATTGATGTCCTCTCTACTCGGTTAATGATCCCACTTTATTCTTTGGAGAAAGTCAGGGTCAAAATTTCTGCGCGTTTATGCCCGGAAATTGAGGTGAACGGCGAAAAGTTTTTAGTTATGACGCATGAGATGGCTGCCGTGCGTATTTCGCAGATAGGGGAGGCCGTTGGTAATGCCAATGAGCATAGGAATAAAATTAAAGCCGCCATCGATTTTCTGATTGATGGTTTTTGATGAAATCCGGGCGGCTAAACCGCCCGGATTTTTTTATCAGCGGAACAGGTGTTCGGCGTGGAAACGCAGGTGGTCTTCGATAAAGGTGGCGATGGTGAAGTAGCTGTGATCGTAGCCTGGTTGAATACGCAGCGTCAGCGGCCAGTCGCGCTGGCGTGCCAACTCGGCCAGTTTCGCCGGTTGCAGTTGATCCGCCAGGAACTGATCGCCGTCGCCCTGATCCACCAGCACCGGCATTTTTTCCGCGCCGGTGGCCAGCAGGTGGCAGCTGTCATATTGCAGCCACTGGCTTTCATCGTTCCCCAGATAGGCGGTGAAGGCTTTACGCCCCCAGGGCACCTGGCAAGGGTTGACGATCGGCGCGAACGCCGACACCGAACGAAAGCGCTGCGGGTTGCGAAACGCCAGCATCAGCGCGCCATGGCCGCCCATTGAGTGGCCAAAGATCGACTGGCGATCGCTGACGCTGAAATGTTGATTGATCAACGCCGGCAGCTCATCGCTGAGGTAATCGTACATGCGAAAATGCTTGTCCCACGGCGCCTGCGTGGCGTTCAAATAGAACCCGGCGCCCTGGCCCAGATCGTAGCCTTCATCGTTCGGCACATCGTCGCCGCGCGGGCTGGTATCGGCCATCACCAGCACCAGGCCCAGTTCGGCGGCGATGCGCTGCGCACCGGCCTTCAACGTGAAGTTTTCATCATTGCAGGTCAGCCCCGACAGCCAGTACAGCACCGGCGGCGGGTTATCGTCACGCGGCGGCGGCAGATAGATGCTGAAAGTCATGTTGCAATTCAGGCTCTGCGCTGCATGGCGGTAACGCTGTTGCCAGCCACCGAACATGCGGTGCTCTTCGAGAAGTTCTAATGACGAGTTCATCTCTGCCTCCTGGCTTATTTTTTGTCGAAGTGAATAACCGAGCGGATTGATTTGCCTTCATGCATCAAATCGAACGCTTCGTTAATCTGCTCCAGCCCCATGGTGTGGGTGATAAAGTCATTCAGCGCGAACTCGCCGTCCAGATAACGCTGGACGATGCCCGGCAGTTGCGAACGGCCCTTCACGCCACCGAAGGCAGAACCGCGCCAGACGCGGCCGGTGACCAACTGGAACGGACGGGTTGAGATCTCTTGGCCGGCACCGGCTACGCCGATAATCACCGATTCGCCCCAGCCTTTATGACAACATTCCAGCGCGGAGCGCATCACGTTGACGTTGCCAATGCACTCGAAGGAGAAATCAACGCCGCCGTCGGTCAGTTCGACGATCACGTCCTGAATAGGTTTATCGTAGTCTTTCGGGTTGATCAGATCGGTTGCACCCAGTTTACGGGCCAGATCGAACTTGCTGGTGTTGATATCGATGCCGATGATGCGGCCTGCGCCGGCCATCTGTGCGCCGATAATCGCCGACAGGCCAATGCCGCCGAGGCCGAAGATAGCCACGGTATCGCCTTTTTGCACTTTGGCGGTGTTGATCACCGCGCCCATGCCGGTGGTGACGCCACAGCCCAACAGGCAGACTTCTTCCAGCGGCGCTTCTTTACTGATTTTCGCCAGCGAGATTTCCGGTACCACGGTGTATTCGGAGAAGGTCGAGGTGCCCATGTAGTGGAAGATAGGCTGGCCGTCCTTGTAGAAGCGGGTAGTGCCGTCCGGCATCAGGCCTTTGCCCTGGGTGGCGCGGATCGCCTGACACAGGTTGGTTTTACCGGATTTACAGAACTTGCACTCGCCGCATTCCGGGGTGTACAGCGGGATCACGTGATCGCCGACCGCCACGCTGGTCACGCCTTCGCCAATGGCTTCCACCACGCCGCCGCCTTCATGGCCGAGGATCGCCGGGAACACGCCTTCCGGATCGGCCCCTGACAGGGTGTAAGCGTCGGTGTGGCACACGCCGGTGGCGACGATCCGCACCAGCACTTCACCTTTTTGAGGAGGCATCAGATCGACTTCTTCAATCTTCAGCGGTTGGTTCGGGCCCCAGGCAACGGCGGCACGGGTTTTGATCATTTCCATCATAGTCTCCAGTGGTCTATTTTTTAAATCAGGCTATGTCGATAGCGTCTGATGAAACGAGGTTTGTGTTGTCAACAGCGGCGGTTTCCGCCTGTTCGATAATCAGTTCTTTCAGCGCACGCACGTTGGGGCCGAACGCATCGCGCCGCCACAGCAACCAGGTGGCGGTTTGGGCGATATCATCCGGCAGGGCATGCACTTTCACCCGTTCATGGCCAGGCAACAGGCTGAGCACCGAATGCGGGATCATCGCCAGCCCGGCACCGCTGGCAACGCAGGCCAGCATCGCGTGGTAGGACTGGATTTCCATAACCTGGCCCGGCAACACGCCTTCGCGCTTGAACCAGGACTCCAGCCGCAGGCGGTAAGAACAGCTTGCCCGGAAGGCAAACAGCGTTTCGCCTTTGGCGTCTTTAGCGTTATGAATCGGCAGGTGGTCAAGGCAGGAGATCACCACCATGTGTTCCGGGAAGGCGATACAGCCGTTGAGTTCGTCATACTGAACCGGCCCATCGACCAGCGCCGCCGCCAACGTACCGGCGCGCACCCGTTCGGTGATTTCGCCCGAGGTGCCGGTGGTCAACGACAGCGACACCTGCGAAAAGCGCTGGTGATAGGCTGCCAGCAGATTGGGTAGTCGGGTGGCGGCCGTGCTTTCCATCGAGCCGATAGCGAAGTTACCCGCCGGCTCGCCGGCATGGGTGATGCTCATGGCTTCTTCGCTGAGCGCCAGAATGCGGTTGGCGTAGCAGAGAAAATTGTGACCCATCGGCGAAAGGCGCAGGCGCTGCTTTTCGCGGATGAAAAGATCGGTACCCAGTTCTTGTTCGAGCTGACGCAGGCGCGTGGTCAGGTTCGACGGCACGCGGTGCAACTGTTCGGCGGCACGGGCTACGGAGCCGGTTTCGGCGACGCTGCAGAACATGCGAAGCTGGGTAAGATCCATGGTCTTCTCTTTTTGTGATGAACTTGGTGAGTATTATTCAGTTTTTGTGAGTTTAATACTGCGGCATGATGCTGGCAACTTTCTTTTAACAGTCTGGATAACTCTACATGGCCTTAAGAATTGCCCTGAGCGGTTTTATTGCGTTGATCGTCGCCATGGGGATTGGGCGCTTCGCCTTTACCCCGCAGGTGCCGCTGATGATCGCCGAACACCAGTTTACCCTGACCGGGGCCGGGCTGGTGGCTGCGATCAACTACCTGGGGTATCTGTGCGGCGCTTACGACGCCATGCGCGCCAGCCGCCACGTTGAACGCCGGCTGTGGCTGGGCGTGTGGGGCGCAGTGGTCTTGACGCTGCTTTCCGCCGTGGTGCAGGGCGAGTGGTGGCATGGTGCGGTGCGATTTTTCATCGGCTGGGCCAGCGGCTGGTCGATGGTATTGGTGGCGGCCTGGACTAACGAGCGGCTGGCACATTATGGCCGGCCGGCGCTGAGCGCGGCGGTATTCGCCGGCCCGGGCGCGGGAATTTTTATCAGCGGCATGATGGCGGTGGGCATTCATAGTCTGGCGCTGACGGCGTCGCAGGCCTGGATGGTATACGGCGTATTGGCGCTGGCACTGATTGGCGCCATCAGCATCAACCTGCCGCGTGCCGGTGAGCTGCATCGCCCCAACGTGGCAGCGGAGCCGCTGCAACTGACCCCGGCGTTGAAACGCCTGGTATGGAGCTACAGTCTGGCGGGCTTTGGCTATATTTTGCCGGCGACCTTTTTATCGCAAATGGCGGCGGCTCGCTTTCCCGATAGTCTGTTCGCTCAGTTCGTTTGGCCGATCTTCGGCGGTGCGGCAGTATTGGGGATCGTTCTCGGCATTCTGACTCGCCACCGGCTGACCACTCAGTCACGTCTGGCTATTACCCTGTGGGTGCAGGCGCTGGGGGTATTGTGCGCGGAAGTGGTACCGGGTGTGGCCGGGTTGGCGCTGGGGGCGTTACTTACCGGCGGCGGTTTCCTCAGCGTGGTGCAGCTTTCCATCCAGCATGGCCGGGAGTTGGCGCCCAACCATGCGCGTTATATGGCGGGATTGTTGACTACCGGTTATGCGCTGGGGCAACTGGTTGGTCCTACGTTGTCGGCACTGTCGACGGCATTGACCCACAGGCTGGAACCGGCGTTGTATGTGGCGGTTGCGGGTCTGATCGTGGCCGGTCTGCTGGTGGTGAATACGCCGGCGCGCGAATTGGCGCGAAAACCGACGCCGCTGTGATTAAATTCCGTACAAAAAACACGGGATACCCGCAGCCGGCCTGATTGTGCTAAATGCGAATATTTCACCTGCGGTTGAAACACAATCACTGGATAATCCCCTCACTCTCATCTAGAGTGGGGGGCAAAATCTTGACCGGGTTCACGTTATCAACTACGGAAACTTCTGCCGTCAGGAGAGTATGCAATTCACCTATCTGTCCGGTAAAGCCGTCGGGCGGGTGAATTCAAGTCCGTTGGAGAGAATAAATGACATCATTAAGTAAAGAAGCTGCCCTGGTTCACGCAGCGCTCGAAGAGCGTGGTCTGGAAACCCCGTTGCGTGGTGAAGTGCTGGATCGCGAAACGCGCAAACGTCGTATTAAAGAGCACATGACGGAAATCATGCAGCTGCTTAATCTCGACTTGTCCGACGACAGCCTGGCGGAAACCCCGCACCGCATTGCCAAAATGTATGTCGATGAGATTTTCTCCGGCCTGGACTACGCCAACTTCCCAAAAATCACCGTCATCGAAAACAAGATGAAGGTAGATGAAATGGTGACGGTGCGCGATATCACACTGACCAGCACCTGCGAGCATCACTTCGTGACTATCGACGGCAAAGCGACCGTGGCCTACATTCCGAAAGATGCGGTCATAGGTTTGTCGAAAATCAACCGTATCGTGCAGTTCTTCTCCCAACGCCCTCAGGTGCAGGAGCGTTTGACTCAGCAGATCCTGGTGGCATTGCAAACCTTGCTCGGCACCAATAACGTGGCGGTATCGATTGATGCGGTCCATTATTGTGTTAAGGCACGCGGCATCCGTGACGCGACCAGCGCCACCACCACCACTTCTCTGGGTGGGTTGTTCAAGTCCAGCCAGAACACGCGCCAGGAGTTTTTGCGCGCGGTGCGTCATCACCAGGGGTGATGGCGGGCCATTTCTACCCTGGATAATTGGAGTTGCATCAAGGCGGCAAGGGCGCTTATCCCGATGAGCTTACTCAGGTAAGTGATTCGGGTAAGTGCACGCAGTCAACACAGAGGCAGCTTCAAGTATGACGGGTATAACAGGCGCCTGCGGGCGCCTTTTTAATGACCGGCATACAGCGGTAAAATAATGAACACTAGCTCCACGGCCCCTTTGCCACGCATCGCCACGCTGGACTGCGTACGGGGTATCGCCATTCTTGGCATTCTTTTGCTGAATATCAGCGCCTTTGGCCTGCCAAAGGCGGCCTACCTTAATCCTGCCTATCTGGGGCTACCAACCTCTCGCGACGCCTGGACCTGGGCGCTGCTGGATATTTTCGCGCAGGCCAAGTTTCTGGCGATGTTTGCCCTGTTATTCGGCGCGGGCCTGCAGATGCTGCTGCGCCGCGGCAAAGGCTGGATACGTGCGCGCCTGTCGTGGCTGGTGCTGTTTGGCCTGGGGCATGCCATTTTCCTCTGGGACGGCGATATCCTGTTGGCTTACGGCTTAATCGGCCTGGTGTGCTGGCGGATGATCCGCGACGCGAAGGACACTTACCAACTGCTGAAAACCGGCGTGGTGTTATACCTGATTGGCGTTGGGGTACTGCTGCTGCTGGGATTCGTTTCGCACGGGGAGCCGGGCGGTTTCTGGCAGCCAGGCGTAGCTGAGTTGCAGTATGAGAAGTTCTGGAAATTGCAGGGGGGCATGGAGGCATGGCGCAGCCGTGTTGACCTGTTGTCTTCCAGCCTGCTGGCGATTGGTGCCCAATACGGCTGGGAATTGGCGGGATTGATGCTGTTTGGCGCGGGGCTGATGCGCAGTGGCTGGCTGCGCGGTACCTATTCGCCGGGCTACTATCGGCGACAGGCGGCTTGGCTGATACCGCTTTCATTGCTGATCCAACTGCCGGGGATAGCCTTGCAGTGGCATCTGCACTGGGATTACCGCTGGAGCGGCTTTTTATTGCAAGCGCCGCGTGAGCTGGGCGCACCCTTGCAGGCGATGGGTTATCTGGCGCTGTGTTACGGTTTCTGGCCGGCGCTATCGCGCCTGCGTATCGGCCGTTGGCTGACGCAGGTCGGGCGTATGGCGCTGAGTAATTACCTGCTGCAAACGCTGATCTGCACCACGCTGTTCTATCGTTTTGGTTTGTATCAGCAGTTTGACCGCCTGCAACTGTTGGCGTTTGTGCCGCTGGTCTGGCTTGCTAACCTGTTGTTTTCCAACCTGTGGCTGAGTTATTTCCCGCAGGGGCCGGTAGAGTGGCTATGGCGAAAATTGACCCATCTGGCCGCCGGCCAGGCAGAACCGAGGGCGCTGAACTGAGATCTGGCGCAGGCAGGTTAAAAAAATGTATGTAAACGTTTTCTTTCCTGTGACGTAATTCACGCAGAGGAGGATGACAAACGGGGTAGGATAGTGCCACTGTCAACGACCCCGACCTCAGGATCTTTCATGGCCTCTGTTCACCCAATCACCATTCGCGACGTGGCGAAACGCGCGGGCGTGTCCGTGGCGACCGTCTCCCGCGTGCTGAACAACAGCGCTCTGACCAGCAAACAGACACGTGAAGGGGTGTTGCAGGCGGTGGCGGAACTGGGCTACCGGCCCAATGCCAACGCGCAGGCTTTGGCCACCCAGAGCAGCGATACCCTTGGCGTGGTGGTGATGGACGTTTCCGATCCCTTCTTTGGCGCGTTGGTGAAAGCGGTAGACACTGTGGCGCAGAAAAACCACAAATACCTGCTGATTGGCAACAGCTACCACCAGGCGGAAAAAGAGCGTCATGCCATCGAAGTATTAATTCGTCAGCGATGCAATGCCTTGATTGTTCATGCAAAAGCTTTGTGTGACGCCGAATTGATCGCCTTTCTCGAGCAGGTGCCGGGCATGGTGCTGATTAACCGAATCATCGCCGGCTATGAACACCGCTGCGTTGGCCTGGATAACGTCAGCGGCGCAGAGATGGCGATGCGCCTGCTGCTGTCGCAGGGTCATCAGCGTATTGGCTACCTGGGTTCCAATCACCCGATCGAAGACGGACCGCTGCGTCAGCAGGGCTATGAGCAGGCGATGAACGCGGCGAGTCTGGCGACGCCGGACAGCTGGCGTGCTTACGGTTCGCCGGATCTGCAGGGCGGGGAGGCCGCGATGGTCGAGCTGCTTGGGCGCAACCTGCACCTGAGCGCGGTGTTCGCCTATAACGACGCGATGGCCGCCGGTGCCATGGCGGTGCTGAAAGAAAACGGTATCACAGTGCCGCAAAATTTCTCGATAGTGGGGTTTGATGATATCCCCATTGCACGCTACACCAGCCCCAAACTGACCACGGTACGCTATCCCATTGTTACCATGGCGACTCTCGCCACCGAATTGGCCCTGCGGGGCGCGGCTGACGGGCTGGAGCCCCAGGCCCGTCACCTGTTTATGCCCACTCTGGTACGCCGCCATTCCGATGCCCCCTGGCAAAGTGAGGCGGCGGTCACTCTCTGAAGATTTAATCTTGTGTAACCGTTTTCAATCTGTGAGAAAATTCACAGATTATTAACATCGCCCCGTCTATGCTCTAGGCGTTTTCCGGCGCAAAGGCACTTGCCGCTGCCATTTTGATCTCGCGCTGACACAGCACTTTTCAGGAATAACATGATTCACGGATGACAGGGAACCTGCCAGACCCGGTCGTGCACCCACCGCCGGTTACCTTTGGCTCAATACCGAGTACGACCTACATAAACCGGAGACAGACAATGAATAAGAAGGTTTTCACCCTGGCCGCGACGGCCGCAGCCATGATGTTTGGTGCCGCAGCTCATGCAGATACCCGTATTGGCGTCACCATTTATAAATACGACGACAACTTTATGTCGGTAGTGCGCAAGGCGATCGAGAAAGACGCCAAGGCTTCTCCTGATGTCACTCTGCTGATGAATGACTCGCAGAACGATCAGTCCAAGCAAAACGACCAGATCGACGTGCTGATCGCCAAGGGCGTAAAAGCGCTGGCGATCAACCTGGTTGACCCGGCGGCGGCCCCGGTGGTTATCGATAAGGCGCGCGCAAACGATATCCCTATCGTGTTCTACAACAAAGAGCCTTCCCGCAAGGCGCTGGACAGCTACGACAAGGCGTTTTA
The DNA here is from genome assembly GCF_003591175.1 of Serratia inhibens. Lineage (GTDB taxonomy): Bacteria > Pseudomonadota > Gammaproteobacteria > Enterobacterales > Enterobacteriaceae > Serratia > Serratia inhibens. The sequence goes on along the minus strand of NZ_QYYG01000001.1, from coordinate 1,414,427 downwards.
TGTCGGGACCGACTCCAAGGAGTCCGGCGTGATCCAGGGCCAACTGATCGCCAAGCACTGGAAAGCCAACCCGAACTGGGATCTGAACAAAGACGGCCAGATTCAGTATGTGTTGCTGAAAGGCGAACCGGGCCACCCGGATGCCGAAGCGCGCACCACCTACGTGGTGAAGACGCTGAACGAAGGCGGTCTTAAAACGCAGCAACTGCAGATGGACACCGCCATGTGGGATACCGCTCAGGCGAAAGACAAAATGGACGCCTGGTTGTCCGGCCCCAACGCCAACAAAATTGAAGTGGTTATCGCCAACAACGATGCCATGGCGATGGGCGCGGTAGAAGCGCTGAAGGCACACAACAAATCCAGCATTCCGGTATTCGGCGTGGATGCATTGCCGGAAGCTCTGGCAATGGTCAAATCCGGCGCAATGGCGGGGACGGTGCTGAACGATGCCGACAATCAGGCTAAAGCCACCTTCCAATTGGCGAAAAACCTGGCAGCGGGCAAACCTGCCGCCGACGGCACCCAATATAAAATCGAAAATAAAGTGGTGCGCATTCCTTACGTTGGCGTAGATAAAGACAATTTGTCTCAGTTTGTTAAGTAAGTTCTGAGCTAACCCGTAATGACCCCGCCTGGGGTGCGCTCAGCGCCGACACCAGGAAAGCCGCAGGCGGGGGAATTTCTTTATTAAAATGACAGCCTATACCTACGAATTTCATCTTGCAGCTAACCAGGCTGCGGTTTGAAAGTTGATGGGTACAATAATAGCCAGGTGTATTTATGGCCGACAGCCCACGCGAATTCCTCCTGGAAATGACCGATATCAGCAAGTCATTCCCCGGCGTCAAGGCATTGGATAACGTTAACCTGCGCGTTCGTCCGCACTCCATTCATGCGTTAATGGGGGAGAACGGCGCCGGGAAATCGACATTGTTAAAATGCCTGTTTGGCATTTATAAAAAAGATGCCGGCAGCATTGTTTTTCAGGGCCGGGAAATTGATTTCAAAAGCTCAAAAGAGGCGCTGGAACACGGCGTTTCAATGGTGCATCAGGAGTTAAACCTGGTCCTGCAGCGCACCGTAATGGACAACATGTGGCTGGGGCGTTACCCGACCAAAGGCATGTTTGTCGATCAAGACAAGATGTTGAAGGATACTCAGGCGATATTCGACGAGCTGGATATTGATATCAACCCACGGGATAAAGTGGGTACGTTATCGGTATCGCAAATGCAGATGATCGAAATCGCCAAGGCGTTTTCCTATGACGCCAAGATTGTCATTATGGATGAGCCGACCTCATCACTGACGGAAAAAGAGGTGAACCACCTGTTCACCATTATCCGCAAGCTGAAAGAGCGCGGCTGCGGCATTGTCTATATTTCGCACAAAATGGAAGAGATTTTCCAGCTGTGCGATGAAATCACCATCCTGCGCGACGGCCAGTGGATCGCCACCCAGCCGCTGGAAGGGCTGGATATGGACAAGATCATCTCGATGATGGTGGGGCGTTCGCTCAGCCAGCGTTTCCCCGACAGGCAGAATACGCCGGGAGAGGTGATTCTGGAGGTGAAGAACCTGACGTCATTGCGCCAGCCTTCCATTCGCGATGTTTCTTTCGATCTTCACAAAGGTGAAATCCTTGGCATTGCCGGGTTGGTGGGCGCCAAGCGCACGGACATTGTGGAAACCCTGTTCGGTATCCGCGAGAAAGTGGCGGGCACCATCAAGCTGCATGGCAAGGCCATCAACAATCACAGCGCCAATGAAGCGATAAACCACGGTTTTGCACTGGTAACGGAAGAGCGCCGCTCTACCGGGATTTACGCTTATCTGGACGTGGGCTTCAACTCGCTGATATCCAATATCCGCAACTATAAAAATAAAATCGGTCTGCTGGACAACGCCCGGATGAAAAGCGACACCCAATGGGTGATCGACGCCATGCGGGTCAAGACGCCGGGTCATCACACCCATATCGGTTCGCTGTCCGGCGGCAACCAGCAGAAAGTGATTATCGGCCGCTGGCTGTTAACCCAACCGGAAATATTAATGCTGGATGAACCGACGCGCGGCATTGACGTCGGCGCCAAATTCGAAATTTATCAGCTGATGACCGAATTGGCGAAGAAGGGCAAGGGGATCATTATTGTCTCGTCCGAAATGCCGGAGCTTTTGGGAATTACCGACAGAATACTGGTGATGAGTAATGGTCAGGTTGCGGGTATCGTTAACACCAAACAGACCTCGCAAAATGAAATTTTACGTCTCGCATCCCTGCACCTTTAAGGATCAGAATTATGAACGCGCTGAATAAAAAAACTTTGTTCACCTATTTTAAAGAAGGTGGCATTTACGTGGTATTGCTGGTGCTGCTGGCAATTATTATTATCCAGGACCCGACGTTCCTCAGTTTAATGAACCTGAGCAACATCCTGACCCAGTCATCGGTGCGTATTATTATTGCACTGGGTGTGGCCGGATTGATCGTCACTCAGGGTACCGACCTGTCCGCCGGGCGCCAGGTCGGGCTGGCAGCGGTGGTGGCGGCAACGCTGCTGCAGTCGATGGACAACGTCAATAAGGTGTTTCCGCATATGGAAACCTGGTCGATTCCGCTGGTGATCCTGCTGGTGTGCGCCGTTGGCGCGGTGATCGGCCTGGTGAACGGCCTGATTATTGCCTACCTCAATGTGACGCCGTTTATTACCACCCTGGGTACCATGATCATCGTCTACGGCATCAACTCGCTGTATTACGATTCGGTCGGCGCTTCGCCGGTAGCGGGGTTCGATCCTAAGTTCTCTACCTTTGCCCAGGGGTTCCTGCGCTTTGGCGACTTTAAGCTGTCGTACATTACCTTCTACGCCATTATCGCGATTATTTTTGTCTGGATCCTGTGGAATAAAACCCGCTTCGGCAAAAATATCTTCGCCATCGGCGGTAACCCGGAAGCGGCAAAGGTTTCCGGCGTGAACGTGCCGTTGAACCTGATCATGATCTATGCGCTGTCCGGCGTGTTCTACGCTTTCGGCGGCCTGTTGGAAGCCGGCCGTATCGGCAGCGCCACCAATAACCTCGGCTTTATGTATGAGCTGGATGCCATTGCCGCCTGCGTGGTGGGCGGGGTGTCCTTTGCCGGTGGGGTGGGAACGGTGCTGGGCGTAGTGACCGGGGTGATCATCTTTACCGTCATCAACTACGGGCTGACCTACATAGGCGTTAACCCTTACTGGCAGTACATCATCAAGGGCGGCATCATTATCTTCGCCGTGGCGCTGGATTCACTGAAGTACGCCAAGAAGAAGTAATCTTATACCCGTCGTCTTTCAAGCCGCAGCGTTGTTACCTGCACTCGCTCACCCCAGTTACTTACTAAAGTAAGCGCCTGGGGATGAGCGAGCTGGTCGCCTAGCTGCAACTCGAAAGCCATAGGGTATAAAATATGGAAAAAACGGTCGGCAAATGCCGACCGTTTTTATGTTCATCGTTGCAGCTAAGGCTGTTTGGCCTTTTGTTTTTCCGCTGCCAGCTTGTGTTCCAGCTCAACCAATTGCTCCGGCGACACCGCCGGATAACCCTGGGCATCCTCCGGCACGGCGTGCATGGCGGAAATGGGGATCAGCGGGCCGAGGAAGCGCGGTTCGCGCTTGAGTATGTACAGATCGGTCAATGCGCCAAGGCGGGCGAAGATCTCGCGAGCACGCACCGTCATCATGTCTTTCGGCGACGGCACTGCATAGCACTGGGCCTGGATCCCCATATGCAGGGCGATAAACAGCGCGCGCTCGCAGTGGAAACGCTGGGTGATAATGATGAAGTCATTGGTGTCGAACACCTTGCGGGTGCGCACTATGGAGTCCAGGGTACGGAACCCGGCGTAATCCAGCACGATATCGCTGGGTGCCACGCCTGCGGCGATCAGATCGCGGCGCATGGTCATGGGTTCGTTATAGCTTTGCTGGGCATTGTCTCCGCTCAGCAGCAGATATTTCACCTTGCCGCTGTTATAGGCGTTAATCGCGCCCTGAATGCGGTAACGGTAATATTGGTTGATGACGCCGGTACGGTAATATTTGGCGGTGCCAAGTACCACACCGACCTGGCGATGAGGCAGCCCCTGGAGTTCGTCATAGACGTAAGGTGCGGTTTTCCAACTGATCCAGCGATCGAGCGCGAGCGCCGAGAGCATCAACACCGTAATGATGATGAACAGGCTGATTATCAGGCGTTTCCACATGTTGTTGCCTTACGCGCAGGGGTTGAAAAAGAGGGTTCAAGGCTACTTTACCTGACTGGTTGAAGCAAGCTGTCCGCTGCCTGAAGCACGTATTGCGCCGCATTTTTAGGCGGTTTTGACCATAAAAAAGGCCCGGCGTGCCGGACCTTGTGTTTCACCTGCGCAAATCAGAACGAGGTGCGCTTGTAGCTGCGGTACTGTGGCCGCCAGAAGTTGTGTTCAATGGCCTTCGACAGCGCTTCTTCAGAGGTGACTACCGCCATTCCCTGCAGCTGCGCCGCTTTGCCCACTTCCATCGCGATGCACTTGGATACGCCCTGAATATCGTCGATATTCGGCAACAGCGCGCCATGTCCGTCGGTTGCCAGCGGCGAACAATCTGCCAGCGCGCGGCTGGCGGCCATCAGCATGGCGTCGGTCACGCGGGTAGCACCGGAGGCCAGCACGCCCAAACCAATCCCCGGGAAGATATAGGAGTTGTTGCATTGGGCGATAGGGAACAGCCGGTCTTTATAGCTCACCGGCGCAAACGGGCTGCCGGTCGCGACCAGCGCGGCACCGTCGGTCCAGTTGATGATGTCTTCCGGGCGGGCTTCCACGCGCGAAGTCGGGTTGGACAGCGGCATGACGATCGGGCGCGGACAATGCTTGTGCATTTCGCGGATCAGCTCTTCGGTAAACAGGCCCGGCTGGCCGGAAACGCCGATCAAAATGCTTGGTTTGGCGTTACGCACCACGTCCAACAGGGAGATGGCGTCGCTGGACGTCTGCCATGAAGCCAGGTTTTCGCTCTTTTGCACCAGTTTGCTCTGGAAATCGAGCAGGTTGGGCAGCTTGTCGGTCAGCAGGCCGAAACGGTCGACCATGAAGACCTGGGCACGGGCTTCGTCTTCGCTCAGTCCTTCGGATTTCATCTGCGCGATAATCTGCTCGGCGATGCCGCAACCGGCTGAACCGGCGCCAAGGAAGGTCACGGTTTGGTCGCGCAGCTGGCTACCGGCGGCGCGGCTGGCGGCGATCAGGCTGCCGAGGGTGACGGCTGCGGTGCCCTGAATATCGTCGTTGAAGCAGCAAATCTCATCGCGATAGCGGTTCAACAGCGGAGTGGCGTTGTTCTGTGCGAAGTCTTCGAATTGCAGCAGCACGTTTGGCCAGCGGCGTTTTACTGCCTGAATGAACTCTTCGACAAAGGCGTGGTATTCATCACCGGAGATGCGCGGGTGGCGCCAGCCCATGTACAGCGGATCGTTGAGGCGCTGCGGGTTGTTGGTGCCAACGTCCAGCACTACCGGCAGGGTATAGGCCGGGCTGATGCCGCCGCAGGCGGTATACAGCGAGAGCTTGCCGATAGGAATGCCCATGCCGCCGATGCCCTGATCGCCCAGGCCGAGAATGCGTTCACCGTCGGTGACCACGATCACTTTAACGTTTTGCTTGGTGGCGTTTTGCAGCATGTCGTCGATGCGATCGCGGTTTGGGTAGGAGATAAACAGCCCGCGCGCGCGGCGGTAGATATCGGAGAAGTGCTCACAGGCTTCGCCGACCGTCGGGGTGTAGATGATGGGCATCATCTCGCTCAGATGCGCATCCAGCAGGCGGTAGAACAGGGTTTCGTTGGTATCCTGGATATTGCGCAGATAGATGTGTTTGTCGTTATCGTTCTTGAAATCCTGATACTGACGATAGGCGCGCTCAACCTGCTCTTCGATGGTTTCCACCGCTTCAGGCAGTAAACCGTGCAGGTTGAAATGGCTGCGTTCATCCTCGGTAAAGGCGCTGCCTTTGTTCAGCAGCGGAAATTCCAGCAGAATCGGGCCGGCGTAAGGGATGTAGAGAGGGCGTTTGCTTTCGTATTCAAGTTCCATTGTTTTGCTCTTCAACGTATCGGATAACTTTTATGATGCCGATCCTAAAAGATCGGGAAAATATGTACAGCAATTGTTATCGGATCATGAGGTAAATTGGCGTAATTATCGACGATCACGTCATAATTTAACTAAAGAAAGTGTTTTAAGACGTGAATGCCATTGTAATCGGCTTACGGGGCTGTTAACAGCGGTGCCGGGCGGCACCGCCGTGATCGGGATCAGAAAGTGATGCGGCTGACGTTTTGGCAACCCAGCGCTTCCAGCGTGGCGCGGGTGGCGTCCCACTGGGTGAGGATAGCGGTTTGTGGTTCAGCCAGCACTGCACGGCGGATTTTCTGGCAGTCGTGTCCGGAGACGTTCAGCAGAATCAAAGCAGCTTGCAGCGGCGGCAGGCTCGGGTTAAAGGCGGCGTTCTCCGCATAGCGCCCGGCGTAAATTGTGCCGTCTTCGGCTTCCAGCGCGACACCGCTGTGGGCATTGCTGTAGGGCGCATGGCTCTGGTTAGCGGCGGCGAGCGCGGCTTTCTCCAGTTCGTCAGACAGCGTCAGTTGGTAGCCCTGATCGACCCGATCCATCAGCAGCGTGGCGATATCCAGGTCTTTCGGGCCGAACGAATCCGGCAGATAGTCGCCAAGCGTGGCCGGCTCACGGCCGGGCAGGCGAATTTGCAGGCCGGCACCGCTGTTCAGTTCATTCATAAACTGGCGGCAGTGGCCGCAAGGCGTGTAGTTGACGGTGATGGAGGCCAGGCCAGGTTCACCGCGCAGCCAGGCGTGGGTCACTGCACACTGTTCCGCATGAATGGTTTGTTGCATCGGCGCACCGCTGAATTCCATATTGGCGCCAAAATACAGATTGCCGCTCTGACCGCGGGCAATGGCACCGACGTGGAAATGGGAGATCGGCGTTAACGAGCAAGCCGCTGCCAGAGGCAGCAGGGCAAATGCCAGAGCATCATCATCCAGCCCGCAGCGCTGCTTGATCGCGTCTACCTGCTGCGCCTCGAACATGGCCGGGAAAGCAGGCGCATCAAAATAAGGCAGCAGGACGGATTGCAATGTCGCGGACAGTTCGCCGAAAGCGGTGTGAAAACGCGGGTGCATAGAAACTCTCTCTACAGGTTAACGGGATAACATTTTAGGCAGCCTTGCGGTAATAAAGTGTGATTTAAGTCTCCTTATTGATGAAATCAATGCAATGAAAACGATAAATGCGGGATGTATCGCAAGTTTCCAGCCCGTTAACCGAACAAATGCAGCAGCACCGGGAAGACGAAGGGTGCCAACAGCGAAGTAATAATCCCGCAAATCACCAGCGCCAGCGAGCTGAAGGCGCCTTCCTGATAGTCCATTTCCGCACAACGTGCCGTGCCTATCGCATGCGAAGCGGTGCCCATCGCCAGGCCGCGCGCAGAACGGGTGGTGATGTTCAGCAGCCTGAACAGCGAATGGCCGAATACCGAGCCAAAGATGCCGACGAAAATAACGCAGACGGCGCTGATAGCGGGGATGCCGCCAAGGGATTCAGCTACCGCCATGGCGATCGGCGTAGTGACGGATTTCGGCATGATTGATGCGGCAATCTCCGGCGTTGCGCCCATCCACAGCGCGATGGCGCCACCGCTGATCATCGCCGTCATGCTGCCGATAAAGCACACTGCGATAATCGACTTCCAGCGGGCGCGGATCTGATGCAACTGCTCATACAGCGGGAAGGCCAGCGCCACCACCGCCGGTTGCAGCAAGTCGTTGAGGATCTTGCTGCCCTGAAAATAGCGTTCATAGGGAACACCGGTCAGCAGCAGCAGGGGAATGATCACCGCCATGGAAACCAGCAGCGGGTTCAGCAGCGGCATCTTCAGCCGCTGAGCCAGCCAGCGTGCCGCAAAGTAGACCAGCAAGGTTAACGGCAATGACCACCAGATTTCATGGATCATTTTTTACCCTCCGCAGGATCGTCACTGCCGATGATTTTACGCTCGCGATGAAAGTAGTGAGAGGTGCAGGCGACGACGATCAGTACCATCAGGGTACTGATAACGCAGGACACCACCAGCGGGCTGAGATGTTCGATGATTTGGTTGTAATAGTTCATCACACCGACGCCAATCGGCACGAACAACAGCACCATATAGCGGATCAGCAGATGACAGCCGGGTTTGACCCATTTCGCCGGCAAAATCTGGCTGGAGAGCAGGGCGAACAGGATCAGCATGCCGATAATACTGCCGGGAATGGCGATCGGCAGTAGCGTTGCGATGGCATTGCCGGCAAACAAGCAAAGGTAGATAAGGACGATTGCCCTCAGATATTTCCAGCACAGTGTAAGCACGTTGGCCATCACCTTTTCCCGTTTAACTGATGTATTCATCATACAATTAAACTGTGACCTGCGCCACAAATCACACCATGAATTATCTCTATGACATCCATGCCTGTTGGGCAGGTTGACAGCCCCGGCGAAAGATCGCGCGTGACCTTATTCCACGTGGGTGGCGATAATATTTGGATGCGGTTTCTGCGCCAGCCGGTGGCCGAGGAAAAAGAATAACAGGCTCAATAACGCGGCGGCAATCAATGTCAGAAACATCAGTGATGGTGCGGCATAGCTGAGGATAAAACCGCAGAGCACCGGGTTGATGGCGCCCCCCAACGCACTGAGGTTTTGCACGCCATAGTAGCTGCCTTTCAAATGCGGCGGTGCGATAAAGTCGATAAACATATATTCCACCGGGATGACGATAATCTCCCCCAACGTGAATATCGCCATGGCCACTGCCCACAGCCACACGGATTGCCCCGCCAGCATAAAACCGATCAGCCCGACAATGAAAAACACTGTGCCCAGCGCCAGCCAGCGCAGCATGTTTTCCTGGCGCATGCCCCGGCTCAGCAAATACTGCAACGCGATGACGATGCTGGCATTGACGATCATCACCACGCCAATGATTTTGTACGCAAATTCGGCGTTCGAGACGATGATCAGGTATTGCGACAGGTAGCCGGTGAACTGGCCGAAAACGACCGCCCCCAGCGTACTGCCGAGCGTAAAGTAAATCAGCCGACGATCGCTGCGCAGGATGGCCAGCGTCTGACGAAAATCAGGCAATGTGGTCGGTGCGGATTCGGCTGCCGCAGGCTGCCCGGAGTGCCGTTGCCCACGCAGACGAAAGCTCAGTGTCGCCACCGTCAATAAGGCCAACCCGCCGGAGAGATAGAACGGTAGCAGCGGACTCAGCCCGGCGACCATAACGCCCAGCGATGACCCCACAGCCCAGCCGACATTCACCAGCGTATAGTTGAGGGAAAAGGCTTTTATACGCTGTGCGACCGGCAGCCAGTCGGCAAAGCACGCTTTAATGGTGATGCCCAGCACCGAATAGGCAGTATGCAAGATCGCCAGTACCAGAACTATGCCTCCTGGGCGCGGGATCCATGGGATGGCGAAAAAGCTCAGGGCGAACAGTAAAATGGAAAGCAGGATCAATGTGTTCTTGTTGAACTTGTCAACCAGATAGCCGCCATACAGGCTGGCGAAAATGCCGATCGTCAGGCTGATGCCCAGAATAATGCCGACGCTTTTCGGCAACAGGTGGAAATGCCCGGTCAGATAGATAGTAATGAACGGTAGCGTGGCGCCACGGCCAATGGTCAATACCAACGAGCTAGCCAGCAATGCGACGATAAGCGGTGGGAATCCCTTCATGTCAGACCTGTTTATGCATACAGCTATTGAGCGATATTGATAACATAGCTCATTTTGGCCGACAGGGAAGGTGTTGCGTAAAAAAAGAAGCAACATCCGAGACTTTCAAACGGCTGTTGCCCTAATTATTGTTGGGGGCGAATATATTTTGCCCCGACCACTGCGGGTGCTGCATACAGCACCCTTATTCAAGCTGAGGATGAGCGCAAAGAGGATTATTTGCCTGCTTTGGCCTGCAGCGTGGCGAACCACGGCTGGATAAAATCGTTGCTGCTGCCCCAGCCCGGAATGATTTTTGCCAGCCCGGCCACATTGACCGGCCCCGGCTGGCTGGCCAGCAACGCCTGCGGAATGGACGCCGCCTTGAATTCATAGGTGGCAGGCGTAGGTTCACCGGCAATCTTGTTCGCCACCAGGCGCAGGTTTACCGCGCCAATCAGCTTGGTATCCACCGCTACGCTGACTTTCCACGGGCTATTGGCTTCGCGCATCAGTTGCAGATCCTGATTGGAGATGTCGATGCTATACAGCTTGATCTCGGTACGGCCGTTTTCTTTCAGCGCCTTGTAGGCGCCCTGACTAAAGGCATCCCAGGTGCCCCAGATCGCGTCGATCTTGCCTTTCGGATACTTGGCCAGCACGGCTCCGACCTTGTTGGCGGTATCCCCCTGCACGTCCGATGACACCGCGCCGATCGATTCCAGTTCGTGGATGCCCGGATTTTGCTTCAGCAACTGTTGGTAGGCTGCCTGACGACGCTCCATCGGCGGGAAACCGGCGACCCAAAGCTTGATGATATTGGCTTTCCCGTTGAAGTCTTTAATCAGTTGGCCGAACGACTCATTTGCCAGCGAAGCGTCATCCTGCTGCGACACCGTTACGCCGGGAATGCTGCCGCTGACGTCGGTATCAAATACGGATACGGCAATGCCCGCCGCCGCAATGCGTTTCACCAAATCGGTGGAATAGGGTGCACGGCCCTGCGAGAGAATAATGCCGTCATATTTTTGGCTGATGGCCTGGTTTACGAAGTCTTGAAAACGCGCGTCGTCACCGTTGCTGAGGAAGGTATCCACCTTAAAGCCCAGCTTGCGTCCCTGCTGGATGGCACCGGCCAGAAACTGAGTGGTGTTGTCGTCGGAACCCAGATTACGAATCACCGCAATGCGGATCGGCCCCTGATGCTGGGCGATGGCGGTTGGCACCGGAGCTGGCGTGGACGATTCTGCGGCGAATAGCGGCAGGGCGGCCAACAGGCCAATGGCCAGGATTGGGGTTTTTATCGTTTTCATTATTATTGGCTCCAAAAGCAGGTGAGAATCGTCCTTGCATGGCAGTCTTTCTGTCTGGACGTCTATTTGTAGTGTTCAAGCATCATAACCAGATGAGTTTTGATAAGGAATTATCCTGGTGATGAATTTTTTTCAGGTAGGAGAAGGGCGCTTACAGGTAGAAAGGGCAACAAATAAAAAAGGGCCAAGCTGTTGCTTGACCCTTACGGCAGTGAAAACGGAAGTTACTTCACCTGCATTCCCGGCTGGGCGCCGCTGTCCGGGCTGAGCAGGAAGATCTCTTTGTCGCCTGGGCCGGCAGCCATCACCATGCCTTCGGAGATGCCGAAACGCATTTTGCGCGGCGCAAGGTTGGCGACCATGATGGTCAGGCGGCCTTCGAGCGCTTTCGGATCCGGGTAAGCGGAGCGAATGCCGGAGAAAATCTGACGAGACTCACCGCCCAGATCCAACTGCAGTTTCAGCAGTTTGTCAGAGCCTTCGACAAAGTCGGCGCTCTTGATCAACGCGATACGCATATCAACCTTGGCGAAGTCGTCAAAGGTGATGGTTTCCTGAATCGGATCGTCAGCCAGCGGGCCGCTGACCACTTTAGCCGCTGCCATGTCTTCTTTTGAAGCGCTGACCATTTCATTCACCTTGTCCAGATCGATACGGTTGAACAGGGCTTTGAACGCGTTAACCTGATGGCCCAACAGCGGCTGCTGGATCGCATCCCAGGTCAGTTCGCAGTTAAGGAAGGCTTCGGTACGTTCCGTCAGCGATGGCAGCACCGGTTTGAGGTAGGTCATCAGCACGCGGAACAGGTTGATGCCCATCGAGCAGATGGCCTGCAACTCGGCATCGCGGCCTTCTTGTTTCGCCACGACCCATGGCGCCTGCTCATCCACATAACGGTTGGCCAAATCGGCCAGCGCCATGATTTCGCGGATTGCACGGCCGGACTCACGGCTGGCGTAGGCGTCGGCGATGCTTTGCGCTGCGTCAACGAAGGTTTGGTACAGCGCCGGATCGGCCAGGTTATCGGCCAGTCGGCCGCCAAAACGCTTGCTGATAAAGCCGGCGTTGCGCGAAGCCAGGTTAACCACCTTGTTCACGATATCGGCGTTCACGCGCTGCACGAAATCTTCCAGATTCAGGTCGATATCGTCGATGCGTGAGGACAGCTTGGCGGCATAGTAGTAACGCAGGCAGTCGGCATCCAGATGTTGCAGGTAGGTGCCGGCCTTGATAAAGGTGCCGCGGGATTTGGACATCTTGGCGCCGTTTACCGTCACGTAACCGTGCACGAACAGGTTGGTCGGTTTGCGGAAGTTACTGCCTTCCAGCATCGCCGGCCAGAACAGGCTGTGGAAATAAACGATGTCTTTGCCGATGAAGTGATACAGCTCGGTGCTGGAGTCTTTGCGCCAGAACTCGTCGAAGTCCAGATCGCCGCGTTTGTCGCACAGATTTTTGAAGGAGCCCATGTAGCCGATGGGCGCATCCAGCCAGACGTAGAAGTATTTGCCCGGTGCGTCCGGGATCTCAAAGCCGAAGTAGGGCGCGTCGCGGGAAATATCCCACTGTTGCAGACCCGACTCAAACCACTCCTGCATCTTGTTCGCTACCTGCTCTTGCAGCGCGCCGGAACGGGTCCAGGCCTGCAGCATTTCGCTGAACGAAGGCAGATCGAAGAAGAAGTGCTCTGAATCACGCAAGATCGGCGTGGCGCCGGAAACAACGGATTTCGGATCGATCAGCTCGGTCGGGCTGTAGGTCGCGCCGCACACTTCGCAGTTGTCGCCGTATTGATCCGGCGATTTGCATTTCGGACAGGTGCCTTTCACGAAACGGTCAGGCAGGAACATGCCTTTTTCCGGATCGTACAACTGGGAAATGGTCCGGTTCTTGATAAAGCCGTTTTCTTTCAGGCGGCTATATATCAGGCTCGAGAGTTCACGGTTTTCATCGCTATGGGTAGAATGATAGTTATCATAGCTGATGCCAAAACCGGCGAAATCCTGTTGGTGCTCCTGGCTCATTTCCGCAATCATTTCTTCCGGCTTGATGCCCAACTGCTGAGCTTTCAGCATGATCGGCGTGCCGTGCGCGTCGTCCGCACAGATGAAATGAACCTCGTGGCCGCGCATTCGTTGGTAACGAACCCAGATATCTGCCTGGATGTGCTCGAGCATGTGGCCGAGATGGATGGAACCATTTGCGTACGGTAGCGCGCACGTCACCAATAATTTTTTCGCGACTTGAGCCATAGTGAGAACTTGCTTTCTGTAATGAATAAAAAGGGTCTTCGATGTTACCCGATCGCGCTCTCTACGGCTAGGGCGGTTTCTTTCCGCAGACACACGCCAGCGGACCTGCAGTTCTGATATGCTTAGCGGGAAGCTATCCATTCAAAATCAAGGAGCCGGGATGAGCGCAAAATCCCCTGAGCAGACCAACCCTGAAGTTCTGCGTGCCCTGGTGACCGGTGTACTGGCCGCCTTTGAACACCCGACGTTAAAAAACAATCTGACCGCGCTGAAGGCAATTCACCATTGCGCGCTGTTGGATCATGTATTGCACATTGAATTGGTCATGCCGTTCGCCTGGCAGAGTGCCTTTGAAGTACTGAAAGATCGCGTGAGTGCGGAACTGCTGCGCGTCACCGGCGCAGAGGCGATCGACTGGAAGTTGAAGCATGACATCGCCACGCTGAAACGGGCCAACGATCAGGCCGGCATCAAGGGCGTGCGCAACATCATCGCCATCAGTTCCGGCAAAGGCGGCGTGGGGAAATCCACCACCGCCGTCAATCTGGCATTGGCTCTGGCAGCCGAAGGGGCGAAGGTCGGTATCCTGGACGCCGACATCTATGGCCCGTCGATCCCCAATATGTTGGGCACCGAGCATGAGCGACCAACCTCGCCGGATGGCCAGCATATGGCGCCGATCCAGGCGCATGGCCTGGCGACCAATTCCATCGGTTATCTGGTGACCGACGACAACGCCATGGTGTGGCGTGGCCCGATGGCCAGCAAGGCCTTGATGCAACTGCTGCAGGACACGCTGTGGCCGGATCTGGACTATCTGGTACTGGATATGCCGCCGGGCACCGGTGATATTCAACTGACGCTGTCACAGAACATTCCGGTTACCGGCGCGCTGGTGGTTACCACGCCGCAGGATATCGCCTTGCTGGATGCGGCAAAGGGCATTGTGATGTTCGAAAAGGTTCATGTGCCGGTGTTGGGCATTGTGGAAAACATGAGCGTGCATATTTGCAGCAACTGCGGTCATCATGAGCCGATTTTCGGCACCGGTGGGGCAGAGAAGTTGGTGAAGAAGTACAACAGCCGCTTGCTGGGTCAACTGCCGTTGCATATCTCGCTGCGTGAAGATTTGGATCGCGGCGCGCCGACGGTAATCAGCCGCCCGGATAGCGAGTTCGCTGAGCTGTATCGCCAGCTTGCCGGCCGTGTCGCGGCGCAAATGTACTGGCAGGGCGAAGCCATTCCTACGGAAATTTCTTTCCGCGCGCTGTGATCGTCATAGGTTAAAAAGCAAAACCCCGGCGCAGGTCCGGGGTTTTTGTTTATGGCGTGAGGGGGCGTTTGTGTAAATCCGCCCTAGTGTATGGGTGTTCAATCTGCGCCAACGCGGTGGCGATTTGCTCCAGGAGTCCCTGGGTCGGGGCTGGCTGCCGCACACCCATGAGCACCAATGGCAAAGCTAGTGCAACGACGATCTGTGGCAGGGAAAGCTGCGGGCGCGGTTTACCGCGTTGTAACCACAGGAACAGCGTACTTGCCATGTAACCTAACACCAGACCGCTAACCACCTCCGACGGGGAATGTACACGGATAGCTAACCGCGAGAGGCCGATGGTGAGAGGTAATATCAGACCCACTACCAGTGTGATGCTGCGCACTATATGCGGGAAACGCCCGGTCAGCGTCCAGAGAAGTACCGGCCAGATACTGGCCGCCAGCGCCGAATGGCCGCTGAAACCAGTGAAGTCGTAACTTTTTATGCCGATGCCCCAACCCATAAAGGCCAGTTTGGATGCGCATACCATGCCACCGGCACAACCGAAGATCAGTGCCCATTGCCAGCCCGCGGTGCGGGTGGCGCGCGGAGCGATTAACGCGACAAAAAGAATCAGCGCGCAGGGCAACAGCAGCATGCTGTCGCCAAAAAATGTCAGAAAATACCAGTCCAGCACGTCAGTCTCCGGTGAAATACATCATCCCATCAGCAGGATAATGAACAAGCTACGGAGTTTACCTTGCCGTATCGGATTGCCCTAGACGCAATAATCTTAAAAACTTGAAGCCGCTTCTGGCGAAATAACCGGAGGTAGCGGCCCAGCGATGACAATATAGGGTGGCGCAATGCCCGCTAACTCCCTATAATTGTCGCGTTTTAGTTCCCTCCCTCACACTTCGAAATCAGGTCTTTAAATTTTATGACTGACAAGCCGCATCAGTGCGTCATTATTGGTATAGCTGGCGCATCTGCCTCCGGAAAAAGCCTTATTGCCAGCACGTTATATCGCGAACTTCGCGATCAGGTTGGCGATGAACACATCGGCGTTATTCCTGAAGACAGTTACTACAAAGACCAGACGCACCTGACCATGGAAGAACGGGTCAAGACTAACTACGACCACCCGAGTGCCATGGATCACAACCTGCTGTTCCAGCATCTGCAAATGCTGAAATCAGGTAAGGCGATAGAGTTGCCGCTGTACAGTTACACCGAACATACGCGCAAGAAAGAGACTATCCACCTTGAACCGAAAAAGGTGATTATTCTGGAGGGGATCCTGCTGCTGACGGATATCCGCCTGCGTCAGGAAATGAACTTTTCAATCTTTGTCGATACGCCGCTGGATATTTGCCTGATGCGCCGCATGAAGCGTGACGTCAATGAGCGTGGCCGTTCCATGGATTCGGTAATGGCGCAATACCAGAAAACCGTCCGCCCGATGTTCCTGCAGTTTATTGAGCCTTCCAAACAATATGCCGACATTATCGTTCCGCGCGGCGGCAAAAACCGCATTGCGATCGACATTCTGAAAGCCAAAATCAGCCAATTCTTTGAATAATGTCGTTCAACGGCCGGGAAACCTGTGTTTCCGGCCGACGGGCAAGTATTTACGCCGTGGCGTAGACCTTTCGTCCGTTGTGTGGCAATTTTTGTTTTAGTGATACGCCCTGATGGAGATGAAGAAATGAGACTGTGCGACCGTGATATAGAAGCCTGGCTGGATAGTGAAAAACTGGTGATTTCGCCGCGTCCGCCGATTGAGCGTATTAACGGGGCTACAGTGGATGTCCGTTTAGGCAACCAATTTCGCGTGTTTCGCGGCCATACCGCCGCGTTTATCGATCTCAGCGGGCCAAAAGACGAAGTCAGCGCTGCGCTGGACCGTGTGATGAGTGACGAGATCGTACTGCCGGAAGGGGAAGCCTTCTTCTTGCACCCGGGCGAGCTGGCGTTGGCGGTGACGCTTGAGTCGGTTACGTTGCCCAGCGATCTGGTGGGCTGGCTTGACGGCCGTTCCTCATTGGCGCGCCTTGGTCTGATGGTTCACGTTACCGCGCACCGTATCGATCCCGGCTGGCAGGGCCGAATTGTTCTGGAGTTCTATAATTCAGGCAAGTTGCCGCTGGCGTTGCGCCCGGGCATGTTAATAGGCGCACTGAGCTTTGAACCGCTTTCCGGGCCGGCGGCACGTCCTTACAACAGCCGACAGGATGCAAAATACCGCGATCAGCAGGGCGCAGTGGCCAGTCGAATCGACAAGGACTAGCAGCGCAGGAAGCACTGTCGGTGTGGCGTTGACAAGAGGATGGCATGAGAAGATTACTGACGACTTTGGTGATTTTGCTGGTTGTTCTGGTGGCGGGAATGTCCGCGCTGGTGCTGTTGGTTAATCCGAATGATTTTCGCGCTTATATGGTGACGAAGGTCGAACAAAAGAGCGGTTATCATCTGACGCTGGATGGCGATCTGCGCTGGCATATCTGGCCGCAGCTCAGCATTCTGGCCGGGCGCATGACGTTGACGGCACCCGGTGCCAAAGTACCGGTGGTGAGTGCGGACAATATGCGTCTTGATGTCAAACTGTTGCCGTTGTTGTCGCATCAGCTGTTTGTGAAACAGGTGATGCTGAAAAATGCCGTCATCCGCCTGACACCCGACAGTGAAGAACAAAATCAGCCAAACGCGCCAATTGCCCCTGCGGGCACCTCCGAAGAGACCCTGGACACCCCGTGGAAATTTGATATCGATAATCTGCGGGTGGTGGACAGCCTGCTGATCTGGCAGCGCGCCAATAATGAACAGATTAACGTCCGCGATATTAATCTCACCCTGCAGCAAAATGCCAAACGTCAGGCGCAAATGGAGCTTTCCAGCCGGGTGAACCGCGATCAGCGCGATCTGACCTTCAGCATGGCGGCAGATATCGATCTGCAGCAATACCCGCGCCGCATCGCGGCCAAGGTCACTCAGTTCAATTATCAACTGGAAGGTGCAGATATTCTGGGCGGCGGTATCAAAGGTGATGGCAGCGCCCAGGTGGTGTATCAACAAACGCCGCAGCAAATTGCCCTGAGCCAGTTGCTTCTGAGCGCCAATGACAGCAAGTTCTCTGGCGGCGGCAGCGTCAGATTCGGCGAGATGCCGGTTTATACATTGAATCTGGCATCGACTGCACTGAGTTTGGACGCGCTTTCCGGCTGGCAATCCAGCTCGGGCACGCCACAAGCTGTGAGTATGACTGCGGCGCCGGTGATAGCCAACCAGGCGGAAGACCCGCAACAAAATCTGGACGTGCTGCGAGACTTTACTGCGCAGCTCAATTTGAGCGTTGACCAACTGACCTATCGTGGCATGAACATCGCCCATTTGGCACTGCAAGCCGATAACCGGCAGGGTCTGTTGACGGTGCATAGGCTCTCCGGCCAATTGGCTGGGGGGGATTTTGCGTTACCGGGCTCGTTGGATGCACGCGGCACCAGGCCGGTGATCGCGGTGCAACCGGTGCTTAAGCAGGTTGAGCTGGGTACCGTACTGAAGGCGTTCGAAATGCCGCAGGTGTTGACCGGCAAATTCAGCATGCAAGGGGATTTAACGGGCGATCGTCTGACTTCGCAGTCGTTTGAACATCGCTGGAAGGGCACAGCGCAGTTAGCCATGCAGGACGCGCAACTGCACGGCCTGAATATTCAGCAGTTGATTCAGCAAGCGGTAGCGCGTAACGACAGCAGTGTGCGCGGGCAGGATAATTACCAGCGCTTTACCGAAGTGAAACAGCTTTCGGCTAAAGCCAGCCTGAGTGGGGGAACGGTAAACATCAGCGAACTGAGTGCGGATTCCCCATTGTTGAATCTGAGCGGCGGCGGTACGGTGAATATGCCGGGTAAACAGTGCGATATGTCGCTTAACGTGCGGGTGACCGGTGGCTGGCAAGGGCGCGGCGAACTGATCGAACAACTGCAGAAAACGCCAATTCCGCTGCGGGTCTATGGTCCTTGGCAACAGCTTAACTACCAATTGCAGGTCGATCAGGTCTTACGCAAAACGCTGCAAAACCGGGCGAAGGACGCGCTGAACAAATGGGCCGAGAAGAACAAAGAGTCCCGAGAGGGTCAGGATCTTAAAAAGTTGTTGGATAAGCTTTAACCTCAGTTGGATGCGGGCCGGTCAGCGGCCCGCACATGCTTTGATCCCCGCAGGTATTTGCCTTTCCCAATTATTTCCTCCCGTAACTTTGACAGAAATCACGACGCCTTCTGCTGTGTTTGTGCAGAGTATCGCCCAGTTATGCGATTTCTGGGCTTCAGCACGGTTAAAAACAACAAGTTGAGGGAATATGATAGAACTTTTTATTGGTGCAGCCGTTGCGGTTGCCGTGGGCCGATACATCATTAAAGGCTACTCCGCCACCGGGGTACTGATGGTCGGCGGCCTGCTGTTGCTGGCTATAAGCGCTGCGATGGGGAAAAACCTGCTGCCTGCCGGCGCTGCGCCTACCGGATGGCGTGCCACCGACATCATCGAGTACGTTAAAATTCTGCTGATGAGCCGCGGCGGCGATCTTGGCATGATGATCATGATGCTGTGCGGATTTGCGGCTTATATGACGCACATTGGCGCCAATGATGTGGTGGTGAAGTTGGCCTCCCGTCCGCTGCAGATGATCAATTCCCCGTACCTTTTGATGGTGGCAGCCTATTTTGTCGCCTGCCTGATGTCACTGGCGGTCTCTTCCGCTACCGGCCTGGGCGTATTGCTGATGGCTACGCTGTTCCCATTGATGGTTAACGTCGGCATTAGCCGGGGGGCTGCGGCAGCGATTTGCGCTTCGCCTGCAGCGATTATCCTGGCACCGACGTCCGGTGACGTGGTGTTGGCCGCCAAGGCGGCGGAAATGCCATTGGTTGACTTCGCTTTTAAAACCACCTTGCCCATTTCGATTGCGGCGATTGTCTGTATGGCCATTGCGCATTTCTTTTGGCAACGCTATCTCGACAAGAAGAATGACGAACAGCACCACATTATGGATGTGAGTGAAATTACCACGCATGCGCCGGGTTTCTACGCCGTTTTGCCGTTCACGCCGATCCTGGGCGTGCTGGTTTTTGACGGTAAATGGGGGCCGGAGTTGCATATCATCACGGTGCTGGTTGGCTGCATGTTGCTGGCGGCGGTGATTGAATTCCTGCGTAGTTTCAGTGCCAAACAGGTATTTACCGGTCTGGAGGTCGCTTATCGCGGTATGGCGGACGCTTTTGCCAGCGTAGTGATGCTGTTGGTCGCCGCAGGTGTATTCGCTCAGGGGTTGAGCACTGTCGGCTTTATCAGTGGGTTAATCAGCCTGGCGCAGTCTTTCGGTACTGGCGGCATTATCATGATGCTGGTGCTGGTGGTGATTACCATGCTGGCGGCGATGACCACTGGTTCAGGGAACGCGCCGTTTTATGCTTTTGTGGAGCTGATCCCCAAATTGGCAGCGCAGATGGGCGTTAATCCGGCTTATTTGGTGATCCCGATGTTGCAGGCTTCGAACCTGGGGCGCACTCTGTCGCCGGTTTCCGGTGTGGTGGTGGCGGTATCGGGCATGGCGAAAATCTCGCCGTTCGAAGTGGTGAAACGCACCTCGGTACCGGTGATTGTAGGGTTGATCGTGGTAATTGCGGCAACCGAACTGCTGGTGCCTCAGCATCTATAAAAGGTGGCCGGGCTTAGCCCGGCACCCATTTAGACCTCGTAGTCAGACTCTGGCGTCGACAGCGGGGTGATTCTCACTTTCAAGATACGGTGGCTATTGACCTCCAGCGGTTCAAACAGATAGTCACCGATCTGCAATTGCTCACCTTCCTGGGGAATGCGCTGACTGTGTTCCATCAACAAGCCGGCTATGGTGTGGTATTCGCGTTTATCCTCCAGTGGCAGAGGCAGATACAGCACCAGGTCTTCCAGTGGCATATGGCCGTTGGCGGTCCAACTGCCATCTTCGTTTTGCTGAATGTCATGCCGTGCGTCAACGTCCTCGCCCGCTTCCGGCAGGTTGCCGGCGATGGTTTCCATCACGTCAGTCAGGGTCACTACACCCTCGACCGAACCGAATTCATCGACTACAAAAGCGAAATGCGTTTGCGCCTGCCGGAACTGCTCCAGCGCGCTCAGCAGCGTTAACTGCTCCGGGAAAATCAGCGGTTGACGCACCAACGTGCGTAAATCGAGCGGTACCTGGGTCAACTGCTGCTTCAGGACATCAAGGGTATGGATAACGCCGAGAGGTTCATCACTGGCGCTGTTTTCGACCACCACAATGCGCGTATGCTGATTTTTTTCCAGCAACTGGGTCAGCTTTTCCTGCGGATCATTCAGCTCAAGGTATTCGACGTCATGGCGGGAGGTCATGATGCTGCTCACGGTACGCTGCGCCATGCCCAGCACGCGTTCTATCATGTGCCGTTCCTGCTGGTTGAATATCTCCCCGCTTTCGCTCGCGCTGTCGGCCAGCAGGTTGGCTGAGTGGCTGTCTACCTCGGCTTCTTCATGTTTGCCGTTCAGCATGCGCAGCACCGCTTCTGCGGTTCGTTCGCGCAGTGGCCGTACCTTTGACAGAAAACGACGACGGTTAAACTGAGCCAGCTGGTTTAATGCTTCAATCATCACGGAGAAGCCGATCGCTGCGTACAGATAACCCTTGGGAATATGGTAGCCGAACCCTTCCGCAACCAGGCTGAAGCCGATCATCAGCAGGAAACTCAGACACAGAATGACGATAGTCGGGTGGGCGTTGACGAATCGCGTCAGCGGCTTGCTGGCCAGCAGCATCAGCCCGATAGCGATACAGACCGCAATCATCATTACCGCCAGATGATCAACCATGCCGACGGCGGTGATCACCGAATCGAGAGAGAAGACAGCGTCCAATACCACGATTTGTGCCACCACAGGCCAGAAGCGAGCGCCTTTGCGTGGTCCTTGCTGCTCTTCATCTTTGCCTTCCAGCCGCTCGTTCAGCTCCATAGTGGCTTTAAACAGCAAGAATATACCACCGACCAGCATAATGAGGTCGCGGCCGCTGAAGGGGTGCTCCGCGACCACAAACAGCGGTTTGGTCAGTGTCGCCAGCCAGGAGATAGAGGCGAGCAGCGCCAAACGCATCAGCAAGGCCAGCAACAGGCCTACGACACGAGCTTTATCTCTTTGTTGTTTAGGTAGTTTTTCCGCCAGAATGGCGATAAAGATAAGGTTGTCTATACCCAGAACGATTTCCAGCACGACCAAAGTGGCCAGGCCGGCCCAAATTGTTGGATCTGCGATCCATTCCATACGCCCAATTTCACCTGTAAGTTCGACGGCTTATGCCGTAGGGGAATGATGGGTGTTGGACAGGGAAAATTCAACTTTAAAACTATAATGGGATGGCGAAGAGGGCGGCATCATGATTTTAAGCCAAAATAATGCATAAAAAATCATCTTTCTTCAGTTTTTTTGACATCCAACGCATAGATAAACCGGCATTTTTCAGCAGAGAGTTGTGGTTACAGAACATGATGCTCATTGCTTGTTGATAAAAACGGCAGAAAAAATAACTTTTTAAATCAATCTATTATGAATGAATCTGGCTGCTGCACTTTGTGCTGAAAAACCCCGGTAGTAGTCTTATTCTGAAAAGGGCACCCAACGGACATCTTAGGCTTGTATCGCTAAGGCAATAGTATAAGAATCTTAGGCACATAAACATTTACAAGTATCATCGTTTGGTTGTAAGGGCGTATTTTTTTGTTTTTCTGTGACCTAACTATCGCTTAAGGAAAGTGCACTGCCCTTAATTTACATTCAAAGTGCGATTGGAACACCCCAGTCGTCCATAGAAAACGATGACAGCGCATTGGTAGCTGAAAGCCAAGGGCGGTAGCGTGTCTGAATCATTCCCGCTCCGTGCCTCATGAGCAACTTGGATAAGGCTTAGTTCGGCTACATTATAGTTATTTGATTGTGGATGAAAAACATGCAAAAGAGACTGAAGGCTGTGATTCCCGTAGCTGGCCTGGGAACCCGTATGTTGCCGGCAACAAAAGCAATCCCTAAAGAAATGCTGCCTGTGGTCGATAAACCACTGATTCAATACATCGTTAACGAATGTGTTGCTGCGGGGATAAAAGATATTGTTCTGGTGACTCATTCCTCCAAAAATGCGATTGAGAATCACTTCGATACCTCCTTTGAACTCGAAGCCGTTTTGGAATCGCGCGTTAAGCGCCAGTTGTTGGAAGAAGTGCAGACCATCTGCCCGGCGGATGTGACAGTCATGCAAGTCCGTCAGGGGCAGGCGAAAGGTCTGGGGCATGCAGTATTGTGCGCTAAGCCGATGGTCGGTGACGAGCCTTTTATCGTGTTATTGCCGGACGTATTGCTGGATGACTCTACGGCAGATCTGCGTAAAGAGAACCTGGCCAAAATGATTCAGCGTTTTGCTGATACCGGCTTCAGCCAGATCATGGTGGAACCGGTACCGGAACAGGACGTTTCGAAATACGGCGTTGTAGATTGTGGCGGTGCTGCGCTGGCAGCAGGTGAAAGCACACCAATGACTGCTGTGGTCGAAAAGCCGACAAGAGAGGAAGCGCCTTCCAATCTGGCAGTGGTAGGTCGTTATGTGCTGTCTGCTGATATCTGGCCTTTGCTGGAAAAAACCTTGCCGGGTGCCGGTGATGAAATTCAGCTTACCGATGCCATCGCAGCCCTTATGGGGCAAGAGACCGTAGAAGCTTTCCATATGAGCGGCAAGTCGCATGACTGTGGCGATAAATTGGGCTATATGAAGGCATTCGTACAGTATGGCCTGCGTCATGCTTCAGAAGGTGAAGATTTTACCCAATGGCTGAAGCAAACATTGAACAGTAAATAAGTTTTGCGGCTTAAACGCGATCACAATATTGAAAAGAGGATTACCATGACCAAGTTGAAAGCTGTCATTCCTGTTGCAGGCCTGGGTATGCGAATGCTGCCGGCAACCAAGGCGATTCCAAAGGAAATGTTGCCGATCGTTGATAAGCCGTTGATTCAATACATTGTCAATGAGTGCGTTGCTGCTGGTATCAAAGAAATAATCTTGGTGACTCATTCTTCCAAGAACGCGATCGAAAACCATTTCGACACCTCTTTCGAGCTGGAGGCGATGCTTGAGGCACGTGTAAAGCGCCAACTACTGGATGAGGTGCAGTCGATTACGCCTAAAGGCGTGACGCTGATGCACATCCGCCAAGGTCAACCTAAAGGCTTGGGCCATGCGGTATTGTGCGCTAAACCTTTGGTAGGCGACTCACCATTTGTCGTGTTGCTGCCGGACGTGCTGCTTGACGACGCAAAGGCCGATCTGAAAAAAGATAACCTTCCGCACATGATTGCTCGCTTCGAACAGTCTGGGTTGAGCCAGGTACTGGTTCAAGCCGCTGATGAACATGTGTTGCACGATTACTCGGTCGTTGAATGCGAGACCAACAGTTTGCAACCTGGTGAAAGTTCCCACATGACCTCGATTATCGAAAAACCGGGTCGTGACGTTCAGTTTAAATCCAATTATTCGGCGGTAGGGCGCTATGTCTTGTCTGCCGATATCTGGCCGTTGTTGGAAAAGACCGAACCCGGCGCTTGGGGCCGCATTCAATTGACAGATGCCATTGCGGAGTTGCTGAAAAGTAGACCTGTAGAAGCAATGGAATTGGTAGGCGAATCCTTCAACTGCGGAGAAAAAATGGGCTATCTGCGGGCATTTGTAACTTATGGTTTACGGCATCCTACCCAAGGGAAGGCATTCCGTGAGTGGGCAGAGCAGTTGCCGTTTTAGTCGTTGAAAAAATCATAATTGGTTATACTTGCCTTTAGAACGATGAGTTAGTCAAACGAAAAGTTGGCTAGCTCATTCATATTGGCAAAAGTGCACATAGAGAATCATACTCTCTAGCAGTACAATCATGCCATAATGCAGGCAACCTTTTCTTTATCATAGCAAGTCCGACTTCAACGCCCGCTCAATGAATGCGTTTCTTACTTGATATGTATAAACTCAAGATTTACCCAACATCCATTTTGCTGAGTGCCGCAGCAAGCGCCACGGTTGGCCGGGGACTTAGCACTGCAAACATTTTTACTTTGAAAGTGATGATAATTCGATGGCAAAAAAACAATGGAAACTGATACCTCTCATGGTATCGCTCAGTGTGATTAGTGGTTGCACAATCATCCCCGGCACCCATCTTTCAACCAGCGGTAAAGATGTTGTCAAACAACAGGATAGTGATTTTGATATCGATAAGCTGGTGAACGTTTATCCAATGACGCCTGGCTTGATAGATAAAATGCGACCAAAGGCTGTAGTGGCCCAATCCAATAGTGCATTAGAACGCGAGTTGCAAAATTATGAGTACCGCATTGGTGTAGGTGATGTTTTGATGGTCACCGTGTGGGATCATCCAGAGTTAACTACTCCTGCTGGTCAATACCGCAGCGCAAGTGATACCGGTAACTGGGTAAATTCTGATGGCACTATATTCTATCCTTATATTGGCAAGGTAAAGGTCGCCGGTAAAACAGTTGCCCAAGTTAGGAATGAAATATCATCCCGTCTAGCCCAATACATTGAAAGCCCTCAAGTTGATGTCAGTATTGCAGCGTTTCGCTCTCAAAAGACCTATATCACTGGGGAGGTTTCTAAATCTGGGCAGCAAGCCATTACTAATGTGCCATTGACAGTGATGGATGCTATCAACGCAGCTGGCGGTTTGGCCGAGAATGCGGATTGGCGAAATGTGGTATTAACTCATAATGGTAAAGAGCAGCGAATTTCTTTGCAGGCTTTAATGCAGAAAGGCGATCTGACGCAAAACCATCTTCTTTATCCTGGTGACATTCTATACGTTCCCCGTAATGATGATTTAAAAGTATTCGTCATGGGTGAAGTTAAAACGCCGGCAACGCTGAAAATGGACAGAAGCGGTATGACGTTGACGGAAGCCTTAGGAAACTCAGAAGGTATCAGCCAGTCCTCTGCAGATGCAACAGGTGTGTTTGTTATCCGTCCACTACACGGCACCGAAGGAAACAAACTCGCGAATATTTACCAATTGAACATGGCGGATGCAACAGCAATGGTTATGGGAGCTGAGTTCCACTTGCAACCATATGATATCGTTTATGTTACCGCTGCACCGATAGCCCGTTGGAACCGTTTGATTAGTCAGTTAGCGCCGACTATTTCCAGTTTTAATGACCTCAGTGAAGGTACATTGCGAATTCGTAATTGGCCGTAGGAATAAACAATGTTTGACTCAATATTGGTTGTTTGCGTTGGAAATATTTGCCGTTCCCCTACGGGAGAACGGCTATTGAAACACTATATTCCCAATAAGAGAATAGACTCTGCTGGCATCGGTGCGCTTGTCGGTAACGCCGCTGATGAAATGGCGCAACGCGTTGCGAGTATTCATTCATTATCTTTACAAGGGCATGTTGCAAAACAACTTACAAAGGCAATGTGTCGCGAGTACTCACTCATACTAGTGATGGAGAAAGGTCATATTGATGCTGTTTGCCAACTCGCTCCAGAAGTAAGAGGAAAAACAATGCTTTTTGCTCATTGGCTCAATCAGCAAGATGTACCTGATCCCTATAGGAAAAGCCAAGAGTCATTCGAGTTCGTATACAAATTACTTGCTGAGTCTGCTCAGAAGTGGTCACAAGCGCTAAACCGTTAATAGAGATGACAATGATTGAAAATAGGAAAAACACTACTGCAATTAGCAGTAAAAATGATGATATAGATATCGGTCATTTATTAGGTTCACTTGTCGATCATCGCTGGTTGCTGATAGGTATAACTACTCTATTTGCTGTGATTGGCATCGTGTATTCTTTATTCTCAACGCCGATTTATGAATCAGATGCATTAGTTCAAGTTGAAAAGAATACGGGGAGCTCGATCCTATCTAATTTATCTGAAACGTTCTCTGCTGGTGATACCGGATCGACAGCAGAAATAGAATTAATACAATCACGTATGGTGACTGGAAAAACTGTTCAGGAGCTTAATTTAGACAGTGTGGTTGAGCAGAACTATTTTCCAATATTTGGCAAAGGTTGGGCCCGATTAAATGGAGATACTCCTGCAGAACTTGCATTGTCGCGATTTAATGTTCCTGATTATTTACAAGGAAACTCACTATTATTAACTGTACTTGATAAAAATAACTATACTTTGAGTTATGACGGTAAGGAAATTCTTAAAGGCCAGGTCGGAGTTTTAGCTACAGGCAATGGTGTAACATTGTTAGTCAGTGATTTTAAAGGTGAGCCGGGAACTGAATTTACGTTAACGAAAAGACCTTTCCTCAATGCAATCAATCAATTACTGAAGAATTTAGCAGTTGTTGATAAAGGTAAAGACAGCGGTGTGTTGAATCTTAGTTATGCTGGTGAAGATCCTAAGTTAGTGCGTAAAACGCTAGACAGCATTAGTAATAATTATTTATTGCAAAATGTGGAAAGAAAGTCTGAAGAAGCAGCTAAAAGTTTAATGTTCTTAAAAGAACAACTACCAAGCGTGCGTTCGTCATTGGATGAAGCTGAAAATAAACTGAATTTGTTCCGTCAGCAAAATGATTCGGTTGATCTTTCTTTGGAGGCTAAATCAGTTTTAGACACAATGGTAGCTACGGAAACTCAGCTCAATGAGTTAACTTTCCGAGAGGCGGAAATATCAAAACTGTATACAAAAGAACATCCGGCATATCGCGCGTTGCTAGAGAAAAGAAATACTCTTGATCAAGAAAAAAACAAACTAAATAAACGTGTCAGTGCAATGCCGAAAACTCAGCAGGAAATAATCAGGTTGACGCGTGATGTGGATGCGGGCAAAGAAATATATATGCAATTGCTCAATAAACAGCAAGAGCTTAGTATTACCAAGGCCAGTACCGTAGGAAATGTCCGCATTATTGATCCGGCAATTACACAGCCTAACCCGGTGAAACCAAGAAAGATGCTTGTTATTTTATTGGCAACTATTCTGGGTGGAATGATTTCGGTGACAGTTGTCTTGGTGAAAACCATGATGCATAAAGGTATTGAAACACCTGATGAGTTAGAACAACAAGGGATCAATGTTTATGCGAGCATTCCGCTTTCGGAGTGGCAGCAGAAAATCGATCGGGAAAGCATCCTCCGTACTAAAAGGAAGTCTAACACCGATTCAATTTCACTTTTGGCGACCAGTAACCCAACCGACCTTGCTATCGAGGCTGTACGTAGTTTGCGTACCAGTTTACATTTTGCAATGCTTGAAGCCAAAAACAATGTTTTGATGATATCTGGTGCAAGTCCTAATATTGGTAAAACGTTTGTCAGCACTAACCTTGCTGTAGTCATTGCACAGTCGAATAAAAAAGTTCTGATTATCGATGCCGATATGCGTAAAGGTTATTCGCATAAACTGTTGGGGACCGGGTGGGAAAATGGTTTGTCAGATATCTTGTCTATGCAAACTCAGTTAGAGAAGGCTATCAGAAAGACATCTATACCAGATATGGATTTTATTCCGCGTGGACAAATCCCGCCAAACCCATCGGAGTTGTTGATGAGTTCTCGTTTTGGAGAGTTGATTGATTGGGCAAGTAAGAACTATGACCTGGTACTTATAGATACACCTCCGGTATTGGCCGTAACAGATGCAGCTATTATTGGCAATCATGCGGGAACAGCATTGATGATAGCTCGTTTCGGTATGAATACGGTGAAAGAAATTGAAGTTAGTATTCGCCGATTTGAGCAAAATGGTGTGGATATCAAAGGGATTATTCTTAACGCGGTAGAAAAAAGGGCGAGTAGCTATTATGGTGGTTATGGCTACTATCAATATGAATATCGCTCTACAGAGAAAGCATAATTTTTATTTTTAATTCATCGGCCAATTGCGCTTTCTAGGTAGTTGGCTGATGATTTTTTAGTATATCTCAAGATGTTTTTATTGCTGCGATTAAATGCTTATAGACTTTTTTATAGAGATGTGTCCTCATGAAAATTGGTGGAAAATAAAATGAATATCATGATGATCAACACCATTTATTCACCATTCAAAATTGGTGGAGCAGAAGTATCGGTTCAGTTACTTGCAGAAGAATTAGAAAAAAAAGGGAATACTGTAACTGTATTAACCTTGCATGATGAAAAAGCAAGAAAGGTCTCAACAATAAATAATGTTACCGTTGTTTACCTTCCATTGAAGAATTTGTATTGGCCATTCGATGGCAAGCAACAATCAAAAATAAAGAAATTATTTTGGCATATTATCGATAATTACAATCCTTTAATGGCGCGTAGTGTAGCTAATGAACTGGATAATTTCAAGCCTGATTTGGTCCACACAAATAATATTGCTGGCTTTTCAGTGGCAATTTGGGAAGTCATAAAAAGAAAAAATATAAAACTGATCCATACAAGCCGCGATTATTACCTTTTTCATCCTAACTCGACAATGTACGAAGGAAATGGAGACCTTTCAGTCAATAAACCTGTTGTGAAGTTTTGGTCCTTTCTTAAGAAAGTAAAAAGTAAGCATGTTGATGTTTATGTCGGAATAAGTGAATTTATAAAAGACTTTCATGTTGAAAATGGATTTTTTGCAAAGGCCAGAAAAAAATACATTTATAACTCGGTCGATAGCATTAAATTTGAAAAAAAAGAATCGCCTTCTTGGCGCGTTGGGTTTATCGGCCGTCTTACCAGGGATAAAGGCTTCGATGATTTTTGTCATTATGTAAAAAAACTTAAAAAAAACAACTCAGATATAAAAGCAGTTGCAGCTGGTCGTTTTAATAGTGGTGGTGATAGCCAGGAATTGAAGGTTTTAGCGGAAAACTGTTCTGTTGAACTTCTTGGATTTATATCTTTAGATACTTTCTTCTCTTCAGTGGATGTTGTCGTATTACCGGTAAAGTGGCGTGAACCTTTTGGCAGAGTTGTTGTTGAAAGTGTATTTGCAGAAAAAATGGTGCTAACTAATGCGGTAGGGGGGATTGCAGAATTAGCCCTATTATTGCCCAATATTCATGTTATTGATGATAATGTTCTAGTGGAATTAGATAAACTAGAAATTAAGTCTGTTGATAGCGATACGATTGGAATGTTTAGCCCAAAAAAAATAGCAAAAGAGTATTTTGAAGTGTATAACTCTTAAAGTATCTTATCCGCAAACATATTTTTATTAATGAAGTAATAAAGTACGGGTGAATATTAATTTTCATTGAGTTATTTTTTCGGCAGACATTAAATGGCACTTTATAATTGTAATAGTCAACATAACGAGATTAGAAAAGGCACTATAATATGACTCAAGCT
Source organism: Serratia inhibens (assembly GCF_003591175.1). Lineage (GTDB taxonomy): Bacteria > Pseudomonadota > Gammaproteobacteria > Enterobacterales > Enterobacteriaceae > Serratia > Serratia inhibens. The sequence goes on along the minus strand of NZ_QYYG01000001.1, from coordinate 1,384,416 downwards.
CTGGAGATAGTCGAAGAGAAAGAAAGAACTGGTGTCTTTCTTTCTATCTTACGATGGGCTATTGCATTCTTCTTTATCGCGACACCATTCAACCCATATGTCAATTCGATGACTTTATACTTATGGATACCGTTGGTTTTCCTTGATATACAGTTTTTATCAAAACTTAAGGTAATTAACTTAAAAATCAGCATATGCCTTTTTTCGTGGTTATCTCTTTGTATCCTCTTCGGGCGAATAGATCTCGCTGTAAAATCATTTGTTCTAATTCTTGGTGTTACTTATATTGTTACATTAAGTAGTGCTATCTTAGATAAAATATATGCATGTATGCTAATTTCAGCAGGATGGTGTATTCTACAATTTATTGTTTATCAGTTTGGTCAAAATTATTCTGCAATGATCGGCCCTAAAGCAATTTCTATTTTTGTTTGGGGGGAGTACGCTACTAAAACATTTACTAACCAATATGAGGTTTTCTTCCTGCCGAGAATGTCTGGGCTCTCTCGAGAGGCTGGTTTTTTTGTTTCACTTTTAATCATATCGTTCATGATCAGGATTAGAGACCATAAAATTAATAAATATGAATATATAGTTTTTTCCCTTTCCTATCTGTTTAGCCTGTCCAAAGCATCCATCTTTCTTGTCATATTTTTCGTCTTATATCCGATTCGAAAGTTGATGGCAAAGATTCCTGTTATTTTGAGTATCATATGCTTTGTTGTATTATGTGTTGTTGTTGCTCAATATTTAAATGTCGGGGTGCCATCGTACTTCTATGAATATGAATCCATCGCGCATCGATTTTCAGCTCCATATTTAATGCTTGATATGGAAATCCCTAACTTCATCTATGGCTGTGATGTAGATTATACTTGTTTCAATAGTTATCAACCGATCGTGGATTTCTTGAATGGTTTCGGATTTAAGCCAAATGTTGGTTTAGCTGGGATAGTCCTTGACTTGGGAATTGTGGGACTTATTGCTATTATTTTCTTTTTGGTGTTTTTAGGACTAGATAGCTATGACGCAGCGATTTTAGTTTGTTTTACATCAACAGTCACATTCTTTACAGTTGATAGTTTTATTATTCTTACCTATTATTATGTTATTAGTAATAGAGGACGTTTTTCTTTCGTAAATAAATAATTATGAAGCTAAATACCTACGGGAAATTGAGAATGACTAATGAAACTTGAGGATTGCCGTGTCGGAATTGTTACTGACTGGTTAGTTTCTTATGCAGGCGCTGAGCGTGTTCTGAAGGAAATGGTTGCCCTATTCCCAAGTTCGGATATCCATGCAGTCATTGATTTTCTCAACGATTCTGACCGTCAAGAAATTTTAGGCAAACACAGCCAAACAACATTTATTCAAAATTTACCAATGGTCAGTAAGTTCTATACCAAATATTTACCATTGATGCCTTTAGCTATTGAGCAACTAGACCTTTCTAATTACGATTTAGTGCTTTCCAGCAGTCATGCTGTAGCAAAAGGTGTGCTTACAGGACCTGATCAACTGCATATTAGTTATGTGCATAGTCCAATGAGATACGCTTGGGATTTACAAAATCAATATTTAAAACAAGTTGGCTTGGATAAAGGGCTTAGTGCAATCTGTCTTAAATGGATGTTGCATAAGTTAAGGTTATGGGACGTTCGTACTGCTCATGGTGTAGATTACTTTATTGCTAATTCGCACTATATAGCTCGGCGTATTAAAAAGGTTTACGGCCGTTCTTCCGAGGTAATATACCCCCCAGTTAATGTTAATGCTTTCCCATTGGTTACCAAAAAAGACGAATTTTATCTGACTGCATCAAGATTAGTTCCTTATAAACGGATTGATCTCATTGTGGAAGCTTTCTCGCACATGCCTGATAAAAAATTAGTTGTGATCGGTGATGGGTCAGAAATGAGGAGAGTTAAGAGCAAGGCTGCAAAGAATATCTCTATTTTAGGGTACCAGGATAATAATACCTTGCTTGGTTATATGCAAAATGCATCGGCTTTTGTTTTTGCAGCTGAGGAGGATTTTGGTATTATTCCAGTTGAGGTCCAAGCATGTGGAACTCCTGTAATTGCGTTTGGTAAAGGTGGTATTTTGGAGACTATCCGTCCTTATGGAGTAGAAAATCCTACAGGACTTTTTTTTGCGGAGCAGAATTGTAAATCTATTATTGAAGCTATTCTTCTTTTTGAAAAAATAAAAGGTTCTATTCTGCCTGAGAATTGCCATGTTAATGCATTACGTTTCAGCGATGAACGGTATCGTATGGAAATTTTAGAGTTTATAAAAGATAAATGGGATAAGTTTTCAGAGAGTAAAAAAATTATCTTCTAAAATGCGAGGTGATATTATGTATTGCAAAGCGAGGGAAGGTTAACCGGGCGTCTCTATTGATTTATAATCTTTCTACTGCTGATAGTTATCGTTTAATTAATACGGATTCGTGAATAATATATCGATGTGATTATCAGATTAGCAGAAGGAATTTAATTGTCGTGGTTTACATTATGTTCAGGATTTCATATGAATAATTCAAAAGGGCTTTTTGATAATCTTGTCACAAAGTTCGCTTTAGCATTTTCTGATGTTTTTTTCTTTAATGTTTCAGTGTATTTAGCTTATTTTATTATTTATAAAGTGTTTGGGGGAATTGATGAGTTCGTTCCTCGCGATGAAATGACTATGCGAGGAATGGCTCAATTTTGCCTATCCCTGGTTTGTGTCGTATGGTTTTGGACTCGGTTACGTCATTATACTTATCGCAAACCATTTTGGTTTGAGTTAAAAGAAATTTTTAGAACTTTACTTATCTTTGCTATATTAGATCTCGCTTTGGTTGCATTCTCAAAGTGGAATTTTTCGCGAACTGTATGGTTATTTACGTGGACTTTGATCATCATTCTTGTCCCTATCGGTCGTGCTGTAGTTAAGAAGTTACTTGATAAGTTTGGTCATTGGAAAAAACAAACTATCATTATTGGCTCCGGAAAAAATGCCTTCGAGGCATATGCGGCACTGCAAAGTGAAGAAGTTCTTGGTTTTGCAGTGTCAGCGTTTTTTTGTACGGATAAGCCTTGTGAAGCATCTTATTTTGGCGTGCCTTTTATTAGTAGTGAAGAAGAACTTTGGGCTTCTGTCGATGTAGCAAATACACAATTTATTGTTGCACTTGAATTTGAACAACATGCATTGCGGGACACCTGGCTAAAGAATTTAGCCACTCACAATTGTCGTTCCGTTTCCGTGATACCAACCCTTCGTGGGGTTCCGTTATACGGAACTGAAATGTCATTCATTTTCAGTCACGAGGTTATGATTTTACGTGTTAACAATAACTTGGCGAAACATTCTTCGCGATTAATTAAGCGCTGTTTCGATATTGTAGGTTCTTCATTGATCATGCTTGTTTTGGCACCGGTATTGTTATTCCTTGCATATAAAGTGTCACGTGATGGAGGCAAGTCTATCTATGGGCATGAGAGAGTTGGTCATAATGGTATTAAATTTAAATGCTTGAAGTTTCGCTCCATGGTGACGAATTCTCAAGAAGTTTTGAAAAACCTTCTTGAGAACGATCCAGAGGCTCGTATTGAATGGGAAAAGGACTTTAAACTAAAAAATGATCCGCGGATTACGAAAATTGGTGCTTTTATCCGTAAAACGAGTCTTGATGAGCTTCCTCAATTGTGGAATGTTTTCAAAGGTGAAATGAGTTTGGTTGGACCAAGACCTGTTGTTGAAGCCGAATTAGAAAGATATGCGGGAGACGTTGATTACTATCTAATGGCTAAACCGGGTATGACGGGTCTTTGGCAGGTTAGTGGTCGAAATGATATTGATTATGGAACTCGTGTGTATTTCGATGCTTGGTATGTGAAAAATTGGGCATTATGGAATGATGTTGCTATTTTATTTAAGACGATTGCGGTAGTTCTTAAACGTGATGGAGCATATTAAAACGAATTGTTGCATAACCTGATGAATTTGTTTTGATTTTTACTGGAGTAATTTATGATTTATGTTAACGCTCGTTTTCTTACACAAGAGTTGACGGGGGTGCAACGATTTGCAGAGCAATTGTCATTGTCCCTTTCAAATATTAGAAATGATCTGGTTTTTGTTTCCCCCGATAATATTGTCAGGAGTTCAGTTGCTGATAAACTCAATGTGAAAGTTATCGGTAAGAAGCAAGGGCATATGTGGGAGCAAATGGAACTTCCTTCATTCTTAAAAAAACATGGGAAGCCATTGCTACTTAACTTGTGCAGTACTGCGCCAGTATTTTATAAAAACCAAGTTGTAACCCATCATGATGTAACTTATAAACGCTATCCTGAAAGCTTTTCTAAAAAATTCAACTTACTCTATGGTTTTTTAATTCCTTTGATGCTAAGGAATTCACACAGATTACTTACTGTGAGTGAGTTCTCTAAGAAGGAAATAGTTGATGTTTATAAAATAAAAGAAAACAAAGTCTCTATTATATATAATGCTGTTGATGCGAATTTTCACTCATTAGATAAAGATAAAGATAAAGATAAAGATAAATATCTTCTGGCTGTATCCTCGCCTAATTATCATAAAAATTTTCATGGTATGATTGAAGCATTTCTTAAATTAAAGGATATAGATTGTCGATTGAAGGTTATCGGTAAGACAGCAACTAGTTTTGCGACCCAGGATTACAGTCAATTAATCAAGGAGACTGATAATATTGAGTTTCTTGGCCGCGTTGATGATGAGGAGTTGATTAAGCTCTATCAAGGGGCGTTGGCATTTGTTTTCCCTTCTTTCTATGAGGGGTTTGGGATCCCTCCGCTGGAAGCGCAGGCTTGTGGATGTCCTGTTATTTCCTCAAATGCAGCTTCTATGCCAGAGGTTCTTGGGGATAGTGTAATTTATTTTCCCCCTGAAGATACTAATATGATGGCTGAGTGTATGAGGCGCATCATCACGGAAGAGACATTGCGAACCCAGTTAATTAACGCAGGGATGGAAAATATTAAACGCTTTTCTTGGGATGTTTCTGCGAAGAGAATTAGTACTATCCTTGACGAGTTATCAGGATGTCGGCAATGAAAATTTTGCATGTGGCGGAAACGATAAAAGGCGGTGTTGCAACTGTACTCCGGCAGTTAGCTATAGAACAGAGTCATGATGAAAAAGTATCAGCAATCATGTGTATTGTGCCGGATACTCAGATTCAGGAGTTACATCCATTAGATAAAAAGCATATCATAACGTTTAAGCGTAGTGGAAGAAATGTTAAGTCTTTCTTAAGTTTTATCGCTAATATGATTAGGAATGTTTATACACTCGAACCTGATATTGTACATTTACATAGTACGTTTTCAGGTGTTATGGGGCGATTGGTTTTATTCTTCATGTACCCAATTCGTCGCCCTAAAGTGGTTTACTGTCCTCATGCATTTTCTTTTTTGATGCAAGGCAATTTAAAATATAAAAATTACTTTTCTAGAATTGAAAGAATGCTATTGCCGATGACAGATGCAATTATTTGTGTTAGTCACTATGAAAGAAATAAAAGCATTGAATATGGTTTCCCTCCCGAGAAACTGCATGTCGTCTATAATGGGGTTCCTGAGGTTATTGGTGGGGGGATTAGTGAGGATCCTTTTCCAAAAGATAAAGTCAACCTGCTTTTTGTTGGGCGTTTTGATTTTCAAAAAGGATTCGATGTTTTTGAAAGAATTATGCCAGCCCTGGAAAAAATAGGTTGCCACCTTACTGCTGTAGGGGAAGGGGTGCATAATAATGGAGCGTTTTCAAAAAAGTTACCAGCAACGACCTATACAGGCTGGTTGACTGCGGAGCAACTCAAACCCTATTTTGAACATTCCGATGTTCTTATTATTCCCAGTCGATGGGAAGGGTTTGCGATGGTTCCGCTTGAAGCAATGAGCTATGGTTTACCTGTGATTTCTTCAAATTGTACTTCTTTCCCAGAAATGGTTGTTGAAAATATTACAGGGTACATGTTTGATTTTGACCACCCAGAAGAAATTATTGGTTTTCTTGAATCAAACACAAAAGAAGATTGGCAGAGAATGGGGAGTAATGGTAGAGCTTTATTCTTGAAAAAATTTACCGCTACCAACATGATTTATAATACTAAAAAAATTTATTCCTCGCTAGTTTAATTGTCATGGTAGGGGGGGCCCTATCATGCAATATATCAAGACCTCCTCTTGTTTTACCTCTTTTTATTCCAATACTCTAATTTACTCTTTTCACCGGCAGAAATGGGAGAGTTTTATGCACCCTTCAAATGATGAAACTTTAAAGACCAATATTTCTAAGCGTTTTTTTTTTCGCGGCGTACTTGCATCATTCATACCTGCGATATTGTTATCGTCTCGCTCTAGTATCGCTAAAACGCCTCTAGTTGCAGGTGAACAATTACCTGTTCTGGAAAACGACTGTTCGGATATCGATACATTACGCAATACTGAGCCGAAGTCTGCTAATCAAACTGTTGTAGTACAAAGTTATTATCCACAACAGAAGGCTGGCTCCTTCGCTGCATCTATTCCATCAACCCAGTCGGCCCCAAAGATGAGGAGCATTGAAGCAAGAACGCCTCTGGCTGGTGGAGGTGAGTTCTACTACGATCCTTCTGATCTTACCAGCGTTGATGACGGAGGGATGGTGATTGTAACCAGGGAAGGAAAACGTTGGAAACGTAAATTATCAGGAAACGATAAGATTCAGGCTGTATTTTATGGTGTTAGTCCATTAGTTGAAGATAATGGTCCATTATTACAGGCAGCAGTTAATTTCAGTAGCAATCGCATCGTTGAACTTCCACGCGGGATCATTACAATAAAAACACCTGTCGTATTTAATTTTGATTCAGGGGTTAAAATAGAGGGTTCTGGAAAAAAAGGTGGCACAGTTATTAATGTAATTATAGGTGATGGCTACGAGGATATGGGGGCTTTGCATTTTTCTGGCCGCCACGATGATGCTAAGGTTGCGCTAGGCTACCGCGCACTTAGCATAAAGAATATTCATTTAATCGGTAATCTTAGTCGCTGTCGAGGCATTTTTATTCAATATCAATTTGCGATGCGTATTGAGCAGATCACTATTGAGAAGTTTGATGGGGCTGGGCTTTATATTGATAAATGTCAAGACTCTGTATTTGAACAGGTTGATATATTTAACTGTGGGCGAACTTCTGGTGATCGCAATTCATTGAAGGATACCTTTGATGAATCTAAAACACTCGATAGTCCGATTGTATTAACTTCCTCTATAGCAAAAACAGATTGCAATTATCTCCGTTTTTCTAATTGCCAATGGGAAGATAATCCTGTATCCCCTGTTTGTGATTTTAGTGGTGGTATAGAAAATTACTTTGTTAACCTTCATGCGGAGTATTCTGCGTATTGGGATATTGAAGGCACTAAAGGTGGGACGCTCTTTAAACAGCGCAAAGGCACGATAAAGATACAGGGTGGTGGTTCTGATGAAATAAAGACGCTAGTAGATATTGAGTGGGGTGAGTTTTGGGTCGAATCACATCGTTGCCACCCTCCTAAAAAGATAAAAGTTAAACGAGGTACTAATAGTAGATTAACGTTTCGCGATGTTGCATTGGATAAGATCACTGCATTAACAACATCAGGAGAAAAACGTTTTGAGGGCTGTACAATCAACGAGGTTGAACTTGACTACCCTGACGGTTTTTTAAGTTTTAATTCTTGCAATGTTAAAAATAATTTTATTACCAACCAATCTGGAAATGGTGCTAAAATTTCCGTTACTGGATGCAATATTGGAGGGGGGGTAAATGTATCCACTTCAACAAAGAGTATTTTATTTGATGATTGTTTTATTAATGGTAATGTGACCTTCGGTTCAGAAGGTGGAATGTGGCTAAATAACATAACGAAAGGGATATTCAAATTGTCTGGGGATAATTGTAGAGTGGTTATTCCTGCGACGCGTAAACTAGTCGGTAGTGAAGCCCCAGTTAAGGGGAACTATAAAGTTGGAGATTCATTAGTCAACCTATCCCCTATGCCCGGTAGTTTTATCGGTTGGGTTTGCGTGAAAAGTGGTAACCCTGGGATATGGAAAGGATATGGTCAGATCGAGAGTTGATTTTTTCTGAAGTAATTTATTAGAGTCCAGAGTTCCATTTTCCTTATTTTTAGTGAAACGGTCCAATCTATGTTGGGCCATTTTCATATAATCAATGTCTGTTGTCTGTTAATTGTAGATTGGTATTTTTTAAAAGCTATGGTTTTTTGTGCTTTAAATTGCGAAAAAATTAGTTCTATATGTGTGCTTTCTTTTTTATAAGTGATTTTTTGTTTTTTAATTTACCTTTTAAATTCCTCTCTCCCAATCTCCGATTTTTACATGAAGTTAAGTTTTTACTGTACTGTATGTCTATGTATAAAGATATAGAGTCACTCCCCCATCTCCGTGATACCTACTCCCTTTTTTGAAGACTTAAATTAACCTTTTTAATAGCATGGTTTTTAGCGAAACTTTAAACCATGCTAACTACATGGATAATGCATGTTTTTCAAGACCTCCCTTTGCATTTAATAATCTTGTTAATAATTTCACCCGTTATCAATGCTCATGCAGTAGCAGTTCGCTATTTTAAAAAACAATATTAAACAATGAGTTATGTTTTTATAATTAGTTTGTCTCCACATTGACAACTTTGATAACTTGAACTTAACTTAGAAAAAGTACCGATTATCTTGTTTTAATTTTGTTTTTATTTATTTCGTGTGTTTATCCTGTTGTTTTTATTTTGGTCTTGGCAGTTAGCCAAGTTTTGCCTTTGTGTAACGCAATTTTACTTCCATAGGGGATTATAATGGCTTCTCTAGCACTTCATCAAAAATCTGTGGCTTTACTGTATGCAGTTTTGGGTCAGAAATCGACACCTGCTGCATTTGACCTGGTTGCAGCAAGTATTGAACGGGGGGATATAAGTTTTTCTGATTATGTTCAAAGTTTGTTGAGTAGTAGTTCGGGCGTTACCCTTTATGGAGGGCAAACTGACTCGCAAATCCTAACAACAATTTATAGCAATGTTCACGGTGAAGGACCTAGCGCCGGGGTACTTAACGGCTATCTAGGGAACGGTTTAAGTCTGTCCCAAAATTTAGCGTCAATTGTCAACGATCTGTTGGACTATAGTGGATTTGACTCAGCAGAACTGGGAGACCAGACGACCTTTATAAATACGGTTAATACGATTCTATATCCAAGCACAGGTACTGCATCTAACGGTTCTGGTGCAAGTGATGTGCTTGCCTTGACTTATGTTTTAAGTCTAAAAGCATCGGTACCGACTATCACGACTTTTGGTGAGGCTCTGAATAACGGTACGAAAACTCTTTTGCAAGTTGCCGCAAAATTTTACAATGATCGACCAACTTTAGTAAAAGCAACAGATAGTGTATTTGTCACTAGCGTGTTCAAGGCCGGTTTTTTACGTGACCCGACAACCGCCGAGCTTAATAGCTATTTGTCGGAACTGGCTGGTGGTGCATCTCGCCCTCAAGTCATTATCGACATTGTTAACTCACTGCGTGGGACTGTTGGTAGTTCTGATTCGGCAGCGCAAGATGTATTTGAGGCCAGAACAAAAGCTTATGCACCGGGTGAACTACCTGAATTGAGCCTTCAAGAGCAAGTCGCTACTGTTTATCTGGCTGTTGCTAGTCGAGGGATTGATGCAGTTGGTTTGGATGGTTATAGTAAACCGCTGGCTGCCGGCATTATCACATATTCGACGTTGATTAAGCATTTACTTAATTCTGAAGAGTTCCAGCGCAAGGGCGCGCAATTGACTGGTGATGATTTTATTCAACATGTATATACAAACGTACATGGTACAGCAGCGACTCCGGCACAGCTTGCCCTCTACAGTGCTTTAGGAGCAGATAAAATTGCTATCACGCAGGCAATCATTACTGATCTACGCACGTCGGTCGCAACAGATGCGGGAACAGTTACTCAACAGCATGCCTTTGAATTCGATATTGGTAATAGCCTGCTTTATAAAACTGCAGCTACTTTGACAGCGACTGCGGCTGGTGGTAATGCTACCGGGACTGTAAATACAGGCAGCAGTCATGTTTTGAGCAATGCTGAAACAGCCGTATTGACGAAGGCAGTGCTGAATGCCGATGCTGTGGCCGATGTGAATCTGAAGTTCGCCGATCATCTGGCGAATCTGACTATTAACGGCACCAGCGCAGCAACGGTCAACTTGTCCGACAACGGCGTTAACCCGGGTGTTGATATCACCGTAAACAATGCCAACGTGATCCTGAACGCCAGTTCCGGTGCCGATGATGTCACAGTCACCAGTGCGGCCGCTGTCAATACAGGTACCGGGGATTTCAACCTCGGTGCAGGCAACGATACGCTGAAATGGGCTGGTAATGCGGCTGTCGGTGGTGCCAATACCGTAGGGGCCGGCATCAGCGGTAACGGCGGTGCAGGCACTGACGTGATTTCAGCTAACTTCATCACCAAATCCGTAGCGACAACCTCAAACATTCTGGGGATCCGCAGTAGTACGGTAACCAGCAATGCCAATAACTTCACCAGCTTCGAGAAAGTTGACCTGGCGGGCTATATCGGTAAATCAGTCGGCACCCTGAACGGTGCGGCAGTGACCACCGAAAACCACACCTTTGATTACGGCCTGCTTAACGGTACGGCTACAGTTGAAGGTACTGCAGGCGGCACTGTCACTCAAGCGACAGCGCCTTCTGCAGTCGGTACTCAAGGGTTCGTGTTGTCCGGTCTGGCCGAAGCGGTGAAAGTCATCAATGTCGCCGGCGGTACTGCAGCACAAATGGAAGTAACCGGGAATGCCACCTCTGCCAGCAGCGTTGACTTCACCTTCGTGCAAAATGCTACCAACAAGTTCGACATTGCATTCACGGCTAACAGTACTTCTGACGTCAATGCCGGCTCCGTCAGCTTGAACAGCAGCAGCAGCATATTGTTGGGTACAGCACTGACTACGGTCAACATTGCCTCAGGTGGTACCGGTGACTTTAGCAACGTATTGAACCTGACGGGCACCAATTCTCAGGTAACATCCGTTGCTGTAAGTGGCGATCATCATCTCGATCTGACTGTTGGTGCAGGCTACACCAGCTTGCTGAATCTTGATGCGTCATCCAACACCGGCGGTATCGATGTAGTGCTGAATCAGGGCGGTACTGGGCAAGGGGTATTGTACAACCTGTTGGCACTGTTACCGTTGGGCTCAACCGTTGCAACTCTGCTGGGGCTGGGTGGGACTCAATTCTCCCTTACCGGTACTTCAACCGATGACAGCTTCACCGTACTGGGTAACACGACCGTAACCGGCGGTACCAGCAGCACCGGCGGCAATGACTATCACCTGGTCAGTAGTACTACCGCAGCCGGTGTTACTATCAATGACTTCAACAGCGCTAAAGACAGCATCGTTGACAATCTGTCCGGTCTGACCATTTCGTCAAATGCCGGCACGGATTTGGCCGATTATGGCGTACGTACTGAAAGCGTCCTGGGTAATGCGATCAGTGCAATACTTGGCGGTTTGATCACCGGCGTAGTCGGGGCATTGGGTTCACTGCTGGGTATTGGCGGCGACAATGCGCTGGTCAGCAAGGTGGGGGTTGTTGGGGTAGAGCGTACCGGCGGTACAGACTCCTATATTATCGTTGATAACAACGATGACCACACACTGGATGGCAACGACAGCGTAATCTATCTAAAAAACACCGATCATTCGAATCTGCTAAGCACGCTCCACTACTCACCAACCGTTGAATTGGCTGGTATCTCCAGCGCACCGATTGCTGAAGTAGCATAAGGTAAGAAACTTAAAAAAGGCAGGTGCTCTCAAAGCACCTGCCTTTTGTTATTTGGCAGCCCTAAACACAGCACCGGCATATCGTTGAGCAGGTAACGACCCATCCAGTTGCTGCAACTGAGGGTAAGTACGCGTAAATTGCATTACTTACAGCAACAGAGGTCTACATGTTGACCGAAACCGCCTATTCCAGATACTCCGTTGTTCTCGATTACGGACTTACTTATTTTCTACACTCATCCTCTTTTATTCGCCTTTCCTTTCATCATACTGTTTTCACTCATTTTAGCTGAGCCTGCGACAAGAGGTTTTTTTTGTGTTCCACCTTGCCGATATCCACTTTCTCTACCTATAGTTAAAAAAAAGTATCTGCAGTCTCGAGCATGTTTGGGGTGAGTCTTCTTTAGGATTTTTTTTAGTTTTCCCTTTAGGAATTTCCTTAGAAGAAATCAATGCGGATTGGGCTGACAGTGCACATGATGTAAGGGCAGAAAGTGAACCAATTTATACCGCGCAATGAAATTGCGGATGTTATACGGACACGCAGTAAAATTTTCTGGACCGTTGGCATATTTACCGCATTTATTAATTTGTTAATGCTCGTTCCCTCTATCTATATGTTGCAAGTTTACGATAGGGTACTTCCGTCACGTAATGAAATAACCTTGCTGATGTTAACGCTGATTATGCTGGGCATGTTCGGCATGATGGCGTTATTAGAGTATGTCCGCAGCATGGTGGTTATCCGTATCGGCAGTCAGTTGGATATGCGCTTGAATACCCGTATTTATACTGCGGCATACGAGACGAACCTTAAGAACGGTTCTTCAGATGCAGGGCAGATGTTGGGGGATCTCACCACGGTACGGCAATTTCTTACCGGTAATGCTCTATTTGCTTTCTTCGATGCGCCCTGGTTCCCCATCTATTTATTAGTGATTTTCCTGTTCAACCCATGGTTGGGACTGTTCGCGCTGATCGGCTCACTGTTATTGGTTGCCCTTGCCGTCATCAACGAAATGGTGTCCAAGAAACCCTTGGGTGAGGCAAGCAAGTTGTCGATCATGTCTGCCAGTCTGGCGAGCACCAATTTGCGTAATGCTGAGGTGATAGAAGCTCTCGGCATGCTGCCTAACTTGAAGCGTCGTTGGTTTGGTTTGCATCAGCGATTTCTCAATAGCCAGAGGATTGCCAGCGAGCGGGCTGCCAGTGTTACTTCCATTACCAAATTTGTTCGTCTTTCGCTTCAGTCGTTGGTACTGGGGTTGGGGGGATGGCTGGCGATTGATGGCCATATCACTCCCGGCATGATGATTGCCGGCTCTATCCTGATGGGGCGCACCCTGGCACCTATTGAGCAAGTGATTAACGTTTGGAAAAGTTACAGCGCAGCCAAACTTTCTTATGGGCGTCTGGTTAACTTACTGGATAAGAACCCACAACGCGGAACAGGGATGTCCTTACCGCGGCCAGAAGGCATCATCTCGGTTGAAGGTGTCACGGCAACTCCTCCTGGATCCAAAGCCGATGCGGTATTGCATAACGTCAGCTTTGCCATTCAACCGGGCGACGTGCTGGGGATTATTGGGCCAAGCGCTTCCGGTAAATCCACGTTGGCACGTTTGCTGGTCGGTATTTGGCCAGTAAGCGAAGGCATTGTGCGCCTCGATAACGCCGACATTTATCAATGGAACAAAGACGAGTTGGGGCCCTATATCGGCTACCTGCCGCAGGACATCGAACTGTTCGCCGGCACCATTGCCGAGAATATCGCGCGTTTTAACGCTATCGATTCAGAGAAAGTGATTGAGGCCGCCAAACTGGCGGGTGTGCATGAACTGATTCTGCGTTTCCCTAATGGTTATGATTCGGTCATCGGCAACGGTGGCGCAGGGCTGTCTGGTGGGCAGAAGCAGCGCATTGGCTTGGCGCGTGCGCTGTATGGCGATCCTTCCCTGATCGTCTTGGACGAACCTAACTCCAACCTGGATGATGCCGGTGAAAAGGCGCTGAATCAGGCGATTCTGTTCCTTAAGCAACGGAATAAAACGGTGATTCTGATTACCCATAGAACCAATCTGCTGTCGATGACCAGCAAGTTGTTGTTGTTGGTGAACGGCACCGTCAATGCGTTTGGCCCAACTCAACAGGTGTTGCAGGCGCTGGCGAATGCTCAGAAAGCGCAGGCTTCGCAGCCAGCGGTTCGCGCAGTCAATTCCGAGCCGGACGAAGGCAATATCCCAAAAACTCAAATTAATTAAGCTGTGAACTTGCCGGGCGGCGCTGAAATGCGTCGCCTGCAGTCAAAGGAGTTGGTATGTCTACGCACATTGGCGAGCCGCAAGACTCGTATTCAGAGCAGATCCCTCAGGACGAGCGGCGTTTCACCCGTATGGGATGGTTAGTGGTTGGTTTGGGCCTGTTTGGCTTTTTCGCCTGGGCAGCATTCGCGCCGTTGGACAAAGGGGTTGCGGCACCTGGGTCCGTTACCGTTTCCGGCAACCGTAAAACGGTGCAGGCGCCGGCCAGTGGCATTATCACAAATATCGCAGTTAAAGAAGGCGATAAGGTTAAAGCCGGCGAAGTGCTGGTGCAATTGAGCCAAGTGCAGGCCCAGGCTCAGGTCGCTTCGCTGCGGGACCAGTACTACACCACGCTGGCTTCGGAAGGGCGGTTACTCGCTGAGCGAGACGGATTAAGCAAAGTCACTTTTTCACCCGTTTTTGAGCAAATCAAAGATCAGCCACGCGTTGCCGAAATCATTGCGTTGCAAACACAGTTGTTTTCTTCCCGGCGCCTGGGGCTGCAAAGCGAAATTGACGGCTATAAGCAGTCAATGGACGGCATGCGTTTCCAGTTAAAAGGTCTGCAGGACTCACGGGTTAACAAACAGATCCAGCTTTCGAGTCTGCGCGAGCAGATGAACAGCATGAAACAGCTGGCTGCGGACGGTTATTTGCCGCGTAACCGCTATCTGGAGGTTCAACGTCAGTTTGCCGAGGTGAATAGCAGTATCGATGAAACCATTGGGCGGATTGGTCAACTGCAAAAGCAACTGCAGGAATCGCAGCAGCGGATTGATCAACGCTTTGCCGATTATCAGCGTGAGGTCAGAACCCAGTTGGCGCAGACTCAAATGGATGCCAGTGAATTCAGAAATAAGCTTGAAATGGCGAATTTCGATCTCGGCAACACGGCGATCACTTCGTCGGTAGATGGCACCGTGGTCGGATTAAGTATCTTTACTCAGGGGGGCGTCGTGGGAGCGGGTGACCACCTGATGGACGTTGTACCCAGCCAGGCTACGCTGGTGGTGGATTCTCGCCTCAAGGTAGAGTTGGTAGATAAAGTGTACAACGGGTTGCCGGTGGATTTGATGTTTACCGCCTTCAACCAAAACAAGACCCCGAAAATTCCGGGAACTGTGACGTTGGTTTCCGCCGATCGGCTGGTGGACAAGGGGACCGGTGAACCCTATTTCCAAATGCAGATCACGGTAACGCCTGAAGGCATGAAGATGCTGAGTGGGGAAGACATCAAACCAGGTATGCCTGTGGAGGTGTTTGTGAAGACCGGTTCACGCTCACTGTTGAGTTATCTGTTTAAACCTATTTTGGATCGCGCTCATACTTCATTAACCGAGGAATAATTTTGATTCAATTTAAACGACAGGTTGCTGGCCTTGCTATCAGTACCCTCTTGTTTGCGATATCTGCGCCGGTTCATTCGATAGGGATTCTAGACGCATATTCGCTGGCACTTGAAAAAGATCCGACCTTCCGGGCGGCAATAAAAGAGAAAGAGGCGGGAGACGAAAATGTGAATATCGGCAGGGCGGGGCTGCTGCCGAAGGTATCGGGCAATTACCAGAACTCGCCGAAAAACTGGCAGACGCAGAAATATCCGGCGAGTGACATTTTTGGCGATGTCAGCGAAGTCACCCAGCGCAGGCAGTATCGCAGCTATTCCAGCTCGATTACGTTGACACAACCGTTGTTCGACTATGAGGCTTATGCGCGTTACAAGACCGGTGTTGCTCAGACATTGATGTCTGACGAACGTTATCGCAGCAAGTTTCTGGATTTGGCGGTGCGGGTGATTTCCGCCTACGTGGAGGTGGCTTACTCGAAAGACCAGATCGCGTTGGCTTCAGCCCAAAAGGTGGCTTATAAAGAACAATTGGCGCTGAACGATCGTTTGATGGGCGCAGGGGAAGGCACCATTACTGACGTTGCGGAGACCCAGGCCCGTTACAGCCTGGCCGAGGCGCAGGAGATTGAAGCGCGTGATGCGTTGGATGCCGCTCAGCGCGAGTTGGAGGTGATTATTGGTGTCCCGCTCAACCAACTGGATGAGCTGCAAACGTTACGCCCAGGAAAATTCCAGGTGGCGCCACTAATCCCTTCCAAATTTGAAGAATGGCAAAAGATCGCTCTGGAAAATAACCCGATGTTGGCGGCGTCGCGCCATGGTGTTGATGCGGCGAAATATGAAGTGGAAAGAAATCGCGCGGGTTTTATGCCCCAGGTGCAACTTTACGCCTCGCACTCTGAAAATGACTCCAGCAGCGATAACACGGTTAATCAGAAGTATCGCACCGACAGCATTGGCGTGCAGGTTAGCGTCCCCATTTATGCTGGTGGAGGTGTTTCGGCGTCAACCCGACAGGCTGCTGCACGTTACGGACAGGCAATGTTTGAAATGGATGCCCAGACGGGCACCACGCTGAATGATTTACGCAAGCAGTTCAACCTGTGCATCAGCAGCCGTGCCAAGCTGGCTGCCTACGAGTTGGCGGTCAAGTCGGCGACCACTCAGGTCACGGCTACCCGGCAAAGCGTGCTGGCGGGGCAACGCGTCAACGTAGATGTGCTTAACGCGGAACAACAGTTATACAGCGCGCAAAAGAACCTGGCGTCGGCGAAATATACCTATATCAAGGCTTGGATCACCCTGCTAAGTGATTCAGGTACCCTGGATGAGCATGATGTGAAACGTGTGGCTCAGTACTTTGCCATGAATCGTTGAGCAATAATGCGACAAACAGCCATTTTACTCTAAGTATTAATCTGAAAGAGCAGCCGAAAGCTGCTCTTTCTTGCTTTCATACGTTATGTTATTGGCTGGCTATGGGGGACTGAGTGCGCCTGGCTCCTTTATTGAGAGCTATTATGTTGTCAGATACGTAACCTACCATCCAGTCAGAACACTCGTCTTTGTTGCCTGGGTTGGTGCTGGTAGCGGTTTGTGGAGTGACAATAACTTGAATTGAAGCATCAGTGATTGGTAACTGGAAGCCAAGGGCGGTAGCGTGGCTTGATTTCCATGATATTTTTGCTGGGTAGCAGGTACGTTTTAGCTGGTATTGTAAGTATACCCATTTTAGCTCCATACACTTTTTGAGATTTCCGGCTCTTCAGTCATCAGCCGGTATTCTTCCGGCGTCAGGTTATTCAGGGATTCATGAGGCCGCTCGCTGTTGTATTCCGTCAGCCAGCGCTCTGTGATTTCCCGTGCTTCATTCAGGGTTCTGAACAGATAAAAATCCAGTATCTCTGTCCGGTACGTTCGATTAAAACGTTCGATGAAGGCATTCGGCGTTGGTTTTCCCGGTTTGATAAACTCCAGCATCACGCCATGCTCTTCAGCCCACTGCGCCAGAGTTAGCGAGATTAGCTCTGGGCCATTGTCTATCCGCAGTTTCAGCGGATAACCCCGGTTTGCCACGATCTTGTCCAGTACTCTGACCACCCGCTGCGCCGGGATATTCAGATCGATTTCTATTGCGAGAGCCTCGCGGTTAAAGTCATCCACCACATTGAGGGTTCGGAAGCGTCTGCCACACACCAGCGCATCATGCATAAAATCTATCGACCAGCTCTGGTTAAGTGCTTCCGGCGTCGCTAGCGGAGCCGGATTGCGCACCGGAAGACGTTGTTTCCCCTTGCGGCGAAAATTGAGTTTCATCAGGCAGTAAATCCGGTGAACTCTTTTATGGTTCCAGATATTGCCCTGTCTGCGAAGTACCTGAAAAAGCTTTTTAAATCCATATCGCGGATAGCGTTCAGCCGCCACGGTCAGTGCCATAATCACCGGCTCATCACGTCGCGCATCTGGCTGATAACGCAATACCGTCCTGCTCAGCGATAACGTTCTGCATGCCTGACGTATGCTCATCGTAAATTCCGCTGTCAGATAGCTGACGAGCTCACGCTTTATCGCTGGTTTTAAAGCTTTTTTTCAATGACGTCTTTTAATGCCCGATTCTCAAGACTCAGATCGGCAAACATCTGTTTCAGACGGCGATTTTCATCCTCCAGATCTTTCATCTTTTTGATATCAGAGGCTTCCATACCACCAAACTTCGCTTTCCAGTTGTAATAGCTGGCTTCGGAAATGCCGGCTTCGCGGCAGACATCCTTGACGGTACGTCCGGCTTCGACGGACTTGAGAACGGCGATGATCTGGTGCTCAGTGAATCGGGCTTTACGCATGGTGATCTCCTCGGAGGACATAAACAGTATGTCGGAAGATCTCTAAAAGTGAATGGTCCGGTTTACAGGGATACTTACAGGAAGGGATCAGAACTTTATGGTTATTCCATCGATGATTTTTAAAATTACGTGATGGTATGGTTGAAATGATAATGAAAATTATTTTTTGGTCTTCATATTTATAAAAAACAGAACGTTTTTAGCGGGCGAGAGGATAAGGGTGGTTAAATGATAGGTGAGAAATTAATTGATATAATTGTACCTGTATATAATCAGGTTGAGGTTATTCACGACTTTTTAAAGTCAGCCAGTGATATTGACGAAGGACTGGTTAATGTTATATTAGTTAATGATGGTTCAACAGACGGTACAGAATTAGAAATAACCAAGTATATTAGCGATTATAAAAAAAATAATTTCCACTTGATAAATAAATGTAATGGTGGGGTTTCATCGGCAAGAAATACAGGGATAAAAAACACCAACTCTCAATATATTTGGTTTTGTGATCCTGATGATATTATCAAAAGTGACTTAAATGATGTGTTTTCTATTTTAAAATCAGAGCCTACAACAGATGTATTTGTTTTTTCATATGAGACTCACTATGTTAATACTGGGAAGATAAGAGTGAATGACAGGCGTCACGAGATATTAAGTGGAGGTGATTTTTTATTAATGCATAACAACCTGAGTAATAGTTATTGGTATCCGGCTTCTGATGGGACTTTGTGGGACAAGATATACAAGAGAGACTCAATATTAGGATTGTTATTTGATGAGGGAATGATTTGCTCGGAGGATTTCAATTTCAATTTTAATGTTTTTAAGCGCGTTTCTCGAGTGATGATTTTAAAAAATATTTTATATAAATATAATGTTTATGCAGGTGGGACATTATCTTCCACATTTAATGAAAAAATATTTTCTGATAGAGTAAGTGCTGAGAGGGAGACTATTATTTTTTTAAAGGAAAAGAAAGTGAGTGTCAGGAATGAGGTCAAAAAACATATCTTAAAAAATATCCATCTGCTTTCGTTACATTCAAATAAAAATTTGCTTGATTTTTATGAAAGCGAACACTCTTATTTTTGTGAGAAAATTTACCCTTTCTCTTCATATCGTGAAATAACTTTTTTTATACTATCTAAGTTTAACATCTATGTTTTTTCTCTTAACGTTTATCGATTTTTGAAAAAAAACATTAATAGATGACTATTTTTTTAAATTTTATATATTCTCAGAATATGATGAATTTATTTTTTTAGAGGGAGTGTTTGACGGTTAGTGGTTTATTATTTATTTCTGAGGTTATTTTATTTAAATGAGAGGTTAAAATGCAGCATGCCTTTATAAAGAAGCAATCCAATGTCAAAAAATAAAATTATTGTTAAAAACACTATTTTTCTTGCAACTAGGACGGTACTGTCAATAATTATTTCTTTCTATACTACTCGAGTAATACTTCAACAATTAGGTGCTTCTGACTATGGCCTGTTTAGTGTGGTTTATGGGATTGTAGGGTTTACTGTTTTTTTATCTTCGGCAATGAACGAGTCAGTGCAAAGATTTATTGCTATAAATATTGGTAAGAAAGATTTACAAGCGTTAAAAGACACTGTGTGGAATGGTTTTATAACCTATTTGGGGCTTGGTCTGATATTTTTTGTTTTTTTGATGCTATTGCGGGATTATTTGGTAATGAATTTCCTGAATATCCCTACTTCATCGATAGATATAACAAAACAATTGTATACTTTGGCGGTTTTCACAATTATTATATCTATAATGCAAACGCCATTGAATGCGTTAGTAATTGCGCATGAAAAAATGTCATTCTATGCATATATGTCTATATTTGATGTTTTTTCAAAGCTGATAATCTCTTTTCTTATTTCTATCGTGCATCATGATAAGTTGTTTATATATTCATCACTGCTTTTGTTATCATCATTGCTCGTTTTATTTATTTATTTTCTCTATTGTTTTAGTCGGTTTAAATATTCTCTTGTAGGAGGGAGGTTCTCCCTGTTAACAATAAAGTCTATATCTGTATTCTCATTTTGGAATGTGTTTGGTAACTTTGCCTTTATATGTAGAACTCAAGGTATCAATGTTACTATGAATTTGTTTTTTTCAACGACAGTAAATGCTGCGTACGCACTATCTAACTCAGTTTTAAATGCAGTGTCATCATTAACACAATCACTTGCAATGTCTATACGACCACAAATTTTGAAAACTTACGCTGAGGGAAATAAAGAAAGACATAATGCATTAATAATGATGGGTTCGAAATATACATTTACGTTATTGTTTATATTAAGTAGCCCAATATTATTATGCACAGAAAGTGTCCTTTCTTTATGGTTGGTTAGTACTCCTGAATTCACAGTAATATTTGTACGTTTTGTATTAGTTGTAGCCCTAATAGATAGTTTCTCTTCTAGTATAATTGCTGGAATTCAAGCTTCTGGTAATATAAAGATATATCAGTTGGTTGTTGGTTTTTTTGTTTTTATTAGTCTTCCATTGGCGTATTTTTTATATTCATTAGGTTTTCCGGCGTATAGTGCATTTATACCATTAATATTCATGTCATTGCTTAATTTGAACTTGAGGGTTTATTTTTTATGTAAGAACTCAAATTCAAAGTTTGATTTTGCTAAATATTATTCGAGTGTGATAATTCCTTGCGTCTTTGCTGCTGCATTGGCTCTAACCTTGAATTTATTTTTGAAAAACAGTGTAGCCTATGATGGAACCATAAAAACTATAGTAATGCTTTGTGCTCATTCGCTTTTATCTTTCTTGGTTTTTTTTGTGGTCGTATTATCGTCAAAAGAAAGATCTTATTTATTTGATTATGTATGGAGGAAGCTGAAATGACCATAGAAAAAATTGTAAATAATAATCTATGCACTGGGTGTGGCGTGTGTGTATCGGAGGATAAAATAGGGAATTCCAGTATGCGTTGGAATGAAGATGGATTCCTTATACCAACGGTAACTTCAAACTCTGATTTGGCAAAAATGGAAAAAGTGTGTCCTTTTAGTTTGAAGAATGAATATAATGAAGATTACCTTGCAAAAAAATTCATTGATAACTATCAATATATTGATGATGATATAGGGGTCTATACATCATTGCATGCTGGGTATTCTTTAGAGTATAGAAATAGCTCTTCATCAGGTGGTGTTGCGACATATGTATTTGAGAAACTCTTATCTTCTAATTATGTAGAACACCTATTTATTGTTAAAGAAATAAATGGTAGATATGGTTACCAATTATTCAGTTCTGTTGATAAAATAAAAGAGATATCAAAGACACGATATTATCCTGTAACTCTTGAATCGCTTTTTTCTGAAATTGAAAAGATTGAAGGAAGAGTGGCTGTTTCAGGGGTTGCCTGTTTTATTAAAGCGATAAGGCTAAAACAAAATATTTATCCTGAGTTGATAGATAAAATTCCGTTCTTGATTGGGATTATTTGTGGTGGTTTAAAAAGTAAATTTTATACGGATTTCCTTGCACAGTCAGCTGGTTGTTCATCTGAGTATGACTCTCCTGAATATAGAGTAAAAAATGCCAAAAGTTATGCATCGGACTATCAGTTTTCTTGCAAAGAAAAAGGGAATAATAGAATACATGTTGTTGAGATGCAGCGTTTAGGTGATATGTGGGGAACTGGTCTCTTTAAGTCTAATGCTTGTGACTTTTGTGATGATGTTACTACGGAACTTGCGGATATATCTCTGGGGGATGCATGGATAAAACCATATAATCAAGAAGGGCTGGGTAATAGTATCGTTATTGCTAGGAGCCAATTGGCTGCTGATATAATATCACAAGGTATTAACTCCGGTGATTTGAAGTTTGATGTCCTTGATGTTGATAGGATTAAGGCTTCCCAACAAGGGAGTTTTAATCATCGACATAAAGGGCTATTATATCGAATAAATAATGCGAAAAAAAATAATCGTGAATTCCCTAAGAGAAGAAAGCGTTTTCTGGTAAAACAAAATATGATATTTAATCTTGTTCAAAAGGAACGACTTATTACCAGGGAGAAAAGTATTAGTGTTTGGAGAGAGACAAAAGACATTACATCATTTAATGAAAGATTTAAGCCATATATCATGAGCCTTTATCAGAAAACAACCATAAATCACAAATACTTGCGTATTAAAGAAAAACTTAAAAAAGCCATAGGGATTAATAAATGAAAATAGCTATTCTTACTATTCCATTAAACCATAACTATGGTGGGAATCTCCAGAATTATGCCCTGCAAGTGACATTAAAAAATATGGGGCATACTCCGGTTACAGTTAATTATAAAAAAGGGGTACGCAGGAGTTTTGCGAGAAGATATTTATCAAGAATAAAGCGTTCTCTCTTAACAAATAAGATGCAACCTCCTTATAAAATAACAGAGGAAGAAGGTATTTTAATTGAGAAGAATCATGCTAATTTTATAAAAGAATACATAATAATATCTGATGGTTTCTATAGTGAGGGTGAATTAAAGGAATTCTTCTATAAAGAAAAATTTGACGCTGTAATTGTTGGTAGTGATCAGGTATGGAGACCTAAATATACTCCGAAAATTGACCCATTCTTCTTCAGCTTTTTAAAAGGAGATGATGAAATAATTAAAATAGCATATGGGGCATCTTTTGGTACGGATGTTTGGGAGTATACACCTGAAGAAATGAGTATATGTGGCAATTTGATTAAGGATTTTGATTTTGTCTCAGTCAGAGAGTCACTTGGTGTTGAAATGTGTCAAAAGCATTTCAATATATCAGCAGAGCATGTGTTAGATCCAACTCTTTTATTAAATAAAAAGGATTACATAGACGTTTTAAAAAGAAAAGATCTTCCTGATAATAAAGGAAAGATATTTAATTACATATTGGATTCTAGTGGTGACAAGAAAGAGCTGATGTTGAGAGTTTCTGAGGTTTTGGGTAAAGAAACTTTTTCTACTTATCCATATAAAACTATAAAAGACTCATTTAAAATTAATGATATAGAAAATTATCAGTACCCCCCCGTAGAAGCATGGATTAAATCATTTTATGATGCGGATTTTGTTGTAACTGACTCGTTCCATGGTACGGTTTTCTCTATTATTTTTAATAAACCGTTCATTGCTATATCGAATAAAGCAAGAGGTGCAGCAAGGTTTACATCCTTGCTGAAAATGTTTGGCCTTGAAAATAGACTGGTTAGTGATTTCGCAGATGTAAATGCTGAAATTATAAATACTTCAATTGACTTCGATAGAGTAAATGCAATCTTGGAAAGTTCTAAAGAAACCTCTATAAATCTTATCCGTAAAGCTCTTGATATTAAAAAATATAAATAGTTGGTCGTGACGCTGATTTAGTGGTAGTGATGTATTGTCAGATACCAGCCGATGATTTTATCGTGCATGACCTCTGACTTTGAGAAGCAGATAGTCCTGCGGGCAAGCCGCTTAAGATGAGTTCGCAGGTTAAGATGATGTCGCTCTATCCGCTGGGTGTATTTTTTGCTGACAACATGACAGGTTGAAGCCAGTAAAGTCCGGTAAACAGGCCAGGCGTCAGTCATATAGAAAGCGATATTAAACGGGCTCAGTAAAACCAGAAGTCTCCGTAAAGTCAGGGCATTGCGTGGACCGAATACATGGGCGAGGACACGCTTGCGGATGCGGTCATAAGCGTAGAATAACCAGCGTGGATTGCTCTTAGACCGCACGTAAGACCATTGTTCATTGGCTTCACAGCAGATGACGACCTCTGCGCCCGGCGCGCCCGGCTCAACGTTTTGCGCTACCTGGAACGGTGCAAGTTTTTTAGATGACGGAGAACGGTGTTGAGGCTTATTTTCAGCACTCTTGCCGTATCACTGCATCCGGAGCCGCTCATTGCCATATCAACAATAGTCTGATGAGTTTCAGGTTTAGCGCCGTTGTAGCGATAACTGAGCTGGAAAGTTTTCAGACAGTGTTTACAGCGATAGAGTTGTGTCCCTGAACTGGAATGACCGTTTCGGATCACACCATTTGTTTCTGAACAGCGGGGACAAACCACATCAATCTTTGCCATCAGTAGACTCAAAAGACAAAGAATAAACCAACACTAAATCAGCGTCACGACCTGGAGTTGGCAGAGCAAAAATCTAAACGGCTATCGTTAATTTGCACGAGGCGGTTTGAAAGCTGGTCTTTTTGACGCAGGCGATACTAAGTGTGAGGTTGTCGTCTATTTCAACGGGAGGGCAGATATTCTCGTTGGCGGGGGAACAATGAAAAAATCCCCCAGTGAAATAGTGTAAAAACGTGGTCGACTACGATCGCATATAAAGTAGTTTAGAGGTGTTTATGAAAATTATAGTTACTGGTGGTGCAGGTTTTATTGGTTCAGCTGTTGCCCGGCATATCATTAATGACACGCAAGACCAAATTCTGGTGCTGGATAGTTTGACCTATGCTGGCAACCCAGAGTCTTTGGCGACCATTGCGGACAATGAACGCTATTCGTTCGAACAGGTAGATATTTGCAATCGTCAGGAGCTGGACCGTGTATTTGCTGATTTTAAACCCGATGCCGTGATGCATTTGGCCGCTGAAAGCCACGTTGACCGTTCTATTGATGGTCCTGCGGCCTTTATCGAAACGAATATTGTTGGTACTTACACATTGCTCGAAGCAACTCGTCATTACTGGTCGGCTCTAGATGCTCAGGCGAAAGAAGAATTCCGTTTTCACCATATATCAACGGATGAGGTCTACGGTGATTTGCATGGCACTGACGATTTATTTACTGAAACGACAGCTTATTCCCCCAGCAGCCCATACTCAGCATCGAAAGCTGCCAGCGATCATTTAGTTCGAGCTTGGTTACGTACTTATGGTTTGCCCACGATAGTCACTAACTGTTCAAACAATTATGGCCCGTACCATTTCCCGGAAAAATTGATCCCACTTATCATATTGAATGCATTAGATGGTAAGCCATTGCCGGTGTACGGCAATGGCGCTCAAGTCCGAGATTGGTTGTATGTTGAAGATCATGCCCGCGCACTATATACCGTGGTGACAAAAGGTATTGTAGGAGAGACTTATAATATCGGTGGTCATAACGAGCGTAAAAATATTGAAGTAGTTCAGACTATTTGCCGCCTTTTGGACGAGTTGGTACCAGAAAAACCTGAGGGTGTGTCGAATTACGAAACTCTGATTACTTATGTGGCCGATCGACCTGGCCATGACATGCGTTATGCCATTGATGCATCAAAAATTGAAACCGAGCTGGGGTGGACACCGCAAGAAACCTTTGAGAGCGGTATACGTAAAACCGTTGAGTGGTATCTGGTTAATGAACTGTGGTGGAGCCGTGTAAAAGATGGTTCTTATGCAGGTGAACGCTTAGGGCTGACTGGCTAAACAATTTTAAGGAATTTAACATGAAAGGTATTGTTCTGGCGGGGGGATCCGGTACTCGTCTTTATCCTATCACGCGTGGTGTATCCAAACAGCTGTTGCCTATTTACGATAAGCCAATGATTTATTATCCGATCTCAGTACTGATGTTGGCTGGCATCCGCGATATTCTCATTATATCAACACCTGAGGACTTACCTTCTTTCCAGCGTCTGCTGGGTGATGGCAGCCGTTTTGGGATTAATCTAAGCTATGCGGTACAACCAAGCCCGGATGGTTTGGCGCAAGCATTCCTGATTGGTGAAGAATTTATTAATGGTGATCGCTGCGCATTAGTTTTAGGTGATAATATTTACTTTGGTCAAAGCTTTGGCAAAAAATTGGAGAACGTCGCTGAGCGTACTGACGGAGCCACCGTATTTGGTTATCAGGTCATGGATCCCGAACGTTTTGGCGTCGTTGAATTTGATGAGAGTTTCCGGGCTTTGTCGCTGGAAGAAAAACCAACAGTACCAAAATCCAATTGGGCTGTGACCGGGCTCTACTTCTATGATCAGAACGTTGTTGAAATGGCTAAGCAAGTTAAGCCATCATCCCGCGGTGAACTGGAAATTACCACGCTGAATCAGATGTATCTGGAACAGGGGAAACTTAACGTTGAGATCCTGGGCCGTGGTTTTGCCTGGTTAGATACGGGGACTCACGATAGTCTTATCGAAGCCTCACAATTTATTCATACCATTGAACATCGTCAGGGTTTCAAGGTCGCTTGTCTGGAAGAGTTAGCTTACCGTAAAGGCTGGTTGACTCGTGAACAAGTGGCGGAAGAGGCAAAACTGCTGAGTAAAACGCAATATGGACAATATTTAGCGCAATTGCTGGTGGAGAGATAAGATGCAGGTTATTGATACTCGAATTCAAGGTGTAAAAATCATCCAACCTAAAGTGTTTGGTGATGCGCGAGGTTTTTTCCTAGAGACTTTTGAAAAGAAACGTTATCAGGAGATGCTAAACATTGACGTGGATTTCGTGCAGGATAACCACTCGCGTTCTTCCAAAGGTGTATTGCGCGGCCTACATTTTCAAAAGTTAAACCCGCAAGGAAAACTGGTCCGCGTGGTACGCGGTGAGGTTTTTGATGTTGTGGTTGATATTCGAAAGAGTTCCCCAACATACGGTGCTTGGGAGGGGGTAGTATTGTCTGAGGAAAATAAGACCCAATTTTGGCTTCCGCCTGGCTTGGCTCACGGTTTTGTAGTTCTCTCTGAAACAGCTGATTTCGAATATAAATGCACGGATTATTACAATCCAGCCCATGAAGGTTGTTTATTATGGAACGATCCGGCAGTTGGTATTGAGTGGCCAATTGAAAATCCATTGTTGTCGGAAAAGGATAAAGTCGGGCAATTATTTAAGGAACTTGCGTAATGAAGGTTCTATTAACCGGTGCTAAAGGGCAATTGGGTAGCTGTTTCCAGGACCGTCTCCCAGCTGGTTGGGAGGTTTGGGCAACGGATTCTGATGTGTTGGATATTACCGACCTCGAAAAAGTGAAGCGTGCTGTAATTGATTATCAACCTGATTTTGTTGTTAATGCTGCTGCTTTCACTGCTGTTGATAAAGCAGAAACAGAGCATAAAACGGCCGCATTGATTAATGAGACAGGGCCGAAAAATCTGGCTTTGGCAGCGAACGAAATAGGTGCTCGTCTAGTACACGTTTCAACAGATTATGTATTTGATGGCGAGGCCATCACGCCATATATTGAAACAGCCAAGACGAACCCTTTAGGGGTATATGGTAAAACCAAGCTTGATGGTGAAATTGCTGTTAGCCAGATTCAACCCGATGCTTTGATTATCCGAACTGCCTGGGTTTTCAGTGAGTATGGTAATAATTTTGTTAAAACAATGCTGAGGCTAGCGCAGGACCGTGAAACTTTAGGGGTGGTATCTGATCAGTTTGGATGCCCTACTTATGCTGGTGACATTGCTCAAGCAATTATTGTTCTATTGCAGAAAAAATCGGCAGGTGGTATTTATCATTTTTGTGGCGATGAAATGGTTGCGTGGAATGAGTTTGCAGAGGTTATTTTTTCATCGGCCTTACGGCAAGGGGTTTTGACCAGAAAACCGGTGGTTAATGGCATTACAACCGCACAGTATCCTACGCCAGCCAAACGACCAAAATACTCGGTGCTTGATTGTGAAAAAATAAAGAACCAAGGCGTAATACTTTCTCTATGGAAGAGCCGTGTTGATGAAGTTATTGCAGCCAGCAATAATAAATAACGTTCCAGGTTAATAGAGTTGTTATTTATATAAAAATACCCGTTTGTTGCTAACATAGAACTTCCTCTGCTCGCCATGAACAGGTATTTTTGTTGAGTATGCACCGCTGCCTATGGGGTGCGTTCTGTCTCAGAGGGGTTGCAATGCAACATGATAATGCAATAGTCGTAGTTGTTTATAATAAAGATATTGAGGATTCAATTACACTCAATACACTTGTTAATTATGACTTTCATAATAGTAAACTTGTTATTCACAATAATGGTCCTAAAAATATAACCTTGACTGGTGATATAGCAAGTAAAATAAATGATAAATTTAAGGTTGTAGAGTTGGTAAATTGCCTATCCAACTCTCCATTGAGCATGTTATACAATAAGTTCATTCAAGATAATATAGGGGTAAAGCAATTTATTATATTAGATGATGATTCTACTATTACTGAAGAGTTTGTTCAGGCTATAAATTGCAATGAAGCAGATATGGAGTTGCCTCGTATTATTTCTCGTACTGATCATGTAACTTATTATCCCATAGAGAAAAAGAAAGTAGTTACTGTCGATCGTGAACTTGATCCGAGAAATTCATTCTCTATTGGTTCTGGATTGGTTATTCATCGTTCTTTGGTTGAAAAGTTTCAGAAACATAATATAAGCCTTTTCGATGAAAACTATGCACTGTATGGTGTTGATGTAAGTGTTTTTCGAAGAATGTACCAATTAATAGATAAGGGCGAAAATTTTAAAATAAAAACGTCTTCGTTCCTCAAACACTCACTTTCCCGAACTGAGGGGAAGGAGAGTCCTTTCCGGATAAAAGAGCGTCTTATTGATATCGCTGTCACAACAAGAAGATACCCGACGTTACGTATGCATATCCACTTGTTGAAAAAGATTGTGATTAATCTTGTTAGTTTTCAGTTTGATAATGTTTCTTCAATACTTAAAGCGTATTTTACGGGGATGCATCCACGATGCAAGGTTGTAGATTCTCACCGTAATTTCTGAGCAGAGATACATATTTACTCGAGGCAGCTCTTTGGCTGCCCTTTAACTTCACCAAGTAATTTTTATGTATTATGCCTTTCACTTCACTTGCCTCGCAGAAAGATGCTGCCTCCAAAATATAATCCATTCGTTCAGCAACACCTCACGAAAAAATTCATCTATTACGTAATGATTATTCGTCTCCGTAAAAAGTACATGATGTAACTGTAAGTATCCCTGTAAAACGAACCATTCACTTTTAGAGATTTTCCGACATACTGAATATGTCTTTTGAGAGGTTCGCTCTGGAAAATAACCCGATGTTGGCAGCGTCGCGCCACGGTGTTGATGCGGCGAAATATGACGTGGAAAGAAATCGCGCAGGTTTTATGCCCCAGGTGCAACTTTATGCCTCGCACTCTGAAAATGACTCCAGCAGCGATAGCACGGTGAATCAGAAGTATCGCACCGACAGCATTGGCGTGCAGGTCAGCGTACCTATCTACGCCGGTGGCGGCGTTTCGGCGTCAACCCGTCAGGCTGCCGCACGCTATGGGCAGGCAATGTATGAAATGGATGCCCAGACGGGCACCACGCTGAATGATTTACGCAAGCAGTTCAACCTGTGCATCAGCAGCCGTGCCAAGCTGGCTGCCTACGAGTTGGCGGTCAAGTCGGCGACCACTCAGGTCACGGCTACCCGGCAAAGCGTGCTGGCGGGGCAACGCGTCAACGTCGATGTGCTTAACGCTGAGCAACAGTTATACAGTGCGCAGCGCGATCTGGCATCGGCGAAATATACCTATATCAAGGCTTGGATCACCTTGCTGAGCGATTCAGGCACTCTCGACGAAAATGACGTGAAGCGAGTGGCGCAATATTTTGCTTTGGGCCGCTAAGCCAGCGCAGAGAATCCCCTAAACTTTCGTTATGAGCATTAATCTGAAAGAGCAGTCTTGAGCTGCTCTTTTTTGTCCCAATACGTTATGTTAGCTGCAAATGGTGCTCCAGCTTTGACCCAAAATAGTTCATTTTCCCCGTAAGTTACTTCATGGGGGCTGATTGGCTTGGAGGGAGCCTGTTTTTTAACATATATGCAACTGTTTTATGTGTAATTGTATGACTTTATAATGGTGGGTAAGTTGGCTTTAAGCCGTACTCTCGTTTATAAGCCAGACGATTGAGTAAAGGATTAATAATGTCAAAAATAATTCCTGTGGTTATGGCTGGCGGTACCGGCAGTCGGCTGTGGCCGCTATCGCGCGAATCGTTCCCCAAGCAATTTTTATCCATTGATGACAGCGGATTTAGCCTGTTGCAGCAAGCCCTGCAACGTTTATCCGGGCTTGATGGTGTGGAAGTCGCCGCGCCTTTGGTTATCTGCAATGAAAATCATCGGTTTTTGGTTGCGGAACAACTGCGTGAAATCGATCAACTTGCGACCAATATTATTCTGGAGCCCGTTGGGCGTAACACGGCACCAGCAGTGGCGTTGGCTGCGCACCTGGCCGCAGAAGAAGATGAAGACAGCATGCTTTTGGTGCTGGCTGCCGATCATTTGATTAAAAAGGTAGAAAATTTTCACTCGGCAATAAAGACGGCAGTTCAACACGCCACCGAAGATCATTTGGTGACGTTCGGGATTATTCCTGGGAATCCGGAAACTGGCTATGGCTATATCAAGCGCGGCAGCGCACTCTCTGACAAATGCTTCAAGGTCGACGCTTTTGTGGAGAAACCCTGCCGGGACAAGGCCGTTGAGTATCTTGCAAGCGGTGAGTATAGCTGGAACAGCGGCATGTTCATGTTTAAAACAGCCAAGTTCTTGCAGGAGTTGCAACAACACAGCCCGGAAATCTTCAGCACAACCCAGCAGTCTGTGGCCGATAGCCAACGTGATATGAATTTTATCCGTGTTGATCAGGAAATATTCAAGCACTG
The DNA here is from genome assembly GCF_003591175.1 of Serratia inhibens. Lineage (GTDB taxonomy): Bacteria > Pseudomonadota > Gammaproteobacteria > Enterobacterales > Enterobacteriaceae > Serratia > Serratia inhibens. Next base: position 1,353,379 of record NZ_QYYG01000001.1, on the reverse strand, counting down.
CCCAAGTGACTCCATTGACTACGCAGTCATGGAGAAAACGCATGATGCGGTAGTCATTCCTATTGATGCCGGCTGGAGCGACGTGGGCTCTTGGTCGTCCTTATGGGAAGTTTCCGAAAAAGATGGCTTGGGGAATGTAAACGTTGGTGAGGTTATCTCTATCGACTCCAACAATAACTACATCTCTTCGGACTCCGCTCTGGTGGCGACCATTGGCTTGGATGATCTGATCGTAATCAATACCAATGATGCGTTGTTGATCTCGACTAAAGATCGTGTCCAGGATGTCAAAAAAGTGGTTGATGAACTGAAGAAACGCAATCTTCATCACTTCCGCCAACACTCCTCTTCTTATCGTCCATGGGGCAAGATCTGCGATATTGACAGCGGTGAGCATTTCCAGGTCAAAAAAATCATTGTCCGTCCCGGCGAAGGGTTGTCAGTGCAGCGCCATCTTCACCGCGCAGAACACTGGGTGGTCGTCAGTGGCACGGCCAAAGTGAATGTTGAAGATAAAGAATTCTTCTTATCGGAAAACCAATCCACCTTCATCCCGGCCGGCAGCGTTCACACGCTGGAGAATCCTGGGAAAATCGATCTTGAAATTATTGAGGTTCGATCAGGATTTTACCTTGAAGAAGATGATATTGAGCGGTTACACGATCGGTATGGCAGAGTTTAATTAAAGGGTTTGGTGATGGAAAAGTTAACGTGTTTTAAAGCTTATGACGTGCGCGGTAAATTAGGTGAAGAACTGAATGACGATATCGCCTACCGCATAGGGCGCGCTTATGGCGAGTTTTTGAAGCCAAAGACCATTGTTTTGGGCAGTGATGTACGTTTGACCAGCGAAAGTTTGAAGCTGTCTCTGGCAAAAGGTTTACAGGACGCTGGCACCGACGTTATCGACATCGGCATGACCGGGACTGAAGAGGTTTATTTTGCCACCTCGCATCTGAAAGCTGACGGCGGCGTGGAAGTGACGGCCAGTCATAATCCCATCGACTATAACGGCATGAAGCTGGTTCGTGAAGGTTCACGCCCGATCAGCGGGGATACCGGATTACGGGCAATCCAGGAGTTGGCGGAAGCCAATCAGTTCCCTGATCCTGCCACCATTCGCGGTAGCTATGTTCGTCAGGATGTGCTGGCCGATTATGTTCAGCATGTGCTGTCTTATGTGAATACCGAAAACTTTAAACCGTTGAAACTGGTTATCAACTCAGGAAACGGTGCGGCCGGGCATGCAATCGATGCGATTGAGGCATCTCTTAAGGCCCTGAACGTCCCATTGGAATTTATTAAGGTCCATCATCAGCCAGACGGCACATTCCCCAATGGTATTCCTAACCCGTTATTGCCCGAGTGTCGTGCAGATACGGCTAATGCTGTACGTGAACATGGTGCAGATATGGGGATCGCGTTTGATGGCGACTTCGATCGTTGCTTCCTGTTTGATGAAAAAGGCGATTTCATCGAAGGCTACTATATTGTTGGCCTGCTGGCGGAAGCTTTTCTGCAAAAACAACCAGGGGCCAAAATCATTCATGATCCACGCCTGAGCTGGAACACCATCGATGTTGTGAATAAAGCTGGCGGTGTACCTGTGATGTCCAAAACGGGTCATGCCTTCATTAAAGAGCGTATGCGTTCAGAAGATGCCATTTATGGTGGTGAAATGAGCGCCCACCACTATTTCCGCGATTTTGCTTATTGCGATAGCGGCATGATTCCTTGGCTGTTGGTGGCTGAACTGGTCTGTGTCAAGGGCCAGACTCTGGGGCAACTGGTGCAGGACCGAATTGCGGCTTACCCGTCCTCGGGAGAAATCAATATCAAACTGTCGCAACCGGCAGCTTCCATCGAAAGCGTGAAGCAACATTATCTGGCCCAGGCCGGTGAAGTCGATTACACCGATGGGATCAGCATGGAATTTGCCGATTGGCGTTTTAACTTGCGTTCATCCAATACCGAACCGGTAGTGCGTCTCAACGTTGAGTCACGTGCGGATGTAGCGTTGATGCAAGAAAAAACAAAAGAAATTTTGGCGATGCTGTCTCGCTGATGTCATTACCACGATGTTGCATCAGAACAGGGCTGCTACGTGCAGCCTTGTTTGTTTGAATGAACGTCATGGGCAATAATCAAAATTTATATCTTTAGCGCCCTAGGCGCGTATAAGGAGTTGTTATGGCGATTTTAGTCACTGGCGGTGCCGGTTATATCGGTTCTCATACCGTGCTGGCTTTGTTGGGGCGTGGCGAAGATGTTGTTGTGCTGGACAACTTGTCGAATTCATCAAAGGAATCGTTGCACCGCGTCGAACAGCTGGCCGGTAAAGCGGCAAGGTTCTACCAGGGCGACATTCAAAATGGTGAATGTCTGCGCAATATCTTCGACGAGAATAAAATTTCAGCCGTGATCCACTTTGCCGGTCTGAAAGCAGTCGGTGAGTCAACTCGCAAACCCCTAGAATATTATCAAAATAATGTTTCTGGCACTCTGGTATTACTGGAAGAAATGCGTCGTGCAGGGGTGACCCGTTTCATCTTCAGCTCTTCTGCCACTGTCTATGGCGCCAATTCCCCGGTTCCTTATGTTGAAACCACGCCGATCGGCGGGACCACCAGCCCTTACGGCACATCGAAACTGATGGTGGAGCAAATTCTGCAGGACTTCGCCAAGGCAGAACCTCAATTTTCCATTATTGCCCTGCGATACTTCAACCCGGTTGGGGCCCATGAGTCGGGGATGATTGGTGAAGATCCAAATGGCATCCCGAATAACCTGCTGCCTTATATTGCACAGGTAGCGATAGGCAAACTGGAGAAGTTGGGTATATTTGGCGGCGATTATCCGACGAAAGACGGTACCGGGGAACGCGACTACATCCATGTAATGGATTTGGCCGAAGGACACCTGATGGCGATGGACCATCTGAAAAACGTTGATGGTTTCAAAGCGTATAATCTGGGGGCTGGGGTAGGGCACTCGGTGTTGGCCATGGTGCAGGCTTTTGAAAAGGCTTCTGGTGTGAAGATTGCGTACCAGATCTTGCCTCGTCGCGACGGGGACCTGCCAGCCTTCTGGGCTGATGCAAACCTGGCACGCGAGGAGTTAGGTTGGGAAGTACGGCGTGGCATTGAGGAAATGATGCGCGACACCTGGAATTGGCAAAAGAATAACCCTCAAGGTTACCGTAATTAACTATTTTCACTGAAAATACTCGTACACTCTCCTCAAATCATGATTGCGGCTTGTAGCCTACAGGCTGCGATCATATGTCTAAGATATATCCTGATTTTTAGTAACCACAAAAACTATATCATTGCTAACCATTTGATTGATATTGTATTTTCGTGGTAAGCATTTTAATCTGCGTGTTTAATGAACGTTCATTTTCAGATAACCCTGAAAGAACGGATAATGTACAGGTGTTTTGATAGGTAAGGTGATAGCATACGCAACAAAAATATTGCGCTGCTTTCCTATGTATCCTATCAGGATGACAAGAGCATGACTTATTGTGCCATGGGGGGGATGCCCATAGTCGTGGTGTAAGAGAGTGCACTAAAATTTATTTAAATATCAGTCTATTGGTAGCTGTTGAGCCAAGGGCGGTAGCGTGCTTTTTTTTCGACTGCGATGATCGGATCGTTTTCGAATTGGCTGTGCGAACTCGGTCCATCTGCAGGTTATGAAACCGTAGCATTTGTGATGAGTGGTACACCCTTGTCCTTCCACCAGTGACATGAAAGATGTAGCAAGTACAGCAAATTAATCTGGTGTATTTGCTTAAGTTGTTGAAACTATGGTGCTATATAGCTGAGCGTTATAAGGATAAAAAATGTTACTTCCAGTAATTATGGCAGGCGGTACAGGTAGCCGTCTTTGGCCAATGTCCCGTGAACTTCACCCTAAACAGTTTTTGCGTTTGCATAGCCTGCACTCGATGTTGCAGGAAACGCTGAAACGTCTTGATGGGGTGGAAGTTAGCGAGCCTGTCGTAATCTGTAACGAAGATCACCGGTTTATGGTGGCTGAGCAACTGCGTCAAATTGACATGTTGTCACATAACATCATTCTCGAGCCTGTTGGCCGCAATACGGCGCCGGCTATCGCTCTGGCAGCCTTGAATGCCATCGCTCAGGGGCATGACCCCATCATGCTGGTGTTGGCCGCAGACCATATTATTAAAGACGTTGCAACCTTCCATAACGCGATAGAAGCCGCAATGCCCTATGCGGCCGGCCAGAGCCTCGTTACCTTTGGCATTGTGCCAAGCGGGCCGGAAACCGGATATGGTTACATCCAGCGCGGTGAAAACTCTGGTGAAAATGCAGTGGCATGCAGTGTAAAGCGTTTTGTTGAAAAACCCGATCTTGCTACCGCGCAGGCTTACGTGGACTCCGGAGACTATTTCTGGAATAGCGGCATGTTCATGTTCCGCGCCAAACGGTATCTGGAAGAGCTGGAGGCATTCCGCCCGGATATTTTGGAAGCATGTCGCCGTTCTCTGGCTGATACCGAGTGCGATAAAAACTTTATCAACGTTAATTTTGATGCATTCTCCAGTTGCCCAGACGAATCGGTTGATTATGCGGTGATGGAGAAAACTCACGATGCCGTTATGATCCCGCTGGATGCCGGTTGGAGTGATGTCGGTTCGTGGTCGGCCTTGTGGGAAGTCAGTCAGAAAGATGAGGCAGGTAACGCGTTGACTGGCGACACCTTCCTGCATAATACCCATGACTGCTATATCAATACCGACGAAAAGTTGGTTGCCGCTGTGGGCGTAGATAACCTTGTGATTGTTAACACCAAGGACGCTGTGCTGGTGGTTGATAAGTCCAGGGTTCAGGACGTTAAAAAAGTCGTTGAACATCTGAAAAAGCATAAACGCAGCGAATACAGAAGACACCGTGAGGTTTATCGCCCATGGGGCATTTGCGACCTTTTGGTGGATGAAAAACGCTTTAATGTGAATCGCATCACCGTGAACCCAGGCGAGGCTTTCTCTTTGCAGATGCACCATCATCGCACAGAGCATTGGGTGGTGCTTGCTGGTACGGCAAGAGTGACTACCGGAGATAAGACTTTCCTGCTGACCGAGAATCAGTCCACATTCATTCCTATTGGTGTGATTCACCGCTTAGAGAACCCGGGAAATATCCCGTTGGAATTGATTGAGGTGCAGGCAGGTTCTTATTTAGGCGATGATGACATTATTCGTATTAAAGATCATTACGGTCGTTGCTAAATTTTGAGGTTTTAATGAGTACCTTAACTTGTTTTAAAGCATATGATATTCGTGGGCAGCTTGGCGAAGAACTAAACGAGGATATTGCCTACCGTATCGGCCGAGCTTATGGCGAATATCTTAAACCGCAGCGTGTTATCGTCGGTGGCGATGTGCGTCTGACCAGCGAGGCCCTTAAACTGGCCCTTGCTAACGGGTTGCAAGATGCTGGCGCTGATGTGTATGACATTGGCATGAGCGGAACAGAAGAGGTTTATTTTGCCACTTTTCATCTTGGTATGGACGGTGGGATTGAAGTTACCGCCAGTCATAATCCAATGAATTACAATGGCATGAAACTGGTACGAGCCAACGCACAACCGATTAGCGGAGATACGGGCCTGCTGGAAATTAAACAGCTGGCAGAAGCGAATGTTTTCCCTGCTGTTGCAGAAAACAGGCGTGGCAGTTATCAGAAAATATCGATTCTGACCGAGTATGTTGATCATCTGCTGGGATATATTGACACAGCGACACTGAAACCGATGAAGCTGGTAATTAATTCCGGTAATGGCGCAGCAGGTCATGTTATCGATGAAATTGAACGCCGCTTTAAATGCAACAATATTCCCGTAACCTTTGTGAAAGTACACCATCACCCGGATGGAAATTTCCCGAACGGTATTCCTAACCCATTACTACCTGAATGCCGTGCCGACACGGCAAAAGCAGTACTTGAGCATCAGGCTGACATGGGTATCGCTTTCGACGGCGATTTCGACCGTTGCTTCTTGTTTGATGAAAAAGCCAACTTTATCGAGGGTTATTACATCGTTGGTCTGCTGGCAGAGGCTTTTTTGCAAACCAATCCAGGATCCAAGATTATTCATGATCCGCGTCTTTCCTGGAACACGATTGATATCGTCAATCAAGCTGGCGGTGTGCCGGTGATGTCTAAAACCGGGCATGCTTTTATCAAAGAACGCATGCGTAAAGAAGATGCTATTTATGGCGGCGAAATGAGCGCACACCATTATTTCCGCGATTTTGCCTATTGCGATAGTGGTATGATTCCATGGCTGTTGGTAGCCGGTTTACTTTCCACCAAGGGCCGCGTATTGAGCGAATTGGTGGAAGACCGTATGGATAAATTCCCATGTAGTGGTGAAATTAACTATAAGGTTGCGGATATCGACAAAGTGCTCAATGAGATTGAGACGGTCTACGGTCGTAATGTCGAGATTGATAAAACGGATGGCATTTCTATTGAGTTGAGCGATTGGCGATTTAATGTACGCTGCTCGAACACTGAGGCCTTATTAAGGCTGAATGTCGAAACCAAAAATGATAGAGACATGGTTGCCAAAAAGCTTGAAGAAATAGAAAGTATAATAATGGGGTGCCATAAATAATGTTTAATATGATTAATGGGTTATGGCGCTATCGCAGTTTTATTTTTGGTAGTATTAAGCGAGAGTTTCAAACTAAATATAGAAACTCGTTGCTGGGCGCAGTGTGGAACATTCTAAACCCACTGGCGATGATAGTGATTTATACGGTTATTTTTTCACAGGTTATGCGTGCAAAATTGCCAGGTGTCGATCACACATTTGCATATAGTATTTATCTATGTGCAGGGATATTAAGTTGGGGGCTATTTGCCGAAATAGTATCTCGCTCGCAAGTTATGTTTGTCGATAATGGGAATCTTCTGAAGAAGATTAATTTTCCGCGAATTTGTATCCCAGCGATAATCATCGGTAGTGCATTGCTCAACTTCCTTATTGTATCCGTTATTTTCTGTGTTTTTCTGTTGGTTAGCGGCTATTTTCCAGGTGTCGTAATATTGTCAATCATTCCGGTTATTGCGGTGCTGGTGGTTTTCGCTATTGGCTTGGGTATGACTATCGGCGTGCTTAACGTATTCTTTAGTGACGTCGGTCAATTCTTTGGAATATTCCTGCAGTTTTGGTTTTGGTTGACCCCAATCGTTTATTCGGCAACTATTTTGCCGGCGAACTTGCAAGAATATGTATCTTATAATCCCTTGGCGGGCATCGTCATGGCTTGCCAAACGGTATTGGTTAAAGGCGAATGGCCTGACTGGTATGGCATTTTGCCTGCAACAATCGTAGGTTTGCTGCTTTGCATACTGGGGATGCGCTTATTCCAAAAGCGTGCAGCAGAAATGGTGGACGAACTTTAATGAGCACTATCAGTGTAAGTAATATTGGGAAGGCTTTTAAGCAATATCCTAACCGTTGGGCCCGTCTTATCGAATGGTTTTGTCCCGGGAATATCATCAAACATCAGCTGAAGTGGGTGTTGCAAGATATTAATTTTACCGTTAATCCGGGAGAGGCGGTAGGCATTATCGGCATCAATGGAGCTGGCAAGAGCACATTGCTGAAAATGATCACTGGCACCAGTCAACCGACGAAAGGCAATATCCATATTTCAGGGCGTGTGGCCGCTTTGCTGGAGTTGGGCATGGGGTTCCATCCTGACTTTACAGGCCGGCAAAACGTCTATATGGCGGGCCAGTTGATGGGATTGCATGCTGATGAGATCAGCAAATTAATGCCGCAAATCGAGGAGTTTGCCGAGATTGGGGATTATCTTGACAGTCCCGTGCGTGTCTATTCCAGCGGCATGCAGATGCGTTTGGCGTTTAGTGTGGCCACTGCGATCAGACCTGATGTCCTGATAGTTGATGAAGCATTGTCGGTTGGTGATGATTATTTTCAACACAAGAGCTTTGAACGAATTCGCGAGTTCCGTCGACAAGGCACCACTCTGTTAATTGTGTCTCATGATAAGCAGGCGATTCAAAGTATTTGCGACCGAGCTATTTTGCTCAATGCCGGTCGCATTGAAATGGAAGGTGAGCCCGAAGCAGTCATGGATTACTATAATGCCTTACTGGCGGCAAAGCAGAACCAGAAGGTAGAGCAGAGAATTACCTCCGAGGGGAAAACACAGACTATTTCGGGCACTGGTGAGGCCGAGGTCTTTGAGATCAGCTTATTAGATAAGAACAATAAGCCGGTGGAAATAGTCAATGTGGGTCAGACGGTGACTTTACATATCGAAGTCAAGGTTAACCAGGATATTCCTCGTTTGGTCTTGGGGTATGGAATTAAGGACCGTTTGGGGCAGGTTTTATATGGCACAAATACCGATCTGAAAAAGAAGGTCGTTGATAATGCTAAGGCTGGGACAACATTGGTTTATGATTTTTGTTTCGATGCTAATCTTGGCCCGGGAAGTTACTCGATACAAACGGCACTTGTAAGTACAGATACTCATTTGGTGAATAATTACGAGTGGCGTGATTTAGCCTTGCTTTTTAATGTCGTCAATATTGATAAAACCAATTTTGTTGGTCTGACTTGGTTGGACCCGGAAATAGGAATTTATACGAAATGAGTTTTATTTCATATGCGCAGAATTTAGAGGATGTGGTGCTTTGGAAAGCACTGAAGAATGTTGAAAATGGGTTCTATATTGATGTTGGTGCCAACGATCCTATTGTCGACTCCGTGACGCGTTCATTTTATAATCGAGGGTGGCGTGGCATAAATATTGAGCCCATCCTTGGGCATTTTAATGAGCTTGTTGCCGATAGGCCTCAAGACATTAATCTGAACTGCGCGTTGAATGAAAGTGCGGGTGAATTGGCCATTTGGGAATGTGAGATTCGTGGTTGGGCAACTCTCGACAAAGAGGTTGCCGATGCTCATGAGGCTGAAGGTTACAAGGGGGAATGGCACAATGTTGCGGTAAGAACATTGGCTGACGTGTGTGCTGAATTCCGTCAGGATAACATTCATTTCTTAAAAGTAGACGTTGAAGGGGTCGAGCTTTCCGTCCTTAAAGGAAATGATTGGGATAAATATCGCCCATGGATAGTGGTGGTTGAGTCGACGTTCCCTAACACGCAAATAGAAACGCATTCAGAAATTGAAGATCTGCTGATAAATAAAAACTATCTGTTCGCTTATGCCGATGGTCTCAATCGATTCTATGTTTCAGTCGAACATCAAGAGCTGTTGCCGTCGTTAAAGTATCCACCCAATGTATTTGATGATTATCAGACTTTCAGCGAATTTACCGCTGTGAAAAATGCAGATGAGACAACGCGGAAGTTTGAAGATTATAAGCAGCAGGTGTTAGATAGTGTGTTGAATAATAGCAGTATTATCAGTGCTATAACGACTGTGCAAGAGCATGGCAATGAACTGAACTCGCTGCTTGATGTACTACATGAAAGAACTAAAAACCTGGACGAACTGGCGGCTAATGTTGGTGGTATCCTTGGTCATCTGAATAGTACACGCCAGTATGATGAGTTAATTCAAAAAGTAGCCAAGCTATCGGCAGAAAATGAGCGTGTACATATCGCTTATGACGCTCTTTCTAAGGTCCATGAAACTTCACTGGGGCATACCCGAGATCTTGAACATGAAATCAGTGTTCTGAAAAATCATATCGAACAGATTTACGGCAGCACCTCATGGCGTGCCAGCGCTCCGGTTCGCCTACTGGGGCGGATGAGAAACGGCAACAATGGGGAGCAGAAAGTGGGGTTGTTCGGCCGTGGTGGGCGGAAACTGATTCGAATTTTCAACAATAACCCCAGGCTGAGACATTTCACGGTAATTACCGTCAAGAAGCTGGGATTGTATTCCCCACTCCGCAGCCTCTATCTCAAAGTCCTGGTTGGAAGCAGCCCGCGGACTACTTTTTCAGCAAATGAAATGCTGGCAGGGCAAAATAGCGCATTTTTATCATTTAAGTCATCTCACTCGCTGAGTCTTGACGAGTTACACAGCAGAATCAAGGATGAGCTTAAAGCCGCCAAAGACGAAAGGGGTCAGCAGTGAATTACTGTAATCAATACTCTGAACTTGAGCAGTTCAAAGGGTTGCGTGTTGCTGTATTAACGACAGAGTCCGCGCAGGGAGAGGTAGGTGGCGCCGAGCGTTTTTATCAAGGGTTATTGGCGGGCTTAATCGAAATAGGCTGTGAGGCGGAAATTATTCCGGTCATTGCAGACGAGTCTTCTTTTGAACAAATTGGTAAAAACTATCAAGCTTGCCGCGAGCTGGATCTTAGCCGTTTCGACGCGGTTGTTTCCACCAAAACGCCAACTTTTGCGGTTAATCATCCTAATCACGTGATGTACCTGGTGCATACTGTACGTGTTTTTGATGATATGTTTTACGAAACCTTCCCCGGTCATGATCCCATTCGCCTTGCTGAGCGGGCGATGCTTCACCAATGGGACTTTGAGGCAATTTCGAAAGTGAAGGCCAAATTCACCATTGGTCATGAAGTATCCAATCGTCTCTATCGCTGGCGTGGTATTCACTCTGATGTGATACATCCGCCATTGGGTGTCAATGGTTTCAGACAAGGTAAAGTGGGCGACTATTTCTTCTTGCCTGGGCGTTTGCATCCCTGGAAACGGGTTGACCTTGCCATCAATGCCATCAAGGCTTCGTCATTGCCGCTCAGACTCGTTATTGCTGGGACGGGGGAAGCTGAGCAAGAGCTTAAGGCTTTGGCCGCCGGCGATAGCCGGATTGAGTTTGTCGGCCGTCTGAGCGATGAAGAGTTGCTTGATTATTACGCCAATGCTTTGGCGATCGCCTTTGTGCCGAAAAAAGAAGATTACGGGTACGTGACATTGGAAGGTTTTGCCAGCGCCAAGCCGGTCATTACCTGCGCTGACTCGGGCGAGCCAACCTATTTTGTTAAACACCAGGAAACCGGGTTGATCTGCGAGCCGACCCCAGAGGCCTTGTGCGAGGGGTTTGAGTGGCTGTTCAAGAATACGGCTTCCGCGGCTGCCATGGGGCTGAAGGGTTATGAGGCGATCCAGGGGATGTCTTGGGCAACTGTTGGCAAACAGTTGATTTCCGCAGCTATGGCCTCTCAAGTCACGGTAAAGCAAATGCCGCTCAATGTGGTTGTGGCGGATATGCAGCCAATCGATCCGCCAATCGGGGGGGGCCGTTTGCGCTTGCTGGGGCTTTATCATAACTTAGGGCAGGAAGTAAAAGCCACGTATGTCGGCTCCTATGACTGGCCGGGTGAAAAATATCGCCGTCATCATCTCAGTCCTAATCTGGAAGAAATTGATATTCCCCTTAGCCAGGAGCACCATCTTGCCGCGCAAGAGTGGGGGGCTCAGGCCAATGGTAAAACGGTCATAGATGTCGTATTCAGTCAGCAAGGACATCTGTCGCCTGATTATCTGGCCGGCGTTATTGAAAATATCAAGCAGGCTGAAGTGGTGGTGTTTTCTCATCCGTGGGTTTATCCACTTATCGACCCCAGCTTGCTCCAGGGCAAAGTCGTAGTCTACGACTCGCAAAATGTTGAAGGGTATTTGCGCGCACAACTGTTTGATGAAAGTAATGCCGCCGAGTTAGCGGCAATTCGTCAGGTTATTGCCGACGAATATCTCCTCGGACAGCGTGCGGATCTCATCTTGGCGTGTTCGCATGAAGACCTGCTGCGTTTTAATCGGGTCTATGAGTTTTCACCGGAAAAAATGCGTGTCGTGCCTAATGGTGTCATGGCATTTGCACATCCGGTGCCGGGAGATGAAGAGCGAGCTGCGGCAAAAGTGGCGTTAAAATATTCCGCCGATGACAAGCTGGCCATTTTTATCGGCAGCGCATACGGACCTAATGTTGAAGCCGCCAAATTTATTGCTGATACATTGGCTCCTGCCGTGCCTGAGGTGACCTTTATCATTGCCGGCGGCGTTGGAAGTGTCGTTGAGAATGTTAATCGCAAGAACGTGCGGGTAACCGGCATGCTTAGCGAAGAAGACAAGGCGTTATGGTTGTCCGCCGCAGACATGGCGGTAAACCCGATGTTTTCGGGATCGGGCACCAATATCAAAATGTTCGACTTCATGTCGATGGCGATGCCAACGGTAAGCACCAAGATCGGCGCTCGCGGTATTGATACCGGTGGTTTGAACGCCATGCTGGTCGTCGAACCGACGAAAGAGGCATTCGCCACTGCAATTCGCGCTTTGTTTGAGCCGGAGTATCGCAGCAAAGTTGGGGCTGCGGCACGGGCCTGCGTAGAAAGCAGCTATGCCTGGGAACGTATCTCCGAGGTCGTCGGCAAAATGTTATCTTCGCGCGCTCAGTTGGCAAATCAACCGCAGCCCTATTTTTCCGTTGTGATCCCAAGTTATGAACGCCCAGACCAACTGCTTGATCTGGTTAGTTATTTGCAAAAGCAAATAGAGCGTGATTTTGAGGTCATCATTATTGATCAGAGTGAAAAACCCTGGTCGGAGTGTGAGTCTGATTTCGGTTTCCCTCTTTGCTATTATCACTCGCCGGTTAAAGGCGCGGTTAGAGCAAGGAACACCGGCGCTATGCTGGCTCAAGGGAAAGTTGTCGCCTTCACTGACGACGATTGCAGACCAGGACCGAATTGGTTGGCCAATGCCCGCAAATATTTCGAGGTTGAAGGCGTTGTCGGCGTTGAGGGAATAATTACTTCGGATCATCATGGTGATGACAATTGGCGACCGGTAACAAACGTTGGTTTTGAAAGCATTGGTTTTATGACCGCTAACCTGATGGTCAGGAGCGCGGTGTTCCACTATCTGGGGGGATTTGATTTGCAATTCGATCATCCTCATTTCCGTGAGGACACGGATTTTGGTTGGCGCATGCAACAATTGGGCATGGTGCCTTATGCCAAAGATGTTGATGTGTTCCATCCAGCGCAACTGCGCTCGAAAGAGCGCGAGTCAGCGGTGAGTCGTGCACGGTTTTTCCAGAAAGATGTTCTGCTTTACCGTAAACATCCAGAGAAGTACCATGGGCTTTTTTTACAAGAGAGACATTACGCAATAACCTCCGGTTTTAAGGAAAACCTCCTTTTAGGGTTTGAAATGGAAAACGAGGCCGTGCCGCAATGGATGGCAGAGTTATTGAACGCGTAATCATGTTTTTTTGATCTAAAATAGGAAATTTTCCGTGCAAAAAATTGCAGTAATTACTGGTATCACTGGCCAAGACGGCGCTTATCTTGCAGAACTGCTGTTGGAAAAAGGCTACGTGGTTCATGGAACCTATCGTCGTACCAGTTCTGTCAATTTCTGGCGTATCGAAGAATTGGGTATTGATAAGCACCCAAATTTGAATTTGGTTGAATACGATTTGACCGACCTTTCCGCCAGCATTCGTCTGCTGCAACAAACCGGCGCTACCGAGGTATATAACCTGGCAGCGCAGAGTTTTGTTGGTGTTTCATTCGAACAGCCTATTACCACTGCCGAAATTACTGGCCTGGGGCCGGTGAATCTGTTGGAAGCGATCCGTATCGTTAATCCGAAGATTCGTTTCTATCAGGCATCGACGTCTGAAATGTTCGGTTTGGTGCAAGCAGTTCCGCAAAAAGAAGATACTCCATTCTATCCGCGCAGCCCTTACGGTGTGGCGAAGCTGTATGCGCACTGGATGACCATTAACTACCGCGAGAGCTACGGCATCTTCGCCTCCAGCGGCATTTTGTTCAATCATGAGTCGCCTCTGCGTGGCCGGGAATTTGTTACCCGTAAAATCACTGACTCGGTCGCCAAAATCAAATTGGGCCAGTTGGATGTGCTTGAACTGGGCAACATGGACGCGAAGCGTGATTGGGGGTTTGCCAAGGAGTATGTGGAAGGTATGTGGCGTATGCTTCAGGCTGAACAACCGGATACCTTTGTACTGGCAACGAATCGCACTGAAACCGTACGTGACTTCGTTTCCATGGCCTTTAAGGCTGCCGGCTTTACTCTGCGTTTTGAAGGCAAGGAAGAGCAAGAAATCGGTATTGATGTTGCTACGGGCAAAACATTGGTTCGCGTTAATCCGAAATTCTACCGTCCTTCAGAGGTTGAGCTGTTAATCGGCAACCCAGAGCGCGCTAAAGAAATTTTAGGCTGGGAACCTAAAACCACTCTGGAGCAGTTGTGTCAGATGATGGTCGAACAAGACATTCGCCGTAATCAGAATGGGTTCTCATTCTGATGTTTGGCGCCGGCAAACGTGCCTTAATTACAGGCATTAATGGGTTTACCGGCCGTTATGTGGCAGCGGAGTTATCCGCTGCCGGATACCGGGTGTTTGGGGTGGGGTCATTGCCCTCAACCCAAGAGGATTATCTGCAGGTCAACCTGTTGAATGCGGATGAGCTGGCGGATGCCATCGCAAAGGTTAAGCCTGATGTTGTGGTCCACTTGGCCGCTATTGCCTTTGTTGGTCACGGTGATGCAAGTGCGTTTTATAACGTCAACGTAATAGGTACCCGCAATTTACTGCAGGCGATTTATGATTGCGGAAAGCCACTGGATGCGATTCTGATTGCCAGCAGCGCCAATATTTATGGCAATAGCGTTGAGGGTAAACTGGACGAATGCACGCCTGCAAATCCGGTGAATGACTATGCGGTCAGTAAGCTGGCTATGGAGTATATGGCCAGGCTCTGGATGGATAAATTGCCGATATTTATCACCAGGCCCTTTAATTACACTGGCGTTGGTCAGGCTGAGAATTTCCTGTTACCGAAGATTGTGAAGCATTATAAAGACAATGCTGCAGTGATAGAATTGGGAAATATCGATGTCTGGCGTGATTTCACCGATGTTCGCGCTTTAAGCAAAGCCTATGTGGCGCTGCTCCAGGCTAGGCCGGTGGGGGAAACCATTAACGTTTGCTCTGGCAGAACATACTCTTTGCGGGAAACCGTTGCTCTATGTGAAAAGATCTCTGGTCATTCCCTGGAGATCCGAGTGAATCCTGCTTTTGTTCGGCCGAACGAAGTAAAAAGCCTGTGTGGGGATGCGAGTAAATTGCGTGCCACCATCGGCGAATGGGATACGCCTCCTTTGGAGGAGACGTTACGCTGGATGTTGGAAAACTGATAATGAAAGTTATATTTGGTACTGACCCGATAAAGTACCCTTTAACCGGGATCGGCCGATATGCTTATGAGTTAGCCAACTGCTTGAAAGAAAGCTCAGAAATTTCTGAGCTTTTATTTCTTCAGGGGCGTAACTTAAGTCGGCAAATTCCCACCGCCAGGGAAATTACGTCCTCAGGGCAGGGGCTGCGTCGGCGGGTCCAAAAAAGCCGTTTCGCATCAGAATTATATCGTTTGACAGCACCGTGGTTAAAAACTCATACGCTCAGAAAACACCCGGACGCGATATACCACAGCCCTAATTTCTATTTGCCACCCAATGTCGATCGCTGCCTGGCAACTTTCCACGATCTCTCGGTATTTACCTGGTCGCAATGCCATCCGGCGGAGCGTGTCCGTTTTATGCAGAAAGAACTGCTTCTGACTATTAAGCGCGCCGATATTCTTGTCACGGACTCAGAATTCACTCGTCATGAATTAGCCGAGTACTTCAACTTGCCCTTGAGTAAGGTTTATTCGGCCCAATTAGCCAGCAGCGGGGATTTTTATCCGCGTGAAACTGAAGAGATCTCATGCGTTTTATCCCCCCTCGATTTAAAACCGAATCAGTACTGTTTATTTACTGGTTCTATCGAGCCTCGCAAAAATATTGAAACGCTTCTGGATGCTTACGAACGTTTGCCACTGGAACTACGCCTGAATATTCCGCTGGTGATCAGCGGATTTAAAGGATGGAGTAGCGAAGGGTTGCACCAGCGTTTTGAACGTGGGCAAAAGGCAGGGTGGCTGCGCTATCTTGGTTACACTAAATCGGCAGATTTACCTCTCCTGTTTGCCGGCGCGCGCAGTTTCCTGTTTCCATCGTTGTATGAAGGGTTCGGGCTACCGGTCTTGGAGGCGATGGCGTCAGGAGTGCCGGTTGTTTGTTCAGACAGTGCCTCATTGCCTGAGGTCGTGGGTGATTGCGCCTTGATGTGTGCGGCAATGGATGTTGAAACACTCACGCAACTGATTCAAAAAAGCATTGAAGATGAAGTCTGGCGCGAAGAGGCCAGAATCAAGGGTTTAAATCGGGCAAAACATTTTTCTTGGCAACGTTGTGCGCAAGAAACCATTCTCGCTTACCAGCAGGTTTGATATTTTTCATGTTGAAAGTTCTGCATTTTTATAAAACATACTACCCGGATTCCTTTGGTGGCATAGAGCAGGTCATATTTCAATTAAGTGAAGCTGGTGCATGTCACCAGATTGAGTCGACCACACTGTCTTTGAGCACCCGAGGCGATTTTGACAATGCCCGTGTAGGGGTGCACCCGGCTTATTATGCAGCGACTGATTTTGAAGTGGCATCGACGCCGTTTTCAATCAGTGCCATAAGAAAGTTTAAAGAGTTGGTGGCTCAGGCTGATATCATTCATTATCATTTTCCGTATCCCTATATGGATTTGGTGCACTTTATTGCCGGTGTTAAAAAACCGACGGTGGTCAGTTATCACTCAGATATTGTTAAGCAAAAACTGGCTCTGAAAATGTACACACCGTTGATGAACAAGTTTTTGAGTTCGGTAGACTGCATTGTCGCAGCCTCTCCAAACTATGTGAAAACGAGCCCGGTACTGCAAAAATACCTCCCTAAGGTGAGAGTCATTCCTTATGGCCTGGATAAAAAGTCTTATCCGGTTGCTGATGAAGCTCATCTTGAGCGCTGGCGTCAACAAGTTGGCGATCGCTTCTTCCTGTTTGTCGGGGCATTTCGCTATTACAAAGGCCTGCATATTTTGCTTGAGGCCGTTCAGGGTACCGATTTTCCTTTGGTCATTATTGGTGCTGGCCCAATCGAGGCTGAACTTAAACGGCAGGCGCAGGATCTGGGATTAAAAAATATTCATTTTCTCGGCGCGCTGCCAGATGAAGATAAGGCCGCACTGTTGCGGCTATGCTATAGCGTAGTATTCCCTTCCCATTTACGTTCCGAAGCCTTTGGCATCACCTTGCTCGAAGGCGCGATGTATGGAAAATCGCTGATCTCGAGTGAAATTGGCACAGGAACGACCTATATCAACATTGATCAGGAAACCGGCATCGTTGTGCCGCCATCCGATCCGCAAGCATTGCGCACGGCGATGACCGCTCTTTGGCAAGATCCTGAGCTGGCGCAGCGATATGGCGAGAATGCCGCCAAACGTTTCCAGGCGCTGTTTACCTCTGAGCGTATGGCAGAAAGTTACATTGAGCTTTATCGTCAGCTCATCGCTAAATGATTGTAAATTAATCACATTGCCGTTCGGTGGCGTTAGATGAAGTGCAAAAGTGTGACCTATCGCACCAATCACTACCCACGTGGAGCCATCCTGAGTTAACATGTTTGCCACATCAAAAACCTGTTGGCCATGGGCCGTTAACAGGTGTCATCCTCAGACAGGAGTTCCTAAATGTCCAAGCAACAAATCGGCGTTGTCGGCATGGCGGTGATGGGCCGCAATCTGGCACTGAACATCGAAAGCCGTGGTTATACCGTTTCCATCTTTAACCGTTCAGGTGACAAGACTGACGAAGTTATCGCTGAGAACCCGGGCAAAAACCTGGCACCGTTCTACACCGTCGAAGAGTTTGTCGAATCGCTGGAAAAACCACGCCGCATTTTGCTGATGGTGAAAGCGGGTGAAGCGACAGATAAAACCATTGCTTCTCTGACTCCGCACCTGGATAAAGGTGACATTCTGATCGACGGTGGCAACACCTACTATCAGGACACCATCCGCCGTAACCGCGAACTGTCTGATCAAGGTTTCAACTTCATCGGTACCGGCGTTTCCGGTGGCGAAGAGGGCGCGTTGAAAGGGCCTTCAATCATGCCTGGCGGCCAGAAGGAAGCTTACGAGCTGGTGGCGCCAATCCTGGAGAAAATCGCGGCGGTTGCCGAAGGCGAGCCTTGCGTGACCTACATCGGCGCTGACGGTGCCGGCCACTACGTGAAGATGGTGCACAACGGCATCGAATACGGTGACATGCAGCTGATCGCAGAAGCCTATTCCCTGTTGAAACAGGCGCTGAACCTGAACAACGAAGAGCTGGCTGAGACTTTCGCCGAGTGGAACAAAGGTGAACTGAACAGCTACCTGATCGACATCACCAAAGACATCTTCACCAAGAAAGACGAAGAAGGTAAATACCTGGTCGATGTGATCCTGGACGAAGCGGCCAACAAAGGCACCGGCAAATGGACCAGCCAGAGCTCTCTGGATCTGGGCGAGCCTCTGTCGTTGATCACCGAATCCGTTTTCGCCCGTTACCTGTCCTCACTGAAAGACCAGCGCGTTGCCGCATCTAAAGTGCTGACCGGTCCTAAAGCTGCGCCAGTAAGCGGCGACAAAGCCGAGTTCATCGAGAAAGTGCGCCGTGCGCTGTACCTGGGCAAAATCGTTTCTTATGCGCAGGGCTTCTCTCAGTTGAAAGCGGCTTCTCAGGAAAATAACTGGGATCTGCACTACGGCGATATCGCCAAGATCTTCCGCGCCGGCTGCATCATCCGCGCTCAGTTCCTGCAGAAAATCACCGACGCTTACGCAGACAATGCCGACATCGCCAACCTGCTGCTGGCGCCATACTTCAAGCAGATCGCTGATGAATATCAGCAAGCGCTGCGTGATGTGGTGTCCTACGCGGTACAGAACGGCATCCCAACGCCGACCTTCTCTGCAGCCATCGCATACTACGACAGCTACCGTTCAGCCGTTCTGCCTGCCAACCTGATCCAGGCGCAGCGTGACTACTTCGGTGCCCACACTTACAAGCGTATCGACAAAGAAGGCGTATTCCATACCGAATGGATGGAATAATCCCAACGTTTGAAGCGTAAAAAAAGCCGCCGGTGTTAAACCCGGCGGCTTTTTTATTTCCTGCGGCAGGGGCACCGCAGGATGTATCCACATAAATCAGGGGCAAATCTATTCGCCCCCTGTGAGTGAAGATTATTTCTGGTGCCGCTCGCGCAACCGGCCAATCACCTTGCTCAAATCCAGATCCTGATCCTGCAGCAGCACCAGCAGGTGATAAATCAGATCTGAGGCCTCGTTGGTTAACTCTTCACGATCGTTCACCGTGGCGGCCAGCGCGGTCTCCACACCTTCCTCGCCCACCTTCTGCGCAATGCGCTTGGTGCCGCTGGCGTAAAGGCTAGCGGTGTAAGAGCTGTCCGGGCTGGCGGTTTTGCGTTCCGCCAACAGTTGCTCCAGCTGATACAGAAAACCCCAATCGCTGGCGGCCGGGTGGAAGCAGCTGCTGTTGCCCAGGTGGCAGGTTGGGCCAATCGGGTTGGCCAGAATCAACAGCGTATCGTTGTCGCAATCCGGGGTGATGCTGACTACGTTGAGGAAATGGCCGGAGCTTTCACCCTTGGTCCACAGCCGCTGCTTGGTGCGAGAGAAAAAGGTGACCTTGCCGCTTTGTTCGGTAGCGGTCAGCGCTTCCTGATTCATATAACCGAGCATCAGCACTTCGCCGGACACGGCGTGCTGGACGATAACCGGCAGCAGGCTCCCGGTTTTTTCCCAGTCCAGCTGGTTTCTTTGTTGTTCTGTTAACACACGCGAATCTCCACGCCTTGTTCTGCCAGGAACCTTTTCAGTTCGCCGATATTAATGATTTGCTTGTGGAACACCGAAGCGGCCAATGCACCGTCGACGTCCGCATCGCGGAACGCTTCCAGGAAGTGCTCCATGGTGCCTGCACCGCCGGAGGCGATCAGCGGCACTTTGCAGACTTCCCGCACCCGCCGGAGCTGTTCCAGGTCGTAACCGTTGCGCACGCCGTCCTGATTCATCATGTTCAGCACAATCTCGCCGGCACCGCGTTTTTGCGCTTCCTTAACCCAGTCCAGAGTTTCCCACTCTGTGACGCGGGTGCGGCTTTCGTCGCCGGTATACTGATTAACGTGATACTTGCCGGTGTCGGTATCGAACCAGGTATCAATCCCCACCACGATGCACTGCACGCCAAAGCGATCCGCCAGGCGGCTAATCAGCGTCGGGTCGGCCAGCGCCGGTGAGTTAATGGAAATCTTGTCGGCACCGAAAGAGAGGATCTGGCTGGCGTCTTCCGGGCTTTTAATCCCGCCGGCGACGCAGAAGGGAATATCGATCACTTCCGCCACGCGCGACACCCAGCTCTTGTCTACCACCCGGCCATCGCTGGAGGCGGTAATATCGTAGAACACCAACTCGTCCGCGCCTTCCTGCGCATAACGTTGCGCCAACGGCACGATATCGCCGATGATCTCATGGTTGCGGAACTGCACGCCTTTCACTACCTGCCCGTCTTTCACATCCAGACAGGGAATTATCCGTTTTGCCAGCATGCGATCGCCTCCTCAACGCTAAATTTACCTTCCAGCAGGGCTCGGCCTACGATCACGCCTTCAACGCCACTGCCGCGTAACTGGGCGATATCATCCAGATTGCCGATACCGCCGGATGCCTGGAAGGCGATCTGCGGATAGCGGCGGCTGATTTCCCGGTACAGCGCCACGTTAGAGCCGGCCAACGTGCCGTCACGCGAAATATCGGTGCACAGCACGTGCTTCAGGCCGTAGGGCAAGAACTGCTCGACCACCTGTTCCAGCGTGGCGTCGGAGTTCTCCTGCCAGCCGCTGATCGCCACACGCTTGATACCTTCGGCGTCGATGCGCACATCCAGCGCCAGCACCAGGGCTTCCGCGCCGTAGCGTTCGAACCAACCCTGCACCAGTTGCGGCTGTTTTACCGCCGTAGAGCCGATGACGACCCGGGTCGCGCCCGCCTCGAGCAGGGCTGAGACGTCCTGCTCATTGCGAATACCGCCGCCGACCTGTACCGGTACGTTAACCCCTGCCAGCAATTTGCGCAGCAGCGGGATCTGGCGCGCAGCGGGATCTTTGGCACCGGTCAGATCGACCAGATGCAAGACTTGCGCGCCCTGTTGTTGATAGTCCTGCAGGCGTGAGCGCGGATCGTTACCGTAGTCGCGCTGCTGGCCATAATCGCCCTGATGCAAACGCACCACGTTACCGTCGATCAAATCCAAAGCCGGAATAATCATGCTGCCTACATCTCCAGAAAGTTTTTCAACAGCTGCGCGCCGGCCGCTCCAGATCGCTCTGGATGAAACTGCACGCCGAAGAAGTTGTCTTTTTGCACGGCGGCGGTGAAGGGCTCGCCGTAGTTCGCCTGGGCGATGGTGCTTGGGCATATCGGCATCGCATAGCTGTGAACGAAGTAAAAGTAGGCGCCGTCTTCGATGCCGCGGAACAGATGATGGCCCGCCTGCGCGGAAACCTGATTCCAGCCCATGTGCGGCAACGGCAGGCCGAAGTCGGTCATCTGCATCACCGGAGTGTCGATAATGCCCAGCGTGTCGATGCCGCCGCTTTCTTCGCTGCTTTTCGCCAGCAACTGCATGCCGAGGCAAATACCCAGCACCGGCTGGGTGCAGGCCTTGATCAGATCAATCAGCTCGCGCTCTTTCAATTGATCCATCGCCGCCTGCGCGGTGCCGACGCCCGGCAGGAACAGCTTGTCGGCGCGCAACACGATCTCCGGATCACGGCTTACCTCCGGCTGGTAGCCCAACCGCTGCACCGCATAGGTGACGGAAGAGAGGTTGGCGCAGCCGGTGTCCAGAATCACCACGTTCATCACAGCACTCCTTTCGAACTCGGGAGGGTGTTGCCCTCAACGCGGATCGCCTGGCGCAGCGTGCGGCCAAACACTTTGAACAGGCTTTCGACCCGATGGTGGTCGTTTTTGCCTTTGGTTTTCAGGTGCAAGGTGCAGCCCATGGTGTACGACAGCGAACGGAAGAAGTGTTCGACCATTTCGGTGCTGAGATCGCCGACGCGCTGGTAGTTGAACTCGGCTTTATATTCCAGGTGCGGGCGGCCGGAGATATCCAGCGCGCAGCGCGCCAGGCACTCGTCCATTGGCAACACGAAGCCGAAACGGGCGATGCCGCGCTTGTCGCCCAGCGCTTTGTTCAAGGCTTCGCCGAGCGCCAGGCCGGTGTCTTCTACCGTGTGGTGATCGTCGATATACAGGTCGCCTTTCACGTCGATGTCCATACGGAAGCCGCCGTGGGTAGCGATCTGATCCAGCATGTGGTCGAAGAAACCGACGCCGGTCTTGATCTTGCTGCCGCCTTCGCGATCCAGCCAAACGTTGACGTCAATCTGCGTTTCTTTGGTGACGCGGTTGACCCGCGCGTGGCGGTCACGTTGGGTCAGTTGACGGGTGATCTCTTTCCAGCCCAGCGTGTCGCGCTGATAGCGCAACCCCTGAATGCCCATGTTTTCCGCCAATTGAACGTCGGTCGGACGATCGCCGATCACATAGCTGTGGGCGGTATCCATTACGCCCGGTTCCAGATAGCCTTTCACCAGCGCGGTCTTGGGTTTGCGGCAGTCGCAGTTGTCCGCCGGCAGGTGCGGGCAGATCAGGATATCTTCAAAGTGGATGCCCTGTGAGCTGAGGATCTGCATCATCAGGCCATGTGGCGCATCGAAGGTTTCCTGCGGGAAGCTGGTGGTGCCGAGGCCATCCTGATTGGTGATCATCACCAGCTGATAGCCCGCCTGCTGCAAACTCAGCAGCGAAGGGATCACGTCCGGCTCCAGCGCCAGCTTGTCCAGGCGATCGACCTGGAAGTCTTCCGGCGGTTCAGCGATCAGCGTGCCGTCACGGTCAATAAAGAGGAATTTCTGGCTCACATTGGCTCCTGGCGAGTCTCGGTTGCTCCGGGCAGGGCTGACAGCGCATAGACGACGCGCCGGCATTCGTCGCGGGTGCCTATGGTAATGCGCAGGCAACCGGACAACCCAGGCTGTTTATTTTGGTCTCTTAAGATAATGCCCTGATCCCATAAGGTTTTAAACACATTACTTGAGGCAGTGAATCGTGCCAGCAGGTAATTGCTGTCGCTGGTGAAAACCTGTTCAACGCAGGCGCAGTTTTCCAGCTCCCGTTGCAGCCAGCTGCGGTTGGCCGAGATCTCGGTAACGCGCTGACGCATGGTGCGGATCCCTTCGGTGCTGAGCGCCTGAGCGGCGATGTCGGCAACCGGCGTCGACAGCGGGTAGGGGGCAATCACCTTCAGCAGCAGGGTAATGAGCTCTTCGTTAGCCAAAGTGAAACCACAACGCAGGCCGGCCAGCGCGAAGGCCTTCGACAGCGTGCGCAGGATCGCCAGGTGCGGGTAGTCCTTTAACCAACCGGCGCAGCTTGCCTGTGGGCAGAATTCGATATAGGCCTCGTCAATTGCGACGATCGCCTTGCCTTTGGCCATCTCCAGCAGTGTGCGCAGGTCGTCGGGATCGATCAGATTGCCGGTCGGGTTGTTCGGGCTGCAGACATAAATCAGTTTCACGTTGTCCAGGCTGTCGGCGATAGCCGGCAAATCCAACTGCCAGTCTTGCCTGGCCGCCACGGTACGACGCTCCACGCCAAAGGTTTCGGCGCTGACGGCGTACATGCCGTAGGTCGGCGGGCAGAACAAAATAGCGTCTTTGCCCGGCTCGCAGAACGCGCGAATCAGCAGTTCAATGCCTTCATCCGCGCCACGGCTGACCAACACCTGATCCTTATTAACCCCGGCGTAATCGGCATAACGCTCGATCACCAGCGCAGGCTGGCACTCCGGGTAACGGTTAAAGGTCTGAGCGGTCAGTTGGAATTCCGGCGCGATCGGGTATTCGTTGGCATTCAGCCACACGTCGCCGTTGCCGCCCAGGCGGCGTGCCGATTGATAGGGGGTCAGTTCGCGAACGTTGGCGCGTGCCAGGTTTTCAATGCTCATGCTTGCTCCTTCAGGGCGGCAACGCGCAGGGTGACGGCGTTTTTGTGGGCAATCAACTGCTCGGCGGCGGCCAGCGTTTCAATGGTGGCCGCCAGATTCATAAAGCCCTGCGGCGTCAGCTCCTGCACCGTCATGCGTTTCTGGAAATCCGCCAGGCCCAGGCTGGAGCAGGTGGCGGTATAACCGTAAGTCGGCAACACGTGGTTGGTGCCTGATGCATAGTCACCGGCGGATTCCGGCGACCAGTCGCCGAGAAACACCGAACCGGCGCTGGTGATGCTGTCAACCAGTTCGCGGGCGTTGCGGGTTTGAATGATCAGGTGTTCCGGGCCATATTGGTTGCTGATGGCAATGCACTCGTCCAAATCTTTGGCGACGATCAGTCGGCTGCTGGCCAGCGCCTGACGGGCGGTTTCGGCGCGCGGCAACTGGGCCAACTGTTGCTCTACAGCAACGGCCACCGCTTGCGCCATGGCCGCGTCCGGGGTCAACAGGATCACCTGCGAATCCGGGCCGTGCTCCGCCTGCGACAACAGGTCAGAGGCGACGAACGCCGGGGTGGCGCCGCTGTCGGCAATCACCAGCACTTCGGAAGGGCCGGCTGGCATATCGATGGCCGCACCGTCCAGCCGCTGGCTGATCTGGCGTTTGGCTTCGGTGACAAAGGCATTGCCCGGCCCGAAGATTTTCGCCACACGGGGCACGGAATCGGTGCCGAACGCCATGGCGGCAATCGCCTGCGCGCCACCGACCTGAAACACTTCCCGCACGCCGCACAGTTGCGCAGCATAGAGAATTTCGTCGGCAATCGGCGGCGGCGAACAGAGCACCACGCGGCGGCAGCCGGCGATGCGCGCCGGGGTTGCCAGCATCAATACGGTAGAAAACAGCGGTGCGGAACCGCCGGGAATATACAGACCGACCGAATCGATCGGCCGGGTTACCTGCTGGCAGCGTACGCCAGGTTGGGTTTCCACATCGACCGGCGGCAGCTGTTGCGCGTTGTGGAAGGTTTCCACATTGGTCACCGCCACCGCCATTGCCTGCTTGACCTCATCAGTCAGGCGGGTGCCGGCCGCGGCGATTTGTTCTGCGGTGACCCGCAGCGCGCCAACCTCGGTTTTATCAAATTTGGCGCTGTAGTCACGTAGCGCCTGATCACCCTTGGCCTTCACGTTGTCGAGGATTTCGCGCACCGTGCGGGTGATGCTGTCTTCGGCCGCGATCGCCGGGCGCATCAGCAGTTCTGCCCGCTGTTGCGCACTGCAGTCCGCCCAATTGATGAGGGTATTGAAGGTCGACATGGCGTTACTCCATCATCTTCTCAATTGGCAACACCAGAATGGAACTGGCGCCGAGCGCTTTCAGTTTTTCCATGGTTTCCCAGAACAGGGTTTCACTGCTGACCATGTGCATCGCCACGCGGTTTTGCGCACCGGCCAGCGGCAGAATGGTAGGGCGCTCGGCTCCCGGCAGCAGCGCGACGATTTCGTCCAGGCGCTCGCTCGGCGCGTGCAGCATGATGTATTTGGATTCACGCGCCTGGATCACGCCCTGAATACGGGTCATCAGGCGGTCGATCAACTGTTGTTTCGCCTCCGGCATTTCGCCGTCGCGCTGGATCAGGCAGGCTTTGGAACGGTAAATCACTTCGACTTCACGCAGGCCGTTGGCTTCCAGAGTAGCGCCGGTGGAAACCAGGTCGCAGATGGCGTCGGCCAGACCGGCGCGCGGCGCCACTTCGACGGAACCGTTCAGCAGGCAAGATTTGAAACGCACCCCTTGCTTGTCGAGGTATTGCTTCAGCAGGTGCGGGTAGGAGGTGGCGATGCGGGAGTCTTGCAGGCTTTGCGGGCCGTTGTATTCACTGTCGAGCGGTGCGGCCAGCGACAGGCGGCAGCCGCCGAAGTCCAGACGGCGCAGGGTGAAGTAACGCGGGTCTTCGCCCTGCGCGCGGCGGGTGAGCAGCTCTTCTTCCAGCACGTTCTCACCGATGATGCCCAAATCAACCACGCCGTCCATGACCAGCCCTGGGATATCGTCATCGCGCACGCGCAAGATATCAATCGGCATATTCTCGGCGAAGGCAATCAGGCGTTGTTGTTGCAGGTTGATTTTGATCCCGCAGCGCGCCAGCAGTTCCTGGGATTCATCACTCAGGCGGCCCGATTTCTGCATTGCTATCCGTAAACGTGTTTTGTCCAGCATGGTAACCTCTGTTTAATCTGTAATTTTATGAATTTATTGTAAAAATTATTTTTCTGTCTGTCCGGAGCCAAAAAAAAACCCTCGGAAGAAATCTTCCGAGGGCTCTCTCTTGCATTCTGCGCGCCACTGGAAGATTAAGAAACCGTCTCCCAGCACACATCGCCTGAAAGACTAGTCAGGATGATGGTGATGATGGTGGTTGAACTGAATGCGTGTCATGGTGTTTTCTCTGTAAGATGTCGGTACAAACCGAATTGCTAATTAACCTAAACTATCCGCTGTCTGTCGCGCAACCCTTTTTTACGGTCATAAATTTAATTTATTGAAACAGGTTAGGTTATTAGCTGGACACAAGTTTACCTAAGCTTAAATCGGGGCGGATTGTATCCCCTTACGGAGTGGCGTAGCCTTAACGGGTAAAGTGCTGCAATCTTCAGGAGAGGAAGATAATGAAAAAGGTAGCCATTATTGGTCTGGGCTGGCTGGGTATGCCGCTGGCCCTGTCGCTGATGAGCCGTGGGTTTGACGTGGTCGGCAGTAAAACCACGCCGGATGGCGTCGAGGCCGCACGCATGAGCGGGATTGAATGTTATCAGTTGGAAATGACGCCGGAGCTGATTTGCGATCCGGACGATCTGGAACCCTTGCTGGGCGTAGACGCGCTGGTGGTGACGCTTCCCGCTCGCCGCACCGTCGAAGGCAGCGAGAACTACTTCAATGCGGTGCGCATGCTGGTGGACAGCGCAATGGCCTTTGGCGTGTCGCGCATCATTTTTACCAGTTCAACCTCGGTGTATGGCGAAACGGCCGGCACGGTGCGCGAAGATTCGCCGCTGAGGCCGGTGACGCCGTCCGGGCGTGTGCTGGCAGAACTGGAGCGCTGGCTGCATGAACTGCCAAACACCTCGGTGGATATTTTGCGACTGGCGGGGTTGGTGGGGGCGGATCGCCACCCTGGCCGTTTCCTGGCCGGCAAGGTGGATGTCAAGGGCGGCTCGCAAGGGGTCAATTTGGTGCATCAGGATGATGTGATTGCCGCCATTCAACTGTTGCTGAAGCTGCCGAAAGGCGGCCACGTTTATAACCTGTGCGCGCCTGCCCATCCGACCAAGCGCGAGTTCTACCCGGCTCTGGCGGAGCAGTTGCATTTGCCCCCACCGCAGTTTGCCGCCGAGAGCGAGCAGGGCGGTCGGCTGGTGGACGGTAGCCGCATCTGCAACGAGCTGGGGTTTGAATATCAGTACCCGGATCCGGCGCGAATGCCGGTCAACTAATTCGCTTTTTCAAGCCCCGCAGCCGCGGGGTTTTTCGTCTGTGGTTCCCGCGCGAACCTGCTCAAATCTTCCAGCAGCGCGATCAGCGCCTCTTTCGGCTGACCAGGCCGGGTTACCAGACTTAGCATGGCCTGATAAGAGAGCGCCTGCCCGCCAAGCTGTCTTAACTCGCCTTGTTCAACCCAGCGTGCGGCGTAATGGGTCGGCAGGTAGCCGAGATATTCCCCGCTGAGCAACAGATGGGCGACACCTTCCATATGATGGGCAACCGCGCCGAGATTTAACGGCGCGACAGGGCATAGCTGCTGCGCCAACAGATAGCCGCGTTTAACCCAGCGTGCATTTTCGATCTGTTCGCGGCTCGGCTGCTCGACGGTAAATAACGGATGATCGCTACTGCAATAGATCGCCTGCGTTTCGCCGGCCCACGACCGATACTGCAATTCATCCAACTGCTGGCCAAAATAGCCGATGCCCAGATCGAGCTGTTGATTCAGCAGCCCTTGTTCGATTTCGGCGGGGGAGCAAATTCGGCATTGCAACTGAACGTCCTGGTGTCTGCGTTGAAAGCGTTTGATGGCGCGGCTAAACGGATTACCCGGCAACGACACCAGATTGTCCACCAAGCCTATCTGCAGATCGCCGGTCAGTAAGCCGTTTAACGACTGGCTTACCCGGGTAAAGTCGCGTGCGGCGTTGAACAGGTTGCGGCAGGCGATCAGCATGCGCTCCCCTTTCGGGGTCAGCATAAAGCCGGAGCGGCCGCGTTGACACAGGCGAAATCCCAGCCGGGTTTCCAGCGTCGCGAGGTGAGTGCTGATGGTGGACTGATTCATCAACAGCGCCTCCTGAGCCGCGCTGACGCCCTGCGCTTCGGCAACGGCGACAAAAACCCGCAGTAGCCTGAGATCGATATCGCTTAGGTTGGTGAGCATCTTTCCCTCCGCAGAAACAGCCTCTTATTAACCCTTTGATAACATCAGCATGATGGACACCCACCGCGGGGTACCTGGGTTCATATGTCATGGGTTTGAAATAAAAATCAATAGTTCAACACGTTACCGGCATCGGTTTTTTCAATGCTTACATTCCAAAGATGGAATGGTAGCCCGGCCAGGTGGCGGGTAGCCTGTATTTGTTACCTAAATGTTGGAATTTAACAACGGCTGATAAAAGGAAAAAACATGCTGAATCAACCCCAGAGCGGCAACGAGATGCCGCGTTTTGCCGGCATTCCTACCATGATGCGCCTGCCCGTAGCCGACGATGCCCGGGGGCTGAATGCGGCCTTTGTCGGCGTTCCCCTGGATATAGGCACTTCAAATCGCAGCGGCACGCGCTACGGACCACGGCAGATTCGGCAGGAATCGGTGATGCTTCGCCCTTATAACATGGGCACCGGCGCTGCGCCTTTTGAGCGGCTGCAGGTCGCCGATCTGGGCGACGTTGCCATCAATCCCTACAGCCTGGAAGACAGCGTTAACCGTATAGAACTGGCCTATAACGGCATTATTTCCCAGGGGTGCATCCCGCTGACGCTGGGGGGCGATCACACGCTGACGCTGCCGATCCTGCGGGCGGTTGCCCGCCGTTATGGTCCGGTCGGTTTAATCCACGTTGATGCTCATTCCGATACCAACGAAGAGATGTTTGGCGAAAAACTGGCTCATGGCACCACTTTCCGCCGCGCTTATGAAGAGGGGCTGCTGGCGCCGCAGCGGGTGGTGCAAATTGGCTTGCGCGGCAGCGGTTATGCTGCGGACGATTTCGACTGGTCGCGGCGACAGGGATTTCGCGTGGTGCCGGCAGAGGCATGCTGGCATCGCTCGCTGGCACCCTTGATGGAGGAAGTCCGTGAGCAAATGGGCGATGCCCCGGTCTACCTCAGCTTCGACATCGACGGGCTGGATCCGGCGTTTGCGCCAGGCACAGGTACGCCGGAGGTCGGTGGGCTGTCGGTCTGGCAAGGGCTGGAGATCGTCAGAGGGTGCAACGGGGTGAATCTGGTGGGTGCCGATGTGGTGGAGGTGTCGCCTCCCTATGATCGTTCCGGTAACACCGCGCTACTGGCGGCCAATCTGCTGTTTGAAATGCTGTGCGTCCTGCCTGGCAGATAAGACGCCGTGAAATCTGGCCGGCGGTGCCGTTGCGCCTGGGCCCATATAATAACAAGCCTACGGAGTTGCCGATGAATCTCGATCTGCTGGTAGTGGTGTTTTACTTTTTGGTCATAGGGGCTGTGGGCTGGCTTGGCGTTCGCCGAGCCACCACCAAGGAAGATTATCTGGTTGCCGGCCGCAATCTGGGGCCGTGTTTGTACCTGGGAACGCTGTCCGCAGTGGTGCTTGGCGGCGCGTCAACCATCGGCAGCGTTAAACTGGGTTACACCTACGGTATTTCGGGTGTGTGGCTATGCGGCGCGCTGGGGGCGGGCATTGTGGTCCTGAGCACGGTGCTGGCCAAACCGTTGCTCCAGTTAAAGTTGTATACCGTCAGCCAGGTGCTGGCACGGCGCTATCACCCGGCTGCCAGGGTCACCAGCGGTGCCATCATGTTGGCGTATGACCTGATGGTGGCGGTGACGTCGATTATCGCCATCGGCAGTGTGATGCAAGTGATGTTTGAGTTGCCCTTCAGCACGTCAATTCTGCTGGGAGGCGGTTTGGTGGTGCTCTATTCCACATTGGGCGGCATGTGGTCACTGACGCTTACCGATATCATTCAGTTTATCATTATGACCGTGGGTCTGATGCTGGTGCTGATGCCGATGAGCATCGTCAAGGCCGGCGGTTGGGAAGCCTTCGCCAGTCTGTTGCCGGCCAGCTACTATCAGCTGTCATCCATTGGCCTGGACACCATACTGGTGTTTTTCCTGATCTACTTCTTTGGCATCCTGATTGGCCAGGATATCTGGCAGCGGGTGTTTACCGCCCGCAGCGCCAATGTCGCGCGCTATGCCGGTCTGGGGGCTGGAGTGTACTGCGTGCTGTATGGCGTCACAGGCGCGTTGATCGGCATGGCGGGCAAGATAATCCTGCCGCAGTTGGCCAATACAGACGGCGCCTTTGCCGCCATCGCCCAGGCGGTATTACCGGCAGGCATCAGTGGGTTGGTAGCTGCCGCCGCGCTGGCTGCGTTGATGTCAACCGCCAGCGCATGCTTGTTGGCATCGTCAACCATTGCGCTGGAAGACGTATTGCCGGCGATCCGCAAGCGGCCCTCGGGCGGGTTGGTGGCCGGGCGATTTACCACCCTGATCATGGGCGTGATTATGCTGGGGCTGGCGTTTCTGGTACGGGATGTTATGGCGGCACTGACGCTGGCCTATAATCTGCTGGTGGGGGGCATGTTGATCCCGCTGGTCGGCGCGATTTTCTGGCAGCGTGCCACCAGCGCCGGCGCTATCGCCAGCATGTTGGCCGGTAGCCTGTGCGTGTTGGGGCTGATGTATTATCACGGCATTGAGGCCAACAGCCCGATCTATGGCGGCCTGTTGGCGGGCGGCGTAGCCTTTGTGGTAGGGAGTCTGTTGACCCGGCAAAGCCCGCAGCCGCAGGTACAGACTGAGTGATTCGAAAAACGGGGGGGCCGTGCGCAACCCCCGTTGCGGTTTACAACCAGCCGGATTTCTTCAGTTTCTGATACAGGAAGAAGCAACCGGCGAGGGTCACCCCGAGGGTGGTGTGGTAGGCCCAGGGGAATTTCAGCTCGGGCATGTCGTCAAAGTTCATGCCGTACAGGCTGAAAATCACGGTCGGGATCGCCAGGATTGCCCCCCAGCCTGCCAGCCGTTTCACCACTTCGTTCTGTTTAACGGTGACCAGCGCCAGGTTTACATGCATCGCATTGGTCAGCATTTCGCGCATATCGTCGATATTGCTGACCACCTGACGTGCATGATCCTGAACGTCCCGCACGTAGGCACGCAGCTCCTTCGGGATCACCTCTTCATGCAGGCGAATCAGTTGGTTGCAGATTTCGTCCATCGGCAATGCGGCATTGCGCAGCGCCAGCAGATGCCGCCGCAGGGTATAGACGTTCTCGATGGCGGCCTGATCAAATTCCGACTTGAACATATTGGCTTCGATGCCTTCGATGCTCGCCTCGAATTTAGCCACTACGGTGCGGTAGTTATCCACCACAAAATCCAGCACCGAATACAGCGCAAAACCGGGGCCGTGGCACAGTTGCTTCTGGTTCTCTTCCGCTTTGGCTCTGATGGGGGCATAGCTGGGTGACGCGCCGTGGCGCACCGTGATCAGGAAATTTTTACCCACGAAGAAATGGGTTTCGCCGTACTCGACTTCGTTCTTGCCCCCGTGCCACTGTGCGGTTTTCACCACGATAAACAGCGAATCGCCGTAGGCTTCGAGTTTGGGGCGTTGGTGGGCACACAGTGCATCCTCAATCGCCAGATCGTGCAGGCCAAACTCTTCCTGCACCTTGCGCATAAAGGTGTCCTCCGGCTGCCACAACCCAAGCCAGACGAAGGTGTCCGGCTGTTTGACGACTTCGCTGATGTCGTCAATGGTCACTTCACCCAGCCGTTTACCGGCTTTGTACGCCACGCTGTTCACAACCATGGTTGCGGTTTCCATCAGGCCACCTGTTATTCAAGAAGGGTTTTGGTGAGCAAGTAACATTCATGCTCCACCGGGTAATTCTGTAGCGTCATCTGGAGTTGGTAGCCAAGTTTCTCGTAGAACGGCCGCGCCTGGAAACTGAAGGTATCTAAACGAACGTAACGACAGCCACGGGCGATAGCTTCCTGTTCGGCGGCCAGCAGCACTTTACGGCCCAACCCAGTGCCACGCTGCGAGTCCGCCACCCATAACCAGTCGACACTGAGCCAGTAGCCCCAGGTCTCTGCGGTCAGCCCGGCGACAACCTGACCGGAGGCATCCCGGGTATAGACGCCAAGCGGTTTGCGCTGGCTGGCATCAATGTACGGGCTGTTATGGGCCCTCAGACCTTGTCGGATGGCGTCAAGGGTGTCTTCACTGAGCGTATCGGTTACGGTGATGTCCATGTTTCCTCCTGAGTAATCCGTTAACTTAAGCTCAGTTTGGCTAAAATTCAACATATTGAAATTTAAAACAAACGTCGGAATTGATCTGCTGGGCTACACTGAATGGGTCGGTTTTTGTCCAGGAGGATGCCATGCCCCGATTGACCATGATGGCCGGTCTGCTGTTATTCAGTGGCCTGCTGCACGCCGCGCCGGCGGTAACGCAGTTGCAAGACAAGTTGGAACACCCGTGGTCGCTGGCGTTTTTGCCCGGCGATCAGGGGATGTTAATTACCGAACGGCCGGGCCGTTTGCGGCTATGGCAGCAGGGAAAAGGGCTGTCAGCGCCAATTGCCGGCGTGCCGCAGGTGTATGCCGAAGGGCAGGGCGGCCTGTTGGAAGTGCTGTTGGCGCCGGACTTTGCCGATAGCCGGCGGGTCTATCTCAGCTTTGCCGAGGCGGGTGATAACGGCAAGGCGGGTACCGCGGTGGGCTACGGGCGGCTGAGCGCCGACAACCGGCGGCTGGAAGGCTTCAAGGTGATTTTCCGCCAGCAGCCGAAGCTGTCGGTCGGCAACCATTTTGGCGGCAAGCTGGTGTTTGATCGTCAGGGCTATCTGTTTATCGCGTTGGGGGAAAATAACCAACGGCCGACGGCGCAGGATTTGGACAAACTGCAGGGCAAGGTGGTGCGTTTAACCGCCGACGGTGCGGTGCCGCCGGATAATCCGTTTGTCGGCCAGGTCGGCAAGCGGCCGGAGATCTGGTCTTATGGTCACCGTAACCCGCAGGGGCTGGCGCTGAACCCGTGGAGCGGAGCACTCTGGGAGCATGAACACGGCCCGCGTGGCGGCGATGAGATCAATCTTCCTCGGCCGGGCAAAAACTACGGCTGGCCTCTCGCCACTTATGGCATAAATTACTCCGGGCTGGCGATCCCTGAGGCGCAAGGGCAGAAGGTGGCGGGCACCGAACAGCCGCTGCATTACTGGAAAGTGTCGCCGGGCATCAGCGGCATGGCGTTCTACAACGGCAACCGTTTCCCGGAATGGCAGGGCTCGCTGTTTATCGGTGCGCTGGCGCAGGAGGCGTTGATTCGTTTGACGTTGCAGGGGGATAAGGTGATCGCCGAACAGCGGTTGCTGGAGGATCGGGGTGAAAGGATCCGCGAGGTGCGGACCGGGCCGGATGGCTTTATTTATCTGTTAACCGATGCGGATAACGGCAAACTGTTGCGTGTCGGGCTGACGGAGAAATCATAGCGCCCCACAGGGGCGCACAACACTCAGGTCAACTCGCTCATCACGGCGCGTTGATAGGCCGGGCGTTCGGTCAACCGCTGGTACCAGCGTTCCATGTTCGGGCGCGGACGGCGCTCAATCGGCATGGAGAACCAGGCGTAAGCAAAGCTGCCGAGCGTAATGTCGCCGAAACCCAAGGCTTCGCCGGACAGATAAGGCTGGTTGCCCAGAGCGGCTTCCACTACGTCGAAGTGTTTTTCCAGCGTGGCGATCGCCGCTTCGATCTTCGCCATGTCGCGCAGTTCCGGTTTGGTGCGCACCAGGCCCCAGAACACGATAGAAAAGGATGCGACGAGGGTGGAGGTCGTCCAGTCCATCCATTTCTCGGCGCTGGCGCGGGCTTGCAGATCCTGCGGGTAGAATGGCTCGCTGCCAAACTTCGCCGCCAGATAGCGCACGATGGTGTTCGATTCCCACAGCACGAAGTCATCATCTTGCAGCAGCGGTACCAGGCCGTTCGGGTTTAATGAGCGGTAGGCTTCCTCGTTCACCTTGCCGAATGCGCCGCCGGCATTGATATGGGTGTAGCTCAACTCCAGTTCTGCGGCGCACCACAGCACTTTCCTGACATTATTTGAATTCTCACGACCCCAGATGGTCAGCATAGAGCGCCTCTTTAAGCTTCAGCGGATTAACGAACCCAAGCGATTATTCATACGTCACAGTTTGGTTTTTGTCACACCCGAATGGCATTTTTTGCCTGCTTTCAACGTTCCCAGCGGCACACTTCCCAACCGTGCTCGGTCGCCAGCGCATGCAGCTCGCGGTCCGGATTGATCACTGTGGCGCTGTCGACATATTCCAGCATCGCCCTGTCGTTCAGCGAGTCGCTGTAACCGTGGCTGTGTTCGAAGCTCAGCTCCGGGTGTTCCGCCAGCCACTGTTTCAGGCGGATCACCTTGCCTTTCTGATAGGTCATGGTGCCGTAGGTGTTACCGGTGAAGCGCCCGTCTTCAATGGAGACGCCAATCGCCAGCGCGCCGTCGGCACCGAGCTGTTCGGCAATAGGGGCGACCAGATGTTCACCGGTGGCGGAAATGACCAAAATGCAGTCGCCGCGTTCGCGGTGCCACAGCAACCGCTCACGTGCGGCGGGATAAACCCGAGGCAGGATATCGCGCCGGATATAGCGCTGTACCCAACCGGCCACCGTCTGGGTGCTTAAGCCGGTCAGCGGCGCCAGGGTGGCTTGCATGTAGTCTTCCATGGACAGCTTGCCCTGGTAATAGAGCTGCATCAGTTGCTGTTCCTGCTGTTCCAGTTCCGCCGGCGCGAACCCTTGCGCGACTAGCCAACGGATCCACAGGCTGGCGCTGTCATCATCAATCAGGGTCTCATCCAGGTCGAACAAGGCTAAATCCATCAGTATTTCTCCGGCAGGCAGGGAGGGAAACGGGGGGTTGCATACAACAATAGCGGATACCTTACGCCGCGAGCCAGCGGTGGCGACGAAATTGCGCAGAGCATAAGAAACTTTGATGACGGTTTTGCGTCACTTTGTTGAACCTTTGCATATCTTAGAACGCAACAATATTGGCTCGCCCGTCAGGCTGGGTGGTAACTATAGGGGCATGCGCAGGCCATTCAGGAGCTGAAAATGTTGATAATTCGCCTTTATACCGGCCCGGTTTTTGTTGGGGATGACGAGGAACAGGATAATGACACCACCACTGACGCTGAAGACGCTGCCGCTGCTGGATCTTTCGCAGCTTGATGGCGACGCGCAGCAGCGGCAGGCATTTCTCGATGACTTGCGTGCGGCAGCGCGCGATGTCGGTTTCTTTTATCTGCGCGGACACGGCGTAGATACCCGGCTGAATGCGCAGTTGCAGCAGCGAGCAAGGCAATTTTTCGCTCTGCCGGAAGCCGACAAACTGGCGGTGCAGATGGTGCATTCACCGCACTTTCGCGGCTATAACCGTGCAGCGGCCGAACTGACGCGCGGCCAACCGGACTGGCGCGAGCAATTTGACATCGGTGCGGAACGCCCTGCGTTGCAACTGACCGAAGAAACGCCGCGCTGGGCGCGTTTGCAGGGGCCGAATCAATGGCCAGCGGCACTGCCTGAGTTGAAACCGCTGCTGTTGCAATGGCAGCAAGCGATGACCGGCATGTCGTTGCGGTTGCTGCGTGCCTTTGCGCTGGCGCTTTCGTTGCCGGAGCAGGCATTCGATACGCTCTACGGCGAGAAGCCGAATGAACACATCAAGCTGATTCGTTACCCGGGGCGCGAAGCGACCGCCAGCGGGCAAGGGGTTGGCGCCCATAAGGATTCCGGTTTTCTCAGCTTTCTGCTGCAGGACCGGCAGAAAGGTTTGCAGGTCGAAGTCAGCGAGGGGAACTGGGTCGATGCCGAGCCGCGCGAGGAGACCTTTGTGGTCAACATCGGCGAGCTGCTGGAACTGGCGACCAACGGTTATTTGCGCGCTACCGTGCATAGGGTGGAGACACCGCCGGCGGGAAGCGATCGCTTGTCGATCGCTTTCTTCCTGGGGGCGCGATTGGACGCCGTGGTGCCGTTGTATCAATTGCCTGCGCAACTGGCGGCAGAGGCTCAGGGCCCGGCCAGCGATCCGCATAATCCGCTGTTCCGCGACGTGGGCTTTAACTATCTGAAGGGGCGGATACGCTCCCACCCCGATGTGGCGCAGCGCCACTATCAGGATGTCGTCGGCGTTTGAATGCCGGATAACACAAAAAGGCCTGGCAGTAAGCCAGGCCTTTTTACCTCATGCTTATGACGGGGGATTATTCCGCCAGTGCCTGACGCAGATCGGCGATCAAATCTTCCGCATCCTCAATCCCCACCGACAAGCGCAGCAGTTGCGGCGTGATGCCGGTTTTCAGCCGCTGATCCAGCGGGATCGACGCATGGGTCATGCTGAATGGCTGGCTGATCAAGCTTTCAACGCCGCCCAGGCTTTCCGCCAGAGTGAACAGTCGCGAACGTTTGATCACCCGGCGCGCAAAGGCGTCATCCCCTTTCAACCGGACCGAAATCATGCCGCCGAAGCTGCTCATTTGCTTCGCCGCCAGCGCGTGTTGCGGGTGGCTCGGCAGGCCCGGGTAGTAGACGTCCTCCACCTGCGGCTGGGTTTCCAGCCACTGGGCGATACGCAATGCGCTGTTGCTGTGGCGCTCCATGCGCAACGCCAGCGTACGGATGCCGCGCAGCGTCAGGAAACTGCTGAATGGATCGAGGATGCCGCCCACTGCGTTCTGCAGGAAGCCCAGCTGTTCCGCCAGCGCCGCGTTATCGCCCACGGCGGCAACCCCGGCCACCACGTCGGAATGCCCATTAAGGTATTTGGTGGCGGAATGCACCACCACATCGAACCCCAGTTCCAGCGGCCGCTGAATATACGGCGAGGCGAAAGTGTTGTCCGCCACGCTGATCAACCCGTGTTTTTTGGCGATAGCGGCAATGGCGCTCAGATCGGCCAGCTTCAATAGCGGGTTGGTGGGCGTTTCCACCCAGATCATTTTGGTATCCGGCTCTATCGCCTGCTCCAGCGCGGCGATGTCCGCCGGAGAAACATAGGTGACGCGTAAACCGGCGGTGCGGCTGCGTACTTTTTCCAGCAGGCGGTAGGTACCGCCGTACAGATCGTCGACCGCCACCAGATGGCTGCCCTGATCGAGCAGCTCCAGCACCGTTGAGCAGGCCGCCAGGCCGGAGGCAAAGGCGTAGCCGCGGCTGCCGCCTTCCAGTTCGGCTATGGCGCTTTCCAGCGCGGTGCGCGTTGGGTTGGCGCTGCGTGAATATTCATAGCCGGTGTGCTCGCCCGGCGCCGGTTGGGCGTAGGTCGAGGTCGCGTAGATAGCCGGCATCACTGCACCTGTGGCGTCCGGGGTATACCCGGCATGAACGGTCAACGTATCAAACTTGGCCATACAATCATCCTTATTAGCGTAATTTTTGGCGCCAGGCGTTAAGCACGTCTGTCCGGGTGATCAGGCCGAGGAAGCGCTCGCCATCGAGCACCACCGCAACGTGGCCGTGATTGAAGGTGGCGAGCAAATCCTGATAGCTGGCCTCTTTTTGCAAGGTGTTGACTGACTGGGTCATGGCGCGGGTGGCCGGCAGACTAAAGTGGCTGGCGTCTGCCTGAACCGCATTGAGCAGATCCCACTCATCGATCAGGCCGACCACGCGATCGCCTTCCAGTACCGGCAATTGCGAAATGTCATACAGCCGCATGCGGGCATGAACGATCGCCAAGGTATCTTCCGGCGCGACCGACACCGCTGCGCCCTCGTCGTGACGGTAGGCGATCAGATCGCGCAGATCGTCGTGCTGCGGTTTGCTCAGCAGGCCCTGTTCCAGCATCCAGTGATCGTTATACATTTTAGACAGGTATTTGTTGCCGCTGTCGCAGACGAAGGTGACCACGCGTTTCGGCTCGGTCTGCGCCCGGCAATAGCGCAGCGCGGCGGCTAAAAGCGTACCGGTGGACGAGCCGGCCAACAAGCCTTCTTTACGCAGCAGATCGCGCGCGGTGGTAAAGGCTTCGGCGTCGCCGATGCGGTAGGCGTTACGCACCTGATTGAAATCGCTCAGCGGCGGAATGAAATCTTCGCCGATGCCTTCCACCAGCCAACTGCCGGCTTCGCCGATCTGGCCGCTGTCGAGATAATCCGCCAGGATCGAGCCGGCAGGATCGGCCAACACAAACTCGGTTTGCGGCGATACGTCGGCAAAATACCGGCTCAGGCCGCCGAGCGTGCCGCCGGAGCCGACGCCGACCACGATGGCGTCCACCCGATTCTCCATCTGTTGCCATAACTCCGGCGCGGTAGTGCGGGT
Source organism: Serratia inhibens (assembly GCF_003591175.1). Taxonomy (GTDB): domain Bacteria; phylum Pseudomonadota; class Gammaproteobacteria; order Enterobacterales; family Enterobacteriaceae; genus Serratia; species Serratia inhibens. Next base: position 1,314,771 of record NZ_QYYG01000001.1, on the reverse strand, counting down.
ATGGGCTGCCGGGTTGGCCGGGTTGTTGAACTGATCGATATAGAAAGCGCCGGGGATCTCATCCGCCAGCCGTTTGGCGTAATCCTGATAATAAGCCGGGTGGCCTTTGCCCACGTCCGAGCGCGTCAGCACCACCTCAACCCCCAGCGCACGCAGATGGAAAATCTTCTCGCGGCTCATTTTGTCCGGCACCACCAGCAGCAGTTTGTAGCCCTTCAGGGCCGCCACCAGCGCCAGCCCCAGGCCGGTATTGCCGGCGGTAGCTTCAATGATGGTGCCGCCGGGCAGCAGGCTACCGTCGCGCTCTGCCTGCTCGATCATCGACAACGCCACGCGATCCTTGATCGAACCGCCGGGGTTTTGGTTTTCCAGCTTGACGAACAGCCGGCAGGGGCCGGTATCGAACTGGGTCAGTTCCAGCATCGGGGTATTGCCGATCATGTCGATGACGGAGTGCGGTATTGCCATGATTAATCTCCAGGATAATTCGGTTTAAAAACCGTTATCTGGATGATAGCGCTATGAATAAGCGCATTAAAAAGAACAAATAACCGTTGAATATGCATTTTTGGAATATATTAGTCTGATTTGGACGTATGGATGCGCAGATGTGCAGCGGTTCAGATGTGCAGCCGTATAGCCGTTGGTGGTATAAAAAAACACCGGATGGCTGGCTTTTTATCCAAATTGCGCGACAGAGCGTACAGTTATGTAAAAATGATGAAAATTCATCCTAAACCCTGCAAAAATAAGATAAATCTAATAAACTCACAGCAAGGGCATTTTTGGTGCGCTGCTCACCCGCTGGGGGGCCGCAGGGAGTCTGCGGTTGGCAAACGCGCGCCGAGCCACTCTCGCTGGTTGGCTGAAAACGTGAACATGTTTGAAAGTTAACGCTATTTCAATGATTTGAATGGACACTCTGGCGACGTCATGATGAAAAAAAACTTATCCACCTCCCTGAAAAAATTGACCTTTAGCGTCAGCATTTTGTTGCTGGCTACACCCGCGCTCCACGCCGCCGAAGCGCCGGCGGCCCCGCAGGTTGACGCCAAGGCGTTTGTGCTGATGGATTACAACAGCGGCAAAATCCTGACGGAGGGCAATGCCGATACGCGTCTCGACCCCGCCAGCCTGACCAAGATCATGTCCAGTTATGTGATAGGCCAGGCGATCAAGGCCGGCAAGATCAAACCGGAGGATATGGTGACCGTCGGTAAGGACGCCTGGGCAACCGGCAACCCGGCGCTGCGCGGCTCTTCGCTGATGTTTATCAAACCGGGCGATCAGGTACCGGTGATGGAATTGAACAAGGGCATTGTCATTCAGTCGGGTAATGATGCCAGCATCGCATTGGCCGATTATGTGGCGGGCAGCCAGGATTCGTTCGTCGGCCTGATGAATAACTACGCTAAATCTCTGGGCCTGCAGAATACCCATTTCCTGACGGTGCACGGCCTGGATGCGGAAGGGCAGTACAGCACCGCGCGCGATATGGCATTGCTGAGCCAGGCGCTGATCCGCGACGTGCCGGATGAGTATGCGCTGCATAAAGAAAAAGAGTTCACCTTCAACAAGATCCGTCAGGTTAACCGTAACCGCCTGCTGTGGAGCTCCAACCTGAATGTCGACGGCATCAAAACCGGCTACACCGGCGGTGCCGGCCATAACCTGGTGGCATCCGCTACCGACGGCCCAATGCGTCTGATCTCGGTGGTGCTGGGCGCGCCGAGTGACCGTATTCGCTTCAGCGAAAGTGAAAAACTGCTGACCTGGGGTTTCCGCTTCTACGAAACCGTAACGCCGATCAAGACCGACAAGCCGTTTGTTACCCAACGCGTGTGGTTCGGTGAAATCAACGAAGTGCCGCTTGGCGTCGCCAAAGATGCGGCGGTAACTATCCCGAAAGGGCAGATGAAAAATCTGAAAGCCAGTTACAAACTGAATCAGCCAACGCTGGAAGCGCCGCTGGCGAAAAACCAGGTGGTGGGCACCATTGATTTCCAACTGGACGGTAAAACCATTGAGCAATATCCGCTGGTGGTGATGCAGGAAGTGAAAGAAGGCAACTTCTTCAGCCGCATTTGGGACATGGTGATGATGAAGCTGACCCAGTGGTTCGGCAGCGTCTTCGGTTAACTTCTCGGTTAATGCGGTCAAATGAGAAGGGCATACTCAACCATGCCCTTCTTGTTTTGTTATAGCCAAAATAATTGGAGTTGCATCACAACAAAACCAACGATTTTGTTGAACAGCGCTTGCGCTGGCCCCAACGGGGCGAGGCTTTGCCGAGTAACGCGGCAAGAGCGTGAGTCCCCAGGAGCTTACTCAGGTAAGTGACTGGGGTGAACGCACGCAGGCAACACAGATGCAGCTTCAAGTATGAAGGATATTCAGTTACAGGCCACAACCTTGATCGCCAGGCCACCTTGCGAGGTTTCGCGGTATTTGGCGTTCATGTCTTTGCCCGTCTCATACATGGTTTCAATCACTTTATCCAGGCACACGCGCGGCTCGCTGGTGCGACGCAGCGCCATGCGTGCGGCGTTGACCGCCTTCACCGCAGAAATCGCGTTACGTTCGATACAAGGCACCTGAACCTGGCCGGCCAGCGGATCGCAGGTCAACCCCAGATGGTGCTCCATGGCGATTTCCGCCGCGATGCAAACCTGCTCCGGGCTACCGCCCATCAGCTCCGCCAATCCCGCCGCCGCCATTGAGCAGGCGACGCCCACTTCCCCCTGACAACCCACTTCTGCGCCGGAAATAGACGCGTTCATCTTGTACAGCGCGCCGATCACGCCGGACGCCAGGAAATAACGGGTGTAGGAATTAGGATTCACCGGGCGAATAAACTGATCGTAATAGGCCAGCACCGCCGGGATGATGCCGCAGGCACCGTTGGTCGGCGCCGTCACCACGCGGCCGCCGGCGGCGTTCTCTTCGTTCACGGCGAAGGCGAACATGTTGATCCAGTCAACCACGTTCATCGGGTCGATATTGTTCTTGTCGCCGGTGACCAGCATACGGCGCAGGGCGGCGGCACGACGCTGGACTTTCATCGGGCCGGGTAACAGACCTTCGCTGTTCATGCCGCGTTCGATGCCGGCGCGCATCACCTGCCAGACGTCGGCGAAGTGGGCGTCGATCTCGGCCTTGCTGTGCAACGCCAGCTCGTTTTGCATCACCATGCCGGACAACGACAGGCCGGCGTCTTTGCAGTGCTGCTGCAGGTCGCGTGCCGATCGGAACGGATAGGGCACCTGAACCTGATGTGTCGCGGGTTGGCCGAAGTGTTCTTCATCGACGATAAAGCCACCGCCGGTCGAGTAATAGGTTTTACTGTGCAGCAGTTGCTCGCCGCCAAAGGCGCGAATGCGCATGCCGTTCTCGTGCAGCGGCAGGTTATCGCTGTGGAAGTTCATGCCGCCTTGCAACGGGAAATCCACCTCATGGCGGCCGTTAGCCAGCAGCAGGCGACCGCGTTGTTCTACGTCGCGGATAAAACCGGCGATGCCGTCAATGTCCACGTCATGCGGCAGGTTGCCCGCCAGCCCCATGATAATCGCGATATCGGTGTGGTGACCTTTGCCGGTCAGCGACAGCGAACCGTACACGTCCACTACCACGCGGGTGGTATCCATCAACTGCTGATTGGCAATCAACTCCTCGATGAACTGCTTGCCGGCTTTCATCGGGCCGACGGTGTGGGAGCTGGATGGGCCAATACCAATTTTGAAAATATCGAAAACGCTGACCATGGTCTCGCCTCCTTCTTCAGGTGTTATACCCTTCATCTTTCAAGCCACAGCGTTGTTGCCTGCACGCACTCACCCCATTCACTTACTTAAGTAAGCTCTTGAGGACTCCTGCGTTTGCCGCCTGGCCGTAACTTGAAAGCTATAGCGTATAGGCGCTTTTAATGAAGGGGGCCGTGCCGAGAGAAGCCGGCGCACGGGGCGCCGGCGGAGCTTGATTAGAGGCTGTACAGAATTGCGGAGATGGCGATCAGGCCCATCACGACGACGAACACGTTGCTGATGTGGCCGCTGTATTTGCGCATTGCAGGCACTTTGCGGATAGCGTACATCGGCATCAGGAACAGCAGCATGGCGATGATTGGGCCGCCCATGTTTTCGATCATACCCAGAATGCTTGGGTTCAGGGTCGCGACAATCCAGGTGGTGATCAGCATGAAGATGGCGGTGATGCGGTTCAGCTTGTTGGTGCTGATGGTTTTGCCTCGGCTCTTCATCGATTTGGCAATCAGGCCGTTAAAGCCTTCACGTGCGCCCAGGTAGTGACCGAGGAACGACTTGGTGATGGCGATAAAGGCGATAACCGGCGCGATGTAGGCGATCATCGGGTTGTTAAAGTGGTTGGCCAGATAAGACAGAATAGAGATGTTCTGCGCCTTGGCTTCCGCCAGGTTTTCTGGCGACAGGCTCAGCACGCAGCTGAACACGAAGAACATGACGGTCAGCACCATCATGATGTGGGCGTAACCCAGAATGCGGGAGCATTTTTTCTCGGCAACTTCCTGGCCGTATTCTTCACGCTTGGCGACGGCAAAGGCGGAGATGATCGGCGAATGGTTGAAGGAGAACACCATGACCGGGATCGCCAGCCACAAGGTAATCACCAGACCATTGCCCATGCCGGTGCCTGCGCCGGAAAGGGAGACGTTCTCGAAGATGGCGCCGGTCCAGTTCGGGATCAAATACACGGCCAGCAGCATCAGCACGGCGACGAACGGGAACACCAGGATGCTCATGGTTTTCACGATCGCTTGCTCACCGAAACGCACGATGGTCATCAGGCCGACGATCAGAATCAGCGACAAAATGGCGCGCGGCGGTGAGGTCATGCCCAACTGGTGGGTAATGAAGCTGTCGACGGTATTGGTGATCGCTACGCTGTAAACCAGCAAGATTGGGTAGATAGCGAAGAAGTAGAGCAGAGTGATCAGCTTACCGGCGCTGATGCCAAAGTGTTCTTCAACCACTTCGGTGATGTCTTCACCGGCATTTTTGCCGGAGAGTACGAAACGGCACAGGCCACGGTGGGCGAAGAAGGTCATCGGGAAAGCAATGATGGCCATGATAATCAAGGGAATCAAACCGCCGATGCCGGCGTTGATTGGCAGGAACAAAACGCCTGCGCCGATGGCGGTGCCATACAGGCCCAACATCCACATGGTGTCCGTTTTACGCCAGGTACTGGTGGAGCCAGAAGCCGCAGAGGCAATAGTGCCGGTCTGTGTAGTGTCCATAAATATCTCCGAAGTGAACACGATAATTTAAAATTAAAGGCAAAACTTAGGGTTAAAACCGAATGGCGCAATATCAGATGCGGCATCGGTAAGAATCAGGTGTTGCTTGCGGGGATAACTGGCGTCCCCCTGGTTGTTTATTATGCTAATTATCTTTTTTGCGCAGGCGCCGGATAACTAACCAAATGACGTTCCGCCGAAACAGGGCTTTCCATCGTTACTGTTGCCGGAAGGTCCGTGCCTGCCGATTTTTGTTGGCGGCAAGATAACGATTTACAGTAGAAACAACCGTGATCATGCTCCCAAATGCGTAACCTGTGCGTGTAACTGCTTTTTTATTGGTTTTTCACGCATGTGTTGCGCAATTGTGTAAGATTTTGCGCTGAGAACGCTCTCATGAGCATTTTAACGTTTATTCGGCATGGGCAATATTTAACCAGATAAAACGCTGTTGTTGCCAATAAGCCGAGCAATATATTTTAAGCGCAGGTTTGGATCTAGCTAAAAACCCGGATTAAGCATTTTTAGTGACGCAGATCACATTCCGTTTTTAAGTAAAATCATAATTAACTTTATGATTTTTATTTGTTTTATTGAAAATATCCCGCTAGTAACTCAGGTAAACTACTTAACCGGATAGCGAATAAAAATGCTTAACCATTCATCATATAAATAAGTTGATTTGGGCATATTTAGAACGTTATGGTTGCGCGTTTGTTGATATTTATCGTATCCAGGTTGCCGCTATTTATCATATAAAAACGTCGTTAAGCATAAATAACCGCCGATATTTCGCCGGGTTTCACTGAGGTGGGGGAATTTGCCTGAAGGGATGTTGCGATTTATTAACCTGATTTAGCGTGCGGTTAAAAAAATAAACGCCTCAACTGCGCATTATTTGTCCTGCTGGCGATGAGTCTGAACCGGCAAGTGAAGAGCACCGCCGGCGAGCCGACGGTGAGAGGTGGCTCAAAAACGAATGGCGATAGCGTTTTCGTTGAAAAACTCGACAAACTGCGGGTCGGGCTGGCGATCGGTAATCACCCGATCGAACTGGGTCAGCGGGCCGATGCATGCAGGCTTGGTTTTACCGAACTTGCTGTGGTCGGCGACCAGGATCTTTTGCTGCGCCATCGCCATCGCCCGGTGCTTCATCTCCAGTTCGTCGAAGTTAAAACAGGTAGCGCCATGCTGCAGGCTCAGGCCGGCGGCGGAGATAAAGGCAATATTCGGGCAGATATGGTCCAGCTCGTTGTGCTGGCCGACGGCGGTGAAAATATAGTTGTTCGGTTTGAATTCGCCGCCGCACAGGATCACTTTGCAGTTCGGTTTGTCCTGCAACGCCAGGAAGGTATTCAGCGAGTGACACACCGCCGTGAAAGGCAGTTCATCGGCAATGGCGTCGATGATCGCTGGAGTGGTGGTGCCGCAATCGAAAAATACCGTGTCGTTTTCGCCGATCAACGCAGCCGCGAGCAGGCCGATACGGCGCTTCTCCGTTACCTGCTTGGCTTTTTGATCGGAAACGAAATAGTTGGTCACGCCGTTACTGCGCGGGTCGGCTACCACATAGCCGCCGAGCAATACCACGGCAGCCGGTTCCGCGCTGAGATCGCGGCGAATGGTCATTTCTGAAACGCCCAACAGCACGGCGGCTTCTTTTAAGTGGATCTTGTCAGAGCGCTTTAACGCCTGCACTAACCGGTTAATACGTTCTTCGCGCCGCGTTTCCATCAGTCTGTCTTCCCACAGGGTTAAGAGCCAATCTCTAGGGCCGAACACACAAATGCGGGGTAATACGCGCTCAGCCATTGGCTGGACGTATTACCCCGCATCAGATTTTCACGGCGTGCACCCGGTACTGAGGTGCCTCAGGTTATCAGTAGCTGCCGGCGGCAGCCTGATCACCGGAAACGATTGCTACGCCAGAGCTGGTGCCGATACGAGTGGCGCCTGCTTTGATCATCTTCTCGGCGGTTGCGCGATCGCGCACGGCGCCGGATGCTTTCACACCCATTTCACTGCCCACGGTGGCTCGCATCAGTTTAACGTGCTCTTCACGAGCGCCGCCGGTGCTGAAGCCGGTTGAGGTTTTAACGAAGGCCACATCGAGTTCGCGACACATTTCACAAACCTGAACGATCTGCGCATCGCTGAGCAGGCAGGTTTCCAATATTACCTTCAACGGGATCGCCGCGCAAACCTCGCGCACTGCGGCGATGTCGGCTTTGACTTCATCCAGCAGGCCGCTTTTCAGCCAACCCACGTTGATCACCATGTCAATTTCCTGCGCGCCGGCCGCAATCGCCGCTTTGGCTTCGAAGGCTTTCGCTACGGTCAGGCCGGCACCCAGAGGGAAACCGATCACGGAACAAATTTTTACTTCGCTTTCTTGCAGCAGGTGCGCCGCCAGCGGTACGTAACCGGAGTTTACGCAGACGGCGTAAAAATTGTGCTGTTGCGCTTCTTCACAGAGCTTGGCGATTTGCTCTTCGGTCGCGTCCATGGCCAGCAGGGTGTGATCGACATAGCGGGCGTAATCAATGTTTTCGGTAGTCATCTCGATTCCTTATTGAGGTTTAAACAAAGCAGGATGTGAACAATGTTAGAATAGTAACATTTCATTGGCGGTAAACCTAGCGAGATTTTAAAAAATGACGCGCAGATCATCGTTTTTTGCCTGTTTGGTGTATAACATAAGGAAGGGTGTTATGTTATTTAAATAACATTTTAGGTGCGAGCTGCGCGTTTACGAGCAGAACGTCCAGGGGAAAAGGAGGAACATAATGATAAATCTGGCGCCTGAGCAGTTTGGGATGCAACCGGATGAAGTTTTCCGCAATGCGGATTTTGTGGTCACGGCGTTTACCTGTGAAGAGGCCGGCCAGGTGCTGACGCTGGCAAACCGCCGTGGCATGTTGACGGTATTGCCTTACCGTGGCCTGACGATTTGGGATGCCGATTTTGACGGCTACTCGCTGAAGTCGGGGCGTCGCAGCGCCCGGCCGGGCAAGAGCAAACCGGTTGGCGGCGTTGCGTTTCATTCACCCTGGCTGCAGCAAGAGGGTTCGTTGGCAGGCATGCAACGGATAGGGTTGCAGGTGGAAGGCGATACATTGGCACTTTACGCTAGCGGAGAACTTTCTCACCCACGTTGCCGGGTACGCCCGGCATTGCGTTTAACGGCGGACAGCGCACAATTTGCCATCGAGATGCAAATCACCAACCTTGCCGATGAGCCGTTGCCGCTGAACTACGTTTGCCACCTTAACTATGGTTGCATTCCGGATGCGGTCTTCCGTCAGAATCTGCCGGCTCCGGCGTTGGCACCGCACGGGAGCGTGGCCGAACAAGAGATGCTGTGCTCGGACGATCTGTCACTGTATGTCGATCAGGCCGAGTTCTTTATGCTGGCCTCTAAGGGCAGACGGTATGTAACACGGTTTTCTACCGCCCAATTCAATTACGGCCTGCGCCCCATTACGCAACAAGGCAGCCAACGCTTGTTCAGGTTTGTTCAGCCGGCTACCTGCAGCCCACATACGCCCGGCGGGGCTGCGGTGACCATGTTGGGGGGAGGAAAAATGCGAGAGTTTCGTGTCACCACCGGGGTGGTGTAATGGCAGGGACGGCGCCGCCCCTGTCGTTATGCGCGATTATTCTTTTACCCAACCCCTGCGGATCGCGAAGGCGAACAGGAAATGGTACAGGCGCGTCAGTTTAGCGGCGATAGCATCGCCAAACAGGTTCCACACCAGTTGTGCGAACAAGCAGCCGACCAGGCCGAGCAGGAAGCCGCCGACCATATCCAGCGGCCAGTGCACGCCAAGATACACGCGTGACCAGGCGATGCCGGCCGCGACGATCAGTAATAGAATGCCGGACCAAACCCGGTGCCAGAACAGGAAGGACAGGGCAAAGGTAAAGATGGCGGTGCCGTGATCGCTGGGGAATGAGCTGTCCGGCGCATGGGCCAGGAAGGTGTAGCCGATACCGGCGACAAACGGCCGCTCGTGCGGCAATAACATGCCGATGGTAGAGGCAGAAAGCATGGCGAATAGCAGAGCAATCGTCGTCTTGGCCACCACTTCACGTTGCGATACCAGTTGGCTCTGCGGCCCCCACAGCCATAGCCCGACGATCAGCACTGGCACGATGGCGATCAGATCGCGCGCCAGGAAGGTCGCAACATCGATTAACCACTCGGGGGACGCCGGGGTCGCGTTGATCCAGGCGAAAAGAAGATAATTCAACTGCTCCATGATATTTACCTTGTCTTGCGGCGGAAATACCCGCTCACCATCCAATAAACAGCCAGTTGGCTGAGCCAAACCCACCAACCTGCCCACAGGTTATGGGTAAGAAAATGTGCGCCGCGCATGACCTGACCAAATCCCATCAGCATGCCGAGCGCAATGCCGCCAAACCAGCACCAGTAAGCCAGGCGCGGGCGTTGCGGGTAAAACAGGAAAAACAGCGCCATCACCGCAAAACCGCTGGAAGCATGGCCGCCGGGGAAGCACCGGCCCGGCCCCGGTTCGGCCGGTACCGCGCCGAACAGTGGGTAGGACATCGCCTTACCGCCATATTCGATCAGATCCCACGGACACGAATGCGCGCTGGTGGCTTTGAGGATCCCGACCACCAACGGCCCGATGCCGATCAGTAGCATGGCGACGATCATGCGTGGGTTACGGCGGTAAATCCCATAAAACAGCGCCAGCACCGCACCGCCAATCACACTGATTTTCAGCAAACGATGGTTGATCAGATCCAGCCAGCGATCGTTTTGCCAGGGGAAATGGCCGCTGGCAGCGTCGAACCAGTAATTGCTGATTGCCCAATCCAACTGTTCGTTGCGTGACAGCCAAAGGAACAACAAGCCACTGACTATCAACCCAAAAACCTGCCAAAGGTAAAAGGATGCCGGTAAGGAGTAAAGGGCGTTAGTCTGAATTTGCTGTGTCGTTGAGGATTGATTTAATGAAGGTTTTGGGTTCACGCGCAGGCTCGGTGGCAGTGAGGAGTTGTGCCACTGTAATAATTCTGTCTTAAGAAAACCTTAGCCCTTCGGCGGACCTGCGAGAAAGCGATAGGCGGGCTTTGGCCTTTCGGCTAAGGTAATCCTTTGCTTTTTATCGGGATGCTGTGGTGATGACGAAAAAACTGAGCTTTATGCTGTTGGCCGCCTGTGGCGTGACATTTTCCCCGTTAGCACTGGCGCAGCAGGGTCATGCCGCCGGGCCGATTGTGGTGCAAGGGGCCATGCCGGTGGAGGCGGAACGCTTCGCCCAACGCCTGGATAACCCGCGAGAGGAACAGATTGGCGGCTGGCGTTTCTGGCATGGCACCCTGGACGGTTACCCGGTAGTGGTATCGGAAACCCAGAAAGGCATGTCCAATGCCGCGGCGGCCACGGCGATTGCCGCGACCCGCTTCCATCCGGTGGCGATTATCAACCAGGGAACCGCAGGCGGCCACGATCCGGCGCTCAAGGTCTACGATATCGTGCTGGGCAAATATTCGGTCAGCCTGGGTGCGTTTAAAACACCGAAGAAGGCGGCAGGGGAAGGCAGCGACTCACGGCAATGGCAACCCATGGACCTGCTGGCTTCGAAGGGCAGCGCGGGTGAGGATAAAAATGTCCACAGCATTCGCCAGTTCCCGGCAGACGCCAAACTGATGGCGATAGCGGAAGGTGTTAAAGCAAGCTACACCCGGGGCAAAGTGGTTGAGGGCGTGATTGGCTCCGCCGACGTGTGGAACAGCGAACTGGACCGTATTAGCCATTTCCGGGCAAGTTATCACACCTCGGTTGAAGAGATGGAAACGGCTTCTGCGGCGCAGATCGCCGCTTCTTTCGCTATTCCGTTTATCGGTATCCGGGTGCTTTCCAACAATATTACCAATCAGGGCAAATACGACCCGCAAACCGGGCTGGCATGCCAGGACTATGTTTATCAGGTGGTGAAGGCCTATATCGCCAACGCCGAAACCCACTGAGGTTTTATCCCGACCAATGGCTGGTGGCAGGTTTTTGTAACTGCGCACTGGCTATTGTAAAGAAGATTAAACCTATAGCCAGGCTGGCGGTAGTGTATTAGTTTATGGCCGAAGCATCTTATAAACTGTAGGGATAAAACATGAACAAGGTATCCGTTGTATTTTCCGGCCTGCTGATGGCCGTTTCCGCCAGCGCTATTGCTGCCACCCCGCCCGCTGACGCCGATATCAGCAAACAGCCGCTGGAAAAGGTCGCGCCGTACCCGAAAGCGGAAAAGGGCATGAGCCGCCAGGTGATTTATCTGCCGAAGCAGGAGCAGGAAGAAAACTTCAAGGTTGAACTGCTGATCGGCAAAACGCTGGAAGTGGACTGTAACCGCCACATGATGGGCGGCACGCTGGAGAGCAAAACCCTTTCCGGCTGGGGCTACGACTACCTGGTGCTGGATAAACTGTCTGCACCGGCCTCCACCATGATGGCTTGCCCGGACGGTGCCAAGCAGAAGAAGTTTATCGCCGCCAACCTGGGTGATGCCGCCATGCAGCGTTACAACAGCCGACTGCCGATCGTGGTTTACGTGCCGAAAGACGTGGAAGTGAAATACCGCGTGTGGAAAGCCGAAGACACCCTGAGCAGCGCCGAACAAAAGTAATGCAGCGCGGCTAGGCCATTACACGAAAACGAACCCGTCTGGAGAGTGGATTGCGCAATTGGCAATCGCCCGCAGGCGGGTTTTTTTGTGGCAAAAACCAATATGTACACCTGTTGCAACCCTGCTCGCAGAACTCTATTCTCAGTCGGGATAGTTTGCCAAACACTTGATTCAACAACATCTACCTGACTGGGCAAAAATGACAACATTAATCGAATTTAACGCGGTCCTCGCGGCGGCGGAGCGGTTAGCAGGGAAGGTCATCCGTACGCCAACCATTGCCGGCTCGAGATTGGCCGAAAAGATTCAGAGACCGGTTTTCCTGAAGCTTGAAAATACTCAGCTTGGCGGTTCCTTTAAAGCGCGCGGGGTGCTTAACAAGTTCCTGAGCCTGAAAGGCGATTTCAAAGAGACCCGATTTGTCGCGGTGAGTGGCGGCAATTTTGGTATCGCTATTGCCGAGGCTGCGAAGATCTTTGGTGCCAACGTCACTATAATCATGCCCCCCAGCGCGCCGGCGACCTCTGTCGAGCGGGTCCGTGACTTGGGCAGTACCGTCATCATAGAAACCGATGTTCACGCTGCATTTGCGCGCGCCAAAGTTATGGTTGACGAAGGATATGTCGTCATCGACGACTGCAACGATTCGCTGATAGCTGAAGGGCATGGAACCCTGGCGCTAGAGTTTATTGCCGATTGCCCGGAGTTGACCGACGTTTTCATTGCCGTGGGTGGCGGTGGAATGTTGGCAGGTGCGGCTACGGCGCTAAAGGCCATTAAGCCTGATATCCGAATCTGGGGCGTAGAGACCGCAGGTGCCAGTTCGATGCATCAGGCGTTGCGTGCCGGCAAGCCGGTGAATATTGATGTCACCTCGATCATCTCTACCCTTGGGGTACCGATTATTGATGAAATGATGCTGGCCCATGCTCAAGCCTATGCCGAGGACATAGTTGTTGTCTCGGATCAGGAGGCGATTGACGGCATGCTCGCCTTTGGCGAACAGGCAAAATTATGGGTTGAACTCGCCTCCGGCGCGCTTATACCTGCCGTCATTGCCACTGCACCCAGGTTACCCTCTGATGCCGTCATCGGGATAGTGGTGTGCGGCGGGAATATCTCGCATCGCGACATGGCTAAATGGGTCGCTTACTCGCAAGAGCAGTGATTTAGGCCTGCGGGCACGGTGTCGGATGCCTGATAAAATCCGCAGCCTTCCCGTTGTCATCATCGGCATTCCGGCCTCACGGCCGCCTTCATTGGCGGGCCGTGCGGCTTCGACCACACTACGAATTTCATCTACCGCGTTCATTTCAGGCGAATTAATATGTTCAAAGTAGTCATCAGGCAATTCAGCACAAAATTCACCATAACGTCGAGAATCTAGCACAAGAAAATATTTACTTATTATATTTTTACATATTGGTGGGAATGTCACACTTTAATAAAAATAAAATTTAAACACAGGCTGACATGCGTAAAGTCCTTGTTAATTGTAGTGGTATTGGTGGTTATTCTCCGAATGACATAATTTGTTTAAAAATATCAAGACAAAAAGAGGCTGCACATGAGCAATCTGGTAATTAAGTATGGCGATGCAATTTCATTACAAAATCATTATCAAAACTGGTCGGGTGGTTATTTGGCTACTTCTACCCCTGATACTACGCCTGGATCACACTTTAATACTGTCACAGTGAATACTCCTTCTCTTCGTGGCGAGAAAGTTCTGAAGAGTGCGGTTGGATTTTGGCGAGTGTTGTCTGGTGAGGGGAAATCAACGGGCGCAGAAGTTAAGAATAATGACATTGTTGTTTTAAAAGGATTGAATGAGTGTGATGGTGGTCTGTTAGCTGTGTATGGTGATGTTAGTCAGTGTGCAAACCCGGGTGAATATTATAGAGCAAACACCTCTAATCTTGATCCCGTAGCGGCACCAGCTCTTCGTTGGAAAATAGTAATGCAAACCACCTCCCAAGATGGAATAATCAGAGAGAATGACCCCATCGTTCTTATTAATCAATTTCCTCCAAGAACAAGCTTCCTTTGCATTGATGGTAAGGGCATTTATTCAAATGAATTGCTGCATTTGGTTTTCACCTCAATTGACGAGAACAGAAAATACGACGCCGGGTTGTGGAGAATGAATAACGTAACGGATCCGTGCCAGGTACCTTCGCCACAGCCAGACCCCTGTCATAAAGATGACCCATGTCACAAAGATGATCCATGTCACAAAGATGAGCCATGCCATAAAGATGATCCAAACTGTGGCTGCAAAGGTTCATGCGGTGAAGATAATTCTGGCAAGCATTGTTTCAAACTGCCACCAAACACCACCTTTGGCCTGACAGCATACGCCAATACCGACGCCCATAAACAAACTGTCAAACTGTATATCGACGACAATTTGGTTGATACCTATAACGGTAAGGGCTTGAACAACACGCCGATGAATAACAGTGATGGTAAAAATACCAAGGTTTACCATTCAGGTGCGGGCAATGTTTGTGTTCAGGTTGAGGGGGACGGTAAGCCGTGCAAGCTGCGCTATTCAGATAACACGCTTGATGGGAAGCCTGGTTTTGCGACCATAGGTGCAGAGAGTGGTAGTGACGACGATTACAATGATAGCGTTGTCGTTCTGAATTGGCCGTTGACCTAATAAAGTAAGTATCCCCCGGCAAAACGAGTTTGTATTCCTTAAGTGAACGGCATTGCAGCAATAATGCCTGTTTTTGATGCCATTATTCCGCTGTTTTTACGTTTTCAGGCCATGCATGCATTAGGTGCATGAATTTGCATGATGATCCGGTGTGATTTTCCCCCGCAGCGCCAGCACAGGCGCGGATCGCGCCGGATCATGCAACTGCATTAAAAGCGACACGTGAAACAGACGGGCGAGGCGGGGATAGCATTGTGCATCGATCTTCTATAGAGGATTAAATTTATCTTTTGATAGGAATATCTCCAACCTTAATATAAAATTTCATTTGGCTGCTCATAATAATTTATCAATTAATAGGGTTTCATATGTCTATTGAATTAATAAGGAAAAGCATTTCTAAATTCATTGCGCACGACTTGCCAGAAATTATGGTTGTAAAAGGTGAGTGGGGCGTTGGTAAGACATATTTTTGGAATGATACTTTAAATAATGCTAACCGAAGTGGAGGCTTGGTATATAAAAAGTATTCGTATGTTTCACTTTTTGGAATGAATTCACTTGATGATTTGAAATACAGTATATTTGAGAATACTATAAATAAAAGCAAAGTGGGGCAAAATGCCACGCTTGATACATTCTTAGATAACGCAGTTTCAAATGCATTTTACTTTAGTAAGAAAAATGCCAAAACGTTGAAGGAGTTACCGATTGTAAAAGGATTTATGCCTGCATTAGACAAAGTGTCATTTCTATCTATTAAAGAAACTTTAATCTGTATAGATGATCTTGAACGTCGAGGTAATGGATTATCTGAAGTAGATGTTCTTGGTTTGATTTCAATGTTAAAGGAGCAAAGAGATTGCAAGGTAATTATATTATTAAACGAAAGTGCCATGGAGGGTTCCGAACTAAGTAAATATAAGGAAAAGGTAATAGACTATGAGGTGGAGTTTAAGCCAACGACGGAGGAGTGTATAAAGTTAGCATTCACAGATAATGTTAACCCCCAAGTAAAGGAGTATTGTTATAGGCTTCAGATTAGAAATATTAGGGTTTTGAAAAAAATCGAGAGATTATCAATCGAGATTGAAAAGTATATTAAAGAATGCCATGTTAAATTACAGAAGGAAGTAGTTGAAACATTGGTGTTATTCATGTGGTGTTATTATTGTTCGGGAAGTGACGCAGGAGTACCTACTCTTGAATTTGTCAGAGATAAAACCTTTGATGAATATGGCAGCGATAAAGAAAGTAATAAACAACATGACGAATGGAATCAACTGTTAATGTCGCTTGAATATTATCACACTAACGAATTAGATCTAGTGATTTCAAATGCTGTTACAAGTGGCTTCTTCAATGAAGATGATTTAAATCGTGCCTTGCATGATAAAAATCAAGATGTTATTCGTGGTGAGTCAGGTGATTCATTTTCTTGCGCTTGGAAAAAGTACCACAATAGTTTTACAATAGAAAAAGATGAAGTGGTTAGAGCTATATACGACAGTTTTATGCTAAATGGGAAGTATGTTTCAGCAGCAAACCTCAACGGTACTATTACTCTAATGAGAAATCTGAATGAAAATGAAGTGGCTACTAAGATAATAGACAAGTATATTGAAACTCATGCGGACTCACCGGATTCTTTTGACTTGGATGAGTTGAATTATGCTGGGGATATAAATGACTCGGAGATAATCTCTAAATTCAAAGCGATTCATGAGTTAGGAAAGCAAAAAGAAACTGCATGCTCAGTGCTGGATAGAATTGCCGGTCGTAATGGTTGGAGTCCTATTGATATAGATGTGTTGTCGAAAACAACCTCCGCCGAGTACTTTGATTTATTTACTAGCGATTTAGGTGATAAACTAATTCCATTTGTCAGTACTTGCTTAAAATTTGGTAATTTTTCTAGCAATGACGAGGCATATGCAAAGATTACTGATAACGCAACATCGGCTCTCAAAAAAATAGCCTCATCTAGTGAAATAAATAGACTCAGAGTAAAGAAATTTAATATCAAGTTAGATGATTGATATAGCGTGCCGCACAAAAGTGCGGCAAAATTTCTTAGGCTAATTTATAGCTACAAAAGCTAATGGTTTCAAACTCAAGCCAATAATTTATTTCCTTCATTCTCTCTTGGTGTGGTGTCAATTCATTTCGTAAAAAAAACTGAACAGCCTTTTCCACATCTCCAAACCCCCCAGTATTATTCGGTATAATCCCCCATCATTTGCGGCGGTACACGGTATGCACTCAGCAAATCGTCCCGAGTAGCATTCTTGATATTGAAAAAATTATCTTTGGTAGCGACCTCGCTTAGCGGCAAGATTTTAATACCGTCGGGCTTGCCGTTCGGCGCGTACATGAAGAGTTTGCGATTTAGTGTCTCGCGTGGCTTGGCGTATCCTGTCGACGTCGCTGGTGCTTTGTGCCGCGTCGGTCATATGCAGGATATAACCGGGGTGCGCGCCGTTCTGGTAATACTTACGGTGGGGTGGAGCAAAAGGCATTACCAAACACCAGATAATCCAGCGCATAGCAGGCTAAATTCCTGCTGGCTCAGCATGGAGTATCCGCTTTGCCGAACTGCCGCCCATGCTCGTACAAGCCGCTACTTGAGTGAGAACACCATAGAACGCTATCACCAGTGCCAAAATATCAATTGCAGCTGTACTTTTGTGACGCTGGAATCTATCCAACGGCAGATTGTATCACCGGGTAAAATTGATATTGCTCCATCGCATCCAACAAGGAGTAATCAGGGGTCACTTTGGATTTAACAGAAGCCGGAGAAAGCAGGTTTTTTGTGCCCCGCAAAATGGCTGTCGCCACTTTGTCGCCATCAGAGAAGCAGGCCGTACGGGAAGGCCCGTATTGCAAGGGCGGAGAGTTTTAGGCAACAAAAAACCCGATAGTCTTGAACCTAAAAAGGCGGGACTAACGGGCTCCACAAAATGGGGACATCAAAGAAAAGCAGTGGCACTAATTCAGACTACCCCCGGAAAGGAAAGTTCTCGCTGGCGATAAAAATTTCAAAATATATTTGCCACTGATTCATCTTTGCTGCTTATCGGTTAGCCGAGTATCCCCGGCCACAACACCACAATCAACGAGCCTGCCAGAGTTAACAACACGTTAGCTATGGCGTAGGTTCCGGCGTAGCCCAACGCAGGGATGTTGCTGCGTGCGGTGTCGCTGATGATTTCCATTGCCGGCGCACAGGTGCGTGCTCCCATAATCGCGCCGAACAGCAGGGCGCGGTTCATGCGCAGTACATAGGCACCGAACAGGAAGCAGATCACCACCGGCACCAGGCTGACGATCAACCCGGCGATCAGCATCTGGCCACCGACGGCGCCGAGGCTGTGGCCGATGCCTGCACCGGCGCTCAGGCCCACACCGGCCATAAACACCATCAGGCCAAACTCTTTCACCATGTTCAACGCACCCTGCGGAATGTAGCCGAAGGTCGGGTGGTTGGCACGCAGGAAGCCCAGCATGATGCCGGACATCAGCAGGCCGGCGGCGTTGCCGATGCCGAACGAGAAATTGCTGAACTGGATGGTGATCTGGCCAATCATCAACCCGATGATAAAGAAGGAGCAGAAGGCCAACAGGTCGGTCACCTGGCTGTGGATAGAGATAAAGCCGATTTTCTCCGCCACGCTTTTCACCCGGCGTGCGTCGCCGCTGACTTGCAGCACGTCGCCTTTGTTGAGCACTATGCTGTCGTCAATGGGCATTTCAATCTGGCTGCGGATCACCCGGTTGAGGAAGCAGCCGTGATCGGTCAGCTTTAACTGGCTCAGGCGCTTGTTTACCGCATTGCTGTTCTTGACCACGATCTCTTCGGTGACGATGCGCATGTCCAGCAGATCCCGGTCGAACACTTCTTTGCCGTTGCGGAAGCTGGGGTCCAGCCGCGCATGAGCATCCGGGTAGCCGACCAGGGAAATCTCGTCGCCCACCTGCAGCACCGCGTCGCCGTCCGGGTTCGCCAGAATGCCGTTGCGGCGGATGCGTTCTATATAGCAACCGGTCTGGCGATAGATGCCCAGTTCACGCAGGTTTTTGCCATCAGCCCAGGCTACCAGCTCCTGGCCAACGCGGTAGGCGCGAATGACCGGCAGGTAAACCTTGCGCTGGCTGTCGGTATCCAGGCCACGCTCGCGGGCAATCTGTTGGGCGGAGGTGGAGAGATCCTGATGTTGCAGCTTGGGCAGATAGCGTGCGCCGAAGATCAGGCTCACCAAGCCAATCAGGTAGGTCAGGGCATAGCCGAGGCTCAGATGGTCCTGTGCCGCCAGCAGCGCCGGGCCGTTGACGATGGTGTTGCGTAGCGTATCGCCTGCGCCCACCAGCACCGGGGTCGAGGTCATCGATCCGGCCAGCATGCCGGCGGTTAGCCCGATGTCCCAATGGAACAACTTGCCAAGGCCGATAGCGATCACCATCGCGGAACCGACCATCACCAGCGCCAGCATCAGGTAATTTTTGCCGTCGCGGAAAAAAATTGAGAAAAAGTTTGGCCCGGCTTCCACGCCGACGCAGAAAATAAACAGCATAAAGCCGAGATTCAGCGCTTCGGTGTTAATGGCGAAATGTTGTTGGCCCAACAGCAGCGAAACCACCAAAACGCCAATGGAATTACCGAGTTGAACGGAGCCAAGACGAACTTTACCGAGGCACAGCCCCAGTGCGAGTACCACAAACAGTAACAGGATGTAGTTACCGTTTAACAAACTAGCGACGTTTATGTTCACGGAGGATAACTTATTGTTTACCAGTAAGTGCTTGATGTAGATGACTATAAGATATAAATTCAGTCGAAAAATGACGTCATAAATAACTAACCAGCGGAAGGCGATTCGAACCATCGATCGGCGGCGTATATTCTAGTCGCTATAGCGCGTGACAGCCAGCATTAAGCTGAGTTCCTGCGCCGCCAAACGCATTTAACTCTCTTTAGACCAAGGAAAAAATTCAGCTCGGCGTTGCCGTTTATGGCAAGGCGTCACCGGCTTTGTGACACGGCTGATTTCTATGGGGTAGTGACGACGCTAAAGGGGAGTCTCCGCATGGCGAATTATCGGTATTGGGTAGGTATTTTAAGCTGCTCTCTGTTGTTCAGCCTGGTGTTTCTCGGCCAGCAGAGCGGGGCATTCGGCAGTACGGATCATGAGCATCACGGTGAAACCGGCCTGCTGCTGTTTGTGATACCCGGCATGATCGCCAGCTATTTGTCGAGCAAAAAGCGGATCCTCTGCCCGTTGCTGGGCGCGCTGTATGCGTTGCCGCTATGCCTGGCGATCCGCCATTTTTGGCTGACGCCGTTTTATTCGTTCTGGCAGGAACTGGCTTATGCCACCAGCGCGGTGTTTTGGTGCGTATTCGGTGCCATGCTGGCGCTGTTTGCGCGCAGCCTGCTGCAGATTTTCCAGCAATGCCACCGCCGCGAACGACAATAAAAAAAGGCGCCCTAAGCGCCTTTTTGCCGTACAACCTGAGGCTTACTGGAACAGATTCAGGTTTTCTTTGGCGTAGGCTTCGAAATCTGTGAAGCCGCCAACGTGTTTCTCATCAAGGAAAATCTGCGGTACGGTTTCTACCGGCTTGCCGACGGTTTTTTCCAGATCGGCCTTGGTGATGCCTTCTGCGTGGATATCAATATAACGGAAGTTGAAATCGTCACGGTCTTCAGTCAGTTTTTCCGCCAACTCTTTTGCACGGACACAATAAGGACAGCCTGGGCGCCCGAAGATCACTGCAAACATGCATCACTCCTTAGTTGATATTCAATTATTTAATCGCTACAGCAACGACATTCTGTCAGCCGAAAAAGCCTCAGTCTGCGCATTACCTGCGTTGATGCCGGTTACTATGCCCGTTGGCTCGGTGAAAAAAAAGCAGGAATTACCTGTTAATCTGATTCATGTAACCGATTAAGCCGCCGGGGCTGTCGCCGCCGGGGGGAATTCACTACACTGGAGGCAGTGCCTCTGGAGAAGAAAAATATGCGTTCATTCGGTGACTTACCGCGTCCGGTGCTGGTATTGGAAGGCCTGGGTATGCTGTTGTTGGTGCTGGCCTATCTGAGTATTCACGATCATGTCCAGTTGCCGGGTTGGCTGGCTTCACAGCAGGCGGCGGTGGCGATGATCTTTCTCGGGGTGGCGCTGATGGTGCCGGCGGCGGCGTTTTTGGTCTGGCGCGTGGCGCAGGGCTTTGGCCCGTTGATGCGCGGCGGCCTGCCGCCGGAAAACGATCGGCACAAGCCCGATCCGAAAAACGCGCCGGATGATAAAAAAGACCATGAGCCGCGCGCCTGAGCGCCGGCCGCCGATAACATGCCTGCCTGGCAGGTAATTGCTTTTTGGGGTGACGAGTGAAAATTGCCATTCTTTCGCGCGATGGAACGCTGTATTCGTGCAAACGCCTGCGGGAAGCGGCGGAGCAGCGCGGGCACAGCATTGATATTATCGATCCGCTCTCCTGTTATATGAACATCAACCCCGCTGCGCCGACCATCCATTATCGCGGCCGCCAGTTGGACCGTTATGATGCGGTGATCCCGCGTATCGGCTCCGCCATCACTTTTTATGGTACCGCAGTGCTGCGGCAGTTTGAGCTGCTGGGCAGCTACCCACTGAATGAGTCGGTGGCGATCACCCGGGCGCGCGACAAGCTGCGCTCGCTGCAATTGCTGGCGCGTCAGGGGATAGATCTGCCGATCACCGGTTTCGCTCATTCGCCGGACGATACCGGCGATCTGATCGAGCTGGTCGGCGGTGCGCCGCTGGTGGTCAAACTGGTCGAAGGCACTCAGGGTATCGGCGTGGTGTTGGCGGAAACGCGCCAGGCGGCGGAGAGCGTGATTGACGCCTTCCGCGGCCTCAACGCCCATATTCTGGTGCAGGAGTTCATTCGCGAGGCGCAGGGCAGGGACGTGCGCTGTCTGGTGGTGGGCGGCAAGGTCGTGGCCGCTATCGAGCGCCAGGCCAAGGCCGGGGAGTTCCGCTCCAACCTGCACCGCGGCGGCACCGCCCGCAAAGTGAGCATTACCGCCAAAGAGCGGGCGATTGCGGTGAAGGCTGCGACTACGCTGGGGTTGGATGTCGCCGGGGTGGATATCCTGCGTGCGGCCCGTGGCCCACTGGTGATGGAAGTCAACGCTTCACCGGGGTTGGAAGGGGTGGAGGGCACTACCGGGCTGGATATCGCCGGCATGATGATCGAATACATTGAACAGCGCGCACGGCCGGGGTTTCGCTTGAAATCGGGTGGCTGAATGCCCGTCGGCAAAGATTCGCGGCTTTGCGGCTGGTGCGGTGACCTTTTCTCGCCCATATTTATCCTAATAGCGAATTAAGCGGCTTTGATCGTGGCGTATTGGGGCAATATTCCGTAAGCTATGCGCCTTTTTCGCGTTTTGAATATTGTGAGGCTGGTAATATGGATTCACTCATTGTCCCTGATTTGGCGTTGTTGCGACGTTGGCTGGATCAATCGGGCATTTCATTCTTTGAGTGCGATTCCTGTCAGGCGCTGCACCTGCCGCACATGCAAAATTTCGACGGCGTGTTTGACGCCAAGATCGATCTGGTCGACAACGTGATCTTGTTCTCCGCGTTGGCCGAGGTAAAACCGACCGCGTTGATCCCGCTGGTGGCCGATCTCAGCCAGATCAACGCCAGTTCGCTGACCATCAAGGCGTTTGTCGATATCCAGGACGACAACCTGCCGAAACTGATTGTCTGTCAGTCGCTGAGTATCGCCGTGGGCGTGACGCTGGAGCAGTTCACCCACTTTATGCAGCAGGGCGAAGAACAGATCTCGATGGTGATCCTCGAGGCGCGGGCGAACGATCTGCTGTTTATGGGTGATGAAGAAGAGAACCCGGCTACCGCTGACCGCCAGCCAATGTTGCATTGATCCCCGCTGTAGCTGATGCATGCCGTACCTCCGGCGGCATGCTGCCCTTATTTCCTTCCGCAATAATATATTCTGCGTTTTACCCTCTGTTGCCAGATATTTCTCGCCGTTTATGCCATTAATGGCGTATCACATAGAGAGAAACTGCATAAAAAATCGATAAAAGGCGTTTTTAGCCCTGAAGGCTGGTGCGTTCCGGCAACACCGGTTATGCTGCTGATTCTGCTAAGGGCTTGCGATTCCCCTTGTAACCACGCGGGCTGGACAGCTGAAAAAGGCTTATGCAATCAAATGCATAGCCATTCAATTCGCGGTTGCAACGATTGCGCTCGATCAGGAAAGGTTTTGTATCATTTCGGGATACAAGTTCAATTCTATGATTCACCCCTGTTTTGGAGGAAGTTACGGATGGTCACCCAACGTAAAAAGTGGTTATCGGGTGTTGTTGCCGGCCTGCTGATGGCCGCGTCCGTCACAGCGTCAGCCGATGAAAAAACGCTGCACGTCTATAACTGGTCCGACTATATTGCGCCGGACACCTTAGCTAAATTCCAGAAAGAAACCGGCATCAAAGTGGTGTACGACGTCTTTGACTCCAACGAAGTGCTGGAAGGCAAATTGATGGCGGGCAGCACCGGTTATGACCTGGTGGTACCTTCGTCCAACTTCCTTGAGCGCCAGTCGAAGGCCGGTATCTTCGAGCCGCTCGACAAGAGCAAAATGCCGAATTACAAAAACCTTGATCCCGAGATGCTGCAACTGGTGGCGCATAACGACAAGGACAACAAGTACGGCATTCCTTACCTGATGGTGACCACCGGCATCGGCTATAACGTCGACAAGGTGAAAGCGGTGCTGGGCAAAGACGCGCCGGTCGACAGCTGGGATCTGATCCTCAAACCGGAAAACCTTGAAAAACTGAAAAGCTGCGGTGTTTCCTTCCTGGATGCGCCTAGCGAAATCTACGCGACCGTGCTGCATTATCTGGGTAAAGATCCCAACAGCACCAACGCGGCGGATTACACCGGCGCGGCGAACGATTTGCTGCTCAAGCTGCGGCCGAACATCCGTTACTTCCACTCTTCCCAGTACATCAACGATCTGGCGAACGGCGACATCTGCGTGGCGATCGGCTGGTCCGGTGACGTGATGCAGGCAGCTAACCGCGCCAAAGAAGCGAAGAATGGCGTGAACGTGGCTTATACCATCCCGAAAGAAGGGGCGCTGACCTATTTTGACATGTTCGCCATGCCGGCGGATGCCAAAAACAAGGACGCTGCTTACCAGTTCCTGAACTTCCTGCTGAAGCCTGACGTGATGGCGGGCATCAGCAACTTCGTGTATTACGCCAACGCGGTGAAGGATTCCACGCCGCTGGTGAACGCCGATATACGCAATAATCCGAACGTGTATCCACCGGTCGATCTGCGCGCCAAGCTGTTCACGCTGAATGTGCAATCGCCGAAGCTGGACCGTGTCATTACCCGTGCCTGGACTAAAGTTAAAAGCGGGAAGTAATACGTAAGGGCTCAGCCAACCGAGCCCGGTTTTCAGTCGTGTTCTGATCAGCAGGCGGGTGCTCCCCGCCTGCGTTGCCATTTTGGGCCATGGCAATCGCCGTGGTTTTTTGCACTGCTTTACACCGGAGAGCACCCCGATTGAACGACGCCATTCCTCGTCCTCAAGCCAAGTCGCAGAAGGTTTTTACCCCTCTGCTGGAAATCCGTAACCTCACTAAAACCTTTGATGGACAAAATGCGGTCGAAGACGTCAGCCTGACCATCTACAAGGGCGAAATCTTTGCGCTACTGGGGCCGTCCGGCTGTGGCAAGTCTACGTTATTGCGCATGCTGGCCGGTTTTGAACAGCCAACGGAAGGGCAGATTATGCTCGACGGGCAGGACATGTCGCACGTGCCGCCCTACCAGCGGCCAATCAATATGATGTTCCAGTCTTACGCGTTGTTCCCGCACATGACGGTTGAGCAGAACATCGCTTTCGGCCTGAAGCAGGACAAAATGCCGCGTGCGGAAATCGCCGAGCGGGTGGCGGAGATGCTGTCGCTGGTGCACATGCAAGAGTTCGCCAAACGCAAGCCGCACCAGCTCTCCGGCGGCCAGCGCCAGCGTGTGGCGCTGGCACGCAGCCTGGCCAAGCGGCCGAAGCTGTTGCTGCTGGATGAACCTATGGGCGCGCTGGATAAAAAACTGCGTGACCGCATGCAGCTTGAAGTGACGGATATTCTTGAGCGCGTAGGCGTGACCTGCGTAATGGTCACCCACGATCAGGAAGAAGCGATGACCATGGCGGGGCGCATCGCCATCATGAACCGCGGCAAGTTTGTGCAAATCGGTGAGCCGGAAGAGATCTACGAGCATCCGAACAGCCGCTTCAGCGCCGAATTTATCGGCTCGGTCAACGTCTTTGACTGCGTGCTGCAGGAGCGTCATGACGATGCGCTGATCCTGCAAAGCCCCGGCCTGCGTCATGCGCTGAAAGTGGATCCTGATTCGTCGGTGGTGGACGGCGTGCCGATCCAGGTTGCGCTGCGACCGGAAAAAATCATGCTGTGCGAAGAGGTGCCGCAAGACGGCTGCAACTTTGCGGTGGGGGAAGTGGTGCATATCGCTTACCTTGGCGATCTGTCGATCTACCACGTGAAGCTGCTCAGCGGCCAGATGCTCAGCGCCCAGTTGCAGAACGGCCACCGTTTCCGCAAAGGGATGCCGACCTGGGGCGATGAAGTGCGTCTGTGTTGGGAAGCCGACAGCTGCGTAGTGTTGACGGTGTAGTTGAGAAGGTGAGGAGTAATTGTTATGACAATGCTTTCTGAACGCACGCCGCCGGAACCGCCGGCTAACGGCCCCGGCCCGCTCAAAGCGTTTTTCCAGCGCCTGCAAATGGCCCACGGCCGCAAACTGGTGATCGCAGTGCCGCTGCTGTGGCTTACGCTGCTGTTCCTGCTGCCGTTCTTGATTGTGTTCAAGATCAGCCTGTCGGAGCTGGCGCTGGCCGTTCCGCCTTATACCGATCTGATGAGCTGGGCGGAAGGCAAGCTGGATATCGCGCTCAACTTTGCCAACTACCTGCAATTGACCGACGATCCGCTGTATCTGGATGCCTATCTGCAATCGTTGCAGGTGGCGGCGGTATCGACGATTTGCTGCCTGATCATCGGCTACCCGCTGGCGTGGGCGGTGGCGCACAGCAAGTCTTCAACCCGCAATATTTTGCTGCTGTTGGTGATCCTGCCGTCGTGGACCTCGTTCCTGATCCGCGTTTACGCCTGGATGGGGATCCTGAAAAACAACGGTATCCTCAATAACTTCCTGCTGTGGTTGGGGGTTATCGACCAACCCTTGGTGATCCTGCATACCAATCTGGCGGTGTATATCGGCGTGGTGTATTCCTACCTGCCGTTTATGGTATTGCCCATTTATACCGCGCTGACGCGGCTGGATTACTCGTTGGTTGAGGCTTCGCTGGACCTGGGTGCCAAACCGTTGAAAACCTTCTTTAGCGTGATCGTGCCGCTGACCCGCGGTGGCATTATCGCCGGCTCGATGCTGGTGTTTATCCCGGCGGTGGGCGAGTTTGTGATCCCGGAACTGCTGGGCGGGCCGGACAGCATCATGATCGGCCGCGTACTGTGGCAAGAGTTCTTCAATAACCGCGACTGGCCGGTGGCCTCGTCGGTTGCCACCGTCATGCTGTTGTTGCTGATCGTACCTATTCTCTGGTTCCACAAGCACCAGAACAAGGAAATGGGGGGGCAGGGATGAACAACTTGCCGGTAGTGCGTTCACCGTGGCGTATCGCCATTCTGGTGATAGGTTTCACCTTCCTGTATGCGCCGATGCTGATGCTGGTCATTTACTCGTTCAACAGTTCCAAGCTGGTGACGGTATGGGCCGGTTGGTCGACGCGCTGGTATTCGGAGCTGTTCCATGATTCGGCGATGATCAGCGCCGTTGGACTGAGCCTGACGATAGCGGCCGCTTCGGCGACCGCCGCGGTGGTGCTGGGGGCGATTGCCGCCGTGGTGATGGTGCGTTTTGGCCGTTTCCGCGGGTCAACGGGGTTTGCCTTTATGCTGACTGCGCCGCTGGTCATGCCGGACGTGATCACCGGCCTGTCGCTGCTGCTGCTGTTTGTGGCGATGGGGCACGCGTTTGGCTGGCCGTCGGAGCGCGGGATGTTCACCATCTGGTTGGCGCACGTCACCTTCTGTACCGCCTATGTCTCGGTGGTGATCAGTTCGCGCCTGCGTGAGCTGGACCGCTCGATCGAAGAGGCGGCGATGGATCTGGGCGCGACGCCGCTGAAAGTGTTCTTCGTGATCACGCTGCCGATGATTGCCCCGGCGCTGGTTGCCGGCTGGATGCTGGCGTTCACTCTGTCGCTGGATGATCTGGTTATTGCCAGCTTCGTCGCCGGGCCTGGCGCCACCACCTTGCCGATGTTGGTGTTCTCCAGCGTGCGCATGGGGGTGAATCCGGAAATCAACGCCCTGGCGAGTTTGATTCTGCTGGTGGTGGGGATTATCGGTTTGATTGCCTGGTGGTTTATGGCGCGCTCGGAAAAACAGCGATCGCGCGAATTACAAAAGGCCGCCCGTAGCTGATTCGGTTCAAACCTGCTATTTTTGCAATTATTGGTATTGCAATTGATTACCTGACTTTATATATGCCGCCTGAATAGGCGGCGTTTGGTTGTATACACGGATATGTCAGACATGCTGAACAGCAGGCAGGGAATGAGATCGACTTCAGATGCGCCGGTAGCGGTGATGGTGGCCGGGACGGCAATGGTGGCTATCAAATGCATCAGCGTGTTGTTGCTGTTGGGGGAACTGGGTGTCGACGGCACTCAGGAATTTGTCAATACCAGCGCCCAGGCCTGGGATTCCACGTTTATTTTTCTGGCCGGCCTGCTGTTGCTGTGCCTGCAAATCAGCTGCGGCTTTGCGGTGATGCGCGGTCACAATTGGGGGCGCTGGTGCTACGTGATATGCCAGTGTTTGGTAGTCGGTTATTTGCTGTTGGCGACCATCGGTAACTTTCTGCCGGAGGTTTTTACCGTTGAAGGGGAAACCAGCAGCCAGATCCTGCATGTCTTGATCCTGCAAAAAATTCCCGACGCGGTTATCCTGGCGTTACTGTTTGTTCCCGTCACCAGCCGCCGGTATTTCGCCGCGCGTCATTGAGATTTTAACGGCGTAGAGTGATAAACTCTGCGCCCTTAATTATTCACCCCGAACCCACAGGGTCATCTTTATGCATTGCGCTTTGTATACGGCGGGAACCTGCCGTTCCTGTCAGTGGCTGGAAAAACCTTACCCACAGCAACTGACGGACAAACAGCATCACCTGCAGTCGCTGCTGGCCGGGCGTGATGTCGCCCAGTGGCTGGAGCCGCTTGCCGGCGAGCAGAGCGCGTTTCGCAATAAAGCCAAAATGGTGGTCAGCGGCAGCGTAGAGCGCCCGCTGCTGGGCATGCTGCATCGCGACGGTACGGCAGTCGATCTGGGTGCTTGCCCGTTGTATCCTGCCAGTTTTGAACCCATGTTCGTGGTGTTGAAAAGCTTTATCGCCCGCGCCGGCCTGACGCCGTATAACGTGGCGCGCAAGCGCGGCGAACTGAAGTACCTGCTGTTGACCGAAAGCACCCACAGCGGCGGCGTAATGCTGCGCTTTGTGCTGCGTTCGGACAGCAAACTGGCGCAACTGCGGGCCGCATTGCCGTGGCTGCAGCAGCAGTTGCCGCAGCTCAGGGTGATTTCCGCCAATATTCAGCCGGTGCATATGGCGATTATGGAAGGGGAGCGCGAGATCCCGCTGACCGAGCAGCAGGCGCTGGAAGAGCAGTTTAATCAGGTGCCGCTGTATATCCGCCCGCAAAGTTTCTTCCAGACCAATCCGCAGGTGGCGGCCAAACTGTACGCTACCGCGCGCGACTGGGTTCGGGGGTTGGGTATAGACAGCATGTGGGATCTGTTCTGCGGCGTGGGTGGGTTTGGCCTGCACTGCGCGCAGCCGGAAACCCGGCTCACCGGCATCGAAATCAGCGCCGAAGCCATTGCTTGCGCGCGCCAGTCGGCGGAAACGCTGGGTTTGCAGCACGTCAGTTTCCAGGCGCTGGACTCCACGCGTTTTGCCACCGCTGAAGGCAGCGTGCCGCAGTTGGTGCTGGTCAATCCGCCACGGCGCGGTATCGGCCAGGCGCTGTGCGACTACCTGAACCAGATGGCGCCAGACTACATTCTGTATTCAAGCTGCAATGCCGAGAGCATGGCGAAAGACATTGAAGGGCTGCCGGATTATTGCATCGAGCGTGTGCAGCTGTTTGATATGTTCCCGCATACCGCCCATTACGAAGTGCTGACGCTGTTGGTACGTCATTAAAGGCGTTTTTTGGCAGCTGTATAGGCCTCTGAGCGCTCACGCTTACCTATCGAAAGTACCAGCACCACAATCTCCTCGTCGATGACGCGATAGACCAGACGGTAACCGGAAGCCTTAAGTTTTATTTTATAGCAATCCGGTAGGCCAGAGAGTCTATTGGCGGGAATACATGGATTTTCTAATACTGTTGCCAGTTTTTTCTTGAATTGCTCCCGAAGTACCGGGGCCAGTTTCTTAAATTCCTTTAGTGCATGTTCTTCGAATTCAAGGCTATAAGTCATCCAGATTGACCTTAATACGTTTGCCACTCATCCGTGAGCGGGCTATTTTTGCGAGTTCAATATCTTCCAGGTATTCAGAGATTGCTTCCCACGTTTCCGGAGAGACGTAATAGCCGGAGATCTTTCCATTGGTAAGTACTGCCACAGGTTGCCCGTTGGCTTCTTTGAGCGCAGTGTTAGGCGATTTTTTAAAATCACTGATGCTGACGGCTGAGTTTGCGAGGATAGGCTGAACGATCATGTGGTATTGCCTTTGGTGTTAAATTTAGTATCAAATTTAACACCAAACTAAAATGGCGGCAATTGTTGAAAAGCAACAAGGCAGGGCAGGATATGCCATGCCCTGGTCGTCTTACTGCGGGAACCACTTGTCGTTGATGGCCTTGTAAGTCCCGTCGGCTTTGATGGCGTCCAGTGCGGCGTTCAGCTTGGCCAGCAGCGCCTTATTGTCTGGACGTACTGCAATGCCCAAACCTGTGCCGAAGTACTGCGCGTCGGTGACGTGCTCGCCTACCGGCGCCAGTTGAGGGTTGTTCTTCAGCCATTCGTTCACCACGGCGGTATCGCCGAATACGCCGTCGATACGGCCATTTTTCAGCTCGAGAATGGCATTCTGATAGCTGTCGTAAGAGACGGTGTTAATCTCCGGGTGCTTGTCCTGCATGTATTTCTGATGAGTGGTGCCGTTCTCCATACCCACCTTCTTGCCTTTCAGATCGGCCAGCGAGCTGAACTTGCCTTTCTGGGCGATCACAATCGCCGAGTTGGCGTAGTACGGCTGGGTGAAGGCGACCTGCTTGCTGCGCTCCGGCGTGATGTCCATGCCTGAGATCACCGCATCGTATTTTTTGAATTTCAGCGCGGCGATCAGGCTGTCGAACGCCTGGTTGGTGAAGGTGCATTCCGCCTTCATTTGTTTGCACAGTGCGTTAGCCAGATCGATATCGAAACCGACGATTTTATTGCTGGCATCCAGTGATTCAAACGGCGGGTAGGTGGCGGAAGCGGCGAAGCGAATGGTGTCGGCAGCGCCGGCATTGAAGGCGATCCCGGCCAGCACCGTTGCGGCAAGTAATAGTTTTTTCATGCGTAAAGCTCCTGTCTGCAAGTCTGCGTATTTTTATCTCTCCACCGCTTGATTTTACTGACAATAACCCAAAGGTTCATGCGGTGGTCGCTGGCGTTTACCCTGCCATTTAATGAATTGATATGCAATATAAATGATTAAAAATTACAGCGGAAATAAAAAGCCCTGCGCGAAGGCAGGGCTTGAAGGAGGAGCAGAGCACTCAGTTGCGGCGTTCGAACGCCAACGCACGCCGCTCGACGATGCGCATCAGCAACGTCAGCAGACCGTTGACGCACAGATACACCAGCCCGGCGGCACCAAATACCATCACGTCATAGGTGCGGCCATACATCAGTTGGCTATAGCCCATCACTTCCATCAGGGTGATGGTATAAGCCAGCGAGGTACTTTTGAACACCAGCACCACTTCGTTGGAGTAGGACGACAGCGCGCGCTTGAAGGCGAAAGGCAGCAGAATGCGCAGCGACTGTGAGCGTGACATGCCCAGCGCTTCGCAGGATTGCCATTGACCGGCCGGGATCGCCCGCACTGCACCGTAAAACAACTGGGTGGTGTAGGCGGCGCTGTTCAGCGCCAGGGCGATCATCGCGCACAGCCATGGCTGCGACAGCAGATCCCAAAGCCACGGATACTCGCGGATCGCCGGGAACTGGCCGGGGCCGTAGTAGATCAGGAATATCTGTACCAGCAGCGGGGTGCCGGTGAACAGCGTGATATAGATCTTCACCAGCGGCGTCAGGATCGGCGTTTTCAGCGTCAGGATCACCGTCAGCAGCAGCGACAGCACCAGCGCCACAATCAGCGCGGTGATGGTCAGCGTCAGGCTGGTGTGCAGCCCTTTGATAATTTCCGGCAAGAACTCAAGCATCAGACTGGCCCCCGCTCAAAACGCGTGGTGCGCAGTTCTATACGTTTGAGAGCGTACTGGCTGAACAGGGTGACGACCAGATAAATTGCCGCTGCAATCACGTACCAGGTAAAAGGCTCCTGGGTACGGGTGGCGAT
This sequence comes from Serratia inhibens, assembly GCF_003591175.1. Classification (GTDB taxonomy): domain Bacteria; phylum Pseudomonadota; class Gammaproteobacteria; order Enterobacterales; family Enterobacteriaceae; genus Serratia; species Serratia inhibens. Next base: position 1,283,457 of record NZ_QYYG01000001.1, on the reverse strand, counting down.
GCTCTTGGTTTGCAACATCAGATCGTTAACGCTGATCAATGACACCAGCGCCGTATCTTTCAGCAATACCAGCCATTGGTTGCCGAGGCCAGGCAACGCATGGCGCCACATCTGCGGCATTATCAGGCGAAAGAAAATGGCCGCCGTGCTCATACCGAGCGCCTGTCCGGATTCCCACTGCCCCTGCGGCACGGCCTTCAATGCGCCGCGCAGCGTCTGCGACGCATAAGCCGAATAGAGCAGGGCGAGCGCGATAACGCCGCACAGGAACGGGCTGACTTCGAAGTTATCGATCGCCAGTTGGATGGGCAGTTGGAACAGGCCGAAATTCAGGGTGAAGCCGTCGGACAGCATCAACAGCAGCTGCGACGAACCGAAATAGATGAACAGCACCACCAGAATTTCCGGCAGGCCGCGCAGCAGCGTCACCCAGGCGGTACCGAGCCAGCTGACGACTTTCCAGCGTGACGATTCCCAGACGGCAAACAGCATCGCCAGGATCAGCCCGAGGATAAGGGCACAAACGGCAAGGCCGACGGTCATCCCGGCGGCGCTTGCTAGAGGTTGAATTTCATTCATCGGGGTTGATTACTGCTGGAACCATTTTTTGTAGATGGTTTCGTAAGTCCCATCCTGCTTGATTTTGTCCAGAGCCGCATTGAACTTGCCCTGCAACTCGGTGTTTTTCTGACGCACGGCAATGCCCAGACCGGTGCCGAAGTAGTCTTTGTCCGTCACTTTATCGCCTACCGCCGCCAGCGCTGCATTCTGTTTCAACCACTCGTTGACCACCGCAGTGTCGCCGAATACCGCATCGACACGGCCATTTTTCAGATCCAGAATGGCATTCTGATAGCTGTCATAAGGTACGGTCGTGATTTCCGGGTGTTTGTCGGTCAGGTATTTTTGATGGGTGGTGCCATTCTGCACGCCCACTTTTTTGCCTTTCAGCGCTGCTACGTCAGCCACTTTGTCTTTCTGTGCGACAAACAGAGCGGAGTTATCGTAATACGGCTTGGTGAACAGCACCTGTTTTTCACGCTCGGGGGTGATGTCCATACCGGCCATGACAGCGTCGAAGCGCTTGAACTTCAGGCTTGGGATCAGGCTGTCGAAGGCCTGATTGGTGAAGGTGCATTCGGCCTGGATCTCTTTACACAGCGCATTGGCCAGATCGACGTCAAAACCCTGGATCTTGTTGCCGGCGTCAATAAATTCAAATGGAGGATATGAGGCTTCGGTAGCGAAACGGATCGTTTCGGCTGCAGAGGCGGAAACGCTGATGCCGGCCAGAACGGCGGCTATTATTAGTTTTTTCATCGCAAACTCCCCAAATTACAGCAAGTAAAATTATTAGTGTGATAAGTAATTGGCAAACTCGGTGGTCTGCGGCTGCGCAAAATGGCTGGCATCGCCCTGTTCCACTACGCGACCGTTTTCCATGTACACCACGCGGCTGGCGGTCTTGCGCGCCACTTCCACTTCGTGGGTCACAATCACCTGGGTGATCCCGGTACCGGCCAATTCGCGAATGATACTGACGATCTGGGCGGTAATTTCAGGATCCAGCGCGGCGGTCGGTTCATCGAACAGCAGCACCTGTGGCTCCATCATCAACGCACGGGCGATCGCCACGCGCTGTTGCTGACCGCCGGAAAGGTGCAGCGGGAAACGATCGGCAAAGTCGGTCAGGCGCAAACGCTTCAGCAGTTTGTCCGCGCGTTCCATCGCCTGCGCCTTGGTCAGACCCAACACGCGGCACGGTGCCTCGATCAGGTTTTGCACCACGCTGAGGTGTGGCCAGAGGTTGTATTGCTGGAACACCATACCAACGTTCTGACGCAGTTCGCGAATGGCTTTTTCGCCCGGAGCCTGTTTGAAATCGAATTGGTTACCGGCGATCTGCAATTGCCCGGAACGGGGCATCTCCAGCAGGTTCAATACCCGCAGCAATGAGCTTTTCCCGGCGCCGCTTGGACCCAGCAGCACCAAAGTTTCCCCTGCTGGGCATTCCAGCGTGATGTCAAACAGCGCCTGATGTGCGCCGTAATAGCAGTTGATACCGTTAAGTTGAATGCTCATGCGCCAGAATTGAATAGATATTGATGCCGCGAATGTTAACTTCCACAGAATACTTATGCAATCTTTGTGCGTTAAAATTTATTACTGCGCGGCAGAATAGTAAAAGAATAGCACAAGATACCGCGACTCAGGTTCGAATGGGGGATTTGTCGTGCATGCTGTGAGGTATGTAGCGAAATTTCTTAAATTGAACAAAGGTTGAGCGTAATCAAGGCATTTGGCCACCGACGCCCAAAGCGCGCCGGTGGCGGGGGGCTTACTGGTTTTCCAACACCTGGCGCAGCGTGCCACTGGCGGCGTGCGGCGGTACGTTCAGGTAGCGGATATCGTCCACCACCCAACAGGTGCCTTCACGCACCATCAGCACTTCATCTTGCCAGTTGACCGCGCTGCCGCCGTCTTTTTGATGGCTCAACTGAACGCGCAGCGGGATATTTTTCGCATCGGTGTTAGGAATGGTAGACGCACCGGCAACGGTGGCGCTGGTCGCCCCCTGAGCATTGCCGGAGAACAGATCGCCGGTTACCTGATGCTTGCCCGGGTTTTGGTTGGCTGTGACCAGATCCTGGTACAACACTTTACTCAGATAAGGCTGTAATTGTGCCAGACGGTTGCTGTCCGGCAGGGAAGCCGCGGGGCCTTGTTGCAGGCGCAGATCGTAAAATTTCTGTGCGACCGTATCCGGGCCGCCTTCCACACAACCGCCGGTACGGGTGCCGATATCCTTGAATGCCGGATCGACGGTGGTACAGGCACTCAATAACAGCGCTAAGGGAAAAACAGCCGCAATCGTTTTTGTTTTCATCTGATTACCTTATGTGAAAGTCTCTACCATGAAGACCGATAGCCTACAGTATAAATGCGTTTTCGGGCCATGCATTCGTACTGAGTGCCATTCCCTAACAGAACATAGTGCTAAAACTATGGTCATAGAAAAGTGATGAATTAATCAAACAAGGAATTCTGATGCAGCTTTCAACCACCCCGACCCTGGAAGGGTTTACCATTACCGAATACTGCGGCGTTGTCACCGGTGAGGCGATCCTCGGTGCCAATATTTTTCGTGATTTCTTCGCTGGCGTGCGCGATATCGTCGGTGGCCGCTCCGGCGCTTACGAGAAAGAACTGCGTAAAGCTCGCTTGATAGCATTCCAGGAGCTGGAAGAACAGGCGAAAGAGCTGGGCGCCAACGCGGTGGTCGGCATTGATATCGACTATGAAACCGTGGGTAAAGACAGCAGCATGCTGATGGTGACCGTCAGCGGCACCGCAGTGAAAGTAAGCCGCTAACTCCTCTTGATGAAACGCCCTGCACCGGGGCGTTTTGTTTTGTACGTCTGCCTGTGGCATCTGCTGCGATTATTGATTAACGTTAGCGGTATGTCAGGCCGTCAAAGCATTGGAGGGAGACGTGAAAGTTTGGCCAGGGATCATTGCCGCCACGCTGCTTGCCGGTTGCCAAACCGCACCGCAGGGTACCACCGTCGATCGCGGCGGCTACCAGCTTGAAACTCTGCATCAGGCGCAAGGCGCCGACCAGCGAATCCGTTTTCTGGTGATGCACTACACCGCAGAAGATTTCCATTCTTCGTTAAAAACGCTGACGGATGAACATGTCAGCGCACATTACCTGCTGCCGGCACATCCGCTGCGGGAGTGGGGCAAACCGGTTGCCTTTCAACTGGTGCCGGAAGCGTTGCGCGCCTGGCACGCCGGGGCCAGCTATTGGCGCGGTCGCACCAGCCTGAATGACACCTCTATAGGCATTGAGATCGTCAATCGCGGGTTCAGCCGCAGCCTGCTGTTTACCCATTGGCAGCCGTATACGCCCGAGCAAATTGCGCTGCTGATCCCCCTAAGCCGGGATATCATTCAGCGCTACGGCATTCAGCCGACCGACGTGGTGGGGCACAGCGATATTGCGCCGCAGCGCAAGCAAGACCCCGGCCCGCTCTTTCCCTGGCAGCAACTGGCGGAGGCGGGGATAGGTGCCTGGCCGGACGCGGCAGAGGTGCAAAGGCGATTGGCGGGGCGTGACCGCCATGCGGCGGTGCCGTTGGCGCCACTGCTGGAAAAACTGGCGCGTTACGGTTATGGCGTCGATGCGCGGTGGGATGCGCGGCAGCAGCGAAACCTGCTGGCGGCGTTTCAGATGCACTTCCGGCCCAGCGATTTTCGCGGTGAGCCGGATGCTGAAAGCGAGGCGATTGTCGATGCGTTGCTGCAGAAGTACGGTGCGGCGCGTTGATTACAGGCCGTACAGCTTGCCGTGTTCTTTCAGCCAGCGGGCGGTGCGGGTAATGCCTTCATCCAGCGAAACAATCGGCTGATAATTCAGTTCCTGTTGCGCGCGGCTGGTATCCAACGTCAGATCAAAATTGAGCTTGGCGACGCCATAATGGGTGAGTACCGGCTCTTTCTCGCTCTTACTGCCGAGCTTCTCCATGCCGCGCGCCATCATATCCAGCATCGGGTAGGGCACCGAGCGGATCCGGCATTTCATGCCCAGTTCGTCGATCAACTGTTGCACCACGCTGCGCAACGGGCGCGCTTGTTGGTTGGTGATGTTGTAGGCGCGCCCGGACGGCGTATCCTCCTTCTGGGTCGCCAGCCACATGGCGTGCACCGCGTTTTCCAGATAGGTCATATCCACCAGCGCTTCACCGCCGCGCGGCAGCAGCAGGTTACCGTAATGCTTAATCATCTGCAGCAGGCGCGGCAACATCACTTTGTCGTGGGGCCCGAACAGCCCCTGAGGGCGCAGGATGGTGAAGTGGGTCTGCGGGTTGGACAGCGCCAGTTGCTGGATCACCTGCTCGCCGGCGGCCTTGCTGCGCGCAAACTCGTTGGCATAGCGCGCCGGCCGGAAATCTTCGGTAATGTTGCGATGGTGATGGTAATCGAAGTAAATCGCCGGTGAAGAGATATGGATAAACTGCGAAACGCCATAGGCCGCCGCCCATTCGCCCAGGCGACGGGTGGCGCGCACGTTGGCCAGCTCAAACGCCTCTTCGGTGCCCCAGGGGGAGGTAAAACTGGAGCAGTGCCACAGCACGTCCACCTCGGCCAGCATAGCTTTGGCCTGCGATGAGATCAGGTTGGTGAGATCGGCATGAATGAATTCCGCGCCCATTTTTTCCAGCAAACTGCCCATGGCCTGATTACGGCCGGTGGCGCGTACTTTTATGCCCTGGCGGCGGAGATATTCAACGGCGTTACGGCCTAACCCACTGGTTGCACCGGTGACCAATACCTTCATAACGAACTCTATTCTCGCCAAAAATCAGAATGCTGAAGGCCGTCAGCGGCACCCCAGCAAATAAGATGCCATTCTTCCGTGATTTCGTGCGCTATGCAATCGGAAAGGGCTTAACCGCAGCAGCAAACTGTGCGGTTGATCGACAAATGAGCATCAGGCTGTGCCGCGGGTTACGGCCGATTGCGTTCGTGGTGTTCGGCCAGCTTCGCAATACGTTGTGCCATGCCGCGAAAAATGAACAGGTGAGCGGGCATCATGGCGAACCAGTACAGCAACCCGCTGAAACCGGCGGGGTGCCACCAGGCGCGCACATCGAGGCTGCGGCGATCGCCGTGATCTTTGATCGTGAAGGTTAAACGGCCCAGGCCAGGCGCTTTCATGCCGAACAAGAGCGCCAGTTGGCGTTGCGGCTTGAGGGTGATCACTTTCCAGCCGTCGACCAGATCGCCCACCGCCAGCGTATCGCGCTGCGGACGGCCATATACCACCCGATTGCCGATCATATCGTCCATGCGGGCGCGGATCTGCCACAGGAGATTGGCATAGAAATACCCCTCTTTGCCGCCCAGTTGCTGCACCACGTGCCACAACGCCTGGCTGGACGCCTGGGTTTCCAACGTGCAGCCCGCCTGCTTGGGATAGAAACCGTAACCCGGTCGCCAGCGTGCCCGCGCCTCCGGATCGTAGCCCCAGTCGGCAGAGTCGACCACCTCCTTCTCGCGGCGCAGGGTTTCGCGCACCGCTTCATCGAAAGTCTGCAATGTTTGCGGGATCAGCGCCTGCAGCGGTTTGCCGTCGGCGGGCAAGTCGTGGTTCAGGCCCTGAATCAGCGCGCTGGCGATGGGGGGGGGCACTGAGGTGATCAGGCTGACGAACCACACTGAAATAAAGCGCGTGGGCAGGGGGATCGGGATCAGCCAACGCTGCTTGCCGCTGATGTGGATGAAACGCTCAAACATTGTCTGGTAGCTGATGTATTCCGGGCCGGCGATGTCAAAAATGCGGTTTTCTTCCGCCGGATGCGCCAGCAGATCGGCCAGATACACCAGCAGGTTTTCCAGCGCCACCGGCGAAGATTTAGAGCGCACCCAGCGTGGCGGCGTCAGCACCGGCAGGTTATAGACCATATCGCGCATCACTTCGAACGCCGCCGAACCGGGGCCGACGATAATGCCGGCGCGTAATTCGGTGACCGGGATACCGCTTTGGCGCAGGATTTCCCCGGTCAACTTGCGCGCCGCCAGGTGTGGCGAACTGTCGCCTGCCGGTTGCAATGAACCCAGAAAAATCACCTGTTTGACGGCGGAACTGCGCAGCGCGTCACGCAGGTTTTCCGCTGCCAGGCGTTCCTTTTCAATAAAGTCATCGCCATCGCCCATGCCGTGGATCAGATAATAGACGGTATCTATATCCCACAGCGCGGCGGCCAGGGTTTCCGGACGGTAAACGTCGACATAGTGGCAGTCGACCTGCGGCCAATTCTGTTCCTGCATCCATTCCAGACGGCGTGCGGCGGCGGTAATGGTATGTCCCTGTTCGATCAGGTGAGGGATCAGGTTCTGGCCAATGTAGCCGCTGGCTCCGAGAACCAATACGCGTTGGGGTGTCATCAGCGCTGCCTTATGCAGTGAAAGTCGGTGACAGAATGCCAAACCTGGCGTTTAAATGCACTTTTTGTGTGGTTATGAGGGAGTTGCATCTGCCAACAGGCGGGGTCACACTACGCGCCGTTTGCCTGCGATAAGACGGATGATATGAAACTGAATGCTGTTTGTTATGCCCTGTTGGGCCTGGCTTTAATCGCCAGCCTGTTTTTCCTGCATCCGATTGGGATGTGGTGGCTGTTGGCCAACCTGCTGACGTTGCTGGTGTATGGCGCGGATAAGTTTGCTGCACGCAAGGGCTGGCAACGGGTGCCGGAAAGCACGTTGCTGGTGTTTGGGCTGGTGGGTGGCTGGATCGGCGCGATAGTCGCACAGCAGCTGTTTCGCCATAAAACCCAGAAACAACCGTTCAAAACCTGGTTTATCCTCAGCGTGGTGCTGAATCTGGTGGTGACGCTGGGTATCTGGTACTGGGTTTACGGCCGCTGGATTATCTGAAGGTGGGGCGCAGTGGCGCCCCGTTCGCGCCAGGATTCAGGCATGCTGGCGGAGGAACTCCCGCCATAAATCGACGACTTGCTGCAGATCCTGACGGCTGACGTCGAGATGGGTCAGGATGCGCGTCAGTGGCCCGCTGCTGATCAGCACGCCACGCTCTCGCATCCACGGCCCCAGTTTAGCCGCCAGTTCTGGCGATTGGCGCAGGTACAGGACGTTGGTTTGCGCGCCCGGTTCGGCAATCTCCACGCCCATTCCCTGCAATTGCTGCTCCAGCCATTTGGCGTTGTCGTGATCATCGCGCAGCCGTTCGACGTTATGTTCAAGCGCATACAAACCTGCCGCCGCCAGAATACCGGCCTGGCGCAGGCCGCCGCCGGTCATTTTGCGCCAGCGCACGGCGCGCTGAATAAAGGCTTCACTGCCGCACAGCAGCGAACCTACCGGCGCGCCCAGCCCTTTCGACAGGCAGATGGTGAAGGTGTCGCAATACTGCACAATGTCTTTCAGCGGCAGATTAAGCGCGACGGCGGCATTGAAGATGCGCGCGCCGTCGATGTGCAGCGCCAACTGATGCTCGCGGGTGAACCGCCAGGCCTGTTGCAGGTACTCCTGCGGCAGCACGCGGCCGCTGATGGTGTTTTCCAGACTCAGCAGACGGGTTCTGGCGAAGTGAATGTCATCGGGTTTGATTGCCGCCGCTACCTTGTCCAGCGGCAGGGTGCCGTCCGGGTTCGCCTCAATCGGCTGTGGCTGGATACTGCCGAGCACCGCCGCGCCGCCGGCCTCGTATTTATAGTTATGAGCCTGCTGGCCGACAATATATTCGTCGCCGCGCTGACAGTGACTCAACAGCGCCACCAGGTTGGCCTGGGTGCCGCTCGGCAGAAACAGCGCCGCTTCCTTGCCGGACAGACGAACCGCTTCGGCCTCCAGCGCGTTTACCGTGGGATCATCGCCATAGACGTCATCGCCCACTTCGGCCTGAGCCATGGCTTGGCGCATGGCGGTACAGGGGCGGGTCACGGTATCACTGCGTAAATCAATAAGCATACAATTCCTTTATCCCCTTTATCTTTCAAGCCGCAGCGTTGTTAGCTGCATGGGGATAGTTATAGTGATGGGAAAGAGGATACGATTATTAACGCAACCAGTTGGTTTTCGCCAGTTCGACCACTTCGTCGCCACGGCCGTTGATAATGGCGCGCAGCATATACAGGCTGAAGCCTTTGGCCTGTTCGAATTTGATCTGCGGCGGCATCGCCAGTTCCTGTTTGGCGGTCACCACATCCAGCAGCGCCGGGCCAGGGTGAGCCAGCATTTCTTGCAGCGCAGCGTCCAGATCCGAAGCCTTCTCAACGCGAATGCCCTTGATGCCGGCGGCGTTGGCAATCGCCGCAAAATTCGGGTTGTGCAGATCGGTGCCGTCGGTCAGATAGCCGCCGGCCTTCATTTCCATGGCCACAAAACCCAGCACGCTGTTGTTGAAGATCACAATCTTGACCGGCAATTTCAACTGAGTCAGCGACAGAAAATCCCCCATCAGCATGGTAAAACCGCCGTCGCCGCACAGGGCGATCACCTGCTTGTCCGGCTTGGTGGCCTGTGCGCCGATGGCCTGCGGCATGGCATTGGCCATCGAGCCGTGGTTGAACGAACCCAGCAAGCGGCGTTTGCCGTTCATTTTCAGGTAGCGTGCAGCCCACACCGTCGGTGTGCCGACGTCGCAGGTGAAAATGGCGTCGTCGTTGGCGTATTGGCTGATCTGCTGCGCCAGATACTGTGGGTGGATCGGTTGATCGTCATTGGCGGTCGCCAGCCCGTCGAGATCCTTGCGTGCAGTACGGTAGTGCTCCAGCGCCTTGTCTAGAAACGCGCGGTCGCTCTTCGGTTTCAACTGCGGCAGCAGGGCAGTGAGGGTGGTGTGGATATCGCCCACCAGCGCCATGTTGACCGGGCAATGTGCGCCGATGCTGCCGGGATCGATGTCGATCTGAATGATGTTGGCGTTGGTTGGGTAGAACGCGCGGTACGGGAACTGGGTGCCGAGCAGCACCAGGGTATCGGCGTTCATCATCGCGTGGTAGCCGGACGAAAAGCCGATCAACCCGGTCATGCCGACGCTGTACGGGTTGTCCCATTCGATATGCTCTTTACCGCGCAGCGCGTGCACCACCGGCGCTTGCAGCAGCTCGGCCAGCCTGACGACTTCGTCATGCGAACCGGCACAGCCGCTGCCGCACATCAGCGTAATGTTCTTCGCCTGATTCAGTATGGCCGCCAGCTTGTTCAGTTCGCTCATCGGTGGTTGAACCAGCGGCAGCGCCGGGGTATGCCATACCATGCTGGCGTCTTCCGGCGCCATGCGCAGCGCCACATCGCCCGGCAGCACGATCACCGACACGCCGCGATTGAGGATCGCCTTGCGCATGGCGATTTCCAGCACCCGCGGCAGTTGTTCCGGATTGGAGACCAGTTCACAGTAATGGCTGCATTCACGGAACAGTTCTTGCGGGTGGGTTTCCTGGAAATAACCGCTGCCGATTTCGCTGGAGGGAATATGCGCGGCAATCGCCAATACCGGCACGTGGTTGCGGTGGCAGTCGAACAGGCCATTGATCAGGTGCAGGTTGCCCGGGCCGCAGGAGCCGGCGCAAACCGCCAACTGGCCGGTAAGCTGGGCTTCTGCGCCGGCGGCAAACGCGGCCACCTCTTCGTGGCGCGTACCCAGCCATTCGATGGTGCCCATGCGGTGCAGGCTGTCGCTAAGGCCGTTGAGCGAATCGCCGGTGACGCCCCAAATACGTTTCACGCCGGCCTGCTCAAGCGTTTTGGCGACCAGTGTGGCTATCGTTTGCTTCATAGTTCCCCCAAGCGTTGTAAAGGTTCCCTCATCTTTCACGCTACAGCGTTGTTGGCTGCACGTGTGCACCCCAGTCACTGACCTGAGTCAGCTTCTGGGGATACCCACGCTTGCCGTCTGGCTGTGACTTGAAATCTATTGGGTATGACTTATCAGTCTTTCTCAAATAAACGCAGTAACACGTATGGAACCGGGAAAGTGTAGAAGGGGAAGGTGAAGCCTGCTTGCCGATAAATGCCCCATCGGCGAGATGGGGCTATGGCCGTCAGGCGAGGGTGACGTCGCCCTGCAATTGGCAACTGCAAGCCAGCACATACCCTTGGGCGATCTCGGTCGGGGTGAGCGTCATGCTGCTGGTGGTGGTGTAGTCACCGTCGAGGATACGGGTTTTGCACGAGCCGCAGACCCCGGCACGGCAGGCGGCGTTAACCGGCAGCGCGTGGGCCTCCATCGCTGCCAGCAGCGTGCTGCCGACCGGTACGCGGAACTCGCGCAGCGGCCTGGCGACGCGCAGCGTTAATCCTTCGTTTTGCCCGACGTCCGTTTCCGCCGGCGTATGGAACTGTTCTTTGTGGAAGCGGGCTGCCGGCACGCCAAGCTGGCGGCAAAACTGCTCCGCCTGCGTCATGTAAGGCGCGGGGCCACAGGTCATCACCCTACGTTCGGCGATATCCGGCGCGGCCTGTCGCAAGGCTTCTAACGTTATCCGCCCGTTGAGGTAGCCCGGCTGAGCATCCTGTTCGGCCATCAGCGTCAGTTGCAGTTGCGGATGCGCGGCGCACAACTCGCGCCATTGTTGGGCAAAAATCGTATCTGCGGGGGTACGTACGTTAAAGATCACGGCAATATCGCAGGCCGGACGGTTGGCGACCAGCCAGCGGCACATGGAGATAATCGGCGTAACGCCGCAGCCGGCCGCCAGCATCAGGTAACGATCGGCCGGGTGGCGTTCGCAACTGAACTCTCCCTGCGCATCGGACAGCCACAGGGTGTTGCCGGGTTTGACCTCCTGCGTCAGCCAGCGCGAACCCGCGCCGTCCGGCAGGCAGCGTACGCTGATGCTGAGAAAGCGGCTTTGGCCGGGCGAGGAAGAGAGCGTATAGGCGCGCAGCGTTTCTTCGGTATTGCGGATGCTGACCAGCGCAAACTGGCCTGCCTGATAAGGGTAAAAAACGTCGCAGATCAGGTCCAGCGTCCAGACATCGGCAGTTTCCTGCCGGATCGAGTGTACCTGCATACGGTTTGGGCAAAGGGGGCTGGGTTGGGTCATGGAGCACCTCAAAGGCAAAGGGGCCGACATAGGCGCGGCCCCGAAAACGACGGCATTAGCCGAGCAGGGCTTGCAGATCCTGCTCAACGGTGGTGATTGGGCGCATGCCGAACTTGTCGTAGAGGATCGCCATCAGGTTGTCGGTCAGGAAGCCTGGTGCGGTCGGGCCGGTGACGATGTTTTTTACCCCCAGCGACAGCAGCGTCAGCAGGATGACGATCGCCTTTTGTTCAAACCACGACAGCACCAGGCTGAGAGGCAGTTCGTTGACCGTGCAGCCAAGCGTCTCGGACAGTTTCACCGCCAGCATGATGGCGGAATAGGCGTCGTTGCACTGGCCGACGTCCAGCAGACGTGGCAGGCCTTCCAGCGTGCCGAAGTCCAGCTTATTGAAGCGGTATTTGCCGCAGGCCAGCGTCATGATAAGGCAATCTTGCGGCACGCTGCGGGCGAAGTCGGTGAAATAGCTGCGCTCATCGCGGCTGCCGTCACAACCGCCGACCAGGAACACGTGGCGCAGTTTCTTCTGCGCCACCAGATCGATCACCGTATCGGCGGCGTTGAGCAGCGTCTGGCGGCCAAAGCCGACGGTGATCATATGTTCGATCTCGGTGTAAGGGAAACCGTTCATACCCTGCGCCTGGGCGATCACGCGGGTGAAGTCATCTCCTTCCAGATGGTTAACGCCTGGCCAGCCGACGATGCTGCGCGTCCAGATGCGATCGCCGTAGTTGCCGACGTTAGGATCGATAATGCAGTTGGAGGTCATCAGGATGGGGCCGGGGAATTTGGCGAACTCGATCTGCTGGTTCTGCCAGCCGCTGCCGTAATTGCCTACCAGATGTTTGAATTTTTTCAGCTCGGGATAGCCGTGCGCCGGCAGCATTTCACCGTGGGTATAGACATTAACGCCCTGGCCCTCGGTTTGCTCCAGCAGCATGCGCAGATCTTTCAGATCGTGGCCGGAGATCAGAATCGCTTTGCCTGCCACCGGGCGTACATTCACCGCACTGGGGATCGGATCGCCATAGGCCTGAGTTTCACCGTGATCGAGGATCGCCATCACGTTGAAGTTCATTTTGCCGATACCCATGGCATTGTTCAGCAGAGTATCCACGTCGCGCGGCTGGGTGCCGAGCCAGGCCATAAAGGCATGGTAATCGGCATAGATTTGGTCGTCGAACTGGCCCAGCACGTGGGCGTGTTCCATATAGGCCGCCGCGCCTTTCAGGCCATACAGGCACAACATGCGCAGACCGTGAACGTCATCGCCCACCTCGGTTTTGTCGGTGTTGAGGGCGAACTGTGTCGCCTGCTGCAACAGCGCCGGCATATCGTCGCCGTCAAGTTGCAGACTGGCCAGCGGATGTTCGACGCGCGCGCCGGCATCCAGCAGCCGGCAGCGTGTGGCCAGCGAGTCACGCAGGAGCAGAGTTTCCCGCGCGTAACCGATGATGCGTTCAGAGTCGAAGTTGACGTTGGTCAGAGTAGAGAAGAAGGCGCGTGGGGCAAAGCTGTCGATATCATGATCGATAATCCCGAGCGAGCGGGCCTGCAGCGCCCAGGCGGACAGCCCCTGCAACGCCGCTACCAGCAGATCTTGCAGATCGGAGGTTTCCGCCGTTTTGCCGCACATGCCCTGAGCATACGAGCAACCGTTGCCTGCCGGGGTTCGGATGGTTTGTTCACATTGCACACAGAACATAATCGCTTCCTTTTTAAAGTTGCATTTATAATGCTTGTTTATGAGCATAGATCGGCAACCGGGGCTTAAAAAGGCTTTTGTGAGGTTACTGCGGGTAAGTTTGATTTAGCGCAATTTTACTCTGCGGATGGGAATTATTACGTTTTACGGGGGCATCGCCCCCGGAAGAGATCAGGAGAACAAGGCGATCAGCACCGGCGCCAGCAGGCTCAGCAGGAAACCGTGCACGATCGCCGGCGGCACCATCTCCAGCCCGCCGCTGCGTTGCAACACCGGTAGGGTGAAGTCCATCGAGGTGGCTCCGCACAGGCCCAGCGCCGAGGAACGGCTGCGGCGTACCAGGGTAGGGATCAGCATAATCGCCACCAACTCGCGCGCCAGATCGTTAAAGAAGGCCGCGCTGCCCAGGACCGGGCCATAGGCGTCGGTGATCAGAATACCGGAAAGCGAATACCAGCCGAAACCGGAAGCCATCGCCAGCCCGGCTTTGATCGGCAGCCCCAGCAGCTGTGCCGCCAGCGCGCCGCCGGCCAGTGCGCTGATCGTCACCACCACCGCCACCATCATGCCGCGCCGGTTAATCACGATTTGACGCAGCGTCATGCCGCTGTTGCGCAGTTGGATGCCCACCAGCAGCAGCAGGAAAATCAACGCGTATTCACTGCCCTTGCCGGCAAACTGCAGCCACTGCCACTGCGTCAGACCGAGCAGGAAACCGCCGAGCACCACGCCGCACAGTTTAAGCGATTCCAGCGCCATGTGCAGGCGCGAAGGCAGTCGCTCCTGTTTATGGCTGTTGCGCCATGGCATTTTGCGTTCCAGCAGTGTCAGCATCAGCAAGCTGGCGGCCAAGATACACAGGAAAAACACGGCGGCGTACTGGAATATCAGCAACAGGTTGCTGCTCAGATCCTCCAAAAATGCCAGGCTGATGCCCATGAAAAACAGGATCACGTAAACCATCCAGCTCAACAGACGATTGATGGCTTGCAGTAATGTGCGGCTGCGTAAGGGGATGAGGTAACCGGCAATCAGCGGTAACAGAATAATCAACAGTCCTGAATACATGGTGAAGCTTACGTCCTTTGTTCGGGAGGCGGTGCGCGGATGACCGGCAAGGCCCACACGCTAACCAAAACAATGGCCGGAGTAAAGCGGCAGATTTGACGCAGTCTGCTTGACCTGCAAGGGGTTTTTTGACCATGCTCTGGGAAGGTCACCTTCATTGAGGACGGTGACGGCGCGCACGGGAGGCGGTAGATGTTCTTAGAGCGTATCGAGATTGTAGGTTTCCGCGGCATTAACCGGTTGTCCCTGATGCTGGATGACAACACGCTGCTGCTCGGCGAAAACGCCTGGGGTAAATCCAGCCTGCTGGACGCGCTGACCCTGCTGTTGGCGCCGGAGCAAAAGCTCTACCGTTTTGAAGTGCACGACTTTCATTTCCCTCCCGGCGAAGAGGCGGCCAAAGAGCGGTATTTGCAGGTGGTGTTTACCTTTTGCGAGAAAGACCGCGGCCATGCTCATCTCCCCCGTTATCGCCACCTGTCGCCGCTGTGGGTCAAGGGCGATGATAATCTGAACCGTATTTATTATCGTTGCGAAGGAGAACTGGCCGATGACGATACGGTGTGCACCTGGCGCAGTTTTTTGGACGCCGAGGGCAATGCGATACAACTGCACCACATTGAACAGTTGGCGCACGCCATTATCCGTATTCACCCGGTATTGCGTTTGCGCGATGCGCGTTTTATTCGTCGCCTGCGGCCCAGCTCGCTCAATGACGATCATCCTGCGGATAATCAGGCGCTGGCCCGGCAGTTGGATCAACTGACGCGCGAACTGGTGCGCAATCCGCAAAAGCTGACTAATGGCGAATTGCGGCAGGGGCTGGCGGCGATGCAGCAACTGCTGGAACATTACTTCGCTGAGCAGGGATCGCAGGTGGCGCGCCCGCGCAGCCACCCTTTGGATCAAGATCAGGACCAGCAGGCGTGGCGCTCGCTGGACAGCATCAACCGGATGGTCGCTGAACCGAACAGCCGCAGCATGCGGCTGATTTTGCTTGGCATGTTTTCTACGCTGCTGCAGGCCAAAGGCAACGTCAAGTTGGATCCGCACGCCCGGCCGTTGCTGTTGGTGGAGGACCCGGAAACCCGGCTGCACCCGATCATGCTGTCGGTGGCCTGGGGGCTGCTCAACCAGTTGCCGTTGCAACGCATCACCACCACCAATTCCAGCGAACTGGTGTCGCTGGTACCGGTGGAGCATGTTTGCCGGCTGGTGCGCGAGTCGGGGCGGGTTGCCACTTACCGCCTCGGCCCGCGTGGGTTGGGGCCGGAAGACGGGCGGCGCATTGCTTTCCATATTCGCTTTAACCGGCCGTCATCGCTGTTTGCCCGCTGTTGGCTGTTGGTGGAAGGCGAGACCGAGGTTTGGCTGTTGAGTGAGCTGGCGCGCCAGTGCGGCTATCACTTTGAGGCGGAAGGGGTGCGGGTGATTGAATTCGCCCAGTGCGGTCTGAAGCCGCTGTTGAGGTTTGCCCGACGCATGGGCATTGAATGGCATGCGCTGGTGGACGGCGACGAGGCCGGGAAGAAATACGCCAACACCGTGCGCAGCTTGCTGGATAACCACGGCGACAGCGAGCGTGACCGCCTGACCGCGCTGCCGGCGCCGGATATGGAGCACTTTATGTTCCGCGAGGGGTTCAGCCCGGTCTATCACCGCGTCGCCTCTGTGCCGATCAATGCACAGATGCCGATACGCAAGGTGATCCTGAAGGCGGTGCATCACTCTTCGAAACCCGATCTGGCTATCGAAGTAGCGATGCAGGCCGGCGAATGGGGCACCGATTCCGTGCCGCCACTGCTAAAGAAAATGTTCTCGCGCGTGATCTGGCTGGCGCGCGGCCGGGCGGATTAGGCGCCCGGCAATCTTGCCGGCGGGCTGAAATGTTCAGCCATTCCCTGTTCCAGTTCATCCAGCAATTGATAACGACGGCGGTATTCTGCCCGTTTCTTGCTGGCCACCTCATCGATCGGTTTGCGCGTGATGCGTTCCGGCAGCAGGAAGTAACCGCTGTCGAGCATCTTGCCGCCCATCGAGCTCCAGAACTGATCGTAATCGGCGTGCAGTTGGTCTTTCTTTTTACTGTGATAACGCCAGTTTTGATAGATATGGGTGGCATTGCCCACCGCCACTATTTGGCGGATGCCCAGATGATGCGCCAGCGTGCAAATGCCTTCCAGCACCAGCCGTTTCGGAAACAGCCCGTGGCATTCTTTGGTGGCGAGCTGGATTTCCGCGTGCGGTACCTGGTGGTTGGCCCCCTGCAAACCGCCGATGAACAGCGTCGGCTGTTGCTGATAGTGCATCAGCGCAAAGGTGATTTCCGCCAGCATAATGCCGGCGGCATTGCGCAACAGCAGGGTGGTTTCCCCTTCTTTGTTCAGGTGATCGATGGCTGACAGTTCCAGCGAAACCGGTGCGCCGCTTTTGCCGGTGACGCTGGCCAGCACGAAGGGTTTATTCAGGTGACCGACTCGCATTTTCAGCGGCATGCGCTGCGCGCTGAGATCATAGTGATCGCGCAGGGCGAACAGACACTCGATCTTGTTCATGTTTGCCGCCAGGTAGGGGCGATGCAACTTGCAGGGCAGATTGGGCTGAGCGTTCAGAATCTCATCCAGCAGGGGATTGGACGCCAGCGTATTCAGCAGGGCACCGGTAGCGTGCCAGCTAAACAGCGAGCGGCCGATAAACTTCAGGCGGAATGAGGCTTTCTTCCAGGCTTTGCTCGGCGCCATATCGCCATTGATCAGCGCCGTCATCAGTTGCCAGCCGTTGAGCGGGCGTGCAGATACGAGTGGATAGCTGAGCTGAGACATGATGAAATCCTTGGCAGTGTTGAATGGCGCTATTTCAGCAAGCTTTCGCTAAACGGGAGTTCAATGCTCAACGCTAACCCGGGGCGTCTCCACATTGTGTTGAGCCAAGGTTTAGTTACTCCGCACTGTGTGCGTCAATATAGCCCTCTCTTTCGCCAAAAATGCCCGCTTGCGCAAAACGGTACCCGTTAAATTGCAGGACATGCCGGAGATAACCTTTCTCTGTTCCTGTAAGTTACCCTTAACTGTTTGCTCTTAATTCTGTCTTAATGCGTACATAGGTAGGGACGGTTATAATCCCGTTCAACTTGCCATGGGCATGATGAGTAGCGGATTAAAAACCGGATAAGATGCCGGAAAAACTTTCTGGGTTATTTGAAATAATCAATAAAAAACAAAAGGATGATGGCATCAATGATGTTTAAAGGACACAAGCGACGCTGGGTTGGCGCACTGATCGTCGTGGCGGCGATCGCCGCGCTGGCGATCTGGCATTTCAGCCACCCGGCGCCAACCCAGTTTAAAACGGTGAAGGTAGCCAAGCGCGATCTGCAGCAAAACGTTCTGGCGACCGGACAGCTTGACGCGGTGCGCAAGGTTGACGTTGGCGCTCAGGTCAGCGGGCAGTTGGAAAGTCTGTATGTCGAGATCGGCGATAAGGTGAAAAAAGGCCAGTTACTTGGCGTAATCGATCCCCAGCAGGCACAAAACAGCATCCGCGAGGGCGAGGCGACGCTGCGCGAACTGCACGCTCAGTTGCAACAGGCCCAGGCTGAACAGCAGTTGGCGGCGGTGACGCTGCAGCGCAATCAGGCACTGGCGAAGTTGCAAGCGGTATCGCGCCAGGATCTGGATCAGGCGGCGACGCAGCTTGCGGTGAAGAAGGCGCAGGTCGGTACCATTAATGCGCAAATTGCCCGCAACCAGGCCAGCCTGGACACCGCTAAAATCAATCTGGCGTTTACCCGTATTGAAGCGCCGATGGACGGAGACGTGGTGCAGATCACCACGCTGCAAGGCCAGACGGTGATCGCGGCGCAGCAGGCGCCGAACATTCTGACGCTGGCGGATCTCGGCACCATGCTGGTGAAGGCGCAGGTGTCGGAAGCGGACGTTATCAGCCTCAAACCGGGCCAGAAAGCCTGGTTTACCGTGCTGGGCGATCCCAACCGCCGTTTTGACGGCGTGCTGAAAGACATTCAGCCGACGCCGGAAAAGGTTAACAACGCCATCTTTTACTATGCGCGTTTCGAAGTGCCGAACCCCGAAGGATTGCTGCGTTTGCAGATGACGGCACAGGTGCATATCCAACTGGCGGGCGTCAGCCAGGCGCAGGTCATTCCTCTGGCGGCGCTGGGCGATCAAATCGCCGATAACCGTTACCACGTTGCGGTATTGAAACAGGGCAAGGAAGAGAAACGCGAGGTGAGTATCGGCCTGCGTAACAATATTGACGTACAAATTCTGAGCGGCTTGAGCATCGGGGATGAAGTGATTGTCAGCCGCGGCGGCTCGGAGGCCAACTGATGGCGGCGCTGTTGCAACTGAGCGGCATCCGCCGCAGCTACCAGTCGGGCGATCAGACGGTGGACGTATTGAAAAACGTGAGCCTGAGCATCGATGCCGGTGAAATGGTGGCCATCATGGGGGCTTCCGGCTCTGGCAAGTCTACGCTGATGAACATTCTCGGCTGTCTGGACAAGCCCAGCGCCGGCGTGTACCGGGTAGCCGGCCAGGATGTGGCGACGCTGGATGGCGATGCGTTGGCCCGGCTGCGGCGTGAGCATTTTGGCTTTATCTTCCAGAGATACCATTTGCTGCCTCATCTGAGCGCGGCGCATAACGTTGAGGTGCCGGCGGTCTACGCCGGGCTGGGCAAGGTGGCACGGCGCGAACGGGCGGTCGCGCTGTTACGGCGCCTTGGGTTGAGTGAACGCGTCAGCTACCGGCCGAGCCAGCTTTCCGGCGGCCAGCAGCAGCGCGTCAGTATCGCTCGTGCGCTGATGAACGGCGGCCAGGTGATCCTGGCGGATGAACCGACCGGTGCCCTCGACAGCCATTCTGGCGAAGAGGTGATGACGATCCTCAAGCAACTGCGTGAGCAGGGGCATACTGTGATTATCGTTACTCACGATCCGGCCGTCGCTCAGCAGGCAGAGCGGATCATTGAAATTCGCGATGGCGAGATCATTGCCGACTCGCGCCCGGCGCAGCAGGGCAATCCGAATGCCAAATCGTTGGAACTGGTTGCGCCCGCACCGTCCTGGCAGCAGAAGACCGGCCGTTTTCGCGAGGCGTTGGTGATGGCCTGGCGGGCGATGGCGGCGAATAAAATGCGCACCGCATTGACCATGTTGGGCATTATCATCGGCATCGCTTCGGTGGTTTCGATCCTGGTGATCGGTGACGCCGCCAAGCAGATGGTGTTGGCGGATATCAAATCCATCGGCACCAATACGGTGGACATTTACCCCGGCAAGGACTTCGGCGACGACGATCCGACCTTCCGCCAGTCGTTGAAGTATGAGGATCTCGACGCGTTGCGCGAGCAGCCCTATGTCAGCGCGCTGTCGCCGACCATCGCCAGCAGCATGCGATTGCGGCTGGGCAACGTCGATGTGGCGGCCAATGTGACCGGGGTCAGCGAGCAGTTTTTCCGCGTTTACGGCATGACCTTCACCCAGGGGGGCGGCATTGACCCGTTCCAGGTGCAATCGCAGGCGCAAACGGTGGTGATCGACACTAATACCCAGCGTCGGCTGTTCCCGCATCAGAAGAACGTGGTGGGTGAGGTGATGCTGGTGGGCAATATGCCGGCGACGGTGGTTGGGGTAGCGAAAGAGAAGCAGTCGATGTTCGGCAGCAGCAAGACGCTGAACGTTTGGGTGCCTTACAGCACCATGGCAAATCGGCTGATGGGCAACGCCTATTTCGATTCGATTACCGTGCGTATCCGTGACGGTTACAGCAGCCAGGAGGCTGAGCAGCAACTGACGCGTCTGCTGGCGCTGCGCCACGGTAAAAAAGACTTTTTCACCTATAACATGGACAGTCTGGTGCAGACGGCGGAGAAGACCACGCGAACGCTGCAGTTATTCCTGACGCTGGTGGCGGTAATTTCGCTGGTGGTCGGCGGTATTGGCGTGATGAATATCATGCTGGTGTCGGTGACGGAGCGTACGCGTGAGATTGGTATCCGTATGGCGGTGGGGGCTCGCTCCGGCGATGTCTTGCAGCAGTTCCTGATTGAGGCGGTGCTGGTGTGCCTGGTTGGCGGCGCTTTGGGGATTATGCTGTCCTTTACCATCGGGCTGCTGGTGCAATTGGTGCTGCCGGGTTGGCAGATCAGCTTCCCGCCGGCGGCATTGTTGAGCGCGTTTTTATGTTCCACCGCTATCGGCGTGGTGTTCGGCTATCTGCCTGCGCGCAGTGCCGCCCGGCTTAACCCGATTGACGCGCTGGCGCGCGAGTAATACTCTGACTCCGTCGCATTTCAAGCCGCAGGGTGTTAGCGGCAGCTCGACGTTTATGGGATAGAATAAAAAATGCCAGTCATACGGCGGCTGGCATTTTTAGCGGACTGCTTTAGGCAGGCTCTGCACCCGTGTTTAGGCCAGTGCCTCGCTTTCCAGTGGCACAATAAGACTCGCATGGTTCCCTTTTGGCCCTTGGTGCACGTCAAAACTGACCTGTTGGCCGGCTTTCAGTGTCCTGTACCCATCCATCTTAATCGTTGAATAATGGGCGAATATGTCTTCGCCGCCGCCTTCAGGACAGATAAAACCAAACCCTTTGGCGTTGTTGAACCATTTAACAGTACCCGTCTCCATGCTTTTACATCCCTCGCAACGCTATTTTAGGTGAGATGAATAACTGAATTCGCACCCGCCAAAGGCAGGTAGCAGATGAGCCCAGGGTGGTTAAAAGACCGCCAGCTCACGAATTTACACTCTAGAGCAAATGATCATCACGTCAAGGGATCGGCTTTTGTCCGCAGGAGGCAGTTCATCAAAGTTTGAAGCAGTTAACGCTATTGACATTGTTTGGTAACAATTTGTCAGAGATTTTTGCGCACGTTCCAGTACGGCGAGATGATGGCGTAGATGATAAAATAGTAATGATCCCCCACTTTGAATAACCGGAACCCGTCCCCATATCAGAGGACAGAGCAGAGAAGATGAGCAGCAATGGGCAATAACAACGATTGGCTAAATTTTGAACACTTGGCCGAAGAAAAACAAATCGATGCGGTAAAACCGCCGTCTATGTATAAAGTTATACTTAACAACGACGATTACACACCGATGGAATTTGTGATTGACGTTCTGCAAAAGTTCTTTTCTTATGATATTGAACGTGCAACGCAACTGATGCTCACGGTCCACTATCAAGGCAAGGCGATCTGCGGTGTTTTTACCGCCGAGGTGGCGGAAACCAAGGTCGTACACGTGAACCGTTATGCCAGGGAGAACGAGCATCCGTTGCTCTGTACGCTGGAAAAAGCCTAGATTTTGGCAACTATTGGGGAGGTGCTTATGCTCAATCAAGAACTGGAACTCAGTCTCAACATGGCTTTCGCCAGAGCGCGTGAGCACAGACACGAGTTTATGACCGTGGAGCACCTGTTGCTGGCATTACTCAGCAACCCTGCCGCGCGAGAGGCGCTCGAGGCATGTACGGTAGACCTGGCCGCACTGCGCCAGGAGCTGGAAGCCTTTATCGAACAAACCACGCCGACGCTGCCTGCCAGCGAAGAAGAGCGCGACACTCAGCCGACGCTAAGTTTCCAGCGTGTGCTGCAGCGTGCCGTATTCCATGTTCAATCTTCCGGCCGCAGCGAAGTCAGCGGCGCCAACGTGCTGGTGGCGATTTTCAGCGAGCAGGAGTCGCAGGCGGCTTACCTGCTGCGCAAACACGACGTCAGCCGTCTTGACGTAGTGAATTTCATTTCACATGGCACGCGTAAAGACGAGCCGGGCCAAGCGCCAAATGCGGAAAACCCGGTGAACGAAGAGCAGTCCGGAGGGGAAGACCGTATGGAAAACTTCACCACCAACCTCAACCAGTTGGCCCGTGTGGGCGGTATCGATCCCCTGATTGGCCGCGATCCTGAGCTGGAGCGCGCTATTCAGGTGCTGTGCCGTCGCCGTAAAAATAACCCGTTGCTGGTCGGCGAGTCCGGCGTGGGTAAAACCGCCATTGCCGAAGGGCTGGCCTGGCGCATCGTGCAGGGCGACGTCCCGGAAGTGATGGCGGACTGCACGCTGTATTCTCTGGACATAGGTTCGCTGCTGGCAGGCACCAAATACCGCGGCGACTTCGAGAAACGCTTCAAGGCGTTGCTGAAACAGCTGGAGCAGGACAAGAGCAGCATCCTGTTTATCGATGAAATCCACACCATCATCGGTGCCGGTGCGGCTTCCGGCGGGCAAGTGGATGCGGCCAACCTGATCAAACCGCTGCTCTCCAGCGGCAAGATCCGGGTGATTGGGTCCACCACCTATCAGGAATTCAGCAACATTTTCGAAAAAGACCGTGCGTTGGCCCGTCGCTTCCAAAAAATCGACATTACCGAGCCGACGCCGGAAGAGACCATTCAGATCATCAACGGTCTGAAAACCAAGTACGAAGCGCACCATGACGTGCGTTATACCGCCAAGGCGGTGCGTGCGGCGGTTGAGCTGTCGGTGAAGTACATCAACGACCGCCACCTGCCGGACAAGGCTATCGACGTGATCGACGAGGCGGGCGCTCGCAGCCGGCTGATGCCGATCAGCAAGCGCAAGAAAACCGTCAACGTTGCGGACATTGAGTCCGTGGTTGCGCGTATTGCGCGTATCCCGGAAAAAACCGTGTCGGCAAGCGATCGCGATGTGCTGAGAAGTTTGGGCGACCGTTTGAAAATGCTGGTGTTTGGTCAGGATCAGGCGATCGAAGCGCTGACCGAAGCGATCAAAATGAGCCGTGCGGGCCTGGGCCACGATCGCAAGCCTGTCGGTTCCTTCCTGTTTGCCGGGCCAACCGGCGTCGGGAAAACCGAGGTGACGGTGCAATTGGCGAAGGCGATGGATATCGAACTGCTGCGTTTTGACATGTCCGAGTATATGGAACGTCATACCGTCAGCCGCTTGATTGGCGCGCCTCCGGGCTACGTCGGTTACGATCAGGGCGGGCTGCTGACCGATGCGGTGCTCAAACATCCGCATTCGGTGGTGTTGCTGGATGAAATCGAGAAGGCGCATCCGGATGTGTTCAACCTGCTGTTGCAGGTTATGGACAACGGTACCCTGACCGATAACAACGGTCGCAAGGCGGACTTCCGCAACGTGATCCTGGTGATGACCACCAACGCCGGGGTACGTGAAACAGAACGTAAATCGATTGGCCTGGTTCAGCAGGACAACAGCACCGATGCGATGGAAGAGATCAAAAAAGTGTTCACGCCGGAGTTCCGTAACCGTCTGGACAACATTCTTTGGTTCAACCATCTGTCGACTACGGTGATCCAGCAGGTTGTCGATAAGTTTATTGTCGAACTGCAGGCACAGCTGGATGCGAAGGGCGTGTCGCTGGAAGTGAGCGACGAAGCGCGCGACTGGCTGTCGGTGAAAGGCTATGACCGTGCGATGGGCGCTCGTCCGATGGCGCGTGTGATGCAGGAAAACCTGAAGAAACCGCTGGCCAACGAACTGCTGTTCGGTTCATTGGTGGACGGTGGCTCGGTGAAGGTCGAGCTGGACAAGGACAACCAGAAACTGACGTACCACTTCCTCAGTGCGCAGAAACGCAAAGCGGATGAAGGCGCGGTGCACTAAAGGCCGGCCAGTCCAGATAATGAAAAAGCGATGCTTCGGCATCGCTTTTTTTATGGGTGAAAGTATTTCATCACCGCTACAGAAATGAGCGAGCCCTCTCGGTTTACCTGCGCTCTTGCAACTCGATGTTGAACGTTGCTACGGGGGTAAACGGAAAGGGCTCCGGAGGGGTTACATCCTCGGTGCCGCCATTGGCTGGCGACGAGTGAGCCGATTAACGGCTACGGAAGACAATGCGGCCTTTGCTCAGGTCGTACGGGGTCAGCTCTACAGTGACTTTGTCGCCCGTCAGGATGCGGATGTAGTTCTTACGCATTTTACCGGAGATATGTGCGGTTACTACGTGCCCGTTTTCCAATTCAACGCGGAACATAGTGTTCGGCAGCGTATCAAGAACGGTGCCCTGCATTTCAATATTGTCTTCTTTGGCCATCGAATCCTCTAGGTCTAACTACCTTAGTTTTTAACCGGCAAGATAATGCCGAAAAACCCACATTATGTAAAGACGTGTCGGTGAACATTGCACCGTTTCCGCAAAATTAGTTTGTTGGGGAGGGTGGTTCAGCCTGCTGTGGGGGTAAGACTTGCGCGGCCCAGCATTCCGGTGCTAACGGCTTGCGCTGAAGGTTACTGAGCTGCTGTAAAAATTGGCGGCGGGGGATTTCTCTCGCTCCCAGCGTGGCAGTGTGAGCGTTAAGCACCTGACAGTCAATCAATTCTCCGCCATAAGCGGCAAAATGCCGACAAAAAGCCAATAGCGCGCACTTGGAGGCGTTGGTGGTGCGGCTAAACATCGATTCGCCGCAGAACAGCGCGCCCTGCGCCACGCCGTACATACCGCCAACCAACGTTTTACCCTGCCATACCTCGACTGAATGAGCGAGACCGAGTCGGTGCAAATGCAAATAGGCGCGCTGTACCTCCGGGCCGATCCAGGTGCCTTCATGCGGCCGATCGGCACAGGCGGCAATCACCGCAGCAAAGTCGTGGTTCAGCGTAATGCGAAAGGGATTGCGGCTCAGAAAGCGTTTCAGGCTACGGCTGATATGGTATTGCGCCGGGAACAACACGGCGCGTGGGTCAGGCGACCACCATAAAATGGCTTCCCCCGGCGAAAACCAGGGGAAGATACCTCGCTCATAGGCGGCCAGCAAACGCGGCGCCGTCAGGTCACCGCCAATGGCCAGCAGCCCGTTAGGATCGCGCAGTGCGCCCTCTGGCGAGGGAAACGCGAGTGACTGCGGTGACAGCTTAACAATACGCATAAAAGGTCTCAGCGTCCTCTACAGGCCATTTTCAAGGGGTATCCCACTGATACGCTGGCGGAAACGGGCATAACGCCCTTGCTGGCGCATCAGGGTAAGGTGGTCGCCCTGTTCGACAATCCGGCCGCCGTCCATCACGCAGATGCGGTCAAGATGCTCGAGCCCATACAGGCGGTGAGTCACCAGGATCAGCGTTTTGCCCTGGCAGTGCCGGCGCAACAGCGCCAGGATCTGCTGTTCGGTTTCGGCGTCCAGCCCCTCGGTCGGTTCGTCGAGCAACAGCAGAGGCGCCTGATGCAACAACGCGCGGGCAATACCCAGGCGACGTTGTTCTCCGCCGGAAAGCTGGCGGCCGCCATCCCCCAGCCAGGCGTTCAGCCCTTCGTTTTCCAGCAATTTTTCCAGCCCGACCTGGCATAGTACGTCGCGTAACTGTTCATCGGTCGCCTCCGGGGCAGCGATACGCAGGTTTTCCCGCAGCGTGTTGCTGAAAATATGCACCCGCTGGCTGACGACGGTGGTCATCTGGCGCAGCGTAGTTTCATCATAGGCGCTGAGCGGCTGGCCGTTGAGCAGAATACTGCCGCTATCGGCGTTCCAGGCGCGGGTTAACAGTTGCAGCAGGGTCGATTTACCGCAGCCGGTGCGCCCGAGCAGCGCAATGTGTTCGCCGACGGCAATCTCCAGCGTGACGTCTTGCAACACCGGCAGAGGTTGGCCGGGATAGGTAAAGGTGAGCTGTTGCAGGCTTAACGCAGCGCCGTTCCCAGCCGCCGGGCCGCCGGCCGGGAAGGTGACCTCCGGCTGCCGATCGATAACCTGTTTCACCCGTGTAGCAGAAGCAATGACCTGGCCGAGGTGCTGGAAGGCGCCCGCGACCGGCATCAGCGCTTCGAACGAGGCCAGCGCGGCAAACACGAACAGCGCAATCAGCGCGCCGGGTTGGGTATCGCCACCTATGCCACCGGCGGTGAGCCACAGCAACAACGTTACCGTCAGGCCGCTGGCCAGAATCATCACCCCTTGCGCCGTTCCGCCCAACGAAGCCTGCTGCCACTGACGACGCTGCCAGTGCCGCTCGGTGGCATCCAGACCGGCGCGGAAATCGTTGACTGCGCCAAACACCACCAGCTCGGCCTGGCCCTGCAGCCAGGCGGTCAGATCGGTGCGGTACTGGCCGCGCAGGGCGGTCAGTTGGCCGCCAATCGGCTTGCCGGCGCGGTAAAATAACGGTGGTATCAGCAGCAACAGCAGCAACAAAATACCACCCAGCGTCAGGGCCAGCGTGCTGTCCAGCCAACTGAGACCGTAGGTGACCACGATGATCACGACTGCTGCGCTGACCAGCGGCGAGATCACCCTCAGATACAGATGGTCCAGCGTATCGACGTCCGCCACCAGCCGGTTAAGCAGATCGGCCTGCCGGAAACGGGCAATGCCGCCCGGTGACAGCGGCAGGATCTTTTTAAAGGTAAACACCCGCAGATGAGAAAGAACGCGGAAGGTGGCGTCGTGGCTGACCACACGCTCTGCATAGCGCCCGGCAGTGCGGAAGATCGCCGCGCCCCGCACGCCGGCAGCAGGCAACATGTAGTTGAAGGTAAACAGGCCCGCCAGCCCGGCGAGCGCCGATGCGGCGAGGAACCAACCGGAAAGCGCCAGCAGGCCGATACTGGCCAGCAGCGTGACAATGGCCAGCAGGATGCCCAGGCAGATCAGCAGGCTGTGACGACGGTATAGCGCCAGGAACGGCAGCAAAACGCGCATGATTATAGATCCCCGCTGCGGTGTGCGATCAGATTGGCGAACAACCCCGGTTGGGCGCTCAGCGTGGCGTAATCGCCTTGCTGCACGATCCGCCCGCCTTCCATGACCCAGATCTGGTCGTATTCTTCGGTATCTTCCAACTGGTGGGTGACCAGCAGGGTAGTTTGTTGATGCGAGGCGGCGTTGAGCGCCTGCATGACCCGTCGTTCGCTGTGCGCGTCGAGGCTGGCTGCCGGCTCATCCAGCAACAGTAAACGGCGTGGGCTGATGAGCGCCCGGGCGACCGCCACGCGTTGCGCCTGGCCGACGGACAGCCGTGCGGCGCTATCGCCGACCTCAGTGTCCAGCCCCTGCGGCAAATGCGGCAGGATCTCGCTGACGTAAGCTTGTTCTACGGCCTGTTGCAATTGGGCTTCACTCGCTTGCGGGTGGCCCAGCAGAATATTTGCCCGCAGCGTTTGCGCCGGCAGGTGCGGGTTTTGCCCCACCCAGCCGAGCTGTCGACGCCAGCCTTCTGCTGCCAGCTCGCGCAACTCGGTGCCGTTGACCGTCAGTGAACCGCGATAGGGCAGGAAGCCGAGCAGCAGATTCAGTAACGAGCTTTTGCCGGCACCGCTCAGCCCGACCAGGGCAATGCGCTGGTGTGCGGGCAGGGTGAAGCTGATAGGGCCGGCCAGCAGCACGCCGTTCGGCGACAGAATTTCCAGATCCTGCGCTTTTAGCTCCAGTGGCGCATCGGTATTCAGCTCCTGCGTGCCGTTGCCCCTTTGCTCGCCTTCGGCGCCGAGGAAGGTTTCCAACGCTTCTGCGGCCCCCACGGCCTGCGCTTTGGCATGATAGAAAGCGCCCAGATCGCGCAGCGGCTGGAAGAACTCCGGTGCCAGAATCAGCACCAGGAAGCCGGCAAACAGCGTAACGCCGGTGCCGTAACTGCCGAAATTCAGTTCTCCAAGGAAGGAGAAGCCAAAATAGACCGCCACCACGGCGATGGAGATGGAGGCAAAGAACTCCAGCACCGCCGATGACAGGAACGCCAGCCGCAGCACTTCCATGGTGCGGCTGCGGAAATCCTCGGACGATTTGGCGATCTGCGCGGTTTCCGCTTCCGCCCGGTTAAACAGGCGCAGCGTATCCAGCCCGCGCAGACGATCGAGGAAGTTGCCGCTCAGCCGCGCTAGCGCCACAAAGTTGCGCCTATTGGCGTCGGCTGCGCCCATGCCGACCAGCGCCATAAACAGCGGGATCAGTGGGGCAGTAGTCAACAGAATCAGGCCGGCGGCCCAGTTAATCGGGAAGACGGTAATCAGGATCAGCAACGGGATAAACACCGCCAGATACATCTGCGGCAGATAGCGGGAGTAATAATCCTGCATGTCTTCGATCTGCTCAACGATGATGCTGGCCCAACTGCCTGCCGGCTTACCCTGTATCCAGGCGGGGCCGAGCCGTTGCAGTTTGTCCAGCACCTGCCGGCGCATACGCTGGCGGATCACCTGGCCGCAGATAAAACCGACGCGTTCACGCAGCCAGCTCAACAACGCACGCAACGCGAAGGTGGCGGCCAACCAGATAAACGAGGGGATCAATTGTTCACGCGGGGCGTGTTCGATAATCAGGGCGTGGAGCAGGGCGGCCAACAGCCATGCCTGCACGACAATCAAAATGCCGCTTATCAGCCCCAACAGCATGGAAAGGCGCAGCCAACGCTGCGCCAACGCGCTCTGAGTTTTGAGCCAACGGGTTAACTGTTGCTGTCTGGTTTTTTTCATCAGATATGAGTCTGCGTCGCCGGCGCCTGTTGTTACAGGCAAGGTTAACGTACTGTTAAAAAAAGTGTTTGCCTCAACCTGAAGCGAACAAGCGAAGGCCAATGTTACCTCTTCGCCCGGCAGACTGAAAATAATAAAGCGGTCAAATATCCCTATGACAGACTCTGGTCACGAGAGTTATTTCACCTCCTGGCTGGCCGCTTCCGCCGCCAGGGCGGCCTGCACCGATTTACGCTGGCCGATCTGCGCCATATACCGGGTTAACGAGGGCCAGCATTTTAACTCGATGGAAAATTGGGCCATCCAACGCAGTACGGTAAACAGATAGGCATCCGCCACGCTAAAGCCTTCACCCAACAGGAAACTCTGCCCGTCCAGCGCCTGAGCGACATAATCGAGGCGGCGGCGCAGCTTGTCGCGAAACAGACTTTTGACCTCTTCCGGTAGGGTGGCATTGAATAGCGGGCTGGCTCCGGCGTGGATCTCGGCGGTGATGAAATTCAGCCATTCCTGCAAACGCACCCGCTCGAAGGCATTGCAGGGAGGGGCCAGCGCGGCGTCAGGGCACAAATCCGCCAGATATTGCACGATGGCTGCACCTTCGGTAATCACGCGGCCATCTTCCAGCATCAGGGCTGCGACATAACCCTTGGGATTGATCCGGTAAAAATCACTGCCGTCGGCGGTGCGTTTGCTGCGGTTATTCACCCGGATAAGTTCAAACGGCAATTCCAGCTCCCGCAGGACAATATGCGGGGATAGCGAACAGGTGTCGGGCGCAAAATAGAGTTTCATGAAAGTTCCTGAGGCAAAAAGCGATATCGCTTAACCGACAGCATGCCGCCGGTGTTGCCTGCAGAAAAATTAGAATGTCAGAAACCCGTCATCAGTTCAGCTACTGACAGGCTGCGGCAGATGATCTCGCAGGTAATCCAACAGGGTTTGTACCGGTGCAGAACTTGCGCCAGTGAACGAACAGACCAGGCTAAAATAACGGTAGAGCGGGACGCTCAACGGCAAAGCGCAAATGCCGGCGGCATCGGTCGGTATCACCGACGCAGGCATCAACGAAACGCCGACGCCTTCGCGCACCAGCGTCAGTGCGGTGTTCCAGTCGCTGACGGTTACGCGTACGTCGGCCAGCGTAATACCTGCCTGCTGTGCCAACAGTTGCGCATTGAGGCTACAGCCACCGGTAGCCAGCACAAAGGGCAACCCGGCCAGTACCCTGAAATCCACCGGTTGCCGGCCTCTGGCCAGCGGGTGGGCGCTGGCGGTAACCGCAAGCCACAGATCTTCTCCCAGGGGGTAGCTTTGTCTTTCGCCTTTCGGGTTCAGCACTACGCCGACGTCGGCGGTTTCCAGTGCCAGCCAGTTCTCCACTTCCCGGTCGGTGCCTTCCAACTGAACCAGTTCAATCGCAGGGTAGCGGCGGCGGAATTTACGCAATAACGGCGGTAGCAGGAGGGCAAATGCCGAGGGAAAGCTGGCCAGGCGAATCTTGCCCGAATGCGCGCTTTTTGCCTGCAGCGCATAGCTTTGGATCGCATCGAGTTCGGCCAGCATAGTGCGGGCGTGGGCGACAATCCTCTCACCGCTTTGTGTCAGCGTAACGCTGTGCGGCAGGCGGACGAACAGCGGCGTATTCAGGGCGTCCTCTAACTGGGCGATAGCCTGGCTGGCACCGGACTGGGTCATGCCGCATTGATTTGCCGCCAGCGTAATTTTGCCGCTGTCGGCCACGGCGACCAGCAAGCGCCAATGGAGAAGGTTTTGCATCCTATGCCTGTCCGCTCATATTCAAGGTACAAAAAAAGCGGCTGAAGCGCCGCTTTTCAGGATAACAGAGCGTGCCGTTACAGCACTTCTGCGTCAGCGATGCCGTCCAGATAACGCTCGGCGTCCAGCGCCGCCATACAGCCGGTGCCGGCGGAGGTGATCGCCTGACGGTAGATATGGTCCATCACGTCACCCGCGGCGAATACGCCAGGAATGGTGGTCTGGGTGGCGTTGCCGTGAATACCGGACTGAACTTTGATATAGCCGTTTTCCAGCTCCAGTTGACCACCGAAAATGCTGGTGTTCGGGCTGTGCCCGATGGCGATAAAGACGCCGGCCACTGCCAGTTCCTGCGTGGCATTTTCCGCTTTGGTGCTGCGAATGCGTACGCCGGTAACGCCCATTTGATCGCCCAGCACTTCGTCCAGCGTATGGTCGGTATGCAGCACGATGTTGCCGTTTTTCACTTTCTCCATCAGCCGGTCGATCAGGATCTTCTCTGAGCGGAAGCTGTCGCGGCGGTGGATAAGATGAACTTCGGCGGCGATGTTGGACAAATACAGCGCTTCTTCCACGGCGGTATTGCCACCGCCGACTACCGCGACTTTTTGATTGCGATAGAAGAAACCGTCACAGGTGGCGCAGGCGGAAACGCCTTTGCCTTTGAAGGCGTCTTCAGAAGGCATGCCCAGGTAACGGGCGGACGCGCCGGTGGCGATGATCAGTGCATCGCAGGTGTATTCACCACTGTCGCCAAACAGGCGGAACGGACGGTTCTGCAGATCAACGCTGTTGATGTGATCGAACACGATCTCGGTCTGGAATTTTTCTGCGTGCTCGCGCATGCGCTCCATCAATGCCGGGCCGGTCAGGCCTTCGGCGTCGCCCGGCCAGTTTTCCACTTCGGTCGTGGTGGTCAACTGACCACCTTGTTCCATACCGGTAATCAATACCGGGCTCAGGTTTGCGCGCGCTGCGTAAACCGCGGCGGTATAGCCGGCGGGGCCGGAACCCAGGATCAGTAATTTGCTATGTTTAGCCGTGCCCATGAATACCCTCTTTTCCCACAATGCGGACAATGAAACCGATTGTAGGGAAAATGCAGCATTAAAAAAAGCATCAGCGGCTGTTGTTAACGATTTGTTTGATAGCCATGACCTATTAATTATTATTTTGCCGCCAAAGCGAGCGTAAAACGCAGCAATTTAACTTATGGAAGCCTCTTGCCGGCGTGAGGCGTTCATTCTGCCTGAGACACTACATTTACCGGGTTTAAGCCGCTTTGCTCTGCGGGATTCAAGCCAGCGATTCATAACTAAAAATGGGGGGCTAACTTTTCATGACGGCAGGTTCTTCTGATTTTGCTTCTTTTACTTTGACAATCCGCTGCGCATTTGCGAAAACATCATAGGAAGAAGAAATTATCCCCCTACCGGCAGTAAATCGTACGTATTTGCGGCGGTAGTGCAGAGTTTTGCGCCATTGTCTAAGCAGACAGCAGCAGGTGAGGGGAACATAGCGTTAGCGAATGGCAATTTCCTTCTTGAGATGAACGTCATTTGAATTCGTTGTGCAGGGTGGACAGACAGGCTGCACAACTTTGAATGATGGTAGTGAAGCATATAACAGGCATCGGGTCTTCGCTTGGAACAAGCCCTTACACATTGACGTTAGCTAGGGTGTGGCAAGTGCAGGGAAGAAAATAAGAGAGACAATAATAATGGCAGACAATAAGAAACGCCCGGGTAAAGATCTCGACCGTATCGACCGCAATATCCTGAACGAGTTACAGAAGGATGGGCGTATTTCGAACGTTGAGCTTTCGAAGCGCGTGGGGTTATCCCCAACCCCATGTTTAGAACGCGTGCGCCGCCTCGAGCGCCAGGGTTTTATTCATGGCTATACCGCCTTGCTCAACCCGCATTATCTGGATGCGTCTCTGCTGGTTTTCGTGGAAATCACGTTGAACCGCGGCGCGCCGGATGTGTTTGAGCAATTTAACTCAGCAGTTCAAAAGCTTGAAGAAATTCAGGAGTGTCATCTGGTGTCCGGTGATTTCGACTATCTGTTGAAAACCCGCGTGCCGGATATGTCGGCTTACCGTAAGTTGCTCGGTGAAACCTTGCTGCGTCTGCCGGGGGTTAACGACACCCGTACATACGTGGTCATGGAAGAAGTCAAACAGAGTAACCGTCTGGTTATCAAAACACGGTAAGGTGCAGGTGCAAAACCTGATTAAATTGGTTACACTCCTGTTTATTCATACAGTTTCGGCGCCGGGGAAGCTTCTCGGCGCTGTTGCTATGTCAGCTAACAGGAACCTGGAGAGCCTTTCTTGAGCCAGGAATATACAGAAGATAAAGAAGTTACCCTGAAAAAACTCAGCAGTGGCCGCCGTTTGCTTGAAGCTGTGTTGATCGTGGTAGCGATTTTTGCCATTTACCTCATGGCTGCCTTGGTCAGTTTCAATCCGTCTGACCCAAGCTGGTCGCAGACCGCGTGGCATGAGCCGATTCATAACCTGGGTGGTGGCGTCGGAGCCTGGATGGCCGACACACTGTTCTTCACTTTCGGGGTACTCGCTTACGCGATACCGCCGATCATGCTGGTTTTGTGCTGGACGGCCTACCGTCAGCGCGACAGCGGCGATTACATCGACTATTTTGCGCTCTCACTGCGCCTTATCGGCACGCTGGCGCTGGTGCTCACTTCGTGTGGCCTGGCGGCACTGAATGTCGACGATCTCTATTACTTCGCTTCCGGCGGCGTTATCGGCAGCTTGCTGAGCAACGCCATGCTGCCGTGGTTCAACGGCATTGGCGCAACGCTGGCATTGTTGTGCGTATGGGCTGCAGGACTCACGCTGTTTACCGGCTGGTCCTGGCTGGTTATCGCCGAGAGAATCGGCGGTGTGGTGCTGGGTACGGCCACCTTCATGACCAACCGTTCACGTCGTGATGAACGTTATCACGACGATGACGATCGCTACGTCGATGATGAACCGGAGCAGGCAGGGAAGGGAGCTGCGGTTGCTGTAGCTGCCTCTGCGGCCGCGGCCAACGCGGCGGAAGACGACGTGCTGTTCTCTGCACCTTCGGTAACGGATGCCGCCAAAGCAGCGGCAGACGAGGCTGACGATCCTCTGCTCAACGGCTTGCGAGCTAACGACGACGCCGATGTGGTACCTGTCGCGCCGGCGGCTGTCAGCACGCCGGTAACGCCTGCTCCCGCGCCGATAGCGGCTCCGGTGGCGGCACCTGCGGTAACGGCAGCGCCAGCGAGCCCTGCCACGGTGAACCAACATCCGATGAGCGCTGCGGCGGAAAACGCTGCGCCACCGCTGTATTCGTTTGAAATCCCTGAAGAGACGCCAGCGCCGAAAGTGACGCGCCCGGCGGATCCTTACCGGGACGATGATGAACCGCGTATGGGCAATTGGGAAGCTCCGGCCATATCTCAGCCGCGCGATCGTTCCCCGTTTGATTTTTCTGCGGCTCAGCGCGACAGCGTTGACGTTGGCACCTCTACCGGCTTCAGTGCCGGTGAGCCTGACGTTACGTCATTTGGCAGCGTGAAACCGCAGGCGGAAGCCGCAGCGGCGGCCGTTGTCGGTGCCGCTGCCGCCAATACCTTTATGCCGGCCTTTACGGCCACCAGCGACGCTAACTCTCAGGTGAAACAGGGTATCGGCCCTGAATTGCCGCGGCCGAATCCGGTGCGTATTCCTACCCGGCGCGAGCTGGCTTCTTACGGCATCAAGTTGCCTTCGCAACGCGTAGCCGAGCAGGAACAGCGTCCCCGCGAAGATCAACCTCTGCAGAATGCGGATAGCCACCAGCCAGATGACGAAGCCTTGCAGGAAGCGGCGTTGCGTCAGGCGTTTGCCGAACAGCAAAGCCAGCGTTACGGCGAAGAATATCCGCAGGATAATCAGGATGATGAGCAGGCGCTGCAGGAAGCTGCGTTGCGTCAGGCATTCGCCGAGCAGCAGCAGGCTCGTTATGGCGAGCAGGAACCTGTGCAATCATCGCCAATCGCCAATCCGGTAGATACTCGCAACGCGTTCAGTTTCTCGCCGATGGATGATTTGGTCGACGATAGCCCGAGCGAACCCTTGTTCACTCTGTCGCCGCAGCTTGAAGAACGTATTGAGCAGCAAAGCGAACGTGAAGACGATGTTCCCTTTGGCCAGTTTGAGCCTGCTGCACCGGCTTATTCGCCGCAGTCTCAGGCTCCGGCGGCGCAGTCATACCAGCCGGCTCAACCTGCTTATCAACAGCCCGCTCAGCCGGCTTACCAGCAACCACAGCAGCCGCCATCCTATCAGCAGCCTGCAGCGCAACCGGCCCCGGCCGCACCGCAGCAGCCGGCAATGGACAGCCTGATCCACCCGTTCCTGATGCGTAACGATCAACCGCTGCAGAAACCGACCACGCCGTTGCCGACGCTGGATCTGCTGACCGAAGCCCCGAAAGAGGTGGAGCCGGTGGATACCTTCGCGCTGGAGCAAAAGGCGCGTTTGGTGGAAGCGAGTTTGGCCGACTACCGGGTGAAAGCCGACGTGGTGGATATTCTGCCGGGGCCGGTCATTACCCGCTTTGAGCTGGATTTGGCGCCGGGGGTCAAGGCCGCACGCATTTCCAACTTGTCACGCGATCTGGCGCGCTCGCTGTCAACCTCCGCGGTGCGCGTGGTAGAGGTCATCCCCGGCAAACCTTATGTCGGATTGGAGCTGCCTAACGTTAAACGTCAGACGGTTTATCTGCGCGAAGTGCTGGATTGCCCAGCGTTCCGCGACAATCCGTCGCCGCTGGCGATCGTTCTGGGTAAAGACATTTCCGGTGAGCCGGTGGTGGCCGATTTGGCTAAAATGCCACACCTGCTGGTGGCGGGTACCACGGGTTCCGGTAAGTCGGTTGGGGTCAATGCCATGATCCTGAGCATCTTGTATAAGGCCACACCGAAAGAAGTGCGCTTTATCATGATTGACCCGAAAATGCTGGAACTGTCGGTTTATGAAGGCATTCCACACCTGCTGACGGACGTTGTGACCGATATGAAAGACGCCGCCAACGCCTTGCGTTGGTGTGTCGCCGAGATGGAGCGTCGCTACAAACTGATGTCTGCGTTGGGTGTGCGTAACCTGGCCGGTTATAACGAACGCGTCGATCAGGCTGAAGCGATGGGGCGCCCGATCCCGGATCCTTTCTGGAAGCCGACCGACAGCATGGACATTACGCCGCCGGTGTTGGAGAAAGAACCTTACATCGTGGTGATGGTGGATGAATTCGCCGATCTGATCATGACGGTGGGCAAGAAGGTTGAGGAACTGATCGCTCGTCTGGCGCAGAAAGCGCGTGCAGCGGGGATCCACCTGGTGCTGGCGACCCAGCGTCCGTCGGTGGATGTGATCACCGGCCTGATCAAGGCCAACATCCCAACCCGTATCGCCTTTACCGTATCCAGCAAGATTGACTCGCGCACTATCCTCGATCAGGGCGGTGCCGAATCTCTGCTGGGGATGGGTGACATGCTGTATCTGGCGCCTAACTCCTCCATTCCTGTGCGTGTGCATGGTGCATTTGTGCGCGATCAGGAAGTGCATGCGGTGGTTAAGGATTGGAAAGCGCGTGAGCGGCCTCAATATAAAGAGGGTATCCTCAGCGCCGGTGACGACGGTGAGGGTGGTGCCGGCGGCGGTCTGGACGGTGACGAAGAGCTGGATCCGCTGTTTGATCAGGCGGTGGAGTTTGTGGTGGATAAACGTCGCGCCTCTATCTCCGGCGTACAACGTCAGTTCCGCATCGGCTATAACCGCGCCGCGCGCATCATCGAACAGATGGAAGCGCAGGGCATTGTCAGCGAGCAAGGGCATAACGGCAACCGCGAGGTGCTGGCACCGCCACGGCATGACTGATTAAGATTTAATCGTTGTTATTCAATAATAAAGGGCCGCTTTGCGGCCCTTGTGCAAAGAAGCGTAAACCCCTCTGCTTCTCGGAAAATTGGCCTATCTGCCGGCTTGTGGCTCGGGTAGAGTAACCTGGGTTAAGGGTTAATTTGACCCGCACGGCACCGCCTTGCGGTTAACGCATTTCATAAGGTATCTGGAATAATGAAAAAACTGTTAGTTGCCTGTTGTCTGCTTTCGGGATTCGCTTCCACTTCTGTGCTGGCCGACGCCGCACAGGATCTGCAAAGTCGTCTGGCGAAAGTGAACAGTTTCCACGCCAGTTTCTCCCAGACCGTGACCAGCAGCGACGGCGCTGCGGTACAGCAGGGCGAAGGTGAACTGTGGGTGAAACGCCCGAACCTGTTTAATTGGCACATGACCTCACCTGATGAGAGCGTGCTGGTATCGGACGGCCAAACCTTGTGGTTCTATAACCCCTTTGTTGAGCAGGTAACGGCCACCTGGCTGAAAAACGCCACCGGCAATACGCCGTTTATGCTAATCACCCGCAATGATGCCAACGACTGGAAACAGTATAATGTGAAGCAAAAAGGCGATGATTTTGAGCTGACGCCAAAATCCAGCAGCGGCAACCTGAAACAGTTCGCCATCACCGTGACCAACAGCGGTACTATCCGCAGTTTTGCCGCGGTTGAGCAAGACGGCCAGCGCAGCTCTTACGCGCTGAAAAGCCAGCAAAATACCTCTGTTGACGCCACCAAATTCAAATTTACCCCGCCGAAGGGGGTGACGCTGGACGACCAGCGCCAGTGAGGTCCGCGTGAGTAATATGTCGCTCGATTTTTCCCAGAATGAGTTCCAGCCGTTGGCCGCGCGGATGCGGCCAACCACGCTGGCGCAGTATATCGGCCAGCAACACCTGCTGGCTGCCGGCAAGCCTTTGCCGCGTGCCATCGAGGCCGGGCAACTGCATTCTATGATTTTGTGGGGGCCGCCGGGCACCGGGAAAACGACGCTGGCAGAGCTGATCGGCCGTTACGGCCAGGCGGACGTCGAACGGATTTCCGCCGTCACGTCCGGCATCAAAGAGATCCGCGAGGCGATCGAGCGCGCACGTCAGAACCGTGACGCCGGTCGCCGCACTATTTTATTCGTCGATGAGGTGCACCGCTTCAACAAAAGCCAGCAGGACGCTTTCCTGCCGCATATCGAAGATGGCACCATCACCTTTATCGGCGCTACGACCGAAAACCCGTCTTTTGAGCTCAACTCGGCGCTGCTTTCACGTGCCCGTGTGTATTTGTTGAAAGCGTTGACCGCCGAAGATATCAGCCAGGTGCTGGATCAGGCGATGAAAGACAATAGCCGGGGGTTCGGCGGCCAGAATATCGAGTTGCCCGAAGAAACACGCCGCATGCTGTCGGAGTTGGTGGGTGGCGATGCGCGCCGGGCGCTGAACAGCCTGGAGATGATGGCGGATATGGCGGAAATCGACGCCAAAGGCATCCGCGTTTTGACGCCGTCATTGCTAAAAGAGGTCTCCGGTGAGCGCAGTGCGCGCTTCGACAATAAAGGTGACCGTTATTACGATTTGATCTCGGCGCTGCATAAATCGGTGCGCGGTTCGGCGCCGGATGCCGCGCTGTACTGGTACGCACGCATTATTACCGCCGGCGGCGATCCGTTGTATGTGGCGCGTCGCCTGTTGGCGATTGCGTCCGAGGATGTCGGCAATGCCGATCCGCGCGGCATGCAGGTGGCGATTGCTGCCTGGGATTGCTTTACCCGCGTCGGCCCGGCGGAGGGCGAACGGGCAATTGCCCAGGCCATCGTTTATCTGGCCTGCGCGCCCAAAAGCAACGCCGTGTACACCGCTTTCAAAGCGGCGATGCGCGACGCTCGCGAGATGGCCGATTACGACGTGCCGGAGCACCTGCGCAACGCGCCGACCAAGCTGATGAAGGAAATGGGGCTGGGCGCGGAGTATCGCTACGCACACGACGAACCCAACGCCTATGCCGCCGGCGAGGACTATTTCCCACCTGAAATGGCCAAGACTCGTTACTATCATCCAACCGCGCGCGGGCTGGAAGGTAAAATCGGTGAAAAGCTGGCGTGGCTGGCTGAACAGGATCAAAATAGCCAGACAAAACGCTACCGCTAGCGTTGCCGTTGCGGTAAGGTTAGCGGGTATCACCCTTTCTTTATTCGGTTGATATTCAGCCAAATAAAACGACAAATTTTCTTTCAATAACAATAAGCACAGGATTAGCATGCTCGATCCCAATCTGCTGCGTAATGAGCTAGACGCAGTCGCCGTCAAACTGGCTCGCCGAGGCTTTAAACTCGATCTGGATCTGCTGCGTTCGCAAGAAGAGCGCCGCAAGGTTCTGCAGGTAGAAACCGAAACGCTGCAGGCGGAACGTAACTCCCGATCGAAATCCATCGGCGCGGCCAAAGCGCGCGGGGAAGACATCGAGCCCCTGCGTCGCGAAGTGAACGAACTGGGTGACAAGCTGGATGCTGCCAAGGCCGCATTGGATACGTTGCAGACCGAAATCCGCGATTATGCCCTGACGTTGCCGAACCTGCCTGACGATGCCGTGCCAAACGGTAAAGATGACAGCGAAAACCAGGAAGTGTGCCGCTGGGGCGAGCCGCGCCAGTACGATTTCCAGGTGCGCGATCACGTTGATCTGGGTGAAATGGCCGGCGGGCTGGATTTCGCCGCAGCGGTAAAATTGACGGGTTCACGCTTTGTGGTGATGAAAGGGCAGATCGCCCGCATGCACCGCGCGCTGTCGCAGTTCATGTTGGATCTGCATACGGAACAACACGGCTATCTGGAAGCCTACGTGCCGTACCTGGTCAACCATGCCACGCTGTACGGCACCGGTCAGTTGCCGAAGTTTGGCGATGATCTGTTCCATACCAAACCCCTGGAAGAAGAGTCAGACAGCAGCAACTATGCGCTGATCCCAACGGCGGAAGTGCCGTTGACCAATCTGGTGCGCGACGAGATCCTGGAAGAGGAATCCCTGCCGCTGAAGATGACCGCGCACACGCCATGTTTCCGTGCGGAAGCCGGTTCGTATGGGCGTGACACCCGTGGTTTGATCCGCATGCACCAGTTCGACAAGGTCGAGATGGTACAGATCGTTCGCCCGGAAGATTCCATGGCGGCGCTTGAAGAGCTGACCGGCCATGCGGAGAAGGTACTGCAACTGCTGAACCTGCCGTACCGTAAAGTCTTGCTGTGTACCGGTGACATGGGCTTCGGCGCATGCAAAACCTACGATCTGGAAGTGTGGCTGCCGGCGCAAGACACCTACCGTGAAATCTCTTCCTGCTCAAACATGTGGGATTTCCAGGCACGCCGCATGCAGGCGCGTTGTCGCAGCAAAACCGAGAAGAAGCCGCGTTTGGTGCACACGCTGAACGGTTCTGGTCTGGCCGTGGGTCGTACGTTGGTAGCCGTGCTGGAAAACTACCAGCAGGCAGACGGCCGCATTCAGGTGCCGGAAGTTCTGCGCCCTTACATGAATGGCCTGGAATATATCGGCTGAAAAGCTAACCAGTAAAAAAGCGCCTGTGGGCGCTTTTTTTATGTCTGAAAATCGGCGCGAGGTTAGTGGCTGGTTAACGCCAATTTGATGGCCAGACCGATAAACGCCAGGGAAACCGACCAGCGTATCCAGTGCATTACGCGGACATTCCCCAGGATGCGATGCCGAACGCGTGCGGCAAAGGTGCCATAAAGAGAAAAAATAACGAACGTCATTGCAGCGAATACCGCAGAAAGTATCAGCATGGTGCGGACAGGGTGTGGTTCTCCCGCCGTGATAAATTGCGGGAGAAACGCCAGAAAGAAAATGGACAATTTGGGATTGAGCGCATTAGCTACGACGGCATAGCGCACCAGGGCGCCATCGGTGGAAGGTGAATGGGGCTGAGACAGGGCCAGCGGCCCTTTTTCACGCAAGGTTTGCCACCCCATGAACAATAAGTAAACCACGCCAAGGTACTTCACCAGGCCAAAGGCCAGGCTGCTGGTTTGCAACAGCGCGGCCAAACCGGTCACTGCAGCCAGCATATGCGGTAATACACCCAGGGTGCAGCCGGCGGCTGCTACCAGGGCGCTGCGTGTACCCTGCTGCAGCCCGGTGGTCAAGGTAATCAGCGCACCGGTCCCCGGCGAAATAACGATCAGTAATGAGGTGAACAGGAAATCTGCATTCACGGGTAAAGCTCCTTATTGGCGATAATTGGCACCCAGTTTCAGGTGCAGGAGCCATGCAGTCTTGAACGAAATTGCAGCCGCCTTTACAGCGGTAAAATTCAGGTTGATTGCCGGGAGAAAGAGCCGGGAGTGTAACCAAAACTTCGGACGAACAGGCGCGTCATGTGGCTTTGGTCGGCGAAGCCGCAGGCGTTGGCCACCTCGGCCAACTCGTCACCGGCGAGGATCAGTCGGCGCGCCAGCAACAGGCGGCGTTGCAGCAGGTAAGCATGTGGCGTCAGACCGGTGCGGCGTTTGAAACCGCGTAAAAGCTGGTATTGGCTCAGGCAGGCTTCGGCGGCCAACTCAGCCAGCGTCAGTGGGCTGTCCGGCTCGTCGTCAATCATTTCCCGTGCGCGCACAATGCCATCTTGCGGGAAGGCTAAATGGGGACGCGGGATCTCTGCCAGAGCCGCGGCCATAACCAGCAGAGACTCTTCGGCGGCCAGCCCATCATTTTGCGTGACGGCACAGAACAGCCGGTTAAAGCAGGCAGCCAATTGAGGGTTGCTGAAAACCGGGTAGCTGAATTCTCCGGAGGTAAATCTGCCTTCGCTGATATCCGCGAAGCATTGATTGAGCTGTTCGGGTTGAAGGTAGATCATGCGCCAGGCCCTGGCCCCGGCGAGGGGTGAGCCGTCATGCACCTCTCCGGGGTTCACGGTGATGATGTCCCCTGCGGATGATTCAACGTGGCCCCGGCCGCTCAGCGACTTCTGGGCTCCGCGATCCATCAGGCCTATGCCAAACTGGTCGTGAGTATGGCGCCCAAAGGAAAAATCCGTGTCCGCCGCCACCATTTCCATACCGCGGAGGCTGCTGGGGACGATCTGAATAGAACGTTTCTTCATCACCTATCCTTTGAAGTGCCGCAGGTGCATGCAGCTCTCAGCGTGGAGATTCCAGCTCGTAGGCCTGCCTGACGTAGTCCGCCAGCTGTTTTGTCTCGACATCGGCAAGCGAATAAAGCTTGATATGCCGGCGATACTTACCGCCGCCCTCCAGCATTCGGTGGTGGTCTTCGAGCAAATACCCCCGGCCAAATTCAACCGTCACATGACCGCTGTAGGCGAACACGCCGCAGAAAAACGCCGTATGTGAAAACATGATGCCGCCATATTTTACCGATTCACTGACGCCGTCACCGGCGGCAGCGGCCACATGGCGAACGCGTTGCACCACCTCCAGAAGTGCATCATGGGTGCTGCCTATATCCGCCAACAATGCGCCGACGGCATCATCGATAATCTGTTTCATCACGCCTCTCCGGGGAGTGTATTTCTTCAGCCGTCAGCATAGACCTTTTTGCTCCGCGTTGCTCCTGCTGCCGGGAGCGAAACAAATTGTGCGGTGAGCCTATAAGAGCGGATTGACTTTTTTATCGCCAGTGGCATGATGCGCGCACTCTCATCGCGCGCTCGGTTTCAATTTCACTATGTCCGCATATTCCCGCCCAGTGCTTCTGCTGCTCTGTGGCCTGTTATTGCTCACGGTTTCTATTGCCGTATTGAATACGTTAGTTCCTCTTTGGTTGACTCACGCTCAGTTGTCAACCGGCCAGGTGGGGATGGTGAGTTCTTCTTACTTCACCGGTAACCTGTTAGGTACGTTGATAGCGGGTAAGTTGATCAAGCGCATCGGTTTTACCCGCAGCTATCATCTTGCCTGCGTGGTGTTTGCCGTTGCGACGGCCGGTATGGCGTTGTCGCTCGATTTTTGGAGCTGGATGGGCTGGCGTTTCTTTGCCGGCATCGGCTGCGCCTGGATCTGGGTGATTGTTGAAAGTGCCTTGCTGCGCAGCGGTAACCTGTCCAACCGCGGGCAACTGTTGGCGGCCTATATGATGGTTTACTATCTTGGTACCGTGATTGGCCAACTGCTGCTGAGCCTGGTATCGACCGAATTGCTGAACGTGGTGCCGTGGGTGACCACCATCATCATCTGCGCCATGCTGCCCATGTTGTTTGCACGGGTTAACAGCCAGCATGACGAACCGCAGCAGGCGGCGGTATGGCCAATGCTGAAACGCCGCAGCGCGCGGCTGGGCATCACTGGCTGCATTATCTCCGGTATTGTCCTTGGTTCACTCTATGGCTTGATGCCGCTGTATTTATCCCATCAGGGTATGAGCGACGCCAACGTCGGTTACTGGATGGCGCTGCTGGTCAGCTCCGGTATTGTCGGGCAGTGGCCGGTAGGGCGCCTGGCCGATCGCTATGGCCGCCTGTTGGTGCTGCGGATTCAGGTGTTTGTGGTGATCCTCGCCAGTGTGGCGATGCTCGGTAACTCCGCCATGGCGCCGGCGCTGTTTATTCTCGGCTGTGCCGGTTTCACGTTGTATCCGGTGGCGATGTCCTGGGCCTGTGAGAAAGCGCTGCCGCATGAGTTGGTGGCGATGAATCAGGCGCTGCTGATGAGCTACACTATCGGCAGCCTGCTTGGCCCGTCGATGACGGCGTTGTTGATGCAGAATTATTCCGACCGCTTGCTGTTTGTGATGATTGCCGCCGTTGCGCTGGTGTATCTGATGATGTTGCTGAAAAAGCAAAAGCCAGATCGCCACCATACGCCGTTCGCTGCTGTCTAAATATAAAACTAATATTGTGTTTCTTTACCATATTTGATGCTGTTCTTGCATGATAAAAATCCGAAGTTAGCTTGCTGACTTCGGATTTTTTTATGGGTAAAAGTAGAAAATTTTTTATTTTGTCACTGGATTCCCTTAGCTATCATCTTCTGATATCGTTATATTTAGTAACTTATTTTATTTATTTACTAAATTATTTCAAGGAAAGGATTAAGAAATGAATAGTGAAGCTTTCGTGCAGTTAGCGTTAGAGGCTCTATCCTGCAACCAGAAGGAATTGGCCTCTCGTCTCAAGGTGTCACCTGGTCAAATAAGTAAGTGGAAAAAAGGTGAGTACATATCGCCGGAAATGGAAAATAAATTCCGTGCAATCATAGGTATCGGCGACCAAGATCCTTTGCTCGTCTTTTGGACTGGTTCTTTAGACAATGCCAACAAATGGGAAAGACTAATCAATCATCTTGCTGAGATGGCTCAACAAAATGCCGAAACTGGTTATATTACGTATCCATTATCGGACGAAATGGGCATTTTATGCGGTGAGACTTTGCGAGCGCTTCGGGAAATGGGAGTTATTTTACCTAAAGAGTTTCCCAAAGAGTTAGATTTCGACTATAGCGCTACAGATAACGATGAGGAGAATGAAGAGCATTGGAATTTGATAGCTGAAAACCCTTACTCTGCTCTTATTCTCGAAATTTATAGTGCACTCAATGATGTCTACGGATTTTATGTTGCTTATGTAGCCGAGTTCATTGCTGATGAAGAGTTAGCCTTGTTTGATACGGCTGCCGATAACATCGAGCCATGTTTAATCTCCCTTGCCGCGACTAAAATAGAAGTAAACCATGAGCTTGCACCTAATTTTGGGGTGTTTAAGCGTCGGGTCGAGAAGGATTATGAGGAATGGCTCACTC
Organism: Serratia inhibens; assembly: GCF_003591175.1. Taxonomy (GTDB): domain Bacteria; phylum Pseudomonadota; class Gammaproteobacteria; order Enterobacterales; family Enterobacteriaceae; genus Serratia; species Serratia inhibens. The sequence goes on along the minus strand of NZ_QYYG01000001.1, from coordinate 1,239,194 downwards.
TTGTTAAAGAGAAAGCCTTCAGGAATGGTATTCCTTTAAGAGCTGAACTTCTTGGCTTGGTTTATAGCTCCAGCGGAGAGCTAGGGCACGAAGCTGAAGCAGAAAGCCTTGGTATTAACTCATCGCGTATCCATCCTGATATATATATGAATGAGCTTTTGGTAGGAATGAGGGTTATTCATCAAGTCTTGCCAACTATAATGAAGAAATTGGGAATCGATGAAGGGTTTGAGTTGGACTCGTCAGATTTACGGATGAAATAGCTTCTAATCTAGTAATAACGGTTCTGTTACTCAATGAGGTGTAGTGCCTAGTATGTGTTGCAAGGGACCTAATGGGGTCCCTTGCTTGATTTCGAGGAAGCGTCAGTACATCACTTTATGGCCATAACTTTCCAGAATACCTTTGACGCGATCCATTGTGTCCGCCTTTGGTGGATGGACGCCGTCCAGCTTGTATTCTTCTCCCATCGCCACCCATTTATGCTTGCCGAGTTCGTGATAGGGCAGCAACTCGATTTTCTCGATGTTGGTCATGTCCCTGGTGAACTCACCCAGCATGTGCGTTGACTGGTCATCGTCTGACCAGCCGGGCACCACCACGTAACGGATCCAGGTGCGCTGATTGCGCTTCGCCAGATAGCGGGCGAAGTCCAGCGTGCGGTGGTTGGAGACGCCGACCAGATTTTGATGAATGTCGTCGTTCATCTGTTTCAGATCCAGCATCACCAGATCGGTGGCGTCCAGCAGCTCGTCGATCACCGGATCGTAACGCCGTACAAAACCATTGGTATCCAGGCAGGTATTGATACCTTCCTGCTGGCAGGCACGGAACCAGTCGCGGACAAACTCGGCCTGCAAAATGGCTTCACCGCCGGAGGCCGTGACGCCGCCGCCGGATGCGTTCATGAAGTGGCGATAAGCGACGGTGTCTTTCATCAGCTCTTCTACGGTAACTTCTTTTCCGCCATGGGTATCCCAGGTATCGCGGTTATGGCAATACAGACAACGCATCAGGCAACCCTGGAAGAAAACGATAAAGCGGATCCCGGGACCGTCAACGGTGCCACAGGATTCAAAGGAGTGGATGCGGCCTTTCACTGACATTGCAGGGGTTCTCCAATATTGACTGTCAAACGCAGTCTAAAAGTAGGCTCATAACCGCCGGCCAGGGATCAGCGATGCAGCAACCGAATGGGCCCGGCGACTGGGGTGGAACGATTCCTGTTGGCCGATTATTACGCCGGATAACTGTTTTGCCGGATATCCATCAATTTCATTCAGTATAGCTGTCTGGCAAAACAGACTCGTGATGAGTCAGGGGAAATGCGTTTGTTAAAAAGGCCGGAAAGATCCGGCCCCGGTATTCAGCTTAACCACCGGGCGGGAAACCCCGCCCGGATGGGGCAATTACATCGACTGGGTGAAAGTACGGGTAATCACGTCTTGCTGCTGTTCTTTGGTCAGCGAGTTGAAACGTACGGCATAACCGGATACACGGATTGTCAGCTGAGGGTATTTCTCAGGGTTTTCCATCGCTTCCAGCAGCATTTCACGGTTCATCACGTTGACGTTCAGGTGCTGGCCACCCTCGATGGAGGCTTCGTGATGGAAGTAACCGTCCATCAGGCCCGCCAGGTTGGCTTTGCGCACGTCATCATCTTTGCCCAAGGCATTTGGCACGATGGAGAAGGTGTAGGAGATCCCGTCTTTCGCGTAGGCAAACGGCAGTTTGGCTACGGAGGTCAGGGAGGCTACAGCGCCTTTCTGATCGCGGCCGTGCATTGGGTTGGCACCAGGACCGAATGGAGCGCCTGCGCGGCGACCATCTGGCGTGTTACCGGTTTTCTTGCCGTAGACCACATTAGAAGTGATGGTCAGTACGGACTGGGTCGGTACCGCATTGCGGTAGGTACGCAGTTTCTGAATTTTCTTCATGAAACGTTCTACCAGGTCACAGGCGATGTCATCAACGCGGGCATCGTTGTTACCGAACTGCGGGTATTCACCTTCGATTTTGAAGTCGGTCGCCAGGCCGTCTTCGTCACGGATGGTGGAGACTTTGGCGTACTTGATGGCGGACAGGGAGTCGGCCGCGACCGACAGACCGGCGATGCCGCAGGCCATGGTGCGGTAAACATCACGGTCATGCAGGGCCATCAGCGCAGCTTCATAGCTGTACTTGTCGTGCATGTAGTGAATGATGTTCAGCGCGGTTACGTACTGCTTGGCCAGCCAGTCCATAAAGTGGTCCATGCGCTCCATGACTTTGTCATAGTCCAGCACCTCGTCCATCATTGGCGCTTCTTTCGGGCCTACCTGGATTTTCAGTTTTTCATCAACGCCGCCGTTGATGGCGTACAACATGGTTTTCGCCAGGTTGGCACGGGCGCCGAAGAACTGCATTTGCTTGCCGACAATCATCGGGCTGACGCAACAGGCGATGGCGTAGTCATCGTTGTTGAAGTCAGGACGCATCAGATCGTCGTTTTCGTACTGTACGGATGAGGTGTCGATAGACACTTTCGCCGCGTATTTTTTGAAGTTCAACGGCAGTTTTTCAGACCACAGGATGGTCATGTTCGGTTCCGGAGACGGCCCCATGGTGTACAGGGTGTTCAGGAAACGGAAGCTGTTTTTGGTGACCAGCGTACGGCCGTCAACGCCCATACCCGCCAGGGATTCAGTCGCCCAGATTGGGTCGCCGGAGAACAGCTCATCATACTCAGGGGTACGCAGGAAGCGCACCATACGCAGTTTCATTACCAGGTGGTCAATCAGTTCCTGCGCTTGTTCTTCGTTCAGCTTGCCTGCTTTGATATCGCGTTCGATGAACACGTCAAGGAAGGTGGACACGCGGCCGAAGGACATTGCTGCACCGTTCTGGGATTTTACCGCTGCCAGGTAGCCGAAGTAGGTCCACTGCACGGCTTCTTGAGCGGTAGCTGCTGGGCCGGAGATGTCGCAGCCGTATTTGGCGGCCATTTCTTTAATCTGAGCCAGAGCGCGGTGCTGTTCAGCGATTTCTTCACGCAGCTGAATGGTCATTTCCAGATCTTCGCCGTTTTCCAGCTTGCTCTGCAAAGATTTGAACTGGTTCAGCTTGTCGGCCATCAGGTAGTCGATACCGTACAGCGCAACGCGGCGGTAGTCGCCGATGATACGACCACGGCCGTAAGCATCCGGCAGACCGGTCAACACGCCGGATTTGCGGCAGTTCAGGATGTCTTTGGTGTAAACGTCGAATACGCCCTGATTGTGGGTCTTACGGTAGTCGGTGAAGACTTTTTTCAGCTGTGGATCCAGTTCGCGGCCATAAACCTTGCAAGAACCTTCAACCATTTTGATGCCGCCGAACGGGATCAGCGCGCGTTTCAGTGGCTCGTCGGTCTGCAGGCCAACGATGGTTTCCAGCTCTTTGGCAATGTAGCCTGCGTCATGGGAAGTGATGGTCGCGACAACGTTGGTGTCGAAATCAACCGGCGCATGGGTGCGGTTCTCCAGTTTGATCCCTTCCATAACCTTGTCCCACAGGGTGGAGGTGGCCTGAGTTGCGCCGGCCAGGAAGGATTCATCACCCTCGTAAGGAGTGTAGTTTTTCTGGATGAAGTCACGAACGTTGACTTCATTCTGCCAGTCACCTTTGCTGAAACCTTCCCAAGCTTTGGCTAACTTCTCGTTAAGTTCGGTCATTATACACCTACCTTTAATTGTGGATTTCTAACTCGGCGCACGGTAACTGGCAGCTTAATGCTGCTGTTCACCACCACGCAGATAAATTACCCAGTAAGTCAACCCAACCAGCAGGCCGCCGCCAATGATATTGCCAATGGTAACGGGGATCAGATTGTCGATGATGAAGTTGCTTACGGTCAGATGAGCAAATTGCTCGGGTGCTGCCCCTACGGCTTGCCAAAATTCTGGCGTGGCGAAGTGTTTGACCACGATACCCATAGGGATCATAAACATGTTGGCGATGCTGTGTTCGAAACCGCTGGCGACAAACATGCCGACCGGCAGGATCATGGCGAACATTTTGTCCATCAGGCTGCGGCCGGAATAGCTCATCCATACGGCCAGGCAGACCATCAGGTTAGCCAGAATGCCGAGGCAGACGGCTTCAATAAAAGTGTGGTGCAGCTTGTGGTCCGCGGTTTGCAGGACGTTCAGGCCCCACTGGCCGTTGGCGACCATGTGTTCACCGGAGAACCAGATGAGTGCCACAAAGAACAACGCGCCAATCAGGTTGCCGATGTAGACGTTCAACCAGTTGGCTGCCAGTTGGCACCAACTGATGCGGCCGCTGGCTTTGGCAATCACAATCAGCACGGTGGAGGTGAACAGGTCTGCACCTGAGACCACAACCAACATTAACCCCAGAGAGAAACAGATGCCGCCGACCAGTTTTGCCAGGCCGAAAGGCACACCGGCAGTGCCGGTAGTCGCAGTGATATAAAACACGAATGCGATGGAAATAAAGACACCGGCAGTGATCGCCAAATAAAAAGTTTTCAGCGGATGTTTGGTGGCTTTATACACGCCTGCATCTTCAGCGATTTTCGCCGTTGCCGCAGGTAATATCAGATCGAAGGGGTTGTCAGCTTTCACACTAACTCTCTCTCTTAAGGGTTAAAACAACGCAATGAGATACTAGCAAAGCAGTATAGGGTAAAAATTGATTTGGATCATAAGGCGGGGAACTAGAGGGGTTAAAAACCAGAAAAACTATAGGGTTTAATGCATTAATCAATTGATTTTAAATCAAAAACTATTTTTTAATGTTTGCAAATAATTTTGAAATGGCAGAATGAACACTACTCCGAAAGGTTAAATATTTATGCGTATTGTCTCTTTTTGGCAATTAAAGTTTACTTATCGGTTAATTATTATTTCACCGTTCTGCAACAATTAGCGTTTTTTCATCTTGTCTGTTGATAAGTTCGTAATTAACCGGAAAAAATAAAAAGAGAAAAGGGTGATTTAACCGTCAAAATAATATCTGGTTATTTTTTTGCTGCGTTTACGAATGCAGTATACGCCGGGCTAGCGCTTTAGGAGTGGCGCCGGCAGGCAAGCTGCCGACGCATTAAGACTGCCGTTATGCCTTCGCCCAGTGGCGACGCTTGGCGTTTTGCAGTTTTTCGTAGGCCGCCAGCAGCGCCTGATGTGCCGGTAACGCTTTCAGATCGCTGTCGACAGCGAACAAGCCGTTAAAGCGCTCTTCGCCGCTGATGGCCGCAGAGGCGGCGTCGACCGCTTCCTGGCCGTACATTTTCACGAAGGCACCGTAGTACTGCGCCGGATCGCGCTCAGGCTCCTGCGTCAGCAATAGCAGGGTTTGCAGACAACGGTAGTAGTTGCTGCGAGCCGGGCTTAACACCGAACCGTTAAAGTCCTGGGTCCATTCCGTCCAGATCAAAGCCTGATCCATATCACCGCCCGCGAGTGCCAGCATGGATTTCAACTCGCCCACGCGCAGGGTATGCCAGGCGTTGTCTTTGCCGGAAGCAATGCCCAGCAGTTCACGTACGCGGGTGAAATCGTCCAGGCCTTCGTCATCCAGGCGCTCAATCAGCGCCAGATATTCTTGCGGCTCCCATTCGCTGCCCGGCAGCGCCAGCAGAGTATCACGCAGGTGCGCGCCCATGCTGTTATTGGCCAGCAGCAGATCTTCCGCCGGATAGATGTCGGACATGCCGGGCACGATGATGCGGCAGGCGTATACGTCCAGGTGTTCGTAGTCGGCGATGTACACTTCTGCGCCTTCTTTGTCGAAAATGCTCATCAGCGTGGCGAATTCTTCCTGCGTGCTGCCGCTGAAGTTCCAGTCGACAAACGGGTAATCCGCATCCTGCTTGAACATGTCCCAGGAGATCAAACCGCTGGAATCGATAAAGTGGGTTTCCAGATTGGTGTGTTCGGCCACTTCTTCGTCATCGAAGGTTGGCGCGGTGAACACGTCCAGATCCTTCAGACTACGGCCCTGCAGCAGTTCGGTCACGGTACGCTCAAGCGCCACGCCGAAGTCAGGATGAGCGCCGAACGAGGCGAAACAGGTGCCGTTGGCCGGGTTGAACAGCACTACGCAGATGACCGGGTAGTTGCCGCCCAATGAGGCGTCATAGGACAGGATCGGGAAGCCTTCTTGCTCCAGACGGGCAATAGCTTCCACCACGCCCGGATAGCGGTTCAATACTTCGGCCGGGATCTCCGGCAGGCTGATGGATTCGGCGATAATGCGGTTTTTCACATAGCGCTCGAAGACTTCGGAAAGGCCTTGTACGCGGGCTTCGTTTGCCGTGTTACCGGCGGACATGCCGTTGGACACGTACAGGTTGCCGATGATGTTCATCGGGATATAGACCCTTTGCTGGTCTGACTGACGGGAGAACGGCAGGGCGCAGATGCCGCGTTCGCCGTTGCCGGATTGCAGATCGATCAGATCGCCGGCGGTCAGTTCCTGTTCCGGATCGTAGAACGCATGCAGGCGCTCGTCGAGAATGCCTTCCGGCAGCGAATCATCGGCCGGGATCGGGAACCATTTCTCGTTCGGATAATGCACGAAATCGCCTTCGGCAATGTGCTTGCCCAGGTAGAAGTCGGCGAAGAAATAGTTGGTGGAAAGGCGCTCGAAGTATTCGCCCAAAGCGGAAGCCAGCGCGGCTTTTTGGCTGGCGCCTTTACCGTTGGTGAAGCACAGCGGGCAATCGCGATCGCGGATATGAACCGACCATACGTGCGGCACCGGGTTCAGCCAGGAGGCTTCTTCGATATTAAAACCCAGATCGCTTAATTTCTGTTGGAAACGGGCGATGGAATCTTCCAGCGCGGCGTCTTTGCCAGGGATAAAAGTTTGCGTCATTGTCTTCACTTTTTGAGCGTACTAAAAACGCGCAATGATACGGGGTTTTACGCCCAAGCTCCATGTATTCCTAAAGCGGTGGCAAAGTCACAGTTTTTTTGAGGATAAGGGCCATAATTCAGCGGGTTATCTATCAAGGAGAAACCTAATGAAATCAGTGAAACTCAGCGTTGCGGCACTACTCCTGGCAGGTGCGAGCGGTTCTGCGCTGGCATTGCCCTCCATCACCCTGCTGGCGACTGGCGGCACCATTGCCGGCGGCGGCGAATCGGCGACAAAATCCAACTATACGGCGGGCAAACTGGGCGTCGATGCGCTGGTGAATGCGGTACCGGAGCTGAAAAACGTCGCCAATGTGCAAGGTGAGCAGGTAGTGAACATCGGTTCGCAGGATATGAACGATGAGGTGTGGCTGAAACTGGTGAAGAAAATCAACGCCGACTGCGGTAAAACGGATGGTTTTGTGATCACCCACGGCACCGACACGCTGGAAGAAACCGCCTATTTTCTCGATCTGACCGTCAAATGCGACAAGCCGGTGGTGATAGTCGGCGCGATGCGTCCGGCGACGGCGATGAGCGCCGACGGCCCGTTCAATCTGTATAACGCCGTAGTGACGGCGGCGGATCCGCAATCGGCCAAACGCGGGGTAGTGGTGGCGATGAACGACAGCGTACTGGATGCACGCGACGTGACCAAAACCAATACCACCTCGGTGCAGACCTTCCAGTCGCCCAATTTCGGCCCGCTCGGTTATATCCATAACGGCAAGGTCGACTATCAACGTTCACCGCAGCGCAAGCATACTACCGATACCCCCTTTGACGTATCCAGCCTGACCGAGCTGCCAAAGGTCGGCATTGTCTATAACTATGCCAACGCTTCCGATGCGCCGGCCAAGGCGCTGATCGCCGAAGGTTACCAGGGCATAGTCAGCGCCGGGGTCGGTAACGGAAACCTGTACAAAACGGTGTTTGATACGTTGGCGACCGCCGCACATAACGGCGTGGCCGTGGTGCGCTCTTCAAGAGTACCGACCGGTTCCACTACGGAAGATGCGGAAGTGGATGACGCTAAATTCGGTTTTGTCGCCGCTGGCACGCTGAACCCGCAAAAAGCACGGATCCTGCTGCAGTTGGCGCTGACTCAGACCAAAGACGCCAGACAGATCCAGCAGATGTTCAATCAGTATTGAGTCGCAATCTACGGGGGGCCCCGCTCCCCGGTTTTTGTAGTCGGGCTATGCTGTAGGCAATCATTTTACCGAGGCTCGATCCTATGCATGCCTTTGACCTCCAGCGGATGACGAGGTGCGCTCCGTTTCGCCGGCGCAGTGTGTCGAGAGTCTGCCGCAGGCCGAAGCCGCAGGGGATGATGCCTGTAGCGCCTGCAGCCTGATAGCGCCCCTGGCGGATCCGCAGCAACATAGTTGCCCGCGTTGCGGCAACGGTCGGTGGATTGCGGCCTTGTCCCATAGCCGGGTTAGCTGAATACAGCATAAAAAACCGTGTTAACCCAATGAATTCTCCGATAACGCAGCGTTTTATCGCACAAAAAAACACAGAGACGGCAGAGCCTGTTATTCCGGCTTGCGGTAGTTTGCCGCCTGCGGGTGAATAAGCATTGCAGCAGCGTTACGTGAGTGATAAAACCGATGGGTTGGTTAACTCGACAGTTAACTTTGGGCGTATTTCGGTTGGCCAGTCTCATTGGCGAATAGTGAATGTGGTGAGGGGAAATGACTCAGGTTTATAATTTTAGCTCTGGCCCGGCAATGTTGCCGGTAGAAGTGTTGCGTCGTGCGGAACAGGAACTGTGCAACTGGCACGGTCTCGGCACCTCGGTGATGGAGATCAGCCATCGCAGTAAAGAGTTCATCGAAGTTGCCCAGCAATCCGAACAGGATCTGCGCGACCTGCTTAAGATCCCCTCCAACTACAAAGTGCTGTTCTGCCATGGCGGCGCCCGTGCGCAGTTTGCTGCACTGCCGCTGAATTTGCTGGGTGACAAAACCACTGCGGACTATATCGATGGTGGTTACTGGGCACACAGTGCCATCAAGGAAGCGGAGAAATACTGCACGCCAAATACCATTGATGTGAAAACCACCGTCGACGGCCTGCTCGGCATCCAACCGATGAAAGAGTGGCAGTTGAACGACAATGCGGCTTATGTGCATTATTGCCCGAATGAAACCATCGACGGCATCGCTATCAACGAGACGCCGGACTTTGGCGACAAAGTGGTGATCGGCGATTACTCTTCCACCATTCTGTCCGGCCCGCTGGACGTCAGCCGCTTTGGCGTGATTTACGCCGGCGCGCAGAAAAACATTGGGCCGGCAGGCCTGACGTTGGTGATCGTACGTGACGATCTGCTGGGTAAAGCGCGCCGCGAAGTGCCGTCCATTCTCGATTACACCGTGCTGGCCGAGAACGATTCCATGTTCAATACGCCGCCGACCTTCGCCTGGTATCTGTCCGGCCTGGTATTCAAATGGCTGAAGGAGCAGGGTGGCCTGGTGGAAATGCACAAGCGCAATCAGGCCAAGGCCGAGTTGCTGTACGCAACCATCGATAATTCTGATTTCTACCGCAGCCGCGTGGCGCATGCCAATCGGTCCTGGATGAACATACCCTTCCAATTGGCCGACTCGGCGCTGGACAAGGTGTTCCTCAGCGAAGCGGAAGCCATCGGTCTGCAGGCGTTGAAAGGCCACCGCGTGGTTGGCGGCATGCGTGCTTCTATTTACAATGCCATGCCGCTGGCCGGCGTGCGGGCATTAACCGATTTTATGGTCGACTTCGAACGTCGTCACGGTTAAGCCTGGCTGCCTGCTTTACGCGGGCAGTTTTCGCTGTTGTCCTTTTGCATTAAAGCGGCTCCGGCATTTTCCCGGGGCCGTTTCGTTTATCAGATTTTGGAGAGTTTTGTTCACATGGTGGATTCCCTGACGTTACAACCGGTCGCCCTGGTCAATGGCACCGTCAACTTACCCGGCTCCAAGAGCGTATCCAACCGTGCTCTGCTGCTGGCTGCGCTGGCGGAGGGAACGACCACGTTGACCAACCTGCTGGACAGCGACGACGTGCGCCATATGCTGAATGCACTGCAGGCGTTGGGCGTGAGTTATCAGCTGTCCGAGGATCGCACCACCTGTAAAGTCGAGGGTGTTGCCGGCCCGCTGGTGGCCCGCGAGCCGCTTGAGTTGTTCCTCGGCAATGCCGGTACCGCGATGCGCCCGCTGGCTGCGGCATTGTGTCTGGGTAGCGGCGATGTGGTGTTGACCGGCGAGCCTCGCATGAAGGAGCGGCCGATTGGCCATCTGGTGGATGCTCTGCGCCAGGGCGGCGCGCAAATTGATTATCTGGAACAGACCGATTACCCACCGTTGCGCCTGCGCGGCGGTTTTCACGGCGGTGACGTGACCGTCGACGGCAGCGTTTCCAGCCAGTTCCTGACCGCGTTGCTGATGACCGCGCCGTTGGCCGATCGGGACACTAATATCCATATCAAGGGCGAGTTGGTTTCTAAACCGTACATTGATATCACGTTGCACCTGATGCGTACCTTCGGCGTAGAGGTCAGCCATGACAACTACCGCGTGTTCCATATTCAAGGCCGCCAAACCTACCGTTCACCGGGAGATTACCTGGTGGAAGGCGATGCATCCTCCGCTTCTTACTTCCTGGCGGCGGCGGCGATTAAAGGCGGCACTGTACGGGTGACCGGAATCGGCAAGAAAAGCGTTCAGGGCGACACCAAATTTGCCGATGTGCTGGAGAAAATGGGTGCGCGCATTACCTGGGGCGATGACTTTATCGAATGTAGCCGCGGTGAGTTGCACGGCATCGATATGGATATGAACCATATTCCGGACGCGGCAATGACTATTGCCACCGCGGCCCTGTTTGCCGAAGGACCGACCACCATCCGCAATATCTATAATTGGCGGGTGAAGGAGACCGATCGCTTGGCCGCTATGGCGACTGAATTGCGCAAAGTGGGCGCTGAAGTGGATGAAGGTGAGGACTATATTCACGTGGTACCGCCGGCGAAGCTGAAATTTGCCGACATCGGTACCTACAACGACCACCGTATGGCGATGTGTTTCTCGCTGGTGGCGTTGTCGGATACTCCGGTGACCATTCTCGATCCGAAATGCACGGCGAAAACCTTCCCTGACTATTTTGAGCAGTTGGCGCGCATCAGCCAATTGGCGTAACCGGCAGTCAGATGATGTCTTTTTAAGGCCCTTAACCGGGCCTTTATCGTTTTTAACGCCCCTGCACCGTGACTTCTTCTATACTTTTCTGCGGTTACGAGCTTATTTTCAACAACCAGACAGTTCCAGGGTAACAGTTCGTCTCTTGGCAGCGTATAATACGCCACCGTACCTGCCCCGATTGGGCGGGCGGCAGGGGCGTTTTTAATTATGCTTTCGCGTTGTGCTGACGGCAGATTATGCCCCTGTGAGGTTTACTACCCGAAGGAGAGAGAAATGACGGCTACAGCCCCGGTGATAACCGTTGATGGACCAAGTGGCGCAGGCAAAGGCACACTGTGTAAAGCGTTGGCCGAATCCCTTGGTTGGCGTTTGCTGGATTCCGGTGCGATTTACCGCGTGCTGGCATTGGCGGCGCTGCATCATCAGGTCGATATCACCTCTGAGGAGGCGCTGGTTCCGCTGGCCGCACATCTCGACGTTCGCTTTATTGCCCAAGGCGGCAAACTGCAGGTCATTTTGGAAGGTGAGGACGTCAGTAATGAGATCCGCACTGAAACAGTCGGTAATACCGCTTCGCAGGCGGCGGCTTTTCCGCGCGTGCGCGAGGCTTTGCTGCGCCGTCAGCGCGCATTTCGCGAGGCCCCGGGTTTGATTGCCGATGGCCGCGATATGGGTACGGTGGTATTTCCCGATGCACCGGTAAAGATTTTCCTGGATGCCAGTTCGGAGGAGCGTGCGCACCGCCGCATGCTACAGTTGCAGGAAAAGGGCTTTAATGTTAACTTTGAACGTCTTTTAGCCGAGATAAAGGAACGGGATGACCGTGACCGTAATCGGCCTATCGCGCCACTGGTGCCGGCTTCCGACGCCCTCGTGCTGGATTCAACCAGCATGTCGATCGACGAAGTCATCCAGCGTGCGCTGACTTATGCACATGAAGTATTGGCGTTGCCGCAGCAATAAGCTGCCGCGACGTTATTGTTTTTTGTCATATTTGTCATAGCAGTATCGAACTATATCGGGTAAAATTTTACCCCTGTAACCTAAACCCTGTCGGCATGGAGCCAATGGCGGGGTATGTGAAACAACCCCATTCGGCGGGATGCTAAATGGACGTTAAACTATAGAACCCTGAAGATTAAACATGACTGAATCTTTCGCTCAACTCTTTGAAGAATCCCTGAAAACAATCGAAACCCGTCCGGGTTCCATCGTTCGTGGCGTTGTAGTTGCTATCGACAAAGACGTAGTACTGGTTGACGCCGGTCTGAAATCTGAGTCTGCCATCCCGGCTGAGCAATTCAAAAACGCACAGGGCGAGCTGGAAATCCAGGTAGGCGACGAAGTTGACGTTGCGCTGGACGCTGTTGAAGATGGCTTCGGTGAAACTCTGCTGTCCCGTGAGAAAGCTAAGCGTCACGAAGCTTGGATCACGCTGGAAAAAGCTTACGAAGAAGCTGAAACTGTCGTCGGTGTTATCAACGGCAAAGTTAAGGGTGGCTTCACTGTAGAGCTGAACGGTATTCGTGCGTTCCTGCCAGGTTCCCTGGTTGACGTGCGTCCAGTACGTGACACTCTGCACCTGGAAGGCAAAGAGCTTGAGTTCAAAGTCATCAAGCTGGACCAGAAACGCAACAACGTTGTAGTTTCTCGCCGTGCGGTTATCGAATCCGAAAACAGCGCAGAACGCGATCAACTGCTGGAAAACCTGCAGGAAGGCATGGAAGTTAAAGGTATCGTTAAGAACCTCACTGACTACGGTGCATTCGTTGATCTGGGCGGCGTAGACGGCCTGCTGCACATCACTGATATGGCTTGGAAACGCGTTAAGCATCCAAGCGAAATCGTCAACGTTGGCGACGAAATCACTGTTAAAGTGCTGAAGTTCGACCGCGAGCGTACTCGTGTTTCCCTGGGCCTGAAACAACTGGGCGAAGATCCATGGGTTGCTATCGCGAAACGTTACCCAGAAGGCACCAAGCTGACTGGTCGTGTAACCAACCTGACTGATTACGGCTGCTTCGTAGAAATCGAAGAAGGCGTTGAAGGTCTGGTACACGTTTCTGAAATGGATTGGACCAACAAAAACATCCATCCGTCCAAAGTTGTTAACGTGGGCGATGTAGTGGAAGTTATGGTTCTGGACATCGATGAAGAGCGTCGTCGTATTTCCCTGGGCCTGAAGCAGTGCAAATCTAACCCATGGCAGCTGTTCGCAGAAACCCACAACAAGGGCGACCGCGTTGAAGGTAAAATCAAGTCTATCACTGACTTCGGTATCTTCATCGGCCTGGACGGCGGCATCGACGGCCTGGTTCACCTGTCTGACATCTCCTGGAACGTTGCAGGCGAAGAAGCAGTACGTGAATACAAGAAAGGCGACGAAATCGCAGCGGTTGTTCTGCAAGTTGACGCAGAGCGCGAGCGTATCTCCCTGGGCGTGAAGCAACTGGCTGAAGACCCGTTCAATAACTACCTGTCTATGAACAAGAAAGGTACTATTGTTACTGGTAAAGTCACTGCAGTTGACGCCAAAGGTGCTACAGTTGAATTAGCAGGCGGCGTAGAAGGTTACCTGCGTGCATCTGAAGCCTCTCGCGACCGCATTGAAGATGCAACTCTGGTTCTGAATGTAGGTGACGACGTTGAAGCTAAATTCACCGGCGTTGACCGTAAGAACCGTGTAGTAAGCCTGTCCGTACGTGCTAAGGACGAAGCTGACGAGAAAGACGCTATCGCAACTGTTAACAACAAGCAGGAAGAAAGCAACTTCTCTAACGCAATGGCTGAAGCTTTCAAAGCGGCTAAAGGCGAGTAATGACGGGGGGCGGTTTCTGACCGCCCCGATACGGTAGTTTAGCTGCAAAGCTTGGAGGACTCATGACCAAGTCTGAACTTATTGAAAGACTTGCTGGCCAGCAATCTCATGTACCGGCGAAAGCCGTTGAGGATGCAGTGAAAGAGATGTTAGAACACATGGCTGCAACGTTAGCCGATGGTGAACGCATCGAGATCCGCGGATTCGGCAGTTTTTCTCTTCACTACCGTGCTCCGCGCGTTGGTCGCAACCCGAAAACTGGTGATAAAGTTGAGTTGGACGGCAAGTACGTTCCTCACTTCAAGCCAGGTAAAGAGTTGCGTGACCGCGCCAATATCTATGGCTAATCGCTGATTATCCATAGAGTTGTTGCTTGTAAAAAATATAAACGGTGCCTCAGGGCGCCGTTTTTTTTGCCTGCCGTTCAACTGTTTTCTGATTTCTAGCCTCCCGTCCTGACTTTATTTTGCGCGCTACGCCGCATTCCCGTGTCAATAAATGAAACTTGTATCGTTAACCTGCTGCGAGTGCCGCGAGTCGTCGCATTGGCGCTGGCGGCTGCCTGACTACGGGGGAACAATCCTGTCTACGGGGTGCGATGTGCAGCAGTTGCATGTCTTCTGTCGGACGGGAGAAAGGTCGATTAAAACTTCGCTGGATCTGGCGGTTATCGCCGTTGTCTGCGGTATTCTGCCGTTACTGGTGCTGCCGCAATTACCTGATGTATTAACAACCTTGCTGGTTGTTTTGCCCGTTAGCTTGATGTTGCGTTTCCGTTGGGTGGGCTGCCAATTTATTGCCTGGGGAGCATTGGGTTTTCTGTGGGCAACCTTCAACGCCGGCAATTTGGTGATGCAAGTCGAACGGCTGAGCCGTGGACCAGAGGTGACCGCAGTTGTGCAGGTTGCCGGTGTTACTTTGGTTCCCGCAGCCAGCCGACAAACGCTGATGCGCATCGAACAGGTTAACGGGCGCTGGTTAACGCCTTCGATTGCCTTCACTACCGCCTGGCAGCCGGAGGAGCCGCAACTGTGTGCTGGGCAACGTTGGGAACTCCGGCTGCGTCTGAGAGCGGTGCACGGCAAACTGAATGAGGGTGGATTCGATAGCCAGCGTTGGGCGATGGCGCAGCGTCAACCACTGACTGCGCAGGTGAAACGCGCCAGACTGCTGGAGGGGAGTTGCAACTGGCGGCAGCGTATTATCAGCCATGCCGAGAGCAATATTGGCGACCTGCGTTATAAATCGGTATTGCTGGCTTTAGCGTTTGGCGAAAGAACCTCGCTGGATCCAGCGTTACGCACTTTGATGCTGAAAACCGGCATTGCTCACCTGATGGCAATTTCGGGCCTGCATGTGGCTATGGCGGCCATATTGATTTGGTTGGTGTTGCGGGCGGTTCAGTTATTATTGCCCGCTTATCTGATCGGCTACCGCTTCCCACTGCTGGCCAGTTGGTTTGGTACCTTGGCGTATGTCTGGCTGGCAGGCGCACAACCCCCGGCGGTGCGTACCGCTGTGGCGTTAACATTATGGATGCTGCTACGTCTGCGCGGCGTTCACTGCACCTCCTGGCAGGTATGGCTATGGTGCGTGGGGTTAATTCTGGTCTGCGATCCGCTGGCGGTACTGTCGGATAGCTTCTGGTTATCGGTACTGGCGGTTGCCTGTCTGGTCTTTTGGTTCGAATGGGTGCCGTTAAGCGCACGTTTTCGCTCCGCCTGGTACTGGGCTCCGGTGCGTTGGCTGCATATTCAACTCGGTATCACGTTGTTGCTGGTACCGATGCAAGCCGCTTTGTTTCTTGGACTGACGTTGACCTCTATGCCGGCGAATCTGTGGGCGGTACCCGTGGTTTCACTGGTGACGGTTCCCTTGATTTTGCTCGCGGTGATTTGCGGTGCCTTGCCGCTATTAAGCGGCGGGTTATGGTGGTTGGCCGATTTGACACTGCTATGGGTGTTCACGCCGCTATATTATTTGCAGCGTGGTTGGGTCGACCTGGGTGCCGCCTCGCTGCTGGTCAGCGCGGCGGGCTGGTTATTGGTTATCTGCTGGCGTTTCCACTGGTGGCTAAGCTATGCGGCGGGATTGACCGCAGTGGCGATATGCTGCGTACTGTGGCGGGAAAAGGAACCCGCATATCGTTGGCGGGTCGACATGCTGGACGTCGGCCATGGCCTGGCGGTAGTGATCGAAAGAAACGGCAAGGGAGTATTGTTTGATACCGGCGATCGCTGGGCGACGGGCAGTGCTGCGGGACGTCATATTTTACCCATGCTCAACTGGCGGGGTATCGACCTGGAGCAAATTATTATCAGTCACGATCATCTTGACCATACCGGAGGGCTGGAAGAGGTAAGGCAGGCATTTCCTAAGGCCAGGGTACGCAGCCCAATACTTGATCCGCATCATTTACCCTGTGTGGCCGGCGAAAGCTGGCAGTGGCAGTCACTGCAATTTCAGGTGTTATGGCCACCGAAAGCGCTCAAACGACCGGTCAACGACGACTCTTGCGTGATCCGCGTCGATGATGGCCAATATAGCCTGTTACTGACCGGCGACGTGGAAAAGAAAGCGGAGGCACAGTTGCTCAGATCACAACGCGATCGGCTTGCATCCACGGTGCTTCAGGTTCCACATCACGGTAGCAGGACGTCCTCAACGCCGCCCTTCCTGCGTGCGGTAGCGCCGGAAGTAGCTTTAGCGTCCGCATCTCGTTACAACAAATGGCGATTACCTGCTGTTAAAGTTATCGCCAGATATCTGGCAAATGGCATCATATGGCGCGATACTTCGCGCTCAGGTCAGATATCCGTGCTTTTTTTCGACAACGATTGGCAAATTAAAGGCTTTCGTGAACAATTAATGCCCCGTTGGTACCATCAGCGGTTTGGCGTAGAGGGTGATAATGAGTAAAATGGGCCGCTATTTCTTCCGATGCTGGTATTTGCATGATGAATGATAAAGATCTCTCCACCTGGCAGACTTTCCGTCGCCTCTGGCCGATGATCACTCCTTTTAAGACCGGGCTGATTGTGGCCGCCATTGCGTTGATTTTAAACGCGGCCAGCGATGCGTTTATGCTGTCCTTACTTAAACCTTTATTGGATGACGGTTTTGGGAAGACCGAGAGTAGCATCTTGCTTTGGATGCCGTTGGCAGTTATTGGCCTGATGGTGGTACGTGGCCTGACGGGCTTCGTTTCCAGCTACTGCATTTCATGGGTGTCCGGCATGGTGGTGATGCATATGCGCCGCCGGTTGTTTGGCCACATGATGAGAATGCCGGTATCCTTCTTCGATCAACAGTCTACCGGTACGTTGTTGTCGCGTATCACCTACGATTCTGAGCAGGTGGCTTCCTCTTCCTCCAGTGCGTTAGTGACCGTGGTGCGTGAAGGAGCATCGATTATTGCGTTATTCGGCATGATGTTTTACTACAGCTGGCAACTTTCGGTGATCTTGATTGTGCTGGCGCCGATCGTGTCCATTGCTATTCGCATTGTTTCCAAACGTTTCCGCAATATCAGCAAAAACATGCAGAACACCATGGGGCAGGTGACCACCAGCGCCGAGCAGATGCTGAAAGGCCATAAAGAAGTGCTGATTTTTGGCGGCCAGCAGGTTGAGACCGATCGTTTTAACTCCGTCAGTAACCGTATGCGCCAACAGGGCATGAAGCTGGTTTCCGCATCTTCCATTTCAGACCCGATTATTCAGCTGATTGCGTCGTTGGCACTGGCGTTTGTGTTGTATGCCGCCAGCTTCCCGAGCGTGATGGCAACCCTGACCGCCGGTACTATCACCGTGGTGTTCTCGTCGATGATTGCGTTAATGCGTCCACTTAAGTCGCTGACCAACGTCAACGCCCAGTTCCAGCGTGGGATGGCCGCTTGTCAAACGCTGTTCTCCATTCTGGATATGGAGCAGGAAAAAGATACCGGCACCCGTGAAGTGGCGCGTGCGAAAGGCGACATCGAATTCCGTAACGTGACTTTCTATTATCCAGGGAAAGAAACTCCGGCATTGCGTGATATCAGCCTCAGCATTTCTGAAGGGAAAACGGTGGCGCTGGTTGGCCGTTCAGGTTCCGGCAAGTCGACAATTGCCAACCTGTTGACCCGTTTCTATGACGTCCAGGAAGGCGAAATCCTGATGGACGGGCACGACTTGCGTGAGTATACCTTAGCGTCACTGCGCGATCAGGTGGCTTTGGTATCGCAAAACGTTCATCTGTTCAACGACACCATAGCCAACAATATCGCCTATGCCCGCGAGAAGCGCTACAGCCGGGAAGATATCGAAAAAGCTGCACGAATGGCTTATGCCATGGACTTCATTGAGAAAATGGAGAACGGCCTGGATACGGTGATCGGTGAGAATGGCGTGATGTTGTCCGGTGGACAGCGTCAGCGTATTGCCATAGCACGTGCACTGCTGCGTGACTGCCCGATTCTGATCCTTGATGAAGCCACTTCAGCGTTGGATACCGAATCAGAACGCGCCATTCAGGCTGCATTGGACGAACTGCAGAAAAACCGCACCTCGCTGGTGATCGCTCACCGCTTGTCGACCATTGAAAAGGCTGATGAGATCCTGGTGGTGGAAGATGGGCGCATCGTTGAACGTGGGGAGCATGCCGCGCTAATCGAACAGCGCGGAGTCTACGCGCAGCTTCACCGCATGCAGTTCGGTCAATAATGATCGAGCGCATTTGGTCGGGTAGTTCACTGGTATATCTGCTGTTGCTGCCGCTGTCCTGGCTGTATGGTTTGGTTAGCGGCTTGATTCGGTTGAGTTATCGCTGCGGCTTGCGTAAAAGCTGGCGTGCGCCGGTGCCGGTGGTGGTGGTGGGAAACCTTACCGCAGGCGGCAACGGTAAAACGCCAATGGTGATCTGGCTGGTTGAGCAACTGCAACAGCGTGGTTACCGGGTGGGTGTGGTATCACGCGGTTATGGTGGCAAAGCGGTATCTTATCCGTTGGTATTGGATGAATACACTACGACCCAGCAGGCGGGTGATGAACCGGTATTGATTTATCAACGTACCGGTGCGCCGGTGGCCATCTCGCCAAAGCGTGCGGAAGCGGTGCAGGCGCTGCTGCAACAACAGAAACTCGACGTTGTCATCACCGATGACGGTTTGCAGCATTACGCGTTGCAGCGCGATTTTGAACTGGTGGTGATCGACGGCGTGCGCCGTTTTGGCAATGGCTGGTGGTTACCGGCAGGGCCGATGCGTGAACGTGCGTCGCGCTTGAGCAGCGTTAATGCGCGGATTGCCAACGGCGGCGTGGCTCAGGCAGGTGAAATCGCCATGCAGTTGCAAGCGCGTGAGGCGGTTAATATCGCCAGCGGTGCGCGCCGGCCGGTGGCTGAGTTGCCGCAGGTGGTGGCAATGGCCGGGATTGGCCATCCCCCACGCTTCTTCGCCACGTTGGAAAAGCTTGGTGTGGATGTCAAGAAGGAAGTGGCATTCGCCGATCATCAAGAGTACCAACATGCTCAACTGGCGGCGTTGGCGTCATCTGAGCAAACGCTATTGATGACTGAAAAAGATGCGGTCAAATGCCGCATTTTTGCCCAGCCCAACTGGTGGTATTTACCGGTTGATGCGGTTCTTCCCCCCAATCAGGCCGAGCCGTTGCTGCAAAGTATCGAAGCTCTGTTGACTAAATAACTCAAACGGCCAGCGCGTTAAGCCCCAGAGCTTGCGCGCAGGCGTTTATCGAACGCTGTTGTGTTTGCCCATACAGCGCCAATTCATCAATCACCTCTGCACCCAGCGCCTGTTCGAAAGCGGAACGACTCGATGCTGCATTGTATTGCGCATGCCGGTTGTCGCCCAGGTTAGACTGGAAAATGCCCGCCGCGCTGACCGGTAAGAAGTCTTCATACACCAAAGGCTGAAAGCGAATGTATTCCTGAGCAATCAGCTGTTCCAGCGTACTGTGCTTATCCAGCGAATCTTTGGCCGCCAGGCCGCACTCGGTAGGGAAATAGCGGAACCATGCCAGTTGCTGCTCACGCAAGGTTGCATAATCGTCCGGAAACGCCTGGAAGTTTTCCGCCAGCAACTGATTGTACCGATCGGCGTTTTTTTCACTTGGCGGTGCCTGCAAAGCATCGTTGGTAGCTTGCAACAGGCGATCGTACAGAGCGCGGCCTTTCGGGGTCAGCGCTACGCCACGTTGCTCTATTTCGCCAAAACGCGCGGTATGGTGTCCGCCCTGGGTGCTGCCGTCATGTTCAACAAAGGCTACGCCTTCTTCCAGCGCTTTAAAGCTGGTCTGGCGTAGCAAAATTGGCCGACGGCGAGGCGGTGGGCCTTCGATAACGGCTTTAGGCGTTATTCCCCGGCCGGGCATCGCTTGCTGGACAAGGTCGATATTCAGGGTCCGTGGCGTCAAATGGTTGATATGTGGGCCCTTGAATGCCACAACGTCTGCAATCAGACGGTGTTGATCGTGCAGTTGTTGATATTCGGCGGCACTGACGGTCGCCTGATTGTGCCATCGAAAAGTTTCCAGCGCTTGTTCGATAAACTCTGTGGCCTGGTCGTCATCCAACCCGCCCTGAGCTTCCTGCAAGACGATCAGCTCCAGCACCCGTTCGGTAAAGATGCGGCGACGGGCCAACAGTTGCTGCGCCAACTCACGCAACGCCGGGCTTTCAATCAGCTCTAACCGTAATAAAGAAGTAAAAACACGGAATGGACTGATCTGCAACGCGTCTTCATGTACTGCGCGAAACGCGGTGGAATGAACCGGAACTCCCGCCACGGTCAGGTCGTAATATCCGACCGGTGACATGCCCATAACGTTAAACAGCCGCCGCAGAGTCGCCAGTTCTTCCGCCGTCCCCACCCGAATTGCCCCGTGGCGCTCCATGGCCAGCCTCTCGGTTTCGCCGGTAATTTGTAACTGATGAGCCAATGCGGCATCTTCGCGCAGGACCTGTCGGTTGGTTTCCGCAACCAGTTCGAGCAAATCGCCATACAGCGGTACCTCTTTTTGGTACATATCTGACATCGCGTGAGAGAACCTGGCGCGGATTTCATTCGGTGAGACGAACTGCTGGGCGGTCATGCGCATAGCTCCTTTATTCAGGATAATCTGAAAAATAGTATTTTGGGCGGTAAAAGTACTGGCTGAAAGGCCATCCACCTTGTTTTCACCCCAAGTTTAGCTATCTCGGTTGGGTTTTGTTATAGCTTGGACAAGCATATTGGATTTTTATGCGTTAGCTCTCATTTGCCTGGGTATTGGCGGAAGTAACGGCCGTCTGGAAGGCAATGATTTAGCGTGATATCTGTAAAAATAAAGAAATTAACCTAAGAACAATCATAGACATAAAAATAAATTCGGTGGGATGATAAAAATAGGCCAATAAACCTCTTGTGCAAAGAGTGGATTTATGAGTAAATGCTCGTCGGCCTGTGATACAGACCTATTTATGTTCGAGTTTAGATTTAAGCAGTTCCTCCAAAAACGTTATCATCCGATTCCGCTTCAAAGACGAACCTTCTAAGTACCTCCCATAAGTAATGTTCCTAAAAACGGCCTAAATTGCCTTATGGCAGGTTTTGTATATATATTTAAAAGGTAAATGTGTAATGTCTAAGAAGACGGGTCAGGTGAAGTGGTTCAACGAAAGCAAAGGTTTTGGTTTCATTGAGCAGAACGACGGCGGTAAAGATGTATTCGTACATTTCTCTGCAATCGCGACCGACGGTTTCAAAACCCTGGCTGAAGGCCAGCGCGTTGAGTATAGCATCCAGGACAGCCCGCGCGGGCCGGCTGCCGCCAACGTTGTTGCTCTGTAACTAAACAGGCAATAACGTGAAGAGATCTTAATACAACCATGATGAGGCGTTAACGCTGATTCATTGCGGAAGATATTAAGTTCAACAAGCCCGCATAGTGCGGGTTTTTAATTTTTTGCTCACGAGAGGTTTGTTACGAAAAACTTTAGGATGGGCTGGTAGCGTCCAACAATAATAAAAATGACGTTGTTAAGGATGCTCAAGTAAAAGGATATAAGTTATGTTTAAAAATACCGTGTTACAAATGGGCCGTGTGAAATGGTTTGATCAGGCCGCAGGCTATGGTTTTATTTCACCGGTAGATGGTAGCGACGAAATTTATGTAAGCCGTCGTTCTATCGCCAATACTAAAAATAAATCATTAAACGAAGGTCAGAACGTTGAGTTCTCGATCTATCGCAGCTCCCACGGGCTGTCAGCGGCAGACGTTATCGCGTTCTGACCCACTCCTTCCTCGCCAGTGCCGGTGCCGCCACCCCAAGCACTGGCGAAGAAAAATCTTCAGATATCCACTATTATCGAGCAATCGCTTAACGACTTTGGATGTCAGGATGATCACCCCGGTTATTTCTCTTGCAGCCGCCCGCGCACTTCATCTTGCCGCACAAGGGCTGTTATCCCCGATTAAACGCAGAGCCAAACCTAACGACGTGGTTACCACCATTCAGCGTATGGGATTACTGCAAATCGATACCATCAGCGTTGTTGCACGCAGCCCCTATCTGGTGTTGTTCAGTCGCCTGGGTGACTATCAGCCTGAATGGCTGGAACAGGCGCTGGCCAGCCGTCAGCTGTTTGAGTATTGGGCGCATGAAGCCTGTTTTTTACCCATCGAAGATTTTGGCCTGTTGCGCCACCGCATGCTGCATCCGCAAGGTATGGGCTGGAAATATTCTGAAGAATGGGTGCAAAAGCACCAGACGGCAATGGACGATCTGCTATTGCATATCGAAGCCGGTGGGCCGGTGCGTTCGGCGGATTTTAATGCCGAGAAGAAAGGAAATAGCGGTTGGTGGGATTGGAAACCGGAAAAGCGCCATCTCGAAATCTTGTTCACCGCCGGTAAACTGATGGTGGCTGAACGACGCAATTTTCATCGTGTCTACGATCTGACCGAAAGGCTACTGCCGCACTGGGACGATGAGCGTCATGCGTTACCTGCGGGCAATGCACAGCAGGAAATGCTCAGCCGAACCTGTCGTTACCTGGGGATTTTCAGGGCTGAATGGTTGGCGGATTACTACCGTTTGAAGCGAGTTGCGCCGAAAATGCTGCTGGCATCGCTACAGCAACAGGGTGAAATAATGCCGGTAGTCATTGATGGGTTGGACGGCGATTTTTACGTGCATCATTCACTGGCGCAAGAACTGCAGTTGGCGGAGCGAGGGGCGCTAAAATCCAGTGTGACTACCTTGCTTTCTCCGTTTGATCCCGTGGTTTGGGATCGCCGACGTGCGCTGGAGTTGTTCAATTTCGATTACCGGCTGGAGTGCTATACGCCGAAGGAGAAGCGACAATACGGTTATTTTACCCTGCCGGTGTTGCAACGGGGCGAGTTGATTGGCCGCATCGATGCAAAAATGCATCGACGACAGGGCATTTTTGAAGTTATCAGTTTCCATCCGCAGGCCAAAGTTCGTTTTGGTAAACAGCGTGCGCAAGATCTCCGGCAGGCCATTACCCGCAGTGCAAAATGGCACGGGGCCAAACAGGTGGCGCTGGGGGATATTCCGGCGCAACTGGCCGTAGAATGGCGTGAAGGCTGGGAAGTGGAATAACGAACGGCGTCGTCAGCGTGGGTAAAACGAATTTCCAGCGCCGCTCGTTACAATCAGATAGATGCCTCAGTTGCTGAAATTGGCAAACAGAGCGATGATTTTGTGAATACGCTTGATCATGGGAAAAGGGATTTTTTGTGACGTTAATCACAAAATTCTACGCTTGCATCGCAGTCAATTCAATCCCGGAGCCAGATTAAAATGCAGCGGTAAAACAGCCGGTGATTAACCTGGCGCATAGCGTTATGCTATTCTCACGCACTTTAGATCTCCACCCTGGAGGAAGCATGGACCACCGTTTACTCGAAATCGTTGCCTGTCCGGTCTGCAACGGTAAGCTCTATTTCAATAAAGAAAATCAGGAACTGGTCTGCAAAGTGGACGGCCTCGCCTATCCGCTGCGCGATGGCATTCCCGTGCTGTTGGAAAACGAAGCGCGTGCGCTGTCATTGGATGAGAAACACGCATGAGTTTTATCGCTATTATTCCAGCCCGTTACGCCTCAACCCGTTTGCCTGGCAAGCCGCTGGCCGATATTCACGGTAAGCCGATGGTGGTGCACGTGATGGAGCGTGCGCGTGAGTCCGGTGCCAGCCGCGTTATCGTAGCGACCGACCACCCAGAGGTAGCTGAAGCGGTCAAAGCCGCCGGTGGCGAAGTGTGCATGACCAGCCCGCATCACCATTCCGGTACCGAACGCCTGGCGGAAGTGATCGAGCACTACGGTTTTGCCGATGACGAAATTATCGTTAACGTACAGGGTGACGAGCCGCTGATCCCGCCGGTGATCGTACGTCAGGTGGCTGAAAACCTGGCAGCCAGCCAGGCCGGCATGGCGACTCTGGCGGTGCCGATCGACAGCGCGGAAGAAGCCTTTAACCCCAATGCCGTCAAAGTAGTGATGGACGCACAGGGCTATGCGCTCTATTTTTCCCGCGCCACCATTCCCTGGGATCGGGAGCGTTTTGCTCAATCCAAAGAAAGTATCGGCGACAGCCTGCTGCGCCATATAGGCATTTACGCCTATCGTGCCGGTTTTGTGCGCCGTTACGTCAGTTGGGCACCAAGCCAGCTGGAGCAAATTGAGTTGCTGGAGCAACTGCGGGTGCTGTGGTACGGTGAAAAAATCCACGTGGCGGTCGCTAAAGCCATTCCAACCGTGGGTGTTGATACGCCGGAAGATCTGCAGCGTGTGCGCGACAGCATCAAGGGCTGATCATTCAACGCCGGCATGTCACCTGGTGTGCCGGCAGTACAATTCCCCGCCTTTTTTATCCCCATTTTATTGATCTGCGTTGAAGCTTTTTTTTGCTTACCGTTCGATGATGTCAGCGTCTCCTCCTTTCTCTTGAGGTTATTTCCTTATGGAGCAGTTACGCGCCGAACTGAGTATTGTGCTGGGCGAATCTATCAGCCGGCTGGAACGCGTTAGCGAACAACCTTATGCACACATGTATTCGCTGTACGATCACCAGGGCCACGCGATCCCGCTGATGGCAAAAAGCTTTGTCTGCCAGGGGATCGCCCAGCAGGAAGCCTATAAACTGTCGATGCTGGCGCGTGAAGGCGATATCCGCCTGCCGACGGTGTATGGCGTGGTCTATACCCATCAGGCGCCCTATAAAGAAATCTTGCTGATCGAACGTTTGCGGGGCGTGTCGGCAGAGGCGCCGACACGCACGCCGAACCGCTGGACCATGCTGATGGAACAGATCGTTGATGGCATTTTGGCCTGGCACCGTATCGACAGCCACGGTTGCGTTGGCACGGTTGACAGCACGCAGGAAAACGACTGGTTTTGCTGGTATCAGCAGCGGGTCGAGGTGCTGTGGTCGACGCTCGGCAACCTCAACTCGCCGCAGTTGACGATGGCCGATCGCCGCTTGTTGTACCGCACGCGAGAAGCGCTGACTCATTTTTTTGTCGGTTTCGACGACCCTTGCGTGTTGGTGCACGGCAATCTGTCGTTGCGCAGTATGCTGAAAGATGCAAAAAGCGACCAACTGCTGGCCATGCTCAACCCCGGGATGATGTTGTGGGCCCCGCGCGAATATGAACTGTTCAGGTTGTGCGAGGCGGGGATGCCCAGCCAACTGATGTTTTATTATTTGCAGCGGGCCCCGGTATCTGAGTCGTTCCTGGTACGGCGTTGGCTGTATGGCGTGTGGGAAGCGGCAGGGCGGTTGATTCACACCGGTAAGCTGGACCGGCAGCTGTTTGACCATGCATCGAAACAGCTGCTGCCCTGGCTTGCGGATTAGTCGACAGCGGCTTCATCAGCCCCTTTCAGCGATTGCCACAGGCTGCCCAAGGTTTCATACCAGGCGCGTTCGCTGTGGCCCAGGAACATGGCCGAGGGTACCACGCGATCCCAAATATTCAGCCTTGAGCTGATGGCCAACTGATTGGCCGGTGCCGGGATAGGGTGGAGTCCTTTGGCTTCAAAAAAGCGCATGGCCCGCGGCAAATGGTTGGCTGAGGTCACCAAAATAAAGGGTTGCCGGCCAACCAGCTTCGACACCTGCAACGCTTCCTGCTCGGTATCCATCGGGCGATCCAACAACACCATATCGCTACGCGGCACCCCCAGGCTTTCCGCTACCCGCGCCGCTGTTGCCGCGTTGCTCAAGGTCCTGGCGCCACCGGCGCCGGTGAACACCATCTTGGTCCCCGGATGCGCGAGATATAAGCGTACGCCTTCCGTTACTCGTGGCAGGCTGTTACCTATCAGATTGGAGCTGGGAGCCCAATCCGGGTTAAAGGTATAGCCGCCACCCAGCACCACGATATAATTCACCTGGTCATTGCCACGATAGGTTACATATTCAGATTCTATAGGTCGCAACAGCCGATCGGCCACTGGCTGCAGGCTGAAAAGCAGTAAAAACAGCCAGCTCAGTGATAAAATTACTCTGCCGCTTTTTTGCCAGCGGGTGAACCACAGAAGCAACAGCGCCAGCCCCATCAGCAGCAGCAGCGCAGGTAATGGCATTAAAATGGCGCCAATGAACTTTTTCAGGTTGAACAGCATCAAAAATCAGGTCCTTTTGGGCGAAAAAACGACATCCGGGCACAATCAGGCCGCAAGAAGATTCATTCTAAGCTAGTCTGTGCCAAAATAGCAGGTTTGAATGGGCTGGCACTTTGCCCCCATCAGGATAAGATCAGCGGAGCCGTTGTCCATGCAGGATCGCAATTTTGACGATATTGCTGAAAAGTTTGCGCGTAATATTTACGGCACCACCAAAGGGAAGATCCGTCAGGCGGTAGTCTGGCAGGACCTGACCACGCTGCTGGCCCAGTTGCCGCAGCGGCCGCTGCGCATTCTGGATGCCGGCGGCGGCGAAGGCCACATGGCCTGCCAACTGGCAGAATTAGGACATCAGGTGTTGTTGTGCGATCTCTCTGGTGAGATGATCCAACGCGCTGCGCAGTTGGCTGAACAAAAAGGTGTGAGCCAGAACATGCAATTCATACAAAGTTCAGCGCAGGACATTGGTCAGCACTTGGAACAGCCGGTTGATCTGATATTGTTCCATGCAGTGCTTGAATGGATTGCTGAACCTGAGGTGGCGTTGCAAGAGTTGTTCAACTGCCTGCTGCCCGGTGGCGCGCTGTCATTGATGTTCTTTAATGCCAACGGCCTCTTGATGCGCAACGTGGTGTTGGGTAATTTCCAACTGGTGAACCCCGAGGTCAGAAGGCGCAGAAAGCGTTCTTTGTCGCCGCAATATCCGCACAACCCGCCGCAGGTTTATGGCTGGCTGGAGCAAATGGGCATGCGCATCAGCGGGAAAACCGGGGTGCGGGTGTTCCACGATTATCTGCAGAGCAGGCAGCTACAGACGCAAAAATTTGAAGAGTTACTGGCGCTTGAACAGCACTATTGCCGGCAGGAGCCGTACGTGAGTTTGGGGCGCTATATTCACGTCATGGCGCATAAACCAAACCTGAAGGACGAACTATGAGTGAATTTTCCCAGACAGTACCCGAACTGGTCGCCTGGGCACGGAAAAATGATTTCTCTATTTCGCTCCCTACGGAGCGTCTCGCGTTTTTGCTCGCTATCGCCACCCTTAACGGCGAGCGGCTGGACGGCGAGATGAGCGAAGGTGAGCTGGTTGATGCATTTCGCCATGTCAGCAAGGGTTTCGAACAGACGCATGAAACGGTGGCGGTCCGCGCCAACAATGCGATTAACGACATGGTGCGCCAGCGCCTGTTAAACCGTTTTACCAGCGAACTGGCCGACGGTAACGCCATTTATCGTCTGACGCCGCTGGGCATAGGTATCACCGATTACTATATCCGTCAGCGCGAGTTCTCCACGCTGCGTTTGTCGATGCAATTGTCGATAGTGGCGCAGGAGCTGAAGCGCGCCGCCGACGCCGCCGAAGAGGGCGGGGATGATTTCCATTGGCACCGCAACGTGTTTGCACCGCTGAAATATTCGGTGGCGGAAATCTTCGACAGTATCGACATGACCCAGCGGCTGATGGATGAACAGCAGCAGGGCGTAAAGGAAGATATCGCGGCACTGTTGAACCAGGACTGGCGTGCGGCTATCTCCAGTTGCGAAATGCTGTTGTCCGAAACTTCCGGCACCTTGCGCGAGCTGCAGGATACCCTGGAGGCGGCGGGCGACAAGCTGCAGGCCAACCTGTTGCGCATTCAGGATGCGACGCTGGGTGGGATGGAACTGGGCTTCGTCGACAAACTGGTGTTCGATCTGCAAAGCAAGCTCGACCGCATTATCAGTTGGGGCCAACAGGCGATTGACCTGTGGATCGGTTACGACCGCCATGTGCATAAATTTATCCGTACCGCGATCGACATGGATAAGAACCGTGTGTTCGCTCAGCGTTTGCGCCAATCGGTGCAAAACTATTTTGACAACCCATGGACGCTGACCCATGCCAACGCCGACCGTCTGCTGGATATGCGTGACGAAGAACTGGCGCTGCGCAGCGAGGAAGTGACCGGGGAACTGCCGCCGGATCTGGAGTTCGAAGAGTTCAGCGAGATCCGCGAACAGCTGGCGGCAATGATCGAACAGGCGCTGAAGATTTATCAGGAACAACAGATGCCGCTCAATTTAGGGGCGGTAATGCGCGATTATCTGGCGCAATATCCGCGTGCGCGTCATTTTGACGTAGCACGTTTAGTGGTCGACCAGGCTGTGCGCCTTGGTGTGGCTGAAGCAGATTTTTCAGGGTTGCCGGCGCAATGGCAGGCAATCAATGATTACGGAGCCAAGGTCCAGGCCCATGTCATCGACAAATATTGAACAAGTAATGCCAGTCAAGCTGGCCAAGGCATTGTCTAACGCGCTGTTTCCTGCGCTCGACAGCCAACTGCGCGCGGGTCGTCACATCGGTATCGATGAGCTGGACAACCACGCCTTCTTAATGGATTTTCAGGACGAGCTGGAAGAGTTCTACACTCGCTACAGCGTGGAACTGATCCGTGCGCCGGAAGGGTTTTTCTACCTGCGCCCGCGTTCCACTACCCTGATCCCGCGTTCGGTGCTGTCCGAACTGGACATGATGGTGGGAAAAATCCTGTGTTATCTCTATCTCAGCCCCGAGCGCCTGGCGCATGAGGGGATCTTCAGCCATCAGGAGCTGTACGACGAGCTGCTGAGCCTGGCGGATGAGACCAAATTGTTGAAGTTCGTTAACCAGCGCTCCACCGGCTCGGATCTCGATCGTCAGAAACTGCACGAAAAAGTGCGTACCTCACTGAACCGCCTGCGTCGTCTGGGCATGGTCTATTTCATGGGCAATGACAGCAGCAAGTTCCGTATCACCGAAGCCGTGTTCCGCTTTGGCGCCGACGTGCGCAGCGGTGACGATCCGCGTGAAGCACAGCTGCGCATGATTCGTGACGGCGAGGCGATGCCGGTTGAAAACAGCCTGTCGCTGAATGACGAGAGCGAAGTAGAAGACCAGCAGGTTGATAACACTCCGGACAGTGCAGAGGATGAACAGGAATGATTGAACGCGGTAAATTTCGCTCGCTGACGCTGGTCAACTGGAACGGCTTTTTTGCCCGCACCTTTGATCTGGATGAGTTGGTGACCACGCTGTCCGGCGGTAACGGGGCGGGGAAATCCACCACTATGGCGGCTTTCGTCACCGCGCTGATCCCCGACTTGACGCTGCTGCACTTTCGTAACACCACCGAAGCCGGCGCCACCAGCGGTTCGCGCGACAAGGGCTTGCACGGCAAGCTGCGCGCCGGGGTCTGTTACTCCACGCTTGATGTGATCAACTCACGCCATCAGCGCGTGGTGGTCGGAGTGCGTCTGCAGCAGGTAGCCGGCCGCGATCGCAAGGTGGACATCAAGCCGTTCACCATTCAGGGCCTGCCGACCGCAGTGCAGCCGACAGAGCTTCTGACCCAAACGGTGGGCGAGCGCCAGGCGCGCGTGCTGACGTTGCAGGAACTGAAAGATCGCGTTGAAGAGATGGAAGGCGTGCAGTTCAAGCAGTTCAACTCGATCACCGACTACCATTCCTTAATGTTCGATCTGGGCGTGATCCCTAAACGCCTGCGTTCGTCCGCCGATCGCAGCAAGTTTTACCGCCTGATCGAAGCCTCGCTGTACGGCGGGATTTCCAGCGCCATCACCCGCTCGCTGCGTGACTATTTGTTGCCGGAAAACAGCGGCGTGCGCAAGGCGTTCCAGGATATGGAAGCGGCGCTGCGCGAAAACCGCATGACGTTGGAAGCGATTCGCGTCACTCAGTCGGACCGTGATCTGTTCAAACACCTGATCTCCGAAGCAACGTCCTACGTGGCGGCAGACTACATGCGCCATGCCAACGAACGGCGCATTCATCTGGACGGCGCGCTGGCGCTGCGCAGCGATCTGCTGGGCAGCCGTAAACAGCTGGCCGCCGAGCAGTATCGCCACGTGGAAATGGCGCGTGAGTTGGCAGAACAGAGCGGTGCGGAATCCGATTTGGAAACCGACTACCAGGCCGCCAGCGATCACCTGAATCTGGTGCAGACGGCAATGCGTCAGCAGGAGAAGATCGAGCGTTATGAAGGCGATCTGGAAGAGCTGACCTACCGCCTGGAAGAACAGAACGAAGTGGTTGCCGAGGCCAGTGAGCAACAGGCAGAAAACGAAGCGCGCGCCGAGGCGGCCGAACTGGAAGTGGATGAACTGAAAAGCCAGCTCGCCGACTACCAGCAGGCGCTTGACGTGCAGCAGACCCGCGCCATTCAGTATCAGCAGGCGTTGCAGGCATTGGAACGCGCTCGTGGGCTGTGCCAACTGCCGGAGCTGACCGCTGAAAATGCCGAACAGTGGCTGGATACTTTCCAGGCGCGTGAGCAGGAAGCGACGGAAGCCTTGCTGATGCTCGAGCAGAAACTGAGCGTAGCCGACGCCGCGCACGGCCAGTTTGAACAAGCTTATCAGCTGGTGGGTAAAATCGCCGGCCAGGTCAGCCGCAGTGAAGCCTGGCAGTGTGCACGCGAATTGTTGCGCGATTGGCCTTCGCAGCAGCACCTTGCCGAACGCGTACAACCGCTGCGCATGCGCCTGAGCGAGCTGGAACAGCGTCTGCGCTCCCAACAAGATGCCGAGCGTCTGCTGCAGGAGTTCTGCAAGCGCCACGGCCAGGAATATCAGCCGGACGATCTCGATGCGCTGTTGCAAGAGTTGGAAGAGCGTCTGGAATCGCTGTCGCAGAGCGTCAGCGACGCCGGCGAGCGCAGAATGGAAATGCGTCAGGAGTTGGAGCAAATCCAGCAGCGCATCCGTGAGCTGACTGCCCGCGCGCCAGTCTGGTTGGCGGCGCAGGATTCCCTGAGTCAGCTTAGCGAGCAGAGCGGTGAAGAGCTGGAAAGCAGCCAGCAGGTAACCGAGTTCATGCAGCAACTGCTGGAGCGCGAACGTGAAACCACCGTTGAGCGCGACGAAGTGGCTGCCCGCAAGCGTGAAGTTGAAGCGCAGATCGAACGCCTTAGCCAGCCTGGTGGTGCCGAAGATCAGCGTCTGGTGACGCTGGCCGAACGTTTTGGCGGCGTGCTGCTCTCTGAAATTTACGACGATGTCACCATCGACGATGCGCCTTACTTCTCGGCGCTGTACGGCCCGTCGCGCCACGCGATCGTGGTGCCGGATCTGTCGCTGGTGCGCGAAATGCTGGAAGGTCTCGAAGACTGCCCGGAAGATCTCTATCTGATCGAAGGGGATCCGCAGTCGTTCGATGACAGCGTGTTCGCCGTCGAAGAGCAGGACAGGGCGGTGTTGGTGAAAACCGCCGATCGTCAGTGGCGTTATTCGCGTTACCCGGAAGTGCCGCTGTTTGGCCGCGCCGCGCGTGAAAACCGCCTGGAAGTGCTGCATGCCGAGCGTGAAACGCTGGCTGAGCGCTACGCGACGCTGTCATTCGACGTGCAAAAGACCCAGCGTTCGCATCAGGCTTTCAGCCGCTTTATCGGCTCCCATCTGGCGGTGGCGTTTGACGCCGATCCGGAAGCGGAGATCCGTGGCCTCAATACCCGTCGCGGTGAAATCGAGCGTGCGCTGAATAACCATGAAGCGCAGAACCAGCAGCAGCGGCAGCAGTACGATCAGGCGAAAGAGGGCATCTCGGCGCTCAACCGCCTGATGCCGTTGGTGTCACTGCTGAACGACGATACCCTGCAGGACCGGGTGGAAGAAATCCGTGAAGAGCTGGAAGAGGCGCAGGATGCCGCGCGCCATATTCAGCAACACGGCGTCTCCCTGGTCAAGCTGGAACCCTTGCTGTCGGTGTTGCAAAGCGACCCGCAGCAACATGAACAGCTGCAGCAGGATTACACCCAGGCGCAGAGCGTACAGCGCCAGGCCAAGCAGCAGGCGTTTGCTCTGATCGAAGTGGTACAGCGTCGCGCGCACTTTGGTTATACCGACTCGGCCGGCATGCAGAACGCCAACAACGATCTTAACGACAAGCTGCGTCAGCGTCTGGAGCATGCGGAAGCGGAACGTACCCGCGCCCGTGAGCAACTGCGTCAGTATCAAACCCAATTTACCCAGTACAGCCAGGTGCTGGCATCGCTGAAAAGTTCGTATGACGCCAAGCGCGACATGCTGAAAGAGCTGAGCCAGGAGCTGGTGGATATCGGCGTGCAAGCCGATGCCAATGCCGAGGCGCGTGCACGATCGCGTCGTGACGAACTGCATGCGGCGCTGAGTACCAACCGTGCGCGGCGTAACCAGCTGGAAAAACAGCTGACCTTCTGCGAAGCGGAAATGGACGGCCTGCAGAAGAAACTGCGCAAGCTGGAACGCGACTATCACCAACTGCGCGAGCAGGTGGTGACCGCCAAGGCGGGCTGGTGTGCGGTCATGCGCATGGTGAAAGACAACGGCGTTGAACGCCGTCTGCACCGTCGCGAACTGGCTTATATGGACGGTGACGAGCTGCGCTCGATGTCGGATAAGGCGCTGGGTGCGTTGCGTCTGGCGGTGTCGGATAACGAACATCTGCGCGACGTTCTGCGCTTGTCGGAAGATCCAAAGCGCCCGGAACGCAAGATTCAGTTCTATATCGCGGTGTATCAGCATCTGCGCGAGCGTATTCGCCAGGATATCATTCGTACCGATGACCCGGTTGAGGCCATCGAACAGATGGAAATCGAACTGGGTCGTCTGACCGAAGAACTGACTGCGCGTGAGCAGAAGCTGGCGATCAGTTCCAAGAGCGTGGCGAATATCATCCGCAAAACCATCCAGCGTGAACAGAACCGCATTCGCATGCTCAATCAGGGTCTGCAGGCGGTGTCTTTCGGTCAGGTGAAGAGCGTGCGGCTGAACGTCAACGTGCGCGAAGCGCATGCGACGCTGCTGGATGTGCTTGCCGAGCAGCGAGAGCAGCATCAGGATCTGTTCAACAGCAACCGTCTGACCTTCTCTGAAGCCTTGGCCAAGCTGTATCAGCGCCTGAACCCGCAGATTGATATGGGGCAACGCACGCCACAGACTATCGGCGAAGAGTTGCTGGATTACCGTAACTATCTGGAGCTGGAAGTGGAAGTGTTCCGCGGCTCTGACGGTTGGCTGCGTGCCGAGAGCGGCGCGCTGTCTACCGGGGAAGCGATAGGGACCGGGATGTCGATTCTGGTGATGGTGGTGCAGAGCTGGGAAGAGGAGTCACGGCGTCTGCGTGGCAAGGATATCTCACCTTGCCGCCTGCTGTTCCTCGATGAGGCGGCGCGACTGGATGCCAAGTCTATCGCAACGCTGTTCGAGCTGTGCGATCGTCTTGAAATGCAGCTGATTATCGCCGCGCCGGAAAACATCAGCCCGGAAAAAGGCACCACTTATAAGCTGGTGCGTAAGGTGTTCCAGAACCATGAGCACGTGCACGTAGTGGGGCTGCGCGGTTTCGCCAATGAGCTTCCTGCACCGGGCACGGCTTCGGTAGAAACGCCGTAAACGCAAAAAAGTCCGCTAATAATCTGAAAATAGCCGCCCTGGGGTGGCTATTTTTTTGTGTGCATGGATGATGGTCCTGCTTTTTTATCCGCTAAAAAACGGGTAGCTTAATGAAATAACAGTTATTAGCGGCGTTCAAGGGCAAAATGGCCTTTCTGTTCGTATACTGAAATTAACAAGTGGTTTTTGATGTATTTTTTGTGAGCATACAGGGGGCAATGGATGTTGCTTAAAAATGGAAACACTTTACGGCGTCTGGCGCTGAGCTGCGCAATCGCATCTGGACTTGCGTCGTCGTTACCCGCATGGGCAACCGTGCCTGCGTTTCCGGTGGCGTCATCCGGCATGTCAGTTGCGCAAAGCCGTTCGGAATTGTTGGCAGCATTGCCGAAAGGGATTACACCGCACTATCTTTCAACGCTGGCTCCTTTGTACGCCGCGAACCGAATGCAATTGATGTGGCAGGATCGCGAGGCGGTTCAGCAGTTCCAGCAGCAGTTGGCTGAACTGGCCATGTCCGGCGTGCAGCCGCAGTTTACCCAATGGGTGAAGATGCTGACCGATCCGGCGATTACCGGCGTGGCACGCGACGTTGTCCTGTCTGATGCCATGCTGGGGTATTTGCAGTTCGTTTCAGCCATCGGCGCCAACGGTAACAGCTGGCTGTATAGCAATATTCCCTACAAGCTCGGTCTGCCGCCTAATGCGGTGATTAATCAATGGCAACTGGCGGTGCGTCAGGGCAAGACGTTGGCTTATATCACCACGCTGGCACCGCAGCACCCGCAATATGCCAAGATGCATCAGGCGCTGCGCGATATGCTGGCCGACAATCGTCCGTGGCCGCAGATGGCTAACGGCCCGAGCTTGCGCCCCGATCAACTGAGCAGCGACATTGCCGCCCTGCGTGAGATTCTGGCGCGTAATGGCATGCTGACCACTACCGCAGCACCGGTGCAAACGCAGGATCCGCCTGCGGTACTGACCGGCTCGCGCAATGAACCGGACGATGGTGGCCTGTCAGTCGATGAAGAAAAAAGCCGCGAGAGCAAAAGTGTGGTTATCAGCCCGTCTGCCGCACCGGTAAAAGATCTTGCCGCATCGCCGGAATCGCCATTCGCCCAGCAGCCTGCCGGCCCGGTGACCGTCACTGATAACGCCTATACCCCCGATCTGGTTGAAGGCGTTAAACGCTTCCAGAAATGGCAAGGTTTGAGCGCTGACGGGGTGATCGGCGTGCGTACCCGCGAATGGCTCAATGTGTCGCCGCAAACGCGCGCTTCGCTGCTGGCATTGAATATCCAGCGTTTGCGCATCCTCCCAGGCTACGTCGACACCGGGATCATGGTTAACATTCCCAATTACTCGCTGACTTACTACCAGAACGGCAATGAAGTGCTTTCCTCAAGGGTCATCGTCGGTCGGCCTAGCCGCAAGACGCCGCTGATGAGCAGTGCGCTGAACAATGTAGTGGTCAACCCGCCGTGGAATGTGCCGACTACGCTGGTACGCGAAGATATTGTGCCAAAGGCAATGCGTGACGGCAGCTATTTCCAGAAACATGGCTATACCGTGCTTTCCGGCTGGAGCAATGACGCCGAGGTGATTAACCCGGCGATGATTGACTGGAACATGGTGTCTGCGCGTAATTTCCCTTACCGCATTCGCCAGGCACCAGGCGCCACCAACTCACTGGGGCGCTTCAAATTCAACATGCCGAGCTCGGATGCTATCTATCTGCACGATACGCCGAACCATAATCTGTTCCAGAAAGATATTCGTGCCCTGAGTTCCGGTTGCGTACGCGTTAACAAGGCATCTGATTTGGCGAATATGCTGCTGCAAGATGCCGGCTGGAACAATACCCGCGTTTCCTCCACCCTTAAAGGGGGAAATACCACCTACGTAAATATCCGACAGCATATTCCGGTTAAATTGTATTATTTAACCGCCTGGGTTTCTGATGATGGAAAGCCACAATTTCGTACAGATATTTACAATTACGATGATACGGTGAGATCGGGTGCACAAATTTTGGCTCAGGCCGAAAAATTAATGCAATAAATGCAGTAATTATAAATAAATAACGGTCTGAATATCGGACCATGATGCAGGCACTCATTCAGTGAGTGCCTGCAAACCGCGGGACATCACGGGTTGACTCAGGCTGTGTGGGCGGTTATGGTTCGGGCAGTGCGCTGTTTTGTGCATATATTTTGATATTCTTGCCGGGTTTAACAGAAACATGGACAAAATTGATCATCATCGCCGTAAATGGCTGGCGTTAGGTAGCGCCGCCATGGGTATAGCCCTGCTCCCAGGGCAGGCTTTTGCCAGTCTTTCTACTTCACGCCCACGTATTCTGGTCGTAAATAACATGCATACGGGCGAAACGTTGAAGGCCGAATTCTTTGATGGGAAGGGTTATAATAAAGACGAGCTGGTTCGTCTTAATCATCTTTTCCGTGATTATCGCGCCAATAAGGTTAAGCCGATCGATCCCCGCCTGTTTGATCAGCTCTATCGTCTGCAAGGTCTATTGGGTACCAACAAGCCGGTACAATTGGTTTCAGGTTACCGTTCTCTGGATACCAACAACGAGCTACGTGAGCGCAGCCGCGGTGTGGCCAAGCACAGTTATCACACCAAAGGCCAGGCGATGGATTTCCATATCGAAGGTATCCAGTTGAGTAATATCCGTAAAGCGGCGTTAAAAATGCGCGGTGGTGGTGTAGGATATTACCCACGTAGCAACTTTGTACACATCGATACCGGCCCGGTGCGGACCTGGTAATCGCTGTGCACCATGGTGAATAGCGCCAGCCTGCGAGGGTGTGGCGCTGTTGTCGTTGGAGCCTTATGAAATACCAAATTATTCCCGTTACCGCCTTCAGTCAAAATTGTAGCCTGATCTGGTGTGAAAGCACGCAGCAGGCGGCATTAGTCGATCCCGGTGGCGAAGCAGAAAAATTGAAGACTGAAGTGGCGAAGCAGGGCGTTACGATCACGCAGATCCTGCTGACGCACGGCCATCTCGATCATGTAGGTGCCGCGGCGGAACTGGCCGAGCATTATCAGGTGCCGATTTACGGCCCGGACAAGGAAGACGCTTTCTGGCTGGATGGCCTGCCTGCGCAGAGCCGGATGTTTGGGCTGGAAGAGTGCGCGCCGTTGACGCCGACCCAATGGCTGCAAGAAGGCGACAAGGTGCAGGTGGGCGAGATGACGTTCAACGTGCTGCATTGCCCTGGCCACACGCCTGGCCATATCGTCTTTATCAATGAAAAGGCGCGGCTGGCGCTGGTGGGCGACGTGCTGTTTAACGGCGGTGTCGGGCGTAGCGATTTCCCGCGTGGCGATCACCAGGCGCTGATTGACTCTATTCGTACCAAGCTGTTGCCGCAGGGCGATGACATGGCGTTTATCCCCGGCCATGGACCTATGTCCACCTTTGGTCAGGAGCGTGAAACCAACCCGTTCCTGCGCGAAGAGCCGGCTATCTGGTAAGGTTATTTCCCGGCAGAAATAACTAAGGGGCGCTTTGAGCGCCCCTTTTGCTTATTTGCAGCCGCAACCTTTTACAGCACGGCGACGATGGCTTCGCACAGCGGCGCCATATTGTCCGGCGTCATGCCCGCAACGTTAACGCGACCGGAGTTGACGGCATAAACGCCAAACTCATCGCGCAGGCGCAGCACCTGCTCTTTGCTCAGCCCACTGAACGAGAACATGCCGTTCTGGTTAATGATAAAGCTGAAGTCCTGCTCTGCGCCTTTCTCTTGCAGCGTATTGACGAACAGCTGACGCATGCGATGGATACGTTGACGCATATCGGTCAGTTCCTGCTCCCACAGTGCACGCAGCGCATCGTCGCCCAGGATGGTCGCCACGACGGCGGCACCGTGCGACGGTGGGTTGGAGTAGTTGGCGCGAATAGCGGCTTTCACCTGGCTGAAGGCGCGATCGGCGGTATCCGCATCGGCGGCCACGATCGTGCAGGCACCGACGCGTTCATTGTACAGGCCGAAGTTCTTCGAGTACGAGCTGGCGACGATCAGTTCCTGATGCCTGGCGGCGAAAATACGCAACCCTTCGGCATCCTCTTCCAAACCTTTGGCAAAGCCCTGATAGGCGAAGTCGAACAGCGGCAACCAGCCATTGGCGACGGAGAGTTCGGCCAGTTGGGCCCACTGCTCGGCGGTAGGGTCGATGCCGGTCGGGTTGTGGCAGCAGCCGTGGAACAATACCACATCGCCGGCCTGAGCCTGTTTCAGGCTGTTCAGCAGGCCATCGAAATCCAGCGCATGGTTGGCGGCATCGTAGTAGGCGTATTCCAGGACTTCCAGGCCAACGGCGCTGAACACGTTTTTGTGGTTCGGCCAGCTTGGGTTGCTGATCCAGATGCGTTTTGCGCTGGTCTGGTTGGCGATAAAGTCCGCTGCCACACGCAGGCCACCGGTACCACCAGGCGTTTGCGCAGTGCGTGCACGCTTGTCGGCGATGATTGGGCTTTGTTTGCCGAACAGCAATTCTTGCGTGCAGTTGGCGAACGCCGGGATGCCCTCAATGCCGAGATAGTTTTTGGTGGTTTCATTTTCCAGCAGATATTGCTCAGCTTTTTTCACGCTGGTCAGCACCGGCGTTTTACCGGTTTCGTCTTTGTAGACGCCAATGCCCAGATTGATTTTATTAGGGCGGGCGTCCGCGCGGAAAATGTCGGTC
This sequence comes from Serratia inhibens, assembly GCF_003591175.1. Lineage (GTDB taxonomy): Bacteria > Pseudomonadota > Gammaproteobacteria > Enterobacterales > Enterobacteriaceae > Serratia > Serratia inhibens. The sequence continues at coordinate 1,200,518 of NZ_QYYG01000001.1, read as the reverse complement.
AGACCCAGGATAGGGTCGGCGGGTGCAGCAGTGATTTTTTCAAACATGTCAGGTGCTTCCATGGCTCGGAGTTAAGCAGACAGAAGCATCAGGGTAGCGCCAGTTATACGCTTTGCCAACCGTTTGCGAGAAAAACACATCGATCTTGTGAAGGGGGCAGATTCAGCATAAAAAATGAGGGAGAAGGGGGCGTTGGCAGAATAAAAAGTTACTCGTGGCCTAAAAACAAAAACAGGGCCGAAGCCCTGTTTTTAACTCAGCCGACGGTGAACCGCCGTCAGGTGTGACAACTTAGAACTGGTAAACCAGACCAACACCTACGATATCATCGGTAGCGGTGCCAGTGGCTTTAGTGAACTCGTTTTCGTCCAGCAGGTTGATTTTGTAATCAACATAGGTGGACATGTTTTTGTTGAAGTAGTAAGTGGTACCAACAGAAACATATTTAACCAGGTCAGCGTCGCCGCCACCGAAGCTAGAACCGTGTGCGGTACGGCCAGCCAGGTCCTTACCTTTAGACTGCAGGTAAGAAATTTCTGGGCGCAGACCGAAGTCGAACTGGTATTGAGCAGTCACTTCGAAGTTCTGGGTTTTGTTAGCGATAGCGGTATCGTAAGCACTTTCGCCGTATGGCGTCATGTTACGGGTTTCGGAGTACATGGCAGCCAGGTAAACGTTGTTCGCGTCGTATTTAGCGCCCACGGTCCACGCATCAGCTTTGTCGCCTTTAGCAGTAGCGTTTTTGGTCTGATCATCAGTACGGTCAGAAGACGCGTATGCAGCACCGAAGCTTACGCCTTCGCCGATGTCATAAGTAGAGGACAGGCCCCAACCGTCGCCGTTTTGTTTCTTCAGAGCGCGGCCGTCGTTTTCGTTCTTGCCCTGGTACTGAACAGCGAAGTTCAGACCGTCAACCAGACCGAAGAAGTTGTTGTTACGGTAAGTCGCAACGCCGTTGGTACGGCCGGTCATGTAGTTGTCGGTGTAGGTATAAGTATCGCCACCGAACTCTGGCAGCATATCTGTCCAGCCTTCCACGTCGTACAGTACGCCGTAGTTACGGCCGTAGTCGAATGAACCGTAGTCAGCAAATTTCAGACCCGCGAAGCCCAGACGAGTTTTGGTACCTTCAGTACCCTGTGCTTCGTCGTGGTTAGCCTGAACGTTGTATTCCCACTGGCCGTAACCGGTCAGTTGGTCAGTAATCTGGGTTTCACCTTTGAAGCCGAAACGAACATAGGTCTGGTCGCCGTCATTGCCTTTGTCGTCGGAGAAGTAGTGCAGACCGTCAACTTTGCCGTACAGATCCAGCTTGTTGCCGTCTTTATTGTAGATTTCAGCTGCGTTTGCTGCACCAGCAGCTAACAGAGCCGGGATTACCACTGCAAGAATGTTGCGCTTCATCATTATTACCCTCATTGGTGTTATTCGGACACCTTTGCCACTGCCGCCAATAATTCTTTTGGAACTATTGTAGATAGATTGGTGTCGTCCTGTGTCTGAACGCAGTGTTCCATTCGCAGGCAGGTTAATCTAGAACGAAAATGCTACCAATGTCCTAATGAGGTTTCAAAAGGAAAGTATATGTAACAAAATGTAATATTCAGGGAACTTTGTGACGCGGGTCAATATTAAAAAATGCGAAAGGCCAGCAAAGCTGGCCCTGGTTTTGTAACTAAATTATTTGGAAATGTTTAGACTGATTAATTAAAAGCTTGCGTTACGCGGGGTGCGTGGGAACGGAATGACATCGCGCACGTTTTGCACGCCGGTAACATAGGCGATTAAACGTTCAAAGCCTAAACCGAAACCGGCATGAGGGACGGTGCCGTAACGACGCAGATCACGATACCACCAGTAATCTTCTTTATTCAGGCCCATCGCTTCCAGACGCTGATCCAATATGTCCAGACGTTCCTCACGCTGAGCACCGCCGATGATCTCGCCAATGCCAGGGGCCAGCACGTCCATGGCCGCAACGGTTTTGCCGTCGTCGTTCATGCGCATATAGAAAGCTTTAATGTCTTTCGGGTAGTTTTTCACCACCACCGGTGCTTTAAAGTGCTTCTCGGCCAGATAACGCTCGTGTTCGGAAGACAGGTCGATGCCCCAAGATACCGGGTTTTCGAAGGTCTGGCCGGAGGCGATCAGGATTTCCACTGCTTCGGTGTAATCTACCTGGGCGAAATCGGAAGAAACAAAGCGCTTCAGGCGCTCAATCGCATCTTTGTCCACGCGCTCGGCGAAGAACTGCATGTCATCCATACGCTCGTTCAATACGGCCTGGAACACATACTTCAGCATTTTTTCCGCCAGTTCGGCGATGTCTTCGAGGTCGGCAAACGCCACTTCCGGTTCGATCATCCAAAATTCAGCCAGATGGCGGCTGGTGTTGGAGTTCTCTGCGCGGAAGGTTGGGCCGAAGGTATACACTTTCGACAGCGCACAAGCATAGGTTTCGCCGTTCAACTGGCCGGAAACGGTCAGGAAAGCTTCTTTGCCGAAAAAGTCCTGGCTGAAATCAACCGCGCCTTTATCGGTGCGCGGCAGGTTTTCCAGGTCCAGCGTCGAAACCCGGAACATTTCGCCGGCGCCTTCGGTATCTGAAGCGGTGATCAGCGGGGTGGAGACCCAGAAGAACCCATTCTCGTGGTAGAAGCGGTGGATCGCCTGCGCCAGCGTATGACGCACGCGCGCCACGGCGCCGATCAGGTTGGTGCGTGGGCGCAGGTGAGCTACCTCGCGCAGGTACTCTATGCTGTGGCGCTTGGCCGCCATCGGATAAGTGTCGGGATCGTCAACCCAGCCAACCACTTTGATGGCAGTAGCCTGCAATTCGAAACTCTGGCCTTCACCCGGTGATGCAACCACTTTGCCGGTGACTTCAATCGAGCAACCGGTGGTCAGATGCAGAACTTCATCCTGATAATTCGGCAGAGAATTATTAACGACGGCCTGTAACGGATCAAAGCAGGAACCGTCATAGACGGCCAGGAAGGAGATACCAGCTTTAGAATCTCTCCGGGTACGTACCCAACCGCGCACGGTGACTTCACTGTCAACCGCAGCACGGCCTTGCAGTACGTCGACTACAGGCACTACGCTCATAGATTTCTCTCTTTATAATTTGGTTTGGAAATAGCTTACAACCCAACAATATGGGGATGCTGCTATGTTACTTGCCGCGATGCAGAGCACAAGCAGAAATCGCCGGATTGGTGCAACATTTCTTGGGGCAGGGCGAAAAGGGAGCGGCGGAAAGTGTCTTATAAAGAAGAAAAAAGCCGGCCTGAAGTTTTCAGCCGGCTTTTTACCCTTTGCAGCGGTTGGCCACTTAGCTGGCTTTCTTCACCAGCGGCAGATCGAAGGCTTTGCGCAACGCCTTCACAAAGGCCTGATCCTGACAGATGGTTTTACCCGGGCTGTCGGACAGTTTAGCCACCGGCTTGCCCTTGCATTCGACCAGTTTGATGACGATATTCAGCGGTTTCACGCCCGGGATGTCGCAGGTCAGGCGCGTGCCGATGCCGAATACCAGGTTGATGCGCTGATAGAAGTGGCGATAAAGCGCCAATGCCTTGTCCAGATCCAGGTTGTCGGAGAACACCAGCGTTTTGCTCATCGGATCGATACCCAACTTCTGGTAATGCGCGATGGCTTTCTCACCCCATTCAAACGGGTCGCCGGAGTCATGGCGCAACCCCTGATAACGTGGTGCGAACTGCGGGCCGAAATCACGCAGAAAGGCGTCCATGGCGATACAGTCGGTCAGCGCGATGCCGAGCTGGTCTGGATATTCGTCCAGCCAGGCCTGCAATGCTGCGCGCTGGCTGTTGGCCAGTACCGGGCTTATCTGTTGATGCGCCTGAAACCATTCATGCGCCTGGGTACCTACCGGCGTCAGGTCGAGTTGATGCGCCAGATCGTAATTGCTGGTGCCGACCAGGTAGGGGAACTCGTTTTTCAGCGTGCTGACGATCGCCTGCTGCACGCTTTTGGAGAAACGGCGGCGGGTGCCGAAATCCATCAGTTTGAAGCGAGAGATATCCACGTCGGCGCTGACGGCTTTAAACTGCGCCAGTTTGCTGCGCAGATGGGCTATCGCCATGTCCGGTGTCACCTGCGGCGAACGGTGACGGTGCACCACTTCGCTGATCACTGCCAGCAAGGGGACCTCCCACAGAATCACTTCGCGCCACGGGCCGGCAATGCGGATATGCAGTCTGCCGTCACGATCGTCGATCTGAACCTGCTGCGGGTCATAGCGGAAATCACGCAACCAGCTCAGGTAGTCCTGACGGAAGAAAGGCAACCCTGAAAGATAGCCAAATTCAGCCTCGGTCAGTGCCAGTTGGCTCATCAGCGCAACTTGCGCACGGATTTCGTCGGCATATTCGCCCAGCAGTTCATCACCACGGCAACGGAATTCCGCCGCCACGCTGATCGCAGGGTAGCGATGGAACACTGCTTGCTGCATATGAAGCTTGTAGGCGTCAGTATCAAGCAGCGATGTCAAAATCGGGGAAGCGTATTGAGTCATAGCGCGTTACTGCATCCTCGTCAGGCGCGAGTCCAAATCCGGATAGTCATAAAAAGTGGAGCGAGTATACCCGGATTATCCTGTTATTGAAGCTGCATCACACCACAAATCGCCGGAGCGGGTCGAGGATTAAACGTGCCTTTATGTCGGTTTGCCGTCAGGTTCCGGGCAGAAAAGCCAGATAAGCCTGTAAGGTGAACGACTTAGCCTAATTAGTCATAAAAATTATAATGTTAATTATTTTAAACAACAATTCAGATAAAACCGGTCGGCGTGTGAATGCTGATCCGATCCTTGCCGTTTTTCTTGCAGAAATAGAGCGCTTCATCCGCCTGTTTGATCGCTGTCGGCAACAGCCCGAGGCTGTTCACCTGGGCAATACCGCAACTGGTCGTGAAACGCACGGTTTGCCCGTCGGCGAGGGTGAGGGTGAGTTGGTGGGTACGCTCGCGCAGCTTAGCCATAATTTCTCGCGCATTCTCAAGCGTGCAGTTGCCGAGGATCACGGCGAATTCCTCACCGCCATAGCGGCAGAAAATGTCGCTGGAGCGGAAGGCGTCCTGCAGCAATTTGCCGAAGGCCACCAGCGCACGGTCGCCGATATCATGTCCGTAATTGTCATTCAGTTTTTTGAAATTATCGATATCAATCAAACAAAAGGCCAACGGGTAACTGCGCGCTGCCAGGGATTCGCATTCACGGAAGAACTTGCGGCGGTTATAGATATTGGTCAAAGGATCAACAAACGAAGAGGCTTCCAGCTCTTTGATCAGCAACTGTTTCTCATTTTCCAACGTCACCTTTTCCAATTGATACTGTTTTAGCTGTTTAATGGCGTCGCTGATGGCGATTAACTCCTGGCCGTAAAACACCTCATTGCGGTCGATGTTCATATTGCCGCGTGACAACCGCAAAATATTGTTATGCGTTTTGGTCAGCCAACGGCTGATATTTGAACAGTAAACCAGCGTCGGCAGGAAAATAAACAGCACGATCAGACCACCGAGAGAAATCAAACCATAAATAGCCGTCAGGCTGGTGTAGATCTTATGCTGTGATGCGACGATTTCCAGTTCAAAACTGCGTTGATAGAGCCGTTGCGAAAGCTCACTCAGATTTTTGACGTACTGATAAATAAATTCGGCCGGGTAGGGAATATGATTATCGACCGCGGTATACAACCCTTGGGTAATCCGGTCGAGTTGCCCTTTCGACAACTGGCGGAGCAGCTCATTCACCAACAGGGTGGTGGGGACATCGTTGTAGGTCAGCTTCATGAAAATAAGCCGGGTGCTTAGTGCATTCAACACCCCGGTGAGCTGTACGGCTTTCAGATAGGCGTCTTTACGCTCCAACTGATTGGTATTCAAGTCAATGACCTGATCGATTAATTCGGTCAGGGACATATTCAGCCGGTTATTCAGGCGCACGGCTTCCAGAAACAGAAACGAGTCGGCGTCGATCATGCGGGTATCGTAGGTATAACGGTAGTAGCTTTTGCTGGTCTGAGAAATGTAGTAGGCGCTGTTGATATTAAACAGATTGGCATTGGCGTCGGTAACATATGAAAGCTGTCGATTATCGTTATCCAGCAATTGTTCCATCAGGCCCAGCATGGAAAGCGCGGCGACTTTTTGCCGTATGCCGAGCTGTTGCGAAATCTTGCTGTCGATATGCGGTTTGAACCGGTCAATTTTTTCGCGCGCCAGGCGGTCAGCCTCCTGCCATTGCGCCGGGGTAATGTTCGCATTCAACAGGCTCAGACGTTTTAAACGGTGCGCCAACAGGGTGGCTTGAAACGCTTCCGAGATCTCTTTGGCGCGACTTATCTTATACAGGTTAAGCTGATTGTCGCGATAGTCGGTATGGGCTTCAATCAGCTCATCGGAAATAAATATGGCGAAGGATGACATCAGGGCAAAGGTAAAAAAATAGATCAGATATTTTACTTTCATATTGCCGGGAGTCCTTGAGCCAGATTTGTCAATTATATCATTGAGTCAGCCGAAATGTCTTAACTATACCCGCAGAGAGCCCATCGGTGGGTAGCGGCTTGGGGGGCGTTGAAGCGGAGATATCCTCCGCAATTATAAAGCATCCGCAAGTGGGTAACATGAAGGGCGGCTTTTAGCATTAAATGCTGATTTTTTCTCTGCATCAGGTGAAGGAACCTGATGGAGTGGGGTATTCGGCGACAGCTTTTGGATCCACCTCCGATTTCTCCGTTCCGGCGTCCCGGCATCTCTAGGCTTTTTTCGTGGCTGTGATACAGTTTATTTACAATCAGGTTCATCGATATTTTCGCGCCTCTGCAGAGGGTGAAATAAGCCAATGATGACCACCTGGCACCTGTAACTCACTGAGACGTCAAAGGGTTTTTATGACACAACAGCCACAGGCGAAGTATCGCCACGATTATCGCGCGCCAGACTACAGCATCACTGACATTGATTTGGATTTTGAACTGGACGCAGAAACGACACGCGTCACCGCAGTCAGCAAGATTAAACGCCAGGGCGCGGCCGATGCGGCGCTGGTGCTGAACGGCGAAGATCTCACGCTGGTGAGCATTCAGATCGACGGACAGCCGTGGAGCGCCTATCAGTTGCAGGATAACAAGCTGGTTATCGAGAAATTACCAGCACAATTTACCATGACTATCGTCAATGATATTCACCCGGCGAAGAATACCGCGCTTGAAGGGCTGTATCTGTCAGGCGAAGCGTTGTGTACCCAGTGTGAGGCGGAAGGTTTTCGTCACATCACCTATTACCTGGATCGTCCGGACGTGTTGGCGCGCTTCACTACCCGCATTGTGGCGGATAAGGCGCGTTATCCTTTCCTGCTGTCGAACGGTAACCGCGTGGGCCAGGGCGAACTGGAGGATGGGCGTCACTGGGTACAGTGGCAAGATCCGTTCCCAAAACCTTGTTATCTGTTTGCGCTGGTGGCCGGTGACTTCGACGTGCTGCGCGACAGCTTCACCACCCGTTCCGGGCGTAAGGTGGCGCTGGAACTGTTCGTTGACCGTGGCAACCTGGATCGCGCCGATTGGGCGATGACCTCACTGAAGAACTCGATGAAATGGGACGAAACCCGTTTCGGTCTGGAGTACGACCTCGACATTTATATGATCGTGGCCGTCGATTTCTTCAATATGGGTGCGATGGAGAACAAAGGGCTAAATATCTTCAACTCCAAATACGTGCTGGCGAAAGCGGAAACCGCCACCGACAAGGATTACCTGAATATCGAAGCGGTGATTGGCCACGAATATTTCCACAACTGGACCGGCAACCGCGTGACCTGTCGCGATTGGTTCCAGCTTAGCTTGAAAGAAGGCCTGACGGTGTTCCGCGATCAGGAGTTCAGTTCAGATCTGGGTTCACGCTCGGTCAACCGTATCGATAACGTGCGTGTCATGCGCGGCGCGCAGTTCGCCGAGGACGCCAGCCCGATGGCGCATGCGATTCGTCCGGATAAAGTGATCGAAATGAACAACTTCTACACCCTGACGGTGTATGAGAAAGGGTCCGAGGTGATCCGCATGATGCATACGCTGCTGGGCGAAGAACAGTTCCAGAAGGGCATCCAACTGTATTTCGAGCGCCATGACGGCAGCGCAGCAACCTGCGATGATTTCGTTCAGGCGATGGAGGATGCTTCCAACGTCGATCTGTCGCTGTTCCGCCGCTGGTACAGCCAGTCCGGTACGCCGTTGTTGACCGTTCGCGATGAATACGACGCAGAGCATCAACAATACCGCCTGCACGTCAGCCAAAAAACCAAACCGACCGCCGATCAGCCAGAGAAGCTGCCGTTGCATATCCCGCTGGATATCGAATTGTACGACGCCGAAGGCAACGTGATTGCCCTGCAGAAAGAGGGGGCGGCGATCGGTAACGTGCTGAATGTCACTGAAGCCGAGCAGACCTTCGTGTTTGACGGTGTGGCGCACAAGCCGGTGCCTTCGCTGTTGCGCGAGTTCTCGGCGCCGGTGAAGCTGGATTACCCGTACAGCGATCAGCAACTGACTTTCCTGATGCAGCACGCGCGCAATGAGTTTGCCCGTTGGGACGCGGCGCAGAGCCTGCTGGCCACCTATATCAAACTGAACGTTGCCAAGCATCAGCAGAAGCAACCGCTGTCTCTGCCGTTGCACGTTGCCGACGCGTTCCGTGCGGTGCTACTGGACGAGAAGCTGGATCCGGCGCTTGCCGCGCAGATCCTGACGCTGCCTTCGGAAACCGAGATTGCCGAACTGTTCGCCATTATCGATCCGGAAGCGATTGCCGCGGTGCGCGAAGCGATTGTCCGTTGCCTGGCGAAGGAAATGGCCGACGAGTGGCTGGCGGTTTATAACGCCAACAAAACCGACGGTTACCGGGTGGAGCATGCCGATATCGGCAAACGCGCTCTGCGCAATCTGTGCCTGGGTTATCTGGCCTTTGGCGACGAGGTGCTGGCCGATCGGCTGGTGGCCGAGCAGTATCGTCAGGCGGACAACATGACCGATTCGCTGGCGGCGCTGGCGGCGGCGGTAGCGGCGCAGTTGCCGTGCAGCAATGCGCTGCTGTCGGCGTTCGATGAGCGCTGGCATCAGGATGGCCTGGTCATGGACAAGTGGTTCGTGTTGCAGGCGACCAGCCCGGCGGCGGACGTGCTGACCCAGGTACGCGGCCTGCTGAAGCACCGTTCGTTCAGCCTGAGCAATCCAAACCGTACCCGTTCGCTGATCGGCGGTTTCGCTTCCGCCAACCCGGCGGCGTTCCATGCGGCGGACGGCAGCGGTTATCAGTTCCTGGCGGAGATCCTCAGCGATCTGAACCAGCGCAACCCGCAGATTGCCGCTCGTTTGATTGAACCCTTGATCCGACTGAAACGCTATGATGCTTCGCGTCAGGCTCTGATGCGCAAGGCGCTCGAACAGTTGAAAGGGCTGGAAAACCTCTCCGGCGATCTGTTCGAAAAAGTCAGCAAAGCGCTCGACGCATAAAAACTGACCAGGGACGGCGCTGCGACATGCCGTCCCTGGTTTCAATTCGTTGCCCGGCGTGGGTTTTCAGCCACTGGCGGGGGCGGTGAAAGCACCCTGTCCAGCACCTCGGCTTCCAGTTCCGCCAACCTGGCCGACCCTTTACGGCGCGGGCGTGGCAGATCAATCGTCAGATCCAGCCCGATACGCCCCTCTTCAATCAAAATCACCCGATCCGCCAGCGCAATGGCTTCGCTGACATCATGCGTCACCAGCAGCACGGTGAAACCATGCTGTTGCCACAGGCCTTCAATCAGCCCCTGCATTTCAATCCTTGTTAACGCATCAAGCGCCCCCAAAGGCTCGTCCAGCAACAGCAGGCGAGGACGATGAATCAGCGCGCGTGCCAGCGCCACTCGCTGTTTTTGTCCGCCGGACAGTGCTGCCGGCCATTCATTGGCGCGATCGGCCAGCCCAACGGCTTCCAGCGCCTGCAACGCGTCGGCACGCCAGTCGCCGCGCAGGCCGAGGCCCACGTTGTCGATCACCTTTTTCCATGGCAGCAGGCGTGCATCCTGAAACATCAGGCGGGTATCCTCTTTGGCGCTGGCGAGGGGAGCATTTCCACTAAGCAGCGCGCCACTGCTGGCTTTTTCCAACCCGGCCATCAAACGCAACAGGGTGCTTTTGCCACAGCCGCTGCGGCCGACCACGGCGACAAATTGCCCTGAACGGATGCGCAACTGAATATTGTCCAGCACCGTACGATTGCCATAGCGTTTGGCAATAGAGTCAAGCGTAACCGGGGTGCCCTGGGGAATTCGGGCGGGAGTCGTCATAGCGCTTCTCCTGATTTAAGTTGATAAGCCGGATGCCAGCGCAGCCAGACACGTTCCAGCCATTGCGCGCTGACGTCCGCCAGCTTGCCGAGCAGGGCGTACAGCACAATCGCCACCACCACTACGTCGGTCTGCAGGAATTCGCGGGCGTTCATCGCCAGATAACCAATCCCCGAGTTGGCGGAAATGGTTTCGGCCACGATCAGCGTCAGCCACATAAAGCCCAGAGCGAAACGCACGCCGACCATGATCGAGGGCAACGCGCCCGGCAATACCACCTGGGTAAATAACCGGAAACCGCTCAGGCCATAGCTGCGCGCCATTTCAAGCAGACCGCGATCGATATTCTTGATGCCGTGATAGGTATTCAGATAGATAGGGAACAGGGTGCCCAGCGCGACAAGAAAAATCTTGGCGGATTCATCGATACCGAACCACAAGATCACCAATGGGATCAGCGCCAGATGCGGTACATTACGGATCATCTGCACGGAGCTGTCCAACAGGCGCTCGCCCCAGCTCGACAAACCGGTGATAAAACCCAGCACCAACCCGATGCTGCCGCCGATGCTAAAACCGATCAGCGCGCGCCAACTGCTGATGGTCAGGTGTTGCCACAACTCGCCGCTTTTGGTTAGCGTCCAGAAAGCGGTCACGACTGCGCTCGGTGCCGGCAGAATGCGGTTCGACAACCAGCCGGCCTCAACGGAGATTTGCCAGATAACCAGCAGTGCGACCGGCAATGCCCAGGGCGCCAGCCGGTGCAAGATGCGTTGTGTGCCCTTTGCCATAGGGTTGCTCCTCAGCTTTGCGACGCTTTTTGCGGCATATAAATATTGCCGACCACTTCGCCCTGCGGTTTGACCGGCCGGTGTTGGGCGGGGGCTTCGTTTTGCACCAAATCGAGATGCGGGAACAGCAACTCGCCGACTCGATAGGCTTCTTCCAGATGCGGATAACCGGACAAAATAAAGGTATCGATGCCCAGATCGGCATATTCCTGCATGCGCGCCGCTACCGTCGGGCCATCGCCGACCAGTGCGGTACCGGCGCCACCACGTACCAGGCCAACCCCGGCCCACAGGTTAGGGCTGATCTCCAGATTGTCTTTCTTGCCGCCATGCAGTGCCGCCATGCGCCGTTGCCCAACGGAATCAAAACGAGCGAAGGCTGCCTGTGCGTTGGCGATGGTCTCTTCATCCAGATTGGCGATCAGTCGGTCGGCCGCCCGCCAGGCTTCTTCTGTGGTTTCACGCACGATCACATGCAGACGAATGCCGAAACGCACCGTGCGGCCCTTGGCTGCGGCTTTGGCGCGAACTTCGGCAATTTTTTCTCTTACCTGTGCCGGCGGCTCCCCCCAGGTGAGGTACATTTCAACCTGTTCTGCTGCCAGATCCTGAGCGGCGGCAGAGGATCCGCCAAAATACAGCGGCGGACGCGGCAGTTGCACCGGCGGATACAGCAACTTGGCACCTTTCACCTGAATATGCTTGCCCTGGAAATCGACGGTTTCCCCTTCCAACACCTTACGCCAAACGTGGGTGAACTCTGCCGAGGCCTCGTAGCGTTCTTCGTGGTTCAGGTGCAGACCTTCTGCCGCCAGTTCTTCGGGATCACCGCCGGTGACCAGGTTAAACAGCGCTCTGCCGTTGGAAAGACGATCCAGCGTCGCGGCCTGGCGAGCTGCCAGCGTGGGCGAAATGATGCCGGGGCGCAGAGCCACCAGGAACTTCAACCGCTGGGTGACCGGGATCAGTGAGGCCGCGACCAGCCAGGAGTCTTCGCACGAGCGGCCGGTGGGGATCAGCACACCGCCGAAACCCAGCCGGTCAGCGGCCTGAGCGATCTGCTGCAAATAGCCGTAATCTACGCTGCGTGCGCCTTCCGCGCTGCCGAGATAATGGCCGTCGCCGTGAGTAGGTAAAAACCAGAATACGTTTAGGCTCATAGTTTGTTCTCCAAAGTTATTGCGCGCTCGGGTGCCAGATGCGTTGAGAGATATCGACCTTCACCGGCACCAAACGGTTGGCATAAAACAGATCGGCGGTTTGCTGTTGGGCGGCAATGGTGTGCGCATCCAAAGGTTTAATGGCGGTCGGTGGGCGATGGTCCAGATAGGTGGCGATCACCTTTTCCGGCAGGCCCATGGCGTTTGCCAACAGCGTGACGCTTTGCGCGCGATCGCTGCGGGTTAGCGCGTCGGCCTGGGTCAGCACCTCAAGCACCTGGCTGATAAAGGGGCCGTGCGCTTGTACATAGGGGCGAACCGCCAAATAAAACGAACCGGTTTGATTCAGACCACTGCCGTCGCCCAACACTCGCACGCCGCCCTGCAGCAAGGCGGCGGAATAGTACGGATCCCAAATCGCCCAGGCATCAACGTTGCCTTGCTGGAAGGCGGCGCGGGCATCGGCCGGGGTCAGGTAGATGGGTTGGATATCGGTAAATTGCAGCCCGGCTTTTTGCAGTGAGCGCAACAGCAGGTTGTGGGAACTGGAGCCTTTCTGGAAGGCGACCTTATGGCCTTTCAACTCAGCGACGGTTTTGATCGGGCTGTTTTCCGGTACCAGAATCACTTCCGCCTTGGGTTTTGGCGGCTCCACGCCGACATAAAGCAGATCGGCGCCAGCGGCCTGGGCGAAGATCGGGGGGATATCGCCGGTGCTGCCCAGATCGATACTGCCGACGTTCAGCGCTTCGAGCATTTGCGGGCCGGCGGGGAATTCTATCCAGCTGATTTTGGTCGAGGGAAAACGCTGTTCCAACAGCTTATGGGTTTTTGCCAATACCAGGCTGACCGATCCTTTTTGGTAACCGATGCGGAACTGCGCCGGATCCTGCGCGTTGGCGGCATTGTTCCACGCAAGGGAGAGGATGCCGGCTAATGTGCCGGCGCCAAGCCAGCGGCGGAGTGAAGAAAGTCGCTTCATCATGATGTCCTTTTCCTTATTATTCTCTTCTCAGTCAGGCGGTTTGACGGGCAAACAGGGAAGGTGAGTGCTTTGCCCTGGGCGGCTTGCGGCGGCCGAGTGCAAGATAAAAGCTTTCCAGCGCCTCTTCCAGGCGGGTTGCCACGCCGTCAGACAGGCTGATCTCTTCATCTCTCAGCACCACCTGGCTGTCGTCGGCAAACACGCCGTGCAGCACTTCTTGCGCTTTCAACGCCGCCAGCACCGGCTTGAGGGCGTAGTCCACTGCCAGCATGTGGCCAATGGAGCCGCCGGTAGCCAGCGGCAACACGACCTTATGGTCCAGTGCACGTTCCGGCAGCAAATCCAGCAGGGTTTTCAGCGCGCCGGAGAACGAGGCTTTATAGACCGGCGTCGACACCAGCAAACCGTCTGCCTGAGCTAACTGCTCGGCAAAAGCTTTGATTGCCGGGCTGTTAAAATTGGCGTAAAGCAAATCCTCGGCATCAAAATCGTGCAGCGTGTAGGCAATCACTTCCACGCCTTGTTGCTGTAACCAGTTTTGACTCAGGGTAAGCAGCGCGGCAGAGCGCGAGGGGATGCGGGGGCTGCCGGCCAGTGATATAACGCGCATTGCCACTCCTTATAACTAAAAGTTAGGTTTAATCAGGAAATGTTCGTGATCTATTTTAAAACTATCAGTTAGGAGCGAGTTGCTTAAATCTCATTTTTTGATTTTGATATGCGCAAATGCGGATTGGCGGTGATAAGAGGAAAACGATTGCGTAAAAACCGCTTTTTTTGCTTTTAATCAATTCCAATTGATCGGGGGATGCCGGATAATCGGCCCCCGGTTTGCAACCGGGAAATCAGGAGAGTACATGTACTACCCCATCATCAGGAAAGCGTTGTTCCAGCTCGATCCCGAGCGTGCGCATGAATTGACCTTTCATCAGCTTCGCCGTATCACCGGCACCCCGTTAGAATTTCTCATTCGTCAGTCTGTGCCGACCAAGCCGGTTAGCTGCATGGGGCTCTCTTTTAAAAACCCATTGGGGTTGGCCGCCGGACTGGATAAAGATGGCGAGTGCATCGATGCGTTCGGCGCCATGGGGTTTGGCTTTGTCGAAGTCGGCACTGTGACGCCACGTCCGCAGCCGGGCAATGATAAGCCGCGCCTGTTCCGTATCGTGGAAGCGGAAGGCCTGATCAACCGCATGGGCTTTAATAACCAGGGGGTGGATAATCTGGTTGAAAACGTTAAAAAATCCCATTTTGGCGGTATTTTGGGGATCAATATCGGCAAGAATAAAGATACCCCGGTAGAGCAAGGAAAAGACGATTATCTGATCTGCATGGATAAAGTTTATCCGTATGCCGGCTATATCGCGATTAACATTTCGTCACCAAATACACCGGGGTTGCGATCCTTACAGTATGGCGAAGCGTTGGACGATCTTTTAGCCGCCATTAAAAATAAGCAGCAGGAATTGCATGCGCGGCATCACAAATATGTGCCGGTCGCGGTAAAGATCGCGCCGGATCTTTCTGAAGAAGAATTGATCCAAATAGCCGACAGCCTGGTGCGTCATAATATTGATGGCGTGATCGCGACCAATACAACGCTGGATCGCAAGTTGATCCAGGGTCTGAATTACTGCGAGCAAATGGGGGGCCTTAGCGGTCGTCCGCTGCAGGCGAGCAGCACTGAAGTGATCCGCCGTTTGTCGATTGAGCTGCAAGGGCGTTTGCCGATTATCGGCGTTGGCGGAATTGACTCTCTGATGGCAGCCCGCGAAAAAATGGCGGCCGGTGCTTCGCTGGTGCAAATTTATTCCGGATTTATCTTCCACGGTCCGCGCCTGATTAAAGATATCGTTAACTACATCTAATATTTTTTGTTTCATTTTCAGCCGGGGGTTTATTTCTTCCCCCGGCTCGTCTATATTTTGTCCACTAGCATAAATATCGTTCGCGGAATTATCTGATGTTTGAGCTACTTTATCGGTGATAAAATCACCTTTTGGGTAAATACAGCGTGGCATGGGCAGCGAGAAGGATAAGAGATGAAGATAAAACCTGACGATAATTGGCGTTGGTATTTTGACGCCGAACACGATCGGCTAATGCTGGATTTAGCCAATGGGATGATCTTCCGCTCACGCTTCCCGGCTAAAATGTTAACGCCGGATGCCTTCGATGAATGCGCCTTTTGCGTTGACGACGCAGCGCTTTATTTTAATTATGAAGAGCAGTGCAAACAGATAAAGCTCAGCCATGAGCAACGCGCCGAGTTGGTATTAAACGCTCTGGTGGCCTATCGCTTCCTGAAACCATTGATGCCGAAAAGCTGGCATTTCGCCCAGCAACACTACCCGCTGCAGCCGAAGAACGGCGAGTTGGCGGCGGTAAAGGTCATGGACAGCGGCGCGGATGCCCGTCTGTTGGTGGTGGAAGCCGGCGATAATGCCAGCCTGTGTCTGCTGGCGCAAAATCAGCTGTCGCTGGCCGGGCGTACCATGGTGCTGGGCGATGCGATCAAGGTGATGCACGATCGCCTCAAACCTTGTGCGCAGGATGAAGCTTCCGCCCCGGCTTACGACAGGGCGGTGTAAGGCAGATTACGCCAGCGTCAAATCGCTTTTCGGAATACAGCTGCAGGAGAGAATGGTGCCGTTGCCGGCGATCGCGCTTTTCTTCAGCGGTGCCACTTCGCCACTGACCAACTCAATACGGCAACTGCCGCAAATCCCCGCACGGCACGAATAAGGCACGCGGATCCCTTGCTGTTCCAACTGTTCAAGCAAGATCTGTTGATTATTGCCGGTAAATACCTTCCCTGCATATTCGATGGTGACGCTCTGCGCACTGTCTTGCGGCGCCTGCACGCTTTCAACCACTTGACCTGCGCCATAAGGGCGGGGCGGCTTGGTGGATAACACTTCAACCGCATCGCCAACGCGGATAATACCGCTGTTGCGCGCCACCAAATTCTGGCCGAAGTCGATATCGCCGTTATTGGCGGTGCGGAATTTCTGCAGGGTGCTCAGCGGTTCGCCGCTGGGGTGTTTGCGCCCGCGTTCGGTGCTGATGGTGGTGAGCACGCAGCGGCTGCAGGGTTTTACCAGATCGAACATCACGTCACCGACGCGGATCACCTGCCAGCCGTCTTCGGCCCAGGCGCTGGCACCGGTCACCACCAGATTGGGGCGGAACTGTTCCAGCTTGATACTGCCGGGGCAGCGTTGCTGCAAATCATTGAACGAGGCTTCGTTAATCAGCAGATATGGGTAGCCGTCGGCGAAAGACAAAGGGATTTCCGGGTGCTTCTTGACTCGCCGGGTCAGCTCAGGGCCGAGCCAACGCAACTGAACCTCACGCTGGAAATAACCGCTCAACCAGCTGTTAATAGCCTGCGGTGCAATCAGGGCGGTGAAATGATTGCCCCACACTTCGGTTGGCTGCGCCTCGGTGGCAAAATCGTTGAAGCGAATGGCGGCGCTTTCCCCATCGGGTGCACTCAGGAACAGGCCGTCCGCCAGCAGTGCGGGGGTAAACAGCACCATCTGCGGATATTGGCGTGCGGTAATAAAGGTGCCATCTGGCTCGGTGATCATAAAGGTGCGATCGAACGCCAGACCGCTGCTGGAAACCTGGGCGTGAGAAAGTTGCAAACCTCGAAGCGATTTAACCGGATGAACGTACAGCCTGGAAAGCGTAATCACCCTTGCCCCCGTGCGATTATTAAATAGAAGGGAGCAACTTTATGACAAGCGGTCTGGATTAGCTATAATGCGCAACAATTTTCTTTTTGGTGATAAGTACGATATGAACTCTCTGTTTGCCAGCACGGCGCGTGGACTGGAAGAACTGTTAAAAAGCGAACTGGAAGCGCTGGGCGCTCACGCCTGCAAAGTGGTGCAGGGTGGGGTACATTTTCAGGGTGACGATCGTCTTCTGTACCAAAGCCTGCTGTGGAGCCGTCTGGCCTCACGTATTTTGTTGCCGCTCAATGAATTCCGCGTACACAGCGATCTGGATCTGTACCTTGGCGTGCAGGCGATCGACTGGACGAGCATTTTTGGCGTGGATAAAACCTTCGCCGTTCACTTCAGCGGCGTTAACGAAGAGATCCGTAACAGCCAATATGGTGCGCTGAAGGTCAAGGACGCCATTGTCGACAGCTTCACCCGCAAGATCGATCAACGCCCGACGGTGGCGAAGCAACAGCCGGACATTCGCGTTAACGTGTTCCTGCAACGCGATATGGCCAGCGTAGCGCTCGATCTGAGCGGTGAAGGCCTGCATCAGCGTGGCTACCGCGATCTGACCGGCCAGGCACCGCTGAAGGAAAGCCTGGCGGCAGCCATTGTGCAACGTTCAGGCTGGCAACCGGGTACGCCGATGCTTGACCCGATGTGCGGTTCAGGCACCTTGCTGATTGAAGCGGCGATGATTGCCTCCGATCGCGCGCCGGGTTTGCACCGGCAGCACTGGGGCTTTACCGCCTGGAACGGCCACAATGTCGATTTGTGGCGTGAAGTGATCACCGAAGCGCAGGTGCGTGCGCGCCGCGGTTTGCAGGAAACCCCCTCGCGTTTCTTCGGCTCGGATATCGATCGTCGGGTGATTGAGATGGCGCGCGGCAACGCCCGCCGTGCCGGCGTTGCCGAACTGATTACTTTTAACGTCAGCGACGTCAGCAAACTGACCAACCCGCTGCCGGAAGGCCCGAAGGGCACCGTGGTCAGCAACCCGCCTTACGGTGAACGTCTGGAAAGCGAACCGGCGCTGATTGCGCTGCATAACATGCTGGGCCGTATCATGAAGAGCGCCTTCGGCGGCTGGCAACTGTCGCTGTTCAGCGCGTCGCCGGAGCTGCTGAGCTGCCTGCAACTGCGTGCAGAACGCCAGTTCAAGGCTAAAAATGGCCCGCTGGATTGCGTACAGAAAAACTACCAATTGGCGGAAAACCCACAGGGCGCCGGCGGCGTGCTGGCGGCGGAAGACTTTGCCAACCGTCTGCGTAAGAACCTGAAGAAGCTCGACAAATGGGCCAGGCAGCAGGGCATTGAATGCTATCGCCTGTATGATGCCGACCTGCCGGAATACAATGTCGCGGTTGACCGTTACGGCAGCAAAGTTGTGGTACAGGAGTATGCGCCGCCGAAAACCGTTGATGCGCAGAAGGCGCGCCAGCGTCTGTTCGACGTGATCAACGCCACGCTGTCGGTGCTGGACCTGCCGTCCAATCAGTTGATCCTGAAAACCCGTGAGCGTCAGAAAGGCAAAAACCAGTACGAAAAGCTGGCTCAAAAAGGCGAGTTCTTGCTGGTGGAAGAATTTAACGCCAAGCTGTGGGTCAACCTGACCGATTATCTCGATACCGGTTTGTTCCTCGATCACCGCATCGCTCGTCGCATGCTGGGCGAGATGAGCAAAGGCAAAGACTTCCTCAACCTGTTCGCTTATACCGGCACCGCCAGCGTACATGCCGGGCTGGGCGGCGCGCGCAGCACCACTACCGTGGATATGTCGCGTACCTACCTGGAATGGGCGGAGAAGAACCTGCGCGTCAATGGCCTGACCGGCAAACAGCATCGATTGATCCATGCGGACTGCCTGTCATGGCTGCATAATGCCGACGAACAGTTCGACGTGATCTTTATCGACCCGCCGACGTTCTCCAACTCCAAGCGAATGGAGAACACCTTTGACGTTCAGCGCGACCATCTGGTGCTGATGCAAGATTTAAAACGGTTGCTGCGCCGTAACGGAACCATCATGTTCTCGAACAACAAGCGCGGTTTCCAGATGGATATGGCCGGCCTGAGCGCACTGGGTCTGGAGGCGAAAGAGATCACCGCCCAGACGCAGTCGCAGGATTTTGCCCGTAACCGTCAAATTCATAACTGCTGGCTGCTCACCCATGCCGGCGAAGGAAAATAATTACTATGTCGTTAATCAGCATGTCCGGCGCCTGGCTGTCCTTCAGCGATGCACCGCTTTTAGACAACACCGAAATTCATATTGAAGACAACGAGCGCGTTTGTCTGGTTGGCCGCAACGGCGCCGGTAAATCCACGCTGTTGAAGATCCTCGGCAAAGAAATCCCGCTGGACGATGGCCGGGTGATTTATGAGCAGGATCTGATTGTGGCGCGTCTGCAGCAGGATCCCCCGCGCAATATCGGTGGCACGGTATTCGATTTTGTCGCCGAAGGCGTGGCCGAGCAGGCAGAGCACCTGAAAGCCTATCACGCGA
This sequence comes from Serratia inhibens, assembly GCF_003591175.1. GTDB lineage: Bacteria > Pseudomonadota > Gammaproteobacteria > Enterobacterales > Enterobacteriaceae > Serratia > Serratia inhibens. Next base: position 1,180,988 of record NZ_QYYG01000001.1, on the reverse strand, counting down.
TTTCGCATTTGGTGGAAACCGATCCCAGCGAGAAAAATCTGACGCGCATGGCGCAGATTATGGAGATCCTCGATCACCAGGGGCTGTGGCAACTTGACAGCCGCATCAGCGAAGTGCTGTTGCAACTGGGGCTGGACGGCGATGCGGAGCTGTCCTCGCTCTCCGGCGGCTGGCTGCGCAAGGCCGCATTGGGCCGCGCGCTGGTCAGTTCACCGCGCGTGTTGCTGCTCGACGAACCGACCAACCACCTGGATATTTCAACCATCGACTGGCTGGAAGGTTTCCTGAAAGAGTTCCAGGGCAGCATCGTGTTCATTTCCCACGACCGTTCCTTTATCCGTAACATGGCGACGCGCATTGTCGATCTCGATCGCGGCAAGCTGGTGTCCTGGCCGGGCAACTACGATCTGTATCTGCTGAGCAAAGAAGAGGCGCTGCGGGTGGAAGAGTTGCAGAACGCCGAATTTGACCGCAAGCTGGCGCAAGAAGAAGTCTGGATCCGCCAGGGCATCAAGGCGCGCCGTACCCGTAACGAAGGCCGCGTGCGCGCCCTGAAAGCGCTGCGCAATGAGCGTTCGGAACGCCGTGAAGTGATGGGCACCGCCAAAATGCAGGTGGAAGAAGCGGTGCGCTCCGGCAAGATCGTGTTCGAGATGGAAGACGTCAACTATCAGGTCGGCGACAAAGTGCTGGTGCGTAATTTCTCCGCCCAGGTGCAGCGTGGCGACAAGATTGCGCTGGTTGGCCCTAACGGCTGCGGTAAAACCACCTTGCTGAAACTGATGCTCGGTCAACTGAAAGCCGACAGCGGCCGTGTACACTGCGGCACCAAGCTGGAAGTGGCTTACTTTGACCAGCACCGCGCCGATCTGGATCCGGAACGCACGGTGATGGATAACCTGGCGGAAGGCAAACAGGAAGTGATGGTCAACGGCCGCTCCCGCCACGTGCTGGGCTATTTGCAGGACTTCCTGTTCCACCCAAAACGCGCGATGACGCCGGTGAAAGCGCTGTCGGGCGGTGAACGCAACCGCCTGTTGCTGGCCAAGCTGTTCCTGAAACCGAGCAACTTGCTGATCCTCGATGAACCAACCAACGATCTCGACGTCGAAACGCTGGAGTTGCTGGAAGAGTTGATCGATGGTTATCAGGGTACCGTGCTGCTGGTGAGCCACGATCGTCAGTTCGTTGACAACTCGGTGACCGAGTGTTGGATCTTCGAAGGCAAGGGCGTGATCAGCACCTTCGTCGGCGGTTACTACGATGCGCATCATCAACGCGCTACGGCGAAACCGATCCGTCAGGTTGCCGCGGCCGATCAGAATAAACCGTCGGTGGAAAAAAAGGCTGAACAACCGAAGAAATCAACGGTGAAACTGAGCTATAACTTGTTGCGTGAGTTGGAACAGTTGCCACAGCGCCTGGAACAGCTGGAAGCGGAAATCGAAGCGCTGCAAGCGCAAATGAGCGATGCGAATTTCTTTACGCGTCCACACAGTGAAACACAGCAGGTGTTGACGGCGCTGGCCGCCGCTGAAGGGGCGCTGGAAGAAGCGTTTGCCCGTTGGGAAGAGCTGGAAGCGATGAAAAACGGCTGACCCTTGAGAATACCGTCCGCGCGCTGCTGCGGGCGGTATTGCCGTACCGGTGAGCAACGTTATTAAGGAGGAATATGGTGTGTTCCCACGACAATCACGAGCAGCACAGCCACGCAAAGCCTGCTGAACGGCAACAGGATAACCTGATGCTGTGCCCGCAATGCGACATGATGGTGGCGTTGCCGCCACTGGCATATGGCACAAAAGCGGTGTGTCCGCGCTGTAAAACGACCCTCAGCTCCCGCTGGGAGGAACCGCGCAAGCGGCCCATCGGCTATGCCGTCAGCGCTTTGTTTATGCTGCTGCTGGCGAATATTTTCCCGTTTATCAATATGCACGTTGCCGGTATCGGTAACGAAATCAAACTGATCCAGATCCCGCAGGTGATGGTGGCGGAAGATTACGCCAGCATGGCTACGCTGTTTATGGTATTCGTTCAGTTGATCCCGGCGTTTTGCATGGTGGCGATTGTCTTGTTATGCGCCAGGGTGCGCATGCCTCTTGGCCTGAAAGAGTGGATGGCCAAGATGCTGTTCCAGTTTAAAACCTGGTGCATGGTGGAAATTTTTCTCGCCGGGGTACTGGTCAGTTTCGTTAAGCTGATGGCCTACGGGGATATTGGCGTCGGCAGCAGCTTTGCGGCTTATTGCCTGTTTTGCTTACTGCAGGTGCGCGCCTTCCAGTGCGTGGATCGCCGTTGGCTGTGGAATGACATAGAGCCGATGCCGCGCATCGATCGCCCAGTGACGGTAGGGCGGATCGGGTTACGCCAGGGGTTGCGTTCCTGCCCGTGTTGTACGGCGGTCCTGCCGGCGGAGCTGGCTCATTGCCCGCGCTGCCATACCAATGGTTACGTGCGTCGCCGCCACAGTCTGCAATGGACGCTGGCGCTGCTGTTTACGTCTATCATGCTGTATATTCCGGCGAATCTAATGCCTATTATGGTGACCGAAGCGCTGGGCAATAAAATCACCTCCACCATCATGGCCGGGGTGATCCTGCTGTGGGGCGAAGGATCCTATCCGGTGGCGATGGTCATTTTCATCGCCAGTATTATGGTGCCTTCACTGAAGATGTTGGCGATTGGCTGGCTGTGCTGGGATGCCAACGGCAAGAAGCAAGACAGGGCCGACAGCGAACGAATGCACCTGATTTATGAAGTGGTTGAGTTTGTCGGCCGCTGGTCAATGATAGACGTGTTTGTGATCGCCGTGCTTTCGGCATTGGTACGGATGGGACAATTGATGAGTATTTATCCTGCTACTGGCGCGCTGCTGTTCGCCCTGGTGGTGATCCTCACCATGTTTGCAGCCATGACGTTTGATCCCCGCCTGAGTTGGGATCGCGTAAACGAGACAATAAAAAAGGAGCCGCAAGGTGACGGAAAATAATCATAGCGTCGCGGACGTTGAAAAGATCAAGCGCTGGTCGCCGGTGTGGATCATTCCCATCGTCACCGCGCTGATCGGTGCGTGGATCCTGTTCTACCATTTCAGCCACCAGGGGCCGCAGGTGACGCTGATCACCACCACAGCGGAAGGGCTGGAAGCCGGTAAAACCAAAATCACCAGCCGCAGCGTCAATGTTGGGGTAGTAGAAAGCGTGACGCTGAGCGATGACCTGAACAAGGTCGTGGTACAGGCGCGACTTAACGCCGGCATGGATAAATTGTTGCGTCAGGACAGCGCTTTTTGGGTGGTTAAACCGCAAATCGGCCGTGAGGGCATTTCTGGTCTGGGCACGCTGCTTTCCGGCGCTTACATTGAGCTGCAGCCGGGCACCAAGGGCAAGGAGGGCAAAGATAATTACCAACTGCTGGATGCACCACCGCTGGCTTCTCCAGATGCCAAAGGGCTGCGCATCGTACTGGACAGCGACAAATCGGGCCAGTTGAATGCCGGCGATCCGGTGCTGTTCCGTGGCTATCGTGTGGGTTCGGTAGAGACCAGTTACTTTGATCCCAAGCAGCGTGCCATGCGTTACCAGCTGTTTATTTCGGCACCTTATGATCAACTGGTGACCAGCAACGTGCGCTTCTGGAAAGACAGCGGTGTGGCGTTCGACATGTCGGCGCAGGGCATGCGGGTGGAAATGGGCTCGCTGGCAACCCTGTTCAGCGGCGGTGTAAGTTTTGACGTACCGGAAGGTTGGGATCGCGGTGAACAGGTGAAAGAAAAGACGGAGTATGCGTTGTTCGACAACCAGCGCAGCATCCAGGACTCGCTGTATACCGTACACAAAGATTACCTGATGTTCTTCTCCGACTCGGTTCGCGGCTTGCAGCCGGGCGCGCCGGTAGAATTCCGCGGCATTCGTCTCGGTACGGTCGCGCAGGTGCCGTTCTATAAAGAAGGCATGGCGCAGCGTTTGGACAACGACTACCGCATTCCGGTGCTGATCCGCATTGAGCCTGATCGCTTCCAGAAACAGCTGGGCGGCAACTTCGATATCGAAGGCCATCTGAAAGACGCTGAGTCACGCGGCATGCGCGCTTCGCTGAAGTCCGCTAACCTGCTGACCGGCTCGCTGTATATCGATCTGGACTTCTATCCGCAGGAGAAAGCCTGGAAAGGGCCGCGCGAACTGTTCGGTTATCCGCTGATGCCGACCACCAGCGGCGGTCTGGCGCAGATCCAGCAGAAACTGATGCAGACGCTGGATAAGATCAACTCGATGCCATTGAATCCGATGATCAACGAAGCGACCAAAACCCTGGCGGAAAGCCAGAAAACCATGCAGTCGACGCAGAAAACCATGCAGTCGCTGAATGACATCATCGCCAGCAAAGAGATGAAGGCGCTGCCGCAGGATATGCAGAAAACCCTGCAGGAACTGAACCGCAGCATGAAAGGGTTCCAGCCAGGTTCTCCGGCCTACAACAAGATGCTCGGTGATATGCAACGTCTTGATCAGGTGTTGCGTGAACTGCAGCCCGTGCTGCGTACCCTGAACGAAAAGAGCAACGCGCTGGTATTTGAAGCCGCGGGCAGTAACGATCCTCAGCCGAAGAAGGCCAATAAATGATGAAATGGATTCCGGTAGCCCTGGCGCTGTTACTCAGCGCCTGTAGCAGCACACCACAGAAAACCTACTACCAACTGCCGGCGCTGGGTGCGTCGGCGCCGGTCAGCACTGGCACTGCGACGCATCAGCTGTGGTTGGAGCACGTCAACGTGGCGGATTACCTGGCGCAAAACGGTGTGGTTTACCAGACCAATGATGTGCAGTATGTCATCGCTCAAAACAACCTGTGGGCCAGTCCGCTCGATCAACAGCTACAGCAGACGCTGGTCACCAACCTAAGCAGCGCGTTGCCAGGTTGGGTGGTATCTTCTCAACCGATGAGCAGTGAGCAGGATGTGCTTAACGTCACTATCAGCGGTTTTCACGGCCGCTTTGACGGCAAGGCGATTATCCGTGGCGAGTGGGTGCTGAATCATCAAGGTAATCTGACCAAACGGCCGTTCAGCCTGGAATTGAAACAGGGTGAGGACGGTTACGACGCGCTGGTCCGTACGTTGGCGCAGGGCTGGCAGCAGGAAGCCCAGGTTATCGCCTCACAGGCGGGTAATTTTTAGTCATAATTTGTACTAAAACGGTCTAATCCCTTCCGGCGAGAGATATCAAAACGCTTTGCCGGAGGGGATTTTTATTTTATTTCAATGAATTAATGTCTTTTCTGGCATTTCAGCCACTTAGAAAATTCTGCGTACGTAGCTCACAAATATGACATTGGCGTGAATTTTGCGCATTGATCTTCCCTTCATTTAGCGCTATTGCTTATAGGTGGCTGCGCAAAAAGCAGCCATTGTTTTCTTTCCAACTGACCAAAAAAGTGAGGGAAACGAGGCATGAAGAGACAGAAACGCGATCGTCTGGAAAGGGCGCATTCGAAAGGTTATCAGGCAGGTATTTTAGGGCATTCGAAAGATTATTGTCCCTACAAAACGACTGTGGACAGCCGGTCTCAATGGCTGGGAGGTTGGCGAGAAGCCATGGAGGACAGGGCTGTGACCGCTTAAGCGGCTCTCTGTCATAAAAAGGAACAACCTCCGCTCAAGGCGGAGGTTTTTGTTAAAGCCCTATTAACCCTGCCAACGTTTCAGCAAGATACTCGCGTTCACCCCACCAAAACCAAACCCGTTCGACAGCGCATAGTTGATGACCATGGGCTGCGCTTTTTTCGCCACCAGATTCAACCCCTCGGCAGCCGGGTCCGGATTATCCAAATTTAGCGTAGCCGGTGCGATTTGATCGCGTAGTGCCAGCGCAGTAAAGATGGTTTCAAGCCCGCCCGCAGCGCCCAGTAAATGGCCGGTCGCTGATTTGGTTGAGGTCACTGCCACGCCGCCGCCGGTACCGAACAGGTGTTTAATCGCGTTGATTTCCCCCAGATCACCCACTGGCGTAGAGGTGGCGTGGGCGTTCAGATGCTGGATCTGCTCGGGTATGACACCAGCCTGTTTCAGAGCAATTTTCATTGCACGGTAGGCACCGTCACCATCTTCCGCGCCGGAGGTCATGTGGTAGGCGTCTGCACTGGTGCCGTAACCGACAATTTCCGCCAGCGGCGTTGCTCCGCGGGCCAGCGCATGTTCCAGCGTCTCAATGACCAGCATGCCGGCGCCTTCGCCCATGACAAAGCCGTCACGAGCGTTGTCGAAAGGCCGAGACGCTTTTTCTGCCGCTTCTGGCGGCGTAGTGGACATGGCGCGTGCGGCGGCAAACCCTCCCAGGCTGACAGTATCGATAGCGGCCTCTGTACCGCCACACAGCGCGATATCAGCCTCATCGTTGCGAATCATGCGCACTGCGTCGCCGATGGCCTGTACGCCCGCTGCGCAAGCGGTAACGGGGGCGCCAATCGGGCCTTTGAACTGGTGTTTAATCGACACATGGCCGGCGGCCAGGTTTACCAGGAAGGAGGGAATGGTAAATGGCGACAGGCGTTTGGTACCGCGACTGTCGGTGGTGCGCACTGCGTGGGCAATGGCAGGGAAGCCGCCGATACCGGAGGCGATCACGGTTGCGGTGCGTTCTTGTTTCTCTTCCGTATCCGCGACCCAGCCCGCTTGACGGATTGCTTCGTCGGCCGCCGCCATGGCGAACAGGATAAAACGGTCCATTTTTTTCTGGTCTTTTGGTGCCACGGAAAGATCGGGATCAAAGCCCGCCTCGGCATCCTGTTCCAGTGTAGGAACCTGACCACCGATTTTTACCTGCAGGTCGGCCACGATAGCTTCAGGAAGCGGACGAATGCCTGACTGGCCATTTAGCAGACGCTGCCAGATAGCCTCTACGCCGCATCCCAGTGGTGAAACGGCGCCCATGCCGGTAATGACTATACGACGACTGTTCATAGTGACTCCTTGGATGATTCGGGGGGTAATGCAGAATGATTTTGTTGCATCAGGGCTGCACGCCGACGTATACCGTCGGTTGCCGCCGGCCCTGGCGCTAAAGTGATGTTGTGCAATGCGATTGGCTGCCGGGTAACGCTGTCGACCAGTTGCACGTATATAGGTTGCCCGGTACGGCGATCGACCAGTTCGGCGGTAATGCCTTCATCGGCCAGATGCGTATTGCCCCAGTGAAACAGAGCCGCCAGCACCGGGAAAAAATCTTTGCCGCGTTCGGTGAGCAAATACTCATAACGTACCGGACGCGTCTGATAACGTTGTTTATGAAAAATGCCGCTTTCCACCAGATATTTCAGGCGGCGAGTCAGTATGGTGGGTGAAAGGCCGAGGCTTTGCTGGAATTCGTCAAACTTCGATAATCCATGAAACGCATCGCGCAGTATCAGGATGCTCCACCATTCGCCGACGCGATCAAGTGAGCGTGCTATCGGGCATGGCATGTTATCAAAACGGGTTCTTTGCATGGCACACCTCTTAGGTTACTACAATAATTGTAGTAACTTATTGGCCGCTCTGAACGCGAGCTTTGCAGTTCGCAACAAGATAACGGCGGGAAAAACAAACGGCGGCCGGAAGGGCCGCCGTCACTGCGATTAGAACGCAGTAGTGTCCTTGAACAGGCCCACTTTCAGATCGCTGGCGGTATAAATGACCTGGCCATCGACCAGCACTTCACCATCAGCCACACCCATAATCAGTTTACGGGTGATAACACGTTTGAAGTTAATGCGGTAGGTGACTTTCTTCGCGGTTGGCAGTACCTGGCCGGTGAATTTTACTTCACCCACGCCCAACGCACGGCCTTTACCTTCGCCACCCAGCCAGCCGAGATAGAAACCTACCAGCTGCCACATTGCGTCCAGACCCAGGCAGCCTGGCATGACTGGATCGCCGATAAAGTGGCAACCGAAGAACCATAGGTCCGGATTGATATCCAGTTCCGCTTCCACATAACCCTTGTTGTGGGAGCCACCGTCTTCGGTCATCTTGACCACGCGGTCCATCATCAACATGTTACCTGCCGGCAACGGCGGGCCACCGGCGCCAAACAGCTCGCCACGGCCGGATGCTTCGAGGTCTTCTTTCGTATAGGAGTCGCGTTTTTCTACCATGTTCTCAGTAAGCCTTATTTTATTGAAGGACGCAGATTAGCTAACACGTGTACGCTGAACAAGTCCGATCAGCCGTGGTTGAACCAGTTGAGCCAACGAAACGGCCATGGCCAGCGCCGACGTTCCTGCGGATTCACCTGCGCAATTCGTTCCTGAATGGCAGCTAACAGATTCGGTTGCTGCTCATCAGAGTAGGGGTAACCAGTGAGTAATGGCAAGGCTTCTGCGGCGCTGTTGACGGCCCACAGATGGAATTGCCCTTCGCGCACCGCATCGACCACATCCTGGCGCAGGCACAGGTGACGCACGTTAGTTGCGGGCAGAATGATGCCCTGTTTGCCCGTCAAACCACGACGCTGGCAAACTTCAAAAAAGCCTTCGATCTTCTCGTTGACGCCGCCAATCGGCTGAACATTACCGAACTGATCGACAGAGCCGGTGACCGCAATCTGCTGGGTGATCGGTTGTAATGACAGTGCGCTGATCAATGCACACAGCTCGGCCAGCGAGGCGCTATCGCCATCTACTTCACCGTAGGATTGTTCAAACACGATTGAAGCGGAGAAGGGCAGAGGTTGATCAAGTTCCAGTTCGGAAATCAGAAATGCCTGCATAATCATCATGCCTTTGGCATGCAGATTACCGCCGAGCTCGGCCTTACGCTCAACATCGGTAAATTCACCGTCGCCAAGATGCACCACGCAGCTGATACGAGAGGGTTCACCGAAGCTGCGCGGGTGCCCTGGGTATTCCAGCACTGAGAGTCCGTTGATTTGACCGACTACTTCGCCTTCGGTTTCAATCAGAATCTGACCCAGTTCGATCTCATCCTGCATCCGTTCGGCAAGGTAGCTTTCGCGCCACTCGCGTGCATTCAAGGCGGCTTCAAAGGCTTTGGCCGTGATGCTTTCTTCTTCTGCATACAGAGCCGCTTCAGAAAGCTGCTGGCCGATCCACAACGGTGAGAGCGGCAGGTTGCCCTGATCGCCGCTGTAGCGTACCGCCTGTATCATCAACGGGAGCCAGGCATCTGCCGCGAGTGAGGGCAGTTGCTGTTCATCGATAACCGTGTTGACGTAGCTGCACCACTGCACCATATCCTCGGCTTCGGTGAGCTGCAGGTCATCTTCGTATTCGCCGTAGACGGCCTGCTCGCTCAGCTCCGGTTCGATATCATGGAAATCAGCAAGACCGTGGCGATCGCCTACCACAATCAGACGCAACTCCAGTGGCATCGGTGGGATAGTGACCGGAAGCGGGCGCGTTTCATCGGGAGAAACCCAGTGGAACTGGCGTTGGGTGATCATTTGCTTTAACCGCAGCCAGAGCAGGGGCTGGGCCAGCAGAGAGCGTGCCGACAGAATCAGTACGCCGCCGTTGGCCTGATGCACGAGGCCCGGTTGCAGCGAGATTTCATCATTGTGAATTCTGACGCAGCCAAACAGCTGTTCCGGCTCAACCCATTCCTGAAACACACAGGCGCCACCGGCGGCAAACGGCTCATCACCGTGGCTGGCTGGCTCTACGCTTATCTTGCTGCCCTGGATCACATAGTGGCTGCCTTTGAAAGCAGTGTTCTGTGGCTGCAATGGCTCAATCGCTCGGGCAATCAATGCCAGATACTCGCGGGTTTCCTGCGCTTTCAGCAACATGAAACGCGGTGGCGACTGTGGATGGCAAAACAGCGTCAATGCATTTTCCAGCCGAGGCTGAATGGTGGCAAAGGACACTGGTGCCAACTGAGCGGCGGTATCAAATATCGCTTGATAAGGCGTAACGTCCGGCAACAGAGATTGCCATTCAAGTCGGTTATTGGTCAAAGTGTTAGATGCAATCGTCAAAAAGGGAAAGGGCGATTATACAAGAATAACGGCAGCTTGATACATACAGAGTCACAGTTGGCGTCAGGGAGTTTGACATTGCGCGACGACTGTGCAAAAAACAGTCTAAAAGAGGGCGTAATTGCCGGGGAAATTCGGTGTAAAGCTGTTATGCTTAATAAAGTTACGCGGTCACTGAAGAGCTCAAAATGAAATATCAGCAACTGGAAAACTTGGAGAGCGGCTGGAAATGGAAATACCTGGTGAAAAAGCACCGGGAAGGTGAATCTATTACCCGCCACATTGAAAACAGTGTAGCTCAGGAAGCCATTGACGAGCTGCTTAAGCTGGAAAATGAGCCGGTAAAAGTGCTGACGTGGATTAGCAGGCATATGAATCCGGAACTTGATAACCGGATGAAACAAACTATCCGCGCAAGGCGTAAGCGTCATTTTAACGCAGAACATCAACACACGCGTAAAAAATCTATCGACCTGGAGTTTCTGGTTTGGCAACGCCTGGCCGCGCTTGCCCGTCGCCGTGGAGTAACGCTATCAGAGACGATAGTACAACTGATCGAAGATGCCGAACGTAAAGAGAAGTACGCCAGTCAGATGTCGTCGTTGAAACAGGATCTGAAGGCGATCCTCGGCAAAGACGACAAGTAACCTGCCCAGCAAGAAAAGGGCCGTTGTTGCAAAACTCACTGCCTGTAGACGAAAAAAAACCCCGCATTGCGGGGTTTTTTACTAAGCAGTGGTAACTTAAGCCTGTGGCTGAGTTACAACGTCTTTGATACCTTTAACTTCGATCTCTACGCGACGATCTGGAGCCAGGCAAGCGATCTGAGCTTTAGTAGCACGGCCAGCTTTGTAGCCACAGGTGTTGCCAGTGACGGAATCAGCTTCGCCCATACCACGTGCAGAGATTTTATCTGACGGGATGCCTTTAGAAACCAGGTAATCAACAACGCTTTGTGCGCGTTTTTCAGACAGTTTCTGGTTGTACTGGTCAGAACCAACTGCGTCGGTGTAACCCAGAACTACAACAGAACCGTCTTTAGGATCCATGGAGCTCAGCTGAGTGTACAGCTGGTCCAGAGCCTGTTGGCCTTCTGGTTTCAGAGTTGCTTTGTTGAAGTTGAACAGCACGTCAGACTTCAGAGTGAAACGCTTGGTTTCAACAACTGGAGCCGGAGCTGGTGCTGGTGCTGGAGCAACAACATCATCCTGACCGAAACGGTAAGAAACACCCAGGCTCAGCATGGTGTTGTCTGGACGTGCGCCGACAGTACCTGCATCACCGATGTTGCTAACGAACTGGTAGTCCAGGCGAGTAGCCCAGTTTTTGGTCAGTGCGTATTCAACACCCACTGCAGCCAGCGGAGAAACGCCGGTGTCGTGGTCGCTCAGACGAGTGCCATTGCCGTAGTTAGCTTTGGAGTCTGCACGCCATACCATACCACCCAGACGAGTGTAGATGTCCAGATCGTCAGCAATTGGGTAGCTCAGTTTAGCTGCCAGTTGAACGCCCTGTGCTTTGAAAGCACCGTTGTTCACGCTGCCTTTGTAAGGCATACGGCCAAGCCAGTCATAGCCCAGCTCGAAGCCCAGGTATTGGTTCGCCTGGTAACCCAGGAACGCGCCAGCACCCAGTTGATCTTTATGGGTCGGACCATTGCCGATACCATTCTGGTAACCGTTGCCGTAGAAACCAGTGTCATGGTACTGGGACCAGCCCAGTTTAGCACCGGTGTACCAGGTATTATCTTTTGGGGCGGCTTGCGCTACGGTAGCGAAACCAGCCAGTGCCACTGCTAATGCGATAGCTGTCTTTTTCATTTTGCGCCTCGTTATCATCCAAATAGGCAATGAGCTTTAAAGCTGTTTTAAGCCCTTGGTTAAATTCCTTCGCCAAGGTTTGAGCCCTCGTTTGTTACTCGGCCAGTTTTTCTGGCGTTATAGAGCAACCTTGGCGATGTAAAGTCTACAACGTGGCGCGAAAGTTACAAGTGTGATGTGATAAAGCTCTAAAAAAAAACGCAGAATCGTACATATTTACTAACACTAACCGGTAAAAAATGCGGCAATTTAGTCTGTATTTTTTCTTGCGGAACCGCAGCAGGACTCGCTTTGCACCTGATCCAGCAAAGGTTCCCTCCCAGAGAGATAAAAATGATGGGAAAAATCCTAAATTTACTTAATGATACAAAGAAGAGTGAATTTTTAGCGTGGAACACTGTCCCTGAGTCGGGTTTATGTCACGTTGTGGACGCATAATGAACCCATAAGCGTTACCCAATTCTGCCGCACGTCTTAATTTTAACCGATCTTCTTCCGTAAGATCGGGCAACCATCCGAGAACGACACTGTAGTTACCCGTCAGAAGCGCTTTTTCCATAGCTTCAACTGTGGCAAGCGGAGTGATTTGGCTCAGTTGCACCACTTTATTAACCGGCAAACCGGACTGTTGCAGCCACAACCTACTCAGTTTTTGTTGCGGGGTTAGCCATAACAGCCAGCGCGATTGTCTGCCTAGCTGTTGCAACAGGGGCAACAATAGTTGCGCCACTGCGGGTTGATGCTCGTTGTAAACAAGTTCACTGATAAGGCCATTTTCTTTACCGGCATCCGTGTTTTTCGCAGCATTGTTCACCGCAAAGGAGGTGTGGCTGAAATGGGGTTTGTAGAGTGATTGAGTACGCATAAAGTATCCCGCCCGTAGTGTCACTGTATGTTTATACAGTATATCTAACTATGAGTAAGATCAACCCAAATTTTCGTAGTGCCTCGCATAATTGCGATTATTTTTTATACGTGCTGTTTTTATGATTGGCAGGACTGCGGATAGTGCGTATTTTTCTAATTACTTGTTCACGTTACTTTTATTTCATTGATGTGAGAAATAATACAATTGGAACCTACACAAGGAGAAGTTCTATGAAAGGGATATCAACAGAAAGGGTCAAACAGGCCAAAGCATGTTTCTGTGCATTAGGGAGCATTACTACGCGCTCGCAGTTTGGCGGTTATGGGGTGCTGGCTGATGGCGTTATGTTTGGGGTGATAGCGGAAGGCGAGCTGTATCTTCGTGCGACGGATAGCCTGGAGCCTGCTTTTCGCGCCCGCGGAATGGTCAATATGGTTTACTCCAAGCGGGGCGTACCAATCACCCTGCGTTATTATTGGGTTGATGAATATCTGTGGCGGGAAAGGGATGAGCTTATTGGGTTGGCGCGGCAGGCTATCCTGGAGGCCTGCCAGGAGCTTCAGGTCAAAACGGGTACTCATGGGCGGCTGAAAACGTTGCCGAACATCGACATTAACATGGAGCGTTTACTATGGCGGGCCGGCATTCGCAACGTCTATGACTTGCGCTTGAATGGCGCCAAGCGCAGCTATCTCCGGCTGTTGCAACAGCAACGCAATTTAGGATTGCGGGTACTGCTTTCGTTAGGTGGGGCGATTGCCGGTTATCACTATGCCGCTTTGCCCCTGGCCCTGCGCAGCGAGCTAACTCAGTGGTTTGAACATACCATGACTTTGCTTAGCCATGGGCACACTCCGGCAATCAGGGGGGGGATGAAAGATCTCGCGTGATTATGCCGATTTAGCTATCTGCGTTTTTAGCGCCATGAGTTCCGGCAGCAGTTCAATGACCAGGCCTATCTGCTGCAATACCAGTTGCTCTTTGCTTTCTGGTTCTGGAGCCCCGAGCTGGATACGCTCAGTCAGGTTTTCTAGCGCCTGAGCGATGTGGTGGCCGCCTTGCTCTTCCTGATGCAAGGCGCCATCGACATAGCATACGGCATCATTCAGCAACGCCAGCGTGGCGGGATTGTTCATGCGTTCACGGTGTGCACCCAATGCGGAGATATAACTCAACAAGGTGTGGTTCAGGCATAGCAGACGAAAAGCGGCATCCTGAACCACTTTATCGGCCTTGGGATCGGCCGACATGTTTGAAATCACCGAGGCCAACTCTGCGTCGCTGTTGTGCGCGTCCCGACGGGCGATACGGTACGGCAGACCATTATCTTTACCCTGATGGTATTGCACCAAAATCGCATCCAGATAGCGGCAGTTGGCGTTCAATGTTTTGTTCACCACGGCCGGCAATTGGCGGAATTTCCAATCTGGCCAGATAAAACTGACCGCTGCCCAAGCGATGGCGCATCCCAAAAGGGTGTCGTAAACGCGTGGTGCAGCCACTTCAAAGCCTTCACCCAGCAGGTTAAAGCATAGCAGTACCAGCAAGGTGATAAACATGGTTGCGTGCGCGTATTGAACGGTGCGAAAAGCAAAAAACAGGACGCCGGCAATGACGATCAACACCATCTGGCCTTCCTGTGAAGGCACAAAATAGAGGACCGGCAGGCCGATAAGAATGCCGGCCAGCGTACCGATAATACGCAGCGCCAGCCTGCGGCGGGTGGCATTGTAATTTGGCTGGCAAACAAACAGGCTGGTCAGCAGGATCCAGTAACCGTGCTGCATGCCGGTAAATTGAATGAAAGCATACCCGATACACAGCACCACCGACATGCGAATGGCATGGCGAAATAAGGCTGATTGGGGCGTCAAATGGCGACTAATGCGCAGGCGGATGTCGCTCCAACCCGTGAGCCGGTCATCTGACAGACTGTTCTCTTCCGTCTGTCCGTCGGCCAACGCCTGTTCGGATTCGATATTTGCCAATTGTGCGTCAATCGCACGCAAGTTCTTCAACAGGTGCGATAGTGCTTTGGTCAGTTCACGATTTTCCGGGGTGACGGCAACGCGAGCCAGAGCTTCATCAATGCGGCTGAAGGCCGGCTCAAAACGCAGGTTATGCTGGTATTTTTGCCGCAGAAGGATCGATTGTGCCAACTGCTGACAGGCGCGCGCTTGCATGCTGAGCAAGCGCTGGAAACGAAACAGGATATCGCTATGACGGAATTGTCGGCTCAGCGCCTGATATTGCACATGAGCGGAACTGGCGCGTTCGTGAATATCCTGAGCGACAAAATAATAATGCAAGGTACGACGCGTACCGCGTTGACCACGGTCGCCTTTCAGCCGCGTCAGCAATGAGACTTTGGTCTGGTTGAGAGTGGTCACCAGCGTGCTGTTGGCCATTGCTACATCCATCCACGGCAGGTCCGCAGCATGTTCGGCATCGGGGTCAAACAGGTTGGACTTGGCATCCAGATAATTCGCCAAATGATCGTAACAGCGTGCCAAATTTTCCTGCAAAGGGCGAATAGGAAATATCAGATGGCCAATCAGCGTCAGGAGGTTGTACCACAGGGCGCCAACGATCAGCAGTATCGGTTGCTGATACCAGGCGTCATACATTGAGGCCCCAAGCATGGTGTAAACTGCGATCAGCAAGGCGCCAAACGCAATGGTGGCGTAGCGTTGCCCCAAGGCCCCCAGCAGAATAAAGCCGCAGGTAGAGGTGGTCAGACCGAGGGCGAACAACCATGGGTAAGGAAACAGCAGCTCAATGGAGGCGGAGGCTATAAAAAAACACACCAGCGTGATCAGCAGGTTACGCAGCCTGCCGCTCAGACGGTCATCCAGATCGGTCAATGCTGCAGCTACTACTCCCAGAGTCAGGGGAATCGTGAGTTTGGGAATGGCTAGCCACCAAGGAATGGCGGCTGCGCCGGCCAGCGCAATAAAAATACGCAGGTTATAAAGCAGATTGCTGTTGTAGGTATAACGGCGTATTGCTGGTGCAAAAGAGAGCACGAAAAACTCCTCAGACGGAGAAAAAATTAACGCTGTTGATACTGACGTCGGGCATTTTCGGTTCTGGCCTGTTGAGCCATCTCAACCGATACCACGCGGCGACCCACCGGCCACAGTGCGATGGCGGCGATTTTGAAATTGGCAATGCCTACCGGGATGCCAATAATCGACACGCACTGCACAATGCCGGCGGCGATGTGGGACAAGCACAACCACCAACCGAAGAGTATCAGCCAGATAATATTCAGCAGTGAACCGCTGGCAGACAGCAGCGCGTTGCTTTTTTCCGGATACAGTTCATTAACGTGAATGGCTTCGTTGCCGAAAGGCAGAAACGATAATTTGGTGATTTCCCAGCACGAGCGGGTCAGGGGCAGGGTAATAATCAGTATGACGCTGAACGCCGTTGCGACCAGCCAGCCAAAGGTAGTGAAAAAACCGCCCAACACAAAATTAAGAATATTCAGTACAGTACGCATAGTCGTCATTCTGCTCTAATGATGGCCAAACCGCGAAGCGGTTGCGTTTGGTATCAAAACGCAAAATCTATTCTACCCTTTTTTTAGCGCTAGAGTGCCACTGCTTATCACAGGTAAACTGGCAGATATCCGTTATTTAATCTCAACATAGTCATGGCGCGCCGATATGGAACTTAAAGCGACATCGCTGGGGAAACACCTGGCTCAGCATCCTTATAACCGCGTGCGGTTGCTGCACGCCGGGGTTGAGGTGAGCGGTGAAAAGCATGAATATCTGATTCCTTTCAATCAGTTGATTCAAGTCAGATGCAAGCGTGGCATCGTCTGGGGCGAGCTGGAGTTTGAGCTGCCCGATGAAAAAGTGGTGCGCCTGCATGGTACCGAATGGCAAGAAACTCAGCGTTTCTACCATTACCTGCAACAGGCCTGGCAGCAATGGAGCGCGGAGATGAGCGCAGTCAGCGCCGGCGTTTTACAACAGCAGGTAGAACATATCCAACGTATTGAACAGCAGGACAAGTGGTTCAAAAAGTCCGAACTGGGAAAATTGCAGCAGCAGATCCGGCAGTCTTTTGGCGCCTTGCCAATGCCGGTAGCGCGATTGGATGAGTTCGACAACTGTCGGGATGATTACCAGCTATGCCAGCAATGGTTGCAGCACGGGCTGCGCAGTGTGGGGCAGCGTAATCAGCAGTGGACAGAGCGCATGCTGGAGACGTATCACGATTTCTTCCAGACTATCGAAAGTTCACCGTTGAATGACTCGCAAAGCCGTGCAGTGGTCAATGGCGAAGACTCGGTGCTGGTTCTGGCGGGTGCCGGCAGCGGAAAAACCTCGGTGCTGGTGGCGCGAGCCGGCTGGCTGTTACGCCGTCAGGAGGCTGAACCCGGGCAGATACTGCTGTTGGCGTTTGGTCGTCAGGCAGCGGAAGAGATGAATGAGCGCATTCAGGAGCGTCTGGGCAGCGTGGCGATTCAAGCCAAGACTTTTCACGCGCTGGCGCTGCAGATCATTCAACAGGGCAACCGCAAGGTACCTGCAATCAGCAAGTTGGAAACCGACAGCAAGGCCCGGCGTGCTTTGTTGATTACCCATTGGCAGCAACAGTGTACAGAGAAAAAAACGCAGGCCAAAGGATGGCGTCAGTGGCTGATTGAGGAGCTGGAATGGGACGTGCCCGAAGGCGACTTCTGGCAGGATAAGCGCCTGGCCGAGCGGCTGGCCGGCCGGCTTGAGCGTTGGCTGGGGCTGATGCGGATGCACGGTGGCAGCCAGGCGGAAATGATCGAACAGGCGGATGAAGAGATCCGTGACCTGTTTTCAAAACGTATTCGCCTGATGGCACCCTTGCTGAAAGCCTGGAAAGGCGCGCTGAAAGATGAAGGGGCGGTGGATTTCTCCGGCCTTATCCATCAGGCGGTCCATATTCTGGAAAAAGGGCGTTTTGTCAGCCCGTGGAAGCATATCTTGGTGGATGAGTTCCAGGATATTTCGCCGCAACGAGCCCAGTTGCTGGCAGCGCTACGCAAGCAGAATAAGCAAACCTGCCTGTTCGCGGTGGGTGATGACTGGCAGGCTATTTACCGCTTTAGCGGTGCGGAGTTGACGCTAACCACGGCGTTTGCCGAAAACTTTGGCGAAGGCGCCCAGTGTGCGCTCGATACCACTTACCGTTTCAATGAGCGTATCGGTGAGGTGGCAAACCGCTTTGTACAACAGAATCCACACCAGTTGAAAAAACCGTTGAACAGCCTGAGTAAAGGCAATAAGAAATCGGTGGTAATTTTGCCGCATGAGCAGTTGGAGAGCCTGCTCGACAAGCTGAGCGGTTACGCCAAGCCGGATGAGCGCATTCTGGTGCTGGCGCGTTATCACCATCTGAAACCGGAAGTGCTGTCGAAAGCGGCGACCCGGTGGCCAAAACTGGCCCTCGAGTTTATGACTATTCACGCCAGCAAAGGGCAGCAGGCGGAATATGTGATCATCGCCGGTTTGCACGAAGGCAACGATGGTTTCCCGGCGGTAGCGCGTGAGTCGGTGCTGGAGGATGTTTTGCTGCCCCAACCGGAAGATTTTCCGGATGCAGAGGAGCGGCGGTTGCTGTATGTGGCGCTGACGCGCGCCAAGCATCAGGTCTGGCTATTGCAGGATCGCGAACGTCCGTCGGTGTTCGTTGAGCATTTGCAGGATCTCGGCGTGCCGCTGCAGAAAAAACCTTAAGTTCAGGGCCTGGTGTTTGCCAGGCCGCAATCACTATTTCAGGCGATCCTGCAAATAACGCTGATAATCTGGAATGGCGATTTCCACTTCGCTTTTAAACAGCGAAGAATCAATCAGGAAATCTGCGGTGGAGCGGTTGGTGGCGACGGGAATATTCCATACTGTCGCCAGGCGCAGCAGGGCTTTTACGTCCGGATCATGGGGTACCGCATTCAAGGGATCCCAGAAGAAAATCAGCATATCGATTTTACCTTCCGCAATCAGTGCGCCGACCTGCTGATCGCCGCCCATCGGGCCGCTCAGCATGCTTTGTACCGGAATGCCACTGGCCCGCTGGATCAGGTTGCCGGTGGTACCGGTGGCGTACAACTGATGCTGCTCCAAGACGGATTTATTGTCTTCAACCCACTTGAGCAGGGCTTGCTTGCGGTGATCGTGTGCCACCAATGCAATGTGTTTGCGCGCGGCGATAGTGCGGGTAGTAAATTCCATCTCGATGTCCTTCGCTAATCGGGGGGATGTGCGACAGATTACTGAAACTGTTTTTCACTGCCTAGCGTTTACACCGGAAAATGCGAAGAAAGCGTACCTTTGTGTAAAAGACACCACTCATCCTAATGGGCTGCCTGTTTATTGGCCCACTGCAGGAAACGTTTCTGGGTGTCTTTATCCGCCTGTTGGAACCAGTATTGCAGCATTTGTTCGGAAACGTTTTCACCCTTCAACGTCACCGTGGGGGAGTTTAATACCGTGTTGCCCAGTGGGGAGGGCGACGTAACGGCACGAACCTGCGCGAAGGACGGCACCGAGGCTGGGCGATTCTGGCTGTTGTAATCTGCCATCAGTTTTTCCAGATCAACATTGAGCGTCACGCCATCGGGGTGCAGCACGTCATGTCTCATCGCCAACGCGTTACCTTTTTTATCAATAACCTGATAATTAAGCGTTTTATCAAACCTCTGGCCATCACGTACATTCTCAATGCGTGGCAACTCAATGGCTACGGAGCTGACATTCTGCGTATTGAAGGTGGCGATAAGCGGTGGGGAGGAATAGGCCGTTACCTCATGCTGGCCCGAGCGAACGGACTTGACGACTTTAAACAGCAACTGATGTTGCCCGCCATCCAGTTCCAGGCTGTCGGCACCTTTTAGCAACGATCCCGTCATTTTCTTGCCATCAACCACCAGCAGGTCGATATCAGAGGAGAGTCTCAGGGTCGTAGCTACGGCAGGCATGCTGATACTGATGCTGAGCAGCCCCGCAACCATCAGACCAAATTTCATCGTTATCTCCTTATAAGTGGCATCGTTATTAGTGTCGAATACACCATGCAATGTGTCAGAATTTTCCAAAGGCGCATTTGTGTTTACAAATATACACACTTATATTCATTTTGACATTATTGGCCGAGTGAATGTTAGCAGTGACAGCATCAGACCGCAAAAGTGGCAGGGAGTTTCCGGGGTATCGCGTTTCGTCGATTCAAGGTCAATGAGTTACACTTATCACAGGGGAGTCCCTGTCAACTATTGGGAGCGGAAAATGCGAGACAACGAAATTGCCGGCCTGCTGCAACAGGTGAAAACCATTGCACTGGTGGGTGCCAGTGATAATCCGGCGCGCGCCAGCTTTGGCGTGATGGCCTATTTGCTTTCACAGGGATACCAGGTGACACCGGTTAGCCCCAAGCTGGCGGGGCAGACGCTCCTGGGCCAGCAGGCTTATGCGAAGCTGGCGGACATTCCGCACCCGATCGATATGGTTGACGTATTCCGTAATTCAGAGGCTGCATACGGGGTGGCGCAAGAGGCTATTGCCATCGGCGCCAAGGCGTTGTGGTTGCAAATCGGCGTGATTAACGAACAGGCAGAGGCATTGGCGAACGGTGCGGGGCTTAAGGTGGTGATGGATCGCTGCCCTAAAATCGAAATCCCGCGTCTGGGCCTTGAGCGCTGAGTAAAATAAAGGCCTGGCATCGCGCCAGGCCTTTAAGGCGAGTTTCTCAGGCCATTACGCATCAGTTGCGCAGGCGTGGCGCTTGTAACTGGTGACGGATGGATTCCGCCAGTTCATCCAGCGAGGGTTGTTCAGGGTGGGCGTCCTGGGCTTCCCCATCCAGCTGTGCTTCCGCCAGGTAGGTATGCACCGGTTGGCCTTCTTCGTCTTCCATCACCACGTGGTACCAAGGGGCGAACCGTAGATCGGTATTCGCCGCTATCTCATCAGCTTTGGGCTGCTCGAGGGAGTATTCAGGATCAATATCGATAATCACCCCCAAATACCCCAGCAACTTATGCCGAACCTGTTGTCCGATACCGAATTTGCTGGCAATCATGATGACCTCCTGAGAAACAGTGCTTTGCTCTTTATATGAGGGCAAAGCAGCGTATTTCAAGTTACATCACCCGGCACGCAAACCCTTTCAAGTACAACCCTTCAGGATAAGTTGCGATAACCGGGTGATCGGCAGCCTGACGGTACTGCTCTATAAATTGTACATCACGCCCGGCATCTACAGCGGCATCGGCCAAAATTTTCTGGAACAAATCGGTTGGCATCAGGCCGGAGCAGGAGAAACTGAGCAAAATTCCGCCCGGATTCAGCAACTGCAACGCCAGCATATTGATATCTTTATAGCCGCGACAGGCGCTGGCCAGTTGGTTTTTGTTTTCGACGAACTTCGGTGGATCCATAATGATCAGGTCGAATTTTTCGCCCTGCGTACGGTAGGCGCGCAGCAACTGGAATACATCGTCGCGTACAAATTCAGCTTTACTCAGGTCCAACTGATTCAGTTCGACGTTCTGCTTGGCGATATCCAGCGCTGCTTGCGATGTATCTACGCTGATCACCTGCGAACAACCGCCCATCAGGGCTGAAACGGCGAAGGCACCGGTGTAGGAGAAACAGTTGAGTACGCGACGGCCGGCGGAATAATTACGTGCCGCCAGGCGGCTGTCGCGTTGATCGAGGTAAAAACCGGTCTTATGACCTTGCTGGATATCCACCAACAGCTTCATGCCGTGTTCGGTAATGGGCAGCAGAGCAGGGGGAAGATCGCCCAGTACCGGCCCCTGAGCCAACGGCAGACCTTCTTTTTTACGTACGGCAACGTCTGAACGATCGTAGATTGCACATTCAGGATAGCAATGCTGCAAGGCGGTAATCAGCGCCGCGCGTTGGTATTCGGCGCCGGCGGACAGCAATTGCAGGACCAGGAAATTCTGGAAGCGATCGATGGTAACGCCTGGCATGCCATCGGATTCGCCGGCAATCAGGCGATAACCATCCAGCCCATCACGTTTCGCTACCCAATCACGCCAGTTTTGTGCCTGCTGCAAGCGGCGGACAAAGAAATCGATGTTAATCTCTTCATCCTGCTGGAATGTCCAGACACGGGCGCGGATTTGCGATTCCGGCGAGTAGGCGCCGCGCGCCAACCATTTTCCCTGGGCGTCGTGAATATCAATGGTTTCGCCAGAAAGAGCTTTACCTTCAAGACGTTGAACGGCACCGGAGAATACCCATGGGTGGCGACGGAGTAAGGACTTTTCACGTCCTTTGGCGAGAAACAGGCGTACGGTCATAATTAAGAATGTGCCAGCTAGGTAAAAAGAGTGACATCGCCGTGCGACGCACAGGCAATGCCATAAACGAAAGTTGATAAGGGGCGGATTATGACACAAGTTTGCATTGCTGCGTATGTCTATGGCGTGGTGCAAGGGGTGGGGTTTCGCTATAGCACCCAGCATCAGGCGACGGCGTTGGGGTTAAGCGGTTATGCGCGCAACCTTGACGACGGCAGCGTCGAAGTGGTGGCCTGCGGCGAACAACCGCAGGTGGATAAGCTGGTGGAATGGCTGAAGAACGGTGGCCCGCGCAGCGCACGTGTCGAGCGCGTTTTGGTAGAACCCCGCGGCACGGCCGATTACCAGGGGTTCAGTATCCGCTATTAAGGTTTAGATGCATTTTACCGGTTTTGGCAGGCCGGCGATTTTGGTGGCCTGTTTGGCCGGGCCTTTTGGAAACAGGCGATACAGGTAACGGCTGTTGCCTTTCTCTTCGCCGTATTTCTGCGCCATGGCTTTCACCAGCATGCGGATCGCCGGTGAAGTATTAAATTCCTGGTAAAAGTTGCGCACAAAGCGCACCACTTCCCAATGCGCTTCGCTTAGCGTTATCTCTTCCTGCGCAGCCAGCAGCGGCGCCAGGCCCTCATGCCAGTCTGCGCTGTTTTTCAGGTAACCTTGCGCATCAGTTTCAATAATCTGGCCTTCAAACTCCAACATACTGCCTCGATAACGAATGATTCAGAACGGCCGCCAGTTTAACAAATTTTTGGTTGTCGCAAAAAACAAAACCCCGCCGAGGCGGGGTTTGAGTGTTAGGCAAGCGTTGACTCAGTTGCTGCGCGCGAAGCCCAAAATGCTTAACAGGCTGATGAACATGTTATACAGCGACACATACAGGCTGACGGTGGCGCGGATGTAGTTGGTCTCGCCGCCGTGGATGATATTGCTGGTTTCCCACAAGATTGCGCCGGCGGAGAACAGAATGAACAGCGCACTGATCGCCAGATGCAGAGCAGGAATTTGCAGGAACAGATTAGCGATTACCGCAACCAGCAACACCACAAAGCCCGCCATCATCATTCCGGACAGGAACGACATATCCTTGCGCGTGGTCAGCACATAGGCTGAACAGCAGAAGAACACCACGGCAGTGCCGCCCAGCGCCAGCATGATCAGATCGCCGGCCCCGGTATTAATGAACGAACTGAGGATTGGACCCAGCGCGTACCCCATAAAACCGGTCAGCGCGAATGCCGCCAGGATACCCGCCGGGCTGTTCGCCAGTTTGTGGGTCAGGAACATCAAACCATAGAACCCGACCAGCATCAGCAACAGGCCCGGCGCCGGCAGCCCCAGCATGGTGCTGGCAGTCGCGGTCAGCGCGGAAAACGCCAGCGTTAACGAAAGCAGGAAGTAGGTATTGCGCAGAACTTTATGCGTGCTGAGCAACGAGTCGCGCGAGGAGGATGAGACGACAATACGGTCCATAATGATCTCTCTTATCAGGTCATCACAAAATTAGTTCCGATGATAGGCAGCGCAAGCGTTTGATTAAAGTTTGTTTACCAATCTTTACCGTTAGTTATCATTGCTGCAACCCTGAGCGATGGTTGGCGGTTTCTTCAACGCTTGTGCGCCAGATGCTGTTTTTTCGTTCGGTTGAGCGGTAATGGGCTTTACAAGCGGATCGGCTCTGTTTATAGTTCGGCTCGTTGCGGAGGGGTGGCCGAGTGGCTGAAGGCAACGGTCTTGAAAACCGTCGACGGGAAACCGTTCCAGAGTTCGAATCTCTGCTCCTCCGCCATACATTCTGACCCCGTGCTCTTCGAGCGCGGGGTTTTTTGTATCTGGTATACTGAAATGCCCACAGCGTCCTATCTTCCTTCCGTTACTCCCGCGACCGAACAATCTTTTTGTGAACTCCTCTACCTGATTTGCACGACTAATTGGTTTTTACAATCCCGGAGCATATCTTTCAACACACTGACAATGCCGCTCTCAAACACCTCAGACTCGCCCTCTCCACCATAGAACCAAGCTTATTTAGGTACGAAACGATAAGCCTTATTTAATGGGGTTTTGAAGAATCATAAATGATGGGAATGTTTTTTTGTTTTCCCTTCAATGAAAGGACAAGGTGGGAACGCCAATGTCTCATTTTTCGAAAAAAATCCAAAATCGGAAATTTCTCACTACTGGCTTAAATCTGTTCGATTTTTAAACTTAAGCTAATTTGATCATTTATCATTCAGCCTTGCGCTGTGCGGCCTGAAAGGGTTTTTGTAGGAAAGTTCTTGTAAATCATGTTGATGATCTATTTTTGTTAAATGACAAGAAAGTAATATTTTGTTACAAATGTTGATTTTCCATCACTTGGTTAATGTTTTTACACTTCAATCAATAGGTAATATTCTGAAATTTTCACTTTTCAGATAGAGGCCTAAATACTGTGTCATGCTAGCTGGTGAATGGAATGTACCCGCTTTTTACCCCGGATTTTGATTTGCGTTGGATGACGTAAGCCGGGGTTTTGTTCTGGCAGGTTAAGTCTTTCTTATTAATTTCTCAGTGGCATTGACCTTTTCTATTCTTCCATAGAACAGGGATAGCTATGTCTAACTCCTACCAGTCCGAGATCCCCAAAGCTCGCGTCAATATAAAACTCGACCTGCACACCGGCGGTGCTCAGAAGAAAACCGAATTGCCCCTCAAGCTGATGGTGGTGGGGGATTACAGCAATGGCACGGAACAAAGCCCGGTATCTGAGCGTGAAAAGGTCAACGTTAATAAAAACAATTTTGACAGCGTGTTGGCCGAATTCTCTCCCTCCGTAAATCTTTCCGTTGAAAACACCCTGGCTGGTGACGGCAGCGAAGAGAACGTCAGCCTGACTTTCCGTGAGATGAACGATTTCACGCCGGAGCAGGTGGCCCGCCAGATCCCCCAGCTTAAAGCCATGCTTGCCATGCGCAATCTCCTCCGCGACCTCAAGGCCAACCTGTTGGATAACCAGGCTTTCCGCAAAGAGCTGGAAAAAATCCTGCTCGACCCGGCGCTCAGCGCTGAACTGCGCAGTGAGCTGTCTGCTCTGGCACCGAAGCAAGCATAACGGTCGCGATGTTTAACGGATTAACGAAGAGAAAATGCCGATGTCTGTAAAAAATGAGAATACCGCTGGCGGTGAGAACGTGGTGCTGGAGCGTCCGGAAGCGAGCAGCGTGTATGCTTCCCTGTTTGAAAAAATTAACTTAAGTCCGGTCTCCGAGTTGAGTGCGCTGGATATCTGGCAGGATAGCCAGGCGATGTCGGATGCGACTGCCGATGAGCGCCTGACGGCCGGGATGCAGGTCTTTCTGGAATGCCTGACTAAATCGGGTTCAAAAGTCGAAAAGCTGGACAGAACCCTGATTGACCACCACATCGCGGCGCTGGATTATCAGATTAGCCGCCAGTTGGACGCGGTAATGCATCATGAGGCATTTCAGCGTGTTGAATCGCTGTGGCGTGGTGCCAAATCTCTGGTGGATAAAACCGATTTCCGTCAGAACGTTAAAATCGAACTGCTTGATCTCTCGAAAGACGACTTGCGCCAGGATTTTGAAGACGCGCCGGAGATTATTCAGAGCGGGTTATACCAGCATACATACATCGCTGAGTACGACACCCCGGGTGGTGAGCCGATTGCCGCGCTGATTTCTGCCTACGAGTTCGATGCGTCTGCGCAGGACGTGGCGTTGCTGCGCAATATCTCCAAAGTCTCCGCTGCTGCGCATATGCCGTTTATCGGCTCTGCTGGACCTAAGTTCTTCCTCAAAGACAATATGGAAGACGTGGCGGCGATTAAAGATATCGGCAACTACTTCGACAGGGCCGAGTACATCAAATGGAAATCCTTCCGCGAGACGGATGACTCCCGCTATATCGGTCTGGTGATGCCGCGCGTGCTGGGCCGCCTGCCGTACGGTCCGGACACCGTGCCGGTGCGCAGCTTCAACTACGTCGAAGAAGTGAAAGGCCCGGATCACGACAAATATCTGTGGACCAACGCCTCGTTTGCGTTTGCCGCCAACATGGTGCGCAGCTTTATCAACAACGGCTGGTGCGTACAAATCCGTGGCCCGCAGGCCGGTGGTGCCGTTCAGGACCTGCCTATCCATTTGTACGATCTGGGCACCGGCAATCAGGTGAAGATCCCGAGTGAGGTGATGATCCCGGAAACTCGCGAATTTGAATTCGCCAACCTCGGCTTCATTCCGCTGTCCTACTACAAAAATCGCGACTACAGCTGCTTCTTCTCGGCGAACTCTACCCAGAAACCGGCACTGTATGACACCGCCGATGCCACCGCCAACAGCCGCATCAACGCGCGTCTGCCGTACATCTTCCTGCTGTCGCGCATTGCGCATTACCTGAAGCTTATTCAGCGTGAAAACATCGGCACCACCAAGGACCGCCGTCTGCTGGAGCTGGAACTCAATACCTGGGTGCGCAGCCTGGTGACGGAAATGACCGATCCGGGCGACGACCTGCAGGCGTCCCACCCGCTGCGTGATGCGAAAGTGACGGTGGAAGATATCGAAGATAACCCGGGCTTCTTCCGCGTGAAGCTGTATGCCGTGCCGCACTTCCAGGTGGAAGGGATGGACGTGAATCTGTCGCTGGTTTCCCAGATGCCGAAAGCGAAAGCATAAGGCAGGAAGCCGATGAAAACGGAACAACCGTTATGGGGCAGGGGCATCATGATCTCTCCCCAGCACTTCCAGCAGCAGGTCGCATATGCGACCTGGTCTGCGGAATGCATTGCCCGAATGGGACTCAATCATCCCTGGGGGATGATTGAGTCTGCCTTTGAACCGGACGTACTGAAGCTCGGTCGTCTGCAGGCCCGTAAGCTGCATGTCCGTTTCCCGGACGGGACACTCATCGATACGGATAATGCCGATGCGTTGCCCCCGGTTCTGTCACTGGACAGCGAATCGCATGATGTGGTGGTGCTACTGGCGCTGCCCCTGCTGCGGGCGAATGGCGGCAACTGCCTGCAACCTGATGAGGTGGCCGATCGTCCGGTGCGTTTCCGTCAGCGTTGGCGGGACGTGCGTAACCAGTTTGGTGAAGACACCCGCCAGATTGCGGTGATGCAGCCGGAACTGACGCTGCGCTTTGCCCATCAGAACAACAGTGATTATCTGATCTGCCCGGTGGCCCGGCTGCAGCAGGATTTACAGGGCGTCTGGCGGCTTGATGACAGCTTTCTCCCGCCGTTGCTGACCGTGCAGAGTAGCCGCTGGTTGGTGACCCAGCTCGAACAACTGATGACCCAACTGCGAGCCCGCCTGATCCGTTTGATGGCCATGCGCCGCGAAAGCAATGAACGGATGGCGGATTTTGCGGTGGCTGACGTGTCTCTCTTCTGGCTGCTGA
The DNA here is from genome assembly GCF_003591175.1 of Serratia inhibens. Classification (GTDB taxonomy): domain Bacteria; phylum Pseudomonadota; class Gammaproteobacteria; order Enterobacterales; family Enterobacteriaceae; genus Serratia; species Serratia inhibens. Next base: position 1,153,607 of record NZ_QYYG01000001.1, on the reverse strand, counting down.
ATGCCCTCAACAGTGCTGAGCCGGTGCTGGGTCAGTTCCAGCGCAATCTGCGGAGCCCGCCAGAACGCCTTCATACCGAACTGTCCCGTCTGGCCGGCAGTCTGTTGACCTTCTCCCTGGAACATCAGGTGAGTGCGATACCGGCCTATCAGCACGAGCAACTGAATGCCGTTTTCCCACCGCTGTTTGATTTACTGAGCGACTTGCTGGAAGCGAGCCTGCCGTCGCGGGTGGTGTCGATTGAGCTTGAGCACGATAAGCGGCTGCACTTCTGGCAGGCACGTCTGCACGATCCCCGTTTGCGTGAAGGTGCCGACTACTACCTGTCGGTGCGTTCCCCGATGCCGGTGGCGCAGTTGCAGGAGCAGTTCCCGCGTCAGTGCAAAGTGGGAAGCCCGGATCATGTCAGGGGGATCGTGAACTCCTCACGCGTCGGGGTTCCGCTGACACCGCTGCGCCATGTGCCGGCGGCCATTCCGCTGCGTCTGGAGAATCAATATTTCAGCCTCGATGTCTCCCATCCCCTGGCAACTGACATGCTCGACAGCGGCAACTGCATGTTTTATGTCCCGGGTATGCTTGGTGAGCCGGAGCTTGAACTCTTTGCGGTGCTGAGAACATGAGTGAACGTCAACGCGGGACAGCCGCGTCCATTGATATCGATGCCCTGCTGCAAGACACCTGGCTGCAGGTCATCAGCCTGCGCCACGGCCCGAAATTCCAGGATGGAGAAGGACGCAAGCTGTGGGAGCACTGCATTGCTGATGTTGAGCGTGTGCAGCGTGAGCTGAAAGCGAGCGAACTCGATGAGGCCAGCTGTCAGCATATTCTCACGGCACAGTGTGCGCTGCTCGACGAGGCGGTCAAAGGTCGCGGCGTGGAAGATGATGCCTGCGTGCAGTGGTATGACATTCCGCTGCAGGGGCATTTCCTCGGCACCATGGATGCCGGTGACACTCTGTGCGATCGGATGCGCGATGTGCTGCGTGAACCGGCTCCTGACCAGGTTGTCGTGACCTGCTTTCAGCGGGTCATGATGCTGGGATTCCTCGGCAGTTTCCGCTCACTGAACGACCCGGAGCGCCAGAAACTCGTCAGCGCACTCAGTGAACATGTCACGCCGTTCAGCTATCCACAAACCCATCCTGTACTGGCGGAAAGCCGTGCCGGGCGGGGAATGGGTGGATGGCTGGCGTCATGGCCCGTGCGTATTGGCCTGAGCGTGATTGTGGTCGCCGCCCTGTGGTGGGGGCTGAGCCACTGGCTGGATCAGACACTGCTGACCCTGCTGCCGGGAGCCGTGAAATGAGTCCTGCACAACAGCGCGGGCTTGCGCTGTGGGCCGTCCTGCTGAGTGCAGTGGTCTGCCTGGGTTTCCTGCAGGTCACCCGACGGGGTTCTGTGCTTGTTCTGCTTACCGTTCTGGGGCTTATCCTGGCGTGCTGGTACGTCGCCAGCCGTCGTGTTCAGCATGACGTCACCCTGCGCCTGGATGACCTCCCGGAAGCCACTTACCGTCAGCCTGTGGTGCTGGTCTGTGGCGATCTGCCGCTGGCCTGGCCACAGCAGTCACCGGTGCTTACGGTCACACAGGGATGCTGGATCCGCGTGGAGGATCATCAGGATCTGGAGCAGGTGGCCCGACAGGTGCTGCGGCAGCGCCCTGACTGGGGGCGTCAACTGTCGGTGATGGTCAGTGTCTGCCCGCAGAAGCACGCTGACTGCGAAGCGCTGACCAGCCGTCTGCTGACTCTGCGCTGGCAAATCAGCCAGTTGCGTAAGGACACCGGGCATTCCGTGCCGCTGGTTCTTAATGGTCAGGTCGGTAGCGCGATGACGAATGACCTGCTCTGGCAGGCCGCTATGCCGGGAGAGGGGGTGAGGGTCTGGCGTGAGTCTTCAGCACCGAGCTCTATCGCCGCATGGGTTACCACCGGCGGAACGCCAGCGATGCAGCAACAGGTGCTGATGAACAGCCTGATGAGCTGGTTCCATCGGCACGTCAAAGCCGTCTTTCTGGATGAGAACCCCGATGTCCCGACCATTGCACCCACAGCGGTGCTGTGGGGAATGGGGCCTATCCTTGCCGGGAGCCTGGCGTCATCGGCCTGGACGGCGTGGTTGTCCCGTCACACCGCCATGCAACAGGTGACTGGGTGGCAGCCGGTGGGGACGGACAGTACGGTGATATCACCATTCCCGGATTTCGTCCTGCCGCTGCTGCCGGAAGGGCGGGGATTAACCTCGCGGGGGCGTGCCTGGCGCTGTGCACTCGGGATCTTTACTCTGGCGGCCATTGCGGCGCTGCTCAGCAGTGGCTGGAACAATCGCCAGCTACTGCACCGTGTGAGCTTCGATATCGCCCGGTATGACCGTATCCCGATGGATGATTACGGTCCGAAAACCGATGCCGTCGCGGTCCTGCGAGAGGATGCCGCGCAGCTGGATGACCAGGCGCGTAATGGCGTACCGGCCCGGATGAGCCTCGGCCTGTATCAGGGCGAGCGTCTGCGTATGCCGGTGCTGGATGCGATCCGTTCCTATGTGCCTCCGCCACCTCCGCCTAAACCGCAGCCGAAACCCAAACCGGTACCGAAAATTGTCCGCCTCGACAGCATGTCGCTGTTCGACTCCGGCAAATCCGTGCTGAAGGCCGGCTCGACCAAAATGCTCATTAACTCCCTGCTGGGCATCAAAGCCAAGCCGGGCTGGCTGATTGTTGTGGCAGGCCACACGGATAACACCGGCAATCCAGCACTCAATCAGGTGCTCTCCCGGAAACGTGCCGCTGCAGTCCGCGACTGGATGCGTGATACCGGCGATGTGCCGGAAAGCTGTTTTGCGGTGCAGGGCTATGGCGAAAGCCGTCCTGTCGCAACCAACGACACCCCGAAGGGGCGTGCGCTCAACCGGCGTGTCGAAATCAGTCTGGTACCGCAGGCAGATGCCTGCCGGATACCGGGCAACACCCCGACGTCATCACTGGATGGTGACGTATCAAAAAACGAAATGGAGAAGTAAACCATGGCAATTCCTGTTTATCTTTGGCTGAAAGACGACGGCGGCGCGGACATTAAAGGGTCTGTAGATGTTAAAGACCGCGAAGGCAGCATTGAAGTGGTGGCGCAGCAACACAACCTGTATATCCCGACCGATAACAACACCGGCAAGCTGACCGGCACCCGTATCCATACCCCGTTCCTGTTCACCAAGGAAATCGACTCGTCCAGCCCGTATCTGTACAAGGCAGTGACCACCGGTCAGACCCTCAAGTCTGCGGAATTCAAGTGGTACAAAATCAACGACGCCGGTCAGGAAGTGGAGTACTTCAACACCAAGCTGGAAAACGTGAAGGTGGTGAAGGTGAATCCGGTCATGCATGACGTGAAAGACCCGGCTTACGAAAAACACAATCACCTCGAACAGCTTGAGCTGCGTTACGAAAAAATCACCTGGACCTACAAAGACGGCAACATCATTCATTCCGATTCCTGGAACGAACGCGCCACCGCATAAGCCTGATGCGGGCAGGTTTTCCTGTCCGCAGTTTTTTGCTGAGTGTCTGCCGTGCGGGCATTCAGCAAAGAAAAACACAATCTGCCCGCCTGACCTTATGCGCTTTAGGTTCCTTTTACAGGAAATAGCGATGGGCGGTAGCGTGCCTGGGAACCGATAAAGAGAGAGAATTATGGAAAATTCAGCCGCCTTGTTACGTCGCCTTAATCCTTACTGTGCCCGTGCGTTAGAAGGTGCAGCAAACCTGTGTCAGACCCGCGCCCATGCCGAAATTTTACCCGAACACTGGCTGCTGAAATTGCTGGAGCAGGGCGAAGGTGACCTCACGGTACTGGCGCGCCGTTATGAGTGGGATATGGATGCCCTGTGGCAGGATCTACTCTGCTGGTTGGATAAACAACCGCGCTCTGTACGCCACCGGCCCCAGTTATCTGACAACATCCAGACCCTGATGCAGGACGCCTGGATGCGGGCGTCACTGGCCGGCGAAGAACATATCCGGAGCATCCATCTGTTGATGGCGCTGGTTGATAAGCCGAAACTGGCGCGCTGCGACGGTCTGTGGCCATTACTGACCTTGGGGCAGAGCCAGTTGGAACGCCTGCGCCCGTTGCTGGATGCGCAGTCGGATGAACGTCCGGAAATGCAGCACGACGCCGAACTGGCGCAGCGTCACGGTGGCGAAGTGGAGTTTGTAGGCCGTCCGGTAGGGGCTGAAATTCGTGAAGGCGAACTCAATCCGGCGCTACGGAACGCACTGGATAAATTCACCCTCGACGTCACTGCTAAAGCGCGTGAGGGCAAAATCGACCCGGTATTTGGCCGCGATACCGAAATCCGCCAGATGGTGGATATTCTCTCAAGACGTCGCAAGAACAACCCGATCCTGGTCGGCGAACCGGGCGTCGGTAAAACCGCCCTGGTGGAAGGCCTGGCGCTGCGTATCGCTGAAGGAAATGTTCCGGAATCACTGAAAACCGTCAGCCTGCGCACCCTCGACCTGGGCCTGCTGCAGGCGGGTGCAGGCGTAAAAGGTGAATTTGAGCAGCGACTGAAAAACATCATCGATGCCGTACAGCAGTCGCCGACGCCCGTCCTGCTGTTTATCGACGAAGCCCACACCATTATCGGCGCCGGCAATCAGGCGGGTGGCGCGGATGCGGCTAACCTGCTGAAACCTGCATTAGCAAGGGGGGAGTTGCGCACTATCGCCGCCACCACCTGGAGCGAGTACAAACAGTATTTTGAACGCGATGCCGCGCTGGAGCGCCGCTTCCAGATGGTCAAAGTCGATGAGCCGGACGACGACACGGCCTGCCTGATGCTCAGAGGCCTGAAAGCCCGTTATGCCGAACACCATGGTGTGCATATCACCGATGGCGCAGTTAAAGCCGCAGTCACTCTCTCTCGCCGCTACCTGACCGGCCGTCAATTGCCGGACAAGGCGGTTGACCTGCTGGATACCGCCGCTGCTCGCGTGCGCATGAGCCTCGATACGGTGCCGGAGCCGTTAACGCGCATGCGCGCACAAATTACGGCCCTGGAAATCGAGAAGCAGGCGCTACTGGAAGATATCGCCGTCGGGAACAGCAGCCAAGGCGAACGTCTGGCGGCGATTGAGCAGGAAGAAACCCGCCAGTTTGCCGAACTGGGCGAGCGCGAGATGCAGTACGGGCAGGAGTTGTCGCTGACGAAGCAACTGCTGGAAACCCGCCAGGATATCTCCCGTCAGAGTGAGACCCGCGACCTGCAACAGCAACTGACTGGCATGCAGCAGAACAGCCCGCTGCTATCTGTCGATGTCGACAACCGTACCATTGCCAACGTGATTGCCGACTGGACCGGTGTCCCGCTCTCCTCATTAATGAAGGACGAACAGTCCGAGTTGCTGAGTCTGGAAAGTGCAATCGGCAAGCGGGTGGTAGGCCAGGATGTGGCCCTCAACGCTATCGCTCAGCGATTGCGTGCGGCAAAGACAGGCCTTACTTCGGAGAATGGTCCGCAGGGCGTGTTCCTGCTGGTCGGCCCGAGCGGCACGGGTAAAACCGAAACCGCACTCACGCTGGCCGATGTGCTATACGGCGGTGAGAAATCCCTTATCACCATCAATCTGTCCGAATACCAGGAGCCGCATACCGTTTCCCAGTTGAAGGGCTCCCCACCGGGCTACGTCGGTTACGGTCAGGGCGGCATTCTGACCGAAGCGGTGCGTAAACGCCCCTACAGCGTGGTGCTGCTCGACGAGGTGGAGAAAGCGCACCGCGACGTGATGAACCTGTTCTATCAGGTGTTTGACCGGGGCTTTATGCGTGACGGCGAAGGGCGCGAAATTGATTTCCGTAACACCGTGATCCTGATGACCTCCAACCTCGGCAGCGACCCCATCATGCAACGGCTGGATCAACAGCCAGAAGCCACCGAAGGCGACCTGCACGAACTGCTGCGCCCGATATTGCGTGACCACTTCCAGCCTGCACTGCTGGCGCGCTTCCAGTCGGTGATTTACCGCCCGCTGAGTGAGCCCGCGATGCGTATCATTGTTGAAATGAAACTCGGACAGGTCAGCAAACGCCTGCACCGTCACTACGGCCTGACCACGCATATCGACGAAAGTCTTTTCGATGCTCTGACCACTGCCTGTCTGTTGCCGGATACCGGTGCGCGTAACGTCGACAGCCTGCTTAACCAACAAATTCTGCCGGTACTGAGTCAGCAACTGCTGACCCACATGGCTGCAAAACAGAAACCGCGGTCGTTACGTCTTGGCTGGAGTGAGGAAGAGGGCATAGGGCTGGAGTTTGACCATACACAAGGAGAGAGCGTATGAGTATCAGTCTCCCGATTAGATTCAGCCATAACCACCACCTGCTGGCGATAAAAGGATGTGAGTCAGAACTTGATGTGCTGGCGTTTGAAGGCAACGAGACCCTGAGCAAGCCATTCAGCTACCGCATTGAGTTCACCAGTGGTGACCATGCCATCAGCAAGGAAATGATGCTGATGAAAGCGGGGACTCTGACGTTGCAGGCTCCGGTTGACCAGGGTTACGGCATCAAAATGCAGCAGGCCGTGCGTACTCTTCAGGGGTTGGTGAGTGGCTTTGAACGTCTCAACACCTCAAAGGATGAAACCCACTATGCCCTGACGCTCCAGCCACGCCTGGCGCTGCTTGACCGTTCGCACCAGAACGCCATTTATCAGGACATGTCCGTTCCACAGATTGTGGAAAAAATCCTGCGCGAGCGCCACAACCTGCGCGGTCAGGATTTTCTGTTCTCGCTTTCAAAAGAGTACCCGCGTCGTGAGCAGGTAATGCAGTACGGCGAGGACGACCTGCACTTTATTACCCGCCTGTTGGGTGAGGTGGGTATCTGGTTCCGCTTTACCACCGACACGCGCCTGAACATCGACGTCGTGGAGTTCTACGACGGTCAGCAGGGCTATGAAAAAGGCCTGACGCTGCCATCGGTGCCGCCATCAGGGCAGCATTCGCAGGGTGTGGACTCGGTCTGGGGCATGGAGAGCCACCACAACGTGGTGCAAAAGCAGGTCAGCACCCGCGATTACAACTACCGCCAGGCCACCGACGACATGAACACCCAGGTGGATGCGACCCACGGGGATGCCACCACCTACGGCGATGCCTATCACTATGCTGATAACTATCTGACACCGGGCAGTACCTATGACCGCAATCCGGCCCCGGAGTCCGGGGCGTTTTATGCCCGTATACGTCACGAACGCTACCTGAATGGCCAGACCCAACTCAGCGCCATCACCAGTTGCCCGACACTGGCGCCCGGACAGGTGCTGAAAGTCACTGGCGGCTATGAAGTGGCGGAGGTGTTCAGTCAGGGCGTGCTCATCACCGGGATGAAAAGCGCGGCCCGCCGTGATAAAGATTTTGAGGTGCATTGCAGCGGTATCCCGGACAGCACCGATTTTGGCTTCCGTCCTGAGCCAGGTTCACGTCCGGTGATGGCCGGCACTTTACCAGCCCGCGTCACCAGTACCACCGAAAATGACACCTACGGGCATATCGATAAAGACGGTCGCTATCGCGTCAACATGCTGTTTGACCGTGATAACTGGGAGACCGGATTCGAGAGCCTGTGGGTGCGCCAGTCCCGCCCGTACGCCGGCGACACTTATGGTCTGCATCTGCCGCTGCTGGCAGGCACCGAAGTGGCGATAGGGTTTGAAGACGGCAACCCGGACCGGCCCTATATCTCCGGCGTGTTGCACGATTCGGCGCACGGCGACCATGTCACTATCCGCAACTACAAGCGCAATGTGCTGCGCACACCGAGCAACAACAAAATCCGCCTTGATGACAGCCGGGGCCAGGAGCATATCAAGGTCAGCACGGAGTACGGCGGCAAGAGCCAGCTGAATCTCGGTCACCTGGTCGACAGTGAAAAGCAGAAGCGCGGGGAAGGGTTTGAACTCAGAACCGACGGCTGGGGAGCTATCCGGGCACAGAAAGGGATATTCATCAGCGCTGACGGTCAGGCAAAGGCGCAGGGCCAGGTGCTGGAGATGCAACCGGCGGTCAGCAATCTGGGGGAAGCACGGGAGCAGATGACGGCCATTTCGACCGATGCGCAGACCGCCACCGCGAACCCGGCGGATCTCCAGGCACAAATCAAGCTGCTGGAACAGCAACTGACGGACCTCAAAAAATCGGTACTGCTGCTCAGTGCGCCGGAGGGTATGGCGCTGACCAGCGGACAACACCTGCAGGTATCGGCCGGCCAGAATCTGATTGCTACTGCCGGTAAGAGTGCCGACGTCAGCGTGGTGAAAAATCTGTTCATCGGGGTGGGCAACGCCCTTAGCGTGTTTGTTCGTAAGCTGGGGATCAAGCTTATTGCGAATCAGGGGCCAGTACAGGTGCAGGCTCAGAACGACTTGATGGCTCTGCTTGCTCGTAAGGAAATTAGTATCGTCAGTACGGAAGATGAAATCAAAATCATCGCGAAGAAGAAGCTGACCCTGAACGGTGGCGGGAGCTATATCACCCTGGATGCTCATGCCATTGAATCAGCGACGTTGGGCGATTTCAGGACCAGAGCCGGACATTACGCCAGACAGACACGAGCGCAGCATAAGCCTGATATTTCACCTTTAGTGAATGCTATCGACGATGGCAGCCACAATATTCGCTACCAGTGCGCAGATGATAATGGGACACCGATGCTGAATACTCCTTACAGGGCATTTTTGATGGATGGTTCAGTACTGGAAGGTGTTAGTGATGGTGAGGGGTATACGAAGCTGTTTACTTCCGCACAGACTCAGGATGTGTTGCTGCATATGATGCCGGGAGTTATCAATGCCTAAGTATAATGTTTACACAAAAATTGAATCGAATGTTCCAGCATCCGACCTGTTTTACGACCTCAATATATATAAAACTGATGCCAATAATAAAAAGCATGTTCTGCTGTCAGTAACGCTACAACCAATAGACCCTGGTTATTATACACAGTCTCATGATACGAATGAGACTGATGATGATTTGTCAGTGATCTACATTATAGAGATTAACTTGTACCGTAAACACGGTGGTAAGCTGATTTCGGTGCTTTCATCCCCGGCGAAAAAAATGTATACACTTGGTGAAATAGCCTCCGGGAAAGCATACTCTAAAAATAAACGAGAAAATGTCTGCTATTTTGAGACTAAAGCGCAAACAAAACCCGTTAATGGCAATGGTGACGACAATATATATAATGTGCAGATTACTTGCCTCGAAAGAGCTTTTATTGCAAAAGAATATCCTGTAGGTAGTCCTGATGATCCATTTGACAGAAGTAAATTCGAGAGTCAGATTTCATCAAGAATGAATTATGCCAGTTACCCTAATCAAGGGGGGACTAGCTTGTGTGGGCCTGCATCATTTTTCTATTGTTTACAAATGGACAGACCTGATGTTTATAAACAAGCTGCGATTGAACTCTGGTTACATGGAAAAACAAAAATAGGCAATCTTGAGATATCACCTGGGGATGGGTGTAGGCATCCTAGGGGGGCTTTTTATGATGATAGAGGTAAAGAATTAATATCAGGTCTGGATTGGATGACGTCAGCGGGGCTGAGAGATTCAGAAAACTCCATTATGAGTTACGATGAAGTGGATGATCAGGTCTCCGGTATTACCATGTGGGGATCGCTCACTAAGTGGTTTGAAAAAGCAGGTTATGAGAAAATATTCGATAATATAAGCCTTTCACATGCTAATGAGGCAGATATAGTCAAGCTTAATTCATATGTTAAACAAGGATGCAGAGTTGTAACCCTTATATCTGCAGGAATGTTAAAAGGATGGGGCACTGGTGACTCATCGTCAAAGAATCACTGGATCGTTTGGGATGAAGCTGTTTGTAAGGTTGATGGTGGAGATATTACTCCCAAAGATAGTGATGAATTAATTGAACTGAAACTTTTTTCTTGGGGAAGGGTTGAGTGGCAAACAAAAAATAATAGTAGTCTCAGCTACTTCGCTAAGCATGTTTTTGGAGGGGTGGTTTTTAAACCAATAAAATAACTATGAAAAATATCATTCCTTTTATTCTTCTCTTGATTTCCGCCTGTGGCAGTACTGCGCCAAGTTTTTTACCTGGAGGAAATGATCTCCCTGATGGAATTGTTGGTCAGGACTATTTGACTGAGGTTGAAATAACTAATGCTATTTTATTTAAAGAGAATATCGGAGTGGATATATCTCCTCCGGAAGCAGGGTTGAAATGGAAGCCAAAGGTGACCACGTTGAAAAGAGGAGAGGCAGAAAGGGTGGAGGAAGACTATCATCACATAATAATTAGTGGGAAACCGAAAGAAGCAGGGGAGGTACTTGTTCATATTAATGGTTACTCTATGGGGACAACGACTCCGGGAAGTAAAATTAATAAGGTATATGTAATAAAAATGAAAAAAAATTAGTGCTTTGTGCTGATATTGTATGTCGAAAAATCACGGAGTGTTATGAGTGTTATGAGTGTTATGAGTGTTATGACTAAACTATATATGAGCTTTCTGACATTTGTTCTTTTCTTTATAATTTCTGGATGTAGCATGTCTTATCCTGATGTTTCCCCGGAATCAGGCTGCCTGCCCAGTGCGATAGCCAATAAGCCATATCAAGAGACTGCTGTGATAAAATGGAGGTGTTGTTAACGAATCCAGCGTATCGGTAAGTATAACCCCGAACGATTCAGGGTTGGTATGGAATCCGGAAGAAGTAAAGTACGCTTTTGGTAGAGAAGATGGGATAAACAAAGATTACCATCGAATCATCATATCTGGTATCCCGAAAAAATCAGGTGGTTATAGTGTGACCGTTTCTGGGTTTACTCTTGGCACAATGCACTCTGGCAAAGATTTTTATAAAAAATATACGGTAAAGATTAAGCAATAATTAACTTACTTAATGCATGTCTGCTTTTTCAGAACATGATTTTTCTGCCGATGTGAAGGAATACAATGAGCACCAATCCCCCGATTAGATTCAGCCATAACCACCACCTGCTGGCGATAAAAGGATGTGAGTCAGAACTTGATGTACTGGCGTTTGAAGGCAACGAGGCCCTGAGCAAGCCATTCAGCTACCGCATTGAGTTCACCAGTGGTGACCATGCCATCAGCAAGGAAATGATGCTGATGAAAGCCGGCTCTTTGACGCTACAGGCTCCGCTAGACCAGGGTTACGGCATTAAAATTCAGCAATCGGTACGGGTTCTCCAGGGGGGGGTGAGCGGTTTTGAACGCCTGAGCACCTCAAAGGATGAAACCCACTATGCCCTGACGCTACAGCCGCGTCTGGCATTGCTCGACCGCTCACATCAGAACGCGGTTTATCAGGATATGTCGGTGCCGCAAATTGTGGAAAAAATCCTGCGCGAGCGCCACAATCTGCGCGGGCAGGATTTTCTGTTCTCGCTTTCAAAAGAGTACCCGCGCCGTGAGCAGGTGATGCAGTACGGCGAGGATGACCTGCACTTTATCACCCGCCTGCTGGGTGAGGTGGGGATCTGGTTCCGCTTTACCACCGACACGCGCCTGAACATCGACGTGGTGGAATTCTACGACGGTCAGCAGGGTTATGAAAAAGGCCTGACGCTGCCATCGGTTCCGCCATCAGGGCAGCATTCGCGGGGTGTGGACTCGGTCTGGGGAATGGAGAGCCACCACAACGTGGTGCAAAAGCTGGTCAGCACCCGCGATTACAACTACCGCCAGGCCACCAACGACATGAACACCCAGGTGGATGCGACCCGCGGTGACAGCACCACCTACGGCGAGGCTTATCACTATGCCGACAACTACCTGACGCCGGGCAGCACTTATGGCCCTAACCCGGCACCGGAGTCCGGCGCGTTTTATGCCCGTATACGTCACGAACGCTACCTGAACGGCCAGACCCAACTCAGTGCCATCACCAGTTGCCCGACACTGGCGCCCGGACAGGTACTGAAAGTCACCGGCGGCTATGAAGTGGCGGAGGCGTTCAGCCAGGGCGTGCTCATCACCGGGATGAAAAGCGCGGCCCGCCGTGATAAAGATTTTGAGGTGCATTTCAGCGGTATCCCGGACAGCACCGATTTTGGCTTCCGTCCTGAGCCCGGTGCGCGTCCGGTGATGGCCGGCACTTTACCAGCCCGCGTCACCAGTACCACCGAAAATGACACCTACGGGCATATCGATAAAGACGGTCGCTATCGCGTCAACATGCTGTTTGACCGTGATAACTGGGAGACCGGATTCGAGAGCCTGTGGGTGCGCCAGTCCCGCCCGTACGCCGGCGACACTTATGGTCTGCATCTGCCGCTGCTGGCAGGCACCGAAGTGGCGATAGGGTTTGAAGACGGCAACCCGGACCGGCCCTATATCTCCGGCGTGTTGCACGATTCGGCGCACGGCGACCATGTCACTATCCGCAACTACAAGCGCAATGTGCTGCGCACACCGAGCAACAACAAAATCCGCCTTGATGACAGCCGGGGCCAGGAGCATATCAAGGTCAGCACGGAGTACGGCGGCAAGAGCCAGCTGAATCTCGGTCACCTGGTCGACAGTGAAAAGCAGAAGCGCGGGGAAGGGTTTGAACTCAGAACCGACGGCTGGGGAGCTATCCGGGCACAGAAAGGGATATTCATCAGCGCTGACGGTCAGGCAAAGGCGCAGGGCCAGGTGCTGGAGATGCAACCGGCGGTCAGCAATCTGGGGGAAGCACGGGAGCAGATGACGGCCATTTCGACCGATGCGCAGACCGCCACCGCGAACCCGGCGGATCTCCAGGCACAAATCAAGCTGCTGGAACAGCAACTGACGGACCTCAAAAAATCGGTACTGCTGCTCAGTGCGCCGGAGGGTATGGCGCTGACCAGCGGACAACACCTGCAGGTATCGGCCGGCCAGAATCTGATTGCTACTGCCGGTAAGAGTGCCGACGTCAGCGTGGTGAAAAATCTGTTCATCGGGGTGGGCAACGCCCTTAGCGTGTTTGTTCGTAAGCTGGGGATCAAGCTTATTGCGAATCAGGGGCCAGTACAGGTGCAGGCTCAGAACGACTTGATGGCTCTGCTTGCTCGTAAGGAAATTAGTATCGTCAGTACGGAAGATGAAATCAAAATCATCGCGAAGAAGAAGCTGACCCTGAACGGTGGCGGGAGCTATATCACCCTGGATGCTCATGCCATTGAATCAGCGACGTTGGGCGATTTCAGGACCAGAGCCGGACATTACGCCAGACAGACACGAGCGCAGCATAAGCCTGATATTTCACCTTTAGTGAATGCTATCGACGATGGCAGCCACAATATTCGCTACCAGTGCGCAGATGATAATGGGACACCGATGCTGAATACTCCTTACAGGGCATTTTTGATGGATGGTTCAGTACTGGAAGGTGTTAGTGATGGTGAGGGGTATACGAAGCTGTTTACTTCCGCACAGACTCAGGATGTGTTGCTGCATATGATGCCGGGAGTTATCAATGCCTAAGTATAATGTTTACACAAAAATTGAATCGAATGTTCCAGCATCCGACCTGTTTTACGACCTCAATATATATAAAACTGATGCCAATAATAAAAAGCATGTTCTGCTGTCAGTAACGCTACAACCAATAGACCCTGGTTATTATACACAGTCTCATGATACGAATGAGACTGATGATGATTTGTCAGTGATCTACATTATAGAGATTAACTTGTACCGTAAACACGGTGGTAAGCTGATTTCGGTGCTTTCATCCCCGGCGAAAAAAATGTATACACTTGGTGAAATAGCCTCCGGGAAAGCATACTCTAAAAATAAACGAGAAAATGTCTGTTATTTTGAGACTAAAGCACAAACAAAGCCCGTTAGTGGCAATGGTGACGATAATATACATAATGTACAAATTACCTGCCTGCCAAGGTTTTTTGTCTCTCTGGAGCACCCAGTTGGAGATCCATTGGACCCTTTTGCAAAAAATATTATAAAGAATGAACTTGATGCCAGGAAGGCTGCTTCTCTATTAGGTCCAGAAGGAGAATATTATCCAAACCAGTATTACTCGATGCTATGTGGACCAGCAGCATTTTATTATTGTTTAATGATGGACCGATATGATGTTTATGAGAAATTAGTCTGGGATCTATGGGGTTATGGCAAAGGAAGGCTGGGATTTTTTTTAATTCAGCCAGGCGCTAACACAATGAAAGTGAATGATCTATTTGCAGGGTTGATCCATCCCCGAGTTTCCGCAATTGATTGGATTACAATGGCAAGTTTGCGTGACTCATCTAATAATTTGCTAAAATATGAATCGGTTGGAGATAAGGCATCTGCAATTACGTTGTGGGGTGATATTGAAAAATGGATGCTGAGTGCAGGTGCGCGTAAAATATTCAGTAATATAAGCATGTATCATAGCAACATAAACGATATATGTAAGCTAAACTCATTGATGAGTAATGATGTCCATATTTTAAGTTTGATCTCTGCAGGCATGCTTCAACAAGGCGCAGATGTTCCATTCAAAGATCACTGGATAGTTTGGGATGGAAAGTTAAAGTTAGCTAACGGACAACGAATTACTAACGAAACGAATTTAGAAGAATTTGTTTCGTTGAGACTTTTTTCATGGGGTGAAGTTAAAGATAATTCGCTCAGAACATCATTAACGTTAGGTGAATTTCTGAGCCATACTTTTGGGGGGCTGGTATTTACAAAAATACCATGATTGGAATGAATAAATTTAGCGCATTTTTTATTTTTTATTTGTTTTTGACTGGGTGTGGAAAATATATTACATTCGAGCCCAATGAGTTGTCTGATGGGTATATTGGCCAAGAGTATTATGTCCCAATCACTATTTCCGGAGGTACAGGGCCGATTGTTGATTTAAATTATGAAATTCACCCATCAAATTCGGGGTTGAAGTTAGTGTTTTCTGAAAGCAAATATTATACAAAATATATATATAATAACTTTACCATACAAGGAAAACCTAAGTTACAAGGGCTTGTAACAATCAGTATTAGGGGAGGGGTGGTTGCTAGTGCAGGGAAAGATTTTGAAAAAATATATAAAATTAATGTTTTAAAATAAATAATGAAACTTATCTAGTTTCATGGGTCCGTCAGTCCCGCCCGTACGCCGGTGACACTTATGGTCTGCACCTGCCGCTGCTGGCGGGCACCGAAGTGGCGGTAGGGTTTGAAGACGGTAATCCGGACCGGCCGTACATCGCTGGCGTGCTGCACGATTCGGCCCACGGCGACCATGTCACCATCCGCAACTACAAGCGCAATGTGCTGCGCACCCCGAGCAACAACAAAATCCGCCTCGATGACAGCCGTGACCAGGAACATATCAAGGTTAGCACGGAGTACGGCGGCAAGAGCCAGCTGAATCTCGGCCATCTCGTCGACAGCGAAAAACAATAGCGCGGCGAGGGGGTTGAACTCAGAACCGACAGCTGGGGCGCGATTCGGGCGCAGAAGGGCAGTCTGCAGAGCATGCATGGGTTTATTCAGGATTGTGTTATGCCGATAAAGTTTATGGACAATAAATACATGAAAAATACTTCACTCCTTGTGTTTTTTCTTGGCGCAGCATTGAATGCCTCCGCGTCAGAAATCAAAGAAATATTTAACCGCCAGCAACCGTTAGTGATTGAAGGTGTAACAATTACACCTCAAAAAGAACTGGTATCACTATACAGTGACGGGAAGCTGCATACCGTAGGTAACAGACAATATTTCCTTTTAATTAATGGGTTCCCCTCACGTCCGGGGAACCCCACCGCCCAGTGCGGGGCCGGGCAGGAAATGTATGCCGATATTTACCAGGTTGAATCTAAAAAAGCGTCTAGGGTACAACGTATAATGGTTGTCAGTTGCTGGCGTTCACTGGAGTTAAATAGCTGGCAGAAGCAGGAAGATTTCTCATCGATTACATGGAATAAGGACGGAGTTACATTTGACTGGATTGTGCCGCCTAAATTTACCAACCTCCGCGCACAACTGAATCTTAATACTGTTTCACCTGAGCTGGTCTTTATACCCTGATTATGCCGGTAAATCTTAAAATTATTCCCCCCGCAGCTTGGCGCCCGGCCCCCATCCGTTTCGGCTACTGGTTTTCGGCTCTAGGGGCGCTGGCTGTTGTGGCTGCAATAGCGGGTCTGGCATGTGAACGGCAGGGGGAGGGTACAAAATTTTGGATACTCTTTCCTGCGGCCATCATGCTGGTCTGGTTACTGGTGTTTGTTCTGCGATTGCTGTTCTGGCTGTTTCAGCACAATCATGCTGATGGCTGGGACAGAAAGCGTGAAGAAACATTATTGTGGGAAACCCGACGGGGCCGCCGGGCGCTCCAGATCCTGCATATAAGCGTGGATATTCCGTTACCAGAGGAACCGGGACAGACTCCGGTGACACTGTTAATGGAAGGGCCCTCAATACTCAAAAGCCAGCCCGGTCGCGGTCGGGAAGACTTTTGTTTACATACATTTCTACCACCCCCTCCGGTGGGGCAGGAGAGTGATGATTCACTGGAGCCCGAACAACAGGATCTGATGGTGTTTCAGGCCCGGCTTCAGAAGCTGCTGGCTGATGTTGCAATCGCACTCGCACCGTTCTCCCCGAAACAAACGCTAGCGGTGCTGTTTGAGGCTGACACCTCTATTTTGCCACGTCGTTTCATCCCGGTCTGGCACGACAGCCTGAAGGAGGCCGGTATTGCACAGCCGATTGAATATGTTGATGGCCACGGTGCGCAGTTTATTGATGAGTGGCTTGATAACCGCATCAACGACAAATCACTGCTGCTCGTCATTGCTGCTCAGGTCGCACCTGAAATGCGTCAGGGAAGTGCGGAGGCAATAGTAGCGTTGCTGCTGGGCAATAGACTTACGCAGAACACGGTACCGCCGCTGGCGTGGTTACACCGCCCTGAACGGACCGGTCCACAATTGCTCGACGAAGGCATAGCGCAGGCAGCTGACTGGGTACCCCTGGAGGCTGGGCAGGTTAAACACCTCTGGCTCAGTGGTCTGACGGGAGAGGAGGCTTCCGCCGTTATCCCGGCGATGGCGCTACCGCTTCTTTCCGGCGTACCCTCACCGGCAGGCCGTCATAACGCCGACCTTATAATAGGACATACCGGTTGCGTGTCCCCGTGGTTGGCCGCAGCCGTGGCGACACTTGCTGCGCAGCAGACCGGCTCCGCACAACTGGCTATCAGCGCCGAACGTGGCACCGGGACACTCTGGATACAGGCCATTACCCCGGGTGAGTCCGGGGGTAAATAGGGAGAGTAAATCGGGAAATATATTTTTCGCCTGCTTCGCAGCAGGATATTCCTCTGGATTTTCATCACGTTTTTAATGGCTGGGGCGCTCTTTCTGTGCTGGTTTGTCTGACGTCACACTGATGCGCTGGGTCTGGTGGCTGGCACGGCCACTGGCAGACGGGACTGTTTGTGACTACCGGACTGGGGATTCCACTCACCGTGCTGGTGTTTCTGCAAACTCGCTTTGGCAGGCTCAGTGATTTTGACCAGCATCTTGCCCGTGCGTCCTCCGATGAATAAACGAAATTGATCAGTTCGCCACAGCTGGCTCCCTCGATTTCACGCAATATCGCCCGTGACATGCGCGACCATCTCCGCTCCGCTTACAGCTTCTTCTGGCGTTTAAAAGTCCGTCTGCTGCTGGTTGTTGGTGACAATGTGGACACCCTGGCTCCGCAGCTGCGCGAACACGGCTCGGTGCTGTTTGCCGGGGGGGACCTTAAAGCGGATCCGGACACGGGAAGAAATGGAGCTGCACGCACTGGCTGAATGGGGCCGCTGGCAGCGGAAACGGCGTTATGCGCGGATAACAGACGAAGTGCAGAAACGTATGAAAGGAAAAAAAGTAAGGACAACGCGATGGCGGTTGGACATTTTTTGTTTCAGGACGACAAGACAAGCTGCGGTGGGGTGATCACAGAAGGAATGTCCGATCATATGCATTTTGGGCGATTGCAGGCCTGCGAGGAGCACAGCGTAACCTGCGGTAGGCATCCAGGTCTTTTTAAAATCATGGGGGGCTTACCTGACGATTTTATTCATGGCCGCCGTATTGCCGGTACGCTGCACAGCAGAAGTACCTGCCCGTGCCGGGCCGAGTTTATTCCGTCGATATACACCGACACCTATGAATTTATTCTCCAACAGAGCAAAGGCGGTAATAACTCAGCCGATCCGGATAATCCTGTCAATGTCGGGCCACCGGTATTCGCAAAGTCCTGCCTGAGGCCTGTGGGTTGTACAGACTCCGGTACGCATGAAGAGCCGTAGGAGAACGTGGGCGACATGCCGTTTTATATGTCCGTGCCTGCAAGTGAAGAAGACAGGAAACGAACGCGGCTAACGCAGCAGAGCACGGCCATGAGTCCGCCACCGGATAGTATCTGAAGAGAAAGCATTCGCACTTTTCCGGGAAGCGTGGAAGCAGTCAGATATTCAACAGGCGGCCTCTGCCTTGAGTAGTCACGGCACACAGGCTATTGATTAATAACTCGACCATCATATTCGCAGCGAGGCCGTACTTCTGATCGTGTCGTGGCAATACACGCCAGCCAATACGCCAGTGGGGGGCGGAGGCGATAAGCGGTGTGCTGCTGGGGAACCGCCTGACGCAGGACGTTATCCCACTGCTTGCTTTTCTGCATCGACCGGAAGCTGGTGAAGGTGAGATGGATTCGCTGCACTATGCCGTAACGTAGGCACTCGATTGGGTACCGGTTAACGCCTAAAAGCCGGAGCATCTTTGGCTCCGCGGGGTTGATGCCGAAACCGAAGTGTATGCCATGTTGATGAAAGCTATTGATGCAGCGGGCCTGGAAAGTGTTGACCCGTTGACGGGGCTTCACAACTTTAATGATTTTCTGGGGGATGCAGGTAACGCTGCACTCTGGCTTGCCGTGGCAGGTGCCACATAATCAATACAACAACCGGCGCCCCATTTACTGGTATGCCGTGAACACAAACATGGAAAGGGTTGAATATGGTTGTATCCCCTGAGACTTCCGCTAAGGAGGGCGAGGCATGAGGCGATTCCTCTCGCTGTTTAAGAAACCGGAAATTGTATTCTGGCTTGTGGAGTTAATTGCGCTGGTCGGCAGTATTGCTGTTACGGGTATCGTTTACTGGCATCCTGAAAAATTACAGCTCATCAGGGATACTTCTGCCTGGTATACCTGGCTGAGCGGTTCTGTGGCAGTTGGCATTGTTCTGGCCGTGATTGGAATATTTCTGTTCTTTGGCGCGTACGCTGAAGGTAAGCGCAGCTTCAGCAAAGAGCGGCAAAATGCGCAGGGTGATGATGTTAAGGTGTCACCAAAGAAAGAGATGACTTCCGTATCTGCTGTAGTGACGATCAGTCAACAGATTCGCACCCACCTTCGCCGACGCTACACACTCTTCTGGCGCCGCAAAGCCCGCCTGCTGCTGGTCACCGGCGACGAAGCCGCGATTGAGCAACTGGTTCCCGGCCTGCAACAACAGCAGTGGCTTGAAGGTGAGCGTACCGTTCTGATCTACGGCGGCAGTTTGACGGCTGAAGTAGATACAGAAAAATATACCGCGTTGCGCAAACTCCGCCGTGGCCGCCCACTGGACGGTATTGTCCGGGTACTGGGGGAAGGTGAGAACCTCACACCGCAGATGAGCGACAACGATCTGCGCGGGCTGGAGAAAATCAGTGAGCTGCTGCGCTATTCTGCCCCTGTCTGGCT
Organism: Serratia inhibens; assembly: GCF_003591175.1. Taxonomy (GTDB): domain Bacteria; phylum Pseudomonadota; class Gammaproteobacteria; order Enterobacterales; family Enterobacteriaceae; genus Serratia; species Serratia inhibens. The sequence goes on along the minus strand of NZ_QYYG01000001.1, from coordinate 1,133,817 downwards.
GTGGCAGCTGTGCGGCAGTGAATGGTCGCAGGCAGGGCGTAAATCGCAGTCTGTCGGTATCACGCTGCCACTGCGGGCGATGCCGGATGAGGTGGCAGCACAACTCGATAAGCTGCTGCCGCAGCTGCGTGAGCAGGGCATGTCGCAGATTGCTGAACAGCGCCAGTATGATTTTCTGCTGCGCCTTGCCCAGCAGCTTGAGCAGGGGGAAAGCAAACGCTGGATGTCCCGCCTGACACCCTGGCTGTATGGTTCACAACAGCGTATCCCGCTGCGGGGGCTGATGTTCAGCCCGGTCAATAAACCCGGTTCCCCGAGTGAAGAAGCAGGCAAAAACGTGGCGGAGAGCACCATTCCGGCTGCGCATAAACATGCCCTGACGTTTCCGGCAACCTGGTTGGGGGTGACGGAAGACTGCACCCGCGTACATGGCCGCCGTGTCGGTATGGCCTGGGAGCAGACGCTGGCATGGGGCATTATGGCTGTGCTCGGTATCTGGGGAGCCGGGCTGCTGATCTCTTTTGCCCTGAACTATAGTCAGATTTCTTCTGTAGCGAACAAAGCCCGTTCTCTGGTCGAGCATCCCTCCGTTTCTGACGCTCAACTGGCGGGCCTGCACAACCTGCGTAACGATGCCGGCCGCTTGCAACATCATGTTCAGGGCGGTTCACCCTGGTATCAACGTTTTGGCCTCGATCATAACCAGCAACTGCTCGCTGCGATGCTCCCGTGGTATGGCGTGGCGAACAACCGCCTGATCCGCGACCCGGCCAATGCTGCCCTGATGCACAAACTGACTGCGCTGACAAACTCGGCACCTAACAGTGACCAGCGCGCACAGCTGGCGAAACCCGGTTATGACCAGTTGAAAGCCTGGTTGATGATGTCCCGCCCGGACAAAGTGGATGATGCGTTTTACGCCCAGACCATGCAAAGGGTGCAACCGACCCGGCAGGGAATTTCTAGCGGATTGTGGCAGAGCCTTGCGCCAGACTTGTGGGCGTTCTCTATATCTGGGTTGTCGGAACACCCCCAGTGGAAAATCACCCCGGATGCGGCGCTGGTCAGCCAGAGCCGTCAGGTGCTGTTGCAGCAGATTGGTCGCCGTAATGCGGAGGGAACCCTCTACGAAAACATGCTCAAATCGGTACGGCGTAACTTTGCCGATGTGTCACTGGAAGACATGACCGATGGCACCGATGCCCGCCGTCTGTTCATCACAGATGACGTGGTGCCGGGGATGTTCACCCGTCAGGCCTGGGAAGGGGGCATTCAGCAGGCCATCGAGAAAGCGGCGAACTCGCGCCGTGATGAGATTGACTGGGTATTGAGCGACAGTCGCAAGGCAGTTTCTGCCGACCTTTCTCCGGAAGCGCTGAAAGCGCGTCTGACGCAGCGTTACTTCACTGATTTTGCCGGCAGCTGGTTGAACTTCCTCAACAGCTTGCGGCTGAATCCGGCGCACAACATTGCGGATGTGATTGACCAACTGACACTGATGAGCGATGTGCGTCAGTCGCCGATGATTGCGCTGATGAATACGTTGGCCTGGCAGGGACAAGCCGGCGAACTGCGCGAAGGGCTGTCGGATTCCATTATCAAGTCGGCAAAAGATCTGCTCGGCAGTGAGGATAAGCCCGTTATCGATCAGCGTGCAGCCGGGCCGCAGGGGCCGCTGGATGACACCTTCGGGCCGCTGTTGACCCTGATGGGGAAAAACCCGGCCAGCAACCTGATGTCGGCCGACAGCACGCTGAGCCTGCAAACCTACCTGACCCGTATCACCCGCGTGCGTCTGCGTCTGCAACAGGTGGCGAGTGCTAACGATCCGCAGGAGATGATGCAGACCCTGGCACAGACGGTGTTCCAGGGCAAAAGTGTGGATCTGACCGATACCCAGCAGTACGGCAGCCTGGTGGCGGCCAGTCTGGGTGAGGAGTGGAGCGGCTTTGGCAACACCCTGTTTGTGCAACCGTTGACGCAGGCCTGGGAAACCGTACTGCAACCGTCTGCAGCCAGCCTCAACGACCGTTGGAGCCGTTCGGTGGTAGCAAACTGGCACACCGCCTTTGAGGGGCGTTTCCCGTTTGCGGCAAGCAAAAGCGACGCTTCCCTGCCGATGCTGGCGGAGTTTATCCGCAAGGACACCGGGCGTATAGACCGTTTCCTGACCGCTGAACTCAGCGGCGTGTTGCATAAAGAAGGCAGCCGATGGGTGCCGAACCGAACTAACAGCCAGGGGCTGACGTTTAACCCGGCGTTTCTGAAAGCGTTAAATCAGCTGAGCCAGCTATCCGACGTTCTGTTTACCGACGGCAGCCAGGGCATCAGCTTCGAATTACAGGCCCGCCCGGTACCGCAGGTGGTGGAAACCCAGCTAACGATTGACGGGCAGCGGTTGCATTACTTCAACCAGATGGCCGACTGGCAGTCCTTCCGCTGGCCGGGGGATACCTTCAAACCCGGCGCCATGCTGACCTGGACGTCGACCAACGCCGGCACACGCCTGTTCGGGGATTACAGTGGCACCTGGGGCTTCATTCGCTGGCTGGAGCAGGGCAAGCGGAAACAGCTTGACCGCAGCCAGTGGATGATGAGTTTTACCGCCCCGGATGGCCGCACGTTGCAGTGGGTTCTGCGCTCTCAACTGGGCAAAGGGCCGCTGGCGTTGCTGGATTTGCGCGGTTTTAGTCTGCCGGAAAACATATTCAGCGTGGATGCCGCCACTGCACAGGCGCTGACCGGCACAGAGAATTCAGCCATGGAGGGGAGGGAATAATGGCTACATTACAAAACCTACTTCAGGCCTGTGGGGCAGATGAAAAGATCTCACTGGTTCAGGCCCGGGCACGTAGCGCTGACTGGGAACGCTGGTTGGTACCCATTAATGACAATGAACCAACCGGGGAAGACCCGGGCTATGACGATGATTTCCAGCGTATTCGCGAAGAGGTCAACAAGCTCTCGGGGATTGAAACCGGGTTGATTTGCCAACGGGCGGAAAAGCTGTTGACCGGCACCTGCAAGGATCTGCGTGTCATCACCTTCTACGTTTGGGCGCGTCTGCATCAGGACGGCGAGTCCGGGTTTGCACAAGGGCTTGAACTGCTGGCGGCAATGCTGGCGCAGTTCGGAACCCGATTGCATCCTCAGCGTGAGCGCAGCCGCAAATCTGCCCTGGAGTGGCTGGGCAGTAGCCGTGTGACAGACAGCCTGTCTTTGTACCCGGAAGTGGATATGTCCGTCATGCAGCGCATCACGGCGGCGCTGTTACTGGCAGAGCAGACACTCCAAACGTTTGCTGAGGACGCTCGTCCGGATTTGGCAGGGCTGTATCAGGCGCTGGATAACCGGCTGGTGCAAAGCGGTGGCACCAACAGTCTGGTGCCGCAAACCAGTCGTGAAGAAAACGCTACTAGGGTGCCGGCATTATCGGCGCCGGTGATGGACGCCGTCACGTCAGGACGTGATTTGCTCGATCAGGCCAAAGTGCTGGCGAAATATCTCCGCGATCAGCCCGGTGGCTGGCTGGCCGGACATCATCTGCTGAAAAGTGTGCGCTGGGACACGCTGACGGAGTTGCCGCCGCTGGACGCCTCCGGGCGTACCCGGCTGGTTCCGCCTAAGCCCGACAACAGGGCACATCTCAAACGTCTGTACCTGCAAAAAAGCTGGTCTGAGCTGCTAGAGCATACGGACACTTTGCTGGCGCAGGGGGTTAACCATCTGTGGCTGGATGTGCAGTGGTACACCTGGCAGGCGTTGGTAAAGCTGGATAACGACAGCGTGCGTGCCGACATCCTTTGCCGTGACCTGGAAGGGCTACTGGCCCGCCTTCCGGGGCTGGAAGCGCTGGCCTTCAGTGACGGCACACCTTTCGCCGATGAAGTGACCCTGAACTGGATTAAAGAAAACGTGCTGGATGATATGCCGGGCTGGAAGGATGAGCCGGTGACGGCAACGGCGAGCAACAGTGATGATGTTCTGATGCTGGAGCCTGAGGTCCTGGCGAAAGCAGACAGTGAAGGCATTGAAGCCGCGCTCAGCTGGTTGCAGGTTCAGCCGGGTTACACCTCTTCCCGCGATCGATGGCTGATGCGCTTACTGATGGCTCGGGTGAGCGAGCAGTACGGTAAAAACGAAATGGCACTGCACCTGCTGGGTGAGCTCGACGGCAGTGCCCGAGAACTGACGCTTGAACAATGGGTGCCAAAGCTGATGTTTGAAGTTAAAGCCCGCAGACTCAAACTGCTGCGTGGCAAGGCCGGGCGCAGTGAGGCGGATAAAACCCGTCTGCAGCCTGAGATGGAATCACTGCTTTCCGGGCTTATCTCTCTCGATCCGGCACGCGCCGCCGTGCTGTGCGGTTAACTTACCGAACAAAAAGATGATAACTCTATGGACGACTTAACCCTGCGTTATTACGACGCCGAAATGCGCTACCTGCTTGAAGCCGGCGAAGAGTTTGCCCGTGCTCACCCGGAGCAGGCGGCCATGCTCAATCTCGATAAAGCGGGCGCACGCGACCCGTACGTGGAACGCCTGTTCGAAGGCTTTGCTTTCCTGATGGGGCGGGTTCGCGAAAAGCTGGATGATGATTTACCGGAGCTGACCGAAGGGCTGGTCAGCCTGCTGTGGCCGCATTACCTGCGCACCATTCCGTCGATGTCGGTAGTGGAGTTCACCCCCGACTGGCGTGAAATGAAAGAGCAGATGCGGATCGCCAAAGGCTTCGAGGTGTTGTCGCGTCCGATCGGCGAAAAAGGGACGCGCTGCCGTTACACCACCACCCAAGAGATCAACCTTCAGCCACTGTCGCTGGAGCAGGCCAGACTGGCCACCGATGCGGATGGTCGTTCGGTTGTCACGCTGCGTTTTAATTGCAGCAATCTGGCAGACTGGAGCCGTATCGATCTCAGCAGTATTTCACTTTACTTCAACGCCGATGCGCCGCTGGCCTGCGCCATGCACGCAGCCTTTACCCTGAATGTGGCCCGGATGTGGCTGCGGATGCCGGGCGATATAGACAGAAGACCGCTTGACGGGCATTTCACCGCGCAGGGCTTTGGCGATGACGATACCTTGTGGCCAAAAGGCAGCAGCAGTTTCAGCGGCTACCAACTGTTGCTGGAGTACTTCACCTTCCGCGAGAAATTCATGTTCATCGGCCTGCGTGGGCTGGAGGCTGTCGCCTTTCCGGCTGCGCTCCCCTGGTTTGAAATCGATGTGGTGCTGGCTGAACGCTGGGAACATGACTTCAGCTTTACCGAAAAGCATCTGCGCCTTAACTGCGTGCCGGTGATCAATCTCTTCCCGTTGGAGTCTGATCCGCTGGCGCTGAACTCCCTGCAAACAGAATACATGCTGCGCCCGATGCGCATGCAGGACGGCCACACCGAGATTTACGCCGTGGATTCGGTGACGTCATCCAGTCAGCATACCTATGTGCCGTTCTCCAGCTTTCGCCACAAAGGCGGAATGATGCGCCACCAAGCGCCGGAATATTACTACCACACCCGCGTGCGCCGGGGCCCGTCGGGGCTGCATAACACCTGGCTGATCCTCGGTGGCGAAGCCTTTGACAATCACAGGGTGCCGGAAGACGAAAGCCTGTCGCTGACGCTCACCGGCACCAACGGCCAACTGCCACGACGTGCGCTGCAAAGTACCGTGCTTGATACGGTGATGAAAACCACCTCGGCCAGCATCGCCGTGCGCAATCTGTGCGCCCCGACGCTGCCCTGTTATCCCCCGGCGCAGGACCGGTTTCACTGGCGCGTGCTGAGCCACCTCGGCAGCGGGTTCCTCTCGATGATGGATAACGCCGACGTGCTGCGCGGTACCCTGGCGCTGTATGAATGGACCGACAGCGAGATGAACCGCCGTCGCCTGGAAGCCATCATCGACGTGAAGCACAGCGAAACCGAGCGCTTCGAGCAGGGCTACCTGGTGCGTGGCGTGCAGATTGAAGTGACACTGGACAGTCATGGCTTTGCCGGGCGTGGTGATATCTGCCTGTTTGGCGAAATGCTGAGCCGCTTCTTCGCCCTCTATACCGACATCTATCTGTTTAACCGCCTGATTATCATTCTGCAACCGACCGGAGAGCGCCTGGAATGGGAAGAGAAGCACAACCGCCGCATTCCCGGCTAACCCCGCGGCTGGAAGCCGACCTTCACAGCATTAACTTTTACCGTTTATGCCAGCTGCTGGAGAAGCGTAATCCGGGCAGACCGCTGATGGGCTCAACCAGTCATCCCGCTGATGACCCGGTGCGATTTGCGCCGCATCCGGGGATGGGATTTCCGGTCAGTGAACTGAAAGCCGTCGAATACGATGAAGAGGATGACAGCACGCCGCCGGTTATTCGTACCACCTTTATGGGGATGTACGGTGTGGATTCACCGCTGCCGACGGCCTATCTCGATGACATCACTCAGCGCCGGGAAGGGCACGAGGCGCTACAGGGGTTTCTCGATATCTTCAGCCACCGCATCCTGACGCAGTTTTATCGCATCTGGCGAAAGTATTCTTACCCGGCCACGTTCGAGCCCGGCGGGACCGACAGCATTTCGCAGTCGCTGTTGGGCCTGGTGGGGTTGGGTATTCCGGGGACGGCAAATCACATCGCCACGCCGGTGTCGCGCTTTCTGGCGCTGCTGGGTGTGCTGCGTCAGCCCGGCAAAACCCAGGAAGGGATGCAGGCGCTGGTGAGCCTACTGGCGCCTGATACCTCAGTGCAGGTGAGTCCGTATTGCCTGCGGCCGGTGGGAATCAGCCAGCCGCTGGGATTTTACGGTGATGAGGACTTTCTGCTGGATGGCAACACGCCGCTCGGTGATGAAGCGATGGATGCCAACAGCCAGTTGCTGATTGCGCTGTCAACGGATAACGAGCAGGAAGTGCAGGGCTGGAAGCCGGATGGTCTGCTGTATCAGGATTTTTTGGTGATGCTGCGTGTCTATCTGGGGTGGCGGTTTAAGGCAAAAATCCAGCTTACGGTCAGTACCCGCTTGCTGACCGTCCCACCGCTGGGCGATGGCCCTTTCTGGCTGGGGATGAATGGTGTGTTGGGCACGGAAGGGGACGTGTTCCCGGACGATATCCCGCAGACCTTTACGACGGAACTGGGCTATTACAGCGGCATGAAGCCGGCCACACCACAACAAGGAAACCGACGTGTTACGTACAAGTTTGACTAAAACCGCACGCTGGCAGCTCGCGCTGCTGGCGTTCAGCCTGACCGGCTGTGGGGTGACGCAGAGCGTCACGGACGGCACAAAATCGGCCTTCACCGCCGTTTTTTACAAAAAAATTAAAGTCCTGCATCTGGATTTTACCGCGCGCGAGGCGCTGAATACCGATGCCCGAGAGAGCAACTCGCTGTCGGAGCCGGTTGTGGTGCGCGTTTACCAGTTGAAAGACCGCAAAACCTTCGACAAGACGGTGTATCAACAACTGCTGAAAGACGGCGACACCCTCCTGAAAGCCGATTTGCTGGCCACTCGCGATGTGGTGGTAAAACCGGGCGGCGATGCCAGCCTCAATATGCCCATGGAAACCGATGCGCAGTTTGTGGCGGTCACGGGGCTGTTCCGCCATCCGGATTTGGTTAATAACACCTGGAAGCGGGTGATTGAGCGTGAAGAGCTGGATCCGGATAAGCCGCGCATCCTGGAAGCCGGGAACAACCATCTGACATTGCTGCCCGCTAAGGACGATTAATGCCTCAGGGACATAATCCCCCATCGTTGTATGAAATGCTGGTCGGCAACTTCACCGGCGGCCTCGACCTCCATCAGGTTAGCGAAGAAAATCAGGTCATCCTGTCGGTGCTGGACAATATGCAGCGCATCCTGAATGCCCGAGCCGGGACGCTGGCCCATTTACCCGATTACGGCCTGCCTGATATGGCGAAAATCCTGCAGGGGATGCCGGGGACTGCCCATCAGCTGATGGGCACGCTGTCATCCGTTTTGCTGAAATACGAGCCGCGCCTGAAAAACGTTAACGTGGTGATACTGGCGCAGACTCAGCCCGGTGAACTGCGTTACGCCATCGATGCAGAGCTGAAGGGCATAGGTTTGGTGCGCTATGGCACCGAATTTATGCCTGAGGGGCGGGTGTTGTTACGCCATCTGAAACAACAGCAGTATCTTGATAATTCGCCGTAAACTTAAGAAAACAGGAGAGGTCAGCGCCGTTTAACTTATAGGGATATTCCAAATGAAACTGCAAACCGGCATTAAATTGTCGCTGCTGCTCTGCATCATGATCACCACGCCTGTCATGGCACATCCCGGACGAACCAACGCGGATGGCTGCCATACCAACCGTAAAACCGGTGAGTATCATTGCCACGGCAGCAAAAGCCGGCGCGTTGATTATTATGGTCAGGATACGCAATCGGATAATAAAACGACGGTAGCCCCGGCCAAAAAAGCAAAGCCGCATTCGACTAAAAAACAGAGTGGGGTAAGTAAAACAAAAACAGGCTCGGCCAGGAGAGATAAAGGCCCTGGCGACTCCAGGCCAGAACCCGTCGCACCACCACCCGATGTTCATGCGCAATGTATCAACAGCAAAAATTTCAATGCCTATTGGGAAGCTGTTACCAAACGCTGCCTGGACAGAAGCACGGGAAGAGAACTGAGTACCCCCTGAGAGAGGGCTACAGGGTATTGAAAGGCAATTATTTTGCCTTTCTCATTTTGAATGAGCGACACAATATTGACTGACGTTTATACAGCAATAATAAAGGAGTAAAGCGTGGCGAGGAAAAATAAAGGTGATAATGCGGCGGGAGTCATATTTGTCATTCTCGGTGTGATTGGTTGGGGAATTTACGTTGCGGTGAGGGCGTTGATTAATGTGAATGAGCGCTTTATTGATTTCGTCTCTGACCCGGCTGGCATTATCGGCGTGTTTTTTGGTTTGCTGGTTATGGTTGCCCTGTTAATCAGACTTTATATCTACCGTGGCTTCAAACAAAAACATGCGGCGTTGGAACAGGGAAAGTCGGACCTTGAGCAGAAGGAAAAGGCCTTTGACGACAAGGTGAGTGTTGCCGTATTGCGCGGTATTGACCAGGAAAAGAAACGGCTAGCTTCCCAGTGGGAGGACTATCATGCAGCCAGAGATAAAGCGACACGTGCACTGCAACGTATTGTGGACTCAGGCTATAAGTTTAAGGTGAAGACCTTGCTCGCCGGCACCACGGTGAATAACTGGCAAAGTAAATACGATCAGCTCCGCAAAGAAAGGGATGCTTATAACGTCATCAGTGAGAAAATCACCTTTCTCGAACTTGAAGATAATGCTGACTGGGACGGGGTAAAACAGCAGTTCCTGGATAAGGTTGCATTGCTGGAAAAAGCGCAGGAAGAGAAGGAATATCAGGCTGAAATCAAACGCCAGATGCGAGAGGAAAAGCAGCGCCAGGATGAGCTGGACAGGCAGCAGCAGGAGGCCGAAGAGGAAGAAAATCGCCTGGCCGAACAGCAGAGAGTGCTTGAAGAAGCACTGTTGGCAGCCGAAGGGACCTATAAAGAAGAGCTTGAAAGGCAACGCCTTGAACTGGAGCAGAAAATCCAGGAGGTGCATCAGCAATATGAGCGTGCAAAATCTATGGCTCAGCTCACAAGACAGGGGCATGTCTATATTATTTCGAACATTGGCTCTTTCGGTGAGGATGTCTATAAAATCGGTATGACCCGCCGTCTGGAGCCGATGGAACGGGTCAAAGAGTTAAGCGGTGCGTCCGTGCCCTTCGATTTCGATGTCCACGCCATGATTTCCTGCGATGACGCGCCCGCACTGGAAAAAACGCTGCATGACCATCTGGAAAGTTACCGCATTAACAGGATTAACTTACGCAAAGAGTTTTTCCGCGTAGATCTCAGCAAAATAATTAACGAGGTTGAACGTCACCATGGCCAGGTTGAATATATTGCCGATCCGGCTGCATTACAGTATCTGCAAAGCCAGGAATATGCAGAAAGCGAAGCGGCATAAATAATAACCCTTAGGCTCTGTACGCAAGTCAAATGGATATCTGGTCATGAATGACATCCCCTCCCGTAAAATTAAAACCGGCAGCGACCCGCGCACGCTGCCGGATTATGCTGCCCTGCGCGATGAGCTGAGCAAGTTGTCACATCCGGCGCGTCCGGATGTGAACTGGCGTTATGCTGAAAAACTCTGTCTTTCGCTATTTGAGCAAAATGGTGTGGAGCTGCAGACGGCAGCCTGGTATACGCTGGCCCGTACGCAACTGGCCGGGTTGTTCGGTCTGAATGAAGGGCTGGCGATACTGGAAGCCCTGATCAGCCATCAGTGGGGCGTACTCTGGCCGCAGCCGGTACACGCCCGCATGGAAATCCTCAGTGGTCTGAGCCAGCGTATACAACAGCTGATGCGCACGCTCCCCCTGAATTACAGTGACCTCAGCCAGCTTTATCGTGCGGAACAGCAGCTTGCCAGCCTGGGGGCAGTGCTACAGCGCCTGGAGCTCAAACATCTTAGTCAGTTCGATACGCTGCGTACCCTGATGCACAACAGCGCTGTAAGGTTGGAAAACAGTGACGGCGTGTCAGGTTCCGGCGCTGTTATTCAGCCCGGAATCGTGCTGTCTGCTGCGACAATGAATGATTCGGAAATATCATCTGAAGCCCACTCTGGTATCCCGATTACAGAGAAAGACGCACCGGCCAGCCCAGTGAAGTGGGTGTATGTAACGCAACCAGAAAACCAGCCGAATGTGGAAGTACTTGCAGCGGTGCCGGCTCCGGCAAAGGCAAAAAAGTGGCATTTCTTCGCCGCCGGGATGTGTTCCATGCTGATGATAAGTGCGGCAACGGTGTGGGGCTGGCATGTCTTGCACCGACCTGACCCGTTACAGACTCGGTTCGCTGCATCCCTGGCACCGTTACCCGCAATACTCACACCTGAGCAGTTGGATATGTTGCGTCAGCAATCTCCGTTACCGCAAACTGTAATCGCACAAACACAACAGCAACTTGCCCGACTGGACAAGCTTCCTCCTGGCTGGAATATTGCCTACAGTCGGCAGCTTCTGGAACAGGCTCAGTCGCTGTGGCCGGAGCAGGCTAAACCTCTGGTACAACAGTGGCAGCGACAGTTGAACGCTGCCAGCATACCGACAGAAAGCCTGAATGGCTGGCATCAAGGGATGACGAAGCTACAGCAACTGAGTGACCGGCTGAGCGGGCTGGATGAGCAGAAGGGTAAATACATGACGGTCAGTGAGCTGAAATCAGTGGTATTTTCAACCATGCAGTCATTTAATCAATCCATACCGGCTGAAGAGCAACTGCGAGCATTGTCAGAAAACCCTGCCGGAGAACCTTTACCTGCTGCTGGCAGGGCTCAACTGGAGATGCATCTGAAGCAGCTTAGTGGTCATTATGCAGCTCTTAAACAACGCTCACCAGAATAAATACGCGCTTACAGAACCCCAAAACAGGTGTACGCATGATGAGCGAATCTGTTCGTTTGGTGGGGCAGTCTCCTGCTGCTGAACAAACTGTTATATCGTTTTTTCCCCAATCTGTTCGATGCCGTCTCCGGCAGATGCGCCGCCAACGCTTGATCAGGGCAGTGCAAAGGTTAAAATAGAGCGATGCGATTGCGCTTGGCTCTTTCATGGAGATAGAGATGAACTGGTATCAAGTGGCGTTATGGACCATGATTTTTCTGAAGTCCGGGGCGTTCCTGGTGTTCGTTTGGTGGTGGATGTTCAAGCGTGCGACCAAACCTTATGTTCGCCCGGAAAATGTCGTTATTGACGACACGCCAGAGGATGAAAATCTGACCATGGAAGACGTCATGAAGAAACACGGAATTACGCGTGTGGAAAATCAAACCCAATAACTTTATCCCGGTGTCGATAGCACCGGCTGTGATGACCCCGCGCTCTTGGAGCACGGGGTTTTTGGGTTTTAGCTCTTGCAGCCCATCAGCTCCGGCAGCACCCCTGGCTTGCTCTTCAGCGAAGCCTGCACATCCTCCGGCAGACCTGCCCAGATAATCAGCCCGGTACGCTTCTCGATCTCGCTGACCGTTACGCGGTACTGGCAGAAATCGGCACTTTTCGGGGTGTTTTGATCAAACAGAAACGCGGCGTAGTGGTTCACTTCCGGGCTGTTGTTGATAAAAATCACCTTCCAGTAGGCGCTGGGGATAGTGTGCGCTTTTTGGGTACCCGGCAGTTTTCCCATATCACGTTCATACAGCGGGCCGGTGACGGTATACACCGAGCTGATATCCGCCCGGTCAATCAGCTTGCGTTCCTGATCTTCCAGCCGTGCCCAGGATCCCTGGTTCAGATCGGCTTTCTGTGGCGTGATGTTGGAAAGATAGTTCAGCGACTCCCAGTCAGACACCCCCGCCAGCGAGGCCAACGGCGCCTGATGCCCGCGGTCAACTTGCAGCGCCGCATTGGCGCCGGTGTAATCCGCCGGTACCAGCGTATCCGCCGGGTTCAGCGCCGGGTCGGTTTTCCAGTTGCGATCCTTGCCACTGGCCGGCGTGTCCTTGGTGATGTGGTAAGCCACCCAGTTGGCGAACTTGGTGCTGCTGTTATTGTTCAACGTATAAGCATGGCGAACGATAGATACGTTGCTGCTGCCGCCGGTCGGGCAACCCACCGCGCAGTTGTCGATGGATTCGAGCGTTTCGGCCGAAACCTGGGCGGCAAACAGCAGGGTGGCCAGGGCCAACATCTTGTTAAAGCGCATATTCATATCCTCAATAAGTTAAAATATACTGTATTTATTTACAGTGTTTTTAACTTATATCAGTGATATGAATACAACAATGCAACACATTCAGGTTATGAATGTGCTGCAGCCGACACAGCGAAACTCGCTCAAAAAGGCCAGCCCCTTACCGGCTTATGGCTCAGAAACGCCAAAAGGCTCGCGAACAAAGAATCAGCATGGGGTAGATCTCAAGACGGCCCAGCAGCATAGCGAAGCACATTAACCATTTGGCCGGGTCGCTGAGCGTGCCGAATCCGACAGCGGTTTCACCGTACCCCAGCCCCATATTGTTGATGCAGGCGGCGACGGTGGCAAAAGACGTGACCATGTCGTAGCCCATAAGGTTAAGCAGCCAGATAAAAAAGCAACTGAAGAAGACGTAGAGAAAGAAGAAGCTCCATACCGAACGCAGTACCCGATCCTGGATCGGCGCATTACCGACCTTGATGGTAAAAACAGCATTGGGATGAACCAGTTGGTTGACCTCGTGCCTGCTTTGTTTATACATAATCAGAAAACGCAGCGCTTTGATGCCACCGCAGGTCGAACCCACGCAACCGCCGAAAAAACTCATCGCCAGCAATAGCATGATGGTATGAGAGGGTACCCGGGCATAATCAGCGATGGCCAGGCCGTTATCGGTCATCATTGAGCTGGTGAGGAAAAAGCCGTGCACAAAGGCATCTTTGGCGCCATACATATCTGATCTGTATAACTCGATGCAAACGATCGCCACGATAATCGACAGGATCAGCAGGAAGAAACGCAGTTCAGGATTGTGATACAACGGCTTCAGACTGCGGCGCCCAAGGACAATAAAATACAGGGTGAAGTTTACCGCCGCCAGAATGGAGAAAATGCCTCCGACCATTTCCACTGCCGAGCTGTCGTAATACCCCAGGCTCTCGTTGCGCGTGGAAAATCCCCCGAGTGAAACGGTGGCGAGCCCGTGACATAGCGCATCGAACCACGGCATACCGGCAAGGTGGAACGCGACCGTACAGGCCAGCCCTAAACCGAGATAGATTAACCACAGGTTTTTCGATGTATCAGCCAGACGCGGGGTCAGGCGTTCCTCTTTGAACGGGCCGGGCATTTCCGACTGATAGAGCTTTGCGCCACCGATCCCCAACAGCGGTAGCACAGCCACCGCCAACACAATGACGCCGAGGCCGCCAATAAAATTGAGTTGGGAGCGGTAGTAGAGGACGGATTTTGGCACGCCTGAGACATCGTTGAGCACCGAAGCGCCGGTGGTGGTGATGCCGGATACACCTTCAAACATGGCGTCAACCAAGCGGATGTTCAGGGTATCATCCATCCATAGCGGCAGAGCGCTGATGACTGAGAACAACAACCAGAACATGACGATAATCAGAAAACCGTCCTGTGTCCGCAGTTGTACTTTGGACTGACGAGTGCTGAACCAACCTATGCCGCCGAACATGGCGGCGAGCGCCAGCGTATAGAAAAAAGAAAAAAAGTTTTTTTCTTTATACAACAAAGCCACAAGCAAGGGTGGAATCATCGAAAGGCTATAAAGGAGAACCAAGAAACTGCAAAGGTGAATAACGACCAGAATTTGTTTGGTTTTGACCATGCTTTTGCCCGGATTGCCTGCCGACAATGAGTCAATTTATCTTAAGTGAATAAAGAATAAGGCAAGCGATATAAAAAAAGCGTAAAAATTCATATCGCCTGAGCGAGTTGGCACGTTTTTTAACCGTCGCGCGGCTATTCCAACAGGTTATTTACGGTGCGGCGCACGTATTGCGTCATCTGAGCCAGATCTTCAGGCGACACCGGCCCTCCGCCGGCACGCACTGCCTGCTGTTCTATCTGGGCGATCTCCTGCTCGACCTTATTGGCAATTTGTACCTTGACGATTTTATCTACCGACGAGAGCAGGACTTTCAATACCACTTTCAGCGCTACGTTCTCGCAGAACGAGTCGTAGTGATGGATTGCCGGCGGCGCAGCGGGGGGCTCGGGTGCACGCGGGGCCATAGCCTTGAAACTGTCTACATTTTCAATAATAAGATCCATGTCTCTTATTAGTTCATCAAAATCTTTAGACACTGACTTATTTCCCTTCGCTATGCGCAAAAACAGAACGCCCGCCATCAGGGCCAATGCCGGTGATTGATGGGCAGAACGAATTTCGACCGTGACGTTCAGGTAGTGAATGGCAGGCTGAGCGGCATTTTAACCTTGCTGCGGGTTGGCAACAAGATGGGGCCGAACGAATCCGCGGCCCCGCCGGGGAGTAACTGAAGGTTATTGCTTAACTTTTCAGCTTTGCGGTGATTTTCGCCACGTGTTCGCCCTGATAACGGGCAATGGTCAGCTCTTCCTGGCTGGGCTGACGCGAGCCGTCGGCACCGGCGATAGTGGTCGCGCCATAGGGCGTGCCGCCGCGGGTGTGGGAAACGTCAAACAGTTCGGGGGTGGCATAACCGATCGGCACGATAATAAAACCGTGGTGCGCCAGCGTGGTCCAGGTGGAGGTGATGGTGTGCTCCTGGCCGCCGCCGGTACCGGTGGACGAAAATACGCTGCCCACCTTGCCATACAGCGCGCCGGAAGCCCACAATCCCCCGGTTTGATCGAGGAAGGTGCGCATTTGCCCGGCCATGTTGCCAAAGCGGGTAGGGGTACCGAAGATAATGCCATCGTAATCGGCCAACTCCTGTGGCGTGGCGACAGGCGCTTGTTGATTGCTCTTGCCGCCGGCTTTGGCGAAGGCGTCCGGCGGCATGGTTTCCGGTACCCGCTTCACGGTGACTTCAACGCCGCTGACCCTGCGCGCGCCTTCTGCTACCGCTTCTGCCAGCGTTTCGATATGCCCGTACATTGAGTAATAAAGGACCAAAACCTTTGCCATGTTGCGTTCCCCGCTCGGTGATTGAAAGAAATGCCCCCATAAGCATAGAAGTGAATACTGAACTTATCCTTGAACCTTATTTGATGCCGGCTACCGCCAGCAGCGCGCCGAAGGCGATCAGCAGGCCGCCAAAGGCTCTGTCGATGCCTTTGCGCAGGCGCAGCAGGCGCGTATTGACGCCCGGCGCGGAAAACAGCAGCGCTACAGCGGCAAACCAGAGAATATGGGCAACCGCAATAAACAGCCCATAGCCGATCTGCACGCTGAGCGGCGTCTGCGGATTGACCACCTGCATGAACAGGCTGACGATAAAAATAGTGGTTTTGGGGTTCAGCACATTGGTCAAAAAACCGATCTTCAGCGCGGCGAAGTCACTGGTGGCTGCCGGCTTTGCGTGGGAAGAGGCAGCGGCGGCAGCCCCGGCGTGGCGCAGCATGCTGATACCCAGATAAATCAAATAGGCGGCGCCGATCGCCTTCAGCAGAGTAAACAACCACAGCGACTGTTGGATCAATACGCCAACACCGACCAGGGTATAGCTCACGTGGATCAACACACCAGCGCCGATACCGCAGGCGGTCAGTACCCCGGCGCGGCGGGAAAGCAGCAGGCTGTTGCGCGACACCATGGCAAAATCCGGCCCCGGGCTGATAACCGCGAGTAAAGTGATGGTGACGACGGCGAGGAGTTCAGTCATAGTTATCCTGTAATAAAATCAGAAGAGAGTGGCTGATTTATAAGAGGAATAACCGACGGTGACAAACGATGAAAACTGACAATATCAGTGAGAAAAACTCACGCAAAATGCATCGGCCGCTGTCACTGGGCGGGCTGCGTTGCTTCGAGGCCGCCGCACGGCTGGAAAGCTTTACGCAGGCGGCGAACAGCCTGAATCTGACGCATGGGGCCGTCAGCCGTGCGGTCAGAGCGCTGGAAGATGAACTGGGCGTTGCGTTGTTCGAGCGCCGCCACCGACGGGTGTATTTAACGGCGGCCGGCCGCACGCTGTTTCAGGCGTCTCAGCAAGCATTCGGCATTCTGGATCATACCGCGCAAAGCTTGCGACAGCAGGCGCAGGACGCGCCGCTGGTGTTGTCGTGCGAGCCAACGCTATTGATGCGCTGGTTGATACCACGCCTGCCGGCGTTTCAGCAGGCGCACCCGGAAATCAACCTGCAACTGGTGGCCGGTGGCGGGCCATTTTCGTTTCATGACGGTATTACCGCCGCTATCCGGCGCAACGATTTTGACTGGGGGGATAAGCTGCACAGCCTGGCGTTGTTCAGCGAGCGGGTCGGCCCGGTGTGCAAACCTGAAACGCTGCGGCGCTGGGTGACCCTTGGCGACGGCCTGCCGCAGTTGAGTCAGGATGCGGTGTTACTGCATTCCGCCACCCGTCCCGACGCCTGGCGGCAATGGGCTCAGAGGCAAGACGTGGTGCTGACTGGCCGGCCGGAGCAGCGTTTTGATCATTTCTACTTCAGCCTGCAGGCGGCGGTGGCAGGGATGGGGATTGCCATCGGCCCGTGGCAGCAGGTACGCGATGATGTGACCGCCGGTCTGCTGAGTGCGCCTTTTGGTTTTACACCGGACGGCAGCGGTTACTGTTTGTTGTCGCCACAGGAAATCAGGCCGGGCAGCGCGCTCGCCCGGCTGGCGGACTGGCTGAAGTTCAGTGCAGACGCCTGAGCTTTTGCTCCAGCGGCTGCCGTTGCCAACGGCTGAAAACGTCAGGCAGCAGCAGGGTGCGCACGGCAGGCGGGTGACACCCTCGGCCGACGAGGGCTAAACTACACTTGCAGTGTGTCCGGCCCATTAACGGAGGAAACAATGACATCATATCGTGGCATCAAACGGGTATTGCTGAGCGACGGCGCCATCAAGCATGTGGTCGTGGAGGACGACGTGGGCGATGAACGCACTTTCGCCGCCAGAGACTATATTTCCGAGGGGATCCAGCCGCCGTTGGAAGAGCTGCCGGAAGTGGCGGCGCTGGATGATTAAAAGGTGACGTTGCGGATAAAACGCAGCGGCCGATCGGTACGGTTTACGTAGGCATAGTGCTGATCGCTGTTGAACACCTGGGTTTCACCGGCATCCAGCGTCAGGGTCTGTTGCTCCAGCACCAGCGTCAGGCTGCCGGTGACCACATAGATAATTTCGTTCCAGCCTGCGGCATCCGGCAGTGAGTCGTAGCGTTCGCCCGGCATCAGCGCCCACTCCCACAGTTCCACCCGCTGACGTGCGGGCACGCTGGCGACGAACACCGCCTGGCTTGCCGGCTCGCGCCCCTGCCAGGCCAGTTCACCCACCAGATGATTGCCGCGTGCTTCCGGTGCCTGGATCAGATCGGTGAAGGCGATATTCAGCGCCTCGGCAAGTTTGTCCAACACCGCCAGGCTGACGTTGCGGTCACCGGCCTCAATCCCGGCCAGCATGCGGCGGCTGACGCCGGATTTTTCCGCCAGCGCCATCTGGCTTAGCCCGGCTTGCTGGCGGTATCCCCGCAGGTTGCTGCTCAGATATTGCAGCACTTTGAGCGCGTCATGTTTTTCATTGTGCACTATATTGCTCATCTGCAGGCATTCCCTCATACTGGTGCGATCTGTGCATTATATTGCACCCGGCATTAAGGGCAAGTCAGTGTCTGCAGTAAAAAAATCTTTTGTTTCCACACTTATTTCCAAAATAAAACCTCAGGAAGCGGTGCTGATTTTCATCACCATGATCTGGGGCGGCACCTTTCTGGCGGTGCATCACGCCATGCAGGTCAGCGGGCCGTTCTTTTTCGTCGGGCTGCGTTTTGCCGCCGCCACGTTGGTGCTGACGCTGTTCTCCCTGCGTACCCTGCGTGGGTTAACCTGGTATGAACTGAAAGCGGGCGTGTTTATCGGCATTGCCATCATGTTTGGCTACGGCCTGCAAACTGTTGGGTTGCAAACGATCAGCAGCAGCCAGTCGGCATTCATCACCGCCATGTATGTGCCGATGGTGCCGTTGTTACAGTGGCTGGTACTGGGGCGTTTTCCCAGCCTGATGTCGTGGGTAGGCGTTTTGCTGGCGTTCACCGGTCTGATGCTGTTGGCCGCGCCGAGCAGTGCGGATATGACGCTCAGCGCCGGCGAGATACTGACATTGATCGGCACGCTGGGCATGGCGGCCGAGATCATTCTGATTGGCGCCTATGCCGGTAAGGTGAATATCAAACGGGTGACGGTGGTGCAACTGGCTACGGCATCGCTGGCCTCGTTCATGATGATGGTACCGACCGGCGAAGCGGTGCCGCCGTACACCAGTTATCTGTTGTACAGCGCGATAGGGCTGGGCATTGCCAGCGCCATGATTCAACTGACGATGAACTGGGCGCAACGCAGCATGTCGCCGACGCGCGCTACGGTCATTTATGCCGGTGAACCGGTCTGGGCGGGGATCGTCGGGCGTATCGCCGGGGAACGTTTGCCGGGGGTCGCCCTGTTGGGCTGCGGGCTGATTGTGCTGGGCGTGCTGGTCAGCGAACTGCGCATTCGCCGCAAAGGCAAGGCAGCGGCGCTGGTTGAATAAGGCCCGGCAGGCCGGGCCCTCGGTGTCAACGTACGGCGTTATCCGCCAGCGGCAGGATTTTACGGTTGCGCAGCAGCGCATTCAGAATAATGGCGCCGAAGGTGGCGGTACCTATGCCCCCCATGGTGAAGCTGCCGATGGTCAGCGCAAAATCGCCTGCACCCAGCACCAGTGTTACTGCCACCATAATCAGGTTGCCGTTATCGCCCAAATCGACCTTGTTTTGCACCCAGATGCGCGCGCCGGCGACGGCAATCAAACCGAACACCACCACCGAGGCACCGCCCAGCACCGGGCCTGGAATGGTATGGATCAGCGCACCGAACTTCGGTGAAAAGCCCAGAACGATCGCCACCGCCGCTGCGGCGACAAACACCAGGGTGGAGTAAATTTTGGTTACCGCCATCACGCCGATATTTTCAGCATAGGTCGTGACCCCGGTGCCGCCTACCGAGCCAGACAGCATGGTCGCCAGCCCGTCGCCAACAAAGGCGCGGCCGATATAGGGATCGAGGTTCTGGCCGGTCATCCCTGCAACCGCCTTCACATGCCCGAGATTTTCCGCCACCAGAATGATCGCCACCGGGGCAATCAGCAGCATGGCGTGCAGGTTAAACGCCGGCGCGGTGAACTGCGGCAGGCCAAACCAGGCGGCCTGGCTCAGCGCGCTGTAATCCACCGGCTTGCCGAGCCCAAAACCGTTGGTCACGACCACATAAATCAGATAGGCGGCGATCAGCCCAATCAGGATCAGCAGCCGTTGCATCAACCCGCGGGTGAATACCGCCACCGAACCGATACACAAAATGGTGACCACCGCCATCCAGCTGTCAAAATTGGAAGCCGAGACGCTGCGTACGGCGATAGGCGCCAGGTTCAGGCCGATCGCCATCACCACCGCACCGGTCACCACCGGCGGCATCAGGCGTTCGATCCAGCGGGTGCCGACGCTCATCACCACAAACCCGATCAGCAGATACACCAGCCCGCAGGCGATGATGCCGCCCAGCGCCAGCGCAATGTTCGGGTTCGCGCCCTGGCCGCTGTAACCGGTGAGGGTGATCACCAGCCCGACAAACGCCGCGCTGGAACCGAGGTAACTCGGCACCCGGCCGCCAACCACCAGGAAGAACAGCAGCGTGCCGATGCCGGACATCAATATGGCCAGATTGGCGTCAAAGCCCATCAGCAGCGGCATCAGCACCGTGGCACCAAACATCGCCACTGCGTGTTGCAGGCCCATAACCAGCGTTGGCACCAGCGGCAACCTTTCATCGGGTGCGACCACAGTACCGTCCAGACTGCCTTGCTTCATGCGCCATTGGGGAAACCAGGTATTCGCCATCGTCATCTCCAAAACAGGGGTACAGGTTAGGGGCGCAGGTGAGTGCGCGTTATGGCATCATCGGCACATCATTGCTTCAGCAGCGGGTGATAGCGACGATCGAAGTAAGCCAGCCCGTGGCTTTCATCATTGCGCGCCAGCGCCACTGCCTGACAAAACAGAATGTCATGGGTGCCGACGCTGACAATTTGGCTGATCCGGCAATCGAAGGAGGCCACTGCGCCGTGCAGAATGGGGGAGCCGGTTGCCAGCGTGGACCAGCGTGCGGCAGAAAATCGCATGTCCATCGGCGTTTTACCGCCAAACAGATTCGACAGCGACTCGTGTTCCGCCGCCAGCGTATTGACGCACAACGTCTGGTTTTGCTTGAACACCGCATACACCGATGCGGAGCGGTTCAGGCACACCAGCAGCGTCGGAGGCGTATCGGTAACGCTGCATACCGCAGAGGCGGTAAACCCGGCGCGGCCTGCAGGGCCGTCGGTGGTGATGATATTCACCGCCGCGCCCAGGCGCGCCATCGCGTCGCGAAAGTCCTGTTTTTCTACGCCCGGCGGCACCAGCGTCGCACTGGCAAGAAGGGTTTGGGTTTGCATACTGTTTCTCCTGTGGCTAGCCAATAATGAGCGGCCTGGCGGTTAAGCTCAGTGTTTCTGCCCTGCGGGCTCAAACTGGGCGTCCGCAGGGCTGCAAGCAGACGACAGGCCGTGGGGGTTCAGCAACCAGCCGAGCAGGATGCGGTTAAAGTTGTCGGCATCCGTCACGCTCATGGCATGGCCGCCGTACGCCATCTGCGCCAGTTCGCCGAACGGCAGGCTCTCCGCCAGTTGATGCGAGCAGTGGTAAGGCACCAGCAAATCGTCGCGGGAGCACAGCGCCAGCGTCGGGGTGGAGATGTCCGCCAGGTGCGGGCGGAAATCGGTGTTCATCAGCGCATTCAGGCGGCGCAACAGGTTTTCTGTCCCCTGAAAATGTGCCACCTGATGCGCCAGCTCCTCGTCCAGCAGCGCTTCGTGCCGCGACAGCCAGTCGGCGGGGAACAGGAACAGCGGCTGGGCACGCACGTAGGCTTCCACGCCGCTGTTGAGCAGCAGGTCTTGACGTACCTTGAAGCAGCGCCGGGTCTGGCTGTCCAGCGCCGGCCAACCGTTGACCACCACCAACTTTTCGACCAATTGCGGGTGGTTAAGCGCCAGTTGCAGGCCAATCATGCCGCCAAGCGCGTGGCCGACGAAATAGCAGCGTTCAACGCCAATCGAGCGCAGCAGCTGTGCCACTTCATCCGCCATATCGGCCATGCTGTAGCCGGCCGGTACCTCGCCCTTGCTGCGGGCGGTGCCATGATGATCGTAAACCACCACCCTGAAATGCTCGCTCAGCGCGTCAATCTGCGGTTGCCAGAAACTGCCTGCACCGCCCAGACCGGCAGAGAGCACCAGGGTGGGGGCCAGTGGGGTATCTTTTCCCAAAATCTCAAAATACATTCTCGATCCTCTGCGGATAAGGGGTCAGCGGCCGATATGGGCCACGGTAGCAATTTCAATCAGTGCGTCCGGTTTCACCAATCCGCACTGAATGCAGTAGCGCGCCGGTTTGTCGCCAGGAAAATACTCCGCATAGACCTGATTGATGGCGGCATAGTTTTGCCAGTCGGTGAGGAAGATCGAGTTAAAGGTCACGTCATCCATGCTGCCGCCGGCGGTTTCGATCACGCTTTTAATGGTTTCCAGCACGTGGCGGGTTTGTGCCGCCGCATCGCCGACGTGCACCACGTTATTGTCTTTATCGAATGCCAGCGTGCCTGAGACGTAAACCACGCCATCGGCCAGCGTGCCGGGGACGAAGGGGGCCAGCGGTTTGCCGGTGCCCGGCGGCGTAATGATGGTTTTTGGCATCGTCTTGCTCCTGATGAATGATTAAAGGGTAAAGCAGGCAAAACTCATGCCGTTTGGCTGAGCGGGGCGATGAGCGCGTCGCAGAAACTGTCGACGTCCGATACCCAACCGAAAAAGGTTTCGATGTTGTACAGCGCCGCCTGCTGGGCAAACTGCGGCCCGGCCTGGTGAGTAGCGTCCGCCAGCACCACGCCGAAATATTCGAGGAAGAAGCCGTCGCGCAGCGTGGATTCCACGCAGACGTTGGTGGCGATGCCGGTAAACACCAAATGGTGAATGCCGTAAGATCGCAACAGGCTGTCGAGTTGGGTATTGAAAAAGCCGCTGTAGCGCGGTTTCGGGATCACGATATCGCCCGGCTGCGGCTGCAGTTCATCCACCAGATCGTAGTCCCAGTCGCCTTTGGCCAGCAGCTTGCCCATCAGTTCCGGGCGCTTGCGCATGGTTTTCAGCGCGTTGGATTTATGCCAGTTGGGCGAACCCTGGCCGCCGGCTTCGACATACTGATTGTCCCAGCCGTTCTGGAAAAAGATCACCCGGATACCGGCGGCGCGCGCGGCGCTGATGGCACGTTTGATATTGGCGATCACCGGCGCGGTGGCCGAGACGTCAAAACCGGCGAGGTCAAGATAGCCGCCCTGAGAGGCATAGGCATTTTGCATATCGACCACGATCAGCGCGGTTTCCTGCGGTGCGAAGGCGATAGCCTCCGGGCGAGCGGACAAGGTGACGGTGGCGCCGGTTTCCGGCGACTGGCGGCGTACTACCGGTTGGTTTTCAACAATTTTCATCAGGCCACCTCACGGTTTTCAGCGGTTGTTGGGCAAACGTCGGCGCGGCTTTTCATCAGCGGCTGGATGCGTTCGCCGAAGTCCTCCACCCCTTGCACGAAATCATCGAAGGTCAGCAGCACGCCTTCGGTGCCGGGCACGGTAGCGATCTCATCCATCATGCGCGCCACGTTGGCGTAGGAACCGACCAACGTGCCCATATTGATGTTGACCGCCGAGGTCGGGTCCGCCATCTGGCGCACGTTGGTGTCGGCGCCGGATTTGGTGTCTTTGCCGCTTTGCTCGGTCAGCCAGGCCAGCGCTTCGGTGTCGGCACCGGCCTTATAGCTTTCCCATTTGGCGCGTGCGGCCTCGTCGGTTTCATCGGCAATGATCATGAACAGCACGTAGCAGGCGACGCTGCGGCCTTCGGCATCGGCGGCGGTTTTCAGCCGTGCGGCGGTCGGAGCGAAGGCGGTCGGGGTGTTGACGCCCTTGCCGAAGCAGAAGTTGTAGTCGGCGTATTTGGCCGAGAAGGCCATGCCGGCGTCACTCTGCCCGGCGCAGATGACCTTGATGTCCGCCTGCGGCTGCGGGCTGACGCGACAGTCGTCCATCTGGAAAAATTCGCCTTTGAAATCGGATTTGCCTGTGCCCCACAGATCGCGCAGCACCTTCACGTATTCCGCCAGATAGTCGTAACGGCGGCCAAAGTAATCGTCGCCCGGCCACATGCCCATCTGTTCGTATTCCGGTTTTTGCCAACCTGTCACCACGTTCAGGCCAAAACGCCCGTTGGAAATAGAGTCGATGGTGGAAGCCATCCGCGCGACGATCGCCGGCGGCATGGTCAGGGTGGCGGCGGTGGCGTAGATCTTGATGCGCGAGGTGACTGCGGCCAGCCCGGCCATCAGGGTGAAGGACTCCAGGTTGTGATCCCAAAATTCGGTTTTGCCGCCGAAGCCGCGCAGTTTGATCATCGACAGGGCGAAATCGAAATTGTAATGCTCGGCCTTCTGCACGATGGTTTTGTTGAGTTCAAACGTCGGTTTGTATTGCGGAGCATTGCTGGAAATCAGCCAGCCGTTGTTGCCGATCGGGATAAATACGCCAATTTTCATTTGAACACCTCGGGTCTGCGAATGGGACGGTTCACGCGCTGCTTGAATGCTTCCTGCGGGTTCCAAATTGCGCGGCGCTTGTCATGGACAGTGCAAACGCAGTGCCAGTTTTAAAAAATGCATACTTATCAACAAATTGGTATTTATATGTAATCCTGTTGTTGAGTAAATGGTCCAAAATAGACCGTTTGGTAAAAAATATGTGCACAAAAATCAGGCGCGGTTGCCCGTAAAAGGTGCAAAAAATCCCCCGAAAGGAGTAGGTAAATGCGTGGGTTTCACGCAGTGGCTTTGTTATGCTGGTGGCCGAATCAGGTGGCGCCAAGGAGCTGCAGTGAAGCAACAACCCGTTAAACCCCCTACGCGCCGCTCGCGCGCGGTGGCCGCAAAACGCAGCACTATCATGGATGCGGCACTGGAGTTTTTCTCGCTGTACGGTATTCACGGCACCAGTCTGGATCAGGTGGCGGAGCGCGCCGACGTGTCCAAAACCAATCTGCTTTATTACTTCCCTTCAAAAGAAGAGCTGTACGTTGCGGTGCTGAAAGGCATCCTCGACGTGTGGCTGGCGCCGTTGAAAGCGCTGCGCGCCGATCAGGAACCCTTGCAGGCTATTCGCGAATATATTCGCCTTAAATTGGACGTGTCCCGCCATCACCCGCAGGCCTCGCGGTTGTTTTGTCTGGAGATGATCCAGGGCGCTCCGTTGCTGAAGCTGGAGTTGCAGGGCGGGTTGAAGGCGTTGGTGGACGAGAAGTCCGCGATGATTGAGCGCTGGATCGCCGAAGGCCATATCGCGGCGGTGGATCCGCATCACCTGATCTTTATGCTGTGGGCCACCACCCAGCACTATGCCGATTTTTGGGTGCAGGTGGAGGCGGTGACCGGCAAAACGCTCGATGATGAGGCATTCTTTCAGCAGACGGTGGAAAACGTGCAGCGGGTGATTATCGACGGGATACGCCCGCGTTAATCGTCTAAATAAGGGAAATGCAGGGGGATAAGCGATTATCCCCCTGTTGTTTTTAGGCGGTTTTTTTCTTGCGCAGGAACACGTAAGACAAACCGAGCACCACAAACCACAGCGGCGTGACGATCAGCGCCTGACGAGTGTCATCGCGCAGCGACAGCAGCACCAGCACAAACACGAAGAACGCCATGCACACCCAGCACATCAGCTTGCCGGCCGGCATCTTGTAGATCGATTTCTGGTGCAGCGCCGGGCGTTGCTTACGGTAAACCAGGTAAGAACACAGGATAATGGTCCAGACAAACATGAACAGAATGGCGGAGACGGTGGTCACCAGCGTAAACACCGTCATTACGTTCGGGATCAGGTAAATCAGTACTACGCCGCCCAGCAGACAGATGCAGGAGAAGGTCAGGCCGTTAGCCGGCACCGCCCGCTTGGACAGGTTGGCGAACGACTTCGGCGCATCGCCTTCCTGCGCCAGGCCGAACAGCATGCGGCTGGTGGAAAACACCCCGCTGTTGGCGGAAGAGGCGGCGGAGGTCAGCACCACAAAGTTGATCACGCTGGCCGCCGCCGGCAGGCCGATCAGCACGAACAGCTCGACGAACGGGCTTTTATCGGCAACCACAGAACTCCACGGCGTGACCGACATAATCACGATCAGTGCGAACACGTAGAACATGATGATGCGGATCGGAATGGAGTTGATGGCGCGCGGCAGCACTTTTTCCGGATCTTTGGTTTCAGCTGCGGTGGTGCCCACCAGCTCGATGCCGACAAAGGCGAACACCGCGATCTGGAAGCCGGCGAAGAAGCCGCTGATGCCTTTCGGGAACATGCCGCCGTCATTCCACAGGTGCGAGAACGACGCGACGGTGCCGGTAGGGGACTGGAACTGCATGGCGATCATCACCAATCCGGCGACGATCAACCCGACAATGGCGACGATTTTAATCATCGCAAACCAGAATTCCATCTCGCCAAACATCTTCACCGTCGCCAGGTTCAGGCCCAGCAGCAGTAATACGCACAACAAAGAGGCGATCCATTGCGACAGCCCGGGGAACCAGAACTGGGCGTAGGCGGTGATCGCCACCACGTCGGCGATGCCGGTGACGACCCAGCAGAACCAGTAAGTCCAGCCGGTAAAGAAACCGGCCCAGGGGCCGAGCAGATCGGCGGCGAAATCGCTGAAGGATTTGTATTCCAGGTTGGAGAGCAGCAGCTCGCCCATGGCGCGCATCACGAAAAACAGCATAAAGCCGATGATCATGTACACGAAGATGATGGAAGGCCCGGCCAGACTGATGGTTTTGCCGGACCCCATAAACAGACCTGTACCGATAGCGCCGCCGATGGCGATCAGTTGAATATGTCGGTTAGTTAGGTTTCGCTGTAGATGATCTTCTGACGCAGGCGTCGCGTCTGTGGCTATTTTAGAGTGATCTACCATCTGATGATGTCCTGTTTTACCTGTCATGGGTGAAATAGCGAGCTCTGAAGTGGCTCTTTTTTATACGATTATCCGGTTAACCCGGCTTTAGTAAGGTAGTGCAATAACGCCACCTTTGTGCAACATGTTTACAACATTTATGCGAGGGATAAAAGTCGATTATTCTTTACACGAGGAGGCAAATCGGACGTCTTGGGGGCGGAAGATTACTCCTCGCTTTAGCAGATTAATAGCCCTAAGCAGCCTTATCTTGTTGATAAAAAACAGGGTTGAAAATATCGCATGAGAAAAAGTAATGGATGTAAACGCTTGGCACTGACAGCGGAGAGGCGAATTGTTTTAACCCGTTGGGGCGTTAGCTCGGTGGGTAGCGCGGTTGACTCTTAATCAATGGGGCATAGGTTCGTACCCTGTACGACCCACCAACAAATCATGCGGTTACATCGCTTTTTATTACCCTGTCGTGTCGTAGTTGGAGCTGCGTCAGAAAAAATCGCGCCGATTTGCAGAGTATGTTCAAAAAAAGGTGATCTGGCGCAATCAGGGCATGTTGGTAATCTTTTTAATCGGTATCCAGCACCAATTTTCTGCATGACAAAAATGCAAGAAAGCTGCGCTAAATCGCTTGAAAATACGATGTTCAGGTTGCCGGTATCATGTGCCCTACGGATATCAACGCCACCGCCCAAACCCCGGCGGAAAGCGCGCAGGCACAGTAGACCTGTTTGCGCGGCAGCGAAATCATGCCGGCGACCAAAGGCACGGTATAGCGCATCACGGCCAAAAAGCGCGAGATAAACAACAGTGCCAAGCCTTTTTGCTGCAAGGCTGACTTAGCCTTGTGCAACGCGCTGTGATATCTGGCCGGTAACCATCTCCATGGGGCGCGGCCCTGGAGCAACGCGCCGCAATGGAACGATAAAACGGAACCGAGCATCGCACCCAGAGCAATCGCCCCCCAGACATGAGTGTCTGCCAGCACCGGTTTGCCGGCGACAATGCCCAACATCAGCGTAATCGATGCCGGCGGCAGTAGCGACGAAATGAAAATAACCGATTTGCCGAACGAAAACAGAAAGATGATCAATAGCAGAAAGCCGGGTTCCGGGCTGTATTTGGCGATAATATGGGGCAATTCCGCCATAAAAAATCCTCATAAAATGTGTCTGTGAACCAGTGTCCCCTCTCACGCTTCAATAAAGGTTAAATAGTGGCAAAAGAGCGACGTTTTACCCGACAACTTGCGTTATCCAGAGTTCTGATGAAGTGTCGATCGGGAGCATCGGGAAAAGGATAAGGATTCGCGGTAGAGTGGGCCCACATGATAGATACGCTGAAAGGAAAAAAGGCGCCATGCTAAAGGTTATTGCTGAGGATTTTATCAAGATCGATTGTGTTGAAACTGTGATGCCGCTGTATCAGGAACTGGTGGAGAAAACGCGACAGGAGCCACTTTGCCTCTCTTACGAACTGTTCATCGATCACCAGGACCCTGGGCATTTTATTTTTGTCGAAGAGTGGCCCGACCGGGCTGCATTGGACGTACATTGTCAAACCGAACATTTCACGCGCCTGGTGCCCTTGATCAACCAGCACCAAAGCAAGCCCTGCACCTTTCTGTTTATGAGATCTTTTACTGCAGAGGGAGATTAAGGGGCAAAAAAATCCCCGCTAAGCGGGGTCAATGGCTTCTCAAACGCGGTCTTGTAGTGCTTAAACGTTAGACTGCGAATGATTACCATTCACTAAGAATGTTCTCAAAAGAAGGTTGTTGCCGCATGCCGCGCCTGTTCAACCCAGCCTTGTTGATAGTCAAACGGCTGGGTTAACCCCTGGCGCACGATAGCCTTGGCTGGCCAGCGGGCTTTTGTGCGCGATTTGTCGGGCGATGCTCAGCGCATCATCCTGCTCGGCCTGTTGCAGATAAGTTTGAACCAGACGCGCCATTCCCAGATTGATCGCGTTCTTTTTTTCCGGCTGATTGAGGGTGATAACGGCAACGCCGTCATCGTGGCGCTCGTAGAGCTCCGGGGCAACGGTCATTCATTGGCTTTCTCTCCCTGGAAGAAGAGCAGCGTCAGCAGCAGGGCGATGGCCCCCAGAGGCAGCGAAAACAGCGGCAGATAATAGGCCGGCAGCGTATACAGCGTCAGACCGCCGAACATGCCGCCGGCGGCGATGCCGGCATAGAGTACGGAGCTGTTCAGCGAAACGGTCAGTGCGCCAAAGCGTTTCGATAGCGACAGCAAGTGGTGTTGGATCGGCACCAGATACATCCAGCCGGTAATGCCCCACACCAGAAAGATCGCCAGCACCCACCAGGGGGCGGTGATGTAAAAGGTGAGCAGAAACAGCGAGACCGTTTGGATTGTCACCGAAAACAGCAGCACAAGCTTACTGCCGAGAGTATCGGTCAACACGCCGGACACGAAATTGCCGATGACGGCACCTACGCCGAATACCAGCAGTGCGATCGGTAAAATAGCCTCCGCACCCAGCTGGGTATTTTTCAGCAGCACGCTGACATAGCTGTAAACAATATGCTCGGAACAGACGGCAAAGAAAGTAATCAGCAATGTTGTCAGCACCGCTTTTTGTCGCAGCGGGGCAAGCCGCTCTTTCAACGTGTGTTTACCCGGTGCGGCAATGGCGCGCAACGCCAGTGAAAGCCCCAGCAGAGAAACGGCGCCCAGCAGGGCAATCAGCAGAAAAATCTCCCGCCAGCCGATCAATTTGGCCAGGAAGGTGCCAAAAGGAATGCCCAGGGCGATGGCCAGCGTCATGCCGCCGTAAACGATGGAGATAGCCAGCCCGCGGCGCTTTTCCGACACCAGCCCGACTGCGGCTGCGGCGGCTTGCGGCGTGTAGGCGGCGGCTCCCAACGCTGCCAGCACGCGGCCGGCAGAGATTTGCAAAAAGCTGTCGGCAAACGCGCAGGCCAGATTACCGGCAATAAATAATATCAGGGCGATCTGTAAAATATGTTTGCGATTGAGGTTACCGAACAGCCAGGCGGTCAACGGGGCAAACAGCATATAGGCGAGGGCAAACACCGAGATTAACTGCCCCGTCTGAGCGGGGCCGACAGTAAAGGTATCGGAAATCTCGGTAAGCACGCCGGCGACGATAAACGCATCGGTGCCAATGGCAAAGGTGCCGGTCGCCATCAGACAAAGCGTGAGAAAATGGCCTTTATAATCCGTCAACGTCATCCTGTTCTCCGTAATTCATTGGCGGCCCAGACTTTACTTAATGCCGCCAGGAAATAATCCACATCCTCATGAATATGGGCAGAGGTCGGTGTAACGTGCAAACGCTTGCTGCCTGCCGGGACCGTCGGAGCGTTCACCGGCTGCACGTAAATATCGTACTCATCGAGCAGCACCTTGCCGCTGTGTTTGTTCCGGTGCGGATCGCCGACCGGCACCGGCAGAATGCGGCAGTCTTCCGAAACCAGTGGGATACCGGCGGCGCGCAGGCCGGACTTAAGATGATCGATAATCGCCAGCAGGTGTTTGCGTTGATTATTGTGCGTAC
This sequence comes from Serratia inhibens, assembly GCF_003591175.1. Lineage (GTDB taxonomy): Bacteria > Pseudomonadota > Gammaproteobacteria > Enterobacterales > Enterobacteriaceae > Serratia > Serratia inhibens. The sequence goes on along the minus strand of NZ_QYYG01000001.1, from coordinate 1,103,496 downwards.
CAATAACGGTGGCTGAACGTATTGCCGAATAATTCTCTGCCATAGAAAATCCCCGTGAGTTTTTTCTGCATTGCAGAATGCGAAAATGCTTATAATTTATTTGGATTTGGAACGGCACCGGGTGCCTATGGCGAAGGTAATTGGCAGCGAGATTACTGTCTAACGGTAAAAGTGACAGGTTTACAATAATAGGCGGTTATGATATTCGCGTAATTCCGGTTATTAGTCAGCGTTAAAAACGTTATTTATTAGCGTTCGGATAACCATAGCTTTTTTTGTTATAGCCATCGTATTTTTTATACTATGAAACGGCTGTTGCAGCCTGGGTGCCCCTACTATAGTTAATGTCACTTATCGATTATCCGGTACCGCTTTCTGGAGAACGTGTTTTATGAACACCCGTATTCAGCCTTTGATGGACGCTTTACTCGGCAGCGTGCACGACTGCGAGCTTTTTTTACGCCGTCTGGAACTCTGCGCTCGGACGCTGGGCTTCGAATACTATTCCTATACCGTATTTTCATGTTACCCCGCCAGCCGGCCCAAAATGCAGATAAAAGGGAACTATCCTGCCGAATATCTGGCGGACTACCGCAAGTTGCGGGCCTATCTGCAGGATCCGGTTATCGACCAGGCCCATCATTCCACTCTGCAGTTTCATTGGGACGAAGGGTTCTATCAAGATAAACCGGAGCTGTGGTGGCGTATGGCGCAGTTCGGCATTAGTGAAGGCTGGTCACAGTCGATCAAGGACTGCTACGGCCGGTTGGGCATTCTCACCTTTGCCGGCAAAAAAATCCCTGAGCAGTCGTCGCAGATAGGTGCGCATAACGAAACCTTCTTTTTGTGGTTGGCGCAGATAGCCCATAAAACGTTGCGCGAAGCATTGATATCGGTGAACGACGAGGCGATCAAAGACGTGTTGACGCTGCGTGAAAAGGATATTTTACGCTGGTGCAGCGAAGGTAAAACTTCAGAGGAAATTGCCATGCTTCTGGGGTTGAGTGAAAGGACGGTGAATTTTCATATTGGTAATTCGATTAAAAAACTGTCAGTGGCCAATAAAACCGCCGCTACGGCGAAAGCAGTGTATTTGCAACTTATTTAACGGGTGTTGAAATAATTAATCGGCTAGCTGTTAACTTCGCTATGTTTATATTTTGTTAAATAGTCAATTATCCTGGACAGGAGTTACCGGCGATCACAAAAGCGCAAGAAAGCGGTTCACGCACCTTTCTACCGGCAGTACCCTATAGGCACCAAGGTTTACATAGAAGGGATGTAATATGTACAAGACCATACTAGTGCCGATAGATATCGAAGAAGATCTGCTGACAGAGCATGCCTTGAAGAATGTCGAGTACCTGGCGAAAATTTCCGGAGCCAAAGTGCATTTCTTCCACGCGCTGCCGGACGCTTCAGCGTTCGTTACCGCCTATTCGTTTGGCATCAAGGAGTTTGAGAATCAAGCGGAAGTAAAAGCGGTAGATAAGCTCAAAAAAATCATGTCGGAAATTGATATTCCGCTGGAACGTCTGGATTACACCATCAGCTTTGGCTCCCCGCGCGATCAGGTGCTGGAATTGGCTGAGGAAATCAAAGCGGATTTGATCATCATAGGTTCGCGCCGTCCGAGCGTGAAAACTTACCTGCTGGGATCTAATGCAGCGGCGATTGTGCGCCACGCCAATATCTCGGTCATGGTGGTCAGATAATTCGTTAAATCAGGCCCGCCGTTCAGCTTGCGGGCCTGTATCATTTAACGGCAGAGGGCCACGATTTCTTCATACAACGCCAGTGGCAAGGTAACGCCGTGCTGCTCGCTGTATTGCCGCATCTGAAAACGCCGCTCCCCTGGAATGCGCGCCCCTTGCCCGGACATATCGGTGAACAAGGCTTCCGCTCTGGCAAAGTGAACCTCTTTGTCGGCCCCCATAAAACGATCGGGATCCATGGCGATAATCAATTCGCCGCCGTAAGGAGAGGAGCCGGTCTTCCGATCGTAGGCCAGCGATTCCTTACTGGTCATATCGCCAATCAACGGCCCGGCGAGCAGCTCGACCATTGCTGCCAGCGCCGATCCCTTATGGCCACCAAAGGTCAGCATCGCGCCCTGCAACACGCTGTCCGGGTCGGTTGAAGGTTGACCCCGCTCATCAATTCCCCATCCTTCCGGCAGCGGTGTGCCGGCGCGGCGGTGCAGCTCGATTTCGCCACGTGCCGCGGCGCTGGTAGCCATATCAAAGATAAAGGGTGGGCGTTGCGGGCGTGGCCAGCCAAAGGCGATAGGGTTGGTGCCGAACAACGGACGGGTTCCCCCGGCGGGGGTGACCCAGGCATGGCTGGGGGTGCATGCCAGCGCCACCAGTCCTTGCTCGGTTAAGGGTTCGATATCGGCCCACAGGGCGGAAAAATGCACACAGTGGTTAATGGCCAACGCCGCTATGCCGTTAGCGCGGACCTTGTCGACAAAAGCAGGCAGTGCGCTGCGGTAAGCCAGCAGTGAAAAACCATCGTTGGCGTCCACCCGCAGGATCGCCGGAGCGCTGTCGGAAAGCACAGGAACGGCGCTGGCGGACACCTTGCCGGCCAGTAGCGTTCGCACGCAACCGAGCACCCGGTATAGGCCGTGCGAGGCGCAGCCATCACGTTCACCGGCAGTCACATTTTGCGCGACGGCATCGGCATGTTCAGCGCTGAAACCGTTGCTGCGCAGTGCGCGCAGCGCGAGATGATAGGCCTCGCTCAGTGACAGAGTCTGGGTTTGCGTCATTAGATTTCTCCTTTGCGGCTACTCTTCTTCATCACCGTCGAAATTCGCCTTGGGTAAACAGGTATAGGCGCCCCAGTAGTAAATCACCAGCGCAATGACCGCCACCATTAGGGTATCCCACGGGTGGCCGATGGCATTGATACCGCCAAAGCTACCGAGATAAGACGCCACAATAATCAGCGCATAGAAGCCGATCAGCCACAGTGAGGACCAGATCTGCTGCCGCAGGCTGACGGCATGGGTGGGCACCTTGTTTTTGAACAGGATATAGACCACGAACATCAGGATCTGCAGGCCAAGCAGCCAGGAAACGGTGTTCCATCCGGACCAGTAAACGATAAGTGCCGAGATGATGAATGACAGCGGACCGAGCACGCCAAAACCTCTCACGAAGAATGGGCGGGGCAGGTCCGGCGCATTACGACGCAGACCGGCGGCGGTGACGGGCGCAATGGCGTAACTCAGTACCAGCGCGGCGGACACTACGCCGATCAGCTTCTCCCAGGAGGGGAAGGGCAGCGTCCAGAAGATCGACAGACCAAAGGTCAGCCACAGCGCGGGGCGCGGAATGCCGGACTCGCCGTCGACGTGGGTAAATATTTTAAAGAAGGTGCCGGCGCGCGCCCAGCCGTAGATCACGCGCGGCGTGGCGTTCATATAGATATTGCCGGTGCCGCTCGGCGAGATAATCGCATCGCTCACCACCAGGAACGCCAGCCACCCCATCCCCAGCGTGATGGCGATATCGCGGTAAGGCAGTGAGAATTGCCGGCTGATACCGGCCCAGCCACCACTCAACATCTCGCTGGGAATGCTGCCGAGGAAAGCCACTTGCAGCAGCACGTAGATGATGGTGGACAGCACCACGGACAGGATCAGCGCGATGGGGATAGTGCGCTGCGGGTTTTGCACCTCGCTGGCGACCGAGATAATCGGCGTCAGGCCGAGGTAAGCGAAGATAATCCCGCCTGCCGAAATGGCCGCCTCTACCCCGGCGGAACCGAAGGGTGCAAAGCCCTGGCTATACAAATTTTCGGGTTTGAAGAAGTTGAACAACACCACGATCACCAACAGCGGCACCACGAATTTAATCACGCTAATCAGGTTGTTGGATTTGGCAAAGGTTTTGACACTGTAGTAGTTAAGGGCGAAAAAGAAACACAGCAGCACCAGCTGCACGACCCAGCCGATCGGCGTCGGGTCGCCGGAACCGGGTTGGCTCAGAAAGGGAAACCAGGCGGCGGCGTACTGGCGGGCGGCGACGATCTCGATCGATATCAGGCTGGAGAAGGCGATCAGAGTGATAAACCCCAACAGATAGCCCATCAGTTCGCCGTGGGAAAATACCGGATAACGGATGATGCCGCCAGCGCGTGGCAGAGCTGCACCCAGTTCGCAATAAACAATGCCGAGCAACAAAACGGCCAGGCCACCGATAAGCCAGGAGTAAATGCCCGCCGGGCCGGCAATGGATGAGACGTGGCTGGCGGCAAATAGCCAACCGGAGCCAAATATAGCGCCCAGACCAATAAACGTCAGATCGGTGAGCGTAAGCTGCTTCTTGAATTTGCCTTGGGTTGTCATGGGGTTACCCTCTTGTTATTTGATGGCATTCAGATACGGCCTGGCTAGTCGTTGGTAGATAAAGTAATGGGATCCCGGGTATAAATACCGTTAACCAGCCGCAACAGGCCAAGTGGATTGCTGTCTTGCAACGGTGGGGGGAGTAGCGCCGCAGGGTAATTTTGCAGGCAGACCGGGCGCAGAAAACGTTCGATGGCCAGCGTGCCTACCGAAGTGCCGCGTGCGTCGCTGGTCGCCGGATAAGGGCCGCCGTGCACCATGGCGTCACAGACCTCTACCCCAGTGGGATACCCGTTGAACAGTACTCGCCCGGCCTTGCGAGTCAGCAATTGGGCCAGCGGTGCCGCGTCGGCTTGATCATCTTCCTCCGCCAGCAGGGTGGCGGTCAGTTGCCCTTGCAGGCCTTCCAGCACGGCAGCCAGTTGACGGTTGTCTTCCACCGCCACCAGGACGGCCATCGGACCAAAAACTTCCTCCTGCAGCAAAGGGTTGCCACTCAGCAGCAGATTGACGTCGGCCTGATAAAGCTGTGGAGCGGCCAGATGCGGTTGCTGCTCGCGGTTGCCGGCCAGATGGCGAATGCCCGGCACCTCTTCGAGCGTTTTTAATCCGTTGCGGTAATGCGTCAGAGTGCCGGTGTTCAGCATTGGCTGCGGTGCGGCAGCGTTTATCAGCGTGTTTAACTCGTTAATCAACCGGCTGAATGCCGCACCGCGCTGGCCGAGGATCAACCCCGGCTTGGTGCAGAACTGGCCGCACCCCAGGGTGAATGAGGCAACCAGTTCCTGAGCGATTTTCTGCCCACGTCGGGCCAGAGCCTGGGGCATCACGATCAGCGGGTTAATGCTCGACATTTCGGCAAACACCGGAATAGGCTGTGGGCGGCGCATGGCCAGATCGAACAGGGCTCTGCCACCCCGCAGCGAGCCGGTAAAGCCCACCGCCTGGATCGCCGGGTGCTGTACCAGCTCGGCGCCAATGCGATCGCCGTAAATCATGTTGAATACGCCGGCCGGGATTTGCTGCTGCTCTCGGGCCCGTTCAATCGCCTGTGCGGTCAGCTCTGCGGTGATCATATGGCCGCCGTGCGCCTTGAACACGACCGGGCAACCCGCAGCCAATGCGGCCGCCGTGTCCCCGCCTGCGGTGGAGAACGCCAGCGGAAAGTTGCTGGCGCCGAACACCGCTACCGGGCCGATAGCGGTGCGATACTGCCGCAGATCCGGGCGTGGTAATGGCGCTCGCTGTGGCAGAGCGCAGTCTATGCGTGCGCCGTGCATATCGCCGCGACGCAATAGGGTGGCAAATAACCGTATCTGACCGCTGGTTCTGGTGCGCTCGCCGCTCAGGCGAGCCAAGGGCAGGGCGGTCTCCAGCATGGCGAAGGCGAAGAAATCCTCATCCAGCGCGTCCAGTTGATCGGCAATGGCCTCAAGAAATGCAGCCCGGCGCTCGGCGCTGATTTGTGAATAGGCAATGAAGGCCTGTGCGGCAGCCTCGGCTGCGGATGCGGCTTCAACGGTGGTTGCCTGATGGAAACGGTGGCCGGTTGGTTGGCCGTTATCGGCTCGCAGGCTGACCAGCGTAGCTTCTCCCCCGGAGCAGCGTTTGCCACCGATAAACTGTTGGCCGCGGATAGTATGGATATTGGGCATGTATCCCCCGTCAGAAAAAATGAGAATGCCCGGCAGACGGCCGGGCGAAGGCGGCGATTACAGCCCGACATCCGCCAGTTCGGGGCGGTTTGCCAGCGCTTTTTGGACCACTGCGGTGACTTCCGCCAGCGTGTCGCCTTGCAGCGCCAGGCGTGGGGGACGGGTAACGGCGCTACCGCGGCCCACCAGCTCTTCACACAGCTTGATGCACTGCACCAGATCCGGCCGCGCATCGAGGTGCAACAGCGGCATAAACCAACGGTATAGCGACAGCGCTTCTTCAAAGCGTTTTTGCTTCGCCAGACGGAACAGCGTTTCACCTTCACGCGGGAAGGCGTTGGACATCCCGGATATCCAACCTTCGGCCCCGACAGCGATGCTTTCGAGCACCACATCATCCAGCCCGGCGAACAGGACGAAGCGATCGCCAACCTCGTTGCGCAGATCGATAAAGCGGCGGGTATCGCCGGAAGAGTCTTTGAAACACACGATGTTTTCGCAGTCGACCAGCGAGGTCAGGATGTCGGGCGTTACGTCGTTTTTATAAATGGGCGGGTTGTTGTAGACCATGATCGGCAGATCGGTGGCGGTGGCGACGCTGCGAAAGTGCGCAGCGGTTTCGTGGGGTTTGGCGGAGTAAACCAGGGCCGGCATTACCATAATGCCGTCGACACCGACTTTCTGCGCTTCGAGCGCCATATTGCGCGCAAAGGCAGTAGTGAATTCGGCGATGCCGGCGATCACCGGTACCTTGCCCTGGGCCGCATCCCGCGCGACCTCAATGACTGACAGCTTTTCCTGTACCGTCAATGAAGTGTTTTCGCCGACGGTGCCGCATACCACCAGACCTGAAACGCCGTCCTTGACCAGGTTTTTGATCACCGTATGAGTGGCGTCGAGATCCAGAGAGAAATCACTGCGGAACTGGGTGCTGACCGCCGGGAACACGCCGCTCCATTTAATGGCTTTATGACTCATAGTGTTTATCCTGTCGTCCAAGTTTGTTAATCGATGGTGAACTATTGGTGAAATCCAACCACAGATTGACCTGTATTGTTCGCAGGGGCTTGACGGTTTTCGCCGAATGCCACGACGAAATTGGCACAGTTGCGCAGATCATCGGGCGGCAAAAAGCCTGAGGGTTATTCAGCCGAGAAAAGAGGAATGAGCGGTAATATCAGACGGTTAAGGGGTTGCCGTGAGCCGAAAGGCGCGTGGCGTCAAGCCGGTCATCGACTTGAACTGACGGCTGAAAGCGCTGTGATCGGTATAGCCGCATTGCAGGGCAATGTCGGTGATGGGCAAATCGCCGGCCAGCAATTCGGTCGCTTTTTCCAACCGAACCTTGTGGATCATCTGGCGCGGCGTAAGGTGAAAAATGCGTTTGCAGTAGCGTTCTATCTGCGCCACGGAAAGCGCGGTGAGCACCGTTAGCTCTTCGAGAGCGATCGGCCGGGCATAATGCTGGCGGATATAGACGTCGATGGCAGCCAGCCGTTGATAGGCCGGGTGGTTGGCTTTGGCTTCCTGCAGGTCATGCGAGATGCCTGCCATGCCGATGATTTTGCCCTGCGCGTCGTACAGTGCCAGCTTTTGCGTCAGGCACCAGCCGGTTTCCCGACCGTTATACAGATGCATTTCCAGCTGATCCTGAATCAGCACCCCGTGGCGCAGCACCCGGAGATCCTGCTCGGTGTAACCCGATCCAAGCTGGGCGGGAAAGACGTCCGCCGAGGTTTTTCCCAGCAAGGGCATGACGGTTTTAAACCCACAGCGCTTGGCCAGCGTCAGATTTGCCAACAGGTAACGCGCCTGCGCATCCTTGATAAAGAACACCACGTTGGGAATGGCGTTGAGCAGCGGGGCGATCAGCGCCAGCGAGTTCAGCAATTCGTGCAGGTTGTTAGGGCGCTGTTGCGCCAGGCCATCGCACAGCCGGGACAGCTGTTCTACGGCAAATACGTCATCTTCCTGCTCATCTGTTGCGGGCTGAGGAGAAGTAACAACCTGATGGTCATGGGCCAATCGCATAGCAATACCTTCCCCGCTGTTTGACACCGAACCTGAGGCGGCCCGGGCAGGCCATTCCTGGCGCCGTTAATCAATATTAACTTTCTGATAACTTTTCAAGCGCAGCTGCCAAATATGCGCATTGCCGCATACTTTTTCTTTTTGCAGCGCAGTTTTTAGCAAGAGCAACGGCTGCCGCCTCGCAGTTTTAGAAATAGCATATCAATAACATAGTGATAAATAAGTCATTCTTATGACCGCTGCAACTGGGTTAGGCGGCATGGGGTAAACGCCGTTGTGTGCATTGTGCTGATTTCTGCATTTACCGCGCCGAAATGCATCAAGCTCTCGTCGGCGTATTCGGTCAGGCTAAGGCTATAGGTAACAGGCTATTAACCCAGGAGACTCCGATGGCAATTTCTTCGCATTTCACCGTACTGCGGGCGATCGATTCCCACACCGGCGGGGAACCCACCCGATTGATTATTGAGGGGTTCCCCGATCTGGGCAGCGGCAGTATGGCGGAACGCAAGGCGTTGTTTGCGCAGCAGTATGACGACTGGCGAAGCGCCGTGATTCTGGAGCCCCGTGGCAATGACGTGCTGGTGGGAGCATTGCTGTGCCAACCCTGTTCACCACAAGCCACCGCCGGGGTGATTTTCTTCAACAATGCCGGCTATCTGGGCATGTGCGGCCACGGCACTATCGGGCTGGTTGCCTCGCTGGCCTATCTGGGGAGGATCCGCGCCGGCGAGCATTTGATTGAAACCCCTGTCGGCACGGTAAGTGCCACGTTGCATCAAGATGGCAGCGTCACGGTGGAAAATGTACCCGCCTACCGTTTTCGTCGCCAGGTGTCGGTTGAGGTAAAGGGCTATGGCGCGGTGACGGGCGATATCGCCTGGGGGGGAAACTGGTTTTTCCTGATTGCCGAACATCCTCTGGCCATCAACAGGCAAAATCTGGAGGCGCTCACCGCCTTTTGCTGGGCGGTGCGTCAGGCGCTGGAGCTGGCGGGCGTTTATGGGGAAGACGGCGGTGTTATCGATCACATTGAACTGTTCACCGACGACCCGCAGGCTGACAGCCGCAACTTCGTGCTATGCCCCGGCAAGGCCTATGATCGTTCGCCTTGTGGGACCGGCACCAGCGCCAAGCTGGCTTGTCTGGCGGCCGACGGCAAATTGCAGCCGGATGAGGTCTGGCGCCAGGCGAGCGTGATGGGTAGCGAGTTCAGCGGTTATTACCGCCCTGATGGCGATCGCATAACCCCTTTTATTCGCGGGCAAGCGTACGTTTGCGCCGACAGCCGGTTATTGCTGGATGAGCATGACCCCTTCGTCTGGGGGATCCGTTGATGGTCACCGGCAGGTGCGCGGAAGCGATAGTGATAGGCGCCGGCATTATAGGTGCGGCCTGTGCCTGGAGGCTGGCGCAGGAAGGGCATCGGGTCTTGCTGGTGGATAATCAGCGCCCTGGTGCCACGGCAGCAGGCATGGGACACCTGGTCTGCATGGATGATAACCCCGCTGAATTGGCCTTAAGCGCTTATTCGTTGCAATTGTGGCGCGATGTAGTGGATCGCATGCCGGAAAGCTGCGCCTGGCGAGGTTGCGGCACGCTCTGGTTAGCGGAGCGTGAAGATGAAATGGCGATTGCCGAACTGAAGCTGCGGCGAATGGCGGAATATGGCGTGCTTAGCGAGACGCTCGGTGCTGAGCAGGTTACCCGTCTTGAGCCGATGCTGCGGCCCGGCCTGGCGGGCGGGTTACGGGTGCCGGGCGATGGCATTGTGTATGCGCCCAACGTTGCCCGCTGGTTACAGACCGATGCGGGAGCGGCGATCGGCGTGGTTGCCGGCGAGGCTGTCATGCTGGAGGATCAAACGGTGGTGCTGGCCAGCGGTGAGCGCCTGACTGCACCCGTAGTGGTGCTTGCCTGCGGCCTCCAGGCCGATCGGCTGTTGGCGCAGCCGTTGTTGAAAGCCAAAAAAGGGCACTTGGCGATCACCGATCGCTACCCACGGCAGGTTCGCCATCAATTGGTTGAACTGGGCTATGGCGCCAGTGCGCATGCCTGCGACGGCACTTCAGTGGCGTTTAACGTTCAGGCGCGCCCGACAGGCCAATTGCTGATTGGTTCTTCCCGCCAATTTGGCACCTTAGACACCGACATAGACATGCCAATACTGGCGGCGATGCTGGCGCGCGCCCAAACCTTTTTACCCGCGTTGGCGCAACTGAATATTATCCGCTGCTGGACCGGCCTGCGCGCCGCTTCGGCCGATGGTTTGCCGCTATTGGGGCCGCACCCGCAGCACTCCTGGTTATGGCTGGCATTGGGGCATGAGGGGTTGGGGGTGACAACCGCATTGGGCAGCGCCGCACTGATTGCGGCGCAGATCCAGAATCACCGGCCAGCGATTGACGACACTCCCTATCTTGCTGCGCGGATGTTTGGCACGGAGGTATTGTCGGTATGAGCCAGGAGGATAATTTGCTGACACTCACAATCGAGGGGGAAAGCTTACGCGTGCCGGAGGGCATCAGCGTGGCAGCAGCGCTTAGCCTGAGCGGGCAGGATCGTTGTCGTCACTCGGTCAGCCAACTGCCGCGAGCGCCGTTTTGTGGCATGGGTATTTGCCAGGAGTGCCGCGTTACGGTGAATGGCCTGCGACGGTTGGCGTGCCAGACCCTGTGCCAATCAGGCATGCGTATTGAGAGGAGCGATGATGAGTAATCTGACGTGCGATGTGCTGATTATCGGTGGAGGGCCTGCTGGGTTAGCGGCAGCCCGCGCCGCTGCGCAAAGTGGCCAGTCGGTGCTGGTGTTGGACGATAACCCCCGCCCAGGCGGACAAATTTGGCGCGATGGGCCGGGAGTAATATTGCCAGTGCTTGCGCAGCAGTATCGGCAGGCCGTTGAGGCGCTGAATAACGTGACGTTACTCAACGCCGTTAAAATCGTGGCTCATTACGGGCCGCAGCAAATCCTCTATGAAGGTGCTTTGGGCAGCGGACTCGTCGATTATCAACGGTTGATCTTGTGTTGCGGCGCACGGGAGCTTCTGCTGCCGTTTCCCGGCTGGACACTGCCAGGGGTGACCGGTGCCGGCGGGTTGCAGGCGCAAATAAAGCAGGGGCTGCAAATCAAAGGGGAGCGGGTGGTGATTGCCGGTAGCGGGCCGTTGCTGCTGGCGGTGGCCAATAACGTTGCCAAAGCCGGCGGCGAAGTGGTGGTGCTGGCGGAGCAAGCCTCTGTCCTGCGGTTGGCGGGGTTTGCCGGTGGGCTGTGGCGCTGGCCGACGAAGCTACGCCAATCATTGACTCTGCTAAATCGTCGTTATCGCCCTGACAGCTATGTACTGGAGGCGCTGGGCGAACAACGGCTGGAGGCGGTGCGGGTTCGGCAGGGCAGGCGAGTGGTGACGCTGCCTTGCGATCGGTTGGCCTGCGGTTTTGGCCTGGTGGCTAATATCGAACTGGCGATGCTCTTGGGATGTCGAATTTTCAATCATGCTGTGGCTGTGGACGAGCAGCAGCAAACCAGTCTGCCGCAGATTTATGCCGCCGGAGACTGTACCGGCGTTGGTGGCAGCGAGTTGGCGCTGGCAGAGGGAGCTATCGCAGGCTATGTCGCCACCGGCAATAGGGAACAGGCGCAGGCATTGCTGGCGCAGCGTGATAAGTGGCGGCATTTCGCTGGGGCGGTAGAGCGCGCCTTTATGCTAAACCCTGCTTTGAAAGCGTTGTCGATGCCCGATACGCTGTTATGCCGCTGCGAGGATGTCCCGCTGGGACAGGTCCGTGAGTTCTCTGGCTGGTCGGCGGCCAAGCTGGGTAGCCGCTGCGGTATGGGCGCCTGTCAGGGCAAAATTTGCGCGACGGCGGCACGTCATCTTTTTGGCTGGCCGCTGGAGGCTCCACGGATCCCATTGACGCCGGCCAGAACAGAAACGCTGGTGCGGCTTGGCCGCGCCGAGAGCGACGGATAAGCATGCTACACTCAGGCATAATGACCAGAGAGAGCAGGTGGGCAAAGGATGACAAATGCACTGATAACGCTGGCGCTATGTCTGTTGCTGATGCCGCTGTTGCTATGGCTGATTGGCCGCGCTCTATCGGCTGCAAAGGATAAAAAACCGGAGGGAGATAAACCTAAACCGAAGACTGGCATGCCGCACGGTGATGATCAATAACTTCCGGTTACAGACGGGGTGTCCGGGTTCGGCATGCCGAACCCGTTGACTGCGTTGTTAGTACTGCGGCCAGTAATAGGTTTTCTCATGCCAGCCTTTGCCATACATGCAGGCCTCGATGGTCGCCGAGCGGGCGGCCTCATTGCGATCATTCTGCACCGTTTTGAACGAGGGCTGTTTTTCGTAACGGTAACCTTCTGGGCAATCTTTCTTGTCTTTTTTACAACTCTTGTATTGGTTTTCGTAGGCGAACTCAAAATCTCTCACCATATCTGGCGGAAAACGTTCATACCCTTTGCCTTTGCATTCAGCATATTCCGCATCGCGGGTGGTTGTGCCAGCGCCGGGTTTTTCCCATTGGGTGCAGGCGGTCAATGTCAAGAATGGCAAAATAATCAAAAAATTATACGTCTTCATGGTCTCCCTAACTCTTTCTGTCGTCCTAAATGCACGTGCTAAGAATCATCCTAGGCAACGCAAGGCAGGAGTGTAATGAACTGATGTTAAAATTGGAAATGATAATGGTTATTGTTTAGGTGGTATTGAGGTTACTCTGGCGAATCCATACATTCTGTCTTTCAGGACGCAGCCAACAACGCTGCGACCTGTAAGGCGGCGGGTATATACTGATGTTTTTGGCTAAGGGGAAAATGGCATGCGACGTACGCTCGTTTTACTTTCGGTATTACTGGCGCTGGCCTTATTGTTCCCTTGGGCAAGCCGTTATTTGCCACCCGGTTATAACCCTTTTGCTCCTTTGACGCTGGACGATCCACCAACCCTGGTCACACGCCTTAAACTGCGGTTGTTGGCCAATGATCCCGTGGCCTGCATGGCCATTTTGACTCAGGCCAGAGACGCGGGGCGTATAGGTTTTAGCCTGCCAGGCGACAGTCAGGGCGAATGCCCGCTGGTTGCGCCGGTGCGGGTGCAAAATTTTGGTGAGGTGCGTCTCAGTTCCAGTTTTCTTGCCAGTTGCCCGCTGGCGCTAAGCAGCGCAATGTTCGTTGGGCAAATCGCCGAGCCGCAGGCGCAACGGCAGTTTGGCGTGAGGCTGGCGCGTATTGATCATCTTGGCAGCTACGCCTGTCGCAATATCTATCATCGTCCGGTGGGAAGGCTCAGTGAGCATGCCACTGCGGAGGCTTGGGATATTGCCGGTTTTCGGCTGGCGAATGGCAAACGGCTGACAATATTGCGAAACTGGCCAGAGCAAAGCACCTCGGGAAGTTATCTGAGAACGTTGTTCAAAGAAGGATGCGGTTTTTTTGGCAGCGCCTTAGGCCCGGAATATAACGCCGCTCACGCAAATCATTTTCACTTTGGTATGCGGGGGTACGGGCTGTGCAGATGAATATTAATGACGAAAGCGAATAATAAATAATTAATATTTTTAGTTATGATTTCTTTGCTAAGTTTTTTATTATTTCTTGGCGGGTATGTTTTTAAGATTTTTACCTAATAGGCCATTTTTATTATTGGTTGCGTAAGGTTTTTTTTAAGTGCTGAATGGTATGTGAAAATTTATCCCATTCTTCAATCTGGAATAATTAAAAATATTATTCAAATGACTCGTAATGTGATTGCAATTCACCTATAAATTTTTTAGATTCAGGAGCGATGAATGATTTTCATGATAATTAAGGCGTGAAAAGGGAGTTTTATTTCTTGAATAAACCTGAAATACCTAAAAATAATGATAAAACATCTTCATTATCAGTAGATTATGTTCGATTTAAAAATCTTTCCGACGTTGGCGATGAGTTTGGTTATGGCCGTACCCGGTTTTATCAATGGTGTCGGGGGCGCGGTTTTCTTACGTTGATGAATGCACCTTCCCCAGAGATGATCAGTCGAGGATACATGGTGACTGGGTTGTCGGAAACCGGCTATCCGCGGGTGTATGTCACTGAGGACGGATTTAACTATGTGGGAGGAATTTTTCAAGATGACATCAACAAACGCATGATTAAATTTTAAATGGATTGCGGAAAAATCTTATCCATTTCAAGATAATAACCAAGATTTTTCTTGGGCGTACGTGGTCTTTCTGCTCATTGCCGCGATGGGCAGTGAAAATACGTTTTGCGCCGTGTTTCTTCCCAGCCTATTGGAAGTTATCCTATTTTTCTATTGATCACGTGCGACTGCTACTGTTGCAGCCTATTCTCTTGCTACTATAAAGATTGGTTTTTTCCAGGAGCTCAGGATGAAGCATTACGCCGTGTTACTTATTACAAGCCTACTGCTGTCTGGCTGTGCCACGCAGGCGGTTCCGCCGCAACAGGCCGAGTTGCCGCCGCCCAGTCGATTGATGCTTTATCAGAGCGTGCCGCAAACGCCTTATGCCACGGTGGTGGTGGTGCGCGACAGCGGAATGTTGGCAGGGAGTTGCCGCACCGGGGTTTATATCAATGGGGAGTTTGCGGCGTCGCTGGCGGCAAAAGAGAAGGCCGAGTTCCGGGTGCCGGTGGGGAATAACGAAGTTAGCATCGGGCAGGATATGGTCGAAAATAGCCTGTGCATCTGGCGTGACACCAGCGGCCGGTTACCGATGACGCTGCGCGCCGGTGAGAGCCGTTACTTCCGCATTGCGGGCGATATGCGACGCGGCTTTGTGCTGCAGGCCGGCAGGCCGTAATCAGGCGGGGCGCAGTCAGCGCCCCTGCCACCATCCCCACAGAGTAATCAATAGCCACGCCGCAGCAATCCAGCACAACACCGCCGCACCCAGCGCCCAAGACAATCTCATGCTGTTGATGAATAAATACAGCGAGATCAGATACACCAGATAAGGCAGAACCGCCCACATGCCAAAAATCAGCGTGGTTCTCAGCGCCTCGATCGATCGTTCGCTGCCGACAATGTAATGGGCAATCAGTGCAAAGGTGGGAAACAGCGGCACCAGACCGGCGATGTAGTAACTGCGACTTTTAGCCAGCAGGCCGATTAAGATTACTACCAAAGCGCCGATCAGCGCTTTAACGAGGATGCCCATAGGTTTCTCTGGCGTAAATAAAAATACACTGCCCGAAAAAATTTGGGAGATCAATCACTCGCGGAGAAACAGGCCTGCAGGAAGAGCAGGCCGGATGGACGACAGTTTATTGACGGTAAGCGTGTTTAATCTGTTGGATGCTGTTTTTAAAGATTTCGGCCTGAGCCGGGTCTTCAATCTGTGCGATAAAGCGCTCCATGTTGATAATGACTTTCCCGGCATCCGCCTGACCGATCGATTTCAGGATCAGCGTCAGCGTTGCTTTAAGACAGGCGACTTCTGTCGCCAGCGTTTCCGGGTTTGCAGACGTAGTGAAATCAACGTTGCTCATTTTCTCTCCTGATTTTTTGGGCTGTAGCCTGAAACAATATGCATTTTGATGCGCATCAGCACCGATTTCATTCATTCTGGCATGCAGATGCGTATTTATCTGGGTGCGGAGTATAGCATAGCATCCGATATCCATCTGCACAGATAGCGCTGGAACCGTGCCATTCGGTGGTTAGCGATACATTAACTGGGCCATTACCGGTTGTGGGGTATAGCGCAGGCGGGCATTGGACTAATGAATACGGGGTATCCGTACGGTAACCGGAAGAGGGCAGAATAAGAGGGCAGTTATTTCGGTGGGGTTAATAAGTATTTGCCCGGCATGTTATTATCGATTTATACGGGTTATTTAAATTATCAGCATGGCTGTCTTGCTCTTTGACACATAAGTCAATACTGAATGATTTTCTTTCGCGACGGTTTTTCCAGAGGAGGAGAAAGGCAATCATCGTTTTGTTTTATTTCAATAAATTACATGCTAACTGTGTTCGTGTTAATATTATCCATGTCGCTATTGCTTACACTGATTTTACCCACGCCTTATGATTGGTGCGGTATCCTAAGGTGGAATCGCATTCAGTAATATTTACACTGTGGGCTTTGGGCCCGCAGAGAACGGCTTTATCGGGGCGGGTAGATGACTAAAATTCAAAAATCAGCGCCGTTTCGCAAAGTTAATCGGGAGTTAGTATTAATCTGTGTTCATTCTTGGCCGAAAAACAAGTAATATCTCAGGCTATAACAGAGGCTGACTGCGTTACTCCCTTTTTTTGGAGAATTTTCCTTGATTAGCGTTCTTCTTGTTGATGACCACGAACTGGTGCGCGCAGGGATACGACGCATTCTTGAAGATATCAAAGGTATAAAAGTTGTCGGGGAGGCCCAGTGCGGTGAAGACGCCGTGAAATGGTGCCGTGGCAATGCTGTAGATATCGTTCTTATGGATATGAATATGCCGGGCATTGGCGGGCTGGAAGCTACGCGCAAGATTGTACGTTATGCGCCCGACGTTAAAGTCATCATGCTGACTATTCATACTGAAAACCCATTGCCTGCCAAGGTGATGCAGGCGGGTGCCGCAGGCTATCTGAGCAAGGGGGCCGCGCCGCAGGATGTGGTTAACGCCATACGATCGGTGCAGGCAGGCCAGCGCTACATCGCGTCGGATATTGCTCAGCAGATGGCTTTGAGCCAACTGGAGCCACAGACGGAAACTCCGTTCAGCTGCCTGTCTGAACGTGAACTGCAGATAATGCTGATGATCACCAAAGGCAAAAAGGTTAATGAGATCTCGGAGCAACTGAGTCTCAGCCCTAAAACGGTGAACAGTTACCGTTATCGTATGTTCAGCAAACTGAATATCAGTGGTGATGTCGAACTGACGCACCTGGCTATCCGACACGGATTGTTCAATGCGGAGACGTTGTTAAGCAGTGAGTGACCGTTTTGATGCCAAAGCATTTTTAAGCACCGTTACCAGCCAGCCCGGCGTCTATCGTATGTATGACGCTACTGGTACGGTTATCTACGTCGGTAAAGCCAAAGACCTGAAAAAACGCCTCGCCAGTTACTTCCGTCAGCAGGTAGGAAGCCGAAAAACCGAGACGTTGGTTAAAAATATCGTACAAATAGACGTTACTGTTACGCACACCGAGACAGAAGCGCTATTGTTGGAACATAACTACATAAAGTTATACCAGCCACGATATAATGTTCTTTTGCGTGACGATAAATCTTATCCCCTGATCTTTCTTAGTGCAGACAGTCATCCGCGGCTGGCCGTTCATCGTGGTGCCAAACATGCCAAGGGTGAATATTTCGGCCCGTTTCCCAACTCTTACGCCGTGCGCGAGACGTTGGCGCTGCTGCAGAAGCTATTCCCGATACGCCAGTGCGAGAACAGCGTGTATCGCAACCGCTCGCGCCCTTGTTTGCAGTATCAGATCGGCCGTTGTCTGGGGCCTTGCGTTGCCGGGTTGGTGAGTGAGGAAGAATATCAACAGCAGGTGGATTATGTGCGCCTGTTCCTGTCCGGCAAAGATCAGCAAGTGCTGCATCAGTTGATCGAGCGGATGGAAAACGCCAGTAAGGCATTGAACTTCGAAGATGCGGCGCGTATCCGCGATCAAATCCAGGCGGTGCGGCGCGTGACCGAGCGTCAATTCGTTTCGGGCAATAGCGACGATCTGGATGTGATAGGCGTGGCGTTTGAAGCCGGCATGGCCTGCTTGCACGTGTTGTTTATCCGTCAGGGTAAAGTGTTGGGCAGCCGCAGCTACTTCCCGAAGGTTCCGGGCGGTACCGAGATGAGCGAAGTGGTACAGACGTTTGTCGGACAGTTTTATTTACAGGGAAGCCAGTCACGCACCCTGCCGGCGGAAATTCTGCTGGACTTCAATCTGCCGGAAAAAGACCTGTTGGCGGAATCGCTCTCCGAGCTGGCCGGCCGCAAGATCCAGATCCAAAGCAAACCGCGCGGCGATCGTGCACGCTACCTAAAATTGGCGCGCACCAATGCTGCGACCGCTCTGACGACCAAGCTTTCGCAACAGTCGACGATTCATCAGCGGTTGGCGGAATTGGCGAAGACCCTGAATCTCTCCGAGATTAATCGCATGGAGTGTTTTGACATCAGTCACACCATGGGTGAACAGACCGTCGCTTCCTGCGTGGTGTTCGATGGCAACGGGCCGCTGCGTTCGGAATATCGGCGTTATAATATCGCCGGCATTACGCCAGGGGATGACTATGCCGCCATGGCGCAAGTGCTGAAACGACGCTATGGTAAAGCTCTGGAAGAGAAAAAAATCCCGGATGTTATCTTTATCGATGGTGGCAAGGGGCAGCTTGGCATGGCGATAGACGTGTTCAACTCACTGAACGTCACCTGGGATAAGAACAAACCTTTGCTGATTGGTATTGCCAAAGGTGCCGATCGCAAAGCCGGCCTGGAAACGCTGTTCTTTGTACCTGAGGGAGAGGGGATTTCTCTGCCTTCGGATTCGCCGGCGCTGCATGTGATCCAGCATATCCGTGATGATTCGCATAACCATGCGATCACCGGGCACCGGCAGAGAAGGGCAAAAGTCAGAAATACCAGCGCTTTGGAGCTTATCGACGGCGTTGGGCCAAAACGACGACAGGTATTGTTGAAGTATATGGGCGGACTTCAACCTTTATTGAACGCCAGCGTTGAGGAAATTGCAAAAGTGCCGGGTATTTCACAAGCATTGGCAGAAAAGATCTACAATGCATTGAAACACTGAGGGCAATGTAGCAACATACTCTTAATTCCCACTCCAGCCAGATAGTTACCGTAGCATATGCAATTGAATATACCGACTTGGCTTACTCTGTTTCGTGTAGTTCTGATCCCATTCTTTGTTCTGGCATTTTACCTGCCGTTCACCTGGGCTCCGATGGTTTGCGCCGTCATCTTTGTATTTGCTGCCATAACCGACTGGTTTGATGGGTTCCTGGCCCGTCGCTGGAAGCAAACCACCCGTTTCGGGGCTTTCCTCGACCCGGTAGCGGACAAAGTGATGGTAGCGGTGGCGCTGGTGTTGGTCGCGGAGCACTACCACACCTGGTGGATCACGCTGCCTGCGGCGACCATGATTGCCCGAGAAATTATCATCTCGTCGCTGCGTGAGTGGATGGCGGAGATAGGTAAACGCAGCAGCGTGGCGGTGTCGTGGATTGGCAAAGTCAAAACCATGGCGCAGATGATGTCGCTGGTGGGGCTGCTGTGGCGCCCGGAACGTACGGTTGAATATGCGTCCTTCGGCCTGCTGTACATCGCGGCCGTGCTGACTTTCTGGTCAATGTTCCAATATTTGAACGCCGCCCGGAAAGATTTGCTTGAACCCTGATCAAAGCGCTGCAAAAATCGTCAAACAAACGTGATGAGACAACAATTTTATTGACTCATTACGTCAGGTAAGTAGAATGCATCGCATCAGACGGCAGCGGTGAATCGCCGAAAGATAGCAAAAAAATCAGTAAGTTCTGATTGATGCGGGAATAGCTCAGTTGGTAGAGCACGACCTTGCCAAGGTCGGGGTCGCGAGTTCGAGTCTCGTTTCCCGCTCCAAATTAAACAAAGCTGGTGTTTCACGAGCTTTGGCCTGAAGAAGGCAGCAGAATTAAGGCGCGTTAACAAAGCGGTTATGTAGCGGATTGCAAATCCGTCTAGTCCGGTTCGACTCCGGAACGCGCCTCCAATTTTCCCGAGCCCGGGTGGTGAAATCGGTAGACACAAGGGATTTAAAATCCCTCGGCTTATGGCTGTGCGGGTTCAAGTCCCGCCCCGGGTACCAGGGAAAATAATTCCAGAATAATCAAAGCAATAAGTAGTAATGTCGTGGCCGCCGGAAGGCGGTTTTTTTGTGTCTGAAAATCCTCTTCATAGTATTCCTCACCGTTTGTTCAACGTTTTTGTGGCCAGAAATCGCCTGCTTGCCGTATAGACCACCTTCGAGATTCGAGACGTCTTATGACATAGATGCTGTTTTCCCCCTTAATTTTCAAAGGCAGCGCTTTAGCTTCACTGATGGCCGCTTCCAACTCGTCAAGCTTATGGACATTCCAGACGGCCATTGGATTAATCTTCGGCTCGAAATGCTGGGGGATCAGTAAAGGTTCCGTAATGCTAAATGTCGGGGATGCCTCATTTTCTCATAAAATCAGACATTTTTTTAAGACGGTTAACGCTAAGTGATATATAACCAGAGAGTAAAAAAGAGAAGGAGCGTTGGATGAGAGGGGGATTATTTTTATTGGTTATTGTAATGCTATCTGGGTGCTCAGGGCCTTTGGGCTCCCTATTGGGTGTTATTCCGCAAAGTTCCGATGTGTGCCCTCAGGGGAAAGATGCGATATCTGGTGAGTGTCGCTAGCGATAACCATTTGAAAAAATGAGTGTTACCCTTGATTAACACCTTTTACGCCAGCGCTTTAGTCAGGTTGAATATCGGTCTGACTAACAATGTCTTCAACACGTGGGCACCCGGATATATCGCTTTGCCTGTCACCCGCCAGGTAACCTAATTGAGGTGATGTTCGATTATTTCAACGTTGTTCCAATAGTCGAATATCCTTTGCCCTCATAACTAACCCTTCGCACCTTGCACCGGGTTTCAGGTCTCGGTACCTTACTCGTGGAGCCGCACCGGGGCAAAAACTGCCCGAACGGTGACGGCGCCCGGTGCCTGTTTCCGCACACATTCTCGCTAACGACCGTTAACGCCAATGACTTCGATAGCGGCTCTGTGCAGCTTTTGGCAATAGTCCTCGGGCTGTCTTTCGATCTCTTTGATCAGGTGGGCGAGAATGCTTTGCTTGGAGATGGGTCTGTTGGATAAGAGCACCTGGACAACGCTCTTGCCGACAAGGTTGTATATTTGTTCGCGATACAACTCGACGTCTTTATCGTCGAGACCGTAAAGAGAGTAATCAATCATAGTGTTTTTACCGCTGGTGAAATTTAAAGCACCGCCCGAAGCGGGCTGAGAAGCCATTAAAAAAATAAAATACTGCAAATTCCACTTAGGTACATGCCTTCGCGGTAGGTTAACGATAACGTAATAAGAATATTCCTATCAATAGGCAGCGGCAATCCAGATGGCTAATTAGGAATAACCTCATGTAACAGCTTGGGGATCTGAACTTGCCAAGATGAATCAGTGGGAAGGCGTTGGGGGGATTAACATCAGGTTGTGCGCCAAAACTCTTGAGCGGCGGTTCCAAATGCGGCAAGCGCGCTGAGCGCGAATCTCTTATCCGCCAGCCCGAACCGCAGGTTAGCCCGGCGAGGTTTTTGATGGGCAATCCCCTTTACACACGGTTTGTTACAGTATAACAGCGATAAATTGTCTTGCGGCAGCAACGTCGGCCCAAATTATCTGTCAGATTACCATTCAATAGCAGGATGAGCGCGTAGCCCTCAACCACAACCTGTATCAGCAAGCAGTTATGAACTCACTTTGGCGAGAATGGTATCAATAATGCAGAAGTTCCGACGTTGGACCCAGTTGCAGGTCTCTTTCTTTATCGCGTTTTATCTCGGTGTATTACTCAATATCCCCATATTTTATCGCCGTTATCAGCAACTCAATTACGACAATTTACTGTCGATCGGCATTGAGGTCGTCGCGGCCTTTAGTCTGGTGTGCTTTATCACTCTGCTGATCTCGTTTTTGGGGCGTCGGCTGTTCCGCGTTCTGGCATCGTTTCTGGTGCTGAGCTCGGTGGCTGCCAGTTATTATATGGTGTTGTTCCACGTCGATATC
The DNA here is from genome assembly GCF_003591175.1 of Serratia inhibens. Taxonomy (GTDB): domain Bacteria; phylum Pseudomonadota; class Gammaproteobacteria; order Enterobacterales; family Enterobacteriaceae; genus Serratia; species Serratia inhibens. The sequence continues at coordinate 1,081,658 of NZ_QYYG01000001.1, read as the reverse complement.
GGCTACGGCATCCTGGCGGCGGTGATGACTACCGATGTTGATCTGTCCAAAGAGTCGGTTGGTTGGCATTTTGGCGTGTGGATGGTGGTGGTGAGTCTGTTGCCGTTGCTGTTCATCTGGCTGTCACCGATGCACGAAGCCGCACTGAAGCGCAGTAACTGGGCTACGTTGTTTAAAAAAGGCGGTATCATGCTGGCCGCCGGGCTGTGCTGCTGGTTGCCACTGCAACTGATGGGGCAGGTTCAGGATCGCCACGATCGCGAAAATAACCAACTGATGGCCAGCTATGGCGGTGTGGTCGCCGGCAGCTATTCGCCGTCCAACTGGCTTTCGGCGTTGGGGCTGCTGACCTACAGCTCTTACAGCCAGGCGGAAGACAGCCGTAATCTGTTCGATCCGGCCGCGCATTTTACCTATCAGCCGCCGAAAGACGTTAATGATCTCTATGTGGTGTTTGTGATTGGTGAAAGCGCCAGACGTGATCACATGGGGATTTACGGCTACCAACGCGACAACACGCCTTATCTTGATAAAGAAGCCAACCTGGCGGTGCTGCAAGGCTATTCCTGCGACACCTCGACCAAGCTTTCTCTGCGTTGCATGTTCGTGCGCGAAGGCGGTGCTGCTGAAGAGCCGCAGCGGACGCTGAAAGAAATGAACGTGTTTTCGGTGCTGAAAAAACAGGGCTTTTCCTCGGAGCTGTTTTCGATGCAGAGCGAAGCCTGGTTCTATAACAAAACTCAGGCGGATGATTATGCGCTGAGAGAAAGCATTCAGGCGGAAAAACGTAACGTCGGTAAGCCGGTAGATGATATGGCGTTGATTGACGAGCTGCAGGATTCGTTGGGCCGTCATCCGCAGGGCAAGCATTTGGTCATTCTGCATACCAAAGGCTCGCACTATATGTATACCGAACGATATCCTCGCGCTTTTGCCCGCTACAAGCCGGAGTGCCAGGGCATTGATGATGCCTGCTCCACGGAAGAGATGATCAACTCGTACGACAACAGCTTGCTGTACACCGATTATTTCCTCGAGCAGGTGTTCAATCAACTGCGCAACCGCAATGCCATCGTGTTTTACGCCTCGGATCACGGGGAGTCGATCTCGGAAAATATGCATTTCCACGGCACCCCGCGCGATCACGCGCCGAAGGAACAGCGTACCGTTCCCATCATGGTCTGGGCATCCGACAAATTTCTCAGCCAGCCCGATCACCAAGCGGCGTTTAATCAGTTGAAGGCGCTGCAGCAGGCCAAAACGCCGGTGTTCCATGAGAAGCTGTTCGACAGCGTGTTGGGTTGCATCGGTTATACCTCGCCGGACGGCGGTATCGTGAAGCCGCACAACTGGTGCCAGGTGAACTGATCCCTGAAGTCACAATGAACCGCCGCAAGGCGGTTTTTTTGTCTAAAAAATCGCGTGGCAATGTCTGTTGACGCAGGTTTTAGCTCGATCAAGCACCGCATGATGGCGGCTTATCTCCCAACCCGCGCTCGCAGTGAAAAACGGGGGCTGAGTCGGCTCGGCCCAGTCGCTTTTTATCCCGTGGCAGGATGGGGATTAAGGCCTTTTTTCCAGGTTTCGATTGCCTGAGCAAGTGGCATAAAAAAATCCGTAATCTTCAATGAGATTACGGATTTTTACCGGTCCATGGGATCGCTCTTCGATCATGCAGTGCTTAACCGAGCGGCATCAACCCCAAGGACGATTGAGCTTTAGTCCAGTTTCGGATGCTGGTCGATCAGCGTCTGTTTTTTCTTCTCCAGCTCGGCAATCTGCTCGTTGATATCCTCAACCTTCTGTTCGATGTTGTCGTAGGTTTCCTGCAGCAACTCTCTGGCTTCCGTACGATCCGAAGCTGCCGGGGTGGCACCCCGCAGCGGTTTGTTGGCGGTTTCCTTCATGTACAGGCCGGTGATCAGGCCAATCACCGCTACCACCATCAGATAGTACGCCGGCATATACAGGTTACCGGTCGATTCGACCAACCAGGCGGCCACCGTCGGCGTAGCGCCGGCGACCAGAACCGAGATATTGAACGAAATCGCCAGCGCACTGTAACGAATATGCGTCGGGAACATCGCCGGCAGGGTAGAGGCCATCACACCGGTGAAGGAGTTCAGCAGCACGGCCAACACCAGCAGGCCGACGAAGATCAGGCCAATCACGTTACTGTTGATCAGGATAAAGCAGGGTATCGACAGCAACAGCAGCCCGATGCTGCCGCCAATGATAAACGGCTTGCGGCCAATGCGGTCGCTGGCCAGGCCGATCACCGGCTGCACAAACAGCATGCCGATCATGATGGCGATGATGATCAGTACGCCGTGATCTTCCGAGTAGTGCAGGTTATGCGACAGGTAGCTCGGCATGTAGGTCAGCAGCATGTAGTAGGTTACGTTGGTGGAAATCACGATACCGACGCACACCAGCAGGCTTCGCCAATGTTTGGCCGCGATCTCTTTAAACGAGGTCCTCGGCGGGTTGCCGATGGCATCGCGATCTTCTTTCTCCATCTTCTCCACGTGCTGCTGGAACGCCGGGGTTTCTTCCAGCGCATGACGCAGATACAGACCGATCAGGCCCAGCGGTGCAGCGATAAAGAACGGAATACGCCAACCCCAGTCGAGGAAGTTGCTTTCCCCGACGATGCTGGAAATCAGCACCACTACGCCTGCGCCGAGCACGAAGCCGGCAATAGAGCCGAAATCAAGCCAACTGCCCATAAAGCCGCGTTTTCTGTCAGGCGAGTATTCTGCGACGAAGATCGCCGCGCCCGAGTATTCGCCACCCACCGAGAAGCCCTGCGCCAGCTTGGCCAGCAGCAACAGCACCGGCGCCCAGATGCCGATCGAGGCATATGACGGGATCAGGCCGATACAGAAGGTGCTCACCGCCATGATGATAATGGTGATGGAAAGGACTTTCTGGCGACCGAATTTATCGCCCATCGCGCCAAAGAACAGACCGCCTAAAGGACGTACCAGGAAGGGGACGGAGAACGTTGCCAGTGCGGCAATCATCTGCACGCCGGGGGTGGCGCCAGGGAAAAACACTTGCCCAAGGGCGTAGGCTACGAAGCCGTAGACACCGAAGTCGAACCACTCCATCGCGTTGCCTAATGCAGCCGCGGTGATCGCTTTCTTCAGCTTGCTGTCGTCGATGATGGTGATGTCATTAATGTGCATCGGCTTATGTCGTTTTTTTCTTAACTTCATATAATCATCCCTTAATCAATTTTAGTCGTACGTGAATTCGCAATCCTTGTTCACTTTACTTCTGCCAAGTTATCAGTGTGGCTAATCTGATCTCCATTTAAAGAGATTCCATGCTGCCATTTTTGTGTGATGCGAATCACATAATGAGCCCGATTTTAGCGAGAATATGTCATTCAGGTGACTAATTATTTTGCATCTATAGCTTAACGTTATATCTATTGGTGATCAAATTTAGCAGTTTATCTTATGCATTTTCACCAAAATAGCGCCAAAACAGGTTGATATTTACGCATGTTGATGTTTTTTTGTCAGTGTGCGGGATGGCTAAAGTATAGGAGGAGCCGGAAATGATACGGGTAAAATTAATGCGTTTTTTGCTGTGGATCAGGGCCTGACGTAGGTGTCAGGCCGCTGAGTTATTGGGATGAACCGCCAAATTCCAGGTAGATCTGCGCCAGATTCTGGTACTGCTCAAAGCGATTTTCATCCAGCGCCAGCTCCGCCAGCCGGCGGCGATTCTGCGCATCCAGCCAGAAGGTGATAGATACGGCACCCTGGCGATAGCGAATTTCATTCAACCGTTCAGATTTACGTGCCAGCGCCAACGCCGTCTGCAAACGTTGTTCTTGTGCCATCAACTGGGCGCGTAACGATAAAGCATTGTCTACGTCGGCCATGGCTTTATACAGCGCCTGTTTGAATTCCAACACCCGCAATTCGTAATCGTTACGGGCGATTTTGATGTCAACGTTCATCTGCCGCCACTCGAGGAAAGGCAGCGACAAACCCGCGCCCACCGATGCCACCGGATTGCGCAGAAATTCCAGCAGCGCGGTGCTGCTGGCACCCAATGAACCGGTCAGGCTGAAGGCCGGATAATACTGGGTGCGCTTCACGTCAACGTTGGCTAACGCCTCGCGCAGCCGCAGCTCTTTGGCGTTGATATCCGGGCGATGTCGCAGCACATTGACCGGAATACCGGCATTGATCTGCGGTAACCGGCCCATCGGCAGGCGTGAGGGGGCAACCACGGCATTGCCTGGCGGCGCGCCCAGCAGCAGCGTTTGTTCGTTCAACGCCTGCTGACGTTCGCGCAGCAGCACCAGATGGCCGCTCTCCTGACTAACCAGGTTTTGTTCGGCATCCACCACGTCCAGCGATGAGACGCTGCCTGCGCGGTAACGGGCATTAACCAACCGCAGAGTCTCCCGGGCGTAGGCGATGCTCTGCTGGCTGACACCGATTCGCTGATTGATAAAACCCAACCGCCAATAATTCTTGCTGGCACTGGCGAGCAATGCCAAGCGAGCGCTTTGCAAATCTTGCTGCGTGGCCTGCCGGCTCCATTCAGCAGCGTCATGCTGACGCGCCAGTTTCCCCCACAGATCGACTTCATAGCTGGTGCCTAAACTGGCGCCACTGCTTTTGTTCCAGGGTGAGGAATCAGAAAGAGCGGTATTGGCACCGCTATTGAGCGTCGCGGTCACGCCCGGAGCGGTAATGATACCGGCCCGCTGAGCCTCTAACTGGGCCTGGTAAACGCGTAGCGCGGCGGCGGCCAAATCGTTATTGCCGGCCATGACCTGCTGTAACCAGCGGTCAAGCTCGGGATCCTGGAAATCGCGCCAGTCAAACGGGACCGGGCCGACGGCATCGACGCTTTCCTGCCAGTGCTCCGGGTAGTTCACCTGTGGTGTTTGATAATCGCTTTTCAAAGCGTTGCCGCAGCCGGTGCTGAGCAGGGTTGCGAGGCATAAGGCTATTGGTGTCAAAATTTTCATAAGTTACTCACTGGCCAGTGAATTGACCGGATCCATCCGCGCCGCTTTACGGGCTGGGAGATAACCGAAGATCATGCCGATCAGGGTGGAGCAGCAAAAGGCCACGACGGCGGCCTGCCAGGAATAGATGGCGGTGAGCATGCCGCCCGCCAGCGCGGTAAACAGCGAACCGGCGGCGAACGACAACGCAATGCCCAATGCACCGCCTATCAGGCAGACCAGTACGGCTTCGATCATAAATTGTTGCATGATGTCGCTGCGCCTGGCGCCGACCGCCATGCGCACACCAATCTCATGCGTTCGCTCGGTGACCGAAACCAACATGATGTTCATCACGCCGAGGCTGCCGATGATCAGGGAGATCGAAGCCACCATCAGGATCAACAGGCTCAGGGTCATCGAAGCATGCTCGATCGATTTGCGAAACTTGTCGCGGTTGAACAGCATAAAGTCTTTAACGCCATGGCGTTGGGTCAGCAATTGGCTGATGGCACCGACGGCGGCTTCGTTATCGACGTTATCCTTCAATCGTACGCCGATGCTGCTTAGCGTCGGCTTGCCTACCATGCGGTACATTACCGTGGTATAGGGCATCCACACGCTGATGCGGTTCGGTGCGGAATCCTGGTTGCTTTTGACTACGCCGACCACCCGGGCCGGCACCGCGCCGAGAAACACGATTTGGCCCAGCGGTTCTATGCCGAAATCACCGAACAGCGAGTTGCGCGCATTCTCGTCAATGATCACTTCCTGCAGCGCATTACGATCGTCACGAAAGGTGGTGCCCTGCAATAAAGTGAGGCCATTAACCCGGAAATAGTCGCGCCCGACGCCGGTGATTGAGGCTGTCGCCGATTTGCTGCGAAAACGAATGGAATCCGAGGCGCCCACTTCAGGGCTGACACTGTCGACAAAGCTCTGGTTGGCCAGCGCATCGGCGTCTGCCGGTACCAGCGTGCGTATGCTGTCGATGGCGTCATCGAAGAAATCGCGGCCGGGATAAATGCTGACGACATTGGTACCGAGATCTTTGATGCTGGCCAGCGTGCGCTGTTTGGCTCCCTCGCCCAGGGCGACCACCGTCACCACCGCTGCGATGCCGAAAATGATGCCGGTCATGGTCAATGCTGTGCGCAAACGGTGGGCATTCATCGATTTCAGCGCCATTTGCAGCGATTCGCGGGTACGATCGAGCAAACTTTGCCAGTAGCCTTGCCTTGCGCGGATGGCCGTTGATTGGGGCATCGGCGGGACGGGGGATTTGCAGCCGCTGTCTGCAATAACCTCGCCGTCCTGCAGTTCAATAATGCGCTGCGCGTGTTGGGCCACCTTCATATCGTGGGTGACGATCACCACGGTATGGCCGCGTTGGTTCAGTTCGCTCAGGATCCCCAACACTTCTTGGCCGGATTTGGAGTCCAGTGCGCCGGTAGGTTCATCCGCCAGAATGATTTCGCCGCCGTTGATCAAGGAACGGGCGATACTGACACGCTGTTGCTGGCCACCGGAGAGCTGGCCGGGCTTATGGTTTTCACGGCCTTCCAGGCCGAGTCGCGCCAGCAATTGCGCCGCTCGCAGGCGGCGTTGATCGCGCTTGCTGTTAGCGTAAATCGCCGGGATCTCGACATTGCCCAGCGCGCTGATATCCGGCATCAGATGATAGCGTTGGAAAATAAAACCGATGTGTTCGCGGCGCAACCTGGCCAATTCGTCCGGCGAAAGGTGTGCGGCGTTCTGGCCGCCAATGTAATAGTCACCCCGATCCGGCACGTCCAGGCAACCCATGATATTCATCAGCGTTGATTTGCCGGAGCCGGAGGCACCTATAATGGCGACCAGCTCCCCGGCGGCGATCGTCAGGTTGATGTCCTTGAGCACCGTCAGCGGTTGGGTGCTGTTGGTGTAGGTACGGCTTATGCCTTTCAGTTCAATGATATTGTTCACAGTAAGATGCCATCCCCGCCCGGATTGGCGCTTTCTTGCATCAGCACCACGGTTTCACCGGCCTTCAGCCCGGAAAGGATCTGTATATCGACGTTGTTGGTAATACCGGTTTTGACCTCGCGCATTTCCAACCGTCCATTATCGGTCAGCACTTGCACCTGCTGTTTTTTATCTTCGGTTTTACGCACTGCCTGAATGGGTACCAGCAGCGTGTTTTTCGCTTCGCCCAGCAGCAGTGAAACCTGCGCGGTCATGGCGATGCGCAGCCGATTATCCGGGTTGGGCACGTCCAGCAGCGCGTTGTAATACACCGAAGCATTGGAGGTGCCGGAGCCGGAGGCAGAACTGCTGCCGGAGAGCGAATCGTCTTTCATCACCGATTCCGGCGCCAGTTCGACGGTGCGCAAAGTGGCCTCGTAACGCTTTTCCGGCTCGGAGAAAATAGTGAAATAGGCTTTTTGCCCCTGGGAAACGCGGGTAATGTCGGCCTCGGAGATCTGCGCTTTGATGGTCATCAGCTCCAACCGGGCCAGTTTGACTATGGTGGGCGCGCTCTGGTTGGCGTTGACCGTCTGGCCTTGCTGGGTAATTACCGCAATCACGATGCCATCCATCGGTGCCAGAATGCGGGTATAACTCAGATCGACCTTTTTCTTATCCACTTCAATCTGCGCCTGCACGATACGCGCATTCAGGGCAATCAGTTCGGCACGGGTGGTGGTAAGCGTGGCTTCGGCGGTCTCAAAATCTTCGAGTGAACTGGCTTCATCGTTCAGCATGCGTTTTTGGCGTTTAAAGCGGGATTCGGCCTGTTTCAGCAGCGCCTGTTTGGCCTGCAAATCCGCCTTGGCGACGTTCAGCGCCGCTTCGGCGTTGCGCAGATCGTTGCGCTGCGGCAGGTCATCGATGTCGGCAATCGGCTGGCCCTGAGTGACGCGGTCGCCCAGTTTGACCTTCAGGGATTTGACCTGGCCTGAAACCTGCGCGCCGACGTTGACTCTTTCAACCGCGTCCATTTTACCGGTTGCCAGTACGGCATTTTCTATATCGCCCAGACGAACCGGCGCGGTGACATAGTGTGTCTGTGGGGGACGCTGCAGATAGTTCGTCAAAGCGATGAGCAACACGGCAAGCAAAGCGCCGGCCGCGACAAACGCCAAGCGGCGTGAAGTGAGTTTCATGGTGGTTTGCCTTAGTTTTCCCTAACAGCGGTAAAGCCGTGATTCCAAGAGGCGCCATGGTGGCACCCTCAGCTTTAACTGGCGATAAACGCGTGACTTATTTTCGCCGCATTGTCGATAATAAATATTATTCTCACAAACATCATCAAAGAAAATTTATCATGGATGCAATTTGAGCATGCAAACGTTTTACTGTATAAAAAACCAGTTATGTTGATTAACAAAGTTCGCGATTCGTCACTATGATGCCAAACCGACTCGAGCCGGAGCTCGACATTTATCAGTACCCGGAACATCTGCGCACCAGCCTTGAGCTGTTACCCAGGTCACCGGGCGTGTACCTGTTTCATGGCCTGAGCGACAGCATGCCGCTGTATATCGGCAAAAGCGTTAATATCCGCAGCAGGGTGATGGCGCATTTTCGCACGCAGGATGAGGCTCGCCTGCTGCGGCAAACTCAGCGCATCAGCTTTCATGAAACGGCCGGTGAAGTGGGTGCTTTACTGCTGGAGGCGCAGTTGATCAAACAGCAACAGCCGCTGTTCAACAAACGCCTGCGCCGTTCGAAGCAGCTCTGTTCATTGCATCTGGATCGCGGCCGAGTGGGCATTGTACATGCCAAAGACATTGATTTTGCCGCCACGCCTAATCTGCATGGGCTGTTTGCCAACCGAACTGCCGCACTGGAAAAGTTACGGGCCATCGCTGATGAGCAACGCCTGTGCTACGGCAAGTTGGGTATTGATAAACTGCCTGTCGGGCGGGCCTGTTTCCGGTATAGCCTGCGAAAATGTGCTGGTGCCTGCTGCGGTGTCGAATCGGATCTGCAACATGAGCAACGTTTGGCGGCGGCGCTGCAACAGATGCGGATCACCACATGGCCTTATGCCGGGCGAGTGGCTCTGGAAGAGCAGGGGGCGTCTTTGCGCCAGTATCATGTGATTCATAATTGGTTCTATTTGGGGAGCGTCGGCACGTTACAACAGGCCGATACGCTGCAGCGAACCGCGAGCCATTTTGACAGTGATGGCTACAAGATCCTGTGCAAACCGCTGATGAGCGGGCATTATCCGATCATTGAACTGGGTCGTTGAGTGGGTCAGATTTATCTGCAAAATCAAGCGATCGCTTGATCCCATAGCATTGATATGGATAATGACGCCCCGAAGCGAAGGAATGCGCTATTAACTCAGTTGGCAGAGTGATTGGTTTTTTAATGGCTTGTATTGGCTACAAAATTGATAGACGCGGGTTCGAGTCCTGCATAGCGCGCCAGCTTCCTCCTTTAAGATCGGTTATCGTAAAGCGCACCCGGGTTGATTTGCACTATCGGCTCCTCGTTGGGTTTTTCGGGTGTGCTTTACCGTAACCGGTTCTCCTGTCTGTGTTGTTATCGATCTTTGCTAGACTGTAATCAGGCAGGTTCGCTGCCCGGCAACAGGAGGTCGATATGTCTGAGTCCGATCAACTGCAGGAATTATTGCAGCGTGTAGCAGCACTCGAAGCCAGAGAGAAGTCGCTGACAGCTGCCTCCAACGCCTATCAGGCGATAATCACCACCTTGCTTGGCAACCTGGATAAACAGGAACGCGACAAGATTATTGCGATGATCGACCAGGCGCATGAGATCGCCTATGCCCGTGCTATCCAGCGCTGCAATGAGCCTCAGAAGCAAAAAATCAAACAGGCTGACGATATTGCTCAGCGCATGTTCATGTTCGCACAAGGTAAAAATTCACTGCAGCGTTAGGTGTCGCAGGTATAACAGTTGACGATTTTAAATTGAAGAACTGATCTACCTGGGCTAACTGTACTTGTGATAGTTTGACGAAAGAATATTGATAGCGTAATGCTCCCAAGCATAAGGTTGTAAGTATGGACGCGATTAAAAGCATCTTGGTAAAAGAAATCGAGCGGATCAACCGGCAGGAAGGGCGCGACGGCAAACTGCGTTTTAACAGCGAATTTGCCCGCGATCACCGCTATCTGTGCCTTGCCATGTTCGCCGGCTATTTCGCCGTGGTCGCCGTGATGTACCAAGTCTCTTATATGGGTTTTTTCTCATTTGTGGCTTTCACGGTCTTCGTTTTGTTCATGTTTGCAATGCTGCTGATTGAAATCAAACCGGTGTATCGTTTTGAGGATATCGGCGTGTTGGATCTGCGCGTATGTTATAACGGCGAATGGTATTTCACCCGAGCGTTGTCGCCGCAGTCGGTGAAGGCGCTGTTGGATGAGCCGTCGATCGGCGCGACGCTGAAAACGCGCATGCAGGAAATCATCGCCAATAAAGGCGAGATCGATTTCTATGATGTCTACGATCTGGCGTACTCAAAGAAGCCGCAGGGTGAACAGCCGCAGTTGGCGGTGCTTAACTGAAGGGTTCCCGCCTGTGCGGTTGTCGATTATACTCACTCTTCGAAGCCAGTTAAGCGTGAGGAGTTTGCGATGAGTGATGATATTTTCGATTTTGATATCGATGCCGAATTAGCGAAAGCGGAAGAAAAAGCGGCGCAGAAAGCGAAAGAAGTGCCTGAGATCCTTGAGGACGAAGCGGACTGCGAAGGGTGCAAAATCTGATCGCCATTGCCAACGAAAAAAACCGCTGCGGCGGTTTTTTTGTATCTGAAATGGGGGGCGGCAGGCAAAAAAAAAGCCCGTTTCAGGCGGGCCAACACTTAAGTAGTATGAGGGTATAATTTTTATTTCCATGTCCGTTCAGCATACGCCCTGTGAGAAGAAAGAGATGTGAAGCATTGTAACAAAATAGTTGTTGTTGTGTTTCCGCATGACCTGCGTCAGCCAAACGATTAATCCAGCACAAACCACCAAACCAACAACCCCGCCACGACAACCAGGCAAAGCGCAGATACGGTAACCAGTATTTTTCCCAGAATATCTTTTTCTTGATGCTGCTGTGTCACGTTAACGTTATCCAATTAAGAAGCTATGGACCAAATCGGCGATGCCCAGATCCAGCGCGACGACCGCCAGCGCCAGCAGCACCATGACAGATAAAAATCGAGTTTTGCTGTTCAAATCAATACCCATCACCGCAGTGCGGTGTTCCCAGAGTAAAGGTTAAAACGACGAGGCCGAAAGCCCCGATTTTGATAATTTCAGAGTTTAAGAACCTTCCCGGGCCTATAAGTTCCGTCATTATTGTGGGGGCCCGCTGCGGATATTGCAGTGCAGCGGGCGGGGTGCTGCGGGAGGATCAGTCAGTAACGATTTTTACGCCAATCTTGCTAATCGAATTACCGTCCATTTCGGCAATAGTCCAGGTCAAACCATCCCATTCCACCTGATCGCCCACCACGGGGGCACCGCCGATCAACTGAAGGACGAATTGGCCGAGCGTTTGCTGTTCGTCCACGCCTTCCTGCAGATTAAGCCCATATACCTGGGATATATCGCTCAGGCGTGCGTCTGATTGCAGGATAAAGTCACCGAAGAAGCGCTCGTCCAGTGTGACCACCGGCGCCTGGCTGAACAGTTTGCCCAGCACCGGCAGATCGTGTTCATGGCCGATTACGCACAGGATGTCATCTTCACGCAGTCTCGTACTGCCGCTTGGATGCAGCAGTTCCTTGCCGCGGAACAGTGCGGCAATACGCGTACCGGGCGGCATTTTCAGCTCACGCAGCGCGGCACCCACGCACCAGTTTTCCGACGAGAGCTGGTAAACAAACTGCTCCCATTGGTTTTCCGGGTGCACGTCCAGCCCGACCCGCGAGATGGGGGCCAGTGCCGGCGGCACTATGACTTTGGCCTTTCTGGCGGCGAAAGACAACGTGGTGCCTTGCAGCAGCAGCGAGACCAATACCACAAAGAAAGCCACATTGAAAAACAGCTGCGCGTTCGGCAATCCTGCCATCATCGGGAAGACGGCCAGAATGACCGGTACCGCGCCGCGCAGGCCGACCCATGAGATAAAACTGCGTTCGCGCAGGGTAAAACTGCGAAACGGCAACAGCCCGATAAATACCGAAAGCGGCCGGGCGAACAAGATCATCCACAGTGACAGCAGCAGGGCAGGGATGGCAATAGGCAGCAATTCGTGCGGATTGAGCAGCAGCCCCAGCACCAGGAACATGCCGATCTGGCTCAGCCAGGCCAGGCCATCAAAGGTCTGAACTATGCCGTGGCGGTTGCGGATTGGCCGATTGCCCAGCGTCAGGCCGCACAGGTATACCGCCAGAATACCGCTGCCATCCAGCGCGGTGGTCAGGGCAAAAATCAAAATGCCGCCACTCACGGCCAGCAGCGGGTACAGGCCTTCGGCCAATTTAATGTGGTTGATCAACCACAACAGTAGCCAGCCGCCGCCAAGGCCAAAGACGATCCCCATGCCAAACTGCTGCAACAAATGAAGGGGGAACATCCAGCTCAGCGTTGTTTCGCCGGCGGCGATCATCGCAATCAGCGTGATGGTGAGGAATACCGCCATCGGATCGTTGCTGCCGGATTCAATTTCCAGTGTGGCGCTAACCCGCTCGTTAAGCCCTTTACCGCCCAGCAATGAAAACACCGCTGCAGCATCGGTCGAACCGATAATGGCGCCAATCAGCATGCCCTGAAGCAGATCAAGGTCAAACAACCAGGCGGCCGCCAGACCGGTCAGCCCTGCAGTGATCACCACGCCGATGGTGGCAAGTGAGAGAGCCGGCCACAGCGCAACGCGGAAGGAACTGACGCGGGTGCGCATACCGCCGTCCAGCAGGATCACCGCCAGCGCCAGGTTACTGACCAGGTAGGCCACAGGATAATTGCTGAAAACGATGCCGCCCGGGCCATCGACCCCTGCGAGCATGCCAATTGCCAGGAAAATCACCAAAATGGGAATGCCCAGGCGCGAAGAGAATGAACTGAGTAGAATGCTTGCCCCCACCAACACGGCACCGATGATGAATAAACTGTTGATCGTGCTGGCATCCAAAATGACGTTCTCCTGATACTGGGGGAAAGGCGTTGCGCAAGGGCGCAGATACCCCGTGATGATAACGTGTTTAGTGGGTAAAACGCTAAAGCTGATTGAGAAAACATTTTTGGCATTTATTGCCATTTGGTGGAAACGGACAGAGAAAGCGAAGGGAAGAAGATAAGTTCCTGTTTTTATCTATAGTTATCAGCGGACTGAATATTTACATGGGCAATAATCATTGGAGGCCGACTGAGGGAGGAAAACCATTAAACCCCCGTCGGGAGGCTTAATGGTTTGTAGGCGCAGTGTCGTTAATGATCGAGCGATTGCAAAGCCCGCTTGATCAGTTCAGCGGCCAATTTTCGCTCCGACTCTGAAATGCCGTCAAGATTGAGGCTGGAAAGTTCGGTCACCAGGATGCTGCGATCCTTACCGCTGATCGACGAATCCAGTGCGGACAGCAAACGGCCAAGAATTTTCAGTAGGGTGGCGTTTTCCGGTACGGCTTCCTGAGCCGAAGTGTCTTTATCAGTCATTAAAAATCCTCTCTGTCGTGACGGAAGGGAGATGATGCCAACATTGTCGTACCAACGACAACGTCGTCCCTCAGGGTTCATTGAGCCCAATCGCTACCGTAAGGCAGGGATGTGGATTTCCACTTATGCATTGCAGTTATAACAACTAGCGGCAATATGCTCCAGCATAACTTTGCCCTAACTTTAACCATTGAGCTGAGCAATGTGTGCTCTATGCCCCCGGTTGCGGCGGCTACCAGAATCGTTATTTATATTTTGGGAGGGGGGACAGAGAGAAGGGGCAGCCAAACTGCCCCTGGCGTTCAGAGAGTTTTTTCTTTGCGCTGTACCCGGTGGTAACGCGGACGTTCCAACAGGAAATTGAGGTGCAGACGCTGAATAACGTAATAGGCAATGATTGGGGCGATCAGGCCGATCAGCGTACCGGCAATAACGTGTACCGACCAGTTGTTGACGTGCAAAAACTTGGTCAATATGATTCGCAATCCGCTGGCGGCAAGGATGTGCATCAGGTAGATCACCATACTTAATTCACCCAGGCGCCGTAACCAGGCGATGTCTGCCTTCGCCAGCAGGACCGACAGACAAATGATAAAGGCGATCGCTACGACGGCCAGGATCAGGGAGAACACTCCGACATCCGTGTAGGTCAGGCCAAGGTAATCATGGAATCCCCACTCCCGCAGAGCAAAAGCCACTAAAGCGATCAGGCCGTCACCCATGCCGATCCTGCCAATGAAGGCTGAGTAGCGTATTGCCAAGGCCCCGAGCAGGAAGAAAATCATAAACTTGATGATATAACCGAGATGGAAGGCTTGACTGAGGCTGTTCTGATACACGTACAGCCCGGCGCTGATAACGATCAGGGCAGGCAGGATATAGTTGAATTTGTTTTTGTTATACAACAGGGTGGCAAGGACAAATACCATGAACAAGGCGTACAAGAACCAAAATTGTGCTCGTGGTTGGCTAAAGAGCGTCAGCACGTCTGCCAGGTTGGCGGAGTTGTTGGTATAGCGTGACAGCACGACCTCGACGGTACCTTGTATCAGCGACCAGAGGATATAGGGGTACACGATAGTATCAACTTTACTGATGATAAAGCTGGTTTTACCCTTTCTATCTAATGACTGGACAAAAAAACAAACCGGAAAGGAAGAAAAACAGCGGTATATGGAAACTGTAAATAACGCTGTCTGTCAGTTGGTAAAACGATTCGGAAAGGTGAATGTTTGCACTGTACAAACCGCGGTTTACATGGTCAAAGACCACCAAAATAATGCCGATGCCTTTCGCATAGTCGACCCATGCTTCTCTCATGTGATTACCCTGCCCAGAAAGGAACAAATAACAACTTATAAGTATGTCTAATGAGCGTATCGGGTGATTGCCGGTTTGCAATGTGTTGAGGGCAGGAAGGCGATTATTAGGAAAATGCTTACGATAAAGAGATGAACAGCACATTCAAAAGGTTAGTGAAGCTTCATTCACCTGCGCCAGGGTGAGGAAATCTCACCCTGGGACAAAATAGGCTTGGTATTACTGTGGTTTACCGGAGAACAGGAAGCGCAATAGAGGGACGCGTTTGTGCAGCTCATATAAGGCAAAGGCGCAGGAGAAGACGAACACCAGACCAATCAGGAAACCCAGCAGGTTATTGTTGATATGGGGCGTCATAAAAGCGCCATATATCAAGGTCAACGGATGATGCACCAGATATATAAACAGCGACGCATTGACCAGATAAGTGATTTGTGGCGAATGATCATTCAGCAACCGGTGCCCGAATGAAAACACTACGTTTGTCATCAGGATGCCAAGCAGGGTTTTGATCACTACTTCCAGCTCAAACATATAGCTGCTGTGTGCCAGCAACCTCTGATTCAGCATGTAGGCAATCAGCAACAGCAGCGAACCGAGCATCGCCAATGGAGAGGGTTTGAGAAAAATCTCTTTCAGCCACACGTACTTAAACGCGTAAGCACCGAGGATGAAGAACGGCAGGTAGAACATCGTCTCCATCACCACAAAGTTGAACAGGCCGTTGGAGAGTAAATGCGGCGCAAAAATTAAAATAATACGGTGCGCGGCCGAATAGCATAAAGCATATAGAAGAAAGAACAGTGAGATATTTCCTAATCCAGTCATTTTATTTATCGGACCAGGAGCGACGTTACTTTTTAACGCCTTAATTTTTTTGAATAGATAAAAACAGGCCGTGGTCAACAATGACAGGGTTAATAAAAACCACAGGTGAGAAACCAGTTCCCAAATTGTTACATTTATTTTCTGATAGATCGAAAAATCGTTCCAGCCGTTTAATTTATCCGTGAAGTATTTCAGCATGAAAAACTGCGGTACGGTTATTAAGGGTATCGAGCTCAGCAGGGGGATCGCCACCCGCTCCAGTCTGACCTTCAACCACTTGTGGCGCTCGTAACGCTCGTAAAGCATGTAGGAGAAGTAGCCGGATATCACGAAGAACACCTGCATGCGAAAGGCATGGATGAAGTCGTTCAGCACCGTCAGCGAAAACGAGGGCGTAGCGCTGTTCACCGCCCAGGCGTGACTGGAATAGATCAGGGAGAGGTGGAAAGGAATGCCGAGCAACATCAAATAAGCTCGGATCGAATCGAGGAAAAACTCTCGTTGATTGTTGCCTTTAGTCATAGGTTACCGCTTGTCATTTTGTCGAATGGTCATTAACACGCTTAATAAGTCGGCAATGGTTAAATCGCAATCTCAAACCCTACTATACCGATTCACATTTTTCCATAGCGTCTTGCTGCGCGGCTTGCTACGCTGGTGTTTCATCAGCTGCTTAAACAATGAGCCATAAACATGAACCATCCATTTATCATGTTGTCGGAAAGCTGAATAATCCATTAATATGGATTTAAATGATTTGAGCACACGAATAGGGGGGGATGTGCTAGTTAATATATTATCCAGTAAACCACGCGCCGCGAGCGTTCGTTGGTTAGGTGCTACCGTATTGTTCACGCTGTTTACTTCGCAGGCATGGGCTTTTTCTATCGACGATGTGGCCAAACAGGCACAGGATCTGGCAGGAAAAGGCTTTGAGGCCCCGAAGAGCAACCTTCCTTCTCAATTCCGTGAAATGAAATTCGCGGACTATCAGCAGATTCAGTTCAATCACGATAAAGCCTATTGGAACAAGCTGAAAACCCCGTTCAAACTTGAATTTTATCATCAGGGGATGTACTTCGACACGCCGGTGAAAATCAATGAAGTGACTGCAACCAGCGTAAAACAGATCAAGTACAGCCCGGAGTACTTCAACTTTGGTTCGGTGAAGCACGATCCGGATTCGGTAAAAAACCTCGGCTTTGCCGGTTTCAAGGTGATTTATCCGATCAACAGTGCGGATAAGAACGACGAAATTATGAGCCTGCTGGGCGCGAGCTACTTCCGCGTGGTGGGCAAAGGGCAGGTTTACGGGCTTTCCGCTCGTGGTCTGGCGATTGATACCGCCTTGCCGTCCGGCGAAGAGTTCCCGCGTTTCCGCGAATTCTGGGTTGAGCGTCCGAAGCAGGGCGACAAGCATCTGGTCATTTACGCGCTGCTGGATTCACCGCGTGCCACCGGGGCTTATCGTTTTGTGGTCTATCCGGGCCGCGATACCACGGTGGATGTCGAGTCCAAAGTGTTCCTGCGCGACAAGGTCGGCAAACTGGGCATGGCACCGCTGACCAGCATGTACCTGTTCGGGCCAAGCCAGCCATCGCCTACGCTGAACTACCGTCCGGCGCTGCATGACTCCAATGGCTTGTCGATCCATGCCGGCAACGGCGAGTGGATCTGGCGTCCGCTGAATAATCCGAAGCACTTGTCCGTCAGCACCTACCAGATCGAGAACCCGAAAGGTTTCGGTTTGCTGCAGCGCGGGCGTAACTTCAAGGATTACGAAGATCTGGACGATCGTTACGATCTGCGCCCAAGCGCCTGGATCGAGCCGCGTGGCGACTGGGGCAAGGGTAAGGTTGAGCTGGTGGAAATCCCTACTGCGGATGAAACCAACGACAATATCGTTGCCTTCTGGACTCCGGATGTATTGCCGGATGCCAAAACCCCGCTGGCGCTGAATTACCGCCTGCACTTTACCCGTGATGAAGACAAGCTGCATTCACAGGATATCGCCTATGTAAGCCAGACGATGCGTTCTACCGGTGACGTGAAGCAGTCCAACCTGATCCGCGAGCCTGACGGCAGCGTGGCGTTCCTGGTTGATTTCGTGGGCCCGGTGCTGAAAGGTCTGGACGGCGCTACGCCGGTCGCCTCTCAGGTGAGCATCGGCGATAACGGTGAAGTGGTAGAAAACAATGTCCGCTATAATCCAGTGACCAAAGGCTGGCGCCTGACGCTGCGTCTTAAAGTGAAAGACGACAAGAAGCCGGTAGAAATGCGCGCTGCGCTGGTCAATGGTGATAAGACCCTGTCGGAAACCTGGAGCTATCAGCTACCTGCCAATGAATAAGCTTACTCAATCTGCCCAGGATTATCTTGCGGCAATGCCTCTGACCGCTGAGCGGTCGGAGGCGCTTAAACCACAGCCGGCGGCAGATGACGGCCAGGCACTGGAGGCGCTGCATCGCAAGATGGGCGCCGCCGATGCCAACGTTAATACGCTGCCGGCGGATGACGTGGCGCTGGCCTCGGTCAAAACGCGTATCGAAAGTGCTTGGCCGGATGCGGTCAGCGACGACGATTTCGACACCGATGCCGAAGGCCGTACCGTGCTGAAGGCGATGCCGCCAATCAAACGTACCAGCATGTTCCCGGAAGCCTGGCGTACCAACCCGGTAGCGCGCTTTTGGGATTCTCTGCTGGGGCGCGCGCCGCACAATCGCCACGCTTCCAAAGAGGAAGCCGAGGCGGAAAATCGCTGGCGGGTGGTCGGGTCGATGCGTCGCTATGTGCTGTTGGTGTTGATGCTGGTGCAAACCGGCATCGCCACCTGGTACATGAAAACCATTTTACCGTATCAGGGCTGGGCGCTGATCGATCCGCTGGCCATGCTGGATCAGGATCTGATGCAATCCGTGTTGCAACTGCTGCCGTATGTCTTGCAAACCGGCATTCTGATCCTGTTCGCCATTCTTTTCTGCTGGGTATCGGCCGGTTTCTGGACCGCGTTGATGGGGTTCCTGCAGTTGCTGATTGGCAAAGATAAATACAGCATCTCTTCCACCATCAAAGGCGATGAGCCGATTGATCCGGCGCACCGCACCGCGTTGATCATGCCGATCTGTAACGAAGACGTCGAGCGTGTGTTCGCCGGCCTGCGTGCTACTTATGAGTCCGTCGCCGCTACCGGCCAGCTGGAGCATTTCGATATTTACGTGCTGAGCGACAGTTACGATCCGGATATCTGCATGGCGGAACAGAAGGCCTGGATGGAACTGTGCCGCGATGTAGACGGTCATGGTCGTATCTTCTACCGCCGTCGCCGTCGCCGCGTGAAACGCAAAAGCGGCAACATCGACGACTTCTGCCGTCGTTGGGGTGGCGAGTATAGCTACATGGTGATTCTGGACGCCGACAGCGTAATGAGCGGTGAGTGCCTCACCGGTCTGGTTCGCTTGATGGAGGCCAATCCGAACGCCGGTATCATCCAGTCCGCGCCAAAGGCTTCGGGTATGGATACGCTGTATGCTCGCGTGCAGCAGTTTGCCACCCGGGTCTACGGGCCGTTGTTCACCGCCGGTCTGCATTTCTGGCAGTTGGGCGAGTCGCACTACTGGGGCCATAACGCGATTATCCGCGTGAAGCCGTTTATCGAGCACTGTGCGCTGGCGCCGCTGCCTGGCGAAGGCTCTTTCGCCGGTTCCATCATGTCGCATGACTTCGTGGAAGCCGCGCTGATGCGTCGTGCAGGTTGGGGCGTGTGGATTGCCTATGACCTGCCGGGCAGTTATGAAGAGTTGCCGCCGAACCTGCTGGATGAACTGAAGCGCGACCGTCGCTGGTGTCACGGTAACCTGATGAACTTCCGCTTGTTCCTGGTCAAAGGCATGCACCCGGTGCACCGTGCGGTATTCCTGACCGGTGTGATGTCTTATCTGTCGGCGCCGTTGTGGTTTATGTTCCTGGCACTGTCGACGGCATTGCAGGTGGTGCATACCCTGATGGAGCCGCAGTACTTTCTGCAGCCGCGTCAGCTGTTCCCGGTATGGCCGCAGTGGCGTCCGGAGCTGGCGATAGCGCTGTTCTCCACCACGCTGATACTGCTGTTCTTGCCTAAACTGCTCAGCATAGTGCTGATTTGGGCCAAAGGCGCCAAAGAATACGGCGGCGCTTTCCGTCTGCTGATGTCGATGCTGATGGAAATGCTGTTCTCGGTGCTGTTGGCGCCGGTACGCATGCTGTTCCACACCGTGTTCGTGGTCAGCGCTTTCCTGGGCTGGGAAGTGGTATGGAACTCCCCACAGCGTGACGATGATGACACGCCATGGAGCGAAGCCTTCAAGCGTCACGGTTCACAGATGCTGCTCGGCCTGGTCTGGGCCGGCGGTATGGCCTGGCTGGATCTGCGTTTCCTGTGGTGGCTGTCGCCAATCGTTTTCTCGCTGATCCTGTCACCGATCGTGTCGGCGCTGTCGAGCCGCGCGACCTTGGGCATAAAAAGCAAGCGCGCCAAACTGTTCCTGATCCCGGAAGAATACTCACCGCCGCGCGAACTGTTGGCGACGGAAGAGTATCTGCAGCTTAACCGTGAGCGCGCGCTGGCCAATGGCTTTATGCACGCGGTGGTTAACCCGTCATTCAACGCATTGGCAACGGCGCTGGCGACGGCGCGTCACCACCTGCGCGGGGCGATTGAGCGTAACCGTGAAGAACGGGTGACTGAGGCGTTGCAGTTGGGGCCGGAAAAACTGGTGAAGGGCAAACGACTGGAGCTGCTGAGCGATCCGGTAGCGCTGTCGCGTCTGCATCAGCGCGTCTGGTTGCTGCCGGAAGGCAATGCCTGGCGTGAACACTATCAGCAACTGCCGCATAACGAACTGGCTCATCCGGTTGGACGGCGCTAGGCGCTGATCGGGTAGCCCAAGCGGGGAATGCGCGTTGCGTGTTCCCCGTTTTTTTTGGCCTTTCGCTTACGCAATGCCGACAAACTGCCGGTGGGAAACTGTGCTAACATCCGCGCGGGGCGTTGTTTATCTTCAGAACAACCAGGGTCAAGAGCCAATTTTGTGAACTTCTCTTCTTTAATCCGTCTGGCGTTGCTGGCGGCAGGCGTGATGGCGTTAACCGGTTGCGGCAGCATCATCAGCCGCACGGTGCCCGGCGCCGGGCATGGCCATCAATATTACCCGGGCGTGCAATGGGATCTGCGTGATACGCCCTGGCGCTACATCACGGTAATTGACGTGCCGCTATCGATGGTGGTGGATACCTTTATGTTGCCGTTCGATGCGCAGTACGGGCCTTACGAGTAAATCGGATCCCGTGTGGCGAACACCAGCAACTGATATCCGTGCCGGCCGCAGCGGAAGGGCGCCAGCACCGTCATCTTCAACCCTTGCTCGTGGGCGGTCAGTGAATGCGGGTTGTCGTCGTCAACAAACAGCGCGCCGACATCGAATTCATCGCAGGTGCATGCCTTGACGGCAGCGAACAACTGTTTCAGCACCCCTTTGCCGCGCCAGGCGATATCAAGGCACACCGGACCATACAAAAACACCTTCTGCTCACGGAGTGCCCGGCCGTTGAATGACTGATTGCCGAGCGTATCCAGCATCGCATCCACCACCGGCGGGCGCGGCTGCATATCGGTTGGCATCAGGCAGACAAAGCCCACCAATGCGCGCTCTTCAACCGCCACCAGAATGCCCAGGTGCCGGTTAATGCTTTCTAACTGAGCCTCATCCATACGCGAGACGATAAACCCTTGCCGTTTTTGGCTCTCGCTAAGGTTTGCCGGGGTATTTTGCGACTGCAGTTGCAGGATAGCGGGGTAATCGGTGCTGCATGCCTGGCGGACGATCATTAGGCCTCCTGGGCGAACATTATGGGGTTCGGGCAGGAACGGATATCAACCGGCACCTGCCCGAGGTTATTCAGCGTTCGTCCCACTCGTCGGCGGCAGCCTGACCCTCTTCGGTATCCAACGGCGGATCGAGCTGGAAATCTCCTTCCTCCCACTCGTGCAGCGTATTTTCCTCTATCCATTCCGCACTGATTTCCACTTCGTCGTAGTCACCGTCGAAAATGGCCTGGGCGGCAGCGCCGCTGCGTAGCGTGAAACACTCGACCGATTCCCCTTCGTCCTCAAAGAACTCGGCCTGCCACATGATATCACCGTCCAACATCACGTATTTTTGCAGATTGAACTGTTGCGGTACCGGCGTTTCATCGTCATTGCCGCCTTCGGCGGATTCAATAAACTCCTCGCGCGCGGCTTCGATAGCGTCTTCCAGGGTTGCATACAGGCTCATGTCCGTCTCCAGTCACAGTGAGGTTAATGAAAGGGTTTTGGCAGCGCCAAAGTGTCATGACATACGTCAGAAGTAATTGTTGTCTCGTTGGCGCAGGATGCAAATTTTTTTGTTGTCCGTTTTGCGACGACGATTGTCCGCTAAGCGGGAGCAGCGAATAACGTGGTGGGAAATAATAAGGCATTGTCTACGACCACCCCAGGAGATCGCCATGTTAACCAACCCTTCAAGCAAATATCGCCCGTTCCCACCGGTGGCGTTACCGGATCGCCAATGGCCCGGCCGCACCCTTGAACAGGCTCCGCGTTGGTGCTCCAGCGATCTGCGTGACGGCAGCCAGGCACTGGCGGAACCTATGGATAACGCCCGTAAACGCCAGTTCTACCAGCTGCTGTTGCAGTGCGGGTTTAAAGAGATTGAGGTGGCGTTCCCCTCGGCGTCGCAAACGGATTTTGATTTTGTGCGCTCGCTGATTGATGAGCAACTGATCCCGGACGATGTCAGCATTCAGGTGTTGACCCAGTCGCGTGAAGATCTGATAGATCGTACCTTTGAATCGCTGCGCGGTGCCCCTCGCGCTATCGTGCATTTGTACAATGCCACTGCCCCCATGTTCCGCGAGATTGTTTTCCGGCAGGACAAAGCGGCGACGGTAGCCTTGGCAGTGAATGGTGCGTTGCGCATCCGCCAGCAGTGCGAATTGCAGCCGGAAACGGCCTGGACCTTTGAGTACTCGCCGGAAACCTTCTGCTTTACCGAGCTGGAATTCGCGCTGGAGATTTGCGAGGCGGTGGCGGATGTCTGGCAGCCTGGACCGGGGCGGCCGATGATTATCAACCTGCCGGCAACGGTGGAGGTCAGTACGCCGAACGTGTATGCCGATCAGATCGAATGGTTTTGCCGCCGTTTCAGCCAGCGCAAGCAGGTGACGATCAGCGTACATCCGCATAACGATCGCGGTACCGGGGTGGCCTGCGCCGAACTGGCGATGCTGGCCGGCGCCGATCGGGTGGAAGGGTGCCTGTTCGGCAACGGCGAGCGTACCGGCAACGTCGATCTGGTGACGCTGGCGCTCAATCTGTACACCCAGGGCGTTGCGCCGGGGCTGGATTTCAGCCAGCTGAAACAGGTGGTTGAGGTGGTTGAACAGTGCAACCAGTTGCCGGTGCATCCGCGCCATCCTTACGCAGGCGAACTGGTTTTCACCGCCTTTTCCGGCTCGCACCAGGATGCCATCAAGAAAGGTTTCGCCGCCCAACAGCAGCGGCAGGACGGCTTGTGGCAGGTGCCTTACTTACCGCTCGATCCGGGTGATGTCGGTTGCAGCTATGAGGCGGTGATCCGGGTTAACAGCCAGTCAGGCAAAAGTGGTGCAGCCTGGCTGCTGGAACAGAATCACGGCCTGTCGTTGCCGCGCGGGCTGCAGATTGATTTCAGCAAGGTGGTGCAACAGGCGACGGACGGCAGCGGTAAAGAGATGACCACCGCCGAGCTGTGGCGGCTGTTCCGCACGACTTACGGGCTGGTTGAACAGCCGAGCCTGCAATTGCTGAGTTATCAGACCGAAAGCCATGGCGTTGAAGCTTACAGTTTCAGCGCCCGGGTACTGTTCGAAGAGCAACAACAGCGGCTGATGGGGGTAGGGAACGGTTTGCTGTCCAGCGCGGTGGATGCGTTGCGCCAGCGCTTTGGCCTGACGCTGGCGATTGAGGATTATCACGAACATACCCTGGGCCATCAGAGTCACAGCCGCGCCGTGGCTTACATACGTTGCACTCTGGCACACGGTGAGGCGGCTTATGGCGTTGGGATCGACGTCGATTCCGCCAGCGCCTCGCTGCAGGCGTTGTTTAACGTCGCCGGGCGCTATCTGGTGAAATAAACGCTCGGGGCGACGCCCAGCAGGCGGCGAAACATGGCGCTGAAGGCGCTGGGGCTGTCATAACCCAGGTCCAGCGCCACTTCCAGCACCGAGTGGCCGGCCGCCAGAGCATTCAGCGCCGCCAGCAGCCGGGCGCGGCGGACCCAGTCGCCAAAGCGCAGTCCGGTTTCACGCTGAAAGCGGCGCGACAAGGTGCGGCCGCTGACGCTGATATAACCGGCTGCCTGCTCTAACTCCCAGGGTTGCGCCAGCGATTGCTGAATATGCCGGCATAGCGTCAGCAGGACTTCGTCGCGTGGCTCCGGCAAATGCAGTGGCAGAATGGGCAAGACACGCAGCTCGTCCAGGATCAGTTCCATTATCCGATCTTCACGTCCGCCTGGCGGGTAATCCACCGGGATGTCCATCGCGCAGATAATCAGCTCGCGCAGCAGCGGTGAGATTTGCACCACCTCGCACTGCGCAGGCAGATCGGCACGTGCCAACGGATCGACAAACAGCGCTCTGGCCGCCACTTTGCCGGTGATGCGCAGGCTATGCTCCATCCGTGCCGGCAACCAGACGCCGCGGCCTGGCGGCACTACCCAACTGCCCAGACGGGTGTTTACCTGCACCACGCCGCTAAGGCTGTGGATCAGCTGCGCACAGTTATGGTGGTGAAGGGGCTCGAAATCGCCGTGTTGATAATCTTTGGCAATCGGCACAATCGACCGGTTGGTTGGCATCAAGTCATGGCAAAGCAGCATCTGTAGCGGTATCTCCGCGCGGTGGAAAGGCGTAATGGCAGCATGCCATGCCGGCACATTTCACACCAGTCTCTGGTGCGGTGCTGGATTATAGTCTATAAATATACAATATATAATTTTATGAATTGTCTTGAGGACACTATGAATATCGACAGTATGCGGCAGGCGGCGGCGCAGGCCGGGGCGCTGCTGCGGGCGTTGGGCAATGAGGATCGCTTGCTGTTGCTGTGTCAGCTCAGCCAGCGGGAGATGTCGGTCGGTGAACTGGCGCAGGCGCTGGAGATCCGTCAGCCGACGCTTTCCCAGCAATTGGGCGTATTGCGACAGGAAGGACTGGTGTCAACGCGGCGTGAGGGCAAGCAGATTTACTATGCCGTCAGCGATGAAAAAGCGCTGACGATCCTCAGCACCTTGTATCAACTTTATTGCCCGGCTCCGGGAGCGACATTATGACCATTGACTGGCTGCATTTCACACCGTTTTCCGCATTGGCCGGCGGGGGTATTATCGGCATTGCGGTGGCGCTGTTGTTGGTGTTCAACGGGCGCATCGCCGGTATCAGCGGTATCACCGGCGGTTTGTTGACGCCAGGCGGTGCGGAAAAAGCGTGGCGCGGCGCATTTCTTGTCGGGTTGCTGATTTCCCCCTGGTTGTATCGTATTGTCGGCCCTTTACCGGAAATGCCGGTCAGCGGCGGCAGCCTGTGGTTGATGGCGGCCGGGTTGTTGGTCGGCCTGGGGACCCGGCTAGGAGGCGGGTGCACCAGCGGCCACGGCGTATGCGGCATGGCGAGGTTGGCACCGCGTTCGCTGGCAGCCACGGCGGTATTTATGTTGCTGGGATTTATTACCGTCTGGGTTGTTCGTCATCTGGCGGGGGGCTAAAACCATGTTCAGGATTTTATTTGCGTTGCTGAGCGGGATTATCTTCGGTTTGGGTCTGATTATCGCCGGTATGGCCGACCCGGCCAAGGTGGTGGCCTTTCTCGATATCACCGGTCATTGGGACCCGTCGTTGGCTCTGGTCATGGTGGGGGCGATTGCGGTAGCGGCTCCGGCTTTTTTGTGGGCCCGGCGTCGACAGAGAACGCTGTTGGGCGAGACGTTGCTCATTCCCACGAATCGCCGTCTGGACCGTCGTTTACTGGCAGGCAGTGCGTTGTTCGGCATTGGCTGGGGCATGGCGGGTATCTGCCCCGGGCCGGCGTGGGTGCTCGCGGGGGCGGGCTCGTTACCCGGCTGGTTGTTCGTGGCGGCGATGCTGGCGGGCATGGTGCTGTATGAATTCATGATGATACGGAGAAAATAATGCCGATAGCCAACGCGGTGCTGCGTATTGCCCGCCCGACCGATCGTCTGCAGGAAATTGCTGCAATGTACTGCCAGGGATTAGGGTTCGAACGGTTGGGCGAATTTGCCGATCACCAGGGGTTTGACGGCGTAATGGTCGGGCATCCGCAACACGGCTACCACCTGGAGTTTACCCACCATCGCGGCATAAGGGTGGGGCCGGCGCCAACGCAGGATCACCTGCTGGTGTTTTATCTGCCGCAGGAAGGGGAGTGGCTCGCAGGATGTCGCCGTATGCTGGCCGCCGGCTTTCGGCACGTGGCTTCTTACAACCCTTATTGGGATAACTGCGGGCAGACCTTCGAAGACCTGGACGGTTACCGCGTGGTGCTGCAACGGCAGGCGTGGGGAGAATAAAAAAGCCAGCGCACCAGGCGCTGGCTGAAGGGCAAAGTGGAACGGCGATCAGACGTTGGTGGCCGGTTTCTGTTCGCTTTTACCCTGGGTGTTTTCCATCATGCGACGGATAGGTACGATCAACAGCGTCAGTACTGCGGCGCAGATCAGCAACGCAATCGAGCAGCGGGCGAACAGGTTCGGCAGCATTTCTAACTGATCGGCCTTCACATGGCCGCCAATCAGACCGGCTGCCAGATTGCCCAATGCGCTGGCGCAGAACCAGAGGCCCATCATCTGACCACGCATTCTTTCAGGCGCCAGCAGAGTCATGGTCGCCAGGCCGATTGGGCTCAGGCACAGCTCACCCAGCGTCAACATCAGAATGCTGCCCACCAGCCACAGCGGGGATACGCCCGCGCCGCTGTTGCCCAGCACGTTCTGCGCTGCCAGCATCATCAGGCCAAAGCCCGCTGCGGCAAACAGAATACCGATAACAAACTTGGTGATGCTGCTCAGGCGCACTTTGTTGCGGGCCAGAGCCGGCCAGGCCCAGCTGAATACCGGTGCCAGCAGGATAATGAACAGGGCGTTGATTGACTGGAACCATACCGCCGGGATCTCGAAGCCGCCAATCATACGGTTGGTGTAGTCGTTGGCAAACAGGTTGAACGAGGTAGGTTTCTGTTCGAACGCAGACCAGAAGAAAGCGGCGGACACCAACAGGATAAAGCACACCAGCAGGCGAGCGCGCTCTTTGCGGCTCAGGCCGGCAAAGGCGAACAGGTAAATAAAGTACAGGGTCACCGAGGCGGCAATCACGTAAACCAGCATGCTGGCCACTGCCACCGGATTAATCACGATCACGCCTTGTGCTATCAGGGTGACGATCACCGCCACGCCGACGGCCAATGCGATTAACCAGGCACCGACACCGTTTTTCTTGGCGACCGGGCTGTTCCAGGTGGAATCTAGACCGACTTCACTGTCATAGCGTTTCATTGCCGGAACGGCAAATACCCGGAAGATCACCAACGCTACCAGCATCCCGATACCGCCGATGCCAAAGCCCCAGTGCCAGCCGTGAGAGCGGATCAGCCAGCCAGAGATCAGCGGGGCGATGAATGAGCCCATGTTGATGCCCATATAGAACAGCGAGAAACCACCGTCACGACGGTTGTCGCCCTTCTTGTACAAGGTGCCGACCATTACCGAGATACAGGTCTTGAACAGGCCGGAACCCAGCACGATAAACATCAGGCCGATGAAGAACAGGTTGTTGCCCATGATGGCAGACAACGCAATCGACAGGTGACCGAGTGCGATCAGAATGGAGCCGTACCACACCGCTTTTTGTTGACCGAGCCAGTTATCCGCCAGCCAACCGCCCGGCAAGGCCGCCAGATACATGCTGCCGGCGAAAATACCGACGATCGCCGAGGCATTTTCGCGTGCCAGACCCATGCCGCCGTCGTAGACCGTGGCAGCCATAAACAGAATCAGTAATGGGCGAATGCCGTAAAACGAAAACCGCTCCCACATTTCGGTAAAGAACAGGGATCCCAGCGGATAAGGATGGCCGAAGAAGGTCCGGCTTTCTTGGTTATTAACAGAGGATTGCATAACGTCTTCCCAATAAAATGCGCCGCATTGATGCGGCTTATACTGTGGTATGTATGTGTATTTAAGGAAGGTGATCCACCCAATGCGGATTACCCGACAAAACCGCAGCCGCAGCGCCCGTTAACCGTGGAAAGCGCGTCGGCCTTTTTTCACTTGGCCAATGATTTACATTGGGCGTGATATTATTTAACCATTTGATAACTGGATGGTGGTTTTGTCTAGTCCCTGTATCCCATTTTTTAGATGAAAAGTCGACAAACATCTACTTTCTTGGTTTTTATGTTGGTTTGCGCGGGAATATTATTGACAGCGGTTTTATTGCGCAAAAATTCAATTACTGTTTTTAAAACAGAGTATTACATTGAGAATTTTCTGGTTGGCACAGAAAAAGGAGCCGCAAAGAGTATCAATACTAAAAGTAAGGTAAACGGGCCGTAGACCCATTTAAGTGAGGCAGTGGGTGATAAATGGAGTTATTGCTCTTCCTGCAAGGTATCTTCCCTCATGCGTGCCGGCCGGCGTTGCAAACACCACCAGGAATAGGCGGCGTTAAACAGCACTACCAGGGCGGTGACGCAGAAGACCGCCCGGAAGCCGTAGCTGGCGGAGACCGCAGCGCCCAACAGCGGACCGCTGACGTTACCCACGTCGCGGAACGACTGGTTATAACTGAAAATCCGCCCGGCGACCTGATTGGTGCAGTTGTAGATCAACAGCGTTTGTACGGCCGGCAACAGCGCGCCGTCGGCGGCACCGAGCAGGAAGCGCAATACGCCGAGCTGCCACGGCGTTTGTACAAAAGCCATGGGGATCAGCAACAGCACTGAGACAATCAGCATAAATACCAGAATGCGCTCAGGGCCAATTCTGTCCCCCAGTTTGCCCAGCCGTGGCGCACTCATCAGGGCGGCAACGCCGGGCACCGAGGCGATCAGACCGCTGATAAAAGCCAGATTATGGATGTTACCGGCTAAATCGCGCACATACAGCGTTAAAATCGGCGCGATTGATCCGGTGGCAATCTGGATAATCATGGTGGTGACAAACAGGCTGAGTATCAGTTTGGGGTTTTTCAGTGAAGCGAAGACCTGGCGTGCGTGCAGCATGTCTTTTTTCTGCACCGGGGTGAACTGTTCTTTGACGCACAACAGCGTCAGCACAAAGCAGAGTAACAGCACGGCGGCGGTGATGTAGAACACCGGCCGCAAGCCATATTGGTCGGCCAGCAGACCCCCTATCAGCGGCCCAATCAATGCGCCGCTAACGCCGCCGGTGGACAAGGTGCCTAGCGCCCAGCCACTGCGGTTGCGCGGTACCTGGGTGGCAATCAACGCATTGGCATTGGGAATAAAACCGCCGAGCAGGCCAAGTACCGCGCGCAGAGCTAAAAACTGCCAGATATTCTGTGCCATCCCCATCAGAAGCATCACAATCGACATACCCAACGCCGAACGCAACAACATCAGCTTGCGTCCACGGCGATCGGCCAGCCCACCCCAGAAGGGGGAGGCGATGGCGGAGAACAGGAAGGTGATGCTGAACACCAGGCCGGACCACATGTTCAGCGCTTCGTGGCCGGTTACGCCGAGCGTTTCTACGTATAACGGCAGGAAGGGCATGATCAGGCTAAAGGCGGCTCCGGTGAGGAAACAGCCCAGCCAGGCGACGAAAAGATTGCGTTTCCAGTTTACTGGTTCTGATGCCGAAGCCATAAATTACCATTGCAGAAGGTAGCGCGCTTTGCTTGCAGGCGAAAACAAGGAGGGCAAAGCAAGAAAGTTAGCCTGGTAAGTATGTGCCTAATTATAGACGGCATCAATTGATGTAGGAGGACTTGCCTGAAGAATGAAATAAAGTTTTAAAAATAACGTATTGTCGGTATTCCGCGCTGGCTGCGCGGAATATGCCCATCGTTTCTGGCTGCGTCGTTGTTTGCGGCAACTGGAAGTTTAGCGGTATTTACAGCCCGGCGAGCAGGTCAAAACCGTTGCCGGTGGTGGAGGGGGTGAAGTCGGTAATGTCGTAGTTGGCTACGGCGTTGAACGGATCTTGTGCCACTATGGTATCCAACTGAGCACGGTCAATGCCTTTCACCAGGATCACACCGCCGGTACGCGGATTTTTACGACCGGAGGCGATGAAGGTACCGTCCTGGAAATATTTTTTCAGCCAGGCGACATGTCCCTCGAGATGACTATCAACTTCTTCTATCGGGCGATGGTAAGTCAGG
This sequence comes from Serratia inhibens, assembly GCF_003591175.1. Classification (GTDB taxonomy): domain Bacteria; phylum Pseudomonadota; class Gammaproteobacteria; order Enterobacterales; family Enterobacteriaceae; genus Serratia; species Serratia inhibens. Next base: position 1,051,446 of record NZ_QYYG01000001.1, on the reverse strand, counting down.
CTAACGATATACATAATGGCTCCAGGGTGAAAATAGTGAGGACGATCAGGATGATTACCCTCTCACCATTATCTCCGGTTCTCAATACCCAGAGCACAAAATGACCCGCCATAAGGCGGATTGTGGTCAATATAACGAGGGCTCGCCTTCGGGCCGGGTCTTGAAGCGGCGGTGTAACCACATGTACTGATCCGGGGCCATCAGGATCTCTTTTTCCACTACTTTATTCATAAACGCGGCGGCCTCGAACTCATTGTCCAGCGGGAAGTTTTCCACCGCCGGCTGCATAATCAACTCATAACCTTTGCCATCCGGCAGGCGACGCGGGGTAAAGGGGATGATCGCCGGTTTGCCCATCCGCACCAGTATGTAGCTGCCGGTGGTGGTAGCGGCCTTCTCCACGGCAAACAGCGGGGCGAATACGCTGCTGCGCGGGCCGTAGTCGTGATCCGGCGCATACCAAATGATGTCACCCTGTTTCAGCGCGCGGATCATACCCTTCACGTCTTTACGATCCAGCATGGACTTGTTGGAACGCATGCGGCCCCAGGTTTGCAGCCAGTCCATCAGCTTGTTGTCGTGCGGGCGGTAAACGCCGATACCTGGGTTATGAATGCCAAAGATACGTGCGCCCAGTTCCAGCGTAAGGAAATGCAAGCCGATCAGCAAAACGCCCTGATGGTTGTCGCGTGCCTTTTGAATGTGTTCCAGCCCGCTGACGTGGAACCAGCGCTCGATACGCCAGTTTGGCCAAAACCAGGCCATACCGGTTTCAAACAGTCCCATGCCTACGGACTCAAAATTTTGCACCAGCAGCGCTTCGCGTTCGGCCTGCGGCATGTCCGGGAAACACAGCGTCAGGTTACGCCGGGCAATCGCCACGCGATGCTTGAGAAAACGCATGGAAAAACGGCCCAACGAGGTCCCGAGGCGATAGATAATCGGGTAAGGCAGTAATACCAGCAGATAAAGCAGGCCAATACCGAACCAGGTAAGCCAGTAACGCGGGTGCAATAAAGTGCGATTAAAAGAAGGAACTTGAGTCATGTGTTCTCAGCTTAGAAGCAGTCATTTAACAATAATAACAGAGTAATAGCAGGGTTTATCCTTCAGACGGACATTTTATTCACCCTGGTTTTTCTGCCGTTTATAACCACTATTGTGACATTTTTCTCGCGCAACGTGAAAAGGCACCGCATTAATACATAATTTTAAGTGATAATTGGGAATAATATGATTATTAATTCAGCTGAATCGCTCTAAAAGATAAGGCTGCGCACAAGAGATGCGTATTATGAGCGCGCAATTATTCTGAGGGAAGGTTATGTGGGTATCATGGTTAAGTTCCGGGTTGCTGATCCTTGGGGCATTATTGGGTAGCCTGGGCGCACACCTGCAGTTTAACCCTCTGCTGGCGGTTGCGGGTATCGCGCTGTTGGCGGGAATGGTGATTTCCGGTTTGACCGAATGTCGGCTTGGGCGCTGAGCACCCAAGCCAAGTCCGTCAGTCGTTTTTAAACAGCCCTTTCAATACGTGAGGTTCGCAACGCCAGTATTGTGGCGGTGCACTGACTTTCTCACCCAACCTGGCGGCCGCGTGCCATGGCCAGCGCGGGTTGTACAAAATACCGCGAGCCAGTGCCACCATGTCCGCCTGGCCGGTGGCGACAATCGCCTCAGCCTGTTCCGGCTCGGTGATTAGTCCCACGGCGATGGTCGGCAGGCCGCTTTCCCGCTTGATGACTTCAGCGAATGGCACCTGATAATTCGGGCCGACAGGGATCTTCTGCTGAGGTGAAAGGCCGCCGCTGGAAACGTGGATATAATCGCAACCCAACTCTTTCAGCGCTTTCGCCAGCGCCACCGATTGCTGTTCATCCCACCCGCCTTCCACCCAGTCACTTGCTGAAATCCGCACGCCGAGCGCTTTGTTCGCCGGGAACACTGCGCGCACGTCACTGAAAATTTCCAGCAACAGGCGCATGCGATTTTGCAAGGAACCGCCGTATTGATCGTTACGTTGGTTAGCCAGGGGGGAAAGGAACTGATGCAGCAGATAGCCGTGTGCGCCATGCAGCTCAATCAACTCAAAGCCCAGGTGGTCGGCACGTTTTGCCGCCGCAACAAACTGCGCTTTCAACCGCTCGATCTCGGCCAGACTCATGGCCGCGGGGAGGGCATCTTGCGATGCGAAGGGCACGGTGGAGGCTGAGCAGGTTTGCCAGCCCCCGCGTGCGGCGCTGAGTTGCCCACCGCCCTCCCAGGGAATACCGCAGGAGGCCTTGCGCCCGGCGTGGGAGAGTTGAATGCCTAATGGCATGGAGGCGTGTTTTCTCACTGCTTGCACCACCTGCGCCAGCGCCTGTTCGGTCGCCTCGTCCCACAGGCCGAGATCGCGAGGCGTGATGCGCCCTTCTGGCGCCACTGAAGTGGCCTCGACGATCAGTAACCCTGCGCCGGACAATGACAACTGGCCGAGATGCATGGTATGCCATTCGGTGGCTTTGCCCTCGTAGGCAGAATATTGGCACATAGGGGCGATAATAATACGGTTGGGTAAATCCAGCTCACCCAGTGAAATCGGGGTAAATAACTGACTCATGACGTCCTCCGGATCCGTGGTAAAGAGAAAGCAAACTACCCTTAGGCTTATCGGGGTTTGTGACCGGCGTCAAGTTTCCAGCGTTAAACTTTGCCGCCGGGCTAATGCTGTTTTGAGCGACATTTTCGGGTATTATGTGCGCCGCGCGTGGGCCTGCGGCCTGCGCGTTCAAAATAAGCCACCTCCCGAAAGACAGGAAAGTACACCATGCCAGTGTTACATAACCGAATTTCTAATGAGGAACTGAAGGCGCGCATGCTGGCGGAAACAGAGCCACGCACCACAGTTTCTTTTTATAAATACTTCACCATCGGCGATCCCAAAGCGTTTCGCGACAGCCTGTACGTTCAGTTTGACAAGCTGAAGGTGTTTGGCCGCATTTATGTGGCCAAAGAGGGCATCAACGCGCAGATCAGCGTGCCGCAGAACAAGTTCGAGGCGTTTAAAACCGCGCTGTTTGCCTCACACCCGGCGCTGGATCAGGTGCGCCTGAATATCGCCTTGGAAGATGACGGTAAATCCTTCTGGGTGCTGCGCCTTAAGGTGCGCGATCGCATCGTCGCCGATGGGATTGACGATGAGAGCTTCAACCCGGCGAATGTGGGAGAGTATTTGCAGGCCGATCGCGTCAACCAGATGATTGACGATCCGGATACGCTGTTTGTGGATATGCGTAACCATTACGAATATGAAGTCGGTCACTTTGAAAACGCCATCGAGGTGCCTTCAGACACTTTCCGCGACCAACTGCCGATGGCGGTCGAGATGCTGCAGGACAATAAAGACAAAAATATTGTTATGTACTGCACCGGCGGTATTCGCTGTGAAAAAGCCAGCGCCTACATGCTGCATAACGGCTTCAAAAACGTGTACCACGTGGAAGGCGGAATTATCGAGTATGCGCGCAAGGCGAAAGAGCAGGGGCTGCCGCTGAAGTTTGTCGGCAAGAACTTTGTGTTCGACGAGCGCATGGGCGAGCGGATTTCTGACGATGTGATCGCCAATTGCCACCAGTGCGGCGCCGCCTGCGATACTCACACCAACTGCAAGAATGACGGTTGCCATTTATTGTTTATTCAGTGCCCGACCTGCGCCGCCAAATTTGAAGGTTGCTGCAGCGAGATCTGCCGCGAAGAGCTGAAGTTGCCGCGTGAAGAACAGCGTGCCCGCCGAGCCGGCCGTGAAAATGGCATCAAGATTTTCAATAAGTCGAAAGGGTTGTTGCAGACCACGATGCACATTCCTGCACCTGAAGATGACGGCCCAGCAAGCTGAGCCAATGATAAGCGCGGCAGATTTGCCGCGCTTTAGCATTACTTCGCGCGTACGCCTTCGACAGAAATAATCAGCTCAACATCCTGCGATGCCGGGCCGAGATCGGTAGTGATGCCGAAGTCTTTCAGCTTGATTTTACCGTTGGCTTCAAAGCCGGCGCGGTAGCCACCCCATGGGTCATTACCCTGGCCGATCAGTTTGGCGTCCAGCGTGACCGGTTTGGTAACGCCGTTCAGCGTCAGATTACCGACCACTGCATAGCCGTCACCGTTCTTTTTCACTTCGGTGGATTCAAACTTGGCCTGTTTGTTCTTTTCCACGTTCAAAAACTCTGCACTGCGCAGATGTTTGTCACGCTCGGCGTGATTGGTGTCGACGCTGGCAGTATTGATAGTGACGTTAACCTTGTCCTTGGACGGATCTTTTTCGTCGAAGGTAAAGCCGCCGTCAAAGTCTTTGAAGGTACCGTACAACCAGCTGTAACCCAGGTGCTGGATGCGGAATTCGATAAAGGCGTGTTGCCCCTGTTTGTCAATTTTGTAGTCGGCAGCCAGCGCGGAACCTGCGCTCAGCAACAGTGCGCCTGCGGTCAGGCCCAGTACGGTTTTCTTCAACATAGCAATCTCCATAAATCCAAAGGTTAATCGGCGCTGCTACCCAGCATCCGTTTCAAAGTCACATCACGATCGATAAAGTGATGTTTAAGCGCAGCCAGGCCGTGCAGTAGCGAGAGCACGACGACGGTCCAGGCCAGATAAAGGTGGATAGTGCCGGCGGTATCGGCCTGTTCAGCCATGCCGGTGACGGTGGCGGGGATGTCGAACCAGCCGAAAACACTGATCGCCTGGCCGTCGGCGGTAGAAATCAGATAGCCGCTGATCAGGATGCTGAACAACACGACATACAGCGCGATATGAGCCAGTATTGCACTGACGCGAGTAAAGCGACTGTAGCTGGCCAGCGGTTTTGGCGGAGGTGAAACGAAACGCCAAATCACCCGAACCACCATGACGATGAACAACAGCGTACCGATGCTTTTATGAATTTCCGGTGCCTGGTGATACCAGACATCGTAATAGCCCAGCGTGACCATCCACAGGCCCAGGGCAAACATGCCGTAAACCGTCAGGGCAACCAGCCAATGGATTAACACTGAAATATGGCCAAAACGGCTGGCGGTATTTTTCCAAAGCATCTTGTTTCCTTACGTTCTTCATTTTCTGGATGCAATAATTAAACTTTAAGAAACATAAAATCAATAATAAATTTAACTATGTTACTTCTTTAGAATATTAATCAGTGAATTTGCGGAAGATAGCGAAAGTTAATCAGTGAAATCGTCGTAGTGAATATCGTCATTTGAGCGTGATTTTACATTATGCTTTGAAATCAAAAGTGTTTTATTTATTTCTGTCAGCTTTTGTCATTTTGCGTAAATGTGGTCTTTTTTTAACAAATAAACCGGTAGCAAAGAATGTCGATTATTTCCAGTTTGGTTTTAACCAGGTTGATGGTTTGCTTTTCTGATGCATCACCGCCAGCGTACACCAGCCCGTTAGCCTATGGATTACAGGGGCGATAACTTCGCCGACGTATTCATAACCCGGAACCTGGGGTAAGGCGATGCGCAACTGGCCTTGCAGCGGGATCAAAGCAGACGGGTTGATCGGCACATAGCGCATTTGCGGCAACAGCCGGTCGGATGGTGGAGGGGAGATGGCGGATTGTTCAAGGCCGGACCCCTGTTCCGGGTAACCGAAATGGCGAAAACACAAACGGGGGGAAGGTTAGCGGCCTGAGTCAGGTCATAAAGAAGAAATAGACATCCAGCACCAGTATCAGCAGCCACAGACAGAGATACAGCACCAGATGTTCGCGTACATTGTTGACGATCGCCGACAGTATTTTGTTTAGCATTCTAAGCAACCAAAAGGTAAGGACCGCTGATTATAGTATTTTTATCCTTACTGAAATAATTATATTATGAGTCAGTAAAATCGCGAGTGTACTTTCATATTGTTTATCTTTTTATATTATTCTTTAATTAAAATTTAATAATAGTTTAAAATTTCATGGTTTTTATTAGGTGGACTAAATACATTGTATAGTCTATATTTTGCATGAGGTTATCTGAATTTTAATGGAAAATAATGAGGGTTATATGGCATCTTTAATCAGTCAAAAAACTTCGGTGGCATTGATTTGGTCTATTTTGGAAAGGAATACAACGAGCGAAACTTATGAATACGTTGGAAGGTTAATAGAACGAGGGGGCGAAAGTGCGGTTGTGGCGTACACAACCGCGTTATTTAATTCTGAAGAAGGCACTGCCCTTTATAGTGGACGGAGTGATGAAGAAATACTAAATATAATATACTCAAGAGTATATGCAGTGCCGGCAGAGCAGCAGGTTATTGATGCCTACTTATCTAATGGTAAAACAATTGCAGAAAATACATCTGAAATAATAATCGGGCTGTTGAGTTACTCTGGTACAGACCACGGTGTGGTTGATGCACAAAGTGTATTTGACAGTAAAATTAATAAAATAATGGTTACATGGGATGGCCAACCTGTTAACGGAAGCGGTATTATTGAAATGCGTGGTGTCAATTATTTATTGGGCGCCAGTCCGGATAATGAAGAAATGGCCGCATGGGGAAATAAAATAGATAATCATGAGGTTACCTTGAGTGAAGGTATTGCGCATTTCTTGATTCTAAGCCCGGAGATGAATAATGGTACCGATGAGTTTTTTATAAGTAAATTATTTGATAACGCGATTGACCGAGCACCAAGTGTAACTGAAAAAGAAGCGTATCTTACGCAACTGGCCGAGGGGGTATCACGAAATTCGATAATTTCAGATATGCTAGATGACTTAAAAAATAGTACTGAACCAGTGAACGGTAAAAATCATGATGCTTATATACATGCTGTTACCGGTTACATTCCAGGAGAGTTACCTGGAGTAAACTATCAAGAACAGATGGTTGCAATTTACCTTGCTCTTCCGCATCGTGATATTGATAATAAAGCGTTGGTTTATTATGGAAGAATCTTGGAAAAAGGCAAGTCATACCATGATTTGATCGATTTTTTGATCGGGACAAAAGAGTTTCAAAATAAAGGTGCAAATCTTAATGGAATTGATTACCTGAAACATGTATTTAGTGCTCTATACCCTAATGAAAACGCTGTCAACTACGAGAAGCTCTGGGAGAGTTTGGAAAGTAAGAGTAAATCAGAGATTGTTGAGATATTGCTAAATGAATTTAGGTACAAAAGTGATTATAGTTCAGAACTGATTGTTGGGGTGCTTAAGTTTTCTTCTAATTACTATGCTCAATCGGCAAATTTTGAAGAAAAAATAGGAAATATACTCGGCTATAAAACTACTGCGACATTGAGTTCAGGAAGTAAGGATTATAGTGTTATTGGAACTGTTAATACTGGCAAAGAGCATTCTCTCACATTCGCTGAATTGGCAATTTTGAAATCTATTAATTTATATGCAATTAATAATATTAAAATTGATCTGACTACAGCTAAAAACTTAATGGAGTTGAATGTATATGGTGATAAACTCACAGAGTTTATCAGTCATGTTGCAAGTACTACTCAGTTTGTAAATAAGATAAACTTGCATGGAGCAAATATCACATCTTCTATGAATGGTAATTATCATATCTCACCAGAAGTAGATCTTTCTTTGGCAAAAATTAATTTTGGGTTTAATAATAAGATCAACGTATTTTGGAATGGCAACAGTGTAGATGGTGGTGCCAATCATGTGAGTAACGATTTTATCTATAAAGGCTATGGGACTATTAGTGCAAACCTTATCACCAAGCAAATTACTAGTACTGAAATTAACGGTGTTGTGACCAATACGATAAGTAGTAATATTGCCAACTTTGCCAGTGTATTTACTTATGATACGTTGAGTTTAGGATGGCTAGATCTCGGCGGGTATGTTGGGAAAACGGAAGCATACCGTATTATTCAAAAACCAGATGGCAGTGTTTCACATGAAACCATTGCCACTCAAAATCATACTTTTGATGCGGGATTGATAAATTCACCAGGGCATGAAGGATTGATTGCCAGCGTATGGAAAAATAATATACCCGAAGTGCGAGTGTCAAATGGCAACCAGGCCATCATGTCATTCACTCTGAGTAAAAAAGCGGATGATGTACATGTATTGAACTATTGGAATAGAGTTGATAATTATGATCTTCAGCTAACAGGGGATGTTACTAGCGAGAACAAGTTAACTTTCCATCTGACAGGCAATGCACTCTATCCAACCCAATCCTTGGGCCTTTATCATACGCCAGGAAAAGATACTTATGCAGGTAGCATAAATTATATCTCTGAACAGTTGGGAGCAGTATTTGATAACTTTGATATTTATAGTTATGGTAATGATCAATATAGTAATCATCTTGATTTGCGTATCGATGCTCAAGTTAACTCTCTTTCTATCAACGGCATGCGACATTTGGATTTGAATATTAATAGCTATTCTGATTATATAAGTAAAATAGTTATAAACGTAAGCCGAGGCGTTGATATCGATTTTAAAGGAGGACTAAAGCCTAGTGTATCAGACGTGGCAACGAGTACAAACCTTGATGTTATTACTAAATCTATCGAGGGTGGTTCAAGTGCGCCAGGCTCGCTTCAAGGCATGCTGATAGTAAATGAAGTGAGTTCATCTGGGGGGAGTAAATTCAGTAACGTGAGTGGCGAAGTTTATTTAAATTATGCTGAAGGTATAGTGCCGAGTAACACCATTATCGATATTGAACGAAGTGTTTACGGCTCTGAAGTCGTCATAAATAAATTCTCGACAGAAAAATTTTCTCTCATCGATCAACAGTCTGATATTGTTATTTTATCTGGATTGAATGGACATGAAATTAAAGATTATGGAACCATTTTATCTTCTCAGACGGAACCGCATAATTTTAATGTTAGAATCGGTGTCGGACTTTCTGATAAAGTAGGGGTTTTTGGTTATTCAAATGCAAATAACCAGAGTGTTAAAATGAGTGCTATTGTTATCGATAATAATGATGACCATATTTTTGATGTTAATGATACATTAATTATTGCCTACGATGTAAATAGCCATGATGTAGCCAATGGTATGAGTTATAACACTTTATTGGTTACTAATGGAGTGGTGAAAGCACAGGAAGGAACTGGTTTTTTATTTTCCTGAGTTTTTATTGTCAGCCTTAAACCACCTCCTGGGGAGGTGGTGATTGAACTGATCTCTGATTTAGCCTGGCACTGATATTGGGAAGGGATCAAACAGGCCCGGATCTCTGATCTAGCCTGGCACCGATATTGGGAAGGGATCAAGATCCTGAGTTAGTTATAGCGTGAATATTCCGATAATAGCTTTACGGTGTAGTTGTAACCGATAAGCTATATCAGATAAAAGATTTTTTTGTACTTAATTTTATTATACGGCCAGCAGAGACAGCGGCATCGGGGTAACCGGCGGTGTGCTCGGCGGATAGAAATAACGCAGTACGTTATAGAGAGAATAAAACTCCAGCCGGTTGCGAGCGTTGATTTTTTCCGTGATGTGGCGCTTGTGAACATAAACCGTATGCGAGCTGATTTGCAGCTTTTTGGCGATGCGGTAATTCGGCATTTCCGCCATCCAGTGTTTCATCACCATCAGCTCTTGCGGGCTGAACAGAGAGTGTTCTACGCCGCTATCCATCAGTGTGACCGGCTTTTCCCTCAGCATGCGCAAGGTGACGGGCAAAATGCTTTTGTTGAACAGGAAGGCGTTATCAGCGATGCGCATCGGCATTTCGCTGTAGGGATAAGGTGTGTCCAGATAAATAAACAGCAGTGCCGCGGGGCTGGCTTCAATAAAAGCCTGCAGTTGAGCATCATCTTCGTTATAGCGGCAATGTTTGGTCAGGTTGATCAAGATGTGGCTCGGCTGGTAACTGCTCAGCAGCGGTATAGCCTGTTCAATGCTGTGACAACACGTGATTTGAGCAAAAACATAGTCAGTAAAATAGCTGTCAATTCCGACCCGGGTAAAGCAGCATTCGTCCACGACAAGCAGTTTCATGGTCACGTCCTTGTTGATCGAAAAATTACTTGGGCATATCAGCTGTAAAATAGAACTTACACCATAGGTGATCAATTCGGAAATCCGGATACTTGCGTCAGAAATTTCCGTTGCCAGGTTTTTTATATTAAATTTTAACGGGTTATGCAGGTGTGTAATTGTAACTGGGGATAAACCGCAGCCCGCGTGGGTTAGCGGGTGCGGTTACTGAATGGGAAAAGGTTAGTTAAAACGCTTTAGCGTAAAGGGTGAGACATCCACCGGCGGGGTTTTATCTTCGGCAAACAGGGCGGCGATCTCGCCTAACACGCTGGCAAACTTGAAGCCATGGCCGCTCAAACCACTGATGACCATGAGTCGATCGCATCCGGGGACGGTATCGATAATAAAATCTTCATCCGGACTCATATCGTAACTACAGGCTTCCCCGTGTAAACATACCCCTACACCGGGTAAAAATTGGCGCAGGAATTGGAAGACCTCAGTGCCATCACTGGCGAAACTGCCGAAAGGTTTGCGTTGCTCTGGCGCATCCATCTCCTGGCCGCCGTCATGCTTACCCACTTTCAGCCCGTCGTTATCGGCGGGAAAACCGTAATAATGGTTGCCGTCTTGAGCCTCAACGGTAAACGCCGGGAAGCGGTTGTTGACGCTGTATCGGCCATCCGCCTGATGCCACGAAAACACCTTCCGCAGTGGTGCGATCGGTAACTGCGGTAGCAGGGCCTTTACCCAGGTGCCAGCGGTGACTACCGCTTTTCGGCCCTGGAAACGGCCTTCAGAGGTGACGACTTCCACACCGCCATCGACAGGCTCCACTGCACTGACCGGGCAATTGAACAGCTGGCTGCAACCGGCCTCTTTAGCCAGTTTGATCAGACTGGTGACGGCCTGTTCTGAGCGCAGGAACCCGGCATCGGGTTCAAACACGCCAATGTAGCCTTCAGGTGCGTTGAATTCGGGCCAACGCTGGTTAATCTGTTCTGCACTGAGGTTCTGCGTGTTAAGGCGGAATTTTTGCGCACTGAGTTGGGCATTGCTGATAAATTCAGAATGCCGTGGCCCCAGGTTCAGTACTCCGCAGGCCTGAAACAGCTCTTCACCGGTTTGTTGAATCAGCGCATTCCACAGTGCCTGGGCGCGCAAAATCAATGGCACATATTTTTCGCCTTCACCATAGGCATGGCGGATGATTCGTGTATCGCCGTGGTGGCTACCGTTACGGTGTGGGGGCATCGCGCTGTCGATCATTAATACTTTCAAGCCGGATCGCGTTGCATAGTAACCTGCCGCTGCCCCTACCGAACCGCTGCCCACAACAATCAAGTCATATTCCACGTGCCGTAACCCCTCTGATAAGTTTCTTATCAGGCTATGATAAAAGGTTGGGTGCAGCAATGCACCCGTTGCGCTGCTGTGCCGGCAAAGAAAAAGGCGCCAGAGATAATCGCTGGCGCCTTAGGCTTTTTGGAGCAGTAAATTAGTGTTTTTTACGATCAAGGTCCAGGTAATCCGTTGCTTCAATCTTGGCAATGCCGGCTTCTAAGATATTGATTAATTGGCGTGCGACATCTGTAGTTAACCAAAGCGTTCTGTCTACTTGGGCTTCTTCTGGCGTCTGGTCTAGTGAAGACAGGTAATGAAGGCGTATCATCATGGCGTCATAAACGTCGACAGTACTGATATCCCAACCAACAAGCGGGTGTGTCTGAATTACTTCATCATTTCTGTCCATAAAGACCCCTTATTGAGTAGTAACTAACGTGAGTGACTAACGAGGATCAATGCGGCTCATCATCATGTGAGCAATTACAGTATACGCATATGCTTTCTATGGTGGGGATTTTCCATCCTTTTTTTTTGCAAAATAAATATTTATTTGAGCATTATTCTACTGGCCGACTTGAGAACACCAGCGCGGCGGCATGTGGCACTCATTCCGCATCAAGCGGCGGCGGGGCGCTGTGTAACCGTTTCTCCAGCTCGGCGGCCAGGTGTGCGAAATGCTGCTGCGTTTCAGCATCGCGATTCTGATTTTGCGCTTCCAGTTTCAGGCTGTGGATCAGTAACTGATTGGCTTTGTCATCCAGACCAAAAGCCAGATAGGAGAAGGCGACTTCCAGTACGCTCAAGCGCCTTTTTTGATCGCCAATCAGCGCCAGCAACTCGCCAAAGGTCATCGTTTCTTCAGACTTTATCTTGTCCGGGGCCATTTCAACACCTCCTGTTAAAACATTCAGTACAGACCAGATAAGGCTTTTCTTCCAGAATAAAATTGCGAGGAGGTGAAGTGAGGTTTCAAAGACAAAAAAGCCGGGGAGCGACCCCCGGCAAAAACAGCATTGCAGTGTTATTCTGCGCTGAACCACTCGTCTGCGCTTTCCCAGGTTTCCTGGAGGATTTCAGCGATAAGATCTTTATCCGTTTTTAGGCCGCCAAGCACAGAAAGCCCGTTGGAACCGGCATAACGGACCTGAACCACGGCGTCTGGAAATTGGCGTTTGACCCGTTTGCCCAGCTCGCCGGTCAGGGCTTCGATGGCCCCTGACGGTAGCGGTCTGGTTTTATCTATAGTGACTTCAACACGCATTATTGCCCCCGAAGCGATTTACTGGTTATTTATACAGTTAACTTTATGTAGGGGCAAGGGGTTGCGTTAAAAAAAGATTTTACGCTTTCACTGACCAGCTCAGGCTCTCTCCGGCCAGGAATGGCACAACCGTTTCCTGACCCATGGCGATCTCTTCCGGTTGCGTCGTCGGGACGCGCTGTAGTTCGATAAAATCGGCATTGACCGGCAGGCCATAAAAACGCGGGCCGTTCAGTGAGCAGAAGGCTTCCAGATGCTCCAGTGCGCCCAATTGTTCAAATACGCTGGCGTAAGCCGGAATTGCGTTGGGAGCGTTAAATACGCCGGCGCACCCGCAGCTTGATTCTTTGCGATGCTTGGCATGCGGCGCTGAGTCGGTGCCGAGGAAGAAGCGCTCCGAACCGCTGGCGACCGCTTTGCGCAGCGCATCCTGGTGAATATTGCGTTTCAGTATCGGCAGACAGAACAGATGTGGGCGGATGCCGCCAACCAGCATATGGTTGCGGTTAAACATCAGGTGCTGTGGCGTGATAGTGGCGCCAAGAAAACGATTGCCTTCCTGCACATATTGAGCCGCTTCTTTGGTCGTAATGTGCTCGAAGACGATTTTCAGTTCCGGGAACTGCTGGCGGATTGGCTCCATAACCTGCTCAATAAAGCGTGCCTCGCGATCGAAAATATCGACGGCGGCGTCAGTCACTTCGCCGTGGATCAGCAGCGGCATGCCAATTTTCTGCATCTGTTCGAACAGCGGGTAAATGCCTTTCACGTCGCTGACGCCGTGGCTGGAGTTGGTGGTCGCGTTGGCAGGGTACAGCTTGGCTGCGGTGAATACGCCTTGCTCGAAGCCGTTGACCAGTTCAGCGGCGGCCAATGAGTTGGTCAGGTAGCAGGTCATCAGCGGGGTGAAGTCATGATCCTGAGGAACAGCGGCCAGAATGCGGTCACGATAAGCTCGGGCAGCGTCTACGGTAGTGATTGGCGGAGCCAGATTAGGCATCACAATCGCCCGGCCAAATACCTGACTGGTATAGGGCAGAACCGTTTTCAGCATGTCGTCATCACGCAGATGGATGTGCCAGTCGTCAGGGCGGCGGATTTTCAGGGCTTGAGGTTGTGCGGTCATGTTGCAAGGCTCCGGCGGTCAGAAACACGTCTATATAAAAGCGAATAATGGGGGTTATTCACGCCGGGGTGTAAGGATAAGCGGAAAGCGTCGCCGATGCATCTGTTTGTTCACTGCAAGTTGAAATCAATTGGCTATCGGGCGCATAGTGACAGGGATTTTAATGATTCCCGCCTTCTAACTGCCGGGTAATCAAGGTTTATCAAGTGGAATGGGAGAACGAAATGGAAGTACGTGTTATTGCAACCCTGCAGGCGAAACCTGAATTTGTGTCCGCCGTAAACGATGCGCTGCATGAGATTATAGAGCCAAGCCGCCAGGAACTGGGCAACCTGCAGTATGATCTGCACCGCGATCTGGAACAGCCCGGCACCTTCGTGTTTTTCGAGCGTTGGGCAAGTGCGGAAGCGTTGGAGAAACACAACGCTACCGAGCATTTTAAGCGGTTTGTCAGCCAGATCGACGGCAAGCTGGATTTGCTGGATATCAAGCAATTGAAAAAAATTGCCTGAACCGATTTTTCGGCAAGAAAAAACCCGCCATTTGGCGGGTTTTTTTATCGGAGCAGATTAATTATTCGTTAACCGGCTGCGGTTTGGTTGCCGGCGCTGTGGCTTGATTTACCGCAGCATGGCCACCCGCAGAGCCTTTACCTTCGAAACTGAAGGAAGGGCGTTGCCAATCACTGCGTTTTTGTTCTTCCGGCTCGTAAGCCGGCGCAGGGGCCTTGGTCATCGGTGCCGTGGCGATATGCTTATAGAGCGTATCCTGTACCGGCGCTGGCTGCTGAACAACCGGCAGTTTTTCTGCAACCACCACCGGAGCGGCCGCTTCCTGAACAGGTGCGGCCTCAACGATGACCGGCGCTGGTTCTGCGACAGGCTCAACAACAGCGGCAGTCTCTTCCGCAACAGGGGTTGCTTCAACCACCGGGGCTGCTTCAACTGCAGTAGTCTCTTCAACCAGGGTAGTTTCTTCAATTACTGGCGCTTCGGTCTGCGGTACCACAGCCGTTTCCACAGATTGAGCTGCAATGGCCGGCTCAACAGTTTCAACTTCCGGTTGGGCTTCCTCTGCAACGGCAACTTCAGGGGTTTCTACCGGCACGATGGTTTGTGCGGCAGCCTCAGCGATTATCGGAGTGGCTACGCTGACGGTTTCTTGCGCCATCACGTTGTCGGCAGCGATTTCGGCAGTTTCAGTCTGAACTTCAACTTCTTCAATCACTTGTGCAGCTTGTGTTACAGGGTAACTGACCCAGACCTTGCCAGACGCCATTTCCGGCGAGGCGAAAGCCCCGGCCAGCGGCATTGGTGACTGGGCAGGGTAACGCTCATCACGGTAACGGCGACGGCGCTGACCGCTCACGCGCAGATGACGTGGTGAGCGGCGTGAACGGCGTGGCATGCCATTTTCGCCGTTACGGTTGTCGGCCTGAACATCATCTTCAGCTGGTGCATCAAGGGTTTCTGGCAGCAGTTTAACGCTGTCTTCTTCCAGAGCCGGCTTCACGTCTTGGGTTTTCACGACCGGCGCTTTAGGTGCCAGCAGTTCTTCCGCTGCGCGATGCAGTTCTTCTTCCGCGGACAGAACGCGAACTTTCTGCGACAGAGGACGACGCTGGCGACGCTGCATGTTCTGCTGCTGGCGTTCTTCCAGATCTTCATCGCTGATAACGTTGGTGCTGGTGTTTACACTTTCCAGTGCAGCCACTTCCTGCTGAGCTTGACGTTTTTCTTCCTGACGACGGCGTTGGCGTTCTGCACGCTGGTCACGGCGCTGTTGCTGCTCTTCACGCTGTGCCTTGGCAGCCTCTTCAGATTGTGGCTCCTCGACAACCGGTGCAACCTGCGGCGCATTGCGGCGATTGTTACGGCGTTGTTCATCGCGCGCTTCACGCGTTTCACGGCCTTCACCACGGTTGTCACGCGGCTCACGATTTTCACGTGGTTCACGGTTATCGCGCTCGCGATTATCACGGCCTTCGCCGCGCTCTTTACGTTCGCCGCGTTCAGGACGATCGCTACGCTCACCTCGCTCCCCACGCTCACCGCGTTCTTTACGGCCTGTACCCTGACGGCGTTGACCACGGCGATCCTGGCGGCGGTTTTCACCGTTGCCATCGGCCTTAGGTGCATCAACGACAGGTTTGGCTTCAACAACAGGTGGTTCTTCACTGGCGAACAGCGCTTTCAATCCACCGAACAGGCGGCCCAACAGGCCCGGTTTGGCAGCGGCTGGTGCGCTTGGTTTGGTCGCTACAGCGGCTGTTGCAGCTTGGGTTGCCACAGGTTCTTCAGCTGGCGGTGGTGCGTCAGCAGCCAAAGAGAACGAGGCCAGAGCCGGTTGTTCCGGACGTTTGCGCTCCATCGGCGCATCTTCCAGTGGCTGGGCCATCTCTTCTTCGTGCAGTTTCGGCAACAGGTAACTCAGGGTTGCTGTTTCTTCGCCTTTGCGCACACGCAGCACAGAGTAGTGCGGGGTTTGCATCTGATCGTTCGGCACGATGATCGCTTTCACGCCACCCTGACGTTTTTCGATCGCGCTCACCGACTCACGTTTTTCGTTCAGTAGGTAAGAGGCCACTTGAACTGGCACGATAGCGTGAACTTCTTTGGTATTTTCCTTCAGTGCTTCTTCTTCGATCAGGCGCAGAATGGAAAGTGCCAGCGATTCGTTATCACGGATGGTGCCGGTGCCATTACAGCGAGGGCAGACGTGATGGCTGGATTCACCCAGTGACGGGCTGAGGCGCTGGCGCGACATCTCAAGCAGGCCAAAGCGGGAAATGCGGCCGATCTGGATACGCGCACGGTCCTGGCGCACTGCGTCACGCAGGCGGTTTTCTACTTCGCGTTGGTGGCGTACCGGGGTCATATCGATGAAGTCGATAACAATCAGGCCGCCAAGGTCACGCAAACGCAGTTGGCGAGCGATTTCGTCCGCCGCTTCCAGGTTGGTGTTGAACGCGGTTTCTTCGATATCGCCGCCGCGGGTTGCTCGCGCGGAGTTGATGTCGATGGCGGTCAAGGCTTCGGTAGTGTCGATAACGATCGAGCCACCGGAAGGCAGGCGCACTTCACGCTGGAAGGCGGATTCGATCTGAGATTCGATTTGGTAATGGCTGAACAGAGGGATTTCACCGCTGTACAGTTTGATTTTGCTGCTGAAATCCGGGCGGCCCAGTGCAGCGATGTGCTCTTTGGCCAAATCGAGAACTTTAGGGTTGTCGATCAGGATTTCACCGATATCCGGGCGCAGGTAGTCGCGGAATGCGCGTACGATCACGTTGCTTTCCTGATGGATCAGGAACGGAGCAGCGCGGCCTTCGGCGGCTTTCTTGATGGCTTCCCAATGCTTCAGACGGAAAGACAGGTCCCACTGCAGCGCATCGGCAGATTTGCCAACGCCAGCGGTGCGAACAATCAGGCCCATACCGTCCGGCAATTGCAGGGAGGAAAGCGCTTCTTTCAATTCGGTGCGGTCGTCACCCTCGATGCGGCGGGAAATGCCACCGGCACGCGGGTTGTTCGGCATCAACACCAGATAACTGCCGGCCAGGCTGATAAAAGTGGTCAGGGCTGCGCCTTTGTTACCACGTTCTTCTTTATCAATCTGAACGATAACTTCCTGGCCTTCGCGCAGCACATCTTTGATGTTCGGGCGGCCATGGGAAGAGTAGTTACTTGGGAAGTATTCGCGGGCAATTTCTTTAAGAGGGAGGAAACCATGTCGTTCTGCGCCGTAATCAACGAACGCTGCTTCAAGACTTGGTTCAATACGAGTGATTTTGCCTTTGTAAATATTCGCTTTTTTCTGTTCATGACCTGGGCTTTCAATGTCCAAATCATACAGCCGCTGTCCATCTACAAGGGCAACACGCAACTCTTCCTGCTGAGTTGCGTTAATCAACATTCTTTTCATCTTAACTTACTCGTTATTTTTACATTATCGACAAAGCTGCGGGCAAAATAACCTCATGGCCGGGTTAAAACCGAAAACCCCGTGTCTTCTCGCAAAGTCGTCAACCTCACGGTTGTCGCCTGCATAGGGGCGCATTATCTCGGTAAGCCTGTATTTCTTTGTGAAAAACAGCACTTTTACTAGGGGAATAGCCTCTGATTTACGTCGACAGATCTGATTCCGTTTGCCGGCCAAGCTGCAACCCGCAGCCCGCTAATTGTTTGATTTCGCATTACGTCTTACGCCATTGCTGCGTTTTTGCGCCATCAGACAAATTTTATAATTCCACCGTTTTCCCTGTTTAACGAGAATCAACGTGGAAAGTAAATGCATTATTCCACTGCTGCTACCGTTATAGCAAGGTGACTTTTCCTTAACTGCGGAAGAAATCGCAAACGTTCAAATCGGCTTGCTGCCTTATTGTTCGCAGGGGTTTCATCTGCAGTCTGAGAGACAGTTAAGCACAGAAAAAGAAGTGGCGCTATTTACTCGCTCTATTTAGAATCCCGCTCCATGAAAACGAACATTCCCGCAGTACAATTAATCACGATTTCTGACGACGAAGCCGGTCAGAGAATCGACAACTTTTTGCTTGCCCGCCTGAAAGGCGTGCCGAAGAGCATGATTTACCGCATCGTGCGTAAAGGCGAGGTGCGGGTTAATAAAGGACGCATCAAGGCAGAATATAAACTGGCCGCCGGCGACGTGGTGCGCGTACCGCCGGTGCGCGTTGCCGAGCGTGAAGACGCGCCGGTTTCCGCCAAACTGGATAAAGTGGCTGCGCTGGCAGATTGCATATTGTATGAAGACGATCACCTGCTGTTGCTGAACAAGCCATCAGGCACGGCAGTCCATGGCGGCAGCGGCCTGAGCTTTGGCGTGATCGAGGGCCTGCGCGCGCTTCGTCCCGAAGCCCGCTTCCTGGAACTGGTTCACCGCCTGGACCGCGACACCTCAGGTGTGCTGCTGGTGGCGAAAAAACGCTCGGCATTGCGTTCGCTGCACGAGCAACTGCGCCTGAAAGGGATGCAAAAAGATTACCTGGCGCTGGTTCGTGGCCAGTGGCAGTCACATTGCAAGGCGGTGCAGGCACCCTTGCTGAAAAACATTCTGCAGAGCGGTGAGCGCATCGTTCGTGTCAACAGCGAAGGTAAACCGTCGGAAACCCGCTTCAAGGTGGAAGAGCGCTTCGAGCATGCAACGCTGGTCAAAGCCAGCCCGATCACCGGGCGCACCCATCAGATTCGTGTGCACACTTTGCATGCCGGGCATCCGATAGCCTTTGACGATCGTTATGGCGATCGCGAGTTCGATCGCCAACTGGCAGGCACCGGGCTCAAACGCTTGTTCTTGCACGCGGCTGCTTTGCGTTTCGAACATCCGGGTACCGGCGAAACGATGCGTATCGAAGCGCCGATGGATGAAGAGCTGCGTCACTGCCTGCTGGTGTTGCGCAAACAGTCGCAGGGCAAATAACGCAGCCCTTTTTACCCTATGCCAGCGGGTTGATGCCCTCAGCCCGCAGCATTTCCAGCAGTGCGATCAACGGCAGACCGATCAGCGCATTGGGATCCCGCCCCTCAAGTTTCTCGAACAACGCAATCCCCAATCCCTCACTTTTAAAGCTGCCTGCACAGTTGAGTGGCTGCTCAAGGTGCACGTAAGCGCTAATTTCAGCCTCGCTCAGCGTGCGAAAATGTACGTGAAAGGGTTCGCACAACACCTGTAGATGTCGGCTGCGGCTGTTATACAACGCCAATCCGGTATAAAAGGTGACCCTTTGACCACTGGCCTGGCGCAATTGAGCGCAAGCGTTCTCTTCCGTGTACGGTTTTCCGGTGATTTTTCCCTCGATCACGCAGACCTGATCGGAGCCGATAATCAGATGTTCGGGGTAGGCGGCAGCCAGTGCCTGGGCTTTCGCTGTGGCCAATCGTAGCACCAGCGCCTCGGCGCTTTCCCCGGCCAGCGGGGTTTCATCCACCTGCGGCGCGGCGCAAGCGAAGGGCAGGTGCAGCTTTTCCAGTAGCATCTTGCGGTAGGTCGAGGTGGAGGCAAGGAGAAGTCTTTGCATAATATTTTTTCGCAAACCGTAGCGTAAATAGAGTGAGCATTTTAAACTGTCTGCCGCTGAGGAAGCGAATATTGGTGAAAGGTGCCGTTTTACGGCCTTTTTCTTTGACTCTAAGTCGTTACAAAGTTAATATGCGCGCCCTATGCAAAAGGTAAAATTACCCTTGACCATTGATGCGGTACGTACCGCTCAGAAACGCCTGGACTATGTTGGTTCTTATGCGCCTGAGCAGGTTACACGTGTTGCCGACTCCGTGGTCAGTGTGGACAGTGATGTTGAGGTTTCGTTATCGTTCGATATTGATAACCAACGCCTCGCGGTGATAACAGGGCATTCGGACGTTCAGGTAACCCTGATGTGCCAACGTTGTGGCGTCCCGTTTGAACGTCATATCCACACAACATATTGTTTTAGCCCGGTCGTCAATGATGAACAGGCTGAGGCATTACCGGGAGCGTACGAACCGATCGAAGTCGATGAGTTTGGCGAAGTCGATCTGTTGGCAATGATTGAAGACGAAATTATTCTTTCACTGCCTGTCGTCCCGTTACATGAATCTGAACACTGTGAAGTGTCCGAAGCGGACATGGTATTTGGCAAACTGCCTGCAGAGGCGGAGAAACCGAATCCATTTGCCGTATTAGCCAGTTTAAAGCGTAAGTAATTAAGGAGTAAGGTCCATGGCCGTACAACAAAATAAACCAACCCGTTCCAAGCGTGGCATGCGTCGTTCACACGATGCTCTGACCACCACCACATTGTCTGTTGATGCGACTTCTGGTGAAACTCATCGTCGTCACCACATCACTGCCGACGGTTTCTACCGCGGTCGCAAGGTTATCGGCTAAGTAGCGGTACCTTGACTCGTCTAACCCTGGCGTTAGATGCAATGGGCGGGGACTTCGGTCCCTGCGTCACAGTGCCTGCTTCATTGCAGGCACTGGCCTCTAATTTACAGCTTCATCTCCTGCTGGTCGGCGATCCCGACGCCATCTCTCCTTTACTTGCCAAAGCCGATCCGGTTCTTCTGGAGCGTTTGCAAGTCGTGCCCGCTGAATCAGTGATTGCCGGCGACGCCAAACCCTCACAAGCGATACGCGCCAGCCGCGGTACGTCTATGCGCATTGCGCTGGAACTGACCAAAAACGGCGATGCGCAGGGCTGCGTCAGTGCAGGTAATACCGGTGCGTTGATGGGCCTGGCGAAAATGCTGATCAAGCCGTTGGACGGTATTGAACGTCCGGCGCTGATGACCCTGATCCCGAACCAGCGGCGCGGCAAAACCGTAGTGCTGGATCTGGGCGCCAACGTTGAATGCGACAGCACCATGCTGGTGCAGTTTGCGGTAATGGGCGCGGTGATGGCCGAAGAGGTGGTGGGTATTGCGCAGCCCCGTGTGGCGCTGCTGAATATCGGCGAAGAAGAGACCAAAGGCCTGGATAATATTCGCGAAGCTGCCGCCGTGCTGAAAAATACTCCGGCAATCAACTATATTGGTTACCTGGAAGGTAATGACCTGCTCACCGGTAAAACCGATGTAATGGTTTGCGACGGCTTTGTGGGTAACGTCACCCTGAAGACCATGGAAGGGGTGGTAAGAGTATTTTTATCGCTGCTGAAATCATCCGGAGACGGTGGCAAGCAGGCGTGGTGGTTAAAGTTGTTAGGCCGTTGGTTGCAAAAACGGGTGGTAAAGCGGTTCGGCCACCTGAACCCCGACCAGTATAATGGCGCATGTCTGTTAGGATTGCGCAGCACCGTAATCAAGAGCCACGGCGCTGCGAACCCACACGCGTTTGCAGTAGCAATCGAACAGGCTGTGCAGGCGGTGCAGCGGCAAGTCCCTGAAAGGATTGCTGCGCGCCTTGAAGCTGTATTACCTAAGAGTGACTGATCGTACATGTATACAAAGATTCTCGGTACGGGGAGTTATTTACCCGTACAAGTGCGCACCAATGCTGACCTTGAAAAAATGGTGGATACCTCTGACGAGTGGATCGTCACGCGTACCGGTATCCGTGAACGCCGTATCGCTGCCGCCGATGAAACCGTGGCGACGATGGGCTTCCATGCTGCTGAAAAAGCGCTGGAAATGGCAGGTGTGGCTAAAGAAGACATCGGGTTGATCGTCGTTGCGACTACCACCTCGAGCCACGCATTCCCCAGTTCTGCTTGCCAGGTGCAGCAGATGCTGGGCATTAAAGACTGCGCGGCCTTCGATCTGGCCGCAGCCTGCGCCGGTTTTACCTATGCGCTGAGCGTGGCCGATCAGTACGTCAAGAATGGTTCTGTGAAACATGCGCTGGTGATCGGCGCGGACGTGCTGTCGCGTACGCTGGATCCTGAAGATCGCGGTACCATCATTCTGTTCGGTGATGGCGCGGGTGCGGTGCTGTTGGGCGCGTCCGAAGAGCCGGGCATCCTGTCTACCCATCTGCATGCGGATGGTACCTACGGCGGCCTGTTGACGCTGCCGTTCAAAGATCGTCAGGATCAAGGCAAGCCGGCCTACGTCACCATGGCCGGCAATGAAGTATTCAAAGTTGCGGTTACCGAACTGGCTCACATTGTGGAAGAAACGCTGCAAGCCAATAATCTGGACCGCGAACAGTTGGATTGGCTGGTGCCACACCAGGCCAACTTGCGCATTATCAGTGCGACGGCGAAAAAACTGGGTATGGGAATGGAGAAAGTGGTGGTGACGCTCGATCGTCACGGCAACACTTCTGCCGCTTCGGTCCCGGCAGCGTTCGACGAAGCCGTGCGTGATGGGCGGATCCAGCGAGGCCAACTGGTGCTGCTGGAAGCCTTTGGCGGCGGCTTTACCTGGGGCTCGGCGCTGGTCCGTTTCTGATTAACAGGAAGAAAAAATGACGCAATTTGCTTTTGTTTTCCCTGGTCAGGGGTCTCAGTCCCTTGGCATGCTGGCCGATTTGGCGGCGCAATTTCCGATCGTTGAAGCAACTTTCAGCGAGGCTTCGTCCGTTCTGGGTTATGACCTGTGGCAGTTGGTGCAGCAAGGCCCGGCGGAAGAGCTGAACAAAACCTGGCAGACGCAGCCGGCATTGCTGGCCGCTTCCGTGGCGATTTTCCGCGTCTGGCAGCAGCAGGGCGGTAAAGCGCCTGCGATGATGGCGGGCCACAGCCTGGGCGAATACTCGGCGCTGGTGTGTGCGGGCGTGCTGGATTTCCAGGCGGCGATTCGTTTGGTTGAGCTGCGCGGCAAACTGATGCAGGAAGCGGTGCCGGAAGGCACTGGCGCGATGTTCGCCATTATCGGCCTGGATAACGAAGCTATCGCCAAAGCCTGTGAAGAGTCCGCTCAGGGGCAGGTCGTGTCTCCGGTGAACTTCAACTCGCCGGGTCAGGTTGTCATCGCAGGCAACAAAGAAGCGGTTGAACGTGCAGGCGCTGCCTGTAAAGCTGCCGGCGCCAAGCGTGCGTTGCCGTTACCGGTGAGTGTACCTTCGCATTGCGCACTGATGAAGCCGGCGGCAGACAAACTGGCCATCGCGTTGCAGGACATTACCTTCAGCGCACCGCAGGTAGCGGTGGTGAATAACGTCGACGTGCGCACTGAAACCGATCCAGAAGCCATCCGCAGTGCGCTGGTACGCCAGCTGTACAGCCCGGTGCGCTGGACCGAGAGCGTAGAATTTATGGCAGCACAGGGCGTTACGTCGCTGCTAGAGGTTGGCCCGGGTAAGGTTCTGACCGGTCTGACTAAACGTATTGTTGACACCCTGACGGCGGCGGCGGTTAATGACGCAGCCAGCCTCTCAGCGGCGCTTGAACAATAAAGAGGAAAATAATGAGCTTCGAAGGTAAAGTTGTTCTGGTCACCGGCGCTAGCCGGGGTATTGGCCGGGCTATTGCAGAGTCGTTTGCAGCACGTGGCGCCAAAGTGATCGGCACCGCCACCAGTGAAAGCGGTGCTGAGGCTATCAGCAGCTATCTGGGAGCAAATGGCAAAGGGTTTGCGCTGAACGTGGTTGATGCTCAATCTATCGACAGCGTTCTGGCATCTATTCGTGCTGAATTTGGCGAAATCGACATTTTAGTGAATAATGCCGGCATTACGCGTGATAACCTGCTGATGCGCATGAAGGATGATGAGTGGCAGGATATTCTGGACACTAATTTGACTTCCGTATTCCGTCTGTCAAAAGCGGTAATGCGAGCTATGATGAAAAAGCGGTTTGGCCGGATCATCACCATCGGTTCCGTAGTTGGCACCATGGGGAACGCAGGGCAGGCTAATTACGCGGCGGCTAAAGCCGGTCTGATTGGCTTTAGTAAGTCTTTGGCACGTGAAGTTGCTTCGCGTGGCATTACGGTCAACGTCGTGGCACCTGGTTTTATTGAGACGGACATGACACGGGCGTTGACAGATGATCAACGTGCAGGCATTTTGTCATCAGTTCCAGCCAATCGGCTGGGGGATGCTAAAGAAATCGCCAGCGCTGTTGCATTTTTAGCCTCTGATGAGGCTGGCTACATCACCGGTGAAACGTTACATGTCAATGGCGGCATGTACATGATTTAAAAAATGCGAAAACTATTTGCGTTATTTGGGGTAAAAACCGCAAAATAGCGTAAAATCGTGGTTTGACCAGCCGGGATTTAGTTGCATCTTTTTCAACATTTTATACACTACGAAAACCATCGCGAAAGCGAGTTTTGATAGGAAATTTAAGAGTATGAGCACTATCGAAGAACGTGTTAAGAAAATCATTGTTGAGCAACTGGGTGTTAAACAGGAAGAAGTTTTAAATAACGCTTCTTTCGTTGAAGATCTGGGCGCTGATTCTCTCGACACCGTTGAACTGGTAATGGCACTGGAAGAAGAATTCGATACCGAGATTCCAGACGAAGAAGCTGAGAAAATCACTACTGTTCAGGCAGCTATTGATTTCATCAACGCTAGCCAGCAGTAAGAGAACATATCTAGGCGGTCATTCGACCGCCTAAGTTTTTTTGATCCCTAGTGTCATATTTTTCCCTCCTTGGAGGACAAACGTGTCTAAGCGTCGAGTAGTTGTGACCGGACTGGGCATGTTGTCTCCTGTCGGCAATACTGTAGAGTCCACATGGAACGCTCTTCTTGCCGGTCAGAGTGGCATCAGCCTGATCGACCATTTCGATACCACTGCCTATGCGACTAAATTTGCTGGCCTGGTAAAGAACTTTAATTCAGAGGATTTCATCTCTCGCAAAGATGCGCGCAAGATGGACGCCTTCATCCAGTACGGGATCGCTGCCGGCATGCAAGCCATGCAGGATGCGGGGCTGGATATCACCGAGGCTAACGCCAGCCGCATTGGTGCCGCTATCGGCTCCGGTATCGGCGGCCTGGGTTTGATTGAAGAAAACCACAGTTCACTGGTTAACGGTGGCCCACGGAAAATCAGTCCGTTCTTTGTGCCGTCAACCATCGTGAACATGATTGCAGGTCACCTGACAATTATGTTTGGTATGCGTGGTCCGAGTATTTCGATCGCCACCGCCTGTACGTCGGGTGTACATAACATTGGCCACGCCGCGCGTATCATTGCTTACAATGATGCCGACGTTATGCTGGCCGGTGGGGCAGAAAAAGCCAGTACTCCGCTGGGAGTTGGCGGTTTCGGTGCAGCGCGTGCGCTCTCGACCCGCAACGAAAACCCTCAGGCGGCCAGCCGTCCATGGGATAAAGACCGTGACGGCTTCGTCCTGGGTGACGGCGCCGGCATGATGGTGCTGGAAGAGTACGAACACGCCAAGAAACGTGGTGCCAAGATTTACGCTGAAGTTGTCGGTTTTGGGATGAGCAGCGATGCCTATCACATGACATCTCCGCCGGAAAATGGCGCGGGCGCCGCGCTGGCAATGGAAAACGCTTTGCTTGACGCCGGTGTGACCACGTCACAAATCGGGTATATCAATGCGCACGGCACCTCTACGCCGGCCGGTGATACCGCCGAAACTCAGGCAGTGAAGTCGGTATTTGGCAGCGATGCGCAGCGTGTGATGGTCAGTTCGACCAAATCGATGACCGGCCACCTGTTAGGTGCGGCAGGTGCGATTGAGTCGATCTTCACCGTGCTGGCATTGCGTGACCAAGCAGTTCCGCCAACCATCAATCTGGATAACCCGGATGAAGGTTGCGATCTGGACTTCGTTCCGCACGAAGCGCGCCAGGTAAGCGATATGCAGTACACGCTGTGTAACTCCTTTGGTTTCGGCGGTACTAACGGTTCGCTGATCTTCCGCAAGGTGTGATGTATCTGCTGGCAGACTGTAAAAACCCGCTTCGAGCGGGTTTTTTTATGGGCTGTTTATAAGTGAAAAATGAGTTCCGCACTTTTTTGGCTGAAAAATTAATGGAGTAGGCTTTACTGGTGGCAGGTTGCCGGCAAAAGTCGGAGTAATTCCATGGTTAGGTCAGCAGGAGAAAGTGTATGTTGAGCGGAAAACGTGCGTTGGTAACGGGGGGCGGGCGCGATTTTGGGCAAGTCGTGTCGGTCTGGTTGGCGCGTGAGGGCGTTGAGGTGGATATCTGCGCCCGGCAACTCGGCAGCGCAAGGGCAACTCAAAAAATCATACGAGCCGAAGGCGGGCGGGCACAGGCCTACCAGTGTGATATAGCCGATCCAGCTTCGCTTACGGCGTTTATCGATCAACTGTTGCAGGACGACAGGCCGATCGACATCCTGGTATTGAGCGCAGCCCAATGGCTTGAAGGGGCTCTGGAGAGCAAAGATGATGTCGATGTCATCGGTACCATCAACTCTGGGCTGACCGGGAATATTTTACTGACCCGTGCACTGTTGCCCAGCCTGCGGCTTTCGGCCGGGGCTGATATTATGGTAATGGTGTCGGCGTGCGGCATACCTCAATTCATCGGGTCGAGTGCTCATCCGGCGTTTTTTGCCGCCAAGCAGGGGATCGGGGGCTTTTGCCACAACATCGCGCACCACCTGGCAGCGGAAAACATTCGGGTGACGGGTTTCTATCCGCCGGATTTTGAAATGTGCGGCCTGGATGACGAGCCAGCCGAACAATCGGAGCAACCCGTGCTGAACGCACGTTCGATCTGGGAAACGATGCGTTTTGTGCTGCAGCAGCCGCGCAGTTGCCACATCAACGCCATCCACTTCCAGGGGCCTTGCCGCTAAGCGCCGGCATAACGAGGAGAATGTGGGGAACTATGTACTGGATTAACGGACAACAGCACGATGCGTTAGCGCCAAGCGATCGCGGTTTGCAGTTCGGTGATGGCTGTTTTACTACTGCCAGGGTTATCGATGGCAGAATAGAGCTGCTTCCCTGGCATATTGAGCGCCTGCAACAGGCGGCGCAGCGGCTGATGATGCCGGTTACAGATTGGGGGGGGCTTGAAAGTGAAATGGTGCATGCGGCAGAATCTATCCCGCTCGGGGTGGTCAAAGCGATACTGACGCGCGGCAGCGGCGGACGAGGTTACAGCCCGCAGGGGTGTGAAAATCCTACGCGGATTGTCTCTCGCAGCGCATATCCTACCCATTACCTGTCGTGGCGTGAACAGGGAATTAACCTGGCGCTCAGCCCGGTGGCTCTGGCGCGTAATCCGTTGCTGGCGGGGCTGAAACACTTGAATCGCCTGGAGCAGGTATTGATCCGCGCGCATCTTGACCAGACGAATGCCGACGAGGCGCTGGTGCTTGACACTGCCGGTATGCTGGTGGAATGCTGTGCGGCTAATTTATTCTGGCGTAAAGGGAAAGCGGTATTTACGCCCGATCTGAGCCAGGCCGGCGTGGCTGGTTTGATGCGCCGCAGGGTGATTGAGTTGCTGGTGGGCAGTGAATATTCATTGCACTACGTCAGCGAGCCGCTGGTCACTCTGGCCGACGCCGAAGAAGTGCTGGTAAGCAACGCGCTGATGCCCTTGCTGCCGGTAAATACAGCGCAATCCTGGCGTTATCGCTCGCGTCAACTCTATGATTTTTTGCGCCCACACTGTTAACGATGGCTGATTGATGAAGAAAAGAAAGCTGAAGGTCGTTTCTATTATTGTTGTTCTGGTGTTGGCTCTGCTGTTTTGGGGTTACCAGAAGGTTGAACGCTTTGCCGATACGCCATTGGCGATCCAGCAGGAAGCCATTTTTAAACTGCCGGCCGGCACCGGACGGGTAGCGCTGGAAGAGTTGCTGGTACGCGACAAGCTGATCCGCAACGGTGTCTGGTTTCCGTGGCTGCTGCGCCTGGAGCCGCAGTTGGCGGAGTTCAAGGCCGGCACCTACCGCTTTACGCCGGGAATGACGGTGCGCCAGATGCTCAAACTGCTGGCCAGCGGTAAAGAAGCCCAGTTCAGCGCGCGTTTTATCGAAGGCTCGCGCCTGCGCGACTGGCTGTTGGTGCTGCAGCAATCTAAATACCTCAAACATACGCTGGCGGGCAAAAGCGAAGCGGAAATTGCCGTGGCGCTGGGGCTGCCGGAGGGGACTCATCCGGAAGGGCGCCTGTATCCGGATACTTATCTGTATACCGCCGGTATGAGCGATATCGCATTGCTCAAGCGCGCTCATCTGCGCATGATCAAGGCGCTGGAAACTGCCTGGCAGGGCCGCGATACCAGCCTGCCGTACAAGGCACCGGAAGAATTGCTGACCATGGCTTCGATAGTCGAGAAGGAAACCGCCGTGCCGGAAGAGCGCACCAAGGTGGCCTCGGTATTCATTAATCGCCTGCGCATTGGCATGCGCCTGCAAACCGATCCAACGGTGATCTACGGTATGGGGGATGCTTATAATGGCAATATTACCCGTAAAGATCTGGAAACCCCGACGCCGTACAACACTTATGTGATCAACGGCCTGCCGCCGACGCCGATTGCCATGCCGGGTCAGGCTTCTCTGGAAGCCGCCGCCAATCCGGCGAAGACGCCTTATTTGTACTTTGTCGCCGATGGCAAGGGCGGCCACCAGTTTACCACTAACCTGGCAAGCCATAATCAGGCAGTTCGCGCTTACCGCCAGGTGCTTAAGGAAAAGAATGAAAAGTAAATTCGTGGTTATCGAAGGGCTCGAAGGGGCGGGGAAAACCACCGCGCGCGATACCGTGGTCAATGTACTGCGCGAACACGGCATTAACGACATTGTCTTTACTCGCGAGCCGGGCGGTACCCCGCTGGCGGAAAAGTTGCGCGATCTGTTCAAACGTGGCGTAGACGGCGAATTGCCGACCATCAAAGCCGAAGTGCTGATGCTGTATGCGGCCCGCGTGCAACTGGTAGAAACGGTTATCAAACCGGCGTTGGCGCGTGGTGCCTGGGTGGTCGGCGATCGTCACGATTTGTCATCACAGGCCTACCAGGGCGGCGGTCGTGGCATAGATCAACAACTGATGGCCTCGCTGCGTGACACCGTATTGGGGGATTTTCATCCGGATCTGACGATTTATCTGGATCTGCCGCCGTTGGTTGGCCTGCAGCGCGCCCGTGCGCGCGGCGAGCTGGATCGTATTGAGCAGGAAGCGCTGCCGTTCTTTGAACGCACCCGCTCGCGCTATCTGGAGTTGGCGGCGCAGGACGACTCTATCGTCACCGTTGACGCCTCTCAATCGCTGGAACAGGTGACGGCGGCTATCCGCAATTGCCTCAGCCAATGGCTACGGCAGGAAGGCGCGTAATGAACTGGTACCCGTGGCTGAACACGCCTTACCGTCAGTTGGTCGGGCAATATGCAGCCGGTCGCGGCCATCATGCCCTGTTGTTGCATGCTTCAGCGGGCAATGGTGATGAAGCGCTGGCTTATGGTCTGAGCCGCTGGTTGATTTGTCAGCGGCGTAACGGCGAGAAAAGCTGCGGCGAGTGTCATAGCTGCCGGCTTATGCTGGCGGGAAACCATCCGGACTATCATGTACTGGTGCCGGAAAAGGGGAAAAGCAGCCTGGGTATCGAGCCTATCCGCCAGGTGATCGAAACCCTTTATTCCCACGCCCAGCAGGGGGGCGCCAAGGTTATCTGGTTGCCGCAGGCAGAGTTGCTGACCGAAGCGGCGGCCAATGCCTTGTTGAAAACGCTGGAAGAGCCGCCGGAAAAAACCTATTTCCTGTTGAGTTGCCGCGAGCCTTCACGGCTGCTGGCGACATTGCGTAGCCGCTGTTTCTATTGGCATCTCGCCAGCCCGGATGAACAGCTCAGTTTGCAGTGGTTGAACCGGCAAACGCCGGGTAATTCGGTGGATCTCCTCACCGCACTGCGGCTGCACGACGGGGCGCCGTTGGCCGCCGAGCAGCTGTTGCAACCCGAGCGTTGGCAGCAGCGCAGCGCCTTGTGCGCCGCACTGAATGCCGCCTTGCCGCAGCATGACATGTTGTCGTTGTTGCCGGTGCTGAATCACGAAGACGTAGCGGAGCGGCTGCACTGGCTTTGCGCATTGCTGGTGGATGCCATGAAGTGGCAGCAGGGCGCGGCGAGCTTTATGCTTAATCAGGATCAGCAACCGTTGGTGCACCAATTGGCCGGCCGCCTGAGCGGTACCTCGCTGCAGCAAGTGGTGCAGCAATGGCTCAATTGCCGCCAGCAGTTGCTTAACGTAACCGGCGTCAATCGCGAACTGTTGCTGACCGAACGCTTACTCAGTTGGGAGCAGATGCTCGGCGCTACCGGCTATTCTCATCCTCATTCGTTGTAAAAGAGTTAACTATTATGTTGTTAGTAGATTCGCATTGTCATCTCGATGGCCTGGATTACCAAACGCTGCATCAAAACGTGGATGACGCTCTGGCGAAAGCCAAGGCGCGCGATGTCGGCTACGTTCTGGCGGTAGCGACTACGTTGCCGGGTTATCAGGCCATGACGCAGTTGATCGGCCCACGCGATGACGTGGCGTTCTCCTGTGGCGTCCACCCGCTGAACCTCGAGGGCGGTTACGATTACGCCGAGCTGCGCCGTTTGGCAGCGGCAGAGCAGGTGGTGGCGCTGGGAGAAACCGGGCTGGATTATTTCTATCAGAAAGACAATCTCGAGCTGCAGCAAGCGTCATTCCGTGAGCATATCCGCATTGGCCGCGATCTGAACAAACCGGTGATCGTGCATACCCGCGACGCGCGTGAAGATACGCTGGCGATCCTGCGTGAAGAGAACTCGCAGGACTGCGGCGGTGTGCTGCACTGTTTTACCGAAGATATCGCTACCGCAGAAGCGCTGCTCGATCTGGGTTTCTATATTTCCTTTTCCGGCATCCTGACCTTCCGCAATGCGGAGCAACTCCGTGAGGTGGCGCGCTACGTGCCGCTTGATCGCATTCTGGTGGAAACCGACTCGCCGTATCTTGCCCCGGTGCCGCATCGCGGCAAAGAAAACCAACCTGCCTACGTGCGTGATGTGGCTGAATACATGGCGGTATTGAAGGGCGTGAGCCTGGAAACGCTGGCCGAAACCACCACCGCCAACTTTTCACGCTTATTTCACATCGAACTATAATCCTTGGCCTAGGCTTAGCTGTAGTCATTGATGTCGGAATTTTTTTTAAGCTCGTAATTAATCGCTGAAACGGGTAATGTTCCCACCCGTTTTATGGCGATGGCTGGGCATTTTTTTGTCTTTTTTGATAAAAAACGGCCGATTCAAGAAAAATACCCGGCTTTGTTCATCGAAACGTGACTGCCATCAAACATTGCGCAGAGTATTTATTTTACTCTGCGTAAAAATTCAAGGGGTGCTCAGACACCCTGAATTGCAGGGGTTTTTCTCCCCCCCCCTTGCAACGCGAAGAATCGCGAGAAGTAGCAAAGCACTATTACTCAGGAGCACACTCAACTATGTTCAAGAACGCATTTGCAAACCTGCAAAAAGTAGGTAAGTCGCTAATGCTGCCGGTTTCCGTATTGCCTATCGCAGGTATTCTGCTGGGCGTCGGTTCCGCCAACTTTAGCTGGCTACCTGCGGTAGTCTCTCACGTGATGGCGGAAGCCGGCGGTTCAGTTTTCGCCAACATGCCGCTGATTTTCGCTATCGGTGTTGCCCTGGGCTTCACCAATAACGATGGTGTTTCTGCGTTGGCTGCGGTAGTGGCTTACGGCATCATGGTGAAAACCATGGCGGTGGTTGCACCTTTGGTTCTGCACCTGCCGGCTGAAGAAATTGCGGCTAAACACCTGGCGGATACCGGTGTGCTCGGGGGGATTATCTCCGGCTCCATCGCGGCCTATATGTTTAACCGCTTCTTCCGTATTCAGCTGCCTGAATACCTGGGCTTCTTTGCCGGTAAGCGGTTTGTGCCGATTATCTCCGGCCTGGCGGCGATCGTTCTGGGCGTAGTCCTGTCCTTCATCTGGCCGCCAATCGGTACGGCTATCCAGACCTTCTCCCAGTGGGCTGCTTATCAGAACCCGGTAGTGGCGTTTGGTATCTACGGCGTGGTTGAACGTGCGCTGGTGCCGTTTGGTCTGCACCATATCTGGAACGTACCTTTCCAAATGCAGATCGGTGAATTCACCAACGCGGCCGGCCAGGTATTCCACGGCGATATCCCGCGTTATATGGCGGGTGACCCGACTGCGGGTAAACTGTCCGGTGGCTTCCTGTTCAAAATGTACGGTCTGCCTGCTGCAGCTATTGCCATCTGGCATTCAGCCAAGCCGGAAAACCGCGCTAAAGTCGGCGGTATCATGATCTCCGCTGCGTTGACCTCGTTCCTGACCGGTATCACCGAGCCGATCGAGTTCTCCTTCATGTTCGTTGCGCCGATCCTGTACGCAATCCACGCCATTCTGGCTGGTCTGGCGTTCCCGATCTGTATCCTGTTGGGTATGCGCGATGGCACCAGCTTCTCGCACGGTCTGATCGACTTTATCGTGCTGAGCGGTAACAGCAGCAAGATCTGGTTGTTCCCAATCGTGGGTATCATCTACGGTCTGGTGTACTACACCATCTTCCGCGTGCTGATTGCCAAGTTGGATCTGAAGACTCCTGGCCGTGAAGACACCGTTTCCGAGCAGGTCGCTCAGGGCGGTTCTGAGATGTCTGCGGCTTTGGTTCAGGCCTTTGGCGGTAAAGATAACATCACCAATCTGGATGCCTGCATCACCCGTCTGCGCGTTAGCGTGGCGGACGTGAGCAAGGTTGACCAGCCTGGTCTGAAAAAACTGGGTGCTGCCGGCGTTGTTGTCGCAGGCTCTGGCGTTCAGGCTATCTTTGGTACCAAATCTGACAACCTGAAAACCGATATGGACGAATACATCCGTAATCACTAATTCAGGCTGGGGAGCTTTGAGGGAGGCGAAAGCCTCCCTTTTTTATTGGCGAGGATTTATTTCTTGGCGTGGTTTTGCAGAAAACGCTCAAATACCTCGAGCGTGACCGTAGAGATATGGTGTTCAATCCCTTCACTGTCCAGCTCCGCCGTTTCAGTCGGCACCCCGAGGCACACCAGCAGGTCGACCACAATACGATGTCGGCGGCGCACTTGCTGTGCCAGTTGTTCACCTTCTTCAGTCAAAAACACCCCGCGATAAGGGCGTGACTCTACCAATCCGGCGCTTTTGAGCCGCGCAATGTTCTTGATCGCAGTAGGGTGGGAAACGCCAAAGCGACGGGCGATGTCGGTGGTTCTGGCTTCGCGAGTGGTCAGCAGCAGATCGGCAATCAGTTCTACGTAATCTTCGATCAACGCATTCGACTGCGCTTCACGGGCGCGGGTAAAACGCAGGGCGTGCTCAGCCTCATCCGGCATTTCAGCCAAGGTAGGGCGTTCGGCGTTATCTGACGCACTTGTTACCATATTCTGGGACGTCCTTTATAGGTTAAACCAGTGAGTTCCAGACTAATGGAATCCTGCCCTACGTTAGTCTAATAGCGACGCATTATCAATTCAGCTGCCGTACTCACTGACAATAAGAAATATTTGTACACAAAGGTAAAGTATCTTCCATTTTGCATAAAGTGTAGCCGATGCTACATTGTTCTGAATGTTGGGTGAAAAATAACCAGAATAATATTGAGGGTAAAACATGCGTGAGGCGGCAACCACCACATCGTTAACCGAACGGACCAATACCGCGATTGGTAACGCACTGGCCGGGCGCAAGCGCGGCGCGTTCACGCCGCTATTGTTCGCCGGGCCGGCGGTGATTGCCTCCATTGCCTACATGGACCCCGGTAATTTTGCCACCAATATTCAGGCTGGTTCAAAATACGGTTACAGCCTGTTGTGGGTAGTGGTGATGGCCAACCTTATTGCCATGCTGTTTCAGGCGCTGTCGGCCAAGCTGGGTATCGTCACCAACCGTAACCTGGCGGAAATGTGCCGCGATCAATTCTCGCGCCCGGTGGTGATCGGCATGTGGCTGCTTAGCGAGGTGGCGGCAATGGCCACCGATCTGGCGGAGTTCCTGGGTGGGGCTATCGCGCTCGCCTTACTGTTCCACATGCCGTTGCTGGCGGGGATGGGCGTGACGGCGGTGATCACCTATGCATTATTGATGGTAGAAAAGAAAGGTTTCCGCCCGGTCGAACTGATGATTGGCGGGCTGGTGGCGGTCATTGCCCTGTGCTATCTCGCCGAGATGTTTATCGTGCCGGTCGACTGGCTGGCTGCGGGCACCGGCATGGTAACGCCGCAGTTGCCGGATGCGCAGGCGCTGACCATTGCCGTCGGCATAATCGGTGCCACCGTGATGCCGCACGCCATTTTCCTGCACTCGGGCCTGACTCAGCACCGAACGCCGGCCAGCGATAGCGGTGAACGGCGCAAACTGCTGCGTTTTTCCAATATCGAAGTGGTGATCGCGCTGGCGATTGCCGGGTTGGTGAATATCGCCATGGTGATCATGGCTTCCAGCGCCTTTCATGCCGGTAACAGCGACGTGGCGGAAATCGGCACGGCGTACCATACGCTGACCCCGTTGTTTGGTGCCGCAGCAGCAGGGATCTTCCTGATGTCGTTGATTGCCTCCGGTATTTCCAGCTCGGTGGTAGGCACCATGGCGGGGCAGATGATTATGCAGGGGTTTGTCGGCTTCCGCATCCCGGTGTGGGTGCGCCGACTGGTGACCATGATCCCGGCGTTTATCGTGGTGGCGTTAGGCGTCAATGCGACGGATGCGTTGGTCTACAGCCAGGTGGTGCTTAGCCTGGCGCTGCCGGCGCCGATGATTGCTCTGGTCATGTTCACCCGCCGCCGCGACATCATGGGCGAGTTTGTGAACAGCCGCCTCACCAGCCTGGTATCGATCATAGGTACGGTGATTATCATCCTGCTCAACATGGTGCTGCTGCTGCAGACGTTCGGCGTTGCCATTCCCGGTCTGGGCTGATTAATGTTTGCTGTCCAAAGAGCCGCTTGAGTATGGGCCAGAATGATGTCGCTCGGTGCTGGCGACATCATCCGTAGCCTGGGGCGGATAAAGATTTTCATCGTCACGTCACTCCCCATCCTGGGCAGGTCGCCCGCAAAATTTTATTACACGCCGTAGCGTTTATTTCCTCCAGAGGTAATGCAGTAACGCCCGCCACGTGGGCCTATACATATTCTCCCTGACGAACAGGGGCATCCGGCATCACTTGCCACGTTGCGCTTTGGCGTCGACCGATATACTGGCTGTTTTGGCGCAAGTGCCTGGCGGTTTTTTCGATAGCACGCCTCACCATGACACAATGACTTTGTTGAAACCCATTGGCTCGGTTGGTTACCCGGCGTGATTTTTGCCCAATTATCGCGTTCTTGGTAAATGGTGATACTTTGTCCACGTTTTAAGGACGTAATGACTTTACCGTTCGGTGCATTACGGACGTTGAGCCGATCGGCCGCTACGTATTTAGTGGCTTGAGGGGTATCGTTTTCCGGTTGAGGGGGCTGTTCGCTGATCTGTGATGCCTGATTGGCCGGTGGCGTATAAACATTGGCCGCTAAGGTGCCGGATTGCGGTATCGGCGTATTTTTTTCTGTTTTATTGTCAGACTTGAATACGAACCAAAGGGCGATGGCGACGATTACCAGTATTCCTACGCCTTGATTGTTCTTTTGGCTTGCCATGAGTCTTCACCATCCAAATTGGAGAAATACTAAGGCTAGACGCAGTTTAAGAACGTATCAATAAAGCGATATTTTATTATTATCACCCAATAATAATATTATTTAACTTACTGCCTGTTCTGTAAGTTAATTCCACCGTTGGGCTACCCCAACGGCGAATTATAACGATATTACAAATTACCCACTCCACCATCAATCTGCAGTTCGGCCCCGACCATGAACGCGGATTCGTCAGACGCGAGGAACACCGCCGCCTTTGCCAGTTCCAGCGGTGTGCCCATGCGGCCTATCGGCACCAATGCGCGGATGTCATCGCGCAGCGCCTGTTCATCCTCTTCTTTCAACCCCAGCTTGCCTAACGCCGGGGTTTCGGTCGGGCCTGGGCTCAGGCCGTTGACCCGGATACCGCGCGGATGCAATTCACCGGAAAGCGTTCTGGCCAGCGACAGCAGGCCGGCCTTGCTGGCGGCGTAAACGCTGCTTAGCGGCAGGCCGATATGCGCGCTGACCGAACCGCACAAAATAATCGAGGCCGGATCCGCTAATAGCGGCAGCAGCG
This sequence comes from Serratia inhibens, assembly GCF_003591175.1. GTDB lineage: Bacteria > Pseudomonadota > Gammaproteobacteria > Enterobacterales > Enterobacteriaceae > Serratia > Serratia inhibens. The sequence continues at coordinate 1,015,147 of NZ_QYYG01000001.1, read as the reverse complement.
CCTGAATTAAAAAAAAGGGCCCTGTGAGGTTGATGTCCATCAGCCGTCGATAGCTCTGCTCATCCCATTCCTGCAACGGAAGGTGGGTGACGTCACCGGCGTTGATATACAGCACGTCAAGGCGCGGCCAGTGGCTGGCCAACTGCTGGGCTAAAGTTTGTTGTTGGTCGATATCCCCGGCGTCACTGCGCAATAACAGCACGTCGCCCAGCGCTTTTCCCGCTGCGTCGAGGCCGCTTTGGCTGCGGCCGGTGATCGCCACGGTGGCGCCTTCGGCAATAAACTGGCGTGCGGTTTCCAGACCAATCCCGCTGGTGCCGCCGGTGATCAATGCGTATTTACCTTTAAGTCGCGACATGGACTGCCTCCTGTTTCCCGTTGGTAGGCCATTATTTGCGCTATAGTATCTTTTGCATAGTAGGCACCTTTTGGATACTAAGGTACGGAGTGGGATGAAATGACGACAGCAGCGCTTTCGCCAGCGGAAAAAAATTTAACGGCGTTGCCGGCAACAGACGAGCCTTGCCCTATGGTGGGGTTTGTGAACCTGGTTGCGGGGAAATGGGCGATCCCGATCCTCTACAGGCTGATCATGATAGACGGCCCGGTGCGCTTCAGTGAGTTGCAGCGCGCGGTGGCGCCGATCGCCCAGAAAGAGCTGACGCGTCAACTGCGGCAGTTCGAGCAGCGCGGCCTGGTTACGCGGCAGGTATTCCCGGAAGTCCCGCCGCGTGTTGAATACCGGATCACGGCGCTGGGCACATCCCTGCGCCCGACGCTGGATTCACTGGCCGAGTGGATGCGTGCGCACGCCTCGCAACTGAGCGGTGACTAATCGCCGATCCCCGGCGGGTTAATGGTGGAACGCTCTACCTTTTCATCATGCTCGCCCCAGCGATCCAGCACCTGGGCATATTCGCCGCTGACGATCACGCCATTGATGGCGGCGTTAATGGCGGCAACCAGGCCGTTATCTTTTTTGGTGGTCACCGCTACGTAGGCGACGTTAGGGCCGATGCCGACCATTTTGGTTTTGCCGGTCAGCGCCGCTTTGTAGGCACCGGTAGAATGTGGCCCAAAGAAAGCGTCGGCGCGCCCGGACTGAATGCTCAGGTTGGCGGCGGCGTCATCGGTGACGTAAATCGGTTGCACCGGCGCCAGGCCGTTGGCGCGGTTCTGTTTATCCCAGCCGAGCAGGATATTTTCCTGATTCGTACCGGAACCGACAATAATCCGCAGCCCGGCAACGTCCGCCGGTTGGTTGATTGAAGCGATCTTGCTGGTGGATTTCACATAGAAACCCAACGTATCTACGCGGTAAGTGGCGAAATCAAATTTGGTTTTCCGCAGCCTGGTGACGGCAATATTAAAAATGGCGGCATCGTACTTGCCGGAAGTAATGCCAAGCGGCCAGTCCTCCCAGGAGGTCGGCACCAGATTCAGTTCCAGCCCCAGACTGTCCGCCACCAGTTGTGCGATATCCGGGTCACTGCCGATCAAGGTTTTATTGTCTTCGGCAAACAGCGCCAGCGGCGGGGAATTTTCAGACGCCACCGCTACGGTTAACTTGCCCGGTACGGCAAAATGGTAATTCGCCGGAATCAAGGCTACGGCGGCCGGGTTTTTGAGCGCACGCAAATGTTGCTGATTGGCCTGCAGATCGATAATGCTTTTGCTTTCCGCCTGCGCAGCACCGCACAGCAGCAGAGCGCCCAGCGCCAGGGTTTTGAGTGGCATGATGTTCTCTATCCGTTGTTAATCATGGAGTTACTATTGGCGGTGGCAACTGGCAAGTAAAGCAACAATAGTGAATAACCAAAGTGAAAAAAATCAGATGATTGCCGCGGTAATCCCATGACAAAGGCGTCGGTTGCCTGATTCTGCATCACTCGACGCGGAAAGTGCGCAATCAGGTTGAAAGCAGTAGAATTTGTCACTCATACTGCGTACAGATTATTTTGCTCAACAAGGAATGCCAGATGGCCGAAGAAACGATTTTCAGTAAAATTATCCGCCGCGAAATCCCTGCTGATGTGGTCTACCAGGACGAACTGGTCACCGCGTTCCGTGATATTTCACCTCAGGCTCCGACCCATATTCTGATCGTACCCAATATCCTGATCCCAACGGTGAACGACGTCACCGTCGAGCATGAAGCGGCGCTGGGCCGCATGATCACCGCCGCGGCGAAAATTGCCGAACAGGAAGGCATTGCCGAAGATGGCTATCGCCTGATTGTTAATTGCAATCGCCATGCCGGCCAGGAGGTCTATCATATTCATATGCATCTGGTCGGTGGCCGCTCGTTGGGGCCATTACTGTCCCGCTAACCGAGGTCAACCATGCGCTATAGCAAAACCCTGCGTTGTCTGACGACACTGGCGTTACCCGCCGCAATACTGATGGGCTGCAGCAATCGGCCCGGCATTGCGGTCAACGAACGGCAGACGGTGGTGATGGATTCGCCGGTGCTTACCGCAGGTATAGTGGCCGACAATCCGTCGATTGCGGATGCCTCCGGGCGCGTGATGGCAACCTCGGTGCTCAGCAACAGCCAAACAACGCCGGTAACGGTGCATTACCGTTTCTACTGGTATGACAATCAGGGGCTGGATATCCGGCCCTTTGAGCAGCCGCGTACCATTACCGTTGCGCCGAATTCCGACGCCGAAATTTACTCGATTAACGGCAATCTCGATGCCAAACGCGTGCGTCTGCATCTATTCTTGTAAGCTCTTGCTTTAGTTGGAGAGGGATAATGAAAAAGTATCTATTTGTCGCACTGGCCGCCTTGATGTTAAGCGGCTGTCTGTCACGTCCCCCGGAGTCGGAGCAGCCGCCGGCCACCGTTGAGCCGGTCAAGCCACCGGTGGTGGTAGAGCCGGTGCCGCAACCCCAGCCGCCCATTGGCGAGCAGGTACCGCAACCGCCAAAAATTCAGCAACTTGACTGGCTGAGCAGCGTGCAGCCGCTAGTGAACCAGATGTTGAAAGCCGACGGCGTCAACCCAGGCAGCGTGCTGCTGCTGGACAGCGTGAAGAACAATACCAACGGTGCATTGCAAACCGCTAAAGCCACCTCCGCGCTGCACAAGGCGCTGGCGTCGAACCAAACCTTCTCCATCGTGCCGGAAGCGCAATTGGCGACCGCCAAGCAAACCTTGGGCCTGTCGGCGGATGACAGTCTGGGTTCACGCAGTAAGGCCATTGGCCTGGCGCGTATCGTCAGCGCACAGTACGTGTTGTACAGCGATGTCAGCGGCGACGTGAAGTCTCCGACGCTGGATATGCAGTTGATGCTGGTGCAAACCGGTGAAATCGTCTGGTCAGGCAATGGCGCCGTTACCCGCTGAGGCCGCGCTGCGAAGACTGATTGAAAGCGAGCTGCCGGCGGTGAAAACCGCCGGTTGTCGTTTCAGCCCGGTGCAGGGGCTGACCGGCGAAAGTTGGCGCATCGAAGGCGAGGGTGTGCAACTGTTGGCGCGCCAACAAAGCGCAGAAAAAACCGCGCTTGGCGTTAGCCGGCGGCGAGAGGCTCGCGTGTTGCGCCGCGCCGGCGAGGGTTTGGGGCCGCGAGTTTTAATGCAGAATAATCAGTGGATTATCCTAGAATGGCTGTCTGGTGACGTTGTCACTGATGCGTATTTTACGCATCTGAATCAGCATGGCGATCTGGCGCGACTGGTTGCCCGTTTGCACCAGCGGCCGCTCAGCGGTTACCTGCTGAACCTGCATCGGCAGTTTGCCCGCTACTGGCAGCAGTTGGATCGCCGGCGTCTGACGCCCGCCTGGCTGCGGTTGCATCAGCGTTTCTTGCAAACCCGCCAGCCTTCTCCGCTGAAAATAGCCCCGCTGCATATGGATATTCATCCGGGCAATTTGATCGCTCAGGGCGAAGGAGTGCGGCTGATTGACTGGGAGTACGCCGCCGACGGTGACATCGCGCTGGAGATTGCCGCGCTGTTTCGCGGTAACGCGTGGTCCGCAGCCAATCAGCAGCATTTTTTGCAGCATTATTCCCAAGAGAGCTATAAAGACTTGCCGTTGCTGAGTGCCCAGGTGCAGCGCTGGTTACCTTGGGTGGATTACCTGATGTTGTTATGGTTTGAAGTGCGCTGGCAACAGACCGGCGATAGCGAATTTTTACGCTGGGGCGCAGTGCAGCGCCGGCGTTTTTGTTTATCATCCCCATGTTCTGAATGAATAATGAAGTGAGGTGGCCGTGGGCCCAGTAATGTTAGATGTCGCCAGCTATGAGCTGGATGCCGAAGAACGCGAGATTTTAAAACACCCGCTGGTCGGCGGGCTTATCCTGTTCACCCGCAACTTCCACGATGCGCAGCAGTTGCGTGAATTGGTGCGCCAAATCCGCGAGGCTTCTCACGATCGGCTGGTGGTGGCGGTGGATCAGGAAGGCGGGCGGGTTCAGCGTTTCCGCGAAGGGTTCACTCGCCTGCCGGCGGCGCAGTCGTTCGCCGCATTGAACGAAGCGCATGAGGCTGGGCGTCTGGCGCAGGAGGCCGGCTGGCTGATGGCGGCGGAAATGATCGCACAGGATATCGATATCAGCTTTGCGCCGGTGCTGGATATCGGCCACGTCAGCGCGGCGATTGGCGAACGCTCATTCCACAGCGATCCGCAACAGGCGCTGGCGATGGCCGAGCGTTTTATCCTGGGCATGCACAGCGCCGGGATGAAAACTACCGGCAAGCATTTCCCCGGCCATGGCGCCGTCAGTGCGGATTCACATAAAGAAACCCCGCGCGATCCACGTCCGCTGGCGCAGATCCGCGAGCATGACATGGCGATATTCCGCGAATTGATTAACCGCCAGTTACTGGACGCCGTGATGCCGGCGCACGTCATCTATACTGAAGCAGACCCGCGCCCGGCCAGCGGTTCGCCATACTGGCTGCAACAAATTCTGCGCCAGGAGCTGGGTTTTGACGGCGTTATCTTCTCGGACGATCTGTCGATGGAAGGGGCCGCCATCATGGGCAGTTACGCAGAGCGCGGCCAGGCCTCGCTGGATGCCGGCTGTGACATGATCCTGGTGTGCAATAACCGCCAGGGCGCGGTCAGCGTGCTGGATAACCTGTCCCCGGTCAAAGCAGAGCGAGTGAAGCAGTTATATCATCGCGGTCAGTTCACCCGTCAGGAATTGCGTGATTCCGCGCGCTGGCAGCAGGCGCATAAAGAGCTGAGCGCGCTCAGCGAACGCTGGGAAGAACATAAACAGCGTAGCGCCGGGTGAACCCAGGGCGTCGTAATGCGGCGTAGTAAATGATGAGGGCTGCGGCGCGGCCCTCAGCTTGTTGCGAGGATCCATATGATTATCTATTTGCATGGCTTCGATTCCACCAGTCCCGGCAATCATGAAAAGGTTTTACAACTGCAATTCATTGACCCGGACGTGCGTTTTATCAGCTACAGCACCTTGCACCCACGCCATGATATGCAGCATCTGTTGAAAGAGGTGGACAAGGCGGTTCAGCAGGAAGGGGATAAGCATCCGCTGATCTGCGGGGTGGGGCTGGGCGGTTTCTGGGCTGAGCGCATCGGTTTCCTGTGCGGCATTCGGCAGGCGATCTTCAACCCTAATCTGTACCCTGAAGAGCATATGCAGGGCAAAATCGATCGGCCGGAAGAGTACCGCGATATCGCCACCAAGTGCGTCGGGGATTTCCGCGAAAAGAACCGCGATCGCTGCCTGGTCGTGCTTTCCCGGCAGGATGAGGTGCTGGACAGCCGGCGCAGTGCGGAACTGCTGCACAACTACTACGAAATCGTCTGGGATGAGCAACAGACCCACAAGTTCAAAAATATCTCGCCGCATCTACAACGCATCAAGGCGTTCAAGAGCCTGCTTTAACAGTTTCATAACGCCTGGCACCGCCGCAGTGATTGCTTTTTTCCGGCAAAAATTGCGGCATTTTTTATCAAAAATGCCCTGTTTTAGCTGGCCGGCGGCAAAATTTAAAACTGTGACGCAGCGCTAACTATTTGAATCACAATCCTCAAAAATCCCCCTCGTCCAGCCTTTAACCAAAAAAGTTTGATGCACATCAATTTTGGTATGACCAAATAACCTCACATGCTATTCTGGCTTTAGATAGCAGGTTTATTTTAAGCGAACCCTATGTATTCTAAGGATATTATTTGTTTACCCTTGGATAACAATTGGTTCACATTTAGGGGGTTATTTTGACAACGCCAAAGAAAAAAATCGTTATTGTCGGCGGTGGCGCCGGTGGTCTGGAACTGGCGACCAGCCTGGGCCATAAGCTCGGCCGCAAGCACAAAGCCGAGATCACGCTGGTGGACCGTAACCACAGCCATTTGTGGAAACCTTTGCTGCATGAAGTAGCAACCGGTTCCCTTGATGACGGCGTGGACGCGCTGAGCTACCTGGCGCACGCGCGCAATCACAATTTCAGCTTCCAACTGGGCTCGCTGACCAACATTAACCGTGAAACCCAAACGCTGCAGTTGGCGCAAATCTGCGACGAGCAGGGTGAAGAACTGGTGCCTGAGCGCGAGTTGCCTTACGACATTCTGGTTATGGCGCTGGGCAGCACCTCGAACGATTTCGGTACCGCAGGCGTAAAAGATCACTGTATCTTCCTGGATAACCCGCATCAGGCACGTCGTTTCCACAATGAAATGCTGAACCTGTTCCTGAAGTTCTCGGCGCAGCAGGGGCAGAAAGGGCGGGTGAACATCGCCATCGTCGGCGGTGGCGCCACCGGCGTGGAACTTTCCGCCGAGCTGCACAATGCGGTGAAACAGCTGCACAGCTATGGTTTCGAAGGCCTGGACAACAGCGCGTTGAACGTGACTCTGGTAGAGGCGGGCGAGCGCATTCTGCCGGCGTTGCCGCCGCGCATTTCCGCCGCTGCGCACCAGGAACTGAACAAACTCGGCGTGCGCGTACTGACCAACACCATGGTCACCAGCGCGGACGCCAACGGCCTGAATACCAAGGGCGGCGAATTTATCGATGCCGATCTGATGGTATGGGCGGCCGGCATCAAGGCGCCGGACTTTATGAAAGACATCGCCGGGCTGGAAACCAACCGGATTAACCAGCTGGTGGTGGAGCCGACGCTGCAGACCACGCGCGATCCTAACATTTTCGCCATCGGTGACTGTGCTTCCTGCCCGAAAGAAGGTGGTGGTTTTGTGCCGCCTCGCGCCCAATCGGCGCACCAGATGGCGTCACGTTGCTTCACCAACATTCTGGCGCTGATGAACGGCCAGACGCTGAAACCTTACGTGTATAAAGACCACGGTTCTCTGGTCTCGCTGTCCCGCTTCAGCACCGTCGGCAGCCTGATGGGCAACCTGATGCGCGGTTCGATGATGGTCGAAGGGCGTATCGCGCGCTTCGTCTATATTTCGCTGTACCGCATGCATCAGGTCGCTCTGCATGGCTACATCAAAACCGGTCTGATGATGCTGGTTGGCGGTATCAACCGGGTGATCCGCCCGCGTCTGAAAATGCACTAAAAGCTGCAGTTAACGACTCACCCACGCCGGTTCGCCCGCGTGGGTTTTTTTATGCCTGCGCCAGGCTGCATCGGCCATTGCGGGATTAGCGACCAGCATAAAATTTCGGCGGCATGGGTAAAATTCTTAAGATTCCTCCTAAACACCGGGGAGATGCGTGATTTCCAGCATCTTTGGTCACATTGTCTTATTGCGGGGATCCGGAACATTGTGCAGACTTTATCTCGTTTACAGACGGCGCGTCGCGCACGCCGTAAACCGGGATACCACGTGCCGCCCATGCGCAAAATAATAAGCGCGGCGCAATTGTAGGTAGCGTTCCCGGTGCAAATGCGTGGTAACACTTTCAGGAGGATTTCCTGTGAACAAGTCAATGTTAGCCGGAATTGGGATTGGTATTGCAGCCGCTCTGGGTATTGCCGCGGTGGCAAGCATGGATGTGTTTTCTTCCGGTCCGCAATTTGCGCAGGTGCTCGCCGCAACGCCGATCAAAGAAACCATCAAAACCCCTCGTCAGGAATGCCGCAATGTGACCGTCACACACCGTGCGCCGGTGCAGGATGAAAACCGCATCGCCGGTTCCGTGTTGGGTGCGGTAGCCGGTGGCGTGATTGGTCATCAGTTTGGCGGCGGTCGCGGTCGTGACGTAGCGACAGTAGTGGGTGCGCTGGGTGGCGGTTATGCCGGTAATCAGGTGCAGGGGGCGATGCAAAGTAACGACACTACCACCAGCACGCAGCAGCGTTGCAAAACGGTCTACGACAAATCACAGAAAATGCTGGGTTACGATGTGACCTACAAGATTGGCAATCAGCAGGGCAAGATCCGTATGGATCACGATCCCGGCACCCAGATCCCGCTGGATAAAAGCGGCCAACTGGTGCTGAACAAAGCCTGATCACAGTTTAAGAATTAAACCCGCGGACAGTGTTAGTTCTGATCGTTTAACGCAGTTAAGCGAGCGGCATTAACATTGACGCGGGTTTCTGCTTTATAACGCCGCCGCTTTGCCTCGAGCCGGTACCAACGGCATCTTTTACGCTAATGTATCCGTGCGATTTCCCAGGGCATAACTTCAATAATGCGGCAATATTTGTTATATTATTGTGCAATTGAGCGGGTGTTATGGCGCCATGCCGCACCGGCCAAGCCTGAGATTTTGGTCTCCCGGAGACAGAGATAAAGACATGCTAGATTTCCGCTTTCCGACAGCATTGCAAATGGTACTTAGCGTAGCCTTGGCTGAAAAGCAGGGCCTGCGTTCGACCAGCGCGATCCTTGCCGCCGGTCTGGAAGCCAACCCCAGTTTTATCCGCAAGCTGATGGTACCGTTGACCAAAAATGGCATCATCGTTTCCACGCTGGGCCGTAACGGCTCGATTCACCTTGGCCGCCCTGTGGAAGAGATCACCCTGCGGGACATCTATTTGTCCGTCATTGACGATAAACGCATCTGGGCTGCGCGGCCGGAAGGGCCTGCCCGCTGCCTGGTCAGCGCCAATGCCTGCTGGTATTTCAAGTCGGTGGTGAATGAGGCTGAAGAGGCATCGCTGGCGGTGCTGGAGCGCCATACGGTTGCGGATGCGTTGGCCGAGTTGGAGCGTGGCGATAAGCGTAGTTGCGCGGAATACGTGGCGGAAACGGCGAAACTCGCGGAGGCTGCGGATAAATAATCTGCGGTGTTGATGCAAAGAGAAAGGTCGGGGTGAGCCCGACCTTTTTTTATGCCTGCCGCGGCCGGCAGGCGAACTTTTATGCCGTTTGCTGCTGTGCTTTACGCGTCACCATGCGGCGCAGGGTCACGTAGAACACCGGCGTCAGGAATAACCCGAACAGCGTCACGCCCAGCATGCCGGCAAACACCGTGATACCGGTCACGCCGCGCACTTCGGCACCGGCACCGTGGCCCAGAATCAACGGGATGGTGCCGGCAATAAATGCGATGGAGGTCATTACGATCGGTCGTAACCGCAGGCGACAAGCTTCCAGCGCCGCTTCCATAATGCCTTTGCCCTGCAACTCAAGCTCACGGGCGAACTCGACGATCAAAATGGCGTTCTTGCAGGCCAGCCCCATCAACACCACCAGCCCCACCTGCACGAACACATTGTTGTCACCGCCGGTCAGCCAGACGCCGAACAGCGCCGACAGCATGGTCATCGGCACAATAAGGATCACCGCCAGCGGCAGCGTCCAGCTTTCGTACAGCGCGGCCAACGCCAGGAACGCCAGCAGCACCGCCACCGGGAACACGATAATCGCCGCATTGCCCTGGGTCGACTGTTGGTAGCTCAGATCGGTCCACTGGATGTTCATGCCGTTCGGCAACAGTTTGGCGGCCATCGTCGTCAGCTCGCTCATTGCCTGCGTAGACGACAGGATGCGCGGATCGGCATCGCCAATCAGGTCCGCCGCCGGGAAGCCGTTATAACGGATCACCGGGTCCGGCCCGTAGGTGGTGCTGATGTTGACCATGCTGCCAATCGGCACCATTTCGCCCTTGTCGTTACGGGTGCGCAGGTTGGCGATGTCCTCCACGCTGTCGCGGAATTGACCGTCGGCCTGCGCGATGACTTGCCAGGTGCGGCCATAACGGTTGAAGTCATTGATGTAAGACGACCCCAGGTAAGTCTGTAGCGTGCTGAACAGCGCGTTAAGCGGCACACCCTGCGCCTTGGCTTTGTCGCGATCGATTTTCGCCTCCAACTGCGGCACGTTGGCCTGATAAGACGAGATCGGGAAACTCATGCCCGGCGTTTGCATGATGCTGCCCGACAGCGTGTTGATCGCGGTTTGCAGCGCGCCATATCCGAGACCGGCGCGATCCTGGACATACAGCGAATAACCGGAACCTTGCCCGATACCGAGAATTGGCGGCGGCATGATCGAGAAGGCGAACCCTTCCTGAATCTGCGAGATGCGCGCATTGATCTCGGCGTTGATCTGCGCCGCGCTGCGGGTGCGGGTGCTTAAAGATTCAAGCGCGAAGAACACGGTGCCGGTATTGGGCGTATTGGTAAACTGCAATGCATTCAGCCCCGGGAAGGCCACCGCGTCTGTCACTCCGTCGACGCTCAGGCCGATGGCGCTCATTTTGCGGATCACCGCATCGGTACGCTCCAGCGACGCCCCCTCCGGCATTTTCACCCCGCCAATCAGGTAAAGCTTATCCTGCGTCGGGATAAACCCGCCGGGCACGGTTTTAAACATCACGCCCGCAGCGCACAACAACAGCACGTACACCACGAATACCGCACCGCGTTTGCCGAGCGCACGGGAAACCCCACGCTGATAGCGCTGCGAGCTGCTGGCAAAGAAGCGGTTGAACGGGCGGAACAGCCAACCGAACAGCCGATCAATCAGGCGCGATGGCATGTCCTTCGGCGCGCCGTGCGGTTTCAGCAGCAATGCTGCCAGCGCCGGCGACAGGGTCAGTGAGTTGATGGCCGAAATCACGGTCGAAATGGCGATGGTGACGGCGAACTGCTTATAGAATTGGCCGGTGACGCCGGACAAAAATGCCATAGGTACGAACACTGCGCACAGCACTACCGCGATGGCGATAATCGGCCCGGACACTTCGCGCATTGCCTGGTGCGCCGCCGCCAGCGGCGATAAACCTTCCTCGATATTACGTTCGACGTTTTCCACCACCACGATGGCGTCATCGACCACGATACCGATCGCCAGCACCAGCCCGAACAGGCTAAGCGTATTGAGCGAGAAGCCCAGCAGGTACAGCGCGGCGAAGGTACCGACGATGGAAATAGGCACCGCCAGCAGCGGGATGATAGAGGCGCGCCAGGTTTGCAGGAACAGGATCACCACCAGCACCACCAGCAGCACCGCTTCGAGCAGGGTATCTACCACCGCGCGGATCGAATCGCGTACGAACACCGTCGGGTCGTACGGCGATTTCCAGCTCATGCCATCCGGGAAGCGGGTCGACAGCTCGGCCATTTTGGCCCGCACCGCGTCGGACAGCTCGATGGCGTTAGCGCCTGGAGCCTGGAAGATACCGATCCCGACCGCATCCTTATTATTGAGCTGGGCGCGCAGCGCATAACTGCCGGACCCCATTTCAATGCGCGCCACGTCGCGCAGACGCACTATCTCGCCGTTATCGCCGCTCTTGAGGATAATATTGCCGAACTCTTCCTCGTTTTGCAGACGGCCCTGGGCGTTAATGGAGAGCAGATAATCGCTGCGCGTTGGCATCGGTTCCGCGCCCAGTTGGCCGGCGGAAACCTGCACGTTCTGCTCCTGCATGGCGGTGACCACGTCAGAGGCTGTCAGCCCGCGAGAGGCGACCTTATTGGGATCCAGCCAGACGCGCATGGCGTATTCACCGGCGCCGAAAATCTGCACCTGGCCGACGCCTGGCAGGCGCGCCAACTCATCTTTGACCTTCAGGGTGGCGTAGTTACGCAGATACAGTGAGTCGTATTTACCGGAAGGGGAAACCAGATGCACCACCAGCGTCAGGGCCGGGGACTGCTTCTGCGTGGTGACCCCTTGGCGACGCACGTCTTCGGGCAGGCGAGCCTCGGCCTGCGCCACGCGGTTTTGCACCTGTACCTGCGCCTGATCGGGATCGGTACCCGGGCGGAAGGTGACGGTGGTCACCAGCACGCCGTCAGAACCGGCCACCGATTTCATATACATCATGTGTTCGACGCCGTTGATTGCCTCTTCCAGCGGCGTAGCCACGGTTTCGGCAATCTCTTTCGGGTTGGCGCCCGGGTATTGGGCGCGCACTTGCACGCTCGGAGGCACGACGTCCGGGTATTCACTGATCGGCAACAGCGGAATCGCAATAACGCCACCGACGAAAATCAGGATCGACAGCACTGCGGCAAAGATCGGCCGGTCGATGAAAAAACGGGAAAAGTCCATGGGTCAGGGTTCTCTGCTGGTGGCTTAGTTGACTGCGGAAGCGGGCGTGTTGGCTGCCATCACGACGGTTTTCGCATTGACCGGCATCCCTGACATAAACACTTTCTGCATGCCGTCGACGATCACCCGATCGCCCGCCGCCAGGCCTTTCTGCACGATGCGCAATCCATCCGCCACGCGGCCTACTTCGATATCGCGCCGCTGCGCCTTGCCGTCCTTATCGACGACATAAACGAATTTGCGGTCCTGATCGGTCATCACCGACTTATCGTCGATCAGCATGGCATTGAACTCGGCGCTGCCGGGCATCTGCACCCGTGCAAACAGCCCTGGCGTGAAGCGGCGCTCGTGGTTTTCGAGCTGGGCGCGCATGCGAATGGTGCCGGTGCCGGCATTCAACTGGTTATCGGTAAAATCGACAACGCCCTGATGCGGGTAGCCGTCTTCACCCACCAGGCCGACCTTGACCGGCAATTTCGCCTGCGGATCCTGGCTGCGTTGGCCGTCGCGCGCCATGTTCTGGTAACGCAGGAAGGTGGCTTCATCAACGTCGAAATAGACATAGACCTTATCGAGCGACACCAACGTAGTGAGCACGCTGGCGCCATCACCGGTGGTGACCAGGTTACCGGCGGTGATCATGGCGCGGCTGGCGCGCCCGTCGATCGGGGCGGTCACACGGGTAAAATCGAGGTTAAGCTGCGCGATATCGAGCTGAGCCTGGGCTGCCAGTACGTTGCTTTGCGCCTGTGCGGCGGAGGACCTGCGCTGTTCCCACACCTCGGTCGAGATCGCCTGGGTGCCGACCAGTTTCTCGGTACGACTGGATTCACTGCGGGCCAACGCCGCCTGATTACGCGCTCGTACCAGCTCGGCCTGGGCCTGTTCACGGGCTGCGCGGTAGGTGCGATCGTCGATGGTGAACAGTATCTGGCCTTTTTTTACCTCATCGCCTTCGGTGTAATTCACCTTATCGATATAGCCGGAAACCCGCGGGCGTAGCTGTACGCTTTGCACCGCTTCGATCCGGCCGTTAAAGGCGTCCCACTGGCTGATGGGTTTTATTACCACGTTAGCGGCGCTGACGGCCGGTGGCGGGGGAGCCGCATTTTGAGCGACGCTGTTGTCGCACCCTGCCAGCAGGGCGACCAGCAGCGCTACCGCTGAAAGGCGCGTGCTGAAACCGATGCTGTGAGCGTTAAACAATGAGTTTGGCTGGCTTGGCATTATTTTTATTCCATGGGTGAGCGCGGTCAGGCCATACACCCGGCCCTGTTATCCGGGTAACGTCCCTGGCCTGTGACCGGCGGCAGAGCGGTTGTGTCGTTCATCGGCACAACGTTAGGTTTTGAAACACATTGTTGTCACATTAATGTATTAATATCGGTTACATTAACTGGGTGGATTATAGAAGCGCCCACCCGATAAATGCAATAATAAAAATTGCATTTAATGCGAAACTGCTGCAACGTAGTGATATCGGGCAGCGGACTTACCTGCCAATGTCATGGGAGCGTCAGCATGAACAGCACGGGTTTTATTACTGATTTGATTGAATGGATTGACAACAATCTGGAAGAGAAGCTGGATATCAATACCGTGGCGGACCGCGCGGGATATTCCAAATGGCACCTGCAGCGCATGTTCAAACGCCAAACCGGCTACGCGTTGGGGGAGTATATCCGCATGCAGAAGCTGAAGGTTTCCGCAGAGCGCCTGGCCAACAGCGGCGAGCCTATCGTCAGCGTGGCGATATCACTCGGCTTTGACTCGCAGCAATCCTTCAATCGCAGTTTTAAACGCCAATTCGGCCAGACCCCGGGCGACTGGCGCCGCGCCGTGATGCAGCCGCAGATCGCCGCTAGCCGCGCACACTGAGGCGGATTGCAGTGACTAGTCCTGGCATAGGTTGACAGTTTTATGTCTGTAAAACGCCTGATGCAGTGCCTCGGGCGTTTTGTCAAACCCTGTCGAGGCTTCTCACCCCTCCCGGAGGGGGATTTATAAAGCAAAAAAGCCTGGACGCGAATCCAGGCTTTCTCTTCAAAATATGGCGGTGAGGGAGGGGTTCGAACCCTCGATACACTTACGCGTATACACACTTTCCAGGCGTGCTCCTTCAGCCACTCAGACACCTCACCGTATTTTTTCGTTGCGTACTCATTGGTGCAACGGGGCGCTACTATAGGGAGTGGGGGCGAACCGGTCAAGCATAATTTCTGCGTTTCGGCGCGTCCGCTCACGCGCTGCTCAGTTTGTTGAAAACTGCGGCAAACCCTATGGACGGCTAGATTTCCCTTGTATGGCGGTGACTGGCTCTGGCATAGGCTGACACTTTTATGTCTGTAAAACGCGATGCGTTTTGCCAAACCTTGTCGAGGCTTCTCACCCCTCTCTGCGGGGTGATTTATAAAAGCAAAAAAGCCTGAACTTGCGTTCAGGCTTTCTCTTCAGAATATGGCGGTGAGAGAGGGGTTCGAACCCTCGATACACTTACGCGTATACACACTTTCCAGGCGTGCTCCTTCAGCCACTCAGACACCTCACCGTTTTGTAGCATCGCCAACGCATTGCGCTGTCGACGGGCGCTAATGTAGGAGAATCTGATCTCAGCGTCAACCCTCTTGTGACATAACAATGACTGTTTAGCTAAAGTTGCAGCAATTTGCTGATTTACCGAGCGATAAACCACTGGCCAACGTATGTCTGAGGGGGTAATAACGGCGCTGAATTATCTAACAGGATAATGTTTGAGCACCTTGGTATACATTAGCTCAATATACCAGCAGCAAAGCCTTATGCTGTGCTGTTATATGCATTAATACTGGATTATTAGTCATATGTATCGCTAAATAGATCGCTGCTGACGCGGAGGATTTGGCAAGGAATATCACACCGCCGCGCAGGTTGCCGGGCCATACGCCGGCGATAACGCAGACAGGGACTGAACACTTAAAATAACAGACTCGACGCATTTCAACTGGCAGCCGGCGGCGCTGCGGCTTGAAATACGACGTGCATCATGCAGCAGAGGTTCACTTTGACTCCATCGGACTCCATGCCGGCGGCGCATCAGCGCCACGCCATTCCCCCGGGCGCCGGGGCACTGTTTTTTATCCAAATCTTCGCCACGCTGGGTTTTGCCGTGCTGTACTCCACGCTGGTGCTCTATGCCACCAAACGCCTGGGCTTTAGCGAGGGCAGCGCTAACGCCATGATGGGCGTGTTCGGCGCCTTCAACTATGGGCTGCATATGTTCGGCGGTTACCTGGGCGGGCGGTTTCTGAGTAATCGGAACCTGTTCGTATTGGGTATGGTATTGCAGGTGATTGGCTGTGCGCTGATTGCCGTGGCGGGCGTTTGGGGCCTGTACTGGGGATTGGCGATGTTCCTGACCGGTAGCGGGCTGAACGTCACCTGCATCAATATGATGCTCACCCAGCGCTTCAAACCGGATGACGATCGGCGCGAATCGGCGTTTTTGTGGAACTACGCCGGGATGAACCTTGGCTTCTTTGTCGGTTTTACCGTGGCCGGCTATTTCCAGTTGAGCGAAAACTACCGCGCGCTGTTCCTGTTTGCCACGTTGGGCAATGCGGCGGCGATTATCGTCGCCGTCAGCCGTTGGCGCATTCTGGCCGATCTCAACACACCGCTGCATGACGCCAGCCGTGCGCAATACCGCTGGCGTATGCTGGTGGGGCTGGCAGTACTGGTGGTGCTGGTGCCCATTATCCGGGTGATGCTGACCCATGCGGAATTCAGCGGCCACTTTGTGATTGGCCTCGGCGTACTGATTTTCCTGATGCTGAGCGTGGTCACACTGCGTCACCACCCGCGTACAGAGCGCCGTCGCATGGTGGCCTATCTGATTCTGGCGCTGGGCTCATTGGTATTCTGGGCGTTGTACCAGTTGGCGCCTATGGGGCTGATGCTGTTTTCCGAGCACAATATCAACCTGAACGTCTACGGTATTCAGGTCGCTCCGCAATGGATCCAGAATATCAACACGCTGGTGATTGTGGTGGGTGGGCCGCTGATGGCCTGGTGGTTTAACCGCTTGCGAGCTCGCGGCTGCAATATCGATATCCCGTTGCAATTCTCCGGCTCGTTGTTCTGCATCGGGTTGGGCATGCTGGTGCTGCCGTTGGGCATTAGCCTGGCCGGCGGCGACGGGCTGGTGGCGTTTAAATGGATCGCAATCAGCTACATACTGCAGAGCATTGGCGAACTGATGATTTCCCCGATCGGCTACGCGATGATCGGCAAGTTGGCGCCACCGCGTTATCAGGGCGTCATGATGGGCTGCTGGATGATGGTCACCGGCGTCGCTTCGGTGTTGGCGGGCTACGTCTCCGGCCTGATGCCGGAAAACAGCGGCAGCACTCCGGCGCTGACCAACCCCGGCTACAGTGAAATATTCAGCGCGCTGGGTTGGGGGGCGGCGGGCGTTGGCATGGTGATGTTGATCCTGATCCCGCTGCTGCGCCGGTTGATAAGGCACGACTCTCCTGTCGTTGCCTGAGATCCCCGCAGGTCAAAAAACAGCCCCACTGGTCGGGGCTGTTTTCGTTTTTGGCTTTAGCGCTTGCATCTGTCGGCGAATCGCGGAAGTCTGGATGGAAATGCATAAAAAACAGACGGAGCCTGACCGATGAACATCATTTATTACCACCCTTTATTTAACGCCCAGGATTGGTTGACAGGCATCAAACAGCGTCTGCCGCAGGCCAAGGTTCGCGAATGGCAACCCGGCGACGATCGCCCGGCGGATTATGCGCTGGCGTGGCGTCCGCCGCAGGAGATGCTGGCTAACCGCCGGCAACTGAAAGGGGTGTTTGCCCTGGGGGCCGGCGTAGATGCCATTCTCGAGCAAGAGCGCCTGCATCCCGGCACGTTACCTGCTGGCGTCCCGCTGCTGCGCCTGGAAGATACCGGCATGGCGCAACAGATGCAGGAATATGCGTTGAGCTATGTGCTGCGTTATTTCCGTCGTTTCGACGAATACCAATTGCTGCAACAGCAGCAAAAATGGCAGCCGCTCGAGCCCCATCAACAGGATAATTTCACCATTGGCATCCTCGGTGCAGGCGTGCTGGGGAAAAGCGTGGCGCAAAAGCTGGTGGAGTTCGGTTTTAACGTACGCTGCTGGAGCCGCAGCCCCAAGCAGATCGATGGCGTTGAGAGTTTTGCCGGCGCGGAGCAGCGCATTGCGTTTCTCGAGGGCACTCGGTTGCTGATCAACTTGTTGCCCAACACGCCGGAAACCGCCGGTATCCTCAATCGCCACCTGTTTGCGCACTTGGTGCCGGGAGCCTATCTGATCAACATCGCCCGCGGTGCGCATCTGGTTGAGGACGATCTCTTGCAGGCGCTGGAGCAGGGGCAGATTGCCGCCGCCACCCTGGATGTGTTCGTAAACGAGCCGCTGCCGCAAACCCATCCGTTCTGGCGTCATCCGCGTGTCACCATTACCCCGCATATTGCTGCCATCACCTTGCCGGAACAGGCGATGGACCAGATAGCGGCCAACATCCGCGCTCTAGAGGCCGGGCAAACGCCGGCAGGGGTGGTGGATGTGCAACTTGGCTACTGACCTTTCGGTGACTCACCTGCTAAGCTAACAAGAAACCCGGCCTGCCGCCGTCCCTTTGGCAGGCCGCCAGAAGGAGAAATAATGTACCCTGTTGATTTGCATATGCACACCGTTGCCAGCACCCACGCCTACAGCACGCTGCATGATTACATCGTCGAAGCCCATCAAAAGGGCATCAAACTGTTCGCCATCACCGATCACGGCCCGGATATGGCCGATGCGCCGCATTACTGGCACTTTATGAACATGCGCGTCTGGCCGCGCCTGGTGGATGGCGTAGGGATCCTGCGCGGTATCGAGGCCAACATCAAAAACCTGCAGGGCGATATCGACTGCACCGGGCCGATGTTGAACGAAGTCGACGTGATTATCGCCGGTTTCCACGAGCCGGTGTTTGCGCCGCAAGACAAGGCGGCCAATACCGAAGCGATGATTGCCGCGATGGCGCAAGGGGATGTGCACATTATCAGCCACCCCGGCAACCCGAGGTATCCGATCGACATCGCGGCGGTCGCCGCAGCGGCTGCGCAGTATGAAGTGGCGCTGGAGCTGAATAACTCGTCATTCACCCATTCACGCAAGGGCAGCGAGGATAATTGCCGGGCGATTGCCGCCGCGGTGCGTGATGCTGGCGGTTGGTTGGCGCTGGGTTCGGATTCGCATATCGCTTTCTCACTCGGTGGCTTCGAGCACTGTGAGCGCATCATCGCTGAAGTGGAATTCCCGCAGGCACGGATCCTCAACGTCAGCCCACGGCGCTTGCTGGACTTTCTCGAGCGGCGCGGCAAGCCGGCGATTGCGGAATTGGCCGATTTGTGACATCGTCCCGGCAAATTTTCCGTATTGTATAAGGCATTATCATGAATGAGTTTTCCGTTGTTTGCCGCGTGCTGGGTACGCTGTTTTACCGTCAGCCGCAAGATCCGCTGTTGGTGCCGCTGTTTACGCTGATTAAAGAGGGTAAGCTGCAGCAACACTGGCCGCTGGAGCAGGACGAACTGCTGGCGCGCTTGCAGCAGGGGTGCGATGTGAACCTGCTTTCCGCCGATTTCAACGCGATGTTTGTCGGCAGCGAATGCAGCGTGTCGCCGTTCCGTTCCGCTTATGTGGAAGGGGCAACGGAGGCGGAAGTCCGCACTTTCCTGCAGCAACGCGGCATGCCGCTTGGCGAAGCGCCGGCCGATCACTTCGGCTCTCTGCTGCTGGCTGCCTCCTGGCTGGAAGATCAATCGCAGGAAGACGAAGTGCAGGCGCAAATCACCCTGTTTGACGAATACCTGTTGCCTTGGTGCGGCCGTTTCCTCGGTAAAGTGGAAGCGCACGCCACCACCGGTTTTTACCGTACGTTGGCGCTGCTGGCCCGTGAGTCTATCCAGGCGATGCGTGACGAACTGGCGGAGTATGAGCAGGACGAAGAACAGCCGGGCGAAGAAGGCTGAAGCACTGAAAATGGCGGGCCTGCATGGCCCGTCATCGTTTTCTCCGCGTTAAACACAGGTTTTCATCCCCCATACGTAAGTTGACAAAAAATCCCCTACTCTGACAGTTCATCGGCGGTTGGCTTTTTCGTGCCTGCGCGCCTCGTTTTCTCACGCAAAGGGTAGAGCATGAAAAATAACTGGATGCAGCAGATTCAATCGATGATTGGGCAAAAGGCCGGTTCCATCGGTGGGGCGGAAGGCATTGGCAAACTGCTGGCCCCGACCGCGTTGGGGGGGCTGGTGGGCGTTTTGCTGGCAAACAAGTCTTCGCGCAAGCTGGTGGGCAAGTTCGGCAAAAACGCCTTGATTATCGGCGGCAGCGCAGCCGTTGGCGCCGTGTTGTGGAATAAATACAAGCAGCGGGTGAAAGAAACTCATCAGGACGAACCGCAGTACGGTCTGCAGGCCACGCCGGTGGATCTGCGCGCCAAACGGTTGGTGCAGGCGCTGGTGTTTGCCGCCAAGAGCGACGGCCATATCGATGCGGAAGAAAAACGCGCCATCGACCACAGCCTGGAACAACTGCAGGTGGGCGAGGAAGCGCAAAAATGGGTGCAGGAGGCGATCGACCAGCCGTTAAACCCGGATCTGATCGCCCAGAGCGTGAAAAACGAAGATGAAGCGCTTGAGGTGTATTACCTCAGTTGCATGGTGATCGACGTCGATCACTTTATGGAACGTGGCTATCTCGATGCGTTGGCGCAGTCATTGAAGATCCCTGCGGACGTCAAGCAGGGCATTGAGAACGACGTCAACGAGAAAAAACGCGAGCTGGCGTAGCGCCGCTTGGCAAGCCGGGGGGAATCGTGTCACTCTTGCCTTAATCAAGGTAAGCGGATGATTTAGCAATGATGACACCCCCTAAGGCAGAAAAACGGCCTTATCCTATCACCACCCACGGCGACACGCGCGTGGATGACTACTATTGGCTGCGCGACGACGAGCGCGCAGATCCTCAGGTGCTGGACTATCTGCAGGCTGAAAACGCCTTTACCGACGCGATGCTGAAACCGCAGCAGGCGCTGCGTGAAACGCTGTATGAAGAGATGGTGGCGCGTATTCCCCAGCAGGAGCACTCGGTGCCTTATGTCAGGCAGGGTTACCGTTATCAGACCCGTTTTGAGCCGGGCAACGAATACGCGATTTATGTTCGTCAGCCGCAGGCAGAAAATGAACGCTGGGATACGCTGATCGACGGCAATCAGCGCGCTGAAAAGCGCGAGTTTTACACTCTCGGTGGGTTGGAAGTCAGCCCCGACAACCAGAAACTGGCGGTAGCGGAGGATTTCCTGTCACGCCGCCAGTATGACATTCGCTTTAAAAATCTGAGCGACGACAGTTGGGCCGACGAAGTGCTGGAAAACACCTCCGGCAGCTTCGAATGGGCGAACGACTCTGCCACCGTTTATTACGTGCGCAAACACGCCAAGACGCTGCTGCCCTATCAGGTGTATCGCCACGTGGTGGGCACAGATCCGCAGCACGACGAACTGATCTACGAAGAGCAGGACGACACTTTCTACGTGGGGCTGGAAAAAACCACCTCCGAACGTTTTATTCTGATCCACCTGAGCAGTACCACTACCTCGGAGATTCTGCTGCTGGATGCCGACCGCGCCGACAGCACGCCGCAGATGTTTGTGCCGCGCCGCAAGGATCATGAATACGGCATCGATCATTATCATCAGCATTTCTATATCCGTTCCAACAAGGACGGCAAGAACTTTGGCCTGTATCAGAGCGAGCTGGCCGATGAGGCGCAGTGGCAGGAGCTTATCGCTCCACGTGTCGAGGTGATGCTGGAGGGCTTCAGCCTGTTCCGTGACTGGCTGGTGGTGGAGGAGCGCAGTGAAGGCCTGACTCAGTTGCGCCAGATCCACTGGCAGAGCGGTGAAGTGAAGCGCATCGCTTTTGACGATCCGACCTATACCACCTGGCTGGCCTACAATCCGGAGCCGGAAACCGAACTGCTGCGCTACGGCTACTCTTCGATGACCACGCCGACCACGCTGTATGAGCTTAATCTCGACAGCGGCGAGCGCATGATGCTCAAGCAGCAGGAAGTGAAAAACTTCACACCGGAAAATTACCGCAGCGAGCGGGTATGGGTAAAGGCGCGTGATGGCGTCGAGGTGCCGGTCTCGCTGGTTTATCGCCAGGATCGTTTCATTCGGGGCAGCAACCCGTTGATGGTTTACGGTTACGGCTCTTACGGCAGCAGCATGGATCCGGCCTTCAGCGCCAGCCGCTTGAGCCTGCTGGATCGCGGTTTTGTCTTCGTTCTGGCGCACATTCGCGGTGGCGGCGAGCTGGGGCAGCTGTGGTATGAGGACGGCAAGCTGTTCAAGAAGCAAAATACCTTCAACGATTTTATCGACGTGACCGAAACGCTGGTCGCGCAGGGTTATGGCGATGCCAAACGGGTCTTCGCCATGGGCGGTAGCGCCGGCGGCCTGCTGATGGGGACGGTGATCAATCAGGCGCCGCAGCTGTTTAACGGCATCGTGGCGCAGGTGCCTTTTGTCGATGTGGTCACCACCATGCTGGATGAGTCTATCCCGCTGACCACCGGCGAATACGACGAATGGGGCAACCCGAACGATCAGGCGTATTACGATTACATCAAACAATACAGCCCGTACGATCAGGTGAAAGCGCAAGATTACCCGCATATGCTGGTGACCACCGGGCTGCACGATTCGCAGGTACAGTACTGGGAACCGGCCAAGTGGGTGGCGAAGCTGCGCGAGCTGAAAACCGACGATCGTCAGCTGCTGCTGTATACCGATATGGATTCCGGCCACGGCGGCAAGTCCGGGCGTTTCAAAGCCTATGAGGACATTGCGCTGGAATACGCCTTTATTTTGGCGCTGGCGGAGTAATCTGCAGGCGGGCGGCGGTTGCTGCCCGCTTTTTCAACCAATCAGATAGTATTTCAGCGTGTGCTTCATGTCCGGGCTGAGATCTTCAATGGACTTCAACATCCAGCGCAGATAGCCGGGATCCTCCTGCGCAATGCGATCAATTTCCTGCCCGCGATACTTGCCGAATTTGAACTTCTTCAGCAACACCGGCTGTTCGGTGATTTGCGCCATTTGTTCCGGCGTCCAACCTGAATCCTTGATGATGCGTTGCAGCAGTGCGGCGGTGACATAGCAATCGTACAGCGCCCGGTGTGGGTACAGCGTGGTGTCTTGCGGCAATTGCACCTCAAGATTCAGCGCATAGCGCAGATACTGGTTGCCATATTTGATGTCCGGGTACAGAGTGCGCGCCAGCTTCATGGTGCATATCCAGGCACCGCGCATTTCCGGCAGCACGCCGCGATCGAAAGCCGCATTGTGCGCCACATAGTAGGGGCTGCCCAGATAGCGGCCGATCGCTACCGCGATGCGCGGCTTACCCTCGACCATCTGTTCGGTGATATGGTGGATAGCCATCGCTTCAATGCCAATGGGCCGATCGGGGCTGACCAAATCGCTCATCGGGTTGGCGATTTGACCGTCGATCAGGTCAATGGAGGCGACTTCTACCACGCCGCCGTCCAGCCCGCAGGTTTCAGTGTCAATTACGCGTAAAATCATGGTTTCCTCAGGGTCACTACACAACGTTAGCTTAACCGGCAGTAGTGCCCGTGCCAACCGCTGGGGCGGTTTTCTGCGATCAGCAACCCTTGACTGCTATCTGGTACGCTGGCCACCTGTTGACCTGTTTCATCCCATATTGCGCTTCTGCCGGCCGGGACCCAGCCACCGGTAGGGCCGGCATGGTTAGCCATCAAGGTGACCACGCCATGTCGTTGCGCATAACTCGCCAAGTTAGAGCTGTCGATGGAGTAACCGGCTTGAGAAACCAACACGCCGGCGGCGTAGATCTCAGCACCGGCTATTGCGGCATCGGCAACATGTTCTGGGTGCGCGGTGTCAGCGCAAATCGCCAGGGCGATCCGTCGTTGGCTCACCGTCAACAGTGCGCCGCCATTGCCGGGACAGAATATCTCTTTTTCCGCACCGTGCAGATGTTGTTTGGTGTAGGCATTTCGGTTGCCGTCGGGGCGGAACGTGAGTGCGCCTATAAACAACTCAGTGCCATCATTGAGCGGAGCGCCGACAACAAGCGTCATCTGTTGTTGCTTAGCCGCATCGGCTAGCGGCTGCAAACGCGGGTCGTCAAGCGTAAGGGCTAAACGACTGGCAGCATTGAGCTCGTAACCGGTCAGCGAAAGTTCAGGAAAAATCAGCAACTGCACATGTTGTGCAGCGGCCTGGCGGATAAATCTCAGATGGTGGTTCAAATTGCGTTCAATATCAGCCGCCACCGCGTGGTACTGAGCGGCAGCGATAATCAAGCGAGGCATCGGTATTCACTCCGGTAATTTCAGGCAACAAAAAACCCGCCTCGGCGGGTTTAATTACGGTTAGAAGTTCGCTTACTCGCCGGACGTTTGCCCTTTTTTGGCGCGCTTGCCTGCACGTTTTTCTGCAGGGGTTTTCAACGGCTTCTTCTTCGCATTTTTCTTGCTATCCATTCCCTTACTCATGATGGCCTCTCAGTTACCTATGGGTGGGTGGTTTGCTAAGCCATTAACCACCTTACACCGCTTGGTTGCAAGCATGAAAACGTATGTTTTAGTCAATTGCTTGTTAAGCGTGAGTATTTTGTTTTTTATGAACGGCTGCTTAATTGGATTGATATGTTATAATATAACAAATAAATTATCACCGGAGAGCGCAATGACCGTTATTTCCTTGTTAAACCCACAGCAGCTCCTGGCCATGCCGGAGTCTGATTATATGAACCCGGCACAGCAGGCATTTTTTCGCCAATGCTTGCTGGAGGAGCAGCAAAAATTGCTGCAGCACATCGATGCGTTGAAACGTGACATCGACGGCGGGGAGTTGACCGGTGACGAAGCGGATAAAGCCGCGCGAGAAGAAGACCTGCGATTATTGTTCCGCCAGTTGGATCGTGAAAGCCGCTTGCTGCCGAAGATCGCCGCAGCGCTGACCCGGCTTTACAACGGCGAATATGGCTACTGCCTGGAAACCGGAGAGCCTATTGGCCTGGCACGTCTGCTATTGCGGCCAACGGCGGAACTGAGCATTGAAGCGAAAACAGCTCAGGAAATGCGCGAGCCGCACTTGCGCAAAAGAGGTTGATGCGCAGATTGGCTGCATGGAGCAAAGGGTATTTTGCAGCCATTTTAAGCAAACGCACGTTAACTTGTTGGAGAGTGTAGGAGTTTTCGGGTTTTACCGTTGACCTGATGGGCCGCTTCGGCTTTTATGAGGGTACGACCACAGAGAGACGGAAGCGCCATGGAACAATTACGAGGTTTGTACCCGCCGTTAGCAGCGTATGACAGCGGTTGGCTGGACACAGGGGATGGCCACCGGATCTACTGGGAGCTGAGCGGCAACCCGAAGGGTAAGCCGGCAGTCTTTATTCATGGCGGGCCGGGTGGCGGCATTTCCTCCTATCACCGCCAACTGTTCGATCCGCAGCGCTATAAGGTGCTGCTGTTCGATCAGCGCGGCTGCGGCCGCTCCAAACCGCACGCCAGTCTGGACAACAACACCACCTGGCATCTGGTGCAGGACATTGAACGCTTGCGCGAAATGGCCGGGGTGGATCAATGGCTGGTGTTCGGCGGCTCATGGGGCTCGACGCTGGCGCTGGCCTATGCGCAAACCCATCCGCAGCGCGTTAGCGAAATGGTGTTGCGCGGCATTTTCACGCTGCGCAAGCAGGAGTTGAGCTGGTATTACCAGGACGGCGCTTCGCGCTTCTTCCCTGAGAAATGGGAGCGCGTGCTGTCGATTCTTTCCGAGGAAGAGCGCAAGGACGTGATCGCGGCCTACCGCCAGCGTTTGACCTCAAAGGATCTGCAAGTGCAGCTTGAAGCGGCGAAGCTGTGGAGCGTGTGGGAAGGGGAGACGGTAACGCTGTTGCCAAGCACCGAGTCTGCCTCCTTTGGTGAGGATGACTTTGCGCTGGCGTTCGCCCGCATCGAAAACCACTACTTTACCCATCTGGGCTTCCTGGACAGCGACGACCAGCTGCTGCGCAACGTTTCGTTGATTCGCCATATCCCGGCGGTGATTATCCATGGCCGTTACGACATGGCTTGCCAGGTGCAAAATGCCTGGGATTTGGCGAAGGTCTGGCCGGAGGCGGAGCTGCATATCGTCGAGGGGGCCGGGCACTCCTTCGATGAACCGGGTATCCTGCATCAGTTGATGCTGGCCACCGACAGGTTTGCTGCAAAATGACGCAAAACCCGCCATAACGGCGGGTTTTTTTACCTGGATTTCGGCTCGTACGGCAGGCGCGAATACTTGTGTGATTCGACGCGATAGAACGCCACGCGTTCGCGGAAATAGTCGCGCAGGTGCGCCGGCTGTTCGCGCTCAACCATTTCCGGGATCACCGGCATGTTATAGCGTTCTTTAAACGCCACGCCGGAAGCCGCGAGATCAACGTTTACTTTGTCCATCTCTTCTTTGGAAAGCTCTGCCAGATTGTAACCCACCGTATTCTCCTTACTGTCACCGCATTGGATCAGCGCAGAAGGTAATGCACACGGCGGCGCTTGGCAAGCCTGAAGCGCAAGGAGAGCAGGGGGGTGGGAATAACGTTGGCCGTCAGCGATTATTTATTATGCCGAAGGCAATGCAATCCATTTATTTTATCAAATAAGAATGATTCGCTTTTTGGTTAAATATACAGATGAAAATAATTATCATAATAATTTGGATGAACAATTTGGTTTTAATATAACAAATTGATTTTAAAGCACTTAAAAATAAAGTTGAGTCTAATGTAAATCAGGTGTTTTTATTTTGTTCTTGCCAAGGCATAATGCGGAAAAATTAAATCGACACCTGCAAATAAAAGGGATAATTATGCTGACGCAAGAAATGACCAAAAAGCTGAATGAGCAACTGAATCTGGAATTTTATTCCGCCAACATGTACCTGCAAATGAGCGCATGGTGCAGCGATAAAGGCTTTGAAGGCGCGGCTGCATTTCTTAAAGAGCATTCTCAGGAAGAGATGCAGCACATGCAACGTCTGTTCGATTATCTGAGCGATACCGGCTCCCTGCCGCTGTTGGGCACCATCGCCGCACCGCCGGTTGAGTTCGAATCCCTGGCGGACGTGTTCCAACAGACTTACGAACATGAGCAACTGATTACTCGCCAGATCAACGAGCTGGCGCACGCGGCAATGACCGCTCATGACTACTCTACCTTCAACTTCCTGCAATGGTATGTCGCTGAGCAGCATGAAGAAGAGAAACTGTTCAAATCCGTGCTGGATAAACTGGCGCTGGTGGGCAATAGCGGCAAGGCTCTGTTCTTCATTGATAAAGATCTGAAGAAGATGGGTGCAGCCGGTGAAAACGGCAACGGCCAGGGCTAATAACCCCCGCTGAAAAACCGCGCGTCGGGCTTTGCCTGGTGCGCGGTTTTTTTATGCCCTGCATTCAGCATGGGTTAGCAGCGATACGTGCTGCCAGATCGCAGAATGCCAGCGTTCTGCTCGACTTACGGATCGAGTCTCGTTATCATTTAATTCGATACGCTACAGGGAAGGTAGAGAGTCAAAACAGCGGGTTAGCCGTTATTCCTGTTCTTCTGTTTACCCGTGGCGCAATCATCTGCGGTGGGTTCCGGCTGCCGGCCTTAACCCTTATCACCCTCGATTATTGCTTTAAGGGATATCACTGTGATCGGTAAAATTCGTTCTTCGTATCGCCTGTTTTCTACCATTTTCGTGCTGTTTGTCGGGTTGTCCTCGCAGCAGGCGCTGGCGCATGCCCATTTGAAAGTGCAGACGCCGGCGGAAGATGCCATCGTCAGCCCGGCACCGAAGGTGCTGACGCTCAATTTTTCCGAAGGCATTGAGCCTAACTTCAGCGGCGTGAAAATTACCGGCCCGAACGATGCCAAAGTAAAAACCGGTAAATTGCAGATTGAGGCGAACAACAACACCCAGATCAATTTGCCTATCGAAGATGATCTGGCTGCCGGTAAATATAACGTCAGCTGGCATGTGGTTTCGGTCGACGGTCATAAAACCAAAGGCCAGTACAGCTTCACCGTTAACTAAGCATGAGTCTGGCGACCCTGTTTGTTCTGTGTCGCTTTGCGCACTTTGCGGCGGTGATGCTGATGTTTGGCACCAGCCTGTTCACCGCCTTATTGTCGCCGCAGCGCCTTTCCCCGTATCTCTCTCGCGACGTGCGTCCTTTACTGGTCTCCGGCACCTGGCTCGCCGGGCTTTCTGCCGTGGCGCTGCTGGCTATTCAGGCCGGGCAGATGGGGGATGGCTGGGCCGACACCTGGCAACCCGATATTTGGTGGGCGGTGCTGGGCACCACCTTCGGCGAGGTCTGGCGCTGGCATTTGGGGATGTCGCTGCTGGCAGTATTGAGCCTGTGGTTGCCGGATCAACGCCGCGCGCAGCTCTTGGCGCTGCTTTCCACGTTGTTGCTGGTCAGCATGGCGTTTATCGGCCATGCGGCGATGCATGGGGGCGCACTCGGCGCGCTGCACCGTTTTAACCATGCGCTGCATCTGTTGGCCGCCGGTTATTGGTTTGGCAGCCTGCTGCCGTTGTTGATTTGCCTGCGCTATCTCGCTCAACCGCAGTGGCGCAGCGACGCGGTGAGCACCTTGATACGTTTTTCGCGCTGGGGGCACCTGGCGGTGGCGTTGGTGATATTGACCGGCGTAATTAACAGTTTGATTATTCTCGGCAACTGGCCGCTGGACGTGGCTTCGCCATACCAGCGTCTGTTGTTGTTTAAAACCGCGCTGGTGGCGCTGATGGTTATGGTGGCGCTGGCAAACCGTTACGCTATCGTACCGGCGATGAGCAGCGTACCCAGGCTGGCACAGCGCGGGCTGGTGCTGGCCTGCTGGATTGAGGTTGTGCTGGGCGCTTGCGTACTGCTGCTGGTCAGTTTATTTGCAACCTATGCGCCGGTATAACATTGCGGCTTGCCGGATGCCCCTAAACTGCGGGAAAATTGAATCAAATAGCAACCTTAAGGCCATAACATGAAATCGGTATTACTTGGCATTACGCTGCTGGCCACCGCGACCGGCGCGCTGGCGGCAGACCAACTGGTTAACATCACCAAGCTGGAATACGGTAAGCAATGGGCGTTCACCAAAGAAGAAGTGACGCTGCAATGCCGCAGTGGCGGCGCACTGTTTGTGCTTAACAACAGCACGCTGATGCAATACCCGCTCAACGCCGCCGCAGAAGCGCAGGTGAAAGCGGGGCAGCAGCGCGCCCAGCCGCTGGATGTGATCCTGCTGGATGACGCAGCCAATCCCGGCAAAAAAATGAGTACAGAGCCATACCGGGAGCGCGCCGAGAAGCTGTGCGCGAACTAATGGCTTGCTCCACAAAGGCTTAGCCAGAGGTTAACCGGTGCTGAAAAATTGCGCGGGGTTAATTCCACAACGCAACTATCACCGCCCGTGTGCGAGGCTGGCAAAACTAGCGCGGTAAGCTACTCTTAAAGTGCATGGCTGAACAAGCCCTGCACAAAATGCCAACTTTTAGCGCACGGCTCTCTCCCAAGAGCCATTTCCCTAGACCGAATATAGGAATCGTATTCGGTCTTTTTTTGTTTATCATTTTAAAACAGTAACTTACAAGCAAAACAACCACTTATCACGCTTCCTGTTCTACCGTATTACACCCTTTTTCTTCCTCTGTCGCCACTTTGCCGCCACTGTCCTTGTACGTCTGTGTCAGTGGGTTGAGCGCTATTGCCTCCTCTAAATGGTCTGGCGCGAAATGGGCGTAGCGCATCGTTACCCTGATATCTGAGTGCCCAAGGATGCGCTGCAAGACTATGATATTCCCCCCACCCATCATGAAGTGGCTAGCAAAGGTATGGCGGAGCACATGCGTCATTTGTCCTTCTGGCAAGGTTATATTCGCCAGTCGCAGAACTCTATAAAATTGCTTGTAGCAAGGATCAAACTCCTTTTCATCCAGTATTGTGAGCTCGTCATATAATTCTTTCGAGATGGGTACAGTTCTGTTTTTCTTCCCTTTGGTGTTGGTATACGTGATTTTATATTTTGATATCTGCGATGGCCTTAGTTTTGCGGCCTCATTCCATCTGGCACCAGTTGATAGGCATATCTTTACGATGAGTGTTAACTCTGGGTTGCCATGAGTATGGCAGGCGTTTATCAGTGCTTTTATTTTCTCATTGTTCAACCATGCCATTTCCTTTTCTGGCTGATCAAACTCTCTGATGTTTTCCAATGGATTTGGCAGCGACCATTCGCCGAGTCGTTTTAACTCATTGAACACCGCACGCAAAAAAGCTTGTTCACAGCTAACCGTTCCCGTGCTGACTTTTCTTGTTTCAAGGCTGGTGCTATACCCTCGTTAATTTCGAGGACACGAACGCCATGATGATAATCTTCAGCCATCGGGCGGATCTCCGGGTTCGGCAACGTGAAAGAGGCGAGCGAGGTGTTTGTTCGCAATGAGCTGATACCGCTGCAGCGGAGGATGCAGGAGTTAAACGACTGGATAGGGGAAGAGGTTATCAGTTTTGAAAGTTATGAATTAGGAGGGGACTGATAGTTATCAAGTATATAGTGGTACTCAAAAACATAATATTGGTGGGTGATTTTTATTTCAAATGGTGCGCCTAAAAGTTAGGCGCACCTATTCATTCTAAAGAACTCCTGTCATTGCCATGTTAGCAATGGCAATCAGATCTCTCTCTCTTGTATCAATAAATTCCTCATAACTTTTGTCTCCATTTTTGAGGGGCTCACCAATAATTGCCGCTTTAAAAATCGCATCTCTTTCTGCTTCGTGTATTGTCGGGAAGTAAATTGCGGGATCATTGTCTGATATTTTATTATTGTCCTGTGCAGTAAGGAATGCAATGTTTGCTATTATGTTTGATTCATGGAACCCGATGCCTTTCTTGGCTAGGAAAGATTTCGGGTAAATGTGATGAAATTGTCTAGAATTGTATGCAGCAAGAGCCGCCCCGAGATCAACTACTTTCCCCGTAATGAAACTCCTTGGATTCATTTGCGCTAATAAACATATGGTTGTTTTTGCTGCGGAGGAATTACTTCGCCAAGCCTTCCTGAAAAATCCGGCTTCTATTTTCACTGGGGGCTGTATGTATAGATTTGGGTTTGAAATTATGTTATCCATACCCTGTATATCTTCCATTACATAGGTGTTGGTACCTGCTTTATATCTCTGGGATAAGCCACAACACCAGAACCATCGTTTAATTGAACTGTATTGATGACCTGTTGGCCTATCACATTTAGAGAAGAAATACACCAAAGGGACAAGCATGATTGGGAATGGCAAGAATGATGAGTTTTGAATCTTTAAATCTCTTTCCAGAAAATCGATTGTATGTTCGATACCTTTCTTAAGACTGGCCATGGCAGTGACTAAATCATCAGGGTTTACATCTATCAAGGAATCTGAATCGATTTGATTATTTATTATGGATGTCAAGCATCGCATTAAAAGAGTTTCATCAACTTGATCGTATCCTTTTGCTGATAGACTGTCTTTTATAGTGTCAATTTCATTCCTTAAATTAAATTTCTCTGACCAAGTCCAAGCTGTTAAAAGTTCTATGGTACTGAGTCGAGTACCTGATGAGTTTATACGTTGAAATATCCTACAAACTTCTTGATTGGTTCTCTCTTTAATCGTTACTACAGGGAATTCATAATCTTTAAATTTATCCACTAATCTTGTTATCATGCCTATCTCATGAGCGTTAAATTTTGCTAATTCAGCAATAAGCTTTGTGGTATCAAGGATATTGTATAAACCAACACTATTAACATCCCCTGGCTTACTTTCTTTATTATAGAATTTATCTTGGGCTGGGACATAATGGATGTCAAACCTTGATGATAATTCTTTATTCCTTGTCGGTTTGTCAGCGTTAAAAACACCATATAAAGTCGTTAGCCTTTGCTGCCCATCTAGAACGTAGTCAACAGGGTAATCTTCTTTTACCTCTGGAAGTTCATACCCCCCAACATTCCTCTCATATTTTAACGGTATTTTTGTTGACCACAATAATAATGATCCCACCGGATATCCACTATATATTGAATCAATTAGGCCTAATATTTGCTCATCAGTCCAAACAAAGTCTCGTTGAAATGCCGGGATTTTAATCTGCCCTCGAGTGACGTCATCTAGTAGGGAGGCTAATCGGGTGTTTCCAGAGTCTATTTTCTTTTTTATAGCAGCTTGTTGTTCCATCATAAACTTCCTTTCTGTGTGCAGAGATAAGATAAGCTTATAAAATCGCATAAATCACTGTGGCGCGCAATCGTAGCCCCGCCACGCCTGCCCGCTTTTTGTATGGGTTTTCATGCAGGTGCCCGAATAGCAGAAGGGCGCGCCATTACTGGTGCGCCCGGCTGTTTTAGATCCTTTTTTGATCGTGCGGATTCATGCAGCATAGACATGCATTACGCGGATTCGTCAGCTGTCTTGCTTAGTCGCTCGCTGAGTTCTGGAAGTAGTGCGCGGAGTTCGGCCAAGGGATTTGCAATTTTGCCGATCTCGCTCTTCGTCCTGCTTGAATTTGTTGTAGGTTTCAGTATCGAAAAATGACAAAGTTTCAACCTCATCTTTCGGTACGAGAACCCTAAAGTCACTAATGTTCAAGTGTGACAAACCACCAATTACACCGCTTTCTAAATAATGAGCGTGATAGTTTGTTGTGATATTGATGGTCAGATCATCTTTGTGACGGTGGCCACTAAGCATCGGCAGAATTTCCAGATGATCTGACATGCCGTGCTCAAGAGCGGGGCAGGTTACTAAACCTACGTAAATCTTACGGGAGGATAGGGTAATAATGATTGGGAACTGACGGGCGGAAGCCTCCATAAGCATTGCTTCGAACGAATTATTACCAACGGCTTTTGCCAAAGCATCCCATCGCCGATCCCCTTTTGACGTTTTCCTTTTACTCCACCAACCACAGAGCGCGGAGAGTGATATAGATATCACAACCCAGGCCATTTGCTTGATCTCGTTATTCCTCTGAGCCTTATCTGTTGTTGTTGAAACAACGCCATTAAAACTGTCTGTGGTGAGGTGTAAGATCTTGGCTACCCAGCGGAATACACCGGTGGCGTTCAAGATGAAGCATAAGAAACCGCCGACTAGGAAGAACACAATTCCCCAAGCAGCGACAAAAAAATAAGCGTCCCAGCCATTGGAACGCTTATATCTATATCTTGTTGATAATGAAAGGTTTACAAAAATAAACCCACTTACCAATATCACTGAAAGCAGAATTGTTGCCATTATCTTCTTCTGTTGTATTTTTGTACTTTAATCGTTGCCAGCTTATCCATCTGGTCATTAATGGCCTTGATTGTTTCTTCATTAGAAAGGTCGACAGAAACGAATCCATCTTTGCTCAAGTTGAGCTTTTCTTTGTTTTCCTTGAGGATTTTAGCAAGCCTTTCTGTTGGGTTGCCGAGCCTCAGTGCCGCTAGCGTTGTCATAACCCCCTCCTTAAATGGCGCAACATTATACAGATTGCGCAGTGCTCCTACAAGAAAAATAGCCATTTACTCTTCAGACAGGTAAATCGGCTATTCGTTGCACTGACTTAACTTAAGTCGACTTCATTGAGTATTGCAAGCCTTTTCGGCAACTTCATCAATGATTCATATTGTATTTATAGTAGGTGTTTAACCCATATTCACCTTCGTCTAGAACGCGCCAAGCGTCCTGGTAGTAGTTGATGTAATCGTTAGCCTGCCTCGGTGACCAGTCAAAACCGACCTTTTGCAACTCCCTCAAAAAATCGACAACCGCAACGGTCCATCTTCCGGTTGGTTTTCTTTTTCTGGCCAGTTGAAAAGCCCAAGCTTCGTCTCCACGCCGCGCCATAACTTAGCCCTCGCCTGCGTTGTAAAAAATTCCGTCGTAGTCTTGTTCTGGTAGAACCTCGCTGGACAGATCGATGATCATGCCCAAGGCTAGTTTTAAATCAGAAGCATGCCGTGGGGCGATAAGGGCAAGCTCTGCAATGAATCGAACGCGCGTTAAAGTTTGTTTTTGTTTTTCAAGTGATTCCATCACTGCCTCCAGATGGTACTGTATGTATATACAGTATTATGGTGAATGTTTTCAGGAACCTCGTCAAGACTCATTGTTAGTGAATTTATTTCATTCGCATGCATTTCCATCACTTAGCTATTTTTACCCTGTTGTGCCAACCACAAATAAAAAGCCCAGCACTTTTGGCTAGGGCTGGCCATCATATCCGGCGGGGCCATACTCCCACCAGGATCCCCCGTACAGTTATTGACAGAACTCCGAGAGGGCGCAGGTGCGCCCTGAAGGTCAACACCCAAAACCGGTGCTTTCTTCGGCACAATTTTCCATTGGATTACGCGGGTGATGATTGGCACGTCCTGGCCAACTGGCGGGGAGAAAACACCACGCACGCGGATCACGTCTTCGCCATATCCGTTGGTTTCCTCCGCGGCCTCGTAATAGGTACGGACAACCAGATCATCGCGCTTAACAAACGGCCCGCCTTGGGCGTTGATATATTCCGCCCAATTGCCGACGTCGGCGGCGTCGTGGACTGCGGCAAACTCTACGCTAAGGCCAATTGCGGCCTCATGGTCGGCCATCCGGCGCAACTCGCGGTATACGGTTACCGGAGCGCCACCAATGAATTGAAACTGACGAACACGCCAGCGAGCGGCCCAGGCAGACACTGCGGCGACGGTTTCCTTGAGCGGCTTCCCGCTTTCGTCGTCCAGTTCACCATCCAACTGATAGCCGTCGATATTTTTCGAAATGTATTTCGCAACATACCCGGTGGCGCTGCCCTGGTCAGGATCGATCTCTTCAGCATGGAAGCGTGCCTTACGGGCCTTAGCAGAACTCAATTCCCGAGCATCTTCCTGCGTTGCGTAATCGCGCATGATTTCACGTATCTGGCCAACATCTTCAGGCTGCATAAACATCAGCATGTGCCAGTGTGGCGTGCCGTCGTGGTGAGGCTCGGCAACCCTGATCCCGAAAATGCGTAAATCTTCGCGGTGGAGTTTCGCGCGAATCTTTGACCATACCGACCTCAGATAACCCTGTGTCTCGGCCGGGCTGGCGCCGTTCCATTTCCGATTACGATGGCCGTGTTTGTTGGTGGCATGAAATTTTGATGGGGCCGTTATGGTGTAGAACTCGCCGATGTAACCCATATCGTTACAGATATTCTCGAAGCCGCGGATGCGCACCATCAATTCACTGCGGCGGATCGCGGGATTCGCAACGCTGCCATCATATTTATCGATCAGGCTTATACGGTTGCCGGCTTCGTCTTCGAGCTCCATCCCCTTTAAAAACTCACGGGTGCGTCGCTTCTGCTCGCGCCACTCGGTGATCGCCGTCTTGCTGGCGTATGGGTTGGTTTTTTTACTGACGTTGGCCAGCGCAATATTCAAGTGCTCGCGCCATTCTGCAGAGGTGCGGCGCAGACGGTTGAGCCACCATTGCGGCGACAACATCCGGGATACGGCAGGGCCGGCATCTTCTTCGCTGAAAAAGCGTTTATTCAGTTTCTCCCACAGCGGCGGCAGTTGGCGAAAGTCGCGAGTGATGATCCCGGCACGGCGGTATAGCAACCACATTGCTTTCAAATCACTGCAGGCGGAACATTGCTCTGCGACTAGTCCCAACTCCTGCGCGATAAACGCGGCGATATCCTCGGCCACGGGACTGAATCGCCAGGCCTGCTAGCGTCATGTAACGAATGCCGGCATTAACGCTTTCGCGTATCGCACCGCGGCGCGCGGCGGTCATGGCGCCATCTGCAACCGCCTCGGCAGCAACCTTGCCGATTTCGGATGTGGCATTCAGCACATACGCCGCGACTTTGCCGCTGGAGAGTTCATTTATCGGTACGCACGGCTGGCAGTGCAACTGCGCCAGCATCCCATCGAT
This sequence comes from Serratia inhibens, assembly GCF_003591175.1. Classification (GTDB taxonomy): domain Bacteria; phylum Pseudomonadota; class Gammaproteobacteria; order Enterobacterales; family Enterobacteriaceae; genus Serratia; species Serratia inhibens. Next base: position 979,644 of record NZ_QYYG01000001.1, on the reverse strand, counting down.
CAGCGTCGGGTCTTCGGTGAGGTCGGTCAGCGACAGCAATTCCTCAACCGTCAGGCGGTGAGGCTGGTCAGGATTCAGCTTATTGCGCAGTACCTGCGCCGACATGCCAGCATCAGCGCTCAGCTGCTTGATGTTGTGCTTTGTCGCGAATCGGCGGCAGGCTTCTTCGTAGTGCGCCTGTTTAGAGACTTGATAATCAAACATGGTTTAGCCCTTCAAAATTCGAATAATCGAATTAACCGCGGATGTAGCGGCATTTGATCGCAACCTGGTGATTTTTCTCGCGCCACGCTTCGAGATTGATCAGGGCATTACCGTGCTTGGTCATCGTGACCTCTTCGATCTCGCCGGTCTTCCGGTTCTTCCGGTTTTGCTTCACGGTGGTGGTAGGGGTTGGCGCCAGCAGCACAACGCCGTTGGCGATCCACTTCTCCAGCACAGATGCGCTGATGCCGTTAACGGCAATGAAGTCCTCTTTGGACATGGTCGGCGAGGTGTGCATAGCAACTGCGCACTGCACTGCTTCCAGAATGGCGCCGCTCAGACCAGGCAGAAGCATGTTTGCAATCTGCGCAGGTGAAAAAGGCGCGGCGGGTGCGGCCTGGAGGTTTGCAATATCATGAGATATAAAGCAATATCTCCGGTTAGTGGTTTGTGTTCTACGGTGTTACATGTGGTGTGTATCTATCGTAGATTCGTTTTTTGTATCTATGAATACGAAAATCGAACTTAAGGTTGTCTTGATGCGTATAGAAAACGCTGTGGCGTCAGAGGTTTTAGAAAGAATCCTTTCTTCTTATGGGTTTACCATGCAGAAAGAGCTTGCTGAAAAACTGGAAATTTCCAGTAGTAACGTAGGCGGGTGGCTTTTGCGTGGGCAGGTTCCGGGCACGGTAATTGTGCGATGCGCACTGGATACTGGCGCTGATGTCACTTGGTTGGTAACTGGGAAATTTGCAAATTCGAATATTGAAGTTGGCAAATCCACACTTCGCGGCAAAGCCTTATATGAAAAAATCCAAGCTGCAGGGGGAAAACCTGTGCTGCGAAGGATGCTAGATGCGTACGGGTTTCGAACTCAAAAAGAGCTCGGCGACTTTTTGGACATTTCAACCGCAACAATCAGCACTTGGGTTAGGCGTGAATATTTTCCCGGCGATGCGGTTGTTGCATGTGCGTTAGATACTGGCGTGTCATTGCTATGGTTGGCCACCGGGCAAGGCCATCCTGGCAACCCGGATGCTGTTTCCTACGAGCCATCCTTCACCACGCTGAAACGTTGGTCCATTGCTTCAGGTGAGTTAATTCGCGCTGGCGAATGGATTTGTGATCCTTCATTTACTCCTGAATCCACTTCAGAGCTGGGATACGTCCAGAAAAGCAATAATTCTTGGCTTGTAGATTTTGGAAAGAAAACCCTTGGTAATGGGTCATAGTTACTCGATATTGATGGAAGCTGCGATATATACACAGTTGCAATCCTTCCAGGCAAAAGAATTAATATCACAGGAATAACTATAAGTTTTGAATGTGATATTGATAAAGTGAACCCTTTGGGGGTTGTAATAATGGAAATTAAAAAACTGTATTAAGTAAGGAAAAGCAATGAAAAAATTCTTCAAGTGGATACTTTATATCATCGTGGCCTTGGTTGTTATTGGCTACTTTGCCGATGATAAAAAAGACAGCACAGCTAACACATCTACTTCGTCTGAAAGCACGCCAGCGGTCGCTGCACCGGCCAAGGAAGTGTACAAAACTACAGCGAATGCATTGTTCAAAGATTACGATGACAATGAAGTAGCTGCGGATGAAAAAATGAAAGGTAAAACAATAGAGGTTTCAGGAACAGTGCAATCTATTGATAAAGATTTTACCGATTCAATTATTGTGCGCTTAAAAACAAGCAATGAATTCCTACCGGCAATGATGGGCATTCAGGATTCAGAGAAGTCGACCGCTCTGGCACTTAAAAAAGGTCAGAAGGTTGTGATCACCTGTGAAGGGATGACTCGTCTGATGGGTGCACCGTCTGGCCGTGATTGCGTTTTTGCTAACTAAATTTTTCTGATGGCGGTGCGGAGAGCGCCGCCTTTTTGGTGTGGTCATTCCGTCGCCACTTTTTCTGTATCAATGTTTTAACTACCTGTTTTTAAAATAGTTTATTTCATTTGAATAGTACTCGGTGTTTTTTTATATCGTTGGTTTTAAAGGTTTTTTTCAAAAAGGCTCGAATTTTACTCGAATTTTGATATTCGGTCTTTTACAGCATCACGTACTCTTTCCCTCGCGTATTGAGATATTTCAGCGTCATCGTCTCTGAAGTATGCCCCAGTAATTTCTGCGCAAAATGCCTTCCTCTTTCCTTCTCATATAATCGCCCGGACAGACTACGGATCTCGTGAAATGTCGGGGGGGGGGGGGTTCCTCTAAATCCAACCCTGAAGCTTTTCGCGCTGCTACAAATTTTTTTGTTAATCCATCTGGGTGCAATGACCCGTCCGGGCTGTTTTTTCTGATGCCGGCGCTGAGCAGAAAATCTGTCGTGCTGGCCCGCCGGCAAAGGTCAATCACTGTACCCAGCTGCAAGCCCACGCATTTCAGTTCAAGATCGAGGGGCAGGGAGATCATGGCGCCCGTCTTGCCTTGCTCCACCTGCAGGCGCCCGGCAACAATATGGTCAAATCGCATTTGGGTCAGATCTTCGCGTCGCTGGCCAGAAACCAGTGCCAGATCCATCGCTAAACTGAACCACGCTGGCATCGCGGATGCCGCTTCTCTTGTGGGGAGGTATTGCGCCAATTCCAGCCATTCGCGTTTCACCACGACTTTCTTCCTGCTACCCCCTGAGTATGTGTTCACCGCATGCGAGGTGCCAACGCTTCGGGGTGAAACATGGGGCGATGGCGGAAGCTATAGCTGGCAAAAGCGCTAAAGAGATAATTGAACCTTTTAAAGGTTATAACTTTGTCGACGATCATGGTCATCGCTTGGAATTGTGCGATGACTTAATTTATCTGATCAATTTGATGGGAATACCGACGAGTAAGCGGCTACTGACCCAAGACAAAATTAAAGAGTTGGCAACGTTTGCGGCGAAAGACGGCCAGCCAGTCTACATCATTGCCACCGACCGATAGTATCCCGGAGTTCGAAGCGGACGATGGTACTCAGGTGCAAGAGTAGAATGGCATGATTGTTTACTCTGAATCGGAAGATCACGATGTGCTGCAATGGGATTGATGGCATTATAATTACTTTCAATGAGGTCTGTGACAGTGTGTCCAGAGTGATTTTTTTGTTGGCGGTGGCACAACTTTGAAGGAGTGAAAATCAGTATCGATACCCGGTAATGTTTAACTCTCGAGTTTACGAGTCTTGCTAGAGAATTTATCGCTATTAAATACTTGAGTGAGAGAATCATAACATTACCAAGGAGCTTATATGTTGTTTGAAAAAAGCAAAGATGAGATTTTTTATAGTACTTTGTGCAATAAATTAACGATGGAGTTAGGTGATAAGTGTGTTTCCGCTGTATTGGCGGAGGATTTAGATATTACCATTTTTGATAATCATCCGCCCTATATCTCTATAGGCGATACGGACATCCTCATTGCTTTTGCATTTGGGAATCGTGAAAATGTTTCCGGGTCAAAAAATGAATTGGCGCAACCTGGACCAATGAACAAGGACCTTGCTGATTGCTGTGCCAAGGCATACCGTATGAAGCCAATGCGAATGTATGTTCAGTGGGAAATAGCACGGTATTTGGCCTCGAAGGAAATGTATCCTGACATCCCAGCCGACGATATCGTTTCGATTGAGCCAGAATGGGATGACCAGGGAAATCTAACTTATCTTAGTACTGATGGTGTACTGCAAGCTATTATCAATAAACATTTCGGGGGTAATTCAGCTTCTGTCGGGACGGCTGCTGTTATCGGACATGGCGATCACGTGAAGCGTTGCGTGATGACATGTCAAATGCGTAATGTTAAAGGATATGCACTGCGGGAGGTGACTCTGCCTGTATGGTATGATAAACAATCTTCACAAGTCTGGACTCGCCGCAGAGATTTATATGTTCTAAACGACATGGCAAATAGATTGATGATGGTTGCTCAAAAAAATATTCTTAATTCCCAATAATTATATTTTTATTAATACCAGGAATGCTTTTCGTTTCAGGTCGCCACTGGCGACCTTTTTTATGCACTACAGAGCGGCTTCCTGAGGCTGCTGCGCAATGCATGATAACCACCAAACGGGTCGTGCGATTTTTAGGGCGTACCGGTGATTTGATGACAGGTCGTTAATGTATTTTTATACCAAGCTTTTCCGAACCGTTCCGGGAATCCTGCCAACCAACTTTACCCCGCAATTGATAGCGGGGTTTAAAGAGGGACTGGAGCCATTACATCGCTATGATTTACCCTTCACTGACAACTTCGAGATTTAGTAAGGATAATAATTCAGCTATAAATTTTTTCGGCGCCTCTAGCATTGGGCTATGTCCGCAATTTTTGAATACACTCATACTAACGTTTTTTAATTGTTGCGATAGCGTAATCCACGGTTCTATAGGCGTTATCATATCTTGCCCCCCCCAAATAAAGTGGGTGGGAGTGGCCATTTTATCAAGAGTACCTGGGACATCATACTTTCTACTGAATGATAACCATCTTACGATGTTTTTATGGATCTGTTCATCACTGAAAAGATGAGAAATTTCATCTATTCCACGTTGTGGCACTTTGCTTTTATCAAATAATTATGTTGATCTGGATTTTATATTTCATTCATTGACCTGTTTCTGATGACACATGGGTATTATTTACCATGCGGCATGCATGGTTGAAATATTTAATTACCATGTGTATGATTAAAATGATAACTATATTTTGATTTAATATTTCATGGGGATTTTTTTCTGCTTGTGATTAATAGCCGGGTGTGTTTATTATTTAGGTCTTGTGAAGTTATCAATATTTATGATCTTTTGGATTAAGCTCAGCCATCAATGGCACAGCGCCAGTCATGCGATATCCCGTCAATAAGTTGATAGAGTTCATTTGCTGTATATGGATACAGTAACTATGGACAAAGAGACTAAAATGACAAAGCTGATTATTGATAAGAATAACTGTGTGACGCTAACTCCGGAGCAGGCAAAAGCGTTAACCCAGGTAGTGGTAGGGGGGGAGTTCCAAGGTGCCGTCCTTTTAAACAAGTACCTCGGCCGTTTGCCGCTGCCAATTAAGCCGGTAACTGTATACGACGAAGTGCTGCATTCAGCTGCAGCCTACTACCTGGCGATCTCGTTTGAGGGGCGTTGCTTCTCTGGCGCGGGCGTGCCGGTTGTCGCTCAAGATGGCACCAGTTGGGCATTTAATTACTCGTTTGATATGCAGGAAAGTTATTGTGAACAAATAACGACCCAAAACATTACGGTAGCCTCTCAAAGCTAAGTACTCAAAAAAAGCCCTGGCAAATTTGCCAGGGCTTTCTCGTTGCAATGGGTAATATCTCCCCTCTATAAACTTCATTGACTCATCTGCCGACCTTAAGCATTATCGAGTGATGAAATATACCCTGCTCACCTCGACCACAACCACGACAACCGCCTTTTTCTGGCGGGCTGTAAGGGTGTGCGTGAGCTAAAAACGCAGTTCCCCAAAGCCCCGCCAGCCATGGCCGGGGTGTCTTCATGCTCCGTCCTGGCTGGTAAAGATGGAGATCCACATGCAACAACATCCTCACCGTACCGCACTTTTGATCATTGATATGCAGCTCGGCATGTACGAGGGCCCGGAGCCGCCGTATGAAGGCGAACGCGTTCTGGCCAATATCAACGTGCTGATTGGTAGGGCGCGCGATGCGGGCAGCCCCATATTCTTTGTGCGCCATGCCGGGCCAGAAGGGTCACCGATCGCCGCAGGCAGCCATTTTTGGCAATTGCATCCGCGTCTGGCAATAGATACGGCAGTGGACAGGGTTATAGATAAAAACCGGCCCAGCTGTTTCTATCAAACGGGGCTGGCCGGGCAACTAAAAGAAGATGGCATCACCCGGTTGGCGATAATGGGAATGAAGACGCAATATTGCGTGGATACCGCCTGTCGGCAGGCGGGCGAGCAGGGGTTTCAGGTGCTGCTGGTTGCCGATGCGCACACCTGCAGCGATACGCCGGTGCTGAACGCCGAGGCGATAATCAAGCATCATAATCTGACTCTGTCAGGTCCTTTTGCCCAGTTGATACAAACGGCGGACGTGCAGTTCTGAAAAAACGGCGGGCCGGTTATCCCGGCTCGCCGATAAATTCGGAGCATGCCGCTGGCCTCAGCGCCAATGGCTTTGTTACTATCCCTCCCACCCAAACAGTCAATGGTGCATTACATTGAAAATCCAAGCGTTATTATTTGTTGCATTGGCCGGTCTGGCTGGCTGCAGCCAAGAGGGAACCTCAGTGAACCAACCCAAGAAAAACCAGGGTGACCATACGGAAGTGTTGCTGGTTAACAGTGCGCTGGTGGATTGCATGGGCGTTTCCCCAATGAAATGCATGCAGGTGCGTCATTCGGTGCAAGGCCAGTGGGAAATGTTTTATAGCCAGATTGAAGGCTTCAACTTTGAACCGGGCTACCGCTATCGTTTGAAGGTTAAGGTGACCCAGGCGGAAAACGTACCGGCCGATGCGTCCTCATTGCGATATACGCTGGTTGAACAGCTGGAAAAGAAGAAGGTCTGATAACACCCCGGCAGGTCAGGGCCGAAAATCCTGACCTGATGGCTGCGTACCCAGCCGGTGTCCGCTGCGGCTTGCCCAGCCTGCCGGCAAGGTGCTTTTCGACGTAAACTCCCCAGGCAATCACGCTTTATGCGCACTCTCTGCGGCCTGAGTTGACCGGGCGAGACTGGTCTGCTCACTGGACTTGTTGCGATTCTGCAATGCGCCTGTCTTAAGTATATTGTGAAAATCAGGTATATTGTCCTTCGGTTTTTAGCTACCAAGACAAAATTACTATGATTATCAAACCTAAAATTCGTGGTTTTATCTGTACCACCGCTCACCCGGCAGGCTGTGAAGCCAACGTCCGCGAGCAAATTGCTTACGTTAAATCCCGTGGCGAACTGAAAAACGGGCCTAAAAAGGTACTGGTGATTGGTGCCTCTACCGGCTACGGTCTGGCGTCACGTATCAATGCTGCGTTCGGCAGCGGTGCGGCCACCATCGGCGTATTTTTTGAAAAGCCGGGCAGTGAAGGCAAAACCGGTTCTGCCGGTTGGTACAACTCTGCCGGTTTTGATAAGGCAGCTAAAGAAGAAGGCCTGTACGCGAAAAGCATTAACGGCGACGCATTCTCCAACGAATGCCGTCAAACCGTTATTGACCTGATCAAACAGGACCTGGGTCAGATCGACATGGTGGTTTACTCGCTGGCTTCCCCGGTGCGTAAAATGCCGGAAACCGGTGAAGTGGTGCGCTCGGCGCTGAAACCTATCGGCGAACCGTACAAATCCGTGGCGCTCGACACCAACAAAGACGTGCTGGTAGAAGCCGTGGTTGAGCCTGCCAACGAGCAAGAAATTGCCGATACCGTCAAAGTGATGGGCGGCCAGGACTGGCAACTGTGGATGGACGCACTGGAAGAAGCCGGCGTGCTGGCAGACAACGTGCAGGCTGTCGCTTATTCCTACATCGGTACCGATCTGACCTGGCCAATCTACTGGCACGGTACGTTGGGCAAAGCAAAAGAAGATCTGGATCGCGCGGCTCAGGCCATCGATCAGAAGCTGAAGGCTAAAGGCGGCGCGGCTTACGTTGCGGTGCTGAAGTCGGTAGTGACTCAGGCTTCCTCTGCCATTCCAGTGATGCCGCTGTATATCTCCATCGTCTTCAAAATCATGAAAGCGCAGGGGATCCACGAAGGTTGCATCGAGCAAATCCAGCGCCTGTTCGCCACCAAGCTGTACAGCGGCACTGCACCGGACACCGACGAGAAGCACCGTCTGCGTCTGGACGACTGGGAACTGCGTGACGACGTGCAGAACACCTGTCGTGAAATTTGGGCGCAGATCAACGACAGCAACATCAATGAGCTGACCGATTATCTGGGCTATAAGGCCGAGTTCCTGCGTCTGTTCGGCTTTGGTGTGCAGGGCGTTGATTACGAAGCGGATCTCAGCGGTGAAGTTAAGTTCGACGTGATCGAACTGGTCTAAACCCATCGAGTATTCGGAAAAGCCGGGTTATCCCGGCTTTTTTACGCCCATATCTGCCTGTTCCAGTCGCTACTCATCAGTCCACTTGATCGTTGACAGCAATAAGTTATCGTTTTACGATAACTTATTGCTGTTTTCCAAGGATGAACTTGTTATGGCTGCCGTGCCACGGATCCACCTTCCACTTTACGTACGTTGCTTGTGTTTATTGATCATGGCGATGCTGATTATCAGCACCGGCGTGGAGATGTTCATGATTGTCCAGGGCTGGGTGCAGGGTGAGGCGTTCAACAGCATCGTGGCCGCCTATCGCGACTACTACCCGGAACTGAATGCCTACGCCATCCCGCAGCAGCGCTGGGCGATTTTTGCCACCTTGTTGCTGGATATGCTCGCTTACGTGCCTTATTACAGCGCGCTGTTGTGCGGTGCAGGGCTGTTTTATCAGTTTTATCGCGGCAATGTCTGGCATCGCAACAATATGCTGTTGCTGCAGATCATCGGTATTTTATTGATTGTCGATGTGCTGTTCCCTTCGTTGGCCGGTATGTTGCAGGTGATGATACTGACCGCCAGTGAAAAAATGCTGTTAATAATTTATTATGGCGTCAACAGCGAGTCGGTACGTTCGTTGATCGTAGGCTGCGCAATCCTGGTGTTTAGTCGGGTATTCCTGGAAGCGTTGCGGCTGAATGAAGAACAGCTTTCTTTCGTGTGAGAATAGAGTGGCGATAATAGTAAGTCTTGATGTCATGTTAGCCAAAAGGAAGATGCGATCGAAGGAGCTTGCGGAGCAGGTGGGGATCACTGAGCAAAATTTATCGTTGCTGAAGAACGGTAAGGTCAAGGGCGTCAGGCTGGAGACGTTGGACAAAATCTGCCGTATTCTCGATTGCCAACCGGGCGATTTGCTGGCCTGGGAACCTGATAGCGAAGGCTGACGCGGCAGCGCATTTTGCGCGCCGCACTCTATTTGAACCATTTAATCGCCGCTGCGGTGAAGCTGGTTGTTTGTTTATTTTAAGTTAAATCATTCGCCACATTATTTAACAGTGATGCGTTTTGTTTCGGCATTGCCGGATGGGCATTCTGATTAATAAACTAAAAAAAGTGTCTTTTTTATTTACCGCGACCGACGGTTAAGTCTATTTTAAGGAGAATATATGACATTACGTCATGGTATCCCCGCGCTGATAATATTCCTGAGTGGCTGCAGCGCTATTCATGCTGATTCATCTCATTCATCCTGGGATCCGCCGGCACGGGCAACGCGGGAGCAGAAACAACGCATCAGTAGTGGAGAGTCGGCCTATTCTGTATTGAACGAAGGCTCGCCCAGTATCGGCGGAACCCTGGACTGGTCAAGGTTGTGGGACCGTTAATCCGCAAAAAATATATTATGCCTGCGAATTATAAGTCTCAATATCACCTATTTAATTAAGGTTTATTATTTTTCGGTTAATGTGTTTGTTCTCTGGTGACGTTTGTTTTAACGGCAAATAATGCCGCTCTTGATTTAATGGAAGTGAGCGCCTGCATGGGCCTTATTACAGGAGTTTATTGTGGAAAAGGGTATCCCCGTTATTTTCCTGTTCTTATTATTACCCTGGAGCCATCCGGCCGCTGCCGCCCGTTATGATCGGGAGCAGGAAGAGGTCTCGCCCGTGCTGTTTCGCAAGAAGCTGAAAGAAATGGCCCACGGCCTGTGGGACGAAATGGGTCATGAAAAACAGCGGCCTCCGGTATCGACGCACAGCGAAAACAATACGCTGGCCTTGCGTGAAGGTTGCAAGACCCAGGGCAAAACTGCCTCTGCCACGGTTGAACCGCATCCGTCGGCCTTACCGCGTGAAGAACAACCCTTGCTTATCGACGGTTGCTAGCCCCTACGCATTAATGGAGTTTATGCTTTTGAAATGGACCTCTGTGGTTGCGGCGGTGTTCGCCTTGCTGGCGTCTGGCTGTTGCCATTCATTCGTCGACCGACATGCTCAGCCCGCAACCTCCTGCGCGAATGACGGTGCCGATGACTATCGGCAGCGGTTTAACGGCCTGTTGCAACATCTCTGGTACGTAGAGCAAATCCGCTCGGAACAGGCGCGGCTTGCCGATTTGCGCGCACAGCGAAAAGCGCTGGAGGCCGCGACAGAGTTCCCCCCTGTATCGCCGGTTGCGTATCCCCATCGGCACCAAGAATTACAGTGCGGCTTGGCATCGGTGGTTAACCGCTGCCTGGTCGTGAGGCGGTTGCCGATCCCGGTGATGGGTGCGCATCGGCTGTATGTCGGTACTTTTTGCCGCGTGTGGATCAACTGGCGGCAGATGGGGTGCTGAGTCTTGGGCGGAGTAAGGTAAATATCATGTTGGGAGTGTATCAATGAAACGGATTTTTCTGGCCTGCGTGGCGCAGTGTTGTTCTTTCTCTTCGCAAGCGTTGGTTGATTTGCAATACCACGCTGCGCTACCGCCGGATAACAAAGTCTCTGAGGATTACCAGCAAAAACGCAGCGGGCTACAGCATAAGATATGGAGCGCCGAAGGCGTGGCGCTGGCCAATGAAAAGGCGCTTGAACTGGAACGGCAACAGGGGGTTAGCGAGCAGGCGAACCGGCGGCGCAACAGCGCGATGTTCGGCGAGCATCGTTGCGGCAGTAAACCCCAGCAGGGCGGTACGTGCCGGCTACCTGGCCGTGATATGGCTTTGCCGAATCTCAAGCGCCATCGTTGATCGCCGGAAGGGGGACGTCGTTATCGCACCGTGATATTGCCGGTGGTGCATCTGTCCAACGTTGAGCGGCCTGATGAATTTTTGGCGGCGCTGTTGGATTTTCTGATCGGCTAGGCCGGCCGGCAATACTCTTTCAGCATGGCGATGGCATCCGGTTTAAGTTGGTAAAGATAGACCGGCCTGCCGGTAGTGCCGTACAGAATACGGGTGCCAAGGATGCCGCTTTCTGCAAGATAGATCAGATATTTGCGGCAGGACACACGCGAAATTCCGATGGCGTTAGCCAGATTGTCGGTGGAGAACTCGCCGTCATGTTGCTGTTCAATCCATTCGCACACTGTACTCAGCGTGATAGCGGTCAACCCCTTCGGCAGTTTCTTGCCTTCGCTGCTGCTGGGCTGGCGGCGCAGCAGGCTATCGACGTCGCTCTGCGAGAACTCGCGTTGCGCCAGGATTTGCGACTGCTGTTGGTAGTTGTTCAACGCCTCTTTGAATCGGGTGAACTGGAAAGGCTTGATCAGATAATCCACCACGCCGTAGTGCAGTGCGCGCTGCACCGTGTCCACGTCGCTGGCGGAAGAAATGATGATGACATCGGTTTTTTCACCCAGCTCGCGCAGGCCGGGCAGCAGATCCAGCCCGTTTTCCTGCTGCATATAGATGTCCAGCAGCACCAGATCGACAGTGACGTTGGCGTCGGCCAGCACCGCGCGCGCCTGCGCCAGCGTGGCGACCGTCGCCTGGCAGTGAAAACCGCTGACCTGGCTCAGATAGTATTTATTGAGCTCCGCAACCATCGGATCGTCGTCGATAATCAATACGTTAATCATGGGTTCAGTCCTTGGCCCGATAGGGGATATGCACAAAAAATTGGGTTAGCTCACCCGGTTCAGAGTCGAAATCAATGCTGCCGCCCAGTTTCTCCAGGCTGCTGCGGATTAATGCCAGCCCGATACCGCGCCCCGGCCCTTTGGTGGAAAAACCCTGTTCAAAAATGCGTGCGCCGATAGCCGGATCTATACCGGGGCCGTCATCACTGACAATACAGTGTAAGTGATTCTCATTGTGATGGAAGCTCAGGTTGATCTCATGCCCTTCAACGCCGTCGATGGCGTCGATGGCATTTTCAATCAGATTGCCCAGCACGCTGATCAGCACATGGGTCGTTTCCGCATCCTCGCTTTCCGGCAGCAGGCTGGCCTCATCAATGGTCAACTCAATGCCGGCCTCATGAGCGCGGCTGATCTTGCCGATAAAGAAACCCGCGACTTCCGGCGACTGGATCTTGCGCAGCAGCGCGCCGATTTCTTCCTGGTAGTTGCTGGCAGTATTGATGATGTAGTTTTCCAACTGCTGGTAAGCCTTCATGTGCAACATGCCGAGGATCACGTGCAGCTTGTTCATAAACTCATGCGACTGCACGCGCAGCGCATCGGCGTAGTGTGCCATGCCGCTCAGGCGCTGCACCAGTTGGCTGACCTCGGTTTTATCGCGGAAGGTGGCGATGGCGCCGATAACCTGGCCTTTGACGATCACCGGCACGGTATTGGTTAACAGCTCGCTGCCGTTAAAACTGATCTGCCGGTCGCGCAGCGGTTTGCCGCTGGCCAACACCTCCGCCAGATGCAGCTGGGCCGGCCAATGCTTGCTGGCGGATTCCAGCAGCAAATTCTCAAGCGGCCCGCATTGACGCAGCAGCCGTTTGGCTTCGTCGTTGACAATGGTAATGCGCGACTGGTTATCGACCGCGATCACGCCTTCTTTAATCGACTGCAGCATGGCGTTGCGTTGTTCGAACAGGTTGGAAATTTCGTAGGGTTCAAAGCCGAGCATGATGCGCTTCAACGCCTTCACCAGGAAGAAAGTGCCGAGCGTGCCGACCAGCGCGGCGAAGGCGATGGTCCAGTAAATAATCCAGCGGCTTTCGCCCAGCACCCGGCGGACGGTATCCAGTGCGATGCCGAGCGACACCACGCCGATCTGCTGGCGTTGCGCGTCATAGACCGGGACAAAAACCCGCAGTGACGGCCCCAGCGAACCGCGAGTGATGGCGCTGTTGGTTTTGCCGTGCAGAGCAGGCTCCAGATCCTCGCCGATAAAATGTTGGCCGATGCGCCAGGGTTTGGGGTGCGAGTAGCGAATGCCTTTCATATCGACCACCACCACGAACAGCAGCTCGTTCTGTTTACGCACCTGCTCTGCAAAGCGCTGGATTTCGCCGCTGCGATCCTGACGTTCAAGACCCTCGATCACGGTGGAAGAGAGCGCCAGCGTATTGGCAATCGCCATCGCTTTTTGCTGCAACTGAGCCTGCCCCTCTTGGTTCATCTGCACAAAAAACAGCGCGAACACCACCAGCAGCACCGAAGCGATAATGGCGGACACCATCAGCGTGAGTGTGGTGCTGAGCTTCAGCGGGATCCGTTGTTTTGGCATGGCGGTTCTCCGAATGGCGATATCAACGATTCTTGCGGGGAATAGGTTGCAGGGTAGTGACCGGCAGCAGGTTATAACATGCTGCCGCCGGGCGAGGGATTATTTTAGTTACAAAAGCCGTATTCAGGGTTGGTGGTAGATTTCCAGCGCCTGCTGGCCGCTGGCGCCCTGATGGATGATCGCCATTAGCGCACTGACCACTTTTGACGGGTTGCTGTGCTGGTAAACGTTGCGGCCATACACCATGCCGGATGCGCCTTGCGCCATCAGAGCGGCAGATTTCTCCAACACCGCGCCCAGTTCGCCTTTGCCGCCGCCGCGCACCAGCGTCGGGCAGCGTGCCGCTTCCACGATGCGGTGAAAATCCTCCACCCGTTCGGTCGGATCGGCCTTGATGATGTCGGCGCCCAGTTCACGCGCCAGCCGCACCAGCGGCACCATTTTCTCCACATCGCCCAGCGAGCCGTAAGCGGCGCCCTGGCCGGGTGGGGCCATCACCAGCGGTTCGATCATCAGCGGCATGGCGTAGCGATCGCAGGCATGGCGCAGCCGGCCGATGTTTTCCACGCACTGGCGGAAAATGCCCGGTTCATCGGGGATCAGATACAGGTTAACCACCACCGCTGCGGCATCCATTTGCAGCGCGGCGAGGATCGGGGCGTCCGGGTTATGCAGCACTGCCCACATTTCGCGGTGGCGGGCGGCGTTATAGGCATTGCCGACGTCGGTACGCATCACCAGCGCCGGTTTGTCGCGCTGCGGCGCATGTTGCAGCAAATCCGCCTGGCCGTAGTTAACCTGAATGGCATCCGGCCGGGCGACGATCAGGCTGCTCATGACCCGTTCGATATCCTCCAGGCCGATCAAAAAATCCGGTTCATTGGCGATGCCGTGGTCGATCGCCACATCGAGGCATTTGCCGTTATTAAACAGCCGGTTCATCCGTACCTTACTGCTGAGCTGCATGTCAGATCCTCCTGAAAATAGGGATATACCCAGTATCGCTGAGTAAGCATGAGCATGAAATGGGGAAACCGCAAACTGCGTGCCCGCTCGCATATTTACTGAGAAACCGTCGCGCCATTTTTCATTGCTGCGGGCGCTAACTGCGGCTGAGCGCAGTAAAGGATGCGGCCGGCTGATGGCTTTTGCGTCATTTGTTAGATCCGTGTCATGTTTTTGTTACTTGGTCATTCCAAAACGCATGTTTCGCTTGTTTGAGTTAAAAAGTTTCAATAATCTCAATTATGAAATAAACATTTGATAATGACGTAATGACGTTACTGCTTTGTTAGAGGGCTTATTTCAATACATTGTTTTTATTCTATTTTGAGATATCGATCAAAATTTCACACACCGCCCGAATACGCAGAAAAAACGGTAAATCTGCCGTATCAAGGGGATAACACCGACCGGATTGTTGTTTGAATGTAAAAAATATTTTTCATTAGCTGTCAAATCAACAGGCCTCTTCATTCTAACGATTAAAAGGTACAGAACATGAAGCTGAAGAAACTGATCGTCACCTCGGTACTGATGTGCATGTTGCCGGCCAGCGTGTTGGCGAAAGACATCAAGATCGGCGTTTCAATGGCTTATTTCGATGACAACTTCCTCACCATCCTGCGCCAGTCAATGCAGAACAAAATGAAGGCGGACGGCAACGTCAGCGGTCAGTTTGAAGATGCCAAAGGGGATATTGCCCAGCAAATTCAACAGGTCGAAAACTTTGTCAGTCAGGGCGTCGACGCCATCATCCTTAACCCGGTCGATACCCAGGGCGTGAAGCCGATGATCAAACTGGCGGAAAGCGCCAAGATCCCGCTGGTGTTCGTTAACCGTCGTCCGGAAGTCACGCTGCCGGCGGGCATGGCTTACGTGGGCTCAGACTCCAAACTGGCCGGTAAGCTGCAAATGGAAGAGCTGGCCAAGCAGATGAACGGCAAGGGCAACGTGATGATCCTGATGGGCGAGCTGTCCAATGAAGCGACCCGCGATCGTACCCGCGGCGTGGAAGAGGTGGCGGCCAAGTACCCCGGCATCAAAATCCTCGACAAACAAACCGCCAAGTGGGGCCGTAAAGAAGCCGTCGACATTACTACCGACTGGGTGCTGACCGGTCAGCAGATTGATGCCATCGCCTCCAACAACGACGAAATGGCCATCGGCGCGATCCTGGCGCTGAAGCAGGCGAAGAAAAGTGGTGTGCTGGTGGCCGGCGTTGACGGTACTCCGGACGCGCTGGAGTTCATCAAGAAGGGCGATCTGGCGCTGAGCGTATTCCAGGACGCCAAAGGGCAAGGTGAGGGCGCAGTGCAAACCGCCATTCAACTGGTTAAGGGCGAGAAGGTGGAGAGCAACGTCCTGATCCCGTATCAGTTGATCACCAAGGCCAATTATCAGGAATTTGCCGACAAGAACAGAAAATAAGCGTTAAAGCAGCGCGGCTATACCCTATGAATTTCATGCTGCAGCGAGGCGCCCAGCTTGCTAATCCCCAGGCGCTTACTTTAGTAAGTAACTGGGGTAAGCAAGAGCAGGTAACAACGCTGCAGTTTGAAAGGCGACGGGTATATATCCCTTGCCGTATTTACCCGGCACACGGCGGTAAATACGGCAGGGATGCATTGACGAACGGCGGAGGTTATCAGCATGTATCCTTATGTTCTTGAGGCTGAAGGTATCAGTAAGCAGTTTCCCGGCGTGAAGGCGCTGGACAAGGTCTCAATTAAAATCAAACCAGGCAGCGTACACGCGTTAATGGGGGAGAACGGCGCGGGAAAATCCACGCTGATGAAATGTTTAATCGGCATTTATCACCCCGACGAAGGCACCATTAAAATAAAAGGCGAGCCGGTGATCTTCAGCGACACGCTGCAGGCGCTGCATTCGGGCATTTCCATGATTCACCAGGAGCTTAACCTGGTGCCTTACATGACGGTGGCGGAAAACATCTGGCTGGGGCGTGAACCGGTGCGGCTCGGCTTCGTCAATCATGACGAACTGAACAGAAAAACCCGCGATCTGCTGGCGCGGCTGAACATCAAGTTAAAACCGGAGACCCTGGTCGGCGAACTTAGCATCGCCAGCCAGCAAATGGTGGAGATCGCCAAGGCGGTTTCCTATAACGCAGATGTCCTGATTATGGACGAGCCGACCTCGGCGCTGACCGAAAGCGAGGTCGGGCACCTGTTCGCCATCATTCGCGAGCTGCGCGAACAGGGTAAAGGCATTATCTACATCAGCCACAAGATGGACGAGATTTTTGCCATCACCGATGAGGTGAGCATTTTCCGCGACGGCACCTTTATCGCCTGCGATAAAACCGAAAACCTGACCAAGCAGTCGCTGATCACCATGATGGTGGGGCGTGAACTGACCCAAATGTTCCCCAAGTTCAACAACAATATCGGCGAGGAAGTGCTGCGGGTCGAAGGGCTGCGGCGTTCGGACTGGTTCCACGATGTTTCGTTCAGCGTTAAACGCGGCGAGATCCTCGGCGTCGCCGGGCTGGTGGGCGCAGGCCGCAGCGAGGTGATGGAAAGTTTGTTCGGCATGCACCCGGCGGACGGTGGCAGCATCTTTATCGAGGGCAAGGCGGCAAAGGTCGATTCCCCGTCGAAGGCCATCGAGCTGGGGCTGGCTTTTCTTACCGAAGACCGCAAAAAGTCCGGGTTGTTTCTGGTGCTGTCGGTGGTCGAGAACATGAGTATCGTCAACCTGTCGGAGTATATCGGCAAGAACGGGTTTGTCAGCCATGTGCAAATGGCCAAAGACTGCATGGAGCAGATCAAAAAGCTCAACATCAAAACCCCGACCATGGATCAAATCATCAATAACCTGAGCGGCGGCAATCAGCAGAAGGTGCTTATCGCTCGCTGGTTGCTGGCACAGCCGAAAATATTGATTCTCGACGAGCCCACGCGCGGTATCGACGTGGGGGCTAAAGCGGAAATTTATCGCCTGATCAGCGAGCTGGCGAACCGCGGCGTCGCCATTATTTTGGTGTCCTCGGAATTGCCGGAGATCCTCGGCATGAGCGACCGGGTGATGGTCATGCACGGCGGCCGTATTACCGGCATTTTGGATAAAGAAGAAGCGGATCAGGAAAAAATCCTGGCGCTGGCCTCTGAATAACGCAAAGGTGAACCACCATGAGTAATGTAAAAATCGAGAAGCCGCTTGCGGGTAAAGCGCCACTGTTCTCTGGCCTGAGCGGCAAAATGCCGAAAGACACCGGCATCTTTATCGTGATGATCGGTATCGCGCTGATATTCGAAATTCTCGGCTGGTATATTCGCGATCAGTCATTCCTGATGAACCCCAACCGACTGTTGCTGATCGTACTGCAGGTGGCGATTATCGGCATCATCGCCGTCGGCGTTACCCAGGTCATTATCACCACCGGCATCGATCTTTCATCCGGCTCGCTGATTGCGCTGACGGCGGTGGTGGCGGCCAGTTTGGCGCAAACCTCCGACAGCATTTCACCGATGTACCCGGCACTGCTCGATTTGCCTGCGGCGATCCCGATCGGCGCGGGGATTGGGGTGGGCATCGTTTGCGGTTTCATCAACGGTTTCCTGATTACCCGCACCGGCATTCCGCCTTTTATCGCCACTCTGGGCATGATGGTGTCGGCGCGCGGCCTGGCGCAGTATTACACCCAGGGTAACCCGGTCAGCTTCCTGTCCGACGGCTTTACCTCGATCGGCCAGGGCGCGATGCCGGTGATCATCTTCCTGGTCATTGCGGTGATTTTCCATATCGCGCTGAAACACACCCGGTATGGCAAATACATTTATGCCATCGGCGGCAACATGACCTCGGCCCGGGTATCCGGCATCAACGTCAATAAATACCTGGTAACGGTGTATACCATCGCCGGCGGTCTGGCGGGGTTGGCGGGCGTGGTGCTGGCGGCACGCGTCAGCAGCGGCCAGTCGAGCATGGGGATGTCTTACGAACTGGACGCCATCGCCGCGGCGGTGATTGGCGGCAGCAGCCTGATGGGTGGCGTCGGGCGCATTACCGGCACGCTGATCGGTGCGGTGATCCTCGGGCTGATTAAAAGCGGCTTCACCTTTATCGGCGTGGACTCCTACATTCAGGACATTATCAAAGGCGTGATTATCGTCGCTGCCGTGTCGATCGACATGCACCGTAACCGCAAAAAACACTGATTGCCGTGAATTGCCGCCGGAGCAGCCTGTCCGGCGGTATTTTTTTACCTCTGGGGAATCACCATGAAATACTTAAAAAAAATCGTGCTGGTGGCGGCGCTCAGCTGTTCCACCTCGGCGCTGGCGGAAACCATCGGCGTGTCGATGGCCTATTTTGACCAGAACTTCCTGACCATTATCCGCCACTCGATAGACAAAGAGGCCAAGGTGCGCGGTATCACCGTGCAGTTCGAAGACGCACGCGGCGACGTTGGCCGCCAGACCGATCAGGTGCAGAGCTTTATCAGCGCCGGCGTGGACGCGATTATTGTCGATCCGGTTAATTCGGCGGGTACGCCGGCCATCACCAAACTGGTGACGAAGGCGGGTATTCCGCTGGTGTACGTGAACCGCACGCCGGGCGACAGCAAGTTGCCTTCCGGCGTGGTGTTTGTCGGTTCCGACGAGAAAGAGTCCGGCACCCTGCAAATGGAAGAGTTGGCGCGCCTGGCGAACTACAAGGGCAACGTCGCGATCATGATCGGTAACCTGACCGACGCCGGTGCGCTGCAACGCACCAAAGACGTGGAGCAGGTAGTAGCGAAGTACCCGAACATGAAGGTCGTGCAAAAGCAAAGTGCCAACTACTCGCGCAGCGAAGGCATGGATTTGATGATGAACTGGGTCACCAACGGCGAACCTATCGATATTGTCGCCGCCAACAACGACGAGATGGCGATTGGTGCGATCATGGCGTTGCAGCAGGCCGGCAAGCGTGACAGCAAGGTGCTGATCGGTGGCATCGACGCCACGCCGGACGGCCTGAAGGCGCTGTCTTCCGGCAAGATGCAGGTGACGGTATTCCAGGACGCCGTTGGCCAGGGCAAAGCCTCGGTCGACGTAGCGCAGCGGATGATCAAAGGCGAAAAACTGGAGCCGTATTACTGGATCCCGTTTGAACTGGTGACGCCGGCCACTATGCAAAAATTCGTGGCGAAGCAGTGACGTTGGTTGGTTGAGGATATGGCGCTGCACGCAGCGCCATTTTGTCGGCGTTACCAGCCCTTCACCGCGTCGCCCTTGTAGATTTCGGCCGCGCTGGCGGCCACTTCATCGGTCTGGTAGGCCTTGACCAAATCCTTCACGTTTTCGCTGTCTTTGTTATCGATGCGGGTGGCGAATATATTGACGTAAGGCGAGTTTTTATCTTCGACAAACAGACCGTTCCTGGCCGGTGACAGGCCGATCTGGCTGGCGTAGTTGGTATTGATAATCGCCAGCGCTACCTGTTTATCGTCCAGCGCGCGCGGCAACTGTGGCGCTTCGATCTCGACGATTTTCAATTTCTTCGGATTACCGACGATATCCAGCGCGGTAGGCAGCAAGCCGACGCCGTCTTTCAGCACGATCAGCCCCTGTTTTTGCAACAGCAGCAGCGAGCGGCCGAGATTGGTGGGATCGTTCGGCACGGCGATCTGTGCACCGTCCGGCAGTTGGCTGAGCGAGGTGATTTTCTTCGAGTAACCGGCAATCGGGTAAACGAAGGTGTTGCCCACCGCGACCAGCTTATAACCGCGTTCCTGAATTTGTTTTTCCAGGTAAGGCCGGTGCTGGAAGGCGTTAATATCCAGGTCACCGTTGTTCAATGCCTCGTTGGGCAGCACGTAATCATTGAACGTCACCACTTCCACATCCAGGTTGTACTTCTGTTTGGCGACCTTCTGCACCACAGCCCACATCGATTGATCGATACCGGAGCTGATGCCGACCTTAATATGGTGGCTGTCTTGATCCGCCGGCCCGCAGGCGGTCAGCAGCAGAGTGCCGGCTACCGCCAAGGTTGCGGCGAGCTTTTTTAGCCTAAATGTCATTTTCCCAGAGTCCTTTTCAAAATAGCATGCTGGTTATTTCAGGATTAGTAGTTTCTATAACTTTAAGTAAACGTATTGATAAAACAAAAGACGGATTCACTATGATTAATAGCGATTAGCTATGAGCAACGTCAGGCGTCGCCGGGCGTGAAATAACGGTTATAGGATTGCTCTGTTTGTGCCCTTGTTCTCCGGTTTGTTTTGACTGCGGATCCACCGGGTTATTATGATGTTCGCAGGCCCGGCAGGGGCAGAATTCACGAAAGGAAAATACAATGCGATTTAACATCTGGAGCAAGGCGCTGCTGCCGCTGGTGGTGTTGGCCTGCGTATCGACGACGCAGGTACAGGCGGCGGAGCAGGGCCAGCAGGCGGCGATTGAACCGATCCCAAAAACGCTGTTGGGCAACTGGCATGTCAGCAAGATTTTGCCGACGCAAACCGTGGGTTGCTGGGACGAACAGCAGGCAAACAGCCTGGTCGGCGGCAAAATCAGCTATAAGGCCGACGGCTTCAGTTGGAACGGTACCGCGCTGCAAAATCAGGGTGCGACCCTCAGCACGGTCGAGGCGCAGGAGTTTGTCGAGGACAATTCCGGCAGCAGTTCCTACATTGACTTCCCGATGCTGGGCATCAGCACGCCTTCGGTTGAGCGGGTGACAATCCAGCACGCCGACACCGAGATTAAAGGCATCACCGATCAAGGTACCGAAGGCGTCCCCGGCGACAACGTGCTGGTGAAAGACGCCAACACGCTGATTCTGTCGGTTTGCAATGTGTGGTTTGAAGTGCAGCGCGTGCGTTGATCCTCTCTGGCCCCGGCTGCGGGGCCATTCTTCTGCGTAATATCCCCATCCGGTTGCCGCGTTTCTGAACTAAAATTAACCATAACGATATAACCCTATGGGATATCGGAGCCTCGGCTCTCTACCGAGTCAATGACAGGAGGCGCTATGTGTTATCAACATATTTTAATTACTACCGATCTGAGCGATGACGGCAAACGGCTGGTTGAAAAAGGCGCGTTGCTGGCCGCCGCCTTGAAGGCCAAACTCTCCCTGATCTACGTGGACGTTCATTACGATACCTATCACGCGGCGATTGGTTTTTCGGAGAGAAGCTACGACGGCGTATCTTTCGACGACAAGATCAAAAAAGAGATGGAACCGATGACCCAAAATGTGAATTACCCGATCAACGAGGTGATTATTGGGCGCGGTGATTTTATTGAACAATTGAAGAACGCGGTGGTGGATAAAGGGATAGATCTGGCGATCTTCGGCCATCATCACGACCTGTGGAATAACCTGTTTTCATCGACCCGCCATGCCATCAATCAGCTGAACGTCGACGTGCTGGTGATCCCGATTAAATCATAGTGCATAAACAAACCGCGCGGCTGCGCGGTTTGCCGTCTCCCGGTTGCCTACCCTGTGCCTCGTTCCGTGATAGCCAAATGAATATCTCATGCTGAAAACTTGCGCATTAGATAAGTGGATACTAATGTGTAGTCATGAATGAAAATGACATCTTCAAAGCGCTGGCAGATCCCACCCGTCGCGCCATCTTCGAAAAGCTGGCGATTGGCAGCATGAATGCCAGTGCGCTGCGCGAAGGCATGCAAATCAGCCAATCGGCCATGTCCCAACATCTGGCGGTGTTGCGCCACGCCGGGCTGGTGTGCGAGGAGCGGCAGGGCCGTTTCGTCAATTACGAAGTCGATCCTCAGGGCCTGGCGTTGATAGCCCGCTGGCTGGATAAGTACCGTGCCTTCTGGCCGGCGCAGATCGACAAATTGAACATTTTGCTCAAGGACATGGACCAATGAACGACACCGGCAGCGAAAAATGGGGTGAGCCTTTGCTCCTCGAATACCGGCTCGACGCGCCGCCGGAGAAAGTCTGGCGGGCGATTGGCATCCCTGAGTTGCGCGAGCAATGGTTGCCGTCACAGCTATTGGCCGATGCCGAGCCGGTGGTTTCAATGCCGGGTGAGGAAATCCGCTACCGGATGCGCGATGACGAACCGCCATTCCTCGAAAGCACGGTAACGTTGCAAATCCGGCCCGACGCCGATGGCGGCAGCCGGTTGCGCATTATCCATGTACTGGACGACGCACGCCTGACGGCGGCCAACGACAGTGGGCAGCTTCTTATGTGCGCCGCCTGACCCTTTCATTCATCAGCTTGTATCTGCAAAACGGAGTTCACCTATGCGTGAAGCGATGCTGCTCGTCCCAATGGTGGTAGAACAATCCAGCCAGGGGGAAAGATCCTTTGATATTTACTCGCGGTTGTTGCGCGATCGCATCATCTTTCTGAATGGCGAAGTCAACGACGCCATCGCCGAATTGGTCTGTGCGCAGTTGCTGTTTCTCGAGGCGGAGAACCCGGAAAAACCCATTCACCTCTACATCAACTCACCCGGCGGTGCCATTACCAGCGGCTTCGCCATTTATGACACCATGCGATTCATCAACGCGCAGGTGCATACGCTGTGCATGGGAACCGCCCGTTCGATGGGGTCGTTTCTGCTGATGGCGGGGGAGCCGGGCCACCGTGCGGCATTGCCCAATGCCAGCCTGCATGTTCATCAGCCGCTGGGCGGTTTTCAGGGCCAGGCATCGGATATTTTTATTCATGCCGAAGAGATGCGACGCACCAAGCAGCGGGTGATCCGGCTGTATGCCGAACATTGTGGCCACAGTGATGAAGAGGTCGAACAAGCGCTGGATCGCGACCGCTTTATGACGGCCGATGAGGCGGTTGAGTGGGGGCTGGTGGATCGGGTGCTGGTGCGGCGGTAGCAGGACTTCACCTGTGCCACAGGATGTGGCGTATTTTGCGGGGTGAGTTTTAGTCGGGGATTGCGTATAATTAAGCTATATTTTGTTGGGTCCCAGGATAAGGTGTTTTCAGTGAAAAAGACCAGTCTGCAAGCCAAAATCGCCTACTGTGCCAAGACGCGTCGTTCTAACTACGTTGCCAGCCTGCGTTTAGAAGGTTATGAAGTCACAGAGGCGGAGTCTAAACGCGAGTTACCCGAACGCGAAGCTGTTCTGCGTGCGTATCGGAAACTGGCCTGACTGTTGGACAAGTACGGTACCGGACAAGATCCCTATTGTTACCCTGGTAGTAACACGCTACGTAATCGGTTAAACCTTCAGGATGATCTGCTACTTATAAAGGCCGAACGTGATCTTTCAGAGATTGCGGCCGAGCAGATCGATTTTTCCCTTCCCCCTTATGATCTGAGCTACCTTCAGCAAATTCACCGTAGTTTATTTTCCGATATTTATGATTGGGCTGGTGAGCTTCGCACTATTGACATCTCAAAGGGCGACACGCGTTTTTGCAGCCTTACTCGAATCGAGCCCGAGGCTGCCAAAATCTTCGACATCATGGCGCGGAAGGATTGGTTTGAAGAGTGGGAGCGTTCAGAATTGATCGATGCAGTGGCTGAGCAATTTGGCGATCTGAACATGATCCATCCTTTTCGGGAGGGTAACGGTAGAGCTCAACGCGTTCTGTTCGAACATATCATCGTCAACGCGGGCTTTACGATCAGTTGGTGGCCCGTCGAAGAGGCTGAGTGGATGCACGCTAACATAGCGGCGGTCATTTGTGACTATGGGCCATTGAAAACGGTGTTTGAGAAATGCATTGGGGAGCGGATCGGTGAGCAGAACTAAACCTTTTGCCGTTAAATAAAAATCCACGCAATTGCGTGGATTTTTGAGTTAGCAGCGAAGTAGAAGCTTAGACGTTGAACGGTGATTTATTTTGTAACTCTATAATAAATGGTTTATTTGTATTTTAATTTCGTTTTTATACTCATTTTGACTTGAGTGTTCATTTAAGGCTGGCTATCAAAACACCTGTTTACCCATTTTGGACCAATGTCACCGAGATGAGTTTGTCGCTGGGGCCATTTACCTGACAGTGCCGCAATAAATTCAAACACAACCGTCCGTAGAGTACCTAGGGCTCAGTACGTGACATGACAGTACGTCTGCACAAAGGGAAATGTGGCCTTTTTGATACCGTATTATGTACCGGGTCAATATTAAGGGCCTGACAAAAATTGTGGACTTTTATCATTCCTTATATGATGTCGTGAAAAAGTGTTGATACCACAACAGGATGACAAGCAGATGTCAAAGGTAAGACGCTCGAAGCGCCCTGAAACCGATGAAGAACGTGAAGCATTAATTACTACACTGCATCAGGATATTGCCCGGTCAAAAGCGCCGCTGTTGACACTTTACGGCGGACAATATCCGATGGCGCATTTTTCTGATGATATCTTCGAGCTATTTGTAGGCGACATTTGCTCTGAGCTTAAGGGACTTGAGGAGTGGGACTGGTATGATTCCGTTCGTCGGTTCAGTGGCGGTGCGGATGCTGGCAGAGATGTAATATTGCACATGGGCGGTCAATGCGTTGGCACCATTCAGTGTAAGAAGTACAACAAACCCGTGCAACTGAATCTTGTTCTCGAAGAATTAACTAAGTATCTGCTTTACGGGCTCGTTAAACCGGGGATGTTACCGCCTTATGGCCAGGAGTTTCGCTGGTATCTCGCAGTATCTGAATCAACGGGAGGGACAGCGACAGATTTTCTAGTGGGGGCTGGGGAAGCCCACATGAAAAGGCATCGCTCAGAACTCGAAACAGCAGTACTGAAGGCCCGCGATGGTTCAGTGTTTTTGAAAACACACTCCACTTTTGAAAAATTGAATGCCACTGAGCTGTGCGATCTTATCTGGCCACGCTTGGTTGATACCAGACTAGGTTTGTTAAGAAGGTCAGAACTTTCAGCACTGGTTCGTATGCTGCCAGGTGTTGCCGGTACTTACTATGAGTTTCAGAAGGTCATTACGGGTGACATATCAGAATTACTCGTGCCGTTAAAGCAATTTATCCAGACCGGCAGTTGCTCGCCAGAGCAACTGAGTGAAACACAAAATGTGCTTTCAACCTATATTCCGGGAAAACTTCTTGAAGGGGAAAATCTGAATGTTGTCATGATACCTGAGTGTAATGACACGTTGAACTTGCTTCAGAATTCAATGAAAACAGTAAGAGCGAGTCAATTTGGCTCGGCCCCTACTGTTATTATATCCAGCGCAGGTTCTTTTAATCCTGATGACTATAAAGAAATTAGCAGGATTCTCAATACGTCAAAAGGGCAAGTTATTCTTGTCGTCGGCTGCGGCAAAGTCAGTGGTGAAAAGCTGAATTGGTGGCGAGAGTCGGGTGAAATCATTTTTCCGTCCCCAGAGTGGGATCCTGCTCCAGTGCAGGAGTATCAGGCAGGGTGGTGCTGGATTAAAGAGCGATCAGGGGAAACCACCTGTCATTTGCTTCTGGAAAATGTCCCCGCTGACCATTCTGACGGCCAAGGAACACATCACCATTGCTTCATATTCGAAGATGTATGTTTCTGGCCAGTGCTTGGCGCGGATTTTTTTTGCAGCGTGTCCGCATCTAAAGCGATGCTAAATCGCTTGGCAATGTCTTTAGAAGAGACCGGCTCTGCCATCAGGAAACATGCACTTGCTGTCTGTGCATCGCAATGTGTTGAAGATGAGAAAGTTAAACATGCTCTCGCACATTTTGAAGTCCTTAGGGAAAAGACAGACCTTGCCTTCTTGTGCTGCCATCCATCATCGACAAAATACAAGAACGGGTTACGCACGTTTTGCGGGGCTTACCCCTGCGCAGACAGCAGCCATACGCTGATGTCCACGCGTGGAATTGTCGAAAACGGGGTGGTAATACGCTCAGCCCAGACGGCAGTTGCATCATTCAGCGCTTACTGGAAGAGCCCTACACTTCAGCTCCTCCGCCCCAGTTTATTTCGTGTTGAAGGCAGCACGCTTGTCAGCGACTACATTCCCTTATTTGCAGAATTACTGTCACATGTAACCCTTTACGAAAGTAAAGATGATTCACCTTACCCTAATCGTGCTAAAGATAAACTCTGTATCCAGTATCTTGCAGACAAGGGCATGTCCTCAAGCCTCATTGTTCACCATTGCATGAACAAACTAAAACCTTACACGCCGGTTTTGCCGGACACTGTTTCATGGGACAACACCAAATTAGCGCGGCATGCTGGTCTCAACAGCTACCTTAGTTCTCATTCGGAACTCGAATGGCAGACCGAATGCAATAAAAGTGGGACACTCAAATGGGCATCTATGACTTCAGTAGAACACATCGTGCTTTTAGAAGATCCTGACTTAAGTTACAGGCAAGTAAAAGCAGAAGTTCTGTTGTGGGCTGCAGAGGCAGGTGAACATCCCAAACTTAGGGTTCTGGCAAAAGGAAGAGGGAATCGGATGGACCACTGGATCGCAAGGACTGGTGAAGTACACAGGGTTGATATCACTCTGCCAGATTACGCAGATGAAAATGAAATCACTGAAATCCATGTTAACAGACAAGCGGAGCTCCATTCCCTGTCTGTACTGGATGACTACTATCTTGAAGACATCGACGGTTCAGGTCTCGAAAAATTTGTGCGTTCGCTAAGGAAAGATGAAAATGAGTGATAAAGAGGAGCTGGAACAGCTTATCAGCCGTAAGGCAGAGAAGAGTGGCTTTCGGAAAATAGACTCGCTCACACTGTCTGCATTAATGGATCAGGCAGAGGCTAAACAGCCCGGAATTAAGAGTGACACAACGTTCGTGCCTGATAACGCCTCCGTAGACGTCTGGCAGTCCTCATACGCCCTCATCTTTCTCCAGCACATCAGCGAAAATACAGTTGAGGCATTTACGTCGCAAATGCTTGAAGCAGAGAGACGACTTGACTTGCTGCTTGTGGGGCTGGAAGTTCCCGGCAGAATATATGATGGGTATCTCATTCTCGCGTTGACAGCGCCATGCGAAGAGCTGCGCCAAAAAGTCACTCACGTTGAGCAAAATACCCGACTCGTACGTAAAAATGTAGTCTGGTCTAAGGATGGAGAATGGTGTCGCACTGAACGCATCAGTGCACTTGGACTGGATGCAGAAGCTGAAAGCGAAATCGCAGCTTATCCGCCAGGACTCGATCCTGAAGGGATAAAATTGATTGAAGCCCTTGAAACATTAGCGGGAACGGCGCTTGCCAGACAACATGCAACGGAATGGGATGATTAAGATTATGTCTGCTTTTTCAGTGAGGAAGGTTGAAATACAAAACTTCAGAGGCATTCCTGGCCGCCTAGAACTCGATTTATCAGCACCACTGACGGTTATTACCGCTGCGAACGGTAGTGGAAAGAGCTCCGTTTGTCAGGCGATTGAATGGCTGCTGACGGGAGAATCAGAAAATGTGTCAGGTGATTCGTTACGATGTAAATGGGGTAAAGGGGAAACCTATGTTCGCGCAACCTGTCAGCTTGGCGATGAGTTAACAGAAATTGTGCGAACCCCTGACGCCTTATTCAAAACTGGTCCTCGCAAAGATAAACGACTCAGTGACAGCGATTTACTGAAGCTTCTGACTCCTGATGAAACCGGTACAGGCACCAGAGCGGATACACGACAGCGAGTCAAAAGTGACTGGTTGAGGGGAAGCCGATGGCTCTATTCCAACGCCATGTCCTTACTGGTAGATAACGACTTTGCTGAACAGCGCCGTCAAATCTTCGCCAATATTCTGGGATATGGACATCTTCTGCCTATGCAGAATTCGCTCCGAATTTATGAGTCAAATCTCCCGACAGATCGCAAACTGAAAAATGAGCATGCAGAGCTAACAAAAAAAATAGGCCTTCTTGAAAAATCAGTGGCTGCCGACGATGGAATACAATCCCTGATTGTGAAAAACCTTGCTGATATCTCAGCTCTCACAGGTTTTGAGTTACCTGAAACTTCACTTCCTGAGAAGCAATGTGAAGCGGCATCTGTATTTCTGGAACAACGGCAAGGGGCATTTTCGCGTCGAGAGAAACATTTGCTGAGTGTAAAAGCAGGGTGGCAAACCCTTGCTGGACATAAAGAGCAAGAGGCCATCAACACTGCCGTAACTCAAAAAGCACACCAGCAACTCGATCTCTATAGCGCCACTGAAAAGCAACTCCGCCAGTCGCTGGCAACAGTTACTGATGAGCTGGAAAAATTACAGCAAATGGTGTGGGAAACTGAAAATCACCTATTCAAACTTAGCGATTGGGAAATACTGGCAAAGCAAGTAAGTGATATAACAGGCGTGCCGAAGGATGTGATAGACATACCTTTGTTGCATTTTACACTTCCTGAATCTGCTCTGGATTTAGAAACCTGCTCTGCTCAGTACGAAGCATGGCAAAAGCTCAGTACGTCCTATAACATATGGGCAAAAACTTCTGAAACGATTGCCAGCCTGGAAGAAATTGTCAAAAAGGCACCGGATGAAAATAGCCTCCTTCAACTGCATCTGACGGTGCAGGGAGCCCGCCGAGAATCCTTACAGCTCAGCGAAGCTTTCAAAACAATAAGCACTTCACTTGAACAGCTACAGGCGTCCGGGATGGAGCTTGTAAAAGCTAATCACGCGGATGACTGCCCTCTTTGCGGTCAGCATTACTATGTACATGATAAACTTGTAGAACAGTTACATAAGGTATCAGGTAAAACCGACACCGCCGTTCAGCAAGCCAGAAATGTTCTTTTGCAGGCTCAAGAGAGGGAAAAGCAGGCAATCAAACTCTACGACGATGCTAAAAAACGTCAGCAGGATGCATTGCAGGCTCGTAATGATATCCTGAGGCTCCAGACAGAAACAGAGAATATTGTTGCGGATTCAGGTATCCGTAAATGGCGTGCAAATGCCGGATTTAGGGAGTTGGGTGCTGAACTGGTTACTTCACTTGCCAGAACACAACTGTCTGTTGAAATTATTCGCTTCACCAGTCTGCTGCAAGCAATAGCACAAACGGAAGCTATATCCCTTAAAGGAGGGCTTTCTGAACAAATACAGCAGACGAAAAACTGGCTGTCAGCTAGATTAACGAAACATGGCGAAAGAGTGAAGGATCACACAGGCAAGCGGGATACTTTTGCTGAGCAACAAAAAAATAATGATGAGAAGATAGTCCGCCTGCAAAAAGAGATAGCCGAAGACGAAAAAGCTTCCGCGCAACGTCTGGCAGTTGTTACACCATTGATAAATAGCTGGTATTTCCTTGCTCAGGATAATCCTGTAGATGCTAAATTCCTAAACAGGATTAACGAAGAAATCACCACTGAATCCTACGTACTGGAAAGCGCGAAAGAATACCTTGGAAAGGCAAGGGCAGCTTTAAAAGTCAGTACCGATATAGCGTTACTCAATGTTCTACGCCAGAACCTGCAACAGGTAGAACAAAAGATATCAAACCGTCAAAAGTGCGTTGATACTGCCGCCCGAACCCGAGAACATTGGGATAACCACATCAGGCATGTTGCAACGAAAAGTCTCAATAGATTACTTTTGCCTGCATCAGAATTATTCTCCCGTATGCATGCAAATGAAGTTTATCAGGCATTGAGCATGGGGCAAAAAGAAGGGGCATTTTGTTGGGAGGCCGTGATGTCAACTGCACCCACAGACCAGCCTTCTTTATCCGGTGCGTCTGAACAAATTGGTACGCTGAATGCACAAACTCATTTTAGTCAGGGACAAAGGCAGGATCTCGCTCTTTCGTTGTTTCTTGCAAGAGCCCGAACACTTGGTGGTTCCTTCTTTCTAGATGAGCCGGTTGCACACCTTGATGATCTAAACAGGGTAGCGATGATGGATATTTTTCGAATGCTCACAGCCAGTGAACCGGGTATGAATCTTGTCCTTACGACTGCAAGCAACGGTTTAAGACGGCATTTACGACAAAAATTCTCATCGGAATCCTGCAAAGACAATTTGAGGATTATTACCCTTGAAGGCAATCCCCTGCGGGGAGTTACTGCGTCATACAGTTAAACAGAACAATTCATGAGGATAGCCATAACGTATATCCAACGCTATGGCCTTATGATGCGTTTGCTAGAATGCAAATTCGTTAAGGCCAACTATCAACAGGTTCGTCCTGAATAACCTGACGCCGGAAGAGTATCGACTGATGGCTGAAAGCCCGGAAATCTCAAAAAGTGCATGGAACTAATGCTGGGATACTTACACATGACCAGCTTAAAATGTTAATACTGCTATATACTCAGAGATAACATGAGAGAACCCTTTCGCATTAAATGGTCCTCTCGTAAAGAAATAAGACTCATCATCGCATATGGGGATAAAGCATCTTGAATAATACTGTTCTGATTGATTAAGTTGTCGAAGGTTGTCGATTGATTCAATTCCTTGAATTCTTTTACTATGTATGCGTATTCATATGATAAACCATGTCTCTGTTCCAAAGATGTAAACAAATCACAGTAATATATCCTTTGTCCGGCAGGATAGGAGTCAATCATTTCTGCTAAGCTGCTCAACACCATTATATCCCATGTTTGAAACGGCCAAAGCATAGAATACTCCCTTTTCATTTTGAGGATATTTGGAAAAGGAAGTTTATAGTTATCCGGTGTTGGTGTGAATAATTTATTTTCGATCATCCATCTCTTCCACTTTCGATAGTCTCGATCGAAATAGAATTGTCGATTAGCCAAGTATTCAGAACAAAGCCCATGAGCTTTGTTCTTTAAATATAAAAGTCTTTGACGCTGGCGATAGAGATACTGGCAATTAGTTTGGAATTGAATATAAATCCTATCAAACCTCTTAGTTATAGACGGATGTTTGATCCATGACCATGTCGGTTTATTGGATTCATCCGTATAATGACGACATACTATACTTCGGTCATCTTGATATGCCAGTTCAGGTATGTTATCAGAAAACGAATATATTACAGATATTACACGATTTCCGACAAACCCTTCGAGTACGACATAGTCATCAGTATCTATTGATATAGATACATTTTCACAGGCTATATTTCTTTTGGGATAAATTAGTTGGCTTTCTTTAAAGGTTACTCCAGTATAGATGTATTCCATTTCTTTATGGATACTAGGTAAGTGAATTTTCTTTGAAGTCAGAGATTTTTTAACTGATTGCAGTGATCTGCTTTTCCTCTCAGCTTTTTTCTTCTGTTTCTCTAGTTCTATCTCTTCTAGATATTCAAGTTTCTTTGTTTCAAGGGTAGAGTGATAGATCCATTCGTACTCTACAAGGTTGTCACTAACCAGTGCAATCCATTCAGTGATGCTGTTGCCTTCATTTAGAGGAAAATGGTACTCAATTGAATCAATCTGATTATCAATATAGTACTGTCGCTTTTCCTCTTCGCACTTGTGAGTAACACAAACTTCAATAGCCACCTCGCCAGCTTCTGTTCTCAGGTATACATCTGCTAGATAGGGGCCGATCCTGTATTCACGAACTGACTCATTAACCGCTGTGGCCTGCTCTGGAACTATGAGGTCTTCTCCGTTAACTTCAATCTCGTTTTCGGGGAGGGTGATCTCCGATAGAGAAGCAAAATGCAACTGCATCGCGATATGCAGTTGTGTCATCTGACAGTCCCGGCTTTCCTCTTTAGTTGTGTGGGAGAAATGGTGCTGGATAATCATACCATTGTTCTTTGCTACTAGGTCGTCACCACAGTTCTTACAAATGCATTCACAGCGTTTGCCGTTAGGAACGGCATCAACGTGGACTATCTTGTTCGAATTTTTGTGAAGGGCATACTCAAATAGCATATTTGGGGGTCGCATCCATGCTTAGATTTATACTGAAGGGCCTAGGCCGCTCTCAACCAGGTCATAATCGAATGTCTATCTATTGATCGCAGACCATTCATCGAGCTTGTCGACCCATTCTTGCATCATTACCTTTCTTTCATCAAGGTAGGTTGATCCGCTCCCCGTATGTGATCCATTCATATGCGCTGTTAAGAGATGTTATGAATGCTGCAGACATAAAAATCCACGCAAATGCGTGGATTTAAAGTCTATTTTCTGTTTCCTGAGACGGTAAGAGACCGCCAGAAACAACAGATTATATTTAAACGTTAAACAAGAAATTCATCACGTCGCCATCTTTAACGACGTACTCTTTGCCTTCTGAACGCATCTTGCCGGCTTCTTTGGCGCCTTGCTCACCCTTATAGGTGATGAAGTCTTCAAACGCGATGGTTTGCGCGCGGATAAAGCCTTTCTCGAAGTCGGTGTGGATCTTGCCGGCCGCCTGCGGGGCGGTAGCGCCCACCGGGATGGTCCAGGCGCGCACTTCTTTTACGCCGGCGGTGAAGTAGGTTTGCAGGTTCAGCAGCTCGTAACCGGCGCGGATCACGCGGTTCAGGCCCGGTTCTTCCAGGCCCAGCTCGGCCATGAACTCGGCGCGGTCTTCGTCTTCCAGCTCGGCGATGTCGGATTCCACGGCGGCGCATACGGCAACCACTACGGAGCCTTCGGCGGCGGCGATTTCACGTACTTTGTCCAGGTACGGGTTGTTCTCGTAACCGTCTTCGTTGACGTTGGCGATGTACATGGTCGGTTTCAGCGTCAGGAAGCTCAGGTAGCGGATGGCCGCTTTGTCTTCTTCGGTCAGATCCAACGCACGCAGCATACCGGCGTTTTCCAGCTGCGGCAGGCATTTTTCCAGCGCGGCCAGTTCGGCTTTCGCGTCTTTGTCGCCGCCTTTGGCTTTCTTCTGCACGCGGTGAATGGCGCGTTCGCAGGTGTCGAGATCCGACAGCGCCAGCTCGGTGTTGATGACTTCGATATCGTCAGCCGGATCAACCTTGTTGTTCACATGGATGATGTTGTCGTTTTCGAAGCAGCGCACCACGTGGCCGATAGCTTCGGTTTCACGGATATTGGTCAGGAACTGGTTGCCCAGACCTTCGCCTTTGGATGCGCCCTTCACCAGGCCGGCGATGTCGACGAATTCCATGGTGGTTGGCAGGATGCGCTGAGGCTTGACGATCTCGGCCAGCTTGTCCAGACGCGGATCGGGCATCGGCACCACACCGGTATTAGGTTCAATGGTGCAGAACGGGAAGTTGGCTGCTTCGATACCCGCTTTGGTCAACGCGTTGAACAGGGTGGATTTGCCTACGTTAGGCAGGCCGACGATACCGCATTTGAATCCCATGTTGTTATCACCTTAAATATCTTGACTATCAGCTAGTTAGAGTTAACTCGCTGCATAAATGGCAGAATAATGCGGCCATTATACACGTAATGGGCGTTTTTCTCGATCTGGCTGTATACGGCGGGAAAATACGACGGCGGGGCCGCTTTGCATTGAGATTTGGATCACATTTACACATACTGCGCTTCTGATTAACCTACAGGAAACGCGCCGGATGTCCTTCTTGCCCAGTCCACCCTGAGTTGCCTCTCTGCTGCGGTTTGCCGCGCCATGCGGCCTTGGTTCCCGTTCTGCGGGGATGTATTTTTTATCTGTCAGAAGCGAATAATTCATGTTTAACCTGAGCAATGTCAGGCTGTCGAACGTCAAGAACGAGGTCCTGGCGGGCTTTGTGGTGGCGGTATCGATGATCCCGGAAGCGGTCGGTTTCTCGTTGGTCGCCGGGCTTTCCCCGATCGTCGGGCTGCACACCGCCTTTATTATCGGCCTGGTGACGGCGCTGTTCGGCGGCAAGCCGGGCATGGTGTCGGGCGCTGCCGGTTCTATTGTGGTGGTGCTGATGAGCCTCGCTGCGCAGCACGGTATGGGATACGTACTTTGGGCGACGATTTTTGCCGGCGCTATCCAAATCCTGATCGGCGTGTTCCGGCTGGGCAAGTTTATTCGGCTGGTGCCGCTGCCCGCCATTCACGGCTTCGTTAACGGCCTGGCGATTGTCATCATGCTGGCGCAACTGCATATGATTGCCGGGCAGGGGCCGCTGATGTACGGGCTGGTGGCACTGGCGATCCTGGTGGTGGTGTTCTTCCCCCGGCTGACGCGCGTGATCCCGGCTTCGCTGGCGGCGCTGATCCTGGTTTCTGCATTGGCGATCGGGCTCAATCTGCCTACGCTGCGGGTCGGCGATCTGGCGGATATTTCCGGCGCCTTGCCGCATTTCAGCCTGCCGATGGTACCGTTCAACCTGGAAATGCTGAAAGTAGTGCTGCCGTACGCGTTGGTGATCGCCCTGGTCGGCCTGATTGAATCGCTGTTGACCATGACGGTGCTCGACGAAATGGGTGGCAAGAAAGGTAACGGCAACCGCGAGAGCATCGCTCAGGGCGCAGGTAACACGATTTGCGGTCTGTTTGGCTGCTTTGCCGGCTGCGCGATGATTGGGCAGTCGATCATCAACTTCACCTCAGGCGGCCGCGGGCGTATCTCCGGCGTGGTGGGTGCGTTGTTATTGATTTTGTTCGTGGTCAGCCTGTCGGGCTATATCGGCCTGTTGCCGGTGGCGGCATTGGCCGGGGTCATGCTGGTGGTGTGTTACAACACCTTTGAATGGAGTTCGCTGCGTCGGCTGCGCCGCATGCCGAAGATGGATGCGCTGGTGATGCTGCTGGTGACTCTGATTACCATTTTTACCGATCTGGCGGTGGCGGTTATCAGCGGGGTGATTATCTCGGCGCTGGCGTTTGCCTGGCAGCAGGCGCGTATCCGCGTTCGTCAGCGCCAGGTTGAGGGCGATGTGGCGGTGTATCAACTCGACGGCCCGCTATTTTTTGGCTCCACGGCGGCGTTTGCCGATCTGTTTGAGCCGAAAAACGATCCGCAGAACGTGGTGCTGGATTTTGCCGGCACCCGGGTGATGGATTCCAGCGGGGTAGAGGCGATCGATAAGCTGACGGCGCGTTATCTGGCGGCGGGGAAAGCCATCCGCCTGCGCCACCTGAGCGGCGATTGCGTGCGCTTGCTGAAACGGGCCGGTCCGTTTTGCAGCCATGAGCTGGACGACCCGCAGTATTATGTGGCTGAAGAAGGGTATCAGACCGATGACAGTAACCTCGGCGAGGAAACCTTTAAGGTAAGGACGTAATAGCGGCACGCAGCGGGCGGCATGCCCGCTGCGGTAACCCTCAGGCCTGCGCTTTGAAGCTGTGCAGACGGCGAACGGTTTTTTCCAGCCCGTCGGTCAGCAGTACTTCGGTGCAGCGGGCGGCTTCATCTATCGCTTCATCAATCATTTTTTGTTCGCTGGCCGGTGGCTTGCCGAGCACAAATCCTACGACCTTGTTTTTATCGCCCGGATGGCCAATGCCAATGCGCAAACGGTAGAAGTTCGGGTTATTGCCGAACTTGTTCTGAATATCTTTCAGCCCGTTGTGGCCGCCGTTACCGCCGCCAAGCTTGATTTTGGCAATGCCCGGAGGGATATCCAGCTCGTCATGCGCCACCAGAATTTCATCCGGCTCAATGCGGTAGAAATTGGCCATCGCCAGCACCGCTTTGCCGCTCAGGTTCATAAAGGTGGTCGGCACCAGCAGCCGCACGTCGTTGCCCGCCAGATTGAGCCGTGCGGTGTAACCGAAGAATTTGCTCTCTTCCTTCAACTGCTGGTTATGGCGTTGAGCCAGCAAATCTACGTACCAGGCGCCGGCGTTGTGCCGCGTCTGGGCATATTCAGCGCCCGGATTCGCCAGGCCGACTATCAATTTAATACTGCTCACTGGGAAATTCGCTATGATCGAGATAATGGAAAGGGCATTAGTCTACCTGCCGCCGCCGCGAATGACAAAATCCTGATGCCCACCCCTGCGTATTGATTCTGCCATAGGCTGAAAATTGAATAATTCATTAGAAAAATAATTCAATTTGTTGGCTAATAAACCGGATAAGGTAAAGATTTGTCACGTTTTCTTTACCATTTGTGATCGTCTCCGCAAACCCCTTGTCGGACCAGGGACTATACTTAACTTATCAAAGTGGGTTAACCCTTTGCTGAGTTATCCCGGTTGGCATATTGGTCTATGGAGGTGACAAATGAAACGTAGAAACGCATGCAGAATGGGCAACTTTTTTATGGGGCTGGGGCTGGTCGTGATGATCGGCGGTGTCGGATACAACATTCTTGCTGAAGTATCGCAGCTCAGTTTACCGCAACTTTTCGCCCATGGCGCCGTCATGAGTATTTTCGTCGGTGCGTTGCTGTGGCTGGTTGGTGCACGTATCGGTGGCCGCGAGCAGGTTGCGGATCGTTACTGGTGGGTAAAACACTTCGATAAACGCTGCCGCAATGACCAGCATCGTTCGTCGCATTGATTAAAAAAACAGAAGGGAAGCGGCATTACGGCAAAGGAGATCTGCCGCGCACTCAGGCCTAAGGTCATGTTTGACTACGAGTAGAAAACCCGTTGCTGCTTGCGCACCAACGGGTTTTTCTTTTTCTGCTGCCGGGCATAGATTCTTCCGGTACGGCAGGGCGCCGCACCGAAAAGAAAATGAATTAATGCTCGAACATCGCAGAGATTGACTCTTCATTGCTGATACGGCGGATGGCTTCAGCCAGCATGCCGGACAGCGTCAGAGTGCGTACGTTTTTCAGTGCCTTGATTTCAGCAGACAACGGAATGGTGTCGCAGACGATCACTTCATCAATTACCGAGTTCCTGATGTTTTCCACGGCGTTGCCGGAAAAGATCGGGTGCGTCGCGTAGGCAAATACGCGCTTGGCACCGCGTTCTTTCAACGCTTCAGCCGCTTTACATAAGGTACCGCCGGTGTCGATCATGTCGTCAACCAGCACGCAGTCACGGCCCGCCACGTCACCAATGATGTGCATCACCTGAGAAACGTTCGCGCGCGGGCGGCGTTTATCGATGATAGCCATATCGGTATCGTTCAGCAGTTTGGCAATTGCGCGGGCGCGCACTACGCCACCGATATCCGGGGAAACCACGATTGGGTTCACCAGATTCTGTTGCAGCATGTCTTCCAGCAGGATCGGGCTACCGAACACGTTATCTACCGGAACATCGAAGAAGCCTTGAATCTGTTCAGCATGCAGATCCACCGTCAATACGCGGTCAACCCCTACGCTGGAGAGGAAATCGGCGACAACCTTGGCCGTGATGGGCACACGTGCAGAACGCACGCGGCGATCCTGGCGGGCATAACCGAAGTAAGGGATAACAGCAGTAATACGACCTGCGGAGGCGCGACGCAGGGCATCTACCATAACAACCAGTTCCATCAGGTTGTCGTTGGTAGGGGCACAGGTGGACTGGATGATGAAAATATCACCGCCGCGTACATTTTCGTTGATTTGCACGCTCACTTCGCCGTCGCTAAAACGACCTACAGCGGCGTCACCAAGGCTGGTGTACAAACGGTTGGCAATACGTTGTGCTAGTTCCGGGGTGGCGTTACCAGCAAAAAGCTTCATATCAGGCACGAGAAGAACCTCAGGCATGCGTCCAGAGAAGATATTGTCGTACGGCCTTCGCTAAGGGGCAGTTAACGATGCCGGCGCAATATCATACGGGTGTGTAAAAAACTAACTTGAAACCGCAGCGGCGCAGGGATTACAGGGCCAGGTATGCATGACTCTGCGCAGCGAAACGAGAACTACGGTTCAATCTGCCCGGAACGGATGCGATGTAGTGGAGAGACGTTAACGCCACGCGCTACAAAACCACACAACCACTCCGGAGCTTGATTTAACACCTGACGGGCGGCGATTTCTGTGTCGAATTCAGCAAACACACATGCACCTGTGCCAGTCAGGCGTGACGGCGCGTATTCTAACAGCCAAGAAAGAAGCTGTTCAACCTCGCGAAAACGTTTTCTTGCGATTGGTTCGCAATCATTTGCGTAAGTTGCCTGCAATAGCACATTTAACGGGCGAACCGGGGTGTCTCTTTTTAATTCCGCGTCGCCAAAAATAACCGGGGTAGGGATGCTGACGCCCGGATGCGCCACCAAATACCACTTTTCTGCCGGGTTGGCCGGCTGCAACCGTTCGCCGATGCCTTCGGCAAACGCCGCATGACCGCGCACAAAAACCGGCACGTCGGCACCCAGAGTCAACCCCAGCTCAGCCAACTGCTCGTCACTCAGCCCGCAGCGCCACAGTTCATTCAACGCCACCAGCACAGTGGCGGCGTTGGAAGAGCCTCCACCCAGCCCGCCGCCCATCGGCAGGCGCTTATCGATACTGATATCGGCACCACGCGGGGCCGTGTTCACCCCGTGGCTATCGCAATGCTGTTGCAGCAGGCGTGCGGCGCGGACGATCAGGTTTTGCTCGTCCGGCACGCCTTCCACCGGCGTCAACAGGCGGATGGCGTCATCCTGCCGTGCGTCGATGGTCAGCGTATCGCCGTAATCCAGAAACTGGAACAGCGTCTGCAGTTGGTGGTAACCGTCTTCGCGCCGGCCGGTAATGTACAAGAACAAATTTAGTTTAGCGGGAGATGGCCACTGGCGGATCATTTGAGGGTCCAGTTATCCATTTTCAGTTTGATGCGTTGATCGCCCTGTTTCAGTTCCAGGCGGCTCGGCAACTGCGGCTTGAGGTCGCTGTTGTAGTCCTGATAATCCACGGTCCAGGTCTGGCCGCCTTGCTGATAAGTCAGCTTGCTCAGGCGGTACTGGTCATCCAGCGTGAAATCATTGGCTTCGCCCGGCAGGCCGAGCATCCACTGGCGCAGGTTATCCAGCGGGATCGCCATGCCGGTCAGTTTGCGGATCATTTCTTCGGCGTTGTCGCTGACATAGCGTTTGCCCTGGTTGTCCGTCAACTGCACCACGTTCTGCTGCACGTTCAGGTCAAGCTCGGTGCTGCCAAGCGGGTTGGTCAGCAGCAGGCGGTAGCGTTCCGGCGAAAATTGCTGCCAGAAGAAGCGCGCGTAAACTTTTTTCTGGTCCGACAGATAGGCGAAAGAGCCACGGGTTTGATATTGCCCGAGCTGTTGCACCGCTTGCTCGTGGGCACGCCACTGCGGTGAGGTTGGGCTGGTAGCCGGGCCGCTTGGCTTGGTGGTGGTACAGGCGGCCAGCACCAGGCTGGCCAGCGGGATCAGACGTAGCAAACTGACTTTGCGGATTGGCATAACTTTCTCTTGTCCTTTTGTCCTTGCGGGCATGCACAGCGAAATCTTTTTTCAGCGTTCACGCTAGCGGGGGAACGCGATAGCGTCAACACACCCCGTTCTGAATATCACCGTCTTTTTGACGTGATAACAGATGCTTTAACGGCTGACGGCTGAACTTTGGGTTGCCATAAGATTAACACAATCGCCCGGACGTGCTGCGCCGGCCGTGAGAATATCTTCGGCTGTAGCCCACGTCGGCGTTGTGCCAATACAGCATGTATTAGCAATTAAATTAATGCTTATTGAATTGTTTTCGCGTTGTTATGCGTGATTCATGCGACATTTGGTTTTAATTGATTAAATTTATTTATGTAAATTGCTGGGGAGATGTCTATGCTGGTAAAGCCAAATGGATAGCAGGGCTATCCTGCTGCGCATCATCTGCGCCACACAGGCGATGCGGGCATCTCAACCCCTATACATAAATAAGGTATTTCGTATGAAAAAGCGTTTTTCTCTGTTGGCAGGAATGCTGTTTGCGTTAACGATGCCGGCGCATGCCGCCGATAATACCGAACCGAAAGCTATCGGGCCAAAGCATGGCGCTACCTTGGTTCCCAAGGCGCGTCAGGTTATTTGTGAACAGGACGGCGGCTACAACCACCCGGATGATGGCTCGAACATTCCTAATGCGGCCTGCAGAAATGCCTTTTTGTACAAAGCGGAGACCATTCCTATTTGGGAGCGCCGCCAGATGTTTACCGAATGGCCTGCTTACTCGCAAAACCTGGCAGGTACTCAGCATCCGTCAGAAAAGGTCCCCGATGGCCAGCTTTGCTCGGCGGGTATCGCCAGGTTTGAAGGCATCGACCAGCCGCATGCCGACTGGCAGGTGAGCAGCGTCGCGGTAAAAGACGGCCAGGCTACGCTCCACTTCGACGCCACCCAGGTGCATGAGCCGAGTAAGTGGACGGTGTCGCTTGCCAAGCCGAGTTTCAATGCCGCCACGGATACGTTGAAATGGAGCGATCTGACACAGCTTGAGGTGACTAAAGTGATAGTTCCGCCGCCGACCAAAGGCGACCATGTCAAATATGCCGGCGTCTACCAGATTGACGTCAAAATCCCGGCCGATCGCGCCGACGGGAAGCAAACGCTGTTGTATGTGCAGTGGGAGCGGGAGGACCCGGCGAGAGAAACCTTTTTCAGCTGTAGCGACGTAAGGTTCAACGGGTTATCCGCAGCTAAATAAACCGCAATAGCCTAAAGGTGCCGGCGCAGCATGCTGGCACCCTAACCGGCGCTGAAGAGAGTCCTGTTTACTATTTGGGCGACCATAAGCGTTCAATCAGGATAACTTATTGATGAATACTGTGCGGATCGTCGCGTTTCAAACTAAAATTTAGTGTGCTTATTGATCTGGATATAATTTAACTTTTTGAATTTATTATTATTCATTGATTGGTTTCGGCTATATCAGTGATTGAACGTAAGATGCGGTTGTTACTTTTATTGATCTCGCGCATCAAGTAGAATGCCGTTCAACGAGAACCCGTACCAACAGAAGTATTACTCGAAGCAATGACCCTGCTGGCGTTAGGTATAAATCACAAAACCGCTCCGGTTTCTCTGCGTGAAAGGGTGACCTTCTCCCCAGAGTCTATCGATCAGGCGCTGACCAGCTTGCTCCAACAACCGTTGGTGCAGGGCGGTGTGGTGTTGTCTACTTGTAACCGCACCGAGCTTTATCTCAGCGTGGAGCAACAGGAACATCTTCACGAACAGCTGGTAGCCTGGCTGTGTGAATATCATCACCTGCGCCCGGAAGAAGTGAATAAAAGCCTGTACTGGCACCACGGCAACGACGCCGTCAGCCACCTGATGCGCGTGGCCAGCGGGTTGGATTCGCTGGTGCTGGGCGAGCCGCAAATCCTCGGGCAGGTGAAAAAAGCTTTCGCCGAGTCGCAGCGCGGCCAGTCGCTCTCCGGCGAGCTTGAACGCCTGTTCCAAAAATCCTTCTCCGTCGCCAAACGCGTGCGCACCGAAACTGAAATCGGCGCCAGCGCAGTCTCCGTGGCCTTCGCCGCCTGTACCCTGGCGCGCCAAATCTTCGAGTCGCTGGCCGATCTGAACGTACTGCTGGTCGGCGCCGGTGAAACCATTGAACTGGTGGCGCGTCACCTGCGCGAGCATAAAGTGCGGCATATGATTATCGCCAACCGAACCCGCGAACGCGCTCAGTTGCTGGCAGACGAAGTCGGCGCGGAAGTGATCACCTTGCCGGAAATCGACGAACGTCTGGCGGACGCCGACATCATCATCAGTTCTACCGCCAGCCCGCTGCCGATCATCGGTAAAGGGATGGTGGAGCGTGCGCTGAAAGCGCGCCGCAACCAGCCGATGCTGCTGGTGGATATCGCCGTGCCACGCGATATCGAGCCGGAAGTGGGTAAGCTGGCGAATGCCTATTTGTACAGCGTGGACGATCTGCAGGCCATCATTCAAAACAACCTGGCGCAGCGCAAAGCCGCGGCGGTGCAGGCGGAATCGATCGTTCAGCAGGAAAGCACCAACTTTATGGCCTGGTTGCGCTCGCAGGGCGCAGTGGAAACCATCCGCGACTACCGCTCGCAAGCCGACCAGATCCGTGCCGAAATGGAAGCCAAAGCGCTGGCCGCCATCGCGCAAGGCGCTGACGTGGAACAGGTTATCCACGAACTGGCCCACCGGCTGACCAACCGCCTTATTCATGCCCCTACCAAATCCCTCCAGCAGGCCGCCGGCGATGGCGACGTGGAGCGGTTGCAGTTATTACGCGACAGCCTCGGGCTGGATCAGCATTAGTTTTCTCTTTTAACAGGGTTTAATACCACGCATGAAGCCTTCTATTGTTGCCAAACTGGAAGCGTTACAAGAGCGCCATGAAGAAGTGCAGGCGCTGCTCGGCGATGCCGGCGTTATTGCCGAGCAGGATCGGTTCCGCGCCCTGTCGCGCGAATATTCGCAACTGACCGACGTCAGCCGTTGTTTCCTGGAATGGCGCCAAGTGCAAGAGGATTTGGCTACCGCAGAAATGATGCTGGACGATCCGGAAATGCGCGAGATGGCGCAGGAAGAGATGAAACAGGCCAAGGCGGCGACAGAAGAACTTGAACAGCAGCTGCAACTGTTGCTGCTGCCGAAAGATCCGGATGACGAACGCGGTATCTTCCTGGAAGTGCGCGCCGGTACCGGCGGTGACGAAGCGGCGATCTTCGCCGGCGATCTGTTCCGCATGTACAGCCGCTATGCCGAAACGCGCCGCTGGCGCGTCGAGATCATGAGTGCCAACGAAGGCGAACACGGCGGTTATAAAGAAGTGATTGCCAAGGTCTCCGGCGACGGCGTCTACGGCCAACTGAAATTTGAATCCGGCGGCCACCGCGTGCAGCGCGTACCCGAAACCGAGTCGCAGGGGCGTATTCATACCTCCGCCTGCACCGTGGCGGTGATGCCGGAAGTGCCGGAGGCCGAATTGCCGGAGATCAATGCGGGCGATTTGAAAATCGACACCTTCCGCTCCTCCGGTGCCGGCGGCCAGCACGTCAACACCACCGACTCGGCGATCCGTATCACCCACTTGCCGACCGGCATCGTGGTGGAGTGCCAGGACGAGCGTTCGCAGCACAAGAATAAAGCCAAGGCGATGTCGGTGCTGGGCGCGCGCATCCGCGCCGCCGAAATGGCCAAGCGCCAGCAGGAAGAGGCGTCAACCCGCCGCAACCTGTTGGGCAGCGGCGATCGTTCCGATCGCAACCGCACCTACAACTTCCCGCAGGGAAGGGTGACCGATCACCGCATCAACCTGACGATTTACCGTCTGGATGAGGTGATGGAAGGCAAGCTGGACATGCTGATTCAGCCGATAGTGCAGGAATACCAGGCCGATCAGCTCGCAGCGCTGTCCGCAGAGCTTGAGTAATGGATTATCAATTCTGGCTGAAGGCGGCAAGTGCGCGGCTGACGCAGAGCGAAAGCGCCCGACGTGATGCCGAGATCCTGCTGGGCTTCGTGACCGGCAGAGCCAGGACCTTCCTGATGGCGTTTGGCGAAACCCTGTTGACGCCGCAGGAACAAGAGCAGTTGGAAAGGCTGCTGGCGCGCCGTGAACGTGGCGAACCTGTGGCTTATTTGATCGGCGAGCGCGAGTTTTGGTCGCTGCCGTTGTCGGTATCACCTGCAACCCTGATCCCGCGCCCTGACACCGAATGCCTGGTGGAACTGGCGCTGGAACGCTTGCCGCCTTCTCCCTGCGCTATCCTCGATCTGGGCACCGGCACCGGTGCCATTGCGTTGGCGCTGGCCAGCGAACGCCCGGATTGCGCAGTGACCGGCGTCGATTTGCAGCCGGAAGCGGTGGCGCTGGCGCAGCATAACGCGCAAAAGCTGGCGATCGGTAACGCGCA
The DNA here is from genome assembly GCF_003591175.1 of Serratia inhibens. Taxonomy (GTDB): domain Bacteria; phylum Pseudomonadota; class Gammaproteobacteria; order Enterobacterales; family Enterobacteriaceae; genus Serratia; species Serratia inhibens. The sequence continues at coordinate 935,811 of NZ_QYYG01000001.1, read as the reverse complement.
GTTCTTGCAGGGCAGTTGGTTCGAACCGCTGGCCGGTCAAACTTTCGCCCTGATCGCCAGTAACCCACCCTATATCGACGCCGCTGACCCGCATCTGGCGCAGGGTGACGTGCGTTTCGAGCCGAGCAGCGCGCTGGTGGCGCCAGGGCATGGGCTGGCGGATTTGGCCGCCATCGTGCAGCAGGCACCGCATTATCTGCAGCCCCAGGGTTGGCTGTTGCTTGAACATGGCTGGCAGCAGGGGGAAAGCGTACGCGCGCTGCTGCAGGCCGCAGGTTTTATTTCGGTCGCTACCCGTCGTGATTACGGCGATAACGATCGCGTGACGTTTGGCCAATGGCCGCAGTAACCGAAAACCAACAATAACTAAGCACACAGCGAATAAAAGGAAGCGATATGGCAGTCTACACGGCGTTAAAAAATCTGCATTTGTTGACGGTCGCCCTCAGTATTGCCTTGTTTGTATTGCGTTTCTTTTGGAAGTGGCGCAATTCGGCCATGCTGAACAAGCGCTGGGTGAAGATAGCGCCGCACGTTAATGATACGGTGTTGTTCGCCAGCGGTATTGCACTGGTGGTGATGTTCAGGCTTTATCCGCTGCTGGGCATGGACTCGTGGCTGACCGAGAAGCTGTTTGGCGTTATTATCTATATCCTGCTTGGTTACGTCGCATTGGGCAAGAAGACCAAAAGCCAGAACCTGCGCACCTTGGCGTTTGTGCTGGCACTGGGCTGTCTGTACCTGATAATTAAACTTGCCACGACGAAATTACCCTTTCTGATGGGATACTTATGAGTAGCATTGCTGATTTTGAATTTAACACCTCGCTGCTGAGCGAGGGCGTAATCCTGGTATCGCAGTCGGTGCGGCGTGATTTTCCCGTCGCCGAAGTCGAACGCAAGCTGCAACAGCTGGTCGACGATGCGCGTGCGGCCATGCCGCAGGATCTCAACCAGGAGCAGCAACTGGATGCACTCATTGAACTGTTCTTCAAAACCTGGGGTTTTGGCGGCGCCGGTGGCGTGTATCGGCTGTCCGACGCTATCTGGCTCGACAAGGTGCTGGAAGGGCGCCAGGGTACGCCAGTCTCGCTCGGCACCATTTTCCTGCATATCGCCCATCATCTCGATTTACCGCTGTTGCCGGTGATTTTCCCCACTCAACTGATCCTGCGCGCGGACTGGCTGGATGAAGAAATGTGGCTGATCAACCCGCTAAATGGCGAAACGCTGAACGAACATCAGTTGGAAGTGTGGATCAAGGGCAACCTGGGTCTGGGCGCCGAACTGGAAGACGACGATCTCGATGAATCGGAAAACATCATGGTGGTGCGTAAAATGCTGGATACGCTGAAAGCCGCCTTGATGGAAGAAAAACAGATGGAAATGGCCCTGCGTGCCAGCGAAACGGTGCTGTGCTTCGATCCGGAAGATCCTTACGAGATCCGCGACCGCGGGCTGATTTACGCCCAGCTGGAATGTAACCATATCGCTATTTCCGATCTCAACTATTTTGTCGAACAGTGTCCTGAAGATCCCATCAGCGAAGTGATCAAAGTACAGATCCACTCGATTGAACCTAAACAGGTTACGCTGCATTAATTCATTTAAAATACCCTGTGCATTTCAAGCTGCGGCCTGGAAAGCGACGGGTATAACATCAACAAAGGCGAAAGCATGAAACAGAAAGTAGTTAGCATTGGCGACATCAACGTAGCGAACGATCTGCCGTTTGTGCTGTTTGGCGGTATGAACGTGCTGGAATCGCGCGATCTGGCGATGAGCATCTGCGAGCACTACGTCACCGTGACGCAAAAACTGGGCATTCCTTACGTTTTCAAAGCCTCTTTTGATAAAGCCAACCGTTCTTCCATTCATTCGTACCGTGGTCCGGGTCTGGAAGAGGGGATGAGAATCTTCGAAGAAATCAAAAAAACCTTCGGCGTGAAAATCATCACCGACGTGCACGAAGCGTCGCAGGCGCAGCCGGTGTCCGAAGTGGTTGATGTGATCCAACTGCCGGCCTTCCTGGCGCGTCAGACCGATCTGGTTGAAGCGATGGCGAAAACCGGCGCGGTAATCAACGTCAAGAAACCACAGTTCGTCAGCCCGGGCCAAATGGGCAATATCGTCGACAAGTTCAAGGAAGGCGGCAACGATCAGGTGATCCTGTGCGATCGCGGCAGCAACTTTGGCTACGATAACCTGGTGGTCGACATGCTCGGCATCAACGTAATGAAGAACGTGACCGGCGGCCACCCGGTGATCTTCGACGTTACTCACGCCCTGCAGACCCGCGACCCGTTCGGCGCCGCTTCCGGCGGTCGTCGTGCGCAGGTTGCCGAGCTGGCTCGCGCCGGCATGGCGGTGGGTCTGGCCGGTCTGTTCATCGAAGCGCACCCGGAGCCGAACAGTGCCAAGTGCGACGGCCCATCCGCGCTGCCGCTGGACAAGCTGGAGCCGTTCCTGGCGCAGATGAAAGCCATCGACGATCTGGTGAAGAGCTTCCCGGAGCTGGACACCAGCAACTAAGCCGGTTTCCTCGTCCAGAAAAGCCCGATTCGTCGGGCTTTTGCGTTTTTACTCGCCCAGCGCCGCCAGCGCTTCCGGCAACGTCGAGTAGAAATGCAGTTTTCCCTCGATCGGCTGTACCCGCGCCCGCGCCAGCGTTTTCAACGGCTGGAACGGAATATCGGTGATCGCCAACTGCTTGCCTGCGGGCAGGGCCTCGATAAAACGCTGCAGGGCGGTTAAACCACCTGCGTCCAGCACCGGCACCGCGTCCCATTGCAGCACAATCACGTTATAGTTTTCACTGCGTGCCAGCAATTCATTAAAGATGCGTTCGGCGGCGGCGAAGAACAGCGGGCCATTCACTCTCAGCACCAGGCGGCCGTTTTCGGCACTCAATTCGCTCAGCCGGGTCATGCGCGCAATACGTCGCATAAACAGCAGCGAGGCCAGCACTATGCCCACGGTAATGGCGATCACCATATCGAACAGCACCGTCAGCGACAGGCATAGCAACATCACCAGGATGTCGTCCTTTGGTGCCCTGCGCAGCAGATAAATGACCTTGTGCGCTTCGCTCATGTTCCAGGCCACCATCAGCAACAGCGCCGCCATCGCCGACAGCGGTAGCCAGGACAGCCAGGGCGCCAGTACCAGCAACGCCAGCAGCACCAGCAACGCATGGATAATCGCCGCTACCGGCGAGGTAGCACCTGCGCGCACGTTGGCCGCCGAACGAGCGATGGCTGCGGTGGCGGTAATGCCGCCAAAAAACGGCGCAATGAGGTTACCCGCGCCCTGGCCGATAAGTTCGGTGTTGGAGTTGTGTTTTTTGCCGGTCATGCCGTCCAGCACCACCGCGCACAGCAGCGATTCAATCGCGCCCAGCATCGCCATGGAAAACGCCGCCGGCAGCAGGGCGGAGAGGGTCTGCCAGCTCAGCGGCATCGGTTTGCCGCCGGCGGCCGGCAAATCCCAGGGCAGCATCAGTTGCGGCAAGATCGGCGGGATGCCGTGCCCACGGCTACCATCGGCCAGCAGGTAACTGAAGCGGGAGCCGATGGTCGCCACCTGATGATCAAACAGCGCCAGAATACCCATGACCGCCATCCCCGCCAGTAACGCAGGCAGATGTCCGGGCACCCGCAGGCCGAGCTTCGGCCAGAACACCAGTATCAGCAGCGTGACCGCGCCGATCAGCGTGTCGCCGATATCCAGCGTCGGCAGCGCCTGCAACAGGGCGTAAACCTTGCCGACATAATTTTCCGGCATTGTCGCCAGTTGCAGGCCGAAGAAATCCTTCACTTGCAGGGTGGCGATGGTGATGGCGATCCCGGAGGTAAAGCCCAGCGTGACCGACAGGGGAATATATTCAATCAGCCGGCCGAAGCGGGCCAGCCCCATAATCACCAGAAACACGCCGGAAAGCAGGGTAGCGATCAGCAGCCCGGAAAGGCCGAACTGCTGCGATACCGGGTAGAGGATCACCACAAAGGCGGCGGTGGGGCCGGAGACGCTGTAGCGTGAACCGCCGGCGATGGCGATGACGATCCCGGCGACCGCCGAGGTGTAAAGCCCGTACTGAGGGGGCACGCCGCTGGCGATCGCCAGTGCCATCGCCAACGGGATGGCGATAATGCCGACGGTGACGCCGGCGATTGCGTCTTTAAGCAGGCGTTGCAGGGAATAGGGTTCTCGCCAGCATGCGTCAATCAGCGCGCTGAACGGCCGGATGCCGGTAATTTCATGCGTTTTCATCTAAGGTACGGACCAAGTCTATAAAAGAGAACGGAATGGCGGGCCAGGTAAGGTCCGTCTCGAATAGCTGATAAATACCATACGCCTGTTGCGGCGGCGATTCCTAGATATACATCAAACGGACGCAGAAAATAGGAGTTAGGCTATTTTGATTGGGAGGGTGAAGCGGAAAAGGCAGGCCGGCCGCGGATAAGGCGACCGGCAGGGAAAAGATAAGGAGACTTTTAGCGCTTAATGCACCGAAGGCAGGGATAAACCGAGAAAATGCGCCAGCGTGCCGACCAGCAGATTATGGTCCTCCAACTGCGGCGAACCGGAGATGCTCAGGGTGCCGATGCAACCTATGCCTGCCAGATTGATGGGAAAAGCGCCGCCGTGCACCGAATAGTCACGCACGCTAAGGCCATAACGCTCCTCCAGCGTTGCCTGCCGCTGTTGCAAGCGCAGGCCGATAGCGTAAGAACTTTTGTGAAAGTGATTCACCACGTTGCGTTTGCGCCGCACCCAGTCGGCGATGTCCGGCGTGGTACCGGGCATGGCGTAATAGAACAGCGTCTGCCCGGCCAGCTGGATTTCGATGGCGATACTCAGACGCCGTTGCTCTGCGGCGGTCTTCAGCGCCGTGCCCAGCTCCCAGGCGGTTGCCGGGTCAAAATGGCTAAAGGTCAGCGTGGCTTCCTGTTCGCTGAGCGCACGCAACTCATCATCAATATTCATGGCTACCTCCATTAATCTTGGCTCGGGACAGAGTATCCCGAACCGAAAAAACGGGATAGACAGCTTGGCGATAACTTAGAACCGCAGCCGGGCAACATAGCTACTGCCGGCCGACAGTCAGATCGCCAATGTATGCTCGCGGAACGCGGCCAATAGCTCCTCGGTGAACTTCAGGCGTTTCTGGCGATCGGTCAGGTCCAGCATAAACTTCAGCTTGGTCGGCCCATCCAGGCGATAAATTTGCGGATTGCTTTGCAGCAAACCGATCAGATAACCCGGATCGACCCGATTCTTCTCGCCAAACTCGATAAACCCGCCACGCTCGTTCCCCTCAATGCGCTTAATCCCCAGTTTCTGCGCATGTTGGCGCAACGCCGCGCTTTGCAACAGGTTGCGCGCCGGATCCGGCAGCAGGCCGAAGCGGTCAATCAGTTCCACTTTCAGCTCTTCCAGTTCACCGTCGTTTTTCGCGCTGGCGATGCGTTTATAGAACGACAGGCGGGTGTTCACGTCCGGAATAAAATCGTCTGGCAGCAGGGCCGGCATGCGCAGCTCCACTTCGGTTTGGTTGCTGGTGAGATCTTCCAGCGACGGCTCGCGCCCGTTTTTCAGCGCGTCGACCGCGCTCTCCAGCAGTTCCATGTACAGCGAGAAGCCGACGGTGGTCATCTGGCCGCTTTGGTCTTCACCCAGCAGCTCGCCCGCGCCGCGGATTTCCAGGTCATGGGTGGCCAGCGCAAAGCCTGCGCCGAGATCTTCGAGCGAAGCGATGGCTTCCAGCCGTTTGTGCGCGTCGGTGCTCATGGCCTTCGGATTCGGCGTCAGCAGATAGGCGTAGGCCTGATGGTGCGAACGGCCTACGCGGCCGCGCAACTGATGCAGCTGCGCCAGCCCGAAGCGATCGGCGCGCTCGATGATAATGGTATTGGCGCTGGGAATATCGATGCCGGTTTCGATAATGGTGGTACAGACCAGCACGTTAAACCGCTGGTGGTGGAAATCGTTCATCACCCGCTCCAGATCGCGCTCGCGCATCTGGCCGTGACCGATGGCGATACGCGCTTCCGGCACCAGCTCAGCCAGTTTCTCCGCAGCCTTTTCGATGTTCTCCACGTCGTTGTACAGGTAGTAAACCTGGCCGCCGCGCAGCACTTCACGCAGGATCGCCTCGCGAACGACCAGGCTGTCGTACTCGCGCACGAAAGTTTTCACCGCCAGACGACGGGCCGGCGGGGTCGCGATAATCGACAGGTCGCGCATGCCGCTCATCGCCATATTCAGCGTACGCGGGATCGGCGTGGCGGTTAGCGTCAGGATATCCACGTCGGCGCGCATCGCCTTGATGCGTTCTTTGTGGCGCACGCCAAAGCGGTGTTCTTCGTCGACGATCAGCAGCCCCAGATCTTTCCAGCGCAGATCGCTCTGCAACAGTTTGTGGGTGCCGATAATAATGTCCACTTTGCCGTCGACGGCGTCGTCCATGATCTGTTGCTGCTCTTTGGCGCTGCGGAAACGCGACATCATCTCGATGCGAATCGGCCAGGTAGCGAAGCGATCGCGGAAGTTGTCGAAGTGCTGCTGCGCCAACAGCGTAGTGGGCACCAGTACCGCCACCTGCTTGCCGTTTTCCACCGCCAGGAAGGCCGCGCGCATCGCCACTTCGGTTTTGCCGAAGCCGACGTCGCCGCACACCAGTCTGTCCATCGCCAGCGGCTGGCACATGTCGCTCAGCACGGCGTTGATTGCCTGTTCCTGGTCCGGGGTGGTTTCGAACGGGAAGCTCTGGCAGAACAGCTGATACTGTTCGCGGTTGTGTTTGAAGGCGAAGCCGGATTTGGCGGCGCGCTGGGCGTAAATATCCAGCAGCTCGGCCGCCACGTCCCGCACCCGTTCTGCGGCTTTCTGCCGTGCGCGCGTCCAGGCGTCACCGCCCAACTTGTGCAGCGGTGCGTTTTCATCTGCGCCGCCGGCATAGCGGCTGATCAGGTGCAGCGAAGAGACCGGCACATAGAGTTTGTCTTCACCGGAGTAGGACAGGATCAGGTATTCGGCCTTGATGCCGCCGGCTTCCAGCGTCGTCAGGCCAACGTAACGCCCGACGCCGTGCTCCAGATGCACCACCGGCTGGCCGGGGTGCAGCTCCGCCAGGTTGCGGATCAGGGTATCGGTATTGATGGTGCGGCGATTGTCCTGTCGGCGGCGGCTGACGCGTTCGCCGAGCAGATCGCTTTCGCAGATCAGCGCCCGGTTGCGCATGCCGTCGAGGAAACCGCGCTCGGAGGCGCCGACCATCATGTAGCGGCCGGCCGGATCCGCCTGATCGAGATGTTGAATCAATGACGTGCCGAGTTTGATGCGGCCGAGCAGGTCTTGCAGCGTTTCGCGGCGGCCCTCGCTCTCGACCGAGAAAATCACGCTGCCGTCAAAGCTTTCTATAAAGTGGCGCAGTTGGTCCAACGGCGCTTTATTTTGGGCTTGCACCGCCAGGTCCGGCAGCGCGCGATAGTCCAGATTGGTGTTGCCGGCTTTGGCCGGCAGCGCTTCGGTTTTGAGTGCCATGCGCGGCCAGGCTTTCAATTCGCCAAACAGCGCGTCAACCCGCAACCACAGGCTGTCCGGCGCCAGCAGCGGGCGCATCGGATCGACGCGGCGGCTTTCGTAACGCTGGTTGACGTCCAGCCAGAAGCGCTCGGCGGCGCTCTCAAGGTTGCCGGTGTTGACGATCAGCGTGTTGGCCGGCAGGTAGCTGAACAGCGACGGCAGCGGCTGGCTGAAGAACAGCGGTTGCCAGTATTCGATGCCGGCCGGCCAGGTGCCTTTGCTCACCTGCTGGTAGATATGTTCGGCGTCGCGGCGCACCTCAAACTGCTCGCGCCACTGGCTGCGGAACAGCTCGATGGCGGTTTTGTCGGTCGGGAATTCATGGGCCGGCAGCAGGTTGATGGCCTCGACTTCGCTCAGCGTGCGCTGGGTGTCGACGTCGAAGATGCGCAGGCTGTCGATTTCGTCGTCGAAGAAATCGATGCGGTAAGGTTCCTCGCTGCCCATCGGGTATAAATCGAGCAGCGCGCCGCGGGTGGCGAACTCGCCGTGCTCCATCACCTGATCGACGCTGCGGTAGCCCGCTTGTTCCAGTTGGGCGCGCAGTTTTTCGCGCGACAGACGCTGGCCTTTTTTCATCACCAGCGCGTGGCCATGCAGGAACTCGTGCGGGCAGACGCGCTGCATCAGGGTATTGACCGGCAGAATGATGACGCCGCGCACCATGGTCGGCAGGTGGTACAGGCTCGACAGACGGGCGGAGATAATCTCCTGGTGCGGCGAGAAGCTGTCGTAGGGCAGGGTTTCCCAGTCGGACAGCGTGGTCACCATTTGATCGGTAAACTGCTGGATTTCGTCACGCAGCCGCAGGGCGTTCTGCATGTCCGGGGCGATCAGCATCACCGGCCCGTTATGACGTTCGACGATCTCGGCGCACTCCACGGCGCAGGCCGCGCCGGTTAGCTGCCCCAACTGGCGCAAATCGCCCGCGCGATCGGGCAGGGAATAACGGGAGGATGACGATGCAGAACGGTTACGGTTATCGGAGGTGCTCATTAAGGTATCTTTAATCAATGTGTTAAATTTCGCCCTGGCACAAATAACAAAGCGCCTTTACCCGGTAATACTAGCCCACTGGCCAGCAAACTGACATAGGTAAAAGCGCCATATCCGTCGTCTTTCAGGATGCTGCGTCGTTTATGACTAATACGGGTGCAGCATGCCGCGCCCCCTATCGAGTTTGGGCTAACGGGGCTTCAGGGGGAGCGTTAACCCACTGAAGGTATTATTCTTGCGCGCCCATAGCGAGGTATTGCGCGATTTTATCCACATCGACGTTGCCGCCGCTGACAATCACCCCGACTTTTTTACCGCGCAAATCCAGCAGCGAATTCATCGCCGCCGCTGCGGCCAGGCACCCGGTTGGTTCGACCACCATTTTCATCCGCTCCATAAAGAAGCGCATTTGCCGGCACAGCTGCGCGTCGGTGACCGTCAGGATATCCTCTACGTACTGCTGGATGATCGGGAAGGTGAGTGTGCCCACCTGCTGGGTTTGCGCGCCATCGGCGATGGTTTTCGGCACCGGAATGCGCACCGGCTGCCCGCTGCGAAAAGCCTGCTGCACGTCGTTGCCTGCCTGCGGCTCCACGCCGTACACCCGGCAACCCGGCGACCAGTGGTGGGCCGCTATCGCACTGCCGGAAAGCAGGCCGCCGCCGCCGGTAGACACCAATAACACGTCCAGCGGGCCGACTTCTTCTATCAGCTCTTTGGTGGCGGTGCCCTGGCCGGCCATCACCTGTGGGTAATCATAGGGGGGGACTATCGACAGACCTTGCTCTGCGGCCAGCCGCTGGGTTATCTCTTCGCGGTTCTCGCTGTGGCGTTGGTAAATCACCACGTTGGCACCGTAGCCGCGTGTCGCCGCCAGCTTGGTTTCCGGCGCGTCGTTCGGCATGACTATGGTGACGTTGACGCCCAGCTCCCGTGCCGCCAGCGCCATTGCCTGCGCGTGGTTACCGGAGGAAAAGGCAATCACTCCGGCCTTGCGCTGCGCTTCGCTCAATTGCGCGATCGCGTTGTACGCCCCGCGGAACTTAAAGGCACCGACGCGCTGGAAGTTCTCGCATTTGAAGAACAGTTTTGCGCCGGTGAGGTGGTCGGCCTGATGCGAGGTCATGACCGGCGTGCGGAGGGCATGTCCGGCCAGAATTTCTGCGGCGGCGGAGATATCGGCGGCGGTGATACAGTGGGGCGTTGAACTCATGGCGACCTCGCGTGGATGAAGGGGAGATTGATTGTTCGGATTTTTTAATTTACTCTTTGTAAATGTTTTGTCAAATGGTTAAGTTAATGGGCGATCTCAGGCAGGAAAATGCGCTATTGCTGCGCGAAGCGGAAAAAATTGTCCAGGCGCTGGGCATGATGTTTGCCCCCAGTTGCGAAGTGGTATTGCACGATCTGACACAGCCGGACCATGCTATCGTCGCCATCGCCAATAATCTGTCGAACCGCAGCATTGGTGACGCCGCCAGTGAAATGGGGCTGGAGCGCATTGCTTCGCCGGACTTTCCGGACGTGGTACAAAATTACGCCAATGCCTTTCCGGACGGGCGCCCGGCCAAGAGCACCTCGATCGGGCTGCGCAACAGTGAAGGCGTTTATGTGGCGGCCATCTGCCTCAATCTGGACGTCTCAATTTTCAACAGTGTCAACGCCATCCTGCAACAACTGACTGCGGTAGTGCAAAGTGCGCCGCAACCGGCGGCGGCGGGGGCCCGTTCGCTGTCGGATATCGCCGCCGTGATCAACAACTTTGCCGCATCGCACGCCACCCAGCCGCGTGCGCTTTCTTCAGAGCAGCGTTTTCAAGTGATCCAGTTATTGAAGCAGCAGGGCTATCTGCAACTGCGCGGCGCAGCCACCATGGCGGCAGAGGCTCTGGGCATTTCACGGGTGTCGGTTTATAACCTGTTAAAACGAGATGCCGGGTGACGTGCTGCCGCAAGCGTGATCGACGGAATAAAAGGCGTCTGGGTGGTTCCCTAAACGAGGTATAGCCTTTATTATCCTTGATCACTTTGCTTAAGCTACGGCAACAAAACGGATTTCATGTATCAACCTGTCGCGTTATTCATTGGCCTGCGCTACATGCGCGGGCGAGCCTCAGACCGCTTTGGGCGGTTTGTCTCCTGGCTGTCCACCATCGGCATTACGCTGGGGGTCATGGCGTTGGTCACCGTTTTGTCGGTGATGAACGGTTTTGAAAAAGATCTGGAAAACAACATCCTCGGCCTGATGCCGCAGGCGTTGATCACCAGCCCGCAAGGGTCGATCAATCCCCAGCAGATCCCGGCCTCGATGGCGCAGGGGTTGCAGGGCGTCAGCCGCGTTGCGCCGCTGACTACCGGCGACGTGGTGCTGCAAAGCGCCCGCAGCGTGGCGGTCGGCGTGATGCTCGGGGTGAACCCGGACGAAGCCGATCCGCTGACTCAGTATCTGGTGAACATTAAACAGCAACAGCTGCAACCGGGCCAGTACAATATCATCATCGGCGAGCAACTTGCCGGGCAACTGGGCGTCAAACGCGGCGACCAGCTGCGGGTGATGGTGCCGAGCGCCAGCCAGTTCACGCCGATGGGCCGTATTCCCAGCCAGCGCCTGTTTACCATTGTTGGCACCTTCCACGCCAACAGTGAGGTGGACGGCACCCAGATGCTGGTCAATCAACAAGACGCTTCACGCCTGATGCGCTACCCGGCCGGCAACATCACCGGCTGGCGCCTGTACCTGCAACAACCGCTGACGGTCGATACCCTCAGCCAGCAGAAACTGCCGCAGGGGACGCAATGGAAAGACTGGCGTGAACGCAAGGGCGAGCTGTTCCAGGCGGTACGCATGGAGAAAAACATGATGGGGCTGTTGCTCAGCCTGATCGTGGCGGTGGCGGCGTTTAACATCATTACTTCGCTCGGCCTGCTGGTGATGGAGAAGCAGGGCGAAGTCGCCATTCTGCAAACCCAGGGCCTGACCCGCCGGCAGATCATGTCGGTGTTTATGGTGCAGGGCGCCAGCGCCGGCATTATCGGTTCGCTGCTCGGCACGCTGCTGGGCGTGCTGTTGGCCACCAACCTGAATAACCTGATGCCGATCCTCGGCGCATTGATTGACGGCGCATCGCTGCCGGTGGCGGTCGATCCGCTGCAGGTGACGATTATCGCCGTAGCGGCGATGGCGGTATCCCTGTTGTCCACGCTTTACCCTTCATGGCGCGCTGCCGCCGTACAACCCGCTGAGGCTTTACGTTATGAGTAACCATCTTTTGCTGCAGTGCGAAAACCTGTGCAAGACCTATCAGGAAGGCAACCTGCATACCGACGTACTGCGTAATGTCAGCTTTGCCATGCAGCCGGGCGAGATGATGGCGATTGTCGGCAGCTCGGGTTCCGGTAAAAGCACCTTGTTGCACCTGCTGGGCGGGTTGGATTCGCCGACTTCCGGCGAAGTGATCTACAAAGGCCAGTCGCTGAACACCTTGTCGTCGGCGGCCAAGGCTGAACTGCGCAACCGCCAGTTGGGCTTTATTTATCAGTTCCACCACCTGTTGCCGGACTTCACCGCGTTGGAAAACGCCGCCATGCCGCTGTTGATCGGCGGCATGAAACCGGCCCAGGCGCAGGAAAAGGCGCTGGAAATGCTGACGGCGGTCGGGCTGGAAAAACGCAGCAAACACCGGCCTTCGGAGCTGTCCGGCGGCGAGCGTCAACGCGTGGCGATCGCGCGTGCGTTGGTGAACAATCCTTCGCTGGTGCTGGCGGACGAACCGACAGGTAACCTCGACAAGCGCACCGCCGACAGCATCTTCGATCTGCTCGGTGAACTGAACGTGCGTCAGGGCACCGCCTTCCTGGTGGTGACCCATGATCTGCAACTGGCCAAACGTCTCAGCCGCCAGCTGGAAATGGCCGACGGTCACCTGCAGGCTCAACTGACCCTGATGGGAGCCGAGTAATGGCGGGTGCGTCACTTTCCTTTTTGACGGCGCTGCGTTTTAGCCGGGGCCGCAAGCGCGGCGGCATGGTGTCGCTGATTTCGGTGATCTCCACCATTGGCATTGCGCTGGGCGTGGCGGTGTTGATCGTCGGGCTGAGCGCGATGAACGGCTTTGAGCGCGAGCTGAAAAACCGTATTTTGGCGGTGGTGCCGCACGGTGAGATTGAGCCGGTGAAACAGCCGTTCAAAGACTGGTCGTCAATCTTGCAGCGGGTGGAAAAGGTGCCGGGCATCCTGGCCGCCGCTCCCTATATCAACTTTACCGGCCTGATGGAAAACGGCGCGCAGCTGCGTGCGGTTGGCGTCAAAGGGGTCAACCCGCAGCAGGAAAGCCAGCTCAGCGCACTGCCGAAATACGTGCAGGGCGATGCCTGGGCCAATTTCAAAAGCGGTGAACAGCAGGTGATCCTCGGCAAGGGCGTGGCCGATGCGCTGGGCGTGAAGCAGGGCTCTTACGTCACGGTAATGATCCCCAACAGCGATCCGCAAATGAAGCTGTTGCAACCGAAACGCATTCGTCTGCATGTCACCGGCATTCTGCAACTGAGCGGCCAATTGGACCACAGCCTGGCGATGGTGCCGCTGGCCGATGCCCAGCAGTATCTGGATATGGGCGACAGCGTGACCGGTATCGCGATTAAGGTCAATGACGTGTTTGCCGCCAACAAACTGGTGCGCGACGCGGGCGAAGTCACTAATTCCTACGTCTACATCAAGAGCTGGATCGGCACCTACGGCTACATGTATCGCGATATCCAGATGATCCGCGCCATCATGTATCTGGCGATGGTGCTGGTGATTGGCGTAGCCTGTTTCAATATTGTCTCCACGCTGGTGATGGCGGTGAAGGACAAGAGCGGCGATATCGCCGTGCTGCGCACTCTGGGCGCCAAAGACGGTTTTATCCGCGCCATATTCATCTGGTACGGCCTGCTGGCCGGGCTGGTGGGTAGCGTCAGCGGCGTGGTGGTCGGGGTGATCGCCTCGCTGCAACTGACCAACATCATCAAAGGATTGGAAAAACTGATGGGGCACTCGTTCCTGTCGGGAGATATCTACTTCATCGACTTCCTGCCTTCCGAACTGCACTGGCTGGACGTGGTGATTGTATTGGCGACCGCATTGGTGCTCAGCCTGTTGGCCAGTTGGTATCCGGCCAGGCGTGCCAGCCGTATCGATCCGGCGCGAGTGTTGAGCGGACAATAATGAAAATCAGGGGTGGCGGAAACGCCGCCCCCTTTTTTTAGCCTGAGGGTGGGTTATGTACTACGGTTTCGATATGGGCGGCACCAAGATTGAGCTGGGCGTATTTGATGCGGATCTGAATCGCATCTGGCAGAAACGGGTGCCGACGCCGCGTGACGACTACCGGCAATTGCTGACCACGCTGCGTGACCTGACTCTTGAGGCGGATGAGTTTTGCGGCCTGCGGGGCAAAGTGGGTATCGGCATTCCGGGGTTGCCCAATGATGACGGTACGTTGTTCACTTCCAACGTACCGGCGGCGATGGGGCAACCGCTGCCGCGCGATTTGGCTGAGCTGATTGGCCGCGACGTGCGCGTCGACAACGACGCCAACTGTTTTGCGCTGTCGGAAGCCTGGGACGAAGAGTTCCGCCGTTATCCTACCGTGCTGGGCATTATTCTGGGCACCGGAGTGGGTGGTGGGCTGATTGTGGAGGGCAAAGTGGTGTCCGGTCGCAATTACATCGCCGGCGAATTTGGTCACTTCCGGCTGCCGGTGGATGCGCTCGAGGTGCTGGGGCGTGATATACCTCGCGTTGCCTGCGGTTGCGGTCATCAGGGTTGCATCGAAAATTACATATCGGGCCGCGGTTTTGAGTGGATGTACGCTCACTTTTATCAGCAGCACTTGCCTGCGCAGCAGATCATTGCGCATTATCAGGCAGGCGAGCCGCAGGCAGTGGCTCACGTTGAGCGTTTTATGGACGTCCTGGCAATATGCCTGGGGAATCTGCTGACCATCATCGATCCGCACCTGGTGGTGATCGGTGGCGGGTTGTCGAATTTTGAAGCGATCTACCAGGCGTTGCCACAGCGATTGCCGGCGCACTTGTTGCGTGTGGCCAAGCTGCCGCGGATCGAGAAAGCACGCTACGGCGATGCCGGCGGCGTGCGCGGGGCGGCGTTCCTCAATTTGGAAAATAGGGAAAGGTAAGGAGAGAGTTAATGCACACTCGCCATCGGTTGTGTCAGTTTCGTAAGAGCAAGCATGTGCTGCATCAGCGCTTTCGTTCACGTATTTTCCATCGCGACACCATGGCGGCGGCCGAGCTGAAAAAGCCGTTTGTGGTGGTGTTGACCGGGGCCGGGATTTCAGCTGAATCGGGCATCCGCACCTTCCGCGCTGCGGACGGGCTGTGGGAAGAACACCAGGTGGAGGATGTCGCTACGCCGGAAGGTTACCAGCGCGATCCGCAACTGGTGCAGGCGTTCTACAATGCGCGCCGCCAACAACTGCAAACGCCGGAAATCGCGCCTAATGCCGCGCACCGCGCGCTGGCGGATTTGGAAGCCTGGCTGGGGGATAACTTCCTGCTGGTGACGCAAAATATCGATAACCTGCATGAGCGCGCCGGCAGCAAGCGGGTGCTGCATATGCACGGTGAATTGCTGAAAGCGCGCTGCACCAGCTCCGGGCAGGTGTTTGACTGGCCGGGAGATCTCAGCGTGGACGATCGTTGCCATTGCTGCCAGTTCCCGGCGCCGTTGCGCCCGCACGTGGTGTGGTTCGGCGAAATGCCGCTGGGTATGGACGAAATTTATCAGGCGCTGGCCAAGGCCGACTTCTTTGTCGCCATCGGCACCTCGGGCCATGTTTACCCGGCGGCCGGTTTCGTGCACGAGGCCCGGTTGGGCGGGGCGCATACCATGGAGCTGAATCTGGAACCCAGCCAGGTGGAAAGCCAGTTCGATGAGAAACACTATGGCCAGGCCAGTGAAGTGGTGCCGCGCTTTGTGCACAAATTCCTGGTAGGGAAAGTCGAACGGGCCGATCGGCCTTAACCTGCGGTTCAGAGCGCAGCAGGTTGCGCTCTGGTCGAGCCTGCCGACCGGTCGTTATTTTTACTGAATGGGCAGGGGGCGCGGTGAATTTCAAACAGGTATTCAGCCAGGCGGATCTGAGCAAAACGGATCTCACCATTCTCAACGCTATTTTCGACAACCCGGATGCATGCATCGACGACGGCATCCGGGCGGTTTCCGTCCGCTGCCACAGCTCACCCTCGACGCTGGTGCGGCTGGCAAAGAAACTGGGCTTTCGCGGCTATCTGGAACTGGTGTATTTCATCAAGTTCAACCTGGTGATGGCACCGGCGTTACAGGGGGAACCGCAACAGACCACCCCGGCCGATGAAAAGCAGCAGGCACAGTTTCTCGATATGCTCGACAGCGGCAAGATCCTGATCCACGGCAGCGGCTTCTCGCAACTGGTGGCGCAGTATATGTACAACAAATTCATGACGCTGGGGATCGACAGTTATCTGTCGCTGTGGCCGGATTTCGAGATCCTCGATCAGAAGATGCGTTTCCGCTTTGATATGGTGATTGTGATTTCAAAGTCAGGCAACAGCAATTCGGCGTTGAGCTGGAGTGAGGCGGTAAAACGCAACAATATCCGGCTGGCGGCGTTTTGCGGCGACGGCGACAGCCCGCTGGCGCGGCAGGCGGACATGACCTTTCTTTATGAGGACCGGCAGAAGTACGACCACGATATTTACTACCCCAATCCGTTTTTCGGCCATTGCCTGTTGGGGTTTGAGAATCTGGTCAAGGCCTGGTTTGAACGGCGCATCCCCTGAGGGCATGCGCCGCGTCGTTTAACCCCAGTGCTCGGCATATTGGTGATGGGCCTGCAGATATTCCTCGACCAGGGTTTTCGCCAGCGAATAGGAGTTCACCAGCGGGTGCACCATCAGCGCCTTGATGGCCTTCTGGCGGTTGCCCTCCAGGATGGCCGCGACCGCCAGGCGCTCGTACTCTTTGACCTGCGCGATCAGGTTCTTCTGGGTATCGGGGATATCGCGCATTTTCACCGGGTGAATGCCCGTGTTGCTCAATTCGCAACTGATTTCGATCACGTCCTCAGGGTGCAGGAAATCGAGCGTGTCATTGTTTTGCATCGACACCACCACGCGTTTTTGCTGGCCGTTATTCACCGCTTCCAGAATGTCTATCGCCACCCCGGCGTAACCGCCGCTGTCTGGTTGTTCGATAAATTGTTGCAGCGTCAGCATTTCACGCTCCTTCACCTTGCCCTGGCTCGATTCGCGCTGCATATAAGAATTTTCACGCGTCAGATAGTGGCTGAAATACACGCTGAAGGCCTGATCCAATTGGTGGGGGATATCCAGTTCGGCAAGGTCCGCCAGCATTTGCCGGTTAATCTGCGCAATCTGTTCGCCACGGGTTTCCCCGGCACCGACGATGGCGGCGATCGCCTGTTCGCGGTAGTAGTAATAATACAGGTACTCGTTGAGCATCAGGTTGTCGGACAGCGCCACCAGCTCCGGCGAGAAGTATTTCATGCAGGTATCGCGGTACAGGCGCGGGTCGGCCAGCAATTGCTCCGTCACCTCCTGGCCGTTGACCCGCACGTTGCGAAACCACGACAGGTGGTTCAGCCCGAAACAGTCGACGCTCAACTCGGCCTCGCGGCAACCCAGCAGCTCCGCCAGTTCACGGATAAACTCGCTGGGTGCGTCGCAAATGCCGTACACCTTGCGCCTGAAGCCGGATTTGATGATCGCCTCGGTCACCATGCCGGAAGGGTTGGTGAAGTTGAACAGCACCGCGTCCGGCGACGCCACCTGTTCGATCAAACGACAGTAATCGATGATGGCCGGAATGGAACGCATCGCCATGGCGAAACCGCCGGCGCCGGTGGTTTCCTGCCCCAACACCTGATGGTTGAGCGCGATGCGTTCGTCATGAATACGGCCTTCCTCGCCGCCGATGCGCAGGGTGGTGATGATGTAATCGGCGCCGCTCAGTGCCTGGCGGGCATCGCTGCTCAGGCTGAAGGCGATGTCGCTGCGGATGCGCTCGAACACCCCTTGTGCGATAGCGCCGTAAACGGCGAGTTTTTGCCGGTCGGTATCCATAAACACCACTTCGGTCACGCCGATGCGGTGCGCGTTATAGGCGATGGATTTGGCCAGGAACGGCGAACGTACGCCGCCGCCGCCCAGAACGGTTAATTTCATGACGAGTCTCCCTAGGAATAAACGTTATAAGGCCGCTAAATATTTTTCGACCTGATTCTTTACCTTG
The DNA here is from genome assembly GCF_003591175.1 of Serratia inhibens. Classification (GTDB taxonomy): domain Bacteria; phylum Pseudomonadota; class Gammaproteobacteria; order Enterobacterales; family Enterobacteriaceae; genus Serratia; species Serratia inhibens. The sequence goes on along the minus strand of NZ_QYYG01000001.1, from coordinate 917,935 downwards.
CCGACGGTGACGCCATAGATCACCTGGACTTCATTTCGATTTTTCACCACGCCTTTGGCGCCGGTGCTTTTTAATGCGGGCTCGTCAATAAGCTGCATATCTTTTAATTCCACCCGCAGCCGGGTGAAGCAGTTATCGACGGAAACAATATTGCTCTTGCCGCCGAGGGCGCGAATAATAATGCCGCTTAATTCGTTCGGCAGGTTTTTGCTATTTTGGTAGTCCTGTTTGGAATAAAGTTTGACCTCATCGTCATCCTCACGCCCCGGGGTTTTTAAGTTGAGTTTCAGCACCAGGGTTTTGAACACCAGGTAATACACGGCGAACTGCACCAGACCAATCACCACATACAGTGGCCAGCGCGTGAGGGCGACCGGCAGCGGCAGGTTATACACCAGGAACTCGATTAGACCGCTGGCGCCCCAGGGGCGAACCTCGAACAGATTGCACGCCACCTGCGACAGCGCGGTCAGCACCGCGTGGATCACCCACAGCAGCGGTGAAATAAACAGGAAGGTGAACTCTATCGGTTCGGTAATGCCCACCAGAATAGAGGTGGTGATGGCCGGGATCAGGATGGCCTTGGCCAGCATTTTCTTCTCTGGCCGGGCGGTGCGGTAGAAAGCCAGCGCTGCGCCGGACAGGCCGAAGATGGTCACCATGCCCTGTTGCGAAAAGCGCAGCGCTTCGTTCATCAGCGGAGAGATGCCGGGGTCGCGCATATAGGCGAGGAAAATCGCCTGTGAGCCGGACACCGTATGGCCGTCCTGGACTATCGACCCCCCGATGCTGGTGAGCTGAAACGGTGACCAGATAAAGTGGTGCAGCCCGGTGGGGATCAGGAACTTCTCGAAGAAACCGTAGACAAACACGCCGAGCGAGCCGGAGCTTTTCATAAAGCCGGTCAGGGTGATCAGACCGTGCGAAATGGCCGGCCACAGGTAGCTGAAGCCGACGGCGTACAGCATAATCACCGGCGTCATGGCGATCAGCACCAGTTTGGAACCGCCGTAGACCGAGAACACGCCGTTCAGCTCCAGGTTGCAGAGTTTGTTGTGCACCCAGGCGATGGTGATGCCGAGGATCAGGCCGAGGAAAATGCCCATATCCACCACGGTAAAGCCCAGCAGCTCGGTTTGCCCGGTACCGTAATATTGCCCGTTAATTTTCTGCGCGACGTGGCCGCTCAATTGCAAATAGGAGGAGTTGGCACCGAGGAACATAATAAAGCACATCACGGCGACCAGCGCCGCTTCGCTTTTTTTATCCTTTGCCAGACCGTAGGTGATGCCAATACAAAAAATGAGCCCGAGGTTGCCAAACAACGGCCAAAAGGTATCCCCGATCATTTTGCCAATATGAAATACGCCGGAGTTTTCATTCACCAGCGTGGCGTTGGTAAGAATAGAACTTAATGCCAGAATCAAGCCAATTACCGGCAGAAAAAATATCGGCCCCATCATGGCTTTCGAGAAAGTCTGCAGCTTGCTTAAGATATTATCAATAATACCTTTCATGGCAGTTCCTTTTTATATTTTAGTGGATAACGACGTTGCTGATAAAATTCCCTGGTGTGGCGAAAATAAAAGGATAAGAATGCGGCAATCTCTGCCTTGAATTAGTTATAGGTGGAATGATTAGGCGTTGCAATCGGTTGCCCGAAAAAGGCACCTGTGGTCAGCGGCTGACAACAGGTACCAGGCGTGAAGTGGATCACATCAGGGAGTGAGCGGCTGCCAGGCTGGAGACGGCTGTCGAGATGGCAAACATCGCGGGAATTAATGATTTCCGTTAATTCTGGTTAAAAATGACCTGTCTCAATATTTGATCCGGATCGGTTCCGCATAATGAAACGCGATATTCTGAGGGCGGATACCATGAATAAACTACTTGATCGCTTTTTTAACTACGTCTCTTTCGACACGCAATCTAAAGCGAACGTCAAACATGTGCCGAGTACCGACGGGCAACTGAAGCTGGCGCGTGCGTTGCAACAGGAAATGATTGAACTGGGGTTTGAACGGGTGTCGCTCAGCGAGCATGGCTGCGTGATGGGGACTTTGCCGGGCAACGTTGCCTGGCCGGTGCCGGCCATTGGTTTTATTTCCCATTTGGATACTTCACCGGAATTTACCAGTAAGCACGTTAACCCGCAGATTGTCGAAAATTACCGCGGCGGCGATATTGCGCTGGGCATTGGCGATGAGGTGCTGTCGCCGGTGATGTTCCCGATCCTGCACCAAATGCTGGGGCAGACGCTGATCACCGCGGATGGCAAAACGCTGCTCGGCGCGGATGACAAAGCGGGCATTGCCGAAATCCTTACCGCCATGGTGCGGTTGCACCAGCGCAATATCCCGCATGGCGATATTCGCGTGGCCTTCACCCCGGACGAAGAAGTGGGCAAAGGCGCTCAGCTGTTTGACGTAGAAGAGTTCAGCGCCGAGTGGGCCTATACCGTGGACGGTGGCGGTGTCGGCGAGCTGGAATGCGAAAACTTCAATGCGGCGTCGGTGACGGTCAAAATTGTCGGCAACAACGTTCACCCCGGCAGCGCCAAAGGCGTGATGGTTAACGCGTTGTCGCTGGCGACCCGTATCCAGCAGGCGTTACCGGCGGATGAAACCCCGGAAACCACCGCCGGCTACCAGGGGTTCTACCACCTCAGTGGCATCAAGGGGAGCGTTGAACGTGTCGAAATGCACTACATCCTGCGTGATTTCGAGCATGAAGGTTTTGAAGCGCGCAAACGCCGGATGATTGAAGTGGCACGCCAGGTGGGCAAAGGCCTGCCGCGCGATTGCCATATCGAAGTGGCGATCGAAGACAGCTATTACAACATGCGCGAGCATGTGGCCGAGCACCCGCATGTGATCGCGCTGGCGCAGCAGGCGATGCGTGATTGCGATATCGAACCGGTAATGAAGCCGATTCGCGGCGGCACCGACGGGGCGCAGCTGTCGTTTCGCGGCCTGCCATGCCCGAACCTGTTTACCGGCGGCTACAACTTTCACGGCAAGCACGAGTTCGTTTCGCTCGAGGGCATGGAGCAGGCGGTGGCCGTCATCATGCGTATCGCAGCGCTGACGGCCGAGCGCGCCAGAGAGCGTTGATTGCCGTTGTCATAATTGCTTGCCGCAATCACGCTTTACTCCTAGTGTTTGTGAACCTCTTTTCAGCGCAAGGACCCGTCTTATGAGCACCGAACACCGTATCGACAGCCAAAGCCTTGAGCAATTCGTACAGGCCATTTGGCGCCACGCAGGCAGCACGGATCGGGAGGCCGCGCTGGTGGCCGAGCATCTGGTACAGGCCAATCTGGCCGGGCATGATTCGCATGGCGTCGGCATGATCCCAAGCTATATGGCGTCGCTGGCGGAAGGGCAGTTGCAGCTTAACGTTCATGCCAGGGTGGTGCGTGACGCCGGCGCGGTGCTGACGATTGACGGCGGCCAGGGATTCGGCCAGGTGGTGGCCAGTGAAGCGATGGATCTGGGGATCGAACGTGCCCGGCAGTTGGGGCTGGCGGCGGTGGCTTTGCATAATTCCCACCATATCGGCCGCATCGGTCACTGGGCCGAGCAGTGTGCGCGCGCCGGTTTTATCGCCATTCATTTCGTCAACGTGGTGGGTGACCCGATGGTGGCACCGTTCGGCGGCAGCGATCGCCGCTTTGGCACCAACCCGTTTTGCGTGATTTTCCCGCGTGAGGGTAAAAAGCCGCTGCTGCTGGACTTCGCCACCAGCGGCATTGCCTACGGCAAAACGCGGGTGGCCTACAACAAAGGCCTGAGCGTGGCACCGGGCTACCTGATTGATCAACAAGGCCAACCGACCACCGAACCCGGCGTGATGCACGAACAACCTTTCGGCTCGCTGTTGCCGTTCGGCGCCCACAAGGGCTATGCGCTGGCAACTCTGTGCGAAATTCTCGGTGGCGCGCTCTCCGGCGGTCGCACTACCCATAACGCCACACTGAAGACCGACAGCAGCGCCATTTTCAACTGTATGACCACCATCATCCTTAACCCGGAAGCCTTTGAAGCGCCGGAGATGCAGAGCGAGGCCGAGGCGTTTATCGACTGGGTCAAGGCTTCGCCGCCAAGCGACGGCAAGCCGATCGAGGTGCCGGGCGAATGGGAAGAAGCGAACCGTGAAGCGCGGTTGCAGCGGGGGATCCCGATAGACGACAACACCTGGCGGCAGATTTGCGCGGCGGCGAAACAGGTCGGCATGTCGGAAAACGAGCTGGACGGCTACCGGGCGCGGGCGTCGCAGGTATAAAAATCTATGGTCCCCACCACCCTGTGAGCGGTACGCTGACAGGGTGGTGGGGACCATCTCATTAGCCACCTGCCGAAGCGGGTGGCTCTAACCGAGGGTTATTGGGGTTAGTCGTTGAAGTACCAGTAACCGCTGTTGATCAGCGCGGTGAGCATGGCGAGGAACGACGGATCGTCGATGGCGTCGCCCAGCATGGCGGCGTTAACGCTGAAGTGCTGACACAGCGCGTCGGCGGCTTGCAGATGTTCGGTATCAATCAGCTCGCCATTGACAAAGCAGCGGTCGCCAACGCGCAGCACGCGCAGGCCGCCCAGGCGTTGCAAAGGCTCACCCTGTTGCAACAGCTCGTAGATTTCTCCGGCCTGATACGGCGGCTCCGGCGGCGCGGCGTCCAGCTCATGGCGGGTCTGGGAAATAAACTCACCGAACCAGTGCTGGAAGTGTTCCGGTTGCTGAACCAGATCCAGCATCATCTGACGCAGAGCGTCGACTTCCTGCGGCAAGATCTGCGCCGGTTGGTCGCGCAACTGAATATCCGGATCGCTGTAACGTTGGCTGCCCAGCTCGCGTGCCAGCACGTAATCGGCAAAGCCGCTGATCAACTCGCGGCCGTTCGGTGCGCGGAAGCCCACAGAGTAATTCAGCGCATTTTCCAGCGCGTAACCTTCATGCGGGAAGCCCGGCGGGATATACAGAATATCGCCCGGTTCCATTTCTTCGTCGATAATGGCGTCGAACGGCTCAACCTGCAGCAGATCCGGATGTGGGCAGTGCTGCTTCATCGGCACCTTCTCGCCTACGCGCCAGCGGCGGCGGCCGGTACCCTGAATGATAAAGACATCGTATTGATCGAGGTGCGGGCCAACGCCGCCGCCAGGGACCGAGAACGAAATCATCAGGTCGTCCATCCGCCAGTCCGGCAGTTGGCGGAACGGGCGCATCAGCGCGCTGGAAGGCTCATGCCAGTGGTCCACCGCCTGCACCAGCAGCGACCAGTTGTTTTCGCTCAGGTGGTCAAAGCTCTCGAAGGGACCGTGGGCAACCTGCCAGCGGCCGTCCTGGTGGCTGACCAGGCGGCTATCCACTTCGTTTTCCATCGCCAGCCCGGCCAGCTCATCCGGGGAGATTGGATCGATAAAGTTTTTGAAGCCGCGCTTCAGAATTACCGGACGCTTTTGCCAGTAACGTTGCAAAAAGTCGTTCCAGTCCAGATCTAATTGATAATCCATGTTCTATTCCAGCAGAAAGGAGTGAGCCTGAGTGCGATTATAACGGAAGTTTGGCCCCGTGGATCGGGGCCGGAACGACAGAATTTATTCGTGATGATGGGAATCGTGCTGGCGGGCGAAGGTGACCTGCATGCGCGCACCGCCGAGCGGGCTGTCGCTGATGCTGATGGTACCGTCATACTGCTCGATGATCTCCGCCGCAACGGACAATCCCAACCCCTGACCGGGGCGCAGGGTGTCTACGCGCTGGCCACGCTGGAAGATCAGCTCGCGCTTGCTTTCCGGAATGCCCGGCCCGTCGTCGTCGATCACGATGGTGAGGTTTTTATCGGAGTGAAGTGAGGTAATTTCAACGAACTCCAGGCAGTATTTGCAGGCGTTTTCCAATACGTTGCCCATCACTTCCATAAAGTCGTTCTTTTCCCCGATAAAGGTCACTTCCGGCGAAATATCCAGCGTGATCACCACGCCTTTACGCTGATACACCTTGTTGAGCGCCACGGTCAGGCTGTCCAACAGCGCGGGTACGGAGTGGATCTCACGGGTCAGTACCGTTTGCCCCGAACTGATGCTGGCGCGATGCAGGTAGTAGCCAATTTGCTGCGAGATGCGGCTGATTTGGTCCAGCATGATCGGTTCGACCTCTTCGATGGTGGTCTGTTTACCGGTGCGCAACGAACGCAACGTGGTTTGCAGCACCGCCAGCGGCGTTTTCAGGCTATGGGTCAGATCGGACAGCGTGGTGCGGTATTTGGTGTAACGCTGGCGCTCATTGCGCAGCAAAATGTTCAGATTGCGCACCAACCCGCGCAGCTCGCTGGGGGGATTTTCGTCGAGCTGTTCGCGCTCACCGTTCTCCAGTTCGCCGACCTGATTCACCAGCGCCTTGATCGGGCGCAGGCTCCAGTAAGCCGCCAGCCACAACAACGGCACCACTAGCAGCAGGTTGGCCAGCAGCACATAGCTGAACCATTCCCAGACCACGTCCGAACGCTGCAGCTCCTGCGGGATGGTGTCGACCACCACAATGGTCAGCGCAGGCAACCGCGAGGTTGCCGCGTAGGTGTTGACCGCCACGGAGTGCGTCAGCGCATTTTGGTCGTTGTCGTCATAGTTTTTCAGCTGATCCTGCGCTTTGGGGTTGTTGCCCAGCACTTCGCTACTGATGCGGGTATCGGTATCAATTTCGTAGAAGTCGGATTTCTCCAGCCACTCTTTGTTGATGCGCTTTTCCAGCTCCGGCAACTGGCGCTGGCTCCACAGCAGATTGCCCTTGTCGTCGTAAATAAACACCAGGGTAGGAAAGTTGAGATCGAGGTCGGGCGGAATGGCGATAGTGAGCTTGTTGTCTTTCCATTGCGCCAGGCTGAAGAACAGGTTGCTTTCACCGCGCAGCAAGCGGAAGGCGGTCTTGTCGAAGCTGACGATATAACCGACCACCGCCACCAGGCCGTAAGAGAGCGACAGCGCCAGGATCACCCCGGCGGTCGCCATCAAAAAGCGCGCGCGCAGCGAAAAAGGTTTTTTATGCTTGTTGAACATGATGTTCACTTCGCATCAAAACGATAGCCCTGGCCACGAACCGTGGTGATCACTTCCTGCGGATATTCAGCCTGCAATTTTTTGCGCAGGCGGCCCATCAGCACGTCGATGGTGTGGCTTTCGCGCAGTTCCGCATCCGGATACAGCTGCAGCATCAGCGAGTCTTTGCTGACGACTTTGCCGGCATTGCGGATCAAGGTTTCGATAATGGTGTATTCGAACGCGGTCAGTTTGATTTGCTGTTCCCCGACGCTCAGCTCGCGGCGCGACAGATCGATCTGGAACGGCGGCAAGACGATCACCTGGGAAGCCAGGCCGCTGTTGCGGCGCATCAACGCCTGCATGCGGGCGATCACTTCTTCCAGGTGGAAGGGTTTGGTGACATAGTCGTCGGCGCCGGCTTCCAGCACCGCCACTTTGTCCTGCCAGCTTTCGCGTGCGGTCAGCACCAAAATGGGCAGCTTCATCTGGTGAGCGCGCCAGCGGCGGATCAGGCTCAGGCCATCTTCGCCCGGCAGGCCGAGATCGACAATCGCGATGTCCGGCGCATGTTCCTGCAGGAAATAATCGGCTTCCTTGGCATCTTCCGCAGCATCGACCTGATGGCCCATCTCGCGCATCTGTACGGAAAGGTGGTGGCGCAGCAAACCGTTATCTTCAACAACCAATACTCGCATGGCGGACTCCTGTGGCTATGCGGGTGAACATCCTGTCACCCCGCTTTAAAAGGTACACGCTCTTCAGCGTGTGAGGGATAGCGTGCGGCTACCTTACCCATTGATCGTGAATGTTGACGTTATGGTAGGTAGAACCCGCTGTTACCGCAAGAGACGCTGAGCGTTGGCGGGAAATAAGCGCTATCGATTTTATGTTCGCCGTCATTATCGGCAAGGGCTAATAAACGCCGAATAAACAATGGCGGAGCAAAGTTAAACAAAACTTAAACAGACGGGTGTTGAAGGAGCGCTCTAAAGCGCAGGCTGCTGAGTAATGAAAAGTGACGGGCGCAGAAGGCGCGCCCGGGATGAACTACTGCCGAGCGGGTTTTGCTGCGCTGTTTTTACGGATCTCCCGAACCTGTTCTGCGGTCACCGCCGGGGCATGATTACCCCAACTGCTGCGCACAAAACTGGCAACCTGGGCGACTTGTTCGTCGCTCAGCCGCCAGCCGAAGTCCGGCATGGTCAGCCCGGTGGGGGCGCTGACGGTCATCGGTGTGCGGGAGCCGTTGATAATAATGCTGATCAGCGAAGAGGGATCCTCGTCTAACAGCGCCGGGTTGTGCGCCAACTGCGGGAAAGTATCGCGATAACCCAGGCCATTACTGCGGTGGCAGGCAGCGCAGTTATCCAGATAGGTTTGCGCGCCAGGCCGGCTGACATCGCCGCTAAACAGCGCTTTCGCCGTTTTGGCGTCGGCCTGCGGCGGCTTTTGCCGGCTGTCGCCCGGCAGTGATTGCAGGTAGCCGGCGATCGCCTGCAAATCGGCGTCGCTCAGGTGCTGGGTGCTGTCCTGTACGACGTCCACCATCGAGCCAAAAGCGGCAAACCTCGGGTTGTGGCCGGTTTTCAGGAAGCGGGTGATATCTTCCGTTCGCCAATTGCCCAACCCGCCGACCGGGTCTGCGCGCAGACTGGCGGCGTGCCAGCCCTCCAGCGTGCCCCCGCTCAAATAGGCGCTGTCGCTCTGGGTGAGCGCTTTCTCCTGGAAACCGATGCCACGCGGCGTGTGGCAGGTGCCGCAGTGCCCCAGGCCCTGAACCAGATAGGCGCCGCGGTTCCATTCGGCGCTCTGCTTGGCATCCGGCCGGTAGCTGCCGTCCTCGCGAAACGCCAGATTCCATAGCGCCAGCGGCCAGCGCATATTCAGCGGCCAGGGAATATCGCTTTTCTTATTTTGCTGTGCTACCGGCTTAACCTGACGGGTGAAGTACAGATATAGATCGCGCACATCATCGTCGCTGATTTTGGCAAATGACGGGTAGGGCATGGCCGGATACAGCCGGGTGCCGTCGCGTGCCATGCCTTTGCGCAACGCGTCGCTGAACTCTTGCTGGCTGTATTCGCCGATGCCGGTCTGTTTGTCCGGCGTGATGTTGGTCGAGTAAATGGCGCCGATCGGGGTGGTCATTTTCAGGCCGCCGGCAAAGGGAACGCCGCCGGGAGCGGTATGGCAGGCCGCGCAGTCGCCCGCACGCGCCAGATATTCCCCGTGCTGGATCCTTTGTGCATCGTCGGCCGCCTGTGCCGCACCGGCGCTAAGCATCACCAGCGCTAACAGTGAAGGGGTAAATCCTTTCATATAAGCTCCTTATGATGCCGTCAGGCCTGAACCAGCGGGCCGGGATTTTTCAGATACTGATTACGGATCGCCTCGGCCGAGTGGTAGGCCAGCGCACCGACGATACCGGTAGGGTTGTAGGCCTGGTTCTGCGGGAAGGCACAGGCGCCGGTGACAAACACGTTTGGCACATCCCAGCACTGCAGATACTTATTCACCACGCTGGTGGCCGGGCTGTCGCCGATAATGGCCCCGCCGGTAGTGTGCGTCGACTGATAAGGCCGCACATCATAATGGTCACCGGTTTTCTTCACCGACACCGCTATCTGTTTGGGTTTCATGGCGTTGGCGATACCCACCATTTTGCCGGTGATGTGCTGCGTCATTTTGATCTCATTTTGTTTCCAGTCGAAAGTCATGCGCAGCAGCGGCAGGCCGTAAGCGTCCTTGTAGGTCGGGTCCAGATCCAGATAGCAATCGCGGTACGGCATCACCGAGCCTTCGGAGCCGATACTCATCGAGTGCGGGTAGTTATCCTTGATACCCTGTTTCCAGCCGCTGCCCCAACCGGGAGTGCCTGGCGGCAGCATCATTTGCTGAATCGGCCGCCCGCCGGAGCGGGTAGCGGAGATATAGGCGCCGCCGATAAAGCCCAAATCGGCATGATCGAAGTTTTCACCGTTCAGATCGTCGATCACCATACCGGCCGCACCTGCGCCGATAAACGGATTGAAGTGGGTATCCGGGCCGTAAAACAGCGAGATACCGCTGTTCATCTGGTAGGCGTAGTTCTTGCCGACCACGCCTTCGCCGGTCACCGGATCGTAAGGTTTGCCGATGCCGGAGAGCAACAGCAGGCGAACGTTATGCAACTGGAAAGCGCTGAGGATCACCAGTTCGGCCGGCTGTTCGATCTCTTGCCCCTGCGCGTTGATGTAAGTGACGCCGGTGGCTTTCTTGCCGCTGCTGTCCAGATTCACTTTGATCACCTGCGCCTGGGTGCGCAGTTCAAAGTTTTTACGTTTGGTCAGCACCGGCAGAATGGTGGTCTGCGGCGACGCCTTGGAGTACATAAAGCAACCGAAGCGCTCGCAATAGCCGCAAAAATTGCAGGGTCCGAGCTGGACACCGTAAGTATTGGCGTAGGGCTCGGAGCAGTTGGCGGCTGGAACGGGGAACGGGTGGTAACCCAGGGACTCGGCGGCCTGGCCAAACAGCGAACCTGAGTAGAGCTGTTTTAGCGCCGGTGTAGGGTATTCACTGCTGCGTGGCCCTTCGAACGGGTTGCCGCCGTTGATGATGTTGCCCTGCAGGTTACCGGCCTTACCGGCGGTGCCGCAGACCTTTTCGAATTTATCGAAGTAAGGCTCCAACTCTTGGTAGCTGAGCGGATAATCCTGCAACGTCATGCCTTCCGGGATCCATTTGGCGCCGTATTTTTCATTAAGGGTGGTATGCAACTTTAAATCTGAAGGCAGCGCGCGCCAGTGCATGCCGTTCCAGTGAACGCCGGCGCCGCCGACGCCGTTGCCGGGCAGAAATGAACCGAGCTGGCGATAGGGCACCGCGAAGTCGGCTGGGGTGTGGCGCACGGTCACGGTTTCATTCGCCATTTCCTGCGCCAGCTTCAGGCGGATACCGTAGGTCAATTCGTCGGCAATGCGCGGGTAGGCGAAGTCCGGGTAGGTGTCACGCCGTTCGCCGCGCTCAAGCGCCAGCACGCTCAGGCCGCTTTCGGTCAACTCCATTCCCATTATGGCGCCGGTCCAGCCAAACCCGACGATCACCACGTCTACCGGCGGTTTTTTAATTGCGCTCATTTATGCATTCCTTTTGCTTGAGATACTGACCGGGCCGAGAGGATAAGGCTGATTGGGCCGGTTGACCCAATCGGTGTAATCCGCCCGTGCGCCGGGAAAACCGATCAACTTCCATGAGGCCAATGTCTGATTGCCGCCGTGAACCGGGTCGGCCAGATACCCCTCTTTGGTATTGGCCAGCAGTTGATTGAAAAACAGCGTGCCGGGCAGAGAATCGGAATCCAGTTGGCCGTGTTCCAGCGCCGTCAGCAACTGTTCCTGCTCGGCGTGGCCGAGATCGGCAAAGGCTTTTTGGAACTGCCGCCGGCAGTGGGCATTAATCTCGCGAATGCCGGTTCGATAGGTTTCACGTGGCGTCAATTTGGACTGGTAGCCCAATTCCGGCGCGGAAGGCACGAACGGCGGATGCATATACCACAGCCCGCCGTGGCCGTAGGGGGTTTCCATTTGCCTGTCGATAAACACCGGTACGTCCTGATCTACCGCGCCGGGGCCGTTAGCATCGCTCGGGATGAGCCGATCGCAGGCTGCCAGCAGAAAACGCCATTCGTCGTTATTGAAATAAACCGGCACATAGTGGGCAGAGACGCCGGCGGCGGGCGCGGCTTTCGTTTCCAGCGCCATCATGCCGCTACTCGCGGCGGCCAACGGGATTAATGCCAGGGTCTTTTTTAGAAAGGTACGCCGAGGCGGCGTGGGGTTGTGCTGTTGCGACATAATTCCACCTTGAACATGTTTCACAGTAAATGCCCGCGCAGGCAAGACGAGCCTGCACCGCCGCTATCCGGCAGCAGTAAACGGGCAAGGTCGGGTTATGGAAATTAGATCAACCATATAATTAGCTTGCTAATTGTATGGTTGTTTAAGTGTAGGGCTTGCGCGGTAAATGGAACAATAAATGATCTGTTTCAAAACATTTTATTTACAGTGGGTTTGATTCCGAACATTTTCCTGGTATGCCCGCGAAGGGGCTGAAATAAGGTAAAGTGGGGCCGTAAAACACCCCCCTCCCTCAGACCGGAGCACCATGAAACACAGCCCCACCTCCCCAGACAGCCTACAGGCTACCTTTGTCCGGCATTTGCAACAGGGCATGACGCGCAAAGCGGCGTTGCATCTGACTATCAAACAGCAGGTGACGGCGGGGGAGCTGCAATATCTGGCGAAACTTCCCCCCAGCCGGGTGCTGGCTGCCCGGTTGGGGATTTCACGCGCTACCGTAGAGCTGACCTATGCCCAACTGGAAGCCGAAGGCTACATTGCCCGCGCGGTAGGGCGCGGCAGCTTTGTCAGTTATCAGCGAAGCACCCTGATTGGCCGCGAGCTGTTGGCGGCGGGCGATGCCGAAAGTGCACTGCTGGCGGAGCGGGAACTGAGCGCGCATGGCCGCTCGTTGCTGGTGGCCGCCCATGTGCCGCATACCAGCCGCGCCAGTTCACTTACGCCGTCACTGCCTGACCTGCGGCTGTTCCCGATAGATAACTGGCTGCAACTGGAAAGGCTGGCGGTTCGGCAGTACGGCGAACGTCTGTTGGGCTATGCCGATCCCCAGGGATTGGTGGAGCTGAGGGGCGAGATCATTGAGTATCTGCGGCGTGAAAGGGGCGTTAAGGCCAGTGTGGAGCAGGTTATCGTGCTGACCAGTTCCCAACAGGCGCTGTCGCTGTGTACCCAGGTGTTGTTCAATCCTGGCGACAGGGTATTTGTTGAAGAGCCGGGTTATCAGGGGGCTAAAAAGCTGGTGCAGTCTGCGGGGATCATCGCCCAGCCTGTCGCGGTCGATCATGACGGAATGGATATTGATGCATTAATCGACGCGCGCCACATCGGGCGGGGCGTGTATGTCACGCCATCTCATCATTATCCGCTGGGGCATTCGCTCAGCATCGACAGAAGATTAAAATTGCTGGAATGGGCGCAGCAGCACAAGGCCTGGATTATTGAAGATGATTACGATTCCGAATTCAATTATGACGGGCTGACCAGGGCCTCGTTACAGGGGTTGGATAAATATCAACGCACGCTGTATATCGGCACCTTCAGCAAAACCCTGTTTCCGGGGCTGCGCATTGGTTTTATCATCGTTCCGCCACAGTTGATCAAGCCTATGGTGGCCGCCAAACAATTCCAGGATGGTTATACCTCTGCGTTGCCGCAAATGACCCTGTTCCGCTTTTTAAATGGCGATTTTTATGCCGAACACTTAAGGAATATGCGCAAGCTGTATAAGGCCAGGCTCGATATTCTGCATGCGGCGGTCCATCAGTATCTTGCTGCCTGGACCCGGCCGCCGCTGCCGCAGGGCGGGTTGCAATTGGTATGCCCGCTGGCGGATGCGGCTACCGAGCGGCGCTTGATTCAGGCCGCCGCCGCGCAGGGAATGAAGGTCTATGGGTTGGCGGATTTTTACACCGGCCAACCTCGGGAAGGGGCGCTGGTGTTTGGCTTCTCGGCCTACACACCGGATGAAATCGTCAAGTTCATCAAAAAATTATCCTCTGTTTTCAGCGCGCTGCCGCAGGCCGATTAAAGGCGTTTATGTCGTCAAAATTGGTCTGCTCACTGTTATTAATTGGTCTGTATTCAGCCCGCAATGGCCGGTGTACCCTGTTGGCATTAGGTTATTTCTCTTGTGGAAATAATATCTTAAAACCAGAGAGGCACTATGCACCCAGTAAGCAATGACGTTGTGGTACGCAAAATACAAAACGGCGATAAATCGCAGTGGTTGGATCTGTGGCAGGGATATCTTCATTTTTATCGTGCGGAAATTGCCGCGCAGGTCACTGAGCACACTTTTGAGCGCTTATGCTCGGATCAGCAGGTCTATGGGCTGGTGGCGGAAGACGCAAACGGCAATCTTCTGGGGTTGATGAACCTGATTTTCCACCCTTCAACCTGGAGCTCCGCCGGCTATTGCTATATTGAAGATCTCTATGTTTCCCCGGTGGCGCGTGGCAAGAAGGTGTCCGAAAAGTTATTTAAGCAGGCTTATCAGCTTGCCAATGAAAAGGGCAGCGATCGGGTTTACTGGATGACGCAGGAATATAACGCCCCGGCACGTTCGCTGTACGACAAAATAGGCAAAAGAAGTTCGTTTATCATCTATACCCGTTAATTACCGACTGTGAGGGGCTGTATGGCGTTCAATCAATTCGGGCAGCCGGTGGGCGAGCCATTAACCGATTGGCGGGTGCCGCAACGGCCTGCCGGAGAGCCGCTTGACGGGCGTTTTTGTTTTCTGAAAGCGCTTGATCCGCAGCGGGATCATGCCGCCCTGTTCAGCGCATTCCAACTGGCCCCAGATGGCCGCGACTGGACCTATTTACCCAGCGAGCGGCCGGACAGCGCGGCGGCGATGTTGCAACATCTGACCCAGCTTCAGGCTAACCCCGCGTTGGTGAATATGACGGTGTTCGATAGCGCCAGCCAGGCACCGGTCGGCACCGTAGCTTATATGCGCATCGATGAAGGCAACGGCGTGCTGGAGATTGGCCACGTCAGCTGGTCGCCGGCGATGAAACAACGTTCCAGCGCAACGGAGGCCGTTTATCTGATGCTGCGGCACCTGTTCGATGATTTGGGTTATCGCCGCTGTGAATGGAAGTGCGACAGCCACAACGCGCCGTCCAGACAGGCGGCGGCAAGGTTCGGGTTCAATTACGAGGGCCGGTTCAGGTATGCGGTGATCACCAAGGGCCGCAGCCGCGATACCGATTGGTTCGCCATCACCTCGGATCGCTGGCCGGCCATTAAAGCCGCCTTCGAGCAGTGGTTGAGCCCCGACAACTTCAATGCGCAGGGGCAGCAGAAGCAGCGATTGCAGGCATTTATGCGTTGAGGTTCTAAAATACGAAAGGCGGCCAGTTGGCCGCCTTTCTGTTTTCTGACCGGACAGGTTATTTCAGCTCGTCAACCATGGTGGCGGCGCGGCCAATGTAGTTAGCCGGGGTCATGGCTTTCAGGCGGGTTTTCTCTTCTTCCGGCAGCGCCAGACCTTCGATAAACGCCTGCATGCCGGCGGCATCCACGCGCTTGCCACGGGTCAGCTCTTTCAGCTTCTCGTACGGTTTTTCGATGCCGTAACGGCGCATCACGGTCTGGATCGGTTCGGCCAGCACTTCCCAGTTGTGATCCAGCTCGTCCAGCAGGTGCGCCTGGTTGACTTCCAGCTTGCTGATGCCTTTCATGGTCGCCTGATAGGCGATCAGCGCATAGCCCAGGCCCACGCCCAGATTACGCAGCACGGTGGAGTCGGTCAGGTCACGCTGCCAGCGGGAAACCGGCAGTTTGCTGGCCAGGTGGCCCAGCACCGCGTTGGACAGGCCCAGGTTGCCTTCGGAGTTCTCGAAGTCGATCGGGTTGACCTTGTGCGGCATGGTGGAAGAACCGATTTCACCGGCGATGGTCTTCTGCTTGAAGTGATTCAGGGCGATGTAACCCCAGATATCACGGTCGAAGTCGATCAGGATGGTGTTGAAGCGCGCCACGCAGTCGAACAGCTCGGCGATGTAGTCGTGCGGCTCGATCTGAGTGGTGTACGGGTTCCAGGTGATGCCCAGCGAGGTGACGAAGGCTTCGCTGAACTGGTGCCAGTCCACTTCCGGGTAAGCGACGATGTGGGCGTTGTAGTTGCCGACCGCACCGTTGATTTTACCCATGATCTCAACGCGTTCCAGCTGACGGAACTGGCGTTCCATGCGGTAGGCCACGTTGGCGAACTCTTTACCTACGGTCGACGGGGTCGCCGGCTGGCCGTGGGTACGGGACAGCAAAGGAATGTCGCGATATTCCAGCGCCAGGCCCTTGATCGAATCGATGATTTTGCGCCAGTACGGCAGCACCACGTCCTGACGTGCGGTTTGCAGCATCAGCGCGTGGGACAGGTTGTTGATATCTTCTGAGGTGCAGGCAAAGTGGATGAACTCGGAAACCGCCTGCAGGGCAGGGACGGCTTCCACTTTTTCCTTCAGGAAATACTCAACCGCTTTCACGTCGTGGTTGGTGGTGCGTTCGATAGTCTTGATGCGCTGCGCGTCTTCTTCGCTGAATTCTGCGACGATCTTGTCGAGGAAAGCGTTTGCGTCGGCGTCAAAAGCGGGAACTTCCTTGATTTCTGCGCAGGCGGCCAGTTTTTGCAGCCAACGTACTTCAACCTGCACGCGGAATTTCAGCAGACCGTATTCGCTGAAAATGGTGCGCAGTGCGCTGACTTTATCACCGTAGCGTCCATCAACGGGTGAAACGGCGGTCAGTGAGGATAATTCCATCGGTAGCAACTCCTGGGATCGATTAACAATGAGCAACGATATTTTGCGCCTGTTTAAACAGACGATTACGAGAAAACATTAATTGCAGGCGGCTGCCGCCAACCTGTTGCCACAGCACGGCGGCACGGATGCCGGCCAGCAGCGTGGCGCGAACCTTGGCCTGCACCTGGGTGTTCTGCAGGATCGCCGGCGATCCTATCACCTGGATGCGCGGCCCGAGCGGGCTGACCACGTCGACATAAATGCCGGCCAGCGCGCTGATAATGGTGTCTGATTCCAAATCAAAATGCGCCAACTGGCGCTCCAGCTGGCCGAGGCGTTCGCCAAGCTGGTCCATCGCCTGCTTGTTGGCGTTGAGCTTGCGCTCCAGCACCATCAGGCTGATGGTGTAGCGAGTCAGTTCGGCACCCGGCCCCTTGTTATTGGCATTGAGCACGCCCATCAGCGTCTCGAGGCCCATTTTCAGGTTGCGTTCTTCACCGCCGAACACCGCCAGCGTGGAAGGCGGATCCATTTGCAGCAGGCTGCTCAACGAGACATGCAAGGCGTCTTTATCGCATTGCCCTTCGTGCGCCAACTGCTGGACCAGACGCGCCGACTGGCTGATTCCAGCCATCGCCAGCGTAATGTCATAATAATTCTTCGCCACGGTTACTCCTGTAAACGCTGTTCGATAATGCCGCCGCCGAGGCAGATTTCGTCCTGATAAAACACGGCTGACTGGCCTGGGGTGACGGCGGCGACCGGCTCGTCGAAACGCACTTCGATGCGCTGGTCATCCAGCGGCGTAACGGTGCAAGGGATATCTTGCTGGCGGTAACGGGTTTTCACCGTACAGCGCAATGGCCCGCTCAGCGGCAGGCGATCGACCCAATGCAACTGTTGCGCGATCAGGCCAGTGGACATCAGGCGCGGGTGATCATGCCCCTGAGCGACCACCAGCACGTTGTTGGCGACGTCTTTGTCGACCACGTACCACGGATCTTCGCTGCTGTCCTTCATGCCGCCGATGCCCAGCCCTTTGCGCTGGCCGAGGGTGTGATACATCAGCCCCTGATGCTCGCCGACGGTCTGGCCATCGACGCTGACGATAGGGCCTGGCTGCGCCGGCAGGTAGCGGCCGAGGAAATCACGGAATTTGCGCTCGCCGATAAAACAGATGCCGGTAGAGTCTTTTTTCTTGGCGGTAACCAGCTCCAGTTGCTCGGCGATGCGGCGCACCTCCGGCTTTTCCAGTTCACCGACCGGGAACAGGCTTTGCGCGACCTGCTCGTGGCTCAGGGTGTACAGGAAGTAGCTTTGGTCTTTGTTGCCGTCGACGCCGCGCAGCAGGCGGCTTTTGCCGTCCACGTCCTGGCGGCGCACGTAGTGCCCGGTGGCGATAAAGTCAGCCCCCAGATCTTCTGCGGCGAACTCCAGGAAGGCTTTGAATTTGATTTCTTTATTGCACAGGATGTCCGGGTTCGGCGTGCGGCCGGCCTTGTACTCTTCGAGGAACAGCTCAAAAACGTTGTCCCAGTACTCTGCCGCGAAGTTCACCGTATGCAACTCGATGCCGAGTTTGTCGCATACTGCCTGCGCGTCGGCCAAATCGGTCGCTGCGGAGCAATATTCTTCGTCGTCGTCCTCTTCCCAGTTCTTCATAAACAGCCCAGCGACCTGATAGCCCTGCTGCTGTAACAAATAGGCAGTAACGGAAGAGTCGACGCCGCCGGACATACCGACGATTACTTTTTTCTGGCTGTTATCTGACATGGGAGTCTCACGAACTTGAACACGAACCGTGCGATAAAAAACAAGCGCAGGATTTTACCACGTTGGCCGCGCCGGCGCACGGCACTTATTCATCTCAGAACGGCCAATCATAGCTGCTGACCAAGGAGAGCGGATAGCGCTCCGGCTGCTGGTAACAGCGGAGGCTTTCCGCAACCAGCGCGGAACGCAGGTTGGGTGCCTGTAAAATCTCTTCGGCGCTCAGCCACAGGCAGCGGTCGATATCGCTGTCTTGCGGCTCGGTGGGCAGGGGATGCTCCAGCTCAATGACAAAACAAAAGCGCAAAAACGGCGTGTTGTCCGGGGCGATCCACTGGTGCAGCTTGAGGAACGACTGCGGCGTGGCGCGGATGCCGGTTTCTTCCCACAGTTCGCGTTCGGCGGCTTGCACCAGGGTTTCATCGGCCTCCAGGTGGCCGGCCGGCTGATTCCATAACGCTTTATTGTTGATGGTCTCTTCGACGATCAGAAACTTCCCGGCGGCGTGAACCACGCAGGCAACGGTGACGTGCGGTTTAAACATAACGGCCCCTTACAGCGGCTGGTTGATGTGCTGGCATACCCTTGGTTTTTCCCGCAGTTGACTACAGCGAATCAAGGGTTTTCCATTCGCCAGGTTGTAATGCACCCAGGGAAAGCTCGCCCATACTGTAGCGAATCAGGCGCAGGGTAGGGAACCCGATATGCGCGGTCATGCGACGCACCTGGCGATTTCGGCCCTCGAACAGGGTGATTTTCAGCCAGGCGGTGGGGATCGCCTTGCGTTCGCGGATCGGCGGGTTGCGCGGCCACAGCCATTCCGGCTCGCTGACCAACTCCACGCCGGCCGGCAGAGTGGGGCCGTCTTTGAGCGTCACGCCGCTGCGCAGCGGCGCCAGATCGGCTTCCTGCGGCGCGCCTTCCACCTGGACGTAATACACTTTACCGGTGCGTTTGCCCGGCTGGGTGAGCTGCGCTTGCAGCTTGCCGTCATTGGTCAGCACCAATAATCCTTCGCTGTCGCGATCCAGCCGCCCGGCGGCGTATACATCGGGAAAAGGAATGTATTCTTTCAGCGTGGCGCGGCCGGCCTCATCGGTAAATTGGGGGAGCACATCGAAGGGCTTATTGAATAACACCACGCGGCGCGGACCCTGTGCTACAGCGGGTTTGGCGGCATTCGGTCGGCTGAATCGTTTAACGTTGTGATTTTTAACAGGGAATTTTTTCATAACAGTTGAGATTACGGATGATAGGCGCATTATAACCGAATCCGTTTCGGATTGGCGCGGACTGAATATTCGAGTAGTATCTACACGCATCTTACAAAGCATTAACAAAAATTGCGCTTGAAGGAGAGGTTGATGGAAAGCAAAGTAGTTGTTCCGGCAGAAGGTAAACAGATTACGGTCGATGCCCAGGGTAAACTGGTTGTTCCGAATAACCCGATCATCCCGTTCATCGAAGGCGACGGCATTGGCGTTGACGTTACCCCTGCTATGATTCACGTGGTTGATGCGGCTGTGAAAAAGGCCTACCACGGCGAACGTAAAATCTCCTGGATGGAAATCTACACCGGTGAAAAATCCACTCACGTTTACGGGAAAGACGTGTGGCTGCCGGAAGAAACCCTGGATCTGATCCGTGACTACCGCGTTGCCATCAAAGGCCCGCTGACTACCCCGGTCGGTGGCGGTATTCGCTCCCTGAACGTGGCTCTGCGCCAGCAACTGGACCTGTACGTGTGTCTGCGTCCGGTGCGTTACTACCAGGGCACCCCTAGCCCGGTTAAACAGCCAGAGCTGACCGACATGGTGATCTTCCGCGAAAACGCCGAAGACATCTACGCGGGTATCGAATGGAAAGCCGGTTCTGCCGAAGCAGACAAAGTGATCAAGTTCCTGCGCGACGAAATGGGCGTGAAGAAAATCCGCTTCCCGGAACAATGCGGTATCGGCGTCAAGCCATGTTCCGAAGCAGGGACCAAGCGTCTGGTACGTGCGGCGATCGAATACGCAATCACCAACGACCGTGACTCTGTGACCCTGGTTCACAAAGGCAACATCATGAAGTTCACCGAAGGTGCCTTCAAGGATTGGGGCTACGAACTGGCGCGCGAAGAGTTCGGCGGCGAACTGATCGACGGCGGCCCGTGGCTGAAAATCAAGAACCCGAACACCGGTAAAGAGATCGTGGTTAAAGACGTGATCGCCGACGCCTTCCTGCAGCAAATCCTGCTGCGCCCGGCGGAATACGACGTGATCGCCTGTATGAACCTGAACGGTGACTACATCTCCGACGCCCTGGCCGCACAGGTTGGCGGTATCGGTATCGCACCGGGCGCCAACATCGGTTCCGATTGCGCGCTGTTCGAAGCGACCCACGGCACCGCACCTAAGTATGCCGGCCAGGACAAAGTGAACCCAGGTTCCATCATCCTGTCCGCAGAAATGATGCTGCGTCACATGGGCTGGTTCGAAGCGGCTGACCTGATCGTTAAAGGCATGGAAGGCGCTATCGCTGCCAAAACCGTGACCTATGACTTCGAACGCCTGATGGAAGGCGCTAAACTGCTGAAATGTTCAGAGTTTGGCGACGCTATCGTTAAACATATGTAAGTGTGATTTAGCGTTTGAATAAGAACGGGAGCCTTGGGGCTCCCGTTTTTTATTATTCAAACTGCAACGGTTATCAAAACGTTATCAAAATAAGTTATCAAAACTCGGCAGTTTTGGTACTTAACTACACCTATCCAGTAAATCTGCGCCCTGAACAGACAAATCCCATTTAATCACTGCCTGTCCTACGGTTGACCATTTTTCGGGTGGTAGTCTCGCAAGTGAATTAATCCTATCACGTGAATTCTGGAATAATGTCCTTGGGGGATATATCGTCAATCAATGAATTCAAAGCTGCTGTCCTCGATACGTTCATATGGGGGAAAACGACACCGGTCACCATATCAGACAGTTACTTCACGGTCTTCAGAACGGCAATGATCTGGTGCTCAGTGAATCGGGCTTTTCGCATGGTGATCTCTTCAAAAGACATATTCAGTATGTCGGAATATCTCTAAAAGTGAACGGTTCGTTTTGCAGGGATGCTTACACCGGAACCATCAGAAGTACAGCATTTATAATGTGAGTTGACCAGTCTGTATGGCTTTAATAATTGCGGCGCTTCTTGAGTTTGTGTTGAATTTTTGACGCACTTTTTTAAAGTGGAAATTAACATTTGATTCTGAACAGTTGATTATTTTTGAGATTTCCCAGGTTGTTTTACCCATCAGATACCAGGAGCAAATTTCTTTTTCTCTGTTGCTTAACGTAATGGTATTACGTTTGCATTTTAGTATGTGAAAGTAATGTACGATTGCATCCCGTAACGCAACCGATCTATCGATATATTTATTTATTTTATTAATGCAGTCACTCTCATGGCAATGAAATGACAGCATCAGGCTCCCAAATTCATTGTTGATACCATGCAGGGGGAAAGATACACCATGGTGAATTCCATATCTTTTAAGATCATGAAAAAAAGTTGATTTTGTCTCCATCGTGTTCCCACTCCACACTAGGGGGATAATGTTGTGCAAGCAATATTCCACGATGGGATTCTGACTTATGCACTGTTTTTCACTTTGTTCTTTTAAAAAAGACTCATCATAATTTGTAATAATAATCGGGTTTTTTATTTCATTTTTAGTATCTGAATAAACAAGATAATACCATTCAACCTCTATAGCTGATTTCATCGAGTGAAGAAGTCTGTGGATATCATCAAAACTATCCACGGTAAAGTCTGAGTAAAAATCATATAAGTCAACTGAAGCCATGGTTACCATTCCATTTATTTAATCGGTGGGATTTTATTGTTTACAAGACTAGTGTACAGCCAGAGACTGACAACTATCTCTTTTGACAGTTGCGACATGATAATTTCGGTGAAAAAATTCATATTGAAGTTCAGACGAAATCACACTCATCGTAATTACATATGATGGTGAAATTCAATGCGAATTTAATTTTAAGAGAGGACTTATGAAACGAACTGCCGTTATTTCACTTATTGGAATGGTGTTTTTTTCGGTAAATGTATTTGCTGCAGAATCAGAAATCAGTTCGGAGGTAAAAGATGATATCGCTGATATACTGACTGCACAATACAATAACATAGCCAAAGACTGTGGAGATGAGCAATCCCCAGCATTTCTTTGCTCCGGCGTGTTAATGAGAGGGACGAGACCCGGAGTTGATTTCTGGAGGCTCAATCCATCATCAATAAAAAACAATGGAGTGTCATTCTCTTACTTGCGTAAGGATGCTAAATTCAACACTACAATTGCCAGTGCCAATGGGTTTATTCTTTTTCCGGGTAAAATGACGCCGGCAGAGAACGAACAGGTTTCGGTATTATGCTCTTATGCCCTCGATGCAAATACGTGGGGGAGGCAGGGAAACTACTGTGGTTCGCCTCCTTCTCCTGAGAAAGGGCAGTCATGTCAGGACTTTGGCGTATTTACCGCTCATCAGTTAAATAAAGCGATTGCCAGAAGGTCAGCCTGGGGGGTATGTGCATTTGATGTCAGACCTACGGCAAAAAAACCGGCTGATGCGTTTTATCAGACATTGCTCGCGATGCCGTATCTTGGAAATGGATTAAATTATAACGAAATTATGGTTAAACCTTGGGATGAAAATAATCCGAAGGGCATACCCATTGAAGCACTGTTTTACCTGAATGGCGGGGGACTAGTGTATGCGCAGCAGGATCAGCGTAGCTACAAAAATACAACAGGTAAATTTTTACCTATCGTTAAAATTGAGCTCCCTAAAGGCGTCAGCGTGCAACAATCGACAGATGCGGTCTTTAGCTATGAACCAAAAGATCAGGTGGTTGAGAAATAAACGATAGACTCTCCCTGATGATTAGCTGTAAATAATAATACCGCCCGTCGGAATATCTCGCCGTAAGTCCCCGTTATCCTGGCGTGGATTTACGGCGCATTGTAGTGGCTGCGGTTCCAATGCGTGTATTGATAACCGGCTGGCGTTCCATTTCTTTCCACCATTCAGGGCCGTAGCCCCACTCGAGAGGATCGAGGTGCAACTTATCGTTTCTCTGGTTAAGCATCAGAACTCGGGTACCTGGCGCCACGTTGTAGCGACCGATCGGAACATTGTCCAGCGTGCTGGCAAATTCAAGATCGGAGGCGAGCACGTCGAGATAGCCGGTGCAGGTCTGTACCAGGGCAAATCGTCCACACATAACCACCCCTTTTCGGTGCGGATTTAGGGTAAGTATAGGGGATGTTTCTCGAAGGGTTTCTGATCAGCATGAGAGGATTCCCCCCTCATCCCTACACCCCATAACTGTGTATAGGAGCAAAAAAGCATTATCAAAACTCGATAAGCATTTCTTGAAATCAAGTGGTTATAAATAGTGTCAAATGATGCGAACTTACTGTTTAAATCGAAATAATTAAATTCAATTTGTTATTAATAGCCATCTACTGTTGCGCCACATGGGTTGGTTCGAAGCGGCCGACCTGATTGTTAAGTGCATGGAAGGCTCAATCGCCGCCAAGACTGTGAGCTATGACTTCGAATGTTTTTATCTATGTTGCCACGAACGATTGTTATTGCGTTTATTACCCTTGTTCTTATTAAATATTAGTGTGCTTATTTTTATCTTGGTTGGTATTTGTCTGTCCTCCTGTGAGTTTATGCGCCAGGTGATATCAACTTTGAAAGTAACAAGATGAAATGAAAGGTAACTCATTGTGTGACATTGAGTTTAATATGATTTTCGCCCGTTGTTTCATTGTGCTGGGCATTAATTTTGGCTATCTTTGAATGCCGAACGGATAATTTAATATGGAGAGTGATATGAAAACCATGTTGGCTATGACGCTGGTTGCCTTAATTTCTGTAAGTGCAGCGAATACGGATGCTGCGACCACCAAAACGGTGAATGGGAAGCTTGAAACAGGCTTTGGCAACCCAACGTACAAGCAAGTGCTACATTATCGCAAGATGTATGAGAAAAAACCTTTCCCTGATGCTGAGATTTATTACTACGATAACGGCGTCTATAAAATCATTTCGCAGGGGGAAGACCATTATGGACTCTATGTGCTGCAGGGTGGATTTCAAGAACAGACTTATACCATAAGATTCGTTTCCTTGCCGTCCGCCGACTGGGGGAGTAAAACGGCATTTCATCAGCTGACTTTTATCAAGAACGATAAAGACGGTAATGGTGTGTTTATCCAGAATGCGATTGTTGATACCGGTGAAGCAATTGCTCAGCAGAATGGCACTTTTTCTCTGGAAGAGAATAAAGAGAAGGACCCAACGAATAAAGGGTGGGGAAGTTAATTTACCTCCAAACTCAAACATCAGGGCGATTCAATGGTTTTGATTCTACTCTGAGTAACCTGAATGCGCCCGGTATGAAGTGACAGTCACCGGCAGTCATTCAAGCCCTGGTATCCTTCGGGGCTTTTCTTCTGCCTCGAACGCCTGATGGCATGCGCTTTCCTAATGTGGTTTGCAAGATATTGACCTAAACCTGCTTAAATTTGTCTGCGTTGATCTATTCTTCTTCTCTACGGATATTCTATTAAAGAAGGGAATCATGAAGAGAGTTCATTTGGGATTTGGGATTTGCGCGCCGGCATTATCGCTGGTTATCGCCGCGATGTTGTTGACGGGGTGTGCAAAGACGAGTTCTGCGATTAAACCTGTGCCGTCTGATCAGGGTGTCGATGAGATGTTTGCCGCCTTCGAAGGTAAAACAGCGCCTGAACCTGGGGCGGCGGCTGACCAGTATGGCGTGCAGGTAAGGTCTGCTATTCAAAGCCATCTTCAAGATGCCGGCTCATATGCCGGTAAGCGATGTGCTTTGAGAATTATGCTGGCGCCGGATGGCATGCTTTTAGCTGTGCGAGCCGAAGAGGGTGACCCCGATCTTTGCCGTGCAGCGATAAAGGCGGCCGCAAAAGCCCGTTTTCCCAAACCGCCCTCACAAGCCGTTTATGAGACCTTTAAAAATCCCGTATTGGAATTCCGCCCCTGAGCACCTGAGTGATAGGGGAAAACGCGTCAATATTATTGGCGGCCGCTTTGGGAAACGGGAAGTGCCTCAGGCTAAGACTGATTTTTAAGGCCGGGTCTTTGCAGTTCCTGGCCTTATAGCCTGAGTGTTACAGATAATCAGAGCAGTAAGATCCCGATAGCTATTTTTACCCCCACCGTAGTGGTCAGTAAAAACCGGTTAATGCTCGTTTTCGTAGAAATTTATTTCTATCGGTACACCGTAGGTAGTGAATTTCTTAGCGCGCACTGTCTATCATTGCCCCACCATCCGGCGTGAGAGTGTATCCCGTCAGGAATTGAGCATCACGGCTCGCCAGGAATAGCACAACAGGCGCGATATCTTCCTCAGCAGAACCATAGCGACCAAGCGCATTGCTTGGAGGAGGGACGTTAACGTCGTCTCCCCACGTTTTGGCGACCGGCAAAACGTTATTCACCGTAATTTTGTCGGCAGCCCATTCCCTCGCTGCCGTGCGTGTGAGTGCCCGGACAGCCTCTTTTGCCATATTGTATGGCGCATACCCTTCCATACCCAAAACACCGGCTATTGAGCCAAAGTTGATAACGCGCCCCTCGCCGCTCTTCTTCAGCCATGGATAGCAATACTGCATTATTCGCAAATAAGACACCGGCCCCATATCAAAATTACGCTGAAGCTGTTCCACGGATAAATTCAAGACGGTGGATTGTGGTACGCTCGGGTCAAAGGCGTTGTTGACCAGAATATCGATGCCGCCGAAAGCCTTTACCGTCTGTTCGACAGCCGTTTTGATCTGTTCATCACTGTTAATGTCGCACACCACTGCGAGCGCAGATCCGCCGGCGGAGTTAATACTCTCGACAACCTTTTCTATTTCACTTGCAGTCCTTGATACTACCGCTACCTTGGCGCCTTCGGATGCCAGCAGCATTGCGATGGCACGGCCTATACCACGACTTGCCCCAGTAACAATGGCAACTTTTTCACTTACTCGGTTCATGGCAACTCCTCTCATATTTAATCTCATTACGAGCGATTAACGACAATTTGCGGATAAGGTGAAGGAAGTTCTCGTGCTGAATTTTGCGTGGCAAATGACGCGGTCAGCAACATAAGCCCCGCTAAGGCAGGTATGGCTCCGGCCGGTTTTTTGACGCCAAGATGAGCCAGTGCGGACAATATCAGATGATAGAAAACGCCCGCATAGGCCAAATCGCTCAGAAAAACGCTAAAACGCGACAAGATGGCAATCACAGCCAGAAGCTTCACCACGATAAGTACGGGGTGCAGGTAGGCAGGGTAGCCAAAATCAATCAGTGTCTGCCGCACCCATCCAGCTTTTACGACATACAGTGCCGCTGAAGTGACATACAGCAAAGCCAGCAGGGTCGTGCTCATCCAATAAATCCAAATTTCAGTCATGCAAAATTTCCTTCCGTTAATCGAAATAGTCGACCAGCAAAAGAATGTAACCTATGATGAATTTTAACAAGTAGGATGAAATACAGAGGGTTAGTATGGAAAACCATACCAATGAAGGCGCTGAAGTTAATATGCATGAAGAAATGCGCCGGGCGTTCAACTTGCTATCCGGCAAATGGAAGCTGGAAATCATGTGGTTGCTGAACCAGCGTATTTATCGTTTTGGCGAGCTGCGCAAGGCGATCCCGGGAATAACGCAGCATATGCTGACTGCCCAGCTTCGGGAACTTGAAAGTGATGGTCTGGTATCCAGAACCGTATTTGCGGAGGTTCCTCCGCGGGTAGAATATGAAATAACAAAAAAAGCGCGCGGACTCGGCCCCACTATGGAGGCACTTACCGCATGGTGGCTCGAATACGGGGGCAGTATTCCGGTGAAGCCGGCGGGGAGAGGGCGCAGAGTATCACCAGGAAAAACAAATAAATAACCTTGACTGCCTGTGGGCGGCAAACGCAGGAATGACCCTTGTCGTTTGCTGCGTCATCGCTAAAGCGGGCGTTGTGGACCTGTTGCATTAGCCTCTCGCAATGAGGCTATATCCTTTTTAGGCGGTGCTCCGAAGAAACGGCTGTACTCACGGCTAAACTGAGACGGGCTTTCATAGCCCACTTTGTAGGAAGCTGTAGAGACATCGAGATGTTCATTTAACATCAGGCGTCTGGCTTCATTCAAACGCAACCACTTCAGATATTGCAGCGGGCTCATAGACGTTAGCTGCCTGAAATGTTGATTGAATGTCGGTGTGCTCATCTGCACGCGGCCAGCAAGTTCGTCCACCCGTATTGGCGCGGCATAATTCAACTTAAGCCAGTCTATCGCGCGGGCTATCCTGTGGCCCTGACTGTCAACAGAAGCAATCTGTCTCAGTTTTGCCGCCTGATCGCTGAGCAGCATCCTGTAATGTATCTCGCGCTGAAGCAAAGGTGCCAGAACAGGAATGGCTTCAGGTTCATCCAGTAATTCAAGCAGCCGGCTAACAGGCCTCAATATCGAGGAGGTTGCGGTGCCTATTCCTACACTTGAGCTGACCCCGCGGTCTCGCCGGGGTGGCAATACACCCTGTGCAATCAACTCCGCTACGATCCGCAAATCAAGCTTCATTGTCATGCCCACACAGGGCGCTTCACTGCTGGCTTCCACTACCTCTGAATCGGCGGGCAGGTCCAATGACGTGATTAAAAAGTGGGATGTATCATAGCGATAAGGTGTCCCGCCTATCCAGACCTGCTTCGCCCCACGGGCAACAAGCACAATGCTGGGTTCAATCATGCACATCACGGGGTGAGCGGGTTCTCCGCGTCGGAAAAAAGTCAGCCCGTCAATAGAGGTCTCAAAATCTCCCGTTCCCCGCGAGTGTTTGTCGATAGCGCGAACAAGGCCGGCAAGCATTGCATCATGTTCCTGGCTCATAAGTGGTTGTGTGGTCATCTACAGTGATTCCTCCTGCTTGCATCTTACTCTTCCCCCTCATGCTCTAACCACACCATTAATTAAAATCCATCGGATCAGGCAAGAAATCCAGCCAATCACGCTAACTATTACAGTGATAACACCGGAAAATACAAGTGACGGAAAAGCGAGCACCTGATGCGCATGTCCTGAATCTGATTTGGATAAATAAGTCGTTGTCTTGAAATATCACTACAACCGGGTCCGTCATGTCAGTGTGAATTACGCTGCCGGCGGGGAAAATTAATTAAAGGATATAACCATGAAAAGAATTTTGCTGGCCTGCGGGCTTCTCGTTTCTTCTTTTGCCTCACCAGGTGCCGATATGTCGAACGGCGCAGATAACTTTTTTAAAAGTGACAAAGTGACCGCAGAAAAAGTCACGTTCCTCAATCAGTACAAGATGAAAGTCACCGGTAATCTCTATATCCCCAAAGGTGTCGATCCTAAAGCTAAAAACCCGGCCATCATTGTTGGCCATCCGATGGGAGCGGTGAAAGAGCAAAGTGCCAGTCTTTATGCACAAAAGCTTGCTGAGTAGGGGTTTGTCACCCTCGCCATCGATTTGTCTTTCTTTGGTGAAAGCGAAGGCCAGCCGCGCAATGCCGTCTCTCCTGAAATGTTCACTGAATCTTTCAATGCGGCAGTGGATTACCTTGGAACGCGACCTTTTGTTGACCGGAACCGGATTGGTGTGATCGGTATCTGCGGCAGCGGCAGTTTCGCCATCAGCGCGGCCAAGATTGACCCGCGCCTGAAAGCCATTGCAACCGTCAGTATGTACGACATGGGTTCGGTCACACGAAACGGTCTGCGTAAGGGACTGTCGCTTGAACAGCGTAAGGCGATGATTGCCGCAGCCGCAGAGCAACGCTATGCAGAATTCACCGGTGGAGAAACCAAGTGGGTGGATTACCTGCCTGTGAAATTACCGGCAGATGCGGATCCGATTCGCCGTGAATTCTACGACTTCTACCGTACGCCACGCGGCCAGGTTGTGCCTGAAGGCATGACTGTTGAACAGTCGCAGAACCGCCCAATTTCGAGCGAGGTGAAGTTTAACAACTTCTATCCGTTTGAAGATATTGAAACCATCTCGCCACGTCCGATGCTGTTTATCACAGGGTCCGAAGCGCACTCCAGAGAGTTCAGTGAAGATGCGTACAAACGCGCCGGTGAGCCTAAAGAACTCTTCATCGTGCCAGGTGCGGGCCACGTCGATCTCTATGACCGCGTCGACCTCATTCCATTCAACAAACTGACGGAATTCTTTAAAACCAATCTGAAGTAATTAGGGTTGGTACCACGATGCACCCTGCCTGTTGATGCCGGCAGGGTCTCTCCTTTCTACAGAGGAATGACTTATGAAAACTTATGCATTTGCCGCACTTTCAGCTGACAAGCCGCTGGTCCCGTTTTCTTTTGAACGCCGTGAACCTCGTCCAAATGATGTTGTGATTGAAATCCTCTACTGCGGCGTTTGCCATTCAGACCTGCACACGGCGCGTAACGACTGGGGGTGGACAAACTACCCAATCGTTGTCGGTCATGAGATTGTCGGTCGTGTAATCAGCATCGGTGGTGATGTGACGCGACATCGGGTCGGTGATCATGTCGCCGTGGGTACGATGGTCGACAGCTGCCAGCACTGCGATCAATGCCATAAAGGTGAAGAGCAGCTGTGCCGTGAAGGCAATACGCAGACCTTCGGAGGTGTTGACCGCATAACCGGTGCACCCACCATGGGCGGATACGCCAAACACATCGTGGTACGAGAAGAATTTGTTCTTAGCGTGCCTGCAGGTCTTGATCTGGCAAAAACCGGTCCGTTGTTGTGTGCCGGAGCCACCACTTATTCACCGCTGCGTACCTGGAACGTGGGGCCGGGGAGTCGTGTTGGTGTGATTGGCATGGGCGGTTTAGGGCATATGGCCATCAAACTGGCCGAAGCCATGGGAGCACGCGTTACGGTTCTGAGCCGTTCACCGGCAAAGGCGCAGGACGCGAAAGAACTGGGCGCTGATGCGTTTCTTGTGTCCAGCGATGCGGCGGCAATGAAGCAGGCTGCTTCTTCCTTTGACTTAATCATTGATACTGTTCCGGCAAAACACGAACTCGACCCATATCTTCCTCTGCTCGATATTGACGGGACATTGTGCATTGTAGGCCAGATTGGCCCATTGGCTGAAATGAGCAGCCTTCCGCTTCTCCTCGGTCGCCGTCGCGTTGCCGGGTCCGCCATCGCCGGTATTGAGCAAACGCAGGAAATGCTGGAGTTCTGTGCACGCAAGAATGTACTTCCTGAAGTCGAAATGATCCGTATGGATCAGATTAACGAGGCGTATGACCGCCTTGAGCGTTCTGACGTGCGTTATCGCTTTGTCATTGATATGGCCACGCTGAAACAGTCGCAGGCGGAGAAGGCTTAATCCTTTCGCCCTCACACTGCGGCAGGATTGAACATCGCAGCCGGAAAACGCGTTTTCCGGCAGATAACCGGGTAAAGGCGATTATTGATGAGAATTGGGATACTCGGTGCCGGCGAATGGGAACGGTCTTCGCCAGACTCGGTCATGAGGTTATCTTCGGTTATTCCCATAACCCTCAAAAGTTGCAGCGCCTTGCTGTATCGGCAGGGGCGATCAGCGGCTTTCCCCATGATGCCGCTGATGCCTCCGATATTATCGTTTTAATATTTCGCCTCAACTTCCATGGTCAGGTGCATCAGCAGAGACGAAGAGTTTTGCAATAACGACGTTCGATTCAAATGCACCAACGGGAAGCGGGTGGTGGCACAGGCCCCCGGAATTAACAAAATCAATGCTTCATCACCGCTTAACCGGCATCAGGATGATTCTTGCCTTCTTCGATAAAGGCTTCATCAATCTCATCGGTGGTCTCCTCGCTGTCGCGGCCGGAAAGGATATTCCAGCAGGCGATGAACAGTGCGGCGATCAACGGGCCGATAACAAAGCCATTGATGCCGTAAATCTCCATGCCACCCAGCGTGGAAATCAGGATGAGATAATCCGGCATCTTGGTGTCTTTGCCGACCAGCAGCGGGCGCAGAATGTTGTCAACCAACCCGATAACCACCACGAAGAACCCGACCAAAAATGCACCTTGCCAAAGCATGCCGGTGGCGAAGAAATAGATGGCTGCCGGCACCCAGATAATGGCGGAGCCTACGGCGGGGATAATGGACAGGAAGGCCATCAACGCGCCCCACAGCAAACTGCCATCGATGCCGGTGATGTAAAATGCCAGGCCGCCGAGGGCGCCTTGCACAATCGCCACCACCACGGTGCCTTTCACCGTAGCGCGGGACACGGCGGCGAACTTCACGAACAGGTGGTGTTTAACATGCTCGGACAGCGGCAGCGCTTCAAGCGCCAGGGTCACCAGATAGGGGCCGTCTTTCAGCAGGAAGAACAGCAGATAGAGCATGATGCCAAAGCCGACGGCAAAGTTGAACGTGCCTTTGCCGATCAGGAACACGCTGCCCGCCAGGAATTGCCCGCCCTTGAGCGCCACTTCGGAAAGTTGCTTTTGTATTTCCGCGGCGCTGTCGAGGTTATGCTCCGCCAGAAAATGCCGTGCCCAGCCGGGTAAATGCTGCATCACTTCGGCCAGCATGGCTGGCAGTTGGGTATTGTTGTTCTGCAGTTTTTGGTAGAGAACGTTGAATTCAAGCGCCAGCGACGAAGCGATGATCGCCAACGGGGTGAACACAATCAGGCAGATCACCAGCAATGTTAACAATGAGACCAGGCCGTTGCGGTCGCCCAGGTATTGCTTAAGCTTGTTTTTCAGCGGGTGGAAAATCACGGCCAATATGATGGCCCATAGCACTGACGAATAGTAGGGACCCAATACGTCCAGAAAAGCGGCGGTTACGATGAAAAGGATCAGAATAAAGAATCCCTTTGAAATACCTTTAGACATCATATCAGTCCCTCTGATGATAGATTTTATCGGTGAATCCTTGTGCTCACCGACATTGACGAGCAGTGAAAAACAAACCATAGCATCACAATGACTTAACAGTTAGCGGATTGTTGGTGAGCGGAGGTTCGATAGCCTGCAAACCGGCTTGCTCGTGGATTTCTGTGTGAATTATCAATAAACCTTATTGATTGTGTTTCATTTTGTGAGTTCGCCTTGATGTGAAGGGGCAGGTTATCTACGTTTTAGGTGAACGTATTTTCACCTGAAACTTAGAGGCAGGCACATGACTGAGCATAAACGACTTAGATTCATTGAGATAATGGTTGCGATCGCTTTTGGCTGCTTGGTGGTTTACCTGATAGCCACGGGTACGTTGTCACTGTCAGGGTTGGAGCACCATTGGCCATATCCATCAAGATAACTGTAGTGATTTGCCAGGGTATGCTGAACACGACGGATAAAAAATAAAATTACGCTATTCAGACGTTGCGTTCGGGCAAGGAAAGGACGGCGGAAATCCATAAGCTTAAACTCCGGCCGCTGGATCTCCCGTTCAGATCGGACGTCTTGCATCACGCCTGACCCATCAGGCGCTTCACCATATAAATGCTCAGCGGATCAGGCGAGTAATTGCCAAAGCGCGTTGTCTGTCGGTAGCCGGCTTTTCGGTACAGGCTAATCGCATCGGGTTGGTTAACGCCTGTTTCCAAATACAGTTCGCCATAACCCAGCGATTGCGCTTTTTGCTCGATAACCTCGATCAATCGGTGCGCAATACCTTGCCCGCGAAAGCGCGGATCAACGTACATGCGTTTGATCTCCGCAATTTTACCCTCAGAAGTGTACAGGCAGCCACAACCCGCATAGGTGCCCGCGCTTTTTGCGACAAAAGCGCAGGTTTCTGACGACGTCATTTCCTCAACCGACACCGAATAGAACGAATCGGCGGGGTAAAGCGGTTGCTGGTAGTTGTCCAGTGCCGCCACCAGCGCAGCAAAACCGGCATCGGTTACCGCGGTTTCTTCAATAGATACAGCCATTTTCGCTCCCATATAACAAGGTGCATCCAGATGACCACAGTATCACAGCGCTCTTTGGTTGCGTTGCGGCATTGTTACTTATCCGGTGCTCCGTAAACTTCGTCTTGTCAGGGCGGTCAATACCGGCTTGATAGTCGCGATGCCAACGCCACGCCCAACGCGGCGGCGGCCAGTACCATGGCGGCGGGGGCGGACCAGCCGGCATTGGCGACGATGCTGCTTATCGCGATGGGGGCGATCACCTGGCCCAGATAATTGCCTTGCATCACCAACCCCAGGCACAGGGGAATCAGGGTCGGTTCCGGTGACGACATCGGCGTGGTGGCGAGGAGGGTGGAAGGCAGCATGCCGCTGATGGCGGAAAATAAAAAACACAGCGGTATCAGCATATTCATCGGCGTTACCGAGAAGAAGATACCGCTGCCGGTCAGCCCCATGGCGATAAAGGTCCCGGTGAGCAGCGTTTTGGCGCTAATCCCACGCGACAACAGTAAACCGGCGGAGAGATTGCCGATCATATTGGCGGCTACGATCGTGGCACTGACGCTGCCCGTGCTGGCGAGCGACAGCCCGACGTGCTGCATCAAGAATAGAGGCAAAAAAGCCATTACCGCAAAGAACAGCAGGTTGTAGCTGGTGAATATCAACGCCAGCAGCCCAGGCTGTCGCGCGCGCCACAGACGGGACAACGCCTGGCGCAGGTCGATGTGTGAAGCCGCCGCGGAGCCGGCAACCTCCCGGCGGGTCGTCAGCGGCAGCAACAACGCCGCTAACAGCGTCAGAGCGGCGCTCGCCAGCCAGCTTTGCTGCCAGCCGCCGAGCAACGGGCCGAAAAACATCGAAAGGGCGATGCCCGCCGGCATAAAGGTGCTCCAGATGCCAAACACCAGATTACGTTTTTGCGGCTGAACCACGCGATTGAGTACCGCCGGCGCGGCGACCACTACGATCACGAACCCCAGGCCTTCGATGAATCGCGTGGCGATCAGTCCGTTGAAGTTATGCAGGCCGGCGCCGACAAAGCTGGCGGCGCTGATGATCACCAGCCCAAGGCACAACAAGCGGCGATCGCCCCAGCGACGGACCAAAATCCCGACGAGGATGCCGCTGAACACGCCAACGAAAGGGAAGGCCGAGATTACCCAGCTTAACGACTCCAGCGAGCGGCCGAACTCGCGTTGCAACTCCGGTAATGCAATCGTCGCTTTGCCCACCTGCAAGGCTGCCGCAATACCGGCGAACACTATGTTCAGGATCGCCGGCCACTGGGTGGCATTGGGTGCCGCATACTCGATGGCGTCGGATTTTGTCGATGTCATGATTCGCTCCGGGGGAAAAAATCAGACTATGCGTTATGGCGAAAATAGCAGCGGTTCAATTATGGCTTCACCTGCCAAAAAAACGTTCATTTCGAGCTTTTTAGCGCTCCTTGCAACGACTCGAATCGCTATTGGCGCGCCCGATCACACAAAATCCCTGGGCGGGTTTCCTCCGTCATCGACACCATGATAGTTTTTATCAAAATAATGATGAGGAAGAGTATGGCAGGCAAGAAAACCACCATGAGTGCCATCGCCCGGGAGGCTCGGGTCGGCATTGCTACGGTTGACCGGGTGATGAACCGGCGTGCGTCGGTACGGCCGGAAACGGAACGCAAAGTCATCGCGGCGGCGAAAAAACTGGGTTTTGCCCTCGAAAAGTCTCACCGGTTGTTCGAGGCGGCCGGGCAGTCGCCGGTGCGGCTCAAAATGGGCTTTATCCTGCTGCGCCGCGAACATTCTTTTTATGCGCAGTTAGCGGAAAGCCTGCTGGAACAGGCCGCGCCGTACTGCGATCTGGCCCATCCGCCGCAGTTCATTTTTCATGATATCAGCGCGGTAGGCGATACCGCCGCCGCCATTACGCAACTGAGCCAGAGCGTGGATGTGATGGGGGTGGTGGCGCTGGATAACCCGATGATCCGTTATGCGGTCGAAGAAGCCAGCCGCGTGGGCGTAAAAGTGTTTACGCTGCTGTCGGATCTGTCGGTGCACAGCAGGGCCGGTTATGTTGGTCTGGATAATCAGCAGGCCGGCCGCACCGCTGCCTGGGCGGTAGAGCGCATGTGTCGAAAGCAGGGAGAAGTTGGAGTTATCATCGGTGATAATCGCTTCCTGTGCCAGGAAACCTGCGAAATCAGTTTTCGCTCTTACCTGCGCGAACATCTGAGTGGCCACCGGGTGCTGGAGCCGCTACGCAGCCATGAGCGGGCCGAGAGCGCCAGACAGGTGACCCTGAGCATGTTGGCGCAGCACCCCGAATTGGTGGCGTTGTACGCGCCCTGCGGCGGCGTGGAAGGGATTATCGCCGCGCTGCGGGAGAGCGGCAGGCAGCACGACGTGATGCTGGTTTGTCACGGCCCGGTGGAAAACGCGGAGATGGCGTTGATCGACGGCACGCTGGATCTGATGTTGACGCACCGCATTCATGAATTCGCCGCGTCGGTCATCAACACCTTTGTCGCCGGCGCCGACGGAGAACACCCCGGTTTTATGCACGCCATTAACCGCTTTGATCTGATCACCAAAGAAAATATCTGATCGCCGGCCCCGCTGCGGGCCGTTTCCCCTGAATTGCCGCCGATGCCTCACAGGTTACGGTCTGCCTGCATTTGATAAAAAACCATCATTTTAACCATCAAATTTAACGCGATCTTCATCAAAAAATGAAAGTTTCATCATTGTCGGTTTCGAAATTTTTGTTTGATACTGGCGCCACATGCAGCCCAAAACGGAACCACAACGATGAATTTACCGATTGCCAATGCCCCTTGCAGTTGGGGGGTGGACGACCCTAAAAATCCCTATCTTCCGCCTTACCGGAAAGTGCTGCAGGAGGCGAGTGCCGCCGGCTACAGCAGCATAGAACTGGGGCCGTGGGGCTACTTGCCGATCGACGCCGTAGCCTTGAGCGCAGAACTTGAGCGACACAGCCTTTCGCTGGTGGCCGGCACCATTTTTGACGATCTGGTCAGCGAGCAAAACTTCAGCCATATCCTCGCGCTGACGCACAACATTTGCCGCAATTTGTCGCAGGCGCCTAAAGCGCAAAAAACGCAGGGCAGCTCTTTCTCCGCGCCGTATCTGGTGATTATCGATTTCGGCAATCCGCAGCGGGCCAAATTGGCCGGTCAGTATGCGCTGGCGCCGCGCCTGAGCGATGCGGATTGGAACCGGATGATCGGCCACATCAAAACGGTCAGCGAGATTGCCTGGCAGGAATATGGCGTCAGGCCGGTGATCCATCCGCATGCCGGTGGCTGTATCGAGTTCGCCGATGAAATCGATCGGCTGGCCGGCCAAATTCCGCACCAAACCGCCGGGCTGTGCCTGGATACCGGCCACCTGTATTACTCCGGCATGGATCCGGTCGCCTGGCTCGACACCTATTTTGCGCGCATCGATTATCTGCATTTCAAGGACGTTAACCCGAAAGTCTTCCGCAACGTGCTGGCGCGTGGACTGGATTTCTTTACCGCCTGCGCGGAAGGGGTGATGTGCCCTTTGGGCCAGGGGGCAATTGATTATCCAGCCGTGCGGGCATTGCTGGCGGCACGCGGTTACCAGGGGTGGATCACCATTGAGCAGGAACGCGATCCGCGCAACGTGCAGGGCAGCCTGCGGGATGTGACGGAAAGCCTTAATTATTTGCGAAAAGTCGGTTTTTAATCAGGAGAAACGTGATGATCAACGGCATTAAACCTCTGGAACGATCCCTGCGCTGGGGCATGGTGGGCGGCGGCGGCACCAGTCAAATTGGCTATATCCATCGTTCCGCCGCGCTGCGCGACGGCACTTTCAGCTTGGTGGCAGGCGCATTTGATATTGACGCGCAACGCGGGCGCAGCTTCGGGCAAAGCCTCGGGGTGGCGGCGGAGCGCTGTTACCCCGATTACGCCACGCTCTTTCGGGAGGAGGCCGCGAGGTCGGACGGTATTGAAGCCGTTTCCATCGCCACGCCGAACAATACCCATTTTGCTATTTGCCAAGCGGCGCTCGAAGCGGGTCTGCACGTAGTGTGCGAAAAACCGTTGTGCTTTACCGCCGAAGAGGCGCAAACGCTGGTCGAGTTGTGCGAAAAACGGCAAAAAATTATCGGCGTCACCTACGGTTATTCCGGCCACCAGCTGATTTTGCAGGCCCGGCAGATGATTGCCGACGGCCTGCTGGGCGACATTCGCATTATCAACATGCAGTTCTCTCACGGTTTTCACGCCACGGCGGTGGAGCAGGAAAATCCCAGCACGCGCTGGCGGGTAGACCCGCGTTTTGTCGGCCCGAGCTATGTGCTGGGCGATCTGGCCACGCATCCGTTGTTCCTGGCGGAAACCATGGTGCCGCAATTGAAGGTCAAACGCCTGATGTGCAGCCGCCAGAGCTTTGTCAAAACCCGCGCGCCGCTGGAAGATAACGCCTATGTGCTGATGGAGTACGACAATGGCGCCGTTGGCTCTATGTGGTGCTCGGCGGTCAACAGCGGCTCGATGCACGGGCAGAAGATACGCATCGTCGGCGAGAAGGCCAGCCTGGAATGGTGGGACGAACAACCTAACCAAATGCGCTTTGAAGTACAGGGCGAGCCGGTGCGTGTTCTGGAGCGGGGCATGCCTTACCTGGATCACGCCGCGTTGGCGGACGACAGGATTGGCGGCGGCCATCCCGAGGGGCTGTTTGAAGCCTGGTCAAATCTGTACCGCCGTTTTGCGCTGGCGATGGACGCCACCGATCGGCGGGACGAGGCTTTCCTGGCAGATTTCTGGTACCCCGACGTGCATGCCGGGGCGATGGGGGTGCGCTGGGTGG
The DNA here is from genome assembly GCF_003591175.1 of Serratia inhibens. Lineage (GTDB taxonomy): Bacteria > Pseudomonadota > Gammaproteobacteria > Enterobacterales > Enterobacteriaceae > Serratia > Serratia inhibens. The sequence goes on along the minus strand of NZ_QYYG01000001.1, from coordinate 879,914 downwards.
AAAACTGCGTGCGTTCCGCCGATACCGGTGCCGGCTGGGTTGAGTTTCGCTAAAGCCCCGCTGGCGGGGCGGGCGGGGCTTCGGCGGATCATTATTGGAACTGCAGATAGACTACCTGCGTTTGCAGATACTCCTCCAGACCGTGGCGGCCATCGGCGCCGCCAATGCCCGATTTGCGCCAGCCGGCGTGGAAACCCTGCATCGCTTCGAAGTTCTCCCTGTTGACGTAGGTTTCGCCGAATTTCAGCTGTTTGATCGCCATCATCGCCACGTTGAGATCACGGGTGAAAATCGACGAGGTGAGGCCATATTCGCTGTCGTTGGCCATGGCGATCGCCTGTTCCAGGCTGTCGAACACCGCCACCGGCAGCACCGGGCCGAAAATTTCCTCGTGCATGATGTCCATTTCCTGCTGAACGTCATTCAGAATGGTCGGCGGGAAAAAGTAGCCGGTGCGAGCCTCGCGCTTGCCGCCCATCACCAGTTTGGCCCCCTGGCTGACCGCCCGCGCCACTTTATCCTCGACTCTCTGCAGCGCCTCGGCACTGATTAACGGCCCCATGTCCAGCCCGGCCTGTTGGTTCGGGTCACCGAAGGTCACCTGACGGAAAGCCTCGGTCAGCCGCGTCATAAACTGCGGGTAAATGTCGCGCTGGACATAAACGCGTTCGGCGCAGTTGCACACCTGGCCGCTGTTGATAATGCGCGAGCTGACGATGGCCTTGATCGCCAGATCGAGATCGGCATCCGCCATCACGATAGCCGGGGCTTTGCCGCCCAACTCCAGCGAGACTTTGGTGACGTTTTCCGCCGCGGAGCGCAGGGTGGCGATACCGGCACCGACGCTGCCGGTCAGGCTGACCATGCCCGTTTTCGGGTTGGCCGCCAACGCCTGGCCTACCTCAGGCCCATAGCCGGTCACCAGGTTAAACACGCCTTTCGGCAGGCCGATCTCATGGGCGATCTCGGCAAACAGCAGCGCATTGCCCGGCGTCAATTCGCTGGGTTTGATGACGATGGTGTTGCCGGTCAGCAGCGCCGGTGCAGCTTTGCGCGCTACCAGGAAGAACGGAAAGTTCCACGGCAGGATACCCGCAACCACGCCGATGGCTTTTTTGAACAGGAAGATATTTTCATTCGGGCGATCGCTCTGGATGATTTCGCCTTCGTAGCGGCGCGCCCATTCCGCCATATAGTCGAGGTAATCGGCGGTGAACAGCACTTCCACCTGCGCCAGTTCGCGGGTTTTTCCGCCTTCGGCCACGATCAGTGAGGTTAGCTCAGGTTCCCGCCGGCGAACGCCGGCGGCCAGCCGATGCAGCCACTGGCCGCGCTGAACGGCGGGCAGCGCTTCCCACTCCGCCTGTGCGGCTTCGGCGGCGTCAATCGCCTGCCTGGCATCGTCTCCGCTGCCTTGCGGGATTTGCATGATGACTTGCTCGGTCGCGGGGTTGATGACGTCAATCCATCGCCCGCTGCGGTTGGCAACAAACTCACCGTTTATGTACATCCGTTTCTGGTTATGGGTCATGGCAGGGCTCCACAAGGTTATTATTAATGCCTTGTTATGGTAATGACCTTCCCGTGTTAATAACCTTTGCGCCATTGCCACCGTTGTCGCCGCAATGGCAGCCACGCAACGGTGGGCGCAACGCCGTGTTCTCCCGGCATAGCGCGGCGATGAATTTGTGATCCCGGTCGGTGCCACCCCTTGTTTTTTGCCAGCTTCCGCCAGAACTGGCAGCCAGGCTAAGGTTGCGCGCCGGGCAATATTTATAGACTCCTTCGTGCCTGTTTATTGTCCACATCACTTGCAACGAAGGAATAAATAACAATGAATAACGCTGTCATGTTGGGGATTTTGTGGCATCTGGTGGGCGCCGCCAGCGCTGCCTGCTTCTATGCCCCGTTCAAAAAAGTCCGCCGCTGGTCGTGGGAAACCATGTGGTCGATCGGTGGCCTGATGTCTTGGCTGATCCTGCCCTGGGCAGTGAGCTACGTGCTGTTGCCGGATTTTTGGCGCTATTACGCTGCCTTTGGCCTGTCGACGCTGTTGCCGGTGTTTTTGTTCGGCGCCATGTGGGGCATCGGCAATGTTAACTATGGACTGACCATGCGCTATCTGGGCATGTCGATGGGTATCGGTATCGCCATCGGCATTACGCTGGTGGTGGGAACCCTGATGACGCCATTGTTGCAGGGGCGCTTTGTGGCGCTGTTCAGCTCCGCCGGCGGCCAGATGACGTTGCTGGGCGTGGCGATAGCCCTGGTCGGCGTGGCGATCGTCTCCTGGGCAGGCGTGCTGAAAGAGCGGGCGATGGGGATCTGCGCCGAGGAATTCAACCTGCGCAAGGGGCTGCTGCTGGCGGTGATGTGCGGGATCTTCTCCGCCGGCATGTCGTTCGCCATGGATGCCGCCAAACCTATGCACCAGGCCGCTGCCGATCTGGGGATCAATCCGCTGTACGTGGCACTGCCGAGTTATGTGGTGATCATGGGCGGCGGAGCGGTAATCAACCTTGGGTACTGTTTTATCCGGCTGGCGGCCAAAGCGGACTTGTCGATCAAGGCCGATTTCTCGCAGGCCCGGTCGCTGCTGGTGGCCAACGTGCTGTTCTCGCTGCTGGGCGGCACCCTGTGGTATCTGCAATTCTTCTTCTATGCCTGGGGCCACGCCAACATTCCGGTGCAGTATGATTTTATCAGCTGGATGCTGCACATGAGTTTCTACGTGCTGTGCGGCGGCCTGGTTGGCCTGTTGCTCAACGAGTGGAAAAATGCCGGCCGCCGACCGGTCCGGGTGCTTTGTATCGGCTGCCTGACGATCATTGTGGCCGCCAATGTGGTCGGCCTGGGAATGGCGGGGTGATCAGCGTTTTAGCGCAAAAGCGGGGCGTTCGGCGCGTTCAAAGCGCTGGCGCCATGCGCTCGGCGTGACGCCGGTTTCGCGGGTGAACACCACGGAGAAATAGTTGCTGTCGTCAAAGCCGCAGCGGGCGGCCACTTCACCGATCAGTTCGTCGCCGCAGCGCAGCAGGTACTTTGCCCGGCACAGTTGCAATTGGCGCAGATAATGGCCGATGGTCATGCCGGTCTGCTGGCGGAACAGCTGTTTCAGGCTGCGCTCCGCCAGTTGATGGTGCAGGCAGAAGGTGGCCAGATCAAAACGGGCACCGCTGTCGCTCTGCAGCGCCGACATCAGCAAATCCAGCTGTTCGCCATCCGGCAAGCGGTTATCCTGCCCGGCGGCATAGCGATGGCGGCGCAGGATCAACACCAGTTGCAGGAACAGCGCCTCGGTAAGCTGTATCGACAGCAGGTCGGTTTTACGGCTTTCCAGCGCCAGCTGTTGGATCACCCCACGCGCCAGCGCCATGCCGCGAGTGGTCAGACGCCAGTGGGACTGGTGTTGCTCGTTGTCCGGCGGCAGCAGTTCCGCCCAGCCGATCGCCAGTTGGAAACGCTCCGGGCAGTAGAGAATATTATCCAGCACCAGATCGTTGACGGACTCGTAGCTGTGGCAATCGTGGTCGCGGATGTAAAACATGTCGCCGCAGGTTACCCGCCAGGGCCGATCGTTCAGCACGTGCATGCCGTTACCGCGCCACACCAGCACTATCTCGCTAAATTCATGGGTGTGCGGCGGAAATGACGGCTGCGGCGCGCGATCGGCCACCGCCACCGGCATCAACGGCGACGGCAGATAATCCTCTTTGGCCAGCAGGAGTGGGTTTTTCACCAGGGCACCTCAGGTTCAGAAATCGTTCTGCCTTAGAGTACGGGGTGAATAGCCGAACTCGCGTTTGAAAAGCGTGGAAAAGTGATTGCTGTCACCAAATCCGCATTGATAGGCAATGTCGGTGATGCGCGCCTCGTCGTGCCGCAGCATCTGCCGCGCCTGGAGCAACCGCAGCCGGTTGAGATAACGCTGCGGGGTGTTGCCGGTCTGTTTTTTCATCTGGCGGTGCAGCGTGCGCAACGAGAGGGAAAAACGTTCGGCCAGCTCGTCCCAGTTGATCTCGTCGCTGTAGTGTTCCGCCAGCCAGTCCAGCAGCCGGCGCAGGCGGCCTTCCTGATCGTCGATGGCGGCCGCTGCGCATCCGCGCCGCAGCAGCACCAACAGCTGCATAAACAACAGTTCCTGCTCCGCCAAATGCTCGAGGTTGAACGCTTGGGGCGTCTGTTCCAACCGCTGAATAATCACCTGAACCTGCGTCAGCAGCTTATTGCTGATGCGCCAGTGCGGCAGCGGCCGATCATCCTGTGCCGCCGGCAGCAACTGTTCCAGCCCGGACAGAAAACGAAAGGCGTTGGGGCCGCGGTAGAGCACGTTGGTCAGGTGAAGATTATCGGTCTGTTCATAAAGATGGCGGTCGCAGTCGCGGATAAAACACACGCAGCCGCTGCACAGCGTTTGCGGCCGGCCATTCAGCACGTGGGTGCCGGCACCCTGTTCCACAATCACAATCTCGTGGAAATCATGGTGGTGTTCAGGGAAAGTCAGTTGCGGCACACGTGGCTCAATGGCGACCGGGTACTGGCTTGAAGCGAAGAAATCACTGCCGTGCAGAATAGCCATCTGTTGATCTCCGTTAACGAATCCGTAACAGATACTAAATGAGGCTGCCGGTGGTCGCCTTTAAATTGCGACGCAAAAATGCCGTGCAGCGCGTTCATTTTTTAAGAATGGCAGGGGAAAAGGCCAAAGTGCGCGCAGCGTCACAGGCGGCGGTCAGGGCGGTAAAAGCGCGAAGTGTGAAATGCGTCACGTTAATCTTTGCGGTATTGCCAGCAGCGCAGGCCGGCTGGCAGTGGCGACAAGGTGCGGTTCGCGCAGGATTTTAGACTGATGTCATCGATTCATCAGGAAGCCACGCCATGACCCTTCGCAATATCGTCTCTGTCGATCTCGGCGCCTCCAGCGGCCGCGTCATGCTGGGCTGCTACCGGCCTGACTCTCGGCAAATCACTCTGCATGAAGTCACCCGTTTCAGCAACGGCCTGACCCCGATCGACGGCCATGACTGCTGGGACATCGAAGCGCTGGAGCGGGCGATACGCCAGGGGTTGCGGCAGTTGGATGAACAGGGCATTACGCCGGACAGCATCGGTATTGATGCCTGGGGGGTGGATTATCTGCTGCTGGACGCCGAAGGGCGACGCGTCGGCCTGCCGGTCGCCTATCGCGATGGCCGCACTCATGGCCTGATGCAACAGGCGCAGCGCGAGATCGGTGCCGGGCGGTTGTACCAGCGCACCGGCATCCAGTTTTTGCCTTTCAACACCCTTTACCAGTTGCGCGCTTTTAGCCGGCGTCATCCGGAGCTGGTGCCGCATGTCGCCCATGCTTTATTGATCCCGGACTACCTGCATTATCGGCTCACCGGGCAACTGAACTGGGAATACACCAACGCCACCACGACCCAACTGCTGAATATTCATAGCGGCGAGTGGGATGAGGAGCTGCTGGCCTGGGCCGGGGCGAAAGCGGCCTGGTTTGGCCGCCCGACGGCACCGGGCAACACCGTGGGCCATTGGCGGACGGCGCGCGGCGCGCGGGTGCCGGTGATTGCGGTGGCCTCTCATGATACCGCCAGTGCGGTGCTGGCAACGCCGCTGCAGGATGAGCACGCGGCTTACCTCAGCTCCGGCACCTGGTCATTGATGGGCTTTGAGAGCCGGCAACCTTACACCGACGCCGCGGCGCTGGCGGCCAACGTGACCAACGAAGGCGGTGCGGAAGGGCGTTATCGGGTATTGAAAAACATCATGGGGTTGTGGCTGCTGCAACGGGTGTGCGACGAACTGAATATTGCCGACCTGTGCCGGTTGATCGAGGACGCGGCGGCGCAGCCGGGCTGCCGTTCGCTGATCCATCCCAACGCCCCGCGCTTTATCAACCCGCCGGGCATGGTGCGCGAAATTCAGGATGCCTGCATCGAGCAGGGCATGCCGGCACCGCAAACGCCCGCCGCGCTGGCGCGCTGCATTTTCGACAGCCTGGCGCTGTCGTATCGCCAGGTGTTGGGCGAATTGCAGAGCTTGCGCGGGCAGCCCTTCAGCCGGTTGCATATCGTGGGTGGCGGCAGTCAGAACCCTTTGCTTAACCAGCTGTGCGCAAATGCCTGCGGCATCCCGCTGTCGGCCGGGCCGACAGAAGCCTCGACGCTGGGCAACGTCGGCAGCCAGTTGATCGCGCTGGGGGAGGTGGCGGACGTCGCAACCTTCCGGCGAGTCCTGGCCGCTAACTTTCCTCAACAGATTTTTTCACCGCAGCCCACCGGCCCCCTGGCGGCAGGTTGGTTGCGGTTTCAAACGCTGACTCCCTCGACCAAGGAATTTTGCTTATGACCCGACTTATTGAACAGGCGTTTGCGCTCGCCAGACAGCGCTTTGAGGACGTCGGTATCGACGTTGAGCAGGCGCTGGCTCAGTTGGACCGCATCCCCATCTCCATGCATTGCTGGCAGGGCGACGACGTGCGCGGTTTTGAAAACCCGCAGGGTGCGCTGACCGGCGGCATTCAGGCCACCGGCAACTACCCCGGCAGGGCAACCAACGCCAACCAATTGCGCGCCGATCTGGAGCGTGCGATATCCCTGATCCCGGGGCCGAAGCGGGTGAACCTGCATGCGATCTATCTCGAGAGCGAGACCCCGGTGGAACGCAACGCGATTGAACCGGCGCATTTTCGCCATTGGGTGGAGTGGGCCAGGACTCACCGTCTGGGGCTGGATTTCAATCCAAGCTGCTTTTCGCACCCGCTGAGCAGCGACGGGTTCACCCTGGCGCACGCCGATCCGGCCATCCGCCGTTTCTGGATTGAGCATTGTCAGGCCAGCCGTCGGGTTTCAGCTTATTTCGGCGAGCAGTTAGGCACGCCGTCGGTGATGAATATCTGGGTGCCGGACGGTATGAAAGATCTCACCGTCGATCGCCTGGCGCCGCGCCAGCGCCTGTTGAGTGCGCTGGATGAGGTGATAAGCCAGCCGCTGGATCCCCGTCATCACATTGACGCGGTGGAAAGCAAACTGTTCGGCATTGGCGCGGAAAGCTACACCGTGGGATCCAATGAGTTTTACATGGGCTACGCCACCAGCCGTCAGGTGGCGCTGACGCTGGATGCCGGCCATTTCCACCCGACCGAAGTGATTTCCGACAAAATCTCCACCGCCATGCTGTTCGTGCCGCGCCTGTTGCTGCACGTCAGCCGCCCGGTGCGCTGGGACAGCGACCACGTGGTGCTGCTGGATGACGAAACCCAGGCCATCGCCCATGAGATTGTGCGCCACAACCTGCTGGACAAGGTGCATATCGGCCTCGACTTCTTCGATGCTTCGATCAACCGCATCGCCGCCTGGGTGATCGGCACGCGCAATGCCCGCAAGGCGCTGCTGCGCGCGTTGCTGGAGCCGGTAGAGCTGCTGCGCCGGCTGGAAAGCGACGGTGATTACACCGCGCGGCTGGCGATGCTGGAAGAGCAAAAATCGCTGCCGTGGCAGGCGGTTTGGGAGGCTTACTGCCTGCGCCATGACGTGCCCGCCGATGCCGGCTGGCTGGGCGAAGTCCGCCAGTACGAAAAACAGATCCTCAATCAACGTTAAGGGCGCCGTATGCAACAACTTCTTACTTCATGGTTTGTTCAGGGCATGGTGAAAGCCACCGCGGATATGTGGCTCAAGGGCTGGGACGAACGCAACGGCGGCAACGTCAGCCTGCGTTTGCTGGACGAAGAGGTGCAACCCTACGCCGCCGATTTTTATCCTCAGCCGCGCCGGGTCGAGCTGAGCCGGCCGGCGGTTGAGCTGGCCAACTGCTGGTTCCTGGTGACAGGTTCGGGCAAGTTTTTCCGCAATGTGCAGCTTGATCCCGCCGACAGCCTGGTACTGCTGCGGGTCAGCGAAGACGGCCACGCCTACAGCATTCACTGGGGGCTGACCAACGGCGGCGTGCCGACCTCGGAACTGGCGTCGCATTTTCAGTCGCACTGTGTGCGCAAAACGCTGACCGATGGGCGCGACCGGGTGATCATGCACTGCCATGCCACCAACTTGATTGCCCTGAGCTATGTGCTGGAACTGGATGCGGCGAGCTTCACTCGCCTGCTGTGGGAAGGCAGCACCGAGTGCCTGGTGGTGTTCCCGGACGGTGTCGGCATCGTGCCCTGGATGGTGCCGGGCACTGACGGCATCGGCGAGCAAACCTCGAGGCAGATGCGTTCGCATTCGCTGGTGTTGTGGCCATTCCACGGCATTTTTGCCGCCGGCCCTTCTCTGGACGAAGCCTTCGGCCTGATCGACACGGCAGAAAAATCGGCGCAGGTGCTGGTGAAGGTGTTGTCGATGAATGGCATGAAGCAGACCATCAGCAAAACGCAGTTGATCGCGCTCGGCGAACGTTTCGAGGTGAAACCCTGGGCGGCGGCGCTTAACGTGGAACCTGAGTTATGATCCGCAAGGCGTTTGTGATGCAGGTCTATCCGCATGCTCATGAGGAGTATCAGCGCCGCCATGCGCCGATCTGGCCGGAGCTGGCGCAGACGCTGAAACAGCATGGGGCGCATCATTACAGCATCTTTCTGGATACCGGGCGCAGCCTGTTGTTCGCGGTAGTCGAGATTGAATCTGAGGCGCGCTGGCAGGCGGTGGCCGGCACCGACGTGTGCCAACGCTGGTGGTTGTCGATGCGTGATTTAATGCCGAGCCATGCCGATAATAGCCCGGTGAGCGAGGCGCTGAAACCGGTGTTTTATTTGGCGTAGCGGACAACATAACAAGGCGGGATATTTCCCGCCTTGTCGTCATTCAGGCACTGGCACCGGCAAACGGGTGTATTTTCAACCCATCCAGCGCCAGGGCAGGCACGCAGCGTAGATTGATGGCGCACATCGCCGCGCCGTCCGGGCTTTTAGCGTAGGCAATCGGCCTTCACCGTAAAGGTGACGGCGCCGCAGTGACAGCTTCCTTGAAATGGCATAGGGGGATCACCTGCTGAAAACGTCGGCTCGTTCCATTGCAGTTCGTTTTTTCGCCACCCAGGCCCCTGTGGGACGATAGAGTGATCTGCCTCATTAGAGAACCGGGGAAAGGCTGGTAGGGTAGGGGTTGGCCCAATCACAAGGAGAGAAGGATGTTAGAGCAATACTACCCGGCGACGATGAGCTCCAAACCCGTCACGGACGAACAGCATAAAAGGCTGGTGGCGGTGCAGGCGGCGCTGGAGTTGATTAAGGCCACATTGTCCGATACCAACGACGGCAACGGCGTGGATTTTCAGCTGAAAGCCGCCGAAAAGCACATTGGCCCCATGGCGGATGCCATTCAGGAAGCGTTAAAGTAAATTCCTGCACCCCATCGTCAACCGCCCTTGTGGGCGGTTTTTTGCATTTTGTCCGACATATTCGGATTGTTTGTCATAGAGCGAAGCGGGAAAAGTTGTAAAATCGACCTCAGGATTATCTTAGGAAAGAGCGTGAGGAGAACGTTGATGAAGGATGTGCATATCGCATTGTCGGGCAGCTGTGTGCGGCTGGCTTACCCGGGAGAGGACGTGCTGGATTTTCCCGACAGACTGTCATTTGGGCCGCTGTATGCGCTCGACGACGATAGCGCGGTGCAGGCCAGAACCCGCTGGTTTCGCGATCTGTACCAATCCGTTCATGCACCCGAGTGGGACACCTCTGAGGTGTGTCAGGCGGGTATGACGACGTTAAAGGCGCAGCTTGCCGCCGTCACCGGGCAAGTGACCCTGTGGGTTGGCGATAACGCCGATGAACAGCTGATGCTGCGTGCGTTGCTGCCGCTGCTTGGCGAGCGCCCCCTCTTTGTCGTCAGCGTAACCGAACACACCGGGCGACCGAGCACCCACTGGTGTCCGGCGGAGATGCTGGAACCGCTGTGGATCCGGCGGCGTGAGCTGACGCCGGAAGAGAAAACCGCGCTCACCGTCGACTGGTATCGCCTGCTGGCAGAAAATGCCCAGGTGCGGATCTTCGCGGAAAACGCGCTACAGGGTCAGGCGCAGGATTTTTACGACCGCCAGTTGCTGGATGCCTGCCCCGCAGATTACACGCAGGGTTCGCGGGTGGTGGGCGAAGCTATGGTGAATTCACCCTATCCGGTGGGGGATACCTTTCTTAATTTCCGTTTGTACGCCTTGATTGCACAGGGCGCATTGCAGGCTCAGACCGCCGGTATGAACATGAACCGCATCAAGGTCAGGCAGGCATAAACGCCCTCACACCCTATGACGGTTTTTTTTGTGCCTTTCCCTGTTTTTTTTGTGCCTTTCGGCGGGGAAAGTACGCCAAAGCGGTTTTCTCCACCGAGAGGATCGGCTTATAATGCGCCGCTGACTGTATAAATAAACAGGTGGATTGCATGGCGCTGGTTTTGGATGGTGAAAAAATTGATCGTAACCGGTTTACCGGTGAGAAGATTGAAAACGGCATTTTTCGCAACTGTGATTTCTCGGGGGCTGATCTGACCGGCACCGAGTTTATCGGCTGCCAGTTTTATGATCGCGAGAGCCGGCAAGGCGGCAATTTCAGCCGCGCGTTATTGAAAGACGCCGGCTTCAAAAGCTGCGATTTATCGATGGCGGACTTCAGAAATGCCAGCGCGCTGGGCATTGAAATCCGCGAGTGCCGCGCCCAGGGTGCCGATTTTCGCGGTGCCAGTTTTATGAACATGATCACCACGCGTACCTGGTTCTGCAGTGCTTACATCACCAAAACCAACCTCAGCTACGCCAACTTTTCGAAAGTGGTGCTGGAGAAGTGCGAGCTGTGGGAAAACCGCTGGAATGGGGCGCAGATCCTCGGCGCGACCTTTAGCGGCTCAGATCTCTCCGGGGGCGAATTTTCTTCGTTCGACTGGCGTGCCGCCAACTTTACCCATTGCGACCTGACCAATTCTGAATTGGGCGAGCTGGACGTGCGTGGCATCGATTTGCAAGGGGTCAAGCTGGACAGTTATCAGGCGTTCCAAATCATGGAGCGCCTGGGTATTGCGATTATCGGTTAAGCCTTTGCCGCATTGAGGAGCGTCGGCTTCTCCTGACAGGGCTGGAAAAACTAGCGTGTCGCCGGGGCCAGTGAGTTGATCACTGCATCGGCATTGACCGGAATTTTCCGCGTCGTTACCGGGATGGTGAAACCCGGCTGTTGGGTGAAATAACGGGCGTCTTCATTGACCGGCGTAACAAAAATCGCCAGGTTATCGCTGGCCTGCATCACGCCTTCTGGTTCGAACAGCGCGAACAAAGGGGAGGCGTGCGTATCAGATGAAGAGCAAGCGGAAAGCCAGAAACCGTTTTTACTGGTGTATTGGCACCTGGCCTTTTCACCGGCAATATGGGTGATTTGTTTTTCCAGCAGCGCATTAGCGTTTGACACATAGCTGGGTGGCGTCGGCTGACACCCTGTCAGACTGATAGCAAGGGCTGCCAGAGCCATTGTCTTTTTGTAAATCATAACCATCCCGTGACAATCACTTAGGTAACTATATTAGTACTTCACAATAATGATCCTAACAACGGTGATGCGCCGGTGTCGAGAACTTATTGATTAGTTAAGGTTTTGTTACTAAATCATGACAATTGGATGGGGTTTGTTAACAAGGTACAACTGACAACCCTTCACCTTTATATCAGTAAAGAATCCAGGCAACGGTGGCAAAAAGGGTCATCTGAGCGCGATGTTCAGGCCGTAGATACATGCAGATAAATACTGAGGGTGCCTGCCGTAGTGCAGTTATCTAAACCTAAGCGGATTTTCCCGTTGGTACGCCTCGTGAAAACCGGGCGGTGATTGCATTAGGCCGAAGTCGCCAGGCAGGGCAGCATCCTTGTGAGGATGAGCGGGGCCGATGGTTGGCCCAGCGCATAAATAGCCTTGATAAGACATAACCAAAGCCCCTGGAGGCGGGGGCGGGTATTAATCGACGATAAACAGTCGCGCCCCGCCTGGTGTTGACGAGCGGTGCGGTTCTGCGTCGTCCGCCACCTGATAGCTCATGCCCGGCAGCAGAACAAAGCGTCTGCCATCGGCCAACTCGGTATGCAACTCACCACTCAGACACAGAAGAATATGGCCTTTGGTACACCAATGATCTGCCAGGTAGTCGGCCGTATATTCAACCATTCTTACGCGCAGGTCGCCGAACCGGCGAGTTCGCCAGTAGGCCATGCCGGTAACGCCTGGGTGCTCCGTCGCGGCGATGTCTTGCCAGTCAGTGATGCCGAAGGGGAGGTCGGATATTTTCATGGTTTTTTTCCTGAGATATAGCCTATAAATTGGGCGAATCCGCCACCCTCAACGCAGCAACTGCCGTATTCCCAACCCAACAATCAACGCGCCGCAGATCCTGTCGATATGGGCTTTGCTGCGGCGGTAGGCGCTGGCGATCGGGGCGTGCGACAGCACCAGGACGACCAACCCGTACCAACAACCGGCAATCACCGCCACTTCCGCCAGCATGGCGGCGAAGGTCGCCGCTGAGACGTGCGCCGGGGCCGCTGACGAGAATACCGCCGCGTAGAAGGCGACAGATTTGGGATTGGCAATATTGGTCGCGATACCCTGCAGAAAGGCGACGCGGGCTCCACTTTTTGCACGGGGGCCGGCGTTTATCAAACCCGAGGTGGGCTTGGCCTTGGCGAACAGGCGGCAGCCAAACCAAATCAGATACCCGGCCCCGGCGATCTTGACCGCCATCGCCAGCCAGGGGAACAGGGCAAAAACCAGGCCGATGCCGAGGATTGCTCCGCTGGCCCAGAACAGATTGACCAGCACGATACCGGCTACCAGCGCGAAGGCTTCCGCCCGGCGGGCAGAGACGGCTTTATGCGCTACGGCGACAAAATTGGGGCCAGGCACCACTACGCCAACCACATACAGGGTGAAGACGGCGATTACTGCGGGCATATCGATCATCATGTTACAGCCGATCAGAAAGGAACATATCAGCAGTTTTATAATGAATCGCGGCCACAATCCATCCCGATATCCTGTGGAGAGGGAGATTTTTCTTTCGTCCGTAGGCCGCCTTTCCTGGCGGTGAGTTTTCCGCGCGGGGGAACGTAATAAATTCATAGTGTAAATAAATATAATTATAAATATTCCTTGCTTAAATAATCTGGCTGTGTGTAAATAGCGTCATCGGTTTGTAGTACAGACCTTATGAAAGCAGTTTTAGTAAAGCAGTTCTCAGTATTAGTGATATCCCATAGATACCTCTTCTCCCGCGAATTACCTTCTCTAGTGCCCAATAAGTTTCCAACAAAAACAGACCTCTATCGCCGTATGGCGTCTCAAAATATAAAGGAAATATCTATGTCTACTAAAATGACTGGTTTGGTAAAATGGTTTGATGCGGGTAAAGGCTTTGGTTTTATCTCTCCTGCAGACGGCAGCAAAGACGTGTTCGTACACTTCTCTGCCATTCAGAGCAATGATTTCAAAACTCTTGATGAAGGCCAGCGCGTTGAGTTCACCATCGAAAGTGGTGCAAAAGGCCCTTCAGCAGGCAACGTAGTAGTTTTATAATTTTAAGGTAATGTTTTATTTCTTGCGATAGCGATGATGGTTTAAGCCGGAGCGGATAAGAAATAAAAGCGTTGCCCGAATAAACTCCGGGATTACCCGGAGTTTATCTAAATATGAATATTTCGCGCTATTTTAGTTGCGGTAAATATTCTCAACAGAAAAACAGATTGGCGTCGCCGCCTTAATAACGACACTGATTCAGTCTTTTTTTCTGTTGTGAAAAAGTTGTGCTTAGGCTGCGTAACGTTGGAGTGTTCGATGGACGCTTACGCCATAACATGACAGCCGGGAAAGTAACCGGCAAACATTGATGACCCTGGCTAAACGCCGGGGTTTTTTTATGCCTGTCGATCAGAATACACAGTTCCATGACCAGACCCATCGGGGCCAGGCAAGCGCTAATCTTGGCGCTGAACTAAACTTGAACTGTATAAGAAACGAGTGAAAGGCCCCTGTCGGGGGCACCATTTCTGTTCATCAGCGCAATGTGGAGGGCAGCATCATGGCTTATCAACATATCGTTGTCGCAACCGATCTCAGCGAAGACGCGGAGTTTCTGCTCGGTAAAGGCGCCAGGCTGGCCGACGCGCTCAATGCCAGGCTATCCCTGATCTATATCGATATCCACCATACCGGTTATTACGCCGAACTGGGCGTGGGTGAATACAACTACACTGACCGCACTTTTTCGGAACGCGCGAAAAATATGCTGAATGCGATCAAGGGCCAGTCATCCTATCCGGTCGAGGAGGTGATTATCGGGCGTGGCGAGTTGACGGAAGAGCTGAACAGGGCGGTGAAGGCGAAGGGCATTGATTTGGTGATTTTTGGTCATCACCAGGATATCTGGAGCCGGCTGATGTCATCGGCGCGACAGGCCATCAACCACCTGCAGGTTGATCTGCTGGTGGTCCCCATCGACAAAAAATAAGCTTGTTCATCGCCGTCGCTAAACGAAGCGGCGGCGATTTCCTATTACTGCCGCTTATCCAACGAGCGGCGGTATAGGGACGTTATTGAACTTATAGATTGCTGATGATTCCTTGTTGAAATAGTCCCGTTGCTTGATTTTATCAATGCTATCAAAGCATTGGCTTAATTCTGATAATGCCCGGCTTTATGTGCTGAATTGTCAGGAGATACCTCTTTATGATTAATAAAGCGCACGTTTTGACTGGCCCTTGCCCTCCATGAGTTTTATCCTCGGAACTCAGCAGGATTTGTATGATTTATAGAAATATATTCACATGGAGGAGGTCTCATGCGTTTCGACAATAAAGTGGTAGTGATCACCGGAGCAGGCAACGGAATGGGGGAAGCGGCAGCACGCCGGTTTTCCGCCGAGGGGGCCGTGGTGGTGCTGGCGGACTGGGCGAAGGACGCGGTAGATGCCGTTGCCGCTTCGCTGCCGAAAGGCAGGGCGATGGCGGTGCACATCGACGTTTCCGACCCGGTTGCGGTTGAAAAAATGATGAACGAGGTGGCGGCGAAGTTGGGCCGTATCGACGTGCTGCTGAACAATGCCGGCGTGCATGTGGCGGGTACCGTGCTGGAAACCAGCGTAGCCGACTGGCGGCGCATCGCCGGGGTGGATATCGACGGTGTGGTGTTCTGCTCAAAATTCGCGATGCCCCATCTGCTGAAAACCAAGGGCTGTATCGTCAACACCGCCTCGGTATCCGGCCTGGGCGGCGACTGGGGGGCGGCTTATTACTGCGCGGCGAAAGGGGCGGTGGTCAACCTGACGCGCGCCATGGCGTTGGATCACGGCGGTGACGGCGTACGCGTGAATTCGGTGTGCCCGAGCCTGGTAAAAACCAATATGACCAATGGCTGGCCGCAGGAGATCCGCGACAAGTTCAACGAGCGTATTGCGTTGGGGCGTGCGGCAGAGCCGGAAGAAGTGGCGGCGGTGATGGCGTTTCTGGCCAGCGACGACGCCAGCTTTATCAACGGCGCCAACATCCCGGTTGACGGCGGCGCGACCGCATCAGACGGTCAACCGAAGATCGTATAACCATGAGTACGGAGGCCCGGCACGCCGGGCCCCTCAGCATCACACCCCAATCCGATCCCGCAGCGTATAGTAGGCTGCGCCAATCGCGGTGAACGGGATTTGCAGGTTGCGGCCACCGAAGAACGGCAGGTGCGGCAACTTGGCAAAGGCATCGAAACGCTCCGCATCGCCGCGCATCAGTTCGGCAATCAACTTGCCCGCCAGATGGGTACAGGTCACGCCGTGGCCGCTGTAGCCCTGCATGTAATACACATTATTCTCCAGCCGGCCGAATTGCGGCATGCGCGACAGCGTGAGCAGGAAGTTGCCGGTCCAGCGGTAGTCGATGCGTACGCCTTTCAACTGCGGGAAGGTTTTCAACAGTTTTGGCCGAATCAGATTATCGATATCGTCCGGATCGCGCGCGCCATACACCACGCCGCCACCGTACAGCAGGCGGTTATCGCCGGTAATGCGGTAATAATCCAGCAGGTAGTTGCAGTCTTCCACGCAGTAGTTCTGCGGAATGAGCGACTGCGCGACTTCCGGCGCCAGCGGTTCGGTAGCGACCACCTGCGTGCCGCACGGCATGCTGCGTTTCGCCAACCTGGGTTCCAGCTTATCGCCCAGGTAAGCATTACCGGCCACAATCACATAGCGCGCTTTCACCTGGCCGCCTGCGGTACTGACCAGCGCGGGTTCACCGTGGCGGATGTCGGTCACTGCCGACTGCTCGAAGATGCGCCCGCCCTGCAGGCGAATCGCCTCGGCTTCGCCGAGCGCCAGATTCAGCGGATGAATATGGCCGCCGCTGTGATCCAGCAGCGCACCGACGTAGCGTTCGCTGTTCACTTCCTCACGGATGCGCCCGGCGTCCAGCAGCTCCAGCTGGGTATTGCCGTAGCGCTCCCAATTTTGTTTCTGCTCGATCAGCGCATGATATTGCCGGTTGTTCAGCGCCGCGAAGATGCCGCCGGGGCGATAGTCGCATTCGATGGCGTATCGCTTGATACGGCTGCGAATGATCTCTGCGCCTTCGAACATCATGCTGCCGAGCACCCGGGCGCTTTCTGCGCCATAGCGTTCTTCGATGACGTCAATGTCGCGGCTGTAGGAATTCACCAACTGGCCGCCGTTACGGCCGCTGGCGCCGAAGCCGATGCGGGCGGATTCCAGCACCACCACGTTGTAGCCGGCCTCAACCAGGAACAGCGCAGAAGACAGACCTGTGTAGCCGCCGCCGACGATGCAAACGTCGCATTCAATAGATTCATTCAGTTGCGGCCAGGGCTGATGGCTGTTGGCCGAAGCCGCATAATAGCTTTTTACGTGTTCAGTCATGATGGGTGCCCTTATTCCAGCGAAATCCAGGTGGTTTTCAGTTCGGTGAATTTATCCAGCGCATGCAGCGATTTGTCGCGGCCATTGCCGCTTTGCTTGTAGCCGCCAAACGGCACTGTCATGTCTCCGTCGTTGTAGTTATTGACGAAAACCGAACCGGCTTTCAACTGGCGAGCCATGCGGTGGGCGCGGGACAGGTCGCGCGTCCAGACGGCGGCGCCCAGGCCATACTCGCTGTCGTTGGCTAACTGCAATGCCTGTTGTTCGTCGTTAAAGGAGGTTACCGCCAGTACCGGACCGAAAATCTCATCGCGCGCCACGCTCATGGTGTTATCCACCTGGGTGAGAATGGTTGGGCCGAGATAACCGGCATGGCCGCTGCGCGGGTGCTCGCGGCCATCAAGGAACAGCGCCGCGCCCTGGCTCAACCCTTGCTCGATATAATCGGCCACTTTTTCACAGTGGGCCTGATCGATCAGCGTGCCCATCACCGTGGCCGGATCGAGCGGATCCCCCGGCATAAAGGCTGCCGCATGCTTGCGCAGGGCTTGCAAGAATTCCTGCTGAATGCTCTCTTCCACCAGCAGCCGGGTGCCGGCGATACACACTTGCCCCTGGTTGTAGAAGATACCCGCCGCCGCGCCCTGTGCCGCTTTGTCCAGATCCGGGCAGTCGGCAAAAATGATATTGGCGCTTTTGCCGCCGGCTTCCAGCCATACGCGTTTCATATTGGATTGGCCGGCATAGATCATCAGCTGTTTGGCGACCAGGGTGGAGCCGGTGAAGGTGAGGGCGTCGACGTCGTTATGCAGCGCCAGCGCCTTGCCCGCATCCTGGCCGTAACCGGGGATGATGTTCAGCACGCCGTCCGGCAGCCCGGCCTGTTGCGCCAGCTTGCCCAGATAGATCGCGCTCAGCGGGGATTTCTCCGAAGGTTTGAGGATCACGCTATTGCCGGTGGCCAGCGCCGGACCGAGTTTCCAGCAGGCCAGCAGCAGCGGGAAGTTCCAGGGTACGATAGCGCCAACTACCCCGATCGGCTCGCGTTCGATCAACGCCAGTGCGTCGCCGCCGGTGGGGGCTATTTCGCCGTAGACCTTGTCGACAGCTTCGGCGTACCAGCGCAGACAGCGGATAGCGCCGGGCACGTCGTCGCGCAGGCTGTGGAGGATCGGCTTGCCGGTATCCAGCGTTTCCAGCAGTGCCAGTTCCTCGTGGTGTTGCTCCATCAATGCCGCCAGTTGCAGCAAGGTAGCCTTGCGTTGCGCCGGTGCGGCCCGTGACCAGTCGCCGCGTTCAAACACCTCGCGCGCCGCGCTGACCGCCAGATCGATATCGGCGCTGCTCCCCCGCGCCACCTGCGTCAATTCGCGCTGAGCGGCAGGATCCTCCAGGGTAAAGGTTTCGCCTTCAGCGGCCTGTTGATAACGGCCATTAATAAACAGTCGGTTCTCAATATTCAGGGCTTGCGCCCGGTGTTGCCAATACTGCAGGTGATGGAAGTCCATGCCTTGCTCCGTTGATCAGAATGTCGTCGGCGTATGGGCGCTGATAATCCGGCAAATCCGCGCCGACGTGTTGCTGAAACTGTGGGGAATGCCGGTGTTGATGGCGTAGCTCTGGCCGGCCAGCAGGTGATAGTTCTGCCCGTTGACCTGCAACAGCACTTCGCCTTCCAGCAGCGTGCCTATCTCTTCCCCCTGATGTTTGATGCGTTCGCCGGTGGTGGTACCCGGTTCGTAGGTTTCGATCATCATCGCCAGCGTGCGGTTGGGGTCGCCGTTGTGAATCAGCTTCATCGACACCCCCTGGCTGCCAATCTCGATCAGGTCTTCATGATCGATGACAATCCGCGTCTCATCCGGTTTTTCCGGCTCGGCGAAAAACGCCGACAGCGACAGCCCATACACCGTCAGCAGCTTTTGCAGCGTACTGATGGCCGGGCTGACCTTGTCCTGCTCGATAGTGCTGATGGCGCTGTGGGTTAATCCAGACAGTTCGGCGGCGCGGCGCTGTGACAACCCTAATTGCTGGCGGATCTGCGACAGACGTTTTCCCGGTGCCAAGCTGACATCGCTCATAGGCGTTTTTCCTTTTGGTAGTGCCGGCAAGCGGTAATGAAGCCATCAAACAACAGGCGTGACAGGGCGTACTCCTCACTGTTCCATTCCGGGTGCCATTGCACGCCCAGCGCGAAGGGCTGGTCACGCAGGCTGATCGCCTCCACCAGCCCATCGGCGGCGTGGGCTTCGATGCGGACGTTGGGGCCGAGGGTTTTTGACCCTTGCCCGTGCAGTGAGTTAACCCAGAATCTGTTGCAATCCGGTATCAGTTGCGAAAGCAGCCCGCCGTCCTGAACGATGACTTCGTGGGCGGGGGCGTATTGTTGATCCAGCGGCAGGTCGTGATCTTCACGGTGTTCGAGCAGTTCGGGCAGTTCAAACAATCGACGATGCAAAGTGCCTTGGGTGGCGACCACCATTTCCTGCATGCCGCGGCAAATGGCGAAAAGGGGAATGCGCCTGTCGAGCGCATGACGGATCAGCGCCAGGCTCAATTCATCTCGCCCGGGATCGGCGTCAGGCTCATCGCCGTTTTCACCATAAAGGTGCGGCTGCACGTTACTGGGGCTGCCGGGCAGCAAAATGCCATCGAGGTGCGGCAGCAATTCTTCCAGCAGTGCGGGCTCCGCCAGCGCGTGCGGCAGGGCGATCGGCAGCCCTCCGGCGGTGATTACTGCATTCAGGTACTTTTCTTGCAAGGTCTGGGTGAGATGCTCGTTTAACCTATACCTGCACATCACTACGCCGACCATCGGTCTGTTAAATATATTGCCCATGCTATCCCCTTGGGTTGTTCGAAATTATGAACGATAAGCTTCTCCAGTGCCGTTTTCGTTCAATATTTTATAAATCTAGCAGTCAAATGGGCAATATTCAAACTCAAATTAACACTTGCAAAACAAATTTGTTGCAACTATGTTTCATTGGTGGGCATTATATTGAACGCGATGGTCAAAAAATATCGATGGCAATAGGTGTGGGAACCACAGACAAAAACATAAATGGCGGGTGAATCATGCAGACCAACATAGTAGAAGTGGAAAACTTTGTTCAGCACAACGAAGAAAGGCGAAGTAGCGCGTTCCAGCGTGAAGTGAAGCAGTACCTGGAACGTTATCCATTGACTCAGCACGTTGACGTTCTGCTGACCGATCTCAACGGCAGCTTCCGCGGCAAACGCATACCCGTCAGTGGCCTGAGCAAGCTGGAGAAGGGCTGTTACTTCCCGGCGTCGGTGTTTGCGATGGATATTCTCGGCAACGTAGTGGAAGAAGCCGGGCTGGGGCAGGAACTGGGCGAGCCGGATCATATCTGTGTCCCGGTGCCGGGCACGCTGACGCCGTCGGCGGCGGATCCGCAATATATCGGCCAGGTACTGCTCACCATGCTGGATGAAGATGGTACTCCCTTTGACGTTGAACCGCGTAATGTGCTGAACCGAGTGTGGCAGCGTTTGCGTCAGCGCGGGCTTTCCCCCGTAGTAGCGGTAGAGTTGGAGTTCTATCTCATTGATCGCCAGCGCGACTCGGAAGGCTATCTTCAGCCGCCGTGTGCGCCAGGCACTCAGGAGCGCAATACCCAGAGCCAGGTGTATTCCGTCGACAACCTTAATCACTTCGCCGACGTGCTGAGCGACATCGACGAGCTGGCGCGCTTGCAGGGCATCCCGGCGGACGGCGCGGTGGCGGAAGCCTCACCGGGCCAGTTTGAGGTAAATCTGCATCATACCGATAACGTTCTGCAAGCCTGCGACCACGCGTTGGCGCTGAAGCGCCTGATCCGCATGGTGGCGGAAAACCACAATATGCACGCCACCTTTATGGCCAAGCCGTATGAAGAACATGCCGGCAGCGGCATGCACGTGCATATCAGCATGCTCGACAAACAGGGCAACAACGTATTGGCCGATGACGACGGCGAGGATTCCGCGTTGCTGAAGCAGGCGCTGGCGGGGATGATCGCCCTGATGCCTTCTTCTATTGCGTTGCTGGCGCCCAACGTTAACGCCTATCGCCGCTTCCAGCCGGGCATGTACGTGCCGACCCAGGCTTCCTGGGGCCATAACAACCGCACCGTGGCGCTGCGCATCCCCTGCGGCGATCGCGATAACCACCGCGTGGAGTACCGCGTGGCCGGCGCCGATGCCAACCCTTATCTGGTGATGGCGACCATTTTGGCGGGGATTGTTTACGGGCTGGAAACGCCGTTGCCGCTGCAAGAGCCGGTGACCGGCAACGGATTGGAACAGGAGGGACTGGCGTTCCCGATCCGCCAGAGCGATGCGCTGTACGAGTTCGAGCACCAGCCGGTGTTGAATGCGCTGCTCGGCGAAAGGTTCAGCCATGTTTACCTGGCCTGTAAAACGGATGAAATGGTGCAGTTCGAGCGCCTGATCACCGAAACCGAAATCGAGTGGATGCTGAAAAACGCCTGACCCCGCTCAATCCGAACCTACCGCGCGCGTCTGGCGCATTGCGCCGGCTATCCTGTGGCCTGCGAAGCTGCGCGCCGCGGTACCGCATTTCTTCCATTCAGGCGTACAGGACGCCGGCGAGGAAATAACCATGACAGCCATTATTTTTCCGTCAGTCAGCGCGGGCGCTTGCCCGTGCCGCAGTGAATACGGGCCATCCGCAGGCCTTCGCTATCGCTTTTTCCGCCGCCCGAGCAGCAGTTTCCCCGGGGCCTCTCTGAATGACGTTAAACGGTTACCAGCAGAGGACAACGAGGGGAAGCGCTATGACGATTAATGCTACTGACTGTAATCCGGCGGCCAAGCCGCAACTGCGCAAAACCCTCAAGCTGTGGCAGGTGGTGATGATGGGCCTGGCGTATCTGACGCCGATGACGGTGTTCGATACTTTCGGCATCGTGTCCGGCGTCACCGACGGCCATGTGCCTGCTTCCTACCTGTTTGCGCTGGCCGGGGTGCTGTTTACCGCCATCAGCTACGGCAAGCTGGTACGCCAGTTCCCGACCGCCGGCTCGGCTTACACCTATGCGCAGAAAGCGATCAACCCGCACGTCGGCTTTCTGGTCGGCTGGTCCTCGCTGCTGGATTATCTGTTCTTGCCGATGATCAACACGCTGCTGGCGAAAATTTACCTGACTGCGCTGTTCCCCGAGGTGCCGCCCTGGATGTGGGTAGTGGGGTTCGTGATCATCATGACGGCGATTAACCTGAAAAGCGTCAATCTGGTGGCCAACTTCAATACGTTGTTCGTACTGGCCCAGGTGGCGATTATTCTGGTGTTTATCTATCTGGTGGTGCAAGGACTGCACAACGGCGAAGGGGTAGGAAGGGTATGGAGTTTGCAGCCGTTCATCAGTGAGAACGCGCATCTGTTGCCGATTATCACCGGCGCTACCATCCTGTGTTTCTCGTTCCTCGGTTTCGATGCGGTCACCACCCTGTGTGAAGAAACGCCCAATGCCGCCAAGGTGATCCCGCGTGCAATCTTCCTTACCGCGCTGTACGGCGGGGTGATCTTTATCAGCGTATCGTTCTTTATCCAGCTGTTTTTCCCTTCCATTCAACGTTTTCAGCAGCCGGATGCGGCGCTGCCGGAAATCGCACTGTACGTGGGTGGCAAGCTGTTCCAGGCCATCTTCCTTTGCACCACCTTTATCAACACGCTGGCTTCCGGCCTGGCTTCGCACGCCAGCGTTTCACGGCTGTTGTACGTGATGGGGCGCGATAACGTGTTCCCGGAAAAATTCTTCGGTTATATCCACCCGAAATGGCGTACGCCGGCATTGAACGTGCTGATGGTTGGGCTGGTGGCGCTGTCCGCGCTGTCTTTTGATCTGGTCACCGCCACGGCGCTGATCAACTTCGGCGCGCTGGTGGCCTTCACCTTCGTTAATCTGTCGGTCATCAGCCATTTCTTTATTCGCGAGAGGCGCAACAAAAGCTGGAAGGACCGTTTCAACTACCTGATCCTGCCGCTGATTGGTGCGTTGACGGTGGCGGTGCTGTGGTTGAACCTGGAAAAAAGTTCTCTGACCATGGGGTTGATCTGGGCGGCACTGGGCTTTGCTTATCTGGTGTACCTCACCCGGCGTTTCCGCCAGCCACCGCCGCAGTTTGAGCGGCAGCCGCAGCAATAGCGAAATCAGGCGGGTTTTCCCGCCTTTCTTTTTCTGCCATCCGGCAGTAGAGTGAAAATTCCGATAAAAAATAACCCATTGGATCGCTTTCATGTTTTCTTTACCCACCCCATACAAAGCCACGCTGCTCGGTTTATTGGCGATCCTGCTGTGGAGCAGCGTCGTTGGCCTGATCCGCAGCGTTAGCGAAGGGTTGGGGCCTATCGGCGGCGCGGCGATGATCTACAGCGTCAGTGCACTGTTTTTGTTGCTGGTGCTCCGCCTGCCGAATCTGCGCCATTTTCCCCGCCTTTATCTGATCCTCGGCAGCCTGTTGTTTGTCAGTTATGAGATCTGCCTGTCGCTGTCGCTGGGCTATGCCAATACCCGGTTGCAGGCGATAGAAGTGGGGATGATCAACTATCTCTGGCCCTGTTTTACCGTGCTGATGGCGCTGGTGTTCAATGGGCAAAAAGCCAAATGGTGGTTGTTGCCCGGGCTGTTGTTGTCGCTGTTCGGCATTGGCTGGATCATGAGCGGTGAGGGCGGATGGTCGCCGGCGCAGATGCTGGAGAATGTGCGCAGTAACCCGCTGAGTTATTCGCTGGCTTTTGGCGGTGCAGTGATTTGGGCGCTGTACTGCAACCTGACCAAAAAAATTGCGCAGGGCAGCAACGGCGTGGTGCTGTTTATTACGCTGACCGCCGTGGCGCTGTGGCTGAAATATGCCTTCAGCGACGAAAGCGGCATGCAGTTTACCTGGCCGGTGAGTTTGACGCTGCTGTGTGCCGGTATGGCGATGGGCGCCGGTTATGCGGCGTGGAATGTCGGCATTTTGCACGGCAACATGACGCTGTTGGCGACGGTATCCTATTTTACACCGGTGCTGTCGGCGGTATTTGCCGCGCTGGTGCTCGATACTTCGCTGACGGTCAGTTTCTGGCAGGGCGTGGTGATGGTCACGCTCGGTTCGCTGATCTGCTGGCGGGCAACCCGTGGAAAGTAACGGAAATTATCAGTCGACCCTGGGATGTTGGACTAGAATTTAACTAGCGATAGTGCCTGAAGGATCATAAAAATGAGAAACGATATCCAATTCATTCAGCAGCCAGTGATTGACGATGAAAACTATATGCGCGGTGATACAGTGCGCCTGACCACCGCTAACTTGCGCCATGAATACCAGCTTGATGTCGGCATACTGCGCCGGGAAGGCAAGTTGATTTTCGGCTCGGTGGTTGCCGCTGCGCCGAAGGTGGACATCCCACCTAAAGAGTGGGAGGTGGCACCGGGGCAGGAGGTGGTTTTCCGCCAGGAAAATATTGCCAAAGCGGTGCCGGGTGCACGCTGAAGGGTGGGGGCCCGTTCTGCTTTTTCTTAAAATAAGGGCGGGCGCACCAGATTGCTTTGTTGATTTATTTTTTAAATTCAATTGATTATATCAGTTTGTCATTTCCGCCTTTAAGGGGAATGATAAGGATTTCTATTTGCCATTAGAATATTCTGATAGTCGTTGTTAATATTACAGGATTGATGTGGCTTATAGGGATGTTGACTGAATGACCATGACTCGACCGGCAGATACCGCTCTTGTTTTTATTGGCTGCGATCCGAATGATTGCGATCTGGAACAGATGATGGTTCTGGAATATAGCCTGCGTAAACATGCATCCATCCCCGTCCATATCGAATGGATGAGGCTTTCACGGGATCCAGCCAGTTTCTGGCACTCCAGCGGCGCAGGCGTTGGTTGGAATACGGAATGCTGGGCTACGCCTTTTTCGGCGTTCCGCTGGGGCATTCCTGCGTTTTGTAATTTTCAGGGGCGCGCATTTTATTCGGATGCCGATGTTTTGTATCTCAGCGACATTGCAGAAATTTGGCATCATCCCATGGAAGAGGGGAAAGCCATATTGGCATCGGGCATCGGCAAGGATTTACGGCTGGGGGAAATGCTGTGGGATTGTGAAGCCGCGGCGCATTTTCTGCCGCCGCTCGAAGAATTGCACCGTGACCGGCATGGCCATAAAAAGCTGCAGCAGTTCTTTGAACAACACCCTGAATATGTTGAATCCCTGGCGCCTGAATACAGCAATCTCGACGGCGATGATTTACCGTTGGAAGCGTTGAAGGCATTGCATTACTCAGACATGGGGAGCCAGTTCTCGCACCGCTTCTCGCTGCCGCGCCTGCAATCTGAAAATCGTAGCCATTGGTTTGACGGTAAAATTTACAGCCATTACCGTGACGATCTGCGCGAACTGTTTGAACAGTACTATCACGAAGCGCTGGCGGCGGGTTACACCCTGGAACAGTACCGCAATCCACAGCTTTTCGGCCACTTTAACAAGCAATCGCAAAAGCGGTATGACGGCAACACCATTACCCGCAAGAAGAAACCCTTCTTGCAGCGCATGTTTGGCAATATGTTCGGTTAATGCCGGTAGCGCTTTCCATCGTCATCGCTCTCATGTTGTATGCCATCCCCCCTCTGCCGGCCAATTTGTTCCGGCTTTTTAACCTCGAAAAATGTCATCTGCACTCGTTTTGGGTGTCGTTCATAATTGGCACGAAAACTGCTTTATAAATCACCGTACATGACAAAAATCACATCGATCGTGAATTTGCATGAAACATAATTTGACAAATGCGAACGCAATCGATTACCTATTCGCGAAATGCATAACTGGATCACAGATTATTACACTCGGTGATTTCTATAATGCGCGCGTCGCCCGAGAAACAGTCAGCGGGGGCAACGCCAGGTGTCGTCAGACTCATTGTCATCTTTTCTAACGGGCAGGAAATGGCCCTTTAAGCATGTGGTAATAAAAATGAAAAAAATAGCTCTAGCAGCAGGTGTATTGCTCGCAGCGTCTTACAGTGCATCATCAATGGCTGATAGCAAAGACAGCCAATTCGTCTCGGATTGGTGGCACCAGAGCGTTAACGTAGTGGGCAGTTACCACACCCGTTTCGGGCCGCAGTTGAACAACGATCTGTATCTTGAGTACGAAGCCTTCGCCAAAAAAGATTGGTTCGATTTCTATGGCTACGTTGACGTGCCTAAGTTCTTCGGTGTCGGCAACACGCCGGACCGCGGCATCTGGGACAAGGGTTCACCGCTGTTTATGGAGATCGAACCGCGCTTCTCCATCGACAAGCTGACCGGCACCGATCTGAGCTTCGGGCCGTTCAAAGAGTGGTACTTCGCCAACAACTACATTTATGATCTGGGCCACAACGCCGACGGCCGTCAGAATACCTGGTATATGGGTCTGGGCACCGACATCGATACCGGGCTGCCGATGAGCCTGTCGATGAACATCTATGCCAAATACCAGTGGGAAAACTACCAGGCTGCCAATGAGAACAGCTGGGACGGTTACCGTTTCAAGGTGAAATATTTTGTGCCGTTGACCCAAGTGTGGGGCGGAAACCTGAGCTACATCGGTTTCACCAACTTTGACTTCGGTTCCGATCTGGGCAAAGACAGCAACTGGACCGACGGTACCGGCAAACAGGTTCGCACCAGCAACTCGATCGCTTCCAGCCACATTCTGGCGCTGAACTACGATCACTGGCACTACTCGTTCGTGGCCCGTTACTTCCATAACGGCGGCCAGTGGCAAGATGGCTCGGAGATCGGTACGCCGCAGGGCCCAATTAAATCTACAGGCTGGGCCTATTACCTCGTGGCCGGTTATAACTTCTGATTTTCCGTGGTATCAGAAACAGAAAACCCCGCTTTGCGGGGTTTTTTTGTTATCACTGCGCTTGTTCACCAGGTAAATGTCTCACCGGCATAAATAATCGTCCTTTGATTACATGGCATTCATTATCGATCCAATGGATAATTTGTTCACTGCTCACGCCTTCGGATTGCGCGTAGCGGTGAAGATCGCCGTTAAAGTGCTGAGTGATATATTCCATGAGGGTCATTTGCATGTCTTTTGCTCCTGAACGCCCACCCGTTGCCAACTGGCCACCGCGGGAGGTTAAGGTTTCTCAGACGCTGAATTTAAAGTATTGGCTACCAAATCTCAACATAAAGCACCAGGACGGTGCGACAGGCGTCAAATTTAGTAAAAAAAGAATCCCGCACGGAGAGGCGGGAAGCATTCAGTTTATCATTCTGGACGATAAAATAAGATTTGAGGTGCGACGAAAAAGAGCAAACTAACTCTTTTTAGTACCTTTCCAAACTACTGCAAGGCTTATTTTGCTGCAAGAAAAATCTTGTCACGAGGCTCGGTTTTTTCGAATGGTTTTGCGTTGAAATAATCTCTCATCATTCTCCTTACCCTGACCGGCCCCACCGTTTTTTCACTGCTCACAATCTCGGATTTTTCCTTATCCTTTATGGGGGGAATTACCGCTATAGTTAATGTAATACCCCAAGCAGGAAGTCATAACATGAACAAAAGTCGTACTACTCTTACGGCTCTGGCGCTGATCGTTTCGCTGGGTCTGTCTTCTGGGCCAGTGTTCGCCGATAAGGGCGGCAATGGCAATGGCAACGGCGGCGGGCACGGTAATAGCCAAGGCAACGGCGGCGGTAATGGTCACGGCAACAGCGGCAAAGGCAATAGCGGCGATCACGACAAAGGCAATAAAGACAAGGGCCATAAAGCCAAAGGTGACGAACGCGATCTGGTGTCGGTCAATATCTCTCACGATCGGGTGCGTTCGCTGGCGCTGAATTATGGCCTGACCGGCTATCGTTCTCTGCCGCCGGGCATCGCCAAGAACCTGGCACGCGGCAAACCGCTGCCTCCAGGCATCGCCAAGAAAATGGTGCCGTCTTCAATGCTGCGCGATCTGCCGTCCTATCCGGGTTACGAATGGCGCATTGCCGGTAACGATCTGGTGTTGGTGGCGTTGAGCACCGCCCTTGTAGCCTCGGTGATTAACGGTGTGTTTGACTAACGCCCGGCGTCTTCGACTCAAAGCCTCGCTTCGGCGGGGCTTTTTTCTTTCCGATGGAGAGTTGCCTGAGCGGCGGCGATTGTGATGAACTCTGCTTTCTTTATTTGGGCAAACAAAAAGGAAAGGGTTATGTTCAGAGCGTTATTGTTCGCCTGCTGTCTGGCCAGTTTTTCAGTGCTGGCAGGCGACGGGGGGACGCTTGGCGAATTGGTCAACCAGCGTCTGGCTTATATGAAAGATGTCGCCGGTTACAAAGCTCGGCAGCACTTGCCGATCGAGGATCTTGCGCAGGAAGCCAAGGTGCTGGCCAGTACAGAAGCGGAGGCGGGCAGATTAGGGTTGGATCCGCGCTCGGTGCGGCCGTTTATCGTGGCGCAGATGGACGCCGCCAAAGCGATTCAGTACCGCTATCGCGCAGACTGGCTGGCGACGCCGGAAAGCGGTTGGCAACCGCGCCCGCTGGACAGCGTGCGACCGCAGATTGCCGAGCTGAGCAACCGCATTCTGCAACGGCTGGCGCAGCAATTAAAAGCCGGGCCGTTGACGGAACAGGCACGCGGCGCTTTTGTCGGCGCCATCCGTCAGGCTAATCTCGGCGAAGCCGACAAGCAGCGGTTGTTTACCGCCTTGCTGGCAGTCAGGGCCGGCAAGGCGGGGTGAGCTGCGTAGTTAATCGCGGCCGGCGCTGCCGCGCTGAAAAGTCAGCACCCGGCTGCGGTTGGCGATCAGATCCACGCTGTAACCGCGAAAATACAGACAAAAGCGCTTTAGCCACGGGCCGTCGCTACTTTCTACCAGCATGCGGCCATGGCCGAGCGAACTGATAGTGCCGGTCTGCGCCGCCGGACCCACGCCGATGTGCACCCGATCGCCGCAAATCTCGAAAGCGGTACGGTACTGCGGATGATACCAGAGACCCTGTACGTGCTTCAGGCAGTCGCCGTTGGGCGTTACCGGCAGGAAGCTGCGCGCCACGTGGCCCACTTCGCCTTCAACCGCTTCGCCGGTCCATTTCAGCCGCATTGGCATATGGGCTGAAAGCGACACCGCGTAGCCGTCATTGGCCCGGTAAAGCGGTTCGCCGATCCCCAAATAGCTCAGGTTACCCTCTTTCACCTCCAGCCAGTAAGGCTCGGCCACCGTGGCGTAAATGCCGTCGGGAATGGCGGTGCTGCGCTGCGGCATTGCCTCATCGAGCAGGGCGGCCATCACCTGCAGCACCATGCCAAAACTGTCGCAATCCTCGCGGTTGGCCACCAGAGCTACCCCAGCCTGCCGATCGGGCGTCAGCAGAAAATAGCTTTTGTAACCGGCATGCGAACCGCCGTGACCCAGTAAAGGATGCGCGCCGAGCGAGGTTTGCGCCAACCCCAGACCGTAAGCGCTGAGCTGGCCCTGATTGAGCCGCCGTGGGGCGCCAAGCTGCGCCAACACGCCGTGGCCCGGGCCTTCATCAGCCAACAGCCTTTGCAGCCAGCGGGTGAGGGCATTGGCGCTGCCGGCCAGGCTGCCGGAGGCGGACAGATGCAGACCTGCGCTGGCCAGTTGCCAACCCTGCGGGGAGCGCCAGTAGCCGGGCGCCAGGCCGGGCACCACGTCAAACCAGCTTTCCGGCGCTCGCAACTGAACCTGCAGCGGCTTGGCAATATGCTGTTGCACCAGTTGATCGAAGTCATAGCCTTTGGCTTTTAGCGCTGCCTCAACCAGCCGGTATCCGGTATTGGTGTAGGCCACTTCGCTGCCGGCTGGATAATTCAGCTCGCGCAACCCCTGCAGGAACTGCATCACCGGTTGCGCATCGCTGCAGGTATGTACCGAGATACCGAGCAGCCCCAGAGTTTCACGCACGTCGGGCAACCCGCTGGTCATGTCCAGCGCCTGGCCGACGGTCACGTCCGCCAGCGGGGCATGCAGCTCAGGCAGCAAATCGCCGAGGCGATCGTGCAGACTGAGGG
This sequence comes from Serratia inhibens, assembly GCF_003591175.1. GTDB lineage: Bacteria > Pseudomonadota > Gammaproteobacteria > Enterobacterales > Enterobacteriaceae > Serratia > Serratia inhibens. The sequence goes on along the minus strand of NZ_QYYG01000001.1, from coordinate 849,995 downwards.
CGTTACCGGTGGCGTTCAACGCCAGTGCGGCGAAGATGTGCTTGGTGATCGAGGCATAGCGCACCACGCTGTCGGCGGTAAAGGGGGTATTTTGCGCCAGGTCGGCCAAGCCGGCGCTGGCGGTCGCCCGTATCTGCCCGGCGTCGAACAGGGTCATTGCCCCGCCGGGTTCGCCATCGGAGCGCCAATTGGCCAACAGACGATCGGCAACGGCCTGTGCGGCACGCCAGTTTAACGGGGTTTCGGACATGGGAGCCTCCAGAGTGGATGATCAATTTTGGGCTTTGCCCCGCGCCCCCGAAATCCTGGCAGCCAAGGTCGTCGGGGAAAGGTTTACGGGATTTTTGCCCGGGCAGCGGCCGGGCTTTTCGGCAGATTGTGGCGTACCCTGCGATCCCTATGCCGCTGTTTTGTGCGCTGTTCCGACCAGATACAAGGGTTTTCACTCAAACTGCGATGCAGTACGCAAATTGAAGCGGGTGCAGGAAAGGAGGCATGCTTTATGCCACAAAATCGGGAGGCGAAGTGAAGCCTTGGTGACGCCGGGGCAAGCCCCGGCTTGGGCACAGGCACTGGGTTAACGCGGTAACTCGCAGGACAGCAGGCTATCGATCATTTGCTTCAGCAGGCGCTGCAAAGCGGCTGCCCGCTGTGGCTCAAAGGCAAAGGGGTACTGTTCGGACATGTAGTTGACCTGTGCCAGCTCCAGCTGAATCGCATGCTGCTGTTGTTGTGGCTGGCCATAAGCACGGGTGATGTACCCGCCTTTAAAACGGCCGTTAAGCACGTGCGTAAACTGCTGTTGCTGTTCGCAGCAGGCCACCAGGCGATCGCTCAGCGCCGGGGCACAGCTTTCACCGCCGTTGGTGCCCAGGTTGAGGTCCGGCAGCTTGCCGTCGAACAGCCGCGGGATCACCGAGGCGATGGAGTGCGCATCGAACAATAGCGCGTAGCCGTGTTTGGCTTTCAGTCGCGCCAGTTCGTCCTGCAGTTGCTGGTGGTAGGGCTGCCAGACTTGCTGTAAATAGCCGGCGCGCTCTTCGTCCGACGGCGCTTTGCCCGGCAAAAAACTCGGGCGGCCGTCAAACAGCACGTCAGGGTACAGGCCGGTGGTGGCCGTGGTGTACAGCGGTTTATCGTCCGCCGGGCGGTTAAGATCGATGACAAAGCGCGAGTAGTTGCCGACCAGCACGCTGGCACCCATAGCGTGGGCAAAATCATACAGCTGCGGGATGTGCCAGTCGGTATCGGGCAGCGGCCGAGCCTCTTCGGTCAAACCGGCTTCGACCGCCGGCGTCAATCGGGTGCCGGCATGGGGAATGCTGATCAGCAGCGGCAGGTTGCCGGCCTGGAAATAATAGGGATCGCGAATGGTCATTGACGTACTTCTCCTCGGAAAATCACCGTACAGGGCAGTTGTCCACCCAACCAGTAAGCCAGTTCAGCCGGCCGGGAAAGTGGCCAGTGTACAAAATCCGCCACCTTGCCGCTTTCCAGCGTGCCGTGGCTATCTTGCAGGCCCAGCGCTTTGGCCGCGTGAACCGTGACGCCTGCCAGCGCTTCTTCCGGCGTCAGACGAAACAGCGTGCAGGCCATGTTGATCATCAGGCGCAGCGACAGCGCCGGTGAGGTACCCGGGTTGGCATCGCTGGCGATCGCCATTGCCACCCGGTGCTTGCGGAACAGATCCACCGGCGGGCACTGGGTTTCGCGCAGCAGGTAATAAGCGCCGGGCAGCAGCACCGCGACGGTGCCTGCGTCGCCCATCGCACGGGCGTCTTGCTCGGTGGCATATTCCAGATGATCGGCGGAGAGCGCATGGTGATGTGCCGCCAGCTCGCTGCCGCCGAGGGCGGAAAGCTGTTCGGCGTGCAGCTTCACCGGCAGACCGGCAGCCTCGGCGGCGGCGAACACCCGCTCAACCTGCGCCGGTGAGAACGCCAGATGCTCGCAGAAGGCGTCGACCGCATCCGCCAGCCCGGCGGCGGAGGCCTGAGGAATAATGGTATTGCACACCAGATCGATGTAGTCGTCGGCGCGGTTGGCGTATTCCGGCGGCAGCGCGTGGGCCGCCAGGCAGGTGGTTTTCACCTCAACCGGCAACATGTCGCCAAGCCGGCGCGCCACGCGCAGCATTTTCAGCTCGCTTTCCGGCGTCAGCCCGTAACCGGATTTGATCTCCACACAGGTTACGCCTTCCGCCAGCAGCGGCCGCAAACGGAACAGCGCTTGTTCGAACAACGCCTCTTCGTCGGCGTCGCGCGTGGCTTTGACGGTGGAAATGATACCGCCACCCTGGGCGGCGATCTCGGCATAACTCGCGCCATTCAGGCGCTGTTCGAATTCGCCGCTGCGGTTGCCGCCGAACACCAGATGGGTATGGCAATCGACAAAGCCCGGCGTGATGATGCCGCCGTCGAATTTCACCGTCTCATCGGCCATCAGCCCCGCAGGCAGCGCGGCATATTCACCCACCCAGACGATTTTGCCTGCGCGCACGGCGATCGCGCCATCGCTGAGGGTGTGATACTTGCCGTCGCGCATGGTGACGATGTCGGCCCCGTGCCACAGGCTGTCGCAGTGAATCTCAGACGTCATTGCTTTCCTCCGCCGGAGCCTTGGCTCCCACATGGTTGTATATACAATTAAAAACAACCTAGCGCATTCACCGGTTTGTCACAAGAGGCGGGGTAAAAATTTGTTATCGGGATGTGATCGCGGAGAGAGAGCGGGCGCAAGGGCTGCACCCGCAGGGGAATTAAACGTCGCTGGTGAAACGCCCGAACAGCTGGTAGCGGCTACCGGGATACAACAGGCGCGCCGAGGTGACTACGTTTTTGCCGGACCAGGTGCGGCGGTGGATCAACAGGCCCGGTTCGTGATCTTCCAGTTGCAGCAGGTCACGTTCATGGCGGGTCGGCACTACCGCTTCCACGATGTGCTCGCCGGCGGTCAGCGGGGCGGCTTGCGTCAGGTAGATATACGGCGTAACGCGGTCGAAATCCTGTTTCATGTAATCGGGCGCCACCACCGGATTGACGCAGCGGTCTTCTACCTGCACCGGCAGGTCGTTTTCGTAATGCACGATCTGCGAATAGAACAGCTGTTGGCCGGGTTGGATACCCAGCGCCAGCGCTTCTTCTTCGCTGGCCGGGCGCGCTTTCAACTGCAGGATCTTGCTGCTGTGGCGATGGCCGCGCGCGGCGATTTCGTCGGCGATGTTATGCACTTCCAGCAGCGCGGTATGCGCTTTGGCCTCGGCGACGAAGGTGCCGACGCCCTGCATGCGGATCAGGAAACCTTCGCTGGTCAGCTCGCGCAGCGCGCGGTTGATGGTCATGCGGCTGACGCCCAGTTCCGCCACCAGTTCACTTTCAGAGGGCACGCGCTGGTGCGGCAGCCAATGGCCCGCACGGATTTGGTTTACGATCGCCTGCTTGACCCGTTGGTAGATCGGGGCGGGGGTATCGCTCATTGCAGCAGCCAGTTGTATCAGGGTCTGTTGATCAACCACGACGTTAACCTCGTCAAATAAAAAAATAATAACACCAGTTTACTGTTGATGTCGGCGTATGTATATGTATATACAACTAGGGGCCGGTTCGCCATAGCAATGCGATGGGCCTGTGCATTTTCGGATGCGTGAACTTCGCGCGTTATTAGCCGTTACATTTACAGTGGAATACTGCCATGCCTGCTTATTTTGCCTCACGCGCTCTGCTCCCTGAGGGGTGGGCGCATAACGTCCGTCTGGACGTGGATGCGCACGGTCACCTGGCCCAGGTGATTGCCGATTCAGATCCCGAAGGTTGTGTTCGCCTGCACGGCGATGTGGTGCCGGGCATGCCGAACCTGCATTCCCACGCCTTTCAGCGTGCGATGGCCGGGCTGGCAGAGGTCGCGGGCAACCCGCAGGACAGTTTCTGGACCTGGCGCGATCTGATGTATCGCCTGGTGCAGCGGCTGACACCGGAGCAGGTGGAAGTTATTGCCCGACAACTGTATATCGAAATGCTGAAGGGGGGATATACCCAGGTTGCCGAGTTCCACTATCTGCATCATGGCGCCGACGGTAACCCTTACGCCGATCGCGGCGAAATGACCGGCCGGCTCAGCCAGGCGGCGCAACAGGCCGGGATCGGCATGACCCTGCTGCCGGTGCTGTACAGCTACGCCGGTTTTGGCGCCCAGCCCGCCCAGCCGGGGCAGAAACGTTTTATTCAGGATGCGGACAGCTACCTGCAACAGCAGCAGGTGATTGCCCGCCAACTGGCGGACCAACCGCTGCAAAACCAAGGTCTGTGTTTCCACTCCTTGCGTGCGGTGGAACTGGGGCAGATGCAGCAGATCCTGGCGGCGTCGGACAACGCCTTGCCGGTGCATATCCATATCGCCGAGCAGCAAAAAGAGGTCAATGATTGCCTGGCCTGGAGCGGCCAACGCCCGGTGGCCTGGTTGTATGAGCACATGCCGGTGGACTCGCGTTGGTGCCTGGTGCATGCCACCCATCTCGATCGTGCAGAGCTGGAGCAATTGGCGCGCAGCGAGGCGGTGGCCGGCCTGTGCCTGACCACCGAGGCCAACCTGGGCGATGGCATTTTCCCCGGAGACGCCTATCTGCACCATCAGGGCCGCTGGGGCATAGGTTCCGACAGCCACGTGTCGCTCAACGTGGTGGAAGAGCTGCGCTGGTTCGAATACGGCCAGCGGCTGCGCGATCAGCGCCGTAACCGCCTGACTACGCCACAACAACCGGCGGTGGCGGACGTGCTGTACCAACAGGCATTGCAGGGCGGGGCGCAGGCCTGTGGCGCATCGATTGGCCGTTTGCAGAGCGGCTACCGCGCCGACTGGCTGGTACTGGATGGCGACGATCCTTATCTGGCCGCAGCACCCGATGCCTCGATCCTCAACCGCTGGCTGTTCGCCGGCGGCAAAGAACAAATCCGCGACGTCTTTGTCGGCGGCCGCCAGGTGATCGATCAGGGGCGTCACGCGTTGCAGCAGCAGAGCAGTGCGGAATTCCTGCAGGTGCTGAAAACTTTCCAGCAGGAGGCGTGATGAACCTGAACCGTTTTGATTTTGATTCCCTGTCGGTGACGCCCTGGCGCAACGGCGGCGGCGAAACCCGTGAGATCGCCTGCTGGCCGGCGGGCGCGCAAGACTTTGACTGGCGCGCCAGCATCGCCACCATCGCGCAGGACGGCCCGTTTTCGGCATTTGGCGGCATCGACCGCTCGATTACTCTGCTGGAGGGCGACGGCGTGCATTTGTTTAGCGCAGGGCAAATCGATCACCGGTTGTCGCAGGTCGGCGAGCCCTTTGCCTTTTCCGGCGACGTGGCGTTGGACGCCACGCTGCTGGGTGGCGCCAGCCAGGATTTCAACATCATGACCCGGCGCGGGCGCTGGGCGGCCAAGGTGCAGCGTATTACCGCCGGCGTGACCTTGCCGGCAGGCCACGCCGGCGTGCTGTATGTGTTGCAAGGAACCTGGTCATTGGCGGGCGGCGTCACGCTGGCTGCACGCCAGGGCGGCTGGTGGCCGGCCGAACTTCACGACGGGCAACTGACGCCGCTGGCGGAAGAAAGCCTGGTCCTGTGGGCCGATATTCACCCGGTTTAATCCGCTCACCCGGCAGGCGGCGCCCTTGCTCCAATTAGGTGCGCCACCTGCGCCATCATGATTCACCCGCACCCACCATTCCCCTCCTGAAATCCGTTTCTCCGCCGCCCGTGCCGCTTGCGCGTTTGGCACAGTCTTTGCTCCAGTCATTTCGCTTGTATAGACAAGACTATACAGAGCCATTCTGGCGCCCGCGGTGGGGCGTTTTATCGGCAAGACAGGAGCACAGCATGAGCAAGGGTTTTTCCGTGAAAACGGCAATGGGGACACTTTCGATCCTGGCAGCAGCGACAGGATTTTGCGGTGTGGCGGCAGCGCAGGCGGCCGATACGCCGGTGGCGATTGGCATCTCCGGCTGGACCGGCTTCGCTCCGTTAACGCTGGCGGACAAGGCCGGGATTTTCAAAAAGCATGGCCTGGATGTCGATCTGAAAATGATCCCGCAGAAAGACCGCCATCTGGCGATCGCCTCCGGTGGGGTTCAGTGCGCCGCCACCACGGTGGAAACCTACGTCGCCTGGAACGCCAACGGCGTACCAATCACTCAAATCGTGCAGTTGGACAAATCCTACGGGGCCGACGGACTGGCGGTGCGCAACGGCATCAGCAGCGTGGCGCAGTTGAAGGGCAAGACGGTGGGCGTCGATGCGCCCGGCACCTCCTCTTATTTTGCGCTGGCGTGGATCCTGGACAAAAACCACATGACGCTGAAAGACGTCAAACTGGCCACCTTGTCACCACAGGCGGCGGCGCAGGCTTTCAATGCCGGGCAGAACGACGCGGCGATGACCTACGAACCTTACCTGTCGACGGTCCGCGACAACCCCAAACAGGGCAAAATCCTGGCCACCACGCTGGATTACCCGATGGTGATGGATACGCTGGGCTGCACGCCGGACTGGTTGAAGAAAAACCCGCAGGCGGCGAAAGCGCTGGTGGAGAGCTATTTCGACGCGCTGGACATGATCAAGGCGCAGCCGGATAAATCCTACGAAATCATGGGAGCGGCGGTGAAGTCCAGCGGCAAGCAGTTTGCCGAGTCCGCCGGCTACCTGCGTTGGCAGGATCGCGAGCAGAACCGCAAATTCTTCAGCGGCGAAATCGCCGACTTCAGCAAAGAGGCCGCGGCGCTGCTGCTGGAAATGCGCGTGATCCGCAAACTGCCGGACATCGGCACGCTGTATGACGCTCGCTACGTAAACCAGCCATGAAGGAGTCCGAAATGAATTCACCCCTCAGCCCAGTGGCGGAGCTGGAACGGGAGCCTGAGGCGCTGCCGCCCGCCAGGCCGCACTGGCATAACCCGATGATGGTGCCGTTGCGGCCGGTTGCCGGGCGATTGCGCTGGTTTCTCGGCCTGGCCTTCTTCGCGCTGTTTGTGGCGCTATGGGGGCTGGCGACCTTCACCGGGCTGGTGTCGCCGACCTTTTTGGCCGATCCGCTCACCATGCTGCGCGAAGGCGTACTGTTGTTCACCGAGTATGATTTCTCGCTGGATATCGGCATGACGGTATTTCGGGTGCTGAGCGGCTTCCTGCTGGCGGCGGCCATTGCGGTGCCGCTCGGCATCATGATGGGTTCGTACAAACTGGTGGAGGCGTTTCTCGAACCCTTCGTCTCGTTTTGCCGCTATCTGCCGGCATCGGCGTTTGTGCCGCTGCTGATCCTGTGGGCCGGCATCGGTGAAATGCAGAAAATTCTGGTGATCTTTATCGGGTCGTTCTTCCAGATAGTGCTGATGGTGGCAGTGACCGTCGGCGCCGCCCGGCGCGATCTGGTGGAGGCGGCCTATACCCTGGGTGCCTCCAATCGCAGCGTGGTACTAAGGGTGCTGATCCCCGGCGCGGCACCGGAGATTGCCGAACTGCTGCGTCTGGTGCTCGGCTGGGCCTGGACCTACGTGATTGTCGCCGAGCTGATCGGTTCTTCCAGCGGTATCGGCCACATGATTGTCGACAGCCAGGCGCTGTTGAACACCGGGCAGATTATCTTCGGCATTATCGTCATCGGCTGCATCGGCCTGCTGTCCGATCTGCTGTTCAAGGCGGCTAACAAACGCCTGTTTATCTGGAGTTCTCTGCGATGAAAGCCGACAAGCTCAATGTCAGAAACGTATCGCGGATCTTTACCGGGCCGCATGGCGAGCGGACGCAGGCGCTGCTGCCGGTCGATTACCAGGTGCAGGAGAATGATTTCATCACCATTCTCGGGCCTTCCGGCTGCGGCAAGTCGACGCTGCTGCGCATCATTGCCGGGCTGGACAGCCCGACGCAGGGGGAGGTGTGGCTGGATGGTCAGCGGGTAGAGGGGCCGGGCGCCGATCGCGGCATGGTGTTCCAGAGCTATACGCTGTTCCCGTGGCTCACGGTGGAGCAAAACATCCGTTTTGGCCTGCAGGAACGCGGTGTGGGCGCGGCGCAGCAGAAAGAGCGTAGCGATTATTTCATCAACAAGGTTGGGTTGCGCGGTTTTGAACGGCATTTCCCGCGCCAGCTTTCCGGCGGCATGCAGCAGCGCACCGCCATCGCCCGCGCGCTGGCCAACGATCCGAAAATCCTGCTGATGGACGAACCTTTCGGCGCGCTGGATAACCAGACGCGGGTGATGATGCAAGAGCTGTTGCTCAACATCTGGGAGGCCTCGCGCAAGACGGTGCTGTTCGTGACGCACGACATCGATGAAGCGATTTTTATGGCCAACAAGGTGGCGATTTTCAGCGCGCGACCGGGGCGGATCAAAACCGAAGTGCCGGTCAATTTCCCGCATCCGCGGGATTACACCTTGAAAACGTCGCCGGAGTTTATGGCGATCAAGGCGCAGGTCACGGAAGAGATCCGCAGCGAAACCTTGCAAAGCCTGCACTAAACCCCGTCAGACCATGAATCCTCCCGTCGCCGGGAAGGGGTTCATGCGTTTTTTGACTTTACCGATACTCAACCCATGAGGTGAGGATGCAAGCCATTTCTTCCGCAGCACAGGCGGTGCGCCGCCTGGCGCGCCGGCAGGCAAGTTCGCTCGGCGCCTACAACGCCGGGTTGTCCAGCGAGGCGGTGCGCAATCGTTACGGTGTCACTGAAATTGCCCGTCTGGCAAGCAACGAAAACCCGCTTGGCGCCAGCCCTCTGGTGCAACAGGCGCTGAGCGATTTGGCTCGGCATAGCGGCGTTTACCCCGATCCAAACAGCCAGGCGCTACGGGCGGAAATCGCCACTCTGACCGGCATTCCACCGCAGCAGGTGGTGATCGGCAACGGATCTGAAAACATTCTGGAAATGCTGTGTCTGGCGTTTATTAATCCGGGTGACCGGGTCGTGACCCTGCTGCCGTCGTTTGGCCTGCATGAAATCTACCCGCGCATGATGGGGGCCGAGGTGACGCTGGTGGCGGTCAATCAGGCGCTGGAGTTCGATCTGGCCGCCTGGCGACTGGCATTGCAACGGCCGGCCAAGATGGTGGTGTTCAGCAACCCGTCGAACCCGGTCGGCTGCATGCTCGGACGCGATGACTTTTTGCAATTGATCGCCGCAGTGCCGCAAGACTGCCTGCTGGTGATCGACGAGGCTTATTACGAATATTGCGCCGACCAGGCGGACTACCCGGACAGCCTGGCATTGCTGCCGTTACAGGCACGCCCGTGGATAGTGCTGCGCACCTGCTCCAAAGCTTACGGTCTGGCCGGGCTGCGTGTCGGTTACGGTCTGGCTTGTGACGCCGAACTGGTGGCGCTGCTCGATCGGGTGCGCACGCCATTCAACATTAACCGGGCGGCGCAAAATGCGGCGCTGGCAGCATTGCGCGACCGGCAGCATGTGGCCGACAGCGTCGCCTGGGTCAGTGAAGCGCGTGCAGCAATGGCGGCGGCGCTGCGTACGCTGGGGTTGCAGGTGGCACCGTCCAGCGCCAATTTCCTGTTCTTTGATTGCGGTTACCCGAGCGAGCGAATAGCCGAAGCGTTGCTGGCGCACGGCATCATCGTCAAACCCTGGCGCGAAGCCGGCTATCAGCGGTTCATTCGGGTTTCAATCGGCAGCGCGGTGGATAACCGGCGTTTCCTCGTCTCCCTGCGACAGGTGCTGGCGGAGGCGGCGCCCTGATGAGCGGGGCGATACTCAACGTGGCGGATTTACAGCGTGCGGCGCGGCGCTACCTGCCGCGTTTCGCATACCGTTACCTGGCGGGCGGCGCGGAAGACGAACACACGCTGCGCGGTAACCGGTTGGCGTTCAACCAATGGCAATTTATGCCGCCGGTGCTGCGTGACGCCAGCCGCCGCACGTTAAGCATTCGGCTTTGGCAGCAGGAACTGGCGGCACCGCTGCTGATTGCGCCCACCGGTTACAACGGCATGCTGCGTTATCAGGCGGATTTGATGCTGGCGCGTAGCGCCCGGGCGTTCGGTATTCCCTATATTCAGAGCACGGTGTCGACCGCCTCGTTGGAGGAGATTGCCGCCGATGGCCAGGGGCAGCACTGGTTCCAGCTGTATGTGTTGCGCGATAGGCAAGTTACCTCCGGGCTGTTGCAACGCGCTCAGGCCGCAGGCTGCGACACTCTGGTGCTGTCGGTGGATGCGGTGCATTTCGGCAACCGCGAGCGCGATCGGCGCAGCTACCGGCGGCCAATGAAACTCTCCCTCGCCAGCCTGTGCGATGTGGCGCTGCACCCGCGCTGGTTATGGCACACCTTGCGCCCGGCGGGCATGCCCGGCTTCGGCAATCTGCAACCCTATCTGCCGGCGGAGCGGCAGCGGGGCCTGAGCGGGGCCGCTTATTTCGCCCGCGAGATGGACGCCGCGCTGAATTGGCAGACGCTGGATTGGGTACGGCAATGCTGGCCGGGCAAGCTGCTGGTGAAAGGCATTCTGCACCCGCAGGATGCCCGTCAGGCGCTCGACGCCGGGGCGGATGGCATAGTGCTGTCCAACCACGGCGGCCGCCAGCTCGACGGCAGTGTTGCCCCCATCAGCCTGTTGCCGGCGGTGCGTGCTGCCTGTGGGCCGACGGCGACGATCCTGATCGACAGCGGTTTTCGGCGCGGTACCGACGTGGTGAAAGCGCTGGCGCTGGGCGCCAATGCAGTGCTGATCGGTCGTCCGTTGTTGTACGGCGTGGCGCTGGCCGGGCAGGCAGGCGCGACTCAGGCACTGCGGATTTTCAGCGAAGAAATTGACCGCACGCTGGCGCAACTGGGCTGTAGCAGCGTGCAGGAGTTGGGGCCGCATCTGCTGCGGCCGGTGAATGAACGATGATAAGGAGCCTGAGATGTCTTTAGTGCAAATCGCTTTCCCGGCGCGCGTAATACGTGGCTCCGGGGCATTGGAGGAGATCGGTACGCTGTGCGCCGGTTACGGTTCAAGGGCGATGCTGATCGGCGGGGTGCGCGGGCTGGCCGTCACCGAGGCTCGCATAGGCAACTGCCTGCGTGCCGCGGCGGTGGAGCTGGTTGGCTGCGAGCAGTATGGCGGCGAATGCAGTGAAACGCAGATTGCGCGGCTGGCCGCAGTGGCACATTCAGCGGCGGCGCAGGTGTTGATTGTGGCGGGCGGGGGCAAGGCCATCGACACCGGCAAGGCGGTGGGAGCGGCCTGCGGATTGCCGGTCATCACCGTGCCGACCATTGCCGCCACTTGCGCTGCCGTTACGCCGTTGACCATCCGCTATCATGACGATGGCCACTTTCGCGACATGCAGCACCTGTCGCATGCACCGGCGGCGGTGATTGACAGCCAACTGTTGGCCGCGGCCCCCGCCCGCTGGTTGGCTGCCGGGTTAGGGGATACGCTGGCGAAATGGTATGAGTATCGCGCCATCGGCCACCCGCCGGCGCCGAACGGCATGGCGCTGGCGGCTCAGGCCAACAGCCGAATCTGTTACCAACTGATTGAAGAGTACGGGGCTGCGGCCTGCCAGGCGGCGGAACGATGCCAGACCGACGCCGCGCTGGAGCAGGTGCTGGATGCCATTTTCCTGTTCGCCGGGCTGACGTCGGTCATGGGCAGCGGGGCACATGCCGCAGCGGCTCATGCGCTGTTTGAAGGCTTCACCGTCTGCGACAAGACGCGCAATTTTGGTCATGGCCTGTTGGTCGGTTACGGCAACCTGTGCCTGCTGGCGCTGGAACAGCGCAGCGACGAGGAACTGCTGGCGGCGTTGCGGTTGGCGCAAGCCTGCCGGATACCGCTGCATTTGGCGGATATCGCCGACGATCTGGACAATCAAGCCATCAACGCCATTATGGCGGCGGCGGTTGAAGCGCCGGATATGGCCAACATGCCGCAGCCGGTCAGCGTCACCCAGTTGGCGCAAGCCATGCAGCGGGTGCATGAACTGGCCGACAGAGTGCGCAAGGGGTAGAGTCCGGCGTTAAGTTGTGGGATTATTTGGTTTTCCATCCTACACAGAGAAGGGCGCATGGCCTCGCTGAAAGACGTTGCAAAACTTGCCGGGGTGTCGCTGATGACGGTTTCCCGTGCCATCAACGAGCCAGGCAAACTGCGGCCAGACACCTACCAGCGCGTCAAGCTGGCGATTGACCAACTGGATTACGTGCCCGATCTCTCGGCCCGGCGCATTCGCGGCGACAGCAACCGGGTGCAGACGCTCGGCGTGCTGGCGCTGGATACCGCAACCACGCCGTTCTCGGTGGAGATGATCCTGTCGATCGAAAAGACCGCGCGCGAACACGGCTGGAACAGCTTCGTGGTCAACCTGTTCGCCGACGACAGCGCCGAGCACACCATAGATTTGCTGCTGGCGCATCGACCTGATGGAGTGATTTTCACCACCATGGGGCTGCGACAGGTCACCGTGCCGCCCAAGTTACTGGATAAAAAACTGGTGCTGGCCAACTGCGTCAGCCGGAACAACCGGGTGGCCAGCTACATTCCTGATGACGAACAGGGCCAGTACGACGCCATGCGCGCGTTGATCGCCAAAGGCTACCGGGCACCGCTGTGCATTCACCTACCGGAAAATACGCTGGCAGCCGGGCTGCGGCGTCGCGGGCTGGAGCGCGCCTGGCATGAAACGGGCGGCGACGTAGAACAACTGCAGCAATATCACCTTGATCTGACCGACGGCGACGAGCGCTACCGCGATTGCGTGGCACTGCTGGAACGGCATTTCGCACCGGGACGGCGCGATTGCGATGTAGTGGTGTGCGGCAACGATCGGGTGGCGTTTATGGTGTATCAGGTGCTGTTGGCGCAGGGCTGGCAGATCCCGCAGCAGGTGGGGGTGTTGGGCTATGACAACATGGTCGGCATCGGTCAACTGTTCCTGCCGCCGCTGACCACGGTGCAACTGCCGCATTACGAATTGGGCCGTCAGGCGGCGCTGCACCTGATTAACCAGTTGGAGCACTGCGAGACGGTGAAAGTCACCTGCCCGCTGTTGTTGCGCGAGTCGATGTGATCAAACGGGGCACGACAGGCGGGCCCCGCCAATCAGGTTCCGAGGGCCATCAGGCCCAGATGCTCTCCAGTTCCCACCCCTGTAGCGCGCCAAACTGTGCCCGGCCGCTTTCGGCAAACAGGCTCACGCCGCGCCGGCCGTCGGTCGGGTAGATGCGGCTGGTCAGACAGGCTTCGCCTTGATTGACGAACACTTCCAGCGATGAACGGTCGATAAACACTCTCAGCGATAACGTATCGCCGGCCGGCAGCGGCACGCTGCGGCAACCGCACAGGCCCGGCTCCTCACTGAAACGTTCCAACACCAGCCTGTGGGCCTGATTATCCACGTACAGCCGCGCGGCGTTGCCAATGGCGATACCGTAACGTTCGGCATCGCTGGCAGCCAGATCCAACGACAGCGTCAGCTCTTGCACGTTCTCCGCCAGCGCCTGGCGTTGGTTGTGCAGTTGCGCTGCGGCGAACGTCTGCGGTAGACCGCGCAGCGCAGCCAGCTCCCGCGCCGGGTTCATCAGTACATTGCCTTCGGCATTCAGCGTCAGTTCCCGGGGCAGGGTGAGCGCGCCGGCCCAACCGTGCGCCTTGCTCGGCATCGGCGATTCCCACATGTCCATCCAGGCGAACAGCAAGCGGCGACCGTCGGCGGCGGTGAAGGTTTGCGGCGCATAAAAATCGTGCCCGGCGTCCAGCTCGCAGAAAGGCCGAGTGACGTCGAAATCAGCCCCCGGCTGCCAGTGACCGAGCAAATAGCCGCTCTGAAAGCGGTTAGGGTGGCGGTAGCCCTGCGCCGCCAGCCCCTGCGGCGAGAACAGCAGCACCTGTTTTTCGCCGAGCGGGAAGAAATCCGGGCACTCCCACATATAGCCCTGATGCAACGTCTGCGCGCCGTCCAGCACGCGGTCAAACTGCCAGTCACGCAGATCTTTTGAACGGTAAAGCCGTGCCTGCCCGAGGCCGTTTTGTTTGGCGCCGACCACCATCCACCAGCCATCATTCTGGCTCCAGACCTTGGGATCGCGGAAATGCTGAATGCCTTCCGGCGGCGCCAGCACCGGCCCGTGTTTGACGAAATGTACGCCGTCCTCGCTGGTGGCCAGGCACTGTACTTCGCGCACCTGATCGTCATCGCCCACTTTGTCCAGCCAGACGTGGCCGGTGTAGATCAGCGTCAACACGCCGTTATCGTCCACCGCGCAGCCGGAGAAACAGCCGTCTTTGTCGTAGTCGTCGCCGGGCGCCAGGGCTATCGGCTGGTGCTGCCAGTGCGCCAGATCCCGGCTGATGGCGTGGCCCCAGTGCATCGGCCCCCAGTTCTCGTCATAGGGATGGTGCTGATAGAACGCATGATAGACGCCGTTAATGTACACCAGCCCATTGGGATCGTTGATCCAGCCGGCGGCCGGCGCCAGATGAAATTGCGGGTAGTAATCGTCCTGACGCTGGGCGCGCAGGGTTTCGACCGCATGGTCGGCTTGAGCTAAGGCATTGTTCATTGGATTGGCTCACTTGATTTTATCGTGGATTGAAATTGCGGCGCGCGGGCGGGAGTCTCGCCGCGCAGCAGGAAACAGGAGATCAGCGTGGTGCCGGCGACGGCGCAGCCCATCAGCAAATAGGTGTCGGCAAAGCCGATGCGGTCGTAGCCGAGGCCGGCCAGCGGCGCCAGAATGCCGGCGACGATCTGGCTGATAAACTGGAAGCCCACCAGATACAGGGTGGAGGACAGGCGGCTGTCAAAGCGGGTAGTAATGTATTTGAACAGCGCCACCAGCAGAATCGGCAACTCCACGGCATGCAGCAGTTTCATGGCGGAAATCATCAAGGCGCCACTGGCGAAGCCGGAGCCGAACATGCGTACCGCCATCACGCTGCTGGCCAGCAGCAGGCTTTGTTTGATACCGATGCGGTTGACCAGCAGCGGTGCCAGGAACATGCCGCCGGCTTCCAGAAACACTTGCAGCGAATTAAGGAAGCCGTACATGCGGTTGCCTTCCTCGTGGGTCGCGAACTGCGAGGCGAAGTACACCGGGAACTGCTGATCGAAGACGCCGTAGATGCTGGTGCCGAGCACGAACACCACCAGCGCCCAGAATCCCGGCAGGCGCAGCAACGCCAGGGCGTCCTGCAGCTTCAGGTTTTCCGGTTTGCCGTATTCCAGCCCGGCCATGGCGTTGGGTTTCAGCTCTCGTACCTGCCACAGCAACAGCAGGAATACCGCCGCCGAGGCCGAGGCGATCCAGAAATTGATGTTCGGGTTGATGTTATAGATAAAGCCGGCAAAGAAAGTGGCGCTGGCCCAGCCCAGCGACCCCCACATGCGCGCCCGTCCGAACTCGAAGCCGACGATGCGGCTGACGCGCTCGGTATAGGATTCCAGCGCGCCAATGCCGGCGTTAAATGCCAGGCTGACGAACAGGCCGCCGACCAGCGCGCCGGCCACCAGATTGGTTTGCAGCAGCGGGGCATAAACATAGATAAAGAACGGTCCGGTGAGCAGCAGCAGCGTGCCGACAAACAGCAGCAGATGCTTGCGCAGCCCGAGCTTGTCCTGAATAAACCCGTACAGCGGCTGCGCGCACAACGCCATAATCGACATGGCCGAGAAGATCAGGCCGGTTTCGGTGCCTTTCAGGCCGATTTTTTGGTTTAGCCAGATGGAGATCAGTGAAAAACTGGCCGACCAGGTGAAGAAGAAGAAAAACAGCAGGCCGCTTAGGAGCACATAATATTTTTTTGTTTCGCGGTTCATGTGAGATGCCCTGATGGATAATGTCAGCCTTATTGTTAACGTTAACCTTTCGCTAAATAAAGCCATCAACGCGGTGGATTGCGATGTTAATCACAAAAGTTAACGTTAACATATTTGCATTGTGATCGTCATCACTGGATGGATGCAAGGGGCAGGAAAGAGGACGGGGCCGGTACATTCGCCCCCGCGCCCGCCTTCAGATACTGGCCAGATAACCACCGTCGACATACAGGATCTGGCCGGTGATGTAGGCCGCCGCCGGGCCGGCGAGGAAAATGGCTGCGCCGGTAAGGTCGCTCAGTTTGCCAAAGCGGCCTAGCGGGATTTTATCCTGCATGGACTCGCGCCAACCGTTATCCTGGTAAAACACCTCGGTCATCGCCGTCTGAAAATAGCCCGGCCCGATGCCGTTGACCCGGATCCCGTGGGTGGCCCACTCGCTGGCCAGCGCGCGCGTCATGCCCGCCAGCCCGGATTTCGATGCGCCGTAAGCGGTAGCCCCCGGTACGCCGACTTCGCTGGTCAATGAACACAGGTTGATGATGCTGCCGCTGCCCTGTTCGACCATCAGGCGCGCCGCCGCCTGCGCGCAGAAGAAAGCGCCTTTCAGGTTGGTGCCGACGATGCTGTCCCACAGCGTTTCATCCACCTCCAGAGAGGGGCACAGACGTTCGATACCGGCGTTGTTGATCAGGATATCCAGCGGTTTGCCCGCCAGCGTGGCGAAGGCGGTTTCAATCGACGCCGGATCCTGGACATCCAGCAGCAGCATTTCCGGGTGTTCCCCCCAGTTGTTCAGCTGTTGCACCACCTCTTGCAGCGCGGCGCGCTGTCGCCCGGCGACGATCACCTGTGCACCGGCCTGCGCCAGCCCGATCGCCAGCGCCTGGCCAATGCCCCGCGTAGCGCCGGTGATCAGCGCACGCTTGCCACGCAGTGAAAAGGGGGCCAGGCCCGGCGGCAAAGGGGTGCTTTGCATAAATTCTCCTCAGGGAACCAAAAAGGGTTTCAGCAGGCTTCTGCCCTAAAGTGTACGGCTTTCATACCTTACCGCCGAACTGCGGATCTATGGCGGTGAACCAGCGGCTGGCTACGTCTTTGCCGTCGACCGGTTCGCTGCCCAGCATCATGGCGATGGCGAAGCCCAGCGCCGAGCTTTCCGGCGTATGGCCGCTGCCGCCACCGGCGCGCAGATCGAGCACCAGCGTCGGGCAGCAAAACAGCGCCAGCCGCATCAGCCGCCGCCAGTTATGCGGCAGCCAGCCGCGCGCCGTCAGTTCGCTGAGCAGCGGTCGCCAGTACAGCGCGCCTTTGTCCTGCAGGAAGGCGGCGCGCAAGGGCGTCAACTGCCAGTCATGCTCGACGATCAGCCGTTGCCCCTCCAGCCGGGCAACTACCCGGTAATGCGTCGCGCAGCGCTGCGGTTCGTACAACCAGAACGGATGGGCGAAAATATTGTGGAAAGTCGCTTTGATCTCCGCCAGCAGCGCCGGGATATTGCGCCCGGCGAAGGCAGGATCGAAGCTGACCAACTGCGGCGGCGGGCGATCGGTTTCGTACCATACGTTGGCGTTGTGCGCGTCGCCGTGGGCGATCACCACACCTTGCTGCGCCAGTTCGGCCGGGGCCAATAGCTCACCGGCCTGCAACAGCAGTTCACCCAGCGTATGGCGATAGCGCACGCCGTTGATTTCCCATTGCAGGTCTTGCAATTGCGCCCAGCTCAACTCTTGCTGCGCCAGTTGGAAGGTTTTGCCCACGTAGAACTGGGCTACGCGGCCGCCCAATCCCGGTGTGGCGCCAGGGCTGACCAGCCGGTGATGAAACAGCTGGTGGATCGGCTCGCGAGCCACCGCCGCAGGCTGGCCGATTTTTAGCGTCGGCAACGTCATCCGCAGGATCTCCGCATCGGCGCGGTGCTGCGCATCGACCACCGGCGCCATCTGTTGCCAGCTCTGCTGCAGTTCGATCTCACGGCACACGTCGGCCAGCCGCCGATCGTGGCGCAATCGGTACAGCAGGATCTGCCGCCCCGGTTCACCGCAGGCATACAGCGGCACGTCGACGCGGAAACCGTTATTGCGCAGCAGTTCGGCGTTGTAATACTCCTCGATGGTGTGGTCTTCACCTTCCTCGTGGTGATATTTAAAGAACAGGCCGCGGCCGTCGGCCAATTGCAACTGGCCGTTCAGCGAGTTCAGACTGTACTGATCGCGGTTGATGGTCAATTCGCCCACCGCCACCCCGGTGATCTCCAGCACCAGTTGGCGCAGTTTGTCCGCCGCCTGCCGCCATTCGCCGGCGTGGGTCAGCGCTCTGGCCTGCGCCGCCAGGGGGGCGCCCCGGCCGGTGCGGGGAATAGGATTATCGGTCATCGTAACCTCGCTGCCTGTTCAGGGCTGACGATCGAGCAGGGTTTTACGCAGCGGTGATACCGCCAGCGCGTGTGCGGGGAAGCCTTCATACAGGGCAAACCCGTGCGCCTTTTCCGCCAACGCGTCGTAGCCGCTGCGGGTGACGTAACCCACAGAAATGCGTTTCATGTAGTCGAATACCGACAGCGGCCCGGCCACCTTGGCGGCGGCATTGGTCGGCAGCACCGCATTGGGGCCGAGCACAAAGTTGCCTAACGTCACCGGGGTGTAATTGCCCAGCAGGATTTCACCGGCGTTGCGAATTTGGCCCATCACCGCCAGCGGCTCTTCCGCCAGGATCTCCAGATGCTCTGGCGCATAGCCATTCACAAAGGCCACGGCAGCGGCGAAGTCCTGCGTCAGCACCACACCGCCGTGGGTACCGCACAGCACGCTTTGCGAGAAGCCGGCGCGTTTCTCGTCCAGTTGCGCCCAGTAACCCGGCAGCGCGGCGATCGCCTGTTCCGCTACCCGACGACTGGACGTCACCAGCCAGGCGGAGGAGTCCGGGCCATGTTCCGATTCAATGATCAAGTCCAACGCCGCCAGCGCACCGTTGGCGCTGTCATCGGCCAAAATAATGCTTTCGCTGGGGCCGGCCGGCACGCCGGGATCGATCATCTGTGCCAGTTGGCGCTTGGCTGCCACCACCCAGGGGCTGCCGGGGCCGACGATCTTCAGGCACTTCGGCACCGTTTCTGTGCCATAAGCCACGGCCGCTACTCCTTGCGCGCCGCCGCACTTGTAAATCTCGCGGATGCCGACCAACTGTGCCGCCACCAGCGTGGCATCATCGACTTTGCCATCCGGGCCGGGCGGGGTGATCACTACCGGCCGGGGCACGCCCGCCACCAGCGCCGGGATCGCGGTCATCAGCAGCACACTGGGGAACGAACCTTTGCCGCGCGGCACATAGCAGGCCACGGAATCGATAGGCAGGTGGCGATCGCCGGCAAAAGCGCCGGGTTGCATCTCTTTCAACCACATTTCTTCCGGTTTCTGCGCTTCGTGAAACGCGCGGATATTGCCGGCGGCATAGGCGATAGCGGCGGTGACGGCGGGATCCAACCGAGCCATGGCGTCGTCGAACTCGCTCTGTTCGACGCGAATCGACATCCGTTCGGCCTGCACGCCGTCGAATTCCCGTGCGAAGCGCTGCAGCGCGGCATCTCCTTCATTGCGTACCGCTGCGATAATCGGCTGTACCCGCTCGATAAAGAACGACAAGTCGGCTTCGGTGCGTTGGAACAGGGCTTCCGGCAATTGCCGGCTGTGGCTGAGATCGTGAAAGGTCACTGTGTGCGACATGGGGATGCTCCTAAGCTAATTCGTGTCGGGAAGCCTGTTCCCGGATAGATTTCAGAACCTGACGTTGCAGATCGATATAGCGTGCGTCACCGCTCACTTCTTCGCTGCGCGGGCGCGGCAGATCGACCTGAAAGGTGGTATTGATTTTGCCCGGTCCCATCACCACGATGCGATCCGACAGGTACACCGCCTCTTCGATATCGTGGGTGACAAACATCACCGTCAGGCGATGGGTTTCCCAGATGCGCGTCAGCAGCAGCTGCATCTGGTGGCGGGTCATGGCGTCGAGCGCACCGAAGGGTTCATCCATCAGCAGAATTTTCGGCCGGTAGGACAGCGCGCGGGCAATCGCCACCCGCTGCTTCATGCCGCCGGACAGTTCGTTGGGATAGGCATCGGCGAATTCGGTCAGCTTGACCAGCGCCAGGTGGTCGCCGGCGATGTCACGGCATTCGCTGCGGCCATAGCCCGCCGCCTTCAGGGCGAATTCAATGTTCTGGCGGGCGGTCAGCCACGGCAGCAGGGTATAGGACTGGAACACCACGCCGCGATCGATACCCGGCCCGCGAATGTCCACGCCGTCAACGCGTACGCTGCCGCTGTCGAAATCCTCCAGTCCGGCGGCGATCGACAGCAGGGTGCTTTTGCCGCAGCCGGAACTGCCGACCACGGAAACGAACTCGTTGTCGTGCAGCGTCAGATCGATGTCATGCAGCACCTGGCGCGTACCTTTGCCGACCTGAAAACTTTTGTTCAGGCCATTGAGGGTTAGGGTTGCCATTATTTACGCCTCGCGTTGTAGCGGAACAGCACGCGCTCGGCGGCGCGCATCAGTTGATCGGTAATCAGCCCAAGCAACCCCAGCAGCAGGATGTAGCCGATGATGGTGTCGGTCTGGAAAAAGCGCTGCGATACCACGATGCGGTAACCCAACCCTGAGGTGGAAGCCACCAGTTCCGCCAGCACCAGCCAGGTCCAGGCCCAACCGAGGCTGATGCGCAACGCATCCCAGATGCCCGGCAGCGCGCTGGGCAGCACGATCTTGAACAGGATATTGCGGTCCGGCATGCCGAGCGTGCGCCCCAGGCCGACAAAATCCGCCGGCACGCGTTTTACCGTGTCGATCACCATCAGCACCTGTTGAAAGAAGGTGCCGATCCAGATGATCAGGAATTTCTGCACGTCATCGGTGCCGGTCCACAAAATGGTCAGCGGCACAAAGGCCACCACCGGCATATAGCGGACAAAATCCACCAGCGGTTCGGTGACCGCTTTGAAAAAACCGTAACAGCCGGCCAGCATGCCGATGACAATGGCCATCACCGACGAAATCAGGAAGGCCACCGAGATACGGTACAGGCTGCTGCGAATATCGCTCCACAGCGTACCGTCCTGCGCCAGGCTGACCATGCGGTGCCATACGCCGTCCAGCGTGGGCATAAAAATAGCCGGTACCGAGCCGCTGCGGGTCGCCAGCCACCAACTCAACAGCAGCAGCGCGAACACCGCCACGGCGATGGCGACGAACAGCCCACGCGATGGCGTTTTTCCGATCGCCATCAGCCCAAGCGGCTTGCGCCTGCGCCGTCCAGGCGGAGGGGCGGTTTTCAGATGAGTGCGCGCGTTGGGCGCATCCAGTTTTATAGAGCTCATCGGTTTTTTCCTTTGGTGAGGAGTTGCGCCGGCCACATATCGCCGGCCGACGCCAACCCGGCTTACAGCCCGTTAACGAATCGCGCGTCGATGAGGTTTTCCGGCGTGACAGGTTTGCTCACCAGCCCGGCTTCTGTGGCCGCTTTCAGCACGTGGGCGAAGGTGTGTTTGGCGAAGTGCTCGCTCAGGACCTGCTTGTTTTCCGCCAGCGAGTAGTACTTCACGCCGTCAAACGCGCTGGCCAGATCGGCCGGGCTGGCGCCAACCTGTTTGGCGATGATTGCCCGATCCGCCGCCGTGTTGTGCTGATAATGCTGCAACGCGGCATCCCAGCTTTTGATCATGGCGGCGACCTGGCCTGGTTTGGTCTTGATCACCTCGTCGCGCACTACCAGCACGTCGCTGATCAGGCCCGGATCGGACTCGCCGCTGTACAGCATCTTCACGCCGGCATCCTGTTTCTTCGCCATGCTCAGGTAAGGCTCGTAGGTGACGGCGGCGCTGACGCGTTTGGCGATCAGTGCGCTGCCTGCGGCGTCGGCAGGCATAGGTACCGGCACGATGTCGCTCCATTTCATTCCGGCGGAGGCGAGGGCGCTGTGCAGCAGGATGTCGCTGGTGGTGCCTTCTTCGTACGCCACCTGTTTGCCTTTCAGATCGCTCAGCGTTTTGATGCCAGGGCCGACAATCAGCGCGTCGGCGGTTTGGCTTTGATCGAGCAGCAGCACGATTTTGACCGGCAGACCGGCGGAAACCATGCCCATGGCGGTGTGGGTGGCAATATTGGCGGCGTCGATCTGGCCGCTGGCCAGCGCGGCGTTGATGTCTTTATCTTCGGCGAAATTGATGATGTCGACCTTGTCCAGCCCCTGTTGTTTGAACAGGTCAAGGCTATTGGCTACGTGCCACTGGCCGTAGCCCAGCCAGGGTTCGATGCCCATTTTGAAGGTGCCGGCCTCCGGCTTGGACAAGGGGGCTTCGGCGGCGAACGCCGGAGCGGCAAGCATGCTGAGGCAGCAGGCGGTGGCGAGCACTTTTTGCAGCGTTTTTATTGGTTGCTTCATGGGGGAACCCTCGTCTTTCGCACTGGTGAGAAATAGTGATGTCCGTGTCGGTAATGTCCGTCCATGTATATACAAGGCGGAGCAAGTTAAGGGCCAACTGCGAATGGCGGTGGGAGTTATTTTTCAACTTATTAATAATTATAAATAATCAGGCGTTTTGCTTGCAGGATGAGGGAGGCGTTGAAGCGGTGGTTGGGGGGATGCACCAGAACGGTGCGCAAAAATTGCGCAACGGTTCAAACTTGGGGCGCTATGCGCCCCTTCAGAATTAACGCGCGTTCAGCGAGCGCAGATGATCGTCGCGCCGCAGGGTCATCAGTGCGAACAGGCTGACCACTGAGGTGGCGACCACGTAGTAAGCCGGGATATCGAGGTTGCCGGTCTGCTTGATCAAACCGGTGATGATTAACCCTGCTGAACCGGAGAATACCGCGTTGGAGAGCGAATAGGCCAACCCCAGACCGGTGTAGCGCACTTTGGTCGGGAACATCTCCGCCAGCATCGCCGGGCCGGGGCCGGCCAGCATCCCGACCACCGCGCCGGCGATCAATACCGCGATGCCTTTGGTCAGCAGCGAGCTTTGCGGGTCTTGCAGCAGGTGCAGCAGCGGGAAGGTGAACAGGATCACCGCGATGACCGCCGCCAGCATCACCGTTTTGCGCCCCAGCTTATCGCTGAGAATGCCGGCGGGCAGAATGGTCAGGGCGAAGCCGACGTTGGCCAGCACCGTGGCCACCAGCGCCTGCTGGAAGGTGGCGTGCAGCGAGGTTTGCAGGTAGGACGGCATCACCACCAGGAAGGTGTAACCGGCGGCGGACCAGCCCATCATGCGGCCAATGCCGATCAGAATGGTTTTCAGCATGCCGCCCAGTTTCACCTCCGGCACTTGCGCCGTTTCGCCGCCGTCTTGTTGCGCCTGTTTAAAGGTCGGCGTTTCCTGCAGTTTCAGCCGCAGCCACAGCGCCACCGCACCCATCGGCAACGCCAACAGGAAGGGAATGCGCCAGCCCCAGTCATGTAACTGTTCCGGCGTCAGCAGCGCGGCCAGCAATGCCACCAGACCTGCACCGGCCAACAGCCCGAATGCCACGGTCAGCGATTGCCAGGCGCCGTACAGCCCACGCTTTCCCTTGGGCGCGAACTCGGTCATCAGCGATACCGCACCGCCGAACTCGCCACCGGCGAACAACCCCTGAAACATGCGCAACAGCGTCAGCAGCAGCGGGGCGGCGACGCCGATAGCGGCGTAGGTCGGCATCACGCCGATCAGGGCGGTGGCCAGGGTCATCAGCAGCAATACCGCAATCAGCGTCGGGCGGCGGCCGATCCGGTCGCCGATACGGCCGAAAATCACCGCGCCGATCGGGCGGCAAAAAAATGCCAGCGCGAAGGCGGCGTAGGTGAGGATCAGACTGGTGATTTCACTTTCACCCTGCAGAGTGAAAAAATTGGCGGCAATGACGGTGGCGAGAAAACCGTAAACGCCAAATTCATACCATTCGATAAAGTTGCCGACCGAACCGGCCAGCAATGCCTGGCGTGACTGGCGTGCGTCAATAACCGTCGTTTGTACGTCCATTCCCGTTCCCGTGCGTTTGAATTGTTGTCATCCAGTTCTAAATTCATATGACAAAACAATCAATTATTTTCAACGGGAAGTGTGAAGGGGGGTCACCAGGGTAACGGCGCCGCCTCATGACCATTTTCGGCGTAATACAACGATGGCAGGAACTGCGCCAGATAGCTGAATTCGTTGTAGCAGTGGCGCATCAGATTGAAGCCAATCTCGTCCGGCATCTCGTCATTCGCGTTCGCGCAGGATTTACCCAGCAGAAAACGGCTGCGCAGCACGCAGCCGTAGGGCGTGTCGCGCACCAGATGCAGCATTTCACCGTCGCGAGGGTCGCCATTGTCGTCCAGCGCCACCTGCTCGCCGAAGCCGATGCGGGCGCAAATGGCGGCAGATAGCGCCTGAGTGTCGCGCGCCTGTTGCAGCGGTTGCGTGGCAAAAAAATCTTCGGCGGCGTGAAATTTGAGCCGGGCCGGCACCGGCGGCAACTCCGCCAGCCATTCGACCGCGTCGATGCTGGCGCCAATGTAGCTTTCGCCTTTTTTCCACTGCCGGTCCCAGCCGCGGTGCTCAACGTGATCGTGCGGATGCCACCAGCGAATGTGCTGGGTGGTCTCAAAAAAGGTAAACCACCAGTCCAGCATGCGGCCCTTGCAGCCGTGCAGATCGGTGCGGATCGCCACGGTCAGCAAACCGTCGGTGCTGCGCGTCAGCCCCATCTCCAGCAGCAGCGGTTCCGGTTTAAGCAACGCGTTGATATCATTAACGCCCCAAGGGAGCATCAGCGATTGATGTGTCATAGCGGTCATCCTTATAAATTAGGAAACGATGTTTGTTTCCAAATTAAGGCTATGCCGGTATGCTGTCTCTGTCAACGATTTCGAGGAACCATCATGGCAAATGAAAGGGATACCGAACCGCGCTCGCGCGGAAGGCCTTCGGCCCCGGAAGCGGAACTGCGCGCGGCGGCGGTTGAGGCCACACTGGCGCTGTTGCTGACGCAGGGCTATGCCGCCACTACCGTGGACGCGGTGGCGAAGCGGGCCGGTATGGCCAAGAAGACCCTGTACCGTTTTGCCGAAAATCGAGATGCGTTGGTGATGCAGGCGATAGCCAGTTGGACCGACGCTTTTCAGCCGGCGTTTGAACAGGATGCGCAGCGGGTGGCAGAGGTGCAGCCGCTGCTTGAGCAGGGTCTGCGCGCCATTGCGCAACAGGTGCTGAGCGAGCAGGCGGTGGGGGTATTTCGTCTGTTGCAGAGCGAGTTTCCTGGGCGGGAGGCGATGCTGGCAGCTTATCAGCGTAACGGTATTGAACGCGGTCGGGCCATTGTGGCGGACTGGCTGCAACGCCAACAGCGGCACGGCTGGTTGCGTGAGTTGGACTGTGCGCAGACCAGCGATCTGCTGCTGGCGATGGTGATGGCCGAACCCTTGCGCCAGATGGCGCTTGGACTGTTGCCGCCGGGCAGCGACATCGACACTCGCATTACGGCGGCGTTGACGCTGGTGCTGCCGGGGTTGGTAGGGGATGCCACGGCTTCGCGGAATCGATAAATGCACCGGTCCGCTCACGTTGACCGATCAACCTTTAATAAGTCCGGTTATCCAGTCAGCGAATGCGCGCACGGCTGGCGAGAGAAAACGCTGATGCGGATAGAGTAAGGTAACCGGCACGGAGGCGGGCTGCCAGTCCGCCATAACTTCGATCAGCCGGCCTTCCTGCAGATGTTCTGCTACCACTCTCTCGGCAAGCTGCGCCAGCCCGAATCCTTCAAGACACATTTTTATGTAGAGTCCTGTCTCATTGACGGCGGCAACGCCGTTGACCGGTACCGATATTTTTTCAGTGCCGCTGAAGAAGCACATTTCACCCGCTCGCCTGGCGTGTCCTGAAAAATAATGGATGGCCCGGTGGTGAGACAAGTCTTCCGGGGTCTGCGGAATACCGTTTTCTCTGAGATAGGCCGGAGCAGCACAGGTCACCCAGCGAAACTGGCCGAGCGGGCGAGCGACGAGCGTTGAGTCATTCAGGTTCCCCGTTCGAATGACGCAATCTACGCCCTCCTGAACGAGATCTACTTGCCGATCGTTGACGCCTATCATCAGGTAGATATCCGGGTAGCGTCGGTAAAAGTCTTTCAGATTCGGCATGACGACAAAATGTGCAATGCCACCAGGCATATCAACCCGCAAACGTCCCTGCGGCCGTTTTACGGAGTCAGTCAGGCTGGACTCCGTATGCTCAATCAGCTCGAGTATTTCCCGACATTGCGCCAGATACTGTGCGCCTTCGGTCGTCAGGCTGACCCGCCGGGTTGTTCTGTTCAGCAGGCGTACCTGCAGATATTTTTCAAGATTTTTAATCGTGCTGCTCACCGTTGAGGCCGGTAAGGAAAGCGTTTCCGCCGCGAGAATAAAGCTCCCGGCCTCTGCCACCCGGACGAAAATCTGCATTGCCTGGATACGGTCCATATTCTTTTTCCATAAACCACAACAGAAGCAACCGGGCGAACATTATTGTTCGTGATTGCTGAATAATGAAAACAGTTTAACCCTCTTTTTCGGAAGTATCACTTTCCTTACCTTTGCTTCACAACATTCAAAAAAGTGAACTGAAGATGACTGATTATATCCGGAATATAGTACAGAACGCTGACTTGCCGGCCGCCCGGACGCTTATCCGGGGAGCCACGGTTCTCAGCATGGACGGTGATACAGGCAATTTGGTCAGCGGCGATATCCTTATCGAAGGCAACACCATCACGGCCATAAGTAAAAGCATTGATGCCGGCGACGCCGTCGTTATCGACGCGTCCGGCATGATAGCCATGCCGGGCATGGTCGATACGCATCGCCACTCGTGGGAGGGGCAGCTGCGCCGGCTTAACCCGAATGCCGCAACGCTTGAAGACTACTGCAACGCAACGCACTACTCTTTTGCCAAATACTATCGCCCGGCTGACATGTATATCGGCAACCTGCTTACCGCACTGGGTTGCATCGACGCCGGCATCACCACCGTTGTCGATAACTCGCACAACAGCCGTACCGGCGCACACTCCGATGCCGCCGTCGAGGCGTTGCTTGACGCAGGTATCCGGTCCGTACATGCCTCCGGCGCGCCCGTGTCCGGAGAATGGGACAAGGCCCACTGGCCCGGTAATCTGGAGCGCCTGCAGGAAAAATATTTCAAGAAAGGAGACAACAGCCTGGTCTCGCTGGCCGTGATGGCGCAATTGGAACCTGAACTGTGGGCTGAAGCCCGGCGGCTGGGCCTGCCGATCATCACCGAGTTTTTCGGGGGCGCAATGGCGGCGGAGCTGGAAGGGCTACACCGGAAAGGGCTGCTGGGCTCTGATAACATCTTTAACCACTGCACCGCACTGTCGGACGCCGGATGGCAAATTCTGCGCGAGGCCGGCGTACGGGTCAACGTATGTCCGCGCTCAGATGCGCACTACGGCATCGAGGATGGAATGTTCGCCTTGCAGTCAGCCCTGCGTCACGGGATCAACCCGGGGTTGAGCGTGGATAACGAGACGTCCTACAGCGGCGACATGTTTATGGAGATGCGGGTGGCATTTTACCTGCAGCGCGTCATGGGTATGCACCAGCGGCAGTGCTGCGGATCAGAGCATCCTCCGGTGACCCTGCAGGCTCATAGCCTGCTGAAAGCCGCCACGGCTGACGGCGCCGCCTGTGCAGGGTTGCAGGACAAAATCGGCAGCCTGGCACCGGGAAAACAGGCCGACCTGATCCTTATCCGTACCGAGGACATAAACCTTTACCCGTCAGGCAACGCATTCGGCACGGTGGTGCATGCGGCCGAACGCAGCAATATTGATACTGTCATGATTGGCGGACGCGTCGTCAAGCGCGACGGCAAGGTACTGGGAGTGGACAGCGAGCGGCTCCGTGCGGCGATCGACGAGTCCCGTCAGCATCTTTTTGCCGCCGCAGGCTACCAGCCCGACATTTTTGCCGAGACGTTTCTGCCGCTTGAGTCGGCCCGGTAAGGAGGAGCGAGATGAGCGCAGTCTATTCTCTGCCGGCCATCGCCCTGTGCGGCGACAGAGGGTCAACGTTGTTCTCCGGCTGACTGCAAATATGTGCTGCTGATGGGACTGATATCCTGTCTGTGATACGACATCCGGGCTAGCGGTTGTTTCACCCAGTCAAAACGGGTCAATGGAAATAAAAAGGGCGCCTTCAGGCGCCCGGATAAAACAGGGAGTGTTTACAGCTTGGGTCCGGCGTTCACCAGCTTTTCGCCGGCCGGAGTCACGGTGTATTTGGCGAAGTTATCGATAAAGCGCTGTGCCAAATCCTGTGCTTTTTCCTGCCATAGCGATTCATCGGCGTAGGTTTTGCGCGGGTCGAGGATTGAAGGATCAACGCCCGGTAGCGCCGTCGGGACCGCCAGGCCAAAGATCGGCAGGGTGAAGGTCACGGCGTGCTCAATCTCACCGTTCAAAATCGAGTCGATAATGCCGCGCGTGTCCTTGATGGAGATGCGCTTGCCGCTGCCGTTCCAGCCGGTATTCACCAGATAGGCCTGGGCACCGGCCGCTTCCATGCGTTTCACCAGCACTTCGGCGTACTGCGTCGGGTGCAGCGTCAGGAACGCGGCGCCGAAACAGGCGGAGAAGGTGGGGGTTGGCGTGGTGATGCCGCGTTCGGTACCGGCCAGCTTGGCGGTAAAGCCGGACAGGAAGTGATACTGGGTTTGTTGCGGCGTCAGGCGAGAAACCGGCGGCAACACCCCGAAGGCATCCGCCGTCAGGAAGATGATTTTCTTGGCATGGCCGGCCTTGGACACCGGTTTGACGATGTTTTCGATGTGGTCGATCGGGTAGGACACGCGGGTATTTTCGGTTTTGCCGGCGTCATCGAAGTCAATGCTGCCGTCTGCCAGCACCTGCACGTTTTCCAGCAGCGCATCGCGACGAATTGCCTGATAAATTTCCGGCTCGGCCTGCTGCGAGAGCTTGATGGTCTTCGCATAACAGCCGCCTTCAAAGTTGAACACGCCGTCGTCGTCCCAGCCATGTTCGTCGTCACCGATCAACTGGCGCTTGGGATCGGTGGAGAGGGTGGTTTTGCCGGTGCCGGACAGGCCAAAGAATATCGCCACGTCACCCTGTTCGCCGACGTTGGCCGAGCAGTGCATGGAGGCTATGCCTTGCAGCGGCAGCAGGTAGTTCATGATGGAGAACAGACCCTTTTTCATTTCGCCGCCGTACCAGGTGCCGCCGATCAACTGAATGCGTTCGGTCAGGTTGAAGGCGACGAAGTTCTCTGAATGCAGCCCCTGTTGCTGCCAGTCCGGGTTGGTGCATTTTGCGCCGTTCATGACCACGAAGTCCGGTTCGAAACCGGCCAGTTCGGCGTCGCTCGGGCGGATAAACATGTTTTTTACGAAGTGAGCCTGCCAGGCCACTTCGGTGATGAAACGTACCTTCAGGCGGGTATCGGCATTGGCGCCGCAGAATGCATCCACCACGAACAGGCGCTTGCCGGAGAGCTGATTGCCCACCAGGGTTTTCAGGTGCTGCCAGACTTCCGGCGACAGCGGTTGATTGTCGTTTTTGCCGGTGCCGTTATCGGACCACCAGACGGTATCGCGCGTAGTGTCGTCACGAACGATGTATTTGTCTTTCGGGGAACGGCCGGTGAATTCGCCGGTATCGACGTTAACGGCACCAAGCCGGGTCAGCGTACCGCGCTCCAGCGCCGGCAGATCGGCGCGGGTTTCCTCGGTAAACAGTTGTTCGTAACTTGGGTTATAGACGATCTCGGTAGCCTGATGGATACCGTAGCGGGCCAGCGTTTGTGGGGTAACAGCGATTGAAGACATATCTACTTCCTTATCGGTTCTATGTCCGTAGCCTTTCAAGCCGTGGGAGCATTGGCAAAAAAGATGAAAGTCATACGGCATATATTATGTGCCACACTCCCGCACGGTGCCGCGTGCAGAGAAGAGGCCCGGGTACAGCTGACCGGATTCAGCTAATTTCTGTTCCGGTTCTCATTAATAAACGCACGGATTTTTACTTCCATCTATAGCATAGCAGTGAATTTTAACCTGCTTAATTTAATTACAAAATGCTGACGATAATTAATTAAAACCAACATTGGCTGGGGCTCACAATATTGAAATAACGCAGCGCAATTTAGTTTTGTATTTTTATTTTTTATCATATTGTCTGGGCTGTCCACTGTTTTTTCCATTATTAAAAAACGAAAATACGTAATAAAATTTATGATAAGCAGTTGTTTTTGTTTAATAACGTTCTTCGCATGTAGTTAGGCGAACCCTTCCGCACCGAACACTTGTCAGCAGGGTGAATAATGAAACAGATAAATGCAGAAATTGCCTGTGAGAAAAATACGTCGCTACCTGATTCATCAGGATTAATTAACCAAATTCGACAAATGGATATCGGCGCGGTTCCGGTCGCGTTGTTTATCACTATTTGCGCCATTGTAACCGTGTCGGCCTATGCCAACTTCTTGCCAAAGAATATGATCGGCGGCCTGGCGGTGATTATGACGCTGGGTTTCGCGCTGGCGCATTTAGGTAAAAGTATTCCCGTATTGCGGGATATTGGCGGCCCGGCCATTTTGTGTCTGATGGTGCCTTCGGTTCTGGTTTACTTCAACGTCTTCCAGCCCAACGTGATGGGCACCGTTCATCTGCTGATGAAAGAAGCTAATCTGTTGTACTTCGTTATCGCCAGCCTGGTGGTGGGCAGCATACTCGGCATGAACCGGGTAATTCTGATCCAGGGCATGATCCGCATGTTCGTGCCTTTGGTGGTCGGGACGGTGACGGCGGTGGTCACCGGGTTGCTGGTGGGCAAGCTGTTTGGCTTTACCTTCTATCACACCTTCTTTTTTATCATCGTGCCGATCATCGGTGGCGGCATAGGTGAAGGTATTTTGCCGCTGTCGCTGGCGTATTCCGCCATTTTAGGATCGACACCGGACGTCTACGTGGCGCAACTGGCGCCGGCGGCGGTACTGGGCAATATCTTCGCTATCGTCGCGGCCGGGGTGTTGGCGCGTATCGGCTTGCAGCGCAAGGCTCTGAGCGGTGACGGCATGCTGATCCGTTCGGCGCAGGAAAACGCAGTGTTCGCCATCAAGGAAACCAACGGTAATGTCGATTTCCAACTGATGGGCGGTGGGCTGCTGGTGATCTGCGCTTTCTTTATCGTCGGCGGCCTGTTTGAACATATAGTGCATATTCCCGGCCCGGTGCTGATGATTTTGTTTGCCGTACTGTGCAAATATTGCCGGGTGATCCCGGTCTCGATGGAAACCGGTGCGCACAGTTTTTACAAGTTCGTTTCTACCGCTCTGGTGTGGCCGTTGATGATTGGCCTGGGTATGTTGTATGTGCCGCTGGAAAGCGTGGTGGCGGTGTTCTCGGTGGGGTATGTGGTGGTCTGCGGTTCGGTGGTGTTGTCGATGGGCGTGGTGAGCTTCCTGATTGCGCCTTACCTGAAAATGTACCCGATTGAAGCGGCGATCGTTACCTGCTGCCACAGCGGGCTGGGCGGTACCGGCGACGTGGCGATCCTCTCTGCCTCCAACCGCATGGGGCTGATGCCGTTCGCGCAAATTGCCACGCGCATTGGCGGCGCCTCTACCGTGATTGGCGCGACATTATTGCTGGGTTGGTTGGTCTGAGCGCAAAATTCATGATGGAAAACCGGGGGAACCCACCGGTTTTTTATTTTGCTGTCGATGGGCCAGAGCAACAAAAATAGTGTTTTTTGGTAAAAACGCGATAATTCCTATTAATTTCATCGTGTCAGCCTGACATAGTAGCGCTCAGAAGGCCGGGCTTGCATACCTCGGGCTTCTGCCGAATCGCCAACCATTCCGGTTGGCGATTCACTTTCCATCTTTCAGCATGTTGATCGCCGCACCGATCAGGATCCGGCGTTCGATATCGTTGCTTTCAGCCAACTGCCGCGCCAGGTGCTTCGCCAGCGTTTCCACCGATAACACCTCGCCGCGATGGCGCAGTTGCATCACGCTGTCACCAATCAATCGGGCGACCTCATCCCACACGGGTTTTATCTCCTGCTCCGAGAACATCATCGTTTACCTCGGCTGGGTGATTTTTGGTCAATGTAGCAGTTGGTCCCGGGGTTCGCCACTGCACCGGTCGCACAACGTTAAAACCGGAAGCATAAAAAATAAGGCATCAGTGTTTCTTCTGGTTTTTTCGCCCAATACTGACCCTGTCGAATATCTGGAGGGTGCGTGATGAAACTGGTCGATCAACTGGCGGAATATTATCGCCTGAGCCGGCGGGCAGAAGTGCAAAATCGGTTATGCCGCCTGTGGTTGCCGCAGGGGGAAGCGCGAATAGCCTATTTGCGGGAGTTGCTGGAGCCGGTGGCTAAAACGCCGGGCGAACGGCATAACTGAAACCGGCATCGGGGTTTGACCGGGCCGGCGTTAACCGAAGACGATTGCCGCCCAGCGCAATAACAACAGGGCGAGACAGATCAGCAACAGAATCAAAAACATCTTCCAGTGCTTGCTGCGCATGCGTTTGGTGGCCAAGGTGATCTCCTGTTCTACTGATCAGCTGAAGTACCAGCCGCCGATAACAAAGAGAGCAATCACGACCAGCGCAATGACTTTTAATAAGTCACTGAAGGTGTCATCGGGATCTTTGTCGTCATTTTTCATTTTACCGCCTGGCCTTGAGCCATGGTGTGAATATCGATCACAGTATGCCTGTTGCCCTGATGCAGGCACAGAGATTTACCGTAAAAAACCTGTAAATGGTGTGGGTTTGTGCCGCAGCGCGGCGAATTCGGCAGGTGCAGGCGGCGGGGAATACGTTGTACTATTCTGTCTGCACAATGATTCATTTAATAAGGTAAGGCAATGTCAGAGGCAATTCCGAAGAAATATGAGAACACCGAGCGTTGGGCGTTCGGCAACACCGAGCAGCAGGCTGATGATGTGGTCAAGCTGATCCTCAATGGCACCAAGACCGCCACCTGCTCCAACCTCGACGGGGAAGGCATTCCGCTGGCCGGCGACGTGTTTGTGGTCGTTGACGGTAAAAATGTTCCGGTCTGTGCGGTAGAGCTGACCTCGGTGGAGATGAAAACCTACGATCAGGTTGACGAAGCGCATGCCTATGCCGAAGGGGAAGGCGATCGTTCACTGGCGTACTGGCGTAAAGAGCTGCAGAGTTTCTTTGAAGAGTATGAGTTGTTCTCGCCGGATATGACGCTGGTGCTGATGAATTTCAAAGTGATTGAGACTTTCTGATTTGACGACTGCGGTCCCCTACGTTTGCCAATGGGCGACGCCCGAACTGGCGGCCGATCTGATTGCCGGGCGTGCGACCTTGGCAGATGACGCCAACTGGGCGCGCAGCGGGGCGCGCGATCGGGCGGAATATATCGCCTGGGCCAATCACGTTTGCGGTATGGCCTGCCTGAAAATGGTACTGAGCCACCGTGACGGCGATGCGCCGCCGGTGTTGGAACTGGCGCGTCGTAGCCTGCCGTACGGTGCTTATGTCCATGAGGGTGAAAACATCAAAGGGTTGATCTACGCGCCTTTTGTTGACTATGTGCGTGAGCAGTTTGCGTTGGACGCCGAGGTGCGGGTCGGTCTCGACGCGGAGGCATTGCCGCAATTGCTGGCGCAGCGGCGTTATTTCATGGCCTCGGTCCACCCGGGCATTCGTCAGCCCGATCAGACACCGCCGCAGCGGGGCGGCCATCTGGTGCTGGTCACCGCCGTTGAGGCCGAGAACGTGACCTTTCACAATCCTTCTGGCGACAGCCAAGCCACGCGCCAACAGGTGACGCTGCCGCTGAGCCGTTTTGGCCGTTTCTTCGCCGGTCGCGGTATCGCCATCACATAAAAAAACGCGCCGTGTTTCCTGGGACTCACGGCGCGTTTTTCAGTTCATCGTTGTTCATGCCAGCCGCATCACCCAGGCATCGGATTGCCGATCGTAATGCTGCTTAAACAGCAGCGAATGCTTGCCATCCAGCGTCGCTGGAATGCTGGTGTGTTCATCCCATCCGTCTAATTGCATGCACAAGTCGGGATCCGACTTGCAGGGAATGGTCAGCGTGCTGGCCTGCTCGGACGAGGAGGACAAATGCGCATCATCAACCTCAAAACTGCCTATTTTTACCACGGTTTTGCCCATTGGAACTCCTTGCTCGATCTGCTGGTATGAGGTATGACCAGTTAAGGCCATCTCTTTGAGCATAGCTAAATGAGCAAAAAATGCCACATAAAAAATACAAACTGGCAACAATCAACGCCAGCGACTAGCGCATGGAGCTAATATTCCACGACAAAGCTGAGATTATCCTGGTAGGTACCGACCGGCCTTTCGGTTTGCGCAGCGTTAATCACCGCCAGATAAGGAATACTTTGCGCCAGCCCGGTTCCGGCACCGCTTTGCTTGTTGGTGCTGTCCCAGACGGTGGTGGTGTTGGGCAGGTAAATTTGATACTGCATAAAATTGCTGGTGCCGTTTTTCATTTGCCGCCAGCCGGTGACCGGGTTATTGCCATTGGTAAAATAGGTGTTGTAACCCTCGGTTTTGGTACAGGTGAGGGTGATGCTCTGGTTCACCGGATTGAACTGCCCCACCAGCGCCATGCTGCCAAAATTGACGTTTTGCGCGGTGCCCAGCAGGCAGTCTTTGGTTATCACGGCGGTAATGGTCACGGTACTGAGCTTGTTGACGCCATCCCACCAGAGGCACAAGCCGAGCACGCCCAGGCCGCAGATGTGGTAGTTCCAGGTCAGGTTAACGGTATCGGTATAGGTGCCGGAGCGCACGTTAGCCCCGGCGGTGGTCCTGACATACAGCGGGAAATTGACGTTGGAGGAGATGAGGATCAGCGACAGCAGGTTCAATGAGCTGTAATCGATGGTTTGCCCGACGCTATACGCGTATTGGTAATTCGAATCGGGGTAAATCAGGTAAGGGATTTGATCGCCGGAACCGTCGGTGTTGGCTATCGCCATATTGTGGGTGGTTGAGGTGATTTTCACCGTGACGGTGTTTTGCGAAAGCAACGACAGGCCGAGGCCGGTGCAGTTCAACCCGGCGGTGCCCTGGGCGCTGGTCGGGCCGTTGTAGACGCTGAAAGAGCTGCCGCCCGGCAGCGTCACGCTGCCATTGGTGGTGGCGCAGTCAGCCAGCGCTTGCCGGCTTGCCAGCAGCATCAGCGTCAGTAATATCGCTTTGAATCCCCGAATCATATTTTTCTCCATAATGGGTTACTGGCAAACGATCGGCCCGATGCTCTGGATGCCCTGCGTTTTTGTCAGGCTGAACTGCGCCTGGCAAGGTGCGCTGCCGTCTGCGGGGATAACGCTCAACCGGTTGTGCTGCTGCACCGGATCCAGATAGGCCATACCGTCCCAGCCCACATAACTGCGCTGACTGCCGCCGATAACCGCCACTTCACTGCCGTTGGCCAGCGGCTTGCCTTGGGTATCGACCAGTTTGACGTCGGCGGCGGCGATCGGCTGAACCGGAAAATCGACCAGGAAACCGCTGTGATCGCGGATCGCCACGGTTTTCTCGACGGTAGGAATGGCAACGTCCGCAGGCAGATTGAGCGGATCGATTTGGAATTTGGCGTGGTAATACGAGGTCACGGTCGGCACCAGCAGATAGCCTTTGGCGTTGGTCACACCAATCAACTGATTTTCATAGCGCACCGGAATGTCCGGGTAGCCCTGAGTCGAGACCAGCGCGAAGGCGTCGTTGATGGTGTTGGTGGCGTACAGATCGCCTTTCATCATGACCAGCGAGCCGCTTACTTCGCCCCAGCGGGTATAGTCGTCGCCGTTGCCGTACATCCCGGCGCGGGTCTCGAGCAGGCGGGTGCGCCAGATCATGTCGGCCTGGCGGTAGCTGCTGCCGCTTTGTCCATCCGCGTAGGCCAGGTTCCAGCCCAGGCCGCCGTCGGTCGGCGCGGCACGGCTGTAGCTGACGCGTTCGCTCCAGCGGTTGTCGTTGTCGCGGGAGGCGCTGACGCTGGCGGTGCCCCAACTGTCGAAGGGAATGGAGAGCTGTAACTGAGTGCTGTAACCGCTGCTGCCGATCTCCCGGTTTACCGAGGCATACAGGCTCATATTGCGCCATAACGACAGACTGTAAGAGAAGTTGACCAGCCGGGTGCGCGTGCCGATGGCGTCACGTACGTCGAAATAGCCGGCGCCAATGCTGCCGGCGCGGCCAAGGCCGAGGCTGCCGGTGAGTTGATCGGTACGGCGGCTCAGGCGGTAGTCGCTCTTATAAACCGAAATATCGCCAAAGCCTGCACTGCGCAGGATGCGCTGGGCGTTGAGGCTGAAATACCGGTTGCTGTAGGTGTAGCCGAAGCTGCTTTGATCGCCCCGGTTGCTGGTGTATTGGTAGACCCTTTGCGGATCGGGCTGCGGCAGTGGTTTGCCGGTCAGCGGATCGTAATAGTTTATCTGCGGCGAAGGTTGATAATCGTTAAACGCGCTGTCGCCGGCCTGGCTGTAGCTGTACGACGCGTTGAACACGCCCCACTGGCCGAGTTTGATATCGGCGCCTGTGCCAGCCACCGCCAGTTCCGCCGCGGCTTCGGCGCGAGCTTCCATCGTTAACCAATCTGTGACGCCGTAACGCCCGCTGCCGCTGGCGACCCACTGGCCATAATCGGCTGAATTCAAGCCATAATTTCGGCGCAGGGCACCGGTGGACAGGCTAAAGTCGCTCATGCCGGCCTGCAACAGGTTGCTGGCGACATAAAACGGCACCAGGGTGCTGACCTGGCGGCCCAGCGCGTCGGTGGTGACCACCCTGGCTTCGCCGGCGCCGTTGATGTAGGGCACCGTATCCAGGGTAAAGGGGCCAGGATTGACGTTGGTGGTGCTGTTTTTATAACTGTTGATATACAGATCGACACTGCTGGGCACCGCCGCCTGGCCGGAAAATTGTGGCAGCGGGTAGGTGATCAGATCGGGGCGAGCGGTAAAGTTACGCGCCAGTTGAACGCCGCCAATGCGCACGGCACTG
This sequence comes from Serratia inhibens, assembly GCF_003591175.1. Taxonomy (GTDB): domain Bacteria; phylum Pseudomonadota; class Gammaproteobacteria; order Enterobacterales; family Enterobacteriaceae; genus Serratia; species Serratia inhibens. Next base: position 813,131 of record NZ_QYYG01000001.1, on the reverse strand, counting down.
CTCCAGGGCAGTGAACCTGTGGTGAGATCGCCGGCGGTATAGCTGAGCAGGCGCTCATCATCAGTGTAACGCCACTGGCTGTCATAGCGAATATAACGGCTCTCCTGGCTATCGCCGGCGGATCCGTTAAAGCTGCCACGGAAGATGCCGGTGTTAGATACCACGCCAAAACCGTCAAACAGCCGCTGTTCGCTCCAGGCGGAAAGGTAGCCCGGCTGGCCGTTGGCGTTGCTTTGGCTGGCGTAAACGTCGTAATTGAACAGCAGGCCGAGGCTGCTTTGCGCCGGCAGACGATCCAGCGGATTCTGCGCGTTGAATTTTTGTTTGGGCAGCCAGTCGTTGGGGATGTCGATCAGCAACTGCTGGGTTTCGCCGCTGTAAGTGACATTCACCTGTTTCAACAGGTCGACCGCAATTTCTTTTGTCTGTTTGTCCGCCACCGGCAAGCCGGCGTCGATCAATTGCTGCGGCGTGAGGTAATAGTGGCCGCCACGGTAGTCCACCGGTACCACTTTGCCGGTCTGGCGGCCGTTGACCACCGGTTCCAGATACAAGGTGGTATCCGGCATGCTGATGGCGCTGGGCGGTGGCGGCAAATCATCGGCGTGCGCGCAGGGTAGCCACGGCGTGGCTACTGCACAGACTAAGGCTAACGGTTTCAGCGCGAATCCGTTGCCGCTGGGTGACGGCTTCCCTGTTAACCGCACGTGGAACTCAGTAAGACGGCAAGGTTATCGGTTGCTTAGTGTCATTGACCGTCGCCTGCAGCGTACCGCTGCTGAAACTGCCCGAAGGCGGCACGGCAAAGCGCATTTGCGAGCCGGGCAACACGTAGCCCATCAACCCGGCATTGAGCGTTTTCCCCTGTAACGTCACTTTGGAGATGCGCGCGTGCACAATGCCCTGATTACGCACTTCCAGCCAGCGTTGGCTGCTTTGCTGCAATAGCCGGTAGCTGAGTTGCGGTTGGCTGGCGGTGGCGTAGTCGCGCGGCTTTTCAGCATCCGGCTTGGTCCAGATACCCTGGCCGCTGAGAAACAGCGGTACGGAATAACGCATCTGGAATTTCAGCCCCATCTGGGCGCCGGCAGGCGTGGATGAGCTGTCGTTTTCTTTTACCGGCACTTCATCAATCAGAACGCGGTAGGCACGTTCCTGGCCGGCGGGCGGCGGGGTCTGCTTAATCAGCCGGATCAGTTGGCGCTTGCCCGGCGCTATCGATGCGACCGGCGGGCTGGCGAGCACCTCATTCTGGTTGCCGTAATCGTCTTTGCCGTCGGTTTGCTTCCAGCCCAGCACCCGTATCTGCATATAGACAGGTTTAGTGTCGCGGTTTTCCAACCACAGCGCCGTTGCAGGCTGTTGATCTTCAATCACCGGATCGATGGGCCAAATCAGAATCGACGCTGCCGCCAGCGCCTGTTGTTGGCCGACAAGCAGCAGCGCTGCCGTCAACGGCAGGGAGAAGGGAATACGCATAGCACAATCCTTATTCAAAATACTTAATAAGTTACCGTCAGTAAGACCGTATCGTTGTAAGTGCCACTGCTGGGCAGGGTACTGGCCGAAAACAAACGGGCATAAACCTTGATTTCCTGGGTACTGCCGGTGGCGGCGATCACCTGCGCGCTGCCGCCGTTGCCGCCATCGCCCCACAGCGTGGAGTAGTTGTTATCCTGGTAGAGTTGATAAAGCAGCGTCTCCGTGGTCAGGGTATTTTTCAGTTTGCGCCCTGCGGAGATGGAGCCGGTGACGTTGTTGCCGACGCCGAGCGCCAGCGTGACGCTCAGACCCGGGTTGCAGCGCAACAGCACTGAACCGGCCCCGGCGCTGGATACGATATTGATATTGCTGGCCAACGAAGATATCTGACCAAAGTTGAGGGTGCCGAAGGTGGTGACATCGCTGTTGCCGCTGCCCAAAACGCAGCCTTTCACTACCGTCGCATTGACGGTAAGAGGCGTGCTCTTTTGCAAATCGTTAATACCGGTATCGCCGATTGCCGGGGGCATCGTCATCCAAAGCAGCAGCCCGCAGGCTGAAATTCGCATTGCCGTTACCAATTGATGGTCACCTGTACGGTATCGGTGTAGCTGCCGACCGGCGGGGTGGATTGCACCGGGATCATGCCATACACCGGCAACCAGTTATCCTGGCCGTTAGCGGTTTGCGAGACCCCGGTCAGGTTATCCCAAATGACGTTATGGGCGCTGTTGGTGTACAGGTTGTAGTTTACCCGTTGGTTGGCTGCGCTTTGCAGGTAGCGGGCGGCGGTGTTGCCGCTTTGTCCACCGCCGAGCAGCACGTTGTAGCTGGTACCGTTGTTGCATTTTACGCGGATGGCACCGGCATTTTGTTGCCCGGCTACGCTGACGGCGGTAGTGAGAAAATACACCGTGCCAAAGTTCAGCGAGCCGAAGCTGACGTTGCCCCCCGAGCTGCTACCGGCTTCGCACGCATTCAGCAGAGTGGCGCTGACGCCAATATTGGCGGTTTTGCTATCGGCATAAACCGCCAGACTTAACGCCAGTAATCCGCAACCGAAAACCGCCTGCCGCACCCTTACCAGGTTACCGTCATCGTCACGGTATCGTTATAGGTATCGGCCGCCGGAGTGCTGCCCGCAGCCGGGACACGGCCGTAGACAATCAGAGGAGTCGCCACACCGGTGCCGGTGCCGGTCAGGGCGTTGGCACCGCTGCCCCAGGCGGTAGCGCGGGCTTGATCCTGGTAGAGGTTGTAATTGATAAAGGCACCGGCGGTGCTGGCCATGCGGCGCTGGCTGCCGGTGGTTACGTGCAGCCCGTTGTCCAACGCGACGGTATAGTCGGTACCGTCAGTGCAGGTCAGCGACAGCGTGCCGGCGCCGCCGGAGCCGGTTGCGCTGGCGTCGATAATATTTGAAAGCGAGGAGTAGGTGCCAAAGCTGATGGAGCCAAAATCATTGGCTGAGCCGCTGCTGTTTCCGCCCCCCACAACGCAACCTGCGCCAATGGTTAACGTCACCCCCAGGTTACCCTGAATGGTACCCGCTGCGTTGGCTGTGCCGTTTGCGCACAGCAGGGTTGCTACCGAGGCCAATGCCACCAGTGTTTTTTTCATGTTTTATTCCTTGCTGTGCCAGAGAGAATCGTGAAAGCCCATCCGAGAAAGGGGGCCGAACGTATTAATATCTTTATAGGTTAATTAATAGGATAAGAACTCGGAATTGTCTTGGTGGGGGGCTAAAAAGTTTCTTTATTTTGAAAGATATCAATATTTCGCCGTCTGGGAAGCGCGAAAGCGTGAATGTAGAATTATTAGAAGGGTAATACTTCCTGTTAGGAATATTATTAGCGGTGTTAATTGGCCGGATTTTTCCGGCCAACTGATAAATTATTGATGGAAATCCAGTGTACCGTCGCGGACCAGTTCGCGCGGCAGATTGTTTTTAATCCGGCTGCCGATACGTTTGGCGATACCCAGCGGCTGCTGTTGGTAGGTCAGGATGCATTCATCACTCTGCGGCGGGGCTTCCGGATACAGATCGCGGCCGTGATACCACTCTTGCGCCAGCGCGGCATCCAACTCGAAACGCTGCTTGCCGTCGGCGGTGGCCAGCGCGATGACGGCTTCATGCTGCCAGCGGTATCCTTTAGGGAAACTCTCGGCCAGCTTCACCCCGATGCGTGAGAAACGTATTTTGCTGACCAGCGCTTCCAGTTCTGCCGGGAACAGCCAGATCTCTTTATCGCGCGCCCACAGCCGGCTGGTTTCATCCCAGGCGAGACCGGAAGCCGCAGCGGCCTGGCTGATCACGGCCGAATCCTTGCCGGAAAGTGGGGTGAACGGGAATTTACCCAGTTTGTAGCTCGGTTTCGGCAGCGGGGTAACGGAATGGTTCTTGCGCAGCCGCGCCACGAAAAAACCCTCGCTGTCGTAGATCTGCGGGAAGACGTGCAGGAAGCCTTCGGCGGTTAGCGCCTTTTCCGCGCCGGGGAACAGCTCACCCAGCGGTTCAATGCTCACCGCATCGCCATACGCCGCCAGCAGGCCGTTGACGATTTGCTGATTTTCCTGCGCGTTGAGCGTGCAGGTGGAGTAGACCATGACGCCGCCGGGGGCCAGAGCATGGAAAGCGCTGTCGATCAGTTCGCGCTGGGTTGCGGCAATGGCGGTAACGCTTTCCGGTGACCAGTTGCTCATGGCGTCCGGATCTTTGCGCACCACGCCTTCGCCGGAACAGGGGGCGTCGAGCAAAATGGCATCGAAGCTTTCCGGCAGCGCCGCGCCGAACACCCGGCCGTCAAAGTGGGTCAGCGCCACGTTTTTCACGCCGCAGCGGCTGATGTTGGCGTGAAGGACTTTGACCCGGCTGGCGGAGTATTCGTTGGCCACGATACCGCCCTGATTGTTCATCAGCGCCGCAATCTGGGTGGTTTTGGAACCCGGTGCCGCGGCGACGTCCAGTACCCGACGCGGTTTTTCGCGATCGGCGAACAGGGCGCTGACCGGCAGCATCGAACTGGCTTCCTGAATGTAAAACAGGCCGCTCAGGTGCTCCGCCGCGCTGCCGAGCCGCAACTCTTCATCCTCACGCTCGATCCAAAAGCCTTCCGCACACCAGGGAACAGGTTCCAGCCGCCAGTCATAACCTTGCACCAGCGCCTGAAAGTCGGCGACGCTGATCTTCAACGTATTCACCCGCAGGCTGCGGCGCAGCGGGCGCTGGCAAGCGGCTATAAAATCGTCCATCGACAGTTCGGCGGGCATGACGGCGCGCGTCGCGTCGAGAAAAGCGGGAGGCAAAATAACGGAGGCAGGTTTGGCCACGGGGTAAGCTCTCTGGCAGCAATCAAAATAAGGGCGGGATTCTAGCATAAAATGGGCCGGCAGGGAGAGGGACGCCCCTGCCGGCATGGAGTAACGGGTTTAATTCCTTGGGATCGCCGTGCCCCATTCTTTCCAGTCTTTCGGCTCCTCCGCATTCAGCATGAAGTGTTTGTTCGGTGCCGATTGCGGTGCCAGCGGAATGGTCGGCGGGGTGGCGAAGGCGATGCCGCCGCGGATGAACTGCTGGAAGGTGCCGCTCTTGATCACGCCGCCGGTCAGGCCAAACTGCAAGTTATAGCCCGAGGCCAGCCAGAACACGCTGTTATTGCGCACCAGATGCTGATATTTCTTGCTGATGCGCAGTGCAACGTGGACGCGGTCGGACATGGCGCCCAGGTAGAAGCCGGTGATGGTGCCTACTTCCATGCCACGGAACAATACCGGCGTGCCGACCTGCAGCGAACCGGTTTCTGCCGCATCGAGGATCACGCTCAGGCCGTCCAGATAGCGCGAGTCGGTGATGCTGGCTTCCTGCAGTTCGAAGCTGCGCAGTTCGCGGCCGCGCCCCGGTTCGACGTTGATATAGGGTTGCAGCAGGGTATCGAGATTACTGACTCCGGCAGCGGAAATTTCCGGCGACACTACGGAGAAACGGCTGCCCAGACGCGCGAAGGTCTGTACGTATTCCGGATACAGCACCGCCTTGGCCAGCACTTCATTGCGCTCCGGCGCCAGCTTCAGCGAATCTACCTGGCCGATATCGATGCCGAGGTAACGCAACGGCATGCCGGGTGACAGTTTGCTGGCGTCGTAGGTCTTCAGGATTATCTGGCTGCCCACCGCGCGGGCGGCGGTTTCATTGGCATACAGCACGCGTTTGGCGCCTTTGCCCAATGTGACGCCCTGCAGATTGTCGAAGCTGATGGCGCCTTTCAGCGCCCGGTTGAGCGGCGAAGCCTGCACCGTCAGGCCGCTGCCGTTCAGTTGCACCTTGGCGCCGCCTTCGGCCCAAAAGATGCTTTCGCTGGTCAACAGTTTGCGGTATTCCGGGCTGATATAGACGTCCACCTCAAACTCGTTGGCCTTCGGACGCACATTAACGATCTCGCCCACCTGGAATTTTCGGTACAGCACCACCGAACCTGTCTGCACGTCCGGCAGGCTGTCGGCATTCAGCGTGAGTGTTGGCATCGGGCTGTTACCGACAATGCCGGCTTCGGCCTTCTCGGCGTTGGCATACAGCGAATATTGGCCTACCGGCTCGCCCTTGCTGCCGGGGATAATGCGCACGCCACCGTCCAGCCACTCTTGCGCACTGGCGCCCAGCACTTCCATGCCGTCGATCCCCAGTTTGACGTCGACGTGGCTGTTGACCACGAACTTGCTGTCTTTATGCAGCAGGCGACGGTATTGGGCTTCGACGGCGGCGGTGAAGACTACGCCGCTGTCGGTCAGTGCGCGGCTCATCACCTGGCCGACCTTGACGCCGTGCACAATCAGCGGCTGGCCTACGTCGATGCCGTAGCTTTGCGGGGCATTGAGCGTCACGGTCAGCACGCCCGGCTGTTGCAGCAGGGTTTCGCTGCTGTCGAGTACGTTGAAATGTTGCTGCGGTTCCCCGTCGCCCGGCACCAGTTCCAGGGTATTACCGGTCAGCAGTTGGCTGATTTTGGCGTTGTTAAGGCTGAGACGCGGACTGCGCATCACAATGCGCGTGCCGCTGCGCATCAAATCCACCACCGAGGGATCGACGGTCAGTTCGCCGGTGACCTTGCTGTCCTGCTGCAGTGTCAGCTTGGTCAGGGTGCCCACCTGCAGCCCCTGGTAAATCAGCGGCGTGCGGTTCTCGTTCAGGTTATTGCCGCTCGGCAGATCCAGCGTAATGTTCACGCCGCGTTGGCTGTGCGCCAGATCCGGGTACAGGTCATAGCTTTGGTCGGCCTTGGCCTGTTGACCGTCGGGCGGTGAGTCGAAGGCTATCGCACCGTTGACCAGCGCCGCCAGACTCTCAACCTGCACCGAAGCGCCCGCCAGGCTGAAATCGCCCTTAAAGCCTGAAACATTCCAGAAACGGCTGTTACCTTTCACCAGATTGGCGAAACGGCGGTCGATCAGCACGTCGACGGTGACGCCCTTATTGCCTTCAGCGATGGTGTAGTCGTACACCTTGCCGACCGGGATTTTACGGTAATACACCAGCGAACCGGTGTTGAGCGAGCCGAGATCCTCGGCGTGCAGGTGAATCATCAGCTCACCGGTGTTCAGACGGTATTTGGGTTGGGTGTCGAGGGCGGTGAAATGGGTTTGCTCTTTGCCGCTGCCCGGCATCATGCCGATATAGTTACCGCCTACCAATGCGTCCAGGCCTGAAACGCCGGCCAGCGAAGCTTTTGGGGTAACCAGCCAGAATTGGGTGCCTTCGCGCAGCGAATCTTCCAGATCGCTCTTGATGCTGGCTTCAACCACGATGCTGCGCAGATCCTTGCTCAGGCTGATGCTTTGCACGGTGCCGACTTCAACCCCTTGATAGCGCACCGGGGTACGGCCTGCGACTATGCCCGCCGCCGACTGAAAATCGATGGTAACCGTGCTGCCGCGTTCCTGAAAGTTGCTGTAGACCAGCCATCCGGCGATCAGCAGGGCGATAAACGGCAGTAACCAGAATGGCGAAATGCGGCGCTTGTTTTTGACCCGCGCTTCAGTCGGTGTATTCGGCGTTTCCTGTTGCATGTGCATCCCAAATCAATCGGCTATCCAGCCACTCTATGGCAAGAATAGTTAAAATGACCGCCGAACCAAAGTAAAAGGCTGCCGGCCCCATAGTAAAAGATAACAGCTGGTCGCGATTCACCAGCGACATCATCAACGCAATAACGAACAGATCGAGCATGGACCAACGGCCGATCCAGGTGACCAGCCGCAACAGGCGAATACGCGTTTTCAGGCTGTGCGAGGTCTTGAAATGGATACTGAACAGCAGGGTGATCAGCACTATGACTTTGGTAAAGGGCACCAGTACGCTGGCAATAAAAACGATAGCGGCGATCGGCGCGTTACCGGAGGTTGCCAGCGATACTACCCCGGAGAAAATGGTGTCTTCGAGCCGTGCGCCGTTGGCGTAAACGATGGAAATCGGCAGCAGGTTGGCCGGGATCAGCAAGATCATCGCCGCAATCAGCGCCGCCCAGGTTTTTTGCAGGCTGTAGGGCTGGCGGTGACACATGGGGATATGACAGCGCGGGCAGCGTCCCCGCTCGTCCGGATAGCCGGTGAAATGGCACGACAGGCAAACATGCAGCGCCGTCGGCGGGCCTTCCGGCTGTTCCTGCGGGTAATAGCGCTCCCACAGCTGTTCCAGATTGAGGTGGATCAGGGTCAGGATGCTGAGCAGTGTGAGCGACAGGTAGGCGATCAGCGCGCTGCCGGCCTGGATATCGGCATACTCTTTGACTTTTATCGCCGCTACCGCCATGCCGATCAGGTAAATATCGAGCATCACCCATTCTTTCAACCGCTCCAGCATCAGCAGTACCGGGCGTAAATTCATGCCGAAGGCGTGGCCGAAACGCAGGTAAAGCAGCGACAGCACTAACGTCAGCGGGGCGCCCAGGGTACAGAACGCCACCATGCTGGCGGTGAGAGGGTCGCCCTGGCTGCTCATTTGCCAGATGCCTTCCAGCAGGCTGGCGTCAATGCGCGTGCCAAGCAAACGTATGCTGATCAGCGGCTCGCTGAAGGCGAAAGGCATCAGCAGCAGCATGGCCACCGCCATGGCGGTCAGGCGGGTCATCGACCAGTCGCGGCCATGCACCACTTTAGCATTGCAGCGCGGGCAGTAGGCGGCTTGATTGCCGTTCAGCGGCGGTAACACGAACAGCAGGTCGCATTCGCAACAGCGCTGGTGGCGTGCTTTGGAAAGGGGGCCGGTGATCGCGTGTATTTTCATCATGACAAAAGCTGCTCTAAAGCCCGCCGGATGGATAGCGTAGCTGAAAAATAAACCTGCTGTAACCCGCTTCGGGTAAAGCGCGGGGCGGTAAACAGGGTTTCTGCGAGGCAAACATACCTTGCCCGGCAGGGGTTTGTGAAGCAACAGATGAATAACCCGACGGCTATACGCATTTTTTGTAGGAAGGGCAATGCGGGCCGGCCATCACCGCAGCGTTTTCTTGGTTTGGCCTGGCTGGACATGGCTTCATTATAGTCACGGCAGTCGTTTGCGGGCTGTCGGTGGCGAAACCTTTTGCCGGCCCTGAACGGTGTTAATCGTCTGAACCCTCAATTTATTGATATTAAAAGAATAAAACTCAGGGTGCTTGATCGTGGGTTCCTTGCGCTAACTCCCTGTTTCAAAACGTCTCATGATTGCTTTGGACAACGCGGCGCAATAGCAATTATGCTGGGGGTAAGCCGACAGGAAAATGGCAAGACAGCGAAACTACCTGCATGATATACAATAGAAAATCAAATCTATTGTAGCTTGCGCACATTATGACTGGTTCCTGTGTTTCTCTCTATTAAGCACGGGAACAGATAACCATGGTTAACCAATGACAAAAGAAGAATTCTACGCGGAATTAAAACGCGATTTGGGTGCGTTGCTCGACGGGGAAACCAACTTCATTGCCGCACTGTCCAACGCCAGCGCATTGATTAATGAACGTCTTGACGACGTCAACTGGGCCGGCTTTTACCTGATGGACGGCAACCAGCTGGTGCTCGGCCCGTTCCAGGGCAAAATCGCCTGCGTGCGCATTCCGGTGGGCAAGGGTGTATGCGGAACCGCAGTGGCGGAAAATCGCGTGCAGCGCGTTGGCGACGTCCACGCGTTCCCGGGGCACATCGCCTGCGACGCGGCCAGTAATGCGGAAATCGTACTGCCGCTGCAGGTTAGCGGTCAGATCATCGGCGTTCTTGATATCGACAGCACAGTTTATCAACGTTTCGACGAACAGGACCAACTGGGCCTGGAAGCAGTGGTGGCGGGGCTTTGCGCGCAACTGGAACACTGTGATAGTGCGAAATACGTCACTGTGGCGGCAAGTTGATCTACGGTTAACGTGGCATTTACCGATGACGTCATTATAATGACGCCTGTTCATGCCTGTGGCTTGTTGGCAACCCGTTGTAATCAGGAAATTTCATGGAAAATCAACCTAAGTTGAACTCTAGTAAAGAAGTCATTGCTTTTCTTGCCGAGCGTTTTCCGCTCTGCTTTAGCGCCGAGGGCGAAGCTCGCCCGTTGAAAATCGGTATTTTTCAAGATCTGGTAGAGCGTGTTCAGGGGGAAGAAAGCTTAAGCAAAACGCAATTACGTTCTGCACTGCGCCTGTACACCTCAAGCTGGCGTTATCTGTACGGTGTCAAAGTTGGCGCGCAGCGCGTCGATCTGGACGGTAACCCGTGCGGTGAGCTGGAACAGCAGCATGTCGATCATGCCCGCCAACAGCTTGAAGAAGCCAAAGCGCGCGTTCAGGCACAGCGTGCCGAACAAAATGCCAAAAAACGTGAAGCTGCCGGTGAATCAGCCGATGCCGAGCCACGCCGTCCACGTCCAGCCGGTAAAAAACCTGCTGCACGTCGCGAAGGCGGAGCCGCACCGGAGAACCGCAAGCCGCGCCCACAAACTCGTCCACAGCAAGCTCGTCAACCTCGTGCAGCAAAAGAGGAAAGCCAGCAGCGTCATGTGCCAGTCACGGATATCTCTAAACTGCAAATTGGCCAGGAAATCAAAGTCAGAGCAGGCCAGAGCGCGATGGATGCAACCGTACTTGAAATCGCTAAAGATGGCGTACGTGTGCAGCTCTCTTCCGGTCTGGCGATGATTGTGCGCGCAGAACACTTGCAGTTCTGATACGGAGGCCAACCAAGGCATGAACAAATTTGTCAGATTAACAGCAGTCGCGGGTCTGTTGTGGGCGGGTGTCAGTTACGGAGCGGATACAGCCAACATCCGCATCGACCAACTGCCTCAGCTTCATCAGGAGCCGCAGCATGCTACTGTGAGTGAGCGCGTAACCTCGCGCTTCACTCGCTCTCATTACCGTCAGTTTGCCCTCGATGCGGATTTTTCAGGCAAGATCTTCGATCGTTACCTGAATATGCTGGACTACAACCATAACGTGTTGCTGGCCTCCGACGTGGCGCAGTTCGCCGACAAGCGCAATCAGCTGGGCGAAGAACTGAAAAGCGGTAAGCTGGATACGCCCTATGCGCTGTACAATCTGGCCCAGAAACGCCGTTTTGAGCGTTACACCTATGCGTTGTCGTTGCTCGAAAAGCCGATGAACTTTACCGGCAACGACACTATCGATCTCGACCGCAGCAAAACGCCGTGGCCGAAAGACAAGGCCGAACTGGACAGCCTGTGGGATGCGAAAGTCAAATATGACGAGCTGAACCTCAAGCTGACCGGCAAGACCGACAAAGAAATCCGCGAGACGCTGACCAAACGCTATCAGTTCGCCATCAAGCGCCTGACGCAAAGCAACAGCGAAGACGTGTTCCAGCTGGCGATGAATGCCTTTGCGCATGAGATCGACCCGCACACCAATTATCTTTCCCCGCGCAACACCGAGCAGTTCAACACCGAGATGAGCCTGTCATTGGAAGGTATTGGTGCGGTACTGCAGATGGATGACGATTACACGTTGATCAACTCCATGGTGCCGGGTGGCCCGGCGGCGAAGAGCAAGGCGATCACCGTGGGTGACCGCATTGTCGGCGTCGGCCAGACCGGGAAACCTGTAGTCGATGTTATCGGCTGGCGTCTGGACGACGTGGTTTCCCTGATCAAGGGACCGAAGGGCAGCAAAGTGCGCCTGGAAATCCTGCCGGCCGGCAAGGGCACCAAAACCCGCGTTGTTACACTGACCCGTGAGCGTATCCGCCTGGAAGACCGTGCGGTGAAAATGACCATCAAGACCGTCGGCAAAGAGAAAGTCGCGGTGATGGACATTCCTGGCTTCTACGTGGGCCTGACCGATGACGTGAAAGTGCAACTGCAGAAAATGGCCAAGCAGAACGTCAAGAGCCTGATCATCGATCTGCGCACCAACGGCGGCGGCGCGCTGACCGAAGCGGTCTCGCTTTCCGGCCTGTTCATTCCGAGCGGCCCGGTAGTGCAGGTGCGTGATAACAACGGCAAAGTGCGTGAAGACGCCGACGCTGACGGCATCGTTTACTACAAAGGCCCGCTGGTGGTGCTGGTTGACCGCTTCAGCGCCTCGGCTTCCGAGATCTTTGCTGCGGCGATGCAGGACTACGGCCGTGCGCTGATTGTCGGTGAACCGACCTTCGGTAAAGGTACCGTGCAGCAGTATCGTTCGCTGAACCGCATTTACGATCAAATGCTGCGGCCGGAATGGCCGGCGCTGGGCTCGGTGCAATACACCATCCAGAAGTTCTACCGCGTTAACGGCGGCAGTACTCAGCGTAAGGGCGTAACGCCGGATATCCTGATGCCTACCGGCGTCGATCCAGCGGAAACCGGCGAGGCGTTTGAAGACAACGCCATGCCGTGGGACAGCATCAACGCGGCTACCTACAGCAAAACCGGCGACCTGACACCTTTCGATCCTGAACTGCTGAAAGACCATGAGCAGCGTATAGCCAAGGATCCGGAGTTCCAGTACATCGCGCAGGACATCGCCCATTACAAGGCGCTGAAAGACAAGCGTAACATCGTCTCACTCAATCTTGCCCAGCGCGAGAAAGAGAACCACGATGATGACGCTACCCGTTTGCAGCGCATTAACGATCGCCTGCAGCGCGCCGGTAAAAAGCCGCTGAAGGCGCTGGAAGATTTGCCGAAGGATTACCAGGAACCGGATCCATACCTGGATGAAAGCGTGCATATCGCGCTGGATCTGGCTCACCTTGAACAGGCGCAGCCAACCCAGCAGCCGGCAGCGAAGTAACGCAGCCGGGTAAATAAAAAACGCACCTTCGGGTGCGTTTTTTGTTGGGTGCCGCTGAAGGCACATTGAGACGTTAAACACCCAGTGAGGCAATGATGAGTGAGTTAACTCCCCCGATGCGCGTTACTCTGCGGTTTGAGTCGTTGCTGGTTCTGTTGTTGGCCGTAGCGCTGTATCACTACAGGGATTACAGTTGGTGGCTGTTCGCGGGCTGTTTCCTGATACCGGACATTTCGTTCCTGGGCTATGCGTTTGGCAAAAAGACGGGGGCGATCGGTTATAACCTTGTTCATTCCTATATCGGCCCGGCGCTGTGCGCCTTGGCGTTTGTCTTTTCCCCACAACCGTACTGGCTGATGACGGCGCTGATTTGGTGTGCCCATATCGGCTTTGACCGCACCTTGGGCTACGGGTTGAAATATGCCCAAGGTTTTGCCTATACCCACCTCGGGCGTTTGGATGACAAACACCACTGACTTGTTGTCAGAAAAACCACCGCCTTGTGCAACAATCGTTTACAATTTGAAAAGCCATGCTGGAATGCCGATTTTGTAAAGTTTCGTATTTTTAGTAGGTTAATGGCGTGCAACTCTTGAAACTGTGACGAATGCCCATACGATCTAGGGTATCCAAGGCAGCGTTTTGTTAACATTTATGAGGAAGTAAACATTTTATGATGCGTATAGCTCTGTTCCTGCTCACCAACCTGGCGGTGATGTTGGTTTTCGGGCTGGTGCTCAGCCTGACAGGAATCCAATCCAGTAGCGTTCAGGGCCTGATGATTATGGCCGGTCTGTTCGGTTTCGGCGGTGCGTTTGTCTCACTGCTGATGTCCAAATGGATGGCGCTGCGCTCCGTAGGCGGGGAAGTGATTGAACAGCCGCGTAACGAAACCGAAAACTGGTTGCTCGAAACGGTGCGCCGTCAGTCGCAGCAGGCAGGCATTGCCATGCCGCAGGTCGCTATTTACCACGCACCGGACATTAACGCTTTCGCCACCGGCGCACGCCGTGATGCTTCGCTGGTTGCCGTCAGTACCGGCCTGTTGCAGAGCATGAGCCGGGATGAAGCTGAAGCGGTTATCGCGCACGAAATCAGCCACGTCGCCAACGGCGATATGGTCACCATGACGCTGATTCAGGGTATCGTGAACACCTTCGTGATCTTTATCTCTCGCCTGATTGCACAAGTAGCCGCCGGTTTCCTCGGCAACCGCGACGGTGAAGGCGAAAGCAACGGCAACCCGATGATTTATTTCGGCGTGTCGATGGTGCTGGAACTGGTGTTCGGCATTCTGGCCAGCATCATCACCATGTGGTTCTCACGCCACCGCGAGTTCTACGCCGACGCAGGCTCCGCCAAACTGGTGGGCCGCGAGAAGATGATTGCAGCGCTGCAGCGTCTGAAAACCAGCTACGAGCCGCAGGAAGCGGGCAGCATGATGGCGTTTTGCATCAACGGCAAATCCAAGTCGTTCAGCGAACTGTTCATGTCGCACCCGCCGCTCGATAAGCGTATCGAAGCGCTGCGTTCAGGTCAGTACCTGAAGTAACGTTAAGTAAGAATGTTAAAAACCCCGGCTTGCCGGGGTTTTTTTATGTCTGCTATTTGGCTTGCGGGCTGCGTTCCGCCGGTTCCGCGCGCGGTTGGGTGATACGCAGGCTGCTGACCGCGGCCGCCAGCGTGGCGAAGGCACCGGCCAGGATAAGCGAAGCGTGAGTACCTGAGGTGGGGAACAGGTTGAACATCAGTGCCACCAGTGCGGCGCCGGAAGTTTGTCCTAACAGGCGGGCGGTGCCGAGCATGCCGCTGGCACCGCCGCTGCGGTTGCGGGGCGCGGCAGAAATGATGGTGTGGTTATTCGGCGACTGGAACAGCCCGAAGCCGGCGCCGCACAGCACCATGCGCCAGATGATGTCCAGATCCGACGGGTTATGCGGTAGCAGCGCCAGCAGGAACAGCCCCAGGGCAAACACTCCCAGCCCGATACAGCCCAATAACCCGGCGTGAACCCGCTCCACCAGTCGTCCGGCGATCGGCGCCATAACGATAATCGCCAGCGGCCAGGGTGTCAGCAGCAGTCCGGTAGCCACCTCATCGCGGCCCAGCGTGCTTTGCAAAAAGAACGGCAGCGAGACCATTGCCAGCATTTGCGCGGCGAAGGAACAGATGGAGGTGCCCATCGACAGGGCGAAAATAGGGATGCGCAGCAGGTCGACCGGCAACAACGGAAACTCTTGTCGCAGTTGGCGGCGGACGAAGAAGAATCCGATAACCAGCAGTGCGGCGATCTCGCTGAATATCAGCGTCAGGCTCTGGCCCTGGGCAAAGCCGCTGATGGCGGTGATCAACAGCCCGAAGGTCAGGGCGTTCATCACGGCGCTGGTCGGGTCAAAACGCTGATTGCTGCTTTTCTGGCTATTGCCGGGGAGGAACTTCATTCCCAGCACCAGCGCCACAATGCCAATCGGCAGGTTAATGGCGAACAACCATTGCCAGGACGCCACGGACAGTATCGCCGCCGCCACCGTGGGGCCTGCCGCCGAGGAAAAGGCGACAATCAGTGAGTTGATGCCCATGCCGCGCCCGAGAAAGCGCTGCGGATAGATAATGCGGATCAGCGCGGTGTTGACGCTCATGATGGCGGCGGCACCAAACCCCTGAAGCACGCGGGCAATGGTCAAGGTCACCAGCGAATCGGACAGGGCGCAAAACAGCGAGGTAATGCTGAACACCAGCAAACCGGCCTGATAGATGCGGCGATAACCAATCAGGTCGCCGAGCGAAGCCAGCGACAGCAGTGAAATGGTAATGGCCAACTGATAGGCGTTAACCACCCAGATCGAACTGGCCGGGCTGGCGTTAAGATCGCGTGCGATGGTGGGTAGCGCCACATTGGCGATCGCACCGTCAAGCACGGAAACGGTAATGCCCAGGGCGATGGCGAGGATGGCCCCATAGCGTTGCGGGACGGGGAGGCCGTCAGTACAAGAACGCATGTTGATCTCAAGGGTATTAATACGGGGGAATATTAATATGCTAATCATATTCGTCGGTGATTGCACCTTCGCTGGCCGGCTCAATTGTAATAACCGATGAGGGTGGGCCTAATCCATTCAGCTTCTGGCATTACCCTTTTGGCTCCATTGCGTGGCATCAGGGCTTGCGCGTATACTGAAACCCTTGTTCAAATTTCTTAAAACAGAAAAAGCTGAGTAGGATATTTACTATGGCTAACGCAGATCTAGATAAACAACCGGATTCTGTTTCATCAGTGCTGAAAGTGTTCGGTATCTTGCAAGCACTGGGCGAGGAACGCGAGATCGGCATTACCGAACTTTCCCAACGGGTAATGATGTCCAAAAGCACCGTCTACCGTTTTCTGCAGACCATGAAGTCGCTGGGTTATGTCTCGCAGGAAGGGGAGTCGGAAAAATATGCGCTTACTCTCAAGCTGTTTGAACTCGGCGCCAAGTCGCTGCAGAACGTCGATCTGATCCGCAGCGCCGATATTCAGATGCGCGAGCTGTCGAATCACACCCGTGAAACCATTCACCTCGGTGCGCTGGATGAAGATAGCATTGTCTATATCCATAAAATCGACTCAATGTATAACCTGCGTATGTATTCACGCATTGGCCGCCGCAATCCGCTGCACAGCACCGCTATCGGTAAAGTGTTGCTGGCCTGGCGCGATCGTGCGGAAGTGGAAGAAATCCTGTCGCAGATTGAATTTACCCGCAGTACTCCGCATACCCTTACCAGCGCCACTGCGCTGCTGTCGGTGTTGGATCAGGTACGTGAGCACGGGGTGGGCGAAGACATTGAAGAGCAGGAAGAGGGGCTGCGTTGCATTGCGGTGCCGGTTTTCGACCGCTTTGGCGTGGTGATCGCCGGGCTGAGCATCTCGTTCCCCACCATCCGTTTCTCCGAAGATGCCAAGGCGGATTACGTTAAACGCCTGCATACCGCCGCACGCAACATTTCCGAGCAAATGGGCTATCACGATTACCCATTCTGAGCCTGCCGGCGTTTGATGCGTAAAGGTGCGCCGTTCACGGAAGCGCCTTTATCCTTTAAACGAATCGTTATCGCAGACATAAAAAAACCGGAGCATCGCAGCTCCGGTTTTTTATTGCGGACGATACTTACTGGTGAGCCAGTTCGACTTCGTCTTCGCTGTCCATAATGCTTTTGTCCGTCTGCTTCATCAACTGGCTGGTGACGGTGCCGGCGGTCATTGAACCGCTGACGTTCAGTGCGGTACGGCCCATGTCGATCAGCGGTTCGACCGAAATCAGCAGGGCGACCAGCGTGACCGGCAGGCCAAGCGCAGGCAGCACAATCAACGCGGCGAAGGTGGCGCCGCCGCCCACACCGGCAACGCCGGCGGAGCTGATGGTGACGATACCCACCAGCGTGGCGATCCACACCGGATCCAACGGGTTGATGCCAACGGTTGGCGCAACCATCACCGCCAACATCGCTGGATACAGGCCTGCACAACCGTTCTGGCCAATGGTGGCGCCGAACGACGCGGAGAAGCTGGCGATGGATTCCGGCACGCCCAGACGGCGAGTCTGCGCTTCAACGTTCAGCGGAATGCTGGCGGCGCTGGAGCGGCTGGTGAAGGCGAAGGTGATCACCGGCCAGACCTTGCGGAAGAATTTCGCCGGGTTAACGCCGGTGAAGGCCAGCAGCAGGGCGTGTACCCCAAACATGATTGCCAGACCGAGGTAAGACGCCACCACGAAGCTGCCGAGTTTGACGATGTCGTGGATGTTGGAACCGGCCACCACTTTGGTCATTAACGCCAGCACGCCGTACGGGGTCAGTTTCATCACCAGACGCACCAGCTTCATCACCCAGGCTTGCAGGGTGTCGATAGCCACCAGCACGCGCTGGCCTTTCTCTTTATCGTCTTTCAACAATTGCAGCGAAGCCACGCCCAGGAAGGCAGCGAAGATCACTACGCTGATGATCGAGGTCGGGCTGGCGCCGGTCAGATCGGCAAACGGGTTTTTCGGCACGAACGACAACACCAGCTGCGGTACGGTCAGATCCGCCACTTTACCTACGTAGTTGCTCTGGATGGCCGCCATGCGCGCGCTTTCTTGCGTGCCTTGCACCAGGCCTTCCGCGGTCAGGCCAAACAGGTTGGTCACCAGCACACCCACCAACGCGGCGATAAGCGTGGTGAACAGCAGGGTACCGATAGTCAGGAAACTGATTTTGCCCAGAGAAGAGGCATTATGCAGCTTGGCTACCGCGCTCAGGATTGAGGCGAATACCAGCGGCATCACGATCATTTGCAGCAGTTGCACATAGCCGTTACCGACAATGTTGAACCAGCTGATGGATTCTTTCAGGACCGGGTTGTCCGAGCCATACACCAGTTGCAGGCCCAGGCCGAACACTACGCCCATTACCAGGCCGACCAGTACTTTTTTCGCCAGGCTCCATTGCTTATGGCGGGTTTGCGCCAACAGCAAAAGGAGGGCGACAAAAACCACCACGTTAATTACCAGCGGAAAATTCATCCCCAATGTCTCCAATCATTTTTCTTATATAAAAACGGCTACGCACCAAGATGTAGCGATACCAAATATCGTAACAGTTTGCGCAACGGCTCACTTATATCCAAATGGAATTTGATATAACTTTGAATATGAATTTGTTCGATTAATATACTTTATGAATATTTAGTGGTCGAATTTTTGTGATCACAGTCTGATATTTTTGATTTGTTCAAAGTAGGACTGCACTGGAATGGTGCAACCTCCTTGCCAATAGATAGCGAAAGCCACCAGGCATAGGCACAGGGCGCGCTCCAGTTGGTTGCCTTTCTGAGAATTTAGCACCGGCAGGCGAAAACGCCAGCGACAGGGCCAAAGCAACGGCACGCCGGCAGGGGTGAGCATGTCGGCCAACAGGTGACTGAAATAGCCAATAATCATGGCATGCAGCACGTCGGGCGGAATTGGCCAACTGCGTGGCACGTCTAACTGAAACAGCGCCATGCCCCCGGCGATTGCCAACAGGCTGTGAGTGAAACCGCGATGCCCAAAGGCACGGGAAATGGGAATGGCGATCCAGCGCAGGCGTTGGCCCAGTACCGATTTGGGGTGATCGATATCGGGCAGCAGTGAGGTCAGCAGCGCGGCAGGAATGATGTGCCACCAGTCTCCGGCAGCCAGCTCTGGAGTCACTTCGGCCTTCTTGGCGAAAATCGCGCAAGCGACAGAGAAAATAAGATGCCCTTCCGCGGTCATGCTGCTGTTGTTCCGGCTGGTAAACTGTTAATTTATCCAGTATATGGGAAAATTAACAGTAGCGGAAGCGGTTACCCTGTAACTAATTGTTTATTTTCCCCGGTTTTACAACGAGTTGTTACGTAACAAATTATGCATTGCGCGTTTGTGAAACCGCGGAGGCAAAACAGGCTCTGTATGCAGAGCCCGGTGTGGATAAACTACACGTCAGCGCGCCAGCCAACCGCCATCGACCGCGAGGGTATAGCCGTTAACGTAATCCGAAGCGCGCGATGCCAGAAATACCACCGGCCCCATCATATCTTCCGGCAGGCCCCAGCGCCCGGCCGGGATGCGCTCCAGAATCTCCAGATTACGATCCTCATCGGCACGCAACCGCTCGGTATTATTGGTGGCCATGTAGCCGGGGGCAATGGCGTTGACGTTAATGCCATGTTTCGCCCATTCGTTGGCCAACAGCCGCGTCACCCCCATCACTGCACTTTTTGACGCGGTATAGGATGGCACGCGAATGCCCCCCTGATAGGAGAGCATTGAGGCGATATTGATGATCTTGCCACCGCCGCCTTGCCGGATAAACTGCCTGGCCGCCGCCTGCGCCATGAAAAACAGGGTTTTTATATTCAGGTTCATCACATCGTCCCAGTCTTTTTCACTGAAATCGATGGCGTCGTCGCGCCGGATGATACCGGCGTTATTCACCAGAATGTCGATGTGACCGAATTCGGCGACGGCGTTTTCCAGCAGGGGCGCGATGACGTCGATGGTGCTCAGGTCAGCGTGCAGATCGAGAAAACGCCGACCGAGTGCCCTGACCTTGTCCTGAGTCTGCTGCGGGCGGCTACGATTGACGCCAATGATATCGCAGCCCGCCTGTGCCAGACCCACCGCCATGCCTTGGCCCAATCCGGTGTCGCAACCTGTCACCAGCGCCACCTTACCGGTTAAATCAAAAGAATCAGCAACCATAATCATACTCTCTCACCGCGCGGCCGGGTGCCGCGCAGCCATTACAGGGGAAAGGGGATCAGCGCAGTTCACTGACGGCAACGTGGTCCATATCGCCAAAGATCTGGTTCTCGCCAATCATGCCCCAGATAAAGGTGTAGCGCTGGGTGCCTACGCCGGCGTGAACAGACCAGCTTGGGGAGATCACGGCCTGCTCGTTATGCACCAACAGATGACGGGTTTCCTGCGGGTGACCCATCATGTGAAATACCGCCGTTTCGTCGTTCATATCGAAATAGAAATAGACTTCCATGCGTCGCTCGTGGGTGTGGCAGGGCATGGTATTCCACAGATTGCCTGGCGCCAGTTTGGTCAGGCCCATGGTGAGCTGACAGGTCGGCAGCACGTCCGGCACGATGAATTTATTGATGGTGCGGCGGTTGCTGGTGGCGTCGTCGCCCAGCGTCTGAGGGGAGGCTTCTGCCAGCGTGATTTTCCGATTCGGGTAGCGGGTATGCGCCGGGGCGCTGTTGTAGTAGAACTTGGCCGGTTTGGCCGGGTCGAGGCTGCTGAAGCCGACGTTCTGAGCGCCCTGGCCGACATACAGGGCTTCTTCATGGCCAATTTCGTAAGTTTCGCCGTCGACGGTAATGACCCCGGCGCCACCGATATTGATTACGCCCAGCTCGCGGCGCTCCAAAAAGTAACTGACGCCAAGCTGTTGGCCTACTTCACTGCCGATAGTCACCGTTTTGCTCACCGGGTTGATGCCGCCGACGATGATGCGGTCAATGTGACTGTAGGTCATGGTATAGCTGTCGGTTTCGAAGATTTTCTCGATCAGAAACTCGCGGCGCAGGCCGGCGGTGTCGAGCTGTTTGGCGTGATCGCTATGAATGCTTTGACGGACGTCCATCTCAATGCCTCTTTGACTAAAGAAATGCGGGAGAAAGCGCCGAACGGCAGAGTTGCGCTGCGTGGCAGTGACAGCGCTCGCCGGCCACCCGGCGCTTTCTTGATGTCCCAGCATAAAGAGAGTGGTACGTTAATTCAATAAAAATGAAATAATGTTTTATTTATTTTATGACCCAAGGCATGGTTTTGAAAGTTAGCGGGGGAACCTGAAGATAAAAGAGAGGCAGGGCGGCAGCGGGATAACGCCGCCGCGAAGATTACGCCAGATGCTCGGGCGTGAGCTGTTCGAGGGTATCGAGCTTATGGTCCGCCAGTGCCCAGCGTGTGTCGTGGCGATACTCTTGCGCCGGGATGACGATTGAACGCATTCTCGCGGCCTTGGTGGCAATCATGCCGTTGAACGAGTCTTCCAGCGTGATGCAGCGCAACGGATCGCTGCCGAGACGTTCGGCGGCGATAAGGTAAACTTCCGGGTGCGGTTTGCTGTAAGGCAGATATTCGGCGGATACCAACTGATCGAAATACCCCGCCAGATCGAACATCTTCAGCACTTGTTGTTGCATGTGCAGTGGCGATGCGGAGGCCAGGCCGATATTCAGATCCAGGCTGCGGCACAGTTCCAATGCCTGCTGCACGCCCGGCAGCAACGGCCGTTTTTCATGCACCAGTTCAATGGCGCGTTCGATAATCCGCGCAGAGACTTCCTCTAGCGACACGCCTTGCCACGGCATGGCCTGATACCACATTTTTACCACCAGATCGATGCGCAGCCCGAGAGTGTCAGGCAGTTTATGGCGGTCAGACAGATCCAGCCCCAGTGCGCCAAAGATATCCAGTTCCGCCTGTAACCACAGAGGTTCTGAGTCGATCAACAAACCGTCCATATCAAAAATAGCGGTTTCAATGCGTTGCGAATAGGCCATTAGCGATTAACTCCTGCCGGCGTCGGTGAATGTACTCGCCACTTTATCATCGCCGGGAACCAGACTAAAATTTTTGCCTGCCTGATTGCGCCGCATTCGCTTTGGGCGCCTTGCCGAAACGCAGGATACGCCACAGATCTCGCAGTTTTGACCACCAGCGCTGGTACTGTTGCTCGGTAACCTGTTGCAGCCTGCGCGCATAGTCCAGTATCTGCCCCGGCGTCCAGGTCATGCTCTCGCCACGGCTACGCGGCATCGCCAGCATCCACAGGTGAGGGCCGAGGATTAAAAACAGAAAACGACGCCTTTCAGAATGATTACATTAACTCTATAGCCATTTAATGGGAATGGGTTGTCGCCGTTAAGTTGTTGAAAACGGCCAATCCCGGCTACGCTTGTAGCACAGCGAGGCGAAAGAAAACGGTGGGCGAGTTTCGGTAACTACAGGTAGACTTAGCCAATTACGGTTACGTCGCTTACAAGGGGAACACATGACGTATCAACAGGCTGGGCGCATCGCCATTGTGAAACGTATTCTTGGCTGGGTGGTTTTCATCCCCGCGTTGCTGTCAACGCTGATCTCGCTGCTGCTGTTTTTCTATCAACACAGTGAGAAGACCAAAGGCATTAATGCGGTGATGTTGGATTTCGTCCACGTGATGGTGGATATGGTGCGCTTCAATACGCCGTTCCTGAATATCTTCTGGTATAACTCGCCGGTGCCGGACGTAGCGAGAAGCCTGTTCAGCGGTGCCAATCTGATGTTTATCATTATCTATTTTTTGATTTTTGTCGGGCTGGCGTTACAGGCATCAGGCGCGCGCATGTCGCGCCAGGTGAGGTTTATCCGTGAAGGCCTGGAGGACCAGATGATTCTCGAACAGGCCAAGGGCGATGAAGGGCATACGCGCGCGCAACTGGAAGAACGCATTACGCTGCCACGCCACACCATTTTTCTGCAGTACTTCCCGCTGTACATTTTGCCGGTGGTGATCGCGGTAATTGCCTGGTTCGTCATCAAGTTGCTTGGTCAACTGGCCGGCGCGGCTTAAGGCGCGGCCAAGTCAAGGCGCTGCATTTAGCGCCTTGATACTATCGGGATTGAGGGCGCAGCAAGGCTTCTATCGCACGCTGCGCCTTGACCAGATGCTGGCCGCCGAACAGATTGCTGTGGTTAAGCAGGTAATACAGCTGGTACAGCGGTTGGCGTTCAATAAACCCATGATCCAACGGCCAGACGCTCTGATAACCGTCATAAATCTGCGGCGGCAGTTCAGGATATAGCGGCAGCATCGCCAGATCGCATTCGCGATCGCCCCAGTAGCTGGCGGGATCGAACAGGATCGGGCCGTTGGCGGTCATGCCGCAGTTGCCCGGCCACAGATTGCCATGCAGCAGTGAAGGCTGCGGCTGATGGTGTTGCAGGCGCAGATACACCACGTCGATAATTTCGTCAATATCACCAAAGGTCATGCCTTTCTCCGCCGCCAACTGCAGTTGCCAGCCAATACGTTGTTCGGCAAAGAATTCCGACCAGCGGCGTTGCCAGGCGTTGGGTTGCGGAGTGGTGGTCAGATCGTTATCGAAGTCGAGGCCAAACTGCGGCTGTTCGCTCCATTTGTGCAAATGGGCCAGCTGTTGGCCGAGGCAATGGGCGCCGTGGGCGTCGAAGGGTTTCAGCGGCTGGTATTCCAGCAGCAGGAAGCTGTAGTCACGATCGCTGCCGACGCCATAAACCTGCGGTACCCGCACGGTTTTACTGCGTGCCAGCAATGCCAGTTGATCGGCTTCGGCGGTAAAGATAGGCAGCATTTCGCGGGCATCGCATTTGACAAATACCTCGTTGTCACCGTAACTCACGCGCCATGCCGGGTGGATATCTCCCCCGGGCAGTTCAGTCCTTTCGCGGATTTCTGCGCTGCCAAGATGTTCACTTAACAGACGGCTAACGGCTTGCCACATGGTACACCCCCTCTGTGTTGCCTGCGAATTCATTAGGTTAGCCTCTTTACCCTTCCAAAAACACGACCTGGCGCACATTGGCACCAACGGCAGGCGATTTTTTCGCCATTCGCGTTTGCTCAAAGTATATACGCTATTGATTCATTTAAGCACAGGGCCTATTGCAACTTCGTGGCACCGGAGCGATGTTTATCCGGCTGGTGGTAACGGCAGGCATACAAGATAACTTTTCTAATCAATAAGATGAGGAAGTAATGGCGCAGAAACAGCAATGGCAGCACGGCGAATACCTGATCGACACGGACAAAAGTGAATTAAATTTGGCGTTCACCCACGCATTTTTGACCACCTCGAGCTGGGCGCCTGGCATTTCGCGGGAGAGGGTGCAACTCTCCATCGACAACAGCCTGTGCTTTGGCCTGTATCATCACCGGCAACAGATAGGTTTTGCGCGTCTGGTGACGGATTACGCCACCTTCGGTTATCTGTGCGATGTGTTTGTCGCGCCGGATTATCAGGGGCGTGGGCTGGCCCGCTGGTTGATGGACTGTATGCTGGAACACCCGACGCTGCAACAGCTACGGCGCATTATGCTGGTGACGGGCACCGCGCCTTGGCTGTATCAAAAAGTGGGATATGAAGCGATGAATCGTCAGGATTATGTCTGGCATATCGTCCGGCCAGATATCTACCGGCAGCAATAACGATAAGCGGCGGTGAGATTGCGCACCGCCGCCGGCCTTAGGGTTTCCCGTCGAGTAACGCCTCTTCGTGACGTTGTAACGGCCTGAATTTGCTGTAGAGCAGGGCGATAACAAACACAATCGCCTGAACGATCACAATACAGGGGCCGGTCGCGCCGTCGATGTGAAAGCTGATCAGGGTGCCGAGCACGCAGGAGAATACCGACACCAGAGTCGCGATGATCAGCATGCGATCGAAACTGCGGCACAGCATAAAGGCAATGATGCCCGGGGCTATCAGCATCGCAATCACCAGAATCACCCCGACGGCTTGCAGCGAAGCGACAATGGTCAGCGCCAGCAGGCATAGCAAGCCGTAGTGCAGCAGCTTCACCGGCAGGCCAATCACCCTGGCATGGCTGGGATCGAAACAGTAAAGCATCAGATCTTTGCGCTTTAGCAGTACCACCACCAGCGTAATGCCGGCAATCAGCAGCGTCTGCTTCAGCTCTGCGTCGGTAATGCCCAGCATATTGCCGAACAGGATGTGGTTCAGATGCTGGTCGGTATCGACGCGTGAAAACAGCACCAGCCCGAAGGCGAACATGCCGGAGAAAACGATGCCCATCACCGTGTCCTCTTTCACCCGGCTGTTCTCTTTCAGATAGCCGGTGGCTACCGCGCAGAAAATGCCGGAGAAAAACGCACCGATAACCACCGGGATGCCAAGCACGAACGCCACGACGATGCCGGGCAGCACCGCGTGCGAGATGGCATCGCCCATCAGCGACCAGCCTTTGAGCACCAGATAGCACGACAGTACCGCACACACCACGCCGGTAACGATAGCGGCCAGGATCGCCCGCTGCATAAACGGGTAGGCGAAGGGCTCGCTGAGCAGTTGATACAGGGTTTCCATCAGTGGCCTCCGGTCTGTTCGCGGGCAACGCGGCGCCGGGACGCCAGCAAGCCGTGTTTGGGGGCGAAGAAAAACGCCGCCAGGAACACCAGCGTCTGCAGGGTCACGATCACACCGCCGGTAGCGCCGTCGAGGAAGAAGCTCAGATAGGCGCCGATACCGCTGGTCAGCGCGCCAATGACGATGGCGATGATCACCAATCGGCCAAAACGGTCGGTCAGCAGATAGGCGGTGGCGCCTGGCGTAATCACCATGGCGATCACCAAAATCGCCCCGACGGTTTGTAATGCCGCGACGGTACAGGCACTGAGCAGGGTGAAGAACAGAATTTTCATCCGCAGCGGCGACAGGCCAATCGATACCGCGTGGTTTTCGTCAAAGAACACCGCCAGCAGATCTTTCCACACCAGGCATAGAATCAGCAGCGAGACGCCGATGATAATCTCGACCTGCAGCACGTCTTCGTCGGCGATGCCGAGAATATTGCCGAAGATAATCGACTGCACGTTAATCGACGTAGGATTGAGTGAAATGATCAGCAGCCCGACGGCGAAGAAGGTCGAAAAAATAAAGCCGATGATTGCGTCTTCACGCAGGCGGGTGACGTGGCGCACCAGAGTCATGGCCAACGCAGCCAGCATGCCGGTGAAGAAGGCCCCGGCGGCATACGGCAGCCCAAGGGCATAGGCGCCGGCGACGCCAGGCACCACCGAGTGCGACAGTGCATCGCCCATCAGCGACCAGCCTTTCAACATCAGATAAGCCGATAGAAACGCACAGGCGGCGCCAACGATGGCGCTGACCCAGATGGCTTTGACCATGTAATTGTAATTGAAGGGTTGCAGCAGAGTTTCCAGCATCAGGGTTGTTTCTCCTTTGGCTGGCTTTGCGCCGGAGGGTCGCTTTTGGTATGGCCATAGAACACCGCCGGGCGTTCGTCATCGGTCAATACCGTCACGGTGCGCGGATCGTTATCGTCGTGCAGATCCGGGCCGGACAGGTTGATATGGCGCAACACGCCGCCGAACGCCTGTTCCAGATTGCTTTGGGTAAAGGTGGTTTCGGTTGGGCCAGCAGCCAGCACCGTGCGGTTAATCAGGATCACCCGGTCACAGAATTCCGGCACGCTACCCAGATTATGGGTGGAAACCAGGATCAGGTGGCCCTCGTCACGCAACGCGCGCAGCAGATCGATAATCGCGTTCTCGGTTTTGACGTCCACACCGGTGAAGGGTTCATCCAGCAGCAGCACGGAGCCTTGTTGCGCCAGCGCCCGCGCCAGGAATACGCGTTTTTTCTGTCCGCCGGAAAGTTCGCCGATCTGGCGGGTGCGCAGTTCGCTCAGGCCAACGCGCTCCAGCGCATTATCGACGCGTAACCGATCTTCCCGGGCGGGAATGCGCAGAAAATTCATCTTGCCGTAGCGGCCCATCATCACCACATCTTCCACCAGAACCGGGAAATTCCAGTCGACGTCTTCGGTTTGCGGGACGTAGGCAATAATATTTTTCTTCAGCGCATGCGCCACCGGCTTGTCGTTCAACTGCACACGGCCGGTGGTGGGCTTGACCAGCCCCATGATGCTTTTGAACAGCGTCGACTTGCCGCTGCCGTTGACGCCCACTAACGCGCAGATGGCACCGCCGCTCAGGTTAAAACTGGCGTTGTGGATCGCGGTATGGCCGTTGTTGTAGGTAACGGTAACGTCATCAACACTCAACTCAGGGCGGACAAAAACCTCGGTGGTCATTGATCAAATCCTTTGGCGATGGTTTGTACGGTGACGTTCAGCAGGTCTATATACGTCGGTACCGGGCCGCCCTGGGTGGACAGCGAGTCGACATACAGCACGCCGCCGTATTTCGCGCCGGTTTCTTTCGCCACCTGTTTGGCCGGCTTGTCGGAGATGGTGCTTTCGCTGAACACCACCGGAATGCGGTTGGCGCGAACGGTATCGATGACCCGGCGAACCTGCTGCGGCGACCCTTGCTCGTCGGCATTAATTGGCCACAGATAGACTTCTTTCAACTGATAATCTTTCGCCAGATAGCTGAATGCGCCTTCGCTGGTAACCAACCAACGCTGGGTTGCGGGAATACGCGAAAGGCGTTCGCGCAGCGGGGCATCCAGCGCACTGATTTTGGCGGCATAGGCTTTGGCGTTGCGGTTATAGGTTTCTGCGTTGGCCGGGTCGTGTTGCACCAGCGCTTTACGTATGTTTTCTATATAGATCAGCGCATTGCTGGCGGACATCCAGGCATGCGGATTCGGGTTGCCATTATACGGACCTTCATGGATGGGCAGCGGGGTGATGCCTTCGGTTACCACGGCGGCGGGGACTTGTTTGATATTCTCGAAGAAGCGCTGGAACCAACGTTCGAGGTTCATGCCGTTCCACAGGATCAGGTCGGCGTGCTGCGCTTTAACGATATCGCGCGGCGTTGGCTGATAATCGTGGATCTCCGCTCCCGGCTTGGTAATGGACTCGACTACGGCGGCATCGCCGGCCACGTTTTGAGCGATATCCTGAATGATGGTAAAGGTCGTCACCACGCGCAGTTTCTTTTCTGCTAGTGCGGCATTACTGGCGAGGCCCGCGGCGAACAGCAGACACAGCAGGGCAAAAGGGCGGTAAAACTCCCTGACCTGAATGAGTGACAGGCGGGGAAAAACGCATCGTTTCAAAAGCATGGTGACATCTCCTGGCTCAAATGAAAATGATTATCAATATCAATTGTAGCGAAGTCAAGCGTCACCTTTGAGCTGACGGCAGGCTATCAATCCATTGAGATAAATAATACCGTCAGGTGAGTTATAGCATTTTATGTATCAGTATGTAACCGCTTAACGTACTCCTCATAGCGAGCTATGTCGACCTCCGGGGTTTTCCCCAAGGCAACTTCACCGAGCTTCTGCGCCAGCTGTTGAACATCTTCTTGATTCAATGGAGTTATAAACGCAAAACTGTTGCTGCCCAACTGATGCGGAACGCCTTGTTCATCTGTCACCGAAGTGACAAATCCATCACGGGTTAATTGTCCGGTAAGCTTGGCCAAATCAGCCAATCCTTCTTCCTGATAGTGGAAAGTCACCACAAAACACGTCGTTGCAGATTGACTCATAAATCACCTCTTGGTATATGGATAGCTTGAGATTAGACCAAAAAAATTATGCAGGCGTCCTTACAAGTTGTATATGCTACGCAACCCATTGAAAGGAGTGAGGGATTCTGTGAAAACAAAAATCGGTTGCCTGACGGCAATGTTGCTTTTGTCGGGGTGCGCCAAAGACCCGCAAACGACAAGTACTATTTCAGGCAGTGGCACATCGCGTGGGGGTTGGTTAAAAACTCCCCCGCAGGCTCCGGTCAACCGCACGGGGACACCGGTAGCCTATAACGATTACATTCGTCAGGCCGCCAGCAGTTATGGCGTCGACGAAACGCTGATTAAAGCGATTATTCAGGTGGAGTCCGGGTTTAACCCGAACGTGGTCAGCACCTCGAACGCCGTGGGATTAATGCAGCTGAAACCTTCTACCGCCGGGCGCGATGCCTATCGTATGAAAGGAAGAAGTGGGCAGCCCAGCTCGCGTGAGTTGAAGGATCCGGCGGTCAATATTGATCTGGGAACGGCCTATATCAATATTCTTCAAAGCCAGCAGCTAGCCGGGATCAACAACCCACAGACCTTGCAGTACGCCACCATCGTTTCTTATGTCAATGGGGCTGGCGCCATGTTGCGCACGTTCGCATCAGACAAGCGCGTGGCGGTAAACCGCATTAATCAGATGAGCCCGGATGAGTTTTATCAGCACATCCAGAAAAAGCATCCGGCCCCACAGGCGCCGCGCTATTTATGGAAGGTGACGACGGCCTACCAGGCAATGTCGCAGTAAGCTCTATTTCTCGCTAAAACCGGTCGTCTGCAGCGGCCGGTTTTTCTTTTCGACGTGACCACATCGCGACATCTCTCTCATTTTTCGTTATTTCCCATTCTGTTACCTCAAAAACCGCACAAATAGTTAAATTTACATTAGCGGATAAATCTTTACGTTCATTCAATAAGTTACCGGTAACATTTGGGCTTGAGTTCACAAAGTAACCTTCAAAAAATAGACAAATACGTAACAAATTATTTTTAAATCCCGCAATGATCACAAGGTTGAGGTTAAATAGTTGTGATTATCTTTGGATGGAATGTGACATGTCGGACGATAAAACTAACAATTCACGGCGCGATTTCCTGCTGAAATCGATGACTTTAATTCCCGCAGCGGTGATTGGCGGCAGCGGCGTCAGCGCCCTGACGGCACCCATGCCTGCTGTCGCGGCTACAGACACCCCAACGGACTACCAGCCCACGTTTTTCACCCCGGAAGAATGGGCATTTATCAAGGCCGCAGCCGCGCGCCTGATCCCGGCTGACGATCGCGGCCCAGGTGCGCTGGAAGCCGGCGTGCCGGAGTTTATCGATCGCCAGATGAATACTCCGTACGCCACAGGTTCAATCTGGTACATGCAAGGGCCTTTCAACCCGGATGTGCCGAAAGAGATGGGTTACCAATTACCGCTGGTGCCGAAACAAATTTACAACCTGGGTATCAGTGACGCGGATGCCTACTGCAAGAAAACCACCGGCAAAACCTTTGCAGAGCTGGACGCTGCACAGCAGGATACGCTGCTGCAAAAATTTGAGTCTGGTGAAGCAGAATTCTCGCAGTTGCCTTCCAGGCTGTTCTTCTCCTACCTGCTGCAAAACACCCGCGAAGGTTTCTTCAGCGATCCGATCCATGGCGGTAACAAAGACATGGTCGGCTGGAAGCTGATTAATTTTCCGGGCGCACGCGCCGACTTTATGGACTGGGTTGAGCGAGGGGAACGCTATCCCTTCCCACCGGTATCAATTCGTGGGGAGAGGGGATAACGATGGCAACGGTAATGAAAAAAGTAGACGCGGTGATCGTCGGTTTCGGCTGGGTCGGCGCGATCATGGCCAAGGAGCTGACCGAGGCAGGCTTGAACGTGGTGGCGCTGGAGCGTGGCCCGATGCGCGATACTTATCCGGACGGCTCCTACCCGCAGGTGATTGACGAGCTGACCTATAATATCCGCCGCAAGCTGTTCCAGGATCTGTCGAAAAGTACCGTGACCATTCGGCATAATACCAGCCAGACTGCGGTGCCTTATCGCCAACTGGCGGCATTTTTGCCGGGTACCGGCGTGGGCGGGGCGGGCTTGCACTGGTCCGGCGTACATTTTCGCGTTGACCCGATCGAGTTGCGTATGCGCAGCCACTACGAAGAGCGCTACGGCAAGAGTTTTATCCCGAAAGACATGACCATTCAGGACTTCGGCGTGACTTACGACGAACTGGAGCCGTTCTTCGATAAAGCCGAAAAAGTATTTGGCACTTCCGGCACCGCCTGGACCATCAAGGGCCAGAAAGTGGCGCAGAAGGGCGGCAACCGCTTTGCGGCCGATCGCTCCAGCGATTTCCCGCTGCCGGCGCAAAAGAATACCTTCTCCGCCCAACTGTTCGAGAAGGCGGCGCTGGAGGTGGGTTACCACCCGTATAATCTACCTTCCGCCAACACGTCGGACTCCTATACCAACCCTTACGGTGCGCAGATGGGGCCGTGCAACTTCTGCGGCTTCTGCAGCGGTTACGCTTGCTATATGTATTCCAAGGCATCGCCGAACGTCAATATTTTGCCGGCGTTGCGCATGGAAAAACGCTTCGAGTTGCGTACCAACGCCAACGTGTTGAAAGTGAACCTGAGCGCCGACAAATCCCGCGCCACCGGCGTGAATTACGTCGATGCGCAGGGCCGAGAAATCGAACAGCCGGCTGAGCTGGTGATCCTGGGCGCCTTCCAGTTCCACAACGTGCATCTGATGCTGTTGTCCGGCATCGGCAAGCCTTACGATCCGGTGACCGGCGAGGGCGTTGTCGGGCGTAATTTCGCCTATCAGAACATGACCACCATTAAGGCGTTCTTCGACAAGGACGTGTTCACCAACCCGTTCATCGGTGCCGGTGGTAACGGCGTCGGGGTGGACGATTTCAACGCCGATAACTTTGACCATGCCAAAGAAGGCTTTGTCGGCGGTTCACCGTTCTGGGTCAACCAGGCGGGCACCAAACCGATTTCCGGCTTGCCGACGCCTCCGGGCACCCCGGCCTGGGGCAGCAAGTGGAAAGCGGCGGTGGCGGACGCTTACACCCATCACGTGTCGATGGACGCCCACGGCGCGCATCAGTCGTACCGCAGCAATTATCTGGATCTCGATCCCACCTACAAGAACGTGTTTGGTCAGCCGCTGCTGCGCATGACGTTCGACTGGCAGGAAAACGACGTCAAGATGGCGCAATTCATGTACGACAAAATGGCGCCGATCGCCAAAGCGATGAACCCGAAACTGATTGCCGGCAGCCCGAAAAATGCCAACAGCCATTTTGACACCACCAGTTATCAGACCACGCACATGAACGGTGGCGCGGTGATGGGCGAAGATCCGAAGACCAGCGCGGTAAACCGTTATCTGCAAAGCTGGGACGTGCACAACGTGTTTTCCATCGGGGCTTCAGCCTTCCCGCAAGGGCTGGGTTACAACCCGACCGGCACCGTGGCCGCGTTGGCTTACTGGTCTGCCCGCGCTATTCGCGAGCAGTATCTGAAAAACCCAGGCCCTTTGGTGCAGGCATAAGGACGGCGATTGATGAAAGCATTTGTTCCCGCACTGGTTCTCAGTGCACTGAGTTTTTCCGTTTGGGCGCAGGACGCGACGGTCAGCAGCGAATTGATCAAACGCGGCGAGTACCTGGCGCGCGCCGGTGACTGTGTGGCCTGCCACACCAACGGTAAAAGCGGTAAAGAGTTTGCCGGTGGTTTGGCGATGGAAACGCCGATCGGCACCATTTACTCCACCAATATCTCGCCGGATAAAAAAACCGGCATTGGTGATTACAGCTTTGAGGATTTCGACAACGCGGTGCGCAAGGGCGTAGCCAAAAATGGCGCCACCCTGTACCCGGCGATGCCTTATCCGTCGTTCGCGTTGGTGAAAGAGGACGACATGCGCGCCATGTATGCCTATTTCATGCATGGCGTGCAGCCGGTGGAGCAGGCCAACAAGGATTCCGACATTCCCTGGCCGCTGTCGATGCGCTGGCCGCTGAGCATTTGGCGCGGCATGTTTGCGCCGACGCCGGCGGATTTTGTCGCTGACGCCAAAGCCGATCCGGTGATCGAGCGTGGACGCTATCTGGTGGAAGGTCTGGGGCACTGCGGTGCCTGCCACACGCCGCGCAGCATTACCATGCAGGAGAAATCGCTGAGCAATAACGACGGCGACAATTACCTGTCCGGCAGCAACGCGCCGATTGACGGTTGGGTAGCCTCCAGCCTGCGTGGCGACCAGAAAGACGGGTTGGGAACCTGGAGCGAAGCCGAACTGACCGAGTTCCTGAAAACCGGCCGCAACGACAAATCCATCGTGTTCGGCGGCATGAGCGACGTGGTGGAACACAGTCTGCAGTATCTCAGCGATGAAGACCTGACGGCGATCTCACGCTACCTGAAAACGCTGCCGCCGAAAGATGGCAAGCAGCAGGCGGCACCCGCCGAGGACAACGTTGCCAAGGATCTGTGGCGCGGTAACGACAGCAAGCCTGGAGCGGCGTTGTACGTCGATAACTGCGCGGCTTGCCACCGTACCGACGGTGTGGGCTACAAACGCGCCTTCCCGGCACTGAAGGGCAACCCGGTGGTGCAAACCGACGATGCGACCTCGCTGATCCACATAGTGCTGACCGGCAATACCACGCCGGCGGTGAAAGGGGCGGTGTCCAACATCACCATGCCGCCGTTTGGTTGGCGCCTGAATGACCAACAGGTGGCGGATGTGGTCAACTTTATCCGTTCCAGCTGGGGCAACAGTGCCAAGCCCATCGATGCCTCAGATGTGGCTGGCGTGCGTAAAGACCGCTCGATGATCCGCAACGAGAAGGAGATGGGGAGCGCCGAAGTACCGGATCACCCGGACGCCAACAAGTAAACCGCCAGGGGCCTCAAGAGGCCCCTGTTTTTTTGCCTCTCTCCGTCCATTCCCGCACTGAAAATCGTTCATGAAGCGCGCAGTCAGCCGCCAAGAGATAGACCCAAACAACATTTTTAATTATCCTTTGCCGTCCTTTTATCAATCACAAGAATGAAATACTGCATTAATCCCTTGATTAATGTTAAAAAATTCGCGGAGAAGGATATCCCATTGAGCGCAATCGTTGTCGCTGAAGAGTAAGGTGAGCTTTCCTATGAGTACGATTTCTCCCGATTCAGGTACGCAGGCCGCTACCCGAGCGGCCAAATGGAACAAAACCGATACGGTGTGGATGTTTGGCCTCTATGCCACCGCTGTCGGCGCGGGTACGTTGTTCCTGCCAATCAATGCCGGGTTGAACGGCCCGTTGGTGCTGTTGCTGATGGCGCTGTTTGCTTTTCCTCTGACCTATTTGCCGCATCGTGCACTGAGCCGCTTTGTGCTTTCCGGCTCCAGCCGCGACGGCAATATCCACGATGTGGTGGTTGAGCACTTTGGCGTGCTGGCGGGAAAAATCATCATGGTGTTGTACCTGATGGCGTTCTTCCCGATCGTGCTGGTGTACAGCATTTCGATTACCAATGCCCTGGACAGTTTCCTGATCCATCAGTTCCACCTGACGCCGTTGCCGCGCATCTGGCTGAGCCTGGCGGTGGTGGTGGTGCTGAATCTGGTGTTGTTGCGCGGTAAAGACGCGATTGTCGCGGCGATGGGCATGCTGGTGTTCCCGTTGTTGGTATTCCTGATGGGGATTTCGCTGTACCTGATGCCGACCTGGCAGACGGCGAACTTTGTCAGCGGCTTGGCCAACACCCAGTTCAGCAGCCCGGATTTGTGGCATTCGTTGTGGCTGGCGGTACCGGTGATGGTGTTTTCTTTCAGCCATGCGCCGATTATTTCGTCCTTCGCCTCCACCCAGAAAAGCCTGTATGGCGACAAGGCAGAGCGCCGCTGCGCACGCATTATGCGTTACAGCTACGTGCTGATTTGCGTCACCGTGCTGTTCTTTGTCTTTAGCTGCGTGCTAAGCCTGTCTCATGCGGACATGCAGCAGGCGAAAGATCAGAACATCACCGTGTTGACCACGCTGGCGAACAAATTCTCCAATCCGCTGATTGCCTATCTTGGCCCGGTGATGGCGATGCTTGCGATGGCCAAATCTTACCTTGGTACTTCGCTTGGCGTTACCGAAGGGGCGACCAGCCTGATTGACGGTTTGACGCGGGCGGTCGGTAAGCCGTTAAGCTCGCGCATCACGCACCGCCTTTCCGCCGTACTGTTGTTCCTGCTCACCTGGGCTGCCACGGTGTGGAACCCCAGTGCGTTGCATATTATCGAAACCATCAGCGGCCCGTTGATTGCGGTAATCCTGTTTATTTTGCCGATGTATGCCGTGCGTGCGGTGCCCGCGATGCGCCGCTACCGTGCGCCGAGCAATATCTTCGTGCTGGTGATGGGGCTGATTGCGCTTTCTGCGCTGATTTACGGCCTGGTTTAACCTCTGTGGCGCGCCGTGAGCGGCGCGCCATGTTCCCCTCCTGATTCACATCCATTTTCAATTAATGCGCAATCTGCTTAGCGTTATCTTTGATAATAGAAGCCATTCTCATTATTATTTACCGATAATTTTTCTACGCTAAGGAGCTTTACGTGCACCGTCGAATCACCCTGCTGGCATTGGCCTGCGCCAGCGTTTTATCTGCTCAGGCGATGGCGACCACCTATCCGTTGACCCTGACCGACACCTCCGGCGAAAGCGTGACGATTAAGCAAGAGCCGAAACGCATTGTGGTGCAAGATGGGCGAGATATTTTGACGCTGGCCTTGCTGGACCGCGCCGATCCCTTCACCCGGCTGGTTGCGTGGAACAACCTGCTGAAGAAAAGCGACGGTGAGACCTGGAAAATCCTGCAGAGCAAATGGCCTGAGGCGAAGAACATTATCGATATGGGCTTCAGCGACAAGGGCGAGATCAATCTGGAAAGTGTGATAGCGAAACATCCCGATCTGATGGTGGCGCAATTACGTTCCAAACCTTCTCTGAGCCAGACCGGCGTGCTGGACAAGTTGAAAGCGTTGAACATTCCGGTGTTGTTTATCGACACCATGCTCAAGCCGGTAGAAAACACCCCGAAAAGCATCCAGCTGTTGGGGGAGACGCTCAACCGCGAGAGCGAAGCGAAGCAATACACCGATTTCTATCAGCAGCATTATCAGAGCATCCTCGATAAAACCAAAACGGTGGAACCAAAGCCGCTGGTGTTTATCGAAGCGAAAGCCGGCCTGAATGGGCTTGAGTCTTGCTGTTTCACCCATTCGCACGTCGGCTGGGGCGGGATGATCGAGGCGGTGGGGGCGCGCAACCTGGGTTCCGAGTTGCTGCCCGGCGCGACCGGCGATGTGTCGCTGGAAAAAGTGATCAGCATGAAACCGGACGCCTATATCGTTTCCGGCTCCCAGTGGGCCAGTAAAACCAATGCCGCAGTGCCCTTTGGTTATGGCGTTACCCAGCAGCAGGTCGACGATGCTTTCAACCGCATGAAGCAGCGCCCGGGCTTTGCTCAACTCTCGGCAGTGAAAGAGGGGCGTTTCTACGGCATTTACCACAACTTCTATAACCACCCGTACAACATTGTTGGGTTGGAGTACCTGGCGAAGTTTATCTATCCGAATCAGTTCAAAGAGTTGGATCCGGCGAAAACCTACAGCGAGATCCTCAGCCGCTTTACCGAAGTGCCGGAAGGCAAGGGAATTTTGGGGGCTCAGGCGCCGGCAGGGAAGTAAGCCAGACGGGCGCGGTGATCCGCGCCCGTTTTATCAGGCCACCGGCGTGTAGGTGGAGATAATCTCCAGCACGCCGTTGATAATGAACTGCACGCCCATACACACCAACAGGAACCCCATCAGGCGCGAGATTGCCTCAATGCCGCTCTTGCCCACCAGGCGCATAATGGCACCGGAGCTTCTCAGGCAACCCCACAGTATTACCGCCACCGACAGAAAAATCGCCACCGGCGCTACCAACAGTACCCATTGCTCAAATCCCAGCACATTAGCTTTAATGCTTGATCCCGAACTGATGATCATGGCAATCGTCCCCGGGCCGGCGGTGCTTGGCATGGCCAGTGGCACAAAGGCGATGTTGGCCGAGGTTTTCTTGCGCAGTTCGTCTGACTTGGTTTCCACCTCCGGCGCTTCTTCTGCGCTTTGCTGTGGAAAAAGCATGCGAAAACCGATAAACGCCACAATCAGCCCGCCGGCGATGCGCAGGCCGGGAATGGAGATGCCGAAGGTGTTCATGACCAACTGACCGGCGTAGAACGCTATCGTCATGATGAGGAACACGTAGACCGACGCCATCAGCGACTGCTGATTGCGCTCTTCACGCGTCATATTGCCCGACAAGCCGAGCAACAACGCCACGGTGGTAAGCGGGTTGGCCAGCGGCAGCAATAGCACCAGACCCAATCCGATAGCCTGGAATAACTGCATGATACTCGTCATGAAACAGACCTCTGTTTTCAGTTAACGCCACGGCGGCGTAAAATAATAGAGTAGCCTGCCGGAAGATCACCAGCAATGGTGAGAGGGGGGGAACATTTGAAAATTCACAATGTTGACACGAAATTGCTGCTCGATCAGCCCTGCGTATTGGGTAGCGTCAATTCGGGCGCAGGGTCTGCAGAGGTGTCGTCGCCGTTGTCGTTCACGCAGTCATTGGCGATGTCCGGGGTATCTTCGCATTCCATCGGCGGTTCGTTGACCGCAATGGCCCGCGGGTGGCGATCTGTGCCGAGGTGAAGCAGAACAAAACTCGCCACCAGCACTACGCAGACGCCAACAAGTAACTTGAATAACCGGTTCATGATGCGAGGGTATGTCTCAATTCAGCCGTTAGTGGCGACAGAATAGCGGTAGCGGGCGAGCTTCGCCATAGCTGATTTACGCAATGCTGTTACTTGATCATTGCGGGTAAAACCGAACACCGAGATTTTAAAATACGTCGACCGGCAAGTGGGAGCATGCCTGACAAACTCTCCGGTAGATGGCGCGCTAATCATAGTGTTACACTCCCTGTTCCGTTATGGCGTCGCACCATGGCACATCGTAAATTGTGTGCTTATGAGGGTACATATTTGGCAGAGTGAAGCTGAATAGCGTTCATAACAACATGTAGTTAAACGATATTGTATTTCTTCATGTGATCTGTCGTGTGGGTCACCACTGTAGATAAGGAATCATTAATGCCTGTTATTACTCTTCCTGACGGAAGTCAGCGTCATTTCGACCGTGCCGTTTCCCCGCTGGATGTTGCCCTTGATATCGGCCCTGGTTTGGCCAAAGCCTGTATTGCCGGCCGTGTAAACGGTGAACTGGTTGATGCCGGCGATCTGATCGAATCCGATGCGCAACTGGCGATCATCACCATCAAGGACGCCGAAGGCCTGGAAATCATGCGCCACTCCTGCGCGCACCTGTTGGGCCATGCCATCAAGCAGCTGTGGCCGGACACCAAAATGGCCATTGGCCCGGTGATCGACAACGGTTTCTACTATGACGTCGATATTGACCGTACCCTGACGCAGGAAGACCTGGATCTGCTGGAAAAGCGGATGCATGAGTTGGCCGACAAAGATTATGACGTCATCAAGAAAAAGGTCAGTTGGCAAGAAGCCCGCGACACCTTTGCCGCACGTGGTGAAAACTACAAAGTGGCGATTCTGGATGAGAACATCAGCCATGACGACCGTCCTGGCTTGTATCACCATGAAGAATATATCGACATGTGCCGCGGTCCGCACGTGCCGAACATGCGTTTCTGCCATCACTTCAAACTGCAGAAAACCTCGGGCGCCTACTGGCGCGGCGACAGCAAAAACAAAATGCTGCAGCGTATCTACGGTACTGCCTGGGCAGACAAGAAACAGCTGAATGCCTACCTGCAACGTCTGGAAGAAGCCGCCAAGCGTGACCACCGCAAGATCGGCAAGCAGCTCGACCTGTATCATATGCAGGAAGAAGCGCCGGGCATGGTGTTCTGGCACAACGACGGCTGGACGATTTTCCGTGAGCTGGAAGCCTTTGTGCGCATGAAGCTCAAGGAGTACCAGTATCAGGAAGTGAAAGGGCCATTTATGATGGACCGTGTGCTGTGGGAAAAAACCGGCCACTGGGAAAACTATAAAGACGCCATGTTCACGACCTCGTCGGAAAACCGCGAGTACTGCATCAAGCCGATGAACTGCCCGGGACACGTGCAGATCTTCAACCAGGGCCTGAAGTCTTACCGTGACTTGCCGCTGCGCATGGGTGAGTTCGGCAGCTGCCACCGCAACGAGCCTTCGGGTTCTCTGCATGGCCTGATGCGCGTGCGCGGTTTCACTCAGGATGACGCCCATATCTTCTGTACCGAAGAGCAGGTGCGTGCCGAAGTGAACGAATGCATCAGAATGGTCTATGATGTTTACGGCACCTTTGGCTTCGAAAAGATTGCGGTTAAACTTTCCACCCGCCCTGAGAAGCGCATCGGCACTGACGATATGTGGACTCGCGCGGAAGATGACTTGGCTGCCGCGCTGACAGAAAACGGGATTCCGTTTGAATATCAGCCGGGTGAGGGCGCCTTCTACGGACCAAAAATTGAATTTACTCTGCATGATTGTTTGGATCGTGCATGGCAATGTGGTACCGTGCAGCTCGATTTCTTCTTACCGGGTCGTTTAGGCGCGTCGTATGTTGGCGAAAACAACGATCGCGTGGTACCGGTAATGATCCACCGCGCTATTTTGGGCTCCATGGAGCGTTTCATCGGTATCCTTACCGAAGAGTACGCTGGGTTCTACCCAACCTGGATTGCTCCGGTGCAGGTGGTGGTGATGAATATCACCGACAGCCAGTCTGATTATGTCCAGCAATTGACCAAAAAACTGCAAGATGCAGGGATTCGTGTTAAAGCGGACTTGAGAAATGAGAAGATTGGCTTTAAAATTCGCGAACATACTTTACGTCGGGTTCCTTACATGTTGGTGTGCGGTGATAAAGAGGTCGAATCAGGCAAAGTTGCCGTTCGTACCCGCCGTGGCAAAGACCTGGGAAGCCTCGACGTAAACGAAGTCGTAGACAAGCTGCTGAAAGAGATTCGCAGCCGTAGTCTTCATCAACTGGAGGAATAAAGTATTAAAGGCGGAAAACGAGTTCAACCGGCGCGTCCTAATCGCATTAACAGAGAAATTCGCGCGCAAGAAGTTCGCCTAACCGGCGTCGATGGCGAGCAGATTGGTATTGTCAGTCTGAATGAAGCTCTTGAAAAAGCTGAGGAAGCGGGTGTTGATTTAGTAGAAATCAGCCCAAATGCCGAACCGCCAGTTTGCCGAATCATGGATTACGGCAAATTCCTCTACGAGAAGAGCAAGTCGACCAAAGAACAGAAGAAGAAGCAAAAAGTCATTCAGGTCAAGGAAATCAAATTCCGTCCTGGTACCGATGATGGCGACTATCAGGTCAAACTACGCAACCTGATTCGCTTTCTGGAAGATGGCGATAAAGCCAAAATCACCCTGCGTTTCCGTGGGCGTGAAATGGCGCACCAACAGATCGGTATGGAAGTGCTTAACCGCGTCCGTAAAGACCTGTGTGAAGATTCTGATTTGGCCATTGTCGAATCCTTCCCTACGAGGATCGAAGGCCGTCAGATGATCATGGTGCTCGCACCGAAAAAGAGACAGTAAAGGCTTCCAAGTAATCGAACCCGCGCAACGCTTGCGTTGTGTGGGTTTTATTCGCCTTACTGATCGTTGTTTAACAATGCGAAGTGGATTTAATTAAAATGCCAAAGATTAAAACTGTACGTGGTGCAGCCAAGCGCTTCAAAAAAACCGGCAGCGGTGGTTTTAAGCGCAAGCATGCTAACCTGCGTCATATTCTGACCAAAAAAGCAACCAAGCGTAAACGTCACCTGCGTCCGAAAGGCATGGTGTCTAAAAACGATATGGTCCTGGTTGTTGCGTGCCTTCCGTACGCATAAGCCATTTTTTTTGAATCCAGAATAAGACTTTAGGAGAGAGCATATGGCTCGCGTAAAACGTGGTGTAATTGCACGCGCACGTCACAAGAAAATTTTAAAACAAGCGAAAGGTTACTACGGTGCCCGTTCGCGCGTTTATCGTGTTGCCTTCCAGGCAGTAATCAAAGCAGGTCAGTATGCTTACCGTGACCGTCGTCAACGTAAGCGTCAGTTCCGTCAGCTGTGGATTGCACGTATCAACGCAGCAGCTCGTGTGAACGGCCTGTCTTACAGCAAATTCATTAACGGCCTGAAAAAAGCCTCTATTGAAATTGACCGTAAGATCCTGGCTGATATCGCGGTCTTCGACAAAGTGGCCTTCGGCGCACTGGTTGAGAAAGCGAAAGCAGCACTGGCGTAAGTCAGTAGAAGAGGGAGCTTGCTCCCTCTTTTAATCTTTGTTTTTCAGCACCAATATTGACTTTTATTGACCGCCGCTATATCACTGGTGGACAATCTATCGACAAGGTTAAGCAATCAATCATGTACGCTGCTATTTTTCGTTTCTTTTTTTACTTTAGCGCCTGATCTCAGGAGGCTTTGCGCGTAAGAAAAGAAACGAAAAGTAGCGCCTAAGCCTCCCCTGTGGAGGCTTTTTTGTTTTTGGCCGTCTTCTTCGCCTTTCAAGCCGTAGCGTTGTTGGCTGCACTCGCTTACCCCAGTCACTTACTTGAGTAAGCATCCTGGGGATGCACGAGTTGGCCGCCTGGCTATGACTCGAAATTCTTTGAAGATTTGCGAAAGGCGTGTTCGAATAATAGATAACAATTACTTAGGGCCATACCGGCCAGAGGAAGAGGAAAGCAATGCCACATCTCGCAGAGCTGGTTGCCAATGCCAAAGCAGCCGTAGAAGATGCCCAGGATGTTGCCGCGTTGGATTTGGTACGCGTCGAATATTTAGGCAAGAAAGGCCATTTTACCTTGCAGATGCAATCGCTGCGCGACGTGCCGGCGGAAGAACGCCCGGCGGCCGGGGCAGTGATCAACCAGGCAAAACAGGCGGTGCAGGATGCGCTGAACGCGCGTAAAAATATGCTGGAATCCGCTGCACTGAACGAGCGTCTGGCAGCAGAGACTATTGACGTTTCCCTGCCGGGCCGTCGTATGGAAAACGGCGGGTTGCACCCGGTGACTCGCACCATCGATCGTATCGAAGCCTTCTTTGGCGAACTGGGGTTCTCCGTTGAGACTGGCCCGGAAATTGAAGACGATTATCATAACTTCGACGCGCTGAACATTCCCGGGCACCACCCGGCGCGTGCCGATCACGATACTTTCTGGTTCGATGCCACACGCCTGCTGCGTACCCAAACTTCCGGCGTGCAGATCCGTACCATGAAGAACCAGCAACCGCCAATTCGCATTATTGCGCCGGGTCGCGTTTACCGTAACGATTACGATCAAACGCACACCCCGATGTTCCATCAGATGGAAGGCCTGATTGTCGACAAAGATATCAGCTTCACCAATCTGAAAGGCACGCTGCACGATTTCCTGAATAACTTCTTTGAAGAGGATTTGCAGGTTCGTTTCCGTCCGTCTTACTTCCCGTTTACCGAACCGTCCGCAGAAGTGGACGTCATGGGCAAAAACGGCAAGTGGCTGGAGGTTTTGGGCTGCGGCATGGTGCACCCGAACGTTCTGCGTAACGTGGGCATCGATCCGGAGATCTATTCCGGCTTCGCTTTCGGCATGGGTATGGAGCGTCTGACGATGTTGCGTTATGGCGTTACCGACCTGCGCGCGTTCTTCGAAAACGATCTGCGTTTCCTCAAACAGTTTAAGTAAGGCGGGAATATCACATGAAATTCAGTGAACTCTGGTTGCGCGAGTGGGTAAACCCGGCCATCAGCAGCGAAGCATTATCCGATCAAATCACCATGGCCGGTCTGGAAGTGGACGGCGTGGAGCCGGTAGCCGGCGTTTTCAACGGTGTGGTGGTTGGTCATGTAGTTGAATGCGGTCAGCATCCGAATGCGGACAAATTGCGCGTGACCAAGGTCAATGTGGGCGGCGATCGCCTGCTGGATATCGTCTGCGGCGCGCCAAACTGCCGTACTGGCCTGAAGGTGGCCGTTGCCACCGTGGGCGCGGTGTTGCCGGGCGATTTCAAAATCAAAGCCGCCAAATTACGCGGCGAGCCTTCTGAAGGCATGCTCTGTTCGTTCTCCGAACTGGGAATTTCTGACGATCACGACGGTATTATCGAACTGCCGGAAGATGCGCCAATCGGTACCGACATCCGTGAATACCTGAAGCTGAACGACAACACGATCGAAATCAGCGTAACGCCTAACCGTGCAGACTGTCTGGGTATCATCGGCGTAGCGCGGGATGTCGGTGTGCTGAATCAGGTAGCGCTGACCGAACCGGACATGAGCCCGGTCGCAGCCACTATCAATGATACGCTGCCGATCCGCGTTGATGCGCCACAGGCGTGCCCGCGTTACCTCGGCCGCGTAGTCAAAGGCATCAACGTTAAAGCCCCCAGCCCGCTGTGGATGCGTGAGAAACTGCGTCGTTGCGGCATCCGCTCCATTGACGCGGTGGTTGACGTCACCAACTACGTGCTGCTGGAACTTGGCCAGCCAATGCATGCTTTCGATCTGAGCCGCATTGAAGGCGGTATCGTCGTGCGTATGGCCGGCGAAGGGGAAACTCTGACCTTGCTGGACGGCAACGAAGCCAAACTGAATGCCGACACCCTGGTGATTGCCGATCACCAGAAAGCGCTGGCGATGGGTGGCATCTTTGGTGGCGAACACTCAGGGGTGAATGACGAGACCCAGGATGTGCTGCTGGAGTGTGCCTTCTTCAGCCCGCTGTCGATTACCGGCCGCGCGCGCCGTCAGGGCCTGCACACCGATGCCTCACATCGCTATGAGCGTGGCGTTGACCCTGCGCTGCAGTACAAAGCGATGGAGCGCGCTACCCGTCTGCTGATTGATATCTGCGGCGGCCAGGCAGGCCCGGTTATCGATGTTACCACCGAAAGCGAACTGCCGAAGCGTGCCACTATTACATTGCGCCGTGAAAAACTGGATCGTTTGATTGGCCACGTAGTACCAAGCGAGCAGGTAAGCGATATTCTGCGCCGTTTGGGTTGCCAGGTGACCGAGCAGGGTGATAACTGGCTGGCGGTGGCGCCTAGCTGGCGTTTCGATATGGAAATCGAAGAAGATCTGGTGGAAGAAGTCGCACGCGTTTATGGCTACAACAATATTCCCGACGTGCCGGTACGTGCCGATCTGGTCATGACCAAGCATCGCGAAGCCGATCTGACGCTGAAACGCGTGAAGACCATGCTGGTCGATCATGGCTTCCAGGAAGCGATCACCTACAGTTTCGTTGATCCTAAAGTACAGGCCTTGCTGCACCCGGGCGAAGAGGCGTTGATCCTGCCAAGCCCAATCTCGGTAGAGATGTCGGCTATGCGCTTGTCATTGTGGACTGGCCTGTTGTCCGCGGTGGTGTATAACCAGAATCGTCAGCAAAGCCGCCTGCGCCTGTTTGAAAGCGGGTTGCGCTTTGTGCCTGATACTGCGGCAAATCTGGGTATCCGTCAGGATGTCATGCTGGCAGGAGTGATTGCGGGCCATACGCACGAAGAACACTGGGATCTGGCGCGTAAGCCGGTCGACTTCTATGATTTAAAAGGCGATCTGGAGTCGGTACTCGAACTGACCGGTAAATTATCCGAAATTCAGTTCAAGGCAGAGGCCAATCCGGCACTGCATCCGGGGCAAAGCGCGGCGATTTATTTACAGGGCGAACGCGTAGGTTTCATCGGAGTGGTTCATCCGGAACTTGAGCGTAAACTGGATCTTAACGGCCGCACA
The DNA here is from genome assembly GCF_003591175.1 of Serratia inhibens. Lineage (GTDB taxonomy): Bacteria > Pseudomonadota > Gammaproteobacteria > Enterobacterales > Enterobacteriaceae > Serratia > Serratia inhibens. The sequence goes on along the minus strand of NZ_QYYG01000001.1, from coordinate 768,773 downwards.
GTGGTGTTCGAACTGGAGTGGGACAAGGTCGCAAGCCGCGCCGTGCCTCAGGCGCGGGAGATTTCTCGCTTCCCGGCAAACCGTCGCGATATCGCCGTTGTGGTGGCTGAAAACGTCGCCGCAGAAGATATTTTGGCAGAGTGTAAGAAAGTTGGCGCAAATCAGGTAGTTGGCGTAAACTTGTTTGATGTGTACCGTGGCAAGGGCGTGGCAGAGGGTGATAAGAGCCTGGCTATCAGTCTGGTATTGCAGGATACCGCTCGTACACTGGAAGAAGAGGAGATAGCCGCTACCGTTGCAAAATGTGTAGAGGCTCTAAAACAGCGATTCCAAGCATCCTTGAGGGATTGAACCTATGGCGCTTACTAAAGCTGAAATGTCAGAACACCTGTTTGAAAAGCTTGGGCTTAGCAAACGGGATGCCAAAGACCTGGTAGAACTGTTTTTCGAAGAGGTGCGTCGTGCTCTTGAGAACGGTGAGCAGGTTAAACTGTCAGGTTTTGGCAATTTTGATTTGCGTGACAAGAACCAACGTCCTGGGCGTAACCCGAAAACCGGCGAGGACATTCCGATTACGGCGCGCCGCGTGGTCACTTTCCGTCCGGGGCAAAAGCTGAAAAGTCGGGTAGAGAACGCCAGCCCGAAAGAGTAAGTTGCGTGAAACCAAAAAGGCCGCTTTTGCGGCCTTTTTCTTTTTCTGCGTTAAATTCGGTTTATTCTTAAATTACATCGCTATAAAAATCGGTTGATGATATTACTCTCATCATTCCATTGCCTGAAAATAATATGCCTGATGCGGATTATTCTTATGGTAATTTTATATGGATTGCATGGTGAAATAAAAAGGGGCCTGGAGCCCCTTATGGTTAATAATGGTTGTAGTAGTGACCCGGTCCACCGCCGCCACGATGGCCGCCGCCGTGTGGGCCGAAGCAGCAAGCGCTGAGCGCCGAAGACAGTACGACCACGGCCAATAGCAATCCAATGCGTTTAATCATAATAATGTTTCTCCGGTGGTTGTTGGTCTAATTATAAATAACCCTGCGGTGAGACGTACGTCAGTTATTCGTTAAGCGTTGTCAGTAATTATATTAATTAAACTCCATGGGTTGAGTGTATGGATTGCGTAAGGGAGGTGAAAACAATCTGAAAATAGGCATTGGTGAGATAGGCGCTAAATAAATGCGCTGATATAACCACTCCAGCGAGAAAAATAAAGTGAGAACATGAAATGAAAAAGATCCTGTTGCTGGTTTGTTTACCCTTGCTGCTGCCGGTGGCTGCGCAGGCGGATGTCTCTATAGATATCAACGTGCCGGGTGTCTCGGTACATCTGGGCGATCAGGACCGGCGTGGCTACTATTGGGATGGCTACGACTGGCGTCCGCCGCAGTGGTGGCATGCTCATCAGGGCCGTGGCATGGGGGAGCGGAATAATCGTGGCATGTACTGGGACGGGGGCCGTTGGCAACCGCAGCCACCGCGCGGCTATGAACACCCGGGCCCGGCTCGCGGCGGCAATCCATTCCATGGCGAGCGCGATAATCATGATAACGGTAATCGTCATGACAACGGCGACCGTGGCAATGACCATGGTCGCGGTAACGAGCAGGGACGTGGCAATGATAATGGTCGTGGTAACGGCCACGGCAATGGCGAGCCCTATCCACCGAATGGCAATGGCCAGCGCCCTTAATTGATTCTACAGCGGCTGCTTTTGCCATCACCTGCGGGTGACGGGCAGGGGCAGCCGCCGTTTTCCTGCCATTGTGCTTATGCAATGCTTCCCCTTCAGGCGCTAACCCCCTAATATTTGACCCAGACGTCAATTATTCGGCCGCAAATACGGCCTGCAGGGAATCGCGCGCCTATGCCGACCAGCCAGACCTTTTCTTTATTGCTCCAAAATCAACGTACTCGCGACAAACGCCACTTGTGGTTGTTGACGCTGGGTGTTGCGGTGGCTTTTGTTTTCAGCCTCAGTGCCGGTGACGTTTGGCTCTGGCCCTCACAGTGGTTGAGCGAACCCGCGCAGCTGTTTGTCTGGCAATTACGGTTGCCGCGCGCGATGGCAGTGATGCTGGTAGGCGCCAGCCTGGCGGTGGCCGGGGCGGTGATGCAGGCGCTATTCGAAAACCCCTTGGCCGAGCCTGGCCTGCTCGGTGTCGCGAACGGTGCCGGTGTGGCGTTGGTGCTGACGGTGTTGCTGGGTAACGGTTTGCTGCCGGTGGCGTTGATGAGCCTGAGCGCTATCGTCGGTGCGTTAATCATGACTTTTCTGCTGCTGAGCTTTGCCCGCCGCCGACGCTTAACCAATGCGCGCTTGCTGTTGGTGGGGGTTGCGCTGGGCATCGTTTGCAGCGCAGTGATGACCTGGGCGGTGTACTTCAGTTCCAGCCTGGATCTGCGCCAACTGATGTATTGGATGATGGGCGGGTTTGGCGGCGTTGACTGGCGGCAAAAGTGGTTGGTGCTGGCCCTGTTGCCGGTACTGCTTTGGCTGTGTTGCCAAGGCAAGGCGTTGAACTTTATGGCCCTGGGGGAGATTCAGGCACGTCAACTTGGGCTTTCCCTGCACCTGTGGCGCAATCTGCTGGTGTTGGCGATTGGCTGGCTGGTGGGCGTCAGCGTGGCGCTGGCCGGGGTGATTGGCTTTGTCGGCCTGGTGATCCCGCATATGCTGCGCCTCAGTGGTCTGACCAATCAGCGTTATCTGCTGCCCGGGTGCGCGCTGGCCGGTGGCGGCGTGCTGCTGGCCGCTGATGTGGTGGCGCGTGTCACTCTGTTGTCGGCAGAATTGCCCATTGGGGTGGTGACCGCCACTCTCGGAGCACCGCTATTTATCTGGTTACTGACCCGGGTAAAAAGCGTAAGGTAGTTTCTCTGTTCACCTGCAAACAAAACAAGAGGATAAAGCTATGTCTCAACCTATTTATGACATTCCGGTAAACACTATCGAAAACCAATCCACCACTCTGGGCGAATATGAAGGCAAAGCGCTGCTGGTGGTTAACGTGGCGTCGGAATGTGGCTTGACCAAGCAATATGAAGGGCTGGAAGCCTTGTACGAAACCTATCGGGCACAGGGTTTTGAGGTGCTGGGCTTCCCGTCCAATGAGTTCCTGGGGCAAGAACCCGGCAGCAATGAAGAGATCCTGGCGTTTTGCCGCGGAACCTTCGGCGTTCAGTTCCCGATGTTTGCCAAGATTGAAGTGAACAGCGACGACCGCCATCCGTTGTATCAGGCGCTGATTGCCGCAAAACCGCAGGCCATTGCGCCAGAGGGCAGCGAATTCCTGGCGCGTATGAGCAGCAAAGGTCGTGCGCCGAAAAAAATCGGCGATATCCTGTGGAACTTTGAGAAGTTCCTGATTGGGCGCGATGGCCAAGTGATTCAGCGTTTCTCGCCGGACACGACACCGGAAGATCCGGCGCTGGTAACCGCCGTGAAACAGGCCCTCGCCGGATAACAAGGAGCGCTCATCGATCATGCTGCAACTCAGTGATGTTGGGGTAGAAGGGCGTTTGGCCCCATTTTCAGCCCAGGTTGATGCCGGGTTGCAGTATCACCTTATCGGCCCGAATGGTGCCGGTAAAAGTACGCTGCTGGCACGGTTGGCGGGCATGCTGCCCGGCAGGGGAGAGATTCTGTTGTCGGGGCAACCGTTGACCGGTTATCAGGGGAATGAGCTGGCGTTGCGCCGCGCTTATTTAAGCCAGCAACAGCCCCCTGTCGCGTTGATGCCGGTATTTCAATATTTGGCGCTGCACCAGCCGGCGGGCGCAGCTGAAGCTGCAGTGGAGAGCACCATCCTCTATCTTTGCCAACGTTTAAAGCTGATGGACAAGTTGCCGCGGATGCTGACTCAGTTGTCCGGCGGTGAATGGCAGCGGGTGCGGCTGGCGTCGGTGCTGCTGCAGGTGTGGCCGACGGTTAACCCCTACAGTCAACTGCTGTTGCTGGATGAACCGACCAATAGTCTGGATGTGGCGCAGAAGGTCGCTCTGGATCGTCTGCTTCGCGAGTTTTGCCAGAGCGGACGCAGCGCTTTGGTTTGCGCCCACGATCTCAATCACACTTTGCAGCAGGCCGATCGGGTTTGGCTGTTGCACGCCGGTCGGCTGGTCGCGCAGGGCGTTACGCGAGAAGTGATGGAGCCGGTATTGCTTTCACAGATTTATGATGTGGATTTTCATTTGCAGGCGGTCGGCGATCAGCGTTGGATCATGACCAAGACCGCGTAGCGAGAAAGTCCGCTTAAACGTAAATTAAACGGACTCTATATAAATAGACGGCTAACCATCGGCCGTTATTTCTTTTTCCCCTTTAAATTAACTCTCCGCCTTGAAAACCGTCGTTGACGTGCTACGCTGATTTAGTTCAAATAAAATAAGTAAGTAATTATTTATAACAATAATCAATTGATTCTTATGAAGTATTTGTTTTTTTTATTGATGGGTCGCTCAAATCTGACAGCCAGTTGATAATTAATCTTATCTTAAGGTTTAGTTAAGCTTGCGGCCGTACATTGGCAGTTAATCCACCAGGAACGATTCTCTCTGGCGTTTAATATTCGTTAAATAAAAGAGATCTACAGTGTCATTAAAGAAATTTGATGAGTTTGGGGTTAACTATGGATGAATTTTTACCTTTTTCTCGCCCGGCCATTGGCGATGAAGAAATCGCAGCGGTAGAAAAGGTATTGCGCTCCGGCTGGATCACCACCGGGCCGCAGAATCAGCAATTGGAAAGCGAATTCTGCTCCACCTTCGGATGTAAACACGCCATCGCCGTTTGTTCCGCCACTGCGGGTATGCACATCACCCTGATGGCGCTGGGCATTGGGCCGGGTGATGAAGTTATCACACCTTCGCAAACCTGGGTTTCCACTCTCAACATGATTGAATTGCTTGGCGCGACGCCGGTGATGATTGACGTTGACCGCGATACGCTGATGGTCAGCGCCGCCGCTGTCGAAGCCGCCATTACGGCCAAAACCAAAGCCATTGTCCCGGTGCATTATGCCGGTGCGCCGCTGCAGATGGATGCTCTGCGTGATGTGGCAAAACGCCACAATCTCCCCCTGATTGAAGATGCCGCCCATGCTGTGGGTGCACGTTACAACAGCGAGTGGGTCGGTGCGCGCGGCACGGCAATTTTTTCCTTCCATGCGATTAAAAATCTGACCTGCGCCGAGGGTGGCCTGATTGCCACCGACGACGATGCGTTGGCGGATCGCGTGCGTTGCCTGAAGTTCCACGGCCTGGCGGTTGACGCCTTCGATCGCCAACAGCTGGGCCGCAAGCCGCAGGCCGAGGTGGTGGAGCCGGGCTACAAATACAACCTTTCGGATATTCACGCGGCTATCGCTGTCGTGCAGTTAGCTCGTTTACCGCAGTTGAACGCCCGCCGCAAAGCGTTGGCCCAGCGTTATTTGGCCGCGCTGGAAGGCTCGCCTTTCCAGCCGCTGGGGCTGCCTGATTACCCGCATGACCACGTCTGGCATCTGTTTATGGTGCGTGTTGATGCCGAGCGTTGCGGCATCGACCGCGACCAACTGATGGAGCGCCTGAAGGCGTTGGGCATAGGTACCGGCCTGCATTTCCGCGCTGCCCATACCCAAAAATTTTACCGTGAACGTTATCCGCAGCTGGCGTTGCCGAACACCGAATGGAACTCGGCGCGTCTTTGCACCTTACCGTTATTCCCTGATATGACCGACGACGATGTCGATCGCGTGGTCAACGCCTTATCTTCTGTTGTGGAGTCATTACGTGTCTCGCGTTGAACCGATAAAAAAAGTTTCGGTGGTGATACCGGTATACAACGAGCAGGAAAGTTTACCCGCCTTGCTTGAGCGTACTACCGCCGCCTGTAAACAACTGACTCAGCCTTATGAAATTATCCTGGTCGATGACGGCAGCAGCGACAACTCTGCCGATATGCTGACCGCTGCGGCAGAACAACCGGGGAGTTGCGTGATTGCCGTTTTGCTGAACCGCAATTACGGTCAACACTCGGCGATTATGGCCGGTTTCAATCAGGTGAGCGGCGATCTGGTGATCACGCTGGACGCCGATTTGCAAAACCCGCCGGAAGAGATCCCGCGTCTGGTACGGGTTGCGGAAGAGGGTTATGACGTAGTGGGCACCGTGCGCGCCAACCGTCAGGACTCCTGGTTCCGCAAAAGCGCCTCACGCATTATCAATATGATGATCCAACGCGCTACCGGTAAATCGATGGGCGATTACGGCTGCATGTTGCGCGCCTACCGCCGCCATATTATCGAAGCCATGTTGAACTGCCACGAACGCAGCACCTTTATCCCGATCCTGGCGAACACCTTTGCCCGGCGCACCACAGAAATCGACGTACTGCACGCCGAACGCGAGTTTGGCGACTCCAAATACAGCCTGATGAAGCTGATTAACCTGATGTACGACTTGCTTACCTGCCTGACGACGACGCCGCTGCGTTTGCTCAGCGTCGTAGGCAGCGTGGTGGCGCTCTCAGGGTTTGTGCTGGCGGTGGTGTTGATCGCCCTGCGTTTGATTATGGGGCCTGAATGGTCGGGCGGCGGGGTGTTCACCCTGTTTGCGGTGCTGTTTACCTTTATCGGCGCTCAATTTGTCGGCATGGGGCTGTTGGGAGAATACATCGGCCGCATCTATACCGACGTACGTGCTCGTCCTCGTTATTTTGTTCAGAAAGTGGTCGGCGAACAGCCGGTTCACAATACTCAGGAAGAAGAATGATGAAAGCTATTGTATTTGCTTACCATGATATTGGCTGCGCGGGTTTGAAAGCGCTGACTGAGGCAGGTTATGACGTTCAGGCGGTATTCACGCATACCGACGATCCTGGTGAGAACAACTTCTTCTCCTCCGTAGCACGTTTGGGCGCTGAATTGGAGTTGCCGGTCTATGCGCCGGAAGACGTTAACCACCCGTTGTGGATCGAACGTATCCGTCAGTTGCAACCGGACGTTATTTTCTCATTCTATTATCGCAACCTGCTGAGCGATGAGATCCTGTCTCTGGCGCCGCTTGGCGGTTTCAACCTGCACGGTTCGTTGCTGCCGCGCTACCGTGGCCGCGCGCCGGTGAACTGGGCGTTGGTCAATGGCGAAACCGAAACCGGCGCCACGCTGCACAAAATGGTCAAACGCCCGGACGCCGGGGATATTGTTGGCCAGCGTAAAGTGGCGATCACCGCTGAAGATACGGCGCTGACGTTGCACAAAAAAGTGCTGGAAGCAGCGCAGGCGCTGCTGAAAGACGAGCTGCCTAAACTGAAAAACGGCACCGCCTCATTCACTGCGCAAAATGAAGCCGACGCCAGCTATTTTGGCCGCCGCACTGCCGCAGACGGTGAAATTTCGTGGCATAAATCCGCACAGGAAATCAACAACCTGATCCGTGCGGTCACCGAGCCTTACCCTGGCGCATTCAGCTACCTTGGCCAGCGTAAAATGATCGTCTGGCGCGCCCGGGTGCTGGATGCCCAGCATGATAAACAACCGGGCACTGTGCTCAGCACCTCTCCGCTGATCATCGCTTGCGGTGAGGGCGCGCTGGAAATCGTTGCCGGGCAAAACGAGACCGGTCTGTACGTGCAGGGCAGCCGTCTGGCGCAGGAAATGGGGATCGTGACCGATGTGCGCCTGGCCGCGAAGGCCAATGCGGTCATGAAACGCAGAACCCGCGTGTTGATCCTGGGCGTCAACGGTTTTATCGGTAACCACCTGACAGAACGCCTGCTGCGTGACGACCGTTACGACATTTACGGCCTGGATATCGGTTCGGATGCCATCAGCCGCTTCCTGGATAACCCGCGCTTCCACTTTGTGGAAGGGGATATCAGCATCCACTCGGAGTGGATCGAGTATCACATCAAGAAATGCGACGTGGTGCTGCCGCTGGTGGCGATTGCGACGCCAATCGAATACACCCGCAACCCACTGCGCGTATTCGAGCTGGATTTCGAAGAAAACCTGAAAATCGTCCGCGACTGCGTGAAATACAATAAGCGCATTATCTTCCCGTCCACCTCCGAGGTGTATGGCATGTGCGACGACAAAGAGTTTGATGAAGATCACTCGCGCCTGATCGTCGGGCCGATCAACAAACAGCGCTGGATTTACTCGGTGTCCAAGCAGTTGCTGGACCGGGTGATTTGGGCGTACGGAGCCAAGGAAGGATTGAAGTTCACGCTGTTCCGCCCGTTTAACTGGATGGGGCCGCGCCTGGATAATCTGGATGCTGCACGTATCGGTTCATCACGCGCCATCACCCAATTGATTCTCAACCTGGTGGAAGGCTCGCCGATCAAACTGATGGACGGCGGGGCACAAAAACGCTGCTTTACCGATATCAACGACGGTATCGAAGCGCTGTTTCGCATTATCGAAAACCGTGACGGTTTGTGTGACGGCCAGATCGTCAATATCGGTAATCCGACCAACGAAGCCAGCATCCGTGAACTGGCGGAAATGCTGCTCGAGAGCTTCAACCACCACCCGTTGCGCGAGCGCTTTCCGCCGTTTGCCGGTTTCAAGGATGTAGAAAGCAGCAGCTATTACGGTAAAGGGTATCAGGACGTTGAGCACCGTACGCCGAGCATCAAGAATGCCCGCCGCTTGCTGGGTTGGCAGCCGACCATCGCTATGCGGCAGACCGTTGCAGACACGTTGGATTACTTCCTGCGCACCACCGTTCAGGAAGGTAAAGGTGAATGAAGAAAGTCGGTCTGCGAGTTGATGTAGATACCTTCAGCGGCACCCGGGAAGGGGTGCCGCAGTTGCTGGAACTGTTCGACAAATACGATGTTCAGGCCAGTTTCTTCTTCAGCGTAGGACCGGACAATATGGGGCGCCATCTGTGGCGCCTTTTACGTCCGAAATTCCTGTGGAAAATGTTGCGCTCGAACGCTGCGTCCTTGTACGGCTGGGATATCCTGCTGGCCGGTACCGCCTGGCCGGGGCGCAATATTTCCCGCGCGCTGGGGCCGTTGATGAAGCGCACCGCCGAGGCCGGGCATGAGGTGGGGCTGCACGCCTGGGATCATCAGGGCTGGCAGGCGAACGTCGGCCGCTGGTCCGAGGCGCAACTGACGCAACAGGTCCAGCGGGGCGTGGATGCACTAACCGCCAGCATTGATCAGCCGGTAAGATGTTCGGCGGTCGCCGGCTGGCGTGCGGACACGCGGGTGCTGGAGGTGAAGCAGCGTTTCGGTTTTCACTACAACAGCGATTGCCGGGGCACCCATCCATTCCGTCCGCTGTTAAGCGATGGTCGCATGGGCACCGTTCAGATCCCGGTAACGCTGCCTACCTTTGATGAGGTGATTGGCAGTGAAGTCAGTATGGCCGACTTCAACGATTACATTTTGCAAGCCATTGAAAACGATCGCGGCGTGCCGGTGTACACCATACATACCGAAGTGGAAGGGATGTCGCAGGCGGCGATGTTCGAACAGTTACTGCAGCGTGCGCAACGGCAGGGCATAGCATTCTGCCCGTTAAGCGAACTGCTGCCGCACGATTTGGCGTCATTGCCATTGGGCCGCATCAAGCGCGCTCCTTTCCCCGGCCGCGAAGGTTGGCTGGGTTGTCAAACCGATGTGAAGGACGATTCATGAAGGCGCTAAAAGGATCATGGGCCATTTTGCTGGCCATTTTTTTTGCTCTGGTTTACCTGATTCCCCTGAATGGCCGCCTGCTGTGGCAGCCAGATGAAACCCGTTATGCCGAGATCAGCCGCGAGATGCTGCAGCGCGGCGATTGGGTGGTGCCCAATCTGCTTGGCCTGCGTTATTTTGAAAAGCCGGTAGCCGGTTATTGGTTTAACAACATCAGCCAATGGCTGTTTGGCGATAGCAATTTTGCGGTGCGTTTCGGTTCGGTATTCAGCACCGGCATGACCGCGCTGCTGGTGTTTGCGCTGGCGATGCTGATGTGGCGCAATGCGCGCCGCGCCAGCCTGGCAGTGCTGATTTTCCTGTCGATGGTACTGGTGTTCAGCATCGGCACTTACAGCGTACTGGATCCGATGATCGCCTTGTGGCTGACCGCCGCGATGGTCAGCTATTACCTGACGCTGAAGGCCACCACGGCCAAAGGCAAGCTGGGCGGTTACGTGCTGCTGGGTTTGGCCTGCGGCATGGGCTTTATGACCAAGGGGTTCCTGGCGCTGGCGGTGCCGGTGATTGCGGTGATCCCGATCGTCATTCAGCAGCGGCGGATTAAAGATCTCCTGATTTACGGCCCGGTGGCGATCGTGGTGGCGGTGCTGCTCAGCCTGCCCTGGGCGCTGGCCATTGCCCAGCGAGAGCCGGACTTCTGGAATTACTTCTTCTGGGTGGAGCATATTCAACGCTTTGCCGAGGACAACGCGCAACATAAGGCACCGTTCTGGTACTACATTCCGATTCTGTTTGCCGGGGTGCTGCCGTGGGCTGCCTTGCTGCCAGGGGCGTTGATCAAGGGCTGGCGTGAACGCATCAGTCGCCCTGAGCTGTTTTTCCTGCTTAGCTGGGTCGTGATGCCACTGATCTTCTTCAGCATCGCCAAGGGCAAGCTGCCGACCTATATTCTGCCGTGCATGGCACCGCTGGCACTGCTGATTGCCGCCTATGCCGAGGATTATGCGGCGCTGCTGCGCAGCAAGGCCTTCAAAGTCAATGCGTTGTTAAACGGATTGTTTGGGCTGATTTGCGTGCTGGCGTTGCTGATCATCGGCGCGGGCCTGTTGCCGAAGGTACACTTGTTTAGCGCCCAGGAATGGCCGAAGATAGTTATCGGCATTATCGCTTTTGCCGGGTGGCTAGCGTTCGCCGTGGTATCGGTGCGTGATAATGCACGCCACTGGCGTTGGGCGGCTGCCTGTCCGTTGCTGCTGTGCCTGCTGATTGGCTATGCGATCCCGCAGCAGGTGACCGATTCCAAATTGCCGCAAAACTTCGCACGGGTGAACATGGCAGAATTAAGCCATAGCCGCTATGTGCTGACCGACAGCGTCGGCGTAGCCGCAGGCCTGGCCTGGGAACTGAAGCGCAGCGACGTGCTGATGTTCAGCGAGAAGGGCGAAGTGGGTTATGGTCTGGATTATCCGGATGCCCGTAGCCATTTCATCAGCGACGAAGATTTCCCGCAGTGGTTGGCACAGGCGCGCAAACAGGGCGATGTCTCGCTGGTATTGCAATTGTCGAGAGGGGATCACGTGCCGAAAAACCTACCGGCTGCAGACAAGATTGTTGAGATGAACCGCCTGGCGCTGGTTTGGTACCAACAGCAACCATGATGATCGGTTACCTGTTGGTCATTGCGGTCAGTCTGCTCACCTGCGGTGGGCAGCTGTGCCAGAAACAGGCCGCCCAGTGTTGGCAATTGCCGCCGGACATCAGACGGGGGCCGACGCTGCGCTGGTTGGCGCTGGCGGTGTTGCTGCTGGGGGCCGGCATGGCGGTGTGGCTCAACGTGTTGCAACGTTTGCCGCTCAGCCTGGCGTACCCGATGCTCAGCCTGAATTTTGTGCTGGTGACGCTGGCTGCCCGCTGGCTGTTTCAGGAACCGACCACTTTGCGCCACTGGTGTGGCGTAGCGTCCATTATGCTGGGGATCCTGCTGATGAGTGTGCAACCATGAGGGGCTACGCCTGGGGCGCCGCCAGCGTGCTGCTGGTTACGCTGGCGCAACTGCTGATGAAGTGGGGCATGGCGCAGATCCCGTTGATGTCGCTCGCCGAGGTGACGCCGGCGCTGCTTATGCATTACTGCCTGCCTTTGCTGGCTGTGTGCGGCGGTATCTTTGGCTATGCGCTGTCGATGCTGTGCTGGTTCTTCGCGCTGCATCATCTGCCGCTTAACCGTGCTTATCCGCTGCTGAGCGTCAGCTATGCGCTGGTGTATCTGGCGGCGGTGATCCTGCCTTGGTTCAATGAGTCCGCCACCCTGCTGAAAACGCTCGGTACGCTGTTTATCCTGCTTGGGGTGTGGCTGATTAACAGCAGGGCTGGGGTAAAAACCGCCCAATAGCGCAAAAATTGGCTTCATCGCGATTATCTCCTTCACAGCGCTTGCCTTTTTCCCCATGCGAGAGATAAATTAGCGCCAAATAGCTCTCTCCTAACGTGGTGCCGGCTTCGCCTCGCTGGCGGTGTGGTTGACCGGGCGGCATGATGCGGCAACGGGTTCAATGAAGGGATGGTATGCGGATGCGTGTTTGGTTTTTATTAGCCAGTTTAATCCTTGCCGGTTGCAGCAGTCATGCGCCGCCGTCAAGTGGCCGGTTGGCCGACTCGATCGTGGTGGTGGCTCAATTGAATGAGCAACTGCGACAATGGTACGGCACGCCATACCGTTATGGCGGGATGGATCGCGGCGGCGTCGACTGCTCCGGATTTGTCTATCGCACCTTCCGCGACCGTTTCGATATGCAATTGCCGCGTTCTACCGAAGAGCAAACCGAGCTGGGCACCAAAGTTTCGCGTGATGAACTGATGCCGGGCGATCTGGTGTTTTTCAAAACCGGCGCGGGTGAAAATGGTTTGCACGTCGGCATCTACGACACCAACGATCAATTTATCCACGCCTCAACCAGCCGTGGCGTGATTCGCTCCTCGCTGGACAATGTCTATTGGAAGCGAGCCTACTGGCAGGCGCGGCGTATTTAGCGTTAACCCTTTGATTAGGTGTATCATGGCGGCATCAGGTTCTTAACGGTGACCGCCATGAATAGCTTACGTTTACTGATTTCCGACTCCTGCGATCCCTGGTTCAATCTTGCCGTGGAAGAGTGCATCTTCCGCGAGATGACCACGCAGAAAATCCTGTTCTTATGGCGCAACGCCGAAACCGTGGTCATTGGCCAGTCACAAAACCCGTGGAAAGAATGCAACACCCGACGGATGGAGCAAGACGGGATCCGGCTGGCGCGGCGCAGCAGTGGGGGCGGCGCGGTATTTCACGACCTGGGCAATACCTGTTTTACCTTTATGGCAGGTAAACCCGGCTACGACAAAAACGTGTCCACCGGCATTATTCTGGCTGCGCTGGCTCAACTGGGGATCTCCGCCACGGCGTCAGGGCGCAATGATCTGGTGATCGACACCGCAGAGGGCGTGCGTAAAATATCCGGGTCGGCCTACCGTGAAACTCAGGATCGCGGGTTTCATCACGGTACATTGTTGCTGAATGCCAATCTCAATCGTCTGGCGGATTACCTTAACCCGGACCCCAAAAAATTGCAGGCCAAGGGCATCACTTCTGTGCGTTCTCGCGTCGCCAACCTGGCGGAGTTCCGGCCCGATATCAATCACCGGCAGGTATGTGACGCCGTGACACAGGCATTCTTTGATCATTATGGCGATACCGCCACGGCGGAAATCATTTCTCCGGATGTTTATCCCGATCTGCCGGATTTCGCCGCCCAGTTCGCCAGGCAAAGCAGTTGGGAATGGAATTTCGGCAAAGCGCCGGCATTTAGCCATTTGTTGAATGAGCGATTTGTCTGGGGCGGGGTGGATATCTTCTTTGATGTGGAGAAAGGCGTCATTGAGCGGGCGCAGATTTTCACCGACAGCCTTAACCCTGCGCCGTTGCAACAGTTGGCCGAGAGGCTGGTCGGGTGTGCCTATCGAACTGAGGCTATGGCAAGTTGCTGTGATAGCCTGACCGCGCAGTTTCCCGACCAAGCCGCCGAGTTGGCTGAGCTGCGGCAATGGTTGGTCGAGACGATTAAATAACATTCAGGTTTCGTATATCCTGGGGTGAGGCAGCTCATCCCTTTTTAAACCCTGCGGCCCTCGACTCTTGCAGCCTCTCATCGTCTAAAAATCGTAAATTCCGGTACAGCATAAATCAGCCAAAAATCAAGGTGGGCATTTTTTGGCTGTTTCAATGCCGAGAATAACGCGGTGAATTGATGTGTTATTAAATTTAATCAGTTGTCTTAACGTGGGGGAAGAATAGCTTCTGGCAAGAAGGGCTTGTTTTTAATCGAATAGGAATTTCTTTAATTAAAACAATGAAGATAATTCAAATTTTAAGAATTGTGCCATCACTTAAGTTAAATTCCTCCCGATTTATTCGTAACTTTCAGGTTTTGCCATAAGTTAAATTGTTTTTTTATTCTTTTTTCCGTGAGTCACGAATAGCTTTAATCTATCAATTAAATGATAACTTATTGGTAATTACATTGATATTTCCGATTAATCCCAGGGGGATTGATCGATAAAATATATTGATATACGATGATCTGCTCGCCATTCTGCCTGTGGCATTAAAATGAAAATTCAATTCGAAGCTGACTTTATTAGTAGCTATGTTTTTCAACCCGTTTACTCGATGGAAGGCAGGCTGCTGGCGGTAGAAATATTATGCCGTTTCAATAGCCTGGACGGTGATTTGGCCATGCCCGCCGACATTGGGATTAATTTATTGACCGCCTCGCAAAGGATTGAGTTATTTCATGAGCAATTGAGGCTGGCAGAGCAACATGCCGGTTGGTTTGTCGAGCACGACGTGTTGTTGACCCTCAATATCGAAGAAACCCTTGTCGATGTGATCCTCACTGACGATCTCCTGTGCCAACGCCTACGGCAATGGCCGTTTATTGCGTTCGAGATCAGTGAGGGTTTTCCGAATCTTTCAGCAGGAAAAAACAATACCAAGGTCAGCCGGCTAAGCGAGATTTTCCCTCTGTGGCTGGATAACTTTGGCTCAGGGCAGGCGACATTGACCGCATTGTATGATGGCCTGTTCGACTATGTGAAAATCGACAAACGTTTTTACTGGCAGCTTTTTGACCACCAAGGGTATGACGTGGTTATCGACTCGCTCTTGAAGAATATCAATCTGCTGTGCAAGGGGGTGATTGTCTGTGGCATAGAGAAGAAGGAATATTTTAATAAGCTCAGGCACGCCGGCGTTTTTGGTTTGCAGGGGTTTTTATGGCTCAGCGTTGATGTGGATAATCTGGCTGCTTTGCGGATAACGCCCGAAGAGTTCAATAACAATAACGGATAGCGCTGTACACCCCGGAGTAATAATGGACCGGATGCGATTCCGACCCTGTTATTTATTATGTTTTTCTGGCTGATAAAGCCCCCCATTCATTGGCGCAACAAGGTGCTTAAGCCGTATCGGCGTAAACCTCGAGCCTCCGCCTCTGCCCGGATCCCCGGCAGAGGTGTTCTCCCTGCATTTCCTCTGTGTTAATCCGCACGCCCAGGCTCTACACTAAGCGGATACGGAGGGCCTATGCCGCAGTTTGAAAACGCTTATCACCACCAGTTACCCGGTTTTTATACCGAATTGAAACCCACGCCGCTGAAGGGCGCCCGCCTGCTGTATCACAGCGAACCGCTGGCGCGGGAACTGGGGTTGGACGAAAGCTGGTTTACCCAGGACAAGAGCCCGATATGGTCGGGCGAAACGCTGCTGCCCGGCATGCAGCCGTTGGCGCAGGTGTACAGCGGCCACCAGTTTGGCGTTTGGGCCGGGCAATTGGGTGACGGCCGCGGCATTTTGCTCGGCGAGCAAAAGCTGGCGGACGGCCGCAGTATGGACTGGCATCTGAAAGGGGCTGGGCTAACGCCTTATTCGCGGATGGGTGACGGCCGTGCCGTATTGCGTTCGGCGATCCGTGAGTTTTTGGCCTCCGAGGCGCTGCATCATTTGGGGATCCCGACCACGCGTGCGTTGACCCTGGTGACCAGCGAGCAGCCCGTCTTTCGTGAACAGCCAGAGCGTGGGGCGATGTTGCTGCGCGTGGCGGAAAGCCATGTGCGCTTCGGTCATTTTGAGCATTTCTACTACCGCAAACAGCCAGAACAGGTGCAACAGCTGGCCGATTTTGTGATCGCCCGCCATTGGCCGCAGTTGAAGGATCACGACGACGGCTATTTACCCTGGTTTATTGACGTTGTTGAGCGCACTGCGCGTTTAATCGCGCATTGGCAGACCGTTGGGTTCGCTCACGGGGTGATGAACACCGATAATATGTCGATTCTGGGCATCACCATCGATTATGGCCCTTACGCTTTCCTCGATGATTACAAACCTGACTTTATCTGCAACCACTCGGATCATCAGGGGCGTTATGCTTTTGATAACCAACCCGCCGTTGCGCTGTGGAACCTCCATCGGTTGGCGCAGGCGCTGTCCGGGTTGATGACCACCGAGCAGTTGCAGCAGGCGCTGGCGGCCTATGAGCCGGCGTTGATGCGCGCCTATGGGGAACAGATGCGCGCCAAGCTCGGTTTTTTCACCCAGTCGACGCAGGATAACGATCTGCTGACCGGGCTGTTGAGCCTGATGGCACAAGAGGGGCGTGACTATACCCGTACTTTCCGCTTGCTGAGCCAGACGGAACAGCAACAGGCGCAGTCGCCGTTGCGGGACGAGTTTATCGATCGCGGCGCATTCGACGCTTGGTATCAGCAATATCGGCAGCGTTTGCAGCAAGAGCAGGTGAGCGACAGTGAACGGCAGCAGGCGATGAAGGCGGCAAATCCCAAATTAATCCTGCGCAATTATCTGGCGCAGCAGGCGATTGAGAGCGCCGAGCAGGATGATGTCAGCAAGCTGGCGCGCCTGCATCAGGCGTTGCTGACGCCGTTTGCCGACGCGGCCGAATACGACGATCTCGCCGCCTTGCCGCCGGACTGGGGCAAGCATTTGGAGATTTCCTGTTCGAGTTGAAATACCCGACGTATTTCAGGCGGCACCGGGCTAACGCGGGCGCAGCATGCTGCGCCCTAAAAAAACGCCGGACTGAAAGCCGGACAAGCATGGCGGCCCATTCACTGGCGCAGATAAACCTGTGGCAACGCCACTTCCGGGTGGTGCACCACGCCTAAATCGGCTTGATACCAGCGGGTCAGAATATCCGCCTGCAATACCTCCTGCGGCGTGCCCGCGGCAACCAGGCGCCCCTGATGCAGCAATAAAATCCGGTCGGCATACAGCGCGGCCAAATTCAGGTCGTGCAGTACGCAGCACACCGCAATGGGCTGTTGCCGAGTCAGTGAACGCAACAACCTCAGCGTATGCTGCTGATGGTAGAGATCCAGCGCCGAGGTGGGTTCGTCCAGGAACAACCAGGAAGGCGAAGGCTGCGGCTGCCAAAGCTGCGCCAGCACACGGGCTAACTGTACCCGTTGCTGTTCACCGCCGGAAAGGCGGCGATAATCCCGCTGGGCCAGTTCAAGACAATCGGTTTGCGCCATCACCTGCTGCACCGCTTGCTGCACATTGCGCTTGCCGTGCGGTGATCTGCCCATGCTGACCACTTCCTCGACGGTAAACGGAAAGGCCAGATCGCTGTGCTGGCGCATCACCGCGCGTACTTTGGCCAACTGTTGGGGTTGCCACTGATCCAACGGCCGCCCGAGGAGTTGGCACTCGCCGCAGCCCGGCGACAGGTAGCCGGTCAGCAGACGCAGCAGCGTCGATTTCCCCGCGCCGTTTGGCCCGATAATCGCCACCATTTCGCCGCTGGCGATGTTCAGCGAGACGTCGTTGATTAACCGGCGCGAACCCAGGCTGTAACGTAACTGCTGCGCCGTCAGGCTTGATGCGTTATCCACCCATACGCTCCCGCTGGCGCATGACCAGCCATAAGAAATAAGGCCCGCCAATCAGACTGGTCATCAGCCCGACCGGCATCTCCGCCGGTGCCACCAGTGTCCGTGCCAGCGTGTCGCTGACCAGCAGCAGGCAGGCTCCACCCAGCGCGGAACAGGGCAACAGCCAGCGGTGGTCGCCGCCGAGCCGCATGCGCACCAGGTGCGGCACCACCAGACCGATAAAACCGATGACGCCGCTCATTGCCACCGCAGCGCCAATCAGCAATGCGCTGAGCAGAAGCAGTTGCAGTTTGGCGCGCTGGACATTTACGCCAAGGTAGTGCGCCTCTTCATCGCCCAGTTGCAGCAGGTTCAGGCGGCGCGCCTGTAACAGCGTCAGCAGGGCCGCCGGCAGGATCAAAGAGGCAGATACGATCAGCGTCGGCCACTGGGACTGGCTCAGGCTGCCCATCATCCACAATGAAAACTGACGCAGCTGTTGATCGCTGCTGAGATAAGACAGCACGCCGATGGCCGCCATGCACAGGGCGTTGATGGCGATCCCCGCCAGCAACAGGCGTGACAGACTGCCGTGCCCGCTGCGGCTGATGCCGTAGATCAGCAGTGACACCAGCATGCTGCCGAGAAAAGCCGCCAGCATGTGACCATACAGGGCAATCACCGGCGGCAGGGCCAGCGGCATAACGATAATCAGCGCGACGAACAGCGCGCCACCGCTACTGATGCCCAACAGGCTGGGGTCGGCCAGTGGATTGCGGAACAGCCCCTGCATGACTGCGCCGGACACCGCCAGTGCGCAGCCGATGACTACCGCCAGCAGCACGCGCGGCAGGCGGATGTTTAGCCAGATATGCCAAGAGGTATCGCTGAACGGCTCCTGCCACAGGGTGCGAAACGACAGCGTCAGTGCGCCCATATTGGCGGCGCCCAGCGCCAATAGCGCAAGCAGCACCAGCAGGCCGGCAATGGTCACGCGCGGAGAGGTGCGACCGGGCATTACTTTTGCTCCGCCGCATGGCGCAGTTTGGCCAGCGCGGCCGGCGTTTCCAGCCCAAAGCCCAGCAGCGCCATATCCTCGACCACCAACACGCGGTGGTTTTTGCCGGCAGGCGTGAGGGCAAGACCAGGCAGTTTCCACAGTTGCTGCAGGCCACCGAGGGTCTTGACGCCATCGGTGGTGACCAGCAGCAGATCAGGTGCGCTGGCAATTACGCCTTCCTGCGACAGCGGGCGGTAACGGCTGAACCCTTGCATCGCATTCTTCAACCCTGCGGCGGTGATGACTGCATCGGCGGCGGTATGTTGCCCGGCGGCCATCGGCGTAATACCACCGTGGCTCATGACGAACAACACTCGGATCGGCAACGAAGACGTGTTCACCTGCGCGAGCTGTTGTTGGTAACGGTCGCTCAGTTGCTTGCCCTGATCGGCGCGTTGCAACGCCAGGGCGATGACCGCGATTTTCTCCGGCACCGCCTGCAAGGTTGTGTCGCCGGGAACTCGCACCACCTTGATGCCGCTGTCCTCCAACTGCTTGAGCACCAGCGCCGGCTCAGCCAGTTCGGTGGCCAGCACCAGCGTGGGTTTCAGCGCCAGAATACCTTCGGCATTGAGCTGGCGCATATAGCCGACATCCGGCAGCGGTTTCACGGCCTCCGGCTGCAGACTGGTGCTGTCTCTTGCAATGATCTCATCGCCCGCGCCAAGGGCGAAGGCAATTTCGGTGACGTCACCGCCTATCGAGACAATACGTTCCGCCGCCGCAGCGGTGAACGGTAACGCCAGCGCAAGGCACAACGTGAGACTGCGGGGCAATGAAGCTTTCATGCGGCAATGTCCTTGGGTTCAAGTGCGGCAACCTGCTCACGCCACTGAGTTTGTTCCGGCTGGCCCTCGGTACGTTGTCCGTAAAGTTGGGCGATTTGCGTGCCGTCGGCGGCGAACAGTTCCAGGCTGGTAACGAAGCCGTCTTTGGTGGGTTTGCGGGTGATCCAGCTTTCGGCAATAGCGCCTTCGATCAGGTGCAGGGTAAAGCGGCGGTTAAACACGTTAATCCAACCTTCCTGCGGCATCAGTCGCTCGATCTGGCCGGTGAAGATCTGCACGCAACCGCGGTTGCCGACAAAAATCATGATCTCGTTTTGCAGATTCTGAGCGGCGTCCAACAACTGCGCCAAGGCGTTATTATCCACCCGATACGCCAGATCGTTGCCGACGGCGCGGAAAGCCTGCTGACGCGTCAGCTGATAGCGGCCCAGCAGTTGGAAGAACTGGTGAACGTCGGTCATTTCACGCCATTCCCGGTCAATTTTTTCGGCATCCGGTGCGGTGTTGCCGACCGTGGCGTCTGCAGCCTTCAGTTCCAGAGCCGGATTTTCTGCGCTCAAATGGCGCTCGACCAGCGCCATCCAGGCCACAAGGTCTGTTTCCTCGGTGGTGTACACCTTATGCAAGGCGTCGCCCTGATGATCGAAGAACTGAATACTGTGGCGCACGCCGCGTTTGTTGGTTTCGCTCATGGCAAATACGCTGGCCCACTGATTGAGGAACAGGCGCAAATCCAGCTCGCGTGGGTTAAGAATCAACCCCGCGTGGCCGTTCAGGTGTTGGTTAAGGTAGCGACCCATTTGCTCATGTACCGCATAGCTGTTGCGAGTAATGGATTTGGTGACGCCAACCAGCTCCAGCTCGGTCAGCAGGGTTCGCGCATCGGCTTGCAGGCGGCGGGTGTCTTCGCCCACGCGGGCATGGGTCAGTTCCGCTTCGCTGACACCCAGCAGCTCCGCCAGATCGCGTGCGTATTTGCCGGGATTATCAATTTTTGCCTGTTGGTAACTGGCGTATAAGTTATTGCTCATCGGTTGTGCTCCTGTGTGTGGTTCAAGCGGCGGGCAATCGGCTTGCCCGCCGTATTCAAAAGGTTACCACTGATAGCTGACCAGCAGTTTGGCGTTGCGGCCATCCTGCGGAATGCCCTGCGGCGAGTAATATTCTTTATCGAAGGCGTTGCCCAGCACCACAGTGGTGGTGACGCCCTGCAGGCGTTCGCGGCCCTTATAGCTCAGGTAGAAGTCGTTGACGCCGTAACCGCCTTGCTCGGCGGTGCCGGTTTCCACGCGAGTGGCGCGCTCGGTGAAGGTAGCGACCCAACCGGTCGACAGACCGGTTTCACCCAAGGGGATATCCAGCGTGCTGGTAACGGTGTCAGGGTTGATGCTGTTTAACCAGTCGCCGCTGGTTTCGTTCTTGCCGCGTGTGCGGTTGTAAGCCAGATCCCAGCCGAAAATCGCCGTTTTATAGCTCAGCATGGCGTCCCAGCCCCAGATTTTTGCGCGGTCAATATTGGTCGAGAAAGTGGTGCAACTGATGCAATAGGGGCCACGCGGGCCGCGGCCCAACTCCATGGTGACGTCGGTGGTGATGTAATCTCTGGCCTTGGTGTCAAAATAGCTGGCTTTGAATTGCAGGCTGTCGTCTGCCAGCAGCAAATCGTCAAAGCGCAGGCCGAAGCCATATTCCTGCGTCGTGTTGGTTTCCGGCTTCAGATTCGGGTTTGGCACCCAGTTGTTGGTAATGGTGGTCGGCCCCATGGGGATCGAGAAATGTTTGGAGTCGTTATACATTTCCCCCATGGTTGGCGCACGGAACGCCTGGGAGTAAGACCCGAACAGCATCAGCCAGTCGGTTGGCGTAATGCTGATTGCCCCTCGTGACGACCATTTGTCGGCGTCGACATCCGCATAGCCGTCGCTGGAGCCTTTGTAGTTATCGTAACGGGTGCCGGCAAGCAGGGTGATGGGCAGATCGCGCAGGGTGATTTCATCCTGGAGCCAGCCGGAAGCAAAGTTGATTTTCGCCTGAGGGAAACTTTCTGTCGCGCCGCCCGGCGTCTGTTCTTGCTTATAAGCTTCTGAGCCATAGGTAAACAGGTGCGAAGCGAAGGTGTCGGCAAACAAACGGGTACGGTTTTCCAGTTTTGCGCCGCGGGTGGTTTGTTTGCGCGCTTCATCTTCACTGCCGTTGGTGTGGGCGTTGATCGCCACATCGGAATAATACACTTTCGCTTCGGCATCCAGCCATTCCTGGCCAACGGGTTTCAGGCGGTAGCTGAGCTGGCCGTCACGCTGGATCGTGGAGCGGTCGGTCATCAGGTTGCCGCTGGAGCTGGCAGGCTCCTGGGGGTTTTTCGGCTCCTGCGCCCGATTGTTGTAGTAACGCAGATTGCCGCTCAATGACTGGTTTTCGTCCAGAGTCCAGGTACCTTTGGCCAACAGGTTGTTGATGGTTTCATCGTTTGGGGCGTCAAAACCGTTGCCCTGGCGCAAATTGCCGACGTCGCGGGTGCCGAACGACAGCAGGCCGTCGAGATTGTCGGTCTTGCCGTAGGCGCTGGCGCCCATACCCAGGCTGTGATCGCCGCTGGCTGCGGTGCCGAATACCCGGAAACCGCTGTCACGGCCCGGCAGCAGCAGATCGGCGGCATCGACCGTTTCATAGGCGACCACGCCCCCCAGCGCGCCGCTGCCATACAGCAGGGCGGCCGGACCGCGTACGACTTCAATGCGTTTAATCAGACCGGGATCGAGGAAGGTGCCATTGATGTGTCCGGTATCCGTTCCCTGACGGATGCCATCCACCAGCGTCAGTACACCCCGGCGATCATAGCCACGCATCATGATGTCCTGGCCGTTGCTGCGGCCGGTGCCGGTGACGGTAATACCGGGAACCCGGCGCAGCATATCGGCTGCGGTCGACGCAGTCTGGCTTTCCGGCGTGTTGCCTTCGATCACCGTAACCATCATTGGCGCTTCAAAACTGCTGCGCTGATTGCCGGTAGCGACAACGGTCATGGCGTCTTCGCCGGTTTTATCGGTTTTTGCCGGGGTGGTGGCAGAAGAAGAAACTGTGCTGGTGGTTTGTGCAAAAGTCACCGTCGGCAGAGCACAGGCAATCGCCAAACTCATTGCGGATAAACGCAGCCGGGTGCAAGGGGTCAGAGGCATGTCGCAACTCTCCATATGTTTTAAACATATCAATAGATTTGCTGGCTGCCTGGATCGAAGCGATCGGGGTGGCTGGCGTTTAGGAATAAGGGATTATTTGGTCAGGATTAATTTCCCGGCTTTGGTCTGCCGCAGTTGGTAACGCTGGCCCTGATGGAGGATGATCGCTACGCCGTCCGCATCAAGCAACTGAGCGCTGTCGTAGCACGGCGGCGAGACCAGGCTGCGTTCAGCACCGGGGATGTCTTGGGCATGTGGGGAGTTATTGTGATTATCCATCGTCATTTGTTTATAAAACAGACCATTAAATGGTAATTAATATCATATTGATAATCATTATCATGTGAGCGAAAGGTTACATCAAGGAAAATTTTCTTACCGATGGAACCTTTTTGAAAGAAGGGCTGACGGAGCGGTCCGGGCACACTCAGCCCGTAAAATAAGGGGGTTATTTCAGCAGGGTTTCGATGCGGTCAAACAGGCGCTCAGGTTTGGTGATGGGCGCAAAACGTTTCACCCGCTCGCCGTCGGCGGTCAGCAGGAACTTGGTGAAGTTCCACTTGATGCGTTTGCTGCCCAGAACCCCCGGCGCCAGGCGCTTCAATTCGTTGAACAGCGGGTGCGCTCCGGGGCCGTTAACCTCCACCTTGCTGAACAGCGGGAAGCTGACGCCGTAGTTGAGCGTACAGAAATTGGCGATCTCCAACGGATCCCCTGGCTCTTGCGCGCCAAACTGATTGCACGGGAACCCCAATACCATCAGGCCGCGCTCCCGATAGTACTGCCAGAGGTTTTCCAGACCACGGTATTGCGGGGTAAAGCCGCATTTGCTGGCAGTATTAACCACCAGATAAGCTCGGGCGGGAAAGTCGCCCAGCGTTTTGTGTTCCCCTTGCAGAGTGATGCAGGGGATGGATAACAGTGAATGACTCATGCAGGAAACTCCACATCCTGGTTGGCAGGGGCGCGGTTTATGGCGTCTGCGGGTTTGATTGGCGTAAGTATAGATGAGAGAAGGGAAAGTTGAAAAACCGGGGTGTCGCCACCCCGGAGGACAGGTTCAGAAGCGGGTATCCACCGCATCGGCCAACATGGCCAGCAGCTGTTCGCTGTCGGACCAGCTCAGGCACGGGTCAGTGATTGACTGGCCGTAGGTCAGCGGTTGGCCGGCAACGATTTTTTGCGTGCCTTCCACCAGGAAACTTTCTGCCATTACGCCGGTGACGGCGGCGGAACCGGCGCGGATCTGCTGGCAGATATTCTCTGCCACTTCCAGTTGACGGCGGTGCAGTTTCTGGCAGTTGCCGTGGCTGAAGTCGATAACCAGATGCTCCGGCAGCTCAAATTCGCGCAGGCTATCGCAGGCGGCAACGATATCGGTGGCGTGGTAGTTCGGCGTTTTGCCGCCGCGCATGATGATATGACCGTATGGATTGCCGCTGGTCTGATAAATCGTCATCTGCCCGTTTTTGTCCGGCGACAGGAACATGTGCCCGGCGCGCGCCGCGCGGATGGCGTCAATCGCGATGCGGGTGTTGCCGTCGGTACCGTTCTTGAATCCCACCGGGCAGGAAAGTGCAGAGGCCATTTCGCGGTGGATCTGGCTTTCGGTAGTGCGTGCGCCGATGGCGCCCCAGCTGATCAAATCGGCAATGTACTGGCCGACCACCATGTCCAGGAATTCGGTTGCGGTCGGCAGGCCGAGCTGATTGACTTCCAGTAACAGTCGGCGTGCCATTTCGATGCCACGATTTACCTGAAAGGTGCCATCCAGCGCCGGATCCGAGATCAGGCCTTTCCAACCCACCACGGTGCGCGGTTTTTCAAAATAAGTGCGCATCACGATTTCCAGGCGATCCTGATAGCGAATGCGCAGCGCGTTCAGACGGCCGGCATAATCGATGGCAGCATCTAAATCGTGGATGGAGCAGGGGCCGATAACCACCAGCAGGCGACGGTCTTCGCCGGTAAGGATCTTTTCAATTCGTTGTCGTGACGCTGTCACGCTATCGGCGATTTCCGCCGAGATCGGCAGCTTCTCCGCCAATGCTTGCGGCGTGACGAGGCTATCGATGCGCGCGGTCCGCAGTTCATCTGTTTTGTGCATGATTTTCTCTAAAGACTTTTCTTCGCTGCGGCAGGAGTGCCGGGAAGTGATGGCGATCACAATAACGTAAAAACCGATGAATTCAACCGTAGAAATTGTGTTCTGTTGATCGAAGCCACTAAAAAAAGCACAAAAATCATGGCCTGCGGGAAATTAGCGGCAATCGGCAGGGAAAATGTCCCTGCCGGAGAGCGTTATAGCGCGCTATTAGCGGCGGGCCGGCTAGAACATGCGGCGGCTCATGCCAAGAATATCCAGGATTTTAGTGGAGATTTCCTCCACCGAATAGTTGGTGGTATTCAGATAACGGATCTGGTTTTTGCGGAACAGCGCTTCTACTTCGGCAAGCTCCATCCGGCACTGCCGCAGCGAGGCATAACGGCTGTTTTCGCGGCGCTCTTCGCGGATGGCGGCCAGCCGCTCCGGGTCGATTGTCAGCCCGAACAGCTTATGCTGAAACGGTTTCAGCGCGGCGGGGAGATGCAAATTGTCCATATCGTCGGCGGTAAACGGATAGTTGGCGGCGCGGATCCCGAACTGCATCGCCAGATACAGGCTGGTGGGGGTTTTGCCGCAGCGTGATACGCCCAACAATATGACCTGAGCCTGATCGAGATTACGCAGCGATATGCCGTCATCATGGGCTAACGTGTAATCAATGGCAGCGATACGGGCATCATACTTGCCGAGGTTGCTGGCCGTCAGCCCGTGGGTGCGGTTCGGCACCGGCGTGGGTTCAACCTCCAGTTCACCCTGCAACGGGCCGACCAGTGCTTGTACGATGTCCTGGCAAAAGCCGTCGCTCTGGGTAATGACACTACGCACTTCCGGCGAAATGATGGAATAAAATACCAGCGGGCGCACGCCGGTATCGCGATAAATATCGTTAATCTGCTGGCTGACCGCCCGGGCTCGCGCTTCGGTTTCAACGAAGGGCAACGTAAAGGTCGTGGCTTTGACCGGGAATTGGGACAAAACCGCGTGGCCCAACACTTCTGCGGTGATCGCCGTCCCATCCGAAATATAAAAAACGCTTCTTTCCACCCGAGGCTCCTTACCTGAAACGGTGATGCAGTTGTATCGCCTGCTGAACGGTATCATGGGCTTCAGGCGATCCCGCGGTAAAGGGGCCAGCAAAAAAAATGTGATAATGCAGGCAGAGTGGCTCATTAATTTTCGCGAGCGAGGAAATAATGAAGGCGATGGTTTCTTCTGTTGAAACACTATTTTAATTCTCATGAGAGAAATGACTTGTTTTTTGCAGGGCTTATTCAGGATGTTGGCGTAATTTCAATCAAAGACACGGCGGTTATTATGGTTTTTAAAAATGAAGTTTAAAAAATATTTAATTTGTTGAGTTTTAAGCTTTTAGTGCGACAGGGAACGATTCCAGACAAATTTAGCCGTTCAGGTAATTTTCCGAAAATCCACTTTCTTCATCGGGTTGATCGATTCACCTTTCCATTTCTTATGGATCATTGTGCTAGTCTGAGTTGGCTCCGCTTTGTCGGTGCCCAAGAAAGCCAATGAATTAAATCCGTCTATACCCTACTGATAGCAATAAGGATTGTCTCGATGTCCAACAATGGCCCAGACTTGCGTAATGTGCTTTGGTACAACCAGCTCGGCATGCACGACGTTGACCGTGTCGGTGGCAAAAATGCCTCCCTCGGTGAAATGATCACCAATCTTTCCGATTTGGGCGTGGCCGTGCCAAACGGTTTTGCCACCACCGCACAGGCGTTTAACGATTTCCTCGAGCAAAGCGGTGTTAACCAGCGCATCTATCAATTACTGGATCAAACTGACGTTGACGATGTTGCTCAATTGGCCAAGGCCGGTGCGCAAATCCGCCAATGGGTCATCGATACGCCATTCCATGCGGAATTCGAGCGTGAAATTAACCTGGCTTACCAACAGTTGGCGGACGGCGAGCCGGAAGCCTCCTTTGCCGTGCGTTCTTCCGCGACTGCAGAAGACATGCCGGATGCTTCTTTTGCTGGCCAGCAGGAAACTTTCCTCAACGTGCAGGGCATCGACGCCGTCATGGTGGCGATCAAACACGTATTCGCCTCGCTGTTTAACGACCGCGCCATTTCGTATCGCGTGCATCAGGGTTATGACCACCGCGGCGTAGCCTTGTCGGCCGGCGTGCAGCGTATGGTGCGTTCCGATCTGGCGTCTTCCGGCGTGATGTTCACCATTGATACCGAGTCGGGTTTTGATCAAGTGGTGTTTATCACTTCCGCCTTGGGTCTGGGCGAAATGGTGGTGCAGGGTGCGGTGAACCCGGATGAGTTCTATGTGCATAAACCCACGCTGCTGCGCGGCAATCCGGCTATCGTGCGCCGCAATCTCGGCTCGAAGAAAATCCGCATGGTGTACGCGCCATCGCAGGATCACGGCAAGCAGGTAAAAATTGAAGACGTGCCAGAGCAGCAACGCAATCGTTTCTCTCTGACCGACCAGGAAGTGGAAGCGCTGGCGCATCAGGCGATTTTGATCGAAAAACATTACGGCCGCCCGATGGATATCGAGTGGGCCAAAGACGGCCATACCGGCAAGTTGCTGATTGTGCAGGCGCGTCCGGAAACCGTGCGTTCCAACGAGCAGACGATGGAGCGTTATCAGCTTAACGGTACAAGCTCGGTGCTGGTGGAAGGGCGAGCTATCGGCCATCGCATTGGTGCCGGCCCGGTGAAAGTGATCCATAACATCAGCGAAATGGATCGTATTCTGCCGGGGGACGTGCTGGTTACCGACATGACCGACCCGGACTGGGAACCGATCATGAAGAAAGCGGCGGCGATCGTCACTAACCGCGGCGGTCGTACCTGTCACGCGGCGATTATCGCTCGCGAGCTGGGTATCCCGGCGGTGGTCGGCTGCGGCAACGCCACCGATCTGTTGAAAGACGGCCAGAAAGTCACCGTTTCCTGTGCGGAAGGCGATACCGGCTTCGTGTACAGCGACATGATCGACTTTACCGTGCAGAGCTCCGAAGTGACTGAATTGCCGGATCTGCCGTTGAAAATCATGATGAACGTCGGTAACCCGGATCGGGCCTTCGATTTTGCCCGTTTACCGAATGAAGGCGTGGGGCTGGCCCGTCTGGAATTTATCATCAACCGCATGATTGGCGTGCATCCAAAGGCGTTGCTGGAGTTCGATCAACAAACCCCGGCATTGCAGAACGAAATCAAGGCATTGATGTTGGGCTATGACCATCCGGTCGAGTTCTACGTGGGCCGCCTGACGGAAGGGATCGCCACGCTGGGCGCGGCATTCTGGCCGAAACGCGTGATCGTGCGTTTGTCCGATTTCAAATCCAATGAATACGCCAACCTGGTGGGCGGCGAGAAGTATGAACCGCACGAAGAGAACCCAATGCTGGGCTTCCGTGGTGCAGGCCGCTATGTGGCGGACAGCTTCCGTGATTGCTTTGCGATGGAGTGCGATGCGGTAAAACGCGTGCGCAATGAAATGGGCCTCACCAACGTCGAGATCATGGTGCCCTTTGTTCGCACCGTGGCGCAGGCGGAGGCGGTGGTTGCAGAACTGGCGCGCCAGGGTCTCAAGCGTGGCGAGAACGGCCTGAAAGTGATCATGATGTGTGAAATCCCATCCAACGCGCTATTGGCGGATCAGTTCCTGGAACACTTTGACGGCTTCTCGATCGGCTCCAACGACATGACTCAGCTGACGCTGGGGTTGGACCGTGACTCGGGCGTGGTGTCTGAACTGTTTGATGAACGCAACGAAGCGGTGAAGGCACTGTTGTCGATGGCGATTCAGGCAGCGAAGCGTCATGGCAAATACGTGGGTATTTGTGGCCAGGGCCCGTCCGACCACGAGGATTTCGCCGAATGGCTGATGGAGCAGGGCATTGATAGCCTGTCCCTCAATCCGGATACCGTGGTGCAAACCTGGATCAATCTGTCGAAGAAAAAATAACGCTTCACCGCAGATTAATCGCTGACGCAAAACCGTAACTCAGGTTACGGTTTTTTTATTGCTGCATGTAGATGATGTGGGTGGGTGAATAAGCGTGGCTAAAAAAAGAATAAAAAAAAGCCCATCAAGAGACGGGCAAAGACTACACACAGCAATTCACATGTATGGCATTACATTGTTTGGAAAGCTTGCTTTAAAATCAGTGATTTGAAGCAATATATGGCAATAATACTAGATATTTAAAGGTCGCTAGTCATTAAGAATCATCCTAATAAATGCTTGCCTTATGATTTATTTTTCAGAACGCTTATTTTATCTTTATTGTATAAACGTGCATTTATACGGCATGTTCAATTAATGCACAGGCATGGCCGCGATATTATGGCGGAGAGTGAATTCAAAGGCAGGAAATGCACCAGGGATCTTGCCGAGGGTATTCTGCCCGGCAGCCCGGGCAGAACAGGGGAATTATCGCTCTTCCAGCTCTTTGGCGACATCGTCCAGATCGGCCGTGGGCTCTGGCGCTTCGTCCATCCAGGCGGTGAGCAGACGATAAGATACCGCCAATACCACCGGGCCGATAAACAGGCCGATCATGCCGAAGGCCAGCAGGCCGCCGATAACGCCGGACAGGATCAGTAGCATCGGCAGATCGGCGCCCATGCGGATCAGCACCGGCCGCAGCACGTTATCCAGCGTGGCGACCACGCAGCTCCACACCAACAGTACGGTGCCCCAGGTGGTATCGCCGCTCCAGTACAACCAGATAATCGCCGGCACCAGTACCAGCAACGGCCCCAATTGCGCCACGCAGCAAATGAATATCAGCACCGTCAGCAAAGTGGCGGCAGGAATGCCGGACACCGCCAGGCCAATCCCGCCCAGTACCGACTGCACCAGCGCCGTCACCACGACGCCCAGCGCCACCGCGCGGATCGCCTGGCCACCCAGCACCACCGCCGCGTCGCCGCGCTCGGCCGCAAGACGCGCCGCAAAGTGGCGAATACCCAGGGCGACTTGTTCACCGCGCGCATACAGCAGCACGCTGAACAGCAACATCAGCGAACAGTGCAGCAGGAAGCGGCCGATATGCGCCGCTTGCGCGACAAACCAGGTGGCGGTCTGACCGAAGTAAGGTTGGATCTTCGCCAGCAGCGCCGCGCCGCCGGCATTCACCAGAGTGTGGTAGCTGTTATAAACTTTGTTGCCGATCATCGGGATCGATTGCAACCAGGCCAGATCGGGAATATGCAGCTTGCCGGGGGTGCTGGCCCAGGCAACGACGGGGGCGCTGTTGTCCACCACGCTGCTGACCAGTAGCGAAATCGGCAGGATGAACAGCAGGATCAGTAGAAGCGTCATGACGAGGACCGCCAGCGAGCGCCGGCCCCAGAGTATTTTTTGCAGTTTGATCAACAGTGGCCAGGTGGCGATGACCACCATGCCGGCCCAGGCAAAACCGAGAATAAACGGTTGAATGACCCAAAAACAGGCGACGATCATGATGGCGATAAACAGCACGCCAAAAATAATCCGTGGCAAATCGTATCGGGATTGCGGGAGTGTCATGAATTAGGTTCTCATCCTGGTAAGTTAAATCCTTTGTACCTGCTAAGCATGGTGCATTTTCGCCACTTTTCACAATACGGCGCACCTTTTATCGTGCGTCATTCTGCAGTGGGGTAATTGTGATAATGTGAATGCCTTCACTAAACGAGTATGTTAGTTTTCATCATCAATAAAAAGTAGGGTGGGTCTGAATATACCCTATGAATTTCAAGTTGCAGCCTACAACGCCGCAGCCTGAAAGGCGACGGGTAAAGACCTGATTCAGCGTACGTTAACGCATAAAAAATAGACAGACAGGGTCAAAAAAGCGAATGATCCCACAGATTTCTCAGGCGCCCGGCCTCGTTCAACGGGTGCTCGACTTTTTGGAAGCCTTAAAACAAAACGGATTCAACGGTGATATTGCCACCAGCTACGCCGATCGGCTGACGATGGCGACCGACAACAGCATCTATCAGCTGTTGCCTGACGCGGTGGTGTTTCCTCGTTCAACGGCGGATGTGGCGTTGATTGCGCGCCTGGCGGGAGAAGAGCGCTTCAGCGCGCTGACCTTTAGCCCGCGCGGCGGCGGTACCGGCACCAACGGCCAGGCCCTCAACACCGGCATTGTGGTCGATATGTCGCGCCACATGAACCGCATTCTTGAAATCAATGTCGAACAGGGGTGGGTGAAGGTTGAAGCCGGGGTCATCAAAGATCAGCTTAACCAGTATCTGCGGCCGTTCGGCTATTTCTTCTCCCCGGAACTTTCCACCAGTAATCGTGCGACGCTGGGCGGCATGATCAACACCGATGCTTCCGGTCAAGGCTCGCTGGTGTACGGCAAAACCTCCGATCACGTTCTGGGCCTGAGGGCGGTGCTGCTGGGGGGCGATATGATCGATACCCGCGCCATGCCGACATCGCTTGCGGAAACGATTGCTATGGAAGATACCGCCGAAGGCCGGATCTACCATAGGGTGCTGAATAGCTGCCGCGACCAGCGTGCGTTGATCCTGGAAAAATTCCCCAAGCTGAACCGCTTTCTGACCGGCTACGACCTGCGGCATGTATTCAGCGACGATCTGCAGACCTTCGATCTAACGCGCATCCTGACCGGTGCAGAGGGTACGCTGGCGTTTATCACCGAGGCGCGGCTGGATATCACGCCGCTGCCGAAGGTACGCCGCCTGGTTAACGTGAAATATGACTCCTTTGATTCCGCCCTGCGCAACGCCCCTTTCATGGTGGAGGCCAAGGCGCTGTCGGTGGAGACCATTGACTCCAAGGTGCTGAACCTGGCGCGGGAAGATATTGTTTGGCACTCGGTGAGTGAATTGATCACCAACGTGCCGGATAAAGAGATGCTGGGTCTGAACATCGTCGAATTTGCCGGGGATGACAAGGCGCTGATCGACCAGCAGATGGAAACCCTGTGTCTGCGGCTGGACGAGTTAATCAGCACGAAGCAGAGCGGCGTGATTGGCTATCAGATCTGCGGGGACCTGGTCGGTATCGAGCGGATTTATAACATGCGCAAGAAGGCGGTCGGGCTGTTGGGTAACGCCAAAGGGCGCGCCAAACCTATTCCTTTCGCCGAGGATACCTGCGTGCCGCCGCAGCATTTGGCCGATTACATTGTCGAATTCCGTCAGTTGCTGGACAGCCATAATCTCAGTTACGGCATGTTCGGCCACGTGGATGCCGGGGTATTGCACGTGCGGCCTGCGCTCGACATGTGCGATCCGCAGCAAGAAGTGCTGATGAAACAGCTTTCCGACCAGGTGGTGGCGTTGACCGCCAAATATGGCGGATTGCTGTGGGGCGAACACGGCAAAGGCTTCCGCGCCGAATACAGCCCGGAATTCTTCGGCGAGCAGTTGTACGAAGAGTTGCGCCGCATCAAGGCCGCGTTCGATCCGAATAACCGCCTTAACCCCGGTAAAATTTGCCCGCCGTTGGGCGTTGATGCCCCGATGATGAAAGTGGACGCGGCCAAGCGCGGCACACTCGATCGTCGTATCCCGATTGAGGTGCGCACCTCGTTCCGTGGCGCCATGGAGTGTAACGGCAACGGCCTGTGTTTTAACTTCGATGTACGCAGCCCGATGTGCCCGTCGATGAAGATCACCGGTAGCCGCATTCACTCGCCGAAAGGCCGTGCGGCGCTGGTGCGCGAATGGTTGCGTCTGCTGTCCGAACAGGGGGTAGATCCGCTGGTGCTGGAACAGCAACTGCCGCAGCAGCGTCTTAGCTTCCGTACGTTGATCGAGAAAACCCGCAACAGCTGGTATGCCGGCAAAGGCGAATATGATTTCTCGCACGAGGTGAAAGAGGCGATGTCCGGCTGCCTGGCCTGCAAAGCCTGCTTCACCCAATGCCCGATTAAAATTGACGTGCCGGGTTTCCGCTCGCGTTTCCTGCAGCTGTATCACACCCGTTATCTGCGGCCGGCGCGCGACTATATGGTCGCCGGGGTTGAAAGCTATACGCCGTTGATGGCGAAAGCGCCGAAGGTATTCAACTTTTTCTTCCGTCAGCCCTGGGTGCGCGAGCTGAGCCGCAACGCTATCGGTATGGTCGATTTGCCGATGCTCTCCAGCCCGACGCTGCGTCAGCAGCTTTCCGGCCACGGTGCCCTGACCATGACGCTGGAGCAACTTGAGGCGTTGAGCGCCGAACAGCGTGAGCAACACGTACTGATCGTGCAGGATCCTTTCACCAGCTATTACGACGCCAAGGTGGTGGCGGACTTTGTACGGCTGGTGGAAAAACTCGGTTATCAGCCGGTGCTGCTGCCATTCTCGCCGAACGGCAAGGCGCAGCATATCAAAGGCTTCTTGACGCGCTTTGCCCGCACCGCGCGCAAAACAGCCGATTTCCTCAATCGAGTGGCCAAGCTCGGGATGCCGCTGGTAGGGGTCGATCCGGCGTTGGTGCTGTGCTATCGCGACGAATATAACGAGATCCTCGGCGAAACACGCGGTGATTTCCAGGTGCAACTGGTGCATGAATGGCTGCAACAGCTGCTGGCGGAACGT
Source organism: Serratia inhibens (assembly GCF_003591175.1). Taxonomy (GTDB): domain Bacteria; phylum Pseudomonadota; class Gammaproteobacteria; order Enterobacterales; family Enterobacteriaceae; genus Serratia; species Serratia inhibens. Next base: position 735,531 of record NZ_QYYG01000001.1, on the reverse strand, counting down.
GCCGAACAACCGGCGACCGGCGAGGCCTGGTACCTGTTTGGCCACTGTACCGAAACCACGGCACTGCCGGCCAGCGGCCAGCATTGGGCGTCGATCTTCTCCCGCTTCGGGGCCAGGCTGGAAAATGTCAGCGTGGGCTGCTGCGGCATGGCGGGCACCTACGGACATGAAGTGAAGAACCTGGAGAATTCACTCGGGATTTATGAGCTATCATGGCATCAGGCGTTGCAACGTTTGCCGCGGCAACGCTGTCTGGCGACCGGTTATTCCTGTCGCAGCCAGGTCAAACGCATTGAGGGTAACGGCGTTCGCCACCCGTTACAGGCACTTCTGGAGATGATTGCGTGAAATTGTGGAAACGAGAAACGACGCTGGAGCAGCTAAACCGCTCCGGTGAGGGATGTATGGTGAGCCATGTGGGGATTCACTTCACCCGGCTGGAAGACGATTTTCTTGAAGCCACGATGCCGGTGGACCATCGCACCCGGCAACCTTTCGGGCTGCTGCACGGTGGGGCGTCGGTGGTGCTGGCGGAATCGATGGGATCGATGGCCGGCTATCTGTGCAGCGAAGGGGAGCAGAAAGTGGTGGGGCTGGAAATCAACGCCAACCATTTGCGGGCGGTGTTTGAAGGGCAGGTGCGCGGCGTGTGCCGTGCACTGCACGTTGGCCGGCGGCATCAGGTGTGGCAGATCGAGATATTCGATTCGCGTGACCGGTTATGCTGCACTTCACGCTTGACCACCGCAGTGATCGACTGATCCTCCCACCCGCAGGCGCTTTTGCCTGCGGGTATCCTGTTGCCGTTCCGCAGGCGTTTAGAGCTGGAACGGCACCCGCTTGACGAAGTCCTTCTGGAAGGCGTTAGCCTTCTCCCAGGTGCCTTCCATCGCATATTTCTGGCAGATCAAGGTCAGGGTATGACGGGCAAAATGATAGCTCTGAACCCGAAACAGCTGGCAGCGCTGCGGATTGTTGATTTCAACGATCAGCCGGTTATGCAGTTTGCTCAGCGCGTGCAAATAGCTTTCATCGTCACCGTTTTCCAGACACAGATTGGCCATGTTAAGGCTGACGTTATTGTAGCGTTTCAGATGGTTGATATTGCACTCTGGCCGCCTGAGCGACGCCTCCGCCATGTAGAAATCTACCGTGGCATCGCGCACGCTGAATTTATAGTCATCAATTTTGCCCAACAGCCACGCACTGATCGAAATAGTCATTATACTCGCATACCCGTGCATCTGAATTTGAATGATAATCATTATCATATTTACGAATGCGTTCGCGATCAATCATTCTGTTGAAATTTTTATCGGCCGCCGGGCTGCATTTGTTCTGCTGCGGCCCAATATCAGTCAGTAGCGGCTAAACTTTAATCAATGGCGGCGCTTTCGGCCGGTGCGGAAGGGGCGGTGCAGAAGATGGAAAACACCGCTAATTGTCGATAAACGCATTTTTGCGACAGACAAAATGTTGAAATAGGTATTTTCTATGAATGTTTACATCGACAATAAAAGCCGGCGCTGTAAAGGGGATGGGCCAGTTGCTGGGCGATGCGGTGCTACAGGATGTACAGCAAATTCATAGGGATAAAATGAACGCGTCTCCACCGGACTGTGTCAGGCGCTCAGACTGTCCCGCGTGCTTGCCGCCTGCGGCAGCCAAAAAACGGGCTTTTGGCGGATACCCCCGCAAAACAAACGGTTGAAGTGATAATTGTTATCACTAACATATAAGCAACCCAGATTGGCTGCGGTAAAACACGAGTGTGAGGTAGGCCATATGCAAACGGAAAATGTCGGCACCTTTTCTCTGGACGAAAATGTCTGGCAAGGCATTTTGCTCAGTGACGACGCCGTACAACAAATTACTAAATTGATGCAGCAGGATCCGCAAGTGAAGGGGCTGCAACTAGGGGTGAAGCAATCAGGCTGCGCCGGGTTTGCCTATGTGCTGGATCTCACCCGTGCCCCGGCAGAAGACGACCTGCTGTTTGAGCGCGATGGCGCCAAATTGTATGTGCCGCTGAAAGCCATGCCGTTCATCGATGGCACCACGGTAGATTTTGTCCGTGAAGGGCTGAATCAAATATTCAAATTCAATAACCCTAAAGCTCAGCATGCCTGCGGGTGCGGCGAGAGCTTTGGCGTTTGAGCGATGCAATCAACATGACACGAAGCAATGTAGAAATGCCTAATGAAGTGCAGGCTTGGGTCAGCGAAGGTCGCTACAAAGAAGGCTTTTTCACCCAGTTGGATACCGATGAATTGGCGACGGGCATCAACGAAGACGTGGTGCGCGCCATTTCGGCCAAGCGCAACGAGCCTGAGTGGATGCTGGAATTCCGCCTGGAGGCTTACCGTGCCTGGTTGCAAATGGAAGAGCCGCATTGGTTGAAAGCGAACTATGACCGGTTGAACTACCAGGATTACAGCTATTACTCGGCGCCCTCCTGCGGCAGCTGTGACGACGCCTGCGGCTCCCAGCCCGGCGCCGAACAGCAACCCGGCGCGGCAACCGAGAACAGCTACCTGACCAGCGAGGTTGAGCTGGCGTTTAACCAACTCGGCGTACCGGTGCGTGAAGGTAGCGAAGTGGCGGTAGACGCGATATTCGACTCGGTATCGGTCTCTACCACCTATCGCGAAAAACTGGCTGAAAGCGGGGTGATTTTCTGCTCGTTCGGCGAGGCGATTCAGGAATACCCGGATCTGGTGCGCAAGTACCTGGGCCGCGTAGTGCCGTCCAATGATAACTTCTTTGCCGCGCTGAACGCCGCAGTGGCTTCCGACGGCACCTTCGTCTATGTGCCGAAAGGCGTGCGTTGCCCGATGGAGCTATCGACCTATTTCCGCATTAACGCCGCCAAAACCGGCCAGTTCGAACGCACTATCCTGATCGCCGATGAAGGCAGCTACGTCAGCTACATCGAAGGTTGCTCCGCCCCGGTGCGCGACAGCTATCAGCTGCATGCGGCGGTAGTGGAAGTGATCCTGCACAAAGACGCCGAAGTGAAATATTCAACGGTGCAAAACTGGTTCTCCGGCGGTGACAGCAAAGGCGGCATTCTCAACTTCGTGACCAAGCGCGCGTTATGCGAAGGCGCGGGATCGAAAATGTCCTGGACCCAGTCGGAAACCGGTTCGGCGATCACCTGGAAATACCCGAGCGTGATCCTGCAGGGCGATAACTCAATCGGCGAGTTTTTCTCGGTGGCGCTGACCAGCGGCCATCAACAGGCGGATACCGGCACCAAGATGATCCACATCGGCAAGAACACCCGATCGACCATCATTGCCAAAGGTATCTCCGCCGGGCACAGCGAGAACACTTACCGCGGCCTGGTGAAGATCCTGCCGGGGGCGGAAAACGCGCGTAACTTTACCCAATGCGACTCGATGCTGATTGGGCCGGACAGCGGTGCTCATACCTTCCCGTATGTGGAGGCCCGCAATAACAGCGCACAACTGGAACACGAAGCGACCACGTCGAAAATCGGCGATGACCAGCTGTTCTACTGCTTGCAGCGCGGTATCAGCGAAGACAATGCCATCTCTATGATCGTCAACGGATTCTGCAAGGACGTGTTCTCTGAACTGCCGCTGGAATTCGCCGTCGAGGCGCAAAAGTTATTGGCCATCAGCCTGGAACACAGCGTGGGCTAAACGCCGGATTTACAGCGCAGCAGCGCTACCTAAGGACATCGCATGTTAAGTATCAAGAATTTAAAAGTCAGCGCCGAAGGCAATGAGATCCTCAAGGGATTGGACCTGGAGATCAAACCGGGCGAAGTGCATGCCATCATGGGGCCGAACGGCTCGGGCAAGAGTACGCTATCCGCCACCCTGGCGGGGCGTGAAGAGTATGAAGTGACCGAGGGCGAGGTTACCTTCAAGGGCAAGGACCTGCTTGAGTTGGCTCCGGAAGATCGCGCCGGCGAAGGCGTGTTCCTGGCGTTCCAGTATCCGGTGGAGATCCCCGGCGTCAGCAACCACTTCTTCCTGCAGACGTCGGTGAATGCAGTGCGCAAATACCGCCAGCAAGAACCGCTCGATCGTTTCGATTTCGCTGATTTCATCGAAGAAAAGATTGAGCTGTTGAATATGCCCCCGGATCTGTTGACCCGTTCGGTCAACGTCGGCTTCTCCGGCGGCGAGAAAAAACGTAATGATATTCTGCAGATGGCGGCGCTGGAGCCGGATCTGTGCATTCTGGATGAAACCGACTCCGGCCTGGATATCGATGCGTTGAAGATCGTCGCCAACGGCGTTAATTCGCTGCGGGATGGCAAGCGCGCCTTCATTATCGTCACGCACTACCAGCGTATTCTGGACTACATCAAACCGGATTATGTCCATGTTCTTTCCCAGGGGCGCATCGTGAAATCCGGCGATTTCTCCCTGGTGAAACAGTTGGAGGAGCAGGGCTATGGCTGGCTTACCGACCAACAATAACTCGCGTGCGTTGCAACAGCTTTACAGCCTGTTCGAGGCACGGGGGGGCGAGCATTCAGCTCATGCTCTGGCGCACTGGCAGCAGGCTTTGCGCCTGGGCTGGCCGACGCGCAAGCATGAAAACTGGAAATATACCCCGCTGGAGGGGTTGCTGGAGCAGCAGTTCCTTGAGCCGCGGATAGAGCCGATCACCGCCGCCCAACGTGATGCGCTGGCGCTGGATCTGGATGCTTATCGGCTGGTGTTTGTCGACGGGCGTTTCAATGCCGCGTTGAGCGACAGCGATCTGGGCGAATACCAGTTCGACGTCACTCCCTACGGTACGCCGCAGGCGTTGCCGGAGCCGATCCAACCTGAAATTTTTCTGCACCTGACCGAAAGCCTGGCGCAGGAGACCAGCATGATCCGCGTGGCGGCCGGCAAGATCGCCGCGCGGCCGTTGTACCTGCTGCACATTAGCAGCGGGCGCGGCGTGATGGGCGAGGTGAACACCGTGCATCATCGCCATCACCTCGACGTCGCTCGCAATGCCCGGGCGGAGGTGATCGAGCATTATGTCAGCCTGAACGATGCCGCGCATTTCACCGGCACGCGCCTGACAGCCAGCATCGGAGACAATGCGGAACTGCGTCACTGCAAGCTGGCGTTTGAAAGCCAGGCGAGCTACCACTTTGCGCATAACGACCTGGTGATTGGCCGCGACGCACGGGTGAAAAGCGACAGCTTCCTGCTGGGGGCCGGCCTTACGCGGCATAACACCAGCGCGCAGTTGAACGGCGAAGGCTCCAACCTGATGATCAACAGCCTGGTGCTGCCGGTGGGCAAGGACGTGTGCGATACCCGTACCTATCTGGAGCACAACAAGGGTTACTGCGAGAGCCGTCAACTGCATAAAACGGTGGTCAGCGATCGCGCCAAGGCGGTATTCAACGGCATGATCAAAGTCGCCAAGCATGCGATCAAGACCGACGGCCAGATGACCAACCACAACCTGCTGTTGGGTAAGGTGGCGGAGGTGGACACCAAGCCGCAGTTGGAAATCTATGCCGATGACGTGAAATGCAGCCACGGCGCCACCGTCGGGCGTATTGACGAAGAGCAACTGTTCTATCTGCAGTCGCGCGGCATTGATAAACACGCAGCGCAGCAGATGATCATCTTTGCCTTTGCCGCTGAACTGACCGAGGGCATCGGCAACGATGTCATCCGCGAATGGGTGCTGGCGCGCATAGCGCAGCGCCTGCCGGGGGAGGCAGCATGAGTTTTCCGATTGAACGGGTGCGCAGCGAATTCCCCCTGTTGGCGCGTGAAGTCAATGGCCGGCCGCTGGCTTACCTTGACAGTGCCGCCAGTGCGCAAAAACCGCAGGCGGTGATCGATCGCGAGCTGGATTTTTATCGCCATGGCTATGCTGCGGTACACCGTGGCATTCACACGCTGAGCGCAGAAGCGACGCAGGACATGGAAGCGGTGCGCGAAAAAGTGGCGGCGTTTATCAACGCCGCCTCGGCGGAAGAGATTGTCTTCGTCAAGGGCACCACCGAGGGCATTAACCTGGTGGCCAACAGCTTTGGTCGCCATTTCCTGCAACCGGGCGACAGCATCATCATCACCGAGATGGAGCACCACGCCAATATTGTTCCCTGGCAGATGCTGGCGCAGGAACGCGGGCTTCAACTGCGGGTGTGGCCGTTGCAGCAGGACGGCACTCTGGATCTGGCACAGTTGCCGGGTTTGATCGACTCGTCCACCAAATTGCTGGCGATGACCCAGGTCTCCAACGTGCTCGGCACGGTGAACCCGGTGCGTGAAATTATCGCGCAGGCGAAGGTTGCGGGCCTGAAGGTACTGATCGACGGCGCACAGGCCGTTATGCATCAGCGCGTGGATGTGCAGGCGCTGGATTGCGACTTCTATGTGTTTTCCGGGCACAAACTGTATGGGCCTTCCGGCATCGGCATTCTTTATGGCCGCAAGGCGCTGTTGCAGCAGATGCCGCCGTGGGAAGGCGGAGGGGCGATGATCCAACAGGTCAGCCTGACTAATGGCACCACCTATGCCGAGCCGCCGTGGCGCTTTGAAGCCGGTTCACCGAACACGGCCGGCATGATGGGGCTGGGAGCGGCGATTGATTACGTTAACGCGCTGGGGCTGGAGGCGATTCACGACTACGAGCAGTCGCTGATGCACTATGCGCTCGAAGCGCTGAAACAGGTGCCGACGCTTAAAATCTATGGTCCGACAGAGCGCGCCGGGGTCATTGCCTTTAACCTGGGTGAGCATCACGCTTACGACGTCGGCAGTTTCCTGGATCAATACGGCATCGCCATTCGTACCGGCCACCATTGCGCGATGCCGCTGATGGCGTTCTATAATGTGCCGAGCATGTGCCGCGCTTCGTTGGCGTTATATAACACGCGCGATGAAGTTGACCGGCTGGTGGCAGGGTTGCAGCGTATCCAAAAACTCTTGGGGTAGCTCGAAGGCGCCTCTTGTGGCGTTCTCCGGCGAAAAATGCCTGCAGACAGTTGTGCGGGGCCGGCATGCCGGCCCTGAATTATTGAAAGGATCCTCATGGCGAATTTGCCGGATAAAGATAAATTGGTGCGTAATTTTTCCCGTTGCCTCAACTGGGAAGATAAGTACCTGTATGTGATTGAACTGGGCGCGCAGCTGCCGGCGCTTGACGAGGCCGAACGCCAGGCGGGTAACCTGATTTCCGGCTGTCAGAGCCAGGTGTGGATTGTGATGCATACCGACGAGCAAGGGCGCGTCGAATTTCACGGCGACAGCGACGCAGCCATCGTCAAAGGGTTGCTGGCGGTGGTGTTTATTCTGTATCACCAAATGACGCCGCAGCAGATTGCCGAGCTTGATGTTCGACCTTTTTTCGCCGGATTGGCGCTTAGTCAGCACTTGACGCCTTCGCGTTCCCAAGGGCTGGAGGCGATGATCCGCGCTATCCGCGTCAAGGCCGCCCAGTTGCCGTGATCCTGTTTTGATATTCAACAGGGCTTATTGATGCGTTGAATATATTTCTTGTGTCAATGAGCCTTTACAAACCTCCTCCAACACTCCTGTTCGTGCAGCAAATCATTGACATTTCAGCAACTTACTCATTGACGCACTACTGACAATCCTGGTGCGCGATTACGTTATAACATGTTGATTTTTAGAGGACTTATTGCCTTTAATGCCAGCGTTGCTAGTATTAATAAGGTATTGTCTGATTTACCTGTCGTCAGGTGCCAGCTAGCCTTGTGGCCGAACCGTAATAAGCATATAGGGATGATAATGAAACGTGCGTTGAGTTTAATGGGCATGCTATTCGCCACCGTACTGACAGGCACCCAAGCCGCCAGCGCGACCGAGTACCCGCTGCCGCCGCCGGACAGCCGCCTGATTGGCGAGAACACCACTTACACCGTACCCAACGATGGGCGCCCGCTGGAAGCGATTGCCGCCGACTATCAAATTGGTCTGCTGGGCATGCTGGAGGCCAATCCAGGTACGGATCCGTTCCTGCCCAAGCCGGGGTCGGTATTAACCATCCCGACTCAAATGTTGCTGCCGGACACCAAGCGTGAGGGAATAGTGGTCAATCTGGCCGAACTGCGCCTGTACTACTATCCGAAAGGCGAGAATAAAGTAATTGTTTATCCTATCGGTATTGGCCAGACCGGTATGCATACGCCGCTGCAGGTGACCTCAGTCAGCCAGAAGATCCCGAACCCGACCTGGACACCAACGGCCAACATCCGTAAACGTTATCAGGCGAAAGGCGTGACGCTGCCGGCGGTCATACCGGCCGGCCCTGACAATCCCATGGGGCTGTTTGCCATGCGTCTGGCTATGGGGCACGGTGAGTATTTGATCCACGGCACCAATGCCAATTTCGGTATTGGTATGCGCGTCAGCTCCGGTTGCATCCGCCTGCGTCCGAAGGATATCGAAGCGCTGTTCAAGATGGTACCGCGCGGTACCCGCGTGCAAGTGATTAACGATCCGGTGAAAATTTCCGTGGAGCCGGACGGCAAGCGTTATGTCGAAGTTCATCAGCCGCTGTCCAGAACCGAAAGCGACGATCCGCAGACGATGCCGATTACTCTGTCCAAAACCGAAAAAACCTTTGTTGAGGATACGCAGACCGATCGTGCGGTATTCGACAGTGCGGTTGTACGCCGCTCTGGCATGCCGGTGCTGGTTAGCCTGGGGCAGAACCCATCTGAGGTGTCTCTGACGCCTGTAGCCCCGCAGGAAGCGAATAAGGGCCTGTTCAAGGGGGCACCTATCAGCGCAGTGAATTAAAAACGGGTTATAACTGACGATTCTGAGGGGTTCAGCGTGCTGAACCCTTTTTTTCGCCTGGAGCGAGGGGAAAAGGGGGGAGTTGCAAACAAAAAAAACGGCGCACATTGTGCGCCGTTTTCAATAACCGAAGCTATCTTACTTTTTGTAAGCGTGAGCTTGGTTGTCCAGGCGCTGGTTAGCACGTGCTGCGTCGTCTTTAGCTGCTTGAACGTCAGAACGGATTGCGTTCACGTCGTTGCTCAGCTGGTCAACTTTAGCGTTCAGAGTCTGAACGTCAGAAGACAGTTGATCGATTTTAGCATTGCTAGAGCAGCCTGCCAGCAGAGTGGAACCCAGGATTACCGCGCCCAGTACCAGTTTAGTACGATTCATTATAACACCCTCTAGATTGAGTTAATCTCCATGTAGCGTTACAAGTATTACACAAACTTTTTTCGAAAGAGAATAATTTTTTTGTATTGGAGTGCTTTATTTTGATCGTTCGCTCAAACTTGCATCTTCTTTTGCGGAATAGTTAAAAAATCTAGGGAAAACAGCTGGATTCCATGGGACAACTCCGATTTGTAATTAGCTAAATAATGAGCAATCGGCGGTTGCGTTTTTGAGAAAAGGGTTTACTACTGCTAAAAAAAACGCCGCAAAGCGGCGTTTTAGTCAAGGCAATTATGTCACGTTTTATATTACAGCACGTGTACCGAGGCGGTATTGGTGGTGCCGCTAGGTACCAGAGCACCGGAAACCATCACCACAACGTCGCCTTTTTGCGCCAGACCGCTGGCCAGCGCAGCTTCTTTGCCAATGCGATAGAAGTCGTCGGTAGAGGCGATTTCTTTGACCATTTGCGGCGTAACGCCTTTGGTCAGGATCAATTGGCGAGCGGTAACTTCATTGGTAGTCAGGGCCAGAATCACGGCGTTAGGGAAGTATTTACGCACGGATTTGGCTGATTTACCGCCGCTGGTGGCAACCACAATCAATGGCGCGTCCAGTTTTTCTGCGGTTTCAACGGCGCCACGGCAGACGGCTTCGGTGATGCGCAGTTTGCGGTTGTCGTTCAGGCTGTCGATACGGCTTGGCATCACACGATCGGTGCGCTCGCAGATGGTGGCCATAATGGTCACGGCTTCAAGCGGGTATTTGCCCTTGGCGCTCTCGCCTGACAGCATAACGGCGTCGGTACCGTCCAGAATGGCGTTCGCCACGTCGCCGGCTTCAGCACGGGTAGGGCGTGGGTTCTTGATCATTGAATCCAGCATTTGGGTGGCGGTGATCACCACTTTACGTGCGCGATTGCATTTTTCGATCATCATCTTCTGAGCGAAGATCACTTCTTCTACCGGGATTTCTACGCCCAGATCGCCACGAGCTACCATGATGCCGTCGGAAGCTTCGAGGATCTCGTCGAAATTGTTCAGGCCTTCCTGGTTTTCAATTTTGGAGATGATCTGAATCTGCTCGCCGCCGTGGGCTTTCAAATGTTCGCGGATTTCCAGCACGTCGGAACGCTTGCGGATAAAGGAAGCGGCAACGAAGTCGACGCCTTGTTCGCAGCCGAAAATCAGGTCGCGTTTGTCTTTTTCAGCCAGCGCAGGCAGTTGAATGGAAACGCCCGGCAGGTTAACGCCTTTGTTTTCGCCCAGGTCACCGCTGTTCAGCACTTTACAGATCACTTCGTTCTCGGTCACGTTAGTGACTTCCATGCCGATCAGGCCATCGTCAACCAGCACGGTATTGCCGATTTTCAGATCGGCGGCGAAGCCGGAGTAGGTAACCGCAACGCGTTCGGTATTGCCGATAACGCTTTGGTCGGTAGTGAAAGTGAAGGTCTGGCCGGCGACCAGCGCCGCGTCTTTACCGCCTTCCAGCTTCATGGTGCGGATTTCAGGGCCTTTGGTGTCCAGCAGGATGCCGGCGTTTTTACCGGTTTTCGCGATGACGGCGCGCATGTTCTTGATGCGGTTGCCGTGTTCTTCGTAATCGCCGTGGGAGAAGTTAAGGCGCATTACGTTCATGCCTGCATTGAGCAGGTTGGTCAGCATTTCTTCCGATTCGGTTTTTGGACCGATGGTACAAACAATTTTGGTCTTTTTCATGACGGAGTTTTCTACAAGTTGTGATGGATAAAAAAACGAATAAAACCAGCGGCCAGGCCACCGGTATGGAATTTGAGTCGTGCCTGGTGGTGCAAAACACAGTTAAGGATAGGTGACCAGAGTTGAAATGGGGCGGAAAAATTCAGCCCGCGCCGGGGCGTAGGGATGCTGCGCAACATGATGAGATGAAAATGTGTTGTTATTGCGTTTTCGCAGATCAAGGGCTGAAACCATTCAACTGAAAGACGTTGCGCATTATAAAGGCTAAGCGACGGGAAACAAAATAAAAAACCGGTGATCAACGGCGGAACCGTCAAATCAGCAGCAAATGTGGCGCAAATGCAAATCACCAGCAGGTGTTTGTTGCGCAAATAACCTTACTGTGAACGCCACAATTGTCGCGCTCAATCTGCCGCGACGATTTCCAGCAGCGTGCCGGCGGTCAGACAGAAGCATCCGCTGGCGGTGTTGGCGGGAATGACGATCGTTTCACCGGCCACCAGGATCTGAGTATCACCGCCAACGGTGAATTCAAACTCCCCGGAAACTACCCGTGTTTGTAATGCGTGCAGCCGCTTTTGCAATTGCCCGAAGGTGCCGGCTTCGAATTTGACTTCTGCAGCCTGGGCGCCATCGCTCATTATGCCCTGGCGGCGGAGGAGGCCATTGTCGAGTTTTTCAAACGGAGTCTCAGCGGTAAATATCAGCATTAAACCTGTCCTGAAAAGTGTTCGCCCTGATGATATCGGGTGCGGCTAGCGGTTAGACAAGCAAACTTACGCGATCGCATGGGCAGTTTAAGGTAATGGAAGTATCGAACAGAAAGGGTAAACCAGAGGGAATTATGATTTGGTGCGTCCGAGTGGACTCGAACCACCGACCCCCACCATGTCAAGGTGGTGCTCTAACCAACTGAGCTACGGACGCACTGCACTGCTTCAGAAATTTGGTGCGTCCGAGTGGACTCGAACCACCGACCCCCACCATGTCAAGGTGGTGCTCTAACCAACTGAGCTACGGACGCACTGTACTGCTTCAGGAATTTGGTGCGTCCGAGTGGACTCGAACCACCGACCCCCACCATGTCAAGGTGGTGCTCTAACCAACTGAGCTACGGACGCATTTTTTCCTGGCTGTCATGGCTGACAGCGGGGACGAATATTAACGAGCTACCCGCGTGCTGGCAAGGGGAAAAACGTAATTTTATCCGGTATTTCACGCGATTGCTGAGCTTGTGTGCAGTGCGGCGTTTTTTTCTGCAAACATGGACGAAGAAGCCACCGGCGGCAGAACCCACCGGCCGGTGGCGAAGTTTAGCGGGCGGAACGCTGCAGGATCAGCGCAGCGGGCTGTTTTTGCAGCCAGCGCATGCGCGCCGCCATCATGATGGCGGCAAAGGTCAGGCCGATGATAAAGCCAATCCAGAATCCGCTTGGCCCCATTGCCGGCACCAGAACATCGGTCAGCGCCAACACATAGCCACTTGGCAGGCCCAGCACCCAATAAGCGATAAAGGTGATGAAGAAGATCGACCGGGTATCTTTATAACCGCGCAGGATACCGCTGCCGATCACCTGGATCGAATCGGAAATCTGATAAATGGCCGCAAGCAACATCAGGTGCGATGCCATAGCCACCACCGCCGGGCTGTCGTTGTACAGCAGGGCGATTTGTTCGCGGAAGGTGGCGGTAAACAGTGCGGTGCAACAGGCCATCAGGATACCTACGCCGATAGCCGCATAGGCGGCAATCCGCGCGCCTTCGACCGCGCCTTCGCCGAGCCGATAGCCGACGCGAATGGTGGCGCTGACGCCGAGCGACAGCGGCAGTACGAACATCAATGCACTGAAGTTCAGCGCGATCTGGTGCCCGGCCACGGAAACGATGCCCAGCGGCGAGACCAGCAGGGCGACGATGGCGAACAGCGTCACCTCAAAAAACAGTGCCAACGCCACCGGCAAACCGATGCCGATGAGACGTTTCATCGCCGGCCAATCCGGGCTGCGGTTGCTGCCTTCGTGCGGCAGGATGTCACGTTGCGACGGTGCGCGTTTTACGTACCAGCGCATTGCCAGGAACATGAACCAGTAGACGCTACCGGTCGCCACGCCGCAGCCGACGCCGCCCAGCTCAGGCATACCGAACTTGCCGTAGATGAAAATATAGTTAATCGGGATATTGACCAGCAGGCCGAGAAAACCAATCACCATGCCGGGTTTGGTTTTCGACAGCCCTTCACATTGGCCGCGCAGCACCTGGAAGAACAGATAGCCCGGCGCTCCCCACATGATGGCATGCAGGTAGCCAACGGCTTTATCCGCCAACTGCGGATCGATATTGTGCATCATGTCGATCACGAACTTGCTGTTATACAGCACGAAAATGATCAGGACAGAGACCGCAGAAGCCAGCCAAAACCCCTGGCGTACCTGATGAGCAATGCGGTCGCGGCGGCCGGCGCCGTTAAGCTGCGCGATCACCGGAGTTAGCGCCAGCAGCAGGCCGTGGCCGAACAGAATGGCCGGTAGCCAGATAGAGGTACCGACGGCGACGGCGGCCATATCCGTGGCGCTATAAGCTCCGGCCATAATGGTATCGACCACGCCCATTGCGGTTTGTGATATTTGCGCGATGATTACCGGAATTGCGAGGGCCAATAAACTACGCGCTTCAATGAAGTACTTCTGCACGCATACACCTTTTCTATTTATTTATGATTGAGGGGAGGGTCGTCGCGAAAGGACAACAATTAAAAATAGCGGAATTTTGTCCAAAAGATTGTACGCGCTCGGCGTCGTTAAGCAAATGTTGTGACGAAATAGTTATTAAATGCGCAGGCGCGGATTTTTTGCCTCCCCGGGTTTGGTTTTCCACGCCAACTGGGGCAAACTGCCCCAAGCGCTAAACATTTTCAGAAAGAAGAGGCTCACATGTTCACCGGTATCGTACAAGGCACCGCGCCGCTGGTCGCCATTGATGAAAAATCCAACTTCCGCACCCACGTCATCGAGATGCCTGCGGAACTGCTGCCAGGGCTGGAGCTCGGGGCGTCGGTGTCCCATAATGGCTGCTGCCTGACCGTCACCGCGGTGGAAGGCAACCGCGTCAGTTTTGATCTGATCAAAGAAACGTTGCGCCTGACCAATCTCGGCGAACTGGCTTTGGGGGACGTGGTCAATATCGAAAGAGCGGCCAAATTCAACGATGAAATTGGCGGCCACCTGATGTCCGGCCATATTATCTGCACGGCGGAAGTCGCCAAGATTTATACCTCCGAAAATAATCGTCAGGTATGGCTGCGCATGCCGGATGCGGAACTGATGAAATACGTTCTGCATAAAGGTTTTATTGGCATTGACGGTATTAGCCTGACGATCGGGGAGGTGGTGAATAACCGTTTCTGCGTCCATCTGATCCCGGAAACGCTTGACCGCACCACGCTGGGTAAAAAACGCCTGGGCGACAAGGTGAATATTGAGATCGATCCGCAAACGCAGGCGGTGGTAGACACCGTTGAGCGGGTGTTGGCGAGCCGCGAAGCGGCAATGGCGACGGCGAGCGCGCTGGCGCAGAAGATCTGACGGACAATAACCACAGAGGAGTAACCGCGTGAAGTTTTATGGGAAAACGTTAATGTTAACGGCGCTGCTGGCGCTGAGTGCCTGTAGCAGTTCACCTGAGCAGGGCGCGGCCAATCAGGCCGTAGATGCAGAAAGTGATACCTGCGGTGCCGCGCAATACCAGAGTTACGTCGGTAAACCGATGTCGGCTTTGGAAGGCGTTCAGATTGAATCTCAGGTACGCGCTATTCCGTACAATTCGGCCGTTACTATGGACTTTAACCTGCGTCGTCTGAACTTCCTGGGCGACAGCGATGATAAAATCATTCGGGTTTATTGCGGCTGATCAATCATTGTTTGGCGAATAATATAAAACGACCCCGGCGAAAACCGGGGTCGTTTCGTTATGGCTTGGTATTAATCAGCGCGGGACGCGGATACCGTCTTCAACCCCTTTCGGGCTGAATACCACCTGCCACAGTTGAATCTGACGCGCGCGGAACGCACCTGCGCAGGCATTCAGATAATAGCTGAACATGCGTTCGAAACGTTCTGAATAACGCTCGGCAAGTTGCGGCCACGCCTGCCTGAAACGCTCGTACCAGGCCATTAGCGTACGATCGTAATCGGCGCCAATATTGTGCCAGTCCTCCATCACGAAACGACCCTCGCTGGCTTCGGCTATATGCGTGATTGAAGGCAGGCAACCATTCGGGAAGATATATTTGTTGATCCACGGATCAACATTCATATCTGTCCGATTCGAACCAATGGTATGCAGCAGGAAAAGGCCGTCCGGTTTTAAATTACGCTCTACCACTTTGAAGTAGGTGCGATAATTTTTGGGGCCAACGTGTTCAAACATACCGACGGAGGCAATGCGATCAAACTGCTGGTGCAAATCGCGATAGTCCTTTAGCAGGATTTCAACGTCCAGCCCGGCGCAGCGCACCTGCGCCAGCTTTTGCTGTTCGGCGGAGATGGTTACGCCCACGACGGAAACGCCATAGTTTTTCGCTGCAAAGGCGGAAAGACCGCCCCAACCGCAGCCGATATCCAGTAATTTCATGCCGGGTTGCAGCTGCAGTTTTTCGCAAATCATTCGCAGCTTGGCTTCCTGCGCTTCTTCGAGCGTGGTCGCCTCTTTCCAATAGGCACA
Organism: Serratia inhibens; assembly: GCF_003591175.1. GTDB lineage: Bacteria > Pseudomonadota > Gammaproteobacteria > Enterobacterales > Enterobacteriaceae > Serratia > Serratia inhibens. Next base: position 719,951 of record NZ_QYYG01000001.1, on the reverse strand, counting down.
GGAATATTGCATATAGGGATCGAGCATCAGCGTAAAAAGATCGTTTCCCAGATCGTAATGTTCCTTACCGACAATCCAGGCGCGTTTCTTCGATTGCAAATTGGTTAATCGCGCGGCGGCAATACGCAGAGTGTCTTTCAAATGGCGAGGGAGCTCCTTTTCCAGGCCGGCGCTGACCACGCGTTCAAAGAAAATATCCAGCCGTTCACATTCCCACCAGCCGTCCATATAACTTTCGCCCAAGCCGAGAGAACCTTCCTGCAGCACGCGTTTAAAAAAATTAGGGTTTTTAACCTGAATATCGAAAGGGCGTGAGCCGTTTATTTCAATACCGGCCATGCTGAGCATTTCATGAGCGATACGATACCATTGGTTGTCCTGGATGCTCACATCTTCTATACACGATGAACTCATAGCTTCTCCATCACCTTCTTCTGACTTATGACCCGCCAAAAAATAGCTTAGATAATTTCTGCGGGTGCATACGTTTACCTACGGTGAAAGGTCACCGTGGCGTCTGATATCCGACTATGAACAGAGGAAAATTTTAAGAAGACTCCAGCGCAATGGGCGCGGGATAAACAAATTCTTAAAAAAGTGTGACGCCTTACGCGTACACGACAGCTACTTGTGATAACAAGATTATAAAAGTGTTATTTTAAAAGGTCGTTTTGAGTATAGGCTTGCCGAGGCGCTGGCTCAACCGTAAATCGCACTCGGCAAAAATATTCTTTAAGTGATTATTAACTATGGTAATTATGACGCAGGGTTAGCATGTTCCTGTCGCACCGTCTGTGCATTATCAATCACTTTTCCCCGTTGCAACATATAGCCCAACGCGGCTAATACGACCGTTGAAACCATCACCGTTACCGTCGCCAACAGCGGTTGGGCTATAAAGGCCGAAACCAATAGGCTGGCGACAAAGCACAAACCCAACTGCAATGTATTTTGCAGGGCTGCGGCTTTGCCCGTGGCTTCCGGGAAGGGCATCAACGCATTCGCCACTACGATCGGGTAGCAGGCTCCGTTGACCAGCGCCATCAAACAGAATGGAATCAATAATGTGGTCAGCGTAGGCTCGGTCATTGTTGCCACCAGATATAACGCCACCATGCTGATGCCATAACCTACCAGCAGCCACGGCAGCAGGGTGTTGCCATTAATGCGATTTAACGCCGTACGGCAACCGTAACCGCCCAACAAGAATGCCAGCGTCTGCGGGACATAGCTCAGGCCAATATCATTGGGGCTGTAACCCATATCGCCAAGAATAAACGGCGAGCCGGTCAGCCAGGCAAAAAAACCGGCAGAGCAGGCGGCAAAGATGGTGACGTTACCGCTGAAAACCGGCGACTTCAGCAGTTGGCAGAAGCTCAGGGTGTTTTTGGGCTGGGCAGATGGCGCGCTTTTGGCGCTTTCCTTCAGCAACAGCGTCGGCAGCAGCAAAATGACGGTGATACCCAGTAGAACGGCGAAAATTGCCCGCCATCCCATATGGTTCAGCAGCCAGGCGCCGACCAGCGGCGCCAGAGCAGGCGACAGTGCTACCAGCGGCATAATGGTGGCGAATACGCGATTGGCTTTGCCTTCACGGTAGCGGTCAATGACCAACGCCTGCCAGGTGACGGCGGCAGAGCACACACCGATTGCCTGAATAAAGCGCAATGACCACAACTGGACGGCATTCTGCACCCACAGCATGCCGAGGCAACCCAGGGCAAACAACGCCAGGCCAATCAGCAGCACGGGTTTACGGCCCAAATTATCGGAGAGCGGCCCCCAGAGCAGTTGGGCAAAGGCAAAACCGGCCAGGAAAATGCTCAGGCTGGCGCTGATTGCGCCGGCGGAAATTTGCAGATCTTGCTGCATGACGCCAAAGGCGGGCAGATACATGTCGGTGGCCAGGTAACCCAGCATGCTCAGGCCGGCAAGATAGAACATAAAACCAAAGGAATTTCGCATGGTATTTCTCATTAATATTTTATTGTCGCAGGTTTTTAGCGCCGGCAAGTGTATCCGGCTGGATCTCTGCTTGTGAAACGGTAATATTTGCGAAGTGCTGTTAAAAAAATTGAAGGCAAAAACCATGTGGTCTGAATATTCTCTTGATGTAGTGGATGCGGTCGCCCGCACCGGCAGCTTCAGTGCGGCGGCGCAGGAACTGCACCGGGTGCCTTCGGCGGTGAGCTATACCGTGCGGCAACTGGAACAATGGTTGGCGGTACCGCTATTTGAGCGGCGTCATCGTGATGTAGAGCTGACGCCGGCCGGCGTGCTGTTTATTCAGGAGGCGCGTGGTGTCATCAAAAAAATGCTCGACACTCGCAGGCAGTGCCAGCAAGTGGCCAATGGTTGGCGCGGCCAATTAAAAATTGCGGTGGATATCATCGTCAAGCCGCAGCGCAGCCGCCGGCTGGTGTTGGATTTTTACCGCCATTTCCCCGATGTTGAGCTGCTGATCCAACCGGAAGTGTTTAACGGCGTGTGGGATGCGTTGGTGGACGGCCGCGCCGATATGGCGATCGGCGCTACGCGAGCGGTGCCTGTCGGCGGCGGTTTTGCCTTTCGTGACATGGGCGATATGCGCTGGCTGTGTGTCGCCGGCCCGCAGCATCCATTGGCGGCGTTGGATGGCCTGCTGAACGATGATCAGCTCCGGCCTTTCCCTTCCCTGTGTCTGGAGGATACCTCGCGCAATCTGCCCAAACGGGTTACCTGGACGCTGGATAACCAGCGGCGGTTGGTGGTGCCGGATTGGGCATCTGCGGTGGATTGCTTGTGCGCTGGCTTGTGCGTCGGCATGATGCCTGCGCATCAGGTGCTGCCGTTGGTGAGGCGCGGTGAGCTGGTGGCGCTGCAACTGCAACAGCCATTTCCCGCCAGCCCATGCTGCCTGACCTGGCAGCAGAATACCCCATCGCCGGCGATGGCCTGGCTGCTGGACTACCTGGGGGACAGTGAAACCTTGAACCAGGAATGGCTGAGCGAAGTGACGCCGGAAACCGCCCAGGCTCCCGGCGACAGTGACTAGCGGCGGTAATCGATGAAGGGGCCGTCGGCGACCGAGCGGCGTTCAACCAGCTTTGGATGCACTTCAATGACCTGCGACTCTTCACGCTTGCTGATGATGCGATCCAGCAGCATGGTGAACGCCATCTCACCCAAACGCTCTTTGGGCTGATGGATCGTCGTCAGCGCCGGGGTGAAATAGCGTGCGTTGCGCACGTTATCGTAGCCAATAACTGAAATATCCTGCGGTACGCGCAGCCCCAACTCATCGGCGGCGCAGATAGCGCCCATCGCCATGATGTCACCGCCGCAGAATACCGCCGTTGGGCGTTGTTTCTGCGACAATATCTGATGCATGGCCTTGTAGCCGGATTCCGGTTCAAAGTCGCCCTGAACAATCCACTCGTCGCGCACCTCGATATTGGCTTCTTCCATGGCTTTCAAAAAGCCCTGATGGCGACCGCCGCCGGTATTGCGCGCCAATTGGCCCGGAATGGCGCCAATATCGCGGTGGCCACGTTCGATCAGATAGCGGCCGGCCAGATAACCGCCTTCGAAGGCGTTATCGATAATGGTATCGGTAAAATCACCCCGTGCTGCGCCCCAATCCATGACCACCATCGGGATGTTACGGTAATCTTCCAGCATTCCCAGCAATTGATCCGGGTATTCAGAGCACATCACCAGCAGGCCATCGACGCGTTTTTGCGCCAACATCGCCAGATAAGCGCGTTGCTTGTCCAGGTTATTGTGCGAATTACACAGGATCAGCGTATAGCCTTTGCTGTAGCAGCTGTTTTCCACCGCTTCGATCACTTCGGCGAAATAGGGCGCTTCGCTGGAGGTGGCCAGCAGGCCAATAGATTTGGTGTGATTGACCTTCAGGCTGCGCGCCACGGCGCTGGGAGAATAGTGCAGCTCTTTGATCGCGGCCCCAACGGCCGCTTTAGTCTCTTCGGCGACGAAACGAGTCTTATTGATGACGTGCGAAACGGTGGTGGTGGAAACGCCAGCGCGTTTGGCCACATCTTTAATCGTTGCCATGTAAAGAATGACTCCTGAACTCACATGTTGCAGCATGTAAGTGTGATGTTAATCGTTTGCCTGCGTAGATCCTTCTTCCAAATAAGCGAAGCTGAGTTTTTAGTGTGTTGAAGTCGTCAGCGCTTGGTCAGGAGGGGCATTTTTGCCGGTACGCAGTTGTGAACTGCGAATTTTGTCCCATATTGAGCCAAAGTGGAAGAGGTAATCAGTATTATAAACCGGGAAATGATAACAAGATTTTATTGCCTAACTGTGGGAAAATGGTTTGACGCATTAATTGTGTGCCTTTTATCCTTGGGAAAACCTGTCTGAAAAGGAGTTGTAATGGATACCGATCTGAAAATGTCACTGTTCACTACTGTGTGTGCGCTGGCCGTTATTATTGCTTTTAGCTTCACCGCGGCGTTGAACTGATCCCCGGTTGTAACACGGGTGCAGCCCACTGCGCCCGTTCGCGTTTTCCCGCCATTACGTCATATTTTTTCACAAGCACCCAACCACACCCATGCCCGGAAGTTTTTCATGCGGGTTCGCCAAAGCGTTGTCAGAGCGCGGCGAAAGCACCGAAGGTCAGAACGATTGCAGTCGTTTGTGAGGCGTGCGGCTGGGGGAGTGCCAGCCGCGGGGGATATTATCGAATGGTTTTCGGCGTTACCACACGGCGTGCGCCAATGTAGTGATTTTGCCAGTAGTCGTTGTCCAACTGGCTGATGCGGATTTCCTCGCCGGTACGCGGTGACTGAATGAATTTGCCGTTGCCCAGATAGACGCCGACATGATCGGCCACGCCGCGGTTGTTGATGCGGAAGAACACCAGGTCACCGCTTTCCAGTTCGTTTTTCTTGATCGGCGCTGCGTCACGCAGGTGATACATCTCGTTGGCGGTGCGCGGCATCTTGATTTTCACGACGTCTTTATAGGCGTAATAAATCAGGCCGCTGCAGTCGAAACCGGTTCTTGGCGAGGTGCCGCCCCAGCGATAAGGTTTGCCCATTTGATCCATCAGCTTGGCCATAGCGGTTTGCTTGGCGTGCTGATAGCGCTTTTTGTGCGCCGGGCTGAGTTTCAGTGGCTTATCGTCATGCACCAGTTTGGCGGTGGCCATGCCGGCTTCCCGGTGGCGGCCATAGCCTTTTTTGTATCCCTTTTTCGGCGGGGTTACTTTGATTTTGGCTATTTTCTGGGTTGAGTGTTTCGATTTGGCGCTAACGATCTTTTTAGCGGTTTTTTCTGTTTTGGCTTTGGAAACCTTGGCAGTTTTTGGCGTAGCAGCGACTTTCACTTTTTTGCTGGCCTTTGCCGCTTTCTTTTTCTTGCGGTCATCCGGCCGAGCTTCGTTAACGTGGCTCTTGCGCTGCTCGGCGGCAACACGCGCCTGTGGCGCAGCGTGCGCCAGATTTAAGAATAGCTGTGTAAACAACAGCACAAAAAGCGTAAGAATTAAACGCATGTCGACGTTACCAACCTTGGCCCCGAAACAGATATCGAAAGAATGACAGTATTCCCCAATTTCGCCATATAAAACAGCGAAGAACTCATAAATGATAATCCATATTGTGAGAAAACGTTAACGGCATTTTTTTTGCTGAAAAATCAATCCATTGGTGTATAAAAAATCACCTTTGACCGCGGCCGGAATTATTAAAGGGTACTGAACGGCGGAAAAATATATTAGTGAAATGGTCGGATTAAAAATGTTATTCTGAGCGTATGTTTTAACCGGAATGGCCTTGCCGGTGAGACGCGATTGGCAACGGGGGAATGCCCTTGCAAAAGATGGCGTTTTCTTGCGACTGTTCCAGCCGCTACAATAGCCAGTGTGATGCATGTTGTAGCCATGAGATGTGGCCTGAGGAAGCAATAAATGACGACGATTGAAAAAATTCAACAGCAGATCGGTGAGAACCCTATTCTGCTGTACATGAAAGGTTCACCGAAGCTGCCAAACTGCGGTTTCTCTGCGCAAGCGGTACAGGCGCTGTCTGCCTGTGGCGAACGCTTTGCCTACGTTGATATTCTGCAGAACCCGGATATCCGCTCCGAGTTGCCGAAATATGCCAACTGGCCGACTTTCCCGCAGCTGTGGGTAGACGGTGAGCTGGTAGGCGGCTGCGATATCATTATTGAAATGTATCAGCGCGGCGAACTGCAGCAGCTGATCAAAGAAACGGCAGAGAAGTATAAAGAGCAAGAAGACCAGCAGCCATAACGGCTCGGGCTTATTGCAAGAAGACATCGGGCGGCGCCAGTGCAAACTGGGCCGCCCGATTTATTTGTGGCTTAGTCGGTATTGCCGATGGCCAGTGGCCATCCGCCAAGGCGTTTCCAGCGGTTAACCAGCTCGCAGAACAGTTGAGCGGTTTGTTCGGTGTCGTACAGGGCCGAATGCGCCTGGGTGCTGTCGAACGGAATATCGGCGGCAATACAGGCTTTGGCCAACACGGTTTGCCCCAACACCAGTCCGCTCAGCGCTGCGGTGTCAAAGGTGGCGAACGGGTGGAAAGGGTTGCGCTTCAGGCTTGCGCGCTCTGCTGCGGCCATCAGGAAACTGTGATCAAAGTTGGCGTTGTGCGCCACGATAATCGCCCGGTTACAGCCACGATCCTTGATGCCTTTACGCACCGCTTTAAAAATGCTGTGCAACGCATCGTATTCACTGACTGCGCCACGCAGCGGGTTATGCGGATCGATACCGTTGAATGCCAGCGCTTCGGGTTGCAGGTTGGCGCCTTCAAAAGGTTCAACGTGAAAGTGCAGGGTTTCATCCTGCTGCAACCAGCCTTCTTCGTCCATTTTTAGCGTAACGGCGGCAATCTCCAGCAGCGCGTCGGTTTTGGCATTAAATCCGGCGGTTTCTATATCTATCACTACGGGATAAAACCCACGAAAACGACTACTCAGGGCGTTAAGATCACTTTTTTCGGCCATCAGTTTCTTATCTTCATCGAATACAGCGCGCATTATGGCAAATTTTACGCCCGGTTGCAGGCGGTTATCGCAGGCATAACAAGAAGGGCGCCGAAAGCGCCCTTTATCGGTCTCAGTGGCCGAGACCCTGGCCGGCATGTTTGTTCTCGATCAGTTCGATCTTGTAGCTGTCCGGATCTTCGACAAAGGCGATAATCGTGGTGCCGCCTTTGACCGGACCGGCTTCACGGCTCACTTTACCGCCGGCGTTACGAATGCTGTCGCAGGTGGCGGCCACATCGTCCACGCCCAACGCCAGATGGCCGAACGCGGTGCCCATCTCGTAGCTGTCGGTGCCCCAGTTATAGGTCAGTTCAATCACTGCGCCTTCGCTTTCATCGGTATAACCGACAAATGCCAACGAGTATTTGTATTCAGGGTTCTCGCTGGTGCGCAGCAGGCGCATGCCTAATACCTTGGTATAGAAGTCGATGGAGCGTTGCAGGTCACCGACGCGGATCATGGTATGGAGTAAGCGCATAATTCCTCTGATTGGGTGTGCCGTCATCAACGGCGAATGGATTGAAGCCAATCCAGTATAGCGTTGCCGTATAAGGGATTTCAATGTATCGACACGGCTAAGGTATGCGGATGAAGGTGACAATGTCACCTGTGCGTCGACTATGCTGATGATAACCGCACAGTATGCTGTCGTTCGAATCAGGGAAATAAGTACTATAACCACCTCAAGAGGGAGCGAGGCCTGATAGCAGGCCAGGGTGGGATCGCGTCAATTGATAAATTTGGGGGCTGGTTGGATTTTTATCAGTACGAAGTCATCGCCCTTGCCGAAGGAGGCCATTAATGGATGAAATGCTGATTCTGGTTGATGCCGATGATAATTCCATCGGTTCGCAAACAAAAACGCGGATACATCAGCAGGGGCTGCTGCACCGGGCGTTTTCAATTTTTATATTCGATAGCCAGGGCCGTTTACTGTTGCAACAGCGAGCTTTCAGTAAATATCATTCGGGTGGGTTATGGACCAACAGTTGTTGTGGCCACCCGCGCTGGGGAGAGGCGACGGCAGCAGCGGCCCGGCGTCGGCTACAAGAGGAGATGGGGTTCAGCTGCGAGTTGCAGCAGGTCTCCAGCTTCATTTACCGCTCAGAGGTGCCGGGCGACTTAATTGAGCACGAGTTCGATCATATTTACGTGGGATTATTTGATGGTGAACCTCAGGGGGATCCTGCAGAAGCCCATAGCTGGCTGTGGATGGATATTCAGCAATTGACTGATGAGATAAAACGGAGCCCGGATAGATTTACCTTTTGGTTTCGGGAAATAATGAATACTGTCGATGCCAATGAGATCGCGCGTTGGGCGAGATTGGCGATCCATTAATTTCACTAGCTTTGTTCAACAGATAGCTGCCGTTACCCGCGTCAGCGGCTTTGCCGATAAACAGCAAAAAGCCCGCCGGCATTCGCGCACCGGCGGGCTTTTTTATCTCACTTACAGCGTCGGATAATCGGTATAACCCTCAGCGCCGCCACCGTAGAAGGTTTCCGCCTGCGGTTCGTTCAGCGGTGCGTTCTGTTTGAAACGCTCAACCAGATCCGGGTTGGCGATATAGCTGCGGCCAAAGGCCACCGCATCGATAAAGCCTTTGTTGATCAGCTCTTCGGCTTTCTCGGCGGTGTAGGCACCTGCGCCGACAATCACCCCTTTAAAGCGGGCGCGTACTGAATCGCGGAAGGCGTTGGAATAAGGTTTGCCACCTGCCCAGTCCGGTTCGGAAATGTGCAGGAAAGCGATGTTGCGCTTATTCAACTCTTCGACCAGATACAGCGCCGCTTCTTCCTGATCTTCACCGTTATCCAGGCCATTGAACGGGCCCAACGGCGAAATGCGGATGCCGATATGCTCTGAACCCCATTCAGCGATGGTTGCGTCGACCACTTCCAGCGTCAGGCGTGTGCGGTTTTCGATGTTGCCGCCGTACTGATCGGTGCGCTGGTTGGAGGCTGGCGACATGAACTGGTGCAGCAGATAACCGTGGGCCGCGTGCAGTTCGATAAAGTCGAAACCGGCCTCACGCGCATTGGCGGTTGCCTGGCGGAAATCGTTAATAATGCCCGGGATCTCTTCGGTTTCCAGCGCGCGCGGAGTAGAGGTTGGAACTCGTACCCAGGCGCCGGTTTCGTCGCGCACGGTGGTGCGGGTGTCGGCATTGATCGCGGAAGGGGCTACCGGTGCCTGTTGGCCCGGTTGCAGGCTGTTGTGGGAGATGCGGCCCACATGCCACAACTGAACGGCGATATGGCCGTTTTTATCGTGTACGGCCTGAGTGATTTTTTTCCACGCGGCGATCTGCTCTGGGGTATGCAGCCCCGGAGCGCCGGCATAGCCTTTCGCCTGGAAAGAAATCTGGGTGGCTTCGGTAACGATCAGCCCGGCGCTGGCGCGCTGAGCATAATATTCCGCCATCAACGGCGTTGGAATATCGCCAGGCTCAATGCTGCGCAGACGCGTCAGCGGGGCCATAAACACGCGGTTTGGCAAAGTTGCAGAGCCAACCTTCAGCGGGGAGAACAATTTTTCAATCTTCATAGTGCATCCTATATTAATAGACCGGTCGACTAGTTCTGGTTAAACAACTGCCCAACAGGGTGATTTTTCGGTAAAGCTCGGGTGTTGCGTTTACGGCTGCGGCGGGCGCAACAGCAATTCAATACTTTCCAGCGCGCTGGTCAGCGGGGCGACCGAACGGCGTATTTTGGCCCGCAGCGAGGCGCCAAGCCACAGTGAGTACAGCGTTTCTGCGGTGGCCGCCGGGCTCATGGTTATAGACAGCGATCCTTCGCGGATGCCGCGCTCGATGGCATCCTGCAGGTGGCCAATCACCCGTGCGGTGCCGGTTTCCAGCGCGTGGCGCATGGGTTCCGACAGGTCGCTCACTTCGGCTGAGAGTTTCACCGCCAAACAGGCGTTATGGCATTCGCTACGGCAATGGAAGCTGATCGCCTGAGCGTAATAGCTCAGCAGCTGGTGGCGAGCGTCGCTTTTATCGTCGCTAAACAGCCGTTGCATTTCAGTATCGTAGTGTTCGAAATAACGCTGCAACATCCCTTCGCCGAAGGCTTCCTTCGAGCGGAAATAGTGATAGAACGAGCCTTTCGGCACTCCCGCCGTGGTCAGCAGTTCGCTGAGCCCCATGCCGGTAAAACCCAGGCGCAGGCTAAGTGTCTCGCCGGTAGCGAGCAGATGTTCACGGGTATCTACGGGGCAATGTGCATGTTTCGTCATAATGGGGAACAGCATAATAGACCGATTGGTCTAGGTCAATAACAATAAAAAAACCGGCGTAAAAACGCCGGTTACGAAGAGCGGTATTTTGCCCGAGCAGGGGGCAGAAGTTAAGCCTTTATGCTCCGCTGCGGCAGTGCTGCAAAATATCCAGTTGCGGCTGATACTCGCGAGTTTGCACGTTTAGCATACCGAGCAGGGTATGGAACAGATTGTCTTGCGAAATCTCATCTTTTTCGGCCATGCTGCCCAGACACTGACGGTCAACCTTGAAGTTGCGCTCATAGTCGGCGGACATCCACATCATGAAAGGAACGTGGGTCTGCTGGCTTGGGGCAAACACGTAAGGCGTGCCGTGCAGGTACATACCATTTTCGCCCAGGGATTCACCGTGATCGGAGAGGTAAACCAGCGCGGTATTGAATTTGTCGCTGTGCTGTTGCAGCAGCTTGATGGTGTCGTCCAGCATGGCGTCGGTATACAGCAGTGAATTGTCATAAGTATTCACCAACTGCTCATGGGTGCAATCCTGGATCTGATTGCTGTCGCAGGTTGGCGAATATTTCCGGAACTCGGGCGTGCTGCGGCGGAAATAGGCCGGCCCGTGGCTGCCCATCTGGTGCAATACGATCACGCTATCGTCTTTCAGGCCGTTGATGTAATCATTCAGCTTATACAGCAGCACGTTATCCATACAGACGTCACCGTCGCAATCCTGCGGCAGTTTCAGCTTGGTCATATCGACGTGCGGCACGCGATCGCAGGCGCCTTTGCACCCGCCGTCGTTCTCGCGCCACAGAACGTTGACGCCGGCATGCGCCAGTACGTCGAGCATGCCTTCCTGGTGGGTCGCCTGGGTGGCGTCGTAATCCTTGCGCGGCATATTGGAAAACATGCAGGGGACTGAGATCGCGGTTTCGGTGCCGCAGGAACTGGCGTTTTTAAAGTACACCACGTTGTCTTGCTTGAGACGCGGGTTGGTGTCACGCCCGTAGCCGCCCAGCGAAAAGTTCTCGGCGCGGGCGGTTTCACCTACCACCAGGACTACCAGCGTTTTCTTTTGCTGCCCGGCGATCAGCGGCCCTTTACGCGCATCTTCGCCGATTCTCACCAGCGGCAGGTTACGGGTAAAATAGCGCTGCTGGGTAAACTTGATGGTGCCGGAAACGAAGTTCGATGGCGTCAGCATTTTCACCACGCTTTTGTTATTGCGGATCAGCGAGGCGTAATCCTTATAAAACAGCGCGGCGATAATCAGTATCACCACCACCGAGAGCATCACGTTGGCGGCGCGCAGCCCGGCCATATACCACCACGGACGGGTTTTGCGGATGTCGGTAAAGCACACCAACACCGCCGGCAAGATACCAAGCAGCGCCAGCCACAACCCCATGCGCGGCGTCAATAGCGCGGTCGCTTCTTGAGGGTTGGTTTCGAAGGCGTTTTGCATCATGTTGCCGTCGATAACTATGCCGTAGCTGAACATAAAGTAGTTGGCGGCCGCGCTGCCGAGCAGAAAGAAAATCATCAGCGGTTTGCGCAGGAAAGGTACGGTCAATACGCTGAAGATAATGTTCAGCGCGCAGAAAATCACCACCGGCATGGTGGCGGCGAAGATCAGGTTGTGGACGCTATCGAAATTGATATACGACCAGGCCTTATGCAGGAATAACGCGTTCTGGAACAGAGTGAAAAACAAGGCGCTGGCGAGGATAAACCCCAGGCTGTTGCACTGTAAGCGTTGACGTAACCACATTGCCGAATCTGAATCCTGATAATGAGTAATGCGCTGAAATTTACAGGATGAAACTTAAGAAAGCCTTAGAGATTCAGAATGGTGGCAGGTTCGTTTAATTTTGGTTTAGTTTACTGCCGGCAGACCGCGAGGACCGCGGTCTGCCGGGGTGTTTAGTAAGCGGCGGTAAACTGCGCTTTAATAAACTGCGGTTTTTCGATCTCATCGATAATGGCTACCGACAAATCTTCTACCGAGATACCGGCCGGTGCCTGGCCATTCATCAGTAACTGGGTGGTGCCGAGGCGGAACTTGCCGGTGCGTTTGCCGGGCTCCAGCAACGCCGCAGGGGAAAGATAGGTCCAGTCCAGTGGCGAGCCGTTACGCAGCTTGTTGCGTAAATCGCGCACTGCCTGCGCGCCCGGACGGATATTTTCCGGGAACTGCGGGGTGTCCACCAGTTCAACGCCCGGCGCGACCTCCAGGCTGCCGGCACCGCCGACCACCAAAAGGCGTTTAACGCCGGCCTTTTCCACTGCGTTCAGGATTTTCTGCGCGCCGGTGGTGGTTTTTTCGTACAGGTTTTCTTCCGCCCAGCCTGGGTTATAGGCGCTGATCACCGCGTCCTGGCCCGCCAGCTGCTTCGCCAGCCATTCGGTGTCGGCGATGTCACCCAGCGCTACGGTCAGGTTGGCGTTGTCCGGCAAATCCTTGGGCTGGCGTGCAATCGCCGTCACTTGCAAGCCGCGCGCCAGCGCTTCGTCCACCACGCGGCGGCCAACAAAACCGGTTGCTCCAATAATGGCTACTTTCATTTGTTTGCTCCTGTCAGAAATAGGGTCAGTCTGCGAGTTCAGGCCGGTTTGACCTGAGACGTTGGATATACTCTAGTACTTAACAATAGATCTGATTAGTGCCATATTCATGCTTTCTTGATTAAGTAAAACTTCATAATCGTGGATAAACTGAATCGAATGGCGGTATTCGCCACCGTGGTGGCGGAAGGGTCGCTGGCCGGCGCCGCCCGACGGCTGGGCATGACGCCATCGGCGGTCAGCCAGCATATGCGTTCGCTGGAAAAAACGCTCGGCGTGCCGTTATTGCACCGCTCCACGCGGCGATTGGCGCTCACCGAAGCGGGCGCGGCATTCTATCCCGGCTGCGAAGCGATGTTGTTTCAGGCGCAGCAGGCGGAACAGCGGCTGGCGGAACTGCGCGACACCCTGGTGGGTGAACTGCGTATCGCCACCACGGTCGGTATTGGCGGTCGCCCGCTGGCGGAGGCGATGGCGCCGCTGCTGCAGGCGCACCCTAAACTGACGCTGCGCGTACTGGCGGACGATCGGATCGTCGACATGATTGAACAGCGAATCGATATCGCTCTGCGGGTCAACCGCCAGTTGGCGGATGCGAATATGATCGCCCATCCGCTTGCCGAGTGGCCGATGGTGCTTTGCGCCGCGCCGCGTTATCTCAGCCAGCACGGGGTGCCGGAGACGCCGCAGGATTTGATGCAACACCGCTGGATTTCTGGTATTTACAGCGGTGCATATCTGGATTTGCACCACTTGAGTGGGCAGCAACTTAAATTGCGCTTGGCGGAAGGGCAGATCGTCAGCGACAGCATGACCGTCATGCGTGCCTTTACTCGCAGCGGCCTCGGGATCTCGGTTCAGCCGCTGAATGAAATCGAGGACGAATTACAGCGCGGGGAGCTTATCCCACTGATGCCGGAATGGCGGCCCGCGCCGCTGCGGCTGCATGCGCTGACGCTGGAAAGGGCGATGCCCGAGAAAAATCGGCAGGCGTTGCGCTATTTACGCGACTATTTTCGCCGCCATACTGAAAAGTCACTTGCCAGCGGCGCTAATGGCGTCTTCAATTAGCAAGAGAATGCAGGAGGACGTGTGCCGCAGCAGCTTGAGTTTTTCGACATCCCCAGCCCGTGCCGCGGCATTTGCCAGGCCGATGAACGCGGTTTTTGCCGTGGCTGCCTGCGCAGTCGCGAGGAGCGTTTTGGCTGGATGCAAATGAGCGACGCGCAAAAACGCGACGTGCTGCGCCTGTGCCATCAACGCTTCCTGCGCCTGCAACGCGCCAATAAACAGCCTGATGAACCGCAACCGGAACAGCCGTCGCTGTTCTGAACCTTTCTTGCTCTGCCGCACGTTAACGAGGCTTTCCGCTTCCCACGCTCTTATCCGCTTGTGTATGCTGGCATTAAACAATGTCATGAGGCTTTAACGATGGTAAACCGTATTCAACTCGCGCCGCAGGGGCCTGAATTTTCCCGCATGATTTGCGGATACTGGCGTTTGATGGAGTGGGGCATGACGCCGCAGCAACTGCTGACGTTTATCGAACAGCATATCGAACTGGGTATCACCACCGCCGACCACGCGGACATTTATGGCGGCTATGCCTGCGAACAGGCGTTCGGCGAGGCAATGCGTCTCAAACCTTCGCTGCGTCAGTCGATGGAACTGGTGTCTAAATGCGGGATCGCCACCACTGCCAAGCCCGGCAATCCCATCGGTCATTACAACACCGAACGTGATCATATTGTGCACAGCGCCGAACGCTCACTGGAGCTTCTGCATACCGATTATCTGGATCTGCTGCTGATTCATCGCCCGGATCCGCTGATGGAGGCCGATGAAGTAGCGGAGGCCTTTGTCGCCCTGCACAAAAGCGGCAAGGTGCGCCATTTTGGCGTTTCCAACTTCACGCCGGCGCAGTTTACGTTGCTGCAATCGCGCCTGCCGTTCTCGCTGGTCACCAATCAGGTTGAGATTTCACCTATCCATCAACCGGCCATTCTGGATGGCACCCTGGATCAGTGTCAGCAATTGCGCATCAAGCCGATGGCCTGGTCTTGTCTGGGCGGTGGGCGCTTGTTCAGCGACGCAGAGTTCCAGCCGCTGCGCGATGAATTGCAGACGGTGGCGCAGGAAATCGGCGCCGAGACTATTGAGCAGGTGGTGTACGCCTGGGTAATGCGTCTGCCGTCTGCGCCGCTGCCGATTATCGGCTCCGGCAAGATTGAGCGCGTGCGTTCGGCGCTGAAAGCACAGGAACTGACGCTGAACCGCCAACAGTGGTTCCGCATCCGCAAGGCGGCGCTGGGTTACGACGTGCCTTAAGCATTAGCCAACCTCGCCATCAGAAAAGCCGGGCCTGTGGATAGCCCGGTTTTTTATTTTAAGCCAACACGACCTGACTATCGTTGAGGTTTTCGAAGGTTACGCCGACCAGCGTCACTTTATTTTCGCCGAAGGCCAACGTCAACCCGTCAGACTGTTGCGAAACATAGTCGTGGAAATCGCCGCTGGCACCCTGAGTCCCCAGAAAGACCAGCTTGTCGGCGGTGCCAAAGTCGTACACCTTATCGTTGCCAAAATCCCCACTGAACAGGAAGGTATTGTTACTGCCGACGCTCTGCAGAGTATCGTTGCCGTTACCGCCGACAAACGTCAGATTCCCGTTGCTGTGACCAAATAACTGGTCATCGCCACCTTTGCCAAACAACCAACTGTCGCTGGCTTTGGCGTGCAGGGTATCGGCGCCGTCACTGCCATTGGATGACGCGGCGTAGGCTTCGAGGCTGGAGCCTGATTTCAACCCGGCATCGGTTACCTGATGGTCCACTTCTTTGGTGAAGAGCAATAACGAGGCTTCTTTAGTGCGCAAGGTGCTGATATCGCTTGCCAGAGTAATTCCGCCTGTGGCGTCACGCAGATAAAGCGTATTGCCATCGTAAGCCACTTCGTTTTTCTTCAATGCCTGTTGCAAGTCCAGCGTGTTATTTCCCTCGCCGCCGGAAATAATGTTAAACCCGCCGTCGTCGCGGAAAGTGTCATTGCCGGTGCGCCCCTCGAGATAATCGTTGCCGGTGCCGCCCCTGATTAAGTCATTGCCGTCACTGCCAATAATAGAGGTCGGGCCGCTGTGTTGCTCGGCGTTGCGGTTCAAATCCTCCACCCAGGTATCACCGCGGGTGACATCAGAGAGGTTGGACACAATCACCGTCGAGTCTTTATTGGTCAGGGAGTAAAACTCTGAATTCAGCACCCGCATTAGCCCATCTTGATAAAAGAACGGCAAATGGGATAACCAGGTCGGGATATTCAGAATGGAGAAAGGCAGGGTATTCCAGGCGGCAGAGGCGTAATGATCGTTAAAATTAACGATATTATTGGTGGCGGATCCCTGCGGCGTATCATGGACGCCTAAGGATGCCGGCGTTAGTGTGGTGCCATCCAGTACGCGAAATACCGGATCGTTTTCGTAACCAATATTAATGACTTTACCGCCTGTTTCATATTGCGTTGGCGAGGCGAACGCCACGTAGTTGGATTGCGAGTAGAAACCCTTCCAGTTATCGTCGCTGAGCGCTGCCATGCTGTTCACCGCCAGCCCGCCCAGGCTGTGGCCGCTGACGGTGACATCATCGCCGGTCAGGCCATGCGCCTGGGCGAATTCAGCCACATCGCCCAGTAAAGTGCCAAAAGCTTTCAGGCTGTAATTGTCGGCATAGCCTTCAGGTCCAAAGCCTGCCAGCACGTCGTTGATCAGATCGCCGATACTGTCGGTAATTAATGACTCGCGTGGCCCGCTGGTACCGCGAAAGGCAATGCCAATCGAGATGAGGTTACCTGCGCTGTCATATTTTCCCAGTACCTCCGCCTGTGCGGTGGTGTAACCCAGGCTCTCGCCGTAATAGGTGCCGTGGGCATCCGTTTTGCCCTGGTAGCCTAATTGGTTAGCGCTGATTAGCGTCCAGCCGGCGTTATTAACCGCTTCCAACGCTGCTTGTTCCGAATCGGGATTCCAGGGAATGCCGGGCAGCCCGCCCTGCGATTGAGTGCTGCCAATCAGCGCGGTAACCAGCGTAAACGGCAAGCCCAATCCAAAGCCGCTGTGGTGATAACCATCGTCAAAGCCATTATCGATATTGTGATATGCGTAAGTGGAAATCGCCAACGCATCAGAAAATAACGTTTTTGATTGCGCATCATCGAGATCTTGGTAATTAAATATGCCCATATCAGTTCCTATGAATTTGCTGCATTGGCTTGTTTAATCATCAAATAGCACTGGCAGCGGGTGTAGGTGAACAGAACGAACCGAACGACAACTGGTCGGATGACCACGGGCGGTAAAATTATTATTGGTGTGAATTATTAATAATGCGAATCTTATTGCCAGATTTGTCTCCATTCTGAGCGATGACATCACCAGTTACCCTATACTCAGGGTTCACGGATATTTCATGGAGAGTGATTGATGAAACCTTATTGGTATGCGGCCTTCGGCCTGATGGCCTGTGGAGTCGCGCAGGCGGCAACGGTGGATGTTGACATGAATCTGGTGACCGGACAGGGAATTGGCCAGGAGATTGGCAAAGTCACGATCAGCGAAACGCCTTACGGCCTGCTGTTTACCCCTCAGTTAAAAGCCTTGCCTGCAGGCGTGCACGGTTTTCATGTGCACGAGAACGGCAGTTGCGAGCCGGGTATGAAAGAGGGCAAGGCGGTGGCGGCGTTGGCGGCGGGGGGGCATTTTGATCCGCAAAAAACCGGCAAGCACCTTGGCCCTTACGCAGACGGCCACTTGGGCGATCTGCCGGCCATTTATGTCACGGCAGACGGCATGGCCAGCGATCCGGTGCTGGCACCGCGGCTGAAAAAAATCAGCGAAATAACCGGCAAAGCGCTCATGGTACATGCCGGTGGCGACAACCATTCCGACCATCCGAAACCCTTGGGTGGCGGGGGCGAGCGTTTCGCCTGCGGTGTGATTAAGGGATAACCGGGTTTAACGGGCGGCCGATGTTGCCGCCGCGTTGTCAGGCGGGTTGATTGCTTGCTGCAGCTGTTGCAACGAACAGTAAAGCCGCCAAATCAATCCGGCAAGATCGCGCGCCGCCTGTTCCGGGTGGTGCGCCAACGCATTGCTCATGCGCAGCAGCTCCAGCAGCGTGGCGTCCAGAGAACGGTGCTGTACGCCTTTCTCGGTCATAATGTCCCGTAGACAGTGAATGCAGACGTCACGCACCGCCGAGAGCGGATCGGAGCGGGTTTGCCAGTCACGCAATTGCCAAACGATATGGCTGCAGTTGAGCAGTACCACGCCCCAGCGCAATAACCAGCTGCGCGCCTCCTGATCCTGGCTTTGATTCAACTGACTGATGCGGTGATAAATCAGAGATTCGAACTGACTCTCGCTCTGCTGCGGTTTTTTGCTCAGTTGATCGCTAAAGTCGCGCCGAAGAGCGCGAATAATACGCCGGCTTTTACGTTTGTCAGAACTGGGCCGCAGGATCTGGAATGCCAAACCGGCAAACAATACCCCGACGACCTTGCCGATGTTGTTATTGATAAACGACTGATAATCGTAACTTGGCGGGTTGGTGACGGTGAGAAAAGAACCCATAAATACGATCAGTTGCCCCCATAGCGCGGCGTAGGGAGGATTTTGCAGTTTGATCATCTGCAGGGTGACCAGAATGGGGAACAGGAAGGTGCAGAACACCCAAAAATCGTCAATTTGGATCATCAGGCCGAATTTCACCACAAAGCAGGCGACCGAAAGCAGCAATACCGCTTTCAACAAGGTGGTGATGCTATTGATCGGCGAAGGGGTGGAAGAATAGAGCACACAACTGATGGCGGTTAACGTCAGAGCCGAGCTGCCTGCATCCCACTGGGTGTTAATCCAGTAAGCGCAGCCGATGATAATGCACAAAAAGGTGCGCAGGCCGTTATAGGCCGCCTCGTAACTGTCGGTATGGCGCGCCAGAGAATTCACGTGGGGGGGCTGGATATCGCTGACCGGCGTGGCGCTTTCCAATCTTTGCAACCAGCGAATGCAGCGCAGGTACAGCCAACAGAAATGGCGCAGTCGCAACCAGAAGGCGCGGTGGCGATAATCTGTCGGATCCTGAGGCGCTATCTGCTGCAGGATACGCGCCAGCCGGTATTTGTCGGTTGCGGGATCGCGCAGCTCAGTCAGCAATTGATCCAGGACGGCTGCCAGATTGGCCGGGCGATCCGGCCAGTTCAGCAACATGCGGCGCAGGCTGGAGATCACGCTGGTAAGGCGCAACTGCTGGTGCAGCATATAGTTGAGCACGTTATTTTGCCGCCGCAGTCGGTAGTGGCTCCAGAACGCCTGAATACGCAGCAGGTTCATGGTCAGGATCTGGCCGATAACCCCCTCATGCGACGTGCGCATTTGAGCGGTGATTTCCGGTTGCCACAGCATGGCGGCATGTTCCAACAGCCGCAGGTGCATACGTCTTAACGAGGTCAGCAAGGTTTCACCGTCAGAGGTGCTGGGCAGGATCATCATCATTACGCCGCCGCACAGAATACCGGTGATGACCTCGCAGACGCGCGCTTGAGCGATATCAAAGATCTGCTGAGTATCGGTGACGTTGACCGTGCCGAAGGCGATGATGGCGGCGGTATAGCCCGCCAGTGCAAACGCATAGGAAACGTTGTTCTGATAATGGTTGGAAATGTAAGTGCACAAACCGATCCAGGCGGCGATAAATAAGGTGAACAGCCAGGGATCGTTCAGGCAATGGCCGGCAATCGCCACTGACGCGGCGGCACCGATCAGGCTACCGATAGTGCGCCCGATGCTTTTGCTGATGACGCCGCCGACGGTGGGGAAACTGACCACCGCAGCGGAGGTCAGCGCCCAATAAGGTTCGTCGAGATTGAGGACGAACGCCACCCACAATGACAGACACATGGCCAGCGAGTTGCGCAGCGCATAGCGCCACTGACCACCGGTAGCCTTACCCCAGGGGGTACGGTTCCACTCCAAAAAGGGCAGGTTCACTGGTTAGCCTTACTGATGAATGGCGATGGTGCAGGTGGTACCCGCCACCAAGGGCAGATCGGCGGGTACATTCAACAGTTTTATACGCACCGGCACGCGCTGAGCCAAACGCACCCAGGGAACGTTGGGCTTCACGTCCATTAGTAAATCGCTGCTGCTGTCGACGCTTTGATCGTTAATGGCGCGGCCAATGCTCTCTACCTGGCCCTGCAGAGGAATGTTGCCATTATATAAAACGATGTCCGCTTTATTGCCTTCTTTTATATGCTTGAGCTTGGTTTCTTCAAAATAACCGAGTACGTAAAATGAATGTGCGTCGACCAGTGCAACCAACGGCGTGCCGGCACTGGCATAGTTCCCAACTCGTGCTTGCAAATTAGTGATATAGCCATCGGCAGGCGCGTACATTTTAGTTTTGCTTAAATTCCATTTAGCCTGTTTCAGATTCGCCTTAGAGGCGTTATACGCGGCTTTCATTGCCTGAGCAGCTAAATTTGACTCGTCCATATTTTCGGCAGAAATAACGTTTTTTGGCAGGCTGCGACGACGTGCCGCTTCATGCTCCGCTTTGGCCAGATCGGACTGCGCTTTTGCCAGCGCGGCCTCGGCATTGTCCAGCGCAATCTGGTATGGCACCGGGTCGAGAGTAAAAATCAGACTTCCCGCAGGTATGAACTGATTGTCATGTACGGTTATTTTCTCTAATCTGCCAGAAACTTCCGGTGTGATATTGACGAGCTCGGCGCGCACCTTTCCATCACGGGTCCACGGGGATTGCATATAATAATTCCACAACCACCAACCGGCGCATAGGGCAATGGCGCAGACGATTACCGTAGAAAAATATTTTAACGTTTTATGCGTCATGGGTTACCAACTCGCTAAAATCCATAAGGAACCACTGACGGCGATGACGAAAATAGACAAATCCATCAACATGGGATGCCAAATTTCGCCGGAATAAATCCAGTCTCGCAACAGGCGGTGTGCCAGTAGCCATAAAACTGACCCGAGCAAAAAAGCGTTAAATATGGGTGGAAAATAGAGTGAGGCGCCGAGCACCAAATCGGGCAGAGGGGAGGTGGCGTGAAGCCATGAACTATTCACATTAACAATCCCTACGAGTGAATATGTTAAATATTTGCGTAAAGGATAAACAATAACTGACCAAAGTGATGCTTATTTCTACAATATACATTATATACATTTGTGTTTTTAATGTGAGTTACTCAGAATAGTCTAAGCTTTGGATTGTTATATTAGCATGCTAATTATAAGGAGGGGGAAGTGGAGTCATCATTAGGTTCAGATTTAGCACGATTAGTTCGTGTTTGGCGCGCGCTTATCGATCACCGGCTCAAGCCGCTGGCGCTCACGCAAACACACTGGGTCACCCTGCACAATATCAATCGTCTACCGCCGGAGCAGTCGCAGATCCAACTGGCCAAGGCAATCGGCATTGAACAACCTTCGCTGGTTCGAACGCTGGACCAACTGGAAGAGAAGGGGCTTATTACTCGCCATACTTGCGCTAACGATCGGCGGGCAAAGCGTATCAAGTTGACTGAAGCGGCCGATCCCATCATCAGGGAAGTGGACAGCGTCATCAGCTCTACGCGCGGTGAAATTTTGAGTGGTATTAGCACGGATGAAGTGCAGTTGTTGGTAGGTTTGATTGACAAGCTGGAACAAAACATCACTGAATTGCAAAATAAACAATAATAACGTTTTCTTTATTTGATTATATTTTACAGCATCGGAAATGGAACCGGAGGCCTTGGCCTCCGGTTTTACCTTCCAGCTTCCGCTTACAACGGGGAGACGGTAATGGTGTCGCCAGTGCGCGCCATGCGAACACGTTGACCTGCGCTGAACTTGGTTGCGCCAGCCTTCTGAACCACCACGATGTTCTCTTTCTGGTCGGTCTTGATTTCCAATTCATAACCCGTGGTGCGCCCCGCCAGCTCACCGACGCTGTTGCCTGCTACGCCGCCGGCTACTGCACCCGCAGCGGTTGCCAGGGTACGGCCGGTGCCGCCACCTACGGTGTTACCCAGCAAGCCGCCAAGTACCGCACCGCCGATCGCACCAATGGTATTCGAACTCTCGCTGCCCTGGATCTTGACAGGACGGACAGAAACCAGCGTACCGTAAGTCACGGTCTGAACCTGTTTGGCCTGCGAGGATGAATAGACATCGCCGGACATGGATTCATTGGCGCATCCTGCCAGCGTGACTGCGGCGACGGCAACGACGAGAAGACGCTTGATCATATAAAACTCCTGTTGTGGTAGTCCATAACCTGGGAAACCTTTCCAGGCCAGATTCAGTGAAAATAATAGACAAAGTATGGCGTAAACACACGTACATCACCATTCCCGTCACTGCACGCAGCTTAACTTTACTCTGTTCAACCAATAATAAACGGTGGTTTAGCTTTATGACAGGGCCGGAACGAATTCCGTTGCGGATTGAGCCGAGGTTTAGCCACCTTGGTCACCCTGGCCGATCGCTAAAAACAGGCACATCGCTCACAGAGGTGAAAAAAGACATCATAATTCATGGCGTTAATGGTCTAATTCTGGTTTATTTATCGGTTGAAAGTTTGCTTCCCCGTGCGGGTTAAAGGATGTTGCTATGAAGTCAGGCCGCTATATAGGTGTTATGTCTGGCACCAGTCTGGATGGCGTCGATGTGGTGCTCGCCGCAATCGACGGACGAATGGTCGCGCAGCAGGCCAGTTACAGTCACCCGATGCCGATCCAGCTGAAGCAAGACATTCTCGGTATGTGCCAGGGCCAGCAGACCACGCTTTCTGCGGTGGGCCGGCTGGATGCGCAGCTTGGGGTGCTGTTTGGCGAGGCGGTGCTTGGTTTGCTGAAACAAACCGGCATGTCGGCGCATGACATCACCGCTATTGGTTGTCATGGCCAGACGGTGTGGCATGAGCCTGAAGGCGATGCGCGCTTCTCGATGCAACTTGGCGATAACAACCGCATTGCCGCATTGACCAATATCACCACCGTCGGCGATTTCCGCCGCCGCGATATGGCCTACGGCGGCCAGGGTGCTCCGCTGGTACCGGCATTTCATCAGGCGCTGCTGGCGCATCAGGTAGAGCGCCGTATGGTGCTCAATATTGGCGGCATCGCCAACCTTTCGCTGCTGCTGCCAGGCGCGCCGGTGCGCGGTTTCGATACCGGGCCGGGCAATATGCTGATGGATGCCTGGGTCTGGCGCCATCGTTCGCAGCCTTACGACAAAGACGGCGCATGGGCGATGGAGGGGCGCGTCTGCCTGCCGCTGTTGCAACAGATGTTGGCCGATCCTTACTTTGCGCTGCCTGCGCCGAAAAGCACCGGCCGCGAGTATTTCAACGCCGCCTGGCTGGAGCGCCAGCTCTCGGGCTTGCCGGCAGTCAGCCCCGTTGATGTGCAAACCACCTTGGCGGAACTGACGGCGACCAGCATTTGCGAGCAGGTACAATTGGCGGGAGGGTGCGAGCGTTTGCTGGTGTGTGGCGGCGGGGCGCGCAACCCGTTGCTGATGGCGCGGATGTCCGCGCTACTGCCGGGGACCGAAGTGTGTCTGACCGATGATTTCGGCGTCAGCGGTGACGACATGGAAGCGCTGGCCTTTGCCTGGCTGGCGTTTCGCACCCTGTCCGGGCAGACCGGCAACCTGCCGTCGGTCACCGGCGCCAGCCGTGAAACCCTGCTGGGTGGGATTTATCCGGTTTTGCCTTTAGGGACCCGTTAGCTCTGTTAGGATAGAAATCGACAGATTTCCCTAAGGAGCAACAGCATGAAAAAAATCATTATTGCCGCCGGCGCGCTGGCGTTGGCAGGTTGCAGTTACGTATTGCCGCAAAGCAGCCAGACGCTGCATTACCAGTGCGGCACTACGCCGCTGACGGTGTCGCTGGACGGCAAGGACAGCACGGCCAGCTTTCTGATGGATGGCGAGCAACTGAAGCTGAAACAGGTGCTGGTCATGTCCGGTGCGAAATACAGCGACGGCAAGTACAGTTTCTGGTCGAAGGGCCAAAACGCCTATGTCGAACGTAATGACAAGGTGATTATAAGCGACTGCGTACTGGCTAACTGATCGGCCGACGGTGGCGTCAGAACGATTGAGATTCTGGCGCCGCAGGCGCAGAATGTAACGACGAATTTTTCGGTTGGTTGATAAACCAGATGATTGAAAATAATGAGTTTGATGTTGCGGACCTGCGCCGTGAATACACTCGTGGCGGCCTGCGCCGCAACGATCTGACCGCTAATCCGCTTGAATTGTTTGAACGCTGGCTGAAGCAGGCCTGTGATGCGCGCCTGGCCGATCCTACCGCCATGTGTGTGGCTACGGTGGATGAAAATGGCCAACCTTATCAGCGCATCGTGCTGCTCAAGCATTTTGACGACAAAGGGCTGGTCTTTTATACCAACCTCGGCAGCCGCAAGGCGCAACAGTTAGCGCAAAACCCGCACATCAGCCTGCTATTTCCGTGGCACATGCTCGATCGTCAGGTGATTTTCCTTGGCAAGGCAGAACGTCTGTCCACGCTGGAGGTAATGAAGTACTTCACCAGCCGGCCGAAAGACAGCCAGATTGGCGCCTGGGTATCGCAGCAGTCATCGCGCATTTCCGCCCGCGGCGTACTGGAGAGCAAATTCCTCGAACTGAAGCAAAAATTCCAGCAGGGCGAAGTGCCGTTGCCGAGTTTCTGGGGTGGATTTCGCGTTAGTTTCGATTCCGTCGAGTTCTGGCAGGGCGGTGAACACCGCCTGCATGACCGCTTTTTGTATCAGCGCGATGGGAATGACTGGAAAATTGACCGACTGGCACCCTGAAGACTGAAAATCCCCCTTAAGCGCTGGCACTGATGCCGCCGGCGCTTTATTCTATGTGCTACCCCGATTTTATATTTCGCCAGTGGGCGGAAGGTCGTGTACCGACAAAGGTGCATTCGTTTATACATGGAGTCATTGATGGCAAGCAGCAACTTGATTAAACAACTGCAAGAGCGGGGCCTCGTTGCCCAGGTTACGGATGAGGAAGCGTTAGCAGAGCGACTGGCGCAAGGGCCAATTGCACTGTATTGCGGTTTCGATCCGACCGCTGACAGCTTGCATTTGGGCCATCTGGTTCCTCTGTTGTGCCTGAAGCGCTTCCAGTTGGCCGGCCACAAGCCGGTGGCGCTGGTAGGCGGCGCCACGGGTCTGATCGGCGATCCGAGCTTCAAAGCGGCTGAACGCAAGCTGAATACCGCCGAGACGGTGAATGAGTGGGTGGAAAAGATCCGCAAACAGGTTTCCCCGTTCCTCGATTTCGACTGTGGCAGCAACAGCGCCATCGCCGCCAACAACTATGACTGGTTCGGCGGCATGAACGTGCTGACCTTCCTGCGTGACATCGGCAAGCATTTCTCCGTGAACCAGATGATCAACAAGGAAGCGGTGAAGCAACGTTTGAACCGTGACGACTCGGGCATTTCCTTCACCGAGTTTTCCTACAACCTGCTGCAGGGCTTCGATTTCTCCGAGCTGTACAACCGCCATCAGGTGGAACTGCAGATTGGCGGTTCCGATCAGTGGGGCAACATCACTTCCGGTATCGATCTGACTCGTCGCATGCACCAGAAACAGGTGTTCGGCCTGACGGTACCGTTGATCACCAAGGCGGATGGCACCAAATTCGGCAAGACCGAAGGCGGCGCAGTGTGGCTGGCACCGGAAAAAACCAGCCCGTACAAGTTCTACCAGTTCTGGATCAACACCGCCGACGCCGACGTTTACCGTTTCCTTAAGTTCTTCACCTTCATGAGCCTGGAAGACATCAACGCGCTGGAAGAAGAAGACAAGAACAGCGGCAAGGCGCCGCGCGCCCAGTATGTGCTGGCGGAAGAAGTGACGGGTATGGTACATGGCGCGGAAGGGCTGGCTGCGGCCAAGCGCATCACCCAGAGCCTGTTCTCCGGCGCGCTGCACGAGATGACCGAAGCGGACTTCGCCCAGTTGGCGCAGGACGGTATGCCAACCATCAAACTGGATGGCGACGCGGATCTGCAGCAGGCGCTGGTCAATGCTGAACTGGTGCCGTCACGTGGCCAGGCACGCACCATGATTGGCTCCAACGCGGTGACCATCAACGGTGAGAAACAGTCCAATGCCGAATATGCGTTCAGCGACGCCGATCGTCTGTTCGGTCGTTACACGCTGTTGCGCCGGGGTAAAAAACATTACTGCCTGGTAGATTGGCAGTAATCAGTCCTGCGATAGGTTGACACTTTTCAACCTTCTAACGCCCGATGAACTTTATCGGGCGTTTTGTATTTTAGCGACCTATGCGGGCGCAGGGTGTTATAGATTTCCACTGACTCTCACCGTTCGGTGATATTTCGAGCCTTAGGATGGGCAGAGCAGTAAAAATGAGGGCGAAAGCCCTCATTTTCATCTCCCGATTCCTTATATAACTGCTTCCAGACTGGTTTCTGCAGTACCGTTAGTTGTCACGGCCGGGGAACTGTAGTGCAATGCGCTGGCGGCCAGGTAGGGATCCTGATTGCCGATCGAAAACACATAATCATTCGCATCAAATGTTTGGTTATGGTTCTGATCCACAATCACATACACCGATTTATCCAGCTTAACCACGCCCACTTCTGACAAATTGTTGGTGCTGGTGCCATGAGTCAATTTTGCCAGTGCCTGAGAGAATAATTCCTGCGCGCTCTATGACCGTGCCGAATTCCGCACTGTTGCTCAATGTCTTCAGCGTATTGTAGAAACCGCCGCCAGTGCCGCTTTTTTTGCCCCCCGGCTTTCGCTACAATACCGCGCCGTCAAAAAAATAAAAAAAGCTCCCTAACTTCTTGTTTTCAGACGCGCCGACATAACGTTTACGCGTTATTTATTCATTTTCTTTTCGCCGCGGGCTGTCGCACACGGCATGGCGAGGTCAGGTTGTACCGATGAAAAACATTCTTTCTATTCAATCGCATGTGGTGTTTGGGCATGCGGGCAACAGTGCGGCTGAATTCCCAATGCGCCGTATGGGCGTTAACGTCTGGCCGCTGAACACGGTGCAGTTTTCAAATCATACCCAGTACGGCAAATGGACGGGCTGCGTGATGCCGGCCAGCCACCTGACGGAGATCGTTCAGGGGATTGCGGCCATCGATCAACTGAAAAACTGCAATGCGGTGCTGAGCGGCTATATCGGTTCGCCGGAGCAGGGCAGCCATATTCTCGAGGTGGTCCGTCAGGTCAAACAGGCTAATCCGGACGCCTGGTATTTTTGCGATCCGGTGATGGGCCACCCTGAGAAGGGCTGCATCGTTGCGCCGGGCGTGGCGGAGTTTTTTTGCCGGCAGGCGCTGCAATGCAGCGACATGATTGCGCCAAACCTGCTTGAGCTGGAACTGCTGAGCCAACGGGAAGTGACTGACGTTGAGCAAGCGGTAAGCGCGGCACGTGAACTGATCGCCAAAGGGCCGAAGCTGGTGCTGGTCAAACACCTGAGCCGCGCCGGCTATCATATCGACTGTTTCGAAATGCTGTTGGTCACGGCAGAGGAAGCCTGGCATATCAGCCGCCCGCTGGTGGATTTCGGCGTTCGCCAACCGGTCGGCGTAGGCGACCTGACCAGCGGCCTGTTACTGGTCAATTTACTGCAAGGTGTGGCGTTGGATAAGGCGTTGGAGCATGTGACTGCGGCGGTGTATGAGGTGATGCTGACAACCCAGGCAATGGGCGAGTACGAACTGCAGGTAGTGGCGGCACAGGATCGGATCGTACAGCCTGACTGCGAATTCAAAGCGGTAAAGCTCTAAGCTCTGTAGCCCCGGCAGAGCCGCCGGGGCTTGGGGGTTATTTCAAACCTTCGGCGTTCAGCGCCGCATCTACCGCTGGCCGTGCAGCCACGCTGTCAAAATACGCCGCCAACCGGGGGTGTTTTTTGAGATCAAACTGCAGGGCGATGGCCCAACGCAAAACGGTAAACAGATAGGCGTCCGCCACGCTGAACCGGTTTCCCAACAGGAAGTGCTGCTTTGCCAGCACGGAATCCAAATAGTTGAATTGCTGCTCCAGCCTGGTGCGCACGATGGCCTTGTATTCATCCGGCGTTTTCGGGTTAAACAGCGGGCTGAACCCCTTGTGCAATTCAGTCGCAATATAGTTCAGCCACTCAATGGCATGATAACGCGACAGCGTACCCGCCGCCGGGATCAGATTGCGGTCCGGCACGCGATCCGCCAGATATTGCACAATCGCCACACCCTCGGTCAGCAGGCTGCCATCATCCAGCAACAGCGCCGGCACTTGTCCCTTAGGGTTGATGGCCAGGTAGTCTGCACCGCTTTCGGTCTTTTTCTGTGCCAGATCGACCTTTTCCGCCGTAAAATCCAGGCCCGCCTCGCGCAGCACAATATGCGGTGACAGCGAACAGGCGCCGGCTTTATAGAACAGTTTCATCGGAAGCTCCTTGATTGTGATGAATGACAGGCATGCTTAACCTCTGATCCTAGTTCCATAACGTTAAAATTACAGCGGGTTAGCTAACAAATTTAGCTAATCAGTGCATCCTCAGGCTGTAACTGCGCCAAAGTAGCGGCAATGCGCTGTTGCAACGCCTGCGGCGCGATTTGCATCGGCGATCGCAGTTCGTTGCGGATCAGACCTTGCTGTGCAAGAGCGGCTTTGACAGGAGCCGGGTTGGGGAAACTGAACATCTGGTGGATCATCGGCAACAGCGTATAGAAGTTAGCGCGCGCGGCAGCCAGATCGCCGTTGGCAACCTGTTGCACCAGTTGCACGAAGCGTTGCGGATAAATATGCGCGGAGGCGGAAATGGCTCCGGTGCCGCCCAGGCACAGGGTGGTGAGGATCAGGTTATCTTCGCCGGTCATTACGTCGATTTCGCCGTCGTCAATCAGCGCCATGGTGGTATCCGGGTTACCGCCGCAGTCTTTGATCGCCTTGACTTGCGGATGGCGGGCTATCTGCCTGAGGGTTTGCAGTTCCATCACGATACCGGTGCGCTGCGGGATATTGTACAGGATCACCGGCACGCTCGACGCATCGGCAAGTTGGGTGAAGTAATCCACCAGACCGCATTGCGATGGGCGGATGTAATAGGGCGCGGGGATCAGCACCCCGGCGATGTCGCGCAGTTGGATCTCCTGCTGCATCTGCAGGGTATCCAGCATGTTATTGCCCGACAGCCCCATCACCACCTGGCTGGCCGGTACAACCTCCAACACCGCGTCGAGTACCGTCAATTGTTCTTCTTTGCTCAACGCCGCTGCTTCGCCGGTGGTGCCGCAGACCACCAATCCGGAGACCCCCGAGGCGATCAGGTATTGCGCCAGCCGTTTAACCGCAGGCAGATCGACGGCGTTATTATTGAATGGGGTAACCAGCGCAACCCAAATACCGGAGAATGAAGCCATAATAAGTTCCTTCAGTGCAAACTACAGATAAGCAAGATAAGAAAATGCCAGAGGATATCCGTCGATAATGAATATTCTTCATTATGCTGTCAATTTACAACTTATTGATAACATTGTTATTCATGATTCGAATAGGCTGATGAGTTTGGCTAATGAATAGGGGCAATAAAAAACCCCGCGCTGGCGGGGTTTTCGTAAGGCATTAACGCGGGGGGCGGGTACTGATTGAAGCGGACCAACTGAAGGTTTCGCCGCTGGGTTTGACCCGGTTGGCTTTACGTTCGGCGCGCGTGGCTTTTTCAATTTTCTCGCGGGCGGCCATGATGCGTGCCACCACCTCATCCTTGGTCTTGTTGTTCTCGGCATTCGTCAGTTCCCGGCCGAGGTTTTTACGCGCTTTGTCCAGCTCGGTTTTTACTTCACGTTGCTCGCTTTCCGTCATGTCTTTCAGCGTCAGTTTTTTCATCGTTGTAGCCCGGTCAGTGAAGATGGTTATCAGTGTACAGCAATTATCGCGGCGAAGATGCCGGTAGCGTAACGGAATCGATGCGTTGGGGGTATTAATCGCGATTTTCACATCTCTTCCAGCAACTCGCTGAGGAAACGACGCATGCGCTCGGTGCGCTCCTGCGCCATTTGTCGACCGGCCGCGGTCTGAAAGCCTTCCTGCAGTTTAAACAGTTTGGTTTCGAAGTGATCCAGCGTGAAACGCTTATCGTCATATTGGCGCTGTTGCGCCAGCGGATCGGCGGCATCGTACAGCGCGCTGCGCATACGCCCACCGATATAGAAACAGCGCGCCACGCCAATCATACCTATGGCGTCCAGACGGTCGGCATCCTGGATGATTTTCGCCTCCAGCGTTTCCGGCGTAATGGCGGCAGAAAAACTGTGGGCTTCGATGGCATGGACGGTTTTGGCGATGTCGTGCGCTTCCCAATCCAGCTGCGCCAGCGTCAACGCGGCTTTTTCCGCCGCCATGCGTGACGCCAGGTGGCGCTGCGGCGAATTCTTTTCTACCGCGACGCAGTCATGCAACAGCACCGCCGCACACAAGATGCGCCGGTCGCCGCCTTCCTGCACACTGATCTGACGGGCGTTTTTCCATACACGGTGCAAGTGGGCAACGTCGTGGGATCCATCGTCGGAATCGAGGGTCAGCGGCAACAGCGCCTGCGCCAGTTCCTGATGGGGTGAGAAAGGCCGCAGCAATGCCTGTGGCAATAGTGGAAAATGCACGTTTTGCTCCTTGTTGGCGGTAATGGTTATCATCATAGCAGCCGCAGATGAGGCGGTTATGACACTGCAGCAACAGGATTGTTTACTGTATTGCAATAGACTATTGCCGCAATTACGGTTTTTGTACCGAAATAAGCAACCTACAATAGTCTCATTCCGGTCGTCCCCGCTTGGTGTTAGCCTGTGTCTGCGGGGTATGGCCGGAATATCCCATAAAAGCCACAGGAGAACAGACATGCCAACGAATCTGGAAATCGTACGCGCTACCTATGAGGGTGGCAGTGCCGAAGAGAACGGTCGCAACCTGCTGGCGGCGTTGGCGCCCGATGCAGAATGGACCGAAGCGGCGGGTTTTCCTTATGCCGGTACCTACGTTGGGCCGCAGGCCATTTTTAAAAATGTTCATCAGCGTTTAGGGACGGAATGGCAAGGCTACCGCGCCGACGTTGAACACTTCTATGATGCCGGTGAAAACGTGATCGCCCAAGGGTTCTATCATGGCACCTATGGCGCGACCGGCAAATCGTTCACTGCATCCTTTGCGCATATTTATCAGCTGCGCGAGGGAAAAATCGTCAAGTTCGTGCAAATCGTGGACAGCGCTAAAGTGCTGGAGGCCATGCAGGATTAAAGGCCGCTGTGCTTGCCGTATTTACGATCGTATTCCCGCCGGTAACCGCGTGCCTTGTTGCGATCGCGGATCCACAAATAGCCGCACACCAGCGCGACTGCGCCTGAAAAGGTAATGTTGCGCATATCTCGGTCATAGCAAAACACCAATACAGCATCCATCGCCGCGATAAAGGCAATCCATTTGTACATATGGGATTGCCGCCGCGTGGCCGCGTTGAGTCGCTTTAACTGTCTGGCTTCGTGCATAACCGGTTTTTGCTGCATAACTTTCCGCGGGTAATAATTCTCTTGGTGATAAATTACCAGAATATTCCTGATGGCGGCAAAGGTTAACGCGTGCCGCGCCGCTGTTTTTCCCGCTTGCATTCCTTCGCTGAAAATCTGCGCACGGGGTGGTGAATAAATGCCAAGTCATGATGCGTTATCTATTCACTATTTTTGTTTTTTTATTCATGTGGGGCGTAATGATTGTCAGGACCTGGCACGGGTGCGTGCCGTTACAGCATCAGCAAGGATTTACCGATCATTTAACTGTCACAGGGCTGCAGCATGCTGAAGCTACGGCTGGAAATCTTGGTGCTTTTGTTCGACAAGAGATCCAGGGCCAGTATGCGCACTTCTTTCTGGCCACCTATTGGGAATCTCTGGCGGCGATAAAACGCTTTGCCGGCGAGGATTATCAGGTAGCAGTCACCTATCCGGACGATGAGGCCTTCGCTTTAATTTCAGACCCTTATGTCTTTCATCATCGGGTTGATGAAATCGCCACGCTGTCATAGTCGGGTTAACTACGAACAGGGGATATTATGAACAACAAAACGCTACGCCCGGAAGAGGTGGTTCAGCAGCAGCTTGATGCCTACAATGCCCGCGATATTGACGCTTTTATGGCGTACTGGGCGGAAGATGCACAGTATTACGAACACCCCGATACGCTGCTGGCCAGCGGCAAGGCGGAAATCCGCGAACGCCATATTGCGCGCTTCAGGGAACCAAGCCTGTATGGCGAGCGGGTCAAACGCATGGCGCTGGGCAGCATGGTGATCGAACAGGAAGTGGTTACGCGCAATTTCCCGCAGGGGCGCGGCAAAATGGACGTGATCGCCATTTATGAAGTTGAACAGGGCAAGATCCTGAAGGCCTGGTTCAAAGTCGGCCCGTGCGAACTGGATGAGGGCGCGTTATAGCGCCCAATATCACAGCGCGACGACGGCGTCGATCTCCACGCTAACCTGTGGCGAGAACAGTGCGTTGACCGCAACCAGTGAACAAGCCGGCAGCGCACCATCAAAATAATCAAACAGCACGGGCCGAATTGCCTGCAGATCGCCGATGTCGGTTAAAAATACGGTGATTTTAATCAGAGCCTTGAGGTTGGTGCCTTCGGCGGCGGTAATGGTTGCCAACTGCTCCAGAATGGCCTGCGTCTGCTGCTGCGCCGCCTGCCCCTGAGCTTCGGTGGCGAAGGCCGTTAGCCCTGAAACATACAGCGTATCGCCGTGACGCACCGCGTGGACATAAGGCCCACCCGGCGCAGGCAACTGCGGATAATTAATGCGCTTCAATGACGTCATGATAAAAACCCCGCAAGATTAATTAAAAAAATAAGCAAACTTGGTTAGGATACTGCAATTAACACCGGGAATACGCCGGGAACTGTTGATGTCTGATAGTATCACCGGCGCCAATTTTTCACCGTGATTGCCATCAATAAGGACGCCTGACCGCAATGAATCCGGCCTTTATTCCCTATGTGCAACGCTGGCAGCTGGAACCTGACGGCAAAGCATTTGAAACGCACAGCAGCCTGCTGATGCCGGTGCGTTATCAGGGCGCTGCCGCCATGCTGAAAATCGCCCGCGAACAGGAAGAAAAGTTCGGCGGGTTACTGATGTGCTGGTGGCAGGGCGAAGGCGCTGCGCGAGTGCTGGCCTGGCATGAGGACGGCATCCTGCTGGAGCGTGCGCAGGGCAAGCGATCGCTGGCGCAAATGGTGCGTGACGGCGACGATCTGCAGGCAACGGCCATTCTTTGCCAGGTGGTTGCCCGCCTGCATGCGCCGCGTTCGCAGCCCTTGCCGGAGCTTATTCCGCTGCACCTGTGGTTCAACTCGTTGTGGCCGGCGGCGCAGGCCCACGGCGGCATGCTGCGGCTCAGCGCTACGGCGGCGGCGGACCTGCTGACCAGCCCACGGGAACAGAGCGTGCTGCACGGCGATATTCATCACGACAACGTACTGGATTTCGGCGAGCGCGGTTGGTTGGTGATCGATCCCAAACGCCTCTACGGCGAACGCGCCTTCGACTATGCCAATATCTTCTGCAATCCCAATTACGGCATTGCCACCGATCCGGATATTTTCCAGCGCCGCGTGGAGCAGGTCTGCCAGTTGGCCGGGCTGGAACGCCGGCGTTTGCTGCAGTGGATCCTCGCCTGGGCGGGGCTGTCCGCAGCCTGGTTTATGGAGGACGGCGAAGCGGCGGATATCGATTTTCGGGTGGCGGAGCAGGCCGCTCACGCGTTGGGCCTGCCGCTGCCGGATGGGGACTCAGGGTTCACCCTCCCAATAATCGAGCGACGCTGAAGGGCGTTGCAGATAGTGCACCGGTTGGCCATTGTCGCGCCGGGCGATTGCCTGAAACTTGCCTGAGTCCGGATATTCCACCAGTTCAGGCTGCTCGCGGGTGCTGACGGAAAGATACTTCAGCGGTAGCGCCGAAGTGTTGATGATTTGGTGCGGGTATTCCGGGCCGGGCGGGATAAAAATAACGTCACCGCTTTTGATCGGCAATTGCTCACCGGCGACCCGCAGTGTCCCGCTTCCTTCCAGCACGATAAACATTTCTTCCTGCGCGTAGTGAAAATGATAAGGGCAGGAGCGCATGCCTGGCGCCACTACGTCGATGGACGCTCCCAGCTTGTTGGCGGCGGTGCCGGTGCCTAAACGGGCGCCGATGCTGTCATATAACGGCGGACGGCGATCGTGATTTTTTTCAACCTCTTCGATATTGCGGATCAGTCGCTGGGCTAACAGCGCGGCATTATCATTCATAAAGCCTCTCGTTACAATGTCACTTAATAATGGGCTGAGGCGGTGGTAAAAGCCTCTAAGTCCGTCGATGAGATAAGCATCAACATTTATTGTTTTGCGTTGTTCATGTTTCCCCGTTGGTTAAACCAGCCTGGTCGGCGTTTCGGCTGTGGCCAGAACAGTGCGCCCTGACCACCGCCCGGGATCTGCCATACCGCGCAATCATAAATAGTGAAGGCGTTGCCAAATTTATCGACTCGCAGGCCTCGATACCCTTGCGCGATGCCTTGGCGGGCGGTTTTATCCAGCAATTGCTGGCGTTCCGCACGATCTACCGGCGAGGCGCTCAACCGCGAAGGCAGCGTGATAAATTCATCGAAGGAATAACCGAAGCATTGCTGCGCACAATGATTGGCGTAGATAAAAACCGGCTCCACGTCACCCTCATGAGCCAACAAACTGTACGGTGCCTGTTGGTGCAACCAGAGAAAATGCTGGTCGGTCGCAGTGGTCTGCGGCCCAGGCAAGCCGCCGCCTGTCCAGTGGCGATAGGCGGAGTCGATACGTTGAATCAGATCAATCAGCTCGGAAGATGACATAGAGGCTCTCTTAACGGTCAAGTGTTGGCAGCAATCATTCCCCCTCTCAGTTAAGCAGAAGATCGCCGAAGCGGGAAAGCTGATGCCCGCCCGGTCAGTGGGGCTGGCGTGCACATTTGTTCCAGACAGGGGGCCGTACTTCTGCTATACGACAAAGTGGGTTAACGACAAGGGAGCGACGATGAGCAGTTGGATCGAATTAAAGAAAGATGGGCCAAGCGGCATAGAGTTGATTCGCGCCCACTTTTGCGGCTATGCGCATGCTTACGATCCTCACTGGCATGATGATTATCTGGTTGGCATCACCGAACAGGGTGTGCAGCAGTTTCATTGCCGACGCCAGCGTCATCGCAGTACGCCTGGGCAGGTATTTTTGCTGGAGCCGGGAGAGGTGCATGACGGCGATGCACCGGCAGAAGACGGCTTTACCTACCAGATGCTGTATCTCAATCCGCAATGGCTGGACGTACAACTTCGTCAGTTGTTTGCCGAGGTGCCGGACAGTTTTCGCCTTGGCTTCGCCGCCACGCTGTCGGACGATCGGCTGCTGGCACAGGCGACAATACGGGCCTTCTCGCAGTTGCAGCAAAAGGGAGAAGGGGCAATGCAGCAACAGTTTGCCCTGGATAGCCTGCTGTGCGGCTTGACGCGGCACGTGCACTGGCGACGTTCGTCGCCGCATGAAACTTCCGGCTATCAGGCGCGGCGCATCCGTGACTTCCTGCATGCCAACAGCCATCAGGATATTCGGATGGAAACGCTGACGGCATTAACCGGCCTGGATCGGTTCCGGCTGACCCGGTTGTTCCGCCAGACTTATGGTTTACCGCCGCATGCTTATTTGGTTCAGCTGAGGTTAACGCAGGCGCGGCGGCTGTTGGCCTCAGGGGCAAAGCCCATCGCCGTGGCGGCGCAGCTGGGTTTTGCCGATCAAAGCCATCTTGGGCGCTGGTTTCAGCGCGCCTATCGCCTGACCCCGGCGCATTACCGCAAACTGTGCACAAATCTTCCAGATTAAGCGACTTTGGTTGAGTATCCTGCAGGCTGACTTGGAAACAGGAAGCTGAATGATGGAAAATATCCCCCCGGAGACGATTGCCGCCGAGCGCTGCGTGATTGTGATTAATCAGGACCTGCCGCTGGGCAATATCGCTAATGCGGCGGCGGTACTGGCGCTAACCTTGGGGCAACGCCACCCGAGGCTGGTTGGCGAGGTGTTGGCGGACAGCCATGGGCAGTGTTGGCCGGGGCTGATCCCGATAGGCATTAGCGTGCTGGCCGCCAGTGAGGAGCAGTTGGGCGCGTTGTTGAAACAGCCACGGGCCGCGGAGGTGGATCGGATCCTGTTCCCGGCGGATGGCCAGCAAACGACCGATTACGCCGCGTTTCGCGCCAGTGTAGCCAACCGACCAAGCGACGAATGGCGTTTGTTGGGCATCGCGCTGGTCGGTGAAAAGAAAACCGTGCGCAAGTTGACCGCCAAACTCAACCTGTTGGCTTAACGTCCCGCGCGTTGCGGCAGCGACAAAATGAGATGCGCGAGCGCTCCGCCGATAATTCCCCAAAATGCAGAACCGACGCCGAGTAACGTCACGCCGGAGGCAGTGATCAGGAAGGCGATCAGCGCGGCATCGCGCTGTTTTTCATCTTGCAGCGCGCGTTGCAAACTGCCGGCGATAGTGCCAAGCAGCGCCAGCCCGGCAATGGTGTGGATCAGCGCCGGCGGCAATGCGCTGAACAACATGCCGATAGCGCCGCCAAACAGCCCGGCGAGCAGATAAAACACCCCGGCGGCCACGGCGCCCATATAGCGGCGCTGCGGATCGGGATGCACGTCCGGTCCCATGCAAATGGCGGCGGTAATGGCGGCGATGCAAACGGAGAACCCGCCGAACGGTGCGAGCAGCAGTGCGGTCAGCGCCGTCCAGCCGATCAGGGGCGAAGTAGGGACGCTATAGCCTGCGGCCTTCAGCGTAGCGATGCCGGGGGCGTTTTGTGACGCCATGGTCACCACAAAGAACGGCACGCCAATGCCAAGCAGCGTCGACCAGGTGAAATGCGGTGCAATAAATTCCGGCCCGGCGAAAGTCAGCGGTTGCTGAGAAAGATGAATGGTGCCCTGCAACGCCGCAATGGCCAGCCCCACCAGCAACGTCAGCACAATGGCATAACGCGCCAGATAGCGGCGGCTCACCAGATACGCCAGCCCCATCCCGGCGCTGAGCACAAAATTTACCTGCAGAGAGGCAAAAGCGTCCAGGCCGAAGCGCAGCAGGATCCCCGCCAGCATCGCCGCCGAGATGGCCTGCGGAATATAGTCCATCAGTCGGGCGAACAGCCCGGTGACGCCGCACAGCAGGATCAACCCGGAGGCGAAGATAAACACGCCAATCGCTTCGTTGATCGGCGTGCCGGGCAGGCTGGTGACCAGCAGTGCCGCGCCGGGAGTCGACCAGGCGGTCAGGATCGGCGTACGGTAGTACAGAGAAAGCCCAAGCGAGGTCACGCCCATCCCCAGGCCAAGCATGCTCAGCCAGCCGCCGATCTGCAATGGCGTGGCGCCGGCCGCCGCTGCGGCCTGAAAGATAATGGCGGCGGAACTGGTGTAGCCCACCAATACCGCGACAAACCCGGCCATAACGGCGGGCAGGGTCAAATGACGCAAAGAGATGGCAGGGCGCATGGCAGACTCCGGCTGTAATTGTGCGTTATAGCGCACAGCGAGAAGTGAGCATAGCACCGTGCGTTATAGCGCACAAGTGGCTATAATCAGCCGGAATTCAGAAGGGGAAATCATGCAGGAACTGTCCGGCCATTTGGCGCAAACATTGAAATCGCTGCGCGCGCAGCGCGGCTGGAGCCTGGCTCAGGCTGCCGAGAATACCGGCGTCAGCAAGGCGATGCTGGGGCAGATAGAACGCGGCGAGTCCAGCCCAACGGTGGCTACGCTGTGGAAAATCGCCACCGGCTTCAACGTGGCGTTTTCCGCTTTTTTGGAGATCTCGCCGCTGCAAGAGCAGGCCACGCTGCACCGTTACGGCGATGCGCCGGTATTCAATCAGTACAACGCCGATATGCGGGTGGTGCCGCTGTTTCCGTTTGACCGGCAATTGGGTTTTGACATGTTCGTCATCGATCTGGCGCCGGGGGCGCTCAGCGAATCTTCGGCGCATGAGCCGGGCGTCATCGAACATGTGATTGTCATCAGCGGCCAACTGGAACTGGCGATTGACGGACAGTGGCACAGCCTGGCCGAAGGCGAGGCTATGCGCTTTCAGGCCGATCGGCCACATGCTTACCGCAACGCCAGCCAGGAGAGGGTGCGTATTCACGATCTGATCCACTATCCTAAATTTTGACTCAACGGCACGGGAGCAGGCTTTGACTCTGCCTCGTCAACGATCTACCTTGTTGAAAATGAGTCTTATTTATCCAGGAAGGAGAACCTGATTTTGCCGATTAGCAATCGACGCCAGTTTATTAAACTCAGCGCACAAACTGCAGGAGCCGTATTCGCAATGACTTCATTACCGAACAGTATCCGCCTGGCGATGGCGGCGGAGGGCACCAGTGCCACCGATGAATTCCTGTGGCTGGAAGAGCTGCAGGGCAAGGCCGCTCAGGCCTGGGTGAAGCAGGAAAATCAGCGTACCACTGCGAGCTTCGCCCAGGGCGAAGGCTTCCAACAGCTGGAAAAACAGGTGCTGGACATCCTGAACAAGGACAGCCAAATTCCGTGGGTCGCCAAGCGCGGCGATTACTACTACAACTTCTGGCAGGATCAAACCAACCCGCGCGGGTTATGGCGTCGTACCACGCTGCAGGAATACCGCAAGGCCAAACCGGCCTGGGAAACAGTGCTGGATATTGATGCGCTCGGCAAGGCGGAAGGCAAAGACTGGGTGTTCCACGGTTCCGAGCCGTTACCGCCGGAGTATCGTTATTGCCTGGTGGAATTGTCGCCGGACGGCGGCGACGCCACCGAAATACGCGAGTTCGATCTGGTCAGCAAAGCGTTCGTGAACAACGGCTTTGCGTTACCGGTGGCGAAAAGCCAGGCATCGTGGATTGATAAGGATACGTTGTTCGTCGCTACCGACTTTGGCGCAGGTTCGATGACCCAATCCGGTTACGCGCGCATCGCCAAACGTTGGCGGCGCGGCACGCCGCTGAGCGCCGCTCAGACGCTGTATGAGGCGCAACCGCAGGATATGGCAGTGTTTGCCTATCACGATCACACGCCGGGGTTTGAGCGCAACTACGTGGGCCGCAGCCTGGATTTCTACCGCCGCGAAACCTTTGTGCTGACCGCAGAAGATCGGCAAATCAAAATTGATATTCCCGCCGATGCCGAGTTCAGCACGCATCGAGAATGGCTATTGATCAAACCGAGCAGCGACTGGGTCGTGGGCGGCGCGCGCTATCCTTCCGGTTCGCTGCTGGCGGCCCATTTCGATGACTATCTGGCGGGCAAACGCGAACTGACGGTGTTATTCACGCCGACCGCGCAGGCGGCGCTGAGCGGTTATAGCGGTACGCGTGATCATCTGATCCTGAGCATCATGGATAACGTGGTGAACCGGCTGGAAGTGCTGACGCCGCAGGGCAAAAGCTGGCAGCGTAGGCCGCTCGGCAAGCCGGGTGCCATCAGTACGATCTCCGCCGGGGGGATTGACGATGAAACCAACGACTATTTCCTGACGATTGGCGGGTTCCTGCAGCCGACTTCGCTGTACCTGGGGGATCTCGACGGCGGCGAAGCTGAGCTGCTCAAGCAGGGGCCGCAGGACTTTGACGCAGGCGGTTATCAGGTCAGCCAGCATTTTGCCGCTTCCCGCGACGGCACCCGCGTACCGTATTTCCAGATTTTGGCCAAAGGCACCAAACTGGACGGCAGTAACCCAACGCTGTTGTACGGTTATGGCGGTTTTGAAGTGTCGCTGCTGCCGGGTTACATGGGCAGCAAGGCACCGGCCTGGCTGGAGCGCGGCGGGGTGTATGTGGTGGCGAATATTCGCGGCGGCGGGGAATATGGGCCGGCCTGGCACCAGGCGGCGCTTAAGCAGAACCGCCATCGCGCTTATGAGGATTTTGCCGCCGTGGCGCAGGATCTGATTGCGCGAAAAGTGACGTCGTCACAGCACTTGGGCGCGCGTGGCGGCAGTAACGGCGGGCTGCTGGTGGGTAACATGCTGACGCTGTACCCGCAGCTGTTCGGCTGCATCGTTTGTGAGGTGCCGTTGCTGGACATGCAGCGTTATACCCAGCTTTCCGCCGGTGCCTCCTGGATTGCCGAATATGGCGATCCGGCCAAAGCGGAGGAGTGGGCGTACATCAAAACCTTCTCGCCTTATCACAATATCAAAGCGGATGTGCCTTACCCGCCGGTGCTGTTTTACACCGCCACCAGCGACGATCGGGTCAATCCGTCGCACGCTCGCAAAATGGCGGCGCGCATGCAGCAAATGGGGTATCAGCAGGCTTATTTCTATGAGAATACCGAGGGCGGGCATAGCGCCGCCGCGGATAAGAAACAGGCTGCGTTCCACAGCGCGCTGGTCAGCGAATTTATGTGGGCTACCCTGAGCGGCAAGTCGCCGGGTTGAGAAAAGAGAGGCTGAAATAAAAAACGGGGCGTTGTTGAGACGCCCCGTTTTTTGTCTGTCCGAAACCGTTATCAGTTAACCGCTGCGGCGGCCTGCGCTTTCTTATGGGTATCTTCTGCAGTGTCCAGCGTCATGCGGTACAGCTTCGGCGCAGTCAGCATCATCAGAATGGCTATGACGGCGGTGGCGATACCGATTTGCATAAACACATGGCTGTAGATGGCCAGTGAAGCGTGCGCATCGTTGATGTCACTTGGTACGGCGGTCAACCCGGCGACCTTGCCGGCAATCAGCGCGGCGGCGGCGGTGGTCAGGAACCAGGACCCCATGATAAAGCCCATCAGGCGTTGCGGCACCAGTTGCGCCACCATGGCCAGACCCAGGCCGGAGATCATCAGTTCACCGATGCTTTGCAGCGCATAGCTCAGGATCAACCAGTTAACCGAAACGATACCCTGTTCATTGGCGAAGCTGGCGCCCCACGGCAATACCAGGAAGGCACCGGAGCACAGGATCATGCCGAAGGCGAACTTGTGCGGCATTGGCAGACGGTCGCCCATCTTGTTATACAGCGCCGCCAGAATCGGGCTGGCCAGCATGATCCAGAACGGGTTCAGCGCCTGATACTGTTCAGGTTCAAACGCCAGACCGAGGATATTGTGCTCGACGTTATGGATGGCGAAGAAGTTCAGCGAGGTCGGCATCTGGGCATACAGCACGAAGAACACCACCGCTTCCAGCATCAGCAGAAAGGCGACGATCATCTTGCGGCGTGCCGCACCGTGCAGCGTAAAGGCTTCCTTGGCGAACACGACCACAATACCCAGGGAGATAATCGCCAGCGCCCAGCGGGCAATGATCTGGTTGTGCAGCAGCCAGCTTGACAGAGCGACCAGCGCCACGACGCCAACCAGCACCATCAGCAGCTTCTTGACCTGCAGCGGTTTAAAGTCCGGTTTGGAGCCGTGTTGTTTCACCCATTTCTGGCACACCATAAAGTTGACCAGGGTGATCAGCATGCCCACCACGCTCAGTGAGAACGCAACGCTCCAGCCATATTTCGCCGCCAGCCATGGGGTCGCCAGCATCGACAGGAAAGAACCGATATTGACGGACATATAGTACATGGTAAATGCACCGTCCAAACGCGGATCGTCTTTCTCATAGCAGGTCGACAGCAGGGAGGACGGGTTCGCCTTGAACAGGCCGCTGCCCACGGCGATGGTCGCCATGCCCAGGTAGACCCAGAAGATTTCATGACCGGAGTAGGCCACCATGGCATAACCGACGGCCAGTACCAGCGCGCCCAGCACGATCACGCGCTTGGAGCCCAGCACTTTATCCCCCAGCCAGCCGCCGATGGCAACGAAGCCATACACCAGGGCGCTGAAGGACGAGAACAGGGTAATTGAGTCGGCTTCGCTCAGGCCAAGCATTTTGACCAGATAAACCGCCATGATGCCTTGCAGGCCGTAATAACCGAAACGTTCCCACAGTTCGATCGAGAAGATCAGGTAGAACGCCTTGGGCTGCTTGAAGGCGTTAAGACTGACGCTTTCAGGGTGTTTGCTGTTGTTGTTTGCAGTTGACACTGGTACCTCTGATTTTTCACTGCCCCGTCTCGGAGAGACGGGAAATTACAAAAGGTGATGCAGGACTGCATCCTTCTGCGTTGTTATAGGATGGGGATGACGGCGGTTAATGTTCACTATCTTTGTCAACGAGGCAAGCCGTTTGTCATATTCTGTTACATATAACGTTCGTGTCGTGAAACAACCATGTTACAAATATTACGCAGCACGAACTTTTGCCTTGATTTGTTTTGGCGAACTTTTGTTTTGATTAAAAGCTATACGGAATTTAATTAGTGATATCTTCTGCTGTTTTGTATTTCAGTGGTTGATATCAATGCCTGATGTGTTCAGGCCGATTTATTGTTGTGAGTAATCGTGGTTTTGTAAAATTATAGAAATTCAAGGAAGCGGTGCTGACGGTTGTGACGGGGATGTGATCGTGAAAGCGTGATTGATCACGCAATTTTCGACTAAATTTTTGCTTGAAAATAACATCGAGATGAGTTTTTCGCTGAAATCCACGAATTCACCAAGGTTACTGCTGATTGATATCACATTTCTGATAAAAAATAGGGTTGTAGCAGGAGGATGTGGTGGATGCAGGGTGGTGCGTGCAAAATGTGATATCCCTAACATGCCGCAGC
This sequence comes from Serratia inhibens, assembly GCF_003591175.1. Taxonomy (GTDB): domain Bacteria; phylum Pseudomonadota; class Gammaproteobacteria; order Enterobacterales; family Enterobacteriaceae; genus Serratia; species Serratia inhibens. The sequence goes on along the minus strand of NZ_QYYG01000001.1, from coordinate 677,316 downwards.
GTTAAAGAGCGCTGTTCAAGGTGGGTAAGCAGAGCAAACTGATTTCATGGACAGTGCTTGTTTCTGTGCCAGGCTCAAAAATAATGGAGTGTTCACCAGGAAACTTCAGGATAAGAATACGTAAGACAGGCGAGTTTTGAACCCTTGAGAAGGGGGAGTTACATAGTGAGCCTATTAGCGTAATGACCTGCCCGGCGTCAGGCCGTGCGGCAAAGGGAAGATCTTCAAACGCAGTAAAGCACGGCATTGATTTTTAGCTTTAAAAGGCGTAACAAATGGCGTTATCGACGTCTTTTTATAAGAAATTTGCGTATTATGTGGAACGTAGATCACTTTTTCGAAAAAATCGAAACGACGCTGGGCACAGATTACATGTTGCGCGCACGGGAGACTGTGCCTGAGAAAGGGGTATACATCAGGCCCCACGTACATTTGGAATATGAGGTTATGTGGTTCCGCCGCGCCGAGGGTTTTTACTCTATCGGCAGCGAGAAATTCAAACTGAGAGACAATACCTTAGTCTTTGTGGGGCCGATGATACTCCATGATATGGAGTTGGCATTCACCGATAATCATGAGCGGTTCTTGCTGCAATACAATAATACCGTGTTGAATCGTTTAAAATATCAGTTCCCCGTGACGCCTCCGCACGCCGGGTTTGTATTGCAACTGAACGAGTGTGATGCCGAGCGAATGCACTTTCTCTTCAGATGGTTCACCGATATGCATGATCTCCCCTACACCCTGTGTGAAGCGAATCCGTTGTTAATACTCCTGCTCAATACGGTGTTTACCCATGCTCAACATGCTGAGCAAGTCACCGTCAGTGATGAAAAAAATAACATCTTTGACAAGATAATTGATTTGGTCGTACATGTTGAAAAAAACACAACCTTCAATATGACATTGAATGAAGCCGCTGCGCATTGCTCTCTCTCGACAAGCCATTTCTCCAGAACGTTCAAAAGAATCATGCAAGTCAGTTTTAAAGAGTATCTGATCGGGAAAAAAATTGCCCAATCCACTGAACTCCTGAGAAATACAGAGTTAAGCATTACTGATATTGCTTATCAGTGCGAATTTACCGACAGCGCCTACTATTGTTTCAAATTCAGATCGCTAATGGGGGTGACGCCTAAAACATTCAGAATTAACAGCCGCTCCACGAAGCAACTCTCTACCAAGCACGATAGCCTTGTACGCCAGGAAAAACCCTAAGCATCCATTAGAACAGGTTATATAACCTGGTCGTCGTTTCCATAGGGTGAAACGGCCGTTCAAACCTATGTCAACGGAATTCAGGCAATCATCTCTTTGCAAAATGGTGATCTCCGTTACTCTGCAAGCGCAAAAAAATTATATAAAATCCATTTTCCGTTACAGCCGTCTCCCAAGATAAAGATTATTTTTGATGCCAGGACGTCAGTGCTGTCTGACTCTATAAAAACTCAAAAGGTATCAACATGTCTAAACTCACGGTTAAAGAGAAAATAGGCTATGGATTGGGCGATGGCGCATCGAACATCATCTGGCAAACCATCATGTTGTTCATGGCGTATTTTTATACGGATATTTATGGCCTCAGCGCCTTTCATATGGGAATCATGTTTCTTGTCGTACGTATCCTGGATGCCTTTTTCGATGTCTACATCGGCTTTTTAGCCGATCACACCTCAACAAAGCACGGACAGTTCAGACCCTACTTACTTTGGTTCTCATTACCCTTCGGTATTCTTGGCTCTCTCACTTTTTTCACCCCGGAATTCGGTGAAACGGGCAAGCTGATCTATGCCTATGTTTCTTATACTGCATTATCACTGCTTTATACGTTGGTAAACGTCCCTTATTGCGCCATGATTAATAATCTCTCCCAAAACCCGGACGAACGCGTTTCCATGCAATCGTACCGCTTTGCCTTCGCGGCGCTGGGCGGGATCATAGTATCGGTTGTTGCCCTGCCGTTGACTAAAACCCTGGGGGGCGGCAATCTGCAACACGGCTACTTTTACGCTATGGTGTTGATGGGAGTGATCAGCACCGTTATGTTTTATCTTTGTTTCGCTTTGACCAATGAAAAGTATGCTCGCCCTGTGGATAAATCACAGAAATTCAGCACTGTTTTCAAAGAGCTCCGCCATCTTTCATCCGATAGAAACTGGAGGAAGTTATTTTTACTCAATGTAGTTAACCTGACGGCAGGTATTTTAAAAACCGGTGGCGCGATGTATTTCGTTACTTATTATTTGCATCGGCCTGATCTTGTCAGCATTATTCTAACCATCATTCTTGGTGCCAAATTTTTTGGGTCAATGTTTACCACGTCTTTGTATTCAAAACTAGACCGGTTATTTGCTTATAAAATGGCAATGACGGTGCAAGCCGCCATCATGATCGGTTTGTTTTTCGTTCCAGCGCAATATGTCATTGTTATCTGTGTGATTATCGGATGTGTCCACTTTATAAACTCTACTGCAACGCCGTTACAATGGAGTCTCCTCAGCGATATTATTGACCATATTGAAGGTAAAGCCGGGAAGTCATTCAGCGGGCTGGTTTTTTCAACGAACATTTTTGCCATCAAGGTCGGCATTGCAATAGGTGGCGCATTAATGGGGTGGTTACTGACGGTCGGTGGCTATATAGGCAACTCGGCTACCCAAGCGGATACCGCCACTCTCTGTATTCGTCTTATTTTCACGATTATCCCGGCACTGTTAATCTTGAGTCTTATTCTGATCCTCAGGAAATATAATCTTGATCACAAGAAGGGTGGTGATGCGTATTTGCCAAAAAATGCCTCTACCGACGTTGTTTCAGAAGTTAAGGGAGAGTTGAGATGACAACCATTAATAACCCTGTTTTGCCAGGATTTAACCCGGATCCTTCTATTATCTATGCTAATCATGCCTATTATATCGTTACTTCAACATTCGAATGGTTTCCTGGTATCTGTCTCTATAAATCTTTTGATTTAAAAAACTGGAAATTAATCTCATACCCCCTTAACAGAGTGAGCCAGTTGGATATGAAAGGTAACCCGGACTCTGGCGGGATTTACGCGCCTTGCCTGAGTATCGATAAGGGGCAATTTTACCTGGTTTACACCGATGTAAAAAACCTGACGGGCAGGTTTTGGGATGTTAACAATTTTATAGTGACAACGTCGGACATTGAGGGGGAATGGTCTGAGCCAACCTATCTCAACAGCCGGGGAATTGATCCGTCGCTGTTTCATAAAAGCGACGGTACCAAATGGCTGGTGAGTATGGAGATGAGTTACCGGGATGGTGGGAAGCCGGGCTTCCCACAGTGGAATGGCATCATTATTCAGCAATACGATGAGGAAAGCAGAAAATTCATCGGTAAGTGTCAAAAGATTTATAACGGCAGCGATCTGGGCACGACGGAAGGGCCACACATTTATGAGCGGAACGGCTGGTTCTATCTCTTAACGGCAGAAGGGGGGACCTTCTACAATCATGGCGTGACTATGGCGCGTTCGCGCCATTTACTGGGGCCGTACGAAACCGATCCCTGTGGGCAGATGATGACTTCCCGTTATGATTGCCGGCTCCCATTGCAGCGTACCGGCCATGCCGATCTGGTTGAAACCGAGCTGGGCGAGTGTTTTATGGTTCACCTCTGTGGCCGGCCTTTGCCTTCACGCGGCAGAAGCCCAATGGGCAGGGAAACTGCCATCCAAAAAGTCTACTGGAGCCACGACGGTTGGTTAAGACTGTCCAATGAGAAAACCACTGCGGATCTTGTCGTCCACTGCCGGTTACCGGAAAAGCCCTGGCCTGATGAGCCGGAACGGGATGATTTTGACTCGTCCACTTTGCCGCTGCACTTTCAAAGCCTGCGCATTCCGCTTCCTGAGGAAATTTGTAGCTTGAAAGCCAAAAAAGGGTGGCTGCGGTTGCATGGCAAAGAGTCTCTCAGTTCCCACCACTGCCAGAGTTTGGTGGCCAGAAGACAAACGGACTTCGTTTTCAGGGCACAAACATGCGTTGATTTCACACCGACTTCTTTCCAGCAAATGGCAGGACTGGTCTGTATTTACGATACCACTAACTATATTTATTTGTTTTTGACGGCTGACAGTGAGGGGAAACGCACCCTTAACCTGATGATTAATGACCTGAACAGATTCAGTCAGCCGACGGAAAAGGGGATTGAACTGGACAATGATAGTCCGGTTCATCTAAAAGTTGAGGTGAGTCATGACGCTGCCTTCTTCTTTTATTCCTATGACGAGAAAGAGTGGCATCGCGTGGCGGGGTATGTTGAATACAGCAAGTTGTCTGATGAATACTTCAAAGAAAAAGGCCATGAGCGGTTTACTGGAGCATTTGTCGGTATTTGTTGCCAGGACTTTACGGGGGAAAACGCGTATGCAGATTTTGATTATTTTTCTTACGTCCCGGTTATTGAAGATCAATAAGCAGGAAATACCTCGTCATGGAAAACTGACAGGTTCAAACCAAATCATTCACTGTGTCGCCGCGTTGTAGGGCGCTATCACTGACTATTCAGACAGGATGAAACCGGCGCTGAGCCGTTGCCGCGGCGACAACCAGAGATTGCCCGATCCTCCTGGCTCTGCAAGCAGTCTGACTGTGAGAGTTTACATAAAGCCATAACTTCACGATGGAAGGATGCGCATACGAGTTTTTAGTTGTACTTTACACCTCGGTTTTGCAATCAAACTCGCATAAATCTTCAATGATGCAGGAGCCACAGCGGGGTTTGCGTGCAATACAGGTATAGCGCCCGTGCAGGATAAACCAGTGGTGGCAATCGACCTTGAACTCGCCTGGCACCACCTTCAGCAACTTCTCTTCGACCTGATCAACGTTTTTGCCCGGCGCGAAGTTCGTGCGATTACAGACGCGAAAGATATGGGTATCTACCGCAATGGTCGGCCAGCCAAAGGCGGTGTTGAGCACCACGTTGGCGGTTTTGCGGCCTACGCCTGGCAAAGCCTCCAGCGCGGCGCGGTCTTCCGGCACTTCGCCGCCGTGCAGCTCAAGCAGCATGCGGCAGGTCTTGATGACGTTTTCGGCCTTGCTGTTAAACAGGCCTATGGTCTTGATGTAACTTTTGACGCCGTCGACGCCCAACGCCAGCAACGCTGCCGGGGTATTGGCCACCGGATAAAGCTTGGCGGTGGCCTTGTTGACGCTGACGTCGGTAGCCTGCGCGGAAAGCAGCACTGAAATCAACAGCTCGAACGGCGTGGTGTACACCAGCTCGGTGGTGGGCTGCGGGTTGTTGTCGCGCAGCCGGGTCAGAATTTCCAGGCGTTTGTGTTTATTCATTACGCTTTCTCTGCTTGTCCTGGTTCCTGCGCCGGCTCGGCCACTAACGCCTTGGCGGTGCGCGCCTTCATCCGTTCGTCAATCAGGTATTTCACCGCCAACAACAGGCCCAGGCCAATAAAGGCACCTGGCGGCAGCATGGCCAACAGGAACGGGCTGTCGAAATGAACCACTTCAATGCGCAGTACCTTGGCCCAGCTTCCCAGCAGCATATCTGCGCCGTCGAACAGGGTACCGTTGCCGAGCAGTTCGCGCATCGCTCCCAGGGTCACCATTACGCCGGTGGCGCCCAGGCCGATAGCCATGCCGTCCAGCACCGACAGGCCGATCGGTTTTCTAGCCGCCACCGCTTCGGCGCGGCCGACCACGATGCAGTTGGTGACGATCAATGGAATAAAGATCCCCAGCGACTGGTAAAGGCCAAAGGCGTAGGCGTTGATCAGCATCTGTACAATGCTCACCGCCGCCGCGATGATCATGACGTAAATAGGAATACGCACTTCGCTCGGCACCCAGCGGCGCACCGCAGAAATGGAGCCGTTGGTCAGCGTCAGCACCAGCGTGGTCGCCAGCCCCAGCCCCAGGGCGTTGGTAATGGTAGAGGTGACGGCCAGCAGCGGGCACATCCCCAATAATTGCACCAGGGCGGAGTTGTTCTTCCACAGCCCCTGGACAATCAACTCTTTTGCTTCACTCATTCGCTGGCTCCACAGGCAGGTAACGTATCGAGTTTAGGCGGCAGCGTTTCCATATACAATGCCGTGCGACGAACGGCGTTGACTACCGCACGCGGCGTGATGGTGGCGCCGGTGAATTGATCGAACATGCCGCCGTCTTTCTTCACCGCCCAACGTTTGTCGTCCGCGCCTGCAATTTTCTTGCCGCTGAAGAACGAAATCCAGTTCGAAATGCGCAGTTCAATCTTGTCTCCCAGCCCCGGTGTTTCGTGGTGTTCGATCACCCGGGTGCCGAGCACGGTACCGCTGAAATCGGCGCCGACCAGCAGCTGAATGGCGCCGGAATAACCATCAGGTGCGGTGGTTTCCAGTGCCGCGGCCGTTGGCTGGCCGTTCTTGCGCGCCAGATACAGGCGGTGCGGGGTGCCGTTGCCCAACGCCGGATCGCTGACCAGGAAGCATTCGGTCTGCATGTTGTTATCGTAGTTTTCCGGCGGCACCACTTGATCGAGCAGCGCTTTTTGCTGCAGTTCTGCCTGATGAGCGATGGTTTTCTGCGTCAGACTGTGCACCACGGCGGTCAAACCGGTCGTCACTGCGGCGAATACCGCAAGCGTGGTGCCATGCTTTCTCATTGAATTCAGCATCATGGCTCCTTAGCGATGACCGTAAACGCGTGGTTGCGTGTAGTGGTCGATCAGCGGCACGGTAATATTGGCCAGCAACACGGCGAAGGCCACGCCGTCCGGGTAGCCGCCATAAACGCGGATCAGCCACACCAGCACGCCAATCAGAGCGCCGTAAATCAGGCGGCCTTTCGGGGTGGTGGAGGCGCTGACCGGGTCGGTGGCGATAAAGAACGCGCCCAGCATGCTGGCACCGGAAAACAGGTGGATCAGCGGCGAAGCCTGATGCGCAGGATCAAACCACCAGGCCAGGCCGGAGCAGAAGGCGATGGTCGCCAGCATGCTGAACGGGATCTGCCAGTGAATCAGGCGGCGCGCCAGCATAAACAGACCGCCCGCCAGGAAGCCGAGGTTGATCCACTGCCAACCGATGCCGGCAAGCGTGCCGCCGAACAGCGGTTGTTGCAGCATCTGCTCGACGCTATGACCGCTGCGCAGGCCGGTTTTGAAACCGTCCAAAGGGGTAGCCTGGCTGATGCCGTCAATGCCCATTTGCAGCTCATGAATAGTGGCGCCCTGCGCGGTATGGCCGCTGAAAATAGCCAGCAGGGTGTCCTGGAACGACAGGGCGCTGGCGCGCAGTTCATCCGGCGGCAGCCAACTGGTCATCTGCACCGGGAAGGCGATCAGCAGCACCACGTAACCGACCATGGCCGGATTGAAGGGGTTTTGCCCCAGGCCGCCGTAAAGCTGTTTGGCGATAACGATGGCAAAGAAGGTACCGATAACAATCATCCACCAGGGGGCCAGCGGCGGCAGGCTGATACCGAGCAGCAGCGCGGTCAGCAGCGCCGAGTTGTCTGCCAGCCGGGCGCGTACCGGCAATTTGCGCAGGGCGAGGATAGCGCCTTCCGCCAGCAGGGCGACGATCATCGCCAGCGCGGTTTGGATCAGGTTGCCGTAGCCGAAAAACCACACCTGCGCCGCCATACCCGGAATGCAAGCCAGCATCACCCACAGCATGATGCGACTGGTGCTTTGCTGGTTATGGGTGAAAGGGGAACTGGCGATGTGCAAGCCTTTGGCGGCTGTTTGTTGTACCGGCCTGAACTTCATAGAATCACTACACCTATCTTTGCCGTGCATCGGCAGGTTCTACGCGCCTCACAGCGGAGGCACAGGGAAAATAACAGCGCTGCATTCTACCTCAATCACTGAAAGGGTAATACGTCTTAATTGTAGGGGTATTAGGCTTTTAGCACGGGCTGCGCTGCGGTTTAATCACCCTGTGGCGCGATCGGATTTTTTTCTGCGGTAAAATTGCGCTAGCTTGAACATGCAGTAGCCAAACTGTTGGCATCGCGGACCGGAGTCAGGTCACAACCACAGGATTTGTATGTTATTTTTGGTACGTTTTTTCGCACAAAATAACAACTTTTACATAATCCATGTAGGTTATTATCCCGAGTAATATTGAGTTAGTGAATGCATAATAATGACTAATGAAGATGTATTTTTTATTGAAGAATTAATTGAGTGGGTTGAGATACATCTGGAGAAACGGCCAAATCTGGACGAAGTCGCGCGCATTTCCGGCTACTCCAAATGGCACCTGCAGCGCAAATTCAAGCGTATCACCGGGATTCAGCTCGCCACCTATATCCGTTCACGCATCCTGACGCGTGCCGCAGTCGCGTTACGTATTACCCACCGCTCGATCATCGACATCTCAGACGAGTTGGGCTTTGATTCCCAGCAGACCTTTACGCGCATGTTCAAACAGCGTTTCGACACCACGCCCAATCGTTATCGTTCGATGGACAAATGGGATGTAAAGAGCCTGATGCCGCGCTTCAGTTTCGACGCCAGTTTCGCGGCCGATTACTATCCGGAGGTGAAACGTGTAACGCTGCCGGATATGCAACTGGTTGGTTTCTCGCGCCAGCTGGATTTTGCCGTTGAAACGGAAATCGAACATGCTTCTTGCATGGCGATGAAGGACGAGATTTTTACCGATTTCTTTCGCGGGCTGAATGTGGACTGCCGCCGGGTATACAGCATCCACTCCGCCCGTAACCGTGATGACAAGCAGTGCTCATCCACTCACGTTATGGCGGTGGAAGCGGAGAACAAAAAGGATATTCTTTCGGGGCATCAGATCGACAATATTCATATTCCCGGCCGCGAGTATATTTCGATCAACCATCTGGGCACGGCGAAAGAGTGCTTGCAGTTCTTCTCTTATCTGGTGACCCACGTAATGCCGGGGCTGCGTCATGAGGTGCTGGGCAGCGTAGAAATGGAAATTATTCAAACCAAGGAATGGAATCAGGACTTGAAGATGCGTCAGATCGACGTCGATTATACCTATCTGATTTCTATTGATTAGGCTGCGTCCCTTAATGATCCGTGGTGCATTCGCAGTTCCATCAAGGGACACAGCCTAACGCGCCTTGCGTTCTGCAAGGCGCTTTCTTCCGTTACTCTTTTTCCGCCTCGGCTGTAGCCAGACTCTGCGCCGCCTTTTTGGCTTTGACGCGGGCGATGGCCGCCGCGACCGCCGCCTTGCGCGGATCTTCTTCCGTCACCGCCGTTGCCGGTTCGGCCGGCGTGGCTTCGACAGGCGTTTCGACACCGGCTTGCTGCGCCGCCTTTTTGGCTTTGACGCGGGCGATGGCCGCCGCGACCGCCGCCTTGCGCGGATCTTCTTCCGTCACCGCGGTTGCCGGTTCAGCCGGCGTGGCTTCGACAGGCGTTTCGACACCGGCTTGCTGCGCCGCCTTTTTGGCTTTGGCGCGGGCAATGGCCGCCGCGACCGCCGCCTTGCGCGGATCTTCTTCCGTCACCGCGGTTGCCGGTTCGGCCGGCGTGGCTTCGACAGGCGTTTCGACACCGGCTTGCTGCGCCGCCTTTTTGGCTTTGGCGCGGGCAATGGCCGCCGCGACCGCCGCCTTGCGTGGATCTTCTTCCGTCACCGCGGTTGCCGGTTCGGCCGGCGCGGTGTCGACAGGCGTTTCAACCTCTTGCTGTGCGGCTTTTTTGGCTTTTACCCGCGCCAACGCAGCGGCAACCGCCGCTTTACGCAGGTCTTCACCTTCAGCGACCGTTGCCGCATCTGGAGCGGTTGTCGTCTCCAACTGAGCGCGACGTTCGCGTGCCTGTGCCTTGCGGGCTTCGCGGGCAGCAATCATCTCGCTGTTGTCTGGGGCATCACCGCTCACCGTGCCGGTCGCAGGCGTGGCATTTTTACTGCGTACGCGCGCCAGAGCGGCCTGGACGGCATCCTGATCGTCATCGGTCAGCTTGACCGCGGCTTTTTTGTGGCGCTCTTCACGCGCCAGTTTTTCGCGTTCCAGTCGCGCCAGCTTGGCTTCATAACGCGCCTTGGCTTCGGCGGTACGCGCGGCTTCCTGATCGATGGCTTTGATCTCGGCCTTTTCCTGGCGGTAGTACTGCACCAACGGGATATTGCTTGGACAGACAAAGGCGCAGGCGCCACATTCAATGCAATCGAACAGATTATGATTGCGGGCTTTTTCGTGTTCTTCGCCGCGGCTGAACCAGTAAAGCTGTTGCGGCAGCAGGCCTGCCGGGCAGGCGTCGACACACAGACCGCAGCGGATACAGGACTGTTCCGGCTCCTGCGGTGCCATTTCGCTGACCGACGGGGCCAGAATGCAGTTGCTGATTTTAACGATCGGTACGTTAAGGGCGGGCAGGGTAAAGCCCATCAGCGGGCCGCCCATCACCACCATTTGCTGCGCCTGCGGCTGGAAGCCGGCAAAATTCAACAGATGCTGCACCGGCGTGCCGATGCGCGCCCACAGATTGCCCGGCTGGCTAAGCGCATCGCCGGTCAGGGTCACCACGCGTTCGATCAGCGGTTCGCCGTCGACAATGGCGCGTTTAATGGCGAAAGCGGTGCCGACGTTTTGCATCAACACGCCGATGGCGGAAGAGTGCTTGCCGTGTGGCACTTCCTTGCCGAGCAGGATCTTGGTGAGCTGCTTGGCACCGCCGGAAGGGTATTTGGTCGGGATCACCCGCAGGGCGATGCCCGGTTGATCGCGCAACGCCAGCTTCAGTGCGTCGATCGCTTCCGGCTTGTTGTCTTCGATGCCGATCAGCGTGACCTTGGGTTGCAGCAGGTGACGCAAAATCTGCGTGCCTTCGATAATCTGGTCGGCGTGTTCGCGCATCAGACGGTCGTCGGCGGTGATATAAGGCTCGCATTCGGCGGCGTTGAGGATCAGCGTTTCCACGCCGCTCATGCCGCCCTGCAGCTTGCTGGCGGTCGGGAAACCGGCGCCACCCAGCCCGGCGATGCCGGCCTGATGAATGCGTTGCAATAGATCCTGCGCCGCCAATTGACGGTAATCCGCCACCGGCTCGCGTTCGCACCAGCGGTCTTCGCCGTCCGCCTGGATTATCACGCACAGCTCAGCCAACCCGGAAGGGTGGGCGGTGATATGCGGTTTGATGGCACTGACGATGCCGGAAGTCGGCGCATGTACCGGCACCGTACGGCCTCGGCCAAGGGTCAACGGTTGGCCCTTCAACACCCGGTCGCCGACGTTGACGCACAGCTCGCCTTCCGGCCCAAGATGTTGTTGCAGGGGAATAATAAAGCGCTCGGCCAACGGAGCTGTGCGCAGTGGCGTTCCGCTGGACTGAGTCTTCATTTCCGGTGGATGGATCCCGCCATCGAAATCCCAAATCCGGTCTTTTTTGAAGGCGGCGAACAGATTAAGCATGTTGCTCCACGTGGATCACTTGCACCGGGATCGTCTTCATATCCCACTTCCAGTTGGCAGTGGTGGTGGCGACCGGCTTCATTTCAATACAATCGGTAGGGCACGGCGCAACGCACAGGTCACAGCCGGTACAGAGATCGGTAATTACGGTGTGCATGGCGCGAGTGGCGCCGACGATGGCATCCACCGGGCAGGCCTGAATGCACTTGGTACAACCGATGCAGTTGGCTTCATCAATGTAGGCCACCTGGCGCACCGGTTCGGCGGCGGCTTCGCTGCCCAACGGTTGCGGCTCGACGTTAAGCAGCTCTGCCAGTTTCAGCATCACCTGCTCGCCGCCCGGCGCGCATTTGTTGATCATCTCGCCGTTGGCGACGGCTTCGGCATAAGGGCGACAGCCGGGGTAGCCGCACTGGCCGCATTGGCTCTGCGGCAGGATCTCGTCGACCTGTTCGGCCACCGGATCTTCTTCCACTTCAAAGCGGCGGGCGGCAAAACCCAGCACCAGGCCGAACAACAGGCCGAGGGCGCTAAGCGCAGCAATAGCAATCCATAACGCCGTCATTAGAATTTCACCAGCCCGGTAAAGCCCATAAAGGCCAGCGACATCAGCCCGGCGGTGATCAGCGCGATAGAAGAACCGCGGAATGGCGCAGGGACGTCGGCGACCGCCAGCCGTTCACGAATGGCGGCGAACAACACCATCACCAGCGAGAAACCGGCCGCGGCGCTAAAGCCGTACACGGCCGATTGCAGGAAGTTGTAGCCGAGATTGACGTTAAGCAAGGCTACGCCAAGCACGGCGCAGTTGGTGGTGATCAGCGGCAGGAAGATGCCCAGCAGGCGATACAACGCAGGGCTGGTCTTGCGCACCACCATCTCGGTAAATTGCACCACAACGGCGATCACCAGAATAAATGACAGCGTGCGCAAATACACCAGATCCAGAGGAACCAGGATAAAGGTGTTGATCACCCAGGAACTGACGGAGGCCAGCGTCATGACAAAGGTGGTGGCCATTCCCATGCCGATGGCGCTTTCCAGCTTCTTGGATACGCCAAGGAACGGGCACAGGCCAAGAAACTTCACCAAAACGAAGTTATTCACCAGGACGGTGCCGACAAACAGGAGCAGGTATTCGGTCATTGCGATGCCTAAAAAAATAAAAGCCGCCTATTATCGGGAATTGGCGGCGTAACGACAACATATGTATAGCAGGGTTATTGCTCTTTCCGCCCTTTTTTGGCGAAAATTTACACAATTATCCGTATAAAACGTGCCACAACGCTATTCAGCGCTCGGTAAAGGTGCCTTTTACCCGCTGGGAACGCTTCATATAGGGTACCAGCAGCGCCGCCATCAGCAGTGGCCAACCCAGACTGCGCACCGCCAACTCGTCCGGTACCGGCGCAAAGGCGAAGGCTTTTATCGCCAACAGCACGGTGATCAACAACCACACCAGGAACAGTTTGGGGAAACGCTGCGAGCGCTGGCAAAACAGCCACAGCAGCCACAGGGTAAAGCACCACATCGCCAGCGTGGTCAGGACGGACAAATACCATTGCAGGGTAAATGCCTGGGCGTTGGTCAGCAGGTATTCACGCGATTCCGGCATGAAAATCGCCATGCCATACAGGAGCATCATCAGGCTGGCGCTAAGCAGGGTGACAATCATATAGGCCATCGGGGCCAGCAACCAACCGCCAATACGGGTGTATTCAGCTTGAGACATAAACGGCTTCCTGGGTAAGACATGAAGCCGCATAGCTTAGCGGGTAATAGGGGGTTAGTCATCAATATCAAGCGGATGGTCGGGATCTGGGGGCGAGGGCAGCACGTTTGGCTACCGGCAGCCGGTTTTGCCCCCGGCTGCCGACAGATTAACGGCGGTTTAACTGATAGTAAGCTTCGTTCCAGCGGATCTCATTTTTGAACGCCGGCAGTGCGGTGGCGTTATCGATCAACAAAAACTCGATGTTGTGCATCTCGGCGTACAGCCGCAGTTGGTCTGCGTCCAGCGCCTGGGAGAACACGGTGTGGTGCGCGCCGCCGGCCAGGATCCAGGCTTCTGCGGCGGTGGCCAACGTCGGCTGAGCCCGCCAGATGGCGCGCGCTACCGGCAACTTGGGCAGCGGGTGCGGCTGTTCCACGGTATCCACCTGATTGACCAGCAGGCGGAAACGGTCACCCATGTCGATCAGGCTGGCGTTAACCGCCGGGCCGGCGGGGGTGGAGAAAATCAGTCGCGCCGGATCCGCCTTGCCGCCGATGCCGAGCGGCTGAATGTCCAGCAACGGTTTGCTTTCTTTGGCGATCGACGGGCAGACCTCCAGCATGTGCGAACCGACCACCAGATCGTTGCCCGGCTGGAAGTGATAAGTGTAATCCTCCATAAACGAGGTGCCGCCGTTCAGCCCATCGGCCATCACTTTCAGGATGCGCAGCAGCGCGGCGGTCTTCCAGTCTCCTTCGCCGCCAAAGCCGTAACCCTGTTGCATCAGGCGTTGCACCGCCAGCCCCGGCAACTGCTTCATGCCGTGCAGGTCTTCAAAGTTGGTGGTAAAGGCCTGGAAATTGCCCTGTTCCAGAAAACGTTTCATCCCCAGCTCGATGCGTGCCGCGTCGATCAGGTTCTCGCGCTTTTCACCGTTGATTTGCGCCGCGTCGCTCAGCACATAGCTGGCTTCGTACTCTTCAATCAGGCTGTCCACATCGCCGCGGCTGACCTCATTGATCACGCTGACCAAATCGCCGATGCCATAGGCATTGACCGAGTAGCCGAACTGGATCTGCGCGCCGACCTTATCACCCTCGGTCACCGCCACTTCACGCATGTTGTCGCCAAAACGCGCCACTTTCAGTTGCCGGCTCGCCTGTTTGGCGGCGGCGGCGCGCATCCACTGGGCAATGCGGCGGTGCGCTTCAGGATCCTGCCAGTGGCCGGCAACCACGCTGTGCTGTTGGCGCATGCGGGCGCCGATAAAGCCGAACTCGCGGCCGCCGTGGGCGGTCTGGTTCAGGTTCATAAAGTCCATATCCATGCTGTCCCAGGGCACCTGGGCATTGAACTGGGTATGGAATTGCAGCAGCGGTTTGTTGAGGATAGACAGCCCGGCGATCCACATTTTGGCCGGCGAGAAGGTGTGCAGCCAGGTCAGGATACCGATGCACTCCTGGCGATAGTTGGCGTCGCGGCACAGGGCGGTAATTTCATCCGGTGTGGTGACCAGCGGTTTCAGCACCAGTTTTACCGGCAATCCTGCCTCGCGGTTGAGACTTTCCACCACCTGTTCGGCGTGCGCCTTGACCTGTTGCAGGGTTTGCGGGCCGTACAGGTGCTGGCTGCCGATGGCGAACCAGACTTCATGCTGCTTAAATGCATCCATCAGAGACTCCTGGGGGTTAGTGTCGGGTATCGAAATTCAGCATGGCGAATCTGCGCCAGCGGCGTAACGCGGCTCGGCGGCCAGGCACCATTGCTGATAACGTTGATAAAGCTGTTGATAGCGTGCGACACGTTGCGGATCCGGCTGCAGCGTGCGTTCGATGCCGCAGGCCATTTGGCGCTGCGCCTCGGGTACGCTGCTGAAACGGCCGGCGGCCACGGCGGCGAAGATCGCCGCACCCAGCGCGCAGCATTGATCGGAGGCGACAATTTGCAGCGGGCGGTTCATCACATCGGCGCAGGCCTGCATGATCGTCGGTGATTTACGCGCGATACCGCCCATCGCCAGTACGTTGTCGACCGGGATATCCTGCTGTTCGAAGCACTCCATGATGGCGCGGGCGCCAAAGGCGGTGGCGGCAATAAATCCGCCAAACAGCGTCGGCGCATCGGTGCCGAGGTTCAGATCGGTAATCACGCCTTTCAGACGCTGGTTGGCGTAGGGAGTACGGCGGCCGTTAAACCAGTCCAGCACCACCGGCAGGTGATCCAGCGACGGATTGTCGGCCCAGGATTCGGTCAGCGCGGCCAGCAGACCGGCTTCAATCTGTTTCAACTGCGGTTGCAGTTCGGGGTGGTTTTTCGCCGCCTCATGCAACGGCCAACTCAGCAAACGGCTGAACCAGGCATACATATCGCCAAAGGCCGATTGTCCGGCCTCCAGGCCTATCAGTTCCGGCA
Organism: Serratia inhibens; assembly: GCF_003591175.1. Taxonomy (GTDB): domain Bacteria; phylum Pseudomonadota; class Gammaproteobacteria; order Enterobacterales; family Enterobacteriaceae; genus Serratia; species Serratia inhibens. Next base: position 661,812 of record NZ_QYYG01000001.1, on the reverse strand, counting down.
CCACGCTGCCGTCGACCTGGCCGCAGATGCCTTCGATGGCGCGCCCGTCGACCCGCTGGCGATCGGCGATCAGGATGTCGCAGGTGGAGGTGCCAATCACCTTCACCAGGGTATAGGGCTGGGCCCCGGCGCCCACCGCGCCCATATGGCAGTCGAATGCGCCGCCGGACAACACCACGCTCTCAGGCAGCCCGAGGCGTGCCGCCCACTCGGCGGTGAGCGTGCCGACCGGCAAATCGGCGGTGTGAGAGTCTTCAAACAAAGGCCAGGGCAGGTCTTCGACCAGCAGCGGATCGAGCGCGGCGAAGAACGCTTTCGGCGGCAGGCCGCCCCAGTCGGGGTGCCACAGCGTTTTATGCCCGACGCTGCAGCGCCCGCGTTTCAAACGTTGCGGGGCGGTGGTGCCCGACAGCAGCGCAGGCACCCAGTCGCACAGTTCCACCCAAGAGGCGGCGGCCTGGCGCACCCCGGCGTCCTGACGCGAAACGTGCAAAATCTTGGCCCAGAACCATTCGGATGAATAGACGCCGCCGATATAGCGCGAATAGTCGGGGAAATCGCCGCTGCGGCAAAGCCGGTTGATGGCGTCGGCTTCCTCGATGGCGGTGTGATCTTTCCACAGCACAAACATGGCGTTCGGGTTGTCGGCAAACTCCGGCCGCAGCGCCAGCACCTTGCCTTGCGCGTCAATCGGCGCAGGCGTGGAACCGGTAGAATCGACCCCGATGCCGATCACCTGCAGCCGTTGCTGCGGGGACATACGCTGCACCAGGCTGACGATCGCCTGTTCCATGGCTTCTATATAGTCGAGTGGGTGGTGGCGAAATCGGTTCTCTGCAGCGTTGCAGAATTCGCCGCGCTGCCAGCGAGGGTAGTAAACCACTTCGGTATCCAGCTCCTGGCCGTTATGGCAGTCAACCGCCAATACCCGCACCGAATCGCTGCCGAAGTCCAATCCCAGGGCAATAGCGCCTGCCGTCATGATGTTGACTCCTGATGTGTTAATACGCTGTGACAACCATAGGAGCCTGAGCGGTGGGCAGGTGAGGAGCCATTAGCTGGAAGTATGCACTTTTCTGCTTCGCACAGTGATTTTGTGACGGTTGTCATAAGTTAACGCTTGGCGGAATTCGCTAAATATATGCACATATCTGCTGTATTCCACGGATGTGATAGCGCTCTACATTTTGGCAACAAATACCCGCTAAAACTTAATCCGTCTTACAGCTGGTGTTGGGAGATGCCGCGCAAACAAGCGGCGCACCGACAACAGGCACCCTAATGATAACGTTTTCACGGCGAGCGAATTTATTCGCCGAAGAGAACAACACTGCGGAGAGCATCATGCATAAATTCACTAAGGCGCTGGCGGTACTGGGTCTGGCGGCCGTTATGTCACATTCGGCTGTCGCCGAGACCATGAAGCTGGGCTTTTTGGTCAAGCAGCCAGAGGAACCCTGGTTCCAGACCGAATGGAAATTTGCCGACAAGGCCGGTAAGGATCTCGGTTTTGAAGTGATCAAAATTGCCGTGCCGGACGGGGAAAAAACCCTTAACGCCATCGACAGTCTGGCGGCCAGCGGAGCCAAGGGTTTTGTCATCTGCACGCCGGATCCGAAACTTGGCTCGGCGATCGTCGCCAAGGCGCGCAGTTACAACCTGAAAGTGATCGCCGTGGACGATCAGTTCGTCACCGCCAAAGGCAAACCTATGGACAGCGTGCCGCTGGTGATGATGGCGGCTACCAAAATCGGTGAGCGCCAGGGCCAGGAACTGTGGAAAGAGATGAACAAACGCGGCTGGAAACCGGCGGACACCGCCGTGATGGCGATCACCGCCGATGAGCTGGATACCGCCCGTCGCCGCACCGGCGGTTCGATTGCCGCGTTGAAAGCGGCCGGCTTCCCGGAAAAACAAATCTACTCGGTGCCGACCAAGTCCAACGATATCCCGGGTGCGTTCGATGCCGCCAACTCGATGCTGGTGCAACATCCTGAAGTGAAAAACTGGCTGATTGTCGGCATGAACGACAACACCGTGCTGGGCGGCGTGCGCGCAACCGAAGGCCAGGGTTTCAAGGCGCCGAACGTGATCGGCATCGGCATCAACGGTGTGGACGCGGTCAGCGAACTGTCCAAGGCGCAGGCTACCGGTTTCTACGGCTCGCTGCTGCCAAGCCCGGACATTCACGGCTACAAAAGCATTCAGATGCTGCATGACTGGGTAGAGAAGGGCGTGGAGCCGCAGAAATTTACCGAAGTGACCGACGTGGTGCTGATCACCCGCGACAACTTTAAAACCGAACTGCAGAAAAAAGGCCTGATGTAATCACCGAGCCGCCCGCAGCGTTAACGCCGGGCGGCATTTTTGACCGCAGGAGGATCGCATTATGACCGCCGCATTGCCGTATCTGACGTTTAAAGGCATCGGTAAAACCTTCCCGGGCGTGAAGGCGCTGGATGATATCAGTTTCAGCTGCCAGGCCGGGCAGATCCACGCGTTGATGGGGGAAAACGGCGCCGGGAAATCCACGCTGCTGAAAATCCTCAGCGGCAACTACGCGCCGACCCAGGGCGAAATTCAGTTGAAAGGCCAGCCGGTACAGTTCACCAACACCACAGATGCCTTGAACGCCGGGGTGGCGATTATCTACCAGGAGCTGCATCTGGTGCCGGAAATGACGGTGGCGGAGAACATTTATCTCGGCCAGTTGCCGACCAAACTCGGGCTGGTGGATCGCAAGCTGTTGCGTTACGAATCCCGCTTGCAGCTGGAGCATCTCGGGTTGGATATCGACCCGGATACGCCGCTGAAATACCTGTCGATCGGCCAGTGGCAGATGGTGGAAATCGCCAAGGCGTTGGCGCGCAACGCCAAGGTGATCGCATTTGACGAACCCACCAGTTCGCTGTCCGCCAGAGAGATTGAGCAATTGTTCCGGGTGATCCGCGAACTGCGCGCCGAAGGGCGGGTGATCCTCTACGTTTCGCACCGTATGGAGGAGATCTTTGCCCTCAGCGATGCCATTACGGTATTCAAAGACGGCCGCTATGTGCGCACTTTTGACGACATGAGCCAGGTCAACAACGCGCAACTGGTGCAGGCGATGGTGGGCCGCGATATCGCCGACGTCTACGGTTATCAGCCGCGTGAACTGGGGCCGGTGAGGTTGACGCTACAGGGGTTGCAGGCGCCTGGCGTCAAAACCCCTATCGATCTGAGCGTGCGTGCCGGGGAAATTGTCGGGCTGTTCGGCCTGGTGGGTGCCGGGCGCAGCGAACTGATGAAGGGCATTTTCGGCGCCACGCGGGTCAGTAGCGGGCAACTGACGCTGGATGGCCAGCGGCTGGATATCCGTTCGCCGATAGACGCTATCCGCGCCGGCATCATGCTGTGCCCGGAGGACCGCAAGGCGGACGGCATCATTCCTGTGCATTCGGTGCGAGACAACATCAACATCAGCGCACGGCGTAAAAGCATCCGCGCAGGCTGCCTGATCAATAACGGCTGGGAGGTCAGCAATGCCGACCATCACATCCGTGCGCTGAATATCAAAACCCCAAGTGCCGGTCAGCTGATTATGAATTTATCCGGCGGTAACCAGCAGAAGGCGATTCTGGGCCGCTGGCTGTCGGAAGAAATGAAAGTGATCCTGCTGGATGAACCGACGCGCGGTATCGACGTCGGCGCCAAGCATGAAATTTACCATGTGATTTACCAACTGGCGCAGCAGGGCATCGCGGTGCTGTTCGCTTCCAGCGATTTGCCCGAAGTGCTGGGGCTGGCGGACCGCATCATCGTGATGCGCGAAGGCGCCATTTCCGGCGAGTTACAGCACGACGATGCCAACGAGGAAAAAGCCCTCAGCCTGGCGATGCTGCGCACCCCCGATATTGCCCCTGATGCCGCTGCGGCGGTGGCCTGATTGTGAAGGAGAAAGAGATGTCGACCATAACGACCCATTCTGTGAAAAACCGCAGCGGCCGGGGGCTGACGCGTATCTGGGACAGCTACGGCATGCTGGTGGTGTTCGCGGTGCTGTTTATCGCCTGCGTAGTGTTTGTGCCTAACTTCGGCTCTTTCATCAACATGAAAGGGCTGGGGTTGGCGATATCCATGTCCGGCATGGTGGCCTGCGGCATGCTGTTTTGCCTGGCCTCCGGCGACTTCGATCTGTCCGTCGCCTCGGTCATCGCTTGCGCCGGGGTCACCACTGCGGTGGTGATCAACCTGACCGAAAGCCTGTGGATCGGCGTAGGCGCCGGCCTGCTGTTGGGCGTGGCGTCGGGGTTGATTAACGGCTTCGTCATCGCACGGCTGAAAATCAACGCCCTGATCACCACGTTGGCCACCATGCAGATCTTGCGCGGCCTGGCCTACATCATTTCCGACGGCAAAGCGGTGGGCATTGAAGACGAACGCTTCTTCACCCTGGGCTACGCCAACTGGCTGGGGCTGCCTGCACCGATCTGGATCACCGTCGCCTGCCTGATCCTGTTCGGTTTCCTGCTCAACAAAACCACCTTTGGCCGCAATACGCTGGCGATCGGCGGCAACGAAGAGGCGGCGCGCCTGGCCGGGGTGCCGGTGGTGCGCACTAAAATCATCATCTTTGTGCTGTCCGGGCTGGTTTCGGCCGCCGCCGGCATCATTCTGGCTTCGCGCATGACCAGCGGCCAGCCGATGACCTCGATCGGCTATGAGCTGATCGTGATCTCGGCCTGCGTACTGGGCGGGGTGTCGCTGAAGGGCGGTATCGGCAAGATTTCCTACGTTATCGCCGGCATCCTGATCCTCGGGACGGTAGAGAACGCAATGAATTTGCTGAATATTTCGCCGTTCTCGCAATATGTGGTGCGCGGCGTGATCCTGTTGGCGGCGGTAATTTTCGACCGCTACAAACAGCAGGCCAAACGCACGGCGTAGAAAATCGCTAACCCTGCTCACAGTTCTGCCATCGGCTCAGGCAGTAATCTGCCGGGCCGATACACTTGGTTATACCCGTCGTCTTTCAAGCTGCAGCGTTGTTGCCTGCACTAACTCACCCCAGTTACTTACTTAAGTAAGCGCCTGGGGATGAGTGAGCTGGGCGCCTAGCAGTGCTGTACAGGGATGTACGAATGCCGCGAGCGCATGGATGCGCTAGAGCGGCCAACTTGAAAGCCATAGGGTATAGGATTGTTATCTAAGCTATAAGTTCGTTGCTGAAACCGTTCCGGGAGGACCGATGTATCATCGCATGGCACAGGAACCGCAACCGAACCCGCTGTTACCGGGTTACACCTTCAATGCCTATCTGGTGGCCGGGCTGACGCCGATCATGGCGGACGGCCCGCTGGATTTCTTTATCGACCGCCCCGGCGGCATGAAGGGCTATATTCTCAACCTGACCATCAAGGGCCAGGGCAAGGTGTTTGACGGCGAGGACACCTTATACTGCAATCCCGGCGACCTGCTGCTGTTTCCTCCCAAGGCATCCCATTACTATGGCCGTTCACCGGACAGCGACTGCTGGTATCACCGCTGGGTCTATTTCCGCCCGCGCGCCTACTGGGCCGATTGGTTGGAATGGCACAGCAAAACCCACGAGGTGGGGCGCCTGACGCTGCCAAACAATAACCTGTTGCTGGAATTCGATCGGTTGTTCGCCAATATCGAACAGACCCAGCGTTCCGGCCGCCGTTTTGCGGAAGAGCTGGGCATGAACCTGCTGGAACGCCTGTTGCTGCGCGCGATGGAAGAAGATCCGCTCAGCCCGCAGAAAATCATGGATCCGCGCGTCATCGAAGCCTGCCAGTTCATCACCGGCAACCTGGCGGGCGAGTTGCGCATTGACGAGGTGGCGCGCCATGTCTGCCTGTCGCCGTCGCGGCTGGCCCACCTGTTCCGTGAGCAGGTGGGCATCAATATCCTGCGCTGGCGCGAGGATCAGCGGGTGATCCGCGCCAAGCTGCTGTTGCAGACTACGCAGGAGTCGATCGCCACTATCGGCCGGGTGGTGGGTTACGACGATCAACTCTATTTTTCTCGCGTATTCCGCAAACGGGTGGGGGTCAGCCCAAGCGATTTCCGCCGCCGCAGCCTGGAGATTAACTACCCGGCGAAAAGCGAGCGCCAATCGCCTTACGCGGCTGTTACCGGCTAACTGTAGTAGCGTTGAGGACATGCGCGGTAACCGGGCTGCCAGAGGGAAAGGGAACCCGGTTACCGCGTAAAAGGGTCGGCTAGTCCAATGATGTTAAGTGCCCACCGATACCCTCTGTCCCCGACGGTAATGAAGCGTCTCGGTCACGTTGATTGAAGAGTGGGATTATTGCGCGTCGCTACCGTTAACATAACATTTACTTCTTGTTCCCACCTGCATCATGGTGTCAAATCGGATGGGTCTATAGCGAGCCAGCAAGAGGAAATACCATGGCAGAAAAAATTCGGGTTGGGCTGGTCGGTTACGGCTATGCCAGCAAAACCTTTCATGCGCCGCTGATTGTCGGCACCCCGGGTGTAGAACTGGCCGCCGTGTCGAGCAGCGATGCAGGCAAAGTGCACGCCGACTGGCCTGCGATGACCGTAGTGAGCGATCCGCAGGCGCTGTTCAACGACCCCTCTATCGATCTGATCGTCATTCCCACCCCCAACGATACCCACTTTCCGCTGGCGCAGCAGGCGATGGCCGCCGGCAAGCACGTGGTGGTAGACAAACCCTTTACCGTGACATTGTCGCAAGCGCAAGAATTGAAACAGCAGGCGGAACAGAGCGGCAAACTGTTGTCGGTGTTCCACAACCGCCGCTGGGACAGCGATTTCCTCACGCTAAAGACGCTGCTGAAAGAAGGCGCGCTCGGCGAAGTGGTTTACTTTGAATCGCATTTCGATCGCTTCCGGCCGGAAGTGCGTCAGCGCTGGCGCGAACAGGCCGGTGCCGGCACCGGCATCTGGTACGATTTGGGGCCGCATCTGATCGATCAGGCGCTGCAACTGTTCGGCAAGCCGCAAATGCTGTTTGTCGATCTGGGCGAACTGCGCCCTGGCTCGCAATCGGTGGATTATTTCCACGCGGTGTTGAACTACGGCAACCGCCGGGTAGTGCTGCACGGCACGGTGCTGGCAGCGGCGGAAACCGCGCGTTATATCGTGCATGGCACCCAGGGCAGCTTTATCAAGTTCGGGCTGGATCCGCAGGAAGACCGTCTTAAAGCCGGTGAGCGCCTGCCGCAGGCCGACTGGGGCTACGATATGCGCGACGGTGTAGTGACATTGTCACGTAATGGCATGCTGGCGGAGACGCCGTTGCTGAGCATTCCCGGCAACTACCCGGCTTATTACGCGGCAATCCGCGATGCGATTAACGGCGAGGGCGAAAACCCGGTGCCGGCCGACGACGCCATCAAAGTGATGGAAATGATCGAGCTGGGCATTGAGTCTGCGAAACAGCAAAAGGCGCTGCCGGTAGTCTGAACGCAGTAGCTTCCGCCATTTATGGTTCCGGGTTCGCGGGTCGAACCCGTTTTACTCTTCGAGGGATCCCTATTCATGTCCTGGTTACAGCGTCTGCGTATTGATAAGTTTTTATTGGTCCTGATTTTGGTGGTGATCGTCGCCTCGATCTTCCCCTGCGAAGGGGTATGGAAAACTTTCTTCGAACGCCTGACAACCGCTGCCATTGCGCTGCTGTTCTTTATGCATGGCGCCAAGCTGTCGCGCGAGGCGATTATCGCCGGCATGAGCCACTGGAAACTGCATCTGGTGGTGTTTCTCAGTACTTTCGCGCTGTTCCCGCTATTGGGGCTGACGATGAATTGGATGGTGCCGGGGCTGATGACGCCGACGGTTTATCTGGGCTTCCTTTATCTGTGCGCGCTGCCGGCGACGGTTCAGTCGGCTATCGCCTTTACTTCTGCGGCGGGCGGTAACGTGGCCGCGGCGATTTGCAGCGCTTCGGCGTCCAGTATCCTCGGCGTTTTCCTGTCGCCGCTGCTGGTGGGGGCCTTGATGCATACCCAGGGTGGAAACACCGACGTGCTGCACGCCATTGGTTCGATAATCCTGCAACTGATGGTGCCGTTTGTGGTGGGGCACCTGGCGCGGCCGTTGATCGGTAAATGGGTCGATCGCCACCGTAAACTGATCAACATCACTGACCGTTCATCGATATTGCTGGTGGTGTATACCGCGTTCAGTGCGGCGGTGGTGGAAGGCATCTGGCACCGGATTGATGGCTGGTCGTTGCTGACCATTCTGGTGATGTCGCTGGTGCTGCTGACGGTGGTGCTGATTATTAACACTTACACTGCGCGCTGGCTGGGGTTCGATACCGCCGATGAGATCACCATTGTGTTCTGCGGCTCGAAAAAGAGCCTGGCGAACGGCATTCCGATGGCCAACGTGCTGTTTCCGGCCGCAGCGGTGGGGGCCATGGTGCTGCCGCTGATGATTTTCCATCAGGTGCAACTGATGGTGTGCGCCGTACTGGCGCAGCGCTATGCGCGCAAAACCGCCAAACAGCGAGAGGCGTTGGCGTTGAAATAAACCGGGGCGCGTTATACGCGCCCCTTGCTTCATCAGCCTCGCACTTTATCGCGCAAAGCCTGCTTTTCCTGCTCGCTGAGGAACGCCATTTTCAGGCCGTTTTCCTGTGCGGTGCGGATTTCAGCCGGCGTCAGCCCGGCCTGTGGTGCCGCTACCCGGTATTCGTGTTCGATCTCGATGCCCTGAACCGCCGGGTCATCGGTGTTGATCGAGGCCAGCACGCCGTGGCGCAGGAATTTCGCCAGCGGATGCTGGGCCAGAGAAGAGACGGTGCTGGTCTGAATATTGGAGGTCAGGCAGGATTCGATGCCGATGCCGTGTTCAGCCAGGAAGTCCATCAGCGCCGGATCCTCAATCGCTTTCACCCCGTGGCCGATACGCTCGGCACCCAGCTCGCGGATCGCCTGCCAGATGCTTTCCGGGCCTGCGGCTTCGCCCGCGTGCACGGTAATGCGCAAGCCGGCGTCGCGGGCACGGTTGAAGTGGCTGAGAAACAGGCTACCCGGGAAGCCCAGCTCGTCACCGGCCAGATCCAGCGCGGTAATGCCGTCGCGGTGCGCCAACAGGCCCTCCAGTTCTTGCAAACAGGCTGCTTCGCCAAAGGTACGGCTCATGATGCCGATCAGGCGGACATCGATGCCCCGATCGCGAACGCCGGAACGAATGCCGTCGATCACCGCTTCGACTACGCCAGCCACCGGCAGTTGGTGTTTCATCGCCATGTAATACGGCGAGAAGCGCAGCTCGGCATAGTGCAGGCCGGCATTGGCCGCGTCCTCTACGTTTTCGTAGGCAACCCGGCGGCAGGCATCCAGGTCGCCCAGCACCGCCACGCCCCAGTCCAGCTTTTGCAGAAAGCTGATCAGATCCGGTTCGGCATGGGTGATTTGCACGTGCGGGCGCAACGCTTCCAGCTCGTCAGCGGGCAGGGCCAGATTGAACTGACGGCCCAGATCGAGAATGGTTTGCGCACGGATGTTGCCGTCGAGATGACGGTGAATGTCGGTAAGCGGTAGGCGGGAGTCAATCATGATATGCACTCGTTATTTTGTTGTAGGTAAAGTGCATATCAGTATAAAAACAAAAGAATGAAAATTACCATTAGGTTGCATAAAAAAGTGATTTAAATCACATTAATTGCGAAGGGCGTCGCATTTTTGTGCAATGGCGGGAGAAGTTCCCGCGCTTGCCCTGGCTTGCAGTCGCGGAAAACATCAACCCGCCATCCGCTTGCCGACGTTATCGCCACCGATGCCGTACTCCGCCAGCGAGTCGACAATCCGGCCGATCTCCAGCGGCTGAGCTTGCTCAACCCGGATCACCGGGCCGATGGCCATCGGGGCGGCGCGTTCGGCCAGCGCCCGCAATTCAGGCAAATATTCTGTACCGGGGTGGCCTTTGGGCCGTTGCCCGATGCGCGAAGCATAGCGCTCTGCCGCCAGCTCGCCGGAAATCTGGTTCCACACTTCCAGAGGTTGCGTCACCCCGGCTTCGCGCAGGTAATGGCGCAACTGCTCTCTGGGCTGAAAGCCGAACCAGGCGTCGATAACGTAAGTGCAGCAGTCGGGGGCCTGCGCCACGATTGACCAAATGGCTTCATAAGCGGCGCAGCCAAGCCGCCGGTTCAGCCCCCGATCCACGTTGTCCAGCCGCGACATAAAAGGCTCCTTGATACCGTCGATGGCCAGATAAGGCAGGCCGAAATGCTGCGCCAAAGCCTGCGCGACGGTGCTTTTGCCGGAGGCAGGAACGCCATTGACCAGAATGACGGTTTTTCCGCTTGCCAGAGTCATAATATGTCCACCACCTCTTGCCATATTTTCGCCGCGCGGAGCTTGTCGAGCCGCTCTTTATTGTCCAGCAAATCGACAATGGCGCGAATGCCTTCTTCAATATGCCGGTTACTGTCGGTGGCGCCGAACAGAATGACGATATCGGCCTTTTCGCTGTCGCGAAAGGCGATGGGCTCCTCCAGCAACACCATGCTGAAGCAGTTTTTAATGACCCCGCACTCCGGCCGTGCGTGGGGGATGGCGATGCCTTCGTCAAACACGTAATAAGCGCCGTGGGCCAGCGTATTGCTGATCACCGCCTGATAATAAGAGGCGTGAATATAGCCGTTATCCACCAAGGGCTGCGCCGCCAGCGTAATGACCTTTTGCCAGTCCGTTTCCTTGATGCCGACCTGTATGGCGCCGGCCTCAATCAGCAGTTGTTTAATTGTCATCATGATCCCTCAGAGATTTTTCCTGATAATATTGCGCAGCTCGTCCATCTTGATAAAAACGGTATCGATATGTTGGCGATGGTGCCGGCTTTTGGCATAAATCTTTACTGCCCGATTATAGGCCAGCATTAATGCCTTATGGATTTCGCCGTCCGCCGGCGTTGCTGCCAACTGCCGTTCCAGTGTGTTAATTTCGGCTGCAATTTCATTGGCTTCATCATCGTAATTCGTGGCGGGCAAAGTTTCTTTTTCCCGCTGACGTTTCATAAAATTAAACATATATTCTCCAGTCTATACCTGCGCCTTTCACGCCGCAGCATGCAGCACCCTGCAATAACTGAGGATCCGGGACTAATAGTTAACCGCTTAACCGCGACTTGAAATGCACAGGGTATATATTAAGAACTAATGACAACCGTTATTTAAACAGACCGATCTTTTCCGTTAATACTTCGGTGACGGCATTATTGGCCGGGATCAGGAATTTCCGCACGCTGTCGTTCACTTTGCCTTTTTCAAATGTCTGCTTGCAGCGCCCAACCCATTGCACGTTCATCTCGGTGCCCACGTTGACCTTTTCAATGCCGCCGGCCACCGCGCGCCGCATGTCTTCATCGCTGACCCCGGTGCCGCCGTGCAATACCAGCGGGGTATGGGTGGCCTCGGTGATTTCCGCCAGGCGCTGGTGCTGGATATGCGCCTTACCGGTGTACAGCCCGTGGACGGTGCCGACCGACACGGCCAGCATATCGACCCCGGTTTCGTCTACAAAGCGCTTGGCGTCTTCTACGGTAGTAAAACAGATGTCCTCTTCCGCAACCGCCTTGCCGTCCTCCGAACCGCCGATGGCGCCCAGTTCAGCCTCCACCGAGACGTTACGCTGGCGGGCAATGTCGATCACCTTGCGGGTATTGGCGATATTCTCGTCCATATCAAGGTGCGAACCGTCATACATCACCGAACTGAAACCGGCATCAATCGCCGTCTCGATGGCGGCGATGTCCGAGCAGTGATCCAGATGCAGACAGGTGGGCACATCTTCGCTTGCCGCCAGCGAGCGCACCGAATCAACCAGCAGCCGGTAGCCCAGATATTCGGCGGTACCGGTGGAAATCTGGATCATCAGCGGGCTGTGGGTGGCCTTGGCCGCCCTGAAAAAGGCCGGCAGCATCTCCAGGCAATGAAGATTGAATGAGCCTATCGCCTTGAAGTCGCGGGCCTTGGCAACGGACAACAGCTCGTTGAAATTATAGAGTTTCATGGACTTTTCCCTCATGGTGTTTGGTTGACTTACCGTTAACGAACCACGCAATCAGCGTGACGAAGACAATGAACAGGGCGATGAACAGCCAGTTGCCCTGGAAGGCATGCCCCATCACCAGACCGCTGCTGATGACGTCGGAATCGCTGAAGGTCACGCCGACAAAACCGTAACTTTCCAGCATCGGCACCAGAATGGCCGGCAGGAAGGTGATGAACAGACCGTGAACCACGCCCCCGATCATCGCGCCGCGCCGCCCGCCAAGGGCGTTACCGAAAATGCCCGCGGTGCCGCCGGCGAAGAAGTTGGTGAGCAGGCCGGGCAGGATCATCGCCAGACCGAACATCGGGAAAACGATCATGCCGATGATCGAACCCAGGGTCGTGGCCAGGAAGCCGACAATCACCGCATTGGGCGCATAGGGGAACAACACCGGGCAATCCAGCGCCGGGCGGGCATCCGGCACGATGCGCATGGCAATGCCGCGAAACGCCGGCACCAGCTCATTCAGCAACAGACGCACGCCGCTGTAGAGGATAAACACGCCGGCGACGAACTGAATGGCCTGCATAAAGGAGTACATCAGGTAGTTCATCCCGCCGGCGTATTGGGCGATGAACTGTGGCCCGGCCGCCAGCGCAGGGATCAGGTACATCGGGATCATCACCACCGCCATCGACAGATAGGTGTCTTGCAGAAACTTGAAGTTGTCGGGCAGCTCCAGATCCTCGGTGGAACGCGAGCCTTTGCCGACCACCTTGGCGACCGCCGCCTGCACCAGATAACCGATGGTGCAGAAGTGCCCCAGCGCCACCTCGTCCGAGCCGGTGATTTTGCGCACTACCGGCTGCGCCAGCGCCGGCATCAACACCGCCATCACGCCGCCAAAGATCCCGCCGGTCAAAATCAGCGGCATCCCGGTCAACCCGGCTTTATAGCCGATCACCGCACCGATGGTGGCCATCCACAACAACGCCTGTCCGGTCAGGAAAATGTATTTGAACGGAGTGATGCGGGCGATGATGATATTCACGGCGAAAATCACCAGCAGGGTCATCGCCACTTCCGAACCCAGCTCGCGGTTGGCCAGGCCGGCAATGGCGGCGACGTCGGTGATATAACCGGTCATGCCGAAGCCGTGGGTGAAGATACTGTTCAGGTAGGTCAGGGCACCGACGATGATGTTGATGCCGGCCATCATGATCAGAAAGCCCAACAGCGTTTTGAACGTGCCTTCGGCGACCTTGCCGGTGGATTTTTTCTGCAGCAACAACCCCAGCATGGCGATAAAGGCAATCAGGATCGACGCCTGGCCCAGCAGATCTTTGACGATAAAATCGATCAGACTACTCATGATGGGGGTCCTTCATGTCGCGCTCTTTCAAAAAGGCCACAATCTTTTGCTCTATTTCCACTTTATCGGTGAGCCGGTGGAGAACAATGACCCGTTTTTTTTCTTCTTCGCTGGCATCGGCATTTAAAATATCGGCGAAGGTTTTTTGGGTAAGAATAATATCTGATTTAAAGGCGCTGGCCTCAGAGATCGTGGTGTGATCAATATCGGCTTCAATCTCCAGTTTTTTCAGCACCGCCTTTGCGCTCATTTCGATGGCAAAGCTGGAGCCGAGGCCGCAGCCACAAACACACAATATTTTAAGCATGGACATCTCCTCAGATTATATTTAACTGCCTGGCGAGTTTGTAATGGTGTCCTTCGGTGTCGACCAAACGTTTTTGCATGCTGATTAAATCAATCGGAATAGGTTGGTTGCCGGCATTAATAATGATTGCCTTGTTTTTCATTCCGGAATTAATACAGCGCACGACTTCGCTGGCCATCAGTGTTCCCTGATAGATCTCTTCGCAAGTGGGATCGCCATTGCGCAGGCCGTACCCCACGATGGTTTTGCGAATACGCACGCCAATCTTGGGTTCCAGCTGTTTAATCATGGTGTCGATCGCCCCCTGGAAACCTGGCGAGTACTCTTTGGTGTATCCTTCCGAACATAAAATGATAACGCTGTTTTGCCGCTCCAGCCGGTGGGTTATTTTTTCCGCCAATGCGTTCAAGGGATGTTGGCATTCTGGGATCAAGGCAAAGTCCGCATTGGATTTTATCGCCGATTGCAGCGTCAGTTCCCCGCAGTAACCCCCCAGCAGCTCAATCATAAATACGCGGCCCGGCAGGGCGCGCCCGGTATTTCTCAGTTTGGAGACCTCTTTTATCACCTGTTCGCAGGCGGTAGAAAAACCAATGCTGTAACAGCTGCCGAAAACGTCATTGTCGATGGTCATGCCAACGCCAAAACAGTTAACGCCAAACTCACTGAGCGTATTTAAAAACTGCAGCGAGCCGTCGCCGCCGGCCATAATAAGCACGTCAATGTGCAGCGCTTTAAGTTGCTTGCCGATAGTTTCATATTCGCTGGCGACCAGTTTCTTTGCCGTACGACCTGAAGAGATAATCGGCATCGATGAAATAGAGAAATCGACCAGCTCGCGCCTGGCGATGGAATGATATTGATTAGCCAGTAATCCCGGAATTCCACCGTTAAACAGAACGATATCTGCCTGCGCCAGCCTGGCGACCTGGAAAATAAAGTTGTTGATGCCGCTGACATCGCCACCGCTTATTACTACACCGATCTTCATATGCCTGCTCCCAGCCCGTTCCGTTGCAGCCATTGTTATTTTTGGCATCGGTAAAATTTGCAGGCGATATCACAAAACAATCACAAATATTTCCTTGGAACACATTGACAACGCTATCGATGGCGGTTTTTCTGTGAGGTTTATCTCGTTTTTGTTTTTGATGAGAAAAAGAGAAAGGGCGACTATTTATTGATAATCAATATGTTGCCGGTTGATTACTGTGGAATTTTTTATAAGGCGGGAAAATAGCGGATTGGGCCGGGATCAGTTTAATGAAATGTGATTACTCTCGCATTTTTTGTGGCAGTGAGACGAATATGTAAAATTAATATCCCTCAATACGCGGTCAGGATTAAATAGCTGCGCGCTAACACTAATAGTGCTACAGGTGAGGAGCATGCAGAGCGCCGACACGCCGTGAGTCCGTCCATGGAGGCTCGTATCGCGCTTATATGGACGCTCAACGGTCGGCTAACCTGCATGTTCCCCACCCGTCCCAAGCTTGGGGTGTCGCGGTATTAAACGCAGCCATTTAATAACCGCGTATTTATTAAGCGATTTATTTGGCCGCGCTGCTCAGGCTTTTATCACCGTGACCCCGGCCTGTTCCAGCGGGGCAATCAGCGCGGCGTCGGTCGCGCGTTCGACAATAATGCTCTGCGCCAGCGTGATGTCGCCAATCGCATACTGGGAGGCGGCGTTCAGCTTGGCGGCGGAGGCCAACACCACGGTTTCCGCCGCCCGTGCCGCCAGCGCGCGTTTGATGTAGGCCTCTTCGAGGTCGCCGGTGCTCAGCCCGGCGGTCGGGTGCACGCCCGTCACGCCCATAAAGTAAATATCGGCGCGGATGTGCGACATGGCTTCCACCGCGGCGGCACCCACGCTGACGATCGAGTGTTTATACAACCGCCCGCCGATCAGGATCACCTCCACTTTGGGGTGTTCAACCAACCCGACCGCCACGCTGGGGCTGTGAGTGACGATAGTCGCCTCCAGCGTGGGCGGCAGTTGTTTCACCAGCTCGGCGGAGGTGGTGCCGCCATCGATGATCACCACTTGCCCTGGAATGATCATCGCCGCTGCGGCTTTGGCTATCGCGCGCTTGGCGGCGGATTCCTGCCCGTTTCTTTCGGCAAAGGTGCCGATGGCGGGGGATACCGGCAGCGCGCCGCCGTGGACCCTTTGCAGCAGCCCTTCGCTGTCCAGCTCACGCAGATCGCGGCGGAGGGTGTCTTCGGACAGCCCGAACATTTCGCTAAGCTGTTTGGCCAGCACCTGTCCGTCCTGTGCCAGTTTTTCCAGAATGATTTTTTTGCGCTGACTGGTGAGCATCCGATTTCCCGTTAAATTTGCATTGCACGAAATATCTTGATCATACACGAAACTGCACGATAGTATCCAGTTCCTTTCCTGAGTTATGGAGTTGGCCACTATGATTGCGACTAAAGATCGGGTTCGTATCCTTGAAACCCGGGTGCTGTCCGATGACTGGTATCTGCTGAAAAAAACCACCTTCGATTTTTTACGCCGTGATGGCGTATGGCAACGGCAAAGCCGCGAAACCTACGATCGCGGTGACGGCGCGACCATTTTGCTGTTTAACCGGCAGGCGCAAAAGGTGGTGCTGACGCGCCAGTTCCGTTTTCCGGTGTTCGTCAACGGCCACGACGGCATGCTGATAGAGGCCGCCGCCGGCTTGCTGGACAATGCCTCGCCGGAGGAGCGCATTCGCGCAGAAGCGGAGGAAGAGACCGGCTATCGGGTGCAAAACGTGCAAAAGGTGTTCGAGGCCTATATGAGCCCCGGTTCAGTGACCGAAAAACTGCATTTCTTTGTCGGGGAATACACTGCCGGCAACCGGGTGAGCGAGGGCGGCGGGGTGGTGGCGGAAGGCGAAGACCTCGAGGTGATCGAGATGTCGTTGGCGGACGCTCTGCACGCCATCCGGCAAGGAATCATCGTAGATGCCAAAACCATTATGCTGCTGCAGTTTGTGGCGCTTAACCGTACCCTGGAGAATAACCAATGAATGCTCAATTGATTCTGATAGCCGGCCCATACCGCAGCGGCACCGATGGCGATCCGCAGCGCATTGCCGCTAACCTGCATCATTTGGAGCAGGCGGCGCTCGAGGTATATCGGCGCGGGCATGTGCCGGTGATTGGCGAATGGCTGGCGCTGCCGCTGGCGGCGGCGGCCGGTTCAACCCAATTGGGGGATGCGGTCAGCGAGGCGTTTCTCTATCCGGTGGCCCATCGGCTGATTGCCCAATGCCAGGCTATTTATCGCATTGAAGGTGCATCGACGGGAGCGGATAACGACGTATTGCTGGCCAATGAGCGCGGGTTGAGCGTCTATTACCGCCTCGACGATATCCCGCAGGTGAAATGAGCAGGGGGCGAACATGTTCGCCCTGAATGAACCGCATTGATAGCTGTAATGGCTCGCAATCTATGGATTTTCCTGCCTCCAAAATACCCGGATGATCATCTGAAGGTGACTGAAATACCCTACAGATGAGCAGCGGCGATAATCTGTGTGGCGCGTTCGGTTTTTTTGGTGGCAGACGATCGAGCCGCTGTTGCAGTTGCAACAGGGAGTCAACCGGGAATGAGGCAGAAAAACTGTCTCACCGTCTTGAAAACAGAATATCTCACGTTGTTGTGCAACGTGAGATCACAGGATGCTTACTGTTTATGAATGAAATTTAGTCATTCTCTTCGTCGAGAATTTCTTAGGTACCAAAATCTGCGGTCTAAGAAATAGTGAAATTATCTGATCGAAGTCTGCTTCTGTTCGGCTACCATAAACATTTTTTTGAGAACTTAATGAAAGTTCTTTTGTAGAATTAACAATTTTTAAGGCCAGCCCTTCCGGAAAGTCATCAATATGATATATCGTCTCAACTGCTTTCTCCGCGATGACCTCTTCACGCAATCTGTTGACATCAGCCATCTTAAATATTGCTGTCAGGCGTCCCTCGCTTGTTTGTCTTTCGTTAAAATTCAATGTATCATTGATAGCCAAATGGGCGTGTGGGAAATATTTGTCTTTCCTGGCCTCTGGCAAAGAGGTTTGATATTTGTATCTTCCAAATCTACTTATTTCTTTGCCTGAATAATCACCCACACCTAACGAAAAAAATACAAAATCATCAGTGCCTAGCTTTTCTATATCTGATTTTGTTGTGTTTCTCTGACTAAACTTCATGTTTCTTTTATAAAGCTCTTTCTTCGAATAAAGAACGCCATCAGGTACAGAAAGATCAGCGCCAGAGAAGTGAATGACATTATAGTTTAACTCCTTCATTCTTTCTATAAAATCATGAGCATCTTTCGTTAAGGGGTAATTTGGTTTTCTGAGCGCCTCAAGGTTGATGTTGCTTTGTTTTTTTATATTTTTCTCACTATTTATTAGTCCGTTCCATAAACTACCTTTCTTCATTCCTCGGTAACTATCGTTTGCTCTCTTTACTCGGAATAATTTCTTCAGGATGTTTAAGCTGAATAAGCCTGAGTCATCAACATTTATTATTGGATTGTTTTCCACCATTCTAAATAGATTTAACCCATCCACCGTACCTGCCGGATCCGCGCTCAGCCACCTACCTGCCCATGGCTGATAGTAGCGGTAACCATAGTAGTACAGCCCCGTCGTATCCCGTTCCTTGCCAGAGTAGCGCAGGGTCTTATAATCAGCCTCCACTGCGCTGCGTGCTACCCACATCGCCGTGCCGCCATACGGATAGTATTCCTCCATGCTGATGATGTTCCCGTCGCCGTCCAGCTCCAGTCCGCTGCTGCCGGTCAGGTTGTCATAGCTCCAGCGCAACTGATTGTTGTCGATGCCCTCCGGCACATCGTTCTCCCAGTGCAGCACCCGCACCTGCGCCCGGCCTGACTCACCCACCGTGATAACCTGCAGGCTTTCCTTTTCCGTATCGCCGGATGTTGTGCTGCGCAGCTCCAGCCCTGGCAGGTACACCACTTGCTGCGTCTGCATACTGTTGCCGGTTTTCTGCGCGCTGACCTTGAGGATGCGCTGGTTTCCACCATCATAGCGGTAGCTTTCGCTGTCGTCCGCACTTCTATCACGCACCACCGGCGTCACCATCCGCAGCTCATTACGCGGCGTCCAGGTCAGATACTGTCCCGGCAGCAACTGCGTCTGCTGCCCGCCTGCCGTGAACAGGCCCTCCACGTCTGACGGAGTTTCCGTCAGTTTGCTCGGCACACCCCGGTTGCTGCGGTCGCTTACCGTGATTTTCGTGGTGTAGCTGTTACTTGTGGCCGGGGCATTGTGGCTGATTTGCGTAAGGTTGCCAGCAGCATCGTAAGTGTAAGTCCGGGTATAACGAGTGTATGCAGAACTGTCAGTGGGAAAGGGGACAGTGGCGGGCGGTAAGCTGCTGCTCTGTTGACCTGCGTTGGCCATTTCGCGGCCGGTGGCGCTCACCAGCTGGTACAGGCTGTCGTAGGCGTACGTGCTCTCCGGCACCACTTTCTGGTTACGCCAGAAGCGGGTCTCTTCCGCATCGTTGCTGACCTTCAGCACATTACCCACCGGGTCATACTCATAGCGCAGGTCCTGCAGTACTTTTGCCCCGGAGGCATGACCTGCCGGGCGTTCTGTTTTCATCCCGGTCAGGCGCTGCGTCTGCGGCTCGTAGGTATAGGTAGTCACCACGCCGTTGCCGTGCTCCTCGCGCAGTTTCTGCCCGGCGGCGGAGTACGTCAGGGACTTAACGATAATCTGCTCCGTCCCGTCCTTCACCGTCAGCCAGTTGCCTGACAGCAGACCCGCCACGTCATAGGCCATGCGCTGCTGGTTACCTTTTGCATCCTTGGTGGTCAGCACCGCACCGGTGGCATCCGCCGTGGTCAGGGTGTGATATCCCTCATCGGCGAGCAGTTTATCCCACGCGGAAGCCCCCGCGCCCTGCCAGTCGGCCACCGTATCCGGGCTATCCAAATCCTTCAGCAGACGACGGGTGACGGAGAGCGGCACCCCGGTCAGCGCCAGACTGTCGGTCTGCACCAGACCGGCTGTGTCGTAGTGGCTGACGCACTGGCCCGCCAGGTTCAGCACTTTCTCCTTGTCAGTGTTACCGGCATAGACAAAGCGCTCCGTGATGCGGGCCGCCTCATCAGTAGCCTGCTCCGTGATACTCAGCAGACGCCCCGGCAGCGAAGCCTCCTCATACTGCCAACCGCGGGTCACGGCCTGACTTCTGTTCTCCGTACCGTCGTCAGCGGTACGGATATTGTTGACCGCCATGAACGGCCGTCCGGCTGCGTCATACAGGGTTACGGTTGTTCCGGCATCGACGCTGACGGTACGCAGAATGCTTCCGGCCTGGTCAGTCAGGTATGTGAGGTTCGCCAGCCCTGCGTCATGCAAGCGTGGGTCGGAGCTCTGTGTAAGAAATCCGCGGGCATCGTACTGGTGGCGAGTGATGCGCTCATTGGTGACGTCCGGCATATTGGGATGACGATGGTATGCGGTGTCGCGCACGGTCAGGCCACGGTTGTCGAGGACCGTAACCGTCGGGGTTTTACTGAACAGCGTTGTGTTCATGGGATTCTCCTGTTTATGTTGTGCAGCACAGAAATTCGTACAGCATTCAGAAGTATTGTGCCTGAGTGGATGGTTTCAAGGGGAGGCATTGAAGACTTACTCCCTCTATTGGCAGTTATTGTTAGTTCGGAACGATGGGTTGCGAGTCGGGCAAGATAAATGCGAGCTCATTGTCACTTAATGTGAGCCGGGAGTGTTTTCATTTGCAGTTAATGTGGGCCGAAACCGGCGCTGATTGCGAGCCGCCAGAGATAGCGATAGCGGGCGCAGCCTGCCGCGCCCTTTTCAGGGGAACCGCTGACGGCCTGGTCAACCCTCGGCGGCAGGCCGAACCGGCCCGGTCGACTAAACCTCGCCCAGAACAAACCTCAGCCCGCTAATCAGTTTATCCATGCCGGCCTCCACCTTGCTGCGCGGGCAACCGACGTTCAGCCGCAGGAAGCCGCGGCCCTCTTCGCCGTAAGTGAAACCCGGCATAATCGCGACCTTCTCGCGGTCGATCAGCACCTGTTGCAGTTGGCTGTCATCAATGCCCAGCGGGCGCAGATCGATCCAGGCCAGATAGGTGGCCTGCGGCGGCTGCCAGTCGAGCGCCGGGAACGCCTGGTTCAGCCGTTCGGCGACGTAGGTCAGGTTGTCTTGCAGATAATCGCGCAGCGCATCCAGCCAGGGTTCACCGTGGCGATAGGCGGCAATGTGCGCCACCACCGCCAACACCGCCGGTGAAGACAGCCCGTCACGGCTTTTCAGCAGTTGGGTGTAGGCGTCGCGAGCGGCATCGTCGCTGATAAACCCGTAGGCGCCGGTCAGCGCCGGAATATTGAAGGTTTTGGAGCCGGAGGTCAGCAGGGCCCAGGGCGTGGTCGCCACCTGGCTCCATGGCGTGTGGCGGCTCTCGCCCCAAACCATGTCCATATGGATCTCATCGCTGATCACCCGCACGTCATGGCGTTCGCACAGCTCGGCCATCTGCTGCAACTCTGCAACGCTCCACACCTTGCCGGTCGGGTTGTGCGGGCTGCACAACAACAGGATCCTGGTTTGCGGCCGCGCCAGCAGCGCTTCCAGGTGCGCCATATCGCACCGCCATTGGTTGCCGTCCTTGTGCAACGGGCAGGCCAACAGCTGGCGCTGATTACCGAGGATCACCTTATAAAAGGCGTCATAGGCCGGCGTGTGAGTGACCACGAATTCCCCCGGCGCTGACCACAGGCGGATCATCTGTGCTGCCATGTAGATCACCGAAGGACCGTAAACCGTCATCCCGGTGTCGATCGGCGTGTTGAAGCGTTGTTGATACCAGTGGCGCACCGCGCCGAGAAAATCCTCATGCTGCCAGCGGCTGTAGCCCAGCACGCCGTGCTGCAAGCGCTGTTGCAGCGCCTCGATAATGCAGGGGGCGGTAGCGAAATCCATATCGGAGATGGTGAACGGCAGCAGGTCATCGCTGCCAAAGCGGTCGGCAATGTAATCCCACTGCGTGCACCAGGTGCCGTGCCGATCGACCGGAGTAGAAAAATCAAACATGTGACGCTCCCTGCAGAGCGGCAGCAGGAAGCGCCGCCGCTATCAGTGAGTCTAATTCATCTTTCACCGATTGTACCTGCGGACCGATCACCACTTGCAGATTATGGTCATTGAGGTGCACCACGCCAATGGCGCGGTTGGCTTTCAGCGCCGCGTCATCCACCTTGCTGATGTCGCTGACCGACAGGCGCAGGCGGGTGATGCAGTTATCCAGCGAAACGATATTCTCGCTGCCGCCCAGCGCCGCCAAAATGGCCGGCACGTTATAACCGGATTTACCGACCACGCCCACCGGCGCACTTTGGCTGGTAGCGGTATCGCTCTCGCGGCCCGGCGTTTTGATGTTAAAGCGCTGGATGGAGATGCGGAAAATGGCGTAGTAGGCGGCAAACCAGATGGCGGCGACCATCGGCACCAGATACCACTTGGTGGCGGTGCCGTGCAGGATGCCGAACACCACGAAATCGATGATATTGCCGTCGGTGTTCCCGATGGTCACGCCCAGCAGCGCCATCACGGTGAAGCCCAGCCCGGTAAGAATGGCGTGGATGAAGTACAAGAAAGGCGCTACGAACAGGAACAGAAACTCGATCGGCTCGGTGGTGCCGCCGACCACGCAGGCCACCACACCGGAGATCAGCAGACCTTTGATTTTATGTCTGTTTTCTGGCTTTGCGCAGTGATACATCGCCAACGCCGCACCCGGCAGGCCGCCGAGGAATGCCGGCATTTTGCCCTGCGACAGGAAGCGGGTAGCGCTTTCGGCAAAGCCGGTGGTGGTTGGGCAGGAGAGTTGCGCCTGGAAAATGGTCAGAGCGCCGCTGACGCTGTGGCCGCAAACGTCCAGCGTGCCGCCCGCTTCGGTAAAGCGGATCAACGCCACCAGAATATGGTGCAAACCGAAGGGTAACAGCAGGCGTTCGCCGGTGCCGAAAATCATCGGACCAAAAGCGCCCGCGCCGTTGATCACCCAACCGAGGCCGTTGATGCCGGCGGCGAACCAGGGCCAAATCAACGGAATAATCAGCCCGCACAGGCCCAGCACCAGGGTGGTGACGATCGGCACAAAGCGGGTGCCGCCGAAGAACGCCAGCGCATCCGGCAGGCGGATGGTATTGAAACGCTCATGCAGCAGATAAACGATAATGCCGACGATCACCGCGCCCAAAATGCCGGTGTCGATTGACTGGATACCGAGGATGTTCTGGATGTTATTGGCTTTTAACACCAGCGGGTCGGTGGTGGGCAGAATGCCGGTAGTGGTCAGATAAAAATTGGTGGCCAGGTTGAGCACGGCAAAACCGACAAAGCCGGAGAACGCGGCGACGCCTTTGTTTTCACGCGCCATACCCAGCGGAATGGCGATGGCGAACATCACCGGCAAGAAGCTAAAGGCAAAAGAGCCCATCTTGTTCATCCAGGTGAACAGCAACTGGAAGGCGGGGTGGCCGATAAAAGGCAGCAGAGTGATGACATCGCGGCTGCTCAGCGAACTGCCGATCCCCAGCATGATGCCGCAAAAAGACAGCAAGGCGACGGGCAGCATGAATGTCTTGCCCAGGCTCTGGAAAAACTCCCAGAGCGTTATTTTTTGTTTTTTAGATGCTGGCATGACCGGCGGCTCCTGGCGAAAAACGTGCAAAAGTGATGGGTACCCCTGTTAGGTAAAAATAAGATAAAACGTTTTACCTAGCAAAAATGCGCCGCTAATCACAATTATGGCCGGTGCTTTGCGGTGACAATGGTTCCGCCAGTAAAACGTTTTACCGAACAAAGAGGTTCGGTATACCATGGCTTCAGAGACAGGCCCTATGGCTTTCAGGCTGCAGCGTTTGCACAATATGCCCAGGATCGGGCTTGCAGGGGTTATGACCATCAAAAAGATCACCATCACCGATGTCGCGCAGCAGGCCGGCGTCTCCGTCACTACCGTTTCACTGGTGCTGAGCGGCAAGGGCCGTATTTCGGCCACTACCGTGGCGCGGGTCAATCAGGCGATCGAACGGCTGGGTTATGTGCGCAACCGCCAGGCGGCGACGTTACGTGGCGGTGAATCAGGCGTGATAGGGCTGATCCTGCGCGATATCTGCGACCCTTTTTATGCCGAAATGACAGCGGGCCTGAGTGAGGTGCTGGAGGCGCACGGCAAAGTGCTGTTCCTCACCCAGAGCGGCCGCGACGGCAAAGGGCTGATGCGCTGTTTTGACACCCTGCTGGAGCACGGCGTCGACGGTATGGTGCTGGCGGGCGGTATGCGTTCGGCGGCGGGCCTGAAGGAAAGGGCCGCTGAGCAAGGCGTTCCCCTGGTGTGCGCCGCGCGTTCGAACGGGCTGGAAGGGGTCGACGTGGTGCGCCCGGACAATATGCAGGCGGCCAAGATGGCCACGGAATTCCTGATCAAACGCGGCCACAGCCAAATTGCTTATCTGGGCGGCCAGAGCAGCTCACTGACCCGTGCGGAACGGTTGGGGGGATTTTGCGCCACGCTGGTGCAGTATGGCCTGCCTTTCCGCGCCGAATGGATTGTCGAATGCGATGGCCATCAGCGGGCAGCGGCGGAGGCGGCGGAAAACCTGCTGCGCCAATACCCGAACATCAGCGCGCTGGTGTGTCACAAGGCGTCGGTGGCGTTGGGCGCTTATTTCGGCATTGTGCGCAGCGGGCGCAGCATAGGTTCGGAAGGCGTGGACACCTATTATGGCCAACAGGTGGCGCTGATTGGCTTTGGCGACGTGCCCGAAGCCGAACTGACCGAACCGCCGCTGACTCTGGTGTCCAGTTCGGCATTGGAGGTTGGGCGCAGCGCGGCTTCACGCTTGTTGCAGCGGATTGGCGACGCCGGGCTGCCGACGCAAAACGTCATTCTGCCGCCGCGACTGATCAAGCGCGGTTCTGCCTAAGCCTGTTCTTGCCGGGCCTGCTGTTGCAGCCAACCTTCGAAGGCTTTCATCGCCGGGGTCATTGCGCGGGATTTCAGCCGGGTCAGCCAATAGCCGCCCAGGTTCGCTTCGGCGGCAAAGGGGCGCACCAACAGCCCGCCCTGCAACTCCCGGGCGAACATACTGGCGGGAGCCAGCGCCACACCGCCGCAGTTTATCGCCCCCTCGACCATCAATCTCGACGCATCGAACACCGGGCCGTTAATGCGCCAGGGGGCGATCTGCGCGGCGGCAAACCAATGTTCCCATTCATCCTTGCGGTAACTGCGCATCAGCAGCTCGTTTTTAAGATCTTCCGGTGAACGCAGCCGCACGGCGACCGACGGCGGGCACAATACCGTCAACGGGGCGTCAAACAGCTTGATATTGCAGGTCGCGGGCCACAGACCCTCGCCGAAGCGAATGGCGAAATCCATGCCGTCCGCCGACAGATTAACCAGGTTGTTGTTGGTCAAGATGCGCAGATCGATAAACGGGTGGGCCTCCCTGAACGACGCCAGCCGCGGCATCAGCCAGCCGACCGCAAAGGTACCGACCACCGCAATAGTCAGTACCTCATGAAAATGGCCTCCTTCAAACTGCTGCAGTATCGACTCGATACGGTCAAAGGATTCGGTCAACACCGGCAGCAGCGCCTGGCCTTCTTCGGTAAGATCCAGACCGCGCGGCAGGCGCTTGAACAGCACAATGCCCAGCTGTTCTTCCAGCATTCGCACCTGCTGGCTGACGGCGGCCTGGGTCACGCTCAGTTCCAGCCCGGCGCGGGTAAAGTTAAGGTGACGGGCGGAGGATTCAAAAGCACGCAGTGCGTTCAGCGGCAGTCGGTTACGCATAACAACCTATAAGTTTTTCTTTTGGCTGGGGGAATTTATTATCGCTTGTCAGACGGGGGATAAACACCGATATTTTGCGCACTCGTTGCGGTTATCCTGCGACGAGCCAAGGAATAATCGATGCCCGTACCTTTCAGGCCGCAGCGTTGTTGGCTGCAACGTGAAATTCACCGGGTATAATCACTCAAGGATAGGGTTACGCCGACTGACAAAAAATCTATTGGCGGCAGCCCTTCAACAAAATGAGCTTGTTATCATGAAGAGAACCCATAAGCTGGCGGTGGCGTTGCTGACCGCTCTGGCGATACCGGCAGGCCATGCCGCAGATAAAACCGACATCGATGCCATCATTCAACCGCTGATGCAGAAATACGGCGTGCCGGGCATGGCGATCGCGGTATCGGTGGAAGGGAAACAGCAGTTTTATCATTATGGCGTGGCGTCCAAACAGACCGGCAAACCCATCACCAACCAGACGCTGTTTGAAATCGGCTCACTGAGCAAAACCTTCACCGCCACGCTGGCGGCCTATGCCAACGATGAGGGCAAACTGTCGTTCGCCGAACCGGCCAGTCGTTACTTGCCGGAGCTGCGCGGCAGCGCGTTTGACCATGTCAGCCTGCTGAATCTGGCGACTCACACCTCCGGGCTGCCGCTGTTTGTGCCGGACGAGGTGACCAACGATGCGCAGTTGATGGCCTATTACAAGCAATGGCAGCCATCGCAACCGGCAGGCAGCACCCGCGTTTATTCCAATCTGGGTATCGGCATGCTGGGGATGATCACGGCCAAAAGCCTGAACCAGCCCTTTGCTCAGGCGATGGAGCAACGCTTGTTCCCGGCGCTGGGGCTGACGCACAGCTACATTAACGTGCCGACCGGCCAAATGGCGAATTACGCCCAGGGCTACAACAAAAAAGACCAGCCGGTGCGGGTCACTCCGGGGCCGCTGGATGCCGAATCCTACGGCGTGAAATCCAATGCGCAGGATCTTATCCGCTACCTCGAGGCCAATATGCAGGTCGCGAAGGTGGGGGACAAATGGCGCAAGGCGCTGGACGAAACCCATACCGGCTATTACCGTGCGGGGGTATTCACCCAGGATCTGATGTGGGAAAGCTATCCTTATCCGGTGGAGCCGGCGCGCCTGACGGAGGGCAACAATGCCGGGATGATCATGAACGGCACGCCGGCCACTGCCATCACTCCGCCGCAACGGGAACAGGGTGCGGCCTGGTTCAATAAAACCGGCTCGACCGGCGGCTTCTCTACCTACGCGGTGTTTTTGCCCAAGCAAAAGATTGCCGTGGTGATGCTGGCCAACAAATGGTTCCCGAATGACGATCGGGTGGCGGCCACTTACCACATCGTGCAGGCATTGGAAAAACACTAGGTCGCAGCCTCAGGGCGCCGTAATGGCGCTCTGGGGCATATCCTGCAACGCCTGCTTCTCGCGCATAAAATCAATAAATACCCGCAGCTTGAGCGGCATATGACGGCTGGCAGGGAAATAGATGAAAAAACCGGGCGAATCGCCGGCGTAATCCGCCAATACTTCCACCAGTTGCCCGCTTTCCAGTTCGCGCTGCACCGTACCGCGAAAACGCTGGGTAATGCCCAGCCCCGCCAGCGCGGCGTCTTTTATCAGCCGATCCTCATTGAAAATCAGGCTACCGCCGACCTCCAGCGTCAGGTGCCCGCCATCCTGCCTGAAATACCAGGACTCAAATTTGCCGCTGCCGGGGAAACGGTAGCGCAGGCAATTATGCTCGCTCAGTGCCGCCGGCGTTAGCGGTACGCCGTGCTGCGCGAGATAGCCGGGAGAGGCGATCACCACCCGTCGCTGGCCGTTATCGATCGGCACCGCAATCATGTCTTTCTGCAACATCGCACGCATACGGATGCCGGCATCGAAGCTGCCGAGCACCAGATCGGAAAAATGGTCGTCGGTAAACAGCTCAAGCTGTACTTCGGGATAACGTGCCTGAAACTCCGCCAGATAAGGCATCACCAACAGGGACGCGGCCAGTTGCGGCAAGGTAATGCGCAGCAGGCCGGAAGGTTGCCCGCGCAGGGTGCGGAGATCGTCCGCCGCCACGTCGATTTGGCTCATGGCCGGCGCCACCCGCCGGTAAAAAATCTTCCCTTCGTCACTCAGCCGTACCGAACGACTGGTGCGATTGAACAGCCTGACGCCCAGCCGCGTTTCCAGTGCCTGAATGTTTTGCGACACCGCCGGTGGCGTAACACCCAACTGGTTGGCCGCCTGGGTAAAGCTACCCAGCCGGGCGACGGCTTCGAAGAACGGCAGCAGCTGTAACAGTGAACTCATCGATTGCTAACCCCTGCTTAATGATTCGTTAAGTAACCCGGTATTTAATTTTATAATAGACGGGATAGACTGATTCTATTCCTTCAAAGAGAACAACAAAACATGTCGACAGCGAATCAGTCATTAGCAGAAAGAGTGCAGGCGGTCAGCCAAAGGGCGATCGACGAAGGGCGCCTGGTGGGCAGCGTGGTGCTGGTGGCGCAACGGGGTGAACTGGTTTATGCCGGGGCTGCCGGTTATGCCGACCGTGAATTGCAGCGGCCAATGCGGCGTGAAACGCAGTTCCGCCTGTCGTCGGTGTCCAAGCCTTATATCACGCTGGCGGCGATGCGCATGATCGAACAACAAAAACTGAGCCTGGACGATGCGGTAAGTCGCTGGCTGCCGTGGTTCACCCCGGCATTGGCCGACGGTCGCCGCCCGGAGATTAAAATCCGTCATCTGCTGAGCCACACCGCAGGGCTGGATTACCGTATGAATCAGCCCGCAGAGGGCCCCTATCAGCGGTTGGGCGTTAAAGATGGCCTTGAGCTGTCGTCACTGACGCTGGAGCAGAATTTGCAGTTGCTGGCGCAGGCGGAGCTGTTGGCCGAACCCGGCAGCGCATTTAATTATTCACTGGCGATCGACGTGCTGGGTGCGGTGCTGGAGCAGGCGGCAGACGAACCTTTGCCGCAGTTGTTCAACCGATGGGTGGCGCAGCCGTTGGGGCTGGGCAACACCGGTTTTTACGCCGCCGATCCCGACAATCTGGCGACGGCCTATTACAACAACGCCGCACGCCCGGAGCCGATGCACGACGGCCTGCTGTTGACGCTGCCGGAAGGTTTTGGTTTTGACGTCGAATTCGCCCCTTCGCGCGCTTTTGATCGCCAGGCGTACCCGTCCGCCGGTGCCGGAATGGTCGGTGACGCCGACGATGTACTGCGACTGGTGGAGACGCTACGCACTGGCGGTGAGGGCATTTTGCAGCCGGCGACCGTGGCGCTGATGCGCCAGCCGCACGTTGGGGCTGAAGCCGAGGTTCAGGGGCCGGGCTGGGGGTTTGGTTTTGGCGGCGCGGTACTGGCAGACGCGCAACTGGCGGCCACGCCGCAGCATAACGGTACCCTGCAATGGGGCGGTGTGTATGGCCACAGCTGGTTCTACGATCCGCAGGCGGCGCTAAGCGTGGTGGCGTTGACCAACACGGCGTTCGAAGGGATGTGCGGGCTGTATCCGCAGCAGATCCGCGATGCGGTGTATGGGATTGGGGAATAAAACCGGGGCTCCGTACAGGAGCCCCGGGGAACAACGATTTATTGCTTACTGCGCCGGTGCCGGAGCGGCGTCCTGAGCCGGTGCGCCTTCCTCTGCCGGTGCGGCCAACAGGCCGAACATGCCGATGAACTCTTGCAGCGTCATTTTGTTGCCGTTCAGTTCAACCTGGTTGTCGGCGTAATGGAAGCTGCTGCCAATCACGTCGTCTTTCAGGGTGGTCAGTTTGAACATCTGGCCCATCGCCGCCAGCCCCTGAACCTGTTGCTGCGCCAGTTTTTGCGCTTCTTCCGCGCTATAGCCTTGCAGCAGCGCCGTCTGTGAGGTGGTTTCGGTAGCCATTGCGACCGGAATGCTCAGGCTGGCGTCCAGTTTTTTCACCGAACGAGCAATCAACTGGTCCGGAGATTGTGCCGGGGAGCCGGCCTGCGCCGGATCGGTCAGGTCCAGATTCAGGGTAAAGGTACTTTCACCCTTGCTGTTTTTCCAGCTCAGCGGTGCGATGCTGATGTTCGGGTTGCCTTTCAGCAACAGCGGCAGGTTTTGCAGCAAGATATCGGTGGTTTGCTGCTGGTAAGCGACCGGATCGACGGGTTGGCCCTGTTGCAGCATCGCCAGCGCTTGCTGGTTGTAACGGTCGGCAAACTCTTTCAGCGACTTGGCGTCCAGTTTGTCGATTTTCAGCGACAGCTTGCCGGAGCCGAAGTCGCTGTTCTGGATCTTCAGCGCATCCATGGTGTAATCGATCTGGCCGTTCAGATTATTGTCTTTCTCGCCGAATTTGCTCGCCAGGTTAAAGCCGTCCAGCGTCAGGGTATCTTTGCCGTCAACGGCAATCTTGACCTGCTTCACCGCCATGTTCTGATTGCCGAGGCTGAGATCGAACTGGCCGGCATGGGTCTGGCTCTTCAGCGTAGCGCCCTGCAAGGTAACCTGTTCGGTTTGGCCGAATTGATTCGGGCCGCTGATCACGGCGCTGTCGCTGCTGGCGTCCAGGGTGAAGGCTTTCATATCGCGCGAGACATCGGCATTGATGGTTGCGCCGCTGAACTTCAGCGCCGATTTGTCTTTGGCGTATTCCAGCGGGATCACGTCGATGGCAGACGAGGTGTCGCCGCTGTATGAAATGCGCGAGTCGGCGGTGAACAGCGACTTGCCTTTGGTAATGTCAAACAGGCCTTTGGTTGCCGGGGTGTTTTCCAGCTCGGTATGCACCGAAGCCATGCTTGGCAACAGATTGAATTTTTTCAGCTGGGCGAACGGGAAAGGGCCGTGATCGATGGTTTCCAGGAACGCCACTTCGTCGCCGGGCTTCAGTGCGGCATCGTCGGTGGTGACGCTGCCGTCGGCGCGCAGCACGTAACGGATTTTGCTGCTGAAAATGCCGCGCTGGTAATTTTCATAACCCAGTTTGACACCGGCTTTCGGCAGGTAGGCTTTCAGTTGGCTGTTGGCGTTGTCAACCACTTCACCCATCCGTTGTTCGATCAGTTTGCCGGTGTACCAGGAAGCCCCGGTCCATGCCGCGCCAAGAACCACAATGACGCTGACAGCGACTAACGATTTTTTCATAGTTCTGTTCATCCTTTATTAAGCCATCTGTTGCAAACAGATGGATGGGCAAATTTGGGCCAACAAAAAAACGCCCGCAGGCGTTTAATTGTGAAGGTAACCCACTCTTTTTAGCAACTAATTTGCTGAAATTTACCGAGTGACTACGACAACAGATTATAAACGCGCGCGATTCGGCCTGAACCGCTAACGCTGACCGGGGACTCGAAAGCACCGATAAAGCAGGACTCGCCCGGCTTCAGCGCCAGTTGTAGGCCCTGTTTTTCCAGTACCGCTTCGCCGTCAACGCAGAACACGATGGCTGCGCTGTTTTGAGCCAGCGTTTGCGGTGCGGCGGAGAGATCGTGCAGCGAGAAGGCAAAATCCTCTACCGGGATCGGGAAGAACAGCTCATCGCCGCGTTTTTCCGGCTGGGTCAACAGGCCGGAAACCGGTTGAGGACGGAACTGCAGGTTGGCCAGCAATTCAGGAATATCGATAAACTTGGGCGTCAGACCGGCGCGCAGCACGTTGTCCGAGTTGGCCATGACTTCCAGCGCCACACCTTTGAGGTACGCATGCGGTGTTTCGGCGTACAGGAACATCGCTTCGCCCGGCTTGAGTTGCACCACATTCAGCAGCAGCGGCGAGAACAGGCCGCTGTCGTCCGGGTAGAAGCCGGCGATAAAGCGCAAAGTATCCCAGGGTTCGCCTTGTTGGTTGTTCAGTGCGGCTTTCAGCACCCCGAGCGCCAGTGATTTCTGGTCGCCGCTCATCGCCAGCAGGCTGGCAAACAGCGTTGACAGGTGCGCAACGTCCGGCTGTTGCAGGAAGGCGGCGATATCATGATGCGCGCCGGCAATCGGCTGCAGCAGAGAAACAATGTCGGACAGCTCGCGGAAGCCGTTCATCGCCAGGAAAGGCGTCAGCGCAAACACCAGCTCCGGTTTGTGGTTAGGGTCTTTATAATTGCGCTCGGCCGCATCCAGCGGAACGCCGGCGGCGTTTTCTTTGGCAAAACCTGCAACGGCGGCGGACTTGCTTGGGTGCACCTGGATCGACAGCGGCTGATCGGCGCACAGTACTTTAAACAGGAACGGCAGTTCGCCAAAGCGGCGGGCAACGTCGACGCCCAGCTGTTTGGGTTGGTCTTCATCAATGACGTCGCGCAGTGAGCGCAAATTGCCGTTGGCATCCGCCACGCTGGAGCTGCTCTTCGGGTGAGCGCCCATCCACAGCTCCGCCATCGGTTTCCCCTGCGGGTTGGCGATGTCATACAGCCGGGTTAAGGCGTCGTGACTGCCCCATGCGTAGTTTTGCACTGCGTTGGTCATTTTTTGCATCTTGATAAACATCCTTTGCGTTCGCCGCCACGGTGGCGGGGAGTAGCTGACTGATTTATACGGCTAAAACAAGCAGACCCTGTGCGCCCATCATACGCTTATCCGACGGCGCCAAATCAGGTGCGCGATCAAACAATAGGGCACCTGTGCCCGGCAGGGGGAAATAATCTCTGCGGCACGCTGTTGTTCGGCATTCGCAAAGTATAACGTGATAGCAATAAGCGTCACAAATGCCTCTGGAGTTCCGACGAGGTTGCGGTTGAGTAAAAAAACGGCAAAAAGGGATTATGAATGGCATGTTGCATCGGCAGGTTTTACTCAGGTTATTAATAGAAAATCAAAAATGTCATTTTGGCGTTATTTCATCTCGCTCTATTTCAATGTGTAAATGCTGAAGTAAATTATTACTCGCTGAATATTTATATCATCATTATGGTGTTTTTTATTGGCAACCACACAAAGGGTTTAAATCGAAGAACCGCATCGCTATACAGTGAACGCAATTAAATGAACTCTTGGAATATCGCTATTTTAAAGCTGAGGCGCTGATGAAAAAATTATTACTGGTTTTGATTATGTGCACTTCCGGTGCCCATGCGGCTGTCGTTGTTACCCATGCCTATGGTTATGGTGTTCGTCGTCCGGTGGTTGTGGTGCCGCGGCCGGTGGTCGTTGCTCCGGCGCCGGTTGTGGTCTCTGTGGCACCGACGGTAATTCACCCCGTTGCGGCAGCCGCCACTGCGGTTGGCGTCGGGGTTTATCGCCACAATGAACGGCAGGATGCTTATGATGAAATCAATCATCTGCAGGATGAAAGGATTAATGCCTACAATCAGCATCGACATTAACTCACTCGCAACAGAGTAGCGGAAATAGCTGCGCCAAGCGTCTGATGACGTTTTTATTGTATTGGCACATTAATGAAGAGCAGGCGGAGCACCGAGATCAACGGGGAGAAAATAATAGCCATACGCTAAAAAAGGCAATGTAGAAAAATGCTGTGGGGCAACTCTCTTAATGCGAATAGTTATTATATCACTATACTGTAGGGGCGTGCCGACGGGCCTGAGCGCGTTGGCGTAATCGTACATTTTTAGGAATTGTACTAAGGAGACAGTGATGGCAGCCGTTCGAATTGAAAAAGACTCCATGGGGCCCATCGAAGTGCCGGCCGATCGGCTATGGGGCGCGCAAACTCAGCGTTCCCTGGCGCATTTTCGCATTTCCTCCGAAAAGATGCCGACCGCATTGATTCATGCACTGGCGCTGACCAAACGCGCCGCCGCCGGGGTAAACCGGGATCTGGGGCTGCTGCCTGCGGAACGCGCTGACGCCATTATCAACGCCGCCGATGAGGTGCTGGCGGACAAGCACCCGGACGAGTTCCCGCTGTCGATCTGGCAAACCGGTTCCGGCACCCAAACCAACATGAACATGAACGAAGTGCTGGCCAATCGCGCCAGCGAGCTGTTGGGCGGGGTACGCGGCGAAGAGCGGCGGGTACACCCAAACGATGACGTTAACAAGAGCCAGAGCTCCAACGACGTGTTCCCGACCGCGATGCACGTGGCGGCGGTGATAGCGGTGCGCGAACATCTGATCCCTGAACTGAAAGTGCTGCACAAAACGCTGAGCGACAAAGCGGAGGCCTTCCGCGATATCGTCAAAATCGGTCGCACCCATCTGCAGGACGCCACGCCGCTGACGCTCGGCCAGGAAATTTCCGGTTGGGCGGCGATGCTGCAGCACAATTTGCAGCACATTGAAGCCAGTATTCCGCACATTTGCGAGTTGGCGTTGGGCGGCACGGCGGTGGGCACCGGGCTGAACACCCATCCTGAATATGCGGTGCGCGTCGCCAGGGCGCTGGCCGACCTGACCCGGCAGCCGTTCGTTACCGCGCCCAACAAATTTGAAGCCTTGGCAACCTGTGATGCGCTGGTGCACGGCCACGGCGCGCTGAAAGGGCTGGCGGCTTCATTAATGAAAATTGCCAACGATGTGCGCTGGTTGTCCTCCGGCCCGCGCTGCGGCATTGGCGAGATTTCCATTCCGGAAAACGAACCGGGCAGCTCCATCATGCCGGGCAAGGTCAACCCGACCCAGTGCGAGGCGATGACCATGCTGTGCGCGCAGGTGATGGGCAATGACGTGGCGGTGAATATCGGCGGCGCCTCCGGCAACTTTGAGCTGAACGTGTTTCGTCCGATGGTGATCCACAACTATCTGCAGTCTATCCGGCTGCTGGCCGATGGCATGCAGGGCTTTAATGAGCACTGCGCGGTGGGCATCGAACCCAACCGCGATCGCATTACCCAGTTGCTGAATGAATCTTTGATGCTGGTGACCGCGTTGAATACCCATATTGGCTATGACAAAGCGGCGGAAATCGCCAAGAAAGCGCATAAAGAGGGGCTGACGCTAAAAGCCGCGGCGCTGAAGCTGGGTTACCTGACCGAAGAGCAATTCGACCAATGGGTGCGTCCGGAAGAGATGGTCGGCAGCATGAAGAAGTAATTGATTGAATGCGGGGTTAAGGGCTTACTTGCGGTAAGCCCTTTTTTTTTGGAGAAAAAAGTATGTCACGCACCGAGCGTTTACTGGATCTGATGCAGATCCTGCGGCGCCATCGTTATCCGGTCGCCGGCCATGCGCTGGCGCAGGAAATGAACATCAGCATGCGCACGCTGTATCGCGATATCGCCACGTTGCAGCAGCAGGGGGCGGAGATCGTCGGCGAAGTGGGGGTAGGCTATGTATTGCGGCCTGGTTTTATGCTGCCGCCGCTGATGTTCTCGCCGCAGGAAATCGAAGCGCTGGTGTTGGGAATGCGCTGGGTGGCGCGGCGTGGCGACACTCAACTGGCTGCGGCGTCGAATAATGCGCTGGCGAAAATTGCCGATGTCTTGCCCGCGATGCTGCGCGATGAACTGGAGGCCAACACCCTGTTGATTGGCCCGATAGACGCGGTGCAGGTAGCGGACGAAACGGTGGTGTTGATCCGTGATGTCATTCGCCAGGAGCGCAAGCTGGCCGTGGATTACTGCGATCGCGACGGCAGCGTCAGCGAACGCACCCTGTGGCCATTTGCGCTCGGCTATTTTGAACAGGTGCGCATGTTGGTCGCCTGGTGCGAGCTGCGCCAGGAGTTTCGCCATTTTCGGCTTGATCGCATTCGTTTGGCTACGCCGCTGGCGCAGCGCTACCCGCGTGGCCGCCGCATGTTGATGAAAGAGTGGTATAAAACCCAAGGTATTACTCCCCAATAAACCATATTCACTACTGCCAAAAACTGTCAGCAGGGCGGGCTAATTTATCGCTATCGGGAGCCGCCGGTTCCCTCCAGCCATGAGGACAGTCTGATGACAACCCCAAACATGACTCTGCTTTACGTCGATAGCCCGGAAAAAAGCGTCGTTTTCTATCGCCGGTTACTGGGGCGGGAGCCGGTGGAGTTTTCACCCACCTTCGCGCTGTTTGTACTGAACAACGGCTTCAAACTGGCGATGTGGTCGAAGCATACCGTAGAACCGGCCGCAACGGCTGCCGGTGGCGGCGGTGAGATTGGTTTTCTGTGCGAGCAACCGCAGCAAGTAGACGCGCTTTGTCAGCACTGGCGTGAGCTGGGGGTAGAAATTATCCAGCAACCGGTGTCGCTCGATTTCGGTTATGCCTTCGTCGCCACCGATCCGGACGGCCACCGCCTGCGGGGCTACGCGCTCAGCCGGTAGGCGCGTCGGTATACAGATGCAGCCGTTTAACCAGTAACCGCAGCGGTTTGGCATCCGGTTTGTACTTGTGTTTGACCGCCGCGGCGTCGTAATTGAGCAGTTCGCCAATCTTCGGTACCTGTGCGCCGCTTTCTACCTGGCACAGGGCGATCAGCGGCAGCGGGCAGGGGTGTTGCACCTGCTTTTGCTGCTCCTGATACCACACTCGGGCGATCGGCTGTACCTTCACCGGGCGTTTGATTTTCAACACCGCCTGTTGCGGCAGGCGGCTGACGTCATCGATCTCGCGGCTGACCAGTTCGGC
Organism: Serratia inhibens; assembly: GCF_003591175.1. GTDB lineage: Bacteria > Pseudomonadota > Gammaproteobacteria > Enterobacterales > Enterobacteriaceae > Serratia > Serratia inhibens. The sequence continues at coordinate 625,752 of NZ_QYYG01000001.1, read as the reverse complement.
CCACTGCTCGCGGTTATGCGGCGGCACCGCGCGCCCGGCCTTCAGGCTTTTTTCCAACTGCGCCAAAATATCGTCGCGTTTCACGTTTTTGATAATGTGTTTGTTGGCCCAGCCGAAGCGGACCGAATCCGGGTTACTCAGGGCGGTGATGGCGCGATAGGCGCTGAGGGTGATCAGGCCATGCAGATGAGTGTGGACGAAATCAAACCGCTGCTCCGGCGCCAGGCCTGAATCGACGGTGATAATCTGTTCCAGTTCGGCCTTCAGCCGATTAATCAGGGCGATCTGCGCCTGCAATGCCCGATATTGCGGCAGTTCCACCGCCAGACAGATCACGCCGGGCAAGCGTACCGCCGCCTTGCTGCTGACGTTGTGTTTATTGTGATGGATAAACAGCCGCTGATAATGTTCCAGCGCGAGGTCGCGCGCCGCCTGGCCGACATACTGCTCGACGGCTATCTGTTCCACCGCCGCGTGCTCTTTGCCTTTCTCGATTTCCGGCAGGCTGAATACCCGCGCCGCCAGCAGCCGCAGCGGCAGGATCTGCTGGTGGAGCGCGGCCAGAGCCTGCTCCAACTCGGTGAAACACGCATTCATCCTGCCGATTAGACCGTATTTATCCATCATTCACCTCGTATTTTAGTTACAACATACATTAAGAGAACAGCAAACGAAAGGGCAACCTCAGCCACAGTGATAGTACCAGGCTCCCAGTGGTCCAGCCTGGCAGGGGGATTAAGGTGGCCGCCTGTTTCAGCGTACAAGCAGGCGGCAAGGAGAAGGGGTCAGACGCGCGCCGCTTCCGGCAGTTTCTTCAGATAATGCACTACCAGCAGCGCCAGCAGCAGCATCACGCTGATAAATGCTACTACGCCGCTCCACCCGAAGCTGTGCCAGAACACGCCGCCGAGCGTACCGGCGACGCTGGAGCCGACGTAATAGCAGAACAGGTAAAGAGAAGACGCCTGGCCTTTGGCGCGTCTTGCGCGTCGGCCAATCCAACTGCTGGCAACCGAGTGGGCGGCAAAGAAACCTGCGGTAAACAGCATCATGCCGATAAAAATAATCGCTACCGGCGCCAATGCGGTAATCAGGATCCCGATCAGCATAATCACGATTGAAGCCAGCAGAACCGGGCCACGACCGAAACGAGAGGTCATCGCGCCAGCCTTCGGCGAGCTGTAAGAGCCGGTCAGATACACCACCGACAACAGGCCGACAATCGCCTGGCTGAGGTGATAAGGATCGGACAGCAGGCGGTAGCCGATGTAGTTGAACATGGTGACAAAACTGCCCATCAGCAGAAAGCCTTCGGCAAACAGCAGCGGCAGGCCCTTGTCGTGCCAATGCAGCCTGAAGTTAATCAGCAAGGTCCGCGGGCGCAGCGAACAGGCGCGGAAATGCGTAGAGGCGGGCAAAATGCGCCAGAACATGCAGGCGGCGGCCAGTGCGAACAGCCCGATAACCGCCAACGACGCGCGCCAGGAGAAGAAATCGGTCAGCACCCCGGTCACCAGGCGGCCGCTCATACCGCCGATCGAGTTGCCGCTGATGTAAAGCCCCATCGAAAAGGCGACAAAACTGGGGTGGATCTCTTCGCTTAAATAAGTCATGCCAACGGCCGCCACGCCGCTCAGCGACAGCCCAATCAGCGCACGCATCAGCAAGATACCGTGCCAACTGGTCATAAAGGCGCAAATCAGGGTGCATATTGCCGCCAGCAACAACGCCACCACCATCACCGATTTACGGCCGATGGCATCGGACAGCGGGCCGGTAAACATCAGGCCGACCGCCAGCAGGCCGGTAGAGGCCGAAAGCGACAGGCTGCTTTCCGCTGGCGAGATGCCAAAGTCCTGCGACAGAACCGGCAGGATCGGCTGCACGCAATACAGCAGGGCGAAGGTGGCCAACCCGGCGGAAAACAGCGCCAGGGTAACGCGCATAAACTGCGGCGTTCCGCGTTCGATGTAGGGGAGTTTATTCAGGGTGGAGCGTTTGGCTTTTGGCGCAGCAGCCGCATCGTCGTTGGCGGCCAGCGTCGACGGCATGTTCGCCGTAGAACGCACAGGGGTTGTCACAGTCTTTCCTTACCGAACTTCGGGCGATTTAAACAGGTACATCATGGGGTAACAAAATGATAGGGAGAGCCCAGTTTTTTGTCTAATATATTAATAATTCAAATTAAGACGTTTAAAGTATGAATATAGAGCTGAGACACCTGCGCTATTTTGTCGCTGTGGCGGAAGAATTGCATTTCGGTCGGGCGGCGGAACGTTTGCGCATTTCGCAACCGCCGCTCAGCCAGCAAATCCAGGCGCTGGAGGAAATGGTCGGTGCGCGTTTGTTGGCACGTAACAACCGCAATGTCAGCCTGACGCAGGCGGGGGAAATGTTCCTGAAAGAGGCTTATCAGGTGCTCGATCAGGTCGGCCGTGCGGCGGAGAAGGCCGCACGACTGGAGCGTGGCGAACTGGGCGAGTTGACCATTGGTTTCACCTCTTCGGCACCCTTTATCAGTGTGGTGTCGCGCAGTTTGCGGGCTTACCGCCAACAGCACCCGCAGGTGCATATAAAAATGCGCGAAGTGAACACCAAGCAACAGATCGAGCCGCTGCTTAACGGCGAGCTGGATCTGGGTGTGATGCGCAATACGCGCTTGCCGGACGTGCTGAAGCATCAACTGTTGCTATGCGAGCCATTGGTCGCGGTGGTGCCGGAAGGGCATCCGTTAACCCATATTGCGCCCGGCACGCTGCGTTTCCAGCATCTGGCGGCAGAACCCTTTGTGTTTTTCTCGCGAGAGGTGGGGACGGCATTGTATGACGAAATTTTGTCGCTGTTGGCCAAAGCGGGGATCACGCCTTATATCACCCAGGAAGTCGGCGAAGCGATGACCATCATCGGTCTGGTGTCTTCCGGGCTGGGCATCTCTATTCTGCCGGCGTCTTTTGGCCGGGTGAAAGTCGATGGGGTGAAATACCTGCCGCTGGCGGAGCCGGAGGCGGTGACCGAAGTCTGGCTGGTGCATCACCGCCAAAGAACTCTGACCGCGGCAGCCAAATCGCTGATGACACTGCTGCTGCCGTGACGGAACGCTGCGCAAATAAAACGCAATATGCGGCGAAAGCAGGGGGAATTTGTGCTGCAAATCACATAACGAATCAAATAGTTGACGCTGTATTACAAAAGCCCCACCATAGCCTCTAGTCTTTATTTAGAAGCGCGAAAAATAGTAGGAGCAGGTTTGTGATTGCTGTTGGACAGCCTGGGCATATCGATCAAATCAAACAAACAAATGCAGGGGCAGTTTATCGGCTAATCGATGAACTGGGCCCAATTTCGCGCATCGAACTGTCTAAACGCGCGCAACTCGCCCCCGCCAGCATCACCAAAATCGTACGCGAGTTGCTGGAAGCGCATCTGGTTAAAGAAAACGAATATCAGGAAGTCGGTAGTCGCGGGCGACCGGCGATAGGGCTGGTGCTGGACACCGAAGCCTGGCATTACCTTTCCGCCCGCATCAGCCGTGGCACCATTACGTTGGCGCTGCGCGATATCAGCAGCAAACTGGTGGTAGAAGAGCTTCTGCCGCTGGATGCCGAACACCCTGAACCGCTGCTGAAACGCATTCTCGGTGAAGTCGACCAGTTCTTTATTCGTCATCAAAGCAAACTTGAGCGTCTGACGGCGATCGCCATTACGCTGCCGGGCACGATTGATGTGGTTTCCGGCGTGGTGCACCGTATGCCGTTTTACGATGTCGTGGACATGCCGCTGGGCCCCGCGCTGGAAACGCGCACCGGGTTACCGGTCTACCTGCAGCACGATATCAGCGCCTGGACCATGGCCGAAGCGCTGTATGGCGCCTCGCGCGGCAGCCAGAACGTGATTCAGGTGGTGATCGACCACAGCGTCGGCGCAGGCGTGATCACCGGCGGGCGAGTGCTGCACGGCGGCAGCCACAGCGTGGTGGAGATTGGTCATACGCAGGTCGATCCTTACGGCAAACGCTGTTACTGCGGTAACCACGGTTGTCTGGAGACCGTCGCCAGTATTGAAAATATCCTGGAGATCGCCCAACAGCGTCTCGCAACCTCCATGAGCTCCAGCCTGCACGGTGCGCCGCTGACGGCAGAATCCCTGTGCGATGCGGCGCTGGCGGGCGATCAACTGGCCAAAGATATCATTCTGGGCGTGGGCCACAGCGTGGGGCGTATTCTGGCGATCATGGTCAACTTGTTCAATCCTGACAAAATCCTGGTCGGTTCACCGCTGAACCGCGCGGCGGAAATTCTGCATCCGGCCATCGTTTCTTGCATTCGTCAGCAATCGCTGCCGGCCTACAGCGACCATGTGCAGGTGGAATCCACCCAGTTCTTCAACAAGGGCACCATGCCCGGCGCCGCGCTGGTGAAGGAAGCCTTGTACAACGGCTCGTTGCTGGTACAACTGCTGCAAGGGTAATATCAGTAATACTTATCGTTTAACGATAAAAGATTGCGCTACCTCAAGCCCCGTTCGCTCAGCATCCCCTAAAATTTTCCCGTTCGTCTCCTTCGCCTTATCGTGGCGATATTTGGGTTAATGGAGCATTTCGGGGCAATTAAAACATGTTAAAGCGTTTATTTGTAACAGGCACGGATACCGACGTCGGTAAAACCGTGGTTTCCCGCGCCTTGCTGCAGGCGCTGGCCGCGCAGGGCCGTTCGGTCGCCGGCTATAAGCCGATAGCGGCGCGGTGTCAGGAAACCAGCGAAGGCATTCGCAATAAAGACGCTTTGGTTTTACAGGCATCTTCGACTCTGCCGCTGTCGTACGAGGAAATTAATCCCATCACCTGTCTGGATGAGGTGTTTCACGCTCATGCCACCGAGGATATCAACTACGGCGTGATGAGCAGCGGGTTGCAGAGTCTGTCCGCCAGAGCCGATACCGTGGTTGTGGAGGGCAGCGGTGGCTGGCGCGTGCTGATGAACGATCTGCGGCCCTATGCCGAGTGGGTGGTCCAGGAGCAATTGCCGGTGGTGTTGGTGGTGGGAATCAAACTGGGCTGCGTCAGCCATGCCTTATTGACCGCACAGTCGATCATTAATGACGGTTTACCTTTGTTGGGATGGGTGGCGAACCGGATTAATCCGGGGCTGGCGCATTACGCAGAAACTATCGAAGCCTTGCGCCAACGCATTCCTGCGCCGTTGTTGGGGGAAATTCCTTATCTGCCGCGCGCCGAGCAGCGCGAACTGGCGCACTATCTCGATATTTCACCACTGCTGAACCGCTAGGCATTGTGATAGACCGACACCGAACGCAAGCCGCGCGACAGGGTGGTGGCGATCACGCAGGCCAGCAGAATACCGGGCAATAGGGTGTACTCGCCGGTCATCTCAAACACCATCAGCGCGGCCATGATTGGCGCGTGAGTGGTGGCGGCCAACAGGGTCGCCATGCCGGTCAAGGCCATCAACAGCGGCACGGCAGCGCCCAGTTCGGGCCAGGTGGCGCACAACTGCCCAACCAGCGAACCCAGCGCAGCCCCGACAAACAGCGTGGGGGTGAACACGCCGCCGGGCGCGCCGGAACCACTGCTGGCAAGCACAGCCAGCAGCTTGCAGATCAAAATGGCGCCGACCAGCAATACGCCAGGCGGTGCGCTGAGCAGAGACTGCACTACGCTGTAGCCATTACCCCACACTTCAGGAAACAGCAGCGACAGCAAACCAACAATGAATCCGCCCAGCGCCAGTTGCAGCGGTGGCGTCAGGCGCAGTGAACGGAAAGCATGGCCGGAAGCCGACATCGCCCACAGGAACAGCGGGCCGCAGATGCCGGCCAGCACGCCGAGCAGCGCCATCAAGAGATATTGTACCGGCCAGGGCGCAGGCAGCGGTTCCACCAAATACAGCGGTGCCTGGCCACCGTTGAGCAAATTGGTCACCAGCAGCGCGCTGACGGCGGCAATCACTACCGGGCCGAGCGAAGCCAGCATCAGGGTGCCAAACAGAATTTCGGCGATAAACAGGCTGCCCGCCAGCGGTGCATGATAGGCGCTGGCCATACCGGCGGCCGCGCCGCAGGCCACCCACAGTTTCCACTCTTTCTCGTGGGTAAAGCGTTGGGCGAATACCGATCCCACCAGCGCCGCCAGCAGGATCATCGCGCCTTCGCGGCCGATGGCGCTGCCGCTGGACACCACCAGCAATGAAGCCAGGCATTTAACCAGGCTGGCGCTGACATCGAGCCGTCCGTCGCCGGTTTCTATCGCCTCCATATAATCGGTAGGCGCTATTTGCCGCTGATGCTGATAACGCTGATAAACCCACAGCAAGAAACCTGCCGCCAGGCCGCCCAGGGCCGGGGTCAAGGCTCTGCGCCAGTTCGGTAATGCGGCGGCGGCGGCCACCAGGCTGCCATCTTCGTGATCGAGCAACACCCACTCCAGCCCGAGCATGGCGCGGTGAAACAGCCAAACGACCAACGCGGCGGCAATGCCCAGAAAGATGGCGATAAACAGGCGGCGCAGCAGGGCGCGATAGTGATGCAGGTGGACCAATCGTTTCATGAGTCGGTAAAATCGTGAGAAAAATGAAAGGTTCAGCTGAGCATTGTGCTTGGCGGTCCGGCCGAAGGCCAGAGAATCTTTGCAGATCCGCCGCCGGGATCGTGGTTTCAACGGCGAAGCGATAAATCCCGTTCATTTTTTGGTGACGTTGTCACTAAATGTTCAAATGATGCGTTCTTCGCCATTGAAAACAGGGAAATAGACACAGCTTACGGCAGCGTTTAACCCGGCGGGTATAATTTGATGACAATAAAAATCCAGAGCCCAACAACGCTATGACAACTAACGACTCATCTGCACCCCTCGCTCATCGCCCACTGATTCTGATCGCCTGCATGCTGGCCATGTTTATGTCGGCCATCGAGGCGACCATTGTCGCCACGGCAATGCCGACCATCATCGGCGATCTCGGCGGTTTCTCGCTGCTGGGCTGGGTCTTTGCGGTCTATTTGCTGGCGCAGGCCATCACCATTCCGATCTATGGCCGGCTGGCGGATCTATTGGGCCGCAAGCGGGTGTTTTTCTTTGGCGCATCGCTGTTTTTACTGGGGTCGGTGTTGTGCGGTTTTTCGCCAAATATGTACTGGCTGATAGCTTTTCGGCTGTTGCAGGGGCTGGGTGCCGGGGCGATTATGCCGATCGCGACCACCATTATCGGCGATATCTACAGCGCGACCGAGCGGCCGAAGGTCATGGGCTATCTGTCCAGCGTGTGGGGCGTGTCGGCAATCATCGGCCCGCTGCTGGGGGCGTTTATCGTCCAGCACTTGCCCTGGGCGCTGGTGTTCTGGGTCAATTTGCCGATCGGCCTGCTGGCGATGTTTTTCCTCGGCCGCTATCTGCCCTCCAGTAAACAGGTGCGTAAACACGCGCTGGATCTGGCGGGCACGGCATGGCTGACGCTGTTTGTCGCGGCGCTGCTCATGTCGTTGCTGCAGGCGGAAAATCTGGGATGGTGGGTGTTGCCGCTGTTGTTGCTGGCGGCGGTTTCGCTGATGCTGCTGATCCGTCAGGAACGCTGTGCGCCCGAGCCGTTGTTCCCGCTGGCGTTGTGGCAAAGCCGGGTGATTGTAGCCGGCAATATTGGCGGGGTGGTGATCGGCGCGGCGATGATGGGTATCAGCGCCTTTCTGCCGACCTTTATTCAGGGCGTGATGGGCGGAACGCCGCTGGAAGCCGGGACCACATTGGCACTGATGTCGATTGGCTGGCCACTGGCCAGCACCCTGAGCGGGCGGCTGATGCTGATGACGTCTTATCGCACCACCGCGTTGCTGGGGGCGTTGCTGCTGCTGGCCGGCGGGTTGATCTTATTGCTGCTGCAGCCGAACGGCGGTCTGTTGTGGGGGCGGGTGGCGGCCTTTATGGTGGGTGCCGGCATGGGGTTGTGCAACACCACGTTTTTGGTTTCAGTGCAAAACGCCGCACATCACAGCATTCGCGGCATAGCCACCGCCTGTACGGTATTCACCCGGATGATGGGTTCGGCCATCGGCACCGCTATTCTGGGCGCTACGTTGAACCTTAACTTGCAGCACCGTCTGCCGCAAACCGTCGATCCGGTGCAGCAACTGATGGAGCCGGCAGTGCGCGGCGCCATGACGCCGGAAAAACTGGCGGATGTGATTCAGCAGGTGGCCGCTTCGTTGCATTGGGTGTTTTTGGTTTCCGCACTGATTTCGTTGCTGGCGCTGGCGGCGGCGATGTTGATCCCCGCGCGGCATCGGCCGCAGGGTGAGGGTGAAGAGGCGGAGCAGGCGTAAAGAAAAAGGTAAGGGCGCGGTTGCGCCCTGAACTGCGGTTATTGCGCGGTTTTGGTGTCCTGACTGGTGCCGGTCTGGGCCGCGTCACCGTTATCGTCACCGTTGCTCAGGCGGGTATAGACAATTTTCTGAGTGTCGTTTTCGCAGTGACCAACGACCAATCCGCCAGCCTGTTGTGCCTGGTCATTGGGCACGATATCCAGTTTGAAGCCGGATTCCGGCACGCCATTGTTGACAATTTTCTGTGAAATGTCCGCCTTCACGCTTTCGCATGAGGCCAGGGCTGCCAGGGGGGCTGCGGTCAGCAGCAGTGCACCCAGGATAAGCGTTTTTTTCATCAATTCGTCCTTATTTGAGCATGAGCTTCCGTTGTCACAATAGCAGCAATGGCGGCGGAGGTTAACGCTCGCCGCCGGCTGCGGCGAGATTAAGGATTAATCTGACGACCGGTCTGGCGATCCAGACACTTGCGGGTGTTCGGTTCCCAGTAGGCATTAACGTTCAGGCTGTCGTCGCAGCGGTCTTCGCTGTCGATTGCCTTGTCTACCTTGTCGAACTCTTTCTCGACGCGGGTGTTGACCTTATGGCGCAGAGATTTGGTGTCGTTAAACTGTTCTTTGCTCTGGCGAGCGGCTTCGGTACTCATGGCACCGCTGTTACTGCCATCGACGGTCACGCAGGTGCTGCCCTGAGTACAGGTGGCAGCCAACGCAGGAGCCTGCCAGGCACCCATCAGCATCAACATGGCGACCGGCAGCATCCCGCGCAGCAGTCGTGGTGCAGAAAGTGTTTTCATCGTTTCATCCTTATGAGTTAGTGTTGCCGGAGGAAGGCAACACCGGCTTAATCGCGCCCGCAGGCGTGACAATAAATATACCACCGAGCCCTGAGGCTGCACCAGCCAAGCGCCGCTTCGTTTACTTTACTGAGAGAAAAGCATTGCCCATGTTAAAGACTACTTTGCTATTTTTCGCCACCGCGTTAGCCGAAATTATAGGCTGTTTCTTGCCCTACCTGTGGCTGAAAAAAAACGCCGGCGTTTGGCTGTTGCTGCCGGCCGCCGCCAGTTTGATGCTGTTTGTCTGGCTGTTGACGCTGCATCCGGCAGCCAGCGGGCGAGTCTATGCGGCTTATGGCGGCGTTTATGTGGCAACGGCGCTGCTGTGGTTGCGGGTGGTGGATGGGGTTAAACTGTCGGCGCTGGATTGGTTGGGCGCCGGTGTGGCGCTGGCGGGGATGTTGATTATCGTTTCAGGCTGGCGTGCCGCCGGGTAACCCGGCGGCACGGGAAGCGTCAGGACTCGCGGTGGATATTCAACCCGGCGAAGGACTGGCTGACCGGCATGATTTCCAGCGTATTGATATTGACGTGTGCCGGCAGGGTGGCAACCCAGAACACCGACTCGGCGATATCTTCCGGCGTTAGCGCATTGGCACCGTCGTAGATCTTGTCAACTTTGCCATCATCGCCTTTGAAGCGCACGTTGGAGAACTCGGTACCGCCCACCAGGCCAGGCTCAATGTCGGTGACGCGGATACGCGTACCGTGCAGATCGGCCCGCAGACCCAGGCTGAATTGTTTGACGAAAGCCTTGGTCGCGCCGTAAACGTTGCCACCGGCATACGGCCAGTTGGCGGCGACGGAGCCGATGTTGATCACATGGCCAATGTTGCGTTCGACCATCGCCGGCAGCAGGGCGCGGGTCATGTTCACCAGGCCTTTGGTGTTGGTGTCGATCATGGTATCCCAATCTTCGGCGTCGGCTCTGTGCGCAGGTTCCAACCCCAACGCCAGGCCGGCGTTATTCACCAGCACGTCGATCTGGCGCAGAGCGGCAGGCAGTTCGTCGATCACCTGCTGAATTGCGGCGCGGTTGCGTACGTCCAGGCGGACGATATGCAGCGCGTCACCCAATTCGTCTTTCAACTCTTCCAGACGTTCAACGCGGCGGCCGGTGGCAATGACCTGGTGGCCTTCGCGGATAAAACGCCGTGTGATAGCCTCGCCAAAACCTGATGTGGCGCCCGTGACAAAAATGATCATGTGACTGTTCCTCAAGTGTTTATACCCTACATGCTATAGGATTAGCATAATCCCACATCAAGTGGCAGCGGTTATCTGCGTGTGCGGTAAAAAACAGTCATCGATGCCGGAAAACGGGCGCTTTTCGGTGCGTTGGCAACGAAAGGAGAAGGAGGCCTGGCCGCTAAACGATTATCAAGGGCCGGGCCGGTAAACCTTTAACGCTGTGGTGGAATCTGGTAGACCACGCAGTCGTATTTGGTGTTTTCGCGCCGGCCGGCGACCACGCCGCCGAGGGATTCAGCGATGCGTCGGCTGGGGGTGTTTTGCTCGGCCACCGGATAGATAAAGTGTTGTGGCCGGTAGCGCTCGCTGGCCCAGATCGCTATGGCGTGGACAATTTCGCGGCCATAGCCGTTGCCGTGCTGAGTCTCTTTTACCCAAATGCCCAGCTCCGGCGTTTGGCTGTGCAGATCGTGCGCGCCGCCCATGCCGACAAACTGTTTGGTGTCGTGCAGACGGGCGATAAAAATCACTTCCTCGCCTTCACGGATCAGCGGTAACCAGGCTTGCCAGACGTTGGCGAAGGCTTCCGGCGACGCCTCAGGTTCAAAATTCATAAAGCGCGTCAAGGTTGGGGTAATCGCCTGGTAAACCTCGTCGGCGTCTGCTGCGGTAAATGGAGCAATCACCAACCGGTCGGTATTAAGGCGGCACTGAGAAAGGTCACTGTGAATCATTATTATTACCTCGCTTTTCAGGCCAAAACGGCAAAAAATCCGCGCCCGTCAAAACGGGGCGGATCATCGATACTACGTTGATTAACGGCAGATGCGACTTATTTTTGCTGCAGGTGCGGAGCAAGCAGAAGCAGGTCGGCGTCCGACAGACGGTCCGGTGCGGTGGCGGCCTGGTGCCAATAAGGATAAATCAACGGCGGACGGCTCACTTCCTCCAGCCGCTGCAGCTCTTCTTCGCTCAGGGTTAGATTGGCGGCTTGCAGGTTGTCCTGCAGTTGATTGTCGTTGCGCGCGCCGATCACCACCGAGGTGATAGTGGGCTGCGCCAGCAGCCAGGCCAGGGCGACTTGGGCAGCAGACACGCCGTGCGACCGGGCGATATCCACCAGTACGTCGACGATATCGTACAGCCGCTCCTCGTCGCGTACCGGCGGCTCGCCCCAGTTGGCCAGGTGGCGGGTGCCTGCCGGCGCAGGTTGATTGCGGCGGTATTTGCCGGAAAGCAAACCGCCGGCCAGCGGGCTCCACACCAGGACGCCGACGTCCTGATCCGCTGCTATCGGCAGCAGTTCATACTCTGCCTCGCGGGCCTGCAGCGTGTAATGAATCTGCTGGCTGACCGGCCGCACCAGGCCCAAATGTTCGGCGGCGCCCAGGTGTTTCATCAGGTGCCAGCCGGAAAAGTTGGATACGCCGACGTAACGCACCTTGCCGCTGCTGACCAAATGCTCCAGCGCGCGCAGGGTTTCTTCAACCGGCGTCACGCCGTCCCATTCATGCAGTTGATACAAGTCGAGATAATCTGTGTTCAGCCGCCGCAGACTGGCTTCGCAGGCGCGGATCAAATGATGGCGAGACAGCCCCGCGTCGTTCGGGCCGGCGCCCATTGGGAAGCGCGCCTTGCTGGCGACCAGCACCTGCTGACGTTTTTTGCCCAGCGCCTGGCCCAGGATCTCTTCCGCCTTGCCGGCGGAATAGACGTCGGCGGTATCGAACAGGTTAATGCCTGCGTCGATACAGCGGTCTATCTGGCTGCGGGCTTCGTCAACGCCGGTATCGCCGGTTTTGGCGAATTTGCCTGCGCCGCCAAAGGTCATGGTGCCGAGACTCAGCGCCGAAACTTTCAGGCCGGAATGGCCAAGCTGACGGTATTGCATCGTTTAACTCCTTGCCTTGGTTGCCGTGGATTCGTCAGCGCCGGTCGGAGCAGACGAAGGGGATTTTTTCCGGCGAACTTCGCTGCCGGCCTCGGGATTCAACGTCAAGCTGTCTACCACCGCCAGCAGGGCGATGACGCCGATAACCCCAAACGCCAACTGGAAATCGACCAGCGGCAGGCGATCGGGCGACTGCGGTATCAGCATTTCCGCCAACCGCAGCGCCAACGCACCGATGGCGATGCCCAGGCCACTGCCCATTTGCTGCGACACAGTGAACAGGGTATTGGCACCGCTCATCTGCGGCTGCGGCACTTCGGAAAATGCCAGCGTATTCAGCGCGGTGAACTGCATGGAACGCGTCAACCCGCTGACGAACAACAACGCCACGATCAGCCAGGTCGGGGTCTGCGGCGTCAACAACGCGCAGGCAAAAATGGTGGCGGCGTTCAGCAGCCCATTTACTACCAGCGTGGTGCGAAAGCGGAAACGGTAGAGTATGGCAGAGGTAAAAGGCTTCATCGCCAAATTACCGGCAAACACCGCCAGTACCAGCAACCCGGCGTCGAAGGCGTTGAGGCCAAAACCGATCTGGAACAGCAGCGGCAGCAAAAAGGGCACGGCGCCAATGGCGATGCGGAACAAGGCGCCACCCCAAATGGTGACGGCGTAACTTTTTATTCGCATTGCCCACAGATTGATCAACGGGTGTGCGGCGCGTTTGGCGTGGCGCACCGCCAGCGCGCCCAGCGCCAGGCTACCGAGGATGCACAGTACCGGCACCAGCCAGGAGAGCTGCGGGTGGTTGATCAAGTCCAGGCCGAATATCAGGCCAAAACAGGCGATGCCGGTCAGCATGAAGCCGGTGGCGTCAAACGGCACGCCTTTTTGCGGCGCTTCCTGTGGGATCAACCGCCAGGCCAGCCACAGCGCGGCGACGCCCAGCGGTACATTGAGAAGAAAAATCCAGTGCCATGACGCGTAGGTGGTAATAAAACCGCCGACCGGCGGGCCGAGGATCGGCGCCACCAGCCCCGGCCAGGTAATGGTGGCGATGGCTTTTATCAGGTCCGGTTTGGCGGTATTGCGCAGCACCACCAGTCGGCCGACCGGCACCATCAGCGCGCCGCCAAAGCCTTGCAAAATGCGGGCGGCGGTGAAAGTGGGCAGATTAACGCTGGCGGCACACAGCACCGAGGCCAGGGTAAAAATCACTACCGCAGCGGCAAAGACATTGCGCGCGCCGAAGCGGTTGGCGATCCAGCCGCTGGCGGGAATAAACACCGTCAGCGTCAGAATATAGGCGGAAATACCGATGTTCATGTCCACCGCTCGCACGCCAAAAGCGGCTGCCATCTGCGGCATCGCGGTAACAATCACCGTACCATCGAGGTTTTCCATAAAGAAGGCGCCGGCCACCAATAACGGCAGCGCGCTGGCACGTGAAAACCAGCTCATGGCAAAGCGCGCCGGGCAGAGCACAGACAGAATGCAGGCATGACAAGAAACTCCGTTTCAAAAAATTTAATCCGGACGAGTTTTCGAGCATAGCGCATCGTACACAGGTTAAAAAGAGGTTAAGCGGGTGATGATTAGCGAGCGCAGCGATCTGCGCTCGCAGAGGGGGAACAGCCTGTTTCGGCCGATTTTTCAGGCAGAAGTCACCGGCAATCACTACTCAACTTTCGCTCAATCGCTGGCCGCTGGCGGCGTCGAACAGGTGGATCGCGTCGATGTTGGGCGCCAGCCACAACGGCTGGCCGTTTTCGGCGTTGATTCTGCCGCTGAACTGCACATGCAACCGATAACCGCCCCAGGTCAGGTGCAGCAGACTGACGTCACCGGTGATCTCCATCAGCCGAAGCTGGGCGGGCGGCTGCTCGCTGACATCCACCAGCAGGAAATCGTGCGGGCGCAACCCGAGGATCACTTTACTGCCCGGCACCGCCTGCCGCCATTTATCGGGCAGCGGCAACCACAGCTCACCGCAGGTTACGCCGGGGCGATCGCCGCGCGGCGTGACGATGCCGTCCAACAGGTTCATCGGAGGCGAACCGATAAAGCGTGCCACAAAGGTGTTGGCGGGCGCGTCGTAGATCTCCAGTGGCCGGCCCTGTTGCACGATATTGCCGTCTTTCATCACCACGATTTGATCGGCCAGCGTCATCGCCTCAATCTGATCGTGAGTGACGTACACCGTGGTGGTTTTGAACTGCTGATGCAGCGATTTAATCTCGGCGCGCAGCTCCATGCGCAACTGGGCATCGAGGTTGGACAACGGCTCATCGAACAGAAAGACCTTCGGATTGCGCACCATGGCACGGCCCATCGCCACCCGCTGGCGCTGACCGCCGGACAGCTCTTTCGGATAGCGCTGCAACAGGTGATCGATCGCCAGAATGCGCGCCGCCTGCTGTACTTTGCTCTGCTGCTCGCTTTTGCTGACCTTCATGACCTGCATATGAAACGCCATGTTTTCCTCCACCGTCAGGTGCGGATAGAGCGCATAGCTCTGGAACACCATGGCGATATCGCGATCGGCGGGGTCCAGATCGTTAATCTTCTTTTTATCCAGCAGGATAGCGCCATCGGATAGCGTATCCAGCCCGGCCAGCAACCGCAGCAACGTGGATTTGCCGCAACCGGAGGGGCCGACCAGCACGGTAAAACTGCCGTCGGGAATGATCAGATCCAGCGGGTTAAGCACCCGCTGCTTGCCATAATATTTGGCGACTTTCACCAGTTCTACGCTTGCCATCAGATCATCTCTCCGGCGCAGGTTTTCAGGGTGTTCCAGTCCAGATATTGGCGCGGCGAGCTGCTGATGGCGTGGCTGGCGGCGCGAATGCCCCAGCGCAACGCCACCGTGGCCGAATGGCCGTGCAGGCAGGCGGTCAGGAACCCGGCATTGAAACTGTCGCCGGCGCCGATGGTGTCGACCACCTTGATCGGGTGCGCCGCTGCCTGCAGCAGCCGTTCGCCGCACCACATGCGTGCGCCGTCCGGGCCGCATTTCACCACGCAGGCGGCATCGGCCGGTTGTTGGCGGTTCAGGGTGCGGGCGGCGGTGTACAGATCTTCATGGCCCGCCATGCCGCAGGTCTCCACTTCATTCAGCAGCAGAATGTCGCAGAACGGCAACCAGTCGGCGATCTGCCCGCGCAGCGCGTCGCTCCAACCCTGCGGTGGCCAGCCGGTATCCACCGCAATGCGGTAGCCGCGCTGGCGCAGGGTTTGCAACAGCGCCGGGTAATCTACCAGCAAGGTGCTGCACAGGAAGGTACCGCATAACAGCACGGTGTCGCCGTTGCCGGCGAACAGCGGGATCTGGTGCAGCACGTCGTCCTGGCTCAGGCGGGTAATATGCCCTTGATTGCTGAAAAAGGTGCGCTCGTTGTCGGGGTGCGTCACGCCGAAGGTCAGCGAGGTTTCGCAGCTGTAGGTCGGCCAATACAGCGAACTTTCCGGGAACAGCTGCGCCAGCCAGGGGCTGAAATAGTCGTTGCCCTGATTGGCCACCAGCCGATAAGGCGTCTCCAGCGCCGCCAAAGCCAGCGCACAGTTGCCGGCCGAGCCGCCGGGGCGCAGCTCGCTGTGATCCAGCATCGCCTCGGTGCCTTTCTGCGGCCACTGGTGCAGGGTGCTCATGATCACGTCGACGTTGATATTACCGACCACGTACAGGGTGGGTCTGGTGTTGGTATTCATCATGTCAATTTTTTCCCTTTTAAGTCAGCCCTTGCTGCCGCCGCTGGTTAAGCCGCTGACCAGCGTTTTTTGCAGCCAAATGGCAATAAAGAGTGGCGGTATGGCGGCCAAAATACCGACGGCGGCGATCAAACCGTCATCGGTGGCGCGCCCGGCGGTGAAACCGGCGATGGTCACCGGCAGCGTCTGTGCCTGAATATTGTTGGTAAACAGCAGCGCATAGAAAAATTCGTCCCAGGCCAGCAACCAGCCGAACAGCGCCGAGGCTCCCAACGCGGGTTTTGCCAGCGGCAGCGTAATGCGCAGCAGCACCTGCCACTGACGCAGCCCATCCAGCCGCGCGGCCTGTTCGATATCGATCGGCAGGGCGTCGAACTGATTTTTCAGCATCCAGGTGAGGAACGGCAGGATCAGCGAGCAGTAGACCAGCGCCAGGCCGATATGGGTGTTCAGCAGCGCCAGCTGTTGCAGAATAAAGTACAGCGGCAGTACGAAGGCCACCGGCGGTACCATGTAAATCGCCAGGCTGGCGAACAACCAGCCGTCGCGACCCGGATAGCGTGAAAAGCTGAACGCCGCCGGGATCGCCAGCAGCAGCGAAAACAGCGTGGCACCGCAGGCTACCAGCAGGCTGTTGAACAGCGCGTGCAGGAACAGCGCTCCAGGCTGGCCGGCCTGCAACGACAATAAACTGCCGTAGCGCGAAAAGTCCCAACGGCGCGGCAGCCATTCCAGCGGTATGCGGGTCAGATCGGCGGAGGAACTGACGCTCATCAAGAACAGCCACAGCATCGGCGCGAGGATAGACAGCGCCAGCAGCAGCGCGGCGCCGTAGCGCAGTATCAGGCGGATTTTACGTTTCATCGGCGAGGCTCCTTCGGCGCTGGCGGAACAGCATCAGCATGTAGAGTGCGATCAGCAGGCCGCACAGCAGGGTCATCAGCACCGCGTAGGCGGCGCCGCTGCCGGCACGCAGGTAGCTGAACGATTCCTGGTAAACGAAGAAGCTGAGGGTCTTGGTGCTGTCCATTGGCCCGCCGCGGGTCATCACGTAAATGATGTCGAACACCTTGAAAGCGTCGATGGTGCGTAACACCAGCGCCACCGCCAGCGGTGCCAGAATGGCGGGCAGGGTGATGGCCCGGAATCGCCGCCAGGCTGAGGCACCGTCCAGCCTGGCCGCCTCGTACAGATCCTCCGGGATAGATTGCAGTGCCGCCAGCGTCAGCAGGGTAATCAGCGGATAGTTTTTCCAGATATCCGCCAGCATCACCGCGTTCAGCGCCGAGGCGGGATCGCCCAGCCAACTGCGGTAATGGTCAATGACCCCAAGCTGGGTCAGCAGCGCATTGATGCTGCCGTAATCCGGATTGAAGTTCAGCCGCCACAGGGTCGCATTGACGATGGTTGGCAGCGCCCAGGGCAAAATCACCAACACCCGCAGCAGGTTGCGGCCGTGAAATTGCTGGTTAAGCAACAGCGCCACCAACACGCCAATCACCCCTTCGAACGCCACCGAAACCACGGTGAAATACAACGTACGCCACAGCGCAGCCTGGAAATCCGGGTCGGTCAGGGCATACAGAAAGTTATCGACGCCGACCCAGGCCGGCGTTACGCCGTCACCGACCAATGCGGCGTCGGTAAAGCTCAGCCACAGGGTGCGGCCCAGTGGCCAGGCGGTTAACAGCAGCATCATCAGCAGCATGGGTGCCAGCAGCACCCATGCCTGACGCCGCTCACGTTGGGGTAAAGTGAGCATCGTCATCCCTTAACGTAGCCGCGCAGCGCTTTTGGTGGCAGCGTCCAGGCCCGCTTGCGGCGTCACCTTGCCTTGCAGGATCTGCTGCAGATCCTGCTGCAACCCATTGGAAAGCCGTGAGTAATCGGCGGTTTCAGGGCGCGACAGCATCACGTTCAGTGATTGTTTGGCGGCGGCGATCAAGGGTTGCTGGTCTTTTTGTACCGCCGGGTCGTCGTAGGAGGATTTCCAGATCGGCAGGCTCAGTTTGGCGTACTTATCCTGCACCGGCTGGGAGGTCATGTAGCTGATGTACTGCCAGGCTTGATCGGGATGGGCGCTGGCCTTGGCGATGCCGAGGCCCATCGATCCGTTGACGGCGGAAACCTGTCCTTCAACCGATCCCGGTGCCGGCACTATGCCGACATCGCCGGCCACTTTGCTCTGCTTCGGATCGTTGGCCATGTTGTACATATAGGTCCAGTTGAGCGCAAAGGCGGCGTCGCCGTTAGAGAAGGCTTTACGCACGTCCTCTTCCAGATATTCGCGTGAGTTCGGGTTGGTCAGCCCCTTGTCCAGCGAGTCTTTCATGTAGCCGGCGGCCTGCAACGAGCCAGGGCTGGAGAAGTTGATTTTCCCCTGCTGGAAGAACTGGCCCTTGAAGGCGGACACCAGCGTGGTGTAGTCGCAAACCAGCGCCTCGGCCTGCGACCAGCTCCACACCAGCGGATATTTGACCACGTTTTTCTGCTTCAGGATTTCTGCCTGCTGCGCCAGCTCCTGCCAGGTTTTCGGCGGAGCGCTGATGCCGGCCTTGGCCAGCATGGCTTTGTTGTAATACAGGTATTTGGTGTCGAGGATCCACGGCATTCCCCAACGTTTGTCTTTATAAGTGACGGTGGTCATGGCACCGTCGAAAATCTTGCCGCTGTCGTCGGCACTGATGCGCGAGGTGACATCTTGCAACAGGCCGAACTTAACGAATTCAGCCGGCCAGATGGCGTCGAACAGCACCACGTCGTAGCCGTTGCTGCCTGCACCGCGCGCCGCGACGATTTTATCGTGCAGCGCTTCGTAAGGGACGAACTCCAGATTAACGGTGATATCCGGGTGCTGTCGGGTGAAATCGGCGGTCATGGCGCGGATATCGTTTTCGCTATAAGCCGCCTGGGTCATAAACAGCGCGTTGATTTGCGTAGGTGCAGCAAAGGCGCTTGAGATGCAAAACGCCAGGGCAGACAGGGTACAGGCGGCCTTGGCGGCATGGGTAGGGCTTTTCATTGTGCGTTCTCCGGTGTTAAAAAGATTCTTAAATCAATTTGATTGCTTTAATGGAGGGCACCATACTGCAAACACCGATTTCCCTTTCTGCATAGGCAGTTATGACGACATCCGGCACTAACCTTGAACATGCTCGTGCACACAACCGGCGCGTAGTGATAGAGGCGATACGTCTGCACGGCGAACTGACTCGTGCCGAAATAGCCCGGCTGACCTCACTGACGCCGCAAACCGTTTCAAACATCGCGACAGAGCTGGAGCAGGCCGGCATTCTCTCCTCGCACCTGCCGCGCCGTGCCGGAGGAAGAGGCCAACCGGCGACGCCGTTGACCCTGAACCCGGACAGTGCATATTCCATCGGCATCCATCTGGATCACCAGACGCTTCTGATCATCGTCGTTGATCTGTCAGGGAGCGTTCGTTTCCATCGGCTGATTATGGTGCAAAAGCCGCAGCCTGCTGCGACCTTGAAACTGATTTGTGATGTACTGCAAGAAATGCGCCAACAACCGGAGATGGTCTGGGCAAAAATGCTGGGCATCGGTGTGGTGATGCCGGGGCCGTTTGGCGTGGAAGGGATCTCCTCCGTCGGGCCGACCACGCTCAACGGCTGGGAAAATATCGATGTAGTGGCTGAACTTAACGCGCAAAGCGGCCTGCCGGTGACGCTGGAGAACGACGCCACCGTCGCCGCCATCGGTGAACGTTTGCACGGCGTCGCCAGGCAGCTCAATTCGTTTATTTATCTGTATCTCGGCACCGGCCTCGGGGCGGGGATCTTCACTGACGGGCGCATTTATACCGGCCACGCGCACAATGCCGGTGAAATAGGCCACATGATTGTGCAACCGGGTGGGCGTGCCTGTTATTGCGGCAATCAGGGTTGCCTTGAGCGCTACGTCTCCTTGCAGGCGGCGTACGAAAGCTGCGGTCTGGATCCGATGCGCGCCATGCCGCAGGATCTGCCGGCATTGCCGCAGGCGCAGATCGACCTCTGGCTGGATTCTGCGGTGCCTGCGCTGCGCCAGGCAATCAACATCATCGAGTGCATGTTCGATGCCGAAGCGGTGATTATTGGCGGGTTGATGCCGGAAAGCATTGTGGAACAGTTGATCAAACGATTGGCGCCCTTGCACCGTTCGGTACGCAGCAAATACCTCGATGGTCTGCGCGTGCGGCTGGGTACTACCGGCGCGGATACCGCAGCATTGGGGGCGGCGGCGCTGCCGTTGTTCGACGAGTTTAACCCACGTTATGAAGTGTTATTGAAATAGCCACTTAATTTTCTCGATTTATATTCTTGCTCGATGTTGGTGCATCGGTTTAATTAGCCCAGGCAAGCAAACGGTTGCTATTTTCCAGGCAACCGTTTGCTTGCTTTTTAATTATTTTTACTTTCTCGGGTAATTCCGAAAATTTCTTTTATGACATTGTTTTTAAACGTTATTTTTTAATAAAAAACCAACTGGCACGCTGCTTGCTATCCTTAAATCAACATCTGCAAACGATAAAAAGACCGACATATTCCACCGGATTGAGCTCACTCAACGGGGGGTGATACGTGGGTCGGTAGAAAAGGAACGGCAAAATGAGCATGCAATTCACCACGGCTATTCGTGGCAACTTTTTCGATATCGCTGCCTGCGTGGAAAATCCGCAGCAGTTGAATGAGCAATTGCGGCATATTCCCGACGGATTACTGTTGCTAAACGAAGGCGCCATTGTCTGGTTCGGCAGTTGGCAGCAGGGCGAGCCGCTGCTGCCGCCGGGTTTTGAGGTGACGCATTATCGCGACAAGCTGATCGTACCGGGGTTTATCGACACCCATATTCACTATCCGCAAACCGAAATGATCGGTGCCTATGGCGATCAACTGCTGGCGTGGTTGAAGCATTACACTTTCCCGACCGAAAGCCAGTTCTGCTGCGAACGGCACGCCGGCAAGATGTCGGCGTTCTTCCTGCAACAGCTGTTAAGTAACGGCACCACGACGGCGCTGGTGTTTGGCACGGTACATCCGCAATCGGTTGAAGCGCTGTTCAGCCAGGCGGCGGCGCTGAACATGCGCCTGATCGCCGGCAAGGTGATGATGGACCGCCACGCACCGGACGAATTGCTGGAAACCCCGGAGCAAAGTTACCGGCAAACGCGAGAGCTGATCGAGCGCTGGAACGGCAAACAACGTCTGGGCTATGCGATAACGCCGCGTTTCGCACCCACCAGCACCCCGGCGCTGTTGGCGCAGGTGCAGCGGCTGCGCGAAGAGTTTCCGGACGCCTGGCTGCATACCCACCTGAGCGAAAATCTGGATGAAGTGGCCTGGGTGAAAGCGCTGTTCCCGGAGAGCAACAGCTATCTGGATGTGTATCATCAGTACGGCCTGACCGGCGAGAAAAGCGTATTCGCCCACTGTCTGCATCTGGAAGAACAAGAATGGGATTGCCTGTGCCAGACCGGTTCGGCGATCGCTTTCTGCCCGACCTCCAACCTGTTCCTCGGCAGCGGGCTGTTCAACCTGCAAAAAGCCTGGCAGAAGCAGGTGAAGTTGGGCATCGGCACCGATGTCGGCGCTGGCACCACCTTCAATATGCTGCAAACGCTGGGCGAGGCTTACAAGGTCGGCCAGTTGCAGCGCTATAAACTTTCCGCCTGCGAAGCCTTCTATCACGCTACCTTGGGCGGTGCGCGCGCGTTGGCGCTGGATGACAAAATCGGCAACTTCGCCGTCGGTAAAGAAGCGGATTTTGTGGTCCTTGATCCGGCGGTGTCACCGCTGCAGAAGCTGCGTCATGAAAACAGCCGCGAACTGGCTGACCAGCTGTTCTTGCTGATGACGCTGGGGGACGATCGCAACGTTTATCGCACCTACGTTGATGGCAAAGTGGTTTACCGCATGGCCGCGCACCAGGAGGCAGCATGATCCAGTTCTTGCTTAATCAAACGTTGAAAAGTGAAAGCGCGCTCGACCCCAACACCACGGTACTGAATTATCTGCGCCGTAACCTTGGCCGCTGCGGTACCAAAGAAGGTTGCGCTTCCGGTGACTGCGGCGCCTGCACCGTGGTGTTGGCGGAACCGGAAGACGGGCAGTTGCGTTACCGCAGCGTTAACGCCTGCCTGACGTTCGTCAGCGCGCTGCACGGCAAACAGCTGATCACGGTGGAGGATTTGAAACACAATGGCCAATTGCACAGCGTGCAGCAGGCGATGGTCGATTGCCACGGCTCGCAGTGCGGTTTTTGCACGCCGGGGTTTGTGATGTCGATGTTCTGCCTGCAAAAAAACGGCGGGGAGTATCAGCGTGAACAGGCGCAGCAGGCGCTGGCGGGCAACCTGTGTCGCTGTACCGGCTACCGGCCGATTCTGGCGGCGGCGCAGCAGGCCTGCGGCATCAAGGGCGAGGACAGTTTCGATCGCGGGCAACAGCAAACTTTGCAGCGCCTGCAAGCCATCCACGCCGCGACTCCGCTGGCAGCGGCGGGCAAACGCTGCCTGATGCCACAAACGATCGACGAACTGGCAGCGTTGTACCGACAACACCCGCAGGCCAGGCTGTTGGCCGGCGGCACCGATCTGGCACTGGAAGTCACCCAGCGTCACCAGGATTTGCCGCTGTTAATCGCCATTGGGCAGATTGAGGCGTTGAAGCAAGTCAGTTGGCAGGGCGAACGGTTGACGATCGGTGCAGGCGCGACGTTGAGCGATCTGTATCCGCTGCTGGAAAAATATCACCCGGCCTTCGGCGAGTTATTGGCGCGTTTTGCCTCGCAGCAGATCCGCAACCAGGGCACCCTGGGGGGCAATATCGCCAATGCCTCGCCGATTGGCGACGGCGCACCCATGCTGTTGGCGCTGGATGCGATGCTGAACCTGCGTTGCGGCGATGTGCGGCGTGAGTTGCCATTGAACGATTTCTTCCTGGGATATCGCCAGACCGCGCTGCAACCGGGGGAGTTTATCGAAAGTATCGTGCTGCCAGCCGTAGCTCCGGCGGATTTCCGCGCCTGGAAAGTCTCCAAACGGCTGGAGGACGATATTTCGGCGGTGTGCGGCGCTTTTAACCTGAAGATCGAACAGGGCATTATTCGCAGTGCCCGGCTGGCATTTGGCGGCATGGCTGCGACGCCAAAACGCGCCTTATTGTGCGAGCAACAACTGGTGGGGCAGCCCTGGCGACGCGCCACGGTTGAACGTGCAGTGCAGGCGTTGGCGCAGGACTTTACGCCGCTCAGCGATTTCCGCGCCAGCAGCGGTTATCGCCTGCTGGTGGCGCAAAACCTGCTGCGTCGCTATTTCATTGCGCTGACTGCGCCGCAACTGGCGATCGAGGTGACGGCCCATGAGTAATAACAAACGCATTGAAGCGACGCAGGAACAGCTGGCCGAACGTTTCCGCCAGCCGTTAACCACCGGGGCAGGCCGTAGCCGCAAACATGAAAGCGCCGACAAACACGTCAGTGGCGAAGCGCAATACATTGACGATCGGCTGGAGTTCCCAAACCAGCTGCATTTGGCGGCGAAGCTGAGCGAGCGGGCGCATGCGCGCATCGTCAAGCTGGATTTGTCAGCCTGTTACGCTTTCCCCGGCGTGGTGCGGGTGATCACCTGGCAGGACGTGCCGGGCGAGCTGGATATTGCGCCCCTGACTTACGGCGATCCACTGCTGGCGAAGGAGAAGGTCGAGTACGTTGGGCAGGTGATTGCGGTGGTGGCGGCAGAAGACCCGGAGATTGCCTGGCGAGCGGCGCAGGCGGTAAAGGTGGAGTATCAGGATCTGCCGGTACGGCTGGACGTGACGCAATCGCTGCACGAAGGCTTTGTGGTGCAGGAGGCGCACCATCATCGGCGCGGCGACGCCGACGGCGCGTTGGCGCGGGCTCTGCACCGTATTCAGGGCGAGTTGCACGTCGGCGGCCAGGAGCATTTTTATCTGGAGACCCAGATAGCGTCAGTGATGCCCGCCGAGGACGGCGGCATGCTGGTGTACTCCTCCACCCAGAACCCGACCGAAATCCAGAAACTGGTGGCCTCGGTGCTCAATCTGCCGATGCACAAGATCACCCTCGACATGCGCCGCATGGGCGGCGGCTTCGGCGGCAAGGAAACCCAGGCTGCCGGCCCGGCGTGCCTGTGTGCGGTGGTGGCGCACCTGACCGGGCGGCCGGTCAAAATGCGTCTCAACCGCCGCGACGATATGCTGATCACCGGCAAACGGCACCCATTTTATATTCACTATGACGTTGGCTTTGACGACGGCGGGCTGCTGAACGGAATCAAGATCGACCTGGCCGGCAACTGCGGCTATTCGCTCGATCTCTCCGGATCTATCGTTGATCGCGCCATGTTCCACGCCGATAACGCTTATTTTCTGCAAGATGTGTTGATTACCGGTCACCGCTGCAAAACCCATATCGCGTCCAATACCGCCTATCGTGGCTTTGGCGGGCCGCAGGGCATGATGGCGATTGAGCAGATCATGGATCATATTGCGCGCTATCTGGCGCTCGATCCGCTGGCGGTACGCAAGACCAATTATTACGGCAAGGACCAACGCAACATCACCCACTATTACCAACCGGTGGAGCAGAACCTGTTGCAGGAAATTACCGCCGAACTGGAACACAGCGCGGATTATCAGGCACGGCGCGAGGCTATCCGTCGTTTCAACGCCGAGAACCCGATTCTGAAGAAAGGGCTGGCGCTGACGCCGGTGAAGTTCGGCATCTCCTTTACCGCCAGCTTCCTCAACCAGGCCGGCGCGCTGGTGCTGGTTTACACCGACGGCAGCATTCAGCTCAACCACGGCGGCACCGAGATGGGTCAGGGGCTGAACACCAAGGTGGCGCAGATAGTCGCCGAAGTGTTCCAGGTGGATATTGAACGCATTCAGATCACCGCCACCGATACCGGCAAGGTGCCGAACACGTCACCGACGGCAGCCTCATCCGGTACCGATTTGAACGGCAAGGCGGCGGAGAATGCGGCGCTAATCATTAAACAGCGGCTGATCGACATGCTTTCCAAACAGCATCAGGTCAGCGCCGGGCAAATTGCCTTCAACAACGGCCAGGTCAGAGTGGGCGAGCGTTATTTCAGCTTCGAGCAGGTGATCGAGCAGGCGTATTTCAATCAGGTTTCGCTCGCCAGCACCGGCTATTACCGCACGCCGAAAATTTTCTACGATCGCGACAAGGCCTGCGGCCACCCGTTCTATTACTTTGCTTACGGCGCGGCCTGCTCGGAGGTGTTGATCGACACCCTGACCGGCGAGTACAAACTGCTGCGCGCCGATATTCTGCACGACGTGGGCGACTCGCTGAACCCGGCTATCGACATCGGCCAGGTTGAGGGTGGCTTTGTGCAGGGCATGGGTTGGCTGACCAGCGAAGAACTGGTGTGGGATGAGCAGGGCAAGCTGCTGACCAACGGTCCGGCCAGCTACAAAATTCCGGCGATTGGCGATGTGCCCGCCGATCTGCGCGTTACGCTGCTGGAGAACCGCAAAAACCCGGAAGATACGGTGTTCCATTCCAAAGCGGTGGGCGAGCCGCCGTTTATGCTGGGGATCTCGGTTTGGTGCGCGATCAAGGACGCGGTCGCCAGCCTGGCGGATTACCGCCTGCAGCCCAACATCGACGCGCCGGCCACGCCGGAACGGGTGCTGTGGGGCGTACAACAGATGCTATCCAGTGACATTGTCACTGAGTTGACGCGGGAGAACGGCGATGGACGAATGGATTGAGGTGCTGGCGGAACTGCGCAGGCGCGGCGAGCCCTGCGTGCTGGTGACGCTGGTAGACGAACTGGGTTCCACGCCGCGCAACCGCGGCACCAAAATGCTGGTGACCGCCGAACGGGCGGTCAATACCATCGGCGGCGGCCACCTGGAGTTCCAGGCGCTGGCGATTGCGCGTGAGATGTTGCAACAGGGCGAGGCGACCCTGCGGCTGGAGCGTTTCCCGCTGGCGGCGCGGCTGGGCCAGTGTTGCGGCGGAACCACCAGCGTGTTGTTCGAGCCCTTGATCCCGCCGCGCCCGCAAATCGCGCTGTTCGGCGCCGGGCACGTGGGCCGTGCGCTGGTGAACATTCTCGCCACCTTACCCTGTCGGGTGCGTTGGGTTGATGGCCGTGCGGCGGAGTTTCCCGCAGCGATACCGCCGGGAGTGCAGCAAGAGATTTGCGATGAGCCGCTGGAGATCGTCGATGCCATGCCGCCAGGCAGTTATTTCATCGTGATGACCCACGATCACGCACTGGATCTGGCGCTGGCGGAGCGCATTCTACGCCGTGGCGATGTCGGTTATTTCGGCCTTATTGGTTCACTGACCAAGCGTAAACGCTTCGAATACAAACTTGGCCAACGCGGCATCAGCGAACAGGCTATTGCCGCCATGCGTTGCCCGCTGGGCTTGCCCGACGTCAAAGGCAAACTGCCTGCGGAGATCGCGGTAGCGGTGGCCGGGGAGATTATTGCTTGTTACGGGAGGGGGTAGCGGGGCTAAAATCGCGGAGGTTTGTTTTCGAAAATTGTGTGGGCGCCCCCCGAAGGTTGCGCCGCCACATGTAAGAATCGTCAAATCACTTCAGTTCTGGCCAATAGTCTTTATTGGCTTCGAGCAAATCGTCCAGAATGGCTTTAGCGACAGAAGCACTCGGCACGGTTTTCGAGAGCGTTATCGCCTGCCACAGTTTCAGATAGGACTTCTCAATCCAGGCTTCGACCACCAGTTTTTCAACCGCCACCTGCTGGCTCATCAACCCCTGCTGGAACAACGGGATCTTGCCGACCGTCAGCGGTTCCGGCCCGTTGCTACCGACGAGACACGGAATTTCAACCATCGCTTCCGGATCAAAATTGTTGATGGCACCCTGATTCGGCACAATCAGCAACATTCTTTCCTGGGTGTTGAATGCGATGGCGGTTGCCAGGTCAACGATGTAAGACGCGTGTTCATCAATCTCCAGTTCGCCGGCGGAAGATTTCCCCGCCTTGGTAATCGCAGCGCAGGAACTGAAAACGTGTTTTTCTCGGTGCTCCATCACCTCATTGGCGCGGGTATGTTCCGGATTGGAATGGGCAACGACATAGTCCGGGAACAGGTAATATTTCAGATAGGTGTTCGGGAACGTAGACGGATCTAACGCCCAGACATCTTTCGCTTTGGCGAATGTATCATTCCAACTGGCCTCAACACCCGGCTCGTCGGTTGGCGGTACATAGCCGTGTTTAGCCACATGTTCGCGGATTTTGGGCATCAGATCGTTACCCTTCATATCTTCAATCGACGTCCACCAGCCAAAGTGATTCAGTCCGTAATAACGCACCTGCATTTCTTTACGCGATTTCAGCCCGACAATCTGCGCCATGCGTCCTTCAATGCCGATCGGCATATCGCAGATGTTGAGGATCCTGGAGCGAGGGCGCAAACGGCGCGTCGCTTCTGCCACGATTGCGGCCGGATTCGAGTAATTCAGCATCCAGGCGTCCGGGGAGTATTTCTCCATGTAATCGACGATTTCCAGTACGCCGCCAATGGAGCGCATACCGTAAGCGATACCGCCAGGTCCACAAGTTTCCTGTCCTACGACACCATGACGCAGTGGGATTTTTTCGTCTTTTTCGCGCATCGGATATTTACCGACACGGATATGCGCCATGACAAAATCGACATCACTAAAGGCCGTTTTCGGATCCGTGGTATAGCCGAATTCAATTTCCGGCGCCTGTTCTTTGAGGATCACCTTGCACGCTTCGGCCACAATTTCCTGACGTGCGCCATCGTTGTCATAAAACTTGATGGAACGCAGCGGGAATCTTTCCAGATTCGCCAGTAACATCAATACGATACCAGGTGTAAATGTGCTGCCGCCGCCGGCCACGACTACTGAGAATTTCTTCTTCATACTGCCTCCGTAACGGATGTTTTTGTCGGGGAACTCGCCCCGGATATGGATGATGGTGTGAAAGCATCTTGCTTCATCAGCGTTTCTATCTGCTCCCTAACCTGAGGAACGTGCAGGCCCACGATGATCTGAATGCCGTTGCCGCGCCGTACCACCCCATGCGCGCCCAAGGCTTTGAAGATGTCGTCACTCTGCGTCAGCGTCATGTCGCCGAGCGTGATACGCAGCCGCGTCGCGCAGTTGTTGAGGTTGACAATATTGCCGTTGCCGCCGAGTGCATGTAGATAACCCACTGCCTGGGCTTGTGCTGAAGAGGGGGCCGGGATGCCGCTGGTGCGGCCCGCCGGATTTTTTTGCGCCTGATAGTCAGCTTTGCTGTAGAGTTTGATTTCGCTATCTTCACGCCCCGGTGTTTTCAGGTTAAGACGCAGGATCAGAGTACGGAATACCAGGAACCAGATGCCGGTGAATACCAGCCCGATAGCAATCTGGGTGAACATCATCGAGGCGTGATTGTGATACATCGGGATCCAGTTTTGCGGCAGGAACTGGTCCAGTAGCCCACTGCCCATGTTGCCGACCACGCCGGCCATGTACATCAGCGTCGCCACCGTGGCGGCAAGTAACGCATGTATGGCAAACAGCAGTGGCGAGATGAAGAGAAAGGTGAACTCAAGGGGTTCGGTAATACCGACAAGTAAGGCGGTCAGCGTCGCCGGGATCAACAGCCCTGCCACCTTGACGCGATTTTCCGGTGCGGCAGTGGCGTAGATCGCCATCGCAATACCGACCGATCCGAAAACTTTCGAGTTACCTTGCAGCGCGAATCCGCCTTGCGGGAATAAGACTTTCAGCGGCTCCGTGCTCTCGCTGAATACCTGCAAGTGCTCTGCCCAGTAAACCTGAATTCCGCCTTCGACAGCTGCCGGACCGAAGATAAACGGGCCATAGATGAAGTGATGCAATCCGGTAGGGATCAGTATGCGTTCCAGGAAGGTATACACCCATACGCCGAGAGAACCAGATATCAACATAAAGTGTTGCATCGAGAGGATGCCGGCCTGCACTTTCGGCCACACCAGCAGCGTCAGCCACGCGCAAGGGATCATCAACAGAAATCCGACGATGACCACGAAGGAGCTGCCCTGAAAAATACCGAGGAATACAGGAAGTTGTTTATCAAATAAATGGTTGTGTATTGAGGTGACGATACCTGAAATTATAATTGCGCCAATAATACTGGTATCGATAGTTTTAATTCCGGCGATCATCGTCAGTCCACTTTGTCCTCCGGGATCAACGTTAAAGTTAATGCCAAAATAATCTCCCCAGGTTAATCCCATTGCGTTAATTAAATAATTCCAGGTCATAAAGCTAACCAGTGCCGCCAGGCAGGCGCGACCTTGTGCATGTTTCGCCAGCCCGATGGGCAGGCCGACCGCGAAAATCAGCGGCATGTTGCGGAAAACGGTCCAACCGCCTTCTTCTATAATATGAACAATTTGCGCAAAAAGACTGCCGGGTGCAGTGAGTGAATCCCCGAGAAACATAGGATTCTGCAGCATGATTGCAATGCCTACCACCATTCCCGCAAACGGAAACAGCAACACCGGTGTAAACATCGCACCACCAAAACGTTGAATTTGACTGAGCATAAATACTCCTCATGTTTTTCCGGGTCAGATTTTTTATTATTTCGTTTTAACTGATTTTATTTTCCATTCAAAGAGTAGGGACTTTGAAAAAAAAGGTCGCAAAACTATTAATCATTTTGTGATCGCACGCATGTTTTCTCCCTGGGT
This sequence comes from Serratia inhibens, assembly GCF_003591175.1. Classification (GTDB taxonomy): domain Bacteria; phylum Pseudomonadota; class Gammaproteobacteria; order Enterobacterales; family Enterobacteriaceae; genus Serratia; species Serratia inhibens. The sequence goes on along the minus strand of NZ_QYYG01000001.1, from coordinate 596,071 downwards.
GAAGTGGTCTACTTTTATGGCGATTTGTATACATTAAAGTGATCAAGGAAAAAGTAGCCAGGGGAATAGCCAAATAAATTTCAGGTTTTACAGTGCGGTAACCTCTTTTTGTTGCGCGGTTATCAGGATTCATTTAGGGAAAAAGAGGTCTTCAAGTGATCTACAAAACGCTTGCTGAACGTCTGAGAATACGTATCAATTCTGCTGATTTTGCTATCGGCGATGCCTTACCCAGTGAGAAACGTCTGGCTGCCGAATTTTCTGTATCGAGGATGACACTACGCAAAGCGGTAAATTTACTGATTGAATGGGGACTGGTACGTCGCTGTCACGGCAGCGGAACCTTCGTCGCGCAGAAAGATCTCCAACATGAAACTCGCGGGCTGATGGGTTTTTCGGAACTGATGAAAGAACTGGGCCGCCCCACGGTGAGCGAAGTGCTGGAGTTTCGAATGATGGGAGCCCCCCCAGCCATCGCCAGCCAGTTGCGAATCAAGGCCGATGAACGCATTTACTATTCGCGTCGCATAAGGTTCGTGGAAGGGAAACCTGTGGTGCTGGAAGATAGTTACATGCCAGGCAGGTTATTTGGCAACCTCTCAGTCGCACATCTGGAGGGTTCAAAGTTTTCGTATATAGAAGACGAATGCCATATCAATATCGCAGGGAATTACGAAAGCTTCAGCCCGATCTTGGCAGACAGCACGATCGGCGCTCTACTGCACGTTGCCGAAGGTACGCCGTTGCTGCGCCTGACATCGCTTTCCTACAGTGATACCGGGGACTACATCAACTATTCGGTGATATTCAGAAATGCCAATGAATACCACGTGGACTACCATTTGAAGAGGCATAAATAGCGGTCGAAGAGGGGCCGCATATCCACCATGTGGTAATTGCAATAATTTCCAATCTAATCATTACGTTGCTCAACGGAATTCCACGCAAGACAATATGAAAATGTTTTTTATTATCGTAAATTAATAGTGTTTTAGAGCGTTCGTAGTCCCTGAGCCAATACGGATGCGGTTGATGATTGATGTAGTAATCAACCACACAAGCGATCAAAACGAATGGTTTGTTAAAAGTAAAAGCAGTAAGGATAATCCTTATCGCGGCTATTACTTCTGGAAAGATGCTAAAGAAGGGCTGGCGCCAAACAATTACCCCTCATTCTTTGGTGGCTCGGCGTGGCAAAAAGATGAAAAGACCAATCAATACTACCTACAAATCTTTGGCGTACCCTTGGATCACGAAGACCGGGATTTGAGGGAGGATGGGCAATGCCGGCGAGCCAGACAACCTCTCGTGGGCGCGAGCGCGTTGCTAATGAACAATCCCGGTTCAAATGTTATCGTGAGAATTGAGTGTTGCAGTGGTACCGCCGGGGTTTACCCTTGATTCAGATCTGATTCATATAACAAGGCCATATGGAAATGAAAGTATTGCTCATCGCTTCGCTAGGCGTTTTATCGTTAATTCAGGTATCACTCTCCTTCGCGGATAATATCAATGGGAAAAACATCTACTTACAGAGATGTACTCAGTGCCACGGAACAGATCTCAAAGGCACGGGGCCATTGGCGGGTAAAAGCAATCCGCCTACACCTGATCTTACAACCCCTGCGTTCAAAGAACGGCTCAATGATTATCCGGGCGTTATTGTTTCATCGATAATACTTCGTCCGAATGGAGACTTGATTCCCAAAACTTTGCGAGAGAATGGGGTAAAGCTACCGCCATTCTCTTGGCGGATTCAGGATCTGCGCGATTTGAATCAATACATGAGTGGCGTGATTTCAAAAAGTCGATGATGTGGAGATGAGAGGCAGGTACACAAATCGAATAACCCTTTCAGAGTGGTTACCTGTTATGACTGAATCCTTCAGATAGCGTCACAGGCTGCCGTCGGCAGCGCGGTGTCCTGTAAGGGCATACGCCATTCTAATCACTTGTTTTTGCTCAAACTGCCAACTGCGCCTAAGCTAGGATGTGGCCTGGGGACTGGGGTCCCCGTGCTCTCTATTCCGTGAACATGGAGGAGTTTCGATTTGATGCGTTTATCTACATTGGTGCTGGCGATCGGCATGGCGCTGGGCTCGCAGGCACAGGCAGCAGAAACCAACCCGCACGCGAGTCATAGCGCGTTGCCAAGCGGCCAGGCTAAGGAGGCTAACGTGACCGGTGAAGCCAACCAGCACGAGAACAAAAAGAACGAGAACCCGTTCTTCTATCAGAGCCGTCTGCCATTCCAGGCGCCGCCGTTCAATCTGATCAAAGAAAGCGACTACGCCCCGGCGATCGACGCCGGCATCAAGCAAAAGCTGGAGGAGGTGGAGAAGATCGCCAACAACCCGGCCAAGCCCGATTTTAAAAATACCTTTGTGGCTCTGGAACAGGCCGGCGCGCTGCTGACCCGGGTGATGAACGTGTTTGGCGCCATGACCTCGGCCAATACCAGCGACGCATTGCAAAAGCTGGATGAGGAAAGTTCGCCGAAACTTGCGGCGCTGGATGACGCCATCATGCTTAACAGCAAGCTGTTCGCGCGCATCAAGGCGATTTATCAGCAGCGCGATGCGCTGAAGCTGGATGCGGAATCGCGCCGCCTGGTGGAAGTGACTTACAAGAACTTCGAGCTGGCGGGGGCCAACCTGTCCGATGCCGATAAAACCAGGCTGAAAGCACTGAATCAGGAAGCGGCGACGCTGAGCACCCAGTTCTCCAACAAACTGCTGGCGGCGACCAAAGACGGCGCGCTGGCGATCGCCGACAAAGGCAAGCTGGACGGCCTGTCGGAAAGCGAACTGGCTGCGGCGGCTCAGGCTGCCGGCGAGCGCAAGCTGGACAAACAGTGGCTGCTGGTGTTGCAAAACACCACCCAGCAGCCGGAATTGCAGAGCCTGAAAGACAGGGATACCCGCAAGGCACTGTTTGACGCTTCGTGGAACCGGGCGGAAAAGGGCGACGGTAACGACACCCGCCAGACCATCGCGCGGCTGGCTAAAGTGCGTGCCGAACAGGCCAAACTGCTGGGCTTCCCGAACTATGCCGCCTGGAAACTGCAAAACCAGATGGCCAAAACCCCGGATGCGGCGCTGAGCTTTATGCGCAATATCGTTCCGGCGGCCACCGCGCGCGCCGAACGCGAAGCCAAAGACATTCAGGCGGTGATCGATCAGCAAAAAGGCGATTTCAAGGTTGAAGCCTGGGACTGGCAGTTCTACGCCGAGCAGGTCCGCAAGGCGAAATACGATCTGGATGAGTCGCAGATCAAACCTTACTTCGAACTGGATAACGTGCTGAACAATGGCGTGTTCTATGCCGCCAACCTGCTGTACGGCATCAGTTTTAAAGAGCGCAAGGACATCCCGGTCTACCAGCCGGACGTGCGCGTGTATGAAGTATTCGATAAAGACGGCAAATCGCTGGCGCTGTTCTATACCGACTTCTTTAAGCGCGACAACAAGGGCGGCGGCGCCTGGATGAGCAACTTTGTCGAACAGTCGAAGCTGAAAGGCACCAAACCGGTGATTTACAACGTCGCCAACTTCACCAAACCGGCACCGGGCCAGCCTGCGCTGCTGTCGTACGATGACGTGATCACCATGTTCCACGAGTTTGGTCATGCGCTGCACGGCATGTTTGCCGATCAGGAGTATCCAAGCCTGTCCGGCACCAATACCGCGCGCGACTTTGTCGAGTTCCCCTCACAGTTCAACGAACACTGGGCCAGCGATCCCAAAGTCTTTGCGCACTTCGCCAAACACTACAAAACCGGCGAAGCCATGCCGCAGGAACTGGTCGACAAAATCAAGAAAGCCGACAAGTTCAACAAAGGTTATGACATGACCGAGCTGCTGTCTGCCGCGCTGCTGGACATGCACTGGCACATGCTGAGCGCGGATCAGCCGCAGCAGGATGTGGACAAGTTCGAAGCCGAATCGCTGCTGAAGGATAAAATCGATCTCAGCTACGTGCCGCCGCGTTATCGCTCCAGCTACTTCAAGCATATCTGGGGCAACGGCTATGCCGCCGGTTACTACGCCTATCTGTGGACAGAAATGCTGGCGGATGATGCCTTCCAGTGGTTCACCGAGCACGGCGGCCTGACGGCGGAGAACGGCCAGCGCTTCCGCGACATGGTGCTGTCGCGTGGTAACAGCCAGGATCTGGAAAAACTGTACGTTGACTGGCGCGGCAAAGAGCCCAGCATCGAGCCGATGTTGATTAACCGCGGGCTGAAAGACGAATAAACCATTGCGATGTCTGTACGGCGAACAGGGGCGCAAGAGATTGTGCCCCTGTTTTATATTGGCAGCTTGATGGTTCCGAGGGGATAAGCGGTACTGCCCGGTAGCCACTGTTGAGCGGGCCGCTAAAAACGCCGGCAGAAAGTTGAGGCATTGCCGGTGCAATGGTTTATCATGCGCCGGTTAATGTTGGCCTGTGAGCAATGAAGATAAAAATACCCCTCAAATGCTGTGTCTCCCTTGGCATCCCTTTGCTGATCTCCGCCTGTGGTTCGCTGTCGCGCATGCCGACCGATGCTTCGCCGCTGGAAAGCCGGCGTTTGGCATGCAGCGGCGATCTGCAGGCTGAAGTCGACAGCCTGGCGCGGCCGATGATTGACGGCCATCAAACGCCGGGGCTGGTAGTGGGGATCCTTACCCCGAACGGGCAAGCGCAGACCTTCGGCTACGGCGTAACCGATACGCGGCAGGGCTACCCGATGAACGGCAACACGCTGTTTGCCGTGGGGTCGGTCAGCAAAGGGTTTATTGCCGAAGTGACGGTGGTGCTGGTCAACAAAGGCGTGCTGCATTGGAACGATACGCTGGCGACGCTGTTGCCGGCAGGTACGCCGCTCAGCCCGGATGCGGCAAAAATCACCTTGCTGCAATTGGTGACCCATACTTCGGGCCTGCCGCGGCAGATGATGACGCCGGATATGCTCGGTGCCTTCGCACGTTACCTGTTTACCGGCGATAATTTCTATCGTTCGCTGGATACGCCAAAATTTCTCGATTATCTGGCGCATTTCGATGCGCCAACAGTGGAAGAGCCACGTTATTCCAACCTGGGTTATGCGCTGCTCGATTACATCTTGCAAAGGCGTACCGGCAAAACGGTGGATCGCTTGACCACGGAAAACATCCTCCAGCCGCTGGGGTTGACCCATACCCGCTACGATGCGCAGCAGTTGCCCGGCTACCCGCAACGCGCCATTGGCCATGCCGGCGATCAGCCCAAGTTTATCCGCCGTGGGCAGCCGGTGCCTGACTGGCGTTTTTCTTCCTATATGATCGGTGCCGCCGGGCTCTATACCGATGCAGACGATTTACTGCGTTATGCGCGGGCGCATTTTGAGCCTACCGGGTCGGCGGCGTTGGACAAAGCGCTGAAAGACTCGCTGACCGTACGTTTTGCACGCAGCAAAGAGGCGGCAGCCATCGCCTGGGTAGTGGATGACGTAGGTACCCAGCAAATTACCTATCAGGTAGGATTTATCGGCGGCTACTCCAGCTATATCGGCCTGGATTTGCGCCATAAGACGGCGGTGGTGGTTCTGCAAAACAGCTTTAACTGGACCAATAATATCGGCCACCGTTTGTTGCAGCGCATGGGTGAAGCTGCGGACAGGCATTTTACCTGTCAATAAGCCGGGCTCCGTACACGGAGCCCGTCCTCTCAGCGATTAACCACCTTGGCCGGCAGCGCGATCACCAGCAGCGAACTGAGCAGCAGACAACCGGCAAAGGCCCACAGCGCACCGCCGCTTTTGCCGGTCAGATCCAGTGCCAAACCCATCAGCGAATTACTCACCAGCCCGGCGATATTCGCCAGCGAGCAGGCCAGCGCAAAGCCGGTTGCCGCCGCCGTACCGCGCAAAAAAGTGGCCGGCAGGCTGAAGAATACCGGTACCGCGCCGATGATCGCCGCCTGGGCGATGGAGAACAACAGCACCGTGGCGATCACGTTATGGGTGAAGAAGGTGCTGCCGGCCATCGCCATCGCGCCGACGATAAACGGCACTATGATGTGCCAGCGTCGCTCGCGCATGCGGTCGGAACTGGTGCCAATCAGCAGCATGCCCAGCAGGGCGGCGACGCTCGGCAGTGCGGTCAACATGCCGATGGTGGTGATGTCGGTGACCCCGGCAGTTTTGATAAAGGTCGGCATCCAGAACCCCATCGCATAGGCGCTGAGCAGGATAGAGAAATCAATGCCGCCCAACATCCACACCTTGAGGTTAAAGAAACCGTCGCGGAAACTGTGCTTGCTGTGGCCGGCTTCGGCATCGTCATGCGCCAGATCCTGCTCAATGCGTTTTTTCTCGTCCTCGGTTAACCATTTTGCCTGCCGATAATTATTGGGCAGCACCCAGAAGGTGAGTACGCCCAGCAGCACGCTGGGAATGCCCTCCAGCAAGAACAGCCATTGCCAGCCATGCAGCCCGTGGCGCATATCGAAATGCCCCATGATCCAGCCGGAGAGCGGGCCGCCGACCACGCTCGACAGCGGCAGGCCGATCATGAACAGCGCTATGATGCGGCCACGCCGATAGGTGGGGAACCATAACGTCAGATAATAGAGCACGCCGGGCAGGAAGCCGGCTTCCGCCACGCCCAGCAAAAAACGGATGGCGTAAAACTGATTCGGTGTGGTGACGAACAGGGTACCGGCGGAAAGCAGGCCCCAGGTGATCATGATGCGGGCAATCCACACCTTGGCGCCGACGCGTTGCAGGATCAGGTTGCTCGGCACTTCAAACAGGATATAACCGACAAAAAACAGCCCGGCGCCCAGCCCAAAGGCGGCTTCGCTCAGTTGCAGTTGATCGGCCATCTGCAACTTGGCCAGCCCGACGTTAATGCGGTCAAGGTAAGCGGCCAGATAACACAGGCAGAGAAACGGGATCAGCTTCCAGGTGATTTTGCGGTACAGCAGCGATTCTGTTCCCGCTTTCCCCGCTAACGGGGTTTCAACAATGGCCATGATGATATCTCCAGGTGGTGCATGGTGGCCTCCGGAGGAGGAGCGTTGTGTGTTTGCTTTTGAGGCGCTTTTCGCGCCTTCTTTATTGTTCTGCTCTCCGTGCAGGTGAAACTCCGGGTTACAGCCGGTTCAGATAATCGAGGGTCTCCTTTTTGGTCACTACGTCGCCGTATTTGCTGTCGATGTCGAACAGGTTGGCTTCGTGCGGGCCGGCGTGGCGGTCACCCACGCATTCACGTACCACGATAGTGCGAAATCCGTGTTGCACGGCGTCAACCGCGCTGGCGCGAATACAACCGCTGGTGGAACACCCGGCCAGCAGCAGGGTATCGATGCCGAGCGCCACCAACATCGGTGCAAGCGAAGTGCCGAAAAAGGCGCTGGCATATTGTTTGGCCAACACCACCTCGGCCGCTAACGGCGCAACCTGGGGGCAGAACGCCGCCAACGGGTTACCCTCGACCATGTCTTTCATCACCGGCGCTTTTTTCACCCAGATACCGCCATCGGCAAAATGCCCCGCATGATAGCGGATATTGGTGTGGATCACCGGAATTCTCACCTGGCGTGCGGTGGCCAGTAGCGCCATGCTTTCGTCGACCGCGCTGACCACGCCGGGGGCGAACAGCGGTGCGCCTTCGGTGGTGTAAGCCTGCATGAAGTCGATCACCAGCAGCGCCGGGCGATGGCCGAAGCCGATACGGTTGCCCCAGACGCCGCTGTAGTTATCGATGAGAGAGTTATCGATGAGAGAGTTATCGGCTGCGGATGCCATTTTTCCTCCTTAATAGGCGCCGGACAGCAGGGCACCGGCGCCGGGCACGATCGGCTCCAGCTCCAGTGCGGTCAGCATGGCGTAGGTGGTGGCGATGGCGGCGGTCAGAACCGGCTTGCCGGTTTGCGCCTCGACGGTGGATACCGCAGGTAAAGACGGCATTTGCACGCAGGCGGACAGCACTATGGCGTCTACGCCGCTCAGATCCATCTCGGCGACAATTCCCGGCAGTTTGGCCGGATCGTGACGGCCCACCGCCAGGTTGTCCGGGATCTCCAGCGCGCGCCACACCTTGACCTCAATGCCCTCGTGTTCGATGTAGTCCACCACCATTTGGGTCAGCGGCTTCATGTAAGGTGCCACCAGCGCTATGCGTTTGGCGCCGAGCACTTTCAGGCCACTGACCAGTGCGCCGGCGCTGCTGATCACCGGTGCGGCGGCGGCATTGTCTTGAGTGACCTGCGCCAGCCGGGCCTGGGACTCGCGGTGATACCCAAGTCCCATCGACATGATCGCCACCAGGCAGGCATAGCCGAGCACGTCGACCTGCGCGTCGGAAAGCTCCAGCGCACAGCGGTCTGATTCGGCGTCCATCGCCGCCAGTTCTGCCTTGCTCACATGTTTCATGCGCATGCGGCTGGAATGAAAGGTAAAACGCTCCGGGCGGATCAATTGGCGCGCGGTCAACATCGCCGGAATTTCGGTTTCCATCGTGGTGTTGGAGCTGGGTACGATCTGGCCGATACGGTAATTTTTGGTCATGGAAAATGCTCCTTAGTTAATCCAGAAAATCGCCCAGGGCGCGGAAGAAACCGTCAAAGTCGTCCCACGGGATCATATGCCCGGCGTTTGCCACGTGCGCGAGGGTGATTTCCGGTTGTAACGCGCGGATCTCCGCCTCGTCTTCCGGCAATATCACTCCGCCCAGGCCCGCGATCATCAGCAGCGTCGGCATGCTCAGCGCGGGATAGTCGCGGTGGCTGTCAACCTGATGGAAATCTTCATAGGCACGTTGAATGGCCGGTTCATAGCAGGTGTGCAGCCATTCGGCGCGCAACTGCCGCTGCTCCTCGCTCCAGGTCGGGCAGTAGGCGCGCATCTGTTCGGCATCCATCCCCGATAGCGACTGGCGGATGGAGTCGACGTACCACGGCCATTTACCGGGATAGTCGCGGCGGCCGGGGCCGGAAACCGGCGGATCGACCAGCACCAACCGGCGCACGCCGGCCGGTTGCAGCACCGCAGCGCGCAGGGCAAAACGCGCGCCCATGGAGTGGCCGATCAGCGAATAGCTGTCCAGCTTCAGCGCGGCGGCGAAAGCGTTGACGTCCTGCGCACAGGTTTCGGCGTCATAGGTCAACTCCGGGCCGCTGGAAGACAGGCCGCGCCCGCGCACATCCAGCACGTAGGTGTCGTATTTTTCTCCCAGCCGTTCGGCGACGAACCCCCAGGTGATCGCCGGGCTGGTGATGCCGGGGATCAGGATCAGCGCCGGGCCCTGGCCGCCGTAGCGCAGGTAGTGCTGGCGGATGCCGTTGGCCTGCACGTTCGCGCCATACAGGAAGCGGCTCATGCGGCGTTCTCCGATTTCAGCGCCTGCGCATACAGGTCATAGCCGTACACCCAGGCCGGATCCTCCTGAGTGCGCAGGAAAGTATTGGCATTGGACACCGCCTGCACGCGGGAGGCGCGCTCTTTGCGGTTGGCTTCATACAGTTGGAAGGCGGTGCGGTAGTCGGTCAGGCCGGTTTCCTGCAGGCAGCGCGCCAGCATGGCGGCATCTTCGATCGCCATCGCCGCACCCTGCGCCATATGCGGTTTCATGGGGTGGCAGGCGTCGCCGAGCAACACCATGCGGCCCTCGCTCCACAGCGGCAGCGGTTTGCGGTTCAGCAGTGGCCATTTGGTGACCTGCTCGCTGGACTCGATCAGCGCTTGCACGATCGGATGATAACCGGCGAAGGTTTCATACATTTCTTCGCGGCTGCTGTCGATGAAGCTGCCCTGGAAATCCCACGCCGGGTGGGGGACGCCGCTGACGTAATAGTATTCGTCGCGTTTTTGCGTGGTGTAATAGACCATCAGGTGGCGATCCGCCGACCACCACTTCACGCAGTCTTCGAAGCTCAAATTGTATTTGGCCAGTTTCTCGCCGCGGATCAGTGCGCGGTGGGCCACCCAGCCGCTGTAGGTAGGCGCTTCGACGCCCAACAGGTGTTCGCGAATGCGTGAATTGATGCCGTCGGCGCCAATCACGATATCGGCGGTGGCGCTGGTGCCGTCGGCGAAATTCAACACCACGTCGTCGCCGCGGTCCTCAATCTTGCTCAGGCATTTGCCAAAGTGCACGCTGCCCGGTTGCAGAGCTGCCATCTGCAATGCCTGTAAATCGCCACGATGCACGGTAACGTATGCCGCGCCGTACTCTTTGCGGGCAAATGCCCCCAATTCAATGCGCGACAGATAGTCGCCGCTTTCGGCATCGCGGCTGAACCAGAAGTCCGGGTGCGAAGCCATTTGCTCCAGCGGCTGTTCGATACCGAGGCGGCGGAAAATCTTCAGTACGTTCGGTCCCATATGGATACCGGCACCGAGGCGTGAAAACACCGGGCTTTGCTCATACAAATCGACGGTAAAGCCGGCTTTTTGCAGCAGCCCGGCGGCGGCGGCGCCACCCAGGCCTGCGCCGACCACGGCAATGCGTTGTTGTTTACTCATCATATTTCCCCTGACTGTTGGTCTTTTTAGGCGTTGTCCGCAGTAATGCCGGACGAATGTTTTATAGTGTATACACTTAATATTTAAAAGTTGCACAAGTGTTAATTTAGATCTTGCTCACGCTAACGAGTCGCGGCTTGCTGGTAAACTCATGTTAATCACAGCCTGTTACGGGCATAAAATAGGATTTACTTATGGGTGATGTTAGTGGCTTGCTTCTCGTTGAATTTTGGGCTTAGATAATTTAAAGAGTGTGTTCACTTTAATTTGTGCAAAATAACCTCACCAGCGCCGAGTGCGTCGGTCATTCATTAGCGAAACAGGAGATACACCATGGCGGTCAATGAGAGTCAGCTGGTTCAACTGTTCGAGCAGGTGCTTACGCTGTCGAAAGTGGATGCTTCGCAGAGCGTAGCCATCCTGAAAAGCCACTATTCCGATGCGCGTACGGTACGCGCCGCCACCGATGCCGCGCTGCGGTTGGGGGCCAAGGTGTATGCGGTGGAGCTCCCTTCGTTCAACCATCCGCGGGCGATGGGCAATGATATGACCGCTTACTGCGGCGACACGGCGCTGACCGGCAACCCTGCCGCGCAGCGTGCGCTGGAAGCCGCAGATTTGATCGTCGATACCATGATGTTGCTGCACTCGCCGGAGCAGGAGCAAATATTGAAAACCGGCACGCGCATACTTTTGGCGGTCGAGCCGCCGGAGGTGTTGGCACGGATGTTGCCTGACTCAGAAGACAAAGCGCGAGTATTGGCGGCGGCTGCGGTGCTGGAACAGGCGAAGCTGATGCGGGTGACATCCGCCGCCGGCAGCGATTTTCGCGCACCCTTGGGGCAATATCCGACGGTGACCGAATACGGTTATGCCGACGAGCCGGGACGTTGGGATCACTGGCCGAGCGGTTTTCTGTTTACCTGGCCGAATGAAGAGCAGGCGGAAGGGGTGCTGGTGCTGGACGTCGGCGATATCCTGCTGCCGTTCAAGAGCTATGCCCGTGAACGCATTACGCTGGAGATTGAGCAAGGCTTTGTGACGGGTATTCACGGCGGCTTCGAGGCGGAATACTTGCGTGAATACATGAAGTATTTCAAGGATCCGGAAGTGTACGGCATCTCGCATATCGGTTGGGGCCTGCAACCGCGCGCCCAGTGGACGGCAATGGGCCTGCACGATAAAAACGACGGTATGTGTATGGATGCGCGTGCATTTTACGGCAACTTCCTGTTCTCCACCGGCCCGAATACCGAAGTCGGCGGCACGCGAAAAACGCCGTGCCACATGGATATTGCGCTGCGTCGCTGCGATATCAGCCTGGATGGTCAGACGGTGGTGGCCGAAGGGGAAGTGATAGCGCCGGCGGCGTCGCGGGTGCGCCAGGGTTAACCGTTGCTGTTAACCGCGGGGGTTTGTACTATTCTCGGTAGTTTCCATAGATGGTGAGAGTAACGCAATGACGCCCCCCGAAGACTCGGCCGTTGATGACGGCAAAGCCGAAAACTATCATTTTACCGAACAAGTCGGGCACCTGCTGCGCAAGGTTTATCAACGCCACGTAGCGATATTCCAGCAGAACGTCGGGGATTCGCAACTGACCGCCGTGCAGTTTATTACTTTGTGCGCGGTACGCGACATGGGGCCAAGCTCACTGACCGAACTGGTGCAGGTGACGGCGGTCGATCAGGCCACCATTCGCGGCATCGTCGAGCGCCTCAAGGCGCGTGAGTTGATCACCGTCATGCCGGATCCGATAGACCGGCGCAAAGTGGTGGTCGGGTTGACCGACACCGGCGCTGCGCTGTTGGCGGCAACGGTGCCGCATGCGGCGAAGATCACGGAATTAACCTTCGGCACGCTCAATCCGGCCGAGCGTGTAGCCTTGATGTTCCTGCTCAATAAAATGCTGGAAGACCCGCCGTCAGGCTAATTCGCTCCCCGTAACTGCGGTTGTCCGGTGAGTGGCCTGCGGCGAGGTCACGGCCCACAATACATACCCTATAGCTTTCAAGTTGCAGCCAGGCGCCCAGCTTGCTCATCCCCAGGAGCTTACTCCGGTAAGTGACTGGGGGGCGCAAGTGCAGGTAACAACGCTGCGGTTTGAAAGATGACGGGTATAACCGGAACGCAGGCGGAGACGCGACAATGGCGATATCTGAAGTGCCAACGTCCAGGGAGGGGGCGGTAAAAACGCTGACGGAGCGTTCGCTGATGCTGTCGGTGAACGGAAAAAACATTCATATCCAGGTCATGGCGGATACGCCGCTGCTGTTGGTGTTGCGTAACGATCTGGCGCTAAACGGCCCAAAATACGGCTGCGGCCTCGGCGAATGCGGCGCCTGCACCGTGCTGATCGACGGCATTGCCGCACGCTCCTGCGTGATCCCGGCGCTGGGCGTGGCCGATAGGGCGATCACCACGCTGGAAGGGTTGGGGGATCGTGACCACCTGCACCCGGTGCAGCGCGCCTTTATTGAAGAGCAGGCCGCGCAGTGCGGTTATTGCCTCAACGGCATGATCATGACCACCAAAGCCCTGCTGGATCGCAACCCTTCGCCGAGCGACGGCGAAATCCGCCAGGCGCTGTCCGGCAATCTGTGCCGTTGCGGCACCCACATCGAAATCCTGCGTGCGGTTCAGCGCGCCATTATTCTCTGCAGCAGTGAGGAAAACCCGCATGACTGACGCTCGTTTCTCATTGCCGAGCCAGGCCGAATTATTGCAACGTAACGGCACGCTACTGGTTATCGATCAGATCCAGCCGCCGCCGGGCCTGGTACCGAAAGGCCAAACGCCTGCCCTGAAGCCCAAAGAGCAGGGGCTGTTTATCGCCATTTGCGACAGCGGCGAGGTCTATGCCTTTAACGGCCATGTCGATCTCGGCACCGGCGTGCGCACCGCGCTGGGGCAGATTGTCGCCGAAGAACTGTATCTGCGGATGGAGCAGGTCCGCATGGTGCTGGGTGACACCGAAAGCACGCCAAACCAGGGAGCGACCATAGCCAGCGCCACGCTGCAGATTTCCGCCGTGCCGCTGCGCAATGCGGCCGCCGAAGCGCGCCGCTGGCTGCTGCAACAGGCGGCGCAGCGTTTTAACAGCGCGCCAGATCAACTGACGTTGAGCGACGGCGCTATTGTTGGTCCGCAAGGGCAGACGTTGACCTACGGCGAACTGGTGGCGGGGGTGCATGTCGAGTTGCCGATTTCCGGCGACGCGCCGCTCAAACCGCAGGCCGAATACCGGCTGGTGGGCACCAGCACTGCGCGGGTCGATATTCCGGCCAAGGCGACCGGCGAAACTACCTATGTGCACGACATGCGCCTGCCGAATATGCTGCATGGCCGGGTAGTCCGGCCACCGTACGCCGGTTACGACAGCGGTGAGTTCGTCGGTACCAGCCTGCTGGCGGTGGATGAGCAGTCGATCGCCGCGATTCCCGGTATCGTCAAACTGGTGGTGATCGGGGACTTTATCGGCATCGTCGCCGAGCGCGAGGAACAGGCGATCAAGGCGGCGCAGACGCTGCAGGTGAGCTGGAAGGATTGGCGACGCAACCTGCCGCAGATGACCGACGTGGCGCAGGCGCTGCGCGATAATCCGCATTCAACGCGAGTGGTGCATGACACCGGCAACGTCGATGCGGCGCTGGCGTCCGCCGATCGGCGTATCACCCGCAGCTATCTGTGGCCGTACCAGTTGCATGCCTCTATCGGCCCCTCTTGCGCGTTGGCGGACTACCAGCCGCAGCAACTGCGGGTCTGGTCCGGCACTCAAAACCCGCACCTGTTGCGCGCCGACCTCGCCTGGCTGCTGGAATACCCGGAAGCGCAGATTGACATTATCCGCATGGAGGCCGCCGGCTGCTATGGTCGCAACTGCGCCGATGACGTATGCGCCGATGCGGCGTTGCTGTCGCGGGCGGTGGGCCGCCCGGTGCGGGTGCAACTGACGCGCGAGCAGGAACACCTGTGGGAACCGAAGGGTACCGCGCAACTGATGGAGGTCGATGGCGGGCTGGACGCCGCAGGCCATCCCGTCGCCTATGATTTTCGCACCTATTACCCCTCAAATGGCGCGCCGACGCTGGCGCTGCTGCTGACCGGCAGGGTTGAACCCGTGCCTGTGGCTTATGAAATGGGCGACCGCACCTCGGTGCCGCCTTATGACTACCCGGCGCTGCGCGTCAGCATTGAGGATATGGCGCCAATCGTGCGCGCCTCATGGATGCGCGGCGTGTCGGCGTTGCCGAATACCTTCGCGCACGAGTCTTATATCGACGAACTGGCTAACGCCGCCGGCGTCGATCCGCTGGAATACCGGCTGCGTTACATCAACGATGAACGTGCCACCGAACTGATGCGCAGCACCGCCGAACGCGCCGGCTGGACGCCGCATACCGAACCGATGCAGACACCGGCGGAAGACGGCGTGCTGCGCGGGCGCGGTTTCGCCTATGCGCGCTATATACACAGCAAGTTTCCCGGTTTTGGTGCCGCCTGGGCGGCCTGGGTCGCCGACGTGGCAATCGACAAGGCCAGCGGCGAAGTGGCGGTCACGCGCATTGTGGTGGGGCACGACGCCGGCATGATGGTCAACCCGGACGGGGTGCGTCACCAGATCCACGGCAACGTCATCCAGTCGACCAGTCGGGTATTGAAAGAGCGCGTCACCTTCGAAGAATCGACGATTTCCAGCAAGGAATGGGGCGCTTACCCGATATTGACCTTCCCGGAGGTGCCGACGGTCGATGTGGTGATGATGCCGAGGCCGTACGATCCGCCGCTGGGCGCCGGTGAGTCCGCCTCGGTACCCAGCGCGGCGGCGATTGCCAACGCGGTGTTTGACGCCACCGGCATTCGCTTTCGCGAATTGCCGATCACCTCCGATCGGCTGCGCGAGGCGCTGAACGGTCCGGATAGGGCCCGGCAGGAGCCTGCGCCGGCGGCCAAACCCAGGCGCAGCAAATGGTGGTTCGGCGGCGCGGCCGGTATTTTCGGCGCCCTGTTGGGCGTCGCGGCTACGGCACTGCCGTGGCGGACGGCGATTGCACCGGTTGCCACGCCGGGCGCAGGCACCTGGTCTGCCGCGACCCTGGAACGTGGGCGTCAGTTGGCCGCCGTCGGGGATTGTGCGGTCTGTCATACCACCTCGGAGGGCGCGACCAACGCCGGTGGCCTGGCGATGGAAACCCCGTTCGGCACCCTGTACAGCACCAATATCACCCCGGACGTGGCAACCGGCATCGGCAACTGGTCGTTTACCGCTTTCGATCGGGCGATGCGCCAGGGCATCAGCCGCGACGGCCGCCATCTGTATCCGGCGTTTCCTTATACGTCGTTCAGCAAAATGACCGACGGCGACATGCAAGCGCTGTATGCCTACATGATGTCGCAGCCTGCGGTCGCGCAGAGCAACCCGGCTAACCGGATGCGTTTCCCGTTTAATCTGCGCCCACTGATGGCCGGCTGGAATGCGCTGTTTCTGCGCCAGGGCGAGTACCAGCCAGACCCCGCGCAAACTGCGCAGTGGAATCGCGGGTCTTATCTGGTCAACGGCTTGGGCCACTGCGCCGCCTGCCATTCGCCGCGTAACCTGATGGGGGCGGAAAAGGGCGGTACCGGTTTCCTGGCAGGGGCGATGGTGGACGGCTGGGAAGCGCCGGCGTTGAACCAACTGGCCAATGCGGACAAACCCTGGAACGAAGAACAGCTATTCCGGTATCTGCGCAGCGGCCATTCCGCCGAACACGGCGTGGCGGCCGGGCCGATGGGGCCGGTGGTCAGCGAACTGGCTACGCTGCCGGAATCTGACGTGCGGGCCATGGCCGGCTATCTTATCTCTCTGAGCACTCCGACAACGTTAAACGTGGAGCCGCAGGTACAGCTAGCCGGAAGCCTGCAACCCGCGCAGGCGCAGCAGGCCGGCGAACGTCTGTTCCAGGGCGCTTGCCAGGCCTGCCACAGCGCCGCCAGCGGTGGGCCGCAGCTGTTTGGCGTCAGCCCGGATTTGGCCAATAACACCAATATTTTCAGCGATCGGCCGGATAACCTGATCAAAGTGATCCTGCAAGGCATTGCCAAACCGGCCACCGCCGATCTGGGCTTTATGCCGGGCTTCAAGGACAGCTTCTCCGATCGGCAGGTAGCGGATCTGGTGAATTACCTGCGTCAACGCTATGCCGGCCAAAAACCGGCATGGCGAGAAGTGGAGGCTCAGGTGGCCAGACTGCGCGCCAATCCAGGGAATCATTAATAATCTTAAATTGTTACTCAATGTTATTTATTGTTTTGTCTACTGGGTGAGTGAGGTACTCTGCCTTTTGTCTTAGGCATGAAAAACATGGAGTTAATATGCAGTTAAGTACGCACAAAACGGATGGCGGCATCGCATTGACAGTCCGTTTACCTGATGGGATCGCCAAGGCGCCGGTAATTATTCTGTGCCATGGCTTCTGCGGTATTCAGGAAATTCTGCTGCCCGCATTTGCCGAGGCTTTCGCCAATGCCGGCTATGTGGCGGTGACTTTCGATTACCGCGGTTTTGGCGCCAGCGACGGTGAACGCGGTCGCCTGGTTCCGGCGATGCAAATCGACGATATCCTGGCGGTGACCCAGTGGGTGAAGGCATTGCCTGAAGCCGACAGCTCGCGCATTGGCCTGTGGGGCACCTCTTTTGGCGGTTGCCACGTGTTGGGCGCGGCCGCCAACAACCCGGACATCAAATGCGTTGTCAGCCAGTTGGCCTTCGCCGACGGGGAAGAGATCGTGACGGGGAAAATGTCTGCGGACGAGAAGCAGGCGTTTATCGCCACGTTAAGCAAAATGGCGGAAAAAAAGCAGGCCAGCGGCAAAGAGATGTTGGTTGCCATTACCCGGGTGCTGAATGACGAAGAGTCGAAAGCCTTCTTCGAGCATAACAAGGTTCTGTACCCGGCGATGGACATCAAAATTCCTTTCCTGACCGTGCGCGAAACCCTGCAGTACAAGCCGCAAGACAACGCAGCGCGGGTAGATTGCCCGGTGTTGGTGGTAGTTGCCGGTGCCGATACCGTAAACCCGCCGGAGCAGGGTATTGCGCTGTACGACGCGGTGGCCTCCACACAGAAGGCACTGCATGTTGAACCTGGCGCGAAGCACTATGACATGTACGCCGGCCCGCACTTTGACAGCATCATCGCCCACCAGATCGCCTGGTTCAACGAGCGTTTGTAGCGCCGCCAGAGTTTTGCCATAACTAAGAAAGCGACCAGCCGCTGCGTAAAGAAAGCCATTGCAGCGTGCTGTCGCTACTTTCTCCTCTCTTCCAGACCCTAAGCCGTGCCGATGGCGAACCATGCGGTAGCGGTTTGTTCATTAGGTCAGCGCTATTGGGTCTGAAATATAAGAG
Source organism: Serratia inhibens (assembly GCF_003591175.1). GTDB lineage: Bacteria > Pseudomonadota > Gammaproteobacteria > Enterobacterales > Enterobacteriaceae > Serratia > Serratia inhibens. The sequence continues at coordinate 578,189 of NZ_QYYG01000001.1, read as the reverse complement.
TGTAAAACCCAATGTATATTAAAAATCATGCTTTCATTAAATAACGATTCTCGTTAGTTATTTAATTAAAACGTTATTGTAGCTCATTTTTATTTTGTCTTTTAAATACCTCTCCCGGTTGACAATAATTGTCAGGATGGTTATATCTAGTGTGATTTTTAAAATCATACTCATTATCAAATACAACGTTAATAAATAACGGAAGTGAATATCATGCAGGTTTTGACCAAGGATGAAGTCAATATGCTCGCTGGCGGTGGTGAAAGCAGCGTAGATACCCGCAGTAAAAAGGGCTGCTACGGCAACCGGAACATCGACTAACTATGGTGGACAGGCTAACGGTTTCATGCCCAATTTATCCCCCGGAATAAGCTCTGAATGCGCATGGGCTCTAGGCCTTGCCGCATTTGGCGGCGGTGTTGGCGGGGCTATTGCCGGCAGTGCCCGTGCGATTGTCTCATGATTTATTCAGAGCTGTGGGGCTGAGCCAGTCTGGCGGCTGGTTTAATATCGATATCCCTGATGGGTGGGCGAAATATATTATTATTTTCTGCGTGCCGGTGGGCATGATTGCTACAATAAAATACCTTTATATTGCGCTACATTGGTGTATCCGCATGGGGAAAAGTGCGGGGAAAGGAAAATAACCACCGGTTTATAAACGGGCCTTAAGGTGTAATTCCCATGACAGGACGTCCGCCCCAGTTGTATCGAGAGGGCTATTTCACCGCGCAGGCGACCAAGGCCGAGGGCGAAGTCATTATTCCGCCCAGCCTCAGTTTAACTGCCTATGCCTGGGCCAGCGGTGCGCTGGTGCTGGCTATCCTGCTATTTCTGATGCTGGGCGAGTATACCCGTAAAGCGCGGCTGGAAGGCGTGGTAATGCCCTCCAGCGGGTTGATCAAAGTGGTTGCCCGCAATGCCGGGCAGGTCACTGAACGTCTGGTGGCTGAAGGAGAAAAGGTTAAGGCCGGCCAGCCGCTTTATCGGCTCAGCGGCGAGCATTTCAACGGGCAGGGCGTTGGCGCGCTGGCGTCGGTGGCCGCGTCACTGGATCAGCAATACCGCATGCTGGAACACCAGCGCGAACAAGAGCGGGCGACCAGCGCTCTGCGGCAAACCGGCGTGCGGCAGCGTATCGCACAGTTGGATGACGAACTGACCAGCCTGGGCTCTGCGTTGACGCTGGTACAGCAACAGGCGGCGTTCTCGCATTCGGTGATGGCGCGTTACCGCAAGCTGATAGCCAAAGGCTATGTGTCCGAAATCGAATTCCAGCAAAAGCAAATGGAACTGTCGACGATGCGGGAAAAGGTCGAAGTCCAACGGCAGGCGCAGTTGAGGTTAAAACGCGAACTGGCGGCGGCAGGTTCGGAACTGCAAACGCTCCAACAACAACAGCAGGGGCGGGACGCCGAGCTTGAACGCCAGTTGCAGGGCATCGATCAGCAAAAAATAGAGCTCGGCGCCCAGCGCGACAATACGCTGACCGCGCCGGTAGACGGGGATGTCGCCGTGGTGCTGGCCCGCGCCGGGCAGACGGTGAAACCCAACGATCCTTTATTGATGATGGTGGCGGACGGGGCGCAGTTGCAGGTAGAGCTTTTTGCCCCGAGCAAGGCGGTGGGCTTTATCAAACCCAGCCAGCGCGTCGGCCTGCGTTTTGCCTCGTTCCCCTATGAAAAATTTGGCGTGCAGTACGGCTCTACCCGCACCATCACGCATGCCAGCCTCAGCGCCGGCGATGCGTTGTTGCAAAATCCGCTGGTCTGGAAGGAAAACGAAGGGCATTACCGTGTGATCGTGGCGCTGGATAAAACCACCATTACGGCTTATGGCCGGCAGGAACCGCTGCGCGTCGGCATGGCGGTGTCCGCGGACATTGAGTTGGACAGCCGCCGCCTGTACGAATGGCTGCTGGAGCCGTTATGGAGCCTGCAAGGGAGGATGTAAGCATGGACGTAACAGAGATGATTAACTGGGGCTGGCGAAAGCGCCTGCCGCTGATCCGCCAAACGGAATCGGCGGAGTGCGGGGTGGCCTGTCTGGCGATGATAGCCGGCTGGCATGGGCACCAGGTCGATATGCGAACGCTGCGCACGGAATGTCATGTTTCGCAGCTTGGCATGACGTTTTCGCAACTGATGACGTGCGCCGAAGGCTTGAATTTAAGCGGTCGCGTCATTCGGCTGGAGCTGGATGAACTGCACCTGCTGGCCGTGCCCTGCATTTTGTATTGGGACATGAACCATTTTACCGTTCTGCGGCGGGTGCGGGGGCAAACGCTGGAACTGCACGATCCGGCGCGCGGCCAATTGAAAATGAGTCTGCAAGAGGCGAACCGCCATTTTACCGGCATCGCGATGGAACTGACGCCCAACCACCGGTTTGAAACCCAGGATCGCAGGGAAAAGATCCGCCTGACAACCTTGATTGGTAAAACGCACGGCCTAAAACCTGCGCTGGCCAGGATCTTTTGCTTCGCCGTGGCGCTGGAGGTGTTGGCGCTGCTCGGCCCGCTGATAAACCAACTGGTGATCGATGAGGTGCTGGTGGCGCTGGACGCCAGCCTGCTGACGCTGATCGTCATCGCCATGCTGCTGATGACCGGCACCCAGATGCTGCTGGAACTGGCCCGGCAGTGGGCGACGCTGACTATGGCGGTCAACTTCAATATGCAGTGGACGGCCAACGTGTTTCACCATTTGCTGCGCCTGCCGATAGGCTGGTTTGAGGCACGCAACATGGGGGATATCAGTGCCAAGTTCGATGCCGTCGACACCATACAGGACACCCTGACGACAACGCTGCTCGAAGCCTTTTTGGACGTGCTGTTGGTGGTGGGGACGCTGATCATGATGTTTTTCTACAGCGTAAAGTTAACCCTGGTGGCCTTGGCCGCCGCCGCCGTTTACGCCCTGTTGCGCCTGTGTTGGTTCAGCACGCTGCGTAAAGCGGCGCAGGACAGCTGGAATGCCGGCACCGAAGAATCCAGCCATTTTCTGGAAAGCCTGCGCGGCGTGTTGAGCCTGCGGGTGAATGGCGCGCTGATGCCGCGGGAATCTGCCTGGCGCAATCTGAACGTCGCCCGGCGCAATGCCCAGTTGCGCGAAAGCAAACTGATGATGGTATACGGTATCATGCAGACCGTTATCGGCAGCGTGGTCGCTGCGGCAGTGCTGTGGCTGGGCGCCGGCTCGGTGCTGGCCGGCGAGTTTTCGGTGGGCATGCTGGTGGCCTATATGTCTTTTCAGGGGCGTTTTTCGGGCAGCATTAACGGCCTGATAGACAAAGTGGTCGCCTACCGAATGCTGGACGTTTATAACGAGCGGTTGGCCGATATCGTGCTGACCCCACGTGAAGGCGCGGCGGCGTCACAGGCCGGCAACCAGGGGCCGGTGTGCCCGGTAAGCGCCTGGCCGGCCGATTTGCCGGTTCTGAGCCTGGAACAGGTCAGTTTCAAATACGCAGGAACCGAACGGGAGATCCTGTCGCAAGTCTCGCTGGACATCATGCCCGGCGAGGTAGTGGCGTTGGTCGGGGCATCCGGCAGCGGCAAAACCACCTTGGCCAAGCTGGTGCTGGGATTATATCCGCCCTCTGCGGGGGTGATACGCACGCTGGGCGTTGAACACCGTCGCGCCGATTATCAACAGACTCGTCAGCATATCGGTGCGGTATTGCAGGAAGATCAGCTGTTTCGCGGTTCCATTGCCGACAACATTACGTTTTTCTCACCGAAAAGGGACAACGATAAACTTGGCGAATGCGTCAGGCTGGCGCAGCTGGATCAGGACATTGAGCAACTGCCGATGGGCTACCAGACCTTAATCAGTGAAATGGGTGGGACCTTGTCCTCCGGGCAGAAACAGCGATTGCTGCTGGCGCGGGCGCTGTATAAAGAGCCGAAGCTGTTGATCCTGGATGAGGCGACCAGCCATTTGGACGTCACCAACGAAATGTTGGTCAGCCGCACCTTGCGCCGGCTTGGCCTGCCGATTTTACTGATCGCTCATCGGCCGGAAACCATCGCCTCGGCGGACCGGGTCATTGAACTGTCGGCGGGGCGTATCCGTACTCAGAGTCTTTGAGGGCTTGCCCCTTTTCCGCCAGGAGAAGGGGCAAGGGGATCAGGCCAGAGGCCCCCCCAGGATAGTCTCTTTCATGCCGGAGAGAATGCGTTCGCCGGTTTCGGTTTTCAGCTCTTCGTACCAGCTGCGGGTGATCTCCATCTCTTTGCCGTGCGTCACGTCGCAGCGCTTGCGCGCTTTCAGCACCAAATCCTTCACCCGGTAGCTGCGTTTCTCCTGATAACGCAGCAGCGCATCCTCGATGCCCAGTGAGTTGGTTTGTAGCGCAATCGCCAGCACCACCGCATCTTCCATCGCCGCACAGCCGCCCTGGCCGATATCCGGCGTGGTGCTGTGACCGGCGTCGCCCAGTAACGCCACCCGGCCGCGCACCAACTGTTCGAAGGGCTCGATATCGTGAATTTCAATGCGGTTGACGGTGTCGGGATCGAGCGCGGCAATCAGTTTCTGCACCGGTTCGGCCCAACCGGCGAAGTAGCGTTGCAGATCGGCGCGCACCGTGCTGCGGTCTTCCGCCAGCCCGGTCGGCAGCGGAACGTCGAAGAAAAAGTAGAAACGGTTGCCGGAGACCGGCATCAACGAAACCCGCTTGCCCTCACCGACAAAAGTGGTCCACTGATCGGCCGGGGCGATAGATTCATCAATCGTCACCAGCCCGTTCCAGTTGACGTAACCGGCATAGCGACGCTCCACCCCATGCCCGAGCACGTAAGGGCGGATGGCTGAATGGGTGCCGTCGGCGGCGATCAGAAAATCACCGTGGGTCTGGCTGCCGTCCTCGAACCAGGCGATGACGCCATCCTGGGTTTCTTCAAGGCCGTTGACGCGCTTGCCAAAGCGCACATTGTCACGACCGTAGGTATCCAGCAGCATGGCCTGAAGTTCGGCACGGGCGACCGGATAGGGGCGTTCGCCGACGCTGGCGATCAGCGGATCCAGGCTGAAACGCGTCAGGGTATGGCCGTGCAGATATTCCTGATAAGCCATGTAGTGCATCGGGCCGCCGAGCCGGCGCAGGGGTTCCTTCATGCCGAGATAGTTAAGGCACTTTACGCCGTTCGGCCAGATGGAAATCGCCGCACCTACCGGCTTGATCTCTTTCACCGCTTCAAAAACCTCGGTCTCGATGCCGCAGCGCTTCAATGCGATTGCGGCGCAAAGCCCGCCGATACCGCCGCCGATGATGATTGCTTTCATGTTCTTCTCCTTCGTAGCCATAACAGGGAGAAGCAATTCCCGTACCAGCCTGCAGGCACCGGGGGGCGGCGTTAAGGGGGAATATTGGCGCGATTTGGTGCAAAACCTGAACCGGGTTGGGGCAATATGTGCTCAGTTGCACACTGGCAAAAGAATTCGACTAGTATAAGTTTGTTGCGCCCAGGTTAAAAAAGAGGCCGTGATAACAATATGAAAGCGCCGCGATGGTGATGTCATCCGGCATTTTGGAGCGATGATCAATGAAACTACCCGAAGTCCCGCTTACGCGGCGGCGGTTTATCGTCGGCGCCGGCGCGCTGGTGATTGGTGCCTATCTGCCGTCTACCGGCGCACTGGCACGCACCACTCCCGCCACTGCGCCAGAAAGCAACGCATTTGAAGCCAACGCCTTCGTACAGATCGGCGAAGACGGCATCGTCACCGTCGTCAGCAAACACACCGAAGTGGGCCAGGGCGTCTATACCGGCATGGCGACGCTGGTCGCAGAGGAGCTGGACGCAGACTGGGCGCAGGTGCGCGTAGTCGCCGCCCCGGTAGACACCAGCGTCTACAAAAACCTGTCATTCGGATTCCAGGGCACCGGCGGTTCCAGCTCGGTGGCCAACGCCTATGACCAAATGCGGCGCATGGGGGCCATGGCGCGGGCGTTGCTGGTTCAGGCCGCCGCCCAGAGCTGGAAAACCTCAGCGCAGGAGATCATCATACAGGCCGGCAAGATCAGCCACCCTGCCAGCGGCCGCGAAGCGGGCTTCGGCGAGTTCGCCGCATTGGCCGCTAAACTCCCGCCGCCGGATCCCGCAGGGTTGACGCTGAAGGACCCGGCCAATTTTACCCTGATCGGCAAAGTGAGCGGCTTGCACCGTGTGGATTCGCTGGCGAAGACCAACGGCAGCGCGCAGTTCACGCAGGACATTCATGAGCCGGACATGTTGACCGTCACCATAAAAAAATCGCCGCGCTTTGGCGGCAAAGTGGCGTCGTTTGACGCCAGCCGGGCGTTGCAGGTGCCCGGCGTGGTGGATGTGAAGCAGACCGACACCGGCGTAGCGGTTTACGCCAAAAATACCTGGGCGGCAATCCAGGGCCGCGAAAAATTGCAGGTAGAGTGGGACGATTCCCAGGCTGAAAGGCGCAATACCGAGCAAATTTTTGCCGAATTCCGCCAGGTGGCGCAAAAAACCGGTCTGGTGGCGACCAACCGCGGCAAGCCGGACGAGGTTTTCGACAAGGCCGACAAGGTGATCGAAGCGGAATATACCTTCCCCTACGTGGCCCATGCGCCGATGGAGCCGCTCGATGGTTATCTGTTCTGGGACGGCGAAAGCGTCAAGGCGCGTTACGGCTGCCAGATCCAAACTCTCGACCATAAACAGCTGTGCGATCTGTTCCAGCTACCGCCGGAAAAAGTGCAAATCGAAACCATTTTGGCGGGGGGCAGCTTCGGCCGACGCATCGATCTGGGCAACCCGACATTGGGGCCGGATCTGGCGGCGGATATGGCCGCTGCCGCCAAGGCTATCGGGCCCGGTCATGGCGTGAAGGTGGTGTGGACGCGTGAGGACGATATTCGCAACGGTTGGTACCGCCCGATGATTTTGCACCGGCTGCGCGGGGCGATCCGGGGCGGCAAGGTGGTGGGCTGGACCGATACCGTCGTCGGCCACTCCTGGACGGTCAACAGCGCCATGGCGGCGCTGGTGGTCAACGGTGTCGATCAGATGATGATCGAAGGCGCCAGCGAACTGCCTTATACCTTCGAAAGTTTCCGTTGCGATACCCATATCGTGCCGGGCAAGGTGCCGACCACCTCGCTGAGATCGGTCGCCAGCACCCATACCGGCCATGCGGTGGAAAGTTTTATCGATCAGTTGCTGCAGGAAACCGGGCAGGATCCGGTGGAAGGGCGGCTGGCGCTGATGGGGGACGCACCGCGCGAAGCCGGCGTGTTGCGCGCGGTGGCGAAAGCCGCCAACTGGCAGGGAGCCAAGGTAGTGGATGGCCGGGCGCGCGGCGTCGGCGTCGCCAAGGCGTTTGACACCCGGGTGGCGCAGATTGCCGAAGTGTCTATCGGCGAAGGCGGCATTCCGCGCGTACACAAGGTGTGGTGCGCGGTGGATTGCGGTGTGGCGGTGAATCCTGACGTGATCCGCGCGCAGATTGAGGGCGGTATCGGTTACGGCCTGAGTATCGCGTTGTACGGCAACATCACCTTAAAAGACGGCATGGTCGAACAATCCAACTTCAACAATTTCCGCCCGCTGCGGATTGATGAAATGCCGGAAATCGAGGTGATTATCGTGCCTTCAACCGAAAAACCCACTGGCGTGGGCGAACTGGGCGTGCCGACCATCGGCCCGGCGGTCGGCAATGCGCTGGCGCTGCTCGGGCGTCCCCGTACCTCGCTTAGTCTGCCCTTACACCGTCCCAACAGCGACGCCAGTGTCCTTCCAAGGAGAACGTCATGATTACTTTAACCGTTAACGACCAAGCGCTGACGTTTGATGGCGATACCCACATGCCGTTGTTGTGGTTTTTGCGCGATGAAGCCGGGCTGACCGGCACCAAGTTTGGCTGCGGCATCGCCATGTGCGGTGCCTGTACCGTTCATCTGGACGGCGTGCCGGTACGTTCCTGCATGACGCCGGTTTCGGCGGCGGTCGGCAAGAAAATCACCACCATCGAGGCCATCGGCGAAACGCCGGCGGGTAAAGCGGTGCAGGAAGCTTGGGTCAATCTGGACGTGGTGCAGTGCGGCTACTGCCAGTCAGGCCAGATCATGAGTGCCAGCGCGCTGCTGGCCCAGAGCAAAAACCCGAGCGATGCGGATATTGACGCGGCGATGGGCGGCAACGTTTGCCGCTGCGCTACTTACGTGCGCATTCGCGCTGCCATCCACCAGGCCGCCAAGGCGTTGGATTAAGGGAGAAACTCATGAGCAATGCCCTGAGATGGCTGTTATGGCTGATTGTCGCGGTCGTGGTGATAGCCGGCGGTTATGCGCTGTATACCCTGCTGCGGCCGGTTGGCCCGGAGCCTGCCGCGCCCATCGCCGGTGCGCCGGCCGGCATTACCGATAAACTGGCGCGCGGTGAATATCTGGCGCGCGCCGCCGACTGCGTGGCTTGCCACACCGCGCCGGGTGGTAAACCTTTCGCCGGCGGTTTCGCGTTTAAACTGCCGTTCGGCACTATTTACGGCACCAATATTACTGCGGACAAAGAAACCGGTATTGGCGACTGGAGCGACGAGCAGTTTGTGCGTGCGGTGCGTGAGGGCGTCGGTCCGCAGGGTAACCTGTATCCGGCGATGCCTTACACCTCTTACACTGCGTTAAGCCGCGACGACGTGCTGGCGATCAAGGCGTATCTGTTCAGCCTGCCGCCGGTGAAACAGGCTAACCCGCAAAACGATCTGCCATTCCCGTTCAATCAACGCTGGGGAATGAAGTTCTGGAATCTGGCGTTCTTCCATGAAAAACGCTTCGAACCGAATCTCAACCAGGATGAACAGTGGAACCGCGGTGCTTACCTGGCGACCGCGCTGGGGCACTGTAGCGAATGCCACACGCCGCGCAATCTGGCCTTTGGCATTAACCAGAGCAAGAACCTCGGCGGTGAGGTGATCCAGGGTTGGTTTGCCGGCAATATCACCCCGGATGCGCAGACCGGCATCGGCGGCTGGAGCGAGCAGCAACTGTCGCAGTATCTGGCGACCGGCCACGCAGAGGGGCGCAGCAGTGCCGCCGGCCCGATGGCGGAGGCGGTGGAAAACAGCCTGCAGTATCTGACGCCGGAGGATAATCAGGCATTGGTGAAATACCTGCGCAACATAGAACCTATCGCCGGTGACAGTGCCAGCGCGGTGAACCTGCAACCGAAGGGCGCGTTGTCCTCCAGCGCGGTGCTGCCGGGCGGGCAAGAGGATTCGTTGGGCCGCAGGCTGTTTGCCGGTGATTGCAGTGGCTGTCACCAGTGGAACGGCGTTGGCCGACAAAGTAAATACGCTTCGTTGGTCGGCAGCACGGCGGTGAACGATCCGCAGGGCCGTAGCGTGGTGCAGGCGATCCTCAAAGGCACCCGCATCAGCATCGGGGAGCAGCATGAGGTCATGCCGGACTTCGGCGCTCAATATTCGGACGAAGAAGTGGCGGCGGTGGCCAACTATGTGGTCGGCCAGTTTGGCGAGAAGCAAGGGAAGGTCACGGCGAAACAGGTCGCGGAACAACGCAAACAGTAACGATCGGCGAGGTGATCCCTCGCCGAAAAAAGACTGTTTTTTGTACTTTTCGACTTTAGCTGGTCGCAGGCAACGAAACTTACCGGAATCCGGTGTTCTGTTGCCTCGCCAGATATCATCATTAGTCAGGTTGATATTCAGGTTAAGAAGCCGAGTATCCGGGAAACAGTAGATACAACGGGGTACAGTCCTTCTCAGATCTGTCGTATCCAGGCGCTGTATCGACAATCAGAAACGGAAGAGTTGGGTTAAGTCGTGATTGCTGTATGATGCCGGTGAGGATAACCGCTTATATATTGAGGGATTAATGATGGCGAGAGCACTGGCCTGTCTTGGCGACAAAACGAGTTATGGGGAAATCATTTCTGCCACCGCGACCTGGTTTGAAGGAAATAAAGCAATAGCCCGAACCGGTGACAAGGCATCATGCAGCAAATGCAACGGGTACTTTGAAATCCTCGCCTCTGCACAATACTGGGCAGAAGAAGGTAAAGCATATGTAGCCACCGGCGACAGGGTGTTGTGCCGTTGCCCCGATCACTATGTTTACGGTTCAACCACGCAGTCTACCAACACAGGTACTGGTTCCCTGACCTCTCGCAATACCCGTCATACTTCCATTCCCGCACAGCAGGCTCAAGACGCCAGCGCCCGGAACTGCATCCGTTTTCAGTGCGCCGGTGACGACGGCCAACTCATGGCCGGTTGCCGCTATACCCTGATGTTACCGGATGGCATTATGCTGAATCGGCTGAAAATATTAACCTGCATATATTAATGGATTAATTATGACTGTTTACCATCTTAGTACCCGTATTAACTCTAATGTCCCGGCTGATTTTTTGTTGTATGACCTGTGCATTTATCGTATGGACTCCAGCAGAAATAAACACCCCTTGGTGGATGTGAAACAACAGCCTTTTCTGGGTAATTATGAAACACAGAGTCACATGACCGGGAATATAAATGAACCACTCTCGATCATTTATATTATGGAAGTGAAACTTTACCGAAAAACCATGTTGCATACGCATTGTATGACGCCTGTTCCGTTCACTAAGATGTACACGCTTGAAGAATTTGCGTCAGGCAAAGCCTGGTCTCCAGTCAAGCGGGAGAACCCCTGTTATTTTGAGTCAAAAGGGACAATGAAGCCTGAAAGTCAGGGGGGCGAAACAAAGCAGATTAAAATCACCATCCCGGAACGTCCATTTATTGCGAAAGAATACCTCATCGGTGATTCCAGAGATCCTTTTGATAAAAATTTAATAGAACGTCAAATAGATGAAAGATTTAACGGGTTTGATTTCCCTAATCAAATAGCTGCAAGTGTATGTGGACCTGCTACATTTTTTTACTGCCTGCAAAAGGATCGCCCTGATGCGTATGCGCAAGCTGCCCGTGAACTTTGGCGATACGGAAAAACTAAAATAGGCGATTTAATCATCTCACCAGGTGAAGGCTGTCGGCACCCGACAGGTGCATTTTACTATGATGACGGCAGGCCGAAGATAGCCGGTGCTGACTGGATGACGTTGGCTGGGCTAAGGGATTCAGAGAATACGGTGCTGAGCTTTGATGCTCTTGATTCTCCAGTGGCGGGGATCACCATGTGGCAAACACTGACAGAGTGGTTTGAAAAAGCCGGTTATGAAATGGTCTTTAGTAATGTAGGAATCACTCAGGTAGGCGTCCAGGGAATCAGAGATTTAAATAAATATATTGAGCAAGGCTATAAAGTCGTCACATTAATAAACGATGGACTTCTTGGAAATAGTACAAACAAAACAACGTTACCTACACACTGGGTTGTCTGGGATGGTTCAGTCACACAAGATCCCAACGGATATATTAGTTTGGAATTGTTTTCTTGGGGAAAAACAAGAAACTGGATAAAACCTAAAAGAGATTTGCAATTTTTTATTAACAGATTTTTTGGAGGGATGGTTTTTAAACCATTGAAATAAAAATGAGAAGAATATTTTTTGTTTTATCTTTGTTTTTACTATCTGCCTGTTCGTTACAGGCAGAATTTACTCCAGAAGGAGAAGTTCTTAATGATGCAACTGTTGGGGTCCCCTATTATAACCAAATAAATATATTTGGCGGAATAGTTCTTTCTTATGATATTTATGGTAAGCAAGTCATTGCAGGAGATATTCATCCAGATCATTTAGGTCTCCACCTACAGTATTGTGATGATGATGAATTCAATAATTGCATTCAGATTAGGGGGACACCAACAAAAGCAGCTATAGTTAAAGTGCGAGTACATGGCGGCTTAGGTGGCGGAATGCTTTCAAAATCAGGAGAATTCGATAAAACCTATACTATTAAGATCAAAGATTCAGAAGGATCTTCTTAATATCGTTTGCGTGGTACGCAGTATCGCGATCCCCCGTAAGGATACGAGAATCCACTCAGGTAGCGGTTCTCTTGTATCTGAGTGGTCAAAACTTAACCTTGACGTACAGTGCGGCGATGCCAGCGGCTGCGCCAAAAAAGCGCATGGCAGGGGGCAACGGGTGACATTGCAGTGCATTTTCGGCGAAGAGTGATGTTGCTCGCAAAGTTTGACGAAGGCAGTTGCTGAAAAATCGCAACTATGGCGATACTTCCGTCGCGATCTTCGTGGTCGCCAGACATTTTTATTACGGCGTGTTACTGCTCAGGCAGGCAAGACCAAAATAGGAATGCACCTCTCATCATGATGAGGCGCATTTTCATTTTGGTCTTTTTTTTTGCTTTTTTACCGGGGAAAATCGATGGATTACAAACAGTTGGGCCTGGAAATATTGGCGCTGGTAGGCGGTAAAGCCAACGTCAGCAAACTGACGCACTGCGCCACGCGCCTGCGCATGGAGTTTAACGATGACGGCAAGGTGCAGGCGAAAGCCATTGAGGCCTTGCCAGGAGTGATCAGCGTGGTGGAGCGCGGCGGCCAGTTTCAGATCGTGGTCGGCAATAACGTGCAGCAAACCTTCCGCACGCTGCAAAAGGAGATTGGCGATCTCGGCGGCCGACAGGGCGAAAAGAAACAGCAGGCCAGAGGCGGGGTGTTTTCGCGGATCATCAGTGTCATCTCCACCACATTCACTCCGGTGATCCCGGCGATCACCGGGGCGGGGATGATCAAGGCGCTGCTGGCGATCCTCAAATTGACCGGTGTGATAGACGCCGCCAGCCCGACCTATCGTCTGCTGGACACCATCGCCGATGCGGCCTTTTTCTTCCTGCCGGTATTGCTGGCCTACGGCGCCTCGATCAAGTTCGAATGCAACCCGATACTGGCGATGACCATCGCCGGCGCCTTGCTGCACCCCAATTTGGCACAGATGTTGGCGGCGGGCACCGCGATTGATTTTATCGGTATTCCGGTGCGCCTGGCGGACTATGCCGGTTCGGTGCTGCCGATTATTTTCACCGTGTGGCTGATGTCCTATATCGAGCGTTTTGCGGAGAAAGTGTCGCCGACGATGATCAAGTTTTTCACCAAACCGATGATTATCCTGTTGGTTACGGCGCCGCTGGCGTTGGTGGTGGTCGGGCCGTTCGGTATTTTTCTTAACGACCTGGTCGCCGCAGGCGCGGCCATCGTCGACGGCAAGGCCAGTTGGCTGATCCCGATGCTGATGGGCGGGCTGCAACCCTTCCTGGTGATCACCGGCACTGCCTGGGCGATGACGCCTATCGCCACCGGCCAGTTAAGCAAAAACGGTTTTGAAATGATTAACGGGCCGGGCATGCTGGCGTCCAATATCGCGCAGGGCGCGGCGACGCTGTGCGTGGCTTTCCGCACCAAAAACAAAAATCTGCGTCAACTGGCGTCCTCCGCCGGGTTCACCGCGCTGCTGGGGATCACCGAGCCTTCGCTGTATGGCGTTACGCTGAAGCTGCGCAAACCGCTGATTGCGGCGATGATCGGCGGCGGTTGCGCCGGTATCTATGCCGGGCTGAGCGGGCTGGTGCGCTATGCCTTCGTTTCTCCGGGATTGGCGGCGCTGCCGGCATTTATCGGTGAAAACCCGATGAATATCGTTCATGCGCTGATCACCTGTGCCATTGCCATCGTGGTGACCTTCGCGCTGACCTGGATCCTCGGCTTTGACGATCCGGTTGAAGAGCAAGAGCAGGAGACCGCACCGGCGGCGGCCCCCATCGGCGGCGATGAGCAGCAGATTTTCAGCCCGCTGTCCGGCCAACTGGTGGCGCTGGAGCAGGTTAACGACGACGTGTTCTCGCAGGGGTTATTGGGACAGGGCGTGGCGATAAGGCCGCAGGAAGGGGTGTTGCGCGCGCCGCTGGACGGCGAGGTGGCGACCTTCCTGCCGTCGATGCACGCGGTGGGCATCAAGGGCGACAACGGCGTCGAACTGCTGGTGCATATCGGCATCGATACGGTCAATCTGGCTGGCCGGCATTTTGCATCTGACTTGCAGATTGGCGATCGGGTCAAGGTGGGGGACGAACTGGTGCGTTTTGATATTGCGGCGATTACCGGGTTGGGTTACGACATCACTACGCCGGTATTGGTGATCAACAGCGAAGCGTTCCCGCAATTGAGCTGCCGTCAGCCGGGCAGCGTGGGTTTTGGCGAGACAATCATCACCCTCAATATTCCCAAGGAGCCGGCATGATTTATCAACGACTGGACGATTTCCCCGCAGATTTTCTGTGGGGAGCCTCTACCTCCGCCTATCAAGTGGAGGGGGCCTGGGACGAAGACGGTAAAAGCCCGTCGATTGTAGACATGCTCGATCATCCTGAAGAAACCGCCGATTTCAAGGTGGCCAGCGATCATTATCACCGTTTCCGCGAAGACGTGGAACTGTTCGCCGAGCTGGGGCTGAAGGCCTATCGCTTTTCCGTCGCCTGGACGCGGGTGCTGCCCAACGGCACCGGTGAGGTTAACGCCGCCGGGCTGGCGTTCTATCGGCAACTGATCGATGAACTGCAACGTCACGGCATTGAACCTGTGGTGACGCTGTATCACTTCGATTTGCCTTACGTGCTCGAACAGCAGGGCGGCTGGTCCAATCGCGCCACTATCGATGCGTTTGTCGAGTATGCGGCGGTGCTGTTTGATGCCTTTGGCGATCGGGTAAAATATTGGCTGACCATCAATGAACAGAACACCATGATCCTGCATCCGGGTGCCATTGGCATGCCGAAGGGCGGCGAGTTGCCGTCCAAACAGGTGCTGTATCAGCAAAGCCACCACATGCTGGTGGCGCAGGCCAGGGTGATGGCGTTGTGCCACCAACGCTGCCCAGCCGGCAAAATCGGCCCGGCGATTAACACCACCTCGATGTATCAGGAAACCTGCCATCCGCTGGACGCCATCGCCGCACACAACTGGGAAACGCTGCGCTGCTGGAGCTTCCTCGACGTGGCGGTGCATGGGCGCTATAACGCACTGGCCTGGCGATATTTGCAGGACCGCGGCCTGGCGCCGCAAATGGAACCGGGCGATGCGGCGCTGTTGCTGCAGGGCAAACCGGATTACGTGGCGATCAACTACTATTCCACCGCCACCATCGCCGCCAGCCGGGGCGATGCTTCGGACATCAGTGCCCGCGCCGGCGATCAGCAAATCATGCTGGGGGAACCGGGAGTGTACCGCGCGGCGGAGAACCCGTTCGTTGGCAAAACCCGTTACGGTTGGGTGATCGATCCGGTCGGGCTGCGCCTGACGTTGCGTAAAACCTACGAACGCTACCATTTGCCGATATTAATTACTGAAAACGGCATTGGCGCCCCGGATGAGTTACAGGCCGATGGTACAATTAATGATGACTACCGCATTGAGTTTATGCGCCGGCACGTTGAACAGATGCAACTGGCGATCAACGACGGCGTTGAACTAATGGGGTATTGCCCGTGGGCGGCGATAGACGTGGTCAGCACCCATCAGGGCTACGCCAAGCGTTACGGGTTTATCTATGTGAATCGGGGCGAACAGGATCTGAAAGATCTGCGGCGTATCAAAAAGCGCAGTTTTGACTGGTATCAACGGCTGATTGCCACTCATGGCCGGCAACGCTAATAAAAATAAAGGGTGATGGCCGCGACGATGAAAGTCATTAAGGTACTCAATAATAGCCTGGTGCTATCAACAGACAGCGATAACAACGAAGCTATCGTCATGGGCAAGGGTATTGGCTTTAACAGCAAAGTGGGTGATGTTCTCGACCCGGCCACTATTGAGAAAGTGTATGTGGTACAGAACAGCCAAAAGGGCCGTGATTACCTGCGGTTGATGGAAAACACGCCGGTGGAGCACCTGGAGATTGTGCAGATGATCCTCTCCGAGGCCAACCGGCAGCTTAATGGCCGCATTAACGAGCAGATTTTCTTCACTCTGGCGGACCACATCAGCTTTGCCATCGAGCGCTATCACAAGGGCATTGCGATCCAAAACCGGTTGTTGTTCGAGGTGAAGCGCTTCTATCCGCAGGAGTTCGCGGTGGCGGCGCAGGCGCTGGCGCACATCAATCAGCGGCTTAACATCGCTCTGCCGGAAGAAGAGGCGGGGAATATCGCGTTCCATCTGGTTAATGGCCAGACCGACGTGCAGAACATGGAACATACCCTGCTGTCGGTCAAGATGCTGAAAGACATTTTCAATATCATCAAATACCACTTTCGCATCAATATCGATACGGATTCGCTCAACTACGCGCGTTTTCTGGTGCATATGCAGTTTTTTATTCAGCGGATGGTCGAGGGGCAACAGATGGCGTCGAAAGACGACTTCATCTTTGCCCAGGTGACCAGGGAGTACCCGAACGCCTATCGCGGCGCGCTGCTGATCCGCGACTATGTGAAGAATCTGCTGGAGATGGAGATGTCGAACGATGAACTGCTGTATCTGGTGATCCACCTGACGCGTATCGCCGACCAGCAGGACTAGCCGGAATGCCGTGCGCTGACCGCCTCGGCCACCAACGCACGAAAGCGCTGGATGAGGGGGGACGTGCGGTTGCTGTGCAGTGCCAGGTACAGCGGCGCACTGAGCTGGGCTTCATCGCCGATTGCCCGGTAGACGATGCCGTCGCCGCCCAACCGCCGCATCGAAGCCGGTACGATCGACAGCCCCAGACCGGCCCCCACCAGGCTGAGCGTTGCGGGCAGACGCGGGGCCTCCTGAATGACGCGCGGGCTGAACCCGGCGCGATGGCAGGCGGCTAAAATGGCATCGTACAAGCCCTGGCCCGCAGGGCGGCGGTAGAGAATAAAGGCTTCGTTGGCCAACGACAGCAGTGGCAAAGGCTGCTCGCTGTCGAAAGCCAGCCGGTGGCCGACCGGCAGGGCGACCAGCATCGGTTCGCGCAGAACCGGCTCAATGGTCAGGCCTGGAATGCCGCTGACCGGCGAGCGCACAAAAGCCACGTCGAGCCGCTCATCCACCAGCGCATCCAACAGTTCGCCGCTGCCGGCCTCTTCCAGTTGGGTGGTGATGCCCGGCAGGATCTCGCGATAGCGGCGCAACAGGTTAGGCACAAACGGGTGCAACGCGGCGGAGCTGGTGAAGCCGATGGCGATATGCCCCTGTTCACCGCGTGCTGCACGGCGCACTGCCTCAGTCAACAGTTCGGCGCGGGCCAACAGCGCACGCGCTTCATTAAACAGCACGTTGCCCGCTTCGGTGGCACGCACGCCGCGCGGCAGACGCTGCAACAGTTTTACCCCCAGCTCATCCTCAAGCCCCTGCAGCAGGCGGGTCAGCGGCGGCTGTTGAATAAACAAGCGTTCGGCGGCACGGGTGATATTGCCTTCTTCGACTACCGTAACGAACGCCCGCAGGCGACGAAGTTCGATCATAGACATACCTGAAAGGTATCCTTGTTGATTCCGAAATGCATTAGACATCATGTCATGGCGGCGCGCATCATACCAGGCATCAAAATAAGCGATGTGGAACGACCAATGTCTGAATCGGATGCGGTAAAAAACACCCGGCTTGCGGCGCCGCCGGGCAATGGGGAGCTGTTTTGGGGCTTTCTGATGCTGGGGCTGATAGGGTTTGGCGGCGTGCTGCCGCTGGCTCGCAATATGCTGGTGGAGGATCGGCGCTGGCTGAGCGGTGAACACTTTACCGAGCTGCTCGGGCTATGCCAGTTTCTGCCGGGTGGCAACGTGATCAACCTTTCGGTCGCGGTGGGGATGGAGTTCCGTGGCCTGCGTGGCGCTTGCTGCGCGCTGCTGGGGTTGATCAGCGCGCCGACGGCGATCGTGGTCGGGTTGGGAATGGTTTATGCCCGTTTCCAGAATGATGCGCATGTGCAGCACGTGTTTGCCGGGCTGGCGGCTGCGGCGGCCGGTTTGCTGCTGTCCACCGGGATAAAAATGCTGTTGCCGCTGCGCGGTAAATGGTTGGCGCTGGGGATTGTAGCGTTGTGCCTGATCGCCATTGCCTGGCTACGCCTGCCGCTGTTGCCGACCATGTTGGTGCTGGCACCGCTGAGCATTTTTTTGCTGTGGTGGAGGAAGCCCTCATGATTGGCGTATTGATCTCGCTGGCGATTATTTTCACCGAGCTTTCACTGCTGGCGTTCGGTGGCGGCATGACCATCCTGCCGGAAATGCAGCGCCAGGTGGTGGAGGTTCATCAATGGATGAGCGCACAGGAGTTCAGCGCGTTGTTCGCCATGGCGCAGGCCGCGCCGGGGCCGAATATGATGATCGTGCCGCTGATTGGCTGGCATGTGGCCGGCTGGGCGGGGCTGTTGGTTTCTTCCGTCGCCAAGTTCGGCCCGTCATCGATCGTCACTTTACTGGTGATGGGTGCCTGGCGGCGCTTCAAGGACAAACCCTGGCGGCGCATCGTGCAGACTGGTCTGGTGCCGGTCACCGTGGGTTTGGTGGCGGCCAGCGGGGTGTTGATCGCCGAAGCCTCTGCACCGAGCTGGCCATTGGCGGCGATCATCGCGTTGGCCACGCTACTGAGCATGAATAAACGCATCCACCCGCTGTGGGTACTGGCGGGCGGCGCACTGCTCGGGCTGCTGGCAGCCTAATCAGCACGGCGTCAGCACAAGGCGGGGGGGTCATGACTTCGTAGCTGTAACGGCTCGCCATCCATTATCTCTGACTCACAATAACTGCAATATCGGAAGCCTCACAGCCAGCATCAGGTCCCGCAGTTCTGCCGTTCGAACCGAATCGAGCTGATGGTTGGGCATGGCCCTGATTTCTGCCGGTTTGGCATCAAACTGCTCAACCCTGTGTTTAAGATGTCATTCAAAACCGTCTGAACCTGAAAAGATTAGCGGTGCAATACAACTATTAGTAACTCTTATAAAAAAATCCACATAATTAAAAAGATTATACGGTTTAATTGTTGGGCTATTGCAGAATTTTAATCTGATAATTAAATAAATATAAAAATTAAAAACCTTAATTTCAACAATGGCAGTGTTTGTAACTTGGCTGGGGGGCTGGGATGAATGTGATTGATTTGCCAATATACATAAAATGTATTTATATATTCTCCATCCGACAATGAGTCAGAGGCAAGCAGTGATGGATGCACAGAGAGCAGAAAGACAGGTAGACAGCAGTCTTCTCGGGTTAATCGGTAATACCCCCACGGTAAATATTTTCAAAGACCTGTATCCTCAGGCAGACGTCACAATAAAGCTTGAATCTTTCAATCCCGGCGGCTCTATAAAAGACCGCGTGGCAAACAAAATAATTCAGGACGCTGAAAGCAGAGGGTTGCTCGCTCCGGGCGACGAGCTTGTCGAAGCGACCTCCGGTAATACCGGTATTGGCATTGCCTGGATAGGCCGTCTGAAAGGTTACGAGGTTACCATAATAACTCATGATAAGGTCAGCAAAGAAAAACTGGCGCTTCTTAAGTTTTACGGAGCAAAGGTTATAATAATGTCTTCCGAGACCAGCGCCGATTCTGAAGATCATTATGTGAAGGTAGCCAGGCGTTACGCGTCTCAAAAAGGCCGTTTTTTTTGCGATCAGTTTTATAATCATTCGAACAGTCTGGCCCATTATCAGAGTACTGCGCCTGAACTCTGGCTGCAGGGAGGCAGGAGTGCAGACATCATCATATGCGGAGTGGGGTCCGGTGGTACGCTGGTCGGATTGAGCAGGTATTTCCGCGAAAGAGGAAGTAAAGCAAGGTTTGTTGTCGCCGATCCGAACGGATCCATATACCACTCCTATTTCAGTGGAAGCAAATATGTACCATCCTCATGGCAGGTGGAGGGAATAGGATCTAACTTCATTCCTGGCATCCTGAACGATTCAGCAGCAGATGAAGTTTACTCCATTAGTGACGCAGAAGCCTTCTCTGCGTGTAGAATTATACGGCAAAGTTACTCTCTGGACATTGGATTATCCAGCGGCGCTGTCGTAGCCACTGCAATGAAAATCCTCGAAAGAGCGCCAAATAAAAAAATAATGTGTATTTCTCCCGATTCAGGAGAACGCTACCTTTCTAAACTGCAACTGGCTGAGTAATCATGGAATTATGTAAAAATATACGTACCTTCTGCGACGATACTGAGACGCCTTTTTATATCTACAGTGAAACTGAAATAGAAAACCGGGTAACAGCGCTGAAGGATTGCTTCCGGGAGCCGGCTTATACGCTTCTCTACGCAATGAAAG
The DNA here is from genome assembly GCF_003591175.1 of Serratia inhibens. Taxonomy (GTDB): domain Bacteria; phylum Pseudomonadota; class Gammaproteobacteria; order Enterobacterales; family Enterobacteriaceae; genus Serratia; species Serratia inhibens. The sequence continues at coordinate 558,012 of NZ_QYYG01000001.1, read as the reverse complement.
CGAACTCTAATCCACAAATTATAAAAGCCCTGGCAGCTTCAGGTTTCGGAGTTGATGCGTGCTCTGTCGAAGAAATAAGAATTGCGGCTTTATCCGGCGTTCCTCCTGAAAACATATACTATAATTCAGATTGCCTGACGGCTGATGAGATCGAGATGGCGATACGCGCCGGTGTGAATATCACCGTTGGCTCGCTTGATGCGCTGTGTATGGTAACCGGGAAACATCCAGGCATCGGTATCAGCCTGAGAGTCAACTCAGGGGTGGGGGCAGGTCATTCAGCAAAAGTCATCACGAATGGTGAGCTGTCCAAGTTCGGAATTCTTCTTTCCGAACTCGAGGAAGCAAAAGCAATTTGTAAGACGGCATCGGTGGTGATAGAAGGCTTACACTCGCATACCGGATCGGGTGAAATGGAGGTTACTAACTACATTGAAAACGCGAGAATAATGGCTGAACTTGCAAAAAGCTTCTCCTCCCTTAAATTCATCAATTTTGGCGGGGGCTTCGGCTATGATTATGTGACGCATTGCTCTTACGATATCAGTGCCATACATGTTGCACTGAACGAGTTAAGGGAAACTTACGATCTGGACTTGGCTACCAGGTTCATTATCGAGCCTGGCCGGTATGTCGTTGCAGGGGCCGGTATGCTGATCAGCCGGGTCTGTTCGGTAAAACACACATCCTCGCGAAACTTTATCGGCCTCGACACCGGCCATAACCATTTTCCGCGCTGCTTCTATTATGACGCCTGGCACGATATTGAGAACATGTCGGCAGGGCAGCAGAAAAAAATGGTTTACGATATTGCAGGGAATCTTTGCCAGTCCGGCGACATTTTCGCCAGACAGAGAACCCTGCCTGAAACGGAAGTCGGAGATTTAATTTGCATTAAAGATACAGGAGCCTACGGGTTCTCCATGAGCTCTAATTTCAACTCCCGCGTCAGACCGGCGGAATACCTCCTGAAAAAAAATGGAGAGATAAAAGTTATTCGCCGCGCTGAAAATTTTGACGACATCATTTCCACCTGCGTACTGGACTAATTTATGTATCTTGCATTTATCAATCTTTTTCCTATTCTGATAGCTTTTATCCTGGGATTTAATTTTAAGAAATTTTATTCTCATCTTGGTATCAGCGCGGTTGAGAAGGTTTCAAACGCCTGCCTTTACGCCCTGCTCATTTTGATGGGGATTACCGTTGGGCTGATCCCGGACATTATGGATAAACTCAGCCTGGTGGGGATCAATGCTCTGTGTATCGCCACAGCATCCTCGCTCTCGATAGCGATCGTGTTAAAAATATTTCATCTTCGTACGCGGCCCGAAGGCGGAGAGAAAAATTCGCTTAACTCCGGTCAAGCAGCTGCATTCGACATCATGGGCTATATAAAAGATCCACTTCTCCTGGCAGGGCTGGTAATAATAGGATTCCTGGCCGGTTTTTTCAGGGTTATACCCGATATGGATTATGACCCGGTTATTTCCTGGCTGCTATATCTGCTGATCTTCGTCATTGCGGTAAAGCTTTCTTATGCAGGGCTTAATCTTCGTGAAATCTTCCTTAACCGGACGAACATCATAATGACATGTTTCACCGTGCTCGCGTCCTATATCGGCGCGGCCGCTGTTTCAGTCTTTTTACCCCTGTCCCTTACGCACAGCCTGGCGGTCAGTTCCGGTTTCGGCTGGTACACACTTTCGGGGATTTTATTCACCAAAATGGGGGACCCGCTTTTAGGCTCGGTAGCTTTCCTCTGCGATCTCTTCCGGGAGGCCATTGCCCTGCTGCTTATTCCGACGCTCTCAAGGTTAGGAAACGGCAATATTGCGATCGGCGTGGCCGGTGCCACGGCCATGGATGTCACTCTGCCCATCATCGAGAAGCACTGCGGCGTATCCTACGTTCCGGTGGCCTTACTCTCAGGTGGCATTATCACGATCATCGTACCTTTCCTGATTCCATTTTTTTATTCTCTTTAAGAGTCTCATTATGTTAACTACAAAAAGACTGTTTGATGAAAAGCCATATGAACATGAGTTTCAGGCAAGGATTACGTTCATCGGCGATGAGTACATAGTTCTTGACCAGACGTTGTTCTATCCGCTGTCTGGAAATCAGGATTACGATATAGGCTTCATAGAGGGCCGGGAAGTCACAGCAGTACAGGTTGACACGACAGAGGAAGGAAGGCTGGATTTCAGCGCATCTGTTAAGCATTATCTGAACGTGGATGGCTTCGCGGTGGGACAGCTCATCAACGGTAAAATTGACAGGGCCCGCAGGCTGAACACCATGCGTCTGCATACGGCCAGTCATCTTGTCGAATATTTTCTCAGCAGAAGCCCGGATTTCCTGTCCGTTGAAGGGTCATTTGTGAACTGCCTGAAGGATCGTACCGACTATCTGTTGGCAAAAAACCTTGATCCCAGTTCGCTCTCCGTTCTTGAGCTGGAAGTGAATGATTTTATCCGGCAGGGGCATCCGGTGAAATTTGAATTTCAGGATGACCTAAGGATTTGGTGCTGTGCCGGTATCAGAATGGCCTGTTGCGGGACTCACGTATCAAACACGGGTGAAATAGGGCAGGTGAAGCTGTCGCGGAAAAATAAGGGCAAGGGATTAAACAGGATAGAAGCTCAGCTGTTGTAACTGCGCCGTAAATGGGGATCGGCCGGGCCTTCTGTCTATCGTGTGCTAGACCGCGATGAGCCGCTGGCGTAAGGCCATTCCTACCAACTCTCTGTTGCAACTGCGGCAACGCTTGACCGCCCCACCAAAAAGCCCGAAGCACGGCCCAGATCACCGCGATAGCGCTGCTGTATGGCATTTCCGTCACCACCGCCCGAACTCGAACACTATTGTGAACCGATCGCTGCATTGAAATTACGCACCACCAATAAAGCAGGCCGTCATCTGTCCACGACTCGTGCCATTCAGTTGCTTGAAGAGCATGGTGCTCAGGGACGGGTTAAACTTCCAAAGGGGTTGTTGCGCAGGTCAACGATTAATCGCGACTTGACCATCCACGCCTGCTACGGGAACTGATGATAGAAAAGTTGCCGGCGTTGCCGTCTGGTATTGCGGGGGACGGGGTTGTTATTCATGGCGCGGAGGTGTCATATCATCCGATGTTTCGCTCTTTCTTTTTCGTTATGGAGCCGTAGATGGGCTATTTTTCGCAACTTCCATTCGATATTCGTCTTGAGTGGGGATCAAACGCCATCGAGCATATGGCGGGCGACGTTGATTGCGTCATCATTGTCGATGTGATGTCGTTTTCAACCTGTGTCAGCGTGGCAACCAAACGGGGAGCCAGCGTCTATCCCTATGCATGGAAAGATGACTCGGCCAAGGATTATGCAAGCAAGCTAGGCGCGGTAACGGCTAGCAACACCCGGCGTTTTGATGGCGCAGGGTATTCGCTTTCGCCACTCTCGTTGGTCAATATTCCTGCGCAGACCAAGCTGGTGCTCCCGTCCCCCAATGGTTCTTCGTTGGCTTTTAAGGCTCGAGACTCAGGGGCTGCGGTATTCTGCGCCTGCCTGCGCAACCTTAAAGCGACAGCCATTGCCTGTGCAGCGTATCGAAACATATTGGTAATCCCCAGCGGCGAAAAATGGCCGGACGGCAGCCTGCGACCGGCTCTTGAGGATTGGCTGGTCGCTGGCGGGATCATCGCCCAACTGCCAGAAAGAAACCCGTCGCCGGAGGCACTGGCGGCGGCAGCAAGCTTCCATGCGTTGCCTGCGACTGCATTGCGTCAGTGCAGCTCAGCGCGCGAGTTGATTGAACGCGGGTTCGTCGCCGACGTCGAACTCTGTCTGGCAACTGATGCAGACGACAGGGCCTGTCGGTTGCAGCACGACCATTTTGTCATTCAGCAGGGCACTGTAGCCTGCTGAAATACTCCGGTGTCAGGCGCTGCGCAAACGCTGTTGGCGTTCCAACTGCTGGTTGAAATATTCGGCATTCCAGTCTTCTTGCAGGGCGTGCAAAAGCAATTGCTGTTGCGTCTGTGGTGCCAGACCAGCCAGCGGCGGATCGCTGTCCAGATTGGTGGGAAAGGAGTAGCCGTCCGCCGCAGCCGCGACCAATGCCGCCAGCTCCGCACCATGCAATTGCTCGTTTTGATAACGCTGGCGCAGCGCCGGATAGATCAGTTGCAGCAGGCGTAGCCGGTTGACGGTTTCCATCGGCTTGCCAAACGCCGATGAAACCTGCAGCAGGTTGGCGATACGCACATGGTCACGAGTAACGTTATTGCCGGCGGCATGGAACAGCGCCGGGTTAAAGAACAACGCATCGCCCTGTGCCAGTGGCAACTGCACCGCATGCTGCCGGAAATAGTCTATAAACTCCGGTTGCCGCCAGGCCAGGTACCCCCCCGGATATTGTTGAGAAAACGGCAGCAGTTGCGTTGGGCCGGACTCCAGCGGCATCGCCGAATGCGCCACCGCGCCCTGTAGCGTCAAATACTGCGACAATAGCTGTAACGGCAGCGGAAAGCGCTGCACATCGCGGTTTTCCTGAAAGCCCAAATGGTAATCGCGGTGTGGTTGCTGCGCCTTACCGCCGGGGCGGACTACGTTCACCTGCGCAGTCATTTGATACCAGGGGCCGAGCCAGGCTTCGCTAACCAGCGCCAGCGTGGGATTGGAATAGTATTCGATGAAGGAGCCGGCATCCTGCTCGGCGGTTTTTTGCAGCGAATTCCAGATGCGGCCATTATTGCCGGCGGCAGAAAAGTGATCACCTGCGTTCCCTCTGGCCGCTTCCTGCTGAAAAATGGCGTCGAAAACCCGGTTGTGCCGCTCAATCACCTCTGAGTCGGGATAGGCTCCTTTGATGACCAGTACGCCGGGGCCAGTGGAAAGAGCCCGATGCAGTTCGCTCAGCACGGCGATTTTATCGCTCTGGACAGGTTCCAGCAGCGCGGCATTGTGATAAATCAGCACGTTTTTTTCCGCTTCGGCAGCAAGCGGATAATCGCTCAATGTTAGCGATTGCTCACATAATAGGCTAAAGGCATTCGCCGAGAGAGCGTCCGGCTGTAAAAACAGGGTGTCAGTCATGATGTTCTCCCGCTGCCAGGCTCAACGGCCGTTCCGGTTTTGGTGAACCGCCGTCACCGCAGCCGATCACTCCCTGATCGAAGTCGATAACCGCACCTGTCATCATGCCGGATTCCTCAGACAGCAAGAAAGCCACCGCGCGCGCCACTTCCCGAGTTTTTAACAGACGGCCAAAGGGTTGTTCCCGTTCGGCCTGCGCCAACCAGTCTTCGTCGGCGTCATGATACTGGCGCTGGATCTCATGTTCATGCGGTGTATCCATCCAGCCGATGTTCAGGCCGTTCACCCTGATACGGTTGCGCATGGCGCTAAAGGCGACGTTTTTGGTCAGCGTGGTCAACGCGCCTTTCGATGCGGCATAAGGCGCCAAAAACGACTGGCCGCCGTGGGCGGTGATGGTGATGATATTGACTATCGTACCGGCCACCCGGCGTTTGATCATCACCTTGATGGCCTCTTGCATCAGGAAGAAGGGGGCACGGATATTGACGGCGAAGATGGCGTCGAACAGTTCTGGCGTGGTGTCGAGTATTGTTCCACGATCGGACATGCCGGCGCAGTTGACCAAACCGTGCAAGGTACCAAAGCGGCGTTCCGCCTCGGTGATGACGTTACGACAAACCGCCGGTTCGGCAATATCCGCGGTGATAAAGTGGGCGTCACAGCCAGTGGCGCGCAGCTTGTCCGCCTGGGCCGCTCCTGCCTGACTATTGCGGCCGCAAAGCATCAGCCCGGCTGCACCGCGCTCTGCCAGCAATTGCGCCACTGCCGCCCCCAGCCCCTGAGTGGCGCCGGTCACCACGTAGTAGTTGCCGGAAAATATACTGTTTACATTTTCGCTCATCGCATCAACCTCGGTATTTTTTTTATATTAAAATCAAATGGTTATTTTTGTGGTCTGTTGCTATTAATAACCCTAGCATCTACATTTGATTAACAAAACCTCACTGAAACCTCAAAAAGACCTCAATTGGAGGTGCGATGAAATTCTCTATCAAGCAAATTGCTGCGCAGGCGGGCGTCAGCAAGGCAACGGTCGATCGCGCGCTGCATCAGCGGGGCAAGGTGCATCAACAAACGCTGAGGCGGATTGAACAGGCGTTACAGGATTTGGAAAGCCAGCACCATAACAGCTTGGCCAGCGGTCGCACGCTGCCGATTGACGTAGTGATGCATACGCCGGAACGCTTTAGCCGCTTGGTAACGGAAGCGTTGTGCAGCCAACTCGGCAGCTTCGCGCCGTTTCGTATTCAGCTGCGTTTCCATATTTTTGAGCAGGCCAATACCGATGAACTGTTACAGGTGCTGGAACGCTGCCGCAATCAGGGTTCCTACGGGGTGATCCTGAAGGTGAGCGATGAACAATTACTCAATGACAGCGTCGGCCTGTTGCAGCAACAGGGGATACCGGTGGTGACGATAGTCACGGATCTGCCGCAAAGCAGGCGGATCGGTTATATCGGCATGGATAACCGTGCCGCCGGCCGCACTGCCGCCTATCTACTGGCGCGTTGGTTGCCGCAGCAGCCACAGTGCGTGGCGGTGGTGATCGGTAGCCAGGGTTTTCGCGGCGAGGAAGAAAGAGAGAGCGGTTTTCGCCAATGGCTGCGTGAACGGGCTGCGCACCTGAGTGTGGTGGACATCAGCGGCGGGATGGGGGTGCATGCGCCTACGTTGCAGCGTGTGACAGAAACCTTGCTGCGCTATCCGGATATTCATGCGGTATACAGCGTCGGTGGGGGTAACTCCGCGATTGTCGAAGCCTTTAGCCGCCAACAGAGACGGCTGGCTGTGTTTATCGGCCACGATCTGGATCACGAAAACCGCCAATTGCTGGCACAGGAGAGAATAGATGCGGTGATCGATCACGATCTGCAACGCGACGCACGCAGCGCCTTCCAGACAATCCTGCAATACCACGGGTTTCTTCCCGGTAGTATCGTCACCCACGAGTTCTCAAGGGTAAGTGTGGTGACGCCGTTTAATCTCGCCATGGTCGACGAGCCTTCCGTCAATGGTTAGAGGGGAAGGATAGCTTACGCCGCCCGTCGCCATAAGGCTGCGAACATGCCAGGTTTGGTGAACATCACCATATTCCCCAACAGGATCAGGCACAGGCCGATCACCGGTTCTTTATCGGATTAATCAACATTCTGATTTCCTTATAAAAATAAGCAAATTCAGAATATAGCCGCACTGGCAATACTTGCTGGGTGAAAAGAAGGAATACTAAGTCAGGGGTATGATTTAACGAAGGGAAGGCCGGTTGGCCTGTGAATGTTTTATTTGATTTTTTTAAATGCCCTTATAGTTTTAATGTGACTATTGAATAATAATTTGTGATATATATGGTAATTTCATTCATATTATTTATGTGTTTTTTTTAAATTATTTTATTGACGTAAAAATAAGATAACGATTATCATTATCAAATAATGGAATTGACTACTAACAGGGAGTGGCATGAAAACTATCTTTATTTTTTTGTTTTTTTTTGGGGCTATACCTACCGGGCATACTGAACCGATGAAAACAGTAATGGAATCACCAAAATCAATTTTAAAGATTGAAGACTTTCTTCCCACACAAAAGAAATGGTCGATTAACACTGGCATCAATATCCTGAATAATAGTAGTGATGGCAGTCATTCCGGTGTTTACATTAACGAGATTGGGCCTGGTAGGTATGTTTTTGACAGAACGTCATTCTCATACGACAAGGAAAGTAATGGGGTGTCTGGATATTTTTCAGGAGTATATGGAATAACCGACAACCTTTCCTTGTCAACAACATTAAATGGACAGTGGGTCAACGTCCATTTTTCAACAGAAAATGGCACAAACTCTTCAAAGAATGAATACACATTTAATGGTACAGGCGTCGGTGTAAGTTATCAAATGTATAAAATTTCAGATTTTACGGTTTTATTCGGTGGCGTCAACTTAAAAAATGGTAGTGTAAATAGTTACTCATTAGGTACAGCATTGAATTGGATTTATGATCCTATTGTCCTTGCTTTTTCGTTGGGGCTCTTGGATGGGATATCGAAAGAGAAATTTTCAAGTAACTATAAGGTATATACCGGTTCTGGCAAGGTCATATTTGCGGTTAATCCGGAGGTAAATTTAAACTGGGGGTTTTCAAAGGATTTTATTCATTCTAAAGGTCGATATGTAAATAAAAGAGAGTGGCATAGCACGACATCAATGTTAATTGGGTGCAGTATAAACTTGATGGATAATATAACCAGCACTGTGAATGCAAAGGGCGGTGTGGGGAATAATAAAAACTCAGTAATTTCACTTGGGTTAAGCTACAAAATATAATAGTAATAGGATGATTATTCAATATAAAACCAAGGTGGTAATTATGTGTGGTAGGATATCATTTTTTATTTTTTTGTATGTATTATCATCAGTACTTATACCTAACAGTGTTTGTGCGGTACCGAGCGTAGGATTTAATAAAGATCAGTTGCTTATGATCGCAGATATCAAAGAGTTTGGTTATAGTTCATTTGATCCATTAAATATTGAAGAATTAGATGAGACTAAAGGAAAAGTAGGCCCCTTAATTTTGGGAGCTATAGGTGCTGTCGGTGGCGCTGGCGCATCGGTAGGTATGGACTATTCCAATGGGCAGTCAGTCAATTGGGGAAATGCGACGACCGCGGGCGTTGCTGGTTTTGTTACTGGAGCCACTGGTGGTATTATAGGAGGGACAATTACTGGTGCCGCAGCGAGCGCAGCTTTGGGGGCAAGCGCTGCTGGTGCAAGTAATGCCTTGTTTGGAAGTATTGGCCGAGGTGGTGGCCGAAGCTCATGCGATACTTGCCATAAAGCGAGATAACGTGATTAATTTATTGCACTTTTCTGCCCTCGCTGGTTCAGTATTATTATACTTCCGTATTGGTCGCTTTTTATTTCCGGAGTTGAGGAAAGGGCTGCTTATTTTCTCTTGTCTTACTTTAATAATTAGTGGGGTTTTTAGCAATCAACAAATTTATACTGCTTTTTTCTCGTTAATTATAGTAATGGTGGCTATGGTGATTCACTGGCTAAAATGGCATGTCGTTATTAATGGTAGAGGTGAATTTGGTGTTTTATATGCGAACTTTTCGTTTATACCATTTTTGGTTTTTCTGATTAAGCATATTGGTTTGTAATTAAAATGAAAAAATATTTATTTTTTTATTGTTTTAACTTGAGATTGTTGATGGTTTCGATACTGTGTTTCTCTAACGCATTGCAAGCTACGTATGTTGAAAGAAAATTTCATGGCGAAAGGCAACAGTTGTATGACAATACCTGTGGGCTTGCTTCTGTTAGATTTGTTTTAAATAAGTATTATAATGTAAGTGTCACTGAGGTAGAATTGATAAGCAAAGTTGATATCAAGCCAGAATACTCATTTCTTGACTTAACTACACTCTCTAAAGTGTTAGGGCTAAATGTGCTTGGGGTCAAAATTACAATTAATCAGTTGAAAGAGATTCACTCTCCTGCAATCCTTCATATCAATAGGCTTGGGAAGGGGCATTTTGTTGTTTTTCTAGGAGTGAACTCTCAGCTTGTCCAATTATATGATCCCGCGTGGGGCTATATTAACTACACTCGAGGGCAATTTGAAAATTACTGGCTTCATAACGGGCGGTTTGGGCGGGCTTTAATTTTTTTAAAAGATGAGGAAATTTATATTAATTATGCGTTAGTTAATCAAAAAAACATACCTCTGAATTGAATTTTTCGATTTCAACAAATTGATGAACATGCTCCCAAGATTGTAAAGGGGCATGCCAGGTCGACCGCTGTTATTGCCGTTTCTCCTTACGCCGCCCGTCGCCATAAGGCTGCGAACATGCCGGGTTTGGTGAACATCACCATATTCCCCAACAGGATCAGGCACAGGCCGATCACCGCATTGAGGTGCCACTGGTAGCCTTCATAGATTGTCGAAATGCTCAGCGCCACCAGCGGGAACAGCAGGGTGCTGTAGGCCGCAGCGCTTGCGCCGATGCGGCCCAGCAGGCTGAAGTAAGCGGCAAAGGCAATCACCGACCCGAAAATCGCCAGATACAGCAATGAGCCGATATAGCGGGTGCTGAACTCAATCTGGAAGGATGCGCCCTGGGCCAAGGCGATCAGTGCCATCAGGATTGCGCCATAACTCATGGCATACGTATTGGTGGAAAGAGTGTCCAGCCCGCGCCGCTGATGGCGTGAACTGATCATATTACCGAGCGAAAAACCGTAGGTGCCTAGCGCGCTTAGCCCGATGCCTTGCAACAGTTCCGGCGCCATTTGCGTGGCAACCAGATCCTGCCAGAACAGGGCGACGATCCCGGTCAGGCCCAGTACAGCCGCAGGCAGCAAGTTTGGGCTGGGACGCTGACGGAAAAAGATCATGCCGTTGACGGCGTTGAACAGCACCGCCATCGAGAAAATCACGGATTCCAACCCGCTGCTGATATAGGCCGCCGCATGATAGAAACAGTAGAAGTTAAATCCGAACACGCAGCAGCCTTGTAGGATGCAAAACAGGTGATCACGCGGCGCAATGCGGCGCAGGCGGCGTGCCAACAGCAAAATCAACAACATCACCGCGGCGGAAACCACGAAGCGGTAACTGATCGATACCGGAATGGCTACCGGTCCTGCTTGTTGCAGGGTAATCGCAATCCAGGTGGTGCCCCAAATCAGCACCACGGCAAGGTACAACAGCACGTTCATGAATGCCTCCGAAAATAGACTGCCTCAGTATCCGCCGTTGCTTGCTGCCGCGCTTGCAGCGCTTTGCGCACAATTGCATATTCTTGCGCTTTTTTTGGCAAAAGCGCGGGCCGCAGGCTGGTGCGGTGTGGCGTCACTCTTTACACTGAAGACAATTCAGCGAAGCGGGGCCGGCGATGTCCAGATACAAGGCGTTTGAAACACTGCGGGAACATAAAGCACAGTTGCACAACAGCGTGCAGTTGGGTTCCGGCGTGGAGCTGGCCGCCTGGTCCAACCGTGACGATCGCATTACCCAGGAAAGCGCCGATCACCATACCCTGAGCCTGTACGTCGCCGATGGCTACGAGTGCTATCAAAAAGTACCCGGCGGCTGGAAGAACGGCGGCGGGCCGGACCGTTTCTGCATTATGCCCCGCCAGTATGAATCCACCTGGGACGTGCGCAGCGATTTGTCTTTCGTGCATTTTTACTGTACTGACCGGCATCTGCGACAAGTGGTGGAGCAAACCTGGGATCGCAGCCCGGCGGCGATCACTCTCGAGCCGCGCGCCTTCGCCGAGGATCCGCAAATTACGCTGCTGTATCGCCGGTTTTTGCTTGACTGCAACTGGCAGGAACGCGCTAATCAGTTGGCGCTCAGCAGCGCTACAACCTTGTTGATGTCGCATCTGGTTCAGCGCTACAGCCAACTGCAATGGGCTTTGCCGAGGGTGCGCGGCGGCCTGGCACCAGCGGTCGCCAGGCGGGTGAAAGAGTATATCGAACAACATCTCGACAGGCCGCTGCTGCTGGCGGAGCTGGCGGCACAGGCCGGGTTGAGTGAATTTCACTTCGCTCGCATGTTCAAACATGACACCGGCCTGGCGCCACACCAGTTTGTCATGCGCGCACGGCTGCAACAGGCAGAAAAATTGCTGCGCCACAGCCTGCTGCCGCTGACGCAGATTGCGCTGGAATGCGGCTTCAGCTCCGCCAGCCATTTCAGTAATCGCTTCAAAGCGACCTACGGATTTGCTCCTATGCAGATGCGGCAAGAGCGTTAACCCCCACAGGAGAGAACATGGAACAGCAGTTCGCAGGACTTGGCGTATTGTTTATCGCCGGATTTGGGCCGATTACCCAGCAAACGGAGCACAGCAAGGCGTTTTATGTTGATGCGCTGGGGCTGCCGCTCAAGCCGATGCCCGACAATCCCGATTATCTGCTGACCGAGCATGGCGCGCTGGAAGGGGTGAAGCACTTTGCCTTGTGGCCGTTGGCGCAGGCGGCGCAATCTTGCTTCGGCAGCGAACAATGGCCGGCCGATTTGCCGGTGCCGCAGGCCTGGATGGAGTTTGACGTCGCCGACATGGCGCTGGCCACCCAAGGTTTGATCGACAAGGGCTACCGCCTGCTGGTCGCCAACCGCGAAGAGCCCTGGGGCCAAAGCGTCACCCGTCTGCTCAGCCCGGAGGGGGTGCTGATCGGCGTCACTTTCACGCCCTGGCTGCGCGACTGATCCCAGGTTTTCGTTCTTCCTGGTGCGTGTATTGTTAAGTTTCCGGACAGACCACTTCCAGCGCCAATCCTTGGCACCCATTTTTCGGTATTTTTATAGAGACGGGATTCTAAATGAAAGCAGTAGCCACTTTTTCTACCAAGGATTTCAAACCCACCGATCTGAGCCCTGAGCCAGCGCTCGCAACCGCCTTACCGGTTTCCGTCAGCACGATGGAGAAACGCTATTCGGGTGAGATCCAGGGGGTTTCCTCAACAATTTTTACTGCCGCATTCGATCCGGTGAGAAAACAGGGCAGTTACATCGCAATGGAAAATTTCGCGGGGAGCGTGAACGACAAAGAAGGGGCGTTTAATTTTATTCACTCGGCCTCGACAACCGGCAGCGAGCGGTTGAACGAGTTTTTCTGCATCGTGGATGGCAGCGGCACCCAGGCTCTGAAAGGCATATCCGGATCTGGCGGCATGAAAATCGACGCCGACGGCACGCACCATATTTGGATTGATTATCACTTTAAGCCGACAGAGGCATAATCTGGCGTCACTCGCCTATTTTCGCCGTTTGGCTTATGAGGGATCATGGATGGAAAACAAAACCGTAGAGATACTGACTTACACCCTGAAGAAAGGGACTGGCCGCGATTTTCACAAGATCATGATGGAAACCAGCGTCCCTTTGCATCGTAAGGCGGGGATTGACGTTGTCCGCTTTGGGAACTCTTTGCACGATGCAGATTCGTACTTTCTGATCCGGGCTTTTGACAGTGTCGAACATCTTGAAAGCGCCCAGGATGAATTCTACAAAAGCGATGCCTGGCGAACGGGTCCGAGGGAGGCGATTATCGAAAGGATTGAGCAAAGCATCAAATCCGTACTGACAATCAGCAGCGCTGCACTGGAGGCGATGCGGGTTTAGCCTATCCAAATAGAGTTAAGGTAATCACCGGAATGCCAATCAGGATGTGCCGTTAACGGCACATCCTTGTTCTGAACCACAGTGTCGTTCACTTCCGTGCGCTTTCCACCTTTCTGAACTGGCTGCGCAGCAGCAGGCAATTGATCAGCACCAGCGCCGCCGTTACCGCAAACACCCAGCGAAAGCCCATTAATGCTGAAACACTGGAGCCTATCAGCGGGCCGACCACGTTGCCGAGGTACATGAACGACTGGTTATAGCCAAAAATGCGGCCGGTCACCTGATCGGAGGAATACTTCAGCAGCAGCGTCTGCACCGCAGGCATCAAGGCGCCATCGGCGAAACCCAGCAAGAAGCGCAAAATCCCCAATTGCAGCGGCGTTTGCACCCAGGCCATGATGGCGAACAGTAGGGTGGTCAACCCCAGCGCCGCCATCAGAATGCGAGCGGTGCCGATACGGTCGCCAAGCCGGCCGAGGCGCGGTGCTGAAACCAACGCGGCAATGCCGGGAACGGCAGCGATCATGCCGCTGATAAAAGCGATATTGCCGTTGTCGCCGGACAAATCTTTGATGAACAGCGTCAGGATCGGGCTGATGGAGGAGTTAGCCAACTGGATCATCAGCGTGCTGATGAACAGCGTGACGATCAACGCCGGATAAGGCAGCGACTGGAATACCGCCTTGCCGCTCAGTCGGTCGGCCTTTTTCACTTCGATATGGCGTTCTTTTATCAGGCACAGGGTAATGAGGAAGCTGACGAACATCAGTCCGGCGGTGACGAAAAACACCACGCGCAGGCCCAGATGATCAGCCATCAGGCCCCCCAGCAGCGGGCCGACGATCACCCCGGAAATCGGGCCGGTAGACAGAGTACCCAGCGCCCAACCGCTTTTATCACGCGGCACCTGTGAGGCCACCAGCGCCATAGCGTTGGGAATATAGCCGGAGGTCAGGCCCATCAGCGCACGCAACGCAAACAGCTGATAAACGTGGGTCACCATGCCCTGCAGCACAATGACGATCGCCATCCCCAGCGAGGCGCGCAGCAGCATCAGTTTACGGCCTTTGCGGTCCGCCAGGCTGCCCCAAAGCGGCGACACCAGCGCAGAGACCAAAAAGGTGGCGCTAAACACCAACCCTGACCAGATGCTGAGCGATTGGTGGCCGCTGACGCCGAGCTGTTCAATATACAGCGGCAGAAAAGGGAGGATCTGGCTCATCGCCAGCCCGGTGAAGAAACAGCCGAGCCAGACCGAAATCAGATTGAGTTTCCACGCTTCCATCAACTTGTCGTACCACTTTGAATTAAGAGGACATTATTGAGCAGAATAATAATAACACCGGTTATCAGGCGTAGGGGGAAATGAGTGCGGAAAAGTAAAACCCGCCTTGCGGCGGGCGCAGGCAATTACTTTTGGTTGTCCTGTTCCACGGCGTCATACAGCCGCTGGAGAATATCCGGGAAGGCGGATTGTACGCGGTTCCAGCTTGGCACAAAGGGTTTATCGCCGGGGTTTTCGCTGAAGGCTTGCCCGGCCTGCGAAATCACCCGAGAGAACAGCTCGACCGCTGATTCTTCGCTGTGGCGATCGAAATCCAGACCGTTCATTCTGGCATCGTGCTCAAAGGCGTCGATCATATCCAACGCCGTGCGGTAGTAGGTGGCGCGCAGTACGCGAAAAGAATCGCTGGTGATCGGCACCCCCTGGATCGCCAGTTTGCGGTACAGCGCCTTGGTGATATCGCCCGCCATACGCTGCAGGCCGCTATGCGGATCCTCTTCCGACATCGCCTGGTGCTTATGATCGTAATTATCGGCGATATCCACCTGGCAGATTCGATTAGTGGCGGTGTTGCGGTGGACTTCCGACAATACGCCGATCTCCAACCCCCAGTCGCTGGGAATGCGCAGGTTGTTGAGAATGTGGGTGCGCATGGCGAACTCGCCCGAGAGCGGGTAGCGGTAGCTGCGCAGGTAGTCGAGAAAATCCGAATTGCCGTACACTTTCTGCAGCGATTTCAGTAACGGAAATACCAGCAACCGGCCAACCCGGCCATTCAGCTTGCCGTTAGCCACCCGGGCATAGTAACCCTTGCAGAAATCGTAATGAAAATGCGGGTTAGCCACCGGATACAGCAGGCGTGCTAGCATGCGGCGATCGTAGGTGACAATGTCACAATCGTGCAGCGCCACGCAACTGGAACGGCGTGAGGCCAGAGTGTAGCCGACGCAAAACCACACGTTGCGGCCTTTGCCCGGCTCGTTGGGCGCCAGCCCTTCGGCGCTGAGCTGGTCGGCAATCGCCGTCAGGCGCGGCCCGTCGTTCCACAAAATGCGGTGGCGCTGCGGCAGGCGGGAGAAAAAGCTTTTTGCATGCAGGAATTGCTCATGGTCGGCGCGATCCAGGCCAATGACGATCTCCTCCAGATAAGGCACCTGCGCCAAAACATCGACGATCTTGTCCAGCGCCGGGCCTTCCAGCTCGGAATAGAGCGAAGGCAGGATCAGCCCCATGGTGTTGCGGCCGGAAAACACCTGCAACTCGTATTCCAGCTCGGATAATTCGCGCTGTGCGAGATTGTGAAAGTTGGTGATGATGCCATCTTGATAAAAGTCACTCATGGTGAGATCTCCCGTTAATCAGAAAATGATCCAATCCTTCGCACCAGCCCTGGGGGCCTTGCAGGCGCGTACGGTACAGCTGACCGGAGAAACTACCCGGTAAATCGAGAGGTTTGTCCTGCTGCCCCCGGATCAACACCGCCAGATCGCTGGCTTGCAGCAGGGAAATGTCGTTGGGGCCGTCGCCCAGACTGAGGGTGGTGAAAGGGCGCGCTTGCATGGACCGGTAATACGCGGTTAACCAGCGGGCGGCATTGCCTTTGCTGACGGCCGCGCTCATCACGTGATAAAAGCGTCCGCCCTGGGTTAATTCGAGATCGTGCTGCGCGAGCAGCGTGCGAAACCGGGTAAGTTGTTCATCGTTACCAGCCCAGCGCAAGGGTTCAGAACCGGCACGCCGGCGCGCCAGATGCGCTTGATCGAGCGTTAAACCTGTCCATTGCGCGACGGTTGCGTCATCCACATCGGCAAACCCCTGAAAGGCAAAACCGGTCTGGTTGCGCAGTTCCCGCAGCGTGGCGCAAAGGCTGGGGTAATCTGCACCCAGGTGTTTGGTCGGATAGTCGGGGCGATCGCGCCATTGTGCGGGGAAGACAATCTGCGCGCCGTTTTCCGCAATAAACGGCCAGTGGCTCAGCCCGAGTTGCCGCTGCAACGGGGCGATTTCGGCGGCGGTTTTACTGGTGGCGATAATCAGTGGCGTCTGCGTGCGCGCCAGCCGCTCCAGCCAGGGCTGCGCTGCGTGCCAGCGGTAGCTGTGATGATCCAGCAGCGAACCGTCCAGATCGGTGAAAATTAACAGATTGGGGCTCGGTTTCAGCATTTCATCTCCATTATATCGTGCGCAATTCGCTGATAAACAGGTTGATTACTTTGTTGTCATGTAGACCGACGGAGAAACGGTGCGTGGCGTTGTAGAGGGTGTTTGCCGTCGACGCCGTGACTCCCCCAGATAAAAATTGTGATGCAAATCACAATTTACCCTAACGGCTTATCGCAGGGGGTGCAAGTCTTGGTCGTCACCAGCAAAACGGGTTATTGCGTTTATTGGTTGAAAAATGGGAGGGCTTGTCCGCTTAACTGGCGGGATTACGACGCAATCAGCCGGTTAAACAGCGTTTGTTGAATATCCTGCTTTTGGGCAAGAAAGGCATGTACGGTGATAAGCGAATCTTCCAGCGAATAAATAACGCGATAGCCGTTGAGCGTATTACTTTCACGGTATTTATCGCAGCCAATTTTCAAGAGTTCAGGGCATATCTGACAGCCGGTTGGAAAGAGGCTTACTCTTGCTTCGAACCCGCTAATGATACTTTCAACGACAGGTACCGGCAGCACATTATTGGTTTTCAAATGGTGGACAATCTCGAGCAAAGTACTCTTTGCCGATGCGGTATACTCAATATCCATCCGTTCCCTCATGCGACATCTCCTTTTGACCGCATTACTTATCTATATCAGCCAGCAATTGGTCGCGGGAATAAACTTTGCCTTCTTTTTTGTCTTTTTCAGACAGCGTTAGCAATTTAAGCAGGGCAATGGCGTCATCCCTTTGCTGGTGTTGTTCATAAGATTCGATCACATAAGCTGGGGTACCATTTTGCGTCACCAGAATAGGCTCAGACAAATCGAGCGCGGCGGCGTGCTTCTTTACATAGCTGATGGTTTCAACTTTCATACTGGCGTCCTCGTGTCTCGGGTGAGTCAAATTTAGTTCATATTCAGACTATAAGCAATGCACCGCACAGAACCGAATCTGCTACTCTGCGGGGAGGCGGTTTTCGCCACCCGACAAAGTTATCCCTATTGAATCAGGAGGCAAACGTGCCCGAGGAAAAGCAAAGCATTCACCTGCGCCCGATGATTGAAAGGGACCTGCCGGCGGCGTTCGGGCTGTCGCAACAGGCGCGCTGGCCTCACCGTCTGGAAGATTGGCAGCAGGCGTGGGCATTGGGGGCGGGAGTGGTCGCTGTGGCCAACGGCGAGACGGTCGGCACAGCTTTGCGTTGGTTGTGGGGGGAGAACCGCGCCACGCTGGGGTTGGTGATTGTCGACGAACGGTATCGCGGGCAAGGTATCGCCAGGGCGATGGTACAGACGCTGGTGGCGCCATTGGCTGACTATCAACTGCACCTGGTGGCTACCGAACAGGGCAAGCCGCTGTATCGGCAGTTGGGGTTTATCGAACAGGGGCGGCTGGCACAGCATCAATGCCGGGAGTTGCCTGCCCGCGAGGCCGAGCCTTTGCCGGAGGGAGTTACCTTGCGCCCGGCATCGCCGCGGGATCTATCGACCTTGGCCGAGCTGGATTTCGCCGCTTGCGGCATGCGGCGCCAGCCGCTACTGGAGACATTGCTGAGTAGCGCCGGGCAGGCGCTGGTGCTGGAACGGCGGGGGATTGTCGTCGGTTTCGCGATGCGTCGCCGCTTCGGTCATGGCAACATGATCGGCCCGGTAGTCGCGCCCGAGCTGGCCTCCGCCGTCGCGTTAATCGATGCGTTGTGTCGGCCCTGCACCGGCCAGTTTGTGCGTATCGATACGCCACAGGCCAACAGCCTCGGCCCTTGGCTGGTCGCGCGCGGTTTACCCGGCGTGGACACGCCCGCCATCATGGTGCGCGGCACACCTCATAGACCGGATCCTGCTGCCGTGCAGACTTTTGCATTGGTTTCGCAAGCGCTGTCATAAAATTGAAAATCAAGGGTTCACGGCGGTGCATTGCCAGATGCATTGCCCAATTGTTGTGCAATAGTTATCAACTGATGACTCTGTTGTAACCGCAGGTTTTGCCGTTCCTGCGCCGCCGTACGCCGCCGCGCGTGAAATATCCCCAGTAAGTCCGCAATTGGCACAGGCCATGCATTGTCATCATCAGTCTTTGTTACCTGAGTAACAGGCGGTGGCTTGATGACAACTCAACAACAGCGGGCGAACTATGGCAGACCATCCTGATGTGATCGCACAGATAGAAGCGTCATTCGCGGTACAAACCCCGACCGGCAAGCGGATTGCCGGTTATCTGCTGGCCAATCTGGCGCAGGTACCGTTTGAAACCGCCGACAGCATCGCCCGCAGCACGGCGACCAGCGGTATTTCGGTCGGCCGCTATCTGCGCAGCCTGGGTTACCGCAATCTCGACGATCTGAAACGCACGCTGCGTGAGCAAGGGGCGGCGCTGTACCAACCCTGGGGAGTCACCGATCGTCTGGGGGCTTACCGCCAGCGGCGCGATCAGCCGCAGCCGCAAAAGCTGCGCCAGGCGTTAACTCTGGAGCTGGAAGCGATAGAACACGTTTACCGGTTGGCCGGCGGTGAGGCGTTCAACCAGGTTAGCCGCCAACTGGCACAGGCGGAAGCGGTGTTTGTGGTCGGTATCCAATCGACGCGTGGCATCGCCAACGCCTTTTACAGCCACCTGGAGTATCTGCGACCCAGGGTCTATTACGCCGACGGGCTGTCCGGCACCTACGTGGAATCGCTCAATTCGGAATTTAGCGCGCCCTATCTGGTTCTGACCGACACTCGCGCCTACTCGACCATCGCCCGGCAGTATTGCCAGGCGGCCTGCGCGCGCGGGTTACGAATGGCGCTGATTACCGACATTTACTGCCCGTGGGCGCGGGATTACCCGATTGACCTGCTGCAGGTGAAAACCGACACCGGCCAGTTTTGGGATTCGCTGGCGCCGCTCAGCTGCCTGTTCAACCTGCTGCTGTCCTCGGTACTGGAACAGGGCGGCGCGGCGGTGGAGCAACGGCTGGCCAATAACCGCATCCTGCAAAAAGAGCTGGGGCAATTTGAATCTTAACCGCATGGGAACAGGTAATGAGTGACAATGTAACATTAGTTGATTTGGCCGAGGCGTTTCCCGATCTGCCGATAGAGCTGAAATACGCCGGCGCCGATAACCTCACCGGTCGGCCTATCTACCGCGAAAACCGCTGTCTGCTGCACCCCGACGCAGCGCGTGGGCTGACACGCTGCCTGCTGGCGGCGCGGCTTGCCGGTTTATCGCTAAAGGTGTTTGACGCTTATCGGCCGCAGCAGGCGCAGGCGCTGCTGTGGCTGGCGTGCCCGGATCCGCAATATGTCACCAGCACGCAAACCGGCTCGCACCACAGCCGCGGCGTGGCTATCGACGTGACGCTGCTGGATGCGGCAGGTGCGGCGCTCGATATGGGCACCGGCTTTGATGAGATGAGCGAAAGCTCCCATCCGTTTTACCCCGATTTCCCACCGGAAGTGCAGCGCAATCGGCTGTTGCTGAATGCGGTGATGGCCGCCGGGGGTTTTTGCGGTATCGCCAGCGAGTGGTGGCATTTTGAGCTGCCCAACGCCGGTGACTATCCACTGTTGGCCGATCGCTTCGGCTGTTTTTCTTACGATTAAAACAAAACATCTTCAACACACCAGGAGTCAGTTTATGAGCAAAGTTAACTATGCCGCGCTGGCGGTGGCAGTCGCTATTGGCCTGGCTACCTTGGCCCCGGCGCAGGCGGCGGTACCCAAGGATATGTTGGTGATCGGCAAAGCGGCCGATCCGCAAACGCTGGATCCGGCCGTAACCATCGACAACAACGATTGGACGGTCACTTATCCCGCCTACCAGCGGTTGGTGCAATACAAAACCGAGGGCGGCAAAGGCTCCACCCAGGTTGAAGGCGAACTGGCGGCAAGCTGGGCCGCTTCGGACGATCAACTGATCTGGACCTTTAAGCTCAAGCCGGGCAACAAGTTTGACGACGGCAGCGAGGTCAACGCCGAGGCGGTGAAATGGTCGTTTGAACGGCTGATGAAGATCGGCCAGGGGCCGTCAGAAGCCTTCCCGAAAGATCTGCAGGTGACGGTGGTGGATCCGCTGACGGTGCGTTTCACGCTGAAAACGCCGTTTGCCCCGTTCCTCTACACGCTGGCCAATGACGGCGCCGGCATCGTCAACCCGGCGATCGCCAAGGCCAATCCGGCCGACGAAGGCAAAGCCTGGCTGGCGAATCACAGCGCAGGTTCCGGCCCTTACAGGCTGGATCGCTGGCAGAAGGGCCAGCAGTTGGTACTGGTGCCAAATCCGCATTACGGCGGCGCCAAACCGGCGTTTAAACGCGTAACGGTGAAAATCATCGCCGAAAGTGCCACCCGCCGTCTGCAACTGACGCGCGGTGATCTGGACATCGCCGAATCTCTGCCCATCGACCAGCTCACGGCGCTGAAAAGCGAAAACAAGGTGGCGGTTAATGAGTTTCCATCGTTGCGCGTCACCTATCTGTATCTCAACAACGGCAAAGCGCCGCTGAATCAGGTGGATCTGCGCCGTGCCATCTCTTATGCGGTGGATTATCAGGGCATGGTGAAGGGCATTCTCGGCGGCAACGGCAAACAGATGCGCGGGCCGATCCCGGAAGGCATGTGGGGTTACGACGTCGCCGCGCAGCAGTACAGCCTGGATGCGGACAAGGCCAGGACCGCGCTGGCGGCGGTGAAAGACAAGCCGGCGTCGCTGAACTTCCTGTATTCGGTCAGCGACCCGAACTGGGAGGCGATAGCGCTCTCGGTGCAGGCCAGCCTGGCGACGGTAGGCATTAACGTCAAACTGGAGAAGCTGGCTAACGCCACCATGCGCGATCGCATCGGCCAGGGCAATTACGACATCGCCATCGGCAACTGGAGCCCGGACTTCGCCGACCCCTACATGTTCATGAACTACTGGTTCGAATCCGACAAAAAAGGGCTGCCGGGCAACCGCTCGTTCTACAGCGATCCGCAGGTGGATGCGCTGTTGAAAAAAGCGGTTTCGGTGTCCGATCAGCAAGTGCGCACCGCCGATTATCAGGCGGCGCAGAAAATCGTCATCGACCAGGCGGCCTACGTCTATCTGTTCCAGAAAAACTATCAGGTGGCGATGAACAAAGAAGTGAAGGGCTTTGTGTATAACCCGATGCTGGAACAGGTGTTCAACGTTGGGCAGATGAGCAAGTAATTCTCTTTCGGGCAGCCGTTTGGCTGCCCCCTTGCGCCACGGGAAACGACTATGAACGTTTGGAGCCTTATCCGCCAGCGCTGCTGGGGGCTGGTGCTGGTGATGTTCGGGGTGTGCGTCATCACCTTTACCATCTCGCACCTGATCCCCGGCGATCCGGCGCGGCTGCTGGCCGGCGATCGCGCCAGCGAGGAAATCGTCCGGCATATTCGCCAGCAACTGGGGCTGGACCAGCCGTTGTACGTGCAGTTTGGCCGCTATGTGCTGGATCTGCTGCACGGCGATCTGGGCACGTCTATCCGCACCGGGCGGCCAGTGCTGGACGACCTGCGCGCCTTCTTCCCGGCTACGCTGGAGCTGGCGTTTTGCGCTTTGCTGCTGGCGATCGCGCTGGGAGTGCCGCTCGGCGTGCTGTCGGCGGTTTACCGCAATAAATGGCCCGATCATCTGGTGCGCCTGCTGTCGGTGACCGGCATCTCCACGCCGGCGTTCTGGCTGGGGCTGGGGGTGATCATTTTGTTTTACGGCCAACTGAACGTCTTGCCCGGCGGCGGCAGACTGGACGACTGGCTGGATCCGCCCACCCATATTACCGGATTCTACCTGCTGGATTCGCTGCTGACCGGCAACGGCGAAGCCTTTTGGAACAGCCTGCAGCACCTGATCCTGCCGGCGCTGACCCTGGCGTTCGTACACCTCGGGGTGGTGGCGCGGCAAATCCGCTCGGCGATGCTTGAACAACTGGGCGAAGACTATATCCGCACCGCGCGCGCCAACGGCCTTTCGCACTGGCGAGTGGTACTCGGCCACGCGCTGCCGAACGCGCTGATCCCTTCGGTGACGGTATTGGGGCTGGCGTTGGGGGACTTGCTGTACGGCGCGGTGCTGACCGAAACGGTATTCGCCTGGCCAGGCATGGGCGCTTACGTGGTGGATTCGATTCAGGCGCTGGATTTCCCGGCGGTGATGGGTTTTGCCGTGGTGGTGTCTTTTGCCTATGTGATGGTTAATTTGATCGTCGATCTGCTTTATCTGTGGATCGATCCGCGAATGGGGCGCGAGGGCTAATGACTATGTCTCAATTTGAACAACCGTCGTCTCAATTTGAACCACCGCCGTCTCACATCGAGCAACCGCCGGCTGCTGAACCCGTGCTGCGCTTTGTCGGCGCGCGGCGCGCCTGGTATCGGGTACGGCGCAGCCCGCTGACGCTGTTGGGCGCCGCCATCATGTTCTGCGTGCTGTTTTTGATGCTGTTTTCGCCCTGGCTGGCGCCGCACAATCCGGACGCCATTGACCTGACCGCACGGCTGCTGCCGCCTTCGGCCGAACATTGGTTCGGCACCGACGAAGTGGGTCGAGATCTGTTCAGCCGGGTGCTGGTCGGCAGCCGTCAGTCGGTAGCCGCCGGGCTGGCGGTGGTGGTGCTGGCGGGCGGAATCGGCTCGCTGCTCGGCTGTTTCTCCGGCGTGATGGGCGGCACGGTGGATGCGTTGATCATGCGTTGCATGGACATCATGCTGTCGGTGCCTTCGCTGGTGCTCACCATGGCGCTGGCGGCCGCACTCGGGCCAAGCCTGTTCAACGCCATGCTGGCGATTGCGGTGGTGCGTATTCCGTTTTACGTACGGCTGGCGCGCGGGCAGACGCTGACGTTGCGGCATCAGGCTTATATGCAGGCGGCGCGCACCTTCGGCGCCTCGCGCTGGCACCTGATCGGCTGGCATGTACTGCGCAACGTCATGCCGCCGTTGGTGGTGCAGGCATCGCTGGATATCGGTACCGCCATCCTGATGGCCGCCACGCTGGGCTTTATCGGCCTTGGTGCCCAGCAACCGACCGCCGAATGGGGGGCGATGGTGGCCAACGGCCGCAACTATGTGCTCGACCAGTGGTGGTATTCGGCCTTTCCCGGTACGGCGATCCTGATCACCGCCACCGGCTTCAACCTGTTCGGCGACGGTCTGCGCGACCTGCTGGATCCTAAAACCCGGGGGCGTTGATGAGTGAAACGACGGTGTTATCGATTGATGAGCTGCAACTGGAATTTCCGGTCTACGGCGGCAGCGTCAAAGCGCTCAACCGCGTCTCGCTGCAGGTCAAGGCCGGCGAAATTGTCGGCGTGGTGGGGGAATCCGGCTCCGGCAAGTCGGTAACGGCGATGATGACCCTGCGCCTGCTGGCTGAGGACGGTTACAAGGTGACCGGCGGTTCACTGGACGTGTTGGGCACCGACGTGCTCGGCGCCAGCGAGCGGCAAATGCGCCAACTGCGCGGTGCCCGGGTGTCGATGATTTTTCAGGAGCCGATGAGTGCGCTAAACCCGACGCGGAAAATCGGCCGCCAGATGTGTGAGGTGATCCGCCTGCACCAGCGGCTGTCGGCGCGGCAGGCGCGTGACAAGGCTCTCCAGTTGCTGCGTGAAATGCAAATTGCCGATGCGGAACGGGTGATGGAACGCTATCCGTTCGAGCTGTCGGGCGGCATGCGCCAACGGGTGCTGATCGCCATGGCGTTTTCCTGCGAACCGGAACTGATTATCGCCGACGAACCGACCACGGCACTGGATGTTACGGTGCAGCGGCAGGTGCTGCGCTTGCTGCAACAGAAGGCTCGCGCCAGCGGCACGGCGGTGCTGTTTATTACCCACGATATGGCGGTGGTATCGCAGCTTTGTGACAGGGTGTACGTGATGTACGCCGGGCACGTGATTGAAAGCGGCGCCACGGCGCGGGTGATTGGCCACCCGCGCCATCCGTATTCCATTGGATTGTTGCTGGCGGCGCCGGAACGCGCCGAACCGCGCAGCTTGCTGCGGGCCATTCCCGGCACGGTACCCAATTTGAGCGCGTTGCCGCCGGGTTGCGCATTCAGCAACCGGTGCAGCTACGCCAGCGGCCAATGCCGACAAACGCCGCAGTTGGCGTCATTAGCCGCTGACCCGACGCAACGGGTGGCCTGTTGGCATCCGCAGTCTATCGATCTGGAGGTGCAAAATGAACGTTGAAGCGCTACTGGAACTGCGCGACGTGCGGCTGCGTTTTCCCGCCAGCTATAACTGGCGGGGTAAGCCGAGAGAGTATGTCCATGCGCTCAACGGGCTGGATCTCAACATCATGCGCGGCGAGACGCTGGGGATCGTCGGCGAATCCGGCTGCGGCAAAAGCACGCTGGCGCAACTGCTGATGGGGTTGCTGAAGCCCAGCAGCGGTGAGCTGCTGCGCGCCCGTTCAGGCGGCTCCTGGTTTGGCAGCGGCATGCAGATGGTGTTTCAGGATCCGCAATCGTCGCTCGACCCGCGTCTGCCGGTATGGCGCATTATCACCGAACCGGTCTATGTGCAGCAGCATAATGGCGTGGCAGAGCGGCGGGCGCTGGCGGCAGAACTGGTGCAACAGGTTGGGTTGCGGCCGGAGTCTATTGATCGTCTGCCGCATGAGTTTTCCGGTGGTCAGCGTCAACGTATCTCCATCGCTCGCGCGCTGTCCTCGCAACCGGATATCATCGTGCTGGACGAGCCAACGTCGGCGCTGGATATCTCGGTGCAGGCGCAAATCCTCAACCTGTTGGTGGAACTGCAACGCCAGCGCAATCTGACCTATGTGCTGATCTCGCATAACGTTTCGGTGGTTCAGCACATGAGCGATCGGGTGGCGGTGATGTATTTGGGGCAGATCGTTGAGCTGGGGCCAACCGCGCAGGTCTTGCGCCAGCCGCAGCATCCTTATACCCGGCTACTGCTGGATTCGGTGCCGCGTGCCGGGCGTGCGCTGAGCGACACCACGATTGAAGATCGCAAAGGGGAATTGCCGGGCAATCGCCAGTTGCCGCTGGGGTGTTTTTTCCGCGAGCGTTGTCCGTATGCCGGGGAAGGCTGCCAGATGCCGCAATCGCTGCGGGTGAATCTGGGGGGCACGGCGGTGCGCTGCCATAAAGTGGCGTGACGGCCACATCGTTCAACGGATGATGCCCCGCGTAGAGCGGGCAAAAAAATCAGTGAACAGCCGCAGTAACGGATATTCCACGCTGAGGCGGGCGGCTTCTTGCCGCACGTCTTCCAGCGCCATCGCCTGGTGATACAACATGGCGTAAAGCGAATGAATAACCCGCTGCTGTTGCTCGTCGGCGGCCAGAAAGGCCGGTGCCAGCAGATGCAGGCCATCCGGTTTGGCGCGGTTGCCGCTGGCCTGGACGAACGGCGGCAGATCCTGCACCGCGAGGGTGCCGTCGGCCAATCGTGCGTGGGCACCGATAATGCAAAATTGATGCACCGCACAGCGCGCGCCGACCCAAGCGCCGTCTCCCAGCTCCACATGCCCGGCCAGACCGCTGTTATTGCCGATATGCGTGGCGTTGCCAATGATGCAGTCATGGGCAATATGCACATTATCCCGCAGATGGTTGTCATCGCCGATCGCGGTGTGGCGGCAACCTTGTGCGGTACCGCGATGCAGGGTGGCGTACTTGCCGATGCGGTTGCGATCGCCGAGGGTGAGCGTGGTCGGTTCACCGGCGTATTTCAGATCCTGGCCGGCTTCGCCGATCGAGGAAAACTGGTCGATGACGTTGTCGCGGCCGATGCGTGTCAGGCCGTTAATCACCACATGGGAAGCGATAGAGGTGCCTTCGCCAATCTCAACGCCGGCGGTGATGAAGCAAAAAGGGCCGATGCACACGCGCGCACCGATAATCACGCCGGGCTCAATCACGCTGCTGGCGGCAATACGGGCAGAAGGAGAAATCATGCTGTTTCCTGATGGCGGCGCGTGGCGTATCCTTCAGCCAGGCCAGACATCGGTTAACCATTAAGCCGGATTCTGGATTAATCAGGGGAAAAACAAGAAAGTGCGGCCATGCGGGCTTGCTTCTGGGCCAGGTGCAACAAAGTTGTCTGAGGTCAGCATAAGCCCTCGCCACCCTCAGACCACCCGATTATATTTTATTTATTTTATGAACCATTCGGTAATAACGGAATGTTATTAGCCGGGAGTTACGGCTGCGGTTTTCCAGGGGGCGAAAATCGTCAGGCTGGCCGCAGCCAACGCCCAGGCACCGAGGCCGCCGTACAGCATCACCAGGCCAAAACTTTGCGTCAACGCAGCATGAACCAGGGGCGCCAGCGCATCCCATGCGGGGAGTGTTTTCAACGCGGTGAGATTACCCGCCACTATCTGCTCCGCCACCGAACTCAGTGGCAAGCTACCGAATGATTCGGGCAGCGTTTGTCGCAGGTAAGCGTAAACGCCCGCCAGCAAGATAAACCCCATGACCGCAATATTGATAGCCAGCGCGATCATTCTGGCGCTCATATCTATCCCGGAGGCCATGCCGGCGCGGGCGTTTGACACCGAGCCTGTGGTGGTATTGGTCACCGGGGTATTGGTGATGCCCAGGCCGATACCGGCGATAAGTAACCCCGGCAGCATAGCCAATCCGCCGGCATGTTCGCTGCCTGATTTCATCAGCAGGAAACCCAGCCCAAGCGTGAATAACCCGGCGGGGATCACGGCCCCAGGGCGATAGCGCAGAGCCAATCGCTCGCCCACCGGGGGGAAGACAAGCGTGGGAAGCGTATAAGCGAGCAGCGACAAACCTGTGGTCAGGCTGTCATAACCCAGCCCAGTCTGGAAATAGAGCGGCAGGTAGATCATAAAGGGCCAGAAGCTGAAATTCATGCCGATGGATCCCATCAGCGCCCCGGAAAAATGCCGATTCCTGAACACGGAAAACTCCATCATCGGATAGGGGCTGCGTCTCTCCACCCAAATAAACAGCAGCAGGCTAAGAGTAGTCGCGAGGAAAATACCGCCTGCGCGAACGCTGGTGAAACCGAACACGGCTCCCTGAGTGATAAAATACACCAACCCAAAAACCGACAACGACAGTGTGACGATCCCCAGACTATCCAGTTTTGCCGCCTGAGGATCGCGGGATTCTTCTACGCTGAACATCACCAGTAACAGTGTCAGAACGGCGATGACCACATGAATCAAGAATACCCATTGCCAGTTGGCGAGCGCCACGATAACGCCGCCGATCGCTGGCCCGAACCCCAACCCAATGCCAAAAACGACGCCCCATATGCCGAAGGCCTGGCCACGTTGTTTGCCGCTTTGAAACTGATGCGACAGTGCAGCCACCTGGCAAATCAACATGGCGCCACCTGCCATGCCTTGCATAAAGCGGCCCAGGATCAGCATCGTCGAGCCGTTGGCCAGGCCGCAGAGCAAGGAGGTGAGACCGAAAGCGGCAATGGCGATGATGAAAACTCGCCTGCGGCCAAAACGGTCAGACAGCGTTCCGGTGGCCATCATCACTGCGGTACAGGCCAGGGTGTAGGCATTCATAATCCACTGCATATCGCTGAAATCACTGTGTAATACCCGTTCCAGCGTCGGCAGTATGACCGGCACGCTGGATATTTCCAGGCCGAACATCAGCGCGGCGAGGCAAATTGCCGTTAATGCCAGTCGGTTTTTACTGGCGTGAGAGAGCGTCATGAGCTTTTTCCACAAAAGAGGGTGATGGGAACGAACAGCCATTCTGGATAAATGAGTTGCATGATGGAAATGATTTAATTTATCGTTATTAATTAATTATTATCATGAAAAGCTGCCATGAACATTGACCCGACACTGCTGCGCACCTTCGTTATGGTTACCGAAACCGGCGGCTTTACGCGCGCGGCGCAGCAACTGAATCTGACCCAATCCGCGATCAGTCACCAGATCCGTCGGCTCGAGGAGCAGATTGGCAGGCAGTTGTTGCACCGTACTACGCGCCGCCTGACGCTAACCGAAGACGGTGAAGATTTGCTGCGCCACGCCGGGCAGGTTTTGCAGGCGCTTGACGCCATGCAGCGGCGCTTTGAATCCTCACCCGTTTCCGGCGCGGTGCGCTTTGGCCTGACGGAGAGTTTTCTGGGGGAACGATTGCCCCCCTTGTTATCCCAATTCGCCCGGGCTTTCCCGGCGGTCAGGCTGGAGGTGAATGTCAGTATCGGGCTGGATCTTTGTGGCATGGTGAAGGGCAATGAACTGGATTTGGCCGTCGTGATGTCGCTGGCTAACCGCATTGAGGGCAGGCTATTGCGGCGGACGCAGCTGGTGTGGGTTGCGGCTGAGACATTCAGCCTGGCGGGGACGTCGTTGCCGCTGGCGTTGTTGCCCGTGCCGTCGGTCAGCCGCGCGGCCGGGATCGCCGCGCTGGAAAGTCAGGCCATCGAATGGCACACCGCTTTCACCTCACAAAGCCAGCAAGGGCTACGGGCGGCGGTGCTGGCGGGGTTGGGCATTGCCGTTATGGCGAGCGGCGATCTGGAGCCGGGGATGAAAGTGATCGAGGACGAGTATGGGCTACCCGAATTACCCGACGTCGATTTCACCCTGATCGTCAACGGCGCGGAACCTGGCGCGGCTGCGCAGGCATTCGGCAAAATACTGCTGGAGATGTCGGCGCCGTTGCCCGGCCGTTGAGGGAGATTAAGTACGGCTCAGGGCATTGGCCAGTCGGTCGGGGTTTTGCTCATCACATCGAAAAAGACGTCTTTGGTCACCGACCAAAAATGCAGGAACCCTTCCTGGCTGAAGCTGATGCCCATCAAACCCATCACGAACCAGCAGGTGGTGAACAGCCCGAGGCTGCTGAACATGAATGCCATGCCGTTACGGCTGGTTTTACGACAAACGACGTTTAACTGGCTGGCCATAAACATCATTACTGCGCTCAGTAACTCCCAGCGCATCATAATCAAACCCGTGGCTATGGTACTCATCGAACGTGATCCTTGGTGAAAAGCCGCAGCCGGCAGGGCGCCGGAGAACAGTGCGGGCAACAAATGGAATAGTGTGATCTGTGTCACATTGTAGCATTGGGGTAAAGGGTCGCTCAATCCCTGCGCTGCATAAAAGGCAGCATCCGGTAACATTCCAACATGCTGAAACATTTATGCCATTTCATTAGCAACCTTTTAATGGGGGCCGTTAACCAATAACGCTATGCTTGCCGACTTTTCACTGCCCTGATTTATCTGGGGAAAATGTGACGTCAGACAGGTACTGCGCTGCGTATGGCCCTCTTGAAAGAAAAAATCCGTGACCATTCCGCTGAGGAAATGTTGTTTATTCGCCGTGCCTGCGTGGCGATGGCGTTGGTGATCGCCTGCTTCGGCGCACTGATCGTCAACCTGTATCACCTGCAGATTAAGCAACATGCGTTCTACCAGACGCGCTCCAATCAGAACGACATCAAAATGCTGCCGATTGCGCCCAGCCGCGGGCTGATATTCGATCGTAACGGCATCCCGCTGGTACGTAATATTACGCTGTACCAGATCCAGGTCATTCCCAGCAAAATCGCCAATATGGCTGCGCTGTTGCAGGCGCTGACGCCGATTGTCGATCTCACTCCTGAGGATATCGCCACCTTTCGCGACGACATGCACCACAACGGCCGCTATAAACCGGTGACGTTGAAAAGCGGGCTGAACGACACCGAGGTAGCGCGTTTTGCGGTCAATCAATACCGTTTTGACGGAGTGACCATCGACACCTATCAGCAGCGGGAATATCCGTATGGCGCCGAACTGGCGCACGTGGTGGGTTACGTATCGAAAATCAACGATGGCGATGTGAAACGGCTCGATAAAGCCGGCATCGGCGAAAATTACTCCGCCGACCATAACATCGGCAAGCAGGGCATTGAGGCTTACTATGAGTCGGAACTGCATGGCACCACCGGCTATCAGGAAGTGGAGGTGGATAACCACGGCCGCGTGATACGCCTGCTGAAAGAACAGCCGCCGCAGGCAGGCAAAAATATCTATCTGACGCTCGATTTGCCGTTGCAGCAGTATATCGAGTCGGTACTGAAGGGGCAGCGGGCGGCGGTGGTGGTTGAAGATCCGCGCGATGGCGGCATTCTGGCGATGGTGTCCAGCCCCAGTTACGATCCCAATCCTTTCGTGAAAGGCATCAGTTACAAAGCCTATAAAACCTTATTGACCAACCCGGATCTACCGCTGATTAACCGTGTCACTCAGGGGCTGTACCCGCCGGCGTCCACCGTGAAGCCTTATATGGCGACCTCTGCGCTGTTCGCCGGGGTGATCACGCCCAACACCAGCTTCTTTGGCGCGCCGACCTGGACGTTGCCGGGTACCCAGCGCCGTTACCGCGACTGGCTGAAGAGCGGCCACGGTATGCTGAACGTCACCAAGGCGATTGAGGAATCCGCCGATACCTTCTTCTATCAGGTGGCGTTTGAAATGGGCATTGATCGCATTCACAGTTGGCTGAGCCAGTTCGGTTACGGCCAGGCGACCGGGATCGATCTTAACGAAGAGTATCGCGGCGTACTGCCCAGCCGCGAGTGGAAGCAGCGGGTGCATAAAAAACCCTGGTATCAGGGCGATACCGTGTCGGTCGGCATCGGCCAGGGGTATTGGGTCGCCACGCCCATTCAGATGGTGAAGGCGCTGACCACGCTTATCAATAACGGCAAGGTGAAAACGCCCCATCTGCTGTATTCCATGCGCCAGGGCAACTGGGTGAGCCGCTATCAGCCGCCGTTGCAGACGGCACAGATCGGCGATGCAAAATCACCCTACTGGGGCATTGTGCGCAACGGCATGTACGGTATGGCCAACCTGCCGAACGGCACCGGTTATAAGTTGTTCCATACTGCGCCTTATCAGATCGCCGCCAAATCCGGTACTTCACAGGTGTTCAGCCTGAGAGAAAATCAGACTTATAACGCCAAGATGATCCCGGTGCGGTTGCGTGACCATATTTTCTACACCTTGTTCGCCCCCTATAAAAATCCGCGGGTGGCGATGGCGTTGATTCTGGAAAACGGCGGCGGTGACGGCGTGGTGGCGGGGCCAACCGCGCGGGCGATCCTTGATCATATTTTTGACCCGGCCAACGCACCGCAGCCTGACGAGAGTCAGAAAGTTAAACCGGAGTTAAACGACAGTGAGGATGTGCAACAGTAAACGCGTTTGCTTTTACTTTCTTACAAACTGCAATCTTCTAAAAATTTCCGTCAGGGTAGACTGAAATAATTACATAATCCGAATAAAAACGCAGGGTTAACAGTGGCACCATTAATAAAAAAGAGCGGTAAAAATTATTCCTCACTGAGGTTTGGCTGGATTTGCGCCGGCATTCTGGTGTGTTTTTTCCTGCTGGCGTTCCGGGTCGGTTATTTGCAACTGATGGAGCATCAGCAGTTGGCGGACCAGGCGGATCAACGTTCAATCCGCACGCAGGTGCTGCCGACCAACCGGGGGATGATCACCGACCGTAATGATGAAGCGCTGGCGGTGAGCGTGTCTTCGAAAGATATCGTGCTGGATCCCAAGCATATTCTCGACACCCATACCGATACCGGCAACGAGCGCTGGCAGAGCCTGGCCAACGTGCTGAAAATACCGCTGACGGACGTGCAAAAGTTGATTCAGACCAACGCCCATAAGCGTTTCGTCTATCTGGCGCGCAAGGTTGAAGACGATAACGCGAACTACATCAGCAAGCTGCATCTGACCGGGGTCAGCACCGAGCAGGATTTCAGCCGCTTTTACCCGATGGGCCAGGATGCCGCCGGGCTGATAGGTATTGTCGGGCAGGACAATCAGGGGCTTGAAGGCATCGAACTGGGCTTCAACCACCTGCTGCAAGGCAAGAATGGGATGCGGGTATATCAGAAGGACGGCAGCGGGGCGGTGATTGGCGTGATCAAGAGCGTCGATCCCGTGCCGCCGCCGAACGTTACGCTGAGCATCGATAAATTTATCCAGTACGTACTCTATGCGCAAATTCGCGATGGCGTGGTGGCCAACCAGGCCGACTCCGGCTGTGCGGTGCTGGTGAAAGTCAGTACCGGCGAGGTGCTTGGCATGGCCAGCTACCCGTCGTTTAACCCGAATAACTATGCCAATACGCCGGTAAAAGATATTCGCAACGTTTGCAGCAGCGACAGCTTCGAGCCGGGTTCGACGGTAAAACCGGTGGTCGTGATGGTCGGGCTGGAACATAGACTGATTAAGCCGGACACAGTGCTGGATACCACGCCGTACCGGGTCAACGGCCACTTGATCAAGGACGTTGGCCACTGGTCCAAACTGACCATTACCGGCGTGCTGCAAAAATCCAGCGACATCGCGGTGTCGCATATTGCATTGGCGCTGCCCGCCACCGTGTTACCGGCGGTCTACAAGAGCTTTGGTCTGGGGCTGCCGACCGAACTGGGGATCGGCAACGAGAGCAGCGGTTATCTGCCGCAGCATCGTGAACGCTGGGCCGATATCGAGCGGGCGACATTCTCCTTCGGCTACGGGTTGCGCGTTACGCCGCTGCAAATGGCGCGGGAATATGCCGCTATCGGTTCTTACGGCGTCTATCGACCGCTGTCGATCACGCGGGTTACGCCGCCGGTCATGGGGCAGCGGATCTTGCCGGAAGAGACGGTGAAAACCGTGGTGCATATGATGGAAAGCGACGCCTTGCCGGGCGGCAGCGGGGTTAGCGCCGCTGTACCGGGTTACCGGCTGGCGATTAAAACCGGTACCGCAGAGAAGATGGGCGCCAACGGCAAATATGACGGCGGTTATATCAACTACACCGCCGGCGTGGCACCGGCCAGCGATCCGCAGGTGGCGTTGGTGGTGATGGTCAACAATCCGAAAGCCGGCAAGCACTTCGGCGGTTCGGTGGCCGGCCCGGTATTCGGCAAGATCATGGCGCAGGTGCTGGAACATATGAACATTCTGCCGGACGCTCAACCGCTGAACGTGGTTTCTCAGGTGAAGGGATAACGTTTTTGTTTTGCCGATAGAAAGCAGAAATGGGGCCGGAAACCGGCCCCATTTTTTTTACGCGGCATGCTGCATTAAACTGGCCAGCAGGCCACATTATTTACCCTGAGCCGCCCACCATTTTGCCACGCAGGCATTAGGCGCCTGGGTTTTTTTGCCGTCTTTGGTGACGTAGGGAACCGGCGCGTAAATAAAGGTGCAAACGCCGGCGGGACGTTGTGCGGCGGAGACGGCGGCAGACATGCCAACTGAGGAAACCAGAATGGTCGAGAGAAGTATTACGTTTGATAATTTCATAACTCATCCTTAATAATGAAAGTAGAATTAAACTTGTCAGCCTAATCAGCGTTTATCTGATGCCGATCGACCTATTATCATTACCTTCAGTAATGCCATTTCTTTTTTGAAGGAATGACGGGGGAAGGTTATTAGCTTATCCGGTAATCGTCTACGGCGAATTTTATTATGTACTTCCTATGATTCATTCATTAATAACTTTCGTGAATTATTTCACTTCATATTTCGTTTGTTAATTATGTATTCTTGACGTGGGATCCGATAGCCGTTTCCTGTTCATGATGATTTTCTTGCCGCGAGTATGCAGAGTATTTCCGAAGCGGCTGCAACAGAGCCGCCATACCTTGATGGTGCGGGAGCGGGTGCCGCAGCTGCGGCACCTGGCTGCACCCACCTGAGGTCGGATGCGATGGTCATCGGCCAGCCAATTACCTATGGGGAGATGTTTATTTGATTTATAGTAAACTAATGTAACTATATTAAAATTTAATTGTTTATCGAGATTGGTACTGATACTTCTGACAAGGAGAAACGAATCTGACAAAAGGAATGAAAATGAAAAAATTACCTGGAATAGTAGGCGCGCTGATGTTGATGTCTGGCTCCGTTTTGGCCAAAACGGCTCCCGATTGCGTTAAAGTCGATCGGGCTCAAATTGAAGCATTATTTGATAAGTGGAATGACGATTTACAGACTGGAGATGCCAGGAAGGTGACAGATAATTACCTGAGCGATGCGATCTTGCTTCCCACGGTTTCCAATAAAGTACGGCTGACGGAAGCTGAGCGGATTGATTATTTTGAACATTTTCTGGCGAAAAAACCGGTTGGCAAGATAGATAGCCGAACGATACGTATTGGCTGCAACAAAGCCGTGGATACGGGGACTTATACCTTCAGTTTTAAAGATAAATCAACCGTTTCTGCGCGTTATACTTTCACCTATGCCTGGGTCGGCAACGAGTGGAAAATTTCCACCCATCATTCTTCCGTTATGCCAGAGAGCTGAAACCGATATGATGGTATGTATCTGAAATTATTGCCTCGCGTCTAAGCAGAAAGTTTAGGCAATGAGAAATAATTAATCAGGAGGTTTACAAAGGAGAGATTAAAGGCAATGAAATAATATTAACTCAGGCAAGAATAGTGCGCTGTTGCAGATATTCCGGCCTGAGATTTTTATTATTCGGCTATCATTAACGGCTGGTTTGGTGACCGATAATACCGCCCAGTGCCGCGCCGCCCAGCGTGCCCAGGGTACTGCCGTCGGTCAATACTGCACCGCCCAGCGCGCCTACGCCGGCACCGATTGCAGTGTTACGATTGCGGTTAGACATATGTCCGCATGCAGTTACGGAAAGCGTAGCCATTACGAGAACCAACACGCCGGCAACACGTTTAATGTTCATAAAAATTATCCTGGTAAAATGATCGTTCGTTTGACTAAAAATACGTCAATTAATCGTTCGGTAGAAGTTGAGATGAATGTATTCCTCCGGCAGAAAATAGAATAGGTAAATATTCTTAATTTTGACCTCTGTTTATTATTTAACGGCCGCCAGTTGGTGAATATCCGGCCAGACGTAAATCACATTGCTGGAACGCCATAACGGACCGGGATCGGTGTAGTTACCGGCCGGAGTACCGCCCAATGCCAGATAAAATCGCATGGCGCTGTCATTTCCTTCGACTACCCCCAGAGCAATGCTGCGATAACCGACCCTAAGCATTTCGCTTGCTGCCGCACCAAGCAACCTGCGGCCAATGCCCTGACGTTGATGTTTGTCGCTGACGAAAAGTGACTTTATTTCGGCATGCTCGCCAAACTGCGGATGGGAAGGGGCATCGGCCAGGCAGAACCCCACCAATTGGTCTGCCGATTCGGCCAAAAGCACCTGTGCCTTACCCGGTTGTTGCAGCTTTTCTTGCCACTGGGCCAACCGCCTTGGCTCATCCAGCGCGGCATAGGCCGCCGGCGTCGCCAACCCTTGGTAGGTACTGCGCCAGACCTGCACGTGCAAACGAGCGATCGCCGGTGCATCCGCAGGCCGAGCCATTCTCAGCGTGATCATCAGTGCTCCCGTTATTTGGCCACTATCGCCATTTTTTGTACCTTGATTACCTGTTTCGAGCAGGCTCTCCACCGGCGTTTCGTTGTTTTAATCCGCGTTTCCCAGAGCATTTTTTGTCATTGTCTTAATGTAACTGTGTAAGTTACATTAGCTACCTTCAAGTGTGATATCTGTCACAAATTGAAAATACCAACAATAAAATGTGCGGTATCTCGGAGAAATTCAAGTCCATTTGTGAACGGCTTTCTCCGCTTAAAAAACCAGGAGACAACGATGTTAGAAATGATTGAGAGTTTGGCAACCGTGGTGATCCTGGTGCCGGTAATGATAGCCGTGTTGCTGGGCTCGATTTATGGCCTGGGTGAATTGTTTAACGTTTTCTCCGCTATCGGCAGAAAAAACGACTGAATTCAAGGCTCAGGGGGCGCAATGCCCCCTGAGGCAAGCTAAAGCACCGTCGCCAGGAAGTTACGCGTTCTTTCATGTTGAGGCGCATCCAGCACCTGCTGCGCAGTTCCCGTTTCGACCACTTTCCCCTGATCCATAAAGATGATTTGATCCGCCACTTCGCGGGCAAAACCGATTTCATGGGTGACCACGACCATCGTCATGCCGGAATGGGTCAGGCCCTTCATCACCTGCAACACTTCGCCAACCAGTTCCGGATCGAGCGCTGAAGTCGGCTCATCAAACAACAGTACCTCGGGATTCATCGCCAGCGCGCGAGCGATCGCCACACGCTGTTGCTGGCCACCGGAAAGCTCGCGTGGCCAGGCGTTAATGCGATGTTCCAGCCCTACGCGGGTCAGCAGGGCCTTAGCCCGTTCGACCACCACGGCTTTCTTTTCCTTTTTCACCAGCAACGGCGCTTCCGTGACGTTTTCCAGCACCGTGCGGTGCGGGAACAGGTTGAACTGCTGGAACACCATGCCGATGCTTTTACGCTGTTCGGCGACCTCACGCTCCTTCAGTTCATACAGATGCTTGCCTTTCTGGCGATAACCGATCAGTTGCTCACCCACGCGGATGGTGCCGCCGTCGAGCTTTTCCAGGTGGTTGATGCAGCGCAGCAAGGTAGATTTCCCCGAGCCGGAAGGGCCGAGGATCACCGTCACCGAACCGGCCGGGATTTGCAGGCTGATATTTTTCAGCACTTCGGTGCCGGAGAAGGACTTACGCACCTGGTTGATATGAATGGCTGCGCTCATTGTTCTGCTCCCTGGTTCAGTTCGGTCGGGGCCTTGCGGTTGCGCAACAGCCAGCCGCCGCGCGTGGCTTGAGTACCACGACCGAAATAGCGCTCAACATAGTGCTGGCCAATCGACAGAATCGAGGTCATCACCAGGTACCACAGCGTGGCGACCAGCAACAGCGGGATCACCTCATAGGTGCGTTGGTAGATAATCTGCGCCGAATACAGCACGTCTTGCAGGGCGATAACCGACACCACGGCGGTGGTTTTAAGCTGCCCGATCACCTCATTGCCGGCCGGCGGCAAAATGGTGCGCATGGCCTGCGGCAAAACCACGCGCCACAGGATCTGCCCACGGCGATAGCCCAATGCCTTGGCGGCTTCCAGTTGGCCGCTGCCTACGCTTTGAATGCCTGCGCGCACAATCTCTGCCGCATAGGCCGACTGATGCATGACCAAAGCAATCACCGCAGCGCTGAAGGTGCTGATGATGGTATTGGTCGGTGCGCTGGCGACCTCGCCCAGAAATGGGATCCACAGGCTGATGCGCGGATAGAGCGCGGCGATGTTGTACCACAGGAAAAGTTGCACCAGCATCGGTACCGCGCGGAAGAACCAGGTATAGAACCAGCTTACCGCGACCAGCACCGGGTTGGCGGAGAGGCGCATCAGCGCCAGCAGCACGCCGCCGGCGAAACCGAAGATCACCGAGATCACCGTCAGCTTCAGCGTCATGATCACGCCGTTGATGATGGACGCCTCGGTAAAGTTTTCCGCCACCACCGCCCATTCGAAGCGCGGGTTGTGCAGCATCGAGTTGGCGATAATGCCGACGATCAGCAGCACGATCAGGGCGCTGAACCAGCGCCCGTAATGCCGATGACCGACGATGCTCAGTTCGGCATCATCGGCAGGGTGTTGCGTACTCATTTTGCAATCTCTTCGTTGATGCCCGCGGTTTTCACCGCACCGAAACCGATATCCCAACCGTCGAGGATTTTCTGGTAGCTGCCATCGGCAATCAGCGAGTTAAGCGCGGCCTGCACCGGTTTCACCAGTTCGGAGCCTTTTGGCAACGCGATGGCTACCGTGGTGCCTTCGATATTGATGTCGCCGGCCAGCGCCAGCGCTTTAACATGGCTCGCCTGGTAGCGCAGGCCTTCATACGGGCCGAAGAACATCGGCACGCGACCGCTGATCGTCGCCTGCACGCCGGCCGGGCGGTCCGGGAAGATCGGAATGGTGATCGCCGGTTTGCCGGCGCTGACGCACTGGTCGCTGGCCTGCTGCAAGCGGGTGACCTGCGAAGTGCCGGCACCGGCGCCGACGGTTTGGCCGCACAGTTGCGCCAGCTCGGTGTAAGGGCCGAGCGCTGCATCTTTACGGGCGATCAGCGCCAGCTTGGAGGCATTGTAATAGCCGACGAAGTCGACCTGCTGGAAACGCTTCTTGTTGGCGTCGATGT
The DNA here is from genome assembly GCF_003591175.1 of Serratia inhibens. GTDB lineage: Bacteria > Pseudomonadota > Gammaproteobacteria > Enterobacterales > Enterobacteriaceae > Serratia > Serratia inhibens. Next base: position 519,346 of record NZ_QYYG01000001.1, on the reverse strand, counting down.
TGGCCAGCGCCACGTCGTAGCGACCGGATTTCAGGCCGGGAATGATATTGTCGAAACCGCCGGTGTCCTTCCAGTGGATCGCGACACCGAGACGATCGGCAATGGCGCTCATCACGTCGATTTCACGCCCGGCCAAGGTTTTGTTGTCTGCTTCGTAGAAGGTGGTCGGCGGCGTATTCGGGTTGGTGCCGGCCACGATAAAACCGGCTTTTTTGACGGCGTCAGGCAGGCTGCCATGCAGTTTCGGATCGGCGCTGGCTTTCAGCGCAGCCTTGAAGGGGACATCGCCTTCGGCGGCATAGCCGGCGGCCAGCGGGGCGCAAGCCAACAGCAGGGACAGCGCAGTACGTTTAACGGTGGTTTTCATGGTATTCCCCTGCAGATTAAGCTGATTTTACGTTGGCGAAGTTGATTGCCGGTTCCGGCAGACCCAGGTTTTCACGCAGGGTTGAATAGCGGTATTCCTCACGGAACAGCCCACGGCGGCGCAGCTCCGGGATCACCAGTTCGACGAACAGCTCCAGCTGATTTGGCAGCACGGCGGGCATGATGTTAAAGCCGTCGGCGCCTTGCTGTTCCAGCCACTGCTGGAAGTCATCGGCGATCTCTTCGGCGGTGCCGACCACCACGCGGTGCCCGCGCGAACCCGCCGCTACCGCAGCCAGTTCACGCAGCGTCAGGTTTTCCCGCGCGGCCAGATCGGTCAACAGTTTCACCCGGCTTTGGCCGCCTTCGGTTGCGCCCACGTCCGGTACCGGGCCGTCCAACGGGTAGTCGCTAAGATCGAAACCGAAGCGGGCGGAAAGTTGCTCGATGCCGTTATCGATATCCACCAACTGATTCAGCTGATACCAGGTCTCCTGCGCTTCAGTCTTGGTGCGGCCGATAATCGGCATCACGCCCGGCAGTATCAACAGGTGATCCGGATTGCGGCCGGCATCGGCCACGTATTTTTTCTGGCTGCGATAAAACGCCTGGCCTTCCTCCAGCGTGGCGGCGGCGGTAAACACCACCTCGGCGGTTTCTGCCGCCAACTGTTGCCCGGCCGGTGAGGAGCCGGCTTCGATAATCACCGGGCGCCCCTGTGGGGAACGCGAAATATTCAGCGGCCCCTGCACCGAAAAGTGTTTGCCCTTGTGGTTGGCGGCGTGAATTTTGTCGTCGATGGCGTAGATGCCCTGGTGTTTGTCACGCACGATGGCGTCTTCTTCCCAGCCGTCCCACAGCTTGTAGCTGGCTTCGAGGAACTCGCGCGCCACTTCATAGCGTTCGGCGTGCGAAGGGAGATCGTCACGGCTGAAGTTGCGCGCCGCATCGCTGGAGAAAGAGGTCACTACGTTCCAGGCTGCGCGGCCGTGGCTGATATGGTCGATGGATGCCATGGCGCGCGCCAGATGGAAGGGTTGGTCGAAGGTGGTGGAGGCGGTGGCCGCCAGCCCGATATGGCGAGTGTTGACCGCCAGCGCCGCCAGCAAGGTCAGCGGCTCCAGGCGTGACATCGTCGAAGGCAAGCGGTGTACGCTGGTGGCCAGCGCGTCGCCGACGAAGAACATGTCAAAGGTGCCTTCCTCGGCTTTTTGGGCGATCCAGGTGAACCAGTCGATATCGGTCGGTGATCCGCTGGCGCCTTCTGCGCGCCAGCCGCCGACATGGTGCCCCAATGCCTGAACAAACAGGCCGAGACGTAATTGACGCGATGGTGTTGAAGGTGAAGTACTCATAATTATTCCTCTATTTATTATTGATTTAATAACGCGATTAGCCGTGCCGGCGCACCGGGCTGCGTCAGTGCGCAGTCGCCAACCACGCGTTCGCCGTCCAGTTGCGGCAGCAGTTGCAGGATGCTGCGCAGCTTGGCTTCGACGTCCGTTGGACGGGCGGCGGTCTGTTTTCTGGTGACAATGTCACTGAATTGACGGCCGTCGTGCAGCGTCAGCGTCACGCGGTGGAAACGCAGCTCCGGATCCCACTCATCTGGCGGGGCAGAAAGGTCGGCGTGCCGTTCCACCCGCGCCGCCAGTGTGGCAATCATCGGGTCGACGGGGTTTTCACCGTAATGCATCAGCGGCACGGCACCGCTGTACAGCGCATCGGCGATCACATATTCCAGGCTGAAACGCGCTTCGACGCCGTTTACCGGCCGGCGAATATGAGGGGCGGTATCCGCGCCGGGCGGGAAACTCACCTGAATGTGGCTGATGGCGGCAGGAATATCGGCGGCGGCGATGCCTTGTTCGAGCAAGCGTTCACGCAGGGTGAAGGCGGCTTCTGCCGCGCTGTGGGTGCCGCCGCAGGTCGGGTAACGTTTAAACTCCAGGCCCGGTTGCAGGATACGCCACGGCGAGCCCCAGTCTGCGCTCAGTAGATCCGGCCGCTGCCGGCCGTCACCGTGGGAGCTGAACAGGCTGTCAATCACGCCTTCCGGCTGGCCGGCAAAGCCCGCCTGCGCCAGCAGCACGGCATTGACCGCCGCGCGCGCCGCCAACCCGGCGTGCAGCGGTTTGGCGGCCGAACCAAACTGGCTGCGCAGCCCGGCGGCCTGGGTGGCGGCCAGACCGAGCGCAATTTGCGTCTGGTGCTGGGTTAATCCTAAATAGCGCGCGGCGGCTGCGCTGGCGGCGACCGCGCCCAGGGTCGCGGTGCTGTGGAAACCCAACTGATAATGCTGGGTTCCGGCCGCCAACCCCAATCGCCCGGCGGCTTCTACGCCGATCGCATAGGCGGTTAACAGCGCGGCGGCATCGTCGCGGTCACCGGTCAGCGCCAGCAAGGCAGATAGAACCACGGTAGTGGGGTGGCCGCGCAGCGCAGGGTGGTAATCATCGAAATCCAGCGAGTGGCTGACGTAGCCAAAATACAGGGCGCGGTTCTCAACGCCGATCGGCGGGAACACCGATTTCACTGCCGCCAGCCCGGTATCGCTCAGCGCGCCGTGGACGATCGGCAATGCGCAGGCGAAGTAGTCCATCAGGCCGCGACGAGCGGCTGACAGGGCGAGATCATCGGGCTGGGTATCCAGCACCAGACGGGTAAATTGAGCGGTTATGAGCGATGACAAGAGTATAAACCCTGATTTTTTATGCGGTTATGAGCCGGCCTGCGATTCAGGTTTTATTGTGTGGTGATTTTCCGTGCCCCGAAAGAACGAACGGGACTTTCATATTTCAAAATGGAATATCATAGAAAGACGCTAACGCGGTGAGGCCCGTCGGCAGGCACTGTCGTTGCTGACTTAGCTAATTTTGTGCAAAGCAAAGCCGGAATTGCTATTAAGCCATGTCGCCAGATTAAGCTGAAAACAGTCGCTCGCTCAGCAGATCGATAAACACCCGTAGCCTGGGAGCCAGGTGCTTGCTGGAGGGCCAGAGAATTTTAAAGCTGCCGGTATGGTGGCTGTGCTCGCCGAGAACCTGCTGCAACCCTTGCCCGGCCAGCGCCTGCTTCACGGCGAAGTCGGGCAGGCAGGCGATGCCCTGGCCCTGTTCCGCCAGATAAATCAGCGTATCGACGCTATTGCACACTACGCTGGTGCGCAGGCCGTCGCCGAGGATTTTGTCCCAGCCCGGCACCGGCCAGCTTTCGACTTTTCCGGTGGTGGGGAATTTATACAGCAGGCAGGCATGCTGACGCAGATCGGCCGGCTGTTGCGGGATACCCGCCTGACGCAAATAGCCGGGTGCCGCCACCAGTTGCAGGTGGAAGGTGCCCAATTGGCGGCTCATCAGCCGGGAATCTTCGGTTTCTCCGACGCGGATCACCGCGTCAAAACCTTCCTCAATCACCTCAACCCGGCGATCGGAGAAATCCACCTCCAGTTCAATCTGCGGATATTGGCGGATAAACTCCGCCAGCACCGGATTCAGCAGGCTGCCCACCAGGGGCAAACTGACGCGCAATTTGCCGCGTGGCGCACTGCGGGTATCGCTCAATTCCTGTTCCGCCGCCGCCATTTCGCCGAGGATCCGCTGGCAGCGCTGCAAGAAAAGCGCGCCTTCCGCCGTCAACGTCATGCTGCGGGTGCTGCGGTGAAACAGTCGCACGCCCAGACGCGTCTCCAGCCGGGCGATGCTTTTGCCGATGGCTGAAGCTGAAACCCCCAGCAAGCGGCCTGCCTCGACAAAACTGAGTGTCTCGGCTGACTGAACGAAGGCCGAAACGCCTGCCAGATTATCCATGTTTCCTCCTATTGCGGATGCTAGTGTCCGGTATGAAGGGAAATCTAGCCTGTTTTTCCGTTAATCGCCAAACTCTATTCTCGGTAGCTACAGAAATTGACTGTCTACCTGGAGCGTGACCCATGAGTGAATACAAGCTGGCTACCGAGGCTATTGATAAAACTGTCGATCTGGCGCTGGAGGACCAACGGCTGGTCGGTGCGGTGGTGTTGGTGGCGCAGGGCGGTGAAGTGGTTTATCGCCGTGCGGCAGGTATGGCGGACCGAGAGGCCGGCAAGCCGATGACGGCCAACGCGCTGTTCCGGCTGGCCTCGGTATCCAAACCTATCGTTTCCACCGCGGCGCTGGTGTTAATGGCGCAGGGGCATTTGGGGCTGGAGGACCCGGTGACGCGCTGGTTGCCGGCTTTCCGACCGCGAACCGCCGACGGGCGCGAACCGCCAATGACGGTGCGCCATCTGATGACCCACACCGCCGGGTTGAGCTACCGGTTTTTCCAGCCGGAACAGGGGTTCTATGCTCAGGCGGGCGTCTCCGACGGTATGGATGATGACCGGCTGAGTCTGGAAGAGAACCTGCGGCGCATTGCTTCGGCCCCACTGTTGGCGGCACCGGGAACCGAGTGGCGCTATTCGATCGCTACCGACGTGCTGGGTGCCGTGATCGAACAGGCCAGCGGTTTGCCGTTGGCGGAGGCGGTGGCGCGGCTGGTGACCGGGCCGCTGGCGATGCACGACACCGGCTTTACCGCCACGGATGCGCAGCGGTTGACGGTGGCTTATGCCAACCGGCATCCCGAACCCCGGCCGTTGCAACAACCCGATCATTTGCCTTTTATCGAGGATACGGCCGGTTTTACCCTGTCCCCGGCGCGGGCGTTAGATGCTGGCGCCTATGCCTCCGGCGGCGCAGGCATGGTGGGCTCTGCCGAGGATTTCTTGCGGCTGTTGGAAACCTTGCGCCAGGGCGGCGCGCCGCTGCTGCCGACCGAGTGGGTAACGGCGATGACCAGCAACCAGATAGGTAATCTGCCGATGCCATTCTGGCCGGGGCGCGGCTTTGGCCTGGGGATCACCCTGCTGAAAGATCCGCAGGCGGCGCAGACGCCGGAATCGATCGGCACCTGGAGCATGGGCGGTACCTACGGCCATTCCTGGTTTGTCGATCCCGTGCGGCAACTCAGCGTGGTGGCCTTCACCAATACGGCGCTCGAGGGGATGGCGGGGGCGTTTGTCGGCGAGCTGTGTCAGGCGGTTTATGACGGGTTGGGAGAGCCACGATGAAGATCCTGCCGCCGATTTTTTTCATCGCGCTGGGGCTGTTCGGCGTTTACTGCATTGAGTTTGGCGTGGTGGGAATTTTACCGTTGATCATTGAGCGCTACGGGATTTCAACCGCGCAGGCCGGCTGGCTGGTCGGCCTGTTTGCCGTGACCATCGCTTTGCTGGGACCGTTGCTGGTGCTGCTGGCTTCGCGTTTCAACCGCAAGCGAATGCTGTTGATTTCGCTGGCCGTGTTCTCGTTGGTCAGCGTGCTGTCGGCTTATGCTGCCAGTTTCAGCACCCTGATGATCCTGCGCATCCTGCCGGCGCTGTTCCACCCGATTTATTTTTCGCTGGCAATGGTGGCGGCGGCGTCGTTGTATCCCAGGCAGCAGGTGACCCGGGCGACCGCTTATGCGTTCGTCGGCACCAGTATGGGGATGGTGCTGGGTATTCCACTGACCCACTGGATCGCCGGTCAGTTCAGCTATGAAGCCGCTTTCCTGTTTTGCGCATGGGTTAACCTGCTGGCAGGCGTCGGCTTATTTTTCCGCCTGCCCGACGCCGCCACGCACAGGCTCAGCTACGGCAAACAGCTGGCAATACTGCGCAGCGGCGCGCTGTGGCTGAATATTGCCGCCTGCGTGCTGATTTTTGCCGCCATGTTCTCCGTTTATGCCTACGCGACCGAATACCTGAGCCGACAAACCGCCATTCGCGAGCCGATGGTGGGTATCCTGCTGGTGATTTTTGGCGCCGGTGGGGTAGCCGGTAACCTGTTGGCCGGTAAGTTGCTGAACCGAAATCGGGTCGCGACCACTTTGCTGCACCCGATAGTACTGGCGGCCGCCTATCTGCTGCTGTATCGCTACGGCAGCGCGCAGACGGGGGGGATGATCGCGCTCTGCTTGTTCTGGGGCGCTGCGCATACCAGCGGCCTGATCGTGACCCAGATCTGGCTGACATCCGAAGCGCCACAGGCACCCGAGTTCGCTACCGGGCTGTATATCGCCTTTATCAATTTAGGCGTGGCGGTCGGTTCGGTAGTCAGCGGCTGGTTTATCGATGCGCTGGGCCTGCAGGGCAGTCTTCTCTGTGGAGGGCTGTTCGCTGCGCTGGCGGCAGTGACGATTGCGGTTAAGGTTGGGCTTTATCCACGGGGAGCGGCCGTGACGAGCGAGGGTATGGCGTGATCATGGTTATTGCGCAGTGAGTCGGGAGGCCGGGTAAATGATTAATCGCCACTGTGAATACTCAGGGTGGCGATTAATCTTCCGCATTTTACTGGCGAGAGGAAGTTATTATAAACCGTTATAACCATCCCAATAAGCGCCGGTGGCTTCTTTCATAAAGACGGTATAAATCTTTTGATTGGGATCAATTTTGTAGGTTTTATTCAATACGATGTTATTAAGTTCCAGTTGGCTTTTAAATTGTTCGCTGGATAAGTAATCGGCTTTTGTTTTGGCTTCCGCCAGGGATAAATGGGCGTTGCGGTCGCATTTGCCCTGCTGATAAAACTGATCAAACGTCGGCGTGCTGGCCTTGATGCTGTCTTGAACCAACGTTCTGATTTGAGAATCGTTTTCGTTTGAAATTTGGTAAATATAGTGTGAAGCGTGTTTTTCGGCGGGGCTTTTTGCTGCGCATGCGGCCAGCATAAGACAACCCAATGCCAACGCGCTGGCATTCACTCTTTTATTGCATTCCATTACCTTTCCTTTTGATAACTTCAAATAGAGCGAGGTGCGGAATAATGCTAACAGAAGCCTTTTATTTTCGTCAATAAATAAAGTCTGGCAGTTGATTGCAGTGTCGATCTATTTATTCTGGTTATTATTCTGTTGATGGTCTTTTTTATAGTGCGCTAATTATATCCGGGAAAGAATTGTTTCCGGAAATATGACGTGCATGCCCAGTCCAGGTTATCACAACCCAGACATGGCGTCTGATGCACTAATCAACTGCATTCGCTGCGTCTTCCGCCTTGTAAGGCGATGGCATAGGCTGCTGACAGGTTCTTTCAGGAGTCAGCAACATGAAGTTTACAGTTAAATCCGGCGGCGCAGATCCAAGGTGGATCCTCGTCAGCCTATCTCTTTCGATGCTGCTCTCTTCGCTGGGCACCAGCATCGCCAACGTCGGTTTACCCACGCTGGCACAGGCGCTCAATACCTCATTCCAGGCGGTACAGTGGGTGGTGATCGCCTATCTGCTGGCCATCACCACCTCAATTATCGCACTGGGCCGTCTGGGCGACAGGCTCGGCAGGCGGCGGTTGCTGCTGGCGGGGATCGCGCTGTTCACCTTGGCGTCTGCGCTGTGCGCTCTTGCGCCGAACATCGGGTTGCTGTTCGCAGCGAGGATCGTTCAGGGGCTGGGGGCGGCGGTCATGATGGCGATGACCATGGCGCTGGTGGGCGAGACCCTGGGTAAAGACAACACCGGCCGGGCGATGGGGATGCTCGGCACCATGTCCGCCATCGGGACTGCGCTCGGGCCTTCGCTGGGGGGCGCGCTGATTTTTGGTTTTGGCTGGCGGGCGATGTTCCTGATCAACCTGCCGGTGGGTCTGTTGGCGTTTATCCTTGCTTACCGTTACCTGCCGACCCCGGCTCAGGCACCGCAAAAGGAACGGGCCAGGTTTGATTACCCCGGTACCTTGTTGCTTGGGCTGACGCTGGCCAGCTATGCGCTCTCCATGACGTTGGGGCGCGGCGATTTCGGTTGGCTTAATCTGCTGCTGTTGCTGGGTGCCGCACTGGGTATCGGGCTGTTTATTTGGCTGGAGAACGGCACGGCATCGCCGTTGATTCACCTGACCCTGTTCCGTCAGCCGGGGCTGAGTGCCGGGCTAATGATGAGTCTGCTGGTAATGGCGGTGATGATGACCACGCTGGTGGTGGGGCCGTTTTACCTGACGCACGGCCTGGGGTTGGCGGTCGCTCAGGCGGGGCTGGCGATGTCGACAGGGCCGATTACCGCCGCAGTGGTCGGTGTGCCGGCCGGCCGATTAGTGGACAAACTGGGGGCGCAAAAGATGACGGCCGTGGGTTTGGTTATCCTGGCCACCGGTGCCGGAGTCATGTCGATGATGTCGATAAGGCAAGGGATTTTGGGTTACGTGGCACCGCTTTGCGTGATTACCCTGGGTTATGCGTTGTTTCAGGTCGCCAATAATACCGCGCTACTGAAAGACGCCAGCCCCGAACGGCGCGGGCTGATTTCCGGCATGATCAACCTGTCGCGCAACCTTGGGCTGATCACCGGTGCCTCCGCCATGGGCGCGCTGTTCATGTTTGCCTCGAATACGGCCGACATCAACGCCGCCGGTGCTGCCGCCGTGACCGCCGGCATGCGTTTCACCTACGGAGCGGCGGCGTTGCTGGCGCTGGCCGCATTGGGTATTGCCCTCGGCGGACGGGCGCTTATGGCCCGCTATTCGGCGGACTGACGGCGTAACGCTCCTGCACGAATCCATTGTCGGAATGCGTCGCGGCGATCAGGCGCAGCTGTTGCTCTGCACCCACGGCACCAAACAGCGGTATGCCGGAGCCCAATAATAGCGGAACGCGCGTAATGGTCAGTTCGTTAATCAAGCCGGCCTGCAGGAAGCGCTGCACACAATTGCCGCCATCGATATACAAATGTCGGCATCCTTCATTCGCCAGCCGGGTGACGATGGCCTCGGGATCGCCGGTCAACCGCCTGACGCGGTTTTGCAGGTGGGGCGGGATGTCGAGCGCGCGTGACGATAAAACGATCACCGGCAAGGTGCCATAAGGCCATTCGGGGAAAGCGCTCACCTTTTCATAGGTATTGCGCCCCATCACCAACGCGTCGACGTCGGCGATAAACGCCTCGAAACTCAGCCCGTTGAGCAGCGATACGGCATATTCAGGCCGCAGCAGCCAATCGATATCGCCGTCGGTTCTGGCGATAAAGCCATCCACGCTGGTGGCGATGTATACCGAACATTTCATCACAGCAAGTCCCCGCGATAGGCGATATGGATCTTGTTGCCGTCCGGGTCGCGCAGGTAAGCGCCAAAGTAACCTTTGCCGTAATTCGCGCGCTCGCCGGGTTCACCCTCGGAGCTGCCGCCGGCCGCCAGACCTGCGGCATAGGCTGCCAGCACTTGATTCTCATTGCCGGCGGTGAACGCCACCATGCTGCCATTGCCGGCGCAGGCGGGTTGACCGTTATACGGCTCGTAGGCGTAAAATCGCGGCAAGGTCAGCCCCGGTTTTACCCAACAACGCGCGCCGGGGCCGCCATCGGGCGTTACCGGGCGCTGTATCAATCCCAGCGGCAGCAAAATGGCATCGTAAAATTCTGCGGCCTTGTCCAGATTGCTGACGCCTACGGTAATATGGCTAAACATTTTCTCTCCTTGCTCTGGGGTTCATTGTCTGTTCATTCATACTATCCCAAACAGATAAAAAGCCGACATTGCGCCGGTCAATTTTCACCCCTGATACTCGATAATGGACAGGCCGCCGTTGTAATCCGTGCTGTAGATAATGCCCTGAGCATCGACAAACACGTCGCAGGATTGGATCACCTGCGGACGGCCCGGGCGTTTATCCATCATGGTCTGCGGCGCGGCGGGCACCAGCGCGCCGGTTTCTTTCGGCTGATAAGGGTTGCTAATGTCGTAGGCGCGGACGCCGGCATTTTGGTAGGTGGCAAAAATCAGCGTTGAGCTGACAAAGCTGCCGGGGCGGTTCTCATGCAGATTATGCGGCCCGAAGTGCGCGCCCTTGCTGACGTAATCCCGTTCATTCGGCTGCGGGAAGGTGGAGATGCTTATCGGGTTGGCCGGTTCGCGGATATCAAACAGCCAGATCAGTTTTTCGCCGTCCTCCTGGTTGTCGAGCACCGCCTCATCCAGCACCACCAGCAGATCCCGCTCAGGCAGCGGCAACGCGGTGTGGGTACCGCCGCCAAAGGGGGGGCTCCAGTTGCGGTGGGCGATGAGTTGCGGCCGGCTGCGATCGCGGATATCCAGCAGCGTCAGCCCGCCGTCGCGCCAACTGGCGTAAGCGGTGTCACCGCTGATAATCGCATGGTGCAGGGCGTAGCGTTTGCCCTCTGGCCAGGATGGTGTTTCGCCTCCGGCGCCGTGCATGCCCGGCAACCACCAGCGCCCGGCGATTTGCGGGTTGCGCGGGTCTGCCAGATCGACGGTCAGGAAAATATAGTCGCTGTAGCCGTCAATCAGGGCGGAAACGTACGCCCATCGGCCACCGACATACCAGATGCGGTGCACGCCGATGCCTTCCAGCGCCAGAAAGCCGATTTCCTGTGGCCGCTCCGGCGTGGAGATATCGAAAATACGCACCCCGGCGCTCCAGCCGCGGGCGTCGTTGCCTGACACCGTCTGGCTGATGGCGCGGGTGTAATACACCTTTTCGTCGGCAAAGCGGGCGTCGGCAAACAGGTCACGGGCGTTGATCACCAGCAGCAAATCGTCATGCGCCTGCAAATGCACGTTCCAGGTGCCGGGCGGCGCAGGGACAAAGCCGACGGCACGCGGATTTTTCGCATCGCGCACGTCGACGATGGAAAACCCCTGCGACACCATATGTCCGATGTAGGCGTAGCCCCGGTGAACCATCACCTGTACGCCATCGGGTCGTCCGCCCTGGTTGCTGTGGCCAATCAGCCGCATGTTGCGGCTGTACTCGGGTTGGGGAAGCGGTTGCGATGCCATTAACCTTCCTTATTTTTTAGCCTGTTGCGCTTCAAGCGTGGCGAACCAGGGGGCAACGAAATCGTCCGATTTGCCCCAACCAGGGATCACCCTGGCCAGCGAGGCGACGTTGGTGGCTTCCGGGTGGCTCAGCAGCAGCGCTTGCGGAATGGCGGCGGCTTTAAACTCATAGGTTGCCGGGGTCTTCTCGCCGGCGATTTTGTTGGCCACCAGGCGCAGGTTAACGGCGCCGATCAGCTTGGGATCGACCGCCACGCTGAGCTTCCAGGCGCTGCCCTTGGCGCGCATCAGCGCCAGATCCTGGTTCGAGATATCAATGCTGTAGAGTTTGATTTCGGTGCGTCCGTTCTCCTGCAACGCTTTGTACGCGCCCTGGCTAAAGGCGTCCCAGGTTCCCCAAATGGCGTCAATCTTGCCTTTAGGGTACTTGGCCAGGATCGCGCCGATCTTGTTTGCCGTGTCGCCCTGAACGTCGGAAGACACCGCGCCGATAGACTCAAGCTCTTTGATGCCGGGCTGGTCGCGCAGCAGTTTCTGGTACTGCGCCTGGCGCCGCTCCATCGGCGGGAAACCGGCAACCCAAAGTTTGACGATGTTGGCTTTGCCGTCGAAGTCTTTCACCAGTTGGCCGAAGGAGAGGTCGGTTAACGAAGCGTCATCCTGCTGGCTGACGGTGACGCCCGGGATGTCGCCTTGTACCGCGGTATCAAAGGCCGCTACCGCGATGCCGCTGTCGGCAATGCGTTTCAACAGGGCGGTTGAGTAAGGATCGCGCCCCTGCGACAGAATAATGCCGTCGTATTTCTGGCTGATCGCCTGATTGACGAAGTCCTGGAATTTGGCGTCGTCACCGTTGGTCAGGAAGGTGTTGACCTGAAACCCCAGTTTGCGGCCTTCCTGCACCGCTCCGGTGACGAACTGCGTGGTATTGTCGTCCGAGCCCAGATTGCGGATCACCGCAATGCGGATCGGCCCCTGATGGTTGGCGATCGCCGCCGGAACCGGTGCGGCAGTGGGGGCGGAGATAGCGGGAAATACGGCGAACAGACTTAACGCCAGTAATGAGGTGTTGAACAGTTTCATTAAGTTTTACCCTGCGTGGTTGGCATCATTAAAAACGGGAGGACAATTCATCGTCACCATTGGAATGGTTTTTTTTACCGGCATGAATTGAGGCAGCCAGTTTCCACGGCGGCCGGGCGGATGACAATGAACGAAAAATCATAAGCTAATGCAAAACAGTATTAGTCATCGGCTTTCCCGTCTCTATGATGGCAACAGCAAACAAAATAAGGACTTGAGCATGAGTGATACCCACATCCGCGTGGTCGCCGGCCCCGCCAACTATTTTGCTTTCCCCGGTGCGATTGACCAATTGACGCAGTTTTATTCGCCGCAGCAACTGGGCAACGCGCTGTGGATTTATGGCGAGCGCGCATTGGCGGCAGCCAAACCCTGGCTGCCTGAGGCGTTTGATGCGCCCGAAGCCCGTAGGGTGTTGTTCAACAGCCATTGCAGCGAAAGCACGGTGCAAAGCATCGTGCAACAGGCGGGGGCTGAGCGGCAGGTGGTGATTGGCCTTGGCGGCGGCGCGGTGCTCGATACCGCCAAAGTGGTGGCCCGCCGGTTGGGTCTGCCGGTGGTGGCGATTCCGACCATTGCCGCAACCTGCGCCGCCTGGACGCCGCTTTCGGTCTGGTATAACGATCAGGGGCAGGCGCTGCGCTACGAAATTTTCAACGATGCAAATCATCTGGTCCTGGTGGAGCCGGAAATTATCCTGCGTGCGCCGAAGGCGTATTTACTGGCGGGCATTGGCGATACGCTGGCGAAATGGTACGAAGCGGCGGTGCTCAGCCCGCAACCGGAACGTTTGCCGCTAACCGTGCAACTGGGTCTGAATACTGCGCTGACCCTGCGCGACGTGCTGCTCAGCGAAAGCGAAGCGGCGTTGCAGGCGCTGGCGCACGGGCAATTGAACCCACCTTTCCTCAACGTGTTGGAGGCGATTATCGCCGGCGGCGGCCTGGTTGGCGGGTTGGGAGATCGTTACACCCGCATTGCGGCGGCGCATGCGGTGCATAACGGCCTGACCGCCTTGCCGCAGACCGATGCCTTCTTGCATGGCACCAAGGTGGCTTATGGCATTCTGGTGCAAAGTGCCTTGCTGGAGCAGTGGGAAACCGTGACGCAGTTAATCGCGCTTTACCGCCGCCTGGATCTGCCGGTAAACCTGGCCGCATTGGCGGTGGATATTCACGATGACGAGCAGGTTCAGCGCCTGATTGCACGTACATTGCAACAGGGTGAGTCGATTCATTTGCTGCCGGTTGCGCTCAGCGAGGCAAAATTGCGTTCTGCACTGAGTTATGTGGAAGCGCAAGCCGCCTAAATAGCCGCGCCTAAGAGTGCTACAGGGGAGGAGCATGCAGAGCACCGACACGCCGTGAATCCGTCCATGGCGGCTCGTATCGCGCGTCCATGCGCTCAACGGATGCCTCCACCTGTCTCAGGTTCGGGGTGTGGCGGTACTAAACTAAACCGGGGGAAAGGGCTTACCCCCGGTTCGATTAGCTTTCAGCGGCGTGATTACGCAACCACGTCACCGTATCGCCGATGGTTTGTTCTACCGGCCTGAATGTCAGGCCCAGTTCCCGTTCGCTTTTGGCATGATTGAAATGGGAGCGGTTGGCCTCTTTGACCATCAAACGCACCGTCGCCAGGCTGAGCAATATCGGCTTGCCGCTGAGGCGGGCGTAAGCTTCCTGCAGCGCGGCGATGATATAGAGCAGCGGTAACGGCAAGGTACGCTTTGGCGTTTGAACCCCGGCTATCTTGCCCAGCAGCGGCACCAGTTGCTGCATGGTCATATGCCGTCCGGCGGCCAGGTAACGTTCTGCGCGTCGGCCGCGCTCGGCTGCCAGGATCATCGCCAATGCAACATCTCGTGCGTCAACCACTGAAAAACTGCCCGGCACCAGACCCGGCAATTTGCCGTTCATCACGTCATTGGCCAACTGGCCGGAAGAGGTTGGGCCAAGATCGGCCGGGCCCCACATCCAGCCCGGCAGGACCAGGCTGCCGTTCATATCGGGGTGGCTTTGCAGAAACGCCAGTACCACCTCGTCGGCCAGAATTTTACTGCGATAATAATCATCGGCATCTTCCGAGCGACGCAGGCAGGTTTCGTCTATCGGCATGCCCGGTTCACCATTGAGCACTGCGATGGAGGAGGTATGAACAAAACGACGAATGCCTGCGCGGTATGCCTGTTCCAGCAGACGTTCCGTGCCGTCGACGTTGATCGCTTTCAGTTCGGACCAGTGGCTGCCGCCCTTGTAGTTGTCACGAAAATAAGCGGCGGTGTGGAACAGTACGTCGCACCCTTGCAGATGCGCGGCAAAGGCGGCCACATCGGCCATGTCGCCGGCGATCAACTCAATGCCTTCGATGGAACCGAACTGCCGGCGGCCTTTATCCAGCGAGCGTACCAACGCTTTGACGTGGCAACCTTTTGCAACCAACTCTCTGACCAGATTATTGCCGAGCAACCCGGTGGCACCGGTGACAAAAGCCGTTTTCATGTTCATCATCATTAAAATCTTAAGTGAGTTTCAAAGTTCATATGATATCTTAATCTAGTGGGGTGCATTTAAAATATCAAGTGATATCTTAAATGCGTATCTATTACTCCAAAGCTACCTAAAGTCGAAGAAGATGAAGACAGAAAGAAAGCGGTTAACCCGCGAGGAAAGCCAGCAGCAAACCCGCGAGCAGTTGCTTGAAACCGCGCGCCAATTGTTTGTCGCAGGCGGTTACGGCGGCACCTCAATCCGGGATATCGCCAGCCAGGCCGGGTATTCCCAGGGGGCGTTTTATTCCAACTTTGCCTCTAAGGAAGCCCTGTTGCTGCAACTGTTACAACGCCATATGGAAGCGGAGGCCACGCAACTCACGGCGCTGGCGCAGAGTGATATCGACACGCCGGAGCGAGTGTTGACGGCGCTGGAGGCCTGGGCGGCGACCCTGAATCTGGAGGCTGACTGGTGCATGCTGTCGGTTGAGCTGCAGTTGCACGCGAAACGCAGCCCGGCCTTCGCCGCGGAGTACAAAAATATCTGGGACGCCCATCAGGCAAAAATCGGCGCGGTGATCGGTTCACTGTTTCAACGGGTGGGCAAGGTGCCGCCGGCGGATCAAAACGAACTGGCGGCGGCCCTTATGGCGATGGCGCACGGGCTGGCTTTGCAGCGGACCGACACTGGTGCCGATCCCTCAGGCAAGTTGATTATGTTGTTTCTGCGCAGCCTGCTGTTTGCGCCGGCGGCAGACTGAAACCCCTGCGGGGGGCGTGCCGTTCACGGAACGTAAATGATCTCAAAACTCGAGGTTTTATCGTAATAGGGCGTCATGCCGCCGTCGACGTAATAGACTTGCAGATCATAATGATAAACCAACTTTTTGTCCGGGTTGAGGATCAGGTCCAGCACCGAAATTTTCACCTTGACCGAATGGGAAGGATGGTCCTTATCCAATTCGACGGTTTGGTTGTCGATGTTCACCAGAATGCGCTTGATCGGTCTCGGGCCCGAGGGATCGTAAGCTCCGCTGTCGCTTCTGAATTCAAGGGTTTTATTGATATCCACCGGGGCGGACTGTTTGATAAATTCCCGCACTTTGCTTTGGTATTTGGCGTCCAGCGCGAGCACCACCGGAATGTTGTCCGGATTGAAACCGGTGAATCGCACCGCCAGATAGCCCTTGAGCAGCAGGTTTTGCGGCGAGCGGTCAAATAAAGCATCCCAGATCAGCGCAAACTGGTGGGCGGGTAGCGTGAAGGAATCCACGATGCCGCTTTGCAGGTTGATCAGCGCATTTTTCTCCTCCGTCTTGCCGTCGGGTAAACCTAATTGCAGCGTCAGCGTGTCGGCATTGGCAAACGGCGCCAGCTTGCCGTCCGGTTGCGCTTGCGTGAACTGCCCGGTGGCGTCGGCGATGCGCGCCTGGTTCACTTTGGGCGACAGGAAGTAATCGAATGTCACGTTGACATCATCCAGCGACGTCGCATTTTCTGCGGCGCTGAAGGAAATCGACAGCATCGGCTTGTCGTCGTCAGCGGCGTTGGTGGCCAGCAGAAAGGTATCCGGCAGATAGTAAAGGTAATTTTTGCGGACATAGTCCTGATAGTAGTTGTACCACACGTCTTTAAAGGCCAGGGGCGTGAGAATCAACTGCAGACGCGGCGGCGGCGGCACTATGCCCTGGTAAATATAGGGATAGTAGTTTTCGGCAAAATAGAAAATTTTGGGTGCGGTAATGGTGTTGAGAATGCCGTGTTCGGTGTGGATGGCGACCACTAGCGTGGTTTGCGCGTCGTAATCCGACAGGGCGCGCAGCAGGGCGTCGCGCTGTTCCAGCCGCACCAGATCCAGTTGCGCCTGGTAGCGGTTTTCCGTGGCGGTCAGCAGCACTTTGTCGAAGATCATCTCATCGACGTTGCCGAAGGTACTGAAGGTCAGCACCACATAGGGGATTTGCGGCACCTGCCGGCTCAGTGCGAAATCGAGCGTCATGCTCCAACTGGTACCGTCTGTACTGGTGGCAATCTGGTAACGGGTTTCTCCCGAAACGATCTCGGTGCAGACCTCAGCGGCCAGATCCTCCGCCAATGTGGCCGGTGCGGCGCGATACCGCAGCCGTTTTTCCCCGGCGTCTGGAAACTGTTCGCGCGCGTTATCCAGAATGATTTTGTTCAGTGTGACCAGATCATTGAGAAAGGTATTCATGGCTGTCCTCAGTGTGGTGGATAGGGGCCAGAGATCTGAATGGGGTCAGGCAGGCCGAGGTCCAGAGGAAGCGCCCGTCATGCCGACGGTAAAGCGGGCTTTCCAACCGGTCGGCGGGCCGTTGCCAGCGGGCCAATGCGTCAATGACGGGCGTGAGTTGCGGGATCCCGCGCTGCCTGGCGTATTCAAGGGCGACGCGCCACTCGTAGGGATGAGCGTAATAGGGGGTCAGCATACTGAGCCTGTCGTAACTGTCGCCGCTCCATTGCACCGCCTGATTCAGCATCTTGATAATGCGCAGATAGGCCGGTGCCACAACGCCGGTTTCGGCCCTCAGTACATTGAGTAAAATCAGTGCATTGGTATTCACGCAGCAATCCAGTTGACGGATGTCCTCGTCGTCTTTCATCCAGGTATGAAAGCTTTGGCATTCCGCCCATTGATGCTGTGGCTCTTTCAGGCGGGGATCGACTCTGCGGACCTGATAAGCGTTCATGTGCGAAATGGTCTGCCTGAGCTGCGCCAGCGAAATGCGGCCAAACTTGTAGAGCAGCTCGGTAATGATGGCGGTGTCGTCAATGTCTGCACAGATGCTTTGGTTTGCCATCCATGCAGGATGGGTTACGGTCGGCCAAAAGCTGAAATGGAACGGCCGGGTTTCGCAGGCGATTAAAAAATCGAGCGCCTTCTCAATATAAGGCGCGGTCTGCCGGGTGTACTCCAGAGTGCGCAGGACCTGGGCGGTGACGAAGGCATTTTCATCCTGATGCCAACGGCCATCCGGCGTTCTGACATGGGAAATAAAGGCACCGCTGACGCACTGCTGTTCAAGTAACGCCGTCAGGTCGGGCCGGGCAACGGGCTCAGCGGAGGGCGCCTGCTTGACCGATTGCATGTCGAAACGGGCGTTTTGCGGGCTGAAGGTGCAACTGATGTTCTCATTGCCCTGGCGATCCACAGAAAAACCGACCACATTGAATTGCAAGGGAACCTGTTCGGCAATGGCGCGCCGCAACAAAGGCATGCTTTGGCCGCCGGGCACCAGCAGCGCCTCCAGGCCAGGGAACACCCGCTGATTATCGCCAAAGAAACTGGGTGCTATGGTAAAGAGCGTAAAGCTTTCAAGCTCGCCGTTAGGACCTTTGACCAGACTAAATCCGTAAGTGGTGTGAGGAAAACCCTCATCACGCAAGGTTTGCCGCAGGGCACGATCCAGCAATGGCGACAGTGCGGGAAACAGGTCCCCGCAACCGAAAAAATGCATCACTTCGGCAATATCGGCGTGGGTTATCTGCGCGCTATCCCATTGATAATAATATTCAAGTGGCGAAGCGGGCAGTTGCGGGTAATAGCCCACCATCAGCAAGGCCAGGCCGATCTCTTTGCAGACGTGGTTGGGGTGTTCCGCCATCCCGCTGGGCCAGCCGGCCTCGTCGTACCCACCGGCAGGCACCTCGGAATAGACCTTGGTTTTGACTCCCTCCGGCGTATATTTTCGTCCCAGCCAGGAGCCGAACCGCAGTGGCTGTTCAGTTTGTCGTTGCATGCATTTCACCGCTTCAAGGTATGGCTCCGGCGAAGCCTCTGTCTGCGCGGCAGTGATGCGGCGGTAATGACGATAAAAAGCCTCGACCGAACGATCTTCCGCGTAGCGCGGCAAAAAAGGATCCAGCGTGCAAGAGAGCGTCAACGGCTTCGACGATGAGAGGGTAAACTCAAGCGGGCAGCCGTTATAGGCCAGCAGGCTGGTGTTAAAGGCGGCGGCCAGGCAGCCGGAAGCCAGCCGCGCCTGGCTGAAACGGGCGAGCTCGGGGGCCAGTGCGCTTTGTAAATAGGGTGCTTCCCGGCACAGGACGCTGATCAGGGCGTTCCATGCCGCCGGCAATACTGCATCAGGTTCGGTCATCGTCAGCCACCTAGGCCAGGTTCGGGATAACGATGGCCGGCGGATTTTCACTGCCGTCACGTTTGACGGTCTCACCGCCGACCAAAAGGTAGGTAATCTTGTAGTTAACCACCCAGGGGGTCTCGGTCGGACAGCGATATTTAAAGGTTTTGCTATCGCTATTATCTTGGCTGAACGGGTACTTCTTGGTTTTCCGGCTCAGTTTATCGTCGATATAGTCCAATTCGACGATCACCTGATTATAATTTTCCCATGAGAATTTTCTGTCGAGGAAGATGGCGATTTCGTTGAACGTCAACATTGCCGCGGGATCCAGGTTCAGCAAGGTTGAGGCCGACTGTGACGGCAATTGGTAGCTGCTGCGGCCTTCCCAGCCAGATGAGGCGGCGGACTTGAACACAAACTCGCTTTGGATTTGAAACAGCTCATCTTTGTTGCTGCTGCGGGAGATGGCCTTGCTCCATTTACCGTCATCGGCGAGAAAAGGTTCGGCGGTGTAAATCTTCTGGTTGTAGGTGAGAGAGAAGGTAGCGGCTTTGATGCCGTACTCCTCAAAACTGTCCGGCCCCAGCACGGTGAAATCGATTTTCTGGAAGAACGGATCGTTGACGTTGACTTCAATAAAGTAAGGGGCAACCTTTTGCGCATGCAGAATATCGCTGCCGATAAAGTTTTGCGGCACGGCGGACTGGCTAAGGGCCTTCGAGGAGGTATAGTTGAAATTCAGGCTCTTGGTTTCTTCGATTCGCACCAGTTTTATTTCCAGTGACGCGCTGGGGAACAGGCCGCCTTTACCGCCTTCTTCACCTTCTTTTTTATTGCTGGAAATCAGCGAATCCAAAATCGAGTCGCTCGCCGATTTCGCCTGGGTATTGCTGTCATCGTTGAGCTTGAGCGAGGCACTGAAGAAACTTTTCAGGATCTCTTCTTTAACGAATTGCAGTGCCCACTCTTTTTCTTTGGCTTCTTCTTCGCTCGGCATGCTCTCGGTGACCTTGATCACCAACTTTTGATCCTGCTGCAGTTTTTTAATCACGCTGTCAAAGCCTAACCAAAAACTGGCGGGGGTTTCCACCGGGATCGGGATGTTGGCGCCAAATTTAAGGTCAAACTCTTTGTAAAGGCTGTCGAACTGGGCTTCCACTTCAACCTTTAACGCCGGGGTGATGCCGGTAAAACTCAGGTTATAGGCTACGGCGGCCGGTGCTTGTGCCTGGTTAAAGGCGGCTTCCAGAATGACCGCCTGCTGCGGCGTCAGCTTGGCGCTGAAGATGGCGCTGTTATTGCCGAACAGGCTGGGGCATGGGGCGCTTATCAGCTCACCGTTGGTGCTTTTTGCATCCAGTACAAAAAAATTGACCGTGCCTTTGTCATAGGGCACCTGGGCCTTGCGGGCGGTTTTGGGATCAACCTTCAGTTTACGCAGGTATTCGTTGAAGGCGCTGTCCAGCACGGCTTCATCAATCGCCGTATTCACCTCAAAGTTAATGTATCCCCCTTGTTGGTCACTGCCATCTCCGGTGTATTTGATCAGTGAAAATACGGGTCTTTCGCCTTGCTGCGCGATATGAATGTCACCGGGCAAATACCAGAACTGGTTGTCATCGGAGTCATCGGCGAAGAAGGTAATATTTTTGATGGTTTCGGTTCTTGCTCTGAGTAATAACATGGCGATTCCTTAATTGAGGTTGGCGATATCGATATCGTCTTGACGGGTTGCGGACTGAGCGTACGCGGGTTTTCCCTCGCCTTGGCCCGGTTGGTAGGTGAACCAGATGTCCAGGTTGACGATGAGCCGTTCAGGGTCGATTTGATCGGCGCTGAATCGCTGGGGCGCGGCATCGGATTCGGTAAACTGAAAAACCTGCTGCAGGCTATCGGTGGGTGAATAGGCATAGCTGACAGAAACGATCACCATGGCAACCTGTTGCCAGTCCATGCTGGCGGACAGCCAGAGCACGCGCTGGCGATACAGAGTTGAAAACAGATAAACATCCTGGCTGGTCGGCTCGTTCAGTACGGCGGGAATATGGGGCGAGTTGGGGGCGGTGCTGTATTCCTTGCTGACCTCAAACAGATACAAATCAGGCTCCGGCAGCATCACCGGGTAGCTTTCTTGCAGCACCGTTTGGCTAATCTGGTAACTTTTCGAAATGGAGCTGTTCGGCCGCTGAATATGGCGGCAACGCACCGTAACCAGTACCGATTGATACCAGCTCCAGTCGAACCGGCTCGCCGCCTTGATCACAAAATCATAGCGGCCATAAACGGATTCGATATCCAGATAAACATCGTTCAACTCGGTTTGCAGGCTGTCGGAACTGACGGAGGTCACGCCGCCAATCGCCTGATTGAAATAAACGACAAAGCTGTACTCGACCGGCCACAGCATTTTGCCGGTTTTGGGATCCAGGATGCTGGCCACTCTAAACAGTTTTGGGCCGGTATCGCCGCGGCGAAAATTAAACTGCCGGTTGTTGTCGCCATAGCGCAGGCGCGCAACCACCAACTGAATATTGTCGTCCAGTTCGGTGGACAGCAGATTGATACGCACTTCGCGGAAGGCGAAAAAATCATCCTGCAGATCGCTCTTGGTGATCACCCGGTCGGCCTGATAATCGGTGCCTTTGACCAGTTCGGCAAACAAGGCCTGCGGATAAAGCGAACGCTGCACCACCGTGGTTTCGCTCAGCTTGCCGCTCAAGCGCCGTTGTTCAACGTCTTCAATCGACACCCGTTGCAGGTAAAAACCGGCCTCAGGGTGAGGTTGTTGCGGTGCGCGGGCAAAAACCGGCGTGAAAAACTGGCTGGTCAGGATCTGCGTCAATTCGGCGGCCGCCTGTTCGATATGGCCGTCGGGATCGGTTTCCCGGACTTTGATCCTGACCACTTTTTCGCTGATTAACCGCGACGAGGTTTTCTCGATGTCGACAGAAAAAATCAACAGGTTGAAACCGACCGACTCTTGGAGGAATTGATAGACCTGATCCCAGCGGGCCTCCAGCTCAAAGGTTGCCGGCGGCAGCTGTTGCAGATAGTCGATTTTATAACTGACGGCGATCGGCGCAGAAGCCGGTGCGTTCATCAGACTCGCCAGCAGGGCGATATCGTCGCCTGAGGTTAATTTGGCCAAGAGATAACAATACTGTTGGTTACTCAAAGACGTTTTGCTGGTTTGGCCGGCAATAAAGCCGGGAATGTCCAGCGTGGCGCTACAGGCAATCGCCTGCAACGGCAATAACAACGCATCGCGCGGGATATCCGGGCTGGCGTCTGCGGCCTTGCGTGCCGCCTCGGGGTTGCTTTCCAACTGAGTTTGCAATGACAGCGTGGCGTAGTAAACGGTGGCCGGTTGGTTGCTGTTCCTAAATATCTGGAGCTGGACGGCGGGTTGGTTATCGTCATTCACGGTAATGCCCGGTGCAGCGGCACAGTAGTAATAAATTGGCCTGTCCGGGTCGGCGCGAATGAAACAGATGTTTTGCACGACCAATTGGTTGTCCATAGCGACCTTCCCATGTTGTGACGGTGGAAACAGGGCAAGACGAGCTTGCCCCGGATTGCCTCAGCCCCTCAAAACGTCACGACCACGATGCTGCTCGTCACGTTTTTGGTGACCTCTACTTGGTCATTGTCGGCACCAAAATACACCACGGCGATGTAGTGGATTTGCGGCACATTGTCTTTCTCCGGCTGCATCAGATTGAAGGTCAGATATTGGGTCATCGATTTGGGATCAAATTCGGTCAAGGCAAAGGATTGGGCCTGCGTGAAATCCCATTTTGGGTAATACACCGTCATATCGAAGGTGATCAGTGAAATATCTTTCTGCGCAGGCTTTAAGATAATGGTGTATTTCTGCTGCTTCGGCAGGGCGTTGGCGATCAGGATTTGGTTGCCGCGAATACCGTCATAGTGAGGCCACTCCGGGTTGATTTCCATGCTGTTTGGCACATAAGTCAGGCTGTCGCCATCCAGGGCATAGTAATCGGCGGAGTAATAAATCGGTTGTTCGACGTTAGTGCCGATCGGGTAAATAAAGGGTTGAGGAGGGGTCGACTCATTGACTACCTGGCTGTTGGTTTTGAGTTTGACGCCCTTATCCGGATCGGAATATAGCGTTTTGACCACCACCTGGCTGAAGATTTTCCATCCCATAGGATCAAGCAGCGTAGCAATGTCGGCATAAACGATGCCGCACTGCGCGACGTTAATGGTGACAACCAACTCCTCGTTGGCCTGGATCTCGCCGGAATGGTAAGGCTTGGCCTGCATGCCGGTAAAATTGACGGTGTAGGAATAGGTAAATGTGCGGCCCAACTCGGGGTTGATAAACCATTTGTCGGTTTTTTTCGGTTTGGTGTCACCTGGGGAAAACTGCAAGGTGCTGTAATTGTTTTTGTCGTAGACGGCGGTTACCACGATATTGGCGACGTTATATTTCGCCAGGTCGTCGGTGACAAAGAATTCGGGCTGCAGATATTGGTAGAACGGGTCATTGAGATCGTACTCTTTAAAGTACTGGTCCAGATGTTCTGCGCCGACGATGGACTGGATTGACGGCAGTTGGGCCTGCGGTGCAATGGAAAACGATACCACCGAGTTCTCATCGTAGACCCGGGTAAAGCTTTTGGTTTGGTCAAGGCTGGATTTGAATTTGCCAAATCCATCGGCATCGTTGAGCAGCTCCAGACTCATGTCCAGCCCGGTTTGGCTGCTGAGGATTTGCTCAACCTGTTTTTGTCCCCAGTCGCGCAGACCGTCTTTCCATTTAATGTACTGCTCCGGCGTCATGCCCATCTCTGCTGCGGTCAGGCCGATTTCGACGTTGATGCTAATGGCGCCTTTTTCGATATATTCGCGTTCAATCTTTTTCTCATCGGCTGACCAGGTGTGGTAGGAGATCTCTTGCGTCACCGACTTGGTTATCTCGCTGTCGTAGCTGACCGTTACCTTTGCCGCCGGCAGGGAAGCATCCAGGTTGAAGTCAAAGCGAACCGCGACACTTGAGTTTTTATCGGTACCTTGCAGCACTTTTTCGAACATGGTGGCGCCTTCGCCGGTGAGCGACAGGCTGAACACGGTATTGTTATCCCCCAAGCCGGAAGGCGACAGCGTGGTGGGGATTTGGCGATGGAATTTATCGTTGTTATCCAGAATCAACGAGGCCTGCGCCGACGTAAATCGCGGTTGCAGCAGTTTGATTTTAGCCGCATCTTCCGGCATTAACTCATTGAGGAATTGGTCATTACCTTTGCCGCTGTCATAGAGCGCCACAAATTTGGCGGCCTGATCGTCGTCCAGCCCCGTATTTTTCAGCGCTGTATCCATTGCCGACTTTTTGCTCGGATTTTCCGGATCCGCCACGTAAGCCTGCTCGGCTTTAACATACTGAACAATCAATGTGGATTTCGCTTCCAGCTGCGTTTGAATGTTGCCAAACAACTGGGCGCGGATCTTCTCCTGCATGTCCAATTCAGGATGCGGCAGCATGACGGTAAATTGCGCATAGCCGCCTTGCGTGTCATCGCCGCGATACTTGTAGAACATAAAGCTTGGGTTGTCCGGCCCCCTCGCGACAAATACCGGGATTTCCGGTACCACGTAATAAATATCCTTGTCGACACTGTCGCCGTAACAGGTATAAGCATATTCCTTGATGCCGAGATATTTGGTCACGGCGATTTTGACCGATTGCTGCAAAGCTGTGGTTAACATAGGGAATTCCTCTTGTGGATATCACTTGTTGTATTGCAGTTTGATGGGGCTGGTGCTGGCCTGCTGCGGGCCAGAGTCGTAGGTTTTGGGGAATAGCGACGAGGTTTTTCCTTGCCAGCGGTACTCTATACGGCCGTTTAACCCGGCTGCATGGGCGTTGATCCACCAGTTGGCCTGCCACTGCTGGTTGGAAAACGCAAAGCTAAAGCTCTGGCTTTTAACCTGCCCGGCAGGCCGATAAGTGGCATTGCCCGAAATCGTTTTAAATTCGGGTTTCAGATGTTCTGCTTCAAATATCACGCTGTAAAAACCCAGATCCTGTGGCGTCAATGCGACAGCGTCTAGCCAGCCGAATTGGCGTTCATAACTGGAATAGTCGGAAAACGTCACTTTGAGGGTGATGCTGTCGACCGCTGATTCGGTTTTTAAGGTCACCGGCGGGAAGCTGGGCCACTGCATTGGCGTTTGCTGGTCCGCCCAACGCAGTTCGATGGACATGATGTTGAAACCGTTAGGGTTGAACCCCAGGCTGACCACGCATTGGCGGTGCTCGATGGGTTTGTCCGGTCGGCTGGGTTCCGGCAATGGCGTTGACGTAAAGGTGATAATGCTGTCGGCGGGCAGTTGGCCGAGCAGGGTGGCGATATCTTGCTGCTGCGCCAGCAAATAGCGTTGTGACACGCTATTGCTGTAACTGACGTCATAGCTGAGCTTGTTGGGGATCTCATCCACCGAGTGGATGTTGCGTAACGTGTTGCTGACCAGCTGCGCCGCAGTCTTCACCAGAGCGTTTCTCACCAGCTCGCGTGTCTGTTCCGAGGGCGCATTGTCAAACTGCTCCAACAGGCTGATCACGCCGGCGTCAATCTGCTGGTTGAGCAACAGGGCGATAGCCTCCGGTTGGCGTGCCTGTTCGTTGAAGGCCAGGGTTAAAAACGCGACCCAGTCGGTATCCAGACGGGCGGCGACGCGGCTGCTGACGCTGAACTGACTGTGGGTGACCAGGTAAACCTGGTTTTTGGCCCCGCGAATGGCGTTGTCCAGCAGGCCGGCTTCGGCGTGGGTCAGCGGCATTTTTGACTGTTCAAACTCGACGTTATAACTGTCTGACTCCGGCTGATGGACAAAGCGCAGGAATAAGGATTGGCGAACATCGCCTTGCGCCAGGCTGATTTTCCCCGGTGCCGGGATGAAATGCTGGCGGATATAGGATTCGATCGCAGCCGTATCGACCGGCATGTTTGGCGCGATAAAGGTCGCCAGACCACCGCCGGGGCTGGTCAGCAAATGCAGTGCGCTAACTTTCCCTGACGGGGTGTCCAGCACCGACTGTGGGGCAGCGCTACCGTAGGTGTAACACTCCGATGGCAAGG
Organism: Serratia inhibens; assembly: GCF_003591175.1. GTDB lineage: Bacteria > Pseudomonadota > Gammaproteobacteria > Enterobacterales > Enterobacteriaceae > Serratia > Serratia inhibens. The sequence continues at coordinate 493,410 of NZ_QYYG01000001.1, read as the reverse complement.
TTTGATCGTGAAACGCGAAGGCTCTGTCGAGCAGGAAAAAATTCTGCAGACCTTGCTGGGGATTCAAAGAGTCAGTCATTGTTTTTCACCTTGATATCAATCGTTTGATCGCCGGTTACATAGGGCGACCATGGGCCCGTAGCGGTTTTGTAACGAAATCCGGCAGCAAAAATAGAGGTGACATTCCATTGATATTCGAAGCTGTCCTGCGGGTGGGTGAAGGTATGCTCCGTCGTGCGGGTATCGTTTTGCGCCTGAAAGGTCAACGCGACTTTGAGCATTTCGGCGGGCAGATGAACGGTGATCCGCGCCCGCTGTGAACCAAACTGCGGGAAGCTGTAGGCGCCGATGGTGGTAGCCTGGGTAATCGGCATCGGAAGCGGTACGGCTTCGCTGCCGGACAATGCGTAAGCTGTCGCTTCCGCATAGGTATCGCCACCGAGGATCGGGCAACTGAAATAGGGTGCTGCTTCAGTCAACGCCAGGTCCTGTAGCCAACCTGCAGAATGGTAAAGGCCGCCAATCCGGCTTTGTCGGGCAAATTCAGGATCAATGCTGATGGTCAGGAAATTGCAGGGCAGTGCGGCGTAATCCAGTACCAGAGCGCGATTATCACTGCGCCGCACTTCACCGCTCAGGGTGCAATAAGCGCCATCTTGCGGGTAGCTAACGCGGATTTGGTAGAAGAACGCCTGCTTTTCCAGTGCGCTGTTGTGGAACCTGAAGGTCAATCGACTGCTGTCGGGAACCAGTAATTGCGTTTGCCTCTGCTCAAGCGGGTAAATATCGCCCGCCGGCACGGTGAGCTGAATATCGATAAAGACGTTACTTTTCAACCCGAGCGGGAAAGCGTAATAGACGTCGATCTCCAGTTCGCCCGGCGGTAATGGCGGGGTAGTGGTACGGTGAATAATGGTATCGGGTGAGACCTTGGCAATTTGCTGGGCGGCGGCAAAAGGATCCAGCAAGAAGCAAAGCGGCCGCCGGCTAAGCACTACCCTGTCCAGGTTGAAGATCACCCGGCCGACTTGCGTCGGCGGGCTCAGGCAGATCATGGCCACGTTACTGGCCGGCGGGCCGGCGTAAGGCGAGCCCAGCAGGTTATAGAGCCGATCAAGAACCCCCTGGCTGAAAAGCAGGGTTTCCTCGGGGGCGTTAACCGGCAGCGCTGGGGTGATTTTCAGCGGCAGCAGCGCGATATTCTGGTACAGATATTGGGTCAACAGGCCGTAGTCAAAAGCTACGCGCGCGCCCTCAACGGGGCACGCACCTTTGACCCCGGCGACCAATTCACGCATCAGCGCCTGGGGATCAAACTCGACGGCATACGCGAGACGTGGCGATACTCCTTCGACAAACCCGTCCAGCCGGGCATTAAAGCCGAGGGTGTCATCGAGCAACGTTTTCTCAATCAGTTGGGTGCTGGCCGAATTGAGCAAAATAATAAACTGGATGCACTGTGCCGAATACCAGGTGGCATCATAGCTTTGCCCGCTGAGGGCGCTGTGATACTCGATAGGTACATCAAACCCCAGACTGCCGGGCAACACCGGTAGCACCCTTACGGCTGTATCCGGGTGTTGTTGTTTGAAGTCCGACAGGCTTTGCACGCCGGCAAATTGCAGTTCGGTAATGAAGTTTAACCAACCATAAATGCTGTCGGTGCTGGCACTGCGGACGATATCCAAAGAGAAGGCCAGGGGATCTGCCGCCAGGATGCTGACGGAGTCCGGGTATAAGAAATAGGCGTCTTTTTGCTGATAGCTGGCGATAAATCTTTGGTTATCGCTGATGATAATTTGCTGAAAATCCGGATATCCCTGGTACATGATATTATTTACCCGCCAGGTTGAGATGATTGTGGTAATCCTGATGCCATTCCTGAGGCAGTTTGCTCAAGATATTGACCGGTCGTTGATGATATTCATCCTCATAAACCCTTTGCATCAGGTTATCCCCGACCAAAATTCCGTTGGCGTAGAACGTATTATTATCGTAAGGCACCGTGTTTGCCGGCGTATCTATCGGTAATTGCAGGTTATAAACCTTAATGTTACCGTCTTTTTGCACCATACTGATAATTTCAGCTTCGCCATCCAGCGTAAGAAGTTTACTGGTCTGACACAATTCACGTGTGAGGACAACGCCCGATGACGTAATAAAAGGGTGACCCAGACTGGCGATAATAGTGCGTGTTTTATTGTTGGTATCTTGCACTGTGATTTCAACATAATGGCACTCATATCCGGTGGTGATGGCATCAACTCTGAGCGTGCGACCATTGCGCGTGCGTATATATTCGCCGGTGCTGATATTGGCAATGGTTTTCTCGTTACCATCCTGCATCAGTATTTTGGTGTTCTCTCCCAGGCAACCGTAAACAATGCACATGGGTTTTAAAGGTGCCGTATTTAAAAAGCGCTGGTCCGGCTCAATGTTTTTTGGTGCGTTGGTAATAAACGCGACAATATTTCGGCCCTCGACGTTCAGATTGACTCTGAATACATAATAAACCCATTCACCAGACTCAAAATCAACCTGCTTGAACTTTAACCAATTTAAATCCCAGGATAAGGTATCGTCATTAATTTTAGTGTTGGGGGAGTTGAAGATATTTAAATCATCATAGGGTGTCACCGGGTCGCCGCCGGCGCGCGTGCGTATAAGATAAATAATATTTTTGGCATTGACAGGCCGACCGTCAACTATGTCTATTTTACCGTAATAAGTGATATTGCCTTTAATGGGAACCCTTACCGTACCGTCGCCATCGTAAGTATAACGATAGTCGCAATCGGCAGCATCACGCGTTAAACAAATTTTTATTGCATCCTGGTTATAGAGGCTGCGCGGTGAATCATTGTAAATACTTTTAGGGTAGCTTTGCGTAGTAATGATTTCTGCACCATAAAAAGTACTTTGGTCAATGGTTTGCGCAAAGGTATAAATGACCGTGACCGGAAAATCGTCGGTGAGCTGGCTTTGCGGATAATCGCCATTCGCCGTAATGGCGCAATCTGCGGTGTAAATATAGGCCTTGTTGGATGTCACCTGGCCAACATTGGTTGCCTCCGTGTCAAACAAACCCAGCGTTTGCGTCACATTGGTGGCGGAAACCGGCAGGGAGCCAATGGCATCCGCGCGATAGCTTCTGCCGTCGAGGGAGTCCAACCTTACGATACTGTAAACCGGCTGGGCGTCACCGTTGCCGGCCTCGCTCAGTCGGCCTGCCGTACCTTTACTCTGTTTCGATTGTTGCCAGCGTTGCGTGAATTGCGGTGAAACGCCTGGAGTGATCCCCGCCAGTCTTAACTGGATATCGTAAAAATAGACCAATAATGGATTGCCGGGTTCAATAATAAATATGCCGGTATTGCTATACCGGTTGATAACCGCTTTAACAATAGTCTTTTCATCGGAAGTATAATCTTGCGTGATCATAACGTCAGGCACCCAATAAAATTCCGGCACTATCGTGCGAAAGTATCGACGTATAAAAATTGACGATAAATTAATTTACGAATTTATTTGCAGGTTTCTTTGCAGTAGGAGTAAAGGGCACTCAGGCTGCTGGAGCCAAGATAGGCTTCGAATTCACCTTCGGTCGGGTCGATATTCGGGTCCGCGGTCATGCTGAAAAGCTCTTGAGCAAACATATCTTTGGTAGCGGAAGGCTTATTTTTAAAGTAGGCCTTTAATTTCCCTTTACTGACTTTTCGTATCCAGGCGAATTCACCGCCAAGGGTTACCTGACCGGTGAAGATAAAGTCGTTGCTGGTATAAACGCTGATCTCATCGGGATAAGTTTGATAACGAACGACCTGATTGACTTCAATATTCTCCAGGGTTTCTTCCCAGGTTTCTCTTTTTATCACGTTTAAGGCAAAGTTCTTGCCGTCAACCGGTCCGTCTTTTGCATCGGCTGTCCCTCCAAATAACATCGGACAACCTCTGGCGAAACCTATGGCTTTCAAACCTAGCAGAATGAAATCATTATTCCCGACAGCTTTAGGATTGCTGTCAAGAATGACATATTTTTTAATGGGCATAGTCAGGTCCTCATACGCTTGCGAGTATAAAAATAAAATGTATTTGTTGGTTTTTAGCGGTGCTTTACTCACCTTCAACAATAGCAATGGCGACTAAAAAATCAACAGACACATAAAAATAAATGAAGTATTTTTTTGTTGATGTCGAGATAATCAAGCAAATCACCACGTTGAAAAAACAGATGACAAATCTTTTAAATAATCAAAAAAAGAGGATGCGACAATTCTGTTTTTGTTAAATTAGTGTGTTAGCCGTATCAAATCAATAGATTGAAAAATGCCCTTGTTTGAAAGAGGCGGTTGGCCTGTCATTAACCGTAATTGTTAGCACTGTAATCAATTTATTGCTTAGGGATTTACTTATTAATGGCAGTTATGGAAATGAGTTTTAACAGAAGAAATAGCGATGACGATACATCAATAGTCATATTTATTTCAAGCTAACTATATGCAGGTGCAATGAGCTGTCAGATCCTTTCGAACCGTAAAAACTCACCGAAGCGAGCCAGATCCCGGCTCGAATTATTGTACGTTAACCCCATTTTTCAACCACAATCCGTCGAGGGTATATGATTCAGTCTCTGATGTATGAAATCAATGAGCGCTCTTGTTTTAGCGGGCAAGTAACGTCGATCTGAATAAAGTGCGAACAATTGCAATGGGGCTGCCGATTGTTCAAACTCAACCTCGATTAACCGTCCATCGCTAATGTAGGGTTGGCAGGCCTGTTTCGATAGAATTGCAAAACCGACACCTGATACCGCAGCTCGTCCTGCCATCTCTCCGCTGTTGACCCGATAATGCCCTTTAACCTTAATCGTCTCGAACCCCCCCTTTATATTGACAAACTGCCAGGGAGCACCTTTCAGTGCACTCACCGTTGTAATACAGGGTAATTCTTCAAATTGCCGGATATGGGAAGGGGTGCCATAACGCTGAATGACGGAGGGGGCTGCAACAATGGTGCAAGGGATCGTCACCAGATGACGGGCTATATAGTCACTGTCATCCATCTGACCACGGGTAACAATGATAGCTAAATCCAGATCATCTCGCAGGGATTCGAAACCTGACAAATTTGTGACACAGCTGATCTCCAGGTCCGGGTACTGACAGGCGAAATCGGCAATAACAGAACCCAGCAATGCAGGACCTATTTCATTGGGAATACAGATACGTAATGGGCCCTTGAGTTGCATTTGCCGCAACGTTAATTCTGTCTCGGTTTGCTCAAGCGCCTCCAGTAATGGCTTTGCTCGGGTATAGAGTAGGTGCCCCGCCTGGGTGAGTTTCATATGGCGGGTGCTGCGCTCAATGAGCTGAAGATTCAGTTTTTCTTCTAACTGAGAAATACAACGACTAACATTCGATGTCGGCATTTCAAGGACTTTCGATGCCCCAACAAAACTTTCTCTTTCAACCACAGCAATGAACACTTTCAGGGTAGTAAAATCAAGAGCCGAACGCATCAACTATCCCATATATGATAATAATAAGTGCCATTTTTACCATGTAATGAACACTATTGATAGCGGTTAAACTCGGATATCTTTCATCCATAGGTTGCTTGCTATGCTACTGGTCACACAGACGTTTAATCATAAAGCCCTCATGCGGATAGCCATTGTAATGGCTTTTATCCAGTTCACTAATGCGCTGGAATATATGGTGTTCAACCCTGTTTTTGCTTTTATGGCAGCAGATTTCGCAGTTCCCGTATCATTCTCAGGTTATGTGTCCGGTATGTACACATCTGGTGCAGTCCTTTCGGGAGTTATCGCCTTTTACTGGATTGGTCATTTCAATAAGAAACGTTTTTTAATCGCCAATATGGCGCTATTAGGCCTACTGACACTTTTGACTACATTCACCTCCAGTTTTAGTCTTCTGCTTACACTACGATTCTGCGCAGGGTTGGTTGGAGGTACGACAATGGGTGTGGGTATAAGCATATTGATAAACAACGCGCCGACTCACTTGCGCGGAAAAATGTTGGCGACGGTGATTGCGTCATTTTCGATGGTAAGCATTGTAGGAATGCCCACTATATTATTTTTGTGTACAAATTATGGTTGGCATGTTGCTTTGTGGTTAATAAGTACACTTTGTTTGTTGGCATTGCCACTGATTGTATCCACCATACCCCAAGACCTTGTCTCTTTCGACACGCTCCGCACGCAACCCCTTGATGTGGATACTTTACTGTTCGCCTCCAGTAATGCGCTGGTACAGTTTAGTCCAATGCTGGTCATTCCTATTCTGGTACCATTAATGACACAGCAGTTGGGCGCTTCACAAGACTTGTTGCCTTGGCTGTTCTTCGGTGGGGGTGTTACAGGTTACCTGTCTACAAAAATTACAGGCGTGTTAATCTCCCGTTTTTCTGTTTTGATTCTGGCTACAGCTTCAACCATAGTCTTTATACTGAGTTTGCTAATACCCATCCTGGGCTATCAGCATGCAGCGTTATTTATTAGTTTATTTCTCGGCGCATCTTACAGTCGTCTGGTTTCATCTTCAGCGGTTACGATTCAGTTTCCTGATGATAGGCAACGAGCTGGATTCTCTTCATTACAGACATCAATAATGTATCTGATTACAACCGTCGCATTTTTCCTGTCCGCTTTTCTATTACCTGATCATGGCATGACACCACAAAATGTGAACAAGTTGCTGGCGGTATGTGCAATTTCCGCATCAGGGTTCCCAATTATCGTTATCATTCTGCAAAAGAAACTGGCTAAACGTTTTCATCTGTCAGCAGTGTCACCCTAACCACTATTTGTTTTCTAATCGTTTGGTTTTACCAATATCACCGGGCCTGCAGCGCATGTGTACGCAGTGAGATTTTATGGCAGCTGTACGGCCAGCCTCAATCGAGAGAATTATTATCCGCCTTAAACGCTGTTGGCCGTTTTTTCGAGCGCAAGCTTTACTGCCTTCAATGTCCTTTGCCGAATCCAACCACTGCCCGCTCTGATCGCCAGCCAATACCCGGCCATTTTTAATTGTGTCGCTCTGTCAGGGCAATGGATGAAGGTTTCCGTGCAGAGTGCATATTCATCGGGGGCGAGTTGTTGTACCTGATATCGCAGCAGCAGCTTTGCGTTGCCCGGCGGTAGCGCGGCGCAATAGGCACTGATATCTGGTACGTCTTCAAGGCCAAAATCGGTTCGCCAGAATTGTCCTCTTAAGCCATAGCAAAGCTCGGTTGGTGAGTTTTCCAACAAGGTGAAACTGTGTAGCCCAAATGGAACACTGGCACTTTCAGATTTATGGCGTCGTAATTTTTGCGGCAGTTGCCGTATCGACATTAACGTTTTGATAATGACATCCTGCTGGATATCATAAGCCGCAATGATGGGTAATATTTTTTCTGGGTAAGCGGTACTTATGACGGTGCGATGCCGCTCATAGAACTGAAAGTGCGGCAGATATGGCGGTACATTTTGCCAGTCAGCCAGAGCACTCTTCGTAACAAATCCGAGTACCAGCATATTATTACTCCCTTAAAGAAACCTGATCCTGCATCGATTACCACAACGCATTGCCTGGCTTTAGCTGTTATTAAAACAGAAATACTCACGGTGGCCGTGGTGAAACAAGGGTAAGGTTGTATCAATTTTTGCCTCTGAATTACCACAGGTTTTATAAAGATTTTTGGCTGTCCTTTGAATGGCAGCGCTGGCCTCGACCCGCCCGTTACCAGATGCACGAGGCAGGTTCGATGAAGGGGCGGCGCACTGCCCGGCAGTAAACCCGCCCCTTTGTCTGGTGGTTAAACCCCGGCAACAGACTCGCGAACGAAGTCTTCGTAAGTGCGCAGCGGGTGCCCGATAAGGGTCTGAAGCTGTTCTACGGTTCCTTCTGCGGCTTGCATGCCGAATGCCTGGATACCTGCCATCATCAGGCGCATGTCATAAGCCAGCCAGGTGGGACTGTATGAAATGAGTTGGTTTTCGAAAGCCGCGACGTCATCCCCGCCGTATAGGATCTCCCGACCCAGGGCAGAACTCCATATTTGCGCCACGGACGCACCGGTAAGCGGTTGCGGCCCAATCAACTCCAGCGTTACAGGCTCCAGCGCAGAGGATGCTTTGTCGCGTCGCAGCAACTCAGCCACGGCGACATCCGCGATATCGCGAGCATCAATCATTGAGACGCCTGCCGAGCCGATTGGCATCGGGTATACCGAGTAGTTCTCAATCGTCTGTTGAACCATGCGGTCGTTTTGCATGAAGTAAGCCGGACGCAAAATGGTTGCGGGAATGCCGTGGCTTTCGATCATGCGTTCAACCGTGTGCTTGCCGGTAAAGTGCGGGACGTCAGTAAACTTGTCGGCATGAATCACCGACAGGTAAACGATGCGCTCGATGCCCGCCTCGCGAGCGAGGTTCAGCGCGATCAGGGCTTGCGTAACCTCGTCGGGCGTAACCGCATTAATCAGAAACAGCGTACGCACCGAGGACAGCGCGGCGCGCATCGAAGCGACATCGGTGAGATCTGCAACAACTTCAGTGACGCCTGCCGGGAAGCTACGCTTACCCGCCTGGCGGACAAGGGCTTTGACCTCGGCGCCGGCCTCGGCCAGGCCCTGAGTGATGAGTGAACCAATAGTGCCCGTGGCACCGGTAACGAGAATGCTCATGTTTGAAACTCCTGCATGGGTATAGGGTTAACGAGAGAAGTCCACAACGACCTTGCCGGTCCGTGAAACAGTACGATTGCGTTCTATTGCTCCGGGAATATCTGCGAAGCCCACTACGCCGCCAATTCTGGACTGAAGGGTGCCGTCGGCGACCTCTTTGGCCAGTTTTTCCAGCAGCTCGGGATCGGGTTTATTCATGAACCAGAGGCCCCGGCGGTTCGCTGGTGTGCGGGCCAGAATGTCCGGCGACGACGTGCCGATCACAACGCCGTCCTGAGCCAGTACCTGCCAGGAGCGGTCCAGCACTTCCCCCCCGACGTAATCGAGCACCAGGTTTATGTCCCGGGCGACGTCCTCGAAACGTTGAGAGTGGTAGTCGATGACACAATCGGCACCGAGGCTGCGCACAAAGTCCAGATCGGCCGTACCCGCAGTCGCGAAGACCTCGGCGCCAGCCCGTCTGGCGTATTGCACGGCATAAGCGCCCAGCCCACCGGCCGCGCCATGAATAAGGATCCGTTGGCCCGGATAAAGCGGACCTGCGTGATGCAAGCTGTTCCAGGCGGCGACGGCGGCTACGGGGATGGCGGCAGCATGGACGTCGTCCAGACCCTCGGGTGTCGGGGAGAGGCTGGCTTCATTGATTGCCACGAACTCGGCGTACGCACCCAGTCCTGCCATTGCGGCCATGACGCGGTCGCCGACACGAAAGCGAGAGGTATCTGGCCCGACAGCGTCGACGATCCCTGCCAGCTCGGCGCCCAGGATGATGGGGAAGGGAAGCGGAAAGGCATTTCGTACCTGGCCTTCACGCATTTTCCAGTCAATACCGTTCACCCCAGCGGCCTGAACCCGAACCAGAACCTGGCCTTGCCCCGGTGTCGGCTTTTCGATCTCGGCCACTTCTGCGGCATCGGCCCCGCCGTAGGTTCGGATCAGGACAGCGCGTTGTATGTTGTTCATTGCAGTTCCTCGTATCAAGTTTTGATAACGAGACAGTATTCCGTTGCAATATAAAAACAAAGATCATAAAACGTAGATACGTTGTTTCAAAAATGGAACACCATGAACCTGAACGCACTGTCTGATTTTATACTCGTCGCAACGAATGAAGGGCTGGGGAAGGCAAGCCGTGCGAGCGGCATTTCCAAAGCCACGTTATCGCGACGGATCGCCGATCTTGAGGAGCAACTGGGCGTGAGGCTGATCGAGCGCAGTGCTCGCGGCTTAAAGCTTACCGAGGCCGGCGAGATGCTGATGTCCCGAACCGAAGGTTTGCTGAATGAGGTGACTGAAGCCATGACGGCGGTCGGTGAAGGGGGCGTGACGCCTCGCGGACGTTTGCGTGTAGCAGCACCCGTTCTGTTTTCCCAGCTTTCGATGGGGCGCATTGGCGCCGAATTTTGTGCGGCCTACCCGGAAATCGAGATTGAGATCGTGGCGGAAGATCGCATGGTGGATCTCGTCGAGGAGCAATTTGACGTCGCCATTCGGATCAATCCAAGTCCCGACAGCAATTTGGTCGGGCGGTGTTTCGCCAAAGACAGGTTGGTTGTCGTGGCCGCGCCTGGAATACTCAAGCCGGCACCTGGCGCAATCAGGCGCGTTCCCAGTATCGTAACCTCGAATTTCCAGCTGACCCACTGGAGTCTCGATGGCGGGCAGCTGGTCCTGGAGCCGATCCCAAAGCTGCGCTTCTCTTCGTTACTGATGGTCCGGGATGCGGCTATTGCCGGCGGCGGCGCTGCCCTCATTCCGCAGTCCATCGCATGGAGCCAGCTTGCCCGTGGTGATTTGGTTCAGTGGGGCACCGTGTCGGGCGCAGAGCCGGCACTTTGGGTCCTGCATACCTCCAGGCGACTTGCTGCGCCAAAGGTTCGCGCATTCGTCGATTTCCTGTGCGCCAGATACCCGGATATGTCGCTGGTTCTGACGGGGTGAGGTTACAATACCGATGAAGTATCGAGGAAAGTAAAGACAGGTATCGAACGTTTTGACCCTCTGGATAAAAAGGAAATCATGATGAAGAGAGAGGCATTATTCAGTTACGCCCGGGAACATTTTAAATCTGCGCCGGAATATCTCTGGAGTAAGCTGCCGGGCTATGCCGTGCTTCGCCATCATGACGGCACCAAATGGTTCGGTCTCGTGATGAATGTCCCCGGTACAAAGCTGGGCCTGAAGACGGATGATGTGTTGGATGTCCTCGAGGTTAAAGTCAGGCCGGAGTACATCGGCTCATTGCGTAAAAAAGACGGTATTTTGCCCGCTTACCATATGAACAAAGAGCACTGGGTCAGCGTGCTTCTTTCCGGGCCGCTCACGCCAAAGGAAATACATGAACTGCTTGCCGACAGCCATGAGCTGACATCCTGACAACATAATTCAAAAAAACGGGATACGCGTGATAGTGCAGACATCGCGATTGCTGAACGACTGCGCCGGGCTTGTCGCGCTGTGATCGCGGGTATCTCTCGCTACCACAGCGCATTACCGACATGATCTCTTACCGGGCGTGGCGGCGTATCAGGATTGCGGAATGACGATATCGGCGCTGATGCGCGCGCCGTCGGCATCAAACACCAGGCATTGCCCGGCCTGGAATCCCGGTTGCAGTTTTTGATAGGGCCGGAAATGCGCATCGCCGGGCAGCAGCATTTTGAAGCCGTCATGGCCGTGGCATTGGCCGAACAGATAGGTGTTGTTGCCGAGCCGTTCTACCACTTCGCAGTGGAAATCAAGGCGTAACGGTGAATCCGAGTGGGTTGTCAGGTGCTCGGGGCGGATGCCAAGCGTCACCGGCTCGCCGGCAGCGACCTGCAGGGTAGAGAGGGGGAGCGCCAGGGTTTTGTCTGGGCCTATGGAGACGGTCAGCAGCTCCGGCGTCCAGCTCACTACGGTGGCCGGTAAAAAGTTCATCTTCGGCGAGCCGATAAACCCGGCGACGAATTTGTTGATCGGGTTGTAATACAGCGCCATCGGCGCGCCCATCTGTTCCACCTTGCCGTAATTCATAACCACAATCTTGTCGGCCAGCGTCATCGCTTCAACCTGATCGTGGGTGACATACACCATGGTGGTCTTCAGCTCCTGGTGCAGCTTGGCGATATGCAGGCGCATATCGACCCGCAGCTCGGCATCCAGGTTGGAAAGCGGTTCATCGAACATAAAGACTTTGGGATTGCGCACTATGGCACGCCCGATAGCGGTACGTTGGCGTTGGCCACCGGAAAGCTGTTTGGGTTTTCTGTCCAGCAGGTGGGTAAGCTGCAAGGTTTTTGCCACCATCTCGATTTGATGGCGGATCTCTTCTTTTGGCGTTCCGTTCACCTTTAACCCATAACCCATGTTTTCGGCGACGGTCATGTGCGGGTAGAGCGCGTAGGACTGAAACACCATGGCTACGCCCCGGTGAGCGGGGGCCACATCGTTAACCCGTTCTTCGCCAATCAGGATATCCCCGTCGCTGATCTCCTCCAGCCCGGCAATCATGCGCAACAGCGTAGATTTACCGCAGCCAGACGGCCCCACGAACACGGCGAATTCACCGCCTTTAATCTCAAGGTTGATATTGTGCAATGTCACCGTTTTACCAAAACGCTTGGTGACATTCCTCAGTCTTATGCTGGACATCTTGTTGATCCTCGGAAGTTATCAATAGGCAAACCCTGTCAGGGCGTCTTCTGGCTGTTTTCTCGTCTTTATGTAATACGTATAACAATTATTTTCTCATCGTCATAACGGCCAGAAAGTCTTGAAAAGACTATAACTGCGCTGGATTTCAAGCCATATCACCGGTTTTCATTTCTGCAATAACGATCACACAATGGTGATAATTGTATAGAGTTGGTGCGGTTCTCAGCGTAGCGTATAACAAGCCGAGGCAATGGCAAGGTTATCGCGTTAAACGTTGTAATACTGAACATTGTGACTGGCCTGAAGCATCTAATCCCAAAGTGATAAAACAAAAAATGTAATACCTTCACATGAGGTGGGTAATGAAAATCAAAACAATCACTGCTCTGGTACTGGCCACATTGGCGGCCAGTCAATATTCCGGTTTCGCCCTCGCCGCGGCAGGCCAACAGCTTACCGTCTGGGAAGACATCAAGAAGTCCGACGGCATCAAGGGTGCCATCGCCGATTTCGAAAAACAGAACAACGTGAAGGTTAACGTGCTGGAAATGCCGTTCGCGCAGCAGATTGAAAAGCTGCGGCTGGACGGCCCGGCCGGTATCGGCCCCGATGTGCTGGTGATCCCTAACGATCAGGTGGGGGCGGCGGTGGTGCAAGGTTTGTTATCGCCGATAAAACTGGATCAGGCCGCAGCCGACGCCTTCACCAAGCCGTCCATCGGCGCGTTCACCATGAATCAAACGCTGTACGGCGTGCCGAAAGCGGTAGAAACGCTGGTGCTGATTTACAACAAGGATCTGTTGCCGCAGCCGCTGGCTAATCTGGATGCCTATTACGACTTCTCCAAACAGCAGCGTGCGGCGGGAAAATACGGTCTGCTGGCCAAGTTTGACCAGATTTATTACAGCCGCGGCGCGATCGCCGGCATGGGCGGTTATATCTTCGGCAACGACGGTAAAGGCGGGCTGGATCCGCTGGATATCGGCCTGAACACGCCCGGCGCCGTTGAAGCCGTGACCTACCTGAAAAAATTCTACGCCGATGGTCTGTTTCCGACGGGCATCATCGGCGATGGCGGGCTGAACGCTATCGATTCCCTGTTCACCGAGAAGAAAGCCGCAGCGGTGATCAACGGCCCGTGGGCCTTCCAGCCTTATGCCGACGCGGGCATCAACTATGGGGTAGCGCCACTGCCGACCTTGCCGAACGGCAAACCGATGAACTCGTTCCTGGGCGTGAAAGGCTACGTGGTCTCCACCTGGAGCAAGGATAAGGCGTTGGCGCAGAAGTTCCTCGAATTTATCAATCAGCCGGCCTACGTGAAAACGCGCTATCAGGTGACCAAAGAGATCCCTCCGCTGGTGGCGATGATTGAAGATCCGCTGATCAAGAACGACGAGAGGGCCAGTGCGGTAGCCATTCAGGCCAGCCACGCGACCGCCATGCCGGGCATTCCGGAAATGCAGGAGGTCTGGGGGCCGGCCAACGCGGCGCTGGAACTGAGCATGACCGGCAAACAACCGCCAAAAGCGGCGCTGGACGATGCCGTCAAACAAATCAAAATGCAGATCGAAGCGATGCAGGCCAGCAACCAGTAACCGAGCAACGGGAGGTCTCCTCTCGTTTGAGTTTGATGACAAAGTTGTCTTTGAACCCGAGATACCCGGGCCTAGCGCACCGAGGGGCACTCCGGCGGGCAAGCCGCTACGACCCCTACGGCACGCTCTCCCTAATAACGGGCTTTGCCAGCAGTCTGCAACGGGAGGTCTCCTCCCGTTTTCAAGAAGGAGCAGTGTGTGATTGTCACTCCAAGTGAAAAGTTGTCCGCCGACCGGGGCCGATACAGCCATTCCGTGGGGGCGCTGATATTGGCGCTGATCCCCGGGTTTGGTCAGTTCTATCATCGCCAATGGGCGAAAGGGCTGATCTTTCTGGTGCTGCTCAGCAGCTTTGTCGGGGTGACCTGGCAGTTCCTCACCGAAGGGCTGTGGGGGCTGTATACGCTCGGCAGTGAAGTGCCACGCGATAACTCCATTTTCCTGTTGGCGGAGGGGATCCTCAGCGTACTGGTGATTGGCTTTGGCCTGGCGGTTTACGGCCTGTCGATACGCGACGCCTGGGTGAATGGCAGAAAGCGCGATGCCGGTATGGCGCTGAACAGCGTGCGCAAGCAATACCAGATGCTGCTGAGCGAAGGCTTCCCTTATCTGATGATCACGCCGGGGTTTATCCTGTTGGTGTTCGTGGTGATCTTCCCCATTTTGTTTGGCTTCTCTATCGCCTTTACCAACTACAACCTGTATCACACGCCGCCGGCCAAGCTGGTCGATTGGGTCGGGTTCAAGAACTTTATCAATATCTTCACCCTGTCGATCTGGCGTTCCACCTTCTTTGACGTGCTGCAATGGACCGTGGTCTGGACGTTGCTGGCCACCACGCTGCAATGCACGGTAGGGGTGATGTTGGCGATCCTGGTCAATCAGAAGGATTTACGTTTCAAACCGCTGATCCGCACCATTTTCATTTTGCCTTGGGCAGTACCGGGCTTCGTTACCATTTTGGTGTTCGCCGGCATGTTCAACGACTCGTTCGGGGTGATCAACAATGCCATTCTGGCGTTTTTCGGCATTGCGCCGAAAGCCTGGATGACCGATCCGTTCTGGACCAAAACAGCGCTGATCCTGATGCAGACCTGGCTGGGCTTCCCGTTTGTGTTCGCCATGACCACCGGCGTGCTGCAGGCGATCCCGGATGACCTGTACGAAGCCGCGACCATGGACGGGGCGAGCACCTGGACCAAGCTGCGCACCATTACGCTGCCGCTGGTGCTTTATTCGATTGCGCCGATCATCATCACGCAATACACCTTCAATTTTAACAATTTCAATATCATCTACCTGTTCAATAACGGCGGCCCGGCGGTGGCCGGTTCCAACGCCGGAGGGACGGATATTCTGGTGTCCTGGATCTACAAGCTGACGATGTCGTCTTCGCAATACGCCATCGCCGCCACCATCACCATTCTGTTGTCGATTTTCGTGGTGGGCATCGCGCTGTGGCAGTTCCGCGCCACCAATTCGTTCAAGAACGATGACGCGGCCTAAGGGGATAGCAATGTCAAAGAGCATCAAGAAAGAGAAGTGGGTGCGTTTATCGCTGTCCTGGCTGGTGATCATTCTGGTGTCCGTCATCATCATCTACCCGCTGGTGTGGACCCTCGGCGCGTCGCTCAATGCCGGCAACAGCCTGCTGAGCAGCTCGATCATCCCGGAAAATCTGTCGTTTCAGCACTATGCCGACTTGTTCAACGGCAAGGTCAATTACCTGACCTGGTATTGGAACTCGATGAAAATCAGCTTCCTGACCATGGTGCTGACGCTGATCAGCGTCAGTTTTACCGCCTATTCGTTTTCACGCTTTCGCTTCAAGGGGCGGCAGAACGGCCTGATGTTGTTCCTGCTGTTGCAGATGATCCCGCAGTTCTCCGCGCTGATTGCCATTTTTGTGCTGTCGCAGCTGCTGGGGCTGATCAACAGCCATATGGCGCTGGTGTTGATCTACGTGGCGGGGATGATCCCGATGAACACCTATCTGATGAAGGGCTATCTGGATGCGATTCCGAAGGATTTGGACGAATCCGCCCGGATGGACGGCGCCGGTAACTTCCGGATTTTCATCGAGATCATCATGCCGCTCTCCAAGCCGATTATCGCCGTGGTGGCGCTGTTCTCGTTTACCGGCCCGCTGGGAGATTTCATTCTCTCCAGCACCATTTTGCGTACCCCGGACCAATATACGCTGCCCATCGGCCTGTATAACCTGGTGTCGCAAAAGATGGGCGCCAGCTACACCACCTACGCGGCGGGGGCGGTGTTGATCGCGCTGCCGGTCGCCATCTTATACCTGGCCCTGCAAAAGTACTTTGTTTCCGGCCTGACCTCTGGCAGCACAAAAGGATAATGCGATGAAAACATTCAAACCGGCTTTATTAAGCCTGTGTCTGGCGGCCGGGCTGCTGTCCGCCACGGCGTTTGCGGCGGACAGCGTCATCATTAAACCGCTGAACGATGTTCCGGCCGGCTTTATCAAAGGCGTCGATATTTCTACCCTGGCGGACGTGGAGCAGCACGGCGGCAAGTTCTACGACCAGAACGACGTTCAGCAGGATCCGCTGGTCATCCTCAAACACAACGGCGTGAACTATGTGCGCCTGCGCCTGTGGGTCGATCCGCAGGACAGCGCAGGCCAACCTTATGGTGCCGGCAACAATAATCTCGCCACCACGCTGGCGCTGGCCAAGCGCGTCAAGGCGCAAGGGATGAAGCTGCTGCTGGATTTCCATTACAGCGACTTCTGGACCGATCCCGGCAAGCAGTTCAAGCCCAAGGCCTGGGACAAAATGAGCTATGACCAACTGAAAACGACGATCCATGACTATACCCGCGACACCATTGCCAGCTTCAAGCAGCAAGGCGTGTTGCCGGATATGGTGCAGATCGGCAACGAGATTAATGGCGGCATTCTGTGGCCGGAAGGCAAAAGCTGGGGCCAGGGCGGTGGGGAGTTTGATCGGCTGGCCGGGTTGCTGAACGCGGCGATCGCCGGGCTGCGGGAAAACCTCGATTCGCCTTCACAGGTGAAAATCATGCTGCATTTGGCCGAGGGCACCAAGAATGACACTTTCCGTTGGTGGTTTGACGAGATAACCCGGCGCAATGTGCCGTTCGATGTCATAGGTTTATCGATGTACACCTATTGGGACGGTCCGATCTCGAAGCTGCAAACCAATATGGACGACATCAGCAAGCGGTATAACAAGGACGTGATTGTGGTAGAGGCCGCTTACGGTTATGGCCTGGAAAATTGCGACGATACCGACAACAGCTTCTCCGCCAAAGAAGCGCAGGATGGGGGATATCCGGGTACCGTTCAGGGGCAGGCCGATTTTATTCGCGATCTGATGCAGAGCATTATTAACGTGCCGGATAACCGCGGCAAAGGCGTGTTTTATTGGGAACCGACCTGGATCGCCGTGCCGGGCGCCGGTTGGGCTACGCCGGCCGGGATGAAATATATCGGTGAATCCGGCAAGGATGGCAACGCGCGTGAAAATCAGGCGCTGTTTGATTGCCAGGGTAAAGTGCTGCCTTCATTAAAGTCATTTAATTAACTGTGTCAGTCCCTAATAAAGAATTTCGGTAATTATTTTCTAAGGAATCATGATGAATAAATTTCCTCCTTTGAGTGCAAAGGTGCCTGGCCTATTGCATGGAGCAGACTACAATCCGGAACAATGGGTTAATTATCCGGGTATGGTGGAGAAAGATGTAGAGCTGATGAAGCAGGCTAACTGCAATATTATGTCGGTGGGGATATTCAGCTGGTCGAAACTTGAACCTGAAGAGGGTAAATATCAATTCGCCTGGTTGGATGAGGTGCTGAATAAGTTATATGCACAGGGTATTCACGTATTTTTGGCTACGCCAAGCGGCGCGCGCCCGGCGTGGTTGTCGCAAAAATACCCGGAGGTGCTGCGCGTGGGGCGCAATCGGGTACCGGCGTTGCACGGCGGCCGACACAACCATTGCCTGTCATCCCCGGTATATCGCCGCAAGGTGAATGAGATCAACCTGGAATTGGCGCAGCGTTATGCGCACCACCCGGCGGTGATCGGCTGGCATATTTCCAACGAATACAGCGGCGAATGCCATTGCAGCCGTTGCCAGAGCGATTTCCGCGAATGGCTGCAGCAACGTTATCAGACGCTGGATAGGCTGAACGAGGCCTGGTGGAGCGATTTCTGGAGCCACACCTACAGCGACTGGTCGCAGATTGAATCGCCTGCGCCGCAGGGTGAGGTGTCGATTCACGGTCTGAACCTGGACTGGCGGCGTTTTTGCAGCAGCCAGGCCACCGATTTTTGCGCGCAGGAAATTGCGCCGCTGAAGGCGGCCAATCCGGACTTGCCGGCCACCACCAACTTTATGGAATATTTCTACGATTACGATTACTGGCAGATGTCGAAAGTCATCGATTTCATCTCCTGGGACAGCTACCCGATGTGGCATAACCGGCAGGACGAAACCGCGCTGGCCTGCTATACCGCCATGTTCCACGACCTGATGCGCAGCCTGAAACAGGGCAAGCCTTTTGTGCTGATGGAATCGACGCCGAGCGTCACCAACTGGCAGCCGATCAGCAAGCTGAAGAAGCCGGGTATGCATATTCTCTCCTCATTGCAGGCGGTCGCGCACGGTGCGGATTCGGTACAGTACTTCCAGTGGCGCAAAAGCCGCGGCTCGGTGGAGAAGTTCCACGGCGCGGTGATTGACCACTCCGGGCGGCTGGATACTCGCGTCGGCAAAGAGGTGAGCGAACTGGGCCGGTTGCTGGCCGCCATGGCACCGGTCGCCGGTAGCCGGGTCGAGGCGCGGGTGGCGATTATCTTCGATTGGGAAAGCCGCTGGGCGATGGACGATGCGCAAGGGCCGCGCAACGCCGGGCTGCATTATGAACAGACGGTGGTGGAGCATTATCGTCCGTTCTGGGAGCAGGGCATCGCGGTGGATATCATCAACGCCGATTGCGACCTGTCTGGCTATCAGCTGGTCATTGCGCCGATGCTGTATATGGTGCGCGAAGGCTTTGCCGCGCGGGCGGAAGCCTTTGTCCGGCAGGGCGGGCAGTTTGTCGCCAGCTACTGGAGCGGCATCGTCAATGAAAGCGATCTGTGCCATCTGGGCGGTTTCCCGGGGCCACTGCGGCCGTTGCTGGGGATCTGGGCAGAGGAGATCGACAGCCTGACGGATGACGAAACCAACAGCATTCGCGGTGTGCCGGGCAACGAGCTGGGCTTGCAGGGCAGCTATCAGGCGCGCCACCTGTGCGAGCTGATCAACCTGGAAGGCGCCAGCGCGCAGGCGGTCTACGGCGGTGATTTCTATGCCGGCCGCCCGGCGTTGACGGTCAACCGCTTTGGCGACGGCAAGGCGTGGTACGTCGCTTCGCGCAACGATGCCTCTTTCCAGCGCGATTTCTTTATGGCGATAGCGCAAGAGCTGGCGTTGCCGCGCGCGCTGGACACCCTATTGCCGCCGGGCGTGACCGCACAGCGGCGCACCGACGGCGAGTCCGAGTTTATTATCGTGCAAAACTACAGCGACAAGGCAAAAACCGTCGAGTTGCCGGCGGTGTATGTCGATATGTCGGATGCGGGTACCTTGCAGGGCGAAATGGCTCTGGCACCCTGGGGCTGCCGCATATTGACCCGCAAGTTGGCATAGTTTCTTCCCCTTGCGCCCGTTCAGTCGAACGGGCGTTTTTTTACGCCTGTATCTTATGAGGAAATAACCATGGTCAGTTTGAAAGCCTTTACGCATTATTTCTCGCACCCGAAATTGCCGGTGGAAGATAATAGCGTCGATATGTCTTTTTTAGAAACGCTGATGCAGCATCTGGGCGGCCGAGAAAATATCCGGCATGTCGATGCCTGTATTACCCGCTTGCGCGTGACGGTGACGGATTTAGCCAAAGTCGATACGGAAGGCTTGCAACAGTCGGGCGCGTTGGGGGTGATTATTATTGGTCAGGAGGTTCACGCGATATTTGGCAAACAATCAGATAATTTGCGTAAATTATTGGCGGAGCGGTTTTCGGTTAATCATCAGGAATAAAAAATAATTGGTAACCACCCTTGGGTGGTTACCAATGGACGACAGCAACCGGAGAGCGTCGTCAAAGACACAGGAGATAATGATGAGAGAATTAAGGTACTGCCAATAAACCAGGAGCCGTTATTTACCCTGGGGCATGCCTG
Organism: Serratia inhibens; assembly: GCF_003591175.1. GTDB lineage: Bacteria > Pseudomonadota > Gammaproteobacteria > Enterobacterales > Enterobacteriaceae > Serratia > Serratia inhibens. The sequence goes on along the minus strand of NZ_QYYG01000001.1, from coordinate 473,261 downwards.
TTACCACCAGGCTTCGACCTGCACGCCAAAGTTCCAGGTATTGCTGGCGGTGCCGTCCTTGAATGAATTGCCTTGCTCCGAATCATTGAGATAGGAGGCATATACGCGCAATTCAGGGCGGGACATGAATTCCGGCCCATCCGCCAACCCCAGCGCCAGCGTGTACTTCTCGCCGCCTTGCTTGTAGTGGCTGCCGTCTTTGTGGTCATCTTTCTGGTAGAAAGCGCCGGCTTCGCCAATGCCGCGCACGTACTGCGTGAACTGGTACTGCGCCCGGCCCACCAGAGAGATCAGGTTACTTTTGTCGATCGCATCGCTGAGGTCGTTGGCCGAACCCCAGGTCAACACGTGGTTGAGGGAGAACTTATCGGTAATCGGGATCAGCCCGGTATTGATCACCCGATAACCGGTGGCATCGCGGGTATCGTTCCAGACGTCATACCAACCGCCGCCCTGGGACACCATGTTCTGCGCCAGACCTTTGGTGGCGTACTGCAACACCATTTTGTTATAGCCGCCCAGCATGTCCTGACTGATCTCGCCGGTCAGCATCACGCCGTTTTCCGCGTCATACAGGCCGCCGTACTCTTTTTGCTTGTTGGTCGGGTTCGGCATCGCATAGTCGATACCAAACTCGGTCCAGGCGCCGGTCCACGGCTTCCAGCCGGCATAACGCAGGTCGATATAGTTGATGTTGAGGTCGTTATCGTTGTCGACACGGTAGTCCACGTCGTTGCCGTCACCGCGGATCCAGGCGACGGAGATGGCACCCGGCCCGAAGGAGAGGTTTTCCACGCCGGCGCCGGCGCCTGATATGTTCCAGTATTTGGTATCTATGATGTGCAGGTCATGGCGCTGATAGTAGCGCTTGCCGCCCCAAATCACCGCGTTCGGGTCGCCCGGGATCAGCCCCTTGATTTGCAGATTAAGCTGACGCAACCCGAATTCGGCGTCATCCCCCAGCGTGGTTTCGCTGTCGTTGGAGCCGTCCGATACCATGCTGACCATAGTGTCGAGATAGAAGCTGACGTCGTTCTTTTTGTAGACTTCACTGCCCAGTTCGATTTCACCGTAGGTATCGGATTCGTTGCCCAGGCGGCCAATTTTGTTTTTCTGCCATTCTTCTAATCCACCATCCTGAGAAACGCCGACCCCGGAACGCAGGTAGCCATGGAAATCGATCCCAGGGGTCTCGACGGCAAAGGCGACCGGTGAGGAAAGCGCCATCGCCAAAGCGACAGACAATGTGCGTAGTCTTGTTTTCATGTATGCCTCATTATGTTTTTTGTATTACGTTCACATCCACACGGCAATAGAATGGCTAATCATGACAACAAACAATCGCGTTGTTGATTTATTGTGATTTAGTGCAAATAAAACAGCAGGATTTGTAACGGTTAGTGAGAGAGATCACTAAGGCGTGATATGTGAACGAATAACTTTTTTGGAAATTTGATGGATGTGATCGGGGTAACTATGCGGTGAGGGGGGGGCCTGTTACAATCAGCCCAGAGCAATCACAGGGAACGGATTATGAAGTCGAAAAGCACCACGTTAGAGGATGTTGCCCGTCATGCCGGTGTGTCTTACCAGACGGTTTCACGGGTGTTGAACAAGTCAGCCAATGTCTCTGAAGCCACGCGTCGCAAGGTTGAGCAATCCATTGAATTGCTCAGGTACGTGCCCAATCGCCTGGCGCAGCAGTTGGTGGGCAAACAGAGCCGAACTGTGGGGCTGGTAACGATCTCCCTGGCTCTGCATGCCCCTTCGCAGGTGGCGGCGGCGGTAAAACGTTACGCCAATGCGGAAGGCTATCAGGTGTTGATTTCAATGATTGATGAGAACGTCAATCATGGCATACAGGACTCGATCAACGATCTCAAATCGCAGCGGGTAGAAAAGGTCATCATCAACGTACCGCTGGAGACGACGGTGGCGGAAAAAATTGCCGCGGACAACGATGACATTACCTGCCTGTTCCTCGACGTCGACCCTTACAGTTCCGTGTTTAACGTCTCTTTCAACCCGGCGGACGGCACCCGTGCCAGCGTCAAGTATCTATACGAACTGGGGCACCGCGATTTTGCCTTGCTGGCTGGGCCGCAATACTCCATTTCGGCCAATTTGCGGCTAAAGAACTGGCAGGAGGCGCTGCAGGATTATGGCCTGACGCCGGTCACGGTGCTGCACGGCAACTGGGACGCGCAAAGCGGTTACGCCGGCGCATTGCAGATGTTGCGTGAGACCCCGCATTTCTCGGCGGTGCTGGTGGGGAATGACCAAATGGCGCTCGGGCTGCTAAGCGCCTTCCATCAGAACCAACTGCCGATACCGGGGCAAAAGTCGGTCATTGGCTATGACGATGCTTATGAAAGTGCCTTCTTCTACCCGGCGCTGACCACCGTCTCGCTGGATCTGGATTTACAGGGCAAGGAAGCGGTCAGGAAGGTGCTCAACACCAGCGAGAGCGAGCTGTCGCGCGCGTCATCGATTCTGTCGGCAAAGCTGGTGATCCGTAATTCCACCGGGCCGCGCGAGCATAACGACAAGGACTTGAAGCAGATTGCCGAAGAGCTGCGTCTGCTGGCACAACGCCTGGAGCAGTGATCGCGGCCAGGCGTTGTTCGACATCGGTATTGTCAGGCTCCGGAGTTTGCGTCCCAAACTGCCAGCAAGGCCGTGACGGCGCTATCGATCACCGAATGACTGACGCCGTCGCGCGCCAACGTCGAAACGCCCAGCAGGAAGCTGTCAAACAACGTGGCGATAGCGGCAGCGTCGGTATCCCAGGCCAGTTCGCCGCCGGCAATGCCTCTTTTGATGCAGTGAATAAAACCGTTCAGCGTACGCCGGCGCGAATCGGCAAGCGGTTTCAGCACCGCTGAATGCTCCTCAGCACCGCCTGACATTACGGCCAATGCGACCATGCACCCCTTGGGATGCTGCTCTTCACACTGCATCTTCACCGAGCGGCGCAGCGAGGTTTCAATCGCCACTCTGGGGGGCAGGGAGTCATCCCAGAGCGCATCATTGACCCGCCCATAACTGTTGAGATAGCAGGCTACCACCTCTCTGAACAGCGCCTCTTTCGAACCAAAGGCGGCATAAAAACTGGGCGCGGTAATGCCGCCGCCAATCTGCGCTTTAAGCTGAGCCAGAGAAGTGGCCTCATACCCATGCTGCCAAAACAGATGCAATGCCTGCTGAACGGCCTCGTCGCGGTCGAACCGGCGAGGGCGACCCATTTGTGCCATGACTGACTCCAGGTTTGTAAGTTATATACCGATCAGTATAAATCTTGTTGACACTCAGATGATAGCTCCTTAGCATAATTATACCACTCGATACATAAATCAATTCCAGTGACGTACTGACCGAAATGCACCCTGGCAAAACGAGTGCATTTCGCTGTCGCCCATATCTATACCGATCGATATATAAATGGATAAAGCATGAGCCAAACAACTACCCATTGCAGTGATGCCCGGGCGATCCCCGAGACGGCACAGCGTTTGCCGATTACCGCGCTGCTGGCATTAGCCATGACGGGATTTATTTGCATTGCTACCGAAACACTCCCCGCCGGTTTGCTGGCCCAGATCGCACCCGGCCTGCTGGTGTCACCTTCGCTGGCCGGACAGATGATCACCGCCTACGCGCTGGGTTCGGTACTGGCTGCCATTCCGTTGACGCTCGCCACTCAGCGTTGGCGACGGCGTAACGTTTTGCTGCTGACCATCGCGGGTTTTTTTCTCTTTAACTCGATCACGGCCATGTCGGGCAACTTTGCGGTTACGCTGACCGCGCGCTTTTTTGCCGGCGCGGCGGCGGGACTGGCCTGGAGTCTGCTTGCCGGTTATGCGCGCCGGATGGTGGTGCCTCATCTTCAGGGCAAGGCGATGGCGGTGGCGATGGTGGGCGCACCGGTAGCGCTGTCGCTGGGCGTGCCGCTCGGGACCTGGCTGGGGTCGGTGGTCGGTTGGCGCGCCGCCTTTGGCATTATGTCGCTGCTGTCGTTGGCGTTAATCCTTTGGGTACTGGCAAAGGTGCCGGATTATCCGGGCCAGACGGGGGCAAAACGGATGCCGCTGTACAAGGTGTTGATGAGCCCCGGCGTCAGATCGGTGCTGGGCGTGGTGCTGTTGTGGATGTTCGCTCATAACATTCTCTATACCTACGTTGCGCCCTTCGTTACGCCGGCCGGCCTTGGTGACCGGGTTGATGCGGTGTTGCTTATTTTCGGGTTGGCGTCGTTGGCGGGGATCTGGATCACCGGTCGGGTGGTTGATCGCCACCTGAGAACGGCGGTGCTGACCAGCCTCGCGCTGTTTGCCGTCACCAGCGTGCTGTTGGGCGTGGGGCTCAAGAATGCGGGGGTGATCTATGTCGGCATGGCGCTGTGGGGATTGAGTTTCGGCGGGGCGGCGACGCTATTGCAGACCGCACTGGCGGATGCCGCCGGTGAAGGTGCGGATGCGGCGCTGGCCATGAACGTGGTCACCTGGAACAGCGCTATCGCAGGTGGCGGAATTTTCGGCGGGATCTTGCTTGATCGGTATGGCCCGGCGTCTTTCCCCTGGGCAGCGCTGATGCTTTTGTTGGGTGCACTGGCTATCGCGGCAGCGGCTAAACGGCACGGATTTTCTGTGGGGAGACGTCAGGGCTGAAGCCGGGATTTCAGATGGCGCATTCCGTGCGCCATCCGGTTTCAATCATCGGGTCAGGTGTTATCAACCCGGGGATTGGAATGGGTCGGTTGACTGGGGTATTCCACCTGATGTTTGTGCAGATAGTCCCGTATCAGTTGCCGGATCACCTGCGAAGGGGTGACGTCCTGTTGCAGGCACAGTTCTTCAAGGGCTTTTTTCTTATCCGGGTCGATGAGTATCGTCAGTCGCGCCGTTTTCTTTTCCATGAGGATTCCTCCAGAGGATGATAATCAAATGATAATGGCATACTGGGTAATCGGCCATTTAATTCACCGCTTTAGCTAAAATGCAGTCGCTCAATTTTGCGCGACAGAAAACCCAAATCACAACCAAAGGTCGGGCCGACGGCGGCGGAAAGGCGGCGCAGCAGGCTGAGCGGCGTCTCAAGATGGCCCTGCGTAGCGTAAATAATGACGTTACCGCTGGGTGCCACACAATAAAGAACGGTTTTAAACGCGCAGTGCAAACTGTGATACAGCAGTGTGCCTTCATCGGGGACTTCGTGATAGTTCAGTACCAGCCAGCCCTGAGGCGAAAGGCGAGTGGCGCATTGTTCCAGAAAAGTCCGCGTACCCTGCTGCGGGTCCATCGCGAAGGCGCTGTAGAGATCGGAAAATATCAGATCATAATGCCGCGTGGCGGGAGCCTGCAAAAAATCGGCGGCATCGGCGGTATGCAAGATGACCCTTTCGTCAGTGGGCAGGGTGAAATAACGGCGGGCGACAGACACCACCGCCGGGCGCAATTCCACCACTTCCAGCAGCATGCCGGGGTCATAGGCATGCAGTGCCCGCACCAGGCTACCGCCGCCCAGACCGAGGATCAACGCAGCCGAAGGGGGTTGCCAGGCCACCGCCATCAGCATGGTTTTGATGTAGTTGTGAACCGGCACCTGCGGCGCACTGATGCACATTTTACTCTGCTCGCAAATACCGTCGAAACGCAGGGTACGATAGTCTTTGTAGTCAGAAACAATAATTTCGCCGCAGTGGTCTTCCTCCCGAGCGATCACCTGCCCACGGGGAGAAAAATCAAGGCTATTGAGTAATTTATCAACAATAGACATGGTGGTTTCGCTTTGGCTCCTTTAGAAAACGGGGGGCTTATTTACGGGCGCACATAAATTCTGCAGTGCAAATGCGGCGACCATTGACCGTGGCCAGCCCGGAAAAACGGGCAATGCCGGATCGTTGCCGGACAAAGGCGACGTCCATGCGCAACTGGTCGCCGGGCCGGGCAGTGCGGTAGAAGCGGGCGCGCTGAATGGCCGCAAAGTAATAATGCTCGCCTTGCGACAGCGGGCCGAGAAAGTAGTGGGCCAGCAGACCGGTGCTCTGCGCCAGCGCCTCCACCATCAAGATGCCGGGGAAAACGGTAGTCTGGTGATGGCCGGTCCAAAAGGTCGGCTCATTGGCGGTAATGTTTTTGATGGCGCTTAAGCGCCCATCAGTAATCGACGTGCCGGCGGGCAGAATGCGGTCAACCAGCAGACAGGGGAACCGGTGTGGCAGGATAGATTGAACATCCTGGTACTGCAGGGGATTACCATTCAGCGGCATGATTGATTTTGGATCCTGTCAGCGGGACGAAACCTGGCCAACGCAAGCCTCTGCGCCCGGCGGGAATGTAATGGCATTATAATGTTATTATCATTGAATGCACTAACTGAAAAATCGACAAGACGGGCATTGGTGCCGAATGGTGACAACGTAACCTGGAATTGGCGATGGAAACTGGAATCTAACAGGTTGATATATAGGATTTTTAATGGGATGGAAGGGTGGCCGTCATCAGGATGATGACGGCCAGAGCGGTTAATCAGTGTTTATCACGCGTTATTTTATCGAGGTAACCCATCAGGAAAGCGGAAAGCACGAAGGTGAGATGGATAATCACATACCACATCAGCTTATTGTCCGGCACGTTCTTGGCATCCATAAATATCCGCAACAGGTGAATGGAAGAGATCGCGACAATGGATGCGGCTACCTTGCTCTTCAGTGAAGTGGCGTCCATTTTCCCCAGCCAGCTCAACTTTTCTTTGTGCTCGCTGATATCCAATTGCGAAACAAAGTTCTCATAGCCTGAGAACATCACCATGACCAGCAGACCACCGACCAGCGCCATATCGATCAGCGAAAGCAGGGTGAGCACCAGATCCCCTTCGGTTATGGAGAAAATGTTCGGCAGAACATGCAGGATCTCCTGGAAGAATTTGATCGACAACGCCACCAGCGCCAACGACAAACCAAAGTAAACCGGGGCAAGCAGCCAGCGAGAGGCATACATAGCGTTTTCTATAAAGCGTTCCATAGTCATCTGAGTTTGTTACCAAAAGAAGGAGCACAGTATAGCTCAGGAGGCCCGGAGGAAGGCAAGTCGCGGTACATCGCGCAACTGCACTCGCGCGAAATATCCCACCAAGGCCGGGTATGTTATTGCGACCAGAGAACGACATGGAAAATTCCCTGAATGGAAAAGCAAACGATGAGATAGTGAACGCTTGGTTAAAAACCAGAAAAAAAACCCATTTGGCAAATGGGGTAAAAGGATAACTCTAACTTCTGTTTTCCCATTCAGAGTGCCGGGTTTTTATGCCACCTGTATATATAACAAAATCCTAAATTTTTAAGGGTGAGATAGCAGGCGATATTTACCGAGTCCCCCCAAAACCCCCTAAGGCACTAGAGCTATTCGTTCCCCTTGTGTCTCTTCTTTCGCTGCCTGACCGCTTTGTAAGGATTTCGTAAGCGGCTCGGAAATTTCTCGGCAATAGATTTAATAGGGCTTTAATGATATTGCTTATGATAAGCATTAGCATTAATATGCATTTTATTAAGTCTACGCAGAAAGACCCTTCTTATAAAATTGTTAATTTTCGTTAATACCCTTGATCCCGATTAATTACCGGGGCGAAGCAACTGCGAGCGAATACCAATAATTATTGCAGGGTTAACACATGTGCAAAACTTTTAATTACCAGGGAATTATCGGGCATTCCATCCTATGGGGGACATTGATCACCAACTCCCTTAACGCTAATGCTGAAATAAATAAAACGCCATTAGAAAAGACCACGCAAAATGAAGAGGAAATAACGGTTGTCGCGCCCGTTATTGAAAAAAAGGCCGGGACAATAACCACGATTACCGCGCAAGACATGCAGAAAAAAGGGGGTAACGATTTCGGTTCGATAATGCGTTATGAACCGCTGATTAGCGCCACTGGCGTCAGTGGGGGATCGTCCTCGGGGAAAAGCGGTTTCGATCGCAGCGGTTACACCGGTTATAACATTCGCGGCCTGGAGAGCAATAGAGTCGGCCTGGATGTCGATGGCATTCCGCAGCCAGACGCCACCGGGCGCAGCTATGTCAGCCGAGCCGGCCTTAATACCTTTGGCATCGGCAGGGACTATATCGACCCTTACATGTACGGGCAGGTGGAGATCGAATCGGGAGCGACCTCGATTGAGCGCAGCAATACGTCTATCGGCGGTGCCGTTTCGTTTTCGCCGAAGTCGGCAGATCAATACCTGTCGCCGTCCAAACAGACTTACTTTGGGTACCAGAGCGATTACGACTCGTCCAACCGCAGTTGGCACAACGGCATTACCGCCGCGGCGGGCGATGAGCAACTTCGCGGGGTGTTTGTTTATAGCCGCCGTGACGGGCAGGAAACGCGCAACAACAGTGGCACTCACCAGGCTTACCCGGCCAACTGGCATTCCAATGCGCTGATGGCGTCCGGTATCTGGCAGCCAAGTGACGAACATAAACTCACCGGTACGGTGGATTACTACGATAAAGTCAACCACACCCATTACGACAGTTGGAACTCGGCCGGCAGCGCCATCCTGGGTACCGCTCAGCAGCAGAGCAATACGCGCCGTTGGGGCGTGAGCCTGAAAGATGAATGGACGCCGTACAATGATTTCGTCGATACCCTGACATCAAAAGCCTATTACCAACAGACCCAGGCGCATGACAACACCTACATGCCCACCAGCACCGGCAGCATGGAGCGGGTTTACTCCGACTACAACGTCAATACCTACGGCTTTGAAACGCAGATAGCCAAAACTCTGGGTCGCCATACGCTGAGCGGCGGGCTAAACGCGAGGTTAACCGATACCGAGCGGCCATTCCGTGAAGAGCCGGCACCCAGCGCGTTCACGGCCATCATGCAACCGGAATCAGACAGCCGCAGCTATCTGTTGGGCGGTTTTGTGCAGGACAAGATCCAATTTGATCTCGAAGGGCACGGTTTTGCCGTGGTGCCGGGCGTGCGCGTGGCTCACCAAAACACCAAGCCGCAGAACCTGACCAGCCTGACCACCGGCAGCACGGTGCTGACGGAGTCCGAGCTGGAAACCTTGTACGGCAAAAGCAACACCGACACCCAGATATTGCCGTCTCTCAGCGTCGAGTACGATATTACGCCGGCGCTGATGACCTATCTGCAGTACAAGCGTGGCGTGCAGTTCCCGAACGCCAGCCAGCTTTACGGCTCATGGAACCTCGGTTCCAGCTATGCGGGCACGGCGCAGTATGCGTTGATCGGCAACGCCGATCTGAACACCGAGACCAGCAACAACCTGGAATGGGGCGTGAAGGGAGAGGTTGTGGAAGGGGTGACAATGCGCACGTCGCTGTTCTACAACACCTATAAAAACTTCATTGCGTATACCCGTTATCAACGGGCCGGCAGCCCGGACAAGTTCACCAATGTGCCTTCCAATATCTACACCATTTATCAAGCGGAAAACCGCGATAAAGCCTATATCTACGGCGCTGAAATCAGTACCAGGCTGAATTTTGGCACCTGGTTCGAGCAGGTTAACGGGCTGAGCGCGAATTTTGCGCTGGGATATAATCAGGGCAAATCCAAGTCCAGCTATTCCGGCGATAAATATGTCGATATCGACAGCGTAGCGCCAATGAAAGCCATCGTGGGCGTGGCGTGGGATGATCCGGCGAAACGCTACGGCGCGGCGGTGACGGCAACCTTCGTCAAAGGCAAGCAGGCGACGGCGACCAACCGTGAAAGCTACAACAACGCCAGCGGCAGTACGCTCACCGACGCCACCACGGAATATCTGCGCGTGCCGGGTTACGGCCTGGTGGATATGTCCGCCTATTGGCAGGTTGCCCGCAATGTGAAACTGAGCGGCGGCGTGTATAACATCACCGACAGGAAATACCGCGATTACCTGAGCAGCCGTGAACTCACGGATTCAACCAATCAGGATGCCTACGATAATGCACTGGCCGTCATGCCGGGAAGAACCTTCCAGCTTGGCGTCAACGTGGATTTCTAACTACTGCATGTTGATCAAGCGTTAACGCTCATGCCGCCTTTCGTCAGTGAAGGGCGGCTGTTGCGCTTTAATGAGGCTGACCCTTCCGCTCTTAAAGGAGACTTCGGATGAAATTATGGGTTATCGGGTTACTGGCACTGCCGTTTTCGGTATTTGCCGGCGAACGTACGATCTCGATTGGCGGAGACGTCACGGAAATTATTTATGCTCTGGGTGCCGGGCAAACGCTGGTCGCACGCGACAGCACCAGTCAGCAGCCGCCGCAAGCCACGGCATTGCCGAATGTCGGTTATATGCGCCAGCTCAACGCCGAGGGGATCCTGGCGATGAAGCCTTCTTTGGTGATCGCCAGCGAACTGGCGCAACCCTCTTTGGCGTTGCAGCAGGTCGAACAGGCTGGGGTGAAAGTCGTGACAGTGACGGGTAAACCCGAACTAAGCGCGATCGACGAAAAAATCGCCGTCATTGCCGCCACTCTGGGGCGTGAAAACGAGGGGAAAGTCCTGCAGGCCAGGCTGGATCGTCAGATCGCCGCCGTACCTACTCATCGATTGCCGGTTAGGGTGCTGTTTATCATGGCGCATACCGGCATAACGGCAATGGGCGCCGGTAGCGGTACCGCCGCAGATGGTGCGATTCGCAGTGCCGGGTTGGAAAATGCCCTGGCTGGCGTGGCGCGCTATCAGTCGCTGACTCAGGAAGGGCTGGTCGTCGCCGCGCCGCAATTGCTGGTGATAGGCAAGGCCAGCCTGCAACGGATGGGCGGAGAAGCGAATGTCTGGGCACTGCCGGGGTTGGCGTATACCCCCGCGGGCAAACAGCGGCAATTGCTGGTGATTGATGACAACGCCTTGCTGAGTTTTGGCCTGGATATGCCTACGGCCATGAGGCAACTGCGTCAGGCGGCCCAGGCCGTCGAGCCTTAACTTTTAACGCCTTTGTTGTCCACGTGACCTAATGGCCGCTCGGGAAAGCATCGATCGCGCAAACGCTGTTTGAGCGCTGCCGCGTCGGGGAAGCCGCCTTCGATTTTGCGATCCCAGATGACGAAGCCATCCACGGTGATCTCATAAATGCCGCCGGTACCGGGAACCAGCGTAACGGCGGCCAAATCGGTGCTGAAGGTGTGAAGCAATTCTTGCGCCATCCACGCGGCGCGCAGCAGCCAGTTGCATTGCGAACAATAGTGAATGGTGACGACAGGGGACGTTTTCATTGAGCGGACCTGGGCGGTAAGATTTCCTCATCATCGAATGCCGCCGCAGCCCTGTCAAGCCGGCCGCTCAGGGCGCAACAGGGTCAAATCGATCTGCCATTTATTGATTTTATTGTACAGCGTGGTGCGCGATAGCCCGAGCAGCCGCGCGGCCTGCCGCAGATTGCCGCCACTGGCTCCAATCACCTGCATGATATGGGTCCGTTCGTTATCTTCCAGCCTGGCTGAAGGGGCTGCGTCAGGTTCAGTGCAATCACGAGTGATTTCCTCCGGCAGATCGCCCACGTCGATCTGCAGCCCTTCGCACAGGTTCACCATTCGTTCCACCAGGTTTTCCAGTTCGCGCACGTTGCCCGGCCAGCGCCAGGCGCTAAGGCAGGCCATCGCCTGCGGTGATACCTGCGGCGGGATCTTTTTCATGCGCGTACAGAGTTTGTGAACAAAGCCGTTAACCAGCCCGACGATATCTTCCCGTCGTTCTCGCAGCGGCGGAACCGAGAGGGAGATGACGTTCAGGCGGTAATACAAATCGCGCCGGAAAGCGCCTTTTTCCACTGCCAGTGCCAGATCGCAATTGGTGGCCGCCACGATGCGCACGTTGACCTTCACCGGATGGGTGGCGCCGACCCGCAAGACTTCACTCTCCTGCAGCACGCGCAGCAGGCTGGTTTGCGCATCCAGCGGCATTTCGCCGATTTCATCGAGCAGCAGGGTGCCGCCATCCGCCAGCTCAAATTTGCCGGCGGAACCGCCACGGCGCGAGCCGGTAAAGGCGCCATCCACGTAACCGAAAAGCTCGCTCTGCACCAGATCGCGCGGCAAGGCGCCGCAGTTAACGGCAACGAAGGGCTCGTTGCTGCGTGCGCTGCCGTTGTGGATCGCCTGGGCAAACAGCTCTTTGCCGGTGCCGCTCTCGCCGGTAAGCAGTACGGTGCTGTCGCTGCGGCTGCTGGTGCGCGCCTTGGCGATGGCTTCCCGTATGCGGCTGGAATGGCCGTAAATCATGTCAAAGGTATAGCTGGCGCTGATGCCCATCACGCGGCGGGTGATAGCGCGAATACGCTGGTTCTCCCGTAGGGAGAGCACCCGGCCGTCATCCGGTGCGGGCATCAGTGAAATCACGCAGGAGAGGGCCGGCTTGCCTTCGGGCATAAAGACCATTTCACGATCGTTGCAAAACGGCATGGTCAGCAGCGAGCCGGACTGCGGGCGCAGCAACTCGTCGAGGGACAGGTCGCCAGGCTCCAGTCCGTCAAAAATCTGGCGTGCATAACGGTTGACGGTTTTCAGCCTGCCGTGGCGATCGCAGACAATAACGCCTTCATTCAGCGTTTCCAGAATGGACTGTTGCTCCGCCAGCAGCCGGCGCAACTGCAGCTGTTGGCCGACGGCCTCCGCCGCCGCCTGTACCGTGCCCAGGGTGTGGGCGTTGAAGTTATCCGGCGTGGCGGTGAGCGTCAGCACGCCGATCATCACACCCTCGGCGTTACGCACCGGCGCCGCCGCACATTGGCGATGGCGCTGACGCAGAGCCATTTTCCAGTTTTCACCGCTTAACACATATACCAGGCGCTGCTCTCGCAGGCAGCGTGCGGTGCAGTTGGTGCCCTGAACTTCCTCGCGCAGAATGCTGCCGACCGGCGTCAAATCCGCCCCACAGTAATGGAGGGTGACGCCGTTGGCGTCGGTCAGGTTGATGTGGCCGTCAGGGTTGTAGGCCAGCAGGTTTTCCATAATGCTGTGCGCCACCTTAATCAGCTCGCTATTTTGCGCCAGAATCGCCTGCAACTTATCTGCCGGCGGCGAGTGATACACGAATTCCTCGGGGTCAATGCCGTTTTCGCGCGAACGCTGCCAGGATTGCAAGATCGACTTGCGGATCCAGCCGGGTTGCCCACCCTCGTTAAACGCCTGCCAGCCTTGCCAAAACAGGCTGTCCCATTCACCGGCCTCCGGGCCTTCCGGGAGGCTGAAAATCGGGTCGCTCTCATCTTTGATCGGCATCAGTCCGGCGGCAGTGTGCATGCGGTTCTCCAGTTTGGAATGTAATGTTCATTTTATTGACATGTGAAATTGACATGTCAATTTAGTTGTCACTCTGTTGTGACTATCTGTGCAGCGCCTCACAAATTCCCCGCTTTTCGAGCTGGCATCTCCTTTGCAATACCCACGGTGAACTCCGTAGCCCGACAAGGGCGTTAATCCACATAAGGAATCACTATGAGTCATTCACCCCAAAACTTGCGCGTTGGTCTGATTGGTGCCGGCCGCATGGGCAGTTTCCATGCGGAGTCATTGGCGCGGCGCGTGCCGGGCGCCGTTTTGGCCGCTGTGGCCGATCCGCTGCCGGGCGCCGCGCAGCGGTTGGCGGACAGGCTGGGCGTCAACGCCTTTAGCGATTTGCAGAGCATGCTGGATGACAGCGAAATTGAGGCGGTAGTCATTGCCTCCCCGGCACGTACCCATGCGGAATGGGTGATTGCCGCCGCCCGGGCCGGTAAGCATGTGTTCTGCGAAAAACCTATGGCCATCACGCTGGAAGAGGCGGATCGGGCCATCGCCGCCGCAAAACAGGCGGGCGTCGTGCTGCAAGTGGGGTTTAATCGCCGCTTTGTCAGCGGCTTTGCCGCCGCCATTGCGGCCGTAAAGGAGGGGGAGAATGGCGTTACCCAGCTTTCCCGATCGGTAACGCGCGATCCGCAGTTGCGCGATCCGGCGCCGATCCCCGCCTGGACCATTTTTTTGGAAACGCTGATCCACGATTTTGACACGCTGTTGCACTTCAACCCGGGTGCCCGTCCGGTTGAGGTGTATGCGCTGGCGGATGCGCTGGTGCGCCCGGACTTCAAGGATAAGGGGCTACTGGACACCGCCGTGGTGACTATCCGTTTTGATAACGGCGCTATCGCCACCGCAGAAGCCAACTTCCAGGCGGTCTACGGCTACGACGTGCGCGGCGAGGTGTTTGGCAGCAAAGGGATGCTGCAGGCGGGCAATATCAACCTGAATAACTGTGTGCGGTATCACGCCGGCGGCATCGCCATCGAAACCTCGCGTCAGGATACCGATCTGCTGCATGACGCTTATGTGGCGGAGTTGACTGAATTCGCCCGCTGTGTCCAGCAGAGGGAAACGCCGCGCGCGACCGGACAGGACGCCCGCAATGCGCTGGAGATTGCATTGGCCTGTATCGAATCGGTGAAACAGGGCAAACCGATCAAGCTGGGGGGACAATAATGGCCGGATATCAGCTGTCCGTGTGCGCCGAGATGGTGTTTCTCGATCTGCCGTTTGTTGAACGGGTAGCGCGTATTCATGCGCTCGGCTTCGGCGTCGAGATCTGGAACTGGGAAAACAAAGATCTTGATGCGCTGATTGGTACCGGCGCGCGTTTTACTTCGATGACCGGTTATCTCGCCGGCAACCTGACCGACGATGAGGATATCTCCCAACTGTTGCAAACGGCGGAACGGTCGCTCGCCATCGCGCAGCGGCTGAACTGCCCCAGCCTGAATCTGCACGGCACCGGCCTGGATCCCAAGGGGTTGCCGGTGAAGCCGGTAGAGGTGGTGACCGGTGCCATGTGGCTGAAGGCGGCCGATACGCTGGGCAAACTGGCGCAACGGGGTGAGCGCGCCGGCAAGGTGTTCACGCTGGAAAACCTCAACCTGGCGCGGGACCATCCGGGCACGCCCTTTGCCAAAGCCTGCGACACGCTGGCCTTGGTTGAGGCGGTCAACAGCCCTGGCCTGAAGATGAACCTCGATCTTTACCAT
The DNA here is from genome assembly GCF_003591175.1 of Serratia inhibens. GTDB lineage: Bacteria > Pseudomonadota > Gammaproteobacteria > Enterobacterales > Enterobacteriaceae > Serratia > Serratia inhibens. Next base: position 458,243 of record NZ_QYYG01000001.1, on the reverse strand, counting down.
GCGCAAATCGGCGAGGGTAATCTCATTGAGCTTATTCGCCGTTGCGGACCGGCGATCGGCGAAATCCAGGTGGCCGACGTACCGGGGCGACAACAGCCGGGGACCGGTGAAATCAACTACCGGGCCATCGCCCGCGCGTTGGACGAGATCGGCTATCGGGGCGTAGTGGCATTGGAAGGATGGGCATCCGATGACAGCACCGCGGCGCTGCAACAGTTCCGCGACCATTTCATTTTATAACCGCAGTAAACCCGGGCAGTGGTCTGTTGCCCGGGATAAAGAGTGATGCATTGATTTTAATAATAAATTTATCTCAACCTACAGGATGACATCATGAAAATCAGAAGCTTGCCGTTGATATTGCTTAGCCTGTTTCTGGCCTTTGGCGCCCAGGCGAAAACCTATAAGGTCGGCGTCGCGCTGGCCAATTTCGATCTCAACTTCGTGTCCATTTTACGCTCGCAAATGGCGAGCGAGCTTAAGCGCTTGAACATGGACGGCCAGTTTGTCGATGCCAAAGGCGACGTGGCGCTGCAAGTACAGCAGGTGGACGACTTTATCAACCTGGGGGTGGACGCCATTATCCTCAACCCGGTGGATACCCAGGGCGTGAAGCCGATGATGGATGCCGCCGAGCGGGCCCACATCCCGCTGATTTTCGTCAACCGCAAACCGGAAGTTAAGCTGGGTAATGCCATGGCGTATGTGGGATCGGACTCGGCGGAGGGGGGCAAGTTGCAAATGGAGGCGCTGGCGAAACGGATGAATTATCGCGGCAATGTGGCGATCCTGATGGGGGCCCTGTCCAACGAAGAGGCGCGCGAACGTACCCGCGCGGTGGAAGAGGTGATCGCCAAGTATAAGGACATGAAGGTACTGGAAAAGCAGACCGCCAAATGGCAGCGCAATGAAGCGGTGGATGTGGTGTCCGGGTGGTTGCTGAACGGCCGACCGATCGACGCTATCGCCGCCAATAACGATGAAATGGCGATTGGCGCCATCATGGCGCTGAACCAGGCTAAAAACAAAAGCATCCTGGTGGCGGGCATTGACGGTACGCCGGACGGCCTGCAGTTTATTAAAAACGGTGGCATGGTATTGACCATTTTCCAGGACGCCAAAGGGCAGGCAACCGGGGCGGTGCAGGTCACCAAGGCGCTGCTGGAAAAACAAAAGACCGAGGCTTACAACTGGGTGCCTTATAAAACCATCACTCAGCAGGATCTGGCGGAGTTTGTGGCCGCCAATCAACAATAGCCGCAGGATCTGCGGCTATTGTCGGATGGTTTCATTACTCAGGCGACGGTGCGCGGGGTGCGCTTGGCCAGCATTCGCAGCGCCAGGCCGCCCGCCGCCGCCAGCGTGGCCAGCAACACCACGCCAGGCCAACCGGCGCTTTCGAGGACTTTGCTGCCGAGAGCGGCACCGCTCGCCATACCGATAAACACCAGGGTAAACAGGATGGCATTCAGGCGGCTGCGGGCAGCCGGGTTGATGGCGTAAATAATGGTCTGGTGCGCCACCAGCGTCGCCTGGATACCGAGATCAAAACCTACCGCGCTCAGCGCGATGAGCGCCAGCTGTGCGGGCAGCGGAAGCCAGGGCAGCAGAAACATCAGAGCGAATGAACACACCACCATGGCGGCGCCGATTTTAGTGACATAGTCCGGCCCGTGACGATCGGCCAGCATGCCCGCCAGGGGGGCGGCCAGCGCACCGGCCGCGCCTGCCAGCCCAAAAGCGCCGGCTACTGCGCTGCCAAGCTGATATTTTTCCGCCAGCATGACCGCCAGCGTCGACCAGAAAGCGCTGAACGCGACCGACAACAAGCCCTGAGCCAACGCCGCACGTCGCAGTTCCGGGTAATCGGCCCACAGTTTCCCCAATGAGCGCAGCAGCGCCGGGTAGCTCAGCGTGGTATTGGGTTTAAAACGCGGCAGTACCGCGCCGATCGTGAGGGTGATGACCAGCACCCCCAATGCCGCCAGCATATAAACGCTGCGCCAGCCGAAATATTCCGCCACCACGCCGCTGAACACGCGCGAGAGTAAAATGCCGGCCAGCAACCCGGTCATCACCGTGCCCACCGTTTTGCCCCGGTTGGCGTCTGAAGCGAGTGTGGCGGCCGCCGGGATAATGTCCTGCGCCACCGTAGCGGCCAAACCGACAGCCAGGCTGCTGAGCAACAACAATGGAAATGAAGAAGAAAAACCGCACAGCAGCAGGGTGAGTGCCAGCAGCACGCCTTTTATCCGAATGATCTGGCGGCGATCGTGACGGTCGCCCAGCGGGGCCAGCAGCAGGATGCCCAGCGCATAGCCCGCCTGGGTCAGCGTGGGCACCATGCCGGTATCACTGACCCCGGCGTGGAACGTATCGCCCATAATGCTCAGCATCGGCTGGCTGTAGTAAATGGACGCCACGCTCAGACCGGCACCGGCGGCCAGCAGGAAAACGATTTTGGCGGAAAGCGCAGGGTCAGGCGCGGTGGTAGCTGATGAAATCAGGCTCATGATGGTTATCCAGAACGAGTAAAGTGGAGCTATTCTTGCCAGTTTTCGGCGGAAACTGTAGCCCCAGTACAGGTAAAACTGTTATACGTAATACGTATGAATAAAAATCCATTTCCCAATGGCGACCGTATAGCCATGCTGCAAACTCTGGTACGCATTGTCGACAGCGGCAGCCTCTCGGCTGCGGCGGCGCAAATGAACACTTCGCAGCCCACCATCAGCCGGCGTCTCCAGGTGCTGGAGCAACTGCTTGGCGTTAAATTAATCCAGCGTACGACTCACGCCATGAAGCTGACGGACGACGGCGAGCGTTGTTATCAGCACGCACGCAAGCTGATTGAGCACTGGCAAATCATGGAGGATGAACTGCGCGGCGTGCGTGATGAACCCGTGGGCGTATTGCGGGTGCGCGCGCCGCATGCCTTTGGCCAGGATCAACTGATTGGCCCCTTGGGGGATTACCTGCAACGCTATCGTCAGACCAGCGTGGAGTGGACGCTCAACGATCATTCACCCGATTTCATTCCAGAAGGCGTGGACTGCGCGATCCACGTCGGTGCGGTGACCGATCCTTCGGTGGTCGCGGTGCTGCTGGCGCAGGTACCGCGCATTGTGGTGGCCGCGCCTGAACTGCTGGCGCGCCATACGCCGCTGGCGCAGATCGGTGATTTGGCGCAGTTGCCCTGGCTGGCGCTAAACAGTTTTTATCGCAATGAAGTGACGTTGACGCATACCGCCAGCGGCGAAGATTTCCGTTTTGACATCGTCCCCAGGCTGAGCACCGACAGCCTTTATGCCGTGCGCAAGGCGGCGCTGAACGGCGTGGGGGTGGCCATGTTGTCGTCCTGGGTGGTCAAACAGGATCTGGAGCAGGGGCTGCTTACCCCGTTGATGCCGGACTGGCACGCTGCGCCCTTGCCGATTTACCTGCTTTACCCCTATGCCAGTTATTATCCGGCGCGGTTGCGTAAATTCCTTGAGCTGATGAAAGAGGTGATGCCACGCATCACCGGCGCACAGGCGCCACTGCCGTGAGGGCGACGGCCTGGTAGGCTCCACAGCGGAATAGGTCGTCAGCGGGGCGATAAACAGCGTAAATGTAAAGTTTCTGCGGGCGGATTCAACCTGATTGGCGAGAGTATCTGTTTGATAATCGAAGAACACCTACTGTCCATTTCATTCGAGAGAATCGCCCATGCACTTTACTCAAGCCATTGCCAGACTGCCTGCCGATAGCTGCGGCAGCGGCCAGACCACCGCTCAATTGGGCGCGCCGGATATCGCCGCCACCGGCCGCCAGTTTTTGGCCTATGTGGATACCTTACTGCGCCTGGGGCTGAAAGTGACGGTGTTACCGGCGGCCCCGGCCTTCCCGGACGCCCACTTTGTGGAAGATACGGCTGTGGTGATGCCGGAGCTGGCCGTGATCACCCATCCGGGTGCGCCGAGCCGCCAGGGTGAGGTTGACACCATTGCGCCGCTGTTTGCAGGCGAGCGCCCGGTGGTGCGGATGAGCCGGCACGGCCACCTTGACGGCGGCGACGTGCTGCTGGTCGACCGTCAGTTTTTTATTGGCCTGACGGCGCGCACCGATGAAGCCGGCATTGGCGAATTTGCCGCTGCGGTCGAGCCCTATGGCTACCGGGTGACCGCCATTGAAGTCAGCGCCGGGCTGCACCTGAAATCCATCGTCAACTATGTTGGCCGCAATACCCTGCTACTGACGGAAGACTACCGGCGCCATCCTGCCTTTAGCGGTTTTAACGCCATCGTTATCCCCGAAACGGAGTCCTACGCCGGCAACACGCTGTGGATCAACGATACCTTGATTACCCCACAGGGTTACCCGCACACGTTGGCCCAAATCGAAAAGTTGGGCATGCCTGTCGTTCAGCTCGACACCAGCGAATTTAAAAAAATGGACGGCGGCCTGACCTGTCTGTCACTTCGTTTCTAGCGCTTTCTTTCACCGGGGATCTCAGTCATGAAAAAAACATTAGCGGTTCTACTGACCAGCCTGGCCCTGGGTGGCCCGGCGGCGGCCCAGTCTTTCGATACCATCAGCTTTGGCGTCGATGGCGGTTATCCGCCTTTTGACGTGCTTTCGCCCAGCGGCGAGATCACCGGTTTTGACATCGATATCGCCAATGCGCTGTGTACGCAGCTGCAGGCCAAATGCGTTTTCGTCAAACAGCCTTTTGAAAGCATGATCGCGGCGCTTAATGCGCGTAAGTTCGATGCCATTATCGCGTCGCTGACCATCACCGACGAGCGCAAGAAAGAAGTGGATTTCACCGATCGCTACTACCGCAGCTCGGCGCAGTTGGTGGCGCGCAAGGGCAGCCCGTTGCTGCCGGATGCCGCCAGCCTGAAAGGCAAAACGGTAGGCGTGCAGACCGGTTCCATTCATGAAACCTACGCGAAGAAACATTGGGGCGGACAGGGCGTGAAGATCGTTTCTTATGCCAACCAGGACAATGTCTATCTGGATTTGATGTCCGGGCGGATTAATGCGTCGTTGCAGGATAATACCCAGGCGGCCAGCAGCTTTATCGACACCCCACGCGGGCAAAAGTTTGCCTTCGCCGGCCCGGCGATTACGGACAGCAGCATCTCTTCTGACGTGGGCATCGCGGTAGGCAAAGACAACCCGGCGTTGCGTGACGCACTCAACGGCGCCATTAAGGCCATCCGTGCCGACGGCACCTATGACGCTATCCAGAAAAAGTATTTCAGCTTCGACATTTACGGCGGCTAAACCGGCGCGCTGGGGCCGGCTGGCCCGGCATGAAGTCAAGAATGGGAGGCCGGGAATGGTCATCGAGTATTTGCCGTTGCTGGCTCACGGCGCGGCGCTGTCGCTGTGCGTGATGTTGGTTTCGCTGGCGGTGGCGGTGGCGCTGGCGCTCGGCCTGATTAATGCGCTGATCAAGCTGTTTGGCCCGCGCTGGCTGCGCTGGTTATCGACGGGTTACACCACGCTGGTGCGCGGCATTCCCGAACTGGTGATTATGCTGCTGCTGTTCTTTGGCGGCGAAATGCTGGTCAACGGCTTTCTTGGCCTGCTGGGGCTGGGGCCGCTGCGCTTCAACACCTTTATCTCCGGCGTGCTGGCGATTGGTTTCGTGTTTGGCGCTTACTACACGGAAACCTTTCGCGGCGCTTTTCTCACCGTCGAGCGCGGCCAGCTGGAAGCGGCAATGGCCTACGGCATGCGCCCAGGGCAGGTGTTTCGCCGCGTTCTGCTGCCGCAAATGCTGAGTTTCGCCATTCCCGGGATCAACAATAACTGGCTCGGCTTGATGAAAGCCTCGGCGCTGGTGTCGATCCTGGGGCTGGAGGACATGGTGTGGCTGGCGGAGCAAGCGGGGCGGGCAACACAAAAACCTTTCCTGTTCTATTTCCTGGTGGCGCTGATCTATATGGTGATTACTGCGATCTCCAGCTGGGGCTTTAGCCTGCTGGCGCGCCGCTACGCTCTGGCTTCCTCGACCGCTGCAGGAGCTCGCTGATGACTCTGCAAGATATGCTGGATGTGGCACCCAGTTTTTTGTGGAGCGACGGCTCGGATGTGACCGGGCTGGCGCTGACGGCCAAACTGTTTTTGCTGTCGGTGGTGCCGGGCCTGCTGCTGGCGGTGCTGATGGCGGTCGGCCAGGTGTATGGCCCGCGCTCGCTCTCCTGGTTGATCCGTGGCATCACCTATTTTTTCCGCAGTACGCCGCTGTATCTGCAATTGATGCTGATTTACTACGGCCTGTCGCAGTTCGACGTGGTGCAGTTGGGCTGGCAGGACGATCAGCCTTTTTGGCTGCTGTTTCGTGACGCCACCTTTTGCGCCACGCTGGCGTTGGTGCTCAATACCAGCGCCTACGTCGCGGAGCTGTTGGCCGGCATGATGGGCACCTTTCCCAGGCAAGAGTGGGTCGCCGGTGAGGCGTTTGGCATGAGCCAGTGGCAGATAATTCGCCGGCTGGTGTTGCCGGCGACGTTACGGCGGGGAATTCCGGCGTTGAATAACGAGATGGTCTTTCTGCTGCATGCCACTTCACTGGCCAGCACGGTGACGCTGCTGGATATTACCGGAGTGGCGCGTGCTTTTTATGCCGCCACCTATTCGCCGTTTATTCCCTTCCTGATGGCGGCGGCGCTTTATCTGCTCTGCACCTTCCTGCTGATCTTCCTGTTTTCACGGGCAGAACGGCGCTGGTTGGCCTTTATTCGCCGTGACTGAGGCGGCTCAGGATCGCTTGATGGATTGCAACTCGGTCAGCGTAACGATTTTATCCACCCGGAATTTTTTACTGGTCAGCCAGGCGTCGGCCAGCAGCCGGTAGCTTTCCATGCTGCGGCAGCCGATGCGCACCAGAAAATCGAAACTGCCGCTCACCAGCCAGCAATCCAGCACCTCTGGGGTATTGCGTATTTCCTGCTCGAACGCCGGCTGCGAATGGCCGTGATCGGCCAGCGAGATTTGCGCCTGTATCACAAAGGCATGTTCCGGTTCCGGCAGTTCGATAATGGCGCTGTAGCCGCGGATAATGCCGTCGCGCTCCAGCCCGCGTACCCGTTCCTGGCAGGGGCGAGCGGTCAGGTTGACCTGCTCGGAGAGCTTTTGATAGGAAATGCGGCCATCCCGGCACAGTATTTCAAGGATTTTTTTGTCGATTCGATCAAGCCGGGCTTTTTTTTCCACAGATAGGGCGTCCAATGAAAAGTAAACATCATAAGTTACCTGAACATGCCCTGGGGGGGCAGCGCCAATTCACCAGTTTTCATTTCGGCCAGCCCGGCCAGGGCGAAAAGATTTACCTGCAGGCCGGTCTGCATGCCGACGAGGTGCCCGGCATGCTGGTGCTCAGGATATCGGCCGCCAACTGAGTTTATGAGGGATTGCGTTGTTTACTGCTACCCATTCATTCCCATGGAAAACCTTGCTCCCAGCTTTCCACTAGCAGGTCTATAAAGGCCCGAATTCGCGGTGATAAATGTCGTTTACTGGGATAAATGAGTCGGACAGGTTCCGGAGGGAAAGGAAACTCCTCAAGCACCGGTATTAACTTACCGCTACGCAAATCTTCTCCAAGCAAATAGGTAGGTAAGTGGACTATACCAAATCCGGCAATTGCCGATGCCCGCATGGCTTCCGAACTGTCGAGGTTAAGCCGCCCGGGTCCTTCATAAACAAAAGTGCCTTCCGGAGTTGCAAACCGCCAACTGCGTCTCTTTTCTGCACTCAGAAGAAAAATAGTGTCATGCCTGGTTAAGTCTGCGGGTGTTTCTGGAACGCCCCGTGAGGATAAATACTCGGGAGATGCACAAGTGACAATGTGCTGCGAAGCAATCGTTCGGGTAAGAATGCGGGAGTCATCGCGAGGTTCACCGATGCGAATGGCAATATCAAAGCCTTCTTCAATAAGATCAACAAACCTGTCGCTAAAGGACACCTCCGCACGAAGTTCCGGCCACTTTTTCAGATAAACATCCAGAATGGGGAGGATATGGCGCTGCCCAAAAGAAAGCGGCGCACTCAGCCGGAGAGTCCCCGTTGGCTTACCCCTGCGCATGGCCATGGCTGCATCGACCTCTTCCAGATCATCCAGTATCTGTCGGCAACGATCGAACATGACCCTCCCTTCATCGGTCAGACTCAGACTCCGGGTGGTACGGTTAAGGAGACGAACCCCCATACGCGTTTCGAGCCTGACAATACTCTTGCCAATGGCAGAACGTGTGAGCCCGAGGGAACCCGCGGCGTGGGTGTAACTCCCGGCTTTTACAGCCGCGACGAACGCGGCGATATCACCAATGCTGTTGATCTCCATGCTTTATTTATCTCATCCAATACGGGCGTTAACGTACCCTGATACGGGAAGCACATTCCCTAAATGTTTATATATTATAGGTTCCTGCTATTTTTTAACGCAAATACAAACAGGAATAAAAATGCTGAATAAACAAACCAAGCAAGCCGTAAAAGAATGGTCAGAAAGCCTGGCCGGCCTGGGGCCAATCCTAACGGGTGAGGATATCCTAACGCCTATGAGTGAGGTGCGTGACGCCTATACCCGAATGCTGGCTAATAATCCTGCACCTGCCGGTGTGAGTTTTACTGAGGTCGACATGGGGGGCGTACCGGGAACGCTGGTGACTCCCGACAACCTTGAAACTGATGCCATCGTTATGTACATCCACGGCGGGGCTTACATTGTCGGCGAACCGGCGGGCTATCACGGTATTGGTGGTAACTACGCCAGCATGCTGGGCGCACGGGTTTACATGCCGGATTACCGTCTGGCGCCGGAGTATCCTTTCCCTACGCCCGTTACCGATACCGTTCGTGCGTATGAGTGGTTAATTGAACGGGGCTTTGACGCCAGCAAAATCGTACTGGCGGGCGAGTCTGCGGGCGGAGCGATGGTGGTTACCGTTATGGTTGCTGCACGCAATAAGGGCCTGCCGCTTCCAGCCGGCGGTGTTTCTATTTCCCCATGGGCCAACCTTGAGCACACGGGCGTCTCCATGACCAACCGGGGAGGCCTTGATCCTCTGAACACCAAGGCCGGTCTGGATTTCCTGGCACGCATATTTCTGGGCGATGCGTTGCCTAATCACCCAATGGCATCACCCGTGTTTGCCGATGTAACGGGTCTGCCGCCGGTGCTGGTTCAGATTGGCGAAAACGAACTGATGCTGAGCGACGCGATGCGTCTGGCAACTCATCTGGGTGACAACCGCGTTCGCGTAAATCTGGAAGTCTGGCCAGGTATGTTCCACGCCTGGCATTTCTTCTCCACGCTGCAGCCAGAAGCCGTACAGGCTCTGGAAAGCTCTGTCGTCTTTATGAAGCAGGCTCTGCGGGATGCAGCGAAGTAATCATCAATGATGAACTAAAGATCGTTGCTAACAGATTTTTACCATGAAATGGCTTCAGGAGACAGAATGAGCGAGTTATTGAATATCTACACAATGAATGGAATAAGTCTTAATAATCGTGTCGTTATGGCCCCAATGACCCGATCGCGGGCTTATAACCTTGTTCCCACTGACAGTATGGTCACCTACTATCGCCAGCGCGCAACAGCAGGTTTAATTGTTTCCGAAGGTTCACCTGTTTCAATGGAAGGTCGTGGACAAGCGTACACGCCGGGAATTTACACTGACGAACAGATAGAGGGCTGGAAAAAGGTGACTGAGGCAGTACATGCGCAAGGTGGGAAAATTTTCATCCAGCTTTGGCATGTAGGACGTTCCTCACACATTGCTCACCAGCCTGATGGGCAGGCACCGGTCAGCTCCGTCTCACGCGTTGCAGAAGGCTGCACCACTCACATTCCCGGTGATAACTGTCAGTCTGTGCGCGTATTTCACAGCCAGCCACGCGCATTAGCAACGGATGAAGTCCCGCGGGTGACGCAGGATTTCGTTCGAGCGGCTAAAAATGCTATCGAGGCGGGTTTTGACGGTGTGGAAATCCACGCTGCTAACGGCTACATCTTCGAGCAATTTATCAATGGTGGACTTAACGACAGAACAGATCGTTATGGCGGTAATATTGCCAATCGTCTGCGGTTTACGCTGGAAACTGTGGATGCCGTCTCTGCAGCCATCGGGAGTCATCTGACAGGTATCCGTATAGCACCCTTTGGCCGCCTGCAGGATATGCATGGCTTTGATGATGAGCAGGATACCTGGTTATCTTTGGGTATCGAACTACGTCGTCGATATCTCGCATATGTGCACTTGAGCGATCAGGAATCTCTCGGAGCTCAGGCCATTCCTGCTGGCTTCCTGACAAAGTTTCGCAAGGCCTACGAAGGTACCCTCATCGCAGCGGGCAGCTATACACAGGAGCGCGCAGAAATGGCACTCAGGGAGGGTTTTGCCGACTTAATCGCATTTGGGCGTCCTTTCATAGCCAATCCAGATCTCGTTAAACGCATGAAGAACGGATGGCCGATGGCTGTTTCTGATAAGGATACGTTCTATACCGGGCGAGATGCAGGTTATATAGATTATCCCACGTATCACGTGGATTAAGTTCCCTGAAGCTGGAACGTATCCGGAATGCCTCCGATCCTAATACAGCTCCGGTTTTCACGCCTTTGGGAGAGGAGGAATTCTATTAATAGGGAACCAACAAAATAAATATCGATATTTCATATAATTACTTCGTTAGCGTAGTTTTTTACATCATGGGCCTTCAAACCCCTCTATCAGCAGATCGCTGCCGGTAACGAATCCGGTGTCCGGGCCAGGAAAATCAGCCGCCGAAATCGCTTCTTCATCAGGCGAGGCCATCCGTTTGGCGGGAGACGCGGCAATCAGTGTCCGGTACCCTTTGCCAATCCCTGAATCCAGTTCATGTTGCGCCAAAGCGTGGCAACGATCCCCGGGCGGATTGCATTCACCCGTGCCATGAATGAATAGCGGGAAAGATGGCTAGCCGACCACCGTCCATGTTAAATTTGCTTGGTGCTCCGTAACGCCTTCTGACAAAGAGAATTAAAAATGAAGATCGGCTATTTTTTCCCTATTGCGATTATTATTGCGGCCTTGGTTCTGCTGACCCTGTTTTTTGTCGGCGGCTATGCCACTCCGGGCGGTTGAGCGCCATCATGTAACCGTTCGGGCCAGAGAAGTCAGTGTCTATGAGCACCGCTAAACCGCGCCGCCCGCATGGGCGATGGGTCTATTACATTTTATATGAGGATATTCTGTGGCCTTGCCCCGTCAAGTGGGAGTGGGAAAGCAGTTACAATGCCTGGTTGCCTTTCTACTACTCGCCAACCCTGGAATTCGTTGCCGGTAACCCCGCCAAAGCGACAAAAATCACCAAAGCCAAAACCAAGACCAAGGTCTGAACCGGGTCGTTTGACGAACCCAAGGCCGTCTGGCTACCCTTAACTTGTCTCTGGCGCCAGCGCCCACACGTCCTCTGCCGCTAAGGAAGCCTGACCATGCGCAACTTTTCTTGCCCGAACTGCGGGCAACAGCTGTCGTTTGAAAATTCGCTGTGTTTGTCTTGCTCAAGCTCTTTGGGTTTCGATTTGCCTGGCCGGAGATTGGTGGTTATCCCGGCACTCGCCCCTGTGGGCGACGGCAAGCCGGAACAGGGGCACCTGTGCGCCAATATGCATATTGCACAGTGCAACTGGCTGGTGGAGCAAGAAGGGGATCTGTGCGCGTCGTGTCGCCTGACCCAAACCCGGCCGGCGGACGATGATGCGGAAGCGCTCCCGTTGTTTGCCGAAGCCGAAACGGCCAAACGCCGCCTGATACTGGAGTTGACCGAACTGGGCCTGCCAATCGTCAGTAAAAATGACGATCCGGACAACGGGCTGATCTTCGAATTGCTTTCCAGCGAACGGCGGCAGGTGCTGACCGGCCATGCGAACGGCGTAATTACGCTTGATCTGGAGGAGGGGGATGACGTTCACCGCGAGCAACTGCGCGTTTCCATGGGCGAACCTTACCGTACGTTACTGGGTCACTTCCGCCATGAGGTGGGGCATTATTATTACAGCCTGTTGATCATTCAGCCCGAACAGCGACAGGCGTTTGTCGATCTGTTTGGCGACCCGGATGCGGATTACCAGCAGGCGCTGGATCGGCACTACCAGCAGGGCGCGCCGGAAGGCTGGCATGAGTGCTACGTTTCCGCCTATGCCACCATGCACGCTGCCGAGGACTGGGCGGAAACCTTTGCTCATTATCTGCATATTCGCGACACCCTGGACACCGCGGCGGCCTATGGTTTCGCCTCGCCAGACGCTGCTTTCGGCCATTCGGCTGAAACGCCCGATTTCGATCGCCTGATCGCGCTCTGGTTACCGGTATCCTGGGCGCTGAACCAGCTCAATAGGTCGATGGGGCACGCCGACCTTTATCCCTTTGTGTTACCGGCACCGGTGCTGGAGAAAATGCGATTTATTCACCAGACCATTGCCGACGCGAATAAAAAGGGCACTGGACTGCCAGTGCCCTGACGGGTTGACTTAAAGCGACATGTCGACCACCACGCGGCCGGTGATTTTGCCCTCACGCATACGGCCGAAGATGTCGTTGATTTGCTCCAGCGGCTCTACCGAGATGGTTGCCGCGACCTTCTTATGGCCGGCAAAGTCCAGCGCTTCTTGCAGATCCTTGCGCGTACCGACAATCGAACCCCGCACCGTAGTGCCGTCCAGCACCATATTGAAGATTGAAAGGTCAAAGCTGCCCGGCGGCAGGCCGTTCAATACCATGGTACCGCCGCGCCGCATCACGGTGGTGGCCTGTTCAAACGCCTTTGGCGACACCGCAGTCACCAGCACGCCATGCGCGCCGCCGAACTCCTGCTGGAAAAAGCGGCCAGGATCGACGTTTCGCGCGTTAGCCACCACCGAAGCGCCCAGGCTTTTGGCGAAGGCCAGCTTGTCATCGTCAATATCGACCGCCGCCACGTTCAACCCCATGGCGGTGGCGTATTGGATCGCCAGATGCCCGAGACCGCCGATACCGGAGATGACCACCCAGTCGCCGGCCTTGGTATTGGTCATTTTCAGACCTTTATAGACGGTGACGCCGGCGCAGAGGATCGGTGAGATAGACAGAAAATCGACGTTATCGGGCAAGATACCCACGTAATTGGCATCGGCCAGGCAGTACTCGGCAAAGCTGCCGTTGACCGAATAGCCTGAGTTTTGCTGGGAATGGCACAACGTTTCCCAGCCGCCGAGACAGTGTTCGCAATGCCCGCAGGCGGAATAAAGCCAGGGTACACCTACGCGGTCGCCCTCTTTTACGTGAGTAACGCCTGCGCCCACCGCTACCACATGGCCGACACCCTCATGCCCGGGAATAAACGGCGGATTGGGTTTGACCGGCCAGTCGCCGTCGGCGGCGTGCAGATCGGTATGGCACACCCCGGTGGCGGCGATCTTGACCACGATTTTGCCGGGCGCGACCTCCGGGATCGGGACCTCTTTAATCACCAAGGGTTGTCCAAACGCAGTCACCACAGCAGCTTTCATCGTTTTCATTTTTCAGACCTCGAGAAGTTGTAGGGTTGGAACAGGCAATATTCAGTTAAAACAAGCCCTGCGGTTTGGCGTCATAGCTAACCAACAGGTTTTTCACCTGCTGATAATGCGACAACGCGACCTTGTGCGTTTCGCGGCCGACACCGGAGTTTTTATAACCGCCGAAGGCGGCATGCGCCGGGTAGAGGTGATAACAGTTGGTCCAGACACGCCCGGCCTTGATGGCACGGCCCATGCGATAGGCGCGATTGCTGTCACGGGTCCACAGGCCTGCGCCCAGCCCGAACTCGGTGTCGTTGGCCAGCGCCAGCGCTTCGGCTTCGTCTTTGAAGGTGGTGATGCCGATGACCGGTCCAAAGATCTCTTCACGGAAGAAACGCATGCTGTTATTACCGGTGATGAGCGTTGGCTGGAGATAAAAACCTTGCTGCAACGTCTGTTCCTGGCTGGTGCGCTCGCCGCCGGCAATGATTTTCCCGCCTTCGTTTTTGGCGATCTCGATGTAAGAGAGGATCTTGTCGAACTGCTGTTGGGACGCCTGCGCGCCGATCATGGTGTCGGTGTCAAACGGGTCGCCCTGACGAATGGCGGTGATGCGCGTCAGCACTTTCTCCATAAATTGCGGGTAGATTGACTCCTGGATCAGCGCGCGCGAAGGGCAGGTGCAGACTTCACCCTGATTGAAGAAACCGAGGATCAGCCCCTCAACCGCCTTATCGATAAACTCCGGTTCGGCCTGCATGATGTCTTCAAAGAAGATATTGGGCGATTTCCCACCCAGCTCCACGGTGCTGGGAATGATATTCTCCGCCGCGCAGGCCAGGATATGCCTGCCCACCGGGGTTGAACCGGTAAAGGCGATTTTGTCGATGCGTTTGCTGGTCGCCAACGCCTCACCGGCCTCTTTGCCAAAGCCGTGGACCACGTTGAGCACGCCCGGCGGCAGCAGATCGCCAATCAACTCCAGCAGCACGCAAATGCTGAGCGGTGTCTGTTCTGCCGGTTTGAGCACCACGCAGTTGCCGGCGGTCAGCGCCGGGGCCAGTTTCCAGGCCGCCATCAGCAGCGGGAAGTTCCACGGGATAATCTGCCCAACCACGCCCAGCGGTTCGTAAATATGGTAGGCCAGGGTGTTCTGGTCAATCTCTGTCGCGGTACCTTCCTGCGCGCGCAGGCAACCGGCGAAATAGCGGAAATGGTCGATCGCCAGCGGGATGTCCGCATTCAGCGTTTCGCGGATCGGCTTGCCGTTGTCCCAGCTTTCGGTCAGCGCCAGCATTTCCAGCTGCGATTCCATGCGGTCCGCGATGGCCAGCATCACGTTGGCGCGGTTTTGTGCGCTGGTGTTGCCCCAGGCTTCTGCGGCGGCGTGCGCCGCATCCAGAGCACGCTCAATATCCTGCGCGTCGGAGCGGGGGAACTCGGCGACAGTTTTCCCGGTTACCGGGGAGGTGTCGGTAAAGTAGTTACCGGAAACGGGTTCGACAAATTTGCCGCCAATGTAATTGCCGTAGCGTTGTTTGAAAGAAACCAGCGAGCCAGGCAAACCGGGATGGACATATTTCATGTTAAACACCTCTCAAAGAAACACGGGCTGTAGGTTGGGCGCCAGGCTTTGGCACCCTGTCTAAACATAAGCATTGCCTATGCCACATTGTTCCATTCTTTAGGTGTTTATTTGTAAAACCATTTAATATCATTAAGTTAATTATTTTAAATATCCGCAATCGGCAATAAGAACGGTGATTTAACATTCAGTTCTATTATTTTTTGTGTTCCATGTCGCAACGCATGAGACACATTCATGATACAAAAATGCAACACTTTTGCGCGGGAGAAAGGCATGTTGCATAAAGACCGGACAGCCGTAACGGGGTTCGCCTCCGACCATGAAAGCAGGCCTCTCCCCAACCCACTGTCAGAGTCCTGGCAGCGCAGCCAACACTACGGCCTGAATCGGGCCGACGACCACGTTCCCTTTGTGCGGCCGGCCGTGCTGAATGAAGTGCGCGGGCAAAACGGCTGGGTGGCGCAACTGGCTCAACCGCTGATTGCGCGTTTGGGTGGCGAAATCAACCGACAACCTTCCATCATTGTGGTGTCTGATGCCAGCGGGCTGGTGCTGGAGACCTGCGGCAATACCCATTTCTTGCGCAAGGCGTCACGCATAGCGCTGGCACCGGGCAATCAATGGGGGGAGCAAGAGCGCGGCACCAACGCGATCGGCACTGCGCTGGCGCTGGGAGAGTTGTGCGAGGTGAATGGCGACGAGCACTTTCTCAATCAGAACGCAGGGCTTTATTGCTCAGCCGCGCCGATTTTTCGGCCAGACGGGCAAATCGGCGGGGTGCTGGATATCTCTACGCCGGTGCAACGCCCGTACGGCGACGCCCGGTCACTGATTCTGCAGGCGGTCCGGCACATTGAGCATCAATGGGTGAAGAGCACGATCACGGCTCACCACTGGACGCTCAGCCTGCACGGCGATGCGCATATCCTCGGTACTGCGCATGAACTGATTCTGGTCTTCCGCGATGACGTTTTAACTGCCGCCAACCGGCTGGCGATGCAAGAATTTAACCTTTCACCGGCCTCCTTTGGGGCGCTGGATTTCGCCACGCTGTTCCCGCAGATGTCGCGACAGACGTTGAACGCGCCCTGTCAGACACGGGCAGCCAACAATCGCCGTTATTACTCGCTGCTGGAGATGCCGGAGCGGCATTCACATGTCGTCAGGCCCTTTGTTCAGCCTTTTGATCGGGACGGTGCAGACAAACAGAAAGCGTTGCGTATTTTGAACGCCGGCCTTGCACTGTGCATTACCGGGGAAACCGGCTGCGGCAAGGAGCACTTCAGCCGGCGGCTGTTCCAGGAAAGCAAATGGCGGGAGGGCAACTTTGTGGCGATCAACTGCGCGGCGCTGCCTGAAAACCTGATCGAATCCGAGCTGTTTGGTTATGCGCCCGGTGCCTTTACCGGTGCCAATCCCAAGGGGTACGCGGGCAAGATCAGGGAGGCCGACGGCGGGGTGCTGTTCCTGGACGAGATTGGCGATATGCCGCTGAGCCTGCAAACGCGGTTGCTGCGCGTACTGCAGGAAAAAACCGTCACCCCGCTGGGTAGCCGCCACGCCTGTTCGGTAGATTTTACGCTGATCTGCGCCACCAACCGCAATCTGGACAACCTGGTGGCGGCCGGGGAATTCCGCGAGGATCTGCTGTACCGCATTCAGGAGTTCAGCCTGTGCATCTCACCGCTGCGGCAGCGGGCGCATGTCGATCGCTTCATTCTCAGCCTTTGGCATGATCTGGGCGCCGATAAGCGCGGCATCAGGCTGGCGCCGGACGCGTTGGCCGCGTTGGCCCGCTATTCGTGGCCCGGTAATGTACGGCAGCTGTTGAGTACGCTGAAGGTGTTGCTGGCGTTGGCGGATGACGACAACCTGATTGCGCTTGAGGATCTGCCGGAACAGTTTAATGCGCTGCCGCCGCTTTGCGCGGAGGCCAACAGCGTTTCGCAAACCGAGCCGGAGGTGTTTGCCGCCATCAGAAATGCCAACGGCAATATCAGCCAGGCGGCCAAGTCGCTGGGCGTATCTCGCAGCACGCTTTATCGCAAAATGGAGAAAAAGCGCCTCAATGCAGATTGAATGATCGTAAACCAGAAAACCAAGGTGAAATTAGCCCTTCAAATAACAGGTCACCAACAAGATTAATTCACGTTTTAGATCTGATGACGTTAATTGCCCACGCCGCGATGCATCATGCACGACGCCTTCAATTGCAGAAGCCAGCACTTTGCTGGCGACTTGCGCTCGT
Source organism: Serratia inhibens (assembly GCF_003591175.1). Classification (GTDB taxonomy): domain Bacteria; phylum Pseudomonadota; class Gammaproteobacteria; order Enterobacterales; family Enterobacteriaceae; genus Serratia; species Serratia inhibens. The sequence continues at coordinate 440,888 of NZ_QYYG01000001.1, read as the reverse complement.
TCTGAACCCAACTGACTGGCAGTAAAGGCAGCGTAATACTCAGCATAGCGGCATTCAAAGTCATGATGTGCGTCACGCCCGGAGAGCGGCACTTCATCAAGTAAAACGCGGTGCAAACGCGGATTGATTAAATGCGCGGCGATTATGCCATCAATCATTAGTTCAACCTTCGCCATCAATGAGTCGGCCTGCGTAGCCTCGTTGGCGTTAAGGGTTTCAAAAACCAGCAATATCGACGCCAGGTGTTGCTTGCGTATCGCTTCTGCCAGAGCCAACTTATTGGGAAAATACTGGTAAAGCGAACCAATACTGACCCCGGCAATACGAGCCACTTCATTGGTATTAAATTTTGCCCATCCGTTTTCAGCCAATAAGCGAGTAGCAACATCCAGAATGATGCCGACCAAAAATCGTGAACGGCTTTGCTGCGGCATTTTACGCATGCTTCTTGCTGTATCTGGAACACGAGTATTCACGTGATGGCTCTCCGATTGATAATGCGAGTATTAACTCACATATCAAAAGGGAAATAAAATGGTCTTTGCAACTCAGTACAACAGGAAAATCAATCTGCTTAAACGCTCTTCCGGCATGCCAGGGCCCGATAACTTTGAGATTATTGAGCATCCTGATATAGCCTGTGGCGAGAATGAGATATTGGTTCGCAATCGCTGGTTTCGGGTCTCAATATCTACCCGCCTGATGATGAGTGAAGAAGCCGAAAGTGTAAAAGGCATTCCGTTTCCACCCATCAACATTGGCGATACGCTGGCAGACGCGGCAATTGGCGAGATTGTGTCTGCGCCTGCTGCAAGCGGTTTGCAACCGGGTGAGTTCGTGCTGCATCCGTTTGGCTGGCGAGAATATGCCGCTGTCGACATCGATCTCTGCACTCGATTAGGCACCAAGCTGCTTAATCCTGCCGCCTATCTGGGGCATGGCTGGACGGCATATGCGGCTCTGACGCGTGCGACGCAGGTTAAACCTGACGATGTGGTTTTTGTTTCGAGCGGAGCGGGCGCGATTGGCTCCATGGCGGGACAAATTGCCCGTAAGCTTGGAGCCAAACGAGTCATTGGCAGTACCGGAACGCCTGAAAAAGCTTCATGGATGAAGCAGGAATTGGGTTATGACGAGGTTATCATTCGCGGTGACGGCACTATCAGCGACCAACTGCAGCGCTATGCGCCCGACGGCATTGACTTATTTATTGATATTGTGGGCGGTGAGCAATTGGAAGCCGCGGTTTCTCACACTCGGGAAGGTGCGAGGCTGGTCCTGCTTGGGGCGTTATCGGCCGAACTTGCAGGTGCAAAGTCGACCAAATATGCTCCTGTGGAAATAGACGCTTTCGCTATTATCGTCAAGGGAGTTACGATGCGCGGATACAGTGCTGACGAAAATCCGGAAGTCTTTGCTGAATGGCTTTCCTGTCTATCACAACCTTCATGGGCGGACATCGAATTTCCTGTGACCCGGTTTAAAGGACTGGAATCGGCACCCTTGGCACTGAAAGAGACTTGTTCCGGCAAGGCACGCGGTCTGGTACTGGTTACGCTTTAAACCACATTTAAGGGCGCCGGCGGTAAGAACCGGCGCCTTGAAAGCCGGAAGATCAGTCCCCCAATCCCAGTGGATTGATTTCAGAACGTTCGATTTTCTCGTCGCTTTCCGCCCAGCGATCCAGCACTTTCAGGTAGCTGCCGTTGGCGATGGCGCTGTTGAGCGAAGCCTGCACGGCATCAACCAGGCCGTTGCCCTTTTTCAACGTCACGGCGATGTTGGCACTGCGCGGCCAGCCGCCCGGCACTATGCCGACCAGCTTGGTTTTACCGTTTAATTTAGCCTGATAGGCACCGGCTACGTTCGGCCCGAAAGTCGCCTCGGCCCGGCCGGATTGGATCGCCAGCGTAGAGGCCGCTTTGTCGGTGACGTAGATCGGCTGTAGAGCGGGCAGCCCTTTGACCTGATTCTCTTTATCCCATGCCAGCAACACCGCCTCCTGATTGGTGCCGGAGTCGACGATGATCTTCTTGCCGGCGATATCCGGTGCGGATTTTATCGAGGTGATTTTACTGTCGGCCTTCACGTAGAAGCCCAGCGTGTCCTGGCGATAAGTGGCAAAATCGAATTTGGTTTTACGCTCATGGGTGACGGTGATGTTATAAATTGCCGCGTCGTATTTCCCTGAGGTCACCCCCAGCGGCCAGTCTTCCCAGGATGTTGGCACCAGTTTGAGTTTTAGCCCAAGCCCATCGGCGACCAGCCGGGCAATATCCGACTCGCTGCCAATCACCGTTTTATTGTCGCGGGCGTACAGCCCGAACGGCGGGGCGCTGCCCAATATCGATACGGCCACGGTTAACGTACCCGGCTCAACGAACTTAAATCCCGCCGGGATCTTGGCGACGGCCTCTGGGCTTTTAACCGTGTTGATCGGGGTTTCATTGGCGATCAGATCAATTCCCGGTGCGGCATTGGCGATGAAGGACATGCTCAGGAGTGCCGCCGCTGCGGTTAATTTAGCGCTATACATCATGATTATTACCTGCATTATTATGTTGTTGAGGCGGTCTGCTCACTATCCTCGAAGCCGCTAAATCTGTGAACGAACAAAATTAACTAACTAATTTTAGAAAAATCGGGTTGCAGCGAAATGTTACCCGCCTCAATCGTCGATTTCTTCGTTATCGCGAACATTGGCCCGCAGCAGATTAAGCACGTTGGGTGCTTCAACGGCTTTGCTGAACAAAAAGCCCTGTCCCAAATAAAAACCGGCATTGCACAGCGTCTGGCGTTGCTGCTCGGTTTCAATCCCTTCGGCGATGATATCAATGGACAATTTCTGCCCCAAAATGCCCATGCTTTCGACGATGCCCAATATGGCCGGCTCGTCGTTCATCCGGCGGATAAAATCGCAATCCAGTTTAATGCAGTCCAGCGGGTAATCCATGATGTGCGTAAAGGCAGAATGTCCGGTGCCAAAGTCATCGAGCGCAATCCTGATGCCCATTTCCTTGAGCATTTGCAAGGCCCGCAAAACATACTTCGAACCGTGTTTGTCGAACGCATGTTCGGTGACTTCCAGCTCGATAAGGTGGTGCGGAATGCGGAACATCAGCAATCGTTGCAGGAAGGTTTCGGCATAGTTATCGCGTAAAAACTCGATAGGGGACGCGTTCAACGACACCGGCAAGACTTCTACGCCGGCGGCGATCCAGCGTGAGATGTCGGCAAAGACTTTCATCTGCATGGCTTCACTGATTTTTGTCGCCAGTTCATAGTCGCTGAAGGCTTCACTGACGGTATCCGGCAACTGCATGCCGTTCACCGGGCTATACCAGCGCAATAGCGCCTCAAAACCCACGATCTCGCCGTTGCTCAAATTGACTTTCGGTTGATAGCTGGGGCGGATGCGGTTATCACGCACAATCTGCCGTGCGTGGTTAAGCTGTGAGGCCCGCGCTTTTGCTTTCTCCATCATTTGTTGATTGAACATGTAAACGCCGCCGCGGCCGCCGTCCTTAAGTTCATACAGCGCGGTATCGGCGCACTTCATCAGTTCCGACGGGTCGTGGGCATCCTGAGGATAAACGGCGCAACCGATGCTCATGCCGCAATGCAGCGCCTTGCCGCCGTGGGTGATCGGCGATTCGAGTTGCAGCAGAAAGTTATTGGCGATTTTGAAGATATCCTGCTCATTCTCCACGTCGCTGATGACCACCGCAAACTCATCGCCGCCGAGCCGGGACACAAAAGAGTCAGGATTCAGGTGCGCCGTGAGCCTGTTGGATAACACCCGCAGCAGATGATCGCCCGCAGCATGCCCAAGGGTGTCGTTAACCAGTTTAAAGTGGTCGAGATCCAACAGAATCAGCCCGAGCAATTTATTGTTGCTCAGGGCGCGTTTCATTTCCTGTTTTAACTTTTTCTTGAATAACCGCCGGTTAGGCAAACCGGTCAGTTCGTCATATTCACTGGCGATCAGCAAACGTTTCTCCGCTATTCTTTGCGAGGTCACATCGCGGGAAACGCACAATATATTTTGTATCCGGCCATTTTTATCGGTGACCGGGCTGAGGATATTATCCCAATGCTGCATCTTGCCATTTGGCGTGGCACTAAGGCCGGCGAATCTGGCATTGTGACCATTCAATACCTTGCGCAGCGCTTTTCTGCCACGCTTGCGTATTTCTACCGGCAGCAACCCCAGCCACGACATGCCAAACTTTTTTTGGTTTTCATCCAGGCCAAGAGCAATGCAGCCCGCTCGGTTCATATGCAGCAACGAACCGTCATTATTGACGATCTTGATGCAGTCGACGCTGGCGTCGAGCATGTTTTGCTGCGCGGCAAGGGTCGCGGCGAGGATGTGTTTTTCCAGTACTTGTTCGTGGATATCCACGCAGGTGAGACACCAGCGCGGTTCTCCAGGCAGGGGATCTTTGGCCGCGTTGAACGACAGCAAAAACCAGCGAAACTCACCGCTGCAATGGCGCAGGCGGCTTTCATTCACGAATGAGGTGGCGGTAGTCATTGCCTGCAGCCACAGGCTGCGCACCTGCGCATGATCGGCCGGGTGCAGGGCTTTCAGCCAGCCGTCATCCTCATTATCAAATGCAGCCCCGCCGGTATATTCGCGCCACCCTTTATTAAAGTGTCCGCCCAGGCTTTTACCCACGCCAATGAGGTTCGGTAAACCGTCAAAAATTACATTAGCTATATCAACAGGATGATTCTCATCACTGCGATCAGGTAAAACATTCATGCTTTTTTCCTTCTGAAAACCGCCTGAGATTCGCTCCAAAAGGAACTGTTCTAATAATATTCGTGCCTGCGGGAATATGCCAATAATCGGGCCTGGGGCGGTAAAAAACCGATTGAAAGAATGAGATATAATGCCGGGTAAAACAGTAGGATTATTCTTGTAAAGCGAGGGTTATTTTCTATGGATTAACGCTAATTCGCGATAATTCATAAAAAACGCCCCTGTCATGTGAAAGGGGCGTTTTGTTATTGCGAACCTTGAGCGTTACTTATCAAGCGCGTAGGCGATCACGTAGTCGCCACGGTCCGGTGACTGGCGTGCTCCGCCGGCGGAGATCAGAATGTACTGCTTACCGGTGGTCGGTGAGACGTAGCTCATCGGAGTGCCGCCGCTGCCGACCGGCAGACGAGCTTTCCATACTTCTTTACCGGTGGATGAATCAAATGCCCGCAGGTAGTAATCCTGGGTGCCGGCGATAAACACCAGCCCGCCCTGGGTTGCCAGCGTGCCGCCCAACGTTGGCATGCCTACCGGCATCGGGGCGCGCATTTTAATGCCGAATGGCCCGGTATCTTGTACCGTACCGGCCGGAACTTGCCACACCACTTTCTGGGTTTTCAGATCGATAGCGGACAGGGTGCCGAACGGCGGTTTCTGGCACGGAATGCCCAGCGGTGACATAAAGCGGTTCTTGTTGACGCCGTAAGGGGTGCCTTTTAACGGCACGGCGCCCATACCGGCGTTAACCGATTCGCCGCCGTTGCTGGCCGGCGCGTTGGCGTCGGTTTTTTGCGGGATCATCTGCACCCACAGACCCAAACGCATATCGTTGGCGAAGATGTAGTGGTTGTTCGGATCGACAGACAATCCACCCCAGTTCATACCGCCCAGCGAACCCGGGAAGCTGAGCGAGAGATCGGTGTCCGGCGCGGTGAACAGGCCATCATAACGCATCGATTTAAAGCTGATGCGGCACATCAACTGATCGAACGGCGTTGCACCCCACATGTCGGATTCGGTCAACTTTTCAGCGCCAATCTGCGGCATGCCGACAGAGAAGGGCTGCGTCGCCGAATACTGCTCGCCCGGAATGTTGCGGGTTTTCACCGGCAGCTCTTTCACTTCGGTCAGTGGCTTGCCGGTGTGGCGATCCAGCACGAAGATCTGCCCGGTTTTACCGCCGAAGACCAGTGCAGGGCGAGTGGTGCCGTCCTTCATCGGGAAATCGATCAGGCTAGGCTGCATCGGGACATCGAAGTCCCACAGATCGTTATGTACGGTCTGATAAACCCACTTTTCTTTCCCGGTTGTCGCATCGAGCGCCAGAATGGACGCGCCGTATTTGTGGTCCAGCGCATTGCGGTTCGCGCCCCAAAGGTCCACAGAGGAGCTGCCCATCGGCATGAACACGGTGTTCATCGCCGGGTCGTAGGACATCGGTGCCCAGGAGTTCGGCGTGCTGCGCACAAAGGTCTGGCCCGGTTTCAACGCCGCATTCGGCTCTTGATTGCCTGGGTCGAACGCCCAGCGCATTTCACCGGTGATCACGTTAAAACCGCGCAGCACGCCGCCAGGCATGTCGGTTTGCACGTTATCGGCCACGCGGCCACCCACGACGACGGTAGTGCCCGCCAGCGTAGGGGCGGAGGTCAGCTGGTATTTCGGATCCGAGGCATCGCCCAGGCCGGCTTTCAGATCGACGATGCCGTTGTTGCCAAAGTTCTGACAGAACTCGCCGTTATCGGCGTTGATCGCGACCAGACGCGCATCGATGGTGTTCATCAGAATACGGCGCTGGCAGCTGTCACCGGCGGCAAGCTGAACCGGTGCCGCAGGGGTTGAGCCTGGGACAGTCGGTTGTGGCAGGGTTTTGGTGGCGTCGAAGTAGGCCAGGCCGCGGCAGCGGTTCCAGACCTGCGATTGCGCGTTGATTTCACGCTTCCAGATCTCTTTCCCGCTGTCGGCTTCAACGGCGATGATGTTGTTGTGCGGCGTACACAGGAAGATGCGATTGCCGATTTGCAGCGGCGTCTGCTGGTCTTCTGCGCCGTTACCGCCAGGGCTGATCGGCGTATCGCCGGTGTGGAAGGTCCAGGCGACTTTCAGATCTTTCACGTTGTCGCGGGTAATCTGGTCCAGCGCCACGAAACGGCTGCCGCCTGGAGTATTGCCGTAGTTGTCCCAGTCTTTTTGCTGTTTGGCTTTATCTACCGGGATCAACGGCAACTGCTGGCCGCTGAAAGCGACGGTGGGGTGCGGCTGGAACATCTGCACGAAGGCGCCGACCATACCCACAGCCAGCACGGCGGAGAGCAGATAAGAGAGTTTCGCCAGCGGCGATTTCCCTTCCGGTTTACGCAGCGCGGGCCAGCTAAGGAAGGCCAGAATCATCAGGCCGGTTGGTACCATCAGCCGTGAAATCAGGGGCCAGAAATCAAAACCGGCGTCGGCCACTGACCAAATCAGCGTGCCGATGAAAACCAGCAGGAACAGCGTGACTGCCGAAGATTTGCGGCGGAAGAATTGAACGGCGGAAAGCAGGGTGACGATACCGGCAATCAGGAAGTAGGCGCTGCCGCCGAGCGAGACTAACTTTCCGCCGGCAATGGCGAAAAATAAGCCGGTAACGGCAAGAATTACCCCTAATAAACAACACCATAATTTAAGTTTTATACCCGGCCGGGTAGTTGAATCAGACATGTTCAGGCAGTCTCCGAAAATAATGTGTCTTACGACTCGTTTACCAAAGTGTAATCGTTGCTCCGCACCCTGCATTGAGGCAGGGCGCGGAGCAAAAAATTAAACAGTGAATGTGCCGAATTGTACCATTTGATTCGTTAGGCTGTTAAGGATATGTTGCTTTCAAACCAGGATATTACTCAATTTTATAACGACGCGAAGATGCGGCGGTGCCAGAAGGACAACGCATTCTGGTCAATCTGCTCCAGATATTCAGGCGGTGGATGGTTTTCCAAGACATTTTCGCGTGCATTCTGAAAGCCAGGAACGCCACCGTGGGGCTGCCTGCGCAGAAGGATATTTCTTGCTTCGGCCAGTTCTCGGTCGCTTAACTGCGCCAATTCCCGTTCCATTTGCTGCAAAAAAGTTGCGGTATAATGATCCAGCTGCGCAACGGTATATTTGGGGGATTGTAACGCAAAGAAAATACCTTCGACGTCGACGCAGCGATAATAGGCACAGTGCACGACATAACCAATATTTTGATCGACGCGCAGACGCTGGAAATAGCGCGGGGCATAAAGCTGCGCCAGCAGTTGTAGCGCCCAACGCGCGCCGGCCGATGTTTCCGGCAGCGGATAAAACAGTAACCGAGCGTTTTCATCGCCGTTCTCCGCGAGTGCGACGCGCTCTGCACGAGTACGAATGCGGTATTCCCCGACGGGAACGATCGGCTCGGGAAAATCATTGAGCGAATGCGCCAACTCTTGTCGTAAAACCTCATTCCCGCCGACCAGCGTGGCTTGCCAGCTCACGAGGCCCGGCGTTAATCCTGCCGACAATGCGGCCGGCAACTGCGCCAATAATCGACGGATGGCGATGTCGCCTTGTTCCCGCGCCTGCGCACGCCGGCAGGTTCTGGTTGCGTCACGCTGCATTGCGGGTGACATCGCCGCCAGCCTGCGGTTGATGGCGGTGACGGCGCGGCACATCAAGGTATCCTCTCCGGCCAGTTGCAGTAACCACACTCCCTGGTGACGTTCGACGCTCAGATGCCCATCCTGATGCGCCAACTCTGCCGCCAGGGTACGCAATGCCGATTGCAGGAGATAACCCCGTTGTTCCTCAAAAAGCACATCCGGCGCGGGCCGCAACAGCAAAACGGGAGAACCCTCATCCTGAGGCAGATGTTTTAACGGTGCGTGGCCGGCGGGCGGGGTTGCACCAGGTGGAGATGCGGCGTCTACAGGGAAGAAAGTGAAGCGTGCATTGGCAGGCGGCGCGCTTTGCGGATGGAATAGGGTCAGTTTTAAAGGCAACCCTCGATACTCGGTGACTTCGCCGCCGGCACCGGGTCGTACAGATAAACGGCTCATTGGGGCAGACGAAAGCATGGCGATCTGTTCTGCCCAATGGTCGGTCGCTTGCACCGGCGGCAGACCGAAGGCGTTCGCCCGTAATTGATCGAGTGGGGCAAGGCGGTCAAATGCCCGATTCGCCAGACGGCTATAATGCTCGCGCTGGCGTTCGGTCAGGCAGGTCAATTGCTGCAACCAGTTAAACAGAGCGGCTTCAATGGCCGCCGCTTCTGCGGTTGAGCCCTGAATAACGGTGAACGCCAGCGTGAGCAGTGAACAGGCCTCGCCGCATGTTGCGTGAATTAGCCTGACAGCGTCGCAGTATTCCTCTGCGCGCAGCCAGGCCATCAGGCCGCCAGGCGCTTCATCCAGCAGCAGGCACTCCAACAACCGCAGCCATTGGCGCTGTGTTGCCGGTTGTTGATTGAGGGCAAAGGTCAATCGCAACTGCGGTGCGCCAGGCAAATCGAGCGTGCGGTCGCCTATCGGAACAGCCTGTGAGACGGCCGGCGCTGGATGGCAACTCCCCCTGGCAATGCGCGCGCCATATTCTTCGGCCATGGCGCGTAATTGATCCGGCGACTGGGGCCCTTGCAGCCACAACGTCATGTTAGTGGCGTTGTAATGCCGTTGATAAAACTGTTGCAGCGCAGAGCGCAGCACCGCCATATCCTTGCCAAAGCCGGCGCGGTTGCCGATATGGAAGCGATGCATCGCCGCGATGCCGTCAAAGGCCTGCTGCTGTGCCGCCTCACAGAGTGTTTCTCCCTCCGTGCGCAGTAATTGATATTCGGCGTCAATGATATCCGCCTCTTGATCCAGCGCGTCAGTTGCCAGCAGCGGGGCGATCAGCATATCGATCAGACGGTCAATGCCGGCATCAAATTGCTCGGGGCCGACTTCAAAAAAGAAGAAAGTATGCGTCGCATGAGTGGTGGCGTTAAGACGCCCTCCCTGAGAAGGTGCCCAGTTCATTAAGCCTTCTCGTGCCTGGAATCGTTCGCTGCCGCGAAACAGCATATGTTCAAGCAGATGCGCCAGCCCCGGCCATGCGAGCGGTTCGTGGTAGCTGCCCGCATCGACCTGCATCAGCGCGGCGGCGCGGGTCGCTGCGGGATCGCTGATCAGATTGACTCGCAATCCGTTGCCGAGTCGCACAGATGAGGCGTGACGTCCCATGATTTAGCCTTTGAAGATTAACTTCGAGTTGGCGGCGTTGCGAAAACGCAGTTGCTCAATCCCGATTTGCGTATGGTTGGCGGCCTCGCGTGCGGCCAATATGGTGCCGTGGTGCGGCGATTTAGAACACACAGGGTCGGCATTTTGGGCGTCGCCGGTCAGCATGAACGCCTGGCAGCGACAACCGCCGTAATCTTTCTCTTTCTCGGAGCAGGAACGGCACGGCTCCGGCATCCAGTCATAGCCCCGATAGCGATTAAAACCAAAGGAGTGATACCAGATGTGTTGCAAGTCATGTTCCAGCACCGAAGGGAACTTTACCGGCAATTGACGCGCGCTGTGGCAGGGCAACGCCATGCCTTCCGGCGTCACGCTCAGAAATATCGCGCCCCAGCCGCCCATGCACCCTTTAGGCCGTTCTTCGTAATAATCGGGCGTGACGAACAGCAGGTTTGCCAGATTACCGCTGTCGCGCATTTTTTCGCGGTAACGCTTCACGACCTCTTCCGCACGCGCAATTTGTTCGCGGGTCGGCAGCAGGCCTTCGCGGTTTAACTGCGCCCAGCCATAGAACTGACAGGTCGCCAGTTCGACATCGTCGGCTTCCAGTTGAATGGCCAGCTCGATGATGCGGTCTATTTGATCGATATTGTGGCGATGCAGCACGAAGTTGAGCACCATCGGGTAGCCGAGTGCCTTAACCGCTTTCGCCATCGCCAATTTCTGCTGGAATGCCTTGGCGGATCCCGCCAGTGCAGCATTCAGCGTTTCATCGCTGGCTTGAAAACTGATCTGGATATGGTCCAACCCGGCGTCCGCGAAGGTTTGCAGTTTTTTCTCGGTCAGCCCGATACCGGAGGTGATCAGGTTGGTATAAAAACCCAGATCGCGCGCGGCGGCGATCAGCTCGGGCAAATCCTTGCGTACCAGCGGCTCACCGCCGGAAAAGCCCAACTGTACGCTGCCCATTGCCCTAGCCTGGCGGAACACGTCAATCCACTGTTCGGTGGTCAGCTCTTGCTCCTGGGCGGCAAAATCGAGCGGATTGGAACAGTAGGGGCATTGCAACGGGCAGCGGTAAGTCAGCTCCGCCAACAGCCAGAGCGGGGGATTCACCGCAGGGGCGGCGGTTATGTCAGTCACGGAAAATCACCCATTTTTGCGCATAGGCGCGTTGGAAAAACTCGACTACGTCGTCCGCCAACCCCTGCGCCTCCGGGAAACGGGCATTCAGTTGGCCAATGATGTCATTCAGCGTCGACTTGCCATCGACCAGTTGCAAAATGAGTGCAGCGCTTTCGTTCAGCTTGGCCATGCCCTCCGGATAGAGAATGACATGGCTATTTTGCACTTCTTCCCATTGCAGGCGATAACCGCGCCGGAATAACGGGGTTTGTTCTCGGTTCAGCGTCATTACACCAACCTCCGGTTATGCCACACCCGCGCGTCGGTCACGCAGTGGTAAGGGGGCCTGTTAAGGGTATAAGCCATGCTCATGGCATCCAGCATGCTCCAGAGGATATCCAGTTTGAACTGCAGGATCTCCAGCATGCGTTGTTGTTTCTCCACGGTATCGCAATAATCCAGCGCCAGCGCCAAGCCGTGCTCAACGTCGCGGTTGGCTTGCCCCAGACGGCTGCGGAAGTAATCGTAACCTTCCGCATCAATCCACGGATAATGCTGCGGCCAGCTATCAAGACGCGACTGGTGGATTTGCGGCGCAAACAGTTCGGTCAGCGAACTGCATGCCGCTTCTTGCCAGCATGCGCGGCGAGCGAAGTTGACGTAGGCATCCACCGCAAAGCGCACACCCGGCAACACCAACTCCTCAGACAGCAGGACGTCGCGCTCAAGGCCTACCGCCTCGCCGAGGCGCAGCCAGGCTTCAATGCCGCCTTCGCTATCGCCGTATCCGTCGTGATCGAGAATGCGCTGCACCCATTTGCGCCGTGTGTGCGGTTGCGGGCAGTTGGCCATGATCGCCGCATCCTTGATCGGAATGCTGGTCTGATAATAAAAGCGGTTAGCCACCCAGCCCTGGATCTGTTCCCGCGTCGCTTCACCGTTGTGCATCGCGATGTGATACGGGTGATGGATATGATAATAGGCGCCTTTGGCGCGCAGCGCCGCTTCGAACGCCGCTGCCGAGAGTGGCTGTTGCTGTGTCATGGTACTCACCTACAGTTCAATGTTCATTCCGTCCCAACTCACTTCAATGCCGGCGTCGGTCAGGCTTTGGCGCTCAGCGGAGTCTTCGTCAAGAATGGGATTGGTATTGTTAATGTGGATCAGGATCTTGCGTTTGGCCGGCAGGCTGCCGAGCAATGCCGCCAGCCCCTGTTCTTCGGCCAGCGCCAGATGGCCCATGTCTTTGCCGGTGTTGTGGCCGACACCGAGGCTGGCCAACTCATTGTCACGCCACAAGGTACCGTCGATCAGCAGGCAATCTGCACGCTGTAGCCAGGGGAGCAACGCATCGTCCGGCTCGCCAAGGCCGGGGGCGTAGAGCAGGCTGGTGCCGCGCAGCGTATCTTCAATAAACAGGGCGACGTTGTGGCCTGGCAGCGGGCGATTGCGATAGCGAGAATAAGGCGGCGCATTGCTCAAGATCGGTATTGCGGTGAAGCGGATCCTTGGGCAAACCGCCGTCTGGAACGATTCCAGCGGAACGACAGGGTGATGAATCAAGCCGCCATTCCAATGAGAAAGCATGGTAAAGACCGGGAAACCGGTGTTGAGATCGTCGTGAACTTCACGGGTGCACCAAACCTGGTGTGGGCAACCTTCGCGCAAACTGAGTAAACCTGCACTGTGATCGATTTGGCTGTCGGTCAGGATAATGGCGCCGATGCCGGTACCGCGAAGCACGTCGGGGTTATTCAATTCAGGCGCAGCAAGCAGTTGTTGGCAAATATCGGGAGAGGCGTTGCACAGCACCCAGTTTTTACCGTCGTCGCTGATGGCAATCGAGGATTGCGTCCGGGGCGAGGCGTTGAGCGTCTTGTCGCGTACCCCCTGACAGTTTTTGCAGTTGCAGTTCCATTGTGGAAAACCGCCGCCTGCTGCAGAGCCGAGAACTTTAATCTGCATGTATTGACCAGGAAAAGAGGAAAAGAAGTGCCCGCTCCAGGGGAACGGGCAGACGGGGCGATTAACGGTTGGAAATGTACAGTGTTACTTCCAGCCCCAGACGCAGATCAACAAATTCTGGTTTGCTCCAAGTTGTCATAGCGGTACTCCTGTTGTGTGAATCAAGATGGGACAAGTCAGGCAACAAAATCGATCTCACCCGACGCGGCCCAGATGTTGATGAAATATGATGAAATTCGCAACCTTATAAAGGTAAGTTTTTTATTCGCCCCACGAAGCGGCCAAGGTTCTGAGCCAATTACGCCAGGCCAATTTCTCCAATAACCGGTCATCAAAACCTGCATGCGACATTGCTTGCATCAGGTGCGGTAAACCGCTTACGTCACCAAGCTGTTGCGGAATGTTCACCCCATCGAAGTCAGAACCGAATCCGACGCGATCTTCACCAAGTTTAGCGATCAAAAACTCAATGTGTTTAACAATTTCTGTCAAAGGTGTCGTTGCACTGTCACGTTTTCCGTCAGCGCGAAGAAACGCAGTACCGAAATTAACCCCAACGAAACCATTGCTTTGCGCGATAGTTTCCAATTGTGCATCGGTCAGATTGCGTGGTTGCGGGCACAATGTATGGGCATTTGAGTGAGTGGCGACCAGAGGGCGGTTGCTGAGCGCGGCCGTGTCCCAAAAGGCTTTTTCATTCATGTGCGAAACGTCGAGCATGATACGGCGCTGATTGCAGGCGCGGATGAGCGCTTTACCTGCCGGCGTTAAACCCGCACCACTGTCCGGGGATCCGGGAAATGACCCGGTGACGCCTTCGCCGAACGCATTGGGCAGATTCCAGAAAGGCCCAATACTGCGTACACCCAAATCATAAAACCGATCGAGGCGCGTCAGCTCTGCATCCAATGCGCCGGCGCCTTCGATATGCAGCACTGCGGCAATGAGCTGATGGCGCCGGCAATATTCTATCTCACTGAGGGTGCGGCATATTCGCAGTCGGCCTTCAGAGGCTTGTTCCAACCGATACATTATGGCGATCTGCGCTTCGGTGATCGCCAACGGATCGTAACTGGCGAGAGCTTGCTCTTCGGTCTGGTTACGCATCTGCGCGACATAGCTCACCGGGGGGATGAATACCGCAAATAACCCGCCGAAAAATCCGCCGCGTTTCATGCGCGCAAAGTCCAGATGACCGTTTTCCACCCTGGAGTAAAAGGCAGCAACGGGATCGTCTGGGTGATCCAGCCAAAGCTTGAGCAGCAAATCGTTATGGCCGTCAAAAACAGGCAAGGGGGATAAAATTGTCATGAGTTCCACTGTAAAAATGACCGGTCTGAGGCGGCGACAGGATTATACGGGCCATATTATCGCGCCGGGCAGCGACTGGGTAGCGCCGTCTGGCCCAGGGTCGCGGACGGGCTTCTCGCAGCGTATCTCTGATTCGGTACGGTAAGCGTGCCAATGAAGAAGATATTTGCAGCGGTTAAAACGATTTTTAATGCAATTTAACCGGCGCTATAACCGACTGATTATTTATCGATAGTTACGGCATTGTTTAGTCGTTATCTGCCTAAACTACTTTTCCGACGGATCCTGAAGCACCCCCTAAGAAGGGGCGGCCTGTAAAAAGCGAGTTTCTTTAGTTTCATTAATTTCTTGCGAATATTTACCGTATATAACTAAGGGGTGGACAATTTTCAGCCTTATTTTTTTAATCGAGGGGGTAGCGTGAGGTTTCCGACAATAGTTTTTATTGCCGTTATTTTTTGCACGCCGGCGGCTTTTGCTCGTGGGCTGCCATCCCAGATTCAACCGATATCCTGGGTTTCCTGCAAAAGCAGTTCGTTTAATCAATGGTTCGACGGGGCGAAGATCCCTGCGCGGCTACAATGCGGCTATGTGGAAGCACCTTTATCCTACGGCAGTGACAATACCCATGAAAAAGTCAGGCTGGCAGTCACACGCTTGCCTGCGACCGGTAAGAAGCAGGGCAGCGTGCTGTCGATTCCCGGCGGGCCAGGGCTGCCGGGGATACAGGTGCCTATCGAAACGGAAGAACTCAATGAAGGTTTCGATATTATCGGTTATGACCCTCGAGGCGTCGGGCAATCCAGGCCGAAAATTTCATGTTCCACTCAACCGGATGACAATACTGATGATGTTGCGGGGAATACGGCTAATACCGCCGATGCCGAAAAAGTGAGTAAGACCTGGCTGGAGGGCTGTATTAATCGTACGACGCTCCACGTCTTGAAACACCTGGGTACGGATGAAGCGGTCAATGATGTGGACGTTATCAGAGCCGCTTTGGGTGAGGATAAACTGAATGCTATCGCTTTTTCATACGGCACTCAGGTAGCGGCACTCTACGCAGAGCGCTTCCCGAAGAATATAGGGGCTCTCGTATTCGACGGGGTGATGGACATCTCGGACGATGCGTTCAGCAGTGATTACAAACAGGCATTGTCCTTCCAGCATTCATTTGAGCGTTTTGCCGCTTATTGTGAAGAAGAGCAGCAGTGCCAATTAACGAAAGCCCATGCCACAGCGAACTATCATTCGTTGCTGGAAAAGGTAGATAACCTGGCGTTGACGGATGAAAACGGCGAGGAAATAGGCGCGGGTAATATCATTAGCGCGACCACGAAAACGCTTTATTCCTCTGAGGATTGGCCTGAGTTGGCTAAATTGCTGCGTTCAATCGATAGCGACAAGTTTGATTACCAGGCGTTGGCCATTTTGGATAAAACCGATGAGCAAGCTACGGAGGCAGAGCAAAATATCCGCCCCAGAGCGGTTAATATCCCTAAACCACAATACCTGACAGACAGTAACGCTGATGTGAATGCCGCAAGCGCTGCCGAAGAAGAAGCGGCTAATTTAACCTTGATCGGCTGCATCGATTCGGCCAATCCGGGGGGAAACCTAAAACAGAGCCGGCTCAAAGAGCAGAAGTTAGTGGATGCATCCCCTTTCAGTAACTACCCGGTAAAAGCGCAATCTCCACGTAATGTCTGCGACCTCTGGCCATTTAAAGGGACAATGCCGGCGCATATCCCCGTAGTTTCTGCCGAATTGCCGCCATTGTTATTTGTTGCACAGCTTTATGATCCAGCAACCCCTTATGAGGGAGCGAAACGGATGGCGACGTTTTTTAACAGCCCTTTGATTACGGTGAATGGCGACGGGCATACGATTGCGCTTTCTAACGTGAATCAATGCGTAGATGATGAAGTGATTGATTATTTTATTTCCCCTAAGAAAGTAAGGGCCAATAAAAATTGTTAGCCTTGATGGATAATTAATAGACCGCGGGCGCCAATATATTGTGTCTTCGATATTCCTGGCACTTTACTCTTTGTCTTTTTGGTTTATTTAGTTTCATAAGGTTATGCAATCAGTATTCATTACGTTAATATTCCCGCTCCACTATGCAGTGCTTCGATTGATTGGGCGTCATCGTTTTACTGTACTGCATAGTGGGCACTATTAAAGCCAACCGAATCAAACCAATAAACACCTTTCATGATAATGGTTGCGCTGCGTAATTATTTTCACCAACCTTCCGTTGAGTTCTCTTTACCCTAAACCGTTTTGACGCTTTTATTGCGCTTATCCGACGTTTTGCTCCAGCACAAGTGACGCGTTACGGCATCTGTTTGCTTTTTCATGATGTCGGTGCCTGCCGGCGACAAACACTCAACACCAATTGCCGAAGCCACGATGGGCCGGATCCACTTCGGAACGCGGGTGCCACATTTGCGAGACGGTAATACCCTGGGTTTTTACCGGCAGTTCAAAAGCGAAAAGTGTGGCGACAACCCCGTTCCCATTAACTACAGGTTGATTGATAAGAAAAGACGCGGGCACCAGCGCCACCAGGTCCGACGCCTGCGCCACCGCCAGCGCGGCGGGAAAGCTCGGTACCACGGCGGCGATATTCCGCTCCAGCCCCAGTTCTGCCAGCGCCTGGTCGACCGGCCCGGTTATCCGCCTGGTGCCGTTGTTGGATACCTTCCTGCGCCTTAATGCGACAGAGCCCGATAACATCAGCGGGGTAATGTAACCGTTTAAAGATTTTTTTTGGATGAGAGGCATAAGCAAGCAGTTAACATCAAAAAAAAACAGCACGTTACCTGACCAGACCTTAATACGACAGAACTCGGGAACCCCCGGCATCTTTTTCCTCAGTGTTATATGATTTCCCAGCAGCCGTACCGGCTGCACACCCTGTACAGGAGACTATTATGAGCACAACGCTGTTCAGCACCCCTTCGGTGACGGTCCTCGACAACCGCGGCCTCGTCGTGCGCGACATCGCGTATCACCGCCCCCCTGATGTCCCTGAGGTGACAAATGAACGCATCACACACCACCAGTATGATGCGCGCGGCGCCCTGACGAAGAGCGCCGACCCGCGCCTGCACGCCGTCGGACTGGCGAACGTCACCCCCCTCACGGACTTGACCGGCACCGTACTGCGCACGGTCAGCGCCGACGCCGGCACCACCCTGGCCCTCAGCGATGCCGCCGGACGGCCGCTCATTGCGGTCCGCAATGTCCGTACCGCCCACGACGGCACCGAGGACAGAACCCAGGTAGTGACCCACACCTGGCAATATGAGGACGCGACGTTGCCCGGGCGCCCACTGAGCGTGACGGAACAGGTTACCGGCGAAGCCGCCCGCATCACGGAGCGCTTCGTGTATGCCGGCAATACTGATGCAGAGAAAGTCCTGAATCTGGCCGGACAGTGCGTCAGCCTCTACGACACGGCCGGTCTGGTGCAGACCGACAGCCTGGCACTGACCGGCGTACCGTTGTCCGTCTCCCGCCGCCTGCTGAAGGACGCAGATAGCCCGGATGTGGTGACCGACTGGCAGGGTAACGACAGCGCCGCCTGGAACGCCCTGTTGGACGGCGAGACGTTCACCATCCTGAGCACCGTCGACGCCAGCGGTGCCGTACTGACCACCACGGATGCCAAAGGCAACGCACAGCGGGTAGTGTACGACGTGGCGGGCCTGCTTAGCGGCAGTTGGCTGACGCTGAAGGGGGGCACGGAGCAGGTTATCGTCAAATCCCAGACGTACTCGGCGGCCGGGCAGAAGCTGTGCGAGGAGCACGGCAATGGGGTGGTGACGACGTACACGTATGAAGCCCAGACGCAGCGCCTGACCGGGATTAAAACCGAGCGTCCCGCCGGGCACGCCTCCGGGGCGAAGGTGTTGCAGGACCTGCGCTACGACTATGACCCGGTCGGCAACGTACTGAAGGTGGCCAACGATGCGGAAGAGACCCGCTTCTGGCGCAACCAGAAAGTGGTGCCGGAGAACACGTACGTCTACGACAGCCTGTACCAACTGGTCAGTGCCACCGGGCGCGAGATGGCGAATGCGAGCCAACAGGGCAGTGGCTTACCGCGTGCCACCGTCCCCCTTCCCACCGACAGCGCTGCGTATACAAACTATACCCGCACCTATACCTACGACGAAGCCGGCAACTTGACACAAATCAGGCACAGCGCACCGGCGACAGGCAACAACCACACCACGGATATCACGGTCAGCGACCGCAGCAACCGGGGTGTGCTGAGCACGCTGACGGAAAATCCGGCAGACGTTGACGCCCTGTTCACGGCGGGTGGTCAGCAGAAACAGCTGCTGGCGGGACAGAGCCTAGTCTGGACGCCGCGCAACGAACTGTTGAAGGTAACGCCGGTGGTGCGCGACGGCGGAACGGATGACCGGGAAAGCTACCGGTATGACGCAGGCAGCCAGCGCATACTGAAAGTCAGCGTGCAGAAAACCGCGAACAGCACACAGACGCAGCGGGTGGTGTACCTGCCGGGACTGGAGCTGAGGACGACAAAGGCCGGCGATACGGAAACGGGGCGCCTGCAGGTCATCACCGTCGGCGAGGCGGGCCGGGCGCAGGTGCGGGTGCTGCACTGGGAGAAAGGTAAGCCGGACAGCATTGACAATAACCAGCTGCGCTACAGCTATGACAATCTCATCGGCAGCAGCGGGCTGGAGCTGGACGGCGACGGCAACATTATCAGCCTGGAGGAGTACTACCCGTACGGAGGTACGGCTGTCCTGACGGCACGCAACGCGGTGGAGGCGGACTACAAAACGGACCGCTACTCGGGCAAGGAGCGGGATGCGACGGGGCTGTACTACTACGGCTACCGGTATTATCAGCCGTGGGCGGGACGGTGGCTGAGCGCAGATCCTGCGGGTACGATTGACGGGCTGAACCTGTTCAGGATGGTACGGAATAACCCGGTGACAATGATTGATTCAGAAGGATTAGCCCCTGTATACGCTCCCCGACGGGTTAGTGATACTATTGATGATTTATCAACTCAATTATCAAATACCTTATTCTCTGTGAAGCGTACAAATGATAAGGGTTCAGAGCAGACCAAATGGAAATTAAACGACACAGAGGAGAACAGTGTTCCCATAAATACTAGAGTGAATGAGTATGAATATACTACTTGGGGTCGTGATCGGGGAAGTTTGAGAACCTTTGCAGATGAAAAAATGGTCTTTTATTTCGATGATATATATAAAAATAAAAAGCGCCTGAACATTGTAGGGCATGGGTCCGTTGATGGAAAAGGAAATGGGCAGATGGGGGTAATTTTGGAAGGGAAAAAAGATAATTTAAGTGGCAAAGATCTTAAATATGCATTCGACTTTCGTCATGGAAAGGGGAGTTTAGAAAAGTATAATTACATTCGTTTAATATCATGCTGCTCAGCAGAAGGAATCAACCCTCTGGGACAACAAGTCGCTGATGAATTTGGTTTGGAAACAAAGGCATATAAAGGGCTTGTCCTATCCCTTCCCCCTGAAGTGCTTGACGCGAATAAGCTTAACAGTGAATTTATAGGCACTCGTCCAGATGGAAAAACCATTGATTACAATAAAATCCTCATTAATGCTAAGCAAACCTACGTGGTTAAATTACCACCGACAACGCCTGAAAAGTTAGCCAAATGGACTGGGTATAGTCCAGTAAAATTCAAGCCTAAGAACCTATCCCAAAAGGTGTAGTGGCACACTGATACTGGCCACCTGATCGGAGGTGATATGCTCACCTCCACAACACGACAGGTGATCAAATGGCTAAACATTTCACGGCTGAATTTAAGCTCGAAGCGAGACTGTAATTTAAATTGTGTATCTGCCTGTTTTTGATATGTTCACTCCAACAACGGAGACAGGCAAATTATGGACGAAAACAAACTCAAAGCACTGGCTGCTGAACTGGCTAAAGGCCTTAAAACCGAAGCTGATCTTAACCAGTTTTCTCGGATGCTCACGAAGCTTACCGTCGAAACAGCACTCAATGCTGAGCTGACCGACCATCTCGGGCATGAGAAAAATGCGCCCAAAAAAGGCTCTAATACCCGCAACGGCTACTCGTCAAAAACGCTGCTTTGCGATGACGGCGAGATTGAACTGAACACGCCGCGTGATCGTGAAAATACCTTTGAACCTCAGTTGATTAAGAAGAACCAGACGCGCATTACGCAGATGGACAGCCAGATTTTGTCTCTGTACGCCAAAGGTATGACCACGCGCGAAATCGTCGCGACGTTCAAAGAAATGTACGACGCGGATGTATCGCCCACGCTGATAATCCCACAATGTTTACTGCAAACAGCCAACCGTAGTGCTGCGGATCGACGCCGAAGTACGTGATGTACACAAACGAATCGGCGCGATGGCCATGATTATCATCAGGGTAGAAAGCATTTGTGCTGCACGAGTGCGGCTAAAGAGATCGCGGATCATTGCTCGTGCCAGCATCGGGCCGGTACAGGCCCCTAACGCCTGAAAAACACGCCAGAAGACAATTTGCACGATATCTGTTGATAATGCGCAGCCCACCGAGCCGATGATGAATAGGCCTAAACCGATAAATAGCGGCAGACGACGCCCGTAACGATCGCTAATCGGTCCCCAAATCAGTTGCGCAATGCAAAAGCCGATAAGGAACCCTGTGATCGTCAGCTCAGCATCACCCTGCAAATCTTTCGCCATGACGGGCATAGCCGGAAGATAGATGTCGGTTGATAAAGAGGTAACAGCCATCAGGGCGCTGAGAATGAGTAGAAATGATAGACCTGTATTGTTAGCTGTAGCTGACTGTGTACGCGTCTGTTGATTAAGCATGGTGATCCGTCGGACATGAAGATATAAGGGCATGTTAACGGGTTTGTGCATGCTGATAACCACAGGTGGGAGGATAGGGACTATGAATGACATTCATTAATATTGTGAATTGCGAAGGCAGTGAAAAAATAATTTGAACAGGCGCTTATCTTAGGCCTTATGGGGAAGAATCGAGGTATCGTTTCAGGCTCGATTTGTGATTGCAGACAAGGGCACGAATTATCAGATCATAAAACAGCATACCCCCCTAACATGGCAGTTGGAACCGCTCCCCATTGAATGGCTATCGGGTCATGTGGGTTAAATTTGAAAATGGTCAGCCGGTAGGTACCCCAAAAACGGTCGTAAGCGGTTTCTTGACCGACGATCAGAAGCAGGTCCGCGGTTTGCCGGTTGGGCTGGCGATGGATCGTCAGGGGGGCGTTCTGATTGCCGATGACGCGGGTAATTCACTCTGGCGCATCAGCGCTGCGCAATAATAGATTGCAATGCCGATTTCGTCAGGCCGTTCCGGGTAGTTGGCACTGCCTGACGAAAAGGCAGCGGTATTAATCGCAGCTATTTGGCTTTGAAAAATTAATATCTCGGTGAGTACCCAATAATGTATTCGGAAGTGGTTGGGTTTTTAGGGTTTTTAGGGTTTTTAGGGTTTTTAGGGTTTTTAGGGTTTTTAGGTTTTTTTAGTTTCATAAGGTTATGAAATCAGTATTCATTACGTTAATATTCTCGTTCCACTATGCAGTGCTTCGATTGATTGGGCGTCATCGTTTTACTGTACTGCATAGTGGGCACTATTAAAGCCAACCGAATCAAACCAATAAACACCTTTCATGATAATGGTTGCGCTGCGTAATTATTTTCACCAACCTTCCGTTGAGTTCTCTTTACCCTAAACCGTTTTGACGCTTTTATTGCGCTTATCCGACGTTTTGCTCCAGCACAAGTGACGCGTTACGGCATCTGTTTGCTTTTTCATGATGCCGGTGCCTGCCGGCGGCAAACACTCAACACCAATTGCCGAAGCCAACGATGGGCCGGATCCACTTCGGAACGCGGGTGCCACATTTGCGAGACGGTAATACCCTGGGTTTTTACCGGCAGTTCAAAAGCGAAAAGTGTGGCGACAACCCCGTTCCCATTAACGACAGGTTGATTGATAAGAAAAGACGCGGGCACCAGCGCCACCAGGTCCGACGCCTGCGCCACCGCCAGCGCGGCGGGAAAGCTCGGTACCACGGCGGCGATATTCCTCTCCAGCCCCAGTTCTGCCAGCGCCTGGTCCACTGGCCCGGCTACCCGCCCGCTGCGCGAGGCGACGACATGCCCGCAGGCAACATAGTGCTCGAGGGTAACGTCAGGCTGCAGCGCCAGCGGATGGCCCTTTCTTGCCACCCCTACGAACCTGTCCCTGAATAGCGCCTGCAGGCGTATTTCCGGCCCCATGTCGCCCAACACGCCGATCTCGAGATCAACCAGGCCTTCTCGCAAAGGCTTTGAGCTTTTCTCGGGCTTTGGCGCAAAGCGCAGGCGCACTAAAGGGGCCGCCGCTGCCGCCGCCGCGATAAGCGCAGGGCCAAAAGCCTCCACAAAGCCGTCGTTGGCACGCAGGATAAAGGTTCGTTCCAGCGTGGCCGGATCCAACTCAACGGCAGAAGGGCGGAGCACGGCGCGTGCCTCAAAAAGGGTATTTTGCGTACGCTCGCGTATCTCTTCGGCATAAGGTGTCAGCACCATATTGCGCCCGGCGCGCACCAGTAAAGGATCGCCGGTTGCGGTGCGCAAGCGGCTGAGCGTGCGGCTCATGGCCGAGGCGCTTAACCCAAGACGCCGCGCTGCGCCGGCCACGCTGCCTTCGGCCAGTAACACGTCGAGGGCAATGAGCAGGTTGAGATCGGGTTCCGTCACGCTGTTTAGTCTCCTGAACCAAAGAAAAAGGGAGAAGGCGTTTTGCGCAGGTTATAACTGCAAATGCTGCGTCTTCCGCCTTCTATTATGCATGGTTATATTTGCTGCATGACAAGATATCTCATGTTCGGAGGAAGTAATTTATGCCAACCTGTTCTGCTCAAAAGACCGTTCTGCTGATTGGCGCATCCCGTGGATTAGGGCTCGCCATGACGGAGGAATATCTGGCGCGCGGTCATAAAGTGATCGCTACAGGGCGCGACGGCTCCAAAGGTGCACTACACCAGCTGGCGGAAAAATATCCTGACTCGCTGGAGGTTGAGACGGTCGATATCACGGTGCCCGCACAACTTGAGGAACTGCATGCGCGGCTCGGCGAGCGGCAAATTGATCTGTTTTTCGTCAATGCCGGCGTCAAAAACGACGACAGCGAAACGATCGCGGACGTATCGACCGAAGAGTTCATCCGGGTGATGGTGACGAATTCGCTGAGCCCGATGCGGGCCATAGAGATATTTCAGCAGAAGGTGGCTCCAGACGGGACGATAGGCGTGATGTCTTCGGGGCAAGGCAGCCTGACCAACAACACTAATGGGCAGTATGAAGTATACCGAGGCAGCAAGGCGGCGCTGAATATGTTTATGCGCAGTTTTGCCGCGCGTCACAGTGACGATACCAGAACGCTGTTGCTGATGGCGCCGGGGTGGGTACAAACCGATATGGGCGGGGCGCAAGCTCGCTTAACCATCGAAGAAAGCATTCCGAATTTGGTCAACGTGATTGAAGAGTATGCCGGGCGCTCGGGGCTGCATTACCTCGATTACCTGGGCCGGGTTGTGCCTTGGTAAATAGGGCGACTATGCATCAATCTGCAATAAAAAAGCCGATAGCAGAATGCTATCGGCTTTTGACTGCTATTAACGGCAAACCGGTTTAAGCGGTCGGCAACTGCTGCGCAGTGGTTTCCACCAGCGCCAGCAACACTTTAATGTCTTCCAGGCTCACGGTCGGATTCAGTAACGTCATTTTCAGGCAGGTAACGCCGTCAAACTCGGTAACGCCCACGTTGGCGCGGCCCGATTCCAGCAAGGCATCGCCAATTCGCTGGTTGAACAAGGCAATCGCCGCATCGCCGCTCGCCGCCAACTGCGGCGGAAGGTAGCGGAACAGGACGCTGGCCAACTGCGGCTGCATAACCAGTTCCAGCGAGGGTTGATCGCCGATGTAATGCGCAACCTGCTGTGCCAGCGTAACGCCGTGATCGATGATCTCCGCGTACTGCTTTTGCCCCAGAGCTTCCAGACCCATCCACAGTTTCAACGCATCAAAACGGCGGGTGGTTTGCAGCGATTTGGACACCAGATTCGGCACGCCCTGCGCTTCGTCGAACTCGGAGTTCAGGTAGGCCGCCTGATAGCGCATCAGCTCATAGTGGCGCGCTTCTTTCAGCAAGAAAGCGCCGCAACTGATGGTCTGGAAGAATTGCTTGTGGAAGTCCAACGTAATGGAATCCACCAATTCAATGCCATCCAGATAATCGCGGTATTTCTCCGACAGCAACAATGCACCGCCCCAGGCTGCATCGACATGCACCCAGATCTGGTGTTTCGCCGCCAGCTGCGCGATGGCGCGCAGGGGATCAATAGCGCCGGCATCCGTGGTGCCTGCGGTCGCTACGATCGCCAGGATCTGCTCGCCGTTGGCTTCGGCCTGCGCCACTTTTTCGGCTAAATCGTTCAGATCCATGCGCGCGAACCGATCGGTTTTCACCAGCGTGACGGATTGGTAACCCAGGCCCAGCAACGCCATGTTCTTTTGCACCGAGAAGTGGGCGTTTTCAGAACATAAGACTTTAATCTTTCTCAGGTTGCCTACCAGGCCATCTTGCTGGATAGAGTGCCCCTGGCGCGCAAAGAAGGCGTCGCGCGCCAACATCAGGCCCATCAGGTTGCTCTGGGTACCGCCGCTGGTGAACACCCCGGCATCGCCAGGCTGATAACCCACCTGGGTGCGCAACCATTCGATCAACTTCATCTCAATGATGGTGGCTGACGGGCTTTGATCCCAGGAGTCCATGCTTTGGTTGGTGGCGTTAATCAAGACCTCAGCGGCCTGGCTGACCACCAGGCTTGGGCAATGCAAGTGCGCCACGCACTGCGGGTGGTGAACCGACAGGCTGTCTTTTAAAAAGTACTCAATCGCGCGTTCAATCGCGGCCTGGTTGCCCAGGCCCTGCGGATTGAAATCGAGCGTAATGCGTTCACGCAGTTCGGCAACGGTTTTCCCCTGATACATCTCAGGTTGTTGCAGCCACTGCACAACGGCCTGGCTACTTTGTGCAATCGCTTGCTGGTATGCCTCGGTGCTTTGCGCCGAGGCCGCCAGAATCGGGTTTAACTTGGACATCGCGGTCATTCACTCCACATCAGACGGGTTTGACGCCGGCCGCTAACAGGGCTTGTTCAAATTTATCCAGGAAAATACCCAACTCATCGTTGGTGATCAGCAAGGATGGCAGTAAGCGCAGCACGCAGCCATTGCGGCCACCGCGCTCCAGAATCAGCCCGGCTTCAAAGCATTTTTTCTGCAGCAGTGCGGATAATTGGCCATCGGCAGGGTAGCAACCCATATGATCTTGCGCTTCGCCTGGTTTGACGATCTCAATACCAATCATCAGACCCAGACCACGTACGTGACCTATCACCGGATAACGTTTTTGCAGCTCGGCCAGGCGGGCTTTCAGCCATTCGCCCTGGGCGGCCACTTTTTCGGCAATCTGGTTGTCTTTAAGGTGCTGCAGGGTGGTCAGGCCGGTCGCCATCGCCAATTGGTTGCCGCGGAAAGTACCGGTATGGTGGCCAGGCTCCCAGGCGTCAAACTGTTTCTTGATGGCCAATACGGCCAATGGCAAACCGCCGCCTACGGCTTTCGACATAACGATGATGTCCGGCTCAATGCCCGCGTGCTCAAAGGCGAAGAATTTGCCCGTACGCGCAAAGCCGGCCTGAACTTCATCGATGATCAGCAAAATGCCGTGTTCCTGAGTGACTTTGCGAATGCGCTGCAACCACTCGGCCGGGGCCGGGTTAACGCCGCCTTCACCCTGAACGGCTTCCAGAATGACGGCCGCAGGTTTGCGTACGCCGCTTTCGACGTCATTGATCAGGTTTTCGAAATAGTAGGTCAATGCCTTGACGCCGGCCTCGCCGCCAATGCCCAGCGGGCAGCGGTACAGGTGCGGGTAGGGCATGAACTGGACTTCCGGCATCATGCCGTTGATGGCTTCTTTCGGTGACAGGTTACCCGTTACCGCCAGCGCGCCATGGGTCATGCCATGATAGCCGCCGGAGAAGCTGATCACGCTGGAGCGACCGGTGTGTTTTTTGGCCAGCTTAAGTGCGGCTTCAACGGCGTCTGCGCCGGATGGGCCGGTGAACTGCAGGCAATACTCTTTGCCCTGGCCGGGTAACAAGGAGAGCAGGTATTCGGAGAAACGATCTTTCAATGGCGTGGTCAGATCGAGGGTATGTAACGGCAAGCCGCTGGTAATGACATCTTGGATGCTTTTCAGCATGTCAGGGTGGTTATGCCCAAGCGCCAGGGTTCCGGCGCCAGCCAGGCAGTCAAGATACTGATTATTCTCAACGTCTGTGATCCACACGCCTTCTGCTTTGGCGATGGCGAGTGGCAATTTGCGTGGATAACTTCTGACATTCGATTCAAATTCGGCCTGTCTCGCCAAATAGGTTTCATTGTTTGCATTTAATGAATTCGCAACTAAAGTGTCAATACGGACTTTATCCGTCATCATATCTCTCCTACAACCGGGAGTGTCAAAACGCCCTGGTTGAATTAATTGAATTTAAAAGTAAACCCGGTAAAAAATCGCGTCCAATATATGGCTTTTTAGCCTGGGACTCAATAGCTTATTTCCCTTTGATTTTATTGGGTTTTTTGTACCTTCGTCAATATGTTGCTGTTTTTGTGACCATTCATGCCACCCCCTGGGGCCGTACCCTTGGCCAAAATGTTTGCTGACAACATTTACACGCGCTTTTTGTGTGGCGATAGACTGACCGCCAGAGGACGGTTCGTTCGCCAGGGTGCGCCAGTAGCGGCCTTGAGCCGAGGCGACGCTTAAATCAATAAATATCGAATAATTGCAGGCGTATTTGATTATCATGGTGAGTATATATTCTGATGAATACATAATTTTTATTTGAGGATCTTTGCGGATAATTAATCGGAGTGCTATATTCAAAATTCCATATTTTATCGACTCTTCACATTCAAAGTCATTTGAATAAATATAAAGATCACGCTAATAGAGTTAAACATAAAAACATTAGCATTCAAAGTGACTTTAATTTTTCCTTCATGTGCCGCCACGGGATAATCACGCCTTTTATTTTTCTTCGAAAAAAGGAGGGCGCTGTTTTTATTGTATTTATGTGAGGCTTCTATGAACTCTATTTATCGGGCGTTATTCTACGCCTTTGCATTAGCGCTGTCTTTTTTTAGCGGCACCGCAGTTATTGCCGGCCAGTTAATATTGAAAAATACCTCTTTATCACCCATTACCTGTACGGTGGACGGCTGGACGGTCTCTTCAGGCAGCAGTTTCGATTGGTTCATTAAGGTGCAGCCGGGGCAGTCATTCTTTGTGGGGCAGAACACCAGCAGGCCGAAAGATCCTGTTATCAATTGGGCCAATTGCAATAACTTGCAGACTCGCGCGATGACCATTACGCCCAGCGGCCCAAATCAAACCCTGGTGTTGAATGGGCGGCAAACGCAAGTATTGAACGTTTCGCTTTATCCTTTTCTTCCTACGCTACCCACGGATAATTTCGAAAATTTGGTCGCCTATGTTGTGCAAACTTATCAGTCGCAGCATCCGCAGGTGTTACTCAATGCAGTGCTGAATCCGCAGGTGAATATTTACAGTTTTACTGATTTGCCAGCCCTGCTGGGCAACGATGGATTTGATGTGATGGAGCTTGATGTCCTTTACCTGGGTTTTCTGGCGGATAATCAGTTGATCAATCCCGCCGAGATTACCGGCGAAGCGCCCTGGGCCGTGGCGCTGGCGGGGGCAACTTACCAAGGTAAGTTATGGGCGATCCCCAGTTGGCTCTGCATGAACTTTATCTACGCATTCGATCAGGCGATTCAGCAGCAGCAAAGCCTGTCGCAAATGCTGAATTATTTGAAGACCCAAACGTCGTCAGTCACCAAATTGGTGGGCAGCTTTAACGGCAGTTGGACCATTCCTTCCGACTATATCAACGCTTATGTGCAGACCTACGGTTACGGTGCGCTTCAGCAGGCGATGCAAATGCCGCCTGACAACGACGTCGTTCATCAATTGGTTTCACTGTCTGATACCTGCACTTTTAACGGTATCAATAAGTGCACCAATAACACCTATCACAACGCCCCGAATGGCGGTGTCGAGCAAGTTTTCGCCTCCGGGCAGGCCAGCACCGACATGGGATTTTCCGAACAGTCTTTCTTCGTGAACCTCTATTCGTCAACGCAAAAATCGCTGTATGTCGTGCCAACCCCTTGGGGAGAACACCCCCAGCCACTGTTATTTGAAGACGCTTTCGTTACCAGCGCCGCGACATGCAAGCCGGGCAGCCAATGTGCGCTCAATGCGCAAGCGTTCACCACGTTAATGACCGGCACGGCGATGAAAAATTATATCGTGCAGTCCAAAGATCTGCCTGCCGGTACGCCGTGGCGGACATTGTTGGTGGCCACTCAGCAATTCTGGCAACAGTCGATCATTACCGATAACAGTTATTACCAACAGCTATCGCCGATATTTATGACGGCAAAGGCTTTTCCTAATAACTTCACCCCGCAAAGCCAGGTTGCCATGGCCAATGGCATTTGCAATGCCTTAAAACAGCAGCAGCCTGATTTTGTTTGTAAAAGCAATAATAGCACCCGCATGTTAGCCCCATCTCACGGCAGTTCCACCATCAACCCAGGCACCGTTGAAAGCAGGAGAGGTTTATGAGTATTGGACCCGTTTCCGGTAATGGCATCGCCATCACCTTACCCGTAGGAAAAACGTTATTTTGGACCGCCAATGTTCAGGCATCGTACTCACAATATGTTGTGGTTCGCGACTCGACGAATCAGGTGGTTATTGATAGCAAAGGTTCATCGACAGGCGGGCATTCGCCAACCCAAATTGGCCAGGGCTCGTTTGTTACCGCCGGCAGCGGGGTTTATACCGTTTTCATTGGCTATAACGATGGCCAGTCCTGGTCCCAGGTTATGTGGGATGAAATCGCGTTAAATATCGGCAGCCAGATTTATTCCAGTTGTTTCAATTTCATTAGTGAAGACGGCGCGGATCAGGATTTCAATGATACCTGCCTGACACTGACCTGGTTTAACAGCATTGGTTGAGGAGCACAGACATGGCAATTGGACCCGTAAATGGCAATGGTATTGCCATCAATATTCCCTCCGGGAAAATAGTTTTTTGGTCTGCTTTGGTTCAAAGCTCGGCAAACCAATTTATTCAGCTGAAAGACAGCAGTTCAAACGTGGTCTTCACCACCCAGGGGGCCAGCTCCAGCGGCGGTACCCCTACGCAGATAGGCGAGGGGTTCTTCCAGGCTGCCGATGCCAGCGGGAATTACACTATCTGGATCGGCACCAATAACGGGCAACGTTATTCGCAGGTGATCTGGTCGCAGGATGTGATTACCAGCGGTGCTACGGTTTACTTTGGCAAATACATTTTTGCCAGCGAAGACTATACCGACAATGATTACAACGATTCATTGCTACAGCTGCAGTGGTTCCAGTTCGTGGGTTAAGCCCCGCAACCAAAAGGCAGATCGAGCCGGGCGGGGCAAAACCGCCTGGCTCGAAAAGATCCTCGCACCAATAACAAATCTGACAACGCATTGATGGAGGTAGTTATGAAGGCACTAGCGGGTAAAAATCAAATGTCTTATGGCGGCAATGGTGGGTCTTTCAGCGCAATCCAGGATACCGGCGGCCAACAGGTGGTGATCAAGAGCGGCAGCAAAATCGATTCCATACAAATTGGCAATAGCAAATATGGCGGTGGCGGCGGTGGTACGTCGGCCAGTTTCAAGCTTCCGCAAGATGGGAAATTTACTATTTTGCGCTTGTGCACCAATGATGATGTCGTCGGTTATATCAAGCTGGTATGCGATGGCGTGACCTATGAAGCGGGGAGAGTCACCGGGGATGGCGATTTGTCTTTTGGCAGCGGATTGACCGTATCCTTCGCGGGCTTTTCATCCGGATCCATGATTGACATGATCTTGTTCAATACTTATTGCTGACCTGATTGTTGAAGGCGGCAGCGGGTACTCATTGGCGCACGCACGCGCACGATGGGCATCCGCCACATTTGCATGCTCGGCACGACAGCACGCGAGTCGGTCGGTTTGACGTTGCGTTGGGCGCAAGCCGACATTTTTACCACGACGGTCGCCTGTCCTGGAACGCCGTCGTCAACCATATCCGTGCGATGCATTGCAGACTGAATCTCTCTACCGGCATCTCGGGAGAAGGAGCGATCGTGCGCACGAAATACAAATAGGTAGGGCGGTGCCATGGGAAACAAAAATAATCTTGATGTCAAAGTGCTCGAGAATCAGGCGGCCAACCTGAAAGGGAAAGCGAACTTGCTCACTGCGTCGTCAAGCGAACCCGGATATTCCAATGCACCGACTTACAGTTCCCTTGGCTATGAGGTCGATCCGCGTACAGGGACGCTGCAGGTTACCCTTTCGCCGCCGACTTTCTTTGGCGCCCTGGGCAGCAACATCACGCCATCCATCGTTTATAGCCCGCAATCGATCGCCTCGGGGATCACGCTTCTTGGGCTTCCCTTGGGCTGGAGCTATTCATTCAGTTATATCGCGGCGAGCCAGGTATTCATCAATGGTTCGTCCGCTTACTACATCGACGATGTGTATGAGTCGGGTTTGCGCTACTACAACCTGAAGGATCTCGTCTTCACCAGCGATTCGGGGACCTTCCCTTACGATAATCAGCTAAAGTACAGCAATACATTGCAATTTATCAGCGGCGAAACGCAGTATTTCGACGCTCACGGCAGATTGCTTGGCGTGGTGGACCGCTGGGGCAACCATGCCATTTTTTATTACACGCAAGAGGGCGATGTCTATAGCAGCAAGTTGTCCAGCATCGTCGGGTTCGCCGGGCAGAGGATCACCTTCGCTTATAGCGGAGAGGGCATCGAGATCGCTTATCCCCAGGGAGGGCAGAACGCTATCTCCTTCACCTATCTGGTGGATAACCAAAGCTATTTGGTGGGTTATGTCAATCCGCTTGGGCAAAAGTTCACCATCGCCAATCGGGGTGGGTTGGTCAGGAACGATTTGATTTCTCAGATCACTTATCCGAACAGCGCCTCGGTCGTCTATGAATACACCACTCTGCGTTATTACGTCGATGCGAACCGGTCGCAGTTTTATCGCATCGATGGCATCGCCGCGACAAGGCAGATCTATGTCGATACCACCGGACAAACCCAGACAAGGTCGGTTTCCTATTCCTATGATCCCAACGGCGATGCCCACGACTATACGGGGTATCCGACGTACGTCATGGGGAAATATCAAGATACCCTGCTGCAAAGCAATGATGACGATTACCGTTATGTGAGCCAGGTCGACGATGGCGTGCTCGTTGTGGAGCATCAATACAATCGGCTCCATCTCGAGCTGGCGACGAAGACCTTTACCAAGGATGCTCAGCCCCGGCTTATTCAGCAGGTCACCAATACGTTCATCAGCGAAACCGACGGGAAATATTTTCCGCCGTACTACGAATTAAAACTGATACCGAATTATCAGACCCCCATCAAGGTGATGACCGAGATCTACAACGACGCGGGGGAAAGGTTGATCAGCGAGATAGAATCGGACTTCGACGACTACGGCGCGCCGACGGAAGTCCGCTCTTATGGCAGCAGAGTGGCGGGCGATGCGCCCAAACTGCTCAACAAGGTACAAACTCTTTACGACTATGCCGGCTATGGGCAGCTTGTCCAGCAGGATACTTATGACTATACGGATGGGACCATCGTCAGAAGAATCGCCAATAGCCTGACCGACGACAAGAAGAATATCGCCACGAGCACAGACGGCTTTGTCGTCTCCGCCTTTAGCCCTAACAAGAAGATTACTTATCGCTACAACGCCGCGGGCAAGGTTATTTACGAAAAGCTGGAATGGGCCGATGGCGCAAGCCATGCGCTGGAGAGTACGGAGACCTCGACCCGTTACGCCCTTGCCGTTCCCGTGTTGACGATCACCAGCATCAATGCGCAAGGCATACCGAATACGACTGAAATCGATACGGTGACGGGATGGATGATCAGCCAGGCTAATGCCCTGAGTTATGGTTCCAGCTATACGTATGACAATATCGGCCGCCAACTGACCTCGATCGATCCCATGGGTGTAGTGACGGAGTACATTTTCGACGATTCCGTCAACAAGGCCACGACCCGATATGCCAACGGATTCGAGACCTATGTCTATAACAATGGGTTTACGGACAGGGTCAAAACCGCCGACAACGGCGGCTATGACAAGGCGGAGCGTACGCTCACCGCCAATGGGTACAACGACAAGGGCCAATTGATCTGGACCGAAGGCATCCTGGGCACCGATTCGCGGATCTTGTACGCCTATGACAGCAGAAATCAGTTGGTCACGGCGACGGATGCGTCAGGCAATGTCAATCGCTACGAATATGACGCCGTGGCTCAAACCAAGACGGAATTCTTTAACGACGTCTTGGTGAGCAGGTTGAGCAAGAATGACAATGTGCTCGACGAAGTCACTTACTCCAGCCTGCTTTCTTCCGAGAGGGTGTCGGCGACGAGCCTCTCCAACAGCTATTCGAACATCATCAAGTCACTGACGGGGGAGCCATCGGCAGGGAAGGAATGGCTGGCAGCCTCCTTCCAATACGATGTCAATAACCAGGTCAGTTCCTACAGCGCGACAGGCAGTGACGACATCGTGCAACGCCAGGATATTTCCAGGGATTTATTTACCAATGCGGTATTCACCGGTGTCCATGTCAGCGCGCCTGAAACGCAAGAGTCCACCGCCGGCGGCGATACCTATTTTTACGATAACTTGAATCAGTTGCTCACCGACACCAATGCGCTCGGCCAGCAATACACCTATGTCTATAACGAGATCGGCCTGGTATCCAGTTACACGGATTATGCGGGAACGGTGTTCGCATGCGACTACAACGCCAATAACCAGTTGGTATCGGTTGCATGGACTGACCAGGGGGCACAGTGCAAGAAGCAATATACCTATGATCCCTTGACGCATAAGGTGCGGCAAATAGAAGAGTTCCGCCAGGGGGAGAGCAAAGGGAGTATTGCGTATGACTATGGTTTGGGCGGTGCGATTAAATCGGTGACCTATCCCGACGGGAAAAAGATCCTTTATGAATATGACCTCGGCACGGGACTGCTCAGCAAATTCACCGATGCCATCGGGAAGGTCACGCAATATACGTACGACAATTACGGCCGGATAACTCGGCAACAGATCGTCGGAGAGGATTACAGCGTCCAGACCGACTATTACAGCAAAGAGGAGAGCGCCGCCAACAGCGGCAAACTCAAGTCGATCCGGGTCAGCAACGGCATCTCGAGCCGTTTCTCCTATGATGGTTTCGGTTCCCTTGCGCAGGCGGTCATCACCGATACGTCCGAGGGTGCGACCAGCCCTGTTTTGCTGGAGACGCAATATTCCTATGATCCGATCACCCGTAACCTGGTCAAGCTGCAATCCAGCTCGGGCGCATTTGCGCAAGATGCCAATTTGAATTATCTGGCGAACTACAGTTTCGACAGCCGCAACCAGCTCACGGAAGAGCGGAAACAAATCCTGGGCGGCGACGTTGCCGTCACGGCGTATCGGTATGATGCGGCCTGCAACGTCATCCGGGAAGATCGCAGGGTCGGAACGACCAGCCAGTCGACGACCTATACCTACGATCAGGACAACAAGTTATTGCGCATCGACGCCTCGTCCGGCGCAAGAAACTTCGCCTACGACGCCAATGGCAATTTGACCGACGATGGGGCGGGCGGCACATATCGCTACAACGCGCAAAACAGGCTGATCGGATATAGCGATGCCGGCGGCAATCTGATCGCCGAATACGATTACTACCCCGATGGGCTGCGGGCCAGTAAAAAGGTCAATGATGGTGTGGCGATAGGGTTTTATTACGACTATTCCTCATCCCCCAATATCGTCAATGAGATACAGGGAGATAAAACCAGCCACTACCTGGCGCAGGGCAGCAAGAGATACGTTCGCCTGGTCGACAGCGCAGGGATCACCGTCGCCGAATATTTCATCGCATCCTTCCGGGACGTCGTCGGCGTCGTCGATGCTTCCTGCGAGATGGATGCCAGCTACGCTTACGAACCCTATGGGCAAGAAGAGGGTGCCAGTCATCTTGATGCCGATATCAGCGTAAATCCATTCAGATATACCGCCGAATATACCGACCTCGAGTCTTCCCTGATCTATCTGAGGGCGCGTTACTACCATCCCGGAATCAAGCGCTTCATGGGCCGGGATACCACCGACCTTATCAACCGCTACAACTATGCAAATGGCAATCCCATCATGGGCAGCGATCCCAGTGGGAATTTGGGCATAGGATGGGTGATCGGTGCGGCTATCGCGGGCATCGCCGTGGGCCTTATTACGGGTGGTGTGGGCGCATTGGCCCTGGGTACGGGCATGGGCGCCGCCATCACTGTCGGCGCGGTGGCGGGCGTGGCCGGCACCGCGGCCAGTAATGGCATCACGGAATGGGGTCTCCATGCGAGCGGCGAACCTGGATTGAGCGCCAAAGACTGGGGCGTCAGCCTGTTGGCGGGAGCGGTGTCCGGCGTAGTCGGAGCCGGCGTCGGCGGTGTGGTCGGTCGTGGAGCGATGAGCACCGCGATGAATGCGGGCTGGTCTGCCGGGAGAGTCACGGCTGTCGGTGTCCTGTCGGCTTCAGCGTCCGGCGGTTTCTCCGGCTCGGTGGCCTCCGCCGGCGTCACTGCCGGCTTCGATCATCAGGCATTCTTCAGTGCTGAAGTGTGGGAAAACATCGGCATCAGCGCCGCGGTTGGCATAGGAGCCGGCGTGATGGCATCGGGCGCGCATTTTGGTTTCGGGAAAATCGGCGGCATCCGTACTACACCCGTTGAGATGAGTGCCTCGGAGTTCAGCATCATTACGGACAGGACCACGCCTAATACCATTCTTGAGTTCAACCCTCGGGAAGCCTCTCAATGGCAAGGCAGCAATCTGGGGGCGATGACCGGGGGGCAGGATACTGTGATTGTGCATGGGCATCCGCGATTCTCCTTCCCTGAGGATGTGCAAGGCAGGTATCGGTATGCCTCCGCCAAGACCACGGCCCAGGCGATACAGAATAATATCGGCGGCGGGGGCACCGTAAGGCTGATTTCTTGCTCCGCAGGAAAATGGATAGGCGTGGAAAACATGGCGCAAACCATTGCCAATACGCTCAGTCGGCCGGTAGAGGCCTATACCGTCGACGTCAGCATTGCTGAGGTGGTCAATGGCACAGTGACGCCTGTCACTTATCAGCCTGTGTAGAAGCGGCACCTCGCTGGGAGCACGGCTGTGCCGTCCGTCTGATGTGGTACAGGATGGTCTGTCTGTGCCACAGAAGAGTGGGGTAACCAAGGAGCAGGGTGGAAAAGTCGCTGATGCACAGGTAGCGGACCAAATAGACCCTGAAGAGACATTCTCAGGTGTTGAATGTACCCATTCACCCTGAGGATGGTTTACCTCCTGGTGCTTTGCGTGGATCTGAGTGACATCACCTACCCATACAAAAAGCAGGAGGTCTGGAACGGGTATTTTTCCATCCTGAGATGAGTTTATTTTCGATAATCCATGCTTAATTGAAATTGCTGGTTTTTAACTGAAAAAATAAATCAAGGATATAATAACGACGCAAACGGAGCATATAAACACACTCCCGGAGAATTCCCTTAATGAATCCAAATAATCCTTGCCGTCGGCATTTAATTTACTAATGGCTTCCTTTTCATTTTCGGCTTCTACTTCGATATGATGTTTCCTAAACCCTTTCTGTTTCATCTCTTTAATTAATGAGTGTGTAACTGATCCCTTTGGGATTGCTTTTGCATTATCAGCGCTTATGAACACAACATATTTACTCATGATTTCCTCCATGAAGGCATAGAACTTCACATCTGTTCATTTATCGGTTAATTGGCGTTTAGCACCGGGCTCTTTCGGTTCGGTAGTATGCCGATCGTAGCCTGATGATACTTGCCCACTCCCATCTCTATCCTGCCATCCGCCAGACACTCTGTCATATTGACAGCTTAATATTTCCTTTGTGAATACTTTCATTTGAAATTATTATGCTCGGTAGTCTTATAAACGTCAGGATTACATAGTATCCATATAGGGTATTTGAAAAATGGTAAATTTAATTAAGTTGTAGGCATTGTCACAATATATACAAAAAAAGTAATTAAATCCGGGATGAGCTTGAATAGGTGTGACGGGTGATTCGTCATATTGGTTTGTCTGCTTCCTGCTCAGAAAGGGCCCACTCTTACACAATGCTCCTGAACGCTGTATGCTTTTTTGCGTAGCCTGACTGGCTGCATAACCTGTACAGGAGAATCCCATGAACACATCGCTGTTCAGCAAGACCCCGACGGTCACGGTCCTCGACAACCGCGGCCTGACCGTGCGCACCCTGGAGTATCAACGCAATCCCCACGCTCCGAATGTCACCTACACACACATCACCCGTCAGCGATACGACCCCCGCGGTTTTCTGTCTCAGTGCGCCGACTGGCGCCAGCACGAGGCCGGCCGGGTGAACTTCTCATACCTTACCGACCTTGCCGGCAGCGTTCTGCGCGCGCAGGGCGCCGATAACGGCACCACCCTGTCCCTGAGCGACATCGCCGGCCGCCGGTTGCTGGGTATCGACGCCAACGGCGTCACCCGCACCTGGCTGTATGAAGACGCCGGGCTGCCCGGGCGCCCGCTTGCCACTCTGGAACAGCCGGACGGTCAGGCTGCCCGCATCACCGAACGCTTCGTCTATGCGGACAATGCTGATGCGAATAAAACCCTGAACCTGGCCGGACTGTGCACCCACCATTATGATACGGCCGGTCTGGTACAGACGGACAGCGTGGCCCTGACCGGCATGCCGCTCTCCGTCACCCGCCGTCTGCTGAAGGACGCGGAGAATCCGGACGCTGTGGCCGACTGGCAGGGCGAAGATACCTCAGCCTGGAACGACCTGCTGGAGGGTGAGACACATACCAGCCTGACCCGCGTGGATGCCACCGGCACGGTGCTGACCACCACGGATGCAAAAGGTCACAGGCAACGGGTGGCGTACGACGTCGCGGGCCTGCTCTCGGGCAGCTGGCTGACGCTGAAAGAGGGTAAGGAGCAGGTTATCGTACAGTCGCTGACCTACTCCGCGGCCGGGCAGAAGCTGCGGGAGGAACATGGCAACGGCGTGGTGACCACCTACACCTATGAGCCGCAGACGCAGCGCCTGGTCGGGATTAAAACGGTGCGGCCGGCCGGGCATGCGGCGGGGGCCAGGATGCTCCAGGACCTGCGCTATGACTACGACCCGGTGGGTAACGTGCTCAGTATCCGCAATGACGCCGAAGAGACGCGCTTCTGGCGCAACCAGAAAGTGGTGCCGGAGAACAGGTTCGTCTACGACAGCCTGTACCGTCTGGCCAGCGCCTCCGGGCGCGAGATGGCCAATGCCGGTCAGCAGTCCACGGGCTTGCCGCACATCGCCGTTCCCCTCCCCACCGACAGTGGTGCCTGCACCAACTACACCCGCACTTACAAGTACGACGAATCCGGCAACCTGACCCGGATAAGCCACAGTGCACCGGCGACAGGCAACAACTACAGCATCAACATCACGGTGAGCAAGCACAGCAACCGCGGCGTACTGAGCACGCTTGCCAGCACTGCGGCATACGTGGACGAGCAGTTCACGGCAGGGGGGCAGCAGAAGTGGTTACAGCCGGGACAGGCGCTTGTCTGGACGCCGCGCAACGAGCTGCTGCAGGTAACGCGGGTGGTGCGGGACGGCGGAACGGATGACAGGGAGAGCTACCGCTATGACGCGGGCAGCCGGCGCATCCTCAAGGTCGGCGCGCAGAAAACGGGCAATGGCATGCAGACGCAGCGTGCGCTGTACCTGCCGGGGCTGGAGCAGCGGACCACAAAATCCGGAGAAACAGAAACGGAAAGCCTGCAGGTCATCACGGTGGGCGAGGCGGGCCGGGCGCAGGTGCGGGTGCTGCACTGGGAGAGCGGCTGGCCGGAGAGTACCGGCAACGACCAGCCCCGTTACAGTTACGACAGCCTGATTGGCAGCAGCGGGCTGGAGGTGGACGGAGCGGGGAACATTATCAGCCTGGAGGAGTACTACCCGTACGGTGGCACGGCGGTGTGGACGGCGCGAAGCCAGGTGGAGGCGGACTACAAGACCGTGCGTTATTCGGGCAAGGAGCGGGACGCGACGGGTCTTTACTATTACGGCTACCGGTATTACCAGCCATGGGCGGGCCGGTGGCTGAGCGCGGACCCGGCGGGGGCGGTGGACGGGCTGAACCTGTTCAGGATGTGCAGGAATAATCCGGTAACATTAGTCGATGAAGAAGGATTGACGCCAATATATCCAATATCGGATGAAAGAATAGATTTTGAAATTAAAATTGCTCAGGATGTTTTGGGTGAGGCCATCCGAAAATTAAATCAACAGTATTTATCCAAGAATACAAAGGAAAAAATAAGGGCTGTGTTTAAGACGGCATCGAGAGAAGGTAAAATAAAAACATCCGGATTTAGAAGTGAGCTTCTTGACAGGTTTTTGGCGATGCAAGAATCTCTACGGATAAGTAAAGTACTGTATGATGAAGAAGCGGCGCTGCGTAAATTTGCGGCCTATGTGTACGGTAATGACAAAAAAAGAAACATACACATATCATCAATTTACACGAATAAGATTGGGGAGGTGGATAATATAACCACGTTACTGCATGAAGTATCCCATTTTAATGATGTTAAGCGCAGTGGGAAATTCAATAGGATATATAAAAATGAAGGTTCTTGGGATCACTATTATACTCATATGCCAACATATAAATACTCCAAAACCAAGGAGTATATTGATGAGGCTATTTCTGGGTTTGATGATTTTTATATGAGCATAAACCCGGATAAAAGGGTAACAAAGGCAGGAATAAAAACCAGCATGTTAAACCTGGCACTGGAAAATGCGGATCATCTCGCCATTACAGCCTTAAGTCTGGGGCAGGAGAAAATGAAATTGTATTCAGAAACACCATCAGCAGGAAATCGTTTTGTTAAACGCAATGTTAATAAGCCTGTGAAGCATAGTCGTCCTTTACATAAAAATCATTAGTAACAGTATTGTTGGGCCCTCTCGGCTGCCGGTAAGACCGCTAAAGCGGCTTATTGCTCGTCGATGCCGGTATCTCAACGCGAAGCCTGCAAATCTCCGCAGGCTTTATTTTTTTGTAATGAATTGATAATAAACAATAAATTTAATTTTTCTGGCGCAAGACTTTTTTTGCTGACACCTTACAGCAAGGCGCATTTTTTCAGTGATCAATGTCGATTAATTTTGTGATTACATATCGTTTATTACATTGATAAGGTGACTTGTACCCCATTATTTTCCATTGTTATCCCGTTGTTATCGGAAAGGTGACTTATCTCTCTTTTTAATTGGCCGCCTAGATCTATTTTTTCATTGTTTTAGCTAAAACCTTTCAGCTAACGTTAAGGACAGCACCATGAAAAAGTTAATTACAATTTCGGCGGTTATCTCTTTGATTTCGTGCGCAGTAAACGCTCAGACCATTGTATTGACCGACTCGGAAAAAGGCATTGAACAAGGCAATTGGCAGACCGACAGCCAAAAGCTGAACATCGCAGGGGCAGGCTTCAGCTTACAGCAGCAGGTACTGCACGGCGGAAAACAGGAAGGTTCCAAGGTGATCACCTTAAGCAGCGCCGGCCTGACGATAGCTCTGAGCCCGACACGCGGCATGAATATTCTGAATGTGAAGGGGTCAGACGTCCGGCTGGGCTGGGATTCACCGGTGACCGAAGTGGTCAACCCGGCTTATATCAATCTGGACAGCCGCAATGGGTTGGGGTGGCTGGACGGTTTTAATGAAATGATGGTGCGCTGCGGCTTTGAATGGACCGGGCACCCTGGCGTCGACAACGGCACGCTTTACACGCTGCATGGCCGTGCCGGCAACACGCCTGCCTCGAAAGTGGTGATCGATATCGCCGAAAAAGCCCCGTACGAAGTCCGCATTCGCGGGTTGCTGAAAGAAAATACCTTCAAGAAAAGCAACCTGGAAACCTGGACTGAACTGCGTTATATCCCTGGCTCACAATCGTTTTCAATCCATGATCGCGTGACCAACCGCGCCGATTACCCACGGGATTACGAAATCATTTACCACAGCAATTTTGGCAAACCCTTGCTGGAAGAAGGTGCGGTATTCAGCGCACCGATCAAGGAAATTTCACCCTTTAACGACTACGCCAAAGCCGGCCTGAAAGATTGGGCAACCTATCAGGGCCCGACCAAAGGTTTTGACGAAATGGTGTTCAACATCCTGCCTTATGCGGATGCGCAGGGCAAAACGCTCGCCATGCTGCACAACCGGAGCGGGGATCGCGGTGTGGCGATAGGTTTCGATACCCACCAGTTACCGCTGCTGACACTGTGGAAGAATACGGATACCGAACGCCAGGGGTACGTCACCGGCATCGAACCGGGGACCAACTATGCCTATCCGGTGAAAATCGAACGGGAACAAGGGCGTATCAAACAGTTGCAGCCTGGCCAAAGTGCCGACTTCGAGCTGACCTATACCTTGCTGAAAGATGCTGAACAGGTGAAGTTGTATCAGGACAAGATCAAGACGCTGCAGGGGAGCAATCAGCCCAAACTGGTTGAGACGCCTATCGCAGTAGAATAGTCGTCAGCAGGAACTGAACCGATCGCGGGCCAACCTTGTTGGCCCGTTTTGTTTTCCGGCGGCTATCGCTTAACGCTTGTGCCTGTCCGGGATAATCAAATCCCCGCGCAGCACGCAGGCACCGAGCATATCCCGGGTTTTCTCCGTCAACCAACTGACGATGCGCGCCGCCATGGCGTCCATTGAATATTCGATCGAGGGGATCGCCGGAATGCCGGGTAAATGCAGCGAACCGGCCAGGCTAAAGACCATGATGTCGTCCGGTACGGATTTATTGAACGCCTGTAGCTGGGTAATCACCCGCTGTGCTTCCTGCTCGTCCGCCACCAGCAGCGCGTTGAAATTGAGCGTGGTGGCGTTATTGAGCAGTACCTGTACCGCGACGGAAGAGGTGGTCGAATCCATAAACACCAGGTTGCGATTGAACGGCAAAAAGTTGTTTTCCAGCGCAAGCTTGTAACCGAGCAGCAGTTGATCGGCAGAGCCGCCGGCATCCGGATGGATCAAGGCTATTTGGCGTCTGCCTTGGCTAATCAGGTAATTGCAGGCGCTTTCGGCGGCGAAAGCGTGGTCGAATTGAATGCTGTTGGGCGTGTCGGCCTCAACGCAATCGACCAGGATCACGTTGTCATTCGGGATGTTGAGCGGGAAACGGGCGCCGATAATCAGCACGTCGTCGCACAACCCGCAGGTGAGTTCGTCCAGTGCGTTCATGACGCCCGCTTTGGTGTTGGCGAAACGCAGCAGCAGATGTTTTTGATGCTGGCTGAGCTGTTTTTCCAGCGCATAAAGATAACCTGTGGTCTGGTTAATGTTCTCCTGCGCGCAGATAACCCCGATGCAGCCCGTCGATTGGCTAAGCAATGATTGCGCGATCACATTTGGCCGGTAATTTAGCTCTTCTGCTGCCTGCAATACCGCGAGACGGCTGGCTTCCTTAACGCCGCGCGATCCACTCAACACCCGTGAGACTGTGGCTTTTGACACCCCAGCTAAACGTGATACATCGTTGATTGTTGACATCTTTCTCTCCTGACAGGCCCAAGCTGCAGCCTGTAAAAAACCATCCGGTAATGGCTCACATTATCGCCGCCAGCAGTATAACCCTTTTCTTTTTTTCATGGAAACCGATTTTCCATACCATGTCAAAACCCCTCGAAGTGAGGCGGAAATATGTGATGCAAATCCAATAAAAAACCCTTGCACTGCCTAGATCATGATGAGTATCACACTTCCACTCTCACCTGATGGAAAACGGTTTCCGTATGATATCCAATCATTCCCGCATTCACGTTAATTACCCGTTGAGGATGGTTGTCGATGTACAAAATCATGCTGTGTTGTTCCGCCGGGATGTCTACCAGCCTGCTGGTCAGGAAAATGGTGGAGGCTGCGGATGAAAGGGGGTTGCCGGTCGAGATCGACGCCTATGGCGTAGCCGAGTTCGATACGCAGTTTCCGCGCTATCAGGTGGTGCTGCTGGGGCCGCAGGTAAAATATATGCTTAAAACACTGTCAGAAAAGGCTGCCGTCCAAGGCATACCCGTTCAGCCCATTGATCCGATGGACTACGGCATGCAGCGCGGTGAGAAGGTACTGGACTATGCTCTGTCGCTGATCGCAGCGGCGCACTAAAAAGGTGTTCCTATGAGTTCGTTATATCAGTCAATGATTGCCGTCATCGAGCAATCCATCACTCCGCTGGCCGGCCGCCTGGGGCAGCAGAAATATGTCATTGCCATCCGCGATGGTTTTACCGCCGCGTTGCCGTTTATGATTATTGGTTCGTTCATGCTGGTCTTTATCTTTCCGCCGTTCTCCGCCGATACCACGAACAGCTTTGCGCGTGGCTGGCTGGATTTTTCGCAGACTTATCGCGAACAGCTGATGTTGCCGTTCAACCTGAGTATGGGAGTGATGACCTTCTTTATCTCCGTGGGAATTGGCGCCAGCCTCGGACGGCAGTTTAATCTCGATCCGGTGATGTCCGGCTTGCTGGCATTTATGGCCTTTTTGCTGGTGGCTGCCCCTTATGCGGACGGCAAAATATCTACCCAGTATCTTTCCGGGCAAGGGATTTTCACCGCCCTGATCACCGCCATTTACTCAACCCGCGTTTACGCCTGGCTCAAACAGAACAATATCACCATCCGCCTGCCGAAAGAGGTGCCCACCGGCGTGGCGCGTTCGTTCGAGATCCTGATCCCGGTGCTGGTGGTGATTGGTACGCTGCATCCGCTGAATCTGTTTATCGAAGCGCAAACCGGCATGATCCTGCCGCAGGCGATTATGCATCTGCTGGAACCGCTGGTGTCCGCCTCGGATTCGCTGCCCGCCATCTTGCTGTCGGTATTGCTGTGCCAGATTTTCTGGTTCGCCGGCATCCATGGTTCATTGATCGTCACCGGCATCATGAACCCGTTCTGGATGGCGAACCTGTCGGCAAACCAGGCGGCGCTGGCGGCCGGGGCGGCATTGCCACACGTTTATTTGCAGGGTTTCTGGGATCACTATCTGCTGATTGGCGGCGTAGGTTCGACGTTACCGCTGGCTTT
The DNA here is from genome assembly GCF_003591175.1 of Serratia inhibens. Classification (GTDB taxonomy): domain Bacteria; phylum Pseudomonadota; class Gammaproteobacteria; order Enterobacterales; family Enterobacteriaceae; genus Serratia; species Serratia inhibens. Next base: position 397,005 of record NZ_QYYG01000001.1, on the reverse strand, counting down.
CCTGCTGTTGCGCAGCCGCGTTGCCCACCTGCGCACCATCGGCAAGATGGGCGTGGTGCCGAGCTTCTTTAACATCAATGAGCCGATCCTGTTTGGTGCGCCGATCATCATGAACCCGATGTTGTTCATCCCCTTCGTTTGCGTTCCGCTGATCAACGCCGTACTGGCCTATACCGCGACGCGTTTGGGATGGCTGGCGCAGGTGGTCTCGCTCACGCCGTGGACCACGCCGGCGCCCATCGGTGCCTCCTGGGCGGCGAACTGGGCGTTCAGCCCGGTGGTGATGTGCGTCATCTGTATGGTGATGTCCGCCCTGATGTACTTGCCGTTCCTGCGTGCCTACGAGCGCTCTTTAATGAAAACCGAAGAGCAAAAAGCGCAGAGCGCTGCACCGCTGGCCGAAACCCTCGGCAACAATTGATATTTATGGAGAAGCGAAGCATGAAATACGTATTTCCCGAGCACTTCTGGTGGGGCAGCGCCAGCTCCGCGCTGCAAACCGAAGGGGACAGCCGGCAGGGCGGTAAAAGCCCGACAATCTGGGACAACTGGTACGCCAATGAGCCCTGGCGTTTTCATCAGCAGGTGGGGCCGCAGGAGACGTCAACCTTTTACCGGAACTGGCGTCAGGATATCGCGCTGCTGAAACAGCTCAACCATAACAGTTTTCGGACCTCCCTCAGCTGGTCGCGGCTGATCCCGGACGGAACGGGCGAGGTGAATCCGCAAGCGGTGGCGTTTTACAACAACGTGATTGATGAGCTGCTGGCGCAGGGCATCAAGCCGTTTATTACGCTGTTCCACTTCGACATGCCGATGGCGATGCAGGAGAAGGGCGGCTGGGAAAACCGCGATGTGGTCGCTGCCTTTAGCCGCTATGCGCAGGTCTGTTTTGAGCTGTTTGGCGACCGGGTAATGCATTGGTTCACCTTCAATGAGCCGATTGTGCCGGTCGAAGGCGGCTACCTGTATGATTTCCACTACCCCAACGTGGTCGACTTTAAGCGCGCGGCGACGGTGGCATACCACACGGTACTGGCGCATGCGTCGGCGGTGCAGGCGTTTCGCGCCGGGCTTTATGCCGGGGAGATCGGTATCGTGCTGAACCTGACGCCGTCCTACCCGCGTTCGCAAAATCCGGCGGATGTGAGTGCCGCGCACCACGCCGACCTGCTGTTTAACCGCAGTTTTCTCGACCCGGTGCTGCGTGGCGAGTATCCGGCCGATCTGGTGGCTTTGCTGAAAACCTGGGATCAGCTTCCGGCCTGCCGGCCAGGCGATCGGGCGCTGATTGCCGAAGGAAAGATTGACCTGCTCGGGGTTAACTATTACCAGCCGCGCCGCGTGAAATGCCGCGACAGCGCCGTAAACCCGCTAGCGCCCTTTATGCCTGAATGGTTATTCGAAAACTATGAAATGCCCGGCAGAAAAATGAACCCTTACCGCGGCTGGGAAATTTACGAGCCGGGTATTTATGACATTCTGACAAACTTGCGCGTTAACTATGACAACCCGCGCTGTTTTATTTCCGAAAACGGCATGGGGGTGGAAAACGAGCAACGCTTTGCGGAAAACGGCCAAATCAACGATCGCTATCGTATTGAGTTTGTTTCCGAACACCTTAAATGGCTGCATAAAGGCATTAGCGAAGGCAGTAATTGCCTCGGCTATCACATGTGGACGTTTATTGATAACTGGTCATGGTGCAACGGATATAAAAATCGCTACGGTCTGGTGCAATTGGATTTAGCCAGCCAGCAACGCACCGTCAAGAAAAGCGGAGAGTGGTTTGCCGCCACCGCCGCAGACAATGGGTTTAACGAACAGGAGACAAATGATGATTGAATTGGAAGAGGCGGTCATGGAGATTATCGTCAACGCCGGCCAGTCGCGCAGCCTGTGCTTTGAAGCGTTGCGCGCCGCGCGGGAAGGCAACATCAGCGAAGCCAAAGCGCTGTTGCAGCAGGCCGATGGTTTCTCGCGCCAGGCGCATCATATGCAAACCAAACTGATCGAACAGGATGCCGGTGAAGCCCGGCAGCCAATGACCTTGATTATGGTACATGCGCAGGATCATTTAATGACGTCTTTACTGGCGCGTGAATTATCGGAAGAGATCATTCACCTTTACCAACGTTAATAACACATTGTTCATTGCAACAAGGGGAATAATTACGAAGAAGATTTAATTGCTCTGTACCCATATCAATAATAAATAATCAGCTTGTTTTGGTGATAGCACGGTTTTTTTTAAAAAAAAACCAAAACAGGATGGCTGTTATCTAAATATAAACCAGCCCACAGGATATTATTAAGGCTGCCTTCGGGTGGCTGATAATATCACCTGTGTACAATTGAGATAACCATGAAAATATATAATAAATTGCCAATAGCGCTGGCGGTAATGGCCGCGCTTTGCTCTGGATCCGTACTCGCTCAAGAATTTACCCAAGAGCAAATCGATGCCATCGTGGCAAAAGCGGTCGATAAAGCCCTGGCGGAACGGCAGGCGAAAATAGATACCGCCATGAATAAGAAAGCCGATGTCATTACCGAGCCGCAAAGCGCTGCACAGTCGCCGGATATGGCGATCCCGTTTGGCGTCAAATTTTCTGGTTACGCCCGTTACGGCGCGCAGTTCCAGGGCGGCGATCAGAAATTCGTCGGCGTTGACGGCTCCTACAACGGCGCATCCGCACTGGGCCGCCTGGGCAACGAAGGCAACGGCGGCGAATTCCAGCTGTCCAAAGCGTTCAAAGGCGATAACGGCGCAATCTGGGATGTCAATGTGATGTTCGACCACTGGGGTGACGAGGTAAACCTCAAGAAAGCCTATGCCGGCGTCACCAATATTCTGGCCTCGAACCTTAATGCCTATCTGTGGGCCGGCCGCGATTTTCATCAGCGTCCGCAACAGGGCATCAACGACTATTTCTGGATGACCCACGATGGCCAGGGCGCGGGGGTGAAGAACTTTGATATCGGCGGCGTACAGTTTGACGTCGCCGCCGTCGCTGCCGTTGAGTCCTGTGATCCGAGAGTGGCGGAAGACGAAGCCAACCCGTCGCGCATCACCTGTACCGGCGGTTCAGGAACCGGCGATAAAGGCAACTACGCGCTGACCTCGAAAATTCATGGCATGAAGGTCGGTCCGCTGGATTTGGAACTTTACGCCAACTATGGCTTCGATTCGAAAGCGGTGGAAAGCGATGAGCGCCTGAAAGCCTGGCAGGGCGGCGTGGTGCTGAGTCATACCGGCGACAAAGGGGTGAATAGAGTCATCGCCCGTTACTCCAACAATGCGGATAACAGCGTTTACAACAAAACGGACGAGTTGACGGCGGTTTACGCCAGCTTCGAGGGGAACTACAAGTTTACCCAGCAGGCGCAGGTGGAATACCTGCTCGCCTTCCATGATTACTCCAACGATGCCGACGGCACTGACGATCGCCGTAACTACGGCGCGATTGTGCGGCCGATGTATTGGTGGAACGACGTGCATTCAACCTGGCTGGAGGCGGGCTACCAACGGGTAGACTACGACCAGGGCGGCGATAACCACGGCTGGAAACTCACGCTGTCGCAGAATATTTCGATTGCGATGGGGCCGGAGTTCCGTCCTATGCTGCGCTTCTACGTTACCGGCGGCGAGGTGGATAACAAACATACCGCCCGCGTGAACGGCACCGACGACGATACCCAACTGGATTCGTTCAACGTCGGCGCAATGTGGGAAGCCTGGTTCTGATGACAGACCCGCGGGGTGGCTGCAGAGGTGGCCACCCCGTTGCCCCGTCTATTTGTTGTCGATGAGCAGCAAGTTTCGTTGAATGAAGTCATCAATGTCTTCTTCCGCCTGTTTCAAGGCTTGCGCAGAAGGCAGGGTGAAAAGATGTTCACCGTAACCAAACAGCATGGCGTCCAGTTGCCGCGCTACGCGCTGTGCGTCCACATGGCGAAACGTTTTTTCCTCCATGCCGGATACAATGATCTGAGACAGCACCTGATGCCACTCGTCTAAAAATGACTGCATCAGCGCCGAGTAAGCTTCGTTATGCGTGGAGAGCAGCCATAATGAACCATACAGTTTCCTGGTGGGATCGGGTGTTTCGGAGATCATGCCATCGATAAATTCTTGCAGTTTCCGAGCGGCGGGCAAGGGCGTAATGAGAGTGCGGAACTCTTCCAGTTCGCCATGCATGAAGTTTGTTAAGGCTTCGAGGCACAGGGATTGCCAGTCTTTAAAATAGTGATAAATATGACTGCGGGAGATGCCTACGTATTCGGTAAGTTCGCGCGTGGTGACTTTTTCAATGCCTTTTTCTATAAACAGTTCTACAACGCCATTTAGAATTTTCTCTCTCATCAACTCAGATTTACCTTTCATCTATCTCCTCCCATTGACTTTGAGCAACTGCTCAAATAGCATGCCTTCATTGTTTTGAGCAGTCGCTCTAATTTTGAATTTTAACAGAAAAGACCATAATGAACAGTCAAAACCTTCCGGCAGCGCCTGTGGCCGGCAGTGCGTCCAACACCCTGAAATTACTGGCAAGACGCCACCGCAAAAAGTTGTTTTTTACCTTCCTGCTGGTGGTTGCAGAGAACGCCATGTATCTGCTGTATCCGGTGCTGGCGGGCATTTCCATTAACGCCATCCTGTCGGGGCAGACGTTAAATGCGGTGTTGTATGGAATGATGATCTTATTCATATGGTGCCTTGGCGCTGCGCGCAGAAGCGTGGATACGCGCACCTTTGCCAGAATTTATGCGGCTCTGGCGGTATCTGTGGTCATGACGCAACGTAAAAACAAGCTCAACCCGTCTACCGTTGCCGCGCGTGTGGCGCTATCGAGAGAATTCGTCGATTTCTTCGAGTTGCATTTGCCGATGCTGATCACGTCACTGGCCTCCATGATCGGGGCTGCGGTGATGTTGCTGGTCATTGAATTTTGGGCGGGCATTGCTTGTCTGGCCATACTGGCGTTTCTGGCCTGCTTCCTTTCCGGTTATGCCCATAAAAACGAAGCGCTGTATAACAAACTTAATAACCGCCTTGAAAAAGAGGTGGATTTCGTTAACAAGGCCACCGTGCTCTCCCTGGAGAGGCATTATTTGACACTCGCCAAATTGCGCATACGGCTCTCCGATCGCGAAGCGCTGGGGTATCTGTCGATCGGTGTACTTGTCGCTTTGTTGTTTAGCCTGACTATTGCCTGGATGACTCAGTCGTCGGGGATCACGGCCGGCCATATTTACTCGGTAATGACTTATTTGTGGATGTTTGCCACCAGTCTGGATGACGGCCCGCAACTATTGGAAAAATATTCGGAGCTTAAAGACATCGGTAAACGGGTGAATACCGAGACCGGGGAGGAGGCGTAAGGTTTATCGGTTTTTTAAATATGCATGAAGAATACATTTCGGGCCTATACACCACGTTTAAATCAATACGGATATCATTACATGTCCACCGGAAATCGCCCGACGCAGGGTAACAATCACTGGGCGAGAGCCTTAGCCTTTGAAATTCCATTCAATTTTTTGATAACTGATAACATAATATTGTAAGATAAATGATTGAAAACAGGCTGGGCTATATCTATGTCTCTGAAAATAATAGCGAAAAATCTTGGGTTATCTATCACGGCCGTCAGTCGCGCACTCAATGGTCACAGCGATATTTCTGAAGAGACACGGAATATTATTAAAGCCGAAGCCGAGCGGATTGGTTATCAACCCAATACCAATGCGCAACGTCTGAAAAAGGGAAAAAGCGATGCTGTCGGCCTGGTTTATCCTTATGCATCCTCACTGAGTAATGACTTCTTTTTTGCAATGGTTAGCGCTATCGGCCATCAATTAGCCAAAAAAGAGGTCGATTTTCTTTTGATCACTGACGAGCAGCAGGGAGAATGTCAGACCTTTATTCGATTGATCGAAGGCAGGCGCATCGATGCCCTCATTGTTGCGCATACGCTGGAGCAGGATCCCAGGCTGGCCTTGCTGCAGCAAAAAAAGGTGCCTTTTCTGGCCCTGGGTCGCAGTCAGTTACCCCAACCCTACGCCTGGTTCGATTTTGATAATCGGCTGGGCCTTGATATCGCGACAGAACATCTTATTACTCTGGGCCATCGCCGCATCTCGCTGTTAAGCGAAGACCGCCAGCAAGCCTTTATCATGCAGCGGCGTCAGGGTTACCGTGATGCACTGTTGCGGCACGCTTTGTCTTGTTCTCCGTATTTGAAAACTGCGGATGTGACGCGTCGGGCGGGTTATCGCGCGACGCTGGAACTATTGGCTTTGCCAGAGCCACCCACGGCGATTATTACCGACGGCAGCGTACAGGGCGAAGGGGCCGTAGCCGCACTGCGGGAGGTGGGGCGCTTGAGTGGGCCTGATGCCGTGGCGTTAATCGTTTATGACGGTTTGCCGGAAGATTGCCTGACCAGAGTTGATGCGACAGCCATTATCCAGGCCACGCGGGAAGAGGTGGGTAACCAGATTGCGCAAATGACCCTGGCGCTGATGGCTGGAGAGCCTGTTGAAAAGATCCAGATGTTGTGGCAACCCACGCTACGTCAAGGTACGACCACTTTTCCGCTCAAATCCTAAGGCACACGTAACCGTTCTTCCTGTCGTGTAGATACAGGCGCCTAAAAAACGCCGTTTTTCTCAATCCAAATCACACTTCTTAAACGTTTAAGTTGATCACTTAAACGTTTAAGTTCATCTATGGTTCCATCAATTACATGATGGAGCCTGACCATGAATTCAGAAATTGTTCGACTGACCAGCACAGATACCGATTTGATCATCCGCTGCCACCCTTTTGCTGAAATCCTCTATTGGGGCCCAAAACTCGTCAGATTTTCGCCAGAAGACGTCGCTTCATTACAAAGGCCCGTAGCGAACGGCAAGCTTGACGTTGATCTCCCTTTGACCTTTGCGATGGAGTATGGGCGCGGCCAATTTGGTTCGCCGGGGATTGAGGGGCATAGCGATGGATATCACGCGGCCCCCGTATTTACGACGACCAAGGTGGATATCAAGCCCGGTGCGGTGACGGTGACCAGTGAAGATGAGCTGGCGGCATTACAGTTGATCAGTGAACTGAGGCTTGACGCGCAAACGGGCGTATTGCAGATACGCCATACGCTGAAGAACCTTCATCATCGGCCATGGCAACTGCACCGTCTGGCGGTCACATTGCCCGTACCGGAGCATGCCGTTGAGGCGATGGCGTTTCATGGGCGTTGGTTAAGGGAGTTTCAGCCGCACCGTGTCAGGTTGGAACACGGCGGTTTTATACAAGAGAGCCGTCGGGGACGGAGTTCTCACGAGTACTTTCCCGCTTTTGTAGTCGGGGATGCAGGGTTTAGTGAGCAACGCGGTGCGGTATGGGGAGTGCATCTCGGCTGGAGCGGCAATCACCGTTTGCGGGCGGATGTGAAAACCGACGGTCGGCGAGTCGTGCAGGCCGAAGCGCTCTATCTGCCAGGAGAGATAAGCCTTGGCGAAGGGGAGTCATGTTCCACGCCATGGGTTTACGCCGCATTCTCTCAGGCGGGTTTAAACGGTATGAGCCAGGCTTACCATGCTTTCCTGCGTCAATCCCTGATCCGTTTTTCAGCGAAACAAACCAGGCCGGTGCATCTCAATACCTGGGAAGGTATCTATTTCGATCATGATCCTGCTTACATTATGCAAATGGCAAGTAAAGCCGCAGAGATCGGTGTAGAGCGTTTCATTATCGATGATGGCTGGTTTCGCGGGCGCAACCACGATCAAGCCGGCTTGGGTGACTGGTATTTGGATGAACAAAAATATCCAGAGGGTTTAATGCCCATTATCGAGCATGTGAAATCATTAGGTATGTCTTTTGGCATTTGGGTTGAACCGGAAATGATCAACCCCGACTCGGACCTCTTCCGTCTGCATCCCGACTGGGTGTTGCAATTGCCGGGTTATCAGCAACCCACGGGGCGCTATCAGTATGTGCTGGATCTCAATCATCCCGACGTGTTTGATTATTTATTGGCACGGCTGAGTTGGCTGTTAAGCGAACATCCTGTCGAATACATCAAATGGGATATGAATCGCGAACTGGTCCAGCCGGGGCATCAGGGCAAACTGGCCGCAGATGCGCAAACCCACCAATTTTATCGGCTGCTTGATGAGCTTAACCGACGTTTTCCGCATGTCGAAATCGAGTCCTGCGCTTCTGGCGGTGGGCGTATCGATTACGGCGTGCTGGAACGAACTCAGCGTTTCTGGGTCTCCGACAATAACGACGCGCTTGAACGACAAGCTATTCAACGCGGCATGAGCTATTTTTTCCCTCCTGAAGTGATGGGGCAGCATATTGGCCACCGTCGCTGTCATGCAACGCAACGGCAACACTCTATCGGCTTCCGAGGCCTGACGGCACTGTTCGGGCATATGGGTATTGAGCTTGATCCGGTTCAGTCCGACGAGGAAGAACTGCATGGTTATCGCCATTATATTCAACTGCATAAAACACTTCGGCCTTTATTGCATGGCGGAACTACATGGCGGGTGGATATGCCTGACGATACGATTCAGGTTAGCGGTGTCGTCAGTCAGGACCAGACGTGTGCGGTATTTATGATGGCTCAGTTACAAATGTTGAATTATTCACTTGCAGGCAAGGTGCGTTTCCCTGGGTTACTGCCGGAAGCGCAATACGAGGTCAGCCTGCTGGATAGCCCGGAAATCAAAACCGTGCGTGAAGGCGGGGGGACGATGCGTGAACTGCCATCCTGGTTGCGTCAGCCGATGGTGGTCTCCGGCGACTGGTTGATGCAAGCCGGCCTGGCGCTCCCTGTGTTGGCTCCGGAAAGCGCGTTACTGATAGGGCTTAAACAAGTCTGAATGTTCAGATCATTGATGATACAGACGCTAAACGGCCGCTTTGGCGGTCGTTAAGACCAGAACAATACCTTCATCGGACAAACACCTCATGAACATGAGCTCTTGCTATTACAGAAAAAACCGTAACTTCTGGATATTCGGTACATTCTTTTTCCTTTATTTTTTTATTATGGCGACCTGCTTTCCATTTCTGCCTATCTGGTTGCATGAAGTCATTGGCTTAAATAAAACTGACACGGGAATCGTTTTTTCCAGCCTGTCGTTATTCGCTATAATATTTCAGCCTATCCTCGGGGTTTTATCCGACAAGCTCGGCGTCAAAAAGCATCTTTTATGGGTGATAACGATATTGCTGCTGTTTTTTGCCCCGTTCTTTTTGTATGTGTTCGCGCCACTGCTAAAGGTTAATATTATTCTTGGCGCTTTGCTGGGTGGGGTTTATATCGGTTTTGTCTTTAATTCCGGTGCGGGTGCCATTGAAGCCTATGTGGAAAGAATTAGCCGCCAGAGCGCGTTCGAATACGGTAAAGCCAGAATGTTTGGCTGTTTTGGTTGGGGGATTTGCGCATCTACGGCAGGGATATTATTCAGCATCAACCCTGACATCGTTTTCTGGATGGGGTCGGGTGCGGCCATCATCCTGGCGGTGCTGTTACTGATGGCGAAAACTGAAAACAGCAACACCATTACCGTGATGAATGCGCTCGGTGCTAACTCATCACAGTTCAGCATGCACCTGGTCTTTGACCTGTTTAAACAACGTAAATTCTGGCTATTGGTTCTGTATGTCATTGGTGTGGCTTGTATCTACGATGTGTTTGATCAACAGTTTGCCAACTTTTTCAAATCGTTCTTTGCCACGCCGGAAGAAGGAAACCTGATCTTCGGTTTCGTCACTACCGGTGGGGAAGCCGCCAATGCGCTAATCATGTTCTTATCCCCGTGGATTATTAACCGGATTGGAGCGAAAAATGCTTTGCTGGTGGCCGGCATGATTATGTCAATCCGCATTCTGGGTTCTTCGATTGCCGATTCTGTGGTGGAAGTCATTATCCTGAAAATGCTGCATGCGTTTGAAGTGCCATTTTTGTTGATCGGCGTATTTAAGTATATATCCAATACTTTTGATACCAGACTGTCGGCCACTATTTACCTGGTCGGGTTTCAATTCTCCAAACAATTGATGTCTATTTTCTTGTCGTCAATGGCCGGGAATTTATACGACCGAATTGGATTTAGCCATACTTATATGATACTTGGCGGCATTGCGCTGGTGTTTACTCTCCTTTCGGCATTTACATTATCTGGAGAGCGGGCAGTCAAACCAGCCCAGAGTATAGCGAGTTAATCACGACATGACTTGTTATAGCCGAAGGTTAATTAGTCGCGTTTGTGCGGTTGTCGAAAAATACCCTGCACCGGAAATCGCCCGGTGCAGGGTAATGGCTCAAAGTAACAGACGGCGGATATCGGCCAACAGGCCGGTCAGATAAACGCTAAAACGAGCGGCGAGGGCGCCGTCAATCACCCGGTGGTCGTAGCTCAGCGACAGCGGCAACAGCAGGCGGGGAATAAATTCCCGATTGTCCCACACAGGTTGCCAACACGCGGTCGAGATCCCCAGTATCGCGACCTCCGGAGCATTGATGATCGGGGTAAACGCCAGCCCGCCAATGCCCCCCAGCGAGGACAAGGTGAAGCAGCCGCCGCTCATCTCTGAGGCTGTCAATGCGCTTTCGCGCGCCTTTTTGCTCAATGCTGCGATCTCCTGCGCCAACTGCGTCACGCTTTTTTCATCAACGTTGCGTACTACCGGTACCACCAATCCCTGTGGAGTTTCCACGGCAAAACCGATGTGCAGGTACTTCTTCATAATCAGCTGCTCGCCGTCGATATCCAGCGAAGCATTGAACTGAGGAAATGCCCTTAACGCAACGGAGCTGGCTTTGAGCAGAAATGCCAGCAGGGTAATTTTTACGCCTTCCGGGCCGTTTTCACGGTTCAGCGTTGCCCGCAGCGCTTCCAGCTCGGTAATATCGGCGTGATCATGCTGCGTTACATGCGGGATCAACGCCCAGTTTCGGCTCAGGTTGGCGGCCGACATTCTTTGGATCCGCGTTAGCGGCCGGCGTTCAGTTTCACCGAACCGGCTGAAATCGACCTCAGGCCACGGCAGCAACGCCGCGGTGCGTGTTGACGTCGTCTGAGGTTGAGCGCTCAGAACGGATCTGACATGTTGCATAACATCATTGCGGGTAATGCGCCCCTGTCGGGCGCTGCCGGTTAAACGTTGCAGGTCGACCCCAAGCTCGCGAGCCAAACGGTACACCAGCGGGCTGGCATAAGGTGCAATACCCTGGCGGGCCGGCGCTGTCGGTTCGCGAACGGCTGCGGGCATGGCCGGCACGGGTGAGGGCGCTGGTTCGGCAGCTTTCACCGGCAGCGGCTCGTTTGGCGTCTCTTCTTCGACCTCAATGGCGGCGATCGGGCTACCGGCCGACAGCCGGTCATTCGGCTTGACCAGCAACTCAGTGACGCGGCCACTGAAGGTGGCGGGGATCTCCAACGTCGCCTTGTCGGATTCCAGAGTAATCAACCCCTGATCCAGCGTAATGTAATCCCCCACGGCAACCAGTATCTCGACCAGCGGGATTTGCTGGTCGTCGCCGATGTCCGGTACTACGGCATGTCTTATTTCTGGCATCTTGATTCCCTGTGCTCCTAAGGTGGCAAATCTGTCACTCATCGTTATGAATAGGGATCAGACATAGGCCGGATCCGGCTTATCGCTGTCGATGCCATAGCGTTGCAGGGCCTGGCTGACCAGCGTCGGCGCGATTTTGCCTTCATCGGCCAGGGCTTTAAGCGCTGCCACTACGATGAAATAACGATCCACCTCAAAGCAGCGCCGCAGCGATTCGCGGGTGTCCGAGCGGCCAAAGCCGTCAGTGCCCAGTGCCACGAAACGACGATCCTGAACGTAAGGGCGGATTTGGTCGGCAACGATTTTCATGTAATCCGTCGCGACCACCAACGGCCCAACGTGGCCTTCCAGGCATTGAGCGACATAGCTGGTACGACCCGGTTGCTCAGGATGCAGCAGGTTCCAACGCTCGGTTTTCATTCCCTCGCGGCGCAGTTCGGTCAGGCTGGTGGCGCTCCATATCTCGCTGGCGATGGAGAAGTCATCGGCCAGCAACCGGCCGGCGGCGATCACTTCGCGCAAAATGGCTCCGCTGCCCATTAATTGCACCTGTGGCTGATGGTCTGCCGGTGCGGATTGGAACAGATACATGCCTTTCAAGATCCCGGCTTCGGCACCTGCCGGCATATCAGGTTGCGGGTAATTTTCATTGAGTAAAGTGATGTAGTAATAAATATCCTGCTGTTCTGCATACATGCGTTGGAGGCCATTTTGCACAATGGTCGCCAGCTCATAGGGGAAAGTGGGATCGTAAGATACGCAAGAGGGGATCACGGATGAGAGTACGTGACTGTGGCCGTCATCGTGCTGCAGACCTTCGCCCATCAATGTGGTGCGGCCCGATGTGGCACCCAGCAGGAAACCGCGCGTGCGGGCATCGGCGGCGGCCCAGGCCAGATCGCCGACACGCTGCAGCCCGAACATGGAGTAAAAGATATAAAACGGAATGGTGGTCAGGCCATGGTTGCTGTACGCGGTACCGGCGGCGATCCAAGAGGCGATAGCGCCGGATTCATTGATGCCTTCCTGCAGGATTTGCCCCTCTTTCGCTTCTTTGTAGTAGCTGAGCTGGCCTGCATCCTGCGGAGTATAGAGTTGGCCAAGGTAGGAGTGGATACCAATCTGACGGAACAGGCCTTCCATGCCAAAGGTGCGTGATTCATCCGGGACGATCGGTACTACTCGCTCACTCAACTGCGGATCTTTCAGCAGAGTGCCGAGGATGCGAACAAAGGCCATGGTCGTCGAAGCGCCGCGTTCGCCGCTGTCTTTCAACAGAGCCGAAAATGCGCTCAACGGCGGGACCGGCAGCGTTTCTGCCGTGGCTATGCGCGCAGGCACATAGCCGCCCATTTGGCTACGTCGGGCAGCGAAATAGCGAGCTTCCTCGCTGTCTGGTGCAGGTTTCAGGTAAGGCATTTCCTCCAATTGAGAGTCGCTGACCGGCAGTGCGAAGCGATCGCGGAAGGCGCGTACTGCGTCGGCGCTCATTTTTTTCAATTGGTGGTTAATGTTTTGGCCTTCTCCCGCTTCCCCCATGCCAAATCCCTTAACGGTTTTAGCCAGGATCACCGTCGGTTGCCCACTGTGGGTGCTGGCTTGCGCATAAGCCGCGTACACTTTTTCCGGATCGTGGCCACCGCGGGTCAGTGCCCAGATCTCTTCGTCTGTCATATCTGCTACCAGTTGCAGCAATTGCGGGTATTTACCGAAGAAGTGTTCGCGCACGTAAGCGCCGCTTTGCGATTTAAACGTCTGATAATCGCCGTCGACGCATTCCATCATGCGCTGGCGCAGCAGGCCGCTCTGGTCGCGTTCCAGCAACGCATCCCAACCACCGCCCCACATCACTTTGATTACCTGCCAGCCGGCTGCGCGGAAGGTTGCTTCCAGCTCCTGGACAATCTTGCTGTTGCCGCGCACCGGGCCATCCAGCCGCTGGAGGTTGCAGTTGACGACAAAGATCAGATTATCCAGTTTCTCGCGCCCGCCAAGTGCGATTGCGGCCAGAGATTCCGGTTGATCCATCTCGCCATCGCCCAGGAAGGCCCAAACTTTGCGACCCTGAGGGCTTTTTAACCCGCGATATTCCAGATAGCGCATAAAACGCGCCTGATAGGCTGCAGTGAGCGGCCCCAGGCCCATGGAAACCGTTGGGAATTGCCAGAAGTCGGGCATCAGACGGGGATGTGGGTAGGAGGACAGGCCATCGCGATCGGCTTCCCGGCGGAAATTGTCCAGTTGCGCTTCGCTGATGCGGCCTTCCAGATAGGCGCGGCCGTAAATACCCGGTGCCGAATGGCCCTGAATGTAGATCATATCGCCATCAAAGCTGTCGGTGCGGCCGCGGAAGAAGTGATTAAACCCAACTTCATACAGCACGGCGGCGGAGGCATAAGTGGCTATGTGTCCTCCGACATTGGAATGTTTGCCGGCGCGCAATACCATGACCATCGCGTTCCAGCGCACATAGGCGCTCAATCGCTGTTCCAACTCGAGGTTACCAGGGTAGACCGGTTGCCGTTCTCTGGAAATGCTATTGAGGTAAGGGGTGGTGACCCGGCCATGCAAGTCGCCGTGCCGGATGACATCCTGATCGAGCAATTGGTCGATCAGATAGTGAGTGCGCGTGCGGCCTTCGGCCGTATGAACGGCGTCCATTGCTGCCAGCCACTCGTGGGTTTCCTGCGAGTCGACATCAGGTGAGTTCATGACAATTCTCCAAGTGCGATAAACCGGCTCGGCGAGCCGGGTTTGGGTTACCTGCTTCAATCCATCCCATGACTGAGCAAGACTTATTATCAATTGCAATTGCAACAATGGCGACGAGCATACTATCAGTGTAAAATGCAATTGCAAATGCAATCGTATCTGGAAGGAAAATGCATCATGTCTTCAGGTGAACCCGATCTCTGGTTTTCTTATGTGCGATCTCATCGGCTGATGATCCGCGAAATTGAGCAGCGTTTGTCGCAGGCGGGGCTTCCGCCGTACGCCTGGTATGACACGCTGTGGGGACTGGAGAGCCACCCGCAAGGTTCACGCAGAATGCATGAGCTGGCGGACGTACTGGTGATCGAACGTTATAACCTGACCCGGCTGGTCGACCGACTGGAAAAAGAGGGATTGGTGAGCCGCATTCGTTCGGCCGAAGACGGCCGGGCGGCGTTTGTGAGCATCACAGTGAAGGGGAAAGACTTGCGCAAACGGATGTGGGCCATTTATCAGGCCACGGTAGCCGAGCTGTTTCTCAGGCAGTTTACTCCGGATCAGCAGGCGGTATTTGCCACCGCGCTGGACAACGCCTCAGAGGCGGCGCGCCGCCTGCACGAATAGGGCCGTGCTTATAAGGTTACCCTGTGAACCGGTTAAGTGCAGCCTTGGCCAGAGGAGAAACGGGCCGGCCGATAGTTTTCAAGCATGTCCAGCGCCTTACCGGTGACCAACTCTTCACTGATCATCCTCCCCAGGGTAGCTGCGCAGGTCACTGCCGGATGCATGACCGCCACGTAAACGCCGGTTGTATCACCAATAAATCCGATGATCGGGCATCCATCTGCCGGCACAGGCCGCTGCCCCACAGATTGGCTGAGCAACTGTGCCGACTCTGTGCCTGTTAAAGCGATTTTCATCGCCGCCAGCGTGTCAGAGGCGATGTCATCGATTCCGCCTGTTGCCGGATAATCTTCGACGGCCAGAATATCCCCGTTTCGGGCATGGCGAACTTCGATGTCATGGCCTGAAATCAAGGTGTTAACTACGTGCCCTGTCGCGCCGAACCGCAATAAAATGGCCGGCGAAGCCATGATCGGGAGCGGGGTACCAATGGCATCGAGCAGGGGCGATATGCCCGTTCCGCACGCCAGGATGAGGCAATCCGCCTGTAATACGCCCTCCGGAGTCTCGATACCGGTAATTTTGTTTCCCTCACGGGTAAACCCGATTACCGCCGTCTGGCTTTTCAGCGTGGCTCCGAGACGACAGGCTTTATCCAGCAGGACACGGGTGGCGTCTATCGGATCAACGGCCCCATCTTGCTGCGCATAATAGGCCCGCTGCGGTGGGTTATTCAGCGCGGGTTCAAGCTGGGATATGCCCGGTTGCCGAAGCAAGCTATCGTCGGCCTGGCTCTCCAGTGAAAAATCGTCGTAACTGAGTGCCCCTGTCCAGTTCACCCAGAGTTCCGGGAGTTCTTTTGCCAGCCGGCGCCAATCCGCCACCGAAGCGCGGCGAAGAAGGGCATCTGGCGCATCATCACTCACCGTAGTGTGTATCCAGCCAAAAGAGCTGCCGGTGGCCCCAGACGCTGGCTGGCCTTTATCGATAACGGTCACTTTTATCCCGCGGCTGGCCAGGTGATAGGCTATCGATGCACCCATAATTCCCGCGCCCACAACCATCATGTGTTTTTCTGTGGCACCCATACCGAATCCTTCGTGTCTCTGTCCGTTCAATAAAGAATTTTGCCAGCCTCGCAGGCCATCATTCCGGGATCACCATCTGGATTGCGCGTGTGCCAATCTCGGCCCCGGTGACGGTATCAATGGCTATAGCGTTGACTTCAGTTCCCGCCTCGGCATCCAGCAGGCGGAGCAACTTGCCTTCGCCACGGTGCTTTCTCCCCCAGGCGCCAATCATGATAAGCACCGGCAAAAAGTCGCGGCCAGCCTCTGTCAAAATATACTCCTCACGTAATGGGCGCTCCGAATACTGCCGTTTCTCAAGCAGATTCTCCTCGGTCAACATTGCCAGCCGTTTGGTCAGCATGGTGGGGGCAATCCCCAGGCTTTTGCGGAACTGGTCAAAGCGCGTCATCCCGGAATTGGCATCACGCAGGATCAGCATTGTCCAGGCATCGCCAAGAAAAGCGACGCTGCGGGCGATGGGGCAGATGTTTTCAGAATATGGATTTGTGCTCATGGCTTTTACCTCACTAACTACCGAAACGATACTATCATGCAGGATCGCCTTCGCCGACTTTTTTGTTAGTATCATTTTAGTATTGACTGGCTACTAAAACGATACTAACTTAAGCCGGGTAATCACTGCGACCTGGCGGTGCCGGTACGTGCCTGAGGCACATTTATCCATCACTGATATCTCTATGGCACTGCGGAATGTGAAACCACACTGCCTTTTGGAAAAGATCACTATGAAAAAGACAGTCTTAATTACAGGTGCATCATCGGGTTTTGGGCTGATGCTCGCCAACAGCCTTCACCAGCAGGGGTTTACCGTTATCGGCACCAGCCGTGAACCGGAGAAATACGCGGCTAAAGTCCCGTTCAAGCTGTTGAAGTTGAATATTGACGACGACAGCTCAATGACCTCGTTTGTTTACGAATTATTCCAGTTCACTGAACGGTTGGATGTGCTGGTCAATAATGCCGGTTTTATGGTGACCGGCCTTGCCGAAGAAACGTCGATTGACCTGGGAAGACAACAATTTGAAACCAACTTCTGGGGTACGGTTAAGCTGACGAATGCCTTGCTGCCTTATTTCAGGGCACAAAAGCAGGGGCAAATCATTACGGTCAGTTCTATTGTTGGCCTGATCGGCCCGCCGAACCTGTCTTATTACACGGCGTCAAAACACGCCGTTCAGGGTTATTTCAAATCCCTGCGCTTCGAACTGGAACAATTCAATATCAAAGTCAGCATGGTCGAGCCGATGTGGTTTAAAACCAACCTGGGCCATAATGCCGTTTCCGCACAAGGCCGTGACATTGCCGACTACAACACCTATCGCAAGCAGGCCATGGCCGCGACGCAGAAGGGCATTGATGACGCCGAAGCGCCTGATGCGGTGATCAAAACCATTTCCGACTTGATAACGGCAAAGAAACCGAAATTCAGCAATCCTGTAGGGAAAATGAGCGGAATGATCCTGTTCCTTCAACACCACATGCCAAAAATGTTTGAGGGTGCAATTCTGAAAAGCGTGAAGTCTGCATAAACAGAAATAATGTCTGCGATGTTTAACTGAAATTTAAATGATTTCAATGAGGGGCCGACCATGAAATATTACCTGTGCAAATTTATACCGCCACGAGCGAATTTTCTGACCACGATGTCTGCTGACGAACAAAAATGGATGCAGCAACACGGTGATTTTTTGAACGAGCTGCTTGCCCAGGGCCTGATCGTGGCTCATGGCCCGGTGATTGATGAAAAGGGCGGTTATGGCGTCTCGCTCTACCAAATTCCCGATGAGCAAAATATCGCGGCCATCACGGCGGAAGATCCCATTGTGAAGAATGGTGTTGGCCACTACGAACATTACTCCATGCTGCATTTGAAAGCCCGCGGCTAACCTCAGTCGGCGAAACGTTATCGCCCGTGAGAGGGAGTTATCCCGAAGGGTAAAGATTGATCTTCGAGGCCTGGGGCCGACGGCTGAAAATGACCGGCCCCAAATCTTATCAGGCAACTGCATCAGGGCTATCGTGCGCCAGTGTTAGTGCCGCCAAATTGTTCTCGATCCAGTCTGCTAAATCGCGAACTTTGGCCGCAGCTTCTTTTCCAAGTGGCGTGAGCGTGTATTCTACACGTAGCGGGACGATGTTGTAGTCATAGCGGTTAATCATGCCGTCTTTCTCTAATAACTGAAGAGTTTGAGCCAGCATTCGCTCGCTTACTCCCCCAATCCTGCGGCGAATTTCACTGAACCTCAGTGTTCCGGGCAGCAGCGCGATCAGAATAAGAACTCCCCAGCGGCTGGTAAGATGGCTCAATATTTCGCGTGAAGGACAGGCCGCGATCATTACGTCGCCGCGCAACATTTTTTCGGATAAAGGTTCAACTAAGGAGTTTGTCATAGAGCCTCTTTGGACAGGTGAAATCATGTCTCACTTACTTTTTTGTACGTACTTACTATAAGTTAGTATCTGATCTATAGTCGAGTCGTGATTAACCGAAAAATCAAATTTCAAGGAGTTATGCCATGACTATTGCCATCACCGGTGCTACAGGCCAGTTAGGTCGTATCGTTATTGATAAGCTTAAACAGAAAGTGGCGGTCAGCGACATCGTTGCTTTGGTACGCAACCCGGAAAAAGCGCAATCGTTAGGAGTTAGTGTGCGTGCTGCCGACTATGCGCACCCTGACACGCTCGACGCGGCATTGACTGGCATCGACAGCCTTTTGTTGATCTCTTCGAGTGAAGTCGGTCAACGTACCGTCCAGCACGCCAATGTGATCGCCGCCGCGAAGAAGGCGGGCGTGAAGCACATTGTCTACACAAGCCTGCTCCATGCGGACGTATCGCCTCTGAACCTGGCTGGCGAACATATTGCAACAGAGACCGCGATTAAGGCCTCTGGCCTTTCCTACACGATCATGCGCAACGGTTGGTACACAGAAAACAACACCGGCACCGTTGGCGCAGCACTGGCCAATGGTGCCTTTATGGGAAGCGCCGGTGAAGGCCGGATTTCCTCGGCCAGCCGTGAGGATTTCGCAGAAGCGGCAGTGGCGGTTTTGAGCGGTTCCGGCCACGTGAATGTGACCTACGAATTGGCCGGCGACACTGCATGGACACTGAAAGATCTGGCAGATGAGGTATCCCGCCAGACGGGCAAGGACATCGCATATCATAACCTTCCTGAAGCCGATTATGCGGCGGCACTGCATAGTTTTGGCCTGCCGGCAGATCTCGCCGATGCGATCGCATCCTGGGATGTGGGCGCTTCGCAGGGCGCGTTATTCGATGCAGGTGGTGCGTTATCCAGGCTTATCGGCCGCCCGACAACCCCGCTGGCAACCAGCGTTGAACAGGCTCTGAAGACTAGCTGACCACCTATGATTTTTCGGAACTGGCCTGGAATGGCGAGCCGTTGCCTCTTGAACAAAGGCCCGCGCATGCCAGGCTTGTACCAGGATCAGCCTCCGGTGCCAGGCGCCGGGGTGTTGAGCAGCTGTTGCTCCCACAGCAAGGCGATGCCGCTGCCGCCAACATGGTATTTCAGTATGTCCGCCAGAGCCGCCGTATGCTCTGTGCGGGCCCAGTCGCGCTGCCACTCGGACGCGACCGCCAGCCAGGTCATTATGTTCGCGCCGGCGGCGATCATGCGTTGGATAGCGACTTCATGAGCCTCGACTGACACACCACCTGAGGCGTCGGTAACGACAGTCACATCCCATCCTTCACCGAGCGCCTGTATCGCCGGCATCGCAACGCATATTTCAGTCCACAGACCCGCGATAATCAGCTGTTTGCGGCCTGTTGCCTTGACCGCATCGACCACCTTCGGGTCTTCCCAGGTATTGATAAAGGTTCGATCTATTACCTCCTGTTCAGGAAATACCTCCGTGATCTGTGGAAAAATCAGCCCACCTCGGTCGGCAATCACGCTCGTCAGGATGGTCGGAACGCCAAAGGTCTTGGCGGTCTTCGCCAGCGCCGTCGCATTATTGACAACCATTTGCGGCTCGTGGCTGTTCAGGTTAGCCAGTTGGTAAGGTTGGTGGTCAATCAACACGAGAACAGAGTCTTCAGGGCGGAGAAGGGAATCAAGGCCGTTACGAAAGGTCATTGTTGGTTTCCTCTGCTGTAGTTAGTTGGATGGAACGTCCAGAAACATGCACCTGCGGCGACGTTTTCTGGAATCAGTATTGTGCTGTGCCCATATTTGATACGGTAGTGCCATTCTGTGGAAAGTCGTGTTGCATGATGGGGAACGCTGAATGAACATTGAGGAACTACAGACATTCGTCGAAATTGCCGATGCAGGCGGGATTTCGACCGCGGCACTTCGGCTCGGTGTGTCCAAGTCGATCGTCAGTCGCCGGCTTGCGCGGCTTGAAATGGAACTGGGTGCCCAGTTGATTACGCGTTCTACCCGGGGAACGGTTCTTACAGAAGCCGGGGCCGCGTTTCGGGACTATGCCGCCAGGATCTGCGTTGAGATCGAGGTGGCCAAAGAGACGATTTCGCCCGAAGGTGAGCTGCGTGGCCGCCTGCGGGTTGCCGTGCCGATTTCCTTTGGTCCGACGCACTTCGCTCCCGTGATAGCGGAAATGGCGCGCCGACATCCTTTGCTTCACATCCAAACCAGCTACAGCGACCGCTTTGTCGATCTGATCGCGGAAGGTTACGACTGTGCGATACGGGTGGGTTATCTGGCGGACTCCAATTTGATTGCGAGACGCATTGGTCCAATTTATGGCCGGCTGGTCGCGAGCCCAGACTACATTAAGACGTATGGCAAACCCGAGACGCCTGAAGAACTCGTCGCTCATCAGGCGCTGATGCAAGGTACAGAGGCCTGGCAACTTACGGATGGCGGCAAGACCATCACCGTCCATCCTCAGGGGCGTTTCAAGGCTGATAATGGGATAGCTCTGGTGGCTGCGGCACTGGCAGGGCTCGGAATTGCTTATCTGCCGGATTGCCTTACCCACGAACATATTGCCGCGGGAAAGCTCATCCCACTCATGGAGCGTCATTCACCTCCGCCGGCTGGCGCATATATCATCCGTCCGCCAGGGCAGTATCCTGCACGTAGGATACGAGCCCTGACCGAAATCCTGATCGAGCATTTCGATCACTCGCCGCACTTTGTGGGAACGCATCATAAACAGTCCGATAACAGTGGCCAGTAGGGATCGCATTATGGCCCAGGGGGCCAATAGTGGCATTTAGTGACAATGTCACTAGTTATGTTAAATGACAGGCCAGATAACCAAGTGAATAACTCCATATTATTTAGGCAATTAACTGAAGGTGACGCGGATGATGCTCTGGCATTTCGCTTGAACACCTTGAAAACCGCTCCCTGAGGTTTTCGACATACTTTACGAGGAGAGCTGGCCAGAAGCAGTCAGGATTCTGCGAGCTACAGCGAAGAACCCAGAGTATGAAAGAATGCCGATAGGGTTACAGTGAGGAAGTACTGATGTATCGGCTGATTAAGGGGGTTATTTAACGGTGCGTTTTGGCGAAATCTGCAAAGCCATGGCAGCTAATTCATTTCAGATTTCACGTAGCGCGATCAAAAAAAGAAGGGCATTTTGACCAATTCCACCGGTTTCTTGCCCGTGCTTCAATCATTGGAGGTCCAGCCCCGAGTGCAGGCGACGCGTAACAATGCAGATATCGTCGACGAATGACTGCATGACGATTTTGAATAAACCAGTCGTTTGGAACAACGCTATGACAAAACGGTAAACAGTTGCCGAACTGGAAAATGGAAACTGGCCATCCGCAGATTTTTGCCGAGGAGTTCACGCTGACGATGATTGACGAGAGCGTTGCTGAGATTTAAAAGTTTTCAACTTGATGCAGACGGCAAGGTGGCTCGCCGCATAACGCGTTCGTCAATCTGGTTGTTGTCTTCATTAGAAGGCAGCGGTCATTGGCAAACGCTTTTTCATCAGGACACGGCGATCGATGAGTGAGACCTGAATGTTTACACCAGGACAATGGGCAAGGATGGATACGCCTGAGCAAATTCTGCGAAAGAAGCCGGCAAAGACTGAAGGTGAGGAGAGATAGAGCCTAAAGGAATAGTCCGGTGCGTATCCCTTAATGCAATTTAACATAATATACATTATGCGCACCTAGGTAAGGATACGTAGATTCTGAGGTTTTGGCCTTTGTCATGACCTTATCCGCATTCTGCCTCAGATCGTGCTTTGCGCTAGCCACACTGTTCGTCCTTGGCATTCAGGATCTTCTAAGACCATCTTCACAACGCGAAAGCCATTTTCATGCAGTAACTGCCGATACTCAGCCGGCGCCAGGCTCGAATGATACAATGGCTCGCCTTCAAATGTGCCAATCGCTTCGCCATCACTTGGGCCACTGGTAAACATTAATCCTGCTTTGCTGCCAGCATGCTTGCGAAAAACTTTGAACATCTGACGTTGGTCATTACGAGTAAGATGAAAAAAACTGTCCCAGGCAATCAGCCCGCCAAAGGTTTCATCCAGTGCCAATTCCCGCATGTCTGCCACTCGCCACTGCTGATACGGAAATGTCTTCAGGCATGAGTCAATCATCGATCCTGAGCTATCAATCCCCATTATGCCAAAACCCTGTTGAATGAAATATTCAGCGATCGGTGTTCCATTACCACAACCGATATCCAGGAGCCTTGCATTTGTCGGTACCAGATTCAGGAATCTGTCCAGCCAAGGCCGTTCAAACAGATCGGTTGTCCGCAACCTTTTCCAGGCTTCAGCATGCTGTTCGTATAAACTGATGATCTTCGCGGCCGCAAAATGAGTCATTTGCCCTCTTCTTTTTGATCGCGCTACGTGAAATCTGAGAAAGATTGGCACCTCTGACCTTACAGAATGCGCCAATATTTACCGGTAAAAATCATACTCGGCACCCGATTAAGGACGCGTCTTCAAGATTTGTTGTTTCGAAAAAACGTCTCAAGCCTAAGCTTCTGTACGCCGTCTTCAGTGAAATTTTCAGGTGAAAGCCAGCCAACAAGAGACTGCTCAATGACCGGCCATTCAGTATCTATAACAGACAACCAATCGGTATCACGGTTACGTTGTTTACGGGTCATGGCTTGACGAAATCTCCCTTCAAATATAAACCCCATTCTCTCGGCTGCCTTCCTTGAAGCTTCATTCAGTGAATCACAACGCCATACAACGCGACGATAACCCAGAGAAAAGGCGTTATTCAGCAATAAGTAAATGGCCTCAGTTCCCATGGCAGTTCTTTGCATCAGCGGTGACCAAGTGACATGCCCAATTTCCAGCGCACCGTTAACCGTATCCATATTGCTAAAGCAGACAACCCCAACCGGAGCGGCACTTTTTACGTCCGTCACGGCCCATGAAACAAGGCTGCTGTCTTCGATTTTATTCTTAAGCCAAGACATCATTTCCTGTAAACAGACCGGTCTTTCTGCGCCAAGCCAGGTCCAGTCTCTGTCATCCTCTGCCAGAGAAAATGCATGGAATAAGCCTTCGCAGTGGCTTATCTCAAGGGGCAAGAGATTGCAGTATTGACCGTTAAGCGGGCTATGGTCTGGGAGAGATACCGGCTGCCACTCAGGTAAGGAAAAGCCAACTGGCTGACCATAAATATTTGTATTCAACGCGTTCACCTTTTGTTCTTTCAGCAATTTTGGGCCTGTAGATTTCACCAAAATACGTCGTTTAAATGCTGCAAACGCCTTCGCTAAGTGACGTTGTCACCTGAAATCACCTGCGTAAGTAGCGGTTCTGCCAGGAAATGTGCCAACAGATTATCAATAACCAACTGGACCGTTGCGTCAATGGCTTCGGGAGACCGCCCGGCGATATGCGGCGTTAAAATAACGTTGGTTAACCGCACAAGTTCCGGCGGCACGGTAGGTTCCCCCTCGACTACATCAAGAGCTGCACCGGCGATGCGCTGATGTTGCAGGGCGTTGATAAGCGCCGGGGTATCCACCACGCTACCGCGCGCAATGTTGATCAGAAATCCGTTTGGGCCCAGAGCATCAAGCACCTCCGCGTTAACGATGTGGCTGGTTTGCCCGCCGCCTGGGGTTGCGATCACCAAAAAATCAGCCCATTCGGCCAGGGCGACCGGGCTTGAACAATAGCGATAAGGCGTGTCGTTACGCGGCTTGCGGTTGTGGTAAGCCACGGGCATCTCAAAACCCCTGGCCCCGCGCTGGGCAATCTGCATACCAATGTTACCGAGGCCGAGGATCCCCAGTTTTTTGCCGAAAACCATCGGGCGCGGTTGCCGTGCTTGCTTCCATTCCCCGCGGCGAACGGCCGCATCGGCCTGCGGGATCCCACGGGCAATAGCCATCAGCAGTGTTAACGCGTGGTCAGCAACCGAAGCATCATTGGTACCGGGGCCATGCGTCACGACAATCCCCCGCGCCTGTGCGGCAGTGAGGTCGATATTCTCGTAGCCCGCGCCGAGGGCGCAGATGATTTCAAGCGCCGGCAGTGCGGATATTTCGTCTGTGCTGAGCCCAATGGAACCGTTGGTCAGCACCGCCTGTACATCGACCCTTGCTTTTTGTGCCCTCCATGCCGCTACCGAACTGGCGGCATGGACGGTAAAACCAGCCAGCTCAAGGCTGGCATGATGTTCATGCGCAAGTTCAACCAGTATCAGAAGATGACGTTTCATAGAGAAGGTTCCAGCGGTAAGAAAACTATCGCCAGAATACCGCGACGGCGTCCGGACCTTAAACCGGAAAGTGCTGATTACGAATCTGTGCCTCAGTTCTCTGTGTTGGATGGCCGCAAAAAAGTGCTATTGATATTCAAAGTTAGATTTAGTGAATTATCCCAGAAGCCGGCTGGCATCCGTTAGCTCACTGCCGCGACGATATGTTCACGCAGCCATTGATGCGCCGGATCGCGGTGGGATCGTTCGTGCCACAGCATGGCCATTTCGAATCCGGGGACCTCAATGGGCGCTTCAACCACTTGCAGCGCCCGGTTATTGCGCACCAGCCGCCAAGGCAGCATGGCCACCAGATCGGAACTGGCCAGAACAGACATGATAAACAGGAAATGAGGAACCGAGAGCACCACCCGGCGTTGCAGGCCGGCCTCCGACAATACGCTGTCCGTATTGCCGAAAAATCCCCCGCCGTCCGGCGATACCACCACGTGCTCCAGCCGGCAGAACTGTTCCAGCGTAGGGGTTACCGCCAGTTGAGGATGACCGGCGCGGCCTGCCAGGACGTAACGTTCGCTAAACAGGGTACGCCGGCGCAGATTCTCTGGCGATCCTTCATGCGTATGAAAAGCAAGATCAATTTCCCCTTGCTCCGCCTGCCGGGCGAGGCGAGCGGGCACGGCTTCGAAGACCGCCAACCGGGTGCCCGGTGCCACAGAACGCAGGCTAATCAAGGCGGGCAAGATGATGGTCGATTCACCATAGTCGGAAGCGGCCACCCGCCAGGTATTGCCGGCGCTGGCGGGATCAAAAGGGCTCGCTGGCGCCACCGCTTGTTCCAGCGCCTCAAGCGCCTGCCGCAAAGGCTCGCGTAGCGCCTCGGCACGTGCGGTAGGCCGCATGCCTCGTGGCCCTGGCAGCAACAGCGGGTCGCCAAAAATCTCCCTCAACTTGGCGAGATGCACGCTAACCGAGGGCTGAGAGAAATTAAGGCGTTGCGCCGCTCGCGTCACATTATGTTCGGCGAGCAAGGCATCCAGCGTCACCAGCAAATTGAGATCCAGTCGTCTGAGATTAGTCATGGCAATACCTGGAATGTTGGAAATTCATTTCTAATATACCTGACAAAAACCTACCCTGCTTTTATCTTGCAACGGAGGTCTACCATGAATGCTCTTCTCGTTTACGCACACCCAGAACCGCAGTCACTGAACGGTTCGCTAAGAGATTTTTCAATCAAGCGGCTGGAGGATGCCGGGCATACCGTTCAGGTGTCCGACCTTTACGCCATGCAGTGGAAAGCCGTGCTCGACGCGGATGACAGCACGGCAAAACAAACGGGTGAACGGTTCGATCCTGTGCACGATTCCCAACGTGCATTTGCCGATGGGTTGCAAAGCAAAGACATTGAACTCGAACAGCAAAAACTGCTGTGGGCCGATGCGGTGATCCTGCAATTCCCTCTGTGGTGGTTTTCGATGCCGGCGATCCTCAAAGGCTGGGTGGAACGGGTTTACGCCTACGGTTTTGCCTATGGCGTAGGGGAACACTCCGATACTCACTGGGGCGATCGTTATGGCGAAGGTACGCTGGCCGGCAAGCGCGCCATGCTGATGGTCACCGCCGGCGGTTGGGAAACGCATTACGGCCCGCGCGGTATCAACGGCCCTATCGATGACATTTTATTCCCGATCCAGCATGGGATTTTGCATTATCCCGGTTTTGACATATTGCCGCCGTTCGTTATCTACCGAACCGACAAGATCGACACAGCGCGGTTTGCCGCGGCCTGTGAGGTACTCGGCCAACGTTTGGACAGCCTGTGGGATACCCCGCCTATTCCGTTCCGGCGGCAAAATGCCGGGGAATACCATATCCCTGAGCTGTCTCTGAAAGAGCATATCGCGCCAGGCCGCTCGGGGTTCACTGTGCATAGCAGCGATAATCAATAACTCTTCCGCGCGCGCCATTGAATACCAATACGGCGCGCGCGGTACAGGGTTAGTTCAGATTGGCGATAAAGGCTCGATACTCCGACGCGCTGCGTTCAATATCATGATGATTTAATTGTTCAACTTCGGCGTCCGGGGTATTTTCCTTGCCGTAGAATGCATGGAATGAACCGTATTTTGCCTGCACATAGTTAACCGTGATTTCAAAAGGCCGCAAAATTTCATCCAGTGAGTACTTATATCTGCCCTCCTGCGAGTACCCCTTCTCGCTGATCCCTGCCGTGACGGCCAGTGCAATCTTGCGATCTTTCATCTTATAACCACTGCTCGAACCATAGGCCCAGCCGTAGGTAAATACATCATCCAGCCACTTCTTCAGGAGCGGCGGCGAACTGAACCAGAACACTGGAAACTGCAGAACGATTTTTTCATGTTGTTCAATCAGTTGCTGCTCTTTTTCGACATCAATTCGCCAGTCTGGATAGGCTTTATATAATTCATGAATGGTATAAATATCGGGATATTTCCTCAGTTCGGTCAGCCAGGCTTTATTTATCATCGAGTTTTCGATATCAGGATGAGCGACCACCACCAGCGTTTTCATTCAGACTTCCCCTTTCAATGAGTTCACCGGGGCATCATATGCTATGCTTTCCTAATGTAAAATACGCACACTGACTACATATACTAACCTTTAGGAAAGTATCAAATGAACCTTGAAGATATCTGCAGCCCAACGGGCATCGACCTCGAACAGACCGGATACGGCTATACGCTGTCGGTGATCAGCGGGAAATACAAAATGATTATTATGTACTGGCTGGCACAATATAAGCCGGTATTACGCTTCAACGAATTACAGCGCTGCATCGGCACCATTTCTTATAAAACGCTAAGTTCGACGTTAAAAGAGCTGGAAAGAGACGGCATCGTCATCAGAAAGGAGTACCCGCAGATCCCGCCCAAGGTCGAATACAGCCTCTCGGAGCGTGGACGCACGCTGATCCCGGTCATCGATATGATGTGTGCCTGGGGGGAAACTCACCGCCCTGAAGCGGTCAGCCATGCGGACGAATAAATAATTGCTCAGTCATTGGTTGGCCCCACTGTTCACCCTGCTGCTCTTCTGCCAGGACAAAGCCGAGGCTTTCATACAGATGGCGGGCTGCATCCAGCCCTTTGAACGTCCACAGGTGCGTTTCACGAAACCCGCGTTCATCGCAAAAAGCCACCGCCCGGTTCAGCAATTTCCGGCCTACACCGCTGCCGCGCAGGCTGTCGTCAATGATAAAGGCACGCAAATGAGCGCGGTTATCGCCCAGTGACTCGCCGTCGATGGAAACCGAACCGACAATTCGGCCGCCGCTGAGCGCGGACCAGGTCTCGTTCAGCGGATGAGACAGGCGCCCGGCGAGATCGGCCAGTGCCGTACCCACCGTAGATTCAAAAAATGCGCCGAACCCAACCGTCCGCGAATAATACTGCATATGCATTTCCAGCGTTCTGGCGACAAAACCGGGGCGGTAACCACTGACAATCTCTGTCTCCGGTACCGGCGCTGCCTCTCCGGCCCGGTGGGCGCGCAATGCGGCAGCATAGGTTTGCAAACCGGCGGCAATGTCGGCGCAGGCTGCCGCCGGCAGAATGTCCAACGCATTCAGCACCTGCCGTTCGGCAAAACTATTAATCCCCGCCAACGTTTGCCGCCCTTGTTCCGTCAGCCGCAGAATTCTCTCCCGCGCGTCACGCTCGCCGGGTTGCGTAGCCAGTTCTCCCGCCTTGATTAATTTGTTCAGCATGCGGCTGACGCTGGATTTTTCCAGATTGAGCACCGTACACAGTTGTGCGGCGGTATCAACCTGCCTATCGCCTATTTCGATCAACGCATGCACGGCGGACGGCGGCAAGTCAGTCCCCGCCAAAGTGCTGCCCATAAAACCCAGCTCACGCACCAGATGGCGCGAGGCATCCCTGATGGGATGTAAATACAGACGGCGTTCGGCGATTGGCATAATAGCCTCTTTAATATGGTTGTATAATACAACCATATCAGGGAAAGCTACAAAATCAAGAATACGAATCAACCCTCCTGGGCTGGTCGTTGCAGGCGCTGTCCGTTTCCTATCACCCATGCCGCCAGCATCAGCAAAACTGCACCGCCGATCAACGGCGCGGCTACGCCGATGGAATCCAACAAGTGCCCGCCGAAAGCCCCGCCCAACATGATGGCTAATTGAATGGACGCCACCATCAGGCCGCCGCCGCTCTCCGGTTCGTCATTAATCTCCCTGGCAAGCCAGGTAGACCAGCACACCGGAATGGCCGCGTTCAGCATGCCCCATCCGACCATCATCACCGCGACGCCTGCAAATACATGGCCCGTACCGACCATGCCGAGGGTCACCACCGCCAGGCCGACCGGCAACCAAACCAGCAGCCGATACAGATGATTGCGCTGCAGCATGACGCTGGCAAAATGCGTGCCGGCGAAACCTGCGGCCCCCAGGCACAACAACAGCAAGGAAAGTTTGTCTGAGTCAACACCTGTCGCGCCTTCCAGAAAGGGACGGAAATAGGTGAATGCGGCAAAAGCACCGGCAAAGGTCAGCATGACCGCAAGCATACCTATGGCGACATAGCGGCGTTTGAGCAAACCGAACAGGCGTGTGACCGGAATGGTAGCCTGCGGCGGCATCGACGGCAGGCTTTTCGCCTGCCAGACGAGGTTGATCAAGACCAGGGGAATCAGGCCTGCAAACACCCAGCGCCATCCGAAGTGCCCACCCAAATAGGCACCAATCGGTGCCGCGAACGCGGTGGCGACCGCATTACCCATGTAAATGGTGCCGAGTGCTTTGGGCACCAGGTGCGCAGGAACCAGCCGGATCACCGTGGCGGTAGCCAGCGACCAGAAACCGCCCACGGCCAAACCCAGCAGTGCGCGGGCGACCATTAACAAGGAAAAGCTGGGTGCCAGAGCGATCAAAATCAGCGACAGCAGCATAAGCACCGTCATGCTCATCAATACATAGCGGCGATCAAAACGGCCTGCTATCGGGCCGATAAACAAGCTGGCCAATACGGCAAACAGACCTGAGATGGAAATTGCCTGCCCCGCCATGCCCTGCGTAGTATGCAGATCGCCGGCGATAGGCGTCAGCAGGCTGACAGGCATAAACTCTGAGGCGATCAGCAGTGCCACGCACAGCGCCATTGAACCGACGGCACTCGCCAGAGAGCTTCTTGACGAGGATCGGGTTGAGGTGGTCATGGGTTACTCCGAAATGAAAATGTCCCGTAAAACAACAGGCATATTGTGAGGCAAGATGAGCGAACGCAGTCAAATACAAGTCAGATTGACTCTGACAAACACCCTTTTCAATTCCCTGGGGAGATTGTTACGCGCATGCTTCCCGGTTGATTAAGAGCCTCAATGCCTGAAGTGATTTTGCCAATTTTGATCACCCCTGCGGCTTCAGGTCCGTGGCCTCGGTAAAAAGCAATGTTCCCCCACGGGGCATAATAAGCAATGTCCCCGGTGGCGCCGGCAGCAGACTCGGGGGCCGCGTCTTGCGAAAGGCGATGTGGCAGCGCGCCGCTGATTTTCTCCGCATCACCGTAGTCTTTAAGCGTTATGGTGAGTGGCAGCAGCTTGACGAAGCTCCGCGCCGTCGGATTATCCTCAAGCGTCGCCGTTAGATAGGTGGAACCTATGGCTATCCGAATATCATGCATTTTTACCTGCCGTGTAGCGGCTCCTCTCTGGTTCTCGGAACTGTCTTGGGCTGCTTGTAATGTGCCGACTGCCGGCAGCATAAAAAGTAGGGCTGCATATTGGCTAACCCGCATAGAGGTCTTTCCCATGGCATGTTTTTCATAGTCGACGTCTTCTCCGCGCTGTTAAGCTCAGGTTGAAGACCGCGCCAATGCGCGGCCTGAGGTTGCGGAGACGAAACGCTTACTTCAGATTGCTGTGGAAGAAGGAAGCCAGCTTGGCGAACGGGATCAGGTCGGTACGGTCATACAGATCCACATGGCCGGCACCCGGCACGATGACCAGTTCTTTCGGTTGGCCGGCCAGTTTATAGGCCTCTTCGCTGAACTCGCGCGAGTGCGCTTCAGAACCCGTGATGAACAGCATCGGACGAGGAGAGATCGTCTCAATGTCGTTGAACGGATAGAAGTTCAGGAACTTGACGATACTGGTCAGCGTCGGATGGGTAGTCAGCGTCGGCGACGAACCCTTAGGGGTGAATTCACCGCGCGGCGTGCGGTAATAGTCATAGAACTCACGCTGGATAGCCGGCGTGTCCGCTGTCAATTCATGCACGGTACCACTGACGTATTCGGTTTTTCCGCCCGCGAACTCCACATCACGCTGTGCGGATGCCGCTGCGATCATCTGCTTTCTCTGTTCCAGCGTTTGCGAATGTTTAAGTCCATTGCGTACTGCCGCACCCATATCATACATACTGACCGTCGCAACGGCTTTGATGCGCGAGTCGATTTTCGCGGCGCTGATGACGAAGCTGCCGCTTCCGCAAATGCCCAGCACGCCAATCTGTTCTTTATCAACCCACGGTTGGGTTCTCAGGTAGTCAACCGCTGCGCTGAACGCTTCTGCATAAAGGTCTGGCGCCACGACGTTACGGGGTTGCCCGTCACTCTCGCCCCAGAAAGACTGATCGATAGCCAGCGTGACAAACCCTTGCTCAGCGAGCTTCTGCGCATAAAGGTTCGAGCTCTGCTCCTTCACCGCCCCCATCGGGTGGCCAATGACTATCGCAGGATAGTGGGTGCCCTGCTGCCGATTTTTGGGCATGTACAGGTTCCCTACAATCTTCATTTTGAATTGATTGTTAAAGGTGACCTTTTGCGTCGTTACCTTATCGCTCCGGTAAAAGTTATTTGCGCCGTTCGACATATCGGCTGCCATAGAGGTGAATGAACTGACCAGCAGGGCCAGAGATAACGCTATTTTTTTCATCTGATTACTCTCGGTTGAAATAGTGAAGTTAATTTCTTCGGTGTTCGTTTAAATAAATCGGGGAATAAAAACTCAAACCTGAACGCGGGTCATTTATTTGAACGACTCATTTCAAGTTGATGTAAAGGGCTTGTCGACGCAGTCAATATAGCAATAATGATTAGAACAATTAATGCCAGAAATCTTTACGCTTTTGTGAGTAAAATTCATTAATACTTTTCCCTCAGCCTGCATTTGGATAAGATGATACGCACTCAGGCACCTGCCCCATCAAAGCCTGAACCCAGCCCCAGAGGAGAAGCAAAGTGGATGATCTCAAAGCCTTTCTGTGCATCGCCAGATTGCAGAGCTTTACCAAAGCGGCGGCGGAGATTGGCGTCACCCCTTCGGCCCTGAGCCACACGATCAAAACGCTGGAGGAAAAACTGGGGTATCGCTTGCTGACCCGAACCACCCGCAGCGTGGCCCCGACCGAAGAAGGTGAAATGCTGATGCGTAGCCTGGGGCCCTTATTCGAGCAGATAAGCGATGAGCTGGAAAAGTTGGGGGCGATGAGGAACACACCGACCGGGACGATACGCCTGACGGGTGCCGATGATTCCGTTCAGTACCTTATCCGGCCTGTGCTGGCAGATTTTTTGAAAAAATACCCTGAGATCAATATTGAAATCGGTATCGATTACGGCTTTACCAATATCGTTCAGGAGCGCTTTGATGCCGGCATACGCCTGGGCGAATCTATTGACAAGGACATGGTGGCGGTAAGGATCAGCCGGGACTGGCGATTGTGCGTGGTGGCGACGCCCGCTTATTTCCAACAATATGCCGCCCCGCAAACCCCGAACGATCTTATCCGGCATAACTGCATCAATATCCGCCATTCAATTACCAGCGGTGTTTATGCCTGGGAGTTTGAAAAAGGTAAACGTCAGTTCAGCGTAAAGGTTAAGGGGCAATTCACGGCAAACAGCACGGTGCATCAGTTAGACGCCGTGCTGGCGGGTATCGGCATTGCTTACCTGCCCGATTACCTGGTAGCCCCTTATCTCCAGAGCGGGCAACTGACGGAAATTCTCTCTGAATGGTGCCCGTATTTTCAGGGATACCATCTTTATTATCCCCATCGCCGCCACGGTTCGCCGGCCTTTATGGCTCTGGTCGATATCCTGAAGGAAAATTACCGCAAGACCCTTTAGCCGCGCCGGTGGCTACTCTGACTGGGGCTTAGGCGGCACCCTCGCCTTTTTTCAGTTCTTTCAGGTATTTGTAGACCGTCGCGCGCCCCAGGGATAACACGTTGGCGATATAATCGGCGGCGCTTTTGGCTTTGAAAGCACCCTCATTATAGAGATCGATCACCAATTGCTTTTTTTGCTCACGGCTCAATGATGACAGCGACGTGTTCTGAAGGCGGATCCACTCATGCAGGAAGGTATTGATCTTCTCTTGCCAGTCATCCTTGAACAGCTGCTGCGGCTGCGGTTGCAGACGCGTCACCGACAAGAACATGTCCAGCGCATTTCTGGCGTCCTCAAACATGCCGGTGCTCAGGTTGACGCACAGCAGATAGCTCGGATTGCCCTGTTCATCGCGGGCGGGAATGCTCACCGAGCGCATTTTTTTGCCGTCCCAGTTGAGCTTTTCATAAGGGCCGGTGACCGGCGTGCCGCTGTTGATATCAAAATCGTCCAGGCCGGCATCGTCACCCGGTTTGCGTTTCGACAGGTTATTGGCGAGGTAGGCGACTTGGTTGGTCGACAGATCGTGTATCACCACTTCCACATTAGGGAAAAACAGGGCTGCGATGCCGTCGGCGATCGACTGCAATAATTCAAGTTGGGACGTGGGTTTCAGCACTCTGCCGTTTCTCCGTAGCGATAAGCATGATGACTTTTGCCGATTTTCATCATCTGGTCAGCCGCTTAGCATACCTTACTTGCTGTGGAATGCCGAGCGGGAGAGCGGCCGCCCTGCTGCCGCTTGCTCCTTGATTCACCGCTGCGTTGACAGCACATTTTGAGTCCGAAGCGGCAAAATGCCACCAGCCCTTTTGTTAACGAGAAGTGAATGTTGCTGCACATCATAAAACGACATTTCGAACTGCGCGGTCGCCCACATTTTGTATATGCAGTCTGTTAATGGCATAAGATTTTCAATATATCAGCCAGTTGACGCCGGTTTCGTTTAATAAAAACACGATATCAGGCCGTTTTAACATGAATTCCCCGCCGCCGTCAGGAAACGGCATTGTCAACACGATGCTTAAATAAAATGAAACTTTTTGATCACATTCAAGCTTCTGACAAATAGATAAAGGCAGGGTTTATGCGTTTTTTGTGCATAAAGCATGAATACCTCCCGTAACCTCCTGACAAAAGTAATTAACTATTCATTTTCACCCGTCAAAACCCATTGGAAACCGGCCTGCAGCCCGATCAGGGGGGGCTAACAACCGACAGGTTTAATGGTAAATTTAGCGTCGCAAAAGTGTTATGCACTTAGTAATCCACGGTTAAACAAAATAAATACCTAGATAAAAAAAGGTTGGTTATGGAAAAGCTATCCTACGCTTCAGAAAGCAGCACAACGGCCTGGGCCACCTACTTGCAACAAATCGACCGCGTTGCACCCTACCTCGGTGACCTGTCTCGTTGGGTTGATACCCTGCGTCATCCCAAGCGTGCGCTGATTGTCGACATCCCATTGCAGATGGACGACGGTTCTATCCGCCACTTCGAAGGTTTCCGCGTTCAGCACAACCTGTCGCGCGGCCCGGGCAAAGGCGGCATCCGTTACCATCCGGATGTTGATCTCGATGAAGTCATGGCATTGTCAGCATGGATGACCATCAAATGTGCGGCGGTCAACCTGCCGTACGGCGGCGCCAAAGGCGGTATCCGCGTCGATCCTTTCAAACTGTCTGAAGGCGAGCTGGAGCGACTGACCCGCCGCTACACCAGCGAAATCGGTTTTATCATCGGGCCGCAGAAAGATATTCCTGCGCCGGACGTCGGCACCAACTCGAAAGTCATGGCCTGGATGATGGATACCTATTCCATGAATCAGGGCACCACTATCACCGGAGTGGTCACCGGCAAGCCTATTCACCTCGGCGGTTCTCTGGGCCGTGAAAAAGCCACCGGCCGCGGCGTGTTCGTCACCGGTAGCGAAGTGGCCAAACGTCTCGGCGTTGAAATTGAAGGGGCCAAAGTCGCGGTGCAGGGCTTTGGTAACGTAGGCAGCGAGGCTGCGCGCCTGTTCGTTGGCGTCGGTGCCCGCGTAGTGGTGATTCAGGACCACTCAGCTACCCTGTTCAACCCGGACGGCATCGATCTGGCCGCGCTGACCGAATGGCAGACCAAGAACAAGCAGATCGCGGGCTTCCCTGGTGCCAAAGAGATCGAAAGCGAAGCTTTCTGGTCGGTCGACATGGATATCCTGATCCCTGCGGCACTGGAAGGCCAGATCACCCGCCAACGCGCAGAAATCCTGAGCGCCAAGCTGGTACTGGAAGGCGCTAACGGCCCTACCTATCCGGATGCGGACGACGTGCTGCGCTCACGCAATATCACCGTAGTGCCTGACGTTATCTGTAACGCCGGCGGCGTGACCGTCAGTTACTTCGAGTGGGTACAGGATATGGCCAGCTACTTCTGGAGCGAGAGCGAAATCAACGAGCGTATGGACAAGATCATGACCGACGCTATGGTTCACGTCTGGAACAAGGCCGAAGAGAAAACATGCAGCCTGCGTACGGCGGCTTATATCGTCGCCTGTGAACGCATCCTGACCGCACGTAAAGAGCGTGGCATTTACCCAGGTTAATACCTGAGTCGATGTTCTGTACTTCCCGGCCTGCTTTGTGGGCCGGGATATTCTCCCTTCCCACTCAGTGCAAAAGCCTTTTAAAGTGCCGATCATCGGCAATAGCGCTCATTATCTTTCCCTGATTGCTCACTAGATAGATTCATTCATTTTGATGACCACTTTGCCTTTCGCCCGCCCCTGAGCGAGGTAGGCAAGCGCACTCTTTGCTTCCTCAAACAGAAATACCTTGTCGATCACTGGCTTGATACGCTCGGTTTCGAGCAATTTGCCGATCTCGGTGAGCTGATCGCCATCAGGATGGACGAACAGAAATGAGTAGGTAACGTCTCGTTTTTTCGACAGTCGCATTATCTTGCGGCTCATTAACCCGAAGACCAGCGTCAGGAAGAGGTTTAGCCGCCGGGCTCGGGCGAACGCCGCATCCAGGGGGCCGATGAGAGAGACGATACTGCCGCCAGGCTTGAGGATACTGACGGATTTTTCAAGGGTATCGCCCCTGAGAGTGCCAAGAACCACATCGTAACCACTTAACACTTTTTCGAATTCTTGCTGCTTGTAGTCAACCACTTCGTCTGCACCCAGGCGGCTCACCCATTCCACGTTGCTCGTACTGGTGGTCGTTCCTACCGTTGCGCCAAGGGATTTTGCCAACTGTATCGCAAAGGTGCCAATACCACCGGAGCCTGCGGGGATGAACACCTTCTGGCCAGGTTGAAGTCTGGCGCGCTCTTTCAGTGCCTGCCAGGAAGTGAGAGCAACCATCGGCAGCGAAGCCGCCTGCACGAAGTCCAGATTTGCCGGTTTCATTGCCGCCGCGCTTTCGGGTACTACGGCAAATTCGGCGAGAGACCCCGCCCCCAGATCGAAAATGCTGGCGAAGACGGCATCGCCGGGCTTGAAGCGTGTCACGCGGCTGCCAACCTCGGTGACGACACCCGACAAATCGCTACCCAGGGTGGCAGGAAGCTGGAAAGAGAGTACGGCTTTAAATATTCCGGTTGGGATCATGTTGTCGATCGGGTTCAGGCCGGCGGCATAGACTTTAACCAGGATTTCATCGGCTTTCAGTGCAGGGCAAGCGACCTCGGTGAAATCTATTTCAGGTGATTTGCCATATCGTTTGAAGGTGAGCGCTTTCATCGTTTTATTTTTCATCTGTTATTCCCCGCGTTACGCTTGCTGATAAATGCATTCACTTCACTTTCATGAGGCTTGTACCCGCAGTGGAAGGGTTTAACTCTCTGCTGAACAACCTGCAAGGCAGTTTGATATTGTTCTGCAGAGAGTCGTTATTTTGCTAGATGGTTTTATACCGCTCTGCGGCTTCATCTTGCTTTATGTCGGACAACAGAGCCTGGCGCGCGGTATCGAGCGCATCCCAGCGTGCTGCGTTGTGCAGCGGCGGGATGGTGACGAGTTCACGGCGATCAAAGCCGACCAGCGCGGCGTCGACCAACTCCCCCACCTCCATCATTTTTGGCAATGTGCTGAGGTCGATGCCGGCACGTTCCCAAATTTCCGTATAGGTTCCGGCAGGCAGTACGGCCTGAACATAAACCCCCTTCGGCGACAGCTCAATATTCATGCCCTGAGACAAGAACAGGACGAAAGCCTTGGTTGCGCCATAGACAGACATGGCAAATTCCGGTGCCAACCCCACCACAGAGCTGATGTTGACGATCGAACCTTCACCCGCTTGCGCAAACCGTGGCGCCACCGCGCAGGAAAGGCGCGTCAGGGCGGTCGTGTTGAGTGCGATGAGTTGCTCTATCGAGTCTGGCGTCTGCTCGATAAAATTGCCAGACTGCGCGATGCCCGCGTTATTGATAAGAATGCCTATCTGAGTGTCCTCGCGAAGGCGTGTTTCTACCTTGGCCAAATCGCTGGATTGGGTCAGGTCGGCAGGCAGCACATCGACGGAAATGCCGTGTTCTTTTTGCAAACGATCGGCAAGGGTATCAAGCTTTGCCTTGTCGCGAGCGACCAGCACAAGGTCGTGGCCACGGCGCGCGAAGCGCTCGGCGTAAACTGCGCCAATGCCGGTAGAGGCGCCGGTAATAAGAACTGAAGATGTTGTCATAGCGTTAGTTTCCACATTGATAATTAAACAGATACCGCGCTTGTGCGGCGTATATTGTCGTGCTGCCGCCAACGGCATTATTCGGGGGAATTACAGTGGCGGATAATCGGTGTATCCCTCTGCGCCGCCGCCATAGAGCGTTTCTGGGATGAATGCGGCCAGAGGCGCGTCCTTCTTCAACCTTTCCACCAAATCGGGGTTAGCGATGAAGGGCCGCCCGAAAGCGAACAGATCGGCCTTGCCTTCGGCAAGTTGGGCCGCAGCCAAAGCCAGGTCATAGCCATTGTTGCCGATATAGGTATTTTTAAAGCGTCGGCGCAGAGAATCGTAATCAAAGGGCACTGCGTCACGAGGGCCGCCCGTTGCCCCTTCGACCACATGAAGGTAGACGATGCCTAATGTGTTGAGTTGATCGACGAGGTAATCATATTGCCCCTGCGGATCGCTGCTCGTAATGGCATTGGCGGGTGAAACGGGTGAAATGCGGACGCCAGTCCGCTCAGCGCCGATCTCCCCTGTCACGGCAGCCGTGACTTCCAACAGCAGTCGCGCACGATTTTCAATGGAACCGCCGTAAATATCAGTGCGCTGATTCGCACCATCCTTGAGGAATTGCTCCAACAGGTAGCCATTCGCACCATGAATCTCTACACCGTCGAACCCCGCGGCTATTGCATTGGCTGCAGCCTGTCGGAAATCGTCGATAATTTGCTTTATCTCTTCTGTTTCAAGCGCGCGCGGTTCAGAAACGTCAGAGAAACCGTTGTTCACAAAGGTCTTGGTCTCGGCTCTGATGGCTGATGGTGCGACTGGCGCTGCGCCGTCAGGCTGCAAGTCGACATGGGATACACGGCCCACGTGCCATAATTGTACGAAGATTCGCCCGCCTTCGGCATGTACCGCATCAGTCACTTTGCGCCACCCCTCGATTTGCGCATGCGTATAGATCCCCGGCGTATCCTGATAGCCCTGCGCCTGCGCCGAGATCTGCGTGGCCTCGGTAATCAACAGACCTGCGGTGGCTCGCTGCGCGTAGTACGTCGCCGCCAGTTCGCTGGGCACCAAACCTGTGCTCGCACGATTGCGCGTTAACGGCGCCATCACAATGCGGTTGGCGAGCGTGATTGAGCCAAGGGTATAGGGTTGAAATAACGTTTGATTAGTCATGTTTTTCCTTCGCCAGGTTGTTCGGAAGTTGCCGTCACTAATCATGATGATCACAATCTAAGAAGTCAATCCATTTGATTATGACCATCATCTATATGTGCTGTCCTCTGGATCGCGGCGGTATCAAAAAGCCTGACATGGGTTCGCGTTCCCTGCCCCTATAAGCTATATGTTAGGGATCCTTTCCCCCTCCGGAGAACCTCCTCATGAGCAAGAAAAAGATCCTGATGCTGGTCGGCGACTATGCCGAAGATTACGAAACCATGGTGCCGTTTCAGGCATTGCAGATGATTGGTCACCAGGTGGACGCAGTCTGCCCCGATAAAGTCAAAGGCGACTACATCATGACGGCGATCCATGATTTTGACGGTGCGCAGACCTACAGTGAAAAACCCGGCCACCGCTTTATCCTGAATGCCGATTTTGCCGCCGCACGGGAGGAGGATTATGACGCCCTGCTGATCCCCGGCGGCAGAGCGCCCGAATATTTGCGCCTGAACCCGCAGGTGATCAAGTTGGTGCAGGCTTTTGACGCCGCACGCAAACCGATAGCCGCCGTCTGCCACGGCCCGCAACTGCTGGCCGCCGCCAACGTGTTGAAAGGCAGAACCTGCAGCGCCTACCCGGCCTGCGCCCCTGAAGTGCAGTTAGCCGGCGGGCATTATGCGGATATTGGTATCGATCAGGCTCACGTTGACGGCAATCTGGTGACCGCGCCGGCCTGGCCGGCACATCCGCAGTGGTTGGCGAAATTTGCCGAGGTGTTGGAACACTAAAACCGGCGTAAAAAAGGCCCGCAATCGGACATGCGGGCCAACAGCACAAGGCATCTATTCTGATGCTGCCTCTATACCCGTCGTCTTTCAAGCTGCAGCGTTGTTACCTGCACGCGTTCACCCCAGTCACTTACCGGAGTAAGCTCCTGCGGATGAACGAGCTGGGCGCCTAGCTGCAACTTGAAAGCCATAGGGTATTCATAAGAAGTTCTCTTTTCCGCTGGCGTTAATTTAGCGTCCGGGAGCAGAAAATAATGCGTTATGTTATCCGCACCGGTTTCGCATCATTTTAATTGTTCAATCAGAAAATGGATATCATAAAGCCAGCGTTTAGCCCGGGCGGATCGTACCAGCATGTAAACATACAGTGGCCGGATCCTTTCCATCTCCAGATCCCAGTTATTCATGCGGCGAGGCGACCCGGAGAATAATATTCCCGACTTTGTTTCCTGCCGGAAATACAGCTCATGATTGTAACTGCTGTTATCTATGCCGAAGGTGTCGAAATAGCCACGCATCAGCGTCTCAGACATCGGCAAGGTCAGGTTAAGCTCTTTGTTTATCTCGGTATTCAGAGTGACGGCAATGCCCTTTTTAAGCAAGGCGGGCGCGTTATATCTGTCGACAACGGAAATCACTTGTTGCTGAATATCACTGTCCATTTCAACCTCAATATATTTGGCCGCGGGAAAGATGCGATATTGTTCTGACCTTTCTTATTGGGGCGAGTTCTGCGGGCCGTGACTATTTTCCTTTTCTTTACATTCCTCTCGTCGGATAAATATAAAAAACGCAGGGAGTTCTCTCCCTGCGTAATCGGTTTATTGATTGCGAATAAATTTAACGGGTCAGGATCGTGCTATTGGCGATCACGCTATCCCCCTGCTTCTCCGCCGTAATACCGCCACCCAGTACCTTATACAGCGTAATCAGATTCTGGTACCGCGTTTGCTGCGCGCCGATCAACGACTGGCGGGCGGTGTACAGTGTCCGCTGCGCGTCCAGCATGTTCAGGTAGGTATCCACGCCGTGGCGATAACGCAGTTCTGCCAGGCGATAATACTCCCGCGAAGCGGCTACGTAGCCGGTTTGCGCCGCCAGTTGCTCCCCAATGGTGCCTTTGCGCGCCAGCGCATCGGCAGTTTCCTGGAACGCCGTCTGCACCGTTTTCTCATAGGTGGCGACGTACAGATCCTTTTGCGCCTTGGTGTAGTTGAGCTGCGAGGTGTTATAACCGCCGGTGAAAATCGGCAGGCTGATGCTCGGCGCAAAGGACCAGACGCCGGCGCCCTTGCTGAACAGAGACGAAAGCTCCCCGCTGCCCACGCCGCCGCTGGCGGTCAGGCTGATCGACGGAAAGAACGCCGCACGCGCGGAGCCGATGCTGGCATTGGCCGACTTCAGATTATGCTCGGCTTCCAGCACGTCCGGCCGGTTCAGCAGCACCTGCGACGACACATTGGCCGGCATGTCTTTCATGATAGCGGACAGCGCCTCGATCCCGCTCGGCAACAGGCTTTCAGGCACGCTTCGCCCTACCACCAGATCCAGCGCGTTTTTCGCCTGCGCGGCGCTGGTGGTGTAGCTGGCGACGTCTGAGCGCGCCTGCTGATAAACCGTGTCCGCCGAAGCCACATCCACCATCGACAGAATGCCGTTTTGCTGGTTTTTACGCGTCACTTCCAGCGACAGCCTGGCGCTTTCCATCGTATCTTGGGCGGCCGTCAACAGGCTGCGTTCCGCCGCCACGTTCACCCAGTCGGTGACGATATCGGCGATCAGCGTCAGGCGCGTACTTTTTGCCGCCTCCGACTCCGCCAGATAGGTCTCGAATTTTGCGCGCGACAGGCTGCGGTTTTTACCGAACAGATCCAACTCAAATGAACTGGTGCCGGCGCTGGCTTCGTAGCTCTGGCTGATCGCGGTCGCATTGCCGTTGCCGGTCAGGGAGCGTGAGCGAGTGCCATCCACGCCCGCGTTGATGGTAGGGAACAGTTCGGAACGCTGTTCACCGTATAACGCCCGCGCCGACTCAATGTTGGCGATAGCTTCGCGCAGGTCGCGACTGCTGGTCAGCCCCATCGCCACCACCTGCCGCAGCCGCGCATCCACCACATAATCGCGCCACGGGATATCCGGATAGCTCAGCGAAAGCTTATCGCTCGGCGCAGCATAGGCGGCACCTTGCGGCAGGTTTGCCGGCACCGGCGCCTGCGGCCGTCGGTAGTCCGGATCCAGTGAAATACAGCCTGCCAGCAACAGGGGGAATGTCAGAGTTATCAAACGTTGCAGCACATTATTCTCCTGCCTGTGGCGCGGTGCTTTCTACCTGTTTGGCGACGACCGGTTTACGTGCAAATACCCGACGAACCAAAACGTAGAACAAAGGAACAAAGAAGATCGCCAATAGTGTCGCGGTAAGGGTGCCGCCGATAATCCCGGTGCCAATGGCAATTCGGCTGTTGGCGCCGGCACCGGTGGAAATCGCCAGCGGCAACACCCCGGCGGTAAACGCCAGCGACGTCATCAGGATGGGCCGCAAGCGCATACGGGATGCTTCGACCGCCGAGGCGATCAGCGTTTCCCCGTGCTGGTACTTCTCTTCGGCAAATTCCACGATCAGAATGGCGTTCTTGGCCGACAGGCCAATAATGGTCAACAGCGCCACCTGGAAGTAGATGTCGTTTTCCAGACCGCGCAGCGTGACCGCCAACAGCGAGCCCACCACGCCCATCGGCACCACCATCATGACCGCGAACGGGATCGACCAGCTCTCATACAACGCCGCCAGGCACAGGAACACCACCAATAGCGCGATGGCATACAGCGATCCCGCCTGGCCGCTGGTCAGACGCTCCTGATAAGAAAGCCCGCTCCAGGAGTAACTGCTGCCTGCGGAGAACTTCGCCGCCAGCTTTTCCATTTCATCCATCGCGGTGCCGGAACTGGTGCCCGGAGCGCCTTCGCCGGTGATTTCGAAGGACGAAAGCCCGTTATAACGCGACAGGTTTTCCGGCCCGTAGATCCAGCGGGATGAGGCAAAGGCCGAGAACGGCGTCATGCTGGTCGTGGTCGTGCCTGAACTGGTGCCGGTTGAGCTGCCGCGCACAAACCATTTATCCAGATCCTCAGGTTTGGAGCGGAACTCCACGTCCCCCTGCATATAGACTTTCTTCACCCGGTTGCGGTCGATAAAGTCGTTGACATAGGTGCTGCCGAAAGAGCTGGTGAGGGTGCTGCTGACGTCGCCGGCGCTCAGGCCCAGCGCCTGCAGTTTGTCATTATCGATATCCACCTGCAGTTGCGGGGTATCCGGCAAGGTGTTGGCGCGCACGGCGATCAGGTTCTGATTTTTACCGGCGGCGGCAACAATTTGGTCACGCATCGCCTGCAGTTCCGCGCGGGTCGTTGCCCCTTTGGCCTGCAATTCGAAGGTGAACCCGTTGGACTGGCCAAAACCGTCGATCGACGGCGGGCTCATCGAAAACACCTGGGCATCGCGGATACTGGCAAAGTGCCCCATCGCACGCTTGGCAATCGCATCAGCGGTGTTCTCGCTGCCGCTGCGCTGGCTCCAGTCCTTGAGGCTGACGAAGGCCATGCCGGCGTTCTGGCCGCTGCCGCTCAAACCAAAGCCGTTGATGGTAAAGATGGTATTGACGTTGGCTTTCTCATTGTTGAGGAAGTAATCCTTCACCTCGTCGCTGACCACTGAGGTACGGGCGTCGGTCGCACCGGCCGGCAGCGTATATTGCACCATTACCATCCCTTGATCTTCGTTAGGCAGGAAACCGGTCGGCAGGCGCATATACATGACGGCGGCCGCTATCAGCAACAGGCCGTACATCAGCAGATAACGCATTGGGCGGTGAATCACCATGCCGACCTTGTCGGCATACTTCGCCTGCAGCCGGTCATAGCCCCGGTTGAATTTGCCCAGCAGGCCTTTGTCGGTCAGTTCCTCATGGGCGGGTTTCAGCAAGGTGGCGCACAGCGCCGGTGCCAGCGTTAGCGCCAGGATCACCGAAAGCGCCATGGAAGAGACGATAGTGACGGAGAACTGGCGGTAGATCACCCCGGTGGAACCGCCGAAGAACGCCATCGGCAGGAATACCGCAGACAGCACCATCGCAATGCCCACCAATGCGCCGGTGATCTCTTTCATCGACTTTTCCGTCGCTTCGCGCGGCGGCAGTTTTTCTTCGCGCATCACGCGCTCGACGTTCTCCACCACCACGATGGCGTCATCCACCAACAGCCCGATTGCCAGCACCATGCCAAACAGCGTCAGGGTGTTGATCGAATAACCGAACACTGCCAGTACGCCAAAGGTGCCGAGCAGCACCACCGGCACGGTAATGGTCGGGATCAGCGTCGTACGCAGGTTCTGCAGGAAGATGAACATCACGATCACCACCAGCACCACCGCTTCGAACAGCGTCTTCACCACTTCTTCAATCGAGATGTTGATAAAGTCGGTGCTGTCTTTCGGGTACGCGACCTTGTAGCCGTCCGGCATGGATGACTGGTATTCCGCCACCTTGGCTTTGACCAGTTTGGCGGTGTTGAGCGCATTGGCCCCTGCGGCCAGCTTGACCGCAATACCCGCCGCAGGGTGGCCGTTCAGGCGGGCGCTGGAAGAGTAATCTTCATTGCCCAGTTCAACCCGCGCCACGTCGCCCAGGCGCACCAGGGCCCCGCTGCTGTCGCTTTTCAGGATGATATTGCGAAATTGCTCCGGCGTTTGCAGCCGTGACTGCGCCTTGACCGTGGCGGTCAGTTGCTGATCGTCGCCGGCCGGCAAATCGCCGACCTTACCCGCGGAAACCTGGGTGTTCTGCGCCTCAATCGCCGTCTCCACATCCGACGGCATCAGCGAATAGGACGCCAGCCTGGTCGGATTCAGCCAGATACGCATGGCGTATTCCGAGCCGAACACCTGCACGTCGCCCACGCCGTTAATGCGCGACAACGGGTCTTGCAGGTTACTGACCAGATAGTCGGCGATATCGGCCATCGTCGCCTTGTCGGTCTCATCGTACAGACCGACGATCAGCAAAAAGCTGCTCTGCGATTTCTTGA
This sequence comes from Serratia inhibens, assembly GCF_003591175.1. Lineage (GTDB taxonomy): Bacteria > Pseudomonadota > Gammaproteobacteria > Enterobacterales > Enterobacteriaceae > Serratia > Serratia inhibens. The sequence continues at coordinate 352,437 of NZ_QYYG01000001.1, read as the reverse complement.
CCGTTACCCCTTGCGCGGTGACTTCAGACGGCAAGCGGCTTTCCGCCTGCTGCACCTTGTTTTGCACCTGTACCTGAGCGATGTCCGGATCGGTACCCTGATCGAAGGTCACGTTGATGCTCACCGAACCGTCGGAACTGCTGGTCGACGAGAAATACAGCAGGCCGTCCAGGCCGGTGAGCTGCTGCTCAATAACCTGCGTCACGCTGTTTTCCAGGGTTTCCGCATCAGCGCCCGGATAGGTAGCCGAAATGGCGATCTGCGGTGGTGAAACGTCCGGGTATTGCGAAATGGGCAGCGAGTTGATCGACATCAGGCCACACAGCATGATGATGATCGCGATCACCCAGGCAAACACCGGCCGCCGAATAAAGAACTGCGCCATGATTACTGCTCCCCACCGTTAGCCGTACCGGTCGCCGTCTGCTGTTGCACTTCAACGGCTTTAACTTCGGCCCCGGCGGCCACCTTACTGGTGCCTTCGACGATCAGGCGATCGCCGTCGTTCAACCCTTTACTGACCAGCCAGTTGCTGCCGATTACCCGTTCGGTGGTGACCGTGCGCTGCTCAACCTTGTTTTGCGCATTGACCACCAGCGCAGTGGCTTCACCTTTGGCATTGCGGGTAATGCCCTGCTGCGGCGCCAGAATGCCATTCGGATCGACGCCGTTATCTACCCTGGCGTGAACGTACATGCCCGGCAGCAATTGATGCTCAGGGTTAGGGAAGACGGCGCGTAGCGTAACTGAGCCGGTAGACTCATCCACCGACACTTCCGTCAGTTCCAGTTTGCCGTCATGCTGATAAGGCGTGCCGTCTTCAAGTTTGATGGCGACTGGAGTGACATCGTCACGTTTTAAGGACGCCTGCAGTTTGCGCAGCCTGAGCAGTTGGCTGCTGGATTGCGTGAGATCGACATAGATGGGATCCAGCGCGCGGATGGTGGCCAGAGCATCGGTCTGGCTGGCGGTAACCAGCGCGCCCGGCGTCACCGAGGAAATACCGATGCGGCCGGAAATCGGCGCGCGCACCTGGGTGTAAGCGAGATTGATTTTGGTGGTTTCCAACGCCGCCTGATACTGGTCGACGGAAGCGACCGCCTCCAGATAGGTCGCCATCGCATCGTCCGCATCCTGTTTGGAGACGCCATTCTCTTTCACCAGTGCTGCGTAACGTTGCGCCTTCAGACGGCTGGCTTTCACCGTCGCCTGAGCATTTTTCAACTGGGCAGCCGCCTGGTTATAACTGGCCTGATAAGTGGCGGGATCGATTTGATACAGTACCTGGCCGGCTTTTACCTCGGCCCCTTCGGTAAACAGACGCTGTTTGATAATGCCGTCAACCTGCGGGCGAACGTCCGAGGTCATGGTGGCGTTGACCCTGCCGCTCAAATCGCTGCTCAGCGTGACCGGTTGGCGGTGCAGCGTCGCGACCCCAACCTCCGGCGTGCCGCCCGCTCCCATCGGGCCCCCGCCGGGTTTGCCATCACAGGCGGCCAACATTAGCGCCAGGCTGACAAGAAAAATCTTTTTCCTTTGCATCGAATATCTATCCTATTGAGAACGTTTATTCTCAATATATAGACTCTGGTATTTTTAGTCTGACAGGGTTACGTAAGGATTCGGTAAAAGTCCTTCGCAAAGCATGAGAAACGCCGCTGCAAACCCTACTTTTGCCGTAGAGGCACGTCTTTCAGCAGCCAGGTCAGCGCACAGGCCAGCACCATTACCCAGGCGGCAATCTGGTACACCGAGTGGATCGCCCCGCCGAAAGCCTGCAGATAGTCTTGCTGCAAGGCCGCCGGCAAATGGTGTACCCCAGCTGCGCCCAGAGAACGCGGCAACTGCGCCCCCTCCGGCAACAACACGGCCAGGCGGCTGTGCAGCACGTTGGTAAAAATCGCGCCAAATACCGCCACGCCGATCGAACCGCCAATCGAGCGGAACAACGTGGCGCTGGAGGTCGCAACCCCCATGTGCTGCGGCTCTACGCTGTTTTGCGCCGCCAGAATCATCACCTGCATCACCATGCCCAATCCCAGCCCCAACAGGCTGATATAGAGATACAGCTGGTGCACCGGCGTCGAATTTGTCAGCGTGCCGAGCAGGATCATGCCGGCCAACGCGCACAGGGTGCCGATAATCGGGAAAATACGGTATTTACCCCTTTTACTGATCAGTCTGCCGCTGACGATCGAGCTGATCATAATGCCGCCCATCAGCGGCAACAGCTGCATCCCGGCCTGCGAAGGCGTCGAATCTTTCACCACCTGCAAATACAGCGGCAGGAAGGTTACCGAACCAAACAGCGACATGCCGATGATAAAACCGATCAGGCTGCATAATACAAAGGTGCGATTACGAAACAGCCCCAGCGGAATGATCGGCTCGCTCGCCAGCCGCTCTTCGTAGATAAACCCGCCCAGCGACACCAACCCAAAGGCCAGAATGCACCACAGTTGGCCGTCCGACCAGGCCATGACAGTGCCGCCCTGGCTGGTAAAGAGGATGATGCAGGTCAGCGCCGAGGCGAGGTAAGCCGCCCCCAGATAGTCGATTTGGTGTTTAACCCGGCTGACCCGCGACTGGAATACCGCGCCGATCACCGACAGGGCGAAAACCCCCAGCGGCAGATTGATATAGAAGATCCAGCGCCAGGAGAAATGCTGCACCAGCAACCCGCCGATCAGCGGCCCGATCACCGTCGCCAGGCCAAACACCCCGCCGAACAACCCCTGATAGCGCCCGCGATCGGCCGGTGGGATCACGTCGCCCACCACCGCCATGGTCACCACCAACAAACCGCCGCCACCCAGTCCTTGCAATGCCCGCATCAGGATCAATTGCGTCATGTTCTGCGCCAATCCGCACAACACCGAACCGAGCAAAAACACCACGATGGCGATTTGCAGCACGATCTTGCGGCCGAACAGATCGCCGAACTTGCCATACAACGGCACCACGATGGTCGAAGCCAGCAGATAGGCCGTCACGACCCAGGACAAATTCTCCAACCCGCCGAACTCGCCGACGATGGTCGGCAGCGCGGTCGAGACGATAGTCTGATCGAGCGCCGCCAGCAGCATCACCAGCAGCAGCGCGGAGAACAGCAAACGGATCGAGGGCGCCTGTTCAGATGCCCTGCCGTTATCTTCGTTGCCTGCTGTGTTATCAATGCCCATTCAAGTGAGTCCGCTTGTAATTAATTAACTGAGTAATTAATATATGAGTTATTCTTTTCTCCGGTCAATGGATCTCGCCGCGATGACAGCACAAAACGTTAAAAAAACCGCCTCTCCACGCCGCCCTGGCAGGCCCAGCGGCGCTGCCAACGGGGCAGAGAAACGGGAACATCTGCTCGACACTGCGTTGAATTTGTTCGCCCGCCAGGGCATTGCCGATACCTCGCTGAACGCCATTGCCCGCGAGGCAGGCGTTACCCCGGCGATGCTGCACTACTACTTTCACAACCGCGAACAACTGCTCGATGTGCTGATAGACGAGCGTTTCCTGCCGGTGAGAATTGCCGCCGGCGACGTTTTCGACGCCAACCAGGACGATCCGGTCGCTGCCTTCACCGAGTTGGCACAGCGGTTTATCGATATTTCCATCGCGCATCCGTGGTTCGCCCCGCTGTGGTTGCGCGAAGTGATGAGCGACAGCGGCGTATTGAAGCAGCGGATGGACGAGCGCTTCGGCGACAAACAGCGCAAAACGGCGATGCAATCCATCGTTCGTTGGCAGGCGGAAGGCAAACTGCATGCCGATCTGGAGCCATCCCTGTTGATTGTCACCCTGTTTGGCATGACGCTGCTGCCGCTGGCCACCGCGTCAAAATGGCAGCGCAATAACTCCCTCAGCCCGCTGCGCGCCGAAGACATTGCCCGGCACGCTATTACGTTGCTCACCCACGGCCTCGGGCCGCAACGCTGAAAAGAGATCCATTCTGGTGCGGGCCGCTCCCGCACCGGGTGCAATACCGTCGTTGACCTGCCCGCTTTCCCGCTATTTGCGCCAGTCGCTTAACTGGCACCCTTTTTGCTTTGGCTACTCCGCCTAATTTGGCTTTTTAATCAGGGGTAGCGCTATGTTTCAAATAATTAGAGTGGCATTTGTTTTATTGACCTTAGGTTGCGCCAACGCGGCGACCGCCGCCGGTGAGTTACCGCACATCGTTATTTTGGCCACTGGCGGCACCATTGCCGGCTCGGCAGCCTCCAATACCCAAACCACCGGCTACAAAGCCGGGGCGCTGGGGGTTGAGACGTTGATCGCCGCAGTGCCTGAAATGCAGAAAGTCGCCCGGGTGGACGGCGAGCAGATTGCCAATATCGGCAGTGAAAACATGACCAGCGAGATCCTGCTCAAGCTGTCAAAACGCGTCAACGAACTGCTGGCGCGCGATGACGTCGCCGGCGTGGTGATCACCCACGGCACCGACACGCTGGACGAATCGCCCTACTTCCTTAACCTGACGGTAAAAAGCAACAAGCCGGTGGTGTTCACCGCCGCCATGCGTCCGGCGACCGCCATCAGCGCCGACGGCCCGATGAACCTGCTGGATGCGGTGACCGTTGCCGCCGATAAACAGGCAGCAGGCCGCGGCGTGATGGTGGTGCTGAACGATCGCATTGGCTCCGCCCGCTTCAGCACCAAAACCAACGCCACCACGCTGGACACCTTCAAGGCGCCGGAGGAAGGCTATTTGGGGGTGATTGTCGGCGGCAAACCTTACTTTGAAACCCGGGTGGATAAAATTCACACCACCCGCTCGGTATTTGACGTGCGCAATGTCAGCGCGCTGCCGAAAGTCGACATTATTTACGGTTATCAGGACGATCCTGAATACATGTATGACGCCGCCATTCAGCACAAGGTAGACGGGATTGTTTATGCCGGCACCGGTGCCGGTTCGGTGTCGGTGCGCAGTTCTGCCGGGATCAAGAAAGCGGAAAAAGCCGGCGTGCTGGTCGTTCGCGCCAGCCGCACCGGCAGCGGAGTCGTTCCTGAAGATGCCGGCCAGCCCGGCCTGGTTTCCGACTCGCTCAACCCGGCTAAATCACGCATTCTGTTGATGCTGGCGCTGACCAAAACCCATAACCCGCAGGTGATCCAGGACTATTTCCACACCTATTAACCTGCTCTGTCACGTCCCGGCAACAGGCCGGGACGTCCATGCCGTTTTATCTGGCCAACAGCGGACGGCGGCCAGAAAGCAGAGTCAGGGAGAAATGCGCTGCCAGCCCGAAGATCAACCCCCAGAATACCGACGCCATGCCTAAAAAGTTCATGCCGGATGCGGTGACCAGAAAGGTGATTAATGCCGCTTCCCGCTGCTTCTCGTCGGCCATTGCTCCGGTCAACCCGGTGCTGATTGCGCCAAACAGCGCCAGCCCGGCCAGGGAGATGATCAGCTCCTTGGGCAAGGCGGTAAACACCGAGGCCAGCGTCGCGCCGAAAATCCCCATCACAATGTAGAAAATACCGCTCGCCACGCCGGCGATGTAACGTTTGCTTTTCTCCCGGTGTGCCTCTTCGCTGGTACATATCGCGGCGGTGATGGCCGCCAGATTCACCCCGTGCGAGCCAAAGGGGGCCAGCAACACCGAGGCAATCGCGGTCATCGAGACGATCGGCCGGGCCGGCGTGGCGTAACCTGAGGAGCGCAACACCGCCATGCCGGGTACGTACTGACCGGTCAGCGTTACCAGCGTAAGCGGCAGTGCGATATTAATGATGGCGTGCCAACTCCAGGCCGGGGTAATCAGGACCGGATGCGCGACGCTGACGACAATATCCCCGCTGTGCAACATGCCGCTCATTCCCGCTACTGTACCGCCGGCAAACAGCACGGCGACAATGGCATAGCGTGGCAACAGGCGTTTAAACAACAGATAGGTTACGAACATGGTCATGACCAGCGTCGGTTGCAGTTGAATGGACACAAACAACTCGGCGCCGAAGTGGAATAAAATGCCGGCCAACATGGCGGCGGCAATTGAACGCGGTAATTTACCGATCAGTTTATCGAAGGCGCCGGACAGGCCGATGACGGCGATAATGAGCGAGGAAACGATATAGGCCCCTACCGCCTCGTTGATCGTCACCCCAGGCAATAACCCGACCAGCAGCGCCGCGCCGGGGGTTGACCAGGCGGTGATCACCGGCACCCGCAGGCGCCAACTTAAAACCAGCCCGGTGATGCCGCTGCCGATGGAGATGGCCCAAATCCAGGAGGAGATCACCTCCGTGGACAAGTGCGCCGCACTGGCGGCCTGAAACACGATGATCAACGGGCCGGCGTAAGACACTATCACCGCAATGGCCCCCGCCACTACCGCCGAAAGAGAAAAATCCTGTCGTAATCTGTCCATCATTACCCCTATCAATGCACATCGATTAAATCGATGTAATAAACAAAAAAGAAAGCATCCCGATAAATCAATTTAAAAACAATAAATTACCAACAACCGTTTAAGCAAAATCCATTCAATAACATCAATTGAATCAACTCAATTTAAGTCGATTGTATCCGTGTAATTCTTTCTGTGTTAATACTTATTACATCAATTTAATGGCTGGCTTATACTGTAATCGTCTTATCCTCGCCCTGCTGCCAACACTGCCAGAGCAGGAAACCTGTGGGGACAGCCATTCAAAGCATACAGAGGGCCTATGTGGACACCGCGCTTCAGTGAGAAAAATGCCCCGGTGTATTTGCTGATTGCAGATGCGCTGCAAAATGACATCAACAACGGCGTACTGCCTGCCGGTTCACGTTTGCCTACATTGAAAGAGCTGGCGCAGACGCTGGCCGTTACGCCGGGCACCGTTAATCGCGCCTATGAAGAAGCTGCGCGGCGCGGTCTGGTTCAGGGCGAAGTGGGCCGCGGAACCTTTGTGCTCGCCACGCCTGAAAGGACTATGGAAAACGTTCAGTTGCCGCACTTCAGCCCTTCATCTTCCGCCCGGCGGGATCATATCGATCTGTCGGTGATCAAACCGGAGGTGCAAGCTCAGGAACAGGGGATCCGCACGGCGCTCGAGCATCTGGTCGCCAGCCCGGAACTGGGGTTGGCGCTCGACTATTCGCCGGAAGGCGGGCATCCGGCGCATCGCGATGCCGGCGCCAACTGGCTGCGGCGTTTTTTGCCTGACGTACACTGGCAGCAAGTGGTGTTGACCGCCGGCGCTCAGCACGGTTTGCTGGTCGCCATCAACGCACTGACGGCGCACCAGGATCTTATCCTGTGCGAAGCGCTGTGTTATCCGGGCATTATCTCGCTGGTACACGGCAATGGGCGGCGGTTGCGCGGGGTTGAAATGGATAGCGAGGGCATCGTGCCCGACTCGCTGAGAGCACTGTGCCGCCAGGAAAAACCGGCGATGCTGATCTGCGTGGCGAGCTGCCAAAACCCCACTACGGTGGTGATGTCGAACGCCAGACGGGCCGAAATCGCGCAGATTGCCCGCGAGTTCGATTTTTACATTCTCGATGATGATATTTACGGTTTTCTTACCGCAGAACCGGTCGAGGCACTGTCTTCGTTTGCCCCTGAACGCTCGGTGTACCTGACCAGCCTGTCGAAAAGCATCTCACCGGCGTTGCGCATCGGTTATCTGCATGCGCCGGCGGAAACCCTGTCGCGGCTGACGTCGATGGTGCGAACCAGCATCTGGATGCCTTCCCCGCTTATCGCGCAGTTGGCCAGCAATATCATTACCTCCGGCATTGGGGCTGAAATGCTGCAAACCCAGAGGCAAGAAGCGGCGGCGCGCCAGGCCATCGCCGCAGAGGTTTTCCACGGGCTGGAGGTCGCTTCGCAACCCTATGGCTACCACATTTGGGTCAACCTGCCGGAACCCTGGACCAGCGATGAATTCGCCAATCTGGCGCGCGCTCAGGGGGTGAATATCTCCAGCGGCACGCAATTCCTGGCCGAACGCAGCGGCCACACGCGTGCCGTGCGCATCGTGCTGATGTCGCCAACCAGCCGCAGCGAATTGAAATTTGCCCTGACCAAGCTGCGCAGCATGATCGAATCTGCAGAGCCCCGCCTGTATTACTGAGGCCCTGGCCCGGCGCGCTTTACCGCGCCGGGCTAGCCTTGTTCAATCAGCATCACCGCCGTGGTATCTGCCTCGAGTGCTTCAAAAATGTGCTCCCGATCGGCGGAGTAACTGATGTAATCCCCCGCACTCAACTCCACCGTCTGCTCCGTCGGGCCGATTCGCGCTCTGCCGCTGCTGATAATCACATGCTCAATGGTCCCCGGCATATGGGGGCGTGAAACCCGCGCCTCACCCGGCTGAACGCGCAAACGGTAAATATCTCGCTGTGCCCCCGGTGGACAGGTTGCCAGCAACGTAGCGGCATAGTTGGCCTGTTCGGAAACCGTGGTGACTCCTTCGTTGGCGCGGATCACCTGCACATGCTGGCGCGGTTGAGAGATTAGCCGGCTGACCGGCACGTCGAGGGCCATCGCCAGCGACCACAAGGTTTCCAGGCTCGGGTTACCGCTGCCGGTTTCCAATTGGGAAAGCGTCGATTTTGCGATGCCGGCGCGGCGCGCCAGTTCGGTCACCGACAGCCCCAACCGCTCGCGTTCACGGCGAATGGCGGCTGAAAGCAGGCCGATGGGCGTGCCGATATTGCTGGAGTTGTCGCTCATTGTTCACCATATCATTCATTTGTTCGACTTGACGAACAGGTGCGAGCTGTTCATCATAATGTTCAGTTGTTCATTTTAATGGTGTTCGTCGATAGCGGCAAGCACAGCACTCAATCAGGGAGAAGGTAAATGAAGGCAAACACCCGCGGCGTATTGCAGATGACCCTGGCGATGGTGATCTCCGGCACCGTCGGCTGGCCGGTGATCGCGCTGGGGCAACCGGCGACGACGGTGGTTTTCTGGCGTTGCGCGTTTGGCGCCCTGGCGATGTTGATCGCCTGCGCCCTGCTCGGCCTGTTGAAGAAAGACATGCTGACCCGCCGTCAGGCCGCCATGGCGGTGCTGGGTGGCATGGCGCTGGTGCTGAATTGGACGCTGCTGTTCGGCGCTTATTCCCATGCCTCTATCGCCGTAGCCACGGTGACCTACCACGTTCAGCCCTTTATGCTGGTCGGGTTGGGCGTGCTGTTGTTTGGCGAAAAACTGACGGCGAATAAACTGGGTTGGCTGCTGTTGGCCTTTGGCGGCATGCTGCTGATTATTACCGGCCGCCCAAGCGCTAACGGTTCGGGGTCGGATTACTTTATCGGCGTGCTGTTGGCGTTGGGTGCCGCGTTTATGTATGCGGTGGCGGCGGCGATCGTCAAAGGGCTAAAAACCGTACCGCCGCATTTGATCGTGTTGATTCAGCTCAGCGTCGGGGTGATCGTGCTGGCGCCGTTCGCCGGCCTGGCCCACCTGCCGTCAACGGCCAATGTCTGGCTGCTGTTGGCGACTATCGGCCTGGTGCATACCGGGCTGATGTCCTCACTGCTGTACAGCGCAATCCAGAAAATCCCCACCAGTCTGGTCGGCGCATTGTCATTCATCTACCCGCTGGTAGCGATCATCGTCGATTGGGCGGTATTCGGGCACCACCTCAGCCTGATGCAGCTATTGGGCGCAGCCGCCATCCTGATTGCCGCGGCGGGCATGAACTTTGGCTGGCGGGTGATACGTGCGGGTAAAACCGCCCGGACAGCGGATGGGCAGTAACCGGCGGGTTATTTTTTCAAGGCGTGCAGGCTGACGATCACCTTCTGCAACGCCCTGTTCAGCGGCTTATCCTGGCGCAGCACGATGCCTAAAGTGCGCTCAAGCGCGGGCGCAAGAGATTCTCCCCGGGTGCCGGACAGTGCCATGCGCGGCACAATGCTGTACCCCAACCCGGCGGCAACCATCTCTTTAATCGCCTCGATGCTGCCCAGTTCCATCACCGGCGCCGGTTTAACCCCCGCGCTCAGAAACCAGTCATCAATCAGGCGGCGGGTGCTGCTGCCGGATTCAAAAGCCACCCACGGGAGCGCACCCAGGGTTTGCGGGGTATAGGTAACCGGCAAATCCGGGAAATCTGCCGGGAAAATGACGGCAAATTCGTCCTGCAACAGCGGCGTCAGCTGCAAACTACGGCCATTGGCCGGAAAGGTCACCAACGCGATATCGATGCGGTTTTCTTCCACAGCTTTCAGCATGTCATCGGTGTTGCCGGTGCGTACCCCGACGTTCAACAAGGGGTAAGCCTGTTTCAACTCACGCAGCAGCGTCGGCAGCAAATGGATACAGGCCGTAGCGCCGGTACCCAGGATCACGGTGCCGGCAATCTCCTGCGCGTGGCCGGCCATAGCGCTCAACGCATTATCCACCGCCGTATTGATGTGGCTGATGTGTTCCAGGAGCGCCTCACCGGCGGACGTCGGCCGCACGCGCCTGGCGACCCGCTCCAGCAGCCGAACTTGCAGCCGCTGTTCCAATTGCCGGATCTGCAAGCTGACGGCGGGCTGCGTCAGCCCCAGCAAGTCCCCCGCGGCGGAAAAACTCCCTTGCCTGGCTACCAAGGCAAAGGTCTGAAGCTGATCCAAATTAAGCTTGCCCACCACGACATACCCCTTCTGCAAAATGCCCGATGCCGGTCCCCCACATGAGGAACCGGCATCGTTGAGTGTATCCTTGCGGGCCGTCTTTGTAATCAGGGCGACGGCCAGAGCGGTCTCCCTGTTCGGCAAGCTGGGTAGCCCTTTATGGGCTTTCTTCTCTTTTGCAGAAAAACGGACAGCGGTGAAAGTATTATCCCGAAAACCACAAAAGCTAAGCGAAATAACGTATTCGATCGGTTTTAAAATAACTGTTACCTCTATTAAGCAGACACGGAGGAGGAATTAACGATGACGCGTTATGTGTGGAATAACCGGCTGAAACAGCGCATCCGTTTCAGTTACTGGAATGAGCTGTGCGTCACTGGTTGCGCGGGTAGAGCCTTCTAACTCGCTGATATTCTTTACCGGAGCGGGAAAATCATCCCTCGTCTATCGCAAAGCTAATTAATCGCTAAGCAATGGACTATTTATAATAAGCCTTTACTTTACACCGCAACCTGCAAATTATTATTATCACTTTGTACCCCGCCGCTGTACCAACTTAAATTTTAATTATATTTCATCGCGCTACGCCCGCGGCAGCGCGCTATTTACTGCTGTCTCCCGTATTGAGGACATCGTTATGGTTGTTTCTGTTTCACCTGCGCCGGATGCGGCCAATTTTCCTCCCGCAGAAGAACGGACCCACAGGATTGTTGACGACCAACAGGCGCTGGATGCAGCACGGCAAGTCGCCGTGGCCGCTGCGCCAGAAGCCCATCTGCGTGACCGCCAACGGTGCTATCCGTTGCAACAGCTGGCGCTGTTTACCCAGTCTGGCCTCGGTGGCATTTCCATCCCACGTGAATACGGTGGGCCGGAACTGTCCTTTAGCACGCTGGCGGAGGTATTTCGCCTGATTTCCGCCGTTGATCCGGCGCTGGGGCAAATTCCACAAAACCATTTCGGACTGATTCAGTTAATCCGTGATGCCGGCAGCGAAGAACAGAAACGGCGTATTTTCGCGGCGGTGCTGGCCGGCCAACGCATCGGGAACGGTGGCCCGGAGAAAAACAGCAAGCACACGCTGGATATGCAGAGCCGCTTACGGCAAACCGCAGACGGCCTGCGCTTTACCGGCGACAAATTTTACTCCACCGGCGCGCTGTTCGCTCATATCGTCGCCGCCAAGGCTCTCGACGATCGGCAGCAGCCGGTACTGGCATTGATCCCCCACCCGACTGCCGGCCTGGAGATCGTTGATGACTGGTCCGGCATGGGGCAGCGCACCACCGCCAGCGGCACGATGCGCCTGCGTGAGGTCCTGGTCGATCCGGCCAATGTGATCCCTCTGTTGCCGCTGGCAGAAAAACCGACGATTCAGGGCGCCGTTTCCCAACTGATTCAGGCTGCCATCGATGCCGGCATTGCGCAGGGCGCGCTGGACGAGGCCACCCAGTTTATTCGCGAGCGTTCTCGCCCCTGGATCGATGCAGGTGTCGAACGCAACGCTGACGATCCCTACATCCTGGCCGACGTCGGCCGGCTCAGCATGGAGCTGAGCGCTGCGAACGCCCTGTTGCGCCGTGCGGCGCGGACGCTGGATGAGGTTGACCACCGGCTGGTGACCGCCGAGAGCGCCGCAGCGGCGTCGATCGCAGTCGCCGAAGCCAAGGTGCTGACCACGGAAGTGGCGCTGTTGGCCAGCGAAAAGCTGTTCGAATGGTCCGGCAGCCGCGCCACGTTGGCGGAGCATGGCCTCGATCGCCACTGGCGCAACGCCCGCACCCACACGTTGCACGATCCGGTGCGCTGGAAATACCACGCCATTGGCGAGTACTACCTCAACGGCCGCTTTCCGGCGCGCCATTCGTGGATATAAAGGAGCAGAACATGACCACCCAGGTCGCCCCTCAACGCGTGGCGCAACGCATTACCAGCCCCAAACAGGCGCTGGAGACCGCACACCGGCTGGCGGAGCAATTCAGTCCGACCGCCGCTGAGCGTGACAGCCAACGGCGATTGCCGGTTGCCGAACTGGCAGACCTGTTCGCCTCCGGCCTCGGCGCGATTACCGTGCCGCAAGAATTTGGCGGCCCGGCGTTGTCGAACCGCGTGCTGGCGCAGGTCATCGCTATTCTCAGCCAGGGTGATGCGTCGATCGGCCAGGTGCCGCAAAATCACTATTACGCGCTGGAAGTGCTGCGTGTGAATGGTTCACCGCAGCAGCAACGTCGGCTGTACCAGGAAGCGCTGGACGGAGTGCATTTCGGCAATGCGCTGGCGGAGTTTGCCAGCAAAGCCGCCCACCACCGCAGCACCTCGCTGGCCAGGCATGAAGGCCAATGGCTGCTGTCCGGCCAAAAATTTTACGCTACCGGCGCGTTGTACGCCGGACGCATCCCGACCGCCGCGCGGGGTGATGACGGTAAAGAACAGTTGGTGTTTTTGCCGCGTAATACGCCTGGCCTGAGCATCACCGACGACTGGTCCGGCTTTGGTCAGCGCACCACCGGCAGCGGTAGCGTGACGCTGGAACAGTGCCCGGTCGATGAAGAGGATATCGTGCCCTTCCAAACGGCGTTTGAACGGCCGACGCCGGTTGGCCCGCTGGCGCAAATCATGCATGCCGCCATCGATCAGGGCATCGCCAAAGCCGCGTGGCAGGACATGCTGCAATTTGTTCGCAGCCGTTCGCGCCCGTGGATTGATGCCGGCGTCGAACACGCCAGCGAGGACCCGCTGACGCTGGACCGCATCGGCAAAATTTCCGCCCGCATTCAGGCCGGTGACGCCCTGCTGGCGGTGGCCGGTGACGCTATCGATACAGCTCAGCGCCACAGCGATGCCCTGTCGGTCGCACAAGCCTCGATTGAGGTCGCCACGGCGCGCGCCTGGACCACCGAGGTCGCGCTGGCCGCCGGTAATCTGCTGTTTGAGCTGGCCGGTAGCCGTGCCACGTTGCAGGAAGATAATCTCGATCGCCACTGGCGCAACGCCCGAACCCACACCTTGCACGACCCGGTACGCTGGAAATACCCGGCGATCGGCAATTACGTGCTGAACGGGGTGCTGCCGCCACGCCGGGGGACGCTGTAATGAGCGCCATCGCCAAAGAGGTTCTGCTGAACGCCTTCAACATGAACTGCGTCGGCCATATTCATCACGGCATGTGGACCCATCCGCAGGATCGCTCCACCGAGTTCAACCAGCTCAGCTACTGGACCGAGCTTGCGCAGTTGCTGGAGCGTGGGCTGTTCGACGGGTTGTTTATCGCCGATATCCTCGGCGTTTACGATGTCTATCAGCAAAACATCGCCCTGACCGCCCGCGAGTCGATACAGCTGCCGGTTAACGATCCGCTGCTGCTGGTGTCGGCGATGGCCGGGGTGACCCAACATCTGGGCTTCGGCATTACCGCCAACCTGAGTTACGAAGCGCCCTATCCCTTTGCCCGTCGCTTGTCGACGCTGGACCACCTAACCCAGGGCCGCATCGGCTGGAATATCGTCACCGGCTATCTGGACAGCGCCGCGCGTGCGATGGGGCTGAACGAACAGATCGGTCACGATCGCCGTTACGATCAGGCCGATGAGTTTCTCGACGTGGCCTATCAGTTATGGGAAGGCAGTTGGGAAGATGACGCCGTGTTGGCCGATCGTCAACGGCGGATTTACGCCGATGCGCAGAAGATCCACAAGGTTACCCACCGCGGCGAATTTTATCAGGTGGAGGGCTATCACCTGTCTTCACCTTCGCCGCAGCGTACCCCGCTGCTGTTCCAGGCCGGCAGCTCGGCACGGGGTATTCAGTTCGCCGCCCGCCACGCGGAGTGCACCTTCGTTAACCACGCCACCCCGGCGGTAATGAAAGCGCAGGTGGACAAGCTGCGTACCGCAGCGGTGGCGGCCGGCCGTCAGCGACAGGATTTGAAAGTGTTTATGGGGGTCGGCGTTATCGTTGCGCCAACTGCCACCGAGGCGCAGGACAAATACCGTGAATATCTGCGTTACGCCAGCCCCGAAGCCGGTCTGGCGCATTTTTCCAGCTCGACCGGCATCGATCTTTCACGCTTTGGTCTGGACGACCCGATCCAGGCCGGGCCGACGCAGGCCATTGAGTCGGTAACCCAAACCTACCGCGGTTGGACCCGCCGCCAACTGCTGGAACAGCACGCCATGGGCGGACGTTATCCGTTGGTGGTGGGCGATCCGCAACAGGTGGCGGATACGTTGCTGCAATGGGTGGATCAGGCCGATATCGATGGGTTTAACCTGACGCGCATCGTTAACCCAGGCAGCTACCGCGATTTTATCGATCTGGTGGTGCCGGAGTTGCAAGCGCGTGGCCGCTACAAAACCGCCTACCGCGCCGGCAGCCTGCGGCAAAAGCTGTTTCGACAGCAGGACCGCTTGCCGCACAGCCATCCGGCGGCCGGCTGGCGTCTGGGCGCGTCTTTACCCGTTTGAACCCTTACTTTTTTTGAAGGAACAACTCTATGACAATACACTTTCGGACCTTAACACTGCTGTTTTCGGCTCTGCTGGCACTCTCCGGCGCGGCGGTCGCGGCCAATGACTACAGCGGTGCCCTGAAAGTCGGCACCACCGCCGCCTTCGCCCCACCGCTGGAGGTGGCGGCGGAAGAGGCTCGCAAACAGGGGTTGAAGGTCGATATCATCGAATTCAGCGACTGGACCGCGCCGAACGTCAGCTTGGAAAACGGCGATATCGACGTCAACCTGTTCCAGCACCTGCCGTTCCTGCACAACGCCAATAAAGAAGGCAATTTCCACCTGGTGGCCTATGCCCCGGCGATTATCAATAACGTCGGGCTGTACTCCAAAAAATACCAGAGCATCGCCGATCTGCCGGAGGGCGCCAAAGTGGCGATCGCCAACGACGTGATTAACGGCGGTCGCGGCCTGTTGCTGTTGCAAAAGGCTGGGCTGATTAAGCTCAAACCGGGCTCCGGCCTGCAGGCGACCCAGGCAGATATCGTCAGTAACCCTAAACACATCAAAATTATCGAAGTGGAAGCGGTGCAACTGGCACGCACGCTGGAGGAAGTTGACCTGGCGCAGGGCTATCCGCACTACCTGCGGCTGTCCGGCACCGTCGATCCCAACAGCGCCCTGCTGTTCGACGGTCTGGAAAACCCGGAGTACGTGATCCAGTTCGTGGTCCGCGATGGCCATCAGGACGACCCGCGCCTGCGCAAGTTTGTCGACGTTTACCAGCATTCGCCGGTCGTGCGTGCCAAACTCGACAGTTTCTACGGCAAGCTGTATCAGCCGGGCTGGAGCCAGTAGTTTATGTCCAGCCTGATTTTGCCTAACCCAGACGCCCTCGTCGCCGACGAGGTGGTGCGCCGCCATGATGACACCCACCTGCGCTTTACCCGGCTCAGCAAGCGTTACCCCGGCCAACTGACCGAGGCGCTGAAGGAGATCTCCCTGGGCATTCGCCGTGGGGAGATATTCGGCATTATCGGCCGCAGCGGTGCCGGCAAGTCGTCCCTGATCCGCACCATCAACCGGCTGGAACGCCCCAGCGACGGTAGCGTTGAGGTCGATGGCGTTGATATCGGCCAATTGAATGAAGATCAACTGGTGGCCTACCGGCGGCGCACCGGCATGATTTTCCAGCACTTCAACCTGCTGTCGGCCAAAACCGTCCGGCAGAATATCGAGTTGCCGCTGCGGGTAGCGGGCGTGCCGGTCGCCGAGCGGCGCAGCAGAGTGGACGCATTGCTGGAGCTGGTCGGGCTGAGCGACTACCCGGACGCCTACCCGGCACAGCTTTCCGGCGGGCAGAAACAGCGGGTCGGCATCGCCAGGGCGCTGGTGCATAATCCCGAATTGCTGTTGTGCGATGAAGCCACCTCCGCGCTCGATCCGGAAACCACCCGCGCCATTCTGGCGCTGTTACAGCGTATCAACCGTGAGTTCAACATCACCATCGTGCTGATTACCCATGAAATGGAGGTGATCCATGATATCTGCCACCGGGTAGCGGTGCTGGAACGGGGTAAGATTATCGAATGCGGCCCGGTGTGGCAGGTGTACGGCAACCCGCAGCAGGAAACGACCCGTATCCTGCTGACCCCTTCCCACGATCGCTTGCCGGAGGAATGGGTTGGGCGGATCGCCGCCACGCCTCCCACGCCGGATGCACCGCAATTGATCCGGTTACGCTACCGCGGCCAAGGTGCATCGCTGGAGTTAAACCACGTACTGGCGGCTTTTCAGGGCAGCGTGACGCTGGTGGAAAGCGCCATTGAGCATATTCAGGGGCGCGCCATCGGTTATCTGTTGTTAACCGTGACGCCGTCACCGAATAATCGAACCATTCCGCAGACGCTGGCCGACAGCGTAGAGGTCCTGGGCTATGTCACTGTTGCTTGAACGGCTGTGGGCCGGATTTCTCGATACGTTACTGATGGTGGGCGTTTCTTCCCTGTTGGCGCTGGTGCTGGGATTGCCGCTGGCGATCCTGTTGGTGGTCAGTGAACGCGGCGGATTGTATGAACAGGTTGGCGTTCAGCGGGTGCTCGGCTGGTTGGTGAATCTGTTCCGCTCGATCCCCTTTCTGATCCTGATGGTGGCGCTGATCCCCTTCACCCGCATGATTGTCGGCACCTCTTACGGCGTATGGGCCGCAGTGGTGCCGCTGACCATCGCCGCCATGCCGTTTTTCGCGCGTATCGCCGAAGTCAGTCTGCGAGAGGTGGATCACGGCCTGGTGGAAGCGGCGCAGGCAATGGGTTGCCGCCGTGGGCATATCATTCGCCATGTGCTGCTACCGGAAGCCATGCCTGGCATTGTCAGCGGCTTTACCATCACCCTGGTGACCATGATTAACGCCTCTGCAATGGCCGGTGCAATAGGCGCTGGCGGCCTGGGTGACCTGGCTTACCGTTATGGTTACCAGCGTTTTGACACCCAGGTGATGCTCACCGTCATCGTGGTGTTGGTGGCGCTGGTGACCCTGCTGCAATTTTTTGGCGATCGGCTTTCCCGCCGGTTAAACCATCGTCACTAACCCTTACTGACTGGACATGTGTAATGAAAAAACTGAAAGCCTCGCTGATCGCCGCTTCGCTGCTGTTGGGGACATTCGCTCTGCCGACCGTTGCGGCGCAGGAAAAACCGCAGCAAATCACCATCGGTTACCAGAAAGCCAATATCTTCGCCCTGCTGAAATATCGCGGTACGCTGGAGCAAGCCCTGACGCCGCAGGGCATCAAGGTGCGCTGGATTGAGTTTCCCGCCGGGCCGCAAATGCTCGAAGGGCTGAACGTCGGCAGCATTGATCTTGCGGCTACCGGCGATGCGCCACCGGCCTTTGCCCAGGCAGCCAAAGCCGATTTGATCTATCTGGGGCATTCGCCGGCCAGCCCGAAAACCGAAGCCATAGTGGTGCCGCAGGATTCGTCGATCAAAACCGTTGCCGACCTCAAAGGCAAACGCGTTGCGCTGAACAAAGGCTCCGACGTCAACTACCTGTTGGTCAGCGCACTTGAACAGGCCGGGCTGAGCTACAAAGACGTAACGCCGGTGTATTTGCCGCCGAGTGACGCCCGCGCCGCCTTCCAGCGCGGCAGCGTAGACGCCTGGGTGATTTGGGACCCTTACTACGCCGAGGTGGAAACCCACGCCAATGCCCGCCTGCTGAAGGATGCCGAAGGTCTGGTGCCGCATTACACCTTCTATCTCGCCAGCCGCCACTTTGCCGAAACCTATCCGGACAGCGCAAAATTGGTGATCGACCAGCTAAGTGAACTGAGCGCCTGGGCCAATACCCATCAGGGCGACGCGGCGAAGATCCTGGCGCAAAGCACCGGGTTGGAGCAGGCAATTTGGGCCAGAGCCCTAGCCCGCATGCCGTTCGGCAGCCAACGCATGACGCCGGCGGTATTTGCCGAACAGCAGCAACTGGCCGACAAGTTCACCGCGATTGGCCTGCTGCCGGTCAAGGTAGACGTCAGCGCCGCACGCTGGTCTGAGGATAAGTAACTTGCTGAATATCTTTGTAATAATTCAGCTAAGCAAAGCGATATTCGGCATTTAACCCGCGGGGATATTTTTACTATTATCAGGATATGTCTCTGGAAGCCTTTTCTTTCAGGGCCTGTCTAACGGAGTTTTTGTCCTTGTTTCGTTCGTCGCGAACTTACTTTGGCCGCACTTTTGTGCGGCTTTTCTTTGTGTGGTTAAAAACACGCTAAACGTGCAATTTTCCACGTTATTCAGGCGCCTCCCTCTATAATGTTTCCAGTGAAAATATATGACCCCTACAGGGTGGAATCGGAGTTAAATAGCTCCCTGACAGAAACCTGAACAGGAACCATGACATGACACGTTTTATCCTTATGCCGCTTGCCACTGTTATTCTGGCAGGTTGTGCGCCAATGAAACCCTCAGGATGTGAAAAAACCAGCGCCGTGGGTGATTGTATTTATGTAAGGGGTGCCGAAAACACCACGTCGAAGGTTGTTCAGCCGCCCAATTTGGGCTGTGACGGGCAAGTTTTTTACGAACGTCCGTTTTATCCCGCTGCCGCAATGGCGAAAAAGATTGACGGTAAAATAACAGGTATGTTTGACGTTGATGATAGAGGTAAAGCAAAGAATATCGAACTAACGGGAAATCCCGAATTCTATTATGAAGCGAAAAGCGCTATTGCTCGTAGCTGCTGGAAACCCGGTAGCTTGCATGAAAAAGTCTCGTTTACCTTCAACGTTACCGGTGATGCAACTCTGGGGGCCGGGGGATAAAAAAACCGGCGCAGAGTATTCTGCGCCGGCTGGGTTATCGCGTCTTGGCCTAATAGTGCTGCAGGTGAAGAGCATGCAGAGCACCGATACGCCGTGAATCCGTCCATAGAGGCTCGTATCGCGCGTCCATGCGCTCAACGGTCGGCTAACCTGCATGCTCCCCACCCGTATCAAGCTTGGGGTATCGCGGTATTAAACGCAGTTATTTAGCGCCCTTTCGCCAGCTTGTGCAAGGTTGCCGCCAACAGATCCACTTCCTCGTAGGTATTGTAAAACGCCAGCGATGGCCGCACCGTGGCTTCGACGCCAAAGCGCCGCAGGATCGGTTGGGCACAGTGATGGCCGGAACGCACCGCAATGCCCTCACGGTTAAGCGCGTTGCCCACTTCTTCGGTACGGTAGCCGCTCAGCACAAACGACAGCACGCTGGCCTTGTTGGCTGCGGTGCCAATCAGGCGCAGGCCGGGAATGCGGATCAACTGCCCGGTGGCATACTCCAGCAATTCATGCTCGTAACGGTTGATGTTGTCCAGCCCCAGGCGTTCGACGTAGTCCAACGCCGCCCCCAATCCCACCGCGTCGGCGATGTTGCCGGTGCCGGCTTCAAACCTGGCCGGTGCCGGCTGGTACAGCGTTTTCTCAAAGGTGACATCGGCAATCATATTGCCGCCACCCTGCCACGGCGGCAGGGTTTCCAGCAGCTCCGCCTTGCCGTACACCGCACCGATGCCGGTTGGGCCAAACACCTTATGGCCGGAGAACACGTAAAAATCCGCATCCAGCGCCTGTACGTTAACCTTCAGGTGCGATACCGCCTGTGCGCCGTCCACCAACACCCGAGCGCCGGCCTGATGAGCCAGCGCAATCACCTGCTCGACCGGCGTCACCGTGCCCAGCGCATTGGATACCTGGGTGATCGAAACCAAACGGGTACGCGGCGACAAGAGCTTGCGGTATTCATCCAGCAGAATCTGCCCGCTGTCATCAACCGGGATCACCCGAATTTTGGCCCCCACGCTGGCGGCAAGCTGCTGCCAGGGCACGATGTTGGCATGGTGTTCCAACTGGGAAACCACGATTTCATCGCCCTCGCCGATGTGTTGGCGGCCAAAGGTGTTGGCAATCAGGTTGATGGCTTCCGTTGCCCCTCGGGTAAAGATAATTTCCGCCGGTGATTTGGCCCCCAAAAAACGGGCGACGCTGTTTCTGGCCCCTTCATAGGCGTCCGTTGCCCTGGCGGCCAGCTCATGCGCCGCACGGTGGATATTCGAGTTTTCATGGGCGTAGAAATACGCCAGCCGATCGATAACCACCTGCGGTTTATGGGTGGTGGCGGCGTTATCCAACCACACCAGGGGTTTGCCGTTAACCCGTTCCGCAAGAATGGGAAAGTCGCGGCGTACGGCATGCACATCAAAACTGCTGCGCGGCCGTTGCTGCGGCGCCGTTTCTTGCCGTGGCTGCCCGTGCTCCAGGAAATAATACTGCCCGCTGGTCGCATCTTGCGCTACACCGCTAACCGGCGCGGCGATGGCGGGAAACAGCGATCCGATAACCGACTCCAGCCCACCGTTGACCGCCCCGGCGAAGGGTTGGTCGCTAAGATGCTCCTGCCCGGTCAGCGCCTGGTTCGCCAGACCGTCCAGCCCGGTATCCGGCGGCAAGCGTTTTTGCTGCGTCTGATTTTCGCTCAGAAAATAGAACCCCGCCGTCACCGCCGGATCCCGTGGCTGAGGCAGCGTCGGCGGAGCCAAAAAGGCCTGCCGCTCTGCGCCCTGCTGCCAACCGGACAACGTTTGTGCCTCCAGGCCGTCGGTGGCCAGTGCCGGCTCGAGAGCCGGCGTAGAGATCTGTGGCAACACCGTCGGGGCGCCAGCCGGTTGCAGCCCTGCACCAACCTCACGCCCAGGCAAGGCACTGAAGATCTGATTAGCCAGGTTAGCCAGCGCGTTAACGTCCGGCAATCCGGCTGACGGCTGCGCCTCGTGAGGCAATGAACTACTTGTAACTGTCTGGATAGTCATGATATTTGCTCACATCAACATCGTCTAAAACGGCAACGGCATCTTCAGTCAGAACCGCCAATGAGCAGTAAAGGGAGATCAGGTAGGAGGCTATCGCATTGCGGTTAATCCCCATAAAACGCACCGACAGCCCCGGGCTTTGCTCACCGGCGACGCCCGGCTGGTAAAGGCCAATGACGCCCTGACGTTTTTCCCCGGTGCGCAGCAGGATAATTTTGGTTTTGCCTTCTTCGTCGATGGGCAGCTTATCCGAGGGGATCAGCGGCAAGCCACGCCAGGTGAGAAACTGCGAACCAAACAGACTGACGGTTGGCGGCGGCACGCCACGGCGGGTGCACTCGCGGCCAAAGGCGGCGATGGCTAACGGATGCGCCAGGAAGAAACCGGGTTCTTTCCATACTTTGGTGATCAGTTCGTCCAGATCGTCAGGCGTCGGCGCACCGGTCAGCGTTGAAATACGCTGGGCGTCATCAACGCTTGCCAATAAGCCGTACTCAGGGTTGTTGATCAGTTCGTTTTCCTGGCGCTCTTTAATGGTTTCAATGGTCAGGCGCAACTGCTCACGAATTTGATCGTGCGGGCTGCTGTATAAATCGGAGACGCGGGTATGCACATCCAGAATGGTGGTAACGGCATTGAGAAAATACTCGCGCGGCGCTTCTTCGTAATCCACATAGGTCTGCGGTAATAACCCTTCATCGCGCTGCGAGCAGGCAACCTGAACATTTAACGGGTTCTTGACCTTGTTCAGGCGGAATATCCCTGCCTCGACCGGTGTCCATTGCAGCAAATGCACCAACCAGCGCGGTGTGATAATGGATAATTGCGGGGCGGTTTTTGTCGCGTTAGCCAATTGCCGCGCTGCATTATCCCCTAATGCAAGCCGGGCATCATTTTGTTGAGACATGGTTGTTTCTCCTGAAAAAAATAGGCTGGTGATAAATAATTAATAATTACCGGTTAAATAGCGCGTTAAATAAAATATCGATTTATTGATTTACGTTTCGCAGACCTCACTGCGGACTAATTAACATGATTGAAATGCGCCAAATTAAATACCTGAGCCAAATTCATGACTGTCGCTCTGGATATTTGCCTGACGAATATTACTGCCCGGTTTAACGCTGCGCGTCAGCCAGACGTTGCCGCCAATGGACGACCCTTTGCCAATGGTAATTCTGCCCAACAAAGTGGCACCGGCGTAGATCACCACATCGTCTTCAATAATCGGATGGCGTGGCTGCCCTTTTTGCAGAATGCCGGACTCCTCGGTGACAAAGCGTTTGGCGCCCAGCGTGACCGCCTGATAGAGACGTACCCGCTTGCCGATAATGGCAGTTTCGCCAATCACTACGCCAGTGCCGTGATCGATAAAAAACCCGTCATCGATTTGCGCACCGGGATGAATATCGATCCCGGTTTCACCGTGAGCCTTTTCGGCGATGATGCGCGCCAGCAAAGGAACGCCCGCGAGATAGAAATAGTGCGCCAGCCGGTGGTGGATAATGGCGTTGACGCCGGGGAAACACAGTAGTACCTCGTCCACGCTGCGCGCCGAAGGATCGCCGTGATAAGCGGCCAGAATGTCGCTGTCCAACCGGCGACGGATGGCCGGCAACACGGTGGCGAACTGCCGCACCAGCGTCACTGCCTGCGCATTGAGCGAGTCCCCAGGCTCGGCGTCGTCGCCCTCAGAACGGCTAAACCCCAGAGCAAGGCGCACCTGAATCAACAGCGCATTCAGCACCGCATCCAGCGTATGGCCAACGAAGTAATCTTCGCTTTCATGGCGCAGATCGTCCGGCCCCAATCGCATCGGGAATAAAATCGCCCGTAGCGATTCGGTTATTTCGCCGACCGCACTTTTCGACGGCAGTTCCTTTTGCCCGGAAAGCGACGCCTGGCCACTGCGCTCGCGCCAGGACAGCCGCGCTGAGCGCAGCTCATTAACGATATCGGCAAGTTGCCAGTTGGTATTTTCTTGCGGCTGAGAAAAGCGAGTCATAATTCCCTCTGTTTATGTGATAACACCCAATGACCCACTCGGTTCGAGCACCGTCAGGCTGTCTTTAGCCAGGGCAAATGTCGCGCACCCTCAATCCCGCCTTGCATCCCGTAAGCCTGCGCATAACCGGCTTTCAGGGCGGCCAGCACCGCATCGGCGGAGCGTTTGCCGGTTTGGCACAGCAAGATGACCTGCTGTTGTTTGTCGACAGCTTTGCTTAACTCAAGGAAAAAGCGTGGGTTGCGGATTTTGTTCGAGCCGGTTAACCAGGGAACCTGCACGGATTGCTCAACGTAGCCAAAGGTTTTTCGCTCTTCCGGGGTACGGATGTCCACCAACACCGCCGCCCCGCTGTTGACTAATTGCCAACTGGCTTCCGGCGTCAGATCGCGTTCAAAAACGGCGGTATTTTGGGCGACGTAGTTATCCCTGCCTGGGTTATCCGCATTCACGTTGGAATGGGCGTTAAACCTTTGTGCAGATGCGTAGGACATATTTACCTCCGGCATATTCTCTATTTTTCAGTAGGGTCGTTTTCTTTCATTAACTTCAATTTATTACCCTTTCCGACCAGCAATAAATAACTTTTCATTAGGGCTTATAGTAAAAGCATCTAGCCCGGCTTAGCTAAAATCAGGCTAATGAAAACCAATTATTGGCTTATGAATTTCGATTTTTGCGTGGCCATGTTACAGCGTGCTGTTACCCGTTTTCTCCCGCCGATCACATTACGGGTAACACAGTTTGTTAACACTCTTCAGCGTGATATCTGTCGCAAAACCGCCGTCTGAAAACCGCTTTGATAACAGCAACGAAACAATGGTGTTTTCTGAACAGGTAAAAATGATGACCGATACCCCAAATAACGTGTTGTTAATCGCCCCGGTAATGGACAGCCTGCTTGCCCGCCTTGAGGCCAACTTTGTGGTGCACCCTCTCTACGAACAGGCTGACCCGGCCGCTTTCCTGGCAGCTAATGGCGGAACCTTCACCGCCCTGGTCACCCGCGGCGATATTGGCGTTGCTACGTCGGTACTGGAACAACTGCCGAATCTGGGGCTGATTGCCGTTTTCGGCGTGGGTACCGACGCCATTGACCTGAGTTATACCCGGCAGCACGGCATCGCGGTCACCATCACCTCCGGCGCACTGACGGAAGACGTGGCGGATATGGCGCTGGGGTTGCTGCTGGCAACCGCGCGCCAGCTGTGCCACTACGACCGTTTTGTGCGTGAAGGCCGCTGGCTGCAGGAAGCGCCGGGCCTGTCGGTACAGGTCAGCGGCAAACGCCTCGGTATTTTTGGCATGGGCAACATCGGCCGCGCCATTGCCCAGCGCGCTGCCGGTTTCAACATGCATATTCAATACGCCAGCCACCAACAGGATGGCGCATTACCCTATGCCTACTTCCCTGATCCCCTCTCGCTGGCGCGGGATAGCGACTTCTTTGTTATCGCCATTTCCGGCGGTAAAGACAGCATCGGCCTGGTGGACAAGACGATCTTCAACGCTCTGCCGCCGCACGCGCTGGTGATTAACATTGCCCGCGGCAGCATCGTTAATGAACAGGATCTGATCGATGCCCTGCAAAGCGGCGCCATCGCAGGTGCCGGACTGGACGTCTACGCCGACGAGCCAAGGGTGCCCGCCGCGCTGATTGGCATGAACAACGTGGTGCTGCAACCCCACGTCGCCAGTGGCACGCACGAAACCCGGCAAAAGATGAGCGACATCGTGTTCGCCAACGTCAGTGCCTATTTCGGGCACCAGCCTCTGCCCAACGCTATCGAATAATTAACAGGCTTTACTCATTTTGAACGACAGAACCTTATTTATACCCTATGAATTTCAAGCTGCAGCCAACAACGCTGCGGCTTGAAAGGCGACGGGTATACCTTGTGCCCGCAAAGAGAGATCGCTATGGATAATAAAATCCCCAACACCCGCTGGTTGCGGGTTATTGCCCCGATCCTGATCGCCTGCATTATTTCTTTTATGGACCGGGTTAATATCAGTTTTGCGCTGCCCGGAGGCATGGAAAGTGATTTGGGCATCACCAGCCAGATGGCCGGCCTGGCCAGCGGCATTTTCTTTATCGGTTACCTGTTTTTGCAGGTACCCGGTGGGCGCATCGCGGTTAACGGCAGCGGCAAACGTTTTATCGCCTGGTCTTTGTGCGCGTGGGCGGTAGTTTCGGTGGCCACCGGATTTGTCACCAATCACTATCAATTGCTGGTGCTGCGCTTTGTTCTGGGCATTTCCGAAGGGGGCATGTTGCCGGTGGTGCTGACCATGATCAGTAACTGGTTCCCGGAGAAAGAACTGGGGCGCGCCAACGCTTTCGTCATGATGTTCGCCCCTCTTGGCGGCATGCTTACCGCACCGATCTCCGGTGCCATCATCAATCAGCTCGACTGGCGCTGGCTGTTTATTCTCGAAGGGTTGCTGTCGCTGCTGGTGCTGGCCATCTGGTGGCTGTTGATCAGCGATCGACCGCAGGAGGCGCGTTGGTTGCCGGCCCGCGAGCGTGAATATCTGATAACCGAATTGGCGCGTGAACGCCAGATGCGCAGTAAAGCGCAGCCGGTCAGTAATGCCCCGCTAAGAGATGTGTTTCGCAATAAAGGGCTGATGAAGCTGGTGCTGCTGAACTTCTTTTATCAAACCGGCGATTACGGCTACACCCTGTGGCTGCCCACCATCCTGAAAAATCTCACCGGCGGCAATATGGCCTCGGTCGGATTTCTGGCCATTTTACCCTTCGTCGCCACGCTGCTGGGGATTTACCTGATTTCGGTACTCACCGACAAAACCGGCAAGCGCCGCCTGTGGGTGATGGTTTCACTGTTCTGCTTCGCCGCCGCGCTGTTGGCTTCGGTAGTACTGCGCCATAATGTGGTGGCGGCCTATATCGCCCTGGTGGTCTGCGGATTCTTCCTCAAGGCCGCTACCAGCCCGTTCTGGTCGATGCCTGGCCGCATCGCCTCGGCGGAGGTGGCCGGCGGCGCACGCGGCGTGATCAACGGCCTGGGCAACCTGGGCGGTTTCTGCGGGCCTTATCTGGTGGGCGTGATGATTTATCTGTACGGCCAGAACGTCGCCGTCTGCGGGCTGGCCGTCTCGCTGATTATCGCCGGTATTATCGCCTGGCGCCTGCCGAAGGAGTGCGATCTGACCGGGTCCGAACCGGCACATGACGCCCTGCTGGAAAAGGCTAAACGCGCCTGAAAAGCAACGGAAACCACGAGCGGGCTACGGCAAAATTTGCTATGTTAGCCCGCTGATTAAGCTCTGTTGCCACTAGCCGGATAAGTCTATGTTTACCCATAAAGCAATCGCCGAACTCAACGCGCTGGAAATGATGGTTTATAACTACGTCATCAAAAACAAGAACCCGGTGATGTACATGACGATCCGCGAACTGGCCGAAGCCGCTGGGGTGTCTACCACCACCGTGTTGCGCTTTTGCAAGAAAATGGGGTGCGAGGGGTATTCCGAATTCCGTATCCGTTTCAAGCTGTATCTGGAACAGGCGGAAGTGATGCCGATGGATTTTGGCACCAGTGAAATCATCAGCTTTTTTAAAAGCATCAACAACGACGAGTTTAATCAACAAATCGATCAGGCGGTGCAGCATATCGCCGCGGCGGAACGCATTATTTTCGTCGGCGTAAGCACCTCGGGCGCGTTGGGCAGATACGGTGCGCGTTTCTTTTCCAACGTCGGAAAATTCAGCACCCATATTGACGACCCTTATTACCCGATCAACAGCGATATGTATAAAAGCGCGGTGGCGATTATGCTTTCGGTCTCCGGCGAAACCGAAGAGATCCTGCGTCTCGCCAGCCAGTTCAGCCTGCATCACTGCAAGATTGTCAGCATCACCAACAACGAAACCTCGTCGCTGGCAAAAATTGCGGACTTCAACCTCTCCTACCACGTTCCCCAACAGCTTATTGCCGGCCAACATAATATCACCACCCAGATCCCGGTCATTTACATTATTGAAACCATCGGCAAGCGGCTGGGGAATATTAACGCCGCAAAATAAAACAGCCTGTTTTTTTAATGTGACAAGTTACCGAAGCGACAATTTGTTATATCGTGACTTTTAATTCCAGCTTGTTACTCTATTCTCAGACGCTAACAAAATAGCCTTTCATTAATAAACGAATGAGAATCCAACAATGAAACAGCAACAGTTACCGAAAGATTTTCTGTGGGGTGGCGCCGTCGCGGCGCACCAGGTTGAAGGCGGTTGGGATCAGGGCGGTAAAGGCCCAAGCATCGCCGACGTGCTCTCGGGCGGCTCGCACGGCGTGGATCGCGTGATGACCGATGGCGTGTTGGAAGGTTATAGCTACCCAAACCATGAAGCCGTGGATTTCTACGGCCGCTATAAGCAGGACGTGGCGCTGTTTGCCGAAATGGGCTTCAAATGCTTCCGCACCTCAATAGCCTGGACGCGCATCTTCCCTAAAGGGGATGAGCTGGAGCCGAATGAAGCCGGCCTGCAATTCTACGACGACCTGTTCGATGAACTGCTGAAATACAACATTCAACCGGTGATCACCCTGTCCCACTTTGAAATGCCTTATCACCTGGTGAAGGAATACGGCGGCTGGAAAAACCGTCAGGTGGTAGATTTCTTCGTGCGTTTCAGCGAAGTGGTGTTGCGCCGCTATCAGCACAAAGTGAAATACTGGATGACCTTCAACGAGATCAACAACCAGAGCAACTACCAGTATCCGCTGTTTGGCTACTGCTGTTCGGGCGTGGTGTACAGCGAAGAACAGAACCCGGAGCAAACGCTGTATCAGGTATTGCACCATCAGTTCGTCGCCAGTGCGCAGGTAGTGAAACTCGGTCACCAGATTAACCCGGAATTCAAGATCGGTTGCATGTTGGCCTGCGTGCCCTTCTATCCGTTCTCCTGCAAGCCGGACGACGTCATGTACAGCGTCGAGGCGATGCACCAGCGTTACCTGTTCACCGACGTGCAGGTGCGCGGTTACTACCCGTCTTACCTGCTGCGCGACTGGCAGCGTAAAGGCTTCCAGATTGAAATGCAGCCGCAGGACGAGCAAACCCTGCGCGAAGGTTGCGCGGACTACATCGGTTTCAGCTATTACATGAGCAACGCCCTGCAGGCGGATGCGCCAAGCAGCAGCGACGCCATGTTCGGCTTCCCGGGCAACGTGCCGAACCCGCACGTTAAAGCCTCCGACTGGGGCTGGCAGATTGACCCGGTTGGGCTGCGTTATTCGCTGAACGTGTTGTATGAACGCTACCAGAAACCGCTGTTTATCGTCGAGAACGGCTTTGGTGCTTTTGACAAAGTAGAGGCCGACGGCAAAATCAACGACGACTATCGCATCGACTACCTGAGCGCGCATATCGAACAGATGAAGAAAGCGGTGATCGAAGACGGCGTAGATCTGATCGGTTACACCCCGTGGGGCTGTATCGACTGCGTGTCCTTCACTACCGGCGAGTACGGCAAGCGTTATGGCTTTATTTATGTAGACAAGCATGACGACGGCACCGGCACCCTCGAGCGTTCGCGCAAAAAGAGCTTTGACTGGTACCGCAACGTGATCGCCAGCAACGGCGAACAGCTTTAAAACTCACTGATTTTGCTTATGAAAACGAGAATGAGCCACAGCGATGCGGCTCATTTTTATTGGACCTTTGACATCCTCACTCGCTCAATAAAAACAATCAAAGCGCCAATCAACATTGATACGAAAAGCATTAAAACAAAAGTTACAAACCCGTCGAAACCATTCAGCGTGTTTATATATTTAATCGTGCAGATACACGTAAATAATGTAAACGCATAACCCATCGATTTCTTGATGCATCCATTCATTGTCAGCCTCGAAAATTCCCATACTACTAACCGAACCACTCTTATTTACCTGAGCGGACATTGTCGTCTGGTATCATCAAATAAGTTGATAATGGTTATCATTATCGAAGTTGAAATATCAGTGACCGCAAACGACATGTCAACCAGTGAAGTAGACAACCGTGACCGACGTCCGAGTTCCTTTGCTTCTTAATATCTCCTCGGAGCATCCTGTTCATTTGCTCTCGTTACATAACCTGAAGTTATGTAAAAAGCCGCTAGATTTCACTTTATCGTAACACTTCGGCTTGCGTAGACTCAGTGTGGGGACCGGGTTTCTCCCCCTTCGCGCTGACATAACAACAAACAGATCAGCCCTTTGTATCCTGCCTATGCCATGAGGATTTCCGCATGAGCCAGATAAACGAACTTTACCATCGCAACTACGATCGGCACCCGCCGGCGCTGGTGCCGGAATATAAAACCAGCGTGCTGCGCTCACCGAAGAACGCATTGATCTCGCTGCAAAATTCGCTATCAGAAATCACCGGTCCGGTATTCGGCCAGCATGAGCTGGGAGCACTGGATAACGATCTGATCCTTAACTATGCCAAACAGGGTCTGCCGATCGGCGAGCGGATCATTGTGCACGGCTATGTGCGTGACGAGAACGGCCTGCCGCTGCGCAATGCGCTGGTAGAAGTGTGGCAGGCCAACGCCGGCGGACGTTACCGCCATAAAAAGGATCAGTATCTGGCACCGATAGATCCTAATTTCGGCGGTTGTGGCCGCATGCTGACCGACGATAACGGCTATTACTTCTTCCGCACCATCAAGCCCGGCCCCTATCCGTGGCGCAACCGGGTCAACGACTGGCGCCCCGCCCATATTCATTTCTCGCTGTCCGGCGACGCCTTCGCCCAGCGGCTGATCACCCAAATGTACTTTGAGGGCGATCCGCTGATTGCCAGTTGCCCAATCGTCCGTGCCATCAAAAATGACGATGCGGTACGCACGCTGATCGCCGGGCTGGACAAAACCGCCTCGATTCAACTGGACAGCCTGGCCTATCGCTTCGATCTGGTGCTGCGCGGCCACCGCGCTACGCTGTTTGAAAACCGTCTGCAGGGGAAAGCATAATGCCGCAACAGTATCTGCCGGAAACGCCGTCGCAAACCGCCGGGCCTTATGTCCACATCGGTCTGGCCCCTCTTGCCGCCGGCTTCGACATCTTTGAAAACAACTTCAATCAGGTTCTGACCCAGCCGGAAACCCAGGGCGAGCGCATCACTATCGAAGGCCGGGTGTTCGACGGCAGCGGCACGCCGATCCGCGATGTGCTGCTGGAAATCTGGCAGGCCAATGCGCATGGCCGCTACAACCACCCTGGAGATCAACAGCAAGACAAGCCGCTGGACGGCGCTTTTCGCGGTTGGGGCCGCAGCTGCTCAGATTTTGAAACCGGCCACTATCGCTTTGAAACCATCAAGCCGGGCGCAGTTTGCGGGCGTGACGGCCGCCTGATGGCACCGCACGTTAATCTGTGGATCGTCGCGCGCGGCATCAATCTTGGGCTGCATACCAGGATGTATTTTGCCGACGAAGATGCCGCCAACCAGCAAGATCCGGTGCTGAATCTGATCGAACTGGAGGTACGCCGAAAAACGCTGATCGCCCATCCCGAGCGTCGTGGCGACGAGCTGGTGTATCGTTTTGACATTGTTGTTCAGGGCGAGCGCGAAACGGTATTCTTCGACCTGTAATTCCCGCCACCGCAGCGGCCGCAAAAAATCTGCACGCCAGTGCAAATATGCGGCCGCCGTCACTTGTTGCCTCTGGGGAAAATTCCCTACACTGGGGCATGAAAAAAGCCAATTTATTTATACAACGCATGCGCTTGCGCCACATCAACGGGTTTGTCGCGGTGGCGCAGGAGCGCTCGCTGAGTCGCGCAGCCGACAAACTGAGCCTGAGCCAGCCGGCACTGTCGAAAACGCTGAGTGAACTGGAAGCCCTGACCGGTAACCGCCTGCTGGTGCGCAGCCGTCAGGGAACCCGGTTGACCGAACAAGGTGAACAGTTTTTGGGGTATGCCACGCGGGTGCTGGAGGCGCTGACCGCCGCCGGGCACGCGCTGGACAGGCTTGACGACGCGCCGGCGCGGGTGCTGCGTATCGGCGCATTGCCGACCACCGCGCTGGGCATGCTGCCTCAGTCCATCGGCCAGTATCAGCAGGCGCGCCCTTATTCACGTATTCAGGTGATCACCGCCAAAAATACCGAATTGCTGACGCAGCTCAAAGCGGGTGACATCGACGTGGCGATTGGCCGCATGGCCGAACCGGAAATGATGAGCGGGATTGCCTTCGAACTGCTGCTGCTGGAATCATTGCTGATGGTGACGCGTCCGGGGCACCCGCTGCTGAGCGAGACCGTCACCCTCGAGCAGGCGCTGAGCTATCCGGCCATTTTGTCGCCCAAAGGCACGGTGCCGCGCCACAATACCGAGAACCTGTTATCTACCCAGGGATTCAGCCTGCCCGGTCAGTATATCGAAACGCTGTCCGCCTCTTTGGCGCGCCAGATGACGTTGCAATTTGACTATGTGTGGTTTGTGCCTTCCAGCGCAGTTAAAGCCGATATCGCCGCCGGGCAGCTTATTCCCCTGCCGCTGCCCACCCAGGGGATGGAGGAAGCGGTGGGTATTTTGAGTCGTAATGACGGCGAGCTGAGTGAAGCGTCGCTGGCGTTTATCGCCACCGTGCGCCGCATCGCCAACGCCACAGGTTCCGCTTAGTTCGCCTCGCGATCCTGCTCGGCGAAAACCTCCTCCGCCAGGTGGAATGCCGAGTTTGCCGCCGGCAGGCCGCAATACAGCGCGCTTTGCATCAATACCTCTTTGATCTCCTCGCGGGTCACGCCATTATTTGCTGCCGCTTTCAGGTGCATGCGCAGCTCGGCTTCGCGGTTAAGGGCGATCAACATGGCAATGGTAATCAGGCTGCGGGTGTGGCGCGCCAGCCCCGGCCGGGTCCAGATCTCCCCCCAGGCATAGCGGCTGATAAAGTGCTGAAACTCTTCGTTCAGCGGGCTGAGCCGGTCAAGGCTGCGGTCAACGTGGGCATCCCCCAGTACGGCCCGTCGTACCTCAATGCCCTGCTGATAACGTTGTTCATCATTCATGCCGTTTTGCTCCTGCGGTTAACCGGGATGCCTGATCCAGCACCCGTTGAGTAAATGTCTGCGCGCTGCCGAGATAACGTTGCGGATCCAGCAATGCGGCCAGCCGCTCTGGGGTTAAATGAGCCATGACCCTGCTGTCTTCCAGCAAGACGTCGAGCAACGTGCGCTGCTGCGCCAGCGCCAGATGGCACTGTTTTTCAATAAGCTGATGCGCCTGCTGGCGGCCGATAACCTCGCCCAGCGCCATAGTGACGGACTCGGCCATGATCAACCCGCCGGTTAACTTCAGGTTATGTTGCATCTGCTGCGGGAATACCTGCAAACCGGCGATCAAATCGCCCGCCGTGTGCAATGCGCCCGTCGCCAGCATCACCAACTCTGGCAGGCTTTCCCATTCGGCGTGCCAGCCGCCCAGCCCGCGTTCGTGTTCCTGCACCATAGCGGCATACAACCCACCGACCAGCGCCGGAACCCGGTTGGCCGCCGCGAGGATCGCCGCGCAGGCCACCGGATTGCGTTTATGTGGCATGGTGGAAGAACCGCCACGCCCTTCTGCCGCCGGTTCGGCGATCTCCGCCACTTCGGTTTGCATCAGTAAAGAGATGTCCCGAGCCAGTTTGCCCAGCGTACCGGTTAAACCGGCGTACCAGCCGGCAATCTCCAGCAGACGATCGCGCTGGCTGTGCCAGGGCGTATCCGCTGCGCTCAGTTGCAACCGCGCGGCCAGAGCCGTCACCAGCAGATCGCCTTCCCCGCGCAGTGACGCCAGCGTCCCCGCCGCGCCGCCCAGTTGCAGCGCCAGCACCCGAGAGCGCATTTCATCCAGCCGTTGACGATAGCGCAGCAAAGCATCCAGCGAACCGGCCAACTTTAGCCCCAGCGTGGTCGGCAGCGCGTGCTGCATCCAGGTTCGCCCGACCAGCACGCAATCCTGATGCCGCGTAATTTGTTGCACCAGCGCCGCCATCAACCGGTTCAGATCCTGTTGCGTGATGGCGATGGCATGCCGCAGTTGCAGCATCAGGCCGCTGTCGATAGCGTCCTGGCTGGTTGCGCCCCAATGAACGAAGCGTGCGGCGTCGGTATCCCGTTGCGCTACCAACGCCGTGAGTTGCTTCACCAGCGGAATAGCCAGATTGCCGGCCTGCGCCGCAGCCTGCGCCAGCGCGGCGCTGTCTAATAAATGACTGTGGCAACAGGCGGCGATATGCTGCGCAGCCTCTGGCGGAATGATCCCCAGCCCGGCTTGTGCCGTGGCCAGCGCCGCTTCGAAATCCAGCATGCCCTGCAGAGTGGCGGCATCGCTGAAACATTCGCTAACCGCTGAAGACCGCAACAGCGGCGTCAATAATTCCATAAATTCTCCGACCTTAAAGGGGCTTTTTCCGATGATGGCGCGGCCCAAGGCCGGCTGCAAGAGCGATAAACGCTGCTTTGGGCGATAATCGAAACATTGGGCATCTTTCTGCTACCGGTTGCGTTTTTTGTGATCCCGGTGGGGTCAGCTCATCTGAAAAGGCGAGCCGACGTAATTTTCCGCCAGCACCGTCATGGCGCTGCGCGACTTCACCGTATATTGCAGTTCCGACAGCTGCAGCCGCTGCTGGAATGGGCTGCCGTCAGGGTGGGTGTGCAGCATATTGGTCATCCACCAGGAAAAATGCTCGGCGCGCCATACCCGCTTAAGCGCATCGTCGCTGTAGCTGTCCAGCCGCCGCCAGCTTTTGCGCAGATAAAACTCCTCCAGCGCTTGTGACAGCAGGCAGACGTCCGCCATCGCCAGATTCAACCCCTTCGCACCGGTCGGCGGCACGATATGCGCCGCATCCCCCGCCAGCAGCAGGCGCTTGCAGCGCATGGGCTCGGTGACAAAGCTGCGCATGCCCACCACGTTTTTCTGAAAAATACGGCCTTTTTTCAGCGACCAGCCATCGTGATTTTCCAGCCGTGTTTCCAGTTCATTCCAGATGCGATCGTCCGACCATTGGGCGACGTTTTCCGCCGGATCGCACTGGAAATACATCCGCTGCACGCCCGCCGAACGGGTACTGATCAGCGCAAAGCCGCGTGCGTGTCGGGCGTAAATCAATTCATCGCTGGACGGTGGCGCCTCCACCAGAATGCCGAACCAGCCGAAGGGATAGATCCGGGTGTAATCCTGTCTCAGCCCACCGGGCATCGCCGCGCGGCTGATACCGTGAAAACCGTCGCAACCTATAACGAAATCGCAGCTTAACTGCCGCTGTTCGCCAGCGTGGCGGTAGCGAACCTGCGGCCGTTCGCTGTCCAGCGCCTGCAATGACACCTGCTCAACCTCAAAATAGAGCTGGGCCTGCGCCGCTTGCCGTGCGGCGATCATATCCTTCAACACCTCGTGCTGGGCATAAACGGTGATCGCCCGGTCAGTGAGCTCGGTGAGATCTATTCGGTGCTGTTGGCCGCCAAATGCCAGCCGGATACCCTGGTGCTGCGCACCTTCCCTGCGCATGCGCTCGCCAAGCCCGGTTTGATTGAGCAGATCTACCGTACCCTGTTCTAGCACCCCGGCACGAATAGTGGATTCCACCGCCTGCCGGCTGCGCGTCTCCAGCACCACGGACTCAATGCCCTGCAGATGCAGCAGGTGCGACAACATCAATCCAGCCGGGCCTGCGCCGATAATGGCAACCTGTGTACGCATGTTTATCTCCTTATAGCGCTTTGTTGAGCGAACCGGGCAGCGCCGGCGTGCGGGTGGAAAAATGTTTGATCATCAGCGCCAACGCAGCAACCAGCGCCGGAATGGCCAACAGGGTAAAAATGGTGCTGAACGACAGCTGCATTTGCATCAGCACCCCGCCGCTCATGGCGCCAAGGATGCCGCCAAAGCGCCCCAATCCCAGCATCCAGGCCACACCGGTCGCCCGTCCCTGGGTCGGATAGAAACCGGCGGCCAGCGCCGGCATTGAAGACTGTGCCCCGTTCATGCAGGTACCGGCGATGAATACCGTCACCGCCATCAGTATCGGATGGGTATAAACATAGCCAATCGCGCAGACAAACAGCCCGGTCAGCAGATACCCCACTGCCACCACCTTGTGCGGGTTCATCCGGTCCATCAGCCAACCGATAATCAACACGCCAATGCCGCCGCCCAGAGGAAACAGCGCAGTAATCAGCGAAGCCTGGCGGATGGATGCACCGGTTTCACGGATCAATAGCGGCAACCAGCTGGTCAGCAGGTAGAAAATCATCAGACCCATAAAATAGGTAAGGCACAGCATCAGCGTGCCCATCAGATAGCGCTGGGAGAAAATCACGCCCAGCGCCGATTTCGCCTTCACCTGGCCGCTTTCACTCAGGGTAAAACGCAACGAGTCCGGCAAGTTGATCGGTGCTATGCGCTTGAGCACCGCAGCGATGCGTTCGCGAGGATAACCGTGCACCACCATGAAACGCGCAGATTCCGGCAAGGCGACAATCAACACCACCGCCAGCAGCAGCGGCATTACGCCGCCCAGTACCATCACGCTCTGCCAGCCAAAGTGCGGGATCAGCCAGGCGGAAACGAAACCGCCCAGTGAGGAACCCAGCGGAAAGCCGCAGAACATCAGGTTCACCAGCAGTGCGCGTTTACGTTCAGGCGCATATTCCGACATCAGGGTGGCGGCATTCGGCATCGCTGCCCCCAGCCCCAGCCCGGTTAAAAAACGCAGCAATGTCAGCATGGGCAAGGAGGTGGCGAATGCCGTCAGCAGGCTGAAACCGCCAAACAGGATCAGCGACATCACCAGCACCTTTTTACGACCAATGCGGTCCGCCAACGGCCCGGCGGTCAGCGCCCCCACCGCCAGCCCCACCAGAGCGGCACTCATCACCGGCCCCAGCGAGGTCTTCTCAATTCCCCAGTCCTGCACCAGCGAAGTGGCGATAAAACCGATGATCGCAGTATCGAATCCGTCCAGCGCTACCGTTAAAAAGCACAGTATCAGGATCATCCACTGATAACGGGAAAAGGGTTTGTCATTGATAAACGATTGAATCTCTAAGGTGTTGTGATCGGACATTGGCGTTTCCTAAGTTGGCCTGGCGCAATAAGCCTGGCGGGAACGGCCAGACTCGACGCTGGCACAACCGCTAATTGTGCGATTATCGGAACTTGGTTCGTTAATCGACTTTCAAATCAAAACACCGCCGACAATAAGTTTCAATATTGTTAAATTAATTAGCGTGCGATTACCGAACGAGAAAAGACTAATGTTTTAAGAAGTTTTTAATTTTCAATTGGGTGAGAATTTTTTCGCAAAAAGGAAGGAATTGAGTTCTGTGAGCAAATTAACACTGGTGAAACATGACTTTCAGCCGCGCACCGGTCAGATTAGCCGGCGCGCTGCCTCAACGATCAAATGCTCTTGGCGATTTCGCCTGTGGGTAACTGAGCCTGGCGATTAAAGCCCCGGATACCCTTCAGGAAGATGGCGCAGGCGGTGATCACCGCTGGAATGGCGATAATGGCAAAGATGCGCTCGAATCCCCAGCCCAGCGCCAGCATCTCTGCACCGGCAAAGGCGCTGAGGATAGCGCCGATGCGCCCGACGCCGTGCATCCAGCTGGAGCCGGTCGCCCGCGCCTCCGTCGGGTAATAGTGCGCCGACAGCGCATTCATGCCGGTATTGGCGCCGTTCAGGCAAAAACCGCAGGCCAACGCCAGCACGCCGAGCATCACGCTACTGTGAGAAGCCAAGCCTATCAACACCGTGAAACAGGCTCCCAGCAGGTAGATAACGCCCAGTGCCCTGTGAGGATTAACCCGATCCATCAGCCAACCGGCAAACAGCGAGCCTGCAGTGCCGCCGGCTTGATAAAGCGCCGTAATTACCGCCGCTTGCGCCACACTCATCCCGATGCCTTTCACCAGCGTCGGCAGCCAGCTGCCAAGCAGATAGACCAGGAACAACGCCATAAAATACCCCAGCCATAGCATGACGCTGCCAAAACGGTACTGAGGCGACACCACAATCTGCATCGAGCCTTTACCGGGGGCTACCAGCGGCGGCAAAGTGTAGCGCGTGTTGGCGTCGGTACTCCCCGGCGCCAGTTTTTCCACAATCTTGCCGATGCGTTCAGGGCTGGCGCGCTTGGTCACCAGGAATCGCACCGATTCCGGCAGCTTGGCGAGCAGCAGCGGCACGCTAAGCAACGGCAGTATGCCCCCCAGCAGCAGCAGCGCATGCCAGCCCATCTGCGGAATAATCCATGAGGCGGCGAATCCCCCCAGCGCAGCGCCGAAGGTAAATCCGCAGAACACGACGGTGATAATGAACGACCGTTTCTTTTCCGGCGCATATTCGGATATCAGGGTGCCGACGTTCGGCATTGCCGCCCCCAGCCCCAGGCCGGTCATGAAGCGGAAGAAAATCATTTGCTCGATATTCTGCGAAAATGCGGTGATCAGCGTCCACAAGCCAAAAAAGAACACGCTGTTGATGATAATCACCCTACGACCCATCCAATCCGCCAGCGGCCCGGACAGCAACGCGCCTATCGTCAGGCCGATCAACGCCGCACTGATCACCATGCCAAGTTGATGATTGCCAACGCCCCATTCGCTTTTCAGCTCCGGCGCGATAAAGCCCATCAGGGTAATATCGAAGCCATCCAGTGCAATAACGATAAATCCAAGCAAAACGATCAATTTTTGATACCCGGATAACGGGCGATCGTTAATCAGTGTGCGAACATCAATTTCGTTTGAAGCCACAATGTCTTCCTCCGTACAGTCGGCTCAGGCCGCAAATGTCGTTATAAGCGTCGGGACTGTCTCCGCGTCGCTGTGTTATTCGCTTTACGGCCACCAGGGCTACAGGCGCAGATGAATGCAAATGTTCGATAATCGCACCAACATTCAAATATCGCACTTCCAATGTAAGAACTCTCAAGCGAGTCGGCAACGGAGGGTATCGATAATCTGGGCGGTTATCGAACCCATTGGTACGTTTGTCGCCAAGTTAAAACACCGCTCTACCGAGAGCCGATAATACAAAACGCTGAAAACTAATATAATTAATAACCTTATTGCCGGGTGAAACGCCAGCGCAGCGGCGAAAAATAATGTTGTCGAAGTGTGAGGAAGATCATCATGACGATGCCGGCACTCACGGATTGCTTAACATTCAGGCAACATGATACCGATCACAAATCGAAAATAGCCGGTTTACACAAGGTACCAAATGGTTCATTTTTTCTTCGTGTCGTGATCCACGGCCCTGAACCCGGAGAAACCATGAAGACTAATGAACAACCTCGCCCGCTCTATTTGCTCGCCCTGCTGGGCCAGGGCATTCAGGGATCGCTGTCACCGCAGCTGTACGAGCAGGAGGCCCGTCGGCAAGGCCTGCGTTGCGCCTATCAACTGCTCGATTTCACCCAGCGCGGTTGGGCCGACGAGCGCCTGCCGGAGGTGCTCGACAGCTTGGCGCTGTTGGGTTTCACCGGCTGTAATATCACGCATCCGTTCAAGCAACAGGTCATTCCCTGGCTGGATGAGCTGTCGCCTCAGGCCAGCGCCATTGGCGCAGTCAATACCGTGCTGTTTCGCAATGGCAAACGCATTGGCCACAACACCGATTGCGACGGGTTTATCACCCACTTTAGCCAAGGGTTGAGCGGCGAAAATATCAATCGCGTGGTGCAGGTGGGCGCAGGCGGCGCGGGCTATGCGGTGGCTTATGGCTTATTGGCGCACGGAGTCGGCCATTTGATGTTGCACGATCGGGATCCGGCGCGCAGCCGCAGCCTGCAACAGCAGTTGGCCCGGCACTTTGGCGAACAGCGGATCGGCGTGACGGAAGACGTGGCCGGGGCGTTGGCCGACAGCGACGGCCTGGTACAGGCCACGCCGATCGGCATGACCGGCCACCCGGGCATGCCGGTGGATATCGACTGGCTGCAACCGCGCCACTGGTTGGCGGACGTGATTTATGTTCCCCGGGAAACCGAGTTGGTGAAAAAGGCCCGCGCCAAAGGCTGCCGGGCTATCGTGGGCGACGGCATGGTGGTGAACCAGGCAGCGCTGGCGTTTCAGCTGTATACCGGGCACGCGCCGGATACCGCAAGCATGAGCCAGGTATTCCGGCAAGCCGGCTGACCGGAACGGGCGCGGTGATGAACCGCGCCCTGCCATCAGCGCAATTGCCGCATCGCCGCCAAACGTGCCGCACCATTTACCGCACCATACTGGGCGTACCCGCCAAGCCTTTGCAGTAATTCAAAGAAAAATCGCCCTTCGGCAAACGGCCGGCTGTAAACGTGCAACAGCTCGCCGCCCTGCGCGTCGCGATCGTAGAGAATATGGTACTGTGCCAGCCGGGCGATAAAGGCGTCGTCGAGATCAAAACGGGCAGCCAGATCTTCGTAGTAGTTATCGGCGATGGTCAACAACTGCATACCCTTGGCCTTGGCCTGTTCAACCGCCTGAAAAATATCCCCGGTCGAAAACGCGACGTGCTGTAGCCCGGCGCCGTGGTAGGTCTCCACCGTTCTGGCGCTGAGCGTCGCGTTGCTCTGCGAGACGTTCAGCGGCAGGCGGATGCCGTTACAACGGCTGTGCATCACCCGGCTGTGCACCAGCCCGTAAGGATCCGGCAGCAGTTGTTCGCCGTCCGGTTCGAAACCCGGCACGCAGCGCAAAAACATCACCCAGCTTTTTAATGCGTTTTCAGGCATCGCCACCGCCAGATGATCGATGCCCTCAAGTTCAGACGCCGTGCGTGTCGGCTTGTCCCGCAAATGGAAGTCATCCTGATAAATCGCCGCTTCGCCGCCGTTAACCGGGGTCTCAACCAGGTATATCAGGCTACCGTCTGGAGCGCACAGCGCCGGGATGCGGTGTTCATTCGGGCCAACCTGCCCCTGATAAACCGGATAACCGAAATCTTGCGCCCGCTGTAGCAAAGCGGACGGGTTAGCCACCCGCCAGGCCATGGCGCACAGCGAAGCGCCATGCCGCTCACGGTAATCAGCGGCAAATGAGTCGTTTTGCTGGTTAAGGATGATGCGCACCGCGCCGTTTTGATACAGCGTCACGGCCTTGGAACGGTGCTCACCGCGCAGGCTGAACCCCATCTGCCGCAGCCAACCGGCCAAGTTTTCCGCCTCCTGCCTGTTTACCGCAAACTCGATAAACTCGATCTGCCGGCTTTCAGGCAAAGGTGCGCTGCTGAATAACTCAGGCGTGGGCGGCTGGGTGGCGGCCACCTGTTCTTCCAGGTACAGCAGCGAGCGCAGGCCGTCCTGCGCCGTGGGCGCACTCGGCGTGGCGCGAAAACCGTCGTTGAAAATCTCCAGCGACCAGGGGCCGGTGTAGCCTTTTTCAACCAGTTTGCGGGTAAATTCGACCAGCGGTAATTCCCCCTGTCCGGGGAAACAACGAAAATGCCGGCTCCATTCGATCACCTCCATGTTCATCAATGGCGCATCGGCCAGTTGCAGGAAGCTGATTTTCTCCGCCGGGATATCCTCCAGGTGATCGAGGTTATCGCCCAGCGCCAAAATATGAAAACTGTCCAGCACCAGCCCCAGCGCCGGGCTGTCGACGGCGCGAACCCGCTCCCAGGCCTGACGATAGCGGTTCACATGCCGCCCCCAGGCGAGCGCCTCGTACCCCACCACCATGCCCTGTTGCTGAGCCAGGCAGGCCAGACGCCCCAGATCCTCAATCTGCAGTTCAATCTCTGCGGAGCAGTCTGGCGCTACGTTGCTGCAAAGCAGCATGCGGTCGCAGCCAAGCTC
Organism: Serratia inhibens; assembly: GCF_003591175.1. Taxonomy (GTDB): domain Bacteria; phylum Pseudomonadota; class Gammaproteobacteria; order Enterobacterales; family Enterobacteriaceae; genus Serratia; species Serratia inhibens. The sequence goes on along the minus strand of NZ_QYYG01000001.1, from coordinate 311,263 downwards.
TTGCATCAGTGCAAACTTGCGCCGCACGCGTTCGAGATTGGCCGCCAGCCGATCGCGTGGGCCGCCCTCAAAGTCGCGAAATGGCTGGAACAGTGTAATCGCCAGCCCAAGATCCTGCGCCAGACGGCGGATATCCGCCGGTTTGCCGGGATAATACAGCAGGTCGTTTTCAAAAATCTCCACGCCGTCAAAACCGGCGGCGGCAATGGCTTCCAGCTTTTCCGGCAGGGTTCCTGCGATGGATACGGTGGCAATTGAACGAAACATGACTTTTCCCCTTTGCGACAGTGGTTACAAATCGGCTCGCCGCCGTTAAAGGGGAAACGGGCGGCGGCATATGCAGTTATAAATGTACCATAAGGTTCATTGTGTCAATGTGCCGCCCGCGAACGTTAACAACTCTTTAACCCGGATCACAAAAGCGCCCGCTGCGGAGGATGTCAGGCGCTATTTGAGGTTAAGCATCTTCCCGAGCAAGATATCTGTGGGTTCGAGTATGTCCGTATCAATCCCTGCCGAGGGTGTGAAGGTCAATTCGCCAAAGATGACTTTGCCATTGGAGATATAGAAATCGACGCGGACAAATTCAAAGGGCTCAGACAATATTCTGGCGTACTCAAAGAGTTCATCGTAACCTTCGGGCTTAACAAAAGCATCGATCTCTTCCTGGCTGAGAGCCAGGCAGTCTTGGCTATAACAAAGAAACTTGAAGTCTTTATCGAAGAAGTAATATTTTGGCATGCCGGTTTCCCTACCGACGCAAAGTAATGTGCAGTAAGGAACGCCATGGAAGCAGTATATTTTATAATCATCAGGGCCAACGCCATTAGATGACTCTATGAATTTCTCACCTATTATTTTTTTATTGATGTTCTTGTAATTTAATTCCGCATAGACCTTCCAATAGTCCTCACGCATCCAGTTTTCAATGGTTTTCGACGTTTTTACGATATCCAGAGAACTTTTATCCTGACAAATCAGGTTGTAACCCGAACCATGGTTTCCCTTGATCACGAACTTATCAGGTAAGGAACCCCATGGGATCTCATGAACCGAATCGCAGGCGAAGTAGAGTTCATTGAGAATTTCCTCACATCCCTTGGCCTTTAGATACTCTCTGACTGCGTATTTATCCGCACATTGCGTGACCAGTGCATTGTTGCTGTAATCGTTGAGTTTGAGATAATTTATCTTCTCGTTCCATGTCGACGGTGGGTTTAAATTCAATCTTTTTCCGAATGCCCTTTCGTATATAAATCTCGTCTTGAACGTCGGCGCAAATGTAGCCAATTGATTCATGATGAATTTATTAATGTATTTTCTCATGCAAGCCATCTCATCATTTGATTAAAATATTAAAAAGGTGACCGAGAGGTCCCAAAGGAATTTAAAGCGATTGGCTGTTCTTGCTCACTGCGCCATTGAATCATCGCCGGGGTGGTGCTCAGATCAAATTGATTCTGACCTAAAGCTCGATTGAGAATGCGCGCCGAACGCCAGGCTATCAGGCTAAGCTGAGGATCGGCGATACCGTGATGGTGCATGCTGGCGTTGACAGCAAACAGGCAATTCTCATGTACCCCTTCCCGCTCAAGGGTAAAATCAGAAGCGATACGGTATTGCCCATCGGCGGTGGTTAACAAACGATCGGCCAGGGAATCAAGAAAGGCCGGACGGGCCTGTTCATAACCGGTGGCAAAGATAACCACGTCTGCATCAAAGCTTTCTCGCCCTTGATCAAGGTGATGCAGCGTCTCTAACTGATAAGCATTGTCTTTGGCATTAAGGGCCGTAACTGAACGGCTGGGTAGCAAGCGCACCCATCGCTTCTCACGGAGCACATCGAAGTGGTGATACATGGCGCGATAAATTGCCAACAGAGACTCGCTGGTGATGCCATCAGAAGTCATCCTTTGTTCCAATAGCATATGTTCTTTGGCCGCGTGACCGAGTGTGTAGAAGTTGTCGACATAATCTGGCGTAAAATACTCGTTGGCAAAGGCGGCTTCATCAAGTGCGTTGTAGTTGTTGCGCCGAGATATCCAGCTAAGTTGTTCTGGCCGACCCCATTCCCCCTGGAAAATATTCAGGAACAGGTCAGCACCGCTTTGGCCTCCCCCCACAATGGCCACGCGTTTTCCGGCAAGTTTTGGCTGACGCAACATCATTTCGCTGGCGTGAAAACATTGATCATTTTGTTGGGTTACGCAGTCCGGCAATTTGATTTGCTTGCCGATACCCACACACAGGTGTTTAGCGTAAAACACATCATTTTGAGTGGTGACGACAAACTGCCGTTGATTGTCATCAAAGTCCACACGACGAACCTCTTGATTGAACATCAGCGAATCCAACCCCGTTGCCGCCCAGTTGAGATAATCGGCAAACTCTTCGCGTGACGCGGTACGCTGCTCAGTCGTCAGGAAGCGGTAGAACTTTTTACTCTTCACCAGATAGTTGAGAAAACTATAAGGATTGGTTGGCGAGACGGCCGTGACCAGATCCTTCAAAAAATGGGTCTGCATGCTGCTATCCGCCAGGATCATGCCTGGGTGCCAAGAAAAGTGCGGTTTGCGTTCGAGGAATTTGCAATTGAAACCCTCGATTTCGCTTCCAAGCGCAGCAAGGCTGAGGTTGGACGGACCGATACCAATACCGATAAAGTCCAAACGCTGGTTCATTGAGTGTGCTCCTGAGTGAATAAAAATATTTCCAAAAAATATATCCCGTGGTCCGGTAAAGTAACGCAACTAAACTAAATAGTGGCATTGGGTTTATTGACGTCCTCAGCGTGAGGCACGATTTTCATTCACCCGCTGCGTATTGTTACTGTTCCCTAACGCTCACCATTAGCGACCACAAGATAAAAACATTAAGATAACCGAAATAGTCCGCCATTTTATTTCACTTAAAAATCTCACGTATCACGTTTTGACAAGCGACTTTCAGCTAAAATAAAAAACACGGCACAGCGCTATAAAAGGAGAATGTTTCAGGAGATAATTTAGAGACAATAAAACCCAATAGATCAATAGAAAAATCCATAACATGTCCCTATGTTATCTGCATGTCCCGCATAACATCATCCTTAATTTGACATTGCCGAATCAGAGTAGCGGCAAAGCGGCAGCCTGGCATGTAAAAAAACATAAAATAAAACTCAACGCGCTTTGTTAATGTAAAAATAAAAGTGAAATCGTCAATATTCATAAAATTTCACTTTGGTTTAGCCATGATTGCAGGCGTTTCTCCAGGTTGCAAGGCTTCTAAAATAAAACGAAAATTCAATTAAATAACTTTAAAATCAATAAGTTAAATAAAATAAATTGTAAAACCACGGCTAAATCTTGCCTTGCGCAATGTCTGTATGCCGCCCACCCTCTCGCAGTGCGTTTTTTGCACAATTTGAAGTTCACCATCGGACTGTTTATCCGGGTTTGCTTTTCGCCACCGCTTTTTTCAGATATTTTATCCTGCCGTTGTCACCTATACGGCAGATACTCCTCCTCGTTTTCCCGCAATATCCATGCTCTGACATCAATGAGCGCCTTATCGGCATGGCCCACACCTCATTTTCAACACGTCGATTCCCCTTGAACAGCGACAAGTCAAATTAAGTCTTTCGGCGTTGAAAGGAAAATGACAGGAGACGTATGAACTACAGTCCATCAGGGAAAAAAGTGCAAACCAACTTCGTAATAATTAACCAGAGGAAAGACTGAATCGGGGAAGCCGGAGGGGGTGAAAAAACACTTTCCGTACGATTCTCCATCCGTTTACATCACTCATTTTTTAAACCCAGAGTTGAGGTTTTTATATCAAACGCAGCCTCTGTTCAGATGGATATATTCTCTACCCGGTGATGAGAAACAAGAAAACAGTCCCTTATTAATAGGATTCTCTCGCAGATTCAGGTTCTTTCTTTACCCCCTATTCCATACTTTTATAGCTGCCGATTGAGCGATCGTCGCTCAACGCAGCGGTATCATCCTGCGCCCCGTCATCGCCTGTTTGAGCAACATGATGGCGCTCACAAAAGCGCCGCCGCAGCGGATTGTATTACCCGGTCACCCCGGTTACTCTTAACCGGTGTACCCAAACGATAAGTGACTGATGTGTTGAACAATGATGATATCCCCGCCACCAAACGCAAAAACGACCCGGTCGGCCTGAAACAGCGAATTTTTGCCGGGGCGCTGAGTGAGTTTGCCGAGGCGGGCCTGAAAGGCGCCCGCATGGAGAACATTGCCGAGCACGCGGCCACCACCAAACGCATGGTGGTTTATCATTTCAAGAACAAGGAGTCGCTCTATCTGGAGGTGCTCGAACACGTGTACCAGCATATTCGCGCGCACGAAACCGCGCTGGATCTGCAAGCGTTGCCGCCAGTGGAGGCGATGACCCGGCTGGTTGAGGAAAGCTTCAACTACCATGCGGAGCACCCTGACTTCATCCGCGTGATTTGCATGGAGAACATGCTGCGTGGCCAGTACATCCGCCAGTCACCGCGCATTAAGGCACTGAATCAGAGCGCCTTGAGTTTGCTGGAAGATATCTTGCAGCGCGGCAAGCAAAGCCGGGAGTTTACTGCAGATGCCAGCGCCGCCGACGTGCACCGCTTGATCAGCAGCCTGTGTTTCCACTATGTTGCCAACCAGTACACCTTTAATACGCTGTTCGAAAGTCATGAACCGCCGGAAGACCAGGTTATCCATAACCGGCGGCTGGCCGTCGTGGCGACCCTGCGCTATCTGGCGCTGTAAGCATTTAAACCGGGAGCCTGAATGGCCAAGATCTCTGCCGGCGAAGACATCGCCATCCATGACATTACGCTGTCCGCCGCCAGCGGCGATCCTTTCAAGGGCGATCCCAATTTTATGGCCTCGCTGGCGCGGGGGCTGGAGGTGATCCAGGCCTTTACCCCGCAACGCCGCCTGATGTCGATTTCGCAAATCAGCCAGAAAACCGGCATTCCGCGCGCAGCGGTGCGTCGTTGCCTGTATACCCTGAACAAGCTGGGGTTTGTTTACGCGCAGGACGGTAAAAACTTCGAGCTGCGCCCGCGTATTCTGACGCTGGCCCATGCCTATCTCGGCTCGACACCCTTGGCCAAAGCCACCCAACCGGTGCTGAAACACATCAGCCAATTGCTGAATGAATCCTGTTCCATCGCCACGCTGGACGGCGACAACATTTTGTATATCGCCCGCGCCTCCGCCGAACGCATCATGACTATCGATCTGAACATAGGCAGCCGGCTGCCGGCGTTCGCCACTTCGATGGGGCGCGTGCTGCTGAGCCATCTGCCGGCGGATAAGCGGGATGATTACCTGCAACGCATCACCCTGATGCGCTATACGCAATACACCATCGGTTCCATCGACAAACTGCGCGAAGAGCTGGATAAGGTCCGCGCGCAGGGTTATGCGATTAACGATCAAGAGCTGGAAATCGGCCTGCGTTCCATTGCCGTGCCGATCACCTCGGCCAACGGCAGCGTAACCGCGGCGTTAAACGTCGGCGTACAGGCCGGCCATGTCCCGGTAAGTGAATTGACCGAGCGCATCTTGCCGATCCTGCTCGAAGGCGCGCAAGAGCTTTCCCTGCTGACGCACTAACCGGCCTCGTGCACGTTGGCCAGGTATTTCGCCATCTCCGCCGCTGGCACCATGCCGCCGCCGGTAGCCCATACCAGGTGAGTGGCTTGGTTCATCTGCCGTTCATCCAGCCCGCGCCCGGCCAGCCATTCGGAGTTAGCCGCCACGCGCCACGGCCCCGCCATGCCCGCCAGCGCCGAAGGTTCCAGCTGAATATGTTCCTGGCTATCCAACAGCCCAAGCAGCGCGAACATCTCGCGATCGCTTAACGTATAAAAAGCGCTGAGCAGGCGCTCCATGGCGCGGCCAACAAAGCCGGAAGCGCGCCCAACCGCCAGCCCGTCCGCTGCGGTTTGGTTATCGATGCCAAGATCCTGAACCGCGATCCGATCATGCAGCCCGGTATAGACCCCAAGCAGCATGCAGGGCGAGTGCGTCGGTTCGGCAAAGATGCAGTGAACGTGGTCGCCAAAGGCCAGCTTCAACCCGAAAGCCACCCCGCCCGGCCCGCCGCCGACGCCGCAGGGCAGATAGACAAACAGCGGGTGCTGCGCGTCAACCCGAATGCCGCGCTCGGCGAACTGCCGCTTCAGGCGGCCACCGGCCACCGCATAACCGAGAAACAGCGTTTGCGAGTTTTCGTCATCGATAAAAAAGCAGCTCGGATCGCCCGCCGCCTGTAACCGGCCCTGCTCGACGGCAACGCCGTAATCCTGTTCGTACTCGACCACGTTGACGCCATTGTCGCGCAGCTTCTGCTTTTTCCATTCGCGCGCATCCGCCGACATGTGCACGCTAACGCTGAACCCCAGCCTGGCGCTGATGATGCCGATCGACATCCCCAGATTACCGGTTGACCCCACGGCAATGCGATAACGGCTGAAAAACTGGCGAAACTCTTCCGAGAACAGCTTGCCGTAGTCGTCCGTAAGCTGTAACAACCCCGCCGCCAGCGCCAGTTTTTCCGCATGCGCCAGCACCTCGTAGATGCCCCCGCGCGCTTTGATTGAGCCGGAGATCGGCAGATGGCTGTCTTTTTTCAGCAGCAAATGGCCACCGAGTTTCAGTCCATAACGCTGGTCGAGCGCAGTTTGCATCGCCGGGATGGCGACAACCTCGGATTCGATCACGCCGTTGGCGGCCCGGGTTTCCGGAAAAGCGGCGCTCAGATAGGGGGCGAAACGCGCCAGCCGCTGCTCCGCGTCGGCGACGTCGTCAGCAGCCAATCCCACGTACGGTAACCCCGCCTGCAAGGTCGTTGCACGCGGGTTGAACCAGGTTATCGGTTTGAGGTCGATCAGGTCCTGCACCAAAGGGAATTGCGTAATCCACTGCTGAATCTGTGATTCATCCATTGTTATTCTCTACGCTACGTAACGATTTCCCTTAGGGTGCAGCGATTCAGCGGCGCTGACAAATGATAAAAACTCAGCCTTGCGTGAGCGGCATTAATGCAAAAACTGATTTTGTTGCACGGCTGGCGTAACTATTACCCCACCGCAGCCCCAAACAGCAGGCCAACGCCGGAGGAAACCGCCATCGCCAGCGCGCTCCAGAACAGGATACGCACTACGCCCGGGCGGATAGGTGCGCCGCCAGCCCTGGCGGCAATCCCGCCGAGAACGCCCAAAGACACCAGTGCGGAAACAACGATAGCCGGAATGGTCCATGCGACCGGCGCCAGCACCGCGACCAGTAACGGCAGCAGCGCCCCGACGGAAAAGCTCAGCGCCGAGGCCAGCGCCGCCTGCAATGGCCGCGCCGTGGTGATGGCCGAAATCCCCAATTCATCGCGGGCATGGGCCCCCAACGCATCATGCGTCATCAGTTTTTCAGCCACCTGTTTGGCCAGCGCCAAATCCAACCCGCGATGCACATAGATAGAGGTCAGTTCACGGTACTCGCCCGGGTAATCGCTGAGCAACTCCGACTGCTCCTCCGCCAGTGCGGCCTTTTCCGTATCTGCCTGCGATGACACCGAGACGTATTCGCCGGTAGCCATCGACATCGCGCCGGCGACCAGCCCGGCAATGCCGGCAAGCAAGATGCCGCCGTGCGCCGCATTGGCCGCCGCCACGCCGAGCAACAGGCTGGCCGTCGAGACAATCCCGTCGTTTGCACCAAGCACCGCCGCCCGGAGCCAACCTATATTCTCAATGCTGTGCCGCTCTTTGTGCATCATGTCCGTCCTTGTTGCGGGGATAAAGTTAGCCGCGAGCCGCCGCTTCCAGCCCGGCGATATCCAGTTTGACCATCTGCAGCATAGCTTCAGTCACCCGTTTCACCTTCGCGCTGTCGGGGTCGCTCATCAACTCCCCCAACCGCCGGGGGACAATTTGCCAGCTCAACCCCCAGCGATCGCGCAACCAGCCGCACTGCTCTATAGTGCCGCCTTCGCTTAACGAAGCCCACAGCCGATCCACTTCCGCCTGATCCGCGCATTCAACCATAATCGAAAAACTGTGATTGAAAGCATCGAGCGGGCCGGCTTCGATAGCCGCATAGCGCTGATCGCCGAGGGTAAAGGCCGCCAGTTTTACGCTGCCTGCAGGGCCGCTCGGAGTATCGGCGGGCAAGGTGGAGCTCCAGGTCAGGGAAGAACCGGGGATCAGCGCGATGTAACAACGCAACGCGGCTTCCATGTCTTTTTCAAACCACAGGTGTTGTGTGATCTTCATCTTACCCTCTCCGTTACTCGTCAAGGATCGGTTCGAAACCGCCGAAAATCATGCGTTTGCCGTCAAACGGCATCTGCTCGCCCAGCGCTTTCATGCGCGGGTCGTTCATCATTTTCTCGTTGGCGGCGTCACGCACCGCTTTTGAGGGGTATTCGATCCAGCTGAAAACCACCACTTCATCGGCCTCGGCTTTCACTGCACCGCGAAAATCGGTGAGTTTACCTTCGGGCACGTCGTTGCCCCAACATTCGACAACCCGCGTCGCACCGAACTCTTTAAACAAGGGTGCGGCCGTGGCGGCCAGCTTAAGGTACGCCTCTTTCTTGGCGGCAGGCACCGCCACAACAAAGCCATCAACATAGTTCATGAGATGATTCCTCTTGTCCGTTTGGACATCAGGTATGGCGCAAGCGACATTGCCCGCGCTCCCTTCCATTTTAGACCCCCTGGCCGGGGTCAACCATGAACGGCAAGCTGCGGGTTTCAGCGGTCGCTGTAAATCAGTGGGGATATTTCTGGCGTGGCGACCCGGTTGCGGCCGCTGTTTTTGGCTTTATAGACGGCCATGTCGGCGATTTTCAACAGATTATCGAGATTTTGCTCCGTACCGCCGATGCAGGTAACCATGCCGATGCTGACGGTGATTTGCAGATGATTGCCTGCAGGCATGGCGATCGATTCGATTTCCACCCGCCGGCGCAGACGTTCGGCCAGATACACCGCATCTTGCTGGCGCTCGATAAGCGCAACGATCGCGAATTCCTCCCCGCCCATGCGGCCAAACAGATCGGAGTCGCGCAGGTCGCCGGTAATGGCGCGGGTAAAGGAAATCAGTGCGGCGTCACCGCCGGAGTGCCCAAAGCGATCGTTGATGGATTTGAAGTAGTCGATGTCCAGCATCATGACGCACACCTGCTCGCCTTTTTGGCTGAGCAACCGCGAGCCGCGCTGCATAAAGGCATTACGCGTCAGCACGTGGGTCAGCGCGTCATGGTTCGCCACGTGTTCCAACTGCCGCAACAGCGCATTGCGGGCGAAATTCATGCTGGCGATCGCAATCGGCCCCAGAGCCAACAGCGCTACTCCGAGCCGCATCGACACGGTGTTCTGCAGCGCCTGCATATCGACGTTAATGGCGATCAAACCCAAATCAATGGCCAGATGGCACCATAAAACGTAGATCAGCACCACCACCAGGGTGGTGAACAGTGAAAACGACATCGCCAGCCACAACAGGATCGGCATCGGGAAAATCACGGCGCCAGGCCCGCCAATCAGGATACTGCCAACGCAAGCCAGCAATAACAGGATCAGAACCGCCAGTTTTCTGCCGGTGTGATACCACGCGTGCCGCCGGGTAATGCCCTGAGCTATACCGCGCAGGTAAGCTCGCCAATCCGCAGGAAAGGCCAGAATAAACGGCATCAGCGTAATGTAATTGGTAAACTCCGAAGACATCCACAGCGCCAGGGCGGGGAAATACTCGCGATCGAACAGCAGCACCGAGGCCAAGGCACCTATTACTCCGGTGGCGGCGGCGCTGGCCAGACAAATGGCAAACAGATAAACGCTGGCTGAGGTGCGTTCCAGCGTTCTGACCTGCGGCGGCAAACGCTTAAACAACTGATACCCCACCGCGACACCGGCAATATTGGCGCCGTTCAGCAACAGGGCTTTGTCGAGTGTGCTGCCGGTGATCAGATCCGCCGTCAAATACCCCAACATCGCCATCAGCCAACCCAGACGGCTGACAAGGGCCGGATAACGAACGAACACCGCCAGCAACACCGCATTGCTCGGCCAAAATGCCGCCAGAAAGCCAATGGGCCGGCTCTCGATACCGAAGATACAGGCGGCGAACACCAGTACAAAGACGGTGAGCGCAGGCTGTAATTTTGTGGTGTCAGGTGACTGGGTGGTGTGCATCTTGCTTCCAGAGCGTTCGAAGAATACGGGTAAAATCCTGCCAACATGATGAGGGGCGACAACCGATTCATCATACCTGAGGATACGCGCGAAAAACGCGTGATTCGATCACCTGTTAATTGAAGATTTGCCAATATATTAATAGATCAACTGTAGCGTCAAATCGCGCTTTGCACCTGCCTTCCAGCACGCATACCGCAAAGCAGGTCAAGGGCATGGGCAATTTGCAGCTAACGGGGGGGAGCCACACAGCCTGAGCCTGTGGCCATGATGTTTGGACCTTTGGCGCCGTTATCAACGGCGCCTTGTTGTGGCAGATTTTTTCGTAATTTCAAAGCACCTTTCGGTACATCACAAAACCGGGTCTGTCCGCCAGCTTGTCGTACAACCTTATGGCGTTAAGGTTGGTTTCATGCGTATTCCAATAGACCCGCGGCAAAGCGAGACTCTCGGCCCGCGCATAGACGGCATTAATCAATGCCTTCGCGACGCCTTTTCCCCGGGCCGCTTCATCGGTAAACAGATCTTGCAGATAACAGTTGGGTTGGATCTGAATAGTGCTGCGGTGCAACAGATAATGTGTCAGCCCCACCAACTTGCCGTCGTCTTCCGCCACCAACGCATGCATAGGTTCATAGGCGTCAAAAAAACGCGACCAGGTGGTTTGCGTCACCTCATCCGGCAATGCCGTAGCGCCCTGGCGACCATAAAACGCATTGTATCCCTGCCACAATAGATTCCATGCAGCAAAATCTCGCGTTTCAAGTTCCCTGATTTTAATGGCTCCGCTCATGCTTTCCTCTATAACCCGATGATTATCAGCATGTAGCTTAGTCCGTACTGCAATATTGCGCTAAGTCGGTGCGCACCAAATGATAAAGCCTCTTAACGCCGATGCGCCAGCGAACGGACCAGACGATCGCCCAGGGTTTGTACGCCCTGCACCAGAATTACCAGAATAATCACCGTCGCGATCATCACCTGATTGTTGAAGCGTTGATAGCCATAACGGATCGCCAGATCGCCTAATCCGCCACCGCCGATCACGCCGGCCATGGAAGAAAAACCAATCAACATCACCACCGTCAGCGTCAACCCGGCCAACAGCGTCGGCAAGGCTTCCGGCAGCAGCACTTTAAAAATGACGTGGCGCACATTGCCGCCCATCGACAAAATCGCCTCGATCCGCCCTTTTTCCACCTCATCCAGCGCCGACTCGACGATGCGCGCAAAGAACGGAAAAGCGCCAATGGTGATCGGCACTACCGCTGCGGAACTGCCTAACGTGGTGCCGATAATCAGCCTGGTTAACGGGATCAAGGCAATCAACAGCACCACAAACGGCAGCGATCGCCCCAGATTGACGATAGCGCCCAGCGCGCCATTGAGGCGCGGTGCGGGCAATATGCCCTGCTTGCGGGTGATAAACAGCACCACGCCAAGCGGCAGACCGATCAATAAGGTAAACAGCGATGCCAGCGCCACCATATACAAGGTTTCGCCGGTGGCGTTCAGCACCAGCGCCAGAAGATCTTCCCAGGGCAATTGGTTTCTCATAGCAGTTCGGCCCTCACGCCCCGTTGATTGAGGAACGCCACCACCTCCGCCAGCGGCAAGCCGCCCTGCGGCGATCGCAATCCCACACGGAAACGGCCGACACTCTGGCCGGCAATCAGTTCAACGCCCCCACCCAGCAGCGTAACGTCCACCGCATGGCGCTGCGCCAGTTCACTGAGCACCGGCGAGGCGCGCACGCTGTCGAAAAATGTCAGCTCCGCCACCTGGGTTTCCGCTTCTACCGGCGTCAGGCAACCCGGCAACAGCGCCTGCCCGAGGGAGGATGCCGGGTCTGCCAACAGCTCGCCAATCGGCCCCCATTCAACCACCCGCCCGGCGGCCAGTAGCGCAGCATGGTCACAAATGGCCTTGACCACGCCCAGTTCGTGGGTGATCAGCACAATGGTTAATCCCAACTGGCGGTTGATGTCTTTTAACAAGGCAAGAATAGAAGCGGTAGTTTCCGGATCCAGCGCGCTGGTCGCTTCATCGGACAGCAAATAGTCTGGCCGGGCTGCCAGCGCCCGGGCGATGCCGACGCGCTGTTTCTGCCCGCCGGAAAGCTGAGAAGGAAAAGCTCGCGCCTTGTCGTTCAACCCGACCAGATCGAGCAATTCACCGGCGCGGCGAATACGTTCCGCACGCGGCACGCCGGCGATCTCCAGCGGCACCGTGATGTTATCCCGGACGTTGCGGGCATGCAGCAGATTGAACCCCTGAAATATCATGCCGATACGTTGGCGCTGGCGCCGCAGTTCAGGTTCGCTCAGTTGGGTCAGATCGCGCCCGTCCATCAAAATGCGGCCCGTGCTGGGTCGCTCCAGCAAATTAAGGCAGCGGATCAGGGTGCTCTTGCCTGCGCCGCTGCGGCCGATAATGCCGAACACCGAGCCGTCGTTAATGGTAAGCGACACCTGCTCCAGCGCAGGCGGTTCACCGGTGCCGTAGCTTTTACCGAGCCGTTCTACGACAATCATCAGCCCGCATCCGCAGGTGTCACGGGGATCACCGAGCCCTGATATTTTTGCCGAATAAATTTGGCCACTTCCGGCGACTGCAAATCTTTGGCCAGTTGTTTGATGCGCGGATCGTTCTCCAGTTGCGGCGTAGTGACCAGAATATTGGCATACGGATTATTTTTCGGGCTTTCCAGCCCCAGCGCGTCCTTGGCTGGCGTAAGCCCCGCCTCCAGCGCATAGTTGCCGTTAATCACCGCCAAATCGACGTCATCCAATGCACGCGGGATCTGCGGCGATTCAATCTCCAGTATCTTGAGGTGTTTGGGGTTACCGGCGATGTCTTTTGGCGTTGCCTGATCCCTGGACGGATCGTTAAAACCGGCTTTCAGGGTAATCAGCTCTTGTGCCTGCAGCAGGTACAGCGCCCGGCTCAGGTTGGTGACGTTATTCGGCACCGCCACCTTGGCGTTGTCCGGTATCTCGCTCAGCTTTTTATACTTGCTCGAGTAAATGCCCAGCGGTTCGATATGCACGCTGGCCGCCACGGCAAATTTTGTGCCCAGCGCCTGTTCCTGCGAATGCAGATAAGGCAGGTGCTGGAAGTAGTTGGCATCCACGTCGCCGTGCGCCAACAGTTCATTGGAATTCACGCCGTTACTGATCTCAATCACCTTCAGTTTCAGCTGTGGATCAATTTTCTGCACGTAGGCCAGGATCTCCGCATGGGGCACCGGATCGGCCGCCACCCGCAGCGGTTCCGCCGCCAGCAGAGAGGCCGGTAGCGCCAGCGCCGTCAGCAGCGCCAAGCGGGAAATTGTCGTTTTAAACATGGTCACCCCCAATGAAAGATCAAAACTCTGCGCCGATTAAGAACCGTACATTCTTATTTATGGTTATTTGATGCCATAAAGTAATAAAAAACTAGCACCGAGCCTTCGCACGCCACCAATACCATTCCGTTATAAGGTATTAATAATCATAATCTTATTAATGAATTAGCTTTCCCGGAAATGGCATATGGGATCCTTTCCTTCATTGCTACGCTGGCAATCTCGTTCCCCACAGGCTGGCGCTCCCATGGATTATTATCTCGGCATCGACATAGGCACTTCGAAGATCAAATCGGTTTTATTCGACGAGCAGTTTAATCAATGCCAGGTCGCCAGCGCCGACAACCTGACCGAAGTGCCGTTCCCCGGCTATGCCGAGCAAGATATGGAACAGTTGTGGCGCAATGTGGTCACGACATTGCGAGCGCTGGCCGACTCGCCCTTGTTGCAACAAGGGCGTATCCGCGCCATTGGCCTCTCGGGCCAGGGCGAAGGCGCCTGGCTGGTCGATGCCGCAGGGCACCCGGTCCGCAAGGCCATTTTATGGAGCGACACCCGCAGCGCGCCGTTGGTGGCACGTTTAAAGCAGCAGCCGGAACGGGAAGAAAGGCTGTTTCGGCAAACCGGGACCCGCCTGCTGCCGTGCAACAGTTCGCTGATCCTGAAATGGTTGGCGGAAAATCAACCCGACGCGCTAAGTAATGCGCGCTATTTTTTCTTCGCCAAAGACTGGATCCGCTATCGCCTCACCGGTGCGGCACACCTTGAGTTGACGGATACCGGCACCTCGCTGCTGGATCTTCACAGCGAAACGCTCTCCAACGAGGTTTTGACAACGCTGGGACTGCAGGCTCTTCGCCCGCTGTTCCCGCCGCTGCTGCGCCCTGGCCAACGCGCCGGAGAGATCACGGAACAGGCGGCGGCTGTCACCGGGCTGGCGGCGGGCATTCCAGTGTGCGCCGGGGCGCTGGATGTGTCGGCGGCAGCGCTGGGCATTGGTGCCGTGAATCATGACGACGTATACACCCTGTTGGGCACCAGCTGCTGCACCGGCATTGTCTGCGACAGCCTGGCGCGGGTCAGCCCGAAGACGCGCTTTGTCGCCCATGCGCAGCAAGGACGTTATATCAACCTGTTCGCCATGCAGGCGGGCACGCCGAATCTGGACTGGGCGGTTCGTGAGCTGGGCGGCGATGGCGATCTCGAGCGTATTGGCGAGCAGATCGCTGCCATTCCCGCCGGCAGCGGCGGCGTGCTCTATCAGCCCTATCTGAACGGTGAGCGGGCGCCTTTTTACAGCCAGGCGGCCCGCGCAGGTTTTTTCGGCATCGGTCAGCATACCGGCAATCTGCACCTGCTGCGGGCGGTGTTTGAAGGGCTGGCGTTCGCCATTAAAGACTCGCTGCATGATTACCCGCCGCAGGGCGATCTTTACCTTGCCGGCGGCGGAGCCGCTTCGGCCGTCTGGTTGCAGATCATCGCCGATTGCACCGGCCGGCGAGTGATTACCAGCCGGGTGAAAGAGCTGAGCGCGCGAGGTGTGGCTATTTTGGCGGCGCAAAGCATCGGAGTGACGGTGTCACATGAAGTGCTTGTTCAGGCCGAAAACCGCCGGCTATTTATTCCCGATCCGGCCAATCAGCAGATCTATCAGGCGCTCTACCCACTGTTCCGCCAGTTACGCCTTCAGCTTGAACCGCTGTGGCAGAGCCGGGAGCAAATACTCAATGCCCTTAACGCAGGAAGCCCCGCACCATGAAAACCCTCTTTACCGCCGAATACGCCGGCTCGCTTGATGATTTCCGCCAATTGGGCGAACTGGTCATTCGCGGTTGGGCGGCCGGCGAAAGCAAGCTGACCGAAGACGCGCTGATTGATCTGGCCCATGACGCCAGCTTTATCATCACCAGCTACGACGATATTACCGCCCGGGTGATCGACGCCTGCCCGCAGTTGAAACTGATTGCCTGCACCCGTGCCAATCCGGTCAATATTGACCTGCAGGCCGCCGCACGGCGCAATATTCCGGTGATCTACACCCCCGGCCGCAATTCGGACGCTGCGGCGGAACTGACGCTGGCGTTGATGCTGAGCCTGGCCCGCCATATTCCCCAGGCCCACGCAGCGCTCAAGCGTGGTGAATTCACCCGCGAACAACCGCACGCGGCGGTGGCCAAAGAGGGTCTGCGCAGCGATGTGGTGTGGGACGTGGATAAGTCCAGCCCCTATGAAGTATTTAAAGGCAGCGAACTGCGCAACAAAACGCTGGGCATCGTCGGTTACGGCAGCATTGGCCAACGCGTCGGCCGCATTGCCCGGGCTTTCGGCATGCGGCTGTTGGTGGCGGACCCTTACGTTTCCGCCGTGGAAATTAACGAACCGGGCATTGAGAAAACCACGCTGGAACGGCTGTTCAGCGACGCCGATTTTATCAGCCTGCACCTGAAGGCGACGCCGCAAACCGATGGGCTGATTGGTCGTGAATTGTTTAACCGCATGAAACCCAATGCGCTGTTTATCAATACCTCGCGTGCGGCGGTGGTGATTGAAGAAGATCTGATTACCGCCCTGCGGGAGAAACGGTTGGCCGGCGCTGCGCTGGACGTGTACGCCAGCGAGCCTGTTTACCGCCGGCATCCGTTTATCACCGAATTCGACAACGTGGTGATCACGCCGCATATCGCCGGCGCCACGCGGGAGACGCTGGTCAAACATACCGAGATGATCGCACAGGACATACAACGCTATCTCAAAGGCGAGCCGCTACTCTACGTCTGGCGCTAAGCGCTGTACGGCGTTTGCTGCATAAACCGCCGGGTGTGTTCCCAGTCGATCACGCCGGCGTCCGATCCCAACCCACCGGCAACCAGCCCAGCCACCGCCGTAGCCAGCAGGCAGGCTTCCGGTACCGCCAGCCCACGGCTTAGCCCGGCGATAAACCCACCGCAGTAGCTGTCGCCGCAGCCGGTGGTGTCTACGACCTCAAACTGACCCCTTAATATATTTTTTACGAGAAAGTAAAACTTCATCTTCGATTATTTCATTTTGGTGGGCAGCTTTACTTATATTAAAAATAAGTCCATCTACGACCAGTCGGCGTCGATATCGACGCCGACCGTGCGTAATCAGCGTTTACTACCGTTCTTTTGCTGCGCATTAAGGTTGGTTTGCCCGTCGCATCATTTACCTTTTGGAATGTCATCTTTATTATGAATATCAAAATGAATTTTTGTAATAGGTACATCTCCTTCCATGACGAGATATAAATCTTTTAATATATTTAAATTTACCTCTATTTTTGATTCATTTGACATGGTGAAGTTTGAAACTTCCACAATAGTTGAAGAGCAATCCAATAAAAATGAACCAATTGCAATATACTCAAAACTTTTCGTATCACGAAAGTAAATTGCGCAAGTTATTGGTTCTGACTGCTTGAGTAAATGAACATATCCATCATCTGTAACTCCACTTATAAAACCTTGTCTTACCTCACCTAATTCATGAAATTTAATTATTATTTCTAGTTTTTTCATTAATTCCCGATCGCCTTCATGGCTAATTTTTATAGTCGTTACAATATCATGTTTTATACTGATTCCTAAATATCCGACGTATTCATCTAAATTATAATCAATATTAGGAAGAGTGGCATGATCTCCACTTTCAAAATGATAATGGCGATAGGTATCTTTAGTAAGTTCTTTAGAAAGTATTGCATTTACAGCAGAGGGGACTTTAAGTGATTTTGGCTTGAATCCTTTCTCGCATCGATTTGCATATACTCCTTCGAATGTATATTTTTTTCCTTCAAAATTTGGTAATTCAAAAGCCAGAATCTGGTTATCAAAAAAACAAACGTCTTCCATATGTGTTATCTCTTTAATTAATTAAATATCGGAAGTATCCGCTATTTTTGTACTAAAAAGCAGGAAAGATATTACTTTGTTAATGTAACTAATGTTTATATAATGCATGTTCTTATATTAGTCAATGTTCTTTAGTTTTTTTATAATTTGATGATGGATTTTTGTATACCCGCTAGTGATTAACGTGGACATCTTTATGTCGTAGAAACAGCCAACTTTTCTTTTACCTAACCAAAGTGCTGAGAGAAATTGGCCGTATTGAGTGAACCGCCCGCCGGGTTCAGCCGGATCTGCTCAATAAACTGCACGCCACCGCCTGCCGGGATAGCGCTCACGGGCCGCCCCGCGATATCGAGCAAGGTTAAACCGACAAATACCGCATCATATTGACTCACTGCCGGCCTCCGCCTGTTGCGTTTGTTTTAACCGGCTTTGGATAAAGGACAGTGCTAGCGCCACCACCAGGATCACGCCGGTCAGCGCGTCTTTCACCATAAAATTCAGTCCCATCAGGTTCAGACCGTTCGCCACCATGCCCAGGAACAGCACGCCAACCAGCGTACCCGGCACGTTGGGGCGCCCCTGCGGATGAAACGCGGTGCCGATAAACACCGCTGCGATAGCGTCCAGCAAATAGGCCTGTCCGGCCAGCGGGGTAAACTGGCGCAGGTTGGCCGAAAGGATCACGCCGCCCAGCGCGCAGGTCATGCCTGAGGCGATCAACAGCCAGCACAGGTAACGACCATTGCGGATCCCCACCGCGCGGGCCGCCTGCGGGTTCAGGCCGATGGCATGAATGCGCTTGCCGAAGATGGTGCGCTCGAAAAACAGAAAGTAGCCCAGCAGCAGTACGGCAGCGATAACTATCGGTAACGGCACGCCGCCGAGATTGCCCACCGCCAGATCGTGATACTGCTGCGCCATGCGGCGGTAGGCTATCGATCCCCCGCCATCGGTATAAATGCGTTCGATGCTGCTGCCGATGAAAAAGGTGCCAAGCGTCGCCAAAAAGGGCTTAACCCGGAAGTAAACGATCAACAACGCATTGAGTACGCCAACCAGCGCACCGCCGGCCAACGCGGCGACTATCGCCATTTGCCAACTGAGCTGATATTGCTTCAGGGCGATCAACGCAAAGGCGGCGCCGAAATCCAATGCGACGCCCACCGACAGGTCAACGCCACCGGCGGTCACCACCAGCGTCATGGCCAGCGCGACAATCAGCAATATTGCGTTACCCTGTAACAAGTTACTGAGATTACCCAGGCTGTAAAACACGCTACTGCCCCAGGAGAAAAACAGGAAAAACACGATGACAATCAGCATAAAGCCGTAGCGAATCAGCAGTTTGTTCAATGCCTTCATGAGTTTGCCCCCCGGCGTTGCCTGGCAGCGGCGGCCAGTACCAGCAGGATCAAACCGCCTTTGATCGCCCCGACCCAAAAGATGTCTACCCGCAACAGCGCCAATCCATTCGACAAGGCATTAACCAGCAAGGCCCCCAGCAGCGCCCCCCAGATGGTCACAACTCGTCGGCGCGAGAAGGCCGCGCCAATAAAAGTCGCCAGTACCATTTCCAACAGTAAAGGCTCTTCACTGCCGGGCGAACTGCCCGAGCCGCGAGCCACCAGGGCAAAGGCCGCCAAACCGGCCGCCGCAGCCGCCAGCAGATAAGATCCCATCACCAGCGGTTTGACGCGCAGGCCGGAGATTTCCGCCGCCTCGCGGTTACCGCCCGCCGCCTGCAACTGCATGCCCCAACGGGTGTGATGCAGCACCCAGCCAAACAGCGCCATTGCGGCGAGCATTAGCCACACCATCAGCGGCAACCCCAGCCAGGTGTCGTCACGCAGTGCGACAATGGCCGCATCGCTGACGCTGATGCGCCGCTGTTGGGTGATCAGGTTGGCGATACCCACCACCGCCACCGAGCTGGCCAGCGTTGCCAACAACGGCGGCAACCCGACAACCACCACCAGCAAAGCATTGACGCCCCCCGCCAGCAGCGCCGCGCCAAACGCCAGCGCCGCCAGCCACAGATACCCGTCACCGCTGTGGGTCAGGCCGTTACTGATGATGGCCGCCGCCAACACGGCGATCGCCGGCAGGGAAATATCGATACCACCGGAAACCACGTCATCGCCGCCGCCGGTAATCACGCAGGTCAGGCCAAAACACAGTATCGCCAAGGGCACGCTTTGTTTGAGGATAGTGCTCAGATTCTGCCAACTGGTGAAATACGGCGCCTGCAGACAGAAAAACACCAGCAGCGCGGCAAACAGCAACAACGGAATTTTATCGACGATCTGCTCTCCGGGCGGCAGAAAACGGTGGCGGGAGGCCCCTGCCGCCACATTGCTCTCAGTCAGTTGGCTCATAGAACCGGCTCCTGTAATAAAGGGGATACCGTTGAACCGCCGCTGGTCAACGCCAGCAGCACGTCCTGCGTCAGCCCGGCGGTACGGACATTCGCGACTATCTCGCCGCGCAACATCACCAGAATGCGATCGCACAACCCAATCAGTTCGCTGCCGTCGCTGGACGACACCAGCACGCAGCGCCCTTCAGCCGCCTGGGCAGCCACCAGTTGGTAAATCTCTGCCTTGGCACCGATGTCTACGCCCAGGGTAGGTTCGTCGAGGATCAACAGTTGCGGGTTAGTCGCCAGCCAACGCGCCAGAATCGCCTTTTGCTGATTGCCGCCGCTTAACAAACGCACTGGCAATTGCAGATTGCGCGGGCGGATATCCAACTGCTCCGCCAGCGCTTTGGCGCGCAACCGGGCCTTTTTGCGCAGTTCCCAACCCGCGCGCGCCAACGCCCCGAGCGACGCCAGGTTAATGTTGTCCGCCACCGGCAAGGGCAACACCAAACCGGTATGGCGCCGGTCACGGGGCACCAGCGCCATCCCGGCGGCGATGGCCTGCGCCGGAGAGGCAATGCGTATCGGCTTACCGGCTATGCGTAGTTGCCCCTGCTTCAGTGGGCGTAATCCGTAGAGAGTGTCGACCAACGCTTCTCGTCCGGAGCCAAGCAGCCCGGCTACGCCGACTATCTCCCCCGGCGCCAGCTGCAAGCTGACACCGCGCAACTGTGTGCCGTCCGACAGGCATTCTGCGCTAAGCCAAGGCTCAGCCACCGCCCGCTGAGCCGGGCGCGGGGCAAACAGGCTGGTGATTTCGCGGCCGACCATCATCGGGATCATGCGCGCGATATCGCCATCGCCCAATTGTTGTAGGGTGCCGACGTTGCGCCCATTGCGAAACACCGTGACACGGTCACAAATCTGGGCGATTTCCGTTAGATAGTGAGAGACATAAATAATGGCGATGCCGCGCTGTTTCAGGCGAGCGATGGCGTTAAACAGCAATTGCGACTCTCTGGCTTCAAGCGGCGCAGTAGGCTCGTCAAACACCACCAGTTGCGCCTGCCCGTCGATTAACGCCCGGGCTATCTGCACCAGCTTGCGTTCGGCAATGCTGAGATCGCGGATCAGCCGGTTACCGTCCAGGCGGGTGTCCAGCACCTGTAACAGAAATCGTTCCGCGTCATGGCGCATGCCGCGCTTGTCCAGCCCTAACCAGCGGTTACGCCGTTCCTGTCCGACATACACGGATTCCGCCACGGTAAAGTGCGGGATCAAATGCAGTTCCTGATGGATAAACCGCACCCCGGCCGCCCGAATCGCCGCCGGGGTGACGGAAGCCAGCCGCCGGCCGCCAATGCGGATCTCCCCGCCGTCTGGCGCATAAACCCCGGCGAGGATCTTGATCAAGGTGGATTTACCGGCGCCATTTTCGCCAATCAGGCCGTGAATCTCCCCTGGCAGCACCCGCAGTGAGGCACCGCTCAGCGCCTGGGTACCGGGAAAACGTTTCTCGATGCCAATCATTTCCAGGCCGCCCACGGCGGGAACAGCCTGCGTTTCCTCCTGGCTCATGGCGTTATTTCAGCTCGCCGTAGCCGAGCTGCTTGTACACCGCCTTCGCCTCTTCCGGCCCTTTCACCGGCAATACCGGCACAAAGGTTTGCGGTTGCAACTTCTCGCCGGCGAAATGGCGCGCCACATTATCCGCTGAAGTGGTGCCGATTAACCGCGGCTGTTGCGCCACGTTGGCGACCAACGGGCTACCCTTCTCCGCCATGATTTCCAGGGTTTCCGGCCCGGCGTCGATCGCCGTGACCTTAACGTCACCGGCGCGGCCACTCTCTTCCAGCGCCTGAACGATACCGATCGCCGGCTGATCCCAGCAGGCGACGTGAATCGCATCCAGCGTGCCTTTCGGGTGTTGGCTCAGTAGTTCGAGGGTTTTCTTGCGCGCATCTTCCGGCGAGTTGGCGTATTGCTCGGCCAGCTCCGGTTGAATGATTTTGATGTCCGGATAATCTTTCAACACGTACTTCCACAGATCGTAGCGAATGCCGCAGATACGCAATGAGTTGGAGAAGGCGTTGAACACCGCCACATTGCCTTTGCCGCCCAGCGCCTCGGCGGTATAACGGCCGATGGTACTGCCGATGCTGTAGTTGTCAGAAGTGGTGTTGTTGATTGAATAAGGCGATACGTGGTCAACGGTGAATACCGGGATCCCGGCGGCGCGCAATGCTTTGAATTTAGGCTCGACGGCGCTGTCGCCCAAAATACTGATCACCGCATCCACCTTGCGCGCCAGCAGGATATCGTGATTGTCGGCATGCACCTGGTTATCGCGGCCGCCATCGACCGCCACCACTTTGCCACCCAGATGCTCCACTTCGTCGCTGGCACCTTTGAATGCTTCGCGATCCCAAAAATGCTGCGTGCCGACTACCGCCACGCCAATGGTTTTCCCCTGCAGCGAAAGCGCTGCCTGGGTACCCTGAGCAGCGAAAACTGACAGTGCCAGCGCTGTGATTTTAATAAGTTTTTTTGTCATTTCTGTTATTACCCTGTTATTCATCCCCTGATGGAACGAACAAAAGCTAGCAACAGGCTATGGTAAAGCGAAATAACAAAACCGGTTATGGTTAGTTAAAAATCGGGATTGTTCCTTGCGATGAAAATGTGGCCGGTACAGCTCTCCTTTTACAAAAAGGTCCCGGCCGCAAAGTGGGTCGAATAAGCCTCTATGCCTGATAAATCCGCGCTTCATAAGGGCGCAACCGCTGCGGCTCTTCGCTCTGCGGGTAATTGCCCAACCGCAGTTGCCAACTGTTCAGTGCCAGAGATTCGGGATCAACCTGCTGCGGTTCGCCGCTCAGGTTGCACAGCACCAGCAGTTGCCGGTCATCCAGGGTGCGGGTATAGGCGTAAATATGCCGATGTTCAGCCAGCAATAATCGATAACGACCATACAGCAGCGCCGGGGTCTGTTTGCGTAGCCGAATCAGCGCGCGGTAGAAATTCAGCACCGAGTCCGGCTCCTCACTTTGGCGCGCCACGTTGATATCGCGGTAGTTGGCGTTAAGCGCAAACCAGGGCGTTGCGGCGCTAAAGCCGCCGTTAGGCCCGTCGTTCCACGGCATTGGCGTGCGCGAGTTATCACGCGAACTGCGGCTCAGCGTCGCCAGGATCCGATCCTCATCCATTCCCTGTCGGCGCAGCTCGGCAGCACGATTTTTGGTGGCGACGTCGTTAAAGTCATCCAGGCAGCCGAAATGGGTGTTGGTCATGCCCAATTCCTGCCCCTGATAAATAAACGGCGTTCCCTGCATCAGAAAATACAGCGCGGCTATGGCCGTAGCGCTTTCGCGTTGGTAGCGCCCGTCGTCCCCCCATTTCGATACCACGCGCGGAATATCGTGGTTCTCGACGTACAGCGCGTTCCAGCCCTTACCCTCCAATAGCGTCTGCCAGCGAGTGAATATGCTTTTCAGGCCGATAACATCCAGCCCGGCATCCGGCGCCTGCTGGTTGGCGGTTTCCCACAGCTTGACGTGCTCGAACTGGAAAATCATGTTCAACCTGCCATGCCGTTCCCCCACCCAGTCCTCACCCTGTTCCGCCGAGGCGCCGTTCATTTCCCCCACCGTCATGATGTCGTAGCGGTTAAACACCTGTTCGCACATCTCATCAACGTAATCCAGCAGCCCGTCGTAGTTGAGATGCCGTTCGAACGACGGCACGTAACGCAACCCCAGCGGGTTCGGCATGTCGCTCAGCCCGGGTTGTTTTTTCATATGGCAGATGGCGTCGATGCGGAAACCGTCGATGCCCTTGTCCAGCCACCAACGCATCATGTCATACAGCGCTGCGCGCACCTGCGGGTTCTCCCAGTTCAGATCCGGCTGGCGCTCAGAAAACAGATGCAGGAAGTATTGTTCGCTGCCGGGGTGATACTTCCAGGCCGAGCCGTTGAAAATGCTCTCCCAGTTATTGGGTTCCGCGCCGTTTTTGCCGTCGCGCCAAATATACCAGTCGCGCCTGGCGCTGGATTTTGATGAACAGGATTCAATAAACCACGGATGTTCGTCCGACGTGTGGTTCACCACCAGATCGAGTATCAGCCGCATGCCGCGCGCATGCGCCTCCGCCAGTAGGCGATCAAAATCCGCCATGGTGCCAAATTCGCTCATAATCGCCTGATAGTCGCTGATATCGTAGCCATTATCGTCGTTTGGCGAGCGGTACATCGGGCAGATCCACAGGGCGTCTACGCCCAGCCACTGCAAATAGTCCAGCCGCGCGGTAATGCCGTTCAGATCGCCAATGCCGTCACCGTTGGAGTCCATAAAGCTGCGCGGGTAGATTTGATAAACCACCGCCTCTTTCCACCATCGCGCCGTTTGCGCACCGCTCATGTCATGCTTCCTTATCATCGGTTAATGTGCCTGTTCGGACGCCAGAATACGTGGGAAAGCGCGGCCCTGGCGGTCAAACAGATAACAACACTCTACCGGCAGGCGCACGCCGACGGTTTCTCCGGCCTGAATGGTCGAGCGTTCGGGATTGCGCAGCACCCAGGGTTCCGCCACGTTGCCGTTATCCAGATAGAGGTAGGTTTCGTTGCCCATATGCTCGACGAACATCACCTCGCCCTGAAACTCGCACTGCGCCTGTTCACCGCCGCGAATATGCTCCGGACGAATGCCTACGTTGACGCTCTGGCCTTCCGCCGCCACCGGCGTGGCGATCGGCAGCACCAGCGCTTTGCCGTTGTCCAGCTCCACCACGCTCTGCCGCTCACCGGCGCGCCGCAGAATGGCCGGGATCAGGTTCATTTTCGGCGAGCCGATAAACTGCGCGACAAATTCATTGGCCGGCTGGTCGTAAAGCTCCAGCGGCGTTCCCACCTGCTCGATATGCCCTTTGTTGAGCACCACGATGCGGTCGGCCAGCGTCATGGCTTCGACCTGATCGTGAGTCACGTAAATAATGGTCGAACCCAGACGTTTATGCAGCGAAGCCACCTCCATGCGCATTTGTACGCGCAGCGATGCATCAAGGTTGGACAAGGGTTCATCGAACAAAAACAGCTTCGGTTCGCGCACTATGGCGCGGCCAATCGCCACCCGCTGGCGTTGCCCGCCGGACAAATCCTTCGGACGCCGCTCCAGCAAGGGTTCAAGCTGCAAAATGCGGGCGCTTTCGCGCACCCGGCTGTCGATCTCCTCCGCCGAATGACCGGCCAGCTCCAGCGCGAACGCCATGTTTTTGTAGACGCTCATGTGCGGATAAAGCGCGTAGGACTGGAACACCATGCCGATACCGCGCTCGGCCGGCGTATCGTCATTGACGTAGTTGCCATCGATATACATGCCGCCGCCGCTGATCTCCTCCAGCCCGGCAATCATGCGCAGCAACGTCGACTTGCCGCAGCCGGAGGGCCCGACGATCACCACGAACTCCCCGCTGTTGATCTGCAGATCCAGCGACTTGATCACCTCTGCGTTTGCGCCATAGCGTTTTTGCAGTTTTTCCAGCGTTAATTGCGCCATATTCCTCCCGAACCCCAGGTAGTTGCATTCAACGGGGCGCAAGCACGCGCCCCGCCATCCGGCTTATTTCAGGTAATCGAGCCACGGCCCCTGGCGTGAGATCATCACGTCCACCAGTTCCGGTATCGCGCGGCATTTATCGTTGACCGAATCTACCAGCAGCGCCTGGATAACCAGGTCGCGCGAGCCTTCAATCACCGCGTCGGCGGTCAGATCGTGAATCGCAATCTGATTGCTCAGCAGGCCGCCGATGCCCGCAGGCATGTCGACCTTGATGCCATGCACACCCTTGCGGTCGATAATCGCCGGGACTTCAACGGCAATAAACGCCGGCAGTTGCTTGATAAAACCTCGGTTCGGAATGTTGACCGCAGACTCTTCATAACCGGAGTCGGTAAGGATCCCTTCCATGATCGGCACTACGCGTTCTTTCAGCTTCAGTTCGATTTTCGGCTGCACCTGCCCCAGATAGTTGCGGTAGAAGGTGTAGAAATCGAGGATACCGCGGTGATCGCTGACCTCGCTGGCCCAGCGGATGTACTCGCCAAAGTGGCTGTCGCCGGTGATCGGCAGATGGTGAAACTTCTCCAGGATCTCTTTGAACAGCGTGCGGTCCGCCCACGGATAGGCGCTGTCTTTACCGCCCAACGCATCGCGCTCGGTGCTGCCTTCGGTCTCCACCAGTTTGCCGTGATTGCGGGTGTAGGCCAGAATGTCGCTGTAGCCCGGCAGGCGCGAGAAATAGTCCGGTGCCTTGGCGCGTACGTCGGGGTAAGCGTCTTTGCCGCTGTCTTTATAGCTGGCCTCCAGCAACACGCTGAAGTGGTTTAACCCGCCAGCGCGCAGAGTGAGATTGTCGAAGGAGGTGCCGAGCATTTCCGGCAGATAGCGCTCCAGTGAGGCGATTTCATGGCACATGCCGACAAAATTGAGCTGCGGGAAGCGGCGGTGCACGGTGGTGCAAATGCGGCTCATCGGGTTCGAATAGTTGAATACCCAGGCGTTCGGGCAAATGTCCGCCACGTCGGCGCAGATGTCGAGGATCGGTGGAATGATCCGCAGCGAGTGGAACAGCCCGCCGGGGCCACCGTTCTCGCCATACACCTGCTGAATGCCGTACTGCTGCGGGATCTGCCAGTCGAGATCCCACAGCGCAAAGCGGTCGCCCACTTCAATGGAGATAATCACGAACTCCGCTCCGCTCAGCGCGGTTTTGCGATCTGTGGTGGCGCTGACGGTAAACGGCAGATCTTCCGTGGCCAGGAAATCACGGGCGGTTTTCTCGGTCACTGCCAGCGCGGTCGGGTTGATGTCATGCAGCACGATTTCACTGCCGTACAGCGTCTTGCTCTGGAAGATGTCGCCCAGGGTACCGTAGCCGAATTGCGCGCTGCCTGCGCCCACTAAAACGATTTTTGTAGCCATTGCATTTCTCCTGCTTCAGGGTTAATCGAAAATCAGCCTTTTACTGCGCCGTTGGTTAATCCGCTGACGATGCGGCGCTGGAAGATCAGAACCAGCACGATGATCGGCAGTGTGACGATGACCGAGGCCGCCATGATGGTGCCCCAGGGGAGTTCGAACTGAGAGGCGCCCTGCAGCATGCCGATCGCCACCGGCACGGTGCGCTTGCCGCTGGAGATGACAAACGTCAGGGCGAACATGAATTCATTCCAGGCGCCGATAAACGCCAGCAACCCGGTGGTCACCAGCGACGGCCCCATGATGGGCGCGAAGATGCGGGTAATGATGGTCCAGGTATTGGCACCGTCGACGATCGCCGCCTCTTCCAGCTCCGCCGGGATCGACTTCATAAAGGTGGTCAGCACCCAGACGGTAAACGGCAGCGAAAAGGTGGTGTAGGACAGCACCAACGCCCCCAGCGAATCGTACAGCCCCATAAAGCGCACCAGTTCGAACATGCCGGACAGCACCGCTACCTGGGGGAACATCGAGACGCACAAAATGGTGAACAGCAGATATTTGCGGCCGCGAAAACTGATGCGCGCCAGCGCGAAAGCGGCGGTAATCGACACCAGCAGGCAGATGCCCACCGTCAACGTCGCCACGACGATCGAGTTCAACAAGCTGCGTGCGATGCCGTTATCCATCAACGCCGTCAGATAATTGCCCCAGTGTGGCGTTCCCGGCAGGTAAGCGACCTGGAACAGGCTGCCCCCCGAACGCAGCGAGGTGATCAGCGCGTAGTAAAAGGGAAACAAACAGATGACGCTGGCCAGCGCGGCGCCGGCGAAAATCAGCGCCTTATGGCCATATTTTTGCTGTTGGCGAGTCAGTTTCATGCGCGTTTCTCCTTGTCATTCAGGCGGCTCAGCGTGAGGAAACAGGCGGCGATACCGGCCACCATCATGAACACCAGCACCGAAGCGGCCGAGCCGGAGCCCATTTCCTGATAGCTGACCATGCGGTCGCGGGCATAACCGGACACCGAGATGGTGGCTTCACTGTTGGAGGTCAGCACATAGATCAGGTCGAATACCCGCAGTGCATCCATCACCCGGAAAATCAGTGCAACTATCATCGCCGGCATGATTAAAGGCAAAGTGATGCGCCGGAACCGCTGCCAGGCGTTAGCCCCATCCACCCGCGCAGCTTCGTACAGATCGCCGGGGATAAGCTGCAACGCGGCCAGCAGCATCAGCGCCATAAACGGCGTGGTTTTCCAGACGTCCGCAATCACCACCGCCCACATCGACAGCCCCGGCTCCGCGACCCAGGCCAGCGGCGCGGCGATAATCCCCGACTTGAGCAGCAGATCGTTCACCACGCCGTACTGATCGTGGAACATCCAGCCCCACATCTTGGCGGAGACAATGGTAGGAATCGCCCAGGGCACCAAAATGGCGGTGCGCACCAGCCCCTGGCCGCGAAATTTCTGGTTCATCAGCAGCGCCAGCAGCATGCCGAACACCAGTTCCAGCGATACCGACAGCAGGCTGAAACGCAGCGTATTGCCCACCGCCTGCCACCACTGCGGATCCGCCAGTACGCCGTACGAGTGGCCGCCCCCGGTCAGATCCAGATAGTTGGCGAAGCCGACAAAGCGGTATTCATCCGGTGCATCCAGCATGGCGTCGGTAAAGCTGTAAAACAGGGTGCGCAGCAGCGGCCAGCCGGCAACCGCCGCCAGCAGCAACATGGCCGGCGCTACCAACAGCCAGGCGATACGGCTGCGGCGCTGCCGGTGATTAAGCTTGCTGCGCCTGACCGGCTGCACTGCCGCCGGAGCGGGCGTGGCCGTCAGGGATAATGTGTGCGTATCGCGTTTCATGCATCAGACTCCGGGCCGTTAATGGGGGGAATTGCACTGCCTTCAACGCCATCCTCTGGCTTTAATCCGCTCCAGCCGCTGCTGTAAATCCGCCACTGCCGTGACACCGTCACTGTCACCGCGCAACACATTGAAGGTGGCGTTGTAGATGGCTTTCGAGACCTGCGCATACTGCCTTTTGGTCTGCGTCGCCGGGCGCGGCATCGCCTGCGAGAAAATACCTTTGAAATCCGACAGATACGGCGCCTGCGCCAACACCTTGGGATCGTCATACAGCGCGGTACGAGACGGCGCCCAGCCCATCAGCGCCAGCGCCTTTTTCTGCGATTCGGCGTCGCTGACGATTTTCAGCAGCGCTATCGCCGCCGTGGGGTTTTTGGTGTAGGCGCTGATCGCCCACTGCCAACCGCCCAGAGCGCTGACCGAGTTGCCGTCCGCACCCTTTGGCAGCGGCAACACGCCGACCTTGCCTTTGATTGCACTGCTGCTGTCCTGCGCCAGTACATAGGCATAGGGCCAGTTGCGCATAAACAGCGCGTCGCCGTTCTGGAATACCGCGCGGGATTCTTCCTCCATGTAACCCAACACACCCTTTGGCGAGATAGTACCGATCCAGCCGGCGGCCCTGTTCAACGCCTGCGCCGCCTGCGGGTTATTGATGGTGATGTTGCCGTTGGCGTCGATAAACCCTCCGCCGTTCTGCGAGGCCACCCATTCCAGCGCGTTGCAGGTCAGCCCTTCGTAGGATTTACCCTGGAACACCAGCCCCCAGAAATTCTTATGGCCCGCCTGCCGTTCACCCTGCTGAATGCGGGTAGCGATGCGCGTCAGTTCATCCCAGGTGACCGGCGGCTGTTCGCCGTACTTTTCCAACAGATCTTTGCGGTAATAGAGCGCGCCGGTGTCCAGATAAGCCGGCACCGCCTTGACCCGCCCATTGACTACGTTGTTCTGCCAGGCGGCGGGGAAAAAATCCTGCCGGATATCGCTCACGCTGTCGGTCAGATCCAACAGGTGTTTGTTCAACACGCCGATCCACACGGTATCGGCCTGAAACAGATCAATGGCGCTGGAATCTTTGGCGGCAAACAACTGCTGAAACAGCGACAGTTTTTCGTCGGAGGCGCGGGGAAGATCGATAAACTCCAGGGTATGGCCGGTCTGAGCCTCAAAGCGCTGCTTAATCTCATTGCAGAACAGACGCCCTTCTTTGCTGGGCGCACATTCCATCCGCAAGGTATCGGCCAGCGCCTGGCCGGACATCAGCGCCAGTGCGGTAGCGACCATACTCGGTATCAATCTTCTCATTGCGTCCTCTCTGGTGGCGGCTGGGAATACCGGCATAAGAGCAAACTATCGAAGGCGGGCTATTGGCGGAAATCGTTTTTTGCCGCTAAGATATAGAAACTTTCTATACCAATAGCGGAAAACATGATCGTGGACAAAATTCTGCGGCAGTTTATCGAAGTAGCGATGTTCAAAAATGTGAGTCATGCAGCAAACAAGCTGTGCCTGAGCCAGCCGACGCTGACCCACAACATGAAGAAACTGGAAGAGAACCTGGGGGTGCAACTGCTGGAGCGCACTTCAACCGGGGTTAACACCACCGAATACGGCGATCTGCTGCTGGAACAGGCGCAGATGATGCAGCGCATTTATGACAACACGCTGATCAAGCTGGCGTTCATCAAGGCACGCCAGGAACAGAGCCTGCGCATGGGTACCGGCCACGCCTGGTGGTATATGTTCGTGCGCGACAGCTTTAATGCCTACCGCAGCCTGCACTCTACGGTGAATATTCATATCGATCTGGGTAACCACCTGCGCCTGATGGATCTGCTGCTGGGCGGGGATATCG
Source organism: Serratia inhibens (assembly GCF_003591175.1). Classification (GTDB taxonomy): domain Bacteria; phylum Pseudomonadota; class Gammaproteobacteria; order Enterobacterales; family Enterobacteriaceae; genus Serratia; species Serratia inhibens. Next base: position 280,780 of record NZ_QYYG01000001.1, on the reverse strand, counting down.
ATATGTTTATCGGTCATGAAATTCAGGGGTTGAACCCCAAGGCCGGCATCAGCTTTTTGCCGCTGTTCAGCACCACCGACAGCATGTTCGTCCGCAGCGGGCATCCGCTGGCAGGCCGGCAGGTTGGGCCGGACGAATTATTGGATTACCCCTGCGTGGAGCTGACGCCGGATGAAAGCCGCTATCAACATATGGTGGAAGACATGCAGCCGAAGAAAATGGCGCGTAACAGGCTACATCTGGCGGAACGGGTGATTTGCTCGACTAACTCGATGATGTCGGCGGTGGACATGATCAACGATTCTGACGCGGTGATGCTGGCTTATCCCACCTGCATGGCGGGTTATTTCGCCGACTACGGCATTGTGCCGCTGAAAACGACGCAGGAAAGCCTGCGTTGCACGGTGGGTATTTACCTGATGCGCGAAAAGGCAGATGCGCCCCACGTGGTGCAGATGCAGGCGTTAATGCATCAGCATCTGGAGCAGATCCGCCCTCTGTTGCTGTAGTTATTTCTCGCCGGTCACTGCGATCAACGCCTGATACAAGGGCCGGGCGTTGCCTGGCCCCACCACCAGTTGAAACTCGGGGGTTCGGCGCGACGTTTCCACCTCCAGCAACGCCTTAACCCCATCCAGTGCCTCAATCCCCGGCCGATCCAAACGGCTGCCATCGCGCAGTTCCGCCCTGATGCGGCTGGCGCAGTATCGCAGTTTGATCAGATTGTCCGCCCCGCCAAATGCCGCCAACACCGATGCCGCCAGCTCATGCTTTTCCATTATGCCTCCTGAGAGAGTTTGCCACATGCCGCTGCAGCATAGGGCCGCTCACCGGGCAAAGTGAAATTGATTTCAGCCGAGAGGATATAGAGTGAATCTATGGCGGACAAAAAACGGCAATCATTGATATCCCTGCGCCACCGGTAATACGTCGTTTTATTATCGAATTTGGTGACCGCCTGAACGGTCACCTTTCCCCCCATGACGTTTATACATAAATTTATACGTAATATCCTACTTCCACAGTCTTTCCTTTATTATTTCATAATGGTCATTTTTTAGATTCTCATATTTCCAAATAAATAACCCACCAAGATTAAAATCCAACACTTGGTCGATATAATAATTTAAATTCCAGTCAGTCAATCCCCTTGTTGTCAGGGCAAGGATACATTTCTTTTTTTCGGCACCATGCGATAACGTCCGTTTTAAAGCCGGAATGACATTGCCGAGAATATCCTCTTTACTCCACATCGCAGACGCATAGCAATAATGGATAAAACGGTCGCATTGGCCTGACAAGATGAGTTTTTTTATCTTTTCGTTTAAACTCACTCCGGTGCTTGTTTCAGGGTGGTTGTAAGAATAACCGGCAATAAAACCTAAACTCGTCTCTTTCTGACAGTTTTTGAGTAGTTTCATTGCTTCTATAACCAAATCCATATTCATATTGCATTCATCGTCAAAATCCACTCCGTCCCAACCCTGACTTTTGGTGGCCTCCGCGATCCTTGATACTTCCTCTTGATTAGAGGGTTTACCCTCAGGAGAACATCCACCTCCACCATATACCCAAAGCGTTTTCCCTTTAAATCCAGGACTGCCTGTAGGTTTATTTTGTTTTTCAGGGCTCCATCCTGGGTTCATGGATGTCCCCGTGGTTAACCCTTCAAGGTTAGTCACCATTCCATACATCATCACATCGAACTCTTTCCGTGATTCATTAAGCAGTGACTGACTCCACCCACCAATAATAAATTTATTCATAACGCATGCCTCCTTGTAAATTGCCTAACCTTCATGGTTTGTATTTCTCTACCAGCGCATACAGGATCGCGGTAGTTTCAGCGTCCATTTTATTACCAAAAAACGAACTCGGCGGTTAAATCCCTTCACTGAACGATAACTATTATAATCAACCTGATACATATAGATTCCTTTCATAAATAAAACGATGCAATCAGTTTGCTCAACTGAATCATTATACAAAGTTCACCAGATCACCTGGTGGTTATTATTTGTACAGCATTTTATGTATAGGTAAGAGTTGTTTCGTAAAGTTATATCATTGCTTAATTAAATGGCCCGGTCGCAAAGCGGGTTGAACAAGCCCCTATGCCTGATAAATCTGCGCCTCATAAGGGCCGACTCCTCGCTGTCCGGTCATTGTTGCCGGTCCCCCAAAGTGCAGATTGTGCCTCCTGAGAGCGTTTGCCGCATGCCGTTGCAGCATAAACACGGTCGCCGGGCAAGGGTTTCGGCCGGTAGGATATAGAGTGAATCTATGGCGGACAAAAAAACGGCAATCATTGATATCCCTGCGCCACCGGCAGCGCTATGGTAGGCCCTGAGTTCACAGAATAACCAGGGACCGCAGATGAACCGATTAATCTGGGCTATCGTTATATCATTACTGATCGTTTGCATGCTGCTCTACATAATGACCGGCGCCAAGGTCTGAAGCCCTGACACGACGATCAAAAAGGGTATCCGCGGTAATGCACGGCAGTGACATTGATTTCAGGAGAGTGAAATGAAAGCGATAATCCCTGCGCTGCTGATTTTTGTCCTTTCCGGTTGTTTCAGCGGCAGAGGCGGCCCACAAGACGTGCCGCCACCGCCGGCGCAAAACGATCCGCATACCTGCAATAATTCATCCGCCAGCGCCAACAGCGAATGTTCGCAATCGGTAGTGCCGCCAATGCATTAAGCGGCGGACTGGCGGGCCACCGATTAGTGCATCGGCCCGCCGCCCTCCCAGCCAAGATTAAGAAGACTGCTCTTCTTCGTTGGCCAGATTCTTCGCCTGCTGTTTCATAAACACCACTTCCTGCGGGCTGGACATGCTGACCCGCTGCGCGCGCAGCAGTTTAAGAATATTAAACAGCAATTCGCTTTTGGTAGCGCCGACCATACGCGGGCTGGCAACGTAACCGGTCACGCTGAGAATGATGCCTTCCGGACCAAGCTGGCTGAAGCGGACATAAGGCGCCGGCGTTTCCTGAATGGCTTCATACTCCTGATAGGCGCTGAGCAGGATATTGCGCACCTGCTCAGGATCGATTTCCGTCGGGAAGGTCAACGCAATGGTCACCACGCCCTGGGCGTTGCCCATGGTGGCGTTACGCACGTTCTGCGAAATCAGCTGCGAGTTGGGCACGATCATCGTCGAACGGTCGCTGAGTTGGATTTCGGTGGCGCGGATGTTAATCCGGCGCACATCCCCCTCTACACCGCCGATACCGATCATATCGCCGACTTTCACCGGCCGCTCGGTCAGCAGGATCATGCCGGAAATAAAGTTCTTCACAATCTCCTGCAAGCCAAAACCGATACCGACCGACAACGCACTGACAATCCACGCCAGGTTACTCCACTGGATGCCCAGCGCCGCCAGGGTAATCAGGATCAGCAGCACATAACCCACGTTGCTGAACAGCGTGACCAGGGATGCACGGATGCCGATATCTGAAATGGTTTTCGGCAGCAGTTCATGGCTCAGCCAACGCTGGGTCACCCGCATGATATAGATGCCGATGGCCAGGCAGATCACCGCGTTGATCAGGTTGCCGGGCACGATGTTCAGGCTCTTCAACCCTTCGCCACTCAGAATGGCGATAATCTTGTCCAACAGCGAGTTAGGCGTGGTGGTGCCGAAGGTGCCGTTAAACAGCGCGACAATCATCAGCAACAGCAAAGAACATTTGGCGACGGCGGTGAGGATTATCGCCATCTGCTCCAAATGCCGGTCCTTGAAGTTAAATGATTTCTTGAGCATTTTGCCGCTGGCGGTTTGCGGCGAGAAAATCGCGCCGCACAGGTCGACGGCAAACAGCAGCAGGAAATAGAACGCCATCAGCACCAGAGCGATCCAGATCACCTGATAGGTCAGGAAACGGGCGAAAGCGATATAGCCAATCAGCAGCGAGAACAGGATGACCAGCGAGCCCACCAGCGTGCCCATGTGCAGCAACCCGCTGATGGTGGAACGTTTCTCGACGTGTTCGCCCTGCTGCTCCAGTTTGCGGCGGATGCGTTGGGCACGCAGCGGCATCGCCAGCAGCACCATGCCGATCAACCCGGCCACCAGACCATTACCGAAAATGGTCGCGGCCAGGCTGGCGCTTACCACGTTATTGATTTGTTCAATGGTACCGAACGCCAGCGCCAACCCCGCCAGCAACGGCGAGAAGAAACGCAGACCGGAGGCGACGGCGTCATCCAGCGAGGCCAAACGCCATGACGGGCGGTTAAGCGAAAGCGTCGCGCGGCCCAGTCCGGCGATCAGTGCGCAGAAGATCCCCAGCCGATTAAACCCCTCGGCGAAATCCTCCAGCATGGCCGGCAGCGGCTGTACGCGGGTAAAGGTGATATACAGCAGATTCAGCGCGATGCCGGTGGTGATGACCGTGACGCTGACGGTCACCATCGCCATAAAGCTGCGGCGCAAACGCCCGTCCGGCAGATAACGAATGCTCACCCAGGCCAGGAAACGCTCGGAGAAATAGCGGCCCCATGACCAGATAACGACCGCCAATAGCAGCAGGCCAAGGGTGCCGTAGCGCCACTCCTCCTGCCAACTGGCATCCCACACCTCTTTCATGGCGACATGGAACTGATCCAGCCGCTGTGCGTCATCGGCCGTAGGTTGCACGATCGGCGACCAGAACTTGGCCCCCAACACGCTGCCGGTATTTAGCGCCAGCTGGGTTTTGAACGCCACGCGGCGCATATCACCGATTTGCTGCCCCAGATCGAGCACGCCGGTTCTCATCTCTTGTGCGCGTTTTACCGCATCATCCAGCTGCTTCTTGCTGTTGTTCAACGCGTTGCGCTGTTGTACCACGGCAGCGGTTTCAGGCATCGAACCGGCGGCGGGTTGCGGGCCCAGGACGTCCAACTGCCCCTGCAGCTTTTCCTGCGCCGGTTGCAGATCGGTTGCCAGTTTTTCCAGCCCCGCAGCCAGCTCGTCGGTGGTCTGCCTCAGCTTGCTGAGTTGGGTATCTGTGCTGGCCTTGGAAACCTGCTGTTTAATGCTGTCCAACTGCTTTTGGTAGTTTTTCAGCGCGGTGGCGGCATCCGGTGCGCTGATGGCAACAGGGTCATCCTGAGCGGCGACGCTGGTCAGCGGCGCCAACTGCAACCCAAACAGCAGGAACAGGAAAAGAATAATCTGACGGGGTTTTAACATAAATTCAGTGCTCGGCAATGGCATGATAGACAGACGAAACAAACGGGCCGGTATTGATTATTTACCGGCCCGTTTGGTTAAGCATAAACTGGGATTATGATAGCTGCTTAATCTCAGCTTAAATATCAGTATTATTCCCATTCAGCAAGATTATTCCTACTGCTGCATCGCCGCGAACGGCATGACCGGAAACCTGGCTGTTTTTGGTCGTTAGCCTACTGATAACCCGAATTATTAGGCGGTGGCATATCCTGAAGGATCCCCCTATACTCAGCTCACCTATTAACCAACATTATAAAAGGAGGATTACTATGCCGATGTGTGAATTGTTTTTTTACTCACACTTCTATAGTAATTGCCGCTGCTCAAGCATTACCGGTATCGTGCTGCGATAACCCAGGCTTGAGCGAAGCTTACTAAAATCTGAGTCCCTTCCCTCCGGCTTACCGGGTTGTCGTCAGCGATGTTTGACGATAGGCAGTTGCATGCCTGTAACTCTTGAGTAAGCAATGAGCACATTATTATCTGCACAATCCGTCGGTTACGACAACGCGTTCGGCCCGCTGCTGGCCGAGGTTTCCTTCAGCCTGAAAAAAGGCGATCGCATCGGTTTAATCGGCCACAACGGCTGCGGCAAAAGCACCCTGCTTAAAATCCTCAGCGGCGATCTGTCTGCCGGCAGTGGCAGCCTAACCCTCGCTCATCAGTGCCTGATGGCGCGAGTGGAGCAGCATCTTCCCCCCGAACTGCACGGCTGCACCCTGCTTGAGGCGGTGCTGGCACGCCTGCCGGAAAACCAGCGCGTCAACGAAAGTTGGCAAGGCGAAGTCCTGCTGGCCCAACTGGGTTTTGCCGCGTCATCCTGGACATTGACCGCCGGTACCCTGAGCGGTGGCCAGCATACCCGCCTGCTGCTGGCGCGCGCGCTGATACGCCGGCCGGACCTGCTGTTGCTGGATGAACCCAGCAACCATCTGGATCTGCCGACGCTGTTGTGGCTCGAGCGGTTCCTGCAAGGCTGGCCAGGCAGTTTCGTGCTGGTGTCTCACGATCGCTACCTGCTGGATAAGGTGACCAACTGTACCTGGATACTGCGCGACAAAACCCTGCAGTTCTTCCGCTTGCCCTGCTCTGCTGCGCGTCAGGCGCTGGAGGACAAGGACGCGGCGGATACGCATCGCCGGCAGGCGGAGCAAAAGGAGATCGACCGGGTGGAAAAAAGCGCCCAGCGGCTGGCGGTCTGGGGACGGGTGTACGACAACGAGGATCTGGCCCGCAAGGCCAAACAGATGGAAAAACGGGTCGATCGTCTGAAAGAGGATCAAACCCGGTTGACGGCTGGTACCCAGTGGCGGCTCCGGCTGCGGGGCGAAGCCCTGGACGCCGATCGCCTGTTGGCTCTGCCACAGCTGGATGTACGCCCGGCAGCCGATGCGCCGGTGCTGTTTCGCCTGGCGCACCTGCGGGTGAAAAGCGGCGATCGCATCGCCATCGTCGGCCGTAACGGCTGCGGTAAATCCTCGCTGTTGCAGCATCTGTGGCGGGAATACCAAAGCGCCGTTTCCGGTGACGTGGTATTCCACCCCAAGGTACGTCTCGGGTATTACGATCAGAGCCTCCAGCAGTTGCAGGATGGCGATACGCTGAGCGAAGCGTTGACGCACTTCGCTCCGCTGACCGAAGAGCAGCGCAAAATGGCGCTGATTGGCGCCGGTTTCCCTTATCTGCGCCATCAGCAACGGATCAGCGCCCTGAGCGGCGGCGAGCGTTCGCGCCTGCTGTTTGTCGGCCTGACGCTGGCCAACCATTCACTGTTGCTGCTCGACGAGCCGACCAACCATCTGGACATGGAAGGCAAAGAGGAACTGGCGGAAACCCTGCGCGAGTTTGCAGGCGCAGTGATGCTGGTCACTCACGACCGGATGCTGATAGAAAACAGCTGCAACCGCTTCTGGCTGATTGATCATCAACAGCTGGAAGAGTGGCAGGATCTGGAACCGGTCTATGCCCGGCTGGCGGAACAACGCGGTGCCGAACCCCAAGCGGCCAGGCAAACCGTCCCCGGCGACAGCGAGGGGTTACAGCATGACGAAGAGCGGTTGCTGGCCTGCTTGTTCGAACTCGAGGCTAAACTGCAGGAGGATTTGGCGCGCAAAACCAGGCACCAAAAACCGGCGTTGCAACGGCAATGGCGTAACGAAATTGCTGAAATCACTGTCCGGCTGAAGCTGGACTGACCTTCACAGGCCGCCTGTTTTGGCGGCCTTTATTATCTCGTCGAGACGATATTTGTCCTGTTCACTCACCTGCAGCCAGCGTTGTCGGCAGGTGTCCCTGGGGTTAAACACATCGGATTTGACAAGAGAAGTACCCTGCGCCTCTCGATAAAATACGTAGCTCGCGAAGCCATGCCACCGCAAGTGAACTAAGGCCTTAGATTTCCACACTCCAGTGCGGGAAGGAACGTTTCAGTTTCTAAATGGTGTGACGCCATTTCGGCGTGGTAGGTTTGCACACCGTGTTCTGGTTACCAAAGAAGCCGACTTCGTTCACGGCGTCATTTTCACTGCGGGTTTCCAGCCATTTCACAGGAACAAAATACTCTGACTTATCGGGATCATCTGCGTTCCAGTGATAGAGATCGCTGTACTTAAGCACGTCCATCGCGAGTTTTTCGCCGTCTTCGGTGCTAATGGTAAAGCTGCTGGCAGGCTCAACGGCGCTCTGCACAATATCGACGCCGACGTAACCCGTTGCCGGGATTTTCACCCACACACGGTCGCCGGGTTGTAATTGTTTTAAGGTCTGGCTGTACCAGCTTCCGCCGCCCGCACTGATAAACCCGTAGCGTCGTGCCTCTTCCCAGACTCGGCTGTTTGGATCACCAAACGAGACATAAAACTCACCGTTCCAGGGTTCCTTCGCGTTGGCACTTGTTCCGGCAGTGGCCTGTGCGGCGTTGGTTTGCGTTTCGCTCGGGTCGATAAGCCAGGCGCGACTTAAGAACTGCTCATCACCGTGCTGGAACACTTTGAAGAACAGGACGTTAATCGAGATGCCGTTCTTGCTCAGATAGTCCACAATGCGCTCGGTCGATGGATCCAACTCTGCCGCCACAATGATGATTTGGTGCGACTGGTTGAGTGACTCTTCTTCCAATTCTGACGCCCTCCCGATCCCGAGCTGGCGGGCAATGGCCGTGGCCCCCATCTTCTCCTTGGTATACAGACGCCGGACTTCAGCAGGATCTATAGAGGGCTTTCTTCCGCGGTACACGCCCCGGGCTTTCGCCGCAGCAATCCCTTCCATCTGACGCTCACGTCGCAGATTGGTTTCAAACTCAGCGAAAACACCCAGCATATCGAGGAAGGCTTTACCTGCTGCCGAGCGCGTGTCCACAGGCTGTTCTGTAGCCCTGAGCGTACGCCCTGCTGCTTCAGGGCAAACACGATATCCTGCAGATCCTTAATGCTGCGGGCCAGACGATCCACCCGGGTCACCATCAGCATGTCACCGGGACGCAGGAACTCCAGCAACAGCAGTAACTCATCCCTTCCGGTCCGGCTGCTTCGATTGATGATTGCTAAAAAGGCAAGTTAATATTAAATATTGTTACATTGCCCTTTTATTGTCGCAGAAGGATTCTTCCTCACCTTTATGTTAAAATTCACATTTTCACTGTGTTCCACAGTTTTCATTACGGAATAGGCTTCAAGTCCAAATGACTCAAGTACTCTTTTTGTTGATTTCCCATTCGGGGTTCTAAGGAAGAATGCGTTAAAAAGTTCATCGCCTGATAAACCATAAGTTTCATTTAGTGTCCCCGAATTGAGGACGTCAACCCTAACAACTTGCTTTGGCAACATTCCGACAAAATTAAATTTCTCTGAACTCAATGCATATTGATGTTGTGCAATATGACTAGCAAAATAGGGCTCTCTGGAGATCTCACCACGCCCTCCCTCTCTAAAGTTAGAAATAAAATCCCATTTTTCTTTACCAAATCGATTCAAGAACTTACTATTTTTAGGGTGTTTTTTGCTTACGGATAAAATACTGCCATCATCTTTAAATGTATGAGAGAAATTCTCTGGATTAGCTATGTAAATCAGTGCGTTTTTATCAAATTTCGTTTCCTCATGAAAAGAAAACAAAACACTTTGTATCTCTGCTGATTTTCTTTCTGTTGTTTCACTTTTTTTATTAGAAAATTGAGGCACTTGCTGAATATGCCTAACGATAGAATTCACATCCTCCGCTGTTAATTGCATGTAACTTAGCGCATTTTTTACATCATCAATTGAACCAGGATTTCGTTTAAGTATATTGCTGGTAATTTGTTCAAGCTGGGCAGATGATATTAATCCATCCTCGTCCCTCAGAGTAACAGGATTATTCCTGCACATCCTGAACAGGTTCAGGCCGTCCACCGTGCCTGCCGGGTCCGCGCTGAGCCAGCGGCCCGCCCACGGTTGGTAATAACGATACCCGTAGTAGTACATCCCCGTCGCATCCCGCTCTTTGCCAGAGTAGCGTATGGTTTTATATTCCGCTTCCACCGCACTGCGCACTGCCCATACAGCTGTCCCGCCGTACGGGTAGTATTCCTCCATACTGATAATGTTGCCGTCGCCGTCCAGTTCAAGCTGACCGCTGCCAGCCAGGTTATCGTAACTGTATCGTATTTGGTTGGTGTGGATACCTGCTGGCTGACCCGTTTCCCAGTGCAGCACCCGCACCTGCGCGCGGTCCGCCACACCCACCGTAATAACCTGCAGGCCTTCCGTTCCCGTATCGCCCGCTTTTGTACTGCGCAGCTCCAGCCCCGGCAGGTACAGCACTCGCTGCGTCTGTACGTTGTTGCCAGTTTTCTGTACGCTGACCTTCAGGATTCGTTGACTGCCTGCGTCGTAGCGGTAACTTTCCCGGTCATCCGTGCTGCCATCGCGCACCACCGGCGTTACCTTCAGTAGCTCGTTACGCGGCGTCCAGATGAGGCTCTGTCCCGGCTGCAGTTGCCTCTGCAGCCCGCCCGCCGTGAACAGCATGTCCACCTCGGACGGATTTTCCGTCAGTGTGCTCAGCACACCCTGGTTGCTGCTCTCGCTGACCGTGATGTCCGTTGTGTAACTGTTGTTCGTAGCCGGGGCGCTATGTCTGATTTGTGTCAGGTTGCCGGCATTGTCGTAGCTGTAAGTGCGGGTATAGTTTGTAAACGCAGAGCTGTCGGTGGGGAGGGGAACGGCGGCAGAGGGGAGATTGCTGCCCTGCTGTCTGGCGTTTGCCATCTCGCGCCCGGTGGCGCTGACCAGTTGATACAGGCTGTCGTAGGCGTACGTGTTCTCCGGCACCACTTTCTGGTTGCGCCAGAAGCGGGTCTCTTCCGCATCGTTGCTGACCTTCAGCACATTACCCACCGGGTCATACTTATAGCGCAGGTCCTGCAGTACTTTTGCCCCGGAGGCATGACCTGCCGGGCGTTCTGTTTTCATCCCGGTCAGGCGCTGCGTCTGCGGCTCGTAGGTATAGGTAGTCACCACGCCGTTGCCGTGCTCCTCGCGCAGTTTCTGCCCGGCGGCGGAGTACGTCAGGGACTTAACGATAATCTGCTCCGTCCCGTCCTTCACCGTCAGCCAGTTGCCTGACAGCAGACCCGCCACGTCATAGGCCATGCGCTGCTGGTTACCTTTTGCATCCTTGGTGGTCAGCACCGCACCGGTGGCATCCGCCGTGGTCAGCGTGGTGTACGCCTCACCGTCGAGCTGGTCATTCCATGCAGAGGCATCCCCACCCTGCCAGTCGGCGACGGTGTCCGGGTTGTCCGCATCCTTCAGCAGGCGGCGGGTGACCGAGAGCGACTCGCCGGTCAGGGCGATACTGTTGGTCTGCACCAGACCGGCGGTGTCGTAGTGGCTGACGCACTGTCCGGCCAGGTTCAGGGCCTGCTCCGCGTCGGTATTGCCGGCATAGACGAAGCGCTCCGCAGTGCGTGACATGCCGTCCGGGGTCTGCTCCGTGATACTCAACGGACGACCGGACAGCGAAGCCTCCTCATACTGCCAGCGGCGGGTCACCGCCTGGCTTCTGTCTGCTGTCCCGTCGTCTGCGATGCGGATATTGCTGACCGCGATAAAGGGTCGGCCGGCTGTGTCGCTGAGTGCCACGGTGGTCCCGGCATCTGTGCTGACGGTGCGCATAACGCTGCCGGCCAGGTCGGTGAGGTAGATGAAGTTCGTCAGCCTGGCTGCCTGCAGGCGCGGGTCGGCGCTGCGCGACAGGGCGCCGCGGGCGTCGTACTGATGGCGGGTGATGCGCTCACTGGTGACGTCCGGGGTATCAGGATGGCGATGGTACGCGATGTAGCGCACATTAAGGCCGCGGTTGTCGAGCACCGTGACCGTCGGGGTTTTACTGAATGATGGTATATACAAAAAACATCCCCTAATAACCGTTGATGTAATTATCTGTGTGATGCCATGAGCCTCAGTATCGTCTACCGGGCTGCATTAAACTCGCTGGCAGCTGCACCATGAATACGGCATATATCTTGATACAAAAACACCTACCTTTTTGCAGGTTTATCAAGCCATTTAATATTATTAACCTTGGCGAATTTATTCGCCTTCGCAATAACTTCCTTATCAACTTCAGAATTTAGCGCCATAGCCGAGATCCCCTCTTTAAAGTAAACCGGGGCATGCGATTGCCATTCATAATACTCAGTAAAACTCACATCCGCACCAGGATTGCTAATTATATTGTGCATTTGATCCAATTGATTGCCACTCGAATTTGCGATCAAGGGATATAAATTACCTTGAAAACCAGTGGAGTTAACTAGATCTTTAGCACCACTTTCTCTACGATATATGCCATAAGAATCCCATGCAGTAAATGTCATATTCCCTTTCAATTCATTATTTAAGAACATGGCGCCACTGCCATACGATGCAGCCCCCCCTTTATGATCATCAAAAGAAATCGAGCCGTATTTTTGCCTAGCCATCGGAGCGTAATGTCCCGGCGCTTTAAAAAAACCCCTATCAAATCTTTTATCTTTATAAATTTCACCACCACCACTAATATCCATTAGTGTTTCTTCAGCACCATTTCGAATTCTTAGATAATCTTTATTTGTGCGTACTTCCAATTCCCATGTATTCTTTAAGCGCTGATCCTTATCTTTGTAGAACAGAAGGATTTCATCCGGCTTAAAGTTAAAGCTTAATGAGGTGGAGGAGATTTTATCGTAAAACTTTTCTACGGTCTCCCCAAGCTGTTGGCCGCTTAGATTAAATTTATCTCCTACTCTTCTTTCGGCTAATGCTTTGTCTTGTTCTCTTCGCGAAAGCAAAAATGGTTTTATTACATTGTTTAAATTATCAAGTACTCCCTGCTCCACACTATTCAATTTTGGTTTGCGACCATCCGGGTCAAAAAATGAGGCTGGATTATTTCTGCACATGCGGAACAGATTCAGCCCGTCCACCGTGCCTGCCGGGTCAGCACTGAGCCAGCGCCCCGCCCACGGCTGATAATACCGGTAGCCGTAGTAGTACAGCCCCGTCGCATCCCGCTCCTTGCCCGAGTAGCGGTCCGTTTTGTAGTCCGCCTCCACCGCGTTGCGTGCCGTCAGGACAGCCGTACCTCCGTACGGGTAGTACTCCTCCAGGCTGATAATGTTGCCGTCGCCGTCCAGCTCCAGCCCGCTGCTGCCGATGAGATTGTCATAGCTGTAGCGCAGCTGGTTATTGTCAATGCTGTCCGGCTTACCTTTCTCCCAGTGCAGCACCCGCACCTGCGCCCGGCCCGCCTCGCCGACGGTGATGACCTGCAGGCGCCCCGTTTCCGTATCGCCGGCCTTTGTCGTCCTCAGCTCCAGTCCTGGCAGGTACACCACCCGCTGCGTCTGTGTGCTGTTCGCGGTTTTCTGCGCGCTGACCTTCAGCATGCGCTGGCTGCCCGCGTCGTAGCGGTAGCTTTCCCGGTCGTCCGTACCACCGTGGCGCATCACCGGTGTTACCGTCAGCAGTTCATTACGTGACGTCCAGTTGAGCGTCTGACCTGGCTGCAGCCGCATCTGCTGTCCGCCTGCCGTGAACAGCGTGTCCACGTCAGCCGGGTTTTCCGTCAGCGTGCTCAGCACGCCCCGGTTGCTGCGGTCGCTGATGGTGATATTTGTGGTGTAAGTGTTGTTTGTCGCGGGGGCGCTGTGCCGTATCTGCATCAGGTTGCCGGCGACATCGTAAGAGTACGTCCGGGTGTAGTTCGTGTACGCGGCACTGTCGGTGGGAAGAGGAACGGCGGCGGACGGTAACCCGGTGGACTGCGAACCGGCGCCAGCCATCTCGCGCCCGGTGGCGCTGACCAACTGGTATAGGCTGTCATAGACGTAGGTGTTCTCCGGCACCACTTTCTGGTTGCGCCAGAAGCGGGTCTCTTCGGCATCATTGCTGACCTTCAGCACGTTGCCCACCGGGTCGTAGTCGTAGCGCAGGTCCTGCAACACTTTCGCCCCCGAGGCGTGCCCGGCCGGCCGCTCGGTTTTAATCCCGACCAGACGCTGCGTCTCGGGCTCGTACGCGTAGGTGGTCACCACGCCGTTGCCATGCACCTCGCGCAGCTTCTGCCCGGCGGCGGAGTACGTCAGGGACTGCAAGATGACCTGCTCTGTACCGCCCTTCAGGGTTAGCCAACTGCCGGACAGCAGACCCGCCACGTCGTAGGCCACGCGCTGCAGGTTGCCTTTTGCATCAGTGGTGGTCAGCACCGCGCCGGTGGCGTCGGCGGTGGTCAGGGTTGCATGCACAGCACTATCCAGCCGGTCATTCCAGGCGGAGGCGTCTGTACCTTGCCAGTCGGCCACCAGCGCCGGATTATCCGCGTCCTTCAGCAGGCGGCGGGTGACTGACAGCGGCACGCCAGAGAGCGCCACGCTGTCGGTCTGCACCAGGCCGGCAGTGTCGTAATGGCTGACGCATGTGCCAGCCAGGTTGAGGGCCTGCTCGGCGTGCGTGTTGCCGGCATACGCGAAGCGTTCCGTGATGCGGACCGCTTCGCTGGCCACTTGCTCCGTCATACTCACCGGACGGCCCGGAAGCGCTGAGCCTTCATACTGCCAGGTACGGGTGATACCGTTGGCGTCGATACCCAGAAACGGGCGGCCTGCAATGTCGTTCAGCTGTACGGTGATACCGGCATCAGCGCTGACGGTGCGCATAACGCTGCCGGCCAGGTCGGTGAGGTAGATGAAGTTCGTCAGCCTGGCTGCCTGCAGGCGCGGGTCGGCGCGGCGCGACAGGGCGCCGCGGGCGTCGTACTGATGGCGGGTGATGCGCTCACTGGTGACGTCCGGGGTAACAGGATGGCGATGGTACGCGATGTTGCGCACATTAAGGCCACGATTGTCGAGGACCGTGACCGTTGGGGTGTTGGTATACACATCAATGGTGGTTCGAGTCATTATCACTAATACTCCTAAAAGCGCCCAGCAGGTTAAACATCGGCAGTGTCGTTCTCGTCTTCGCTGACGGTGAACCACGGCGTGAACAGCGTACGTTTCAACCCGCCTTTCGCGGTGACCACCTGCACTACGCGCCCGAGTGGGTCGTGATACGCCGTATCTGCGTACAAATCCTGACGAGCGCTGTCATCGCTGACATAACGCCAATCATTGAGGAAGAACGGCTGATAAGTACGTACAGGCAGGCCTTTGTTGTCGTACTCAGTGCGTCCCGTGACGGCCCAGCGAGTCTCGGTCAAAGCCGTCGTTGGTTGCCCGGTACCATCCGTCACCAGGCTGCCGTCTGTCGCGCGTAGCCAAGCCTCTCCGGTAGCCTGGCGGACAGCCGTCTGTAACAGACGACCAAAGCCATCACTGAAGCTAACTTGCTGGCGTATTTGCTGGGCATTGTCACTGTCATACCGGTCCGTCGTCAGCGTGACGGTCTGTGGGGGCTGGGCCGGTGTGCCCAAAAGGTGCGTATACCTCTCTGGCGTCATGCGGCGCCGTGCCATTGCAGTAATGTAGCCATCTTCTGTCACCCCCCTGGCTGATATCAGCCCATCCCGTTTGTCGGCCAACTCCTGAAGCCGCTGTCGGGAGACTCGTGGCATCCAGCTGTCAGCAAAGTAAACCTGACAAGTTGATACCGGTAACGGTCCGATCAGCGTCAGGGCCTCATCCTCCGTTGCCGGCAAGGTGAATATCGTGTCGCTGTAACCGGCTGGCTGACCGTTTTCGGTACCGGAGAAGCGACTCTGCGTTATCCGCCCTAACGCATCCATTGTTACGGTGTGCGTGTTGTTATTCGCATCCTTCAGGGCTGCAGGCGAAAGAAAACGCCAATCATATGCGGCACTGACAGTCAGCCCAGAGGGGTCTTGATGCTGAATAATCACACAGTGATATTTATCCCTGAACACGGTATTGATGCCGGTCAGGGGGCTGTTGCGTATGCTCCGTGGCAGCCAGAACTGTGCTGCGTCACCGTATTCGGTCTGTGCGGAGCGGGCCAGCCACACCTGTCGGTTCTGTTCATCCGGACGGGCGCATACCCCAGCGATGTCAACTGACCGTCAACGCTGTGGATCTGCTCGGTCCGGGCAATCAGCGGACTGATGGAGCCCGCTTCTATAGCACTATGGTTCATGGGGGGTCCTTTTCGGTGTATGGTATAATGAGATCAATTCAATGCAGAGTGGCGTGTTCCATTGCCTGTAAAACGGCTCGTGCATTAAACCAACGCATGTCAATTTTTTACGATATCCCCATGAGATTATGTGTCCAAAATTAATATAATTGGAAGGGGTGTATAATCATTTTCTATTCCAAATGATGTGATTAAATTCAACTTGTGATTTTCATATTTCACCGAATTTAATTAATTCAATTCGCTTTATGTTGATGTAAATTATTACCAAGCTATTCATTGGTGGTGCATCAGTCAGAGTTTGACTCAAAAAGACGGACTCAAGCACATACCATGCACATGGTTATTGGCGAGCCGTTCGGCCATGATAACGATGATACATCAATGATATTGAAATTTTTTACATCACCTCTATCGAGTTTTTTGGAAAAAATGTTCAAGTATATTAATCCGAGAACACATACCATGAAAATACTTTGCGATACGTCTATAAATACCATGCAATACAGTTATTTTAATTGGGAATAATTTATATATTCATCTTATCAAAAAAAAATCCCAGGCCGATAGAGAATTGGCCATATTTCTACAACAAGGAAAGCGACAGCAGGTAACGCTAAATCAAGCCGTTACCTGCTGCAATAGGTTAAATATTACTCTTGGCGTGTAATATGTCCGTTTCTCTAGCCGATATTTGATCTGCGCCGCATGTCTTGTGCCGTGAAAGATCAACCTGACGGGCTGACTTCATAATATGAGACTTAGCCACAGGATGCCTATCAAATCCAGACATCGTTGACCGCAGTACGTTCTCCCCGTTCGTCACCGGTGTTCAACACGCCGCGAGGTTCGATAAGCATCAGTTGGGTTTCGATCTCGGCAGAGGTTTTGTGTTCGATGCCGCGCGGGACCACATACATCTCGCCCGCATTGACCAGCACATGGCCATCGCGAAAATCAATGCGCAAAACGCCGTCCAATACGATAAGGGTTTCATCGGTTTCGGCATGCGTATGCCAGACGAAGTCACCGTGAATTCTGACCACTTTAAACTGGTAGTCATTCATCTCGGCAATCACTTTCGGCTGCCATTGTTCGGTAAACAGAGAGAGTTTATGAGCGAAATTAATAGGTTGATACATTTTCAGGCTCCTTGGTTAACAGGAGCCCAGCATAGTGGGCCCGGCGGGCGGCAATCTTGAATGATTGTGCAACTTCTGGCTCAACCTCCTTTGATAAACCTCAGCCAGCGACCAGGAGAAACACCAAAATTGCTGATAAATTGGCGCGTCATGTGGCTTTGATCCGCAAATCCCGCATCGATTGAAATATCTGCCAGATTATGGCCCGCCAACATCCGCCGTCTGCAATGTTCAAGACGGCGCATAGTGACGTAGCGGTAGGGGCTGGTGCCAAACAGCACCCGAAAATCCCGGCTCAGACTCCAGCGATCTCTGCCGCTGATCAAAGAAAGCTCATCCAGGGTAATATTCTTATCGAAACAGGAATGGATATATTCCCTTGCCCTTTCAGCCGCCTGATAGTCAAACGCCCGCCGTTGATAACGTTGCCCCCCGACAACGGCCAGGGTTTGCGCCAGGTCATAAAGCGCATCCTCTTCCTCAAGCGTTTCAAACGGATCTTCCATGGCCCTGAGCAAGGGTTGAGCCGCAGCAAAGAGCCGTGGGTCACCGGAAAGACCGCCCGGAATAAAGGGCAATGGCTTGCCGCCGAGTATCTTTTGGATTAATGCAGGCTCGACATAAACCATGCGGTACTGAAACCCCTCTTGCGTACCCGCCTCCCCGTCATGAAGTTCATCCGGATGCAATACCAGGGTGCCGCCGGGCAAGCTATGACGCCTGCCGCCACGATAGTTGAAACTCTGCACACCGGACAACGTACGGCCAATGGCGTAGGTATCGTGGCGATGGAGCTCATAGCCGTGCCCACCGAAAAAGGCTTCGATACGCTCAATTTGCATTGGGGAGCGGGCCGGTTTAACCCAGTCTTGCAGGTCTTTACTTCGTGACATGGGGGGATACCTGCGTCTGTCGAGACAACGATGATTGGAGGACGGTTATTGATAATCGTTAAAGCTCGCGTTGGCTAGTTGGTCCGTTAAAAATGACCATTTCAAGATAATGAAAGTCGAAATCTCGGCATAAAGACAGCTTTTTACCCGCTAATCTGGACGCATTCTCATTGAAGAGTGTGACGCATGTTGATATCCAAAAGGCTGACGATTGCCTTACTTCCCTTGTTATCTGCCGGCTGCGTGGTGGGCCCAGGTCAACCTCCCCTCACCACTCTGCCGCTCGCGGCTAAGCCTTTGGCAAAAACGAAAACTATCACACCCGATACGCCGGATAAATGGTGGTCTTTGTATCAGGATCCCGCCTTAAACCAGGCTGTCGAGCAGGCGTTGAGCAACAACCGGGATCTGCGTGCGGCAGCGGCAAATCTGCTTGCGGCCCAGGCAGTTTTACGTGAAACCGATGCGCAAAAACTGCCCAGCACAAGTTTCGCGGCCAAGGGTGGATATGGCAGTTCGCTAGACGATCAAATCGAGGCGGCGTTAGGTCAAAGCGACAATATCCGCACCGGCAGCCGCTATAGCGCCGGGATCGATCTGCAATGGGAACTCGATCTGTTTGGCCGCCTGCGTTCACAGTCCGGCGCGGCACAGGCAGGCACGGAGTCTGCTCAGGCCGAAGAAGACGGCGTGCGCGTGTGGGTTGCCGCCGAAACGACCCGGGCCTGGCTCAGCGCCTGTAGCTACGGTCAACGGATCGGTATTGCTCAACGGGCTTTGGCGCAGGTTGAGCAAGGGCAGCAGATTACCGAAGCGCTGTATCAATCCGGGGCCGGTGTCGCGCTGGATGTGGTGCGTGCTAAAGGTTTGGTTTACCAAACTCGCGCCGACCTGCCGGTGTTGAAAGCCAAACGTCAGCGCGTATTGGCTGAACTTGCGGTGTTAATGGGCCGCCTGCCTGCCAATCCCCCCGCACAGGCGCTTGCCTGCCTGAAACCGCCAACGCTGGCGTATCGCGGCTTGCCTGACAACGACGGTTTAGCCCTGTTACGCCGTCGCCCCGATGTACGCGAGGCACAACAACAGCTTGCCGCCGCAACGGCCAATATTCGCGTAGCGACCACCGATCTCTATCCGCGCATTTCGCTGGGGGCCAACATGCTCAGCTCCGCTCACCAGCCTGAAGATTGGGGTAACAGCGGCGCCACGGTCTGGAGCATCGGACCGTTGATCTCATGGTCCTTCCCCAATATTACGGAGGCCCGCGCACGCATCGCGCAGGCTGGTGCCAAGGAAAGTGCGGCACTCGCGCATTTTGACGGCACGATTTTGGCTGCGCTGAAAGAGCTACAGGTGAGCTTGACAGGCTATGACTCGGCCCTGCAGCAGCAAAAACTCCTTCAGCAGGCTGCCGAAAACAGTCGACAAGCGCTGAAACTATCGACGCTTGCCTATCAGGACGGCGCGGCAACCGCCCTCGACTATCTCGATAATCAACGTAACTACGTCGCCGTTCAGAGTGAGTTGGCGCGCGCAAACACGCGGGTGATTGAGGCTCAGGTGACGTTATTTAAAGCCCTGGGTGGCGGATGGCAGCAGGCTCCCTCTGTGGTGCTCCCGGTACCTCAGCGGTCTAAAACCGCTTCCAGCATGTTATTTCCTCCTGTTTTTAAAAGAGAATCATAATAATGACCGAAAATACTTCGCCTGCTAAAACGCCGGTTTTTGCTGCCCGACGCGCAAAACCACGGCCCCGAACTCTGGCCGGCATCCTGTTGGTTACCCTGTTGGTGTTGGCCTGGGGAATTTACTGGTGGACTACTGGCCGCTGGATGATCGAGACCGATGACGCCTATGCGCGCGCCGACATTGTCACGCTGGCCCCCCGCATCAACGGCTATCTGGTCGCCGTGGAGGTGCAGGACAATCAACAGGTAAAAGCCGGCCAGGTACTGGCCCGAATCGATTCCCGCGATTATCGGGCCAAGGTTGAGCTGGCCGAAGCCGCAGTCGCGGCGGCGATTGCCGAAAATGACGTGAAACAGGCGCGTATCGCCAATCTGGCCGCTCGTCAGCAGCAGCAGACAAGCCTGATTGCAGAAGCTCAAGCCGCCGTCCGCGCCGCCGTCGCAGAATCAAATCGCTCGGCCCTGGAGGACCAGCGCCAGCATCGCCTGGCGCGCCAAAACATCAGCAGCGCCCAACAGGTAGAATCGGCTGACGCGGATGCCCGTAAAACCGCCGCACAGCTGGCGCAGGCGGAGGCGCGGCTCGCCGGCCAGCAGCAGGCGCTGTCCGTACTCGCCAGCAGCCAACAGGCTACCGAAGCCGAGCGGGACAAGGCGAAAGCCATGCAGACGCAAGCGCAGGCCATGCTGGCAATCGCACGCATTAATCTGGCGAGCACCCGGATTGCCAGTCCGATCGACGGCACTGTGGGTGAGCATGCTTTGCGGGCCGGCCAATATGTCGAGACGGGTTCGCCGCTGCTTGCCGTGGTTCCCGGCAATACTTACGTGATTGCCAACTTTAAGGAAACGCAAATTGACCCAATGCAGGTTGGCCAACCTGCCGAGGTACGGGTAGATGCGTTTGATGGGCAGGTTTTCAAGGGCAAGATCGAAAGCTTTTCCCCTGCCTCCGGGGCGCAATTTGCGCTGCTTCCCCCGGATAACGCCACCGGAAACTTTACCAAAATCGTCCAACGGATGCCGGTGCGAATTCGCCTTGATGCCGGCCAGCCAAGGGTTGAACAGGTTCGCCCCGGAATGTCGGTGATGGTGACGGTGGACACCCGCCATGAGTAGCCGTATCTCGACCCAGACCACGGTCATGCCCAATACAGACAAGATCTCGTTACGCACCTGGGTGGCCGTATTGGGCAGTGTCGTCGGCTGTTTCATGGCGGGCATGAATGTACACGTCACCAACGCTTCATTACCCGACGTGCGGGGTTCGCTGGGTGCCACCTTTGAAGAAGGATCATGGATCACCACCGCCTATCTGGTGGCCGAGATCATCATCATCCCGATAACCGGTTGGTTAGTCTCGATATTTTCCATGCGCCGCGTGCTGATGGTCGGAACCTCTGGATTTGTGCTCTTCTCCATGGCCTGCTCGCTGGCCCCCAATATTCAGACCATGATCCTCGCCCGTGCGCTGCAGGGCGCGTTTGGCGGCGTGCTGATCCCCTTGTCGTTTCAGCTAATCGTCGGCGAATTGCCCTCTCACAAGCATTCTCTCGGCATGGCGCTGTTTGCGGTAGCTAACAATGTTGCGCAGGCGGCAGGCCCTTCACTGGGCGGTTGGTTAACCGATGCCTACTCATGGCGCTGGATATTTTATCTGCAAGTCCCCCCTGGGATAGTGCTGCTGGCCGCCATTGGCTGGTCGGTCAAACCGCAGCCCATGAGGCTTGAGAAACTCAAACAGGGTGACTGGTGGGGAATTATCACCATGGCGATTGGCCTTTCCTCTCTGCAAATCATGCTGGAGGAAGGCGGACGAGAGGACTGGTTTGCTTCGTCCTTTATCGTCAATTGCACCTTGCTGGCCGTGTTGGGGATTGCCGGTTTTATTTATGCGGAGCTTAAGAGCAAGACGCCGTTTATTAATTTACGCTTACTGGGCCGCTATAATTTCGGCCTCGCCAGTCTGATGCAGTTTTGCTTCGGCGCGGTGGTGTTTGGCGTGGTGTTCCTGGTGCCCAACTATTTCGCCGAAGTGCACGGATACAACGCCAGCCAGATCGGGGCAATGATGATCCCTTACGGCATTATTCAATTTATCATGTCGTTCGCTACGCCTCGACTGATGCGCTGGACCAGCGCCCGCACCGCGATCGTGGCCGGATTCTTGATTACCGGCCTCGGTTGCCTGATGAACATTCACCTCAATCCCGATGCGGCTTATAACGTCATTGTTCCTTCGCTGATCGTGCGCGGCATCGGGCAATCGTTAGTGGTGGTGGCGTTGGGGGTGATGGCAATTCAAGGGCTGGAAAAGGATCAAGTGGGATCGGCATCGGGGCTTTTTTCGATGGTGCGCAACATCGGCGGGGCTATCGGTATCGCCCTTTCCAGCCAGATCGTGGTTGAGCGTGAAAAACTGCATGCGCAGCGCATTGGCGAATCTGTTACCTCTTTTGCTCAGGCGACGCAGGAACGGCTGGTCGAGACAGTCAGAATGCTCTCGCACGGCCATCTCGATCACGCCGCGGCCCTGTATGGCGCGGGGGCGGCAAGGTTGCGCCTGCAGGCTTTGGGGTTGATTGATCAGATCCTGCATCGTGATGCCCTGCTGCTGGCCTACAGCGACGCTTTTTACCTTGCCGGGCTGGCAATGCTGGCCTGCGTGCTGGCAGGGTTCTTTTTGCGAAAAAACTGAGCGCTAACGATAAAACTCGGAAGGCCGCAATCCAAACTGGCGTTTAAAGGCGGCGGCAAAGGCGCTTTGGCTTTCGTAACCGTGCTGCAGCGCCACCTGCACAATCGGCATGCCTTGAGCCAGGCATTCGAGTGACAAAAGCAGGCGCGCCTGCTGCCGCCAACGCCCAAAGGTGATGCCGGTTTGCCGCTGAAACTGACGATGGAACGTCTTGGCGCTCATCGCTAAATCAGCGGCCCAGTCATCGGCGGCACGGTTATCGGCGGGATCTTCGGACAGTGTCTGGCAAACGCGCAGTATCCGCGCATCCAGTGGCCAGGGAAGATTAAAGGGCAGTACGGGCAAAGAACATAGCTCATCGAGGATAAAACGCATCAAACGGCCGTCGCGGCTTTCCAGATCGTAATGGCCCGTGACTTTGGTCGCGGCAAGGATCAACTCACGCAGCAAAGGTGAAATCTCGATTACGCAGTCTGCGTCGGGCAATCCGGGAATAGCATCCTGATTGACGAAAATACTGCGCATTCGCGCCACACCGCGCATACGCACGGTGTGACTGACGCCCGCTATCAGCCACACGCCCCGGCTCGGCGGGACGACCCAACGGCCTACATCCGTTTCAATGACCAACACCCCTTCCACCGCATAAACCAGCTGCGAACGCCGATGGCTGTGCGCGGGGATCACGTGACCGTTGGAGTAATCGACGGCAACGCCGGTGACGGGCATCGCGATGGAATCATGATAGTGATCGGAAGCAAACTCGGCCATCGCTCGTCCTCGGGTTTCAAACAGCAATACCAACTTGTTGGTTTACCGATATTTTATCTTGTTTGGGCCTTTATTGTCATCCCACTGTCGCAGCGATGCAGGCTCACAAAGCGGGCTTGATCGGTTCCACGTGCCCTATCGCCCGCGAAATGGTGGGATAACTCGCCCGCAGTTGGCGTTCTATACAGTCCACCGCGTCGTGAGCCGCCACAATGGACGCGGCCGGCGACACCCGGCAATGGAAATTGACGATAATGCCCTCTGCCGTTTTGCGCGCCCGAATGTTATGCACGTCCTGCACCATCTCCCCCTTTTCCACCGCAGTTCGCAGGATCTGGCGAATGTTGGCCAGTTCATCCGGCTCTACGTCCTTACTGGCCACCCAATGGTGCATTTGCGGTTCAAGGTGAGTTTCGATTTCCGTATCTTCGCCGATGGCCTGGCGCAGCAGGTTTTCAATCTCGCTGGCGATATCGTGCGCCTGCGCCACGCTGGCGCTGGCCGGCACCGCCAGATCCATGCTGATCGACATGCGTTCCGGCAATTGCTGCAACGCCACATTTTGCACCACCGCGCCGTGATTGGCGGCGATCACCCGGATGCGGGTCGCCATGTCTTCATCGCTGCGGGTTTGCGGGTTGGCAATCACCGTGGCTTCGGCATGGGCATACTGCCGCTCCAGACGCTCGGCGATGGACTGCTTCAGCGCGTTGATGCGCTCCAGCGGCAAAGTGCGGCAGACCGCGACGGTCACCTCAATAAACAGGGCCGCACCGGCGTTGCGAATGCGGATATTTTCGGTGGCCAGTATCGCCGGAAAATTATCCAGTAACACGCCGATCTCCTCTTTGGCACCGAAGGGGGCGGTGTCCATCAGCGAATCGAACGAACGTTTGCCCAGCTTCACGGCTGCGACCACGATAAAGCAGGCCACGATCAACGCTGCGATCGCATCTGCGCGGCCGAACCCCAACAACACAAATACCATCCCCAGCAGCACCACGGCGGAAGACAACATGTCGGAGAAGAAGTGCAGCGCATCGGCTTCCAGCGCCGCGCTGTCGGTGGCCTTCGCCACGCGATTCAGCGCCTTGACGCGGAAATAGTCGACCACAATCGAGATCAACAGTACCGCAATCACCACCGGCGCGGCGACAATCTCATGCGCCTGCCCCAGCAGGCTGGTGCCGGCCTCGTAAACAATCCAGCCCGCCGCGCCCAACAGCAGCAGCACTTCAAACAACGCCGCCAGATTTTCGACCTTGCCGTGCCCAAAGTGGTGGTCCTCATCGGCCGGTTTGTCGCTGATACGCACTGCCAGCCAGGTAATGCTGGTGGCGACAAAATCGGTGAAAGAGTGGATCCCTTCGGAAATAAGACCAATGCTGCCGGTAAAAATGCCTGCAGTAAATTTCCCGGTTGCCAATAGCCCGCTGGCTATCATCGAGTTTCTGGCAACGGACTGTTTTTCATTTTGCATAATACGGCTCATATTCGAAGGGGAATTTATTTTTTCATTTTCGCAGACAATTGCCAGACAAAAGCAACCAGCAGCATACTACCCGAGAATGCCAGCATTAAACTAGCCAGGAATTCTGATTTTCCGGTTGAATAAAAATAAATCTCATTAACACCCGCAGAGATCATTAAAATGGCATACAACAGGCCAAGAATAAAAATAATCATTATCGTTTCACTCGTTAAAACCGCAGGCGGCGGTCAGAGTTTTATCGGTATCCTCCCCGTCGTAAATAAAGCACTTCGGGGAGGATGCATTCAGGCGGTTCTTCGGCGTTCATTAATCATCCCATTTGGTGCTCATATAGGCGGCTAACAGGCCCAGTGAGCTGATGATGCTCAGGAATCCTACAAAAACAGTCATGTTTCCCATTGTTATTTCCTCGGTTAAGGGTTATCGATAAAAACCTCTTTAATTAAAAAGTGGGTTAAATAATTATTCATTGCTATTAACGCGCCTCCTTATTGGGTGAGATTAAATATCCGCTCCGGCCGCGACACGAAGCGGATTTCGGTTTAAATATGCAGAATGTGCTGGGCAATTTTGAAATAGATAATCAGGCCGGTACCATCGATAAAGGTGGCGATAAATGGCGCAGACACCACCGCCGGATCTATCCCCACTCTTTTCAGCAGCATAGGGATAATCGAGGACACAATCGCGCTCCAGACGGTTATCGCCACCAGCGACAGGCTGACGACCATCGTCACGTCCATGCCCACCCCCATGATCCAGGCGCGAACCCAGGCGGCGACACCGATAGTGGCGGCGATCAGCAGTGAGGTAGACACCTCTTTGCGGATCACCGCGCCCAGGTTACGCAGGCTGACTTCACCCAGCGCCATGGCGCGTACCAGTGTGGAGGTGATCTGCGTACCGCTGTTACCGCCGGTGCCAATCAGCAGCGGGATGAAAAACGCCAGGGCGATCGCCGCTTCCAGCTGGTCTTCAAACGCCTTCAGTACGTTGCCGGTGTAGGCTTCGGCGACGAACAGCATCAGCAACCAAACCGAACGTTTGCGCCACAGCGCCCAGGGGCTGGTTTCCAGATAGGGCTTGTCCAGCGGCAGACTGGCGCCCTGTCGTTGCGCATCCTCGGTATTTTCATCCTCAATCAGCCGGGCGATTTCTTTTTCCCCCAATACCCCAACCAGGGTTTTATTCACCACCACCGGCACCACGTCCAGCCCGCCCTTGCCCAATAAATGGGCAACGTCATTGCGATCGTCGTCGGGCGATACCTGGAAATAGCTGTGATTGATCATTACCCCAACGGCTTTATCATCGTCCTCGCACTGCAACAATTTTTTAACCGACAGTGTGCCGCGCAATTGATAATCGTCGGCGGTGACAAACAGCTGGGTTGGAATTTCGTCCGTTTTAAGCTGTGAAAGAAAATATTCCTTGGCTTTATTTACCGTCATATTACCGGGAACGGTAATGAAATTGGCGTTCATATAGCCGGCTACCGAAGACTCGTCAAGAGTTTCAGTGTGGGCCGGCGCCGGGGATGAGTAATTTTGATGTGACTTCATCATGTTAGTCCCTATTTCTGTTTAAACTTCAACAGCGAATCGCATAGGGGCGTTAACCACAGAGGGAGTGCAGACAGCCTATCTCCGCGTCCAGGTTTTAGCACTATACAACGTATCTGATGTATTTATCAGAAGTTACCTTGGGCTAAACCTTAATCCGATAAAGCCTGTCTTAACCTTGGGCATCTCTCGATGTCGTCAGATCAGTAACCTGTGTTTGTATAGGAGCCTCGCCAAACGAGATACTGCATATAAACTACGGGGGGCATTATAGAGGCGTTTTTTTGGCGGCGGGGGTAAATCCGGCTCGCCGTTTATGGAACATTTAGAAAAAACCATTTTAACCACAAAGATAATAAAAATGGGGCAGGAAAATCCCACCCTATTATTACGATGTCAATGAGCGATAATATAGGCGTTCTTGTCGTACAATGGCCCCTGCCGGGTAAAGTCGATGCCTTTCACATAGGGTATTTTAGATGTCCTTGTGAATTGAGCGTGCTGACTGAGGATTTAATGATTTGGATGTGTGTAGTAAATCTTGCTAACCACAGTCCATTTACCTTCGACCTTCAGCAGATGGAAGAAGTCGGTGAAGGAGATGCCGGACATGTCGTTGGCGTCGATCCGAGCGCTAGCCGCCGTACCAACGATTTCGATGCGGGCGATAACCGCCTGTGCGTTAGGAGATGGTCGGAAATCCTTGTCGATCCCATCGAACAGGCTTTGAATCGGGCCACCGACCAGATTGCCATCGGCGCCGACGCTGTACATCGTCGCATTTTTGCTGAATGCGGGTTTCATGATGCTGCTCTTGGCCTGCTTGCAGCCCTCGATGTACTTGTTCAGCACTTCGGCGATGGCTTGATATTCTTGTACATAGGTAGGCTTGCTCATGGTTTTTACTACTGATATGTGTTGGTCGCGCGATAGTCGTTCTGCTTGGGCCGTCGCACTCAAGTCCGTAATCATTACGCCGAAAAATAACGCCTTGAGAATAGTTGTTTTCATTTGGTTGCTCCTAACCAAGGGTTTGACGTACTCATTAATCCTCAGCTGCAAAAAAACGCAGCAGACATCGCGAGAAACTTTCTGCCGCTATAGCCTCGCAATGAAATGAGTGGCGTATTTTCTGTCATTAATGCCGCAGCTTTGCCGTGACCTTTGGGTTCCTTGGTTTTGAAATTACTGGCTCAGGTTATTCTTGAGCTCCTGAGATGCCTGCGCGATCGCACTGCGGGGCGCAGGCAGGTGGCTGAACGCGTTCGACAACCCAAAATCGTGAATCATGCCGTTGTAGCGCACCGACTTCACATGCACACCCGCCGCGTCGAGCTTGCGGCCGTAAGCTTCGGCTTCATCGCGCAGGACATCGAATTCGGCAGTCTGGATCAGCGTCGGTGGCAACCCCTTCAACTGCTCGGTCGTCGCCTGCAGCGGCGAAGTGTAAATATGCTTGCGTGCCTCGGCGTCGGTTGTGTAATTGTCCCAGAACCACACCATCAAGTCCTTCGTCAGGAAATAGCCGTTGGCAAACTCCGTGTACGACGGCGTGTCGAAATTTGCATCCGTCACCGGGCACAGCAAAACTTGCGAACGCAGTGCAGGTGAGCCCTTCTCGTTCGCCATCAAGGCAACTGCGGCAGCCAAGTTGCCGCCTGCGCTGTTGCCAGCCACTGAGAGGCGATTGCCGTCGACGTTGATCTCTTCGCCATGCTCGGCCACCCATTTTGTCGCGGCATAGGCTTGCTCGATGGCGACGCCGTATCCCACCTCAGGCGACAGGCTGTAGTTGACGAAAACCGCCACCGTACCAGAGCCCACCACCAGGTCACGCACTAGTCGTTCGTGGGTCGGGAAGTCGCCCAGCACCCAGCCACCGCCGTGGAAGAACATGAACGCAGGCAGGGTCTTCTGTTGGCTGCCGACCGGGCGGACGATGGTCAGTTTCAGGTCGCTGTCATTGATACGAATCGTCTTCTCGCTGACTTCAGCTGCCGGCAAGGCCATGCTAGAGGCAGCTTGGGCAGCCACCAACGTGGCGCGGGCATCGGTCGGCGTCATGCTGTCGAGCGTCGGGCCGCCTTCAAGAGATTGCAAGAATTTCGCAATGTTGTGTTCGACGCCGGGTCGGTCGGCTGCAGAAGCGTTACCAGGCGACAGGGGCACGACGGAAAGGGCGAAAGCGGAGGTAAGAGTTTTCATGATGTTTCCTTTTTATTGCCTTAGTGTGTGTAATTAAATTGCGGCCTGTTTTATTACTATGTTGCGCCTTCGGTCAGGCGGTCGAAGACAGCGTATTCCAAGCGGTATGCCGGACTCACAGTTGCAGCGCCGCCAGGCCGCAAAGAAAAAAACGACAGACAGGGCTGGAAGCTTCATCTGCCGCGTGTGCTCAAGGCGCGACGTGGGTGTGGAATATTTTGCTGACGACTGTCCACTTGCCATCGACTTTCAGCAGATGGAAGAAGTCGGTGAAGGAGATGCCGGACATGTCGTTGGCGTCGATCCGAGCGCTAGCCGCCGTACCGACGATCTCGATGCGCACTATTGCTGCCGGGGCATCAGGAGATGGGCGGAAACCTTTGTCGATCCCATCGAACAGAATTGGAATCGCGCCGCCGGCCAGCTTACCGTCACCATCGACGCTAAACATCGTTGCTTGCTCACTGAAGGCTGGCTTCATGATGCTGCTTTTGGCCTGTTTGCAGCCCTCAATGTACTGGTTCAACACCTCGTTGATGGCTTGGTATTCGTGCACGTAAGTAGGATTGCTCATGTTAGTACTCCTGATGATTAATTCGAGTCGAGGTAAAAAACCTGCCACTTTTGGCTGGCATAGAGATCACCCCCAGCCCCCTCCGCAGCGGCATCCACTGCTGGGGCCCAAGACCCCAACTTTTGAAGCTTGGTTTTGCAATGGCCGAGCCACCAGCCGGCCTTTTATTAGTTGCCAGTAGGCTTACTCGGCTAGCGCAGGCCAATCGGTGTAACCTTTTGCACCGTTGCCGTAATAGGTTTCGCGTGGCGCGATGGCAAGTTCAGCGTCATTTTGCAAACGATGCACCAAATCTGGATTGGCAATGAACGGACGGCCAAATGCCACTGCATCAACCTTGCCTTCAGCGCGACGAGTAACGGCCAGTTCAAGGTCGTAATTGTTGTTGCCTATGTAGGGTCCTTTGAAACGCGCACGTAATGCATCGAGATCTACGTTTTCAGGCACGACGCGCGACGTAGCTGTTGCGCCCTCGACAAAATGCATATAAGCGAGCTGGAAGCGATTCAGTTGCTCAATCAGATAGCCATAGGTTTGCATTACCTGGCTATCCAAAGGCGTGTTGCCCGCATCTGGCGTCACGGGAGAGAGACGAATACCAACGCGGTCATGACCCCATACCTCGACGACTGCGGCGGTTACTTCCAACGTGAGTCGTGCACGATTCTCAATCGAACCACCATATTGGTCGGTTCGCTGATTGGTAGAATCGCGCAGGAACTGATCGAGCAAATAGCTATTGGCAGAGTGCACTTCAACACCATCAAAGCCGGCACGTTTTGCGCATGCGGCGGCGTGTCGGTATTGCTCGATGATGCCTGGAAGCTCGGATATTTCCAGTGCTCGCGGCATGGAGACATCCATCATTCCGATTTCGGTGTAGGTCTGCCCTTCTGCCCTAATCGCGGATGGCGCTACCGGCGCCATGCCATCGGGCTGCAGGTCCACATGCGAGAAGCGTCCCACATGCCACAGTTGGCAAACAATAAGACCACCAGCGGCATGCACCGCATCTGTTACCAGTTTCCAGCCTGCTACTTGCTCTTCAGTCCAGATACCTGGCGTCAATGCATACCCCCGCGCCTGCGCGGAAATATTGGTCGCTTCACTAATGATCAGACCGGCGCTGGCACGCTGTGCGTAGTAACGAGCGTGCATTTCGTTGGGTACGCCATCTGGCCCCATGCGGCTACGCGTTAACGAGGCCATGACAATACGGTTAGCCAGAGATAAGGCTCCTAAAGTCATTGGAATGAAAAGATCCGTTGATGGGTTGTTGAGTGTCATTGTGATTCCTAGTGATAACTGTTATGCCGGATGAAACTCCTTGCTGTATTAACTATGGAGATCAATGATAATGACGTAAATAGTCATAGGTGTGGATACAGTATGAGCAAAAAAGTCATAATGCAGGGCCCGACCCGCGCTGAGGGCATAGAGGGTTCGCTTCCTTTACCGCCGGTGCATCTTCCCGGTCTTTTGACTTTCGAGGCTGCAGCTAGACATTTGAACTTCGCTCGCGCCGCCGCAGAAATCGGCGTCACGCCAACTGCGGTATCACGCACTATCAAAAGTGTGGAAGCGCAACTCAATGTGCGCCTATTCAATCGCACAACACGCAGTGTCAGCCTGACCGAGGCCGGCGCGTCATTGAACGCAGCATTAGCACCTGCGCTTGCTTTGATCAGAGACTCCTTGTCACAAGCCTTGCTCGCGACCGATCAACCATCTGGCACAGTGCGCCTCAACTCTTCGTACGTTGCCTACCGCATCTTGATCGAACCGCATTTAACCGCCTTCATTGAAAAATTCCCGCTGATTAATGTTGAAGTATCACTGGATAACCAACTTAGCGATATCGTTAATGCCGGTTTCGATATCGGCATACGCATGGGGAAAAGAGTGCAAAACGACATGGTCGCAGTACAGTTGGGAGCGGCACAAAAAAGAATTGTGGTGGCTGCGCCGGATTACTTCAGTAAGCGGGCTGAGCCACAGACGCTGGAGCAACTGTTGAAACAAAACTGCATTCGCCAGCGGTATTCAGTTAGCGGAAGATTCTTTGAGTGGGAGTTTGATGATGGGAGGCACAGGGTTCAAATCGATGTTCAAGGGCGTTTTATATTTGACGAGATGAGATCCGTTCTAGATGCGGCAATACAAGGCCAAGGAATCGGTTTCGTTTTCGAGGACTTTGCGAAGCAAGAATTAGAAAACGGCACGCTTAGTCAGATATTGAAGCAGCACAGCGGCGCGGACGATGCGTTTCATCTTTACTACCCGCATCGTAAACACATGCCAGGCAAGCTGCGTGCGTTTGTTGATTTCATGCGTAGTGCTAATAAGGTGGAGAAGTTTTGATTTAACTTTCCCAATGCAGCATGTTCAGAAACATTGAGTAACCAGCACAAATGAAGTGAGAACAAGAACAAAAGGCAAGATTACTCATTTGTATAACGCTGTGAGTTCAATCGATGGATGCAACACACGGGTTAAGCACCGTATGGGTGTTGTCCCAATACTGGGTGTTACGCCCCACCATCACTTTTTCGTTAACCCCCCACTACGTTAACCGGAAAGCGCCGTTACTAACGAAATTCTGCGGCTGCGTCCAGTTTCTGCCGTATTTTTCTACCGCCTTGCGGTTCACCGGCAACACCGGAAAATGCACCAACTGCTTGATAACTCATAACCAAAAGACGTGATGAATTTCTTTCATTATCAAATAAATACCCGCCATGATGGCAGGCATGGGCTTACAGCGGCTGGAACAGCGTCAGTTGCAATCCGGCCGGCGCTTCCAGCCGATTATTGATCGAATTGAAGGGCGTAACCCGTGGCTCGGACAGCACCTGCGCGCCGCCCTGCACCAGACTGGTCGTGGTCGCGGCAATATCGGTCACCTCAAATGCCACCCTGACCCAACCGGAGACGCGCTCTCCCACTTCGATCTGGTCGATATAGGCGGCGGTGGAAGGTTCCACCAGCTCAAGCGTGGCCTTGCCCGCCTCGAGGATCGCTACCCTGCCGCTGTCTGGCGGCACCGCATCGACCTGGGTCAACCCCAGCCGATCGCGGTAGAAAGCCAGGGCGTTATCAAAATCTTCGGTGGTGATCACCAGACGAAGCTGTTTTACCGATGATGCGGACATGGTTATCTCCTGGTTATTTGGCTGAGTAATTTTCATCTGCTAACCTGCATACAGAAAATAACCTGCCACCATTCGGCAATTCAAAGTCATAGTTCTCAGCCAAAGATGAAAATAACTCATCATGAAAAGAAAACTGCCGCCCCTGGGGGCATTACGGGCTTTTGACGCGGTCGCCAGACTGCAGAGTTTTAAACTGGCCGCTGAAGAAATTGGCGTTTCGCCGACGGCCATCAGCCACCAAATTCGGCTGCTGGAAAGCCTGCTGGGCGTCAGCGTATTTGAAAGAACGCCGCGCAAGGTGGCATTGACCGATGACGGCAAGATCCTGCAACAGGCCAGCGCTCGGGCGTTCAACCTGCTGCAGGCGGCGGTGGAAAATATCGGTGAACGCCATCGGCCGGCGGTGTTGACGTTATCTGCCACCACGGCGCTGATCACCCACTGGCTGGTGCCGCGTTTGCCGGCGCTGATGCAGCAGTTTCCCGCCCTCGACCTGCGGTTGCACGCCGATGACCGCATTGTGGATTTGCGCAGCAAACAGATTGATGTGGCGATCCGCTACGGCAACAAGCCGGATGAGCTGCTGTCGCCGCGATTGCTGCAACGGGACCGCTTCGTGCTGGTCGTCAGCCCGCAGTTGAATGTCGCTTCAATCTCGGATCTGTCGCAGACCACGCTGATACACATCGATGGCCGCCAGGTGCCGCAACCGCCCCCAGACTGGCCGCGTTGGCGCAGCGAGTTTGGCCCGACGGCGCTGGCGGTCGATACCGGCCCGCGCTTTACCGACGAGGCCCACGCCATTCAGGCGGCAATCGCCGGCCAGGGGGCGGTTATCGCCAGCCAACTGATGGTGCAGCATGCGCTGGAGAGTGGCCTGCTGATGGCACCGTTCGGGTACTCGCTGCCGGGCGCTGCGCATTATTTTGTCAGCAACCCCGACGGCAATCACGGCCACGCGGTAGCGCAACTGGCAGACTGGTTTGAGAGTGAGATGACGGATCCTGAGAAGGCGAGCGCGTGAGGGGATATTGTCAACTGCATGAATTCTGTCGACATTAGACAATCAGCTCAGAGTATTCAGGCTGAAGCTTAATTTTTCCTTAGGAAGAGTTAATTAATGAGCGGATTCAAAAAATAATTTAATACGAATCGTTTTCACTATCATTATTAATGTTCTTGGCTACAATCGGGCCTGCTTGCGCTCGCCAGGCGATATTCGCTTTTCTTCTTCGACCTCTAAAAAGGATAACAGTATGAAGCTGCGTCTTTCTTCTCTGGGCCCCGTTGCCCTGCTCGCCTCATCGATGATGCTGGCGTTTTCCGTTAATGCGGCCCCTGCCGATGACGGCATCGTTATTTATAACGCCCAGCACGAAAACCTGGTGAAATCCTGGGTAGACGGCTTCACCAAGGACACCGGCATCAAAGTCACCCTGCGTAACGGCGGTGACAGCGAGTTGGGCAACCAATTGGTGCAGGAAGGCAGCGCGTCCCCCGCCGACGTTTTTCTGACGGAGAACTCCCCGGCGATGGTGTTGGTGGACAACGCCAAGCTGTTTGCCCCACTGGATGCAGCGACACTGGCGCAGGTCGAACCGCAGTACCGCCCACAGCATGGCCGCTGGATCGGCATCGCCGCCCGCTCAACCGTATTCGTCTACAACCCGGCGAAACTGACCGAAGCGCAATTGCCTAAATCGCTGCTGGATCTGGCCAAGCCGGAATGGAAAGGCCGTTGGGCCGCTTCGCCGTCTGGCGCAGATTTCCAGGCGATCGTCAGCGCGCTGCTGGAGCTGAAAGGCGAAAAAGCCACGCTGGAATGGCTGAAAGCGATGAAAACCAACTTCACCGCTTATAAGGGCAACAGCACGGTGATGAAAGCGGTCAATGCCGGCCAAATCGACAGCGGCGTGATCTATCACTATTATCCGTTCGTCGACGGTGCCAAGACCGGCGAAAACAGCAAAAACGTCAAACTCTATTACTTCAAACACCAGGATCCGGGCGCGTTCGTCAGCACCTCCGGCGGCGGCGTGCTGGCATCCAGCAAGCACCAGCAGCAGGCTCAGGCCTTCGTGAAGTGGATCACCGGCAAAAACGGCCAGGACATTCTGCGTACCAATAACGCCTTCGAATATGCGGTAGGCGTGAACGCGGCTTCCAATCCTAAGCTGGTGCCGCTGAAAGAACTGGACGCGCCGCAAATCGACGCTTCACAGCTGAACGGTAAAAAAGTGGTTGAACTGATGACCGAGGCCGGGCTGCTGTAAGCCGGTTTTAGAGAGCTTTTACCCTATGTCGAATATTGGCCTCAACGCCAGCGGCGCCACGACGCGTTACACCACCACCCGGCGGCACCAGCGGCCGGGGCTGTTTATCGTGGCGGCCGCCCTTTTACTCTCCCTGTTGGCCCTGTTGCCGCTGGGGTTTGTCGTCAGCGTGGCGTTTGAAACCGGCTGGCAAACGGTAAAAGCTCTGGTATTCCGCCCCCGGGTGGCAGAACTGTTGCTTAATACCCTGTTACTGGTGGTATTCACGCTGCCAATTTGTGCCATTCTGGGGGTCACGCTGGCCTGGCTGACGGAGCGCACCACGCTGCCGGGCCGCCGCATCTGGTCGCTGCTGGCCACTGCGCCGCTGGCGGTTCCGGCATTCGTGCAAAGCTATGCCTGGATCAGCCTGGTGCCTTCGATGCATGGGCTGGGAGCCGGGATCTTTATTTCAGTCATTGCCTACTTCCCGTTTATTTACCTGCCGGCCGCAGCGGTGCTGCGCCGCCTGGATCCCGGCATTGAAGACGTAGCGACTTCGCTCGGTACCCGGCCGTTGGCGGTGTTTTTCCGCGTGGTGTTACCGCAGCTCAAACTGGCGACCTGGGGCGGCTCACTCCTGATCGCGCTGCATCTGCTGGCGGAGTACGGCCTGTACGCGATGATCCGTTTTGACACCTTCACCACCGCCATTTTCGATCAGTTCCAGTCCACCTTTAACGGCCCGGCAGCCAATATGCTGGCCGGGGTGCTGGTACTGTGCTGCCTGGGTTTACTGCTGCTGGAGGCCGCCAGCCGCGGCCGTGCTCGCTATGCCCGCGTCGGCTCCGGCAGTGCCCGCAGCCAAACGCCCTATCGCCTGGGCCCGGCGGTAACCCTGCTGGCCCTGTTACTGCCATTGAGCCTTACCGCGCTGGCATTGGGCGTGCCCTTTATCACCCTGACCCGTTGGCTGACTCTGGGCGGAATCGAGGTCTGGCGCAATGCCGAGTTACTGCCTGCGTTGCTGCAAACGCTGTCGCTGGCCGCCAGCGGCGCACTGCTGATCACGCTGTGCGCCATTCCGATGGCCTGGCTGTCGGTTCGTTATCCGGCGCGGCTGTATCGCCTGCTGGAAGGCTGCAATTACGTCACCAGTTCGCTGCCCGGCATCGTGGTGGCGCTGGCGTTGGTGACCATTACCATTCACGGTTTCCGGCCGATTTATCAGACTGAAATCACGCTGCTGCTGGCCTATTTGTTGATGTTTATGCCCCGGGCGTTGATCAACCTGCGCGCCGGCATTGCCCAGGCACCGGTGGAGCTGGAAAACGTGGCGCGCAGCCTTGGCCGCTCGCCGGCGCAGGCCTTGTGGAGTACCACTTTGCGGCTGGCCGCACCCGGCGCGGCTGCCGGTGCCGCCCTGGTGTTTATGGCGATAACCAATGAGCTGACCGCAACGCTGCTGCTGGCGCCGAACGGAACCCGCACGCTGGCGACTGGCTTCTGGGCGCTGACCAGCGAGATCGACTACGTGGCGGCCGCCCCTTACGCACTGATTATGGTGGCGTTATCGTTGCCATTGACCTGGCTTCTTTATTCTCAATCTAAACGCACGGCGGGATTATGAGTACGCTTCAACTGCAGGGTATCGGTAAGTCCTATAATTCGGTCAAGGTCCTGGAACACGTGGATTTGCAGGTGGCACAGGGCAGCCGCACCGCGATTGTCGGCCCTTCCGGCTCGGGAAAAACCACCTTGCTGCGCATTATCGCCGGCTTTGAAATACCGGACAGCGGTCAGGTCATCTTGCAGGGCCTGCCTATGGCCAACGGCAGCGGTTGGGTACCGGCGCACCTGCGCGGCATTGGCTTTGTACCGCAGGACGGCGCGCTGTTTCCGCACTTTACCGTGGCCGGGAATATCGGTTTCGGCCTGAAGGGCAGCAAGCGCGACAAGCAGCAGCGAGTTGATGCGCTGATGGACATGGTGGCGCTGGATCGGCGGCTGGGCGCACTGTGGCCGCATGAGCTTTCCGGCGGGCAACAGCAGCGGGTGGCGCTGGCGCGCGCGCTGTCTCAGCAACCCAAGCTGATGCTGTTGGACGAGCCCTTCTCCGCCCTGGATACCGGCCTGCGCGCCGCCACCCGCAAAGCGGTGGCGGAACTGCTGGCGGAAGCCAGGGTGGCGTCAATTCTGGTGACCCACGATCAGACGGAAGCGTTGTCGTTTGCCGATCAGGTCGCCGTCATGCGCAATGGCCGGCTGGCACAGGTCGGCCCGCCGCAGGATCTCTATCTGCGGCCGGTAGATGAGCCGACCGCCACTTTCCTGGGGGAAACCTTGGTGCTTTCGGCCAAACTTGAACAAGGCTGGGCCGATTGCGTGCTGGGGCGGATTGCGGTGGACGATCGCCACCGCCAAGGGCCTGCCCGCATCATGCTGCGTCCGGAACAAATCCAAATCAGCCTGTCCGAACCGGCGCAGCAGGGCCAGGCGGTGGTCACCAGCATCGACTTCGCCGGTTTTGTCTCGACCCTAAACCTGCGAATGAGCGGCAGCGACGCCGCTATCGAAATAAAAACCGTCAGTCGCGAAGGTATCCGCGCTGGTTCTCACGTCAGCCTGAACATTATCGGGCAGGCGCATATCTTTGCCGGGTAACCTTCCGGGGCGGCTCGCCGTCCCGAACATTCAGGCTCCACCTATCGCAGCCATTGCTTAGTAAATCCCCCTTCATCAACTACGATTATTCTGTGACCGGTTCATTCAGTTGAAGGTCCAGAAGGTAACCCATTGAGGATTATCATAATTATTCATGCTATTTAAGCCGCCCTTCTTTAACGCGGCTAAGAAAGGTTAATTATGGCACGTACTACCCCTATCGAACGCTACCGCAATATCGGCATCTCGGCGCACATTGATGCCGGCAAAACCACCACTACCGAGCGGATTCTGTTTTACACCGGGGTCAGTCACAAGCTGGGTGAAGTGCACGACGGTGCGGCCACCATGGACTGGATGGCGCAGGAACAAGAGCGCGGCATCACCATTACCTCGGCGGCGACCACCTGCTTCTGGAACGGCATGCAGCATAATTATCCGCAGCACCGCATCAATATTATCGATACCCCGGGGCACGTTGACTTTACCATCGAGGTCGAGCGCTCAATGCGCGTGCTGGACGGCGCGGTCATGGTCTATGACTCGGTGGGCGGCGTGCAGCCACAGTCTGAAACCGTCTGGCGGCAAGCCAATAAATACAAGGTGCCGCGGCTGGCGTTCGTCAACAAGATGGACCGCGTCGGAGCCGACTTCTTCCGCGTGCGCAAAATGATGATCGAACGTTTGAAAGCCAATCCGGTGCCGATCGTCATCCCGATTGGCGCCGAAGAACACTTCACCGGCGTAGTGGATTTGGTGCGCATGAAGGCCATCCTGTGGGACGAAGCTTCGCAGGGCATGAGTTTCAGCTTTGAAGAGATCCCGGCCGAGCTGCGCGATTCCGCACAAGAATGGCGGGATAAAATGATCGAAGCTGCCGCCGAAGGCTCGGAAGAGCTGATGGACAAATACCTCAACCAGCAACCGCTGAGCGAAGAAGAGATTGTTCGCGGCCTGCGCCTGCGCACTATAGCCGGTGAGATCCAGCCGATGCTGTGCGGCTCGGCCTTCCGCAACAAGGGCGTGCAGCGCATGCTCGACGCGGTGATCGAACTGATGCCCTCGCCGCTTGACGTGCCGCCGATGGAAGGCCATGACGAGCACGACAATATCATCATCCGCCGGGCCGCCGACGACGAAAAATTCTCGGCGCTGGCGTTCAAGCTGATGACCGATCCCTTCGTGGGCCAACTGACCTTCGTGCGGGTGTATTCCGGCGTGCTGGCCAAGGGCAACAGCGTTTATAACCCGATCAAAGACAAGAAAGAGCGCATTGGCCGCATCGTGCAGATGCACGCCAACGACCGCAAAGAGGTCGAAGAACTGCACGCCGGCGATATCGCCGCCTGCGTGGGGCTGAAAGACGTCACCACCGGCGACACCCTGTGCGATCCTGGCGCCATTATCACGCTGGAGAAAATGGTGTTCCCGGAACCGGTGATTGCGCAGGCGATTGAACCGAAAACCAAAGCCGACCAGGAAAAAATGGGCATCGCGCTGCAGCGCCTCACCTCCGAGGATCCGTCGTTCCGCGTACGCACCGATGAAGACTCCGGTCAGACCATTATTTACGGCATGGGCGAGCTGCACCTGGAAATTATCGTCGACCGCATGCGCCGTGAATTTGGCGTCGCCACCACCACCGGTAAACCGCAGGTGTCTTACCGCGAAACCATCCGCAAACGCGTGGTCGACGTGGAGGGTAAATTTGTGCGGCAGTCCGGCGGCAAAGGCCAATATGGCCACGTGGTGTTAACGGTGGAACCGAACGAACCGGGCAAAGGCTTCGAGTTCTTCGATGAAATCAAAGGCGGCGTGATCCCGGGCGAATATATTCCTGCGGTGAAAAAAGGCGTGCTGGAGGCGCTGAATAACGGCGTGCTGGCCGGCTATCAGATGGTTGACGTCAAGGTGCATCTGACCTTCGGCTCATACCATGACGTCGACTCCTCTGAACAAGCCTTCCGTATGGCGGCGATCTTTGGTTTTAGAGACGCCTGCCGTGAGGCTGACCCG
The DNA here is from genome assembly GCF_003591175.1 of Serratia inhibens. Taxonomy (GTDB): domain Bacteria; phylum Pseudomonadota; class Gammaproteobacteria; order Enterobacterales; family Enterobacteriaceae; genus Serratia; species Serratia inhibens. The sequence goes on along the minus strand of NZ_QYYG01000001.1, from coordinate 241,829 downwards.
GTGATCCTGGAGCCGATCATGGCGGTAGAAGTGGAAACGCCGGAAGACTATGCCGGCAGCGTGATGGGCGACCTGTCGTCGCGGCGCGGTCTGGTGCAAGGCATGGAGGATATCCCCGGTGGCGGCGGCAAGGAGATCCGCGCCAAGGTGCCGCTGTCCGAGATGTTTGGTTACTCAACCACCCTGCGCTCGATGTCCCAGGGCCGCGCGACTTACACCATGGAGTTCAGCCACTACGCCGAAGCGCCGCGCAACGTGGCCGAAGAGATCATTCACCACAGTAAACGTTAAGGGGTTCACTGCCTGCCGCCTTCGCGGCAGGCGTCACTCTTTCTCTGCCAACTGCACTACTACCGGCTGCGGCTTGATACGCATCGCATACACCACCCCGATCATCAGGCAGGCGATGCCGCACAGCGTCAACAGCGGCGGCCACGTTTGGCGCAGCATGAAGGTGTAGACCAGCCCCGCCAGAATTTCGAAGACGATCAGCGGCCCCACCAACACCGTCGGCAAGCGCTGGCTCGCCTCATTCCAGCACAGCGCGCCAATCCACGAACACAGCATGCCGATGGCAATCATCAACGGGACAAACACGTCCGGCCTTGGCCCAAACGGCAGCGCGAATCCCGGCTGAGTGAAAGCCAACTGGCCGCAAACCAACAGGTAACCCGCCAACGCCAGCGGCAAGGTGACTACCCCCTGCGCCGTCGCCCAGGTGGCTGGCCTTTGGTCCGGATTTTCCCGCAGCCAGCGGGCATTGCGCAGCGGGAACCAGGTCCAGCAGGCCACCGCCAACAACGCCAGCCCCAGGCCGCTGATATAGCGCCAGAGATCGAGCGGTGCCGTATTGCCCTTCAGTTCGGCGACGTTGACGAATGCCAGCCCGCAGGCGATCAACACCAGCGCCGGCGTTAACTTCCGCCAGGAAAGCCGCCCGTCATGCCGGCTGTAGAACAGGTTGGCAGTGACCGAAATCACCACCGGCAGCGTGCCGATAATCATGGTGGAAACCGGCGCCCCGGTGCGTTGAATGGCGCTGGCCAGGCACAGGTAATACAGCAGGTTGCCGATCGCCGTCAGTTTGAGCGCTTCAAGCCAGTCTTTACGCTGCAGCTTTCGCAACCGGCGGCGATCGAGCCACGCCAACGGCAAGGCGATCAGGCCGAAGGCCAGGTAGCGCCCGGTGGATTGTAACGCCGCAGGATATTCGGGGATCAATACCGGGCCGACAAAAATCAGCCCCCACATCAGCCCGGCCGAGAGGGCAAATAACACGCCAACAAACATAATGACTCCATCAACCCGTGAATACATTTCAGGGGCAGCGTAGCGCAATCCATGGTGGCAATATTGTAGCAGGTTGCTGTTTTAGCGGGTCATGGCACGATCTGGTTATGGGGATTATCAATGCCGGTCAAAGCGTAAACAACAACCTCTGTACCCACGATACAGAGGCTGTTGTGATAGTGATAAAAATTTCATTTAACGAAATGGAACTCCAGGGTCTCTGCCAGAGTTATTATTGCAGGTTCCGCCAATACCAATGGCTGCGGAACCCATCGCCGTCGCAATCCCTGCACCATTTCGGCTAGCAAATGCTCCAGCGATGCCAATAGCGCCAGAGGCAATAGCAGCCACACAAGGATTTGATAAATCTTGAAATAACCCACAATTTTTAGCAGCAAGATTAGGTTGAAAACCATTAGCCTGAGCCCCATATCCAATGCCGCGGTAAGTTTCCTTGTCCCCGCCATTGTTTCCATCTCCGCTACCGCTGATTAACTGTTGTTCTTTTAAAGTAAGTATTATCATCATATTCCTTTTCGATGTTTTATTTTATGAGCTATTTTTTACTATTGAACCAAAGCCACTTAATTGGCTTTATAATCAATTCCGCCAACTTTATTGAACCATACAAAACGAACAAGGGTATCAGTACCCTATCCAAACCTTCCGGGATTACAACAACTCCCCAGGAAATATGCAATGTATTAAGTAGGGTTGTCATTATAAAAATCGACAATAGCGAAGTGACCGATAATTCAATAACGTTCTGCATCTTCACCCTTTACACCCTCCATTATTTTATATTTAAATCAACAAGTAAAATCAATTACTTAGGTAGAACACCAGGGAGCCACCAGTTTTCATGACCTAAATCAAACCGGAGAAGTGGCTGCAGCCTTCATTATCAACCTGGTCAATGTTATTATTAAATTTCGCCAAAAAAACACATATAAAAACAAGTGTGAATTAGTTGATAATATAAGCCACCTGCTTTAGTCAGAACGCTAATAAATATAAATTACGTCATCTTGATAATTATTACCCGATAAACATCAAAACATCAATGCCAAAAAAGATAAATATCTTTAAAAATTCGATGCGAAGCGTTAGCTTTCTGCCAATACGTCCGTCTGGTAATTAATCCTGTAATGCTCTAACTGTCAGAGAATTGAATGTCACCTTCCCTTGGCATCCCCGCATTCTTGCAAGCCTATATTAATGGCGATACTTAGCGGGCCATGACCTGCTTTTGATAGCGCACTGGCGTGACGCCGTAACGGTTGGCGAAAGCGCGGGTTAAATGCGCCTGATCGGTCAGCCCCGCCGCCGCGGCTACCTGCGCGGCAGGCATGCCGTGCCCCAGCATCAGCTTGGCTTGCGAAAGACGGATCGCCATCAACATCTGCTGAGGCGATACATGGTATTCGGTTTTGAATTTGCGCAAAAAATGGTACGGGCTGAGCGACACCAGCGCCGCCAACTGTTCCAGCGTAATAGCGGCGGAAAAGTTATCGCGCAGGTAGGTTTTGACGATGTCGAAACGGTGCGCCGGCTCATCTTTCAGCGGCCGGGCAATACGTGCGTGGGGGCGAAATATCGTCACCACTTGCAGCAGCAGATCATCAATCGTCATCGGATCCCGCGCTTGCCACAGTGCGGCCAGCGTCGCCGATAATTGCCGCGCCGCCTGCGGATCCTGGCGTACCGCATCGGTAAACCAAAACCCCTGCTCGCCGGACAGCAACTCCAGCACCTGGGGTTCAAGATAGAGCATGCGGTAATTCCAGCCACCGGCCGTTTCCGCCTCCCCGGTGTGAAGTTCGTCCGGGTTCATCAACACCAGCGAACCCGGTGCCGCCAGATGCTGTGCGCCACGATAACGGAAACGCTCGGCGCCGACATCGACGGTGCCGATGGCGAAAGCATCGTGGGTATGGGGTTCAAAGACATAGCGCTCGATATGGGCGTGGTAAAGCTCTACGCCCGGCAGTTGCGGCAACTGCCGGAACTGCGCGCAATCTTTTTCGAAGGGGAACTGCTGAGGAACACCCTGCACTCTATCTCCATCTCCTGCAATCGCCCGGCATCAAGGCCGAACCTGGCTTGTATGATAGTCAAACCAACGCCGTTTGAGTAGTGCGCAACGCGGTTCCCTGGACGATCGCGCTCATTCGGCGTAGGGTATTTTACCCATCGCCCGGTGCCTGTTGATCGGCGTCAGCGGGTTTGATTATCCTGCCGCAGAGCGGGAAAACGGTGTTTAACTCCCTGAAAGTAAGAGGCAAAAATGTATCCAGATACTCAACTCTATATTGACGGACAATGGCGCAGCGCAGTTGCCGGCAAAACCATACCGGTTACCAACCCCGCTACCGATGAGGTCATTGGCAACGTGGCGCACGCCGCACAGGCCGATCTCGATCTGGCGTTGGCCGCTACCGAACGCGGTTTTAAACTCTGGCGCGACACCTCCGCCTATCAGCGTGCCATCCTGATGCGTAAAGCCGCCGCCTTGCTGCGCGAGCGCGCAGAATCTATCGCCGCCATCATGACGCAGGAACAGGGTAAACCGGTGGCGCAGGCCAAGGTTGAGATCCTTAACTCGGCAGACGTCATTGACTGGTTTGCCGGCGAAGCCAGCCGCACCTACGGCCAAATCATCCCTGCCCGCAGCCGCGATGTTCAGCAGCAAACCCTTAAGCTGCCGGTCGGCCCGGTTGCCGCCTTTACACCCTGGAACTTCCCGATCAACCAGATCGTGCGCAAGCTGTCCGCCGCGCTGGCCGCCGGTTGCTCGATCATCATCAAAGGCCCGGAAGAAACCCCGGCCTCACCGGCAGAGCTGATCAGAGCCTTTGCCGACGCAGGCATCCCGGCCGGCGTGATCGCGCTGGTGTACGGCACCCCGGCGGATATCTCCGAATACCTGATCCCGCACCCGATCATTCGCAAGATCTCGTTCACCGGTTCCACCCGCGTGGGCAAACATCTGGCAGCGCTGGCCGGGCAGCATATGAAAAAGGCCACCATGGAGCTGGGCGGCCACGCGCCGGTGTTGATTTTTGACGATGCCGATCTCGACGCCGCCGCCAAAGAGCTGGCACTGGCCAAGTTCCGCAATGCCGGACAGGTCTGTATCGCCCCGACCCGTTTCCTGATCCAGCAAGGCGTCTATGAAGCCTTTGTAGAGAAATTCACCGCAGCGGTACACGACATCAAGCTGGGCAACGGATTGGATGAAGGCGTGACCATGGGGCCAATGGTGCTGGAACGCAGCGTCACAGCCATCGATGCCTTCGTGAAGGACGCCATCGCCCAGGGTGCCAAGGTCAGCACCGGCGGTAACACTCTGCCGGGCAGCGGCAACTTCTTTGAGCCAACGGTGCTGCGCGACGTCCCGCTGAGCGCGCGAGCGATGTCTGAAGAGCCATTTGGCCCGGTCGCCCTGCTGCGTCCGTTTGCCACCTATGAGGAAGCGATAGCCGAGGCCAACCGCCTGCCTTACGGTCTGGCGGCCTATGCCTACAGCCGCAGCATCGCCACGGTAAGCGCGCTGGGGCGCGATGTGGAAAGCGGCATGCTCAGCATCAATCATATCGGTTTCGGCCTGCCTGAAACGCCGTTTGGCGGAGTGAAAGACTCCGGTCACGGCACAGAAGGCGGCAGCGAGGCGATCGAGTCTTACCTGGAGACCCGTTTCGTGACCGTCGCCGGTCGTTAAACCCTCGCAGCCGAAAACGTCAATGCCCCGCAATGCGGGGCATTAGTCACACCAGGCACAGCATTCAGTACATTAACAAAAGGTTAAACGGCCTTGTCAAACAGCAGCCGCGCCGCCGGGGTTAACCCCAGCATATGGATGCAGGCGTGAACCATGCCCGGCAACCGTTCGCAGCGCACCGCCACCCCGTCCTCACGCAATCGTTGCGCATATTGCTCGGCCTCATCGCGTAGCGGATCGTATTCGCAGCTCAGAATGGTCGCCGGTGGCAACCGCCCCAAGGTTATTGCATGCAATGGCTCGGCGTAAAGGGCACGCGTATTCCCCTCTTTACCCAAATATGTCGCCCAGCAAAACGCCATCACTTCCCGGGTCAAGAAATACCCCTGCGCGTAGTCGTCATAACTGGCGGTATTCATTGCACCGCTTAGCGCCGGATACAGCAACAGCTGATGTTCGATCGGCGGTCCTGCGCGGTCGCGGGCCAGCAACGCCACGGCCGCCGCCAGATTGCCGCCTGCGCTGTCGCCGCCAACCGCGATGCGCCCGGCGATAATCCCCAGTTCATCCGCCCGCTCAACCACGGCGCACAATGCCTGGTAAAAATCCTCCAGCGGCCGCGGGAACGGATGCTCCGGCGCCAGCCGGTAATCAACCGACAGGATCAACCGGCCCGTGGCATTGGCCAGTGCCTGGCAAGGCCGATCATACAGCGCCAACGAGCCCAGGCACCAACCGCCGCCGTGGGCGTACAGCATCGCCGGCAAAGGTTCTGTCGCCGCATCCTGTGGAAGATAAGCGCGAATGACGATCTCATGACCGTCGTTGGCGGTTATCGCAAAATCCCGCACGCCGCCGCTGGCTTCAGCTTCGCCCTGCAACTGCAACAACCCAGACTCGGCGGCAGCGCGCATCTCGGCCAGGGAGCCGGGTGCCGCCGCACCTGCCGTATCCGCCAGAAAACGGGCGATTTGCGTATCAAGCGGCATTGGTCTGCGCCTCCGACAGGAATGGCACCACCAGGGCGATAAACGCCTCATGACACTCTTCGGTAATAAAATGGCCGCAGCCGGCGACCGTCTCGCCCCGCAGATCCACGGCGTTATCCCGCAATGTGACAAAAGGCGCATCGCCAGTGGCGTGTTCTGCGCCGATGGTCATCACCGGCATGTCGAGCCGGGTCTCGGCACGCCGCTGGTTTTGCCGCACGGTCTCGGGAATGGCGCGGTAGTAATCAAAACCGGCGCGCAGACTACCCGGTGCGGAATAAGCGGCAATATAGGTTTCTGCGGCCACCCGATCGCGGCGATAAGACCAGCGGTTAAAGATGTAGCTGAGATACTCCCTCTCACGCCCCAGCGTCAACGCCTCCGGCAGATCCGCCAGTTGGTTGAACATGAAATGCCACAGGAAGATGTTTTGGTCCGGTGACACAAAAATCGGCGGTGCCGGTGCCAACCCAGGGATCACCGCTTCGGTCAGTACCAGCCTTTCCACCGCCTGCGGATAGTCGCTGGCCAGCGCATAGCCGATCCACATGCCAATATCGTGGCCGACCAGCGAATAACTCGGGTGCCCAAGCTGCAGCATGGTCTGATGCAGCACGGCTGCGACGCTGCCGGTGTCGTAACCGCCGGTGGGTTTATCAGAATCGCCGATGCCCGGCGGATCCACCGCAATCGCCTTAAAACCGGCCGCTGCCAGCGCCTGCATTACATAACGCCAGGTATACCAGGTCTGTGGCCAGCCAGGGATCAGCAACACCGGCCGGCCTTCGCCGAGGGTGACGCAGTGAATACGGTTGCCGTTGACCCGTGCATAGACGTGTTCGGGTTCAGGTCCATTCAGCATGGACCCGTTATTTTGCATTTTCATGGGTGTTCTCCGTAGTGGAATAATGCGGCTCAGCGCAGGCCGAGCAAAGTATTGATCTGTTGCTGGTCAACCGGAGCGCCGGCAAAGTCGTCAAACACCTTGTCGGTGACGTTGATGATATGGTCGCGGATAAAAGCCGCCCCTTCACGGGCGCCGTCCTGCGGGTGCTTAAGGCAACATTCCCATTCCAGCGTCGCCCAACCTGCGTAGCCGTGCTGCGTCAAGCGGGAGAAAATACCTTTGAAATCCACCTGGCCGTCGCCCAGCGAGCGGAAACGCCCGGCGCGTTCGGTCCACGACTGGTAACCGCCATAAATGCCCTGTCGGCCAGTTGGGTTGAACTCGGCGTCCTTGACGTGGAACATGCGGATAAAATCTTTATAAATATCGATGTAATCCAGGTAGTTCAGCTGTTGCAGCACGAAGTGGCTCGGGTCAAACAGGATCTGGCAGCGCGGGTGGCCGCCGACGCGCTGGTGAAACATTTCAAACGTCACGCCGTCGTGCAGGTCTTCACTGGGGTGAATTTCATAACACAGGTTCACGCCCTGCTCGTCGCAGGCATTGAGCACCGGCAACCAGCGTTTCGCCAGCTCATCGAACGCCGTCTCGATCAACCCGGCCGGGCGCTGCGGGAACGGAAACAGGTAGGGCCATGCCAGCGAACCGGAAAAGGTGCCCATGTCGCTCAGCCCCAGCCGCGCAGAGGCTTTGGCCGCCAACAGCAGTTGTTGCCGTGCCCATTCGCCGCGTGCCTGCGGGTTGCCGTGCAGCACCGGTGGCGCAAAACTGTCGCACAACGCGTCATAAGCCGGGTGCACCGCCATCAACTGACCAAAAATGTGGGTGGTCAGTTCACTGACCACCAGCCCCTTGTCGGCCAACATGCCGATCAGTTCATCACAGTAAGTCTGGCTTTCCGCTGCGGTGGCCAAATCGAACAGGCGGCGATCCCACGCGGGGATTTGCAGCGCTTTAAAACCGGTTTCCGCCGCCCATTGTGCAATGGCGGGCAGGCTGTTAAAGGGTGCGGCATCGTCACTGAATTGTGCAAGATGCAGGCTTGGACCTTTCAAGGTTTTCATCGTAAACTCCTATTGGTTGTCGATTGACAAACAATAGGCTCAAATGACCCCTACAGCAAGCAGATTTTAGAAATTCGTTGGCGTCAGGGGCGATTTAAGCGATCCTATCTCGCTGAATGACAGGCAAACAGGAGCCGACCGATGGCAGGCAGACCACGTGAATTCGACCGTGAACAGGCATTACTGAAGGCACGGGATCTCTTTTGGCGCCAGGGATACGAAGGCACCTCGATGTCAGATCTGGTGGCCGAACTGGGTATCGCCTCAGCACGTATTTACAAGGCGTTCGGTTCGAAGGAATTGCTGTTCCGCGAAGCCATCGCCAGCTACGAAAACCATGAAGGCGGTTTTGCCGAACGCGCCTTCAGTGAGGAAAACGGCGTGCGGGCGGCGATACAGCGCCTGCTGGAAGACGCGGTGGCGCTCTACAGCCGTGGCGATCTGCCGCAGGGTTGCATGGTGGTCTCTTCCGCCGCCAGCGTCAGCGCTGAAAACAGCGGCATCAAAACCTGGCTGGCGGAACACCGCCTGCAGCGCACCCAGGGCATTATTGAGCGGTTGCAGCTGGCGGTGAAAAACGGGGAATTACCGGCAGATACCGACGCCGATAGCCTGGGCGACTACTTCGCGGTCTTTTTGCACGGATTATCGATACAAGCACGTGACGGCGTCACAAAAGAACGGCTGCTAGCGGCGGTTAACGTGGCGTTATCCGCGCTGGGCGGCGGGCATTAATCCTCGGGTAAATCAACAATCACCAGCGTGCCGTGGCTGCCTGCCAACACGCGGTGCGGTACGCCGGCAGCGGCCTGATACAGTTGCCCGGCGTTCACCGTAATTTCTTCGCCCTGCACCGCCAACCTCAGTTGGCCTTCGATCACCAGCAGCGCCTCATGGTATTCGTGAACCTCATCGTCAATGGCGCGCTGATCCATTCGCAACACTTTGATATTGGCCGAACCGACGCGCCCCAGAATGCTGGAACGCCATGCCTGCGGCAAACCGGCAGCCAGAGCAGTAAGATCAAACAGTGACATAAACCCTCAAAGCAAAGCCGCGCCCATTGCGCCACCGCACTATAGCCTGCGCGATGCCTGTGGCTAAATAACCGTTGCTTGTAACCTATAGCCAGACCTTCACACCGGTACCCGGCGGCTGATCTCCACCACCTGATCGCTCGGGAGATAGTAATAATCCGTCACGTGCATGCCGTTACGCACCATCAACGCAAAGATGCTGCGCTGCCACGCCGGCAATCTGCTGTCGTCTTCGCGGCGCACCACGGTTTCATGCCCCAGGTAATAGGTGGCGTCGTCAAAATTCAACCCGGTTTTCTGCGCCTCGGCATGGTGCAATAACCGGGGAATGTTCGGCCGTTCCATAAAGCCGTAACTGGCCACGCCGCACCAGAAACCCGGTGACTGCTGTCGCATCACCAACCGCTCGGCATTCGCCACCCGCGGCTCGTTCACGATCATGATGTTCAGCGTCAATACATCGGCGTGCAGCGAGCCGTTACGTTTGACGTGCCATTTCATCACCGGCGGCGTGCCATTCATATTGCGCGTAAGAAATATCGCCGTACCCGGCACCCGAGGAATGGCCTGCGCTTCGATCTGAGCCAGGAAATCCACCAGCGGCATGCTCTTTTCACCCAGCGTGCGTGAAGCCGCCGCCACGCCGCGATGCCAGATCAGCATCACGCCATAAACCAGGCTGGCCAGCAGCAACGGCACATAACCCCCTTGCAGCACCTTGCTGAGGTTAGCCACCAAAAAGCTGAGATCGACGATAAAAAAACCACCGGCAACCAGCAGGCTGGCGGTGAACCCCCAGCGCCACACCTCGCGCATAGCCACAAACAGCAAACCGCTGGTCATGATCATGGTGAGCGAAACGGCGATGCCGTAGGCGGCGGCAAGGTTATCGGAGGATTTGAAGAACACCGTCAGAAAGACCGTCACCGCCATCAGCAACCAGTTGATGGCACCGATGTAAATTTGGCCGTAGCTCTCTTCGGTGGTTTGCTTCACCCGCAAGCGCGGCAACCAGCCAAGCTGGATCGCCTGACGAGTCATGGAAAAAGCCCCGCTGATGATCGCCTGGCTGGCGATGATGGTGGCAAGGGTAGCCAGGATCACCAAGGGTATTTGCATTATCGGCGGGCACAAGCGGAAGAAAATATTCTGGGTCACGTCGGCGCCTGAGAGGATCAACGCGGCCTGCCCGGCATAGTTCAGCAACAGGCTGGGGAAAACGATGCCGAACCAGGCAAGCCAGATTGGCCTTTTGCCAAAGTGCCCCATGTCGGCATACAGCGCCTCTGCGCCGGTGACGCAGAGGAACACCCCGCCCAGAACCAGAAAACTGGTCACCCCGTTTGAGAACAGAAAGTTAATGCCGTACAAAGGATTCAACGCCATCAGCACCGCAGGGTGCTGGATAATTCCCCAAACGCCCAGGACGGCGATCGAGAAAAACCACAGCGCCATAATCGGACCAAACACCTTGCCGATACGTGCAGTGCCCAGCGGTTGGATAGCGAACAAGCTGACCAGGATCACCACCGCCGCAGGTAAAATATAGGGCTGCGATTCGGGCAGAACAATGTTCAACCCTTCCAGCGCCGACAATACCGAGATCGCCGGGGTGATCGCCCCATCGCCATAAATCAGCGCCGCGCCGAACAAGCCGGCAAATACCACCATCGGCCGGGCGCTCTTCTTGCTGACCAGCAGCGACATCAAAGCCATGATGCCGCCCTCGCCGCGGTTATCGATCCGCATGGCGAACATGGCGTATTTGAGCGAGGTCACTATCACCAGCGTCCAGAAAATCAGCGACAACAAGCCGAGGATCACCGGTGCGGAAGGCGCATCGCCAGACAGATAAAGCACGGTTTTCAGGGTATACAGCGGGCTGGTGCCGATATCCCCGAACACCACGCCCAACGCGCCACCGGCCAGCAGCGGCAGACTCATTTTTGGCGTTTGTTCCAGCTCGTTTTCTGCAGTCATCGGACATTCCTGTTGGCCCATTGCACTCTATTCAGGATAGTCAATTCAGGCAGTTAGCGCGTGTATCTTTATTGGCCTGCGGCCTCACGCAGCAACCATTTTTGCAGGTTCAGCCCCTCTTGCGACAGCTCGCTGTCCGCCCGCACGCACAGGTAATAATCGCGGCCATCGTCAATCGGCCGGTCAAACAACTTAACCAGTTCGCCGCTGTCAAGATAGGGTTCGATCAGCGGCTCGCGCATCAGGGCGCAGCCCAGTCCCGACTGCACCGCCGCCAGCGTCAGCAGGCCATCCTCGAACATCGGCCCGGTGCTGCGCAGCGGCCGCCTGACGCCGGCCTGCTGGAACCACTGCATCCAGGTATTGCGTTCTTCGTCGTGCAACAACGGCAGCGGCGCAAGCTGATCCGGCGTATCCAGCAGCCCGTGCAGCCTGATAAAACTGCGGCTGCACACCGGCACCATTTTGCCGGACATCAGTTTTTCGCTGCGATAGCCGGTCCATTGCCCCACGCCAAAGCGAATCGAAATATCGGCTGCGTCGCTCAGATAGTTGCGGTGATTGGCGTACACCACGTTGATGTCGATATCGGGATTCTCGCGCAAAAAGCTGTGCAAACGCGGAATAAACCAACCCATGCCGAACAGCGGGATCAGGCTGATGGTCACCTGCCGGGAGGCCGATTGCTCGCGCACATGCTCCGTCGCCTGGCGCAGCACGTTAAACGCCGAACGGATCGAGCGGTAATACTCGCGCCCTTCGCTGCGCAGGATCAGCTTGCGCCCCTGCCGTTCGGTGAGCGGCATTTGCAGAAAAGCCTCCAGCGTTTTGAGTTGATGGCTGACGGCCGAAGGCGAGATCGCCAGTTCCTTCGCTGCCGCGGTAATGCTGCCCAGGCGGGCGATAGCCTCGAACGCCCTTACGGCGCGCAGTGGCGGATCGTTCGGCAGCAGTGAGTCGCACTCTTCTGTTTTTTTCATATATTGACTATTTTGGTAAAAAAATGTCCGTGGGTTAAAATTAATATACAAATAAATCAATAAATTAAAAACACACATTTTTTATATAAGAAATTATTTTTCCGTATTTCACAATTTTTTTAAATTCCCTACTCTGTGCCTCCTGAATCATTATTTTCGGGACTCTCCCTATGGATACGCTGGTACAGCAGACCGTCAACGGACTGATGCTCGGCAGTATTTATGCGCTGATCGCCCTGGGTTACACCATGGTGTACGGCATTTTGCGCATTATCAATTTCGCCCACGGCGATGTGCTGATGGTCGGCGCACTGAGCGCCCTGTCGGCCATCGGCGTGTTGCAGCATCATTTCCCCTCTCTGTCGCCGTACACAGTGCTGTTGCTGGCGACGATGATCGCCATGGCGATATGTGCGCTGGTGTCGATGAGCATTGAGCGCCTGGCCTATCGCCGCCTGCGCAATGCCCCACGTCTGGCCCCGTTGATCAGTGGCATTGGCGTCTCGTTGCTGCTGCAAACCTTGGCGATGCTGATCTGGTCGCGCAATCCGTTGATGTTCCCGCAACTGCTGCCCATGTCTCCTATCGCCTTGACTCAGGGCAGCGCCGGGCATGCGCCGGCGGTGATCACCGGTACCGGTATCGCCACGCTGGTTGTCGCCGTGCTGGTGATGGCCGGGCTGCTGTTGCTGGTCGAACATTCGCGCTTTGGCCGCGCGATGCGTGCCACGGCGGAAAATCCGCAGGTCGCCGGCCTGATGGGCATCGATCCCAACCGGGTGATCGTTTTGACCTTCGCTCTCGGCGGTGCGCTGGCGGCAGTGGCGGGCATCATGATGGCCAGCAACTACGGTAACGCCGGTTTCTCCATGGGTTTCCTGCCGGGGATCAAGGCGTTTACCGCCGCAGTATTGGGCGGCATTGGCAACCTGCGCGGCGCCATGCTCGGCGGATTATTGCTGGGGCTATTTGAATCGCTGGGCACCGGTTATCTCGGCGAACTGACCGGCGGCACCTTCGGCAGCAATTATCAGGACGTTTTCGCCTTCCTGATACTGATTGCGGTGCTGGTATTACGCCCATCCGGGCTGCTGGGCGAGCGTGTCGCCACTCGTGCCTGAGGAGATAAAATGACCGTTCTGACCACCACCCTGCAAACCGCCACCCCAGGCCGCGCCAGGCTCGGCGTCGCGCTGTTCATGCTCGGCCTGCTGCTGGCCCCCTGGTTGGCCGGGGCCGCCGGCGGCAACTATTGGGTGCGGGTGATCGACTTCGCGTTGCTGTACCTGATGCTGGCGCTGGGGTTGAATATCGTCGTCGGCCTGACCGGCCTGCTGGACATGGGATTTATCGCCTTTTACGCCGTGGGCGCCTATCTGACTGCGCTGCTGTCTTCGCCGCACCTGACCGAACAGTTTCCGCTGCTGTTGCATTGGTTCCCGAATGGGTTGCATCTGTCCATCCTGCTGCTGATACCGCTGTCCGCCGTGCTGGCGGCGCTGTGCGGCATCCTGCTCGGTGCGCCGACGCTGCGCCTGCGCGGCGACTATCTGGCGATCGTCACGCTGGGCTTTGGCGAAATCGTGCGCATTCTGATGCGCAACCTCGATCGCCCGGTCAATATCACCAACGGCCCAAAGGGCATTTCCGGCATCGATCCTGTCAGTCTGTTCGGCCTGAAGTTTTCAGGCATGCACGAGTGGTTCGGCCTCCGTTTTTCCTCGCTGTATTTGTATTACTACCTGTTCGCCGCCCTGCTGCTGGCGATCCTGTTTATCTGCCTGCGCCTGCAGCACTCACGGGTCGGCCGCGCCTGGACCGCCATCCGCGAAGATGAGGACGCAGCGCGGGCGATGGGCATCAACACCCGTAACTTCAAGCTGCTGGCGTTCGCCATCGGCGCCACGTTCGGCGGCATCGCCGGTGCGCTGTTCGCGGCGTTCCAGGGATTTGTCTCACCGGAGTCCTTCACCCTGCAAGAGTCGATAGCCGTACTGGCGATGGTGGTGCTGGGCGGTATGGGCCACATTCCTGGCGTGATCCTCGGCGCCTTGCTGCTGGCGGCGCTGCCTGAACTGCTGCGCAGCACCATGGGGCCGCTGCAACAGGCCCTGTTCGGCCAGGTGTGGGTCGACCCGGAAATTATCCGCCAACTGTTCTACGGCCTGGCGCTGATTCTGGTCATGCTGTATCGCCCGGCGGGTTTGTGGCCGGCGCGTCATCAATCTGGAGCCGCCTCATGACGCCATTACTCACCCTTAACCACGTCAGTAAACGTTTTGGCGGGCTGACCGCGGTGGACGACGTCAGCATGAGTATCCGCCAGGGGGAAATCTATGGGTTGATCGGGCCGAACGGCGCCGGTAAAACCACCTGCTTCAATCTGATTACCGGCCTGTACCGCGCCGATGGTGGGGAGTTCCGCCTGCTGGACCGCCGCTACAAACCGCAGGCGATCGACAAAGTCGTGCAGGCCGGTATCGCCCGCACCTTTCAGAACCTGCGGTTGTTCAACGAGATGAGCGTGCTGGAAAACGTGATGGTGGGCTGCCATGTACGCACCCGCAACGGCCTGTGGGCGGCTATTTCGCGCCATCGCCGTGCCCGCGAGGAAGAACGGGCAACGCGGGAGAAGTCCCACGCGCTGCTGGAGTACGTCGGCATCAGTCAATTTGCCCATTATCGCGCCGGCGATCTTTCCTATGGCCACCAGCGGCGGCTGGAAATTGCCCGGGCGCTGGCAACCGACCCGCAGTTATTGGCGCTGGATGAACCGGCCGCCGGCATGAACGCAGCAGAGAAAGTGGCGCTGCGCGAGCTGCTGCAACGCATCCGCGAAAGCGGCAAAACCCTGCTGCTGATAGAGCACGACGTCAAGTTGGTGATGGGATTGTGCGACCGCCTGACGGTGCTCGACTACGGCAAAGTCATCGCCGAAGGCGAACCGGCTCAGGTAAGGCGCGAACCGGCGGTGATCCGGGCTTATCTGGGAGGATCCGCGCATGTCTGAACCCTTACTGTCGGTCAAACGGCTAAAAGTGTCTTACGGCGGCATTCATGCGGTGAAAGGCATCGATTTTACGGTTAACCACGGCGAACAGGTGACATTGATCGGCGCCAACGGTGCGGGCAAAACCTCCAGCCTGCGCGCGTTGACCGGCCTGCAACCCTTCGAAGGTGACATCCTGTTCGACGGCCGGTCCATTCGCGGCGTTCCCCCGCATCGGCTGCTGCAACAGGGGTTGGTGATGGTGCCGGAGGGCCGTGGCATTTTCGCCCGCATGACGGTATTGGAAAACTTGCAGTTGGGCGCCTACTCCCGCCACGATAAACCGGCGGTACGGCAGGATCTGGAGCGGGTTTGCGCCCTTTTCCCACGTTTGCGCGAACGGCTGCGGCAACAAGCCGGTCTTCTCTCCGGCGGCGAACAACAGATGGTGGCGATGGGCCGTGCGCTGCTCAGCCGGCCACGCCTGTTGGTGCTGGATGAGCCGTCAATGGGCCTGGCACCGATCGTGGTCGACGCCATTTTTGACGTGATCAAAACCCTCGCCAGTGACGGTGTCACGCTATTGCTGGTGGAACAAAATGCCCGGTTGGCGCTGGAGTCGACCGAGCACGCCTACGTGCTGGACAGCGGCAGCCTGAGCCACAGCGGCCGGTCTGCCGACATGCTCGACGATGAAAAAATCAAACAAGCCTATCTGGGCGAATAACCGTTTTTACTTTTAACCGCACCGGGAGTTTTACATGAACAAGATAACTCGCTTTAAGCCGCTGGTCCTGGCCGCCGCCGTTCTGGCTACCCTTGGCGCTGCTGCGCCTGCGTGGGCCGCCGACACCATCCTGATCGGTCTGGCCGGCCCACTGACCGGCCCTTCCGCCCGTATCGGCAAGGATCTGGAAAACGGCGCTCAGTTGGCGATCGCCGACGCCAACGCCCAGAAACCGACGCTGAACGGCAAACCGGTCACCTTTAAACTGCTTTCCGAGGACGACCAGTCCGACCCGCGTACCGCCGTTGCAGTGGCGCAGCGTCTGGTGGACGAAGGTGTCGCCGGCGTGGTCGGCCATTGGAATACCGGCACCAGCATCCCGGCGGCGCGCATTTATCACGATGCCGGCATTGCCCAGGTTGCACCGGTTGCCACAGGTCATGCCTATACTCAACAAGGGTTTGATACCAGCTTTCGCGTGATGGGCCATGATGACGACGGTGGTAATTACGCCGGTGAATATGCCGTCAAGGTGCTGAAAGCCAAGCGCATTGCAATCATCGACGATCGCACCGCGTTCGGCCAGGGGTTGGCGGACGAGTTTATCAAGTCGCTGGCGGCACAGGGTGTACAACCGGTAGCGCGTGAATACGTCGATGACAAAACCGTCGATTTCAGCGCGGTGCTGACCACCGTTCGCAGCAAGAATGCCGATCTGATCTTCTTCGGCGGCGTGGATTCACAGGCGGCACCGCTGGCCCGCCGCATCAAACAGTTGGGCATGAACACTCAACTGATGGGTGCCGGCGGCTTCGTCAGCCAAACCTTCCTGACGCTGGCGCAGAAAGAAGGCGAAGGCGTGGTGGCGCTGGAACCGGGCCTGCCGCTGGAACAGATGCCGGGCGGCAAAGCTTTTGAGCAGGCTTACCGCGACCGCTACAAAACCCACATCGAACTGCATGCGCCGTTCGCCTATGACGCCACCCGGGTATTGATTGCCGCCATTGAGCAGGCAGGATCCGCCAATCCGGCCGATTATCTGCCGAAACTGCGCGCCATTCATTATCAGGGCGTCACCGGCAACATCGCATTCGATCCGCAGGGCAACCTGCAACAGCCAAGCTTCACCCTCTACAAGGTGGTCGACGGCAAATGGCAGCCGCAGAGCGTGTTGGGCGGCGCTAAAACACAATAATAAAGCAAGGGGAGCAAGGTGATGAGCTGTGCAAAAAACGAATTGGGTATTCTGGCCCGTCGGCGTATAGAGGCCGAGATCATCAAGCCGATCTACCAGATTCTGGTGCGTGAGATCGGCAAAGAACGCGCGCAGGCGGTGATTGGCGAAGCCATCGAAAACGCCGCCATCGATGCAGGCAAGCAGTTTGCCGCGCAGGAGCCGAATGGCGCCGATTTGCAGAGTTTCGCCGCCTTGCAGTATCTGTGGGAAAAAGACGACGCGCTGCAAGTGAAGGTGCTCCATCAAGACGAACAGCAGTTCGACTATAACGTCACCCGCTGTCGCTATGCCGAGATGTATCACGAGATGGGGCTGGGCGAGATTGGCCATCTGCTGTCTTGCGCCCGCGACAGCCAGTTTATCGTCGGTTATGCGCCGGATGTCGAACTGCAACGCACCCAAACCATTATGTCCGGCGCGCCCTGCTGCGATTTCCGCTATGCCGCAAAACCGTCGGGAGAGAAAAAATGATCCCTCAGGTTAACGGCGAGCGTCTGTGGCAAAGCCTGCGCGATATGGCGCAGTTCGGCGCCATCCCGAAAGACGGCGTCACCCGGCTGGCGCTGAGCGAGGAAGATCGTCAGGCGCGCGATCAATTGCGTGCCTGGGCGCTGGAAGCGGGATGCAGCGTGCGGGTCGATCGCATGGGCAATATGTTTTTGCGCCGCGAAGGAACCCGCCCGGAACTGGCACCGGTCGTCACCGGCTCCCACGTCGACTCCCAGCCCAACGGCGGGCGCTTTGACGGCATTTACGGCGTGCTGGCCGGGTTGGAAGTGATCCGCACCCTGAACGATGGCCAGATTGCTACCGAGCGCGCACTGGAGGTGGTTAACTGGACTAACGAGGAAGGTGCCCGCTTCGCCCCGGCGATGATCGCCTCCGGCGTGTTTGCCGGCGTGTTCGATGAAGAATACGGCCTGTCGCGTCGCGATGCGCAGGGCATCAGTATCGGCGAAGCGCTGAAGCAAATCGGCTATGACGGCGAAGACCCGGTCGGAGGCAGGCCAATCCACGCCGCCTTTGAGCTGCATATCGAGCAAGGCCCGATCCTCGAGGCGGAAAACATCGAAATTGGCGTGGTGACCAGCGCGCAGGGCCAGCGCTGGTATGAGCTGGAGATCCTCGGTTTCAGCGCCCATGCGGGCACCACGCCGATGGAGCGGCGCCGCGACGCCCTGCTCGGCTTTGCCGCTATGGTCACGGCGGTCAATCAGATCGGCCTGGATTTCATGCCGGACGCGCGCGCCACGGTAGGCATGGCGCAGATCACCCCCAACTCGCGCAATGTGGTGCCGGGCAAGGTGTTTTTCAGCGTCGAGTTCCGTCATCCGCAGGAGGCGGTGCTGGAACAGATGGAGCAGCGGTTGCTGGCGGCGGTCGCCGAGGTCGATGCCGGCACGTTGAGCGCTCGCGCCGAACGCATCTTCCAGTATCGGCCGATACGCTTTGATGAAAACTGTATCGACAGCGTACGCCAGGCCGCGCAGGCGCTGGGTTATTCGCACCGGGAGATGGTTTCCGGCGCCGGTCACGATGCCTGCTATCTGAGCCGGGTGGCCCCCACGGCGATGATTTTTATTCCCTGCGTGGACGGCATCAGCCACAACGAGCTGGAAAATATTTCGCCCGCCTGGGCCACCGCCGGTGCCAACGTGCTGCTCAACGCGCTGCTGGCGCAAACGGGCGCCTGATCCCCTCGCCCCGGTTAACCGGCCGGGGCAATAGCAAAAAATATTCAACGAATCGGTTGAATATTCACCTCCGTGTTCTATATTCAACCATATGGTTAAATTATCTTCCTCACAGCTGGACGCCATTTTTCACGCGCTTTCCGACCCGACGCGCCGCGCTATTTTGCGCGCGCTGGCCGACGGCGAGCACAGCATTGGTGAACTGGCCGCGCCGTTGCAGATGTCGTTTGCCGGCGCCTCCAAGCATATCAAAGCACTCGAGCTTGCAGGCCTGGTGCAGCGAACCGTGCAGGGAAGAAACCATATCTGCCGGCTTGAACCCGGGCCAATGGCGCAGGCCATGCAATGGCTGCAAACCTACGAGCATTTCTGGACAGAACGGCTGGACGCGCTGGAAGTCGCGCTGCGACAGCCTGAACAGTATCCTCCCAAGGAGTGAACCATGAACGACTACGGTATGATTATTGAAACCGGCACGCTGCGCATTCAGCGGCTGCTGCCTGGCCCGATCGAACGGGTCTGGGCCTACCTGACGGAATCCGACAAACGCGCCACCTGGTTGGCCGCCGGCGTGATGACGCTGGAAAAAGGCGCTGCGGTGGAGCTGGTATTCCGCAATTCGGATCTGACGGGCGAACACGAGCAGACCCCCGCCAAATACCAACAAGGCGGCTGCAGCGGCAAACACCTCGGTCATATCACCTGCCTTTTCCCGCCGCGGCTGTTGAGCTTTACATGGGCGGAGCAGGAACAGGGCCGCCCTTCCGAAGTGACGTTTGAACTGACCGAACAGGACAACGCAGTGCTGCTGACGGTCACCCACCGACGCCTGGCCAACCGCGACGAAATGCTCAGCGTGGCCGGCGGATGGCACACCCATCTCGATATCCTGCTCGACCGCCTGCACGATCGCCAACCACGACCGTTCTGGAGCACCCACGCCAAGCTGGAGGAAGAGTACCGGGCAAGGCTGTAATCAGCTTTCGTCCCGGCGTCTGAACGCCAGGTAACCGGTAACCAGCGTAAAACCGCCGACCAGCAACACCAGCAGAATAAAGCCGTGGTGATTGCTGGCCAGCGGGATCCCCCCCACGTTCATGCCGAAGAAACCGGCGACGATGTTGATCGGCAGCGCCAGCACGGTGATCACCGTCAGGGTGTACAGCGTACGGTTGTTCTGCTCCATTTGCTTGGCGCCAATCTCCTCTTGCAGCAGGCGAATGCGCTCGGTCAGGCTGGCCAGATCGTTCAGTACCACGGTGAACTCTTCGGTAAACTGCCGCAGGTCCTGCACCACGTCCCGGCTCAGCCAGGCCGGTGGCCGGTTCAGCAGGCGGAACAGCGCGGCCGGCTCCGGGGCCAACAGACGCTGAAAACGCAACAGCATACGGCGCATGCGCCCCAGTTCGGTGCGGTTGCGTTTCACATGGTTACTCAGCAGACGATCTTCAATGGTGTCGACATACTGGTTGGCCTGCCGCACCACCTGCTCCAGCACCTCTTCCTGTTCTTCCAGCAAGTGCGCCAACAGCTCGGTGGACGAGGCCAACTGCAATGGCCCCAGACGGCCCAGCAGCCGTTCGATCAACCGCAGCGGCTTGTGCCGCACGGTAACCACCAGCCCGCTGCGGCAATACAACCACAGCGTGGCGATCTCCGGATTATTTTCTTTGGGATGGAAAATTACGTCGTTGAGCACCGCAAACAGATCATCTCCCTGCCGTTCGATGCGCGTGGTGTGGGAGCCGTGACGGATTTCATCGAAGAAAAAGTCGGAGATCGCAAAGTGATTTTTCAGCCATTTCTCCGCCGCCGCATGGTTCAGATTAAGGTGCAGCCAGATAAATCCCCCGCCCGGCGACAGATCCCGGTAAGCCTGGCAGGCCTGTTGCGAAGAGACGCGCAGCGGCGGTTCTGCCGTGCGGAACACGTGGCCGTAAATCAGCCCGGTAACCTCATCATCAAAATCAAGCTTGTGCATTTTATCCGCAACCGTTTGAACCATAAATCTTTATCCCGAATAACTGCATTAATCAATAAACCAGACTCAGCCTTTATATCAATCTTTAAATACCAACGTTAATAATTTTCACTTTTCCAGATGATTAATATTACCGTCATAAAAAAGTCACATTATTTCCCAATACTTTCATGGCAACGCCGTTCAACACCGTCAGTATTCTAATGAAGTTTATCGGGAAGGTCCTTTATGAGCGATAACAGCGCCGTTCAAGCAGGTGTTCCAGCTGCGTCCAGCCTGCCAAAGATCTACCAAAAGAACAGTCGACTCACTGTTCTTTTTTTTGTTTTTTTATTAGTACTGGGGATCGCTTTTGCCGGAGTAAATCTATTTAACGACGTGACCGATGCCGGTGCGATATATACCAGCTACCTGCCTTTTCTTTTATTGGGGTTAGCGTTGCTTATTGCACTGGGCTTTGAATTCGTTAATGGTTTTCACGATACCGCCAATGCGGTAGCTACGGTTATTTACACCCATTCGCTGTCGCCGATGGTAGCGGTGGTCTGGTCGGGATTTTTCAACTTCCTCGGCGTTTTGCTCTCCAGCGGTGTGGTGGCGTTCGGCATCATTTCGTTGCTGCCGGTTGAATTGATCCTGCAAGCCGGCACCGGTAACGGTTTTGCCATGGTTTACGCCCTGCTGTTCTCGGCCATTATCTGGAACCTGGGTACCTGGTGGCTCGGGCTGCCTGCCTCCTCGTCACATACGTTGATTGGTTCCATCATCGGCGTGGGCGTGGCTAACGCCCTGATCCACGGCCGCACCGGCACCAGCGGCGTGGACTGGGGACAGGCGATTAAAGTGGGTTATGCGTTGCTGCTTTCGCCGGTGATCGGTTTTGTGTTTGCCGCCCTGCTGCTGCTGGCGTTGAAGGTGTTCGTTAAAAACCGTCAGCTGTACACCGCACCCAAGAATGATGCGCCGCCGCCGTTGTGGATCCGTGGTTTGCTGATCCTTACCTGCACCGGCGTCTCCTTCGCCCACGGCTCCAACGACGGGCAAAAAGGCATGGGCCTGATCATGCTGATCCTGGTCGGCACCATGCCGATCGCCTATGCCCTGAACCGCTCGATGTCGCCGGAGCAAATCCCGCGCGTGGCCGCGTTGGCGGAGGTCACCAAAAACGATCTGCTGCGCCAATTCCCGGCAGTCCGCCAGGTACCACCGCGCGAGGTGCTGACCGGTTACGTGCGCACCAACGAACTGACGCCGGACGTAGTGCCCGCGCTGGCGCAGCTGACCGGTGCCATCGGCGATCAAGTCCGCCAGTACGGCTCGGTCGACAAGATCCCGGCGCAGGCAGTGTCCAACACCCGTAACGATATGTATCTGGCATCGGAAGCCATCAAGCACCTGAAAGCGGAAAAGCAGCTTCAGTTTTCCGCCGACTCACAGCGCAATCTGGATGCGTTGAAAAGCGACCTGGACAGCGCCACCCGCTTTATCCCGTTCTGGGTCAAGGTGGTGGTGGCGATTGCCCTCGGCCTTGGCACCATGGTCGGCTGGCGGCGTATCGTGGTTACCGTTGGGGAAAAAATCGGTAAAAGCCACCTTACTTACGCCCAGGGTGCCAGCGCCGAGTTGGTGGCGATGACCACCATAGGTGCGGCAGACGCCTTCGGCCTGCCGGTTTCGACCACCCATGTGCTGTCCTCCGGCATCGCCGGCACCATGGCAGCCAACCGCTCCGGCCTGCAAATGTCGACCCTGCGCAACCTGCTGATGGCCTGGGTTCTGACGCTGCCGGCCTCGGTACTGCTTTCCGCCGGGCTGTACTGGGTTTTCACTCATTTCTAAAACCGGGTTAACACGGAGAATCAATTATGGCTATGCATGAATTTAACCGCGACGACACCTTCAACCAGCGCCTGCTGCAGGAGTTTTATGACAGCTATGACGAGGAGCTGGAAATGGAGCTGGATGACCTGCGGTTTGACGACACCGAAGTGGACAGCGATCAGAAAAAAGCCTGGCGCAAACAGTATTTCCGCGAGCTGCTGCGGCTGCAGGGCGAACTGGTGAAGCTGCAGGATTGGGTGATGCGCACTGGCCACCGGGTGGTGATCCTGTTTGAAGGCCGCGACGCCGCCGGCAAAGGCGGGGTGATCAAACGCATCACCCAGCGCCTGAACCCGCGCACCTGCCGCGTGGCCGCGCTGCCGGCACCGAACGATCGCGAGCGCACCCAGTGGTATTTCCAGCGCTACATCGCTCACCTGCCGGCGGCGGGTGAAATCGTGCTGTTCGACCGCAGTTGGTACAACCGCGCCGGCGTGGAAAAAGTGATGGGTTTTTGCAACGACGAGGAATACGAAGAGTTTTTCCGCAGCGTGCCGGAATTTGAAAAAATGCTGACGCGCAGCGGTATTCAGATCGTCAAATACTGGTTCTCGATCACCGATGACGAGCAGGAGTTGCGCTTCCTCAGCCGCATCCACGATCCGCTGAAACAGTGGAAGCTCAGCCCGATGGATTTGGAGAGCCGCCGTCGCTGGGAAGACTACACCGAGGCCAAAGAAGTCATGTTAGCGCGCACTAACATCCCGGAAGCGCCGTGGTGGGTGGTTCAGGGCGTCGACAAGAAAAAGGCGCGACTGAACTGCATCAGCCACCTGCTTCAGCAACTGCCTTACGAAGAGACTGAAGGCAACGTGATCACCCTGCCGCCTCGCAAGCGCAGCCCTGACTATAACCGCCATCCGGTGCCTGACGATATGGTGGTCCCTGAAGTGTATTGATTTTCAATCGGGGGATGGATTGCCATCCCCCTGCCTGACATCGTGATGGATACTCCGGTCTTTTGCCTGCATATTCATCGCCTTCACCCTATTTTCTCCACATTTGCTGTGCAGACTCTTGCTGATATTTTTTAGACGTTTAGGGTAAGAGCCTCGTTTGTCATGTCATTCCTGAATTGTGTTTTCCCTTTTTCCCTGCGGTGTTTTCATGCCGTTATCGCCCTCGGCCTGCTGTTGGTACTCTCTCCGGCGCAAGCCGCAGCCCCGCTGGTATTGCACTCAAAAGCGGTGCTGGTCGTCAATCAGCGCACCGGCAAAACGCTGTTCCAGAGACAGGCCAATCGCGCATTACCCATCGCTTCGCTGACCAAGCTGATTTTAAGCTGGATTAAGCTAAGAAATGCCCCAATAAAAAAGTATTGATGACCAGTCGTTAAAGAACCGGCAAATCATCCCACTAGCACGATCGCATATCGTTTACCGCCCAGATAACAACGCTGAGCACTCCGATGGCGAATTCACGCGTATGCAGGTATGAGCAACCTTTCGGGCTGAGAGTAATGGAGCCCATAAATGCACTCTGTATATCTGATTGGAGAAGCATGATCTATCCACCTTGACACTGTTTAAATATACAGTATAACTAAAAATGCAAAACAACAAAGGAGAATGATTTATGGCATCTTTAAGTACTGACGATAACCTCCGTGACGATTTGTCCTCTACCGCTTCTGGCAAGGGGGCATCGTTAGTTGCCCTAGAACAGGGTGGAAATGTTCAACAAAGCATTAATATCGTTATACCTGAATGGTATGGTGCGAAAGGAAATGGCCAGGATGATGATAGCATTGCATTCAACCAGGCTGCGAATACCGGTAAGAACTTGTATTTAACTCCAGGTAAAACTTATCTTTTAACATCACCTTGCATCCTACCGTTTATTACAAACTATGAGAATGGAGAGCGTAGATCTATTTATGGAAACGGTGCAAAATTAAAAACAACAGGTGCATACAGCCCTTTTAACCAATACACAAATGGAACCAATTCTTCTTTAAGCGCTGTCGTTTATGGATGGAATTTTTTCGATATTTCAATTGAAGGATTTGCCAATAAAGACTCATCTTATAATGCCGTAAATGGAGCTCATGGTATATCATATGGTTTCGGAAAAGCTTATAACATTAACGGATTTGGTTTGTGTAATGTCATAAGAGCATATGGCGAAACACTCACCAGAGATTTATATGGGGATGAATTACGCAACGCTCTATATTCTTGCTACCCGTACCCTAAAGATGTATCAAGAGGAAATAACAAGTTATTCAACGCCTCTGTAAACTGGTGTTCAGGAGATGGTCTTATCCTTAAAGGAAATGACATTCATGTTGATGGTTTCTATTATAAATATGCTGGATGCATTACAGCTAACAACACGGATGGAAGTAATGCAGTACGAGGAGTCGCTATTTCCGCAGGTGCAGACGGAGTGCCTGCCTCATCTATTGTGATTAACAATATTGCCGGGGAGTTTTATGGTTCCGGCTCGCTAAACATAAACGCTTCAAATGTGACGATTTCTGGCGGAATAAATTTGGGCAGTTACTACAAAGATAATTTCAAAGCAGACCTTAGTTCAGCGGCCATATGGCTTAATGTGACTAATGCTGTGATTGGCGATATAAAATGCGAGAATATCTTCACCGGACTCGGCATTAACCCGGGGTGTTCTGATTTTTATATAAGCTCATTCTCTGCCAGAAGCAAGTATAACGTTAGCAATCATCCATTTTTCTCAATCGGTGATTCAGCAGATACAAAAATAACACGTGGTTATATTGGAAATATAAACCTTTTTGGTGAAAGCGCAATAAACAATGATGTTTATATAAATACTGCTGGAGTTACTATTGATTCAATTTACATATCCCAGATGAACAATCAAGATGGGGGGAGTTCAGTAACAATTGCAAAATCCGCGACAATTAATAACATTTCGCTTATATCCACCTCATCAGCCGTGACTAACAATATTTTAAATTTTTTAGCACCAGCCAGAGTGCAAAACATATACATTGAAAGGGTGTTTGGCACAGCCATTACTGTTGCAAATGATATTGCACCAAAGCTAGACCGTATATCTCTGGTAAACAAGCAAGGAACAAAACCACCAATTGTCATAAATGGCACTGGCTCTATAAGCCTTCAATGGGGCAATGTAACGATATCTGGCCCATCGTTAGCAAACCCAAGGATATCTGGCTCACTTACTATGGAAGGATACTCAGGAAATGACTGGAAACGAAATGTAGAAACAGTATCAGGTGTTGTTTCGTATCCGACAAAAGACACATTCACACTAACTTAACTCTTATAGATACTTGATAGAATGAAGCAGCAAGAATAAGGCTGCTTCATTAATAAACCCTTATTCAATATAATTTAAAGTCTCATAGCAATTGTTGATTTTTTTAAAATTTTTATGATTGCGACTCAAAAGTACCCGGTAGTTCTTGCATACAGTTATCGGAAGCCGTTGATGCGGCGATCGCTTTCAACTTCAGCACACTCTACAAATAGCCGGGGTCCATCCCGGTCACTGTCTGGTGATGAGAACCCTGATTAAGGGGCAGCCGGTAGTGATAATTCTGCTGGGAGCCCAGCAGCGTTATGGCCACTACGCCGATGCGCTGCGTCTGAAAACCTGGCTGGAGTCCTGAGTGCTTGCGTAGCCTGGCTTAAACCGCGCTGCGCATATCTAAATCCGTTTTTTATCAATGGAATATCCTATCCCGAATCAGTATTAAGCTCCTGGCGACCCACATGGTATTGATCATAAATAATTGATGATAAAGGAGCGGGAAAATGGCTTATGCCTTAAGCGTGTTGGATAAAAGTCCGATTGCCGAAGGAGAAAGCGCCGCCCAGGCGCTGACGCGTACGCTGCATCTGGCGCAGCAGGCGGAAATCTGGGGCTATCGCCGTTTCTGGCTGGCGGAGCATCACAACACCCCGCAGCTCGCCTGCCCTTCGCCCGAAGTGTTGATCGCCTATTTACTCGGGCAAACCTCGCGTATTCGCATCGGTTCAGGCGGCGTAATGCTGCAACATTACAGCGCTTATAAGGTTGCGGAAAACTTCAACCTGCTGGCAACGCTCGCACCGGGCCGGGTGGATCTGGGCGTGGGGAAAGCTCCCGGCGGGCTGCCGCTCTCTACCCAGGCGTTGCAGGCCGCGCACGACCAGCAGAATAAGCCGGATTTTCCGCAGCAGTTGGCCCAGCTCAATGCTTATCTGAATGACGATGCGCAACCTGGCCTGAGCGCCACTCCGCAGCCTGAGCAATCCGCTCAACGTTTTCTGCTGGGCGCCAGCAGCGAAAGCGCTCAACTGGCCGCCGAGCACGGCTGGGCCTTTGTTTTTGCCGCCCAGCTCAATGGCAATCCGGATGATATTCAGCGGGCGCTGGCGCACTATTCCGCGCAAAGCGGCGGCCGCAAAGCCCTGCTGGCGGTAGCGGCGATCGTCGCGGACACGGCCGCGCAGGCCAAAGAGCTGGCGGCCGGGATCCAGCAATACCGCGTGCATGTGGCCGGCGGGCAGAGCGTGACGGTGGGCAGCCTGGAACAGGCGGAGAGTTTTGTGCAGCAGGCCGGCGCCACCGATTACCGCATCGAACCGCGCGAAAACCACATTCTGCTCGGCACTGCACAGCAGGTGCGCCGGCAGTTGGACCAACTGCACCAGCTCTATGGCGTGGAAGAGTTCGTTATTGATACACCGGTCAGCCAACCCGCAGCGCGCCTGGCCTCTTTGCAACTGTTGGCGCAGGAGAGCCTGGCGTTGGTTTGATCGGGGAACCGGGGCCATAAGCGTTAAATCGGCATTGACCCTTGGCCATACCGATTTAATGCCTTGTCTTCAGTTAACCAGGGTACCGGCAACCATCGCCACCGCCAAATCCTGCGCCAGCCGCTCCCGTTCTTCCGCAAGCAGGTTGGCCAGGCTGATGCGGACAGCCGGGCCACTTTTCAGTCGGAACGGCTCGCCGCTTTGCACCAGCCAGCCGCGCTGCGCCATGATTTGGCTGGCTGCGGCTTCAGAACGCACCGGCAACCAGATATGCACGCCTTCCCCCTGTGGCAACGACGTGCCGGCCAGAGCGCCCAATTGCGCTGCCAGCGCATCGCGCCGCGCCTGATAGGTTTCCTGCGCCCGTAATAGCAAGCCATCGCCCTGCACCTGCGTCCATAATTTGACGGCAATCTGCTGCAAGATATGGCTAACCCAGCGCTCACGGATGTATTGATCGGCACGCATCGCTTGCAATAACGGCGGTGCACCACAGGCCAACGCAATGCGCAGATCCGGGCTGAGGAACTTGCTCAGTGACAACACATACAGACCGTTGTCGGCACCGCAGGGTAAATGCAGCGGCTGCTGCGACAGCGGCCCCCAGAAATCATCGACAATCGCCAGGCAGCCGGGCTGTTGCGCCAGGAACTCACGCCAACACTTGGCACGGGCAGCACTGAGCGACATGCCGGTCGGGTTCTGCGCGCGTGGCGTGAGGATCACTGCGCAACCCAGCGTTGCGGCATCCTTCTCCGGCAGTTGGCACCCTTGTTCATCTATCGCCAGCGGCAGCGGTTTCAGGCGCAGATGCCGCAGCAACGTCAACAACGGCGGCCAACAAGGATCTTCCACCCATACCGCCGCCCCCGGTGCCGCATGGCAGCGCAGCGCCTTTTCAATCGCATCCAGCGCGCCGGAAAACACCGCCGGTTCGCCCAACTCTGCACCTTGCTCGCTGAGCCACTTGCTGCCCAGCGCGCATAATGCCGGTAAATCACCGCTGACGTCATAGCCATTCTGCTGCGGAAATACGTCATCCTTGCCCAGCGACAGCGCCGGTAACAGCGCCGCATCCAGATTGCCACTGGCCAAGTCGCACAGGCCTTCAGGCACCAGTCGTACGCTACGTACCGCCTTTAACGGCGGCTCCAGCACCTGAGTACCGGCGCGGCCACGAGTGGCCACCAACCCGGCATCCCGCAGCTTGGCATACGCACTGGCCACGGTATTGGGGTTCACCCCCAGCTCCCCGGCCAACTGACGCACCGGCGGCAACAGGTCACCCGGTTGCAAGTCGCCCCGCTTTATCTGCGCGCCGATCCGTTCAGCAATCTGGACAGCGCTGCCGCCTTTTGCATACAATGACCCCATACATAAAACCTTTTTGTATTAGTTCAAAGTAGTTTACCCGTTTCGAACGCAAAAGTTAAGGGGTCAAAATGGAAAAACATTACGTACTCGACATTCAGCATGCCGGCAAAGCCTTCGCTCGTTTGCAGATGTTCACGCCCTGGGCTGCCGACCACCTGCAACAGGCCCGCGCGCTATTTCCCGCAGCGCAGGGCTATCAATTACACATCAGCCAGGTCAAAGAGCGCCGGATTGTTTATCAGAGCGGTACCAACGGCATTACCGTGCTCGGCGATGCGCTGGAATTGGAGCCTTATCACGACGCCAGGGAAGTAGAGCAATGAAAAAAGTTGTCGCTATCAGGCATGTAAATTTTGAAAACCTCGGTATTCTGGGATCGCTGCTTTCACTGCGTGGCTATCAGATTGATTATTACGATGCCAGCCGTGACGATATCCGTGCCATCCATAATGAAGACACCGATTTGCTGGTGGTGCTCGGTGGGCCCATCAGCGCCGCTCAGCATTTTGCCGGGTAGCAACAGTATCCGTTTCTCAACGACGAATTGACGCTGGTAACCCAGCGGTTACAGCAACGTCGCCCCACGATCGGCATTTGCCTGGGGGCGCAGGTGATGGCTCAGGCTTTGGGAGCCGGCGTCGTCTCGCTGGGAGTGAAAGAGATCGGTTACGCGCCGCTGACGCTGGCGGAAAATGAAGACTCCGTATTGGCGCCGCTGGCAGCAACGCCGGTGCTGCACTGGCACGGGGATATGTTTACCCTGCCTGAGGGTGCAACCTGTCTGGCCAGCACCGAGGTTTGCCGTTATCAGGCGTTTGAATATCAGGGCTTCGCGCTGGGATTGCAGTTCCACCTGGAGGCCGACCATCGCGATATTGAACGCTGGCTGGTCGGTCACGCCTGTGAGCTGGAGTTGGCCGGCATTGCCCCGCAGCAATTGCGCGAGCAGGCCGCACGCCATGGCGCGGAATTGGCACAGCGTGCCCGCCAGGTGTTTGTGCGCTGGCTGGATAAAAACGAACAAAGGACGTGTTAGATGCAACAGACTTTTCAATTGCAACCGCCGCAAATTGATGTGATCAGCATTCAATCGCAGGTGGTGTATGGCAGCGTCGGCAATGGTATCGCCTATCGCACCCTGCTGAAAAAGGGGCTGGAAGCGCTGCAGGTACCCAGCGTGCTGTTCGGCTGCCCGCCCTATTACGGTGCCCCCAGCGGCGGCGTGATTTCCGCCGAATGGTTCAGCGGCTTTCTCGAAGATTTGATCGCTCGCGGCGTGATGAAACGCACCCGAGCGGTAATTGTCGGCTATCTGGGGGATGTCGGCCAATGTCATATTCTGGACACCTGGTTGCAGCGCGTTCGCGCTATCAATCCGCAGATAAAAATCTATATCGACCCGGTGATGGGCGATTACGGTGAAGGCGTGTATGTGGACCCGCGCATCGTCAATTACTACCGTTCGCCGTTCCTGCGCCTCGCCAACGGCCTGACGCCCAATGGGTTTGAACTGGAACAGCTTTGCGGACACAGCCTGGTTACGTGTGAACAGACGCTGCACGCCGCGCAGGCGCTGTTGAATGACACTACCGAGTGGGTGTTGGTGACCAGCGCGCCGGGCATAGCGGAAAACGACGATGAGCTTGGGTTATTGCTGGTCAGCCGCAATCAAGTGCAAAGCTATACCCACCCCAAAATCAAATCGAAGGTGAAAGGCACCGGCGACATGTTTACCGCGCTGCTGGTCAGCCATTTGCTGCACGGCAAAAGCCTCAACGACGCCATAGTTACCTCCGGTGGCGAAGTGTGTGACGTGTTGGCGGAAGCGGAACATTTCGGGTGGGAGGAGATTGGCAGCCTGCGTGCCTTGAGATAGAACAGAATCATCGAGGGGCAGCCCGCTGCCCCTGTTCGTCTGCTTCAGCGTTTCTTCTTTTTATTGAAATCCAATTCGAACGCAAACACCGCACTCTGTATTTTTCTTTCCATGGCCAGGCCGAGATTGATAAAGCGGCATGACAAACGCGAGAAATGCACCGGTTTGTCATCTTCGTCCAGCTCCTGATCTTCATTGATCACCATCAGCTCCATATTAACCTTGAAGCTGCCATAGCTGCCCAGATCCAACAGCGCCTTTTTGAACAGGATGCCCGGTTGAAGCTTGTCCGGTAACGGGCCATCGAAGCGCAAGCCCACACCGCCGGCAGAGAGATCGTGGATCCTTAACTGATATGCGGTGCCGTCAGCATATTCGCCGCTGCAGAGAAACTGACGCCAGTGTGGCGTGGTGACGCGGAACTGGCGACGACGCTGAATGTAAACCAGCTCTTTAGGCAGGCAGGTAGAACAGACTTGAACGCCCAGTTGGTCGGTAAATTTGGGTTGGCCGACGGTGAATTCGATCTTCGCGTCGTGGCTTTCAATCACGACGGTAAACTCGCCGTCCGCCACGCTATCCGCCTTGTCGCCGCTGAAGACGATATTGTCCGGCCCGACGCTCAATAACAGACTCTGAAACTGCTGCTGCTGGTTAACGACCCGCAGCGGTGTGCGTTGTTTACAAATTTCACGCAAAATCGCCAGAACTTCAAAACGCTCCCGTTTGATAAACAATCCGTTATCATTGTGCTCCACACGTCTCTCCTGACTCTTCCCGATGGCGATACTAATTCCTTGCAGTTATCATCACTGGGAATATTCCTAAAGTCAAATTTGCCAGCGATGCCAGGCCTGTGGGAGCAGTCTTGCGAAGCGTTTTGCCCAGGCCCGCTGGCCCGTTTCATCGGCGATCAGGTCCTGCCGGATCTCGATGCCAACGTAAGGTAACCGGCGCCGTTCCGCATGCACCGGCAAGGTGTAATCCGTCGCATCGGTCATCGCATAAGGTTCGTTGACCCCCACCTGCAAATCCCCTTCCTCCCGCAGCAACTCAGCCAGCAGGTGGGCAAACTCCGGTTGGCGGTTAAACAGCAACCCAACCTGCCAGGGACGCGAGTTACCCTTGAACACCGGCGTAAAACTGTGCATCGCGATAATGGCGGTCGGCTTTTCGCGCAGCTGCCGTTCGCCCAGCGTATCGTCAATGCTGTGATGATACGGCAGGAAAATTTCACGCTCGCGAGCCAACGCGTGCTCTGCATCAATGCCGATATTGCCGGGAACAGGCGTCAGTTCCGACAGATGCGGGATCGAACTGGCGATACCGGGCGCCCGGTTGCAGTCAATCACTAAACGTGAGTAACGCTGATGAATCAACGTGGCGTCCAGATGGCGACTAAGATGACGTGAAACCGCCAAGGCACCGATATCCCAACCGATATGACGGTCGATTTCACCGGGCGGCAGGCCCAGATCGCCCAAACGTTGCGGTATCGCCTGGCCGGCGTGATCGCACAGTAATAAAAAGGGTGCGGTGCCGTTGGGCGTTTCAACCGCAACGGCGGGAGGTTCCTCGGCAGATAGCAACTGCGGGACAAAGGACTGTGACATGCAAAACTCCTGGGTGGGATAAACCTTTATCCTAGCGCTATCCCACCGCAGGCCCCAAGCCGGGGCTTAGATCAAAAACGTATGAACGCGTGGCCGATCACTCTATGCAAGTTTCCTGCGGTTGATGAACTGCAATATAACGCTGGAAGCGCGACGGTTTAAGCCGGGTGAGATCAACCAATACCAGTCCGTCGATACAGTTGTTGAACGCCGGATCGGTGCCGAAATCAATAAACTGCACCCCGCCCGGCTCGCACAGCTCGGTATACTGTTTATACAAGGTGGGGATCGAGCAACCGATGTTGCTCAGCAGGCTTTTCAGCCGCACCAGATCTTCTTGATAATTATCGCCGGCAAACTGCGCCAGGACCTGCGGCAACGAAGCCGGATATGGCTGGCGCGACTGCGCCAGCGCGCTCCCCGGTGAGAAATACAGCCGGTAGAAGGCGATCAACAAATCGCGCGCCGCCACCGGCATACCGCCGGAGATGGAGACCGGCCCAAACAGATAGCGATACTGCGGGTATTTGGCCAGATAGGCGCCAATGCCCAACCACAGGTAATCCAGCCCACGCTTGCCCCAATAGGCCGGTTGGATAAAGCTGCGACCCAGTTCGATGCCCTGCGCCAGGATCGGTGCCATATCGCGGTCATAATGAAACAGGCTGTTGCTGTAGATACTTTCCAGGCCCTTGCGCTCCAGCTGCTCTGCGGTGGGAATAAAACGGTAAGCGCCGACAATTTCCAGCTCGTCCGCATCCCACAGCACCAGGTGATAATAGTCGTCGTCATAGCTGTCCAGATCGCGCCGACGGCCGGAGCCTTCGCCCACTGCGCGGAAAGCGATCTCGCGCAGGCGGCCTAACTCACGCAGAATGGGCGTACGTGCCTCATCCTGGCGGCGATACAAGTAAATGATTTTACCGTCCGGCGTTACGCCCAGTCGCTCGCAGTTTGCCAGCGCCTTCTTCAACTCCAGCCGATCCTCAGGCAGGGCGATGGCCGATTCGCTGGCGAACAGCCCTTCCTTGCCCTGGCCCAGACGATAAACGTGACGACGGAAGCGCTCGGCCAAATCTTTGGCACTGGTGTGGCCATCGTGCCAGTTGGCAAACGGAATGCGGCCGCCAACGCGGATTTTGATACGGCCGCCCTGCTGCTGGAACATTTCACGCACCAGCAACAAGGTGGATAAAGGACGGTAAACCAGCGAGGTGAAATAAAACAGGTTGCTGTTACGCGCGCTGATGTGGATCGGCACAATCGGTGCCCGCGCCTTGGCCGCCAGACGCAAGAAGCCGGTATGCCAGTGGCCGTCGCGAATGCCTTTCGGGCTCATGCGCGACACTTCACCGGCGGGGAACAGGATCAGCGCGCCCTGTTTATCGAGTTGCTCCTGCATGCCTTCGATTTGCTTGCGGCTGGTTTTATAGCCTACGTTGTCCACCGGCACGAACAGGCTGCGCAACGGTTCGATATAGGTCAGCAGTTGACTGGCTACCACTTTCACATCCGGCCGCACCGCCGCGACTGCACGCAGCAGCACCAACCCGTCCAGCGATCCGATCGGGTGGTTTGCCACCAGCACCACCGGCCCCTGGCTGGGAATATTTTCCAGATCACCGTCTACCAGTTCACAGCTGAGGTTGAAGTAGTCCACCACTTGCTCGATCAAATCCAGCCCCTTCAGGTGCGGATAATCGGCGGCAAACTGTTTGAATTCTTTTTCGAAGAGTAAAGTTCTCAGCAGGCTACGCTGCCAGGCCGGGGTATTGCGGTGTGGAAATGCATCTTGCAACAGAGAATCCAAGCTGAACATCGCGTTATCTCCTGGCTTAGTCGCTGCAAACTTATGCCAGCGCCATGACCCTAACATGTCAGTTACATGACAAAAAAATGAAATCCCTCGACCTATCAGGTATAGCAAATTATTGAAGATCAGGTGGCGATGGTTTTTCCATCACCGCCGGTGCCGCATTTTATGCCCCTGAAACCTGTACCTCTACCTCCGCAACGATGCCCAGGCAAAGCACCGAGGCACGCAACCATCGGATAAAAAGCGTCCCCTTGCGCCAACATGACTCCTGTGAGATCCCCCTCCATCTTCATGTCCGAAATCCGCCATCGCACCGCCGCATTTCGTGTAATAATCCCCCCATCAAACGAGAGGAGTAATCAAAATGCAGACCTTTTTTATTGATCGTATGGCGACCCCCGTTGGCGAGCTGGTGCTGATTGCCGACGAACAGGACCGCTTGCGCGCTATCGACTGGACCGAGCACGAAGTGCGCCTGATGAAACTGCTGAATACCCATTACCGCGCCGACCGTTTCCAATTGCAGGAAAAAGCCAACCCCGGCGGCCTGACCGACATCATGCAGCGCTATTTTGCCGGTGAGCTGGCGGTGATTGACAGCCTGCCAGTCATGACCGCAGGCACGGAGTTTCAGCGTACCGTCTGGCAGCAACTGCGCCGGATACCCTGCGGCGAGATCATTACCTATGGCGAATTGGCGAAACGCATCGGGCGCCCGACCGCCTCCCGCGCGGTGGGTATGGCCAATGGCTCCAATCCGATCAGCATCGTGGTGCCTTGCCACCGGGTGATTGGTTCGCAGGGGGCGTTGACCGGTTATGCCGGGGGCGTGCAACGCAAACAGTGGCTGTTGAAACACGAAGGCTATTTGCAGAACGATCTGCTTTAATTCACGTCGCCAGCCATATCGGCGCGCTTCTGCGCGGAGAAGGAAACGGGTTCAGCCGGAACGCATCAGGCAATATCACCAGGTTCCGGCCATAAATGCGCACCTCAGGATGGTAAACACCGATAGTGAAATAGTGCTTACCCTAAAAACCCTGCCTGACCCGAGGTTTCTGACGGTTACAGACGGCCGTCGGGCGGGCAAAGCATTTTCATAAGTTATGAGAAAATCAAAAGTATTCAGTCAACTACAGGATAATCAGCGGCATAACAGAACAAAATTCGCACACAATGCCCCTGTTCATGTTAATGCTACTCTTATCACCTGCGGCAAAAGATGTTAAAATTGACGCATATCAATTATTGAATGAGCGTAATCTATGATCCCGGAAAAACGCGTGATTCGTCGTATCCAGTCTGGTGGTTGTGCGATCCATTGTCAGGACTGCAGCATCAGCCAGCTGTGCATTCCTTTTACTCTTAATGCTCATGAGCTGGACCAGCTCGACAACATTATCGAAAGGAAAAAGCCTATCCAGAAGGGGCAGACCCTGTTTAAGGCCGGCGATGAACTGAAGTCGTTGTACGCTATCCGCTCCGGGACCATCAAAAGCTACACCATTACCGAACAGGGTGACGAACAAATCACCGGCTTCCATCTGGCAGGCGATCTGGTCGGTTTTGACGCCATTGGCGGCCTGAAGCATCCAAGCTTCGCTCAGGCGCTGGAAACCGCCATGGTCTGCGAGATCCCGTTTGAAACCCTGGACGACCTTTCCGGTAAAATGCCTAACCTGCGCCAGCAAATCATGCGTTTGATGAGCGGCGAGATTAAGGGCGACCAGGACATGATCCTGCTGCTGTCGAAGAAAAACGCCGAAGAGCGCCTGGCGGCATTCGTATACAACCTGTCGCGCCGCTTTGCGGAACGGGGCTTCTCACCGCGTGAGTTCCGCCTGACCATGACCCGTGGCGACATCGGCAACTATCTCGGCCTGACGGTTGAGACCATCAGCCGCCTGCTGGGCCGCTTCCAGAAAAGCGAAATCCTCAGCGTGAAGGGCAAGTACATCACCATCGAAAACGTCGACGCCCTGTCGGTGTTGGCCGGCACACCCCGCATCAACGTAGCCGTAAGCGCCTGATCCCATACCAGGTCAATAATTCCGCAGAATTATTGACCTGGCACATCTCCACCGCTGTTCTGTTATTCAATGTTGGGTTACTCTGTAAATTAACAGACTGTTGATTTTCAGCTGTAAGGAGGCCCTATGGCGAAGTATCAGAATCTTCTGGTGGCTATTGACCCCAATCAGGACGATCAGCCGGCGCTGCGTCGGGCGGTTTACCTGGTCAAACGGAACGGCGGGCGTATCAAAGCCTTCCTTCCTATCTATGACTTCTCTTACGAGATGACGACCCTGCTCTCCCCCGACGAACGGACGGCGATGCGGCAAGGCGTTATCAGCCAACGCGCCGCGTGGATTAACGAGCAATGCCGTTTTTACCTCGACGAAGGCGTTCCTATTGAAATCAAAGTGGTCTGGCATAACCGCCCTTTCGAGGCAATTATCCAGGAAGTGATCACCGCCAAGCATGATTTACTGCTGAAAATGGCACATCAGCACGACCGGCTGGAATCGGTCATTTTCACGCCGACCGACTGGCACCTGTTACGCAAATGTCCGTGCCCGGTGTGGATGGTCAAAGATCAACCCTGGCCGGAAGGCGGCAAAGCGGTGGTCGCCGTCAATCTGGCCAGCGAAGAACCCTACCACGATCCGCTGAACATCAGGCTGGTGCAGGAAACCGTCGAACTGGCGCAAAACGTCAACCAGACGGAAGTGCATCTGGTCGGGGCCTACCCTGTTACCCCCATCAATATCGCCATCGAACTGCCTGATTTTGATCCCAGCGTCTATAACGACGCCATTCGCGGACAGCATCTGATCGCCATGAAGGCATTAAGGCAGAAGTTCTGTATTAACGAAGAGTTCACCCATGTTGAAAAAGGCCTGCCGGAAGAGGTGATCCCGGACTTGGCCGAACACTTGCAGGCTGGCGTGGTGGTGTTGGGGACATTAGGCCGCACCGGTATCTCGGCGGCGTTTATCGGCAACACGGCAGAACATGTGATCGACCATCTGAAATGTGACCTGCTGGTGATTAAGCCGGATAACTTCAACTGCCCGATCGAAGTCGATGAAGACGATGAGCACGACGACGAGGACTGATCTTCGGGCATAAAAAAACACGGGCCAATTAAGGCCCGTGTTTTTATTGGCTGCGGTTAAGCCTGCAACGCTCTCAGTATCGCTTCCACACTCTCTTTGGCATCGCCAAACAGCATCTGGGTGTTCTCTTTGAAGAACAGCGGGTTCTGTACGCCGGCGTAACCGGTGTTCATCGATCGTTTAAAGGCAATTACGTTTTGCGCCTTCCACACTTCCAGTACCGGCATGCCGGCGATTGGGCTGCGCGGATCCTCCAGCGCGGCCGGGTTCACCGTGTCGTTGGCGCCGATCACCAGCACGGTATCGGTATCCGGGAAATCTTCGTTGATTTCGTCCATCTCCAACACCACGTCGTACGGCACCCTGGCTTCCGCCAGCAGCACGTTCATGTGGCCCGGTAAACGCCCGGCAACCGGGTGAATGCCGAAGCGCACTTTGATACCGCGCGCGCGCAATTTTTCGGTGATTTCCGCCACCGGATACTGCGCCTGCGCGACCGCCATGCCATAACCTGGGGTGATGATCACCGAAGTGGAGTTCTTCAGTTGCTCAGCCACCTCTTCCGCCGTGGTTTCACGATACTCGCCCATTTCTTCCGCATTGCCGGTCGAGGAACCATCGGTACCGAAACCGCCGGCGATAACGCTGATAAACGAACGGTTCATCGCCTTGCACATAATGTAAGACAGAATGGCGCCCGAGGAACCCACCAACGCGCCGGTAACGATCAGCAGATCGTTGCTCAGCATAAAGCCCGCGGCGGCGGCGGCCCAGCCCGAATAGGAGTTGAGCATCGACACTACTACCGGCATGTCCGCACCACCGATAGAAGCAACCAGATGCCAACCGAACGCCAGCGCGATCGCGGTCATCAACACCAATGCCACCGCCTGCCAGCCCACGCTGTCGGCGCGAACGAATACCACCAGCAGCAGGAAGGAGACCACCAACGCCGCCAGGTTCATCTTGTGGCGATTCGGCAAAGCCAGCGGTTTGGATGAGATGATGCCGCGCAGTTTACCGAAAGCGACAATCGAACCGGTGAAGGTGACCGCACCGATAAAGATGCCGAGGAACACTTCGGTCAGATGGATATTCTCCATCACCGGCTCCATCGGTGCGCCGTGATCCAGGTAGCTGTTCAAGCCCACCAACACTGCCGCCAGGCCAACGAAACTGTGCAGCACCGCCACCAACTCCGGCATTTCGGTCATTTCGACTTTTTTCGCCAGATAGACGCCGATGGAGCCACCGATA
This sequence comes from Serratia inhibens, assembly GCF_003591175.1. Lineage (GTDB taxonomy): Bacteria > Pseudomonadota > Gammaproteobacteria > Enterobacterales > Enterobacteriaceae > Serratia > Serratia inhibens. Next base: position 203,546 of record NZ_QYYG01000001.1, on the reverse strand, counting down.
ATCATCGCAATGATGATCCAGCCCACGTTGCCGGAATCCGGCCCGAGGATGGTGGCAATCAGCGCAATCGCCATCCCGGCGACGCCAAACAGGTTGCCCTGCTTCGACGTTTCATGGCGCGACAGGCCGGCCAGGCTGCAAATAAACAAAATAGCGGCAACAATGTATGCAGCTGTAACTAATCCTCCAGACATCTGTTACCCCTTAGTTCTTGCGGAACATCTTCAGCATGCGCTGAGTGACGGTGAATCCACCAAAAATATTGATGCTGGCAATCAGCACGGCGATGAAGGAGAGGAAACTCACCCAGCCGCCGTGACCAATCTGCAATAATGCACCGACCACGATAATCCCCGAGATCGCATTGGTGACCGACATCAATGGGGTATGCAATGCATGGCTGACGTTCCAGACCACGTAGTAACCCACCACGCAGGCCAGCGCAAACACGGTAAAGTGAGACAGGAACTCTTTTGGCGCCGCATTGGCCAGCCAGCCGAACAGGACAATCGCCAGCGCGATCAGCCCGTATTTCAGCCAAGGTGAAACCGGTTTTGCCGCCGGTTTAGCGATCGGAGCCGCCGCTTGCGCCTGTTTCGGCTGTGCAGAAACCTGGATTGGCGGAGCAGGCCAGGTCACCTCGCCGCTGCGCACCACGGTGACGCCGCGGATCACGGTGTCTTCGAAATCGATATCGATTTCACCGTTTTTCTCTTTCGACAGCAATTTCAGCAGGTTAACCAGGTTGGTGCCGTAAAGTTGCGAAGACTGAGTCGGCAAGCGGCTTGGCAGATCGGTATAGCCAATGATTTTTACGCCATTATCGGTGACGGTCACGCGGTCGGCCACCGTCAGCTCACAGTTGCCGCCGTTTTGCGCGGCCAGATCGACGATCACGCTGCCCGGCTTCATCGAAGCCACCATCTCTTTAGTAATAAGCTTTGGTGCCGGTTTACCCGGGATCAGCGCAGTGGTGACAATAATGTCGACCTCTGCCGCCTGGGCGGCAAACAGCGCCATCTCGGCCTTGATAAAGGCTTCGGACATCACTTTGGCATAACCGTCGCCGCTGCCCGCTTCTTCCTCAAAGTCCAGCTCGAGGAATTCCGCGCCCATGCTCTGTACTTGCTCTTTAACTTCCGGGCGGGTGTCGAAGGCACGCACAATCGCCCCCAGACTACCTGCAGCGCCAATCGCCGCCAACCCCGCTACGCCTGCGCCGATGATCATCACTTTTGCCGGTGGAACCTTCCCGGCGGCGGTGATCTGGCCGGTGAAGAAACGGCCAAACTCGTGCGCCGCTTCAACAATAGCGCGGTAGCCGGCGATATTGGCCATCGAGCTCAGCGCATCCATCGACTGCGCGCGGGAGATGCGCGGCACCGAATCCATCGCCATCGCGGTGACGTTACGCGCCGCCAGCTTTTCGATAAGCTCCGGGTTTTGCGCCGGCCAGATAAAACTGACCAACGTACTGCCCTCACGCATTAACGCGATCTCGTCCTCTTGTGGCGCATTCACTTTCAGAATCAGATCCGATTGCCAGACGTCGGCAGTATCGGTGATCGTTGCTCCTGCGGTTTCATACGCCGCATTGTCAAAACTTGCCAGTTTACCCGCGTCGCTTTCGACAGCGACGGTAAAGCCCAGCTTCAGCAGTTGTTCCACCGTTTTCGGCGTTGCTGCAACCCGGGCTTCATTGGCCAACCGTTCTCTTGGTACACCAATACGCATAATGTTCCCTTCTCACCTGTCTTTGATGATGTTTATTATCTTCCTACCCATAGCAGTAGCGCCGGCTGACATCTGTCTCCATCGTCTTTCAAGACTGCGCGTTGGTGGCCGCAATTTGAAAGCGGGAGGCATACTTGTCGGCATAGAATTAAGGCACCCTCTATAACCTACTGAAAATAGGGTCGATGATCCATAATTGCTTACGCATTCATGCTCGTTTTTACATAAAAATTCAGACAACGACATGACAAATCGCAATTTAAAGTTAAAAAGCCGCGTACAACGCCGTTTTTGCTGCACAATTGTGACGGACACCTGCCTGGAGATATCTGGCCCTGCGCGGCCAAAATGAATGAAAGTTATAAAATTGTGAATAATTAACACTTATGCCATCAAAGACTTTATTATTGAAACTTATGGCGATTACCCGGCAAATGACGTAAACAATCCTTCATGGGATTTGTCTCATGCGATGACATAAAATGCTGAGACACTTGTCGAGATTACATGTAATAATCGGCGGCTGAATTACCCATAAACAGTTCAGCACGTTATAAACGTTAATGCGCTTGGCGAAAGGATTTTTTATGAAGCTGAAGAACACGATCATCGCATCAGCCTTGTTATCACTCACTGCGCTGTCTGCTCATGCTGCGCTTGAGTTAACGCCTGAAAAAGCAGCGGCGTTGAAGCCGTTTGATCGCATCACTATTACCGGCCGCTTTAATGCCATCAATGAAGCCGTTGATGCCGTATCCCGCCGTGCAGACAAACTGGGCGCAGACTCCTTCTACATCCAGGACAGCAACAACAGCAACAACGGCGGCAACTGGCGCGTCACCGCAGATCTTTATCATAAAGACGCGGCAGAAGTGAGCAAGGAACCGAAGTACCGCGTCATCAACGGCGTGACCGAATTGCCGAAAGAACAGGCCTTCCTGCTTGAGCCCTACGATACGGTCAGCGTCAGCGGTTTCTACCGCAGCCAGCCGGACATCAACGACGCCATCACCAAAGAAGCGAAAAAGAAAGGCGCAGCCTCGTTCTTTATCGTGCGTCAGGTCGATGCCAACCAGGGCGGCAACCAGTTCATCACTGCTTACATCTACAAAGCCGATGCGCCCAAGCGCGTAGTTCAGAGCCCGGATGCCATTCCTGCCGATTCTGAAGCCGGCAAAGCCGCACTTGCTGCCGGTGGCGCAGCCGCCGCCAATGTTGAAATCCCGGGCGTCGCTTCCTCAGGGTCGCCGAGCCGTGACGTAGGCCGTTTCTTCGAAACTCAGTCTTCTACCGGTCAACGCTATACCGTCACGCTGCCGAATGGCACCAAGATTCAGGAAGTGAACAACGTTACCGCCGCACAGATGGTGCCGTTCGATTCCGTGACCTTCACCGGCCACTTCAACAGCATGACGGACATTTCCACCGAAGTGGCGAAGCGTGCCGCTGCGAAAGGTGCCAAGTTCTACCACGTGACTCGTCAGTGGCAGAACAAAAGTGGCGGCAACCTGACCGTGAGCGCCGATCTGTTTAAATAAGTGTCACTTCGCGGTTTACTCTCGGGCAGCCATTGAGCTGCCCGTTTTTATGCCGCTTACCGCCCCACCGGTTGAATAATTTTTTGTAAATTCCGCATATTCAATCATTGCATCCGTAACGATCCATCCGTAGAATTTGCGCCTGTTTTTAGGGCTATTATCTATTTGTTCAGTAATTGTCATTACGTTGTTACTGCCAAGCAGTTCCCTTACAGTTGTTTATTCTGCGCTCAGGATCCGTCATTGGAAAAAAAACTAGGTCTTACCGCGTTAACCGCATTGGTGCTCAGTTCCATGCTGGGCGCCGGGGTTTTCAGCCTGCCGCAAAACATGGCGCAGGTCGCCAGCCCGGCCGCACTGCTGCTGGGTTGGGCGATCACCGGTGTCGGCATCCTGTTTCTCGCTTTCGCCATGCTGTTGCTCACCCGCCTGCGGCCCGATCTGGACGGCGGGATCTTCACTTATGCAAAAGAAGGTTTCGGTGAACTGGTAGGCTTCTGTTCCGCCTGGGGGTATTGGCTATGTGCGGTGATCGCCAACGTATCTTATCTGGTGATCGTGTTTGCCGCGCTGAGCTTGTTTACCGATCGCGGCGGTGAAGTCATTTTGGGTGACGGCAATACCTGGCAGGCGCTGGTGGCGGAATCGTTGCTGCTGTGGGTCGTACATGCGCTGGTGCTACGCGGGGTGCAAACCGCCGCCAGCATCAACCTGGCGGCAACATTGGCCAAGCTTTTGCCGCTTGGGCTGTTTGCCGTACTGGCAGCCATTGCGTTCAAAATGGACGTATTCACTCTGGATTTTCACGGCGTCGCGCTCGGCAAACCGGTGTGGGAACAGGTTAAAAACACCATGCTGATTACCCTGTGGGTATTCATCGGCGTGGAAGGTGCGGTGGTGGTGTCCGCGCGGGCACGCCATAAAAAAGATGTGGGCCGTGCAACCATGCTGGCGGTGCTCTCCGCGCTAGCGGTTTATCTGCTGGTGACCCTGTTGTCGTTGGGGGTGGTGCCACGCAGTGAACTGGCCGGAATGCGCAATCCCTCGATGGCAGTGCTGATGGTCGATCTGATTGGTCCATGGGGGGATGTAATTATCGCCGCCGGCCTGATCGTTTCGGTATGCGGCGCGTATCTGAGCTGGACGATTATGGCCGCTGAAGTGCCGCTGCTGGCTGCCCAGCACGGTGCTTTTCCTAAAATATTCCGCAAGCAGAACAAGAATCACGCGCCTTCGGCTTCGCTATGGCTGACCAATATTGCAGTGCAGTTCGCGCTGGTGGTGATCTGGCTGACCGGCAGCAACTATAATTCGCTGCTGACTATCGCCTCGGAAATGATTTTGGTGCCTTACTTCCTGGTTGGCGCCTTCTTGTTCAAGGTTGCGCTGCTCCGCCAGGACAAACGACTGATGTTCGCCGCCACCGGCGCTTGTCTGTATGGCATTTGGCTGCTGTACGCTTCAGGGTTGATGCATCTGTTGATGTCGGTGCTGTTGTATGCGCCGGGGCTGCTGGTGTTTATCTATGCCAGACGTGGGCATGAAGATGTCAAGCTGCTGAGTCAGCTGGAGAAAAGTAGCATTTTGCTGTTACTGGTGGCCACGGTACCGGCCGGCTGGTTTATGTTGCAGTAGTGAGAAGCGGCCGGGTGGAACCACCCGGTCAATTACCTTAGGATGCACGCAGGGTAATGGTCATGCGTTCCTCTACCTGAGAGATGGTCACCCCCTCAATGCACTCTTGCTGAATGGCCGCCAACTGTTGTTGGTCCAGCGCATACGGCAGTTTAATGTCGAACACTGCCAACCCCTGCTGTTGCGCCAGATCGATCAGGCGCACGATATTGGTTTCGTCGCTGACCTGGGTGGATACCACCTGCAGCGCCAGTTCCTTCAACTGCTCTTTCCGCGTTTGCGAAGCGCAAGCCTGAGATTTCAATACCATGCCAAAAAATGGCATCACACCATAGATTGCATCAACAAAGCGCCAGTGCTTCTTGACCGATGCGGACAGAAAATCCATGTAATCAAAGCAGATTTTCTCACTGCGCGCGACGGATGCAAGGTGACTGCTGTTCATCCCTTCCTTCCTCTCATTGCCAGTGTATTACATCCTGAAATGGATAATCGATGCGAAGCTTTAACGAATTTCCGACGTATAATGGCATAATTCCCCTATTGTTTGCCAGTCTGTCCAGGAGCTTTAATCAATGGAACATCACAACTCAGCGCCGGTGCTGATCACGGGCGGCGCACGCCGGATTGGGCTGGCGCTGGCCAGGTCCTTCTTGCAACGCGACATCCCCGTCATCATTGCCTATCGTAGCGATTACCCGGCGCTGAAAGAGCTGAAAGGACTGGGGGCGACTTGCATTCAGGGCGATTTTTCGACTCACGAAGGCATTTACCGCTTTGCCGAACGGGTTCGCCAGACCGCACCGAAACTGCGTGCAGTGATCCACAACGCCAGCGCCTGGCAGGCCGAGTCTGCGGAGGTGCCACCGGAGCAGGTTATGGCGGCGATGCTGCAAATCCACGTTTACACCCCTTATCTGCTGAATCAGTTACTGGAGCCCTGCCTGCTTGGTCAGGGGCAGGCAGGCGCCGATATTATCCATTTGACCGACTATGTGGTGGAAAAAGGCAGCGACAAGCATATCGCTTATGCTGCCAGCAAGGCCGCGCTCGACAACATGACCCGCTCCTTCGCCCGTAAACTGGCACCGGAGGTCAAGGTCAACGCCATCGCGCCGGCGTTGATTATTTTCAATCCGGGCGATGATGAGCCTTATCGTCAGCAGGCGCTGGCAAAGTCGCTGATGAAAATCGCTCCGGGTGAAAGCGAAGTGGTCAACCTGGTCAATTACTTGCTGGACAGCCGTTATGTCACCGGCCGCACCCATGGTGTGGACGGAGGGCGGCCCCTGCGCTAGGCAAAGATGTGCATGGCGTATCGCTGAGCCCCGCGTTATGCTGAACTCCGTTATTCTTATAAAACCGCTGAATATGCATAAAATTGTTTTTGTGGAAGACGATCCGGAAGTCGGCAAGCTGATTGCCGCCTATTTGGGCAAGCACGATATCGAAGTGCTGATTGAGCCACGTGGCGACAGCGCGCAAGCTCGCATTGAGCAAGAATTGCCGGACCTGGTCCTGCTCGACATTATGCTGCCCGGAAAAGACGGCATGACGCTGTGTCGCGATTTGCGCCCGACCTTTCCTGGGCCGATCGTATTGCTGACTTCACTCGACAGCGATATGAACCATATCCTTTCATTGGAAATGGGCGCCAACGATTACATTCTGAAAACCACTCCGCCGGCGGTTTTACTGGCGCGGCTGCGTTTACATCTGCGCCAGCATGGCAATCACCCCAAGGAAGAGTCAACGCAACCGATCACCCAGCACAACGCGCTGCACTTCGGGTTGCTATGCATCGATCCGGTCAATCGCCAGGTGACGCTGGGCGATGAGGTGATCACCCTATCCACCTCGGATTTCGATCTGCTTTGGGAACTGGCTACCCACGCCGGCCAGATCATGGACCGCGAGGCGCTGCTGCAAAACTTGCGCGGCGTGAGCTACGACGGCCTTGATAGAAGCATCGACGTGGCGATTTCCCGCCTGCGCCGCAAACTGTACGACAATGCGCTGGAGCCCTTCCGCGTCAAAACCGTGCGCAATAAAGGTTACCTGTTCGCCCCAAATGCCTGGGAGTTCGTGCAGCAATGAGAAAGCTTTTCGTCCAGTTCTTCCTGCTGCTGTTCGTCTGCTTTCTGGTGATGGCGATGTTGGTGGGCCTGGTGTACAAGGTCACGGCCGAACGCGCCGGCCGCCAGTCAATGGATGACCTGATGAAAAGCTCGCTGTACCTGATGCGCAGCGAGCTGCGGGAAATTCCGTTGAAAGACTGGAACAAGACCATCGCGACGCTGGACTTGAACCTGTCGTTCAAGCTGCACATCGAACCGCTCGGCAAACAGGATCTGAGTGAAGATCTGAAAAAACGGCTACGCCTCGGCGAAATTATCGCTCTCGACGATCAATACACCTTTATGCAGCGCATTCCGCGCAGTCATTATGTGTTGGTGGTCGGCCCCATTCCTTATCTGTTCTATTTGCATCAAATGCGGCTGTTGGATCTGGCGCTGCTGGTGTTTATCGGCATGTCGTTGGCGTTGCCGGTATTTTTATGGATGCGCCCGCATTGGCAGGATTTGCTCAAGCTGGAGAATGCCGCTCAGCGCCTTGGTGCCGGGCATCTGGATGAGCGCACCCATTTCGACCCGACCTCCAGCCTGAACCGTTTGGGGGTGGCATTCAACCAGATGGCGGATAACGTCAATACCCTGATTGCCAGTAAAAAGCAGCTGATAGACGGTATTGCCCATGAATTGCGTACTCCTCTGGTGCGGCTGCGCTACCGGCTGGCAATGAGCGATAACCTTTCCGATAGCGAACAACAGGCGCTAAACCGCGATATCGGTCAGCTGGAATCGCTGATAGACGAGTTGCTGACTTACGCGCGACTGGATCGTCCGCAGGTGGCGCTGAACATAGAACCGCTCGATCTGCCCAAGTGGCTGCAAGATAAAGTAGAAGATATGCGTCTGATCCATCCCGAGCGCGAGATCCAGCTGGATATTCCGCATGTCGGGGATTTTGGCGGCGTCGATTTACGGCTGATGGAGCGGGTGCTGGATAATCTGGTGAACAATGCCTTGCGCTACAGCGAACAGCGACTGCGTATCGGCCTGTGGTTTGACGGCGACGCCGCCTGCCTGCAGGTAGAAGACGACGGACCTGGCATTCCACCTGAAGAGCGTGAACGCGTGTTCGAACCCTTCGTGCGTCTCGATCCCAGCCGCGATCGCGCCACCGGCGGCTGCGGGCTGGGCCTCGCGATTGTTCATTCTATCGCCGTCGCTTATCAGGGCCAGGTTTACGTAGACGCCAGCTCACTCGGCGGGGCCAGCTTCCGTTTCTGCTGGCCAGTGAAACCCACTTTCAATTTAAAAGCAGACCCGGTGTAACCCCCATCAGTTCAACTGAGGGAGCGATCAGGTTATCCGGCTCACAATAATAGGAAGCCAAACAATGACATCTGCACATACGCCTTCATCCGCCTATCACGAACTGCGTGCCATTTTCACCCGGCTATCGCGCTTCGGCCACCTTTCCGCCATTGCCGGCTGGGATATGCAGACCATGATGCCGCCGGGCGGCAACAGAGCGCGTTCGGAAGCCTTGGCCGAACTGAGCGTGTTGCAGCACCAGATTTTAACGGCAGAAAAAACCGGCCATCTGTTTGAACGTGCGCAGCAGGAAACGCTCGATGGTTTTGACCAGGCCAATTTGCTGGAAATGCGCCGCCAATACGACAACGCCGTACTGGTGCCGGAGTCGCTGGTTGAGGCTAAATCACTGGCCGGTGCGCGTTGCGAACACGCCTGGCGCTCTCAACGCCCGGCCAACGACTGGGAAGGATTTTCGGAGAACCTGCGTGAAGTGGTCAAACTGACCCGTCAGGAAGCGCAGATCCGCGCTGAAGCGGCGGGTTCCAGCCGTTACGACGCCCTGCTCAACCTGTATGAACCTGGCATGCGCGGCAGCGATATCGACCGTATTTTTGGCGACCTTAAAACCTGGCTACCCGACCTGCTGCAAAAAGTGGTCGCCAGGCAGGCTCAGGAACCTTGCCTCGTTCCCGAGGGCCCGTTCAAGGTCGATGCCCAGCGCCAACTGGGCTTGAACGTGATGAAACTGCTCGGTTTCAACTTCGACGGGGGCCGTGTTGACGTCAGCGCTCACCCCTTCTGCGGCGGCGTGCCGGAAGATGTGCGTATCACTACCCGCTACAATGAAAAAGAATTCCATACCGCATTGCTCGGGATTATTCACGAAACCGGCCATGCACGTTACGAGCAAAACCTGCCGCGTGATTGGCTGGGCCAACCGGTGGCGCAGGCGCGTTCTACTGCGATCCACGAATCGCAAAGCCTGCTGTTTGAAATGCAGTTGGCGCGTGGCAGCGACTTCCTGAAAATTCTGCGTCCTTTGATTATCAAGCAATTCGGTGAGCAGCCGGCGCTGGAAGAAAGCAACTTCATCCGCCTGAATCAACGCGTCAAACCTGGCCTGATCCGTGTGGATGCGGACGAAGTGAGTTACCCGGCGCATGTGATCCTGCGCTATGAAATAGAGAAAGCCCTGGTCGAAGGCAATATCGAAGTGGAAGATATCCCTGCGCTGTGGAACGAAAAAATGCGCGATTATCTCGGCCTGGACACCGTAGGTAACTACCGCAACGGCTGCATGCAGGATATCCATTGGACCGACGGCGCTTTCGGCTACTTCCCGACTTACACGCTCGGCGCGATGTATGCCGCGCAACTGTTCCACAGCGTGCGCGAAGCTCTGCCCTCGCTGAGCAATGACATCGCCGAAGGTAACCTGAACCCGCTGTTCCACTGGCTGAAACAGAATATCTGGCATCACGGCAGCCGCTTCTCTACCGATGCGCTGATCACCAAGGCGACCGGCGAAGCGTTAAACCCGCGCTATTTCCGTCAGCATCTGGAAAATCGCTACCTGTAACGCCCCCAGGCACGGGCCTACCCGTGCCTTTCTCCCCTGCCTGGCCGACGTCTCCCCATAGAGCACAGTCTTTACTTGCGACACCTTATGTTACAGAGTGCCGATTGGTTGCTCTACATATGTATGTTGTAACTAAAATAACCCAAATGCCACCGTATCGCTACGGTGACCGGGCTATCGCGCCGCGTGCGCGCTGATCATCTCTACCAATTGTGGGCGCAGCTGAGGCGGCAAATCGTGGCCCATATTCGGGATGACCTGCAGTTGCGAATGGGCTATCGCTCTGGCGACGGCGACACCACCGGCTTTACGCACCATGCGATCGGCATTGCCGTGGATCACCAGCGTCGGTGCCGTGATCCGGCGGCTGTAACGCCGCAAATCACCACTGCCGAGTAGCGCGGATAATTGGCGTTGCAGTCCTTCGGCATCCATCCCCCGCTTTAATAACCGCCTTACCAGCGTATCAAGCTCCGCCTCCTCTACCGGATAGGCCGGGCTACCCAGTGCGCGCAGCCCCTCTTTCAGAGACTGGCATTGCTGTTGCGGCGTCGCATTTGCCGGCGGACGACGCAACAGCAGTTTCAGCAGCGAAGGTGCCGGCGGCGGCAATAATGGTTGGTTGGTGCTGGAAAACAAAATGGTCAGCGCCTTTACCCGCTGCGGATATTCAGCCGCCAGTACCTGCGCAATCATTCCACCCATCGAGGCGCCCAATATGTGCGCCCGAGCTATTTGCAGGTGATCCAGCAAATGCACCGCGTCTTTCGCCATGTCTTCAAGCGAATACGGCACCCGGGTTTGCCAGCCCAACTGAGCCCGTAATATCAATAGCCACAAGGGCTGCGATCTTTTGCCCTGCGTCTTGCCGGACAGGCCTACATCGCGGTTATCGAAGCGAATCACCCGAAAGCCCTTTTCCACCAATGCACGGCAGAACTCCTCCGGCCACAGCAACATCTGCGCGCCGATGCCCATAATCAACAGCAGCGGCGGATGAGCGATATTGCCCCAGTCTTCATAAGCTATCGGAACCTCACCCTGTTCGGTGAGCCCACGGCGGATTGCGATATCGTTCATTTACTGTCCCTTTTTGCGTTGTGGGGCCGTGCATCGTAGCGGCCGCAGGCTAGTTCCCACGGCTTGTACATTAGGTTACACGCCGAAACCAATCACTCACGGAAAGCATTCCGCCATTTGCCTACTATCTTAACACCGGCCCCGCAGTGGGCTTGATACATGACAAGTAATTTGAGGACTCTTCGATGAAAAAAGTATTAGCTCTGGTTGTTGCCGCTGCAATGGGTCTGTCTTCTGTTGCCTTCGCTGCTGACGCGGCCACTACCGCACCTGCGGCGACAGCTACCACTACTGCTGCTGCACCGGCTAAAACCACTCACGTGAAAAAACATCACGCGAAGAAAGCGGCAGTTCAAAAAGCGCAGGCGGCTAAAAAGCATCACAAAGCCACCGCTAAAAAAGCCCCGGCTCAGAAAGCCCAGGCAGCAAAAAAACACCACAAAAAAGCCAGCCATAAAAAAGCGGCGTAACAGCAATCTGATGTGAGGTTCCCCTCACCAGACCAGAATTGATTTGTCCAACACCCGGTTCGCCGGGTGTTTTTTCATCGGGGGTTCTCATCAATGCTGCGCCGTTACTTATTTGAAATCATTCTGATCGCCCTGATCCTGTGCGGGTTGATCGCCACCTTCTTTTATTTGTAGCCGCAGATCCCCCTCGGGTTATAAATTATCGAAAAATCAATCACTGCCCATCCACACAATAGCTAAATCAGTCTATAGTTAGCATTCCGTGTGTTTATGGATGATTCGTATTTGCCAGGCAAGAGACCTATGCGCATAACCGTTTTGCTGTTGCTGTGCTCATTCCCGCTCGCACTCCCCCTCTCAGCACGGGCCGACAGCCCATCCGACACGTCGACGGCTGAGCAAACCCGCTTGTTTTTTGGCAAGGATGAACGGATAAAAGTCACAGAAACCGAGGGTTGGCCCTGGCAGGCGATTGGCCAGGTAGAAACGGCCAGCGGCAACTTGTGCACCGCCACACTGATCTCCCCTCATCTGGCGTTGACTGCCGGCCATTGCGTACTGGCGCCGCCAGGCCAATTGGATAAAGCCATCTCCCTGCGCTTTGTTGCCGGCAATAAAAGCTGGAAATACCAGACCGACAATATTGAAACCTTGGTCGACCGCAAGTTAGGGAAAAAACTCAAGCCTGACGGCGAGGGCTGGATTGTACCGCCGGCTGCCGCAGCCTATGACTTTGCGCTGATCCGCCTGAAGGATAAAAGACCGCTGCCGATTAAACCTCTGCCGCTGTGGCAAGGCGACAGCAAAGCGCTGACTCTGGCGATGAAGCAGGCCAAGCGGCTGATTACCCAAGCGGGTTACCCGGAAGACCACCTGGACGATCTTTACAGCCACCAGAACTGTAAAGTGACGGGTTGGGCGCAGCAGGGAGTGTTGTCGCACCAGTGCGATACCCTGCCCGGAGACAGCGGTTCGCCCTTGCTGCTGAAAACCGCCGACGGCTGGTCGTTGATCGCCATTCAAAGCTCCGCGCCGGCGGCCAAAGACCGTTACCGTGCCGATAACCGCGCGTTGGCAGTGACCGGCATTCGCGATGCGCTGGACGCGCTGGATGCAGGAAAGTAACGACGGGGTCAGCATGCTGACCCCTCTTTGTTTTAAGCTGAAAGCTGCTCGATAGTCTGCATGATGCGTTTGTCCGAAATCGGGTAAGGCGTACCGAGTTGCTGGGCGAACAGGCTGACGCGCAGCTCTTCGATCATCCAGCGTACTTCTTTCACTTCGTCATCCTGCCGGCGTTTCGGCGGCAGCTTGTTCAGCCACTGTTGCCATGCCTGCTGCACCTGATCCACCCGCAGCATCTGCGCGCGGTCGCGGTGCGGATCAATCGCCAGCTTCTCCAGCCGGCGTTCAATCGCTTGCAAATAGCGCAGCGTATCCGGCAGGCGCTTCCAGCCGTTGTTGGTGACGAATCCACGATAAATCAGGCCGCCAAGCTGGTTTTTGATATCCGACAGCGCCAGCGCCAACGACATGTCCACCCGGCCTTTCAACCGCTTGTTGATGTTGAACACCGTGGTCAGGATTTGCTCGACTTGCCTGGCCACCCCCACCACCGTTTCATTCAACTCGCCGCGCACCAACTCCTGCAGGCGCGCGAAGTTATCTTCCTGCCATACCGGCCCGCCATGTTCGGCAATCAGTTTGTCGATACCGCACGAGATGCAGTCGTCGATCAAATCCAACACCTTGCCGTAAGGGTTAAAATACAGCCCGAGCTTGGCTTTGTTGGGCAACTTTTCATGCAGATATTTGATCGGTGAAGGAATATTCAGCAACAACAGGCGGCGCGTGCCTTGCCACATCGCCTGTTGCTGCTCCTGCTCGCTGTCGAACAGGCGGATCGCCACGCTGTCTTTTTCATCCACCAGCGCCGGGTAGGCTTTCATCGAGTAGCCGCCGCGTTTCTGCTCATAAAACTCGGGCAATTTACCGAAGCTCCAGATATGCAAATTGCTTTGTTCCAGCCCGTCATCCGCCACCGCCGACAGCGTCTCCTGCACTTTATCCTTCAGTTGCAGCTTCAGCGCCGTCAGATCCTTACCTTCGAGCAAGGTTTTGTGATTTTCGCCGACGACCCGGAAAGTCATTTTAAGATGATCGGGCACCTGATCCCAATGCCAGTCTTCACGTGACACTGTCACCCCTGTCATGCGCCGCAGTTCGCGCTCCAGCGCATCCAGCAGCGGCAGCTCCAGCGCGGTCACCCTCCCGAGGAAAGCCTCGGCGTAGTTCGGTGCCGGGACAAAGTTACGGCGAACCGGCTTCGGCAGCGACTTGATCAGCGCAATCACCAGCTCACGGCGAATACCCGGGATCTGCCATTCAAAGCCCTGATCTTCAATCTGGTTGAGAATAGGCAGCGGAATGTGCACCGTGACGCCATCGGCGTCGGTGCCCGGTTCGAACTGATAAGTCAGGCGCAGCTTGAGATTGCCCTGGTGCCAGGCATTCGGGTAGTCCAGCGCGCTGACTTTGTTGGCGCCGTCCTTGATCAGCATCTCTTTTTCAAAGCTGAGCAGATCCGGCTTTTGTTTACCGGCGGTTTTCCACCAGTTGTCAAAATGACGCCCGGACACCACATCGCTCGGTATTCGCTGGTCGTAGAAACTGAACAGGGTTTCGTCATCCACCAAAATGTCACGGCGACGCGATTTATGCTCCAGCTCTTCCACTTCGGCGAGCAGCTTCAGGTTGGCGCTGAAGAATGCATGCCGCGTCTGCCAGTCGCCTTCCACCAACGCATGGCGGATAAACAGCTCACGGCACAGCAGCGGATCAATAGTGCTGTAATTGACTGGCCGCGCAGCGACAATCGGCAACCCAAACAGTGTCACTTTTTCATTGGCCATCACCGCGCCCTGGGATTTCGACCAGTGCGGTTCGCTATAACTGTGTTTCACCAGGTGCTGGGCCAGCGGTTCAATCCACTCAGGCTCGATGCGTGCGGCGATGCGGCCCCACAGGCGGCTGGTTTCCACCAGTTCGGCCACCATCGTCCACTTCGGCGGCTTCTTGAACAGGCCGGAGCCGGGGAAGATCGAGAACCGGGCGTTGCGGGCACCGGTAAACTCCTGCTTGTCGGCATCCTTCTGGCCGATGTGCGACAGCAGCCCGGTGAGCAACGCGGTATGCACGCTGCGGTAATCGGAAGGCTCGCTGTTAACCGGCAGCCCCAGTTCTTTCACCACCTGGCGCAGTTGGGTGTAGATATCCTGCCATTCGCGCACCCGCAGGTAGTTAAGGAAATCATTGCGGCACAGCCGACGGAACTGGCTGGAGGAGTGCTCTTTTTGCTGCTCTTTCAGGTAGTCCCACAAGTTAACGTAGGCCAGGAAGTCCGAGTCTTTGTCGGCGAAGCGGCGGTGTTTCTCGTCCGACGCCTGCTGTTTGTCCATCGGCCGCTCTCGCGGATCCTGGATCGACAACGCGGCGGTGATGATCATCACCTCACGCACGCTGCCGCTCTTTTGCGCTTCCAGTACCATGCGCGCCAGGCGCGGATCGATAGGCAACTGCGCCAGTTGGCGGCCCTGCGGGGTGAGTTGGTAATGGCCATTTTCGGCCGTTTTAATCGCACCCAACTCTTCCAACAGGCGCACGCCGTCCAGAATATTGCGCTTGTCCGGCGCTTCGACAAACGGGAATGCGGCGATATCGCCCAGCCCGAGCGACGTCATCTGCAAGATAACCGACGCCAGGTTGGTGCGCAGGATCTCCGGATCGGTAAACTCCGGCCGCGACAGGAAATCCTGTTCGGAGTACAGGCGGATACAGATACCGTCCGACACGCGGCCACAGCGGCCTTTACGCTGGTTGGCGGAGGCCTGTGATACCGGCTCGATCGGCAGGCGCTGGACCTTGGTACGGAAACTGTAGCGGCTGATGCGCGCGGTGCCCGGATCGATGACATATTTGATGCCCGGCACCGTCAGCGAGGTTTCCGCCACGTTGGTCGCCAGCACAATGCGGCGGCCATGATGCGACTGGAACACCCGGTTTTGTTCGCTGTTCGATAGCCGCGCATACAGCGGCAATACTTCGGTATGCGGTAAATCAAGACGGTTCAAGGCGTCGGCGGTGTCGCGAATTTCACGCTCGCCGCTCATAAAGATCAGGATATCCCCCAGCCCTTCATGGCCGAGTTCATCTACCGCGTCGAAAATCGCCTGCAGTTGATCGCGGTCGGTATCCTCGGCGTCGTCCACCACCGGGCGATAACGCACCTCGACCGGATAAGTGCGGCCGGAAACTTCGATAATCGGCGCGTTATTGAAATGGCGCGAAAACCGCTGCGGATCTATGGTCGCCGAAGTGATGATGACTTTCAGATCGGGGCGCTTCGGCAACAGTTCGCGCAGATACCCGAGGATAAAGTCGATATTCAGGCTGCGTTCGTGCGCTTCATCGATAATCAGCGTGTCGTATTGCATCAACAGCCGATCCTGCTGGATTTCCGCCAGCAGAATACCGTCGGTCATCAGCTTGACCAGCGTATTTTCACTGACCTGATCGTTAAAGCGCACCTTATAACCGACGCTGCCGCCGAGCGGCGTTTCCAGTTCATCGGCAATGCGGTTTGCTACGGTGCGTGCCGCCAGGCGCCGTGGCTGGGTATGGCCGATCAGCCCCTTCACCCCACGCCCCAGCTCCAGGCAGATCTTCGGCAACTGGGTGGTTTTTCCCGAACCGGTTTCACCGGCGACAATCACGACCTGATGGTCACGAATCGCATTCAGGATATCCTGCTTTTTCTGGCTGACCGGCAGGTTTTCCGGATAGGTGATTTTCGGGCAAGAGGCAGCGCGCGCCTGCACTTTCTGCAACGCCGCCGCAATGTCACTTTCTACTTCAGCGGCGACCGCCAACTGAGCATCGGGATTTTTGATTTTTCGTGCGCCCTGCAACCGACGTTGCAGGCGTTGTTGATCACGGAGCATCAGTTCGCCCAGTTGGGCAGAGGATGCCGCGAGCGGAGATTTCACGTTCGGTATTCCTTGTCTCATCGCTGCCGTATCAAGCTTTAGCAACGGTTTAATAATGTATTGGCACGGTTTCAGCTTTAGCCGCTCAGAGTATCACAAGCCGCTTTTTCCCCATAACGCCTCTGTTCAAGAGGCATTGAGTCATTCAATAAAATCGAACAAAGAACTCGAAATATTGCGCTATCACTGTTGGATAAATGTGAATAAAGTGTACCGCATGCAAGGGACGCTTTGTCCTGATGTCACTGTCATAACGTAAGGAATTACCGATGAGCAAAGTATTGGTTCTCAAATCAAGCATCCTGGCGGGCTATTCTCAGTCTAATCAACTGGCCGACTTCTTCGTGGAACAGTGGGCCAACACCCACGGCAACGACACCATTACCGTCCGCGATCTGGCCGCACAGCCAATCCCGGTGCTTGACGGCGAACTGGTTGGCGCGCTGCGCCCTTCCGATACGCCACTGACCCCACGTCAGCAAGAAGCGCTGGCGCTGTCAGACGAACTGATTGCCGAGCTGCAGGCCAATGACACCATCGTTATGGCGGCGCCGATGTATAACTTCAACATCCCGACCCAGCTGAAAAACTATTTCGACCTGATTGCCCGCGCCGGCGTGACCTTCCGTTACACCGAAAACGGCCCGGAAGGCCTGGTGAAAGGCAAGCGCGCCATCATCCTGACCAGCCGCGGCGGCATTCATAAAGGCACCGCAACCGATCTGGTTGAACCTTATCTGCGTCTGTTCCTGGGCTTCATCGGCATTACCGACGTTGAGTTCGTGTTCGCCGAAGGTATCGCCTACGGCCCGGACGTCGCAACCAAAGCGCAGGCCGATGCCAAGGCCGTGCTGGCGCAGGTTGTTGCCGCCTGATGCTTATCGCAGGGGCAGTATGCCCCTGCCGAACCACACAGGCCTGCGTTAACGCCCGTCAAACTTGTACTGCCCTCAAAATAATTCCCGATCTGTATCGCGATTGCGCGCCAAACGGCGCGCTTTTTTATTTCTTCAACCACTGGCCATTAATGCCGCGCACATACTCCCCCGCAGGCGCACGCGTCACCAGCTTCTGCCCGGCCATACGCGCCACTTCATCAATGGCGATATGGTTACCGTCCGCCACTTCCTGATATTTTAGGGTTCGCCCGGCGTTAATGTTTTTCACCAAAGTCAGGGTTTCGGCGTCCTGTTTGACCGGCGCAATATAGCCGCTAAGCGTCTCGCCCACACGGCCCTGCTGTTTGGCTTCATCAAGCGTCAGCGCCATCGCCATACCACTGAATAACCAGGCGGCACCCATCAAGCCTAAATAACATTTTTTCATTTTTGTTTGGCTCCTAGAACAGACCGCTTTGGGTTTTCAGCAGATTATCCACGTCCTTATCCACCTTGATATGAATTTCATGTTCGATCTTCACGTTCATATTGATGGTAATCGGGTCTTTGGGCGTCGCGACCTCAATACGCGGCACGCAGCCGCTCAGTAAAGACGTGCCCAACACGGCGACCAGCAAGGGTCCGCTGATGATTTTCATGGTTGTTCCCCAGGTTTTGAGAGGGCCTGTTCAAGCCACTCCTGTAAATTGTCGCCAAAACGCAGACTGCGCCATAGCTGAAACACGTTTTCCTGATGGGTATAATTCAGGATAACCTCACGTTTGGCACTTTTCTGCGGATTTACCCCGTCAATGCGCGCTTTTAGCGTCAGCTCGCCCAGGTTATCGAGATCGACACTGGCCTGAGAACGGTTGATCTCCATGTAGCGCAGCCAGTCTATCGCCGCGCCGGTCGCCAAATTATTGCTGCCGATAGCATCGGCCATGTCCTTGTCCAGCCGCAGCGTCAGCATGCCAGCATTGGCGATCCACCCATTGCGCACCAGCCATTTGGGGTGATTGAGGTACAAAGGCAGTTCGCCGTCGACCTTGCCGGACATGGCAAACTGCTTTGGCTTCAACGCGGTAAACAGCGCGCTGAGATCCACTTTATCCAGCTTCAGCACCGCAGCATCATGTTGCGGCATCCGCAATGCCGACAGGCTGATATGCCCGTTCAGCGCATCCAGGCCGACATTGCTCAGCGTTAACGGCGCCGGCTCGCTGTAGGGATAAAAGCCCTGAAGATCGGCAGTGATATTCTGCATTTCGAACAGGTTGCTGAATGACTTGATGCGCAACGTTACCGGCCGTTTGGCGCCCAGTTGCCACAAATGATTTTTGAATCGGTAGGACATGACAAAATCCAGACCGCTCATCTCACCGTCCTTCAGCCACATGCCGCCATTGTTCACGACCCAGTGGCCTCCGGCTTCAAAGCCCTGCACGCGGGCAGCCGAGAAGGCCGACTGAGCATAAAACTCGCCATCGCGCAGCGTGATATTGAGATCCGGCGAGATCAGTGGCTGGAATACTTTCAGCGATTGTTTCGGCCACCAGCCTTCACCGCGCAGCCGTTCGCCGTCCCAGCGGCCATGCAGCGCTATTGGCCCAATCTGTTCCGCCTGCAATTTGCCCTGCCACTGGAAGCTGTCCGGCGTGGTGCCTTTAAGCTGTAGCGCCAGCACCGGCGAGGGTAAATGGCCACCGTCCGTAAAGCTGACCTTGCCGGCAACCAGTTGTATATCGGCATTGAACGCCGGGTTCCGCTCACCACGCTGCCAGCGCAGTGGCTGACCAAGGCTGAGACGCGGCGCATCCACCGTCACCAGGCCGTACTTCAGCTTGTCGAAGCCGGTGGAAAGACGGTCGAGAACAATCGTCGTGTCCTGCCAACTGCCGCTGCCGGCAACGTCCCAGGCCGCCTGCAACGGCGGTAACTGACCCTTTCCCCAATAGCGCCATTGCCAGTTGCCGTGATCCGGCCAAAAATCCTGTGCCTTACCGTCCAGGTGCAGTTTAAAACGCCCCCAGTAGCTGTCGCTGGCGTTGATGATGGCCTGCAGGCGGCCGGTAATGCCGGCGGCGGTAACCTTGACGCCGGCCAGCGGCAGGCGCGCCTCTTCCAGCTTCATTTCTGGCGAGGCGTTGCCCCACAGACGCAGCAACGACCCTGGTTGCAAGACCAGCGTCGGATTAAGGATAGTGCCACTGAGAATACCGGGAATAGAAGCGGTCATGGAAAAATCGGCCAGATTAGCCTGGCCGGTCAGTTGGAAGCGCAGATCGCTGTCAATCAATCCGACCTTGCCCGGCCCCAGCGTCAACACTGCATTGCCTTTACCATTGTGACCGGCGGTAATGACATTCAAACGAGCGCTGATTTGGGTTTCATCCAGCCCCTTGCTCCAGTCGTGCAGTGCCACGCTCAGCCCGCCGTTAAGCGGCTGCCGGCTATAGGGCCAACGCCACTCTCCTTGATTGATGCTGACCTGCTGCGGGGTGATTTCCCAGGGTAACGTCACCAGCGGTTTATCGTCGCCCTTTTCCGTTAGCGTCAACACGCCTTGCTGCTGTTGCCAGCGCATATCGAGCAGCAACGGCTTTTCCAGATAGCCGGTTTGCATCTCGCCCTGCAACGCGCCCTGAACGGGCATGCTGTCCAAATCCAGCGGGATGGCAATCTTGCCGGTCAGATGCAGCGGTTGCGAGCTGTTGGGCGGAGTAAGCGTCAGGCTGTTCAGCGTCAGTTGCTGGTGATCATCCAACACGGCTTCGGCGCTGAGGTTTTTCCCCTGATACTGCAGACGTTGGCCACCAGCCGAAGCGTGCAATTGCAGTTTGCCGGCATAGTGTTGCCACGGGATCACCGTGAAATCATTGATGGTGATATCCAGCAGCGGCAATTGTTTTTGCACCCTGTCGAGCGCCAGAGGAGCGCTGTCGGCATCGCCGGCTGGCAATTTTGATAAACAGGCGCTATCAATGCTGAGTTTGTCGCCGATCAGTTGCCAGCGCCCCTGCCGATAAGCCAACCGGGTCGGCCCCACGGCGGCCAGCAAACAATCCTGCGCGGTAAATCGGGCGCCATCCAGTTGCAAGGCCCCCTGCTGCCACCGCAGTTTACCCTGCAAAACCAACTGACTGCCCTGCGGCAACCAATGGGTAAGCACGCGCGGCAGCCAGCGCGGCAGCGTTTGCCACAGCGCCAACAGCAGGATCACAATACCCATCACAATCCCTATGAATACTTTCAATCGCTTAGTCATTAAATGATTGCTTCATTCCTGAGTTGGGCATTAATCCCCCGAACCGAACGCCGTGTAGGGTAAGTCTATGCCTGAATTGGCAATAATGATGGCACGAATTTGACATAGGGTGAAGTCGATAGCGCAGGCAACGCCTGTTCAGGCGGGTTTCCAGTCATCAATGCTGACTCTGTAGGGTTTAGTTACATATTCACTGCGTGAATACGTTATGTTTCGGACTTTTGTTATTGTAGTTGCCTTTGTTCATTAATAGTCTTGCAAGCATTCTAACAAAAGTCAGCCGCGAGCTTACTGTACTAGAGAAGCC
This sequence comes from Serratia inhibens, assembly GCF_003591175.1. Classification (GTDB taxonomy): domain Bacteria; phylum Pseudomonadota; class Gammaproteobacteria; order Enterobacterales; family Enterobacteriaceae; genus Serratia; species Serratia inhibens. The sequence continues at coordinate 182,629 of NZ_QYYG01000001.1, read as the reverse complement.
ATTCCCCACCCCCCGTGGGGATTTTTTTGCCTCGCTCTCCGCCGCCTCCCGCTACTCTTAAACCTGCCCTCAATAAAAATCTCACCCATGCCGGAATGAGCTAACCAATTGTAGAATTTACTAAAATCTGTTAAATTTGTCACAAAATCACGGTGGAGAAACCACGATGAAATTGGCGATATACAGCACCAAACAGTATGACCGTAAATATCTCGAACTGGTGAATCAACAGTTTGGCTATGAGCTGGAATTCTTCGACTTTCTGCTCAGCAAGAAAACCGCCAAAACTGCCGCCGGTTGCAAAGCGGTATGCATTTTCGTCAATGACGACGGCAGCCGTGAAGTGCTTGAAGAACTGGCGGCGTTGGGGGTTGAAATCCTGGCCCTGCGCTGCGCCGGTTTCAACAATGTGGACCTGGACGCCGCCAAAGAATTGGGCATCAAAGTAGTACGCGTGCCGGCTTATTCGCCGGAGGCAGTGGCGGAACACGCCGTAGGGATGATGATGTGCCTTAACCGCCGCATCCACCGCGCCTACCAACGCACCCGCGACGCCAACTTCTCGCTTGAGGGGCTGATCGGCTTCAACATGCATAATCGCACCGCCGGGGTGATTGGCACCGGTAAAATTGGTGTGGCGACCATGCGCATCCTGAAAGGGTTCGGCATGAAACTGTTGGCTTACGATCCCTACCCAAGTGCGCAGGCGCTGGAGTTGGGCGCAGAATATGTTGATCTGAAAACGCTGTACGCGCAATCAGACGTGATCACCCTGCACTGCCCTCTGACGCCGGAAAACCATCATCTGCTGAATACCGACGCTTTTGCCATGATGAGAGACGGCGTCATGATCATCAACACCAGCCGCGGCGGGCTGATTGATTCCTCGGCGGCGATTGACGCGCTGAAGCAACAAAAAATCGGCGCTCTGGGGATGGACGTGTATGAGAATGAACGCGACTTGTTCTTCGAAGACAAATCCAATGACGTGATTCAGGATGACGTATTCCGCCGTCTGTCAGCCTGTCACAACGTGTTGTTCACCGGTCACCAGGCTTTCCTGACTGAGGAGGCGCTGACCAGCATTTCGGAAACCACGCTGAAAAACGTCAACCAGTTGGATCGCGGGGAAAATTGCCCTAATCAGCTTAATGCCTGAATTTTCAGTGAGGAAAACGCATGAAAAAGTGTCTGTCGGCGGCGTTAGCGGCGCTGTTATTAGCGGGGTGTGGAATGAACCAGAACAGTAAAACCGTTACGGAAAGCGACCTGTTACATCACAATTTCGTGCTGCAAAGCGTGGACGGCGTTGCGGTGAAGCCACAGCCCGGTAGCGCCCCAAGTATTGAGTTCGGTGAAAAAATGCATGTTTCCGGCGCGATGTGTAACCGTTTCTTCGGCAGCGGCCAGTTGCAAAACGGCGTGCTGACGGTGCAAAACCTGGCCTCAACGCGCAAGCTGTGTACCGATGAGCAACGCAATCAGTGGGATCAAACGATCGGCGCAGTGCTGGGAAAAGGCGCAAAAGTCAGCCTTAACGCTCAGCAACTCACGCTGAGCGGTGGCGACCATATCCTGGTATATACCCTGCGAGACTGGGTGCAGTGATCCCTGTTTACCAGGCTGCTAAAGCGGCCTGGTCTTCTTTCGCCTTAACCGGCGGTTGAGCAAGCTCCTTGCCCCAGAGTCCACTCTTCACACTGCTTGCCGTTCGGCATCTGGCACATTCTTACCGCCTCGCCGTTTAAATTATGAGCCACGGTAGTGACGCCACCCACGCTGGCGCAATTGGCGCTGGTCTGTAACGTATTGATTCTTGCACTATTGCCCTGCTGAACTGGTTCTTCATTCTTGCTGCTGCATGCGGCCAAAAGCAGTACGGCGCCGGCAAGCAGCCACGTTGATTTTTGCATTATTTTCACTCCTGAACCCGGAACTGCGCTGTGTAAAATCGCCATTGCTGATAACTCGCGTCACTTTAATGCGGACACGTTCAGTTATCTTTGATGCAAACCCGTTTAATTTAGCCTGATAAATTAATTATGGAAATATATTCCTGCAATTATTTGGCGTTTATTTGAACAGAATCGACATTATTATCGTTACAGGATTTCTTTCCCTCTGATACCCATCGGGTGTCAAAGGTCGGCGACGTAACACGGCTTGCAGACAAAGGAGTTTCAATCGCGAGGGGCAGCGGTCACCACATTCGAATTTTACCAGCGAGTGAAGTCGTGTCGGTGGCCTTGGGCGGCTGCGCAACTCTTGGCTATCGGCGTGGGAGATATTGCGAACTTTGCGGTTACGGATTAATACATTCGTGACATTCAGGTTGCAGCTTCATTGGCCCAAACTGAAATGATCAGGGGGTTAATCCCTTATTTTCCGTTATTTACTCCTGAATTATTCAGCCAGCGTCACTGAATGTCACGCCGGCTATTTTCACATTAAAATAACAATCAATGAGCCGCCGTTTTCGACAGTAAATTAATCACCAGTACGCCGGCAATAATTAATCCCATGCCGATCACCGCCGGTAGATCCAGCTTTTGCTGATAGACAAATACGGCAGCTATCGACACCAGAACAATGCCCATACCCGACCAAATAGCATAAACAATCCCCAGCGGCATGGTTTTCACCACCATCGACAGCCCCCAGAAAGCCACGGCGTAGCCCACGATAACCGCCAGCGACGGCCACAATCGGGTAAAACCTTCGGAGGCTTTCAGCATGGTGGTGGCGATCACTTCAGCAACAATCGCCATGGTCAAATAGATAAATCCGCTCATCGTCTTTTCTTCTGTAAGTGAACATGTTCACCAGTATGGCGCGTCGTGAATAAATTGTCGTTAAACCACCCGATTAATTCTCCGTTTTAAAACGATTTTTATCGAAGATATTACCTGCGCGTGCTTCCTGCCGATTTTTCGCCCGCCACACAAACGCGATAAAGGGCCAATATATCCCTCTGCTAGACTTTGTTAATTACTGCAAGAGGCAACTTTTGCGGCTTTTTGAGCAATGAAAGGTAAAGTCGATGATTACTACAGATGGTAATAATGCAGTCGCTTCCGTCGCCTATCGCACCAGCGAAGTGATTGCCATCTACCCGATCACCCCCAGTTCAACCATGGCGGAACAGGCGGATGCCTGGTCCGGCGACGGTCGTCCAAACATCTGGGGAGACGTGCCGCGCGTGATGGAAATGCAGTCGGAAGGCGGAGCCATCGCCACGGTGCACGGTGCGCTGCAAACCGGCGCGCTGTCGACCTCATTCACCTCATCGCAGGGCCTGCTGCTGATGATCCCGACACTGTACAAACTGGCCGGTGAATTGACGCCGTTTGTATTGCACGTCGCCGCACGCACCGTGGCGACCCATGCGCTGTCGATCTTCGGCGATCATTCCGACGTAATGGCCGTACGTCAGACCGGTTGCGCCATGCTGTGCGCCAGTAGCGTCCAGGAAGCGCAAGACTTTGCGCTGATTTCCCAAACGGCGTCCCTCAACAGTCGCCTGCCGTTTATTCATTTTTTTGATGGTTTCCGCACCTCGCACGAAATCAATAAAATCGTGCCGCTGGACGACGACGCCCTGCGCAAGATGCTGCCGCAGGAGGCGATTGACGCCCACCGCAGCCGTGCGCTGTCGCCGGATCACCCGGTGGTGCGCGGCACTTCCGCTAATCCGGATACCTATTTCCAGTCGCGTGAAGCCACTAATCCCTGGTACGACAGCGCCTGCCAGCATGTGATTGATGCAATGGATAAATTTGCGCAGATCACCGGGCGGGCATATCAACCCTTTGAATATTACGGCCACCCGCAGGCCGAGCGTGTAGTGATCCTGATGGGTTCCGCGATCGGCACCTGCGAAGAGGCGATTGACACCCTGTTGACGCGTGGCGAAAAGGTCGGCGTATTGAAAGTGCGGTTGTTCAGGCCCTTCTCCGCTCGGCACCTGCTCAGCGTGCTGCCGGAAAGTGCCCGGAAAATCGCCGTACTGGACCGCACCAAAGAGCCTGGCGCGCTGGCGGAGCCGCTGTACCTGGATGTGATGACCGCGCTGGCCGAGGCCTTCAGCCGTGGCGAACGCGCGGACATGCCGATGGTGATCGGTGGCCGTTACGGTTTGTCTTCGAAGGAGTTCGGGCCGGACTGTGCATTGGCGGTATTCAACGAGCTGCAACTTGCCAGACCGCGTCCGCGCTTCACCGTCGGTATTTTCGACGATGTGACCGGCCTTTCCCTGCCGCTCAGCGAAGAAACCCTGCCGCAGCGCGCTTCGCTGGAGGCGTTGTTCTACGGCCTGGGCAGCGACGGCTCCGTCTCCGCCACCAAGAACAACATCAAAATCATCGGCAACAGCACGCCGATGTACGCACAAGGGTATTTTGTCTACGACTCCAAAAAGGCCGGCGGCCTGACGGTTTCTCACCTGCGCGTCAGCGAACAGCCGATCAATTCGGCCTATCTGGTCAGCCGCGCCGACTTCGTCGGTTGCCATCAACTGCAGTTTATCGATACCTACCAGATGGCGGAGCGTCTGAAGCCCGGCGGCATCTTCCTGCTTAACACGCCATACGGTGCCGAAGAGGCGTGGTCACGGCTACCGCAGGAAGTTCAGGCGGTGCTGCAACAGCGCCAGGCTCGTTTCTATATTATCAACGCGGCAAAACTGGCACGCGAGTGCCAACTCGGAGCGCGCATCAATACCGTTATGCAGATGGCGTTTTTCCGACTCACGCAAATTCTGCCGGGCGACTTGGCACTGCAGCAACTGCGGGACGCTATCGCCCGCAGCTACGGCAGCAAAGGCCAGGAGATCGTCGAACGCAACTGGCAAGCGCTGGATGCCACGCTTGATGCATTGATTGAGATCCCGCTGCAACCGGTCGACGCCGGCAGCCCGCTGCGCCCACCGGTAGTCTCGGATGCCGCACCCGACTTTGTCAAAACCGTTACCGCCGCGATGCTGGCCGGGTTGGGCGATGCGCTGCCGGTCTCGGCCTTCCCACCGGACGGAACCTGGCCGGTCGGCACTACCCAATGGGAGAAACGCAATATCGCCGAGACGATCCCGCTCTGGCAGCCGGATCTCTGCACCCAGTGCAACCACTGCGTCGCCGCTTGCCCGCACTCCGCCATTCGCGCCAAAGTGGTGCAACCGCAGGCGATGGAGCACGCCCCCGCCAGCTTGCAGTCGCTGGATGTCAAAGCGCGTGATATGCGCGGCCAGAAGTATGTGCTGCAGGTAGCGCCGGAAGATTGTACCGGCTGTAACCTGTGCGTAGAGGTGTGTCCGGCCAAAGATCGCCAGAATCCGGACATCAAGGCGATCAACATGGCTTCGCGGCTCGATAATCTCGATGCGGAAAAACGGCATTACGATTTCTTCCTGCAATTGCCGGAGATCGACCCGGCGCAGATTGAGCGCATCGACATCCGCACTTCGCAGTTGATCTCGCCGCTGTTCGAATATTCCGGCGCCTGCTCGGGCTGCGGCGAGACGCCGTACATCAAGCTGCTGACCCAGCTCTACGGCGACCGGCTGCTGATTGCCAATGCCACCGGATGTTCATCGATTTACGGCGGTAATCTGCCGACCACGCCTTATACCACCAACGCCGAAGGCCGCGGCCCGGCGTGGGCCAACTCGCTGTTCGAAGATAACGCCGAATTTGGTCTGGGCTTCAGGTTGACGGTCGATCAGCACCGGAGTCGTGTGCTGCGGTTGCTGAATACCCTGTCGCCGCAACTGCCGGAGCCGTTGGTCAACGCTTTGCAGATGCAGGACGTCGCGCCCGAACCACGCCGCAAACAGATCGCTGAATTGCGTGGCCTGCTGGCGCAGATCGAGGGTGACGACGCTCGCCAACTGGCGACCGACGCCGATTATCTGGTGGATAAATCCATCTGGCTGATTGGCGGCGACGGCTGGGCCTACGATATTGGTTTCGGCGGTTTGGATCACGTCCTCAGTCTGACCGAGAACGTCAACATGCTGGTGCTGGATACCCAGTGTTACTCCAACACTGGCGGGCAACAGTCGAAAGCCACGCCGCTCGGTGCGGTAACCAAGTTCGGCGAGCACGGCAAACGAAAGGCACGCAAGGATCTGGGCGTCAGTATGATGATGTACGGCCATGTCTATGTGGCGCAGATTTCGCTGGGGGCACAGCTTAACCAGACGGTGAAGGCCATTCAGGAAGCAGAGGCCTATCCGGGCCCATCACTGATTATCGCCTACAGCCCGTGCGAGGAGCACGGTTACGATTTGGCGCTCAGCCACGATCAGATGAAACAGTTGACTGCCACCGGTTTCTGGCCGCTGTACCGTTTCGATCCGCGCCGCACCGACCAGGGTAAACCCGCGCTGGCGCTGGATTCTCGGCCGCCAAACAGCGAGCTGACCGAAACCCTGCTCAAAGAACAGCGCTTCCGCCGCCTGAACTCGCAGCAGCCGGAGGTCGCCAGTGCGCTGTACCAGGCCGCAGAGAAAGAGCTGAAAGAGAAGTACGACTTCCTCAGTATGTTGGCCGGCAAGACGGAAAAATCGTCCGCCGAGTAAATACCCCTTCAGGGCGCGATCGGTTCGCGCCCTGCTTCCAGCCAGCTTTGCCGCTGGGCTTCTTTTACCGCACCGCGTACGTAGCTTTCTTTTCCCTGCCATTGCGCAACGTCGAACCGCGCCTTCTCAATCACCGGCTGATAACGACGTAAAACAAAGCAATAACCCGGCCTGCAAGAATTTTCGCATAGTCCCCGCTACCATGATGAACCCTTATACAGTTCTGCCGTTGGGATAACGCCCGGCAAACCGGCAATATGTCAGGAGTGAAGTTCGGCTACGGTCATGGTGAAGAGCAGCTTTCCCTCACCCCGATTGGCATAATGATGCGGCACATCGGTGCTGGCGACGGCAGAAGAACCCGCAGGAATAATCATCTCGGTACTCCCCACCTTCAGGCTGAGAACGCCCTGCTCAACATGCAGCAGCTCGAAGGTGCCTTGAGGATGGCCCGCTGAGGCAAACAGCTCATCAGGAAACATCTCCCAGCGCCACAGCTCAATCATATCCGGCCCGCGCGTCCCCGCCAGCAAACGGGCTGTACCGCCTGAGTCACCCGTCCATAATGTAGGTATTTCCTTTTTATCGATAAGGTAAGCGGAGGGCGCATCGGTGACATTAACGATATCGGCTACAGAAAGGCCCAGCGCCGCCGCTATTTTGCACAATATGGCAATGCTCGGGTTAGCTGCACCCTTCTCGATTTCTACCAGCATCCCTTTGCTGACACCGGCCCTGCGTGACAGCTCATCAAGGGTCAATTTCTTGTTTTTTCGGTGCTGTTTGATGGTGCTTGAAACCGCTTCATTGACGGTTTGAATATCCGCGCCGTGCTCGGTCGATATATTGACTTTATTGGTCATTAGTCATTACCATGAAATAAATTAGTCATTATAGGATTATCAGATGTTTTCAGTTCTTCCGTCAATCGATCCCAAAGTGTCCTCCGTGGCACCCGGCTTCAGAGCCTTGAGCATTGCCGTTGAAGCCGCACCTATTACCAACCCGAGGATTGCCGACCAGGCTTTGAAACAGGCTTGTCATTCGATTTCTGCGGGTGACGCGCCCTGGGCCGAGGCTCATCTTGCCGCCTGGGGAGAGGCATTTACCCGATTCGGCGCCAAACCCAAACGCACCCCTTGTTCAGCGGAAGCTTTGCGCAAACGGGTTCTGCGAGACGGCTCGCTACCCAGTATTGATCCCGTTGTTGATCTTTATAATGCCATCAGCATTCGCTATGCCATTCCCGTTGGCGGGGAAAATGTTGAAGCCTATGTCGGGCAACCCAGGTTAGTGGTTGCCGATGGAAGCGAGCTGTTTGATACGGTGAAAGACGGTGAGGTTACGCATGAATCGCCGGAACCGGGGGAAGTGGTCTGGCGCGACGATCTGGGTGTAACTTGCCGTCGCTGGAACTGGCGCCAGGGGGTAAGAACCCGGCTGAACGCAGATGCCGGCAAGATGTGGTTTATTCTGGAAAGCCTGCCGGCCATGCCGTTACAGGCGCTGTATGATGCCGGTGAAGAGTTGATCGAGGGGCTGCATCAGATGATGCCGGGCGTAAAAACCGAGCAGACACTGATTGGTTTCGATCTGGCTGAAGAGCACCAAACAAAGTAAAAAAGACGGCTTTCGCTCCTCATTGGGCCATGTCTGGGGCTGATGCATAAAACGCGCTGGTATTCGGCGGCGTAATCCGTACCATACGCGACATACTTTTGCCTGCTGGTTGCTGCCAGCTGGCGCGAACCCATTTTTATCGCAAACCAGATGGGGCATGATATGCACAAAGGGCCTTCAAGGCCTAAGGTGCAAAGCGGGAAGATATGAATACTGACCCAAATAGCCTGTTGAATGCTAAACTCTCGGTCTAAATATCATGCCCCCATAGTGCCCCCCATTGAAAACGAGCACGATTTAAATGTCAGAAAAACAAACCGTTAGTCAAAAAGAGCAGTACAACCTCAACAAATTGCAAAAGCGCCTGCGTCGCAACGTGGGCCAGGCGATCGCCGATTTCAACATGATTGAAGAAGGCGACCGCATCATGGTCTGCCTGTCCGGTGGCAAAGACAGCTACACCATGCTGGAAATCCTGCGCAACCTGCAGCAAAGCGCGCCGGTGAACTTCTCGCTGGTTGCGGTCAACCTCGACCAGAAACAGCCGGGCTTCCCCGAGCATATCCTGCCGGCTTATCTGGAAAACCTGGGGGTGGAATACAAGATTGTCGAGGAAAATACCTACAGCATCGTCAAAGACAAGATCCCTGAAGGCAAAACCACCTGCTCACTGTGTTCTCGCCTGCGCCGCGGCATTCTTTACCGCACCGCCACCGAGCTGGGCGCGACCAAGATTGCCCTCGGCCACCACCGTGACGACATTCTGCAAACGCTGTTCCTCAATATGTTCTATGGCGGCAAGCTGAAAGGCATGCCACCCAAGCTGATGAGCGACGATGGCAAGCATGTGGTGATCCGTCCGCTGGCCTATTGCCGCGAAAAAGACATCGAGCGTTTCTCGGTGGCTAAAGAATTCCCCATTATTCCGTGTAATCTGTGCGGTTCGCAGCCAAACCTGCAACGTCAGGTGATTGGCGACATGCTGCGCGACTGGGATAAACGCTATCCGGGCCGCCTGGAAACCATGTTCAGCGCAATGCAAAACGTGGTGCCTTCACACCTGAGCGATTACAACCTTTTTGATTTCAAAGAGATTCACCACGGCAGTGAAGTGGTTGACGGTGGCGATCTGGCTTTTGATCGTGAAGATATTCCGATGCAACCGGTCGGCTGGCAGCCAGAAGATGCGGATGAAGCCGCACCGGCGCTGGAACGTTTAAACGTTCTCGAAATCAAGTAAACCGCTGCGCCGCCCGTTTTCTGCGGGCGGCGTTTCTGCCCGCAGACAGTTTTCGATCCTGCTCACAATTCCAGCATAATTTATCGGACAGTGCCGTCTTTACTCTATACTGTACATTTATACAGTCACAAGGAGATTGCCGATGAACATTACCCCCTGCGTATCCCACGTTTCCCTGGGCACCAATCATTTCGATGCCGCCGCCGAATTCTACGATAGCACGCTCTCCGCATTAGGTTGCCGACGAGTGCTGGAGCATCCTGGCGCTATTGGCTATGGCCGTGATTACCCGGAGTTCTGGTTGCAGGTGCCGATAGACAACCAACCCGCAGCGACCGGTAACGGTATGCACGTAGGTTTTTTCGCCACCAGCAAGCAGCAGGTCGATGATTTTTACCGGTTGGCGTTACAGGCAGGCGCAAAAGATGAAGGAGCCCCTGGATCACGGCCGCACTATGGCGAAGCCTATTACGGGTGCTTTGTGCGCGACCTGGACGGGCATAAAATCGAGGCCAGTTTCTGGGACGAAAGCGCGGCCTGAAGGCGGTAAATTGCAGACAAAAAAATGCCGGTGGTTAGACCGGCATCGTATGAATCAATGTGCTATGCAGTAATTCTAAATAATAAGAAAGTAAGACAATTATGGAGCGCAACGCCCATCGCTTGACGTTGCATTCACCTGCGAGAGAGATCATGCCCCATTTTCCCGAGGCAAAAGTTGATATCGCTCAATGTTAACCGGGTTTTCACGCTTTTTTGGCTACAGCCAACGGCTGCGTTTCAGCCACCAGGCCACACCGAGCACCAGGCCCGTCAGCATCAGGCAAAAGGTGGCAAAGCCAAAGGGATTACCGCCACCAGGAATGCCGCCCAGGTTAACGCCGAACAATCCGGTCAAAAACGTGGTGGGCAAGAACACCATTGCCAGTAGCGACATGGTGTAAGTACGGCGGTTCATGGCATCGGCCATCACGGTGGTGATTTCATCGGAAAGGATCGCGGTGCGCGCAATGCTGCCATCCAGATCGTCCAGGCCGCGCCCCAGCCGGTCGGCAACATCTTGCATGCGCCGTCGGTCGTCATCGTTCATCCAGGGCAACCGCTCGCTCGCCAGCCGGGAAAATACGTCGCGCTGCGGCGCCATGTAGCGGCGCAACACAATCAGTTGTTTGCGTATCAGTGCCAACTGCCCGCGCTCCGGAATTTGCTGCTCCAAAAGCGCATCTTCCAAATCGATGATCTTATCGTGCAGATCCTCTATAAAATCGCTGGTGTGATCGTTCAAGGCATCGGCAATTTCCACCAGCCAGTTGCCGCTGTTGGTTGGCCCAGTACCGCTTTGCAGATCGCTCACCACCTGATCGATGGAGTACACCTTACGATGTCGGGTAGAAACGATCAGTTTATCGGTCATATAAACGCGAATGGTCACCAACTGATCCGGCCGCGAGTTGGCGTTGAAATTAATACTGCGCAACGTGATCATGGTGCCATCGCCCAAGCGGCTGACCCTCGGACGCGAGCTTTCCCCCGATAACGCTTCTCTTACCGCATCCGGCAACAACGGCGTAGTGTTCAGCCATTCAGCGCTGGCCGGGTGCGCATAATCCAGATGCAGCCAGCAAGGCTCATCGCAGGTGATTTTATCATCGTAGTCAATCGATGTTACGCCGCCCTTGCCATCGAGCTGGTAGGCATACACCGCATCAGGAACCTGTAACTCGCGCCCCTCAATGACATCCATTCCTTATCCCCTTCGCTTTTCAGTTACACCAGAGTCTAGCGTTAATGCTTTGCGACTCAAAGATAAAGCCACCCGATGGTTACCCCTGACCCGCGCCTTATGCGTTAACATGGGTGAATAATGCCCAACTTTCAGCCCGGTCCCCCATGAAATGCACATCGACGTTACTGCTGGCCTCTGTTTTGACACTGGCTCCTGCGCCTTTTTATCCGCTGTTTGCCGCAGATAATTCACTCGAGGGCATCGCTGATGCCTATCAGCTCAAGCTCGATGACTCGGCAGGTAATTTGCCTTACTACGTCGTAAAATCCCACGGGCGCACGCCACATTCCGCTTTAGTCGTGCTGCACGGTTACCCCAGGGATGCCGGAAAAACGCTGACTGCGGCCCTGAAGGCGGCCCAACTGGCAGATAAAACCGACGACACTTTACTGGTTGCGCCGCTCTATCCGGTTCCCGCCGCTCAGGCCAGGCGCTGCCATTCGCCCGGCGTTCCTGCGGCGCAGCCGGATGATACATTGTGGAGTTGCAGTTCCTGGATCGAGGGTGGGTTGGATTTACAGTCAAGAGTCAGCTCGTTTTCCGCACTTGACCAATTGATCGCCGAGCTGAAAATCAAATGGCCGCAGTTACGGCAGGTCACTGTCGCTGGGTTTTCCGCCGGCGCGCAGTTCGTGCAGCACTATGTCGGGTTTGCGGAACCGCCCACCGGCGTGAGCCTGCGTTATGTCGTGTCCGACCCCGGCAGTTGGCTTTACTTTGATCGTTTTCGGCCACAGCCGGTTGCCGACTGGCGTAGCTGTAGTCAGGAAAAAGGCTGCGGCTTTACCTGGACGGAAATGACCGCTGACTCATGCCCAAACCTAAATCGCTGGAAATACGGTATTGAAAATATCCCCGGGTTTCACGGTCAAACCCGCGAAACTGTGCGCCAACGCTATGCCGCGGCGGACATCACTTATATTGAGGGCGAAAAAGATACCGGGCACGCACCCGGCACCTTCTACAAGATACTCGACAAATCCTGTGCTGCGCAGGCTCAGGGCCCCTATCGTCTGCAACGCGGCGTCGCCTATGCGGCTTACGATCGGCGTTTTATCGCCCCGAGTGTCAAGCGTCAGTTACTGATCGTCCCCGGCTGCGCGCACGACGTGTCTTGCATATTTCCTTCCTCTGTTGCGCGCAGCGCGTTGTTTGTGTCGCCATTAGCCAAATAAAAGCCCCGCATTTGAGCGGGGCCTGAAAAGTACCTTAAGAACAACGCTGATCAATCAGTGCTGCAAAATATACATCGTCTGGCTGTAAGCCACGTCTTCCGGATTGGTGATCGGGTAACCTTTTACCCAAGGCTTGATCAGGCGACCGTTGGTGTACTGGTAAATTGGCGCGATCGGTGCCTGTTCCGCAATGATCTGTTCCGCTTTATTGTAATCCGCCGTCAGAGCCTTTGCGTTGGTTTCCCGGCTGGCCTGCGCCAGCAGATTGTCATACCTGGCGCTCTTGAATTTGGCGATGTTGCCGCTGTGGGATGAACTCAACAACGACAGGAAGGTCGATGCCTCGTTGTAATCGCCCACCCAGGAAGCACGCACTACGTCGAAGTTACCGGTGTTGCGGCTGTCGATATAGGTTTTCCATTCCTGGTTTTGCAGCTTGACGTCAATACCGAGCGTTTTCTTCCACATCGAAGCCACGGCAATCGCGATTTTCTGATGGCTTTCAGAGGTGTTGTACAGCAATGTCAGCTTTAACGGGTTATTTGGGCCGTAGCCGGCGGCCTGCATCAGCGTCTTGGCCTGCGCATTCAGTTCCGCCTGCGATTGCTGCTGCATCAGGCTCACTTCCGGTTTAAACCCGGCGGTGACGTCCGGTGTGAAGTGATAAGCCGGTTTCTCACCGGTGCCCAGCACTTTTTCGGCAATAATTTTACGGTCGATCGCATAAGACAGCGCTTTACGCACTCGCACATCGTTGGTCGGCGCACGTTGGGTATTGAAGGCGTAATAATAGGTACCGAGCTGATCCGGGGTATAAACCTGGTCCGGGATATCTTTCAGCAACTTCTGGTACATGTTTTTCGGGAAGGACTCAGTGATATCAATGTCGCCGGCCAGATAGCGCTTGGTGGCATTGGACTCCTGGTTGATCGGCACAAAGGTTACTTTGGTCAGCACGGTATGTGCGTGATCCCAGTAATGTTCATTTGGCGTCAGCACCAGTTTCTCGTTGACCACACGTTCCTGCAGTTTGAATGCACCATTGCCCACCAGGTTGCCGACTTTGGTCCAGTCATTGCCGAACTTCTCCACCACCGACCGGTTCACCGGGAACAGGCTGAAGTTGGCGGTCAGGCTGACAAAATAGGGTACCGGTTTGTTCAACTGCACTTTAAAGGTGTAATCGTCCAACGCCGTTACGCCCAGCTTGTCGGCAGGCAGCTTGCCTGCAATGATCTCGTCGGCGTTCTGAATACCGGCCAATTGGGCGAACCAGGCGAAAGGTGACAGATTTTTCGGCTCGACCAGGCGTTGCCAGCTATAAACGAAATCTTTTGCCGTTACAGGGTCACCGTTTGACCAGCGCGCATCTTTGCGCAACGTGAAGATATAGGTTTGGTTATCGGACGTTTGCCAACGGGTGGCAACGCCAGGGATCACCTTGCCGTTGGCATCCTGATTCACCAGCCCTTCGAACAGATCGCGTGCCAATTGCGCCTCCGGCAACCCCACTGCCTTGATCGGATCCAGCGAAGCCGGCTCATCTTTAATATGACGCACAATTTCCTGCTTTTCCGCCAGAGTGGTGCCTGGGGGAACCTGCGCCGCCATCGCGCTGCTTAATCCTGCGCCAATAGCCACTGCACACAACGCCAAACGAAAACCTTGCTGAATTTTTCTTCTCGTCATTCTGATTCATCCCCGTTAACCATCTGAATTTTTTATCATATAGCACAAGATCCCTCTCACCTATAGCTCAGGGCGGACAAGATGCAAAAACTGAGGGCCAGACAATAAAAAATGCCCGTGCGACAGCGTCGGCACGGGCATTTTGGTCTCAGGCGTGATTAGTCGTAAAGATGAATGCTGTTGATGCGGTAGCTGAACTCTTCACCCTCTTCCTCGTCGAAAATGGTGAAGAAGCTTTGTTCGGCGAGCGGTTTAGAATAAATATCGGTCTTCTGCATCTGGCGCGACTCGGCATCGTCATAACCATAGTCGAGATAGAAGGTGTTTTTCTGGTAGTCGACGTGCAGGGTAAAGGGATAATTGGACTCATCGCCGCGCCCATCGTCATTCTTCACCACGCCGAACCATTCCCCCTGACGGATCTGGTTTTCCTCATCCACGCCGCACAGCAGCGTGATGGTATCCTTTTCATTTTCGCTATAGCTGGCAACTATTCTGGCTACTGGCATGTTAAATCCCCTGCTTGGTTATTGGGTTAGCTTTGCCGATAGTATAACAACAGCGAAATGGCCGGCGCGGTTTTATTGTTGCCTGCGCCAACGCACAGCTCACATATCAGGCAAAGGTGAAACGATTGCTCTGGGAAAGATGAGCCAAAGCGTAATACACTGAATAAAATGATAATGACTCTCGACGTTTAACCCAGGGACAACACCATGATCCAGCATCGACCGCGCAGTGAACGTGGCCAATTGGCCGTTGCAGGAGAGAATTACGGCAGTTCGCTGTTAGGCGCACCGTTGCTCTATTTCCCCGCAGCCATCAGCGGCCCGGAAACCGGGCTGATCATCGCCGGTACCCACGGTGACGAGGGGGCCGCTATCGTCACCCTTTCTTGTGCGCTACGCAGCATTGCGCCAAACCGGCTGCGCCATCACGTGGTGTTGGCGGTCAATCCCGACGGCTGCCAACTGGGGTTGCGCGCCAATGCCAACGGCGTTGACCTGAACCGTAACTTCCCCGCCGCCAACTGGCGCTCCGGCGATACGGTTTATCGTTGGAACAGTGCGGCAGAAGCGCGGGACGTCAAGCTGTCAACCGGCGGCCGTCCCGGTTCGGAACCGGAAACCCAGGCGCTGTGTCACCTGATTCATCGGCTGAAACCGCGCTGGGTAGTGTCGTTTCATGAACCCTTGGCCTGCATTGAAGATCCCGCCAGTTCCCAACTCGGTGTCTGGCTTTCACATAAATTTGCCTTGCCGCTGGTCACCAGCGTGGGTTACGAAACGCCGGGTTCGTTCGGCAGTTGGTGCGCCGATTTGTCGCTGCCTTGCATTACCGCCGAGTTTCCGCCAATTTCCGCCGATGCCGCCAGCGAGAGTTACCTCGATGCGATGGCAGAGTTGCTGACCTACCAGGATTAATTCTGCCGCGGGGCGAGATTGATCGCCCCATAGTCGAAATCCAGCCCCGCATCAACGTCCCGTGCCAGCCAGGTTGGGCCATCCAAATCCACAAAGCGCGCTCCCGGGGCCAGCGGTAACGCCGCGTTGATTGCCCGTGAAGTACACAACATGCAGCCGAGCATAATGGCAAACCCCTGCTCCCGCGCCTGCGCAGCCAGCGCGAGCGCTTCCGTCAGGCCACCGGTTTTATCCAGTTTGATATTGACCATCTGATAGCGGCCGATAAGCGCCGGCAGATCGCGGCGGGTGTGGCAGCTCTCATCGGCACAAATCGGCAGCGGGTGGATAAAGTTCTCCAGCGCGCCGTCATCGGCGGCAGACAGTGGCTGTTCCAACATCGCCACGTCCAGATCCGCCAACAGTTGACAACGCGCCGCCAGCCCCTCCGCCTGCCAGGATTCGTTGGCATCGACGATCAGCGTCGCATTCGGCACCGCTGCGCGGATAGCCACCAGTCGTTCGCTGATCAGGTGATTATCCAGCTTGATTTTCAACAGACGAGCGCCCTGCTGGTCGAGTTCGCGCGCAGCGAACGCCATGGCCTCCGGCGAGCCGATGCTGACGGTTTGCGCCATCAGGATGCGTTCCGGCTCCATGACACCGCTGCGCTGCCAGCGGCTCTGGCCGCTTAGACGGCACTCCAGATCCCATAGCGCCGAATCCACCGCATTCCGCGCCGCGCCCGCCGGCATCAGAGACTGCAATTGCTCACGCGTCACTCCCCGCTCGATAGCCGGTGCCACCTCGGCCAGTTGCGCCAGCACCGAGGCTTCACTTTCGCCATAGCGCGCATACGGCGTACATTCGCCGATACCGCGTACACCCTGCAGTTCAATCTCGACCACCACCACTTTCGCTTCGGTGCGGCTGCCGCGGGCAATGACAAAGGCGGTATGCAATGGCCAGGCTTCTGGGTAAAAACGCATGCTTCTCATAACGGCTCCTGAGCAAAAATAGCGCATAAAATCGGGCGAACAGGCGAATAGTTTTTGGACACAACCTAATATATACAACTATTTAGCAAACTTTATATATCCAACCCACAATTGTTGACTTAAACTGACGCCAGGGCGTGAACCTAATGGTAATCCCAGCCATTGGGACTGTTTTATTAGGCTCATACCCTTTGTATAAACACCTGTAAAAGGAACCAAGCCAATGACTCAGACAGTACATTTCCAAGGTAACCCGGTCAGCGTTGCAGGCCACCTGCCACAGTCGGGCGAACAAGCCAAAGCATTCTCGCTGGTTGCCAAAGACCTGTCAGACGTAGCGCTAAGCAGCTTCGCGGGTAAACGCAAAGTCCTGAACATCTTCCCAAGTATTGATACCGGCGTTTGCGCTGCCTCGGTACGTAAATTCAACCAACTGGCGAGCGGTCTGGATAATACCGTGGTGCTGTGCATCTCCTCCGATCTGCCGTTCGCCCAGTCACGCTTCTGCGGCGCGGAAGGCCTGAGCAACGTAGTGACGCTGTCCACCCTGCGTGGCGCGGAATTCAAACAGGCTTACGGCGTTGAAATCGCTGAAGGCCCGTTGGCGGGTCTGACGGCGCGTGCGGTCGTGGTGCTGGATGGCCAGGATAATGTGCTGTACAGCGAGTTGGTGAATGAGATCACCAACGAGCCGGATTACGATGCTGCGCTGGCTGCACTGAAGTGATGTAACCAGGGCCGGCTTTCGCGGGCTCTGATCAGCGAAACGGGCGCCTCGGCGCCCGTTTTTTATTCTTCGCTTTCCCCTGTCGCCTTGCGGCTGCTCAACCCATACTCACGCAGCTTATTGGCGATCGCGGTATGTGAAACCCCCAGACGCTTCGCCAGTTTTCTCGTACTCGGGTAAGTGCGGTACAACCGCGTCAGCACCGAACGCTCGAAACGCTTGCTGATATCGTCCAGCGAACCGTCCAGCACTTCGTCGCCCAGCGACATCTCGACCTCAAACTCCGGCAATACGATATCCTGCGGACGCAGTTCAAAGCCTTCAGTTTGCGTCAGAGCGCGGTAAATGGCGTTTTTCAGCTGCCGCACGTTACCTGGCCAACCGTACTTGCTGAGGAAACTGCCCAGATCGTTCGCCAACTTCGGCCGCGCCACACCCTGTTCGTCGGCAAAGCGCGCCACAAACAGCTCGGTCAACGGCATGATGTCCTGCGGACGCTCGCGCAGCGGCGGAATAGTGATGGTCAGTACGTTAAGGCGATAATAGAGGTCCTCGCGGAATTCACCGCGCTGCACCAGCTCAGTCAAGTTTTTCTGGGTGGCGCAGATGACTCGCACATCCACGTGTACTTCATGCTCTTCCCCTACGCGGCGGAAAGTGCCGTCGTTGATGAAACGCAGCAGTTTGGTTTGCATTCGCGGCGACATTTCACCGATCTCATCCAGCAGCACCGAGCCGCCGTGCGCCTGCTCGAAGAAGCCCTTTTTGCCTTCCAGCGCATTGGGATAAGCGCCAGGCGCATGGCCGAACAATTCGCTTTCCACCACGTCATCCGGCAGTGCCGCGCAATTTAACGCCAGAAACGGCTGTTTGCCGCGTGGGCTGCGCAGGTGGCAGGCGCGAGCCAGGATGTCTTTGCCGGTGCCGGTGTCGCCGACCAGCAGCAATGGCGCATCCAGCATCGCCAGTTTACGGGCCTGCTCCAGCACCTGGCGCATTTTCGGGCTGACGGCCACGATATGATCGAATTCGGTATCGTCGTTCACCGACAGGTTCTGTAGCTGGCGCCCCATGCGCGCGGTCGACTTGAGCATGACCACCGCACCAACGGTGGCGTTCTGCTGGTTTTCGTCTTCCAGGTAGATGGGCGTGATATCCATCAGGAAATCCTGACTGCGGATCACGACACGTTCTGAGTGCGGCGCCGTTTGTTCGCTCTCCAGCCAGCGGTTGAAGTTATAGCCACCAATCAGAGCCGTAGCCGTTTGATTGCGGATTTTATCTTCGCTGAAGCTGAACAACACCTGTGCTGCCGGGTTGGCCAACTCGACCTTGCCCCGCATATCAATCGAAAATACCGGCTCCGGCATCGACTCCAGCAGCGCCCGCAACGCACGGTGTTCGCGCTCGGATGGCATGAAGTTAACGGTGCGCACGTCGGTCACACCGGCAATGCGGCGGATTTCCGCCATCAGCGCGCGGAAGGTGTCAAAATCCAGCTGGGAAAAATTGAGGTAAATGCGGCCGATGGGATCGATTTCGATACCCCGTAAATCAATGCTGCGCGATACCAAAAGATCGAGTAATTCTCGAGTCAGACCGAGTCGGTCTTCGCAAAATACTTCCAAACGCATCAGTATTGGCCTTATCTCTGCAGGTGCGGGGATGACTGACGATGATGATACTCTCTCACCCCGAGCGGTAGAAGCAATCTGTCAGCAAAAGTTGACAGAACTCTGATTTATCGCTGTCGTTGATGATTTTAAACGCAAGTAAATAACACCATCGGCGTCATTTTAGTTCATTCGCAGAGAGTTATGATAACCGGCAATAATTTTTTAGATAAATATAATGTGATTGCAGGGAGATCGTCTTTCGTCAACCAGGGGTTACGTATCAAGCTGAGCGGCGGTCATTGATGCAGAAATAAGCAACTGCGCCCGGGTGGGCGCAGTTGGCGAGTTATTTGGCTTTGTTATCGTTTTTTTTCATGGCGTCTTTCAGTTGACCGACCAACTGACTGCGGAAATCCCCAAGTTTGGGCTTCTCACCTTCCAGCCAAGGGAGCGGGCGGCACAGTTCCATGGCCTTGATGCCCAGCCTGGCGGTCAGCAAGCCTGCGCCAATCCCCTGGGCTGCGCGCGCTGACAGCCGTGCGGCGAGATCCTGTGACATCCAATCCATCCCCACCTCACGCACCAGCTCCGACGCCCCGGCAAAGGCGATATTCAGCAGCACCAGGCGGAACAGCCGCAGACGGCTGAAATAGCCCAGCTCGATGCCGTACAACGCCGCAATGCGGTTGATCAGCCGAATGTTACGCCAGGCGATAAACGCCATATCCACCAGCGCCAGCGGGCTGACGGCGATCATTAACGTGGATTCGGCCGCCGAACGGCTGATTTCACGGCGCGCCTGATTATCCAATACCGGTTGCACCAGCTTGGCATAAAGCGCTACCACTTCACGGTCGTTTTGAGTTTCATGCAGTGAAGCCTGCCAGCGTTGTAACGCCGGGTGGCCCTGATCGAGGCCGGCCTGCCGCGCCAGCTTCTCGCAGAACTCTCGGCCCTTGCCCAACCCGTGGCTGTGCAACAGTTCTCGCGCTACGTCGCGCTCTTCCGCACGCTGGCGCAGACGATACAACCGGCGCCATTCGGTCACGACCGAACCCACCCCGGCAAACACGATCAAGCCGCCTGCCACGCCGCCGCCCATGGCAATCCAATCCTGCTGCACCCAGGCGGTATGCACCCACTGCACGCCCTGCGCCACTACGCTGACGCCGAACAGCGCCAACCCGGCGGTAACCATTTTGCGCCACAGACTGCGTTTGGGTTTCAGCGCAGCATTGATAATGCCTTCGGCACGCCCTTCGTCCTCTTCCTGCTCCAACTCCGGCGCGGCCGGGAAAAAACGCTCAGCCTGCTGTTCATCAAAGGCGACGTTGGCGCGCAATACTGGCTCTTGCGGCGGCTGCAACGGCTCTTCAAAATCGATACGCGGCTTTATAGGTTCGCTCATCGCAATTTATCTCCCAATAAAAACTCCATCACCGCATCCAGGCGGATATGCGGCAGCGGGCTGTCCACGCTCATGGCCCGAGGCCGAAACTCATCAAAGTGGAAACCCTGGTTTTGCCAGAAAGCCGGCCCCGGCAAACGCGCCGGTACTTCGCCGGGGAACACCGTCAATGGTGCGCCATCGTCGAGGCGATTGCCCTTCAAGGCCGGGATCCGCTGCCCCTGGTGATCGACGATGCCGCTTTCGGTCGCCTGCACGGAGGCCAACCCCACACAGTCCATACTGATGCCCTCAAACGCCGCGTTCTGCCACGCTTCCTGCACCAACTGCTGCAACAACGACACCAGATTGGCGTGCTGGTCGGCAGTAATGTGATCGGCCTTGGTGGCGGCAAACATCAGCTTGTCGATGGTCGGCGAGAACAACCGGCGGAACAACGTGCGCTTGCCGTAGTGGAAACTTTGCATCAGTTGGGTCAGCGCCAGACGCATGTCGTTGAATGCCTGTGGGCCGCTGTTGAGCGGTTGCAGGCAGTCAACCAGCACAATCTGCCGATCGAAACGGACGAAATGTTCTTTATAGAAGTTTTTGACGATTGACTGGCAGTAGTAATTGAAACGCGCCCGCAGCATGCCGATGTTGGTGTGCTTGTCAGCCTGCGCCAGTTTCGATTCGCCGAGACTGTCGACATTGGGCCACGGGAAGAATTGCAGTGCCGGCGCACCGGCCAGATCGCCCGGCAGCACGAAACGGCCCGGCTGGATAAAGTGCAAGCCTTCGCTTTTGCAGCGCAGCAGATAATCGGTGTAAGCCTGAGCAATAGCCGCCAACTTGTTTTCGTCGGCCGGCGCGAACGGATCGCAGCCTTTGCACAGCTCAAGCCAGGGTTTGGCCCACTCGGCGCGATCGCCCTGCAACAGACCGGCCATCTGACGCGACCAGGCCAGATAGTCCTGTTCCAGCATGGGCAAGTCCAGCAACCACTCGCCGGGATAATCGACGATCTCCAGATACAGCGTCGAAGTATCTTTAAAATGCCGCAGCAACGAGTCGTTGGAACGGTAACGCAGCGCCAGGCGAATTTCGCTGACGCCACGCGTCGGGGTCGGCCAGCTTGGCGGAGTGCCATAAAGCTGCGCCAACCCTTCGTCATAGGTAAAACGTTGAATGCCAAGATCGCGCTGCGGAATGCGTTTCACGCCCAGAAGTCGCTCTTCGCGCACTGGCGAAAACAACGGCATGCGCGCACCGCTGTGAACGTGCAGCAGTTGGTTGACGAAGGCGGTGATAAAGGCGGTTTTACCGCTGCGGCTAAGGCCGGTCACCGCCAGGCGCAAATGGCGATCCATCCCGCGGTTGACCAGCGAGGTTAACTCATTTTGCAGTCGTTTCATTGTTCTCCTTGGCGTAACGCCCAAATACCTTGTTCAGGCCTTTGCGGAACAGGGGTTCCAGCACCAGCGCCAGCACAAAGCGAATCGGTTTGCGACCAACGGTCCGCAACAACCAGCCGGCCGCGCCGGCAGGGCCGTAATTCAGTAACGCTATGATGATCACTTTAGACAATGTCTTCAACACTGTACCTGCTCCTTGTTTGATTCCAGCGGATTTAACGGCTTTTGCGGCATAGGTTTTATTCATTATCAATGCCCTCCGGCACGGTTTGCTTTAAAAAGGATATGGCAGGCACAATGCCTGACCTGCGCCACGCGCAGGTCATAGCACGCGAGGCAGGATTACAACTTGCGGAAACGACTCTGCACGCCGAAGGTATCCGACGTGACATAACGCTCAACCTGACGCAGTTGCTGTTCGCCACTGCCCAGTTCGTACTCCAATTGGTCGAGCAACTGGCGCGGTGTCTTGTAATTTTCGCCTTCGAAACGGCTGGCCGGCGCTTCATCCAGCACGAAAACCAGCGCGAAATAGGCCACCAGCGTGAAGAAAAACAGGCCGAAAATCATCGACAGCACCACTATTACGCGGATCAGGCGCACCGGCACGTCAAAATAATGAGCCAGACCGGCGCAAACGCCCTTCACCATGCCTTCCTCAGGTACGCGATAAAGCTTTTTACTGCCCAGAGTGTTGCTCATCAAGACTGTCTCCAGTTCGGGTGTTCTGCATCGAGGATTTCTTCCAGCGCCTGAATGCGTTCACGCATGCGCTTGGCATCGTCGGCCAACTGCGCCAGACGCTGCATTTCCTGATGGCTCAGTTGAATGCCGTTTTGTTGCCGATTGCTGTAATGCAGCCAAAGCCAAATCGGTGCGACAAACAACACAAAGATTGTCAACGGGATGGCAAGTAGTAGAGCACTCATTTCTTTTCCTTCTTATTGCGTCTTTAATAGGCGGCCACATTACCGTGGCCGCTGTAGCCTTACTCAGTACGGTTCATTTTGGCTTTCAGCGCCGCCAGTTGCTCGCTGATGGCATCGTCGGCTTTCAGCTCGGCAAATTCCTGGTCCAGAGACTTCTTTTTACCGATGATGACGCTTTCCGCTTCGGCTTCCATATGATCGATACGGCGTTCGAACTGTTCGAAACGCGCCATCGCCTCATCCAGTTTGCCGCTGTCGAGCTGGCGGCGCACGTCGCGGGAAGAGGATGCTGCCTGATGGCGCAGCGTTAACGCCTGCTGGCGCGCCCGGGTTTCGGTCAGCTTGTTTTCCAGCTCGCCGATTTCGCTTTTCATCCGGGCCAGCGTCTCTTCCACGGTAGACACTTCGTGAGTCAGCGTTGAGATCAGGTCAGCTACCTTCTGTTTTTCGATCAGCGCCGCACGGGCCAGATCTTCTTTATCCTTGCGCAATGCCAGTTCGGCCTTGTCCTGCCAATCGTTGAGCTGATTTTCACCCTGCTCAATGCGACGCAGCAGTTGCTTTTTCTCCGCCAGCGCACGCGCCGAGGTGGAGCGCACTTCAACCAGCGTGTCTTCCATCTCCTGGATCATCAGGCGCACCAGTTTTTGCGGATCTTCCGCCTTATCCAGCAGCGTATTGATATTGGCGTTCACGATGTCGGCAAAACGAGAAAAAATACCCATAATTCACTTCCTCTTGGTTCTGATGGCGTCTGAAGCGCCGCGTTAAGTAATACATCTTGCCCAAAGACTTAATCAAAACCCGTGCCAACTTTTATTTCATTGAATAATAACGATTATTTATTTTTGACTCTCCACCAGCATGCTGTAGAGTGATTATTTTCACCAAACATTGGCGAATTTCATCATGAGCGAACAGTTAGAAAACCTGCTGGGCGAAGCGAACGCCTTTGTCGAAGTATTGGAGCAAGTCTCGCAACTGGCAAAGTTGAACAAGCCGGTGTTGGTGATCGGCGAACGCGGCACCGGTAAGGAGCTGATCGCCCATCGTCTGCACTACCTTTCCAACCGCTGGCAAGGGCCGTTTATCTCGCTTAACTGCGCGGCTTTGAACGAAAACTTACTGGATTCCGAGCTGTTCGGCCATGAAGCGGGTGCCTTTACCGGTGCGCAGAAACGCCACCTGGGCCGCTTTGAACGCGCCGACGGCGGCACGCTGTTTCTCGACGAACTGGCCACCGCCCCCATGCTGGTGCAGGAAAAATTGTTGCGGGTGATCGAATACGGGCATCTGGAGCGCGTAGGCGGTAGCCAACCGCTGCAGGTTGATGTGCGGTTGGTGTGCGCCACCAACGATGACTTGCCTGCGCTGGCCGCTGCGGGGAAATTCCGCGCCGATCTGCTGGACCGGCTGGCGTTCGACGTCGTTCAACTGCCGCCGCTACGCCGGCGCCAGCAAGACATCATGCTGCTGGCCGAACATTTTGCGATTCAGATGTGCCGCGAGCTGTCGCTGCAACTGTTCCCCGGCTTTACCGAACGCGCCAGAGATACGCTGCTCGCCTATAACTGGCCAGGCAACGTGCGGGAACTGAAAAACGTGGTGGAACGTTCCGTATACCGGCACGGCACCAGCGCCAGCGCGCTGGATGACATCGTTATCAATCCCTTTGCCCAACGGGAGACCCCTCTTACACCACCGGCTCGCGAAACGCGCAATGATCGACCGATGCTGCCGGTCGATTTAAAAGCCTGGCAGTTGGAACAGGAAAAATCGCTGATCGAAACGGCGCTGCAACAAGGGAAATTTAACCAACGCAAGGCAGCGAGCCTGCTGGGGCTAACCTACCATCAGTTGAGGGGCATGCTGAAAAAACATGCGCTATTGCAAAACGGGGATGCGGACGAAGAATAACGGGCAAAAAAAAGCCAGCACCCGAGCTGGCTTAAAAAACACTGGAAGCAATGTGAGCAATGTCGTGCCTTTCACAGTCGGGCCACTAATCCTGGCCTTCCGTGAACTGCCAGGTGATGATAATGGTTATCAGTATCACCTGTAAAGCGATTTGTTGAGAATTATTCCCATTACCACACTAATGTTGTGCACTTACCATTCAGGGAAGGGATCGGTCATATCCAGCCAATAGTCCACCCCCGCCGCCATTTGGTCATCATTCAGCAGGCAGGCATCCAACAAACGGGTGATTTCCGCCTGCCGCAGGTGCTGGCCGATAAACACCAATTCCTGACGCATATCGCCAAACGGCTCCACCCATTTTGCCTTAATCTGCGCCCGGGTTTCTTCATCTTGCGGCCAGTTCTCCTGCGCCAGCGCGCGCCAGAAGGTGCCCGCCAGCCCATAATGCGCGATGCCACCGGCCTGGTTCCACTGCCCCGCTTGCCGCGGGCGAGTAGCCAGCCAGAAGAACCCCTTTGAGCGCAACAGCTTGCCGCCCCCCCAATCGCCGTTGATCATCCGATAAAACTTATCCGGGTCAAAGGGTCGCCGCGCCTGATAGACAAAGCTGCTGATGCCATAATTTTCCGTCTCCGGAACATGTTCACCCCGCAACTCCTTCAACCAGCCTGGCGCCTGTTGGGCTTTTTCGAAGCTGAAACTGCCGGTGTTTAATACCGCCTTCAGCGGTAATTTACCGGGGGAAATAGGGATAATATTGGCGACCGGGTTCAGGCTGGCAAGCAGTGCCATGATTTCCCCTTGCTGTTCTGGCGTCAACAAGTCGGTTTTACTCACCAGCATCACGTCACAAAATTCGATTTGCTCGATCAGCAGGTCCGCCACGCTGCGCAGATCGTCCTCGCCCAGGCTTTGCCCGGCCTCCTGCAAGGTCTGAGCCTGCTGGTATTGCTGCATGAAGTTCACGCCATCCACCACCGTGACCAGCGTATCCAGCCGGGCGAACTGCGACAGGCTTTCACCCTGTTCGTCTTCAAAGGTGAAAGTTTCCGCCACCGGCAGCGGCTCTGAGATCCCACTGGATTCAATCAGCAGATAATCGAAACGACCGGCCAGCGCCAGTTCACGTACCGAAATCAACAGATCTTCACGCAGCGTGCAGCAAATGCAGCCGTTGCTCATTTCCACCAGCTTTTCCTGTCGGCGATCGAGCTGGACCTGGTTCTCGATCAGCGCGGCATCAATGTTCACTTCGCTCATGTCATTAACTATCACCGCCACGCGCATGCCTTGGCGGTTATTCAGAATATGGTTCAGCACCGTGGTTTTACCGGCGCCGAGAAAACCGGAAAGTACGGTAACGGGTAACGGATTCATCAGGTTCCTCGCTTAAAACTCATTACGTAATGCCTGGTAGCCGCGAACCAGTTCGACATTCGTGGCGGCCACTTCTTCAGAAAATTGCAGCGCGCGGCGATCAACCTGGCGATACAACGACAGATCGCTGTCGGCACCGACGCGTTCGGTAGATGGGATATACAGGTTCTCCGGTAGCGTGACGCCATCCACCACCGCGTTGTAGCGCACCACGCAGCCGGAACGGATATGGCAGTTGAACAGCACGCTGTTGAACCCGATAAACACCCGATCCTCTATGCGGCACGGGCCGTGAACAATCGCGCGATGCGCGATGGAGCTGTAGCTGCCGATGGTGACCGCCGCTCCGCTTTTCGAGTGGATCACCACGCCGTCCTGAATATTCGAGTGAGAACCGATAACGATCGGTTCCATATCGCCGGCGGCATTCAGTTCATCGGCGCGGATCACCGCGTAGGGGCCAACGTAGACAAAATCTTCGACAATCACCCGGCCACAGATAATGGCGGTAGGATCGATATAGGCCTTTGGCGATACCTGCGGCAGGTGGCCGCTGGGGTTTTTACGCAGCATCGCCTTCCTCCCGCCAGCTCAGTTCGGCCACCGCATTGTGGGCATGCAGGCTTTCCTGATGCTCAACCCGCAGCGAGAAACCTCGCTGGCCACATTGGCTGCGCAGCATCCGGTACAGCCGACGCGCGGCATCTTCGCAAAACATCAGGTTCTGACCGTTAGCCAGGGCAAATGCCTGTTCGTCTCGACGCTTTACCAATGTTTGCGACGGCGTACCCAGCGCATGCTCAATGCGATCGATTAAATTGACCGCCGGTAACGCCGGTTCACTGCCAGTCAGTACCTGCGTCACCCAGGCCCAACTGCGCTGGCTGTGCGGAGTCGCGGGCATTCCCTGCTCACCCAACCAATCGATCACCTGCTGCCGATCGACCCTCTCCGACTCCTGTTCAAAATCAAACTGAAACTGCTGTTGCGCCAGTTGGCGGCTGAGCGCCGCCGAGCTGGGACAGGTGGAGGAATACGGCACGCCGACCGTCAGCGATAGCGCCAGAGCCTTGGTCAACCTGGCATCAATGCGCAACGGGTAGGCTTTCCAGCCGCGGTGTGGCGACAGCAATGCTGGCCGCGACAACAGCAGCTCGCCGCTGATGCTCAGGCTGGCACGGTCGCTGTGTTCGGGCTGAGAAGCCAAAATGGCATTTAGCGTCTGCCCGATGCGCTGCGGCGTCAGCTCGCCCTGCGTCAATTCGTCCAGCGCCAGATACAGCCGTGACATGTGTATTCCCCGCGAACCTTGACGGTTGGCGAGAAGATTGATGCCAACGTTGACCTTCGTCATCAACGGCTTGCCCGCCAACTCCAACGGCAGCGCTATCTCTTGCATCCCAACCCAATCGAGCCCGACTTCACTCATCTCACCCTGCCTGGCCTGGGCATCCGGCAACGGCTGGGGTGGTGGAAGTGCAATCTTGTTCATACGTCCCCTTGCGATTATTGATATCGTGCCTGAGGACGGTAACATAAAATTGTTATGTTATAACATATCATTTGCGTTATTTTTTGCCTGTGACGGCAAAGTGTTCAATCAAGTAGCAGAAAACTCAGCCATTTTGCTCAATGGATTGGGCAGTTCGCCAGAGTGCGATACACTAACGCTATTGCTTATTAACCCATGAAGCCTCTATGCGTGGTTTACCCCTTTGGATCCTGTCATTGAGCTGCCTGGCGAGTTCCGCCATGGCCTCAACACCGCCCGCGCCCATCGCGGCGACGCCGTTGCCGGACATCCGCCAGAGCGGCTTTGTCTATTGCGTCAGTGGCATACTGAACACCTTTAATCCGCAGATGGCCAGCAGCGGGCTGACTGTCGATACCCTGGCCGCGCAGTTGTACGACCGCCTGCTGGATGTCGACCCTTATACCTACCGGCTGATCCCCGAACTGGCGCAAAGCTGGGAAGTGCTGGATAACGGCGCAACCTACCGTTTCCACCTGCGCAAGGACGTGCCATTCCAGACCACCGCCTGGTTTACGCCGACGCGCAAATTGAACGCCGACGACGTGGTGTTCAGCTTTGAACGCATGTTTAATCAGAAGCATCCGTATCATGACGTCAACGGCGGCGAGTACCCTTACTTCGACAGCCTGCAGTTTGGCGACTCGGTGCAAAGCGTGAAGAAGCTCGACGACTATACCGTCGAGATCCGCCTGCAGGCGCCGGACGCCTCGTTTTTGTGGCATATCGCGACCCACTACGCTCCGGTGATGTCGGCAGAATATGCGCAAGATCTGACGCGCGAAGGCCATCAGGAAATGATCGATCGTGAGCCGGTCGGCACCGGTCCCTTCCTGTTGAATGAATATCGTTCGGGGCAATATATCCGTCTGGCGCGCAATGACCTGTACTGGAAAGGCCAGCCACGCATGCCACAGGTGGTGATCGATCTGGGTGCCGGCGGCACCGGCCGGTTGTCGAAGTTGTTGACCGGCGAGTGCGATGTGCTCGCCTATCCCGCAGCCAGCCAGCTCTCGATTCTGCGCGACGACCCGCGTCTGCGCCTTACGCTTCGGCCGGGCATGAACATCGCCTATCTGGCTTTCAATACCCGTAAACCGCCGTTGAACGATTTAAAAGTGCGTCAGGCCATTTCACTGGCTATCAACAACCAACGCCTGATGCAGTCGATTTATTACGGCACGGCGGAAACCGCTGCCTCCATTCTGCCGCGCGCCTCGTGGGCCTACGACAATGAAGCTCACGTTACCGAGTTTGATCCGGCAAAATCGCGCGAAATGCTCAAGCAAGCGGGTATTGAATCCTTGAATCTGAAGCTGTGGGTACCTACCGCATCACAGTCCTATAACCCCAGCCCACTGAAGACCGCCGAACTGATCCAGGCCGATTTGGGCCAGGTTGGCATTAACGTCACTATCGTGCCGGTCGAAGGCCGCTTCCAGGAAGCGCGGCTGATGGAGATGAATCACGATCTGACCCTCACCGGCTGGGCCACCGACAGCAACGACCCGGACAGTTTCTTCCGGCCGCTGTTGAGCTGCGCGGCAATCCGCTCGCAAACCAACTATGCTCACTGGTGTGAGCCGGAGTTTGACGAGGTGCTGCAAAATGCGTTGCTGTCACAGCAGTTGTCGCAACGCATCGAAAACTACCAGAAGGCGCAAAAAATTCTTGAGCAGCAACTGCCGGTGTTGCCACTGGCGTCCTCATTGCGCCTGCAGGCTTACCGCTACGACATCAAGGGACTGGTATTGAGCCCATTCGGCAATGCGTCATTTGCCGGGGTGTACCGTGAATCCGCGGAGGGGCCGAAAAAGTGATTATCTTTACCTTGCGCCGCATCTTGTTGCTGCTGATCACGTTGTTCCTCCTGACTCTGGTCAGCTTTAGCCTGAGCTATTTCACGCCACGCGCGCCGTTGAACGGTGCCGCTCTGCTCGATGCCTACCACTTTTATTTTGTCAGCCTGCTGCACTGGGATTTTGGCGTTTCCAGCATTAACGGCCAGGCGATCAGCGAGCAACTGCGTGAAGTGTTCCCCGCCACCATGGAGCTGTGCATTCTTGCTTTTACTCTGGCGTTATTTATCGGCATTCCGTTGGGGATTATCGCCGGCGTAATGCGCGGCAAATGGCAGGACACCGCCATCAGCACTTTTGCTCTGCTCGGGTTTTCGATGCCGGTTTTCTGGTTGGCGTTGCTGCTGATGCTGTTTTTCTCGCTGCACCTTGGCTGGTTGCCGGTTTCCGGCCGTTTCGATCTGCTGTATCAGGTCAAGCCCATCACCGGTTTTGCGCTGATTGATGCCTGGCTGTCGGATTCGCCGTACCGTTCCGAGATGATCGGCAGCGCGTTGCGCCATATGATTTTGCCTATTGCCGCGCTGGCGGTAGCGCCCACCACCGAAGTGGTGCGCCTGATGCGGATCAGCACCGACGACGTGCTCAGCCAAAACTACATCAAAGCCGCCGCAACCCGGGGGTTATCCCGCTTTACCATTATCCGTCGCCACGTGCTGCATAACGCACTGCCGCCTATCGTGCCCAAGCTGGGGCTGCAATTCTCCACCATGCTGACGCTGGCGATGATCACCGAAGTGGTCTTCAGTTGGCCTGGCCTCGGCCGCTGGATGATTAACGCCATCCGCCAGCAGGATTATGCGGCGATCTCTGCCGGCATAATGGTGGTCGGCACGCTGGTGATCACCGTTAACGTATTGGCCGACATTTTGGGTGCGGCAACCAACCCATTGAAACATAAGGAATGGTATGCCCTTAGATAACGTATACCGCGAAAAGAAAATGCCCAGCCCGCTGCTGTACACCTGGCGGATTTTTTACGGCGATGCCCTGGCTATGATCGGCTTCTACGGCGTGATCGCGCTGCTGCTGCTTTGCGTATTCGGCAGCCTGCTGGCACCCTATGCGCTCGATCAACAGTTCCTGGGCTATCAGTTGCTGCCGCCTTCCTGGTCGCGCTACGGCAACGTATCCTTCTTTCTCGGCACTGACGATCTTGGCCGCGATATTCTTAGCCGCCTGCTGACCGGTACTGCAGCGACCTTTGGGTCGGCGTTATTGGTTACCCTGGCCGCCGCCTTTTTCGGCGTGATCCTCGGCGTATTTGCCGGCGTTACCCACGGCCTGCGCTCGGCGGTGCTGAACCATATTCTCGATACCCTGCTCTCCATTCCCTCGCTGCTGCTGGCGATTGTGGTGGTGGCGTTCCTTGGGCCAAAGCTCGAGCACGCGATGCTGGCGGTCTGGCTGGCGCTGTTGCCGCGCATGGTGCGCACCATTTACAGCGCGGTGCACGACGAGCTGGAAAAAGAATATGTAGTGGCGGTGCGTCTCGACGGCGCCTCCACGCCGCAAATCCTGTGGTACGCGGTGATGCCGAATATCGCTGCGGTGCTGGTAACCGAATTTACTCGCGCACTGTCGATGGCGATCCTTGACATCGCCGCACTCGGCTTCCTCGATCTCGGCGCGCAATTGCCTTCGCCGGAATGGGGCGCCATGCTCGGCGATTCGCTGGAGTTGGTGTACGTCGCGCCCTGGACGGTAATGTTGCCCGGTGCGGCGATCCTGATCAGCGTGCTGCTGGTTAACCTGTTGGGCGACGGTATGCGCCGCGCAATCAACGCAGGAGTGGAATAATGCCTTTACTTGATATCCGCAACCTGACGATTGAATTTATGACCGCCGACGGGCCGGTCAAAGCGGTCGATCGCGTCAGCATGACGCTGACCGAAGGTGAAGTACGAGGTCTGGTGGGTGAATCCGGCTCGGGCAAAAGCCTGATCGCCAAAGCGATTTGCGGCGTAACCAAAGACAACTGGCGCGTCACCGCCGACCGTTTCCGCTTTAATGATATCGATCTGTTGCAGTTGACGCCGCGCGAGCGACGCAAGCTGGTCGGGCATAACGTCTCGATGATTTTCCAGGAGCCGCAGTCGTGCCTGGATCCTTCGGAAAGCATCGGCCGCCAACTGGCGCAGGCGATCCCTGGCTGGACTTATAAAGGCCGCTGGTGGCAGCGTTTCAACTGGCGCAAACGTCGCGCCATTGAGTTGTTGCACCGGGTTGGCATCAAAGATCATGTCGACATCATGGGCAGCTTTCCTTATGAGCTGACCGAAGGCGAATGCCAGAAAGTGATGATCGCCATCGCCCTGGCCAACCAGCCGCGCCTGCTGATCGCCGACGAGCCGACCAACGCCATGGAGCCCACCACCCAGGCGCAGATTTTCCGCCTGCTGGCCCGGCTGAATCAAAACAACAACACCACCATTTTGTTGATCAGCCACGATCTACAAATGATGAGCAAATGGGCCGACCGGGTGAACGTGTTGTACTGCGGCCAGACGGTAGAAAGCGCGCAGTGTGAAGATCTGCTGGCGGCGCCTCATCATCCGTACACTCAGGCGCTGATCCGCTCAATGCCGGATTTTGGCCGCTCGTTGCCGCATAAAAGCCGGCTCAATACGTTGCCGGGCGCCATTCCGTCACTGGAACATCTGCCGATCGGTTGCCGTCTGGGGCCACGCTGCCCCTATGCGCAGAAAAAGTGCATCGAGACGCCGCGTCTGCGCCCGGTGAAAAACCACTTCTTCGCCTGCCACTTCCCGTTGAACATGGAGGAGCAATAACATGGAAACGCTGTTGGAAGTGCGCAACCTGACCAAAACCTACCGTTACCGCACCGGGCTGTTCCGTCGCCAGCACGTTGAGGCGGTGAAATCGGTCAGCTTTACCCTTCGTGAGCGGCAGACGCTGGCGATCATCGGTGAAAACGGTTCCGGTAAATCGACGCTGGCCAAGATGTTGTCCGGCATGGTTGAGCCTTCATCCGGCGAACTGCTGATCGACGATCGCCGGCTCGACTACGGCGATTACCGCTACCGCAGCCAGCGCATCCGCATGATATTTCAGGATCCGAGCACGTCACTTAATCCGCGCCAACGCATCGGCCAACTGCTTGACGCCCCGCTGCGGCTGAATACCGATCTGGAAGGCCCGCAGCGCGAACAGCGCATCTATCAGACGCTGCGCCAGGTGGGGATGCTGCCGGACCACGCTTATTACTATCCGCATATGCTGGCCTCCGGCCAGAAACAGCGGGTGGCGCTGGCCCGAGCGTTGATCCTGCAGCCCAAGGTCATCGTCGCCGATGAGGCGCTGGCTTCGCTGGACATGTCGATACGTTCGCAGATCATCAACCTGATGCTGGAACTGCAGGAGAAACACGGAATTTCGTACATCTATGTAACTCAGCATCTGGGCATGATGAAGCACATCAGCGATCAGGTCATGGTAATGCACGAAGGGGAAATCGTTGAACGCGGCAGCACCGCCGAGGTGTTGGCTGCGCCGTTGCACGATCTGACCAAACGGCTGATCGCCAGCCACTTCGGCGAAGCGCTTACCGCAGACGCCTGGCGGCGCGACGGCGGCCGATTCTGACGCTTGCAGGAAACCCGCTTTCGAGCGGGTTTTTTATTGCCGAACAGCCCACTGCGCTTATCCAATATCCTCAAATACAAATTACAATTTTGTTATATATCATTATATTTTATTCCATTCAGTTATTGATTAGCACTTAACATTATTTTATCTCGTCAATCGAATCGGTGAGGATATCCCCTACGTTGAGCTTATTAAACGACAGGATATCGCACTGATGAACAGCCCACGCAATCGTCGACTCGCGCAGTTTCTGCTCGCTTTAGCCGCAGGTTTCTCTGTTTATGGCCACGCATTGTGTTGCGATGATCGTCGCTGATCCTGCCATTCCGTGCCCGTATCCGGGCATGTACCTCTTTTGTCTCGCCGCCGCTGCCTGTCGCACCGGTGGCTGTCGTTCATGATTAAGGATTACCGCCCTATGGAACTACTACGTCGACAACATAATGCCCAGTGGTATCACGAAACCCAAAGTAGCGTTCGCGGAGACCAGCCGCTTGAGCCGCAGGCAGCCACCCTCCGCGACAGATTTCTGCTGGGGTTGGGCGCATTTGCCGACGAAGCGCTGAACACCGCACTGACCGCCCGTGCCGGGGTGTTTAACGCCTCGCATGCCGGTTATCATGTGCTGTTCCCGGACCAGGTGGAACTGACAAGATTAGTGACATTGTCACCTTACGATCGCCTCAGCACCGCGCTGACCGTGGCTCAGGTGACCGGCGTACAATCTCTTTGTAGCCATTACGCTGCCCGCCTCGCCCCGCTGCACAGCCCCGACGCCTCCCGTGAAAGCAACATCCGCCTCGCCCAGATCACCCAATACGCCCGCCAGCTAGCCAGCCAACCGACCCTGATTTGCAGCAAAGCGCTGCAACAGCTCACTGATGTCGGTTTAAGCCCGGCGGATATCGTGACCTTTTCGCAGATTATCGGTTTTGTCAGTTACCAGGCGCGCGTCGTCGCCGGAGTGGCTGCGCTGGCCGGGCGGCCAACGGCAGTAGTGCCGGGTTTTCCGAATATAGAGGATGCCGAAGGCGTGGAATTCACCGAAGAGGAATTGGCTTGGCAATCCCGGTTACCGCCGATAACGCAGGAAGACGCCCGGGCAGAGCAACTCGACGTGCTCGACCAAAGTCACCCGGACGCCCGCAGCGAGCCTTATTTTCTGCTGCTGGCCCACGATGCCCCCGCGTTACGTGAACGCAACGGCGTTTTTAACAGCATCAACGCGGACGGCTACGGCCTGTCGGCGCGGCTGAAAGCGCTGGCGACACTGGCGGTTGCGCGTATTAACGGCAGCCGCTACTGCGCCTCGACCGTGGCGCAGGATATTCAGGACGCCGCGTTGGCAGATGCCATTTTCACCGACATTAACCGCGGGCTGGAGATCAGCGATAATCCTGTGGCCCAGGCGGTGATCCGCGTTGCCGCAGACCTGACCCGCACGCCGGAAAAATTCACTCCGCGCAGCGTGCAACCGCTGTTTAACAGCGGCCTGAATCAGGCCCAGGCGCTGGACGTGATCCTCACCGCCGCGCTCTACGCCTGGGAGAACCGTTTACGTCAGACCCTCGGCGATACGCAGGCGCCCGGCGAAAGCCAACCGGCATAATTACTGCTGCAGCCAATTGCCGGCAGCGTCAAAAAAGTGCTGAGCCAACGGCGTTGCCCGCCCCGGCTCAGCAATCACCACTGCCGCATGTCGTGACATGGCAGGAATGGCGATTGGCCGCCGCTGCAGGTCCGGCGTCATGGCCGGCAGCAGGTTACCTTGCGGAAACAGACCGCAACCCAGGCCAACAAAAATGCCCTCCAGCAGTTGGAATATCGACGTGGTTTCCATGCGCGCATGCAGCGTCAAACCGGCTTCACGGAAGTGTTGATCGAGGTAACGACGGAAGTAACGCGTGGGTTCAGCCAGGCACAGCGGCAGCGCGGTCACCTCCGCCAGCGTCAGCGGTTTGTCCCCCACCAATTGCGGGAAGTGCTGCGGATGGAATACCAGTTCGATACCCGAGTCCGCCAAAGGTTGCGACTGGAAGTGCAGCTCTTTCAACGTCGCCAACTCGAAGAAACCGATACCGATATCCACGGTATGCGCCGTCAAGGCTTCCAGCAACTGATCGGCGCTCAGCACCGCAATCCGGTAGTCCAACTGAGGAAAACGTTCGCTAACCGCCTTCAGCATCTGCGCCAGCGAAATGCTGCACTGCGGAACGGCACCGATACGCAGGGTGCCGTTAAAGCCGTGCTTGAGCGATTCCACCTCCAGTTTCAATCCCTGATAAACCGACACAATCTCGCGCGCCCACGCCAATACACGCTCACCTTCCGCGGTAAAACCTTCAAAGTTATTACCGCGGTTGATCAACGAAACTCCCAATTCTTTTTCCAGATTTTTCAACCGCATGGATAACGTCGGCTGGCTAACGAAGCTGGCCTCCGCCGCCCGGCCAAAATGGCGTTCTCGTTCCAGATTACAGAGGTAAATCAGTTGTTTGATATCCATAAAGCGGCTCGAAAAATAATGACTACCCTCAGTATATCATCGCGGGGGCTTTTTGGGCGCAGTGCCCGATGGCTCAGAGTTTCAGCTTCACATAGTCCATCAGGCGCGAGAACATACCGCCGTTGTTTACCGGCTGCAGCGCCACCAGCGGCAGGGTTTTCAATAGATTGCCGTTATCGCTGATGCGGATCTCCCCAATCGGCTGTCCCTTTGTCAGCGGGGCGTCAAGACGCGAAGGGGTTATCACATACTGGGCTTTCAACTTGTCCGCCTCGCGCTTTGGCAAGCTGAGGTATTGATCCTGCTCGCTGCCCACCGGCACCAGATGGCGATCGCCATACCACACTTTTTCCTGCCCCAGAGTTTGCCCTGCGCTAAACAGATGCACGGTGGCGAAATCTCGCAGACCCCAGGTCAGCAGTTTACGGGCCTGATCTTCTCGCCCTTTGGCGCTTTTACCGCCCATCACGACAGCAATCAAACGCCGGTCGCCTTCGGTCGCGGAGGCAATAATGTTAAAACCGGCCGATGCGGTATGGCCCGTTTTCAGGCCGTCTACCCGCAGGTTTTTATCCCACAGCAGCCCATTGCGGTTCTGTTGGGTAATCCCGTTCCAGGACAGCGATTTTTCGCTGTACATATGATATTCCGCCGGTTCGCTCATGATGATGGCACGCGAAATCAGCGCCAGATCGCCGGCCGTAGTGAACTGGCCTGGCGCGTCCAGCCCGTGGACGGTTTCAAAATGGGTATTTTGCAGGCCAAGCTGAACGCTTTTTTCATTCATCAGTTTGACGAACGCGGCCTGGCTGCCCGCCACGTAGTCCGCCATCGCCACGCAGGCATCGTTGCCGGAGTCAATAATAATGCCGCGACTGAGATCACGCACCGTGACCCTGTCACCGGGTTTCAGGAACATCAGCGAGGACCCCTTGAACACCGGATTGCCCTGCGCCCAGGCGTCTTTGCCCACGGTCACCACGTCATCCAGGCCAATTTTGTGCTGATCGAGCGCATGATCAATCACCAATCCGGTCATCAGTTTGGTCAGGCTGGCCGGATTGCGCCGCTCGTCCGCATTGTTCTCCGCCAGTACCTGACCGGTGGTGTAATCCATCAATACGTAAGAAGCCGCGTCTATCGCCGGCGGTGTATTGAGAGGAAAACTGAGTGGCGTATCCGCCGCCTGTACCGCCAACGGCAGCCAAATTCCGGTTATCACAGACAATACTGAACGCTTCACTCACCCATCCTTAAATAAAATTCTAATATAATCCGAGAGATAGACTGCCCTAAAGCGGCGCGCAGCGGAATCATTAGTCTTTTGCAGGGGATAACATAGTGAAACCATTTGTATGCCCGGCCGAGGACCAGGACGGCGAGCGATAAATCCGCTCTATGCCGCGATTACCCAATTCTATTAGACGCTCATGCCGTCCACACCTAAACTTGCGACATAAATGCTTAAAACACTTAAAAAATAATTTACTTTTTGGCTACAACACATGCGAAGACAATCATGAAATTCAAACCCTCAATAAAGCCGTATACCGGCGCAGCAGGCGGCTGGGGTTCACTCGAAGCCACCACCCGTTTTGTGCTCGACAGCAAACAGGCGCTGAAAAACCTGCGCAATCTGATGCGCGTGAATAAGGTCCGCGGCTTCGACTGTCCGGGCTGCGCCTGGGGCGACGACAATCACAGCACCTTCAGTTTCTGCGAGAACGGCGCCAAGGCAGTCAGTTGGGAAGCCACGCGCAATGCGGTTGAACCGGCGTTTTTCGCCGCCCACAGCGTCAGTACCCTGCAACAACAAAGTGACTATTTCCTCGAGTATCAGGGCCGCATTACCCATCCGATGCGCTATAACGCCGAAACTGACCATTACCAGCCGATCGGTTGGCCGGAGGCACTGGCGCTGATCGCCCGGCACATCCGACAAATGGATAACCCGAACCAGATCGAACTTTATACCTCCGGCCGCGCCAGCAACGAGGCCTCTTATCTGTATCAGCTGTTCGGCCGCATGCTCGGCACCAGCAATTTCCCCGACTGCTCGAACATGTGCCATGAGGCCAGCGGCGTCGGCTTGAAACAAAGTATCGGCGTGGGCAAAGGCACCATTCGTATGGATGACTTTGAAAAAACCGACGCCATCTTTGTGTTCGGCCAAAATCCCGGCACCAACCATCCGCGCATGCTGCACAGCCTGAAAAACGCCGCCGGTCGTGGGGCGCGCATCGTCAGTTTTAACACCCTGCGCGAACGCGGTCTGGAGCGTTTCGCCGATCCGCAAAACCCGATTCAGATGTTGACGCCTGCATCTTCGCCAATAAGTTCAGCGTATTTTCAGCCCAACCTCGGCGGGGATATGGCGGCAGTGCGCGGCATGGTGAAAGCGCTGCTGGAAAACCATCGCCAACGTTTGGCGGCCGGTGAGCCTGGCCTGTTCGATTTGGCGTTCATTGAGCAGCACAGCGTCGGCGTGGAAAGCTACCTGGCGCAGGTGGATGCCACCACCTGGGATCACATCATCCAACAGTCTGGCCTCAGCGAAGCGCAGTTGCGGCAGGCGGCAGAGATTTATCAGGGCGCCGAACGGGTGATTTGCACCTGGGCGATGGGCATCACTCAGCATAAGCATTCGGTGCCGACGGTGCGCGAGATAACCAATCTGCAACTGCTGTTCGGTCAATTGGGCAAACCGGGCGCCGGCCTGTGCCCGGTGCGTGGTCACAGCAACGTACAGGGTAACCGCACCATGGGCATTGACGAGAAATCGCCCAAGGCGCTGCTCGACAGCCTGGAGAAACATTTCAACTTCTCCCCACGACGCGAGCCGGGCCATAACACGGTAGAGGCCATCGAAGCGATGCTGCGCGGTGAAGTGAAGGTGCTGTTGGCACTGGGCGGCAACCTGGCGGCGGCCGCACCGGATACCGAACGCACCGCCCGCGCCCTGCGCTGCTGCGACCTGACGGTGCATATCAGCACCAAGCTCAACCGCAGCCATCTGGTCACCGGTAAAGACGCGCTGATCCTGCCAACGCTGGGGCGTACCGAGCAGGATCTGCAGGCCAGTGGCCCGCAGTACATCACGGTGGAGGATTCATTCAGCATGGTTCACGCCTCCGAAGGCGTCGCTAAACCGCTGGCGGATACCCAAAGGTCGGAAACCGCCATTGTTTGCGGCATCGCCGATGCGGTGTTGGGCAACAGGTCGTTGGACTGGCTGGCACTGGCGGATGACTACTCGCTGATCCGTGACCATATCGCCGCCACCGTTCCCGGTTTCGAGGATTTCAATCGTCGCTGCGATCAACCCGGCGGTTTCTATTTGGGTAATGCCGCCGCCGAATTGCGTTTCGCCACGCCTAGCGGTAAAGCGGAATTCAGTGCAGCCTCGCTACCAGAGAGCCTGCTCCCGGAGTTCGACGGCAAAAAAGCGCCCTTTACGTTGCAAACCCTGCGTTCCCACGATCAGTACAACACCACCATCTACGGGTTGGATGACCGCTATCGCGGCGTGTATGGCCAGCGTGAAGTGCTGTTCATCCACCCGGAAGATCTGGCCGCGTTGGACATGCAGGACGGTGAATTGGTGGAGATCGAAACCCTGTGGAATGACGGCGTCATTCGCAAGGTGAGCGGTTTCAAACTGGTGAGCTACGATATTCCACGCGGCAACCTGGCGGCCTACTATCCGGAAACCAACCCGCTGGTGCCGCTGGCCAGTTTTGGCGACGGTACCGGTACACCGACGTCGAAATCCATCCCGGTGGCGATCCGCCGCTGCACTGTGCAACCCACGTTGCGTATCGCCTGACCTGAGGCGCCCGGTTTACGCCGGGCGCACGACTCCCTACGGCCACCTTGCGCGCTGCGGTTTTCTTTCCCGCCTTTTGATCGCCTGATATTCAGTAAAATCGCGCGCCAACGCAGGAAAACCGTGACGTTAGGCTTGCCCGCAGCAGGTGATTCGCGTAAAACTGTCTGCCGCAAATCTTGCCACTCACAACCCATTCACTGGACGATATGTTTCAAGATAACCCGCTGCTGGCGCAGCTTAAACAGCAACTTCACTCTCAGACCCCGCGCGTTGAAGGCGTAGTAAAAGGGACTGAGAAAGGCTTTGGCTTTCTTGAGGTCGACGGTCAAAAGAGCTATTTCATCCCACCGCCGTACATGAAGAAAGTCATGCATGGGGATCGTGTGATCGCCACCCTGCACACCGAGAAAGAACGCGAAATCGCCGAGCCGGAAACCCTGGTCGAGCCATTCCTGTCGCGCTTTGTCGGCCGTGTGCAAAAGCGTGATGACCGCCTGTCCATTGTGCCCGACCATCCGTTGCTGAAAGACGCGATTCAGTGTCGCCCGGTGCGTGAACTGACCCATAACTTCCAGGCCGGTGACTGGGCGGTAGCGGAAATGCGCCGTCACCCGTTGAAAGGCGATCGCGGTTTCAACGCCGATCTGACCCATTTCATCGCCGACGGCGAAGACCACCTGGCCCCTTGGTGGGTCACGCTGGCCCGCCATAACCTGGAAAAAGAAGCGCCGGAGATGGCTGCCATCAGCGAGCCGGACGCCGCGCTGCAGCGTGAAGATCTGACCGCGCTGAATTTTGTCACCATTGACAGCGCCAGCACCGAGGATATGGACGATGCATTGTTCGTTCAGGACAACGGCGACGGCTCACTGCAACTGACCATCGCCATTGCCGATCCTACCGCTTACGTAGCGCAAGGCAGCCCGCTGGATGATATCGCCCGCAAACGTGCCTTCACCAACTACCTTCCGGGTTTCAACATTCCGATGTTGCCGCGCGACCTGTCTGATAACCTGTGCTCTCTGCGCCCGAACGAACGCCGTCCGGTACTGGCTTGCCGCGTCACCATCGGTGCCGATGGCGCGTTGGCTGACGACATTCACTTCTTCGCCGCAGAGATCGAGTCAAAAGCCAAACTGGTTTATGACGAAGTGTCCGACTGGCTGGAAGGCATCGCCGGCTGGCAGCCGCCAAGCGACGAGATTGCACAGCAAATCACCCTGTTGAAACGCGTCTGCGATGCCCGTAACGCCTGGCGCCACCAGCATGCTCTGGTGTTCAAGGATCGCCCTGACTACCGCTTTGTCCTGGGCGAAAAAGGCGAAGTGCTGGACATCATCACCGAACAACGCCGCAGCGCCAACCGCATCGTTGAAGAGTGCATGATTGCCTCCAACGTCTGCGCCGCCATCATGCTGCGCGATCGTCTGGGCTTCGGGATTTACAACGTGCATACCGGTTTCGATCCGGCGTTGGTTGAGCAGGCGGTTACCGTGCTGCAAGCCAACGGCGTGGAAGCCGATGCCGAGAAACTGCTGACGCTGGAAGGGTTCTGCGAACTGCGCCGTCATCTCGACTCGCAGCCGACCCAGTTCCTCGACAGCCGTATCCGCCGTTTCCAGACCTATGCAGAGATCAGCACCACGCCGGGCCCGCATTTCGGCCTGGGGCTGGAAGCCTACGCGACCTGGACCTCACCGATCCGTAAATACGGCGATATGGTCAACCACCGTCTCCTGAAAGCCATCATCACCGCACAGTCTGCCGAAAAACCGCAAGACGAAGTGACGGTGCAATTGGCAGAGCGCCGTCGTCTTAACCGCATGGCTGAGCGTGACGTCGGTGACTGGCTGTATGCGCGTTACCTGAAAGACAAAGCCGGCACCGATGAGCGCTTCAATGCGGAAATCATCGACGTGACCCGCGGCGGCCTGCGCGTGCGCCTGCTGGACAACGGTGCCGTCGCCTTTATCCCTGCGCCGTTTATTCACGCGGTGCGTGACGAAATGGTTTGCAGCCAGGATACCGGTACGGTCCAGGTGAAAGGCGAAGTCGTCTATCGCCAGAGCGATACCCTGGAGGTCAACATCGCCGAAGTGCGTATGGAAACCCGCAGCGTGATCGCCAGACCGGCGGCATAATCCTGCGAGATTAACCCAACGTCATCTCAACACCGGCAGGGAAACCTCCGGTGTTTTTTTTCGCCGGTTGCCCCCTATCGACGATAAAAAAACCTTGCCCGCCACTCAGTTGGCAGGCACCGGGCGAGACTTCATTATCGCCTTTTCACTGCCCTCTCGGGCGGCCGCAACGGCGACATCACATTGTTTTTACGCTATTACTCAACCAGCATCACATTTCTCATCCGACCTGCTACTTTTCGCGCGCAAAACTCC
The DNA here is from genome assembly GCF_003591175.1 of Serratia inhibens. Classification (GTDB taxonomy): domain Bacteria; phylum Pseudomonadota; class Gammaproteobacteria; order Enterobacterales; family Enterobacteriaceae; genus Serratia; species Serratia inhibens. Next base: position 141,043 of record NZ_QYYG01000001.1, on the reverse strand, counting down.
TATTTTTAATCTGTATTCATTCTCTATAAGAACATCTCTTTCTTTATCTCTGCACACCAAGGAGTTGTTGATCATGAAAAACGTCAAGTCCGGGATCATCTGGCTGGTGGTGGCGTTAGTCGGCGCATTTGCCTTCGCCATGCTGGCGCTCAGCCGCGGGGAGCATGTTAACGCGGTCTGGCTGGTGGTGGCTGCCGTTGCCTGTTACAGCATCGCTTACCGTTTCTATAGCCTGTTCATCGCCAAAAAAGTGTTTGAGCTTGACGATCGCCGCATGACACCGGCGGAGCGTCGCAATGACGGCCTGGACTATGTCCCCACCAACAAGTGGGTGCTGTTCGGTCACCACTTTGCCGCCATCGCCGGCGCGGGGCCACTGGTCGGGCCGATTCTGGCCGCGCAGATGGGCTTTTTGCCGGGCACCATCTGGATCCTGGTCGGCGTCATGCTGGCCGGGGCGGTGCAGGATTTCCTGATCCTGTTCATTTCTACCCGCCGCGACGGCCGCTCGCTGGGTGAAATGGCCAAGCAGGAACTCGGCGCCTTCGCTGGGGTGATCACCATGCTTGGCGCACTGGGCGTGATGATCATCATTCTGTCTGCGCTGGCTCTGGTGGTGGTAAAAGCGCTGGCCGACAGCCCATGGGGGCTGTTCACCATCGCCGCCACCATTCCTATCGCGCTGTTTATGGGCGTGTATATGCGTTTTATCCGGCCGGGAAAAATCGCCGAAATTTCGGTGGTCGGCTTCGTCCTGATGCTGCTGGCGATCATTTACGGCGGCAATGTGGCGCAACACCCTTACTGGGGCCCCTTCTTTACGCTGCATGGCACCACGCTGACTTGGGTACTGGTGATCTACGGTTTCGTCGCTTCGGTGCTGCCGGTATGGCTGCTGTTGGCCCCGCGTGATTATCTTTCCACCTTTATGAAGATTGGCGTCATTATCGGGCTGGCGATAGGCATCGTCTTTGCCATGCCGGAAATGAAAATGCCTGCGGTATCGCGGTTTATCGACGGCAGCGGCCCGGTATTCGCCGGTTCACTGTTCCCGTTCCTGTTTATCACCATCGCCTGCGGTTCAATTTCCGGCTTCCATGCGCTGGTGTCCAGCGGTACCACGCCGAAACTGGTGGAACGTGAAAGCCACATCCGTTTTATCGGTTATGGTGCCATGCTGATGGAATCCTTCGTGGCCATCATGGCACTGATTTGCGCCTCGGTGATCGACCCCGGCGTTTACTTCGCCATGAACTCTCCGGCGGCGCTGATTGGCACCACGGTGGAAAATGCCTCGCAGGTCATCAACAGCTGGGGCTTTATCATCACGCCGGAAACCCTGACGATGATCGCCAAAGACGTGGGTGAGCATTCGATCCTGTCGCGCGCCGGTGGCGCACCGACCTTTGCTGTGGGCATGGCGCACATCATCACCGAAGTGTTTAACAGCCGCGCGATGATGGCGTTCTGGTATCACTTCGCCATTCTGTTCGAGGCGCTGTTCATTCTGACCGCCGTCGATGCCGGCACCCGCGCCTGCCGCTTTATGGTGCAGGATCTGGTTGGCGTGGCAGTCCCACGGCTGGCCAACAACCGTTCATGGTTCGGTAATCTGGCAGGTACGACGGTGGCCGTAGCCGGTTGGGGGTTCTTCGTTTATCAGGGCGTGGTCGATCCGCTTGGCGGCATCAACACCCTGTGGCCGCTGTTTGGTATCGGCAACCAGATGCTGGCCTCAATGGCGTTGATCCTCGGTACCGTTGTGCTGTTTAAAATGAAAAAACAGCGCTACGCCTGGGTGACCATTCTGCCAACCGTCTGGTTGTTCATTACCTCTATGACCGCCGGCTGGCAAAAAATCTTCCACGAGAAACCCAGTATCGGCTTCCTGGCGCAGGCGAAGAAATTCTCCGCCGGCATTGAGCAAGGAACCCTGATTGCCCCGGCCAAAACGCTGAAAGATATGGAAACCATAGTGTTCAGCAATCAGATTAACGCCGCGCTCTGCGCTTTCTTTATGCTGGTGGCGGTGACCATGCTGGTTTCCGCATTCTTTGTGATCCGCCGTGCGCTGAACGCCAGCCAGCCTACGGCGAATGAGTCGCCAGTCACCCTTCGTGAAGAGACTGGCAAGATCTAAAGGTTAAGAGCACTCTAGCAAGGGCGCTGCGGCGCCCTTTTTTTTGCTTATTTCACCACCGCCATTTGTTCTCGCATGGCGGCTCTGGCCTTGGCGCGTTTCGACCAGACCGCAGTTACGATCGGCACCAGAATCGAAGTGACAATCACCGATGTCGCCACCAAGGCCGTCGCCGCCGGGGCTACCGCCTTGAACTGCGGCACCATTTCAGCAATCAGCACCGGCGTCGCCACCGCAGCGCCGGCAGAACTGGACGCGGCCACGCCCGCCGTGCCGTCACCCCCGCCAATCAGTTTATCGGCGATAATCAGCGGGATCCCGGTAATCACTATTACCGCTACGCCCAGCAGGATGCCCAACAGCCCGGTTTGCGCTATCACCGCAAGATCTATGGTATTGCCAAGCGCAAAGGCAAAGAACGGGATTAACGTCTGCACCGCCTTGCCGAAGAATTCGCGCAGTTCGGGATCGAGGTTACCCAGCGCAAACCCGACCAGGAATGGCAGCACCGCACCGACAAACACGTGAGGTTCGAACGAGGCTATTCCGGCGGTACCGAGGATAATCATGGTCATCAGCGGCCCGGATTCCAGCGACATCAGCACAAAAGCGCCCGCCTCTTCCTTGCTGCCGTATTGTTGCATCACCGAGGCATACAAACCGCCGTTGGTCATGTCCATCGCCGCCACCAACGCCAGCGTCGACAGGCCGGCGAAAAAACCGACTTCGACACCGTTTTCGGGCATTACCCGCGATGCCACCGCCGCCACCAGCCAAGCCACCGCGACCTTGGTCACCACCAGCGTGCCGGATTTACGCAATACCGTACCGGTGGCACTCAGCTTGATTGAGGCCCCCATACAGAAAAACCATACCGCCAGAATCGGCACCGTGCCGCTGATGAGCCCGTTGGTGAAGGAACCGAAATATTTCCCGGCGCCTGGCGCAAAAGTATGACACACCGCGCCAATGAACAGCGGCACCAACATCATGCCGCCAGGGATCTTGTCTATCGCACGCTTAATCTGCATCACTCATTCCACCTTACTGTTGAATTGTCAAAGCAATGCACCGCCGACAGCCGCCGTTCCAACGGACAGGCCTGGTGATGATTGGGTCACTCAAGCTAACTGTTCACCGAGGGAATAAAAGTGATCGACAACATAAAATTAAAACATTGTTTCTATTTTTAAGGTTCGTTATTTCAAAATTAAATCATGCGCACAAAAAAGGCGGCCATAGCCGCCTCTCGTCACCGAAAAAAGGATTAGTTAAGCAGGTTGGTACCGAATGCCCCCAGCCAATCCTGCTCGAACTTTTCGACCGCCGCCTGCACCGCCGGAGCAACAAGGAACTGTTCGGCCACATCGACCGGCAAGGTAATGGCCTGGCAACCCGCCAACAGGCATTCCAGCGCCTGTCGTGGCGTCTTGAAGCTGGCTGCCAGCACCCGGGTGCCCGGCGCATGCAGCGTCAGCAATTGCTGCAGTTCGTGCACCATTTCGATACCGTCTCCGCCCTGTGCGTCCAGCCGGTTAACGTAGGGGGCTACATACTCCGCACCGGCCAACGCCGCCAATAGCCCCTGACCGGCGCCATAAACCGCCGTACCCAGCGTGGGTATCGACATCGATTTCAGTTTTTTAATCGCCGCCAGCCCCTCGGCGGTCGCCGGGATCTTGACTACCAGGCCAGGCACTCGCTGATGAAGCAGCGCCGCCTCCGCCACCATGCGCTCTGCGTCGTTGGCCATCACCTGAGCAAATAGCTTGCCGGTACCGCCCAGTGCATCACGCAGCGCCGGCAACACCTCCCAAATGGGCTTCCCCTCTTTGGCGACAATGCTCGGATTGGTGGTGACGCCGTGCAGCGGCAGAATGCGCGCCAGGCGTTTTACGGCATTCACATCAGCGGTATCGAGATAAAGCTCCATTACGGACTCCTGAATCTTCTGTGGGCGAATTCAAACTCTCATCATAGTAGGACAAAGAACTCATGATTTGTGATCGCAATCAAATCAATTTTCATTCAAAACAACCTTAATGGGAAAAGTAGAGCCACTGAATGGCAGAGTTCATGATCTTCACTTCGCAACGCTGGATAATCCGCTTTCTTTACCTCATCATCCTCTGACGCGCAGGATGATATTATGGCGCGAACAGAACATACTATTTAAACAATAAATATTAGCGGCCGCACATTGGTAGCCGCGCATCAGGTCGATATGAATTCAAGACAACAAACAATTCTGCAGTTGGTGAACGAACGTCGAAAGATCAGCGTCAGCGATCTGTCGCGCACCACCGGGGTGTCAGAGGTCACTATCCGTCAGGATTTGAACCTGCTGGAAAAGCGCAGCTATCTGAAACGGGTGCACGGTTCCGCGCTGGCGCTGGAAAGCGACGACGTCGATGCGCGCATGATGTCCAATTTCGCTCTCAAGCAGAAGCTGGCGCGGTTTGCCGCTTCGCAGGTTAACGACGGCGAAACCATCTTTATAGAAAATGGCAGTACCAATGCGCTATTGGCGCGCTATATCGCCGAACGCAAAAGCATCACGCTGATCACCGTCAGCCACTATATCGCCAATCTGCTGAAAGAGAGCGACTGTGAGGTAATAGTGCTGGGGGGCATGTATCAGAAAAAGAGTGAGACCGTAGTCGGGCCGCTGACGCGCATGTGCATCCAGCAGGTTCATTTCAGCAAGGCGTTTATCGGCATTGACGGTTACCATGCGGAAACCGGCTTTACCGGCCGCGATATGATGCGCGCCGACGTGGTCAACGCCGTGCTGGCGAAGGGTATGGAAAATATCGTGCTGACAGATTCATCCAAGTTTGGTCAGATCCAACCCAATCCGTTGGCACAGCAAGGAAAGATTGATCGTGTGATCACCGATTCGCGCCTGGACCTGGAGTATCAGCATCAGTTGAAACGCCAGGGAATACGGTTGGATAGGGTCAGCGATTAAACGTCCTTCGGAACGGCTGCGGGCACCCTTCGGTTGCCCGCCTGATGATCACTGCCCGTAATAGGCGTTTTTGCCGTGCTTGCGCAGGTAGTGTTTATCCAGCAACGTTTGCTGCATGTTCTCCAACCCAGGCGTCAGTTGGCGTGAAAAAATCCCCATATAGGCAATTTCCTCCAGCACAACGGCATTGTGCACTGCGTTATCCGCGTCTTTGCCCCAGGTAAACGGGCCGTGCGAATGTACCAACACCGCCGGCATGCTGGCCGGATCCAATCGCCTTTCGTGGAAGGTTTCGACGATCACCCTGCCGGTCTCCCATTCATAACGCCCGGCAATTTCCTCATCCCGCATGGTTCGCGTACAGGGAATGTCACCGTAGAAGTAATCGGCATGAGTGGTGCCCCAGGCGGGAATATCCTGGCCGGCCTGCGCCCAGATGGTGGCATGTCGCGAATGGGTGTGCACAATGCCGCCGACCGCCTCGAACTCGAGATACAATGCCCGGTGGGTATCACTGTCTGAAGAGGGTTTTTTATTGCCCTCCACCACATTGCCGCTTTCCAGTTCCACCACCACCATATCGTCACAGGTCATTAGCGCATACTCCACCCCTGAAGGTTTGATCACCATCAGCCCTGTCTGGCGATCGATGGCGCTGACATTTCCCCAGGTGAAGGTCACCAGATGATGACGCGGCAATGCCAGATTAGCTTCCAATACCTGCTGTTTAAGATCGTTGAGCATTTGTCTTTCCCGGTTAAGCCTGTCTGTGAATATTGTCGGCAGGCCGGCGACGGGGCGGTATGGCATAAATCGCTAAAGACCGCGTAGGCTTCTGCTGGATGCGGAGTTCTGCGGGGTTAACGGTGATTCGCTTACTTATAGAAAAGAAAGGGAGGCATCAGGAATTTAGGACTATTTACCTGTTCATTGATCAACAGTAGCTTATAGTGAATTTGGGCAGAGAGACCGCTTTCAACTTTTTAATGTTCTGCCTTTAACAAATAATGCCATTTTTTATATCGATACTGTATGGGAGCCGATAGCAGGCCGAATTTATGGTTCACGCCTATACTTAAAGGGCACTTCCATATAGCCAATGCTAAGGAGAAGTCATTATGATGATTATCAATAAACGTTTCGCCACCGCCGCTCTGGCACTGACTCTGGCGTTTTCACTCAGTGCTTGTTCCAACATGTCCAAACGTGACCGCAACACCGCAATTGGTGCCGGCGCAGGGGCCGTAGGCGGCGCAGTACTGACCGATGGTAGCGCATTGGGTACGCTTGGTGGGGCCGCCGTTGGGGGCATCATTGGTCATCAGGTTGGTAAATAACCTGCACGGCCGCTATAGATACCTCTGCCGACAGGCTGGCAAAAGCGTTTTCGCTTTGACGTATTAAGCATAATAAAGATTATTTCAGGTCTGTATTACCTTTAATCCATGGTGTTTTCGCCATCGATGGGCTCCGGCCCGACAGCACGACCTAAGCCATGCCGCAGCATTGCACCGCGGCATGGCACTCCGCCTGCAGCCGTTAACCGCCCGCCAGCTTGACCTTCATCCCTTTGGCTTCCAGCAACTGCTTGAGGAGATCGCGTTTATCTCCCTGGATCTCGATCACCGCGTCTTTGACCGAACCACCGCACCCGCATTTCTTCTTCAGCTCTGCCGCCAGCTTTTCAAGTGCTGCATCGTCCAAATCAATCCCGGTGATCAGGCAAACGCCTTTCCCCTTGCGCCCACTGGTCTGGCGCTGGATGCGCACTATGCCGTCACCTTTGGCTCGCTGCGGTTTGACCTCTTCCTGCTTGATGCGCCCGCTGTCGGTGGAGTAAACCAGCCGGCTATTGTCGTCATTCATTTTAAGCCCCTTCAAACCAGCGAGGCGCGAATAGCGCTCAGTGTGGCAGCAGGATCGGCGGATTGGGTGATCGGGCGCCCAATCACCATATAATCGACCCCGGCGGCCTGTGCCTGTACCGGCGTCATAATGCGGCGTTGATCGCCGGCTGCGCTGCCCTCTGGACGAATGCCCGGCGTGACCAACTGGAACTGACGCCCGCAGGCTGCTTTCAGCCGTTCAGCTTCATGCGCTGAACAGACCACGCCGTCCAGCCCGCAATCACGAGTCAGGCGTGCCAGCCGCTCAGCCTGTTCGGCCGGAGAAACGTTAATGCCGATAGCCTGCAGATCCTCCGCCTCCATGCTGGTGAGCACGGTAACGGCGATCAACAACGGCGCCTCTGCGCCATAAGGCAGCAACGCCTCTTTAGCTGCGGTCATCATGCGTGCGCCACCGCTGGCGTGGACGTTGACCATCCATACGCCCAGTTCGGCCGCTGCAGCTACCGCATGGGCGGTGGTATTGGGGATATCGTGGAATTTTAAATCCAGGAATACGTCGAAGCCACGCTCGTGCAAATCTCGCACCAGCTGCGGCCCAAACAGGGTGAACATTTCTTTGCCCACTTTTAATCGACAGTCCTGCGGATTAATGCGATCGGCAAACGCCAACGCGGCGCCAATATCTGCATAATCCAGCGCAACGATGATCGGAGATGATTTTAAGTCATTGTTATTGATATTATTTTCAGACTTCATTTCTTCTACCTTCTTTAAAATGGACATGACCAGGTAACAACCCACCAAACTGACCGCCGCATTCTACATGCCGGCCGGCAGAAATCCCAGCCACAGCGCACCCTGCCGTTAAGTAATGTTAATCCATCGTTCGTCATCAAGCGTCAACAAAGCCCCAAAACCAATAGCGCAGGCTGCGTAAAGCGCCGTAAAGATGCGTAAATTATCAATCAGATATTTTGAATAAGATGCTCAGCATTATCAGATTTTAAATCCGTACGGATGCTTTATTATTCAACACATCGGAAGCGAACTGCTTCCAACCTAAACGAACTGACTGGAGTCACCCATGAAAACCATCAAATATTTTGCAGCCGCTACCGCCATCGCCCTGACCTCTTTCGCGACTTTCGCCGCTGAACCGGTCAATTTGCAACAGGCCAACGACCTGGCTCCTGCCGGTGTAGTCTCCGCAGGCCACGCGACGACCCTGAGCGGCCTGGAAGCCAAACTGGCAGCCAAAGCCGAAGCCCAGGGCGCCAGCAGCTACCGCATTATCTCCGCCGGTGGTAACAACCTGCTGAGCGGTACCGCTGTCATCTACAAATAAGTTTCTTCGCCAGAGGCCCGGTACGCCGGGCTCTGCCTATTTCCCCGCCGTTCCGTTCATTATTCCCGCACCTCAATGTTACATAAATATTAAATTTTTATTACACCCTAGACTCTTACTCATTACTGGCTTAGCTTGAAGGTATCTTCCCGCAGAAAGGCTTCAAAATGAGCGAGATATCTACACTAACCATCAAAATCCCTCTGGAACTCAAAGAGAAAATTCGTGCTATCGCCGCCGAGAATCAACTCTCGCTGAGCGCTGAGGTATGTCAACGCCTTGAAAGCAGCTTCGACGCGCCGGTTAAAGCGGAAAAATCCGCTAAAAAATCGGATGAGCTGCACCACGGCGAAATTGATAATCAGGGGATTGAAGAGGAAATCGAGCAGCCTCTGAATCAGAAAGAATTGAAGAAACTGCGTCAGTTGCTGAAAGGCGGCGTGAAAGCCGGCAAGAAAAAGTAATTCCGTTTACTACGAAAAACGGGGCGATTATCGCCCCGTTTTTTATTGCCCATCCAGCCCTCGAATCGGCTTAACCGACGCCCAGGCCCGGCACGACGGGCAATGCCAATACAGTGAATGCGCGGTAAAACCGCATTTATGGCAACGATAGCGCGGTTTGGTACGGATTTGCTCACCCACCATGTCCCGCAGCAACAGCAAGCTCTCTTTTGCCCGCCCATCTTCGGCGTCCGCCAGGTGGTAATCCATCAGGCGGTAAAACACGCGCATGGTCGGATGGCGTTGTAATTGACGGTTGATATATACCTGAACGACGTCGCGCCCTTCGTGCAGTTCAATGATCTCCGCCAGCATCAGCTCGGCGGTGGCACCCGTATTTTCCTCCACGCAACGCTTGAGGAACTCCGCCCAGTCCTGCTGATTTTCCAAATGTTGATAACATTCGTGCAGCATGGGCAAAGTTTCGCTAACCAGCTCTTTATCCTGATTCAGCACCCGCTGCAGAGACTCGACCGCTTTGGCGTATTCAGCCTGGGCCATATAGATGCGACCGAACATAATCGACACACGGGCGCACTGTTTATCCGCCGAGGCCGCGCGTTTCAGCAGGCTCATCGCCTTATCAAGATCGTCACTACCCATTGCCTGTAGCGCCAGCTCACAGTAGAAATGCGCGATCTCTATACGTTGTTTGTCTTTACCCAGCTTGACCAGTCTTTCCGCCACGTCGATCGCTTTCAGCCAGTCGCTGGTTGCCTGGTGGATCACCAGCAATTGCTGCAGCGCCGAGATGCGGAAATCCTCTTCGCCGACCAACTGGCCGAACATGTCTTCCGCACGATCGTACATGCCGGCGGCCATATAATCGCGCCCCAGCTGTTGCACCGCCAGCAGACGTTGTTCGAAGGTCAGAGAAGCGCTTTCCATCAGCGCCTGATGGATGCGTATTGCGCGGTCGACCTCGCCGCGCGAGCGGAACAGGTTACCCAGCGTCAGATGGGCCTCAACGGTGGTGCTATCCTCTTTCAACATATCGAGGAACAGATCGACCGCTTTATCCTGTTGATTGGAAAGCAGGAAGTTCACCCCGGCCACGTACTCACGCGACAGACGGTTGGCTTCCTGTTGTTTATCCTGTTGAGCACTTCTGCGCCCCATGTACCAACCGTACGCGGCAGCCACGGGCAGCAACAGAAACAACAGCTCTAACATAGAAGATTATTCCTTGCTGACAACAGACTGAGCTGCCGGCTCAGCAGGTTGTTCAAGCTGCAGTTCCAGTCTCTTGATTTTGCGTTCGGCTCGCCCCAGCGCAATACGGGTGCGCAGATAGAACAGGCCACAAATGACCCAACCGAGAACAAAACCGGCGCCAAACAACGCAGCCAACAGGGTCGATATACGGTAATCGCCCTGCGCAACCAGGTAATTAAAACTCACGACCTGATCGTTATGCGCGCCCAACGTGACAGAAATCACGAAAACCACCAGAACCAACAAAAAAATCAGCAAATATTTCACATTCTTTCCCGCGATGCCGAGTTAATCGGATGAATTATACCCGATGTATTTCAAGTTGCCGCCTGGCGGCGACTCGAAAGACGAAAGGTATATGCCAATGCGTGGCGTCCCTCTCATTAAGTTAGCATTTCCCATCGTGCCTGGGAAACCCTGCTGCACGATAAAACCAGATATCTGCCGGCATATTCGTCAGTAAATGGCGCCCCCAAGGGAATTAATGAGAAAGCTTCTCAAAATAATGAATTTATAAAGATATGGGGGCTGCCACGGGAATTGCAATGACTGGCGAATGTAAGAGATTAATACGGCGCCTGCCCGGCGCCGTGATAAGTGACTGTGTCACCTAATGTTTCCTGCCGGACGTTCTTTCCACCATTTCCTGTCGCTCCTGAGGAGGCAACGTCAGCGGACCAAACCAACGTTGCGCCAGCCAGCAAGCGATCGTCACCAGCAGCCAACTGATCAATGTCGCCATTGCCAGATCGCGCGGCCAGTGCATGCCCAGCAGCAAGCGGCTGCCCATCACGCCGGTTGCCCACAGCATCAGCAACGCGACGGTTTTGTAATGGCGGCGCGGCCACAGTAGCCCCACTCCCAGCAACGCCCAGGTGGCGGCAAACATTGTATGTCCTGAAGGGAAGGCGAAGCCGGTTTCAAACTGCCAGTGCTTGCTCAGCCAAACGGGCACCAGCGGCTGATCCCGCAACTGTTCCGCTACCAGCGCGCTGCGCTCTTTGCGATGCAGCGAGTAAAAGTATTTACCGTCCACGCCATGGTTCTGCTCCAGCCAGACGACAAACGGCCGCGGTTCCTGTACCCGATCCTTGATCAGTGATTTTACGCCCTGGCCAATCAATACCGCAGCAGAGAGTAAAATGACCAGGCCGATGGCCGCCTTGAGACGAAAGCGCAGACACCAAAGAAACCAGGCGGAGAGAATGACGCTGGTGATAATCCCCCACGGCGAGGTCACGGTTTCGGTCACCCAATAAAGGCCTCTCAGCAACTGTTCGTTACCGCCCGGCCGCCATTGCCAGCCGGATAACCACACGGCCAGCGGCATCAGCAACAGCACTATCGCCCCCGCTGCCGTGCGTTTTGCTATCTCAAACATTCCACGTTCCCTTTGTTTAAGCCAAGGGCCAGTGTAACAATCTTGCAATATCGATAACACTCGAAAAATTAAACAGATAAAAAACCTGTCGCAATAATAATGGGCTGAAAACGCCGGATGCTGGTTTGATGAGCACCGCAGGGCAAGAAGTTATGGCAAAATAGCCGATAATTAACGAAATAGAGATCGTCGTTGCGCGTTTTAATACTGGTCAGGTCACTGTGTCGGACGTAGGATGCGCAACAATGATTGAATCGGATGTGTTTGTGGAGAGCAACATGCAGCTTAAACGGGTGGCAGAGGCAAAACTGCCAACACCTTGGGGCGATTTCCTGATGGTAGGATTCGAAGAACTGGCTACCGGGCACGATCATCTGGCGCTGGTCTTCGGTGATATTGCCGGCGCGACGCCGGTACTCTCACGCGTACATTCTGAATGCCTGACCGGCGATGCGTTATTCAGCCTGCGCTGCGACTGCGGTTTTCAGCTGGAGGCCGCGCTGGAACATATCGCAGAAGAAGGCCGCGGCATCCTGCTCTACCACCGCCAGGAAGGTCGCAATATCGGTTTGCTGAACAAGATCCGCGCTTATGCCCTGCAGGACAAGGGCGCCGATACCGTAGAAGCCAACCATCAACTCGGCTTTGCCGCTGACGAACGTGATTTCACCCTGTGTGCGGACATGTTCAAATTGCTGGGCGTGGACGCGGTGCGTTTGTTGACCAACAACCCGAAAAAGGTTGAGATCTTGACCGAGGCGGGAATCAACATCACCGAGCGCGTACCCTTGATCGTCGGCCGCAATCCAAAAAATGAACGCTACCTTGCGACCAAAGCCGCCAAAATGGGCCATTTGCTGGACCAGAAGTAATGCCCTTTCGAAAAAATCAGGGCGCCATCAAAGGCGCCCTTTTTTATTACCGCATTCTTACAACATTTTCCTGATTACATAGTGCAGGATGCCGTCGTTCTCGTAGTAGGTCAGCTCATTGCCGGTATCGATGCGGCAACGCGTATTAACCACTTCCTGGCGACCGTCCGCGTAGGTGATATGCACCGGTACCCTCTGCCCCGGTTTCAGCGTTTGCAAACCACTGACGCTGATCTGCTCATCCCCGCTCAGCCCCAGCGTTTTGCGGTTGACGCCTACCGGGAACTCCAGTGGCAGAATGCCCATACCGATCAGGTTCGAGCGATGGATACGCTCAAAGGACTCGGCAATCACCACCCGAACCCCCAGCAGGCGCGGCCCCTTCGCCGCCCAGTCGCGGCTGGAGCCGGAACCGTACTCTTTCCCGGCAATGACCGCCAGCGGTACCTGCTCCTGCTGATACTGCATAGCGGCGTCGTAGATCGACAGCTGATTTTGCGAAGGAATATGGCGAGTGTAACCCCCTTCAATTCCCGGCACCATTTCGTTGCGGATGCGGATATTGGCAAAGGTGCCGCGCATCATCACCTCATGGTTACCGCGGCGCGAGCCGTATGAGTTAAAGTCCTGGGCCGCGACACCGCGATCGCTCAGGTAGCGCCCCGCCGGGCTGTCGCGCTTGATATTCCCCGCCGGGGATATATGGTCGGTCGTCACGGAATCCGCCAGAATCGCAAGAATGCGCGCATTCCTGATATCCTGTACCGGGTCCGGTTTCGCCTGCATGGTGCTGAAGAACGGTGGGTGGCGAATATAGGTGGAGTCAGCCTGCCACTGGTAAGTGGCCGAACCGGCAACCTGAATTGCCTGCCAATTGGCGTCACCATCAAACACCGCGCCATATTCCTTGTGGAACATTTCGGTGCGGACCTGTTCCACCGCCAGAGCGATGTCCTGGCTACTCGGCCAGATATCCTTCAGATAAACCGGCTTGCCATCGCGGCCATCACCTAGCGGCTCGTTGGTCAAATCAACCTTCATGCTGCCTGCCAGCGCATAGGCCACCACCAGCGGCGGCGAGGCCAGCCAGTTGGTTTTCACCAGCGGGTGGATGCGCCCTTCGAAGTTGCGGTTACCCGACAGCACCGCACCCACGGTAAGATCGCCCTCTTTGATAGCTTGCTCGATGGGCTCAGGCAATGGCCCGGAGTTGCCGATACAGGTGGTACACCCATAGCCCACCAGATTAAAACCCAGCTCTTCAAGGTATGGCGTCAGCTTGGCGCTGTCGAAATAGTCGGTGACCACCTTGGAACCAGGTGCCAGCGAAGTCTTCACCCAAGGCTTGGTCCGCAATCCTTTCTTCACCGCATTCTTCGCCAGCAGGCCGGCGGCCATCATTACGCTGGGATTGGAGGTATTGGTGCATGAAGTGATCGCTGCAATCACTACCGCGCCATTGTGCAGTTCGTGTTCCTGACCACTGAGAGTAAAGGTTTTAAATTCCGACTTGCCCTTTTGGCTGCCGATATCCAACTCGGTTGCGGCATTAAACGCCCTCGGCACATCCGGCAACGCCACGCGATCCTGCGGGCGTTTCGGCCCGGCGAGGCTGGCCACTACCGTCGACATATCCAGCGCCAGCGTGCTGGTAAACACCGGTTCATCGCCAGGGTGGCGCCACATGCCCTGCACTTTGGCGTAGGCTTCCACCAGCGCTATTTGCTCATCGCTGCGGCCGCTCAACTTCATGTACCCGAGTGTGACTTCATCCACCGGGAAGAAACCGCAGGTGGCGCCAAACTCCGGCGACATGTTGGCGATGGTCGCCCGATCGGCCAGCGGCAGGCTGGCCAGCCCGTCGCCGTAGAATTCAACGAATTTACCTACCACGCCATGCTTACGCAGCATTTGGGTTACCGTCAACACCAGATCTGTGGCGGTGATGCCTTCGCCGAGTTTGCCCGTCAGCTTGAAACCCACCACGTCCGGGATCAGCATGGATACCGGTTGACCAAGCATCGCCGCTTCGGCTTCGATACCGCCAACGCCCCAACCGAGAATGCCCAGACCGTTAATCATGGTGGTATGAGAGTCGGTGCCGACCAGGGTGTCCGGATAGGCAACATGCCTGCCGCTTTCGTCGGTATGCCACACCGTCTGGCCGAGGTATTCCAGGTTAACCTGATGGCAGATGCCGGTGCCCGGCGGTACCACGCGGAAGCGGTTGAAGGCTTTCTGCCCCCAACGCAGGAAAGTGTAGCGCTCGTGATTGCGCTCCATTTCGATACGCACGTTTTCTTCAAACGCATCGTCGTCACCGAACTCATCCACGGTGACCGAGTGGTCAATCACCAGATCAACCGGCGACAGCGGATTAACCTGGTCAACATTGCCCCCCAACCGCTGCACCGCTTCGCGCATGGCGGCCAGATCTACCACCGCAGGCACGCCGGTAAAGTCCTGCATCAACACGCGCGCCGGGCGGTAGGCAATTTCGCGATCGGCATGGCCGGTTTGCAACCAATCGACTATGGCTTTCAGATCATCAACCTGCACGGTATCGCCATCCACATGGCGCAGCAGGTTTTCCAACAGCACTTTCATCGATTTTGGCAGCCGGTCGATATCTCCCAACTGTTTCGCCGCCAACGGCAGACTGTAGTAGTAATACTCGCTGTTCAGCGCAACCAGCTTATCCAGACTCGTTTCTCTAAGATCGGACGACATAGCTCCTCCATTTCTTATTATGACTAAAACAGGGTAATCACTGAGGTCTTGTTTAAAGATACCACATAGAAGAATTAACGTTTTGATAACAACACGTTTTGATCAGAACGATAGGCAGAAGCAATCAACGGCGGAAAACACTCACGCCTGCGGCTAAATCATGTACTGAAGGACCGTAACTGTATACATCCCTACACACGGGCGGCACGGCGATAACGCATTTTTCCCTGTCCAATTTGACCGGACAATTTTGGAAACTCATGCTGGGTGTCTATAGACTGGAGAACGCGGCAAAGTTTCGCCAATTCGCCGATCCCGCCGCAGCTAAACTGGTATTGCGCTTTATCGTCACCCAAAACGCGGCCGGATAAGGCGACGCACTCTGCTCCCACTATTAGACTGAGTGACATTCGACAGTCAGACGATCAGCGTTGAGCGTGATCTGTTTAACGACCACCTCATTACTGGAAGCATCCAGACTCGGCCCCGTAATACCAGTAGGAAAGCAGTTGAAAACGTTCCATGTGACATACAGCACCTTACCGGATTCATCGGTCAAGCTAATGGATATGTCCTTCTTACCATCGCTGTGATTGGCATAGTTATATAACCATTCATAAAATTTGCACTCACCCGGAAAAACCGCTTGCGAAAGCGTAATTGAGGGGAGCTGTGCACGAAACAATCCCCCCATACCATCACGGTAGTCAACACTATCGTATTGCTGATCTAATCCACTCACGGAACTACAGCGAATCACATCATCGCCAATGGTAACCGTGAAACGGAATGAGGGAACAGGGTTAGTTGCATCAATAATATCGGAAGAATCTGCCATAGTTATTTCTCTGTATATACAGTAGTGGTAATAATGATAATGTAGATTTTTTTAATTATTTCACTGTTAAACTTTTTTAGGAATTCCCTCACTCTGTAGGCTTATGCTCGAGGCAATTGAAGCCAGAAAACAGCACAAAACCGCCCTGAGAGCGTTTTAGAGGGGTAGGCAGAGAGAATGTGTGGCTAGATGTGTAACGTGGTCGACAACGCGGTTAAGAGGCGATCTAACGAAAGGTGAAAACGGGAGAGTTGAATTTCCCCTCCCGTTGAGTCAAGCTCACCGCCTGTTTAGATCAACAGGATCGAAACAGGATACAAACAGGTGAGCGAACACCAGAGAATCGAAGCCTGCGGTAAGTCATTGGTTTACCGACTTACTTAATCGGCAGCTTGATGTCCTTGAACATTGCCTCGATCTCTTCGTTCGATCGCAGTGCTACCGCATTGTCGACCACGTCGCGGGTCAGGTGCGGAGCAAAACGCTGGATAAAATCGTACATGTAGCTGCGCAGGAAGGTACTGCGACGGAAGCCGATTTTGGTCGTGCTGTAGGTGAAGATATCGCGCGCATCCACAGTCACCAGATCCGGATCCTGCACCGGATCCACCGCCATACTGGCGATAACCCCAACCCCTAGCCCAAGGCGCACGTAGGTTTTAATCACATCAGCATCAGTTGCGGTAAATACGATGCGTGGCGTCAGGCCGGCGCGGTTGAACGCCGTGTCCAGCTCGGAACGCCCGGTAAAGCCGAAGGTATAGGTGACGATCGGGTACGCCGCCAATTCCTCAATGGTGATATGGCTTTTGCCGGCTAATGGGTGATCGGGCTTCACTACCACCGCGCGGTTCCAATGGTAGCAAGGCAACATGATCAAATCGTCGTAAAGATGCAGCGCTTCGGTGGCAATGGCAAAGTCCGCGTTGCCTTTGGATACCGCTTCTGCAATTTGCGTCGGCGACCCCTGATGCATGTGCAACGAAACGCGCGGGTAGCGCTCGATAAAGCCTTTGATGACGTTGGGCAGCGCGTAACGCGCCTGAGTATGAGTGGTAGCGACGTACAGCGAACCTTTATCTGGATAGGTGTGCTCGCCGGCAACGGCTTTGATCGCGTCCACTTTAGACAGAACCTCACGCGCGATGCGGATGATTTCCTGGCCTGCCGGGGTAACCTGAGTAAGGTGTTTGCCGCTGCGAGCGAAAATCTGGATACCCAACTCATCTTCCAGCATACGCACTTGCTTGCTGATACCGGGTTGTGAAGTGTAAAGCCCTTCTGCCGTCGAGGAGACATTCAGGTTGTGGTTAACCACTTCCACAATGTAACGAAGCTGCTGCAATTTCATATCTTATACCATCCTAGGTTAAACACTGCGGCTTACCCGCAGCCAGGTATATCGGTGTCGCCCCGGTATGCTGAAAACTGACAAGCCTAAACACAGTGTCTTACCCAGATGCTGAAGAAAACGCCGTTATTAATAAGCTTTAATCATAAAAAAACTTTTTATATAACCACTATATCACGTAGCCGCTTCAAGTATAGATCCACGTCACATCATGATAACGATTATTTTGCATTGCTATCAACGTGAAACCTTGGCTCCCGGGCAGGAAAAATAGGCCTGCCCCCGTTTAGGCAACAAAAAACCAGCCACCAGGGCTGGTTTTTATTATTGCATCCATGACGCTGCAGATTTACTTTTTGCCTTCCACCCATTTGCCATCAACGTAGAAAGCGGACCAGCCAGTGGCCTTACCGTCTTTCTCTGAAGAGACATACTGTTGTTTGGTTTTACGGCTGAAGCGCACCATCGTTTTGTTGCCCTCGCCATCCGCGACCGGCGCATCCGCCAGGTAACGCAGTTTTTCCGGCAGACGATCCTTGAAACGGGCCAGCTCTTCTACCAGTGGCGCACGAGTTTCGCGCGATTTGGGGAAGGTATTGGCCGCCAGGAACACGCCGGCAGCACCGTCGCGCAACACAAAGTAAGCGTCTGACTTTTCGCATGGCAACTCCGGCAACGGAACCGGATCTTCCTTCGGCGGTGCAACGTCGCCGTTACGCAGGATCTTACGGGTGTTTTTGCACGTCTCGTTGGTGCAGCCCATATACTTGCCGAAGCGCCCCATTTTCAGGTGCATTTCGGAACCACACTTGTCGCACTCAACCACCGGGCCGTCATACCCTTTCAGACGGAATTCGCCCTCTTCGATTTCATAGCCGTCACACGCCGGGTTGTTACCGCAGACGTGCAGCTTACGCTGGTTATCGATCAGGTAGCTGTCCATCGCCGTGCCGCATTTCTGGCAACGATGGCGAGCACGCAACGCGTTGGTTTCTGCATCATCCCCTTCGAGGATGTTCAGCACTTCCGTTTCCGGAATCAGGTTGATGGTGGTTTTGCAGCGCTCCTTCGGCGGCAGCGCATAGCCGGAACAACCGAGGAACACGCCGGTACTGGCGGTTCGGATACCCATTTTACGGCCGCAGGTCGGGCAGTCAATGCTGGTCATGACCATCTGATTCGGGCGCATGCCGCCGTCTTCAGGATCTTTCTCCGCCGTCTCCAGCTGTTCGCTGAACTCGGCAAAAAACTCATCCAGCACCGCTTTCCACTCGGCGTGATTATTGGCTACCTGGTCAAGGCCATTTTCCATGCGAGCGGTAAAGTCATAGTTCATCAACTCGCGGAAGTTCTCTTCCAGACGGTCGGTAACGATCTCACCCATTTTCTCGGCGTAGAAACGGCGACTTTCGACCCGTACATAGCCACGATCCTGAATGGTCGAGATAATCGATGCATAAGTCGATGGACGGCCGATACCGCGTTTTTCCAGTTCTTTCACCAGCGAGGCCTCGCTGTAACGCGCAGGCGGCTTGGTGAAGTGCTGGCTCGGGATCAGCTTTTGCAGTTCCAGATCGCTGCCTACTTCGACGTACGGCAAAGTGCGGTCTTCGTCACCCTTGCGCAAGGCAGGCATCACTTTGGTCCAGCCATCGAAACGCAGCGTACGGCCTTTGGCGCGCAACTGATAATCACCGGCCTTCACTGACAGCGTAGTGGAGTCGTACTGTGCCGGCGTCATCTGACAGGCCACAAACTGACGCCAGATCAGTTGATACAGCTTTTGCGCATCCGCTTCCATATCTTTCAACTGCTCGGACAGCACGTTCACATCCGACGGACGGATAGCTTCGTGCGCTTCCTGCGAGTTTTCTTTGCTGCTGTACTGATTCGGCGCTTTCGGCAGGTACTTGTCGCCGAAATTGTCGCCGATATAGCCACGCACCATGTTGAGCGCATCCTGGCTCAGGTTGGTGGAGTCGGTACGCATATAGGTGATGTGGCCGGCTTCATACAACCGCTGTGCCATCATCATGGTTTTCTTCACGCCAAAACTCAGCCGGGTGCTGGCCGCCTGTTGCAACGTAGAAGTAATGAAAGGCGCGCCAGGCTTGCTGCTGGTGGGTTTGTCTTCGCGATCAAGCACCGTATAACGGGCTTTCTCCAGCAGTTTAAGGGCGGCGTGGGTCTGCTCACGGTTAACCGGTTTGAAGGGTTTGTCGTGGGCATGCGTCACTTCCATCTGCAGCGCGGTATCGTTCTTCGCCAGCAGATCGGCGTGCAGCTCCCAGTACTCTTCCGGCACAAAGGCTTTGATGTCGCGCTCACGCTCCACCACCAACCGTACCGCAACAGATTGCACGCGCCCGGCAGACAGGCCGCGGGCAATTTTCTTCCACAGCAGCGGCGATACCATGTAACCCACGACGCGGTCCATAAAGCGACGCGCCTGCTGTGCGTTAACACGATCGATATTCAACTCACCCGGCTGTTTGAAGGCCTGTTGGATCGCATTCTTGGTGATTTCATTGAACACCACGCGGCTAAAGCGTTTGTCGTCACCGCCGATCACTTCCCGCAGGTGCCAGGCAATGGCTTCCCCTTCGCGGTCAAGGTCGGTTGCGAGATAAATATGGTCGGCGTTTTCCGCTAACGATTTTAACTCTGCGACAACTTTTTCTTTACCTGGCAGAATTTCATAATCCGCTTTCCAGCCATGATAAGGATCGACGCCCATCCGATTTACCAGCGCCGTTTTCTCATCTTTTTTAACTTTCTTCTTGGCTTTGTCTTCGGTTGAGTCAGCGCTCTTTTTGCTGGCTGAGCCACTGGTCGGCAAATCACGGATATGACCGACGCTGGACTTCACCACGTAGTCATTACCTAAGTATTTATTAATAGTTTTGGCTTTTGCCGGGGACTCAACTATTACGAGAGCTTTACCCATATTTACCTTTACCTAAATTTGTTTCTTCTAAAAAGAAGTCTTTTATCTCGCCGTGCCGCAGCGATTCATATCTCTTTTTTATATTGCGGCAGTCTGGCAAGAGATCAACATGTTTTTTTCTATTGGTTGCTTAACTGCTCAACCTGAATGCAAGTTGTTGATCCTGCCGACTATTCACTCATGCCCCAGAAGTATGGCTGTGTGAGACTCATTCATGGCGTAAACAAAAGCTTCCACCCGACACCGCAAAATCCCACACTGTACCTGATAAAAAGCGTCACGCAACCTAATTAGCACGGAAAGAGAGATTTCGCCAATCGATGGATACAGCTAGCCATCCAGATGGCAAATAAACCTTAGTCTGTTTGCGGATAAATGCGAACCGGCGTTAGAATACGCGCAGAATTTATGATTGGAGAGTAATAATGCGCATTAATACCACCCCCATTGGCCGCGAGGCCCTGCTGCAAGAAGCAAATAACATTATTCGGCAGCATAGCGATTATCTGCAGGGCATGGTGGCTAACGATGTTGAACAAAAAGGCAGCGTTTTAGTTTTCCGTGGCGAATTCTTTTTGGATCAGGATGGATTACCTACGGTAAAAACCACTGCAGTATTTAATATGTTTAAACATTTGGCCCACGTGCTTTCCGAAAAATATCATTTGGCTGACTAAGCAAAAAAACGGGGGTTTTAGCCCCCGAGGTGTTTAATCAAAGCGCTTAAAGCAGCGGTTTTTCACCGCGCTGCCACCAGCGCAGCAGCAAACGATCAACGCTTTCCGCCGCGCTGCCGGTAAAACGATCCATCAGACGTTTACGACGCGCATAGCGCACCCCGACCACTTCGTGATTTTCCATTTCGGCGATCAGCAAATCATCACTGGTGCCAATCGCATCAATCAGCCCTTTATCTTTCGCCTGAGAGCCAAACCAGTGCTCGCCGGTCGCCACGCTGTCGATATCGAGCGAAGGTCGCTGCTGGTGCACAAACTCTTTAAACAGTTCATGGGTTTCATTCAGATCTTCCCGGAATTTCTCGCGCCCCTGCTCGGTGTTTTCACCAAACAGCGTCAGCGTGCGCTTGAACTGGCCGGCAGTATGCAGTTCCACATCAATATCGTTCTTTTTCAGCAGGCGGTGGAAGTTGGGGATTTGCGCCACTACGCCGATTGACCCTATGATGGCAAAGGGCGCCGCGACGATGCGATCCGCCACGCAGGCCATCATATAACCACCGCTGGCCGCCACCTTGTCTACCGCTACCGTCAGCCGGATACCCCCAGTGCGCAAGCGGGCCAACTGCGATGCCGCCAGGCCATAACCGTGCACTACCCCTCCCGGGCTTTCCAACCGCAGCAGAACCTCGTCCTGCGGCGTTGCCACCGCCAGCACCGCCGAGATTTCCTCACGCAGAGAAGTCACTTCATGGGCATCCATACTGCCTTTGAAATCGAGCACATACAGGCAAGGTTTGGTCGCTTCAACCGCACCGGCCTTAGCGCGCTGTTTTTTCAGTTTATCGTCGGCTTTGGTCTGTTTTTTAAACTGTTTGCTCCAGGCCTTTTGTTCCGCATCGCCCATCCGTGCCAGGCGCATGTCGCGTTGCATCTCCCGATATTGCTCTCCGAGATCGGTAAGCTGCAATTCCCCTTTGTGCCGGGCCTTGCGTTGCCCAATACTGACCGCCAGCAACGCCAGCGCGGCGATGGCAATCACTACCGTCGCGACTTTGGCCAGAAACAGGCCGTAAACAGATATAAACTCCACAGATTCCGCCTTTATTTACAGGTTGTTAGTATGATCTCATTCATTCTAGCCAACCGACGCTGTGGCTGTCGTGGCTAAATAATAATTCCTTGTGATGCCTCTGTACTATGTGGGCGCTTTTTGACTTAACCAAGCCACCGCTGTTCCATTTTTGTTACAAAAGAATGCCGATTCTGCCGCCTAATCATTGAAAATACGATCCATTTGAGGCATATAACACGGATTATTCATCAACATGATGAGCCAAATTCGCTGCGGGATCCTGCATGCGGTCGAGCCTTTGCTCCCGCCAGGGCCTCTTAATCCACACCACTCCCCGATGCAAGCGGGAGACAGCCACCACGGCGCGAGGAATTATTGTGCATTACCACCCTAAACATGATCTGCTGGAACAAAGAGTCATCCTGGTCACCGGTGCCGGTGACGGCATCGGACGCGAAGCCGCACTCACCTACGCCAAATTCGGTGCACAACTGGTGCTGCTGGGCCGTACCGAAAGCAAGCTGCGGGAGGTACAAACCGAGATAGCCCGACTGGGAGGCGCGCCAAGCTTCACCGTTACGCTGGATTTGCTGCACACTACGCAGGAACAGTGCAAACAAGTTGCGGACGCTCTGGCAACTCAGATCCCGCGCCTCGACGGTGTGCTGCATAACGCCGGGCTGTTGGGAGATATTGCGCCGATGGCTGACTTGTCGATGGAAATGTGGCACGAAGTCATGCAGGTCAACGTCAACGCGACCTTTATGCTCACCCAGGCGCTGTTGCCGCTGCTGCTGAAATCCAATGCGGGATCGCTGGTCTTTACCAGCTCCAGCGTTGGCCGCACGGGCCGGGCCAACTGGGGTGCCTATGCGGTGTCAAAATTTGCCACGGAAGGCATGATGCAGGTGCTGGCCGAAGAATATAAAAGCCGCCATCTTCGGGTAAACTGCATCAATCCTGGTGGAACCCACACCAAAATGCGCGCATCCGCATTCCCGAATGAAGATAAAAGCAAGCTGAAAACGCCGGCGGATATTATGCCGCTTTACCTCTATTTAATGGGCGATGACAGCCGCCGCAAAACCGGTATGAGCTTCGATGCTCAACCCAATCGTAAACCCGGCGCCGCTGAATAAAGGAGGCTTTATCATGACCGAAGACCGCCATCAACAACGTCAGCAGCGCCTGAAAGAACAGGTCGACGCTCGTATCGCCGCCGCCCAGCAAGTACGAGGTTTACTGCTGGTGTTCACCGGTAACGGTAAAGGCAAAACTACTGCGGCGTTCGGCACAGTGACGCGCGCCGTCGGCCACGGTATGAAGGCCGCCGTCATTCAGTTCATCAAAGGCGAATGGCCGAACGGGGAAAAAAACCTGCTGCAGCAGCACGGGATAGAGTTCCAGGTAATGGCAACCGGTTTCACCTGGGAAACCCAGAATAAAGCCGGCGATACCGCAGCCTGTCAGGCCGTATGGCAACACGGCAAACGCATGCTGGCCGACAACAGCCTGGATCTGGTGCTGTTGGATGAGCTGACCTATATGGTCAGTTACGGTTATCTTGAGTTAGACGAGTTGCTGGAAGCCTTGCGACAGCGCCCTGCACACCAGACGGTGATTATCACCGGGCGTGGCTGCCATCGCGATCTGTTGGAAATGGCGGATACGGTGACGGAAATGCGGCCGGTAAAACACGCGTTTGACGCAGGTATCATGGCGCAAAAGGGAATTGACTGGTAACGAAAAGAAAACGCCGCGGCCCTGAGAAGCTGCGGCGTAATGATTAGCTGCGCTTGCTTGGCTTGCCAGGCTTGCTGCCCACTGCACTACGGCGACCGCTGCCGGCCACCTGGGTGTGGCGCTTGACCGCACGACGGATTTGATTCGCTTTCACGCGGCGACGTTCACGCTCCACCGGCATCTTGCTGACGGTTTCAGGTTTCAGTTCAACCAATTCGCGCAGGTAGTTAATCGCCGGCAGTTCCAGCTCGGTCCAACCGCCACGCGGCAGACCTTTAGGCAGATCGATATCGCCATAACGCACTCGGATCAGGCGGCTGACCTGAACGCCAACCGCTTCCCAAAGACGACGAACCTCGCGGTTACGCCCTTCGGTCAGCGTCACGTTGTACCACTGGTTAATGCCTTCGCCGCCCTGGAAAGTGATGGTGCGGAAAGCGGCCGGGCCGTCTTCCAACTGAACGCCCTTGCTCAGTTGCTTCACTTTTTCATCGTCAATCTGGCCAAATACGCGCACTGCGTATTCGCGCTCGACTTCGCGGCTCGGGTGCATCAGGCGGTTTGCCAGCTCACCGTCGGTGGTGAACAACAGCAGGCCTGAGGTATTGACGTCCAGACGCCCTACCGCTACCCAGCGAGAACCACGCAGTTTTGGCAGACGATCAAACACCGTCGGGCGGCCTTCAGGATCGCTACGAGTACAGAGTTCACCTTCCGGCTTGTAATAAGCCAGCACGCGGCAAACCGTTTCTTCGGATTCTTTAATTGAAAGCACGTGACCATCCAGGCGAATTTTCATCGCCGCAGTCACTTCAACGCGATCGCCCAGTTTGGCAATTTTACCGTCAACGCTGACGCGGCCGGCTTCAATTATGGTTTCGATTTCACGACGCGAACCATGGCCGGCGCGCGCTAAAACTTTTTGTAACTTTTCGCTCATTGAGCAACCTCTAGTGTCGCCTTCACAGGCGTCGGGGGGATGACCGCTGCGGCGACAGGCACCACAGCGGTAACAATACGTTTACTTGGATCGAACCGCGCATTATACAGGCTTTCAATAGGGTTGGAACCCACTTTATTACCCGGCCGATTATCGAAATCTGTTAACCGCGAGCTCTTGCCCGCATTAGGTCAAAGCAAGAAAGAAGATTAATCGCCAAGAAAGTTAACCACCGCCCGATACACTTCATCAGGCCGCTCAAGGATCCCCAGGTGCGTTCGGGCATGCTCCAGTCGCACTACCGAGAAAAACGGATATTCGGCAGCAAACGCCCGCTGTTGCTCCAGATAATTTTCATCGCGATCCAGCGAGTAAATATGCCGACAAGCCGGGGGAGAATTTAATTCGCCCAACCGGTTAAGCGGCGATTGATATTGTCGGTAAGCTTGCTCTATCGCCACGCCGGCGGCCTGCCAGACGCGGAAATCCTCGCGGGCCATTTCAACGGTCAGGTGATGTTTCACTCGCGGATGATCAAGACCGCCCTGCCAGAACGCAAACAGCGCATCGCGTGCCGCCAGCCATTGTTCGGACCCTTGCATTTGCTGTACCGACTGGAAAAATGCCGGCACCGGCTGCGTCATGATCCAATCGAGAAAGACCTGGCCCTTGACCTGCTGCGGCATAAGCTCTGCCAGCGCGACGGCAATCCAGCTGGCGTGAGCCACCGAAAGCGTCACAAAATTATCCACCTGCAGCGCAGTCAGCAGATGATGGACGTCCTCCAGCAGATCTTCGGCGCCAAGCGAAAGCGCAGCCTCGCGGGAAGACAGCCCCTGGCCGCGCCAGTCGAGGCTAATCACCCGGTAACGCTCACTCGCCAGCATGCAAAAGGGGTCAAATACCGTTTTTGGCTCACACCAGCCGGGCAGCAAGACCAGCGTCAGCGGACCTGAGCCGAAGTCATGATAATCGAGAGAGTGGGTACCAAAGTGAAACGCTGTCATTTTGCCTCCTGAAGCGTCACGTCCTCAAAACAGTTAAGAGGACTTGTGCACAGGAAGTAAACTGACAGCGTTTGGCGATCTAATCTATTGAAGAACGTGCTAAAAAACGAGGGGCGCACCTAATGAAAAAATACGCACCAAATGAACAGATTTAGTGTCTTTCACAAGGATAAGCAGCGGTTAATGCCAGCATGATCACTGAAGGTGCAGAATAGTGCAGCTGTTCCGGATGTTCATTTAAATAATGCAGTACTGCGTCAGAAGCCATACCTACGCTCATGCCGGCGTCCGGGCAAATATTGCGATTGCCCTGCATCGAATAGGTGTCAAAAACGCCGGCCACATACCCCATAAACAGCCCGCCATCCAACGCCTCGGCAACGGTAGCCGCCCCATTTTTATTTTTCACATAGCCGCCGGTTTCAGACAGCAAAGCGTTGCCGGAATAAAAACCGGCATTGGCCACAGAAGAAAACAATAAGACCGCTAAAAGAGAACCCCGTTTAATCATCGCTACGCATCCTGCCTATTTTCAGTTTTCGATACTGTAGAATAGCGGCTTTCACGATAAATGACGTCGTTTCAGCCACTTTTCAGAAAATGAGCAACCGCCGCAGCGATGAGATCAACGGAAAGGCGTTGTGTCGCCCGCACCTTCGCGGACCACCTCTGGCGCCGACTCAGTCAGATCAATCACAGTGGTCGGCTGCTGGCCCAGGAAACCGCCGTGGATCACCAGGTCTACCTGTTTGCCCAGATGATCGCTGATCTCTTCCGGATCGGACTCGGCGAAATCGTTACCCGGCAACATCAGCGTGGTCGACATCATCGGCTCGTTCAGCACTTCCAACAGCGCCAGCGCAATCGGGTTCGAAGGTACGCGCAGACCGATGGTTTTACGTTTGTCATTCATCAGGCGGCGTGGCACTTCTTTGGTCGCCTTCAGGATGAAGGTGTAATTGCCCGGCGTGTTGTTTTTGATCAAACGGAATGCGGTATTGTCGACATAGGCATAAGTAGAGAGTTCGGACAAATCGCGGCACACCAGCGTAAAGTTGTGGTTACCGTCCAACTGGCGAATACGGCAAATACGTTCCATAGCCGATTTTTCTTCCAGCTTGCAGCCCAGCGCGTAACCGGAATCGGTGGGGTAAACAATCACCCCGCCTTTGCGCAGCACGTCCACCGCCTGGTTGATCAGACGCGGTTGAGGATTATCTGGATGAATATAAAAAAGCTGACTCATGACTTGCTCCTAAAAATGATGCACGCAGGCGCCTCCGCCCACGTTAAATCAATATACTGCGGCCTGCTGCGGCTCCGGCCAGTCACGCCACACCGGCTCAACGCCACCGGGTAACCACAGTTTACGGCCCAGTTCGATCCACGAGCAGGGCTGATGAAAATCCGACCCCTGCGACGCCAGTAATTGATACTCTTGCGCGTACTTCGCCAGTTGCGAACGCTCATGCGGTGCTTGCTGGCACTGGGCCACTTCCATCGCGTCGCCGCCGTGTTCGGCAAAATGCGCAAACAGCCGCTTCAACCATTTAGCCGTCAGATCGTAACGGCCCGGATGCGCGATCACCGCCTGCCCGCCAGATTGATGAATCACATCAATGGCTTGTTCTATTGTACACCACTGTGGCGGAACGTAACCGGTTTTGCCCTTGGCCAGATATTTCTTGAACACCTGCGCCATGTTGTCGGCAACGCCGATCTGCACCAGATAACGTGCAAAGTGCCCGCGGGTCACCGCTCCGCCGTCCGCCAGCTTTTGCGCGCCTTCGAAGGCACCATCGATACGCGCCTTTGCCAGCCGAACGCCAATTTCCTGCGCCCGCAGGTTACGACGTTCACTTTGTTCGGCCAATAGTTGCACCATCGCCGGATGGGTAATATCAATCCCCAGACCAACAATATGAATCTCGTGGTTTTCCCACAGCGTAGAGATTTCTACCCCGTTCACCAGTTGCAATGGCAGCGACAGCTCGGCAATCGTGGCGGCGGCGGCGGCCAGCCCATCGGTGGTGTCGTGGTCGGTGATGGCCAATACGCCAACCCGCATTTCAACCGCCCGCTGCACCAGCTGCGCCGGCGTCAGATAGCCGTCGGAGGCGGTGGTATGGCTGTGGAGGTCGTAAAGGGTAAACGCGGAAGGCTGGGGGTTGCTGTCTGTCAAAAGAAATATCCGGCAATGGCTTGGCCTTCTATCATACCCGCGATCGTCGGCCGGACGGAAATCTATTCTGGATTGCGCACTTCCGCCCTGATGAAAATAACTCACGCTTGCCGCTAAAACATTGTGTAAAAAGAGGGTTGACTTTATTCCTTCGAACCAGTTAACTAGTACACAAGTTCAGGGGCATTCCCTGGTTGGATGATAATCGAGAGAGCACAGAAATGAATAAGCAAACTTCTCTTCTTCGTTGGTGGCGTACTTCCCTTTCGCGGGCGGTGTAATCACGCATACCTGTCATCTGACACTGCAGATTCCCTAAGCCCGCTGGTAATGCGGGCTTTTTTATGGACAAAATCTAACTGGAACCACCCATGATGAACATCAAACCACAACTCACACTGCTGAAGGCGGAAACCCGCTACCGGGGCGATCCTACTACCATTTTCCACCAGTTGTGCGGCGCACGCCCGGCCACCCTGCTGCTGGAGTCTGCCGAGATAAACAGCAAGCAGAACCTCCAGAGCCTGTTGGTGATCGACAGCGCCCTGCGCATCACCGCACTGGGTCGCAGCGTCACGTTGCAGGCGCTGACCGCCAACGGCGCGGCGATGCTGCCGCTGCTCGATGAAGCGCTGCCGGCCGAAGTGCAGATTCAGGCTCGCCCAAACGGCCGCGAACTGACCTTCCCGGCCATTGATGCAGTGCAGGATGAAGATGCCCGTCTGCGCTCGCTGTCAGTATTTGACGCGTTGCGCACTCTGCTGACACTGGTTGACGCCCCGGCTGACGAACGTGAAGCGGTCATGCTCGGCGGCCTGTTTGCCTATGACCTGGTCGCCGGTTTCGAAAATCTGCCGGCACTGCGCCAGGATCAACGTTGCCCGGACTTCTGCTTCTACCTGGCGGAAACCCTGCTGGTGCTGGACCACCAGCGCGGCGTCGCCCGCCTGCAAGCCAGCGTGTTTACCGCCGACACGGCGGAAGAACAGCGCCTGCAGCAGCGTCTTGAGCAGTTGCAGACCCAGTTGAAGCAGACCCCGCAACCCATTCCGCACCAGAAGCTGGAAAACATGCAGTTGAGCTGCAACCAGACCGATGAGGAATACAGCGCCGTGGTCAGCGAGCTGCAGCAGGCCATTCGCCAGGGCGAGATTTTCCAGGTGGTGCCATCACGCCGCTTCTCTCTGCCATGCCCGGCACCGCTGGCGGCCTATCAAACGTTGAAAGACAGCAACCCAAGCCCTTACATGTTCTTTATGCAGGACGACGAATTCACGCTGTTCGGCGCCTCTCCGGAAAGCGCGTTGAAATACGACGCCGGCAACCGCCAGATCGAAATTTACCCTATCGCCGGTACCCGCCCGCGTGGGCGCCGCGCCGATGGCTCTCTGGATCTGGATCTCGACAGCCGCATCGAATTGGAAATGCGCACCGACCACAAAGAACTGGCCGAGCATCTGATGCTGGTCGATCTGGCGCGTAACGATCTGGCGCGCATCTGCCAGGCCGGCAGCCGCTACGTGGCGGACCTGACCAAAGTGGATCGCTACTCTTTCGTGATGCACCTGGTTTCCCGGGTGATCGGCACCTTGCGCGCAGACCTTGACGTGTTGCACGCCTACCAGGCCTGCATGAACATGGGGACCCTGAGCGGAGCGCCCAAGGTTCGCGCCATGCAATTGATCGCCGCCTCAGAGGGCTCCCGTCGCGGCAGCTACGGCGGCGCAGTGGGCTATTTCACCGCCAGCGGCGATCTGGATACCTGTATTGTCATCCGCTCCGCGTATGTTGAAGACGGTATCGCCACCGTGCAAGCCGGCGCCGGCGTGGTGCTGGATTCTGTTCCTCAGGCGGAAGCCGATGAAACCCGTAATAAGGCACGTGCCGTGCTGCGTGCCATTGCCAGCGCGCACCAAGCCAAGGAGGTGTTCTGATGGCCGATATCTTACTGCTCGATAACGTTGATTCCTTTACCTATAACCTGGTCGATCAGCTGCGTGCCAGCGGCCACCAGGTGGTGATTTACCGCAACCAGATTTCCGCAGACATGATTATCGAGCGTCTGCAACAAATGGAGCAACCGGTGCTGATGCTGTCACCGGGCCCGGGAACGCCGTCCGAAGCCGGCTGCATGCCGGAACTGCTGCAACGCCTGCGCGGCCAGTTGCCGATTATCGGTATCTGTCTGGGGCACCAGGCGATCGTGGAAGCTTACGGTGGCCACGTCGGCCAGGCGGGCGAGATCCTGCACGGCAAAGCCTCGGCCATCAGCCACGATGGCGAAGGCATGTTTGCCGGTATGGTGAACCCGCTGCCGGTGGCTCGTTACCATTCACTGGTCGGCAGCAATATCCCGGCCGAACTCACCGTTAACGCTCGCTTTGGCGACATGGTGATGGCAGTACGTAATGACCGGCATCGCGTATGCGGTTTCCAGTTCCATCCGGAATCGATCCTCACCACCCACGGCGCGCGTTTGCTTGAGCAAACTCTGGCCTGGGCGCTGGCGAAATAATAAGGGAAACGACGATGCAACCTATTCTTGAAAAACTGTACCGCTCAGAGACAATGAGCCAAGAGGAAAGCCGGCAGTTGTTCAGCGCCATAGTGCGCGGTGAGCTGGAGCCAAGCCAACTGGCAGCGGCACTGATCAGCATGAAAATCCGCGGTGAACGCCCGGAAGAGATTGCCGGTGCGGCCAAAGCCCTGCTGGCCGACGCCCTGCCGTTCCCGCGCCCGGACTATCCGTTTGCCGATATTGTCGGCACCGGCGGCGACGGCACCAACAGCATCAATATCTCTACCGCCAGCGCTTTCGTGGCAGCGGCATGTGGCGCCAAAGTGGCGAAA
Source organism: Serratia inhibens (assembly GCF_003591175.1). Taxonomy (GTDB): domain Bacteria; phylum Pseudomonadota; class Gammaproteobacteria; order Enterobacterales; family Enterobacteriaceae; genus Serratia; species Serratia inhibens. The sequence continues at coordinate 110,426 of NZ_QYYG01000001.1, read as the reverse complement.
CACGGCAACCGTAGCGTCTCCAGCCGTTCCGGTTCTTCGGACCTGTTGGCGGCCTTCGGCATTCGCCTGGATCTGCCGGCGGAAGAGTCTCGCCAGGCGCTGGATGAACTGGGCGTGTGCTTCCTGTTTGCACCGCAGTATCACACCGGTTTCCGCCATGCGATGCCGGTACGCCAGCAGCTGAAAACCCGTACGGTATTTAACGTGCTCGGCCCGTTGATCAATCCGGCGCGTCCGCCGCTGGCGCTGATCGGCGTTTACAGCCCTGAGCTGGTACTGCCGATTGCGCAGACCCTGCGTGTGTTGGGCTACCAGCGTGCAGCAGTGGTGCACGGCGGCGGCATGGACGAAGTGGCGATCCACACCACGACCCAGGTGGCGGAGCTGAACAACGGTGAAATTGAAAGCTATCAGTTGACCCCAGAGTCCTTTGGGCTGCAAAGCTACCCGCTGGAGGCCCTGCGGGGCGGTTCACCGGAAGAAAATCGTGACATTCTGGCACGGTTGTTACAAGGTAAAGGTGACCCGGCGCACGCCGCAGCGGTAGCCGCTAACGTGGCGTTGCTACTGAAGTTATTCGGGCATGAAGACCTGCGCCAAAACGCGCAGCAGGCACTGGAAACGATTCACAGCGGGCAAGCTTACGAGCGCGTCACCGCACTGGCAGCAAGAGGATAAATGATGCAGGAAACCGTGCTCAACAAGATTGTTCGTGACAAAGCGCAATGGGTCGCAGCACGACAGCAACAACAGCCACTGGCCAGTTTTCACGATGAAATCGTCCCAAGCGAACGCGGCTTTTATCATGCGCTGCAAGGGGCCAGAACGGCGTTTATTCTTGAATGCAAAAAAGCGTCCCCTTCCAAAGGATTGATCCGCGAAAACTTTGATCCGGTCGAAATCGCTTCGGTTTACAAGGATTTCGCGTCGGCCATCTCGGTGCTGACCGATGAGAAGTACTTTCAGGGCAGCTTTGACTTCTTGCCGCTGGTCAGCAAAACGGTGACGCAGCCGGTGCTGTGCAAAGATTTTATTATCGATCCGTATCAGATCTACCTGGCGCGTTTCTATCAGGCCGATGCCATCCTGCTGATGTTGTCGGTACTCGACGACGAACAATACCGCCAGTTGGCGGCCGTGGCGCACAGCCTGAATATGGGCGTGCTGACCGAAGTGATCAGCGAAGAAGAATTGCAACGGGCGATCACCCTGGAAGCGCGTGTGGTCGGCATCAATAACCGTGACCTGCGGGATTTGAGCATCGACCTGGATCGCACCCGCCAACTTGCGCCACGCGTGCCGCACGGCGTGACGGTGATCAGCGAATCAGGTATCAACAATTACGGCCAAATCCGCGAACTGAGTCACTTTGCCAACGGCTTCCTTATCGGCAGCGCGCTGATGTCGGAAACCGACCTGCGCACCGCCGTACGCCGGGTAACGCTGGGCGACAATAAAGTTTGCGGGTTGACCCGCCCGCAGGATGCCGCAGCCGCCTATCAGGCCGGCGCCGTCTACGGCGGGCTGATTTTTGTCGGGCGTTCACCGCGCTATGTCGACATCAACCGCGCCCGCGAAGTGATCGCCGGTGCGCCGTTGAAATACGTCGGCGTGTTCTGCGATGCGCAAGTGGAAACCCTGGTGCAAACCGTTGAACGCCTTGGTCTGCAAGCGGTGCAATTGCACGGTGCGGAAGATCAAACCTATATCGACGCCCTGCGCGCCAAACTGCCTGCCTCCTGCCAGATTTGGAAAGCGCTGAGTGTGAAAGACAGCTTGCCGGCGCGTGACCTGCAGCACGTTGACCGCTATCTGCTGGATAACGGCGCCGGCGGCACCGGCCAGCGTTTCGACTGGTCAGTGTTGCACGGCCAAAACCTGGATAACGTGATGCTGGCGGGCGGCCTGAGCGCAGACAACTGCGTTGACGCAGCCAAACTCGGCTGTGCCGGGCTGGACTTTAACTCCGGTGTCGAGAGCCAGCCCGGGATTAAAGACCCTGCCCGCCTGGCGGCGGTGTTCAAGACCCTGCGCGCCTACTGAATCAAATATACCCAATAGATTTCAAGGCACAGGAAGGCGGGAAGAGAGCGAATCCCCAGGAGCTTACTCAGGTAAGTGATTGGGGTGAAAGAACGCAACCGACGCACCTGCGGTTTGAAAGATGAAGGGTAGACAATTTAACGGATAATAACGGGAACTATAATGACGCTGCTTAACCCCTACTTCGGCGAATTTGGTGGCCAGTATGTGCCGCAGATTCTGATGCCGGCATTAAAACAACTGGAAGAGGCCTTCGTCAGCGCCCAGCGCGACCCTGAATTCCAGGCGGAGTTTATCGATCTGCTGAAAAACTACGCCGGCCGCCCGACGGCGCTGACGCTGTGCAAAAACCTCACCGCCGGCACCAAAACCAAGCTGTACCTGAAGCGTGAAGATTTGCTGCACGGCGGCGCGCACAAAACCAACCAGGTGCTGGGGCAAGCATTGCTGGCCAAGCGCATGGGCAAAACCGAAATCATCGCCGAAACCGGTGCCGGTCAGCATGGCGTGGCCTCTGCTCTGGCCTGTGCGCTGCTCGGTTTGAAATGTCGTATTTACATGGGCGCCAAAGATATTGAACGCCAGTCGCCGAACGTGTTCCGCATGCGCCTGATGGGTGCGGAAGTCATCCCGGTGCACAGCGGTTCCTCCACGCTGAAAGATGCCTGTAACGAAGCGCTGCGCGACTGGTCCGGCAGCTATGAAACTGCCCACTATATGCTGGGTACCGCAGCTGGCCCGCATCCGTATCCGACCATCGTGCGTGAATTCCAGCGCATGATCGGCGAAGAAACCAAAGCGCAGATGCTGGAGCGCGAAGGTCGCCTGCCGGACGCAGTTCTGGCCTGCGTCGGTGGCGGTTCCAATGCTATCGGCATGTTTGCCGACTTTATCGATGACACCAGCGTTGGCCTGATCGGCGTGGAACCCGCCGGTCTCGGTATCGAAACCGGCCAACACGGTGCGCCGCTGAAGCACGGCCACGTCGGTATCTATTTCGGTATGAAAGCGCCGATGATGCAGACCTCCGAAGGCCAGATCGAGGAATCCTATTCCATTTCCGCCGGGCTGGACTTCCCGTCCGTCGGGCCGCAGCACGCCTATCTGAACAGCATTGGCCGTGCCGAATACGTGTCGATTACCGACGATGAAGCGCTGGATGCCTTCAAGGCACTGTCGCGCAGCGAAGGTATTATCCCGGCGTTGGAATCCTCCCACGCCCTGGCGCATGCGCTGAAAATGATCCGTGAAACGCCGCAGAAAGAACAGATCCTGGTGGTTAACCTGTCCGGCCGCGGCGACAAAGACATATTTACCGTTCACGACATACTGAAAGCTCGGGGAGAAATCTGATGGAACGTTATCAGCAACTGTTCAAACGTCTGGAAAGCAACAAGGAAGGTGCCTTCGTCCCGTTTGTCACCCTGGGCGACCCGAACCCGGCGCTGTCGCTGCAAATTATCGATACTCTGGTTGAAGCCGGTGCCGATGCGCTGGAGCTGGGCATCCCGTTCTCCGATCCGCTGGCCGACGGCCCGACTATCCAGAGCGCTGCGCTCCGCGCTTTCGCCTCCGGCGTGACGCCGACCCAATGCTTTGAAATGCTGGCCGCCATTCGTCAGAAGTACCCGACCATTCCTATCGGCCTGCTGATGTACGCCAACCTGGTGTTTCATAAAGGCATCGATGCGTTTTACCAGCGTTGCGCCGAGGTCGGCGTGGATTCGGTGCTGATTGCCGACGTACCCTTTGAAGAATCTGCGCCCTTCCGTGCCGCCGCCACGCGCCATGGCATCGCCCCTATCTTTATCTGCCCGCCAAACGCAGACGACGATTTGTTGCGTGAGATCTCCTCACACGGTCGGGGTTATACCTACCTGCTGTCACGTGCCGGCGTTACCGGCACCGAAAGCCGCGCTCAATTGCCACTGCATCATCTGGTGAACAAACTGCGCGAATACCGTGCCGCGCCACCGCTGCAGGGATTCGGCATTTCCGAGCCTGCGCAGGTACGTGACGCACTGCAGGCCGGTGCCGCCGGGGCTATCTCCGGTTCGGCGATCGTCAAAATTATCGAGCAAAATCAGGCGCAGCCGGCAGAAATGCTGACTCGGCTGGCGAACTTTGTCAGCGAAATGAAAGCCGCGACCCGAACCTGATCCTTCCTGCGGTGGGCGTGATGGATCGCGCCCGCCGATAACATCTTGTTTCCTCTCAAGGTTGTTCTATTTTTTTACATCTAAAATTTGAACAAACCCGCTTATTGACTCACACTTGAAGGTGCCCGTTGCAGATTTCCGCATTTTGCGGAAATACTGAGCGTTTTCAGGTAATAACCTGAATGTAGTTTCAACAATAACATTGCATGGAGAGTAATTTATGAAGCTATTTAAAACCCTTTCGGCCTTATGCATGGCAGCCGTTGTGGCATTCGCAGTAAGCGCCTGCGCGCCGACAGCGAAATCCGAGGGGACTGGCGGTTATATTGACGATACGGTGATTACCACCAAAGTGAAATCAGCACTGCTGGCAGATAAAAACATCAAGTCGAGAGAAATCAGCGTAGAGACTTTTAAAGGCCGGGTGCAATTGAGCGGTTTTGTCACTTCCAGCGAAGATGCCAACCGTGCGGTGCAGACCACACGCGGCGTGGCGGGTGTTAAATCCGTTGAGAACGTCATGCAGCTCAAATAACGATCGCAGGGAGGCATTGTGCCTCCCTGTCTCGGTCATCCTCAGAAGCGATAACCCGCCCCGAACATAAACACCCAAGGATCCAACCGCGTATCAATGCTGTGATGATTGCCGTTGGCGTCATCAAAGCGGGTTTTGGTCTCGATATTCATCCACCACACCGACATATTCAACATCCAGTGTGCATCGAGGTTGTAATCCAGGCCCGCCTGCGCAGCGACGCCCCAGGAGTCTTTCAGACTCAGATTACTCAGCCCAGCCTCTTTGCCATTGTCATTGAACTTTTCATCGAAGAAAGTGGTGTAGTTCACGCCAAGCCCCAGATAGGGACGCAGTTTGTCCTGCTTGTCGCCAAAGTAATATTGCGCCATCAGGCTCGGCGGCAGATCGCGCACCGTGGCAATATTGCCGTTCACTGCAGCGCCGTTCAACGACACCTTATGGCGGAACGGCGTCGCAGCCAGCAGTTCCACGCCGATGTTGTCCGTCACCATATAGCCGAAAGTCAGGCCGAGCTGGGTGTTATTATCGGCATTGAACGATCCCTGCCCCAGTACGTCGTCCGATCCTGCATTAGGCCGTACCGTCGCCGCACCCGCGCGGAAAAGAAAATCACCTGCCTGATGCGCACTTGCCACCATAGGGGCCATCATAGCCGCCAATACCACCAGAGTTGTCTTTTTCATTATCCATTCCATTTGTGTGGTTACTGTTCGGAAGGGAATATACCTACTTACGGGTATTTATGATCCCATCGGGATCACATCTTATGTGTAAATTTTTTAATTCCTACTAAAAACAAGGTTACCTAAAGGACTAATAAATCGAGGATTGATCTGAATCAAAAAATGGATTTTGTTGCAAATTATCTACATGTTCAAATTTCAGTTGCTAAAAAAACAACCGCTGAGTAATTTCATCATCCGTGTTGGTTTTGGTTGGTGCCGTAAGGAGTCGGCGCAATCAAGATGAGCGAAATTCTTAATCCCTGTGTCAGTTGCGGCGCATGCTGCGGCTATTTTCGAGTGTCATTCTATTGGGCCGAAGCGGAAGATGGCGGCGGCGTGGTTCCTCTATCTCTTACCGAACCCTTAACTCCCTTTTTGCGCTGTATGCAGGGGACCAACAGCAAGTCCCCGCGCTGTACCGCTCTCGAAGGTGAAATCGGCAAGGCCGTGTCCTGCTCCATTTACCTCAATCGCCCCAGCCCTTGTCGCGAGTTCGATCAGTCCGGAGAAAACGGCCTGCGCAACGAAGCCTGCGATCGCGCTCGCGAGCGTTATGGTCTGCCGCCGCTGCCGGTTCTTTTACCCTTGTCGCTGCCAATAACGGTGATTGCCGAAGAAATAGCCGCAGTGCAACTCGCGGGGTGCCACAGCGACGCGGAACAGGGTACAATCGCCCACTGATTTTGCCATATACCTATGAATTTCAAGTTGCGGCCAACAATGCCGCAGCTTGAAAAGCGATGGATATATCTTTGTTTCTCGACGCCAAGGAGTCTGCATGCCTATCACGGCCAACACGTTGTACCGTGACAGTTTTAACTTTTTCCGTAATCAACTGACCAGCATCCTGATGCTGGCGCTGTTGACCGCGTTCATTTCTGTGCTGCTCAATCAGGTTTTTAGCCCTGACGTCGAGCAGTTGAAGATCTTGTCCGCAACGGAAGGTGATTTTACGGCATCTGCCGGAATGGGGATCCAGGAAATCATTCAGCAAATGACACCCGAGCAGCAGATGGTGTTATTGAAGGTTTCGGCAGCCGCCACTTTCTCCGCTTTGGTGGGCAACGTGTTGCTGGTTGGCGGGATGCTGACGCTGATTCGCCTGGTTTCCCAGGGGCAACGCATCAGCGCGCTGCGCGCTATTGGCGCTTCTGCGCCGGAGTTGCCGCGTTTGCTGCTGCTGCTGTTTATCTGCACTCTGCTGATTCAACTGGGCTTGACGCTGTTCGTCGTGCCGGGCGTAATCATGGCGATCGCCTTCTCGCTGGCGCCGGTCATCACCACCGCCGACAAAAAAGGCGTATTCGCTTCGATTAAGCTGAGCTGCAAACTGGCCTTCGCCAATGCGCGCGTGATTGTGCCGGCCATGATGCTGTGGCTGGCCGCCAAGCTGCTGGTGTTGTTTATGGTGAGCCACCTTTCGGTGCTGACCCCGAATGTCGCCAGCGTAGTGCTTACCGCGCTGAGCAACCTGGTTTCCGCCCTGTTGCTGATTTACCTGTTCCGTCTGTACATGCTGCTGCGCAGTTGATCTGCCCGCAGTAACCAAAAGGGCACGCCTCGGCGTGCCCTTTTGGCTTATGGAACCGCTGCCGTCTCAGCCTGTTCCTTACTTTGAATCAGCTTCAACGCCAGATACAAATCCGGCACCAGAATCAATTCCCGATCGCGTCCCAGCCGATTGATACGAAACCAGCGCGTCAGCTCGGTTCGCCGTCCCGCCAACACCAGTTTCACGTTACGCTGTAACAAATCGCGCTTCAGTTCATCTATCGCCGCCAGAACGCTGATATCCGCGTGGGTAAAGCTGGCGACCGCATCCACCACCACCCAACGCGGCTGGAATGGCGTACTGTCCACCAAATTCAGGATCCGGCGCTTGAAGTACGCCACGTTAAAATAGGTTAACGGCGAGTTGAAGCGGTACATCATCACGCCAGGTACCGCCTTAACGCCGTTGTTGTTGCCCATCGAGTGGATCATGCCCTCATCGTTCACACCCAGCAACTGCTCCGTCGGGCGAAATACCGTACGCAGGAACTGCATCAGCCCCAGCAATACCGCCAGGCCGATGCCGCTGATCACCCCCACCAGCAGCACGCACATGAAGGTGAACATTGCCAACCTGAAGGCCTGCGCATTGCGGCGGCGCATGATCCAGATGCCCCGAAAATCCAGCAGCGACCAGGCGGCATACATCAGCACTACGCCTAACCCCGCCACCGGAATAAACTGCAGCGGCGCCATCAGGAACAACAGCACGAAAGCAATCACCCCCGCGGCAATGATCGACACCAATTGACTCTTGCCGCCGTTGGCATCGTTAACCGCAGTGCGGGAATCCGCCCCGCTGATGGCAAATCCCTGCGAAAGCGCCGAAACGATATTCACCAGCCCCAGCGCACGGAACTCGGCGTCGGCATTCACCTCATAGCCGTTCTTCGCCGCAAAACTGCGAGCGGTCAGCATCATGCTGACAAAACTCACTACCGCCAGGTTGAGCGCCGGAATGACCATGTCTCGCAGCAAACCCGGTTGGAAATCCGGCCACTGGACTATCGGCAGCACGTCGCTAAAACCGCCCACCGTCACCACGCCATGCTGCTGCAACCCGCCTATCCAGGTGGCGAAAGCCGCCAATACGATGGCAAACAGCGGTGCCGGCCAATTGGGCCGCCATTTTTTAAACCCCAACAGCGTGACCAGCGTCAGCAACGACACTGCCATGGTCAGCCAGTCGCTGTGCATCAGGTTGCCCGGCAGAGCGTAAATGCGCTCAATCAACTGCGCTGGTGGAACGCCAAAACCGAGGACCTTGCCGATTTGATCGACCATTATGGTGATCGCCACGCCATTCAGCAGCCCGCTGAGTATCGGCCGGGAGAGCAGATCCGCCAGTGCGCCCAGTTTGAAACGGCTAGCCAACAGGCACCAGGCGCCCATCATTGCCGTCATCATGATGGTGAGCTGCCAGTGCCGCTCCATGTTACCCGCCGCCAGCGGCGTCACTACTGCGGCTATCACGGCGCAGGTGGCGGCGTCCGGCCCGACAATAAGCTGGCGCGATGATCCGAAAAACGCGTAAGCGACCATCGGCAAAATGCAGGAGTACAACCCCACCACCGGGCTGACCCCGGCCAGCTCGGCGTAAGCAATCGCCACCGGCAATGCCACCGCGGCTACGGAAAGCCCGGCGCGTATATCCGGTTTAAGCCAACTGCGTTGATACCCTAATAAATGCGTCAAACCGGGCGTTAGCGCCTGGAGAGATTTCCACTGCATAAATTGTTTTCCGTTATAAATTATCAGGCTATTATTACATGTATCATGATATGCCAGTGCCGTGCCGGCAAGCAGCCCGCCGCTAACTCGCGACCTCAATCGTAAGTTTATGCAAATTCCTGCTTTCATGGCAGAAATCCGGTTCTCAAACGCCGATAATCAGCGCCTCCCTGCGGTACACAGAGCCAGCCGAATCCGGTATAGTCGGCTGATGAACAGATGATGGATTGATTTATGAAGCAGTTTCTTGATTTCCTCCCGTTAATTGTCTTTTTTGCTTTTTACAAGCTCTACGATATCTACGTCGCCTCCGGCGCCTTGATTGTCGCTACTGCGCTGGCGCTGGTGTTTACCTGGATCAAATACCGCAAGGTCGAGAAGATGACGCTGATCACCTTCCTGATGGTGCTGGTGTTCGGTACCCTGACGCTGGTATTCCATAACGATTTGTTTATCAAATGGAAAGTCACGGTCATTTATAGCCTGTTTGCGTTGGCGTTGCTGGTCAGCCAACTGGTGCTCAAGAAACCGCTGGTTCAGCGCATGCTGGGTAAAGAGCTCACGCTGCCGGACAAGGTGTGGAGCAACCTCAACCTGGCCTGGGCGGTGTTCTTCCTGCTCTGTGGCCTGGCAAATATTTACGTCGCCTTTTGGCTGCCGCAAAGCGTTTGGGTTAACTTCAAAGTGTTCGGCCTGACAGCCCTGACGCTGGTATTTACCCTGCTCAGCGGTATTTATATTTATCGGCATATGCCGGAAGAACAGAAAAAATAGTTACAAAATTGTTAATGCCCGTAGCGCTTGCTGCGGGCAGTATAATGAAAACCCTTCTTTGATAAGCAGACGGCTATGACTCAACAACGACCTTTACCCAGTGGCGAGATGGTACTGAGAACGCTGGCGATGCCGGCAGATACCAATGCCAACGGTGATATTTTTGGCGGCTGGCTGATGTCGCAAATGGACATCGGCGGCGCTATTCAGGCAAAAGAAATTGCCGAAGGACGCGTGGTGACAGTGCGTGTCGACGGTATGACCTTCCTGAAACCGGTCGCAGTGGGTGATGTGGTTTGCTGCTATGCGCAGTGTATCCGTACCGGCCGCAGTTCGATCACCATCAATATCGAAGTGTGGGTGAAAAAGGTATCCTCTGCGCCTATCGGCCAGCGTTACCGTGCAACCGAGGCGGTATTTACCTATGTCGCGGTGGACGACGAGGGCAACTCACGCGCCCTGCCCGATGGCAAAATGAACTTCCGCGTCGGCTTTGAAGAATAGCTGAAATGCAGCCAGCAAAAAGGGTCGCTTCGGCGACCCTTTTTCTGTTGGCGCCAACGTCGATATCAGTTCATCTCCGTGGTGCCGTTTATTTTAAAGCGAATGTTAACGATGCGATCTTTCGCTTCTTTGGCTTCATAACGCCACTTGCGCAATGCCTGCTTCACTTCACGCTCGAACATATTGCGTGGCTCCGCATTCAGAATACGCACGTTCGTCACGCGCCCGTCGCTGTCGATATCAAATTGAACCCGCACATTGCCTTCGATCTGCAATGCCCTGGCGCGCGGCGGGTAGATCGGATCCGCACGGCTGATTGGCTTCGGCCCCACATCACGCGAATTGCCCTGAACCGGCGCTGACGGCGCTTGCTTCACCGGCGCTTTATCGACTGGCTTGGCCGGTTCGTTATTTTCAAACGGCGACGGCTCGCGCGGCTCGACTTTCTGCGGTTCGCGTTTGACCGGCTTTTCAACCTTCGGCTTCGGTTTTGGCTTCGGCTTGGGCTTTTCCGGCTCAGGTTTCAGTATCGCCTTTGGCGGCGGCTCTGGCAGCGGTTCCGGCTCAGGTTCTGGTTCCGGTTCCACCTGCGGTTCCGGCTCAGCAGGCGCAGGTGGCGGCGGTTCCGCCATCGCGGCGGTATTGACCATCATGACGCTGATTGGCGCATCCTCCGGTTTCGGCAACTCCATAACCTCCTTGACGGAAGCATAGAGCAACCCCACCACCAGGGCGCTGTGTAAGCCAACGGACAGGACAATCGGCACTGACAAACGGCGATTAAGGAACATCTTTTTTAGCGGCATAATGATTCTGTTTCCTCTGGTTCGCCAAGTTTAAATGCAAATAGCAATCATATTCAATAACGAATGGCGAACTATCGCTTTAATCGTCATTATTCATCGCTAAAACCTGCAAACTCATAGGGATATTAACCTTTCATTTGCTTTTTTATTGAGGATTTCACACGCTCTATTAACCTGGTTTACCGCGACAAAAACCAAAAAACCCGCCGTAGCGGGTCCTTTTTCACCAATGCGGCGTTATTCTTCATCACCGTAGTACAGCGCACCCAGTTTGATCAGGGGTCGCCCCTGCGCTTTGCGATGCAGGTTGGTGTCACGCAACGAATAAACGCAGCCGCAGTACTCCTGCTGGTAAAAACGTTCGCGCTTGCTGATTTCTATCATTCGCGACGCACCGCCTTTTTTGCGCCAGTTGTAGTCCCAATACTGCAGATCAGGATATTTTTCTGCTGCGCGGATGCCGCAGTCGGTGATTTGCTGCATATTCTTCCAGCGGGAAATACCCAGCGAGCTGGAGATGGTGTCGTAGCCATGCTCATGCGCGTACAACGCAGTGCGCTCGAAACGCATGTCGAAACACATGGTGCAACGGATCCCGCGCTCTGGCTCGTTTTCCATGCCTTTGGCGCGGGCAAACCAGTTATCGGTATCGTAATCGGCGTCAATAATGGGTATCCCGTGTTGCTCGGCAAAGCGAACGTTCTCTTCCTTGCGCAGCAGATACTCTTTTTGCGGGTGAATATTAGGATTATAGAAAAAGATGGCGTATTCGATGCCGGAGGCCTGAATGGCTTCCATCACCTCACCGGAACAAGGCGCACAACAGGAGTGCAGTAACAGCTTGCTTTTGCCCTCAGGCAAGTCGAGTTTATCCCTAACCAGTTCCGTCATTTCCTCACCTCTCACACAGGAGTTCAATTCATCGCGCGGCCGCACTATACGAATAAAAACTAGCTGCTTCAAGGCATAAGCGCCAGCTGCAGATAAATTCCCCCGGCCAGGCATTCCCATGACGCGCCTTTTGCGCTACTTTGAATCACCCCTTCTATACTAATGATTTTAAAGGTGAAACATGCTTTATCTGATCTATGCGCAGGACGTTCCCAACTCATTGGAAAACCGTCTGGCAGTGCGCCCGGCACATCTGGCACGCCTGCAGGCGCTGAGGGATGAAGGCCGTCTGGTGATAGCCGGCCCAAACCCGGCTATCGACAGCAACGATCCGGGCAGTGCGGGCTTCAGCGGTTCTACGGTGATTGCGGAATTCGCCTCGCTGGCGGATGCTCAAGCCTGGGCTGAACAGGATCCCTACGTCGCCGCCGGCGTTTATGGTGACGTGACGGTAAAACCCTTTAAACAAGTATTTTAGATAGCTATCAAGTAAATCCGTTACTTTCCATTATAGCGAGTTGCACTGTTACAATTACGGGCCACATTAGTGGTCCGTTACTTATTTTGCCACCCGCCTCAGAATGAACAATACCGTAAAAAAAAAGCCAGCACGGAGTGGCTGGCCAAAGGGTTCTTCGAGGGAATATCTTGTCCGATAACCCTACGCTCCCCCCTTTCGCCCCGCCAGCTATCAGTGCGATAGCTTTCTTCTTACAGCAAAGCGTCTGGCGGCGCATTCCCGCTTCTGGTATGGTTAACGGGCAGCCTATAACCATATAAATAATAATGAATTAACAGGGGGAGTCTACTTGCAGCGACAACCGGTTTCATCTTCAAGAATGATATCAATAGGCTATGATGAAAATGCTCAGATTCTGGAAATCCAGTTTCGTGATGCGGGGACCTACCAATATATCGGGGTTCCCAAGCGAATCTACCAGGATTTTGTGGTGGTGGTTTCAAAAGGCAGATTTTATGACGGCGTCATAAAAGGCAAATATTTGTGCCGTAAAACCGGGTAACCGGCCAGGTTGAATATCAACCCGACCTGCGCGCCGACCCCGAACAGTGTCGGGGTTAAGATTACTTTCTATTTTACTTCGATGCCGGATCCGCTACAGCCGTTTGGCTTTGCGCCAGAACCAGTACCTGCATATCCGCAAACATAGCGTCCCACTCTTGCTGGCCAATATCCATCAGGCCAAAAAACCGCAGCATGAATGCCCCTTCGGTGGCCAGAAAAGCCAATCGCGCACGCCTTCCTTCCTCAGTGGTCAAATCCAGACCGGCAATCCGACTGCGGTACCAGTCGCGCGTGCTGTTCAGATGCTCCGGCGTTTGAATCAGCGTCGCCATCAACCCCGCAGCCTTGGCGCTGGACGCCTGATCGGAGCTTCTGGTCGCCTGCATATGCGCCTGCACGGCGGTGGTAGCAGAGGGATTTTCCCCGGCAATCGCGTCGAACACTGTGTCATACGCCTTACCCCAGCGTTCAAACATCGCATCAATCAACGCGTCTTTACTGCCGAAGCAGTATTGCACTCCGCCTTTGGAGATCCCCATCGCTTTTGCGACGGAATCAATGGTCAGCCCGGCGGCACCCTGGTTGGCGACTATCTCTTCGGCCATATCCAGAACCTTGTCACGATCGATGCTGCGTTGACGTCCCATTGATAAACCCCTCTTTTCAATACGTACGTATGGATATATATTATGACCAGTATACCACCAGTTGAGACTGGGGTTTACCTTCTGGCGGCGCATCCGCGCTGCCCGCATTTTTTGGAATAATATTATGTTCGTAAACAATCGCTGGTTGATACTGGCCTTAATCTCCAGCGCCCTATTTCTCATCGTCATCGACATGACGGTGTTATATACCGCTTTACCACGGCTGACGCAGGCGCTGGATGCCAATGCGTCACAAAAATTGTGGATCGTAAACGCTTACCCGTTGGTGGTCGCAGGTTTGCTGCCTGGCGCCGGCATGCTGAGCGACCGCATCGGTCATAAGCGCCTGTTTATGGCCGGATTACCGGTTTTTGCCGTCGCCTCGCTTTGCGCCGCCTTTTCCCCCTCCGCCGAGTGGTTGATCGCTGCGCGTGCATTTCTCGCCGTGGGTGCCGCCATGATGATGCCGGCAACCTTGTCCATCGTCCGCCATATCTTTACCGACGAACGCGAGCGCGCGTTGGCTATTGGTATTTGGGCTGCGGTAGCCTCCAGTGCAGCTGCGCTGGGGCCTGTGGTCGGCGGGGTGTTGCTGGAATATTTCTGGTGGGGTTCGGTGTTTCTTATCAACGTGCCGGTGGTGATGTTGGTACTGCCACTGGCATGGCGACTGATACCGCACTGTGGCGGGGAAAATAAGCGCCCTTACGACATTGTCGGCTCGGTACAGATCATGATCGGTCTGGTGGGCAGCATCTACGCGCTGAAAGAATTGAGCAAAACGGCCCCTTCCTTCATTGCGTTAGCGATTGCCGCTGCGATCGGCATTGTCTCTCTTGTCCTTTTTGTACGCCGCCAAAGGCAAGCGCAATACCCGATGATTGACTTCTCGCTGTTCCAAAACCGGCTGTTTGCCGGTGGCGTCGGCGTTGCCTTGCTCTCGATGATAGCGCTGATTGGCGTGGAACTGGTTCTGAGTCAACGTTTGCAATTGGTTCTCGACCTGAGCCCATTGCAGGCCGCGCTATTTATTCTGCCGATCCCGCTGGCTTCCGTGCTGGCCGGGCCGCTGACTGGTTTATTCCTGCCCCGCTACGGCGAACGTCGTATGATGCTCGGCAGCTTTATTCTGACCGGTCTCGGGATCGCCGGCCTCGCCCTGTTTTATCAAAGCAGCGTTTTATTGCAATTGGCGTGTCTGTGTATCACTGGTTTTGGCGTCGGTGGCGCCATTACCGCCGCATCGACCGCCATCATGTTGAATGCGCCCGAAGAGAAATCCGGCATGGCGGCGTCGATTGAAGACGTCTCCTATGAGCTGGGCGGGGTTCTGGGCATCACTTTGCTGGGTGGGTTGATGACAGCCGTCTATAGCCACAGCCTGACGCTGCCGGGCAGTTTGCCGGTGAACGACATCGCTTATGACAGCATTGATGAGGCTCTGCGGCTGGCCGCCACTCTGGCCGATGAGCAGGCCGAACAACTGAGACAACTGGCGCGCACGGCTTTCGACCGGGCATTTATCGCGGTACTGATAGCTGCTGCGCTGTTGATGGCGCTGGGGGCAGGCATGGCGAAATGGACTTTAGGCAAGAAGCGATAAAGCCCATTATCAGCGAGAGCTTGTCGACAGGGGGACAAGGACGCCCCCATAATATCCCCCGGGCCTAAAGACAACTTTCATCAAATCACAGTCCCTGCCGGGACTGTTTTCGTGTTACCACTCGTAGGCCACCACAAACAGCAATGCGCGCCGGTGCTGATCATCCAGGCGACGTCGTACCCGGATAATGTGCCGGTTGCTGCATGACTGGCGCTCCAGCCAGCGATGCCTGCGGCGCTGACTCTGCCGCAGCATCCGCCAGCGACCCACCTCGTTTCTACTGCGTCTCATCGTTTCGTCACTCGTCCGTCAAATGCCAACGGCGGGCATTATAGCCCTTTCGTCGAGCGATCCAAGTCGCAGTTCGTCGCACTACCACGTCGCCGAGCGACACGATGACCGGATAAAAAAGTTTTTTTCGCTTTCAGCAAGTGCCTTAAGACAATCATATTTATGCAATATAAGCGCCGAGAAAAGGTTCCCCCTTTACCATTCTGTGCGTACACTCATTGTTGGTGGTTTGCGAACAGGATTTTTCGCCTTTATGACAACATTTTATACCGTAATCAGTTGGCTCATGGTATTCGGTTACTGGCTGCTTATCGCTGGGGTCACGCTACGTATTCTGATGAAACGCCGCGCTGTGCCTTCCGCTATGGCCTGGCTGTTGGTTATCTATATTCTGCCGTTATTCGGTATCGTGGCTTATTTGTCTTTCGGCGAATTGCATTTAGGCAAACGCCGCGCCGAACGCGCCAAGGCGATGTGGCCTTCGACCGCGCGCTGGCTCAGCGAATTAAAAGAGAGCCAACGGATCTTCGCCACAGAATACAGCGAGGTCGCCAGGCCTTTGTTCCAGCTGTGCGATCGCCGCCAGGGCATCGATGGCGTTAAGGGCAACCAACTGCAATTGCTCACCACCACCGACTCAACAATGAAAGCGTTAATCCGCGATATCGAGCTGGCA
The DNA here is from genome assembly GCF_003591175.1 of Serratia inhibens. Classification (GTDB taxonomy): domain Bacteria; phylum Pseudomonadota; class Gammaproteobacteria; order Enterobacterales; family Enterobacteriaceae; genus Serratia; species Serratia inhibens. The sequence continues at coordinate 94,463 of NZ_QYYG01000001.1, read as the reverse complement.
CGCCATAATATTGAGATGGTGTTCTATATCTGGCAGCCCGGTGGGCTGGTGGATCAGGTCGCCGAATCGCTGATGGCTGCCGCGCGACGCGGCGTGCACTGCCGGCTGATGCTGGATTCTGCCGGCAGCCTGCAGTTTTTCCGCAGCCCTTATCCGGGCATGATGCGCAATGCCGGCATTGAGGTGGTAGAAGCGCTCAAGGTTAACCTGTTCCGCGTGTTCCTGCGCCGGATGGATTTACGCCAGCACCGCAAAGTCGTCCTGATCGACAATTACATCGCCTATACCGGCAGCATGAATATGGTCGATCCGCGTTATTTCAAGCAAGGCGCCGGCGTCGGCCAATGGATCGATCTGATGGCGCGTATGGAAGGACCGGTCGCCAGCACCATGGGTATCGTTTATGCCTGCGACTGGGAAATTGAAACCGGCAAACGCATTCTGCCACCGCCGCCGGATGTCAATATCATGCCGTTCGAACAGGAAAGCGGCCACACCATTCAGGTCATCGCCTCCGGCCCCGGCTTCCCGGACGAGATGATCCATCAGGCGTTGCTGACCGCCGTGTACTCCGCACGCGAGCAGTTGATCATGACAACGCCCTATTTCGTGCCGAGCGACGATCTGCTGCATGCGATTTGCACCGCCGCACTGCGTGGCGTCGAAGTCAGCATCATAGTGCCGCGCGACAACGACTCGACGATGGTGCGCTGGGCCAGCCGTTCCTTCTTCTCTGAATTGCTCGAAGCCGGCGTGCGCATCTATCAGTTTGAAGGTGGCCTGCTGCATACCAAAAGCGTGCTGGTCGATGGCCAACTCAGCCTGGTAGGCACGGTGAATCTGGACATGCGCAGCCTGTGGCTGAACTTTGAAATCACCCTGGTCATCGACGATGACGGCTTCGGCAGCGATCTGGCCTGCGTGCAGGATGATTATATTGCCCGTTCGCAGTTGCTGAACGCCCAAGAGTGGCAGAAACGACCATTCTGGCACCGCATTGTTGAACGTCTGTTCTACTTTTTCAGCCCGCTGCTATAAAAGCCGCGTCGGGCATGGTTTAATAACGTCAAATCATTTTTTATCAGGATTTTTTTATGGATTTGAATAACCGCCTTACCGAAGACGAAACGCTGGAACAGGCTTACGACATCTTTCTGGAATTGGCCGGCGACAATCTGGATCCGGCGGATATTCTGCTGTTCAACCTGCAGTTTGAGGAACGCGGCGGCGCCGAGCTGTATGATCCGGCGGAAGACTGGTCGGAACATGTGGATTTTGACCTGAACCCGGACTTTTTTGCCGAAGTGGTCATTGGCCTGGCGGACAGCGATGGCGAACCGATCAACGACGTGTTTGCCCGCGTATTGCTCTGCCGTGAGAAAGACCACAAACTGTGCCACATTTTGTGGAAAGAATAAGCACCCTGCTTGCATGAAAAAACCCGCCAACATTGGCGGGTTTTTTGTTGCTGACGCCGCTAACGACGCTGCGGCGTGAAAGACCACGGGGAATTAGAGAGGGTCTACTTTCAGGCACGACACCGCGTGACGGAAACTCCCCTCCAGCAGTGGCCGGGTCTTGGCGCATTCCGGCCCGGCAATCGGGCAGCGGGTGCGGAACACGCAGCCTGAAGGCGGGTTGATCGGCGAAGGCAGTTCCCCTTCCAACAGCTGGATCTGCTTTTCCCTCTCCTTGTCCGGATCCGGGATCGGCACCGCCGACATCAGCGCTTTGGTGTAAGGATGCTGCGGGTTGTGGTACACCTCATCGTAGGTCCCCAGTTCCACCGCATGGCCCAGATACATCACCAGCACGCGGTCAGAAATGTGCTTAACGACCGCCAGGTCATGCGCGATAAAAATCAACGACAACCCCATTTCACGCTGCAGCTGCTGCAACAGGTTCACCACCTGGGCCTGAATCGACACGTCCAGCGCGGAAACCGGCTCGTCGCAGATCACCAACTTCGGTTCCAGGATCAACGCGCGTGCAATACCGATACGCTGGCATTGGCCGCCGGAGAACTCATGCGGATAGCGGTTGATCAGGTTTGGCAGCAAGCCCACCTTCAGCATCATCGCTTTGACTTTGTCTTTCACTTCCTGACGCGGCATTTTCGGGTAATAGGTGCGCAACGGTTCGGCGATGATTTCGCCGATGGTCATGCGTGGGTTCAGCGAGGCCAGCGGATCCTGGAAGATCATCTGAATATCGCTACGCGTTTTGCGCCAGTCGGTATCGCTCATGCCGAGCAGATCCTTACCCAACCAGGCAACGCGCCCACTGGTGGCTTTCACCAGGCCGATAATGGCACGGGCGAAGGTCGACTTTCCGCAACCGGACTCGCCAACCACACCCAGCGTTTCTCCTTCGTACAACCGCAGCGTCACGCCGTCGACCGCTTTCAGGGTTTTCGCCGGTTGCCAGAACCACTGTTTGTCATCATGAATGTCGAAGTGCACTTTCAAATCGGTCACTTCGAGCAACACTTTCTTGTCGGTTACCGCTGTCATACCAACGCCTCCACCGGTTTAAAGCAGGCGCGCAGGCGCCCTTCACCAAACTCCTCCAACGGCGGAGCGCTCGCGCATTGTTCCATCGCGAACTGACAGCGCGGCTGGAACGGGCAGCCTTTCGGCAGACGCAGCAGATTCGGCGGATTGCCGGGAATGGTCATCAAGGCTTCACCTTCAGCGTCCAGACGCGGAACCGCATTCAGCAGACCGATGGAGTAAGGGTGGCTCGGGTGATAAAACACATCACGTGCGCTGCCGTATTCCATAGTGCGCCCGGCGTACATTACCAATACCTTATTACAGATACCGGCCACCACGCCCAGATCGTGAGTGATCATGATAATGGCCGTATTGAACTCTCGCTTCAGCTCATTCAACAGCGTCATAATCTGCGCCTGAACCGTCACATCCAGTGCGGTAGTAGGCTCGTCGGCAATCAACAGCTTGGGCCGGCACAACAACGCCATGGCGATCATCACGCGCTGGCGCATACCGCCGGAGAACTCATGTGGGTACATGCGCATGCGTTTGCGCGCTTCCGGCATTTTTACTGCATCGAGCATGCGCACCGACTCTTCGAAGGCTTCGCTTTTGCTCATTTTCTTATGCAGCATCAGCACTTCCATCAGTTGCTCGCCAACGCGCATATAAGGGTTAAGCGACGTCATCGGATCCTGGAAGATCATCGAAATCTCTTCCGCCCGCAGCTTGTTGAGCTGTTTTTCCGGCAGGTTGAGGATCTCGCGACCATTAAACTTGGCCGAACCGCCAATGCGGCCATTGCTGGCCAGCAGCCCCATCAACGCAAAAGCGGTCTGGGATTTGCCTGAACCGGACTCACCGACGATGCCCAGCGTTTCGCCGGCTCGCAGATCAAAGTTCAGATCGTTCACTGCCGTCACGTCGCCGTCCGGGGTGCCGAAGGTCACGCGCAGGTCTTTTACATCCAGCAACAGCGGCGATTTGGCGGCGGCGCCGGTTTGCAACTGCGGGTTTTCAATGGTGCTCATGATGGCACTCCTTAACGATCTTTCGGGTCGAGGGCGTCACGCAGACCATCGCCGATAAAGTTGAAACAAAACAGAGTGACAACCAGGAAACCCGCCGGGAACAGCAGCAACCACGGTGAAACTTCCATCGAGTTGGCGCCATCACTGAGCAATGCGCCCCAGCTGCTTAACGGCTCCTGCGTGCCCAGCCCCAGGAAGCTGAGGAAGGATTCGAACAGAATCATGCTCGGCACCAGCAACGAGGCGTACACCACTACCACGCCGAGCACGTTAGGCACGATATGGCGCAGTACGATATTTCGGGTTGAAACCCCGCACACCAATGCCGCCTCGATAAATTCTTTACGCTTTAAGCTCAGGGTTTGCCCGCGCACAATACGCGCCATATCCAGCCACGACACCATGCCGATCGCCACAAAGATCAACAGGATATTTTGGCCGAAGAAGGTCACCAGCAGGATCACGAAGAACATGAACGGGAAGGAGTTGAGGATCTCCAGCAAGCGCATCATCACCGAGTCGGTTTTGCCGCCCAGGTAACCCGACATCGCGCCGTACAGGGTACCGACAATCACCGCCACCAGCGCTGCGGCCACGCCGACCATCAGCGAGATGCGCCCGCCAATCGCTACGCGCACCAGTAAATCGCGGCCGGAGGAGTCCGTGCCGAAGTAGTGCGCAGATTCAAGACTCGGCGCGGCCGACATCATCGCCCAGTCGGTATCGTCATAGGCGAACTGCGACAACCACGGCGCTACAATCACAAACAGGGTAATCAGCGCCAGCACAAACAGGCTACTGACCGCCGCACGGTTATGCACAAAGCGGCGGCGAGCATCCTGCCACAAGCTTCGCCCTTCCACTTCCAGCTTTTCGCTGAAGTGTTCCAGAGCTTCGCTGTTCTTTTTCGTCAACATCATTTGCGTGCTCCAGCTTAATAACGAATTTTTGGATCGATAACGGCGTACAGCACGTCCACGATCGCGTTAAACAAAATAGTCAGGCCGCCCACCAGAATGGTCAGGCTCAATACCAGGGAATAGTCACGGTTCAGCGCACCGTTAACGAACAGTTGGCCGATACCCGGCAAACCATAAATGGTTTCGATCACCATCGAACCGGTGATGATGCCGACAAAGGCAGGCCCCATATAGGAAAGCACCGGCAATAACGCAGGCTTCAATGCATGACGCAGAATGATGCGGCGCATTGGCAGGCCCTTGGCGCGAGCGGTACGGATAAAGTTTGAGTGCAGCACTTCAATCATCGATCCGCGTGTAATACGGGCGATACTGGCGATATAGGCCAGCGATAACGCCACCATCGGCAGAATGATAAATTTCGGTGCCCCGCCGTTCCAACCGCCGCCCGGCAGCCATTTCAGCGTGATGGCGAAAATCAACACCAGTAACGGCGCCACCACGAAACTGGGGATAACCACCCCGGTCATGGCAAAGCCCATTACCGTATAATCCCATTTGGTGTTTTGATTCAGCGCGGCAATGACGCCGGCGCTAACCCCCAATATCACCGCCAGCAAAAATGCGGCCAGACCCAATTTGGCTGAAACCGGGAAAGAGGCGGCCACCAGATCGTTGACCGAATAATCCTTGTATTTGAAGGACGGGCCAAAGTCGCCTTGCGCGAGCTGGCCTAAATAGTTGAAGTACTGCTTGTAGATAGGATCGTTGAGGTGATATTTCGCCTCAATGTTGGCCATCACTTCAGGCGGTAACGCGCGTTCGCCGGTAAAGGGACTTCCCGGCGCCAGGCGCATCATAAAAAACGAAATGGTGATCAAAATAAACAGCGTCGGAATTGCTTCCAGACAGCGGCGTAGAATAAATTTTAACATTGCCCGTACCTGTTCCATGAATCCGCCTGCCGTCGACGTGCGTATCGGCGGCGGATTTCTAGCCTTTACTTCAGCTCTATCATTATCAGCCGATCAGTGACGAGGCGCCGAAGCGCCCCGGCATAAAAATCAATGTTTGATAATATAAAGATCTTTTACGTGGAGATTATCCAGCGGGTCTTTACCGGTATAACCGCCAACGTAAGGTTTCACCAGACGGGCGTTCACATAGTAATAAACCGGCACAATGGCTGAATCTTTATCCAACTGGACTTCGGCCTTTTGGTACAGGGCTGCACGTTCGTCGTCAGTTTTCGCTTTCAGGGTATCGCCAATCAGCTTGTCGAATTCCGCGCTCTTATAATGTGCAGTATTGTTGCTGCTGTCGGACAACATGGTATTCAGGAAGGAGGAAGGCTCATTATAATCCGCACACCAGCCTGCGCGTGCAATATCGAAGTTGCCCTGATGACGGGTGTCCAGGAAGGTTTTCCACTCTTGGTTAACCAGCTTCACATCTACGCCCAGGTTTTTCTTCCAGATAGAGGCGGCAGCGATCGCCAGCTTCTTGTGCAGATCCGACGTGTTGTACAGCAGGCTCAGCGTCAAGGGTTTACCTGGGCCATAGCCGGCTTCAGCCAGCAGTTTTTTCGCTTCTTCGTTACGCTTGTCCTGGGTCCAACCGAACCACTCTGGTGGTGTCAGCTTGGCACCGTCGGTGTATGGCGGGGTGTAACCGTAAGCTGGCAGATCGCCCTGGTTTTTCACTTTGTTAACGATGATATCGCGATCCATACCCAACTTCAGGGCGGTACGCACGCGCACGTCGGTCAACGGCGACTTCTGGTTGTTGATTTCGTAGTAATAGGTACACAGGTACGGATCGACGTGAACTTCTGTCGGGATCTCTTTTTTCAGCTTCTGGAACAGCTCAATCGGCATGTTGTTATAGGTCATGTCGATCTCGCCGGTGCGGTAACGGTTAACGTCCGTGACTTCTGAAGAGATTGGCAGGTAGGTAACCTGGTTGATCACGGTTTTGGCGTTATCCCAGTATTCCGGGTTGCGCTCCAGGACGATACGTTCGTTCACCGTCCAGCCTTTCAATTTGTATGCGCCATTGGCCACGAAGTTCTGCGGCTGGGTCCACTTCTCGCCAAATTTTTCTACCGCGGCTTTATTGACTGGCGACATGGAGGGGTGCGCCAGCAGTTTAGGCAGATAAGGCACCGGCTCGGTCAGCGTCACTTCGAAGGTATGATCGTCAATCGCTTTCACACCGAGCGCTTCCGGCTTTTGCTTGCCGACGATGATGTCGTCGATATTGGCAATGTGCGCATACTGCACATAGCTGGCATACGGAGAGGCGGTTTTAGGATCGGCCAGACGCTGCCAGCTGTAGACGAAATCTTGCGCCGTAACCGGCTCGCCGTTCGACCATTTCGCGTCTTTGCGCAGGTGGAAGGTCCAGACTTTAAAGTCTTTGTTATCCCAGCTTTCCGCTACGCCGGGAACGATGGCGCCATTTTGATCGTTGATGGTCAAGCCTTCCAGCAAATCGCGGGAGACGTTGGACTCGGGTACCCCTTCAATTTTATGCGGATCCAACGACTGCACTTCTGCGCCGTTGTTACGTACCAGCACTTGTTTCTCTGCCAGTTGCACGCCCGCCGGCACGTCGGCCGCAATGGCACTTCCGGTTGCTGTGATGCCCAGCGCGGCAAGGATGCCGGCGGCAAGGATGGTTTTTTTCGTGATGTTGGTCATTGATATACTCCAGTTTTTTATTATCACAGACTCATCGTGGAGCCTGCGTTGCCCGTGAGCGGACCTTGTTATACCGACTGCAGGTGAACGAATGCGGCAGGCGGCCTTCCCTGTATTACTCCCCGATGTTGGCGTGGCGTAATACCCCTTTTACTGCTTGATGATGTACAGATTTTTCACATCGGTATAATCCAGCGGATCTTTACCGGTAAAGCCCCCCACAGACGGCCTGATCAGGCGCGCGCTGATGCGGTAATACACCGGAACCAACGCCGAATCTTTATCCAACTGCGCTTCCGCCTGTTGGTAAATAGCGGCGCGTGCAGCCTCATCCGGCGCCTTCAGCGTACTGGCCATCAGGGCGTCGAATACCGGGCTCTTGTAGAAGATAGTGTTCATGCTGCTAGTGGACATCACCAGATTCAGGAAGGCGCTTGGCTCGTTATAATCGCCGCACCAGGTCGCACGCGCCACGTCGTACTGGCCTTGATGGCGGCTTTCCAACGAGGTTTTCCACTCCTGATTGCGCAATGTGACATCCGCCCCGAGGTTTTTCTTCCACATCGAAGCCGCAGCGATCGCCTGCTGTTTGTTTTGATCCGAGGTGTTGTACAACAGCGTGAACTTCAAGGGATTTGCCGCAGTGAAACCGGCTTGCGCCAACAGTTTTTTCGCTTCGGCATTACGCTGTTCCTGGCTCCAGCCCGCCCATTCCGGCGCGGTGAACCTGGCGCCATCGGTAAAGGTTGGGGTGAAGTTGTACGCCGGGATCTGGCCCTGGCCCATGATTTTGTTGGCGATGATGTCGCGATCGAGCGTTAATTTCACCGCAGTGCGCACCCTGGAGTCGGTAAAGGGTGCGCGCTGATTATTGAGTTCGTAATAGAACGTGCACAGGAACGGGTTAACGTGCAGCTGCTCCGGGATTTCTTTTTTCATCTTCACGAACAGGTTCGGCGGAATGGCACTGTTGGTGATATCAATCTCACCGCTGCGGAAGCGGTTGACGTCGCTGACCTCTGAAGCCAGCGGCAAGAAGGTCGCCTGATCGATGATCGTTTTTTTGTTGTTCCAGTAGCTCGGGTTGCGTTCAAGCACAATGCGCTCATTCACCACCCACTCTTTCAGGCGGTAAGCGCCATTGCCGACATAGTTGGCGGGCAACGTCCATTTGTCGCCAAACTTTTCAACGACCGCCCGTTTTACCGGTTTCAGCGAGGTATGGCTCAACATGCTGACAAAGTACGGCACCGGCTCGCTCAGTTGGACCTGCAGCGTCTTGTCATCGATGGCCTTAACGCCAAGGGTTTGCGGGCTTTTCTTGCCGGTCAGGATAGCGTCGACGTTTTCAATTTTGGCGTATTGCAAATAGCTGGCGTAAGGGGAAGCGATTTTGGGATCGGCCAGACGCTGCCAACTGTAGACGAAATCCTGCGCGGTAAGCGGGGAGCCGTCGCTCCACACCGCATCCGGGCGCAGGTGGAAGGTCCAGGTTTTAAAATCCTGATTTTCCCAGCTTGCCGCGGCGGCCGGCACCACATGCCCATTGGCGTCGGTGCTGACCAATCCTTCCAGCAGGTTAAGAATGATATTGCTTTCAGGCGTCCCTTCGACCTTGTGCGGATCCAATGAAGCGACTTCGCTGCCGTTGTTGATCACAATGCTTTGCTGTTGGGCCAATTGCACCCCGGCCGGAACATCGGCCGCCTGTACGGAATAAACGGCGCCGAGATTCAGCATACCGGCAAAGAACATGGTCAACGGTGTGCGCTTCATTGTTTGCTGCATAGTCGAGGCTCCTTTTCACCAACAAGCATTGCTTATCGATATTCGTGAAGTATTTATAAGAATTCTAAATAACGGACACCAGCAAGAATCGTTCCCACTTTGACGACGCTTTGCAATTAATTAAGCGTATAAAGTTGCTCGGAAATTAGCAGAAGCCAAATTCCATAGCCAATAATTTTTACGAAAATGTTACGCAATTCTCTTTTATTGACCAAAGTGCGATTTGGCGCATCCCCAGTCAGGTAACCACACCAAAATTCAACATAATGATTTTATTGATAAAAACCAAAAAACTCATTGCGCAAGCTCCGCGGGAAAGACAGGCAAGCACAGCAAAGAAACATTCAGTTAACAAAGGGGCAGTTCAAAGAACAAACACCTGCTTATACGCGGTTAATCACTAATAACACCTGGATGAAAGCGAGACAAGCCCTACAGAATGATGTGACTAAATTAACAGCAGATTTGACGTCAGGAGGGTTATAAAGGGCAAAAAAGGCGCAAGATAAGGGTCAAAAATAACGCTTAGAGCTTTTATTGAGCAGTAAAGTGAGATTTATGCCACATAGTGGTGCAAGTGAGGAAAATTCATTCATATTACGCACTATATTAATGCGAGCTGATAATTAATTTTAATTTTTAAAATTAATTTGAGTCGCGAATTATCCTATTCGCGACTCACTGACCTGATTACAACAGTCCCGGGAATATGGCTTTAATACCGGTAACAATAAACTCGATGCCCAATGCCATTAGCAGCAACCCCATAATACGGGTGATAACGTTGATGCCGGTTTGCCCCAGTAGACGCACCAGCAAAGGAGCGGCACGGAACAGCAACCAACAGCAGAAGGCAAACAACGCAATCGCCAGGCTAAAACCCAGCAGGTTTTGCCAGTTATGGTAGCGGGAACTCCAGACTATCGTGGAACTGATAGCGCCCGGCCCCGCCATCAGCGGCAGCGCCAACGGCACTACGCCAATGCTTTCGCGGATCGCGCTCTCTGATTTTTCCTGTTTGTTCTGCTTATCTTCACCCAGCTTGCCGCTGATCATCGACATGGCGATGGTCACCACCAGAATGCCGCCGGCGATGCGAAACGAATCAATGGAGATACCGAACATGCGCAAAATCCCTTCCCCCAGAAACAACGAGGTCCACAGGATAATGGCGACCGACAGGTTGGCGGTCATATTCGTTTTATTGCGCCCGGCCGCTGCCTGGTAACTGGTCATGCTGATAAACACCGGCAAAATGCCCACCGGGTTCACCAGCGCAAACAGGCCGACAAAAAATTTAATGTAGCCGGAAAAATCCAACAGAGATTGGCCCACAAATGACTCCGCTTAAATAGCTCTGAAAAGTGATACTGCCTACGCGCGCTAATGTAATGGAATTGCCACGGGTAATCCATTGGCCGAATGCAGCATTTTTATCCTTTAAGAGCAAATAATCTGAAATAATTCGCTATTGTTAAAGTAATGTACGGTTTATGATTTTTTATGTTTAAAAAACACATCTGCCACAGTGTTATCAAGAATAACTCTCAACAACTCGAGCTGAATGGTGTCAGCCTGCACTTTTCATGATTTAAATCACAAAACCGCTAATCAAGAGTAGTTAAGCTCTTAGTCGTAGTCAGGGAGTAGAACAGGTTAAGGAAAAAGAGGTATCTCTGTTCAACCCGCCGCTTCTCCCCGGAAGCCGTGGGAAAGCTCTTTAAGCAAATCAGCAGCATGCGTTGCATAGTATGGAAAGTCCTTGTTTTTAAGCAGCATTTTCCATTTAGGCGTCTATACTTGTTGCTCGCACGGCTTATTTACTGAAAGAGTTTAACATTATCAGGAGAGCATTATGGCTGTAACGAATGTCGCTGAACTGAACGAGCTAGTTGCACGTGTCAAAAAAGCCCAGCGCGAATATGCCAACTTCACTCAAGAGCAAGTTGATAAAATCTTCCGCGCTGCTGCCCTCGCCGCTGCCGATGCCCGTATTCCTCTGGCTAAAATGGCCGTTGCTGAATCCGGCATGGGTATCGTTGAAGATAAAGTGATCAAAAACCACTTCGCTTCAGAGTATATCTACAACGCTTATAAAGATGAAAAAACCTGCGGTATCCTGTCCGAAGACGATACTTTCGGTACCATCACCATCGCCGAGCCTATCGGTCTGATTTGCGGTATCGTGCCAACCACCAACCCAACTTCTACGGCTATTTTCAAAGCGCTGATCAGCCTGAAAACCCGTAACGGCATTATCTTCTCCCCGCACCCACGTGCGAAAAACGCCACCAATAAAGCCGCGGATATCGTGCTGCAGGCAGCGATTGCCGCCGGGGCGCCAAAAGACATCGTCGGCTGGATTGACCAGCCTACCGTTGAACTGTCCAACCAGTTAATGCACCACCCGGACATCAACCTGATCCTCGCTACCGGCGGCCCTGGCATGGTGAAAGCCGCCTACAGCTCCGGCAAGCCTGCCATCGGCGTCGGTGCCGGTAACACCCCGGTGGTGGTTGACGAAACGGCGGATATCAAACGCGTCGTTGCATCGATCCTGATGTCCAAAACCTTCGACAGCGGTGTCATTTGCGCCTCCGAGCAGTCTGTCATCGTCGTAGACTCCATCTACGATGCAGTGCGTGAACGTTTCGCTTCCCATGGCGGCTACCTGCTGCAAGGCAAAGAGCTGAAAGCGGTCCAGGACATCATTCTGAAAAACGGCGGGTTGAACGCGGCCATCGTGGGTCAGTCTGCACCGAAAATTGCCGAAATGGCCGGTATTAAAGTGCCTGCAAGCACCAAGGTGCTGATCGGTGAAGTGAAACTGGTTGATGAATCCGAACCTTTCGCTCACGAGAAACTCTCTCCGACACTGGCAATGTATCGCGCCAAAGACTTTGAAGACGCCGTCAGCAAAGCCGAAAAGCTGGTCGCCATGGGCGGTATCGGCCATACGTCGTGCCTGTATACCGACCAGGATAACCAGCCGGAACGCGTTGCCTTCTTCGGCGACAAGATGAAAACCGCACGTATCCTGATCAACACCCCGGCATCTCAGGGGGGGATCGGTGACCTGTACAACTTTAAACTCGCTCCGTCATTGACGCTGGGCTGCGGTTCATGGGGGGGGAACTCCATCTCTGAAAACGTCGGTCCAAAACACTTGATCAACAAGAAAACTGTAGCGAAGCGAGCAGAAAACATGTTGTGGCATAAACTTCCGAAATCAATCTACTTCCGCCGTGGCTCACTGCCTATCGCGCTGGAAGAAGTAGCGACCGACGGGGCAAAACGCGCCTTCATTGTGACCGACCGCTACCTGTTCAATAACGGCTATGCAGACCAGATTACTACGGTTCTGAAATCGCACGGCATTGAAACAGAAGTGTTCTTTGAGGTAGAAGCGGACCCAACATTGTCCATCGTGCGTAAAGGCGCCGAGCAGATGAACTCCTTCAAACCAGACGTGATTATCGCGCTGGGCGGCGGTTCACCGATGGATGCTGCGAAGATCATGTGGGTACTGTACGAACACCCGGAAACCCATTTCGAAGACCTGGCGCTGCGCTTTATGGACATCCGTAAACGTATCTACAAGTTCCCGAAAATGGGCGTCAAAGCGAAAATGATTGCCGTCACCACCACCTCAGGCACCGGTTCTGAAGTCACGCCGTTTGCGGTAGTGACCGACGATGCGACCGGCCAGAAATACCCGCTGGCTGACTACGCGCTGACGCCGGATATGGCGATCGTTGACGCCAATCTGGTGATGAACATGCCGAAATCGCTGTGTGCATTCGGCGGTCTGGATGCGGTTACCCACGCGCTGGAAGCTTATGTTTCGGTACTGGCGAACGAATACTCTGACGGCCAGGCGCTGCAAGCGCTGAAATTGCTGAAAGAATATCTGCCTGCCAGCTACAAAGAAGGTGCCAAGAACCCGGTAGCCCGTGAGCGTGTGCACAACGCCGCGACCATTGCCGGTATCGCATTTGCCAACGCCTTCCTGGGGGTTTGCCACTCCATGGCCCACAAACTGGGCTCCGAGTTCCACATCCCGCACGGCCTGGCCAACGCCATGTTGATCTCCAACGTCATTCGCTATAACGCGAACGACAATCCGACCAAGCAGACGGCCTTCAGCCAGTACGACCGCCCACAGGCACGTCGTCGCTACGCAGAGATCGCCGACCACCTCGGCCTGAGCGCCCCGGGCGACCGTACCGCGCAAAAAATCGAGAAGCTGCTGGTATGGCTGGATGAGATCAAAACCGAGCTGGGCATCCCTGCATCCATCCGTGAAGCCGGCGTGCAGGAAGCCGATTTCCTGGCGAAGGTCGACAAGCTGTCCGAAGACGCTTTCGACGACCAGTGTACCGGCGCCAACCCGCGTTATCCGCTGATTGCCGAACTGAAGCAAATCATGCTGGATACCTTCTACGGACGTAAGTTCAGCGAAGCGGACGATGAAGAAGTTGTGGTTGCACCGATTGCGGCCAAAGCGGAAAAAAAGTCCAAAAAATAACGGTTCATTGAGCCGACAAAAAACCGCCGAAAGGCGGTTTTTTTTATGCTGCGGGATCATTCACTCGACCTCGCAGCTCAATAGCGCCAAAACATCCCACATGGCGCGCTACGCCGCCCAGAGGCTCACTCCGGCGCGTGTATGGCTTCCTTGTAATGTTTGCGGCAAACGGACACATAGCTCTCGTTACCGCCTATCACTACCTGTTCACCTGCATGCATTGCCTGACCGCTTTCATCCAGCCTTAGCACCATATTCGCCTTGCGACCGCAATGGCAGATGGTTTTCAACTCCACCAGCTTATCCGCCCAGGCCAGCAAATATTGACTGCCTATGAACAGCTCACCCAGGAAATCGGTGCGCAGCCCATAGCACAGCACCGGAATATCCAGTTGGTCAACCACGTCGCACAATTGCTCAACCTGCGCTTTCGTCAGGAATTGGCTTTCATCCAGTAACACGCAGTGTACCGGCTGCTGATGATGTTCCTGAGCAATCATGGTATAGAGCATGGAATCATTATTATAGAGCTGCGCCTGGGACGACAACCCGATGCGCGAACTCACCTTACCGACGCCAAAACGGTGATCGATTTCGGCAGTAAACACCAGCGTGCGCATACCACGTTCTTGATAATTATATGAAGATTGTAACAGCGCGGTGGATTTTCCTGCATTCATAGCAGAATAATAAAAATAAAGTTGAGCCATGGGCCCGCAACTCCAATGGTATAAGAAATATTCAGACGTTGATTCAAGCGCTAAGTGTACCATAAGCCGCCTGCCTGCTCATGCTCTCGGTTCAATATCCCGGCAAAGGTAATAGCAGGCTTTCAAATGAAACATTTCGTTCTGACCCTCCCCTCGTTTTACATCTATTTACAGGATAATCTTTGCCTGCCATCACTATTAATTACCGCTAATGATTTACCCTCAGCATTAATGGTTAAGCTGGTGGAGAGAAGCAGCAGCGCCATCGCAACCCCGTTACAGGCTCAAATCTATTAGCCCCCTCCAGGGTGACGCCGAAAACTTTAATGACATAAAACAGGCAAAGGCACAGTTCTTGACGTTATCTTTACCTGCATACCCCCATTGTTTACAATGTTTGCAGACCAGAACGCGTGATTGAGCCCACAGAATTCATCGTAATATTGATATAAAACACAATTATAACTTGGCCATAAATGCCTTGCAGCCCCGTCAAACATAGTCCGGTTGTTGAAAATTTGACTTAAAAATGGAGGTTGTAATACTTAACATCCCTACCTATATTAGCCGGACTGATCTGATTAATCGTTTTTTTAAAGATAAATTTGAGTACTCCTTTCAATTTGGCTATTGCAGAAAAGAAAAGAGCACTCTATTATTATCCAGACGCCCCCCCACCAATATAATTTGAGACTAGGACAATGAGCGAAGCATTAAAGATTTTGAACAACATCCGTACTCTACGCGCACAGGCAAGAGAATGCAGTCTGGAAACGCTGGAAGAGATGCTTGAAAAACTGGAAGTTGTTGTGAACGAACGTCGCGAAGAAGACAGCCAGGCTCAAGCAGAAGTGGAAGAACGCACTCGTAAATTGCAGCAATACCGTGAAATGCTGATTGCTGACGGTATTGACCCAAATGAACTGCTGCAAACCATGGCTGCAACTAAAGCTGCCGGTAAAGCTAAACGTGCAGCACGTCCAGCCAAATACCAATATAAAGACGAAAACGGCGAACTGAAAACCTGGACCGGCCAAGGCCGTACCCCAGCAGTGATTAAGAAAGCTATCGAAGAGCAAGGTAAATCTCTGGACGATTTCCTGCTGTAATAGCATTTCGCTGCATGTTAAAAAGGCTCCCATGAGGAGCCTTTTTGTTATGCGTATTTTCTGCGTCCCTGACCCATCGCCTGGTTTTTAGGTAAATATCCGATACATCCCCCCCTAACTCTTCTTGTCCCTGATAACTATTGGGTAGCCAGGCGTTTTTCAAGTCATAAAAAAGGGGCCGTAGCCCCTTTATAACATTGCTCAGTTGTTCAATTACTGAACTTTATAAAATGATTTATACCACTCAACAAAGCGCTTCACGCCTTCTTCAACACTGGTTTCCGGTTTGAAGCCGATGACACGATAAAGATCGGCGGTATCGGCGCTGGTATCTAAAACGTCGCCAGGTTGCATCGGCAGCATATTTTTGCGCGCCTCAATCCCTAACGCCTGCTCCAGTGCGTGAATATATTCCATCAGCTTCACCGGGCTGCTATTGCCGATATTATAGACATGGTATGGCGCAGAACTGGTCGCCGGTGAACCCTGCTCGACCGTCCATGCCGCATCAGCCTGAGGAATAACCGCCTGCAACCGCACAATAGCCTCAGCAATGTCGTCAATGTAGGTAAAGTCACGGTGCATCTCACCGTGGTTATATACATCGATACTTTCACCCGCCAATATGGCCTTGGTAAATTTAAACAATGCCATATCTGGGCGCCCCCAGGGGCCATATACGGTAAAGAAGCGCAGACCTGTGGTCGGAATACCATATAAATGGGAATAGCTGTGCGACATCAGCTCATTGGCTTTTTTGGTGGCCGCATACAATGACACCGGATGATCAACAGAGTCTTCTGTCGAAAATGGCAGTTTGCGGTTCAGGCCGTATACCGAACTGGAAGAGGCATATAACAGATGCTCAACTTTATTGTGGCGACACCCTTCCAGTACGTTTAAATGCCCAATGAGATTGGCATCCGCGTAGGCCAGAGGATTTTCCAGCGAATAACGCACGCCCGCCTGTGCACCAAGATGAATCACCCGTTGAAACTTCTGCTCTGCAAACAGCTCCGCCATGCCTTCGCGATCGGCCAGGTCCAGCTTAATAAACTGAAAGTCGGATTTATCTGAAAGCAATTCAAGGCGGGCCATTTTCAGGCCTACATCGTAATAATCATTCAGGTTATCGATACCGATAACCTGATGCCCGGCAGCCAACAAACGCTCAGCGACGTGATAACCAATAAATCCTGCAGCGCCTGTAACCAGGAATTTCATGTTAACCCCTTAGATAACCGGCTGAATGGACGCGCCACGGCCAATTGCATAATACGTGAAGCCACGGCTTTCCAGACGTTCCGGATCAAACAGGTTGCGGCCATCAAAGATTACCGGCTGTTTCAGAGTACCTTTAATCACATCGAAATCTGGTGCGCGGAAGTTCTGCCATTCGGTACAGATAACCAGAGCGTCAGCCCCCTGCAACGCAGCCTCTTTGGTGCCTACCAGCTTCAGGTCGTCACGCTGGCCATAGATACGCTGAACTTCGTTCATCGCTTCCGGATCGAAGGCCTGAACGATAGCGCCCGCTTCCCACAGTTGCTCCATCAGCACACGGCTGGATGCCTCGCGCATGTCGTCGGTATTCGGCTTGAATGCCAGCCCCCACAATGCGAAGGTTTTGCCTTTCAGATCTTCGCCGAAGTGATGTTTGATAAATTTGGTCAGCTTATATTTTTGCTGATAGTTAACCTGCTCTACCGCCTGCAACAGTTTTGGCTGGTAACCAATATGCTCCGCGGTGCGGATCAGCGCTTGAACGTCTTTCGGGAAGCAGGAACCGCCATAACCACAGCCAGGGTAGATGAAGTGATAACCGATCCGCGAGTCAGAACCGATCCCCTGACGTACTTTCTCAATATCCGCCCCCAACATTTCAGCCAGGTTAGACATTTCGTTCATAAAGCTGATCTTGGTCGCCAGCATGCAGTTGGCGGCATATTTGGTCAGCTCGGCGCTGCGGATATCCATCATGATCATACGATCGTGATTGCGGTTGAATGGTTCGTAAAGCTCACGGATCGGCTCGATAACCTCTTTGTTATCGGTACCGATAACAATACGCTCCGGACGCATGCAGTCCGCAACCGCCGCGCCTTCTTTCAGGAATTCCGGATTGGAAACCACGTCGAAAGGCACTGTGCTACCGCGTTGCTTCAGGGTTTCTTCCATCACCTGGCGGACTTTATCTGCGGTACCGACCGGAACCGTAGATTTATCGATCACCACTTTGCGATCGGTCATATGTTCCGCGATGGTGCGCGCAACGGCAGTCACGTATTTCAGATCGGCAGAGCCGTCTTCGTCTGGTGGCGTCCCTACAGCAATAAACTGAATGGTACCGTGTGCAACGCCGGCTTTGGCGTCGGTGGTGAAGTGCAAACGTCCAGCTTCAAAGTTCTGTTGCACCAACGGTGTCAGGCCAGGTTCAAAAATAGGGATATTCCCTTTTTTCAGGTTTTCGACTTTACGCTCGTCTACATCAATACACATTACGTCATGACCGACTTCGGCCAGTACCGCAGCCTGCACCAGGCCAACATAGCCAATACCAAAAACTGTTACTTTCATGGGAAAATCCTAGTTTTTCAAATTAAGACGAAAGATAAATAAATTACTTCTTATCAGCGGCCAGCAACTGTTGCAACCACTGAGAAAATTCTTTACCAAGGCTGGCATGGCGCAGACCATACTCGACGAAAGCCTGCATGTAACCCAGCTTGTTGCCGCAGTCATGGCTCACCCCTTTGAGGTGATAGGCTTCTACCGTTTCTTGTTGCATCAGCATTTCAATGCTATCGGTAAGCTGAATCTCTCCACCGGCGCCCGGAGGCGTTTTTGCCAGCAACGGCCAAATATCGGCAGAAAGTACATAACGGCCCACAATGGCCAGATTTGAAGGCGCTTCGTCTGGCGAAGGTTTCTCCACCACGCTGACCATCGGAGCGCTTTCACCCGCCTGCAGTTCATAACCCTTGCAATCCGCTACGCCATAATTACCGACATCTTTCTGCGGCACAGGTTCGACCATGATCTGGCTGATACCGGTTTGTTCGAACCGCTGCAGCATTTCGTGCAAATTGTCTTTTTTCAGATCGGCGCTGTACTCATCAAGGATCACGTCCGGCAAAATTACGGCAACCGGTTCATCGCCCACCAACGGATAAGCGCACATAATGGCGTGCCCAAGGCCTTTCGCTACGCCCTGACGCACTTGCATCACGGTGACGCCCTTTGGGCAGATAGATTGGACTTCATCCAGCAACTGACGTTTAACTCGTTTTTCCAGCATCGCTTCCAGCTCAAAACTGGTATCGAAGTGGTTTTCAATCGAATTCTTGGAGGAGTGGGTGACCAACACAATCTCGTTGATCCCTGCGGCAATACATTCATTGACCACGTACTGGATCAAGGGCTTGTCAACCAGCGGCAACATTTCTTTTGGGATGGCTTTTGTCGCCGGCAACATTCGTGTTCCCAAGCCTGCAACCGGGATCACTGCTTTTCTGACTTTACGATTTACAGCAGGCATTATTTCCTCTCTCTAATAGCGCTCGTTTTATGAGCTTCATCTGCCACACAAAAAACCTTCGGAGTATACCAGCTTATGTCTGCCAGGCATTAGTCCGGTCACAAATAGAAAAAATTTAGGACAATTACCTAATCAGATTTCTTGAGATAAAAAATAAGCAGGTTCAATATTTGAATTTCAAATAACATTTTTACAATTGCTTACTGTTCAGCGCTGAGCATCAGCCGTAGCCTGCCCCCGGAGCCCCAGACCTGACACTGCCAGGCGGAACAATGCTGGCTGATTTGGTTCATGTAGGTCGCGCCCAGCATGCCCAAAGGCACACCGTTGCTAAGTTGGATTTGATTGTCACCGGTATTCACATTGGCATGCAGGCCGGCAGAGACCAGAATCAGGTTTTTATATTCGGCGTGATAATAACCGACTAACAGGGGGAATTGCCCTTCCAACTTACCTTGTCGCAATAATTGATTAACTTGCTTTAACAATGTCGTCATTTGCGGCAGCCGATGACGCTGATTAGCTAAATGATCCTGCAATAATCCATTAAATAAAGCACGCAGCAACAGTGCCGCCAATACGCCATTATCGCCGGCACGGGTTACATCCAGGCAATAGAAAGCGAGATCCTTATCCGACAGCGCCGCTATATCCAACACCAAACCCGGATTCTCGCTGGTGGTTAATTGCCGGTAATTGATCCGACAATGAGCTACGGTCTGTTGCACTGGCGGCTGAAGTTGTTTGAGCAATTTTACCGCTTCAGAAGGATTTTTACTCAGCGCATCCCAATCTTTGAGCAGGTCGGCTTCTTCCAGAGCCGGGGAGGTAAACATATTGGGATACAAACACCCCAATACCGCTTCACGCAACCGATTGAGATCCGCCAAGGGTTTTAGCAACACATCCTGGACGCCCAAGCGCAACACTTTGGCAATATCCGCCATTTTATCCGTGGCCGAAATCACCAGCACAGGAATTTGCACGCCTTGAAGCCGCAGATGTTCGACAAACTCGATCCCGCCCATTTCCGGCATGGCGAGATCGCACAAGATTAAATCGGGATGGACATCGTCAACTGCACTCAGCGCCTGCAAACCATTGGTCGCTTCACTGGTCTCCGCTCCCAACGATTTCAAATAGCCGACAAGCACGGAACGAAACACCAGTTCGTCCTCGACGATCAAAATGCGCTTGTGAGTGAATGGTAATGACATCAGCCGAGCCTCTTCCCTTTTCATAGTGTAATAGTGGCTCAAAAAGGTCATTTACGCTTGCCGGAAAATTTCCCAACCACACGTTGCGCCCCTGGAACCGGCAGTTATTTATTTTTTATCAATGGCAACAACATATCGATCTGTTTTTCCACCGCCAGTTGGCCAGCCTCAATCGCCTCGTGGGCGCGGTGAAAGTCCAGCGTTGAAATCTGCGGGCAATAGGGTTGGAGCAACACATCGGGAGGATCGCCTGCCATCCGGTTGCGTTTCAAACGATTCTCCAACACCTGTATCGAAGTCCCCATGATTTCCATCGCCGTTGGCGTGAAATTAGGCTTTCTCAACGTCATCTTGCCGATTCGCTCCCGCAAGCGCCCCCGCCAGTTACGGGCAGGAAGATCGTTCGGCTCTTCCTCATCATGGCGAACCGAGAACAAATCCTGCTGCATCAAATGCGCATCATGTTGCAGATCAACGGCGATGACGATATCGGCGCCCATCGCGCGGGTTAACGAGATGGGAACCGGGTTAACCACGGCGCCATCCACCAGCCAATAACCGTCGAACCACACCGGCGCCAACAAACCGGGCATGCTGCATGAAGCACGCACCGCCTGATGAATATCCCCTTTCGTCAACCACAGCTCCCGTCCAGTACTCAGATTAGTCGCTACGGCACCAAATTTCAGCGAGCACTCGGCAATATCATCGATTTTCAACAACTGCCCCACCGCATTGAAGACCCGCTCACCCCGCAACAATCCGCCCCGCTGCCAGGACAAATCCATCAGCCGAATGACATCCCAATAGCTGAACGATCGCACCCACGTCTCCATGGCCGGCAAACGATGGCTGGCAAATGCGGCGCCTACTAACGCGCCAACCGAGCAACCGGCTACTATATCGACCTCAACGCCCAATTTCTTTAGCGCGTTGATAACGCCGATATGCGCCCAGCCTTTGGCTGCCCCCGCCCCCAATGCCAGCCCCACTTTAATTTGTCGCATAACGTCTGCCCTCTGCCCGGTGAATTGTATCAAACCAACCGTCAGCGTAGATTGTCACGACCGAATAATGTTAGGTAACATATGCGCTAAATTCTTTTCATCATAATTGGCCCGTTCTTTTGCGTTCCGGCCATTTTAGGAGCCACCTTGCCTGAATTATGCCCCTGCGGCGGCGGTCTGGAGTATAGCGCATGCTGCGAACCCTACATTAACGGGGTCAGACCCGCTCCCACGCCAGGCACGTTAATGCGCTCGCGCTTTACCGCCTACGTGAAACACAACGTTGATTATCTGATTGCCACCTGGCACCCCGATTGCCACGCCGATGAATGGCGCAAGTCCATTTTCGACAGCTTCAAAGGCACCGAATGGCTTGGCCTGACGGTAGTGGAAGAAAGGGAAGGTCATGATGCCGGGGAAGGGTTTGTAGAATTCATTGCGCGCTTCGTTGACACCGGTAGCGACGAACACAAGGCGATGCATGAGCGTTCGCGCTTCCTTCAGCTTGACCAACGCTGGTACTATATTGACGGAACCAAACCCCAGCCTGGCAGAAATGCAATTTGCCCCTGTGGTTCAGGTAAAAAATATAAAAAGTGCTGCGGGCGCTAGCCAATTATCACTGTGCCCCATAGAGTTCGAGCCACAGCCGACAAGGCTGCAGCTTGAAGATGAAGACTATAAAAACTCTCGCCTGCACAGACAGGACGTTCAGTATCAGACAGGATCCTCATTCCCATGCCACACCAAAATGTACAAAGAAAAGTTTTGCGCACCATTTGTCCGGATGCCAAAGGCTTGATCGCCAAGATCACCAACATTTGCTACAAACATGAGCTCAATATTGTTCAAAACAATGAGTTTGTTGATCACCGTACCGGGCGTTTCTTTATGCGCACCGAACTGGAAGGTATCTTCAACGACACCACGCTGTTGGCCGATCTCGACAGTGCGCTGCCGACAGGTTCCATTCGCGAACTGCACAACTCCGGCCGTCGCCGCATTGTGGTGCTGGTGACCAAAGAAGCACATTGCCTGGGCGATCTGCTGATGAAAAGCGCTTACGGCGGCCTGGATGTAGAGATTGCGGCGGTGATCGGCAACCACGATACACTGCAAACACTGGTGGAACGCTTCGATATTCCGTTCCATCTGGTCAGCCATGAAGGGCTGACACGCGACCAGCACGATCAAAAAATGGTGGCCCAGATCGACCAATATCAGCCGGATTACGTGGTGCTGGCCAAATATATGCGCGTGCTGACTCCGGCATTCGTTCAGCACTACCCGAACCAGGTGATCAATATCCACCATTCGTTCCTGCCGGCCTTTATTGGCGCGCGGCCTTATCATCAGGCTTACGAACGCGGAGTAAAAATCATCGGCGCTACCGCGCACTACGTTAACGATAATTTGGATGAAGGCCCGATCATCATGCAGGACGTGATTCATGTTGATCACACTTATTCTGCTGAAGACATGATGCGTGCCGGGCGCGACGTTGAGAAAAATGCGCTCAGCCGCGCGTTGTATCATGTGTTGGCGCAGCGAGTATTTGTTTACGGCAACCGGACGGTTATTCTGTAATTGCTTGATATACGCTGTGAATTTCAAGTTGCTGCCGGGAGGCCAACTCGTTCATCCCCAGGTATTGCAGGTGCGAATATCTTCGCACCTCAAGGGGGATCAAACGCAGGCCAAAACGCTGCAGCTTGAAAGGTCAGGAGTATAAAGCGGCGCCTTTCGTTCAGGAATGCACCGCCGCGGGCAAAAAAACGGCAAACGATTCATTTTCTGCATTTCAATACTTTACACACGCGTTTCATTTGATATGATGCGCCCCGCTTACCGAGACAGACGTTTCGCAAGCAAGGCCAGTGGTGGGGTTCCCGAGCGGCCAAAGGGAGCAGACTGTAAATCTGCCGTCACAGACTTCGAAGGTTCGAATCCTTCCCCCACCACCATCTTCTCTCTGTTGATGAGAGCACAGCGAAAGCTGAAGCTGCATAAAACATCGAGGGGGAGGATGAGAAGCTTCGACAAGGTTCGAGTCTCACACAGTGAGACAACGCGCTTCAGCGCGGCCCGAAGGGTGAGGAACGAAGAGACGAATAATCCTTCCCCCACCACCATCTTCTCTCTGTTGATGAGAGCACAGCGAAAGCTGAGGCTGCATAAAACATCGAGGGGGAGGATGAGAAGCTTCAAAGAAACCGGCCAGGTTTCTTCCGGGTAAAACTGGAACGACAATTTGTAAATCCATGAATATCATGGTGGGGTTCCCGAGCGGCCAAAGGGAGCAGACTGTAAATCTGCCGTCACAGACTTCGAAGGTTCGAATCCTTCCCCCACCACCATCCTTGCAGACTCCCCTCAATTTAAATCAAACTCAGCCGTAGCCTGTTATTCCCTATCGGGGAAGAATGAGAAGCTTCGACAAGGTTCGAGTCTCACATCGTGAGACAACGCGCTTCAGCGCGGCCCGCAGGGTGAGTCGCGTAGCGGCGAATAATCCTTCCCCCACCACCATCCTTGCAGACTCCCCTCAATTTAAATCAAACTCAGCCGTAGCCTGTTATTCCCTATCGGGGAAGAATGAGAAGCTTCGACAAGGTTCGAGTCTCACATCGTGAGACAACGCGCTTCAGCGCGGCCCGCAGGGTGAGTCGCGTAGCGGCGAATAATCCTTCCCCCACCACCATCCTTGCAGACTCCCCTCAATTTAAATCAAACTCAGCCGTAGCCTGTTATTCCCTATCGGGGAAGAATGAGAAGCTTCGACAAGGTTCGAGTCTCACATCGTGAGACAACGCGCTTCAGCGCGGCCCGCAGGGTGAGTCGCGTAGCGGCGAATAATCCTTCCCCCACCACCATCCTTGCAGACTCACCTCAATTTAAATCAAACTCAGCCGTAGCCTGTCATATCACTAATCAAAATAGTTGCACGTCACATTTATCAGTTGCCTTAACCATTCACCTCAGGCTCAACTTGAACTCCAGCCAACAATTCGCTATACCACTGACTTCTTTAATGCAGTAAGGAAAAGTGCATGCGTAACAATATCTGCGTTTTTTGTGGCGCCAGCGAAGGCGTTAACCCTGCTTATGCCGATAACGCTCGGCAATTGGGCCAAGCGCTTGCTACCCAAGGCAGACGCCTGATCTATGGCGGCGGTAAAAAAGGGTTAATGGGCATTGTGGCGGACGCAGTGCTTGAGGCCGGCGGTGAAGCCGTGGGGGTTATCCCTGAACGGTTGGTAGAAGCAGAAACCGCGCATCGTAGCCTGACCGAGCTGGAAATCGTGCCAGACATGCATACCCGCAAAGCGCGCATGGCGGCCCTGGCGGACGGTTTTATCGCCTTGCCCGGCGGCATTGGTACTCTGGAAGAACTGTTCGAGATCTGGACTTGGGGCCAGATCGGTTATCACAGTAAGCCGGTTGGCCTGCTGGATGTGAATGGATTCTATCGACCGCTAAACAATTTCCTGCAGCACGTAGCCGATCAGGGCTTTATGCGCCATGACTACCTCGGTACCCTGCACCTCAGCGAATCACCATATACCCTGCTGCAACAATTCGACGATTACCAACCGAAAAATTACGATCGTTGGGCAAAATAATCCCACCCCACTGGCGGCAAGTGCCGCCGGTCTGCGTTACATTTCCGGCCAAACTCTGCTACTATCTCAACACATTTTTCTCGCGAAAACGGCACCGCTCATGAAGTTTGTCTCTTTCAATATCAATGGACTGCGCGCGCGTCCGCATCAACTGTCCGCAATTATCGAACAGCACCAACCCGACGTGATTGGCCTGCAGGAAACCAAAGTTCACGATGACATGTTCCCACTGGAAGAAGTCAGTCAGCATGGCTATCACGTGTTCTATCACGGCCAAAAAGGCCACTACGGCGTCGCACTGCTGACCAAAGACGAACCGATCGCCGTACGCCGCGGATTCCCTACCGATGACGACGACGCACAGCGTCGCATCATCATGGCCGATCTGGCCACACCTCAAGGCACGTTGACCGTAATTAATGGCTATTTCCCGCAGGGAGAAAGCCGTGACCATCCGATCAAATTCCCGGCCAAGTCACGCTTCTATCAGGATCTGCAAAACTACCTGGAGCAGCAACTGTCGGTGGAATCGCCGGTGCTGGTGATGGGCGACGTAAATATCAGCCCAAGTGATTACGATATCGGTATCGGTGAAGAAAGCCGTAAACGTTGGTTGCGCACCGGCAAATGTTCCTTCCTGCCGGAAGAGCGTGAATGGATGGACCGCTTGCTGAGTTGGGGTCTGGTGGATACCTACCGCCATGCCAACCCAGAGCGCAACGATGAATTCTCGTGGTTCGATTACCGCTCACGCGGCTTCGACGAGAACCGGGGCCTACGCATCGATCTGCTGCTGGCCAGCACGCCGCTGGCAGCGCGCTGCACCGCAACCGGCATCGATTATCAGATCCGCGGAATGGAAAAGCCTTCGGACCATGCCCCGGTCTGGGCTGAATTCTCGCTGTAATTCCTCCAACCCCGGCCGCGGTCGGGGTTTCACAATGTGGTACGCATGAAAATCATCGACGTCGTCGCCGCCATCATTGAAAAGAATGGCAAAATTTTACTGGCCCAACGTGATGCAAACAGCGATCAGGCCGGTTTGTGGGAATTTCCCGGCGGCAAGGTTGAAGAAGGCGAAAGCCAGCCGCAGGCGCTGGCACGTGAATTGGATGAAGAGTTGGGGATTATGGCGAGCGTAGGGAATTACATCGCCAGCAACCAGTGGCAGCACAACGAACGCACTATCCGGCTGCATGCCTGGCGTATTGAGGCATTCAGCGGTGAATTACAGAATCGCTGCCATTCTGATTTTGCCTGGCTAACACCGGAACAGGCCGGCGACTATTCACTGGCCCCGGCGGATGTGCCGCTGTTAGCCGCTTATATTGCCTCTTTGCCACCTAAAAACTGACAGACTGCGTTACCTTGTCACTTTTTCAAACGGACCCAAATCAACGGGTTGGTGCCAACTACGTTGGGATCGCGAGTACATTGCAGCATTTCCCCTTCGATCTTGAGCACTGCCCCTTCAGAATAATTTTGATCCTGATAAATGCAGCAGCGGCTGCAAGGTTGTGCTGCCGGCTGAGCGGCGGCGTTTTTCGCCGCGCCCCAGATTTCCGGCGCCACCGGTAACACCACATCCACATCACCACGATTGGCCGCCGCTGCGGTGGAAAACAGCAACCCGCCTGCGACCAGCATCAGTAAACTGTGATTCATTCGCTTTTCTCCCGCGCTTTGCCGGCGCTTTTCTTGCGTTTTTTTGCCCCGGCGGAAGGTGACGGCGGCAACCCGCGAAACGCCATACTCGCCCGGCTTTGCTTGGCCTGATAAATCAGCTCCTGCAAAGTGCCTACCAAGGGTTGCATAAAGTCCTGATAACGGCAGGATTTCTCACTGATTTGCGTCAGTGTAGCTTCCCAATTGGCCGTCATGTCAGGGCGAGCCGCAATATCCGGCAGCGAATGGATCAACGCCCGGCCGGTTTCGCTGGAATGAATATAGCGCCCCTTCTTATACAAAAACGCCCGTTTGAACAGTAATTCAATGATGCCCGCACGCGTCGCCTCAGTACCTAAACCATCGGTCGCTCGCAGGATTTTCTTTAGCGCTTTATCTTGTACGAAACGCGCTATGCCGGTCATGGCAGAAAGCAGGCTGGCATCGGTAAAGGGCCTCGGAGGCTGCGTCTGACGTTCTACCACCTCACCACGTTCGCACAGCAATTCATCATCTTTCGCCACCACCGGCAGCGGAGAGCCTTCGTTTTCTTCGTCGCGCTCTTTACTGCCCAGCAGCGTTCGCCAGCCAGCCTCAGCCAGGAAACGTGCCTTCGCAACGAATTTACCGCCGGCGATATCCAGCTCAATCACACATTTGCGGAACATGGCATCCGGACAAAATTGCATCAGGTATTGGCGCGCCACCAACCCGTAGACGTTCAGTTCGTCCTGGCTGAGGCTCACTTTGCTGGCGCGGGCGGTGGGAATAATGGCGTGGTGGGCATCGACTTTTTTGTCGTCCCAACAACGGTTGCGGCGGTCGTTGTCAATCACCGGTTGCGGGTAAAGATCCGGCTGGTGAACGCTGATCGCGTTAAGCACCGCATGACGCCCGGCGAAATGTTCTTCCGGCAGGTAACGGCAGTCAGAACGCGGATAGGTGATCAGCTTATGGGTTTCGTACAACCGCTGGCATACGTCCAACACCTGCTGCGCACTCAGGTTGAAACGTTTGGAAGCCTCAATCTGCAGCGTCGACAGTGAAAACGGCAGCGGCGCGGTATCCGACTCCCGTTTATCATTATAGGATGTGACCAGCGCCGGCTGGCCCTCAATGCGTTTAAGCACGTGCTCCGCCAGCGGCCGGTGCAGCAAGCGCCCTTCTTCGTCCTGATAAGGTTCACAGGAGTCACTCGGTTGCCAAAGCGCGACAAAGCGCTCTTCCTTTGGCGTCACAATGTGCGCTTTGACTTCAAAGAAGTCTTTCGGCACAAAGTTTTCAATCTCTTCATCACGCCGCACCACTAATCCCAGCACCGGCGTTTGTACCCGCCCAACGGACAACACACCGTCGTAGCCGGCATTTCGCCCCAAAATAGTATAGGCGCGGGTCATGTTGATGCCATACAGCCAGTCAGCGCGAGAACGCGCCAGCGCGGAGACGCACAACGGGATAAAGTCGCGGTTGTCACGCAACCGATCGATGGCACGCTCCACCGCCTGCGGGTTGAGATCGTTAATCAGGCAACGGCGCACGCTGTGACGTTTTTCCGGCGTCAACGCCAGATAGTCCAGCACCTCGTCCACCAGCAACTGCCCTTCGCGATCCGGGTCACCGGCATGTACCACCTCGTCGGCCTCATGCAGCAGCTTTTTGATGGCATTAAGCTGTTTACTGACCGAAGGACGCGGCTGCAGTTGCCACTTTTCGGGGATAATAGGCAGATCCGCCAACGACCAGCGCGCATAGCGGCTGTCGTAGGCATCCGGCTGCGCCTGCTCCAATAAATGGCCCACACACCAGGTGACCACATCGTTGTTGCCGCAGGCGATAAACCCGTCACCGCGGCGATGCGGTTTGGGAAGAACGTCGGCAATGGCGCGCGCCAAACTCGGTTTCTCGGCAATAAAAAGTCGCATTATTCACCGTTATTCTGGCTGTACGTCATCAGGAATTCTCTTACTTCGGCATAATTCCCGCGGAAGGCAATCCGCCGGGATTTCTTTTCCAATTGATAGTGATACATCGGATCATAGTAGTGCTGCAACAACGGCACCAGCCACTCCTGATGCACGTCACTATTACCGCTGGCATGATTACCGCTGGCATGCTGGAATTGCAACGCCCATTCCAGCCGCTGCGTCAGCAGTTGGAAGCGTTCCATTCCCAGACGGCGGCGAATGGCGAACAGGCCGTGATGCAGATACTCAGCGTATTTCTGCCAGCCCAGCTCCGCGCCGTAGGTCTGTTCAAACCCCATGCGCATGCGAACGATATATTCATCCTGCAACCGCGCCAGACGCACCTCAAAGGGATCGTCAATAACGGCCACCGGCGCTTGCTGCATGCGGTTGAAGATCGGTAGCGGCAGATTGTTGCTGCCGATAATGCGCCCTTCATCCTCCAGTATCCAACGGCGGCAGCCACCATGCTGTTTTTTCAGCAATAACACAGCCAGACGATTCTCAAAATCAATCTGCGAGCTCTGCGCCACCAGCGTTCGGCCAAAAGATGAACCGCGATGGCGCGCTGCGCCTTCCAGATCGATACCCTCTGCCAACTCGTTGACCAACAGGGTTTTACCGCTGCCGGTGTTGCCGCCGACCAGCACCATGGGCAATTTGGCGCTCTGTTCCAGCGTGTCTAGCAGGAAATGACGCAGCGCCTTGTAGCCGCCGCTGATGCGCGGGTATGCCACCCCAGCCTCACGCAGCCACTGCTGTACCAGCTGTGAACGCAACCCGCCACGGAAACAGTAGATATACCCTTCCGGCCATTGGGCGCACTGTGCCAGCCAGGCCGCCGTGCGCTGCTCACGCAACCTGCCGTTTACCAAACTGTGACCCAGCGCTATCGCCGCATGTTGCCCCAGCTGTTTGTAGCAGGTACCCACCGCCTGACGCTCGCTGTCATTCATTAGCGGCAGATTCAGCGCATTGGCAAAGGCGCCCTGTTGGAACTCAACCGGCGCTCGCACATCAATCAGCGGAATATCCTGCAAAAAAATACGACGATAGTCCTGGGTGTCGGCCCGTGGCGGAATAAATGACACTACACAACCTCAATCAGTGGCTTGCCCGGCGTTGCCGTATGCAGTTCACCGATGGCGGTGAGCTGAATGCCGTGGCGTTCGGCAATCGCCAGCACCTGCTGTTCCGCTTCGGGAAGCACCGCCAGCAGCAGGCCACCGGACGTCTGCGGATCGCACAGCAATTGGCGCTGCAGATCGGTCATTTCGCCAATCAGGTGGCCATAGCTGTCAAAATTACGTCCGGTACCGCCCGGCACGCAGCCTTCGGCGATATAACGTTCGACATCCGGCAGTTTCGGTACCCGGTCAAACCACAGCGTCGCCTGCAGACCGGAACCCTGACAAACCTCGCTCAGGTGACCCAGCAGCCCAAAGCCGGTGACGTCAGTCATCGCCGTCACGCCGGCGACCTCGGCAAAGTCCGCTCCCGGTTTGTTCAGTTGGCACATCACCTCAGTCGCCAGGCCTTCATGTTCAGGGCGCAGTTTGCTTTTCTTCTCGGCGGTGGTCAGTACGCCAATACCCAGCGGCTTGGTGAGGAATAATTGGGTGCCGGCTTGCGCGGCACTGTTTTTCTTGACCCGTTCGGTATTAACGATACCGGTTACCGCCAGGCCAAAAATAGGTTCAGGCGCATCAATCGAGTGGCCGCCGGCCAGCGCGATCCCCGCCTGTTGGCAGGCGTAACGCCCACCGTCAATGACCTGCTGTGCCACTTCCGGCGACAGTGTGGCGATTGGCCAGCCGAGAATGGCTATCGCCATGATCGGTTTGCCGCCCATGGCGTAAACGTCACTGATGGCGTTGGTGGCGGCAATACGGCCGAAATCGAACGGATTATCGACGATCGGCATAAAAAAGTCGGTGGTACTGATGATACCAACGCCATTGCCGATGTCATACACCGCCGCATCGTCGCGGGTTTCATTACCCACCAGCAAGCGCGGATCGACAAACTTTTCACGTTCGCTATGCAGAATGGTTTCGAGAACTTTCGGCGAGATTTTGCAACCACAGCCGGCACCATGGCTGTACTGGGTCAAACGGATCGTTGACGATGTCATATACCACTCCCTTCGGTTAACGGCATTCAAGATATCATAGGGTAGCGCTTGCCGACGGGATTGATAAGAGCGGGCTGCCGATAACCGTACAGCCTGCTCAGAAACAAGGCGGAATTGCGGGATTCGGCGCATTTTCGCCCAATCCCGCGGCAGGATTCAGAAGTAACTGACGAACGGCGTGCTGTCGGGAGCGACAACTTTAGTAGAGGCTTTCAACTGCGGGGTGCCCAGATAGAGGAAACCGACGATTTCGTCCTGCTCGCGGCAACCGAAGGCTTCGCGAACCAGTAGGTGCTCGGTCCATGCGCCCGTGCGCCAGATCCCGTTGAAACCCTGCGCTAGGGCGGCCATCTGCATCGCCTGCACCGCACAACCGGCAGAAACCACCTGCTCCCAGCGCGGCACCTTGGTTTCTTCGTTGCAATGCGCCACTACAGTGATGATCAACGGGGCACGGAACGGTGCCTTTGTTGCCTTTTCTATCGCAGCATCATCCATCTGATCCTGTTTCGCAGCAGTTTGTAACAATTGACTGAAACGCTCCAGACCCTGATTCTCGATCATCACAAAACGCCACGGCTGCAGCGCGCCGTGATCGGGCGCACGCAGGCCCGCATTGATGATATTCTGACGAATATCCCCCGTTGGCGCTGGAGCCGCGAGGCGCGATGCAGAACGGCGATTCAGTAAAAGATCCAGTGCATCCATTGTAAACTCCTGATAACAATTTTCATTAAGATCACGTTAACATAGCTCAACGACGAGTTACAGCCTCGGCAATAGCCTCAGTGACCCTCGATTTAAAGCTGACTTTTCTTCGTCCGCTCATTAGGATAGCGGAACATTCTCGACTCTTGTTGGAGAGCACATGCGCACATTGTGGCAAATCATTGCCGGCGTTTTCAGGTGGACATGGCGTCTGCTGAACTTTATCAGGGAACTGATCCTTAATCTGTTCTTGGTGTTGCTGATCCTGGTTGGGGTCGGTATTTATCTTTCATTCCAAAGCTCCACTACCCCTGCCGTCCCGAAGAGCGGTGCGCTGCTGGTTGATCTGAGCGGCGTGGTGGTTGACCAACCGTCAATGAACAACAAAGTCCGCCAGTGGGGCCGTGAGCTGTTGGGTGCTTCCAGCAACCGTCTGCAGGAAAATTCGCTGTTCGATGTGGTTGACAGCATCCGCAAGGCCAAAGACGACAAAAACATTACCGGCATGGTATTGCAGTTGAATGACTTTGCCGGTGCCGATCAGCCTTCGCTGCAGTACATCGGCAAAGCGCTGCGCGAATTCCGCGACAGCGGCAAACCGATCTTCGCCATCGGCGACAGCTATAACCAGACGCAATATTATCTGGCCAGCTACGCCAACAAGGTTTATCTGTCGCCACAGGGCGCGGTCGATCTGCACGGTTTTGCCACCAACAACCTTTACTACAAATCGCTGTTGGAAAAACTCAAGGTGACCACCAACATTTTCCGCGTCGGCACCTACAAGTCGGCCGTGGAACCGCTGATCCGTGACGATATGTCACCGGCAGCGCGTGAGGCTGACAGCCGCTGGATCGGCGGGCTGTGGCAGAATTATCTGACGACCGTGGCGGCCAACCGTCAGATCACGGCGCAGCAGCTGTTCCCGGGCGCGGCAGGCGTGCTGACCGGCTTGCAGGCCGCTGGCGGGGATACCGCCAAGTTTGCGCTGGACAGCAAATTGGTGGATGAGCTGGCGTCACGCACCGTCATCGAGAACCAACTGATAAAAACCTTCGGTTGGGACAAGCAGGCTAACGACTTCAACGCCACCAGCATTTACGATTATCAGCCAAAACCAACGCCGGATCAGGGCGGCAAAATCGCCGTGGTGTTTGCCAATGGCGCCATCATGGACGGCCCGCAAACACCGGGCACCGTTGGGGGGGATACCACAGCTGCACAGCTGCGCCAGGCGCGTCTTGACCCGGCAATCAAAGCGGTGGTGTTCCGCGTGAACAGCCCGGGGGGTAGCGTCAGCGCTTCCGAAGTGATCCGTTCGGAACTGGCTGCAGTGCGTGCCGCAGGCAAACCTGTGGTGGTGTCGATGGGCGGCATGGCGGCTTCTGGCGGCTATTGGGTTTCTACGCCGGCGGACTACATTATCGCCAGCCCGAGTACCCTCACCGGCTCCATTGGCATCTTTGGGGTGATCAATACCTACGAACAAACGCTGGACAGCATCGGCGTGCATACCGACGGTGTCGCAACCTCGCCGCTGGCGGATCTCGCCGTGACCAAGGCGCTGCCGCCGGAGTTCTCGCAAATGATGCAGTTGAATATCGAGAACGGGTATAAAAACTTTATCGATCTGGTTGCCAAGTCGCGCAAAATGACGCCACCACAGGTCGATCAGATCGCTCAGGGCCACGTGTGGCTCGGCAGTGACGCCAAAGCCAATGGTCTGGTCGATCAATTGGGCGATTTCGACGATGCGGTGAAGAAAGCCGCCGAGTTGGCGAAACTGAAACAGTGGCAGCTTAACTGGTTTGTCGATACCCCAAGCCTGACCGACATGGTGCTCAGTCAGTTTGGCGTCTCTATTCACGCCATGTTGCCGGCGGCCATTCAGTCGATGCTGCCGGCTCCGCTGGCATCGGTCGCCATGGCGGTGAAGGAGCAACCGGGATTGTTCAATAATCTGAACGATCCGCAAAACCGCTATGCCATCTGTTTGACCTGCGGAGAAGTCCGCTAACAAAATATTCCTGCGCCCGGCACACGCCGGGCTTTTTTTCTGCCGTTATCCCCCTATAATTCAGCCCATCTTATTTCTGTCAAAACAATTACTATGCAAAAAAAATCCATTTACGTCGCCTACACCGGCGGTACCATCGGTATGCAACGCTCGGAACAGGGCTACATTCCGGTTTCCGGCCATCTGCAACGCCAACTGGCACTGATGCCCGAGTTCCACCGGCCGGAAATGCCGGACTTCACCATTCATGAATACGCGCCGCTGATCGACTCTTCAGACATGACACCGGAAGATTGGCAGCACATCGCCGACGACATCAAACAGAATTACGATCGCTATGACGGCTTCGTCATTCTGCACGGTACCGACACCATGGCCTTCACCGCTTCAGCGTTGTCGTTCATGCTGGAAAATCTGGACAAACCGGTGATCGTGACCGGCTCGCAAATCCCGCTGGCGGAACTGCGCTCAGACGGCCAAACCAACCTGCTGAACTCGCTCTATCTGGCCGCCAATCATCCGGTAAATGAAGTCAGCCTGTTCTTCAACAACAAGCTGTTCCGGGGCAATCGCACCACCAAAGCGCATGCAGACGGTTTTGACGCCTTTGCTTCGCCCAACCTGCCGCCGCTGCTGGAAGCCGGGATTCACATCCGCCGCCAGAACGGTATCGACAGCCCTGTTTGTAACGGTGAATTGCGGGTCCACAACATTACGCCGCAACCGATCGGCGTGGTGACGATTTATCCGGGGATTTCCGGTGCGGTGGTACGCAACTTCCTCCTGCAACCGGTGAAAGCGCTGATTTTGCGCTCTTATGGCGTAGGCAATGCACCGCAAAAAGCGGAGCTGGTCGATGAATTACGTGACGCATCTGAACGCGGCATCGTGGTGGTGAACCTGACGCAGTGCATCTCCGGCCGGGTGAACATGGAAGGCTATGCTACCGGTAATGCATTGGCCCATGCAGGCGTCATCAGCGGCTTTGACATGACCGTCGAAGCGGCGTTGACTAAATTGCATTATTTGCTGAGCCAACCGCTGACGCCGGAACAAATCCGCAGTCAAATGCAACAAAACCTGCGCGGCGAGCTGAGCATTACCGGCTAACCCTGCCCAGATTACGGAGCCGAGATGAAAACAGCCCTGTTGTTGATCGATTTGCAAAATGATTTTTGCCCCGGCGGCGCGTTGGCGGTGACTGACGGCGATGCCACCGTTATCGCCGCCAATCAGGCGATAGCCGCCTGCGTGGCACGCGGTGAACCGGTGGTCGCTTGCCAGGACTGGCACCCGGCCAATCACCGCAGCTTTGCGGTAAATTCAGGGGAAAAGGTCAACACGCTGGGTGAGCTGGAAGGATTGCCGCAGGTGTGGTGGCCAGCGCACTGTGTGCAGGAAAGCCCAGGGGCGCAATTGCATCCGCAGTTGCACCAACAGGCGATTGCAGCCGTATTTCAAAAGGGCCAAAATCCGGATATCGACAGCTACAGCGCATTCTTTGACAACGGCCACCGCGCGCAAACCGCGCTGGACGGCTGGTTGAGGGCTCAGGGCGTCACCCATTTGGCCATCATGGGGCTGGCGACCGATTACTGCGTGAAGTTCAGCGTTCTGGATGCGCTGGAGCTTGGGTATGAGACCATAGTCATTACCGACGGCTGCCGTGGTGTCGATTTGCAACCAGGCGATAGCCAGAAAGCGTTCCAGACGATGGAACAGGCCGGTGCACGGCTCGTTACCCTGTCACAATTTATCGCTCATTAATTCCATCGGGCGCCCCGCGCGCCCGCATCTTCTCCCCCTCGCAAACCTCGACATCGCTCACATTCCAACCATTCTCCTGTGATTACATCTTGTTCCTGCGCGTTGCTTTTGCTGTTATGACCGCTGATGCCTTGGCATCAATGAGTTATACGCATCCGGGGCCCTTTTGAGCCCGGCTTTATGTTACCGCCTGAGGCGGTTTCGGTCGGCCTTGTCGACCAAAGGAGATAACATGGCATTACCCCGTAAACTGCTGCCTTTGCTGGTAGCGGTGCAGTTAGGTATGGCCGGAGCCGGCATGGCTCACGCGGCCTCTTACCTGTCCGTCGGTTATTTTAACGGTGGCGGTGACGTCACTGCCGGCCCCGGTGGCGATATCAACAAGCTGGATGTTACCCAAATCACCCACCTCAACTACTCTTTCGGCCTGATTTACAACAACGAGAAAGAGGAAACCAATCCGGCGCTGAAAGACCCGACGCGTCTGCATCAGATCTATTTATCGCCGAAGGTTGAAGCCGATCTGAAGCTGTTGCCGGTATTGCGCAAACAAAACCCGGCGTTGAAGGTACTGCTTTCCGTTGGCGGTTGGGGAGCGCGCGGTTTTTCCGGTGTCGCTGCCACACCGGAAAACCGGGCTATCTTTATCCGCTCGGTACAAGAGGTGATTAAACACTATCAACTCGACGGCATCGATCTCGACTGGGAATACCCGGTCAACGGCGCCTGGGGCCTGGTCGAAAGCCAACCTGCGGATCGAGCCAACTTCACCCTACTTCTGGGGGAACTGCATAAGGCGCTGGATAAAGGGAAATTGCTGACCATCGCCGTCGGTGCCAATGTCAAAAGTCCGCAGGAATGGGCAGATGTGAAAGGTATTGCGCCCTATCTCGATTACATCAATCTGATGACCTACGACATGGCGTACGGCACCCAGTATTTCAATTCCAATCTGTATGACTCCAAGCAGTGGCCAACCGTCGCCGCCGCCGATCGTTACAGCGCCAATTTTGTGGTGGATAACTATCTGGCTGCCGGGCTGAAGCCCGCACAGTTGAACCTGGGCATCGGCTTTTACGGCCGGGTGCCCAAACGGGCTACGGAGCCGGGCGTCGATTGGGATAAACCGGATGCGGCCAAAAACCCGGTCACCCAGCCCTATTTTACCGCGCGTGAAACCGCCGTGTTCAAGTCACTGGGGTTGGATCTGACCAGGGACAGCTATTTCAAGTACAACGATATCATCAGCAAGCTGCTGAACGATCCGCAGCGCCGCTTCAGCGCCCATTGGGACAGTGACGCCCAGGTCCCCTACCTGACCCTGCAATCCACCGAGGGCAAACCGTTGTTTGCTATTTCGTATGAGAATCCGCGTTCGGTCGCGATCAAG
Source organism: Serratia inhibens (assembly GCF_003591175.1). Classification (GTDB taxonomy): domain Bacteria; phylum Pseudomonadota; class Gammaproteobacteria; order Enterobacterales; family Enterobacteriaceae; genus Serratia; species Serratia inhibens. Next base: position 58,150 of record NZ_QYYG01000001.1, on the reverse strand, counting down.
GCTGACTACATCAAAAGCAAGGGGCTGGGCGGTGCCATGTTCTGGGAGTATGGCGCAGACGACAACAATCGGCTGGCACGCCAGTTGGCGGAATCACTGGGGATAAACGGCGGGAAAGGCTAAACCAGAGGGCGATGCCTGCATCGCCCTGCTGTTCGATTTATTGCGGCTTCAACTTGACCAGCGGTTCGGCAACGAACTGCTGTTTCAGCTCCTGCTTGCTCTTCATCACAATCTGGCCGTCAGTGCCAATAGTCATATGTTGCGGATCGGCATTGTTCAACGACTGCCACAGCATCACCGCCTGCAGACTGTTTTCTTTCTGTTCCGGCGTCAGCGCAACGCCGTCCGGCCATTTGCCCAATTCTACGGCCTGCACCAGGCGCTGATAGATTTCCGGGGTCATTGCGGCAATCAGGTCTTTCACGTCCATCAGAGCATTTCCTCACTCGTGGAAGAATAATTAGCTGAATCGATTTTTCTGGCTGAATAATCCTCAGCCGGCGGTTTTTTCGCCGTTCTCACCGTCGGTAAAGCTCAGTGAAGCCGAGTTAACGCAGAAACGCTCACCGGTAGGCTGCGGGCCATCGGGGAATACGTGCCCCAGATGAGCGTCACACTGACCGCAGCGAATCTCGACTCGATGCATATTGTGCGAATTATCATCAAGATAACGAATCGCATCGTCGGATACCGGCTCATAGAAGCTTGGCCAGCCACAGCCGGAGTCGTACTTGCTGTCGGAATAGAACAGCGGATGATTGCAACACAGGCAATGGTATACACCCTCGCGCTTGTTGTGCAGCAATTTACCGGAATACGGCGCTTCGGTACCACGTTGTTGGGTCACATAACGTTGGATTTCATTCAGTTCCGTGGCCGGATGGTCAGGGGTTGTCTCTTTAGCCATTTGCGTGATTCTCTGAATGTGGATAATGTCAACGAAAACAATGAGTAATAATAACAAAAAATTAACAACATTGCAGTGCTTTTTGGCCTAAACTGTAGCGCATAAAGGTCACGTCGCGACATTATGTGATACCGATCACATATATGAAGCAGCGTGACTTTATACTTAGCGGTTTGACCCCATATAACGGATGAGGCCGAACGCAAACGGAATGTGCAATAAGCACGCAGATCAAGCTCCGTGATTTGATTTGCAGCAAGAATTGACACGATTCCGCTTGACGCTTGGTAAGGTTTTTGTAATTTTACAACCAACCTTTTATTCACTAACAAATAGCTGGTGGAATATATGACTATCAAAGTAGGTATCAACGGTTTTGGCCGTATCGGTCGCATTGTTTTCCGTGCTGCTCAAGAACGTTCCGACGTCGAGATCGTTGCAATCAACGACCTGTTGGACGCAGAGTACATGGCTTACATGCTGAAATATGACTCTACTCATGGCCGTTTCAAAGGCACTGTAGAAGTCAAAGACGGCCATCTGGTTGTTAACGGCAAAACCATCCGTGTTACCGCAGAGAAAGACCCGGCTAACCTGAAGTGGAACGAAGTGGGTGTTGACGTGGTTGCAGAAGCGACCGGTATCTTCCTGACCGACGAAACCGCACGTAAACACATCACTGCAGGCGCTAAGAAAGTTGTTATGACCGGCCCTTCAAAAGACGCGACCCCAATGTTCGTACGTGGCGCAAACTTTGAAAAATATGCTGGCCAGGACATCGTTTCCAACGCATCTTGCACCACCAACTGCCTGGCTCCGCTGGCTAAAGTCATCAACGACAACTTCGGCATCGTCGAAGGTCTGATGACTACCGTTCACGCGACCACCGCTACTCAAAAAACCGTTGATGGCCCGTCTCACAAAGACTGGCGCGGCGGCCGCGGCGCATCCCAGAACATCATCCCTTCTTCTACCGGCGCAGCTAAAGCAGTTGGCATCGTTCTGCCAGAGCTGAAAGGCAAACTGACCGGTATGGCGTTCCGCGTTCCAACTCCAAACGTGTCTGTAGTTGACCTGACCGTTCGTCTGGAAAAAGCGGCGACCTACGAAGAAATCAAGAAAGCCATCAAAGAAGCTTCTGAAGGTTCTATGAAAGGCGTTCTGGGCTATGTTGAAGACGAAGTGGTTTCTACCGACTTCAATGGCGAAATCCTGACTTCCGTGTTCGACGCCAAAGCAGGTATCGCACTGAACGACAACTTTGTGAAACTGGTTTCCTGGTACGACAACGAAACGGGTTACTCCCACAAAGTTCTGGATCTGATCGCTCACATCTCCAAATAATGGAATGATGTAAAGCTGATAATGAGGGCGACATTTTTGTCGCCCTTTTTTGTTTCTACGGCGAACAAAAGGCTACATAATGAACGAAAAAATTTTCACCCTGCCCGTTACCGAACAAATTTCACCTTACATCAGCCAACGTCAACTCGATGAACTGCCGGTGGTGGTCGTTTCCCACCCGAAAGTTCGCGCTGCTGTCGCGCTACAGGGCGCGCATCTGCTGGCCTGGCAACCTGCCGGCGACAAACCGGTTATCTGGCTGAGCAATAACACGCCATTCAAAAAAGGGAGTGCCATTCGCGGCGGCGTACCTATTTGCTGGCCCTGGTTTGGTCCGGTAGCACAACCCTCGCACGGCTTCGCCCGCAATCAACCCTGGAACCTGACCGCGCATGATGAAGACGACAGCGGCGTCATTCTGACCTTTACGCTGAAAGACAATGAGCAAACCCGCAAGCTGTGGCCACATGCCTTTACGCTGATTGCCCGTTTCAAGCTGGGCGAAGAATGCGAGATCGAGCTGGAGTCCCACGGCGACTACCAGGCTACCGCTGCGCTGCATACTTACTTCCAGATCGGTGATATTGAACAAGTTAAAGTTGCAGGCCTCGGCGAACCTTATCTCGACAAAGTGGCCGGTGGAGCAGAAGCTCACCAGACTGGGGATTTGGCGTTTATTGGCCAAACCGATCGGGTCTACACCAAGCCCGACGCTTTCAGCCTGATCAAAGATCCAGCGCTACAACGCACCATTGAGGTTCATCACCATCATATGAGCGATGTCATTGCCTGGAACCCGGGGGTGGAACTGTCCTGCAGCATGGCGGATATGGCGAATGACGGTTATAAAACCATGGTTTGCGTGGAAACCGGCCGCGTCAGTAAACCACTGGTGGCCGCAGGCGAACAACCTGCACGGCTGGCGGTAACCTTCCGCAGCCGTAAAAACGCCTGATGCTTTCAGGGCGACAAACCGCTCGCCCTGCTTAATCCCCCTCTCCAGCCACTCAAACGACCTATCCCACGCTCCCTGCACGATATCAGCAGCATTTAATGCACTACAGATATGCAAAAGGGGCGCGAACGCCCCTTTATAATGCATTGGTTGCACAATATTTGTGCAATTTGATTTTAGAAGCTGTAGCTCACACCCGTCATCAACAACCCGGTGTAAGATTTATCGACCATTGGGCTGTCTTTGACTTCATCAGACAGTTGGATGTAACGCCCGGTGAAGAAAGCATTCCAATCCTTGTTGATCTGATAGTTGGCGCTCAGCTCAACGTAAGGCGCCCAACTGTCGCCTGGCGTGTAGCTGTTCAGACCACTGCGGCGAGATTCGTGATCGCTGATGCCATAGTAGTATTTGTTCTGGTTTTTGCTGTTCCACATCACACCCACACCAGGAACCAGAGTCAAAGCGTCTAAATCGAATTTGTAGAGGTAAGCGACATCCCCCACCAGACCGTTGCTGTTGTCCAGCATATCACCGGTAAAGGTGCTGCGGATCGAGCCCCACTCGGCATTATGGGTATAAGCCAGGCCAGCCATCAGCGTGCCGCGACGTTTATCCAGGCGCTTCATGCGATCGTCGTCACTGTCGCCAGGACGGTAGCCAAACGGCGAGTAATAGCCCATGACGCTCAGTTGGTTTTCCTGATCTTTCCACAGGTAATACCCGGCAGTCAGCGTGCGGAAGTAGAAGTCGTCGCCTTCATAGTTAATGACTGGCACCGGGTAGACGCGAGTATCATAACCACGATACGCGTCAGGACTAACCAGCGCTGCGGCACCGAGCGACCAGGTCCCTGCCTGAGCACTTTGTGCGCAAACCATTGCGGAAGCGATAATTGCTAGCGTTTTGAGTTGAAATATCTTCACTGGTTCTTTTTCCATAAATAACAGGGTTAATAGCCGACTTAGTTTATGTGAAAACACCGTAACACGCCTAATCTTTACAATAGAAAACGACCAAGATCGAATAACTTAGATCGGAAATATGAATTAATCATGGCAGAACAATGACGTTTTTTGCCGCAACCCGCGCCAGACAAGGCGTTTGGCCATCCCTGTCACAACTGAGTCATTGATATGACTTAAAAAAAGCTTTTTATGGCGCAGGAAATTTTCCGGGATGCCAACTAAGCTTAATCAGAAGGTGAATTTATCCTGGGCCCAGTGGCAATACAGCGCAACTCGCGATAATAAGCGCACCAAGTTGGCATACGGGTTGCTGTACTCAGGTAATAACTTCTGCTTTCGGGAGCCAAAACACTATCACCAGCTCCCTTTAACCTGTGCTAATAACGAAAAGGACGGGCATCATGAACATATTTGACCACTATCGCCAGCGCTATGAAGCTGCCAAGGACGAAGAGTTCACACTGCAGGAATTTCTTACCATTTGCCGGCAAGATCGCAGTGCGTATGCCAATGCGGCCGAACGTCTGCTGATGGCTATCGGCGAACCCGTTATGGTCGACACCGCGCTTGAGTCACGCATGTCTCGCCTGTTCTCCAACCGGGTGATCGCACGCTATCCGGCATTCGAAGAGTTCTACGGCATGGAAGAAGCTATTGAACAGATAGTTTCTTACCTGAGACACGCCGCACAAGGGCTCGAAGAGAAGAAACAAATCCTTTACCTGTTGGGCCCGGTGGGCGGCGGGAAATCATCGCTGGCGGAACGCCTGAAAGCGCTGATGCAACGCGTGCCGATTTACACGCTGAGCGCCAACGGAGAACGCAGCCCGGTCAACGACCATCCGCTGTGCCTGTTCAATCCGCAGGAAGATGCCAATATTCTGGAAAAAGAATACAACATCCCGAACCGCTACCTCGGCACTATCATGTCGCCGTGGGCCGCGAAGCGCCTGCATGAATTTGGCGGCGACATCACCAAATTCAAAGTAGTGAAAGTGCGCCCTTCGATTCTGGAACAGATCGCCATCGCCAAGACGGAACCCGGGGATGAGAATAACCAGGATATCTCTGCGCTGGTGGGGAAAGTGGACATCCGTAAACTGGAGAACCACGCCCAGAACGATCCGGACGCCTACGGCTATTCCGGTGCCCTGTGCCGTGCCAACCAGGGGATCATGGAGTTCGTAGAGATGTTCAAAGCGCCGATTAAGGTGCTGCATCCTCTGCTGACCGCCACCCAGGAAGGCAACTATAACGGTACCGAAGGCATCTCCGCCCTGCCGTTCAGCGGGATTATTCTGGCTCACTCCAACGAATCCGAATGGGTCACCTTCCGCAACAACAAAAACAACGAGGCCTTCCTCGATCGCGTTTATATCGTCAAGGTACCGTACTGCCTGCGGGTGTCGGAAGAGATGAAAATCTACGACAAACTGCTGGATCACAGCGAGTTAACCCATGCGCCTTGCGCTCCTGGCACGCTGGAAACGCTGGCACGCTTTACCGTGCTCTCGCGCCTGAAAGAACCGGAAAACTCGAGCATTTACTCGAAGATGCGCGTTTATGACGGTGAAAGTCTGAAGGACACCGATCCAAAAGCCAAGTCGTATCAGGAATACCGCGACTACGCTGGGGTCGATGAAGGCATGAATGGCCTGTCCACCCGTTTCGCTTTCAAAATCCTGTCGCGGGTATTCAACTTCGATCACGCCGAGGTTGCCGCTAACCCGGTACACCTGTTCTACGTACTGGAACAGCAGATCGAGCGTGAGCAATTCCCTCAGGATCAGTCGGAGAAATATCTGGAGCACCTGAAAGGCTATCTGATCCCGAAATACGCCGAATTTATCGGTAAAGAGATACAGACTGCCTATCTGGAATCCTATTCGGAATACGGTCAAAACATTTTTGACCGCTACGTGACCTATGCAGACTTCTGGATCCAGGATCAAGAGTACCGTGATCCGGATACCGGCCAGCTGTTCGATCGCGAATCCCTGAACGCTGAACTGGAGAAAATCGAGAAACCGGCCGGCATCAGCAATCCGAAAGATTTCCGCAACGAAATAGTCAACTTCGTGCTGCGCGCCCGGGCTAATAATAGTGGTCGTAACCCTAACTGGACCAGCTATGAGAAGCTGCGTACCGTGATCGAGAAGAAAATGTTCTCGAACACCGAAGAGTTGCTGCCGGTGATTTCGTTTAACGCTAAAACCTCAACGGATGAGCAGAAGAAACACGACGACTTCGTCGACCGCATGATGGAAAAAGGCTACACCCGCAAACAGGTTCGCCTGCTGTGTGAATGGTATCTGCGGGTCAGAAAGTCTTCATAACGGCTAATGAGAATTAGCGTCATGGAGATGGCGTAGAAAGTTGGCAACGTCGTTTGGGGGAAGTATGGCGTATTTTATTGACCGACGTCTTAACGGCAAAAACAAGAGCATGGTTAACCGCCAGCGCTTCTTGCGCCGCTACAAGTCGCAAATCAAACAGTCGATTGCCGAAGCCATCAACAAGCGTTCGGTCACCGACGTGGACAGCGGGGAGTCGGTTTCGATCCCCAATGGCGATATCAACGAGCCGATGTTTCATCAAGGCCGCGGTGGCACACGCCACCGCGTTCATCCAGGTAACGATCACTTTGTGCAGAATGACCGTGTCGAGCGCCCTCAGGGTGGCGGCGGCGGTGGCGGCGGTCAGGGGAACGCCAGCCAGGACGGCGAAGGCGAGGATGAATTCGTTTTTCAGATATCCAAAGACGAATACCTTGATCTGCTGTTTGAGGATTTGGCGCTGCCGAACCTGAAAAAGAATCAGTATAAGCAGCTTACCGAGTACAAAACTCATCGGGCCGGTTACACCGCCAACGGCGTGCCGGCCAATATCAGCGTGGTACGTTCGCTGCAAAACTCTCTGGCGCGACGTACCGCCATGACCGCCGGAAAACGGCGAGCCTTGCATGAGCTGGAAGACGAGCTCACCCAGTTGGAAAACACCGAGCCGATGCAGCTGCTGGAAGAAGAGCGGCTGCGCAAAGAAATTGCCGAACTGCGCAAAAAAATCGAAAGCGTACCCTTTATCGATACTTTTGATTTGCGTTACAAGAACTATGAACGTCGTCCGGAACCTTCCAGCCAGGCGGTAATGTTCTGCCTGATGGACGTTTCCGGTTCCATGGATCAGGCCACCAAGGACATGGCAAAACGTTTCTATATTCTGCTCTATCTGTTTCTGAGCAGAACCTATAAAAACGTCGACGTGGTGTATATCCGCCACCACACTCAGGCGAAGGAAGTGGATGAGCAGGAATTCTTCTACTCGCAGGAAACCGGCGGCACCATCGTTTCCAGCGCGCTGAAACTGATGAATGAAGTGGTTGAAGAGCGTTACGACCCGGCGCAATGGAACATCTATGCCGCTCAGGCCTCGGATGGCGACAACTGGGCCGATGACTCACCCTTGTGTCACGAACTGTTGGCGAAGAAACTACTGCCGATGGTGCGTTATTACAGCTACATCGAAATCACGCGCCGCGCCCATCAAACGCTGTGGCGTGAATATGAAGACCTGCAGGTGAAATTCGATAACTTCGCCATGCAGCATATCCGTGAGCCGGACGATATTTACCCGGTATTCCGCGAGCTTTTCCATAAGCAGACCGTCTAACTAGCAACTAATTCCTATATAATCAGCCGGTTAACTATTTTTTCCGGCTTTTTTTTTACTTCCTTTAGTGATTGTTCCCCTAGAGCGCTACAACGTGGCACCAGGAACCCGCGTGCTAGTACTTAATCAGCGCGAAGAAAAGCTGCACCTCGATCCTATTGAGTGGGGGTATGGCCCGGAATGGTGGAGAGAAATGAAACGCCAGCCGGTTATCAATGCTCGCGTTGAAACTGCAGCCACCAGCAGAATGTTTAAACCATTATGGAATCATGGCCGCGCGCTGGTGATGACTGATGGCTGGTATGAGTGGAAGAAAGACAAACACGACGCAAAAGTAAAGCAGCCTTACTTCATCTATCACGAATCGAAATCGCCGATATTTTTCGCTGCGATAAGCCGCCATCACCCCGATGATAAAGATCCTCCAGATGATGACGGCTTTGTGATTGTGACCTAACAGATTTTAGAGAGGGCCAGTATTCGAGATTTCAAAGTTGCCGGGGCCCATCCGAGTGTTATTAAAAATTTAAGTTTAACTTCTCTTATAATAAACGTTAAGCTTGCAAAGTAATTGTTGCTTCTTGAGGATATTTGACGACAGCCTTTTTCGCGGGGTCCCCTGCTTGCCACGTTTGTGGGCTACGCCATGATGCTAAAGATAAGGTTCCTATTAGAGTTGGTTTTGCAGTAAAACTACCCGAAACAACTACAGGTCCCCATGACATAAAAGCACTACCATCACCATCGATCTTGATAGGAGGCTTGAGTGTGTTTTTCATATTAAAAAGCATAATTCTACCAAAGTTCGGCAAAGCTCCCGAAGTGACAAATATTGCAGTGCCATATAAACCGTCTACTAAAACATCTTTTATTGTCGGGGAACCAATTATTTCTATTAGAGTCTGTTCAGATATAGCATTCGCTGGGTTATACACTTCTATGCTGCCAAACTTACTTTTACCGTTAATATAAATCGCACTATCTAATGATTTGTTATCAATACCACGAATATAAATCCTTCCAATTTCTACGCCATCAGTTCTGATAAGCACAGCTCGACCTACGCTTACGTATGCATCACAAATGATTGACGAAATATGAACTCTTTCTATTTTTTGCGTTGGATCTGCCGAGTCGTCAGCGGAAAGGATTACTTCAGAAGAGGCTATAAATGAGCCTCTAATGTAAACATTACCTATAGATATATCTGAAGACCCCCGCTCTATTTGCACGCCAGAATAAACGGATTCCATAGTAGTATCACCAATTGAGATATTATTCCCTTTTATCCAAATCCCTTTATATACTTTTTTCTCATCTTTAACAAATGAGCCTTCAAATAGACTACCGATATTAATAACACCAGATACATTAATATGCTCACCAACGAGCACCAACCCAGCAGCACCATGATACCTACATTGGACATCTGATATATTTACATACTTACACTCATCTTTATATGTGTCCTGTCCGGTACTGATCAAACATCCTCGTGGTGTCGTTGCCAATTGACCTGCAGGCAACACCCCGGCATATTCAACATTAATATTATGACATGAAACAAACTTGCTGTAGATAACAATTGCATCACCAGCACAAGTACCACACTTTACATTACTGATGTGATTATTATTATTCCTTTCTGACCAAATAGTATTTCTTAAGTTGTCGGTATTGATTTCCGAAGTAAATGTATTCCCAAACGTTTTGAAAGCATTAGCGAACCCAGATATAGTAAGGTTTCTAGCATAACCATTTGAAAACTCAATGGCATGACAATTCTCAACCTTTTCCCAAACTTCATCTAAAGCCACAGGCCCTTTTACGGTAAAATTCTCATAATTCTTTCCAGATGTGTATGTAATCACAGTAGCATTGGGAGTTCTTTGCCCCCACATCCCCACCTCTTTCTTTTTCCAGTCAAATGAACATCCATTACCATTTATAGTTTGCGGTTTAGAGCCATACTTAAATAACAACGTATTTGTTATCAAGTATTTTTTCCCGCTGGTACCATGCACATTTAACTCAGTATCTAAAGCCGCTTGCCATGCATTGGTATCATCTGTAATTCCATCCCCTTTCGCTCCGAAAAATTCAGGGGTGGTATATTCGCTTATGACTTCAGCCATAACTCCTCCAGTTTTTTATTGGCAAAATCAGCTTAGCAGTAAAATTCATTCTAGATTTTTTAGTTTATAGTTATACCACATACCTGACAGCATCGCAGATGCATTAATCTCAAAAAAAACAATGTTATTCAATTGATTAGCTGATAAATGCTAATATTCCTAAAATTTAAATGGTGCCATCGGCGTTTACCACTGAGTTGTTATAAAAAAACGAGTTGGGCCTGAACATTAACCCCGTTCCTTGGCTATAGCCCGTTGCCGTGATCGTACTGTTAGCCCTTACCTATTTCACCATGTCCGCGCACATGCAATGATAAAGCCTGGCCAGAGCGTTGATACTAGTTCGTTAAGTAGGTCATTTCTAGAAACTCGGCAGGCAGCAGGTGTTAACCCACCTAAAAATGGTACAGCCCCTAGTTTCCATGAACAGCGATCGTTAGCAGAGCGTTTGTATAGTGCTCAGGAGATTGATACCCAAACATTGCTTGGACATAAAACACAGGAAATGACTGATAGATACCATGATGATATAGGCGCGGACTGGACCACGTTAGTGGTATAGCTCTGTGTAAAATCTGCAGAGCAATCCCTGAGCTTCTCTCTCAATTTTCAAATCTGTTTTTGGGGAGATTTTGGAGTGAAATTTAAAATAATAGATATCAGATAGTTATGCTTTCACTTTGTGTTCCATAAGCAAACGGCATAATATTTATTAAAACAGCCAGCTAATCTTGTTAGCTGGCTGTTCCTTTTACAGGAAAAAAGAACAGCCTCTCAGGATCGTTTTCATCCAGGTTTTCAATACAACCGCTCTCAGTAAAGCCGGTTTCCAGCAGCAGCTTCTTCATGGGTAAATTCGAAACGTTAGTTGAGGTAAAAAGCTTGGGGCGTTCGCAAAGCGATTTTAAGTGTTCGAGTAACTTTCGCCCCACTCCTCTGCGTCGGAACCGCTCATCGACCATAAGAATTTCGATAAATCCATAACCGTAAAAGTGATAGTGCAGCACGCCATAAGCCACTATTTCACCAGCAAGATCTACAACATGGCAGGCACCGGCCTCGCACCACTCACGGATCTCGGTATGACGGTGCAAATCATGCGATGCAAGGGTATCAAAACCGATCAGCACATTAATATCCTGCATTGTTGCAAGGCGAAAAATCATTGTTCCTGTCCCCTTCGTTCTTTCCATTAGCGCAGTCCACCGCTAAGGGAATTCCTAATTACGTTTTCTTTACTCGCTGCTCATTGCACAAGTTAGGAATATTCCTATTTAATGGGTTGCCAAATTGCAATCTTAGGTGAGTGCTATGGAACTACTTCCAATCGCAATCATCGTCGTTTTGATGGCAGTTGTCGTATTTTCCTTTGTCCTCTATTGGCGGCAAAGAAAAACAAGTACTTTCAACACCAAGCGGAAACGACGTTAGGACGACTATCCACAAGGAGGTGGTCCCACAGTAACGCTTCTCAGCCTGCCCAACTACCGCGTAAGTCCCTGTTTGAGGATATTCTGATACATACGGCGCCTTGAATCTTTCACTTGTCCATAAAGTTTACGTGGGTTACTGTCACCTTCCGAAGGTTCACACCACCTCGCTTGTAACCAGAATAAGATCCAATAGCTAGCTATCATCCCTTAATCCCGCCGTCGCGCGGGATCTTTTTAACGCCAGAAAAATCACTACTGCCAGAAATTGACAGTGACGCCCGCTAAATTTGGGATCCTGCGGGTGAACAATTCCGTGGGCTATTTTCAGTATCATTAGGGAAAACCTGCCAATGACATGTGCCATCACTGTTCTTACCGATAACTTTTCCGATTGGGAAACCGCGCTGATCAATTCCACTTGTCGCGGCTATTACGGTTTCGATACCCGTTTTGCTTCGCCCAAAGGCGCCTCGGTTATGTCCTCCGGGGGCCTGCTGGTTACCCCACAGTTATCGATCGAAGCCATCGAACTTGACGATATTGACCTGTTGATCGTCTGCGGCGGCACGGCCTGGCAAAGTGGGCAGCCGCCAGATATCACGGCGTTGGTCGCCGAGGCTCACAGAAAGAACATCGTCGTCGCCGGGATTTGCGACGGAACCCGCGTATTGGCGCAGTCGGGCGTGCTCGATAACCTCCGCCATACCTCAAATTCGGCTGAAAACCTGTCGCAGCTGGACTATGCAGGCGCCGCGTACTATCAGGATGTGCCCTATGCCGTTGCAGACCAACGCGTAGTTACTGCACCAGGCACCGCGCCCGTCAGTTTTATGGCTGAGATCCTGGGGGCACTTGGTTTTAATGACGAGAATCTTAAAGCCTATTTGTCCATGCACGCGGCCGAACACAGCAAGCCGCTTTAACAACAATGCATAGTTGGCTTCACGTATAATCTTTTTAGCATTCGGCGGAGCCAATATAGCGACGTAGCGTTAACGCCGTTAACCGGCCTTCGTCTTAGCGTTCCATTCGCTCCGGGTCATTTCCCAGATTTCTGATGGCATGCGGCCACCGATATAATCTGTTTCTTTGGTGGCGACGACTCGCATGCCATTACGCTCTGAAATACGCCGCGATGCCTGGTTATCTTTTGCCTTGGTCACTCTCAGCACCTCCTGCCCCAGCACATTAAACCAGAACTCCGTGACGCTGTGGCAGGCTTCGCTCATCACCCCCTGATGCTGCCATTTCGGCGCTAACCAAAAGCCACGGTTGCTGTCGCCACCCAGGCTAAGGTTTATCACACCGATCAGGTGCCGCTCATCCTCCTTGCGGCGGATGGACCAAAACCATCCGGTTCCTCTTTCCATCGCCGACAGCGCAACATGGTTTATAAAATCAAGTGCGGCCCCCGCCGGATAGGGCCAGGGGATTTGCTTCGTCAGATAACGCACAATTTCCCAGCATGGAAATAAATACTGAATATCTGCGGCGTCATCAGGTTCCAGCGGGCGCAACACCAGCCTGCTGCTGGTTAAAACGGGGATCGCCAAGGCAAACACCTCCAATAACCCAGGTCCAAAGTCAGTTTCAAATCAGCATCAAAGCCACATTAAAACTAGGATTTTTACCCATTACGTTCTAAAATCCCATTTGAAAACAACAACAAGTAATATCATTAACATCAAAAGGGAATTGTCACGTGAAGGAAATGATCTCCATCCTTTGCATCGTAAGTCTGTTGGCGATGCTTTTTTCATGGTTGTTTGTCTACGGCCTCAACATCTATTAGACGGCCGATGGGCATAAAAAACCCCGGCATGCGCACGCATACCAGGGCTGATAGTCCGGGCTACATGAAGATATTCCCGGTGCAAAACGGCTTGGCTCGTTGATGGCACCGCTACTGTTTGGTCTGGATCCAGAAAGCATGAATCAGGCCTGGGAAATAGCCCAACAGGGTCAGGATAATGTTGAGGATAAAAGCCCCGCCGATGCCCTTATCAAGCAACACACCCAGCGGCGGTAGAATAATGGTAAATACGATTCTCCAAAAGCTCATACTCGCTCCTCATTTGCTCCATGGCCTACCAACATATTATATCCATTAAATATTTTCAAATATCCGCTTATTTGAGCAATCGCAAGATGCGGGGAGTTATGTTCTTCGACATCGCCATTACCGCCCACCGGGGCAGTCTTCCCCGCGCCAAACGCCATAACAATACTATTATTGTGGTTATAAATAATAAACTAAATAAACAACCAATAAGCATTGATTATGGGGAATTAAGTCCCTAGAATTCGCGGCTGAAAAATACGACTGGGATAAGGTTTCATGTCACCGCTGTGGGTTGCAACACAATATTTTTATTTAATTGGCCTTTTGGTTTCTATGGTTTTTACCTATTTAGTCAGCCGGGACACCATCAAAATACGTTTTATCAGCGCGTTAACTATTGGTTTGACCTGGCCGCTAAGCCTGCCTGTGGTGTTGCTTTTCTCCCTGTTCTAGCGATCCACCCCGTCGGCAAAGCGACGGGGCGATACGGCCACTTTCCTCAGAAATCATACCCCAGGGTAGCCACCACAGAACGTTCCGCTCCCCAATAGCAATAACCGGTGCCATAACAGGCCGCAACGTATTTCCTGTCGGTCAGATTATTGACGTTCACCTGAACGTAGGCACCTTTCAGTGACGGATTCACACCATCGAGATTCATTCTCATCGAAGCATCCACCAGCGTTACCGAAGGAATGCGTAGCGTATTTTCGTTGTCTGCCCACTGCTTGCCGATATAGCGTACCCCCGCGCCAAGATCCACGCCGAACCCGGCCGCGTATTTGCCCCACAGAGAAACCATTTGGTCAGGTGCCAAATACGGCGTATTGCCGTTGTTGCCATCGATCGCGTCTTTAAACTTCACTTTGTTGTAACTATAGCCGGCAATCAGATCGAAACGTTCGGTGATCTTGCTGCGGGCTTCCAGTTCAATCCCCTGCGAATGCACTTTGCCGGCCGGCAGATAATAACTTTGCTGCACTACGCGGTTGGCAACGTCTTTCTGCGTCAAATCGTACAATGCCACGCTGTAGATCGATGCACTGCCTGGCGGCTGATATTTCAACCCCACCTCATACTGCGCGCTGGTGCTTGGTTTCAGCATGTGTCCGTTTTGATCGGGCAGCGCCTCGGGCGTTACTGCGGTACTGTAGCTGGCGTAAGGTGAAAGACCATTATCAAAGTGATACAACAAGGAGGCACGGCCACTGAAGTTATCATCGCTGCGCGCATCGCGGGTGCCAGTATTGAGCGTGGTATTTTTAGACTCGATGCGATCGAAGCGGCCGGACAAGTTCAGGTACCAGTCCTGCAAGCTGATTTCATCCTGCAGATAAACGCCGCTTTGCTCATAGTGCCGTCTGGAGTCGGTATGCGTCAGGCCGGTTAACGCCGCCCCGCCGGATACACCGGTATAAGGATTAAGCTGCGATGCGGCAGCAGACTCTTCCCACAAATTATTGCGAAAGCGCTGGTAATCCAGGCCCAGCATGACCTTATGATCCAGCACTCCGGTGGCAAAGTCGGCTTCCAGCTGGTTATCGACGGCAAAGGCGTCCAGCGAAGTGGCAGAGCCGCTGTAATAACGGTTCAGCAAACGGTGATCATCATTCCAGCCAATTTGATAGACCTGTTGCAACTCAACATTGGAGTGGGTGTAACTGGCATTCTGACGGAAAGTCCAGACGTCGTTAAAATTGTGGGAGAAAGCATAACTGTAGATCTGTTCCCAGCGCTTGAACACATTCCGGCTGCTCTCACCGTCAAAGAATCCGCGCCCCAATTTGTCGCCCGAGCGGGAATAGAGGCTGCCATCTGCCGGCACAGCGCTGTGGTAACCGCCGGACGGATCCTTCTGCAGGTAAGCTTTAAGTAATAGCGAGGTATTGTCATCCGGCTGCCACAGTAATGAGGGAGAGATGGCATAGCGCTCTTCACGCTGATGGTCATACATGGTTTCGCTGCTGCGCGTCATGCCGGTCAGCCGGTAAGCCCACTGCTCAGACAGCGGACCGGTCACATCGAAAGCTCCGCCCTTGGTGCCGTTATTGCCCGCCATCAGGTTCACGTGCCCTTCCGTGGCAAACTGAGGCCGCTTGGACGTCAACGCCACCAGCCCCCCCGGGATACTTTGTCCGTACATCACCGAAGAGGGCCCTTTGATGACGTCGACACGTTCCAGGAACCAGGGATCGACCTGCAATGCATTATAGGTGCCGCCATCGCTCAACAGCCGCAGGCCGTCAAGGAAGGTGTTATTGACGTCACCGCCATGAAAGCCGCGCAATGCGATGGTGTCATACCGGGTGGCGCCACCGGAAAAGTTGGTGAAAACACCCGGCGTATATTTCAACGCATCGTTAACCGTCTGGGCACTCTGATCGGTCATCTGCTGACGGGTAACGACCGAGACCGACTGAGCCGTCAAGATTAGCGGTCTGTCGGTTTTGGTCGCTCCCTGGCTGGTCGTAGCCTGATAGCCCCGAGTTGCGGTTTCCGCCGTATCGGCAGGTTTGGCAGTGACCACCAAAGTATCTTCAGCGAGCGACGCCAGCGGCAGGAACATGGCGAGCGCGCATAACCTGCGCGACGGTTTGACGGAAAAAGGTATCGGCATCTCTTGTAACCCCCTGGTAAATAACCTAAATAACACTAATAAGCATCTCCGCCAGCAACACTGTCTGACAACGTCCTTAGAGGATCTATCGGTGTGACGAATGCAACAAGAAACGAATATTAATGATAATTATTATCTTTATCGATAGGTAATTTCAAATAGAGGGCGCTTTTTATGAACCGGCGACGTGTGTCATCGCAGTTGAAAATCCATGGGTAGGTTGGGGGTTAATGATCTGAAATGAAAGACATAAAAAATGCCAGCGCGAGGCTGGCAACAAACACTGGAAGCAATGTGAGCAATGTCTTGCCGGCTTGGGTGGCACACAAGGAGACAACCCTTTTTCTCCCTCACCGACCATTAAATGATAACGACTATCATTATCCTTTGCAAGATACTTTTACCCGCGTACGGCATGAAACCATCAATGCTTTGCCCCGCCAAACCGCCGATATAAACCCACTATGGCCAAAAAAATGGCCGCTATCACGACATTGACCAAAACCCACACAATTAATATAGGCACAGCGGTTTGATAGAGCGGAATGCCCCGGGCGGCAGAAAAGGGATTAAGATGCCAGGACCTGATAAGAAAGAAGGGATTCAAATTAAACCATTGGCAGAACAAAGCTATCAACGTCGGCGGCAGGAAAAAATAAAGCCCCACAGTGGCAACCAGTAAACATACTGTCGAACGACTGTTTTTATAATTTTTCATATCACTATCTTGCCATTACTCTTTCGCTGAAAACGCCTTGGCCGTTATTGGTTGAACAGACTCGGCAAGGGCCGATTAGTTCCCCTTTTGGGGTAAAATAAAGCCCGTTTGGCGTTTAATTTTCATTTAGCCACCTGATGTTATAACGCTATTCAGCTCAGGAGGCTCTCATGATACCGGACTATTGCCCTATCCCGCCAAACACCAAAAAGTTCAAAATCATCTATGGCTGGTATATATATGCCGTCTATACGCTGTTGATCTTTAATATCTACCTGGCGGTGTATAACGTCTGTGTCAGACACCCCATTGAATCGCCGCTGACCTCATGGCTCCATAGCCTGTTCATCGCCTTTATGCTCTACCAGTTGCTGAAAAAACGAACGCGTTTCGCCTGGCTGATGCTCGCCTATTTTATCCTGATGCGGCTGTATTACGCCAACGTGTTGCATATCGAATTTAATTCCTGGAGCCGCGGGCTGGTCTTCGTGATCCTGACGGTCTTGCTCAGCGGCACGGTTGCACTGGGGCAACTTGCGACACCGCCGTTGCGCCAGGATTGGCTGGCACGTTTGGGCTGGCGGCAATGGGCTACGTTGACCGGCTTGTCCGGGGTACTGACGCCATTGATTACTACCGATTATCTGGGGTGACGGCAGTCATTTATTTGGGAATATGCGGCTCGGAGATATCGACCATACGGCACAGCTTGGTGTAGTTACTGGATTGCTCGCATAACTTATCGGTGACGTAAACACCAAGATAACCCAGCACCAGCACATAGCCGGCCATGCACAGAATAAAAATAAACGTTCTCACCGATAGAACCAACCTGACAACAATACCTTGAGCATCATACCTTGATTTTCCTGCTTTAGATCATTTCAAAGTATTTCAGAAATCTGCTGGTCATTTCCCGCCAACGAATGTTATGTTATTACATATCAAAAACAACATTTACAGATACGCTAATGGAAACCCAAAGCCCACCGTTACTCACCGTAGAACATCTGACACTGTCGATTAACGGGGAAGTCAAAATCAGCGATCTGAACTTCACCCTGCATGTCGGCGAGCGGCTGTGTCTGCTTGGCGCATCCGGCTCAGGCAAGTCACTCACCGCCGCAGCCATTTTGGGCACGTTGCCATTCGACGCAACACTCAGCGGATCGATACGGCTGCTGGGGCAGGAAATCAGCGGCCAACGTTTACAACAGCGCAAGCCCCTCGCGCTGGCGGCCATTTTTCAAGATCCCTTTACCAGTCTCAATCCCCTGACCACCGTGGGTAAACAACTGATCATGGCCCTGCGAGCCCGAAGCGGCATGAACAAAGAACACGCCCAATGCTGCGCCGCCGAGTTGTTGGCCGCGCTGGGCTTGCCGCCGGATATGATGAAGCGCTATCCGGGACAATTGTCTGGTGGCCAATGCCAGCGAGTCTGTGCGGCGCTGGCGCTGAGCGGCGAGAAAAACCTGTTGATAGCGGATGAACCCACCACCGCGCTTGATATGGTCAGCCAGTATCAGTTAATCGATATCCTCAAGCGCTATACCGAGCGCCCCGCAGCACCGGCGCTGCTGTTTATCACCCACGATCTTTCCGTCGCCGCCAGCCTGTGCCAACGCGCAATCGTGCTGGCGAACGGCAAGATAGCTGAGCACGGGTCTGTCACACAGCTGTTGCGCCAACCGGTACATCCCTATACCCAGCGGTTGGTTGCCACGGCACTGCGTCCGGCATTCAGTGATTATCCCGCCATGAGTATGGCGGGATAATCCAGTGAATCACTCGCCGGTCAACGCCACACTGCCCTTTATCAGCCTGCAGAATGTCTGTCGGCAATATGCGCCTGCATCTGGTGGTCTCGGCCCTACTGACCTGAATCTGCATGCCGAAGAACGCATCGGGCTGGTTGGCTGTTCCGGTGCAGGCAAATCCACCTTGCTTAAACTGCTGTTAGCGCTAGAGGCACCGGATTTCGGCCACATTCTCTGCCAGGGCACAGCAATTCGCCCAGCGTCCGTTCGCCGGCTGCGCTGGTACCGACGTTTGGTGCAGTATGTACCGCAAGACGCCCATGCCTCGCTCAATCCGCGCCATACGGTCGCCGAACTGATTATCGCCCCCTTGCGCCAACTCGGTCTGCCGCAGGATCTGGGTATCACTGCCGAACGCGCTCTGCGCCAGGTTGAACTGGATGAACACCTGCTGTACGCCAGGCCGGGCCAGCTTTCCGGCGGGCAGGCGCAGCGGGTAGCCCTGGCACGCGCCATCGCGCTGCAACCCCGTTTTTTACTGGCCGATGAGCCGGTCAGCGGTCTGGACCTGCCCTTGCGCCGGCAGATCGTCAACCTGCTCGATCGTCTTGCCCGTCAGCAACGAATGGGAATGTTACTGGTCTCCCATGATATTTCGTTGGTGGCCGCCTTATGCCAACGCACGCTGGTGATGGATCGCGGCACCATCGTGGAAGATCGCCCAACCCACGAGCTGCTGCAAACGCCCCGGCATGTCGCTACCCGCGCCTTGATCGCCGCAATCCCATCTTTGTCCTCTTTTAAGCCCTGAGATCCCGAGGAATTTTGCATGCTGAACCTGCGCTTTATTGGCCCTACCGGCTGCCTGCTTGCCGGCAGTTTGCTGCTTGGCGGTTGCTTTGAACCTGCCAAACCGAAAAAAAGTGCCACCGAAGAAAAACGTATCCGGCTGGCCATGCTACAACCGCCCCGCTCCGGGTTAACGCCGTTGAGCGATGACGCATTTAAACTCTCGCGCTGGAGCAACGCCGAAACCCTGGTGGTGCTGAACGCCAATGGCGATGCCGAGCCGGCGCTGGCGACCGAATGGCAGCAAATAGATGAACGCCGCTGGCGCTTTGTGCTGCGTCAGGGCGTCAGTTTCCATGACGGCAGCCTAATGACGGCACAAAGCGTAGTGCGCTCACTTTCAGCCGCAATGAATGCTGCGCCAAAACCGCGCATTCTTGATGGCGTGGAGCTATCGGTTGCCACCGAAGGCGATAACGCCGTGGTGATCACTACCGCTCATCCTGATCCCCTGATCCCGCAACGGCTGTCCAGCCCGCAATTGGCGATCCTCGCTGAACGGGCCTATGCCGCCAACGGCGTGGTTAATCCGTTGCAGGCCGGAACCGGGGCCTTTGTGCTGACGGAAATCAACGGCACCAGCAGCGCACGGCTAAACCGCTTTGAGGGTTACTGGGGGGAAAAAGCCGCCGCACCGGGGATAGACGTCAGTTTTGTGCCGGACAGCAACGCCCGCGCCGCCGCCTTGCGCACCGGTAGCGCCGATCTGGTTGAAGCCCTGCCGGTATCGCAGTTGCCGCTCATTGAAGCGGGGCTGATCCACGAAGTCCCGATGCCGCGCACCAATACGCTGTATCTGAACACTCGCCTCGGCGCTTTCAGCGATCCCGCGGTGCGCGCAGCAGCGGCAGCGGCGGTTCAACGCCAACAGTTGGTGGACAACGTCTACGAAGGCCGCGCCGATCTTGCCAACGGGCTGCTGGGTCCGGCATTGCCCTGGGCCGCCTCATTACGGCAACCGCAACCGGCTAAGCAAGCGGCGGCCGTGCAAGGCAAAACCATTACCCTGGCGACCTTCAGCGATCGCGCAGAGCTGCCCGAAGTCGCGGTTTATCTGGCGCAACAGCTCAGCGCCGCCGGCTTTATAGTGAAGCAGGAAGTGAGGGAATACGCCCACATTGAAGCCGATGCGTTGGCGGGCAAATTCGACGCATTCATTTTGTCGCGCGCCACAGTGTTGGATTCCGGCGATCCGGTGGCCTACATGTACAGCGATTTTGCCTGTCAGGGATCGTTCAATATCGCTCAACTCTGTGACCCCAAGGTGGACGAGGCATTAACCCTGGCCGCAGCCATACCGGCCGGTGCGCAGCGGCGCCAGGCGATTATCGAGGCGGAAAGCCGCATTCTCGCCACGCATGCCGCAATCCCCTTGTTGCATGAAAGGGTGATCCAGGGCGAAGCCGGCGCGATGCAATACGCAGAACGCGACCCGCGTGAACGCCGATTGGTGACACCGCACAGCGTTATTTCCGCCGGGCAGCCCTGATAGTGAAAAAGCGCTCGATAATGATGTTGTTGCCGCTCTTCTCACGCTTGTTTGCCCTGCTGGCGATGATTTTGCTCATTGGTCTGATGCCCTGGATTTCCGGCCGCGATCCGGCGCTCAGCCTGCTGCGTGCCCGCTCAAGCGAGCAAGAAGCGACGCCGGAAGCCCTGAACGCCATTCGTCAACGATTCGGTCTGGATGACGGGCCGTTGATGCTGCTTGGCCGGTGGTTTGCCGGCTTGCTGCGCGGGGATGCCGGCAACTCCTGGATCTCGGGCCGGCCGGTGCTGGAAGGCATGCTGCAAGCCGCCGGAGTGTCTTTGGCCCTGATGGCCTGTGCGCTCACGGTGGCGCTGTTGGTCGCGCTGCTGTTGGCGCTGCCAACCCTGTGGCGTGGCCTGTGCGGCCACCACCAGCGCCCTGCCGGCGTACTGGCTGTGGCGCTGACCTCCCTGCCGGAATTTTTGCTGGCGGCGCTGTTGCTGATTGTCGGCGCCGTCTGGTTGCGCTGGTTCCCGCCCTATGGCTGGCAAAGCCTGCAACACGTCGTCCTGCCTGCGCTGGCGCTGGGTTTGCCGGCAGGAGGCTTGCTGGGCCTGCTGTTCAGCGACGGGCTGGCCGCAACTTTCTCTGAACGCTGGTTGATCACCTGGAGCCTTGCCGGTATCTCCC
Organism: Serratia inhibens; assembly: GCF_003591175.1. GTDB lineage: Bacteria > Pseudomonadota > Gammaproteobacteria > Enterobacterales > Enterobacteriaceae > Serratia > Serratia inhibens. Next base: position 36,569 of record NZ_QYYG01000001.1, on the reverse strand, counting down.
GGAGGCAACGTCTGTTGGCGGTATTGCGCCGCACATTGCCCGCCCTGCTGCCCCAGATCGGTCTGGTGCTGGTAGGGCTTACCGGCGGTGCCATTGCCGTCGAGAAAGTGTTTGCCATTCCCGGTCTTGGCCGGGCGACCTTAGGTGCCGCCATCGCGCAGGATCTGCCTGCGCTGCAGTGCGGCATCCTGATTCTGCTGGTGATCGCCTTCAGCGCCGGTTTCCTGGCGCAGGGAGCGCATTATCTGCTGCTGGGCCGTATCGCCGCGTCGCTGCCCAATTCGCCGCAACCCCAACACAGCGTCAGAGGCAGTTATCTTGTCGCCGCCCTCGCCGCGTTATTGCTATGCCTGCTGGTGTTTAGCGGGGTCATACGCGATCCTTTCTCGTCCCTGCATATGCGCCTGCAACCGCCGAGCCTGGCACTGCCCTTTGGCGCCGACGCCACTGGCCGGGACATTCTGGCGAGGGTCGCACAGGGTGCGGTGAATACCAGCCTGCTGGCGCTAGGCGTCAGCTTCGCTTCGCTGCTCCTCGGAATACTGTTTGGCCTGATGCCGCGCCTGATGTGCGGGGTGATTGAGCTGGCCAACGCCACGCCGCCCGTCGTGGCGGGCCTGTTGGTGATCGCCATTACCGGCCCCTCAGCCTACGGTGCCGCCTGCGCGGTAATGCTGATCAGTTGGGCACCGCTGGCGGCACACTGCGCCTCGCTATTGACCGAGGCGCGCACGCAGCCCTATATCCGCATGCTGCCCGTATTGGGAATAGGCCCCCTGTGCACGCTGACGCACTACCTGCTGCCGGCGTTAATGGGGCCGTTGCTTCGTCACGCCATGCTGCGCCTGCCGGGGATTGCATTGGCGCTGGCGGCGCTGGGCTTCCTTGGGCTCGGGCCCCAACCGCCCAGCGCAGAATGGGGATTGGTGCTGGCCGAAGGCATGCCTTATATCGAACGAGCGCCCTGGGGCGTTGTGACCCCGGTGGCCGCCCTGGTGCTGCTGGCGGTGCTGGCGGTCACTCTGGCGAATGCCGCAGGCCGGCGCCGTGGCTGACTGCGCATCCTCGCCCGGTTTGTAGTAACATACTACGATGATTCAGCCAGCGGAGACCGCCAATGCACCATCTGATGCTAGACATTGAAACTCTGGACATAAAACCCAGTGCGGTGATCCTGGTGGTTGCCGCCGTATTTTTTGATCCCAAGACCGGCCAGCTAGGCGCGGAATTCGAAAACGCCGTCAGCAGCCAAAAAGATCAGCCTGGTAGAACCATCAGTCTGGATACCGTGGCCTGGTGGGCAAAACAGTCTGATGAAGCACGCAAGCTGGCCTTTGGCGGAACCGAAAGCCTGAAGCGGGTACTGACTAGCCTGAGCCGTTTTATCCATATGAACAGCACTGACAGGGTGAAAGTCTGGGGGAACGGCAAGGAGTTCGACTGTACGATCCTCGAACATGCTTTCCAGCAGTTTGAAATGCCCTGTCCCTGGAAGTTTTGGGACACGCAGGACGTGCGTACGGTGATCACCCTGGCCGAACTGCACGGCTTCAACCCGAAGAAGGAACGGCCCTTCGAAGGTACACCGCATCGTGCGCTGGACGACGCCAAACACCAGGCCCGCTATGTGGCGGATACGGTTTCTGCACTTTATTATCGCCAGGCCTCCGCCGTGTAATTCAGGCCGGCAAAATTCACCTGGCGAACGCTTGTGCCTTGCCTCTTTCCATTTGACGCCAGAATCTCTACTCTACCCCTCTTTGTCACTAGGACGTGCTGTTTTTGTTATGCAAAAATTTCTGTTTCTGCTTCTTAGCCTGGTGCTGCTCGGCCCGCTGGGCATCGATCTCTATCTGCCGACCATTCCCGCGATCGCTCTTGGCCTTAACAGCAGTGAAGCGCTGATTCAGTCCACCATTTCACTGTTCATTCTGGTATTGGGTCTTGGGCAGGTTATCGCCGGCCCGCTGGTGGATAACTACGGCCGCAAGCCGGTCGCGCTGGCCGGTATTGTTATCTACATGATCGGCGCGGCAATGGCGGCACTGGCGACCACGCCAACGGTGTTTGTTGCCTCACGCCTGCTGCAGGGCGTGGCGGTGTGCTGTACGGCGGTAGTGGCGTTCAGCGGCGTACGTGACCGCCTGAATGGCGACGACGCCGCACGTGCCTACGGTTTTCTCAACGGCACGCTGAATATTATTCCTGCGCTGGCGCCGCTGCTCGGCGGGCTGCTGGCGGAAGCTTTCGGCTGGCGCGCCCCATTCTGGTTCCTGGTTTGCTATGCCCTCGCCGTGCTGGTGCTGATCGCCCTGCGCCTGCCGGAAACCCGGCCGGCGGATACCCTTCGGGTCAAAGGATTGCCGATGCGGCAATATGCGCGCATCCTCAGCGATCGCAATTTCCTGTCCTTCGCAGTAGTGAACTCCGGGGCGATGGGGATGGCGTTAACCTATGTTTCGCTGGCGCCGAACGTGCTGATGGGCACCGCCGGATTGACGCCGCTGCAGTTCTCGCTGGTATTCGGCGCCAACGGCTTTTGGATCATGCTGGTCAGTTTTTTCGCCAACCGCATTATTCACAAAGTCGGCCGGCCGATTTGCCTGGCGACCGGCGGGGTATTGATGGGAATCGGCTGTATTGGGCTGTTACTGGGCGTTAACCTGCTTTCCGGCGCGGCGCAAACTCATTGGCTGGCGTATATGCTGCCGGTCGCCTTCGCCTGTGCGGGCCTGGCGTTTGTGATGGGCCCGGCAACCAGTTATGCGCTGGAGCCATACTCCAATGAAGCCGGCGTCGCTTCGGCGTTGGTGGGCTTCGTGCAGATGGCCGGCGGCGCAGCATTGGGCCTGTTGGCAATGGCGATGCCGTTGCAGCCGAAATTGTCGCTGGCGTTGGTAATGCTGGCGGGTTGCCTGCTGGCGCTGCACGCACGGCAGCGCAGCAAGCAAATTAAAGGTCAGTTGAAGACAATTGCCTGAGGCTTACGCCTCGACGGTGACTGGCACTCTCGCTGCCAGCGCCGTCAGCAACTCATAACCCAGCGTGCCTGCCGCAGCGGCGACATCGTCAACCGGCAGGTGCCGTCCCCACAGTTCTACTTCCGTGCCAATGTCAGCGCGTGGACAGGGCGTCAGATCGACTGCCAGCATATCCATCGAGACCGTGCCTACAGTACGCGTCAACACACCATCCACCCAGACCGGCGTGCCGCTCGGCGCATGGCGAGGATAACCATCCGCATAACCGCAGGCCACCACACCGATACGCTGCGCGGTATTGGCGCTGTAGCGCCAGCCGTAGCCCACGCGGTCACCGCTTTTCAGCGCCTGAATACCAATGATTTCACTGCTCAGCGTCATGGCTGGCCGCAGGCCGCTGTCGGCGATATCGCGCCACTGGCCGCTTGGCGATGCACCATACAATACAATGCCTGGCCGCACCCAGTTGCCGTGGGTCTGCGGATGCCACAACGTGGCGGCCGAGTTCGCCAGACAGCGCGGCAGTGGTATTCCCGCCGCCGCGCCCTCAATGGTCGTCATCTGCTCTGCCACGCCTTGCGGGCCGTCGGCGGTGGCAAAGTGGCTCATCAGCGTCAGGCTGGCGATATTACCCATCTCCCGCGCTTGCAGCCAAAGGCTATGCAAACGATCAGGGGCAAAGCCCAGGCGATTCATCCCGCTGTTCACTTTAAGATAAATATCCAGCGGTGCGGACAACTTGGCCTCGGCGATCGCCGCCAGTTGCCAGTCGCTGTGCACCGAGGTGGTTAAACGATAACGATCGAGCAGGGCCAAATCCTGCGGCTTGAAAAAACCTTCCAACAGCAAAATCGGCCCTTGCCAGCCGGACTCGCGCAATAAAATGGCTTCGGCGAGATCCAGCAAGGCGAAACCGTCGGTCTTCGCCAGGCTACGCCAGACATGCTTGATTCCGTGGCCATAAGCATTGGCTTTTACTACCGACCAAATTTTAGCGCTGGGGGCAAAACGGCGAACCACCTGCAGATTATTTTCAAAAGCGGAAAGATGCAGCGTGGCGGTAATCGGGCGAGGCATGGATTCTCCTGCGGACTGGCGGTTGAGGTCACGGGCCGGCGCCCGTGACTACAGCATTATAAATTAAGAGGATTAACGCGCTGGATGCACATCGTTCAAGGGTGTGGGGTGCTCGTTGCGAAAGCCGGCACTGTATCGCGCCACCGCCAGATCGTCTGAAGGGATAGCCGGCGTGGTGCCGGAAATCAGATCGGAAAGCAATTGCCCGGAGCCGCACGCCATGGTCCAGCCCAAAGTTCCGTGCCCGGTATTGAGGAACAGGTTTTTCAGCGAGGTCTTGCCAACGATCGGTGTGCCGTCCGGCGTCATAGGACGCAGACCGGTCCAGAAAGTCGCCTCTTCAACCCGTCCGCCGTTGGGGTAGAGATCCCGTACCACCATTTCCAACGTTTCCCGACGTTTCTGCTCCAACTGGGTATTAAAGCCGACAATTTCCGCCATGCCGCCGACACGAATACGTTGGTCGAAACGGGTAATGGCGATTTTGTAGGTTTCATCCAGAACGGTCGAGAACGGCGCCGCAGCTTCATCCGCAATAGGAATGGTCAGTGAATATCCTTTTAGCGGGTAAACGGGGATCGAGACCAGATCGCGCAACAGCGCAGTGGAGTAAGAGCCGAAGGCCACTACGTAGCTGTCGGCCTTGAACACTTCTGTGCCGCACTGCACGCCGCTGATTTGATCGCCGTCCACCAGCAGACGATCAACACTGCGGTTATACAAGAAGGTGACGCCCGCCTGCTGCGCCAGCTTGGCCAGCTGCTGAGTAAACAGCTGGCAGTCACCGGTTTCATCATTCGGCAATTGCAGACCGCCGGTCAGCTTGTGCGCTACCTGCGCCAGCGCAGGTTCAACCGTTGCCAGTTGGTGGGCTTCCAGCAGTTTATACGGCACGCCTGCATCTTCCAGCACGGCAATGTCTTTCGACGCGTTTTCAAACTGCTGCTGGGTGCGAAACAGCTGCAGCGTGCCGCCCTGACGCCCTTCGTACTGAATGCCGGTTTCCTGGCGCAGCGCCTTGATGCAGTCACGGCTATACTCCGCCAGCCGCACCATGCGCCCTTTATTGGTCATGTAGTGCGAGGTGTCGCAGTTTTTCAGCATTTGCCACATCCAGCTCAACTGGAAGCTGCTGCCATCCAGACGCACCGCCAGCGGTGCATGGCGCTGGAACATCCATTTAATGGCTTTCAGCGGCACGCCAGGCGCAGCCCACGGAGCCGCATAGCCCGGCGATATCTGGCCTGCGTTCGCCGCGCTGGTTTCCATTGCCGGGCCAGGTTGGCGATCGATTACCGTCACCTCATGCCCGGCTTTCGCCAAATACCAGGCACTGGCAACGCCCACCACCCCACTACCTAAAATTACCACTCGCATCGCTGACTCCAGCTCAAGGCTTCACAAAGCATAATCTTCTGCTCACAGGAAATTAACTCAGTGGAAAAATCCGTCCAACATCTTCGTCATCAAACGTGACCACATTCACAATTAATTTATCGTTCATGGCCACGCCTTTTGCAATACCTACCTATAAATAGCGATAAGATGTCGTAGAAGGCCGCTTTTAGAGGGCAACAACCGCTGATATGATGTCAATGACAGCATTGATGTCATCAAAAAAAGCCACAGCGCGCAACAAGCTTTTAACAGAATATAAAAGCAAAATAAGCGTCATTAGTCAGAATAAAAAACCAATAAAACATCCTTTTATCACTATAACCTTTTACCGATAGTCGGGTCTGCCATAGCAGAAAAAACTCAGGGCAAAACCCCCTCGGCTCCCCTTCGTGAAGAGGTTGCGGGCAGATCGTTGAATTTTTACGCTTTATATCATTATTCCCTATGCGCAGTTTGAGCTACGATTGATACAGGGTCTGCCGTTCGAGCAAGGTCCGTAATAACGAGGGTGCGCTGATGACTACTTCAACACATGATAAGGTCAAGGAAGATAAGCGTCTGAGCGATGGACCGGACTGGACGTTCGAGCTGCTGCAGGTGTATCTGGAGCACATCGATCGCGTAGCCAAACATTACAAGCTCGACACCTACCCACATCAGATCGAGGTCATCACCTCAGAGCAGATGATGGACGCCTATTCGAGCGTCGGCATGCCGATTAACTATACCCATTGGTCATTCGGCAAAAAGTTCATTGAAACCGAGCAGCGTTACAAGCATGGGCAACAGGGCCTGGCTTATGAGATCGTTATCAACTCCAACCCCTGTATCGCCTATCTGATGGAAGAAAATACCATCACCATGCAGGCCCTGGTGATGGCGCACGCCTGCTATGGGCACAACTCCTTCTTCAAAAATAATTACCTGTTCCGCAGTTGGACCGACGCCAGTTCGATCGTCGACTACCTGTTGTTCGCCCGCCATTACATCAGCCAGTGCGAAGAGCGTTATGGCGTTGAGGAAGTAGAAAAGCTGCTCGACTCCTGCCATGCGCTGATGAGCTACGGCGTGGACCGCTACAAACGGCCGCAGAAAATTTCTCTGGTCGAAGAAAAAGCGCGACAGAAAAGCCGTGAGGAGTACCTGCAAAGTCAGGTCAATACGCTGTGGAAAACCCTGCCACGGGTCGAACGCGAAGAAGCACCTGAACAGGCCCGTCGCTATCCGAGCGAACCTCAGGAAAACATTCTCTATTTTATGGAAAAAAATGCGCCACTGCTTGAGCCCTGGCAACGTGAGGTTCTGCGCATAGTGCGCAAAGTGAGCCAGTATTTTTATCCGCAGAAACAAACGCAGGTGATGAACGAAGGTTGGGCGACATTCTGGCACTATACCATCCTCAATCACCTGTACGACGAAGGCCGGGTCACCGAGCGTTTCATGCTGGAATTCTTGCACAGTCACACTAACGTGGTGTACCAGCCGCCGTACAACAGCCCGTATTACAACGGTATCAACCCGTATGCACTGGGCTTTGCCATGTTCCAGGACATCAAGCGCATTTGCCAATCGCCGACGGAAGAAGATCGTTACTGGTTCCCGGATATCGCCGGTAAAGACTGGCTGGAAACCTTGCATTTCGCCATGCGCGACTTCAAGGATGAAAGCTTTATCAGCCAGTTCCTGTCACCCAAGATCATGCGTGATTTTCGGCTGTTCACCGTGCTGGACGACGATCGCAATAACTATCTGGAAATTGCGGCTATTCATGATGAAGCCGGTTACCGGGCGATTCGCCAAGAGCTGTCGGCGCAATATAATCTGAGCAACCATGAGCCGAACATTCAGATTTGGAATGTGGATTTACGCGGCGATCGTTCCTTGACGCTGCGCTACATCCCGCAAGATCGCGCACCGCTCGACAAGAGCCGTCGCGAGGTGATGAAACATCTGCATCGCCTGTGGGGCTTCGACATTATACTTGAACAACAGAACGAAGACGGTAGCGTCGAATTGTTGGATCGTTGCCCGCCACGCCCGACACCGCTCTAAGTTCGCTTAATAACTCGTTTCCATAATAACAAAGGGGCGCCACTTTCAAGTGGCGCCCCTTTTGCTTCATGCAGAAAACGTGATGAATTAACGGCGGGCTTCGGTCAGATCGCTCGGCATGGTGCCTTGCATGCTGTGCCAAATGGCACCGCTGTCTTTACCGTAGTTACGCACGCAGTCCATAACCTGATCGTGCGATTTCTCATGGCACAGAGTCGACAGCTTGCTGTAGAAGGCCAACGCCAGCTTGCGTGATTCCGGGTTGGAGAAGTAGTAACGACCAACGCGCGTATACAAGCCTTTCAGGCCGTTGAAGATCAAACCGTAAATCGGGTTGCCGGAAGCGAACGCCAGACCGCGGAAAATCTCGTAATCCAGCAGGTTGAAGGCATCCGCCTGATCTTCCACTTGGCTGGCTTTCGCCAGCACTTCCTGAGCCTGCTCAGGATGATTACGCACCGCGGCGCGAATAAAGATTGAGGCGATATTGGTGCGCACGGACAACAGATTGTCGATCAGTTGCGGGACGCTTTTATGATCGAGGCGCGCCAGAGTCTCGAGAATATTGAGGCCGGATGTTTCCCAGAAATTGTTTACTTTGGTCGGTTTGCCATGCTGAATGGTCAGCCAGCCATCGCGGGCCAGGCGTTGTAAAACTTCACGTAACGTGGTGCGCGTGACACCAATCAGTTCTGAAAGCTCACGCTCCGCGGGCAAAATAGAGCCAGGGGGGAAGCGATTATTCCAGATACTCTCGATAATGTATTCTTCCGCGAAACCGGCAGGACTCTGCGCCTTTATGACCATGTTTTTGACGTTCCGTTGCGACGATAATCAGTAATAGTAATCGGCTGATCATACCAGATCGCTCCAGCATGACATAGCGTGAGCGAAAAACATTAAACGAAAGTGTGCATAAAGTGGCAAAAATTGTGCAAAAACACCACTTCGGAGAAATTGCTCTTCATAAAGCAAGGCCCTATTGCCTCCGCCCCGGCGGCATTGTTAGGGTAATATGCAACAACTTATTTTCAGGACATGTCACGCAAAATGGAAACAACCTTACGCAGTGCTCTGGTGAAAAACTTTCTCGGGCATTCACCTGACAGCTATAAATTGGCCATCATCGTTTTCTTATTGGTCAACCCGCTGGTTTTCTTCCTGGTCGATCCCTTTATCGCCGGTTGGCTGTTGGTGATCGAGTTTATCTTTACCCTGGCAATGGCACTGAAGTGTTATCCGCTGTTGCCGGGCGGCCTGCTGGCGATTGAAGCGGTGCTGATTGGCATGACCAGCCCCGCTCGCGTGGGCGAAGAAATTGCCCATAATCTGGATGTGTTGTTGCTGCTGATCTTTATGGTGGCCGGCATCTACTTTATGAAGCAGTTGCTGCTGTTCGTGTTTACCAAGCTGCTACTTAATATCCGCTCGAAAATGCTGCTTTCACTGGCGTTCTGCCTGGCTGCGGCGCTGCTGTCCGCCTTCCTGGATGCGCTGACGGTGGTCGCTGTGGTGATCAGCGTCGCCACAGGTTTTTACTCGATCTATCACAACGTGGCCTCTAATCGGGCAGAGGGTCATAGCGATGTCGGTGACGACAGCGAACTGGCAAGTGAGGATCACAAGCAAACGCTGGAGCAGTTCCGCGCCTTCTTGCGCAGCTTGCTGATGCACGCCGGCGTCGGCACCGCGCTGGGCGGCGTAATGACCATGGTGGGTGAGCCGCAGAACCTGATTATCGCCAAAAGCGCCGGCTGGGGATTTGCCGAGTTCTTCCTGCGGATGGCGCCGGTTACCCTGCCGGTAATAGTGTGCGGCCTGATGCTCTGCCTGCTGCTCGAACGCTTTGGCATTTTCGGCTATGGCGCCAAACTGCCGGAACGCGTACGTGAGGTACTGAAAGAGTTTGACCGTCAGGCCACCGCAGGACGCAGCAAACAAGAACAGGTCAAGCTGGCGGTGCAGGCGCTTATCGGCATTTGGCTGGTCATGGCGCTGGCCTTTCATCTGGCGGAGGTTGGCCTGATAGGCCTGTCGGTGATCATTCTCGCCACCTCCCTGTGCGGCGTAACCGACGAGCACGCTATCGGCAAGGCATTTCAGGAAGCGCTGCCCTTTACTGCCCTGCTGACGGTATTTTTCACCGTGGTCGCGGTGATCATCGAGCAGCACCTGTTCAGCCCCATCATCCAGTTTGTCCTGCAGGCGGAACCCTCTTCGCAGTTGGCGCTGTTTTATCTGTTTAACGGCCTGCTGTCGTCGGTCTCCGATAACGTGTTCGTCGGCACGGTTTACATCAATGAGGCGCGCGCCGCGTTCAACAGCGGAGCAATCTCCCTAAAGCAATTCGAGATGCTGGCAGTCGCCATTAACACCGGAACCAACCTGCCCTCGGTCGCCACGCCGAATGGCCAGGCGGCATTTTTGTTCCTGCTGACGTCTGCATTGGCGCCGCTGGTGCGTTTGTCCTATGGGCGAATGGTGTGGATGGCTTTGCCCTATACTGTGGTACTGACCCTCGTTGGGCTGCTGTGCGTACAGTTTACTCTGGCGCCAATGACCGACCTGCTAACCCAGTGGCATTGGCTGACATTGCCTTCGATCGAAGCGGCTTCTCATTAACAGTGCCTGCCCACTCGGTTGCCAGCGACTATTTTTGTGCTGAATCCAGCCCAGGTGGCTGGCAGCGGGGTTGAATTGGTTTACACTGCCGGTTCAATTGCTTACTGCATGGAAGAATAAATATATGTTGCAATTCTTTAACCGTTGCTCGCAGGGGCGCGGTGCTTGGCTGCTAATGGCCCTGACTGCGCTGGTGCTGGAATTAGTTGCGCTCTACTTTCAGCACGTAATGCTGCTGCAACCCTGTGTGATGTGCATTTATGAACGCTGCGCGCTGTTTGGCATTCTCGGCGCCTCATTGGTCGGTGCCATCGCGCCGAAAACGCCGCTGCGCTACGTCGCGATCCTGTTGTGGATTTACAGCGCCTGGGAAGGTGTACAGCTGGCATGGAAACACACCATGATCCAACTGCACCCTTCGCCGTTCAATACCTGTGATTTCTTCGTCAGCTTCCCATCCTGGCTGCCGCTGGATAAATGGCTACCGGCGGTGTTTCACGCTTCCGGTGACTGTTCGGTGCGCCAATGGCAGTTCCTGTCGCTGGAAATGCCGCAGTGGCTGGTGGGTATCTTCGCGGCCTACCTGCTCATCGCCATCGTCGTGCTGATCGCGCAGTTTGTCCGGCCGCGTCGCCGTGACCTGTTCAGCCGCTAAATGCGGCATTGCGGTATTAATGAAAACGGCGCCTCTGGGCGCCGTTTTGCATGGGATTGCTTGTGATTTTCAGAGGTAACCCGACGTCAAGTATGCGTAAGGTAATAAACGAGCACTATCAATGCCCCAGCTACGGCAAACAGTCGTATCATTTTCATTATTGTACTCTCGGAACCTGCGGGAGAGTGGTCAAACTACTTAATATCACAACGATAAAGAAGCATTCAGACGGGATTGGGCGGGTAATTTACATAACATTAAGTTTGAAGGGCATAACGCGTTAATCGCAGAGGCAATGCATTACCCGATCGCTGCCTGGCAGCAAGACATAAAGGGTGATGTTTTTGTACTCATCAAGTTCATACAAAAAAACTCATCATAGTGATGCATTATTGCATCAATATTCTGATGAACTTCAGCCAAAAAATCCTTATAGTAACCGCATGTTGTATTACCGATTTCCCTGGTGTTGTTGTGTGTCTTGCCCCTCTCTCTTTGCAGGGGCTTTTTTCCTTATCTCGCCCAGCTCGGCTTGTTCAAGATGTGATCCTGCCAGTCCACCACTTCACTCTCACGCACCGCAATGTGCCGCACCGTAATACGTTCACCGTGCATAGCCGCCTTGGAACCGCTTACCAGCGGATGCCATGAAAACAGCGGTTTGCCTTCGCCAATCAGGCGATACGCACAGGTAGGCGGCAGCCAGTCAAAGGTAGTCAGGTTTTCGCGCGTCAGTTTGATGCAATCTTCTTCCAGTTCGAAGCGGCGCTCATAGTTGCGGCACTGACACGACTTAATATTCAACTGATTGCAGGCTACGTTGGTGAAATAAATCTCGTCGGTATCTTCGTCGATCAGCTTATTCAGACAGCATTGCCCACAACCGTCGCACAGCGATTCCCACTCTTGTTCTGACATTTCCGCCAGCGTTTTTTGTTGCCAAAAAGGGGTTTGTGACATATTCGCGTCCGGTATAGGTAAATGAATAGATAACCTGCGCACAGGTTTTGAGGGTGCACTATATAGATATTCCAGCCGAATGAAAAGACTAAAAACACAGTACAATCATAATGATAACGCAAGGTGCGCTTAAAAAAAACGCTATTTAAAACAATGACGTCCAACTTTGGGCAACCGGAATATCAAAGCGTTGCCGGTTTTATCTGGCGGGGAAACCGCCCCCTTCCCTCAATTATAAGTACAAATTACCTGCCCTCACCTTTTTGGTTTCTGCCGTCTGATACCTTCAGTCTCCCCTGCGGTAATGCTCGGATTCTTCTCATAAAGCAGGTTATGCCGCCCGCCCCGCGATAATGCTGCTATGGTTAATGTTCGCCTTTAGAACAGAGATAAGGAGCTAAACATGTTTGGAAAAGCAGAAGACAAGGTCAATGAAGCTGCCGGCGCTGTTCAGGAAGCCTTCGGTGAGGCGACAGATTCGCCGGAACATCAGGTCAAAGGCGCAGCCCGCAAGTACGCCTCTCAGGCCAGCTATGCGGCTCGCGACGCGGCAGACACCGTGCGGACCCAGGTTGAGTCCAACCCACTCGCCGGCGTCGCCATCGCCGCCGCTGTCGGTATCGTTTTCGGCTTCTTGTTGGGCCGTAAGTAATCAGGTTACCGATCCGAAATGCGGACAAACAAAAGGCCCTTCAAGGGCCTTTTTAGTTTTCTTTGGTCACGATTTTAAATCACGCGAGTGCTCAGTGATTTGCCGTTAAGCGTAATTTTCAACATGTCGCCAGAACTCATCGGGCCGACGCCCTGCGGCGTGCCGGTAAGAATAATGTCGCCCGCGCGCAGCGTGAAGAAACGGCTCATATAGCTGATCAGCGGCAAGATTGGGGTAATCATATCGCGAGTGTTGCCCTGCTGACGCAGTTGGTCATTTACCGTCAGCGACAGCTCGGCATTTTGCGGGTCGCCAAACTCCGCCACCGGAATAAAACCGGAGATCGGGCAAGAGCCGTCAAAACCCTTGGCTTTTTCCCAGGGTTGCCCAGCCTTCTTGAAACCTGCCTGCAATTCGCGCAGCGTCAGATCGAGCGCCACACCATAACCGGCGATAGCACGAGCTACGCGATCTTCATTCGCCTGCTTTAACGGCGTACCGATAAGCACCGCCAGCTCCACCTCATGGTGCACCGACCCAAACTCTTTGGGGATCGCCACCGGCTGGCGAATGTCGCACAGCGCTGTTTCAGGCTTGATAAACACTACCGGCTCTGCCGAGGCCGCACTGCCCATTTCCTTAATATGATCGGCGTAGTTACTGCCGACGCAGACCACCTTATTAACCGGGAAATCAAGTAGTGAACCCTGCCAGTCTCTATGTTGATACATACCGCCTCTCCCTACAATCATGTAGGGGCTTAGCATGCTAAGCCCGTTATTCCACGCTCTGGTGGGGGTACCGTAGCGCTAATCTATTGCCCGATACCGTCAGCCATCATACCCACAGCAATCGCAAAATAGTAAGAGCGATTCCAGTGCATGATGGTTCGGAAATTATCATAAACCAGAAACGCGCGGCCCTGCATGTCATCCGGTGTGATAACCCAGCTTCGCAGAGTGGAGTGAGGAAGCGCTGAACCGTCAGGCCGCCGCACGCCCTGTTTTTGCCATTCGTTTACGCTGCGCGCCTGACTGTCTTTCAACCCCAGGCTATCGGCGCCGAAGCCGGCCGGCAACGTCACTTCCCTACCCCAGCCGATGCCCCGTTGCCAACCCTCGCTCGCCAAATAGTTGGCGGTGGAAGCGAACACGTCATCAGGATTGTTCCAGATATCAATGCGGCCATCGCCGTCGCCGTCCGCCGCATAGTTCAGGAACGAAGTCGGCATAAACTGACATTGGCCCATCGCACCGGCCCAGGATCCTTTTAGTTGGGTACTGCTGGCATGACCCTGCTCCACGATCTGCAGCGCCGCCATCAACTGTTGGGTAAAGAAGGCTTCACGCCGGCCTTCAAACGCCAGCGTGGCCAGAGCCGAAATGACGTCTTCATGGCCCTGAATCTTGCCGAAGGCGCTTTCCATTCCCCACAACGCCACGATATAACGCCCGGGGACACCGTACTGAGCGGTGACGCGCATCAGTTGCGGCCGATATTGCAGGGACAGCGTTCGGCCCTGCTCGATTTTGGCGGGTGGCAGCACACGTTTAAGGTAATCGTCCAGCGTGATTTTCTTTTCCGGTTGATTGCGATCGGCCTTGATTACGCGGTCAACAAAATGTGCGTTGGCAAAGGCGTTGTCGATGGTTTTCTGACTAATCCCCTGTGCCAGCGCCTGGCCTTTCAACTGCTCGACATAGGCCGGAAATTGCGCCGGATCGCGGCCGGTTTCGGCCAATGTGCCCGCAGCAGCAGTTGTCGGCGCAGGCACGCCCGACGGAGCGACCTGAGCCGCCGTCTGTTGACAGACGCCGCATCCCAGCGCCAGCAGGGTTGATGCCACTACTATCGCCGACAATTTCATCACAGGGCTCCTTAGCCGTTTCACGGGGCTGACTTAGCCTGCCCCCTGCGCGCCAGCGGTGATTATTTTTTATCCTCTGACAAATGTCGGTTTAATAAATTTTCTACTGGCGGCGGGAATTGCAGATAAAACCCTTCTTCTTTCAAGGCTTCCTTCACTTTCTCAATATCCGCCGAGGCTAACTTTTCCCGTCCTTCGAGGGAAAGTACCATCGCCAATTGCGGCGTGCCGAAACTTTTCATCAGATCTTCCGGCACTCGGGAGAAATCGTCTTTTTTTTCGACATAAAGATAAGTTTGATCCCGTTTTGGGCTTCTATAGATCACACAAAGCATTTTTTTAACTCTATTTAATTGGGGCAGCGTCTTGCCTGGATATAACTCTGACTATAACATGCTTATAGTACATCGGAATATCGCACCCCGATTGGTATTCCGGGGATTTAAAGTTGCTGAGACTGAGTCAGGATAGATGTCACAATCGCCAATTGAGCTAAAAGGCAGCAGTTTTACCCTATCGGTTGTTCATTTGCATAATTCGGAACCCGAGGTAATTCGTCAGGCGTTACTGGAAAAAGTGGAGCAAGCGCCCGCTTTTTTGAAAAACGCCCCTGTTGTTATCAACGTTGCAACGCTGAACGGCGATGCAAACTGGAAAGAACTTCAACAGGCTGTCACGGCTGCGGGTCTGCGCGTTGTTGGCATCAGCGGTTGCAGAGATGAGCGTCAGAAACGCGCTATAACCCGTGCCGGGCTGCCGTTACTGAACGAAGGCAAAGGCCAGAAAATGGCCGCCCCGGAACCGGCCCCTGCGCCAGTCCCGGTGGTGGATATCAACGCCCCTGCCAAGACGCGAATCATCAGCGCCCCTGTTCGTTCTGGCCAACAAATTTATGCACGCAACTGCGATCTGATCGTGACCAGCAGCGTCAGTGCCGGGGCCGAATTAATTGCCGACGGCAATATTCACATTTACGGCATGATGCGCGGTCGTGCGCTGGCCGGCGCTTCAGGTGATACGCAGTGCCAGATTTTTTGCACGCACCTGGGTGCTGAGCTAGTCTCTATCGCAGGGCAATACTGGTTGAGCGACCAAATCCCGTCCGATTATCTCGGGCAGGCAGCACGGCTCAGCCTGTTGGATAACGCTTTAACCATACAACCTTTAAATTAAGCCCTTTTGACAAGGAATCCATTTCATGGCACGCATTATTGTTGTTACATCGGGTAAAGGGGGCGTTGGCAAGACCACTTCAAGCGCGGCCATCGCTACCGGCTTAGCCCAAAAAGGCAAGAAAACCGTCGTGATCGATTTCGATATCGGTCTGCGGAACCTTGATCTGATCATGGGCTGTGAACGCCGGGTGGTATACGATTTCGTCAACGTGATTCAGGGTGACGCCACGCTGAATCAGGCGTTAATCAAAGACAAACGCACTGATAACCTTTATATCCTGCCGGCTTCGCAAACCCGCGACAAAGACGCACTGACTCGTGAAGGCGTTGAGAAAATCCTCAACGATCTGGGCGAGATGAATTTTGATTTCGTGGTCTGCGACTCCCCTGCCGGTATCGAAACCGGTGCGCTGATGGCGTTGTATTTCGCCGATGAAGCGGTGATCACCACTAACCCGGAAGTCTCCTCGGTACGTGACTCTGACCGTATCCTGGGCATTCTGTCTTCCAAATCCCGTCGCGCTGAGAAAGGCGAAGCTCCTATCAAGGAGCACCTGTTGTTGACCCGTTACAACCCGGGCCGTGTCAGCCGTGGTGATATGCTAAGCATGGAGGACGTGCTGGAAATTCTGCGTATTCCATTGGTCGGCGTTATCCCGGAAGACCAGTCCGTGCTGCGCGCCTCTAACCAGGGTGAGCCAGTTATTCTTGATATCGAGTCAGATGCCGGTAAGGCCTATGACGATACCGTTAGCCGCTTGTTAGGAGAAGAACGCCCCTTCCGCTTCATTGAAGAAGAGAAGAAGGGCTTCCTGAAACGCCTTTTTGGGGGATAAACCATGGCATTACTAGACTTCTTTCTGTCCCGCAAAAAACCGACAGCCAATATAGCCAAGGAACGGCTGCAAATTATCGTCGCAGAGCGTCGTCGTGGGGACAGCGAGCCCCACTATCTGCCTGATTTAAAGCGCGATATTCTGGCGGTAATTTGCAAATACATTCAAATCGACCCTGAAATGCTGCACGTGCAGTTTGAGCAGAAAGGGGATGATATTTCGGTACTTGAACTCAACGTGACATTACCGGAATCGGAAGAAGCAGCTAAATGATTGCGACGCATTAATTACCCCCTGTATATTTTTTGCAGGGGGTAACTGTATGCACATCCAGTTATTGAGATAAAAAACGCCCATTAATCGTTTTTTCGCCTTTGGGATTAATCTCAATTAATGTTGCGCCGCACTTGTTTAAAGTAAATCCTGCCGAAAAATATTTTCTTCGATTATTTTTCACGAATAACCAGAGCAGCGTTTCCTTACCCTGCCCCGATTTTTCTACCTACCGATTAATAATTTTTCAGAATGTCCTGAAGTGGCGACGCTAATAAATCACCGCGCCAACCGCTGACTAATTCCGGCAGGTTATCGCCGCTTTTCAATTTCCAGTGCCAGTTCAGCAGTTGGTTAATCTGCCTGCGCGATGCCAGCAATTCGCTGCTTAACCCGCTTTGTTCACTGACAATAACGATCGCCGCTTTGATATCCTTGAACACTTTCTTATAACCCGGTTGGTCGATCAGGTTGGACAACGGCTCCGGCAGTGCAGCTTCATCCAGCTCGCTGGCCTCGGCCACCAACGCCAGCAACGTCTTACCGTGATAACGAATTTCCGGGCCGCTCAGGCCAAGCGAATCCAATTCCCCCAGCGAAGTTGGCATATAGCGCGCCACCTGCCAGAGATTTTCCTCGCGTACCACAAAATTGACCGCCAAATCACGCTCACGCGCCTGGCGCAGCCGCCATTCCGCCAGCTTCTGCAAACAGCCCAGTTGGCGCGGACGCAACTGCCAGGCGTTGGTGATTTCACGGTAGGCCAATTCCGGCGCCAGCGACTCGCTGCGGCGTTGACACAGCAGCAGACACTCATTGGCGGCGGCGGCAGTCCAACCGGCGTCTTCGGTTTCCTGCACCAGTTGCTTGGCCATCGGCAACAGGTAGAACACATCGGCAGCGGCGTATACGCACTGTTTTTCCGTCAGCGGGCGTGCCAGCCAATCGGTGCGGGATTCGCTTTTATCCAGATCTACCTGCATATACTCCGTCACCAGGGTCGCAAAACCACAAGACAAAGGTCGGCCGGTGAAGGCTGCCAGTATCTGGGTGTCGACCATCGGGGTCGGCAGCGTTTTGAACGCATTCAGGAACACCTCGAGGTCTTCACTGCCGGCGTGCAGGAATTTCACAATTTGGGTATCGCTCAGCAGATCGATAAACGGCTGCCATTGCTTGATCGGCAAGGGATCGATCAGGGAGAGTTGTTCACCGTCGTATAACTGAATCAGGCCTAACTGCGGATAGTAGGTGCGCGTTCTGACAAATTCGGTGTCCAACGCAATCTGGGCATGGTTTCTCGCCTGCTCGCAGACCTGCTGCAATCCGGCATCGGTAGTGATCAACTGATAGTTCAAAACGTCATTCTCTTGGTCGCTTTCATGATTCAAACACAACAACGCCGGCATTCACCGGCGTTGTTGATCTGTAAGGCGTGGATGATAACCTAGGCTGCATCTGCCGCTAGCGGCTTTTTCTGCTCATCACGCAGTTCTCGCCGCAAAATTTTACCGACGTTAGATTTCGGCAACTCGTCGCGGAACTCAACAATTTTAGGCACTTTATACCCGGTCAGGTACCGACGGCAATGGGTCAACAGCTCTTCCTTGGTCAGAGAGGCGTCTTTCTTCACCACGCAAATCTTGACCGTTTCACCGGATACGTCATTCGGTACGCCAATCGCCGCGGATTCCAGCACCTTCGGATGCTGGCTGACCACATCTTCGATCTCATTCGGGTAAACGTTAAAACCGGAAACCAGAATCATGTCTTTCTTGCGGTCGACCACGCGTACAAAGCCCGACTCGTCCACTGTAACTATATCGCCGGTTGCGAGCCAGCCCTCTTTTAACACTTCATCGGTGGCGTCCGGCCGCTGCCAATAGCCTAACATAACTTGCGGTCCTTTAACCCACAGTTCGCCCGGTTCCCCCACCGGCACATCGTGCCCATTATCATCCACCAGCCGAATATCGGTGGAAGATACCGGCAGGCCGATGCTGCCGCTGTAGTGCGTCAGATCGTGCGGGTTACAGGTGACCAGCGGCGCACATTCTGTCAGGCCATAGCCCTCAAGCAAATGCCGGCCGGTGACCTTCTCCCACTTGTCCGCAACCGCCTTCTGTACCGACATCCCGCCGCCGACCGAGAAACGCAAAGTCGAAAAATCCAGCTTGTGAAAATCTTCATTATTGAGCAGCGCATTAAACAGCGTATTGACGCCGCTGATGGCAGTGAATGGGTATTTGGCCAGCTCTTTCACCAACCCCGGAATATCGCGCGGGTTGGTAATCAGCAAATTACGTCCGCCCAACTCGAGAAACAGCAGGCAATTCACCGTCAGCGCAAAGATATGGTAGAGCGGCAATGCAGTGACTATCAATTCCTGACCATCGCGGAACAGCGGCCCGTAGGCGGCGTTGCACTGCGCCAAATTGGCCTGCATATTGCGGTGCGTCAGCATCGCGCCTTTCGCCACGCCAGTGGTACCGCCGGTATATTGCAGGAACGCCAGATCGGAATTGATGATGCCAGGTTTGACATACTGCAAGCGGCGCCCACGCTGCAAAGCGCTACGGAAAGAAATCGCGGCCGGCAGGTGGTATTTCGGCACCAGTCGCTTAATGTATTTCACCACGAAGTTAACCAACGTGCCTTTGGCGGTGGAGAGCTGATCGCCCATACGCGTCAGGATCACATGCTTTACCTGGGTATTGAACACCACTTTTTCCAACGTGTGGGCAAAGTTGGAGACGATTACGATGGCACTGGCGCCGCTGTCATTCAGTTGGTGTTCCAGCTCGCGCGGCGTATACAGCGGGTTAACGTTTACCACCACCATGCCGGCGCGCAAAATACCGAATAGCGCGATAGGATACTGCAACAGGTTTGGCATCATCAGGGCAACGCGATCGCCCTTCTGCAAGCCCAGCTCATTTTGCAGGTAAGCGGCGAAGGCCCGACTGCGTTCTTCCAGCTTACGGAAGGTCATCATCTCGCCCATGTTAATGAAAGCCGGTTGATCGGCATAGCGCTGAACCGCATTTTCAAACATTTCGACCAAAGATGAATAACGATCGGCGTCGATCTCTGCCGGAACATCTGCCGGGTAACGTTTTAACCAGACCTTATCCAAGGTATTACTCCTGAAATCATTGCTCATTATCATCGCAGTCCCCAAGAATGCAGCCAAACCATAACAATATTTTAACTCAGCAGACCAGTTTGGTTTTAAACATTAATTCAGGTTGCGATATACATCACTAATTGGCGGTATTTCCCTGTGCCAAAAGAAAAGGCGGCCGGAGCCGCCCTATTAAAATTTGTTGATCTCAAGCAAAAGCCTACTCGGTAACGATGGTTTGCACCTGTGCCGGACCAGGATTGTACCAGCCGTACCCTACCCCCCAACCCGGGCCCCAGGTACCGCTACGCCAGCCCCATGGCCCCATTGGCGCCGGTGGCATCATCACCTGCTGGGTCAGGCGCCAGCGCTTGTAACCGGTAGCGTTCATCGTCACGAACTTGTACTGCGTCGTGCCGATCTTGCCTTCTTTCACCCCAGTGATTGGCCCGACAACGGTAACCAACTGCCCCTTGAAATCGACCGGCTCCAGAAAACCGTTAACCGTAGCCAGCAAACGGCCCCGCGACGGCTCACCCAAAATCGGCCGGGCACCCGAATCGAGCGGCACCGCCGCGATCTCCAGCACCGTGCGCCCCTGCTCGTTAGCGACGTTCACTACGGTGCCGCCAAAGCGGGCTTCAGCTCCGGCAAACAGATTCGGCGCATTCTGCACCGAAGACAACTGCTGCACCGGCGTTGCCGTACTGCCTTTAATCGCATCCGGTACGGTTACGCAACCTGACAATGCCAGCGCGCTGCAGGCCATGGCCAGCAGCGACATGTTGTTACTTACAGTGCGGGTTAACATCGTCGCAATCTCCTGAAATGACTGTAACTTTGACAGCAAATCGCTGAGCAAGTTGCAGATCATTCATAGCCCGAATTCAACCTCAGCACAATAGGCGCCGTTATTCGCGCCCAGGCAGTTTTTTCCAGGTGACTTCGTTACGCAAGTAAGTCGGTTCGGCATTTTCTACCGCCACCGCCAATCCTTGCTGCCAGGCAAACAGCGCAAGCGGTAGCATATCTTCCGCTTGCGGCAGCAGCATTTGCCCGTCGCGCAGGCCCAGAGAAGCGCCCGCAATCAAGTCCGGGTAAGTTTGCCAGCCGGTACCCACATGCGCCCAGTTGCCTTGCAGGCCTTGCGCACGTTCCAGCGCTTGCTGGGGTGAAAGCACCGCTTCACCTTCGCTTTCCAGCCAACTGCCGTCTTGCAGACGCTCAAACTGGCCCCAGTAGACTTCCCCCATCCGCGCGTCTATCGCCGCCAGCACTCGGTCGGCGCCGGTAACTCGCCAGGCACCTTGCGCCATGGTTTGCAAGGTTGAAATGCCCAGCATTGGTAACCCGGCGCCCAGCGCCAGCCCTTGCGCGATGCCGATACCGATACGCACGCCGGTAAAACTGCCGGGCCCACGGCCAAAAGCCAGTGCGTCGAGTTGATTAAGGGTTAAACCGGATTCCGCCAGCACTTGCTGTACCATCGGTAAAATGCGTTGCGTATGCTCACGTGGGCACAGTTCAAACAGGGCGTGGACTTCGCCTTGATTCCAGATGGCAACGGAACAGGCTTCCGTCGCCGTATCGATCGCTAAAATTCGCGTGGACATACCAACCTCTGGCGGGAAAAAACAGGGCGCGCATTGTAGCACAGCCCCGTGTCCGCGCCTATCCGCTAGCGTTCAGCCTGCAGGAAGGCGATCGCCTGGGCGATATCCCGGGTACGCGGCGTCGGCGGCAGACTATTGAGGAACACCTCGCCATAAGGCCGCATCACCAGGCGGTTATCGCAGATCACCAACACGCCGCGATCGTCCGTATCGCGGATCAGGCGTCCGACGCCCTGCTTCAGGGTAATGACCGCATCCGGCAATTGCACGTCGTTGAACGGATCGCCGCCACGCAGCCGGCAGTCTTCAATTCGCGCCTTCAACAGCGGATCGTCCGGCGAGGTAAACGGCAGTTTGTCGATGATCACGCAAGACAGCGCGTCACCGCGCACGTCCACGCCTTCCCAGAAACTGCTGGTCGCCACCAACAACGCGTTGCCGGCTTCGACAAACTGCGCCAATAGTTGGCCTTTGCTGGTCTCCCCCTGCAACAGTACCGGCAGCGTCATGGTGGCACGGAACTCCTCCGCCAGTTCGCGCATCATCTGGTGCGAGGTGCAAAGGAAGAAACAGCGCCCGTTATTAGCTTCAATCAAGGGTCGCAGCATGCGCGCCAGCTGGCGGGCGCCGCCGGGTTGATTGGGCGAAGGCAGAAAACGCGGTACGCACAGCAACGCCTGTTTGGCGTAGTCGAACGGGCTAGGCAGCAGCAAGGTCTTGGCTTTGGTCAGGCCCAACCGTTCGGTAAAGTGCCCCATTTGCTCATTGACCGACAGCGTTGCCGAGGTGAAAATCCAGCTGCCCGGTTTCTCATCCAGCAGCTCACGGAAGCGATCCGCCACTGTCAGCGGCGTCAGCGCCAGCACGAAGTGGCGTGAATTGCATTCATACCAGTAACTGAAGCCCGGCTCATTGACCTCTTTCAGTCGTTTGAGGCGTGCACGATACAGTGTAGCGCGCTCGAAGGCGGCATCCAGCAAGGCCGAGCGGCCGAGGGACAGTTTAACCACGTCGTAGCACAGCTCCAGCGCGTCATCGAGCAGCAGCAGGGCGCGCTGCACGTTCGGTTGACTGAGCACGTCACGCAGGTTGCCGCGAAACCCCGGTTCTCCCAACATCAAACGGAAATCCTGGGTGCTCTGGCTGAGGCGATCGGCGCTTTTTTGCAACTGCGCGGCGTCACGGACTTCGGTACGGTAGGCAATGGTAATGTCTTTAGCCAGATCCAACAGTTGGCGGCTGGTCAGCTGCTTGCCGAAATACTGGCTGGCAATATCCGGGATCTGATGGGCTTCGTCGAAAATCATCACGTCGGCTTCAGGAATCAACTCGGCAAACCCGCCCTCTTTCACCACCATATCCGCCAGAAACAGATGATGGTTCACCACGATAACGTCAGCATCCATGGCCCGACGGCGGGCTTTGACCACAAAGCAATCTTTATACAGCGGGCAGTCGCTGCCCAGGCAGTTGTCGTTGGTGCTGGTCACCAGCGGCCAGATAAAGCTGTCTTCCGCCACGTCGCTGCAACTGCTGATGTCGCCTTCTTTGGTCAATGACGACCATTTACGCAGATGAACCAGATCGATCAGCGTCTGCCCGGCCAACTCACCGCCGGCCATCGATTGTTGCTCCAGGCGTTCCAGGCACAGATAGTTGGAGCGGCCCTTCAGCAACGCCATCTTGCCTTTGTACTTGAGCGCTTTGGCGACGGTAGGCAGATCGCGCGCGTAAAGCTGGTCTTGCAGGGCCTTTGAACCGGTGGAAATAATCACTTTGCGATCGGCACGCAGCGCCGGCGCCAAATAGGCGAAGGTTTTACCGGTGCCGGTGCCCGCTTCGACCACCAGCTCCTGTTTGAAATTAATGGCTTCGGTTACGGCTTCCGCCATCTGCCGCTGAGGTTCGCGCGGTTTGAAACCCTTGATTGCCTGCGCCAGTGCGCCGTCTGTTGCGAAATCGTCCGTCACGCTATCTCTCTGCCAGTGTAATTCAGCGGTGATTATGCCAATCCTGCCGCACGGCTACCACCGACTTTTAGCCGATGGCTTTCAAGTTGGTCGCTCTGGCGCATCCACGCGCTCGCGGCATTTGCATATCCCTGTACAGCACAGTGCAGGTAACAGGACTGTAGCTTGAAAGACGACGGGTTTATCGCCACGCATTTCTACCGTTGGCTGTGTTACCCTTAAGGTGATGATGATATGGAGATAACTGAATGAATATCGAACGCATTGACCCCGATCAGCGCTGGTCCGAAGCCGTGGTTCACAACGACACCGTCTATTACACCAGCGTGCCGGAAAATCTGGATGACGACGCCACAGCACAGACGGCAAACACCCTGGCAGCCATTGACGTGCTGCTGGCTCGCGTTGGCTCCGACAAGAGCCGAGTGCTGGATGCCACGATTTTCCTGGCTGACGCTGCCGACTTCGCCGCGATGAACGCCGCCTGGGATGCCTGGGTGGTCGCCGGCAGCGCGCCGGTACGCTGCACCGTGCAGGCCAAATTAATGAACCCGAAGTACAAGGTTGAAATCAAGATTATCGCCGCGCTGTAAACAAAAAACCGCAGGGAGTGACCCCCGCGGTTTTTACTTTGTCATTCTGCGCGCTGATTAAGCCAGTTTGATAATCACCATGCCCGCCAACAGCAGCGCCAGGCCGATCCAGCCCTTGGCATTCAGCCGCTGGCCGAACAGGATCCAACCGGCAGCAATGGTCGCGGCAATACCGAAACCGCCCCAAAGCGCATAGGCCACCGACAGATCAATCCCCTTCACCGCCTGCGCCAGCGCACTGAACGCGCCCAACACCGACAGCAGAGACAACAGACCCATCCACATTTTACGGAAGCCGTCCGACATTTTCAGAAAGATGTTGGCGACAATTTCCAAGACAATCGCCAGTGCCAGAAACCCGATGTGGTACAACTCAAGCTGTTGCATGGTTGTCACCTCGCGGGCTGACCTGTTTTCGATCCTTGCGGGTACCGGACTTCACCAGCATGATGCCGGCAATCAGCGTCACCAGACCCAACACTTTCAACGCAGAGATCGGCTCATCAAACCACAATACGCTGAACAGCGTGATAAACAGGATACCGATGCCTTCCCACAGCGCATAAGCCACGCCAAGGGCGACGCGTTTTATCGCCAGCGACAACATTACGTAAGAAGCGGTGATCATCACATACATCACAATATGACCGGTCATGCCACCGCTGATACTGGCGTATTTCATTGACAGAGTACCGATAATTTCGGCCACGATAGCCAAACCCAAAAAGATCCAATAAATCATGATTTTTCTCCCAAACGGCGAATAACGCACGCTAAGGCATATTTATCCCGATTTATCTCGTCGGACAGGCGCAACGAGGCGCTGACGACGCAGAGATCCCTGGGGATAAACTGACCCAAACGTAATAAAAATGTTTGCCCGGCTACGCGGAATGACGAAGGACTGAGCCTGTCACCAGCACCGGTTAAGGGAGAAAGACGCTATAGCTCGCTGCACCAGTGATGCTCACTGGCAAGGATGGCAGACAGGAAAAGTTGGCAAGTAGAGGTTTTGAGGGTGGTTCCATTAAGTTTCATCATAATTATTCTCTATTCTCAGCCGCACACCGTGCGATTTGCCCAATATCCTCATAAAAGTGAAATTTTCAACTGCGATATTTGTACCATAGCCAAAATAATAAAGCAAACTGCCATTTTTCACAGAAAACAGAAAAAAACGGGTTAAAAATAAGAAAGTTAAGCATTTTAAAAATAAAAAAAGGTTCAACGCGCCGTTGAACCTTGATGATTTCAGGGATGGGCAAACTATCGCCGAACCCAGGCTCGGCGCGGGTTACAACGCAGCGCCCTTGACGGCGCTGCGCGCCAGTTCGCTGATGCGTTCGTAGTCGCCGATCTCCAACGCATCGGCCGGCACCAGCCAGGATCCGCCGATGCACAGCACGCTTTTCAGCGCCAGGTAATCTCGGTAGTTATTCGGCGTGATGCCACCGGTCGGACAAAAACGCACCTGCGGGAATGGGCCGCCGATAGCCTGCAACGCTTTCACGCCGCCGTTGGCTTCTGCAGGGAAGAACTTGAATTCGCGCAACCCGTGATCCATGCCCAACATCAGCTCTGAAACGGTGCTGATGCCCGGAATTAACGGAATGGTTCCTGCGGTAGCGGCTTTCAGCAGCGCCTCGGTCAGGCCTGGGCTGATAGCGAATTGCGCACCGGCCTCAGTCACTTCTTGCAACTGCTGGGGATTAATCACCGTACCTGCGCCGATAATCGCCTCCGGCACTTCTTGGGCGATGGTGCGGATCGCCTCCATGGCGCAGGCGGTACGTAGTGTCACCTCCAGCACGCGAACACCACCGGCGACCAGCGCCCTGGCCAGCGGCACCGCATGTTCCAGTTTATTGATCACAATGACCGGAACCACCGGGCCTGCCGTCAGGATTTGTTCTGCGCTGGTTTTCCAGTTTTTCATTAATACCTTCTCCACTACTTACGGTTTATAAATGGCACGCCCCTGCCACAGGGCTCCGCAAGTTAATGCGGGCGTCCGGCCGTACCCTAAGTGAGGTTGTTGTCCCGCGTTCAACGGGCAAAAAAATGCCGGCAGATAAACTGCCGGCGACCTGTTACTCGAACTCGTTCCAGGAACGGCCATCGCGGGTGATCATCGCGACCGAGGCTACCGGGCCCCAGGTACCGGACTGGTACGGCTTCGGCGCTTCGTTGTCCGCTTTCCAGGCGTCCATGATGGAGTCCACCCATTTCCAGGCTTCTTCCACCTCGTCACGACGCACGAACAGCGCCTGAATACCGCGCATGGTCTCCAGCAGCAAGCGCTCGTAGGCGTCTGCCACGTGCTCCTGATTGAAGGTTTCCGAGAAGCTCAGATCCAGCTTGGTGGTTTGCAGGCGGTGCTTGTGATCCAACCCCGGTACCTTATTCAGTACCTGGATCTCGATACCTTCATCCGGCTGCAGACGAATGGTCAACTTGTTCTGCGGCAGTTGCTGGTAAGAGTCGCTGAACAGGTTCAACGGCGGGTTCTTGAAGTAAACCACTACTTCAGAACATTTGGTCGGCAGGCGCTTGCCGGTACGCAGATAGAACGGCACGCCGGCCCACTGCCAGTTGTCGATATCCACGCGGATAGAGACGAAGGTTTCGGTGTTGCTGCTTTTGTTCGCCCCTTCCTCTTCCAGATAGCCCGGCACTTTTTTGCCCTGCACAAAACCGGCGGTGTATTGGCCGCGCACCGTGGTTTCGCGCACATTGCTCTGATTAATGCGGCGCAGCGAGCGCAGCACCTTCACTTTTTCGTCACGAATGCGATCGGTGGTCAAATCCGCCGGTGGCGACATGGCAATCATGGTCAGAATTTGCAGCAGGTGGTTCTGGATCATGTCGCGCATCTGGCCGGCCTGATCAAAGTAACCCCAACGCCCTTCGATGCCCACCTCTTCCGCCACGGTGATCTGTACGGAATCGATGGTACGGTTGTCCCAGTTGGAGGCAAACAGCGAGTTGGCGAAACGCAGCGCCAGCAGGTTCAGCACCGTTTCTTTACCGAGGTAGTGGTCAATACGGTAAACCTGGGACTCGTTGAAGTATTCCGCCACCTGATCGTTGATCACGCGGGAAGACGCCAGATCGGTGCCCAACGGTTTTTCCATCACGACGCGCGCCGGGTCGTGGTTCAGCTTTGCCTCGCCCAACCCTTTGCAGATCGCGCCGAAGGTGCTTGGCGGCATGGCGAAATAGTTGATGGTGGTGCGATGCTTCTGGTCCAGCATTTTACCCAGTTTGGTAAAGTTTTTGCTGTCGTTCACATCCAGGTTGCAGAAATCCAGGCGTGCGCTCAGCGTGGCCCAGAGTTCGTCATCCAGCTTTTCTTTCATAAAGGTGCCAAGCGCTTCCTTGACCACCTTGATATAGGCTTCTTTATCCCACTCGGCACGACCAACGCCGATAATCCGGGTTTCCGGGTGGATATGGCCGGCTTTTTCTAACTGGTACAGGGAAGGCAGCAGCTTACGACGCGCCAAATCGCCCTTCGCGCCGAAAATAACCAGGTCACACGCCTGGGCTGTAGAGGTTACCGCCATGTTCATCTCCTCGTTGCAGGATATTTGTAATTTTCTTACATTACTAATGTACTCTCTTTGACTACGGCCAGTAAACCCGGATCAAAAGCAGAAAAAAAGCCCCAGAAACTCCAGTGTTAAGCGCGATCGGGCCTAAACGCCGCCGCCGAAACCAAAAACTGTAATTTTCTGTCTTTTTTGACGCTCTTTTACCATTATGAAAGTTAGACACAGGTCATGTTCTGATGAAAAAAGTCTGCATACCCTCTGTCGAGACTGCCAACGGTTACCGGCACGTAGTATATTTTCATTAAACCGGCATTGATTTCTCCTTTGATTGAAATCGACATATCCGATGGATTTCAGGTGGAAACTTGAAAGATTGCGGGTATAAAACCATGAGTGACTCTCGTTATATGAATACGCTGGAAAAAATCCAGAGCCATCTGGAGCTCCTGAGCAAATCTGAAAGGAAAGTCGCCGAGGTGATCCTGGCCTCCCCGCAAACCGCCATTCACTCCAGTATCGCAACGCTGGCCAAAATGGCGGACGTCAGCGAACCTACCGTCAATCGTTTTTGCCGCCGTCTCGATACCAAGGGTTTCCCGGATTTCAAGCTGCATCTGGCGCAAAGCCTGGCCAACGGCACCCCTTACGTAAATCGCAACGTGGAGGAAGATGACAGCGTCGATTCCTACACCGGTAAAATATTTGAATCGGTAATGGCCTGTCTGGATACAGTAAAGGCAAATTTAGATATTGCCGCAATCAATCGTGCGGTTGACCTGCTTACGCAGGCAAAAAAGATCTCTTTCTTTGGTTTAGGCGCGTCGGCGGCGGTCGCCCACGACGCGATGAACAAATTTTTCCGTTTTAATATCCCGGTGGTCTACTTCGATGACATCGTCATGCAGCGCATGGGATGCATGAACTCCAGCGAAGGCGACGTGGTGGTGCTGATTTCCCACACCGGCCGCACCAAAAACCTGGTTGAAATGGCGCAACTGGCGCGTGAAAACGACGCCACGGTGATCGCCATCACCTCCCGCGATACCCCTCTCGCCCATGCGGCGACGCTGTCTCTGCTGCTTGATGTGCCGGAGGATACTGACGTTTATATGCCGATGGTGTCCCGAATTGCGCAATTAACGCTCATCGACGTTCTGGCCACCGGATTTACCTTGCGCAGAGGGGCTAAATTCAGAGATAACTTGAAGCGGGTCAAGGAAGCGTTAAAAGAATCGCGCTTTGATAAGGGTGCGGTTATCCCGAATAATTTCGACTCGTAACCGATGTAAAAAACCTGCCGGGAAGATTCGAACGGCAGTATTAGATGCAGTACCTGTAAAACGCTCATGCGGGTAACCCGGGTGAAACATCAGTGTAGTAAAATTACATTTCACTCCTGGTTTCGTTATCCGACGTTATCGCAACACCAATACTTTGCTTCACCAGTCAACGGAGTAATACATGTCCAGACGGCTCAGAAGAACCAAAATTGTTACCACCCTTGGCCCGGCTACTGACCGCGACAATAATCTGGAAAAGATCATTGCCGCAGGCGCTAACGTGGTTCGGCTCAACTTTTCCCACGGCAGCGCGGAAGATCATCAGGCTCGTGCAGATAAAGTGCGCGAAATCGCTGCCAAACTGGGGCGTCACGTCGCTATTCTGGGCGACCTGCAAGGGCCGAAAATCCGCGTTTCCACCTTTAAGGAAGGCAAAATCTTCCTCAATATTGGTGACAAATTCCTGCTCGATGCCAACATGTCAAAAGGTGAAGGCGATAAAGAAAAAGTCGGTATCGACTATAAAGGCCTGCCAGCCGACGTGGTACCGGGCGACGTACTGCTGCTGGACGACGGCCGCGTACAGCTGAAAGTGCTCGAAGTTCAGGGCATGAAAGTGTTTACCGAAGTGACCGTTGGCGGCCCGCTGTCCAACAACAAAGGCATCAACAAGCTGGGCGGTGGCCTGTCCGCAGAAGCCCTGACCGAGAAAGATAAAGCCGATATCATCACCGCGGCGAAAATCGGCGTCGACTATCTGGCGGTTTCCTTCCCGCGTACCGGCGAAGATCTGAACTACGCACGCCGTCTGGCGCGCGATGCAGGTTGCAACGCCAAGATCGTTTCTAAAGTTGAACGTGCCGAAGCCGTGTGCAGCGACGAAGCAATGGACGACATCATCCTGGCTTCCGACGTGGTGATGGTTGCCCGTGGCGACCTGGGTGTCGAAATCGGCGATCCTGAACTGGTCGGCATCCAGAAAAAACTGATCCGTCGCGCCCGCACGCTGAACCGCGCCGTCATCACCGCGACCCAGATGATGGAATCGATGATCACCAACCCGATGCCAACCCGCGCCGAAGTCATGGACGTGGCGAACGCCGTGCTGGATGGTACCGACGCCGTCATGCTGTCTGCCGAAACCGCAGCGGGCCAGTACCCGGCCGAAACCGTAGCGGCAATGGCACGTGTTTGTTTGGGCGCTGAAAAGATCCCAAGCATCAACGTTTCCAAACACCGCTTGGACGTGCAGTTCGACAACATCGAAGAAGCCATTGCCATGTCTTCAATGTACGCAGCCAACCACCTGAAAGGCGTAACTGCACTGATCGCCATGACAGAATCAGGCCGTACTGCGCTGATGATGTCCCGCATCAGCTCCGGGTTGCCGATCTTCGCCATGTCACGTCATGAGCACACGCTGAACCTGACCGCGCTCTATCGCGGCGTTACCCCGGTTTACTTCGACAGCCATAACGACGGCGTCGTCGCGGCCAATGATGCGGTGAATCGCCTGCGCGACAAAGGCTTCCTGGTTTCAGGCGACCTGGTTATCGTGACGCAGGGCGACGTGATGGAAACCGTTGGCACCACCAACACCAGCCGTATCCTGCGCGTCGAGTAATCGCGCTTGCCGCCGGCCGTTAACGCGGCCGGCATTTTTTCCCGCACCGCTCTTTCCGCCTGATAAACTCGTCTCCAGTCGCCACGACGGCAAACGGAGAGCCAAGATGCTTCATCAACACCCACAGCAAAACTGCAGCTCGCTTGAACTGGATCTTGACGGCCAGGGGCTGGAAAGCCTGGAGGGATCCCACCTGCAGGGTAGCGCATTACTGAAAATCAGCTTGTACGGCAATCGCCTCCGCCAGTTCCCGGCGCAAATTTTTCAGCATCGCGACCTGCAGGTACTGAATATCTCTTGCAACCAACTCAGTGAACTGCCGGAAGAACTAGGTCAATTGCAAAAGCTGGCGATGCTGGATTGCGGCCACAACAAAGCCGACCGGGTGCCCGCCGGCATCGGCCAACTCAGCGAACTGACTTATCTTTATCTGAGCGACAACGCTTTCAGCACGCTGCCCAGCGAGCTGGGCTGCTTGCATAAATTGCGTTATCTGAACGTGACCGATAACCAACTAAGCGAACTGCCTGCTGCCATTGTTCAATTGAGTGGTTTGCAGGAATTGAGGCTATATAACAACCAGATTACCGCGCTGCCGGCTACCATCGGCCAGTTGACCGCGCTGCGGGAACTGCATCTGATGAACAATCGCCTGGAAACGCTGCCTGAAGAAATCTCGCAATGCCCTGAACTGGCGGTACTGGACGTGGAAAATAACGCCATCAGCAAGCTGCCTGCGGCACTCTGCCACCTGGCCAACCTGACCGACCTCAATCTGCGCTCTAATCGGCTACGGCAGCTTCCAGACGGCTTTGGTCAACTAACCACGCTCACCACGCTTGATCTGCGTGCCAACCGCTTGTGTGAGCTGCCGGACAGCATGGCGGCATTGACTCGCCTGCGGCGATTGGATTTGCGCTGGAACAACTTCGCCCAGATGCCGGCGGTGCTGGAGCCGTTGATTGCGCAGGGCTGCCTGGTACATATATAAGCGCAGCAAAAACAAAGGGCCAGACACCTTTCGATGACTGGCCCTTCAGGCCTGAGCGACGATGTCGCTTAGCGATACAAATCGTCGCGCGAATAGGGCTCGGTTTCCCCTTCTTTACGCGTTTTCAGCAGTTTGAGGATCCAGGTGTACTGCTCTGGATTCGGCCCCACCAAATTCTCAACTTCTTCATTCATGCGGCGCGCAATATAGGGATCGTCAGCCACGGCCAAATCATCCATCGGCGGGCGAATATAGATATCCAACATGCTGGTTTTGCCGTCATACACCGGGAACAAAGGCACGATTGCCGCACGGCACACCTTCATCAAACGGCCTACCGCCGGCAACGTCGCTTTATAGGTAGCGAAAAAGTCGACGAACTCGCTGTGTTCGGCACCGTGATCCTGATCGGGCAGATAATAGCCCCAATACCCCTGACGCACTGAACTGATAAATGGCTTGATGCCGTCATTGCGCGCATGCATCCGGCCACCGAACTTACGGCGCACCGCATTCCACAGATAATCCACCAGGGGATTGCTTTGGTTGTGGAACATCGCCGCCATCGGCTGGCCACGCGCCGCCATCAGCATTGCGGGCACATCCACCGCCCAACCATGCGGCACCAGGAAAATCACGTTTCGGCCTTCCTCGCGGATCTTATCCAGCACCTCTTCACCATGCCAACGCACGCGCTTCAGCACTTTCTCCGGTTTGGTGCAGGCCAGTTCCGCCATCAGAATCATCGATTGCGGTGCGGTGGCGAACATCTCGTCAATAATATGCTCGCGTTCGTTCTCCGGTACTTCCGGCAGGCAATACAGCAAGTTGATACGCGCACGGCGGCGCGCGCTTTTGGCCACTTTGCCGGCCAACTTGCCCACGGCTCCGAGCACCGGGTCGCGCAAGCGAGCAGGGATCAGTGAAATACCGGCCATCAACCCGGTTCCCAGCCAAACGCCCCAGTAGCGCGGATGGTAAAAGGCTTTTTGAAATTGCGGGATGAACTCCAGGTTCGATTTTTTCTCGTTTTGCATGCACAAGCTCTTAACTTAGCGGTTCGGCTAATCATAATTGCAAAGAATGATTTTGCAATTAACAACCACGAATCGCCAATATAAAACAGCATCGGCCCGCAATCAGGCCGATGGGATCACTGGCGCGGCAACGCGCCCGAACAGAAGGATCAATCCAGCTGAAGTTGAGGAACCACTTCCTTCACCTGCGCCAGATAATCGCTGCGATCTTTACCGCTCAGCCCTTCAGAGCGCGGCAGTTTCGCCGTCAATGGGTTGACTGCCTGTTGGTTGGTCCACATTTCGAAATGCAGGTGCGGCCCGGTAGAACGACCGGTGTTGCCCGATAACGCGATACGGTCGCCACGTTTCACCTTCTGCCCTGGCTTAACCAGCAGTTTTTTCAGGTGCATATAACGTGTGGTGTACTGGCGACCATGGCGAATCGCCACATAATTGCCTGCGGCACCGCTGCGTTTGGCGATCAATACTTCACCGTCCCCCACCGCCAGCACCGGAGTACCAACCGGCATCGCAAAATCGACGCCTTTGTGCGGCGCAATGCGCCCGGTTACCGGATTCACCCGGCGCGGATTGAAGTTTGAAGAAATGCGGAACTGCTTCATGGTTGGGAAGCGCATAAAGCCGCGCGCCAGGCCGGAGCCTTGACGATCATAGAATTTGCCGTCTTCGGCGCGGATGGCGTAATAATCCTTGCCGCCGGAACGCATGCGCACGCCCAGCAACTGGCTTTGCGAGCTCTTGCCGTCAAAGTGTTCGCGGGACATCAATACCGAGAATTGGTCGCCTTTGCGCAGTTTGCGGAAATCCAACTGCCACTGCAGCGCTTTGATCACCGCATTGATTTCGGCGCGGCTCAGGCCGGCATCACTGGCGCTGCTGACGAAACTGCCATTGAGGCGGCCGCTGATCACGTTATTACGCCACTCGCCCTGTTGGGCTTCCTGAGTTTCCTTGAAACTGTTGCCTACGCGATCGTAGGTACGGGTTTCACGCCGAGAAATTTCCCAGGTCAAACGTTGCAGATCGCCGGCATCGTTTACCGTCCACGACAGTTGCTGACCGATCTTCAGATTACGCAGGTCGCGATTTTGCGATGCGAGCAGAGATACGTCTGACATATCTATGCCGTACTGGGTCAGAATGCTGCCCAGCGTATCGCCGGTAGAAACTACATATTCATGCACGCCATCTTCGCCGGCGACCTTCTGGTCCAGCTCATCCTGTGGGATGTCATCATCGGGAGTGGCTTGGTCAAGGTCGATCGGCTCACTGGCTTCTGGCAGTAAGGACCGTAACTGGCTGGATTCTAACTCGATATTCTTAACGATAGGGTTATGATCTGGGTGATAAACAAAAGGCCGCCAAACGGCAACGGCCAGTGTGACCACTGTCAGCGACCCCAGCATGACGCGATGGGGCCGTGGCAGATTGTTATACGCCAGAGCGATAGTTCGGACTATCTGCTGCACTCGATATTATCCTCATAATCTTTACTTCAGGCAGCTCACGTACTGGCTTGACAGCTGAGTCAGGAAGTTCCCGTAGCTGTCTTTCCCCAGTGCGATGCCGGTGCCCAGCGGGTCCAGCGTTCCAGAACGCACTTTGGTCCCCTTGGCAACGGCATTGATTACGGCCGGTCTGAATTGTGGCTCAGCAAAAACGCAGACTGCTTTCTGCTCAACCAACTGTGTTCGAATTTGGTGTAAGCGCTGTGCTCCAGGCTGTATTTCGGGATTAACGGTAAAATGGCCCAGTGGGCTCAAGCCGAAGTGTTTTTCAAAGTAGCCGTAAGCGTCATGAAAAACAAAATATCCCTTACCTTGCACAGGCCTAAGCATGTTACCAACATTTTTGTCAGTTTGCGTCAGCAGATTCTCGAACTGGCGCAGGTTTGCGTCTAATTTGTCCTTATTTTGCGGCATAAGTTCCAATAACCTGTCGTGAATCGCGATCGCGGTCACTTTTGCCACTTCCGGGGACAACCAAACGTGCATATTATATTCGCCGTGATGATGGCCGTCCTCTTCTTCATGATCCGCATGATTATGCGCATCGGCTGCATGATCATTGCCATGATCGTGATCATCGTCGCCCTTCATCAACAAGGGTTTGATCCCGTTAAGTTCGCTGATAGCCAACTGCCGATTGGCCGAAACCGGAGTTAACGACTTGGTCAGAAAAGCTTCCATGTCCGGCCCCACCCACACCACCAGATCGGCGGCACGCAGGCGTTGGATATCGGAAGGCCGCAGAGCAAAATCATGCGGCGAAGCACCATCCGGCAACAGCACCTCGGTGGGTGTCACGCCATCGGCTATCGCAGAAGCGATAAACCCCAGAGGACGAATGGAAGTCACTACCGCGGCATAAGCGCCGTTCAGCGGCCCGACCATCATCAATGCGCTGGCCAGCAGCGTAC
Organism: Serratia inhibens; assembly: GCF_003591175.1. Taxonomy (GTDB): domain Bacteria; phylum Pseudomonadota; class Gammaproteobacteria; order Enterobacterales; family Enterobacteriaceae; genus Serratia; species Serratia inhibens. The sequence goes on along the minus strand of NZ_QYYG01000001.1, from coordinate 1,813 downwards.
GTTGCAGCCATTTATTTTTCTGTGCCATTCTCAGTAATCCCGTCGTTTTCATCAGCGAGGCGTGATATTATAACATTCGGTTAGTTCTGCAAAATGTAATCACGAGATGTCTACACTGACAACGCTAAAAAATATCACCGTCACCTTTGGTAGCCGCAAGGTTCTGTCGAATATTTCGCTCAACCTCCAGCCGGGCCGTATTCTGACGCTGCTCGGCCCTAACGGCGCGGGTAAATCTACGCTGGTACGGGTGGTGCTGGGGCTAATTGCGCCAACCGAAGGCACCATTGTGCGCGAGCCGGGCCTGCGCATCGGTTATGTGCCGCAAAAACTGCACCTCGACGCCACCCTGCCACTCACCGTCAGCCGTTTTATGCGCCTGAAACCCGGTGTAAAAAAAGCTGATATCCTGCCTGCGCTGAAACGCGTGCAGGCGGCTCATCTGCTCGATCAACCGATGCAAAAGCTCTCCGGCGGCGAAAACCAGCGGGTTCTGCTGGCACGTGCGCTGTTGAATAAACCGCAGTTGCTGGTGCTGGATGAACCGACGCAGGGGGTCGACGTCAACGGCCAACTGGCGCTGTACGATCTGATCGATCAACTGCGTAAAGAGTTGGGCTGTGCGGTATTGATGGTTTCCCATGACCTGCATCTGGTGATGGCAAAAACCGATGAAGTGCTGTGTCTCAACCAACACATCTGCTGTTCCGGCGCGCCGGAAGTGGTCTCCATGCACCCTGAATTTATCGCCATGTTTGGTAATCGGGGAGCGGAGCAGCTGGCGGTTTATCGCCACCACCATAACCACCGTCACGACCTGCAAGGACGAATCGTGTTGAAGAAAACCGGGGGCCGTGAGGCATGATCGAACTGTTATTACCCGGCTGGCTGGCCGGGGTGCTGCTGGCTGGGGCCGCCGGCCCGCTAGGCTCATTTGTTGTCTGGCGCCGAATGTCCTACTTTGGCGATACCTTGGCGCACGCCTCGCTGCTTGGTGTGGCCTTCGGCCTGCTGTTGGATGTGAATCCTTTTTATGCGGTGATTGCCGTAACGCTGGTGCTGGCTCTGGTGCTGGTGTGGCTGGAGCGCCGGCCGCAACTTTCCGTTGATACCCTGCTCGGCATTATGGCGCATAGCGCGCTGTCGCTGGGTTTGGTGGTGGTGGCGCTAATGTCCAACGTGCGGGTCGATCTGATGGCTTACCTGTTTGGCGATCTGTTGTCTGTCACCTTTAGCGATATCTGGATGATTGGTATCGGCGTCAGCGTCGTGCTGCTGATCCTGTGGTGGCAGTGGCGCAACCTGCTGTCGATGACCATCAGCCCTGAGCTGGCGCATGTAGACGGCGTTAATCTGGTACGGGCGCGCACCGTGCTGATGCTGGTCACCGCTCTGACCATTGGTCTGGCGATGAAGTTCGTCGGCGCGCTGATCATCACTTCTTTGCTGATTATTCCGGCGGCGACGGCTCGTCGTTTCGCCCGTACGCCTGAGCAAATGGCCGGTTATGCGGTGCTGACAGGCATGCTTGCCGTCACTGGCGGGCTGGCCTTCTCGGCATTTTACGATACCCCGGCCGGCCCATCTGTGGTGCTGAGCGCTGCGGTGCTGTTTGTGCTGAGTTTATTCAGGAAGCAGCAGGCCTGATTCCAGGCTGTCTGCAGATGTGACAAGGGCCGCAACAGCGGCCCTAATGAGATGGTCACCCCCACCCTGTGAGGCGTACGCTGACAGGGTGTTTTTCTTTCTGAAGGGGATCATCATGCAAAACGTTACGCTGATTGGTATCGACCTTGGTAAACACAGCTTCCAC